>NZ_VCNP01000001.1 GCF_006782915.1 Streptomyces calvus
GGCGACCAGACTCAACGCGATCCTGCTCATACCCGTGCTGGTCGGCCTCGTCATGGGCGGCTTCCAGGTGAAGAGTTCGATCGACACCTGGCAGGAGGCCGAGGACGCGGAGAACACCGCCCGTCTGGTGCGGGCCTCCCTCACCTACGCCGACGCCCTCTACAACGAGCGCGACGTCAGCGCCGCCCCGCTGCTCCAGGGCAAGGGCCAGGACGACCCGACCGTCTCCCAGGCGCGCGCCGCGACCGACAAGGCCGCCGACGCCTTCGACGAGGCCGCGCGGAGCATGCCCGACAAGCCCGGCCTGGAGCGGCGGCTGAAGCTGTTCCGCGAGGCCGAGCCGCAGCTGACCGGGCTGCGCGCCGCCGCGTTCACCTCCAAGCTCAAGGGCGTGCAGACGGAGGAGGGCTACGTCGCCGTCGCCCACCCCCTGATGGAGTTCGCCAACGAGCTCGGCCTCGGCACCGGCAACATCACCAGCTACGGACGTACGGTCTACGCGATCTCGCTGACCAAGGCGGCGCTGTCGCTGGAGCGCGCCATCGGCATGCACATGCTGGTGAAGCCCGGCCCCACCGACAGCCAGCTCGCCAGCCAGCGCGTGGCCCTCTCCTCGTACGCCTACCTCGAGGGCATCGCCGTCGAGGAGTACCTCGGCGGCGGCACCGAGGCCGACGCGGCCAAGCTGGAGCGGGCCAAGGAGGAGATCCAGGCCGAGGGCGCCGCGATGGCCAAGGAGGCCAAGCAGAAGGACCCGGACTACGTCCCGCCGCCCGCCAAGCCGGAGACGATGATCTCCGAGCTGGGCCGGCTGCCCTCCACCGACCCGGCCGCGCGCGCCGAACTCGCCGGCCAGGGCATCACGCCCGCCAACTGGTGGGCCGTGAACACCCTCAAGTTCGACGGCTACCGCGAGATCGAGTCGGACCTCGCCGACACCGCAGTGAACGAGGCCGCCCAGATCGCCGACGACGCCCAGCGCGACGCGCTGATCACCGGCGCCGTCGTGGTGATCGCCCTGCTCGCCGCGTTCATCCTGGCCGGCATGGTGGCCCGCCAGATGAGCCGCTCCATGCGCCAGCTGCGCAACGCCGCGTTCGGCATCGCCGAGCAGCGTCTGCCGATGCTGGTCGACCAGCTCTCCCGCACCGACCCGGGCCGCGTGGACACCAAGGTCGCGCCGATCCCGATCGCCTCGACCGACGAGATCGGCGAAGTCGCCCGCGCCTTCGACCAGGTCCACCGCGAGGCCGTACGGCTCGCCGCCGAGCAGGCGCTGCTGCGGGGCAACATCAACGCGATCTTCACCAACCTGTCGCGCCGCAACCAGTCGCTGATCGAGGGCCAGCTGACCCTGATCACCGACCTGGAGAACAACGAGGCCGACCCGGACCAGCTGGAGAACCTCTTCCGCCTGGACCACCTGGCCACCCGTATGCGCCGCAACGGCGAGAACCTGCTGGTCCTCGCCGGCGAGGAGCCCGGCCGCCGCTGGGACCAGCCGGTCCCGCTGGTCGACGTGCTGCGCGCCGCCTCCTCCGAGGTGGAGCAGTACGAGCGCATCGAGCTGTCCGGCGTCCCCGAGGCCGAGATCCACGGCCGCGCGGTGACCGACCTCGTGCACCTGCTCGCCGAGCTGCTGGAGAACGCCACCACGTTCTCCTCGCCGCAGACCAAGGTCCGCGTGACCGCGACCCGTCTGCCCGACGGGCGCGTGATGATCGAGATCCACGACAAGGGCATCGGCCTGACCGCCGAGGACTTCGCGGACATCAACCACAAGCTGGCCAACCCGCCGACCGTGGACGCCGCGATCTCGCAGCGCATGGGCCTGTTCGTGGTCGGCCGCCTGTCCGACCGGCACGGCATCCGCGTCCAGCTGCGCCCCTCAGGCGAGCAGGCCGGCACCACCTCGCTGGTCATGCTGCCGGACGCGATCACCCACGGTGGCGGCGGCGAGCAGCAGGCCGACCGCACCGAGTTCACGGTCTCGCAGATCATCCCGGAGCAGAACTTCCAGGCCGAGGAGTTCGGCGGGCAGCAGCCGATGCGCACCGCCGCCGAGCTGGGCTTCGACGACAGCCGGTACGCGGAGGTCCCCGACGACATCCGCGAGCTGGACCCGGTCGGCCGTTCCCTGATGCGCGAGGAGCGCCGGGCGGCCCTGGAGGCCCAGGCCCAGCCCCCCCAGGCCGATCCGGCCGCGCAGAACACCGCCGAGGCGCCCGACGCCACCGGCTACCAGGACGGGTTCGCCGCCCAGCAGGGCTACGACAACGGCCAGGGTTACGACAACGGCCAGGGTTACGACAGCGGTCAGCGCTACGACGCCGGCCAGGGCTACGCCCAGGGCCAGGGCTTCGACGGCGGCTACCAGGAGCAGCAGAGCGCCGGGTACGACCAGCAGGCGTACGACAACGGTCAGCAGACGCAGTACCAGGACCAGCAGCAGGCGGCGTACGGCGACGGCTACTACGCGCCGAACGGCAACCTGCCGCAGAACGACGCCTTCGCCGCCGGGAACGGCTACGGCGACGCCTCCTACGCGCAGCCGGCCCAGGACGACCGGACGGCGGCGGGTGCCCCCGACGCGTTCCCGTCCTTCGCCGAACGCCGCCGCGAGGACGACTGGCCGCAGCAGGACGGCTACCGCAACGGCCACCAGGACCAGTACCCTGCTCAGGCCCCGGAAGCGGAATCCGCGCAGGCCGCTGACGTACGCGAGCAGGACGGCGTAGGCTTCGACCGTCCGGGACCGGCTCCCTCCGAGGCGCACGAACTGACCGACGCCGGACTTCCCCGTCGCGGATCCACCGCGGGCGGCGCGAAGGGCGCGGGCGGTGCGCAGCGTGCGAACCAGGAGCCGCCGGCCTCGACCCCGGAGAGCGACGGCGGCAGCGGCTGGCGTTCGGCGAACGACGAGCGCTGGCAGCAGGCTTCGCAGCTCCGGAAGCCCAAGGCGGGCGGAGTGACCTCCTCCGGTCTGCCGCGGCGGGTGCCCAAGGCCAACCTGGTCCAGGGAGCCGCCGAAACCACTCCCCAGGGAGGCCCACAGGTCTCCCGCGCCCCGGAGGACGTCCGGGGCAGGCTGAGCAACCTGCGTCGCGGTGTCCAACGGGGCCGCAGCGCGGGCAGTGAAACGAACGGCCAGGGCTTCGGTCCTGACAGCACCTACAACCAGGAGCGTTAGTGTGAGCCCGATGAGCCAGGCGGCACAGAACCTGAACTGGTTGATCACCAACTTCGTGGACAACACCCCGGGGGTGTCCCACACGGTGGTGGTCTCCGCCGACGGACTCCTTCTGGCGATGTCCGAAGGCTTCCCCCGTGACCGCGCCGACCAGCTCGCGGCCGTCGCCTCCGGGCTGACGTCCCTGACCGCCGGCGCGTCCCGGATCTTCGAGGGCGGCAGCGTGAACCAGACGGTTGTGGAGATGGAGCGGGGATTCCTGTTCATCATGTCCATTTCCGACGGTTCGTCGCTCGCGGTTCTCGCACATCCGGAGGCGGACATCGGCCTCATTGGGTACGAGATGGCGCTTCTGGTGGACCGTGCCGGTACGGTCCTGACTCCGGACCTTCGCGCGGAGCTCCAGGGGAGCCTTCTCAACTAAAGGACGGACAGTGCGTTTTGGCGTCCCGTGGCCGTAAGGTTTCGGGACGCGGCTCCACAGCGATGGGCGCCAGGCACAGTCGGAGGAGGAGAAAGTGGCTACACCCCCAGGCGGCTCCACATCGGGCGACTGGTCGTACGGCCCTGCCCAGGGCCAGCACGACGGTGCCGCGAGCGGATACGGCTACCCCTCCGCCCCGAACCACCAGCAGCCGTACGCGCCGCAGGGCCCCGGGCCTTCGCCGTACGACCAGCCGCATGCCCCGCGCATCCAGCCCGTGCAGCCGCAGCGCCGAGCACCCGAACCCGCGCCCGCCGGGGCGTCGCACAATCCCCTGGTGCGCCCGTACGCGATGACGGGCGGCCGCACCAGGCCGCGGTACCAGCTCGCCATCGAGGCGCTGGTGCACACCACCGCGCAGCCGCACCAGATGCAGGGCCAGCTGCCCGAGCATCAGCGGATCTGCAACCTCTGCCGGGAGATCAAGTCGGTGGCCGAGATCTCGGCCCTGCTGACGATCCCTCTCGGCGTGGCCAGGATCCTCGTCGCCGACTTGGCGGAGGCGGGCCTGGTCGCCATCCATCAGCCCGGCGGCGACGAGAACGCCGGCGGCCAGCCAGACGTGACACTGCTCGAAAGGGTGCTCAGTGGACTTCGCAAGCTCTAGCGGAGGGCCTTCCCGCTCCACCACGTCCGCGAAAATCGTGGTGGCCGGCGGATTCGGCGTGGGCAAGACCACGTTCGTCGGCGCCGTCTCGGAGATCAATCCGCTGCGCACGGAGGCCGTCATGACGTCCGCTTCGGCGGGCATCGACGACCTCACCCACACCGGGGACAAGACCACCACCACGGTGGCCATGGACTTCGGCCGCATCACCCTGGACCAGGACCTCATCCTGTACCTGTTCGGCACCCCCGGCCAGGACCGCTTCTGGTTCATGTGGGACGACCTGGTGCGCGGCGCCATCGGCGCGGTCGTCCTCGTCGACACCCGACGCCTCGCCGACTGCTTCCCCGCCGTCGACTACTTCGAGAACAGCGGCCTGCCGTTCGTCATCGCGCTGAACGGCTTCGACGGACAGCAGCCGTACAACCCGGACGAGGTCCGGGAGGCGCTGCAGATCGGGCCGGACACCCCGATCATCACCACCGACGCCCGCCACCGCGCCGACGCCAAGTCCACGCTCATCACGCTCGTGGAGCACGCGCTGATGGCGCGTCTGCGCTAGCGGCTGCCGCCGCCCGCGGACCACCGTGCCTCCCCCGGCGCCTTCGCGCTCGGGAAGACGCCCTTGACGGGGCGGCACGGCCGGGCGCGGGCGGCATC
>NZ_VCNP01000010.1 GCF_006782915.1 Streptomyces calvus
GCCGGGCCGGGCGTGGGGGGCGGCGCTCGGCGGCAGGATGGCGGGGACGGGAGCGACGACGAGAGGGCACGGCGAGTGATCATCTGGCTGAACGGGACGTTCGGCGCCGGCAAGACCACCACCGCACGGGAGCTGACGGCCCGGCTGCCCGGTGCCCGGCTGTTCGACGCGGAGAAGGTGGGCGAGATGCTCTGGCACGTCCTCGGCGTGCCGGAGCGGGACTTCCAGGACTTCCCGCCGTGGCGCGGGCTGGTCGTGGAGAGCGCCCGCCAGGTGCTCGCGTACGTGGGCGGGACCCTGGTGGTGACGCAGACCGTGCTGGTCGAGGAGTACTGGCGGGAGATCCGCACGGGTCTGACGGCCGCGGGCATCCCGGTGCACCACTTCCTCCTGCACACCGACCGGGACACCCTCGTCCGGCGCATCCGGACCGACGTCGAGCCGGAGAGTGTCGCCGCCCGGCAGTGGCGGCTCGACCACCTCGACGCGTACGAGCGGGCGCTGCCGTGGCTGCGCCGTGAGGCCGAGGTCGTCGACACGACCGCCCTCGAACCCGGCCCGGTCGCGGAGTTCGTGCTGTCGCGGGTGCCGAGCGGAGGAGGTCCGGCCCGCCGTCACCACCCGGACCGGAGGCGACGGCGGGCTACGCGGAGTCCCGGACCACCAGCTCCGGATCGAAGATCACCGACGCGGGCTCGCTCAGCCTGCCTCTGATGTGGTCGTCGAGGAGGGCACACATGGTGGCCGCCATGTCCTCCACCGGCTGCCGGACGGTGGTCAGGCGGGGTCGGCAGGTGACGGCCACGCTGGAGTCGTCGAAGCCGACGACCGCCACGTCCTGCGGCACCCGGCGGCCGTGCTCGCGCAGCGCCTGGACCGCACCCTGCGCCATCAGGTCGTTGGCGGTGAACACGCCGTCCAGATAGGGGTGTTCGGCGAGCAGGGACGCCATCGCCGTGATGCCGCTGTCGGCCGTGAAGCCACCCTCGGCCACCGGCACGTGGGCGATGCCGTGCCGGGCCAGGGTGTCCCGGAATCCGGCCAGGCGTTCCTGGCTCGCGGTGACGGCGAGCGGACCGGCGACGGTGACGATCCGGCGGCAGCCGCGCGCCAGCAGGTGCTCGGCGGCGAGCCGGCCGCCCTCGCGGTGGGCGAGGTCGACGTGGCTCAGCGGCACCGGACGGCCGGGCCGGGCGAACAGCACCGCCGGCAGCCGGGCCTCGGCGAGCAGCGCGGGCAGCGGGTCGTCGGGGTGGGTGGACACGACGAGCGCACCGTCCGCACCGCCCTGCCGCAGGTACGTCACGACCTCCTGCCGGGCCTCGGGGGTCTCGGCGAACATCAGCACCGGGTGCATGGAGCGCGGCCGCAGGTGGCCGACGACGCCGCCGACCACGCGGCCGAAGAACGGGTCCGCGAACACGCGCGTGGCGAAGGCGATCTGCTCCCGGTTCGCACGGTCCCTGGCCGGCTGCTCCGGGTCCGGCCGGTCACCGCCCGGCTGCTCCCGGTCCCGCCGCGGCCCCTCCACCGCACGCCCGGCCGTCGAACCCCCGACCGGCCTCGCGACCGCCGTCTCTCCGTCTCCCGCCTCTCCGACCGGCGCCTCGCCGACCGCCCAACGCCCGTCCCCCGCCCCACCGCCGGCTCCCACCCCACTGCCGGCTGCCGCCCCGCTCCCGTCGCCCGCCTCACTGCCGTCCCCCGCGCCGGAGACCACCAGGGCCACCGTCGTGGTGCGCCGGGTGACCAGTTGGCGGGCGGCCTGGTTGGGGGCGTAGCCGGTGCGTTCGATGGCGCGGCGGACCAGGTCCTGGATGGCCGGGTCCACGTTGCGGACGCCGTTGACCACCCTGGAGACGGTGGCCCGCGAGACGCCGGCCTCCCGTGCCACGTCCTCCAGGGTCGGGGCCTGTCTGCTCATGGCGGCACCCTAGCCGGCGGGGCCGCCCGCACGGTAGAGCGCTCTCCCGCCGTCGGCCCGGGGCCGTCACCGCGCCGGAACGACCTCCACGTGCGCCGTCAGCGGCAGGTCGCCCGCCGACCGTCCGGCCAGCACCCGGCAGGGCCCCGGATCCGTGCGCCAGGCGTGTTCCTCCTTTGACCAGTGGCGCAGTGCCCGCGCCGGGATCCGCACCCGTGCCGTCACCGGCTCCCCCGGCCCGGCGTGCACGGCCGCGTACCCGGCGAGCCATCGCGAGGGGCGGTCGACCGGTCCGGGCGGCCGGGCCAGGTACACCTGGACGACCTCCCGGCCCGCCCGCGCACCGGTGTTGCGGACGCGCACGCACACCGTCAGGTCCTCGCCGGCCCGCGTGGCGTCCGGGACGCTCAACTCCTCGTAGTTCCACGTCGTGTAGCCCAGTCCGTGGCCGAACCAGTAGGCAGGGGTGCGGTGTTCGCGCAGCCAGCCGCGGTAGCCGATGTGCAGGCCCTCGTCGTAGACGAGGCGGCCGTCGACCGGGCGGGTGCGGGTGACCGGGGCGTCGGCGAGGGCGGCCGGCCAGGTGGTGGGCAGCCGTCCTCCCGGTTCGGCGCGGCCGAGGAGCACGTCGGCGATCCCTCCCCCGGCCTCCTGCCCGGGGAACCAGGCGAGCAGGACCGCGCCGGCCGCCTCGCGCCACGGCATCTCGACGGGTCCGCCGCTGTTGACCACGACGACCGTGCGCGGGTTGGCGGCGGCGACCGCGTGGACCAGCGCGTCCTGGCCGTCGCCGAGGGCGAGGTCCGTGCGGTCGTGTCCCTCGCACTCACCGTGCTCGGTGGTGCCGACCACCACGACCGCCGCGTCCGCGGCCCGTGCCGCGCGGGCCGCCTCGGCCGTCGACGCGGCGACGTCCGGGGCGGGCGGAGCGGCGCCGACGACGGTGGCGCGGCCGGTGCCGGGCGCCAGTTCGCGGCGGGCCACCAGCAGGGTGTCGCGGCCGGCCGTCAGGCCGGCGGTGACGTACTGGGCGGGCGGGTTGACGTGGACGACCGCCGGGTCGTCGGTGGCCGGCGGGAACACGCCGTCCAGGAGCGGGCGCCCGTCCAGGCTCAGACCCATCCGTCCGAAACCGGCGACGCCGAGCGTCCAGTGGCCACCGGTGCGCGGGCGCAGCAGGGCGCTGATCTCGACGGTGTGGGCACCGGGCACCAGGCGGGGCTCCAGCAGGCGTCCGGTGGTGCGGTGTTCGGCGTACAGTTCGGCGCCGGTGGCGTCCAGCAGGCGCAGCAGCACTCCGGGCCGGCCGGAGCGCGGGTCGGTGCACAGTGCGGTGTCCAGTGGGGGCGGCGGGCCGTCCGGGCGGGGTCCGGGGACGTGGACGACGCGGGCCCGGCCGCGCAGCGCGGCCCGGAGGCCGTCCAGGACGGACACCTCGTGCCGCGGGAAGACGCCCGCGCTGCCGCCGCCCTGGGTGCGGGTGCGGGCGGCGTGCGCGCCGATCACGGCGACCGTGCCGAGGCGGTCGGGGTCCAGGGGCAGCACGTCCCGGTTGCTCAGCAGGACCGCTCCCGCGGCGACCGCCCGCCGGGCCGGCGCGCGCGTGTCGCGGGCGCGCGCCGGGACGGGGGCGGGCGGTGGTGCGTCGCCGAGGGCGCCGCAGCGGGCGGCGAGCCGCAGCAGGCGCCGTGCCTTGTCGTCGACGGCGGCCCCGGGCACGCTGCCGTCGGCCACCGCGTCGGCGAGGGCCTCGCCCCAGGGGCCGTCCGGCCCGGGCATGGCGAGGTCCAGCCCCGCGCGCGCGGTGGGCACGGTGTCGCGCACGGCGCCCCAGTCGGAGACGACGACGCCGTCGAAGCCCCACTCGTCCTTCAGCGGGCCGGTGAGCAGGTCGCTGGCGGTCATGGTGGTGCCGTCGACGGCGTTGTAGCCGGCCATGACCAGCCGCACCCCGGCGGCGACCGCGGCCTCGAAGGGCGCGAGGTACACCTCCCGCAGGGCCCGTTCGCCGACGCGTACGTCGACGGTGAGCCGGTCGGTCTCGGAGTCGTTGGCGACGTAGTGCTTGGCGGTCGCGGCCACCCCGCCCGCCTGGATGCCGCGGATCAGTGCGGCGCCGATGCGGCCGGTCAGTTCGGGGTCCTCGGAGAAGCACTCGAAGTGCCGGCCGCCCAGCGGGGTGCGGTGGAGGTTGAGGGTGGGGGCGAGCAGGACGTGCACGCCCTTGCGCCGTGCCTCGGCGGCGAGGAGGCCACCGAGGCGTTCCACGAGGGCCTCGTCCCAGGTGGCGGCGAGCGCGGTGGCGCACGGCAGCAGCACGGAGGTGCTGCGTTCGTCCCACGACTGGCCGCGTACGCCCGCCGGCCCGTCGGACATCACCAGTTCCCGCAGCCCCACGGCCGGTTCGGCGCGGGTGCGCCAGGTCGTGGCGCCGTGGAGCAGCAGCGCGCGGGCGCGCGGTGTCAGTGTGCCCAGCAGCCGGTCGATGTCGTCCTCGCTCGTCCCCACCCGCATCCTCTCTCGTCCTCGTCCGGTTCCGGTGCGGCGTCAGCTGTAGACGCCGACCTCGTACAGCGAGTAGCCGTAACCGGTGCCGCGTGCCGTGCCGTTGATGCGGACGTAGCGGCCGGTGCCCGTCACCTCGAGGTCGTCGACGCCGCCGTTGCCGTCGGTGACCGTGCGCACCGTCTGCCAGTTCTCCCCGTCGTCGGAGGTCTGCACGGTGTACGCCCTGGCGTACGACGTCTCCCAGTGCAGCTGCACGTGCCGGAACGTGGTGCGGGTGCCGAGGTCGATCCGCAGCCACTGCGGGTCGCTCCAGTCGCTCGCCCAGCGGGTGTTCGGGTTGCCGTCGACGGCGTGGGCGGCGGGGCAGGGGCAGTCGCCGTGGCTCGCCTGGAAGGAGGAGGCCGTGGCCGGCTTGCCCAGGGCGACGTCGGTTCCGTCCACGGCGGGCGGCACGACGCGGGCGGAGACGGTCTCCACGCCGACGTTGCCCCGGCCGTCGGTGGCCTTGACGTACAGCTTCCACACCCCGGGCCGGTCGGGTGCGGTGACCTTCAGGCGTCCGCCGCCCAGGTCGGTGTGCGGCAACGGGGTCAACTGCTTGCTCTGGTCGATGTAGTTGCTGCTGGCGAGCACCTCGTGGGTGACCGGGTCGCCGTCGGGGTCGGTGGCCCGCACGGTGAGCACCAGGTCCTTGCCGGCCTGCACCCGGCCCGCGTCTCCCTCGACGCCGAAGCCGGAGACGACCGGTGGCGTGTTGTCGCCGGAGGTGTCGCCGCCGTACGCCCGCTTCACGGCGTAGTACGACAGCCGCTTCTGGCCCGCCGGGAGGAGGTTGAACCAGATGCCGCCGAAGTCGTACTCGGTGCCGTAGTGGAACAGGGTCGCGCCCAGGGCGACGCCGCGGTGCCCGGTGACGCAGTTCCACGCCTTGGTGTAGCCCTCGGCCTTGGCCCGGTCGGTGGGTTCCTGCGGTACGCCGTTGGTGTCGTCGGGGACCTCCCACTCGCCGGCCGGGCCGGACTCGGTGACGATGTACGGCTTGGTGTAGCCGCCCTGTTCCCACGCGGCGCGCACGTCGCAGACGGCGTTGTAGGCGTTGACGGCGTACAGGTCGAGGTCGGGGGCGTTCTTCCGGTAGTAGGGCCAGGCGCCGACCCAGGCGTCGGTGGAGGTGACCGGGTGGTCGGGGTCGACGGCGTGGATCTTCTTCGTGACGTCGTTGACGAAGGTGGTGTAGGCGTCGCGCTGCCGCTCGAGTTCGTCGCCGCTGTAGCAGTTCTGCAGGCCGAGGACCGACTCGTTGCCCACGTTCCACATCAGGACGCCCGGGTGGTCCCTGTACTCCTCCACCCAGCGCGGGAACTCGGCGAGCATCCGGTCCTTGTACGCCGTGTCCGTCACGTAGTTCACGCAGCCGCCACTGCCGGGTCCGCCGCCGGGCTGGAGCCAGAACCCGGCGATGACCTTGATGCCGTGCGCGGCGGCGGAGTCGAACAGGGGTCTGCTGCTCGCGTCGGTGCCCCAGGTGCGGATGGTGTTGACGCCCATGGACGCCAGGTCGGGCATGTACCGCTCGGCATCGGCGGCCAAGGGGCCCCAGGTGAGGCCCTTGATCTGGTAAGGGCTGCCGTCGACGGTCAGTTGCCAGGCGCCCTGTCCGCCGGTGACCTTCACGGTGCTGCCGGCGGCGGCCGCCTCGTGGGCGGGCAGGGCGGTGAGGGCGCCGGCGGTGAGCAGGGCGGCGGTCAGGGAGGTGGCGATGCCGCGGGCGCGGGGGTGTGGTCGGCTCATGGGGGTCTCCCGGGTGGGGGGTGGGGGGCGGCCCGGCCGGGGCGGGGCAGGGGCGGCCGGGCCGGTCGGTGACGAGTGGCCGGTGGTCAGTGGCCGGTGATCGGCCATCAGTCATCGGTCATCGGTCGCCGGTCGCCGGTCGTCGGTCGTCGGTCGTCGGGCATCAGCGGCCGGTGATCGGTGATCGAATGCGCGGGCGGGTCAGGGCAGTTCGTAGTCCTCGTTCAGGGCCGCCCCGGCCTCCGGGTGGGTCTCGTCGTAGCCGCGCGCGTTGCACTGGAGGCCGCCGACGATGCAGTGGTCGACGAGCGCCTTCAGGGTCGGCTCGTCCCAGGCGTTGAAGAAGTCGTAGTGGAACGAGTAGCTCGCTCCGCTCGCCAGCCGTACCCGGGAGAGGTCACCGTTGACCGGGAAGGCCATCTTGAACTCGATCATCGGCAGGGCGACCGGGTGGCTCGCCGGGCAGATGTCGTTGTTGGTGCCGGGGTTGACCACCGGGTAGGCCATGTGGCTCTGGTGGTCCGGTGTGTCCAGGTGGCGGCCGTCCCAGCAACTCGGCGCCTGGAAACGAATGTTGACCTGGACGTCCGGACGCTCGGGGCAGTCGGCCGGGAAGTCGACGTTGAAGAAGCTGTCGCCGCACTCCCAGCCCTCGACGAAGCCCGGGTGGTCGCGGAACTGCTGGGCGCTCTGCACGGGGCTGCCGACGACGTACCGCAGGCCCGCGGGGAAGGGCCGCACGCTGGTGTAGTCGGTGACGCCGGACTTGTAGTAGATGACCTGCGGGCCCACCGGCAGCACCGGCCGGTCGCCGTCGTACAGGGTCGGCATCCAGTACGCCGACCGGTCGCCGGGAGCGAGACAGGTCGTGGTGCCCGCCCGGAGCGACGCGGTGGTGCTGTGCGCGTCGGTCGTGGTGTTGCCCATGAACGTGTGGTCGTGCGACGCGCCCGGCTGCTGCGGGTACACGATCGGGTCGTCGGGCGCGGTGTGCGTGACGGAGCAGTTGGCCTGGAACTCGTGGAAGTAGCGGCGCGGCGGCTCCTTCGTGGACGGGGTGACGCCGGTGACCGGGGGGTTCGCGGGGATGTAGCCGTCGCCGTCGGGGTCCTCGGGCGACACGGCGGTCGAGGCGGACGCGGCATGGCCGGTGTGCGCGGCCGGGGCGGCAGCGGTGGCGGTGTCGGCGCCTGCCGCGACCGTGCCGACGCCGACCGGGGTCAGCAGTAACGCGACCGCCATCAGGGTGCCGGACAGAACTCGTGATCTCCGTGGCATGGAGACCTCCTGAGAGGATTGGGGGACATCTCGGAGAGCGCTCTCCCACCGACGGAGTGTTGAGCTCGGTACGGGAGGGTGTCAAGGGATCCGGCGCAAGGATCAAGGTGCCCCGCGCTCACACTTGTTGAAGACGTCGCAGGTGAAACTGACGTAACACTTGACGTGTCCAGCACACGGATGAAGCATGCACATCCAGAGAGCGCTCCCACACCCCCACTGCGTTCATGTTCCGAACAAGGAGAGAGCCGCCCCATGCCCACCTCCCCCACGAACTCCGCCACGCCCGAACCCTCCGGCGTACGGCGACGGGCCCTCCTCGGTGCCGCCGCGGCCGCCCCGGTCCTGGCCGGCCTGCACGGGACGGCCTCCGCCGCCCCGTCCGCGGGACGCAAGAAGCCGCGCCGCCTGGAGGCCGGCGGTGATCTCGGCCCCAACGTGATCGTCTTCGACCCGTCCACCCCGGACATCCAGGCCCGGCTGGACGAGATCTTCCGGCAGCAGGAGTCGGCCCAGTTCGGCCCCGGCCGCTACCAACTGCTGTTCAAGCCGGGCACGTACAACGGGCTCAACGCGCAGATCGGCTTCTACACCTCCATCTCCGGCCTCGGCCTGTCCCCCGACGACACCACCATCAACGGTGACGTGACGGTCGACGCCGGCTGGTTCGAGGGCAACGCCACCCAGAACTTCTGGCGTTCGGCGGAGAACCTGGCCCTCGTGCCGGTCAACGGCACCAACCGCTGGGCGGTCGCGCAGGCCGCTCCGTTCCGCCGGATGCACGTCCGCGGCGGCCTCAACCTGGCGCCCGACGGGTACGGCTGGGCGAGCGGCGGCTACATCGCCGACAGCCGCGTCGACGGCACCGTCGGCCCGTACTCGCAGCAGCAGTGGTACACCCGCGACAGCTCGGTCGGCGGCTGGACCAACGGCGTGTGGAACATGGTGTTCTCCGGTGTCGACGGCGCCCCCGCGCAGGGCTTCCCGAACCCGCCGTACACCACCCTCCAGACGACGCCGGTCTCCCGCGAGAAGCCGTTCCTGTACCTCGACGGCGACCAGTACCACGTCTTCCTGCCCGCGCTGCGGACCGACTCCCGCGGCGTCACCTGGGGCAGCGGCACCCCGCGCGGCACCTCCCTGCCGCTGGACCGCTTCTACGTCGCCAAGCCCGGCGACTCGGCGGCCACCCTCAACCAGGCGCTCGAACAGGGCCTCAACCTGCTGCTCACGCCGGGCATCTACCACGTCGACCAGCCGGTCGAGGTGAACCGGCCGGACACGGTCGTCCTCGGTCTGGGCTACGCGACGCTGATCCCCGACAACGGTGTCACCGCGCTGCGCGTCGCCGACGTCGACGGCGTGCGGCTGGCCGCCTTCCTCATCGACGCCGGTCCGGTCAACTCCCCGGTGCTGCTGGAGGTCGGACCGGAGGGCGCCGCCAAGGACCACTCCGCCAACCCCGTCACCGTGCAGGACGTGTTCATCCGGATCGGCGGCGCGGGCCCCGGCAAGGCGACCACCAGCATGGTGATCAACGCCCGGCACACCATCGTCGACCACACCTGGGTCTGGCGTGCCGACCACGGCGACGGCGTCGGCTGGGAGACCAACCGCTGCGACTACGGCGTCGTCGTCAACGGCGACGACGTCCTCGCCACCGGCCTGTTCGTCGAGCACTTCAACAAGTACGACGTGCAGTGGAACGGCGAGCGGGGCCGCACGATCTTCTTCCAGAACGAGAAGGCGTACGACGCCCCCGACCAGGCCGCCATCCAGAACGGCTCGATCAAGGGCTACGCCGCCTACAAGGTCGGCGACCACGTCACCACCCACGAGGGCTGGGGCATGGGCAGTTACTGCTACTACAACGTCAACCCGAGCATCGTGCAGCACCACGGCTTCGCCGCTCCCGAGCGGGACGGGGTGCGCTTCCACAGCCTGTCGGTGGTGTCGCTGAGCGGCAACGGGCAGTACGAGTGCGTCATCAACGACACCGGATCGCCCACGTCGGGCACCGACACCGTGCCGTCCACGGTGGTGTCCTTCCCCTGAGCACGGTGCCGCGGGCACGTCGGGCCGGCGCCGGCGGCCGGACGTGCCCGTGCGGTGCCGGTGGCGGCCCCTCCCGGCCGAGTGCGGGAGGGGCCGCCGTGGTTCACCGCGCGCAGACCTCGGCGGCGGCCGGTGCGTAGCCGGTGGGCCGGGCGGTGAAGGTGCCGCGGCCCTGGGTGCGGCTGCGCAACCGGGTCGCGTAGCCGAACAGTTCGGCCAGCGGAACGGTCGCGGTGACGACCGCCGCGCCCGCCCGCCCGGACGATCCGGTCACCCGGCCGCGCCGCGCGGCGAGATCGCCGAGCACGCCGCCCACCGCGTCCTCCGGCACGGTGACCGTGACCTCGGCGACCGGCTCCAGCAGCACCATCGCGCAGGCCCGCAGGGCGTCCCGCAGCCCGAGCCGGCCGGCGGTGCGGAAGGCGGTGTCCGAGGAGTCCTTTACGTGGGTCGACCCGTCGGTGAGCGTGACCCGCAGCCCGGTCACCGGATGCCCGCCGAGCGGTCCCTCGGCCAGGGCGTCCCGGCAGCCGGCCTCGACCGCGCGGACGTACTCCTGCGGCACGCGCCCGCCGACGACCACCGAGCGGAACTCGAACCCGGACTCCGGCGACGCGAGCGGCTCGACGTCGAGCACGACATGCGCGAACTGGCCCGCGCCGCCGTCCTGTTTGACGTGCCGGAACACGAAGCCGGACACACCGCGGCCGACGGTCTCCCGGTGACTGACCCGGGGCCGGCCGACGTTGACGCCCAGTGCGTGCTCGCGCCGGATCTTCTCCACCGCGACCTCCAGGTGCAGCTCGCCCATGCCGGACAGCACCGTCTGACCGGTCTCGGCGTCGGTGCGCACGACCAGTGAGGGGTCCTCCTCGGCGAGCCGTGCCAGCGCCGCCGCCAGACGCCCGGTGTCGGTGCCCTTCAGTGCCTCGACCGCGACGGAGACGACCGGTTCGGCGGCACCCGGGGGTTCCAGGAGCAGCGGGGCGTCCGGTGCGCACAGGGTGGCGCCGGCGCGGGCGGACTTCAGTCCGACCACGGCGACGATGTCCCCGGCGGTCGCGCGGTCCAGCGGGGCGTGCCGGTCGGCCCGGACCCGCAGGATGCGGCCGATGCGCTCGGCGCGCCGCCCGGTCGCGTCCCACACGGTGTCTCCCTTCTCGATCGTGCCGGAGTAGATGCGGAGGTAGGTCAGGCGCCCGGTCGGTGTGGCGTTCACCTTGAAGGCGAGCGCGGTCAGCGGTGCCGCCGGGTCGGCGGCCCGTTCCTGCTCGCTGCCGTCGTCGCGGGTGCCGCGCACCGGCGGCACGTCGAGCGGCGAGGGCAGGTAGGCGAGCACGGCGTCCAGCAGTGGCTCGATGCCGCGGTTGCGGTAGGCGGAGCCGCACAGGACGACGACGGCGTCACCACCGCGGGTCAGGTCCCGCAGGGCGGAGCCGAGCGTGGCGTCGCCGAGCGAGCCGGTGTCGCAGAACTCCTCCAGGGCGCCCGGGTGGAGTTCGGCGACGGACTCCTCCAGCATCCGGCGCCGCCGTGCAGCCTCCTCGCGCAGGGCGTCCGGCACCGGTGCCGGGTCGGCGGCCTCGCCCGCGTCGCTCCAGGTCAGGGCGCGCATGCGGACGAGGTCGACGACGCCGGTGAAGGTGTCCTGCGCGCCGATCGGCAACTGCACCGCCAGCGGCGCGGGGTGCAGCCGTTCGCGGACGGAGGCGACGGCGGCGTCCAGGTCGGCGCCGGCCCGGTCCATCTTGTTGACGAACGCGATGCGCGGTACGCCGTGCCGGTCGGCCTGCCGCCACACCGACTCGCTCTGCGGTTCCACCCCGGCGACCGCGTCGAACACGGCGACGGCGCCGTCGAGGACGCGCAGGGAGCGCTCCACCTCGTCGGCGAAGTCGACGTGGCCGGGCGTGTCGATGAGGTTGACGCGGTGGCCGTTCCAGGAGCAGCTGACGGCGGCGGCGAAGATGGTGATGCCCCGGTCGCGTTCCTGCGGGTCGTAGTCGGTGACGGTGGTGCCGTCGTGCACCTCGCCGCGCTTGTGCGTGGTGCCGGTGGCGTACAGGATCCGCTCGGTGACGGTGGTCTTGCCGGCGTCGACGTGGGCGAGGATGCCGAGGTTGCGGACGGTGGCAAGCGGGTTGGCGCGCATGGCCCGTGGCCTTTCGGAAGGTGTGGAGAAGGGCGGCGCGATTTCCCCGGCGCACGACGGCGCACGCCCCTGCCCTGCAGGGGGTGCGGGATCGGGTTATCAGGCGTGCGTCGTGGGCATCCGGTGCCGGCCGCGCAGCGGGCACCGGACGGCCCGGGACACCAGGATCACCTCGGAGCGTGCGGACCGGGTCCGGGGAGCGGCGACGGCGGCGTGGTCACGCACGGTCCGACTCCCCCCACTGGTCTCGAAGGCGCGGCCGACTGGCGGGCCGCGCTGCTGCTGGTCGCCGAGTGTAGGCGCGGGCCGGAGGTCGGAGCCAGGCATTTTCTGAGGCCACGTGCCTGCGCGAGACCCTCCACCCTCTTCTCACATTGTGGGATGGAGTTCCTGAGAATTGAGATGTTTGAGATCGTCTGGGTGCCCGCACCGTTCGCGCGGCCTCTCCTGAGTGGGACGCGTGGCGCCTCGCGGGCCGTCGGCGCCCGCCGTCGGCGACCGTTCTCCCCCGGAAAGACCGTGAAATGCCCGCACCAACCACCAGCCCGGCCCCGGCACCCGTCAACTCGCGGTCCCGCGTGCTCATCGCGAGCCTCATCGGCACGACGATCGAGTTCTACGACTTCTACATCTACGCCACCGCCGCGGTCCTGGTCTTCCCCACGCTCTTCTTCCCGAGCAGCGACCCGACCACGGCGCTGCTGTCGTCCTTCGCGGTGTTCGGCGCCGCGATGGTGGCCCGGCCGATCGGCGCCGTCGTCTTCGGACACCTCGGCGACCGGCTCGGACGCAAGGGCACGCTGGTCGCCTCGCTCCTCACCATGGGCATCGCCACGTTCCTCATCGGCGTGCTGCCCACCTACGAGCAGGCCGGCTGGATCGCCACCGCGCTGCTGGTGCTGATGCGGCTGGCGCAGGGCTTCGCGCTCGGCGGCGAGTGGAGCGGCGCGGCCCTGGTCGCCACCGAGAACGCGCCGAGCGACAAGCGGGCCCTGTACGGCACCTTCCCGCAGCTGGGCGCGCCGCTCGGCTTCATCATCGGCAACGGCCTGTTCCTGCTCATCGGCGCGCTGCTGCCGTCCGCGGCGGGCGCCGACCCGTCGCAGCCCTCGCAGGCCTTCCTGGACTGGGGCTGGCGGGTGCCGTTCCTGTTCTCCGCGGTGATGGTGGCGATCGGCCTGTGGGTGCGGATGCGCCTGGTCGAGTCGACGGTCTTCGCCAAGACCCGCGAGGCCGGTCTGGTGCGGAAGCTGCCGCTGGCCACCGTCTTCCGCAGCCACTGGAAGCAGCTGGTCCTCGGCACCTTCTTCATGCTGGCGACGTACGTGCTGTTCTACCTGATGACGACGTTCTCGCTGAGCTACGGCCGGACGCCCGAGGACGCCGCCGTGCCGGGCCTCGGGTACAGCTACACCACCTTCGTCCTGATGATGATCTTCGGTGTGCTGTTCTTCGCCGTGTTCACGCTGGTCTCCGGTCCGCTCGCCGACAAGTACGGCCGGCGCGGCACGCTGATCCTGGTCACCGCCGGCATCCTGGTCTTCGGTCTGGTGTGGGTGCCGCTGATCGGTCTGGGCACGCTGGGCGTGGTGCTGTGGCTGGTGCTCGGCTTCACGCTGATGGGCATGACCTTCGGCCCGATGGGCGCGCTGCTGCCGGAGCTCTTCCCGACGAGCGTGCGCTACACGGGCTCCGGCATCTCGTACAACGTCAGCTCGATCCTCGGCGCGGCCGTCGCCCCGTTCATCGCGGTGGCCCTGTGGGAGGCCGGCGACGGCTCGCCGTGGCTGGTCGGTGTCTATCTGTCGGCGATGGCGCTGCTGACCCTGGTCGCGCTGCTGCTCGGCAAGGAGACGAAGGGCGTCGCGCTCGACGAGGGCGAGACCGCGGACGGCTCCGGCGCGGACGAGAGCGCGACCGCGAAGGCGTCTTCCTGAACCGTCCGGCGTCCCATGGCGGCCCCTTTCCCTCACTCGGGGAAGGGGCCGCGGTGCGTCCCGCGAACGTTGACCGGTGACCGGACGCGGAGGCGGGCGGCGGGCCCGGGGCTCGGAGGCGGGCGGCGGGCCCGAGGCTTGGAGGCGGGCGGCGGGCCCGGGGCGCGGAGGCGGGAGCTGGGCCTGGGGCTCGGAGGCGGGCTGTGGACCTGGGCATACGAAAAGGGCCTCGACGGTGAAGTCGAAGCCCGGTTTCCGTACCACTGCGGTGAGTGTCCGAGGGGGGACTTGAACCCCCACGCCCGATAAAGGGCACTAGCACCTCAAGCTAGCGCGTCTGCCATTCCGCCACCCGGACAAGGTGTTCGCCGCCTTGGCGGGGTGTTCCCCGCGGCGACATGGACAACCATACCAAGCTTTCGCAGTGCCTTTCACCTGCGTTTCCGTGCCCCGGGTGGCGGTCCGGAGCCGGTGGGCTCCGGACCGTCCGGGGGGCACGGTACGTGTCCGGCTGGACACGGAAGGCCGGGCCGGAGCCGGAGGCAAGGGGCCGGACACGGGAAGCCGGGCCGGAGGCCAGGGGACCGGACACGCGAAGCCGGGCCGGAGGCCAGGGTTCCGGGAGGCAGGGACCGGCCGGATGCCGTGTCCGGCCGGATGCCGGGCCGGCCGGACACGGGAAGTGGCGGTCACGGCATGAGGTGGTACTCCGGGAAGTTGCCCGGAAGCCGCTCCCCCGCCGGGCCGCGGGTGACGGCGCGGACCAGTAGTTCGCCGCCGACGAACGCGCCGCGCCAGGACGCGCCGAAGCCGCCGAACAGTTCGTCGCGGTCGCCGCGGGAGCGGGGCACGCCGTGGCCGACCTTGAAGGCGCGGATGTGCGGGGCCAGCCGCTCGTAGGTGGCCCGGTCGTCCGTGGACAGGGTGGCCACCAGGGCGCCGTTGGACGCGTTCATGGCGGCCAGCAGTTCCGCCTCGGTGTCGACCAGGACGATGGTGTCGACCGGGCCGAACGGTTCCGCGTGGTGCAGCGGGGAGGAGCGGGGCGGGTTGAGCAGGGTGACGGGCTGGACGTACGCCGAGGTGTCCTGGCCGGGCAGGAAGCGGGCGTCGGCCGGGGTGCCCCGGTGCAGCGGGACGGCGCCCCGGTCGACGGCCTCGGCGACCTGGTCGTGCAGTTCCTTCGCCTTGGCCGCGTTGATCACCGGGCCGAAGTCCAGGGCCGGGTACGGGTCGTCGGGGTGTTCGACGGCGAGGGGGTGTCCGACGCGGAGCGTGCGGACGGCGGGGAGGTAGGCGGCGAGGAACGCGTCGAAGAGGCTGCGTTGGACGACGAAGCGCGGGTAGGCCGTGCAGCGCTGTTTGCCGTAGTCGAAGAGTTTCGGGATCACCGCGGCGAGCGCGTCCCAGTCGGAGTGGTTCCAGATGCCCCAGGTGTTGAGGCCTTCCTGTTCGAGGATGTGCCGCTTGCCGAGGTCGGCGACCGCGGTGGCGACTGCGGCGCCGGTGTCGCGGCCGCCGACGAAGGAGACGCAGCCGATCTCGGGTGCCCGCACCAGCGCCTCGGACAGTTCGCCTCCGCCGCCGCTGACGAGGGTGACGGGGATGCCCTCGCGGGCGGCGAGCGCCGAGGCCAGGGTGAGGCAGGCGACGCCGCCGTCGGTCGGTGTCTTGGCGATGACCGCGTTGCCCGCCAGTGCCTGTACCAGCATGGCGTGGACCAGCACGCTCATCGGGTAGTTCCAGCTGGCGATGTTGGAGACGGGTCCGTCGAGCGGGGCCCGGCCGTCGAGCATGTCGTCGATGCCGTCGACGTACCAGCGCACGCCGTCGATGGCGCGGTCGACGTCCGCCTGGGCGAGCCGCCAGGGCTTGCCGATCTCCCAGACGAGGAGGAGGGCGAGCAGGTGCCGGTGCTGGGTGAGGGCGTCGAGGGTGGCCGCGACGCGGGCCCGGCGCTCCGGCAGCGGGATGTGCCGCCAGGCGCGGTGCTGGTCGAGCGCGGCGCGCACGGCCTGCCGGGCGGTGGCCCGGTCCAGGCGTGGCGGGCCCGCCACGGGGGTGCCGTCGACGGGGCTGACGGCGGGCAGGGTCCGGCCGTCGGCCTGCCAGGTGGCGTTCCAGAGGTTGAGGACGCGGTCGTCCCGGAAGGCCTCGGGGGCGACGGCGAGGCAGCGCTGCCAGGCGTCGGTCCAGGAGGTGCCGGATTTGTGGGTGAGGGTGGGTGGTGGCATGCGGTCGCTCCGCTCTCGGTGCACGGTCGAGAGACAAGGGGTGCCCGTCAAAGGGGCCGGGTGGGGTCAGCGGCTTGCGTTCAGTACGGCGAGGACCTGTCGTGCCGTCTCCGTGGGCGTGTCGCCGACTCTGACTCCGGCCGCCTCCAGCGCTTCCTTCTTCGCCTGCGCCGTACCGGAGGATCCGGAGACGATCGCGCCGGCGTGGCCCATGGTGCGGCCCTCGGGTGCGGTGAATCCGGCGATGTAGCCGACGACGGGCTTGGTGACGTGGTCGCGGACGTAGGCGGCCGCGCGTTCCTCGGCGTCGCCGCCGATCTCGCCGATGAGGACGATCAGGTCGGTGTCGGGGTCGTCCTGGAAGGCGGCCAGGCAGTCGATGTGGGTGGTGCCGACGACGGGGTCGCCGCCGATGCCGACGCAGGTGGAGAAGCCGGTGTCCCGCAGCTCGTACATGAGTTGGTAGGTGAGGGTGCCGGACTTGGAGACCAGGCCGATGCGGCCGGGCTTGGTGATGTCGGCCGGGATGATGCCGGCGTTGGACTGTCCGGGGCTGATCAGGCCGGGGCAGTTGGGGCCGATGACGCGGGTGCCCCGGGTCCGGGCGTGGGCGATGAAGGCGACGGAGTCGTGGACGGGGATGCCCTCGGTGATGACGACCGCGAGGCCGATGCCGGCGTCGGCGGCCTCGGTGACGGCGTACTTGGCGAAGGCGGGCGGCACGAAGACGACGGTGACGTCGGCTCCCGTCGCGTCCATGCCCTCGGCGACCGAGCCGAAGACGGGCACCCGGCGGTCGTCGAAGTCGACGCTGCGGCCGGCCTTGCGCGGGTTGACGCCGCCGACGACGTCGGTGCCGGCGGCGAGCATCCGCCGGGTGTGCTTCATGCCCTCGCCGCCGGTCATGCCCTGCACGAGGACCTTGCTCTCCTTGGTGAGGTGGATGGCCATGTCGTCCGCTCTCCTCAGGGTGTGGTGGCGAGTCGGGCGGCCCGTTCGGCGGCGCCGTCCATGGTGGTGGCCTGTTCGACGAGCGGGTGCGCGTACGCGTCGAGGACGGCCCGTCCCCGGGCCGCGTTGTTGCCGTCGAGGCGTACGACGAGCGGTTTGGTGAGGCGGACGGTGTCCAGGGCGCGGACGATGCCGTCGGCGACCGCGTCGCAGGCGGTGATGCCGCCGAAGACGTTGACGAGGACGGACTTCACGGACGGGTCGGAGAGGACGACCGACAGGCCGTCCGCCATGACCTGCGCCGAGGCGCCGCCGCCGATGTCGAGGAAGTTGGCGGGGCGGGCTCCGCAGCCGGCGACCACGTCGAGCGTCGACATGACGAGTCCGGCGCCGTTGCCGATGATGCCGACCTCGCCGTCGAGCTTGACGTAGTCGATGCCCTTGGCGGCCGCGGCGGCCTCCAGCGGGTCGTGGTGGGTGCTGTGCCCGGTTCCCCAACGCGCCTGGCGGAAGGTCGCGTTGTCGTCCAGGGTGACCTTGCCGTCGAGGGCCGTGATGCGGCCGTCGCGGGTGCGGGCGAGGGGGTTGACCTCGACGAGCAGGGCGTCCTCCCGGACGAGGACCTCCCACAGCCGGACGAGGACGTCGACGGTCTGCGGTGGCAGTCCGGCGGCCTCGGCGATACGGGCCGCGGTCGCCGAGGTGACGCCCTCGGCCGGGTCGACGGGGACGCGGGCCACGGCCTCGGGGCGGGTCGCGGCGACCTCCTCGATGTCCATGCCGCCCTCGGCGGAGGCGATCGCGAGGAAGCAGCCGGCCGCGCGGTCGAGGACGTAGGAGACGTAGAACTCCTCCTCGATGTCGACGGGCTGGGCCAGCATCACCGTGCCGACCGTGTGGCCCTTGATGTCCATGCCGAGGATCCGGCGTGCCGTCAGTTCCGCCGCGGCCGGGTCGGCGGCGAGCCCGACGCCGCCCGCCTTGCCGCGGCCGCCGGTCCTGACCTGGGCTTTGACGACGACGCGGCCGCCGAGCCGGCGGGCGATCTCGCGGGCCTGCCGGGGCGAGTCGGTGACCTCGGCCCGCGGCACCACGATGCCGTGTTCCTCGAAGAGTTCCCTTGCCTGGTGTTCGTACAGGTCCATCTCGGCTCCTGTCTGGAAGTCGCCGGAAGGTCCGCGAGTGGCCGGAGTCCGACGACCGAAAATGCCGCGCACCCCCTGGACACCACCCATCGGATGCGGGATAACAAGCTTCATACAGTATTCGTCGACTGTATGCAATGTACTGCGAAAGCGTTCCCCGCCCCCTAGGAAGGGACAAGGACTTCGCCATGCCCGACGACACCCAGGACGTCATCTCCGGCGGTCACCTCGTCGCCAAGGCCCTCAAGGCCGAGGGCGTCGACCGCATCTACACGCTGTGCGGCGGCCACATCATCGACATCTACGACGGCTGCGTCGACGAGGGCATCGAGGTCGTCGACGTACGGCACGAACAGGTGGCCGCCCATGCCGCCGACGGTTACGCGCGGGTCACCGGCAAGCCCGGCTGCGCGGTCGTCACCGCGGGACCGGGGACGACCGACGCCGTCACCGGCGTCGCCAACGCCTTCCGCGCGGAGTCCCCGATGCTGCTGATCGGCGGTCAGGGGGCGCTGACGCAGCACAAGATGGGGTCGCTGCAGGACCTGCCGCACGTCGACATGATGAACCCCATCACCAAGTTCGCGGCGAGCGTGCCGGACACGGCGCGCGCGGCGGACATGGTGTCGATGGCGTTCCGCGAGTGCTACCACGGCGCCCCGGGACCCTCCTTCCTGGAGATCCCGCGCGACGTGCTCGACGCGAAGGTGCCCGTGTCCAGGGCGCGCGTGCCGCAGCAGGGCGCCTACCGGGCCTCCACCCGCTCGCCCGGCGACCCCGAGGCGATCGAGAAGCTCGCCGACCTGCTGGTGCACGCCGAGAAGCCGGCGATCCTGCTCGGCAGCCAGGTGTGGACGACCCGCGGCACCGAGGCGGCCATCGAGCTGGTGCGCACCCTCGACGTCCCCGCGTACATGAACGGCGCGGGACGCGGCACGCTGCCGCCCGGCGACCCGCACCACTTCCAGCTGTCGCGCCGGTACGCCTTCTCGGGCGCCGACGTCATCGTGATCGTCGGTACGCCCTTCGACTTCCGCATGGGCTACGGCAAGCGGCTCTCCCCCGACGCGACCGTCGTGCAGATCGACCTCGACTACCGCACCGTCGGCAAGAACCGCGACATCGACCTCGGCATCGTCGGCGACGCCGGGCTGGTGCTGAAGTCGGTGACCGAGGCGGCCTCCGGGCGGGTCAACGGCGGCGCGTCCCGGCGCAAGGAGTGGCTGGACGAGCTGCGCGCGGCCGAGCAGACCGCGCTGGAGAAGCGGCTGCCGCAGCTCAGGTCGGACGCCTCACCGATCCACCCGTACCGGCTGGTCAGCGAGATCAACGACTTCCTCACCGAGGACTCGATCTACATCGGCGACGGCGGCGACATCGTCACCTTCTCCGGGCAGGTCGTGCAGCCCAAGTCGCCGGGCCACTGGATGGACCCGGGACCGCTCGGCACCCTCGGCGTCGGTATCCCCTTCGTGCTGGCCGCCAAGCAGGCACGGCCCGACAAGGAGGTCGTCGCGCTCTTCGGCGACGGCGCCTTCTCGCTCACCGGCTGGGACTTCGAGACCCTGGTCCGCTACGACCTGCCGTTCGTCGGCATCGTCGGCAACAACTCCTCGATGAACCAGATCCGTTACGGCCAGGCCGCCAAGTACGGCAAGGAGCGCGAACGGGTCGGCAACACCCTCGGCGACGTCCGGTACGACGAGTTCGCGCGGATGCTGGGCGGTCACGGCGAGGAGGTCCGCGACCCCGCCGACATCGGCCCCGCGCTGCGCCGCGCCCGCGAATCCGGCAAGCCGTCGCTGATCAACGTCTGGGTGGACCCCGACGCGTACGCCCCCGGAACCATGAACCAGACCATGTACAAGTGAGGTGACCTGGGTGACCACCGAGACCGCCACGAACACGCGCACCGCCAAGGCACTTGAGGGCATCCGCGTCCTGGACATGACGCATGTCCAGTCCGGTCCCTCCGCGACCCAG
This sequence comes from Streptomyces calvus, assembly GCF_006782915.1. Taxonomy (GTDB): domain Bacteria; phylum Actinomycetota; class Actinomycetes; order Streptomycetales; family Streptomycetaceae; genus Streptomyces; species Streptomyces calvus. The sequence goes on from NZ_VCNP01000010.1 coordinate 19,959, forward strand.
CTGCTGGCCTGGCTCGGCGCGGACGTCGTCAAGCTGGAGGCGCCGACCGGCGACATCACGCGCAAGCAGCTGCGCGACCTGCCGGACGTCGACTCGCTCTACTTCACGATGCTCAACTGCAACAAGCGCAGCATCACCCTCAACACCAAGACAGACCGCGGCAAGGAGATCCTCACCGAGCTGATCCGGCGTTCGGACGTCATGGTCGAGAACTTCGGTCCCGGCGCGGTCGACCGGATGGGCTTCACCTGGGACCGCATCCAGGAGATCAATCCACGGATCGTCTACGCCTCCATCAAGGGGTTCGGCGAGGGCCCGTACACCAACTTCAAGGCGTACGAGGTCGTCGCGCAGGCCATGGGCGGGTCGATGTCGACCACCGGCTTCGAGGACGGGCCGCCGCTGGCGACGGGCGCCCAGATCGGGGACTCGGGCACGGGTGTGCACGCGGTGGCCGGCATTCTCGCCGCCCTCTTCCAGCGGGAGCGCACCGGGCGCGGGCAGCGGGTGAACGTGGCCATGCAGCACGCGGTGCTCAACCTCTGCCGGGTGAAGCTGCGCGACCAGCAGCGCCTGACCCATGGCCCACTCGCCGAATATCCCAACGAGGACTTCGGCGACGAGGTTCCCCGGTCCGGGAACGCCTCCGGCGGCGGCCAGCCCGGCTGGGCCGTCCAGTGCGCGCCGGGCGGCCCGAACGACTACGTGTACGTCATCGTGCAGCCCGTCGGCTGGAAGCCGATCAGCGAACTCATCGGCCGGCCCGAGCTGGCCGACGACCCGGAGTGGGCGACGCCGGAGGCGCGGCTGCCCAAGCTGAACAAGATGTTCCAGCTGATCGAGGAGTGGTCCTCGACGCTGCCCAAGTGGGAGGTGCTGGAGCGGCTGAACGCGCACAACATCCCGTGCGGGCCGATCCTGTCCACCAAGGAGATCATCGAGGACTCCTCGCTGGTCGCCAACGAGATGGTGGTCACCGTCCCGCATCCCGAGCGCGGTGAGTTCGTCACCGTCGGCAGCCCGCTGAAGCTCTCCGACTCGCCCGTGGACGTGACCGCCTCCCCGCTGCTCGGCGAGCACAACGAAGAGGTCTACGTCGGCGAACTCGGCCTCGGGGACGAGGAGCTGCGCCTGCTCAAGTCGAACGGAGTGATCTGACGTGATGGCCGAGGACCGCACGCTCAGGGTGCGCGCGCTGCTGGACGCGGTGCGCGCCGAGGGGCGGACCGCCCTGACCGCGCCCGAGGGCAAGGTGATCGCCGACGCGTACGGAATCGCCGTACCGGGCGAGGAGTTGGCGACCGACGTCGACGAGGCCGTGGCGTGCGCGGCGCGGTTCGGCGGGCCCGTCGTGATGAAGATCGTGTCGCCGGACATCCTGCACAAGACCGACGCCGGTGGTGTGGTCGTCGGCGTGGAGGGCGCCGGGGAGGTACGGGCGGCGTTCTGCCGGATCGTGGAGAACGCGCGGGCCTACGCACCGCAGGCGCGCATCGACGGTGTGCAGGTGCAGGAGCTGCTGCCGAAGGGGCAGGAGGTCATCGTCGGCGCGGTGACCGACCCGACGTTCGGGAAGGTGGTGGCGTTCGGGCTCGGCGGGGTGCTGGTCGAGGTGCTGAAGGACGTCACGTTCCGGCTGGCGCCGGTGGACGCCGACGAGGCGCTGTCGATGCTGGACTCCGTCCGGGCGGCCGAGGTCCTGCGGGGTGTGCGCGGGCAGCGGGGCGTGGACCGGTGGGCACTCGCCGAGCAGATCCGCCGTGTGTCGCAACTCGTCGCGGACTTCCCGGAGATCGCCGACGTGGACCTCAACCCGGTGATCGCGACGGCGGACGGAGCCGTCGCGGCCGACATCCGCGTGATCCTCTCCACGGAGAAGAGAAAGGAGCGGCGCCGCTACGCGCGCGAGGAGATCCTCGCCTCCATGCGACGGCTGATGCAGCCGCGTTCGGTCGCGGTGATCGGCGCGTCGAACGAGACCGGCAAGATCGGCAACTCGGTGATGCGCAACCTCCTCGACGGCGGCTTCGCCGGGGAGATCCACCCGGTGAACCCCAAGGCCGATGACATTCTGGGCCGCAAGGCGTACAAGAGTGTCACCGACGTTCCCGGTGAGGTGGATGTGGCGGTCTTCGCGATACCCGCCAGGTTCGTGGCCTCGGCGCTCGAGGAGGTGGGGCGCAAGCGGATCCCGAACGCCGTGCTCATTCCCTCCGGGTTCGCGGAGACCGGTGAGCACGAACTCCAGGCGGAGATCGTGGAGATCGCCGAGCGGCACGGCACCCGGTTGCTGGGACCCAACATCTACGGCTACTACTCGACGTGGCAGGACCTGTGCGCCACGTTCTGCACGCCCTACGACGTCAAGGGCGGGGTGGCGCTGACCAGTCAGTCGGGCGGCATCGGGATGGCGATCCTGGGGTTCGCGCGGACCACGAAGACGGGTGTCTCGGCGATCGTCGGGCTGGGCAACAAGTCGGACCTGGACGAGGACGACCTGCTGACCTGGTTCGGCGAGGACCCGCACACCGAGTGCATCGCGATGCACCTGGAGGACCTCAAGGACGGCCGCGCCTTCGTCGAGGCCGCGCGGGCGACCGTGCCGAAGAAGCCGGTCGTGGTGCTGAAGGCGGGGCGTACGGCGGCGGGTGCGAAGGCCGCCGGCTCGCACACCGGCGCCCTGGCCGGCGACGACGCCGTGTACGACGACATCCTCAGGCAGGCCGGCGTCATCCGGGCGCCGGGGCTGAACGACATGCTGGAGTACGCGCGTGCGCTGCCGGTGCTGCCCACCCCGCAGGGCGACAACGTCGTGATCATCACCGGGGCGGGCGGCAGCGGGGTGCTGCTGTCGGACGCGGTGACGGACAACGGGCTGTCGCTGATGGAGATCCCGGCCGACCTGGACGCGGCGTTCCGGGAGTTCATCCCGCCGTTCGGGGCCGCGGGCAATCCGGTGGACATCACCGGCGGGGAGCCGCCGTCGACGTACGAGGCGACGATCCGGCTCGGGCTGGAGGACCCGCGGATCCACGCGCTGGTGCTCGGCTACTGGCACACGATCGTCACGCCGCCCATGGTGTTCGCCGAACTCACCGCGCGCGTGGTGGCCGAGTTCCGCGAGCGGGGGATCGCCAAGCCGGTGGTGGCGTCGCTGGCCGGTGACGTGGAGGTCGAGGAGGCGTGCCAGTACCTCTTCGAACGCGGTGTCGTGGCGTACCCGTACACGACCGAGAAGCCGGTGGCCGTGCTCGGCGCGAAGTACCGCTGGGCGCGCTCGGCCGGGCTGATGGGGGGCGGTTCATGAGGTGAGCGACCGGGGGCCGGGCGGCGGTGCGCGCCGGCCGGCCCCGGGACCCGAGCGCGCACGAAAGGCATTGGACAGGGGGCGCTGGCCAGAACTTTCGACGCAAGGGGTGCAACAACGTGACAACCACTGACGTTACACGGGTCGCCGCCTATCGGGAGGTGACCGACAAGAACGGACGCGTCTACCGCGTCGGTGAGTCCGACATCGACATCATGGGGCGCAAGCGCAAGTGGATGGTGATCCTGCCCTGGATCGGCATGATGGGCATCTCCTCCGCCGAGTACGCGTTCGCGTCCGCCGAGGACACGCTCCACGAGGCGCACCACTGGTCCAGCGGCAGCATCTACTGGATGATGACCGTCTGGGTGTTCTGCCAGGCCGCGGTCGCTTTTCCGGCGGGACGGCTGCGTGAGAACGGCAAGCTGCCGGCGCGCTGGGCGATGATGCTGGGCTCGCTCGGCACGCTGCTCGGCTATCTGTCGCTGGCGTTCGCGCCGCATGTCGTGGTCGCCTTCATCGGGTTCGGCATGTTCAGCGGCATGGGCGCGGGCATGGTGTACGCCACCTGCGTCAACATGGTCGGCAAGTGGTACCCGGAGCGCCGGGGCGGCAAGACCGGCTTCGTCAACGGCGGTTTCGCCTACGGCTCGGTGCCGTTCGTCTTCATCTTCCACGGCTACATGGACGGCTCCAACTTCCGCTGGGTGCTGGTCTCGGCGGGCGTCTTCCTCGCCGCGACGGTGGCCGTCGCCGGCTTCTACTTCCGGGACCCGCCGAAGAACTGGTGGCCGGCGTCCGTCGACCCGCTGAACCCGCCGGACGACCCGCGGGCCCGGCGTTCGCTGGCGAAGAACCCGCCGGCCGTCAAGCAGTACTCCCCGATGGAGGCCTGGAGGACCGGCCGGGTGGCGCTGATGTGGTTCTGTCTCGCCTGCACCTCCGGCGTGAACATCTTCGGCATCGCCTTCCAGGTCGACATCGGTGAGGAAGCGGGTTTCGCGGCCGGGATCGTGGCCACGGCGATGTCGCTGAAGGCGATCGTCAACGGCACCGGGCGCGGCGTCATCGGCTGGCTCTCCGACCTCTACGGCCGCAAGCAGTGCCTGCTCTACGTGTGCGCCATCCTGGGCCTCGCCCAGTTCGGCATCATCTGGGCGGCCGAGATCAAGAACCTGCCGCTGTTCCTGGTCTTCTCCGCCGTCTCCGGCTTCGGCGGCGGTGCCATCTTCCCGATGTTCGCGGCGCTGACGGCGGACTACTTCGGCGAGAACAACAACGCCACCAACTACGGGATGGTCTACAGCTCCAAGCTGGTCTCCGGTCTGGGCGCGGGCATGGGTTCCGTGGTCGTCGGCGCCTGGGGCTACAACGGCGCCTTCAGCCTGGCGGGCTCCATCTCGATCTTCGCCGGCTTCATGGCCCTGTTCCTGCACCCGCCGGGGCGGTCGAGGACCAAGCGCATCACTCCCAACCCCCAGCCGCTCGGCGACGAGACGACCTGACCCCGCGAACCCGGGCGCCGCACACCGTCCCTGCCGTCGAACCACCGCACCACGAGCTTCCCTGGCACGGACCGGGCGGCCCCTCCCGCACCCCGCGGGAAAGGGCCGCCCGGTCCGTGGTAGGGGTCAGTGGCGCCGCTTGCGCAGGGCCGCCAGGTTGTCGTAGCTGATCTTGGCCTCGCGCAGCGACTGCGCGGGGTCGGTGGCGCTCGGGGAGTTGTCGTCCTCGATCATCGGGTTGTGGTAGTTGCGCTGCCCGACGCGTGAGAAGAACGTCGTGTAGTCGATGACGCCGGTTCCGAAGGGCACCATCTCGTAGCCCATGCCGTTGGTGGTGCTGACGACGCCGTCCTTGGCGTGGAACAGCGGGTAGCGCCGGTTGTTGCGGAAGACCAGACCGGCCGGGTCGAAGACGTTCTCGCGGGTGGAGCCGTCGTGCGCCGTGTACGTGCGGAACTTGTACTGGGCGACGTGCGCCCAGAAGATGTCCATCTCCAGCCAGACGAGCTTCGGGTCGGTGACCTCCAGGAAGTACTCCAGCTTGCGGATGCCGGAGCTGCGGGTGGGCCGGCCCTGGTCGTCCAGGGGGCCGCCGTCGAGCAGGAAGCCGTAGGCGCCGTCGTGGTTGTGGGTGTAGAGCTTGATGCCCGCGCTCCGGGCGATCGCGCCCATGGCGTTCCACTTCTCCGCGGCCCTGTCCCAGTCCTCGCGGTAGGAGCTGCCGGTGGGGTCGCCGCCGGTGCCCATGTGCGCCATGCCGAGGATGTTGGCGATCTCCAGGTGCTTCTTGAAGGTGTCCAGGTCCGCCGTGGTCAGCGGCCAGGACGGCGGGATGAAGCCGTGGTTGCCCTGTGCGCGCAGCCCGTACTCGTCGAGCCAGGAGCGCAGCAGCTTGGCGCCCTCGACGGTCTCCAGGTCGGCGCCGCCGGGCGCGTTCGCGTGCTGGCGGTAGCCGGCGAACTCCACCTGGCTGTAGCCGTGCCGGGCCAGCTGCTTGAACACCTCGCGGAAGCCGGAGGGCAGGTCGGTGGCGAGCGGGTCGCGGCCGGTGGCGTCGCGCACGGTGTAGAGGATGATGCCGCGCTTGTGCGGAGGGACCAGCACCTGGCCGCCGCGCTCGTGGTCGTGGTCTCTGCCCTGTTCCTGGGCCAGGGCGGGCGGGGCGCCGAAGACGGGGGCCGCGACGGCCCCGGCCGCGACGGCGGTGCAGGTGCTGAGGAAGCGGCGCCGGTTCACGCCGAGGGTGCGGCGCAGTCCCTCGTCCGGGGCGGCGGAGGCGGTGGCCGCCTCGGTGCGGGAGGGGTCGGAGAACAGGGTCACGGGTGCCTGCCTTCTCGGTCGTGGCGGGTTCCGGTGGCGCCGGGACCGGCCGTTGTCAGTGCCGTGTGTTTCACTCTCAGTAGTCGGATCTCGGCGGGCGGTGGTGCGTCAGTCGAGTCCGGCGAGGTGGAGCAGGAGTTGTTTGACATCGGTGGCCGCGACGCGGTCGCCGACAGCGCGGGGGGTGGAGCAGATGAGGAGCGGACCGTCGTCGTCGCTCGCAGGGAGGCGGCCGTGGCTGCCTCGAATAGGTGACGGATCCAGGGGCACGACCGCCATGCGGTAGCGCATGCCGAGCTTCTTGCGCGCCAGTGCGGTGGCCGCCTTGACCTTGACGTAGGGGTCGAGGGGATCCATGAACAGTTCGACCGGGTCGTAGCCGGGTTTGCGGTGGATCTCGACGAGCTGCGCGAAGTCGGGCGCGTGGGCGTCGTCGAGCCAGTAGTAGTACGTGAACCAGGCGTCGGGTTCGGCGACGGCGACCAGTTCGCCGGCGCGCGGGTGGTCGAGGTGGTGGGTCTTCTTGCCCTCGTCGTCGAGGAGCGTCTCGATGCCCGGCAGTCCTTCGAGGGCCGCGCGGGTGGCGTCGAGGTCCTCGGGGCGGCGCACGTAGACATGGGCGATCTGGTGGTCGGCGACCGCGAAGGCGCGGGAGGCCATCGGGTCGAGGTACTCCATGCCGTCCTGGGTGTGCACCTCGAGGAGGCCGGCGCGGCGCAGGGCGCGGTTGATGTCCACGGGCCGGTTCACCGGGGTGATGCCGTACTCGGACAGGGCGACGACGGTACGGCCCTCGGCCAGGGCGTCGTCCAGGAGCGGGGCCATCGCGGCGTCCAGGTCGGCGGCCGCCTTCAGGGAGCGCGGGTCGTCGGGGCCGAAGCGCTGCAGGTCGTAGTCGAGATGAGGGAGGTAGCAGAGCGTCAGGTCGGGGTGCCGGGTGCGCATGATGTGACGGGTGGCGTCGATGATCCACTGGCTGGAGACCAGGTCGGCGCCGGGTCCCCAGAAGTGGAACAGCGGGAACGTGCCGAGTTTCTCGGTGAGTTCGTCGTGCAGCGCGGCCGGCCGGGTGTAGCAGTCGGGTTCCTTGCGGCCGTCGGCGTAGTAGACCGGGCGGGGGGTGACGGTGATGTCGGTGTCGGCGCCCATCGCGTACCACCAGCAGATGTTGGCGACGGTGTAGCCGGGGTGCGCGCGGCGGGCGGCGTCCCACAGCTTGTCGCCGGAGACCAGGCCGTTGTGCTGCCGCCACAGCAGGACGTCGCCGAGTTCGCGGAAGTACCAGCCGTTGCCGACGATGCCGTGCTCCGACGGCATGGTGCCGGTGAGGAAGGTGGACTGGGCGGCGCAGGTGACGGCGGGCAGGACGGTGCCGAGCGGGGCGCGGGAGCCGGACCGGCCGAGCGCCTTGAGGCGCGGCATGTGGTCGAGGAGGCGGGGGGTGAGTCCCACGACGTCGAGGACGAGGAGAGGGGTGGGTGCCGTGGTGCTCTCGGGGGCGCCGGTGGCGGGCTCGGGGGTGTTCATGGCAGTTCCTTCAGGCCGAGGTCCGTCAGGAGGTCGCGGGCGAGGGTGAGTTCGGCGGCGATGCCGTCGGCGAGCCGGCCGCGGCCGCGCGGGCGCAGCTCGGGCGGCAGCGCCTCCCAGGTGTAGGTCTCGACCTCGAGGTGACGGGTGAGCGGGTGCGGGCCGCCGACGAGCCTGCTCAGGGCGGACTTCAGGACGGGCAGCGTGGAGGTGAGGGGCGCGGTGGGGTCCGCGTGCAGCGGGACGTGGAAGTGGGCGCGCCAGGGTGCCGCGTCGGGCAGGGTGTCGCCGGCCAGGGCCTCGTCGAGGTCGTCGGTGCCGCGCAGTCCGGCCGCGGTGGCCGTGCGGGTCTGGTGCAGGAAGCGGGGCTCGGCGAACGCGGCGAGTGCCTCGCGGACGTCGGGGAGGTGGGGTTGTTCGGCGTGCAGGGCGGCGGAGAGCTGGGACTTGACCACGGGCACACCGGCCCGGGCGAGGTCGTCCAGGGCGGTGTCCGGATCTTCGAAGGAGGTGGCGAGATGGCAGGTGTCGACGCAGATGCCGACGCGGTGGTGGCCGATCCCGGTGAGCGGGGCGATGGCGTCCCGGGTGGTCTCGACGACACAGCCGGGTTCCGGTTCCAGGGCGATGCGGATGGAGCGTCCGGTCAGTTCCTGGAGCGCGTCGAGGCGGTCGCCGAGGGTGCGCAGGGCGGTGCGGGCGGTCTCCGCGCGCTGCTCGTCGCAGGCGGTGCGCCAGGCCAGCGGCAGGGTGGAGATGCTGCCCTCGGTGACGTCGTCGGGAAGGAGTCCGGCGAGGACGCGGGCGAGGGCGGTGGTGTGCTCCAGGCGTTCGGGGTCGGCCCAGTCCGGCTTGTACACACGGTACTTGACCTTCTCGGCGCCGAAGCCCTCGTAGGGGAAGCCGTTGAGGGTGACGACCTCGAGGCCGCGCTGTTCGAGTGCGCAGCGCAGTGCGCGCAGCGCGGACGGGTCGGTGACCAGGGCGCGGGCGGCGTCCTTGGCGAGCCACAGGCCGATGCCGAGCCTGTCCCGGCCGAGCCGGCGGCGGACGGGCTCGCAGTGGTCGCGGAGCTGGGCGAGGACGCCGTCGAGGGTCTCGGCGGGGTGGACGTTGGTGCAGTAGGCGAGGTGGACGGTGGAGCCGTCGGGGTGGCGGAAGCGCATGGCTCACGCCCCGCCGCGCAGGATGGAGTTGCCCTCGTGGGTGGCGTCCGTGGCGGGGACGCCCAGGTCGAGGCGGCCACTGAGGCCGTAGAAGGCGACGGGGTTGCGCCACAGCACCTGGTCGACGTCGTCCTCGGTGAAGCCCTCGGCGAGCATCAGGTCGCCCACCTTGCGGGTCTTGAGGGGGTCGCTCCTGCCCCAGTCGGCGGCGGAGTTCACCAGCACCTTCTCGGGGCCGTGGTCGCGCAGGATCGCGACCATCCGCTCCTCGTCCATCTTGGTGTCCGGATAGACGGAGAAGCCGAGCCAGCAGCCGCTGTCCTTGGCCTCCTTGACGGTGGTCTCGTTGAGGTGGTCGACGAGCACGCGGTCCATGGGCAGCGCGGACTCGCGGACGACGTCGAGGGTGCGGCGCAGCCCGGCGAGCTTGTCGCGGTGCGGGGTGTGCACCAGCGCGGGCAGGCCGTGGTCGGCGGCGAGCTGGAGCTGGGTGGCGAGGGCGGTGTCCTCGGCCGGGGTCATGGAGTCGTAGCCGATCTCGCCGACGGCCACCACGTTGTCCTTGACGAGGTACCGGGGCAGTTCGTCGAGGACGGGGGTGCAGCGCGGGTCGTTGGCCTCTTTGGGGTTGAGGGCGAGCGTGCAGTGGTGGGCGATGCCGTACTGGGCGGCGCGGAAGGGTTCCCAGCCGAGGAGGGAGTCGAAGTAGTCGAGGAAGGAGGCCGGGGAGGTGCGGGGCTGGCCGAGCCAGAAGGCCGGCTCGACGACGGCGCGGACGCCCGCGGCGTACATGGCCTCGTAGTCGTCGGTGGTGCGCGACGTCATGTGGATGTGGGGGTCGAAGATGCGCATCAGGACTCCTTGCCGTGGGGGTCGTCCGTGTCGTGCGGCCCGGTGGCGGACTCGGTGAGGGCCAGCGCCCGGCGCAGGTCGTCCGGGACGGGACGGCCTGCGGCGGTGCGCTCCTCGGCGAAGTCGCCGAGCATGCGGGCGAGTTCGCCGTCGCCCCGGGCGCGCCGGGCCAGGTCCGCCACCTGGTCGAGAGCGACGCCGGTGAACAGGCACTTCAGTACGGCGTGCCGCCAGGCGTGGGCGTCCAGGTGGCGGGCGCCGTAGGGGCCGAGGGCGGCGGCGACGAGCCGGGTGTCGTTGGTGCGCAGGGCGTCCTCGACGAGGGGGAGGGCGTCGGGGCCGGTCACGAGGTGCGGCAGGGCGTGCAGGACGGCGCGGCGTTCGTCGGCGGTGCCCTGGAAGTAGACCCGGGTGAGCGCCTCGGTGTCGGCGCGGGCCGCGTGCAGGATGAGGACGCGGGCGGCGTCGGCGTGGGCGGGGCCGCAGCGGCGGCCGGCCTCGGCCAGGCGCAGCTCCCACACGGAGATGGGCCCGTGGGTGCCGGGATGGGCGGATGCCTCGTCCAGGGCCTGGTCGAGCCAGGCGCTGGCGGTGTCGTCCAGCCGTTCGGTGAGCCGTCGGCGCAGTTCGGCGGGCGGCGCGGGGGCGGGACCGCCGGCTGCCCCTGCCTCCGCTTCCGGGGTGCGGGCGGTCTCACGGGGTGTGTCGGCGTCCGGGGTGGCCGGAGTGGGACGGGGGCGCGTCATGGGGTGTTTCTCCCTTCGGGTGTGGCGGAGGGATCACCGGGCGAGGCGGCGGGGCGGGAGGCGCGGGAGACCTCGGAGGCCGGTGCGGTGGTCGACGCGGCCTCGGCGGCACGGCGCAGGAAGGGCAGGGAGTGTGCGGCGAAGTGCGGGCCCGCGTGGGAGTGGCGGGGCAGTTCGACGACGGTCAGTCCCTGGTATCCGGTGGCCGCGAGGGCCGCGAGGACGGGCGGGAAGTCGATCTCGCCGTCTCCGAAGGGGAGGTGTTCGTGGACGCCTCGCCGCATGTCCTCGATCTGGACGTGGCGCAGCCAGGGGCCGGCGTCGCGCACGCAGTCCGCGGGAGGGAGAGGTTCCAGGCACTGGCAGTGGCCGATGTCCAGGGTGAGGCCGAGCGGCCCGGGGTCGCCGAGCGTGCGGCGCAGGTGGTGGAAGTCGGCGAGGGTGGCGAGGAGGTGACCGGGCTCGGGTTCGACGGCGAGCGGCACGCCGGCGGTGGCCGCGGCGTCCAGGACGGGGGTGAGGGTCTCGGCGAGGCGTTTCCAGGCGGTGTCCTCGTCGGTGCCGTCGGGGACGATGCCGCTGAAGCAGTGCACGGCGTGCGCGCCGAGGTCGGCGGCGACGCGCACCGCCCGGACGAGCAGGTCGACGCGGCGGGCGCGGTCGTCGGGGTCCGGGTCGAGCAGCGACGGGCCGTGCTTGCGGCGGGGGTCGAGCACATAGCGCGCGCCGGTCTCCACGGTGACGCCCAGGCCGAGCTCGTCCAGCCGCCCGGCCACCCGGCGGGTGCGGGCAGCGAGGTCCGGGGCGAGCGGGTCGAGGTGCATGTGGTCGAGGGTGAGTCCGACACCGTCGTAGCCGAGGTCGGCGAGGACGGCGAGGGCGTCGTCGAGCCGGAGGTCGGCGAGGCCGTTGGTGCCGTAGCCGAAGCGGAGGGCGGCGGGTGCGGACGTGCGGGCGTCGGGCGACTTCATGTCACGCTCACCTTCCTCGCGAACCTCGCTCCGAGCGGGGCGAGTGCGGCGGTCAGCAGGGCGGGGACGATGGCGCCGGTGCGGGCGCCGAGGCCGGCCTGGAGGGGGATGGTGGCGCGGATGCCGGCGCCGACGGCTCGTTGGGTGAGCGGAGGTGAGGGGTTGAGGGCGGCGTGGAGGTAGGGGCGTGCGGCGGTCGCGGCGTAGACGGCGCCGAGGGCGGTGGTGAGACCGGTGACGAGGTCGCGGCCCGGCTCGGCGCGCGGGGCCGGTTCCGTGCGGGAGGACGGGGTGCGGCCGGTCGCGTCGGGGCCGGGGCGCCGCGTGCCCCCGTGGGACGTCCGGACCCGGTCCGGGCCGGCCGACGGCCGTGCCCGGTGGCCGCGCCTGGTGACCAGCCGGGTGAGCAGGCCGGTCGTGGCCAGGGCCGCGAGCGGCGCCAGGGAGGAACCGCCCTGGGTCTCCTGGCGGGACACCGTGGTGACGGCGAGGGTGTGGGTGCCGAGGAGGGCCGCGGAGGGCAGCGCCTCCCGGGTGCTCCCGCCGGTGGCCGCGGCGCCGAGGAGGAGGTCCAGCGCACGGGCGCCGGCCATCGCCGCCGGCCCGGCGGGCGTGTGCTTGAGCGTGAGGTCGTACGCCCAGACGGTGGCCGCGAGGGGCGCGGCGACGGTGAGGGCGGGGCGGCCGGCGCGCGCCGCGAGGGCCAGTCCCGCTCCGGTCAGGGCACAGGCGGCGGTGAACGCGGCGGCGGGGCGGATGCGGCCGGAGGGGATCGGGCGGTGCGGGCGTTCGGCGGCGTCCTCCGCGCGGTCCGCCCAGTCGTTGAGGGCCATGCCGGCCTCGTAGAGGCAGACGGAGGATCCTATGGCGAGCAGCGTACGGGCGTTGGGGCGCATCCCGGCCGCCGCGGCCCCGGCGAGGGCGTCACCGGGGACGGTGAAGAGGGCGGGCAGGCGCAGCAGCTCCGCCCAGGCCCGCCGGCGGTCCCGGCCACCGGGCGCCGGCCGACCGGCGCCCGGGCCGACCGCGGATGCCGTCCTGTGCGCGGCCATCCCGTCCGTGCCCGACGCATCCGTGCCCTGCCCGTTCGCGGCCGGACCGCCCGTGCCCGACCCGTCCGCGGCCGGGGCGGCCGGAGAAGACCCGTACGCGTCTTCTCCCTGCCCCCGGCCGTCCGTCGCCCTGTCGGGCTTCGGCTGTTCCACCGGACTCACTGCGCCCCCTCGCTGCCGTGCGCCGCGCCGGAGGGGCCGTCGGCGTCCCGCAGGCGCCGCGCGAGGCCCGTCAGTTCCGCGTACTGCTCCGCCAGACCGGCCGGCCCCTCCCCCACCGGGTCCTTGAAGAAGAAGCCGAGTTCGGCGAGCGGGCCGGACAGGCCGGCCTGGTGGGCCCGCGCCGTCAGGCGGGCCAGGTCCAGGACCAGCGGAGCCGCCAGGGAGGAGTCGCAGCCCTGCCAGATGGTCTGGAGGATCATGCGGGTGCCGAGGAACCCGTCGAAGGCGATGTGGTCCCAGGCGGTCTTCCAGTCGCCGAGGGCCGGCACGTCGTCGATGTGCACCTCGCCCTCGGGGACGGTGCCGAGGGTGTCGGCGAGGACGCGCTCCTTGCCGGCGTTCTTCGCCGCCGCGGCGGCCGGGTCGGCCAGCGCCGCGCCGTCACCGCCGCCCAGCAGGTTCGTGCCGGACCAGGCGCGCACGGTCAGCGCCCGCTGGGCGAACATCGGGCCGAGCACGGCGCGCAGCAGGGTCTGGCCGGTCTTGCCGTCGCGGCCCGCGTAGGGCAGCCCGGAGGACTCGACGAGCGGGGCAAGCGCCGGGTGGTGCAGTCCCGTGGAGGGGGTGAAGTTGACGTAGGGGCAGCCGGCGTGGAGGGCGGCCGCCGCGTACAGGGAGCTGGCGGGCAGCGCGGAGCCGACGGGCGCCGGTTCGGTGGAGGCGACGTTGACCACCACCGCCCGCTCCAGGCCGCACCGCGTGATGAAGTCGCGGATGTCGGAGGCGAAGGCGGCGATGAGTTCCGCATCGACGCGGGTGTCCCCGGCGGCCGGGCCGCCGGGCCGGATCTCCCGGTCGGCGGCGGCGAGTTCGGCCGCGACGGCGGACGGCAGACCGGGCGGCAGCACACCGCCGGCGGCGAGCGCCTCCGCCCGCTTGGGCAGCGGGCAGTCGACGGTGTCGTGCCCGCCGAAGACGAGGGACGACAGGGCCGGCAGGCCGGAGTCGGCGAAGACGGGGCTCTCGGTCACCATGCCCGTCGGTGGATGCAGCCCGGCGGTCACGGCGGCACACCCCGCCACCACGGTGGTGGCGACGGAGCCGCGTGCTCCGACCAGCCACACTCCCACACGGGCGTCGGGACGGGACTCGGGCATGGACGGCCTCCTCATCGAATTCCTCATCGGACTGCTCAGCGCACTGCTCGTTCGGTTGCCGTCGGGTGACGGGCCGAGCGGACCCCGTACGGTCGGACGGAAGAAGGACCGGTGGATGACGGCGGGCGGGAGTCCGGCGTCTCCCGCCCGCCGCCGTTCATTCGCCCTGCGGGCCCGCCGGCGCCGTCACGGCGTCGGCGGTCGCGGGCAGTTCCTTGATCCGGACGTCACGGAAGGACACCTGGTCCTCGGCACCGTGGTTCTGGATGCCGATGTGTCCGTCCCGAAGGCTGCGCGCCGGATCGGTGTTGGTGAAATCGTTGATCTGCACGCCGTTGAGGAACACGCGCAGGCGTTCGCCCTCCACGCGGATCTCGTAGGTGTTCCACTCCCCCGGCGGGTTCAGCGCCCGGTCGCGCCGTTCGAGGTCGGCGGACTGGAATCCGTAGACGGAACCCGTGGTCTTCTCGGGCACGTCGGTGGCGTCGATCTGGATCTCGTAGCCGTTGTCGACGGCCGACCAGGGGTCGTCCGAGGGCGGGAAGCCCACGAACACACCGGAGTTGTCGTCCCCGGAGGCGCTGGCCATCTTCCAGTCGAGCTTCAGGGAGTAGGACCCGAAGCTCTGCCGGTCGTACCAGAGCATCCCCATGCCGCCGCTCGTGGTGAGCGTGCCGTCGTCGGACAGGGTGAAGGAGCCGGGCCCCGCCTGCCGCCAGCCGTCCAGGGACGTGCCGTCGAGCAGCGGCCGGTAGCCGTTCTCGGGCCGGCAGTCGGCCTGGGCGTCGCCCACCGCCCAGCGGATCCCGCCGAGCAGGTGGTCGCGGAAGGCCGGGTCGGCGAAGGACTCCTTGGTGTGGCCGCCGCCGGTGTAGAAGGCGCGGCCGCCTTCGTAGTTCCGGCACCAGGCGATCGGGTGGTCGCCGTTCATGGTGCCGCCCGTGTACGACTCCTCGTCGAGCGAGGCGAGGACGTGTGCGTGTTCCCGCGGGTTGGAGCGGTAGTTGTACCACTCGTCGGTGCGTTCCCAGGTGCGGGCGAGTCCCGAGGTGGCCGGGTGGGCGCGGTCCTCGACCTCGACGGTGGCGGGCTGGATCGCCGGGTGCGAGTGGAAGTAGGCGCCGGCCAGGCCGCCGTAGAACTCCCAGTCGTACTCGGTGTCGGCGGCGGCGTGGATGCCGACGTAGGCGCCGCCGCGGTTGATGTAGCTCTCGAAGGCCCGCTGCTGGCGGGCGTCGAGCACGTCGCCAGTGGTGGACAGGAACACCACGGCGTCGTAGCGGCGCAGGTTGGCCGAGGTGAACGCCTTGGCGTCCTCGGTGGCGTCGACGGTGAACCCGCCGCGCTCGCCGAGCGCCTTCACGGCGGCGACGCCTTCGGGGATGGAGTCGTGGCGGAAGCCGGCCGTCTTGGAGAAGACCAGCACCCGCTTCCCGTCCTGGCCGGGCTGTGAGACGGCCGGGGCCGACACGCAGCCGAGCAGCAGGGTGGTGCCGACGACGCCGGTTATCAGTCGTGCCTTGGTTCGCATCGCAGCCTCCTCTCAGCCGGTGGTGAAGGTGAAGTCGTCCACGTCGAACAGGGCTCCGGTGCCGCCCTTGAACACCAGGTACAGCGTGGTGGTGCCACGGGGTGCCCGCGACAGTTGCGCCTCGACGTCCTGGAAGGTCTCCCAGCCGCCGGTCACCGGCACGGTCGCCTTGCCGAGCAGCGTGCCCGTGGGCGAGCCCGCGCGAACCTCGAGGGTGCCGCCGGCGCCGCCGGAGGAGACGCGTGCGGTGATCTTCTGGGCGTTGCTCAGGCGGTACGGCGTGAAGGAGATCCAGTCGCCGTTGTCGATGTCACCGACGGTGCGGCCGCCGTGCGCGGCCTCCTTGGTGATGACGGAGACGCCGGCGCTGTCGCCGTAGTGCTCGGCCTGGCGGTGCTTGGGCTGGGTGACGTTCTGGTCGTGCGTGGTGAGCGGTTCCTGGCCGCCGCCACCGTTGTCGGTGTACTCGGCGTCGAAGACGCCGAAGATGTTGGCGTCGTCGTCGTGGCCGCCGTCGGCGCTGGTCTGGATGGTGCCGGAGCAGCCGTTGGCGGAGGTGAGCGGGTGGCCGTGGGAGTCGTGGCCGAGGATGAAGCTGACCTTGACCTTGGAGCAGTCGATCGCCCTGCCGTCCTCGGGGTCGGTGACCTTCACCGTGAACGGGACGGCGTCGCCGAAGCTGAACAGCTGCCCGTCCCCGGGGGTTTCGAGGACCACGGTGGGCGCGGTGTTGCCGACGACGATCTGCACGCTGGCGCTGCCGGTGCGGCCGGAGGTGTCCTTGGCCGTCAGGGTGGCGGTGTAGGTGCCGTTCTTGCGGTAGCGGTGCGTGGGGTTGGCGGCGGTGGAGGTGTTTCCGTCGCCGAAGTCCCAGCTGTAGGTGAGGGCGTCGCCGTCCTGGTCGCTGCTGCCGGCGGAGGAGAAGCCCACCCGCAGCGGTGCCTGCCCGGAGGTCTTGGTGGCGGCGGCCTGCGCGACGGGCGAGTGGCCGTCGGTGGCGTTCTCGATGCGGTACAGGGCGGAGTTCTCGTCGCCGCCGAACCAGGCGAGACCGTAGTCGAGGACGTAGAGCGCGCCGTCGGGGCCGAAGGCCATGTCCATCACCTGGGTGCCGCTCCAGGGCACGTCGTTGACGGACTGGACGGTGCCGTCGGCGTCGCTGGTGATCCGCTTGATCCAGCGGCGGCCGAACTCACCGGCGAAGAAGTCGCCGTCGTACGCCTCGGGGAACTTGACGGGCGAGTCGAGCGCGGGGTCGTAGTGGTAGACCGGGCCGCCCATCGGGGACTCGGAGCCGCTGCCGAACTCGGGGACGGAGCCGCCGTCGTAGGGGATCCATGCGGTCTGGGCCGGGGGCAGGTCGGTCAGGCCGGTGTTGTTCGGCGAGGTGTTCTTCGGGGCGGCGCAGTCGAAGGACTCGCCGGAGGCTTGGGTGGCGAAGTCGTAGTCGACGTAGGCGTCGTTGTCGCCGGTGCAGTACGGCCAGCCGAAGTTGCCGGGGCCGGTGACGCGGGCGAACTCGACCTGTCCGGCGGGTCCGCGGGAGGGGTCGGCGGTGCCGGCGTCGGGACCGTAGTCACCGACGTAGAGGATGCCGGTCTCCTTGTCGACGCTGAACCGGAACGGGTTGCGGAAGCCCATGGCGTAGATCTCGGGCCGCGTCCTGTCCGTGCCGGGCGCGAAGAGGTTGCCCTCCGGGATGGAGTACGAGCCGTCGTCGTTGACCTTGATGCGCAGGATCTTGCCGCGCAGGTCGTTGGTGTTGCCGGAGGTGCGCTGGGCGTCGAATCCCGGGTTGCGGTTCGACCGCTCGTCGATGGGCGTGTAGCCGTCCGACTGGAACGGGTTGGTGTCGTCGCCGGTCGACAGGTACAGGTTGCCGGCCGCGTCGAAGTCGATGTCACCGCCGACGTGGCAGCACAGGCCGCGGGTGGCGGGGATGTCGAGGATCTTCTTCTCGCTGGCGGTGTCGAGGGTGCCGTCGGTGTTGAGCACGAACCGCGAGAGGCGGTTGACGCCGTCGAAGGGCGCGAAGTCGGCGGCGGTGCCGGTCTCGGGCGCGTCACCGGCGGGGGTGTTCATCGGGGGCGCGTAGTACAGGTAGATGAAACGGTTCTCTGCGAATCCGGGGTCGACGCCGACGCCCTGCAGGCCCTCCTCGTCGTGGCTGTACACGTCGAGCTTGCCGGCCAGCCTGGTGTTGCCGGCGGCGTCGGTCAGGCGCAGTTCGCCGTCGCGTGAGGTGTGCAGGACGGAGCGGTCCGGGAGGACGGCGAGCGACATCGGCTCGCCGACCTCCGGTTCGCCCTTGGCGAGGGTGACCTGCTGGAAGTCCTCCGCCGCGGCGGCGGACGGTTCGGCGTCGGCCGCGCCGGCCTGGGGTGCGGCCAGCGTGAGCGAGGCGCCCGCCAGCAGCGCCCCGCTGAGCAGGGCCACGGCCTTGCGGAAGGAGGGGCGGCGGTTACGGCCGTCGGTTCTGCGAGTGCGGGTGGTGTGTGCGTTCCCGTGCACGAATGCCTCCAGACAGAAGCGGGTTGTACGGGGCGGGTACGTTGCGCCGGGGTGCGCCGTCACCCCGGTGTGCGACGTCGTTCTCGTGCCATCGGGCCGTGGGGGGTGTGCCGGTCGCCTCAGTTGCCGAATGCGGCGTCGAAGGAGGCGGTCGGCGGCTCGAAGTCGTATGCCTTCAGGCGGGTCAGCGCCTCGGGGGCGCCCTGGAGCCGGTCCATGCCGGCGTCCTCCCACTCGACGGAGACGGGGCCCTGGTAGCCGATCGAGCGCAGCATCCGGAAGACGTCCTCCCAGGGGACGTCGCCGTGGCCGGCGGAGACGAAGTCCCAGCCGCGCCGGGGGTCGCCCCAGGGCAGGTGGGAGCCGAGCCGGCCGTTGCGTCCGTCGAGGCGCTTGCGGGCCTCCTTGCAGTCGACGTGGTAGATCCTGTCGCGGAAGTCCCACAGGAAGCCGACCGGGTCGAGGTCCTGCCACACGAAGTGCGAGGGGTCGAAGTTGAGGCCGAAGGCCGGCCGGCGGTCGACCGCCTCCAGGGCGCGGACGGTGGTCCAGTAGTCGTAGGCGATCTCGCTGGGGTGGACCTCGTGCGCGAACCGCACGCCCTCGGCGTCGAAGACGTCCAGGATCGGGTTCCACCGCTCGGCGAAGTCCTCGTAGCCGCGCTCGATCATCGACTCGGGCGCGGGCGGGAACATCGCGACCAGGTGCCAGATGGCGGAGCCGGTGAAGCCGATGACGGTGTCGACGCCGAGGAGGGCCGCGGCGCGCGCGGTGTCCTTGATCTCGGCCGCGGCGCGCTGCCGTACGCCCTCGGCTTCGCCGTCGCCCCAGATGCGGGCGGGCAGGATCGCCCGGTGGCGTTCGTCGATGATGGCGTCGCACACCGCCTGCCCGACCAGGTGGTTGGAGATGGCCCAGCACTTCAGGCCGTACTTGTCGAGCAGCTGGTGGCGGGAGGCCACGTAGGAGGGGTCGGCGAGGGCCTTCTCCACTTCGAAGTGGTCGCCCCAGCAGGCGAGTTCGAGGCCGTCGTAGCCGAAGTCGCGGGCGAGTCGGCAGACCTCCTCCAGGGGCAGGTCCGCCCACTGGCCGGTGAACAGCGTGAAGTTGCGCGGCATCCGTATCCGTCCTCCTCAGGCGGCGATCGGTGTGTAGACGGAGTTCTTCTCGGCGCTCTCCTCCACCGCCGCGAGCACGCGCTGCACCTGCAGCCCGTCGGCGAAGGAGGGTTCGGGGGTGCGGCCCTCGGCGACGGCGTGGACCAGGTCGCGGGCCTGGTGCACGAAGGTGTGCTCGTAGCCGAGGCCGTGGCCCGGCGGCCACCAGCCCTCGAGGTAGGGGTGGTCGGGTTCGGTGACGAGGATGCGGCGGAAGCCGGCGTGCGTGCCCGGCTCGGTGCCGTCGTGGAACGACAGCTCGTTGAGCCGCTCCAGGTCGAAGGCGAGCGAGCCGCGCTCGCCGTTGAGTTCGATGCGCAGGGCGTTCTTGCGTCCGGTGGCGTACCGGGTGGCCTCGAAGGAGGCGATGGCGCCGGAGGTGAAGCGGCCGGTGAACAGGGCGGCGTCGTCGACGGTGACCTCTCCGGTGCCGGCGGCGGAGACGGCGGCCAGGCCGCTGCTCGGCGCGCTGGGCAGCGGCCGTTCCCGTACGAACGTCTCGGTGAGCGCGGAGACGCCGGCCAGCCGCTCCCCCGCCAGGTACTGCGCCAGGTCGACGATGTGGGCGCCGAGGTCGCCGAGCGAGCCGGAGCCCGCCTGTTCCCGGCGCAGCCGCCAGGTCAGCGGGAACTCGGGGTCCACCAGCCAGTCCTGGAGGTACGCCACGCGGACGTGCCGCAGCCTGCCGATCCGACCCTCCGCCACCATCCGCCGGGCCAGCGCGGTCGCCGGGACCCGGCGGTAGTTGAAGCCGACCATCGCCAGCTGGCCGCGCTCGCCGGCCTCTTCGGCCGCGCGGGTCATCGCCTCGGCCTCCTCGACGGTGTTGGCGAGGGGCTTTTCGCACAGCACGTGCTTGCCCGCGGCGAGCGCGGCGAGCGCGATCTCGGCGTGGCTGTCGCCCGGGGTGCAGATGTCGACGAGGTCGACGTCGTCCCGTTCGATCAGGGCGCGCCAGTCGGTCTCGGTGTCCGACCAGCCGTGCCGGTCGGCCGCCGCGCGCACGGCGGCGGCGTCGCGGCCGCAGATCACGGCCAGTTCGGGGCGCAGCGGCAGGTCGAAGACGCGGCCCGCGGTGCGCCATCCCTGGGAGTGGGCGGCACCCATGAAGGCGTAACCGACCATGCCGACGCGCAGCGGTGGCTTCCCCGTTCCTGCCCCTTCGGACTGCTGCGGCTGTGCCATACGAATGTCCTCCTCGTGGTGGTGGCGGGCGGGGGTGGCCCCGCCCGGTGGGCTGGTCAGGCCCGTGCGGCGGGGCTGCTCACTTGAAGCCGGTGGGCATGTACTGGTCGACGTTGTCCTTGTCGACGACGGCCGAGTAGCAGGTCACCGTCGAGGGGATCTCGAACTCGGCGAGGCCGCTGACGCCCTTGCCCTGGCCGAGGGCGCGGGCGAGGTCGATGGCGGAGGCGGCCATGGTCGGCGGGTACAGGACGGTGGCCTTGAGGACACCGCTGTCGGCCTTGATGGCCTCGAAGGCGGACAGTGCGCCGGCGCCGCCGACCATCAGGAAGTCGTCCCGGCCGGCCTGTTCGATGGCGCGCAGCGCGCCCACGCCCTGGTCGTCGTCGTGGTTCCACAGGGCGTCGAACTTCGACTGGGCCTGGAGCAGTTGGGCCATCTTGGCCTGGCCGGACTCGACGGTGAACTCGGCGGCCTGCCGGGCCACCTTCTTGATGTTGGGGTAGTTCTTCAGCGCGTCGTCGAAGCCCTGGGTGCGCTGCTGGGTCAGTTCGAGGTTGTCCAGTCCGGCGAGTTCGATGACCCGGGCGTTCGGCTTGTCCTTGAGCTTCTCGCCGATGTAGTGGCCGGCGTTCAGGCCCATGCCGTAGTTGTCGCCGCCGACCCAGCAGCGGTAGGCCTGCGGGCTGTTGAAGATGCGGTCGAGGTTGACGACGGGGATTCCGGCCCGCATCGCCTTCAGTCCGACCTGGGTGAGGGCCTTGCCGTCGGCGGGCAGGACCACCAGGACGTCGACCTTCTTGTTGATGAGGGTCTCGATCTGGCCGATCTGCTGGGCGGTGTCGTTGGAGCCCTCGGTGATCTCCAGGGTGACGTCGGAGTACTTCTCGGCCCGCTTCTTGGCGTTGTCGTTGATGGCGTTGAGCCAGCCGTGGTCGGCCTGCGGTCCGGCGAAGCCGATGGTGACCGGCTTGCCGGGCTTGTCGTCGGCGGCCGGCTGGTTGTCGGCGGCCGGCTCGTCGTCGCTGGACTCGTTGCTCGTGCACCCGGTGACGAGGACGCCGGCGGAGACGGCGGCCGCTCCGAAGAGCAGTCCTCTGCGGCTGGTGAACGTCGGCTCTGGCATGGCGGTGAACCTTTCCTCAGGTCGTGCTCGCGGTACGGCGCTGGACCAGCACGGCGGCGACGATGATCGCGCCCTTGGCGATCTGCTGGACGTCGCTCTGCAGGTTGTTCAGGGCGAAGATGTTGGTGATGGTGGTGAAGATCAGGACGCCGAGGACGGAGCCGACGATGGTGCCGCGGCCGCCGGTGAGCAGGGTGCCGCCGATGATGGCGGCGGCGATGGCGTCGAGTTCGTAGAGGTTGCCGTTGGTGTTCTGGCCGGAGCCGGCCAGGACGATCAGCAGGAAGGCGGCGATGCCGCAGCACAGCCCGGACAGCAGGTACAGGTAGAGCCGCTGGCGGCGCACGTCGATGCCGGCCAGGCGGGCGGCCTCCGCGTTGCCGCCGACGGCGACGGTGCGGCGGCCGAAGGTGGTCCGGTTGAGGACCAGCCAGCCGATGAGGGTGACCGCGGCGAACACCAGCACCAGCGGCGGGATGCCGAGGATGTAGGAGTCGCGCTCGCCGAGGTCGAGGACCCCGTCGACGGTGACGACCTGGGTACGGCCGTCGGTGATCTGCAGGGCGAGTCCGCGGGCCGAGGCGAGCATGGCGAGGGTGGCGATGAACGGCACCATTCCGCCGTAGGCGATGAGCACCCCGTTGACCAGGCCGCAGCCCACTCCGACGGCGACGGCGGTGAACAGGATGCCGCCGAAGCCGAACTCCTGGGTGGCGACGGTGGTCGCCCACACCGAGGCGAGGGCGACGATCGCGCCGACCGACAGGTCGATGCCGCCGGAGATGATGACGAAGGTCATGCCGACGGTGACGACGCCGATGACCGAGGCCTGGGTGAGGACGAGTTGCAGGTTGCGGGTGTCGAGGAACTCGTCCGGTTTGGTGACGCCGCCGATGAGGATCAGCACGGCGAGCACGCCGAGCAGCGACAGTGTGCGGACGTCGGCGCGGAACAACACGGCGCGCCAGGCGGGCGTTTCGGCGGCCGACGGCACCTTGTCGGTGCTGTCCCGCGGCGGGGATGCGTGTTGCGTCATGACGCCGGGCTTCCTTCCATGACCAGGTCGAGTACACGGTGTTCGTCGAGTTCGCGGGCGGGCGCCGTGTGGACGACGGTGCCCTCGCGCAGGACCAGGACGCGGTCGGCGAGGCCGAGCACCTCGGGCACCTCGCTGGAGACCAGCAGGACGGCGAGGCCTTCGTCCGCCAGCCGGCGGACGACCGCGTAGAGTTCGGCGCGGGCGCCGACGTCGACGCCGCGGGTGGGTTCGTCGAGGAGCAGCACCCGGCAGCCGCGCAGCAGCCAGCGTGCGAGCACGGCCTTCTGCTGGTTTCCGCCGGACAGGGTGCGCACGGGCACGTCCGGGTTGTCGGGCCGCAGGGACAGTTCGCGCACGGCGGCACGCGCCGCGCCCGACTCCGCCCCGCGGTCGATCCAGCCGGCCGTCGCGAAGCGGGACATGGAGGACACCGACACGTTGCGGGTGACGGACTCCAGCATGAGCAGGGCCTGCGCCTTGCGTTCCTCGGGGGCGAGTCCCAGGCCGGCGGCCACGGCGGCGCGCACGCTGCCGGGCTTCAGGGGCTTGCCGTCGACGAGGACCCGGCCGGTGTCGGGCTTGCGGGCGCCGTAGACGGTCTCCAGGATCTCGGAGCGTCCGGAGCCGACGAGTCCGGCGAGCCCGACGATCTCACCGGGGCGCACCTGGAGGTCGAGCGGGGCGAACTCGCCCGCGCGGGACAGTCCTTCGACGGTCAGCACGGGTTCGCCCTGCGGTGCGGCGGCGGGCCGTTCCGGGAAGACGTACTCGACGTTGCGTCCCGTCATCAGTGCGACGACCTCGCTGGTGGGCGTCGACTTGGCGGGCAGTCCGCGGGCCACGGCGCGGCCGTCCTTGAGGACGGTGACCCGGTCGCCGATGCGCCGGATCTCCTCCAGGCGGTGCGAGATGTAGACGACGGCGACTCCGTCGGCGGTGAGGTCCTCGACGATGCGGAAGAGGTTGTCGACCTCGTCCGGGTCGAGGGCGGCGGAGGGTTCGTCCATCACGATGAGCCGTACGTCGTGGGAGAGCGCCCGTGCCATGGACACGATCTGCTGGTGCGCCGCCGACAGGTCGCCGACCAGCCGGCCGGGGTCGATCTCCGGGTGTCCGAGGCGCTTGAGGAGCTGGGCCGTCGACTCCCGGGCGGCCTTGCCCCGTACGACGAACCCGGCGGTCGTGGGTTCGTGGCCGAGGTGGACGTTCTCGGCGACCGACAGGTGCTCCACCAGGTCGAGTTCCTGGTAGATGGTGGCGATGCCGAGGCGCATGGCGGCGATCGGCGAGCGGAGCACGACCTCGTCCGAGCGCCAGCGGATGGTGCCCGTGTCGGGCTGGTGGGCGCCGGCCAGGACCTTGATCAGGGTGGACTTCCCGGCGCCGTTCTGGCCGAGCAGGCAGTGCACCTCGCCGGCCTGGACGTCGAGGTCGACGCCGTCCAGGGCCCGGACTCCGGGGAAGGACTTGGTGATGCCGGACATGCTGAGCAGCGGTGGTTCTGGTGCCATGCGAATTTCCCCTCGGCGGGCGTTCGGGCCGGTGTCAGGGCGGTCCCCTCGCGGGGGCAAGCGCTTTCAGGCAGGGCGGGGTAGGGCGGTGGCGGTGCGGGTGCGGTGTGCGGTTCCGTGCCGTGACGGCGGGTGCCGGGCAGGGCCGGGTGGTGCGGTGGCGGTGCGGGGTGGTGCCGGTGTGCTGTTCCGGTGCGGTGGAGCAGGTGGGGCGGTGCCGTGCGGTGGAGCGGGTGGGGCGGTGCCGTGCGACGAACTGCTTACGCGGGTGAGAACAGGTGGTCGCTGATGAGCCGGGCCGCGCCGATGACTCCGGCGGTGGGTCCCAGTTCGCCCAGGACGATCGGCAGGTTGCCGGTGGCCAGGGGCAGCGACTGGCGGTAGACCTGGGTGCGGATGGCGGCGAGCAGGGTGTGGCCGAGTCCGGTCACACCACCGCCGATCACCACCAGGCCGGGGTTGAAGAAGCTGACCAGGCCGGCGATGACCTGGCCGGTGCGGTTGCCGCCCTCGCGGATCAGCTCGAGGGCGGTGGCGTCGCCGGCCGCGGCGGCTGCGGCCACGTCGGCGGCGCCGAGCGTGCCGTTCGCCTCCAGGCGGCTCGCGAGTTCGGGGGACAGCCGCTGTTCGGCCGCCTCCGTCGCGTCCCGGGCGAGGGCCGCGCCGGAGAAGTGTGCCTCCAGGCAGCCCCGGTTGCCGCAGGCGCACGGACGTCCGTCGGGCACGGCCTGGATGTGCCCGATGTCGCCCGCGCTGCCCGTCGTACCGCGGTAGACCTCTCCGCCGACGACGATGCCGCAGCCGATGCCGGTACCGATCTTGACGACGAGGAAGTCGTGCACGGTGCGGGCGACGCCCGCGTGCTGCTCGCCCATGGCCATCAGGTTCACGTCGTTGTCGACCATGACCGGGCAGCCGAGGTCCTGGCTGAGTGCCTCCCGCACGGGGAAGCCGTCCCAGCCCGGCATGATCGGCGGAGCGACCGGGATGCCCTCGGGGAAGCGGACCGGGCCCGGGACGCCGATGCCGGCGCCGTCGAACCCCTCCGCGAGCCCTGAGGCCCGGAGCTTCGCCGCCATGGACAGCACCTGCTCGAAGACCGCGACGGGTCCCTCGCGTACGTCCATGGGCTGGTTGATGTGGCCCAGGATCTCCAGTTCGGCGTTGGTGACGGCGACGTCGACCGAGGTCGCGCCGATGTCGACGCCGAGGAACCGCAGGTGCGGGTTGAGCCGGATGTTGTGGGAGCGCCGGCCGCCGCGCGAGGCGGCGAGTCCGTCGGCCACGACGAGTTCCGTCTCCAGCAGCCGGTCCACCTCCACGGCCAGTTTCGACCGGGAGAGGTCGACCTGGTCGCCCAGCTGGGCACGGGAGTTGGGGCCACCGTCGCGCAGGAGCCTGAGCAGTCGGGCCTGGTGAGCGTTGGCGGGTCGCGCTGTCATACGTCTCACGAACCCCTCCCCGCCTCAATCGGCCTGTGCGCGCCGGTTTCCGGCCACGTGTGTGGCGTGCTTTCGGATGGGAAAGTAGCAGCGCCTGCCGGACGTGGGAAGAAGTCGCGCAGGAATTGGCCCCTACTTTTTCCACTCACAGGACAAAGGCGCGCGCAGGAACGCCGCGAAGGACGACAAAGGGGTCGGAAACGCAGGTCCGGTCGGCGTCAGGACGTGGCGCGGGCGTGGTACGAGCGCCGGGTGTGCTCGGTGTGTTCCCGCATGAGGCGGGTGGCCAGTTGCTCGTCGCGGGCGGCGATGGCGGCGATCATCTCGCGGTGCTCGACCCAGGACTGCTCGCCGCGCTGCCGGGCCACCGGCGTGTAGTACCAGCGCACGCGCCGGTCGACCTGGGCGGCGAGTTCGGCGAGCACGGCGTTGCCGGCCAGCTCCATGATCTTGGCATGGAAGCGGGCGTTGAGGGCGACGGCGGCGTCCACGTCGTCGGCCTCGACGGCCCGCAGCCCTTCGGCCAGGATGTCCTCCAGGACCTGGATGCCCGCGCTGTCGGCGTTGCCCGCGGCGAGCCGGGCCGCCTCGGCCTCCAACAGCGTGCGCACGGTGAGGAGTTGGTCGGCCTCCTCCTCCGTCGGCTCGTGCACGAAGGCGCCCTGCGCGGGCCGCAGGTCCACCCAGCCCTCGGTGTTGAGCCGCTGCAGCGCCTCGCGCACCGGCTGGCGCGAGACGCCGAGGTGTCCGGCGAGTTCGCTTTCGACGAGGTGCTGGCCCGGCTGGAGGGCGCGGGTGGTGATGAGTTCGAGCAGCGCCTCGTAGACGCGGTCGCGCAGCGGGCCGGGCCGTTCGAGCCTGGGCACCGCCCCCTGCGGCAGTCCTGTCGACAACATCGCGGTTCCCCTCTTCGGAAAGCGCCGTGCACCCGCACGCACGCCGGTGCCACCGCCGCACCGGCAGTGATTGTCTTTCGTCTACAGTCTACGGTGCGCAGGTGCCAAGTGGGTCGACACGTCTACCTCGTCACACCGTGCCGGAGGGTTGCGCGGGCCGCTCAGGGGCAGCGCACGACCTGGCCCGCGTACGAGAGATTGCCGCCGAAGCCGAACAGCAGCACGGGGTCGCCGCTGGTCACGTCACCTCGTTCGACGAGCTTGGAGAAGGCCAGCGGAATACTCGCGGCCGAGGTGTTGCCCGACTCGGTGACATCGCGGGCGACGACGGCGTTGACGGCGCCGATCCGCTGTGCGAGGGGCTCGATGATCCGCAGGTTGGCCTGGTGCAGCACGACCGCGGCGAGGTCCGCGGGCGCGAGTCCGGCCTGCTCGCAGGCCCGGCGGGCGACGACCGGCAGCTGGGTGGTCGCCCAGCGGTAGACGCTCTGCCCCTCCTGCGCGAACCGCGGCGGCGTCCCCTCGATCCGCACCGCGTGCCCCATGGTGGGCACCGAGCCCCACAGCACCGGCCCGATGCCCGCCTCCCCCTCCGGCGCGCAGGCCTCCACCACGGCGGCGCCCGCACCGTCGCCGACGAGGACGCAGGTGGAGCGGTCGGTCCAGTCGGTCACCTCGGACATCTTGTCGGCGCCGACGACCAGCACCCGGTTCGCGCCGCCCGCGCGCACGGCGTGGTCGGCGGTGGCGAGGGCGTGGGTGAATCCGGCGCAGACGACGTTGATGTCCATGACGGCGGGCCCGGGCATGCCGAGCCGGGCCGCGACCCGGGCGGCCATGTTGGGCGAGCGGTCGATCGCGGTGGAGGTGGCGACCAGGACCAGGTCGATCTCGGCGGGGGTCCGGCCCGCTGCGGCCAGCGCCTTGGCGGCGGCGTACGCGGCCAGCTCGTCGACCGGCTCGTCGGGGCCGGCGATGTGACGGGTGCGGATACCCACCCGGCTGGTGATCCACGCGTCGCTGGTGTCGACCATGCCCGCCAGGTCCTCGTTGGTGAGGACCCGGGCGGGCTGGTAGTGGCCGACGGCGGCGATGCGCGAGCCGATCATGGGTGATCCCCCTCGTGGTTCGGTTGCGGGATGCACCAGTCTGATCAGTGACTCACCGGTACGACGGCAGGTGATGCGACAGGAAACGGTCGCCGGGCTTGTCGGCTTCCGTCAGACCCTCGGGCACCGCCGGGGACGGGGCCTCACCCGGTGAACAGCTGGGTCGCCTTGCGCACCAGCTCGTACAGCCCGTAGCCGAGCGGCACCCCCACCCACAGCCAGGCGAAGGTGATCAGTCCGCGGCGGCCGGGGCTAGGCGGACTCTGGCTGTTCTCGCCGGTCATCGGCGGCCTCCTGCGGTGTGTCGGTGCCGGGGACGTGGTGGCGGGGGTGGACCGGCCGGACGAGTTCGTTGGCGACGAAGCCGACGACGAGCAGCCCGATCATGATCATCAGGGACGTCCCGTACAGGGACGAGCCGTGCCGGCCCGCCTCCTCCTGCCGGTCGGCGACCCAGTTCACGATCAGCGGTCCGAGGACGCCGGCCGTGGACCAGGCGGTGAGCAGCCGGCCGTGGATGGCGCCCACCTGGTAGGTGCCGAAGAGGTCCTTCAGATACGCCGGGACGGTGGCGAAGCCGCCGCCGTAGAAGGAGAGGATCACCAGCGCGCACAGCACGAACAGCGGCTTGGAGGAGTCGCCCAGCAGCGCGATGAGCGCGTACATCAGCGCTCCGACGCCGAGGTAGACCCGGTAGATGTTCTTGCGGCCGATGAGGTCGGAGGTGGTCGACCAGCCGATGCGGCCCGCCATGTTCGCCGCGGACAGCAGCGCGACGAACCCGGCGGCGGCCGTCGCGGACACCGGTGCGGAGGTGTCGGCGAAGAAGTCGGTGATCATCGGGGCGGCCTTCTCGAGGATGCCGATGCCCGCGGTGACGTTCATGGTCAGCACGATCCACAGCAGCCAGAACTGCGGGGTGCGCACGGCGGAGCGGGCCGAGACCTGCGGTCCGGTGACCGCGGCGGGAGCGCCGGCCGCCGGGCCCTCGGTGCGCGGCACCCGCACCAGCAGCACGCCGAGCAGCATGAACACGGCGTACGTCACTCCGTGCACGAGGAAGGCGAGCGCGATGCCGGTGTTGCCGGTGCCGAAAGAGTCGAGCATCTGCGCCGACCAGGGCGAGGCGATCAGCGCGCCGCCGCCGAAGCCCATGATGGCGATGCCGGTGGCCATGCCGGGCCGGTCGGGGAACCACTTGATCAGCGTGGAGACGGGCGAGATGTAGCCGATGCCCAGACCGATGCCGCCGACGAAGCCGTAGCCGAAGACGATCAGCCAGTACTGCTCGGTGGCCGCGCCCAGCGCGGAGAGCAGGAAGCCGGAGGAGAAGCAGACCAGGGCGACGGTCATCGCCCAGCGCGGGCCCCGGCGTTCGACGAGGGTGCCGCCGAACGCGGCGGACAGGCCGAGCATGACGATGCCGAGCTGGAAGGGCAGCGCGCTCTGGGTGCCGCTGAGGCCGAGCGCGGACTCCAGCGGCGGTTTGAACACGCTCCACGCGTAGGCCTGGCCGATGGAGAGGTGAACGGAGAGCGCGGCGGGCGGAACGAGCCAGCGGCTCCAGCCCGGGGGCGCGACGGGGGGACTCATGAGTCCCCAACCGTAGGGAGCGGAGAGTCCCTTGAGAAGGCAGTTGAGCAGACAACCACTGGTGCTGCACAAAGCCTTGCTGGGGCAACCCCCATACTGTAGACAATATTTCGTCGACAGAGATGCGGCAGCTCGCGTCTTCCCTCGGTTCGCCTGGTTCCCCCTGGTTCCCTCCTTTCCTCAGGTGCCTATCGATTCCTCATTCCTCTCGGTTCCTCGGTATCCCTCGACCGGACGGAGCGCCCCACGTCATGAAAGTCGCAGTCCTCGGCGCCGGAGCGATCGGCGCCTACGTCGGCGCCGCGCTCCACCGTGCGGGCGCCGACGTGCATCTCATCGCCCGTGGACCGCATCTGGCGGCCATGAGGCAGTACGGAGTGCAGGTGCGCAGCCCGCGCGGTGACTTCACCGCCCATCCCCATGCCACCGACGACCCGGCCGAGGTGGGCCCGGCCGACTACGTCTTCCTGGGCCTGAAGGCCAACTCGTACGCGGCGTGCGGGCCGCTGATCGAGCCGCTGCTGCACGGCTCCACGGCCGTGGTGGCCGCCCAGAACGGCATCCCCTGGTGGTACTTCCACCGGCACGGCGGGCCGCACGACGGCCGCCGCCTGGAGAGTGTCGACCCCGACGGCGCGGTCAGTGCGGTGCTCGCGCCCGAACGGGCCGTCGGCTGCGTCGTCTACGCGGCCACCGAACTCGCACAGCCGGGCGTCGTCCGGCACGTGGAGGGCACCCGCTTCTCCATCGGCGAACCCGACCGCAGCGTCTCCGCGCGCTGTCTGGCCCTGAGCGAGGCGATGCGGGCGGGCGGTCTGAAGTGCCCGGTCGAGCCCGACCTGCGCAACGACATCTGGCTGAAGCTGCTCGGCAACATCTCCTTCAACCCGATCAGCGCTCTCTCGCGCGCCACCATGCGGCAGATGTGCCGGCACGGCGGCACCCGCCAGGTCATCGAGACGATGATGACCGAGACGCTGACGGTCGCATCGGCCCTGGGCTGCGAGTCGGGCGTCTCCATCGAACGCCGGCTCGCGGGCGCCGAACGGGTCGGCGACCACCGCACCTCCACGCTCCAGGACCTGGAGCGAGGCAAGCCGCTGGAGCTCGACGTGCTGCTCGCGGCCGTCGTCGAGCTGGCGGAGATCACCGGCGTCCCGGTGCCCACCCTGCGCACCGTGCACGCCCTGTCGGACCTGCTCGCCCTGAGGAGCGCCGCATGAGCGAACGCGATCCGAACCGACGCGATCCGTACCGCCGCGATCCCGAACAACGGGAACGGAGGCCACGCAGCCCGGAACAGCGCAAGCAGCAGCAACGCGACGGGAGCCCGAAGACGTACACCCGCCTCACCCACCCCCTGGTCCGGGACGCACGCGACGCGCCGCTGCGCCGGGCGACGTGGGACGAGGCACTGGACCGGGCCGCCCGGGGATTCCGGGCGGCACAGGGCGCGTTCGGGATGTTCTCCTGCGCCCGCGCCACCAACGAGATGAACTACGTGGCCCAGAAATTCGCCCGGGTCGTCATGGGCACCAACAACGTCGACTCCTGCAACCGCACCTGCCACGCCCCGTCCGTGGCCGGCCTGTCGGCGGCGTTCGGCTCGGGCGGCGGGACGTCGTCGTACGAGGAGATCGAGCACACCGACGTCATCGTCATGTGGGGCTCCAACGCCCGCTTCGCGCACCCGATCTTCTTCCAGCACGTGCTGAAGGGCGTCCGCAACGGCGCCCGCCTGTACGCCGTCGACCCGCGCCGGACGTCCACGGCCGAGTGGGCGGAGAGCTGGCTGGGCCTGAACGTCGGCACCGACATCCCGATGGCGCACGCGATCGGCCGCGAGATCATCCACGCGGGCCTGGTCAACGAAGAGTTCGTACGGCGGGCGACCACCGGCTTCGAGGAGTACCGGGCGCTCGTCGAGCCGTGGACGCCGTCCCTCGCCGAAAAGGTGACGGGCGTACCGGCCGCCGCCGTACGGGAGCTGGCGCACGCCTACGCGCGCGCCGAGCGCGCCCAGCTGTGCTGGACCCTCGGCATCACCGAGCACCACAACGGCACCGACAACGTCCGCGCCCTGATCAACCTCTCCCTGCTCACCGGCCACGTCGGCCGCTACGGCTCGGGGCTGCAGCCGCTGCGCGGCCAGAACAACGTGCAGGGCGGCGGCGACATGGGCGCCATCCCCAACCGTCTGCCGGGCTTCCAGGACATCCTCGACACCGGTGTCCGGGCGAAGTTCGAGTCCGCCTGGAACACGGTCATCCGGCCGCGCTACGGGCTGAACCTGACGGAGATGTTCGAGGCGATGGAGGACGGTTCGCTGCGGGCGGTCTACTGCATCGGCGAGAACCCGGCGCAGTCGGAGGCGGACGCCGAGCAGGCGGTGCGCCGGCTGCGGCAGCTGGACTTCCTGGTGGTGCAGGACATCTTCCTGACGAAGACCGCCGAACTCGCGGACGTCGTGCTGCCCGCGACCGCCGGCTGGGCGGAGACGGAGGGCACCACCACCAACAGCGAGCGACGCGTGCAGCGGGTCCGCCGGGCGGTGGTGCCGCCCGGCGAGGCGCGCGAGGACATCGACATCCTCTGCGACCTCGCCGCCCGTCTCGGCCACGACTGGAAGTACGCCGACGCCGAGGCCGTCTGGAACGAGCTGCGCTCCGTCTCCCCGGACCACCACGGCATGACGTACGAACGCCTGGAGGAGCACCAGGGCATCCAGTGGCCCTGCCCGAGCACCGACGCGCTCGAACCGCCGTTCCTGCACGGCCGGTTGTGGGATCCGGACCCGGCGGTGCGGGGCAGGCCCGCGCCGTTCGGGATCGTGCAGCACGACCCGCCGGTGGACCTCACCGACGAGGAGTACCCGATCCGGCTGACCACGGGCCGGCGCCTCGACTCCTACAACACGGGTGTGCAGAGCGGCGGTTACGCCTCCCCGCTGCGGCGCGGCGAGTCCGTCGAGCTGAGCCCGGAGGACGCCGAGCGGTACGGCGTCGTGGTCGGCGAGCAGGTGCGGGTGACCTCGCGGCGCGGGTCGGTGCTGGCGCCGGTGTGGGTCGACACCGCGCTGCGGCCGGGCCTGGCGTTCATGACGTTCCACTTTCCCGACGAGGTGGACACCAACCGGCTGACCATCGAGGCGAACTGCCCGATCGCCGGGACGGCGGAGTTCAAGGCGTCGGCGATCCGGATCGACAAGCTCCCGGCTCCGACACACGTGAGGTGAGGACCAGTGGATCTGCACTTCGGTGACAGCAAACCCACCGACGAGGAACGGGCGGCGGTCGACGCGCTGCTCGGGCCGCCCGAGTCCTCCTGGGAGGGCGCCGACCGGTCCGCCGCGGACCTCCGGTGGGCCCGCGGCGGCCGGGAGGCCCGCGACCGCCGCGACCTGCTGCTGCCGGGGCTGCACGCCCTCAACGACCGGGTCGGCTGGATCAGCGAGGGCGCCCTGGACTACCTGTGCCGCCGTCTGACCGTGCCCCCGGCCGAGGCGTACGGCGTCGCCACGTTCTACGCGATGTTCTCCGTGCGCCCGCGCCCGGCGACCGTCCTGCACGTGTGCACGGACCTGGCGTGCACGGCGGCCGGGGCGGCCGCGCTGTGCGCGGGCGTCGAGGCACGTCTGGGCCCGGGCGGCGGCGTACAGGTCGAACGCAGCCCCTGCCTGGGTCTGTGCGAACGGGCACCGGCAGCCCTGGTGATCCGGGCCGGGGTCGGCCCGGCCCGTTGGGCGTCGGCGGACGAGGCCGTCGGGGCCGACGGGGCCGACGGGGCCGACGGGGTGTCCGGGCGCACGGTCCTCGGGGCCGGTGGGGGTCCCTTCCGGTCGGACGGAGCCGGGAGGGACGGAGACACGGGGCGGCCGGGGCGGGACATTCCGAGGGCCACCGCCGTCTGCGCCCCCGCCGCCGTCGACGCCACCGTCTCCGCCGCCACCGCCCCGGAGAACGCCCCCGCCGAACCCCCGCCCGCCGCCGCGGTCCCCCAGGCCGGCGACCCCGCGCTCATGCTCCTCCACCGCATCGGCACCACCGATCCCGCGTCCCTCGACGACTACCGGGCGAACGGCGGCTACACCGCACTGCGCCGCGCCTTCGCCCTCGGCCCCGCCGGCGTGATCCGCGAGGTCACCGACTCCGGGCTGCTGGGCCGCGGCGGCGCCGCCTTCCCCACCGGCCGCAAGTGGCAGGCCACCGCCTCCCAGCCGGACCACCCGCACTACCTCGTCTGCAACGCCGACGAGTCCGAACCGGGCACCTTCAAGGACCGCGTCCTGATGGAGGGCGACCCGTACGCGCTGGTGGAGGCGATGACGATCGCGGCGTACGCGACCGGCGCCCACCGGGGCCACCTCTACCTGCGCGGCGAATACCCGAGGGCCCTGCACCGCATGGAGCACGCCATCGGCCGGGCCCGCGCCCGCGGCCTGCTCGGCGACGACATCCTCGGCCAGGGCTACTCCTTCGACATCGAGATCCGGCGCGGCGCGGGCGCCTACATCTGCGGCGAGGAGACGGCACTGTTCAACTCCATCGAGGGCCGCCGTGGCGAGCCGCGCTCCAAGCCCCCGTTCCCGGTCGAGAAGGGCCTGTTCGGCAAGCCGACCGTGGAGAACAACGTGGAGACCCTGGTCAACGTCCTGCCGATCCTGACCATGGGCGCCCCGGCCTACGCGGCGATCGGCACGGAGAGGTCCACCGGACCCAAGCTGTTCTGCGTCTCCGGCAGCGTGACCCGCCCCGGCGTCTACGAACTCCCCTTCGGCGCGACGCTCGGCGAACTCCTCACGCTCGCCGGTGTGCGGGACAACCTGCGGGCGGTCCTCCTCGGCGGCGCCGCCGGCGGCTTCGTACGCCCCGACGAGCTGGACCTCCCGCTCACCTTCGAAGGCACCCGGGAGGCCGGCACCACCCTCGGCTCCGGCGTCGTCATGGCGTTCGACGACACCGTGCCGCTCCCCCGCCTGCTGCTGCGCATCGCGGAGTTCTTCCGGGACGAGTCGTGCGGCCAGTGCGTGCCCTGCCGGGTCGGCACGGTCCGCCAGGAGGAGGCGCTGCGCCGGATCGTGGACCGCACCGGCGCCGACGCCGCCGGGGACGTCGCCCTGCTGCGCGAGGTCGGCCGCGCGATGCGGGACGCCTCGATCTGCGGTCTGGGACAGACCGCGTGGAACGCCGTGGAATCCGCCATCGACCGTCTGGGGGCGTACGAATGACCGTGACACCGCTGGGGATTCCCCGCCGGCTGCTGGAGTTCACCCTCGACGGGGAGCCGGTCAGGGCGCCCGAGGGGTCGACGATCCTGGACGCCTGCCGGGCCGCCGGGAAGGACGTCCCGACGCTGTGCGAGGGCGACACGCTGACGCCGAAGAACGCCTGCCGGGTCTGCGTGGTGGAGGTCGAGGGCTCCCGCACCCTCGTGCCCGCCTGCTCGCGCCGCGCCGAGCCGGGCATGCAGGTGCGCACCGGCACCGAGCGGGCCCGGCACAGCCGCAAGGTCGTCCTGGAACTCCTGGCGTCCTCCGTCGACCTGTCGACCACGCCCCGGGTCGCCGAATGGCTCAAGGAGTACGAGGCGAAGCCGGACCGCTTCGGCCCGGACGCGGCCCGCGTCAACGAGGAGCCGAAGGTCGACAACGACCTCTACGTCCGCGACTACGACAAGTGCATCCTCTGCTACAAGTGCGTGGACGCCTGCGGCGACCAGTGGCAGAACACCTTCGCGATCTCGGTCGCCGGCCGCGGCTTCGACGCGCGGATCGCCGTCGAGCACGACGCCCCGCTCACCGACTCGGCGTGCGTGTACTGCGGCAACTGCATCGAGGTGTGTCCCACCGGGGCCCTGTCGTTCAAGTCGGAGTTCGACATGCGGGCGGCGGGCACCTGGGACGAGTCGCGGCAGACGCGGACGACGACGGTCTGCGCGTACTGCGGAGTGGGCTGCAACCTCACGCTCCATGTGCAGGACAATGAGATCGTGAAGGTCACCTCGCCGCACGACAACCCGGTGACCCACGGCAACCTGTGCATCAAGGGCCGCTTCGGCTACCAGCACGTACAGAACCGGGACTGATCGGGGCTGAAGGACACATGGGACGAGTCACGGAACGACGCAAGGTGCTCCGCATCCGGGACGGGGCGGTCTCCAGCCGTCCCGACACGCTCGTCGCCGAGGAACCCCTGGAGATCCGGCTGAACGGCAGACCGCTGGCGATCACCATGCGCACAGCGGGCGACGACTTCGCGCTGGCGGCCGGCTTCCTGGTGAGCGAGGGAGTGCTGGCCGCCGCGTCCGACCTGCGGAACATCGTCTACTGCGCCGGGGCCACGGCCGACGGGTCCAACACCTACAACGTGGTGGACGTGACGACCGCGCCCGGCGTGGTGATCCCGGACCTCACGCTCGAACGCAACGTGTACACCACCTCCTCCTGCGGGCTGTGCGGCAAGGCCAGCCTCGACGCGGTGCGCACCACGGCCCGGCACCCCATCGCCGACACTCCCCGGCTGCGCGTCGAGCCGGAGCTGCTGGCGAGCCTGCCCGACCGGCTGCGCGCCGCCCAGCGGGTCTTCGACCGCACGGGCGGCCTGCACGCGGCGGCCCTGTTCGACGAGGACGGCGAACTTCTGGACGTCCGGGAGGACGTGGGTCGGCACAACGCGGTCGACAAGCTGGTCGGCCGTGCCCTGCAGAGCGGGAACCTGCCGCTGTCGCGGACGATCCTGCTGGTCTCCGGACGGGCCTCGTTCGAGCTGGCGCAGAAGGCGGTCATGGCGGGCATCCCGATGCTGGCGGCGGTCTCGGCGCCGTCCTCGCTGGCCGTCGACCTGGCGGCGGAGACGGGGCTGACGCTGGTGGGCTTCCTGCGGGGCAGCTCCATGAACGTGTACGCGGGTGAGGACCGCATCGCCCTGCGGGCCGCGGCCGCCCCGGGCTGACCGGTCCCCTCGCTGCACGGCGGCGGGGCCCCAGCCGGCGGGGAGCGCCCCCTGCGCCGCGGGGCCCCGCCTCGGCCCGCACTCAGGGACCGCGAACGCGGGAACGAACCCGTCAACGAACACCGGGCCGTGGCCCCGACCCGTCGAACGCACGACGCACCCCGTCCGCCACCCGACCCCCGACGGCCGCCACCCGACCCGACGACCCACGCTCGCCGTGACAGCCTGCATCCGCCCCGCCGACCGACGCTCAACCCGCCGGCCGACGCTCAGCCGGAACGCGTCCCCGCGCCGACCTCGCTTCCCGGCCGTCCGGACCCTTCCGGTGGGGTGACGTCCTCGGCCGGGTCGTGGGAGCGGCGCTTGGCGATCACCGCGCACACCATCAGCTGCATCTGGTGGAACAGCATCAGCGGCAGCACGGCGAGCGAGGCGTGGGCGCCGAACAGCACGCTCGCCATGGGCAGCCCGGCGGCCAGCGACTTCTTGGAGCCCGCGAACTGGATCGCGATCCGGTCCTCCCGGCCGAACCGCAGCGCCTTCGCGCCGTACCAGGTCAGCAGGAGCATCACGGCGAGCAGGACGGCCTCGACGGCGAGCAGCCCGCCGAGCCGGGCCGGGCTCACCTGGTGCCAGACACCCTGCACCACGCCCGCGCTGAACGCCGTGTAGACGACGAGCAGGATCGAACCCCGGTCGACCAGCCCCAGCGCCTTCCGGTGCCGGGCGACGAAGGAGCCGATCCAGCGGCGCAGCAGCTGTCCGGCGACGAACGGCGCCAGCAGCTGCAGCACGATCTTCACCACCGAGTCGGCGGAGAACCCGCCGCCGCTGCCGCTGCCGCCGAGGAGCGTGGCCGCGAGCAGCGGAGTGGCGACGATGCCGACCAGTGAGGAGAAGGAGCCGGCGCAGATCGCGGCGGGCACGTTGCCGCGGGCGATCGAGGTGAACGCGATCGACGACTGGATGGTGGACGGCACCAGGGTGAGGAAGAGCAGGCCCTGGTAGAGCGGGTCGGTCAGGAACACCGGGACCAGTCCGCGGGCGGCCAGGCCGAGCACCGGGAAGACGACGAAGGTGCAGGCCAGCACGGTGACGTGGAGTCGCCAGTGCTTCAGTCCGTCCAGCGCCTCACGGGTGGACAGCCGGGCTCCGTAGAGGAAGAAGAGGAGCGCCACGGCGGCCGTGGAGGCGCCGGAGGCGATGTCGGCGCCGGTCCCGCGGGCGGGGAGCAGCGCGGCGAGGCCCACCGTCCCGAGCAGGAGCAGGATGTAGGGGTCGATCGGCATCCGAACCGGTCGGCGCAGGCGTTTCACAGTGCTCCACAAAGGTCGAGGGGTCCCCTCTCCATCCTGCTCCCTCCTCCCGTGATCGGGAATCCGGTATACCGCTCTGACTGTCATCACGCTCCGCGATGACCGGGGTAGTCTGCCGAGCATGTACGACCCGACGCAGCTGCGGACGTTCCTGTCGGTGGCGCAGACGCTGAGCTTCACGCAGGCGGCGCGGCGGCTGGGCCTGCGCCAGTCGACCGTGAGCCAGCACGTGCGGCGGCTCGAGGAGGCCACCGGGCGGCAGCTGTTCACCCGGGACACCCACTCGGTGGAGCTGACCGAGGACGGCGAGGCGATGCTCGGCTTCGCGCGGCGCATCCTGGACGTCCACGAGCAGGCGACGCAGTTCTTCACCGGCACCCGGCTGCGCGGCCGGCTGCGCTTCGGCGCGTCGGAGGACTTCGTGCTGACCCGGCTGCCGGAGATCCTCGAACGGTTCCGGCACGAGCACCCCGAGGTCGACCTGGAGCTGACGGTCGAACTGTCGGGCACCCTGCACGAGCAGCTGGCCGCCGGCCGCCTCGACCTGGTGCTCGCCAAGCGGCGGCCGGAGGACCCGCGCCCCGACCCGCACCGGCTGGTGTGGCACGACGAACTGGTGTGGATCGGCCCGCCGGGGCTGCGGCTGGACCCGAACCGTCCGGTGCCGCTGATCGTCTATCCGCCGCCGGGCATCACCCGGGACCTCGCGCTGCGGGCGCTGGAGCGGCAGGGCCGGCAGTGGCGGGTGGCGTGCACCAGCGGCAGCCTGAACGGCCTGCTCGCGGCGGCCCGCGCCGGGCTCGGCGTGATGGTGCACGCGCGCCGGCTGATACCGCCGGGACTGGTGCGGATGCCGGAGCGGGCGGGACTGCCGGAGCCGGGCGAGGTGGACTTCGTGGTGGTGCACGGCCGGCGCCGCCCGTCCGCCCAGGGTGCGGCCGACGCCCTGGCGGCGGCGATCCTCGCGGGCGGCGACCGGCTGCACCGCGGCGGCCGGGAGTGACGTTTCGGGCCGGGCGCACGCTGAGAGGAGTGGGCGCTGCCGTCACTCCATCGGGTGATCATGCGGTCGTACAGATTCGGTGGAGATTACGGTCCCGAAACTTACTCCGCCGTCAGTATTCTGTCCGCCCCCTCCCCGTCTGCGCCTTTTTTCCTTCACTGACCAGCGCGAACGGAAGCGCCACGCGCCGCTCGCCCCCCTCCCGCCCTCCGTCCGCGTGGGGTAGCTTTCACGGCGCTGTGCGGGACGACGCCGTCACCGCACCGATCCGAGCGCTGAGAAGCGGGGAGCGGGATTGCGCGAGTTCACCAACCCTCCGTTGGCGTTGGCGCCTCCGGTGGGCGGTCTGGCCGACGTGGTCTTCCGGTATGCGGAGGAGGACCCCTCGCACATCGCGCTCGGGCGCAAGGACGACACCGGCCGGTGGCGCGACGTGACCAGCGCCGAGTTCCGCGACGAGGTGCTCGCCCTCGCCAAGGGCCTGCTCGCCGGCGGGGTCCGGTTCGGCGACCGGGTCGCCATCATGTCCCGCACCCGGTACGAGTGGACGCTGTTCGACTTCGCGCTGTGGACGATCGGCGCGGTCGTGGTCCCCGTCTACCCCACGTCCTCCGCCGAGCAGTGCTTCTGGATGCTGCACGACGCCGAGGTGACGGCCGCGGTCGTGGAGCACGAGGACCACGCGATGACCATCGCCACGGTCATCGACCGGCTGCCGGGCATGCGCCGGCTGTGGCAGCTCGACGCGGGCGCGCTCCAGGAGCTGTACGACGCGGGCGCGCACCTGGACGACGAGGTGGTGCACCGGCACCGGCAGGCCGTCACGCCCGATTCGGTGGCCACGGTCATCTACACCTCGGGCACCACCGGCCGCCCCAAGGGCTGTGTGATCTCGCACGGCAACTTCATGTACGAGGCGGACACGGTCATCGAGCGCTGGGAGCCGGTGTTCCACTCCCGCAGGGGCGATCAGGCGGCGACCCTGCTGTTCCTGCCGCTCGCCCATGTCTTCGGGCGGATGGTGCAGGTCGCCGGGATCCGCGGGAAGGTGAAGTTCGGCCACCAGCCGCAACTGAACGCGGCGGCGCTGCTGCCCGACCTGGCCGCGTTCCGGCCGACGTTCTTCCTGGCCGTGCCGTACATCTTCGAGAAGGTGTTCAACTCGGCGCGGCGCAAGGCGGAGCGCGAGGGCCGCTCGGGGGCGTTCGAGAAGGCCGTCGAGGTGGCCATCCGGTACGCCGACGCGATGGAGTCCAAGGCCTGGGGCATCGGGCCGGGACCGTCCGCGGCGCTGCGGATGCAGCACCAGTTCTTCGACAAGCTCGTCTACTCCAAGATCCGCGCGGCGATGGGCGGCAGGATCCGGCAGGCCATGTCGGGCGGTTCCGCGATGGACCGGCGGCTCGGGCTGTTCTTCGCGGGCGCGGGCGTCCACATCTACGAGGGGTACGGGCTCACGGAGACGACGGCGGCGGCCACCGCCAACCCGCCCGAGCGCACCCGCTACGGCACGGTCGGCCGGCCCATCCCGGGCGTCACCGTGCACATCGCGGAGGACGGCGAGATCTGGCTGCGCGGCGACAACGTCTTCCAGGGCTACCTCAACAACCCCAAGGCCACCGGTGAGGCCCTGCGCGACGGCTGGCTGGCCACCGGTGACCTCGGTGCCCTGGACGAGGACGGCTATCTGACCATCACCGGGCGCAAGAAGGAGATCCTGGTGACCTCGGGCGGCAAGAGCGTCTCGCCCGGGCCGCTGGAGGAGCGGGTGCGCGACCATCCGCTGGTCAGCCAGTGCATCGTGGTCGGCAACGACCGGCCCTACATCGCCGCGCTGGTCACCCTCGACCAGGAGGCCGTCGAGCACTGGCTGGCGATGCGCGACAAACCGTCGATGTCTCCGGCCCAGCTGGTGCGGGACACCGATCTGGAGACGGAGGTGCGGCGCGCGGTGGTCGCGGCCAACACGCTGGTCTCGCAGGCCGAGTCCATCCGCACCTTCCGCATCCTGGCGCAGCCGTTCACCGAGGAGCAGGGGCTGCTCACCCCGTCGCTGAAGCTGAAGCGGAAGGCGATCGA
The DNA here is from genome assembly GCF_006782915.1 of Streptomyces calvus. Classification (GTDB taxonomy): domain Bacteria; phylum Actinomycetota; class Actinomycetes; order Streptomycetales; family Streptomycetaceae; genus Streptomyces; species Streptomyces calvus. Next base: position 60,172 of record NZ_VCNP01000010.1, read on the forward strand.
GAAGGCCTACGAGCGTGAGGTCGAAGCGCTCTACCACGCGTGAATTCCGCGGTCAGGAATGCGCTGGGGGCCGTGATCGTTGAGCATGGACGTACCACCTGACCACAACCTAAGGATCGAGAGCTCGTGAGCAAGGTCCCCCCGATCACCCTGAACAACGGCGTCGAGATGCCCCAGCTGGGCTTCGGCGTCTGGCAGGTGCCGGACGACGAGGCCGAGACCGCGGTCGCGACGGCGCTGGAGGCCGGCTACCGCAGCATCGACACCGCGGCGATCTACGGCAACGAGGAAGGCACCGGCAGGGCCATCGCGCGGTCCGGCGTCGCCCGCGAGGACCTCTTCGTCACCACCAAGCTCTGGAACAGCGAGCAGGGGTACGACTCGACGCTGCGCTCCTTCGACACGTCCCTGGCGAAGCTCGGTCTCGACTACGTGGACCTGTACCTGATCCACTGGCCGACGCCGAAGCGGGACCTGTACGTCGAGACGTACAAGGCGTTCGAGAAGCTGCACGCGGACGGCCGGATCCGGGCCATCGGCGTGTCGAACTTCCTGCCGGAGCACCTGGAGCGGCTGATCGGCGAGACGTCGGTCGTCCCCGCGGTCAACCAGATCGAGCTGCACCCGCACCTTCAGCAGCACGAAGCGCGCGAGTACCACGCGGAGCAGGGCATCGCGACGGAGGCCTGGTCGCCGCTCGGTTCCGGCAAGGGCATCCTGGAGATCCCGGCGATCGTGGCGATCGCGCAGAAGCACGGCCGCACCCCGGCGCAGGTCGTGCTGCGCTGGCACCTCCAGCTCGGCAACGTCGTCATCCCGAAGTCGGTGACGCCGTCCCGGATCGAGGAGAACATCGACGTCTTCGGGTTCAGCCTGGACGCCGAGGACCTCGCCGCGATCAGCGCGCTCAACGAGGACCGGAGGCTGGGTTCGCACCCCGCGGAGTTCAACGCCGGCTGAGCCGGTACGCGTGACGGCCTCCCCCCGGCCCGGGGGGAGGCCGTCGTGCGTCGGCGCCGTCCCGTTGCGGCGGCGCACCTCGCGTTGCTTCGGCGCCGTCCGTCGTGGCGGCGGGCAGCCGCTCGTCGTCCGTCGTCCGTCGGCGGCCCGGCAACGCGGGGCCCGCGGGACCGACCGGGCCGAGGGGTCACACGGGCCGTACCGCCGTGTGGACGGTGTGGGCCGCCAGCACGAACACGTCCGGGCGGTGGTGGACGCTCGCCGGGTCGGCCGGGTCGAGGAGCCGGTCCACGGTGGCGCGGTCGTCGGCGTCCAGGTCCTCGGCGACGCCCTCGCGGATGCGCGTGAGGGCGGTGACGACATAGGCGCGGGTGCGGTCCGTGACCGGGGCGGGGAGGTCCAGGAGGAAGGTGCGCGAGCGGGCGTGGTGCAGGCCCGCCGAGGCCAGCAGGGCCGGCCAGTCCTCGACCTGCTCGACCGATCCGGGCAGTTCGGCCCGCATCCGGCTGAACCTGTCCTCCAGGGCCACGTCGATCCGCGCCTGGAGGCCGGGCCGGCCGAACCCGATGTCGCGGGGCAGGAACCGGACGGGCAGGCCGCCCTCCATGACCGCGAGGGTGCCGCCGGGCGCGAGCCGCTCCGCGCACGCGGCGAGCGCCGCGCCCTGGTCGCCCAGGTGGTGCACGCTGCGGCTGGCCCACAGCAGGTCCGCAGGGTAGTCCAGTTCGCCGAGCGCGCCGGGCAGTTCACCGGCGAGAGTGCCGAAGCGGTCGGCGACGCCCTTGCGTGCGGCCCGCGCGCGGGCCCGCTCCAGCAGCGGTTCCGACCCGTCGACGGCCACGATCCGGGCGCCCGGGAAGGTCTCGGCGAACAGGCACGAGATCACACCGGGACCGCTGCCCGCGTCCACGACCAGGCCCGGCTCGGTCACCTCCTTCGCCAGCCATCCCAGGGCCCGCTCGTACAGCGGGGTGAACAGTTCCGCCTCCGCTTCGAGCAGGGGTGCCATCTCGGCCCAGTCGATGTCGCCGTGGTCGTGGCCGTGCGTGTGCCCGTGCCCGTGCCCGTGCTCGTGGTGTTCGTGGTCGTGTGGTTCGTGGTCGTGCGCCATGGGATCAGCCTCTCCGCTCGGATGCCGTCAGGGTGCGACGACGCACCGCACGGACGCAAACGAAGTTGCCGCTCCCGCAAAAAGGATGCCGAGGAGAAAGTGTTCCGCCGGGTCGGGGCCGGCCGGCCCCGACCCGGCGGAACACCGGTCAGCCCGTCACGACAGCGGCGGGTAGGCGTTCTTCATCAGCTCCTGGAACTGGGCGGAGAACCAGTGCCCGGAGATCGGGGCGTTGCCCAGCGCACCCGACATGTTGTTGTCGTTGCGCGGGTTGCCGGTGTACGTCGGGTCGCACATCCGGTCGAAGCCCTTGCCCTCGTCGTTGTCGATGGGCTCGCTCGCACCGTCGGACTCACCCGGGGGCTTCATCCAGACGTAGGCGTCGATTCCGGGCTCCGGGGAGGCCTGCGGCCGCTCACCGAGGCCGGCCCCCGACTGGTTGCACCAGTTGCCGGTGTTGAAGCGGCGGTCGTAGCGGCCGCCGTCGACGTAGGTGTCCACGCTGGTCGTGGCCCCCGGTCCGGTGGGCCGGTTCGCCCCGCCCCAGCCGTTGCGGGAGGTGTCGATCAGCATGCCGATCCCCGAGTCGAAGCCGAGCGAGACCAGCTTCTGGCGCAGGGCCTGGGCGTACGACAGCTCGTCGACGTAGCGGTTCCAGCTGACCCACTTCGACTCGCGCACCGACTTGCCCGCCACGGTGTCGCCGATGGAGAAGTGGTCCTCCTTCAGCGCGCTGTAGTTGGCCGTGTTGGCGATGAAGCCGTGCACGTCGGCGACGGTCGCGCCCTCGGCGGTCGCGGCCTGCTTGAACATCTCGGCGGAGGCGCCGAAGTTGTCGTCCCAGCCGAGCCAGCCGTGGTGTCCGGCGTCCACGTAGTTGTAGACGTTGGGCACGTCGCCCAGCTTGTTCAGGGCGTAGCCGACGCCCTTCACGTAGTTGCCGTTGGCCTTCATGGTGTCGCAGTTGGGCGTGGCGGTGGGCCGCGGCGACACGTTGGTGACCAGGTTGGGCAGGGAGTCGATCTCGACCGTGGTGACGATCCGCAGCGAGGCGTACTTCGGGTCGGCGAGGATCTCCGCGATCGGGTCGATGTACTGGGTCTTGTAGCGGTCGATCTCCGTCGGGCCGAGCTCGCCGTTGGAGGCGAGGGCGGCGCAGTCGCGGCCCGGCAGGTTGTAGATGACGAGCTGGACGACGAGCTCGCCGGATCCCTTCTGCGTGAGCGCCTCGTCGAGGTGGTCGCGCAGGCCCATGCCGCCGTTGACGCCGTTGATGGCGGCGGTGCGGTCCAGCCAGACACCGGTGGGCTGGTTGGCGATGCGGCTGCCGCCCGGCTCGGCGGCGGCCTTCTCGGACCACTCGGGGTTCACGTAGACCTTGGCGCCGCTGTAGGGGTTGTCGACCCGGTTGCCCGGCGCGGGCGGGTCGGTCGGGTCCGGCGGGTCGGTCGGTCCGCCGCTGTCGACGTTGCAGGTCACGCCGTCGAGGGTGAAGGTGGCGGGGACGGCGTTGGTCCCGCTGTAGGAGCCCTGGAAGCCGAAGGTGGCCGAACCTCCGGTGGACAGCGTGCCGTTGTAGGCCTCGTTGGTGGCGGTGACGTTGGCACCGGACTGGGTGACCTTGGCGTTCCAGCCGCTGGTGACCTTCTGGTTGCCGGCATAGGTCCACTTCAGCGACCAGGACGACTTGGCGGCGCTGTTGTTGGTGACCGTCACGGACGCGGTGAAGCCGGTGGCCCACTGGTTCTGCACCTTGTAGTCCACGGTGCAGGGAACTGCGGCCGCGCCGGTGTCGCCGGGGACGACGGCGAACGCCGTGCCGGAGGCACCGGCGACCAGCGCCATGGCGGCGAGGAGCGCGGTTCTGGTGCGACTCATGAGTGCGGGTTTCCTATCCGTAGGGGGCTGTCCTTCAGCGGCGCGCGACGCGGTCGCACACCGTGGTGCCGTACGGGGTGGGTGTGCCGTCGTGACCCGGTCGGGACGGGTCCTCGGTGCGGTCCGGGAAGGGTCCGGGCAGCACGGAACGGCGCGGTGTCCCACGAGAGTGCGCAGACCCGCGTCAGGTGATCCACACGGACGCGGGGATGGCTAAAAGTACTGAACGCGGGGGGTGGCGCATGAAGCGACTCCTTGCAGGTCGGACGCGCCGTGACGAACGCGTCGACTGGTGGAACCGCTCCCACTGGTGCTTTTGAAGCTAGCGCCAACCGACGGCGAAGAACAGGGGGTTGCTGACATTCCCTCAACTCCGGGCCGTCGAATCTTTTCGACTCTCCACAAGCCTTGACCGCTCCGGGCACCGTCCTCACTATGGGAGCGCTCCCACTGGTTCAAGCCTTGATGACCGAGTCGCAGGAGGAACCAGCACCATGCATCCCCCACCCAGGAGACGCAGAGGCGTCCGGCGGCTGTGGACGGCCGCCGCGGCGGCGCTCGCGCTCCCGCTGACGATGCTCTCGACCGGCTCGACTCCCGCCCAGGCGGCGGCTGTCCAGTGCAGTGTCGACTACCGCACCAACGACTGGGGTTCCGGCTTCACCGCGGACCTGACGGTCACCAACCGCGGTACGGACGCGGTCGACGGCTGGACCCTGACCTACGACTACGCGGGCAACCAGAAGCTCGTGAACGGCTGGAACGGCAGCTGGTCGCAGTCCGGGAAGACCGTGACCGTGAAGAACGCCGGACACAACGCCAAGATCGCCGCCGGCGGCGCCGTCACGACCGGCGCCCAGTTCTCCTACAGCGGCAGCAACGCCGCTCCCACGTCCTTCGCGATCAACGGCACTCCCTGCAACGGGGCCCACCAGCCGCCGATCACGGTGCTGACCAGCCCGCAGGCCGGCGCCGTCTACACGCAGGGCGAGACGGTTCCGCTCGCGGCCACCGCGGCGGCGGCCGACGACGCCACGATCACCAAGGTGGAGTTCTACGACGACACCGAACTGCTGGGCTCGGACAGCAGCGCGCCGTTCACGCTCTCCGTCGCCGGCTTGACCGTGGGCAGTCATTCGCTGGTGGCCAAGGCGTACGACAGCATGAACGCCTCCGCCAGCTCCACCCCGGTCGGCATCACCGTCGCCTCGGGCCCCGCCGTGGTGGCCACGCCGTCCCAGCTCGGCGTGAAGTCCGGTGAGTCGGGCACGTTCGAGGTGAAGCTGTCCAAGCAGCCGAGCGCCAACGTGACCGTCACGACGACCCGCGCGAGCGGCAACTCCGGGCTGTCGGTCTCCGCCGGCGCCTCGCTGACCTTCACGCCCTCGAACTGGAACACCGCGCAGAAGGTGACGGTCGCCGCCGACTCGTCCGGCACCGGATCCGCCGTCTTCGAGTCCTCGGCACCGGGCCACGCCAAGGCGGCGGTCACGGTGACCCAGCTGGGGGCGACGAAGGCCTACGACGCGCGGTTCCTGGACCTGTACGGCAAGATCACCGACCCGGCGAACGGCTACTTCTCGCCCGAGGGCATCCCGTACCACTCGGTGGAGACGCTGATCGTCGAGGCTCCGGACCACGGTCACGAGACCACCTCGGAGGCGTACAGCTACCTGCTGTGGCTCCAGGCGATGTACGGCAAGGTCACCGGTGACTGGTCGAAGTTCAACGGCGCCTGGGAGATCATGGAGAAGTACATGATCCCCACGCACGCCGACCAGCCGACCAACTCCTTCTACAACGCCTCGAAGCCGGCGACGTACGCGCCCGAGCACGACACTCCGAACGAGTACCCCTCCGCGCTCGACTCGGGCGTCTCGGTCGGCCCCGACCCGATCGCGGGCGAGCTGAAGTCCGCCTACGGCACGGACGACGTCTACGGCATGCACTGGATCCAGGACGTCGACAACGTCTACGGCTACGGCAACTCGCCGGGCAAGTGCGAGGCGGGCCCGGCGGACACCGGACCGTCGTACATCAACACCTTCCAGCGCGGCCCGCAGGAGTCGGTGTGGGAGACCGTCCCGCAGCCCACCTGCGACGCCTTCAAGTACGGTGGGCGGAACGGCTACCTGGACCTGTTCACCAAGGACGCGTCCTACGCCAAGCAGTGGAAGTTCACCAACGCCCCGGACGCCGACGCGCGCGCCGTGCAGGCCGCGTACTGGGCCGACCTGTGGGCCAAGGAACAGGGCAAGGGCTCCGACGTCTCCGCGACCGTCGCCAAGGCCGCGAAGATGGGTGACTACCTGCGCTACGCGATGTTCGACAAGTACTTCAAGAAGATCGGCAACTGCACCAGCCCGTCCTGCCCGGCCGGCACCGGCAAGGACGCCTCGCACTACCTGCTGTCCTGGTACTACGCCTGGGGCGGTGCCACCGACACCTCGGCGGGCTGGGCCTGGCGCATCGGCTCCAGCCACGCCCACGGCGGCTACCAGAACCCGCTCGCCGCGTACGCGCTGAGCAACTACGCGCCGCTGAAGCCGAAGTCGGCGACGGGCGCGGACGACTGGTCCAAGTCGCTGCAGCGGCAGCTGGAGTTCTACCGCTGGCTGCAGTCCGACGAGGGCGGCATCGCGGGCGGCGCGACCAACAGCTGGGCGGGCCGCTACACGGCCCCGCCGGCCGGCACGCCGACCTTCTACGGCATGCACTACGACGAGAAGCCGGTCTACCACGACCCGCCGTCGAACCAGTGGTTCGGCTTCCAGGCGTGGTCGATGGAGCGGGTCGCCGAGCTGTACCAGCAGACCGGCAACGCGCTCGCCAAGTCGGTGCTCGACAAGTGGGTCGACTGGGCGCTGTCGGAGACCACCGTCAACCCCGACGGCTCCTTCCGGATCCCGTCGACGCTGCAGTGGTCGGGCAAGCCGGACACCTGGAACCCGTCCTCGCCCGGCGCCAACAGCGGGCTGCACGTCAGTGTCGCCGACTACACCAACGACGTCGGTGTGGCCGCGGCGTACGCCAAGACGCTGACGTACTACGCCGACCGCTCCGGTGACACCGAGGCGGCGGCCACGGCGAAGGCGCTGCTCGACGGCATGTGGGAGAACAACCAGGACGCGCTCGGCATCGCCGTCCCGGAGACCCGCGCCGACTACAACCGCTTCGACGACCCGGTGTACGTGCCGAGCGGCTGGAGCGGCACCATGCCGAACGGCGACGCGATCAACTCGTCGTCGACCTTCGAGTCGATCCGGTCCTTCTACCAGGACGACCCGGCCTGGTCGAAGATCGAGAGCTATCTCGCGGGCGGCGCCGCGCCGACGTTCACGTACCACCGGTTCTGGGCCCAGGCCGACATCGCCCTGGCCATGGGCTCGTACGCGGAGCTTCTCGAATAGCCCCCGCCGACGCTCCGCGTACCGGCCCCGGCACCTGACGCCGGGGCCACACCGGGCCGGGCGGCCTTCTCGCGCACGGGAGGCCGCCCGGCCCTCGCACGCTCCCCAGCCTCCCCTCCCCCCATGAGGAAGGAACGCACCGTGCGAAGAACCCGCATCCTCACCGCCGTGCTCGCGCTGGCGGCCGGTCTGCTCGCGGGCGGCCCGCCCGCCCTGGCCGCCGGCGACCGCCCGGAACCGGCCGCGGCCACCACCCTCGCCGCCGACACCTACACCTGGAAGAACGCGCGCATCGACGGTGGCGGCTTCGTGCCCGGCATCGTCTTCAACCGCAGCGAGAAGGACCTCGCCTATGCCCGCACCGACATCGGCGGCGCCTACCGGTGGCAGGAGGCGACGAAGACCTGGACCCCGCTGCTGGACTCGGTGGGCTGGGACGACTGGGGGCACACCGGTGTGGTGAGCCTCGCCTCCGACTCCGTCGACCCGGACCGGGTGTACGCGGCGGTCGGCACGTACACCAACGACTGGGACCCGGGCAACGGCGCGGTGCTGCGCTCCACCGACCGGGGCGCGACCTGGCGGAAGGCTTCGCTGCCGTTCAAGCTGGGCGGGAACATGCCGGGCCGGGGCATGGGCGAGCGCCTGGCCGTCGACCCGCACCGCAACAGCGTGCTGTACCTGGGCGCGCCCAGCGGCAAGGGCCTGTGGCGGTCGACCGACTCGGGCGCGAGCTGGTCGCAGGTGACGAACTTCCCCAACGTCGGCAACTACGCGCAGGACCCGAGCGACACGTCCGGTTACGCCTCCGACAACCAGGGCATCGTCTGGGTCACCTTCGACGAGTCGACGGGCACGCCCGGCAGCGCGACGAGGACGGTCTACGTCGGTGTCGCCGACAAGGACAACGCCGTGTACCGGTCCACGGACGCCGGCGCGACCTGGGAGCGGCTGGCCGGTCAGCCCACGGGCTATCTGGCCCACAAGGGCGTCCTGGACGCGGAGAACGGTTACCTGTACCTCGCGTACAGCGACACCGGCGGGCCCTACGACGGCGGCAAGGGCCGCCTGTACCGGTACGCGACGGCGACCGGCACCTGGACCGACATCAGCCCGGCCGCCGAGGCCGACACCTACTACGGCTTCAGCGGGCTGACCGTGGACCGGCAGAACCCGGGCACGGTGATGGCGACGGCGTACAGCTCCTGGTGGCCGGACACGCAGATCTTCCGCTCGAAGGACAGCGGCGGCACCTGGACCCAGGCGTGGAGCTACACCTCGTACCCGAACCGCGAGAACCGCTACACGATGGACGTGTCCTCCTCCCCCTGGCTGACCTGGGGCGCGAACCCGTCACCTCCGGAACAGACGCCGAAGCTGGGCTGGATGACGGAGGCGCTGGAGATCGACCCGTTCGACTCCGACCGGATGATGTACGGCACGGGCGCGACGGTCTACGGCACGGAGAACCTGACGAACTGGGACTCCGGATCGAGGTTCACCATCACCCCGATGGTGCGCGGCCTGGAGGAGACGGCCGTCAACGACCTCGTCTCCCCGCCGTCCGGCGCCCCGCTGATCAGCGCGCTCGGTGACATCGGCGGCTTCCGGCACACGGACCTGACCGAGGTGCCGTCGATGATGTTCACGCAGCCGAACTTCACCACGACGACCAGCCTGGACTTCGCCGAGTCGAAGCCGGACACGGTGGTGCGCTCCGGCAACCTGGACTCCGGCCCGCACATCGCGTTCTCCACCGACAACGGCGCCAACTGGTTCGCGGGCACCGACCCCTCGGGCGTCAGCGGCGGCGGTACGGTCGCGGCGGCGGCCGACGGCAGCCGGTTCGTGTGGAGCCCCGAGGGCGCGGGCGTGCACTACGCGACCGGCTTCGGCACGTCGTGGTCGGCGTCGAGCGGCATCCCGGCCGGAGCGGTCGTGGAGTCCGACCGGGTCGACCCGAAGACGTTCTACGGCTTCAAGTCCGGGAAGTTCTACGTCAGTACGGACGGCGGCGCGACGTTCACGGCGTCGTCCGCGTCCGGTCTGCCCGGCGGCGACAGCGTGCGCTTCAAGGCGCTGCCCGGCGCGAAGGGCGACATCTGGCTGGCGGGCGGGGCGGGCGACGGGGCGTACGGGCTGTGGCACTCGACGGACGCGGGGGCGACGTTCACCAAGCTGCCGAACGTCCAGGAGGCCGACACCGTCGGCTTCGGCAAGGCGGCACCGGGCGCCTCGTACCAGACCCTGTTCACCAGCGCGGAGATCGACGGCGTGCGCGGCATCTTCCGCTCCACGGACAAGGGCGCGAGCTGGACGCGGATCAACGACGACGCCCACCAGTGGGGCTGGACCGGCGCGGCGATCACCGGTGACCCGCGGGTCTACGGCCGGGTCTACGTGGCGACCAACGGCCGCGGCGTCGTCTACGGCGACACCGCGGACACCGGCGGCGGCACGGGCCCCGGCCCGGCCGGCGCCTGCCAGGTGACCTACCGGATCACCAATCAGTGGGCCGACGGTTTCCAGGCCGACGTCCGGCTCACCAACACGGGTTCGACCGGCTGGAACGGCTGGTCCCTGACCTGGTCCTTCCCGGACGGCCAGAAGATCTCCCAGCTCTGGAACGCGTCCCACACCCAGTCGGGACCGGACGTGACGGTCCGCAACACCGACTGGAACGCCGCCGTGGCGGCGGGCTCCTCGGTGAGCTTCGGCTTCACGGCCGGCAGGTCGGCGGCCAACACCGGGCCCACCGCTTTCCAGTTGGGCGGGAGAACCTGCACGGTAGGTTGACCCCAGTGCACCTCGGCCCGCCCGTGCTCCGGTACGGGCGGGCCGAAGTGGTGAGACCGCCGGAAGGACACGACTGTGATCGACTTCTTGAGACCCGCCCTCGCCGTCGCGGTGCTGGCATCGGCCACCGCCTGCGGTGCGTCGTCCGAGCCGAAGACCCCGGCGGCTGCGGCGACCGGCGCGGCCACCGCGGAGACGCGCCCTTCGGCGGACGCCACACCGGTCACCGCCACCATGCCCGATGTCATCGGCGGCAATGCCGGCCGCGCGCAGGAGCAGATGGACCCCGGACTCGAGATGGTCTTCGAGGACACGAGCGGGCGGAGCCGTCCGGTGGACGACCCCGCCGAGTGGAAGATCTGCGACTCCCGCCCCGGTCCCAACGAGCAGATCACCGCGTACCCGGTGGTCTTCGAGGTGGTGAAGGCCGCGGAGAGCTGCGCGTAGGCCGGGTCAGGGTGTGTACACCGCCGGGCGGGGTGGGGTGGGCATGCCGGAGCCGATGAAGAAGCCGGTGTGCGGGGGCTGGTTGTAGCCGGAATTCTGCCAGGCCAGGGACGTGCGGTACAGGCGGTCGTGCAGGAGCGTGGTGATCCTGCGGTCGGTGTCGTGGGGGGTAGAGTGGATGCGCAGGGCCGTGTTGTCGCTGGTGCGCCAGACGACCTCCTCCCGCCAGTCGCCGAGGATGTCGCCGGACAGCACCGGGGTGGCCTTGGTGCCGTTGTTGGACGACACGCCCGTGCCGGTCAGCAGGCGGGTGTCGGAGGAGGTGCCGTACTTGTCGATGCGGGTGCCGTCGAGGAGTTCACGGACCGGGTCCCCGTCCCACCAGGACAGGAAGTTGGCGGAGGACGGCTTGCGGCCCTTGGTGGCGCCGCCCTCGTCACGGACGGAGGCGTCGGCGGAGGACCACATCTCCGGGCCGGAGTTGCCCGACCAGATGTCCGCCGCGACGCCGCGCCCGTTGTCGCAGCAGGCGGCGAGCTTCCAGCGGACCGCGCCGTTCGCCGGGTCGAGGTACAGCGCGGCGGGCTGGCCGGTGGACTCGGAGACCTTGTAGTACTCCAGGCCGGCGGTCGACGGGTCGAGGTCGCCGAGGTGCTGGGCGTCGCCGTGGCCGGTCTTCGCGGTCCACAGGCCGTTGCCGTTGTCGTCGACGGCCATCGAGCCGTAGACGATCTCGTCCCGGCCGTCGTTGTCGACGTCCCCGACGGAGAGGCTGTGGGAGCCCTGACCGTCGTAGCCCTTGCCGCTGTTGGTGGAGGAGTTGGTGTCGAAGGTCCAGCGGCGGGTGAAGGAGCCGTTCCGCCAGTCCCAGGCCGCGATGACCGTGCGGGTGTAGTAGCCGCGGGCCATGATCAGGGAGGGTCGGGTGCCGTCCAGGTAGGCGGTGCCGGCGAGGAAGCGGTCGACGCGGTTGCCGTAGGAGTCGCCCCAGTTGGAGACGGTGCCGCGGGCCGGCACGTAGTCCACGGTGCCCATGGCACGGCCCGTGCGGCCGTTGAACATCGTCAGGTACTCGGGGCCGGAGAGGATGTACCCGCCGGAGTTGCGGTGGTCGGCCGACGCGCTGCCGATGACCGCGCCGGTGCCGTCCCTGGTGCCGTCGGCGGTCTTCATGGCGACCTCGGCCTCGCCGTCGCCGTCGTAGTCGTACACCTGGAACTGCGTGTAGTGGGCGCCGGAGCGGATGTTGCGGCCCAGGTCGATGCGCCACAGCCGGGTGCCGTCCAGCTTGATGCCGTCGACGATCGTGTTGCCGGTGTACCCGGACTGGGAGTTGTCCTTGGCGTTGGTGGGCTGCCACTTGAGGACGAGGTCGAGGGCGCCGTCGCCGTCGAGGTCGCCGACGGAGGCGTCGTTGGCCTCGTAGGTGTAGGAGACGCCGTCGGGGGTGGTGCCGCCGGCCGGTGGGCTGATCGGTACGTCCTTGTAGCCGCTGCGGAACTGGATCGCGTGGACCGAGTCGCCCTGCTCCACGCCGTCCACGACCGCGCGGACGGTGTAGTCGGCGTGGGACGGCGCACCGGAGTGGAAGTAGGTGGTGGAGCGGGTGACGGGAGTGGAGTTGACCTTGGTGCCGGCCCGGTAGACGTTGAAGGCGACGTCGTCCGGGTCGGTGCCGAGCCAGCGCCAGCTCACCAGGTTGCCGGTGCCGGTGTGGACGCTGACCACGCCCCGGTCGAGGGCCTCGACCATGTGGGTCTCCCCTGTTCGAGCGGAGTCGAGAACTCGGGGGAGGGCGGCGGCGTCGGCGGACGACGGCGACAGCGCGGTCGGGCCGGTGCCGGCCAGCGCCGCCGCGACGAGTGCCGCGGGCAGCAGGACACGGCGTCTGCCGTGCCGGTGCGGGTGCTTCACGGGGGCCTCCTGGGAGGACGGAAGTGTTCCGCCTCTCAGTCGCCGCCGGCGCCCGCCGGGTTGCCGTGCTCCGGTTTCCGGTACGCGCGGAGGCTGAACACGGGGTCGGGGCGGGGGCGGTCCTGGTCGGGGAGTTCGGCCAGCCGGGCGGCGAACCGCTCCGCGAGGGGTTCACCGGGCGGCAGCGTGACGAACCAGCCGCGCCGCAGGTCCTCGATGGTGCGCCGGGGACTGCGGCCCTGGCCGTGCCCCCGGAAGCGGGCCCGCCCCGCGGGCAGGAGGCCGTGACCGGCGGCCCACGTCTCGACCTCGGCGGGGTCGTCCGGCACCGGACTGGGCGGGCGGGCGGCGAGGATCGCGTCGATGTCGCTGCCGACGTTGTGGGAGGCGCCCTTGTGGACGGTGGTGATGTAGACACCGCCGGGCCGCAGCACGCGGGCGCACTCCGCGACCACGGCCCGCACGTCCTGCGGGCCGGACAGCAGGTGCAGCAGCCACACGCTGACGACGGCGTCGAAGCGGGCGTCCGCGAAGGGCAACCGGCGGCTGTCGGCGCGGACCACGGCGCCCGGCAGGCGGGCGGCGGCCCGCCGCGTCATCGACGCGGCCCGGTCGACACCGGTCACCCGCAGACCGGCACGGTCGGTGAACCGCCGGGTCACGATGCCGGTGCCGCAGGCCACGTCCAGCAGGTCCCGCGCCCGCCCCGGTACGAGGCTCAGCACGGCGGCCGCGGCGGCCGCGGCCCGGGGTTCACCGCCGCGTAGGGCGTCGTACCGTTCCGCTTCCTCGTCGTAGTCCAGCACGCACCTCAGTGTGCACCGTGGCCGGGTGCCAGGGCCTCCACCTTTCGGGCCAGCTCGAAGTCCTTCTCGGTGACCGCGCCGCCCGCGCTGTGGGTGTGCACGGCCAGCGACACGGTGTGGTAGCCGAGGGTGAGGTCGGAGTGGTGGTCGAGCTCCTCCTGCGTCCGGGCGACGTGCACGACCATCGCCGCCGCCGCGAAGTGCGAGTCGAGCCGGTAGGAGCGGGTGAGGCGGTCCCCGTCGAGGGTCCAGCCCGGCAGCTCGGCCAGCCGGTCCTCGATCTCCTTCTGCGACAGCGGTTCGACGGACATGGGCTGTGCTCCTTCGCCGGTTCGGATCTGCTCCAGGGCCCGTTCACAGGCTGCCACAGATGGCTGCCGCGGACCCGCCGGCCGGCGCCCGGCTCCCCGGTAGGGCCGTTTCTCGACTACGGTCCTGACATGACCACTGCACCGTCCGGTACCGCGTCCGCCACCGACGGCGTCGGCCCGCTGCTGCGGGCCTGGCGGGAGCAGCGACGGGTCAGCCAGCTGGAGCTGGCCCTGCGCGCCGACTCCTCCGCCCGGCACATCAGCTTCATCGAGACGGGCCGGGCCCGGCCCAGCGAGGAGATGGTGCTGCGGCTGGCCGAGCACCTGGACGTCCCGGTGCGGGAGCGCAACGCGCTGCTGCTGGCCGCCGGTTACGCGCCCCGGTACCCGCACACCCCGCTGGACGATCCCGCGCTGGACGCGCTGCGGGACGGCATCGAGCGGCTGATCGGCGGCTTCGAGCCGTATCCGGCGCTGGTGGTGGACGCGATGTACGACGTGGTCGCCGCCAACCGGGGCGTGATGATGCTGTTCGACGGGGTTCCCGAGTCGCTGCTGGAGCCGCCGCTGAACGCAGTCCGGCTCACCCTGCACCCGCAGGGGCTGGCGCCGCGGATCCGCAATCTGCGGGAGTGGCGCGGCCATCTGCTGGAGCAGATGGAACGGCAGATCGCGCTGCGCCGCTCGGAGCCGCTGCGCGCGCTGTACGAGGAGGTCGCGGCGTTCCCGGTGCCGGACACCGGCGAGGGGCGCGTGACGGAACCGGACACGCCGGTCGCGTACTTCGCGCTGCCGATGGTGATCGAGCACGAGGGGCGCAGGCTGTCCTTCGTCTCGTCGATCTCCACCTTCAACACGCCGATGGACGTCACCGTCGCCGAGCTGGCCGTGGAGACCCTGCTCCCGGCGGACCCGGCGACGGCCAAGTACCTTCACTCCTGGTTGAGCTGACGCTCTTTCAGCGCCAGGTGCTGGAGGAGGGCGAAACCGGCCACGGCCAGTGCCTGGAGGACCGTCCACACGGCGCCCGCCGCGGTGGGCGTCAGCCACAGCGCGAGGGCGGCCAGGCTGACCGCCGTCCAGGCGAGGTTGGCCTCGACGACGACCCGGACCGCGAGCGTCGGCGGGTGCGGGCGGGCGGCCAGCAGGCCGACGCCGGCCGCGTACACCGCGAGGAACGCGCCGAGCCCGAGCAGCAGCCCGGAGCCGGCGCCGAACAGCCGCCCGAGCGGACCGGACAGGGCCAGGTAGGCGAGGGCGTTGGCGCCGGTCACCACGGCGTCGAGGGCCAGGAAGCGGCGCAGCATCCGCTGCGGCTCCACGGTGCGGGCGAACGCGGCAAGCTGGGTCGCGGACATGGTGGATCCCTCCGTCGGGTTCGGATTGCGGCGGCCGGTGCCGGGCCCCGGAGCGGAGTGCGCCGCCCCGGGACCCGGTGCGTTCACGATCCCCCGGGGGCCGCGGCGGGGTCGATTACCAGCGGGGTAATGACGGCGGGAACATGGGCGGTTTCCGGCCGCGCGTGAGAGGGTCGGGGGGACATGACAGACTGAGCGCATGCCCGGGCGCGTTGGGGAGGCGTGGCGTGAGTGAGCGGCGGGCCGCACCCACCGTGGGACAAGTGGTCCTGGGAAGGCGGCTGCAGGAACTTCGGGAGGCCGCGGGCCTCTCACGGGAGGAGGCCGCCCGCATCCTGCGGGTCGCGCCGGCGACCGTGCGGCGGATGGAGACGGCCGAGGTCGCGCTGAAGATCCCGTACGTGCAGATGCTGCTGGCCGCGTACGGGGTGCCCGAGAGCGAGGCGCTCGCGTTCGTCGACCTCGCCGAGGAGGCGAACCTGCCGGGCTGGTGGCAGCGGTACCACGACGTGCTGCCCGACTGGTTCAGCCTGTACGTGAGCCTGGAGGGCGCCGCGCGGATCATCCGCTCCTACGAGCCGCACTTCGTGCCGGGACTGCTGCAGACCGAGGACTACGCGCGGGCCGTCCTGGAGGCCGGGACCATCGGGAACGCCGGGGGCGACGCGGTCGAGCGGCACGTGTCGCTGCGCATGGAGCGTCAGCGGCTGCTGGAGCGCCCCGATCCGCCGCACCTGTGGGTGCTGATGGAGGAGACGGTGCTGCGGCGCCCGGTGAGCGTCGACGGCCGGGTGATGCGCGACCAGCTCGACAAGCTGCTCGACTGGTCCGCGCAGGACCGGATCACACTGCAGATCGCCGAGTTCGCCGACGGGCCGCACCCGGGGACGTACGCGCCGTTCTCGCTGTTCCGGTTCGCCGAGCCGGAGCTGCCGGACATGGTGTTCACCGAGTATCTGACGGGCGCCCTGTACCTGGACTCGCGCCGGGAGGTCTCGGCCCATCTGGAGGTCCTGGACCACATGACGGCGCGGGCGGCCTCCACGCAGCGCACGCAGAAGCTGCTGCGGGAGTTCCGGGAGCGCTACTGAGCGGGCGGGAACGCCGGCGCAGCACGTCGAACCGACGAGGAGGGGACTGCCCATGACCGATTCCGACATCGCGCCGCCGGCCGTCGACACCGGCCGGCCGCATCCGGCGCGGGTCTACGACTGGTGGCTCGGCGGCAAGGACAACTATCCGGTGGACGAGGAACTGGCGCGCAGGATCCTCGCGTCGGACCCCACGGTGCTGCGCGGGGCGCGGGCCAACCGCCGGTTCATGCAGCGGGCGGTGCGCACCGTCGCCCGGGAGGGGACGCGCCAGTTCCTCGACATCGGCACGGGCATTCCCACGGAGCCGAACCTGCACCAGGTGGCGCAGGGCGTGGCGGCGGAGTCCCGGGTGGTCTACGCGGACAACGACCCGATCGTGCTGCGGCACGCGGAGGCGCTGCTGCGCGGCACGGCGGAGGGCAGCACCGCGTACGTGCACGCGGACGTGCGGGACGTGGACACGCTGCTCGGCCGGGCGGCCGAGTCGCTGGACCTGGACCGGCCGGTGGCGCTGTCGCTGGTGGCGCTGACCCACTACCTGGACGACGACCCGGACGGCGACGACGTGTACGGGCTGCTCCGGCGGTACACGGCCGCGCTCGCCCCGGGCAGTCATCTGATCCTGTCCCAGGTCACCGCGGATCTGAGCCCGGGGGCCGTCGGTCAGGCGGCGGAGCACTTCCGGCGCGGCGGCACGCCGTTCCACCCGCGGTCGCTGGCCGCGTTCTCCCGTTTCTTCGACGGGCTGGAGCTGCTGGGCCCGGGCGTCATCCCGGTGCACGGGTGGCGTCCGGACCCGGAGGACGTGGCGGCGCAGGCGGAGGGCATCGTGCCGGTGTACGCGGGGGTCGCCCGCAAACCGTGAGCGGCGGGGCCGCGGGGCGGGTCAGGCGGCTCCGTCCTTGCGGTCCCCGGTGCCGCCGGTGTCCCTGTCGTCGTCGACGATCTCCGCGTCCACGACGCCCTCCTCGTCCGGCGGTGAGGTGTGCCGGCCGGTGTCCTCGGAGCCCGGCTGCGCGGACTGCGCGGTCTGCGCGTACATCGCCTGGCCCATCTTCTGGCTGACCGCGGCGAGTTTGTCGAAGCCGGCGCGCAGCTCGGCGGTCTCGGTGGCCTCCCGCTCGAGCAGCTGCTTCACCTCCGTGACGGCCGAGTCGACCTCGGAGCGGGTGTCGTCGGGGATGCGGTCGCTGTTGTCCCGCAGGAACCGCTCGGTCTGGTAGACGAGTTGTTCGGCCTGGTTGCGGGTCTCGGCGGCCTCGCGGCGCCTGCGGTCCTCCTCGGCGTACTGCTCGGCCTCCCGCATCATGCGGTCGATGTCGTCCTTGGGCAGCGCCGAGCCGCCGGTGACGGTCATCTTCTGCTCCCGGCCGGTGGCGAGGTCCTTGGCGGAGACGTGCATGATGCCGTTGGCGTCGATGTCGAAGGCCACCTCGATCTGCGGGACGCCGCGCGGGGCCGGGGGCAGGCCGGTCAGGTCGAAGACGCCGAGCTTCTTGTTGTAGGCGGCGATCTCGCGTTCGCCCTGGTAGACCTGGATGCCGACCGAGGGCTGGTTGTCGGTCGCGGTGGTGAAGATCTCCGAACGGCGGGTGGGGATCGTGGTGTTGCGCTCGATCAGCTTGGTCATGATGCCGCCCTTGGTCTCGATGCCCAGGGACAGCGGGGTGACGTCGAGCAGCAGCACGTCCTTGACGTCGCCGCGGATGACGCCCGCCTGGAGGGCCGCGCCGACGGCCACCACCTCGTCCGGGTTGACGCCCTTGTGCGGGTCCTTGCCGGTGAGTTCGCGGACCAGGTCGGTGACGGCGGGCATCCGGGTGGAGCCGCCGACGAGGATGACGTGGTCGATCGCGGAGAGCTGCACGCCGGCGTCCTTGACGGCCTGGTGGAAGGGCTTCTTGCAGCGCTCCAGCAGGTCCTCGGTGAGCTCCTGGAACTGGGCGCGGGTCAGTTTCTCGTCGAGGTGGAGGGGGCCTTCGGCGGAGGCGGTGACGTAGGGCAGGTTGACGGTGGTCTCCGAGGAGGACGACAGCTCGATCTTCGCCTTCTCGGCGGCCTCCCGCAGCCGCTGCACCGCCATCCTGTCCTGGATCAGGTCGATGCCGTACTGGCCCTTGAACCGCTTGGCGAGGTACTCGACGACGCGCTGGTCCCAGTCGTCGCCGCCCAGGTGCGTGTCGCCGTTGGTGGCCTTCACCTCGATGACGCCCTCGCCCATCTCCAGCAGCGACACGTCGAAGGTGCCGCCGCCGAGGTCGAAGACGAGGACGGTCTGGTCGTTCTCCTTGTCCAGTCCGTACGCCAGGGCCGCCGCGGTGGGCTCGTTGATGATCCGCAGGACGTTCAGGCCGGCGATCTCCCCGGCCTCCTTGGTGGCCTGCCGCTGGGTGTCGTCGAAGTACGCCGGTACGGTGACGACCGCGTCGGTGACGTCCTCGCCGAGGTAGGACTCCGCGTCGCGCTTCAGCTTCTGCAGGACCCGGGCGGACAGTTCCTGCGCCCGGTAGCGGGTGCCGTCGACGGACCCCTGCCCGGGGAAGCGCCACTGGGCATCGCCCATGTGCCGCTTGACCGAGCGGGCGGTGCGGTCGACGTTGGTGACGGCCTGCCGCTTGGCGACCTCGCCGACCAGCACCTCGCCGTTCTTGGCGAAGGCGACGACGGACGGCGTGGTGCGCGCGCCCTCCGCGTTGGCGATCACGGTGGGCTCGCCGGCCTCCAGCACGGCCACCACCGAGTTCGTGGTTCCCAGGTCGATTCCGACGGCGCGTCCCATCGCTGTCCCCTTCCGCAGGGCACCTCTCCGGAATTCCAGCACAAAACTTGAGCGGCCGCTTGTCAATAGGTTGAGTGGGTGGTTGTCAACGACGGGGTCGCGGGTCCGTCCCGTCGCGCAGTTCCACGGCGCGCCGGGGCCGGTCGGTGATCAGCACGTCGACGCGCGGGTCGTCGAGGAAGCCGCGCAGCGCCGCGTCCTCGTTGACGGTCCACACCATGGAGAACAGTCTGTTGCGGGCCGCCTCGCGCAGCACGGTGGCGCGGGCCAGCCGCCAGTGCACGGCGACTCCGCGGGCGCCGCAGGCGCGCACCCGGCGCATGGGCAGCAGCTCGCCGATCCGCGTCGCCACCAGCCGGCCCCGGCCGAGGTCACTGCCGTTCCGGCCGAGGGACAGCGCGGTGCGCACGCGCGGGTGGGAGGCAGTGATGGCAGCGACGGAACGGTCCTCCAGGGTGGTGGCGACGAATCCGTCCTCGCCGAGCAGGTCGACCGCGAGGTCGATCAACTCCCGCTCGTGGCCCGTCTCCTTCAGGTCCAGATGGCCGAGGACCCGGCCGGCGATCAGTTCCATGACCTGCTCCACGGCGGGCACCGGGTACCCGGCGCGCTCGTTCAGCTCCGCGTGGGTGAGCGTGGACAGCGGCGGGCCGGTGTGGCCGACGCGGGGGTCGTGGTGGACGACGAAGACGCCGTCGGCGGTGCGCCGGACGTCGAACTCGACGTACTCGGCGCCGCAGCGCAGCGCGTCCCGGTAGGCGTCCAGGGTGGCCGGGGCGGCGCGTTCGGAGCCTCCCTGGTGGGCGGAGACGGCGGGCCGTGACGTCATGGGCGGTCACTCCCGGAGGGGTGTGCCGCAGGCCGCCCGGGTCGGGGCGGCCTGCGGCTTCTCGGTCCTTCGGTGCGCAGGGCCGGTCAGGCCAGCTTCGCCGTCAGGGTGATGTTGGTGGCCTTCAGCGCCTGGCTGACCGGGCAGTTCACCTTGGCGTCCTCGGCCGCGGCGACGAAACCGGCCTCGTCCAGGCCGGGCACGGTGCCCTCGACGGTGAGGTGGATGCCGGTGATGCCCTGGCCCGGCACGAAGGTCACGTCGGCGGAGGTGGTCAGCCTGGTCGGCGGGGTGCCGGCCTTGTCGAGACCGTTGGAGAGGGCCATCGAGAAGCAGCTGGAGTGGGCGGCGGCGATCAGCTCCTCCGGGCTGGTCCTCCCGTTCGCCTCCTCGGCCCGCGACGCCCAGGTGACCGGCTGCTCGGCGATGGAACCGGAGGAGTCGAAGGAGACGACCCCGCTCCCCTGGAATAGGTTGCCTTCCCAAACGGTGTGTGCGGAGCGCGTGGCTGCCATGACGCATCCTTTCGAAAAAAGTCCGGCCGTGTGTCCGGCGGTACCGGCCCGGGAGCCGCTGCCCCCGGGTTCCCGCCCCATACGATCACATCACGGCTCGACGGACCCGGAAGACGGGCCCCTCCGCGGTGAACGGTGAACGGCGGGCGCGTGTCCGGCGGGTCCCCGCGGGACGGGAGCCGGGCGGCGCCGCGGGTCAGGCCGCGCGTTCCCGGTCGCCGGGAGCCGGCGCCGCCGCCGCGCCCGACTCGGTCAGCCAGCGGCGCAGTACCTCGTGGATCCGCTCGGCACCGGCGAGTTCGGTGCCGTCGGCGACCGGGGCGGACAGGGCGAGCGGGGAGAGCAGGAAGGGGCGGGACTGGGCACCGCCGAGACCGCCGTGGGAGCCGATCTGCTCCTCGAAGGCGAGGACCTCGCCGTCGGCCGGGTCGTGGAAGGAGTTGACCATGATGTCGGCGGTGTGCGGGAAGGTGTGGGTGCGGCGCACCACGTCGGCGGCACCGGGCCCGAACGCGGCCAGCGGGCCCGGCTGGTCGTCCAGTCGGTCCAGCGGGATCTCCGCGCCGTACGCGCCGAGCACGACCCCGCCGTGCCGTTCGCTGCGGACCAGGAGGAAACCGATGCCGGGGTGGTTGGCGAGGGTCGGCAGCAGCGCGGGGTGGCGGGCGTCGATCTCCTCCTTGGTCATGCGGTGCGGCACGTCCGGGAAGGAGACCAGGCCCAGGTTGCCGGAGGCCAGCACGACGGGTTCCGAACCACGCGTGGGCCGGTAGTGCTCGGCCCCCTCCTCGACGGGCCGGCGCAGTGCCGCCCGGACGGCCGCGCGGGCCTCGGCGCCGCTGTGGGTGCGCCCGGCGCGGCGCGGCACGGGCAGTCCGCAGCCGGCGCGCACCAGGTCGCCGAGGGTGAGGCCGTAGCGGGAGCGGAAGGTCTCGCCGGGGCTCTGCCCGTGGTCGGAGAGGACGACGATGCGGTAGGGGCGCGGGGCGTGCTCGGCGACGTTCTCGATCAGGGCGAGGGAGCGGTCCAGACGCTGGAGGACCTTCTCGGCGTCCCTGCTCGCCGGGCCGGAGTGGTGGGCGACCTCGTCGTAGGCGACCAGGTCGGCGTAGACGGCGGTGCGGCCGGCGAGCAGGTCGCCCGTCACGGCCGCCACCACCACGTCCCGTTCGACGACGGTCGCGAAGGCGCGGACGAACGGGTAGAGCCCGCCGCGCGAGACGCGCGGCCGCTGCCCCCGGAACCGGGACCGCGTGGACTGGCCGACCTCGCGGCACACCTCCGCGACGAAGGACAGGGCGGTGCGCACGGCGTTGGCGGGGTCGGAGAAGTAGGCGAAGTAGCCCGCGCGGGAGCGGGCCGCGGGGCCGCGGCGGCGGGTGGCGATGGACAGCACCAGGGCCTGTTCGGCGGCGCCGCCGCCGAACAGGTTGCCGCGGCTTGCGCCGTCGTGGGCGAGGAGCCCGGCGTGCCCGGAGTACTCGATGGCGCGGGCCTGGAGTTCGGCGGCGCTGGTGGGCCGGTTGCAGACCATCACCTCGCGGCGGGCCTTCTCGTACCAGCGGAAGGCGGGGACGTCGTGGTTGCTGCCGTGCAGGATGCCGAGCTGGCTGGCGCCGGTCTGGCTGGACCAGTCGGTGCGCCAGGGCGTGAGGCGGTGGGAGGGGCGGTCGCCGCCGCTGCCGGTGCCGAGCCAGCGCGCCACGGTCGGCATCAGCCCCTTGCCGACCGCGTCCAGCAGCACGTCGTGGCCGACGCCGTCGAGTTGCAGGAAGACCGTGCCGGGCGTGGCCGGGCAGGGCGGGGTGGAGCGCCGTCTGCGGTCGGCGAGGCGGTAGAGGCGGCGGCGGTAGGCGTCGTCGTCGCGGACGGCGAGAGCGGCACCGGTGGCCGAGGCGACCGCGGACATGACCGCGGCGACCACGACCGCCGTCTCCGGTGCGGCCGCGCCGCGTTCGACCGGGTTGACGCGCAGGGCCAGCCAGAGCAGGGCGCCGTTGAGGAAGAACACCAGCAGGCCGAGGACGAGCGCCGGCACGAGCAGCAACAGGCGCACCAGCAGCGGCCAGACCAGCGCGGAGAGCAGACCGAAGGCGCCGGCGCCGAGGGCGGCGGTGACGGCGATGTCGGTGGCGCTGTCGCCGTCCGCCGAGCGCAGCCGGAAGTCCGGCAGGATCCCGGCGAGCAGCAGCATGGTGAGCGTGGAGACCGCCCACACGGCGACGCTCCGCCCGATCTGACTGGCGACCCGTCGCCAACGCCCGCCACCCACGCCCCGCACACCTCACGTCCCGGTCCGTCCGTCACCCTGACGGAGCTCTGGCCCGCCCCCACCCTGCCACAACGACCGGAAGAGCCGTTTTGTCCCCGACCGTGCGGACCGCGGCGGCTCAGCGGCCGTCGTAGCCGGCGGTGGGCATGGACAGCCTGCGGTGCACACACGCCTTCATCGCCGCGTCGTACGACGGTTCGGCGCGGCCCACGGTCTCCACGCGCACCCCGCGCCGCGCGCACTCCTCGGTGAACTCCTCGACGGAGGCCAGGGCGCGTTCCAGCACCCGCAGGCTGGGCGCGACGAACAGGTCGGTGCCGGGACGCACGCCCTCCCACAGCACGCAGTGGTCGGCGCGCAGTCCCCGTACCAGGAGTTCGCGGACCACCACGTAGCCGTGCTCGGCGGCCCAGCGGGCGCACATGGCGTGCTGGCTGCGGGAGTCCACGAGGAAGGGCTCCGCGTCGAGTTCCACCAGCGGCGTCAGACTCGCGATCGCCGTCACCCGCACCGGCCCCATGGCGCCCCCTCACCTCCGGTTTCGTCGCCGACCCTACTCCTGCACGTAGGCTTCGGGGAGTCGCGCGAAGGAGGCGGTGAAGTGCCGGTGGACATCACCTGGTGGGGGCACGCCACCTGCACGGTGCAGGACTCGCACACCCGCGTGCTCACCGACCCGCTGTTCGCCCGCCGGCTCGCGCACCTGCGGCGCCGGCGCGGCGCGGTGCCGCCCGACGAGGCCCGGCACGCGGACGTGGCCCTCGTCTCCCACCTGCACGCGGACCATCTGCACGTGCCGTCGCTGGCCCGGCTCGCCCCGGGCACGCGCCTGCTCGTGCCCCGGGGCGCACGACGCGCGGTGCCGGGGCTGCGCCGGCTCCGGCATCTCGACGTGACGGAGGTGGCGCCCGGCGAGGTGACGACGGTCGGCCGCCTGGCGGTACGGGCCGTGCCCGCGCGGCACGACGGGCGGCGGCTGCCGGTCGGACCGCACCGCTCCCCCGCCCTCGGCTACGTCCTGGAAGGTGAGGCGCGGACGTACTTCGCCGGGGACACCGGTCTGTTCGACGCGATGGCCAAGGAGGTCGGACCGGTCGACGTGGCGCTGCTCCCGGTCGGCGGCTGGGGTCCGTACCTCGGCGAGGGGCATCTGGACGCGGGGCGCGCGGCCGAGGCACTGGCCCGGCTGGGGGCGCCCAGCGCGGTGCCGGTGCACTACGGCACGTACTGGCCGATCGGGATGGACGCCGTGCGCCCGCACGAATTCCACGCGCCGGGCCAGGAGTTCGAGCGACTGGCGGCCCGGTACGCGCCCGGCGCGACGGTGCACCGGCTCGGGCACGGAGAGAGCGTGCGCCTGGAGGTCGCGCGGTGATCCTGCCCGCCGCCCCGGGGCCCGCGGCCGGCGCGTCCCTGTCGTCGGCGGCCGCGCTGGCGGTCGTGCCGGCCGTGGCGCCGGAGTCGACCCAGCAGGCGATCGGCTATCCCTCGCTGTTCCTGCTGGTGCTGATCGGGGCGCTGGTGCCGGTCGTTCCGACGGGCGCGCTGGTGAGTTCGGCGGCCGTGGTCGCCGTCCACCAGACGGCGCCGTTCTCGATGGCGCTGGTGTTCGTGACGGCGTCGCTGGCCGCGTTCCTCGGGGACGTGGCCCTGTACTGGCTGGGCCGGCGCGGGATGCGGTCGAGGAACGGCTCGCGCTGGCTGGAGGCGATCCGGTCGCGTGCCCCGGAGGACCGGCTGGCGCAGGCGCAACGCAAACTCGCCGACCACGGGGTGGCGGTGCTGGTGCTGTCCCGGCTGATGCCGGCCGGGCGCCTCCCGGTGATGCTGGCCTGTCTGCTCGCGCAGTGGCCGCTGCGCCGCTTCGTCCGCGGCAATCTGCCGGCCTGTCTGGCCTGGGCGGTGACGTACCAGTTGATCGGTGTGCTCGGCGGCTCGCTGTTCGCCGAGCCGTGGGAGGGCGTGCTCGCGGCGGTCGTGCTGACCGTGCTGATCAGCGCCGTGCCGAGTGTGTGGCGGCGGCTGCGGGGGACGGCGGCGGAGTGACGCCGCCGTCCCTTCCGCCGGTCACTCAAGGACGCGGGAGGCGCCCACCGGCAGGTCCCACAGGTCCTCGCGGGGCAGGCCCGCCTTCTCCCAGGCGGCGCGTACCCGGGTGAGCGGTTCCAGGACGGGTTCCGCGGAGAGGACGAACGTGCCCCAGTGCATGGGTGCCATGCGGCGCGCGCCGAGGTCCTGGCAGGCGCGCACCGCCTCCTCCGGGTCGCAGTGCACGTCGGCCAGCCACCAGCGGGGGTCGTAGGCGCCGATGGGCAGCAGCGCGAGGTCGATGCCCGGGTGGCGGCGGCCGATGCGGGAGAACCAGTGGCCGTAGCCGGTGTCACCGGCGAAGTACACGCGCCGCCCGTCGGGGTCGGTGAGCACCCAGCCGCCCCACAGGGAGCGGCAGGTGTCGGTGAGGGAGCGCTTGGACCAGTGGTGGGCCGGCACGAAGTCGAACCGCACTCCCGGCCGTCGCCCGCCACTGCCCTCCGGACGCAGTTCGGCGGCCTCCCACCAGTCCAGTTCGGTGACGCGGGTGAACCGGCGGCGGTGGAACCAGCGGGCGAGCCCGGCGGGCACGAACACCGGGGTGTCGCGCGGGAGTCGGCGCACGGTGGGGGCGTCGAGGTGGTCGTAGTGGTTGTGGCTGATGACGACCGCGTCGATGCGCGGCAGGTCCTCCCAGGCGACTCCGACGGGCGTGATGCGGGCCGGGGTGCCGAGGATCCGGCGGGACCACACCGGGTCGGTGAGGACGGTGAGTCCGCCGATCCGCACCACCCAGCTGGCGTGCCCGGCCCAGGTGACGGCGACGGTGCGGGCGTCCGCACGGGGCAGCGGGGCGGGGGCGCAGGGCAGTCGGGGGATGTCGGCGAGGCCGTCCCGGGTGGGCCGTACGGAGCCTTCGCGGGCGAAGCGGGCCATGGCCTTCAGGCCGGGCAGGGGGGCGGTGAGCCGGTCGTGGAAGGTGCGCGGCCACACCCGGCGTTCGGCGAGCGGGCGGGGTTCGGCCAGTGGGGGGTGCGCGGGGGCCAGGGGGGAGGGGACGGCCGGTGGTTCCGGGGTGGCCGTGCCGGTGGTCGACTCGGGCCGCTGCGTCATCGAGGAGACTCCCATCGCCGAGCGTCGTCACGAAAGATCGTCGAAGACCGATGTCAGGTGGGCGAGCGCGGCTCGCACCTGCGGCAGTTCCAGGGGTGCGGGTGCGTGCAGTGCCTGCGCGCGCTGTTCGGCGGTGTCGCCCAGCAGCGGCGCGGTGCACAGGCGCACGCGCGGCACCTCCAGGCCGTCGCCGAAGCGGTGACCGCCCGGCGCGGGCATGCCGAGCCGGGCGGTGAGGAAGTCCTCCAGTTCCTGGGCGTCGCCGATGCCGCGGGCGGTGAGCGCGGGGGCCAGCGGGCTGAGGTCGAGGTACAGGTGGCGGCCGCAGGACGGGGGCCGGGCCAGGGCGCCCGCGGCGACCACGGCCCGGTGCGCGGCGGCGGCCACGCGCGCGTGCAGGCGCACCGTGGCGGCGACGCGCGCGGTGACCGGTTCCGGCTCGGACAGCGCGTAGGCGGCCGCAGCGGCGACGGGACCGGGGACCCGTGCGTCGAGTGCGGTGAGCACGTCGAGCGCACGCGCGTGCAGCGCCGCTCCGCCGGCGCCCGCCGGGAAGCGGGCCACCGCGACCGGCCAGCCCGGCGGGAGCAGCGCGCCGGCCAGGTCGGTGACGACGGTGACCCGGTCGGGCAGCATCTCGGCGGGGCTGAGCAGCACGGTGCCGTGCGGGTCGTGCAGGGTGTCGCGCCAGGTCTCGTCGCTGACCAGGTGCAGCCCTTCGCCGGTGGCGGCCTCCAGGGTCTCGTGGAGGAGTTCGGGCGGGGCGACGGTGGCGGTGGGGTCGTCGGCGACGGAGAGCACCAGCAGGCGCGGGTCGCCGCCCTCGTCGCGCACCCGTCGGACGGTCTCCAGCAGGGCGTACGGGTCCGGGACGCCGCCGCTCTCGGCCGGAGTCGGCACGTGGAAGGCGGGCCGGCCGAGCAGGCGGGCGTAGGGCGCCCACCAGGCTGCGCAGGGTCTGGGCACCAGTACGTCGCCGCCGATGGCGGCGGTCAGCGCCACCAGCAGGGCGGGGGCGCCGGGGGCGACGGCGGTGCGGCCGGCGGGCAGTCCGCGCCGTTCGCCGAAGCCGCGGGCGGCGTCCAGGAGCGCGGGGCCGCCGCCGACCGGCTCGGCGTCGGCGCGGGAGGCCGCGGCGGCGAGGACGGCCGTCAGCTCGGGCAGGACGGGCAGCCCGTCGTCGGGGACCGGCGGCCCGAAGCGGACGGGGCCGTGGCTCTCCGGGTCCGTCCGCCGCATCCCTACCTCCGCAGTCCCTGGTGCCGCCCCGGCACCTTCCTGGTGCCCCCGGAGTCAGTACCCATCGTGCCGCGAGCCATGGGGGCCGGTTCGGGTCGCGCGGTTCACGGCGGTACGGCGGTTGCGGGAAGCGCGGCGGACGTCAGGCGTCCGGGCGGCCGGTCCGGTCCCGGTACAGGCGGTGCGCGGCGGCGCCGAGGGCGCCCGCGATCAGCAGGCCGCCTGCGGCCAGGGCGGGCACGGAATCGGTGAAGGTGCCGCCCTCGCCCGCGTGGACGCCCCGGTGCACCGGGGCGTCGGCGCAGTGGGTCTCCTTCGGGTCGGGCTCCTTCGACGGGGTCTTCCCGGGCGGCGTCGGCTTCGGAGGGGCGGTCGTCGGCTTCGGCGGGGCGGTCGTCGGCCCGGTGTGCGCCGTGCCGGTGTGCGCCGTGCCGGTGTGCGCCGTGCCGGTGTGCTGCGGGGCGCTCGGGGCGGCCGCGGCCCCGGCGGCGGGGGACGCGCCGCCGGGGGGTGCGGGGATCTGCGCACCGTCCTCGGCCGGGACCTCCTCCGCCGGGACCTCCTCGGCCGGAACGTCCTCGCCCGGGTCCGGGATCAGTTCGTCGAAGGCCGTGCCGTCCGGTACGGCCGCTTCCGGCGCCGCGGCGTCGGGTTCGAGGGCGTCCGGTTCGGCCGCCCCCGTTTCGCCGCCCTTCGGCACGTACCCCTCCCACTGCTGTCCCTGAGGGGTCGGGCACGGTGCGTGGGTGGCGGTGCCCCACGAGGGTCCGCTGCCCGGGACGGTTCCCGCGGACGCGGCCGGCGCGAGCGCGCCGAGCGCGGTGCCGGCGACGGCGGCGAGGGTCAGGGCACGGGCGGTGCGGCGCATGGTGCGGGCTCCTTCGAGCGACGGGCGGGGCGCGGCGGTGGGTCGCGCTCCCCCGCCATCACAGCCCGCCCGTCGGCCCGCCGCGCGCGTTCGCACGCCATTGGCGGGACCGGGCACGCCCGAGTGGGTGAAGCGGCGGCTACGCCTCGGCGTCGCCCATCACCTGCTCCCGCACCCGCCCGCAGGAGCGGCTGATCAGGCGGGAGACGTGCATCTGGGAGATGCCCAGTTCCTCGGCGATGCTGCTCTGCGTCATGTCGCCGAAGAACCGCATGTAGAGGATGGCCCGCTCGCGTTCCGGCAGTGCCGCGAGCCGTTCCTTGACGGCCTCGCGGTCGACGACGGTGTCCAGCGCGGGGTCGGGCGCGCCGAGGGCGTCGGCGAGCGAGAAGCCGTCGTCGCTGCCGGGCAGTTGGGCGTCCAGGGACAGGGCGGAGAAGCTGTCCAGGGCCTGCTGCCCGGTGCGGACGTCGTCCTCGCTCAGCGCGCTGTGCTCGGCGATCTCGGTCACGGTGGGCGGGCGGCCTGATGTGGTGGCGGCGAGGTCCTGGGAGGCGCGCCGGACGCGGTTGCGCAGTTCCTGGACGCGCCGCGGTACGTGCACGGTCCACATGTGGTCGCGGAAGTGCCGCTTGATCTCGCCGGTGACGGTCGGCACGGCGTAGCTCTCGAAGGCGTTGCCGAGCGCGGGGTCGTACCGGTCGACCGCCTTCACCAGGCCGAGAGCGGCGACCTGGCGCAGGTCGTCGAGGCTCTCGCCGCGGCTGCGGAAACGTCCGGCGAGACGGTCGGCCATGGGCAGCCACGCCTCGACGATCCGGTCACGCAGTTCGTCGCGTTCTTCGCCCGGCGGCAGTGCCGCGAGCCTGCGGAAGGCCTCCGCGGTGTCGGGGGCGTCGTCGTGCGGGTGGCGCTTCGCGGTGGCTGTGGTCGGCATGGTGCGTCGCAGCTCCCTGGGGCGGGGACGGACGGTCACCGTGGCGGGCGCACTGCTCGGGGACGGGTGCGCCCGGAGCGGTCGTGTGCCGCCGCCACGGGCGTGCCTTCTGTCCGAAGCACTGCGAGTCCGCCTGCCCGCACGTCACCGCCCCAAACGTCCCACCCCGTTCTCAGCGGGCTCCACATCGGTCCGCGGGGACGGCAGCAGAAGCTCTTCGTAGCGGCCCAGCACTAGGATCACGCCGAGCATGGACAGGGGGATGAGCACGGCGAGCACCGCCATGGCCGGTCCTTTCCAGGAGGCGCGGGGGGCGTGCGGTGTCGGGTCTCCCCGTGCCCGGCGGCCAAACCCGGCCCGTGCCGATCCGGTCGCGAGAGCCCGTGCCGATCCAGTCGCGTGAACCCGTCCGATCCAGTCGCGAGAGCCCGTGCCGATCCGGTCGCGAGAGCCCGTGTCGGCCCGCGCCTGCCGGGTACGCGGAGCCCACCCCCGAAGGATCTGGAGGGAGACATGCAGCGAGGCAGTGACCGGCTCAGCGTCCACCGCGACGACGAGATGAAGCACGAACTGCAGGGCCTGCTGCGGTCCGGGCACCCCACCCGCACCGAGGAGTGGCACGACCCGGAGCCGTACGCCGACGACGACCCGGAGGTCGCGCGCGGACCGGTGACACCGAGCCGGGGCCCGACGTCACTGGAGTCGGTGCGACTGGAGCTGGCCAGGATCCTGGGCCGCGGGGCGTTCCCCGCGGGTCCCCGGGAGCTGATGCGGGCCCTGGACCGGCGGCACGCGCCCGACGCGCTCATCGAGGCGCTGGAGCGGCTGCCGCGGCAGGCCCGTTACGGCAGCGTCCAGGAGCTGGCCGAGGCGCTGACCCGGTACCGGGAGACGGAGAACGCGTGACCGGCCGGCCACGGCGGTTCCGCGTCCGGACGCGCCCGCGGCGGACGGGCGGACGCGAGCCCCGTCGGCCGGTGCCGGAGGAAGGGCCGTGAGCCATGGCCGAGTTCGTCAAGGACGTGATGACGCCGGGCGTGGTCGCCGTGCGTCCGGACGCCTCGATCGTCGAGGCGGCGCAGCTGATGCGCGCGCAGCACATCGGCGACGTCGTGGTGGCCGACGGGCAGCGGGTCGTCGGCGTGCTCACCGACCGGGACATCACCGTCCGGGCGGTCGCCGAGGGCGCGGACCCGCTCGGGGTGAGCGCCGGCTCGGTGTGCACCCCGAACCCGGTGACGCTGGCGCCGGACGACCCGGTGCCGAGGGCCGTCGCCCTGATGCGGGAGCACGCCATTCGGCGGATTCCGGTGATCGAGGGCGGACTGCCGGTCGGGCTGGTCAGTCTCGGCGATCTGGCCGAGGCGCAGGATCCCGGCTCGGCACTGGCCGACATCAGCCGTGCGGAGCCGGACGAGAGCGGCACAGCGCGCAGCGAGCCGCCGAAAGCAGACGAAGGGATGTAGGACCACCATGCGCATCGCATTTCTGACCGCGCCCGAGGGCGTCGAACAGGTCGAGCTGACCGAGCCGTGGAAGGCCGCCGTGGACGCCGGTCACGAGGCCGTGCTGGTGTCGACGCGGCCCGGGAAGATCCAGGCGTTCCACCACCTCGACAAGGCGGACACCTTCCCCGTGCAGGAGGTGGTCGGCGACACGTCGGCGGACTCCTTCGACGGGCTGGTGCTGCCGGGCGGGGTGGCCAACCCGGACTTCCTGCGCATGGACGAGAAGGCCGTCGCGTTCGTGCGGGACTTCTTCCAGCAGGGCCGGCCGGTCGCCGCGATCTGCCACGCCTCGTGGACCCTGGTCGAGGCCGATGTGGTCCGGGGGCGCGAGCTGACCAGCTGGCGGAGCCTGCGGACGGACATCCGCAACGCGGGCGGGACCTGGGTCGACGAGCAGGTGAAGGTCTGCGACCACGGGTCGAACAAGCTGGTCACGAGTCGCAAGCCGGACGACCTGAAGGCGTTCTGCGCCACGTATCTGGAGGTGTTCGCGAAGGAAGGGGCGGCGCAGCACGCCTGACACCGGCCTGACACCGGCCTGACGCCGCACGGCCGCTACGGCCGGTGTCACCGGCGACCACCGGCCTGACGGCCGCCCGCATCAGGCCGCCTGCACCGGGGCTCGCTTCTCGGCGAGCCCCGGTCGCTTGTCCGGGGCGTGCGTTCGGGGCGTGCGCCCGGGGCGTGGTTCCGGGAGCGTGTCTGTCCTGGGCCTGTCTCCCGGGCGTGCGTCCGGCGCGAGTCCGGGGCGTGCTCGGCCTGGGCGTGCGTCCGGGACGCGCGTGCGGGTGCGGAGGCGTGCCTGTCCGGGGCGTGGTTCCGGGAGCGTGTCTGTCCTCAGCCTGTCTCCCGGGCGTGTGTCCGGCGCGTGTCCCGGTCCAGGGGCATGCCTGGTCGGGGCGTGCGCCCGGGGCCGTGAGGTGTCAGGTGCCGGGTGTCGTGGGCGTCGTCGTGTCGGCGGAGCCGCGTTCACGGGCTCCCTCGCGGGTGCGGCCCGCCGCCACCGGGCGGCGCGGGTTGCGGCGCAGGTACTCGCCCTCCAGCTGGGCCATGCGCTCGTTGTGGGCGCGCAGCGCGTCGTTGGAGCCGTACAGCAGCGTGTCGTGCCGCGTGCGGTGGATGGTCTCCAGTTCCTTCATGAGCTGCTGGTCGTCCAGGCGGTCGGGCTCGACTCCGGTCATCGTGGTGCCCCGCTCGTCGTGTGCGTTCATGCCGTCCGGGTACCCGCCCGGTCCGCACAGGCACCATCGGAGCAGCAACCGGGAGGGACCATGGAACTCGCTTTCCTGCATCCACTCTACGAACGCCCCGGCCCCTGGGCCTCCGTCTACGTCGACACCTCCCGGCACACGGAGACCACCCCTCAGGAGCGGCAGCTGACGGCCCAGGCGATGGCCCGGGAGCTGGCCGTCCAGGGCGCCGACGAGGCGACGTGCCAGGCGGTGCGCCACGCGCTGGAGGAGCTGCGGCACTCCACCGAGCCGCACGGGCGCGCCCTGTTCGCGCGGGACGGCGAGGTGGTTCTCGATCCGCCGCTGGCCCGGTCGCCGGGCCGTGACTGGGCCGAGTGGGCGCCGCTGCCCCGGGTCGCGCCGCTGCTGGAGCTCGCCGGTGAGGACCCGGTGTGCGTGGTCGCCTACGTGGACCGCAAGGGTGCGGACTTCGAGTTGCGCAGCGCCCTCGGCCGGGACGACGTCGGCTCGGTCACCGGGCGGCAGTGGCCGCTGCACCGGACCGGGTCGGTCGACTGGTCGGAGCGCCACTTCCAGCTGCGGGTGGAGAACACCTGGGAGCACAACGCCGCGGAGATCGCCGACGCGCTCGCCGTCTGCCAGGAGGAGACCGGCGCCGACCTGCTGATCCTGGTCGGTGAGGACCGTGAGCAGCGCTCCGTTCACGAGCGGCTGCCGCAGCGGCTGCACGACATGGTGGTCGAGGCGTCACGCGGTGCCGGCAGCAGGCTGCTCGACGAGGACGTCGAGCGGATCCGCGCCGACCACATCGGTGAGCGCGCGGCCGCCGAGGTGGAGCGGTTCCTCGCCGCCCGCAGCCCCGACGACGAGGGCCGGGCCGGTGCCGTGGAAGGCGTTCCCGCGCTGGTCGAAGCCGCCCGCGAGCACCGCATCGACGAACTGCTGATCCGCCCCGACGGGCCGGACGCGCACCGTGAGGTGTGGATCGGTGAGGACCCGGACCAGGTGGCGGTGCGGCGTACGGATCTGAAGGTGCTCGGTGAGCAGAACTCGTGGTCGGCCCGCGCGGACGACGCGCTGATCCGCTCGGCGGTCGCCACCGACGCGCCCGCGCTGGCGGTGAGCCTCGCGCCGGACGCGCCGCGGGACGCGCCGGTCGGCGGGCTGGGGGCGCTGCTGCGCTGGAAGTGACCTGCGCGCACGTGCAAAGACCGGCGCGCACGATCGCGGACCGTCGCGCACGTTCAAAGAGGGAAGCCCCATGGTGTTGGTGTCGGTGTTGGTGTCGGGACGGGTGGCCCGGACCCAGGCCCCGCCGACCCGGTGGCCGCCGCCACCGGACGGATGACCGGCGATGTGACCAGGTGGGCGTGCGGGGGCGGCGCGTCTACCGCGCGCGCTCCACCCGGCGTTCGTCCCACACCGGTTCCGGCGTTTCCCTGACCCTGCCGTCGCTGCCGAAGACGAGGAAGCGGTCGAAGGAGCGGGCGAACCAGCGGTCGTGGGTGACCGCGAGGACGGTGCCCTCGAAGGCCTCCAGGCCCTCCTGAAGCGCCTCGGCGGACTCCAGGTCGAGGTTGTCCGTCGGCTCGTCGAGCAACAGCGCCGTGACGCCCTGGAGTTCGAGCAGCAGGATCTGGAAGCGGGCCTGCTGGCCGCCGGAGAGCCGTTCGAAGGTCTGCTCGGCCTGGCCGGTCAGCTCGTAGCGGCGCAGCCGCGACATGGCGGCGCCGCGGTCCTGGGCGTGGTCGGTCCACAGGATGTCCAGCAGCGTGCGGCCCTCGAGTTCCGGGTGCGCGTGGGTCTGCGCGAAGTGGCCGGGGACGACACGGGCACCGAGCCGCCATCCGCCGGTGTGCGTCACGTCGTCGCCGGCGAGCAGGCGCAGGAAGTGCGACTTGCCGGAGCCGTTGGAGCCGAGCACGGCGACCCGTTCGCCGTAGAACACCTCCAGGTCGAACGGCTTCATCAGGCCGGTGAGTTCGAGCTGCTCGCACATGACCGCGCGCACTCCGGTGCGGCCGCCCTTCAGCCGCATCGTGATGTTCTGCTCGCGCGGCGGCTCCGGCGGAGGGCCGGCCTCCTCGAACTTGCGGAGCCTGGTCTGGGCCGCCTGGTAGCGGGAGGCCATCTCGTGGCTGACGGACGCGGCCTGCCGCAGGTTCAGTACGAGTTTCTTGAGCTGGGCGTGCTTCTCGTCCCAGCGCCTGCGCAACTCCTCGAAGCGGGCGAAGCGTTCACGGCGTGCCTCGTGGTAGGTGGCGAAGCCGCCGCCGTGCACCCAGGCGTCGGCGCCGGCGGGACCCGGCTCCAGGGAGACGATGCGTTCGGCGGCGCGGGCGAGGAGTTCGCGGTCGTGGGAGACGAACAGGACGGTCTTGCGGGTTTCCGCGAGCCGTTCCTCCAGCCAGCGTTTGCCGGGTACGTCGAGGTAGTTGTCGGGTTCGTCGAGCAGGAGCACCTGGTCGGTGCCGCGCAGGAGCGCCTCCAGGACGAGGCGTTTCTGCTCGCCGCCGGAGAGGGTGCGCACCTCGCGCCACTGCGCCTTCTCGTACGGCACGCCCAGCGCGGCCGTGGTGCACATGTCCCACAGCGTCTCGGCCTCGTAGCCGCGCACCTCGGCCCAGTCGGCGAGCGCCTGCGCGTACGACAGCTGCGCGGCCTCGTCGTCGACCGTCATGACGGCGTGCTCGGCCCGGTCGACGGCGCGCGCCGCCTCCCGGATGCGGGGCGGCGCGACGGAGACGAGGAGGTCGCGCACGGTCGTCTCGTCGCGCACGGAGCCGACGAACTGGCGCATGACGCCGAGCCCGCCGGTGACGGTGACGGATCCGCCGTGCGGCTTCAGCTCGCCGGCGAGGAGGCGGAGCAGCGTCGTCTTGCCCGCGCCGTTGGGCCCGACCAGGGCCGTCACGGCGCCCTCCCCCACCCGGAAGGACACGTCGCCCAGGAGGGCCCTCCCGTCGGGGAGGTAGTACTCCAGGTGTGCTGCTTCCAGATGGCCCATGGGGGGATTCTGCGGGGTGGCCGGCGCGAGGGGCAAACGGGTTTCGGACCTGCATCTCATCCAGCATGCGATACGCGGGTCTCATTATTCGGCCTGTGCGCGTAGCGTGAGTGATCTCCTACCGAGCGATCTCCTACCGAGTGATCGCCAACGAAGTGGAAGGGGTGGGCCCGTCATGCCCGAGGCGCGGGAGACGGCCGTCTACACGCACGGTCACCACGAGTCGGTACTGCGGTCGCACACATGGCGGACCGCCGAGAACTCGGCGGCGTACCTCCTCGGGGTGCTCCAGCCGCACATGCGGATCCTGGACATCGGGTGCGGGCCCGGGACGATCACCGCCGACCTGGCCGGTCTCGTGCCCGAGGGCCACGTCACCGGAGTCGACCGGGAGCCGGGGATCCTTCAGCGGGCCCGGGCGGTGGCCGGCGAGCGGGGGCTGACGAACACCGACTTCGCGGTCGGGGACGTGCACGCGCTGGACTTCCCGGACGACACGTTCTGCGTGGTCCACGCCCACCAGGTGCTCCAGCACGTCGGGGATCCGGTGCGGGCGCTGCGCGAGATGCTGCGGGTGACCCGGCCGGGCGGTTACGTGGCCGTCCGGGACTCGGACTACGCGGCGATGACCTGGTATCCGCTGTCGCCGGGCCTGGACCGCTGGCTCGACCTGTACCGGCGGGTGGCCCGCGCCAACGGCGGCGAGCCGGACGCCGGGCGGCGGCTGAAGTCCTGGGCGCTGGCCGCGGGTTGCACGGACATCACCGCCACGTCGGGCACCTGGACCTTCGCGACCGCCGGTGAACGGTCCTGGTGGAGCGGTCTGTGGGCCGAGCGCACCGAGGCGTCGGCGTACGCCGACCGGGCCGTGGAGGGCGGTCACGCCACCCGGGAGCAGCTGCGGGAGATCGCCGGGGCCTGGCGCGCCTGGGGCGAGGCGGACGACGGGTGGTTCAGCGTGCTGCACGGCGAAATTCTCTGCCGGAAGGAAGCCTGAATCGCTTTTTACGGGCAACCAGAGGGTCAGGAGGTTGACACTATGGTTCCCATTCTTCTTGTTCTGCTGCTGGCGCTGATCCTTTTCGGTGCCGGATTCGCCGTAAAGGTTCTCTGGTGGATCGCTCTGGCGGTCCTGATCGTATGGCTGCTGGGATTCTTCATGCGCAGTACGACGGCAGGCGGGGGCAGGGGCCGCTGGTACCGTTGGTGATCTGACGGGCGTCTAGGCGACCCGGTTCCGGGATTTTCCCGGAACCGGGTCGCCGTCGTTTTCGGCGGCGTCCGCGGACCTGGCGCCGCGCGAGCGTGCGCGGACCCGGCCGCGCAGACGCCGCCGACCCGGACCCGCAGACGCCGCGGACCCGGCTCCGCAGTGGATGCGGACCCGGGTCCCTGGAACGGTGTGGCGTGGCGCGGCGGGTTCAGTCCCGCGGAAGCAGTGGTCCGAGCGGCCCGAGGTCCAGGTTCAGGTCCTCGGGCCGCAGTCCGTAGCGGTCCCGCAGTTCCGCCATGCGGTCCTCGAGCAGCATGAGGGTGAGCCCGATCCGTTCCTCCTGCTCCTCGGTCAGGCCCCCTTCGTCGAAGCGGCGCAGCGCCTGGCGCTCCATGAGCTGGCGCAGCAGTTCCACGACCGTGAGGACCAGTTTCACCAGGTCGCGTTCGACGGTGTCCGGCTCCAGCTCCAGCCGCTTGCGCCGGCCGTCGTGCGGCTCGACGCGGCGGTCGTCGGGTCGGGTGGTCAACGCGACACCTCCTCGAACGGCGAGGGCACCTGCGCGTTCACCGAGCTGATGAGCGCGTTGAGGTCGATGCGCACCAGATCGACGTCCGCGATGCGCAGGGTGATGTCGCCGGTGATGACGACGCCACCGGCGAGGAGCCGGTCGAGCAGGTCCACCAGCGCGATCTCGCGGCGTTCGACGACGGTCACCGCTCCTCCTCCCCGGACGTTTCCTCACCGGCGAACGAATAGGCCGCCCAGGGCCCGGTGAGTTCCACGCGTATTCCGGGCTCGCCGTCCTTCGTCCGGTCCACCCTTTCCACGAATTCCTCGGACTGCGTGCGGGGCACCAGATAGGCGGCATTGAGCACATTGCGGCCGGAGGCGCCGGAGAGCGCGGGGTTCTGCGGGGCGTGGATCCGGGAGTCCTCGGCGCATTCGGAAAGGGTCTCGTGCAGCCGGGTCGCGAAATTCTCGGCCCGCCGCCACAGGTCGTCCTGCGCGCGGCTCGCCGTCCGCCGCTGCCGCAGGTAGTCCCGGCCGGAGGCGGGCCGGGGAGCGGGCGGGGCGGGCGCCCGCTCCTCCGGTCCGGACTCCACGTACACCTTCACGCCCCACTCGACCCGGCCCTCCAGCCGGTCCAGGGTGCGCCGGAAGCTCTCCTCCCGCGCCTCGATCATCGTCCGTACCCCGCTGTCGTCGCGGAAGACGGTGCCGAGCCGCAGCGGCAGCGGAGTGGTGACGGTGGTGAGCGCGTCGATCACGCCCTGGTGGGCGCGGGCGACCGCGGTCAGCCAGTCGAGGTCCTCCAGGTGGGCCCGGAGCGGTTCCTCGGCGAAGTCCGCCTCGGGGACGTGGCTGACCACGGCCACCAGGTCGTGGTGCGGCAGCAGCCGGGGCGGGTCGCCCCCGACCCCGGTCAGCTGCGCCTGGAGCGGTGTGCCGAAGGGCCGGCAGACCGCGTAGACGTACCGCAGTCCGGTCATGGGGCCTCCTCCTGTGCGCGGCGCGGCTCCAGTGCCTCCAGCCGGGCCAGCCGTTCACGCAACTCGGCGTTCTCCTTCGCCAGTTCGTCGCTGCGGGCGCGCGAGGACAGCGCCGGGTCGGACTCCCACCAGTCGATGCCCATCTCCTTCGCCTTGTCGACGGAGGCGACGACGAGGCGCAGCTTGATGGTGAGGAGTTCGATGTCGAGCAGGTTGATGCGGATGTCGCCCGCGATGACGACGCCCTTGTCCAGCACCCTTTCCAGGATGTCGGCGAGGTTGGCGCCGCCGCCCTGTCCGTACGGCTCGGGGAGCCGGCTGGGGGTGGTCATCGGCGGCCCCCGTCCCCGGTGCCCGCGCCGGTGCGGGTCGCGGTCTCCAGCCGGTCGAGGAGGGCGTCCTCCTGGCGGTCGAACTCCTCCTCGGTGATCTCACCGGCCTCCAGCAGTTCTTCGAGCCGGGCCAGCTCGGTCCGTATCGTCGCCGGGTCGTAGTACAGGCGTTCCGCCTCCTGGAGCACCTGCCGGACGACCCAGGCGCTGCCGCGCACCGGGGCGAACGGCAGCAGCGCCAGTTCCGAGATCAGGCCCATGTCGTCACTCCGCCCCGGCGTCCGCCCCGCCGGCCGCGGTGCCCGCCGGCTGGGCCGGGCCGGGCTCGACGAAGCTGTACGGGGGCAGCGGGCCGTTCACCCGCAGTTCGAGGTGCGGCATGTCCGTGCGGGCCCGTTCCACGGCGGCCAGGAACTCCTCCGCCCTCGCCCGCTCGACCAGGTAGGACACGTTGGCGAGCCAGCCGGTGGACTCCGGGCCCACGCTCACCGCGTCGGCGGCCGGCTCCAGGGTGCGCTCCAGTACCTGCGCGTCCTCGGCCTCCTTGTCCTTGACCGCCGCGGCGACCATCTCACCGAGCTGGATCTTCTGCTCGTAACTGCCGCCGCCGGAGAGGCGGTTGGCTT
The DNA here is from genome assembly GCF_006782915.1 of Streptomyces calvus. Classification (GTDB taxonomy): domain Bacteria; phylum Actinomycetota; class Actinomycetes; order Streptomycetales; family Streptomycetaceae; genus Streptomyces; species Streptomyces calvus. The sequence goes on from NZ_VCNP01000010.1 coordinate 98,212, forward strand.
CGGCGAGGGCGCGGATCTCCGGGTTTCCGGCCATCACGTGGTGCAGTACGGCCTCTTCCACGTGGTGGGCCTTGACGTTGTACTCGACCCGGCCGTCCAGCGCCCGCAGCCGCTCCGCGTAGTGGTCGGCGCGCTCGACGAGGACACCGGTGACGGCCTCGTCGTCCGGGGCGACGCTGCCGAAGCGCATGGGCAGCACACAGCCGCCCGCGCCGGCCTCGGCGAGCACGTTCTGGTGGGCGAGCAGTTCCCGGCGCTTGGGCCGCAGGTCGTCGGGGGCGTCGCTGACCACGGCCGCCAGGTCGCCCGCCCGCAGGACGCGGACCGGGCGCGCCGGTTCGCCGACACCGCCCATGTTCTCGGGGAGCGAGGGGTGCGACGCCGCCGTGATGCCGTAGACGTAGGTGCTCACTCCTGCTCCTCCTTCCGGCGGGCCGAGGTGCTCTTGCGGGCCCGCGGACGGGACTCCTCCTCGGAGTCCGAACCGCCCTCGCGCACCGACCTGAAGGCGTCGGAGACGCTTTCGGCGGCGCCGGCCAGGACTCCCTTGGACTTGCCGCGGGCGCCGGACTCGGTGACCTGGCCGACGACGTCGGGCAGGCCCGGACTCTTGCGCGGCCCGGCCTCCAGGTCGAGCCGGTTGCACGCCTCGGCGAAGCGGAGATACGTGTCGACGCTGGCCACGACGACCCGCACGTCTATCTTCAGGATCTCGATCCCGACCAGGGACACGCGCACGAACGCGTCGATGACGAGCCCCCTGTCCAGGACGAGTTCGAGCACGTCGTAGAGGCCACTGCTGCCGCCCCCACCGCCGGTCTGTTGTGCCGGTACGACTGTCATGCCGCTGATTCCTCCTAGGGTTGTGTGCGGTGTTGTGTGCGGTGTTGTGTGCGGTGTTGTGTGCCGTCGCGTTGCGTGCCGTGTTGTGTGCGGGTTCGTGGGTCTCTGCGGGCTGTTGTCTGCGGTGTCGTGCGCCTGTTGTGTGCGACCGCGACCCGGCCCGTACGGCCGCGACCCGGTCCGTACGGCCGCGACCCGGTTCGTACGGCCGCGACCCGGTCCGTGCGACCCGCGGAGCACTTCTCGTGGGGCCGTGGATCCGCTCCGGAACGGCTGGACCACCGCTGCCGGACGACCGCGGAACCCGCTCCGTCACGCGTACGGCCACGAGGACCGGCGCGGAGCCGCCCCGGGTACCGGTGCGGTACCGGCCGGTCTAGCGGCCGCCGGGCCGGTGCGCGTCGGCCCGGCCTCGTTCGTAGCGGCGGACCCGCCGATAGCCGGTGAGCCGGCCCTCGGGGTCCAGCTGCACGCGGTAACTCGCCAGCAGGCTCATCGTGTCGGGCACTCGCTCCAGTTCCACCACCTCGACCTCGAACGCCCAGCCCTCCTCGTTCTGCTCGAAGGACGACACGGACTCGACCTCCCTCCCGGTGAGTTCCGCGAGCTGTCCGCGTGCCAGACGCAGCAGCTCCATCGGGCCGGGCCGTTCGGTGCGGTCGCTGTTGTCCGTCAAGTCGTCGGATCCCTCGGGGTCGCGGGTTTTCTGTGCACTCTGTGGCTCTTCGGTGTTCTTCGTGTTCGACATGGCCACCTCCCCCTCCGTGTGGCCGCAAGTCTGTTCGCCAAACCTCCGCCTGCTCAGCCGCGCAGCGCCGCCAGCCGACGGCGCGCGGGCCCCAGGGCGCGTCCGCGGCGCGGCAGGGCCGCCCACGGGTCGCTGCGCGCCTGCTCGACGGCGTCGGCGACGGTCCACCGCCGGGCGTGCAGGTCCGGATCGTCCAGCCGGTCCCAGGGGAACGGGGTGGCGACGGGCGCGCCGGGCAGGGCGCGGACGGTGTAGGGGGCGACGGCGGTCTGCGCGTAGGCGTTGCGCTGCACGTCGAGGTAGAGCCGGTCGCCGCGGTCCTTCTTGCGGGCGGCCGTGGTGAGCCGGTCGGGGTGGGCCGCGGCGAGCGTCTCGGCGACGTCGCGGGCGAAGGCCCGCACGTCGTCGAAGTCGTGCTCCCCGCTCAGCGGCACCACGATGTGCAGTCCGCGGGAGCCGGTGGTCATCGGGGCCGAGGGCAGCCTCAGCTCGTCCAGCAGCCCGCCGAGCAGCCGCGCCGCCTCCCGCACGGCCTCGAAGTCGTCGCCCTGCGGGTCGAGGTCGAAGACCAGCCGGTCCGGCCGGTCGATCCGGCGGGTGCGGGACAGCCAGCGGTGCAGGGTGATGCTCGCCTGGTCGACCAGATGGAGAAGGGTGGCGGTGTCGTCGCACACGGTGTGCGTGACGGTGCCGCCCTCCTTGGCGACCTCGGCGCGGGTGATCCAGTCGGGGTAGGCGTCCGGGGTGTTCTTCTGCATGAACGCCGGCCCGTCGACGCCGTCCGGGCGGCGGTCCAGCATCAGCGGACGGCCCCGCAGGTGCGGCAGCATGTACGGGGCGACCGCCCGGTGGTAGTCGACGAGGTCGCCCTTGGTGTACGCCGCGGCGTCCGCGCCGCCCGGGAAGAGCACCTTGTCCGGGCGGTGGATCTGCACGGAGCGGCGGCCGGCCCGTACGGTGCGCGCACCGCCGTCGCTCACGACACGATCGCCTCCCCCACCAGCAGCCGGCCGGCCGCCGCGATCGACTCGGCGTCGATGCCGGCGGCGTGCAGCTGCTCGTCCGGGGACGCGGAGCCGGGCATGTTGCGCACGGCCAGCCGCACCAGACGCGGTACCGGACGCCCGTCGGCAAAGGCGTCCAGCACCGCGTCCCCCAGGCCGCCCTCCGGACGGTGGTCCTCCACCGTCACCAGGCAGCCCGTCTCCTCGGCGGCCGCGCGCAGGGTCTCCCGGTCGACCGGCTTCACCGAGTACAGGTCGATCACCCGTACGGCGATGCCCTCGCCCTCCAGCGCGTCCGCGGCCGCCAGCGCCTCCGGCACGGTGACACCCGCCGCGACGAGGGTGAACCGGTCGTGGTCGGAGGAGCGCAGCACCTTGCTGCCGCCGACCGGGAAGTCCTCGTCGGGCCCGTACAGCACCGGGCTCTCGCCGCGCGAGGTGCGCAGGTAGCGGATCCCGTCGAGGTCGGCCATCGCGGCGACCAGCCGGGCCGTCTGGTTGGCGTCGCACGGGTACAGCACGGTCGAGCCGTGCACCGACCGCATCATCGCCAGGTCCTCCAGGCCCATCTGGCTGGGGCCGTCCTGGCCGATGGCGACGCCCGCGTGCGAGCCGACGAGGGCGAGGCCGGAGCCGCTGATCGACGCCATGCGGACGAAGTCGTGGGCGCGGGTGAGGAAGGCCGCGAAAGTGGAGGCGTACGGCGTCCAGCCGCGCGCCGCGACACCGACGGCCGTCGCGACCATCTGCTGTTCGGCGATGTAGCACTCGACGTAGCGCTCGGGGTGTGCCTTGGCGAAGAACTCGGCGCGGGTGGAGTCCCCGACCTCCCCGTCGAGGGCCACGACGTCGCCGCGTGCGGTGCCCAGCGCGGCCAGCGCCTCGCCGAAGGCGTTGCGGGTGGCCACCTCCTCGCCCTTGTCCCACCGCGGCAGTTCGAGGTGCCCGGCGGCCCGGGCGGGCGGTGACCCGGCGGCGGACGGCTGCCGCACCCGGACGTGCAGGTCGCGCGGGCCGCCGAGCTCGGCGACGGCCTCCTCGGCCTCGGGCAGCGGCTTGCCGTGCAGGCCCTCGCGGTCCTGCACCGCGGCGACGCCCTTGCCCTTGAGGGTGCGGGCGAGGATCGCGGTGGGCTGGCCCTTGGTGGAGTCGGCCTCGCCGTAGGCGCGGTCGACGGCGTCCACGTCGTGGCCGTCGACCTCGACGGTGTGCCAGCCGAAGGCCTGGAAGCGGCGGGCGTAGGCGTCGAGGTCGTGACCGTGCCGGGTGGGGCCGCGCTGGCCGAGCCGGTTGACGTCCACGATCACCGTGAGGTTGTCCAGGTGCTCGTAGGCGGCGTGCTCGGCGGCCTCCCACACCGACCCCTCGGCCAGTTCGCTGTCCCCGCACAGCACCCACACGCGGTACTCGGCGTGCTCCAGCCGCTTCCCGGCCAGCGCGATGCCGACACCGACGGGCAGGCCCTGGCCGAGCGAGCCGGTGGCCGTCTCGATCCAGGGCAACTGCCGCGGGGTGGGGTGTCCTTCGAGGCGGCTGCCGCTCTTGCGGAAGGTGAGCAGCTCCTCGTCGTCGATGGCGCCGACGGCCTTGTAGGTGGCGTACATCAGGGGCGAGGCGTGGCCCTTGGAGAGGACGAAGCGGTCGTTGGCGGGATGGTCGGGGCGTGCGAAGTCGTAGCGGAAGTGATGGGCGAACAGGACGGCCATGAGGTCCGCCGCGGACATCGACGACGTGGGGTGCCCGGAGCCGGCGGCGGCCGCCGCGCGGACGCTGTCCACCCTCAACTGCTGCCCGAGTTCGGTGAGTTCACCGGTGTTCATGAGTCTCCTTCGGCGGGGTGATCGGTGCGCTTGACGGGGCCGGGCGCGACGTCGGGTCCGGGTGGCGGCTGACCGGGCGGCGGGCTGACGGCGGGCCGGCTCCTGGCGGGCTCACCGCCCGGCTGGTTCTTGGCAGGCTCACCGCCCGGCTGGTTCTTCGCGGGCTCACCGCCCGGCTGGTTCTTCGCGGGCTCACCGCCCGACGGCTGCTCCCCGGATCCGCCGCCCGGCCGCTTCGTCGCCGACGCGCCACCCGACTGCTGCCTCGCGGGCTCGCCGCCCCCTCCGCCCGGCACCCGGGCCAGTTCCGGCGACGCCGTGTCCAGGGGCACCGACCAGGACCGTACGAGCCCCAACTGGACGGCCTGGCGCGGCAGTACCGCGTCGAGGAGCCAGTCGGCCGCGACCCGTACCCGGTTGCCCGGCATCGCCGCCAGGTGGTAGCCGCGGGTGACCGCGCCCGCCGCCACGCCGGAGAGGTTCACGCCCAGCGGGTTCGCGGCCGCCTTGACGCCGCCGAGGTCGACCACGAACCCCATGTCCTTGTGGCGGTAGGCGCGCCGCTCACCGTCACCGAACGACGCGGCGACGTTGTGCGCGCACAGCTTGCCCTGCCGCCAGGCGTGCTGCGCGGTCATCGGGGTGTACTGGCCGGGCTTCTCCAGGTCGGGCACCGCCGCCGCGTCACCGCAGGCGAACACCTCCGGCCGGCCCGGCACCTGAAGGTGCGGGTCGACGAGCAGGCGGCCGCGTTCCATGGGCAGCCCGAGCGACTCGGCCAGCGGGTCGGGCCGCACGCCCACGCACCACACCAGGGTGTTCGTCCGGACGAACTCCCCGTCGGTCAGCAGCACCCCGTCGCGCGTGGCCTCCTTGACGGAGGTGCCCATCCGCACGTCCACGCCCCGCTCGCGCAGCACCGTGTCGGCGGTGCGGGAGAGCCGTTCGTCCAGCTCGGGCAGGACCCGGTCGGCGATGTCGAGGAGCATCCAACGCGGCCGCATACCGCTCCGCAGGGGGTGCCGGCTCACCTGCGCGTCGGTGAACAGCTGCCCGTGCGCGGCGACTTCGGTGCCGGTGTAGCCGGCGCCCACCACGACGAACGTGCACCGGGCGGCGCACCGCCCGGGATCGTCGGTGGCGGCGGCCAGCTCCACCTGCCGGGTGACGTGGTCGCGCAGGTACAGCGCCTCGGGCAGGCCGCGGAAGCCGTGTGCGTGCTCGGCGACCCCGGGGATCGGCAGCAGCTTGTTGACGCTGCCGGCCGCGAGCACCAGCCGGTCGTACGACAGGGTGCCCTCGTCGCCCTCGGGGCCGGTGTAGTGCACCTGCCGCCCGTCGAGGTCGATGCGGTCGGCCTCCCCCAGCACCAGCCGCACCTGCGGCAGCGTGCCGGAGAGGGAGATCGTGACGCGGCGCGGCTCCAGCACACCGGCGGCCACCTGCGGCAGCAGCGGCAGGTACAGGAAGTAGTCGGTCGGGTTGAGCAGGACGATCTCGGCCCGGCCCCGGGCCAGCCGGGACAGGGTCCGGGCCGTGCGGTAACCGGCGAAGCCGGCACCGACGATCACTGTGCGGGGTCGACTCACGGTTCGCCTCCGGCGCTGTCGCGTACGTCGGGAGACTTCCGCGTCCCCCCGGGCGGGGCCGCCAAACGTGCGCCGGTTGCCGCCGGGCCGCCCGGGTACCCGGACCCGGACCCGAACCGCCCATGTCGCGGAGGCAGGCCCCATGCCCCAGTACGGCTATTTCCTCTCGTGCGAGCAGTACGGTCCCGCCGAGCTGATCGAGCAGGCGCGGATGGCCGAGCAGGCCGGCTTCCAGGCCCTGTGGATCTCGGACCACTACCACCCGTGGAGCGACGCGCAGGGACAGAGTCCCTTCGTGTGGTCGGTGCTCGGCGCGCTGTCGGAGGCGGTGTCCCTGCCGGTGGGGACGGCGGTGACCTGTCCGACGGTGCGCGTCCACCCGGCGGTGGTGGCGCAGGCGGCGGCGACCGCCGCGGTGATGTCGCCGGAGGAGTTCCGGCTGGGCGTGGGAACGGGCGAGGCGCTGAACGAGCACATCCTCGGCGACCCCTGGCCGCCCGCGCACATACGGCTGGGGATGCTGGAGGAGGCCATCCAGGTGATGCGCCGGCTGTTCACGGGCGAGGAGGTCAACCACCACGGCACGCACTACACGGTGGAGAACGCCCGCCTGTACACGGTGCCGGACGGGCCCGTCCCGATCGACATCTCCGGCTTCGGCCCGGCGGCGACCAAACTCGCGGCACGCGTCGGGGACGGCTACATCACGATGATGCCGGACGCCTCCATGGTCGAGCAGTACCGCAAGGGCGGGGGCGGCGGGAAGCCGGTCAGCGGTGGCACGAAAGTCTGCTACGGCACCGACCGCGACGACTGCGTACGCACCGTGCACCGGCTGTGGGCGAACGAGCTGCTGCCCGGCGAACTGGGCCAGGTGCTGCCCTCGCCCAAGCACTTCGAGCAGGCGCAGAGCCTGGTCACCGAGGACATGGTGGGAGGCAACCGGGTGTGCGGGGACGACGTGGACGAGCACGTCGCCGAGCTGCGCCGGTTCGCCGACGCCGGCTTCGACCGGATCTACGTCAACCAGATCGGCCCCGACCTGCGCGGCTTCTTCGACTTCTACCGCACGAAGGTGCTGCCGCAGCTCCAGCAGGCCGGCTGACTGCAGGGAGGACGGTCCGAGCATGCAACTGCACCGACCGGGCGTCTCCGTCTACACCGTGCCGACCGACGCCCCCGAGGCGGACGGCACCCTGGCCTGGGAAACCACCACGGTGGTGGTCGTCGAGGTGTCTGCCGGTGATGCCACCGGCACCGGCTGGACGTACGGTCCGGTGGCGGTCGGCGACTTCCTGACCGAACGGCTGGCACCCCTGGTGGAGGGCAGGAGCGCGCTGGACATCCCGGCCGTGCACGACGCCCTGTGCCACTCGGTCCGCGACACGGGCCGCCCCGGCATCGCCTCGTGCGCGATCTCGGCGCTGGACGTCGCCCTGTGGGACCTCAAGGCCAGGCTGCTGGAACTGCCGCTGGTGGGGCTGCTCGGGGCGTGCCGGGAGCGGGTGCCGGTGTACGGCAGCGGCGGCTTCACGACGTACCACGACACGCACATGGCCGCACAGCTCAACGGCTGGGTGCACGGCCAGCACATCCCGCGCGTCAAGATCAAGGTCGGTGCGGAGTGGGGGCGGGAGGTGGCCCGCGATCTGCACCGGGTGCGCTCCGCCCGGCACGTCATCGGCGACCACGCCGAGCTGTACGTCGACGCGAACGGGGCGTACACCCGCAAGCAGGCCGTGCGGGTCGGTCACGCGTTCGCGGAGCACGGGGTGGGCTGGTTCCAGGAGCCGGTGTCCTCCGACGACCTGGACGGGCTGCGGCTGGTCCGCGACGCCGTGGTCAGCGACGTGACGGCCGGGGAGTACGGGTACGACCTGCCGTACTTCGCGCGTCTGATCACCTCCGGTGCGGTGGACTGCCTCCAGGCGGACGCGACGCGCTGCGGCGGTCTCACCGGGTTCCTGCGGGCGGCGGCGCTCGCGGAGGCCCATGGTCTGGAGATCTCGGCGCACGGGGCGCCGCACGCCCACGCCGCCGTGGCGGCCGCCGTTGTGAACCTGCGGCACATCGAGTGGTTCCACGACCACGTCCGGGTCGAGGACATGCTCTTCGACGGCGCGCTGGACCCCACCGGCGGCACCGTCGCCCCCGGCGCGGGCCTCGGCCACGGTCTGACCCTGCGCACGGAGGAGGTCGCGCAGTACCGGGTCGGCTGAGGACCGGTCGAACGTCACCCGCGACGCCCCGGTCCTGCGGGGCCCGGGGCCCAGATGCCCGCTCCCGGCGCTCCCAACTAGGCTCCTCCCCATGGAGATTCTGGGTGCCACACTGCGCGTCTGCGTCGACGACATCGAGACCGCCATCCCGTTCTACGAGCGGCTGGCCGGCGGCAGAGCGCTGCGGTTCGAACGGGGCGGCGTCGAGGTCGCCGCGGTGGGCTGTTTCCTGTTGATGAGCGGTCCGGCGGCCGAGCTGGACGTGCTGCGCCGCGTCGCGGCGACCATCGCGGTGCAGGACGTCGAGGAGGCCGGCCGGGTGCTCGCGGAGATGGGCGCCGACATCATCGCGGGCCCGGTCCCCACACCGGTGGGCCGCAACCTCATCGCCCGGCACCCGGACGGCGCGGTCTACGAGTACGCCGACCGCCGCTCCTGACGGCGCGGTCGGGGCACGGGGCGGCATCCGGAAGCCGGCCGGCGCGCAGCGGTTGCGGCCGGGGTTCCGTGGAGGCCGCCCCCGGCCCGCCGAAACTTCAGGTGAAGGCCGACACCACGGTGTCGGTCAGGAGCGCACCGGCCGTCGCGTCGGGGTCGAGGTCGGGGTCGTAGATGGTGACGGTGAGGCCGACGCACTGCGGCGCGGTGAGCAACGGGCGCAGCAGTGCGAGGAGTTCGTCCGGCTGGAGGCCGTCCGGGTCGGGGCTGTCGACGGCGGGCATGACGGACGGGTCGAGGACGTCGGCGTCCAGGTGCACCCAAAAGCCGTCGAGTCCCGGCGCCGCATAGGACCGCACGGTGGCGCCGGCCATCGCGTCGGCGCCCCACTCGCGCAGGTCCCCGACGGTGACGACGGGGATCTTCAGCGCGGCGAGTTCGGCGCGTTCCTCCTCGAAGTAGTCGCGGATGCCGAGGAACCGCACGTCCTCGTCCCGCAGATACGGCCTGAGCCCCTCCAGGTCGGTGAGGTCCCGCTGGCCGCGCCCGGTGGCCAGGGCGACCTCCTCGCCGCCGGCCGCGCCGACACGGTCCGAGTTGCCGGGATGGCGGAAGTCCGGGGAGGCGTCCACGGCGACCAGCCCGTACCGTCCCAGGCGGCGCAGCGCGAGCGAGGCACCGAGCTGGACGGAGCAGTCGCCGCCGAGGACGACGGTCAGATCACCGGCGCGCACATGGTGCTCGATCCGGTCGGCGAGCTTGCGGGTGTAGGCGGCGAGGGCGGCCGCGTTGAAGACGCCGTCGCCCTCCTGCCAGTCGCCCCGGTCGTAGCGCGGCGGCACCACCACCCCGCCCTCCGCCGCGTTCAGCCGCTGGACGATCCGCTGTTCGCGCAGGGCTCCGGCCAGCTTGTGGCAGCCGGGCACGGTGCCGGGAGCGGGCGGGCGCAGCCCCAGGTTGGAGGGGGCGTCCACCACGACGATGTTCCGCATGCCGATCATCCTCACCCACAGGGAGTTCGGTATTCAACGACTTTGCACGGCGCGGCGGGCACGACCCGTGGACGCGGGGGCGGTCAGGTCGAGGGCGGTGTCGTCCCGGTCATCTCACTGGTGATGGCCCACCGTTGGTGGTCGCGCCAGGCCCCGTCGATGAACAGCATCTTCGGTGAGAAGCCCTCCAGGCGGAAACCGCAGGCGCGGGCCAGCGCGATGGAGGCGGTGTTGCCCGGCTGCACGTTGATCTCCAGCCGGTGCAGCCGCATCGGCCCGAAGGCGTGGCGCACCACCAGGTCCAGCGCTTCGCGCATGAGTCCGCGTCCCGCCGCGTGGGCGAAGGCGCCGTAACCGAGCGCCCCGCACCGGAAGCCGCCCTCGACGATGTTGTTGATGTTGATGAACCCGGCGAGGGCGCCGTCCGCCTCCTTCTCGCAGACGAGGAACCCCGCCTTGGTGGGGTCCTCGATGAGCCGTCCCGCGTAGCTGGTGTACGCGTCGGCGCTGTCCGGCGGGAACAGCCACGGGTGGTGGAGGTCCTTGCTCTCCCGGACGCGGGCGGTGAACTCGGCACCGTCCGCGTACGTGAAGTGGCGCAGCCCCACGCGGCGGCCTTCGGCGAGGTAGCGGGAAGCGGTGTGCGGCATCCTGCCAGCCTACGACGGGCCCTCGGGTCGCGCGATGCCCGGTGGTCCCGGCGCACGGCACCGCGGCCCACCGCGCGCGGCCTCGGACGGCTCAGTCCAGCGCCGGTTCGTCCAGCGTCAACGTGCCCGCGTCGGCGTCGAGTTCGGCCGTCACACCGAAGGGAACGGTGAGCGCGTCGTCGCAGTGGCCGAACCCGAACTCCTCGGCCACCGGCACCCCGAGCCCGCCGAGCCGGTCGGCGAGCATCGCCCGCACCCCGTCGTACGGCTCGCACTGCGCCCAGGACCCGAGCAGCAGCCCGCGTACCCCGTCCAGCCAGCCGGACCGCAGCAGCTGCGTGAGGTAGCGGTCGATCCGGTACGGCTCCTCCCCCACGTCCTCCAGGCACAGCAGCCCGCCGTCCGCCGAGGGCCGGGCGTGCGGAGTGCCGAGGTCGGCGGCGAGCAGCGAGAGGCAGCCGCCGAGCGTGACCCCGCGCGCCCGTCCCGGCACCAGCGCGGTGCCGTCGGAGCGGACGGTGCGGACCGTCTCGGGCGCGAACAGCGTGGCTCGGAGGTGGTCCTGGGCCCGCGCGCTCTTGGCGAAGTCCACGCCCGCCGCCATCGGCCCGTGCAGTGTGACCAGGCCGAGCCGCACCGCGAACGCCTCGTGCAGCGCGGTGATGTCGCTGAAGCCGACGAACACCTTCGGCCCGGCCGCCCGCATCGCCTCCCAGTCCAGCAGGTCGACCATGCGCTGCGCGCCGTAGCCGCCGCGGGCGCAGATCACCGCGTCGACGGCCGGGTCGCACCAGGCGGACTGCAGGTCGGCGGCCCGGTCGGCGTCGCTGCCCGCCAGGTAGTCGAACTCGCCGTGCCGGTCCAGCACATGGGGAGCCACCACCGGGTCGAGGTCCCAGCCGCGCAGCACGTCCAGCCCGGTCTGGAGCCGCTCCTCGGGCACCGGGCCGCTGGGCGCGACGACGGCCACGCGGGCGCCGGGGGCCAGCCGGGCCGGGCGGCGCAGCGGTCGTGCCCCGCTCACGTGCCCAGCTCCAGGACCGGGACGCCGGGCACCTTCAAGCCGAACACCTGGGCGTACAGGGAGAGTTCGGCCTCCAGGGCGCGCACCATCGTCTCCGCCCGCCGGAAGCCGTGCCCCTCGCCTGCGAAGGTGAGGTAGGCGTGCGGTACGCCCCGGCCGGCCAGCCGGTTCAGGAACCGCTCGCACTGCACGGGCGGGCAGATCACGTCGTCCAGCCCCTGGAGCAGCAGGAACGGTACGGAGAGGCGGTCGGCGTGCGTGGTGGGCGAGCGTTCCGCGTACCGCTCGGGGACTTCGGCGAGCGGGCCGATCAGGGTCTCGAGGTACTGCGACTCGAAGTCGTGGGTCTCGCCGCTGCTCCAGCCGGTGAGGTCGAGCACCGGGTAGATGATGGTGCCGCAGGCGTAGACGTCGGTCGTGGTGAGCGAGGCGGCCGTGGTCCAGCCGCCTGCGCTGCCGCCCCGGACGGCGAGCCGGTTCCGGTCGGCGGTGCCCTCGTCGGCGAGGGCCAGCGCGACGGCGGCGCAGTCCTCGACGTCGACGACGCCCCACTGTCCGCGCAGCCGGTTGCGGTAGGCGCGCCCGTAGCCGGTGGAGCCGCCGTAGTTGACCTCGGCGACGCCGATGCCGCGCGAGGTGAAGTAGGCGATCTCCAGGTCGAGCACGAGCGGCACCCGGCCGGTGGGTCCGCCGTGCGCCCAGATCACGTACGGGGGCAGCTCACCGGCGGGGCCGGTGCAGTCCGGGTTGCGCGGCGGGTGAAGGTGGGCGTGGATCTCGCGGCCGTCCGGTCCGGTGAACGTGCGGACCTGCGGCTCGGGGTAGTAGGCGGGGTCCACGGCGTCCCGGTGCGCGGCGCCGATCACGCGCGCCCGTCCCGTCCGGGTGTCCAGCTCCACCACCTCGTGGGCGGTGCGCGGGCCGGCCCCGACGGCGACGACCCGTTCGCCGTGTGCCGCGAGACAGGCCGCGAACTCGCTCCACGGGCCTGCCGCGTCGACCACCTCACCGGTCTCGGGGTCGAGTATGCCGAGCGCGAGGGCGCCCTTGCCGTGCAGGACGGCGACCAGGCCGCCGTCCAGCGGGGCGAACCAGCGGTGTCCGAGCTTCCACAGCGGGCCGCCGAACTCCTCCTCGCGCGGGCAGAGCGGCTCCCCGTCGCGGTAGAGGTTCCACCAGCCGGTGCGGTCACTCGCGTACAGCAGCCGGCCGTCGTGGCTCCAGTCGGCCTGGGCGACGGACTCCTCGGGTCCGCCGGCCACCGTACGGGCCTCGCCCAGGGTGCCGTCGGGGGTGACGTCGGCGACGAGGAGTTCGGTGCCGTCCCACGGCATGCGCGGGTGGTCCCAGGCGATCCAGGCGGCGCGCCGCCCGTCCGGCGCGAGGCGCGGCCCGGTGACGAACCGGTGCCGTCCGTCGCTCAGTTCGCGCACCGCGCCGCGGTCCTCGGCGGCGGAGCCGTCCAGCGGTACAGCGGCCAGGACGCGGCGCACGTCGCCTGGGCCGTCGCCGGTGAACTCCTCCAGGACGCACCACACCTCGCCGCGCTCCGGCAGCAGGACGGGCTCGGCCCAGCGCAGCCCCTGCCCGACCGGCGACACAGGAGTGAGCGGGCGCGGCTCGCCGCCCGGCTCGAACCGGTACAGGCGCTGGTCGGCGAAGTGCACGAACACCACGAGCGGGCTGCCGTCGTCGCCGACGGTGCCGGCCCAGGGCCGGCCGCCGTACTCGATGACGCGGCTGCGCACGTTCCACGGCGCCGGGAGGACGGACTCCTCGGTGCCGTCGGCGTGCCGCCGCACCAGGGCGCGCCGGCCCGCCTCGGCGGGCCGGGGCTCGGTCCACCACACCTCGTCCCCGACGAAGCCCACGAACTCGGGGCTGCCGTCGTGGGCCGCGGCGGTGGCCGCGTCGATGGGCGAGGGCCACTCGCCGTACGCCAGGGTCTGCACTGTCTCCCCCACTCGTTCAGGCGGTCCGCAGGAACCGGTCGAGGACATGGACGCCGAAGTGGAGCGCCTCGACCGGGACGCGCTCGTCGACCCCGTGGAAGAGGGCCTGGTAGTCGAAGCCCTCGGGCAGCTTCAGCGGGGCGAAGCCGTAGCCGGTGATGCCGAGCCGGGAGAACTGCTTGGCGTCCGTGCCGCCCGACATGCAGTACGGCACCACGTGTCCCTCGGGTGCGAACTCCTCGACGGCGGCCCGCATCCGGGCGAACGTCGGCGAGTCCACCGGAGCCTGGAGGGCCACTTCGTGGTGCGCGAACTCCCAGTCGACGTCCGGTCCTGTGAGCCGGTCCATGGTGGCGCGGAACTCGTCCTCGGCGCCGGACAGGTAGCGGCCGTCGACGTGCGCCACGGCCTCTCCGGGGATCACGTTGAGCTTGTAGCCGGCGTCCAGCATGGTCGGGTTGGCGCTGTTGCGGACGGTGGCCTCGACGAGCTTCCCGGCCGTGCCCAGCTTGTCCAGCAGCGCGTCCACGTCGCTCAGGTCGGTCTCGATGCCGTACAGGGCGGCGAGTTCACCGAGTGCGGCCCGCACGGTCGGGGTGAGGCGCAGCGGCCATTCGTGCTCGCCGATGCGGGTGATGGCGGCGGCGAGGCGGGTCACCGCGTTCTCCCGGTTGACCTTGGAGCCGTGGCCGGCCCGGCCGCGCGCGGTGAGCTTCAGCCAGGCGGTGCCGCGCTCGCCGGCGGCGATGGGGTAGAGCTGCCGTCCGTCGCCGTCGTGGAAGGTGAACGCGCCGGACTCGCTGATGCCTTCGGTGCAGCCCTCGAAGAGGTGGGCGTGCCGGTCGGCGAGGAACCCGGAGCCGTCCTCGGCGCTGGCCTCCTCGTCGGCGGTGAACGCGATCACCATGTCGCGCCGGGGGCGGACGCCTTCACGGGCCCAGGACCGCACCACGGCGAGGATCATCGCGTCCATGTTCTTCATGTCGACGGCGCCGCGTCCCCAGACGACGCCGTCGCGGACCTCGCCGGAGAACGGGTGCACGCTCCAGTCGGCGGCCTCGGCCGGTACGACGTCCAGGTGGCCGTGGACGAGCAGCGCGTCGGCGGACGGGTCGGTGCCCTCCAGACGGGCGACGACGTTGGTGCGGCCGGGGGTGCGTTCGAGGAGGACCGGTTCCAGGCCGGCCTCGGCGAGCCGCGCGGCGGCGTACTCGGCGGCGGGCCGCTCCCGGCAGTCGCCCCCGCCCCGGTTGGTCGTGTCGATCCGGATCAGGTCCGACGTGAACGTCACGACCTCGTCCAGGGCCCGCTCGTCAGCCATACTGCTCCTCCACCGCGGCCGAGGCGATCGTGGTGACCGCCTTGAAGGTGCGGATCCCGTCGTACATGGTCCCGCTGGTGTACTGGACCTTCCGCTCACCGGTGCGGGTCACGCCCGGCACCACGGTGGCGGCCATCGCCAGGTGCTCGGCGTCGAACTCCACCGCCACGGTGAACGGTCCGCCGTCGACCGGCTCCCGGCGCACCGCGAGCGCGGCCGCCTCCTTGGCCGCGGCGCGGATGTCGGCGGCCGTGCGGGCCGGTGTCCGGCACACGGCCGCGTACCGGGACACGTGGTCCTTGACGGCGACCTTCAGCGCCTCGGGCGCGTAACCGAGGGCGTCCTCGCAGGCGACGTCGTCTCCTGTGACGAGGATCACCGGCACCCCGTACTCGGCGACCACGTGCGCGTTGAGCAGTCCTTCGCTGGCCCGTACGTCGTTGATCCACACCCCGGTGATGGAGTTGGCGAGGAAGGTGTGGGCGAGGACGCCCTCCATGCCGGCTCCGGCGTGGTAGCCGACGAAGGCGATGCCGTCGACGTCGCCGTGCTGCACGCCCTCCACCATCGACAGGGACTTGTGCCGGCCGGTGAGCATCTGCGCCCGGTCGTCCAGCTGTTCCAGCAGCAGGTTGCGCATGGTCCAGTGGGCCTCGTTGATGAGCACCTCGTCGGCGCCGCCGTCGAAGAAGCCCTGGACGGCGGCGTTGACGTCCGAGGTGAACATCGACCGGCACCGCTCCCACTGGGGAGTCCCCGGCAGGACGTCGGCCGGCCAGGTGACACCGGTGGCGCCCTCCATGTCGGCGCTGATGAGGATCTTCATGCGGGACACGCTACGTGCTTCCGCCGAATTCCGGCCAGCCTGTGGATAACTCTCACCGGTCCAGACCAGTGACGGGTCCGTGCGGTGTCGTCCCGGCCCTCCTGGCCTGCGACGTCTCAGTCGGTGGCGCGGCCCGCCACGTACCACAGGGACGGCAGTTCGATGCGGGTGCCGTCGGGGCCGTACTCCGTGGTGGTCAGCGGCAGGGTGCCGCTCGCCGCAACGGTCAGCCCGGCCGCGGCCAGGAATCCGGGCACCGCGGCGTCGGCGACCTCGCCGGGGGCCATGCCGTGCCGGAGGACCGGCGCGAGTTTGGGCGGCGGTCCCGCGGGGCCGGCGGCGAGGTCCCGCAGGACTCCTCCGGCCTCCTCGGACGGCTCGACGAGGAAGGCCCGGCCCCGGTCCCCGGCCAGCGTGGCGATCGCCTCCACCAGGGCCTGCCGGTCACCTTCCTCGCACTGGTGCAGTACCCCGCGCACATAGACGTTGGCGTCGCCGATCTCGGCGTGCAGGGCCTTGATCTCGGCCCGGTCGGCGGCGTCCAGTCGGCGGTAGGCCGCCCGTCCGTCCGGATCGGCGGCGCGGGCGCGGTCCAGGGCGGCGGCGCACAGGTCCGCGCCGAGGACGTGCGGGAAGCGGTCGGCGAGGAAGCGGGTCTGGGTGCCGTTGCCGCAGCCGAGGTCCACCAGGGGCAGCCCGGGATCGGCCAGACGCGGTTCGAACAGGGCGAGATGGCGGGCCACGGCCAGGACCGGCTCCGCGTCCCAGAACACCGCCCCCTGCTCCTGCGGCGCCTCCCGCCAGAAGCTCTCCCAGGACTCCCGGTACCGACTGGTCACGCTCATGCCCAACTCCCCACGGTGCGACGCCGCCCCGTCCCGTACGACGGGCCAGTACGGTGTACCGCGCCCCGGGCGCCCGGACAAGAACACGGCGCACACCGTCACCGCTCGTCCGCCGCGCGACGCGCCGTCGCACCACCCGGACTCAGCGGCGCGGCAGGGTCAGTTCGAACCACACGTTCTTGCCGGCCGCCGTCCGGCTGGTGCCCCACTCGCGGGCGAGGGTGCTGACGACCCGCAGTCCGCGGCCGGACTCGTCCGCCGGCCGGGCGTTGAGCAGCGTCGGCAGTTCGTGGTCGTCGTCCTCCACCTCGCACAGCAGGGTGTCGCCGCGCACCAGCCGCAGCGCGACGGGCCGCGCGTGCGAGTGCCGTACGGCGTTGGTGACGAGTTCGCTGACCATCAGCTCGGCGTTGTCGGCGGCCTTGGGCAGCCCCCAGTCGTGCAGTTGCTCGCGGACCGCCGCGCGGGCCCGGCCGACCTCGGACGGCTCCGGGCGGATCCGCCACTCGGCGACGGCGTCCGGCTCGATGCCGCCCAGCCGGGCCATCAGCAGGGCCACGTCGTCCTTGCGGCCGCCGCGCGTGTTCAGGGCCCGGATGATGGTGTCGCAGGCGTCGTCCATGGAGGCGGCCGGGTGGGCGGCGGACTCGCACAGCGTGGCGAGCCCGACCCCGATGTCCTCGCCGCGCACCTCGACGAGTCCGTCGGTGCACATCACCAGCCGGTCGCCGGGCTCCACCGGTACGCGCACCGCCTCGAAGGGCACCCCGCCGACGCCGATGGGCGCGCCCGTGGGCAGGTCGAGCAGTTCGCTGCGCCCGTCGGCGGCCCGGACCAGGACGGGCGGGATGTGACCGGCGTTGGCGAGGTGGAGTTCGCTCGCGATGGGGTCGTAGACGGCGTACAGGCAGGTCGCGAGGTAGGTGTCGCCGAGGCGCTGGGCCAGGTCGTCGAGGTTGCGCAGCAGTTGCGCGGGCGGCAGGTCGAGACCGGCCATGGTCTGCACGGCGGTGCGCAACTGCCCCATCATCGCGGCGGAGTTCAGCCCGTGTCCCATGACGTCGCCGACGACGAACGCGGTGCGGGCGCCGGGCAGTTTCACCGCGTCGAACCAGTCGCCGCCGACCCGGCCGAGCAGGGTGCCCGGGAGGTAGCGGGTGGCGATGTCGCAGCCCGCCATGCGCGGCGGGATGTGCGGCAGCATGCTGTCCTGGAGCGTCTCGGCGACGTTCTCCTGGTACGTGTACATGCGGGCGTTGTCGAGCACCAGGCCCGCGCGGGCGGCGAGTTCGGCGCCGGTGACCCGGTCCATGTCGTCGAAGACCTGCCGCTCCGGGTGGCGCAGCAGGATCATGAAGCCGAGGACGACGTGGCGGGCCTTCAGCGGGACCACCAGCATCGAACGGCCGGTGATCAGCGGCCGGATGTCGCGCTTGTCGAACTGTGAGGCGATGGCGTGGCCCGTCTCCTCGCTGATGCGCGGCACGAGGACGGGTTCGCCGGTGGTCATGCACTGGAAGAACGGCGTGTGCGCCGGGAAGGGCATGGCCTCGCCGACCGGTACGACGTCGTCCCAGCGGCCGGGTTCGTCGGTGTGCTCCAGGGCGACCCGGTGCCACATGGTGGTGGTGTCCGGCACGCCCTCGTCGAACGCCTCACCGGCGACGACCTGTTCGCGCAGATAGGTGCCGGCGACGTCGGTGAAGCGGGGCACCACGGCCTTGCTGACCTCGACGATGGTGCGCGAGAGGTCGAGCGAGGTGCCGATGCGGGAGCTGACCTCGTTGAGGAACTCCAGGTGTTCGCGGACGGCCGCGTACTCGAGGTCCTCGCCCTCGTCCCGCAGTTCCTCGGGCACCGGCTCGCCGGCGGCGAGGGCGCGGGCGGCCCGCTCCCGGCGCTGTCGGCGTTCGGCGCGCCGGGGCACGCCCCAGTGCGGGGTGACCGGCACCCGGTCGTTGCGGCTGAACTCCAGGATGGGATAGCCCAGTTCGAGGACCTGGGAGACGATGCGGGCGCTGTCGTCCACGCTCGTGCTGGGGAGGATCTCGGGGAGCCGGCGGGCGAGGTCCTCGGAGCCGGGGAAGTCGGTGTGCGGGGCGAAGCCGGGTGCGATCCGCTCGGACGTCCCGGATCCCTCCTGGCGCAGTGCTTCCGCGTCGGCGGCCAGTACCAGCAGCCGTTCCCGCCCGGGGCCGACCAGGGGATAGGCCCACCACAGCACGTCGACGCGTCCGGCGCCGGACGCGTCGAGGCGGGCCCGGCCCGCGGCGGGGTAGGCCGGTTGGCCGCCGAGGGAGCCGCCGAGACCGGGTCCCGGTCCGTCGTGGGCCGGGTACGTCCCGTAGGGGGTGTCCTCGTCGTCCTCGGGCAGGGCGCCGGTCACCGGCAGCAGGTCGACGGCGGGACGGCCGAGCGCCTCCTCCTTGGGAAGTGCGAACAGGCGGCGCGCGCCCCTGCTCCAGTGGGAGACGAGTCCCTCGCGGTCGACCACGACGACGGCGAGCGGGATACGGCCGGCACTGCCGGGGTCGCCCGCCGCCCCGTCCCCGGCGCGGCGATCGGGAGGCGCGTCCCGCTCGGTGCCACGGTCCATGGCCCAGGCCCTCTCTCCCCCGGCTGTGCAAGATCTGTACCGCCGTCACCACCGTACGGCCACGGTCGGATGCGATGTGCGTCATTGCGGGAATTGCCCGCGTCGGCGCGCACCGGCGTGTACTCCCGCGCGTGACCGGCCGGTTCAGTCCTCGTGCCCCAGCTGGAGGTCGCGTTCGGTCCGTCCGCCGCCCGCCACCTGGAGCACGGTCGCGACCGGCGGGTAGCCGGCGGCGATGACCGTGTACTCGCCGGACGACAGGTCGACGAACCGGAAGGTGCCGTCGGGTCCGGTGGTGAGGGTGTCGACGACGTTGCCCGCCGCGTCGAGCAGCGTGACGCGGGCCTCCTCGACGGGCCGTCCGCCGCCGGCCCGCACCGTGCCGCGCAACACGGCGCCGCCGGCGAGTTCGATGTCCTGGCGGGTCTCGCGGGCCGCCTGGACGGTGACGGGCAGGGCGGCCGGGCGGAAGGCGGGGGCGCTGGCGGCGAGGGTGTACTCGCCCGCCACCAGTTCACTGATGACGTAGCCGCCCTCGCGGCCGCTGCGGGTGCTCGCCACGACCTCCCCGTGGACGTTGGTGAGGGTGACGGCGGCGTCGCGCACGGGTGTGCCGTCGGCGGTGACGACGCTGCCGGCGAGCCGCCCGGCACCGCCGAGGACGACGTCGAGTTCGACGGGACGTTCGCCGACGGTCACGGAGACCGCCTGCGGCTGGTGGCCGCCGGCGGCGGCGATCAGCACGTACGAGCCGGGGCCGGGCGTGGCGAGCGCGTACCGCCCGTCGTCGCCGCTGGCGCCCCGGCCGGTCTGCCGGCCGGTGACGTCGATGAGGGTGAGGGCCGCGCGGGGCACGGCGGTTCCGTCGGGATGCTGCACGCTTCCGCAGACGGGCACGCCGCCGGTGTGCGGCGCGCGGGCCTGTGGCACGCGCGGGTCGAAGCGGGGTGCTTCCTGCATCGGGTCGGCGGTGGGGGTGTGGTGGGACACCAGTGGTTTCTCCTTGAGGAAGAAGGCGGTGAGCAGGCCGAGGACGAGTACCGGCACCAGGTACAGGAAGATGCGCGGCATGGCGTCGGCGTAGGCCTGGACGTAGGCGTCGCGCAGCTCGGGCGGCAGCGCGTGCACGAACTGCGGGGTGATCGACTCGACGTCGTGCGGTGCGGCGCCGGCCTGCGCGGGCAGGTGTGCGCGGAGCGCGTCGGTGAGGCGGTCGGCGAACAGGGTGCCGAAGACGGCGGCGCCGACGCTGCCGCCGATCTGCCGGAAGTAGTTGTGGGCGCTGGTGGCGGTGCCGAGGTCGGTGGGGCGCACGGAGTTCTGCACGGCGAGGATCAGCACCGGCATCACCATGCCGATGCCGATGCCGAGGACGGCCGTCCAGAGGCCGTAGTGCAGCCGTGGTGTGCCGGGCTCCAGGCGGGACAGCAGCCACATGCCGGTCACGGCGAGGGCGCAGCCGACGAGGGGGTGCCGCCGGTAGCGGCCGGTGCGGCTGATGAGCTGCCCGGAGACGACGGAGGCGCCGACGATGCCGCCCGTCATGGGCAGCATCAGCAGTCCGGACTCGGTGGCCGTGGCCCCGTCGACCATCTGGAGGTAGGTCGGCAGGTAGCCGGCGGCGCCGAACAGGGCGACGCCGATCACCAGGCCCACCAGTGCGCTGACGTTGAAGACGGAGTCGCGGAACAGCCGCAGCGGGATGAGGGGTTCGGCTGCGAAGCGCTCGACGAGGAGGAAGAGCAGGCCGGTCGCGGCGGCGCCGGCGGCGAGCCCATGGACGACGCGGGAGTCCCAGGCGTACTCGGTGCCGCCCCAGCTGGTCAGCAGGACCAGGCAGGTGGAGGCGGCGGTGAGCAGCAGGGAGCCGAGGACGTCGAAGCGGGGCCGGGCGCCGGGTTTGGGCAGTTTCAGCGCGAGGGCGACGACGGCCATGGTGACGATGCCGAAGGGCACGTTGATGTAGAAGCACCAGCGCCAGGAGTGGTGGTCGGTGAAGTAGCCGCCGAGCAGCGGGCCGGCGACGGAGGCGAGGCCGAAGGCGGCGCCGATGAGTCCCATGAAGCGGGCGCGCTGCCGTGCGGGCACGATGTCCGCGATGATCGCCTGGACGCCGATCATCAGGCCGCCCGCGCCGACGCCCTGCACGGCGCGGTAGGCGATCAGCTGGTCCATGGTGGAGGCGCGGCCGGCGAGGGCGGAGCCGACGACGAAGACGAGGATGGCGAACTGGAAGACGCCCTTGCGGCCGAGGAGGTCGCCGAGCTTGCCGTAGATCGACAGTCCGACGGTGGCGGTGAGCAGATAGGCGGTGATCGCCCAGGACATCCGGTCCAGGCCGTGCAGCTCACCGACGATCTTCGGGAGCGCGGTGGCGACGATCATCTGCTCCAGGGCGGCGAGCAGCAGCGCCAGCATCAGCGCGAGGAAGACCAGCCGGACCCGGCGCGGACTCGGGACGGGGGCGGGTGGCGGGGGTGGCGGGCCCTCGGTCCGTGGTGCCGCGACCGGCTCGTCCTGCGTCAGAGTGATCCCGCCCACGTGCCGCTCCCCTCGTCGCACCGCCGGACATTTCCCGCGTGAAAGCGACAACTACGAGCACGTGCGGCGAGTTACGGGACAGAGAAGGGTCGCAAAGAGATCACCCGAACCGGTGAGGAAAACAACTCCCCGCCGGTTCGGGCGGATTGGCCGGCCTGCGGCCGGACTACTTCTCGACCTCGGCGGCCAGCCTGGCCAGCAGGGCGTCGTAGATGCGGGCGAGGCCCTTGGGCGCGAAGGTCTTCTCGAAGAAGCCGCCGATGCCTCCGGCGCCGTTCCAGACGGTGGTCACGACGACGCGGGAGCGGCCCTCGCCGGCCGGGGTGACCCGCCAGGTGGTGACCATGGAGGAGTTGCGGTCCTTCTCGACGAGCTCGCCGTCGGAGGGCTCGGTGACCTCCAGCAGGCAGTCGCGCACCCGCTTGCTGGTGGCCTGGAGCTTCCAGTGCACCAGGGTGCCCTCGCCGTCGCCGCCCTCGCGGACCTCGTACTCGCTGAACTGCTCGGGCAGGACCTTCGCGCGGGTGCCGCTGTAGTCGGCGAGCGTATCGAACACCGTCTCCGCGTCCGCCGCGACGATCCGCTCCGTAGTGGCCTCGACCTGCGCCATCGGTTTCCTCCAGGGCATGGGTTCTCGGGGTCGGGGCAAGCCAACCACCCCCGTGCCCGGCCACCCAAATCGGGGTTCCGTAAGTGACCGAAGATGACGCCCGCACAATCAAGGGAACATGTGTTCTATTCTGTGGGCCAGTGCTACCGAGGAGGCGTCATGCGCTGGGAGAACCTCAGCCCGGAGTCCGAACACAGCCGGGCCGACGCCGCGCTGTTCGGCGCGGACGCGGTGACCACCCGCACCTTCGACACACCGGAGTTCCGCGGCATCACCTTCCACGAGATCCGGGCCCGCTCGATCGTCAACCGGGTGCCGGGGGCCTCCCGCATGCCGTTCGAATGGACGGTGAACCCCTACCGCGGCTGCACGCACGCGTGCGTCTACTGCTTCGCCCGCAAGACCCACAGCTACCTGGACCTCGACACCGGGCTCGGCTTCGACAGCCAGATCGTGGTCAAGGTGAACGCGCCCGAGCTGCTGCGCCGCCGGCTGTCCTCGCGCAGCTGGCAGGGCGAGCACATCGCGATGGGCACGAACGTCGACTGCTACCAGCGCGCGGAGGGCCGCTACCGGCTGATGCCGGGCATCCTCGCCGCCCTGCGCGACCACGCCAACCCCTTCTCGATCCTCACCAAGGGCACGCTGATCCTGCGGGACCTGGAGCTGATCGAGCAGGCCGCGCAGGTGACGGACGTCGGCATCTCGGTCTCGGTGGGCTTCACCGACGAGGAGCTGTGGCGCACGGTCGAACCCGGCACACCGGCGCCCGAGCGGCGGCTGGACGTGGTCCGCGCGCTCGCCGGGCGCGGCATCGGCTGCGGGGTCCTGATGGCGCCGGTGCTGCCGTTCCTGAGCGACCGGCCGGAGCAACTGCGGGAGACCGTGCGGGCGATCGCCGCGGCCGGTGCCACCTCCGTCACTCCGCTGGTGCTGCACCTGCGGCCCGGCGCCCGCGAGTGGTTCATGTCCTGGCTCGCCGGGCACCGCCCGCACCTGGTCGACCGCTACCGGCGGCTGTACGCGGAGGGCGCCTACGCCCCGAAGTGGTACCAGCGCCGCGTCACCCGCCAGGTGCACGAGCTGGCCCAGGAGTACGGCATCGGCCCGGCCCGCGCGGGCATGCCGCGGCGGATCCGCACCCCGGACCGCCCCACGCCGCCCCCGGTGACCGAGCCGACCCAACTCACGCTGCTCTAGGATCATTCGAGCGCATCCAGCGGCCCGATCGGGTCAACAATCGATCAGAGACGTTCACCAGGGGTCCCATGTCGGGACGATGCCGCGTGGACCGTGAGCCTCGCGGCCCGCAGCACCTCCGTCCCGGGAGGACCCCCCATGAGAAGAAGCGCAGTCGCGCTGTGCGGTGCCGCCGTCGTCGTGGCCGCGGGCCTCACGGCCGTGCCCGCCGAGGCCGGCACACCGCGCGCCGCGGAACCCTTCCCCACCGCGCACCCCGCGTGGAAGAAGTGCGGCACCGAGGACTACCCGACGCTGCAGTGCGCGTCCGTCGAGGTACCCCTCGACCATGCCGCCCCCGACGGACGCCGGATCACCCTCGCGCTGTCCCGCGTCCCGCACACCTCGGCCACCTACCAGGGCCCCCTGCTGGTGAACCCGGGCGGCCCGGGCGGCAGCGGTCTGACCCTGGCCGGGTTCGTCGCCGCGTCGCTGCCCGCCGAGGTGGCCGCCCAGTACGACGTCATCGGCTTCGACCCGCGCGGCGTGGGCGCGAGCCGGCCCGCCCTCGACTGCGCACCCGACCACTTCGCACCGGTGCGCCCGGACTCCGTGCCGACCACGCCCGCGGTCGAGGAGGCCAACCTCACGCGCGTACGGTCCTTCGCCGAGGCGTGCACCGAGAAGTACGCGGACCTGCTGCCGTACATCGACACCCGCAGCGCGGTGCGCGACATGGACGTCGTGCGGCGGGCCCTGGGCGCGGAACGCCTCAACTACTTCGGTTACTCCTACGGCACCTATCTGGGCGCCGTCTACGCCAAGCTGTTCCCGCAGCGGGTGCGCCGCCTGGTCCTGGACTCGGTCGTCGATCCCACACAGGTCTGGTACGACGCCAACCTGAACCAGGACCACGCCTTCAACGACCGTCACCGCGCCTTCCTGGCCTGGGTCGCGAAGCACGACACGACGTACGGGCTGGGCACCGACCCGGAGCGGGTCGAGGCCGCGTGGTACGCGATGCGCGCGGCCCTGAAGGAGAAACCGGCCGGCGGCCGGGTGGGCGCCGCCGAGCTGGAGGACACCTACATCCCGGGCGGCTACTACAACGGCTACTGGCCCCATCTCGCGGCGGCCTTCTCGGCGTACGTGAACGACCGGGACGCCCGGCCGCTGGTCAAGGCGTTCGAGAACCTGGGCGCCGCCGACGCGGCCGATGACAACGGCTACAGCATCTACACCGCCGTGGAGTGCCGGGACGCCGGCTGGCCGCGCGACTGGCAGCAGTGGCGCAAGGACAACTGGGAGGCGTACGAGCGGGCGCCGTTCATGACCTGGAACAACGCCTGGTACAACGCGCCGTGCGCGTTCTGGCCGACCGACTCCCTGCGGCCGGAGCGCATCCGCAACAGCGACCTGCCTCCGGCGCTGCTGTTCCAGGCGACGCACGACGCGGCCACCCCGTACCAGGGCGCCGTCACCGTCCACCGCCAACTGGACCGCTCCAGCCTGGTGGTGGAGTCGGGCGGCGGCAACCACGGCATCACGCTCAGCGGGAACGCCTGCCTGGACCGGCATCTGGCGGCCTACCTCGCGGACGGGACCGTGCCGCGCGGGAACCACGGCGACGCCGACGCCGTGTGCCCGGCGCTGCCCGACCCGAAGCCGCCGACGTCGAAGGCCGCGCCGGCCACCGCGCGCGGCTCCATGCTGCACGGCCTGCTGGGCTTCCGCGGCTGAGCGGGTGACCGTCCGCCGGAGCAGGGCGCTGTCGGACCCGTGGTCCATGATGGGCGCATGAGCGACCTGACCAGGATCCCCGCCCCCGCCGGCGTGGCCCCCGCGGCCCAGTACTCCCACGTGGTGACGGGCACGGGCCGCCTCGTCGCCGTCTCCGGGCAACTCGCCCTGGACGAGGACGGCCGGCTCGTCGGCGAGGGCGACGCCGGGGCGCAGGCCCGGCAGGTGTTCGAGAACCTGAGGCGCTGTCTGGCGGCCGCCGGCGCCACCTTCGACGACGTCGTGAAACTCACCTGCTTCGTCACGGACATGGCGCACATGCCGGCCGTCCGCGCGGCCCGCGCCGCGCACATACCCGACGACCGGCTGCCCGCGATGTCCGCCGTCCGGGTCGCGGGCCTGGTGCGGCCCGAGTTCCTGATGGAGATCGAGGCCCTCGCGGTGGTGGACGCGTGACCGCCGGCCGGCTGCGCCCCATGACCGTGGACGACTGCGCCCGCGTGGCCGAGATCCGGGTACGGGGCTGGCAGCACGCCTACCGGGGTCTCGTCCCGCAGTCGTACCTCGACGGCCTCGACATCGCCGCGGACGCCGCGCGGCACCGCACCCGGCTGCTGGAGGGCGACGGCAGCGCGGTGAACCTGGTCGCCGAGACGGACGGCGGCGAACTCGCCGGCTGGGCCGCGTTCGGCCCGTACCGGGACGGCGACCGGCGCACCGGGGACGCCGAGTTGTACGCCCTGTACCTGCGCCCGGAGCGCATCGGCCGGGGCTTCGGCCGGACCCTGCTCACCGAGGTCGTCCACCGCTGCGCGGCGGTCGGCCATCCGCGCGTGTACCTGTGGGTGCTCAGGGACAACACCGGCGCCCGCCGCTTCTACGAGCGCGCGGGATTCGCCGCGGACGGCGCCGAGGAGCCCTTCGAGGTGGACGGGGTGGAGGTGCCCGAGGTGCGGTACGTGAGGGACCTCGCCGGCTGACCGGGCTAGGGGCTGTCGTTTGGATCAGCGCGGCTGTGAGGTGCGGTGCCCTTTCGACCGGCCCGAGCGGGGTCCGGTGCGTGCAGTTGCACGGCGGAGGAGGGCGACAACGCGGAGCGTCGGCAACCGACGACAACGCCGCAGATGCGCGTGCCGGACCCCGCGACCCCGGGATGATCCGAACGACAGGCCCTAGCTGTGCTGTCCCGGGATGCGCCCTCGGGCACCGCCCTGCCGGGGGATGCGGGCCAGCGCGTGGACGGCGGCCTCGGCGAGCGCGGGGTGGGCGAGCGCCTCGGTCAGGACGGGTTCGGCGCGCGCGTCGCCGAGTTCGCCCAGGCCCTCCACGCAGGCCAGTGCCACCCGCCGGTACGGGTCGTGCGGGCGCAGCCGCCGGCGCAGCGTCGTGATCAACGCCGGTACGGCCTCCGGGGCGCGCAGTTCGGTCAGGAGACGGACCGGGTGCAGGGCGTAGGCGACGCGGAGTTCGTTGGTGGCGAGGGCGGCGGCGGCGCGGGCGGTGCGCGGGTCGCCGAGGCGGGCCAGCGCGTGGGCGGCGGAGGCGCAGCGCGGCGGGTCACGGTGGTTGAGGAGGAGCACCAGCGCCTCGAAGGCCCGCCGGTCCCCCGCGCGCCCGAGCCGGAAGGCGGCGAGTTCCCGCGCCCACAGCGGCTGTCCGGGTTCGGTGAGGACGCCGGCCAGGGTGTCGAGGTCGTCCGTGGCCAGGAGGCGGCCGTAGGCCGGCGAGTTCCCGGACTCGGACCGTAAGCGCTCCGTGAGCGATCGCAACTCTTCGTCCATGCTCCAGAGATTAGGCGTGCCGCGCGCCGCTCGGGACCTACATCACAAAGCCGGGGGCTGGCGCGCTCGTTACCCGCGAGTTAAGCTCAGACGAGCGAGTTACCCACTCGCGTACCTCCTCACGGCGGTCTGGTGACGCGGCCGCTGTGAGTCGCGGTCGGTTCGGTGCCCTGTGCACCGCAGTACGGCTCGGCCCCGGGACAGGGCCGGTCGGATC
Organism: Streptomyces calvus; assembly: GCF_006782915.1. Taxonomy (GTDB): domain Bacteria; phylum Actinomycetota; class Actinomycetes; order Streptomycetales; family Streptomycetaceae; genus Streptomyces; species Streptomyces calvus. Next base: position 125,147 of record NZ_VCNP01000010.1, read on the forward strand.
CACCGTCGTCGTGGGCGTTGTGCGCGCCCTCCCCGCCCGGGGCTTCTCCGTCGGGCCGAGGATCCGCCGACGGCACCGGGCGTGTGCGCTCGCAGCCCGGACAACACCCGCCATCACGCACGCACCTGGTGCGCCCCTCGCGGCGCACCCGGGCGTGTTTCCCGTCGTCACCCTCATTCCTGGAGTCCCGCGATGGCCACTCCCCTGTCCGACACCCCTCTGTCCCCGCTCCGGACCGTCGCCGTGGTCGGCCTCGGCACCATGGGCACCGGTATCGCCGAGGTCCTGGCCGGAGCCGGCCGCACCGTGGTCGGCATCGACATCAGCGAGGCGCAGGCCGCCCGGTGCGTCGCGGCCCTTGCGTCCTCGACCGCCCGCGCCGTGGAACGCGGCCGGCTGACCGAGTCGCAGCGCGCGGACCTCCTGGCCCGCGTCACCACCTCCACCGACCTCGCCGCCGCGGCCGACGCCGACCTGGTGATCGAGGTCGCGCCGGAGTCGTACGACACCAAGCAGCAGATCCTGCGCGAACTGGACCGGATCGTGCGGCCCGAGACCATCCTGGCGACCGGCACCAACGCCCTGTCGGTCACCCGGCTCGCCGCCGACTCCGCACGCCCGGAACGCGTGCTGGGCATGCACTTCTTCAACCCGGCCCCGGCGATGAGGCTGGTCGAGATCGTCTCCAGCGTGCTGACCGCCCCCGCGGCCGTCACCGCGGTCACCAACCTCGCCCTGGACCTGGGCAAGGAACCGGTCGCGGTCGGCGATCGGCCCGGATTCGTCGCCGACGGGCTGCTGTTCGGCTACCTCAACCAGGCCGCCGCCATGTACGAGGCCAACTACGCCTCCCGGGAGGACATCGACGCCGCGATGCGGCTCGGCTGCGGGCTGCCCATGGGCCCGCTGGCGCTGCTGGACCTGATCGGCATCGACACCGCCCGCACCGTGCTGGAGGCCATGTACGCCGAGTCCCGCGACCGGCTGCACGCACCGGCCCCCGTCCTCAAGCAGCTGAGCGAGGCGGGCCTGACGGGCCGCAAGGCCGGGCGCGGCTTCTACACGTACGAGGCGCCGGGCAGCGGGACCGTGGTGCCCGACGCCCTGACGCCGCGGGCGGACGGTTCGTCCGTCGCGGGCCGTGCGGTGCGCTCGGTGGGCGTCGCCGGCTCCGGAACCATGGCGTCCGGGATCGCGGAGGTGTTCGCCAAGGCGGGTTACGCGGTGGTCCTGGCGGCCCGCAGCGAGGAGAAGGCGCAGGTGGCCAAGGCGCGCATCGGCAAGTCGCTGGCGCGCTCCGTCGACAAGGGCCGTACGACCGCCGAGGCCGCCGCGCAGACCCTGGAGCGGATCCGCCCGACGGGCACCTACGACGACTTCGCCGATGTCGATCTCGCGGTCGAGGCGGTCGCCGAGGACCTGGAGGTCAAGAGGCAGCTGTTCGCGACGCTGGACAAGGTCTGCAAGCCGGGCGCGGTGCTCGCCACCACCACCTCCTCCCTCCCTGTCGTCGCCTGCGCCCGCGCCACCTCGCGCCCGCAGGACGTGATCGGCATGCACTTCTTCAACCCCGCCCCGGCCATGAAGCTGGTCGAGGTGGTGCGCACGGTGCTGACCGCCGACGACGTGCACGCGACGGTGCGCGAGGTCTGCGGGACGATCCGCAAGCACGCCGTGGACTGCGGCGACCGCGCCGGTTTCATCGTGAACGCGCTGCTGTTCCCGTACCTCAACAACGCGATCAAGATGGTGCAGGAGCACTACGCCTCCCTCGACGACATCGACGCCGCGATGAAGCTGGGCGGCGGCTATCCGATGGGCCCGTTCGAACTGCTGGACGTCGTCGGGCTGGACGTCTCGCTCGCCATCGAGAAGGTCCTGCACCGCGAGTTCCGGGACCCGGGTCTGGCCCCGGCGCCGCTGCTGGAGCACCTGGTGGCCGCGGGCTGCCTCGGCCGCAAGACCGGCCGCGGCTTCCGCGAATATGCCAAGCGCTGAGCCGCGCCCCGGAGACCGGTTCCAGGACGGCGGCGACCGGTTCCAGGACGGTACGGAGTGGGGCGGGCTGCTGGACCCCGACCGGTTCCCGCCGCCCGTCCCCGGTGCCCCTCCCCCGCCCGCCGAGGGCGGGGGAGCCCCCGGTCACGCGCACCGAGCTGCGCACATGCAGTACGTTCAGGGCATGTCCCAGCCCGCCAAGTCCGTACGTACGTCCGCCACGACCGAGCCACCGGAGAGCGCCGCAGGCTCCCGCGCCGCCGCCCAGCGGCTGAAGATGCGCCGGGAACTGGCGGCCGCCGCGATGGAGCTCTTCGCGACCAAGGGGTACGAGGCGACGACCGTCGACGAGATCGCGGCCGCCGCCGGGGTCGCCCGCCGCACCTTCTTCCGCCACTTCCGCTCCAAGGAGGAGGCGATCTTCCCGGACCACGACGACACCCTGGTCCGCGCGGAGGCGGTGCTCAACGCCGCGCCCGCGCACGAGCATCCGCTCGACACGGTGTGCCGTGGCATCAAGGAGGTCATGAAGATGTACGCGGCGCGACCGGAGATCTCGGTCGCCCGCTACAAGCTGACGCGCGAGGTGCCCACCCTGCGCGAGGCGGAGATCGCGTCGGTGGCCCGCTACGAGCGCCTGTTCACCCGCTATCTCCTCGGCCACTTCGACGAGCACGCGCACGACGACGACGCCAACGACGACCCGCTGCTGGCGGAGGTCGCCGCGTCCGCCGTGGTCACCGCGCACAACCACGTGCTGCGGCGCTGGCTCAGGGCCGGCGGCCAGGGCGACGTCGAGGCGCAGCTCGACCACGCCTTCGCGATCGTCCGCAAGACCTTCGGCAGCGGCATCATGGCGGGCCGTCGCACCACGCCCCCGAAGCCGGCCACGGCCTCCGCGTCCGTGCACGGCGAGGTCCTGGTGACCGTCGCCCGCACCGACGCGCCGCTGGACGAGGTCATGCGGACCATCGAGCAGGCCCTCAAGGACCGCTGACCGGCCCCACACCCCGGCGCCCCGACGGTCCCCGCGCCCCCGTACCTCGCCGTACCCCGCCTCGCGCCCCGGCGGATCCACAGCCCGCGCCGGGGCGCCCCCGGGCCCCATACGGGAACGACGCACGACTGCTCGCGACGGGACCGGCGCGCGCACGACTGCGCGGCTGCCGCGTACGGCGCGAGGGGCCGGGCGGGGATGTTCGCCCGCAGTGGCTGGCGCGTCCACACCCCGCCCCTCCAGACCCCCCATTCCGCGCCAGTCCGGCGGAGCCACAGCCCCGCGCCGAGCGGCGGACCGTCAGCCCCGCCCGCCGCGCCGGAACGGACGTCGACGCCCCCGCACCGATGTGACAACGGCCACCCCACCGGGTGGCCGTTTTGCCATGTCAGGGGCCCTTTTCGCACCGCTTTCCGGGGCCGTTCGATCGATCATCGCTCATCTGATGCGTAAAGATTTCACTTGAGCCGAACTTCTGGCACGCAGTGCCTTGCCGTGTGACACGGCGTGCCATACGTTGAAGGAGTCCGGGCGGCTGTCCCGGCGGGCTCACCGCCCGTACGTCCGGACGCCTGCGTCACAGGCAACCTCCCGCGCCACAAAGCGCTGCCGAAGCACCATCCGCCGAACCGACGGCACCCACCCCCAAACCCTCAGCAGCACACCGACGTAACCCTCAGCGCCCCTCCCCCGGGGCGCTCATCGCCGGAGGCAACACCGTGACCGTGAAGGACATCCTGGACGCGATCCAGTCGCCCGACTCCACGTCGGAGGACTTCGCCGCCCTGCCGCTCCCCGAGTCGTACCGCGCGATCACCGTGCACAAGGACGAGACGGAGATGTTCGCCGGGCTCGAAACCCGCGACAAGGACCCGCGCAAGTCGATCCACCTCGACGAGGTGCCGCTGCCCGAACTCGGCCCGGGCGAGGCCCTGGTGGCCGTCATGGCCTCCTCGGTCAACTACAACTCCGTGTGGACCTCGATCTTCGAGCCGCTGTCGACGTTCGGCTTCCTGGAGCGCTACGGCCGGCTCAGCGAGCTCACCAAGCGGCACGACCTGCCGTACCACATCATCGGCTCCGACCTCGCGGGCGTCGTGCTGCGCACCGGCCCCGGCGTCAACGCCTGGCGGCCCGGTGACGAGGTCGTCGCCCACTGCCTCTCCGTCGAGCTGGAGTCGAGCGACGGCCACAACGACACCATGCTCGACCCGGAGCAGCGCATCTGGGGCTTCGAGACCAACTTCGGCGGCCTCGCGGAGATCGCGCTGGTGAAGTCCAACCAGCTGATGCCGAAGCCGGACCACCTCAGCTGGGAGGAGGCCGCCGCGCCGGGCCTGGTCAACTCCACCGCGTACCGGCAGCTGGTCTCCCGCAACGGCGCCGGCATGAAGCAGGGTGACAACGTGCTCATCTGGGGCGCGAGCGGCGGACTCGGCTCCTACGCCACGCAGTTCGCGCTGGCCGGCGGCGCCAACCCGATCTGCGTCGTCTCCAGCGAGCAGAAGGCGGACATCTGCCGGTCGATGGGCGCCGAGGCAATCATCGACCGCAACGCCGAGGGCTACAAGTTCTGGAAGGACGAGAACACCCAGGACCCGAAGGAGTGGAAGCGCTTCGGCAAGCGCATCCGCGAACTCACCGGCGGCGAGGACATCGACATCGTCTTCGAGCACCCCGGCCGCGAGACCTTCGGCGCGAGCGTCTACGTCACCCGCAAGGGCGGCACGATCACCACCTGCGCCTCGACCTCGGGCTACATGCACGAGTACGACAACCGCTACCTGTGGATGTCCCTGAAGCGCATCATCGGCTCGCACTTCGCCAACTACCGCGAGGCCTGGGAGGCCAACCGGCTCATCGCGAAGGGCAAAATCCACCCGACCCTGTCGAAGGTGTACTCCCTCGAGGACACCGGCCAGGCCGCCTACGACGTCCACCGCAACCTGCACCAGGGCAAGGTCGGCGTGCTGTGCATGGCGCCCGAGGAGGGCCTGGGCGTGCGCGACCACGAGAAGCGCGCGAAGCACATCGACGCCATCAACCGCTTCCGCAACATCTGAGGACACCCGGGGTCATAGATGACTGAGCGTCAGAAGGACCGGCCGTGGCTCATGCGCACGTACGCCGGCCACTCCACGGCCGAGGCGTCCAACGAGCTGTACCGGCGCAACCTCGCCAAGGGCCAGACGGGTCTGTCGGTCGCCTTCGACCTGCCGACCCAGACCGGCTACGACCCGGACCACGTCCTCGCCCGCGGCGAGGTCGGCCGGGTCGGGGTGCCGGTGGCCCACCTCGGTGACATGCGCCGGCTGTTCCAGGACATCCCCCTGGAGCAGATGAACACCTCGATGACGATCAACGCCACCGCCATGTGGCTGCTGGCGCTCTACCAGGTCGTCGCCGAGGAGCAGGGCGCGGACGTCACCCGGCTCCAGGGCACGACCCAGAACGACATCGTCAAGGAGTACCTGTCCCGCGGGACCCACGTGTTCCCGCCGGGGCCCTCGCTCCGCCTGACGACGGACATGATCGCGTACACGGTCTCCCACATGCCGAAGTGGAACCCGATCAACATCTGCAGCTACCACCTGCAGGAGGCGGGCGCCACGCCGGTGCAGGAGATCGCGTACGCGATGTCCACCGCCATCGCCGTGCTGGACGCGGTGCGCGACAGCGGCCAGGTGCCGCAGGAACGCATGGGCGATGTCGTCGGCCGGATCTCCTTCTTCGTGAACGCGGGCGTCCGCTTCGTCGAGGAGATGTGCAAGATGCGCGCCTTCAACCGCATCTGGGACCGCATCACGCACGAGCGGTACGGCATCGAGAACCCCAAGCACCGCCGGTTCCGCTACGGCGTCCAGGTCAACTCCCTGGGACTGACCGAGGCGCAGCCGGAGAACAACGTCCAGCGGATCGTCCTCGAGATGCTGGCCGTCACCCTCTCCAAGGACGCCCGCGCCCGTGCCGTGCAGCTGCCTGCCTGGAACGAGGCCCTGGGCCTGCCCCGCCCCTGGGACCAGCAGTGGTCGCTGCGCATCCAGCAGGTCCTCGCCTACGAGAGCGACCTGCTGGAGTACGACGACATCTTCGAGGGCTCGAAGGTGATCGAGGCGAAGGTGGACCAGCTGGTCGCGGACGCGTTCGCGGAGATCGAGCGGATCCAGGAGATGGGCGGCGCGATGGCGGCCGTCGAGTCCGGCTACCTCAAGTCGCAGCTGGTCTCCTCGCACGCCGCGCGCCGGGCCCGGATCGAGTCGGGCGAGGAGAAGATCATCGGTGTCAACGCCTTCGAGTCCACCGAGCCGAACCCGCTGACCGCCGACCTGGACACCGCGATCCAGACGGTGGACCCGGCGGTGGAGGCCCGCGTCGTCGCCTCGCTCCGCGCCTGGCGCGACACCCGCTACCAGCCGCCCTTCAACCACCCGCGCCCCTGCAAGGCGCTGGAGAAGCTGAAGGAGGCCGCCAAGGGCACCGACAACCTGATGGAGGCCACCCTGGAGTGCGCCCGCGCCGGTGTCACGACCGGCGAGTGGGCCGGGGCGCTGCGCGAGGTGTTCGGCGAGTTCCGGGCGCCCACCGGCGTCTCCTCGGCCCCGGTGGCGGTCACCGCGGAGGAGGGCTCGGCCCTGGCCGAGGTGCGCCGCAAGGTGGAGCTGACCGCCCGTGACCTCGGTGTCGGCAAGCTGCGCTTCCTGGTCGGCAAGCCGGGCCTGGACGGGCACTCCAACGGCGCCGAGCAGATCGCCGTGCGGGCCCGCGACGCCGGGTTCGAGGTGGTCTACCAGGGCATCCGGCTCACTCCGGAGCAGATCGTGGACGCCGCACTGGCCGAGGACGTGCACGCGGTGGGGCTGTCCATCCTCTCCGGCTCCCACGCGGAGCTGGTGCCGGACGTGCTCGAACGGCTCCGTGTGGCCGGTGCCACAGATATACCGGTGATCGCCGGTGGCATCATCCCCAGCGGTGACGCCGAACAGCTGCGGGCCGCCGGAGTGGCCGCGGTCTTCACCCCGAAGGACTTCGACATCACCGGGATCATCGGCCGCATCGTCGACGAGATCCGGAACGCGAACAAGCTCGACCCCCTGGAGGTCCCCGCATGACCACGCCCGCCCCGCAGGTCAACCGCCTTCGCCCGCGGCGCTCCTGCCTCGCCGTGCCGGGAAGCAACCCCCGCTTCCTGGAGAAGGCCCAGGGCCTCCCCGCCGACCAGGTCTTCCTCGACCTGGAGGACGCGTGCGCGCCGCTCGCCAAGCCCGAGGCGCGGCACACCATCGTGAAGTTCCTCAACGAGGGCGACTGGACGGGCAAGACCCGCGTGGTCCGCGTCAACGACTGGACGACCGAGTGGACGTACCGCGACGTGGTCACGGTCGTCGAGGGCGCCGGCCAGAACCTCGACTGCATCATGCTGCCGAAGGTGCAGGACGCCCAGCAGATCGTCGCCCTCGACCTGCTGCTCACCCAGATCGAGAAGACGATGGGCTTCGAGGTCGGCCGGATCGGCATCGAGGCGCAGATCGAGAACGCGCAGGGCCTGAACAACGTCAACGAGATCGCGCAGGCCTCCCCGCGCGTGGAGACCATCATCTTCGGCCCGGCCGACTTCATGGCGTCCATCAACATGAAGTCCCTGGTCGTGGGCGAGCAGCCGCCCGGCTACCCGGCGGACGCCTACCACTACATCCTGATGAAGATCCTCATGGCCGCCCGCGCCAACAACCTCCAGGCGATCGACGGCCCCTACCTCCAGATCCGCAACGTGGACGGCTACCGCGAGGTCGCGCAGCGGGCCGCCGCCCTCGGCTTCGACGGCAAGTGGGTGCTGCACCCGGGCCAGGTCGAGGCGTCCAACGAGATCTTCTCGCCGTCGCAGGAGGACTACGACCACGCCGAGCTGATCCTGGACGCGTACGACTACTACACGTCCGAGGCGGGCGGCAAGAAGGGCTCGGCGATGCTCGGCGACGAGATGATCGACGAGGCCAGCCGCAAGATGGCCCTGGTCATCTCCGGCAAGGGACGCGCCGCCGGCATGCAGCGCACCAGCAAGTTCGAGATCCCCACCGACTAGAAAGGCGCTGAGCGCGATGCAGTTCGGGCGCACCTACGAGGAGTTCGAGGTCGGGGCGACGTACAAGCACTGGCCGGGCAAAACGGTCACCGAGTACGACGACCACCTGTTCTGTCTCCTCACCATGAACCACCACCCGCTCCACATGGACACCAACTACGCCGAGAAGACGACGGACTTCGGCAAGAACGTGGTGGTCGGGAACTACGTCTACTCCCTGCTGCTCGGGATGTCGGTGCCCGACATCTCCGGCAAGGCGATCGCCAACCTGGAGATCGAGTCGCTGAAGCACGTGGCGCCGACCTTCCACGGCGACACCGTGTACGGCCAGACGACGGTGCTCGACAAGTGGCCGTCGAAGTCGAAGGACGACCGCGGCATCGTGTACGTCGAGACCAAGGGCTACAAGCAGGACGGCACGCTGGTGTGCGTGTTCCGCCGCAAGGTGATGGTGCCGACCGAGACGTACATCAAGGAGCGCGGCGGCGAGCAGCCCGGCCGCCCCGAGCTGAAGGAACAGGGGAAGTAGCGATGGCCCGCCTCGCCCAGACCGCCGGTCTCACGGACGTCCAGCAGGAGATCCTCTCCACCGTCCGGGACTTCGTGGACAAGGAGATCATCCCGGTCGCGACCGAGCTGGAGCACCGTGACGAGTATCCGCAAGCGATCGTCGACGGCCTGAAGGAACTCGGCCTCTTCGGTCTGATGATTCCCGAGGAGTACGGGGGTCTGGGCGAGTCGCTCCTCACCTACGCGCTGTGCGTGGAGGAGATCGCCCGCGGCTGGATGTCGGTGTCCGGCATCATCAACACGCACTTCATCGTGGCGTACATGCTCAAGCAGCACGGCACGCAGGAGCAGAAGGACCACTTCCTGCCGAGGATGGCGGCCGGCGACGTCCGCGGCGCCTTCTCGATGTCGGAGCCGGGCCTGGGCTCGGACGTGTCGGCCATCACGTCGAAGGCGGTCAGGGACGGCGACGAGTACGTCCTCAACGGCCAGAAGATGTGGCTGACGAACGGCGGCACGTCGTCACTGGTGGCCGTCCTGGTCCGCAGTGACGAGGGTCACCCCGAGGGGACGGCGCCCCACAGGTCGATGACCACCTTCCTGGTGGAGAAGGAGCCCGGCTTCGGCGAGGTGCGTCCCGGCCTCACCATCCCCGGGAAGATCGACAAGATGGGCTACAAGGGCGTCGACACCACCGAGCTCATCATGGACGACCTGCGGATTCCCGCCGACCGGGTGCTCGGCGGGACCACCGGCCGGGGTTTTTACCAAATGATGGACGGCGTCGAGGTCGGCCGCGTCAATGTCGCGGCGCGTGGCTGCGGCGTCGCGCAGCGTGCCTTCGAGCTGGGTGTCCGGTACGCCCAGCAGCGGCACACCTTCGGCAAGCCGATCGCCCAGCACCAGGCCATTCAGTTCAAACTCGCGGAGATGGCTACCAAGGTCGAGGCCGCGCATGCGATGATGGTGAACGCTGCACGCAAAAAGGACTCCGGGGAACGAAACGACCTTGAGGCAGGGATGGCGAAGTACCTCGCCAGCGAATACTGCAAAGAGGTCGTGGAGGACGCCTTCCGGATCCACGGCGGGTACGGCTTCTCCAAGGAGTACGAGATCGAACGCCTCTACCGGGAGGCGCCGATGCTGCTGATCGGTGAAGGCACCGCCGAAATCCAGAAAATGATCATCGGCAGGCGGCTGCTCGAAGAGTATCGATTCCAGGGCTGAATGTCCGGATACGGGGTGTTTTCTTGGAGAAGAGGATCACACCCCGTATGCACTCTTCGGCCGTCGACTCGGCTGCCTGGCTTACCCAGTTGCCGCCCGGAGCCGCTACGATCGCCGGAAAGCCGCCGTCCCCCGCAAGTGCGCGGCATCATCCGCTACGAAGGTCATCCATGCCCCACAGCCAAACCTCTGCACACCGCGACAGCCTCGCCGGCGTACGCCTCGCGCGCGGAGCATCGCCGTGGCTTCTGCCGACCGTCGCCACCGCAGCCGTCAGCCTGCTCCGCGCCCGCCGCTCGGGTGCCGCCAAGGCCGTCGCCGTCCCCGCCACCGCGCTGGCGGCCGGAATGCTGTGGTTCTTCCGCGACCCCGAGCGCGAGATCGCCCAGGGCCGGGTCATCTCGCCCGCCGACGGTGTGGTGCAGAGCATCATGCCGTGGAAGGACGGCCGTACCCGCGTCGCGATCTTCATGAGCCCGCTCAACGTGCACGTCAACCGGGCGCCGCTGGCCGGCACCGTGACGTCGGTCGAGCACGTCCCCGGTGGCTTCGTTCCCGCCTTCAACAAGGAGAGCGAGAACAACGAGCGCGTGGTGTGGCACTTCGACACCGAGCTCGGTGACATCGAGATGATCCAGATCGCCGGCGCGGTGGCCCGCCGCATCGTCCCCTACGTGCCCCAGGGCACCAAGGTCGAGCAGGGTGAGCGCATCGGTCTGATCCGGTTCGGCTCGCGCGTCGACCTCTACCTGCCCGAGGGCGTGGAGGTCGCGGTCGAGGTCGGCCAGAAGACCGTGGCTGGGGTGACTCGCATTGACCGTGGTTGATCCGGAGACACAGGCCGGCTGGGTGCCGGATGCCGACGAGGCGGACGACGAGGAGGAGATGCCCCTCTCGCTGCGCCTGTCGATAGCGGACACCCTCACCCTGGGCAACGCCACCTGTGGCTTCATGGCGGTGTACTTCACCACCACCGGCATCCTGATCCCGCACCTCCAGGGCAGCCAGGAGACGGGCATGGCCCGCCACAGCGCGGCCACGGCGGTGATCCTGATGCTGTGCGCGGCGGTCTTCGACCTGTTCGACGGCCTGGTGGCGCGCAAGCTGCGCAGCTCGCCGATGGGCGCGGAGCTGGACAACCTCTCCGACCTGATCAGCTTCGGCCTGGCACCGGCGTACTTCGTCCTCGTGTACGGCATGGTCGCGGACGACGCGCACCAGCGGGTGGCCGCGGTCGGGGCGATCGTGGTGCTGCTGGCGGTGGTGCTCAGGCTGGCGAGATTCTCCTGCGTCACGGTGAAGGACGGCACCTTCCAGGGCATGCCGTCGCCGTTCGGCGCGCTGACCGTCGTCTCGATCGTGCTGCTTGAGCTGCCGTTCGTGGCGACGCTGCTGGCGATCCTGGGGACGGCGTGGCTGATGGTGAGCCGGGTGGAGTACCCGAAGCCGCGGGGACGCCTCGCGGTGGCGATGCTGTCGTGGATCGTGCTGTCCATGGGCCTGCTGGCGGCCTGGGCGTTCGACGCGCCGAGCGGTCAGCTGCTGCTCCAGACGGGCTGCGCGCTGCAGCTGGTCATGGGAGCGGTGATCCCGCTGTTCGCCACGGCGCGGCGGGTGAACAACTTCCGCGACAACCGGCGCGAGGCGCGGGCGGCGCAGCTGCCGTAACGCCAGACACGTGTGTGGGCCCCGGACCCGGGCAGGGTCCGGGGCCTTGCGCGTTCCCGGACACCCGGCCCGGCGGTGGACGCGCGTTCAGACGATCCGCTCGTCCTGCCCGGGCGCCTTGCGGTTCCGGTCGGCCATCTTCTCCCAGAAGGCGTGCAGCTCCTTCACGGGGATGCTCACCCACGGCGCGGTGCGCCGGACCACGGACGGGGTGTGCCAGCGTGAGCGGCTGTGCAGGAGGGCCTGCTGCTGGCGGCAGAACAGCTCCTCGATCTCCGTCTGCGCCTTGCCGGCCTTGGGAGGATACGGGCACAGACGGAACTTGCAGGTCGGCAGGCAGGTGGAGCCCGGCTCGCTCCCGTCGGCCCGGCCCACACTGCGCTCGGGGTGGAGCGGGCCGCGGTCGTGGGTGAGGCACGGCGGAAGGGTGTTCCGGTTCGCGAGAGCCAGACGTTCCTCGATGTCGTCCGCGCTGCCGTCGCGTTCGGTGAGGTTGAGCATGACCAGGACGTCCGCGAGAAGGCGCTGGGCCCGCGGGTGGAGGACGCTCCAGCCGGCCGAGGGGGCGATCCACAGGCTGTGCTTGCGGTAGCGCTCGGGGTCGGCCGGGGTGGAACCCACGTTGTCGATGGCCCTGTGCTCGTCGATCCACAGGAACCGCTCGGGGTGCCCCGTCTCCAGGGCCAGCGTCACCAGGTCGCCGGCTTCGGCGACGAACGGGTGGAGCACCTTGCCGGCGTGACGTTCCCGGAGGCCGCCGGCGGCCGCGGTGTGATGCGCGCTCCCCGCCATGCCGAGCCATCGGGTGACCGCGCGCACCGGCTCGATGCGAGGTCCGGACACCGTGGAGCCGTCCGCCGTGCCGCCACTGCCCGGTGGCGTGGTCCGGGGCGGGCGCGGGTCCGCCCCGTCGGGGCCGGCCGGGTATCCGGAGGTGTCGGGCAGTTCCCACAGGCACAGCGCGTGGAGCAGGCTGAGCTGCGCATACCAGTAGCGGCTGCAGATGAGCATCCGCTCCGCCTGCTTCACCAGATGAGCCCGGGTCTCCGCATGGGCGTTGGGGTGCCGGCGTCTGCGGTTGGCCGCGTTCTTGAAGCCCTGGGCCAGGGCGTTCTCCAGGGAGATCGGCAGGTCCGGCTCACCGGGCCCGGCGAGCCGCTGGAGGGCGCTCTGCCGGCCGTCCGCGGGAGCCAGGTGCTGCAGCCAGAGGTTCAGCCGCTCCTTGGTCTCGTTGCGGTACGTGTCGGAGACGGATCCGACGATCATGGGAACGAGCCAGGCCCGCAGGGCGAAGTGGCGCCAGAGCGTGGTGCGGCTGCGCTCGTACTCCGCCACGAACCGGGCGTGCTGCTGCGCTCTGTCGGCCGCCGCTCCGGGATCGGCGGCGCCGTCCGCGTCCGCCCCCGCGAGCCAGGCGGTGTAGTCGCGGTCGAGTTTCTCCTTGGCCTCGCGGGTCTGCGCCAGGTACTGCGCCACGGGATCGGTTCCGAGGGGGAACAACTGCCGCAGCGCCTGGAAGGCCGCGTCGCCACCGGAGGCGATCTGATGCGCGATCGCCATCCGCACCGGGTGCGAGGGCTCGTGCGTACCGATGCGGAAGAGGTGCTCGTACGGCAGGGACGGTGCCACGGATGCCCGGCCCGAGAGCGGACGGTCTCCCCGGCTGCGGCGGTCCCGTTCACGCAGAGCGGCTCCGAAGCGCCGCACCAGCCCCAGTTTCGCGTCCTCGATGGTCCGCTGGTCACCTCTGACGAGCAGGCCCTCCCACTCCTCGTCCAGCTTCCGCGCCAGCGTGTCCTGCAGCGGCTCCGGGTCGACACTGTCGATCTCCAGGGCCGCGGCGAAGAGGTCGAAGTACTTCGGGTCGTGCCGCTTCGCCGTGGCGTCGCAGAGCAGTTCGGCCGTCCTCTTCGGCGGCGTGGCCCCGGATCTCCCGGGCGTGGTCCCCGCCATCCGGTCCGGCGGCCGGACGGACGGCCCGGTCACCGCCCGGTGACGTGACAGCAGCACCAGGGCGATGAGGAGTTCCCGGGACGGTCCCGGGCTGCGCAGCGCCGGCTTCACGACGGCACCGAGGTGGTCGACGTCCACCTCGCCGAGCAGACGGTGTCCCAGATACGCCTGGATGATGCTGTGGGGGAACCGGACCTTGTTCTCGTAGCCCCTCACCAGTCCCAGGAGCTGCCCGTTGGTGGCGTATCTCGCCAGCTCGGCGTAGCACTCGTTGGGGTACTCGAGCGGGTTGGTCCAGGAAGCCGACTTGTCGATCTTACGGCGCAGTACGCCCCATATCGCGGCGCGTTGCTGCGGTTCGGAGTCCAGCCGGCCCACCACCGGCCGTTGGTTCACCGGCTCGTCGGGCTGCCCCGGGGACTGCCCCCGCAGGTCGTCCAGGTAGGCGCCGACGAAGTCGTCGAACGTCACCTCCAGGCTGTCCTGCAGGAGTCCCAGGCAGGCCAGCGCCGACACCACCCACACGGTCTCCTGGCGCTCCCGGCGGTCCATCACCAGTTCGTCGAGGATGCGGCCGTCCTCCATGGCCTGGCGGTAGGTGTCCAGCAGCCACAGCCTGATGGTGGAGCAGTCGTTGCTGCGGGTGTTCAGACGTCCCGGGTCCTCACGCGGCTTCAGGTGTTCCAGCAGCCCGCGCTGCTGGAGCAGACGGGCGATCCGCAGGTAGATCGGCGAGTCCGCGATCTCGGCGGTCTCCACCACCCAGCCGAGCCGGCGCTCGTCCGCCGCGCCGGGTTCCCGCACCAGGTACTCCAGGGCCGCTTCCTCGCTCAGCGGCTCCAGTTCGGCGATCGCGGCCCTGGTGCCCTCCAGCGGCGCGTGCGGGCGGGAGGCGATGACCAGGGGAAGCCGCTGGCGGTCGGCCCGGGCTATGGCACGGCGGATGATGTTGTCGCGGTCCTCCCGGTAACGCTCGTCGAGGAGGGCTTCCTCCAGGCCGTCGGCGACGACCACGACCTTGTCGTCGAGCCGCAGTTGCCGCCACGCCTTGTCGATGTCGCTCCCGACCACTCCCGGGTCCGCCACTTCCGGGTCCGTCACCTCCGCGAAGCGGCGACGTGCCATCGTCTCGAAGTCGAGTTCGCCGTCGTCCATGTCGCGCAGGCGTATGGGCACGGGAACGGCCGACTGCTGCGCCAGCATGCGCGTCAGTTCCACCAGGACGGCCGTCTTGCCGACGCCCACGCCACCGACGAGCAGGTAGGGCTTGCGCGTGCTCCTGTTGCGGAGTGCCTGGGCCAGCACTTGGGCCAGTTCGTGACGGCCCACGATCCTGTCGACGAGCGTTCCGGCCGTGGGCACGAGTTCGTGCGGCTTGGTGCGCGCCTTCTTGATGAGCGGCTTCTTGACCTTGCGGTACCAGAAGAAGAGGAAGACGGCCAGAATGAGGGAGGCCGTCAGAACCGGGCCCACGAAGCCGAAAAGGGTGGTGAACCACGACGACGTGCGCACACCGTGGAACCACGAGCCCTCGTTGTTGGCCGAGTCGTAGAAGGCCAGTCCCATCCAGGTGAGCAGGACGAGGGTGCCGAGCAGAGCGTATGCGCGAAGGAAGCGGCCGCGGGCGATGCCCCAGTGACGCCAACTGCGGTTCGGGACGATGCTCTTGCGCGCCTCCCGATCGGTCCGGAACGTGCGCCACCGCTTGTCCGCCGCACCCAGGGTCCGGGACCACCAGCGCCGCGGATACAGCGTGAGCCAGGCGGCGTCGTGCGGACGTGTCCTCCCCTCCGGATTGCGGATGACCTTGGTGGGCATGTAGTCCGTTCCCTCCGCGCTGCGTCTCCCGGCGGAATGTCATGAACACCGGGAAGTCGCCGCGGGCCCGATGACGCCGCCCCGCGTGGCGAGTACGTCCGTCTCGCGGACATCCGCCTGCACGTATGCCTTCATTTCCATGGAACCACTGGTGAGGAAGACCGCAACACGGCCGCGGACAGGGCCGGTCCGGGCCCCGGCGGGTACGGGCGCGGCTCGACCGGCCCGCGTGCGCCGCCCCGCAGGCCCCTCGAGGACGGGACCGACTCGAGCGATGGAGACGGCCGCACGTCCACCGGAGGCCGGAGGCCGGCCGGCGCACACCCGGCGGCCGGGCGACACGGCCCGTGGGCGGCGTCGGGACCGCCGGAAGCGTGCGTGCACCCGCCCGGAAGCACGCGCCCCGGGCCTCGGCACGGAAAGGGCCGGGCGCAAAGCGGAACCGCCCGCCCCTCGCCCGGCCCGTACCGCTCGGCTCGGCTCGCTCGGCTCAGCTCAGCTCAGGAAGTCGCGGGCGATGCGCTCCGCCGTGCGCTCCAGGATCGGTCCCGCGTCCGCGATGCACCGGGCCACGTCCGGTTCGAGGTCCGTCAGCGCGTACGCCCGGCGGATGCCCGCCCGTCCCAGCACCTCCGGCGGCAGCGCGAGGCGCCCGCACACCGCGACGACCTCCTTGCCCGCCGCACGCGCCGCCGCCGCGACGCCCGCCGGCGCCTTGCCGTGCAGCGTCTGCTCGTCCAGCGATCCCTCACCGGTGATGACCAGATCGGCCCGCTCCAGCGCCGGCGCGAAGCCCAGCACGTCCAGCATGACGTCGATGCCGGGCCGGAAGACCGCCCCGAGCAGCAGCGCCCCGTACCCGATGCCGCCCGCCGCGCCCGCGCCCGGGGCGGCGGCGTACTCGGCAGCCTTCGACCCGATGCCGGGGACGCCCTCCAGCACCTCGGCGAAGTGCCCGAGCGCCGCGTCCAGCCGTTCCACGTCCTGCGGCGACGCGCCCTTCTGCGGGCCGTAGACCGCCGGCGCGCCCTTCGGGCCGGTCAGCGGATTGTCGACGTCGCTGGCGAGCACGAACTCGACCGGGCCGAGCCGCGGGTCGAGGCCGGACAGGTCGGCGGTGGCCAGTTCGGCGAGTCCGCCGCCGCCCGGCGCCACCGGCTCGCCGTCGGCCTTGAGGAAGCGGGCGCCCAGCGCCGACAGCATGCCCGCGCCGCCGTCCGTCGTGGCGCTGCCGCCCACCCCGAACACGATGGTGCGCGCCCCGGCGTCCAGTGCGGCCCGCAGCAGCTCGCCGGAGCCGTACGTCGACGCCGTCAGCGGGGCGAGGACCCCGTCCGGCAGCCGCTGCAGACCGCTGGCCTCCGCCATCTCCACGACGGCGGTGTCACCGTGCAGCGCGTACGCCGCGGTCACCTCGTCCCCGAGAGGACCGGCGACCCGGACCTCGCGCCGTTCGAAGCCGGCCGCGACCGCCGCGGCCACGGTGCCGTCGCCGCCGTCGGCCACCGGCAGCGCCTCGACCACCAGGTCCGGTACGACCCGGCGCAGCCCGGCCGTGACCCGCTCGGCGACCTCCACGGCCGTCAGCGACCCCTTGAACTTGTCCGCGGCGACGAGCACCCGCTGTGCCGACTGCGTCGTACGAGTGCCGCCCACTGCAGCGTCCGCCACTTGCATTCCCCTCGCTCTCCGGGCCCCGCGCGCGCGTCGAGGCCAGTCGCGCCGCTGTGACCTTAACCGCAGGCCGCCGTCGCCGTCATGCCCTGCCCAGCCCGTGGAACAGCGCGGCGGGGCGCGACCCGGTGCGGAATCGGGTACACCGGTCCCATGAGCGCTGTGGGCACGGGGTCACGACTCGCCGACCGCATCCTCGGAGGCTGGCTGGGCCGGATCGCGGGCAACATGCTCGGCAAGCCGGTGGAGCAGGGCGAGGTGTGGACGCGGGAACGCATCGACCGCTACCTGCGGCAGGCGGACGCCCTCCCGCTCACCGACTACCTGCCCGAGCCGGCCGGTGAACGCGACGCGCTCGACCTGCGCCCGGAGTGGCCGCTGTGCGTCCGCGGCCGCATCGACGGCAGCTGCCGCGACGACGACATCGACTACGCGGTGCTGGGCCTGCACCTGCTGGAGACCCGGGGTTTCGACTTCACCACCGAGCAGGTGGGCGACCTGTGGCTGCTGCGGCTGCCGTACCTCCAGACGTTCACCGCGGAACGGGCCGCCTACCGCAACCTCGCCAACGGCCTCCGGCCGCCGCTCACCGCCACCCGGGACAACCCGTACCAGGAGTGGATCGGCGCCCTCATCCGCGCCGACATCCACGGCTGGACCAGCCCCGGCGAGCCGCGCCGCGCCGCCTCGCTGGCCCGCCGGGACGCGGTGCTGTCCCACACCGGGAACGGCGTGTACGGCGCGATGTGGGCGGCGGCGCTGATCGCGGCGGCGTTCACGGCACCCACGGTGCGGCACGCGCTGGACGAGGCGCTGACCGTGGTCCCGGCGAGCAGCCGCCTCGCCCGCACCGTGCGCCGGGTGGCCTCCCTGCACGACAGCGGGCTGCCCTGGGAGGACACGCTGGCCACGCTCGAGGAGGAGACGTCCGGCCTGCACTGGATCCACACCGTCCCGAACGCGGCCGTGCTCACCGCCGGGCTGCTGTACGGCGACGGCGACTTCACCCGTACCGTCGCGCTGACCGTGCGCGGCGGCCTGGACACCGACTCCAACGGCGCGACGGCGGGCTCGGTGGCCGGCGTCCTGTGCGGCGCCTCGGCCGTCCCCGACCAGTGGAAGGAGCCCCTCCGGGACACGGTGCGCAGCGCCGTCTTCGGTTTCGACGGCGTACGGATCAGCGAACTGGCGGAGCGGACCGTCCGCTTGGCGCGGTCCGGGGGCTGAGCACTGAGGGCCGTGAACCGTGGGCCGCACGTCGTCGAACAGACGGCGTACGACGCCCACAGCCGCGGCCCGAGGCGCCGACGGCCCGCCCGGGCCCAGGTACGTGGCGTTCTCCTCGGCGAGAGGATCGGTGTTCGCCGGACCGGGGTTGAAGCCCGCGTCCTCCAGGGCCTTCAGGCCGTAGCCGAGGTACGTGCTCGGATCGTCCTTGGCCCAGTCACGGCCTGCGGTGTCGATGCGGCCGGCGAGGACCTGGTCGGCGGACCAGTCGACCGATGCGGGATGGGGCGGTTAGTGGCTGCGGCGGCGGTGCGCGAGGGGCGCGGATCGGTCAGTCGGGCAGCGCCACGGTGAGGTCCACCTCGACCAGCTGTCCTGCGAAGCCCAGCTGCGCGACCCCCAAGAGCGTGCTGGCGGAAGTGAAGGCCGGCCCGAGAGCGGAAGCGGTAAGCCTGTGCCAGGCGAGGCCCAGGTCCTCCCTGTCGTCGCTCCGCACGTAGATCACCGAACGCACCACGTGCTGGGGCTCGGCAGCCACCGCCGCAAGGGCAGCGAGTGCGTTCACGACGACCTGGTCGACTTGCACGTCGAGGGAGCCCGGGCCGACGAGAGAGCCGGTTCTGTCGAGGGGGCACTGCCCCGCCAGATATGCCGTTCGGCCGGCCTCCACCACCGTGACGTGGTGATAGCCCGGCGTCTCGTGCAACCGTTCGGGGTTGATGCGGTTGATCTTCGCTGTCATGCCGCCAGTCTGACCGGACCGCCCACGACACGCACCGGAATATGTCCCCACCGCGCGACCGTTCGACGCGGCCCAGCGCGCCGACGGTCGGGTCCGCCGGCGCATCGGCGGGCGCCGGGGTCCGAGCGGTGCGGAATGTCGCGGTCGGCCTGGCGGACCACCGCTTGCACCGTTTCTGCGTCGAGAGCCGGGAGCCGCTGCCGGCGAGCGTGGTGAGGCGGCGGGTGATCAGCTCGGCGACGTCGCCGCTCGCACGGCAGACCTACCGCCGGCCCGGTCGTCGCACGGTCGGCGGCGGGCCTCGACGCCGGGCGCCGAACCATCGGCGTCGGACCACGCTGCGGTCAGGCTGAGGGGCGCCCTCTGGTGCCGCCGCCGCGGCCGTTCAGCGGGATCAGCGTCTCCAGGTGAGCACCCTTGACCCAGGAGCCCAGCAGGTCGCGGTGCAGGGCCACGATGTCCTGGCGCAGTGCCAGGCCCAGCGCGGCCTTCGTGAACGTGCGGCAGGTGGTGACGAACAAGGCGACGTCCGCGCCGTGCTCGAGCCGGGCGGTGCCGACGAACTTCTGCATGTCCTGCGAGGACACGCTCCGGTGCGGGGCGTACTTCTTGCACTGGACGACCAGCTTGCGGCCGTCGGCGAGGTAGCCGACGACGTCCGCGCCCAGGTCGCCGCTCCTGCCGCTGACGACGACCTTCGTGCAGCCGTCCCGTCGGCACAGCTCCGCGATGTACGTCTCGAACTCCTGCCACGACAAGGCGTCGACCTCAGCCATGGACAACTCGCGCGCCCGGGCCTCTTCCTGTGCCCGCCACGCGCGGTCCTGGCCGACCGCACGGCGGTGCGCCCGCAACAGCGCCCAGCCGGCTCCACCCGACACGGCCGTGGCGAGTACGACCGCCAGGACGGGCCACACCGTCGACCAGTTCCCGACGACCCACACCGCTGCGGCCGACGCCGCCACCGTGCCCCAGACCCGCAGTTGCCTGCGGGTCTGCTTCTTCAAGCGCCGGCGCCGTCGACGTGCCGCCATCACTCCCCCGCTCCCGCTCCCGCAGTCCGTGATCCGCAGGGTGCGCCGTCGGGCGCCGTCCGGCCCGTGCGTGCGCGTGGGGTCACCGGCCGGCCTCGCTGACGCCGCTCGCAAGCTGCCCCAGGATGTTCACGATCCCCTGACCGGCCGGGGTGGCGGCGACAAGGACTCCAGCGCCAGGACGATGACGCCGGTCGGCTTCTCGTCGAAGCGGCTGCGGGCCTCCGTACGCCGCCGCAGCCGCCGGACGACGGCTGCGACTGCGACTGCGACTGCGACTGCGAGCAGCACTGCCACGCCACATTGATGGTCACCAACCGCGCCCGACCTCCCCCACCGACCGGCCTTCACTCCACGGACGACTCAATGCCGCTGCGGCTTTCCTGTGTAGCGGCGTCGCGGTGATGTCGGAGGCGGGTTGCCAACGAATGGCACAAAGCCATCGGACCTGGCCGAACAGCGCGCGATGGATCAGTTGTATCCGCCGGCCACGCACCACACGGCGGCCCATCGCCCCTCGAACAGGCGGTCGGTCGGCGGCTGCCGGGCGACCTCGGCCGGCCGGCGGACTCGGCCCCCCGGCGGACTCGCTGCTCGACCTCGGCGGCATCGCGGCGGCCCGGGGCCAGGAAGCTGCACGCGCTGCTGTTCATGGGCGTCGCCGAGGCGATCGGTTCCTACGGCTTCGGGATCCGCGTGGTGCCGCCGAAGGCCGCCGCCGGCTGACGGATCCGGCCGTCCGGCCGTGCACCCGGCGTGCGCGCCGCCCGGTGGCGGTCACGGGACGGCGTGTGCTGCCGTGCGCCCGACCGGGCGGCCGCCGGCCCCCGGAACGCGCCCCGCGCCGCCGTTACCCTTCCCGCATGACCACCACTCAGGACACCCAGGACTACGCCGCCTACATCGCCTCCCTGCCCCGGGTCCTCGCCGGAGCCACCGTTCTCTTCCGCGACGAGGAGGGACGCGTGCTGATCGTCGAGCCGAACTACCGGGAGGGCTGGGTGCTGCCCGGCGGCACGATCGAGTCCGACGACGGGGAGAGTCCGCGGGAAGCGGCGCGCCGGGAGACGGCCGAGGAGATCGGGCTGGACCGGGAGCCGGGCCGGCTGCTGGCGGTGGACTGGGTGCGGGGCAGCGCGCGTCCTCCGGTGGTGGTGTACCTGTACGACGGCGGGGTGCTCGGCGAGGAGGAGCTGAGGGCGATCCGCCTGCAGGAGTCGGAGCTGCTGTCGTGGCGGCTCGTGCCGCGCGAGGACGTGACCGGTTTCCTCCGTGGTGATCTGGGCCGACGGGTGCTGGCCGGTCTGGACGTCCTCGCGGACGGCTCGGGCACCGCGGAGCTGGAGGACGGCTACCGGGTGCGCTGAACCGGCGGCGGCCCGCGATCCACGCGCCACACCGGGCGCCGTCCGTCCCCCGTCCCCCAACCCCTACCCCGCCAGGCCACGCCAGGCCCGTCCGCCCCGCTCCACCCGGGCGCCGTCCGCGCCCGCCCCACCAGGCCACGCCCGGCCCGCCGGCCCCACCGGCCCCGTCGCACGCGTCCGTCGCACGCGTCCGTCGCACCGGTGCTTATTCGTTCGCCGGTCCGGTGGCCGGCGGCCTACCCTCGGGCGCATGAGCAAGCCCCTCGTCGCCCTCCTCACCGGCGCCGGCGTCAGCACCGATTCCGGCATCCCGGACTACCGCGGGCCGAACGGGCTGTGGCGCCGTGATCCCGACGCCGAGAAGCTCGTGACGTACGAGTACTACATGGGCGACGCGGAGATCCGCCGCCGTTCCTGGCAGATGCGGCTGCGGACCCACGCGCTCGGCGCCGCACCCAACGCCGCGCACCGTGCCGTGGCCGAGCTGGAGCGGTCCGGGGTGCCGGTGCGGGTGATCACGCAGAACGTGGACGGGCTGCACCAGCTCGCCGGGCTGCCGGACCGCAAGGTGCTCGAACTGCACGGCACGGCCCGGAGCGTGGTGTGCACGTCCTGCCACGCGCGGGGCCCGATGGAGGACGCTCTCGCCCGGGTCGAGGCAGGCGAGCCGGATCCGCCGTGCCCGGCGTGCGGCGGGATCCTGAAGTCGGCGACGGTGATGTTCGGCGAGCGGCTCGACCCCGTGGTGCTGTCCGACGCGCTGGCGATCAGCAAGGCCTGCAGCGTCTTCGTCGCCGCCGGCAGCAGCCTCCAGGTCCAGCCCGCCGCCGGACTGGCGGGCGTGGCCGCGGACCACGGCGCCCGGCTGATCGTCGTCAACGCCGAGCCGACGCCGTACGACGACCTCGCGGACGAGGTGATCCGCGAGCCGATCGGCACCGCGCTGCCGCTGCTGCTGCGCCGGATCGCCGCCTGAACGGAACCTAGGGTCTGTCGTTTGGATCATGTCGGTTTCGCGGGGCGTGGCACGCACATCTGCAGCGTTGTCGTCGGTTGTCGACGCTCCGCGTCGCCGCCCTCCTCCGCCTTGCAGCTGCACGCACCACGCCCCGCTCGGGTGGGCTGAGAAGCGCTGCGTCTCCCAGCCGACCTGATCCAAACGACAGACCCTAGAACAGCACGGTTTCGACGGCTCCCACGCTTCCTCGTTCGAAGTCCAGCAGTCGCTGTTTGCGCTCCAGACCGCCGCCGTAGCCGGTGAGGCCGCCGCTCGCGCCGATGACGCGGTGGCAGGGCACGATGATGCCGATCGGGTTGCGGCCGTTGGCCAGACCGACCGCGCGGGAGGCCTTGGGGTTGCCGAGGGCGTCGGCGAGTTGGCCGTAGGTGCGGGTCTCGCCGTACGGGATGCGGGACAGTTCCTCCCAGACGCGGCGCTGGAACGGCGTGCCGTGCAGGCGGAGGGGGACGGTGAACTCCGTCAGCTCGCCCGCGAAGTAGGCGGTGAGCTGTTCCCGCGCCGCGGCGAAGGGCGTGTCGTCGGGGACGCCGAAGGTCTCCTCCGGCGGTCGGTGACGCTGGCCGGTCATGTAGAGGCCGCACAGGACGCCGTCGTCGGCGACGAGCGTCAGCGGGCCGTAGGGGCTGTCGGTCACGGTGTGCTGCTTCATCGGTTCGGCTCTCCCTTTCCTCACACCGGGAGGAAGTTGATCGGGTGGCTGTCCGTCGCCCACAGGTACTGCACCGCGTACGCCCGCCAGGGCCGCCAGGCCGCCGCGCGGGCGGTGAGCGCGGCCGGCGTCGAGGGCAGGCCCAGTTCCCGGGCGGCGCGGCGGACGCCGAGGTCGGTGGGGAGGAAGGCGTCCGGGTCGCCCAGGGCGCGCATGGCGATCACGTCGACCGTCCAGGGGCCGAAGCCCGGGAGGGCGAGGAGCCGTGCGCGGGTCTCGGCCCAGTCGGTCTCGATGCCCGGATTGAGCGAGCCGTCGGCCAGGTGGGACACCAGGGTGGTGAACGTGGTGCGGCGGGTGCGGGGCATCGCCAGGGTGTCGGGGTCGACCTCCGCGAGTGCCGCCGCGGACGGGAAGAGGTGCGTCAGGCCGCCCTCGGGGTCCTCGACCGCCTCGCCGTGCGCGGCGACCAGGCGGGCGGCGTGGGTGCGGGCGGCCGCGGTGGAGACCTGCTGGCCGAGGACGGCCCGTACGGCGAACTCCGCCTCGTCGACCGTGCGCGGGACGCGCCGGCCGGGCGCCTTGTCGACCAGGGGCGCGAGGATCGGGTCGGTGCGCAGCTGGTCGTCGACGGCGACCGGGTCCGCGTCCAGGTCGAGCAGGCGCCGGCAGCGGCTGATGGCGACGGTGAGGTCGCGCGGGTCGCCGAGGGTGAGGCGGCAGGCGATGTGGTCGGGCCGCGGGGCGAGGGAGACGATGCCGTGTCCGTACGGCAGGCGCAGCGTGCGGCGGTAGGCGCCCTCCCGCCATTCCTCCACGCCGGGTACGGCGGTGGCGGCGAGGTGGCCGAAGAGGTTGTCGGGGTTGAGCGGGGCGCGGAACGGCAGCCGCAGGGACACCACGCCGGGGGTGCTGCGGTAGGCGTTCCTCGGTGCCCGGGTGCGCAGCTCGCTCGGGGCGAGGGCGAAGACCTCGCGCACGGTGTCGTTGAAGGTGCGGATGGAGGAGAAGCCGGCCGCGAAGGCGACCTCGGCCATCGGCAGGTCCGTGGTCTCGATGAGCAGCCGGGCGGTCTGGGCGCGCTGGGCGCGGGCGAGCGCGAGGGGGCCCGCGCCCAGCTCGGCGAGCAGCTGGCGTTCGACCTGCCGGCTGCTGTAGCCGAGCCGGGCGGCGAGCCCGGTGACACCCTCGCGGTCCACCACTCCGTCCGCGATCAGCCGCATGGCGCGGGCCACCACGTCGGCCCGCCGGTTCCACTCCGGTGAGCCGGGGCTGGTGTCGGGCCGGCACCGCTTGCAGGCCCGGAACCCGGCCTGCTGGCAGGCCGCCGCACTCGGGTGGAAGACCATGTTCTCGGGCTTCGGCGGCACCACCGGGCAGCTGGGCCGGCAGTAGATGCCGGTGGTCAGGACGGCGGTGAAGAACCAGCCGTCGAACCGGGCGTCCTTGGACCGCACGGCGCGCACGCAGCGCTCGGTGTCGATGTGCATCCCCTTCTGCATGCCTCAAGGATCGGGCACGCAAGGGCACCGGGTCTGGCGGGAATCCGACATCACCCTTGCGTGTCCTGCGGTCCTCCGGATCGCCAGGCCGACTCGCGCAGCAGCCGCAGTCCGTTCAGGCCGACCAGCACGGTCGATCCCTCGTGGCCGGCGACGCCGAGCGGGAGCGGGAGGTGGCCGATGAGGTCCCACAGGACCAGGACGGTGATGGCCGTGCCCGCGATGACGAGGTTCTGCAGCACCAGGCGGCGGGCGGTGCGGGAGAGCCGTACGACCGCGGGGACGGCGGCCAGCTCGTCGCGCACGACGACGGCGTCGGCCGTCTCCAGGGCCAGGTCGGAGCCGGCGCGGCCCATGGCGATGCCGGCGTGGGCGGCGGCGAGGGCGGGCGCGTCGTTGACGCCGTCGCCGACGAAGAGGACCTTGCGGCCGTCGGTGTGCAGGTCCCGTACGGCGTTCACCTTGTCCTCGGGCAGGAGGCCCGCGCGGACGTCGGTGAGGCCGGTCGCGGTGGCCACGCGGGCGGCCGCCCGCTCGTTGTCGCCGGTGAGGAGGACGGGGGCGGTGCCGGTGAGGGCCGTGAGGTCGGCCGTGGCGGCCGGGGCGTCGTGGCGGAGGCGGTCGGTCAGGGCGAGGGTGCCCACGGGGGTGCCGTCGCGGGTGACGCGGATGACGGTCTCGCCGTCGGTGGTGTCGGTGGCCTCGGCGCGGCCGACGGTCACCACGCGGCCGTCGACGGTGGCGGTGATGCCGCGTCCGGGCAGGGCGGTGAAGTCCGCGGCGGGCGCCAGCGGCAGGTTCCGGGCCTGCGCGGCGGCGACCACGGCGCGGGCCAGCGGGTGCTCGCTGGGGTGTTCGGCGGAGGCGGCCAGCGCGAGCAGGGCGTCCTCGTCGAGTCCGGAGCCGGGCAGCGGGCGTACGGCGGTGACCTCGGGGGTGCCCTCGGTGAGGGTGCCGGTCTTGTCGAGGGCGGCCGCGTCGATCTCGCCGAGGCGTTCCATGGCGACCGCCGACTTGACCAGGACGCCGTGCCGGCCGGCGTTGGCGATGGCGGACAGCAGCGGCGGCATGGTGGCGAGGACGACCGCGCACGGCGAGGCGACGATCATGAAGGTCATGGCGCGCAGCAGGGCGTCGGTGAGGTTCTCGCCGAAGGCGAGCGGGATGCCGAACACGGCGAGGGTGGCCACGACCACGCCGACCGCGTAGCGCTGCTCGATCTTCTCGATGAAGAGCTGGGTGGGCGCCTTGGTGCGGGAGGCCTCCTCGACCAGGGCGACGATGCGGGCGATCACCGAGTCCTTCGGGTCGCGGTCGACGCGGACGCGCAGGGCGCCGGTGCCGTTGAGGGTGCCGGCGAAGACCTCGTCGCCGGGGCGCTTGACCACCGGCAGGGACTCGCCGGTGATGGTGGCCTGGTCGGCCTCGCTGACGCCGTCCTGGACGGTGCCGTCGGCGCCGATGCGCTCACCCGGGCGGACCAGGAGGACGTCGCCGACGGCGAGTTCGGCGGTGGGCACGGTCTCCTCGCCGCCGTCGGTCATCCGGGTCGCGGTGGTGGGCGCGAGGTCGAGCAGGCCGCGCACCGAGTCGGCGGTGCGGGCGGTGGCCAGGGCCTCCAGGGCGCCGGAGGTGGCGAAGATGACGATGAGCAGGGCGCCGTCGAGGACCTGCCCGATCGCGGCGGCGCCCAGCGCGGCGACGATCATCAGCAGGTCGACGTCGAGGGTCTTCTCGCGCAGCGCGCGCAGTCCTTCGAGGGCCGGTTCCCAGCCGCCGGACACATAGGCGACGGCGTACAGGACGCCGCTGATCCAGGGCGAGGCGCCGCCGAGGTCCGCGGCGAGGCCGAGCAGGAAGGCCACGAGGGAGACGAGCGCCCACCGTGCTTCCGGCAGGGCCAGCACCCGGGTGCGGCGGCGGGTCACCGGCAGGCCGGTGGACGACGGGGACGAGGGAGCGAGAGTCACGGACACCCGACCACCATACAGGAACACATGAAGACTCATTCATTCGTTCATGTGCAATGGGTAGGATGGTCCCCATGGGTCATGGAGCCGTCATCGCCGCGCAGGACGACGCCGAGCGCGTCCGCCTGGACGCGGACAACGTCGCGAAGGTCGCCACCACGCTCCAGGCCCTGTCCACACCCTCACGCCTGCTGATCCTCGCCCGGCTGCGCGAAGGCCCGCTCCCGGCCACGGAGTTGGCGGCCGAGGTGGGCATGGAGCAGTCGGCCTGCTCGCACCAGCTGCGGCTGCTGCGCAACCTGGGCCTGGTGGTCGGCGAGCGCCGCGGCCGCTCGGTCGTGTACGCGCTGCACGACCACCATGTCGCCGAACTGCTGGACCAGGCCGTCTACCACGTGGAGCACCTGCGGCTGGGCCTCAGCGACGCCGCCGAGTGAGCAGCTCCCGCATGCTCTCGGCGGCGCGTACGGCGGCGTCCGCGCAGCAGTTGTTGAACAGCACGTGCAGTGTGTCCGTCTGACGTGCCGCACGCCGCAACCGGGGCACCCAGGCGGCGAGTTCGGTCACGTCGTAGTCGTGGTGGAAGCGGTCCTCCTTGCTGCCCCTCCCCCAGGCCGCGCTCCGGCCGTGGAAGCGCACGACGGCGAGGCCGGGGCGGCTGACGGGCACGACGGGCGGCAGTGAACCGGTGGTGCCCTGGACCGTGTCCACGCCCACGGCCGTCGCGCCCAGCCCGGTCAGCAGGGCGCGGGTGTCGTCCGCCCGTTCCGCCGCCCACCAGGCGGGATGCCGGAACTCGACGGCGAGCGGCCAGCCCGCCGCGCGCCGTACGCAGTCCTCCAGCGTGCGTTCCGCCCGAGGGCCGGGCGCGAACCAGGGCGGGAACTGGAACAGTACGGTGCCCAGCCGCCCGGCCTCGCGCAGCGGCCCGATCCCCTCCGCGAACCGCCTCCACACCTCGTCCAGCAGCGCGGGGTCCGCCGGTTCGCGCCGCCGTGTCCCGTCCGCGTGCCGGGTCCTGAGGTCGGGCGGCAGCGCACCGGGGCGTGTGGGATGGCCGGTCAGCAGCGAGAACGCCTTGACGTCGAAACGGAACCCGTCCGGGGTGCGCGCCACCCACAGCTCACTGTTGCGCCGGCCCGGCAGCGCGTAGTACGCGGAGTCCACCTCGACGAGGGGCAGCCGCGACGCGTAGTGCCGCAGCCGTCCCTCGGCGTCCCGCCGTCCACGCGGATACCAGCCGCTCTTCACGAGCTGCGGGTCCGTCCACGAACAGGCCCCTACCAGAACCTCACCCATGGGAGCCCGGTTACCCCGGGCTCCCGGGAGTGTGCGTCCTACTCGGAAGCCGTGGGCCTGCGCGAGGCCGCCGTCGCCTCGTCCACGTCGGTGAGCGGGCGCAGCCGGTAGGTGTAGGCGTAGTCGCGGTCGGCGAACAGCTTGAACTCGTCGTGGGTGTGCGCGCCCCAGCTGTTGTCGCCGCCCACGCCCATCTGCCGGTGGCCGACCCGCAGGACGACCGCGTCCCGCGGGGTCAGCTGGTAGTCGTGCCGGGCCCCGGTGGACAGGTCCTCCGGGGTGAAGTGCGAGGCGTTGACCTCCAGGAGGGGTTCGCCCGACACCAGCAGCCCGCGCCCGTCGCGGTCGGTCAGGGCGGCCCAGCGGACGTCGGTCCGGTTGCCGTTCTCCTGCGGTCGGATGTACGGCGTCCACAGGTCGGCCACGGTCGAGGAGTACCGGCCCACGTCGGTGCCGGTGCGGCGGTCCCAGTGGTTCTCCTCCGGGCCGCGGCCGTAGTAGTGCAGCCGGTCGAGCCGGCGCGGCAGGAGGAGCAGCGTGCCGACCTCCGGGATGTACGGCAGGTCCCGGGCGCCCGGGTGCAGGGTGTTGTCGACCCTGATCTCGCCGTTGCCGAAGACGGTGTAGGTGGTGCTGTACCGGGACTCGACGGTGGTCGGCAGGGTTCCGGTGACGGTGATCTCCACGGCGCGGTCGCGCAGGGCGCGGACCCGCACGTCGGTGACCTTGCGCCGGGCGCCGGCGTCGCGCCAGGTCCGGTTGCGGACGTGCTGGCCGTTGCCGAGGTCGTTGTCGGTGGGCGCGCGCCAGAAGTTGGGCACGGGGCCCGAGGTGATCAGCGGGACGCCGGCGGCCTCGTAGGAGGTGATGGTGCCGCTGCTCTTGTCGACGGTGACGGTGAAATCCCGGCCGGTGACGGTGACATCACCGGCGGTGTCCTCGTGGCGCAGGCCGGGGACGCGGTCGAGGGGCACGGGGGTGACGGCGGGGCTGCCGGCGTCGACGGGCAGTTGCTGCCGGGCGACCTCGAAGCCGGCCTTCGCCCACGGGGTGGATTCCTTGGTGGTGAAGGAGAGTTCGAGGAAGTACTCGGTGCCGGGTGCCGGGTCGTCCGGCAGCCGGAGCGGCACGGTGATGTCCTTGGTGCTCAGCGGGGCGACGTCGAGCTGGTCGCGGGTGAGCCGGCCGCGTTGGACGACCGTGCCGTCGGCCACCAGCGCCCAGTGCCCGTCGAACGCGGTCAGGTGGGTGAACAGGTACTCGTTGGTGAGGGTGACCGCGCCGGGGCCGCCGTCGGCCGGTGCGGCGTTGACCGCCTGGTAGACGCGTTTGATCTCGGCGGCCTTGCCGGTGTGGCCGCGGTCGGCGGTGACGATGCCGTCGGCGACGAAGTTGCCGTCGTTGGGGTTGTCGCCCCAGTCGCCGCCGTACGCGAAGAACGTCTTCTCCCGCGCCTGTTTCCGCTCCGCCTCGGCGGTCGCCGCGTCGAACCAGAAGCGCACGCCGTCGTCGCCGGGTCCCCGGCCGCCGTCGGCGAGTTCACCGGCGGTCAGGGCGCGGGCGTAGACGCGGGCCCGGCGGATGGTGCCGCTGAATTCGCGGATCTGGTTGTCCGAGTCGGTGGCCAGGGACAGGGAGGCCGTGTTGGCGGTGGGCAGCCGGTCGGTGGTGCGGGTCGCCCGCCGCTCACCGTCGACGTACAGGGTGAGGGTGCCGGCGTCCGCGTCGAAGACGCCCGCGATGTGGTGCTCGCGGCCGGTCCAGTCCTCGGGCACGGTCCAGGTGGCGGTGATCCACTGGCCGCCGGAGTGGATGAAGAACTCCAGGGTCCGGTTGTTCTGCTTCAGGGCGTACTGGGTGTCGCCCTTGGCGATGATCGGCTGGTGGTAGCCGGTGAAGTGCGGGGTGACCCAGGCCTCCAGGGTGAGCGAGCCGGTGAGGTCCAGGCTTTCGTCGCGGGCGAAGACCGTGCCGCCGGACAGGCCCTTGCCGCGTTCGAAAGTGCCGGAGGCGGCGAGGATCTCGCCGCGCAGCCCGGCAGGGCCCTCCTCGGTCAGCAGGATGCGCCGCGGGACCGGCCAGGTCAGCGACTGGTCGGCGAAGTCCCAGATCCAGCCGCCCTGGAGGACGTCGTGGCGCCGGACGAGGTCCCAGTACTTCTTGAAGTTGCCGTTGGAGTTGCCCATCGCGTGGGAGTACTCGATCATCACGTACGGCCGGGTGTCGGTGGTGTCCTCGGCCCGTTGTTCGACACGTGCCGGGGTGTCGTACATCTCCGAGCGGATGTCGCTGATGCCGGGCCGGTCGTCGCCCTCGTACTGGATGACGCGGGTGGGGTCGTAGGAGCGGATCCAGTCGTGCATGGCGTGGAAGGTGGTGCCGCCGCCGGCCTCGTTGCCGAGCGACCAGATGACCACCGAGGCGTGGTTCTTGTCGCGGTGCACCATGTTCTGGGCGCGGGCCACGCAGGCGGCGGTCCACTCGGGGTGGTCGCCCGGGTACTCGGAACGGATGGCGTGCGTCTCGAGGTTGGTCTCGTCGACGAGGTAGAGGCCGTACTCGTCGGCGAGTTCGTACCACAGCGGGTTGTTCGGGTAGTGCGAGGTGCGGACGGAGTTCATGTTCATCCGCTTGATGACCGTGACGTCCTCGACCATGTCCGCGCGGGTGAGGGCGGTGCCGCGGGCCGGGTGCATCTCGTGCCGGTTGGTGCCGCGGAAGGAGACGGGCCGCCCGTTGATCCGCATCAGCCCGTCCTTCAGCGCGAACTCGCGCAGGCCGACACGGTGCGACAGGGTCTCGACCACCTTGCCGGCCGGGTCGCGGAGCCTGAGGACGGCCGTGTACAGGTACGGGTCCTCGGCCGACCACAGCCGGGGGCTCGGCACGGCCCGGGAGGCCCGTACGGTGACGTCCGTGCCGGCGGCGGCCGTGCCGAGGTCGGCGGTCCCCCGCAGCGGACGGGACCAGACCGCGTGGCCGCGCGCGTCGTACAGCTGCGTCTCGACGGTGTACCGGCCGCCGCCCTCGCCGCCGTACGCCCGGACGCTCGCGGTGACGGCCAGTTCGGCCCGCGTGTACGTGTCGTCCAGCGGGGTGTCCAGCTTGAAGTCGCGCAGGTGCACGGTCGGGGTGGAGTAGAGGTAGACCGAGCGGAAGATGCCGCTCAGCCGGATCATGTCCTGGTCCTCCAGCCAGTCGCCGTCGGCGTAGCGGTACACCTCGACGGCGATCTGGTTGGTGCCGGGCCGCAGGTGGTCGGTGATGTCGTACTCGGAGGGCGTGTAGGAGTCCTCGTCGTAGCCGACGAGTTCGCCGTTGATCCACACGTAGTGCGCGGACTTGACGCCCTCGAAGTGCAGGAAGGTCCGTCTGCCGGCCCAGTGGCGGGGGACGGTGAAGGTGCGCCGGTACTGGCCGACCGGGTTGTAGCGGGTCGGTGCGGCGGGCGGCTGCGGGTCCTCGCCGCGGCCGTTGGGCCCCCAGTACGGGTAGGTGATGTTCAGGTAGACCGGCAGGTCGTGGCCGTGCAGCTGCCACACGGACGGCACCGGGATGGTCTCCCAGCCGCTGTCGTCGGTGTCGGTGCGGTGGAAGTCGGTGTCGCGGTCCTCGGGCCGGTCGGCGTGGGCGAACTTCCAGGTGCCGTCGAGGCTCAGCCGGTAGGGCGAGCGGGTGCGGTCGGCGGCGAGGGCCTGGTCGAGGTCGCCGTACGGCATGAGGGTGGTGTGCGGCGGCTCGGTGCCGAGCCGGAACACGGTGAAGTCGTTCCACTGAGGTGGTTCGCCGGCCGCCGCGGGCCGGCCGGCGGCGTGCGCCGCGCCGGACGACGACAGGGCGAGGGCGCCGAGCACGGCGGCGCCGGACTCCAGCAGCCGACGGCGGCTGACGAGGGGGCGTTCGGGGCGGTGGGGCCGGTCGGCGGGGGACACGTGCGGGTACGGCATGACCGTGGCCTTCCTCGGTACGACAGAGTGCTGCGCGGACTGAGGGCATGTCGGATGACGACGCATGGTGACGGAGCGGCTACTGAGCCAGCGTCACCCTAGAACTCGACCACAAATGAAGCAATCATTCTGTCGATCCGTGTGCGATTTTGATCGTTTCTCCGTCGGACGGTCGAGTACGACGGAGCCCTCGTCGTGTGCCGCACCGGGCTCCGGAAAGAGCGGTCGTCTCTAACGGCTCGCGTCGACGTACGCGGCGAATGCCGTGAAGGCCCGCTCGTCGAACAGCACGAACCTGACCTCCTCGACCGCCGTTTCGGTGGCCCGCACCGTCTCCACGGCGATGCGGGCGGCGTCGTCCATCGGCCACCCGTAGGCGCCGGCCGAGACGGCCGGGAACGCCACGGTGCGGGCGCCCAGTTCATCGGCCACCCGGAGCGACTCGCGGTAGCAGGAGGCGAGCAGCGAGGCATCGCTGCCGGGGCCCTGGTGCACCGGGCCGACGGTGTGGATCACCCAGCGGGCGTCGAGGCGTCCGGCGGTGGTGGCGACCGCCCGGCCGGTGGGCAGGCCCTTGCCGTAACGGGAGGCGCGCAGGTCCCGGCAGGCGGCGAGGATCTCCGGGCCGCCCCGGCGGTGGATCGCGCCGTCCACTCCGCCTCCGCCGAGGAGGGAGGAGTTGGCCGCGTTGACGATCGCGTCGGCGCTCTGCCGCGTGATGTCGCCCCGGACGAGCGTGATGGTGGGGGTCATGTCTGCCGGAGCCTCCTCCAGACGGCCTTCGCCGCGTTGTGCCCCGACATGCCGTGCACGCCGGGGCCGGGCGGGGTGGCCGACGAGCAGATGAACACGGCCGGGTGCGGGGTGGTGTACGGGGACAGGGACAGCCGCGGGCGCAGCAGGGTCTGGAGTCCGGAGACCGCGCCGGTGGCGATGTCGCCGCCGACGTAGTTGGCGTTGCGGGCGGCGAGTTCGGGCGGGCCGGCGGTGGCGCGGGCCAGGACGCGGTCGCGGAACCCGGGGGCGTAGCGCTCCAGTTGGCGTTCGACGGCGTCGGTGAGGTCGCCGGTCCAGCCGTTGGGGACGTGTCCGTAGGCCCAGAAGACGTGCTTGCCCGCGGGGGCGCGGGTGGGGTCGGCGACGCCGGGCTGGACGGTGATGAGGAAGGGGGTGTCGGGGGCCCGGTGCTCGCGGGAGGCGGCGCGCAGGGCGGCGGCGATCTCGGCGCTGTCCGCGCCGATCTGCACGGTGCCGGCGGCGCGGGCCTGCGGGGCGGTCCAGGGCACGGGGCCGTCCAGGGCGTAGTCGATCTTGAAGACGCCGGGGCCGTAGCGGTAGTGGGCGTAGTGGTTGCCGAAGCCGGCGATGCGGGCCAGGGCGGTGGGCGAGGTGTCGAAGACGTAGGCGCGGGCGGGCGGCAGGTCGTCGAGGCGCTTGACCTCGTAGTCGGTGTGGATGCTGCCGCCGAGGTCCTTCAGGTAGGCGGCCAGGGCGTCGGAGATGGCCTGGGAGCCGCCGCGGGCGACGGGCCAGCCGCGGGCGTGCGCGGCGAGGGCGAAGACCAGGCCGACGGCGCCGGTGGCCAGGCCGCCGAGGGGTGCCATGACGTGGGCGACGAGGCCGGCGAACAGGGTGCGGGCCCGCTCGTCGCGGAAGCGGCGGGTGAGCCAGGTCGACGGGGGCAGGCCGACCAGGCCGAAGCGGGCGAGGGTGACCGGGTCGCGGGGCAGCGCGGTCAGCGGCAGGGACATGAAGTCCCGGACCAGGGTGTCCCACCTGGGCAGGAAGGGCTCCACGAGCCGGCGGTACGCGCCGGCGTCGCGCGGTCCGAACGAGGCCGCCGTCTCCCCGACGGACCGGGACAGCACGGCGGCCGTGCCGTCCCGGAAGGGATGCGCCATGGGGAGTTCGGGGTGCAGCCACTGCAGGCCGTAGCGCTCCAGCGGGAGGGCGCGGAAGGCGGGTGAGCTGACGGCGAGGGGGTGGGCGGCGGAGCACGGGTCGTGCCGGAAGCCGGGCAGGGTGAGTTCCTCGGTGCGTGCGCCGCCGCCGACGGTGGAGTGCGCCTCGAAGAGGGCCACGGAAAAGCCGCGCCGGGCCAGCTCCACGGCGGCGGTCAGCCCGTTCGGCCCCGCCCCCACCACGACCGCATCGAGCATCGACGGCACCTTCGGACTCCTTTGTCAGCCGGCGGCCACTGGAGGATCAGGATATGCCGGGGCCCCGTGGCCGGGAGATCAGGCTCCGTCCGACAGCAGCTCCACCACCCGGCGTGCGGTGGCGGCGTCCCGGGCCGCGGTGAAGGGCAGCGTGTTGCCGCCGCGGACGGCGAAGGGCCGGCCCGCGCGGGTGAGGTGGCTGCCGCCCGCCTCCTCCACGAGGAGCACACCGGCGGCGTGGTCCCAGGCCGCTTCCCAGCTGAAGGCGGTGGCGTCCAGCTCGCCGCGGGCGACGGCCAGGTACTCCAGGCCGGCGGAGCCGCAGGCGCGCGGTGCCACGCCGTCCGTCCACAGGCCGAGCAGGGCCCGCTTCTGCTGGTCCGTCGTGTAGTCCGGGTGGGAGGTGGCCACGTGGAGGTCACGGCCGGGTTCCGGGGAACCGGCGTGCAGCCGCTCGCCGTCGAGGCGGGCGCCGTGTCCCCGGACGGCCGTGGCGAGCTGGTCGCGGGCGGGGGCGTAGGTCCAGGAGGCGTACACGACGCCTCGCCGGGCGAGGGCGACCAGGGTGCAGAAGCCGGGGTCGCCGTGCACGAACTGGCGGGTGCCGTCGACGGGGTCGACGATCCAGACCGGCGCGTCGCCCTGTATCGCCTCGTACGACGCCGGGTTGGCGTGCACCGCCTCCTCGCCGACCACGACCGAGCCGGGCAGCAGGGCGGGCAGGGCCTCCGTGAGATACAGCTCGGCCTTGCGGTCGGCGTCGGTCACCAGGTCGTGCGGGCCGGTCTTGAGATCCACTTCGTGTGCGGCGAGGCGCCGCCAGCGCGGCATGATCTCCTGCGCCGCCGCCTTCCGGACGGCTTCCTCCACGTCCAGGGCGTGCCGGCCGAGAAACTCGTCGATGGTTTCGTTGTCCTCGATCATGTCTCCATGAGAGCACGCGCCACTGACAATCCCCACCGGCCCGGTGCACTCCGGGTGGAATCGGCATGAAATCGGAGCGCCGGGCCGTTCGGGGCGTGGGTCAGCGGCCCACCGCGTAGCCCTGCATGCCGCGGGGGTTCGCCGCGGCGGACAGGACACCGGTGCGGGGGTCCCGGGCGACCGCGCAGAGCCGGCCCTCCGACCACGGCTCGCCGACCGTCACCCGGTGGCCGCGGCGCCGCAGCCCGTCCACCACCCGCGGGTCCGTGCGGGACTCGACGGTGACGCTGCCGGGGCGCATGCCGCGCGGGTAGAAGGAGCCCGGGAAGCTGTCGTTGTGCCAGTTCGGGGCGTCGATGGCGCCCTGGAGGTCGAGTCCGCCGCGCACCTGCCCGCGCAGGACCACCGCGAGGAAGAAGTGCAGCTGCCACTGGTCCTGCTGGTCGCCGCCGGGCGTGCCGAACGCCATGACGGGCACGCCGTCGCGCAGCGCGATCGACGGGGTGAGGGTGGTCCGGGGGCGGCGGCCGGGGGTGAGGGTGTTGGGCAGGCCGTCCTCCAGCCAGGTCATCTGCAGCCGGGTGCCCAGCGGGAAGCCCAGTTCGGGCACGACGGGGTTGGACTGGAGCCAGCCCCCGCTGGGCGTGGCCGCGATCATGTTGCCCCAGCGGTCGACGATGTCGAGGTGGCAGGTGTCGCCGCGGGTGCGGCCGTCGCCGGAGACGTCCGGCTCGCCGGGCACGGGGGACGTGGGGCTCTTGGCCACGGTGGGCTCGCCGGCGCCCATCGGGCCGGAGCCGGGTTCGTCCGCGGCCACGTCGCGCGCGTGGGTGCTCAGCCGGGGGGTGCGGCCGCCGGGGCTGCCGGGCCGCAGGTCGTGGGAGGCGCGCGGGCCGACCTTGGTGCGCCGCTCGGCGTTGTACTCGGCGGACAGCAGGTCGTCGAGCGGCACCTCGGCGGCGTCGCCGTACCAGGCCTCGCGGTCGGCCATGGCGAGCTTGCAGCCCTCGATCAGCAGGTGCAGGTAGTCGGCGGAGCCGTACTCGGGCAGTTCCGGCGGGAGCAGCGCGAGCTGCTGGAGCAGCACCGGGCCCTGGCTCCAGGGGCCGGCCTTGCACACGGTCCAGCCGCGGAAGTCGTACGTGGCCGGGCTCTCGTAGGTCGCGGACCAGCCGGCGAGGTCGGCTGCGGTGAGCGTGCCGGTGTGGTGCTCGCCGCTGGTGTCCAGGGTGGGCCGCTGTGCCTGCCGGACCAGGGCGTCGGCTATGAAGCCGGTGCGCCACACCTCCCGCGCGGCCTCGATCTGCGCCTCCCGGTCCCCCGCTCCGGCGACCTCGGCGAGCAGCCGCTTCCAGGTGGCGGCGAGGGCGGGATTGCGGAAGAGCTCACCGGGGCGGGGTGCGCGGCCGCCGGGCAGGTACACCTCGGCCGAGGAGGTCCACTCCGTTTCGAACAGTTCCCGCAGGGTCTCGACGGTCTCGCCGACGCGCTCGACGGGCGGGTGGCCGTCCTCGGCGTATCCGATGGCGTACTTCAGGACGTCGGCGAGGGTCTTGGTGCCGTGGTCGCGCAGCAGCAGCATCCAGGCGTCGAAGGCGCCGGGCACGGCCGCGGCGAGCGGCCCGGTGCCGGGGACGAGGTCCAGGCCGAGGCCGCGGTAGTGGGCGGCGCTCGCCCCGGCCGGTGCGACGCCCTGCCCGCACAGCACCCGCACCTGACCGCCCGCCGGTGCGATCAGGATCGGCACCTCGCCGGCCGGGCCGTTGAGGTGCGGCTCGACGACCTGCAGGACGAACGCTCCGGCCACGGCCGCGTCGTAGGCGTTGCCGCCGTCCTCCAGCACGGCCATCGCCGACTGCGAGGCCAGCCAGTGCGTGGAGGACACCATGCCGAAGGTTCCCTGGAGGGTCGGTCGGGTCGTGAACACAGGGCCTCTCACCTCACTGTTCTACGTGCATCGGCCGGGACGACGGGTGCTCGGGACGTCCTGGGGGGATCCGGGGAGTGTACGCCGGGGATCTCCTTCTCCCGCTCCCCGGAGGGCTGTCGATCGCCCCGCGCCCCTTCCTTCCCGCTTCCGGCACGCCCCGTCCCCGCTCGGGCCGCCGGGCGGGAGGAGGGAGCGGCCGGCGACGGCCGTGTCCCGTTAGGCTGAACAACGATCAACGGTACGGGCGGGGAAGCAGAGGACGGCGGATGTCATGACGAGCGCCGAGGGCAGACCTACGACGGGATCCGGGCGTCCCACCTCGCGGGACGTCGCCCGGCTCGCCGGCGTGTCGCACACCGCCGTCTCCTTCGTCTTCAACGGCCGCGCCCAGGGCAACCTCTCCCCCGCCACCCAGGAACGCATCCGGCAGGCCGCCGCCCAGCTCGGCTACCGGCCCGACCCCGTCGCCCGCGGCCTGCGCCGCCGCCGTACGGCCGTGATCGGGCTGGTCACCGACGAGATCGCGTCCTCGCCGTTCGCGGGGCGGCTGCTGCGCGGTGCCATGGAGACGGCCTGGTCGAGCGAACACCTCGTCCTCACCATCGACTCCGGCGGCGACCCGGCCAAGGAGGACGCGGCCGTCGCCGAACTCCTCGACCGGCGGGTCGACGGCATCATCTACGCCGCCATGTCGCTGCGCCGGGTCCGCGTCCCCGAAGGGCTGCACCGCACCCACTCCGTCCTCGCCAACTGCCTGCCGGAGGACGACTCCCTGCCCGCCGTCATCCCCGCCGAGCGGGCCGGCGGCCGTACGGCGGCCAGGCTGCTGCTCGACCACGGGCACCGCAGGATCGCCCACATCGGCGGTCTCGACGACATCGCGTCCGTCGAGCGGCTGCGCGGCTTCCGCGACGCGCTGCGCGCCGAGGGGATCACCGTGCCCAGGGACTGGGTGGTGCGCACCGGCGGAGAGATCGCCGGGGGTTACGAGGGAGCGGTGCGGCTGCTCGACGGTGTGGATCCGGCCCGCCGACCCACCGCCGTCTTCTGCTACAACGACCGGGTCGCGGCGGGCGCCCTGCACGCCGCGACCCGGCTCGGCATCGCCGTCCCGGGCGAGCTGTCGCTGGTCGGGTACGACGACCAGGAACACATGGCCGCCTTCCTCACGCCGCCGCTCACCACGGTCGCCCTCCCCCACCGCGAGATGGGCGAGGCCGCCACCCGCCTCGTCCTCGACGCCATCACCACCGGCCGCACCCCGCCGGCCACCGTCCGCCGCCTGGCCTGCCCGCTGGTGACCCGCTCGTCGGTGGGTCCGGTACCGACCGGGTGACGAGGCGGCGGCCACCCCGGGACGCCGTGCCGCGCCGGGACAGCGGTGTGCCGCGCCGGACGGGAACGGCCCGTCCGGCGCGGTCCTGCGCCCGCATGGTGATCAGTTCAGGGTGGGTCCGGACAACTCCCATGCCGTGACGGCGGCTTCGGGCCCGGTGACGGTCAGTTCGGGCGCGTCGCCGGGGCCCCGGTAGACCCGCTCGGTCACCGTGGCCCGGTCGCCCGCGAACACCTCGTACAGCGAACCGTCGACGAGGACGCGGACGTCCAGCTCCGGGCCGCGCGGCACCCGCACCTCCACCGGCGCGGGCCGCCCGGCCCGCCGTACGGTCAGGGTGCCCTCGGCGGGGTCGATGCGCAGCGTCAGTCCTTCCCCGAGGCGGACCGTCGTGACCGCTCGGGCGGTGACCGTCAGGTCGTACGCGTCCGGGAGCGGTGTGCCCGGGACGGGTGCCGTGACGAACGGCTCCGTTGCCCGCAGCGCGTCCAACTCCGGCGCCGGCAGAACGCGCAGGGTGCCGTCGGCGTGGACGTCGACGACGCGTGGCGCGGTGAGCACACCGGCCCAGCCCGCCCGCTCGGCCTCGCCGGGCCCGCGGGACTCCCAGGACCAGCCCCACATCAGCGCCCGCTCCGGTTCTTGCAGGACGGCGGGCGCGTAGAAGTCACG
Source organism: Streptomyces calvus (assembly GCF_006782915.1). Lineage (GTDB taxonomy): Bacteria > Actinomycetota > Actinomycetes > Streptomycetales > Streptomycetaceae > Streptomyces > Streptomyces calvus. The sequence goes on from NZ_VCNP01000010.1 coordinate 163,851, forward strand.
GCCGTGGTCGAGGGCGCCGCCGGTGCGCGGCGCGAACCGCAACTCTCCGTCGGCCGAGGTTTCCAGACTGCCCGTCAGGTAGCCGGTCGCGCTCGGGTCGCCGTCCCACAGCGACACCACCAGCACCCAGTCCCCTCCCGGAGTCACCAGCAACTGTGGGCACTCCCAGCCGACGGCCTTGTCGCCAAACGCGTCCACGGCCACCGGGTCGTCGCCGTCCAGCAGCACACCGGCGAACCGCCAGTCGGTCAGGTCGTCGCAGTCGTACAGCAGGACGGAGGGCGTGCCGTCGGCGTGGCCCGCGCCGACCAGGCCCCAGCGGCGGCCGGCGTGCCGGAAGACGAACGGATCGCGGAACATCACCACGTCCAGGCCGGCCGGCGGGCCCGGCACCACCGGCACGGGCAGCGGCTTCCACTCGGTCAGCGCCGGGTCGCCCGGGTCGGCCGCGCGGGCCAGGCAGATGGCGCCGAGGCCGGTGTGGTGGTGGTCGATTCCCGTGTACACCGCCGTCGGGACTCCGTCGTCGTCGACCACGCAGCCGGACCAGCAGCCCGCCTCGTCGGGCCCGCCGGGCGTCGGGGCGAGCGCGATCGGGTGGTGCTGCCAGCGGGCCAGGTCGGGGCTGGAGGCATGGCCCCAGTGGACGTCGGCGTGCACCGGCGCGCCCGGGTTGTGCTGGTAGAAGAGGTGGTAGCGGTCGCCCCAACGGAACGGACCGTTCGGGTCGTTGATCCAGTGGGCGGGCGGACGGACCCGGAAGCGCGGCGCGTTGCGGTCGAGGCTCAACGGTTGACTCCTGCGGAGGTGATGCCCTCGCGGAGAGGGCGCTGACCGACGACGAACACGGCGACGGCGGGAATCATGGACAGCACCACACCGGCGAGCACCACCGAGACGGAGCCGGTGCCGAGGTTGCCCTGGAGGGAGACCAGCCCCAGCGGCAGCGTGTAGTTCTGGCCGGACGTCTCCAGGATCAGCGGGCGGAAGAACTCGTTCCAGTGGTAGTTGAAGGCCAGTACGCCGACGATCGCGAGACCCGGCGCGGCGAGCGGCGCGTACACCGAGCGGAACACCCGCCACGGGCCCGCCCCGTCGAGCATCGCCGCCTCGCCCAGGTCCTTCGGCATGCCCAGGAAGTACTGGCGCATCAGGAAGGTGCCGAACGCGGTCGGGAAGGCCGGAATGATCAGTCCGAGCAGGGTGTCGGTCAGCCCCATCGACTTCAGCACCAGGAACACCGGCACGATGGTGACCTGCAACGGCACCATCATGGTCGCCAGGACCAGGGCGAACAGCGGCTTCTTGAACCGGAACTCCAGGCGGGCGAACGCGTATCCGGCGAGTCCCGCGGTGATCATCTGGCCGACCGCGATCAGCGCCGTGACCAGCGTGGAGTTGAGGGCGAGCAGCCAGACGTCGATCTGTGCGAACACGCCGCGGTAGGCCTCGACGGTCGGCTCGGAGGGAACGATCTGCGGCGGCAGGTCGAACGACTCCGCCGGAGTGCGCAGTGAGGTGGAGACGGTCCAGATGACCGGACCGAGGGTCAGCAGGGCGCAGACGGCCAGTCCGGCGATCCGCGCCCACGGCGCGAGGGAGTGACGCACCCGGCCGGTGGTCAGGGTCGTGTGGCTCATGGGACTCACCCGGCTCACTGGTAGTGGACGAAACGCCGGCTGAGCCGGAACTGGAGGGCGGTCACCGCCATGATCAGCACGAACAGCAGCACGCCCACCGCGGACGCGGTGCCGAACCGCAGCTGCTCGAAGGCGGTCTCGTAGATGACCATCACGACGGTGCGGGTGGAGTCGCCGGGACCGCCGTTGGTCAGCACGTACGGCTGCTCGAAGACCTGGAGCGCGTTGATGATGCCGACCACGGACGCCACCAGCAGCGTCGGCGACAGCAGCGGCAGGGTGACGTGCAGGTGCTTGCGGAGCCCGGTGGCGCCGTCCAGGGCGGCGGCCTCGTGGACCTCCTTCGGGATGTTGTTGAGGCCGCCCACGAACAGCAGGAACGAGAACCCGAACTGCTGCCAGACATAGACCAGGATCACCGCCGCCATCGCCCCGTTCTCCGAGGTCAGCCAGGGCACCGGTGCGATCCCGACCAGGCCGAGCAGCCAGTTCACCAGCCCGAAGTCCTGGTTGAACAGGTACTTCATCACCACGGAGATGGACGCCGCGGACAGCACCAGCGGGAAGAAGAACGCCGACCGGAACACCGACCGCAGCCAGAGCGGCATCCGCCCGTTCACCGTGATCGCCAGTACCAGCGCGACCAGCAGTTGCAGCGCGACCGCCAGCACCATGAAGAGCAGCGTGTTGCGGAAGGAGACCAGCACGGTCGAGTCGCCGAACACCTCGCCGTAGTTGGCGGCCCCGGCGAACCGCGGGGAGTCGATCACGTTCCAGTGGAACAGGCTCAGCACCACCGAGCCGACGATCGGGACGACCGTGAAGACGACGATGCCGACGATCGTCGGCGCCAGGAACACGGTGGCCAGCAGCCGTGTGCCGCGCTCCCGCGCGGAGGGACGGACCAGGGCCGCGGGCGGCCGGGGCGCCGACTGCGACCGGGCCGGCGGAATTTGGGTGTTCGTCATGCGTCACGCTCCATGGCCTTCTCCAGATCGCCCTGCAGCCGGCGCAGCGCCGGACGCACCGCGCGCGGGGAGGACAGGGCGGTGCCGGTGTGCTTCAGCAGCACCTGCTCCACCTCGGCGACCTGCGGCGGCGCCGGGATGGGCCCGGTGTCGGGGAACCGGTCGAGGGTGTCGTAGAAGACCCGCCAGTGGTCGGGGCCGGTCTCCCGGTAGCGGTCGGCGGTCAGCATCGAACGGCGCGCCGGGGTGGTCTGGTTGGTGGTGAACAGCCGGGTCAGGGTGTCCTTGCGGGCGGCGTACTTGATGAACTCCCACGCCTCCTCCTGCCGCTTGGAGGTGCGCAGCAGCGCGTAGCCCGCCCCGCCGAACTGGTGGCGCTGGGTGCGCCAGCGCGGGAAGTACTGCACGTCGTAGCGGTCGGCGGGCATCCCCGCCTGGTGCAGGCCGCCCGCCCAGAAGCCGCCCGCGGGCGTCACCCCGACCCGGCCCGTGGAGAACACACCGACCAGGTTCTGCCCGTTGCCGCCCTCGGGACGGGTGCACAGGCCCTCCTCGATGAGGGAGGCCAGGTACTCGTACGTCTCCTCGAAGCGGGCGCCGGTCGCCTGCGGCGTGGTCCAGCGGAAGCCGCCGCCGCGGCCCTGCCGCTGGTCCGCCGGATAGAAGGTGTCCCACAGCCAGTCGCCGCCTGGCGCCTTGGACTCGGCCAGCAGATTGGTGCCGTTGGCGAAGAGCCAGGGCACCACGCCGCCCCACAGCCGGTTGGTCCAGAAGTACGGCGTGAAGTGGGAGTCGCTCGACTTCTTCATCCGGCGCAGCAGCGCGGTGAAGTCGTCGCGGGTCCAGTCGGCCGGCGGGCGGTCCGCGCCGGCCCGGCGCAGCACCTGCCGGTTGAGGTACATGTCGGCCGCGTTGAACTCCACGGGCAGCTGGTACAGGCTGCCCTCGTACATCATCGACTCCACCAGCGAGGGGTGGACGTCGGCGAAGTACTCCCGCAGTTCGTCGGCGTCCCGCCGGACCCAGCGGTCCAGCGGCAGCCCGAGCCGCTGCGCGAACAACTGCACGCCCTCCGTCGCGACGTAGACCAGGTCGGGGGCCGTGCCCGCGGCGATCTGCGTGAGGATCTTGGCGAAGAAGTCCGACCAGTCGACGGCCTGCACCGCGTTGATCCGGAGCTTGATGTCGGGGTACTGCTCGGCGAAGCCCTCGGTGAGGGTGCGCACGGCGGCCGGGCCGTAGGCGGGGCCCAGGGTGGCGACGACGAGGGAACCGTCGTCGCGGCCGGGGATGTCGGCCGCGGTGAGCCGGTCCCAGGAGGCGGCGGTGCCGGCCAGCGCGGCGGCCGCCGCGCCGTAGGCGCCGTACCGCAGCAGGCTGCGGCGGGTGTGCGAGTCGGTCATCGGACGGGCCTAACTCGTGTTAGTTCAGAAGTGATGCCGACGATGATGGAAACATCGCCGCGACCCTGTCAAGACTCGGGAACCCCTTGACCTTTAACGAGTTAGGTCTACAGTCCTGGTTCCACAGGAGCCGCCGTTCCGAGCCGCCGCCTGCGGGGCTCGTTCGAACGAGAGGAACGATGTGTGATGCGTGGACTGTCCAGACGAGCGCTCTTCGCCGGGTCCGCCGCCGGTGCCGGCGCCGCCCTCCTGCCGACGGCGGGTTCTGCCGCGGCGAAACCCCGCAACGCCGCCCCGGCCTGCGCCAGTTACCGGGCGGCGTACCACTTCACCGTCCCCGACCAGTGGATGAACGATCCGCAGCGCCCGGTCTGGATCGATGGCGAGTACCACTACTACTACCTGTACAACCCGGACTACTTCGCCGGCGGCACCACGGCCGGCACCGCCTGGCGCCTGGTCACCAGCACCGACCTGGTCCGCTTCACCGACCGCGGCATCGCCGTCCCGAAGGACACCACGCCCAACGGGGACGTGTGGTCGGGCTCGGCGGTCGTGGACACGCGCGACACGGCGGGCTTCGGCGCCGGCGCGGTGGTCGTGCTCGCGACCATGGAACCGACGGGCGGTGCGCAGGCCCAGTACCTGTACTACTCCACCGACGGCGGCCGCACCTTCCGCCCGCACGGCACCGACCCGGTCCTGCCCAATCCCGGCGGCCGCGACTTCCGCGACCCGAAGGTGATCCGCGACGAGGAACGCGGCCGGTGGGTGATGGCGCTCGCCGAGAACAACAAGGTGGGCTTCTACCACTCGGCCGACCTGAAGGCGTGGAGGTACGCCGGCGGTTTCGTCAAGGACGGCATCGGCGTGCTGGAGTGCCCCGACCTGTTCCGGATCACCGCCGAGGACGGCACCGTGAAGTGGGTGCTCGGAGTGAGCGCCAACGCCAAGGGCGCCGGGCTGCCCAACACGTACGCCTACTGGACCGGCGCCTTCGACGGCAGCGCCTTCACGCCCGACGCGGCCGACCCGCAGTGGCTGGACCACGGCTGGGACTGGTACGGCGCCGTCACCTTCGAGAAGCGGAGCGCCGGCGGCACCCTCGACGAGCGCGCCCGCTACGCCATCGGCTGGCTGAACAACTGGGACTACGCCAACACCACGCCCACCATCGACACCGACGGCTTCAACGGCACCGACTCCATCGTCCGCGAGGTGACCCTGAAGCGCGCCGCCACCGGCACCTACCACCTCGCCTCCCGCCCGGTCGCCGCCCTGGACCGGTACGTCTCACGCACGGTGCGACTCGGCGACCTGGAGGTCGAGGGCACGCGTGTGCTCGACTACCGCGGCACCGCCTACGAGGTGAGCTGCGAGATCACCTGGGACCAGCTCACCGGCGCAGGTCTGCAACTGCGCCGTTCCAACGACGGCGGCCGCCACGTCGACGCGGGCGTGTACCGCGACTACGCCTTCCTCAACCGCAGGTCCACCGTCAACCCGGACGCCTCGGGTCGCTGGCAGGAGAGCAAGAGCCCGTTCGATCCGTCGGCGCGGCGGGTGCGGCTGCGGATCCTGGTGGACCGCACGTCGGTGGAGGTGTTCGTGGACGACGGCCGGTATGTGCACACCTCCGAGGTGTTCCCGTACCTCATCGACGACCGGCTCGCGCTGTTCACCATCGACGGCCGTGCGGTGTTCCGGAACACGGTGATACGGGAGTTCACCGTGTGAGGCGCCGTGCCGTGGCACGGGCGGGGCTGCCGGGGCACCGAGAGGTTCGGTGGTGGTGAGTCGGGCTTCGCGGAGGGTGCTGGCGCGGAGGGTGCCGTCGCGGAGGGTGCCGTCGCGAAGGGTGCCGTCGCGGAGGGTGCTGGCGCGGAGGGTGCTGGCGCGGAGGGTGCCGTCGCGAAGTATCGCGCGGTCATCTCGGAGTCTGCGGGCGCCGACGGGATCCGGAAGCGGACTGCTCGGTCGACGGGTCACCGTCTCCGGTTGCGGGCGGTGGCCGGAGGCCGGCGAGCAGGGCGTCGAGCGGTGCGGGTACGCGGTCGGGTTCGAGGGCCTCGACCAGGACACGGCCGTAGTGGATCTTGCGTCCCTTCTTCGTGCCGAGGAAGCGGCGCAGTTGCTGCTGCGGGGTGCGGTCCTGCTGGGCGGGCTGGCGCAGGAAGGTCCGCAGGGCGCGCGAGTCGCCCTCCGCCAGGACGAGTTCTTGCACCCGTGGCACGCCGAGCGCGCGGATGAGTTCGTCCTCCAGGTCCGCCGCGCAGACGAAGAAGCCCTCCTGTGCCGCGTCGGTCCGCGCCAGGGCACGGCTGTAGTAGGGGCGTTCGCGTTCGTCGCACAGTCCGGTGAGCCGCAGGCCCAGGCCGGACGGGCCGAGGATGCGGGCGAAGCGCCCGATGTTCATCGCGCCGCCCATCGGCAGGACGCAGACGCCCTCGGCCGCGAGGTCCCGGCCGCGGCGGACGGCCAGCGCGGTCACCGCCGCGGCGTCGCTCAGCCCTTCGAGCAGCACGGCCGTGCGGACGGGAAGCCGCGCGGCCAGTTCGCGAGCGAGGTCGCCGGGACCGCCGGCCGCCCACGCGGTGGCCGCTTCCCGGAACGCCCCCATGTCGGTCATGGACCGAGTCTTCCGCCCTTCCGGCCACCGCGCCAAGGAATTTCGCCGGCGTCCCGTCCGCCACGACGAGGCGCCGCGGCCGGCACGACGCGCGAGGCAGACGGACGGCGGCAGGCGGCACGGTGGCACAGCGGCACGGTGGCACGAGGGACGGCGGCACGAGGGACGGTGGCACGAGGGACGGCGGCACGGTGGACGGCAGTGCGGTGGACGGGAAGCGGGCCCGCCGGTGCGATCAGCGATCAGAGGGTCGGCCGGGTGCCGCCGGGCGGACGGCGGCACGAGGGACGGCGGCACAGCGGCACAGCGGCACGCCGGCACGCCGGCACGGTGGACGGCCGTGCCGTGGACGGGCAGCGGGCCGCCGGTGCGATCAGCGGGTCGGCCGGGTGCCGCCGGGCGGACGGCGGCACGAGGGACGGCGGCACAGCGGCACGCCGGCACGGTGGACGGCCGTGTCGTGCACGGGCAGCGGGCCGTTGGTGTGACCAGTGGCTCGGGCGGGCCGGCCGGGTGACGGCGGGCTGTCACGGGCCGGTGGCGGCCGTCGGGTCCTGGCCGGTTCGCCGTCGCTGGGCGTCCTCGTCGGTGCGGGCGTCGTAGCGCACGAGTCCGGGCAGCGCGGCGGCGAGCAGGCCCACCGCGGCGACGCAGGCGAGGCCGCCGCTCCAGACGGCCGGGCGGACGCCGGTCCAGCCGGCCATCGCCCCGGCGCGCACCTGGCCGAGCTGCGGGCCGACGCTGTAGGAGAGGACCTCGATGCCGGCGAGCCGGCCGCGCAGCCGGTCGGGGACGGTCTGGTTCCAGATGGTGGAGCGGCCCAGTCCGCTCAGCATGTCCCCGGCGCCCGCCAGGCCGAGGCAGAGCAGCACCAGCCAGACGTTCGACGTCCAGCCGGCCGCCGCCATCGCCAGGCCCCAGCCGGCGGCCCCGAACACCACCAGCAGCCCGTGCCGGCTGGTCCGGGACACCCAGCCGCTGGTCAGGCTGAGCAGCAGCGACCCGACGGCGCCCGCCGAGTACATCAGCCCCAGCGACCAGTCGGCGTCCAGTTCGTCGGCGAGGAAGGGGAAGATGGCGTTGGGGAAGGCGAAGAACATGGCCGCCAGGTCGACCGCGTACGTGCCGAGGAGCACCGGCCTGGACCAGGCGTACCGGGCGCCTTCGGCGATGCCGCGCAGTGACGGCTTGGCCGCGTGTTCGACGGGCGGCGCGGGCGAGAGCCGGCGGCACATCAGGACCGACACGGCGAAGCAGACGACCGTGATGGCGTAGGCGGGGCTGTTGCCCGCGTACGCCACCACCAGGCCGGCCAGCGCCGGGCCGCCGATCGCGCCGGCCTGCCAGCGCAGGGCGTTGAGCGCGGCCGCCGCGGCGAGCTGGTCGTGCGGGACGATCCGGGCCAGCATCGCGTCCAGCGCGGGACGCTGGAGTCCGGCGAGCGCGGCGACTCCGGCCGCCACCAGGTACAGCGGCCACAGCATCGGTTCCGGCAGCAGCGCGTTGACCAGCAGGACGGCGGCCAGCACCCCCAGTCCGGCCTCGGTCAGCACGATGACCTTGCGCCGGTCCACCGCGTCGGCGAGCGCACCGCCGTACAGGCCGAAGACGATCAGCGGCACCAGTTCGACCGCGCCCATGGCGCCCACGGCGAGCGGTGAGCCGGTCAGGTCCTTGATCTGGAGCGGCAGCGCGATCAGCGCCATCACGCTGCCGAGGTAGGTGACCAGGCCCTGCACCCACAGCAGACGGAAGTCCTTCGAGGAACGCCAGGGCGCGAGGTCGGGCAGGACCGCGGCGAGCTTGGAGGTCATGTGTCAGCGGCTCCCGGCCTGTCCGGGCGCGGACGACGCCACCGGCTCGGCGCCGGTGCCCGCGGTGGCGTGGTGGCGGCCGATCGGCAGCACGAGGGGCTTGCCGGAGACCGGGTCCTCGATGACGCGGCTGTCCATGCCGTACACGGTCCGTACCGTCTCCTCGGTCATCACCTCTTCGGGCGTGCCGGCGGCGTGCAGGCGTCCGGCGGCCAGCGCGACGAGCCGGTCCGCGTAGCGCGCGGCCAGGTTGAGGTCGTGCAGGACCATGACGATGGTGGTGCCGCGCGACCGGTTGAGGTCGGTGAGCAGGTCCAGGACCTCGATCTGGTGGCTGATGTCGAGGAAGGTGGTGGGCTCGTCGAGCAGCAGCAGGTCGCTCTGCTGGGCCAGGGCCATCGCGATCCACACGCGCTGGCGCTGGCCGCCGGAGAGTTCGTCGACCGACCGCTCCACCAGTTCCGTCGTCCGGGTGGCCTCCAGCGCGGCGGCGACCGCGGCGTCGTCCTGCGCCGTCCAGCGGGAGAAGGCCCGCTGGTGGGGGTGGCGGCCGCGGCCGACGAGGTCGAGGACCGTGATGCCGTCGGGGGTGACCGGCGACTGCGGCAACAGGCCGAGCGTACGGGCGAGTTCCTTGGCCGGCGTGCGGTGGACCTCCTTGCCGTCCAGGACGACCCGGCCCGCGCGCGGCACGAGCAGCCGGGACATCGAGCGCAGCAGCGTGGACTTGCCGCAGGCGTTGGCGCCGACGATCACCGTGATCCGACCGGCCGCGAGGGTCAGGTCCAGGCCCTCGATGACGGTGCGGTCGCCGTAGCCGAGCGTAAGGTCGTCGGTGGCGAGGGTGTGGGACGCGGTCACAGTGAGCCTCCGGCCCGGTTGGTGCGGACGATCAGGTGGACGAGGTAGGGCGCGCCGAGGACGCCGGTGACGACGCCCACGGGGTAGCGGGTGTCGAAGGCGTACTGGCCGGTGAAGTCGGCGACGAGGACGAGCAGCGAGCCGACCAGGCCGGCGGGGATCAGCAGGGAGCCGCCGGTTCCGGTGAGGCGGGCGGCGATCGGGCCGGAGAGGAACGCGACGAACGCGATCGGTCCGGCCGCCGCGGTGGCGAACGCGATGAGTCCGACGGCGGCGACGATGACCGTGACGCGGGTGCGTTCGACGCGGACGCCGAGCGCGGACGCCGTGTCGTCGCCGAGGCTCAGCGCGCTCAGGTTGCGGCCCTGGAACAGCAGTACCGGGCCGAGCAGCAGCACGGCGAGGACGGCGGGCACGGTCTCCGTCCAGGTGGTGCCGTTGAGGCTGCCGGTGAGCCAGCGCATCGCCGCCTGGAGGTCCCAGTCGCCGGCCCGCGACAGCACGTAGGAGGTGACGCTGTCGAGCAGGGCGGAGATGCCGATGCCGATCAGGATGAGCCGGGTGCCGGCGACCCCGTCGCGGAACGCGAGGACGTACACCAGCAGTGCCACCGCGAGCGCGGCGGTGATCGCGAGGACGGACACCTCGGTCTCGCTCAGCGAGAAGACGACGATGGCGACGGCCGCCGCCGCGCTCGCGCCCGCGCTGATGCCGATGATGTCGGGGCTGGCGAGCGGATTGCGGAGCATCGTCTGGAAGGTGACGCCGGCCATGCCGAAGCTGAACCCGGCGGTCAGGGCGAGCACCGCTCGTGGCAGCCGCAGCGTGCCGACGGTGAAGGACGCGCCCGGCACCTGCTCGCCCGTGATCACGCGCAGCACGTCGGAGGCCGGGTAGAAGGTGTGTCCGGCCATGAGCGTGGTGGCGAAGGCGGCGACGACGAGCACCAGCAGGGACAGGACGATCAGCAGCCGCCGGCGGGCGTGCCGGACCCGGGCGCGGCTGACGGCGCGCAGTGCGGGCGGGGCGGTGACGACGGGGGCGCTCACAGGGATCTGACCTTCTGGCGGCGGACGATGTGGATGAAGAAGGGGGCGCCGACGAATGCCGTCACGATGCCCACCTCGATCTCGGCCGGCCGTGCCACGACCCGTCCCACCACGTCCGCGACCGTCAGCAGGACGGCGCCACTGAGCGCGGAGAACGGCAGCAGCCACCGGTGGTCCACGCCCGCCAGCAGCCGGCAGGCGTGCGGTACGACGAGGCCGACGAAGGCGATCGGCCCCGCGACGGCGGTGGAGGCACCGCACAGCACGACCGCGCCGAGCGCGGCGCCGGCCCGGACGAGGGCCACCCGCTCGCCGAGGCCGGCGGCGAGGTCGTCGCCGAGGGCGAGGGAGTTGAGGGCGCGGGCCGAGGCCAGGCAGATGACGAAGCCGACGGCGAGGAACGGTACGACGCTGCCGAGCTGCGCGTAGGTGGCGCCGCCCACTCCGCCGACCTGCCACAGCCGGAAGGTGTCGGAGATGTCGTTGCGCGGCAGGACGACGGCGCTGACCAGCGAGGCGAGCGCGGCGGAGATGGCGGCGCCGGCGAGGGCCAGTTTCAGCGGGGTGGCGCCGCCGCGGCCCAGCGAGCCGACGGCGTACACGAATCCGGCGGTCAGGGCGGCACCGGTCATCGCCGCCCAGATGTACCCGGACACGGAGGCGAGGCCGAAGTACGCGATGCCGGTGACGACGGCGAGCGAGGCGCCCATGTTGACGCCGAGGATGCCGGGGTCGGCCAGCGGGTTGCGGGTGACGCCCTGCATGACCGCGCCGGCGAGGCCGAGGGCGGCGCCCACGACGACGGCGAGGAGGGTGCGCGGGATGCGGTTGGCGACCGCGGCCTCCTCCAGGGTGTCCTGCGCCCCGCCGAGCGCCGACCACACGTCGGCCCAGGCGACGTCGCGGGAGCCGAGGGCGAGCGAGGCCGTCATGGCGGTGAGCAGGACCGCGGCGACGACGAGGAGCCAGGTGACGCGCACGCGCGCCGGACGCCGTAGCGGGACGGTGTCCGGCGCGTGCGGGATCTCGGTGACGGTCACGCGACCTTGTCCGCGGCCTCGGCGAGTGCCTTCACGTAGTCCTCCAGGACGTACGGGATGGACAGCGGGGTCGGGTTGGCGGCGGTGGCCAGTGGGGTGCTGCCGGGCAGCAGGTAGAGGGAGTCCCGCTTCACGGCGGCCAGCTTGGAGGTGAGCGGGTCGCTCTTGAGGGCCTTGAGGAGTTCGCCCGTGTCGTCGCCGTAGCCGGTGATGATGTCGACGTCGTTGAAGTCGTCGATGTGCTCGGCGCTCTTGGTGAGGACGAACTTCTTCGTCGACGCGGACGGTCCGGAGACGCTGGCGGGGATCTTCAGGCCGAGGTCGGTGAAGAAGTGGGTGCGGGTGTCGTGGGTGGTGTAGAAGCCGACCTGGCTGACGTTCTTGGACGACACGTGCGTCATGAACATCGCCGTCTTCCCCTTGAGCTGGGGGTACTTGGCGGCGGTCTTGGCGATCCGCCCCTCGAGGTCGGCGATCAGTTCGTCGCCTTCGTCGGCCAGGCCGATGGCCTTGCTGTTGAGGCGGATGATGTCGCGCCACGGGGTCGCCCAGGCGGCCTCCGGGTAGGCGACGACGGGGGCGATCCGGCTGAGGGTCTCGTAGTCCTGCTCGGTCAGTCCCGAGTAGGAGGCGAGGATGACGTCCGGCCGGGTGTCGGCGACGGCTTCGAAGTCGATGCCGTCGGTCTCGTCGAACAGCACCGGGGTCTTGGCGTTCAGTTCCTCGAGCCGCTTCTCGACCCAGGGCAGGACGCCGTCGCCGTCGTCGTCGCCGAAGTTGGCCTTCGCCATGCCGACGGGGACGACGCCGAGGGCGAGCGGCACTTCGTCGTTGGCCCAGTTCACCGTGGCGACGCGGCGGGGCTTCTCGGGGATGACGGTGGTGCCGAGCGCGTGCTTGATCGTCACCGGGAACTGTCCGGTGCCGTCGGCGCCGGCGGCGCTGCTGGTGTCCTGGTCGTCACCGGACCCGCCACCGCAGGCGGTGAGTCCGAACAGGAGGGCCGCCGCGAGGGCGAGCGCACGGAGGCGTGGGGTTCTCATCGACCCGTCTTCCACTTCTGGTCCGGGGTGCCGGGGCGCGCACGTCCGGATCGCGGACCGTGGGTCGTGCAGCAGGAGGGCACCCGACTCGCTGAGCAAGTTAGGTAAGGCTTGCCTGCTCAGAGTAAGGAGCGGAGGCGTACTGATCAATCGAGCCTTTTCGACAGCCCATGTAGCGATCGGGACATACGGACCGGCACACTCCGCCCGGGTGGCGGGTGGTCCGCCGACCCGCGCGGCGTTCACCGTGCCCGGAACCGGCCGGGTGTCATGCCGGTGGTGCGGCGGAAGGCCGCGCCGAAGGCGCTCGCCGAGCGGTAGCCGACCGCCTCGGCCACCACGTCGACCTCGAAGCCGAGGGAGAGCAGCTGCACGGCGTGCTGGGCCCGGACCGAGGCGACCCAGCGGGCGAAGCTGGTGCCGGTCTCGGCCCGGAACGCCCGGGTCAGCGTGCGTTCGCTGCGCCCGAGGGCGGCGGCCCAGCCGGTCAGTGTGCGCTGGTCGGCGGGGTCGGCGCGCACCGCGTCCACGATGGGCCGCAGCAGCGGAGAAGTGGGCAGCTGCACCAGCAGCGCGCGGGGCGAGGGACGCAGGACGTCGAGCACCATCGTCTCGGTCACCGCCCGGGAGCTCGGCGGGAGTCCGTCCTCCTCCAGCCGCTCCAGAAGCAGCCGCAGCAGCGGGGTGATCTCCACGGCGACCGGTTCGTCGGGCAGTGCCGACTGCGTGCCGTGCCGGAAGAAGTGGGCGCGGTAGGAGGTGCCCGCGACCGCGGAGGCGGAGTGCAGCTGCCCGGCCGGCATCCACAGGCCCAGGGTCGGTGTGATGCACCAGACCCGGGAGCCGACCACGGCGGTGGAGGTGCCGTGCTGGTTCCAGAGGAGTTCGTGCCAGGGGTGCGAGTGCTCGTTCCACGCCGTGTCGGCGTCGACGACCTCCTCGTATCCCTGGATCACGAAGGGCACGTCGACCTCGCCCGCGGCGAGCGTCGGCAGATCCCGGGTGACGCGCATGCGCTCAGGCTAACCGGGGCCGGAACCTCGCCGGACGTCGCGTCCGAGCCAGTCCGGCCAGGTCCGGGCCCGCCTCGCACGCCGGCTCCCAGGCCGCCTCGCACGCCGTCTCGTGGACCGTCTCGCACGCCACCTCGTCGACCGTCTCGTCGACCGTCACGCACGCCACCTCGTGGACCCGTCACGCACGCCACCTCGTCGACCGTCGCGTGGGCCGTCTCGCCCGCCGTCTCGTGGGCGTCCGGCCGACGCCGGGTCGGACGCCGGGGCGGACGCCGATGCGCGTGCCGGAGGCGGCACCCGTCCCGTCGCGGCCGACCCGTCGTGCCCCGGCCCGTCGCGGCCGGCCCGTCGCGGCCGACCCGTCGTGCGCCGGTGCGGTGGGTGCGGTGGGTGCGGACCCGGCGGTCAGCGGGGCGCCGAGGAGACGCGGCCTGCGCCCTGGCTCAGCCGCGCGCTGCGGCCCGGCGGCGGACGACGTACACGGCGGCGCCCGCCGCCAGCACCGCCGCGCCGGAGACCACCGACGCGACGGGCAGCGCGAACGCCAGCACGGCGCAGCCCGCCAGACCGACGACCGGCACGATCCGCGGCGGACGGCCCTCCTCCGGAGTGAGGGTGAGGGCGGAGGCGTTGGCGATCGCGTAGTACGCCAGCACGCCGAAGGACGAGAACCCGATCGCCGCCCGCAGGTCCGCCGTGGCCGCGGCCACGGCGACGACCAGGCCGACGGCCAGCTCCGCGCGGTGCGGGACCTGGAACCTCGGGTGGACGGCGGCCAGGGCGTGCGGCAAATGCCGGTCCCGGGCCATCGCCAGCGTCGTCCGCGACACCCCGAGGATCAGCGCCAGCAGCGAACCGAGCGCGGCCACCGCCGCACCCACCCGCACGACCGGCTCCAGCCCGCCGGCGCCTGCGGCGCGCACCGCGTCCGACAGCGGCGCCGTGGCGTCGGCCAGCCGGGCGGGACCGAGGGCCAGCAGCACGGACACCGCGACCAGCGCGTAGACGACCAGGGTGATGCCCAGCGCCAGCGGCACGGCCCGCGGGATGGTGCGCCCGGGGTCGCGGACCTCCTCGCCGAGCGTCGCGATCCGCGCGTAGCCGGCGAACGCGAAGAACAGCAGGCCGGCCGCCTGCAGCACACCGCCGAAGCCGGTGTCGCCGCCGACGGCCAGGTGCTCCGCCTCGGTCGAACCGGAGCTGAGCACGGCGACCACGACGGCGGCGAGCACCGCCAGGACCACGGCGACGATCGCCCGCGTCACCAGCGCGGACTTCTGCACACCCGTGTAGTTGAGGGCGGTCAGCGCCACCACGGCGGCCACCGCCACCGCGTGTGCCTGGCCGGGCCACACGTACGAGCCGACGGTCAGCGCCATCGCCGCGCAGGATGCGGTCTTGCCGACGACGAAACCCCACCCGGCGAGGTAGCCCCAGAACGCGCCGAGCCGCTCGCGGCCGTACACGTAGGTGCCGCCCGAGGCCGGGTAGCGTGCTGCGAGGCGGGCCGAGGAGGTGGCGTTGCAGTACGCGACGACGGCGGCCAGGGCCAGCCCGATCAGCAGGCCGGAGCCGGCCGCGCGGGCGGCCGGGGCGAGCGCGGCGAAGACACCCGCGCCGATCATCGAGCCCAGACCGATCACGACGGCGTCGGTCACCCCGAGCCGCCGGCGCAGTTCGTCCGGCACCCCGACGGTCGACGGCTTGCTCATGGCCCACTCCTTTGGCGGCGCGGCCGCACTCTGACGGACTTCGACACCGGCAGACGCTACGGGACCCGGCCGCAGACCCCGGCCCCACCCCGGGCCCGCCGGAGCAGTGTCCGGCAGCCCGGTTACCCTGGGGGAACGGCTGTCCGAACGGGCGGCCGCGCGGCGGTGGGGCTCGCCGCACCCGAACCGCAGCACCTGTGCCGCCGACAGTCCCTACTGGTGAAGGAACCCGCCCGTGCACCCGGGCGAGGACACAAGTAGGAGACGTACGTCATGACCGCACCACCCGACCGGATCGCCGCGCCCGCCGCCGCTCCGTCCGCGCACCCCGGCACCGCCCCGCAGTCGCCCACCCCGCAGCCGTCCGCCTCCCCGCAGCCGTCCGCCCGACGCCGCACGCGGGCCCCCGGCGCGGCGTCCGGTCAGGCGCCCGTCGTCGCCGCGGTGGCCGTGGGAGGCGCCCTCGGGGCCGCGGCCCGCCACGCCGCCTCCCTCCTGTGGCCCGCCGTCGGCGCCTTCCCCTGGACCACGCTGGCGGTGAACGTGCTCGGCTGCGCGGTCATCGGCGCCTTCATGGTGGCCGTCACCGAGGTGTGGACCGTGCACCGGCTGCTGCGGCCGTTCTTCGGCACCGGCGTCCTGGGCGGCTTCACCACGTTCTCCACCTACGCGGTGGACGTCACGAGCCTGCTGGCGGACGGCCACGCCCGCACCGGCCTGGTCTACCTGGCGGTGACCGTGCCGGCCGCGCTCCTGGCGGCGTGGGGCGGTGCGGCGGTCACCCGTCGGCTCGCCTCCCGGATGCGGCGGACGCCGGCCCGGGTGCGCGTCCGCGTCGAGGGCCTCGGCGGCCCGGCAAAGGCCGAGGAGGGCGCGGCGTGAACTGGCTGCTCGTCGTCGCCGGCGGCATGGTGGGCGCGCCGCTGCGCTATCTGACCGACCGCGCCGTCCAGGCCCGGCACGACACCGGGTTCCCGTGGGGCACGCTCGCCGTGAACGTGACCGGCTGCCTGGTCCTCGGCCTGCTCACCGGCGCGGTGGCCCACGGCGCCGCCTCCGACTCGGTGCGGCTGCTGCTCGGCACCGGGTTCTGCGGCGCCCTGACCACCTACTCGACCTTCTCCTACGAGACGGTGCGGCTGGCCGAGACCGGCGCGCGGTTCCTCGCCGCCGCCAACGTGGTCGTCGGCGTCGTCGCCGGCCTCGGCGCCGCGCTCACCGGCGCCGGTCTCGCCGACGCCCTCTGGGCCTGAGCCACCCGCCCGCGCCGGCCCCTCCGCCGAGCCGACACCACCACACGCACCCCGGCCGGACCGCCCGGCGCGGCAGTCCGGCCCTCAAGCGGGCAGGGCCGCCACGAAAGCCCTGGTGAGTGCGGTCGGCGCGGTGATGGCCGTGCCCACGACGACACTGTGCGCCCCCGCCGCCGGCGCCTCGGCGGCCTGGTCCGGCGTCGCGATCCGCCCTCCGCGTGCAGTGGGCGGTGATGGCGGGTCCGCCGCGATCGCCTCCAGGTGCCCGGTGGCGCCGCAGGTGCAGGGCAGCCCGTCCGCCTCCGGGCCGGGCAGGTCCCCGAGGTGTCCGGCGACGCCGGCCGCGCCGTGCAGCACGCGTCCGCCGACGGCGACGGCGCATCCCACGCCGGGTGCCGACGGCGGCGTACACCAGCGTGGCGCCGGCGCCCGGCCGGTTCCTGGGGCAGTTCCGTCGTCGCCGTGGCGCGTACGTCGTTGTCGCAGGCCACCGGGAGGCCGGTGCGGTCGGCCAGGCCGGTGGCCAGGCGGTGCCGGCCCAGCCGTGGAGCGTGTCGGTGGCGCTGGTGACGGTTCCGGTGACGGGGTCGATCACGCCGGCGGCGGCCACGCCGATCGCCGTGGCGTCCGGTGCCCGGACCGCCCGGGCGGCCTCGGCCGGCGCGTCCAGTACGGCCTCGCCCCCCCTTCCCTCGCCGAGGTGGGGCGCGCGTGCCGGGCCAGGACGGTGCCGCCGCCGCCGACCAGGACGGTGCCGTCGCCGCCGACCAGGACGGCGGCGATCTTCGTGCCGCCCAGGTCGAGAACGATCACCGGTGGCCGCGCGTGCGCCGCCGTCATCGGACCGGGAGCAGTCCGGCGCCGCGCAGCCGCGCCTCGACGAGGGCGACCGAGGCGTCGCCGAGCTGGATCTGCGGCGCGGCGGTGGTCCCGGTGGCGAACACTCCGAGCAGCCGCAGCGCGTGCTTGAACGCGCCGATGGCGGAGGAGTTGCGGCCCATCTCGTCCTCCGGTCCGGCGTCGACCATCCCGAACAGCTCGACCAGCCGCTCCTGTTCCTCGACGGCGCGGTCGAGGTCGCCGCCGCGCACGGCCTCGTAGAGGCGCACGTATCCGGCGGGGTCGACGTTGCCGAGGCCGGGCACCACACCGTCGGCGCCCACCAACAGGGCCGTGTCCACGGTGAGTTCGGAACCGGTGAGGATGCTGAAGGAGGGCGCCGGGCCGTCCGCGCGGCCGTGCCGTCCGCCGAGCGCCACGACGAGCCGACGCAGGGAGCCCTCGTCGCCGCTGCTGTCCTTCAGGCCCGCGAGCGTGCCGTCCGCGGCGAGTTCGCGGACCAGAGCGGCGGAGAGCTTGCTGTGCACGGAGACCGGCAGGTCGTAGGCGTACAGCGGCAGGTCGACGCGGGCGCGCAGGGTGCGGAAGTGGCGGGCGATCTCCACGGGGTGGGTGCGGGCGTAGAACGGGGCGGTGGCCACCAGGGCGTCGGCGCCCGCCGCCCGCGCGGCCTCGGCGTGCACGAGGACGCGGGGTGTGGTCATGTCGATGACACCGGCGAGCACGGGGACGCGGCCCGCGACGGCCTCGACGACCGTCTCCAGGACCAGGGCCCGCTGCCGGTCGGTGAGGAAGGCGACCTCGCTGCTGGAGCCGAGGGCGAACAGTCCGTGCACTCCACCGCCCACGAGGTGCTCGACGTGCCGGACGAGTGAGGCGGTGTCGACCTCGCCCGACGCGTCGAGGGGCGTGCAGACGGGCGGTACGACACCGCGCAGGGGCTGGGACGAGGACATGGCGGGGGCTCCTCCTGAATGGTGCGGTGGTGGAACGGGACGGGACCGGGCCGCCCGCCCGCGGTGGGGGCGGGCTGAACCCGCGGTTTCCGGTGCGCCCATCCTGCGCGACCCGCTGGACGTGCACGACCGCGGCACCCGGGACGAGCGGGAGCGGCGCGTCGAGGAACTGCTCGACCTGGTCGGCCTGCCCGGCCACACCCTGCGGGCGCTGCCCGGTCAGCTCTCCGGCGGGCAGCGCCGGCGCGTGGCCATCGCCCGTGCGCCGGCCCTGGAGCCGGAGCTGATCGTCGCCGACGAGCCCACCGGCGCCCTGGACGTGTCGGTGCGCGCCCAGATCCTCAACCTGCTGGTGGATCTGCGCGCCCGGCTGGGCCTGGCGAGGGTGTTCATCTCGCACGACGTGCAGACCGTGCGCCACCTGTCCGACCGCATCGCCGTGCGGTACCTGGGCCGGGTGGCCGAGGAGGGCGGGGCCGCGCGGGGGACCGGCGACTCCCGGCACCCGTACACCGAGGCGCTGCTGTCGGCCACGCCCGGTCTGCTGGAGCGGCCCGAGCGGATCGTGCTGCACGGCCCCGTCCCGTCGGCGACCAACCCGCCCTCCGGCTGCCCGTTCCGCACCCGCTGCTGGAAGGCGGACGACGCGTGCGCCGCCGCGTTCCCGGCCGCCGCCGACGGGCCGGACGGTCACCGCTGGCACTATGTGCACCCGCAGCCGGGCGCCGCGGTGCCGGCCGCGCGGGAGACGGCCGCCGGCACCGTCTGACCGCTCCGGGACGCCACCCGGTCCGGGCGCCGGGAACAAACCCCGCCCCCGCCGGTGTTGGCACCGGGCGCAGAGGGAGAGGCGGACACGGTGCACGGTGAGTACAAGGTCCCCGGCGGCAAGCTGGTCGTGGTGGACGTCGACGTGGAGGACGGCGTGCTGCGCCGGACGCGCGTGGCGGGCGACTTCTTCCTCGAACCGGACGAGGCACTGGACGCCGTGAACCGCGCCCTGGACGGCGCCCCCGCCGACACCGACGCCGCCGGGCTCGCCGCACGGATCGACGCGGCCCTCCCCGAGGGCACCGTGATGTACGGGCTGACCTCGGAGGGCGTCGGCATCGCCGTGCGCCGGGCGCTCGCGCACGCCACCGACTGGACCGACTACGACTGGCAGCTGATCCACGAGGGCCCGCAGTCGCCCGCGCTGCACATGGCGCTGGACGAGGTGATCACGGCCGAGGTCGCCGCCGGCCGGCGTCCGCCGACGCTGCGGGTGTGGGAGTGGGCCGCCCCGGCGGTGATCATCGGCAGTTTCCAGTCGCTGCGCAACGAGGTCGACGCCGAGGGCGCCGAGCGGCACGGCGTCGAGGTGGTGCGCCGGATCTCCGGCGGCGGCGCGATGTTCGTGGAACCCGGCAACACCATCACGTACTCGCTGTCCGTGCCCCAGGCGCTGGTCCAGGGCCTGTCGTTCCAGGACAGCTACGCCTATCTCGACGACTGGGTGCTCGGCGCGCTCGGCGAGATGGGGATCAGGGCCTGGTACCAGCCGCTGAACGACATCGCCACGGACCAGGGCAAGATCGCCGGCGCCGCCCAGAAGCGGATCGTGGGCCCGGACGGCACCTCCGGCGCGGTGCTCCACCACGTGACCATGGCGTACGACATCGACGCCGACAAGATGGTCGAGGTGTTGCGCATCGGGCGGGAGAAGCTGTCCGACAAGGGCACGAGGAGCGCGAAGAAGCGGGTGGACCCGCTGCGCCGCCAGACCGGTCTGCCGCGGGAGGCCGTCATCGAGCGGATGACCGACTCCTTCCGCGCCCGGTACGGACTCACCGACGGCAAGGTGACGGACGAGGAACTGGACCGCGCGCAGACGTTGGCGCGGACGAAGTTCACCGCACCGGAGTGGACCGCCCGCGTGCCCTGACCGCACGGCCCGGGAGCCGTCGGGCACGTCTGCGTCACCGCGCGGGCACGGAGCGAGTTGCCCCTTCCGCCCCACCACGATGCGTGTGACACTGGCGTCCCGTCCGCAGTGCGGACTCCCTCCGCACCGTCCCCCACGAGAAGTGCGCCGTGCGTTCCATTCCTCTGCCGATCGCCCTGACCGCGCGTCTGTCCCCCGTGGTCGTACTGGCCGCCGCGGGCTGGGCCCTGACGTCCGGTCCGCTGGCCGAGCCGCAGGCCGCCGAGAAGAAGCCGACCGGCCGGACGGAGACGCAGTCCGAGTCCGCGCCTTCCCGGACGCAGGCGGCGAAGACGTACACGGCCGCGCCCGCGCCCTGTTCGAGCGTGGCCGAGAAGACCGTCAAGTCCCTTGTGCCGGGCGCGAAGACGGGCGGCAAGGAGATCCCGTCCACGGACGAGGAGTTGCGCCGCACCTGCTCCTGGAACGCGCTCAAGGGCTACGAGTACCGCTGGCTCGACGTGTCCTTCGAGGTGCTGGCGTCGGACGAGGCGGCGGAGCAGTCGTACGCGGGGCGGGTGGAGGACAAGAGCGGCGGGGGCGCGGTTCCCGGGCTCGGTGACGCCGCGTACTCCGTCGTGAACCTGACCACCGAGGACGGGCAGCAGACCCGTGAGGGTGTGGTGCTGGCGCGCGCCGCCAACGCGCTGGTGATCGTGACGTACAACGGCAGCGACTTCGAGTCGAAGAAGGCGCCGAGCACGGACGAGATCAACAAGGGCGCCATCAAGGCCGCCAAGGAGGCGGTCGCGACCCTGACGGCCGGGAAGGGCTGACCCGACGGCCCGCACCCGGCCGACCTGGGCGGTCGACCTCCGGCACCGATCCGGAATTGATGGTTCCGTGACA
The DNA here is from genome assembly GCF_006782915.1 of Streptomyces calvus. Taxonomy (GTDB): domain Bacteria; phylum Actinomycetota; class Actinomycetes; order Streptomycetales; family Streptomycetaceae; genus Streptomyces; species Streptomyces calvus. The sequence goes on from NZ_VCNP01000010.1 coordinate 184,887, forward strand.
TCCCTCACACCGCACTGCCGATCTGTGCGGGTCGCTTAGTAGAAGCCGCGCCGACGACATGGGGGACTTGTCCGTCTTGCCGTGAAAAGGGAGCGGGTCGGGGCGGGTGGTGATCCGGTGGGGAGTCGCGGGCCGGGGCCTCGTCGCCGCGCCAAGGTTTCTGACGACGCGGCAGGCACCTCACCGGGCCCGTCGAGGGCGGCTCTGCACGCCGCTCCGCCCGCCGCAAGACCCCTGTGGACCTACGAGGCGCGGTAGTAGAGGAGCCCTTTGCGCCCGGCGCCGGACCCTCCCAAGAATGACCAGCCTCCGGACAGCAGGGGTGAGGTCACGCATGGGCAGGCATCGTCATCAGCAGCAGTACCGGCGGACGGTCGTCGCAGCGGTCGCCGTGGGCGTCATAGGCATACCCTCCGTCGCCATGGCCTGCACCGACTGGCCCGGCGGCGGGGAACGGCAGGAGCGGAGCACCGCCCGCCCGGGGACGCCCGAGAACAGCTGGGGCCCCGACTGGTACAGCCGGTGGAGCAGCCAGCAGCACGGCGAGCCCACGGCGGCCCCGACGGACACACCGGCCGCCGGCACGAGCCCCTCGACGGCCGGCACGCCGAGTCCCGGCAGCGCCGAGCCGTCGCAGAAGCCGTCACGCAAGCCGTCGCAGAAGCCCTCGAAGAAGCCGTCGCACAAGCCGAAGAAGACGGCCCCCGAGGCGTCCACCTCCCGGCCCGCCACCACGGCCCCCGAGCCGACCGCGGCGGCCCCGAAGCCCACGACGGCCGCCCCGAAGCCCAGCGCCCCCGCCTCGAGCCCCGCCGCGACGGGCGGAACCCAGTCCTCCTCGGCCACCGCCCGGGTCGTGGAACTCGTCAACGCCGAACGCGCCAAGGCCGGCTGCTCCCCGGTGACGGTGAACGCCACCCTGACCGAGGCCGCGCAGAAGCACAGCGAGGACATGGCGGCGAGCGGCAGCATGTCCCACACCGGCTCGGACGGCTCCTCGCCCGGCGACCGCATCACCCGCGCCGGCTACGACTGGAGCACGTACGGCGAGAACGTCGCCTACGGCTACTCCACTCCCGAGCAGGTGATGGCCGGCTGGATGGCCAGCCCGGGCCACCGGGAGAACATCGTCAACTGCGCGTTCAAGGAGATCGGCGTCGGTCTCGCGCAGCCGGCCGGCTACTGGACCCAGGACTTCGGCACGGCACGGTAGGCGCCGTGCGCTCACGCGCGCCGGTGCCCCGCCATCAGCGCGACGTACACGACGAGCGACGCCGCGAGACCCACCGCCCAGCCGTAGTCCGCGAGGGGCTTCAGGAAGGGGATCAGCCCGTCCTGCGGGAAGGGCCCCTTGCCGGGCGCCGAGTGGGAGCCGCCCACCGCGAGCACTCCGCCGAGCAGGAAGGCGGCGACGGCGCGCAGGTTCCAGCCGGAGGTGTACCAGTAGCGTCCGCCGGGCGTGTACAGGCCGGGCAGGTCCAGGGCCGTGCGGCGGACCAGCCAGTAGTCGGCGATGAGGATCCCGGCGACGGTGCCGAGCAGCCCACCGACCAGGCCGAGCCACGTGAAGATGTACAGCTCGGGTGTCTCGGTGAGCTTCCACGGCATGATCAGCACGCCGACGACACCGGTGATCAGTGCGCCGGTGCGGAAGCCGATGAAGCGCGGCGCCAGGTTCGCCAGGTCGTACGCCGGTGAGACCACGTTCGCCGCGATGTTCACCGAGATGGTGGCGACGAGCACCGTCACCAGGGCGAAGAGCAGCCCGAAGACGTTGTCGGTCCGGGCGGCGAGCGCGACGGGGTCCCACACCGGGGCCCCGTACACCGCCTGCGAGCCGGACGTGACGAACACGGACAGCAGCGCGAACAGGGTCATGGTGGTGGGCAGTCCGAGGGTCTGGCCCCACACCTGGGCGCGCTGGCCCGCGCCGAAGCGGGTGAAGTCGGGGATGTTCAGGCTGAGGGTCGACCAGAAGGCGATCATGCCCATCAGGGACGGGAAGAACACCGGCCAGAAGTCGGCGCCCCAGCCGAGCCGGGACGGCTGGTCGAGCAGCGGCCCGAGGCCGCCCGCCTTGTGCGCGACCCAGGCCAGCAGCACCAGCGCGCCCACGATGACGAACGGCGCGGCCCAGTTCTCGAACCGGCGCAGGGTCTCCATGCCCCGATAGATGATGGCCAGTTCGAGGGCCCAGAACAGCACGAAGCACACCCACAGCGTCCACGGCTGGCCCCCGACCTCCGACGCCTCGGTCCAGCCGCCGAACAGCTTGCCGAGCAGCACGAAGATGCCCTGCCCGCCGATCCAGGTCTGGATTCCGAACCAGGCGCACGCCACCCCGGCCCGGATCATCGCCGGCAGGTTCGCGCCGCGCAGCCCGAACGAGGCGCGCGCCAGCACCGGGAACGGAATGCCGTACTTGGGGCCCGCGTGACCGGTCAGCAGCATCGGCGCGAGCACGATGACGTTGGCGAGCGCGATGGTGAACACGGCCTGCTTCCAGTCCATGCCGAGCGCGACGAGACCGGAGGCGAGCAGCCAGGAGGGAATGTTGTGCGCCATCCCCACCCACAGCGCGGTGAAGTTGTACGTCGTCCAGCGGCGGCGGGCCAGCGGCACCGGCAGCAGGTCGTCGTTGACGAAGCGGCTGTCGGTGAGGGTGACGCCCGGCGGGAGTTCGACGCGTCCCGCCGGGTCGGGTATGGGATGCGCGTACGGCCCGGACGGCCCGGACGGCTCTGACGGCGTGGGCGGGACGGTCGCGGTCATGGGCGTGCCTTTCGGCGGAGGTACCGGTCAGCGGCTGAGTGCCGGGATGATCTCCGCGCCGTACGCGTCGATCGTCGTCTCCTGCGCGTCGTGCATGTCGTACACGGCGAACTGGTCCACGCCCAGCTCGCGCAGTGCCTTCAGCTTCTCGATGTGCGCCTCGGCCGGCCCGAGCAGGCAGAACCGGTCGACGATCTCGTCGGGCACGAAGTCAGTGGAGGGGTTTCCGGCCCGCCCGTGGTGGCTGTAGTCGTAGCCGTGGCGTTCCTTGATGTACGCCGTCAGCGCCTCGGGGACCATGTCGGAGTGCTCGCCGTAGCGGGCGACCAGGTCGGCGACGTGGTTGCCGACCATGCCGCCGAACCAGCGGCACTGCTCGCGGGCGTGCGCCAGGTCGTCGCCGACGTACGCCGGGGCGGCGACGCAGATGGTGACGGAGGCCGGGTCACGACCCGCCTCCACGGCCGCCGCGCGGACGGCCTTCACCATCCACTCGGTCAGGTACGGGTCGGCGAGCTGGAGGATGAACCCGTCGGCCTTCCGTCCGGCGAGGGCGAGCGCCTTCGGCCCGTACGCCGCCATCCAGACGGGCAGCTTCCCGTCCCTCACCCACGGCAGCCGCAGCGGCTGCCCGTCGACCTCGCTCTCGCGCCCCTCGGCGAGGTCGCGGATCGCGTCGATCGCCTCGCCGAGCCGGGCCAGCGTGTTGGGTTTGCGGCCGGCGACGCGCATCGCGGAGTCGCCGCGGCCGATGCCGCAGACGGTGCGGTTGCCGAACATGTCGTTGAGGGTGGCGAAGGTGGAGGCGGTGACCTCCCAGGTGCGGGTGCCCGGGTTGGTGACCATCGGGCCGACCTTCAGTGTCGTGGTGTGGGCGAGGATCTGGCTGTAGATGACGAAGGGTTCCTGCCACAGCACGGCGGAGTCGAAGGTCCAGCCGTGGGTGAAGCCGTTGCGTTCGGCGCGCTTCATCAGGCTGACGACCCGCGAGGCCGGCGGGTCGGTCTGCAGGACGAGTCCGAAGTCCATGGGCGGCGCTCCTAGGTGAGGTACTGGCAGGTGGACCGCGGGGTGTAGGCGCCGTGTCCGGCGCGCCCGGTGTACTCCCGCTCGGTGATGACGGGCACTCCGCGCGAGAGGACCGTCTCGACCCGGCCGGTGATCCGCTTCCCCTCGTAGGCCGAGTAGTCGACGTTCATGTGGTGGGTGTCGGCGGAGAGGACCTGCTCGGCGTGCGGGTCGTAGATGACGACGTCGGCGTCGGCGCCCGGCGCGATGGTGCCCTTCTTCGGGTAGAGGCCGAACATCCGGGCCGGGGTGGCGCAGGCGATCTCGATCCAGCGGCGGCGGGTGATGTGCCCGTCGAGGACGGCCTGGTGGAGGAGGTCCATGCGGTTCTCCACGCCCGGCAGGCCGTTGGGGATCTTGGAGAAGTCACCGCGGCCGAGTTCCTTCTGGCCGGTGAAGCAGAAGGGGCAGTGGTCGGTGGAGACCACCTGGAGGTCGTTGGTGCGCAGGCCGCGCCACAGCGCGGCCTGGTGTTCCTTCGGCCGCAGCGGTGTGCTGCACACGTACTTGGCGCCCTCGAAGTCCGGCTCGGCGAGGTTGTCGGTGGACAGGAACAGGTACTGCGGGCAGGTCTCGCCGAAGACGTTCAGGCCCTCGTCGCGGGCCCGGGCGAGTTCGGCGACCGCTTCGGTGGCGGACACGTGCACCACGTACAGCGGAGCGCCGGCGACCTGGGCGAGGCGGATGGCGCGGTGGGTGGCCTCGGCCTCCAGGAGGGCCTTGCGCACCTCGCCGTGGAAGCGGGGGTCGGTCTCGCCGCGGGCCAGCGCCTGTTCCACCAGGACGTCGATGGCGATGCCGTTCTCGGCGTGCATCATGATCAGTCCGCCGTTCTCGGCGGAGCGCTGCATGGCGCGCAGGATCTGGCCGTCGTCGGAGTAGAACACCCCCGGGTAGGCCATGAACTGCTTGAAGCTGGTCACGCCTTCCTCGACCAGCAGGTCCATCTCCTTGAGCGTCTCCTGGTTCACATCGGAGACGATCATGTGGAAGCCGTAGTCGATCGCGCAGTTGCCCTCGGCCTTGGCGTGCCAGGTGTCCAGGCCGTGGCGCAGGGACCGGCCGACGCTCTGCACCGCGAAGTCCACGATGGTGGTGGTGCCGCCCCAGGCGGCGGCCCGGGTGCCGGTCTCGAAGGTGTCGGAGGCGAAGGTGCCGCCGAACGGCAGCTCCATGTGGGTGTGGGCGTCGACGCCGCCCGGGACGACGTACTTCCCGGTGGCGTCGATGGTGCGGTCGGCGGTGAAGGCGCCGGCCGCCGGGGTGCCGGAGGCGGCGAGGGCGGCGATGCGGCCGTCCTCGATCAGGACGTCGGCGTGGATCTCGTCGGAGGCGGTGACGACGAGGCCGCCACGGATGACGGTACGGCTGCTCATGGTGCTCCCTCTCCTCGCGTGCTCGGTGCTGTCAGGGGGCGGTCAGCGGTCCGTAGGCGCCGGGGGCGCGGTCGCGGTAGAACTGCCAGCGGTCGCGGACCTCGCGCAGCTTGGCCAGGTCGAGGTCGCGGACGACGAGTTCGGTCTCCTTGTCGCTCGCCGGTTCGCCCACGAACCGGGCCTCCGGGTCGACGAAGTAGGAGGTGCCGTAGAAGTCGTTGTCCCCGTACTCCTCCGCGCCCACCCGGTTGATGGCGCCGACGAAGTACTCGTTGGCGACGGCCGCCGCCGGCTGTTCCAGTTGCCAGAGGTAGCCGGACAGGCCGCGCGAGGTGGCCGAGGGGTTGAAGACGAGTTCGGCGCCCGCGAGGCCCAGCGCCCGCCAGCCCTCCGGGAAGTGGCGGTCGTAGCAGATGTAGACGCCGACCTTGCCGACGGCGGTGTCGAAGACGGGCCAGCCGCTGTTGCCGGGCCGGAAGTAGAACTTCTCCCAGAAGCCTTTGACCTGCGGGATGTGCGTCTTGCGGTACTTGCCGAGGTAGGTGCCGTCCGCGTCGATCACGGCGGCGGTGTTGTAGAGGACGCCGGGCTGCTCCTCCTCGTACATGGGCAGCACCAGGACGAGTCCCAGTTCCCGTGCGAGCAAGCGGAAGCGCTGGACGATCGGGCCGTCCGGGATCCGCTCGGCGTACGCGTAGAACTCCGGGTCCTGGACCTGGCAGAAGTACGGTCCGTAGAACAGCTCCTGGAAGCAGAGCACTTGGGCGCCCTGGGCGGCCGCGTCGCGGGCGGCCTGCTCGTGCACCTGGATCATCGACTCCTTGTCGCCGGTCCAGGCGGTCTGGAAGACGGCGGCACGGATCACTCGGCTCATCGGGACCTCCGCTCGCTGGGTGTGCGGCGAGCCTAGGGAGCGGACGAGTGCGCTGTGAGGTGCACGGTGTCACGTCTGCGGGGGTGCGGCGTGTCACCGTGTCATCCGTCGACGAGCCCATGTTTCACCGCCGTTGTCGCAGGTAATCGCTTGTTTCAGCGTTGTTGCGCGTCGTGCGCGAGGAGTGCGATGTGCACCGAGGCGGCCTGTTCGAAGTCGTCGAGGTCCACGCCGAGGCGGGTCTGTATCGCCTCCAGCCGGCGGTACAGGGCGGGCCGGGAGACGTGGTGGAGCTGCGCGGTGCGGGACTTGTTGCGGCCGGTGGCGAGATAGGTGCGCAGCACGGACAGCAGGTCCTCCTCGGGTGCGCCCAGCAGGCCGTCCAACTCCCGCTCGGCGAACGACTGCACCTCGGGGTCGTCCCGCAACAGCCGGATCAGCCCGCGCAGATGGACGTCCCGGAGCCGGACCACGGGCGGCAGGTCGAGGGCGGCGGCGCAGTCCGCGACGGCGTCCGCGACGTGCCGGGCCTCGCGCAGCCCGGCGGGCACCTCGTCGAAGGAGGTGCGCGGGCCGGCGCCCGCCACCACGACCGGGCCGGCGTCCGGTTCGGCGCGCAGCCGGGCCGCGAAGTGCGCGGCGAGCGCGTCGGCGTCCTGGTCGGGGGCGAGGCTGAGCAGGACGGCGGTCACCGGGCCGGCCAGGTCGGCGACGATGCCGGGCAGGCCCAGCAGGCGCAGTACGCGGTCGAGTCCGGCCGCTTCCCGGCCGCGCACGACGAGCGGCACGAAGGTGCGGCGGTTGACGGGCAGTCCGGCCGCGCGGGCCCGGGGCAGCAGCTGCCGGGCCGGTACGGCACCGCCGACCAGGTCGGTCAGCAGGCTCTGCGCGGACTGCTCCTCCCAGGAGCGGGTGCCGCCGCCGAGCATGCGGTGCAGCACGAGCGCCTCGGCGGCGCGGTCGGCGAGCAGCCGCCCGGTGGCCCTGTCGCCGCGGTAGCCGCACAGCACGATGCGGCCCCACCGCTCGCCCCGCCCGCCGAGTTCGGCGCGGATCCAGCCGTCGCCCTCGCCGCCGCCGGCCTGCCGGGCGATGCGGTCCCAGTCGCGCAGTACGTCGTCCACGGCCGGCCGCTCCCCCGCCGTGCCGAGGACCCGGTGGGCGAGGTTGGTGACGACGACGGGGCAGCCGCTGTGCCGGGCGACCTCGTCGAGCAGGCGTTGCAGCGGGGCGCCGGCGGTGATCAGGGCGGTGAGGTCGGTGCGGACGGTCTCGGAGAGGCTGACGGCGGCGAACTTGCGCCGCACCAGCCGGGACTGGACCTCCTCGGTCAACTGGGCGAAGGGGAAGGGGCGGTGGAGGACCACCAGGGGCAGTCCGCAGCGTTCCGCCGCGCGCCGCATCGCCTCCGGCGGGGCGGGGAAGGCACGGCCGAGTCCGAGGACCACGGCGGCGGCCTCCGCACGGTGCAGGGAACGGACGTACTCGGTCTGCTTGTCCTCGTCCCCGGCGAGCAGCACTCCGGTGGTGAGGACCATCTCGCCGCCGCTGAGCATCACGCCGACGTCGGCCGCCTCGGCGACGTGCACCCAGCGCACCGGCCGGTCGAGGCGGCCGGCGCCGGCGACCACCTCGGGCTCCCCGGCGAGGACCCGCTCCAGCGCGAGGACCTGCCGGACCGACAGGGCCGGTGCCGAGGCTTCCCAGGGGGTCATGGCGGGGTCCTTCTGTCTCGGTGTACCGCTACGGGATGCTTCTGAGAGCCTGCTCGAGGATCGCGGCGCCCTCCTCGGCCTCCGCGACGTTGAGGGACAGCGGCGGGGCGATGCGCAGGGCGCTGGTGTCGTGGCCGCCGCCCTTGCCGATGAGCAGTCCGCCCGCGCGGGCCGCCTCCAGGACCGCGGCCACCGCCTCGGGGTGGGCCTCGTCGGTGCCGGGCCTGGTCAGCTCGATGCCGATCATCAGTCCGCGTCCGCGTACCTCGCGCACGGCCGGGACGTGGGCGGCGGCGGCGCGCAGCCGCTCGATGAGCATGCCGCCGACCCGGCGTGCGTTGCCCTGCAGGTCGTGCTCCAGCAGGTAGGTGAGGTTGGCCAGGCCGGCCGCCATGGTGACCTGGGTGCCGCCGAAGGTGGAGATGCTGTTGGCGTCCAGGCAGTTCATGATCTCGGCGCGGGCGACGACGCCGCCGATGGACATGCCGTTGCCGATGCCCTTGGCGAAGGTCAGCATGTCGGGCGGCCCGCCGCGTCCGTGTGCCTGCCAGCCCCAGAAGTGCTCGCCGGTGCGGCCCCAGCCGGTCTGCACCTCGTCGGAGATCCACAGGATGCCCCGCTCGTGCAGCACCTCGCGGAAGGCCGCGTACAGGCCGTCGGGCGGCGAGGTGAAGCCGCCGACGCCCTGGATCGGTTCGGCGATCAGCGCGGCGGGCGGGCGGGTGTGGCCGAGGAGGTCCTTGAGGTCGTCGACGCAGGCGGCGACGAAGTCGTAGTCGTCGAGCGCCGCGTACGGGCCGCGGGTGCGCACGCCGCCGTGCACGTACAGCGTCTGGAACGGGGAGAGGGAGGTCGGGGACCAGGCGCGGTTGCCGGTGATGCCGACGGCGCCGAAGGAGCGGCCGTGGTAGCTGTTGCGCATCGCCAGGATCGTGTTGCTGCGCCGGAAGGTGGTGGCGAGCAGCAGGGCGGTGTCGTTGGCCTCGGTGCCGGAGGTGGTGAAGAAGACCCGGGCGTCCGGGATGCCGCTCAACTGGGCGATGCGCTCGGCGAGTTCGACCATCTGCCGGTTGAGGTAGAGGGTGGAGGAGTGGATGATCCGTCCGGCCTGTTCGCTCACCGCCTTGGTGACCTCGGGCAGGGCGTGGGCGGTCATGGTGGTGAGGATGCCGCCGAAGAAGTCGAGGTAGCGGTTGCCGGCGGAGTCCCAGACGTGGCGGCCCTCGCCGTGGGTGATCTCGATGGGCTCCTCGTAGTAGAGGGCGAGCCAGTCGGGGAGCACGCCGCGGTGGCGGCCGAGGAGGTCGTCGGTCACGGCTGTACCAGCCCTTCGTAGGCGTCGGGGCGGCGGTCGCGGTAGAAGGCCCACGTCTGCCGCACCTCTTCGATGAGGTCGAAGTCGAGGTCGCGGACGAGGAGTTCCTCCTCGGTGTCGCCGGCGACGTCGCCGACGAACTGTCCGCGCGGGTCGACGAAGTACGAGGTGCCGTAGAAGTCGTTGTCGCCGTACTCCTCGACGCCCACGCGGTTGATGGCGGCGACGAAGTACTCGTTGGCGACGGCGGCCGCCGGCTGTTCCAGCCGCCACAGGTGGGAGGAGAGGCCGCGGTGGGTGGCGGAGGGGTTGTAGACCAACTGGGCGCCGTTGATGCCGAGTTGCCGCCAGCCCTCGGGGAAGTGGCGGTCGTAGCAGATGTAGACGCCGACCTTGCCGACGGCGGTGTCGAAGACCGGCCAGCCGAGGTTGCCGGGCCGGAAGTAGAACTTCTCCCAGAAGCCCTTGACCTGCGGGATGTGGTGCTTGCGGTACTTGCCGAGGACGGTGCCGTCGGCGTCGATCACGGCCGCGGTGTTGTAGTAGTAGCCCGACTGCTCGATCTCGAACACCGGCACGACGATCACCATGCCGGTCTCGCGGGCCAGGTCCTGCATCCGGCGGACGGTCGGTCCGTCGGGCACGGGCTCGGCCCAGCGGTAGTGCGCGGGGTCCTGGACCTGGCAGAAGTAGGGGGAGTTGAACACTTCCTGGAACCCGATGACCTTCGCGCCCCGCCGGGCCGCCTCGCGGGCGTGCTCCTCGTGTTTCGCGAGCATGGACTCGGTGTCGCCGGTCCAGGTGGCCTGGACCAGAGCGGCACGTACGACGTGGGTCATGCGTTGCTCCTTCGACGCGACGTCAGCGCCTCTACGCCCGTAGAAAAGGGCCGTAGAGGGACGAACGTAAGCCTCTCGGGCGGCCTTGCCAAGACCATCGTCGCCACGGCCGGGGAGTCGATCGTGTTTGACACCCCTGTGGGTGAGCGGGGCGGGCCGCCGGGGCCGGTCAGGCGGTCAGTCCGGCGACACGCAGGGCGTGCAGCAGATCCCAGTGCCGCTCGTCCGAGACGTGCCGGGCGGCGGCGAGCAGGAGGGGGACGAGGCGCTGCGGGTCGGGGGCGGCGGTGCGGGCCGTGTCCTCGGGGGTGCGTGTGCGGACGCAGGCGTCGAGCAGGGCCCGCGCCTCGCGGTGGCGGTCCTCGGCGGTCAGGGCGAGCACGGCCCGACCGATCTCGTCGGCCGGCCGGACCACGCCGTGCCGCAGGACCTGTTCCGCGTCGTCCGTCAGGCCGGCCGCGGTGAGCGCGTCGGCCGCGGCGACCAGCCGGCCGGCGGGCAGCGAGGCGGCCTCCCACAGCAGGGTCGCCCAGTCGGCGTCCAGCCGGGCCCGCCGCAACTCGTCGGCGAGCAGCGGATACCGGGCGGCGGGCCCGTGGGCGGCCTCGGTCAGCAGTGCGTGCGCCTCCCCGCTGCGTCCCTGGCTCCGCAGCCGCCCGAGCACCCCGACGATCCGCGCGGCCTCCTGCCGGTCCACCGGGTCGGCGTGCACCTCGGCCCGCTCCTCGCGCCCCTCCCCCACGGCGCCGGCGGCCCCGGCGAAGCGCGCCCCGCGCGCGACGGGCACCTCCGGGGCGCTCGCGGCGGGCACGACGACGGCGGCCACGTCCGTCTCCTCCACCCCGGCGAACCTCGCCCCGCCGCGCCGCCGCCGGGGGCGCTGCCTGGACGGGGTGGGGGTGGCGGGAGTGGCGGGGACGGCGGAGGCGGGTTGCTCGGGTTCGGATGCGGGGGCCGGCTGCTCGGGTTCGAATGCGAGGGCGGGCTGCTCCGGTTCGCGTGTGGTGGCGGGTTCGGGGCCCGGCGCGGTCGCCGGTGCGGGTGCGGGCGGGAGGTGGGTCGCCGGTGTGGGTTGGGGTGCGGGCGGGAGGTGGGTCGTGGGTGCCGGGGCGGCGCGGCGTACGGTCCCGGAGTGTCCGGTCCGCGGTACGCCTGTCCGCTGCCGCACACCGGGCGGGGCGTGCCCCGGGTCGTGGGAGGCGGCGGACCGTGGCGCCGGGAGCGGGCCGTCCGGTGGGGCGCCGTGCCGGGCGAGGGCGGTCGCGCGGGCGGTGAGTTCCGCGCACCGCGCCGTGGCGCGCCGGTGGTCGTCCTCGGCCCAGGCGAGGTCGAGGGCGGCGGCCTCGGACTCCTCGCGGGTGGCGGCGGAGGCCAGCCGGCGGGTGAGCCGCGCCCGGCGTTCCGCCGCGTACCGCTGCTCGCGCAGCATGACGTCGAGCCGGTCGCGCAGCGCCTCCCGGGCCCCGGGACGCGCGTCGTGCGCGGCCAGCGCGGCCGCGTGCAGGGTGCGGACCCTCGCCGTCTCGGACACGGCGACGGCGGAACCGTACGCGGCGGCCAAGTCCTGGAGCAGTGACTCCATCACGTCCCAGGGTGGCGCCTCGCGGCCGTCGAGGCAGGCGCGCATGCCGTCGGGGTCCCGCCGCCAGAACACCGCGCACCAGCCGCCGGTGCCGTCCAGGCGCGCCAGCAGATCACGCAGACAGTCAGTGAACTCCCGTACCGGCACCGGGAGTTGCTCCGCTTCCATAGCCAGCTCCCGCCACGTCCGGAGTACTCAGCTCCGTAGGTAACACCCGCCGTGTTACGGACGCGCTACGGAGAGTTTTCCGGCGGGATGCCGAGCGGGCGTCCCGGACGCGGGGCTCAGGCGGCGACCGGTGCGCTCGGCTCGCAGCTCTCCACCAGTCGGTCCATGGACAGCCCGAGGGCGCCCGCGACGGCGGCCACGGTGAAGAACGCCGGGGTCGGCGCCCGTCCGGTCTCGATCTTGCGCAGGGTCTCGGCGGAGATCCCGGCGCTCGCCGCGACCTCGGTCATGCTGCGGCCGCCGCGCGCCTCGCGCAGCAGCCGGCCGAGCCGCTCGCCGCGTTCGCGCTCTTCGGGGGTCAGAGGGGTGCGCACCATGACCTCATTCTAATACCGGTATAGTAATTGGCACAAGGGAACCGAAAACGCGGCGTGCCGGCCACGCTCACCACCGCCGCACCACACGCCGTGACGGCACGCGACGCCATGGACGTCCGCGGCCGGCTCCGCGCCGCCACGAGCGTGGTGTGCGGCGGACCATGGCGAGCGCGCCCCAGCGGCTCCCCCGCGCATCCGAGTCGCACCCCCGCGCGCCCGACCATGCAGCCGCCACGAAGGCCGACGTGGTGACGTTTCTTCACACAAGTGCGCGAGCGCCCCACGACCGGACGCGCCCCGGCCACTCGACACAACCGGACCGGATGACAAGCGACATCACCCGGCATTCACATATGGTCTTACTTTTCTGTATCTCCTTGCCCTTCCGCACCGTTCTGCCGCTAGCTAAGTGCCGCACCGCTCCTCGCCCCGGGGAGCGGGCAGTCACCAGCAGTGAGGAGCAGTCGTGAAGAAGGCTTACGAAGCGCCGACCCTCGTCCGCCTCGGTACGTTCCGCAAGGAGACCGGTCTCCTGGGCCGGGCCGGCAACGACCGCCTGATCCTGAGCAAGAACTGACGGACGACGGTTCCCACCCGACGTCATGACACCACTGCACGCAAGTGCGGGGACGGGCCCCGGCGACGCCCACTTCGCGGTCCTCACCGACCGCGAGGAGGCGGCCGCCGTGGCCCGCTCCTTCTCCCCGCCCGGCTGCCGCACCGTGAACCACCCCTCCGGCCGGCCCTGGCTGGTCGGCCACTGGAAGGACGACGAGGCCGTCGTGGTACGCGCCCGGGACACGGCCCTGGCCGTCATCGGCTGCTGCCCCGTCGAGGCGGACGAACTGCGGCGCAGGGCCGAGCAGTTGCGCGACCTCTCCGAGGTCGACGCGCTGGCCCGCTCCCTGCCGGGCAGCTTCCACCTGGTCGCCGCCCTGGACGGGCGGATCCGCGTGCAGGGCACGGCCTCCGGCCTGCGGCTGGTCTTCCACACGGAGATCGCCGGCACCCGGGTCGCCGCCACCCGCGCCGACATCCTCGCCGACGCCCGCGGACTCGACCCGGACCCGGCGGAACTCGCCGTTCGGCTCCTGTGGCCCGCCCCGTACCCGTTGTACGAGACCTCCCTGTGGCCCGCGGTCACCGCCGTGCCCCCGCACGAGGCGGTGGTCGTCGCCGCGGACGGGCGCACCGCGCGGCACACCCGCTGGTGGACGCCGCCGGAGCCGGTGGTGCCGCTGGCCGCGGCGGCCGACGGCGTCCGCGAGGCGCTCCAGGAGGCCGTCGACGCGCGCACCCGGCGCGGCGGCACGGTCAGCTGCGACCTGTCCGGCGGCCTGGACTCCACGTCCGTCTGCTTCCTCGCCGACCGCTCCCCCGCCCGCGTGGTGGCCGGCACCTGGCCCGGACGCGACCCGGCGGACACCGACCTGTACTGGGCCGAGCAGGCCGCCCGGCACCTCCCGGACGTGGAGCACGTGGTCTGGGACGCCGACGCCTCACCGCTGGTCTACGACGACCTGCTCGCGATCGACGACGTCCTGGACGAGCCCACCATCGGCGTCATGGACCGCTCCCGCGCCCTGCACCACCTGCCGGAACTCGCCGCGCGCGGCAGCCGCGTCCATCTGACCGGCATCGGCGGCGACCACGTCGCCTGGTGCTCCGAGGCGTACTACCACCGCCTGCTGCGCACCCGGCCGACGCACGCCCTGCGGCAGCTGCGCGGCTTCCGGGCGCTGTGGCAGTGGCCGCTCGGCGGCACCGTACGCGCCCTGGCGGACACGCGGCCGTACGGGAGGTGGCTCGCCGACGCGGCCGACCGGCTGCGCGAACCGGCCGTCCCCTCCGTCGCCACCGCCCTCGGCTGGGGCATGGCGCCGCGGGTGTTCGACTGGGTGACCACGGACGCCGAGCGGCTGGCCCGGCGGGCGATCCTCGACGCCGCCGCGACGGCCGTGCCCCTGCACCCCGACCGCGGCATGCACGCGGACCTGGAGCAGATCCGCTCCACCACGCGTGTCATCCGGCAGTGGGACCACATGGCGGCCCGCGCCGGCCTGCCGCTGGCCTCGCCGTTCCTGGACGACCGGGTCGTCGAGGCGTGCCTGGCCGTCCGCCCGGCCGAGCGCGTCACGCCGTACCGGTACAAGCCGGTGCTGACCGCCGCGATGAGCGGCGTGGTCCCCGAGGCCTGTCTGCGCCGCACGAACAAGGCCACGGCCTCCATGGACGCCTCCAACGGACTGCGCGAGAACCGCGGCGACCTGCTGACGCTGTGGGAGGACTCCCGGCTGGAACGGCTCGGCCTGGTGGACGGGGCCGAGCTGCGCCGCCTCGCCCGCCGGCCCGCGTCTCCCGGACTGTCCGACGCCATCCTCTACTCGACGATCGCCGCCGAGGTGTGGCTGCGCGGGCTGGCCCGCAGCGGCAGCAGAACCTGTACCCGTATTCCGTAGCCCTCCAGGGCCGCGGGGGTCACCTCGCGGCACAGAAAGGCGATGTCATGCCCCTGCGTTTCGACGCGCACGTCTCCACGGCCGAGACCGACTACGGCACCGTCCTCCTGGACGAACGGGCCGGTACCTACTGGGAGTTGAACCCGACCGCCACGCTGGTGGTGCGCACTCTGCTGGACGGTGGCGAGCCGGCCGACGCGGCCACCGCGCTGACCCGCACGTTCGACATCGAGCGGGAGCAGGCGCTGCGGGACGTGGAGGCGCTCGTCGCCGACCTGCGTGAGGCGGGCCTGGCCTCATGACGACACCCAGCGCGCTGGAACGCCCCACCGGTGTGCCGCTCGGGCGGCGCCTGGCGGCCCGGCTGGTCCTGCTGCCGGCCGTGGTGCTCGCCCTGCTGCCGCCGCGCCGCATCCGCGCCGTGCTCAGCCTGCTGCGGCGCGGTGCGGCACCCGCCACCGCCGCGCAGGCGCAGGCCGCCCGGGACGCCCTGTGCGCGGTCAGCCTGCGCTGCACCGGACCGAAGGGATGCCTGCCGCGCTCCCTGGGCGCGGTGCTGCTGTGCCGGCTGCGGGGCCGGTGGCCGACCTGGTGCGCGGGCGTGCGCGTCGTGCCGCCGTTCACCGCACACGCCTGGATCGAGGCGGAGGGCGGCCCGGTCGGCGAAGGCGTGCCGGCCGGCTACTTCGCCCGTCTGGTCGCCGTCGAACCACCCGCCCGTCCGCCGGCCCGATGACCCGCCGCCGCGATGACCGCCGTGCCCACGACCGCCGTGCCCACGACCGCCGAACCGACCGCCGCATGACCGCCGAGCCGGCCACGACCGAACCGACCACCCGATGACCACCGAACCGGCCACCACCGAACCGAGCACCGGCGCACCGGCCGGGGACGAGACACCGGCCGGTGTGCCGGCACCCGGCGCACCGGCACCCCCGGACGGCGACAGGTCCACGCGGGCGGCGGTGCGCACGCTCTACCGCCTCACCGCCGGACACCGTCGGGCGGTCGCCGTGGCCGTCGTCCTGACCCTGGCCGGCTCCGCCCTGGGTCTCGCGCAGCCGCTCGTGGCCCGCGACGCCGTCGACGCGAGCGGCCACGGTCAGGTCGTCTGGCCCCTGCTCGCCCTGCTCGGCGCGCTGTTCGTGGCCGAGGCGGTGACCGGCTCGGTCGGCCGGTTCCTCCTGGAACGCATGGGCGAAGGCGTCGTACGGCAGTTGCGCCTGGGCCTGGTGGACCGGCTGCTGCGGCTGGAGATGCGCGCCCACGACCGGCACCGCGGCGGCGACCTCGTCTCGCGGGTCACCGCCGACACCACGCTGCTGCGCGAGGTCGTCTCGCAGGCCCTGGCCGACCTGGTCACCGGAAGCATCGTCGCCGCCGGCGCGATCGTGCTGATGGCGTGGATCGACCCGCTGCTGCTGCTCCTGGTGGTACTGACCGTGGCCGTCGCGGCCGGTGTCGTCACCTCGCTGCTCAAGGCGATCCGCTTCGCCTCGGAACGCATGCAGGACGCGGTCGGCGCCATCGCCGCCGACCTGGAGCGGGCACTGGGCGCGCTGCCCATGGTCCGGGTGCACCGCGCCGAGGCCCGGGAGACGGCCCGGGTGGGCGCGCGGGTGCAGGAGGCGCACGACGCGGGCGTGCGCACCGCGAAGCTGGCGTCCGTCATGAGCCCCGCCGTCGAACTCGCCGTCCAGGGCTCGTTCCTCATCGTCCTCGTCGTCGGCGGTCTGCGCGTGGGCGGCCGGTCCGGCTCCCTCGGCGACCTCGTCGCCTTCCTGCTGTACGCCTCGTACCTCGTCCTGCCGCTGTCCTCGGTGTTCCACGCGGTGGGCCTGATCCAGCGCGGCATGGGCGCCCACCGGCGCATCGAGCAGGCGATGCGCCTGCCCGTCGAACACACCGGGCCGACCGCCGCGCCCGCACCCGTCCGGCTCCTCCGCGAGGTCCCGGAGGAGGGCGGCGAGCCGCCCGCGCTCACCCTGCGGGACGTCCACTTCGGCTACGACCCGCACCGGCCGGTGCTGCGCGGGGTGTCGTTCGCCGTCCCGCCACGCCGGCAGGTCGCCCTGGTGGGCCCCTCGGGCGCAGGCAAGAGCACGGTGTTCGCGCTGGTCGCCCGTTTCTACGAGCCGGACGCGGGAGTCCTGCTCTTCGACGGCCGTCCGGCCGGCGAGCTCGGCCGGGACGCGTGCCGGCGTCGCATCGCCGTCGTGGACCAGAACACCCACGTCGTGCACGGCACCCTGCGGGAGAACATCGCCTACGCCGTGCCCGACGCACCGGAGGCGGAGCTGTGGCGGGTGGTGGACATGGCGGGGCTGCGGGACGTCGTGGAGCGGCTGCCCGGCGGGCTGGACGCGGTGGTCGGTGAGCGCGGAGGCACCCTGTCGGGCGGGGAGCGGCAGCGTGTGGCGCTGGCCCGGGCCCTGCTCGCGCGCCCCTCGCTGCTGCTGCTGGACGAGCCCACCTCGCACCTGGACGCGATCAACGAGGCGGCGCTGACGCGGGTGATGCGTGAGGTGTCCCGGGAGTGCGCGCTGCTGGTCGTCGCCCACCGCCTGTCCACCGTGCGGCACGCCGACCACATCGTGGTCCTGGACGGCGGCCGCACCGTCGGACAGGGCCGGCACGAGGAGCTGCTGACCACCAGCCCGCTCTACCGGGAACTGGCCGCGAGCCAGATGACCCGCCCGGACGACGCCCGGCCGACGAGCCGGACCCCGTACCCTTCCTGACCCACCCGCCGCCGCGTGCTCTCCGCGGTCTCCATGACGCGCCCGCCGCCGGTCTCCCCGCGATCTTCGTGCCGTGCCCGCCGCCACCCTCCGACCGATCGCCACGGAGCCCTGACGACCGGCCCGCCCACGGCCGTCCCGTCGACCGTCCCGACCGGCCCGCCCAAGCCTCCCGTCCGGCCGTCGCGACCACCCCTGCCCGCGCCCTCCGACCTGCCCGGTCGCCGTCTCCTGACATGCCCGCCGGAACGGAACGTGTCATCGTGGCATGAGCGAGCCCGGACCGGGTTACCCGGCCCCGGCACGTCGACCCAGCGAAGGAACGGATGACGATGACGAGTGGTTTCGTCGGCCCGGAGGGCGACCCCTTCGCAGAATTCCTCGCCCGCTTCTTCGGCGGACAGCGCCCCCGCCAGATCGACATCGGCCGGCTGCTCAGCCAGCCCGCCCGGGAGCTGGTGCGCGGCGCCGCCCAGTACGCCGCCGAGCACGGCAGCCGCGACCTGGACACCCAGCACCTGCTGCGCGCCGCCCTGGCCGCCGAGCCGACCCGGAGCCTGCTGAGCCGGGCGGGCGCCGACCCTGACTCGCTGGCGTCGCAGATCGACGACCGGTCCGGGCCGGTCCAGCACGGGCCGGGCGACGCGCCGCCGCCGACGTCGCTGTCCCTGACGCCGGCCGTCAAGCGGGCCCTGCTGGACGCGCACGAGATGGCGCGGGCCAGCGGCGCCGGCTACATCGGCCCGGAGCACGTCCTCAGCGCCCTGGCCGCGAACCCCGACTCGGCCGCCGGGCACATCCTCAACGCGGCCCGGTTCGCTCCCTCCGGTCCGCCGGAGGCCCCGGAGGCACAGCAGGCGCGGCCCGAACGTCCGCGCCCGGCCACCGGCACGCCGACCCTGGACAAGTACGGCCGTGACCTCACCGCGCTGGCCCGCGAGGGCCGCATCGACCCGGTGATCGGGCGGGACGAGGAGATCGAGCAGACCGTGGAGGTGCTCTCCCGGCGCGGCAAGAACAACCCGGTGCTCATCGGTGACGCGGGCGTCGGCAAGACCGCGGTGGTGGAGGGGCTGGCGCAGCGGATCGCCGAGGGCGACGTGCCCGACGTACTGCTCGGCCGGCGCGTGGTGGCCCTGGACCTGACGGGTGTCGTCGCCGGGACCCGCTACCGCGGCGACTTCGAGGAGCGGATGAACAACATCGTCGAGGAGATCCGCTCCCACTCCGACCGGCTGATCATCTTCATCGACGAGCTGCACACCGTCGTCGGCGCCGGAGGCGGCGGCGAGGGCGGCTCGATGGACGCCGGCAACATCCTCAAGCCGGCGCTGGCCCGCGGCGAGCTGCACATCGTCGGCGCGACCACGCTGGAGGAGTTCCGCAGGATCGAGAAGGACGCCGCGCTGGCCCGCCGCTTCCAGCCGATCATGGTGCCGGAGCCGACGCCCGCCGACGCGATCGAGATCCTGCGCGGTCTGCGCGACCGCTACGAGGCCCACCACCAGGTCCGCTACACCGACGAGGCGCTGGTGAAGGCCGTGGACCTGTCCGACCGTTATGTGAGCGACCGCCGGCTGCCGGACAAGGCCATCGACCTGATCGACCAGGCCGGCGCCCGGGTGCGGCTGCGGGCCCGCACCAAGGGCACGGACGTACGGGCCCTGGAGCGTGAGGTCGAGCAGCTGACCTGTGACAAGGACCAGGCGGTCGCCGACGAGCAGTACGAGCAGGCCACGCAGTTGCGGGACCGCATCGTGGAGCTGAAGCGGCGGATCGCGGAGGCCGGCGGGGACGGCGAGGTCGACGAGGGTCAGAGCCTGTGGGTGGACTCCGAGGCGATCGCCGAGGTGGTGGCCCGGCAGACGGGCATCCCGGTGAGCCGTCTCACCGAGGACGAGAAGGACCGGCTGCTGGGTCTGGAGCAGCACCTGCACCAGCGGGTGGTCGGCCAGGACGAGGCGGTGCGGGTCGTCTCGGACGCCGTGCTGCGCTCGCGCGCGGGGCTCGCCAGTCCGCACCGGCCGATCGGCAGCTTCATGTTCCTCGGGCCGACGGGCGTCGGCAAGACGGAGCTGGCGCGGGCGCTCGCGGAGGCGCTGTTCGGCAGCGAGGACCGGATGGTGCGGCTCGACATGAGCGAGTACCAGGAGCGGCACACGGTCAGCCGGCTGGTGGGTGCGCCGCCCGGTTACGTGGGGCACGAGGAGGCCGGGCAGCTGACCGAGGTGGTGCGCCGGCACCCGTACTCGCTGCTTCTGCTGGACGAGGTGGAGAAGGCGCACCCGGACGTCTTCAACATCCTGCTGCAGGTCCTCGACGACGGCCGGCTGACCGACTCGCAGGGCCGGACGGTGGACTTCACCAACACCGTCATCGTGATGACCAGCAACCTCGGCTCCGAGGCCGTCACCCGGCGCGGCGCCACCCTGGGCTTCGCCGCGGGCGGCGCGGAGGCCGACGAGGAGGCGCGGCGGGAACAGGTCCTGCGGCCGCTGCGGGAGCACTTCCGGCCTGAGTTCCTCAACCGGATCGACGAGGTCGTGGTGTTCCGCCAGCTGACCCCCGAGGAGCTGCGGCGGATCACCGACCTGCTGCTGGAGAGCACCCGGCGCGGGCTGAAGGGGCAGGGCGTCGCGGTCGACTTCACCGACGCGGCCGTGGACTGGCTGGTCGAGCGCGGCTACCAGCCGGAGTACGGCGCCCGGCCGCTGCGCCGCACCATCCAGCGGGAGGTCGACAACCAGCTGTCCCGGCTGCTGCTCGACGGCCGGATCCAGGAGGGCGGCCGGGTGACCGTGGACGCCGAGGACGGGCACCTGACGTTCCGCACGCAGGAGCTGCCGGCGCCCGAGCTGTGAGCTGGAGGGGGCGCCCCGGACGGGGGCGCCCCCTGCGCGTGTCTAGCGGGCCGGGTGGACGACCATGGCCGAGCCGCCGCCCCGGCGGACCTTCTCGGCCGCCGCGAGCCACTTGCCGCCCGACAGTTTCTGGACGGCGGTGGTGGCGCCGATCTCCGGGTTCTGCCGGAAGGAGTGCCCGATGGCTTCCAGGCTCCGCCGCAACTCGCTGTCGTACAGGCCGGGTTCGAGTTCCGTCTGGGCCGTGTTGCGCTGGCTGGCGCGCGGTGCGGCGATCGCGTCGACCAGCGGCAGTCCCCGGTCGAGGAAGCCGGTCAGGGTCTGCAGCACGGTGGTGATGATGGTCGAGCCGCCGGGTGAGCCGAGCGCCACCACGGGCTGGTCGTGGCGGTCGAGCACGATGGTCGGCGACATGGACGACCGCGGCCGCTTGCCGGGGCCCGGCAGGTTCGGGTCGTGCACGGCCGGGTTGGCCGGGGCGAAGGAGAAGTCCGTCAGCTCGTTGTTGAGCAGGAAACCGCGGCCGGGCACGGTGATGCCGCTGCCGCCGGTCTGCTCGATGGTGAGGGTGTAGGCGACGACGTTGCCCCACCGGTCGGCGGTGGTGAGGTGCGTGGTGCTCTCGCCCTCGTACGTGGTCGGGGCGGCCGTGCCGCCGCTCGCGCACGGTTCGGGGTCGCGCGGGTCTCCGGGCGCGAGCGGGCTGGTGAGGACGGCGTCGTCCTTGATGAGGCATTCCCGCGCGTCGGCGAACCGCTGGGAGAGCAGTTCCTTCGTCGGTACGTCCTCGAAGGCGGGGTCGCCGACCCAGCGGCCCCGGTCCGCGAAGGCGATGCGGCTGGCCTCGATGAAGCGGTGCAGGTACCGGACGTCGCTCGCGTCGGAGAGGTCGGTGCGCTCCAGGATGTTGAGGGCCTCGCCGACCGTGGTGCCGCCGGAGGAGGACGGTGCCATGGAGTAGACGTCCAGGCCGCGGTACGAGGTCTTCGTGGGCGGCTGGGACTTGGTGCGGTAGGCGGCCAGGTCATGGGTGGACAGGTCGCCGGGGCGGGCGTTCCACCCGGAATCCGGGTCCACGGGCGGCTTGTTGACCGTGTTCACGATGTCCCGGGCGAGATCGCCGCGGTACAGGGCGTCCACGCCCTTGCGGCGCAACTCGGCGTAGGTGCGGGCCAGGTCGGGATTCTTGAAGGTGGAGCCGACGACGGGGAGTTCACCGCCCGGCAGGAACAGCTCGGCGGTGTCGGGGAAGTAGCGGAAGCGGGTCTCGTTGGCGGCGGTCTGCGCGCGGAAGGTGTCGTCGACGGTGAAGCCGTCGCGGGCGAGGCGTTCGGCGGGTTCCAGGACGGAGCCCAGGCTTCTGCTGCCCCATGCGTCGAGGACCCGCTGCCAGGTGGCGGGTGTTCCGGGCGTGCCGACGCTCAGGCCGCTGCTGACGGCTTCGGCGAACGGGATCGGCTCGCCGTTCTCCAGGAAGAGACCGGAGTCGGCGGTGAGCGGGGCGGTCTCGCGGCCGTCGATGGTGTGCACGGTGCGGGACCGGGCGTCGTAGTAGACGAAGTAGCCGCCTCCGCCGATGCCGGCGGAGTAGGGCTCGGTGACGCCGAGGGCGGCGGCGGTGGCGACGGCCGCGTCGACGGCGTTGCCGCCCTTCCTCAGGACCTCGATGCCGACGGCGGAGGCGTCGGGGTCGACGCTGGAGACGGCGCCGCCGTGGCCGACGGCCTCCGGGACCTTGGCCGTGTGCGGGGCGGGCCGGTCGAGTGCGCCGGGCGGCGCGGCCGCCGCCACCGACACCACGGCGGCACCGACCGCCAGGACTGCGAGACTCCGTACGACAGGGCGACGCATCCGCACCTCCAGTAAAGGGACGTCCGCGCAGCTTAGTTCGTGGCCATGCTCCCGTCAGCGAGGCCGCCGGGGCGCGCCGCCGCCGTCACCGGGTCGGCCGCGACCTGCGCGTCGAACACGGGTTTGCGTGGGCCCGCTAGCATGCGCGCCCATGAATGACGACGTGCGCAACATCGTTCTGGGCGTGGTGGCCGCGGGCATCAGTGCCGCACTGGGCTGGCTCGCCCGTACCTACCTGTGGAAGCGCAAGCTCCGGCGCAAGCAGGCGTTCTTCGGGCTGCCGGACAACTCCGAGTCGCTGCTCGTCGTCAACCGCGATCCGGCGACGGCGGAACCGGCGGTGCACCGCTTCGACGTGTTCGCGCTGCTGGAGTTGTCCGCGCTCATCAAGGATTGCGGGGCGCACGTCCAGGTGGTGACCCAGGACACGGCGCACCAGGGGTTCGGTGAGCGGACGGAGTTCTGTGTCGGCGGTCCCGGGTCGAACCGGCGGATGGTGGCCCACATGTCGGCGATGCTGCCGGGGGTGCGGGTCAACATCGATCCGGAGCCGGGCCCGGACCGTGGCGCCTTCCAGATCGGCGGCGAGCCCTACCGCATGGACCCGGGCGTCACCGAGTACGTGCTGCTGGCCCGGCTGACCGTCGGTGAACGGCGCGACACGCGGCCGGTGTTCCTGTTCTGCGGTCAGCGCGCGATCACCAACCAGGCCGCCACCCGCTATCTGGCCCGCCATCACGAGCGGCTGGCCCGCAAGTACGGCTCCCACTCCTTCGTGCTGCTGCTGAAGGTCGTCAACTCGCAGGCGTACGGCCCCGATGTGGTGGAACTGGTCGCGGACGTCACCAGGGCCGCGCAGACCCCGCTGCCGGCTCCGGCGTCGCGCGCCACCCACCGGGCGAGCTGACGTCCGCCCGCATCAGGCGCAACCCGTCCGGCGCGCAGCTGACCTTCTCCTCACGGCGGACGACCCGTGGTACGGGTCCCTTCCGCTGCGCGAGCAGTGATCTCCGGCTGCCGCCGGACGGGACTGGCCGATGTGAACCGCCACCCTCACGGGCGGGCCCCTCCCGGCGGTGGCGTCCCCGCTCCTGACGCGAAGTCCCCTCCGGGAGGAAGGAAACATCCTAGTCGAGGTCCGGTGGGACGGGACGGGGGGCGTCACCCCGCTCAGTGCTTGAGGATCTTCGACAGGAAGTCCCTGGCCCGGTCGCTGCTCGGGTTGCCGAAGAACTCGTCGGGGGCGCGGTCCTCGACGATGCGGCCGTCGGCCATGAAGACCACACGGTGGGCGGCCGAGCGGGCGAAGCCCATCTCGTGCGTGACCACGACCATCGTCATGCCCTCGGCGGCCAGTTGCCGCATGACCTCCAGGACCTCGTTGATCATCTCCGGGTCGAGTGCGGAGGTCGGTTCGTCGAACAGCATCGCCTTGGGGTCCATCGCCAGCGCCCGTGCGATCGCGACGCGCTGCTGCTGGCCGCCGGAGAGCTGCGCCGGGTACTTGTCCGCCTGGTCGGCGACGCCGACGCGGTCGAGGAGTGCGCGGGAGCGCCGGTCGGCGTCCTCCTTCCGTCGCCCGCGGACCTTGACCTGGCCCAGTGAGACGTTCTGCAGCACGGTCTTGTGCGCGAAGAGGTTGAACGACTGGAAGACCATGCCGACATCGGCGCGCAGGCGGGCCAGTGCCTTGCCCTCGTCCGGCAGCGGTTGCCCGTCGAGCACGATCGTCCCGGACTGGACGGGCTCCAGCCGGTTGACGGCCCGGCACAGGGTCGATTTCCCCGATCCCGAGGGGCCGATGACGACGACCACCTCTCCCCTGCCCACGGTGAGGTCGATGTCCCGAAGGACATGCAGGTCCCCGAAGTACTTGTTGACGTTGCGCAACTCGATCAGCGGTTCGACGGCCATACCCACCCCTACTCAACTCTCCGCCGTGTGGTGGTTGCCGCAAGGTATCCAGGCAAGATCACCAGAAGGATGCGACACGCACTTTTCGGGCATTAGCCGTATTTACGTCGGTGCGTGGGCCCTGGCCTCACGCCTCCGCGACCTCCGCGTACAGCTGCGACAGCTCGGGCACGCCGTTGGCCGCCCACTGATGTCCCGCGTCCACGACGTCGAACTCCCGCCCGGAGGCGAGCCGTACCACCGGCTGCCCGTCGGCACGGATCTCCCAGGCGGCCCCCGGCACGGTGCGCACGATGACGGTGCCGAGGTACAGCCCCGCGTCGTTGCCCAGCCAGGCCGACGTCTCCTCGTCGTCCCGCCAGCCCGGCACCAGTTGGTCCAGCGCCTCCAACGAGGCCGGGGAGTCGTCCAGTCGGACACCCTCGCGGTACGCCTGGGAGCGCAACAGCTCGCACTCGGCCAGGAGTTCCGCGATGCCCTCCGGGTCGGGAACCCCGGCCTTCCCGCGCCGGTTGCCCAGGAAAGGGATGTTCATACCTCCAGCCTGTCATTCGTACCGGTCCTGCGCACCACAGGCGCGCGGGGCCGGACGCGGGCAGGCCGGGCGGCGACTACACGTCCAGGTCGACCACGACCGGCGCGTGGTCCGAGGCGCCCTTGCCCTTGCGCTCCTCACGGTCGACGTAGGAGTCGGTGACCGCCTTCGCGAAGGGCTCGTTGCCGTAGACCAGGTCGATGCGCATGCCGCGGTTCTTGGGGAAGCAGAGCTGGCGGTAGTCCCAGTAGGTGAACGGGTGCTCGTACTTCAGCGGGCGCGGCACGACATCGGTCAGGCCGGCCCCGCGCAGGGAGGCGAGCGCCGCCCGCTCGGCGGGGGTGACGTGGGTGGAGCCCTCGAAGGCGGCCGGGTCGTGGACGTCGTCGTCGGTCGGCGCCACGTTGTAGTCGCCGAGGACCGCGAACGGGCGGCTGCCCGCCGCGTCACCGGCCACGGCGGCGCGCAGCGCCTCGAACCACTGGAGCTTGTACGCGTAGTGCGGGTGGTCCACCTCGCGGCCGTTCGGCACGTACACCGACCAGACACGGACCGGGCCGCAGGTCGCGGAGATCGCGCGGGGCTCCACCGAGCCGTCGTAGCCGGGATCGCCGGGCAGGCCCTTGACAACGTCCTCCAGGCCGACGCGGGAGAGCACCGCCACCCCGTTCCACCGGCCGGTGGCGTGCACCGCGGACTCGTAGCCCAGCTCGCGCAGCTGCTCCGCCGGGAACTGGTCCTCGGCGACCTTGGCCTCCTGAAGGCAGAGCACGTCCGTGCCGCTGCTCTCCAGCCAGGCCAGGAGCCTCGGCAGGCGGGCGGTGATCGAGTTCACGTTCCAGGTCGCGATGCGCATGTCCCACAACCTACCCGGCACCTGTGACAACGCTCGACCGCCGGCCTGCCGCTCACAGCTCCGCGGAACCGCCCGGCGCGAGCCGCAGGTGTTCCGCGCCGCCGAGGGCGCCGATCTGCCGGTCGTAGACCGGGCGGGCGAGGTCGGTGAGCAGCGCGTCGTGGATGTCGTAGGCGCGCCGCGGCCGCACCTCGCGGACGTAGTCGATGACCTCGGAGATCTTGTTCCAGGGGGCCATGACGGGCAGCATCAGCGTCTCGACCGGGTGGTCGGGGACGGTGAGCGCGTCACCGGGGTGGAAGAGCTTCCCGCCGTCGACGAGGTAGCCGACGTTGGTGACGCGCGGGATGTCCGGGTGGATCACCGCGTGCAGCTCGCCGTGCACCTGCACGTCGAAGCCCGCGGCGGTGAAGGTGTCGCCGTGGCCGACGGTGTGCACCCGGCCCGGGAACGCCGCCGAGATCTGCTCCGCGACCGACTTCAGCGTCCAGATCTCGACGGCCGGGTCGGCCTCCAGAGCGGCCCGCAGCCGGCCCTCGTCGAAGTGGTCGGGGTGCTCGTGCGTGACCAGGACGGCGTCCGCGCCGAGTGCCGCGTCCTCCTCGCTGAACGCTCCGGGGTCGAGGACGAGGACCCGTCCGTCCTTCTCCAGGCGGACACAGGAGTGCGACTTCTTCGTGAGCTTCATGAGTCCATCCTGCCTCCCGTGCCCGCCCCGGCGCGGAACGGCCCGGGGCTCACTCCTGGGGCGTGGTCTCCTCCAGCACGACCTGCTGGGCCACCTTGAAGGCGCGGTTCGCCGCGGGGACTCCGCAGTAGACGGCGGCCTGGAGCAGCACCTCCTTGATCTCGTCGGGGTTGAGACCGTTACGCAGGGCGGCCCGGGTGTGCACGGCGAGCTCGTCCAGATGACCACCGGCGACGAGAGCGGTGAGGGTGACGCAGCTGCGGGTGCGCCGGTCCAGTCCGGGCCGGTCCCAGACCTCGCCCCAGGCGTAGCGGGTGAGGAGCTCCTGGAAGTCGCCGGCGAAGTCGTCCGTACCGGCCAGCACCCGGTCGACGTGCGCGTCGCCCAGGACCTCCCGGCGGACCTTGAGCCCGGCGTCGTACGGGTCGGGTCGGCCCTGCGGCTGCGGCGGCACGACGGGCGGGGCGATCTCGGCGACGGCGACCGGCTGCGGCGGTGCGGCGGCCGGCGCGGGCCGCACCAGCGCCGCGGGCAGCGCGGTGTGCCCGGTGGTGTCGAAGCCGGGCTGCCAGGCGGTGGAGAAGTGCCGCACCAGCAGGTCGGTGACGGCGGCGGGCTGCTCCACCGGCACCAGGTGGGAGGCGCCGGGTACGACGGCGAGCCGGGCGTCCGGGATCCCGGCGACCAGGGTGCGCGCCTCGGCCGGTCCGGTGACCTGGTCCTCGGAGCCGACCAGCACCAGGGTCGGCACGCCTACGCTGGCGAGCTCGGCCCGCACGTCGAACGAGGCGAGCGCCTCGCAGGCGGCGATGTAGCAGCCCGGGTCGGTGGTGCGCACCATCTGCACGGCCCACTCGGTGATCGCGGGCTGGGCGGCGGCGAAACCGCCGGTGAACCAGCGCTCCGGCGCGGACCGCGCGATCGGGTCGAGCCCGTTCGTACGCACGATGACGCCGCGCTGGCGGAACTCGTCCGCCGTGCCGAAGCGGGGCGAGGCGGCGATCAGCGCGAGGGACGCCAGCCGCTCGGGGTGGCGCAGGGCCAGCTCGATGCCAACGGCGCCGCCGAGCGCGCAACCCGCGTAACCGAAGCGCTGCACGCCCAGGCCGTCGAGGGTGGCGAGCAGACGCGTGGTGAGGTCGGCGACGGAGCCCGCGGGGTGGGCGGGGGCGCCTCCGTGTCCCGGCAGATCGAACCGGAACACGCGCCACTGCTTCGTCAGCTCGGGGACCTGCCGGTCCCACATGTGCCAGGTGGTGCCGAGGGACGGCCCCAGGATCAGAACGGGGAGGTGTTCCGGCCCGTCAAAGCGGTATTGCAGCGTTTCGATCTTGGCTTCGGTCACGGGTCCACACCTTCATCTGTCATGTCAGTCACACGCCCCCTGCGAGACCGCCCCATGCCTCCGCCGCTGGAAGCAGGTCCGCCACGTCCGGCTTCACGTACCACTTCTTCGTCGTCTTCACGGTGGTGTGCCCGGCCCACCTGGCGAGCAGGTGATCCGCCACCCCGTGGTTGGCCGGGTACGTGAGGCAAGACGCCCGAGCATCGTACAGACGGACCCTGCGAAGGCCGTTTGCGTCCATCATTTCGTAGGCCCGCGTTCGGAGCTGCCGACCGTTTCAGCGCGCCCCGAGTTCGTCCACGAGCACATACCCGCCGCCCTCGTACCCCTCGCCCGCCGCCAGGCGTTCCACTGCCTGCGTGGCGCGGAACGTCTTCAGCGCCTCCCGTACGAGGCTCGGGAGCGGCAGCACACGCTCCCCTGCCATGCTCTTCGTGTCCTTCTCCACCACCGTGCGGTTGCCCATCATGGTTCGCGTGTTGGCGATGCCGAGCGTGGCCGCGTCCAGGTCGATCTCCGACCACCGCAGACCGCAGACCTCCGCCGGACGGAGTCCCATCAGGGACAACAGCAGCGGTGCCAACAGGCGGTCACTCTTCGTCGGAACGACGAAGGCACCCACCTCCGAGGCGTTCCATGGCTGGACGACCTCCTTGGTCTTCCGCTCCGCTTTGCGGGCCTTCAGCGGAATGTGCACCTCGCTGGCTACGTTGACGGTCACCAGACCGCGTGTGACAGCGCGGTTCAGGGCGTCTTTCAGTCTGGCCAGGCTCATGTCAACCGAGGTGACCCCGAGACCCGTTCCCGCCTTCCCGCCCCGCACACGGCCTCCCTGGAGCGCCCAGCGCATCCACGCCATCACGTGGTCCTCCGTGAGATCCTGCAGCCGGACCTGCCCGAGCTTCCCGCGTACACGATCCAGCGTCACCCGATAGTTGTAGACCGTGGTCGGCTCCAGGTCGAGCTGGTCGATGAAGCCCGCATACGCTCCGGTCTGAATCCCCCGGGGCTGACGGCGTTTACTCGCACGCCTCGTGGGGCCAGTTCGTTCGCGAGACCCTTGCTGTACGTACGCAGGGCACCCTTCGCTGACGGGTACGGCAACGTCGCGTCGTGCAACGGCATCTGATGCCGAATCGACGTGACGTGGACAACTACTCCTGATCCCGCCTCCACCGTCGCCGGCAGCAGAAGTGACCCCTCAGGTCCCGGCACCTTGCATCAGGAGTGCGGTTGGAGCGCTACGCCGACGGTCGCGGGCTGCTCGACGACGCACTGCCTCACCGCGTCGGGAACCACGGTGACGGGCACGACGTCCTGAGCCGGGACCGTGCCCGCCCGGAGATCTCCCGGGCGGACACGGCGCTCAGCCGCAGGCGGTGCCGTGCAGGGTGCAGGTACCGGCGGGAGGGGGTGCCGGTGTGGGTGGCCGGCCTGGAAGCCGATGTACCGACGCCCGGGGTCCCGCCGGAGCCGAGGGCGGCCGTGCCGGCGGACGCGGCAGCCGTGCGGGAGGCCGTGGCCGGGGTGTTGTCGCTCCGGCCATGACCCGGTGCCGTGTCGCTCAGGCGCGGGTCCACTTCTGGTTGGTCTGGCCGTTGCAGGTCCACAGCACCAGCGGGGTCCCGTTGGCGGTGCCGGCCCCGTTGGCGTCGAGGCACAGTCCGGAGTGGACGTTGCGGATCGAGCCGTCGGAGCCGACGGTCCACTTCTGGTTGTTCTGGCCGTTGCAGGGCCAGGTGATGACACGGGTGCCGTTGGTGGTGCCCTGGTCGTAGGCGTCCAGGCACTTGTCGCCGTAGACGCGGAGCTCGCCGCCCGCCCATGTGGTCCACAACTGGTTGGCGGCCGTGTGGCAGTCCCACAGCAGAGTCGCGGCGCCGGCGGCCGTGGAGGCGTTGTCCACGTCCACGCAGCGGCCGGAGGCGTTGCCCCGCAGGCGTGAGGTGGTGGCGGCCAGCGGGCTGCCGCCACTCACCCGGTACGCGGCGACGCCGTGCGCGGGGACGCTCGCCGAGATCTGCCCGGACGTGCTCGACGTGCCGCCGGTCCACAGGTCGGTGAGGGTGAACGGTCCTCCGCTCAGGCCGATCTGGGCGGCCGTCGTGGTGACCGTCGCTGCGCTCCCGCCCCGGTTGAACAGCCCCACCGCGACCGAACCGTCCGCCAGGGGCTTGGCGAACACCTCGATGTTGCCGTCGTCGCGCACCCTGCGTCCGCCCGCGCCCTGGGAGTCCTGGTTCACCGCCAGCAGGCGCGGGTTGCGCAGAATCGCGCTGACGTCGGCGGACATCGTGCGGATGTCGTTGCCGGCCATCAGCGGGGCACTCATCAGCGCCCACAGAGCGAAGTGGGAGCGGGACTCGGTCAGCGTCAGGCCGGGGCGGCCGACGACCAGCATGTCGGGGTCGTTCCAGTGCCCCGGGCCGGACTGTGCGGCCAGCGGCGCATTGACGTCCAGGACGTTGCCGACGCCCATCGGGTAGCTGTTGGTGTTGCCGTTCTGCCAGATGTCGAGCAGGTCCTCGGTCGTCCGCCACAGGTCGGCGACCTCGCCCCAGTTGTACGTGGACCCCGTGATGGCGTGGAAGCTGTTGGGGTTGATGCTGTAGACGATCGGCCGACCGGTGGCGCGCAGGGCATCACGCATCAGCTTGAACCGCGCGACCTGCTCGTCACGCGTGCCGCTCGAGGAACACCAGTCGTACTTGAGGTAGTCGACCCCCCATGTGGCGAACGTGGCGGCGTCCTGGACCTCGTGGCCCCTGCTGCCCGTTGAGCCCGGGTAAGTGCCCACGGTCTGCGCGCAGGTGCGTTCGCCCGGCACCTGGTAGATGCCGAACTTCAGGCCCTTGCTGTGGATGTAGTCCCCGAGGGCCTTCATCCCGCTCGGGAACTTCGTCGGGTTGGCCCGCAGGTTGCCCTGCGCGTCACGCTGCGGGTCGAACCAGCAGTCGTCGACCACCACGTACCGGTAGCCGGCGTCCCGCATGCCCGAGGACACCATCGCGTCGGCGGCCTGGCGGACCTGGGCCTCGGTGATTCCGCACCCGAAGCTGTTCCAGCTGTTCCACCCCAGCGGTGGGGTGAGCGCCGGACTGCCCGGCGCGGCCGTGGCGGTGGACTGCGCTGAGGCCGTCACGGACGCGGTCACCGTCAGCACGGCGGCCGCGAGGAGGCGGAACAGTCGTCCGCCTGATCGTCTGGGCACCCGGGACTCCTTCGGCAGGAAAAGAGAGGAGAGGAGAAGTTCGAAATTTCGATTGGCGTTCGGAAACTTCAGATGCCCCACGGATACTAGAGAGGCGACCGGTCATGTCAACACCTCCTGGAGGAACGGGATTTGTCGCCTGATCAGTAGGAGAGCAAGGCCGAGGCGCACCGACTCCGCACCAGCCGCCTCGAACATTTCGAAGCGGCACACGACTTGTGCGAGAAGGGTTGACGGAGTGCGCCAACCTCCTATCATCCAGAACGCTCGACAAGTCGCACCACGTTCGATATTTCGAATGCGACAGAGCCACTCCGACCGATGAACTTGAGGTGAACACCTCCATGGATCTGTCATGGTCGCATCAACCCCTCACTCGTCGCCGCACGCTCGCGGCCGCCACCGGCCTGGCCGCCGGCGCCCTCCTCCCCCCTGGGCCCGCCCTCGCGACCGCGGCGCAGTACACGAACCCGGTGATCTGGCAGGACTTCGCGGACATCGACATCATTCGCGTCGGCGACACCTACTACGCCTCGGCCTCGACGATGCACTACTCGCCGGGCGCGCCCGTTCTGCGGTCGTACGACCTGGTGAACTGGGAGATCGCCGGCCATTCGGTACCCGTCCTCGACTTCGGCGCCAAGTACGACCTGAACGGCGCCCGCGGCTATGTCAGAGGAATCTGGGCATCGTCACTGGCCTACCGGCCCAGCAACAGGACCTTCTACTGGCTCGGCCAGATCGACTTCGCCCGGACGTACCTCTACACCGCCACCGCGGTGGAGGGGCCGTGGAACAGGCTGACGACGATCAGCACCCCCTACTACGACGCCGGCCTGCTCGTTGACACCGACGACACCCTCTACGTGGCGTACGGCAACACCACCATCAGCGTGGCCCAGCTCTCGCCCGACGGCCGCAACCAGGTCCGTACGCAGGAGGTGTTCAGGACACCGTCCAGCGTCGGCACCTTGGAGGGCGCCCGGTTCTACAAGATCAACGGGCAGTACTACATCTTCCTGACCCGCCCCGCGAACGGCCAGTACATCCTCAGGTCCTCGAGCGGTCCCTTCGGCCCGTACACGATGCGGCAGGTCCTCCTCGACCTGCGCGGACCGATCCCCGGCGGCGGAGTACCCCACCAGGGCGGGCTGGTGCGGACGCAGAGCGGCGCCTGGTACTACATGGCCTTCGTCGACGCCTACCCCGGCGGCCGTATGCCCGCCCTGGCACCGGTCACCTGGACCGCGGACGGCTGGCCCGTCGTACAGCTCGTCAACGGCGCGTGGGGCACCACGTATCCCAGTCCGGCCGTGCCCACTCCGCCCCGCCAGGTCACCCCGATGACCGGCGTCGACACCTTCGACGGTACGACCTTGAAACCGAGATGGGAGTGGAACCACAACCCCGACAACACCAAGTGGTCGGTCGGCGACGGCCTGACGCTGCGGACCGCGACCGTCACCCACGACCTCTACTGGGCCCGCAACACCCTCACGCACCGCATCCAGGGCCCCACCTCCACCGCCACGGTCCAGCTCGACCACTCCGCGATGCGGGACGGCGACCGGGCCGGGCTCGCGCTGCTGCGTGACTCCTCCGCCTGGATCGGCCTCAAGCGCGACGGCGGTGCGACACGGGTGGTGATGGTCACCGGGCTGATCATGGACAGCAACTGGAACACCACCGGCACCGGCACCGAGATCGCGAGCGCGCCCGTCTCCGGCAGCCGCATCTGGCTGCGCGCGAACCCGGACATCCGCCCTGGCGCACCGCGCCCCGGAACCTTCTCCTACAGCACCGACGGCATCACGTTCACCCGTCTCGGACCCGCCTTCTCCATGGGCAACGACTGGCGGTTCTTCATGGGATACCGGTTCGCCCTCTTCAACCACGCCACTCAGGCCCTCGGCGGAGCGGTCCGCGTCACGCGGTTCGAGGTGTCCACACCCTGAACCGATCCATCGACCGCACCGCCCGGCCCCCGCCCCGACCAGGAGAACCATGAGCCCGCTGAAACAGCTCGGTCCTCGCCGGGCATCCGTCCTGAGCGTGCCGTCCCGCGACCGTCCTGATGAACCCGGTACCGCGACCGGCATCGGCAGAGGAAGGGGCGGGCTGCAACGAGGACAGAGGCCATCGGATCGCACGGCAGGTGCTGCTTCCGCTGCTGGACCTCGAACACCCTGGCCGGCTCCCTGGACGCCCGCTCCGGGAGCAACCCGTTCGTACGGGCCCGCCCCTCCCGCACAGTGAGGAGTCAGGCGCTGGCCCGCACGGTCAGGCGGGTGGGGAGGACCAGCGGGGTGGGGTCCTGCCCGTTGACGAGCGCGACGAGCATGCGCGCCATCTCCCGTCCGAGAGCCTCGATGGGCTGATGGACGGTGGTGAGCGGCGGATCGGCGACCTGGGCGACCGTCAGGTCGTCGAAGCCGACCACGGCGACGTCGGCGGGCACCCGCCGACCGGCCTCCCGCACGGTGCGCAGCGCTCCCGCCGCCATGTTGTCGTTGGCGGCGAACACTGCGTCCACGTCCGGGTGTTCCGCCAGCAGCGCGGCCATGGCGGCGGCTCCGCTGCGCTCGGTGAAGTCCCCCTGCAGCGGCGGGAACGGATCGAGACCGGCGCCCAGCACGGCGTCCCGGTAGCCGCGGTACCGGGCGCGCCCGGCCTCGGTGTCCAGACGCCCGCAGATCACGGCCACGCGCCTCCGGCCGAGTGAGACCAGATGCTCGGTCGCCTCGCGCGCTCCGCCGACGTTGTCCACGTCCACGTACCACCGGGGAGCCGGACCGACCGGGCGCCCGCCGAACACTACGGGCAGCTGCGCCTCGTCGGCCATCCGGATCAGCGGATCGTCCTCGCGCAGCGCCATCAGCATCACACCGTCCGCGCCCCTGCACCGCAGGAGTTCCTCGACCCGTTTGCGACCCCGGTCGGAAGCGGCCAGACACAGCATCAGATGCAGGTCCGCCTCGTCCAGGGCGGCCGACGCCCCCACGATCACCCGGGCGAAGAACGGATCGGCGAAGATCGACGGATCCTCTCCCGAGACGACCAGGGCCGCCGCTCCCGTCTGACGGGTGGCCAGCGCGCGGGCGGTCGGATTGGGTACGTAACCGAGTTGCCGCACGGCCCGTTCGACGGCCTCGCGCTTGGCGCGGCTGACGTGCGGTGCGTTGTTGAGGGCGCGGGAGGCCACGGAGCGTGAAACACCGGCGCGTTCGGCCACCTCATCGAGCGTCGGATGCCGACGCGGCGCTGCTTCTGCCATGGCTCGTGAGTCTTTCACAGGCGGGGAGCGCTCACGACGCAGGACATGGGACCGCTTCCAGTGCACTGGCCCGCAGGACCTGCACCATGCTGTGAAAGTGAACGACGCGCTGGCTATTGACACCCCAATCACCCACCCAGACGATTGGGACCGCTTCCAGTGGGAGCGCTCCCAAAGCGCACCTCCTTCTGAAACCGAGGTACTGTCTTGAGCCGCAGACTCCGCACCCTGATGGCAGCGCTCTGTGCTCTGCCGCTGGCGTTCGCCGCCGCACCCCCCGCCCACGCGGCCGACCCCACCACCATGACCAACGGGTTCTACGTGGACCCCGACTCGAGCGCGAGGCGGTGGGCGGCCGCCAATCCCGGCGACGGCCGGGCCGCCGCGATCAACGCCTCCATCGCCAACACGCCGATGGCCCGCTGGTTCGGCTCCTGGAGCGGCACCATCGGCACCGCGACAGGTGCCTACGCCGGAGCGGCGGACGCCCGGGACAAGCTGCCCATCCTCGTCGCCTACAACATCTACCACCGCGACTACTGCGGCGGGCACTCCGCCGGCGGAGCCGCCTCGCCGTCCGCCTACGCCGACTGGATAGCTCAGTTCGCCGGAGGCATCGCGGCTCGCCCGGCCGTCGTCATCCTCGAACCGGACTCCCTCGGAGACTACGGCTGCATGACCCAGGCCCAGATCGACGAACGCGAGGCCATGCTCACCGGCGCCCTCGCCGAGTTCAACCGCCAAGCCCCCAACACCTGGGTCTACATGGACGCCGGCAACCCGCGCTGGGCCGACGCGGCGACCATGGCCCGGCGCCTCCACGAAGCCGGCCTCCGACAGGCCCACGGCTTCTCGCTCAACGTCTCCAACTACATCACCACCGCCGAGAACACCGCCTACGGCAACGCCGTCAACAACGAACTGGCCGCCCGCTACGGCTACACCAAGCCGTTCGTCGTGGACACCAGCCGCAACGGCAACGGCTCCGACGGCCAGTGGTGCAACCCCTCCGGCCGCCGCATCGGCACGCCCACCCGGACGGGCGGAGGCGCCGAGATGCTCCTGTGGATCAAGACGCCGGGCGAGTCCGACGGCAACTGCGGTGTCGGAACCGGCTCCACGGCCGGCCAGTTCCTGCCCGAGGTCGCCTACAAGATGATCTACGGCTACTGATCCGGGACTCCCGCCGCCCGCACAGGCGACCGGCAGTCCGCCGGGGCGGCGGGCACTCCCCCGACCGTCTCACCGACCTGCAGGCGTCCGTGAATCCACGTAGTCCGGGCGCCGCTCGGCACACCGTCGTCGCGGAGGCCGTGGAGCGGGCGTCGGCCGGCCGCGGCCGAAGCCTCACCGCCTGCGCCGCGCTCACCGCGCCGCAGGCGCAGGCCGCACCCACGCAGGACGTGATCACTCCCGCCACCAAGTTCTCCGCGGACCCGCACAGCAAGGCCGCAAGAGGCCCTGGCGCAGCGGCTGCCGGACGCCGGGGTTCGCTACAGCGACGGCTTCGCCCCGAACGTGCCCCACACCCACCCCGCCCGACCACGACGCCAGGTACGGCAGTTGGATGGCGGGAGTGAGGTCGCTCCCTGCTCGAGTCGAGTCCCACGTGCACGCCGACTGTCTTGCGGAACCCGGCTGTTGGACGGCTGCCACTGCTCGGAGTGGCGCTCTCACCGTCAGGCGCGGACGAGTTCAGCGGCGCCGAAGGAGACGTCGAACCGGTCGCACCAGATGGTCACACTCGTGTAGCGGGACGGGTCGACGTCGGCCGGGACCCTGTAGTTCTGACTGCCCTTGTTCCCCTTGAGCTTGCCGAGACTGACGTACTCTCCGTCGTCGAACACGTGCCAGCCGGCCGTTCCCCGCTTCACCGGCGCGTCGGTCAACCACACGTGCAGGTCGGGGCCGTTGCTCGTGTCGAGGTTCTCGACACGCACGACGTGGGAGCCGTCGGTGAGCCGTAGGAGTTTCACTGTCCCCGAGGTCGCGTGCTCGTGGCTGACCAGCCCGCCGCCGGCCAGGGTCACCGGCCCGGACGGGGCCGAAGTGGAAGGGATGCCACCGGTCGGCTCCGCGGCCGACGGCCGCGGTGGGGCAACGGCCTCGGGCGGCGCCTCGTTGACGGTCTCCTCCTGCCACAGCTTCCACGGCTGGAACCAGTAGGCCCCGAAACCGCCCACGGCCACGACCACGCCCAGCGCACCGATCACCCACGGTCTGGCCAACACGTTTCGCAAACTTCCCATCGCGTCCCTCCGAACAGTCGTCGACCTGCACCCATTCAATGCGAAAGCCGGGCTGCGCTGGGCCGTTCGGCAGATGACGAAACCCTTACGTTCCGGTCGGACGGACACGGCCGATCCCCGATCGGAACCCGACGAGGCGCTCATCAGCCGGTGTCGGTCTTCACACACCACCGTTGATCAGCGGTGGCCGCGGCCTTCCGGCAGCCGGTCCCCCGGCAAGGCCGTGTGCACCAGGTCGCGCTGATACCAGGTGCCCGGCTCACCGCCGAGGTGGGCCGGGTCGGCGGGGCCGACGCGGACGAACCCGGCTTTGGTCAGCACCTTTTGGGAGGCGAGATTCCGGCGGACGGTGGCCGCCCGCAGTGTGCGCAACCGGTACTGGGCCGCCGCCCGTCGGCACAGCTCCCGGACGGTTGCGGTCGCCACGCCTCGGCCGGCGACGTGCTGCGCCACCCGGTAGCCGAGTTCCGCGGTGTGGTCCTCGATGTCGATCAGGTTGAACCTGCCGAGTACCTGGCCTTCCTCGGCGACGAGCACGTGGAAGGCGCAGATGCCGGCCTCCTGCTCGGCGAGCAGAGCGTCGTACCGCTCGGTGAACCGGTCGAAGAAGTCGTCACCGCGGTCGGGGACCGCGGCAGCGAAGTAGGCGCGGTTGGCCAGCTCGAAGGCCAGGACCGC
This sequence comes from Streptomyces calvus, assembly GCF_006782915.1. Classification (GTDB taxonomy): domain Bacteria; phylum Actinomycetota; class Actinomycetes; order Streptomycetales; family Streptomycetaceae; genus Streptomyces; species Streptomyces calvus. Next base: position 221,635 of record NZ_VCNP01000010.1, read on the forward strand.
CGGAGCATGACCAGGATGCAGCCGCTGCAGCTCGGGCATTGCCCGACCCTAGCCGGGCCGTCCGGCCGAGGTCACCTCATTTCCTCCAGCGGCGGACAGCCACGACGTGCTCGTCGTCATGGTGCTTCTGGATTACCCGGACACCGCGTGGCGGCGGCGCACGGCCGGTTCTGCCTCGGGGTTCCCGTCCCGTTCGCCGCGAGCCCCGCCGGATGCGGCGGAACCACCGAAGCGGGCGGTGGCGGCCGTGCGGCGCCGGTGGTACGCGACGGTCACCGTGATCAGCAGCGGCGGCCAGGCCAGCAGCGGGATGTAGCAGACCAGCAGGAGCGCGTACTGCGCCGTGGTGCCGGTGCCCTCCAGCCCGACGGCCGTGGTGTGCCGGTAGAACGCCCAGGAGAGCAGCACGGCCAGCACCACCCCGCCCAGCACGGCCGGGACGGCCGCCGCGAGCGGGCGGACCGCCCGGCCCCCCAGCAGCGGGACCCAGCGCGGAACGACCTCGCCCCAGGGCCGGACCAGGCCCAGCGTCAGCAGCGCCAGCACCTCGGAGAACACCGCGAGACACACGATGTACAGCGCCTGCGGGGCGGAGTCGACGGACACTTCGGACACCGGGACACCGGCGGCCAGGGCGAGCCGCCAGAGGGCCGACGGCAGTGTCACCAGCGGTACGGCGTGGGCCGCGAGGACGATCCGGCGCGGCACGTCCGGCAGTGCGCTCATCATGAACATGCGGCCATGCTGGCACCGGTGACACCCCCACCACCTCGTTCCGCGGGACCGGTCTCCTCCACCGCGCGGCGGAGAGCGCGTGAGCACCGGGACTGAGGAAGGCCGCGCGAACCGGGCGTTCCCACAAGGCCGCGGGGGCGTATCGGGCGTAGGGCCCAAGGTCACCCCGAGCCCGTCCGCGCCGCCCCCGGCGGGAAGTCGACCGTGACCAGCCCACTCGGATGGGCCGTCGGCCGTTTCACGTCGTCCTCCGGATGGACGGCAAGTGCCGCAGCCGCCGCACCGACGAGGCCGGCATCTCCGCCCAGGGCTGCCGGCTTGACCCGGCAGGCGGTGGCAAACGGCAGAGTGGCGTACTCCCGTAAGTAGGAACGCAACGGCGCGAACAGCACCGGCCCTGCCTCCGCGACACCCCCTCCGATGACGGCGAGATCGACCTCCAGCAGATGGGCGGTTGCCGCTACTCCCGCGGCCAGTGCGCGGGCGCCTCTGTCGAAGGCGGCGATGGCTGCCCTGTCGCCTCGTCCGGCCGATTCCGCCACCGCTCGGGCAGTGGCGTCCTCGCCCTGCGGTGGCCTCCAGCCCAGGCAGAGGGCGGTACGCGTGATGGACGGTCCGCTGGCGGCCTGCTCGACGCAGCCTCGAGCCCCGCAGGCGCAGCGCTCCTGGCTGGTCTCGACGCTGATGTGGCCGATGTGGCCGGCATTTCCGGTCGGTCCCGGATGGATCCGGCCGTTGATGAGCAGTCCCCCGCCCACACCGGTGGACACGACCATGCACAGGGCGTTGCCGGCACCGCGTGCGGCACCACGCCAGTGCTCTCCCATGGCCATCGCCACCGCGTCGCCCACCAGGCGCACGGGAAGCCCTCCGGTGAGGCGGCTGACTTCCTCGGTGATCGGGAAGGACCTCCAGCCGGGGATGTTCACCGGGCTGACGGTCCCGGCTGCCGTGTTCACGGGCCCCGTGCTCCCGACGCCCACCGCACGGACTTCCTCCCAGACGGATGTGCTCCGGAGATCGTGTATCACGTCGGCGAGTGCGGCCAGGAGAACCGTCTCGTCCTCCTTGGCCGGTGTCGGACGCCGTGCCTTGTGCAGCACCTGTCCGTCGGGGGCGACCAGCGCTCCGGCGATCTTGGTGCCGCCGATGTCCAGCGCGACCACCGGGTGTCTTCCGTCCGGCACAGGTCGGGCGTGCTCGGCGTACGCGGGCAGGGGGTTCACCAACATGACGTTGCGTCCTTTCTACCGAGTGCGGCGACGTACGACGAGCGGTCCGCCGGCCTGACCCCTCAGGTCACATCTCTGCTCGCGCCGGGTCGCCCGTCCCGTCCGCGACGGCTCGCGCGTCGACCGGGAGCACACTCCGCTGCGAGGGTCCGCCTGCCGGTGGTTCGGCACGCGCTCGGACACGGGGCTTCAGAACGTCGAGCCAGAACTTGAGCCCGACCACCGCGAGGGTGAGTGTCAGGGTCAGACTGTTGGTCACCGTGATGGCCAGGTCTCCCTTGATGGCGCCGTAGATCATCCAGAGAAGGATGCCGGTGCCGAAGACCGCGAGGTAGAGCCAGGAGAAGTCCTTGGTCGAGCGTGTGCGCCAGGACTTGAAGAGCTGGGGCAGCCAACAGCCCGTGGTCAAGGCACCCGCGATGAGCCCAAGAATGATCATGCTTGTCCTTTTCTGGTGCCGGTGGTCTACCGGTCTGCACCCACGCGGGTGCGCAGCCAGTCCCTGAAGTCCGCTCCGCTGTCCGGGTCCTCCAGCAGCAGGTCCACGGCGGCGCGCACCATCCCGGCGGGATTGCCCACGTCGTGGCGCCTGCCGGTGTGCACGACGACGTGTACCGGGTGTCCGTCGTCGATGAGTTCGCTGATGGCGTCGGTGAGGTGGATCTCCCCCCGGATGCCGGGCTGCAGACGTTTGAGGGGTTCGAACACCGCGCGGTCCAGGAGGTAGCGTCCGGCGCAGGCGAACGTCGAGGGCGCGTCCTGCGGGTCCGGCTTCTCCACCATGGCGCGCACCTTCTTCACCCGGGCGTCATCGGTGTCGGTCAGGTCGAAGACGCCATAGGCCGACAGCTGTTCCCGCGGAGCGGTGAAGGCGCAGAGGACGGTGCCGCCGTAGCGTCGGCGGACGGCCGCCATGCGCGTCAGGACGTCCGAGGGGAACACGAGGTCGTCCGGGAGGAGCACGGCCACTGCCTCGTCGCGTCCGGTGAGCGCCGGCTCGGCGCAGGCGACGGCGTGACCGAGGCCCAGAGGTTCGTGCTGCAGGGCGGTCTCGATCCTGAGCAGGTTCGACGCCCGCTGCACTTTGGCCGCCAGCGCGGGCTTGTTCCGTGCGTGGAGTATCCGTTCCAGGTCGTGGTCGCGCTCGAAGTGGCGGGCGACGGCGTCCTTGCCGGGCGCTGTGACGATGATCAGCCGTTCGACGCCCGCATCGGCCGCTTCTGCGGCCACGAGTTCGATGCCCGGCGTGTCCAGGACGGGCAGCAGTTCCTTGGGGACGGACTTGGTGGCCGGCAGGAAGCGGGTCCCCAGCCCTGCGGCAGGAACGATGGCGGTGTGGAACACCTGGCTCGGGATCATGCGCCACTTCCCTTCGACGAATCAGATATCGCGTCACTGGTACGGCGGTGCTGGTCTTGTGTGCGCTTACTTGCGGACGCGGCCCGGCGGATGCCCTGCAGGGCCTCGGCGACCGCGAGGGACTGCTCCAACGGCACCAGGTATGCCGGGTCGCCCGCCACGGCCGACGAGACCTCGGCGACCATGAGCTGGTAGGGATCGACGGCGGAATAGGTGTGGTTGCGGGTCGCTCCCGAAGAGTTCACCCAGAGCTGGACCGGCCGGGCGCCGGCGGTGAAGGCGTCTTGACCCGCCCGGATCCACCCCTCACTCCCCCGGATCTCCAGGCGCTGCCGCTGCCGGCGGGTGAAGGCGGCGCCGACCCGGGCCACACCGCCGCGGAACGCCAGCACAGTGTCGACGCGCGCGTCCGCCTGTCCGGGACGGTCGACGAACAGATCGGCGTGAACGGCACGGGGCGGCTGCCAGGAGAAGGCAGCGAGGGCGGCGCTCACGGCGTAGCAACCGACATCGAGCAGTGCTCCCCCGCCCAGGGCAGGGTCCCAACGGTAGTTGTCCTCCGCGGGCACGTCACCGTGGAACTCCGCGATCACCTCACGTACCTCACCGATCACCCCCTCGGCCAGAAACCGTTCCACGTCCCGGGTCCTGGGGTGCCAGCGGTTCCACACCGCCTCCACGAGGAGCCGCCCGCACCGGGTGGCGGTCCGGGCCATCTCGTGCGTCTCCTCGGCGGTGAGGCCCAGCGGCTTCTCGCAGAGGACGTGTTTGCCCGCCTCGAGCGCACGGATCGCCCACTGCGCGTGTGCGCTGTTGTGCAGGCAGATGTAGACCACGTCGACTGCGTCGTCCTCGACGACGCGGGCGTAGTCCCGGGTGACGGTCTTCGGGCCGAGAGCCCGGGCCCGGTCCGGGCTGTGGGAGGCGACCGTGTGGAGGGCGGATCCTGCATGCCGGTGCACCGCCGGAGCGAGACTGGTGCGTGCGATGGAGCCCGCTCCCAGGAAACCCCAGTTGGTCATCGCTCACCTCCGGGTTCCCGGGCTTCCGCGTCGATGAGGTCGAGGACGAGGCTGCTCCAGCCGAACGAGACGGCGCCGTGCCCCTGTCCGCTGTAGGGTCCGTAGCATTCCCGCATCCCGGCCGAGGCGGCGACCGCGATGGTGCGGGCGGCAAGAACGCCGGCGGCTTCCCGCGCCCCCCGGGCCCGCAGGCCCCAGTACAGGTACCAGTTGAGGTTGACCCAGCTGGAGCCCCGGAAGATCGCTTCGGTGGTGAAGTCGGGATCGAAGGCGGGCTCGTTCGCGGCGACGCTGGGCAGCGGGTAGGGCAGCCAGAACTCGTCCGTGTTGGTCAGGTGGTCGTCGATGACCCGGCGGGCGACGGGATCGGGGATGTGCTCGACGATGACGGGGAACAGGGAGCTGATGGTCAGGGTCTCCTCACGGCGGGCGGCGAGGAGGTCCAGATCGTGGAAGCAGCCCTTCTCGGAGTCCCAGCACTCCCGCATCAAAGCGGCGGAGACCTGTTCGGCCCGTTCGGCGAACCGCCGGCCGGCGTCGGGGCCGTAGGTCGCCGCACGGGCGACCAGGCGGGCGAGCCGCGCCAGGCCGTCGGCGTAGATGGAGTTGAAGAGGACGTCGGCCCAGTGGAACCGCCCGTGCCGGCTCAGATCGCTGTCCGGTCTGCGGCCGGGGCTGTAGGCGGCGAGGATGTCGCTCATCCTGGCGTGCCAGGCGCGGGCCACCTCCGGTCCGGTGCCGGACTCGATGCCGAGGGCCGTGTCGTACTTGGGGCTGGAGTCGAGTCCGGACTCGTCGGGGTGGTGGATGGCCAGCAGGCCGGTGCCGGTGCGTCGGGTCCTGTGCAGCCAGTCGTAGTAACGGCAGGTCACGGGAAGTACCTGGTGCAGCCATTGCTCGTCCCCGTCGACCTCGTGGATCCGCTCGATCGCTCTGGCCAGCACCGGAGGAGCCAGGGAAACGGACTTCCAGCCGTCCCAGACGGCCATCCGGAAGTCCTGGGAGGCGCGCGCCCGCAGATCCTCCTGCCACAGCAGCATGTGGGGCAGGAAACCGTGGACGTCGACGCCGTGCAGGAGGGACTCGATCTCGGCGCGCGCCCGGGCGGTGTCCGTCCGGGCGAGGGCGATGGCGTGGAAGCAGCTGTCCCACGCCCACTGGAACGGGTAGCTGCTCGGCGAGGGGCAGGTGAAGTCGTACGTGAAGCCGTCCATGCTTCCGGTACGCCGGTTGTGCGTCAGCGTCTTGAGCGCGTGCTCGACCGCGACGGCGTGCTCGGATGGTAATCGCGCACTCATCCTGGATCGCTTCCCTTTCGATTCGCACGTGTGGTGCCTTGGAACGGGAACGGGAACGGGCAGATCAGGTCTGATCCGGGTGCGGGAGGGAGCGGGCGAAGGCCCAGGCGTCGGAGACCATGGTGAGCAGGTCCCGTTCGGCGGTCCAGCCGAGCTCGCGGAAGATCTTCTCGGAGGAGGCCACCAGGACGGACGGATCGCCGTCCCGCCGGGGGCACGTGCGGACGGGGATCGGATGTCCGGTGACCTTTCGGCAGACCTCGATCACCTCCGCCACCGAGTGCCCCGACCCGCTGCCGAGGTTGTACACGCGGTGCCGACCGGGCTCGCACGCGTTCAGGGCGAGCAGATGGGCCTCGGCCAGGTCGGACACGTGGATGTAGTCGCGGACGCAGGTGCCGTCGGGGGTGGGGTAGTCGGTTCCGAACAGCGACACCTCGCTCTTGTGGCCCAGCGCGACGGCCAGGACGTTGGCGATGAGGTGCGTCTCGGGCTCGTGCCGCTCGCCCAGCCCTTCGTGGGCCCCCGCCACGTTGAAGTAGCGCAGGCTCACCGCGCCGAAGCCGTGGAGCTCCGCGTAGGAGGAGAGGGCGGTGTCGATGGCCAGCTTGGTCGCGCCGTAGGGGCTGACGGGGCGGGTCGGGTCCGTTTCCCTGATCGGGGTGTTCTCGGGGTTCCCGTAGGTTGCCGCGGTGGAGGAGAAGACGATCCGGCCGACGCCGGCCCGCCGCATCGCGTCGAACAGCGCAAGTGACTCGCCGAGGTTCTGGTCCCAGTAGTAGCCGGGTCTCGCCACCGACTCGCCGGTGACCGACTTCGCCGCGAAGTGCAGTACGGCGTCGAAGGATCCGTCGGCGAGCACGTCGGCCGCGCCCTTGCGCAGACTGGCCACGACGAGTTCGCTCCCGGCCGGCACCGCGTCGGCGTGCCCCGTGGAGAGGTCGTCGAGGACGACGACGGTGTGTCCGGCCGCCACGAGACGGGCAGCGACCGTGCTGCCCACATAGCCGGCGCCTCCGGTGACGAGTAGTTTCATGACAGCTCCTGACGGCGCATCGCTCGCCGGTCGGTGGGACGACCAGTTCCTTCGGGGAACCGGACGGCGTCGTACAGCTTCAGATGGCGTTCGGTGAACTCTTCCGCGCTGAACAGGGCGGACCTGCGGCGGGACGCCGCGGCGTGGCGCCGGTGGGCGTCCGCGTCCAGCAGTTCCGCCAGCCGGTCGGCGAACTGCGCCGGGGCGTCGGGGTCGAAGTAGACGGCCGCGTCCGCGGCCGCGTCGCGGTGCGGGGAGATGTCCGAAAGGACCATCGGCAGCCCGTGCTGGAGCGCCTCGAGCACGGACATGGGCAGCCCTTCGTTGCGGCTGGCCGACACGAAGGCGTCGCTCGCGCTCAGCAGGGCGCCGACGACAGAGCTCTGCCACAGCCCTCCGTACCACTCGACGTCCGCACTGACGCCGAGTTCGGCAGCGGCTCCGAAGGCCTCGGCGACCGCGGGACCGTCACCGATGAGCCGCAGCCGGAGGCGGTGTCCGCGCCTCCTGGCCAGGGCGAAGCCCTGGAGGAGCCCCACGTGGTTCTTGTGCGGGTTCATCGTGGCCACCGCCACCAGGGTGAACACGCCGTCACGCTCGACGCGGACCGAGCCGGCCGACGGTGCCGGGACGGCGTTGTCGACGACGGTGACGAGGCCCGCCGGGAGGCGGACCTCCCTGAGGCAGAAGTCCTCGACGGACTTCGAGCAGGCCACGACTCCGCGGCTACGGCCGGTGATCGCCCGGTCCAGCATGTTCGTCAACCGGTTGCGGACCGGTGTGTAGTCACTGTGGTAGGTGACGAAGACGCCCGGATGTCCGCGCAGGGCCCAGCGGACAGTGGGGTGGATCCTGCCGTCCGCCGGGTGGAAGTGTGCGATGCGTCCTCGGGTGAGCTCGCGGAGGCGGCCGAGGCGGCCGGCCCAGCTACCGCTCAGCACATGGATCGTCACCTCGGGGGCCATCTCGGTGATCATGGCTCGGAGGCCGACGGGGTCCAGGATGATCACGTGCACCCGCCGCCCCCGGGCGGAGAGCTCGTTGGCGAGCAGCAGTACGACTCTCTCCAGTCCCCCGATGGTGAAGCGGCGCACGATGAGGCAGATTTCGGGTTCGTCCATGCAGTGCCCCCTGGATCGGTCGGCAGCCCGACTTCCGCCGAAAGGATATCGGGCTGGTTGTCTATACAGTCAACACCGAGACGGACAGGCGTCGCGGTTCCGCGTTCACCCCTGGGAGGCGAGGACCTCCGCCTGCGCCCCCGCGCCATTCAGCGACCCGCGCTGGGCCGGGACGGCACCGAGAGGTTCGAGCGCGGGCTCCTGCGCGTACGTGACCATGGAGGTCTTCATCGCGCCGTCCCGGCCGTAGCGTTCGAACGCCTCGACGACGCCCTTTTCGTCACGCAGGTCGACCGTCTTGGTGAACACCGGTCGCACGTCCACGAGTCCGCTGGTCACCAGCCTGACAGCCAGTTCGAGCACGCGCGCCGACCGGGCCATGGGGAAGGCTGCCACGTCGAAGGGAGCCGCGCGGAGCTCGAGCCCCTTGGCCAGGATCAGCCAGGTGCTGATCTGCTGCGGCAGCGCGCTCGCGCCGTACAACACGTAGGTGCCGCCCGGGCGCAGCATGCCCATGGCCAGTTCCCGGACGTCGACGCCCGTTCCGGCATCGATGTGCGGGAGGGCGTCGAAGACGTAGTCGACCACCTTCCCCTGGGTGTCGCCGATGAGCTGCGCGATCTCGCCGGCCTGCCGAACGGGGTTGAACCCGCGGCGGGCGCCGCAGCGCAGGGCCGTCCGCAACCGGTTCTCGTCCCGGTCGAGGACGATCACGTCGGCGCCCAGGTGGTGGCGGAGGACCTGGACCGCGAGCACCGAGCTCGGGCCGCACCCGAGCACGGCGCACGTGTCCCCGGGGCGTGGGGGGTTGCTCAGCAGGGAGCGCAGGACCGAGGTGAGCGGCTCCAGGGCCGTCGCCAGTCCGGACGGCAGATGGGAAGGGACGACCACGGCGGCCGCCTGATCGGCGTCGGTGAAGCCGCGCTCCGTGAACCAGGTGGTCTCGCGCTCCGACTGGCCGGGGAGCAGAGGGCGGATGGCGCGGAACTCCGCCATGCCGCCGAAGTCCGTCTGCCCCCAGTAGCACAGCCGGTCGCCCGGCCGCAGCACGTCCGCGAGGCGGCTGCCGACCTCGACGATCCTGCCGACGTACTCGTGGCCCGGTACGAGGGGCCAGGTCTGTGACGAAAGGTGTCCCCGGAAGTAGGACACGTCCGTCGAGCAGATCGACACCGCTTCCGTGCGGAGAACCACCTCGTCCGGCTGGCACACGGGGTCCGCGACGGATCCCAGCCGCAGCTGTCCCGGCTGACTCATCGTGTAGGCGTACATCTGGAACCTGACTCCCTTGGGACGGTGGCGAGCCCGCACGGCAGGCCGCGCCGGAGGGACATGGGGTCGGAGAGGAACGGGGCAGAACACCGGAGCGTCGGGGCGCTTCCGACGTCCGGGTGACGCTGCATCGGCCGCACCCGCCGTTGTGGCGCGACGCGTGAGGCGGGCCGCGCGCACTGTGCCGGACCATGAGCAACGAACCGGCGGCAGACCACCTCAGCAGGGACAACCGATCGAGCCGGGGCCCGAGTTAAATGACAAGTGCATATACATGTCAAGCGCGTCCATCACTATCAGCCACACGGGTAACACTGGCTGCTACAGGGATAGCTGTATAGACTGCTTGCGTGACCAACCATGTGCGCCCGGACTTCGCACCCCGCTACTACATGATCGAGCAGGCGCTGCGAGCCCAAATCCAGGAACTCCAGCCTCATGACGCCCTGCCCTCCGAGGCCGAGCTCGCGAAGGAATTCCAGGTCAGTCGCATGACGGCGCGAGCTGCCGTCATGCGGCTCGTGGCCGACGGTCTCGTCTATCGCGAGTCGGGACGCGGTACGTTCGTGGCCGTCCCGCCCACCCGCCGTCGCGCCGACAGCCTGGTGAGGTTCAGCCAGGAGATGCGGGCGCAGGGCAAACACCCCTCCTCCCGGGTCGTGGCCGCCCAGACGCGGGCCGGCCGTGACACCGAACTCTCGAGACTGCGACTCGAAAAGGGCGCTCACGTCGTGGCCGTCACGCGGGTGCGACTGGCCGACACAGTCCCCATCGCCCTCGAACGCTCCGTCTTCCCCCTGTCCGTCGCCGGCCTGTTGGACCACGACCTGGCCAGTGAGTCGCTCCACGAGACGCTGCGGGACCTGGGGTACGTCCCCACCATCGGCCACGCCTCGCTGTCCGCCGACAACGCCAGCGACCTGGAGGCCGAGCTGCTCGGGCTCGATCCGGGCCGGGCACTTCTCGTCGAGCAACGGCTCATCCTCGACCAGCAGGGCGACCCACTCGAGTGGACGGAGTCGAGGTACATCGGAGACCGATACGCACTCGACGTGACGTTCGAGGTCGAGCACAACGAAGGGCCGGCCCAGTCCTGAGGCCGCCCGGAAAGGAACCCCTCCATGCACGTGTCGTTCGCCTCCGTCGCGGGCTCCGCACACAAGCCCAACGAGGACTTCCTGGCGGTCAGTCCACGCGTCGCGCTCGTCCTGGACGGACTGACCTCGCCGCCCGAGCTGGGGTCCGGCTGCATTCACGGCACTCCCTGGTTCGTGAGTCGGTTGGGTACGCAGCTGCTGCGCGAGGCGACGTGTCGACCGGAGGCTCCGCTGGCCGACTGCGTGGCCGAGGCCATCACCCGGGTGGCCGACCTTCACCGTGACACCTGCGACCTCTCCCACCTCGGAACCCCCTCCTGTTCGGTGGCTCTGGTGCGGGAGGGCGCCGACACCGTCGACCATCTGTCGATCTTCGACTCGGTGATCCTGCTCGACGGGCCCCGGGGCCTGAAGGTGTTCTCGGACCTGCGCGTGGACGGCTATGCCCAGCAGGAGCACAAGGAGACCACCCGGCACCGGATCGGCACCCCCGAACATCAGCAGGCCGTCAGCCGACTGGTCGCCGCGCAGCGCCCGCACCGCAACGTCCCGGACGGCTACTGGGTGGCCGCGGCGAACCCCGCTGCGGCCACCAACGCCGTGACGGGATCGGTGCCGCGCGCGGAGGTCACCCGAGCGGCCGTCCTGAGCGACGGGGCCTCCTGCCTCGCCGAGGACTACCGGCTCACCGACTGGGCCGGCCTGCTGGATCTCCTCGAGGCCGACGGCCCCGACGAGCTCATCTCCCGTGTCCGGCAGGCCGAGTCGACCGATCCGAGCGGTGAGCGGTGGCCTCGCTACAAGGCCAGTGACGACTCAACCGCCGTCTTCTGCCGCTTCGACAGCACCGGATCCGCCGGTGGCTGAACCGTCGGCAGCGGCGGGCGGGACCAGCACCAGCCCCTCGTTCCCGCGGAGCAGCAGGGGCCACTCGACCCGGCCCGCGGGCCGGTCGACAGTCGACAGGACGGTGTGCAGCACGTGCCCGAGCAACTCCTCGAAACCGCGGAGACCGTCAAGCACCTTCCGGGAGACGCGTATCTCGGACCCCGTGAGGTTCAGCAGAACCAGGGCCGCTGTCCGGCCCGCGTACCTGACGTAGCCGACCACGCCATCCGGAAGCGCGTCCAGCAGCCTCTGGTCCCCCCGGTGCAGAGCGGGCAGGGAACGACGCAGGTGCAGTGCCGACCGCGTGAACAGCAGCATGGAGCCCGGCCGCTCCCACTGCGCCGCCACACTGTGCGTCGCGGGGTCAGCGGCCAGGGGAAGCCAGGGCGTTGCCGTGTCCGCCGTAAAGCCGGCGTTCGGCGCGTTGTGCCACAGCATGGGCGAGCGCTGCGGATCCCGTCCCAGACCGAGGCCCGCCGCCGTCCTCGCCCAGGGGTCCTGGGCGAGGTGCGGCGGGACATGGGCATCGGGCAGTCCGAGTTCGTCGCCGTAATACAGGGTGGGGGTGCCGCGCAGGGTGAGCGTCAGGAGCATCGCGACGCGCGCCTGGGCGGCCCCCAGCCGGGAGGCGACGCGGGGTTCGTCGTGGTTGCCCACCACCCAGTTCGGCCAGGCGCCCGGCGGCAGTGCCTGTTCCACGGCCCTGACGAGCTCCGTCACCTCTGCGGCATCCCATTTCGCCCGGAGGAGGCCGAAGTTGAAAGGGATGTGCAGTTCGTCGAGCTCCGCACCGTAGTAGCCGGCCCACTCCTCCCAGTCGAAGACATGGACCTCCCCGATGGCTATCCGACTGGACCCGCCCGTATAGGAGTCGAGCAGGGCACGGAGCCTGCGGTAGACCGCATGCACATCCGCGTGGCCCTTGTCATGCACATGGACCTGCTCGTCGTATGCGCCGTAGGGCCGGTGCATCGCCTGGGCGCCCTGCGCGGCCGGCGGATTGTCACGGAGGAGCGGATCCTTCATGACGAAGTGGGCGCAGTCGACACGGAAGCCGTCCACGCCCAGGTCGAGCCAGAACCGGACCACGTCGAACATGGCCTGTTCGACCGCGGGGTTGCGCCAGTTGAGGTCCGGCATGCTGGGCAGGAAGGAGTGCAGATAGTACTGACCGGAACGCTCGTCGAAGGTCCAGGCCGGGCCGCCGCCGAAAACGCTGAGCCAGTTGTTGGGAGGGCCGCCGCCCGGCGCCGGGTCGCGCCACACGTACCAGTCACGGCGAGCGCTGTCCCTGCCTTCGGCGGACTCCTGGAACCAGGGGTGGTCGCTGGAGGTGTGATTGGGCACCAGGTCCACCAGCACGCGGAGGCCCCGTCGGTGGGCCTCTCCCAGCAGCCGCCGGAAATCATCCAGGTCACCGAAGAGCGGATCGACCGCACGGTGGTCACTGACGTCGTAGCCGAAGTCCCGCATCGGCGAGCGGTAGAACGGCGAGATCCACACCGCGTCGACCCCGAGGTCGACGAGGTGATCGAGGCGTCCCGTGATGCCGGCGAGGTCACCGATGCCGTCGCCGCCGGAGTCGGCGAAGCTGCGGGGATATATCTGGTAGATGACGGCCGTCCGCCACCAGTCGGTGTCCATCGGGCGGTGCCGGCCCTTCACGACGCGCTCCTCGCGTCGCGCTGCGAGGGCCGGAAGATGGTGTCGAGCATGGGCGGCGCCGGATGATCCCCGAGATGCTGGATCAGATCCGTCAGACCCTTGTCCAGTGGGACGGACGGTTTGTACCCCAGTCCGCGGAGCTTGGAGATGTCGGCCACCAGCCGGTAGGTGTCGTCGGTGATGCTGTCGTTCACGACTGTGTCGGGAACACTCCCGGACACGCGCCCGATGGCCGTCACGAGTTCGGCCAGCGAGGTCTCCTCCCCCGTTCCGAGGTTGTAGACCTCACCGTCCTCGCCCGCGTCGGCGATGAGGGTCAGTCCGGCAACGATGTCACTGACGTGGACGAAGTCCCTCGTCTTACGGTCGGGGTCACCGGTCACCTCGATGGGCAGGCCGTTCAGATGCCAGCGCAGGTACTGCCCCACCTCCGCGCCGGCCCGTCGAGGGTCCTCACCGGGCCCGTAGATGACGAAGGCGCGTCCGATGACCGCCGAGAGCCCGTAGGTCTCGACGAAGGCCTTCACGGTGAGCTCGCCGGAGAGCTTGGACGCTCCGTAGGGGTAGTAGGGGGCGACGGGGTGGTCCTCGGCGATGGGAAAGCGCTGCGGCTGCCCGTAGGTCATGGCCGACGACAGGTAGACGAGACGACTGCCCTCCTTCTCGCGCAGGGCCTCGCAGACATTGAAGGTTCCGAGGGCGTTCGTCTCGAAGTCCAGCCGGGGGTCCTCCACCGACACGGTCCCGCTGGAGTTTCCGGCGAGGTGGAAGACGAGATCGGCGTCCGCGAGAGCCTCCGAGGTCCGCCGTCCGTCACGGAGGTCGGCCTCGCGGTACGACACCCGCGCCGGCAGCGTGCCCACCCGGTCCTCGCTCGCGATGTCGAGCACCCGGACCTGATGCCCAGCGGCGGCCAGACTCCGCACCAGGTTCTTGCCCACGAATCCGAGACCGCCCGTGACAGCTATTACCCGACTTTTCGAGGAACTCACCACAGATTCTCCTCTTCGGATGCACGATCCCTTTCGAAATCGTGTACGGAACGGTTTGCAAGGCTAGTGCCCCGACGTCGGGCGTCACCAGACGAGGAATCAGGGCGAGCGTCCGATTATGGCCAGGATCGCTCGAATAGGCCCGACCGCCACCCATACTCCTCCTGTGACCAAAGAACACGGCTCACCACCGCCCCTCCCTCCTGAGCATCGCCGACGACGCGCCATCACCGCAGGTCAACCCACTCCACGGAGAGACGTTCGGAATGACGAACACCCTTCGAAGCGCTTGCCGTCCACAACGGAAAGGCTCGATCAATTCTGACCGATAGTGGATGCTTGACACTCACGAAAAGGTCAATCTACGATCGACGCCGTCGTTCCTGGACGCATGTTTTCTGCGTGAATGCATCAGCTGTAGCAATCAGGGACATCTCTCAGCGCAGGCCTTCTGGCCGCCCTCCTCAATTGACCGATCCTCCGAAAAGGTGATGGTCTTGCATACGTTGGTCGACGAAGTCGACTCAGCATTCTCCGGAGATATCCGCACCACGCCCGGTGCCCTTCCCGCGAGGTTGGCCGACCTCGTGGGGGACCGCACGGTCTGGCACATGAACAGCACGGCCACCGGCGGTGGCGTGGCAGAGTTGCTGCACCGGTCCATCCGGCTCCACAACCACCACGGACTGCGCGCCAGATGGCTGGTCCTCACCGGTGAGCCGGACTTCTTCGCGGTGACGAAACGGCTGCACCATCGACTGCACGGCAGTCCGGACCCGGTGGGCGAGCTCGGTCCGGCCGAGCGCAATGTCTACGAGACGACCGCCCGGAGCCAGGCGAAGCAACTCCTCGGCCGGGTGGCGCCCGGCGACCTCTGCGTCCTCCACGACCCGCAGACCCTCGGCCTCGCCCCCCACCTTGCCGACCTGGGACTGCGAGTGGCTTGGCGCTGCCACATCGGTACCACCCTGCACGCCGAGGCCACCCAGGAGACCTGGCGGTTCCTGGAGCCGTACCTGAGCGCGCCCGTGCGCTGCGGGTTCTCCGTGGCCGGCTACGCCCCGCCGTGGATGGAGCGCGAGAGAATCGTCGTTCTTCCACCGTCGATCGATCCGTCCGCCCCGAAGAACCTCCGCCTGGACGGCGCCGAGGTCCAGGCCCTGTTGAGCGCCATCGGCCTGCAGAGGGCTCCCGCATCCGCCGGCTCGCCGAGCACCCCGGACCGGGCTGTTGCTCGTGCAGCGCACGTCCTTCAGGAGCAACAGCTGCCTCCCGGAGCCCCCGTGATCCTCCAGGTGTCCCGGTGGGATCCGCTCAAGGACATGACCGGTGTGCTGCGCACCTTCGCCGACCACGTGGCGCCGGCCCGGCCCGACGCCCACCTGGTGCTTGCCGGGCCGGAACCCGCGGACATCCCGGACGATCCGGAGGGAGCCGCCATCCACGGCTCCGTGGTGGACACTTGGCGGTTGCTGCCCGCACCGGTCCGCGAGCGGGTTCATCTCGTGAACCTGTCCCTCAAGGACGCGGAAGCCAACGCACGCGTCGTCAACGCTCTGCAGACGCGTGCCGACGTCGTCCTCCAGAAGAGCCTGAAGGAAGGGTTCGGCCTCACCGTCACCGAGGCCATGTGGAAGGGCAAGGCGATCGTGGCCAGCGCGGTGGGCGGCATTCCGACGCAGATCCGGGACGGCCACGAGGGTCTGCTGGTCGACGATCCGCGCGACCTGAGGACGTTCGGCAAGGCGGTGCTGCGGCTGCTGCGAGACGACACGCTGCGCGAACGGCTCGGCACTGCCGCCCACAGCCGTTGCGCCGAACGGTTCCTCGTCGGACACGAGTTCCGGGGTTACTGCTCGCTGTACGGCGAGCTGCTCCAGTGCCTCTGACCCTCCGGGCCCCTGTCACACCACTCACCTCAAGGACTGACCGTGAGCACACCGCCCATCGTTGTCATCGGCGCGAGCAGCGGCTTCGGCGCCGCGCTCGCCCAGGACCTGGCCGCCGACGGCATCCCCGTGCTGGCTGGTGCCCGTACTCCCGTGGATCTCGGAAAGGAGGTGGAGTACCACCGGATCGACGTCACCTCGGACGAGAGTGTGGCCGAATTCTTCGCCCGTGTGCAGACCGGCTACCCGGCCCCCTATGGGCTCGTGTACTGCCCGTCCGACGCGTCAGCAGTCGGGTACGGGTGGGAGGTCCCCGTCAACGAGGTCGAACGAGTCCTGGACGTCAGTTTCCTCGGGTTCGTGCGGTGCATCCGTCAGGTGATCCCTGCCATGGTCCGGTCGGGCCGCGGGAGCATCGTGGCCATCGGGTCGCGTGGGGCTCGCGTGCCCGTGGACATGCTCGCCGCCTACTGCGCGGCGAAGGCCGCACTCGAACAACACGTGCGTTGCCTGGCCGAGGAGCTCGCCGACAGCGGCGTCCGGGTGAACGCCCTCGGCATCGCCGCCGAGACACCGCTGGCACGTGAACACCTGCGGCGGAAGGAGGAGGCACTGGGGAAGGACGCGCACTATCCCCCGCTGCCCGATGTCCGCGACAACCTCCCCTCCGCCCGCTTCCTCCTGAGTCCCGAGTCCCGGCACGTCTCCGGACAGGTGCTGGACGCTCGTCCACCCGCGTGGACGTGACCGGACAGGCAAGTCACCGCCGACATCAGATTGGACACCGCGACATGGAAAGCGCCGTGCGCCCCGCCCCTCGTACCTCCCGTGTGCCTCAGCACGGCATCACCGGACTCGTCCGGCAGGGCGAGCGCGAGCCGACGTGGCTCGTCCGGGCGGAGAAACCCGTTCAGTACGAGGTCCGCATGGTCGACGACTTACTGGATCCGTCCCGCAGCGATCTGGCCGAGGCGGGCGTCACGGAACGCACCGACCACCGCAGGTTCGTCGTGATCGACGCCAATGTCGAGGCCCACTACGGCCGGCGCCTGCGGGCCTACTTCGAGGCGCACCGCCTGGAGCCGTGGTTCTGCACGCTCGCCGTCGAGGAGCGGAGCAAGACCATGGACAGCGTCACCCGGGTCGTCAAGGAACTGGACAAGTTCGGTATATCGCGCCGGCACGATCCCGTCATCGCCGTCGGCGGCGGCGTGCTGCTGGACATCGTCGGCTTCGCGGCCAGTCTCTACCGGCGCAGCACACCCTATGTGCGGGTACCCACGACCCTCATCGGCATCGTGGACGCGGGGGTGGGCGTCAAGACGGGCGTCAACTTCGAAAGCCACAAGAACCGGCTGGGCACCTACTTCGCTCCTGCTCTGGCCCTCCTCGACAAGACGTTCCTGCGGACGTTGGACGAGCGTCACGTCTGCAACGGACTCGCCGAGATCCTGAAGATCGCACTCATCAAGGACCGGGAGCTGTTCGAGCTGCTGGAGGCGCACGGACCCGAGTTGCTGAGGACGCGGCTGCAGCCCACGTCCGTCCAGGACGACACGGGTCAGCAAGTGCTGGAACGAGCGATCCACGGCATGCTGCAGGAGCTTCAGCCCAATCTCTGGGAGCACGAGCTGCACCGTCTGGTCGACTACGGCCACACCTTCAGCCCGAGCATCGAGATGCGTGCCCTCCCCGACCTGCTGCACGGGGAGGCGGTCAACGTGGACATGGCGTTGACGACGGTCATCGCGCATGGCCGCGGGCTCGTGACCGAACAGGACACTTCCCGGATCGGCCGGGTCATGCGACGGCTGCGCCTGCCCCAGTACCACCCGGTGTGCGACGCGACGAGTCTGATCACGGCCTTGGAGGACACCGTCCGCCATCGTGACGGCTATCAGCGGCTGCCGCTGCCGGTTGGCATCGGCGACGCCCGCTTCGTCAACGACGTGACGCCCGAGGAGATCGCCCGGGCCGTGGACACGCTCGCCGCGGGAGGTCTCGATGCCAGGTGAACTCCTGGTCGCAGACCTCGACATGCCCTCCAGCGTCTACGGCGTCCACGGAGCCGCCGGACTGACCCGCTGGAGGTCGCTCGCCGGCGGCAAGGGACTGCGCGGCCCGTACGAGGCGGTCGAATGGGCCTGTGTCCCTCCCGGCGGGCTGAGCGGCGAGCATCTGCACAGCAGGACCGAGGAGGTCTACGTCCTGCTGACCGGGGAGGGAGAAGCCCTCCTCAACGGCCGTCCGCAGCGGGTGCGGGCGGGCGAGCTGATCCTGACCGGGCTGGGCGCCACGCACGGCCTGCGCAACGTCGGAAGCGAGCCCTTGAGCTGGCTGACACTGGAGGTTCCCGCGCCCAGGACCGTCACGCTCGCCCGTTCCCAGCGAAAGGAGATCACATCCATGCAGGTGCCCGCGGGCAGGGCGACGGTCGTCGACCTCGGCCGGGAACTCGACGTCGACCCAAGGCCCGTACTCCAAGGCCCTCTGCGCCGCATCCGCATGCTGCGCGTGGTACCCGGTGCGTCGCTGGACCTGCCCGGTCGTGGCTTCGAGCACACCGTCTTCGTGCTGGACGGGCAGGGTTCGGCGTCTGCCCAGTCCGTGACCGTGCCCGTACGGCAGGGCACGGCGGTCACCACCTCCGGCGGCGAGGATCTGCGGCTCGACGCGGACGCGGAAGGACTCCGGGTGGTCTGCGCCAGCTTTGCGATCCCCCTTCAGCCTTCGGAAGGCGGCGACCTGCGGTGATCGTGACCGAGCGCGGTGCCGCCACCACGGTGATCGTTCACGACGGAGCCGTGCGGCGGTGGCGGTCCGTGGCCCGGCGCGGAATGCTGTTCAGCGAGTGCGAGTCGATCGACCATGTCGTCCTGGAGGACGGCGGGACGCTGAGCGCCGACCCGGAGGACCGCACCGAAACCCTGTGGTACGTCGTCAGCGGTCGGGCGTGCTTCCGGAACGGCACCGACGACACGGTGCACCCGGTGCCCGCGGAGCACGCCGTCCTCCTGCCGGCCGGTGTCCCGGGCCTCCTGTCGGCCGCCGGGACCTGCGAGGTCATCGTCGTGACGTGTGTGCCGGACTCGGTGGCGCGCCGTCTTCCGCACCGCGCCCCGTCGCTGAGCGCGCCCACGTCCGATGTGCCGGACGCCGACACCTGCCAGGCCCACTGACGTTCCCACGAGGAGGAGAATCCCCGTGCAGGATTCCCACGCTCCCGCCGCCCCACCCACCGGCTCTGCCGGGGACCTCGCCCAGCCGGTGAGCCCGGCGAGGGGCATCCCCACCGCGACCAACGTCGACCACATCGCTTACACCGTGCCCGACCTGGACGAGGCGGTGCGCTTCTTCGTCGACGTCCTCGGAGCCGAACTGCTCTACCAGGAGGAGACCGTCCAGTCGGACGACGA
The DNA here is from genome assembly GCF_006782915.1 of Streptomyces calvus. Lineage (GTDB taxonomy): Bacteria > Actinomycetota > Actinomycetes > Streptomycetales > Streptomycetaceae > Streptomyces > Streptomyces calvus. The sequence continues at coordinate 240,657 of NZ_VCNP01000010.1, forward strand.
GTGGATGGCGGAGGCGCTCAACGTCCATCCCCGGGCGACCGCCGACATCGCGATGCTCCGGCTGGGGCCGGTCACGAACATCGAGCTGTTCCAGTACTCGGCCCCCGACCAGATCCGTCGTATGCCGCGCAACAGCGACTACGGCGGGCACCACATCGCCTTCTACGTGCGGGACATCGACGCCGCCGCCGACTACCTGCGCCGTCAGCCCGGTGTGCGGCTGCTCGGGGAACCTCGGACGGTCCCGCACGGGCCCATCGCGGGCGACCGCTGGCTGTACTTCCTCACACCGTGGGGGATGCAGATGGAGTTGATCAGCCTGCCTTCCCGGCTCCCCTACGAGGCCACGACCCCACATCGCCGGTTCGGCCCCTGCGCGGCATGGGCCGAAGGCCGATGAGGAAGGGCGTCCCGGACATGAAGATCGGTATCTCCCTGCCGACGGCATCACGCGAGGCCTTCAGCCCGGGCCTGGCGTCTGCGGCGCAACACGCGGAGGAGGAGGGCGCCGCATCCCTGTGGGTCAATGACCACCTGGCCATGGTCGCAGGCGCTCGGTCGTCGTATCCGTACAGTGCCGACGGGCACATCACCTGGGACGTCAGCGAGCCTCAGCTGGAGGCATTCGCCTCCCTCGCCCATGTCGCCGCCGTCACCACCACCGCCCGCCTGGGCACGGCCGTACTGGTGCTGCCGCAGCGTCACCCCGTCGAGGTGGCCAAGGCCGTGGCGACCATAGACGTCCTGTCAGGAGGGCGGCTGACGCTCGGGGTCGGCGCCGGCTGGCTCGCCGAGGAGATGCACGCACTCGGCTACAGCTTCGAGCAACGTACGTCACGAATGGAGGAGTGCATCCGGCTGCTGCGAGCCTGCTGGACGGGGAGAGTCGACGGATTCGACGGCCGGCACTTCACGACACCGCCTGGCTTGGTCATGGAACCCCGGCCCTTGCAGGAGCCCGGTCCGCCGGTCCTCGTGGGCGGTGCGAGCGCCGCGGCGAGGAGGCGGGCAGCGCGGGTGGGTGACGGCTGGCTGCCGGTCACGGACGCCGACGCTTCCTCGGTGACCGCCTTCCAGCCCCGTCTGGCGGAGATCACCGAGCTGCGGAAGACGTACTCGCGGTCGGGTCCGTTCACCAGCATCCTCAAGATCAACTGTTCGCGCGCATCGGACGCCGAGGTGGTGGCCGCCGCGGTCGCCGCGCGACAGGCCGGGTTCGACGAGGCCGTACTCGACCTTCCCTGGTCGGTTCCGGAACGTGCGCTGCGGTGCCTGCGGCACGCTGTGAAGGCCGTCTCTTGAGCACGCCCACTGTGGACAAGGAGGGGACATGCACCGCTTTTCCGGCATGAAGTGTGTGGTCACCGGGGGAACTCGGGGCATCGGCGAGGCGATCGGCCGCCGGCTGGTCTCGGAAGGAGCCACGGTCGTCGTGACGGGGAGGACCGAGGAGTCCGCACTCAGCACGGCGCAGGCGCTGTCCGAGGAGGGGCCGGGAAAGGCCTACGGCCTGGGGTTCGACATGGGCTCCGTCGAGGAGGTGAGCGCCGCCGCACCCCGTATCGAGGAGCTGCTCGGTGAGGTCGACGTGCTGGTGAACAATGCGGGCATCGCGACGCTCCACCGTTTCCTCGATGTGCCGGTGGCGGACCTCGACGACGTCCTGGCCGTCAACGTCCGCGGCCCTTTCCTGTTGTCCCAGCACATCGCCGGGGGCATGGCAGGCCGTGGCGGCGCCGTCATCAACATCTCGAGCCAGGCCGGCCACCAGGGGCAGGCCTTGGTCTCCCACTACGCCACGTCCAAGGCAGCGCTCATCGGACTCACCAAGTGCATGGCACTCGAGCTGGCGCCGCACGTCCGCGTGAACGCGGTGTGCCCGGGCATCATCGAAACGGAGATGATCGAACGCGACTTCTCGCGGCAGGCGGAACTGCTGGGAGTCACCGCGGACGACGTACGGCAGCGGACTCTGGCCGCGATTCCTCTCGGGCGCTTCCAGGAGGCATCGGCGGTGGCCGACGCGGTGGCCTTCCTGGCCTCGCCCGAGGCCACGGAGATCACAGGTCAGATCATCCATGTCAACGGCGGCATGACCACCTCCTGACGCGGACGCCATCACGCGCCTTGCCGGAAAGGACACTGCCAGATGCGGGAACCCCTCCCTGACCGGAGTCCGTCCGCCGTCGTGTGGGACATGGACGGCACGCTCATCGACTCCTCGTCGGCGGTGCCGGACGCGTTCATCGAGACGGTCACGGCACTGGGAGGGGCCGTGCACAGCCGCGCGGAGGTCGTCGCTCTCTACTCGCTCGGACCACCGCGCGCCATGCTGAGCCGCATGCTGGAGCGTCCGTGCCGCGACGAGGAAGTGGATCTCTACCACGAGATCCTCGCCCGGTGTGCCGCACGGGTGACCACCTGCCCGGGAGTGGAGGCCGCGCTCGACCGGCTCCGACACCTCGTGCCCATGGCCGTCTTCACCGGGGCCAGCCGGCGCGCCGCCGACATCCTGCTGAGCGCCGCCGGGCTGCGGGACCACTTCCCGGTCGTCGTCGGAGGCGACGAGATCGAACGGCCCAAACCCGACCCCCAAGGCATCCAGCGCGCCTGCTCCCTCCTCCGAGTGCCCACCGGAGCATGTGTGTACGTCGGGGACGCGCCCACCGACCTGGAAGCGGCCCGGCGTGCGGGCGCGCTCGCGGCGGCGGCCGGATGGGGACACCTCTATGACGCATCGGCGCGGGCAGACCTCGTGCTGGACACACCGGACGACCTCGCCGCGCGTCTTCTCACGGCCTGAGTGCCCGTGATGTCACTGTCGCGGGCGGATCGATCCGGGCCTTGCACCCGCACAGCTGGGGCGAGCATCTCGAGGTCTCCAGGCGCCTGTCCTGTGCGGCGGACCGGCAGCGTTGGTCACCGGAGTGCTGCGAGCAGCGCAGTCGTGCAGGGCTCCAGGCCCTTCGAAGCAGTGCCGCTCCGCCACCTGATCGGCTGCAGCGTCATGGGTGTTCTCGTCACTGAACAGCGCGGCCGATGAGTTTACGGCTCCGGGCCGGTCCAAACTCGTGACACCCCAGGAAAGGACCACCGCCATGTCGGAGCTTCTCGTCGACTTCATCACGTCCCTCGACGGCTACGCGTCGGGAGAGGGATGGCCCGGGTTCTGGGGTCTCGAGGGCCCGGAGTACCTCGCATGGCTCGGCGAGCAGCCCGAGGCCACCTACCTGATGGGAGCGAACACCTACCGTCTGATGTCGGGCTTCGCCGCAGGAGAGGTCCCGAAGGGCCAGGACGAGTTCCGGCCCGAAGAAGAGGCGTCCGTCGACGAGCTCACGCGAGCGTCCAAGGTGGTGTTCTCCTCCTCGCTCGAGGAGCCACTGACGTGGGCCAACTCCACGCTCGTCCGCGACGACGCCGTCGAGGCGGTCCGCGCCATGAAGTCGGGTGGCTCGGGGCTCCTCAGCACGATCGGCAGCCTCAGCCTGTGCCGGTCCCTGCTGCGAGCCGGACTCGTCGACCGCTTCCGGGTCGTGATGTTCCCGGTGATCACCGGGGCCACGGGCAAGGAACGCATCTACGACGGCTATCCGGACGTCGCCCTCGAGATGACCGGGCACCGCACCTTCGACGGCCGCATCCAGCTGGTCGAGTACAAGCCCCGCGTGCTCGAGCACCCGCCGCTCGGGCACTAGCGCACCGGAACGCCGCAGCGCGGTGTGCGGTACCCGACGGTCAGCAGGTTCCCCGGTGAGATGCTCGTCGAGGAGCGACGCATGCCCCACCGGCCCACGCACCGACCGGCGTTGAGGGACAGCCGCGCGGCCCGCCGCCCCGACCCTGCGTCGGGCCGCGCGGCGACGCGTCCCGGCGGGACGCGCGGCATTCCTCACCCGCTGCAGCAGGCGTGCCGTGCCGTCTCCACGTACTGGTGGCCGTGCCACCAGAACTTCCGGTTCGCCGGGTGGTCGGGGACGGGAGGCAGCACGCTGCTGCCGGCCGTCTTCCGGGAGTCGGCCGGCGGCGTCTCGGAGAACGGCTGCAGCAGGGATTCGACGGTGTGCGCGATGCCCGACACGAGCACCTGTGCGACGTTGGCGGCGTCCTTGATGTCGGTGAGGGGATCACCGTCGACGACGGCGAGGTCGGCGTACATGCCGGGTGCGATGCGGCCGAGGTCCTCGTGCAGTGTCTCGCCCGCCAGGCTCGTCGCGGTCACCAGCGCCTCGTAGGGGGTGAAGCCGTAGGTGACCATCGCGCGCAGGTTCATGTGCAGGCTGACTGCCGCGTGGTCGATCGGGGCGTCGGTGCCGAGGACGATCCGGCCGCCCCTGCGGAAGATGTCGAGGGCCTGCCGGACCTGCGCCCGGAGGTTCGCGCGCCGCGCCGTCTGGTCGGTCCGGGCCGCCGCGTCGGCGCTCTCCCGGAGGGCGGCCATCCGCCACGGCGGGTTCAGTGTCCGCACCCGGTGGTCCTCGACCAGGGACCTGTCCTCCCGGTACAGGGTGGTCGAGCCGAAGAGGGTCGGTGTCCGGGCCATGTCCGACGCCACGAAGAGGTCCGTGATGTCGGAGTAGCCCGTTCCGAGCGGTGTCACGGTGCGCGAGTAGCCGAAGCGGTTCGTCGCCCCGGTGTGTTCCATCGCGTCACCGCCGAACGCCATGGCCGGGTAGTGGTAGTGCGAGGTGACGGGGATCCCGGCGTCGTGCGCGAAGGCGACGACCCGCTTGTGCCACATGACCGGCAGCCGGACGTAGCACTTCATGAGGTCGTACTCCAGGCTCTTCGCGCGCTCCAGTTCCAGCTTCAGCTGGGCGTCGGTGAAGGTGGGGCGCATGAAGTTGTAGTAGATGCGCGGCCCGTCGATCGCCTCGCCCGTCGCGAAGTACCGGGGCCCGATCCGGGCGCCGGAACGGGTCGCCTCACGCTCCTCGACCATGTGGTAGGCGGGGCTTCCCGGAGACCTCGTGGTGGTCACGCCCAGGGAGAGCCAGAGCCGGCCCTGGCGGTCGCCGTAGGCGTAGCCCTGCATCTCCCGGTGGTGGTGCATGTCGATGAGCCCGGGCATCACCAACCGGTCGCGCGCGTCGATGCGTTGGCCCGCCCGGCGGTCGTCGTGCGGCTCCACGGACCTGATCCGGTGCCCTTCGACGACGATGTCGACGTCGCGCCGGATCTCCCGGCGGACGCCGTCCCACATCCGGCCCGCGTGGACCACGGTGCGCGCCGGCGGCCGGACGGCGGTCCACGTCAGCGGCACGGCGACGGTGCGGGGCCGCCCGCCGTCCGCCGGGACGAGGCGCAGCCTGCCGTTGTTGAGGTACAGCAGATGCCTGGAGTCGCCGCTCCATGACGGTGCGTCGGTCACTTCGCCGGTGATCTGCCGGGGCTCACCGACCGGCGTTCCGTCCTCGGCGACGTCCACGGTGTACAGGACGCTGGCGACCGCGAACGCCATGCGTCTGCCGTCCGGGGACCAGACCGGTCCGTCGTCTCCCCGGGTCTGGATCGAGCGGCCGGCCACGGCCTCCACGTATCTGCCCTGCCCGGTGGTCCGGTCGACGAGCAGGATCTGGCTGAGTCCTTCGCGGAATCTCGCCGAGTACGGTTTCACTGCTGCCAGGGCGATCGTCCGGCCGTCGGGGGACCAGGTGGGTCTGCCGGGCTCGAACGTCGCGGTGAAGACGCGGCGTACGTCACCGCTCGCCACGTCGGCGGTCCACAGCGCGCCGTCCTGGTCCAGGAAGGCGATCTCCTTGCCGTCGGGCGACCACGCCGCCGACACCGCGGCCCTGGTGCCGAGGTCGGTCAGTTGCCGGTCGCGGCCCGTGTCGAGGTCTCTGATCCACAGGTCGAGCGTGCCGCCGCGGTCCGTCGAGTACGCCAGCCGCTTCCCGTCGGGCGACCAGGCGGGATCGCACGTCCACCAGTGGTCACGGGTCAACGGCTGCGGCGCACGGCCGATCCGCATGACGTAGATGTCGTTGAGCGCGCGGAAGGCGATGTGCTCGCCGTCGGGGGACAGCACCGGGCTGCCGATGCCGCGCACCGGCCGCGGGCCGGTGCTCTCGAAGTCGGAGCGGCGCCTGGTGTACCTCGGCCGTCGGGTTGTGACGGCGGCGGAGAAGCCGATGGTCCGGGTGCCGCTGCCGGTGAGCGACCGCACGTGGATGCGGCCGTCCGCGGTGTAGAGAAAGCGCTCGCCGTCGAGCCACGACACCCTGAACGGGAACGTCTCCTGGTCGTCCACGAGGGGCGTGTCACCCCTCATGAGGTGGCAGCGCCCGTCGTAGGTCAGGTGGTGGACCAGGCCGGTGCCGTCCGGGGTCCACTCCGGCTGGTGGATCACCTGGCCGGCGGGCACGGTGACATGGGTGCTGCGCCGGCCGGTGGTGCGGTCCACGACGTCGATACGGGTGTTGTCCACGACGAAGGCCACCCGGTTGCCGTCCGGCGACCAGGCCGGCTCGTACTCCTGACCGGGGCCGTCGGTGAGTGCGCCGACCCGTCCGCTGTCGACGTCGTACGTGTGGACCGCGTAACTGCCCGACGCGTCGCCCGAGAAGAGGATCGTGTGCCCGTCCGGTGACCAGCGGGGCTCGCGGTGGTCGTAGGGGCCCTCGGTCAACTGGCGCAGCCCGCTGCCGTCGGGCCGTACGGTCCAGAGGTCGAAGACTCCGTCTCTGTAGGACTGGAAGACCAGCCGGCTGCTGTCCGGCGACCAGTCGGGCTGCGCGATGTCGAACAGGTCGCTGGTCAGCCGCCGCGCCTGCCCGCCCGACGCCGGCATGACCCACAGGACCCCCAGCAGGTCGAGGGCGATCCACCGGCCGTCGGGCGAGATGCGTGCCGCGAAGGTGGTGCCCGTGCCCAGCCGCAGGTCGCCGTCGGTGCGGGTGCCGGCCGCGACGGCGCTCGGCCCGGCCAGCGAGGTCATCGCCACCGCGGCGCCGGCGCCCGCCAGGAACCCGCGGCGGGACACCGGCGACGTCCCCGCCCGTCGTCCGGTCTCGGCTTCGTCCGGTGATGTCGCAGAATCCGCTACGTTCACAGCACATCCCTTCAGCCGTGCGGGGCGCCCGCCGCCGGGCGCCTCCGCTCATGAGTTGCTGTGCCCGGCGGAGGGTTTACCCGAATTCCGGGCGTGGTGTCACTCGGCACGCCTGCCGGTACGGGCCCGGCCTCGGGATGGGGGTATGAGGGTGGGCGGCCTGCTGACGGACGGTGCGGGCGGTGGTCGGCAGGGCGCCTCTTCCCGAGCGGACGCGAACACCGCTCACGTGGGCGGTGGGTGGCTGGGCGTCGGCGTTCAGGCCGGTGGTGGGTGGCGGAGCGTCGGCGTTCAGGACGGGCGGTGGGTCGCGGAGCGTCGGCGTTCAGTTCGGTGGTGGGTGGCGGAGCGTCGGCGTTCAGGACGGGCGGTGGGTCGCGGCGCGTCGGCGTTCAGGACGGGCGGTGGGTTCGCGGCGCGTCGGCGTTCAGGACGGGCGGTGGCGCCTCGCGCGAACAGTTCACGGGCGCGCTCCCGTCCCGGGCGCGCTCCCGGCGGTGCGACGGCTGACCGCCATCCGGGAGACCGTCGGTAGCGTCCGGAAGGGGCGCGGTGGAGGGCGACGCACGCGTCCTGGCCGCGGCCGACGGGCCTGCGGCATCCACGTCATGTCCCGGGGATGCCGCGGGCGGCCGCGCGCCGGGCGTCAGGCGGGAGGCGCCGGGACCGGGGCGTACTCGAACCAGTCGAAGGCCACCGTGCCCTCGGTGGCGTACATGCCGATCACGCGGCCGGTGAAGCCGCAGGCGACCTCGGTGGACAGGTAGCGGCCGTCCAGTTCGGCGAGCGGCCGGGCGGCCGGGGCGTCGGGGTCGCCGATCCAGAAGGCGACGGTGTCGGGGCCGGTGGTCCCGCCGTCGGTGAGTTCGGGCGAAGCGGGCACGAGATCGGACGTCCGGATGGTGACGGTGAGGGTCAGCGGCCCGGACGGGACGGGTCGGGCGGCCACGGTCTGGCGCAGCGGACCGATCCGGGCGACGACGGCGGCCTCGCCGTTGCCGACCTCCAGTTCGTAGTGGTGGGCCTCGTCCAGGCGTACGCAGAGCCCGCCGCGTCCCGTACCGGGGTCGATCTCGGCGGTGGCGCGGCAGTCGTGGTGCTGCTGGCGGCGGCCGACGAAGGTGTATCCGGGGCGGTCGAGGGTGGGGCCGGTGGCGCGGAGGACCAGCCGGCCGGGGCGCTCGGTGAGCGACCAGGAGCCCGCCGGGCGGGCGAACGGTGAGATCCAGTGCGGCGCGAGAGCGGAGTCGTCGAAGTCGTCGCGGGCGGGCGGGGCCGGAACGGGGTGCCAGGCGCCGCCCGGGGCGGCGTGGCTCTCGGGAACGGGCCCGATCCGGGGCCAGCCGTCCGCGTCCCACTCCACGGGGGTCAGGAACGTCTCGCGGCCGAGCACGTGCACGTCCGGTGTGAAGCCGCGCGGCCGGACGCCGAGCAGCACCGTCCACCAGCTGCCGTCGGGCGCCTCCACCAGGTCGGCGTGGCCGGTGTTCTGGATGGAGCGGGGGGTACCGCTGTGGGACAGCAGGGGGTTGGCGGGTGCGCCCTCCCAGGGGCCGCGCGGCGAGCGGCCGCGGGCGACGGACACACTGTGGCCGCGTTCCGTGCCGCCTTCCGCGATCAGCAGGTACCACCAGTCGCCGATGCGGTAGAGGTGCGGCGCCTCCGGGTACTTCAGGCCGCTGCCCGACCAGGTGGCGAAGGGCCCCTCCAGCACCTCGCCCCCGACCGGGTCGATCCTGGCCGTGTTGATGCCGCCCGCGGGCCCGGAGAAGGCGCACCAGCAGGTGCCGTCCTCCTCCCACGCCAGATCGGGGTCGATGCCGTGCAGGTCGATCCAGACGGGGTCGCTCCACGGCCCTTCGGGACGCTCGGCGGAGACGACGAAGTTGCCGCCGCCGTCGATGTTGGTGTTGATGACCCAGTAACGGCCGTCGTGGTGACGGATCGTGGGGGCGTACAGGCCGCCGGACGCCTTGGCGCCGGGGAGGGGCAGCGGCAGCTGCCCGGGCCGGTCGAGCACGTTGCCGATCTGCTCCCAGTGGACGAGGTCCTTGCTGTGGAAGATCGGCAGCCCGGGGAAGTACTCGAAGCTGGAGCACACCAGGTAGTAGTCGTCACCGACCCGGCACACGCTCGGATCGGGGTGGAACCCGCTGATCACAGGGTTGTCGTACGTGGGCATGGAAGCGTGTTCCCTTCGAGTCCCCGGGTTACGCGGCGCGAGTCCCAAGGTGCGGATCCTCGGCACGGCGTCTCGGCCCGGGTGGAGCGAGGGGACCCCAGCCGGTGCACGGCCGGGGTCCGTCGAGGTGGTGGGTGTCGGTCAGCGCCGCAGGGTCAGGAGCCCCGGCCGCCACGGCAGTTGGTTGTAGTCGCCGCCCGCCGTCGGGGACTTGCCCTGGTAGAGGAAATGCAGGTTGCAGGGGTCGATGGTCATGGTCTGGTCGGGGTTGTTGCGGACCAGGTCACCGTGGCTGATGTCGTTGGTCCAGGTGGCACCGCTGTTGGCCTTGCCCGCGAAGGGGTTGCTCTCGCTCGCGGCCTGCGGGGTCCACGAACCGCTCAGGCTGGAGGCCGTGAAGGAGCGGAAGTAGCGCCCGTTCGCGCCCATCGCCTCGACGATCATGAGGTACTGGTTCTGGCCCTGGACCTTGTAGACCTGTACGCCCTCGAACAGGTTGGCCTTCGTGTCGCTCATGATCGTCGTGTACGACGAGCCGAAGTTGCCCGGGAAGTTCCCGATCGGCATGCTCGCCCGGTAGATCTTGCCGTTGTCGCCGGCGAAGAACAGGTACATGTTCTGGCCGTCGGCGATCAGGGTCTGGTCGATCGGCCCGGTGTCCGAGCCGGAGATGCTCCCGGTGAACAGCGGCTGCGGAGCGGACCAGCCGTTGGGGTTGGTGGGGTCGCTCGACGTGCGGTAGATGAACGGCCACGAGCCCCACTGGTACGCCAGCACCCAGATGTTCTTGGGCGCGAAGTAGAACAGCGTGGGCGCCACCGCGGCCTGGTTCATCCCGGTCTGGCCGGCCGACGCCATGTCCGACCAGTTCGTGAAGGGACTGAACATCATCGATCCGTACGACGATCCCGACACGTTCGACGCGTAGACCAGGTGCTTGCCGTTGTGCGTCACGGTGGTGAAGTCCTTCACCGAGACCCACCCGTGCGCCGGCTGCGCCAGCACACCCGTCGACGTCCACCGGTACGTCGACGGAAGGGAACACGCGCCGTCCGTCGGTGGCGTCCCCGGCAGGCCGGTCCACTTCTGGTTGCTGCCGCCGTTGCACGTGCCGATCTGCACCGCTGTGCCGTTGGCCGTACGGGCGCCCGCGACCTCCAGGCACAGCCCGGACTCCACGCCGACGACCGTGCCGTCGGAGTTCACCCGCCACTGCTGGTTCGCTCCGCCGGAACAGGTCCAGATCTGCACCCGGGTACCGGCCGCGGTGGAGTGGCCCGGGACATCGAGGCACTTGCTGCCGTACACGGTCAGTTGGCCGGTGTCCGTCGACGTCCACTGCTGGTTGCTCCCGCCCCAGCAGTCGTAGATCTGCACGAGCGTGCCGTCGGCCTGGGCGGCACCCGGCACGTCGAGGCACCGGTCCGAACCGACGCCGCGCAGGGCGCCGCTGGTGGCCGCCTGAGCCGGGTTGGCGACGAGCGCCGCCGCCAACGCGACCAGGGCCGTGACCGCGGCGGCGAGCACCACGGACAGACGTCCGCGGCCGAAACTTCGTCTACGCATGGGGACCTCGTCATCCTCGAGTTGCGGCCGGCCTCGTCAGAGGCGGGCGGTCTGGACTGTCGTGGTGGTGCGGTTCCTGGCGGTCCGTGGGCACCGGGCCGGCCGGATCCCGTCCGGCCGGCCGGCACGACGAGCAGGAATGACGGAATGACGTGGGCATGACAGCCGGTTCTGCCCGTCGCGGCGGGTGCGGCACGGAGGCGGCCTCCTTGCTGTACGAGTGGAGCACCTTCGACATGTTCGCAATGTCGAACGGATGTCGAAGTTCCGATCGCTTGGATGATTAGGGACCGGACGGGCGGCGTCAATACATCTCGCATGATTCGTGGGTGACTTCGAAACATTCGTCGATGTCCGGCAGGGAACGCCGCAGGTCAACCCATCATGGCCTTCAACCCTCGACGCCGGTCGCGGAGTGGGAGGCGCCGACGGGCTTTGACTCCGGCGATCCGCGTTGCCTCAGGTAGATGGCCAGAACGGCCATGGAGGCGACGGCCAGCAGCTCGGACTGCCAGTTCTGCAGGGTACGGCTCCAGAAGTCCGCGGAGGAAAGATACGCGGACCAGGACACGGGCGCCTGGAGTTGGCGCAGTTGCTGTTCGTTGTAGGCGGCCACGCCCGTGACGGACTGGGCCAGGAACGACAGCAGGAAGATGGTTCCCATGACCAGGCCCAGCGAGCGGGAGTAGACCGCCGTGCGCCACCCCGTGGCTGCGGCCCAGCGCGGGGAGTCGTCGGCTGCGTGTTCGCCGACCATCTGGTCCTGGTCCGACTCGATGCCGGCCCTGCCGAGTTCCTTGGACTCCGGCGAGCCACGCTGCAGCAGGTAGACGGTGCCGAAGATGTAGAGGAAGAACTGCAGGTACTCCGACTGCCAGTTCTCCATGACGTCGACGCCGAAGTCCGACGTGGTCAGGTAGGCGCCGAAGCCGATGGGCTCCAGGCCGTCGGCGACGAGCTGGTTGTTGAACTCCGCGTGCCCCGCCACCGCCTGCCCCGACAACGCGAGCAGGAACGCCGTGACGAAGAACAGGCCCAGACTGTTGTGGCGCAGGAACAGCCGGACACGGCGCCCGATCGGAGCGGTGCCCTCGCGTGTCTCCGGGGCGGCGCTCATCGGTGCATCAGCCCCAACGCCGTGAAGTACACCAAGCCGGCGGCGATCAGCAGGAGCGTCCCCGTGAACATCGTTCTCATGGCCCGGTCACCCGCTTTTGATCTCGCACTGGTAGGGCTGCTGGGGACGTGGCCGACATCCGGCGGCGGTCACCTTCCACCCGTCGGTGAACCGCGCCAGGAAGACCGTGTCGTGCTCCAGCACCACGCGGGCCTGGCCGCCGTACACGTCCACGCTCCGCACGGCACCGGCCCGCGGGAGGCCCTGCTCGCCGATCGCCCGCTCGCACCGGGTCTTCGCCGCCTGCTCCAACTCCTCCCTGGTGGACGGCGCGAGAGCCGCGCACAGCTGCGCAGGCTGCCCGGCGTCCAGAGCCCGCTCGAAGCGTGTGACGTCCTCGGTGACACGGCCGCGCCGCTCGGACGGCGTACCGCACGAGCTCACGGTGACGAGCACCGCCAGCGCCGCGACGGACGCCGTGCGGCCACTCATCGCCGACACTGTGCCGGCCGGTGACCGAGTGCGCCGCCGGTTCCGGTCACCTGGTCGTCGTCCGTCCGCGGACCGACCGGATTGCCGCCTCGCTCCGCCATGTCGCCACGCCTCGCTTTCCGGCCGGTACCGACGCTGGACCGGAGTCGTCTCGTACGTCCAGCACAGAGGGCCACCGGCCGGTCCGGTCCGCCCTCTCCGGTTCCCCGGCGAGACCCGCCGTAACGGTCCGGCAGCAGGTACATCGTGTCCACAGTTGCAGCGCGGCGCATGTGGGCCGTCACACAGCCGCACCCACCGCACCCCGTGCCGCCGGCCGGCGCCACGGCGGGGCCGGCGCGGGCGCAGGGCGCCTGGGTCGAGGTGTCCGGGGGCGGGTGGTGTCCGGTCAGTCGGTGTCGAGGCCGTCGATCAGGCGGTTGAGGAAGCGGGTGAAGGTGGCGTCGGGGGTGAGGGGGCGTCCGGGGGCGGACAGGGCTTCGGCCAGTTCCGGGTGGCGGCCGTCGGCGGCGACGGCCGCCAGGTAGCGGGCCTCGGCCGCGGCGCGCTCCGGGGAGCGGGAGGCCGCGCTCTGCGCGAGTTCGTGGGCGACGTGTCCGGCGACGAACGCGGTGAGCTGGGCGAAGACCTCCAGCTTGGCCGCGCCGTCCAGTCCGGTGGGCCGCAGGGCGGCGAGCGCGTGTTCGAGGAAGGCCAGCGTGCGGGGGCCCGGGACGCGGCGGGTGGACAGGGCGGCGGGCAGCCAGGGGTGGCGCAGCATGTGGGCGCGCTGGAGGTGGGCGACGGTCTTCAGGTCGGCACGCCAGTCGCCGCTGAGCGGATCGGTGATCTCCAGTTCGGCGCTGACGTGGTCGACCATCAGCTCCAGCAGCGTCTCCTTGTCGGGGGTGTAGCTGTAGAGCGACATGACGCCGGCCCCGACCTCGGCGGCCACCCGCCGCATGGTGACCGCTTCCAGGCCTTCGGCGTCCGCGAGGGCGACGGCCGCCGCGGTGATCGCCTCCCGGCTGAACGAGGGCCTGCGGCCCCTGCGGGGCTTCGCGGGGCGCAGCCAGAGCTGTTCGGGGTCGACGCCCGCGGCGCCGGACCGTGCGTCGTCGGACACGGTTGCGTGCTCCTTCCCCGGGTTTGCCTGGCGGCCCTTGCCGGGGCCATCCAAGCATCCTCTATTCTCGTACACCGTACGGAAATGAAGGATGGAGGGGGAACGATGCCATCACGCACGCCCGACGCCGGGGCCGGACCCGACCGGATGCGACCGGCCGGCAGGCCGCCGCTGTCCGCCCGTCTGATGAGGGCGACCTGGCGGGGGCTTCCGGCGAGACGACATGCCGTGGGACGGGAAGCCGGACTGGTGGTGCCGGCCGCCGACGGCAGCCCTTTGATCACCGACCACTACTTCCCGCGCACCCGGGGCGACTTCCCGACCCTCCTGGTCCGCTCGCCCTACGGCCGGGGCCTGCCCTGGGCACCCATGTACGGGCTGCTCTTCGCCGAACAGGGCTTCCACGTCGTGCTGCAGAGCTGCCGCGGCACCGGCGGTTCGGGCGGTGCGTTCGACCTGTGGCGCAACGAGGCCGCCGACGGCCTGGCCACGGTGGCGTGGCTGCGCGGGCGACCCTGGTTCGACGGCACCCTCGGGACCGTCGGCCCCAGTTACCTGGGTTACGTGCAATGGGCCCTCGCCGCGGATCCGCCGCCGGAACTGAAGGCGATGGTGGTCCAGGTGGGCCTGCACGATCCGTACGCCCTGTTCCACGCGGACGGCGTGCCGCGTCTGGAGAACGCCCTTGCCGTCGGCGTGGGCATGACCTACCAGCACCAGGGCCTGGTCCCCTCGGTGCGGGCCGCCCTGCGCCTGCGGCGGCGCCTGCGCACGGCCACCACCGCCCTGCCGCTGCGCGGGGCGTACGCGTCCGCCCTCGGGACGGAACCGCCCTGGCTGGCCGACGTGCTGGCCCACCCCGACGCCGAGGACCCCTACTGGCGCGGCGCCTCCTCGGCGGGAGCGGCGGAGCGGCTGCGCGTGCCCACCGCCCTCATCACCGGATGGCACGACACGCTGGCCGACCAGACCTTCGAGCAGTACGGCCGACTGCGCCGGGCCGGCTGCCCGGCCTCGCTGCTCGTCGGACCCTGGACCCACACCTCCGCCCTGCAGCAGGGGTGGCCCGAGGTGTTCGCCGAGAGCCTCGCGTGGCTGCGCGCCCACCTGTGCGCCGACCCCTCCGGCCTGCGCCCCACACCGGTGCGCGTGCACCTCGGCGGCGCGAACGCCTGGCGGGACCTCGCCGACTGGCCGCCGGCCCGGACCACCGCCTCGTGGTACCCGCTGCCGGACGGCCGGCTCACCCGGCAGACCCCCACGGACTCCACGCCCGTGACGGCGTTCCGTTACGACCCGGCCGACCCCACCCCGTCCCTCGGCGGCCCCCTGCTCTCCGGCACCGCCGGTGCCCGGGACAACAGTGTCCTGGAGGCCAGGGACGACGTCCTGACGTTCACCGGCCCTCCGCTGACCGAGCCCCTGGACGTGCTCGGCCCGGTCGCGGCACGGCTGAGCGTCTCCACGGACACCGGGCACGCCCACGTCTTCACCCGTTTGTGCGACGTGGACGCGCAGGGCCGCTCGGTCAACGTCTGCGACGGCCTGAGCAGTCTCCGGACGACCGGAGGGACGGCCGCCCAGGTCACCGTACCGATGGGCACCACCGCCCATCGCTTCGCCGTCGGTCACCGCATCCGCTGGCAGATCAGCGGGGGCGCCCATCCGCGTTTCGCCCGCAATCCCGGCACCGGGGAGCCGCCGCTCGACGCCACCGCCCTCACGCCGACGCACATCACCCTCCACACGGACTCGACCCTGTGCCTCCCCCACGGCTCCCGACCCGCCCTGCTCCCCGCCCCTCCCCCGCACGACCGCCCCGCACACGGCCGTTGACCTGCCGCACAGTCCGCGGGCGGAGGTGTCCCGTGCCCGCCGCCCGCCGTCCCGTGCACCACCCGCACCGTCCTCGGCACCACCCGCCGTCCTCGGCACCACCCGCCGTCCTCGGCACCACCCGCCGTCCTCGGCACCACCCGCCGTCCTCGGCATCACCCGCACCGTCCCCGGCGGCTCCCGCCGTCCCCGGCGGCCGGGCACTGTCAGTGGTGGCTGCCACCCTCGGGCGCACATGCACCGGCAGTTCCACGCGCTGCGGGCGAACCCGAGGGACGGCGGGTCAGTCCATCTCCCGGTGGCGCGGGACGGTGCGCAGGAGTACGCCTTCACGTACGCGGACGGAGAGGTCCGGCACTGCGGGGACGTACCGGGGGCGCTGGAGCCGAGCCGCTTCTTCGGTGACGGGCGGAACGTCGCAGATGCGGAACGTCCGCTGCTGGAGGCGGTGGCCCGGGAGTTCGGCGCCGGACTGCCGCGTCACGCGATCACCAGCGGGCGGCTGCTCACGTTCACCACCCGCTCCTGGACGCGGCCGCCGGGAGACGGGGAGACGTACGCGGTGATCCGGAAGCAGTGGCACCGCGGAACGGCGTGGGACCGCGGGACGGCCCGGGGCGAGGGGACGGTGCGAGGCGACGCGCCGCCGTGAGGCGCGTGTCGCTGGGCCACTGGGGTGAGAGTCCACGGGACCGGCGCCGTACCGGGCAGGAATCCGCGCATCCGTATCGGGGCACCCGGCAGACGCACTGAGGTGCGGATGACCGAGAGCGAGAAGAGGTTGCGATGCTTGGACTGCCGCCGACGGCGGCCGCACCGGCCGGACCCGTCGACGACCCGCTCACCGCTCCGGACGCCGCACGCGCCGTCGGAGCCGTCCTGGAGGAGATCGTCCAGGCGCGGCTGCGCGAGTCGCGGGCCGTCGATCCCGTCTCCGCCCGGGACCTGTCCGAGCGCCTGGCCGCGCTGGTCGCGCGGGGCGGGAAACGGCTGCGTACGGCGTTCGCGTTCTGCGGCTGGCGCGCGGCCGGCGGCTCGGGCGACACCGGCCCGGTCCTGCGTACCGGTGCCGCCCTCGAACTGCTCCAGGCGTGCGCCCTGGTGCACGACGACGTGATGGACGGATCCCTGCGGCGCAGGGGCGCTCCCGCCCTGCACGTCCAGCTGGCGCGTGCCCACCGGGCCTCCGGCATGCGCGGCTCCGCGGAGTCGTTCGGGACCTCCGCCGCGGTGCTCGCCGGTGACCTGGCGCTGGCGTGGGCGGACGACCTGCTCACGGAGACGGCGCTCGGCACGCCGCACGGCCCGCGCCTGCACCGTGAGTGGCGGGCGATGCGCACCGAGATGGTCGCCGGACAGTACCGCGACCTGCACGCCCAGGCCGCCCGCACGTCCGGCGCCGACGAGGCGCTGGACATCGCCACCCTGAAGAGCGCCCTGTACACCGTCGCCCGTCCGCTCGCCCTGGGCGCGGCGCTGGCCGGGGCGGACGACCGCACCACGGACGCGCTGCGGGCGGCGGGCCGGTGCGCCGGGCTGGCCTTCCAACTGCGCGACGACCTCCTCGGCGCCTTCGGCGATCCGGCGCTGACCGGGAAACCGGCCGACGACGACCTGCGGTCGCGCAAGCCCACCTACCTGCTGGCCACCGCCCGCCGGCTCGCCGACGCCGCCGGGGACCACCGCGCCGCCGCCGTACTGACCGCTGACGCGGAACCGCCGCCGGAACACCAGGACCACGCCGTGGAGCGGATCCGGGCGGCGCTGCGGCGCACCGGCGCCGTGGAGGTGGTGGAGACGAAGATCGGCGAGCTGGCGGCGGCGAGTCTGCGGCACTTCGCGTCCTGCGGCGCGCGCCCGGCCGTGCGGCGCGAGTTCGCCGCGCTGGTCGAACGGGCGTCGGGCGTGGTGCCGCGGCGGGCGGAGGAGGTCGCGTGAGGACGGTGCCGGGGCCGAGTGACCATGTCGTCGTGGTCGGTGCCGGTCTGTCCGGGCTGGCCTGCGCGCTGCACCTGCTGGGCGCGGGACGCCGCGTCACCGTGCTGGAACGGGACGCGGGCCCGGGCGGCCGGGCCGGCCGCGTGGACCTCGGCGGGTTCCAGGTGGACACCGGCCCGACGGTGCTGACCATGCCGCACCTGGCCGACGAGGCGTTCGCGGCCGTCGGTGACAGCCTGCGCCGCCGCGTCGAGCTGATGCCGCTGCACCCGGCCTACCGGGCGTGCTTCGCCGACGGGTCCTCGCTCGACGTGCACTCCGACGGTGAGGCGATGGAGGCGGAGGTGCGGCGGTTCGCCGGACCGGTGGCCGCGGCCGGTTACCGCGCCCTGCGGCAGTGGCTGGAGCGTCTGTACCGGGCGCAGATGCGCCGTTTCATCGACACGAACTTCGACTCGCCCGTCCAGCTGCTGCACCCGGATCTGGCGCGCCTGGCCGCGCTGGGCGGCTTCGGACGGCTGGACGGCCGGATCGGCCGCTTCCTCCCCGACGACCGGCTGCGCCGCGTCTTCTCCTTCCAGGCCCTGTACGCGGGCGTGGCGCCGGGGCGGGCGCTCGCGGCCTATGCGGTGATCGCGTACATGGACACCGTGGCCGGCGTCTGGTTCCCGAAGGGAGGCATGCACGCGCTGCCGCGGGCGATGGCCGACGCGGCGGCGGACGCCGGTGCCGACCTGCGCTGGTCGGCCGAGGTGAGCACGCTGGAACGCTCGGCGGGCCGCGTGCGAGCGGTCCGCCTGGCGTCCGGCGAGCGGATCCCGTGCGACGCGGTGGTGCTGACCTGTGAACTGCCCGCCGCCTACCGGCTGCTGGGCCGCACGCCCCGGCGTCCGGCACGTCTGCGTCACGCGCCGTCCGCGGTGGTCCTGCACGCGGGGACGGACCGCACCTGGTCCCACCTCGCCCACCACACGATCTCGTTCGGCGCCGCGTGGGAGCGCACGTTCGACGAGTTGACGCGTTCGGGAGAGCTGATGAGCGACCCGTCCCTGCTGATCACCCGCCCGACCGCGCACGATCCCGCGCTGGCACCGCCCGGCGGCCACCTCCACTACGTCCTCGCGCCCTGCCCGAACACCACCGTCGGGCCCTCGGCCGAGGCCTGGCGGGACCTCGGTCCCCGTTACCGCGACCGCCTGGTCGGCGAACTGGAGCGCCGGGGCCTGGACGGCTTCGCGGACAGTGTGCGGGAGGAACTGCTGGTGACACCGCTCGACTGGACCGCACAGGGCCATGCGGCGGGCAGTCCCTTCTCGGTCGCGCACACGTTCGCCCAGACGGGGCCGTTCCGGCCGCGCAATCTCGTGCGCGGCGTGGAGAACGTGGTGCTGGCGGGGTGCGGGACCACTCCGGGCGTCGGCGTGCCGACCGTGCTCGTCAGCGGCAAGCTGGCCGCCGCCCGCGTCACCGGGGGCACCGGCCGGCGGACGGGCGCGACGCACGGGCGCGTGGCCGAGCGGGTGGGAGGAACGCGATGAGCCGCGGGTGGCCGCGTGGCCGAACGGGTGCGAGGAACGCGATGAGCCGCGGGTGGCCGCGTGGCCGAACGGGTGGACGCAGTGCGAAGAGCTGCCGTGCGCATGGGCGAGTGGATGACCGAGTGGATGACCGAGTGGGTGGCCGAGTGGATGGGCGAGTGGATGGGTGGAGCGCGATGGCGGGGTGTGTCGTCGGGCGGAAGGGAGGGGTGCGATGAGCGGCCGGGCGGGCGGGAGGCGTTGGACACCGCCGTTGCGGCGCCGCCGTCGGGGTCCCGGCTGGGCGGCGCAGACGCCGACGTGGCAGCGGGCGCGGCCGGCGCTCATCGCCGACGCGCTCAAGCGGGCGTCCGCCCGCCCGTCCGGCAACTGGTTCGTGGTCTGCGCCTCCCGGGAGGTGCGCGCCGGAGGCCGTCCGTTCGGCAGGACGGTCGGCGGCGCGGAGGTGGTGCTGTGGCGCTCGGACGGCGGTGAGCTGCGGGCGGGTCCGGGTGCCTGTCCGCATCTGGGCGCTCCCCTGCGCGACAGCCGGGTGGTGTGCGGCACCCTGGTGTGCCACTGGCACGGACTGGCCCTGAACGGTTCGCCGTTCGCCGGCTGGCAGCCGTTCCCGGTGCACGACGACGGCGTACTGGTGTGGGTGCGGCTGGACGAAGTCGGCGGCGAGGAGCCCACCGCCCGGCCGGTGGTGCCCGTGCGCCCGGCGGCGGGCAGCGGGGTGGACGCCGTGTTCACGGCGACGGGCCGGTGCGAACCGCAGGACGTGGTGGCCAACCGGCTCGACCCGTGGCACGGATCGTGGTTCCACCCTTACTCGTTCGTCGACCTGACCGTGGTGCGGGAGCCGGGGGGTGAGGAGGACGACGTGTTCGTCGTCGACGTCTCCTTCCGGGTGGCCGGGCGTCTGGTGGTGCCGGTGCGGGCCGAGTTCGCCGCGCCGGAGCCGCGCACGGTCGTCATGCGGATCACCGACGGCGAGGGCGCCACGTCGGTGGTGGAGACCCATGCGACGCCGCTGACCGGTCCGGACGACGACCGTCCGCGCACCGCCGTGATCGAGGCTGTGGTCGCCGTATCGGACCGGCCGGGCTTCGCGCTCGCCCGGGCCGCCGCCCCCGTGCTGCGCCCGCTGATGCGCCGTACCGCGGGGCGTCTGTGGCGGGACGACCTGGCGTACGCCGAACGCCGCTGGGCGCTGCGCAGCACCGGACGGTTCCACGGTTGACCCGGCGCCGGGCGCCCGGACGGCCGCGCGGCACCGGCACCGGCACCGGCACCGGCACCGGCACACCGTGCGCTGTGGGAGGGCGGTCGTCCCGGCGCGCCGCGTGGGAGCACCCGCGATCTGTTGTGATGTGCCGCCGCCCGCGGCTGGAGGTATTCACTGAATTCGTCTGCACCGCCGAACTCGAAGTATTCGATCTCCAGGACGTGATTCTCCTGCCCGCGTCGAACCACCGGTCGGCATTTCCGAACCGGGCGTCTTCGCCGATCCACCGAAACAGCGCTGTGCCAGTCCGGTCAGCCGTCGAGAGTCCTGTCAACTGACGTCAGGTACAGGGGTATTGCGGAAGAATTCGGAAGGCCACCGCCTCAAACATCGAATTTTTGCCCGCTTTGTCCAGGCGGTGGACCAGGCGTGCTGCCGTGCGGTATAAACCCCCGGTTCCTTGCCGGAAAGGCGCGCGAGAATCACGCGCCCGACGAAAGCCGCATCCACAGCAATGGCCGAAACCACGGAAGAAGAAGCGAGAACATCAGGCTCCGTCAGCCCTGAAAGCACCGAAGGCGCCGGAAAGGATTCGGCCGACCCGGCCGGAGGAACGACCGAAAAGGGCGGTCGTGGCGACCGGGCCGGTTTCATCGTGGCCGGTGCGGTGCTCGTCGCCTGCCTGGGCCTCGTCCTGTACGGCGTCCTGGGCACGGAGGACGGAACCGGCGACGACGAGCCGAAGGTGCCGACGGCCGCCGTGACCTACGAGGTCACCGGTGAGGGAAGCGTCGACGTCAGCTACCTCGGCCGCAGCGAGAAGGGCACGGCGACCGTCGAGAAGAACGTCGAACTGCCCTGGAAGAAGACGGTGCAGGTGCCGCTGGGCCGGCCGCCCACGGTCGGCATCGTCCTGGACGCCGAGGGCGGGCAGGCCCGTTGCGCCCTCGCCATCCGCGGCAAGCACGTCCAGAGCTCCACCGCGTCGGGCTCCTACGGCCGCGCCACCTGCGCCGGCGAACTGCCCGCACCTCCCAGCACCGACCCGCCGGCCGACAACGGCTGACGGGATCCTCCCGGGACGGCCCGCCCCTCGGGCGCCGTCACCGGTGTCAACGCCCGCCGCGCCGGGGCGACCCGGCCGTCAACGCAAGGGGACCGAATGAAGACCGCGATACGCCTGGGCAGTGCCTGCGCCGTGCTGCTCACCGCCCTGCTCGTCGCACCCGCCGCGTCCGCGGCCGACCTGTCCGGCGCAAAGGCCGACCGGTCGGCCGGGATCGTGGAGATCCAGGGCATCAAGGTCGAACGGCAGGCGACGGCGGAGACCAAGCGGATCATCGAGTCCGACGCCCGGGTCGCCACCGCCACCGCCAATGTGTGCGGTTCGGGCTACACCATCTCCACCGGCGCCGCCCGCTACGGCACCTACGGCACCACCTACACCTGGACCAACGGCACCACCACCGGCGACTCGTACTACGACAAGCCGATCTGTGCCGTCTTCTTCAACGACACCGGCTACACCCGCTACATGGGCATCCGCCTGAAGGACAACTACACCTCCACGGCCGACGTCGAGGACTTCGGTGCGTACCGCTCCTACGCCGGGCCCGTGTACCAGAAGCGCGGCTACTGCGGAAAGGCGTACTCCTACATGGAGATCGGCGGCACGGCCGTCGTCGACAACTACCTCACCGTCGGCTCCTGCAACTGACGCCGTCCCGCGCGGTGCCACGTCCCCGGTGCGGTGCGGGGCGCGGCACCGCGCGGCGCACCGCCCTACGACGTCACCTGCGGCTCCGCCGCCGTCCCTCACAGGTCGTCCGGTGTGTCCAGGCCGGTGAGGGCGCCCACCGGGTCGGGGTCCGGGGTGCCGCGGGGCCACCAGTCGTCGTGGCCCGGCTCGGACTCGTAGGCGTACCACAGGTTGTCGCGGCCGAGGCGGAGCTGCACGTGACCGCGGGGATGGGTGAGGCGGTTGCGCCAGGGACGGAAGGCGGGGAGGTCGGCGGCGAGGAGGAGGGGACGGGCGCGGTCGAAACGGCCGGCCGGCGGGTCCCAGGGCTCCTCCAGGACGGCGAGGCCGGTGCGTCCGCCCTGGCGCCAGGCGGCGACCGCCCGCGCCAGCTCGGCGGGGGTGCGGCCGACGGCGGTGGCGAGGGACGAGTACAGGGCGCGTGTCGCCGCGGTCAGGCCGGACCCGGGCCGGGCCGCGGCCAGGCGCACCGCGTCGTGCCACAGGGTGAGCCCGCCCACCGGGTCGCGGCCGGTGGTCAGCAGGGCGTGCGCACGGGCGGCGGCGTCGGTGGCCAGCTGGTCCAGCGCGAACGGGTCCGGTCCACCCGGGGACGCGGGGTACACGGGCGGCTGTTCGGGGTGCGGCGGCGGAGGCAGTGGGGCCGGGAGCGGGGGCAGGACGCGGTCGCGCCGGGCGAGGACCTCCGCGGCGCGTACGCCGGGCAGCGGCTCGGGGTCCCTGTCCCGGGCGGCGCGGGCCGCGCGGGCGGCGCTGAGCCGGGACAGCGCGTCGATCACTTCGCGTTCGCCGCGTCCGCGCAGCAGGAGCAGTACGAACGGGTCGGCGTCGAGCAGCCGGGCGGTCTGGTAGCACAGGGCCGCGGCGTGCTTGCAGGGGTGACCGGAGTCGGGGCAGCTGCAGCGCGGGTCGAGGTCGCCGGGGCCGGGCAGCAGCGGGACCCCGCAGTCGGCGGGGGACTGGGGCATCTCCTTGTCCAGCAGGGCCGCGATGTGGCCGGGCCGTTCGGCGGCGGCGTCCAGGAACCGCTCCCAGTCGGCGTCCCCGAACGTCCGCAGCCGCACCTGCACGCGGTACGGCCGCGGGCGACTGCCCCGTACGTAGGCGAGAACGAGCCCCGGCGTGACGGTGATGGCGTCGACGTGGCCCTGCTCGGCGTAGCCGCGGCCGCGGGCCAGGCGGGCGGCATCCAGCGCCCCGTCCTCCAGCGCGGTGACCCACGCCCTCCCCCACCAGGTCTCGGCGAACCCTTCACCGTCCGAGGGGCGGGGCGGAAACGCGGGGAAGGTACGCCGGTGGTCCCCGTCCCGGCCGGGCGCGGCCATGGAACGGGGCGCGTGCGGCATGGGCGCGGGAGCGTGGGCGGGCTCGAGGGAGGCCTGGGAGTGGGCGGGGTCGCCGGGGTCGGGCGTGGAGTCGCGGACGCCGTCGCGCGGGGTGTGGGCGGGGTCGCGGTGGGCGGGGCCGGAGAGGTCGCGGGGGGCGGCCGGATCCGGAGCCGGGGTGTGGGGTGCCGGAGGGCCTGAAGTTCCTCGGCCTGGGCGGGTGTCGGGCGGCGTGGGTGCCTGGGGTGTCGTGGTGCGTGAAGTCGCCGTGCGCCGTGGGCGGTCGGCGGGGGCCGGGTCCCGTTGCGGGTCGTCCGCCGCGTCGGGCATGCGGAAGGCGTCGGCGAGGGCCGCGCGGACCGCACGCGCCCGGTCGTCGGCCGCACGGTCGCCGCGGGTGGTGCGCGGGAGGCGGGGAGCGGGTGCCGCGGGCCGCGTACGGGGCGGCCGGTCGTCCGCCTCGGCGCGGGCGCGCAGCGCCTCCGCACGCGCCGACCGCAACGCCTCCCGCGCGATGTCACCGGGCCGACGAGCAGGACGGGACTCGTCGGCCGGACGGGACTCGTCGGCCGGACGGGGCTCGTCGGCCGGACGGGGCGCCGGAGCGGTGGCCGACTGGCCCGAGGAGGCGGGCTGGTCAGACGTCCGGCCCGGGGTCGTCTCCGCCCCGGCGGCCGGCTGGTCCGACGCCCGGTTCTCGGAGGGCTCCGCACCGGTGTGCGGGTGATCGGGTGTGCCGGACGGCACCGGTCCGCGGCGCGCCCGCTCGCGCGCCGCGCGCAGCGCCTCCCGGGCCTCGTCGGACGGGCGGGGTGTCATGCCGGCCTCCGCAGGGACACCAGGTCGGACAGCTCACGGTCGGAGAGCTCCGTGAGGGCCGACTCGCCGGAGCCGAGGATCGCGTCGGCGAGGGCGCGCTTGGACTCCAGCATCTCCGCGATGCGGTCCTCGACCGTGCCCTCGGTGACCAGACGGTGGACCTGCACCGGCTGGGTCTGGCCGATGCGGTAGGCGCGGTCGGTGGCCTGCTCCTCGACCGCGGGATTCCACCAGCGGTCGAAGTGGACGACATGGCCCGCGCGGGTGAGGTTGAGTCCGGTGCCGGCGGCCTTCAGGGACAGCACGAGCACCGGGGTGGCCCCGCTCTGGAAGCGGTCCACCATGCGCTCCCGCTCCGGCACCGGCGTACCGCCGTGGAGGAGGTCGACCGGGACGGCGCGTCCGGCGAGGTGCGCGGTGATCAGCCGAGCCATCCCGACGTACTGCGTGAACACCAGGGCCGAACCGTCCTCGGCGAGCAGCGTGTCCAACAGCTCGTCCAGCAGGGCGAGTTTGCCGGAACGGGCGGCGAGCCGGTCGCCTCCGGCCCGTGCGGCCTCCTCCTTCAGGAACAGCGCGGGATGGTCGCAGATCTGCTTCAGAGAGGTCAGCAGTTTCAGCACCAGACCGCGCCGGCCCATCCCCTGCGCCGTCTCGATGGCGGCCATCGACTCACGCACCACCGCCTCGTACAGCGCGGCCTGTTCGCGGGTGAGCGGTACCGGGTGGTCCGTCTCGGTCTTGGGCGGGAGTTCGGGCACGATGCCGGGGTCGGACTTCTTGCGCCGCAGCAGGAAGGGGCGGACGAGTCGGGCCAGGCGCTCGGCCGCCTCCTCGTCCTCGCCGGTCTCCACCGCGCGCGCGTGCCGGGCGCGGAAGGACTTCAGCGGGCCGAGCAGTCCGGGCGTCGTCCAGTCGAGCAGGGCCCACAGCTCGGAGAGGTTGTTCTCCACCGGTGTGCCGGTGAGGGCCACGCGCGCGGGCGCCGGGATGGTGCGCAGGGCTTTCGCGGTCGCGGAGTGGGGGTTCTTGACGTGCTGTGCCTCGTCGGCGACGACCATGCCCCAGGGGCGTTCGGCCAGCGCGGGCGCGGCGGAGCGCATGGTGCCGTAGGTGGTGAGGACGAAGCCGCCGTCCAGGTCGTCCAGGCTGCGGTCGGGGCCGTGGAAGCGGCGCACCGGGACGCCGGGCGCGAACCGGGTGATCTCCCGCTGCCAGTTGCCGAGCAGCGAGGCCGG
Source organism: Streptomyces calvus (assembly GCF_006782915.1). Lineage (GTDB taxonomy): Bacteria > Actinomycetota > Actinomycetes > Streptomycetales > Streptomycetaceae > Streptomyces > Streptomyces calvus. The sequence continues at coordinate 265,836 of NZ_VCNP01000010.1, forward strand.
GCAGACGACCAGCGTGGGCTCGCTGCGGGCGCGTTTGAGGTGCAGCGCGATCAGGGTGATCGTCTTGCCGAGGCCCATGTCGTCGGCGAGGCAGCCGCCGAGGCCGAGTGACGTCATGAGGTCGAGCCAGGCCAGGCCCCGGAGTTGGTAGTCGCGCAGGGTCGCGTCGAGGCCGGGCGGCGGTTCCGCGGGCACGACGCCGGTGATCAGGCGGTCGCGGAGGGCGGCGAGGGCGCCGGCGGGGACCGCCTCGACCGTCTCGCCGTCGACCTCGGCGGTGCCGGTGAGGGCGACGGACAGCGCGTCGACCGGGTCGAGCAGGCCCAGGTCCCGTTTGCGGGCCTTGCGCACCAGCGCCGGGTCGACCAGCACCCACTGGTCGCGCAGCCGCACCACCGGCCGGTGGGCCTCGGCGAGCGCGTCCATCTCCGCCTCGGTGAGCGGGTCGCCGCGGAGGGCGAGCTGCCAGCCGAACCGCAGCAGGTCCTCGCTCTCGAAGAAGCCGGTGCCGTCGGTCGCGGAACCGGGCGCGGGTCGGACCACCGCCGTGGCGGTGAGGTCCTGGGCGAGGTCACGGGGCCAGTGCACCGCGACACCCGCCGCGGCGAGCCGGGTCGCCGCCACGCCGAGCAGATCGCTCAGCTCGTCCTCGGACAGTGCCAGCACATCGGGCACGTCCTGGTCGCAGAGCCGGTCCAGAGGTGGCCAGACGCGGGCCGCGCGGCGCACCGCGAGCGCCGCGTCCACCCGTGCGCGGGGACCGAAGTCGCCGTCCGCGTCGCCCGCCCACAGCGCCGCCGCGTCGGCCACCAGGGTCGGGTCGGCGAGGCTGTGCACCTGCACGATCGCCGCGCCCGCACCCCGCGCGGCGCCGCGCCCGCCGCCGGGGGCCGCGCCGGCGTCGAACAGGTCGTACGCGGACAGGTCCAGGCGGAGCGAGATCCGTACCCCGGCGTCCATGCCGGCGGCGACCTCGGCGGCCCAGTCGTGGGCGTCGGGCAGCCGCTGCGCCTTCCGCGCGGCGAACGGCAGTCCGGAGGCGTACGGCGCGGCCGGTGTGCGGGGCAGGGTGTCGGCGACCGCGTCCAGGAAGGCGCGCACCAGCGCCTCCGGCCGGGGCAGGCGGAGCGGGCCGGGGCCGGGCAGCGGCACGGCGTGGCCCTCGTGGGGCAGGGCGGCGGCCACCGCGCGCAGGTGCGCCACGTCGTCCCGGTCGAGCGGGCCGGCCCGCCAGGCGTCGTGTCCGGTGGCGGTCAGGCCGGGCAGCAGCCGGCCGCGGGCGGTGAGCCGCAGGGCGTGCAGGGCGGCGGCGCCCCAGCAGGCGGTGGCGGGGTGGGCCGCGGGGTCGTGCCGGGCGCGGACCAGCAGCGGCAGCGCCTCGTCGACGGGGAGGGAGAAGGCCGGTACCGTCCGCCGCCGGACCCCGCTGCCGTGCGGCCGGACGACGGTGAGTTCGGTGCGCCGGACCGCCCCCGTGCCGCCCGCCCCACCGACCTCCGGCCCACCATGATCGAGCAGCCCGTGGTCGAGCGGGTCGCCGGCGAGCGGGTCGTCACCGGGCGGGCCCTCGGCGAGCGGGCCCTCGGCGAGCGGGCCGTCGGTGAGCGGCGCGGTGTCCAGCGGTTCGGGGCCCAGCGGGCCTTTGCCGGGCGTGCCGGCACCGGTCGTCCCGTCCGGGCCCGGCTCGGGGTCGTAGAAGGCGATCCTGCCCTCGCGCGGGAGGGGCGCGGGCAGGAAGACGGCGGCGAGCCGGACGGGGACCTCCGCCCCGCCCGCGCCGTCGCCTCCGGTGGTCTCCCGGCCGGCCGTCACGGTCCGCTCACTCATACGTCTGGTCACCTCCCGCCCGCGTGTCGGATCAGTCGTCTTCGACTCTACGGGCGGGGTCTGACATCCGGCCCCGGCGGCCGGCCCGGCACGGCACGCGGGCCGACGGCGCGGTGCGCGCAGCGCCGCGGCTCACGGCACGACGCGCCCGGTCCGCGCCCGCGCAGAGGCCTCAAGGCCCCGCCGGCGCAGACACGGGCACACACCACCCGGAGCCTCCGCGCACCGGGCCGGAAACGCAGGCACACGACCGGAGACCCCACCACGCCACCCGAGCCGCCGAAGACGCGGGCACACACCACCCCGAGCCTCCACGCACCCCGCCGGAAACGCAGGCACACGACCGGAGACCCCACGACGCCGCCCAAGCCGCCGCAGACACAGGCAGACACCGCCCTGAGCCTCCGACCACCCCGCCGGAAACGCAGGCACACGACCGGAGACCCGACCACGCCGCCCGAGCCGCCGGAGACGCGGGCACACACCACCCCAAGCCTCCGACCACCCCGCCGGAGGCTCAGGGCACGGTGCGGGAGACGACGTACACCCTCGGGTAGCCCGGCTTGTCGTGGTTGACGACGACGTCGTGCGTGGGCGCCGGGTTCTCCTGCTCGTGGACGAGGCCCGACCAGGTGCCGGGACCGTCGAAGGTCCAGCCGGTGACGTCCCGGTCGCGGTCGCTGATCGTGATGTCGTCCCGCTCGAGATCGCTCTGCTGGACGCCCATGGCGGTGAGGAAGGCGCTCAGGCCCGCGTCCGTCGTCTCGAACTCGACGTACAGGCGGCTGGTCTTCCAGTTGTTGGTCTCGTAACTGGCCACCCACCAGGCCGGGTTGGGGATGGGCACCTGGTAGAGGCGGCGCTGGAGCTTGGACGGCCAGCCCTCGGTCAGGCCGGTCGCGGAGTACCTGGCCTCCTTGTCCTTGCCGCTGGCCCGGCTCTGGCCCGCGGAGATCACCAGATAGCCGGCCGGGATGCCGATGAGCAGCACGATGATCAGCAGGGTGAGGGCCCGGCGGCGGATCATGTGCCGGCGGTCCTCGGCCGGGTGCGGTGCCTCCGGGACGCCTGCCTGCTGGGGGAACTCCGCGGTCACAGCGACTCCTGAGTGGTGCGACGGGCCTCCGCGTACCGCTCGTAGCGTTCGTACCGCTCGACCCGGCGGCGCTTGGCGCGGCGGAAGCGGCGGGCGACCAGCCGGGCGAGGTCGGCGGCGCCGACCATGCCGGCCTCGGGGCCGAGCTGGGCGCGGACGATACGGGCCTCGGGGCGGTAGCCGCGGCCGGTGAGGTGGCGCTTGAAGGCGTCCCGGGCGGGGCCGATGAGCAGGTCGTCGGCGGCCGAGACGCCGCCGCCGATGACGAAGCAGGACGGGTCGAGGGCGGCGGCGAGGTTGGCGATGCCGACGCCGAGCCACTGCCCGATGTCCTGGAGCAATTCGATGCACATGGCGTCGCCCTCGCGGGCCAGCTCGGTGATCATCGGGCCGCTGATGTCGGCGATGTTGCCCTTGACGTGCTCGATGATCCCGTAGGCGACCGGTGAGTCGGCGGCGGCCAGTTCGCGCGCCTCGCGGACCAGTGCGTTGCCGGAGCTGTACTGCTCCCAGCAGCCGCGGTTGCCGCACGGGCAGCGGTGGCCGCCGGGGACGACCTGCATGTGCCCGAACTCGCCGGCGACGCCGTACTTGCCGCGCTTGACCTGGCCGTCCTCCAGGATCGCGCCGCCGATGCCGGTACCGAGCGTGATCATGACGAGGTGGTCCTCGCCGCGGCCGGCGCCGAAGCGCCACTCGGCCCAGGCGGCGGTGTTGGCGTCGTTGTCCACCAGGACGGGGACCGCGAGGCGGCCCGCGATGCGGTCGCGCAGGGGTTCGTTGCGCCAGGACAGGTGGGGGGCGAACAGCACGCGGTTGCGGTCGGCGTCGACCCAGCCGGCCGCGCCGATGCCGACGGCGTGCACGTCGTGCCGGTCGGACAGGTCCAGCACCAGTTCGACGATGGTGTCCTCGACCACCTTCGGGCTCTTGGACTTGTCCGGCGTCTCCGTGCGGAGCCGCTCCAGGATGTTGCCGTCGGCGTCGACGACGCCCGCCATGACCTTGGTGCCGCCGATGTCGATGCCCACCGTCGGGACCCGGGGCGCCGTCAGGTGCGAGCGGCGCTCCCGGGTGCCGACGGTTCTCAGGACCGTGGCACGGCGGGAGCCGATGGGGGCGGTGAAGTCGCGGTAGGTGCTCATCGTGTGCGATTCTGCCGCACCCGTGCCCCGATCGTGGTGCGGGGCGGGTGGGGGGTGGTGCGGATCATGGCCGGGTTCCGGTCGGTCGGGGCGGTTCGCCTTCTCCCCCGTTCCCCTGGCGGCGTTGCAGCTCGTGGCGCAGGTCGTCGAGCTCGTTGCCGCCCGCCATCTGCCGTGTCAGCTCCTCCAGCGTGATCCCGTCCCGTCGGTGGTTGCCGACCATGGTGCCCCGCTTCAGCAGGACGAATCGGTCACCCACCAGATACGCGTGATGCGGGTTGTGTGTGATCAAAACGACGCCCAGGCCCTGCTCACGTGCCGCCGACACATACCTCAGGACGACGCCCGACTGTTTGACGCCGAGCGCGGCCGTCGGCTCGTCCAGCACCAGGACCTTCGCGCCGAAGTGCACGGCGCGGGCGATCGCCACGCACTGGCGTTCGCCGCCGGAGAGCGTGCCGATGGGCTGGTCGACGTCGCGCAGGTCGATGCCCATGCGGAGCAGTTCCGTCCGGGTGGTGCGGCGCATGTGGTCGACGTCCATGCGCCGGAAGGGGACGATGCCCTTGCGCGGCTCGGAGCCGAGGAAGAAGTTCCGCCACACCGGCATGAGCGGGACGACGGCGAGGTCCTGGTGGACGGTGGCGATGCCGCGGTCGAGCGCGTCGCGCGGGGAGGTCAGGCGGGTTTCCTCGCCGTCGAGGGCGAGGGTGCCGCCGTCGTGGCCGTGCAGCCCCGCGATGATCTTGATCAGGGTGGACTTGCCGGCGCCGTTGTCGCCGAGCACGCAGGTGATCTCACCGGCGTGCACTTCCAGGGACACGCCGTCCAGGGCGCGGACCCGGCCGTAGTGCTTGCCGACGCCGGACAGTTCCACGAGCGGTGTGCGGGGGTCGGTGCGTGTCATGCCGTGGCCTCCGCGCGGCGGCGTACCCAGGTGTTGAGGAGGGTGGCGAGGAGGAGCATCGCGCCGAGGAAGAACGTGAACCAGTCCGGGTTCCACTCGGCGAAGACGATGCCCTTGCTGGTCATGCCGAACAGCAGCGCGCCGACCGCCGAGCCGGCCGCGCTGCCGTACCCGCCGGTGATCAGGCAGCCGCCGATGACGGCCGCGACGATGTAGATCAGCTCGTTGCCGACGCCCTCGCCGGACTGCACGACGTCGTAGCTGAAGAGCAGGTGCTGGCCGCAGATCCAGGCGCCGAGGGCCACGCCCATGTAGAGGGCGGTCCTGGTAGCGGTCACCGGGACGCCGACCGCGCGGGCGGCGTGTTCGTTGCCGCCGACCGCGAAGATCCAGTTGCCTGCGCGGGTGCGCAGCAGGATCCAGCTGCCGAGGGCGACCAGGGCGAGCCACCACACGACGGTGACCTTGATCTGCATGCCGCCGACGGTGAACGACGAGGCGAACAGGGCTCGTGCGCCGGCGAAGCCCTCCATGTCGGCGATCGTCTTGGTGGAGACGGTGCCGCTGATCAGTTTGGTGAGGCCGAGGTTGAGGCCGGTCAGCATCAGGAAGGTGCCGAGGGTGACGATGAAGCTCGGCAGCCGGGTGCGGGCGAGGACGACGCCGTTGAAGGCGCCGAGGGCGAGCGTGAGGAGCAGGGACACGCCGACGCCGACCCACACGTTGGCGGTCATCTGGTAGCTGACCATCGACGACATCAGCGCCGAGGAGGTGACCAGGACACCGGCCGACAGGTCGAACTCGCCGCCGATCATCAGCAGCGCGACGGGGACGGCCATGATGCCGATCGTGGAGGACGCGTAGAGCACCGTGCCGAGGCTGGAGGCGCGCAGGAAGCTGTCGGCGGCGAGGGCGAAGCAGCAGAAGACGGCGACGGCACCGGCGAGGGAGCCGAGCTCGGGGCGGCTCAGCAGTCGCCGCAGCAGCGGCGACGCCGCACCGCGCAGAAACCTTTCATCAGAGGTGTCGGAGCTTCGGGAGACCGTCTCCTCGTCCACCTCGGCGGTCGTCGTGCTCATCGGGTGCCCCGCTTCGTGTAGGCCTCGAGCGCGGCGGCGTCCTTGCCGGTGACGATCTGCGGCCCGGTGAGCACCGGCCGGCCGCCGCCCAGGACGTCGGCGTTGTAGCGGTACAGCCACAGCAGGTCGACCGCCTCGTAGCCCTGGAGGTGCGGCTGCTGGTCGACGGCGAAGCCGAGGCTGCCGTCCCTCAGGCCGGCGGCCACCTTGGCGTTGAGGTCGAAGGTGTCGACCTCGGCGTCGCTGCCCGCGCCCTCGCGGGCCTGCACCGCGGTGTCGGCGTAGGGGGCGCCGAGCGTGACGACGGCGTCCACGGCCGGGTCGGACTGGAGCCGGGCCTCGATCGCCGACTGCACGTCGGGCATGCTCGTGCCGTTGACGTGCAGCCGTACGAGCGTGCCGTCGAAGGTCCCGGCCACGCCGTCGCAGCGCTGCTCGTGACCGACGTTGCCCTGCTCGTGCAGGACGCACAGGGCCTTCGTGCGGCCCCGCGTGTTCAGCTCCTCGCCGACGGCCTCGCCGGCGATCGACTCGTCCTGGCCGATGTGGGTGAGCGCGCCGAACTCCTTCGACTCGGCGGAACCGGAGTTCACGGTGACCACCGGGATGCCCGCCGCGCGGGCCCGGGCCAGCGACGCCTTCATCGCGTCCGGCTTGGCCAGGGTGACGATGATGCCGTCGACCTTCTTGTCGACGGCCGCGTCGACGAGCTGCGCCTGCTGCTGCGCCTCGTCGTCGTGGGAGTACAGGAAGCGGATGTTGTCCTTCACGGCGGCCTGTTCGGCACCGTTGCGGACGATGTCCCAGAAGGTGTCGCCGTCTCCCGCGTGCGTGATCATGGCGAAGGTCCAGCGCGGGGTGTTCACCGCCGCCCGGCCCTGGGCCGCCGCGCCCGCGCGGGCGTCCTCCGCCCGTTTGCCGCCGGTACTGCTGCACGCGGCGAGCGTGAGGCCCAGCGCCCCCGCCACCGCGATGCCCACCCAGGTCCGAAACCGTGCCACGAGGACGTGCCCTTCTTGCTGTGCTCTTGCGTGCGCATGGGGCTGATGACCACACCAGCCCCAAACGCCCCATTCTCGAACACGGGCACCGGGCGGCTCCGCGCGGGGACGGACCGCCGGTCACATTGTCCGGACATTGCGACGAAGCGCCGCCCGCTCCTCAGGGCCGTACGAGCAGCTGGAACTCGAAGGAGTAGCGGGACGGCCGGTAGGTGTGCGTACCGAACTCCACCGCGCGGCCGGTGTCGTCGAAGGTGACGCGCTGCATGGTGAGCAGCGGGGCGCCGGTCTGCTCGTCCAGCCGCTCGGCCTCGCCCGCGGTGGCGGCGCGGGCGCCGATGGTCTGGCGGGCGCTGTGCAGGGTGATCCCGGCGGCCCGCATCAGCCGGTACAGACCGGTGGCCTCCAGCTGCCCGGTGTCCAGGTCGAGCAGGCCGGGCGGCAGGAAGTTGCACAGGTACGCCATCGGCTCGCCGTGCGTGAACCGCAGCCGCTCGATGCGGTGCACCTCGCCGTCCTCGGCCACCCCGAGCGCCGCCGCGACCTCGGCCGACGCCGCGACCACGGTGTTGACCAGCACCTTGGTGCCGGGTCGCTGCCCGGCCGCCTCCAGGTCGTCGTAGAGGCTGCTGAGTTCCAGCGGGCGCTTGACCTGGCTGTGCACGACCTGGGTGCCGACGCCGCGGCGGCGCACCAGGAGTCCCTTGTCGACGAGGGACTGGATGGCCTGGCGCACGGTCGGCCGGGACAGGCCGAGCCGCCCGGCGAGTTCGATCTCGTTGCCCAGCAGCGTGCCCGGCGTCAGCGCGCCGCGCTCGATGGCGGCCTCCAGCTGCTGGGACAGCTGGAAGTACAACGGCACGGGAGAGCCGCGGTCCACGCTCAGGTCCAGCTGCACGGTCGGGTCCACTTCTGGTTTCGGCACGGCCCGAGCGTAGCTCCGCACGCTGTTGACGGGAAGTTGTGTAGTTCGATTGTCCGGACATACGGATTGACAGGGAGCGGCGCGGGCTCCACTTTGATTCCATGCGCATCGGGGTCATCGGTACGGGCCGTCTCGGCACCATTCACGCCCACACACTCAGCAGGCACCGCGACGTCGGCTCCCTGATCCTCACGGACGTGGAGCCGGCGCGGGCCCAGGCCCTCGCCCACCGGCTCGGTGAGACGGCGGCGCCCGGGGTGGACGAGATCTACACCTGGGGGGTGGACGCCGTGGTGATCACGACGGCCACCTCCGCACACGCCGACCTGATCGGCCGGGCGGCCCGTGCAGGGCTGCCCGTGTTCTGCGAGAAGCCCATCGCCCTGGACCTGCCGGGCACGTTACAGGCGATCACGGAGGTCGAGACCGCAGGCACGGTCCTGCAGATGGGGTTCCAGCGCCGGTTCGACGCCGGCTACACCGGCGCGCGCGAGGCCGTGCGCTCCGGGCGGCTCGGACGGCTGCACACCGTACGGGCGACGAGCAGTGACGCCGAGCCGCCGCCCGCCGGCTATCTGCCGCTGTCCGGCGGGCTGTACCGGGACACCCTGATCCACGACTTCGACATCCTGCGCTGGGTGACCGGCCGCGAGGTCGTGGACGTCTACGCCGCGGGCTCCGACGCCGGGCCGCCGATGTTCCGGGAGGCGGGCGACGTGGACACCGGCGCGGCGCTGCTCACCCTCGACGACGGCACCCTGGCCACGGTGACCGCGACCCGGATGAACGGCGCGGGTTACGACGTGCGCATGGAACTCGCCGGGGAGCGCGACCAGATCGTCGTCGGCCTCGACGACCGTACGCCGATCGCATCCACCGAGCCGAGCGGCCCGCCGGCCGCGGACAAGCCGTGGACCGGGTTCCTGGAGCGGTTCGCGCCCGCGTACGAGGCGGAGCTGATCGCGTTCGTCGAGGTGGTGCGGGGCGAGCGGGCCAACCCCTGCGACGGGCGCGAGGCCCTCCAGGCGCTGCTGATCGCGGAGGCGTGCGAACGGTCCCGCCGCGAGCGCAGACCCGTCCGGCCGGCGGAGCTGGTGGGCGGGGCGACGGCGGCGTTCACCTGAGACGGGACGCCGGCGCTCCTTGCGGCTGTTGCGGACCTAGGGTCTGTCGTTCGGATCAGCGCGGCTGTGAGGTGCGGTGTTCTATCGACCGGCCCGAGCGGGGTCCGGTGCGTGCAGCTGCAAGGCGGAGGAGGGCGACAACGCGGAGCGTTGGCAACCGACGACAACGCCGCAGATGCGCGTGCCGGACCCCGCGACCCCGGGATGATCCAAACGACAGACCCTAGCTGTCGGTGTCCTCCAACAGGCCGGCGTCGTGGGCGAGCAGGGCGATCTGCACCCGGTTGTTGAGGCCGAGCCTGGCCAGGATGCGGGACACGTGGGTCTTGACCGTGGCCACGCTCATGTAGAGCCCGGCGGCGATCTCGGCGTTGGCCAGGCCGCGGCCGACGGCGACGGCGACCTCGCGTTCGCGGTCGTTGAGTCCGGCGATCCGCTCGCGTGCGCGGGTGCGCCGCGCGTCGGCGGAGGAGCCGGCCGCGTGGGCCATCAACTGCCGGGTGACGGCGGGCGAGAGGACCGGGTCGCCGGCCGCGACCCGGCGCACCGCGGTGACGATCTCGGCGGGCGGGGTGTCCTTGAGGACGAAGCCGGCGGCTCCCGCGCGCAGCGCCCGCAGCACCTGCTCGTCGGCGTGGAAGGTGGTGAGCACCACCACCTGCGGCGCGTCCTCGCGGCGGCGCAGCGCCTCGGTCGCGGTGAGGCCGTCCACCGCCGGCATCCGGATGTCCATGAGGACCACGTCGGGGCGGGTGCGGTCGACGAGGTCCGCGACCTCGCCGCCGTCGGCGGCCTCGCCGACGATCTCGATGTCGTCGGCGCCTCCCAGCATGAAGGACAACCCGGCCCGCACCAGCGGGTCGTCGTCGACGAGGAGCACTCGGATGGCAGTCATGGGCGGTACGTAATCACGGCCGGGCCGGTCCGCGCCGCCCGCCGGCCGCCCCGGGGCCGGTTCAGCGCCACGGCAGCCGTGCCCGTACCTCGAACCCGCCGTCGGCGGTGGGCTCGTGCTCCAGGGTGCCGCCCGCGAGGGTCGCCCGTTCGGCGAGCCCGATCAGCCCCTGTCCGGCCCCGGGAACATCCGGTACGTCCCCCTCCGGAGCGGGATTGCGCACGGTCACGGTGAGGTCCTGCCCCGGGCCGCCGGTGACGGTCACGGTGACCTCGGTGCCGGGGGCGTGCTTGCGGGCGTTGGTCAGGCCCTCCTGGACGATCCGGTAGGCGGTGCGGCCCACGGAGGCGGGGACGTCGGCGGGGCCGGTGACCCGGTGGTCCAGGATCACCTTCATGCCGGCCTGCCGGGACTCGGCGACCAGTGTGCCGAGCGCCGACAGCGTCGGCTGCGGCCGGCCCGTGTCGTCGCCGTCCCCGGCCCGCAGCACACCGATGATCTCGCGCAGGTCCTGCAGCGCCTCGTGCGCGCTCTCCCGGATGACGCCGGCCGCCCGGGCGATCTCCTCGCGCGGGGCGTCCGGCCGGAACTCCAGGGCGCCGGCGTGCACGCTGAGCAGGGTCAGCCGGTGTGCCAGCACGTCGTGCATCTCCCGGGCGATGGCCTCGCGGGCGAGCCGTTGCGCCTGCTCGGCCCGCAGCCGCGCCTCCGTCTCGGCGCGCCGGGCCCGGTCCCGCAGGCTCAGCATCAACTGCCGTTTGGACCGGACGAACATGCCCCAGCCGACGACGGCGGCCGTGAGCACCACGAAGAGGACGACCGAGGGCAGGTACGCCAGGTCGGGGTCGGGCCGCCACCAGAAGTAGAGCGGTACGAGGACGAGTTGGGCGCCGCCGATCCAGGCGACGTACCGGAAGGGCCGGTGCACGGCGAGCGTGAACAGGGCGATCACGGCGACGCCGCCGGAGGTTTCCGAGACGAAGCCCACCGGGACCATCGCGGCGGCCAGGTGGAACGGCCACCGCCGGCGCAGCCAGATCGCGGCGCAGGACAGCGCGCCCAGCACCTGGTCGGCGGCGGCCAGCGACTCGGGGACGCGGGGGTTGGCGCTGAGCGCGTCGGCGCCGAGCAGGCCCACCCCGGTGGCCAGCAGGAAGCAGGAGAAGTCGACGAGCCAGTCGCGCACGGTGCGCCGGGGCCGGCGTCCGGTGCGGGCTTCGTCGGGGGCGAGTTCGTGGAGGAGGGCGGACGGGAAGAACCACCGTCGTTCCGTGAACTCCGCGGCGCCGCGCGGCGCCTTGTCACCAGTCACGGTCGGCAAATCTACGCAGCGCCGGCCCGGACGGCCGGGTCGTGACGGAATGCGCTACCCAAGTAGCACGACCGCAGACTTTCGGCGCGCGGGAGGCCGCGGATCGCCGTCTTCGGTCGGGCCGGGCTCGCCCCGCGGCCGATGTGGGTGGGGGGTCCGCGGGGCGAGAGTCTGTGCCATGAAGCAATTGCTGGAGTTACTGGGGTTCCTCGCCGTGGTGCAGGGGATCATGGGCCTGGTCGGCGAGTTCTCCGACTGGAACGGGGGCCTCGTGCGGCGGATCGGCCTTCTCGACGGCTACGAGCTGTACGGGAGCCTCGCCCTGCTCGTGCTGGGCGTGGCCCTGTTCGCCGCCGCCGAGAGCCGGAAGTCCGGATGATCCCCTTCCGGACTTCCGGCCGTGCCCCGGGGCGGGTTCTCAGCAGCCGTAGTCGACCAGGTCGAACGAGGCGTAGTGGTCCGCCGTGTAGTAGTCCTCCTGGTACTGCTCACCGGTGACGATGCGGCGGGCACCGCGGTCGTCCGAGCCCGGCGTGATCACCGTGTACTCGTGGTAGTAGCCGCTGGACTGACCGGGCAGCAGGCCTTCCCGGTTCTGGAAGACGGTGCCGTCCTGCTCGAACGGGTAGGGGCCGCCCTGCTCGATCAGGTCGAGCGTGTCGTGCGCCTCGGCGGGCAGGTCGGTGTAGCAGATGTCGCCGACGGCCTGGACGGAGGAGGCGGCCTGGACGGCGGCGGGCTGGGCGGCGTGGGCGGCGGTCGCGGAGACCGTGCCGCCCAGCAGCAGGGTGGACAGGATGACGGCTGCGGCGCCGGTCCGAGCGGCGCGTGGGGGGAATCGCATGGCTCCATGATGACGCGCGTAGACACTGGCATGTCAATGACAAGTACATGGATTTTTCGGTCGGGTCCGATGAGTTTTCCGGGACGTAACCTGCCGCCCGACCCCCGTCCGGGCGGCGGTTGCCGACCGCGCCGGCCGCGGTCAGGCGTCCTCCGGCAGGTCGTACGTGCCGTACTCGGGGCGGCCGCCGAAGTCGTACGTCTGGATGGAGACGCCCGCGCCGGTGATCCGGCCGCCCGCGTGCCGGAACGCGGTGGGCACCGAGCCCTCCGGGAACAGCCGGCGGCCGGCGCCGAGGACGACCGGGAAGGTCAGCAGGTGGAGGGTGTCCACCAGGTCGTGCGCGAACAGGAAGCGGGCGAGTGCGCCGCTGCCGTGCACCTGCAGCTCGCCGTCGGTGCGTTCCTTCAGGGCGGTGACCTCCTTGGCGAGGTCGCCGCCGAGCACGCTGGTGCCGGCCCACCCGGGATCGGTGAGGGTGGTGGAGGCGACGTACTTCGGCAGGGAGTTCAGCTTGCCGGCGACCGGGTCGGCGGGGTCGGTCATCTTCGGCCAGTACGAGGCGAAGATGTCGTAGGTGCGGCGGCCGAGGAGGAAGGCCCCCACCCGGGAGAAGACCTCGTCGACGAAGCGGCCGAAGTCCTCGTCCCCGTACGGGACGCTCCAGCCTCCCTGGTCGAAGCCGTCCCTGGTGTCCTCCTGGGGACCGCCGGGCGCCTGGTAGACGCCGTCGAGAGTGACGAACGAGGTGACGACGAGCTTGCCCATGGCGGGTTCCTGCCTTTCGGTGCGCGGAAGGACGTGACGTCATCAGCTCAGACCCCGGCCGGGCCCGCAACTCATCGGTCGTGCGCGAGGTCGACGTCCGTCGGCCGCCAGCGCCGCGGGAGCGGGGGCGCTGGGATGGACGCATGACGACACACACGACGGAGAAGAACCTGCTCGGCCGGGCGGCCCTGGTGACGGGCGGCAGCCGCGGCATCGGAGCGGCGACGGCGCTGCGGCTCGCGCGGGAGGGCGCGGACGTGGCCGTGACCTATGTGAACGGCAAGGAGGCGGCCGAGGAGGTCGTACGGGCCGTCGAGGCGCTGGGCCGCCGGGCGGTGGCCCTGCGCGCGGACGCCGCCGACGCGCAGGAGGCGGCCGGTGCGGTGACGGAGGCCGTGCGGGCGCTGGGCCGGCTCGACATCCTGGTGAACAACGCGGGCGTGGGCCTGCTCGGCCCCGTCGAGACGCTGTCGCCCGCCGATGTCGACCGGGTGCTCGCGGTGAACGTGCGCGGGGTCTTCCTGACCTCCCGCGCCGCCGTCGCCCATCTGCCGCGCGGGGGCCGGATCATCACCGTCGGCACCTGCATGACCCAGCGCGTGCCCGGCCCCGGCGGGACGCTGTACGCGATGAGCAAGTCGGCGCTGGTCGGGCTGACGAAGGCCCTGGCACGGGAGCTGGGCGAGCGCGGGATCACGGCGAACATCGTCCACCCGGGGCCGATCGACACCGACATGAACCCGGCGGACGGCCCGTACGGGCCCGGCCAGGCGGCGATGACGGCGCTGGGCCGCTTCGGCACGGCCGAGGAGGTGGCCGCCACGATCACCCACCTGGCCGGGGCCGCCTACGTCACCGGCGCGGAGTTCACCGTCGACGGCGGCCACTCGGCGTGACACACCGGCCGCGCGGCGGGCGGGGCCGCGTCGCCTGCCCGCCGCGCGGCGGAGTGGATCGTGGGGGCGGGGGCGGACAGGGGCGGCGGCGCGAGGCCGCCGTCCGCCGTCGGCTCCCGCAAGGTCAGGCGCCCAGTTCCCGGTGACGGGTCGCCAGGTCGGTCGCGCCCCGGTCGGTGAGCGAGCCGAACAGGCGCAGCCGGGAGATGCCGCCGTCGGGGAAGATGTCCACGCGCACGTGGGTGGCGACGCCCGGTTCCGGCAGGACGAAGCGGTGGTCGGTGTCGGGCTGGAGGCGGGTGCGCGGGAGGATCTCGCGCCAGTCGCCTTCCTCGCCGTCGCGCACGGACACCGAGGCCCAGCCGGCGCTGTTGCCCTTCAGGTAGGCCGTGTCGATCTCCAGGGCGCGGATCTGCGCCTGGGCGGCCAGCCGGTAGCGGATCCAGTCGTGGCCCCGGTCACGGCGGCGCCGGGTCTCCCAGCCGTCGTCCATCTTGCGGGAGCGGCCCGGCTGGATGGTGTTGGTGGCCGGCGAGTAGAAGAGGTTCGAGGCGTCCTCGACCTGACCGCCGTTCTCCAGGGCGACGAGGTCGAAGGTGCCGAGCGCCGTCAGCCACACCGGGTCCGGGACGACCTCGCCGTACACGCGCAGCCGGGCGATGCCGCCGTCGGGGTGCTGCTTGAGGCGCAGGTGGGTGAAGCGCTGCTCGGAGGCGACGGCGAAGCCGTTGGCGGCGTGGCCGCCCACCGGGGTGCGCGGCACCAGCGTCGTCCACTTCACGTCGTCCGAGAGGAGTTCCTCCGGCGACGGGGAGCCCTCAACCGCGGTGCCCTCGACCGACACGGCCTGCGGGTAGTTGCCGCGGAAGTGCGCGGTGTCCACGACGATGCCGCGGACGACTCCGGGCGCGCCGAGGCGGATCAGCGCCCAGTCGTGGTCCTCGTCCGTCGGCCAGGGGTGCTCGGCGGAGGTGCCGCGCCGGCGCCGGGTCTCCCAGCCGTCCATGACCTTGCCCTTGTGCCCGAAGTGCTCCGGGTCGAACTCGGCGCGCTCCGGCAGCAGCAGGTTCTCCCGCTCGGCGAAGAACTCGTCGTTGGCGGCGATGACACCGGCGCCGAGTCGGCGGTCGGCGAGGTCGGCGAGGTGGGTGAAGGGGAAGTCGGCGGTGCGGTAGTCCGCGTACGGGTCACCGCCGCTGTAGGGGTGCGCGTCGCCGGTGAAGCTCTCGATCGCCGTCACGGTGATCTGTTCCTGCCTTTCGGGTGTCGGTGTCAGTGGGAGCGGGTGAGGAGTCGGCCCTTCGGTTCGGTGAACGCGCCGTCGGCGACGATGCGCCGGCCGCGCAGCCAGGTGGATCGGACGACGCCGTACAGGGTCCTGCCCGCGTACGCCGTGACGCGGTTGCGGTGCTGGAGGGCCGCCGGGTCGACGGTGAACGTCTCGTCGGGGGCGAGGACGGCGAAGTCGGCGTCGTGTCCGGGCGCGATGGCGCCCTTGCGCCCGTCGAGTCCGACGAGCGCGGCCGTGCGCGTCGACATCCAGCGCACCACGTCCTCCAGGCCGTGGCCGCGCCTGCGGGCCTCGGTCCACACGGCCGGCAGGCTCAGCTGGAGGCCGGAGATGCCGCCCCAGGCGGTCGCGAAGTCGTCCGTCTTCAGGTCGGCGGTGGACGGGGAGTGGTCGGTGACGACGCAGTCGATGGTGCCGTCCGCCAGGGCCTGCCAGAGCAGGTCCTGGTTGGCGGCCTCGCGGATGGGCGGACAGCACTTGAACTCGCTCGCGCCGTCCGGGACTTCCTCCGCGGTGAGGGTGAGGTAGTGGGGGCAGGTCTCGGCGGTGACGCGCACCCCGTCCGCCCTGGCGGCGGCGAGCAGCGGCAGCGCGTCGCTGGAGGACAGGTGCAGCACGTGCACCCGCGCGTCCAGCCGCCGGGCCTGGTCGACGAGGTGCGCGATGGCGCTGTCCTCGGCGTGGCGCGGGCGGGAGGCGAGGAAGTCGGCGTACTTCGGGCCGCCCTGCTGCGGGGCGGCGTCGAGGTGGTGCGGGTCCTCGGCGTGCACGATCAGCAGTCCGTCGAACGCCGCGATCTCCGCGAGGGAGCGGGCCAGTTGCTCCTGGTCGAGGTGCGGGAACTCGTCCACGCCGGAGGGCGACAGGAAGGCCTTGAAACCGAAGACGCCGGCCTCGTGCAGCGGGCGCAGGTCCTTGACGTTGTCCGGCAGCGCGCCGCCCCAGAAGCCGACGTCGACGTGGGCCTTGTCGGCGGCGACCTGCTGCTTGGTGCGCAGGTGGTCGACGGTGGTGGTGGGCGGGACGGAGTTGAGCGGCATGTCGACCAGCGTGGTGATGCCGCCGGCCGCGGCGGCCCGCGTGGCCGTCCAGAAGCCCTCCCACTCGGTGCGGCCGGGGTCGTTGACGTGCACGTGGGTGTCGACCAGGCCGGGCAGCAGGACGTCGTCGCCCAGGTCCTCCAGCCGCGCACCGCCGGGGACGGACGCGTCGTACGGCAGCACGGCGGTGATCGTGCCGTCGGCGACCGCGACGGAAGCGGGGCGCGTGCCCTCGGGGGTGATGACGCGCGTCGAGCGCAGCACCAGTTCGACGTCGGACAACCGGATCCTCCTCGGCTTCCACCAGCGAAATTCAACGTTCTGTTGAAGGAGTCTTCATCGCGGGCCCCACTCCGTCAAGGGTGCGGCCTCCGGGCGGCCCACAACGGGGCACCCACTGGACGATTCCACAACGCGGAATTACAGTTTCGGTACGCAGAACATAGCTATGCACAAGCGGGCAGTCAACCGGCCGCCGGGTAGGCTTCTGCCCTTCCCGCCAGCCCCGAAAGGAACGCGCCGTGCCGACGTCCAGCGCCAGCACCTCCGACTCCGCCCGGTCTCCCGCCAATGGTGGCGTGCAGTCCCTCGAGCGCGCCTTCGACCTGCTCGAACGGATGGCGGACGCGGGCGGCGAGGTCGGGCTGAGCGAGCTGTCCGCGAGCAGCGGACTGCCCCTGCCGACCATCCACCGCCTGATGCGCACGCTCGTGGCGTGCGGCTACGTGCGCCAGCAGCCCAACCGCCGGTACGCGCTCGGCCCCCGGCTGATCCGGCTCGGCGAGTCCGCCTCCCGGCTGCTGGGCACCTGGGCGCGGCCCTATCTGGCCCGCCTGGTGGAGGAGACCGGCGAGACGGCCAACATGGCGCTGCTCGACGGCGACGAGATCGTCTACGTGGCGCAGGTGCCGTCCAAGCACTCCATGCGCATGTTCACCGAGGTCGGGCGGCGCGTCCTGCCGCACTCCACGGGCGTCGGCAAGGCCCTGCTGGCCGGCTTCCCGCCGCAGGAGGTACGGGCCCTGCTCGGCCGCACCGGCATGCCCGCCGCGACGGACAAGACCATCACCACGCCGGACGGCTTCCTCGCGGCCCTGGAGGAGGTGCGCCGCCTGGGCTACGCGATCGACGACAACGAGCAGGAGATCGGCGTCCGCTGCCTCGCGGTGCCCGTGCCCGACTCCCCCACCGCCGCGGCCATCTCGATCTCCGGCCCGGCCGGCCGGGTCACCGAGTCGGCGACGGAGCGGATCGTGCCGGTGCTCCAGCAGGTCGCCGCTGAACTCTCCGAGGCGCTCACCACGCCGGGCACCACCCCGGCCGGCTGACCGCGCCGCCGGGACCGCCGCCGGGACACTCCCGCGCGCCCGCACGGCCCGTGGACGCGGGCGTGCGGGCGCGGGTCCGGTCAGTTGTGCGAGGGCCGGCCGAACAGGTCGACGGCCTCGCGCAGTTCGCGCACGCCCTGGCCCAGTGCGCTCACCGAGCCGATCGCACCGGCGATCAGCAGCAGCGAGCGGCGCAGCCTCCCGACGTCCGGGCTGCCTGTCGCGGCCAGCGCGGCCAGCGCGGCCAGTTCCTCCTCCGCGATGCTCCGGTCCCGGAACTCACCGGGATGTGCGGCGAGTTGGCGGCGTAACCGGGCCACGGCGGAGGACAGCTCCCCCACCCGCGGGTCCGACTGACTGCCGGGCACACGCCTCTGTTCCACGCTCCGCAACACAGTCCTCCCCCAGACGCGCCGTTGTGCGCCTCCCCATCCGGTCCAGCGCCCCGCCGACCGGTGCGCGCCAGTAAACGCCACCCCGGGGCCTTTGCGCCAGTCCGCTGCGTCATCGACTTGTTCCGGAGCGTGACGCCCCTGCCCCGGCTTCCGCGTCCCGCGGCACCCCGTCAGCGGGCGACGGGTGCGGTATGCAGGACGTATGACGACATCCGACACCGGCCGGGACACCGCGGCCGTCACGGGACTGCTGCTCGCCGCGGGCGGCGGGCGGCGGCTCGGCGGCCGGCCCAAGGCCCTGCTCACCCACTGCGGGCGGCCACTGGTGGAGCACGCGGTGGCGACACTGCGCGCGGGCGGCTGCGCCCGCGTGCACATCGTGCTCGGGGCGCGGGCGGACGAGGTGCGCGCCCGCGCGCTGCTGCCGGACTGCGTCCTGGTCGACAATCCCGACTGGGAGCAGGGCATGGGCACCTCGCTGCGGGCCGGCCTCGACTCGCTGGCCGGCACGGGCGCGCGGGCGGCGCTGGTCTCGCTGGTCGACCAGCCCGGCATCGGCCCGGAGGCGATCGCCCGGGTGCTCGCCGCCGGCACCTCGCCCGGGTCGCTGGTCTCCGCGGCCTACGACGGCGTGCGCGGCCATCCGGTGCTGTTCGGGGCGGCGCACTGGCCGGGCATCGCGGCGACCGCGACCGGCGACCGAGGGGCACGCGCCTATCTGAAGGAGCACGCCGACCGGCTCACCCTCGTCGAGTGCGGTGACGTGGCCGAGGCGTACGACATCGACACGGAGGCGGATCTGGCGCACCTGGAGTGAGTCCGGGTGTGGCAGTGCGTGAGCGGGGTGGCACCGAGCGCCACGTTCCCTCGACCCGGAGAATCTCGACGTCAACAAAACATTGAACTTCCACCATGAGGAAACTACTATCCACTGTTCAGAAGCGCCCGACCTCCGCACGGGCGTCCGTCGCCGTACCCGGGTCGACTGGCACCCGGTGCCATGCACGCCGAAGGAAGTGACAGCTCATGTCCGCACCAGCGCCGTCCCCGCTGGCCATCGTCGACGCCGAGCCCCTGCCCCGGCAGGAGGAGGTCCTCACCGAGGCGGCCCTCGCCTTCGTGGCCGAACTGCACCGGCGGTTCACGCCCCGGCGTGACGAACTCCTCGCCCGCCGCGCGGAGCGCCGCGCCGAGATCGCCCGCACCTCCACCCTCGACTTCCTCCCGGAGACGGCCGCGATCCGCGCGGACGACTCCTGGCGGGTGGCCCCGGCGCCGCCCGCGCTGGAGGACCGCCGCGTCGAGATCACCGGCCCCACCGACCGCAAGATGACCATCAACGCCCTCAACTCGGGCGCGAAGGTCTGGCTCGCGGACTTCGAGGACGCCTCGGCGCCCACCTGGCAGAACGTGGTCCTCGGCCAGCTCAACCTGATCGACGCCTACACCAGGAACATCGACTTCACGGACGAGCGGACCGGCAAGTCCTACGCCCTGCGCCCGAACGAGGAGCTGGCGACGGTCGTCATGCGGCCGCGCGGCTGGCACCTGGACGAGCGTCACCTCACCGACGCCGACGGCACACCGGTGCCCGGCGCGCTCGTCGACTTCGGCCTGTACTTCTTCCACAACGCCAAGCGGCTGATCGACCTCGGCAAGGGCCCGTACTTCTACCTGCCCAAGACGGAGTCCCACCTCGAGGCCCGGCTGTGGAACGAGGTGTTCGTCTTCGCGCAGGAGTACCTGGGCGTCCCGCAGGGCACGGTGCGCGCCACCGTCCTCATCGAGACGATCACGGCCGCGTACGAGATGGAGGAGATCCTCTACGAACTGCGCGACCACGCTTCCGGGTTGAACGCCGGCCGCTGGGACTACCTGTTCTCCATCGTCAAGAACTTCCGTGACGGCGGCGCGAAGTTCGTCCTGCCGGACCGCAACGCGGTCACCATGACGGCCCCGTTCATGCGCGCGTACACCGAACTCCTCGTGCGTACCTGCCACAAGCGCGGCGCGCACGCGATCGGCGGCATGGCGGCGTTCATCCCGTCCCGCCGGGACGCCGAGGTCAACAAGGTGGCCTTCGAGAAGGTCCGCGCCGACAAGGACCGCGAGGCGAACGACGGCTTCGACGGCTCCTGGGTCGCCCACCCCGACCTCGTCCCGATCGCCATGGAGTCCTTCGACCGGGTGCTCGGCGACAGGCCGAACCAGAAGGACCGGCTGCGCGAGGACGTCCGCGTCGAGGCCGCCGACCTCATCGCGATCGACTCGCTCGACGCCAAGCCGACGTACGCGGGCCTGGTCAACGCCGTGCAGGTCGGCATCCGCTACATCGAGGCCTGGCTGCGCGGGCTCGGCGCCGTCGCCATCTTCAACCTGATGGAGGACGCGGCGACCGCGGAGATCTCCCGCTCCCAGATCTGGCAGTGGATCAACGCCGGTGTCGTCCTCGACAACGGCGAGCGGGTCACCGCCGAGCTGGCCCGCAAGGTGGCCGCCGAGGAGCTGGCGAACGTCCGCGCGGAGATCGGCGAGGAGGCGTTCGCGGCGGGCAACTGGCAGCAGGCCCACGACCTGCTGCTGAAGGTCTCCCTGGACGAGGACTACGCCGACTTCCTGACCCTGCCGGCGTACGAGCAGCTCAAGGGCTGAACCCGGTCGGACGGCCCGGGTGGCGCGCCGCCGCCCGGGGCCGTCCGTGCGTCCGTCATCCGAGGTGGACCGACCAGTCCTGGGCGGCCGCGGGCTTGCCGTGCAGGTCGGGGACGCGCTTGAGCCAGTCCGGGCGGCCCCGCTGGGTCCGCTCCGCGCGCCGGGCGTTCTCCTCGGCCAGCTCCTGGGCGCTCGGGAAGTCGGTCGGCAGCCAGGCCGCGGACGCCCGCGCCCGCGCGTGCAGGTACCGCACGTACGCCGCCCGGGTCTCCGCGGGTGTGGCGAACCCCGGTTCGCCGGCCAGCCAGTCGTCGGGCACCTCGGCGGTGATCTCCCGCAGGAGTTCCTCGGTCACCTTCGGCGCCAGTTCGGCGTCCGCCGCCCGCACGTCGGGGCCGTAGTGGCCGAGCGCGTGGTGGCGGAAGTCGTAGGCCTTGGCCGGGTCGGAGCCGTCCCAGCGGTGGTGGAAGACGAGCGCGGCGCCGTGGTCGATGAGCCACAGCCGCGGCGGTGCGACCCCGAGCGTCGGCCAGACCACCAGGTTGGAGCTGTGGACGGTGCGGTCCACGTTCACCGTCAGCGCGTCGAGCCAGACGATCCGGCCGGCCTCCAGCGGGTCGACCGGGAACACCCCGGCGACCTCCGGCGTGAAGTCCCGGGCGCCCGGCAGGTAGTCCATGCCGAGATTGACCCCTGCGCTGGAGGTGTGCAGCTCCCGCACCTCCTGGTGGGGCTCGTCGGCGGCGATCGCCGGGTCGAAGTGCGCCAGCACCAGCTCGGGGAACCGCAGTCCCAGGGCCCGCGCCAGCTCCCCCACGATCACCTCGGCGACCAGCGCCTTGCGCCCCTGCGCGGACCCGGTGAACTTCACGACGTAGGTGCCGAGGTCGTCCGCCTCGAAGACACCGGGGACGGAGCCGCCGGTACGCAGGGGCTCGAGGTAGCGGGTCGCGGTGACCTCTCTCAACATATTCGAAGGTCCTGTCGCGTATTCACCGGCGCTCCGCATTGCGAACGTCGTCACGCTGCGGCCGGTCGTCGGTTCGTGAAACGGAAACGGTGCTCGTGACCGGATACCCCGCGAGGATATCGGCACAGGCCCGGGCGCGGTCCCGGTTTTTCCCGGCACCGGGGCCCGGGGACCGGTGCCGCGGTTGCTACCAGATCCACATCCCGCCGAGGACGGAGGTCCGGCCGTGGTCGTCGACGCCGATCAGGTGGGCCGACTCGGGTCCGCCGCTCGTCTCGTCGTCCAGCGGGATGACGAAGCGGTGCTCCCCGAAGTGCAGGGCGAGCATCCGTTCCGGATCCAGTTCACAGCCGTCGACGGTCTCGCCGATGTAGCTGCGCATGAGGTCCGGCGACCCGGGTGCGGGAAAGCGCCACGCGCGGCCCCCGTACACCCCCACCGGGTCGCTCAGGGACCGCAGCACCGGTCCGTCGAAGTGCAGCTCGACGTGGTCGCGCACGAAGGACACGGCGCTGACCTCCGAGCCCCTCAGCAGCCGGAGCGGGTCGTCCGGGTCGTTCGCACCGTTCACGGGCCCATGCTGCCAGACGCCTCGGTCTGCCCGGGCGGTACGGGTACGGGTCGGTCCGGCCGTCCCTCCGCGGCGGCCTTGTGGTCCCGGGCCAGGAGGCCGAGCAGCACCTCGTCCAGGAACTCGCCCATCACCCAGGCCGAGGAGCGCAGGACGCCCTCGCGGACGAAGCCGTTGCGCTCGGCGGCGCGCAGCATGGCGGCGTTGTCGGCCAGTGTCTCGATCTGCAGCCGCTGCAGGCCGCGCACGACGAATCCGTAGTGGCACAGGACCGCGACGACGTCGGTGCCGTAGCCCTTGCCGCGCGAGGCCGGCAGCAGGCCGAGGCCGATGTGCGCGGACCGGTTGTGGTTGTCGATGCCCCACAGTGTGGCGGTGCCGACCAGCGTGCCGCCCGCCAGTTCCACCACGGAGAAGGGGACACTCGCCTGCTCCTTGTCGTCCACGACGAGCCGCGGGTCCTTCGCGTCGGGGGAGATCGGCCGCCACGGGCCGCTTTCCGCCCGGGAGGCGTTGACCACGTCGTTGTAGAGCTCGGCCCGCAGGACCGGGATGTCGTCCTCGTGCCGGGCCCGCAGCCCGACCGTGTCGCCCTTCAGCATGCGGGCTTCCTATCCGACCGGTCCGGCCCCCGGCAAACGATTAGTGGGCCGGACCGGGCGGACGGTGGGGCCGAGGGCTCAGTGCTCGCAGAGGCAGAACGGGTGGCCGGCCGGGTCCGCGTAGACCCGCCAGTTGGTGCCCGGGCGGATCTGGTCCGTCCGCTCCAGCACGGTCGCGCCGAGGGCGAGCGCCCGCTCCTCCTCCGCGTCGAGGTCGTCCACGTCGAAGTCCAGGTGGAGTTGCTGCGGGCGCTCCTGGCCGGGCCATTCGGGCGGCCGGTAGCCCTCCGCCCGCTGACAGGCCAGCGGGACTCCCTCGAACCCGTGCACCTCGACCCAGTCGGGCTCCTCCGGGTTCTCGACCACCCGGCCGCCGAGCAGCTCCGCGTAGAACTGCGCGAGCCGTACCGGATCGTCGCAGTCCAGCGCGACCGCCTGCAGCTTTCGAATCACTTGCGACACCCCTCACGCTTCGGCCGCTTCCGCGACGCCCGTACGGGTGGGGTCGTACCCGTCCCCGCCGCGGGCATGCCCGGCGGCGCGCCGGGCCGCCGCCGCGCTTCACCCGGGCTGCCGGTCCGGACGCCGGGCGCCGTACGCGGTCAGTCGCCGGCCAGCGGATTGGGCAGCAGCAGGTAGCGGGCGTCGGCGCCGTCCGCGCCGGTCCAGCGCAGCAGGAGGTTGGTCTTGGCGGGGAGGGTCGGCGCGGTGAGCAGCGCGGTGCTCTCCGGGAGGTCGTGGCGGGCGAGTTCGCGGCGGAGCGCGGGCCACGGGTCGAGGCCCGGGTGGTGCTCGGCCAGGGCGGCGGCGATCTCGGTGAGGTGGTTGACGACGAGGCAGTACACCAGCCGTTCCCAGCCGGCCTCCCGGGACACCGCGGGCAGCGCCGTCCCGCGCGTCGCGTCCGCGAGGAGCTTCACGCCCTCCGCGTCCCGGAACAGCGCCTGTACGGGCATTCCGTCGGCGTCGACGGCGATCAGCGTGTTCTGCAGGTGGGCCTCCAGGACGACGCCGTGTCCGGCGAACGCCGTCAGGGCCGGTGGCACCACCCGCGCCAGGTACGCCCGCCACCAGTCCGCCGGACACGTGGTGCCGGCGAGCGGGTTGCCGTCGAAGCCCTCCGCCAGCGCCGCGGCCAGGAAGGGCGTCGCACCGGGCGCCAGGTGTCCGCGCAGGCCGTCGCGTACGACCACGGCCAGCTGCTCGTGGGCGAAGTCCGCGGTGCGGTGGCCCCGGTCGCTCAGCCAGGCCGCGTCGAGCCCGGCGAAGGCGTCGCGTGCGGCCGTGTCGGTCGCGCGCAGTCTTCGCAGGTCGTGGCGCCACAGGCGGCGGATGTCGTTGGTGATGCGCACGTCCAGGCTGAACTTCAGGAACAGGTCGGGGCCGGGCGCGTACACGGTGCGGATCGCCGCCGTGGGCCACGCCTCGAAGTCGGTGGTGCCCAGCCGGATCAGGCGCCCGTCGGCGAAGGCGGGCGCGAGGTCGCGGGCGGCGAGGTCCAGCTGCCAGGGGTGGGCGGGCAGCAGGCGGTAGCCGGGCGGTGCGGTGCCCAGCCGGTCCAGGGCGCCGGTGTCGCCCTCGTCGACGGCCGTGTCCGTCCGCACGCCGAGCAGCGCGAGCGGGAAACGGGCGTACGCCTCGGGCGCGTACGGCAGCCAGCCGGCCGCCGGGCCGCCGCCGCGTGCCTTGGGGGCCGGATGGTGGGTGTGGCCGGTGAGCAGGGACTGCTCGGAGCGCAGGTAGGGGTCGTCGGGCGGGGTGGCGCGGTCGCGGGCGGCGAGCAGCGCGGCCACCGCATCCCGGCTGTCGAGCATCTCGGCGGGCAGTTCGTGGTTGGACAGGCCGGTGTGCCGGCGCAGTTCCTCGGCGACGAGTTTCACCAGTTCGGTGTGGCCGACGCGGCGCCAGGCACCGGCCGTGTACACCTCGGGCGCGGTGGGGCGCCGGGTGCCGCGCACCCGCAGCAGCCGGTCCACACCCGCGAGGAGGTAGGTGCGGTGCGGGCCTCGGTCCGGAGCGGGCAGGGGCCGGGCGACCTCGCGCAGCAGGCAGTTGAGCAGCGGCACGGCCGCGTACGCGTCGGCACGCCCGGCGAGGTCTGCGCGGCGCGCCGCGTCGTCTGCGGGCGGGGGGATGAGGGTCACGCGTTCTGGTTCCCTACGGTCTGTCCGGGCGGAGACGATCAGTATGTCGCTCGTCGTCCGCCCCCACGTCCCACTCCGTGCGTACCCGAGGAGTCGTCCCGTGCACCGTCCCTCCACCGTCGAGGCCGAGATCGCCGACGAGCTGAGCGCCGTACGGCCCGGCCTCGTGCCCGGGTACACGGGCGCGCTGCCCGGCGCCCGGGCGGCCGTGCTGACCCGGCTGTGGCGCGGCCTGGCGCACGAGCCGCTGCCGTGGATCGCCCGCCGCGAGCACGGCCGTGACGAACTGACCCTGTGCCTGGCGGACGGGCGGCGGCTGCACGGCCCGCGGGCGGATCCGTATGCGACGGACGCGTACGTCACCGCCGTGCGGCTGGACGGGGTGGTGCACGACGATCCGGCCCGGCTGATGGCGGATCTCGGCGTGCCGCACGCGGACGCGTTCGCGGCGGAACTCGCGGGCGGTGTCGCGTCGTTGGCGTTGTCCCGGGCGGGCTCGGAGGGCGGCCCGGGCGCGTGGCCGGCGCGGGACTGGGAGTGGGAGCAGCGGGTGGTCGACGGGCATCCGTTCCATCCCGGCTGCCGCTCCCGACCGGGCTTCTCGGTGGCCGAGCAACTGGCCTACGGGCCCGAGCACCGGCCGGTGGTGGAGCTGCAACTGGTGCCGGTGCCGGCCGCGCAGTGCCTGGTGACGGGGGTGTGGCCGGGGTGGCTGCGGGAGGCGGGGCGGGTGGTGGTGCCGGTGCATCCCTGGCAGGCGGCGCACGTGCTGGAGCGGCGGGGCGGGCGGGCGGGTGAACAGCGGCTCGCCGCACATCCGTTGATGGCGCTGCGCACTCTGGCGCTGCCGGGCGGGCCGCACGTGAAGACGGCGCTGAGCACCCGGCTGACGTCGTCGGTGCGGGACATCTCGATCGGCTCGGTGGCCGCGTCGGCGGTGCTGTCGGACTTCGGTGCGGCGGTCGCGGCACGGACCGACGGGCTGCTGCACATCACCCGCACGCTGGGCGCGGTCGCGGCCGGTTCGCCGGATCTGGCGGCGGTGCTGCGCGAGTCGCCGGAGGTGTACGCGGCGGACGGGGAGCGGGTGGTGCCGGTGGCGGCGCTGGCCACGACCGGGCTGCCGCGTTCTCCCGACTGGTCGGCCCGGTTCGCCCGGCTCGCGCTGACGGTCGGGCTGCGGCTGCTGGAGCTGGGGGTGGCGCTGGAAGCGCACGGGCAGAACCTGCTGGTGGTGCTGTCGCCGGCCGGTGAGCCGGTACGGCTGGTCTACCGCGACCTGGCGGACCTGCGGGTCGGTCCGGCCCGGCTGGCCCGGCACGGCCTGGCCCTGCCGGAGCTGCCGGCGCGCATGGTCACGGACGACGAACGCGTCCTGCGGCGCAAGCTGTTCGGTTCGCTGGTCGCGGGTGCGCTGGCCGGGACGGCGGGGTCCGGGCCGGTGCTGCGGGCGGCCCTGGAGAGCGCCGTACGGGACCTGCCGCGCACCCCGGACCGGGCGGCGCTCGTCGACGGGCCGCTGCCCGCGAAGGCGCTGACGCTGATGCGGCTGTCGCCGCGGACGGCCGGCGACCAGTGGGCGGAACTGCCCAATCCGTTGCGGTTGCCGGCCATGTGACGGACCGTTTTGGAGCCCGACACGTCTGATCAATAGGATCCGCCGATGATCAGAAGAAAACGGCCGGTGGCAGGCGCCTGTGCCCTGCTCGCCGCCCTGACGGCCGGGATCGCCTTCCCGGCCGGGGCGGCCGCCGGTGAACCCACGAGCCAGGACGCGCCCAAGGTGAACCTCGTCCTCGACGTCAGCGGCTCGATGCGGGCCCGGGACATCGACGGCCGGTCCCGGATGGCGGCGGCGAAGCAGGCGTTCAACGAGGTGCTGGACGCGACGCCCGAGGAGGTGGAGCTGGGCATCCGGACCCTGGGCGCGGACTACGCGGGCGACGACCGCAAGGAGGGCTGCAAGGACACCGCGCAGCTCTACCCGGTCGGCCCGCTGGACCGCACGGAGGCCAAGACGGCGGTGGCCACGCTCGTCCCGACGGGCTGGACGCCGATCGGCCCCGCCCTGCTGGAGGCGGCCGACGACCTCGACGGCGGCGACGGCTCCAAGCGGATCGTGCTGATCAGCGACGGCGAGGACACCTGCGCCCCGCTCGACCCGTGCGAGGTGGCCCGGGAGATCGCGGCCAAGGGCATCGGCCTCACCATCGACACCCTGGGCCTGGTGCCGAACGTCAAGATGAGCCGGCAACTCAGCTGTATCGCGGAGGCGACCGGCGGCACCTACACCTCGGTCGAGCACCAGGACGAACTCACCGACCGGGTCAACGAGTTGGTGGACCGGGCGGCCGATCCGGTGGTGACGCCGGTGGCCACGCAGGGCGCGGACTCCTGCGACCGGGCGCCGGTGCTGACGTCCGGTCTCTACACCGACCGGGAGGAGTTCGGGCAGCAGCGCTGGTACCGGGTGGAGGTGCTGCCGGGGCAGGAGTTGCGCGCCTCGGTGAGCGTGGCCGCGGACCGGGCCGTGCGCCCGGACCACGGCGTGCTGCTGCGGGCCGTCACGGTGCACGGCCGTGAGACCGTGCGCGGCGAGGCGACCGGCAACGGCCGTACGGACGTGCTGTCCACCGGTCTGCGCCATCCCGAGCCCGAGCGGGACGACGCGGACGGCGACGGCGACAAGCCGGCCGCCGAGACCGTGTGCCTGGTGGTGACCAACTCGTTCTCGGCGGACACCGGAGTGAAGACCACGCCCGGTCTGCCGCTGGAGCTGACCGTCGACGTGGTGGAGGGGCCGGACGGCGCGAGTGACGTGGCGTCGTTCGGGCTGGGCCGGGGCTGGTGGCTGCTGGGCGCGCTGGTCGTCACCGGCTTCCTCGCCGGTCTCGTGTGGGGCTGGCTGTCACGCTGGCGGGTCGCCGTCTGGAGGACCAACTGATGCGCCTGGTACGTCTTGTGAGCGCCGCCCTGCTGCTGCTCGGGTCGGCCGCCGCTCCCGCCGCGGCCGACTCCTCCCCCTCCCCGAGCGCGTCCGAGGACGGCGGGGCTCCCACGCGCGCGGGCACCTCGTTCCGCACCGCGGCGGAGGTCGCGCAGGGGCGGACGGCCACGGCGCGCGCCTCCACCGGCGACTACCTGTACTGGTCGTTCCCGGCGGACGCCGGGCAGCGCCCCACCGTCCGGGCGTCGGTGAAGCTGCCGGAGAGCCACGCGGCGCAGACCTGGCAGATCGACGTGTACGACGGTCTGCGCCGCCGTCAGGCCTGCCAGTACGGCGCCCAGACCCGCACCGCCGGGCCGGACGCGGCCTCCGTGGAACTGGCGTGCGTGCTGCGCACGGTGCGCGGCTGGGCAGAGCCGTGGTCCGACGACCCGCTGCCGGGGACGTACTACGTCCGGCTCACGGCGCTGCGGGTGCCCACGGCCGACCTGGGCCAGGCGGTGGACGCCGAACTGCGGGTCGAGTCCAAGGACATGGGCGGCGCGGCCGCGGTGGACGGCGCGCTGTCGCAGCCGCTGGTGCCGGGCATCGCGGCCCGCGCCGGGACGGACGGCGCGGAGGACGACGACTCGCCCTCGGCCGTGCTGGCGGGTCTGGAGCCCGAGGACGGCTGGGCCTCCGGCTGGTGGTCCGACCGCTGGATATGGACGGCGGCGGGCGGCGCGCTGGCCGCGCTGGCGGGGGTCGCCGGGTACCGGCTGACCCGGGGGTCCGGGCGTCCGCCCGGGGTGCCGCCGAACGCGTGACGTCCCACCGGAAGGCCCGCCCCGTGCGGGCCTTCCGTCGTCTCACGGTTCGCGCAGGGTCTTGGCGAGCGTGCCGTCGCCGGCCACCCGTACGAGGCCGGCGCGCACGGCGTCGGCCAGGGTCAGCTCGCCGCGGCTGATCGCCGTACAGGTCGCGGTGTCCAGGGACAGCAGGGCGTCGGGCTCCCCTGGGGCGGGGCCGTCGCCGTACACCGGCCCGTCCCCGGCACCGGCGTGCAGATGGAACCTGCCCTCCTCCAGGCGGACTTCGACGAGGCCCGTCTCCCCGTCCAGGGCCCGCAGCAGGGGCAGCGCGAACCAGTGCGCCCGTACCGCGTCCGTGGGCCCCCGCTCCCCGAGTTCCGCCTCGCCCCAGGCGCCGAGGGCCTGGAGCACGGGCAGCAACGCCCGTCCGCGGGCGGTGAGTTCGTACACGTACGCCGCTCCGGGCGGGGGCAGCCGGCGCCGGGTGGCGAGGCCGTCGCGTTCCATGTCCTTCAGCCGGGAGGCCAGTACGTCCGTGCTGACGCCGGGCAGGTCCGCGTGCAGGTCGGTGTAGCGGCGCGGGCCGGCCAGCAGTTCGCGGACGATCAGCAGGGTCCAGCGGTCGCCGACGGCGTCGAGCGCACGCGCGGCGGAACAGTACTGGTCGTAGCTTCGGCGAGGTGACATGCGACGCAGTCTAGACATGTTGTTGGACTTTCCAAGCTCCTACTTGGTAAAACCAAGCAACACCAGAAACCGGAGGGGCGCATGGAGTTCCGGCAGTCGAGCAAGCTCAGCGAGGTCTGTTACGAGATCCGCGGTCCGGTCATCGAGCACGCCAACGCGCTGGAGGAGGCGGGCCACAGCGTGCTGCGCCTCAACACCGGCAACCCGGCCCTGTTCGGTTTCGAGGCGCCGGAAGAGATCCTCCAGGACATGATCCGGATGCTGCCGCAGGCGCACGGCTACACCGATTCGCGGGGGATCCTCTCCGCCCGCCGCGCGGTGGCCCAGCGCTACCAGACCCTGGGCCTGGAGGTGGACGTGGACGACGTCTTCCTCGGCAACGGCGTCTCCGAGCTGGTGTCGATGGCCGTACAGGCGCTGCTGGAGGACGGCGACGAAATCCTGATCCCGGCGCCCGACTTCCCCCTGTGGACGGCGGTGACCACCCTCGCCGGCGGCAAGGCGGTCCACTACCTGTGCGACGAACAGGCCGACTGGTACCCGGACCTGGACGACATGGCGTCGAAGATCACGGACCGCACCAAGGCCGTGGTCGTCATCAACCCCAACAACCCGACCGGCGCGGTGTACCCGAAGGAGATCGTCGAGGGCATCCTCGATCTCGCCCGCCGGCACGGCCTGATGGTCCTCGCCGACGAGATCTACGACCAGATCCTCTACGACGACGCCGTGCACCACTCGGCCGCCGCGCTCGCCCCCGACCTGGTGGTGCTGACCTTCTGCGGCCTGTCCAAGACCTACCGCGTGGCCGGGTTCCGCTCCGGCTGGCTGGTGGTCACCGGTCCGAAGCAGCACGCGAAGGACTACCTCGAGGGCCTGACCATGCTGGCCTCCATGCGGCTGTGCGCCAACGCGCCCGCCCAGTACGCCATCCAGGCGGCGCTCGGCGGCCGGCAGTCCATCCGCGAGCTGACCGCGCCGGGCGGGCGGCTGCGCGAACAGCGGGACATCGCCTGGGAGAAGCTGAACGAGATCCCCGGCGTGAGCTGCGTGAAGCCGAAGGGCGCGCTGTACGCGTTCCCGCGCATCGATCCGGCCGTGCACAGGATCCACGACGACGAGAAGTTCGTCCTGGACCTGCTCCTGCGGGAGAAGATCCAAGTGGTGCAGGGCACCGGCTTCAACTGGCCGTCCCCCGACCACTTCCGCATCCTCACCCTGCCGCACGCGGAGGACCTGGAGGCGGCGATCGGCCGGATCGGACGCTTCCTGAGCGGCTACCGGCAATAGACCCGGAAACCGTCGCCGGGGCGGGCGGGTCAGACGGGCGGCATCAGATCGCTCTCGCTGACGGTGTACGTCAGCGGGGGGTAGGTGAAGTCCGTTTCACGGTTCTCACGGCGCCGCAGCTGGTAGAACTCGCGGCTCTGCTCGTCGTCCGCCAAGGTCAGGCGCTCCCCCTGCGGGAGCCATGCGTCTCCGTCGCGGAACCGGACGACGGTCTTCGACGTTCGGAACGTGACACCCAGCCATGGGTTGTCCACCGCCCGGGCGGACGCGTCCAACACGATCTTGTGCCTGAGCCGCCGATTCGTGTCGACGGAGAACACGACGACACCGTGGTGGGTGAGAGGAATCTCGAACTTCTCACCACCATCGGACCCCTTCGATTCGAAGATCAGCTTCCTGGACGGGCCCGCTTCGGGATCGCGGTAGCAGGAGAAGACGGCGATGAACGACTCGTCGGCCAGATCGAGGGCCTGGTCGGAATGGCCGCCCATGGTCGTGTACGCGTTCGTGTAGCTCTCGATGAGGGCGTTGTTGAAGCCGGCCGAGAGCGCCGTACGCTCCTGGATCCGTCGCGCCAGCCGTTCGTGCACCGCCCGGAAACGCTGCGCCGGGCTGCCGTATCGAGTGGTGGTGCGGACCAGGGGCACACCACCCGCTTCGTCGGTCCTGGTGAGCACGGCCCCTCGCCGTCCCTTTCCCACGTCCTCCCAGCGAACCGACGCGGACAGTTCCGCGAAGAGATTCCCGTCGGCCGGCACGGCGCACGAGAGGATCTCATCCGCGATCGTGGACTCGGGGGGCACCGTAGTCTCCCTTGTTCATGCTGAAGCGAAATCCGTCGCCGTAATCGATGAAGCGCGAGGACCTGTTCTCCTCGGCGTACAGCCTGCGCAGCTCGTCCAAGCCGTCCGGTGTGGGTGGTTCCAGCTTCACCAGGCCGTCGGCCCGTGCGAGGAACGTGTGGCCGTCCTTGTGCACGGCTTCGGTGCTCGAACAGCGCACCACGTATCCCAGGCGGGTCGGGAGCAGCTCGGCGTCCAACGTCGAGGGCCGGATCTCGTGCGTGTACAGGCGGTTGGTGGACAGCGGCACGAAGAACACGGAACCGGCGTGGAGAGTCAGCGTGAACTGCGGCGGGAGCGCGACCGTGCCGCGTTCCCGGGTCGGCTCCTTGAGGCGGAAGTGGAGCCGGGTCAGCCCGCTGACGCCCTTCACACCGCGGTCGAAGGCGTCGTCGGCCAGGGGCTGCAGCCCGTCGAGCCGGTCATAGAAGGTGCAGAAGGCCATGATGCCGTTGACGGGCATGTCCTTGGTCTTGTCGGCATGGGCCGAGATTCTGGCCTTGGTCTGCTTGCGCTCGGCCGTGGCACGGGTGTTGTGGTAGATCTGCGCGAGCACGTGGTTCAGCGGTGCCTGGTTCCGGAAGACGGTGGCGGCCTCACGGTTCAGCGCCTCGACGATGCGCGTGTCGGTCGGACCGAATCCCTCGGTCGGCCCCGAGAGATTCGTGGAGCACCGGAGCAGGCGGAAATGCAGTGCGTCACCGTTCCGTGTGACCGGTGTGAGATAGATGCCGCTGCGATGGGCCGTTCCGGGCTTGGTGGACTCCGTCAGGGACTGGAACGCGTGCTCCGCACGGATCCGTCCGAAGTGATCGTCGCCGGGGTCGAAAAAACGGCGGTAGTACACGCCGACGCCGTGCACACGGAGCGGAACCCGGCCGAGGTCGACGAGGGTCCAGGCACCGGCGACGGCCTCGTGGTAACCGTGCGACAGCTCACGGAGGACGAACACCCGGGCAGCCGCCCGCAGTTGACCGATGTTGATCCCGGACACGTCACCACACAGGTAGACGGTCCGCCGCGCGAGGTCGGGCGAGCCGGAAGCCAGATCCTCCGGTGTGACGACGGACCCGAAGAAGTCCCTGATCGCGTCGTTGTCCTGCAACCCCGATGGCGCGACCAGGATGTTGTCCGCACCGTCGATCACGGCTTCTGCCGGGTCTGTCGTGCACATCAAGCGGTACCTGTCATTCGACGATCTCGCGGATCTCTCACACCTGCGGGCATGGAAACGGCCCGCACTCTTTCATCGCGTCGCGCAACGCGAACGAAAGGAGACGGACCGTCGAACCGTGATGATCTCACGGGGGTTCGACAGCGGGCAACGGGTTCTGCTGGACGGGCGCCGTCAGGCGGTGAGCGGATCCGTGTCGGGGTGGCCCGGTGCCTGCTGCCGTCCGGGGGACGAGACCCGTACCCCGATCTCCTCCCCCAGCGCCGTCACCGCACCCTCCAGGACGTCCGGGCCGACGATGTTGATCAGCAGCAGACCGAGCGCGTACGACTTCTGCGTGTCCGTCATCTCGCTCGCGGCCAGCGACTCCACGGCCGTCGCCAGGTCCTGCTGCTCCTGCTCGGGCAGGTTCTGCAGCAGGGCCAGGCAGAAGGCGGGGAGGGCGACGCGGGCCCGCTCGAACCGCACCCCGCGCATGATCCGGGTGACCTGCTGGGAGCGGTCCTTGGCACGCACCCGGTCCACACCGCGGTCGGCGACGCCCAGCAGCAGCGCGAGGATGAGGTTGGGGCCGACGCCGACCTCCTGGTCCCCGATGCGGACGTTGAACAGCGAGCTGCGGAACAGGGCCAGCGCGGCCAGTCCGGCGACCAGCACCTGGAGCGCCGCCGTCTGGTCCGGGGCGTTCGAACCGAACCGCCAGTCGAAGGCACGGATGATCCACAGGACCCCGACGCTCGCCGCCGTGTTGAGCAGGACGTAGAACCAGGCGCTGGCGACTCCGAGGAGGGCGGAGGGACGGTCGCGGTAGCGTGACATCAGCTCCGCCGTGCCCACCAGCGCCCCCAGTACGCCCGCCGCGACAAATCCCTGCACCTGGTGGCCTCCCGCCCTTCTCGCGTGCCCGAACCGGTCCCTGCACCGTCGTACGGACTACCGCGCCCCCTCGACGAACCGCCGTCCGGCGGCGGTGAGTTCCAGCGCCTCGTCGGCGCCCGCCGGGATCACCTCCACCAGTTCCAGGCGCCGGAGCACCTCCACCGCCTCGGCGATCTGCAGCGTGGTGAGCCCGAGTTCGGCACGCAGCTCGCCGACCGCCGTGCGCGACCGGCCGTCGAGGGCGTGCACCACCCGCGTCGCGTGGGGCGGCAGCGCGTCCGTGGAGCGGGCGTCCCCGGCCGGTGCCCGGCCGGACGGGAACTGACGGCTCGTCGCGTCGAGAAACGTACTGAACGGATCCACGGAGTGGTCCCTGGACATCCCGGTCCTCCCTGAAGCGACACAACCATCGCACCACATCACCCTGTTGGGCGGCTTTGCACGCAGACCGTCCCGGTTGGGGCGCGTCCGCCTACTATACGAGTGCGACATGGATCACAGGGTCCGTTCCGGTCCGCGCGAACACGGGGAGAGCGCCGATGGACACCCGAAACCGGACGCTGCTCATGGACCGCTGGGCGATCGGCCCGCGGCTGGGCCGGGGCGGGACGGGCACCGTCTACCGCGCCGTCGACCGGGCCACCGGCGCACGGTGCGCCGTGAAGGTCCTGCGCGGTGACGCCTCCTCGCACCCTGCGGGCGGGGATCCGCGCGTGCTGCGGGAGTTGCGTACGGCCGAAGCCCTCATCCACCCCCATGTGGTGCGCACCCATGCCTGCGGGTACGCGGACGGGCGGTACTTCCTGGTGATGGAGCTGTGCGAGGGCGGCAGCCTGGAGGAGCGGGTGCGGCGCGGCGGGCCGCTCGGCCCGGACGCGGCCGTCGCCCTGTTCCTCGACGTGCTGGACGGTCTGCACCACGCGCACACCGCGCCCCTGGAGGCCCTCGACGCCGAGGGCAGGCGGGTCCCGGTCACCGGCGTGGTCCACCGGGACATCAAGCCGCACAACCTGCTGCTGACGGGCGACCCGTCGGCGCCCCGCGTGAAGATCGCCGACTTCGGGCTGGCCAAGTCGTACGAACTGGCCGGGGCGAGCGGGCTGACCCGTACCGGCGCGTCGGCGGGGACACCGGCCTTCATGCCCCGGCAGCAGGTCGTCAACTTCAAGTACGCGCGGCCCGACGTGGACGTCTGGGCGGTCGCGGCGTCCCTGTACTACGTCCTGAGCGGCGGCTGCACCCCGCGGGACTTCCCACCGGGCCGCGACCCCTGGCTCACCGCCTGGCACGGCGCGCCCGTCCCGCTGTCCGAGCGGGCGCCGGACACGCCCGCGCGGCTGGCCCGCCTCGTCGACGACGCCCTGACCGACACTCCGCACATCCGCTTCGCCACCGCCGCCGCCCTCCGGTCGGCGCTGGCCGCGCTGTAGTCCCACCACGGCAGTCCCGCCACCGCGGCGCCACCCGGCCGCCTCCCCCACCTGCCTCTCGCGGAAGGACCCGTCTCATGCCGGCAGACAGCTCACGCTCCTGGCCGTCGTCCGGACGGCACACCCCGGCGGGTGGCGACAGCGGCTGGCGCGCCGGAGCCACGGTGCTGGGCGAGTTCGTCGTCGAACGGGCCCTGGGCAGCGGCGGTTTCGGCACGGTCGTGCTGGCGGTGAGCCGGCGCACCGGGAACCGGTACGCGGTCAAACGGGTGCACCGCGCCGACCCGGTGGAGCAGGGCCGGTTCCTGACCGAGGCGCAGCGCTGGATCGGCCTGCCGCCGCACCCCCACATCACTCCCTGCCACTTCACCCGGACCGTGGGCGACCAGCTGGCGGTGTTCAGCGAGTTCGTCGCCGGAGGGTCCCTGGCGGACTGGATCGCCGACGGCCGCCTGTACGCGGGCGGCCCGCGCGAGGTGCTGCGCACCGTGCTGCGCATCGCCGTGGAGGCCGCCTGGGGACTGGACGCCGCGCACGCCCACGGCCTGCTGCACCTCGACACCAAACCCGGCAACGTGCTGCTCACCGAGGACGGCGGCGCGCGCATCACCGACTTCGGACTGGCGACGGGCGGCGAACGGGACGTCAAGGACGCCATCGGCACGGAGTTCGTGCTGGACCTGCTGACCCGGGAGGGCGACGGCATCGACGCCGAGACGAGCCAGGTGCTCAGGACCGTGCTGCGGCAGACGCTGGCGGAGGCACGTGCCGCGCAGGCGCCGCCGCCGACCGCGGTCGCCGAGGGCATCACCCCCGGCTACACCTCTCCCGAACAGGCCGAGGGACGTCCGCTGGGCCGGCCCGCCGACCTGTGGAGCTGGGCCGTCACCGTGCTGGAGATGTTCACCGGCGGCCGCACCTGGCCGTCGGGAACGCTCGCCGGTCCCGCGCTGGAGGCGTTCCTCCAGGCGCAGGCCGGTGGTGCGGCCGGACCGGTCGCCATGCCCGACGGGGTGGCCGCGCTGCTGCGGGCCTGCTTCCGCAACGATCCGCGGGAGCGCCCGGAGTCGCTGCGGGACGCGGCGGACAGCCTGGTGCGGACCGCCGTGCGGGAGTGCGGGATCCCACTGCCCGGGGACCCGCCGCCCGCCCTGCCCCGGCCCTCCCTGAAGGGCGGCTTCGAACGCCGGATGCCCGGCGGCTCCGCCTGGCAGGACCCGAGGGAACTGCTCGGTGCCGCCTACGGTGCCGCCGGCCTGGACCCCGGGGAGTCCGTGCGGTTCTGGCCGAGCGGGCACGGCAGCCGCGCCTCGCAGGCCATGGAGGACCTCCGCGCGCTCACCGAGGCGCTACGGGTCCTCGACACCCTGCCCGACCCCGATGTACCGGTGCGGCTGTTGCGGGCGCGGGCGACCGCCGAGTCGGGCCGGGTACGGCACAGCCTCGGCGACCTGCCCGGAGCCGTCGACGCGTACCGGTCGAGCGCCCGGGCGCTGGAGGACCTCGTCGGCCTGGAGGGACCGGACGCGGAGTACGCCCTCAGCCTGCGGCTCTCGGTGCTGCACTCGCTCGCCATCGTCCTGCGGCTGTCGGGGGCGGCCGGTGAGTCGAGGGCGATCTGCGACCGGGTCACCGAGGCGTCCGCCGCGCTCCCGGATCCGGTGGAGGCCGCCCGGGTCCGCGGCATGGCGCTCGGCACGAAGGCGAACGCCGTCGACGACCCGCACGAGCGGATCGCGCTGATCGACCGGTCCGTCGAGGCCCTGACGGCCGCCGGTGACGACGAGGCCCTGGCCGTGGCACTGGCCGGGCGGGCCGGGGCGCTGGAGGAGGCGGGACGGCCGGACGAGGCGGCCGCGGTGTGGGAGCGGGCCGAGGCGATGTTCGAAGCCGCCGCCGCGCCGGGCCGTACGGACCTGGACGCCGTACGGGCCATGCTGCGCCTCAACCGGGCGATCACCGCGGACGGCGCCCGGGAATCGGCCCGGTACGCCCGCGAGGCGATCGAGCTGTACGAGCCGCTGGTGCGGGAGAGCGGCCGGCACGAGGTGGCCGGGGACCTGGGCCACGCCCTGCTGCTGTCCGGCCTGGGGCACGAGCGTTCCGGACATCCGCAGGAGGCGCTCGCCGCGTACCGGTCGGCCCGCTCGGTGCTGGAGGACGCGGTGCTGCGGGACGGCCGGCTGGAGTACACCCGGTTCCTGGCACAGGCCCACGACCACGAGGCGACCCTGGTGCGGGAACTGGAGGACCCGGCCGCCGCCGTGGCCCTCGCCCGGCGGGCCGTCGACGTGTGGGACCGGCTCAGCGTCACGGACGGCCGCAGCGCCTGGGCCGTCGAACGGGCCGACGCCCGGCACAAGCTCGGCGACGCGCTCATCGACGCCGGCGACATGGACGCCGCCGCACGGGAGCTGGACGAGGCCGAGCGGGTGCTGGGGACGGCTCCCGGGCCGTCCTCGGGCGCCCGGCTGGTCGCCACGCTGATCCGCAACGGGCGGGCGGTGCTCCACCGCAGGTCCGGACGGACCGAGGCCGCCTGCCGCGAGGCCCGGGCGGCGCTGGAGGCGCTCGGCGCGCCCGGCACCCCGCAGGAGGAGCAGGTCCGGGTGCAGTGCCTGCAGACCCTCAACGCCTCGCTCGGCAACCTGGGACGGCACGAGGAGGCGCTGGCGGTCGTCGACGACATCACCGCGGCGGTGGAGTCGCTGTTCGCGCGCGGTGAGACGTCACTGCGCGATGTCGCGGACGCCCGCCAGCGCCGGGCCAACGCCCTGCTGCAGCTCGGCTGCGCGGAGGAGGCGCGGGAGCCGGCGCGCCGGGCGCTGCGGGACTACCGCACTCTGATCGACGCGGGGCGTGGCGACCTGGTGAGCGAGGCGGCCCGGCTGCGCGGCGCCCTGTCCGTCGCACTCCAGCGGTCCGGCGACCTCGACGGCGCGGCCCGGGAGCTGGAGGCGATGCGCCGGCACTTCGCCGAGCGGACCACGTACCCGTGGCAGCGGCTGCTCCCGGCGCACGCGGTGAGCACGGCGGCCTCCCTGGGTGCCGATCCCAACGCGCTGCTGCTCCAGGGCCTGGACCACCGGATCGCCGACCTGGCGAAGGTACGGACGGTGAGGCCGCGGAACCTGGAACGGCTGCTCGCCGATCTCGTCCGGGAGCGGGACCGGCTGGTGTCGGACTCGATGGCGTTCATGGAGCCGGCCCAGGTGTCGCAGGCCCTGGAGGACCTGTGCGGCAGCCTGCTCTGGCTGGCGGAGAGGCACCCCGGGGACCCGGTGTACGAGGCGGGCATGACGACGGGGCTGCTGTCCGGCATCACCGCGATGCGCTGCGGACGCAGCGGCGCGGCCGACCGCGGGTTCCGGCTGGCGATCGACCACGGGCGCGTCCTGGTACGGGACCGGGGCCGGCGGAACCACCTGGAGCAGTGGGTCAACGCGCATATGGCGCTGGCGTCCTGGCAGGTCTTCCGGGGTGACGAGGCCGGGGCCGCGCGGACGGTCCGTGAACTGGACGGCCGGCTCGCCGCCGTCGTCCCGGCCCAGGCCGCGGCCTGGTCGGCGCGCGCCCGCCGCACCCTGGCCTCGTTCCGGCGGCCGTAGCGGGTGCCCGACCCCGCTGTCGGTGCCGCGGCGTACTGTGCGCGCAAGGGAGAAGGCCGGGGAGAGGAGCGGGGTGTGAGCCGACCGCCGACCGCCGCGCAGCGGCGGGTCATCGAGGACGCCGATCCCGTGACCGGGCGGCTGAAGGGCACGCCGGCGCTGCTCTCGGCGCTGGTGAAGCGCGGGCTGGCCTTCCGTCATCCGCGGCCGCCGCACGACCACTTCCTGACGCCGGCCGGTCACCGGATACGGGAAGGGCGGGCGGAACCGGCGCCGGAGGCGGTGCGGGCGCCGGACGCGGCCGGGGTGTTCGCCGCGCGGGTCGGCGGGGAGGACGCGCCCGCCGCGGGGCCCGCCCGGCTGCGGGAGGTGCGCGGTGCCTGGCAGGGGCTGCTGGAGCTGCGCCGGATGACCAACTCCGACGGTGCCACGGACCGGCCGTGCGGCTGGGAGCGCGCGCATCTGGTGCAGGCCGCCGCGCTCGCCCTGGAGGCCGCCGGGCACCGGCCGGCCGGCCCGGACGCCGGGAGCGGCTACCGGGTGCGGGAGACTCCGCAGCCGGAGGCCGTCGCCGTCCACGAGCCGGACGCCGAGGCGCTGCGCGCCTGCGCGGTGACGCTGGAGCGGGCCGGGTGGCAGGTCGGTGAGCACACGGAGCCGCGCACCCGGGCGCGCCATCTCCTGGCGTCTCCGCGACGGGTGTGAGCGGGGCGTGCCAGGATCGGTGTGCTGGACGACCGATCGAGCGGGACGACGGGTCGAGCCGGACGACGGAGGGAGCCGGACGACGCGTCGCGCCGGCGTGAAGGGGACGCAGTGAGCGAGCCGTTTTCCGTCCGTGTGACCGTGCGCGGATACGAGACCGATGTGCAGGGCCACCTCAACCAGGCCGTTTACCTCAACTACGCGGAGCACGCGCGCTGGTCCCTGCTCCAGGAGGCGGGGATCACCCAGTCCGGCCTCCTCGCGCAGGGCGTGGGACCGGTCGCCCTGGAGACGACCGTCCGCTACCGGCGGGAGCTGCTGGCCGGTGACGAGGTCGACGTGAGCTGCGCGTTCACCTGGCGCGGCGGCAAGATCTTCGACATCGCGCAGACCGTCACCAGGGCCGACGGCACGGTGGCGGCCGAGATCACGGCGGTGGGCGGTCTGCTCGACCTCGCGCAGCGCAAGCTCGTGCCGAACCCGCAGGAGGTCTTCCGGGACCTGGCGAAGGACCCGGGACTGCTCGGCCTGTAGCACGGCCACGCGTCGGTGCGGCTCCGCCTCGCCCCGGGGCCGGCACCGTGACGTCCCTGCCGATCCGGCCGGTCGGCCCGCGTCACGTCGTTCGCGGCGGTCCGTGCGCCGGCCTCTCGACCGGCCCCGGCTCCGGGGCGGGGCCGGCCCGGTGAACCGGCCGCCCGGGGCCGCGCCGGCCGCGGGCGCGCCGCGCGGGTCAGAGAACCGAACTCGCCGCGTACGCCCGGCTTTTCGGCCTGGACGGGGAGGTGTTCCCGGGCCGTGCGGACAGGCGTCCGGGAGGGCGGAACCCTCAGGGCCGGCTGCGGCGGTGCGGGCCGGTCCAGCTTTCACGCGGTGAAAGTTTCCGTCGTACGGGCCCAACTTTCCAGGCCATCCGCTCCTGCAGTGGACCAGACCACCAGAGAGACCCGGTAACCCTTTACACGCGTAGATCTACGTGCGTAACTAATGACGCGCGCACGTCAAAAAGCAGGAACTGCCAGGTGGCAGCGGCCGACGTCACGTCCTTCTCTCATCCCCACAGTGTCAGGAGGCAGTCATGTTCTCTCTCCCCACCCGCCGGACCGGCACCCGCAGACAGGTGGCCACGGCGCTCGGCGTCCTCGGCGCCGCACTCGCGCTGACGGCCACCACCGCGGGCGGCGCGACCGCCGCCCCGCAGCCCGACCGGGACCGCGCCAAGGTCCAGCCCGGCGAAGCGTACATGGGTGTGGGTGCCCGCATCCACGAGGGCGCCCCGGCGGACGAACCGTCGATGGGCATCATGGCCCCGACCGACGGCGTCCAGGGCATCGACGTCTCGCACTGGCAGGGCGCCATCAACTGGACGTCGGTGCGCAACGCGGGCATCCAGTTCGCCTGGATCAAGGCAACCGAGGGCACCACCTACAAGGACGACCGCTTCAACAGCAACTACACGAACGCCTACCACGCGGGCGTCATCCGCGGCGCGTACCACTTCGCGCGCCCCAACGTCTCCAACGGTGCCACCCAGGCGAACTTCTTCGCCTCCAGCGGCGGCGCCTGGTCCCGCGACAACCTGACCCTGCCGGGCGTCCTCGACATCGAGCACAACCCCTACGGGGCGATGTGCTACGGCCTGTCCACCACGGCCATGCGCACCTGGATCACCGACTTCTACAACACGTACAAGGCGCGCACCTCGCGCGACGTGGTGATCTACACGACGGCCAGCTGGTGGAACACCTGCACCGGCAACTGGACCGGCATGGGCGGCAAGAGCCCGCTGTGGGCCGCGCACTGGGGTGCCTCCTCGCCGACGATCCCGGCCGGCTTCCCCACCTGGACGGTGTGGCAGTACACCGCCACCGGTTCGGTCAGCGGCGTCTCCGGCAACGTGGACCGCAACCAGTTCAACGGCTCCCGCGACCGGCTCCTGGCGCTCGCCAACAACACGTGACGTCGTAGGCAGTACGCGATCACCCGGCGGAGCCGGCGGCCGCCCGCCGCCGGCTCCCCCGTCTCCCCCACCCTCCCTCTCCCCCCACAGGAGTGATCGTGCGTCCCGAAAACGCCATCCGGCGCCGCCTGTTGATCGCCGGCGCGGCCGGCCTGGCCGCCGCCGGCGCCCTGCCGGGCAGCGCGTTCGCCGGCACCGCCGCCGTCGAGCCGGACATCGACTCCACCTCGGCCTGGGGCGCCCGGTCCCCGAAAGGGACCATCAGCGTCCTGCAGTACCGGCCCAGCAAGATCGTCGTCCATCACACGGTGAGCGCCAACACCTCCGACTACTCCCGCGCCCAGGCCCACTCCCACGCCCACTGGGTGCAGGACCTGCACATGGACAAGAACGGCTGGGTCGACACCGGCTACAACTTCCTGGTCAGCCGGGGCGGCTGGATCACCGAGGGCCGGCACGGCAGCCTCCAGGCGCTCACCGGCGGGCGGAACTTCGTCCTCGGCGCGCACACCTCCGGGCAGAACACCTCGGCCATCGGGATCGCGTGCGAGGGCGCCTACCACGACGGCGCGGTACCGCCCACCCCCCAGTGGGACGTCCTGGTGACCCTGTGCGCGTACGTGTGCGCCCGCTACGGCATTCCCGCCACGCAGATCTTCGGCCACAAGGACTACGGCGACACCCTCTGCCCGGGCATCTACCACGACCGTCTGCCCCGCCTGCGCGAGGAGGTGGCGGTGGCCCGGTCGGCCTGACGGCCGCCGCCCGGCGGTCCGGGCGACGGCGTCCCGGCCGCGCCTCAGGGCGTGGCCGGGGCCTTCGCGGATCCGGAGATCTCCTCGCCGGCCTCCATCGGGTGGGTGACGTCGGCGGCCTCGCGGCCGCCGTTGCCGAGGTGGTTGAAGACGAGGTTCAGCAGGACCGCCACCACGCAGCCGGTGGAGATGCCGGAGTCCAGGACGATCCGCGCCGTCTCCGGGAAGGAGTGGTAGAACTCCGGTGCGCTGATCGGGATGATGCCGACGGCCAGCGACACGGCGACGATCAGGACGTTGTTGTCCTTCTCCAGCCCGGCCCTGACCAGGGTCTGGATGCCGCTGGCCGCGACGGACCCGAACAGCACCACGCCCGCGCCGCCGAGCACCGGACGGGGGACGACGGCGATCAGCGAGGCCGCCATCGGGCACAGGCCCATCAGGACGAGGAAGCCGCCGCCGGTGGCGACGACGTACCGGCTGCGGATCCGCGTCATCGCGACCAGGCCGATGTTCTGCGCGAACGCGCTGCACATGAAGCCGTTGAACAGCGGGCTGAGGGCGGAGCCAAGGGTGTCGGCGCGCAGGCCGGCGGCGATGGTCCTCTCGTCCGCCGGGCGGTCGACGATCTCGCCGAGCGCCAGCATGTCGGCGGTGGACTCGGTCATCGAGACCACCATCACCACGCACAGCGAGATGATCGCGGCGAGCTGGAACTGCGGGGCGCCGAAGTGGAACGGCGTCGGGAAGCCGACGATGTCCGCCTCGGCGACCGGCGAGAAGTCGGTGACGCCGAACGGGACGGCGAGCAGCGTGCCGCCGACGAGTCCGAGCAGGACGGCTATCTGCTTGACGAAGCCGCGGGTGAAGCGGCGCAGCAGCAGCACCATCACCAGGGTGGCGGCGGCCAGGCCGAGGTTGGTGGCCGAGCCGAAGTCGTCCGCCGCGGGGCTCGCGCCCTGGGCCCAGCCGAAGGCGACCGGCAGCAGTGAGACGCCGATGAGGGTGATCACGGTGCCGGTGACGACCGGCGGGAAGAAGCGCACGGCCTTGCTGAAGAACGGCGCGGCGAGGAAGCCGAGGAGGCCGGCGACGATGACGGCGCCGAAGATGATCGGCAGTGCGTCGTCCTTGTCGTCGGTGGAGGCGACGATCGCGGTCATCGGGGCGACACCGGCGAAGGTGACGCCGTTGACGAACGGCAGCCGGGCGCCGATCTTCCAGATGCCGAGGGTCTGCAGGAAGGTGGCGAGGCCCGCGGTGAACAGGCAGGCGCCGGTGAGGAAGGTCAGTTCGGTGCCGGTGAGACCAATGGCCGCGCCGACGATCAGGGGTGGGGCGACGACGCCCGCGTACATGGCGGCCACGTGCTGCAGGCCGGTCGTCGCCATCTTCAGCGCGGGGAGTTTCTCGTCAACGGGGTGGTCGGCCACTGCGGCTCTCCTCCGGTCGGGTACACGGCGGCGCGACACGGCCGTCGTGGGTGTCAAGGAGGTGGTGCGGGTGGGCATGCGGGTACCTCCCGCTCGAGCGAAGCCGAGAGTGGGGGAGGGACCGGGGCGGACGGGTGGACCGTCTCCGGGGCGCGCGTGGACGCGCGCCCCGGAGACGGCCGCCGTGGAACCCCTCGCGGGGTCCACGGTCACCGGCCGGGAGCCGTCCCTCCCGGCCGGAGACTTCGGGGTGCTCAGTCCCGGCCGGCGATCCGGGCGAGCCGCTGTGCCTCGGCCCGGGCCGAGCGGGCGATCTCGTCCTCGTCGGCGGTGAGCAGCCGGCCGTTCTCCACGATCTGCCGGCCGTTGACGAAGGAGGCGGTGACCGGCGCGGCGGCGCCGAGGACCAGCGCGGCGACCGGGTCGGCGATGGAGGAGTGGGCGAGGGTGTCCATCCGCCACAGCACCAGGTCGGCGAGCTTGCCGGGCTCCAGGGAGCCGATCTCGTCGGCGCGGCCCAGCACTCGGGCACCGCCGTAGGTGCCGAGCCGCAGGGCCTGCCGGGCGTTCAGGGCGGCCTCGCGGTGGGCGCCCAGACGGTTGACGAGCAGGGCGTTGCGCAGTTCGGTGTGCAGTTCGCCGGACTCGTTGGAGGCGGTGCCGTCCACGCCGAGGCCGACCGGGACACCCGCCGCGAGGAGGTCGGGGACGCGGGCGATGCCGGCCGCGAGGCGCGCGTTGGAGGAGGGGCAGTGGGCGACGCCGGTCCGGGTGCGGGCGAAGGCGGCGATGTCGGAGTCGTTCATGTGGACGCAGTGCGCCATCCACACGTCCTCGCCGAGCCAGCCGGTGGACTCGAAGTAGTCGGTGGGCCCCATGCCGAACAGTTCGTGGCAGAACTTCTCCTCCTCCACGGTCTCCGAGCCGTGGGTGTGCAGGCGCACCCCGAGCCGGCGGGCCAGTTCCGCGCCCCGGCGGAGCAGTTCGGTGGAGACGGAGAACGGGGAGCAGGGGGCGACGGCGACCTGGGTCATGGCGTCGGAGGAGGGGTCGTGGTGCGTGCGCACCGTCTCCTCGGTGGCGGCGAGCGCGTCCTCCAGGGTCTCCACGGCGAAGTCCGGGGGCAGGCCGCCGTCCTTCTCGCTGCGGTCCATGGAGCCGCGGGCGAGGGTGAAGCGGACGCCCATGTCGCGGGCGGCGCCGATGATCGCGCCGGACAGGTCGCCGGAGCCGTGCGGGAAGACGTAGTGGTGGTCCATGGCGGTGGTGACGCCGCCGCGGGCCATCATCGCGAGCGAGCCCCGGGCCGCCGCCCGCACCATCGGCTCGTCGATGCGCGCCCAGGTCGGGTAGAGGGCGACGAGCCAGTCGAAGAGGTTGTGGTCGGTGGCCAGGCCCCGGGTGATCCACTGGTAGAAGTGGTGGTGGGTGTTGACCAGTCCGGGCGTCGCCAGGTGTCCGGCGGCGTCGATGCGGCGGGCGACGTTCTCCAGGCCGTCGGGGGCCGGGCCCGCGCCGAGCGACTCGATGCGGTTGCCGGCGAGGACGAGGTGGCCGGAGGCGTACTCGGTGTCCTCGGCGTCGACGGTCGCGATGGCGCAGTTGTCGATGACGATGCGCTGGGCTGCTGCCATGGTGCGTCCTTTTCGCTTT
This sequence comes from Streptomyces calvus, assembly GCF_006782915.1. Taxonomy (GTDB): domain Bacteria; phylum Actinomycetota; class Actinomycetes; order Streptomycetales; family Streptomycetaceae; genus Streptomyces; species Streptomyces calvus. The sequence continues at coordinate 310,802 of NZ_VCNP01000010.1, forward strand.
CGTGGAGAGGGCACGGCAGGACCCCGGGGGTTTTGAGTGCCGTGGCCGGGGAGACGTCCTCCCCGGCCACGGGTGCCGAGTGAGGTGCGGTCGGTGGGTGCGGTCAGAGGTTGGTGAGGTCCACCGGGATCCGCGGTTCGCAGCCGTCCCGCAGGACGGTGGCCTCGATCAGGCCGTAGGGCCGGTCGGCGGCGAAGTAGACCTCATTGTCGTTCTTTAGCCCGAACGGTTCCAGGTCCACCAGGAAGTGGTGCTTGTTCGGGAGGGAGAAGCGGACCTCGTCGATCTCGCTGCGGTGGTCGATGATCCGCGCGCCCATCTGGTACAGCGTCTGCTGGAGCGAGAGGGAGTAGGTCTCGGCGAAGGCCTGGAGCATGTGCTTCTTCGTCTGCTCGTAGGACTTCTCCCAGTGGGGCATCTTCTGCTCGTCGTCGGTCCAGTTGAACCGCCAGCGGGCGGAGACCGAGGTGGCGAGGATCCGGTCGTACGCCTCCTTCAGCGTCGTGTACTTGTCCTTGACGTAGCCCCAGAACTCGGAGTTGGTGGAGTTCATCACCGTCAGGTCCTTCAGACCGGAGACGACCTCCCACTGCTCGCCGTCGTAGGTGATCTGGGTCAGCCGGGTCTCCTGGCCCTTGCGGACGAAGGAGTGCTTGATCTCGTCCGCGCCGATGAACCTGGAGTTGGCGTCGGAGGTGGCGATGCGCTCCCAGGCGTACTCCTCGATGCGGATGCGCGCCCGGTGGATGGGCTCCTGGGAGGTGACGAAGTGGCGGGCGAGGTGGATGCCGAACTGCTCGGCGGACTCGATGCCGTGCTCCTTGGCGAACGCGTACACCGTGTTCTTGGTGGTGTCGGTCGGCAGGACGTTGGCGTTGGAACCGGAGTAGTGGACCTCGTCCATGTCGCCGGACAGGGCGACGGAGACGTTCAGGTCCTTGATGTGGTGGGTGGCGCCGTCCCGCGTGATCCTGACGACTCGGTTCTCTGCCTTGCCGTACTGGTTCTGTCCCAGAAAGGTGGGCATTGCTCGCTAGCTCCCTCGGTATACGGAGTAGCCGAACGGGTTGAGCAGCAGCGGTACGTGGTAGTGCTCCCCGGGGTTCACGGCGAAGGTGATCGCCACCTCGGGGAAGAACGCGGCACCGCTGTCCCGATTCGCGGGGGCGTCCTGCTGCGCATCGGCTTGCTTCTTCGCGGTTTCTTCGAAGTACGCCTCGACGGCGAAGTCGAGCCGTACGTGGGTGGTTCCCTCCGGCGGGGCCGGCAGGTCCTTGCACCGCCCGTCCGCGTCGGTCGCGGAACCGCCGAGCTCCCGCCAGTCCGCCTCCCGGCCCGCACGGGCGGAGAGCCGGACGGCGACGCCCTCGGCGGGGCGGCCCGCGCTCGTGTCCAGGATGTGCGTGGACACGGAAGCGGTGGTGTCGGTGCTCATGTCTGCGTCAGTCCTCTTCGACGAGTCGGGCCAGCCGGATGCGGTTGATCTTCCCCAGTTCGGTGCGGGCGATCTCGCGTTCCTGCTCCGGCGCGTTGCCGAGGCGTTCCTTGACGGCGTCGCGCATCTGCTCGCCGGTCCGGCCGGTGGCACAGATGAGGAACACGTGGCCGAACTTCTCCTGGTAGGCCAGGTTCAGTTCGAGCATCTCGGCCTTGAGCGCGTCCGGGGCGCCGGCCATGCCGCTCTGCTCGCGGGCGGAGGCCGGGTCGCCCGGCTCGGGGCGGCCGATCGGCGGGTGCCCGGCCATCGCCTCGTGGAGGTCCTCCGTGGTCAGGTCGGCCATGGCGGCGTCACTGGCGGCGTACAGGTCCTCGGCGGTGGCGTAGGGGCGGGCGGCGAGCAGGCGCCGGGCCCATGCCCTGGAGGCGCATGCCTCGTGGAGCGCGGCGAGGGCGGCGTGCTCCTCCAGGGCGTTGAAGCGGGCCAGCCCCGAGGGCGTGGAAGTCGACGTCACGGGAGCCTCCGTGGCCGCGAACGGCCTTCGTGCTGCGGAACGGGCGTGCCGACAGTGAACGCCGTCACGCCCAGCGCGTCAACAGTTTGTTGAAAATTCGGGGTAACGAAGGGGAACGCTCGCCGTCCGTCGTCCGTCGTCCCGCTGTCCGTCGCCCCGCCGTCCGCCGTCCGCCCCTCGCCGCCCGCCGTCCTCCGGTTCCGCAGGACCGTGCTCAGGAGTCCTTCTCGCGGTTGAGGTAGTTGTAGACGGTGAAGCGGCTGACCCCGAGCGCGCTCGCCACGGTCTCCACGCCGTGCCGCACGGCGAAGGCGCCGCGCGCCTCCAGACTGCGCACGATCTCCTGCTTCGCCTTGCGGTCCAGGTCCGCCAGCGGCATGCCCTTCCCGCGCTCCAGGGCCGCCAGGATGTGATCGAGGGAGTCCGCGAGCTGCGGCAGGCGCACCGCGACCACGCCGGCCCCCCGCCAGGAGAGCACCACGTCGTCGGCGCCGGCCTCGTCCGGCGGGACCATCTCGCCGCCCATGGCGTCGACCAGCGGCTTCACCGCGGTGATGAAGTCCTCGTCGCCCGTGCCGGTCACCGGTCGCCCTCCTCGACCACGTTGACCTGGAGGGAGATCCGGGTGGCGCCGGCCGTCAGGGAGCGGCGCAGCAGCGCGTCCACGGCGGTGAGCACCGCGTCGGCGTCGCCCTCGGCGGTGTTGCCGAAGGGCCCGACGTCCACGGCGTCCAGCTCGGCCGCCTCGATCACCTCGCGGGCCACCACCGCGTGCGCGGGCGCCTCGTCGAGGTCGAAGGGCTCGGTCGTGAACTCCACTTTCAGTCGCACTGTGCCCCCATGGCATCCGCTCCGACCCGTGCGTTGCGCCAGGTCCGCGGCCCGGGCCGGCCGGCCGCTTGGGGAGACCTTAACGGACCTGCGTGCCGGGCAGCGCCCCACCGGAAATCCCCGGATCCCGGCCGACGGACCCGCCCCGGTGCCGCGTAGAGCAGGCGGAGGACATCCGCAGGGAGGGGACACGACATGGCGGGACAGGGATTTCGGGGTGCCGGTGCGGCGCGGGGCGCCCGGGGCACGGCGGCGGCGGTGACGGCGATGGTGCTGCTCACCGGGTCGCAGGCGGCGGACGCGAGCGGGACACCGGCTCCGGCGGCGGCGCGGCCGACGCCGTCCGGGCACGGTCCGAGCGTCTCCGGCGACACCCCGTACCGCACCGAGCTGCCGCCGCTGCGCACCGGCGAGCCCGACGGGCACCGCCTCACGCCGGCGGGCGCCGCCCTGCCGGCGACCGTGTTCGCCGCCTACCGCCGGGCCGAGTCGGAGCTGGCCCGCAGCGCGCCGGGCTGCCGGCTGCGGTGGCACCTGCTGGCGGCGATCGGCCAGGTGGAGTCCGGGCAGGCGCGCGGCGGCCGGGTCACCCCGGACGGTACGACCGTGACGCCGATCCGCGGGCCCCGGCTGGACGGCGTCGCCTTCGCGCTCATCCGGGACACCGACGGCGGCGCGCACGACGGGGACACGGTGTACGACCGCGCGGTCGGCCCGATGCAGTTCATCCCGTCGACCTGGGCCCGCTGGGGCGCCGACGGCAACGGCGACGGACGGAGCGACCCGAACAACGTCTTCGACGCGGCGCTCGCCGCCGGACGCTACCTGTGCGCGGGCGGCCGGGACCTGTCCGACCCCGCCCAGCTGGACCGGGCGATCCTCGGCTACAACCACTCGACGGCGTATCTGCGCACGGTCCGGGCCTGGTACGCGTACTACCTGACCGGTCACCGGGTGGTGCCGGACGCCTCCGCCGGGGCCCCGGAACGCCTGCGCGGCACCGCGTCCCCGTCACCGGCCCCGAAGCCGGCGCCGTCCGCCCGCCCGGACACCGCCCCCACCCGGGCGCCCTCCGCGCCGCCCGCCTCGCCGGCCCCGACCCGGTCCCGCCCGGCGGACGACCCGGCCCCGGCCGACGGGACCGGCCTGCCGGTGCCCGCCCCGGCTCCCGTCGTCCCCGACGGCGGGCTGCTGCCCGAGGGCGGCCCGCTGACCAGCAACGGTGCGGACTCGATACCGGCCACCCCCTCCCCAATTGCCGCTACCGGACGGTAATGTCGCCCACCGCCGGACGGCACGGGACCGGTGGGTGAGCGAAGGGGCCCTCATGGCGACGGACATGCCTGCTCAGGCACAGGCGGCGCAGGAGCGCTGGGAGCGGATGTGGGGCCACCGTGAGCACTTGCTCAAGGTGGCCCGGCGCCGGTCGATGAGCCAGGAGGACGCCGAGGACGCGGTGCACGAGGCGATGCTGCGGGCCGCCGAGCGTCCGGACCTGGACGACGAGCGGCTCGGCGCCTGGCTGACCACCGTGACCATGCGGCTGTGCGTCGACCGGTACCGGCAGGTCCACCGGGAGGCCGAGGTGCGCACCAGCCCCACGCTGGTCGCGCCCGGCCCGGTGCCCGTCGAGGAGGCGGTGTGCGACCGGGCCGAGGCCAGGTGGCTGGCGGTACGCAGCGGCGAACTGCCCGCACGGCAGGCGGAGGCGCTGCGGCTGAAGTCGCTGGACCTGGACGTCGGCCAGGTCGCGGTGCACATGGGACTGAGCTACCGGACGGTGGAGTCGCTGCTGGCCAGGGCCCGGCGCACGCTCAGGAACTCGCTGGCCGGGACGCTCGGCCTCGCGCTGTTCCTGTGCGGCCGGGGGCGGCCCCGCACGGGCGGCAAGGCCCAGGCCGTCGCCGTCGCCTCCACGGCGGCCACGCTCGCGGTGGCCGGGTTCGTGGTGCCGCACACGCTGGACGACGGCGGCAGCGGCTCGACGCCGCGGTCCTCCAGCTCGCAGGACGCCGAGGCGCCCGCCACCGGCGGCACCGCCGCGCCGTCGCACCCGGCGGCCCGCCCGGACCGGACGCCTGCGCCGGGGGCGGCGGGCCCGGAGGCCACGGGTGCGCCCGCCGACGGCTCGCTGCTCACGTCCGTCCTGCCGGTGCTGCCCGAGGTGTCCGAGCTGGCCCGGACCGAGGTGCCGGAGGTGCCCGAGGTGGGCGGCGTGCCGGGCCTGCCGGAACTGCCCGGCGTGCCGGACCTGCCGGCCGGGTCGGCCGGGGCGTCGATGCCGTCGGCGCCCGCACTGCCCTCCGCGCCGCCGTTGCCGTCCGCGGACGTCCCCGAGCCCGGGCAGGACTCCGCACCGCTGCCCGGCGCACCCTCCGTTCCGCTGCCGTGAACCGCCCGCGCCGCGCCCGCAGGAGGCCCGCGGCGCACCCGTAGAACCTCCCGCGGAGCGCCGTCGCAAAAAAATTCGGGTCCGTCGCGACGGACGGCCCGCCCCTCCCCGTAGAGCAGATGTCGGAGCTGCTGCCGTGGGCGAAGGGTGAACCGGATGGGTGTCGAGATCTGCGTGGAGGGGCTGACCAAGTCCTTCGGCCGTCAGGTCATCTGGCAGGACGTCTCACTGACGCTGCCCGCCGGGGAGGTCTCGGTGATGCTCGGCCCCTCGGGGACGGGCAAGTCGGTGTTCCTCAAGACGCTCGTCGGGCTGCTCAAGCCGGACCGGGGCTCGGTGAAGGTCGCCGGGCGCGACATCACCAAGCTGCGCGAGCACGAGCTGTACGAGGTGCGCAAGCTGTTCGGGGTGCTGTTCCAGGACGGCGCCCTGTTCGGCTCGATGAACCTCTACGACAACATCGCCTTCCCGCTGCGCGAGCACACCCGCAAGCCGGAGAGCGAGATCCGGCGCATCGTGCTGGAGAAGATGGACATGGTCGGGCTGATCGGCGCCGAGTCGAAGCTGCCCGGCGAGATCAGCGGCGGCATGCGCAAGCGGGCCGGGCTGGCCCGGGCGCTGGTGCTCGACCCGGAGATCATCCTGTTCGACGAGCCGGACTCGGGCCTGGACCCGGTGCGGGTCGCCTACCTCAACCAGCTGATCGTCGACCTCAACGCCCAAATCGACGCGACGTTCCTGATCGTCACGCACGACATCGCCTCGGCCCGGCAGGTGCCGGACAACATCGGGCTGCTGTTCCGCCGCGAACTGGTGATGTTCGGTCCCCGGGAGCGGCTGCTGACCAGTGACGAGCCGGTCGTACGGCAGTTCCTGCACGGCAGGATGCAGGGGCCGATCGGCATGGCGGAGGAGAAGGACGCCGCACAGGTCGAGCAGGAGCTCGCGCAGCTCGACGACACCGGGCGCGTCCCGGAAATCACGCCGCGCCTGCTGCCGGGCCCCGGCATCACCCGCCCGCCCCGCTGGGAGGCGATCGCGCGGCGCGAGGCCGAGCTGCACTGCGCCGAGGGGGCCGGCGCGTGAGCCTGTCGCCCACCGGCGCGCTGCGCCACTCCGGCAGCCTGTTCGCGCTCGCACTGGACGTGCTGCGGACCCTGCCCCGACGGCCGTTCCAGGCGCGGGAGTTCATCCAGCAGGCGTGGTTCGTCGCCAGCGTCACGATCCTGCCGACCGCCCTGGTCTCCATCCCCTTCGGCGCGGTCATCGCGCTGCAGATCGGCAGCCTGACGCGGCAGCTGGGTGCGCAGTCCTTCGCGGGCGCGGCCTCGGTGCTCGCCGTGCTGCGGGAGGCCTCGCCGATCGTCACCGCGCTGCTGATCGCGGGCGCGGGCGGCACGGCGATCTGCGCGGACCTCGGGGCGCGGAAGATCCGCGAGGAGATCGACGCGATGCAGGTGCTCGGCATCGACCCGATCCACCGGCTGGTCGTGCCGCGCGTGCTGGCCTCCATGGTGGTGGCCGTGCTGCTCAACGGCCTGGTGTCGGTGGTCGGCGTGGCGGGCGGCTACTTCTTCAACGTGGTGCTGCAGAACGGCACCCCGGGCGCCTACCTGGCCTCCTTCACCACCCTCGCCCAGCTGTCCGACCTGTGGGCGGCGGAGCTGAAGGCGCTGGTGTTCGGGGCGATCGCGGGGATCGTCGCCTCGTACAAGGGACTCACCGCGAAGGGCGGGCCCAAGGGTGTGGGCGACGCCGTGAACCAGTCCGTGGTGATCACCTTCATGTTGCTGTTCGTGACCAACTTCGTGATGACCGCGGTGTACTTCCAGGTCGTCCCGCAGAGGGGTTGACCGGTGCGCTCACGACGACTTCTCGAACGCCCCCTGCGCTCCCTGGAGGAGCTGGGCACCCAACTGGTCTTCTACGGCCGTTCACTGGCGTGGACGGGCCGCACGCTGCGCCGCTACAAGAAGGAGGTGCTGCGGCTGCTGGCCGAGGTGAGCTTCGGCCGGGGCGCGCTCGCCGTGGTCGGCGGCACGGTCGGCGTGATCGCCTTCCTGTCGTTCTTCACCGGCACCGAGGTCGGGCTCCAGGGCTACGCGGCCCTCAACCAGCTCGGCACCTCCAACTTCGTGGCCTTCCTGTCGGCCTACTTCAACACCCGGGAGATCGCGCCGCTGGTGGCCGGGCTGGCCCTGTCGGCGACGGTCGGCGCCGGGTTCACCGCGCAGCTCGGCGCGATGCGGATCAGCGAGGAGACCGACGCCCTCGAGGTGATGGGCGTGCCCTCGCTGCCGTTCCTGGTGACGACCCGGATGATCGCCGGATTCGTCGCCGTGATCCCGCTGTACGTGGTGGGGCTGCTGTCGTCGTACCTGGCCGCGCGGACCATCACCACCGGCTACTACGGGCAGTCGACGGGCACCTACGACCACTACTTCCACCAGTACCTGCCGCCGGTCGACGTGTTCTGGTCGTTCGGCAAGGTGATCGTCTTCGCGGTGCTGATCATCCTGGTGCACTGCTACTACGGCTACCACGCGAGCGGCGGTCCGGCCGGGGTGGGCGTCGCGGTGGGCCGCGCGGTGCGCACCTCGATCGTGGCGATCAACGTCCTCGACTTCTTCCTGTCCCTGGCGATCTGGGGCGCCAACACGACCGTACGGATCGCGGGGTGAGCGCGGTGAGAGTGCTGAGACTGAGGCTGTACGGCATCGCCTTCATCGCCGTGCTGGCGCTGCTGCTGTCCCTCGCGGTGGCCGTCTACCAGCAGGCGTTCACGCCCGTCGTCAAGGTCACGCTGGAGGCCGGCCGGCTCGGCAACCAGCTCGACCCGCGGGCCGACGTGAAGCTGCGCGGGCTGCTGGTCGGCGAGGTGCGCGAGGTCCACGCGGACGGCACCGGGGCCACCCTCGACCTGGCCCTGAAGCCCGAGCACGTGGGCCGCATCCCGTCGGACGTACGGGCCCGGCTGCTGCCCAAGACGCTGTTCGGCGAGAAGTACGTCGACCTGGTGGCGCCCGGCGGCTCCGCGGCCCGGCCGATCCGGGCCGGCGACGTCATCACCCAGGACCGCACGACGGTCGGCATGGAGGTCCAGCAGCTGATGAACGACCTGCTGCCGCTGCTGCGCACGGTCGAACCCGGTGAACTCAACGCCACGCTGTCCGCGTTCGCCGGCGCCCTGGAGGGCCGCGGCGACCGCATCGGCGACAACCTCACGCGGCTGGAGGCCTACCTGCGCAAGCTCAATCCGCATCTGCCGTCGCTGAAGGAGGACATCTCGCGGTTCGCGGACGTCGCCGAGGTGTACGGCGACGCGGCACCGGACCTGCTGCGGATCCTGCGCAACACCGTCACCACCAGCCGCACCCTGGTCGAGAAGAAGGACCGGCTGGCCTCGGCGCTGCGCACCACGGCGACCGTCGCCGGGACCGGGCGGGAGTTCCTCGACACCAACGGCGACCGCCTGATCACCCTGGGCCGGGTCTCCCGGCCCACGCTCGACCTGTTCGCCCGCTACTCCCCCGAGTACCCGTGCCTGCTGGCCGGCCTGGTCCGGCAGAACAAGGCCGCCGAGGAGACGTACCGGGGCGGCAGGATGCGGATCACCCTGGAGGTGGTCCGCGCACGGCCGGCGTACGAGCCCGGTGAGGAGCCCGTCCACGGCGAGCGGTCCGGCCCGAACTGCCACGGCCTGCCCCATCCGCAGGTGCCGGCACCGCACATCGACCTGGACGACGGGGCGAAGTCCGGTGCTCCGGGCGGCGTCGGCGGTTCCTCGCCGGTGTCCGCCACGGCCGCCGAGCAGCGGGCCGTCGGCTCGCTCGTCGCGCCCGTGCTGGGCGTGCCGGCGGACGAGGTGCCGCCGGTGACGACCCTGCTGTTCGGCCCGCTGGCCCGCGGAACGGCGGTGAGCGTCGCATGAGCACGTCCAAGGCCCGCCGGACCGTGGCCCCACTGGTCAAGTTCAGCCTGTTCGCCGTGGTGACGATCCTGGCGACGGCCCTGCTCGCCGCCACCATCGTCAACATCTCCTTCGAGCCGAAGCACTCCTACCGGGCGGTGTTCAGCGATGTCACCGGCCTGGAGGAGGGCGACGACATCCGGGTCGCCGGGGTGCGCGTCGGCGAGGTCGAGGAGATCCGGATCAAGGACCGGACCCGGGCGGAGATCACCTTCAGCGTCCGCGCCGACCGGCCGCTGCTGACGACGACCGGCGCGGTGGTGCGCTACCGGAACCTGGTCGGCCGGCGCTATGTCGCGCTCACCGAGGGCGCGGGCAGCGCCTCCCGGCTGCGGCCGGGCGGCACCATCCCGCTGTCGCGGACCCAGCCCGCGCTCGACCTCAACGTGCTGCTGAACGGGTTCAAGCCGCTGTTCGCCGCGCTCAGCCCGGAGGACGTCAACAGGCTCGCCACCGACATCATCAAGACGCTCCAGGGCGAGGGCGGCACGGTGAACAGCCTGCTGGCGCACACCGCGTCGCTCACTACGACGCTCGCCGACCGGGACGAGCTGATCGGTTCCGTCGTCACCAACCTCAACACGGTGCTCACCACGCTCGACAAGCGCAGCGGCCGGTTCTCCGGGCTGCTGAAGCAGCTGCGGCGGGTGATCTCGGGGCTGTCCGCGGACCGCAAACCGCTCGGCGAGTCGCTGGTGGGCATCGGCGACCTCACGGAGGCCACCTCGGGGCTGCTGAAGGACGCGCGGCCGCCGCTGAAGGACGACATCGCCGAACTGAACGAGCTGACCGGAACCCTGAACGACAACGAGAAGACCGTGGAGGGCGTGCTGAAGCGGCTGCCTAACAAGCTCAACGAGCTGACCGGGACGGCGTCCTACGGCTCGTGGTTCAACTTCTACCTGTGCGACTTCGACGGCCGGGTGGTGCTGCCGGGAAGCGACCGGGTGCTCGAACCGGGACTGCACGTGGCACGGGCGAGGTGCGGCTCATGAGCACACGTTTCCTGCCGCGCCGCCGGCGCCGGCCGGAGCCGCTGATGAAGGTGCGGATCGACCCGCCGAGGCTGCCGCGCCCGCGGCTGCCGAGGCTGCGGCGCCGCAAGGGCGGCGGTCCCCGGACGAAGCCGTTCCGGGAACGCAATCCCGTGGTCATCGGTGCCGTCGGGCTGACCGTCCTGGCGCTGCTGACCGTCGCCGCGTTCAACGCGGACAGCCTGCCGGTGATCGGCGGCGGCACCCGCTACAGCGCGGCGTTCTCCGAGGCGGGCGGGCTGAAGCCGGGCGACGAGGTGCGGATCGCCGGGGTCAAGGTCGGCAAGGTGGAGACCGTCGACCTGGACGGCGACCACGTCGAGGTGGTCTTCAAGCTGCGCGGCGAACCGGAGTTCGGCCGGGAGACCGGCGCGTCGATCCGGGTGGAGACCATCCTCGGCGCCAAGTACCTGGCCCTGCACCCCGAAGGTCCCGGGCAGCTCCCGGCGGGCAGCGAGATCCCGCTGCGGCGCACCGTCCCGGCGTACGACGTGGTGGAGGCGTTCAGCGATCTGACGACCACCACGGAGGAGGTCGACACGCAGCGGCTGGCCAAGGCGCTGGACACCCTGTCGGCGACCTTCGAGGACTCGCCCGAGGAGGTGCGCGCCTCCATCAAGGGCCTGTCGAAGATCTCCCGGACGGTCGCCTCGCGCGACAAGGAGCTCGGTGAACTCCTCGACCGGGCGAACGGCGTCAGCGGTGTGCTGGCCGAACGCTCCGGCGACTTCAGCGCCATGGTCAAGGACGGCAACGAGCTGTTCAAGGAGATCAGCAAGCGCCGCAAGGCGATCCACAAGCTGCTGACGACCTCCGCGGAGCTGGGCGTCGAACTGTCCGGTCTGGTGGAGGACAACCGCAAGGAGATCGGTCCCGCCCTGAAGAACCTCAACACGTTCGTGAGGATGCTGGAACGCAACCAGAAGAGCCTGGACCGCAGCGTCGCCCTGCTCGCCCCCTACGTCCGGGTCTTCTCCAACACCCTCGGCAACGGCCGCTGGTTCGACAGCTACATCCAGAACCTGGTCGCGGCACCCGTGGTGCCCAGGACGGGAGGCACCCCGTGAGGAAACGCATCGCGCTGCTCACCGCCCTGGCGCTGGTCGCCGGGCTCGCCTACGCGCTGTGGCCGCGCCCCGACACCGTGCGCGTCACGGCGTACTTCCCGCGCACCGTCGGCATCTACCCCGGCTCCGACGTGCGCGTCCTGGGCGTGCGGATCGGCGAGGTCAAGGAGATCGTGCCGGAGGGCGGCCGGGTGCGGGTGGAGCTGGAGTACGGGGCGGGCCGCCGCATCCCGGCCGACGCGCAGGCCGCGATCATCAACTCCTCGGTGGTGAGCGACCGTTACGTGCAGCTGCTGCCGGTGTACCGGAAGGGACCGGCGCTGCGGGACGGCGACGTGATCCCCGAGTCGCGCACGGCCGTGCCGGTCGAGCTGGACCGGATCTTCGACAGCCTGCGCACCACGGCCGAGGCGCTCGGCCCGGAGGGCGCCAACAAGGACGGCTCGCTGTCCCGGCTGCTCGGCGTGAGCGCCGACAACCTCGAGGGGCAGGGCGGGAATCTGCACCGCACGGTGAAGGACCTCTCCGAGGCGGCGGGCACGCTCGCCGACCACCGTGGCGACCTGTTCGGGACCGTGCGCAACCTCCAGGTGTTCACCACGGCGCTGGCCGCCGACGACAAGGAGGTGCGGGCGTTCAACACCAGCCTCGCCGAGGTGGCGGAGCAACTGGCCGGTGAGCGCAAGGACTTGGCGGCGGCGCTGAAGAACCTCGGTACGGCCCTCGGGGACGTGGCCGACTTCGTGAAGAAGAACAAGAAGTCGCTGACGGCGAACGTGCGGGGACTCAGCGAGGTCACCAAGGTGCTGGTCACCCAGCGGGCCGCCCTGGAGGAACTCCTGGAGGTCGCGCCGACCGGCCTGTCCAACCTGCAGAACGCCTACAACGCCTCGTCCGGCACGCTCGACACCCGCAACAACCCCGAGCACCCGCAGGACCCGGCCGCGCTGCTGTGCTCGCTGCTGCGGACCACCGGCGACGAGGGCGGCGAGAACCCCGACTGCCGGGAGCTCCAGCGGCTCTTCGACTCCCTGCCCGAACTGCCGAAGGCACCGGCCTCCGGCTCGGTCGACCGCACCCTCGGCGGGATCCTGGAGGCCGACGCATGAGCGCACGAGACACGGGCGCGCGGCCCGCGGTGACACGGCCCGCGGCGGCGCGCCGGCGCACCGGCGTGGTGGCCTGGGCGGCGGCGGGCACCCTGCTGCTGTCCGGCTGCGAGTTCAACGGCTGGCACGACGTGCCGCTGCCCGGCGGCGCCGCCGCCGACGGCCGCGCCTTCCACGTCACCGTCGAGTTCCGGGACGTGATGGACCTGGTGCCGCAGTCCGCCGTGAAGGTGAACGACGTCACCGTGGGCGCGGTGGAGGAGGTCGAACTGGACGGCTGGCACGCCCGGGTGCGGCTGCGCGTCGCGGACTCGGTGAAGCTGCCCGCCAACGCGGTCGCCGAACTGCGGCAGACCAGCATGCTCGGCGAGAAGTACGTGGCGCTGTCCGCGCCCGCCGGCACCGCACCCGTCGGGCGCCTCGCCGACGGCGACCGCATCCCGCTGTCCCGCAGCGGCCGCAACCCGGAGATCGAGGAGGTGCTGTCCGCGCTGTCGGCGCTGCTCAACGGCGGCGGCGTGGCGCAGCTGAAGACCATCACCGTCGAGCTGAACAAGGCGCTGGACGGCCGGGAGAACCGGGTGAAGTCGCTGCTGAAGGAGCTCGACACGTTCCTCGGCGGCCTGGACGGGCAGCGCAAGGAGATCGTCCGCGCGCTCGAGGGCATCGACCGGCTGGCCAAGCGGCTCGGCAAGGAGAAGGAGACCATCGCGGAGGCGGTCGACACCATGCCGCCGGCCTTGAAGGTCCTCGCCGACCAGCGCCGCGACCTGACGAAGATGCTGACGGCGCTGTCGAAGCTCGGCAGGACCGGCACCCGGGTCGTGAACGCCTCCCACGACGACATGGTCGCCAACCTCAAGCAGCTCCGCCCGATCCTCCAGCAGCTCAACAAGGCGGGCGACGACCTGCCCAACTCTCTGGAGCTGCTGACCACCTACCCGTTCCCGCGCAATGTCGTGGACGCCGTGAAGGGCGACTACGTCAACCTCCAGATCACCGCCGACCTCGACCTGTCGCACATCTACGGCAACCTGACCGACGAGCCGGAGAAGGACGAGGACGGGCCCGGGGCGCCGGACGCACCGGAGCTGCCGGAGGTGCCGGACCTGCCCGGCGTACCGGAGGTGCCGGACGTTCCGCTGCCCGAGCCGTCCGCGCCCACGCTGCCCGACGCGCCCGGCGAGCCGTCGTCGCCGGGGGCCGGCGGCCCGCTGTGCCCGCCGGTGTGCACCGCCGGCTTTGGCGACGGGGACACCCGCCGTCTGCCGCCCGGGATCGACCTGGCGCTGGCCGAGCTGATGCTGAAGGGGATGCAGCCGTGATCACCAGAACGGTCAGGGCCCAGTTGCTGGCGTTCGCCACCGTCACCGCGGTGGGCGTGTCGTACGTGGGCACCGAGTACACGGGACTGGCGGACGCCCTCCTGGACCGCGGGTACACCGTGCGGGCCCAGTTCACCGGCTCCGGTGGGATCTTCTCCGGCGCCGAGGTCACCTACCGGGGTGTGCCGGTGGGCCGGGTGGGCGCGATGCGGCTGACCGGCGACGGAGTGTCGGTGGCGCTGGAGATCGACGACGAGGCGCCGCGCATCCCGGCCGACACGCTCGCCGTGGTGGCGAACCGGTCGGCGGTGGGCGAGCAGTACGTCGACCTCCAGCCGCGCCGCGGCGGCGGACCGTATCTGCTGGACGGCAGCACCATCCCGAAGGCGCACACCCGGGTGCCGCTGCCGACCACGGACCTGGTGGTGGGCCTGGACCGGCTGGTGAACTCGGTCGGCAAGGACGATCTGCGCATCACCGTGGACGAGTTGGGCAAGGCGTTCGCCGGTACGGGACCGCACCTGGGCAAGCTGGTCGACTCGGGCAACGCGCTCGTGGAGTCGGCGTCCGAGGCGCTGCCGGAGACGGTGGCGCTGATCGAGGACTCGCGCACGGTCCTCAAGACGCAGGCCGACCAGGGCTCGGCGATCAAGGCGTTCTCCCGCGACCTGGCGGCGCTGACGGAGCAGCTGAAGTCCAGCGACGGCGATCTGCGCCGGCTCATCGGCAACGCGACCCCGGCCGCGGTGGAGATCAACTCGCTGTTGAAGTCCACCGGGTCGAGCGTGCCGGTGCTGCTGGCCAACCTCATCAGCGGCGGCCGGGTCACCGTGGCGCGGCTGCCCGGCGTGGAACAGGCGCTGGTGACGTTCCCCGTGGTGGTGTCGGGCAGTTACACGGTCATTCCCGGCGACGGCACGACGCACTTCGGGATGGTCGTGGGCGCCGACGACCCGCCGCCGTGCACCCGCGGCTACGACACCCGGCGGCGCGACCCGGCCGACACGAGCACGCGCGGGGCGAACACCGGCGCCCGCTGCGCGGAGCCGCGCGGCAGCGAGACCTCGGTGCGCGGCGCGCAGAACGCGCCCGGTGCCACCTCCGCACGGGGCGGGGCGGAACCGGCGGCGCACGTCACCCCGTACGACCCGGCGACCGGCATGGCGACCGGCCCGGACGGAAGGCCCGTCGAGATCGGCTCGACCGGCGGCGAACAGAGCATGTTCGGAAAGGAGTCGTGGCAATGGCTGCTCGTCGGACCGATGGCACGGGCGTGAGCGGACGGATACGCGCGGCGGCCCGCCGCCTGGCGCGGGCGGGGCGTTCCCGGGCGGTGGCCACGGGGCTCGTCGTGGCGACGGTGCTGACCACCGGGTCGGCGCTCTGGCTCGCGTTCGGGGTGCAGGAACAGCGGGAGGCGGAGCAGCGGCGGCAGGACGTGCTGGCCGCGGCCCGCCAGTCGGCGCTGAACTTCACTTCGCTGGACTACCGGCACTACGAGCGCGACAGCGCCACTGTGCTGAAGGGCGCGACGGGTGACTTCCGCAAGGAGTTCGCCGCGCAGACGGAGGAGCTGACGAAGCTGGTCGCGCAGAACAAGTCGGTCTCGCAGGGGCAGGTCCTCGAAGCGGGCATCGTCCGCTCCGACGCGCGCTCGGCCCGGGTGCTGGTGGTCGCCGACAGCAAGGTGACCAACACGGCCGTGCCCGACGGCGAGGCGCGCACCTACCGGCTGCAGCTCGACCTGGTGCACCGGGACGGGCGCTGGCTGACCTCCGACGTCGAGTTCGTCGGCTGACCCGCGACACACCGAGGAGCAGGACCATGACCAACCCGAGCACCCGGGTGCGCGGCGCCGGCGCACCCGCCCGCCGCACCCTGGCCGCCGCCGCCCGCGCGGCGGCCAAGCGCACCGAACGTCCGCGGCGCACGGCCTCCGGCGGCGGCGCGTCGGCCGACGCGCCGCCGCCGGAGGCGCTGTCCGGGCGCACGGTGGTGATCGAGCCCGCGGACGGCTGGGACGACCCGCCCGAGCCGTCCTCCGGGAGCGACGCGGAGAACCCCGAGGACGGGCGCGAGGAGAGTGTCCGGGGCGGGCGGAAGGAGAGCCTTGAAGCCGGGGCGGCGGACACCGCGGACGCCGCGGAGGTGCGCGAGGCCGGCGACCCCGACACGTTTGAGGCGTCCGAGGCGTCCGGTAACCCCGACGGGTCGGCCGGCTCCCGGCCGGAGCGGGCCGGGCGGTCGCGGCGCGGGCTGTATGCCGCGCTCCTGGCGCTGCTGCTGGTCGCCGGGCTGGTCGCGGTGGCCGTGCTCGGTCTGCGGTACCTGGACGCCGGGCGGGCCGACGCGGCGCGGGACGAGGCGCTGGCGGCCGCGCGGAAGGCGGCGCCGGTGGTGCTGTCGTACGACCACCGTCACCTGGACCGGGACTTCGCCCGCGCGCTGTCCCATCTGACCGGCGACTTCCGCGAGGAGTACCGCCGGACCACGAAGACCGTGGTGGCCCCGACCGCGAAGAAGTACAAGGGCACGGTGCAGGCGACGGTGGTGGAGCCGCCGGGCGGCGGCGCTCCCGCCGCGTCCGTGGTGTCCGCCGCGCCGGACCGGGTCGTGGTGCTGCTCTTCGTCAACCAGGTCACCGAGAGCACCCAGGTCACCGGCCCGCGTCTGGATCTGAACCGGGTCAGGATGACGCTCAGCCGCACGTCACAGGGGTGGAAGGTGAGTGCCGTCGACGCACTCTGACCGATCCTCCCGTCCTTGCGCCCCCGCGCCCCCGCGCGGGGGCGCTTTTTTGCGAGCGCTCTTGACAGCCCCTTCCCCTCACGGGCAATCTTCCAGTACGCAGAATTCAACTTCCGCAATACGAAATAATAACTGGGAGGAGCGCGGACCGATGGGATTCGCCGACCAGCGCTTCAACGTCAACCTGTCGATCCTCTTCACGGAACTCCCGCTCCTGGAGCGCCCGGCGGCCGCCGCCGCGGCCGGCTTCACCGCGGTCGAGCTGTGGTGGCCCTGGATCGACTCGCCCACCCCCGCGCAGGCCGAACTCGACGCACTGCGGGCCGCGATCGAGAACGCGGGAGTACGGCTCACCGGCCTGAACTTCTACGCCGGGCAGCTGCCGGGCCCCGACCGCGGCGCGCTGTCCGTCCCCGGTGAGGAGTCGGAGCGGTTCCGCGCCAACGTCGACGTGGCCGCCGACTTCGCCGGATCCCTCGGCTGCACGGCCCTCAACGCCCTGTACGGCAACCGGATCGAGGGCGTGGACCCGGCCGAGCAGGACGCGCTCGCGCTGGAGAACCTCACCCTGGCGGCCCGCGCCGCCGACCGGATCGGCGCGGTCCTGCTGGTCGAGGCGCTGAACGCGCCCGAGTCGCCCCGCTACCCGCTGGTCTCCGCGCCGGCCGCCGTGGGCGTCGTGGACAAGGTCAACGCGGCGACCGGGCTGGACAACGCCCGGTTCCTGATGGACCTGTACCACCTGGCCATGAACGGCGAGGACCTGCCGCGGGTCATCGAGCGCTTCGCCGCGCAGACCGGCCACGTGCAGATCGCCGACAGTCCCGGCCGCGGCGCCCCGGGCACCGGTTCGCTGCCGCTGGAGGACCTGCTCGACCGGCTGCGCGAGGCCGGATACGAGGGCTGGGTCGGCCTGGAGTACAAGCCGGGCGACCGTCCGAGCGCCGAGTCCTTCGACTGGCTGCCCCGCGAGGCCCGCGCCGCCCGCTGATCACCACCCCCGCACCGAGAGGCACCCTCACCATGAGCAACAACCTCCCCACGATCGCCTGGATCGGCCTCGGCATCATGGGCTCGCCCATGTCCGAGAACCTGATCAAGGCGGGTTACGACGTCACCGGCTACACCCTGGAGCGGGAGAAGCTGGACCGGCTGGCCGCCGCCGGCGGCACCGCCGCCCCGTCCGTCGCCGAGGCGGTGCGCGACGCGGACGTGGTCATCACCATGGTCCCGGCGTCCCCGCAGGTCGAGGCGATCGCGTACGGCCCCGACGGCATCCTGGAGAACGCCCGGTCCGGCGCCCTGCTGATCGACATGTCCTCCATCACCCCGCAGACCTCGATCGACCTCGCGGCCGCCGCGAAGGACAAGGGCATCCGGGTGCTCGACGCCCCGGTGTCGGGCGGTGAGGCCGGTGCCGTCGAGGCCGTGCTGTCCATCATGGTCGGCGGTGAGCAGGCCGACTTCGACGAGGCCCGGCCGGTCTTCGAGGCGCTGGGCAGGACGATCGTGCTGTGCGGCCCGCACGGCTCCGGACAGACCGTGAAGGCCGCCAACCAGCTGATCGTCGCCGTGAACATCCAGGCGTGCGCCGAGGCCGTGGTCTTCCTGGAGAAGTCCGGCGTGGACCTGGCGGCGGCCCTGGACGTGCTGAACGGCGGCCTGGCCGGCTCGACGGTACTGACCCGCAAGAAGGACAACTTCCTGAACCGGGACTTCGCGCCGGGCTTCCGCATCGACCTGCACCACAAGGACATGGGCATCGTCACCGACGCCGCCCGCACCGTCGGCGCGGCGCTGCCCGTCGGCGCCGTGGTCGCACAGCTGGTCGCGAGCCTGCGCGCGCAGGGCGACGGCGGCCTGGACCACTCCGCGCTGCTGCGCGCGGTCGAGCGCCTGTCCGGCGCACAGGTCTGAGCCCCGTACCGCCGAAGACCTCCGGGCGGCGCCGCCGCCGACACCTGTCCTGTCGCGCCCAAGGCGCCGGCGCCGCCCGGAACTCCACCCACCACTTCAACAAACTGTTGACGCTTCGACCGCCACAAACCTAGGCTCCACGAAGCGGAATCAGGTTTCCGCTGCCCCCTCGCACGGAAGGTCCACGATGTCGAAGCGCGTGCTCACCACCGAGTCCGGCGCCCCGGTCGCCGACAACCAGAACTCCGCCACCGCCGGCGCCGGCGGCCCGCTGCTGCTCCAGGACCAGCACCTGCTGGAGAAGCTCGCGCGCTTCAACCGCGAGCGCATCCCGGAGCGCGTGGTGCACGCCCGCGGCTCCGGCGCGTACGGCCACTTCGAGGTCACCGACGACGTCACCGGCTTCACCCACGCCGACTTCCTGGACACCGTCGGCAAGCGCACCGAGGTGTTCGTGCGCTTCTCCACCGTGGCGGACTCGCTCGGCGGCGCGGACGCGGTGCGCGACCCGCGCGGCTTCGCGGTCAAGTTCTATACGCAGGAGGGCAATTACGACCTCGTCGGGAACAACACCCCGGTGTTCTTCGTCAAGGACCCGATCAAGTTCCCGGACTTCATCCACTCGCAGAAGCGCGACCCGTTCACGGGCCGTCAGGAGCCGGACAACGTCTGGGACTTCTGGGCGCACTCGCCCGAGGCCACCCACCAGGTGACCTGGCTGATGGGCGACCGCGGCATCCCCGCGTCCTACCGGCACATGAACGGCTACGGCTCGCACACCTACCAGTGGACGAACAGCGACGGCGAGGCCTTCTTCGTCAAGTACCACTTCAAGACGAACCAGGGCATCCGCTGCCTGTCCACCGAGCAGGCGCAGGAAATCGCCGGCCAGGACCCCGCCTCCCACCAGACGGACCTGCTCCAGGCGATCGAGCGGGGCGTGCACCCGTCCTGGACGCTGTACGTGCAGATCATGCCGGTGGCCGAGGCGGCGGACTACCGCTTCAACCCGTTCGACGTGACCAAGGTGTGGCCGCACGCCGACCACCCGCTGCGCCGCGTGGGCCGGCTGGTCCTCGACCGCAACCCGGACAACGTCTTCGCCGAGGTCGAGCAGGCCGCGTTCTCCCCGAACAACTTCGTGCCCGGCATCGGCCCGTCGCCCGACAAGATGCTTCAGGGCCGGCTGTTCGCCTACGCGGACGCCCACCGCTACCGCCTGGGCGTCAACCACACCCGGCTCGCCGTGAACGCCCCGCGGGCGACGACCGCCGAGAACTACGGCCGGGACGGCTTCATGGCGTCCAACCCGCAGGGCCGCCGCGCCAGGAACTACGAGCCGAACTCCTACGACGGCCCCGTCGAGACCGGCCGTCCGCTGTCGGCCCCGCTGGCCGTGTCCGGGCACACCGGCACCCACGAGGCCCCGCGGCACACCAAGGACGACGACTTCTTCCAGGCCGGCGAGCTGTACCGGCTGATGTCGGCGGAGGAGAAGTCCCGCCTGATCGCGAACATCGCCGGCGGCCTGTCCCAGGTCGGCCGCGACGACGTGATCGAGAAGAACCTCGCGCACTTCCACGCCGCCGACCCCGAGTACGGCCGGCGCGTGCAGGAGGCGGTCCACGCCCTGCGCGAGGACTGAGCCGGACGACTCGCGTACGGCCCCCGACGGGAGGTCGGGGCCGTGCGCGCAGCCCGCGGCGACCGCGTACGGCCCGGATGAGGGGTGGCCGTACGGACACCGCGGGCGGGGCAAGGGCACCGCGGCGGCGTGCGAGCCAGTGCGGTGGTGAAGGCCGCGGCAGGTCCTCCTTCGACCTGAGGGGAGGCGCGCCGCGGGCCGTCGCGGCCGCCGCGGTCCCGAGCCCCACCCTCACGGCAGCCCCTCGGCCACCGGGCGGCGCCCGGATGCGGACGGTCCCGCATCCGGGCGCTTTGCGGTGTCCGGGGTGCGGATCCGCCGCGCGCGCAGCAGCCTGGGGGCATGGCACATCCCACGGAGCATCCGCACATCGTGGTGCACTCCCCGGCCCTGGACGGCTCCCGGCGGGTCACCTCCGGCGACGAGACGCTGGGCATCGCCACGCATGCCGACGACGTGAGCGAGATCCTGCGGCTGGCCGACCTGTACGTGACCGACCTGGAGGCGACCGACCTCATCGAGTGGCAGGGCGGCGGTCCCGACGACTGGCCGGGACTGTCCGAGCACCACGGGACCTGAGCGCCGGTACGGCATCGGCCGTACGCCGGCTACGGCACCCTCAAATGATGCTCAGAACGTGGCCCCGGAGGCTTCGACCACCCCCGGCGGCGGGCACACTCCTCGCACACGGGGCCCGCCGGCACGGGGGCGGCGGGCTCCGGACCAGGGGGTGCCATGCCATGAACGGCAGCACGGGCGTCCGGGGGACGCCGCACGAGCTGGCCCTGCTGGGCGGCGGTCCGCGGGCCGCGGTCACGGTCGCCGTGGTCGCGCTGCACCTGCGCGGTGCGGTCGAGGCGGGCGCTCCGGGAACGCTGCAGGCGGTCGACGGCGACGCGGCACGCGCCCTGCCCGTACTGCCGCCACCGGGCGTACCGCTGGACACGGCGGTGACGGACGGGGCGGTAACGAACGGGCAGCTGCATGATGGGCAGGAGGCGCAGGGGCCGGCGACCGACGGGCCGGTGGCGGACGGGACGGTGGCGGACGCGCCGGTGACCGTCGGGCGGGTGGCGGACGGGCTCGTCGCGGGCGGGACCGGGCCGGCGGGGCCCGTGGACGGCGAGCTGAGGGCGCGGTACCTGGAGAGCGCCGTGTACGCCTGCCTCGCCGAGCCGTCCGGCATACGGGAGTTGGTGCGGCACCCGGACGTCCGCTGGGCGCTGGCCGAGGTACGGGTCGGGCTCGCGGAGGCCGGGATGCTGCGCTATCCGCTGCGGCTCGGGCCGACCGCGGCGGCCCGCCGCCGGCTGCGGGTGCTGCGCACGGCGTTCCCGGTGCCCGCGAACCGGCGCGGCCTGTCCGACCGCGACAGACTGCTCGCCGTCGCGCTGCACGGCGAGGCCGCCCTGCGGGTGCTCGTGCCGCGCTTCGCCCTGCGGGCGGGGCTGACCGACCGGGTGCGGATCACGGAGAAGGACATGCTCCGCCACTGGCCCCGCGGCGGCAGCGGCGGGGCCGGGCACACGTACTGCGGCGGCGGCGGATGCGGAGGCGGCGGTTCGGAGTGAGTACGGGCCGGGACGCCGCGGGGGGGGGGGGGGGCCCCCCCCTCGACCGTCCTCGCCGGCGTCAGGCCTTCAGCGTCCTGATCGACGTCGGGGCGTGCGCCGGCTCCGTCGCCAGTTCCTCGAACTCCACGACGTTGCCGATGTCGTTGGTCGTCGACATGGAGATGTTGGTGACGCGCTCCAGGATCGCCTCCACCACGACCGGCACCCGGAACTCGGCCGCGAGCTGCTTGGCCCGCTCCAGGGCCGCGCCCAGCTCGCCGGGGTCGGTCACCCGGATCGCCTTGCAGCCCAGGCCCTCGGCGACCTTCACGTGGTCGACGCCGTACACGCCGAGTTCGGGGGTGTTGATGTTCTCGAACTCCAGCTTGACCTGGAAGTCGATGTCGAACGCGCGCTGCGCCTGCCGGATCAGGCCCAGATAGGCGTTGTTGACCAGGACGTGGACGTAGGGGATCTTGTGCTGCGCGCCGACGGCCAGCTCCTCGATCATGAACTGGAAGTCGTAGTCGCCGGAGAGGGCGACGACCTGCGCGCCGGGGTCCGCCTTGGCCACGCCGAGCGCGGCGGGGACGGTCCAGCCGAGCGGGCCGGCCTGGCCGCAGTTGATCCAGTGGCGCGGCCGGTAGACGTGCAGCATCTGCGCGCCGGCGATCTGCGACAGGCCGATGGTGGAGACGTACCGGGTCTCGGGGCCGAACGCCTTGTTCATCTCCTCGTAGACCCGCTGCGGCTTGATCGGCACGTCGTCGAAGTGGGTACGGCGCTGGAGCGTGGCCCGCTTCTCCTGCGCGGCGGCGGCCCAGGCGGAGCGGTCCGGCAGCGTCCCCTCGGCCTTCATCTCCTTGGCGGCCTCGACGAACAGCTCCAGCGCGGCGCGCGCGTCGGAGGCGATGCCGTAGTCCGGGGCGAAGATCCGGCCGATCTGGGTGGGTTCGATGTCGACGTGGACGAACGTGCGCCCGGCCGTGTAGACGTCGAGCCGGCCGGTGTGGCGGTTGGCCCAGCGGTTGCCGATGCCGAGGACGAAGTCCGACTCCAGGAACGTGGCGTTGCCGTAGCGGTGCGAGGTCTGCAGGCCGACCATGCCGGCGTTGAGTTCGTGGTCGTCGGGCAGGACGCCCCAGCCCATCAGCGTCGGCACCACCGGGGTGCCGGTCAACTCGGCGAACTGGACGAGCAGTTCGGCGGCGTCCGCGTTGATGACGCCGCCGCCCGCGACGATCAGCGGGCGTTCGGCGGCGTTGAGCATGCCGATCGCCTTCTCGATCTGGGCGCGGGAGGCGGCCGGCTTGTAGACCGGGAGCGGCTCGTAGGTGTCCGGGTCGAACTCGATCTCCGTCAGCTGCACGTCGATCGGCAGGTCGATCAGGACGGGGCCGGGGCGGCCGGAGCGCATCAGGTGGAAGGCCTGCTGGAAGACGCCGGGGACCTGCGCGGCCTCCAGGACGGTGACCGCCATCTTGGTGACGGGTGCGGCGATGGAGGCGATGTCGACGGCCTGGAAGTCCTCCTTGTGGATCACGGCGGTCGGGGCCTGGCCGGTGATGCAGAGGATCGGGATCGAGTCGCCGGTCGCGGAGTACAGCCCGGTGATCATGTCGGTGCCGGCCGGTCCCGAGGTGCCGATGCAGACGCCGATGTTGCCCGCGTGGGTGCGGGTGTAGCCCTCGGCCATGTGCGAGGCACCCTCCACATGACGGGCGAGGGTGTGGGTGATGCCGCCGGACGCCTTGAGGGCCGCGTAGAAGGGGTTGATCGCCGCGCCGGGGACACCGAACACGTCGGTGACGCCCTCCCGCTTGAGGATCTCAACTGCCGCGCGGGCAGCGGTCATTCGAGCCATCGAGTACTCCTGCTTCGGCTGTCGGATTCGCACTCCCGTCGCGCCCCGCGGTGAGCTTCTTCCGTATGATGGAAATTAAGTTCTACTATCTGGAATAAATGTAGGTCGGGTCGCCGAGGCCCGTCAAGAGAGGCCACCGAGGCCGGCACGAGACCGAGGCCGCCCGCATGAGTCGGTGCGGCCAAGTGCCGGACACACGGCGGGCATCCGGAGGACGATGGGAGCACCCGCAAGCCGTCTCGTCCGGGAGTGGGCCCATGCCCGAGAGCCTGCCGGTGCGCTGCCCGGCCTGCCGTCGCGCGCACCGCTACACGGCACCGTCGTACCCGTGCGCCTGCGGCGCGCCGGTGACCTGGCGGCTGGACCCGGACGGGGTGCCCGGCCCGGTCGAGCACCGCTCCTGGCAGGAGGAGTGGGTCACCGTGCGGTGCGGCGGCTGCGGGCTGCGCGGCCAGTGGCCCCGGCCGGAACTGGGCTGCCCCTGCGGCACGGTGCTGCGGATCCCGTTGGCCGGTCCGCGGGACACGGCGCCGGCCGGACGGTCCGCGCGGGCGCGCCCCGTCACCCTCCGCACCGCGCGGGACGCGGTCACGGCCGCCGTGCGGTATCTGCGCCGGCTCGGCCACGAGGACGTACGCCGCGCCGATCAGCGGCCCCCGTCCGCGATCGCACTGGCCGGCCGGGGCGTGCTCGCCCACGTCGACCCCTCGGCGCGCCCGGCGACCGCGCGGGACGTGGAGTGCCTGTGGCTGGCGGCGATGACGGAGTCCGCCGCGTGCCTGTACGTCTCCCTCGCCGGATACGCCGACGAGGCCCGGGCCCGCGCGGACGCCCTGGGCGTCCCGCTGTTCCTGCTCGACCCCACCGGCACCCCGCGCCCGGTGAACCCTCCGGCCGAGGCGCTGGACGCCGATCGAACCTGAAAACCCGCCGGGCCGCGCCCGCGCGGACGCCACACTGTCGGGATGGCGATCAGACTGGCGGACGAGCAGGACGTGCCCGGGTTCCTCGGCCTGGCGGCCGAGGTCGAGGAGTGGTTCGGCCCGATGGTCGGGGAACCCGGCTTCCACGCGGCGCTGCGCGGGCACATCGCGGACTCCAGGGCGCTGGTCGCCCCGTCGGCGGCGCCCGGTCTCCTCGGCGGGCTGCTCTTCGGCGGCCGGGCGCCGACGTATCACGTGCACTGGCTCGTCGTGGCGCGCCGGACGCGCGGGACGGGCGTCGGCCGGGCGCTGATGGAGGAGGCGGTGCGCCGGTGGGTGCACGGGCCGGGCGTGATCGAGGTGGTCACCTTCGGTGCCGACCACCCCGGTGCCGTCGTCGGCGGCGCCCGCGTCTTCTACGAACGCCTCGGCTTCACGCCCGCCGAGGCCGCCGCCCCGGGCCCGGAGGGCGGCTCACGGCAGGTCTTCCGGCGGACCGTCGACTGACCGCCGGGGCCCCGGGCCGCGGCGGGGCGGCTGCCGCACTCGCCGCCCCGGGGAGGCGTCCCCGTCCCGGCCGCGCGCACCTCGGCCAGGGCCCTCACCCGGCCGCGTACCGCTCCCGCAGTTCCACCTTGCGCACCTTCCCGGAGACCGTCATCGGGAAGGTGTCGAGGAGTTCCAGCCGGCTCGGGATCTTGTAGTGGGCTAGCCGGTCCGCGCAGAAGGCGCGCAGCTCCTCCAGGGTGATCGGGTCGGCCGGGTCGCGCGGGACGACACAGGCGAGCACCTCCTCGCCGTACCGCTCGTGCGCCACCCCGACGACCTGGACGTCCGCGATCCTCGGGTGGGTGTGGAGGAACTCCTCGACCTCGCGCGGGTAGATGTTCTCCCCACCGCGGATGATCATGTCCTTGATGCGGCCGACGATCTCCACGTACCCGTCGTCGCGCATCACCGCGAGGTCCCCGGTGTGCATCCAGCGGCCCGCGTCGATCGCCTCGGCGGTCTTCTCCGGCTCGTTCCAGTAGCCCAGCATCACGCTGTAGCCGCGGGTGCACAGCTCGCCCGCGGTGCCGCGCGGCACGGTCGCGCCGGTCGCCGGGTCGACGACCTTGACCTCGATGTGCGGCAGCACCCGGCCGACGGTGCCGGTGCGGTGCTCCAGGTCGTCGTCCTGCCGGGTCTGCAGCGACACCGGCGACGTCTCGGTCATGCCGTAGCAGATGGAGACCTGCTCCATGTGCATCTCCGCGACCACCCGCTTCATCACCTCCACCGGGCACGGCGAGCCCGCCATGATGCCGGTGCGCAGGGAGGACAGGTCGTAGGAGGCGAAGTCGGGGAGGTTCAGCTCCGCGATGAACATGGTCGGGACGCCGTACAGGGAGGTGCACCGCTCCTGCTCGACCGCGCGCAGCGTGGCGGCCGGGTCGAACGACGCGGCCGGGATGACCATGCAGGCGCCGTGCGAGGTGGCCGCCAGATTGCCCATGACCATGCCGAAGCAGTGGTAGAAGGGCACGGGGATGCACACCCGGTCCTGCTCGCTGTAGGCGATCGTCTCCCCCACGAAGAACCCGTTGTTGAGGATGTTGTGGTGGGAGAGGGTGGCGCCCTTCGGGAAGCCGGTGGTGCCCGACGTGTACTGGATGTTGATCGGGTCGTCGCAGGACAGCTCCGGGAACGGCACCGGGGTGCCGCCCGCCACCAGCGCCTCCCAGCTCGGGTCGCCGATGTACACCGTCTCGCGCAGCGCCGGGCACTCGCCGCGCACCTGCTCGACCATCGCCCGGTAGTCGCTCGTCCGGTGGCGGAGGGAGGCGACGAGCAGGGAGACGCCGGCCTGCCGCAGGACGTAGGCGACCTCGTGGGTGCGGTAGGCCGGGTTGATGTTCACCATGACGGCGCCGATGCGGGCGGTGGCGTACTGCACGAGCACCCACTCCGGGCAGTTGACCGCCCAGATCCCGACCCGGTCGCCCTTCGTGACGCCCTTCGCGAGCATGCCGTGGGCCACCGCGTCGACGGCCGCGCCGAACTCGGCGTAGGTCCAGCGCCGTCCGGACGGCACGTCGACCAGGGCCTCGCGGTCGGGCCAGGCGGCGACCGCCCGGTCGAGATCGGCGCCGATGGTGTCGCCGAGCAGCGGGGTCGTGCCCGTGCCGTGGCTGTACGACAGGAGTGCGCTCACCGGAAGTCCTCCTCGCGGTACTCGTCGGCGGAGCCCGCCGCCGTGGCCTCGCGCAGTTCGATGCGGCGGATCTTGCCGGAGACCGTCTTGGGCAGCTCGCCGAACTCCAGGCGGCGGATGCGCTTGTAGGGGGCGAGCACCTCGCGGGAGTGCTCGAAGAGCACCTTCGCGGTGTCCGGGCCCGGCTGCCAGCCCTCCGCCAGCACGACGTACGCCTTGGGCACGGCCAGGCGCAGCTCGTCCGGTGCGGGCACGACCGCCGCCTCGGCGACCGCCTCGTGCTCCAGCAGCGCGCTCTCCAGCTCGAACGGGCTGATCTTGTAGTCGGACGCCTTGAAGACGTCGTCCGCGCGGCCCACGTAGGTGATGTAGCCGTCCTCGTCCCGGGAGCCGATGTCGCCGGTGCGGTAGTAGCCGCCGGCCATCACCTCGGCGGTGCGGTCCGGGTCGCCGTGGTAGCCGGTCATCAGGCCCACCGGGCGGTCGGCGAGGGCGATCGCGATCTCGCCCTCGGTGGCGCCGGGCGCGCCGGAGACGGGGTCGAGCAGTTCGATGCGGTAGCCGGGGCTGGGCCGGCCCATGGAGCCGGTCTTGAGGACCTGGCCGGGGCTGTTGGAGACCTGCACGGCGGTCTCGGTCTGGCCGAAGCCGTCCCGGATGGTCACCCCCCACGCGCGCCGCACCTGCTCGATGACCTCGGGGTTCAGCGGCTCTCCCGCGGCGACGACCTCGCGGGGCGGGGTGCGCAGCTGGGTCAGGTCGGCCTGGATGAGCATGCGCCACACGGTCGGCGGGGCGCAGAAGGTGGTGACGCCGGCCTTGTCCATCTCGGTCATCAGCCGGGGCGCGTCGAAGCGCGTGTAGTTGTGCAGGAAGACGGTGGCCTCGGCGTTCCACGGCGCGAACAGGTTGGACCATGCGTGCTTGGCCCAGCCGGGCGAGGAGATGTTCAGGTGCACGTCACCGGGTTTCAGGCCGATCCAGTACATGGTCGCCAGATGCCCGATCGGGTACGAGGTGTGGGTGTGCTCCACCAGCTTGGGCCGGGCGGTGGTGCCCGAGGTGAAGTACAGCATCAGCGGGTCGTCGGCGTAGGTGGGGCCGTCGGGCGTGAAGTGCTCGGCGGCGGCGTGGGAGTCCGCGTAGGGCAGCCAGCCGTCACCGGCGCCCTCCCCCACCGCGATGCGGGTGTAGTCGCCGGGCACCTCCGCGAACTTCGCGGTGTCGGCGGCGCGCACGACCACGTGCCGGACGCGGCCCCGGTCGACGCGGTCGCGCAGGTCGGCCGGGCCGAGCAGCGGGGTGGCCGGGATGACCACGGCGCGCAGCTTCATCGCGGCCAGCGCCGTCTCCCACAGCTCGGCCTGGTTGCCGAGCATGACCAGCACCCGGTCCTCGGCGCCCACGCCGCGCTGCCGCAGCCAGTTGGCGACCTGGTCGGAGCGGCGGGCCAGCGCGGCGAAGGACAGCCGGGTCCCGGAGCCGTCCTCCTCGACGAGGTGCAGCGCGGTGCGGTCGTTGCCGTCCGCGATCGCGTCGAACCAGTCGAGTGCCCAGTTGAACCGCTCGGGCCGGGGCCAGGTGAAGTCCCGGTAGGCGGTGGCGTAGTCCTCGCGGTGTTCCAGCAGGAAGTCCCGGGCCCTGCGGAACTGATCGGTCGCCGTCGTCATCTGTCCTCCTCGGTGCCGGACCATTGCCGGGCGGCTCATCCTCATCGTGTAATCCGTGATGCGCGTCTCACTACCCCCGAACGGGGGTGTGCGCCCGCGCGGAGGTCGTGGTGAAGGGGCGAACAGGTGACAGCTGACCCGATGCGGACGGGCGACGCGGTGGAGATCCGGGGCGCGCTCGCGCGGCTGCGGCGCACGACCGGGCTGCCGGTCGCCTTCGGCGGACTGGTGGAGCCCGGGCGGCTCCAGGTACGCATCAGCGAGCTGAGCGGCACCGCGACCGCCGCACTGCGGGCGCTCGCGGTGACGCCGGGCAACGGCCTGGGCGGCAAGGCGGTGGCGCTGGCCCGGCCGTGCGCGGTGACGGACTACTCCGTCGCGCGGCACATCAGCCACGAGTACGACGTCCCCGTCGCCGCCGAGGGCCTGCGCGCCGTCGTCGCCGTCCCGGTGGTCGTACGGCGGCGGGTGCGGGCCGTGCTGTACGGCGCGCTGCGCGCGGCCCAGCCGCTGGGCGACCGCACGCTCGGCGAGGCGGTGCAGGCGGCGCGGGACGTGGAGCAGGCGCTGGTGGTGCGGGAGGAGGCGGCGGAGCTGCTGGCGGCGGCCCGGCCGCGGCCGGAGCGGCCCGGGACGGCGCCCGGGGCCGCCGAGGACGTCCCGGGGGCCGCACGGGAGCAGGTGCGGGAGGCGCACGCGGCGCTGCGGGCGCTGGCCCCGCGCATCGCCGACCCGGCGCTGCGGGCCGAGCTGCTCGACGCGTGCGCCCTGCTCACCGCCGGGGCCCAGGGCCCGGTCGCGGCGGTGCGGCTGGCGCCCCGGGAGGTGGACGTGCTCGCCTGTGTGGCGTCGGGGGCGACCAACGCGGTGGCCGCCGAGCGGCTGGGCGTGACGGCGGAGACCGTGAAGGCGTACCTGCGGTCGGCGATGCGGAAACTCGGGGTGCGGACCCGGGGGCAGGCGGTCGTCGCGGCCCGCCGGGCGGGGGGGTTGCCGTAGGTTTGCGGCGTTTTCCCCTGACCGTTCATTACCAGCGGTACGGTTTCCGATTTACCGT
Source organism: Streptomyces calvus (assembly GCF_006782915.1). Lineage (GTDB taxonomy): Bacteria > Actinomycetota > Actinomycetes > Streptomycetales > Streptomycetaceae > Streptomyces > Streptomyces calvus. The sequence goes on from NZ_VCNP01000010.1 coordinate 340,053, forward strand.
TGCCCCGCTCGCTGTAATTTGCCTCACTACACGGTCCGCCCGGAATTAAGGAACCCGTTGCCTAATATTGGCCAGGACACGCCACACGGAGGGGAGCGGTGACCGTGCGACGGGACTTCAAGGAGCCTGCCAGGAGCCGCCCCGACCTGGTCATCGGCCGGGAGGAGCTGTTCTCCGACGCCCGGGAGCAGCTCGCCCGCGGGGGCAGCGTGCTGCTCCACGGTCCTGCCGGAATAGGAAAGTCGACCGTGCTGCGGGCACTTGCGGCCGAAAACGCCGGTGCGGCGCGCACGGTGTTGCGCTGCTCGGCCACGGAGTCCGAATCGCATCTTCCGTTCCTCGCGCTGGCGGATCTGTTCGGCCTGGTCCTCGACGAGGTCTCCGCGCGGCTGCCCGCCGCCCAGCGCACCGCGCTGGAGTCGGCGCTCACCGGACGCGGCGAGTCCACGCTCCAGCGGGACGGTCTGGCACTGCGCCTCGCGGTGCTGTCCACGCTGCGCGCCCTGGCCGCCGAGGGGCCGGTCCTGGTCGTCGCCGACGATCTGCAGTGGCTCGACTCGGCCAGCGCCGAACTCCTCGGCTTCGCCGCCCGGCGGCTCGGCGACAGCCCGGTGCGGATGCTGTGCGCGGTGCGCACCGACGGCCAGGAGTACGACCGTCATCTGCGCGCCTGCCCGCCGGACACGGTCGCGGTGCGGCTCGGCCCGTTCTCCCGGACGCAGGTGTCCGCGCTCCTCGACCACCGCGGCTACACCGGACTGTCCCGCTCCACGGTCCGTGACATCCACCGCACCAGCGCCGGGAACCCGCTGTTCGCGCTGGAGCTGGGCCGGGCCCTGGCGGAGAGCCCCACCAGACCGAGGCCGGGCGAGCCGCTGCCGGTGCCGACCTCACTGCGGGCGCTGGTCCTCAGCCGCCTGGAGATGCTGTCGGACGAGGCGCGCCGCACCCTGCTGGTGGCCAGCGCGGGCGCCCGCCCCACCCTGGCGCTGCTGCACGCGGCCGGCCGGGACGACGCCGAGGCGGAGACCGCGCAGGCCGCCGCCCTCGGACTGCTGGCGACGGACGCGGAGGAATCGGCCGTGCGCTTCGCGCATCCGCTGATCTCCGCCGCCCTGTACGCGGAGGCCCCGGCGCAGGAGCGGCGGGCCGCGCACCTGGCGCTGTCCACGGCCGCCTCCGACCCCATCGAGCGGGCCCGGCACCTGGCGCTGGCCGCCACCGGCGCCGACCCGGAGGTGGCGACCCGGCTCGCCGAGGCCGCCGCGCTGGCCCGGGACCGGGGCGCGCCGTCGGTGGCGGCGTCGCTGGGGCTGCTCGCCGCCCGGCACACCCCGGCCGACGGCGAGCCGGGCCCGGACGAGCGGCGGTTGCAGGCCGCCGAGGACGCGATCACCGCGGGCGAGGTGGACCTGGCCCGGGACATCGCGCGCGAGGTGCTGACCCGGGCGACGGTGCCGGCCGAGCGGGTGCGGGCCTGGATGGTGGTCATCGAGGCGGCCGGGCAGGCGCTCGGCGAGGTCGACGCGGTGTTCCCGCAGGTGCTGGCCGACGCCGGCGACGACCCGCGGCTGCTCGCGCTGGTCCACTACCAGCTGGCCTGGCGCGAGGTGGTGGTGGACGGCGACTTCGCCAAGTCCCGCCAGGAGGCGGCGCACGCGGCGGAACTGGCCGCCCGGGCCGGGGACCGGCGCACCGAACTGCTGGCGCTCGCCTTCCAGTCGTCCACCGAGACCCTGATGGGCCACCCGGACGCGCCGGCCACCATCCGGCGGGCGCTGCAGGAGCCGCAGGACCCGGACGTGGCCTGCCACCACAACGGGGCCGCCGCGTCGAGGTTCCGGTGGCTGCTCATGAGCGACCAGCTGCCGGAGGCCCGTACGGCCATCACCGCGCTGCTGCGGGAGGCGCGGCGGCGCGGCATGGTCGAGAGCGAGGTGCACTACTCGCGTCTGCTCGCCGACACCGAACTGCGCGTCGGGCACTGCGGGCGGGCCCTGGACCTGGCCCGGGAGAGCCTGCGCCTGGCCCGGGACTCCGGGATCGGCGAGAGCGCCTCGGCGATGCTCGCCTCGCTCGCGGAGGCGTCGGGCGGGGACGTGGAGCGGGCGCTCGCGCTGGCCCGGGAGGCCGCGGACCACGCCGAGGTGGACGGCGACCAGTTGTACCTCTCCCTGGCGCTGGCCGCCCTCGGCTACGCCCAGTTGGTGTCCGGGGACGCGCAGGCCGCGGTCCGCTCGCTGCGCCGGGTGCGGGAGCTGGAGCAGTCGATGGGCATCAACGACCCGGCGCGCGGCCGCTGGCAGGGCGATCTCGCCGAGGCGCTGGTGCGCATCGGCGAGCCCGGTGAGGCGCAGGAGCTGATCAACCGGACGCGGGTGCACGCGGCGCGGCTGGACCGGGCGAGCGTGCTGGCGGTGCTCGACCGCGCGGAGGCGCTGGTGCGGGCGGCGCGCGGCGAACACCAGGCGGCGCTGGCGCAGTTGGCGTCCGCGCAGGAGCGGCTGGCCCGGCTCGGCTACGGGCTGGAGGAGGCGCGGGCGGCCTTCGCGCTGGCCCGGCTGCGCGCCCGGGGGACGACGCCGGCGGCGTACGACGAGGCGGCCCGGCTGTTCCGCCGCTGCCGCGCGCTGCCCTGGCTGCGCCAGGTCGACGAGGCCGTGGCGGCCGGTCCCGCGCAGGCGGAGGCCGTGCCCGCCGCCGCACCGGCCGTCCTGGACGGGCTGGCCTCGATGGAACGCCAGGTGGCCGCGCTGGTCATGGAGGGCGCCACCAACCGCGAGATCGCGGGCCGCCTGTTCATCAGCGTCAAGACGGTCGAGGCGACCCTCACCCGGGTGTACCGCAAGCTGGGGATCCGTTCGCGGGTCGACATCGTCCGACTGGCGGCGGGCCGCCGCACCAACTGACCTCAGGGCGGGGCGAGTACGGGGTCGACCGAGGGTTTTCCCTGTCCAACTCACCTAGGGGGTTCCCTCATTGGGAGGGTCAGGCCGCCGGTCGTAGCTTTCTCACGTGCCGCTCGCCGGGCACACGAGGGTCACCCCAGGCTCTCGTGCTCGACCCCCACCCCGTGCGAACCCCCACCGGCAATCCCGTGAGGAGACCCATGTTCGGGCTCACCCGTGCCAAGAAGGCCGCCGCCGTCGGCGTGGCCGCCGCCGCTGCCGCCGCCACCGCGCTGCTCGCCGCCCCCTCCGCCGTCGCCGCTCCGCAGCCCATCGTCGGCGGTACGACGACCACGGCCTCGGCGTACCCGTACGTCATGCAGATCACCGACGCCAACCAGAGCCAGTTCTGCGGCGGCACCCTGGTCTCTCCCACCAAGGTCGTCACGGCCGCGCACTGCATGGTCGGCGAGACCACCAGCAGCGTGCGCGTGGTCGGCGGCCGCACCTACCGCAACGGCACCGACGGCACCGTCGCCAGAGTCAGCCGCATATGGATCCACCCGGACTACTCGAGCGCCACCCGCGGCGACGACGTGGCGGTGCTGACGCTGTCGACGTCGATGCCGTACACGCCGGTCGGGTACGTCTCCTCGACGGACACCTCGGTGTACGCGGCCGGCACCACCGCCCGCATCCTCGGCTGGGGCACCACGTCGTCCGGCGGCAGCTCGTCCAACCAGCTGCGCACCGCGACCGTGCCGACCGTCTCGGACACCAGCTGCCGCACCTCCTACGGCTCCCGGTTCGTGCAGAGCGACATGGTGTGCGCCGGCTACACCTCCGGCGGGGTGGACACCTGCCAGGGCGACAGCGGCGGCCCGCTGATCATCGGCGGCCGCCTCGCCGGGATCACCTCCTGGGGCGACGGCTGCGCGGCGGCCGGCTACCCGGGCGTCTACACCCGGCTGACCACCTTCTCCTCCCAGGTCACCGCGCAGGTCAATTCGTAGCGCGGCCACGGCTTCCTGAGTGACCCTCAGGTAGCGAACCAGGGGGCGTTGCGGGCTTCCACGAGCAGCCCGCAACGCCCCCTCTCCATGTCCGCAGGGTCCGGCGGGATCCGCCGGGGGTCACCCGGGATCCGCCGGGGTCGCCGGGAACTGCTGGGCCGCCGGGGGTCGCCGGGATCTGCCGGGGGGCCGGGGTCGCCGGGATCCGCTGGGCGGCCGGGGTCGCCGGGATCTGCTGGGCGGCCGGGATCAGCCGAGGGGCCGTGATCCGCCGGGGGCCGGGATCTGCCAGGGAGGGCGCCGGGGTCTGCCGGGCGCGGCTCAGGCCGCCCGTACCGTCCCGAAGCGGATGTCGTGGCCCGTGCCCGGGTGCAGCACCCGCAGCATCCGCTCCGCCTCGGCGGTGACCTCCGCCCGCCGTGCCGCGTCGAGTCGGACGAACGGCTCGACGACGAGGACGTCTTCGTCCAGCCGCCACAGTCCCGCCAGGAACCCGTCGACCAGCAGGGCGCGGTGCGCAAGGTTGCCCTGCCAGGTACGGCCGCGGAACTCCGGCGGGACAACGCGGGTGCGGTCGGCGTGGGAGAGGAGCAGGTTGTCGAACTCCGGCAGGAAGCGCGGCGGGGCCGGGGTGTCGGGGTCGGGGCGGGGCGCGTCGGGCAGGTCGAACAGTTCGGTGCCGTTGTCGTCGCGGAAGGTGACCAGCCGGGGCCTCAGGCGTTCGAAGGTGTCGCGCAGCCGGGTCAGTCCGGCCCAGGTCTGCATGTCCTTCACGGAGGCCGGCCCGAACGCGGCGAGGTAGCGCAGCACGGTCCGGTCCGGCCGCGGCGCCGGTTCGGCGGGCCGGCCCAGCCAGTGCTCGGCGGTGGTGAGCACCACCTGACCGCTGCGGCCCCACAGCCCGCGCGGAGTGGTCTGCACCAGGGGCAGGGTGCAGCGGGCGGCGAGGGACAGTGCCTGCGGGTCGGCGTGCGGCCACTCCCGCAGCAGCGCCTCGCGCAGCTGCTTCATGGTGCGCGGCTCGGTCTCGACCAGGTGACGGGCGAGGGCGGCGAGCCGGTCCAGGTCGACGCCGGTGAGTCCCTTGCGGAACATGGCGAGCTCGCGGTCGAGGGCCGGCTGCGCCAGGGGACGCAGCGTGAGGCAGTCGTCGGCGGTGTGGGTGTGGACGGTGGAGCGCAGGGTGACGATACGGACCACCTCGCGGTCGGCCAGGGGCCGGGACAGCGCCTCGGGCGTGAAGCCGTCGAGGCGGGCGGCGAGCGCGTAGTAGGGCGGCTTGACGTTCTGCGCCTGGAGGCCGACCAGGTGGGCGACCGCGTCCCGGGCCGGCATCGGAGAGCGGCTCAGCAGCAGCTGCCGGGCGAGGGTGGCGCGGTTCAGCGCCTGGGTTCCGAGCACGGGGGCGGGGGCCGGCGCGGCACCGCGCTTCGTCTTGGTCATACCGGCACGCTAGCCGCCGTTGCGGCCGACTTCTGTCCGCAAGTCGGCGGGCGGTGCGGGGGCGGGACCGGCGCGGTGCGGTAGGTGGTGCGGTAGGTGGTGCGGGGCCGGGCGGGGCGGTAGGGACCGGGCGGGTGCGGTGGGGTGCAGTGCCGGGCCGTCCGCGCCGGGTCCGGGCGGGAGCGGGCCGTCGGGAAGACGGGGGCGGTCCGTCGGTGGGGCGGGGTGCGGTCGGTCGGTGGGGCGGGGTGCGGTCGGTCGGTCGGTCGGTCGGTCGGTCGGTCGGTCGGTCGGTAATAACGGGGAGCGTTCGCCGGGGAGACGGGTGCGGTCCGTCGGTAAAAGAAATACCGCGCACACCCATGTGACCACCTTCCCGAATACCTGCCCATATTCGGGACATCTCGCGCGGGCGAGTAACACTACGGCAGCCGGAAAACGCTGAGATGCACAGGGCCCGCAGTCCGCCCGCCCGAATACGCGAACGCTCAGATTGGATTCCCGTGAGCCATATCGACCCGAACCCCGGGCAGTACACCCACGACGACCGACCCCAGCCCGACCCGTACCGCCACGAGCGGCGCCGGTCGACCGCCCGGCGGACCGCGCTGACCGTGCAGACCGTCGCCGACGTCGCGGCGGGCGTACTGGTCCTGTGGATCGCGCTCCACCTGCTCGGCGCCAACGAGACGAATGTCTTCGTGGAATTCGTGCGCGATTCGGCGGACATTCTGTCCTGGTGGTCACAGGATATTTTCACCATGGACACAGAAGGGCTGCGCGTTCTCCTCAACAACGGTCTGCCCGCCGTCATTTATCTGGCGGTCGGCCACGGTCTCGCCGCACGGCTGAACCGCGCATGACCGTGCCCCGTACGAATCCCCCACGAAGGACCCACCCCGTGACTTCCTTTTCCTCCTCCGACGAGCAACTGCCCGTCTACGACAGCCTGGTGCGCGAGCGCGGCGACGTCGTGGCCGAGGCCCGCGAGGTGTCCGAGCGGACGCAGCACGAGGCCCGGCAGGCGCTGGACGGCGTCCTCGTCGGCCGGCCGCGCCCGGTGTCCCGCTGAGTCCGTACGGCCCGATTGCCCCGCGTCGGCGGGGGCACTCGGTGCAACTGTGTACGGACGAGAAGGCGCGGGACCCCGCCGGGTCCTGCTGACCGGGTGGTTCAGCTTCCGCGACGGGGAGGCGACCGCCGGGGACGTGCTGGCGCTGCGCCGGGTGGAGCAGGTGCTCGGGGCGGCCGGTATGCCCTACGACGTCGTGTGGAGCCCGGGTTTCCGGCCGCACGCCCTGCACTTCGCCGAGGTGCGGCCCGCCGACTACTCCCACCTGGTGTTCGTGTGCGGGCCGCTGCACGGGCCGCAGATCGAGGAGCTGCACCGGCGCTTCGCGCACTGTGTGCGGATCGCCGTGGGGACGTCGGTGATCGATCCCGGTGACGCGGCCGTGACCGGTTTCCACCGGGTGCTGGCGCGGGACGCGCCCGGCGGCACGCCGACGGAGGACCTCGCGGCCCGCGCCCCGGCGGTGCCCGCGCGGCCCGTGGTCGGAGTGATCCTCACCCACGGGCAGCACGAGTACGGGCCGCTGCGCCGGCACGGTGAGGTCGCCCGTCTGGTGACGCGCTGGCTGGCGGGCAAGGACTGCGCGCGGCTGGAACTGGAGACGCGGCTGGACACCCGGGACTGGCACCTGAGCGCGACACCGGCCCAGGTGCAGTCGGTGCTGGCCCGTCTGGACCTGGTCGTCACCGACCGGCTGCACGGGCTCGTCCTCGCGCTGCGGGTCGGCACGCCGGTGCTGGCGGTGGACCCGGTGGCGGGCGGCGCGAAGGTGACCGCGCAGGCCAGGGCCTGCGGCTGGCCCGCGCTGCTGGCCGCCGACCAGGTGGACGCGCGCCGGCTGGAGCGGTGGTGGGACTGGTGCCTGACCTCCGGCCGGGTCGCGGCGCGGCAGGTCCGCGACTCCTTCCGCGAGGGCCGGGTGCCGGACGGCGCGGACCGGCTGCTGGAGGCGCTGGCACCGCCCGGTTCGTCATCGGCTCCGTAAGGGACCGCCCCGGCAGCAGGTGGTCGTCGTGCCCGAACCGGAGCCACCCGGCACGACGACCCCCACACAGCCCGTCCGGGCCCATCGCAGCAGCGTCCCGCGCAGCCCATCCGGCACCCCCCGGTACGCCCCCCCCCACGCAGCACGTCCGGCACCGCCCTGCACGGCCCACGCAGCCCGTCCCGGCACCACCCTGCCCGGCCCGCGCACCCCGTCCGGGTCCGTCCAACACGGCAGCCCGTCCGGGCACCGCCCTGCACGTCCCCGCGCACCCCGTCCGGGTCCGTCCAACACTGTCCCGCGCTGCCCGTCCGGGCCCGTCGCAGCACCGTCCCGCGCAGCCCGGCACGGCCCGCGCGGCCCGTCCCAGCACCGCCCTGCACGCCCCCCGAGCACCCCCTCCGGTCCCCTCACAGCACTGTCCCGCGCACCCCCTCCGGGCCCGCCCGCACCTGTGCTGCCGTCGTCCGGCTGCGGCGCCGGTGCGGCCCGTCCGTCCGTGCCGGCGGCTACCCGGTGTAGCGGCGGGCGGTGGAGTTGCGCTGGGCGGGTTCGAGGAGGCGGAGCCGGGACTCGACCTCGTCCGGCAGAACCCGGCGTTCCCGCAGTACCCAGGGCAGCGCGGCGGCCGCCTCGGCGAAGGCGCGCAGCGAGGCGGTGTCGCGCGGGACGGTGCGCGCCAGGTCGAGGGTGCGGCGCAGGGCGGGGCCGGCCGGGCGGCGCAGCCAGGTGAACCAGAGGGTGTTGCGGATGCCGTGCACCCGGCGCAGGGTGGCGTCCCGCACCGGTGACGCCTGGTGGTGGATGGTCAGGTGGTCGGCGTAGGTGAGCCACCAGCCGTCGGCCGCCAGGTCGGCGGCGAGCAGCTCCTCCTCGCCGCCGAGCCACAGCCGCGGGTGGAAGCCGCCGGCCGTGCGGAAGGCGTCGGTGCGCAGCACGGTCGCGGCGGCCAGGAAGGACCCGAGCGCGGGCCCGGGCAGCCAGTCGGGCCCCGGCACGGGCGAGTCGCGCAGTTCGCGGACGATCGGGTCCTCGGTGCCGTCGGGTTCGACGATGATCCGCGCGGTGACCGAGCCGAGCGCCGGGTGCCGGTCGAGCAGGTCGGCGGCGCCGGCCAGGGAGCCAGGCGACCACCAGGAGTCGTCGTCGCAGAAGGCGACGTACGGGGTGCGGACCTCGCGCACGGCGAGGTTGCGGCCGACAGCTCCGAGGTTGCGGCCGGGACGCAGCAACCGGACGCCGGGGTGGTGGCGGGCGACGGCCTCGGCGGTGCCGTCGGCGGAACCGTTGTCGGTGACGATCACCGGCGGGCGCTCGGGGAGCGCGCCGAGGTGGCCGAGCGTGCGCAGCAGTTCGGGGCGCCGGTTGTGGGTGATGACGACGACGGTGGTGCGCGGGTCGGTCATGCGGACGTCCCCTCCAGCAGGCGGGCGGCCCGTTCCACGTGCGGGGGCAGCGGCCTGCGTTCGCGCAGGGCGGCCGGCAGCCGGGTGAGGGCCTCCCGGAGGGCGCGCCGGGCGTGCTCGTCGCCGCGCGCCTCGGCGGCGAGGGCGCCGGTGCGGGCCAGGGCGTAGGGCACGGGCCGGCGCAGCCAGGCGGTCAGGACCGCGTTGCGGCGCTGGAGCGCCGGGCGGCCGGTGCGGGCGGCGGGGGCCGGGTGGTGGTGGGCGACCACGTCGGGGCAGTGGGTGACGCCCCAGCCGCGCGCGGCGAGGTCGTAGGCGAGGAGGGTCTCCTCGCCGCCGAAGAACAGCAGCCGGTGGAAGCCGCCGGCGTCGAGGTGGGCGCGGCGGCGGACGACGGCGCCGCAGGCGAGGAAGCCGAGGACCTGGGTGCCCGGCAGGTCGGTGGCCGGGCCGAGCGGGGAGGCGGCGAGGACGTCGTTGAGCGGGTCGGGTTCGGCGGCGGGGCCGACGAGGGTGCGGGCGGCGATCAGGCCGAGCCTGGGATGGGCGTCGAACAGGTCGGCGGCCCGGGCGAGGGCGCCGGGCGCCCACCAGGAGTCGTCGTCGCTGAACGCCACGTACGGGGTGTCGAGGGCGCGGGCGCCGTGGTTGCGGGCGAGGGCGCCGTGGTTGACGGGCAGTGCCAGGACGCGCACGTCGGGGAAGTCGCGGGCGAGCATGGCGCGGGTGCCGTCGGTGGAGGCGTTGTCGGCGACGAGGATCTCGGGCCGCTCGGGCAGGGCCGTCAGGTGCCGCAGGGTGACGGCGAGGCGGTCGCGGCGGTTCCGGGTGGCGATGACGACGCCGGTGCGGCGGGGGTCCGTCATGGCGCGAGTCCTCCTCCCGTGGCGGTGGGCAGTCGGTGGACGGCGTGCAGGACGTCGGCCGGGGTGATGCGCAGCAGTGCCGGGTCGGGGTTGCGGCCGTGCGGGTCGCCCTCGGGGCCGTGCCACAGGGCGATGTGGCGCGGGTGTGCGGGCGGGCCCCACCGGCTGGGCGGCACCGGGCCGAAGAGGGTGACGGTGGGGGTGGCGTGGGCGACCGCCAGGTGGGCGATGCCGGTGTCGCCGCTGACAACGGCGCGGGCGCCGGCGACGAGGGCGGAGAGCCGGTCGAAGGGCAGGCCGCCGGCGAAGACGTCCGTGTCGGGCAGGCCGGCCTGTTCGGCCAGGCGCGCCACCAGGTCGCTCTCCGCCGCGCCGCCGGTGACGACGACCCGTGCGCCGTGCCCGCGCAGCGCGGTCGCGACGGCCGCGTACCGTTCGACCGGCCAGCAGCGGGCCGGCGCGCCGGCGCCGGGGTGCAGGACGACGGCGCCGGGTGCGGGGGACGGGCCGGGCGGGCGGGGCAGCAGCAGGTCGGCGGGGTCGGCGTCGATGCCGTACGAGGTGAGCAGCCGGCACCAGCGGTCCCGTTCGTGTTCCTCGGCGTACCAGGGCGGGCCGTCGATCTCCGGCGTCCCGGGGTGCGCGAACGCCAGCAGGCGCAGCGGGCGCAGCCGCTGGAGCAGGCGGTGGCTGGGCGGCCCGTTGCCGTGCAGGTCGACGGCGACGTCCGGGGGCGGCCCGGTCCAGTCGAGGGCGGCCGGTACGGCGCGTCCGGGGGCGGAGGCGGGCAGCAGCCGGTCCACGGCACCGGTCGCCCGGACCACGGGCGTTAGCTCCGCGGGCGCGGCCAGCACGATCTCGTGGCCGGGGAAGCCGCGTCGCAGGGCGCGCAGCGCGGGCACGCCCGCCAGCAGGTCGCCGAGCCCGAGGGCGCGCAGGGCCAGCACCCGGCCCGGCGTCCGGCCTGGGCCGGCCGGCGGTGCGGTGGCGGCGGGTGCGGGTGGTGCGGTGGGCGGGAGGGGCCGGGTGCGGGGTGGGGTCATCGGGTGGGCTCCGCGGCGCGTTCCAGCATGGCCGTGGAGGAACGGCCGTCGAGGTACGGCAGGAGGACCGCCTGGCCGCCCCATTCCTCCAGGAGGCGGGCCTCGGGCAGGTCGGTGGCGGCGTAGTCGCCGCCCTTGACCCGGACGTCGGGGCGCAGGTCCGCCAGGAGGCGTGCGGGGGTGTCCTCGTCGAAGACGGCGACGGCGTCGACGCAGGCGAGGGCGCGCAGTACGCGCACGCGGTCGGTGAGCGGGCTGACGGGCCGTCCGGCGCGCTTGCGGTGCCGTACCGAGGCGTCGGAGTTGACGCAGACGACCAGGCAGTCGCCGAGTCCGCGGGCGGTCCGGAGCAGGCCGACGTGTCCGGCGTGCAGCAGGTCGAAGCAGCCGCCGGCGACGACGGTGCCGTGGGCGGTGCGGACGCGTTCCGCGACGGCGAACGGGTCGTCGCCGTCTGCGGGCGGAGGCGCGGCGTCCGGGCGGGGCAGGGCGCCCGCGCCGCCCGCGCCGACGAAGCCGCCCGCGCCGACGAAGCCGGTCGCGGCGGCGAAGCCGGTCGCGGCGGCGAAGCCGGTCGCGGCGGCGAAGCCGGTCGCGGCGGCCTCCCCGACGAGCGCCCCGTCGGCGAGCAGTCCGGCCGCCGTGGCGGCGAACCGGTCGCCGGCGCCGCAGCTGTCGCCGTGGTGCACGGCGGCGACGGGGACGAGCAGGGGGTGTTCGCCGTAGGAGAGGAGGGCGCCGCGGGCGTCGAGGGTGACCGCGACGGCGGCGGCCTGCCACTGCCGTACCAGGGCGGCGGCGTCGCGGGCGGCGGCGGCCGGGTCACGGCGCGGGGTGCCGTCGGCGGGGGCGAGGGGGCGGACCTTCTTCTCGGCCGGGGTGACCAGGCGGGTGCCGGGCGCCGGGGGTCCGCCGCGCGGGTGGGGGTCCCAAGCCAGCGGCGGGCGGGCGGCCAGTACGTCCCGCAGCCGGTCGGCGGTGCCCCGGCCGTGGTCGGAGACGAGGACGGCGGGCGCGTCCCGCACGGCCGCGCGGGCCGCTTCGGTGGCCGAGCGGGCCCGCCCGTCGCCGCGGTCCAGGCGGGCCACGGGCCGGTCCGCCGCCGGTACCCGGGTCTGCTCCGGCAGATCGCCGCTGAGCGGCAGCGGGAGCAGCCGGACCCACGGGTCGAGCAGCCGCTTCAGCTCCCGGCGCGCGGGGTCGTCGCCGACGCCCGCCTCCAGGGTGACGTCGCGGCCGTCGCGGGCGACGAGGTACGCGGTGAGGGCCGAGCCGCCGGGACGGGTGCGGTCGCCGTGGTCGTCGACGACCGGCACGGGCGTGTCGGGCGCGAGCCGTTCGGCGCGGCCGGCCAGGTCGCGGTCCAGCAGGGCGTCGCCGACGACCAGGAGGGGTGCCGGGCCCGTCATGCCACCTCCCGCTCCAGCACCGCGTCGGAGGCCGCGCACATCATGTGCACGGCCACCAGGCGGAGTTCCTGCACGGTGGCCGCGGTGGGCGCCTCCGCGCACAGGGCCTCGTCGCTGCCGGCCGTCAGCGGGTCGGGCGCGGGCCCGGTCAGCGCCCGCACGCGCAGCCCGGCCGCGCGGCCGGCGTCGGCGGCGGACGGCAGGTCGGCGCCGGCGCCGCTGGTGGACAGCAGCATCAGCACGTCGCCGGGGCGGCCGTGGGCGCGTACCCGGCGGGCGAAGACGGCGTCCACGCCGTAGTCGTCGGCGATGGCGGTGGTGCTGGAGGTCTCGGCGTGCGGGCCGATCGCGGAGGAGGCGGGCCGGTCGTCGCGGTAGCGGCCGACGAGTTCGGCGGTCAGGTGCTGTGCCTGGGCGGTGCTGCCGCCGTTGCCCGCGGCCGGCGGCCGGCCGCCGCCGGTGAGCACCCGGGCGAGCTGTGCGCCCCACCGCTCGGTGGCGTGCGCGCAGTCGCGGAACGTCCGCAGCAGGTCCCGGAGTTCGTCGCCGTGTCCGGTGACGGGCGGGTGCACGGTCATCAGGCCACCTCCTTCGGGGTCGCGTGGGCGGTCAGGACCTGGCGGTGCACGGCCTCGACGCCGTCGGCGACGCGGCTCCACGTGTAGTGGGCCAGGACGCGTTCGCGTCCGGCGGTGCCGTAGCGGCGGCGCAGTCCGTCCGCGGCGAGGAGTTCGCGTACGGCGGCGGCGACCGCGTCGGGGTCCTCGGGCGGGACCAGCCGGCCGGTGGTGCCGTCGGCGACGCTGTCGCGGTGGCCGCCGACGTCGGTGGCGACGACCGGCACGGCGCACGCCATCGCCTCCAGCGGCACGATGCCGAACGGCTCGTAGACGGGCGTGCACAGCACCAGGTCGGCGCTGCCGATGAGGGCCGGCATGTCGGCGGGGCTCACCGCGCCGAGCAGCCGTACCCGGTCGGCGACGCCGAGCCGGTGCGCGAGGTGCCACAGCCGCCGGGCCTCCGGGTCGCGGACGAGCCGGTCGGCGGGCGGGCCGCCGGCGATGACGAGTTCGGTGTCCGGGATCCGGGTCAGCGCCCGCACGGCCTGGTCGTAGCCCTTGCGGCGGACCAGCCGGCCGCAGGCGAGCAGCCGGTGCCGGCGCCGGCGCGCGGGCACGGACGTGCCGTCGGCGCCGGGGTGGAAGTGCGCGGCGTCCACGCCGCACGGCACGACCGACACCCGCCCGGACGCCACGCCCATCTGGGCGAGTTCGCGGACCTCGTCGGAGCAGGTGGCGAGGACGCGCGCGCAGGTGCTGCCGAGTTCCCGTTCGATGCGGAGGCGTTCGGGCGGGCTGGTGTCCCGCCAGCCCTGGTGACGGCGCTTGACGGTGCCCAGGGCGTGGTAGGTCTGCACGACCGGGAGGCCGTGCGGGCGGGCGCCGATCCGGGCGGCCAGGCCGGACATCCAGAAGTGGGCGTGCACGACGTCCGGCGGTTCCCGGTGCCAGGCTCGGGCGAGGTGGGCGCCGAACGCCAACATGTACGGCAGCAGTTCGTCCTTGGGGACGGACTCGGGCGGTCCGGCGGGCACGTGCTCGACGACCGCGCCGCCGGGCAGCGGCACCCGGTCGGGCAGCCGGTCCGTGTCACGGCGGGTGTACACCGTGACGCGGTGGCCGCGCCGGGCCAGTTCCTCGCTGAGCCGCGCCACGTACACGTTCTGGCCGCCGGCGTCGACGCCGCCGAGCGCGGCGAGCGGGCTCGCGTGCTCGGACACCATGGCGATCCTCATCGGGTCACCTCCTTCAGCAGCCGCTCCCAGTCGTCCAGGAAGCGGGACAGCCCGTAGCGGGCGAGCGCCGCCGCCCGTGCGCGCCCGCCGGCGAGGCGGGCGCGCAGCGGGTCGGCGACGAAGCCCCGTACGGCTTCGGTCAGTACGTCGATCCGGTTGGAGACCACCCCGGCCCCGGCCGGTACGGACTCGGTGACCTCGGTGGTGGCGAGGGCGACGACGGGCATGCCCAGGTGCATCGTCTCCAGCAGGGACAGCCCGAGCGACGTCCGGCGCACCGGGTGGACGTGGACGCGGCGGCGGGACATCTCCGTGTGCGGGCGGGCCTGGGTGAGTTCGTGGGCGCGGCAGCGGTCGGGCGGCAGGGCGAGGTGTTCGGCCAGGTGCTCGGTGCGCAGGCCCAAGACGTCGAGGGGTGCGGCGGCGGCGAAGGCGGGCAGCAGGTCGGTGCGGGTGGCGCGGCCGCGCCTGACCGGCTCGTTGACGACGACGGCGGCGCGCGGCAGTTCACCGGTCCAGCGGTGGCCGGGGTCGACGACGCCGTGCTCGGTGACGGCGGTCGGGGCCGGACCGGCGTCCCGCATCAGGCGGTTGAAGTGGGTGACGTGGGCGAGGGTGACGCCGGGGATGTCCGCGGCCGGGTGGCGGGTGTCGGGGACGTTCCCGTGCGGTGCGTCGTGCTCCACGTGGACCAGGGGCGGGCGGCGGCCCAGCAGGCGGTCGCCCAGGGCGGGTTCGTGCGGCCGTTGCAGCACGACGACGTCGATGTGCTCGTCGCGCAGGCGTTCCGCGGGCACTTCGACGACCGAGTCGGGCCAGTCGAAGGTGCGGGCGCGGCCGAGTCCGTCGGGTCCGCGGTCCGGGGTGACGGGGACGACGCAGGTGTGCGGGCCCTGCACGAAGGCCGTGGTCCACGACCCGTGCACGTGCCACAGCAGGATCCTCATGCCACCTCCACGAGTTTGCCGACGGCGGCGACGACGTCGTGCCCGGTCACCTCGTCCAGACAGGGGTGGCCGGGAACGGGGCACTGGCGGGCGCGGGTGCCGGCGCACGGCGCGTGCTGGTCGCCGAGCAGCACGTACGGCACCCCGTACGGCCGCCAGCGCTCGGCGGGGACGACCGGCGCGAACAGCGACACCACCGGGGTGCCGACGGCGGCGGCCAGGTGTGCGGGGCCGGTGTTGCCGGTGACGACGCAGTCGGCGCCGGCGAGCACTCCGGCCAGTTCGGCGGCGCCGGTGCGGCCGCCGAGGTCGAGGGCCACCCCGGCGGCGACGTACGCGGTGAGGTCCCGCTCCCCCGCCCCGCCGGTCACCACCACCCGGTACCCGGCGGCGGCGAGTTCGCGCACCGCCTGCGCGCACCGCGCGGGACTCCAGGCGCGGGCGGGCACGCTGGCGCCCGGGTGGACGACGACGTACCGGCCGGTTCCGGTCAGCCCGTCGGCCGGGGGCGGCGGGAGGACGCGCAGCCGTCCGTCGTCGGGCCGGGGGAAACCGGCGGCCGCGGCGAGGTCGAGCGCGGCCTGTACCTCGTGGGCGTGCGGGGCGCGGTGGTGGCGCACGTCGAGGAGGGAGCCGGGGTAGTCCTCGCTGTCCGCGGCGATGAAACGGACCCCGGCCAGCCGCAGCAGCAGGGCGGTGGGCAGCGGGGACTGGTGGAAGGAGGTGAGGACCAGGGCGGTGTCGGTGCGGGTGGCGGCGACGGCGGCGAGAAGTGCGTCGATGTCCTCGCGGTCGACCGGGGGCGGCTGCAGCCCGGTCCAGGGGGACTCCCAGACCAGTACCCGGTCCACGCCGGGCAGCAGCCGGGCGGCGGGCGCGCCCTGTGGTCCGCACAGCAGGGTGACGGTGTCGGCGCGGGCGGCGACGGCGCGTACGGCGGGCCCGGCGAGCAGCACGTCGCCGAAGCTGTCGAGCCGGGTCACGAGGGCCTTCACGGGGCCCTCCCGACGACCGTGCCGCCGGAACCACCTACGGGACCGTCCGGTTCGGCAGCACCGGGACCGTCCGTGCGGTGCGTCCGGTCCGGTACGTCCGTGCGGTTCGCTCGGTCCGCTCGGCTCAGGCGGTCCGCTCGGTCCGCTCGGCTCAGGCGGTCCGCACGGTCCGTGCGGTTTGTTCGCTCCGCTCGGTCTTCTCGGTCCGGGCCGGTCGCCTCCTGCCCTCTCGCCGCCTGTGCGGAACCGTCCGTTTCCGCCGCGCCCGCGGGGTCCTCCGCGCCGTCCGGGCCGTCGGGGGGCGCGGAGTCGTCGTCGTCCCGCGCAAGCCCGTTCAGCACCGTTCGTACGGCGGTCAGGAGGTCCGGGGCCACGTGCGGGGCGGTGTCCGTCTCCTCGGGGCGGGTCTGCGGGGTGGGGACGAGGATGCCGTGGGCGCCGGCGCGGCGCGCGGCCTCCATGTCGGCGCCGATGTCGCCGACGACGACGCAGTCGGCGGGGTGCACGCAGATCCGGCCGGCCGCCCACAGCACCATGCCGGGCTGCGGTTTGCGGCAGTGGCAGCCGTCGTCCGGGCCGTGCGGGCACAGCGCCCACACGTCGAAGGGGCCGAGGAGTTCCTCGATGCGCCGGTTGACGCGGCGGACGTCGGCCTCGCTGAGCAGGCCGCGCGCGATGCCGGACTGGTTGGTGACGACGCCGGTGCGGATCCCGCGGGCGCGCAGTGCGTCGAGTGCCTCGCGGGCGCCGTCGACGGGTCGCACCAGGTCGGGGTCGGCGTTGTAGGGGACGTCGTGGACCAGGGTGCCGTCGCGGTCGAACAGGACCGCCTTCACCGGGCTCATCGGACCGTCTCCCGCCAGGCGGTGGCGTTGCGGTGGCGCCAGGCGCCGGCCAGCCGGTGCCAGGTCGCTGCGGGCGGGATGGCCACGCTGGTGACCAGCATGGTCGTCACCTCCTCACGGGTCCGCGGTCCGGGGACGATGCGGGCGCGGGCGAACTCGGCGGTGCCGGCCGCCCAGCCCAGCGCGCAGGCGCCGGCCGCCCGGCGGTGTCCGGTGGCGGCGAGGGCGCAGGCGGCGGCCCCGGCTGCGGTGATCGCGGCGTGCCGGCGGATCCGGCCGCGCGGCGCGACCGCCTTGTCCCACCAGTCGGGCCCGTGCAGGTGCCGCATCAGGGCGTCGTCGGCGTTGCCGCGCTGCTGCGTGAGCGAGGCCCAGCGGGAGGCGGGGCGCACCGGGTGCAGGGTGGTGCGGCGGCCCCGGCGGATGCGCCAGCCGGCGTCGAGGAGGCGCAGCGCGAGATCGGCGTCCTCGCGGAAGGCGCGGGGGAAGCGTTCGTCGAAGCCGCCGACCTGTCGCAGGGCCTCCGTGCGGTAGGCCATGTCGGCGGTGATCCAGCGGGCCCGGGCGAGCCCTGCGGTGCCGCGCTCCCAGTCGGTGGGGCGGCGCCCGCCGGGCAGCGGCACGGTGATGACGCCCTGGACGCCGGCGGTGTCGGGGGACGCCTCCTTGAGGTCGTGGACGAGCTGCGTGTACCAGTGGGGTCCGACCTGCACGTCGTCGTCGAGGAAGGCGACCCAGGGCGCGGTGACGGTGCGCAGTCCGGCGTTGCGGGCGGCGGCCGGGCCGCGGCCGCCGGAGGTGACCACGGTGGTGCGGGCGCGCAGGTCGCCGAGGACCGTCAGCGCGTGTTCCAGCGTCCCGGGGTCGGCGGCGCCGGGCTCGGGCCGGTCGTCGACGAGGACGATCGCCTCGGGGTGCGGCCCCGTCGCCGCGGCCAGCGCGGCGAGGCAGTCGGCGAGGGTGTCCCGCACCAGGGTGGGGATCACCACGGCGTACGACGTCATCCGAGCGCCCTCCCCCTGCGCACCGCGTACGGGCCGATGGCCGGCGGGTCGACGGGGGCGGAGCCGAAGCAGTCCAGGGCGGAGAACGGCAGCGGGCGCTTGCCGTGCTTGCGCCTGCTGAAGCGCTCCTCCTCGGCCGCCGCCACGGTCCGGCCGTCGACGACCAGGGCGGCGGCGGGGTCGTGGAACAGGGCGTTGATTCCGAGGGTGCGCATGGGGTGGATGCTCCGTCCCTGTGACATGTGGTGCCGCGGGGAGGCGGGTGCCGCACTCGCAGCTGTCTCAAACACTTGGAGACAGCTCAGCACGGTCTGCGCTGGTACGCGATGGTTCGCAGTGCTTTGTCCGGTGGTACCTGTGCCCGTGCGGGACGGTTCAGGCAGCCTCCGCCCGCGAGAACCAGCCAACGGTGCGGGCCAGGCCCTCGGTCCAGCCGGTACGGGGCTGCCGGCCGGGTTGTTCCCGGGCCAGCCGGGTGTCGGGGCGGCGGCGGCCCGGGTCGTCCACGGGCCGGTCCACGAACCGGCTGGAGCCGGCCCGCCGCATCGTCGGCCTGACCGCTCCGCCTCCCGGACCCGGCGAAGGACTATGCGACCACCGACTCCGACCTGATCACCCGCCGCGTCCTCGCCGGGGCCTCGCGCAACGGCGTCATCCTGCTCCACGACCTCCACGACCTCCACGACGGCACGGTCCCGGCCGTCCCCGGCATCATCGACGCGCTGAAGAAGCGGGGCTTCGTCTTCGTGACGGCCCTCAGCTCCTCGCTCCGGGAACGGCGGAACCGGGAGAGGTCTACCGGTGAGGGCGACGGTCGTGCGGGTACGGACGTCGAGCGGGACACGACGACCGACCCGGCACGGCGGTCCGCCGACCGGGTATGGCGGTCCGAGGACCAGGTCGGCAGTCCGCCCACCGGGTACGGCAGTCCGCCAGCCGGGCACGGCAGTCTGTCGGCCCGGCACGGCAGTCCGTCGACCGTAGGCGGCGGTGCCTGCCCGGGTACGGCAGTCCGTCGACCGTAGGCGGCGGTGCGGCGACTGGTCCGGCCGGGTGACCCGCACCCGGTCCTGCCGTCGCCCGGACGCGGTTGCCTAGGATCGTCGTGTGGCCACCTTCCTCGTCCAGCGCACGGCACCCCTCCCCCTCGACGAGGCGTGGCGGAGGCTGACGGAGTGGCCCCGGCACGCGGCGGTCGTGCCCCTCACCCGGATCACGGTGACCACTCCTCCGCCGACGGGCGTCGGCACCAGGGTCGTCGCCCGCACCGGCCTCGGCCCGCTCGCCTTCGACGACCCGATGGACGTGACGGTGTGGCGGCCCCCGGTGGACGACACGCCGGGGCTGTGCCGCCTGGAGAAGCGGGGCCGTGTCGTGCGCGGCTGGGCGGAGATCGAGGTACGGCCCGGTCCGGGCGGGCGGACGCGGGTGCGGTGGCAGGAGGAGATCCGGCTGCGTTTCCTGCCGGCGTCCATGAACGCGGTGGTGGCACGGGCCGGCCGCCAGGTCTTCGGTCGGGCGGTGAACCGGCTGCTCCGGCAGCCGTGACACGGCAGCCGTGAGGCGACAGCCGTGAGCGACAGTCGTGAGACCCATCGCCTCCGCTCCCCGCCGGCTTCGCCGCCCCGACCGGTTCCGCTCCCCGGCGGTCCCGCTCCCCTGACCGGCCGCGCTCAGGCCACCGAGCCGATCCGGCCCGCCGGTCCGCTCCCGCCGTCGTGGTGGATCGGCGTGTGGGCGCCGGTCAGCGGCAGCCCGCTGCCGCCCCGCCGCTCCGCGACGATCTCCGCCGCGATCGACAGGGCCGTCTCCTCCGGCGTACGGGCACCCAGGTCCAGCCCGATGGGAGACCGCAGCCGGGCCAGCTCCAGCTCGCTCACGCCCACCTCACGCAGCCGCTCCAGCCGGTCCAGATGGGTGCGGCGCGAACCCATCGCACCGACGTACGCCACCGGCAGCCGCAGCGCCAGCTTCAGCAGCGGCACGTCGAACTTCGCGTCGTGCGTCAGCACGCACAGCACCGTACGGGCGTCCACGGACGTCCGCTCCAGGTACTCGTGCGGCCACGCCACGACCACCTCGTCCGCCTCCGGGAAGCGGGCCCGCGTCGCGAACACCTCACGCGCGTCGCACACCGTCACGCGGTGGCCGAGGAACCGGCCGACCCGTACCAGCGCCGACGCGAAGTCGATCGCGCCGAACACGATCATCCGGGGCGGCGGCACCGAGGACTCCACCAGCAGCGTCAACGGCTGACCGCACCGCGAGCCCTGCTCGCCGACCTCCAGCACGCCCGTGCGCCCGGCGTCCAGGAAGGCGCCCGCCTCCGCCGCCACCGTGCGGTCCAGCTCCGGATGGCCGCCGAAGCCGCCGTCCCGGCTGCCGTCCGCGCGCACCACGAGCGCCCGGCCCACCAACTCCCGCGGCCCGCTCACGATCCGAGCCACCGCCGCCGCCTCCCCACGGGCGGCGGCGGCCAGTGCCGGCGCCAGCACCGCGCGGACGCGATCCGCCGCGCGCACCGGCGTGACCAGGACGTCGATGACTCCGCCGCAGGTCAGCCCCACGGCGAAGGCGTCCTCGTCGCTGTAGCCGAAGCGTTCCAGGACGGTCTCGCCGTCCGCCAGCGCCTGCCGGCACAGCTCGTACACCGCCCCTTCCACACAGCCCCCGGACACCGACCCCACCGCCGTGCCCCCGGCATCCACCGCGAGCGCGGCGCCGGGCTGCCGCGGCGCGCTTCCGCCGACCGCCACCACCGTGGCGACCGCGAAGTCACGCCCCTGCTCCACCCACCGGTTCAGCTCCTCGGCGATGTCCAGCATGTCTTCAGTGTCCTCCGGGTTCGTGTGGAAGGTTGCGTGCGGCGGCGGGCTAGTGCACGCCCAGCCAGCTCTCGATTGGGGCGAGGCCGAAGTAGACGAGGAAGACCAGCGTCAGGCCCCACATGAAGGCGCCGATCTCCCGGGCCCTGCCCTGGGCGGTCCTGACGGCCGCGTAGGAGATGACTCCGGCGGCCACGCCCGCGGTGATGGAGTAGGTGAACGGCATGATCACCACGGTGAGGAACACCGGGATCGCCGTGGCCCGGTCGGCCCAGTCGACATGGCGGGCGTTCATCATCATCATGGCGCCGATCACCACCAGCGCGGCGGCGGCCACCTCGCCCGGCACGATCGCCGTCAGCGGGGTGAAGAACAGGCAGGCGGCGAAGAACAGCCCGGTGACGACGGAGGACAGGCCCGTACGGGCGCCCTCGCCGACGCCGGTCGCCGACTCCACGAACACCGTCTGCCCGGACGCGCCGGAGACACCGCCGATCGCACCGCCGGCGCCGTCGATGAACAGCGCCCTGGACAGGCCCGGCATCCGGCCCCTGTCGTCGGCGAGTCCCGCCTCCGTGCCCACGCCGATGATCGTCGCCATCGCGTCGAAGAAGCCGGCCAGCACCAGGGTGAACACGATCATGCCGACGGTCATCGCGCCGACCTCGGCCCAGCCGCCGAACTCGACGTCGCCGAAGACGGAGAAGTCGGGCATCGAGACGGCGCCGCCGTGCAGTTCGGGGGCGCCGCTCGCCCACTGCTTCGGGTCGATGACACCGAAGGCGTTGAGGACGACGGCGAGCACGGTGCCGCCGACGATGCCGATGAGGATGGCGCCGGGGACGCCCCGCGCCTGCAGCATGAAGATCGCCAGCAGCGTGAGGGCGAACAGCAGCACCGGCCAGCCGGCCAGTTCGCCGGCCGGGCCGAGCGTGACCGGCGTGGCCTCGCCCCGGTGCACGAATCCGGCCTTGTAGAAGCCGATCAGGGCGACGAACAGGCCGATGCCCATGGTGATGGCGTGCTTGAGCGCGAGCGGTATCGCGTTCATGATCATCTCGCGGAGGCCGGTGACGACCAGCAGCATGATGACCACGCCGTACATCACGCACATGCCCATCGCCTGCGGCCAGGTCATCTCGGGCGCGACCTGCGAGGCGAGCACGCCCGAGACGGACAGGCCGGCGGCCAGGGCGAGCGGCACCTTGCCGAAGAAGCCCATCAGCAGCGTGCTGACGGCGGCGGCCAAGGCGGTCGCGGTGATCAGGGCGGTGCGGCCGAGGGTGTTCCCGGCGGCGTCCTCGCCGGACAGGATCAGCGGGTTGAGCAGGAGGATGTACGCCATCGCCATGAAGGTGGTGACGCCACCGCGCACTTCACGGGCGACGGTGGATCCTCGGTGCGTGATGTGGAAGTACCGGTCGAGCCAGGACCGTCCGGCCGGGACGCGGGTTCCCGCGCCCGCGTCCTCGGCGGTGGTCCTCGGCTCCACGGACTGCTGGGTCATGGTGCCATCTCCCAAGGTTCACAGGGGCCCCCGTGGCTTCGGCGAAGCGCACGGGATTTGGGAGGTGCCAGACCCGGGGGACGGCCCGGTACTGCACCTTCGGTGGGGTACGGCGCCGGGGCCGTCTCGGGGTGTCGGCGGTCGCCCGGCGCCGGGTGCCGCCGCGCCCGCCCGTGCCGCCCTGCGGGGGCCGGGGTGCGCGACGGCGACGGGGTCACACCGTGCCGGTGAGGTGTTCCGGGCGTACCGGTGTTCTGTTCAGTTCCAGGCCCGTGGCGTCCCGGATGGCCGCGAGGACCGCCGGAGTGGACGACAGGGTGGGTGCCTCGCCGACGCCGCGCAGCCCGTACGGGGCGTGCTCGTCGGCGAGTTCGAGCACGTCGACGGGGATGGTCGGCGTGTCGAGGATCGTGGGGATGAGGTAGTCCGTGAAGGAGGGGTTCTTCACCTTCGCGGTCTTCGGGTCGACGACGATCTCCTCCATGACGGCCACGCCCAGCCCCTGGGTGGTGCCGCCCTGGATCTGTCCGACGACGGACAGCGGGTTGAGCGCCTTGCCGACGTCCTGGGCGCAGGCCAGTTCGACGACCTTCACCAGGCCGAGTTCGGTGTCGACCTCGACGACGGCGCGGTGCGCGGCGAAGGAGTACTGGACGTGCCCGTTGCCCTGCCCGGTGCGCAGGTCGAACGGTTCGGTCGGCCGGTGCCGCCACTCCTCCTCGACCTCGACGGCCTCGTCGCCGAGGACGTCCACCAGGTCGGCGAGCACCTCGCCGCCGTCGGTGACGACCTTGCCGCCCTCCAGCAGGAGTTCGGCCGTCGCCCACGCCGGGTGGTACGGGCCGAAGCGGCGCCGGCCGAGCTCGAGGACCTTCTCGCGGACCAGCTCGCAGGCGTTCCTGACCGCGCCGCCGGTGACGTACGTCTGCCGGGAGGCGGACGTCGAACCGGCCGAGCCCACCTGGGTGTTGGCGGGGTGGATGGTGACCTGGGCGACGCCCAGCTCGGTGCGGGCGATCTGCGCGTGGACGGTGACGCCGCCCTGGCCGACCTCCGCCATCGCGGTGTGCACGGTGGCGACCGGCTCACCGCCGACCACCTCCATGCGGACCCGGGCGGTGGAGTAGTCGTCGAAGCCCTCGGAGAAGCCGACGTTCTTGATGCCGACCGCGTAGCCGACACCGCGGACGACGCCTTCGCCGTGCGTGGTGTTGGACAGGCCGCCGGGCAGCTGGCGCACGTCGGCGCCCTCGCTGGACTCCCACTGGCGCTCCGGCGGCATCGGCATCGCCTTGACGCGGCGCAGGAGTTCGGCGACCGGCGCCGGGGAGTCGACCGGCTGCCCGGTGGGCATGAGCGTGCCCTGTTCCATCGCGTTGCGCTGCCTGAACTCCACCGGGTCCAGGCCGAGTTCCTTCGCCACCTTGTCCATCTGCGCCTCGTAGGCGAAGCACGCCTGGACCGCGCCGAAGCCGCGCATGGCGCCGCAGGGCGGGTTGTTGGTGTAGAGGGCGATGGCCTCGATCTCGACGTCGTCGACGACGTACGGTCCGACGCCGAGCGAGGAGGCGTTGCCGACCACGGCCGGGGAGGCGGAGGCGTACGCGCCGCCGTCGAGGACGATGCGGCACTTGACGTGGGTCAGCTTGCCGTCGCGGGTGGCCCCGTGCTCGTAGAACAGCTTGGCCGGGTGGCGGTGGACGTGGCCGAAGAACGACTCGAAGCGGTTGTAGACGATCTTGACGGGTTTGCCGGTGCGCAGCGCCAGCAGGCAGGCGTGGATCTGCATGGACAGGTCCTCGCGTCCGCCGAACGCGCCGCCGACGCCGGCCAGGGTCATCCGTACCTTGTCCTCGGGCAGGCCGAGGACGGGTGCGATCTGGCGCAGGTCGGAGTGGAGCCACTGGGTGGCGATGTAGAGGTGGACGCCGCCGTCCTCCTCGGGCACGGCGAGCCCGGACTCGGGGCCGAGGAAGGCCTGGTCCTGCATGCCGAAGGTGTACTCGCCCTCGACGATCACGTCCGCGCGACGGCGGGCCGCGGCGACGTCGCCGCGCACGATGGGCTGGCGGTGGACGATGTTGGGGTGCGGGACGTGCCCGATGTGGTGGTCGTCGCGGTTCTCGTGGACGAGGACCGCGTCCGGCGCGAGCGCGGAGGCCTCGTCGGTGACGACGGGCAGGTCGCGGTACTCGACCTTGATCTTCGCGGCGGCGCGGCGCGCGGTCTCCGGGTGGTCGGCGGCGACGATCGCGACGGGCTCGCCGTGGTGGCGGACCTTGCCGTGCGCGAGGACCGGGGTGTCCTGGATCTCCAGGCCGTAGTGCTTCACGTCGGCCGGCAGGTCGTCGTACGTCATCACGGCGTACACGCCCGGGGTGGCGAGGGCCTCGGAGGTGTCGATCGACACGATCTCGGCGTGGGCGACCGTGGAGCGCAGGATCTGGCCCCAGAGCATGTCCTCGTGCCACAGGTCGGAGGAGTAGGCGAACTCGCCGGTGACCTTGAGGGTGCCGTCCGGGCGGAGGGTGGACTCGCCGATGCCGCCGCGGGTGCCGGAACCCTGCGTGATCCTGGTGGGAACGCCGGTGGGCTGTCCCTGCGCGGACGCGGCCGGGAGCTTGTGGGACGGCATGCTCAGACCCCCTCGGACTGGCGGGCGGCCGCGAGGCGGACCGCGTCCATGATCTTCTCGTAGCCGGTGCAGCGGCACAGGTTGCCCGACAGCGCCTCGCGGATGTCCGCGTCCGTCGGGTTGGGGTTGCGCTCCAGCATCTCGTCGGCGGCGACCAGCAGCCCCGGCGTGCAGAAGCCGCACTGGACGGCGCCGGCGTCGATGAACGCCTGCTGCACGGGGGCCAGTTCGGTGCCCTCGCCGGTCCGCGAGTCGGCGCCGCCGGCCTGCCACTGCCGGGCCTCGTCCAGCGAGGTGCCGTGGGACGCCGTGCCGCAGGCGCGCTGCCTGGCGAAGTCCGCCAGGCCCTCCACGGTGACGACCTCGCGTCCCTCGGCCTGGCCGGCGGCGACCAGGCAGGAACACACGGGCACGCCGTCCAGGCGGACCGTGCACGATCCGCACTCGCCCTGCTCGCAGGCGTTCTTGGAGCCGGGCAGGCCGAGCCGCTCGCGCAGCACGTACAGCAGCGACTCGCCCTCCCAGACGTCGTCGGCTTCCTGCGGGCGTCCGTTGACGGTGAAGTTGAGTCGCATTACGCGGCCCCCTCCGTGATGCGGTGGGCGCCGCGGTACGACTCCCAGGTCCAGGTCAGGGTGCGGCGGGCCATCACGCCGACCGCGTGGCGGCGGTAGCCGGCGGTGCCGCGGACGTCGTCGATCGGGTTGCAGGCGGCGGCGCACAGATCCGCGAACCGCTTGGCCACCGACGGAGTGATGATCTTCCCGTTGTCCCAGAAGCCGCCCTCCTCCAGGGCCGCGTTCAGGAACTCCTCGGCGGCCTTCGCCCGGACGGGAGTGGGCGCGGCGGAGCCGATGCCGGTGCGGACGGTCCGCGTCTCGGGGTGCAGGGCCAGGCCGAAGGCGCACACCGCGATGACCATCGCGTTGCGGGTGCCGACCTTGGAGAACTGCTGCGGGCCGTCGGCCTTCCTGATGTGCACGGCGCGGATCAGCTCGTCGGGCGCCAGCGCGTTGCGCTTCACGCCGGTGTAGAAGTCGTCGATGGGGATGCGGCGCGCTCCGCGCACCGACTCGACCTCGACCTCGGCGCCGGCGGCCAGCAGCGCCGGGTGCGCGTCGCCGGCCGGGGAGGCGGTGCCGAGGTTGCCGCCGACGCCGCCGCGGTTGCGGATCTGCGGGGAGGCGACCGTGTGGGAGGCGAGCGCGAGGCCCGGCAGCTCGGCGCGCAGGTGCTCCATGATCCGCGAGTACGGGACGGAGGCGCCCAGCCGCACGCTCTCCGCGCCGACCTCCCATTCGTAGAGATCACCAATGCGGTTCAGGTCCATGAGGTACTCGGGCCGGCGGTGGTCGAAGTTGATCTCGACCATCACGTCGGTTCCGCCCGCGATCGGCACTGCGGCGGGGTGCTCGGCCTTCGCGGCGAGCGCCTCCTCCCAGCTGGCGGGGCGAAGGAAGTCCATGACCGGCTCTTTTCTTCGTCTCGTGGGGCGTACAGATTGAGCCAATCCGTGTGCGGCGGGCCAGGCTCGTCATGTGTCGTTCACTCGGAGTGAGGCCAGTACACCGCCGGGCGGCGGCTCCCGGTCAGTCACGGAAAACATGAAGGAGTTGGCTGGCCAACAACGCCATCTTGTAGATTCGTATGAACGGAGGCCCTCCCCAGTCTCCTCACCTTCCTCCGGATCCACGGGACACCGTCCGGGAAACGGCCGACACCGCTGATCAGCCACCCCGCGCGCCCTCGCCGGAAGATCCCTCCGACGGTCATGCACACCTATCGAGACACAGAACGGCGGCGACGAGAATGCGGCTGCGCGCACTGCTGGACACGGACGCGCTGGGCCTGAAGCTGCTCGGCGGCGAGGACGAGCTGGACCGCACGGTGCGCGGGGTGATGACGACCGACCTGAGGGACCCCAGCCGCTACCTCTCGGGCGGGGAACTGGTGCTCACCGGCCTGGCCTGGCGGCGCGACGCCGCGGACTCCGAGCCGTTCGTGCGGATCCTGGCGCAGGCCGGGGTGACCGCCGTCGCGGCCGGTACGGCGGAGCTGGGGGACGTTCCGGACGACCTGGTCGTGGCCTGCGCCCGGCACCGGCTGCCGCTGTTCGCGGTGCACGAGTCGGTCGCCTTCGCCACCATCACCGAGCACGTCGTACGGCAGGTCTCCGGCGAGCGCGCCGGCGACCTCGCGGCCGTCGTGGACCGGCACCGGCGGATGATGACCTCGGGTCCCGCGGGCGGCGGCCCCGACGTCGTGCTCGACCTGCTCGGCTCCGACCTGGACCTGCGGGCCTGGGTGCTGTCGCCCACCGGCCGGCTGATCGCCGGGTCGAAGGTCGCCGGGACGCGCGGGGCGGGCACGGCGCTGCCCGCCGACGTGTGCGCGCGGCTCGCCGCGGAGCAGCTGGCGGCCACCCGCACCGGCCGGCGCGGCCCCCACCGGGTCGCCCTGGGCCAGACGACGTACAGCCTGTTCCCGGTGCGCAGCAGCGGGCGCGGGGTACCGGCGGTGCGGGACCCTCGCGAGACGGTGCTGTCGGACTGGCTGCTGGCGGTGGAGGCGGACGCCGGCGACTGGGCCGAGGAACGGCTGGACCTGCTGCACGGCGTCACCCAGCTGATCGCCGTCGAACGGGACCGCAGGGACGCGGCCCGCACGGTCCGGCGGCGGCTCGCGCAGGAGGTGCTGGAGCTGGTGCAGACCGGCGCCGCGCCCGCCGAGGTCGCCGCCCGGCTGCGGGTGGCCGCTCCGGTGCTGCTGCCGAACCTCGGGGCCGCGCCGCACTGGCAGGTGGTGGTCGCCCGCGTCGACTGGGACGGCGGGGAGGTCGAGGGCGGGCCGGTGGCCCAGGCGCTGCTGGAGGAGATCCTGGTCGACCCGGCGGCCACCGGCCCCGAGCACTCCGACCGCATCGCGGTCGCCCACGCCGGGGACGAGGCGGTCGCGCTGGTGCCGCTGCCCGCGGTGGCCGGGGAGCACGACGACACGGGCACGGGCGTCGCCGCCGACGTGCTGCTGGAAGCCGTACGCGGCCCGCTCACCGCGGGCCTCGACGGCGACGGCCGGCTCACCCTCGGCGTGTCCGCCGCCGTGCACTCGGCGGAGGGCCTGCGCGGGGCGCTGGAGGAGGCGCGGCACGCCCGCCGCGTCGCCGCCGCCCGCCAGGGCCGGGTCTGCGCCGCCGGACACCAGGAGCTGGCCTCGCACGTGCTGCTGCTGCCCTTCGTCCCCGACGACGTGCGGCGGGCCTTCACGGCGCGTCTGCTGGACCCGCTGCGGGACTACGACCGCCGGCACCGCGCCGAACTGATCCCCACCCTGGAGGCGTTCCTCGACTGCGACGGCTCCTGGACCCGCTGCGCGGCCCGGCTCCATCTGCACGTCAACACGCTGCGCTACCGCGTCGGCCGCATCGAGCAGTTGACGAGCCGGGACCTGTCCCGCCTGGAGGACAAGCTGGACTTCTTCCTGGCTCTGCGGATGAGCTGAACGGCCGAGCGCCGCGCGCCGGTTCGGGCCCGCGGTCCACGACTTTGTGAAATCCTTCACCCACCCTCTTGGCCGGGCCCTGTGGTTCGTGCTGAGATGCGGCCACCACTCAACAGCTCGATGGCGTGCTCGGGGAGGGCAACGTGGCGCATACCGCCATGTCCGGTGACGGAACGACCGCCGATGACGATCCCCTCCAGACCGCGGTGTGGCGGCTGCGCTCCCGCGCCTGCTGGGCCGACGCCGCCGCCCTGCTCGCACCGGACACGCCGGAGGCGGCGCTGCAACGGGCGTCGCTGCTGGTGGAGCGGTGCCTGTACACGGAGGCGGGGTGGGAGGACGCCGAGGACGCGCTGCGGACGGCCGAGGCGCTGGCGCACAGCGACGACGAGCGTGGCGCCGCCGCTTGTGAACGCGGGTACTTGGCGTACGCCGCCACCCTGTTCGGCGTGCGCGACCGGGCCGACGAGGCGCGGGCCGCGCTCGGCCGGGCGGCGGCGCTGCTGCCTCCGGGGGCCGCGGGGCGTGCGCTGCTGGACTTCCGGCGCGGGCTGATCGCCGAGAACCTCACCCGGTCGCCGCAGGCCGCGCGGGCCGCCTACCGCCGGGCCCACGCCGGGGCCACCGCGCACGCCGATCCGCTGCTGCTCTCCGGGACCTGGCGCCATCTGGCCGGACTGGCCCTGCGGGAGGGCGAGTTGGCGGAGGCCCGGCACGGGTTCGCGGAATCGCTGCGGATCCGTGAGGAGTTGGGGTACCTCGTCGGCACGGCTCCGGCACTGGTCTCGCTCGCCGAGACGGAGACCGAGCCGGAGGCGTCCCGGCTGCGCGAGGAGGCCCGCCGCCTGTTCCGCCTCCTGGGCGGCGTACCGACCTGGCTGGCCCGCCAACTGACCCCACCGGCTCCGGGCGCTGCCACGGCATGAGGCGGCGCGGCAGGGGGCGGGCGCTTCCTGCCGGGCCGGGCACCTGGCACCTTCGCGGCGGCCTGGCTCCTGGCACCTTCGCGACGGCCTGACGCCGGGCGGCCTCGCGGCGGCCTGACGCCGGGCGGCCTCGCGGCGGCCTGGCTCCGAGCGGCCTCGCGGCGGGCGGCTCGTGCCGGGCGGGAGCGGAGGCGGCTTCCTGACGGGCCGGGCGCCCGCGTTCGCGGTGGTCTGACGCCGGGCGGCCTCGCGGCGGCCTGACTCCGAGCGGCCTCGCGGCGGGCGGCTCGTGCCGGGCGGGAGCGGAGGCGGCGTCCTGACGGGCCGGGCGCCCGCGTTCGCGGGGGTCTGACGCCGGGCGGCTTCGCGGCGGCCTGGCTCCGAGCGGCCTCGCGGCGGGCGGCTCGTGCCGGGCGGGAGCGGAGGCGGCGTCCTGACGGGCCGGGCGCCCGCGTTCGCGGGGGTCTGACGCCGGGCGGCTTCGCGGCGGCCTGGCTCCGAGCGGCCTCGCGGCGGGCGGCTCGTGCCGGGCGGGAGCGGAGGCGGCTTCCTCGCGGGCCGGGCGCCCGCGTTCGCGGTGGTCTGACGCCGGGCGGCTTCGCGGCGGCCCGGCTCCGAGCGGCCTCGCGGCGGGCGGCTCGTGCCGGGCGGGAGCGGGCGGCTTCCTGACGGGCCGAGCGCATGACACCCTCGCGGCGGCCTGACGCCAGGCGGCCTCGCGGCGGCCCGGAGCGGGGCGGCCGGGAGCGACAGGGTGGGAGCCACGCCGGTGAGGGCGGCGGGCGGGCGCCCGGCGGCGGGGTGTGGCGGTGGCGGGGTGTGGCGGTGGTGTGGCGGGAGCCGCGCGGTGGCCGCGGCGGGTCGGAGGCTTCGGCCCGGGGCGGGTGCTCGTCGTGTTCAGGCCGCGCCGGTGAAGTGCTCGGCCACCAGTTGCCGCACCACTTCCAGGTCACCGGCGATCAGCGCGTCCAGCAGGGCGGTGTGCTCGTGGGCGTCGGCCACCAGTTCCGCCCGGCCGCGGGCGCCGGGCACGCTGCCCATCAGGGGCCACTGGGCGCGCCGGTGCAGGTCCTCGGCGATCCGGACCAGCTGTTCGTTGCCGGCGAGGCGGAGCACCGCGCCGTGGAAGGCGCGGTCGGACTCGGCGTACGTGGCACGGCAGCCGGAGGAGGCGGCGCGGACCGTGGCCTCGGCGAGCGGGCGCAGTTCGGCCCAGCGTTCGGCGGGCACCGTGCGGGCCAGCCGCAGCATCACCGGGACCTCGATCAGCGCCCGCACCTCGGCCAGTTCGGCCAGTTCCCGGGCGTCCCGCTCGACTACCCGGAAGCCCCGGTTCGGGACGACCTCGACCGCGCCCTCCAGGGTGAGCTGCTGCATGGCCTCCCGGACGGGCGTCGCGGAGACGCCGAACCGCTCGGCGAGCACGGGCGCGGAGTACACCTCGCCGGGGCGCAGGTCGCCCGTCACCAGCGCGGTGCGCAGGGCGGCGAGGACCTGTCCGCGCACGGAGGACCGCCGGACGGCGGGCCGGGGGCGCGCGAGCCCGGGTTCGCCGTGGTGCTCGCCGTGGGTGTGCTCGCCGCGTGCGGCTCCGCTCTCGGCGCCGTCCGGCCGGTCACGGCGCCGGTCGCACTCCGCGTCCCGTCCCGTCGGCTGGGCGGGCAGTCGGAAGCGGCCCCGACCGGGCCGGCCGGGCTCGTCGGGCCGGCCCGTCACTGCGTCCCCCGGCACGGCGGGGCCCTGCGTGCCCTGCTTCACAAGGTCCCTCCTGCGGACGTGTCGGTACTTGCGGTCATTACGGCGGCTTGTCTGCTGTCCGTCAAGCACCCTAAGCGCACCGGACGCCAGTTCACATTTCCGCGATCTTGGGTAAGGTGAGCCTTACCTTTTTTCGACTGGCTCGTCGAGACGTGAATGGGTGGTCTCATGCCTGTGCCCGGTTCGGCCGTCGCGGACGCGTACGCCCGCCTGGCGGAGGCGTTCCCCGCGCTCGCCGTCACCGAGCTGGCCGCCGGCGAGGAGCTGCCCCGGGGCGGCGGCTGGGTCGCCGCGTCCACGCTCGCCGAGGGCGGCACCGGTCTGGAGTCGTTCCTGACCTGGGACGACACCCAGGTGCTGCGGGACTACGGCCGGCAGGGCCGTCCGGACGTGATCGCCAGCTTCGGACTGCACCGCTACGCCTGGCCGGCCTGCCTGCTGATCACCGTGCCGTGGTTCCTGCACCGCCGCGTGCCGCGCTACCCCGTGACCCACGTCGCGTTCGACCGGACCGCCCCGGGTCTCGCGGTGGGCCGCATGGCCGTACGGCCGGACGGCTTCGCCTGCCTGCCCGGCGACCCCGCGGCCGCACTGCCCGGTGCCCGCGTGGTGCCGGACGAGGACGCGCTGCGGGCG
The DNA here is from genome assembly GCF_006782915.1 of Streptomyces calvus. Taxonomy (GTDB): domain Bacteria; phylum Actinomycetota; class Actinomycetes; order Streptomycetales; family Streptomycetaceae; genus Streptomyces; species Streptomyces calvus. Next base: position 371,549 of record NZ_VCNP01000010.1, read on the forward strand.
GAGGTGCGCGCGGCCGTCGCGCAGCACCTCGAACCCGTCCTCGGCGGCTTCGGCCCGCGGATGCGCCGCCGCGGCCGCGCGCTGTGGGGCATGGCGACCGACGAGATCGTCGAGAGCCTGTGGTACGTCTCCCAGCTGCTCGGCGAGGAGGAGCGGGGACTGCGGGAGCTGGAGCTGCTGCTGCCGGGGGCGACCCGGCCGTACGTGGGTGCCGCCGCCTTCCGCAGGCCGTCCGGGCAGGACGCCGACGAGCCGGCACGTCCCACCCGGGACCGGGTCAGCTGCTGCATGTTCTACACCCTGCGCCCGGACGACGTCTGCGCCACCTGCCCGCGCACCTGCGCCACCACCGCGCGGACCGCCGACCGCCCGGCCGCCCGGGCCAGTTGACACCACGTCGGACAACGGCACCTCCTCGCACCCCGTAAGATCATCCGGTGAGCAGGCCACAGAGGTACCAGGGGGTTCACACATCCCTCACCTCTCACGGGAACTTTCCGTAGAACCACCCGTACGGGTACTCTTATTCGAACTCAACTCCCGCCCCTCATGCGGCAGTTCGAGCAGAACGCCACCCTGGGACTCCCCCTCGCACTCCCTTGGCGGCCTCTTGCCCCGAAACCCCCTGAGGGCTGCTGGGATTGGGCCACTATGGCGGGCGTTACGCCCTATCCCAATGCAAGGGACCCCTTAGATGAGACTGACCGACATATCGCTGAACTGGCTGCTTCCGGGCGCCGTACTGCTCCTGGGCATGCTGGCGGCGGTGGCGGTGCTGGCGCGCGGCAAGCGCTCTTCGGTCAAGGACACGAGTGCGGACGACTCGTGGGAGCGCAGCGAGGAGCGCCGCAGGCGCAAGGAGGCCATTTACGGCACCGTCTCCTACGTCCTGCTGTTCTGCTGTGCGGCGGTGGCCGCCGCACTCTCCTTCCACGGCCTGGTCGGCTTCGGCGAGCAGAACCTCGGACTGTCCGGCGGCTGGCAGTACCTCGTCCCGTTCGGCCTGGACGGCGCGGCGATGTTCTGCTCGGTGCTCGCCGTGCGCGAGGCCAGCCACGGTGACGCGGCCCTCGGCTCGCGCATACTCGTGTGGACGTTCGCCTTCGCGGCCGCCTGGTTCAACTGGGTGCACGCTCCCCGGGGCGTCGGCCACGACGGTGCTCCCCACTTCTTCGCGGGCATGTCGCTGTCGGCGGCGGTCCTGTTCGACCGCGCGCTGAAGCAGACCCGCCGGGCCGCGCTGCGGGAGCAGGGCCTGGTCCCGCGCCCGCTGCCGCAGATCCGCATCGTGCGCTGGCTGCGCGCTCCCCGGGAGACCTACCGTGCCTGGTCGCTGATGCTGCTGGAGGGCGTGCGCAGCCTCGACGAGGCGGTCGAGGAAGTGCGCGAGGACAAGATCCGCAAGGACGAGGCGAAGCAGCGCCGGCGGGACCAGCAGCGCGTGGAGCGCGCCCGGTTGAAGGCGATCAGCCGTGGCCACCGCGGTTTCGTGAACCGGGGCGGCGGACGCGAACTGGAGGCGCCGGGCATGGAGCGCGGCTCCGACATGGTCTCCGCGGAGCCTGCCATATCGGCGCCGGAAGCCCTGCCCGTCCGCGCGCGTCCCTCCCTGCAGCCGGTGCGTACTGGCGCTGAGCCGATGACCGTCGACCTCACCGCGGAGGACGACACCCAGGCCCTGCCGCGCCTGGACTCCCTGGAGCGCAAGCTCAAGGACCTGGAGCAGCAGTTCGGCTGACGTACGGTCGGTCGCCCAGGAGGCAGTACCCGGGACGGGGTGCGGTCCGACGGACCGCACCCCGTCCCGTTTCGTGTACCGGGCCGCGTACCGTCCCGTGGTGCGCGTGCCGGGCCGGACAGCGGTCGCGGGGTGTCGGGGTTCAGGCGGCGGCGTCCGCCCCGAGTTCGAACCAGACGGACTTGCCCACCCCGTGCTTCCTGACGCCCCACCCGTCGGCGAGCGACTCCACCAGCACCAGGCCCCTGCCGTGCGTGCCGTCGTCGGTGCACGGCATCCGCGGCCGCGGCTCGCGGGCCGCGAAGTCCCGTACCTCCACCCGTAGTCGGCGTGGTCCGACGGTCGCCGTGAGGACCGCCTCGTGGTCGGTGTGGACGAGCGCGTTGGTGACGAGCTCGCTCGTGAGCAGTTCCGCGACCGCCGACTGTTCCGGCGTCCCCCAGTGCCTGAGCAGTTCCCGCAGCGCCCGCCGGGACTCGGGCACCGCCCGCAGGTCCGCCCGCCCCAGTCTGCGCCTCAGCTGTGCCGCCGACACCTGACTCTTCATGGCCCCCGCCCCGCGTGCCGATGCCGATCCCCCAGGTACTCGAACACCTACACGGGAATCTTTGCCCCGTCACCGGCGCGGCAGTCATGTCCGACCGCCGGCGGGCCGTTGTTGGCCGAAGTGCACCGGCCACGCAGGTGCGGGGGCGTCCTCCCGACCCCCGTGGCGGGAGGACGCCCCCGGTTCCCAGCCGGCCGCGCGGTCTCAGTGGAGCTTGTCGACGGCCGTGGTCGTGGTCTGCCGGAAGGCGGCGACCGGGGCGTCGTCGAAGTCGCCCATCTGTCCCCAGCCGACGGCGGTGACCGTCCTGCCGTCACGGCCCACCGACAGCAGGTGGATGTCCGTCGCACCCCAGGACGTCGTGGTGTGCAGGCCGTGCACCTGCGCGCCCTCCTCGACGGGCAGCGAGCCGTAGGAGCGGCCCTCGGCCCGGATCTCCGGGTCGGACTCCTCGATCCGGTCGGCGCAGCTGCGGATCTCCTCGTTCAGCCGGGCGGCCAGCGCCTCGCCCTTGGCCGGGGAGCCGGTGACGACGGTGACCTGGACGGCGCCCGTGTCCAGCTCGGTGCGGAAGACGCGGTGCCGGTAGTCGTAGGCGGGCACGCCCTCGCCCAGGCAGTGGGCGAGTTCGGCCGGGAAGCCGTCGCTGACCGGGCCCGCGGTCCAGGCGGACGACGGGTGCGGCGGCAGTTCGGAGGCGTCCAGGAACGCGGGCTCGGCCGCGTTCCTCGGCGCGGCGCCGGCCGGCGCGGTGAAGGCGGTCGCGGCGGCGAGCGCGGCGACGGTGAGGGCGGCGAAGGCTGCGGCCCGGGTGCGCATGGGCATGGGTGTCCCCCGTGGGGTGTGCGTGGTGGAACGGCGAAACGCCGCGTCATGAGACGGGTGCGTCCGTCCCGCGGCCGTCGGGGCCGTGCCAAGAGCATCGGACGTCCCGGGGAACGGCCGCAAGCGGCACCGGGGCATTCGCCGGCATGGAACCATCCCAGCCCGTCTGACGTGCAGGTACATGAGGTGCCTGGGATGGCCGTCCCGGGCGCGGACCGGTCGTACGGTGACGAGTGCGGGGTGACGGTGGCGGCACAGCACGAGGTGGACGAGTTCGCGGCGCTGCTGCGGGAGTTCAAGGAGCGCACGGACCGCAGCTACGGCTCGCTGGCCCGCCGCCTGGGCATGAACACCTCGACGCTGCACCGCTACTGCGCCGGGGAGGCGGTCCCGGTCGACTTCGCGCCGGTCGAGCGGTTCGCCGCCCTGTGCGGCGCGTCCGGCCAGGAGCGCCTGGAGTTGCATCGCCGCTGGCTGCGCGCGGTGGCGGCGCGCCGGCGCCCGCGCGACACGGACACCACGTCCACTGCACCGGACTCCACCACCTCCGCCCCTGCCCCGCCCGCCACGCAGGAACCCACCACCTCGGACCCCGCCCCGGCCACCGCTCAGGCGTCCGCGTCCACCACCTCCGCCCCCGCCCCGGCCGACCGGCGCGCGGCGGCCACGGAAGAGCCGTCCGAAGAGCCGGTCGAGGAACCGTTCGAGGAGCCGAGCGAGGAACCGGTCGAGGAACCGACCGAAGTGCCGTTCGAGGAGCCGACCGAAGTGCCGGTCGGCGCCCCGGCGCCGGTGCGGGCCGGGGAGGCCGTGGCCGGCGGGTCCTCGGCGGCGGCGGTGCGCGGGCCCGGGTACCGGCGGCGCAGGCGGGTCGGTGCCGCCCTGGCCGCCGCCTGTGCGCTGCTCGCCACGGCGGGCGGGCTGGCCGCGCTGCCGGACGGCGGGCGGAACTCCGGCGAGCGGCAGCCCACCGCCGCTCCGCCGCCCGCCACCGCGGTCACCGCCCCCGCGATCCCGCGCCACGCCACCTCCGCGCCCGCCCCGTCCGGCTCCGCCTCCCCCTCCGCGCGACCGACGGACAGCCGCCACCCCCACGCCACCGCTTCCCGCCGCGCGTCCTCCCCGCCCGCCGCACGCCGGTCCGCGGCCACCGGCGCACCGCCGCTCACCTGGTCCGTCAACTCCCAGGTGTGGGCGTACGGCTGCGGCCACGACTACGTCATCGCCAAGCCGCCCGCGCAGGTCCCGCCGCCCCCGGCCCCGCAGGACGCGGGCACCTGGGCGGCGACGCAGTCGGCGGTGCACGGCGGCGAGACGATGGTGGAGCTGTCGGTGCAGGGCACGTCCGACACGGCCGTCGTCCTGACGGCGCTGCGCGTCCGCGTCGCCGGCCGGAGCGCTCCCGCCCCGGGCACCGCGTACGCCATGGACCAGGGCTGCGGCGGGGTGCTCAGCCCCCGGTACTTCGACGTGGACCTGGACAAGGACCGGCCCATCGCCCGCGCGGTCCCCGGCAACGACGGCGGCACGCCGATCCCGGCGGTGCGCATGCCCTACCGGGTCTCCGCGACCGATCCGGAGGTGCTGCTGGTCACCGCCCGGACGCGGGGCTGCGACTGCCGCTGGTACCTGGAGCTGGACTGGTCCTCGCAGGGCCGCACCGGCACGGTCCGCGTCGACGACCACGGTGTTCCCTTCCGCACCAGCGGCATCGAGGGCCTGCCCCACTACGAGTACGACACCTCGGCGCGCGGCTGGCGGCCCCGGACGACGTGAACGGCGCTACGGCCGGGGCACGTTGCGCAGGTTGGACCGGGCCATCTGCAGCATCCGGCCCACCCCGCCGTCCAGCACCATCTTGGACGCGGACAGGGCGAAACCGGTCACCATGTCGGCGCGGATCTTCGGCGGGATGGACAGCGCGTTGGGGTCGGTGACGACGTCGACGAGCGCCGGCCCTTTGTGCTTGAACGCGGACTTCAGCGCGCCGGCGAGCTCCTTCGGCTTCTCCACCCGCACCCCGTGGGCGCCGCACGCGCGGGCGACGGCGGCGAAGTCGGGGTTCTTGTTGGTGGTGCCGTGCGAGGGCAGCCCGGCGACCAGCATCTCCAGCTCGACCATGCTCAGCGACGAGTTGTTGAACAGGACCACCTTCACCGGCAGGTCGTACTGGACCAGGGTGAGGAAGTCCCCCATCAGCATGGAGAATCCGCCGTCGCCGGACATCGACACGACCTGCCGGCCGTGGTCGGTGAACTGCGCGCCGATCGCCATGGGCAGCGCGTTGGCCATCGAGCCGTGGGAGAACGAACCGATCACCCGGCGGCGTCCGTTGGGCGTGAGGTAGCGGGCCGCCCAGACGTTGCACATGCCGGTGTCGACGGTGAACACGGCGTCGTCGTCGGCCATTTCGTCCAGTACGGCCGCCACGTACTCGGGGTGGATCGGCACGTGCTTGTCCACCTTCCGGGTGTACGCCTTCACCACCCCCTCCAGCGCGTCCGCGTGCTTCTTCAGCATCCGGTCGAGGAACTTGCGGTTGTCCTTGGTGCGGACGCGGGGCGTGAGGCAGCGCAGGGTCTCCTTCACGTCGCCCCAGACCGCCAGGTCCAGTTTGGAGCGCCGGCCGAGGTTCTCGGGCCGCACGTCGACCTGCACGATCGTCACGTCGTCGGGGAGGAACGCGTTGTACGGGAAGTCGGTGCCGAGCAGGATCAGCAGGTCGCACTCGTGGGTGGCCTCGTAGGCGGCGCCGTAGCCGAGCAGTCCGCTCATGCCGACGTCGTAGGGATTGTCGTACTGGATCCATTCCTTGCCGCGCAGGGCGTGGCCGACCGGGGACTTGATCTTCTGGGCGAACTCCATGACCTCCGCGTGCGCGCCCTTGGTGCCGCTGCCGCAGAAGAGGGTGACCTTCTCGGCGCCGTCGATCAGGTCGACGAGGCGGTCGATCTCGGCGTCGCCGGGCCGGACGGTGGGCCGGGTGGTGACGAGGGCGGTCTCGACGGGCTTCTCGGGGGCGGCGTGGTCGGCGATGTCGCCGGGGAGGGTGACGACGCTGACGCCGGAGCGGCCGACCGCGTGCTGGATGGCGGTCTGCAGCAGCCGGGGCATCTGCTGCGGGCTGGAGATCATCTCGCTGTAGTGGCTGCACTCGCCGAACAGCCGGTCGGGATGGGTCTCCTGGAAGTAGCCGAGGCCGATCTCGCTGGACGGGATGTGCGAGGCGAGGGCGAGCACCGGCGCCATGGACCGGTGGGCGTCGTACAGGCCGTTGATGAGGTGGAGGTTGCCGGGCCCGCAGGAGCCGGCGCAGGCGGCCAGCCGGCCGGTGATCTGCGCCTCGGCGCCGGCCGCGAAGGCGGCGGTCTCCTCGTGCCGGACGTGGATCCAGTCGATGGCGGAGTGGCGGCGCACGGCATCGACGACGGGGTTGAGGCTGTCGCCGACGACGCCGTAGAGACGCTTGACTCCCGCGCGGGTGAGGATGTCGACGAACTGTTCCGCGACGTTCTGTTTGGCCATGGCGTTCCGTCTGCCCCTTCGGTGTCGGTGAAGGCCGCTTCCGGTCCATGAATTCACACCGGGCGGGCTCACGCCTCCCAGACGGCGACGGCCGTGCGGTCGTCCGCGTAGCCCTTGACGCGCACCTGGGTGTCGGCGAGGAACGCCGCGAGACCGGGCGGTTCGGGGCGCGACCACCGGTCGGCGAGGTGGGCGCGGAGTTCCTCCTCGCCGCGCAGCGGGTCGGCGAGGCCGGTGCCGCACATCAGCAGGGTGTCACCCGGGCGGGCTACGGAGGCGCGGAAGCGGAACGGTTCGCGGGGCGGGCCGGGCGAGGGCTCGTACGGGCTCGGAGGTGTGGGGATGTTCAGGTCCATGGTGAGACGGTCGCCGCCCGGGATGTCGTGGGGCGGCGAGCCGAAACCGGCCACGGGCTCGCACCCGGCCTCGGTGACCTCCGGCTCGATGTCCTGCCACTCGCCGTCCCGCAGCCGGAACAGTCCGCCGGGACCGACGCCGAAGAAGACGCGGGTGCGGCATTCGGGGTCGGCGGGCAGCAGCAGGCAGCGCAGGGTGGCCGCGTACGTGTCGGGGTCGAGGCCCTGCTCGGCCGCGGCGGCGCGGAGCCGGCCGAGGCTGCGGTCGGTGAGGCGGTGCAGGCCGGACTTGAGGTCGCCGCGCCGGGCGGCCCTGATGTCGTCGACGAGCCGGGCGTGGCTGCGGCCCACCGCCCGGCCGATCCAGCGGCAGGCCTCGGCGGCGGCGCGGTGCGCGCCGGGGGCGGTACGGACGCCGGTGGCGAGGGCCACCAGGATCAGCGCCCGCTCGCCCGTCCCGAACCGGGCGGTCAGCAGCGCGTCACGGCGCGGTTCGCCGCGGTAGCGCGCGGAGTCGCCGCGCACGGAGGCGGCCCGCAGCGTGCACGTCCCGTACCGGGCCCCGTCCAGGACCGTGTCCGGCACCGGATCGCCCATGTCGTCGGGGTCGGCGGCCGGCAGCGCGGTCGGCTCGGCGTCGTAGGTCGGTGGCCGGGAACCCACGTGGGCGCGGACGGGCGGAGGGCCCGGAGGCACGTCGATCCGGGAGGAGCGGGGACCGGCGGCGATCCGGGGAGTCGGCGCGTCCGTGAGGAAGGGACCCTCCGGGACGGGGGTCCAGTCACCGAAGGCGGTGGGCGGTGGCGGCGGATCCGACTGGGCCGACGAGGCGCCACGGTCCGCGGGGCCGGTGGGCGGTGGCGCGGGTGGGCGGGCGGCGCTCGGTGGGAAGGTGACGGGGCCCGGTGGTGCGGCGGAGGGCGGTTCCCAGGGGGCGCGGGGCGCGGTGGCGGGCCGTGGGGGCGGTGTGGCCGGGGGCGGACCGCCCGGGCGGGCGGCGGGCGCCGAGCCGCCGGGCCGGGCGTCCGGGCGGGGCGCGGGGATGTCCGGGCCGGTGACCCGGTCTTCCCGCCCGGTGGCCGGGGTGTCCGGCCCGGGGTCCGGGGGCCCGGGGTCGCGCAGTGCGCCGGAGGCCGAGGCGAAACGGTCGTCCAGGGAATCGGCCGCCGGTGCCGGGCCGGTGTCGCCGGTGGTGTCGTCGTAGAGCTGACCCCACCAGTCGTCCTCGGGGCCGGTGGGCCTTCCCCCCTGCTGACTCATGCCGACAATTGTCCACCGCGGGGGCCGGTCGGAAACGGGGCATCGGGAAAATGGCCGCCCGGCACGGCGCGCCGGGCGGCCCGCCGGGTGAACGGCGGGACGGCTGTGCGAGGACCGGAGGCGGGACTCGCGGCGCGGATGGGCGGGCCGCTGCCGTCCGTACTGCGCGGTCCCCGCGGCTCCGGCACTCTGGACAGATGGGAGCGTGGGACCTCCTGCTGGTCGGACTGGTGCTCCTGCTCGGCCTGTGCGGAGTGCTGCTGCCCGGAGTGCCGGGGTCGTGGCTGGTGTGGGCCGCGGTCCTGTGGTGGGCGCTGAAGGATCCGCGGCCCGTCGCGTGGTGGGTGCTGGTCGGGGCCACCGTCGTGCTGTTCCTGTCCCAGGTGGTGCGCTGGGCGCTGCCGCCGCGCCGGCTGCGATCGGGCGGCCCGGACGGGCGGCTGCTGGCGTACGCCGGCTGGGGTTCGTTTCTCGGCTTCGTCCTGCTGCCCGTGGTGGGCGCCGTGCCCGGTTTCCTCGCCGGTGTGTACCTCCGTGAGCGGCTGCGGCTCGGCCGCCGCCGGGAGGCCCTGGCCGCGCTGCGCACCGTGATGCGTTCGGGCGGCTCCAGCGTGCTGACGGAGCTGTTCACCTGCCAGCTGATCGCGGCGGCCTGGCTGGGCGCGGTGATCTGGGGCTGACCGGACGGTCCGCCGGGCGGGCGGCGGTCAGGGCCGCAGCACGCCCTCGTGGGTGAGCAGCCGCACCTTGCGCTCCAGTCCGCCCGCGTACCCGGTGAGCGACCCGTCGGAGCCGATCACCCGGTGGCAGGGGCGGACGATGAGCAGCGGGTTCGCGCCGATCGCGCCGCCGACGGCCCGTACGGCCGCGCGGGGCGCGCCGATGCGGGTGGCGATCCCGCCGTAGGAGACGGTCGCCCCGTAGGGAACGTCGTCGAGCGCGGCCCACACCTTCTCCCGGAACGGCGTGCCGACGGCCCGCAGGTCCAGCCGGAACTCCTTGAGCTCGCCGGCGAAGTAGGCGGCGAGCTGCCGTTCGGCCTCGCGGAACGGCCCGGGGTCGCGCCGCCAGTCGTCCCCCACGGTCCGCCCGCCCTTCTGTCCGGGCACGGAGAGCGAGGTCAGCTCGCCGGTCGGGGCGGCGGTGAGCAGCAGCGGCCCGACGGGGCTGTCGACGCTCGTCCAGTAGGTGATGCCGGTTGTCGGCATGGTCATCGGTACTCCAACTCCCCTGCGGCACGCAGGTGGTTCAGGGCGTACGAGCGCCAGGGGCGCCAGCTGTCGGGGACGTCCGGGCCGGGCGGGGCCACGTCGGGGTCGCCGAGGGCCCGGGTGCGGATCACGGCGATCGTCCGCTCGTCCAGGCCGGGGACGGCGGCCAGGGCCTCGCGGGCCTCGTCGCGGTCGGCGCCGGGCCCGAGGCGTACGGTGCCGTCGGCGAGGGCGGCGGCGAGCGCGCCCAGGGTGCTGTCGGGTTCGGCCTCGGCGAGGACGCCGGGTTCGGGGAAGAGGTGGGTGAGGCTGCCGCAGGGGGCGTCGAGCCGCTTGCCGTACCGCTGGACCAGCCGTGCGGCCTCGTCGCGGCCGGCCAGCGCGCGCACCGCCAGTTCGTCGGGGTCGGCGGCGAGCGCAGCCCGGGCCGGGCGGCGACCAGCGGGGCGAGCCGGGGGTCGGCGCCGAGCCGTTCGTCGACGGCGTACGGGTCGGCGTCCAGGTCGAACAGCCGCCGCAGCCGCTGCACGGCGGTGGTCAGGTCGCGGGGGTCGGTGAGGTGGACGCGGGCGTCGAGCCAGCCTCCGGGGTGGGCGCCGGTCGTGGTGCGGGCGGTGCCGGTGCGTTCGTCGACGGCGGCGATGCCGGTGCCGTACGGCAGGCGCAGGGTGCGCCGGTAGGTGCGGGCGCCGGGCGGGCCGCTCACGTCCTCGACGCCCGGGACGGCCTCGTGTGCCAGCAGGTCGAAGACGGGTCCCGGCCGGTAGGGGCCGCGGTGGGCGAGCCGCAGGGGGATGCCGGCGGTGGGGGGGTGTGCGGCGGGCGGTGCGGCCGGAGCGTGGGGCGGCGGCGCGCAGTTCGCTGGGTGTGGCTGCGTAGACGGCGCGCATGGTGTCGTTGAACTGGCGCACGCTGGCGAATCCGGCGGCGAACGCGATCTGCGTGACGGGCAGCCCGGTGGTCTGCAGGAGCACGCGGGCGGCGTGCGCCCGCTGGGCGCGGGCGAGCGCGACGGGTCCGGCGCCGAGCTCGCCGGTGAGCTGGCGTTGCACCTGGCGGGTGCTGTAGCCGAGGCGTGCGGCGAGTCCGGCGACGCCCTCGCGGTCGACGACGCCGTCGGCGATCATCCGCATGGCCCGGCCCACGACGTCGGCGCGTACGTTCCACTCGGCGGAGCCGGGCACGGCGTCCGGGCGGCACCGCCGGCAGGCCCGGAATCCCGAGCCCTGCGCGGCGGCGGCGGTCGCGAAGAAGCGCACGTTGTGCCGCTTCGGCGTGACCGCCGGGCAACTGGGACGGCAGTAGATGCCGGTCGTCTCGACGGCGAAGAAGAACACTCCGTCGAACCGGGCGTCCCGGCTGCGCACCGCCTCGTACCTGCTGTCCGTGTCCGTCACACCGTCCAGTCTCCGCCACCGGGGCCTGCCCCGCTGGCGGAAATCGGACAGCGAGGTGTGCTACTGCCAACGACCCCGTTTGGCCTCCATCGCCGCCCGTCCGATGGCTCCCTTCCGCTTCCAGTCCTTGCGGATCTCGGCGCGGAGCCGGGCGTCGGTCTTGGCGACGATGCGCTGGTTCTCCCGCAGCAGTTTGCGGTAGCTGTCCAGGCGGCGTTCGGACAGGTCACCGGTCTCGATGGCGTCGCGGACGGCGCAGCCCGGCTCGCTGTCGTGGGCGCAGTCGTGGAAGCGGCAGTCCTGGGCGATCTCCTCGATCTCGGCGAACACCTGGCCGACGCCGCTGCCGGCGTCCCACAGGCCGACGCCGCGCAGGCCCGGCGTGTCGATGAGGACTCCGCCGCCGGGCAGGGCCAGCAGGTTGCGGGTGGTCGTGGTGTGCCGGCCCTTGCCGTCGACGTCGCGGGTGGCCTGTACGTCCATGACGTCCTCGCCGAGGAGCGCGTTGGCCAGGGTGGACTTGCCCGCGCCGGACTGTCCGAGCAGCACGGTGGTGCCGCCGCCGACGATCGCGGCGAGGACGTCGAGCCCTTCGCCCTCGGTCGCGCTGACGGTGAGCACCGGCACGCCCGGGGCGCTGGTCTCCACGTCCTGGACGAGGTGGGCGCGGGTCACCGCGTCCGGCACGAGGTCGGCCTTGGTGAGGACGACCACGGGCTGCGCCCCGGACTCCCAGGCGAGCGCGAGGAACCGTTCGATCCGGGCCAGTTCGAGTTCGACGGCGAGGGAGACGGCGACGACGGCGTGGTCGACGTTGGCGGCGAGGATCTGTCCCTCGGACCGCTTGGAGGAGGTGGAGCGCACGAACGCGGTGCGGCGCGGCAGGTAGGTGCGGACGTAGCGCGGGTTTCCGGCGGGTTCGACGGCGACCCAGTCGCCCGTGCAGACGACCCGCAGCGGGTCGTGCGGGGTGACGAAGGCGGTGTCGGCGCGCAGCGTCCCGTCGGCGGTGACGACGTCGCACTGGCCGCGGTCGACCCGGACGACCCGTCCGGGCAGCAGCCCTTCGGCGGCGTACGGGGCGAAGGCGTCCGCCCAGGCGTCGTCCCAGCCGTAAGGGGCGAGCGCGGAGGAGACGGACGGGACGGAGGCCGAGACGGAACCGGTAGCCGAGACGGAACCGGAGGAAGACGAGGGAGACGAGAAACGCGAAGAGCGTGAGGAAGACGAAGAAGGCGAAGCGGAGTTCAAGGGGTGACCCTTCGGTGGGTGGCCCCGGCGTCCGCGCGTGCCGGTGCACGGACGCGGAAGGAAGGTGTGAGTCAGCCGGTGGCCACGGAGGTGGACGTGATGGATTCCGGGATGCGGGCAGCGCCCGTCACAGTGACAGCCATCGGTCGACACCTCCTCGCTCCACACATGCGTCGCGCGGGCGACGCTCCGGTGCGGCGGCGCTCGGCCACCGCGTGAACTGCGCTCACACTAGCCGGGTGCCGCCCGCGCCCGTCAACTCCTTTTCCGGGTCTGCGATCGGTGAGCACCGGTGGTCGCGCGGTCGGTGTGTTCTCGTGTCCGGTTGCTCCTCGTGTCCGGTTGCTCCTCGTGTCCGGACGCTCCTCGTGTCCGGACGCTCGTCGTGTCCGGACGCTCGTCGTGTCCGGTTGCTCGCGGTCTCGTGGTCCTGGGCGGCGGCGGGTGTCACGGGGTGTCGTCGCGCCCGTCCCGTGGGGCGAACGCCGCGAGGGCGTCGGCGTCGGTCGCGCGGGCGTGCAGGAAGTAGTCGGCCCACTCGGCGATCTCGGGGTAGGAGGAGTCCCGGGTGAGCCGGGTGACCGCAGCCTCGATGTCGAAGTGCGTGGTGCGCAGTTCGACGCCCGGCCCCAGCAGGGCCCAGTGCGCTCCGGTGCGTCCGTAGGGCATGCCGATGCTGCCCGGGTTGATCACGAGCCGGCCGTGGGCCAGGCGGACGAACGGCATGTGCGTGTGGCCGCAGACCACGGTGCGGACGTCGGTGTCGAGTCCGTCGAAGACGTCCTTCCAGCGGTCGAGTCGCGAGTCGACCAGGACGACTTCCTCGTCGTCACGAGGCGTGGCATGGCAGAACAGCACCTTTCCCAGGCCGCTCACGGACAGCGAGAGCGACGACGGCAACGAGGCGAGCAGGTCCAGGTGGTCCTCGCGCAGTTGCGCGGCCGCCCAGGGGGCGATCGGATCGGGAATCGTGTCGCGTTGTCCCCGGCGGTGTTCGAGGAGTTCACGGTCGGCGTTGCCGCTGATCCAGACGACGCGGTCGCCGAGGCCGGTCAACAGGTCGAGGACCTGCGTCGGTTGCGGGCCGGCGGTGATGTCACCGGTGAGCACGATACGGTCGGCGGCCCGCACGTCCGGTTCGGCGGGCACGGCCTCCAGGGCCGGCAGGACTCCGTGGATGTCGGAGAGGACGGCTACTCGGTTCGGCATGGTCACCACTGTGGGGTGAAGCCAGCCGCGCGGTACAGCCGTTCGCCCGACGCTCGGCTCACGGTGGGGCCGTTTCGGCGTGCCACCGTCATGTCGCCGCCGGCCCGAACCGGCGCCTGTACGCCGATGGGGTGATGCCGGTCTCGCGGCGCATCAGCGCGCGCAGATGGGCGGCGGTGCCGAGGCCGCTGCGTCGTGCGACCACGTCGAAGCGGGACTCGCCCCGCTCGATCAACCGGCAGGCCAGGGCGAGGCGTTCGCCCGTGAGCCATGCCAGAGGCGTCGTGCCCAGTTGGGCCCGGAAGCGGCGGTGCAGCGTCGCCGGACTGACCGCCGCGCGCGCCGCGAGGTCGGAGACGGTGAGCGGTGCGTCCAGCCGTTCCTGGGCCCACGCCAGGACCGGCGCAAGGGATTCGTCCGGCAGGTCGGGCATGGGGCGTTCTACGAACTGCCGCTGCCCACCGTCCCGGTGCGCGGCGAAGACCAGTCGTCGGCTGACGGAGTTGGCGATCTCCGCGCCGTGGTCGCGGCGGACCAGGTGCAGCCCGAGGTCGAGCGCCGCCGCGCTGCCTGCGGCGGTGAGGATGTCGCCGTCGTCCACGAACAGCACGTCCGGTTCGAGCCGGACGGAGGGGAAGCGGGCCCGGAAGGAATCCGCCCACTGCCAGTGCGCGGTGGCCCGGCGCCCGTCGAGGACTCCGGCCTCGGCCAGGGTGAAGGCGCCGCTGCAGAAGCCGACCAGGCGCGCGCCGCGGGCGTGCGCCCGCCGGACGGCGTTGAGCACGGCAGGACGGCGGGGCACCTCGACGTCCGGGCGGTTGGGGACGATCACGGTGTCCGCCTCGTCGGCTGCTTCCAGTGCGGCGACTCCCGTGAGCGTGAAGAATCCGTCTCGCATCAGGGTGCGGGGTTCCGGGGAGCAGAGCCTGAAGTCGTAGAGGTCCCGGCCGATCTCGGGTCTGCGCAGACCGAACACCTCGGTCGCGCAGCCGAGTTCGAAGGGGTTCGAGTTCTCGTCCACGATCACGACGACCCGGTGGGGGCCCGCCGCGCGCACCGCGTGCGAGGATTCTTTCGCCATGTGCGATTCCTAGCACTCACGCCGGCCGTGCGAAACGGCTCAGGATGATCCCATGAGCAGCGAACCCATCTCCCTCAGCAAGGCTCTGGCCTCCTTCGACGCCCTGTGGAGCCCTCGCATCGTCACGCGCGTCAACGACTACGACGTCCGCGTCGCCAAGGTCGAGGGCGAACACGTCTGGCACGTCCACGACGACACCGACGAGTTCTTCCTCGTACTCGACGGCGAGCTGCGCATCTTGCTGCGCGAGCCCGCCGGCGAACGCACCGTCGTGCTTCCCCGGGGCGCGGTCTTCACCGTTCCCCGGGGCACGGAGCACAAGCCGTACGCTCCGTCCGGCGCCGCGATCCTCATGTTCGAACCCACCGGGACACCGACCGTCGGCGATCGCCATGGCGAGATCCCGGACCACGTGGACTCGACCACCGGGCACGCCCTCGACGTCTGAACCGGCAGGCTTCGGACGCGCTTCCTGTCCTTCCGGTACGCGTACGGCCGTGTCAGGCCGCGGCGCAGGGCCGCCCGTTGAGCGTGATGTCGTACGGCGGGGAGTTGGTGCCGCGCCAGGAGGCGAGGAAACCGAAGGCGAACCGGCCGCCGGCGGGGACGCTGCCGTTGTAGTGGGTGGCGCCGGCGGTGACGCGGGCGCCGCTCTGGTGCACCGAGGCGTCCCACATCTGGGTGATGCGCTGGCCATCGCGGAAGGCGAAGCCGACGCGCCATGAGTCGAGCGGGTCGCGGGTGACGACGGTGACGGTGGCCTGGAAGCCGTCGGGCCACTGGTTGACCAGGTCGTAGGCGACGCGGCAGGCGGCGGTCGCCACGCGGCCGGTGGTTTCGGGCCGGGCGGAGGGGGTGCCCTGGGGGGCGGGGCCGGAGTTGCCGGCGTACGGGGTGCGCTCGGCGGACGGCTCCGGGGAGGGGGCGGGCGGTGCGGGCCGCGTGGTGGACGGGGAGCGCGGTGTGGGCGGCGCCGGGCGTGTGGAGGGCGGGCGGGTCGTGGGCCGGGCGGAGGACGGGGACGGCTCGGGCGGTGCGGACGGGGCGGGGTCGGCGACGGGCCGTCGGTCGGTGCCGGGGTGTGCGGCGCTCTGTCCGGCCGTGTCACCGGTGGGCACCAGGGTGACGGCGAGGGCGAGCAGGGAGACGAGGACGGCGGCGAGCAGCAGGGCGTGCCGGGCGACGCCCGAGCCGCCGGGTCCGTCGGCGGGGTCGTCGGTGTCGGGCCGTCCGGGCCCGGCCGCGAGGCGGGCCCGGGCGGCGCGGCGGCGGCGCTCCAGGTAGGCGGGGCCGCCCCAGCCGATCACCGCGCCGGCCGCCGCCCCGGGCCGTTGTCCGCCGTACGTCCGCAGGCAGGCGGCGGTCTCGGCGCACCGGGTGCAGGTGGCGAGGTGCCGGGAGAGGTCGTCGGGGGTGTCGGCGGCGGGCGAGCGGGTCACGGCGTCGAGCAGCCCGGCGTAGCCGCGGCACTCGGCGTCCAGCGGCGAGTCGAGGTGGTTGCGGTGGCAGCGGTCCCGGAACAGGCGCTTCACCTCGGCGAGTTCGCCGGCCGCGGTGGCGGGGTCGAGTCCGAGCCGGCGGGCCACCAGGGGCAGCGGCAGGGCCTCCACTTCGGCGAGCCAGAGCAGTTCGGCGTCGGTCGGCTGGAGATCGCGCAGCGCGCGCAGGGCGACGGGGCGTTCCGTGGGCGGGGCGGTGTAGCGGGCGGCCTGGTCGGAGTGGAGCCACTGCCGCAGTCCGGGGTCGAGCCGGTGCCCCTGTCCGGAGTCCTCCCAGGCGGCGGCCGTGGCGCGAACGGCGGTGAGCAGCAGGGGTATGCGGGGCAGCCGGGAGGAGCGGCGGCCGGTGCCCGCCTCCTCCGCGCGCAGTCGCCGTATGCCCTGTGCGAACGCCTCGCGGGCCAGGTCCGCGGCGGCGGAGGAGCCGGCCGTGCACAGATCGGCGTAGCACAGGACCGCGTCCCAGCACTCGGAGAACAGCGCCTCCTCGGTTACGTCCTGGGGGCTCGGCAGGTCGGGCATGTGTCTCCTGCATCCACGAGCGAGGTCAACTCGCCACATCGGCGGTGAAGTTGAGGGAAACCTCGCGGCAGTGGCCGAGTTTTTCACGCTCCCGACACACCTGACAAGCGCCGCCCTCACGTTCCGTGGCGGCGCCGCGACCCCTCGCAGGGACCATACGCACGGAAGGCCGGAACGTCTCGGTCCCGGCCTTCCGCTTTCCTCGTTCCTCGCCCCCCGTTACCCGTCTCGCCGTTCCCCGTTCTCCGTTCTCCGTTCTCCGTTCTCCGGTCCTCGTCTCCCGTTCTCCGTCCACCGCTCCTTGTGCGGTGCCTCAGACCGTCTCGGTCGCCGGTTCCTGCGCCGGGAGGCTGTCCATGAAGGAGCTGACGGAGAACACGGCGCGGCCGGGTCCGGGCGGGCCGTAGCCGGGGGGCGAGGAGAGGCCGAAGTCGTCCATGGTCCGCCGGTAGGCCTCGAGGAGCCGGATGTGGTACTCCAGCGGGGCGCCCTGCGGGTTGGCCTTGCCGAGCGGGGTGGTCGGCTCCGGGCACCAGGTGGTGAAGCGGGGCGTGATGCCGTGCGACATGAAGAAGCGCAGGCCCTCGGTGGTCGACGCGATCGCCTCGTCGACGGTCTTGAAGCCGAACGGCTCGGCCATCTCCACGCCCGCCACGAAGTTGGGGATGACGTTGCGCGCGCCGAAGACGTCGGCGGAGTCGAGGATGCGCCGGTGCCACTCGTCACGGCCGACGTAGCGCTCCTTGCCGGGGCAGTACATCTTGAACAGGTACTCGTCCCACACCTCGTAGTTGGGGTGGTAGATCTGCACGCCGTAGTCCTTGAAGCGCTGCACGTCGTCCTTGGGCAGCGCCTGGGCGACGACCTTGCCGATCCAGCGGCCGGGGAAGCGCTCCTCGATGGCCTTGGCGTAGTGGCCGTAGAAGTCGGCCTCGTCGCGTCCGGAGACGGTCTTGGTGATGGCGCCGCCGGTGAGCGTGTAGGCGGTGGACGCCTTCGCCGTGTCGTACCGGTCGATGATCTCCAGGGCCTCCAGCACCTCCTCGACGTCCTTGACGCCGGTGTAGGGCCGGCCGGCCGCCTTGTGCTGGCGCCAGTTGTGGTTGATGTCGCAGTACTGGCACTCCTCCTTGGCGCCGAAGTACTGGCAGACCCGGAAGACGGTCAGGTAGATCAGGTAGCCCCACTGGATGGTGGGGGCCACCTCCATGACGGACTTCCCGTTGGAGAGGGTGTGCCGGTAGTACTCGGGCATGGGCGGCACGCCGACGTCCGAGATGCGCCTGCCGTCGAGGTAGAGGCCGAGCATGCCGTCCTCGTCGGCGGCGACGCGGTAGGGGGAGGACGGGTTCACGCGCACGGACACGACCGTGCGGCGCAGGTCGTAGGGGCCGCCGGTGAGGATGATCTCCTCGGGCGGGCGGCGCAGCGCGGCCTCGCCCAGCTCCGGCAGGGTGCCGTGGTCGAAGGAGAAGATGAAGTAGGACTTCGGCTTGACCTCGCCGCCCTCGTTGTCGCTGAGCGCGGACGGGTCGAAGGCCACACCGCCCCGGAGCAGGTCCTCCTTGAAGACGGCCTCGCGCGGCACGTGCGGGAACCGCTCCATCAGGTCCTCGACCAGCGCGGTACGGCTGCTCATCGAAGTGTCTCCTCCCGGTTCGGACGTACGACTCCTCACGGTATGCCCCCGCCGGGCGGTACGCGGCGCCGGGTCCCCCCGGCAGGGGCGCGCCACCGGCGAGGTAGGTTCCGGCGGGGGCTTTTTCCGGCCCCGATCGTCAGGAGGGACCAGGGATGACCGAGACCGTCACCAACTGGGCGGGCAACATCACGTACACCGCCAAGGAGCTGCACCGCCCGCACAGCGTGAACGCGCTGCTGAACCTGGTCGCCGGGAGCCGGCGGGTGCGGGTCCTCGGCAGCGGGCACTCCTTCAACGAGATCGCCGAGCCCGGCGAGGACGGCGTCCTGCTCTCCCTCGACGCGCTGCCCGCCGAGATCGACGTGGACACGGCGGCCCGGACGGTACGGGTCGGCGGCGGTGTGCGCTACGCCGAGCTGGCCCGCGAGGTGCACCGGCACGGGCTGGCGCTGCCGAACATGGCTTCGCTGCCGCACATCTCGGTGGCCGGATCGGTCGCCACCGGCACCCACGGTTCCGGGGTCGGCAACGGGCCGCTGGCGTCGTCGGTGCGCGCGGTGGAGATCGTGGTGGCGGACGGGTCGACGGGGCGGTTCACCCGAGGGGTGGGGAACCGTTTCGGCGCCGTGGTCACCTCGCTGGGCGCGCTCGGGGTCGTGACCGCGCTCACCCTGGACCTGGAGCCGGCGTTCGAGGTCGAGCAGCACGTGTTCACCGAGATGCCCTTGGCAGGGCTGGACCAGGCCGGCTTCGAGACGATCATGTCGGCGGCGTACAGCGTGAGCCTGTTCACCGACTGGCGGGCGCCGGGCTTCCGGCAGGTGTGGCTGAAGCGGCGCACCGACCAGCCGCTTCCGGACTTCCCGTGGGCGGCTCCGGCGGCCGAGAAGATGCACCCGGTGCCGGGCATGCCGGCGGTGAACTGCACCGAGCAGTTCGGAGTGCCTGGCCCTTGGCACGAGCGGCTGCCGCACTTCAGGGCGGAGTTCACGCCGAGCAGCGGCGCGGAGCTGCAGTCGGAGTACCTGATGCCGCGGGAGTCGGCGGTGGCCATGCTGCACGCTCTGGACGGCATCCGGGAGACGGTCGCCCCCGTGCTGCAGACCTGCGAGGTGCGGACCGTCGCCGCCGACGACCAGTGGCTCAGCCCTTCCTACGGCCGGGACACGGTGGCCGTCCACTTCACCTGGGTCGAGGACACGCAGGCGGTGCTGCCGGTGGTGCGGCGGGTGGAGGAGGCGCTGGCGCCGTTCGACCCGCGGCCGCACTGGGGCAAGGTCTTCACCGCACCGGCGGCCGAGCTGCGCGCCCGCTACCCGCGGATGCACGACTTCCACACCGCCGCCCGCGACCTCGACCCGCGGGGCAAGTTCACCAACACCTTCGTCCGGGAGGTCCTGGTCGACTGACCGATCGCCGGACCGTCCCGGGCGGGCACGCCGGGGACGGCGGGCCGATCGGCACCGGCACGAACACCCACCGACACCGACCACACCCCTTTCGTCCTGTTTTACGGCGTTTCCTTGTCCGACGGGTCGGACAAGGGCCGGAATCCTGGACTCCGAGTCGCTTCTCCGGTTTCACCCGCCCCCTTTTCCGGCAGTACTCCCTGGGGTTCCCCGAGGGAACTGGAGGAGGCGGCGCGGTGGGACGGGCTCCATCGCTGTGGCACGCCCCGGCGGCCTCTTCCCCCCGGCCCGCGTGTCCCCGCTCGACCGAGCTAGGAGAACCATGTCATTGCGCACCCCGGCGGACGGCCATGTCGAGGACGTCGCACCCGGCCGCGGCACACTGCCCCCGCGTGCCCGGTACGCCTCCTCCGACGCCGCCTCCCTCTCCCTGAACGGCCGTTGGCGTCTGCGGGTGTCCGCGACCGCCGACGCCGAGGACGACGCGTTCGCCCGGCCGGGCCACGACACCGGCGACTGGGCCGAGGTGACGGTGCCCGGACACTGGGTCCTCCAGGGCCACGGCGCACCGATCTACACCAACCACCTGTATCCCTTCCCCGTCGACCCGCCGTACGTCCCCACCGAGAACCCGACCGGTGACCATCTGCGCCACTTCGACCTGCCCGGCGACTGGCCGGACGCGGGCGACGCGGTGCTGCGCTTCGACGGTGTCGAGTCCTGTGCCCGGGTCTGGCTGAACGGCACGGAGCTGGGCGACTTCAAGGGCTCGCGGCTGCCGCACGAGTTCGCGGTCGGACACCTGCTGAGACCGGCCGGGAACGTCCTCGCGGTCCGGGTGCACCAGTGGTCCGCCGGGTCGTACCTGGAGGACCAGGACCAGTGGTGGCTGCCCGGCATCTTCCGTGACGTGACACTGCTGCACCGCCCGCCGGGCGCCGTCGGCGACTTCTTCGTGCACGCCTCCTACGACCACGTCACCGGCGCGGGCACCCTGCGCGTCGACTCCGACGTGCCGGGCCGGGTGACCGTGCCGGAGCTGGGCGTGGACGCCGCGACGGGCGAGCCGGTGACGGTGCCGGTCGCGCCGTGGACGGCGGAGACGCCCCGCCTGTACGACGGGGTGCTGGCCACGGCGGGCGAGCGGGTGCCGCTGCGGATCGGCTTCCGCACGGTGGCCCTGGAGGACGGCCTGATCAAGGTCAACGGCACCCCGCTGCTGTTCAAGGGCGTCAACCGGCACGAGTGGCATCCGCGGCACGGCCGCGCGCTGGACCTGGACACCATGCGCGAGGACGTGCTGCTGATGAAGCGGCACAACATCAACGCGGTGCGCACCTCGCACTATCCGCCGCACCCGGCCTTCCTCGACCTGTGCGACGAGTACGGGCTGTGGGTGATCGACGAGTGCGACCTGGAGACCCACGGCTTCGTCGAGCAGGACTGGCGGGACAACCCCGTCGACGACGCACGCTGGACGCCCGCCCTGCTCGACCGCGCCGCGCGCATGGTCGAACGCGACAAGAACCACCCGTCGGTGGTGATGTGGTCGCTCGGCAACGAGGCGGGCACCGGACGCGGCCTGACCGCGATGGCCGACTGGATCCACGACCGGGACCCGGCGCGCCCGGTGCACTACGAGGGCGACCTCGACTGCCGTGACACGGACGTGTACTCGCGGATGTACCCGCCGCACGCCGAGGTCGAGCGGATCGCCCGCGGCCTGGACGGCGGCACCCGCCGCCGACGCCGGCTCCCGCTCATCCTCTGCGAGTACGCGCACGCCATGGGCAACGGTCCCGGCGGACTCGCCGACTACCAGGAGCTGTTCGAGACGTACGACCGCCTCCAGGGCGGATTCGTCTGGGAGTGGATCGACCACGGCATCGAGCATCCGGAGCTGGGCTACGCCTACGGCGGTGACTTCGGCGAGGAACTGCACGACGGCAACTTCGTCTGCGACGGGCTGCTGTTCCCCGACCGCACGCCCTCACCGGGACTGACCGAGTACGGGAAGGTGATCGAGCCGGTGCGGATCGGGCCCGGCGGCACGGACGGCACCGTGCGCGTCACCAACCGGTACGACTTCGCCGACCTGTCCCACCTGGAGTTCGAGGCGTCCCACCAGATCGACGGGCGGCCGGCCGGCACGCACCGGCTCACCGTGCCGCCGCTCGGCCCGGGCGAGTCGGCGGAGGTCAAACTGCCGCCGGCACCGGACGACGAGGGCGGAGAGGTGCAGTGGACGGTGCGCGCCCTGCTCGCCGGGGACCTGTCCTGGGCCGGGCGCGGGCACACGGTGGCCTGGGGCCAGGGCACGGTGGTCCGGCGCGCTCCGGTGGCCGCCGCGGCCGGTGCCCGGCCCGCCGTCGACGGGGACACCGTGACGCTGGGCCCGGCCGTGTTCGACGCCCGTACCGGCGCGCCGCGCACCGTGGCCGGTGTGCGGGTGCGCGATCTGCGCCTCGACGTGTGGCGGGCGCCCACGGACAACGACCACGGGGCGCACTGGCAGTCGGACGTCCGGTGCGGGCCGCACTGGCGCGAGCTGGGCCTGCACCGCATGCGGCACCGGCTGGACGCGGTGGAGACGGACGGCGAGGCGCTGACGGTGCGCACCCGGGTGGCGCCGGCCGGACGGGAGGCGGGGCTGCGGACGGTGTACCGGTGGACCTCCGACGGGGAGCGGCTGCGGCTGACGGTGTCGGTGGTGCCGGAGGGCGACTGGACGGTGCCGCTGCCGCGGCTGGGTGTCCGGTTCGGCCTGGACGCCGCGTCCACCGACGCCGTCTCCTGGTTCGGTGGCGGCGGCGAGGCGTATCCGGACACCCGGGCCGCGTCGCTGCTCGGCCGGTGGGAGGCGGGCGTCGCCGAGTTGCAGACACCGTACGTCCGCCCGCAGGAGAACGGCGCGCGGGCCGACGTGCGGTGGGTGGAACTCGGCGGTCTGCGCATCGAGGGCGAGCCCGAGTTCTGGTTCTCCGCCCGGCCGTGGACCAATGAGCAGCTGGACGCAGCCCGGCACCGCACCGATCTGACCCCGGGCGACACGGTGTGGGTGAACCTCGACCACCGGCAGCACGGCATCGGCTCCCAGTCCTGCGGACCGGGCCCGCTGCCCCGGTACTTCCTGTGGCCCGAGCCCGCGGAGTTCTCGTTCGTGTTCTCGGTGCCGGGCGACTGACGTCCCTGTCCTGCTCCCCCCGTCAGTGGTCCGCGCAGCAGGGGGTGGGGTCCGGGGCCTCGAACGGTACGAGGGTGCCGCCGAGGGCCGGAGTGGCGGCGAGGACGAGTTCGTCCCGCTGCCACTGCGGCCGCACGTGGTCCCGGGTCACCATCCGCGTTGCCGGGTCCGGCGGTTCCGGTGTGCCGAGGACGGTCACCCGGTCGATCGCGGAGCGTGCGAGCAGCTCCGCGACCGTGGTGGTGCCGGTGAGTGCCGCCGCCCCCGGGTAGAGCACCGCCCGCCCCACGGCGTCCGGCAGTCCCGGTGCGACGGTGCCGTACCCGTGCGCGAGCCGCTCCCGGACGGTGTCCAGGAGCGGCCGCGAGGGCAGGGTCAGGGACACCACGACGCGCGGCCGGTTCCCGCGCACCAGGTGGGTGCAGCCGAAGGTGTCCTCGGGCAGGTCGAATCCGTCCGCGAGCGTGCGCAGCAGGTGGTCGGCCGCGCGCAGGTCCCCGGTCCCCGCGTCCACGGTCAGCGCGTACGGGGTCACGACGGCAGGACCCACACCGGGTTGCTGTAGAACCACAGGTCGCGCCACGGGTCGGCGTCGCCGACGACGTCGAGGGCGGGGCCCGCCGGGTCGACCTCGGCGCCCATCGTGCCGACGGCGGACCGGTTGCCGTCGGTGCCGCGCAGCCGGACGTACAGCGGGCGGTCGACGCGGCCGAGGTCGAAGGTGACGCGGACGGTGCCGGCCGTCTTGTCGACGTCGTACGAGCGGACGACCTTGGCGGTGGGCGCGGTGAAGGTGTCCTTGTCGGCGACGGGGCCGGTCACATCGCCCTGGATGACGTCGACGCGGGCCAGCCTGGGCACGAATCCGGCCCAGTTGGGTCCGCCGGCGAGCGCCACGTCGGCGGTCAGCGTGACCCGGGTGCCCTTCTTCACGTGCAGGGCGCCGCCGAGCGTGGCCCAGCGGCTGCCGCCGGAGACCCGCACGTCGAGGCCGCTGATGAGCTGGCCGTGGTCGACCCAGATGCGGCCGGCGCGGATGCCGTCCATGACGGCGGCGTAGGAGAAGCCGTCGGCGCCGACGTGGGTGCGGCTGTACTGGCCGGGCCAGTAGTCGCCCTGGGTGAGGTCGATCTGCCCGGCGTAGACGGGGTCGGAGTAGCGGCCGTCGGTGGCGAAGTCGCCGTCGGTGCCGCGGGCGGCGGTGTCGGCGTAGACCTGGTGGGAGTCGGAGTTGGCGGTGATCCACCAGGGGCGGCCCTCGGCGAGGAGGCTGTCCCACAGGCCGCCGACGGTGGCGGTCATCCAGTCGAAGCCGCCCCAGGTGCGGTAGCTCTCCAGCGGGTAGCCGGGGAAGGAGTTGGCGCTGGGGTTGTTGTCGTAGATGCCGCGGGCGCGGCCCATGCCCAGCGGCTTGGGCAGGCCGGCCGCCTGGTGGCCGGGGGCGCCCTCGAAGCCGACGGCGATCTGCGGGTTGGTGCCGGTGGCGTCGCGCCAGGCGCGGATCTCGTGCGGGGAGTCGACACCGCGCCGCGCCGGGTGGTTAGCGAGCATCAGGGCGTCGCCGACCTTGCGCCGTCTGACCTGCTCGGCGAGGAAGTTGAGGCCGGCGACGGCGAGCGCCTCGTTGGCGGGCGTGGAGTCGGAGGCGCCCTTGACGCTGCCGTCGTAGTCGTTCTCGAACTGCTTGAGGACGGCGACCTCGTTACGGCCCGGGTGGACGAAGACGGTGCCGTGCTCGGCGGCCGGGATGTTCCACTCCAGGCCCTGGAAGACGAGGGTGTCCTCGTAGGCGGCGCGGGCCTCCTTGATGTCCGGGTTGACCTTCTCGACGCCGATCTTGGCGTGGGTGGCGCTGCCGTGGTCGGTGATGACCAGCCAGTCCATGCCGTGCTTGGCGCCCTGGCGGACCTGGTCGACGACGCGGTACTTGCCGTCGCTGCTGTACTGGGTGTGGATGTGGTGGTCGCCGGCGAGCCACAGGAAGCCCTTGCCGCGGCGGCCGTTGCCGGCGGCCGGGGCGGCGTGCGCGGGGGCGGCACCGGCACCGGTGGACAGGACGGTGCCGGCGGCGAGGCCGGCACCGAGCAGTCCGGCGCGGCGCAGCAGCGTGCGGCGGGACTTCTGCTCGGGGTTCAGCGCCTCGTCGGGTACGGAGGTGTCGAAGGCGGCGGGCAGGGGCGCCGTCGCCTCGTGCCCGTGGTCGTGTCCGTGGTGATGGTGGTGGTGCGGACCGTGTGCGTGCCCGTGACCCATGTCAGTGCCTCCTGAATGCCGCGCCGTGCGTGCGGCTGCCTTCCGCGGCGTGACCACGCCGCCTGTGGAGGATCAAGGCAAAGGGTGAACGTTGAACCACCCGGGGGTGAGCGGCACATGCCCCGCATGCGGCGGCTCGCCCACACCGCGTGCGTCGGCTAAGGTCTGTCGTTCGGATCAGCCCGGCAGCGCGGTACGGTGCCCCTTCGACCGACCCGAGCGGACCCCGCGACACCGGGACGATCCGAACGACAGGCCCTGGATGTCGTCCCCCGCACTCCCTCGGTTCTCCCGGAGGCCCGCATACCCCGCGCCGGACTCACCGCCGACCGTCTCGTCGCGGCCGCCGCCGACCTCGCCGACGAGGCCGGCTACGACAACGTCACCCTGTCCGCGCTGGCCCGGCGTTTCGGCGTGAAGGACGCGAGCCTGTACGCCCATGTGCGCGGACTGGGCGACCTGCGCACCCGGATGGCGCTGCTCGCGGGCGGCGAGATGACCGACCGGATCGCGGCGGCGGTCGCCGGGCGGACCGGCAAGGAGGCCCTGGCCGCGTTCGCCGGCGCGTACCGCGAGTACGCCCTCGCCCATCCCGGACGCTACGCCGCCACCCGGATCCGCATCGACCAGGACCTGGCCGCCGCCTCCCCCGTCATGCGCCGCACCGCCGACGTCGTCCACGGGGTGTTGCGCGCCTACGGCCTCGAGGAGCCCGACCTCACCGACGCCGTGCGCCTGCTCCGCAGCACCTTCCACGGCTTCTGCGCCCTGGAGTCCACCGGCGCATTCGGCGCGCCCCGCGAGGTCGGCACGTCCTGGAACAAAGCGGTCGACGCCCTGCATGTCGCCCTGGTGAACTGGCCCCGGGAGCAAGGGCGTTGACCGACGGACGGCCGGGTCGGGTGTGAGACGGCGAAAACAGCGGTACGGACGTTGAGTCGGAGCCGTTTTCCTAGGATGGAACCTTCACCGCAGCCGTACGCCGCCACCCGGGGGGAGGGAGCGCGCCGTGTCCCGACAGCGACTGAACCAGGGCCCCTTGGGTCCTGCCCGTACGGACCCGCCTCCCGGCCCGGACGACGGCGCGTCCCGTCCCGGACGGTTCGTGGGCTGGCTCGGCGGGCTGGGCTGCGTGGCCGCCGGCTATGGCGTGTTCCAGTTCCTGTTCCAGGTGCTGCCCGGTTCGCTGGGCGGTGAGGCGGCCAAGTACCTGGTCGCCGCGGTGAGCGGGTTCGGCACGGCGCTGGCCGCCTGGCTGGCGGCGGCGCTGGTGCGGGCCCGGGCCGTGGAGGCCGCCCGTCCGGCCCTGCCGCCGGCGCCCCCGGCGCCCCGCGCGCCCGGTCCGCTGCCGCAGGTCCTCGCGTCCGCGCACGACGCCCTGGTGGACCAGGTGGCGGTGGTCGACGACCCGGACCGGGGCCGGCTCACCGGCTGGTCGCACTCCCTGGGCGAGAGCACCCCGTCCCGGCCGACGTCCGTCGGCACGGCGTACGGGCTGCACATCATGCTCGACCTGGGTGTGCCGGACGGCCGGCTGGGACCGGGTGAACTGGTCGACACGCTGTGGCGGTTGCGGCTGCCCGGCGGCGGCTGGTCGGCGCGGTCGCAGGGCGCCGAGGCCCGGCCGGAGGTGACGGCGCTGGTGCTGGGCGCGCTGGCCCGGGCCGGGGTGCCCGGCGAGCGGCTGGCGGCGGAGGTGGACCGTTGCACGGCGGCGTTCACCCGGGAACGCGACCATGCGGGCCGGGAGTCGACGCACGTGGTGACGACGGTGCTGCGCGGCCTGCTGCGCGCCGCGCCCCGCGCACCGGCCCTGCCGGATCTGCGCGAGGCGCTGGTGGACGGGGCGATCAGTGATGCGGGCCGGGACCATCTGCGCTGCTGGGGCTACCGGCTCCACCCGCCGTACGGGCCGCCGTCCCCGCTGCACACGGCGCAGGCCGTGGTGGCGCTGGAGCGGGCGGCGCGGGTGCTGGGCGAGAGCGCGGCCGTGCGCGCCGCCCGGGAGGACGGGGTGCGCTGGCTGCTGTCCTGCCCGGACGCCCCGCACCACGCCTGCCTGGACCTGGAGAACCTGCGCGAGGAGGTGCGCCGGCCGCGCCCGGACGACCCGTCCCGCCACGAGGTGCTGAACGTCCGGCACTTCACGGCGACGTGGATCGTGCGGGCCCTGCTGTCGCCGGCGGCGTTGGAGGTGGCCCGGCAGGACGGCCTGGAGGAGACCTGGCGGGAGCTGCTGGACGGTGCGGTCGCCGCGGTGTGGGCGGGGCAGCAGGACGGCATCTGGTCCTGGGACCGGGGTGACAGCACCGAGCTGCGGCACCCGATGTGGATGACGTACCAGGGTCTGTCGGCGTTGCGGGCGTACGCCGTGTGGACCTGCCGGCCGGACGGGACGACGACCGCGTGACGCGCGGGGAGCGGGAGGGCGGAGCGTATGGGGGGTCGGCAGGCGGAGGCGGTGCGGCGGCTGTGCGCCGCGCTCGACGGTGAGCTGCCGGAGCGCGACCGGGTGGCGGCGGCCGCCGCGGTGGTCACGGAACTCGGCTCTCCGGGGCGCCTGTCGGAGCTGGTGGCGGAACTGGCCCGCGGCGAGGACGATCCGGAGGGCTGCGCCCGGCTGTCGTACCGGCATGTGTTGGGTTTCGACAAGCTGCTGCTGGTCGACGCGGGTCCGCGGCACATGTTGCGGGTGCACGTGTGGCATGCGGGCGGGGGCGGGACGGGCGCGGAGGACATCCACAACCACCGTTCGGCGTTGGCCTCGCACATCGTGCGGGGGCGGCTGTGCATGGACCTGTACGAGACGCGTGAGGACGGCGCCGGTTTCGAGGCCGCCCGGTACGAGGAGTCGCTGGCGGACGGTTCGGCCGACTGGCTGCTGGAACCGGCGGGCCCGGCCCGGCTGCGGCTGACGCACACGGGCCGCTACGCGGCGGGCAGCACGTACGCCCTGCCCGCGCACACCCTGCACCGGGCGTGGTGCGACACGTCGGAGCCGACCGTGACGCTGTTCCTGGAGACGGGTGCCGGCCGGCGCCGGCACACGGACGTGTTCACGACGGCGGGCCCGCACGCGGGTGCGGCGGCGAAGCAGCCGCTGGACGTGCCGGGCTATCTGGCGGCGCTGAACGGGCTGGCGGAGCTGCTCAGGCGGTGACGAGGGCCTGTCGCACGATGTCCAGGTTGTAGGCGTCGATGTCGACGCCGGTCAGTTCGGACGGGTACAGCCAGGCGTGGATCTGGTCCGGACAGGGCAGGGTGACGCGCCGGGACAGCGGGCGGACCAGGAAGTTCTCCTGCCAGTTCTTGGTCTCCCGCCCGCGGTAGTCGCTGACGAAGGACGACTCGCCGACCTTGCGGACGATCTCGCCCAGCAAGCCGGTCTCCTCCTTCAGTTCGCGCAGCGCCCCGTCGCGGGCGTCCTCACCTGGTTCGAGTTTGCCGCAGGGTACGCCCCACACGCGGGGCAGGAAGGTTTCCGTCGCGCTGCGGCGGACCAGGAGCACCCGCCCTTCGTCGTCCATCACGACCGCGGCGGCCAGCCGTTTCTCGCCGGGGATGTCCATGTCCATGGTTCCTCGGTCCTTCGCCGGAGATGAGTCCACAGGGTCTGATACCCGCGAAAGTCCCCACCGTACCAGGGTCATTCGGACCCGTCCTGTCGGCCGGTCCGCTGGATCTGCGCGTACGACGGTGTCGTGCCGTCGGGCAGCGGGCGGCCGGCCCGGACGGCGAGGGCCGCGTCCACGGCCGCGCCGATGGCCCTGCGGTACAGCAGCGAGCCGAGGCTGATCCGGCGGACGCCGAGGTCGGCGAGGTGCGCCACGGGCGGTCCGGCGGGCGTGTGGAGGATGTTGAGCGGGACGCCGTCCAGGCCGCGCACCAGGGCGGCGATGGTCCGCGGGTCGGCGAGGCCGGGGACGAACACGCCGTGCGCGCCCGCCCGCAGGTAGGCGTCGAGGCGCCGCGTGGTGCCGTCGCCGTCGCCGAGCCAGTGGGTGTCGGTGCGGGCGTTGACGAACAGGCCCGGGGCGGCCGCGCGGACGGCGGCGATCTTCGCGGCGTGCCGGTCGGGCGGCCCGAGTCCGTCCTCCAGGTTGATGCCGGCGGCGCCGAGGGCGTACAGCTCCCGGGCCAGCTCGGCCACCTCGTCGGGGTCGTCGCTGAAGCCGCCCTCGGCGTCCACGGACAGCAGGAACGGCGCCGAGCCGAGGACGAGCGCGAGGTGCAGCGTCTGTTCCCGGGTGGCGGCCGCCCCGTCCGGCAGCCCGGCCGCCGCGGCGACGGCCAGGCTGGTGGTGCCGACGGCCGGGAAGCCCTCGGCGGCCAGGGCGAGCGCGGAGGCGTGGTCCCAGGCGTTGGGCAGCAGCAGGGGCGCGTCGGCGTGGTGGAGGTCCGCGAAGGCGGTCACGAGAGGTCTCCGACGGCGTCGGCGTAGTAGACGGACTCCTGGACGTGGTGGGCGAGTTCGCGGAAGGTCCAGCCCTCGCCGGGCGAGTGGTCGAGCTGGTCGTCGGTGAGCGCGTCGAGCCGGGCGGCCCAGATCCCGGCGAGGCGGGTGAGGCGGCTGCGGGCCTCGTCGAGGTCCTCGGGCGTGAACGGGGCGAGGTCGGCCTCGGTGGTGATCAGGGAGGCGTGCCAGTGGTCGGGCTGCGGGTCCCGGCCGGCGAGGCGGGCCTCCAGCTCCGCGAGGTGGTCGACGAGGTGGTCGGCGACGCGGCGGATCGCCTTGTGCGGGGTGTGGACGCGGCCGTCGAGGTGGACCGGTTCGCCGTCCCAGCGGGTCCAGGTGGCGGCCAGGGCGAGGACGTGCTCGACCATGCCGGTGACGGCGGCGGAAGGGGTGACGGGGACGGAGGTCTGCGTGCTCTCGGTCATGCGGCCACGCTAGAAGCGGGACGCTTCGGTACCGGCCGAACCGTCCGTGCCGGCGGCGCGCGGGGCTCCCGGACGTCCCGGCCGCCTCCGTACGTCACCGGTGTGTCCGTGTGTCCGTGCCTGCGGGTGGGCGGCATGGACCTGGGGCGCCCCGGTTCCGGTCGGAGCGCCCCAGGGGTTCATCCCACCCTGACTTGACCCTCGGGCACCAGATGCAGGTCGACCAGTGCCTCGCGGACCAGGTTCGCGTACACGGTGGCGCCGTGCACGGAGGTGTGCGTGTTGTCCCGTTTCTCGTCGTAGAGGTAGAGCGCCTTGGAACCCTCCGCTCCGAGTGCCTCCACCACCTCCTTGGTGCGCGCCGTCAGGTCGATGAGCGGCACGTCCTCGTCGGCGGCCACCCGGCGGACGACGGCCGGATGGTCGACTCCGAGCCCGTTGACCAGGAGCGCGGTGGGGTTGTTCAGGGTGCCGTCGGCGCTGAACCAGCGGCGCACGATCGGGGTCACGAGAACCGGGCGCCCGCCCTGTTCCTGTGCCTCGGCCACCAGGCGTTCGAGGTTGGCCCGGTAGGTCGCCTCGTCGGTCGTCTTGTCGTTGTGGGCGAGTTGGATCAGGACGAGGTCGCCGCGCCGGATCAGCGGCCTGACGGTGTCCCACAGGAGCGGGTTCCCGAGAAAGCTGACCGTACTCTCCCCGGAATCGGCGTAGTTGGCGACGGACAGCCCCTTGCGCAGGTACTGGGGCAGTTGCTGGCCCCAGCCGGAGTACGGGGCGCCGGGCTGGTCGCAGACCGTGGAGTCGCCGACCAGGAGGATCTGCCGGTGGTGCCGTGCCGGGGTGACGCGGATGTCGGCGAGGGCGGGTGCGGATCCGCCGACGGTGAGGTCGAGTCCCGGTGTGCCCTCGGCGCCGAGCGGTTCGCCCTCGGGCGTGCGGACGTTCACGGTGAAGGCGCGCACGACCCGCTCCCCGGCGGGTGCGGCGGTCTCCGGGAGCAGGGCGCGCCGGGTCTCGCCGGTGACGGCGGTGCTGGAGGCCCGCTCACCGCCGAGGGTGACCCGCACGTCGTAGGTGCCGGGCGGCAGGTCGAAGTGGCAGGCG
Organism: Streptomyces calvus; assembly: GCF_006782915.1. Taxonomy (GTDB): domain Bacteria; phylum Actinomycetota; class Actinomycetes; order Streptomycetales; family Streptomycetaceae; genus Streptomyces; species Streptomyces calvus. The sequence continues at coordinate 402,443 of NZ_VCNP01000010.1, forward strand.
GTGGCGGTGCAGTTCTCGATGCCGGGAGCGGGACTGCCGGATCCTGCGGGCTGCTGGGCCTGGGCGGGTACGGCCGTCAGGCCGATGCCGAGCGCCAGGGCCGCCGTGACGGCGGCCCGGCCGGTCGCCCGTCCGGCCGGCCCGGGTCTGCCGGGTCTGCCGGGTCTGCCGGGTCTGCCGAGTCTCATGTTCCGCGTGTCCACTGCTGGTTCGTCCCTCCGTTGCAGGTGTACGTGATCAGTGCCGCCGAGTTGGTGGTGGCGCCGCCGGACACGTCCAGGCACTCGCCGGTCGCGCGGGACACGAGCGTCACGTACGAGCCGCTGGTGCCGAGCGTCCACTGCTGGGCGGCGGAGGAGGCGGAGCAGTTCTCCTGGGTGACCGTGCTCGCGTTCTCCGTCAGGCACAGGGAGCTGTGCCGGGTGACGAGCTGGTGGTGGCCGCCGCCGACCGGCTTGAACCAGAACCTCTGGTTGCCGCCGCCGTTGCAGTCGTACTGCTTGAGCTGCGCGCCCTGCCACAGCGACTGGCTGGTGACGTCCGCGCACCGGCCGCTGTGCCGCGCGGTCAGCGTGTGGTACGTGGCGGAGGTACCGCTGATCGTGCCGGCGGCCGTGTCGACGGTGATCTCCGGGGACCAGGACATGGACATCGAGGTGGCGGACGGGAAGGTCAGCGGCAGCCACACGTACCGGGAGTCGTTGACTCTCCCGCCGAAGGAGTTGCCCCAGCGGTCGCCGAGGTACAGGTACGAGGTGCCGGAGGAGCCCTGCACCGGCAGGACGAACGCGGTCTGCGAGCCGAACGCGGTCGCGTCGCCGACGTTGCGCATCGCCGACCAGGGTCCGGAGAGGCTGGTGGCGGTGGCGTACTGCTGCTGGTTGGGGTTCCAGCCGGTGGCGCCCGACGTCAGCATGAAGTAGACGCCGTTCCGCTTGAACAGGGCCGGTGCCTCGCGGTGGCCGCCGGGCCAGGGGTTGGCGACGAGGCTCGCGATGCCGGTGTAGTCGGCGGTGAGCCGGTAGATGTGCAGGTCGTAGTTCTCGCGGGCGGCGGAGACCATGTATCCGGCGCCGTCGGTGTCCGTGAAGACGGTGATGTCGCGGGACATGTGCTGTCCGAGCGGCCGGAAGCTGCCCCGCCAGGTGTAGTCGCCGTCCACGGTGTCGGAGACGGCGACGGCGGCGCGGGCCTCGCTGTAGTCGCTGCCGTTCTCCTTGTGCATCCACATCACGAACCGGCCGGTGGACGCGTTGTACATGACCTTGGGCCGCTCGATGTTGGCGGTGGCCAGCTCCGGGTGGCTCGCCTCGGTCAGGACCTGGTTGCGGAACTCCCAGTTCTTCAGGTCGGTGGAGCGGTAGGCGTCCACGGAGCGGAAGGTGTTGTCGGCGTTGCGGTGCTCGCCGAACCAGTAGTAGTAGGCGCCGACCTTGAGCACGCCGCCGCCGTGGGCGTGCACGGGGCTGCCCGAACCGTCGGTGAACTGCGTGCCGTTGGCGATGGTCTGCGGCGCGGCCTGCGCGGGTCCGGCGGTGACGACGGCACCGGCGAGTGCGAGGCAGAGGGCGAGCAGTACGGCGTACGCACGTCTCATGTCACGCCCCCTGCCCCGTCGGGCCGTCGGCCACGGGCACGCCGAAGTCGGGGCTGCCGTCCGGCTTCCAGCGGAGCGGCTGGACGCGGGTGTGCCGGTTGGGGTCGTTGAGCGGGTCGCCGTCGATCTCCTTGTACTGGCGGGCGTGGTAGACGAGGACGTCGGTGCGGCCGTCCTCGGCGACGGTGAAGCAGTTGTGCCCGGGACCGTACTGCTCGGTCGTGTCGTTGCTGGTGAAGACGGGGACGGGTGACTTGGCCCAGCTGGCCGGGTCCATCAGGTCGCTGTCCTCGTCGGCGGTCAGCAGGCCCATGCAGTAGTTGTGGTCGGTGGCGCTGGCCGAGTAGGTCATGAACAGCCGCCCGTTGCGGTGCAGCACGTACGGGCCCTCGTTGACCGCGAAGCCGATGCGCTCCCAGTCGTACTCGGGTGTGGTGAGCCGCACTTGAGGCCCTGTGAGCGTCCAGGGACTGGCCATCTCGGAGAGCCAGATGGCGGTGTTGTTGTCCATGCCGGGTTCGTGCTGGGCCCAGGCGAGGTAGCGGGTGCCGCGGTGGGCGAAGGTGGTGGCGTCCAGGGAGAAGGTCTCCCAGGCGGTCTTGATCTGCCCCTTCTCGACCCAGGTGCCGCGGAACGGGTCGGCGTGGGAGTTCGCCAGCACCCAGATGCGGATCGCCCACACGTCCTCGGCGGGCGCGGCGGCGAAGTAGATGTACCAGGTGCCGTCGACGCGGTGCATCTCCGGCGCCCAGATGTGGGCGCCCATGTCGCCGGTGGGGTGGGCCCGCCAGATCACGGACTCGGCGGCGGCGCCCAGGCCGTTCAGGGTGCGGGAGCGGCGCAGGACGATCCGGTCGTACTCGGGGGCGGTGGCGGTGAAGTAGTAGAAGCCGTCGGTGTGGCGGGTGATGTGCGGGTCGGCGCGGTTGCGGACGAGCGGGTTCACGTAGGGGGCTGCCTTCGGACGTCCGGCGGGAGCGGTGGCGTGGGCCGCGACGGGGGTGGCGGCGGCCAGGGCGCCCGCGGCGAGGGCGCCCTTCAGCAGGAGTCGGCGGGCGGGCGGCGCGGGCTGGTCGGGCAGGTCGGCGGCGCGGCTCATGCGGTCTGCCTCTCGTGGGGTCACCTGATCGATCGTTCGTGATGTCGAACGTCATCTGACATGACGAACGCCGAAAAGGTAAGGGTGCGTCACGGGCAGGTCAACGGGTACGACGGGACGAAGAAGGCCGCCTACGCGGGCACCGGCGTGAAACCGTCCATGCGGTCCCCTTCCGGCTGGACCACGCCGTACGTGCTCTCCGGGACCGCGTTCCAGGCGCCGGGCAGGTTGCCCAGCGGCTCGGACACGATCAGGCGGGCCTCGTCGGACATCTCCCGCAGGAACTCCAGGTCCGGGTGGAGCGAACGCAGCGTCTCCACGCGGGTGCTGTAGAACAGCGAGCGCGAGGCCCGCTGGCTGGAGTAGCGGAACGCCCACAGCCGCTGCCCGTCCGTCACCGCGACCGTCATCTGCAGCGGGAACTCGATGCCGTGCTCGTGCCCGACCCGCTCGACCAGTCCCGCCATCCGCGCCACCGCCTCCGGCGGGTCCTCCTCCAGTCCGAAGGTGAGCGCCAGGTAGAACATCAGCTCCGAGTCCGTGGAGCCCTCGATGGCGAGGTACAGCTCCGGGTCGACGGCGAGGGCGAGTTCGCGCCGGACGCGGTGGAACTCCGCGATCGCGCCGTTGTGCATCCACATCCAGCGGCCGTGCCGGAACGGATGGCAGTTGGTCTGCTGCACGGACGTCCCCGTCGAGGCGCGGATGTGCGCGAAGAACAGCGACGACCGGACGTGCCCGGCGATCTCCTGGAGGTTGCGGTTGCTCCACGCCGGACCGATGTCCCGGACCACCGCCGGGGTGATGGTGTGGGTGCCGTACCAGCCGAGGCCGAATCCGTCGCCGTTGGTCGTCTCGACGCCCATTTTGGCGTGCAGGCTCTGGTCGATCAGTGAGTGCGCCGGCTTGTACAGGATGCCGTCGAGCAGGATGGGGGCACCCGAGTAGGCGAGCCAACGGCACATGGTCCACCGCCTTCCGGCGCGGGTCGTCTCCTTCCCCGGTCCCCTTCAGGATCCCAGCCCTCCCTCACGGGCGCGCGCTGTGCCGCGGGGCACCGGCCTCGACTACCGTCGGCGACATGAGCACCTCCCCGTCCCTCGCCGAACGCACCTCCCCGTCCCTCGCCGACGCCCTGGCCGCCGGCACCGTCGTCCTCGACGGCGGCATGTCCAACCAGCTCGCGGCGGCCGGGCACGACCTGAGCGACGAGCTGTGGTCGGCGCGACTGCTCGCCGAGGACCCCGAGGCGGTGACCGGGGCGCACCTCGCGTACTTCACGGCGGGCGCGGACGTGGCGATCACCGCCAGTTACCAGGCGACGTTCGAGGGCTTCGCGCGGCGCGGCATCGGCCGCACGGAGGCCGCCGGACTGCTCACGCTGAGTGTCGACCGCGCCCGCGAGGCGGCCCGGCGCGCCCGGGCGTCCCGCCCGCTGTGGGTGGCGGCCTCCGTCGGCCCGTACGGCGCGATGCTCGCGGACGGCTCCGAGTACCGCGGCCGGTACGGGCTCACCGTCTCCGAGCTGGAACGCTTCCACCGCCCCCGCATGGAGGCCCTGGCCGCCGCGGGACCCGACGTCCTGGCCCTGGAGACGGTCCCCGACACGGACGAGGCGCAGGCCCTGCTGCGCGCGCTGCGCGGCCTGGGCGTACCGGCCTGGCTGTCGTACTCGGTGGCCGGCGACCGCACCCGCGCCGGCCAGCCGCTGGAGGAGGCGTTCGCGCAGGCCGCGCGGGCGGACGAGGTGATCGCGGTCGGCGTGAACTGCTGCACCCCCGAGGACGCCGACCACGCCGTCGCCCTCGCCGCCCGCACCACCGGCAAACCGGTCGTGGTCTACCCCAACAGCGGCGAGACCTGGGACGCCGGCGCACGGGACTGGACCGGCCGGCCGACCTTCACCACCGAGCGGGTGACGGGCTGGCGGGAGTCGGGGGCACGGCTGATCGGGGGCTGCTGCCGGGTGGGACCGGAGACGATCGCGTCGATCGCGCGGACACTGCGGTCGTCGTAGCGAACTCGCACCAGACGACCTTGCCCGGCACCCGCTCCCCCACACCCCACGCGTCGGCCAGCCCGGCCACCAGCAACAACCCGCGCCCGCTCTCCCCGCAGTCGTCCTCCGGCGACGGCGGGGACACGGCGGGCACACCACGTCCGCTGTCGTGCACCTCGACGCGCACGCAGTCCGTGTACGGCAGCAGCCTCAGCAGAAAGCCCCGGCCGGGCGGTACGCCGTGCAGCAGGGCGTTGGTCGCCAGTTCACTGACGCACAGCAGCACATCGTGCGTGCGCCCGCACACGCCCCACTCCTCCAGCACCCGCCGCGCGAACGCCCGCGCACCGGGCACGGACCGGCGCTCACGACGGAAGAAACGCTCACGTGGGCACGGGACTTGAGGCAAGGGTGAAGTTTCCTGATTCACGGGACGAGAATCACGCTCCGTGGCCACGATGGAACAGTCCGCGCAGCCGTACGGCTGGACCGTACGGCTGCGCGACGGCACGCGTACGCGCGCGGGTGGGGAGTTCTGCCTCATGGGCAACACCACGACACGGAGAAACGCCTCGGCGATGAAGATGGTGGGCGCCCTGCTCGCCCTGTACCGCCAGGCCGCCGGCCACACACAGAGGTCACTGGGCGAACGGTTCGTCATCAGCGAGCAGCAGATCGCGTCGATCGAACAGGGCAGACGCCCACTGAAGCCGGACCTCGCCGAGCGCCTGGACGAACTCCTCGGCACCAAGGGCGCGTTGTCGGTCGCGCTGAGCCGCATGCCGGAGGTGGATCTGGTTCCGCTGTGGGCGGAGGAGTATCTGGATCGGGAGCGGGAGGCCGTTGCCATCTCGTGGTACGAGGCTCTCGTGGTCCCAGGTTTGCTTCAGACCGAGGCATACGCACGGGCGGTCTTCCAAAGCCGCGTCCCGGTCTATGACGAGGACGGGATCGACCAGTTGGTGGCGGCGCGCATCGAACGACAGACGATTCTCCAACGCAAGACGCCGCCCACGACCAGCTTCGTCATCTGGGAGGCCGCACTTCGCGACCGCCTGGGAGGAGAGGGGGTGCACATGGAACAACTGCGGCACCTGCGCTCGTGCGCCGATCTACCTGGCATCGCCTTGCAGATTCTGCCGCTGGGGCGCACCTCGCATGCTGGTCTCGCCGGCCCCTTCATCCTGCTGGAGACACCTGAGTATCAACGGCTTGGCTACGCCGAAACCCCTCGCGGAAGCCAGCTGATCGCGGATCCCAACGAGGTGGCGATCCTTACCCAGAAGTATGCGATGCTGCGAACGCAGGCCCTCAACGTGGAGGAGACCAAGGACCTGCTGGACCGACTTCTGGGAGAGCAATGAGCGGCACTGCACTTGTGTGGTTCAAGTCAAGCCACAGCAGCGATGAAGGCGGCGCATGCCTCGAAGTCGCCTACACATGGCGCAAGTCCAGCTACAGCGGTGATGAGGGCGGCGAGTGCCTCGAAGTCGCCACCCACCCCACCGCCATCCACATCCGCGACTCCAAGACCCCGGACGCCCCCTACCTCACCGTCACGCCGGAGAGCTGGGCGGCCTTCCTGTCCATACCGTCGGCGGGCACCGGGAAGTAGCCTCCGCCGAGGAGGACGCTCGCACGCCCACCGGCGGCGCCCGCCACGCGAAGCCGCCGGTGGGCAGCCGGTGGAGGCTATCCCGGGGTGGCCGGTTCGTCGTGCAGGGTGGTACATGACGGATACCCGGACCGCCTCACGTCCTGCGCAGGACCGGCAACTCACCACCCGACGCTCGATCGTCGCGAAGAACACCGGACTCCACGCGATGAAGTTCGCGGCAGGTGTCTGTGGGGAGTCGGCAGGGCGCGAACCGATCAGTTCAGCTGTGGCGGGACCCAGGCGTGGTGTCGAAGGATCATGCGCGTCGCCACGCGGGACGGTGTCAGCCGCATCGCCGTGTTCCGCAGCGTGACGGCCAGTGGATGGGACAGCTGCTGGCCCATGCGCCCGGCCTGCCGGGCGGCCTGCGCGACGGCTTGGCTGCGCGGCCGGCGCTCGGCGTCGTAGCGGGCGAGCGCGGCTTCGACCGTGGGCCCGGCGCCGAGGGCGGCGGCCAGAGTGACCGCGTCCTCCAGTGCCTGGCAGGCGCCCTGCCCGAGATTGGGGGTCATCGCGTGTGCCGCGTCGCCGAGCAGCGCGATCCGTCCGACCGTGTACGTGGGGAGCGGCGTGCGGAGTTCATTGACGTCGTGGTGCAGAACAGCGTCGGGCCGGGTCGCGTCGAGCAGGGCGGGGACGGGATCGTGCCAGGCGTGGAACCGTCGGCGCAGTTCGGCCAGTGGGTCGGCGAATCGCGTTCCGGCAGGGAGGCTGAGGACGGCGTGCCACTCGGCCCGCCCGTCCAGGAAGGCGATGTGCCCGAACTCCGCACCTCGGCCCCAGGTCAGTTCGAAGTCGGTGCGCAGGTCGACCGCATGCTCGGTGACGGCGCGCAGCACGGTCGAGCCGCTGTGGACGGGGCCGGGGTGGCCGGGGAAGAGACGGCTGCGCACTTTGCTGCCGATGCCGTCGGCCGCCACCACCAGATCGGCGTCCAGCACCGTGTCGCCGAAGGCGACGTGAACCGTTCCGGGGGCGGTCTGCTCGACCGAGGCCGCCTCGGAACCGATCAGCAGAGATCCGGCCGGCAGCGCGTCGCGAAGCAGCCGGTGCAAGGTGGAGCGGGGGATGCCCATGATCGGCGTGCCCACCGCCTTCTCCAGCGCCACACCGTCCATCCGGGTCAGCCAGCCACCCCGGGGCGTGCGAGTGCCGCCGCTGTACTGGCCTCGCGATGCATCTCGTACCGCTTTGCCGACGCCGAGTTCGTCCAGTGCTCGCAGGCCGTTGGCGGCCAGTGAGATGCCCGCCCCCGCGTCCTCGAGTCGGGACGCGCGCTCGACCACTGTGACGTCCCATCCGATGCGGCGCAGGCCGATCGCGGCGGCAAGCCCGCCGATGCCCCCTCCGACCACCACTGCCGTGCCGCCCATGCCGAAGCTCCGATTCTTCTACAGCTGTAGAAGGCGATCGTAACTGAGTCTCTACAGGTGTAGAAAGGGGTCATGGCTTCGGAACGACGCACACTCCTCGCGGACTCGGCCATCGACGTACTCGCCGACGAAGGGATCCGCGGCCTGACCCACCGCGCAGTCGACCGCAAAGCCGCCATGCCGCCCGGCACCACCTCGGCCTACTTCCGCACCCGAGCCGCGCTGCTCACCGCACTGGTCACACGCCTCGTCCAACTCGACCAAGCGGAACTGCACACGACGACCGAGGAACTGCCGCCCCTGCGCACCGTCGAGGAACTGGTGAACGGCATGGCACTGCTCACCCGCCGGCGACTCACCGGCGAGGGACGACGCCGCTCTCTCGCCCGCTACGCCTGCGCTGTCGAGAGCGTGCGCGACCCGGAGCTGCGCGAGATCCTCGTCCCCCGCGAGAACGCCGGCCGCGAGGCCGTTCGGCTGTTCCTCGCCGCGCACGGCGTCACGGACGTCGAGAACCGCACTCGCACCCTGCTGACCTGCCTCGACGGACTGGTCTTCGACCGGCTGGTGAGCGGCGGCGACGTACCGCGCGAGGCCCTCGAAGGCCTGGTCACCGCCGCCCTGCGTTAGGCCCCTGCTCGAACCGGCCGTCGGCCTCCGCCGCCCACGCCTCAAGGTGAAACGATCTCCGAGGCGCGCGGTCGGACCTGCGCGTAGTTCACTCCCTCCGGCCCTGTCGTCCCGTCCGACGCGGCGAAAAGAGCTGGCGCGGGCGGGGGCGCACCGTCGAGCATGAGGGCCATGACCGATGAACCCGCGCGATGGACCAAGGCGACCGTCTACCCCGACATGTGGGCCGACCCGGCGGACGACCCCCGCAACAACGACGGGCCGGGGCCCGACGGTGAACTCGCCACGCTGGAAAGCGTGTTGCGGGACTACCGCCTGACGCTGCGGATGAAGTGCGAGGGTCTGGACCCGGAGCAGTTGGCGCGGCGGTCGGTGCCGCCGTCGACCATGTCGCTGCTCGGTCTGCTGCGCCACATCGCGGAGGACGAACGGGACTGGCGCAACTGGATCAGTGACGGTGAGCCGCTGCCGAAGCTGTACGGCAGGCGGGACGGGGACTTCGACGGGGCGGTCGCCGACCAGGCCGTGGTCGACGCGGCGTACGCCGACATGGAGCGCGAACAGGCGGCGACCGACGCCGCGTTGGCCGCGCACACGGATCTGGGCGAGCGCCTGGGCAAGGAAGGCATCGCCGTCCGGGAGCTGCTGGTGCACAGGATCGAGGAGTACGCCCGGCACTGCGGCCACGCCGACCTGCTGCGCGAGTGCGTCGACGGGCGCGTGGGACAGTAGGCGGGAGCCTGCCCAGGCGCACGCTCGACCGACGACAGGGAGCGGACCACCATGCAGGCGCCAGAAGTCCGTCGTGCCACGGCCGCGGCCCTGTCGACCGCCGCCGCACTCGGCCTCACCGCCGACGAGGCGACCGTTCTGAACAACTCGAACAAGCTGACCCTGCGGCTGCTGCCGTGCGACGTCGTGGCCCGGGTCGCACCGGCGGCAGAGCAGGTAGCGCAGTTCGAGGTCGACCTCGCCCGGCACCTCGTCGCGTCCGGATGCCCGGTGGCCGCTCCCGACCCCCGGGTGGAGCCACGCGTCCACGAACGCGACGGCTTCGTGATCACCCTGTGGACCTACCACCCGCCCGTGACCCCGCACGAGGTCCCACCCGCCGATTTCGCCGCCGCTCTCGAGCGGCTGCACACCGGCATGCGCACGCTCGGCGTTGCGGCGCCGCACTTCACCGAACGGGTCGCCCGCGCGCAGGAACTCCTGGCCGACCGCGACCGCACCCCGGAACTCGCCGACCCGGACCGGGAACTGCTCGCCGAGACCCTGCGGACCGCGGGACGCCTGATCGCCGAGCGCGGCGGCACCGAGCAGTTGCTGCACGGCGAGCCGCACCCGGGCAACCTGCTCACCACGGAGCGCGGGCCGCTCTTCATCGACCTGGAGACGTGCTGCCGCGGCCCCGTCGAATTCGACCTCGCCCACGCGCCGGAGGAAGTCGGCGATCACTATCCGGACGTGGACCGGGAGTTGCTGCGCGCGTGCCGGCTGCTCGTACTGGCCATCATCACCACATGGCGCTGGGACCGCGACGACCAACTGCCCGACGGGCGCCGACTGGCCACGGAGTGGCTGGCCCGCATCCGAGCGGCTCCCGCCCACGACGGCCTCGACATCGCGACGGAGAACGCACCGGGACGGCAAAGGTGACGAAGGAGACCGAGACGACAGCTCCGGTGGAGCGACACAGCGGTGAACCGCCGATCACTGCATACCAGCGGGCCCTACGGGACCGGCTGCTCGCCGCCCCTGTCGTCCCCGCGCCCGCACCCTGGCGGCCCGTCTTCGAGGAAGCGTACGGGGCTGCTGTCGGTGGCCTGCTCGGCATCGGCTTCGCGTCGCATCCCGACAGCGGCCACGACCTGGTCGTGGTCGTCTCGCACGACGGTCACGGTCTCTTCGACGCCGTCACCGGCGAGAAGATCGCCAGGGACCGCGACCCCGATCCCGAAGACAGCACCCCCGACGCGGTCACCGACCTGACGTGCCCCGGACTGGGACCGGTCGCCGGCAGCCGGGTACGCATCGCCGGCCTCTTCGGCGGTGGGCTCCACACCACCACCGAGGACGGTTGGACCCTGGAGGCCGTCACCCCGGCCTGGCCGAACGACCGTGTGCTGCTCTCCGTCGACGGCGGCCTTCCCCACTCCGGCCCGCACGGAGAGGAGTGGTGGCACATCTTCCACTCCAGCTACTCGGAACTTCGAGCCTTCGGTTTCTCACCCTCGGGCGAGACCATCGCCGTCGCCACGAGCAGCGACGTGTCCCTGTGGACCCGCCGCCCCGAGCCGGGCAGCGGCGGCGGCGTTCGGCGCTGACCGCCCCGGCGCGGCCCGCAACAACACGAGCAACAAGGTCCGCGAGCACAGTCCGAGATGGGTCGCCACGCCGCGCTCACGAACCCATCCGAGTCACTGCGGCATCCGGCTCAAGGGCGGATTGCCTACTCCACCTCGATGCCGTAGTCCGTGACGAGTTCCTCCAGACCGCCCGTGTAGCCCTTGCCGCCGAGGACGAAGTCCCAGTCTCCATTGGACCTGCGGCGGAAGGAACCGAGTACCAGGGCGGTCTCGCCGGGCCTGCCGTCGGAGACCTCAAGTGTTCCGAGTTCGGTCATCCCCGGATCAAGAAGCCGGATACAGGCATCTGTGAAGCCGGAGAGGTCGGCGTCCGGGTTGACTTCTGGGTCGATGGCCGCCACGAGGACGAATCTGTCGGCCTCATCCGGCAACGCGTCGAAGGAGACGCAGACCGCGGCTTTGTCGGGTGCGGTGGCGGAGAGGGTGCGCACGGAGCCGTCCGGTGTCTGCGGGTTGTTGAAGAAGACGAAATGCTCGTCGCTGAGGACGCGGTTGCCGCGGCAGACGAGAGCACACACGTCGAGGGTGACGCTTCCGCTCCACGACATGCCCAGAACGTTGTAGTCGTCGGGCAGTCGAGTGTCCGGAACCGTCGGCGTCGGCTGCGCTCCGGATTGACTGCCACCATCGCCCAGGCGCCCACGGAGCCCATGGCGATGCAGCAGGTCGACAAGTTCAGAGCCTGAGATCAGTTCCAGCGGCTTGCCGTTGGCAAAGGTGTGTGAGCCAGGGCCGAACCGTGACGTCGTCACGAGGACGCCCTTGTTGGCGCCGGCGTCCTGCACGGTCCCGTACAGATCGCGCACAGCGGTGGGCGGCACCGTGTTGCGGTAGCGCTTCACCTGCACGACTATCTTGCCGCCTCGGATGGGCGTCGGATCGAGCGCGTCGACGTCCACCCCGCCGTCGTTCGAGCGCTGAGTGGTGACGGCCTGCATCCCCATGGCCCGGAAGAGATCGGCAACGAGGTTCTCGAAGGCGACCGGGTCCATCTCGTACAAGTCGGGTTCCTCGTCACTGCCATGCGTGACGACACGATTCCCGACCTCCTGCGGCCGACGGCTCGGCCGCACCGGAGTGAGTTGGTCGGGACGAGCCGCAAGCTGACCGCGCAGTGCATCGGCCAGACAGCTGCAGGCATCCACCTGCGCCAAGTGCAGGTCGCGGAACGTCGAACGCGGAGCCATGACGGTTGCCAGGTAGATGTGACCCGGCCTGCCCGTCGTAGGGTCATGACCGTCCACGAACCCGTTCAACGTCACTGACTCGAGCGCACCCGGTTCATCCGCTGCGAAGAGTTCGTGCAGGACGAGCAACATGCACTGCGCGAGAACCTCCCGGTAAAGGGCCCGACGCTGAGTGACCGGCCGAGGGCTCTCCTTGTGCTGGTCCGCCGCGTACATGTACCGAACGGATTTGGCCTCGGGGACGACGTCGTAAGCGGGCAACTCCCAATCCAGTACCAGCTGTCGGGCTGCCGAGTCGTAGGCCGCTGCCACCTGACGTGGGAAACCCTCCGGCCACGCGGTCGACGCGTAGAGAGCAGCGGAGAAGTAGTCGACCACGGCGTCGGGATCGCGGCGTCGCACTCCCTCGGTCAGCTCGACGATGTTGGCGTTGTGTCGCCGCACCTCGGCCAGCTGGGTATCGACCCACTGCTGGTACTCCCGCTGGTACGCCGCCAGCTGCTGCTGTCGCTGAGCCTCAGCCGCCTGGGCCGCGTGCCAGTCCCGCTCGAAGCGCGCCCGGGCCTCGGCCTGCGCCTGTGCTCGGCGACCAGCAGTCCAGCCGCTCTGCACTTGGTAATGATCGAAGTTCGGCATGGGCACCGGCTGCGCCAGTGGTCCTGGGGCGAACGGTTGGACCTCTTCGGGACGCATGAGGGAGGAAGCACGGAAGGCCGGAGCCTGACAACCGGCAGCGAGAAGACCTTGCAGCGAGGCAACCTGTGCGTCCAGTTCCTCAGTGCGACGTAACGCCTCCGCCTGCATGTACTCGCGGTGACTCTGGGCGGCTCGCCGTTGGTAGGCACGTGCTTGCTGTGCTTCTTGTCTCCGTCGCCTGGCATCGGCCTCAACCTGGCGCTGCTGCTGCCTCTGCATCTCAGCCCAGACGCCGACCAAGCCTTGAGAACGACGACTCATATGCTGCATGCCCTCCCCTGGCGCTCTGGTTGTCCCCACAACCAGTTGTAACGGGGTGACTCTATACAGCGACAGCGATCTCGCACATCCGCCCAGCACGAGGAAACTGCTCAGCCGCCTTGGGCGGCCAAGGACGAGGAAGTACCCGCCCAACTGCGTCGATGCGTCACACCCGCCGGGCACGCCGTGCGCGACGCGGTCTCAACCCCGGCGCAGCGCCCCGCTGCGCCGCAAGCGGCGTATCACGGAGCGGAGTTCGGGGGACGTGGCAGGACCGGTCGCCTCGGCGGGCACGGAAGGGGTCGCCCACAGGGCGAGTTCGCGGTCGCGCGGGCCGTGGACGAGGTGCGGGGTGCCGTCGCCGAAGACCTGGACCGGGTGGCGGGCGTCCCAGCGGTCCCATCCCGGTGCGCCGTCGGAGACGAACCGCACCCACGCCCCGTGCATCGCGTCGGCGAGTTCCTGGGGCGCGCCCTCGCCGGAGAGTTTGCGGGCGTCGGGCTCGTCGCCGCTGTCGAAGACGAAGCCGAGTTCCAGGGCGTGGCAGGCGCCCATGCCGGGCCGGTTGGAGGGCCAGGCGAACTCGTAGACGTACGACGGCTCGTCGCGGCCGTCGGACAGGCGGTGCAGCGGCAGGCGGAGCAGACGGTCGGTGACCATCTGGCCGACGAGTTCGGCGGTGCCGTCGGCCGGGCGCAGGGTGCGGTAGCCGCGCGGGACCTCGCTGCCGCACCGGCAGCGGGCCATCGCGCCGGCCAGGGCGAGCGGGCCGAGGCGGTCGACGCGTTCCAGCAGGCCGCCGGGGACCAGCCACAGGCGGTACTCGTCGCGGGTCCAGCCGGTGAGCAGGCCGACGCCGGGTGCCGCGCCGTCCGTGAGCGCCTCCAGCGGATCGCGGGGCACCAGGTCGCCGTCGACGACGATGCCGAAGGCGGGGCCGCCGAGGACGGGGCTGCTGAGGCGGCCCACCTCGGCCTGCGCGCGCAGGAGTTGCGCGCGGTCGACGGCGGCGAAGGCCTCGGCGGTCGCGGGCACCTTCAGACGGGTCGCCATGCGGCGGACCATCCGTCGCACCTTCTCCCGGTCGGTGGTCTCCGGCGGCCCGCTCTGCAGGACAGCCCGCCGTACCAGTCCCCGCGCCTGCGGGGCGGCGATGAGCGCGCCGGTGCTGATGGCGCCGGCGGACTGGCCGCCGAGGGTGACACGGGCGGGGTCGCCGCCGAAGGCCGTGATCGCCTCGTGGACCCAGCCCAGGGCGGCGAGTTGGTCGCGCAGGCCGGGGTTGGCGGGGGCGTCCGGGAAGAGGCCGTAGCCCTCGACGCCGAGGCGGTAGTTGACCGACACGAAGACCACGCCGTCGCGGGCGAAGGTGCGGCCGTCGTAGACGGGCACCGCGGACGAGCCCCTGGTCAGGGCGCCGCCGTGCAGCCACACGAAGACGGGGAGGCGGGCGCCGGGCGACGGGTCGGGGGTCCACACGTTCAGGTTGAGGCAGTCGTCGCCGGGCACCACCGGGTCGGACAGGTACTGCGCGAAGGCCTCGGAGTAGGGGGGTTTGGGGGCCGTGGGGCCGAAGGCGGCCGCGTCGCGCACACCGTCCCAGGGTTCGGGCGGGACGGGCGGCCGGAAGCGGCGGGGGCCGAACGGGGCCGCCGCGTACGGGATCCCCCGGAACACCGCCACGCCCCGGTCCCACCGGCCGCGTACGGCACCGTACGGGGTTCTGGTCACGGGGTTCTCTCGGCCTGCCGTCATGTGCCCACCAGCCCTTCACCGCACCGCGCTCACGCACCGGACGAACCCGCCGGTAACACAAGAGCACCGGAACAGTTACCGGTATTCCTCGGCCCGTGTGCAAGTTCTTCCCGCCCGGAGGCGGCGGATCTACAGTAGGAAGCGCTTTCTATCGCTTCCATCGGCGGAGAGGTGGGTTTCCGATGCCCCGTACGGGGAGTACGAGCACGGCGGCCGGGCCGACACTGGCGGTCGTGGCCCGTGAGGCGGGGGTGTCGGTGCCCACCGCGTCCAAGGTCGTCAACGGCCGGGACGACGTGGCCCCGGAGACCCGCCGGCGCGTCACGGAGGCCCTGGACCGGCTCGGCTACGTCAGAAGACCCCGGTTCGACGCCCGGCCGCCGCGCCTGGTGGACCTCGTGATGCACTCCCTGGAGGACTCCGCGTCGGGCGCGGTGCTGCACGGCGCCGAGCGGGCCGCGCACGACGCGGGCCTGGAGATCGTCGTCTCGACCGCCCCGGTCCGCGCTCGCGCCGAGCGCCCGGAGCGGGGCTGGCTGGACAGGATCGTGCCGCGCGGGTCGGCCGGGATCCTGTTCCACCTGGCCGGACCGAGCGAGCCGCAGTACGCGTGGCTGGAGCACCACCGCATCCCGTTCGTGCTGATCGACCCGGTGCACGAGCCGCCGCCCGGCGCCGTCTCGGTGGGCGGGGCGAACTGGCAGGGCGGCGTGACGGCCACGGAACACCTGCTGTCCCTGGGACACGAACGCATCGCCGTGGTCGCCGGGCACCGGAGCACCATGGCCGTCACCGCCCGCATCGCCGGCTACCGCTCCGCCCTCGCCGCCGCGGGCGTGCGCCACCGCCCCGAGTACGTCCGGCAGGCCGGGTCCGGCGAGGACGCCGCCCGCTGCCGCATGCGGGAACTCCTCGACCTGCCGGAGCCGCCGACGGCCGTCTTCGTCTGCTCGGACCGCATGGTGCCCGGCGTGTACGAGGCCCTGAGCGAGACGGGACTGCGCGTCCCGGACGACATGAGCGTCGTCGGCTTCGACGACCTGCCCGAGGCCCGCTGGCTCACTCCGGCCGTGACCACGGTCCGTCAGCCCCTGTCGGAGATGGCGGCGACGGCCCTGCACCTGCTCCTGCGCATGATGGACGGCAACCGCCCGGAGAGCACCCGCACGGAACTGTCGACCCGGCTGGTGGAACGGGCGAGCACGGCGGGGCCGGCACCCGGATGTCCGTGAACGTCCGTCATGTCAGGCCGGGGTGACGTACCATCGGCCGACCGTGGCGCCCTATATCACAGGGCCTGACCGATACAAGCCGTTATCGGGCCGCTCTCAGCCACCTTTCTCCCACATCACCTTCTGTCACCTCGTCCGCCCTTATGCTGCCCGCGTGACCAACGACGTGACGAGCGCCACACCGAGCGCGTCGGCAGGTGCGAACCCCCCGGACGACGCGGCGACGACGCCTCCCCCGTGGCCGCGGCGTGCGGTGCTGTGGGTGCGCGACGCCTCCAAGGGTGCCTGGCCGCTCACCCTGCTGCTCCTGGCCGATCTCGTGACCGTCCTCGGCGCGGGCGCCATCTGGCTGACGCTCGGCGGGGATCCCACGGTGGTCGGCGCGACGGCCGCGGCCCTGCTGGCCTTCGCCGCGGCCATGCTGCCGCTGCTCCGGCGCGACAGCGCCGACCGGGAACCGCCGTGGTTCCCGCCGTTCGTCCTCGTGGTCATCCCGCTGGCCGTGCTGACCGTGGGGCTGCCCGCGCTGGGCATCCGGACGTATCTGGAGAGCCGCCCCGTGGACGTGACGAACCGCGTGGAACTCGACTTCGCCCCTCCGCTGGTGGACGGCGAGACGGCCACGGCAACCGTGCGGACCGGCGACGCGAAGCCGCGGCTCGACATCGCCTTCGACGTCCTCCCGCACGATCCCGCCGCACCCGTGTGCACACCGGGCAGCGAGCTGACCGTGACGCTGCGCTCGGGCTCCGGACGGAACCAGAGCCAGACCGGCGCGCCCGGCACCGAGTTCACCTTCGGCCTGGGACGCGGAACGACCGAGGCCCGGCTGTCCGTCCAGGTGCACGCGGAACCGGGCTGCGAAGTGAAACTGGCCGTCGCCTCGGCGCGGATGGACGACTAGGAAAGCCCGGTGACCGCCATGACGCACGCTCCGCACCACCCGCGCCGCCGGCGCCCGACGGGTCACCGTCTCGCCCGTCTCACGGCGGCGGCCCTGCTGCTGCTCACCGGCGCGGCCTGCACGGGCACCGACGACGGCGACGAGGACCACCTCCACGGCACCGTCTTCATCGGCGGGAAGAACGACCAGCCGGGCTTCAACCTCAGCAAGGGGCCCACCGACCGCGGCTTCGAGGTCGACCTGGCCGCCTACCTCGGCCGGCAGATCGGCTTCACCCCGAAGTTCTACGACGTCGTCTCCTCCCAGCGGGAGCAGGAACTCGTCTCCGAGTCGTCGGCCCTCGTCATCGCCACCTACTCCATCACCCCGGAGCGGGACAGGAAGGTCGACTTCGTGGGCCCGTACTTCGTCACCAAGCAGGCCTTCCTGGTCCGCGAGGACTACCAGGGCATCAAGCGGGAGAAGGACGTCGCCGGCAAGGTGGTCTGCACGGTCGAGAACTCCACGTCGGCCATCGCTCCCCTGCCCGGCGACACGACCCCGCACCTGGAGAGCACCTACTCGACGTGCGTGCGCAAGCTGCAACAGGGCGACGTCGACGCGGTGTTCACCGACGAGGCGCTGCTCTACGGCTTCGTCGAGCAGCAGAAGAACAGCAAGGTCCCCCTCAGGGTCGTGCCCGACGTGTCGTTCGGGAACATCAACCGGTACGGCATCGGGCTGCCGCAGGGCCGGACCAGCGACTGCCGCAAGCTCCGGAAGGCGTTGCGCGGCTACCTCGCCGAGGAGTGGGCCGGCGACGTCAAGGCGCAACTGCCCGCGCTGGTCGCCGCGTACCCGGGTGACTGGGAGAACCAGTTCCGTCCCGATCCGGAGGACGTGGACACGTACTCCTCCTGCGGGGACTGATCAGCGGGCGGCGGCCCAGGTGATCCCGCCCAGCAGGTGGGCACGGAAGTCCGGGTCGTCGTAGATCTCGGCGGTGTGGCCGAGGGCCGTGTAGAAGACGCGGCCGGCGCCCTGGTCGCGGCACCAGACCAGCGGGTGGTCGTCGCCCATGCCGCCGCCGTCGTACGACGACTCGTCGGCACGGACCAGGACGCGCACGCGTCCCCGCGGGTTGGTGCGGAAGTCGTACCACTCGTCGGTGACGTGCCAGACGGCGGGCAGGTGCCGGGTCGCCGGATGGTCGTGGTCCTCGACCACGGCGCGGCCCGGCTGGAGCGCCGGGTGGCGGTCGAAGCGGGCGCCGAGCAGGTCGCCGTAGTACGGCCAGTCGTACTCCGTGCAGGCCGCGGCGTGCACGCCGACGAAACCGCCGCCCGCCTCGACGTACGCGCCGAGCCGCCGCCGGCCGGCCGGGGTGAGGACCTCGCCGCTGGTGGAGAGGAACACGACGGCGGCGTACCGGTCGAGCGGCGCCTCGAAAACGGCGGGGTCCTCGGTCGCGTCGACCCCGAGGGCACGGGAGCCGCCGAGGCCGCGCAGGGCGGCGATCCCGGCCGGAATGGAGTCGTGCCGGTAGTCGGCGGTGCGGGTGTAGACGAGGAGCGCGGGAGTGGCGGCCATGCGCCGGAGCCTATGCGAGGACGGCGGAAACCCCGGTGGCGGGAGGCCGCTGCACCGGTGCGGAGGGCCGGGAGCAGCTCCACGTCGGCCAGGTCGGCCGCTTACGATGACAGCGTCTGCGGTGGGCCGCCGCGGGAGAGGACGGGAGCCGATGAGCAGCCTTCGCCAGTTCGAGTACGCCCTGGCGGTCGCCGAGGAGGGCTCGGTGACGGCCGCGGCGGAACGGCTGCACGTCGCCCAGCCGTCGGTGTCCCAGCAGATCCGCGGCCTGGAGCGGGAACTCGGCGTGCAGTTGTTCGCCCGCACGCCGACCGGGCTGGTGCCCACGGTGGTCGGGCGTGCGTTCCTGCGGGAGGCGGAAATCGCGGTGAGCGCGTCGCGGCGGGCGCGGGCGACGGCGCGGGCGGGTGCCGACGAGCTGGTCGGCGAGCTGGTGGTCGCCGTGCAGATGGGTTTCGGCACACAGCAGTTGCCGCGCGCGCTGAGTGCGCTGCGCCGCCGTTTCCCGCGGCTGGAGGTCACCGTCTTCGAGGAGCCGAGCGCCGCCGAGCTGGAGCGGCTGTGCCGCCGGGGCGTGCTGGACTTCGCGCTGATGCCGGCGTGCGAGCGGGGCCCCGCCGGGGCCCACCACCTCGGCGACGAGGAGCTCGTCGTGGTGCTGGGCGCCGGACAGCGGCAGGCGGCCGCGGACCGGGTCGCGCTGCGCGACCTGGCGGGCGAGCCGTGGGTGCGGTTCGACCGCGACAGCGCGCTCGACGGCGTCCTGCTGAACGTGCTGCGGGACAACGGTCTGACGCCGGCCACGGCCGCCCGCGTGTCCCAGACGGCGACGGCCGTGCGCTGGGCCGCGCAGGGCCTGGGGGTGACCCTGGTACCGGCGTCGGCGGTGCCCGACGGCCACGAGCACCTCGTCCGCCCGGTGTCCCCGGCCGTGTCCCAGCCCGTCATCGCCGTGGTCCGGCAGGACGCGGGCCCGGCCGAGACGGCCCTGCTCGAACTCCTGCGCGAGGAAGAGTGGTTCGTGCCCGCTTCCTCCTCACCGGCGTCCTGACGGGCCCGGAGGGAAACGGGCGCGACCACGACCGGGGTCGCGCTGGGGAAGGAACTCCGGCATGGGCGAACACAGCGACAGGAACGTGAACATCGCGGGCCCGTTCCTCTTCTCATGAATCGGCGGCGTGCCCGGTTCCCTGATCCGTATTCGACGTACGGCATCCGAATCCCAAATGCCGGGAACGGCGTTCCGGAATTCCGTTTCCCTCACCCCCTGGGGAATTCGCCGCCGTCCACGACGAGGTTGCTGCCGGTCAGCCAGCCCGCCCGGTCGGACACCAGGAAGAGCACGGCGTGGGCGATGTCGTCGGGCTCGCCGTCGCGTCCGAGCGGCGGGGTGGCGACGGCGGCGGTCCGCCCCGAGTCCGCGCCCAGGCGCGCCCACTGCTCGCGGGTCGCCTCGCCGCCGGGGGTGGCGGTCCTGCCAGGGGTCACCGTGTTGACCCGGATGCCGAACGGGGCGAGTTCCAGCGCCAGTCCGCGACTGTAGTTCTCCAGCGCCGCCTTCGCCGCCGTGTAGTGCAGGAACGGCGGCGCCGAGGTGGGAACCGCGGCGGAGGAGACGTGCACGATCACCCCGGAGCGCCGTTCCCGCATCCCCGGCACCAGCAGCGAGTCCAGCCGGACCGCCGCCAGGTAGTTCAGGTCCAGGGCGTTCTGCCACTCCTCGTCGGGGATGGTCGAGGCACTCGGGTGCGGTCGTGCCCCGCCCGCGTTGTCGACCAGGATGTCCACCCCGCCCAGTACCTCCCGCGCGGCCTCGGCGAGCGCCTCCGCTCCGGCCCTGGTGCGCACGTCGGCCTCCACGAAGGCGGCCCCCTCGGGCACCGTGCCCGTCGCCGACCTCGCGGTGGTGAGCACCTCGGCGCCCGCGCCCAGGAGTTGACGCACGACGGCCGCCCCGATGCCGCGTGAGCCCCCCGTCACCAGGGCCCGCTTTCCCGCGAGCTCTTGCGTTCCGTTCTCGTCCTTCTCAGCCGTGGCCATGCCACCGGTCCTCTCGCATCGTGTATGTGACCGCCCGACGGAAAAGGGAAAAGGGAAAGTGACCGGGTCGCGTGCAGGAACTGCCGTTCCGAAGGAATCGCGACCCGTTTCCCGTCGAGCTGTTTTCACGCTACGTTCGCGAAAGAGCGGGAGGCAAAGACGAATTTCGAGCAGGGGGTATAGGGATGTCCTATGGCGTCACCGCCACCGCTGCCGTCCGGTTCGCGAGGGCTGCGGGGGCCGTGGTGCGGGTTCGGCCGGACGGAGCGCGGTTTTCGTGCCGGGCCCGGAGTTCAGTGGACGTCGCCGACCATGCCGAGTACCAGCGCCAGGCGCCTCTTGGGTACCGAGCCGAACTTCCGGCGGACGTTCAGGACGTAGTTGCGCGCGGTTCCGACCGTGATGCCCAGCCGGTCGGCGATCTCCACCGCGGTGAACCCCTGCGCCGCGAGCACCGCCACGTCACGCTCGCGGGGCGTGAGCCCGGCGTTCACCTGGTGGCGTTGGTTGTCCGGTACGTGGAGCAGGCCGCCGTGCAGGAAGCGGTCGCGGGCCAGGGTGGCCAGTGATCTGTCGGCTCCCGCCGTGGTGAACAGCTCGGCGGCGCGGTCGCGGGCGTGGGTCCGTTCCGTCGGGGAAGGGGCGACCCTGGCGGCGGCGTGGTAGGCGCGGCCGGCGGTGATGGGCTCGCCCATGGCGGCCAGGGCGTCCGCACCCTCGACCAGGGCGGCCCAGCCGCGCTTGCCGGCGAGGTGTCCCTCGACGACCGAACGGATCGCGGCGGCGCGCGGGGAGGGAGACCAGAACCGGGACATGGCGGCGGCCTCGTCCCGGGCCGCGTCCGGTGCGATCTCCGTCAGCGCGAGCAGGGCGTCCTCCCAGCCGAAGTGGTGCTCGGCCTCGCGTGCCTTCCGCAGGATCGGCGGCAGTCCGCGCGCCGGGCGCGGCTCGCGGCGGGCATGCCGGATGTACGCGAGGGTCGCCGCCGCGGTCGCACCGCACGGCGGCGAGGTCGCGTACGCCACCGTGACGACCGTTTCGAGGTCGTCGTACGGCAGGCGGCGGGCCGTCTCGAACGTCACCGCGGCCGCGACGGCCGTGCCGAGTTCACGGATGCCCGGCGCGGTGCCCGCCCTCGCGACCGCAGCCTGTTCCCGCGCGACGTCCAGGTGTCCGGTGCGGTGACGCACGAGCGCCTCGACCGCGGCGAACTTGTTGACCCAGGGCCCCCGGCCCACCACGCGGCCGCGCGCCACCGCCTCCAGAGCGGTCGGGTAGTCCCCGAAGTACACGCAGGTCAGAGCCCAGTTCAGATAGTTCAGCGCGGCGACCTCGCCGGTGACCGCGTCCAGGTCGGCCGGCAGCAGCGAGGCGGCCTGGCGCCAGCGACCGGGCGCGCGCTTGCGTCCCTGGTACGTCTCGCACGCGGCGAGCATGCCGGCGACCAGGGCGATGATCCACGGCTCCCCGGACCGCTTCGCCAGGGCCAGCGCCCGGCGGGCGAGTTCCCGCCGGTAGGAGGGGCTGAGGCCGGCGTCGGCGGGGAAGGACATGCGGCTGAGGGCGAGGGCCTGTCCCCCGATGTCGCCTGCCGCGGTGAACTCGAAGAGGGCCCGGGTGCCGTACTCGGCCATCGCCTTTCCCCGCGCGGCCCGTGCCTGTGCGAGGAACACCGCGCCGCGTGCGCGGGGCGTGTGGCAGGCGGCGGCCAACTCGTCGAGGAACTCCCAGGGTGCGGGGCCCGGTGCGCCCCACCGGGTGAGCAGGGACGTCATCTCGGCGAGGGCGATCCGGTCGTCGTCGGCGAGCGGCGTTCCTCCCGCGCGGGTGTCGCGCAGGATGTCGAAACCGTGGTCCGCCCGGCCACCGAGCGCGGCCGACTCGGCTCTGCGCAGCTGTTCCCGAACGGCAGTGGAGACGTTCGCGGCGAAGGACGCGTGGGACGTCCCCGGCAGGAGCGCGCGACGCGCCTCGGACACATTGTCGTTCATGGTTCAAGCGAGAATAGGTGCAGTTCTTGGATTGTCCTAGAGCCGGAACCGAGGCTTTCATTTCCGTCGACGGACCGCGGCCGTCGTACCGTTCCGAGCCGAGGACTGCCCATGAACGCATCCCGCACGCCGGTCGTGTCCGTGCTCAACGGCGCGACCGCGGCCGCGTGGCGGGCCGACTGCGGCGCACCGTCGGCCGCTCGGGCACCGACGCGCGGATCAGGAAGCGGAAGCCGACGGCCCGCCGGAGCGGCGTACTGCACGGCGCGTCGCACACCGGGCCGGCGAGCCGACTCGGCGACCGGCAGCGGCTCTTCCACGGCACGGCGTGCAGGCCGATCACCGGCGACTTCGCGACTGCGGGGCAGAGGGTCGTGATCGCCGCGGGCGCCACCCAGGTCGGACTGCTCCACCTCTGAGGCGCCCACCACCAGTTCACCCTCACCGGGCGGCAGGCCGGCTGACCATCGGTGCTCCGTCCGTCACCCAGGAGAGGAACCCATGTCCCACCACCGCACCTTCACTCTGGCCGCGTCGCTCCTCGGCGCCGCCGCACTGCTGAGCACTTCGGCCGGCCTCGCGCACGCCGGCACCGACGACCCGCTGCGCGGCGACCAGTGGGGTCTGGACCAGGTCCACGCCGAACAGGCGTGGGCCACCAGCACCGGCGCCGGTGCCGTCGTGGCCGTCGTGGACACCGGAGTCGATCTGACCCACCCCGACCTCAAGGGCAACCTGGTGGCCGGCGCCACGTTCACCGGCTGCGGCCAGCAGGCCCAGCCGTGCGGGAACGGCGACTTCCGCGGACCGGACGGCCAGAACAACGGCGACGAGCACGGCACTCACGTCGCGGGCATCGTGGCCGCTGTCGCCGACAACGGCACCGGCGTCGCCGGGGTCGCGCCGAACGCCGACATCATGCCGGTCAAGGTGCTGGAGGAAGGCAGCGGCACCTTCGAGGACATAGCCGCCGGCATACGGTGGGCGGCGGACCACGGTGCCGACGTCATCAACATGAGCCTCGGCGGGCTGGCGGGAACGCAGGCCCTCACCCTCACCGGCCTGGAGTCCTCAGTGACCGAGGCGATCGCCTACGCGAACGCGAAGGGCACGGCGGTCATCGCCGCCGCCGGGAACTCGGCCACCCCGTTCTGCAGCACCCCCGCATGGGAGCCCGGCGCCATCTGTGTGGCTTCGACCGACCGCAACGAGCTGAAGAGCTGGTTCTCCGAACTGCCGAACAAGCCCGACCTGAAGGCCGTCGCCGCTCCCGGCGGCGCGGCACTGACCTCCTGCAAGGACGACATCGTGTCCACGGTGCCGGCCGGCACCGGGTCCGCGTCCTGCGGCCAGAAGGACTACGACTACTACGCCGGCACGTCCATGGCCACGCCGCACGTCGCGGGCGTCGCCGCCCTGCTCTTCGCACAGGGCCGGACCCTGGCCGACGTCGAGGCCGCGCTGCTCGACACGGCCCGCCAGCCGGGCACCGGGCTGACGGGCGTCTACTCACCGGTTCACGGCTGGGGCATCGCGGACGCCACCGCCGCCGTCCAGTACGCCGGGGCGGCCACCGTCAAGGACCGCAAGGGCGGTACGAAGGAACGCTGACCCGATCGCCTGCCACCGATCGACAGGGGCGGCCACCCGGGAGTACTGGGTGGCCGCCCCCATGCGTGAAGGGCCGAGCAGGTTGGTGTCACCGTGGCCACAACCCTGGCCACCGGCGTCCCCGGTGCCTTCACGGCCCCTGCCGGAACCGGTCGTCATTCGGGGAAGGAGAAGTACAGCGCCTTGCTGTAGAAGGAAGCGAAGTGGCTCTGCCAGTCGGCTCGGACGGAAGCCAGCCAGGCGTCGTTCTGGCCGGCGATCGCCGCCTCGGCCTCGGCGACGGCGTCGGGGATGTCTTCGGCGGCCAGGCTCCGCACGCTCGCCGCCGGATCGTCGCTCGTCATCGAGACGATCTCCCCGGTTTCCAGGATGAAGTACTTCGCCTGCTGCTGTTCCAAGTGGGCCGTGGTCCTGGCCACGCATTCGGCGAAGTCGGCGTCGTCCTCGAGGCCCTCGCCGACCGCACGCAGGAGACCGAGCAGCAGAGCCGCACCCTCGGCGTAGTGCGCGGCGATGCCGATCGGGGGGTTCCAGATCATGGACGGGACGACCGTCGTCCCGTGCCCCACCATGAGCTTGTGCGCGAGGGGGACGTCCCAGTTGTGCTGGGATATGCACCGGATCCTCGGGGGAAGGTCCGCCTCACTCGGCATCGAGTCGGCGGAGTAGAGATACGAACGGTTCGCCATGGCGGCGACGCTAACACCGGGGACCGACAGCGCCCGTGCCGCCGGGCTCCTCCTCGCAGTCGGAAGGAGGCCCGGTGGCCTGCCGCCCGCTTGCCCGCGCCGCTTCCGGCCGGCCCGTTGGCCGGCCCGTTCCGGAATCACTGCGCGGATGCCGCGCCGGCGCAGATGCTCGCGGACCGGGAGGAGCACGCCTTGTCACCCAAGACGAAACTGCCTGGAGACGCCGCGAAGAGGGCGGTCCTCTCTCGAGGGCTGTCGCGTCGTCGGGCCCGCGGGTGCCTGCCGGTGCGTCGGCTCGGTCCGCGGCCCGGGTCCGCGGCCCGCCCGGTGTCCGATTCCTTCAAGACCTGTCCCGCACGCCCTGCCTACGGTGGCCCCATGACCGTACGATTCGACGCCGTCGGCCTCGTCGTCTCCGACATGGCCGCCTCTGTGACCTTCTACCGCCGGCTCGGTTTCGCCTTCCCCGAGGGTGCGGAGGACCAGCCGCACGCCGAGGCCGGACTGCCGGGCGGGATCCGGCTGCTGCTCGACACCGAGGAGACCGTCCGCTCCTTCCACCCCGCATGGCGGCCGCCGACCGGTGGCGGACGGCACTCGCTCGCCCTGCTGTGCGACACGACCGAGGAGGTGGACGCACTGTACGAGGAGCTGACCGGTGCCGGGTACCACGGCGAACTCAAGCCCTGGGACGCCGTCTGGGGGCAGCGGTACGCCGTCGTCCTCGACCCCGACGGCAACGGAGTGGACCTGTTCGCGCCGCTACCCGCGGCCGGCGAGTAGGCCGCCCAGCGGCAGCCCGGTCAACTGCCGGACCTCGCGGGCCAGATGGGGCTGGTCGGCGTAACCGGCACGGGCCGCCGTCTCGGCGAAGGGGACGCCCGCGCGGGCCAGGGACAGGGCGCGCCGCAGGCGCAGGATGCGCGCCAGGGTCTTGGGGCCGTAGCCGAACGCGGCCAGCGAGCGGCGGTGCAACCGGCGGGCGCCCACGCCCAGTTCGTCGGCGGTCGCCGCGACCGGGCGACCCGCGTCGAGGGCGGCGACGAGGCGGTCGAGCAGCGGGTCGGGCGGGCCGGTGTCCGCCCACCGGCGCAGCGCCAGGTCCTCCAGGCCGCGCGCCGGGTCGTCCGCCGCGTGCACGCGGGCGGTCAGCCGGCGCACCTCCGCCGCCGGCCACAGGTCGGCCAGCTCGACGCGGCGGTCGCGCAGTTCGTGCGCGGGGACACCCAGCAGGGCGGGTGCGGTTCCCGGGCGGAAGCGGATGCCGGTCCAGGTGGTCGGCGGTCCGGCGGTCAGGTGCGCGCGCGTGTCGGGCCCGGCGACCAGCAGGCGGCCCTCGTTCCACAGCAGGTCCATGCAGCCGTCGGGCAGCACCCGCCCCTGACCGTCCCCGGCCGGGGTGTTGGTCCACACGACCGCGCCCGGCAGCCGCGACGCCCGCTCCCTGTACACGCCGTCCAGGCTACGCCGCGCGGGTGCGCCACTCCTGCGGGCTGACGCCGTAGGCCCGTTTGAAGGCCGTGGACAGGGCGAACGCGCTGCCGTAGCCCACCCGGCGGGCGATCGCGGCGAGGGTGTCGTCGCTGTCGCGCAGCCGGTCGGCGGCGAGGGCCAGACGCCAGCCGGTGAGGTAGGTCATCGGGGGTTCGCCGACGAGCGCGGTGAAGCGGCGCGCGAGGGCGGCCCGGGAGACTCCCGCCTTCGCGGCAAGCGCGGCCACTGTCCAGGGGTGGGCCGGGTCGTCCTGGAGCAGGCGCAGCACGGGCCCGACGACCGGGTCCGCCTGCGCCCGGTACCAGGCGGGCGGCTCCGCTTCCGGCCGGGCGAACCAGGCCCGCAGCGCCGCGATGACCAGCAGGTCGAGCAGCCGGTCCAGGACGACCTCCTGGCCCGGGGCGTCGCGGACGATCTCCTGCGCCAGGAAGGGCGTGAGCGGACAGTTCCACACGTCGGCGGTGAGCGAGAGCAGCGGCGGCAGCGCGTCCAGGAGCCGGCCGCCGATCTCGCCGCGCGCCCGGTAGGTGCCGATCAGCATCACCGTGCCGCCGTCCGGCCGGTCGCCCCAGGTGCGGACGCCGAGGTCCATGACGCCGTTGAGGGGGCGGCCGTCGGGGTAGTGGCACTCGCCGCCGGGCAGGATCAGCGCCTGCGGAACCGTGTCGGGACGGTCGGCGCAGGTGTACGGGTCGGGGCCGCGCGCGACGGCGAGGTCGCCGGGTCCCAGCCGCAGCCGCTCCCCGCCGTCGGACGTCAGCCACGCCTCGCCGCGGGCGAGGAGCATCACCGTCAGCGGGGCACGGTCCGCGACACGGATCGCCCAGGGCGGGTCGAAACACGCCCGGATCATGAACGCGCCCCGGGCACGGGGGCCCTCCAGCAGGCCGGTGAGTGCGTCCATGGGGCCAGCGTAGACGCAGGCTCATGGCAACGAGCCGTTCGACGATGGCTCCTTGCGGGGCAGGGCAGTTGACTCGACGGCATGACACCGAACGCGAAGACCACGCAGGGCGTGCGGCGCACGCAGGACATGACCGTCGTCGTCACGGGCGCCTCCGGGCGGACGGGGAGCCGGGTGGCGCGGGCCGCGCGGGCGGCGGGGCTGACGGTGCGGGCGGCGTCCCGGTCGACCGGGTTCGACTGGACGGACCGGTCGACCTGGCCGGACGTGCTGCGCGGCGCCACGGCCGCCTACCTCGTCCATCCTCTCGACGTCGGCGCGCCCGGCACCGCCGAGGCGGTCGGCGACCTGGCCCGTACGGCGGTCGGGCTGGGCGTGCGGCGCCTGGTGCTGCTGTCCGCGCGCGGCGAGGACCGGGCGCTGCCCACCGAGGAGGCGCTGCACGCGTCGGGCGCGGACTGGACGGTCGTACGGGCCGCCTGGTTCGCGCAGAACTTCGGCGAGGGACCGCTGGCGGAGGAGCTGCGGCGCGGGGAGCTGGTGTTCCCGGCCGGTGAGGTGGGCGAGCCGTTCGTCGACGTGCGGGACATCGCGGAGGTGGTGGTGGCCGCGCTGACGGGCGGGGAGCGGTACGTGGGACGGACGCTCGCCGTGACCGGGCCGCGACTGCTCAGCTGGCGGGAGGCGGTGGCGGAGATCGCGGCGGCGACGGGCCGGCCGCTGGTGTACCGGGCGGTGCCGGCGCGTGACTACGGCGAAGCGCTGGCCGCCTTCGGCGTGCCGCCGGAGGAGGCCGCTTTCCTCACCGAGCTGTTCGCGGAGCTGCTCGACGGCCGCAATGCGCACGTGGAGGACGGAGTACGGCGGGTACTGGGGCGGGAGCCGCGGGACTTCTCCGCGTTCGTGCGGGAGGAGGCGGCGGCCGGGACCTGGCGGGCGTGAGCGGGCCGCCTCCGGCGGGTCACTTCTCCTCGTGCTCGGTGCCGTCGTCGTTCCTCGTGTGGGGGGTCCGCGCGTGGGTGCGCAGCCGGGCCGTGACGTCCTCCGGCGGCAGGAAGCGGGACCAGCGTTCCGGGAACTCGGAGGGCATGTCGGGGTCGGCCCCGCCGGCGGCGGAGGTGCGGGCCACGTACTCGGCGACCTGGGCCTGCCGCAGCCGCTCGTTCGCCTCGCGGGCGGCGGCCGTGGCGGCGGCGGGCCAGACCCGGTCGATGGCCGCGTTGACGGCGGCGCCGACGAGCACGGCGAACGCGGACACGCCGATCCACAGCAGGACGGCGACCGGGGCGGCGAGGGAGCCGTAGATGGTGGGGCCCTCGACGGTGTTGGTGAGGTAGATCCGCAGCAGGAAGCTGCCGAGCACCCACATGCCGAGCGCGACCAGCGCGCCGGGCACGTCCTCGATCCACGGGGAGCGCACCGGCACCGAGACGTGGTACAGCGTCGTCAGGAAGGCGATCGACAGCAGGATCACGACCGGCCAGTACAGGACCTGGACGACCGTCGTCGACCACGGCACGACCCGTACGACGGCGTCCGGTCCCGCGACCATCAGCGGCAGCGCGACCGAGCCGATCAGCAGGGCCACGATGAACAGCAGGAACGCCATCAGGCGGGTCTTGACGATGCCCCGGACGCCGTCGAGGCCGTACATCACGGTGATGGTGTCGATGAAGACGTTCACCGCGCGGGATCCCGACCACACGGCGAGCAGGAAGCCCAGGGAGATGATGTCGGGCCGGCCGCCCTTCACCACGTCGTCCAGGATCGGCTCCGCGATCTGCTTCACGCCCCGGTCGGACAGGACCGTGCGGGAGGCCTCCAGGAGGTTGGTCTGCAGGCTCTGGATGGTGTCGGCGCCGGTCCAGGCGTCGACGTAGCCGAGCAGGCCGATCATGCTGAGCAGCAGCGGGGGCACCGACAGCAGGGTGAAGAACGCCGCCTCGGCGGCCAGCCCCAGGATGCGGTACTCGATGCAGGAGTTGACCGTGTCCTTCAGCAGCAGCCAGGCGGTTCTGCGCTTGGAGACGTTCCGGTACAGGGCCCGGGCCCGGTGGAGGCGGCCGGAGGGCGCGTCGGGGGTTTCACTTGCTGGCTGCACGACCTAAAGGTATCCGTCGTGCCTGGTCGCACTCACCCACAGGCCGCATCATCGGGTGAGGCGGGCGTACCGCGGGGTAGGTTCGGGACATGGCAGGCAGCACGCACACCGTGACCAACCAGGCTCCACCGCTGGTGCAGTACGACGTGTTCGAAGCGGACCGGGCCCTGGTGGCCGCGGTCGAGCGGCATCTGGCGCCGGACCTGCTGGCCGAGGGCCGCTCCGCGTTGTCGGGGCTCGGGCGCACGGCCGGCTCCGCCCAGGTGCAGGAGTGGGGGGTGCAGGCCAACGAGCAGCCGCCGCGGCTGCGCACCCACGACCGCTACGGCCACCGCGTCGACGAGGTCGACTTCCATCCCGCCTGGCACCGGCTGCTCGGCAAGGGCGTGGGAGCGGGACTGACGGCGGCCTGGGGACGGCCGGGCGGGCACGTGCGGCGGGCGGCGGCGTTCCTGGTGTGGACGCAGGTCGAGGCCGGCAACGGCTGTCCGCTGTCGATGACCCACGCGGCGGTCCCCGCGCTGCGCACCGACCCGGCGCTGGCGGCGGAGTGGGAACCGAGGCTGACCTCGACGATCTACGACCGGGCGCTGCGGCCCGCCCACCAGAAGTCCGGCGCCCTGTTCGGCATGGGGATGACGGAGAAGCAGGGCGGCAGCGACGTACGG
This sequence comes from Streptomyces calvus, assembly GCF_006782915.1. GTDB lineage: Bacteria > Actinomycetota > Actinomycetes > Streptomycetales > Streptomycetaceae > Streptomyces > Streptomyces calvus. The sequence goes on from NZ_VCNP01000010.1 coordinate 432,269, forward strand.
GCCAACACGACGTCCGCGCGTCCGCTGGCCGAGGACGGCACGTACGAGCTGACCGGGCACAAATGGTTCTGCTCGGCGCCGATGTCGGACGCCTTCCTGGTGCTGGCGCAGGCGCCCGGTGGCCTGACGTGTTTCCTCCTGCCGCGGGTGCTGGAGGACGGCACGCGCAACGTGTTCCGCATCCAGCGGCTCAAGGACAAGCTGGGCAACCGGTCCAACGCCTCCGCCGAGGTCGAGTTCGACGGGACGTGGGCGCGCCGCGTCGGCGACGAGGGGGCCGGGGTGCGCACCATCATCGGGATGGTGGCGGCGACCCGGCTGGACTGCGTGCTCGGCTCGGCGGGCCTGATGCGGCAGGCCGTGGCGCAGGCGGTGCACCACTGCACGCACCGGGAGGCGTTCGGCGGGAGGCTCGTCGACAAGCCGCTGATGCGCAACGTCCTGGCCGATCTCGCGCTGGAGTCGGAGGCGGCCACCACGCTGGCGATGCGGCTGGCGGCGGCGTACGACGACGGCGGTGAGCAGGAGCGGGCGCTGCTGCGGATCGCGGTGCCGGCGGCGAAGTACTGGGTGACCAAGCGGTGCGCGCCGGTCGCGGTGGAGGCGGCCGAGTGCCTCGGCGGCAACGGGTACGTCGAGGAGTCGGGGATGCCCCGGCTGGTGCGGGAGTCGCCGCTGAACTCGATCTGGGAGGGCGCGGGCAACGTGCAGGCGCTGGACGTGCTGCGGGCGCTGCGCCGGGAGCCGGGCGCGCTGGACGCGTACCTGCGGGAGGTCGGGCAGGCGCGCGGGGCCGACCACCGGCTGGACGGCGCGATCAAGAACCTGCTGACCGAACTGGCCGATCTGGACGGCGTCGAGGCGCGGGCGCGGCGGCTGGTGGAGCGGCTGGCGCTGGTGCTCCAGGGGTCGCTGCTGGTGCGGTTCGCGCCGCCGGAGGTGGCGGACGCGTTCTGCGCGGCGCGGCTGGGCGGGGACGGGGGCGGGGCCTTCGGGACGCTGCCGCACACGCTGGACCTGGCGTCGGTGGTGGAGCGGGCCCGGCCGGTGTCCTGAGGGGTGCGGGCGCGACGCGGGGGTGGTGCTGCGCCGACACGGCACCACCCCCGCCGCACTGGCCCCTGACGAGCCGTGAACGCCGCTCGGGACGGCGTCGCTCAAGTTTCAAACAGTCGGCTGCCGTCCCACCAGGGTTGCAATGGGTTGCAACTTCGTGCCGCGACGGCCGTACTGGCCGTGCGCCCCGGGGGCAGGCGGCAGTATGGGAACGACAGCCTTTCTTCCGGGAGGTCCGGTGGCACTCTCGCCGATGGACGTGACGCAGCTGGCCGCCCTCGACACGGCGCGTGCGGCGCGGGTGCTCAGCGAGGTCCGGTCCGCCGCGCTCTCCGGGCAGCCCGCGCCCGTGGCCCCCCGTCCGGTGATCGGGCAGTCCTGGGAGCGGATGATGCGCCGCGGTGTCGACCCCGACCACGGCTTCCGCAGCAGGCTGCTGTCCCGTGAGGAGGTGCAGCGGCGGCGGGAGGCCTCGACGCTGCGGCATGTGCTGCCGGTGCTGCGGGAGGGTCTGCTGTCGGTCGCGGACGTCGCCCACCACATCATGGTGGTGGCCGACGAGGACGGCCGGGTGCTGTGGCGGGAGGGCAGCGCGCCGGTGCTGCGCAAGGCCGACGGGCTCGGGTTCGAGATCGGTGCCGACTGGCGCGAGGAGGTCGTGGGCACCAACGGTGTGGGCACACCGGCGGTGACGGGGCGTCCGGTGCAGGTGTTCGCCTCCGAGCACTTCGTGCGCTCGCACGCCACGTGGACGTGCGCCGGCGCGCCGATCAGGGACCCCCGGGACGGGCGGCTGATCGGTGTGGTGGACGTGAGCGGGCCGCTGGAGACGATGCATCCGGCCACGCTGTCCTGGGTCGACTCGGTGGCGAAACTGGCCGAGGCGCGGCTGCGGGAGATGCACGTGCGGTCGCTGGAGCGGCTGCGCGCGGTCGCGGCGCCGGTGCTGGCCCGGATCGACGGGCGGGCGCTGGTGGTGGACCGCAACGGCTGGACCGCGGCGGTGACGGGCATGCCGTACACCGAGCGTCTGGCGCTGCCCAAGTCGGCGTCGGCGGGGCTGCGGTGGCTGCCGGCGCTGGGCCGGTGCTCGCTGGAGCCGCTGGCCGGGGGCTGGCTGGTGCGGGCGGCGGACGAGCCGGTGGCGCGGGCCGCGACCCGGATCGTGCTGGATCTCAGGGCGCGGCGCCGCTGGTCGGTGGAGGTGTTCGACGGGGCCGGCTCGTGGACCCGTGAACTGAGCCCGCGGCACGCCGAGTTGCTGTACCTGCTGGCGGTGCACCGGTCCGGCCGCAGCGCCGCGGACCTCGCCAGGGACGTCTTCGGCGACCCGGCCCGTACGGTGACGGTGCGCGCGGAGATGTCCCGGGTGCGCCGCTATCTGGGCACGCTCCTGGAGCACCGGCCCTACCGGTTCACGGAGACCGCCGAGGTGGAAGTCCTGCTTCCGGAGGACCCGCACGGCTTCTTCCCGCGCGGGGCGTGCCCGCCGGCCGGCCGCTGAGCGCAGGGCCCCACGGTCCGTGACCGGGGCGTGCCGTCAAGACCGTGCGGGGTCGCACAGGCGTGCCCGGGTGGGGGCCGGGGTGGTGGTTGTTCCGTGCAATTGCAGGGTCTTCGTCCCGGCGGCCGGGCGGCTGTCGTAGCATCCGGTACGCGCCATCCCATCCGCTCCACGGTCAACCCGCGGATCACCGGACGCAGTTGACCCGCCTCGGGAGGACGGTTATGAAGCATCGCGGCAGACACCGCCGACGCCGGCGGGGCAGGGCGCTGCGGGCCACACTGGCCGGGACCGCCCTCGCCCTGACCGCCGCCGCCACCATGATCACCACCTCGCAGGCCACCGACGCCGACGATCCCGGCCCGCTGAAGCCGCTGACGGCGTCCGCCGAGACCACTCCGCTGCGGCTGACCGAGCATGACGTCCCGCGCGCCGCGCTGGACCGGCTCTCCGCCTCGATGGGCCGGCCCGTCGGCGTGAGGACGGTCCTCGCCGACCCGGACGGTGCGCTGCGCGACGCGGCGGACTGCACGGCCGACGACCGGCGTGCCCTGCCGGTGGAGCCGGCCGCGGCCCGGGCGTACTGCTGGCCGGACGAGGCGACCGAGGGCTGGCGGCCCGGCGCGGTGACCACCTCGGGGGACGCGGACGACGACGGCCGCTGGGGCGAGCACCGGGTGGTCGTCTCCGGCTGGAGCCGGGCCGACGCATCCGGGGACGGGGACGGTCCGGCCCGTGTGGCGTTCGTCGACGCCGGCGACCGTGAACGGCCGCGCTACACCTGGGTGCTGCTGGCCGTGCCGGTGGACGGCGGCCGTGACTACCGCGGGCTCGGCTCCGCCGTGTCCGGCATGGTCTGGTACCAGGACAAGCTGCTGGTCACCGCGGGCCGCGGCGAGGACAGCGCGCTGTACGTGTACGACGTGGACCGGATCCAGCGGGCCGCCGCGCCCGGCACCTCGCCGGGCCGCGGGCCCGGCGGCCCGTCGGCTGCCGGGGCGCGGTACGTGCTGCCGGCCGTCGCCACCTACCGGGCGAACGGGGCGGACGCCCCCCGGCCGGGCGGTATCTCCCTGGACCGCAGCACGGCACCCGACAGCCTGGTCGCGCACGGCTCGGCGGCGGCGGACGGCGACGGGCCGGCCCTGCTGTGGCGGTACCCGTTCAGCTCCGACCCGGCGCGGCCGGGCCTGCTGGAGACCGACCCGGTGGCCCACGCGCACCCGGTCGAGGTGTACGAGACGGAACTGACCGAGGTGCGCAGTGTACTGTCGTACGGGTCGGGCTGGTACCTGGGCCGGATGACGGGGTCGCCGGACGGGCGCGGCGCGCTGTGGCGGCAGGACGCGGACGGTGCGCGGACCACCCGGTGCGGGGCGGACGAGACGCACCGCTGCTGGAGCGGCCCGGCGACGTCCCTGTCGTACTGGCAGGAGACCGGCGAGGTGTGGTCGCAGTCCGGCCGCATGCTGTTCGCGCTGCCCCTGGCCGACGTGGACCGGTCCCTCGACGGGTAGCCCGTCCGCGCCGTGATCAGGCGTTCGACAGATGTCCTGCCGGATGGTTCCCTTTCGGGCATGACGACCATCGCCGTGACCACCTGGTCCCTGGAGCAGACCGCGCCCACCGACCTCCGCCCGGCCGCCGCGCCGGAGGGGGACGTGCGGGTCGTCCGCTCCGAGGTGCCCTCGCCCGAGTTCAGCCGTTTCCTGTACGCCTCGGTCGGTGGCGACATCCGCTGGACCGACCGGCTGGGCTGGACGTACGCCCAGTGGCTGGCGCACCTGGACCGTCCCGGTGTGGAGACCTGGGTCGCCTACGACCGCGGGACGCCCGCGGGTTACGTGGAGCTGGAGGCGCAGGAGGGCGGGGTCGTGGAGATCGTCTACTTCGGGCTGCTGCCGGCGTTCCGGGGGCGTCGCATCGGCGGTCACCTGCTGTCGTACGGGACGGCGCGCGCCTGGGACCTGGCCGAGCGGTGGCCGGGCCTGAAGCCGACCACGCGGGTGTGGCTGCACACCTGCAGCAAGGACGGCGAACACGCCATGGACAACTACCGGCGTCGTGGCTTCACCCTGTTCGACACCAAGGTCGAGGAGGAACCGGAGGTTGCCACTCCGGGGCCGTGGCCGGGAGCCCACCCCGCCTGACCTGCGCGGACAAGACGTCCCGCGACGCTTGTGACCAAGAACACCCTTGTCTTGCACTCCGAGACAAGGGTGTCCGCATTTTGGACGAAGCTGGACTGTGTCCAGATCGCCGTGCCACGCTTCCGTCATGTCTGGATCTGGAATCGCCTTGGTGAGTCGGCGGCACGTCGACCTCGGCCGCATGTCCAGCGCCATCTGTCCGGCGCGCTGAGTGCTCCCAGCAGCGCCCGACATCCCTTTCTCGCTCCACTCCCTCGCGCAATGACGCGCATGTCTGCCCGTGCGCGCGTACGCGCAGGTCAGAGCCTCATTCCAGCCTGTCCCGAAGGACGTATCAACCATGGCCGCCACCCCGCAGAAGCCTGCCGCCGCGACTCCCCGCCGCAAGGTGAGCCGTCACCGCGGTGAGGGACAGTGGGCCGTGGGTCACTTCACCCCGCTCAACGGCAACGAACAGTTCAAGAAGGACGACGACGGTCTCAATGTGCGGACACGCATTGAGACGGTGTACTCCAAGCGCGGTTTCGACTCCATCGACCCCAACGACCTGCGCGGCCGCATGCGCTGGTGGGGCCTCTACACCCAGCGCCGCCCCGGGATCGACGGCGGCAAGACGGCCATCCTGGAGCCGGAGGAGCTGGACGACGAGTACTTCATGCTGCGCGTGCGCATCGACGGCGGCGCGCTGACCACCGCGCAGCTGCGGGTCATCGGCGAGATCTCGCAGGAGTTCGCGCGCGGCACCGCCGACATCACCGACCGGCAGAACGTCCAGTACCACTGGATCCGCATCGAGGACGTGCCCGCGATCTGGGACCGGCTGGAGGCCGTCGGCCTGTCCACGGTCACCGCCTGCGGCGACACCCCGCGCGTGATGATCGGCTCGCCCGTCGCCGGCATCGCCGAGGACGAGATCATCGACGGCACGCCGGCGCTGGAGGAGATGAAGCGCCGCGTGCTGAACAACAAGGCGTACTCGAACCTCCCGCGCAAGTTCAAGACGGCCATCTCCGGCTCGCCCGCGCTCGACGTGGTGCACGAGATCAACGACGTCGCGTTCGTCGGCGTCCGCCACCCCGAGCACGGCCCGGGCTTCGACCTGTGGGTCGGCGGCGGCCTGTCCACCAACCCCAAGCTGGGCGTGCGGCTGGGCACCTGGGTGCCGCTGGAGGACGTGCCGGACGTCTACGAGGGCGTGCTGTCGATCTTCCGGGACTACGGCTACCGCCGGCTGCGCAACCGCGCCCGCCTGAAGTTCCTGGTCGCCGACTGGGGCCCGGAGAAGTTCCGCCGGGTGCTGGAGGACGAGTACCTGGGGCGCAAACTGACCGACGGTCCCGCGCCCGAGCAGCCGGTGCAGCAGTGGCGCGACCACATCGGCGTGCACCGCCAGAAGGACGGCCGGTTCTACGTCGGCTTCGCCCCGCGCGTCGGCCGCGTCGACGGCACCACCCTCACCAAGATCGCCGACCTGGCGGAGGCGCACGGCTCGGGCCGGGTGCGCACCACGGTCGAACAGAAGATGATCATCCTCGATGTCGAGGAGAGCCGGGTCGACTCCCTCGTGGAGTCCCTGGAGGCGCTCGACCTCAGCGCCACGCCCTCCCCGTTCCGGCGCGGCACCATGGCCTGCACCGGCATCGAGTTCTGCAAGCTCGCCATCGTCGAGACCAAGGCGCGCGGCGCCTCGCTGATCGACGAACTCGAGCGCCGCATCCCGGACTTCGACGAGCCGATCACCATCAACCTCAACGGCTGCCCCAACGCCTGCGCCCGTATCCAGGTGGCGGACATCGGTCTCAAGGGCCAGCTGGTCCTGGACGACGAGGGCCGGCAGGTCGAGGGCTACCAGGTGCACCTCGGCGGCGCGCTGGGCCTGCAGGCCGGTTTCGGCCGCAAGGTGCGCGGCCTGAAGGTCACCGCGGACGAACTGCCCGACTACATCGAGCGGGTGCTCAACCGCTTCCGGGCGGAGCGCGAGGACGGCGAGCGGTTCGCCACCTGGGTCGGCCGCGCGTCGGAGGAGGCCCTGTCGTGAGCGAGCGTGCGGTGCCCTTCCACTGCCCCTACTGCGGCGACGAGGACCTGCGTCCCGCCGAACAGGGATGGGGGTCCCCCCGCGCGAGCGCAGCCGAGCGTGGGGGAGGGGCCTGGGAATGCGGCGCGTGCAACCGAGCCTTTCAGCTGAAGTTCCTCGGGCTGCTCGCCCGGGGGCTTGAGCGATCCGACACGGGAGGGGACCGGACATGACGGCTCTTCAGGAAGAGCGCAGCACCGAGGAGTTGAAGGCGCTGGCCGAGCAGGCGGGCCGCGATCTGGAGGACGCCTCCGCACAGGAGATCCTGCGGTGGGCCGTCGACACCTTCGGCAAGCGCTTCTGCGTGACCTCCTCCATGGAGGACGCCGTGGTCGCCCACCTCGCGTCACGCGAGTTGCCCGGAGTCGACGTGGTCTTCCTCGACACTGGGTACCACTTCCCGGAGACCATCGGAACCCGGGATGCGGTGGAGGCCGTGATGGACGTGAACGTCATCACGCTCACACCGCGTCTGACGGTCGCCGAACAGGACGACCGGTACGGACCGAGGCTGCACGACCGCGACCCCGACCTGTGCTGCCGGATGCGCAAGGTCGAGCCGCTGGAGGAAGGTCTCCAGGGGTATCTGGCCTGGGCGACGGGGCTGCGCCGCGACGAGTCCGTGACCAGGGCCGACACCCCCGTCGTCGGCTGGGACGAGCGGCGGCGGAAGGTGAAGGTCTCCCCCATCGCACGGTGGTCACAGGAAGATGTGGAAGCGTACGTCGCCGAGCACGGCGTCCTCACCAATCCGCTGCTGATGGACGGCTACGCCTCCGTGGGGTGCGCTCCCTGCACCCGCCGTGTACTGGAGGGCGAGGACGCGCGCGCCGGCCGCTGGGCGGGCCGCTCCAAGACCGAGTGCGGACTGCACGGCTGACCATGACAGCCTCATCGACGAACCAGGAGACCGACGTGACGACCGGAGCCACCGTCTGGCTCACGGGTCTGCCGAGCGCCGGCAAGACCACCATCGCCCACGAGCTGGCCGCCCGGCTGCGCGAGCAGGGCCGGCGTGTCGAGGTCCTCGACGGCGACGAGATCCGCGAGTTCCTCTCCGCGGGCCTCGGCTTCAGCCGCGAGGACCGGCACACCAACGTGCAGCGCATCGGCTTCGTCGCCGAACTGCTCGCCCGCAACGGTGTGACCGCGCTCGTCCCGGTAATCGCACCGTACGCGGACAGCCGGGACGCGGTCCGCAAACGGCACGGAGCGAACGGCACACCGTACGTCGAGGTGCATGTGGCGACCCCGGTCGAGGTGTGCTCCGTACGCGATGTGAAGGGCCTGTACGCCAAGCAGGCCGCGGGCGAACTCACCGGTCTCACCGGTGTGGACGACCCGTACGAGGAGCCCGAGACTCCCGATCTGCGGATCGAGTCGCAGAACCAGACCGTGCAGGAGTCCGCGGCGTCGGTGTTCGCCCTGCTCAGCGAAAGGGGACTTCTGTGAGCGACGCACGCGCGGCCACTCGGCCGCGGACGACCACGAAGGCCGCACCTCTGCGCCGCGCGGGCGGAGACGGGGGTGCCCCCGGACGGAGTGCGGGGGAGAACGAAAGGGGCGCAGCATGACGACCGTCGCGACCGTCGATGAGGACACGGACAGCCCGTACGCCCTCTCCCACCTGGACGCGCTGGAGTCCGAGGCGGTGCACATCATCCGCGAGGTGGCGGGCGAGTTCGAGAAGCCGGTGATCCTCTTCTCCGGCGGCAAGGACTCCATCCTCATGCTGCACCTCGCGCTGAAGGCGTTCACCCCCGCGCCGGTCCCGTTCTCGCTGCTGCACGTCGACACCGGGCACAACTTCCCCGAGGTCCTGGCCTACCGGGACCGCACGGTCGCGCAGCACGGGCTGCGGCTGCACGTCGCCTCGGTGCAGGACTACATCGACCGCGGAGTGCTCAAGGAGCGCCCGGACGGCACCCGCAACCCGCTGCAGACGGTGCCGCTCACCGAGAAGATCCAGAGCGAGAGGTTCGACGCCGTCTTCGGCGGCGGCCGCCGCGACGAGGAGAAGGCCCGGGCGAAGGAGCGGGTGTTTTCGCTGCGCGACGAGTTCTCCCAGTGGGACCCGCGCCGCCAGCGCCCCGAGCTGTGGAACCTGTACAACGGCCGGCACGCCCCCGGTGAGCACGTCCGCGTGTTCCCGCTGTCCAACTGGACCGAGCTGGACGTGTGGCAGTACATCGCCCGCGAGAACATCGAACTGCCGGAGATCTACTACGCGCACGAGCGCGAGGTGTTCCGCCGCAACAACATGTGGCTGACCGCCGGCGAGTGGGGCGGCCCGAAGGACGGCGAGCAGGTCGAGAAGCGGCTCGTCCGCTACCGCACCGTGGGCGACATGTCCTGCACCGGCGCGGTGGACTCCGTCGCCGACACCATCGAGAAGGTGATCACCGAGATCGCCGCCTCCCGGCTCACCGAGCGCGGAGCCACCCGCGCCGACGACAAGCTCTCCGAGGCCGCGATGGAAGACCGCAAGCGCGAGGGGTACTTCTAGACATGAGCACCGTCACTGCCGAAGAGCTGGCGGCCACCACGCTGCTGCGGTTCGCCACCGCCGGTTCCGTCGACGACGGCAAGTCCACGCTGGTCGGGCGGCTGCTGCACGACTCCAAGTCGGTCCTCGCCGACCAGTTGGAGGCCGTGGAGCGGGCGTCGGCCGGCCGCGGCCAGGACGCCCCCGACCTCGCGCTGCTCACCGACGGCCTGCGGGCCGAGCGGGAGCAGGGCATCACCATCGACGTGGCCTACCGCTACTTCGCCACGCCGCGCCGCCGGTTCATCCTCGCCGACACCCCGGGCCATGTGCAGTACACCCGGAACATGGTCACGGGCGCCTCGACGGCCGAGCTGACCGTGATCCTGGTCGACGCCCGCAACGGCGTGGTCGAGCAGACCCGCCGGCACGCGGCCATAGCGGCCCTGCTGCGCGTCCCGCACGTCGTCCTCGCCGTCAACAAGATGGACCTGGTCGACTACCGGGAGCCGGTGTTCGCCGCGATCGCGGAGGAGTTCACGGCGTACGCGACCGAGCTGGGCGTCCCCGAGGTCACCGCGATCCCGATCTCCGCGCTGGTCGGCGACAACGTGGTGGAGCCGTCCGCGCACATGGACTGGTACGGCGGCCCGACCGTGCTGGAGCACCTGGAGACCGTCCCGGTCAGCCACGACCTGGCGCACTGCCACGCCCGGCTGCCCGTGCAGTACGTGATCCGACCGCAGAGCGCCGAGCACCCGGACTACCGGGGTTACGCCGGGCAGATCGCGGCGGGTTCCTTCCGCGTGGGCGACGCGGTGACCGTGCTGCCGTCCGGCCGGACGACCACGATCACCGGGATCGACCTGCTGGGCCGGCCCGTCGACGTCGCCTGGACGCCGCAGTCGGTGACGCTGCTGCTCGCCGACGACATCGACATCTCCCGCGGTGACCTGATCGTGCCGACCGAGGACGCGCCGGCCACCACGCAGGACGTCGAGGCCACCGTGTGCCACGTGGCCGACCAGCCGCTGACCGTCGGCCACCGGGTGCTGCTCAAGCACGGCACGCGGACCGTCAAGGCGATCGTGAAGGACATACCGTCCCGGCTGACCCTGGACGACCTGTCGCTGCACCCGCACCCCGAGCGGCTCGTCGCCAACGACATCGGCCGGGTGAAGATCCGTACCGCCGAGCCGCTGCCGGCCGACTCCTACTCGGACTCGCGGCGCACCGGCTCGTTCATCCTCATCGACCCCAGCGACGGCACCACGCTCACCGCGGGCATGGTCGGTGAGTCGTTCGCCGCGCCGGAGCCGGTCAAGGCGGAGCCGGACGACGACGGGTGGGACTTCTGAGCATGAACTCCCCCGGTTTTTTCTGCCTGTTCGCCAAGGAGGGCGGCCGCGTCGGCAGCGGTTCGCTGGGCAGCGGTCAGGGCGGTGTCGGGCGATGTGCGCGCTGACGTACGCGCGCCGCTCGCGCGCCCTCAGCCCTCGCCGCCGTAGGCGAAAACCTGCCGACGTCCCGGCCACGCCCTGACAGACCGTGACCGCCGGGCCTCCGAGAGGAACACCTCCCGTGCCTGCCACACCAGCCCTGCGCCGCGCCTTCGCGGTCCTGGCCGTGCTGCCGCTGCTCGCCCTGGCCGCCTGCGGCTACGGCTCCCAGGCGAAGCACGACGACACCGCGAAGGCCGTCGCCGGGGCGGCGAAGGTCGACGGTCTCGACTCGGTCAGGATCGGCTACTTCGGGAACCTGACCCACGGCACCGCGCTGGTCGGCAACCGCAAGGGCTTCTTCCAGAAGGCACTCGGCGGCACCGAGGCCGCGTACGCGGTGTTCAACGCGGGCCCGTCGGCGATCGAGGCGCTCAACTCCGACTCCCTCGACATCGCCTTCATCGGCCCGTCACCGGCGGTCAACGGCTACACCAAGGCCGACGGCAAGAACCTGCGCATCGTCGGCGGTTCGGCGTCCGGCGGGGTGAAGCTCGTGGTGGACCCGGACAAGGTGAGGTCCGTCGCGGACGTCGAGGGCAAGCGGATCGCGACGCCGCAGCTCGGCAACACGCAGGACGTGTCCTTCCTCAACTGGGCGGCCGAGCAGGGCTGGAAGGTCGACCCGCAGAGCGGCAAGGGCGACGTGACGGTCGTCCGCAGCGACAACAAGGTCACCCCGGACGCGTTCAGGTCCGGTTCGGTCGACGGCGCCTGGGTGCCGGAGCCGACCGCGTCGAAGCTGGTCGCCGAGGGCGGCAAGGTGCTGCTGGACGAGGCGTCCCTGTGGCCGGACGGGCAGTTCGTGATCACGAACATCGTGGTGCGGCAGGAGTTCCTGGAGGACCACCCGAAGGCCGTCGAGGCGGTGCTGAAGGCGTCCGTCGAGACCAACGCGTGGATCAACGCCCACCCGGACGAGGCGAAGACCGCCGCCAACGAGCAACTGGAGACCGACTCCGGCAAGGCGCTGCCCGCCGAGGTGCTGGACCCGGCGTGGGAGTCGATCCGGTTCACCGACGACCCGCTGGCCGCGACCCTCGCCGTGCAGGCGGAGCACGCCGTCGAGGCGGGCCTGCTCGAGCAGCCGGACCTGACCGGCATCTACGACCTGGCACCGCTCAACAGGGTGCTGCGGGCCGCGGGCGAAGCCGCCGTCGACGACGCCGGGCTCGGCGCCCGGTAAGTCCCCATCACTACGAGTTCCCAGGAGGTGACGACCATGGCCACGACCCTCGCCAAGGCCGCCGACGGCATCGAGGCGGTCACGCACGCCGCCCGGATCGCGCACGTCTCGAAGTCGTTCGCCGGCCCCGCCGGGCAGCAGCTCGTGCTGGACGACATCAGCATCGATGTCGCGCCCGGCGAGTTCGTCACCCTGCTGGGTGCCTCGGGCTGCGGCAAGTCGACGCTGCTGAACCTGGTCGCGGGGCTCGACCGCCCCACCGCCGGCACGATCACCACCGACGGCCGGCCGGCGCTGATGTTCCAGGAGCACGCGCTCTTCCCGTGGCTGACCGCGGGCAAGAACATCGAACTCGCCCTGAAACTGCGGGGCGTCGCGAAGTCCGAGCGCCGGGACCGCGCCGAGGAGCTGCTGGAGCTGGTCCGGCTGAAGGGCGCGTACGGCAAGCGGGTGCACGAGCTGTCCGGCGGTATGCGGCAGCGGGTCGCGATGGCCCGCGCGCTGGCCCAGGAGAGCAAACTGCTGCTGATGGACGAGCCGTTCGCGGCGCTGGACGCCATCACCCGGGACGTGCTGCACGACGAGCTGACCAGGATTTGGCGGGAGACGCAGCTGTCGGTGCTGTTCGTCACGCACAACGTGCGCGAGGCCGTGCGGCTCGCGCAGCGGGTGGTGCTGCTGTCGTCCCGTCCGGGCCGCATCGCCCGGGAGTGGACGGTCGGCATCCCGCATCCGCGCCGCATCGAGGACACCGCCGTCGCGGAACTGTCCGTCGAGATCACCGAAGAACTCCGTGGGGAGATCCGCCGTCATGGCCAGCACTGACACGACCGCCAAGGACCCGGGCGACCTCGCCGGCCTGGAGGCGGGGCTGGATGCACTGGAGACGGTGCACAGCGGGCGCAGGCCGCTGCGGCAGACCCTCACCGAGAAGGTGCTGCCGCCGGTCGTGGCCGTCGCGCTGGTGCTCGCGGTGTGGCAGGCCCTGGTCTCCTTCGAGATCGTCGACGACCCGACCAAGCTGCCCGCGCCGGGCGCGGTGTGGGACGTCGTGCGCCAGGCGTGGCTCGAGGGCGAACTGCTCGGCTACATCTGGACCAGTGTCTCGCGCGGTCTGCTCGGCTTCTTCTTCGCGCTGCTGATCGGCACCCCGCTGGGGCTGCTGGTGGCGCGGGTGAAGTTCGTGCGTGCGGCGATCGGCCCGATCCTGTCCGGCCTGCAGTCGCTGCCGTCGGTGGCGTGGGTGCCGCCCGCGGTGATCTGGCTGGGCCTGAACAACCAGATGATGTACGCCGTCATCCTGCTCGGCGCGGTGCCGTCCATCGCGAACGGGCTGGTCTCCGGCGTCGACCAGGTGCCCCCGCTGTTCCTGCGGGCCGGCCGCACACTGGGCGCGACGGGCATCAGGGGCACCTGGCACATCGTGCTGCCGGCCGCGCTGCCCGGCTATGTGGCCGGTCTGAAGCAGGGCTGGGCGTTCTCCTGGCGTTCGCTGATGGCCGCCGAGATCATCGCGTCCTTCCCCGATCTCGGCGTGGGACTCGGCCAGTTGCTGGAGAACGGCCGCAACGCCAGCGACATGGCCATGGTCTTCGAGGCCATCCTGCTGATCCTGACCGTCGGCATCGCCATCGACCTGCTGGTCTTCAGCCCGCTGGAGCGGTGGGTGCTGCGCAGCCGCGGTCTGCTGGTGAAGGGCTGAGGCACCATGCACCGTCCGGTTCTGCTCGTCGTCGCCCACGGCAGCCGCGATCCGCGGCATGCCGCGACCGTGCACGCCCTGGTGCGCCGGGTGCGGTCGCTCAGGCCCGGGCTGCGCGTGGAGACCGGGTTCCTGGACTTCAACCTGCCCTCGGTGGAGCGGGTGCTGGAGTCGCTGGCGGCGGAGGGCGTCCGCGACGTGGTCGCCCTGCCGCTGCTGCTGACCCGCGCCTTCCACGCCAAGGCGGACATCCCGGCGGTGCTCGCGCAGGCCCCGCCGCGGCTGCGGATCCGGCAGGCCGAGGTGCTCGGCCCGTCCCCGCTGCTGCTGACGGCGCTGGAGCGCCGGCTGTACGAGGCGGGCCTGACGCCCGCCGACAAGTCCTCGACCGGGGTCGTGCTGGCCTCGGCGGGGTCCACCGACCCGGAGGCGATCGCAGTGATCGCAGACATCGCGCGGGAGTGGCGGCACACCGGCTGGTGCGCCGTGCGGCCTGCGTTCGCCTCCGCTTCCCTGCCCCGCACCGAGCAGGCGGTACGCGAACTGCGCGCCGCCGGCTGCGCACGCGTCGCCGTCGCGCCCTACGTCCTGGCGCCCGGCTTCCTCCCGGACCGCATCGCCCGGGGCGCCGCGGAGGCGGACGTGCTGGCGGACGTGCTGGGGCCGTCACCTGAGGTGGCGCGGGTGCTGCTGGAGCGGTACGCCGCCGCCTGCGCGCCGGTGGCGGCGGCGATCGGCGCCTGAGCGGCCGGGGCGCCGGGCGTTCTCAGGCCGCGGTCAGCTCCACCAGTTTCGTCACCGTGTTCCAGTTGCGGCTGGTGGCGACGACGCCCTTGGTGAGGCGCGGCCTGGCGAGGACGTCGGCGAGTGTGGAGCGGCCCAGTCCGTCCGGCGCGTACAGGTAGAGCGCGCGGTCGCCGAGGCGGAACTCCTCGGGCAGGTACGCCGCCGGGTCGATCCCGGCGAAGCGTTCGGGTTCGACGGGCGCGGAGAAGTAGGTGACGTGGAGCTGTTTCGGCTCGAGGTCGGCGGCGGGGAAGGGGCAGTCGTCGACGATCGCCTTCAGGTAGGCGTGGTCGCGCACGATGACGTCCACGCCGAAGCCGAAGTGCCGCTCGACGGCCGCCGCCGTCTCGGCGGCCAGTGACTCCTCGTCGCCGTGCCGGGCGGTGAACACGGCCTGGCCGCTCTGGAGATGGGTGCGCACGTCCTGGAGGCCGAGGCCCTCCAGGAGGGTGCGGAGTTCCGCCATCGGGACTTTCCTGCTGCCGCCCACGTTGATCCCGCGCAGCAGCGCCGCGTATCTCGTCGCCATCCGCCCACCCTACGGCCGTCGTGCCCCGTGGGGGCGGGCACGACGGCCGTGTCCGCGCAGGGGCGGACTGCGCGAAACTCTGTCGGACCGGCCGGGCGCTGATCAACCGGAACACGCGGCTGTGACTTTCCCAACAAGCCTGCGGAAAGCCCGGAAAGCCCCCCGGGCCCGCACGGCGCCCCGGCCCACGGGCCGCACGGCGCCCGGCCCACGGGCCGCACGGCGCCCCGGCCGACGGGCCCGCACGGCTTCCCGCCCGGTGGGTCAGCACGGCTGCCATGGCCGGCCGGTCGGCACGGCTGTCACGGCCGGCGCGTCGGCACGGCTGTCACGGCCGGCGGGATCGGCGACCGTGAGGTGGGTTCCGCGACGGCGTGCCGGCCCGCGGCGGCCCACCCCGACCGGCATCCGGCCGTCCCCGGACCCGCCCGCTGTGGCGGGCTGAAACCGATGGTGGTTCGCTGGAGTGAGGAGCATGTCCGTCGGACCTGATCCGAGGAGGCACGCGCGATGAGCGGTGCGATACGGCTCACCTTCGAGTACCGGGGCCACCACATCGAACTGGTCGCCAGCGAACGGGTCGACCTCGTGCTTCCGGGCGGTCCCGGCGGACAACAGGGCCTGTCGGTCGGTCTGGCCCCGGCCCGCGCGGCCGCACAGCCGGACATCGCGATCGGCTACCGGGTCGACATACTGAACGCGCGCGGGCAGCGCATCCACAGCCGACCGCTGGACAACCCGATCAAGGACGAGGCGGAGGTCGTCTCCTCCGATCCGGACCGGCCGTTCACGAACCAGCCGGTCTCCCAGCCCAAGGGACGCTTCTTCGTCCTGGTGCCCGCGTTGGCGGAGGCCAAGGAGGTGGCACTCCTGCGCACCACCGTGCGGACCCAGACGATCGGCCGGTTCCCGCTGGGACACGGCACCGAGGGAGGCGGATCCTGATGGGAACCGGTGACGGCACCGTCCTCGGTACGACACTGCTGCACAACAGCGGCCCGACGGCCTCGCGTTGGAACCTCGTGCTGCTCTCGGAGGGCTACCGGAGCACCGAGATGACGCAGTGGCACACGGACGCGCAGTTCTTCGTCAGCCAACTCCTCGCCATGCCGCCGTTCAACGAGCCGGCCGTCCAGAGCCGTATCAACATCCACCGTGTGGACGTCACCTCGACCGACAGCGGCGCCGACGACCCCGCGTCCTGCGGCGGGACGGGAGCCACTCCGAAGACCTACTTCGACGCCACGTACTGCGCCGGCGGCCTCGCCCGGCTGCTCACCGCGGACACGGCGATCGCGCAGGGTGTGCTCAGCGCCCAGGTTCCGGCCTGGCACCAGGCGATCGTGGTGGTCAACAGCGCGAAGTACGGAGGCTCGGGAGGTGCCGTCGCGGTGACCTCGACGAGCGGCAACTGGGTCACGGTCGCCGCACACGAGCTGGGACACTCCGCGTTCGGACTCGCCGACGAGTACGAGTCCTGGGCCGGCTGTGAAAGCGGGGAGACCGGACAGAACTCCTACAGCGGCACCGAACCGACCGCGCCGAACGTCACCCTCGACTCCGGCCGCACCACGATCAAATGGGCGCCGCTGGTCCAGGCGGCGACCGCGATGCCCACGACGAGGAACGCCAACTGCGCGGTGTGCGACCCGCAGCCCAACCCCGTGGCGGCGGGCACGATCGGCGCCTTCGAAGGGGCCGGCTACTACCACTGCGGTCTGTTCCGGCCGGCGTTCAACTGCATGATGCGCAACCTGACGCCCTTCTGCGCCGTGTGCCAACGCACGATCCGCCGCACGCTGAACCCGTTCGAGTGGGCCCCGCGCGTGGTGGACGTCCGGGCCCCCGACATCAACTTCGTGTTCGACCCCTCGGGCACGCTCGTGGTGAACGACATCGCGCCGGCCATCCAACTCGCCGGTGCCACGGGATCGGGCTTCCTCCAGTCGCGTCTGGCTCCGCGCGGTGTCGCCGGCACGATCGGAGCGGGCAAGTACCCGTACGAGTACCGCGTCAGCATGACCGAGGTCTCGGGGCCGCTGCCGGCGTCGGCCGTCCGCACGCTCAGCCTCGACTTCGGGCCCATCGCCCGTCTCAACTACGACGGGACCGGCGGATCGGACGTCTACGTCGTCACCCAAGGCGGCCTGGGAACGGTCCGGCCCGCCTCCGTCACGCAGCAGGGCGACCGGCTGACCATCGACTTCGGCACCCCCGGCGTTCCGGCCGGAACCGGCCCGGGCGGCGGGCAGACCAGCTTCTTCATCGGCCTCGCCTCGGACCATCCGCCGCGTGACACCACCGCGCGGATCACCGACGGCGCCGGGAACACGCACACCCTCGCCGCCCGGGCCCCGGCGTTCCCCACGCCGTAGAACGCGAGCGGAACGGCGGCACCGATTCCCGTTCAACCATTGAAGCCTGGACAGGCAATGCTCCCTGGCGTCGTCAGTGGTCCGCCTCGGTGAAGCGGTCCAGGCCGAGGACGGCGAGGAGTTGGAGTTTCTCGTAGCCCTCGGTACGCGGCGGGGCGGTCAGGACGAGCAGCGTCTGGGACTGGTCCTCGGTGAACAGTGCCTGGCAGTCCAGTTCGATCGGGCCGAGTTCGGGGTGGATCAGCGTCTTGTGGTCCTCGAAGCGCTGGGCGACCTCGTGTCGCTCCCACAGTTCGGCGAACTCCTCGCTCTCCTTCTGCAGGGTCCGTACGAGGGTGCCCGCCCGGGACGTGGGGCCGCGCAGCCCGTGGGCGGCGCGCAGGTTGGCGACCTGGGCGCGGCTCTGCCGGTCCCGGTCCTCCTCCGGGTAGCGCAGCCGCTCCGCGGGATCGGTGAACCAGCGGTAGACGGCGCTGCGCGCGAGGCCGGTGTGCCCGGAGGCGTCGCCGAGCAGGGCGGCGGCCATCCGGTTCTGTACGAGCGTCTCCCCCAGGTCGGACAGGACGAGCGCCGGGGTGTCCTCCAGGCGGTCCAGGACCCGCAGCAGCGCGGGCGCGACATGGGGCGAGGCGGACAGCGGGACGGGCGCGTTGTGTCCGGCGATGCGGTACAGGTAGGTGCGTTCGTCGCCGGTCAGCCGCAGTGCCCGGGCGAGCGAGGCAAGCATCTGCTCGCTGGGCTGCGGGCCGCGCTGCTGCTCCAGGCGGGTGTAGTAGTCGGTCGACATCACGGCGAGGGAGGCGACCTCCTCGCGCCGCAGGCCCCGGGTCCGTCGGCGCGCGCCGGTGGGGAGGCCGACGTCCTCCGGCTGGAGCGCCTCGCGGCGGCGGCGGAGGAAGTCGGCCAGTGCTGCACGGTCCATGGACCGATTCTCGCCCGGTGCCGGGCGGCGAGCCAGGGATCGCCGATCCCCCGATGACCGGTCTCTGCACCCGGCGCGGCGGAGCGGCCACGATCGAGGCATGGACATCTCCGGAAACACCATCTTCATCCCCGGCTCCACCAGCGGCATCGGTCTGGCCCTCGCCCTGGAACTGCGGGCCAGGGGGAACACCGTGATCGTCGGCGGGCGGCGCGCCGAACTGCTGGAGCGGATCGCGGCCGAGCACCCGGGCATCGGCACCGTGCAGATCGACACCACGGACGCCGCGAGCATCGCCTCCGCCGCGAAGCAGGTGCTGGCCGAGTATCCCGATCTCAACGTCCTCGTGGCGATGGCCGGCGTGATGCGCGTCGAGGACTGGACCGACCCGGCGTCGTTCCTCGACTCCGCGGAGGCCACGGTGACGACGAACGTGCTCGGGCCGATCCGGCTGATCGCCGCGTTCATCGAGCACCTGCGGGCGCAACCGGACGCCACGATCATGACGGTCTCCTCCGGCCTGGCGTTCACCCCACTGAAGGTGACGCCGAGCTACAACGCGTCGAAGGCCGCGATCCACATGCTCAGCGAGTCGCTCCGGCTGCAGTACGCCGGCACGTCGGTGCGGGTCGTGGAGCTCGTGCCGCCGGCGGTCCGCACCGCGCTGCTGCCCGGGCACGAGGAGAGCGAGAACGCCATGCCGCTCGACGCGTTCGTGTCCGAGGCCGTCGGCCTGCTGGAGTCCCGGCCCGACGCGAAGGAGATCCTCGTCGAGCGGGTGAAGTTCCTGCGCTACGGCGAGGCCCGCGGCGACTACGACCAGGTGGTGGCGACGGTCAACGCCGTCGATCCGCACGGGAAGTAGTGCGCGCGGGGCCGTTCGTCCGCCGGGCCGGGACGCCTTCCCGGTGCCGCGCGCGCTGTCGGTGCCGGTGCCGCCCGCGGACCGGGCGGCACCGGCCGGTCAGCGGGCGGGCAGTTCGGCCTCGATGAGGTCGGCGGCCCGCCGGGTGCCGCCCTCCTGGGCCATGTCGGCCTGGATCTCCTTCAGCCGGCGGGCGACCTCCGGGTCGTCGACGAGGGCGAGAGCCGTGCCGCGCAGGATGTCGGCGGTGGCCTCCTCGGTCGCCACCTTCCGTGCCACGCCGAGCGCCTGGAGCATGTCGGCGTTGCCGAACTGGTCCACGGCCTGCGGTACGGCGATCATCGGCGTGGCCGTGGCCAGCCCTTCCTGGCTGCCGCCGGCCCCGGCGTGGGTGACGAACAGGTCGGCCTGCCTGAGGACGGCGAGCTGCGGCACCCAGCTGTGCACCTCGACGTTGTCCGGTACGTCGCCCAGGTCGGCCGGGCCGACGTGCCGGCCGACCTGGAGCACGAGGTGCCAGCCGGGCAGGTCGCCGAACGCCTTGACGCACTCGCGGTAGAAGGCGGGCTGCTTGGTGAACGCCGAGCCGAGCGACACCAGCACGACCTTCTCGGCTCCGGCGGGACGCCGCCACTCCCCCTCGGCGGTCCGGTCGCCCTGGCAGGCGCCGACGAAGGAGTGCACGCGCTCGTCGACCCGGTCGGCGTGCGGCTGCAGCGCCTTGGGGATCAGGACGATCGAGCGGGCGGGGCGGCCCGCGAAGTCGTCCGGGTGCTGGGTGATGCCGTTCTCCTCCAGCCAGGCGTGGAAGCGGGCGTAGTACGCCTGTCCCCGCTCGGTCTTCTTCGGCTCGGCCCACATCGGCTCGGCGACCTCCTGCTCGTACCCGTCCCAGGCGACCAGGTTCGGTGAGAGGGAGACCGCGGGCACGCCCCAGCGGTGGGCGAGCACACGTGCCGGGTAGGAGGCGATGTCGTGCAGGACGAGGTCGGGTTCGTCCCCGGCGTAGGCCTCGATCAGCTGCGGCAGCGCCTGGATCGCGTCGGCGAGGAACGGCTCGACGTTGTCCAGGAGGGTGCTGCCCCAGTCCTCCGGATCGGCGTCGGGGCCCGGCAGGGTGCTGTTCCACAGTCTGGGTTCGGCGCCGGTCCCGGCGACCTTCTCGGCGAAGGCCGGCGGGATCGCGTACGTCACCCGGTGCCCCCGCGCCACGAGCTCGCGGATCACCTCCAGGCTGGGGTTCACGTGCCCGTGGGCGGCGATGGAGAACATGGCGATGTGAGCGGGACTGGTCATGCCACGACCGTAGACGAGACGAGACGTCTCGTGCAAGCGAATTACCGTACGCGATCCGCCGTCACGCCGGGTTGCGATACGTTCGGCGATCACGGGGCCAGCACCTCGTGCAGGCGCAGCCACTGCTCCGGAGTCACCGCGCCGACCAGCACGCCGGGGTCCAGCCGCGCCGCCCGGAACGCGGCGTCCACCCGACGCCGCGGACGGGCCCGGCGCAGGGACGCGTGCAGCGAGCCGCCCACCCCGGAGAAGCCCAGCTCCACCAGCTGACGCCAGCCGTCCTCGGCGGCGGCGTCGAGCAGCGGGACCGGGCGGCGTTCGATGCGGACGACACCGGCGTCGACCCGGGGCACGGGACGGAAGGAACGCCGGTCGACCCGGGCGAGCAGCCGCCAGTGGTGGCGGGGCCAGGTCAGCACCGTGAGACGGGTCCAACTTCCGTAGTCGCCGGTGCGTTTGCGGGCGTACTCGAGCTGGGTGAGGAGGGTGGCGTCGGTGAGGGCCGGTGCGCGCAGACACCAGTCCACGACCGCCGCGGTGCGGGAGAACGGCACGTTCCCGGCAACGGAGAACGGCGTGCGCGGCGGACGCGCGGCGAGGAAGTCGGCGCCGACGACGCGGACGTGGGCGGCGCCGGAGAAGCGGCCGCGCAGCGCGGCGACGAGCCGCGGGTCGATCTCGTAGGCGTGCAGCTCCCGGCAGAGCGGGGCCAGCCTGTCGGTCAACGCGCCCTTTCCTGCGCCGACTTCGAGCAGCAGCGGGGCCGGGGTGCCATGCGGGACGGCGAGGCGGGCGAAGCGCCGGGCCGCACTGCGGTCGGCGAGGAAGTTCTGTGAGAGCGCGCGAGAGGTCGCGGTGGGGCGGGCCACGGCCTGCGGTCCTTGTCTTCCGTACGGGAAAAGGGCAGACGACAGCCCTGACCGGAAGACAGAGGTGAAAGAGAGGAGAGGCGCGCGAGCGCGCGGCCGCGCCGGATCAGCCGGCGGTGCTCCCCGGGCCGGTCAGGGCTCCGGGGCCACGACGCATCCGGACGGAGTACGTGCAGCCCCGGCCAGGACCGGAGTTGAAGATCGCGTTGAACGCTGCCACGCCTCGCACGTTAGGCGGCGCCGGTGAGCGTGTGCAACGGGTTTTCGCGCCGTGCGTTCAGCGCTGGTAGCGGGCCAGAACCAGGTTGCCGTCCTCCTCCAGTCGTTTCCGCAGGTCGTCGAGGCCGATGGCGCCGCTGTAGTACTCCTGGAGCGCCGGGGTGGCCACCTTGTCCTTCCACTCGGGATAGCCCCGCACGGTCTGGGCGGGCGCGGGACGCAGCCGGGCGGCGAGCGCGGTGCCGGTGGCCCAGCCGTGCTCGGCGGTGTGCAGGGCGGGGTCGGCGAGGGCCGTGCGGCCGGTGGGCAGCATCCAGTCGCCGAGGGCGAGACGGACCATGTTCTCCGGTTCGAGCAGGAAGTCGAGGAAGGCGACGGCTTCCTCCTTGTGCGGGCAGTCCTCGGCCACGGACAGCGTCTGCGGGCTGACGCCCTGGGTGAGTCCGTCGGCTCCGGCCGGGGCGGGCAGCACCTGCCAGTCGAAGCCCTCCGGCGCCTGCTGGACGATCTGCTGGCGGTAGGAGAAGCCGAGCGGCAGCATCGCGTACGTGCCGGCGAAGAAGCCGGGCAGGGTGTCGGAGCCGCCGCTGCCGAGCGTGGTCGGCGAGGCGCTGCGGTCGGTGTTCACCTGCTGGTGCACGGTGCGCGGGACGACCTCGTCGCCCTCCTCGAACCGCACGGTCACCCGGCCGTCGGCGCCGCGGTGGAAGAGCCGGCCGCCGGCCGACAGCGACAGGTTGAGCGTGGCCGACACGGGCTCCTTGAGCGGCCAGGCGACACCGTACCGGCCGTCGCCGCTGAGCTGCTTCGTCACCCGGCGGAACTCCTCCCAGCTCCACGGGTGTTCGGGGGTCGGGACGCGGACGCCGGACTCCTTCAGCCGGGTGGTGTTGGCGATGAGGACGCGCGGTTCCTGGAGGAACGGCACGCCGTAGATGCCGTCCTTGAAGGTGACGGTCTCCCAGCTGCGCTCCGGGATGTCGGCCTCGAGCCGCTCGGGCAGCAGGCCGGTGAGGTCGGCGAGGTAGCCGCCGTAGGCGAAGTCGGCGAGGTCGTCGGAGGCGTCGTGGATGATGTCGGGGGCCTCGCCGCCCTCGAAGGAGGTGAGGAGCTGGTCGTGGACGCTG
Source organism: Streptomyces calvus (assembly GCF_006782915.1). Classification (GTDB taxonomy): domain Bacteria; phylum Actinomycetota; class Actinomycetes; order Streptomycetales; family Streptomycetaceae; genus Streptomyces; species Streptomyces calvus. The sequence goes on from NZ_VCNP01000010.1 coordinate 454,916, forward strand.
TCCCAGCTGCCCTGGACGTACTCCACGCGCACGTCCGGGTGGGTGGCGTTCCACTCGGCGACCAGTTCCCTGGTCGCCTCCACCGACTCCTGCTGCCAGGCCAGGGACTGGAAGCGCAGGGTGATCCTGCCGTCGTCGCGGGTGCCGCCGGCCGAGCAGCCGGCCAGGAGCAGGGTGACGGCGAGCAGCGTCACGAGGATTCTGGTCCGCATCAGTTCTTCACCGCCCCGGCGAGCATGCCACTGGTGATCCGCCGCTGGATGATCGCGAAGACGACCAGGGAGGGCAGCGTCGCGAGGAACGCGGCGGCCGCCAGCGGCCCGAGGTCGGCGACTCCCTCGGCGCCGATGAAGTGCGTGAGGACGACCGGAAGCGTCTGTTTCTCGGGCGTCTTGAGCAGGACGAGCGCGAAGAAGAACTCGTTCCAGGCGGTGACGAAGGCGAACAGTGCCGTCGCGGCGATGCCCGGCGCGAGGAGCGGCGCCGTCACCGACACCAGGATCCGCAGCCGCCCGGCCCCGTCGACGGCCGCCGCCTCCTCCAGCTCGGCCGGCACCGCGCGGACGTATCCGGTGAGCATCCACAGGGCGAAGGGCAGCGCCCAGACCACGTAGACCATCACCAGGCCGGGCACGGAGTCGATCAGCCGCAGGTTCTTCAGCACCAGGAACAGCGGGATGATCAGCAGCACGAACGGGAACGCCTGGCTGACCACGACCCAGCCGCTCGCGACGCGGGTGAGCGCGGTACGCCGACGGGCCATGACGTACGCCATCGGTGTGGCGAGGACGACGGCGACGACGGCCGCCGAGAACGCGGCGAGCAGGGAGTTGAGGGCGGCCCGCAGCAGCGGCTGTTCGTCGAAGGCTTGCCGGAAGTTGGCGAGGGTGGGGTCCTGCGGGATCCAGGTCGGGTGCAGTCCGGCCAGTTCGCGCGGCGGCTTGAAGGCCGTCGAGACCAGCCAGAGGAACGGCAGGGCGAGGAAGGCGAGATACGCCAGGAGTGCCGCGTACTGGCCGGCGCGGGCGCTCTTGCGGGTCCTCATGCGTCGTCACCTCCGCGGAGCCGGCCGACGAGGAAGACGGCCAGCATGACCGAGACGGCGGCGACCATGACGCAGCCCATCGCCGCCGCGTATCCGAACTGGCCGTAGCGGAAGGCCTCTTCGTAGGCGAACAGCATGGGCAGCCGGGTGCGTCCGCCGGGGCCGCCGTTGGTCAGCACGTAGACCAGGGCGAAGGAGTTGAAGTTCCAGATCAGGTTGAGGGCCGTGATGGCGAGGGCGACGGGCCGGATGGCGGGCCAGGTGACCGTGCGGAAGCGGCGCCAGGCGCCGGCGCCGTCCACCGCGGCGGCCTCGTGCAGTTCGCGCGGGGTGTTCTGCAGTCCGGCGAGCAGCGCGACCGTGGTCTGCGGCATGCCGGCCCACACGCCGACGACGATCACCGCGGGCAGCGCGGTCGCCAGGCCGCTGAGCCAGTCCCGGTCGCCGCCGAGGCCGAGGTCGCGCAGCGTCTCGTTGAGGATGCCCGCGTCGGTGTTGTAGACCAGCCGCCACATGATGCCGACGACGACCTCGGGCATCGCCCAGGGGACGATCGCCAGGGCGCGGGCCAGCCAGCGCAGTTTGAGGTCCTGGTGGAGCAGCAGGGCGAGGCCGAGGGCGAGCAGGAACTGCGGGACCGTCACCCCGACCGCCCACACCAGTCCGATCCGGAACGACTCCCAGAACAGCGTGTCGTGCAGCAGGTCCTGGAAGTTGAGGGTGCCGATCCACCGGGTGGGCTCGGTGCGGCCGGACTGGGCGTCGGTGAAGGCCAGCAGGATGCCGTACAGCAGGGGGCCGACGCTGAGGACGAGGATGGGGATCAGCGCGGGCAGGACGAGGAACCAGGGCCCGTGGTCGACGGCCCGCCGGGGCCGGGGGCTCCGGTCGGGCGCGCGGGGCGCGGGTCGGCTCACCTCGGTCACCGGTGTCACGGTATTCAGCCCCTCTGCGCGGCTCGGTCGGGCCAGGTCATGGTCGTGAAGGCGGTCTGCCTCGTCAAGGCACCGCGCACACCTGCGACCTGTGCCAATGGGACACTGGGCGTCGGTGGGCCGGATCGCGGCGTGCCCGTGCGCGGGTGTGCGCGGGTGTGCGCGGGGACGGCCGGGGGGCAGGCGCGGTCGGGGAGCACCCCGGCCGGGGTGCGGACGGACGCGGACGAATGCGGACGTACGCAATGGACATGGACGTACGCAAGGGACGTGTACGGACGTGGAAGGACACGGAGGCGGACGATGGACGAGGCGCGGGCGCGGGACGTCCTGGCGGCGGCAGGCGTGCTGCCCGGTGCGGCGGCGGACGCGCGGCTGCTCGCCCTGGGCGAGAACGCGGTGTTCGCCGCCGGTGGTCTGGTCGTCAAGGTGGGCCGCGACGCCGAGCTGCTGGACCGGGCCCGCCGGGAGCTGGCCGTCGCGGGGTGGCTGGCGCGGGAGGGCGTGCCCGCGGTGCGGGCGGCCGAGCCGGAGGCGCTGCTGGTCGACGGGTGTCCGGTGACCGTGTGGCACCGGCTGCCGGAACCGGTGCGGCCCGCCGAACCCCGGGATCTGGCCGCACTGCTGCGGCTGGTCCACGCACTGCCCTCTCCGCCTTTCGCACTGCCGCCCCGCGAGCTGCTGGACGGTGTGGAACGCTGGCTGCGGCTCGCGGGCGACACGATCGACCCCGCGGACGCGGCGTATCTGCGCGAGCGCCGGGACGGTTTCGCCACGGCCGCCGCCGCGCTGACGCCTCATCTGCCGCCGGGGCCGGTCCACGGCGACGCGCTGCCCCGCAATGTGCACGTCGGGCCGGACGGGCCGGTCCTGGTCGACCTGGAGACCTTCTCCTCGGATCTGCGCGAGCACGACCTGGTGGTCATGGCGCTCTCCCACGACCGGTACGGGCTGCCGGACGAGGCGTACGCGTCCTTCACCGGGACCTACGGCTGGGACGTGCGCGCCTGGGAGGGCTGTGCGGTGCTGCGCGGCGCGCGGGAGACCGCCAGCTGCGCCTGGGTGGCGCAGCACGCGCCGGGCAACCCGAAGGCGCTGGCCGAGTTCGAGCGGCGGGTGGCGTCGCTGCGGGACGGCGACGAGACGGTGCGCTGGTACCCGTTCTGAAACCGCACGGGCACCCGGTCGCAGGGACCGTGCGCCGCGAACCGTGAGGGGTCAGACCGGCTCGCCCGCCGGCTCCCGCAGCGGCCAGGTGCCGTCGACCAGCGCGGTGGCGTCGCCCTTGCGGCGCAGGAAGGCCTGGAAGTCCGCCGCCCACGCGGCGTACCACTCGATCTGACGGCGGTGCAGTTCCGCCGGGCCGAGGGCCGCCACCTTGGGGTGACGGCCGGCTATCGCGCAGGCCAGCCGGGCCGCGGCGAGGGCGTCGGCGGTCGCGTCGTGCGCGGAGTCGAGGACGACGCCGTACTCCGCGCAGACCGCTTCGAGGTTGCGCTTGCCGCGCCGGTAGCGGTCGACGGAACGGTCGATGGTGTACGGGTCGATGACCGGTCCCGGCTCCGCGCCGTCCAGCCGGTCGCGCAGGGACGGCAGTCCGTACCGCCGCAGTTCGGCGGAGAGCAGCGAGAGGTCGAAGGCGGCGTTGTAGGCGACGACCGGCACGCCCGTCTTCCAGTAGCCGGTGAGGACGTCCGCTATGGCGTCGGCCACCCGGTCGGCGGGGCGGCCCTCGGAGGCCGCCCGCTCGTTGCTGATGCCGTGGACCGCCACCGCGTCGGCGGGGATCGGCACGCCCGGGTCGGCCAGCCATTCCCGGCGGCCCATCGGCTCCCCCGCCCTGACCTCGATCACGGCGGCCGTGACGATCCGCGCCTCGCGCGGGTCGGTGCCCGTCGTCTCCAGGTCGAAGCCGACCAGCAGCTCCCGGTGCCAGCCCATGGGCTGCCCCCCTTCTGTGTGGTGCGTTCCCCCAGTGGTCTCCACCCTCGCACGCACCACTGACAATCAGAGGATCGCGTTCCGCTCAGCGGCCGGAGCAGGTCGCCACAGGATCCCGCAGCACGGGGCGTTCACGACACCGGACGCGAATCCGCCCACATCAGCTCGAACTCCTCGCGGTAGGTGGGGAACAGCCCGCCTTCCTCGACCTCGCCGGGCTTGACCACTCTGGTCCCGTTGCGCAGGACCAGCACGGGTGCCTCCATGCCCCGGGTGCGGCGCAGGTGGTTCTGCACGACCGCGATGCCGTCCGACCCGTCGGCGTCCACGAGGTAGGCCGTGCAGCGGGGCGTCTCGTCGTACACCTGGATCTCGAAGGCGCCCGGGTCGCGCAGCCGGGACCGCACCCTGCGCATGTGCAGGATGTTCATCTCGACGGCACGGCCGAGCTCGCCGCGCTTGATGCCGAGCTCGCGCTCGCGCCGCTTGACCGCGCTGGAGGCCGGGTTGAGGAACAGCAGCCGCACCCGGCAGCCGGACTCGGCGAGCCGCACCAGCCGGCGCCCGGAGAAGTTCTGCACCAGCAAATTGAGGCCGATGCCGATGGCGTCCAGCCGGCGGGCGCCGCCGAACATGTCCTCGGCCGGGAACTGGCGCAGCAGCCGCACCCGGTCGGGGTGGACGGCGACGACGTCGGCGTACCGGTCGCCGATCAGGTCCTCGACCGCGTCGACGGGCAGCCGGCGGGCGGACGGCACGTCCCCGCCGGCGCCGAGCATCTCCAGCAGCCGCGCGGAGGCCCGTTCGGCCTGGCTGAGGACCGCCTCGGACAGGGCGCGGTTGCGGGAGACGACGTTCCGGGTGACCTCCAGCTCGTCCAGGGCGAGCTCGACGTCACGGCGGTCGTCGAAGTACGGCTCGAAGCACGGCCAGTGCTGCACCATCAGCTCGCGCAGCTGCGGCAGCGTGAGGAAGGACAGCACGTTGTCGTCGGCCGGGTCGAGCAGATAGCCCTTGCGGCGGCTGACCTCGCGCACCGCGACCGCGCGCTGCACCCACTCCTGCCCGGCGGGTCCGGCGGCGGCCACCACCCAGTCGTCGCCGTGCACCGGCTCGTACACGGGCCGCAGCACGGCGGCCACGACCGCGCGCAGCCGCTGCTCGACGAGGTTCAGCCAGATGTAGGCGCGGCCGGCCCGCTGGGCGCGGGTGCGCACCTCGCGCCAGGCGTCCGCGCCCCAGTCCAGTTCCGGCCCGATCGAGCCCGCGTCCATCGGCCGTGCCAGGGACACCGCACCGGGCGGGACGTCCGTGGAACTGCTCCCCTCGTGACCCTCGTCACCAGGGGGCAGTTCCAGCCCTCCCGAGCCCACCCGCGCACCGCCTTCCGCTCCCCCGAGCACTCCCCGCTCCGACGATCAAGGAGAGTACTCCGCATGCGGCGCACGGTGCAGCCCGATGGACAGGGTCGTTTCCCAACTTCCCTCAACCAAGCGACCGTTCCGCCCCGCGGGCCGGTGGAAGTGAGCGGATTCATAGTGTGCTCGGGGCCGGTCCGGGGTCGTGGGAGGAAAAGACGCGGGTAAGGGATGGTTCCCGCCCTTTCGGGGAGACTCGTGAAGACTCGGAGCCCAGGCGCCCCCACCGGCGCCGTACACCTGAAAGAGTCGTGTCCATGCAGGTCTGGCCTGGCGAGGCGTATCCGCTCGGTGCCACGTACGACGGCGCCGGAACGAACTTCGCGGTCTTCACGGAGGCCGCGGACCGAGTGGAGCTGTGTCTGCTGCACGACGACGGCTCCGAGACCGCGATCGAGCTGCGCGAGAGCGACGCGTTCGTGCGGCACGCGTACGTGCCCGGCGTGATGCCCGGGCAGCGCTACGGCTTCCGCGTGCACGGGCCGTACGACCCCGGGCGCGGGCTGCGCTGCAACTCGGCGAAGCTGCTGCTCGACCCGTACGCGCGTGCGATCAGCGGGGCGGTCGACTGGGGCGAGGAGGTGTACGGCTACCACTTCGACGCGCCCGAGCGGCGCAATGACCTGGACTCGGCGCCGCACACGATGACGTCGGTCGTGGTCAACCCGTACTTCGACTGGGGCGACGACCGGCGTCCCCGGACGGAGTACCACCACACGGTGATCTACGAGGCGCACGTCAAGGGCCTCACCATGCGCCACCCGGGCCTGCCCGAGGAACTGCGCGGCACCTACGCGGGCCTCGCGCACCCGGCGGTGATCGAGCACCTGACCGAGCTGGGGGTGACGGCGCTGGAGCTGATGCCGGTGCACCAGTTCGTCAACGACCACCGCCTGGTCGACATGGGCCTGAGCAACTACTGGGGCTACAACACCATCGGCTTCTTCGCCCCGCACAACGCCTACGCGTCCTGGGGCGACCGCGGCCAGCAGGTGCTGGAGTTCAAGTCGGCGGTCAAGGCGCTGCACGAGGCCGGGATCGAGGTGATCCTCGACGTCGTCTACAACCACACCGCCGAGGGCAACCACCTGGGGCCGACGCTGTCCTTCAAGGGCATCGACAATCCGTCGTACTACCGGCTGACCGACGACCGCCGCTACTACATGGACACGACGGGCACCGGGAACTCGCTGCTCATGCGGTCGCCGCACGTCCTCCAGATGATCATGGACTCGCTGCGGTACTGGGTCACCGAGATGCACGTCGACGGGTTCCGCTTCGACCTCGCGGCGACCCTGGCGCGGCAGTTCCACGAGGTGGACCGGCTGTCGTCGTTCTTCGACCTGGTGCAGCAGGACCCGGTGGTCTCCCAGGTCAAGCTGATCGCCGAGCCGTGGGACGTGGGCGAGGGCGGCTACCAGGTGGGCAACTTCCCGCCGCTGTGGACCGAGTGGAACGGCAAGTACCGCGACACCGTGCGGGACCTGTGGCGGGGCGAGCCGCGCGCGCTCGCGGAGTTCGCCTCCCGGCTGACCGGCTCCTCGGACCTCTACCAGGACGACGGCCGGCGCCCGCTCGCCTCGATCAACTTCGTCACCTGCCACGACGGGTTCACGCTGCACGACCTGGTGTCGTACAACGACAAGCACAACGAGGCCAACGGCGAGGACAACCGGGACGGCGAGAGCCACAACCGGTCCTGGAACTGCGGCGTCGAGGGCGAGACCGACGACCCGGAGGTGCTGCGGCTGCGGGCCCGGCAGATGCGCAACTTCATCGCCACCCTGATGCTCTCCCAGGGCGTGCCGATGATCAGCCACGGCGACGAGTTGGCCCGCACCCAGCGCGGCAACAACAACGCCTACTGCCAGGACAACGAGCTGGCCTGGCTCGACTGGCCGGACCCGGAGCGGGCGGACGACGGCGAGCAGGACGTGCGCCGGCAGCTGCTGGAGTTCACCCGCGCGATGGTGTGGCTGCGCAAGGACCACCCGGTCCTCCGCCGGCGCCGCTTCTTCCACGGACGGCCGGTGGAGGGCACCCACGACGAGCTGTCCGACATCGCCTGGTTCACTCCCGAGGGCGCGGAGATGACCCAGCGGGACTGGGACTCGGCGCGGGCGTCGGCGCTCACGGTGTTCCTCAACGGCAACGCGATCTCCGAGCCGGGGCAGCGCGGGGAGCGCATCACCGACGACTCGTTCCTGCTGATGTTCAACGCCTTCCACGAGCCGCTGGACTTCGTGGTGCCGGTCGACCACGGCCGGCAGTGGCAGGTGGTGGTGGACACCGCCCGCGCGGACGGCGTCCCGCCGGGCACCGGCCCGAAGGTGCGGGCCGGCACCCGGCTCACCCTGGTCGAGCGGAGCCTGACGGTGCTGCAGCGGCCGGTGCAGCCGCGCCCACCGGGGTCACCCGTACGGGCGACGGGCGGCCCCGGTGGGGCGAGCGATGACACGAAAGGCGGCGGGGCGGGTACGTAGGTCACCATGACCCCTGAGCGTCCTGACCCGGCGGTGCCCACGGCCACCTACCGGCTGCAGCTGCAGCCCGGCTTCCCGTTCGCGGCGGCGGCGGACGCCGTGCCGTACGTGGCCTCGCTCGGCGTGTCCCACCTGCACCTGTCGCCCGTCCTGGAGGCCGTGCCCGGCTCGGCGCACGGCTACGACGTGGTGGACCACACGCGCGTGCGCGAGGAGCTGGGCGGCGAGGAGGGACTGCGGCGGCTGGCGCGCACCGCGCGGGAGCACGGGCTCGGCCTGGTCGTGGACATCGTCCCGAACCACATGGCGATGTCCCCGCGCCACAACCGCGCCCTGTGGGAGGTGCTGCGCGACGGGCCCACCTCGCGGTACGCCCGGTGGTTCGACATCGACTGGGAGGCGCAGGGCGGGCAACTGCTGCTGCCGGTGCTCGGCGGGCCGCTCGGCGCGGAGCTCGGCCGGCTCACGGCCGACGGCGACGTGCTGCGCTACCACGACCACGCCTTCCCGTTGCGGGAGGGCACCGCCGGGCTGCCGCTGCCGCAGCTGCTGGACGCCCAGTGGTACCGGCCCGTGTGGTGGCGCCTGGCCCGCACCGAGCTGAACTACCGGCGGTTCTTCAGCATCTCCGAGCTGATCGGGGTGCGGGTGGAGGACCCCGAGGTGTTCGAGGCGACGCACGCCACGGTCCTGCGGCTGCTGCACGAGGGCGTGATCGACGGGCTGCGCATCGACCACCCCGACGGGCTCGCGGACCCGGACGGCTATCTGCGGCGGCTGCACGAGGCGACGGGCGGCCGGTGGACGGTGGTGGAGAAGATCCTCGCCGACGCGGAGCGGCTGCCCGCCTCCTGGCCCGTCGCGGGCACCACCGGCTACGACGCCCTGCGCCATGTGGACGGCCTGTTCACCGACCCGGAGGGGCACGGGGAGCTGCTGGACCGCTACCGGCGGTTCGCGGCCCCGCAGACGGACCGGGGCGGCGACTGGGACGCCACGGTACGGCGGGCCGCGTACAAGGTGCTCACGCACGAGCTGGCCACCGAGGTGGACCGGCTCACCCGGGTGGCGAGCCGGCTGTGCGCGGCCTCGCCGGAGCCCGCGCTGCGCGACCGCGCGCCCTGGGCGCTGCGCACCGCCCTCCAGGAGCTGCTGGTGCGGCTGGAGGTGTACCGCCCCTACTCCTGCGTGGACGCGGCCTCCGTGGTCACCGAGGAGGCCGCCGCCGAGGCCCGGCTCGCCTTCGCCGTGCCCGAGGAGGCGGGCGCGGTGGACGTCGTACGGGATCTGGTGCTCGGGCGGTACGGGGACGGGCCGGGGCACGTGGAGTTCCGTACGCGGTTCGCGCAGACCGCGTCGGCGCTGCGGGCCAAGTCCGTGGAGGACACGGCGTTCTACCGCTATGTGCCGCTGCTGTCGGCGAACGAGGTGGGCGGCGACCCCGGCAGCCCCGCGGTGTCCCCCGAGCGGTTCCACGCGTACTGCGCGCGCGTGCAGCGCGACTGGCCGGCCACCGGCACGGTCGTCACGACGCACGACACCAAGCGCAGCGCCGATGTGCGGGCGGCGCTGGAGGTGCTCACCGAGTGCCCGGGGCGCTGGGCGGAGCTGCTGTCGGAGGTGACCCGCACCGGCGAGGGCCTGCCGGACGCGCAGCTGGCCTGGGCGGCCTGGCAGACGGTGTTCGGGCTGGGCCCGGCCGAGGAGGAGCGGGTCCGGGGGGCGCTGCTGAAGCACGTGCGCGAGGCCGGGCTGTACACCAGCTGGACCGAACAGGAACCGCCGTACGAGGAGGCGGTGGAGCGGTACGTCGCGGCGGGGCCGTGCGGGCCGCCCGGCGAGAAGGCCGCGGCCTTCCGCGCCGCGCTGGAACCGCACATCCGGGCGAACGTGCTGGGCACGGCGCTGGTGCACCTGACGATGCCGGGGGTGCCCGACCTCTACCAGGGCACGGAGCACGAGTACCGGGCGCTGGTCGACCCGGACAACCGGCGCCCGGTGGCCTTCCCGTCCGGGCCGTACGAACCGCCCGCCGGTCCTGATGCCGAGGCGGACGCCGACGGTCTTTCGGCGGCCAAGGAGCGGGTGACGCGTGCCGCGCTGCGGCTGCGGGCGCGGCGGCCGGAGGTGTTCGGCACCAGCGCCTCCTACGCGCCGCTGTCCGCCGAGGGCCCGGCGGCGGTGCACTGCGCGGCGTTCGTCCGGTCCGGCGCGGTGCTCACCGCCGTGACCCGTCTGTCGCTGCGGCTGGCGGAGGCGGGCGGCTGGCGCGGGACACGGCTGCCGCTGCCGCCGGGACGCTGGGGCGACGTGCTGGCGCCGGGGCGGGAGTTCACCGGCCACGCGCCGCCGGCGGAACTGTTCGGGCCGCTGCCGGTGGCGCTGCTGGAACGGGTCCCGGACTGACGGCCGCGCCGGCGGTCGCGCCCGCGCACAGGGCCCGGCGGACCCCCGCGCCCGGCCCCCCGTGGCAACTCCCGCCGCGCCCTTGACACCACCTCCCGGCCGTGGGGTACTGCGCAGTGCGGATTCATGTGGTCGTGACGGGGGGTGGGTCCGCTGCCCGAGCTGCGCTATCCGACCGTGACCGAACTGGTCTCCTGCTCCCGCGCGCTGACCCTGCGATGGCCCGGTCTGTGCGCACTGCGGCAGGTGGGGGTCTCCCGCGCGGGCCGGCCGCTGCACCTGCTGTCCGTGGGACACGCCCGCCGTGCCGTGCTGGTGGTCGCGGGCGCCCACGCCAACGAGCCGGCCGGCGGCGGCACGCTGCTCGCGCTGGCCCGGCGGACCCTCCTGGAGCCGCACCTGCGCGAGGACACGTCCTGGCACTTCCTGCTGTGCGCGGACCCCGACGGGGCGAGCCTGCACACGACGCCGGCGCCGCGCAGCCTGTACGACTACCACCTGGGGTTCTTCCGTCCCGCCGGGCCGGAGCAGCCCGAGTGGGCGCCGTCGGTGCTGCCCCCGGACCGGCTGCCGCCCGAGACCCGTGCCCTGACCGGGGTCATCGACGAGGTGAAGCCCTATCTCCAGGTGTCCCTGCACGGCACCGAACTGGGCGGCAGCTGGGTGCAGTTGACCGGGGACCTGCCCGGTCTGGCCGAGCCGTTCGCCAAGTCCGCGGCGCAGCTGCACATTCCGGTGGAGACGGGCGCCTCCGACGCGGCGGGCTGGCCGGCGTCCGGTCCCGGGGTGCACGTGATGCCGGCGCCGGAGGCCGCCCCGGCCTATCCGAGCCTCACCGACGACGCGCGGCACAGCACCTGGTACGACGTGCACCGGTACGGCGGTCTGACCGCGGTGATCGAGGTGCCGATGTGGGCGAGCGACCTGGTGGACGACCCGGCTCCGCATCCGGCGCCGGACGCGGCGATGCGGCGGCTCGCGGACCGGCTGCTGCAGGACGCGGAGGAGGTGCGGCGGGTGCTGGAGGAGGTACGGCCGCGGCACGCGGAGGCCGACGACCCGCTGCTGCGGGCGGCCGCCTGGGGTCTTGAGCTGGTGCCGGGGCTGGCCGCCGACCTGGTCCGCACGCCGCCGGCCGACGGCACCCGGGCGTACGTGGGCAGTGTGGACGCGTTCGCGCGCCGGGTGCCGCTCCGGGCGGCGGCGATGTTGCGACGGGCGCTGGCCGGGACCGACGCGCACGCGGCGGCGAGGCTGGACCGCCTGGTCGCGCACTGGAGCGACGCCTTCGCCGCGCGTTTCCAGGCGCGCTGGGTGCCCGTGGAGCACCAGGTCGAGCACCAGTCCCGCACGGTGGTGGCGGCGGCCCGGCAGGCACGCGACCGGGCCCCCTGACCGGCCCGTCCTGTCCGCGCCCGTACCGCGCCCGTACCGCGCCCGCCCGGCGCGGCTCCTGTCCGCGCCGGCCGTGTCCGTCCCGGCTCGCGACCTCGCCGAACCCGGACCCATGCCGACCGGGGCCCGTGCCGGCCGGCCCGGTGCCGACCGAGCCGGTGCCGACCCGGACCCGCGCCGACCGAGCCGGTGCCGACCCGGACCCGTGCCGGCCCCGACTGCTCCGGCTCCCGTCCGTGCCGGGCCGCCGTCAGGCGTGGTCCAGGGCGAAGACCGAGCCGGTGCGGGCCGCCAGCAGACAGGAGTTGGCGAAGGTCTCGATGTACTCGACGGGCTCTCCGCGCCACGTCCCGTGCGCCTGCGCGGTCACCGGGGCGAAGACCATCGGGCAGTGCGCGTCCTTCGCCGGGATGGCCTGGATGCGCCCGTCCGCCGCGTCGAGTTCGGCGCAGGCCTCGGCGGCGTGCCGGTGGCCGCGGGGCGGGTCGCAGAGCAGCAGGCTGCCGCTCTCGGCGCCGGAGGGCGTATCGCCGTGGCTGACGGTGAGCAGCAGACGGCTCTCCGGGGCGGGATGGCCGGTGTCCGCCGGGGCGGGCGCGGCGCAGGCGAGCAGGACCAGGGCGGCGAGCAGTCCCGCCCGCATCGTTCTCAGTGCGGTGTGCGTCATTCCCGGTGCATCGGCACGGCGGTCCCGGGACCCCAGTCCCGCTCACCCGAACGGGAGGGTCCGCGCGGCCGGCGCACGGCCAGGGCGAAGGCGGCGAGCACGACCCGGGCCTGGTACTCGGCCTGGCGCTCCACCGGGATCCAGCGCGCCCGGCAGCCGTCCCGGTAGTCCGCGCACCGGGCGTCGATCAGCCGGTCCAGCTGCGGCAGCGCCCCGGCCGGGTCGTGCCCGGCGCGGCTGACCAGCTGGTGCAGCAGTCCGGCGGTGCGCAGCACGACCCGCCGTCCGGCCAGCCGCAGCGCGGTGAGGCCGGCGGTGGTCAGCAGCGGCAGCGGATCGGCGGACGGGCCGGTGTCGGGGTCCCAGGCGTCGGCGAGTCCGGGGCAGACCAGTAAGTAGTCGTCGACCGGGGCGAGCAGCCGCGCCGCGTCCGGTACGGCGGCGAGGTGCGGCCTGATCCGGTCGGTGAGGTCGGCCAGCAGCCGGGTGTCCTCGCGCAGGGTGCGGCTGACGGCGCGCCGTTCCGCCGCCGGGCCGGGGTGCGGGGAGCCGTCGGCGACGGCCGCGACGCCCCACATGGGCGCCTCGACGACGGCGGTGAGCGTGCCGTGCCGGTGCGGGTGGAACCAGGTCGACTCGACGGCGGCCTCGGTGATGGCGGCGGCCAGGGTGCCGCGGTGCGGCGGGGGGATGCGGTAGACGGCGGGGCCGAGGCGGGGCCAGTACAGGGCGTCGTAGGCGCCGAGTTCGCGCGGGATGCCGAGGCGGGCCGCGACGCCGGCGACGCGCCGGTCGAGGCCCGGCAGGTCACGGGTGAGTTCGACGAATCCGCCGCCGACGTCGACGCCGTGCAGGGAGCACTGCAGGACGGGCCGCAGTTCGTCCTGGAGGGCGAGCAGGGCGCGGGTCTCCGGCAGTGCGGCGGCCGCGGCGCCGTCGGGCAGCCATTCGGGTTGTTCCAGGAAGCCCGGCCGGAAGAAGTTCCGGTAGTGGTGGCCGAGGGAGTAGGGGCCGGTCAGCCAGCGTTCGTTGCGGCGCAGTCCGTCGGGGTCCAGGCAGAGCAGCAGGTTCCAGGTGGTGTCGGTGCCCGCGGTGAGCCAGGGGTCGGCCAGTGCGCGTTCGGCCAGCCGGAGCACGGTGGCGCCGCCGACGGGCTCGTTGGCGTGCGGCCCGGCGACGACGAGGACCTGGCGGCTGCCGCGGCCGACGGAGAGCAGCCACAGCGGGATGCCCGCCCGGGAGGTGCCGACGCGGCGCAGCCGGGCGGCGGCGGGGTGGCGGGTGACGAGGGCGGCTGCGCGCGCGCCCAGTTCGTCGACGGTCGGGTAGCGCCGGAGGGGCGGCAGGGCACACCTCCACGTGGGGGCGCCGTCGTCTCACCGGGTGTGGACGAGATACGCACAGTCAGTCACGACGTCCGGGGATACGTCAACACCGCGCCGTGCGCGGGGAGGTGGCGGCGGAGGTCAGCGGGTGGCGAGCCGGTAGCTGATCCGGCCGAAGCCGACCTGGTCGCCGTCGCGGACGACGGCCGCGCCGACCACCCGGCGTCCGTTCACCGTGGTGCCGTTGGTGGAGCCGAGGTCCCGCAGCACCCACATGCCGCCCTGGTGGCGGAGTTCGGCGTGCACGCGGGAGACCGTCTCGTGGCTGAGCCGCAGTCCGTTGGCGGGGTCGCGCCCTATGCGCAGCGGGTGGCCGGCCGCGGGGTGCGGCAGCAGCAGCTTGGGCAGCTTCTCGGCCTGCCAGGCGCGGCGCAGCCGTACGCCGAAGCCGGAGACCGCGGCCACGGTGCCGAACACCAGGCGGGACAGGCGGCCTTCGGTCGGGAGGTCGGCGGTGAGCGCGGCGAGTTCGTCGGACCGGCGGGCGGCGAGCGCGAGTTCCACGCGCCGCACGAACGTGTCGTGGGACAGCCGGCCCATGGCGACACCGTCCCGCAACACGTCCAGTGCCTTGTCGCGCTCCGCGTCGGAGATCCGCGCGGGATACGTGGAGAACTCGAAGGACGACGTCACGCCGCTGATTGTCGGTCAGTGACGGCCGGGCTGTCCAGGAAACGGGCAGTCACCGTGACGCGCGGGCACGGGCGACACCTGCCGCAAAAGGTGGATGCGCCAGCGAATTGATCCCTTATGGCGCACGATGGACGGGCTGTATCACGGTGAGCAGACGAAGGGGAACCGTCCGTGCAGTTCGAGGTGTGGGCACCGCAGGCCGGCCGGGTGACGCTCCGGTGCGACGGCGACACGCGCGCGATGGAGCGCGATCCGCAGCGGGAGGGGTGGTGGCGGGCGGAGGCCGAGGCGCGGGACGGATCGCGGTACGGCTTCGCGCTGGACGACGGCCCCGTCCTGCCCGATCCGCGTTCGCGCCGCCAGCCGGACGGTCCCGACGGGTTGAGCGCGGTCGTCGACCACGACCGGTTCGCCTGGCGGGCCGAGTGGTCCGGGCGTGAGCTGCCCGGCGCGGTGCTGTACGAACTGCACGTGGGCACGTTCACGCGCGAGGGCACCTTCGACGCCGCCGCCGAACGGCTGGGTCATCTCGCGGAGCTGGGCGTGACCCACGTGGAGCTGATGCCGGTGTGTCCCTTCCCGGGCGTGCACGGGTGGGGGTACGAGGGCGTGTCGCTGTGGGCGGTGCACGAGCCGTACGGCGGGCCGGACGGACTGAAGCGGTTCGTCGACCGGGCGCACGCGCTGGGTCTGGGTGTGGTCCTGGACGTCGTGCACAACCACCTGGGCCCGTCGGGCAATCATCTGCCGCGGTTCGGCCCGTACTTCACCGACACCCACCACACCCCGTGGGGCGCGGCGGTCAACCTCGACGCCCCCGGCTCCGACGAGGTGCGCGCCTACCTGGTGGACAGCGCGCTGGCGTGGCTGCGGGACTACCGCGTCGACGGGCTGCGGCTGGACGCGGTGCACGCGCTGGTGGACACGCGCGCCCGCCACTTCCTGGAGGAGCTGTCCGGGGCCGTGGACGACCTGTCCGCCGACACGGGCCGGCCGCTGTTCCTGATCGCCGAGTCGGATCTGAACGACCCGAGGGTCGTCACCGCGCGCGAGGACGGCGGCTTCGGCGTGCACGCCCAGTGGAACGACGACTTCCACCACGCGGTGCACGCCGCGCTCACCGGAGAGTCGCAGGGGTACTACGCGGATTTCGCGCGGGCCCCGTTCGCGGCCCTGGCCAAGACCCTCACCGGCGGGTTCTTCCACGACGGCACGTACTCCAGCTTCCGGGGCCGGCACCACGGCCGGCCGCTCGACCGGGACCGGGTGGCCGCGCACCGGCTGCTCGGCTACACCCAGACCCACGACCAGGTGGGCAACCGGGCGCAGGGGGACCGGCTGGCGGCGCTGGTCTCCCCCGGCCTGCTGGCGTGCGGGGCGGCCCTCACGCTGACCGCGCCGTTCACACCGATGCTGTTCATGGGCGAGGAGTGGGCGGCGGGCACGCCGTGGCAGTTCTTCACCGACCACACCGACCCCGGGCTGGCCGCAGCGGTGCGCGACGGCAGGCGGCGGGAGTTCGCGGCGCACGGCTGGGCCGAGGAGGACGTGCCCGACCCGCAGGACCCCGCCACGCGTGACCGTTCCTGCCTCGACTGGTCGGAACCGGAACGCGAGCCGCACGCGCGGGTGCTGGCCTGGTACCGGCTGCTCGTCTCCGTGCGCCACGCCCAGCCGGACCTCACCGACCCCGACCTCGGTGACACCAAGGTGGCCTACGACGAGGAGGCCCGCTGGATCGCCTTCCGGCGCGGCGACGTCCGGGTGGCCGTGAACCTCGCCGGCCGGCCCGCGGCCATCCCCCTGGGCGTTCCGGGCGCCCGGGTGCTCGCGGCGTGGGAGCCCGTGGAGGTGCCGGGCGCGGACGGGGTGCTGCACCTGCCGGGCGAGTCCGCGGTGGTGCTGCTGCAGGAATGAGACGCCGGCCGGCCGTACGAGACGGTCCCGTCGCCTTCCCGGACCGTCTCGTCGCTCCCCCGCGGACGGGCCCGGCGCCTTCCCGGACCGTCTCGCCGCTCCCCCGCGGACGGGCCCGGCGCCTTCCCGGACCGTCTCGCCGCTCCCCCGCGGACGGGCCCGGCGCCTTCCCGGACCGTCTCGCCGCTCCCCCGCGGACGGGCCCGGCGCCTTCCCGGACCGTCTCGCCGCTCCCCCGCGGACGGTCCCGTCGCCTTCCCGGACCGTCTCGCCGCCCCCCCGCGGACGGTCCCGTCGCCTTCCCGGACCGTCTCGCCGCTCCCCCGCGGACGGTCCCGTCGCCTTCCCGGACCGTCTCGCCGCTCCCCCGCGGACGGTCCCGTCGCCTTCCCGGACCGTCTCGCCGCTCCCCCGCGGACGGGCCCGTCGCCTTCCCGGACCGTCTCGTCGCTCCCCTGCGGACGGACACGGCCCCGTCGCCCCACCCGGGACGGGCACCGTCCCGTCGCCATCCCCGGACGGACACGGCTTGTCGCCCTTCCCAGACGGTCCGTTCGCCCTTTCCAGACGGTCCCGTAGCCCTTCCTAGACGGTCTCGTCGCCGTCCCCGAGGTCCGTCACGCGTTCCAGCAGGATCGGCTCCCAGGCGCGCCGCAGCCGGGTGCGCAGCGCGGGCGGGGCGTCGGCGGTGCGGCCGGTGAGGGCCTCGGCGAGGTGGAGCACGGCGTCGCAGCGGGCCAGCCACAGCCCGCGCAGACAGGGCCGGGCACCGTAGCCGGCGAGGGTGGCGGCGCGTACGGCGGCCGGGGCGCCGGCGGCGCGCGCCAGGCCCGCGATGTCCTCGGCCGGGTCACCGATCACCGCGTCGTCCCAGCCGAGCACGCCGCGCACCCGGCCGTCCGCGCCGACCACGAGATGGCGGCCGGTGAGGGCGTGGTGGACGAGGACCGCCGTGCCGGGCTGGGCGGCCAGTTGGAGCGCGGCGGGCGGGGTGAGCTGGCCGAGGCGCGCCGGGTCGAACTCGTCGGCCTCGGCGAGCCGTTCGGCGGCGGCTTCGGCGGCCCGGCGCAGTGCCTCCAGTGACCTCGGTGACACGCGTGGCACGCCGAGCGTCTCCGCCTGCCGCGGCGGCACCTCGCGCAGGCCCGTGAGCAGTCCGGCCAGGTCGGCCTCGCCGAGGGCGGACACGGCGTGCTCCTCGGCCGTCGCTCCGGCCAGCCCGGTGTCGAGGACGGCGAGCAGGCCGGGCGCCCACTCGCCGTGCGCCACGCAGGTCGGCAGCGCGATGGGGACGTGCGGCCGGACCAGGTCGCGCAGCCGCAGTTCGCGGCGCCGGCGCACGCTCGCCTCGCGGTCCGGGGCGAGGCGCAGCACATGGCGGGTGCCCACCCACCAGGTGGCGGGCTCGTCACCCGCGACGGCGGGCCGGACGTCGGGTCCGGTGCCGGAGGCGGCGCCCGTGCCGCTGTCCGTCAGCAGGGAACGGGCCAGCCGTCGTACGGTCTCCGCGCTGGGGGTCGGTGCCTGGGTCATGGTCGCCATGTGCCGTTCGGGGAGGCAGTGAGGGGACGGGAGAGGTCACTCAGTCAACTATGACCATCTCCCGCGCGGTGTTGTTCAACCGCCGCCCGCCGTCCTCGGTCACGGTCACGATGTCCTCGATGCGCACACCGAACCGGCCGGGCAGGTAGATGCCGGGTTCGACGGAGAAGCACATGCCGGGCACGAGGGACTGCTCCTCGCCCTCGATCATGTACGGCGGCTCGTGGGTGGTGACGCCGATGCCGTGTCCGGTGCGGTGGATGAAGTGCTCCGCGTACCCGGCGCGGGCGATCACCGCGCGGGCGGCGCGGTCGACGTCCTGGCAGGCGGCCCCGGGCCGGACGGCGCGGAAGCCCGCCTCCTGGGCCTCGCGCACGATCTCGTGCACCCGGCGTTCCTCGTCGGTGGGCTCGCCGACGTGGACGGTGCGGGAGGTGTCGGAGCCGTAGCCGTCCTTCAGGCCGCCGAAGTCGAGGACGACCATGTCGCCGCGCTCGATGACGCGGTCGCCGGCCTCGTGGTGCGGGTTGGCCCCGTTGGGTCCGGAGGCGACGATCGTGAAGTCGACCTGGGAGTGCCCGAACCGCCGCAGCAGGGCCGCGAGATCGGCGGCGACGTCCGACTCCCGGCGGCCGGCGAAGGGGACGGTGCGGATCTCCTCGAACGCGGCGTCGGCCGCCGCCCCGGCGGCGGCGAGCAGCTCCAGTTCGGCCGCGTCCTTGACGGCGCGCAGCATCGGCAGGGCGTCGGTGAGGGCGGCGTAGGAGGTGCCGGGCAGGGCGCTCTGCAGGCCCAGCAGGTGCAGGGCCCAGGTGTTGTCGCTGATGCCGAACCGTCCGCCGGCGTCCAGCAGGCCGGCGGTGAGGGCGTAGGGGTCCTTGCCGTCGGTCCAGTCCCGTAGATTGAGGGCGGTGGCGCCGGCGGCCCGCTCGGCGTCCGGGGCCTCCAGGGTGGGGACGACGAGCACGGGGTCGC
The DNA here is from genome assembly GCF_006782915.1 of Streptomyces calvus. Lineage (GTDB taxonomy): Bacteria > Actinomycetota > Actinomycetes > Streptomycetales > Streptomycetaceae > Streptomyces > Streptomyces calvus. Next base: position 473,658 of record NZ_VCNP01000010.1, read on the forward strand.
GGCCCGCGGCGAGCACCAGCAGGGTGAGCCGCTCGGTGACCGCGGTCGGGGCGTATCCGGTGAGCCACACCAGGTCGGGGCCGGGCGCGACGAGCAGGCCGGCGAGTCCGGCCTCGGCGGCCTGCCGCGCGGCCCGCTCCATGCGGGCCCGGTAGTCGTCGGCGGTGAAGGTCACGGGCGCGGTGCCGGTCATCCGGGGCCTTTCTGGACGGTCGTCGGGTTACGGGCAGCATCCTGCCCGGCGGGCGGGGGCGGCGCGAGCCGGTTGCCGGTGTTCGCCCCGCGACCCGCCCCCGACCCGGCCCCGGCTCACCGGATGCCGTCGCCCTCGCCCGAGTGCCGCGTGCCGGCCGACGAAGGGCGGCCCACCGGCCCCTCCTGATGGTCACGTGAGGATGCCGGGCACCGCCGTCAGCTGCCGGTAGCCGCCGCTGCGGCGCACCGTCAGGGTCACCTCCTTCCCGGGGCGTGCGCGGGCGACGGCGCGGGCCAGGTCGGCGGCCGAGTCGACCCGGGCCGTACCGAAGGCGAGCAGGAGGTCGCCGCGCACCAGGCCGGCCGAGAAGCCGGGGCCGGGCACGTGCACGCCGACGACCAGGGCCCCCGGTCTGCCGTCGTCGGCCACCTCGACCCCGAGCCGGGCCGCCACGGGCGCGGGCGGTGCCGCGGAGGCGGACGGGGTGGAGGCGGACGGCGTGGAGCGCGCGGGCGCGGACAGGGCCGCCGCGGACGGGCCGGCGGGCGCCGTCCCCGACTGCCGCTGCGGCGCGGTGAGCCCGCCGCCGCCGATGACGACCGCCCCCATGGCTCCGAGGCCGACCCCGGACAGCACGAGGACGACCGCCAGCAGCGTCCCGAGCAGCGCGGTCAGCAGCCGCCGCCCGGTCCCCCGCCCGGCGTGCTGCCCGGGACGGCCCGGGGCCCCTTCCGGCGCCCCGGTGCCGCCCCCGTCCCCGGGCATCGGCTTGGGCCGCAACGCGGTCTGTTCCATGGTCGTCTCCGGCGGGAGGTCTCGGAGGGGTCGTCGGGGGTCAGACGAGCACCGGCCGGGCCGGTGCGCGGTGCGGGAGGAAGCCGTGGACCCGGCCCGACAGGTACTCGTGCCGGTAGCGCGGGACGTTCCGGTGCCAGTTGAGGATGCCCGCCATCCAGTTCTGCAGGTCCGTCACATAGCCCCGCATGATCGCCCTCGCCTCCTCCGACAGCTGGAAGTCGTCGTAGACGACGGGCAGTTCGTGCGCCACGACGTGCTCGAACTGGCGCATGCGCTGGTTCATCAGGTCCTGCACCACGGGCAGCGCGGTCGGATAGTCGACGCCGAAGAAGTTCTGCACCACGAGGATCGCGTTGTGCATCTCGCCCTCGAACTCGATCTCCTTCTGGTACGAGAAGATGTCGTTGAGGAGGCAGGCGTAGTCGATCGCCGCGTTCTCCAGCGAGCGGACCGGGCCGCTTCGGTAGACCTCCGGCGGCACCGCCGGGCCGTGTCCGGCGCGGCAGAGCCCGAGGGTGAGGTCGGAGCCGAAGGTGGCGCGCCGCATCTCCAGGTAGTCCACCGGGTCGGGGACCCGGTTCTGGATCTGGTTGGACAGCTCCCACACCCACGCCTCGGTCATCGTCTCGACGGCCGATTTCAGGGGGCGGCGCTGGTCCGGTGTCATGCCGGCCGTCGTGCGCCTCCACAGGTCGGCCAGGGCGCGCTCCATGGCGTTGGCGGGCGGCGGCACCGGCTCGGAGTCGAGGGGCATGCAGGCCGCGAGGCGGGCCGTGGTGAGCCGGGCCGCAGCCAGGTCGCGGCGGTGGCCGTAGACGACCGGGTAGTAGTCGTCGCCGTAGGTGCCGAAGGCCAGCCAGTCGGAGGCGAGGTCGAGCTGCTCCTGCGTGGCGTCCGGGTCGAGGCCCGCCGCGCACAGCGGGAGGTCGCAGCTCGCGAGCTTGTCCTCGTCCCAGACGCCCTCGCTGAGGATGCCGATCCTCAGCGACCACTCCAGCAGATGCCGCCGCGCACCGTCGAGGGCCGGGTTGAGCTGGAGCGGGAAGGGCATGCGGATGTCGGGAATGATCGACGGGCCGACCTTCTGGAACGGCACGTGCCGGTAGGCGCGCAGCCGCTCGGCCCCCGCGCCGGCGAGCAGCGCGCCGACGTCGGCGGCGGACGTCCCGGGGCCGGACAGGGACTGCCAGGGGGCTCCCCGGCGCGCGCCCTCGTTCATGTAGCGGCTGGAGCGCAGATGCCATTCGTGGCCGCCGGACTGCCAGTCCTGGAGGCCCTTGGTGTACGCCGCGACGGCCGCGACCTCGGCCGGCGTGAGCCCGTTCTCCAGGGCCAGCGCGGGGACTTCGGTGAACGCGGTGTGCTCGAACTGGTGGAGGCGCGAGGTGAGGACGTCGTTGACGGTGTCGGCGGCCTCCTGGGTGGTGCAGCCGAAGAACGTCTCCACGACCAGGACGCCGTTGCTGAGTTCGCCCTCGTCCTCGACCTCCCGCTGGTAGGAGAACAGGTCGTTGCGCAGGTGCACGGCGTCGGAGAACGTCTCCATCAGCACCCGCAGCGGCCGTGACCCGGCGACGGCGGCGGGCACTTCGGCGGTGGCGTACTCCACCAGCCCGGCCGACCAGGGGGCGCCGCCCACCTTGCGGCGCATCTCGATGTACTCGACGGGGTTGGCGATCCGCCCCTCGTTGATGTTGGACAGCTCCCACAGGGACTCGTTGAGGAGGTGCTCGGTGGCGACGGCGAACCGGCGGCGCCAGTCGGCGGACATCGCGGGGACCGTGCGCGCCCACAGGTCGGCCAGGCCCGCCTCGACCGGGTTCCCGGGCTCGGGGACGGGGGCGGCGGGGTCCAGCGGCATGAACAGCGGCAGCCGGTCCAGGTGGGCCTTGCCGGCCTCACGGTCCTGGGTGCGCTTGTACATCTCCAGGAAGTGGTCGTCGAAGAAGAAGACCCACACGTACCAGTCGGTGATCAGCGACAGGGCGGGCCCGTCGCAGTCGGGGTGGGTGTAGGCGCAGAGCAGGCCGTAGTCGTGCGCGTCGAGGTCGGCCTGCTCCCATACTCCGGAGCCCTCCAGCATGCCCATCTCGCGTGCCCAGGCCGTCGAATGGGCGCGGGCCTCGTCGACGTGCGGATTGAGCCGCGCGGGATGCGGCAGGTAGAAGTGCGGGAGGGTGAACGGCTGCGTCATGGCCGGGGGCTACCCGCGGCCCTCCCGCCGCATCCGCCGGCCGCCATGTGATCACACCATCGCGTGAACCCTGCCCGGTACGGGAGTTGTGCGGGCTCAGGTCCGTACCTGGATCAGCGCATGGGTGCCGCCGGTGCGCCAGCGCTGTCCCCCGGCCGCCGTGAGCGCCGCCTCGGTGCCGGCGTCCAGCCCGGTGACCACGTCGGACTTCAGGGTGCGCAGGGCGGCGACGGGGCCCGGGAAGTAGCCGGTGGCCTCGTCGAACGGCGTGGTCGCGGGCCAGTGCCGGTCGCCCACCAGCCGACGGTAGTTGAGGTCGCCCTTGAGGACGGTGACCGCGGCGGCGGCGAAGTCGGCGCGCAGGTCGTCCGGCATGTCCTGGTAGGGCAGCGGCGCGCAGGAGAAGGGGTGTGCGCGCAGGGTGAGCCGGCCGTCGGTGAGCGCGGCCCGCAGCTCCCGCCCGTACCCGGCCGCCGCGCCCCCGGCACCGGTGAGCCGGTGCACCGCGTCGAGGACGTCGGCGGTGGTGGCGTCGGAGACGTAGTACGGGTACGGCTTGACGTGCAGCACCGCCCGGCCGATGCGGCCGTGCGCCAGCAGGTGGGCGAGGAGCAGCAGGTCCGGGACGAGTTCGCGGCCCGCGTTGTCGGCGACCAGGCACAGGGTGCCGGTGCCGGAGGCGCCGAGCAGCGCCCACAGCCGTTCGCTGTCGTCGGCCACCAGCGCGGGTACGGCGGCCTTGTCCTCGGCGCCCTCGGCGGACAGCCGGAACCCGAGGTCGGCGCGGTTGCCCCACAGGGAGCCGTGCAGCAGGGCGCGGGCCCGTTCGTGCTCCGGCCGTCCGGCGAGGTCGTCCAGCGCGGCCAGTTCCTCGTCCGTGGCGGGTGAGCCGAGCTCGGCGAGCTTGGACGGGCGGAACGGGTCGACGCCCTGCCAGGCGCCGGGACCGAAGTAGCCCACGGCGTCGAGCAGCCGGCGGTAGAACCAGCTCTCGGCCCACAGCCAGGGCACGTCGAACCAGGAGCGTCCGGCGTAGGTGTCCATGCCCCAGGTCTGCCAGCGCTCCCGGTCGTGCGCGCCGGCCGGGAGGGGTTCGACGGTGCCTTCGGTGCACTCGGTCAGCAGCGCGTCGAGCGCGCGCCGCTGCCCGGGCCCGTACGGGAGGGCGTCGCGCACCTGCCGGAGGATCGCGGGGTGCCGCTCGGCCAGCACGGAGTGCGGGAACGTGCCGGGCCGGTCGGCGTGGATCACGGGCGCGCCGGGGGTTTCGGACATGCGGCTCACCGTAACGCGCGACCGCCGGGACGCGCCGCCGGTCACACCGGTGCGATCTCCCGCTCCAGTCGCGCGGCCAGGCTGAGGTAGCGGGCCCGCCGGGTCACCGGAACCAGGCCGCGGATGAGGATCTGCCACATCTCGGCCGTGCGGCGGGGCTGGCGGGCCACGCCCTCGCGGGAGCGGCCGACGACCCGGGTGCCGACGAAGAAGCAGACCAGGGAGTGGGCCACGACGTCGATGTCCACGTCCGGGTGGACGTCGGACTCCTTGACGGCGCCGAGGAGCCGGGCGGTGACGATGTCCAGCCACTCGGTGAAGGGGTGGCTGAGCGGCGGGCGCGGCCGGGTGCCGCCGGTGGCGAGCCGCAGACCGGCCCGCAGGACGGGGTCCTCGGCGGACATCCTGGCTATGCAGAAGGTGAGGCGCATCAGCGCCTCCAGTGAGGTGTGGCCCCGGACCTCGGTGTCCCTGGCCAGGCGGCGGCAGGTCGCCGACTGCAGTTCCAGGATGGCGTGGGCGAGGTCCTCCTTCGCCGCGAAGTGGAAGTAGAGGGCGCCCTTGGTGACATGGGCGTGCTCGACGATGTCGCTGAGACTGGTCGATTCGTAGCCCTGGCGGTCGAACAGGTCGGCGGCCGCCGTGATGATCGTCGCGCGGGTCTGCTCGGCGCGTACCTGCCTCGCCATCGACTGAACTCCTGAGCCGGAAAGGAACGGGTCATGCCGTTTGTTTTGACGCCGAGTACACGATAACTCACCCTGTGGCGACATTCATCACCCAGAAAAGCCACGGCACTTGGACACATCGGGCAAAACGAACGCGTGCCTTCAAAGAAAACAGCACGTCCGGTATCTAAGTGTGGCAGGTGCGGCGGCAAAAGAGAACGGCGGGGGGGGGCGGGGGGCCCACCCCCCCCCGCGGCGCC
>NZ_VCNP01000011.1 GCF_006782915.1 Streptomyces calvus
GGCCCGCCGGGCCCCCCCCCCCCCGGGTCCACCCGCCTGTCGGGGAGGTGGATCAGAAGGTCAGCTGCCAGCCGTTGAGTCGGCCCGTGTCCTGCGACGCCGTGTCCTGCACCCGCAGCTTCCAGGTGCCGTTCGCGGTCTCGGCGGAGGCGTCCACCGTGTAGGTGGTGACGACGTCGTCCGCGGAGTCCGAGGAGTTCGCGGACTTCAGGCGGTACGCCGAACCGTCCGGCGCCACCAGGTCGATGACCAGGTCACCGCGCCAGGTGTGGGTGATGTCCACGCCCACCCGGAGCGCCGCCGGGGCGTTGCCACTGCGGCCGCCGACGGTGATCGGCGACTCGATCGCCGAGCCGTTGTCCGGAATGGAGACGGCGGTGGTGCTGGAGTAGGTGGAGCCCGTGGACGTACCGCCCTTGACGGCCTGGACGGTCGCGGTGGCGTCCGCGAGGCCCGCGCCGCAGCCGCCGGAGCAGGTGCCGGGCAGCGGGCGGGCGTTGGACTTGATCGCCGACTCGATCTGCGCCGGGGTGAGCGCGGAGTTGGCCGACTTCATCAGCGCGGCGAGGCCCGCGACGTGCGGCGTGGCCATGCTGGTGCCCTGGTAGTAGGCGTAGTTCTCGGTCGACGGGGTCCGGGTGCCGGAGTTCAGCGTGGACAGGATGCCGTTGGCGGTGCCGGTCCGGGTCTCGCCGCCGGGGGCGGAGATGTCCACGATGCTGCCGTAGTTGGAGTAGGAGGCGCGGCTGCCGGCGCGGTTGGTGGCGGCGACGGTGATGACGTTGCCGCAGTTCGCCGGGGAGGAGTTGGCGGCGTTCTGGTTCTCGTTGCCGGCCGCGACGACGACGGTGGTGCCGCGGTTCACGGCGCCGTTGATGGCGCTCTGGGTGGCGGTGGAGCAGGCGCCGCCCCCGCCGAGGCTCATGTTGATGACCTTGGCGACGTTGGCGTTGGCGGGCACGCCGGAAACGGTGCCGCCGGAGGCCCAGGTGATGGCGTCGATGATGTCGGAGTCGTAGCCGCCGCACTTGCCGAGCACGCGCACCGGGGAGATCTTCGCGTTGTACGCGATGCCGGCGATGCCCTTGCCGTTGTTGGTGGCCGCGGCGATGGTGCCCGCCACATGGGTGCCGTGCCAGGAGGAGTTGCTGCCGGTGGCCTGGCCGCACTCGCCGGCGGCGTACCAGTCGCCGGGGTCGGCCGGGTTGCTGTCGCGGCCGTTGCCGTCGACGGCGACGGCGGTGTCGGAGATGAAGTCGTAGCCGGCGACGACGTTCGCGGCGAGGTCGGAGTGGGCGACGTACCCGGTGTCGATGACGGCGACCGTGACACCGCTGCCGGTGGCGAGGTCCCAGGCACCGGGCACGCGCATGCCGGCGGTGGCCTCGAACAGGTCCCACTGCTTGCTGTACTCGGTGTCGTTCGGGGTGGCCAGCGGCTTGTTGAGACGGTCCGGCACGACGTAGGCGACCTGCGGGTCGGCGCTGTACTCGGCGACGACGTCGGCGACTTCGGACCTGGTCGGCCGCTCGCCCAGCTCGACGAGGGCGGCACCGGTGCCGAGACGGCGCTGGAAGCCGACGTCCTCGCCGGCCTTCTCGCCCTTGGCGGCGGCGTCGGCGGCGGCGGCCTTGTCGGACGCGGCCTCGGCGGCACCGGACCGGTAACCGACGATGAGCCGCTCGGCGGGGGTGCCGGGCGCGGCCTCGGTGGCGGCGGCGGGGACGGCGGCCCCCGGGTCCGTGGGGGCGTCCTGGGCGACGGCGACCTGGGCGGAGGCGGCCGTCAGCAGGGCGACGGAGAGCGCGGCGACGGATATCAGCTTCCGTCCGGGCGCGGAGCTTCGGGGAGAGCTCGGTGAGGTGCGCAAGGGTGTGCCTTTCGTACCGGGACTCCGGGTGACACGGAGTTGGGGAGTGGGGGCCGCTTCGCTTCGGCGTCGAAGCGGTGGGGTGCGTCCACGTGCGGCAGATCGGCCGGCCGGGAGCGGGCAGCGGGCCGGGCGGGGATCGCCCGCGGGCCGGCTGAGCTCGAACGATAGGCAGCGCGGAGTCCGCCGGGATACGGGGGAAACCCTCGATCCGGCCCCGAAGCCACCCTCGCCGAAAGGCGGTTGACCAGGAACGGACCGCTATGCCCGCATCGCCGGCCCCGGTGTCCGCACCGACCGGGCCGCCGCTCGTGCCGAGTACCGCGCACGACGTGCCCGCGTGCGCCCGCGCTCCGCCGTACCGTCCATTCGGTCCGGATCCCGTGACGGTGCGGGACACCTCACCGGCACCCCTCGGTTCATCACAATGCGGCAGCGGCGCCTCACTTCACGTCGCTGTTCACTTGACGACCAGTGGTTCCACACGGTTGGCTCCGGCCAGCGAGAGTCACCCGGTCGGCGCACGCCCCCGCGGTTCCGTCCGGTGCTCCCGTCCCTGCTCTGGCTCGGCCGTACAGCGAGGTCCGCACTCCTCATGAAGAATCGTCCCCCGTCCCACCGCCTACCGGAACGCTCCGTCCGTCTGTCGGCCCTGGCAGCCGCCGTGGGCCTGCTGATGACCGGCTGCTCGGCGCTCGGCACGGACGACGACTCCCCGGGGTCGGACGGCGCGGGCGCGACGGGCGCCTCGGGCATGCGGGTCGCGCTGGTCACCCACGGCAGCGAGGGCGACGCCTTCTGGGACCGGGTGAAGCGGGGCGCCGAGGCGGCGGCGAAGAAGGACGGCATCGAGCTGACGTACGTCAGCGACCCGGAAGAGGCGGAGCAGGCGGAGCTGGTGCGCAACGCGATCCGTGACGGCGTCGACGGCATCGCGCTGACGCTGGCCAAGCCGCAGGCCATGAAGGGCCCGGTCGCCGAGGCGCGCAAGGCGGGCATCCCCGTCGTCGGTCTCAACTCCGGTATCGACGCCTGGAAGCCGGCCGGACTGCTCGGGTACTTCGGGCAGGACGAGAACGTGGCGGGCCGGGCCGTCGGCGAGAAGCTGAACGACCTCAAGGCCAAGAACGCCCTGTGCGTCGTCCACGAGCGTGGCAACGTTGCCGTGGAGGCCCGCTGCGCCGGAGTGAAGAAGACGTTCGGCGGGACGACCGAGAACCTGTACGTGGACGGCACCGACATGCGCGCCGTCTCCGGCATCCTCACCGCCCGGCTGCGGCAGGACTCGACGATCGACGAGGTCGTCACCAACGGGGCCGCCTACGCCCTCACCGCGGTCGACGCGGTGAAGGAGGCGGGCAGCAGGGCCCGGGTCGCCACCTTCGACCTCAACAAGGACCTGGTCGACGCGGTGCGCGCGGGCGACGTCCAGTTCGCCGTCGACCAGCAGCCGTATCTTCAGGGCTACCTCGCCGTGGACGCGCTGTGGCTGCACCGGAACAACGGCAACGTCAGCGGTGGCGGGGTCGCGCCCGTCCTGACCGGACCGGCGTTCGTCACCAAGACCAACGCGGCCTCGGTCGCCGGGTTCGCCGCCAACGGAACCCGCTGACGGGACGTCCCGTGCGCACTCCCCCACACATCCGACCGCTCTAGGACCACGATGTCTCCACGGACAGGTGCCCGGCGCCGTCTCGGCTCCATACGCCTCTCGCTGTTCCTCCTGGCGCTGGTGCCCAGCGTCACCCTCGCCGGCATGTGGGGCGTGACGACGATCCAGATGTTCTCGGAGGGTCTGCAACTGCGCGCCCAGACCGGACTGAGCCGGTCCACCGGCGCGATGGGCACGGACGCGGCGCTCGCGCTGCAACGGGAGCGGAGCCTGTCCGCCGCCTGGCTGGCCTCGCCGCAGGGCTCCCGCAGCGCCCTGGAGGCGCAGCGCGCCACCACCGACAAGGCGGTGGCGAAACTGGTCCGGCAGGCCGACGCGATCGCCGACGCGCCGCCGCGCGTCTCCGACCGCCTGTACTCGGTGCTCGGCTCGGTGGGCAGCCTGGAGTACTACCGCGACCAGGTGGACAATCCCAGCGACATCGCCGCCGACCAGGTCCTCGACCAGTTCACCTCGATCATCGACGACCAGATCCACGCCTTCCAGGAGCTGTCCCAGGTCGACGACGGCGATCTGACCTCGCAGGCCGGGCCGTTGGTGGCGCTGGAGCACGCGGCGGAGCTGATCTCCCAGGAGGACGCCCGGCTCACCCTGGCCTGGCCGTCCGGGCGCTTCGACGAACAGGGCTGGACCCAGTTCGCGGAGCTCGTGCACACCCGCCGCTGGCTGGTCAAGGACCAGATCGTGCCGTCGCTGCGGGGCGACACGAAGGTGCAGGCCGAGCGGATCCTGCGGAGTGCCGAGTGGCGCACCCTGGAGGAGACCGAGGACAAGGTGCTCGCCGCGCGCGCGACGAACGGCGGCGCCGCGATCGACCTGCCGCAGGCGCGGCAGAAGTGGCAGGCCGCCTTCGACAAGGTCTCCACGCAGTACACGGCCCTGATCCAGCAGCAGACGGACGCGCTGCTCACCCGCAGTGCCGACGAGGCCCGCGGGCTGCTGCTGAAGGCCGCCTCGCTGAGCGCCGGCGGGCTGCTCGCGCTGCTGGTGTGCGTGGGCATGTCGTGGCGCATCACCCGCTCGCTGTCGCGCCGCCTGCGCGGTCTGCGGATGGCGACGCTGGGCCTGGCGCAGGAGCGGCTGCCCGAGGTGGTGGCCCGCCTGGAGCGCGGCGAGAAGGTCGACGCGGAGTCGGCGACGACGCCGCTGGACTACGGCCACGACGAACTGGGCCAGGTGGCGCAGGCGTTCAACACCGCCCAGCGCACCGCCGTGCACACCGCGGTCGAACTCGCCGACACCCGGCGCGGGTTCCAGAAGGTCATCCTCGGCATCGCCCGGCAGAGCCAGAACCTGGTCAACCTCCAGCTGAGCAAGCTCGACGCGCTGGAACGCCGGCACACCGACCCCGAGGTCCTCAAGGGCCTGTACGAACTCGACTCCACGGCCAGCCAGTTGCGCCGCTACGAGGAGAACCTGGTCATCGTCAGCGGTGAGCGCCCGGGCCGTACCTGGAGCCGGCCGGTCGCGCTGATCGACATCGTGCGCAGCGCCGTCGGCGAGGTCGCCGAGTACCAGCGGGTGGAGGTGCACACCGACGAGGAGGTGGCCGTCGCGCCGCCGGCGGTGGCCGACGTCATCCATCTGCTGGCGGAGCTGATCGACAACGCGACGGTGTACTCGCCGGCGCCCAGCCCCGTCGGCGTGCGCGCGGCGATGGTCGCCAAGGGCCTCGCCATCGAGGTCGAGGACCGGGGCCTCGGCATGTCGGAGGAGGACTACGCCTCCCTCAACGCCCAGTTGGCCAAGCCCCCGCAGTTCGACGTGGTGGCGCTCGCCGACGACCTCCGGCTCGGCATGTTCGTGATCTCGCAGCTCGCGCACCGGCACGGCATCGTGGTCACGCTGCGCCCGTCGCCGTACGGCGGGACGACGGCGATCGTGCTGATCCCGCACGAGATCGTGGTGTGCGACGACTCCTCCGGCACCGAGCAGGAGACGCCCGACGACACCGGGGCCGCGAAGGACCGTCCGGCCGTCGCGGCCCCGGCGGAGCGCGAGCCGCTGCGCACCGTCGCGAGCGAGCCGCAGTCCACGGCCCGCCCGGCGGCCCCCGTACGGTCCGCCGCCGCGCCGGCGCCCGCACCCCGCCGTGACGGACTCACCCCGCTGCCCCGCCGGGTGCCGCAGACCAGCCTGGCCGCCGAACTGCGCGAGGAGGCCGTGCCGGAGACCGCCGACGACCCCGGCGAGGACTTCTCCGCGGAGCGCGCCGCCTCGTCCCTCGCCGGCTTCCTGCGCGGCACGCTCCAGGCCCGGGACGACGACGGCGACGGCGACGGCGCGGCCGTACCGCCGTACGATGCGGCCGCGCACGCGCCCGCCGCCGCAGCGCAGTTCCCGGCTCCGCCCGCCGACCGCCGATCGCCGACCGCACACGAAGGATCACCCTCATGACACCCCCCATCCCCGCCACCCACACCCAGCTCGACCAGCTGCTGACCGGACTCGTGGAACGGGTCGCCGACGTGAACCAGGCCGTGGTGCTCTCCGAGGACGGGCTGGTCGTCAGCAAGTCCACGGGCTTCCTGCGCGACGACGCCGAGCGCCTGGCGGCGACCGCGTCCGGTCTGATGAGCCTCAGCAAGGGCGTCAGCATGGACTTCCGCGGCGGCCCGGTGCGCCAGGCGCTGATCGAGATGGCCCACAGCTACCTGATCCTCACCTCGGCGGGCCCCGGCGCCCATCTGGTCGTGCTGACCGGGCCGGGCGCGGACGTCGGTGTGGTGGCGTACCAGATGAACATGCTGGTGAAGAAGATCGGTGAGCATCTGAGCGCGGCCCCGCGGGGCACCGCCGGGCCCGCCGCCGACCCCGGCGTGTGAGGTGGGCGGAAGCGACTCGGCGGGCCGGCTCGTACGGCCGTTCACCCTGACCGGTGGCCGGACCCGGCCCAGCCGCGCCGACTTCACGCTCATCACGACGGTGACGGCGGTGGATCCGCAGCCGCAGACGGCCGGCCGGCCGCAGCCGGAGCACCTGCGGATCCTGCGCCTGTGCGAGCGGCCGGTCGCGGTGGCCGAGCTGGCCGCGCGTCTCGACCTGCCGGTGAGCGTGGTCGTCATCATGCTGTGCGACCTGCTGGAGGCGGGCCGGATCACCGCCCACCCGCCGCACCCCGTCACCCGGACCACCCCGGATCTGGACCTGCTGCAGAAAGTGAGGGAGGGCCTTGGCCGGCTCTGACACCATCGCTCAGGATTCCGCCGACCGTTCGGCACCCGACACGGTCAAGATCCTGATCGCCGGTGGCTTCGGCGTGGGCAAGACCACCATGGTCGGCTCGGTCAGCGAGATCGTCCCGCTGCGCACCGAGGAACCGCTGACCATGGCGGGCCTCGACGTCGACGACCTGCGGGGCGTCGAGGAGAAACGTGCCACCACGGTGGCGCTGGACTTCGGCCGGATCTCCGTGTCGGACGATCTCGTGCTGTACCTCTTCGGCACGCCGGGGCAGCAGCGGTTCTGGTTCATGTGGAACGACCTGGCCGTCGGCGCGCTCGGTGCGGTGGTGCTGGTGGACGTGCGCCGACCGGAGACGAGTTTCGCCGCGATCGACTTCTTCGAACGCCGGGGCATCCCCTTCGTGATCGCCGTGAACGGCTTCTACGGGGAGCACCCGTACCCGGTCGAGGACATCCGGGAGTCGCTGGCGCTGCCGGAGGGCGTGCCCGTGCTGCTGTGCGACGCGCGGGAGCGGGAGTCGTGCCGGGACGTGCTGATCGCGCTGATCGACCGTCTGATCGACGACGCGGCCCCGGCACGGTGAGTGCCCGCGGGGTGCGGCCGGCGGGCCGCACCCCGGCGGGGGTCAGGCCAGGCCGGCCGACTTCAGCCAGGCCTTGGCGACGTCCAGCGGGTCCTTCTTCTCCAGCTGCACCTGGGCGTCCAGGTCGAGGAGGGTCTCGGTGTCCAGTGCGGCGGAGACTGCGTTGAGCGCGTCCACGCCCTCCTTCGGGAGCCCGTCCTTGTGGACCAGCGGGGTGACGTTGGCGAACCCGAAGAGGTTCTCCGGGTCCTTCAGGACGACGAACTTCTCCTTCACGATGGTCGGGTCCGTGGTGAAGATGTCCGCCGCCTGCACCTCGTTCCTGGTGAGGGCCGCCTGGGTCAGCGGGCCGCCCGCGTCGAGCGCCTTGAACGACTTGAACTTCAGGCCGTAGACGGTCTCCAGGCCCTTGAGTCCCTGCTGCCGGGTCTGGAACTCGGGCGAGCCGCCGATCACCAGTTCCGGCGCGGCGTCCTTGAGGTCGGCGAGGGTGGAGGAGGCGGTGAGGCCGTACTTCTTCGCGGTCTCGGCGTTGACGCTGACGGAGTCCTTGTCCTCGGCCGGCGACGACTCCAGCAGGGTCAGCTTCTTGTCCAGCTTGGCCTTGACGGCCTCGTTGACGGCGTCCGCCGACGTCTGCTCGGCCTCGGGGTCGAGGTAGGCGAGCAGCGAGCCGTTGTACTCCGGCAGGACGGTGATGGAGCCGTTCTTCATCAGCCCGTACGTCGTCTCGCGGCTGCCGATGTTGTGCTTGTAGCCGACCTTGAGGCCCTTGGCCCGCAGCGCCTCGCCGTAGATGTCGGCGAGCAGGGTGCTCTCGGCGAAGTTGTTCGAGCCGACGACGACGGTGCCGGCCTCGGCCTTCTCGCCGTCGAGGGGGTTGTCGGAGGTGTCGTCGGAGGAACAGCCCGCGAGGAGCGCCGCGGCGGCGGTGAGCGCGACGGCCACCGCGCCGGTGTGCCTCGTCCTGGACCTGCTGCTCTTCGCAGTGGAAGTCATCCACCGATCCAATCCAGCCGCTTCGCGGTCAGTCAAGAACATCATGGTCACGTTTTGTCACCGGGGTGACGGGCCGTCAGCGCCTGCGCACCCCGGGCGACACCGCGAGCCGTCCCGCCGCCCAGAACACGGCGAGGGTGAGCAGCGCCAGGACGGCGACCAGGGTGGCGCCGCCGACCACCTTCTCGTAGTCGCGCTGGTAGAGGCCGTCGACGATGTAGCGGCCGAGGCCGCCGAGACTGACGTAGGCGGCGATGGTGGCCGTGGAGACGATCTGGATGGCCGCCGAGCGCAGGCCGCTGAGCACCAGCGGCAGCGCCACCGGCAGTTCCACCTGGAACAGGATCCGCGACTCGCGCATGCCCATGCCCCGGGCGGCGTCGACCGGTGAGGGGTCGACGGAGCGGACCGCCTCGTAGGTGGTGACGAGGATCGGCGGGACGGCGAGGACGACCAGCGGGATCATCACGGGCAGCAGGCCGAAGCCGATCAGCAGGACGGCCAGCACCAGCAGGCCGAAGCTGGGCAGGGCGCGGGCGGCGTTGGCGATGAGGGCGAGCGCGTTGCCGCCGCGTCCGGTGTGGCCGGTGAGCAGACCGACGGGCAGGCCGATCGCGGCGGCGACGGCGAGGGCCAGCAGCGAGTACTGGACGTGTTCCCAGAAGCGCTGCGGGATGCCGTCGTAGCCGTGCCAGTGGGCGCTGTCGCTGAAGAAGGCGTTGACGAAGTTCAGGACGTTCACCGGGCCGCTCCCTTCGCCGTGAGCGGTTCCGGCCGTGCGGCGGCCTTCGGGCGGGCGCCGCGCGGCATCCACGGCGTCAGCAGCACCCGCAGTCCGACCAGCAGGGCGTCGCACACGATCGCCAGGGCGGCCATCGTGAGCACGGCGTTCACGGCGAGTTCGGGCCGGTCGTACTTCTGCGCGGCCGCGAGGAGGTTGCCGAGGGCGCCCTGGTTGCCGATCAGGGCGCCGACGCTGACCAGGGAGATGCTGGAGACGACCGCCACCCTGAGGCCGGCGACGATGGCGGGCGTGGCGATCGGCAACTGCACCTGGAGGTAGCGGCGTACGGGGCCGAACCCCATGGCGGTGGCGGCGGCCAGGGTCTCCTGCGGGACCGAGCGCACGCCGTCGACGATGGCCGGGACGAGCACCACCAGGCTGTAGACGGCCAGCGGGATCATCACGGTGAGCTCGGTCTGGCCGGTGTAGTCGATGAGGACGACGAAGAACGCCAGTGAGGGGATGGCGTACAGCACGGTCGTCAGGCCGAGCACGGGCGGGTACAGCCAGCGGAAGCGCACGCACAGCTGGGCCAGCGGCAGGGCGAGCAGCAGCCCGGCGGCCACCGGCAGCAGGGACTCCCGCAGGTGCAGGCCGATCAGGCCGGCCCAGCTGTGCTGGAGGTCGCTCGGGATGTCGAAGAAGCCGTTCACTCGGCGACCCCGGCCTCGTCCTTGCGCGGGTGCGTCCGGCTCCCGGTGTGGGCGGAGCGCTCGGTGTGGGCGGCGCGCTCGGTGTGGGCGGCGCGGATCGCCTCGCCGATGGTCTGCTGGGAGACGACGCCGGTCACCCGGCCGCCGTCGTCCACGGCGACCGCCCAGCCGGTGGGCGACAGGACGGCGCAGTCCAGGGCGACGCGCAGGGAGTCGGCGCCGGGGACGAAGGGACGCCCGTACGGCAGCAGCCGCTCCGCGGCGAGGTCCCCGCCGGCCTGCCCGTCGCGTTCGGCCCAGCCGAGAGGTCGGCCGTCGGCGTCGGTCACCAGCAGGTACGGGTCCGGTGCGGCGGCGATACGGTCGGCGGTGGCGTCGGCCGGGACCACGGAGTCGGTGGTCAGCTCCAGTGCGGCGGAGTCGAAGAAGGACAGCCGGCGGATGCCGCGGTCGGCACCGAGGAAGTCCTCGACGAATCCGTCCGCGGGAGCGGACAGCAGTTCGGCGGGCGGCGCGTACTGGGCGAGCCGGCCGCCCTCGCGCAGCACGGCGACCATGGTGCCCAGCTTGATCGCCTCGTCGATGTCGTGGGTGACGAAGACGATGGTCTTGCCGAGTTCCTCCTGGATGCGCAGGAGTTCGTCCTGCAGTCCCTTGCGCACCACCGGGTCGACGGCCGAGAACGGCTCGTCCATCAGGAGGACCGGCGGGTCCGCGGCGAGCGCCCGCGCCACGCCGACGCGCTGCTGCTGGCCGCCGGAGAGCTGGTACGGGTACCGCCGGGCCAGTGAGGTGTCCAGGCCGACCCGCTGCATCAGCTCCGCCGCCCGCTCCCGGGCGCGCTGCTTGCCCCAGCCGAGCATGCGGGGCACGGTGGCGATGTTGTCGACGATGGTGCGGTGCTGGAACAGCCCGGCGTTCTGGATGACGTAGCCCATGGACCGGCGCAGGGCGGTGACCGGACGGCGCTGGATGTCCTCGCCGTCGAGGAGGATGCTGCCCTCGGTGGGTTCGACCATCCGGTTGATCATGCGCAGGGTGGTCGTCTTGCCGCAGCCCGAGGGCCCGACGAGGACGGTGATCGAGCGGTCGGGGATCTCCAGCGACAGCCGGTCGACCGCCACCGTGCCGTCCGGGTACCGCTTCGTGACAGAGTCGATCCGTATCAAGACGCCGATTGCCCTTCGGTGGCGGAATCTTTTGGCCCAGGTCGCGCGGGCAGGTGCCGGTCGAGTCTAAACGCCACCTCCGACACGCACCCGGCGACGAGCGCCGAGGCGTGTCGGACCTGAACGTCCCTGTCGAGGAGCGGGTGGAGGCAACACCGACTGACGTAGTCACGTCACTGAAATTGCGATGATGAGACAAAGCGCTCCACTGTCATCCACACCAGGCCATTCCACGTGATTTCGGCCTCAAAAACCCCCTGTATTGCGCCAGTTGACCCGATTTCCCTTCGCGCGAGACGCACACCGAGGCAGCATACGCAGCGAAGTCGACCAACTACCCACCGCAATGAAATGGGGGACGATGATCCGTCCGAAGCCGGACCTCACCAGCACCTTGACGATGCTCCACACGGCCGTCATGCACACGGACAAGAACATCCGGGACGCGCTCGACAAGAGCGTCGAAAAGCTGGAGACGGCCGGTGCGGCCGCACACGACCGAACAACCAAGGAAGTCGTCGACGAACTCGGCCGTATGCGCGCGAACTTCCGCGACGTCCACAACAAACTGAACTCCAGCGGCGAAGCGCTCAACACCGCCGTCCACGATGTCGTAGCCCAACTACGCGGCGAACTGCGAGAGGTTCGAGTGGCACTCGCGGACCTCACCCTGCCCGTACCGCGCTCGGTCACGACCCCGCCCTCCGCCGTCTCGGCCCCGCCGGAGGCATCCGCCGCCGAGGACCACCGCACTGACCTCGCGCCTGCAGCGGTCACCACGATCACCGAGCCCGACGGCCCCTCGGAAGAGGCAACCCCTCACGCCGCCGTCCCGGCGCAGCGCGGCACCGATCAGGACTCCCCGCCCGGCCTGGCACTGCCGGTCGACGCGGTCCGCCAGGCCCTCCGCGACGTTCTCACCGAAGAACTCGCTCCCGTGCTCACCACCGCGTCGGACAGCGACGGCAACAGCCGGGCCGGCGACCGGCGGGATGCCTTGGCCCTGTTGCAGGAAACAGCCGGTGAGATCAAGCAGGAGCTCAGCACCGCCCTGGAGGAAGCCCGGTCCGTGCTCGCCTCCCTGCATCGGGAGGTCGCAGCCCTGAGCACCGCCGTGGACGGGCTGCGATCGCAGGCCGACGCCCCGGACGGCACCGCGGCCGCCGAAGTGAGCGAGGAGCACAGCACCCTGCTCAGGACGGCTGCCCGCGTCTCCTCCGCGAGCCTGCTGTGCCACCGGGACCTCTGGGAGTTCATCACCGCCCACGCCGGACGGCACCCGCACTTCCGAGTGCCGCCGCAGGTCGCCGACGAGGGCGACGAGCGCATCCGCGCCGCACTGTCCGGCCGCTCCCTGATCGCCCTGCTGATCAGCCTGCACTCCATCAGGCGCACCCCGGGCCATGGCGACGGCGACCAGGAGCTCGCCGCCACCCTGTACGAGCGGATCGAACAGAGCCTGACCCGCCTCAGCCCCAGCGGCACGCCGGTCACCATCACCCTCGACGACCGCACCACCCCCGTCCCGGACACCCCCGCCGTCGAGAGCCCCACCGAGGCCGACGGCGAGCCGGAGAACACCAGCACCCCACCGACTGCCGCGGAGGAGAACACGGACTCGGACGACGACGCCGGCCCCGCCGCCGCGTAACGGCCTCGGCGCGGCACCCGGCAGGAGCCGGGTGCCGGCCGGGACCGGTGCATCGATCTTCTCCTTGTGGGAGCGGTAGGTTGCTGCGTCATGCTTTTGAACTTCACCCTCGAGTACTTCGCTCTGGTTCGCCGTCCTGCTGTTCACGCCCCACACCGTCGATCAAGGCGAGGGAGGCTCAGCGGACTGTGAGTCCCCGTTCTTCACCGACCGTCGGGAGGCCAACGCCCTCGCGGCGGACGGCAGCCGGTGTGCCGCCGAACGCGACTGGCCCGAACTGCTTGCGGTGCTGGGCGCCTCGATTCCCACGTCCGTGGCGGGCGCAGCGCTCTTCAC
Organism: Streptomyces calvus; assembly: GCF_006782915.1. GTDB lineage: Bacteria > Actinomycetota > Actinomycetes > Streptomycetales > Streptomycetaceae > Streptomyces > Streptomyces calvus. The sequence continues at coordinate 12,904 of NZ_VCNP01000011.1, forward strand.
GACGGGCGCCGTCAGCCTCCGCTTGAACCGGCACATATCCGCGGTGGCCGACGCCATCGAGCCGCGGGACGCCGCTTCCTGAAGCGCGCCTCACTGGCCTCAAGTGCCTCGCCCGCCTCGACTCACGCCGTCAGCCGGCCAGGCTGAAGCGTTCGTGGTGGATCTGCCGCTTCCGTACGCCCGGTTCGCGCACGGTGCGCAGGACCGCGGTGGTCATGCCGGGCAGGCCGCAGACGTAGACGTCCCGGGCGGTCAGGTCGGGCACCGGGCGGGAGGCGAGCAGCGCGCTCAGGCCGAGGCTCGCTGCCGCCTTCGGGCGTCGCCTCGCGGTGCGAGGGCGCGGGAGGCGATGGGACAGCTGACACGCCGGAGTCTCCTTGATCGCCTCCTGGGACACCGAGCTTCGTCGCGGGACGCTGTCGATCCGCTGTCGGCCGACTTTCACGTTGCTGTCGATCGGGACGGGAGGGCACACCGCCTCCGGCGCCCGGAGCCGGGTGCCGCAGTATGGGCGGGTGGAAAAAGTACGACTCCTCGTCGTGGACGACGACCCGCCCATCGCCGACCTGGTGGCGACGGTCGCCGGTTACGAGGGCTGGGACGCGGTCACCGCCAACTCGGGTGAGGAGGCGCTGCGCCGTGCCGCCGAGTTCCGCCCGGACATCGTGGTGCTGGACCTGATGCTGCCGGACGTGGACGGCTTCGGCGTCCTGGACCGGCTGCGGCGCTCGGGCACGATGGTGCCGGTGGTGTTCCTCACCGCCCGGGACGGCGTCGCCGACCGGGTGGCGGGGCTGACCCGCGGCGGCGACGACTACCTGGTGAAGCCGTTCGCCGTGGAGGAGCTGATGGCGCGGCTGCGGACCGTGCTGCGGCGCAGTGCGGGTCCCGGCTTCCAGCGGTCGGTGCTGCGGGTGGCGGACCTGACGATGGACGAGGACACCCGCCAGGTGCGGCGCGGTGAGCGGCTGCTGTCGCTGACCCCGACCGAGTACGAGGTGCTGCGCTATCTGATGCGCCGGTCGCCGGCGGTGCTGACCAAGGCGCAGATCCTGGACCACGTGTGGGAGTACGGCTTCGGCGGCCGCTCCAACGTGGTGGAGCTGGTGGTCAGCCGGCTGCGGCGCAAGCTGGACGACACCGGTGAGCCGCTGATCCGGACCGTGCGGGGCTTCGGGTACGCGATACGGCAGGCGTCCGAGTGAGGGCGCCGGTACGGCGGTTGCGGGAGACCTACCGGCGGATGCGTCTGGGCACCCGGCTGGCGCTGGGGCTCGGAGTGCTGTCGCTCGCGGTGTTCGCGGTCGTCGGCACGGCCCTCACCGCGTACATGCGCGACTATCTGGAACGGCAGTTGGGTGACCAGCTGAAGCTGATCCAGACCGTGCAGGCCAAGGACGCGGCCGCGCACGGCACGGTGAAGCGCAAGCCGTACTACGGCTGGTACACGGCGGTGTACGACGTCTCCGACGACGCGGTCACCCTGCGCAGGCCCGCCGACGTGCCCGACGACACCCGGGCGCTGGCCGACCTGGCGCGGGCGATGGCGCACTCCGACACCGAGCTGATGCGCACCGCGCGGATCGACGGCGAGGGCGTCTACCGGCTGCGCGGGTGCGAGGTCCGGCCGGGCGTGGTGCTGGTGAGCGCCGCACCGGTGGAGGACGTCGAGGAGACCGTCGACCAGCTGATCACGGTGCAGGTCGTGGTGTTCGCGCTCGCGCTGGCCGCGCTGGTGCTGTTCGGGCGGCGGATGCTGCGGCGCGGGCTGGAACCGCTGAGCGACATGGCGCGCACCGCGCACGGCATCGCCTCGCACGACCTGAGCGAGTCGGCGGCGCGGTTGCCGCTGCGCGCGGACGGCCGGGACGGCGGACCGGAGGTGGCCGAGCTGCGCACCGCCTTCAACACGATGCTGGAGCACATCGACGACTCGCTCGCGGTGCGCGCGGAGGCCGAACTGCGGCTGCGCCGCTTCGTCGCGGACGCCTCGCACGAGCTGCGCACCCCGCTGATGTCGGTACGCGGCTACGCGGACCTCTTCCAGTACGCGGCCGCCAACGAGCCCGCCGAACGCGACCGGCACCTGGCCCGGCTGCGTGCGGAGGCCGCACGCATGGGCGTGCTGCTGGACGACCTGCTGCTGCTCGCCCGGCTGGACGCGGCGGAGGTGGAGACACCGCTGCGGACGACGGACACGGACCTGGTGGAGCTGGTGCAGCAGGCCGCCGACGCGTTCCGGGCGAGCCACCCGGGGCATCCGCTGGCGGTGACGACCGGGGCCGGGCCGCTGCGGCTGCGCGTGGACCCGCAGCGCATCCGGCAGGTGCTGGACAACCTCCTCACCAACGCCGCCGTGCACACCCCGGCCGGCACTCCGGTGTCGGTGGAGGTCACGGCCGACGGCGACACGGCGCTGGTGCGGGTCGCCGACGCGGGCCCCGGCATCCCGGCGGAGGACCGGGAGCGGGTCTTCGACCGCTTCTACCGCGTCGACAAGGCCCGCAGCCGCGACCGGGGCGGCAGCGGGCTCGGCCTGTCGGTCGCCCGGTCACTGGCCCGGGCGCACGGCGGCGGCATCGACGTGAGCAGCGCGCCCGGATCGACGGTCTTCACGCTCCGACTGCCGACGCCCGGCGGCTCCTGACCGTCCCGCACGGGCCGGGAGGGCCCGACGGGCCGGTCACGTGCCGCGGGTCAGCCGTCGGTGGGCTGCAGCCGCAGCGAGATGCTGTTGATGCAGTACCGCTGGTCCGTGGGCGTCGGATAGCCCTCGCCCTCGAAGACGTGCCCGAGGTGGGAGCCGCAGCGGGCGCAGCGGACCTCGGTGCGCACCATGCCGTGCGAGCGGTCCTCCACCAGCTCCACGGCGTCGGTGTCCTTCGGGTCGTAGAAGGACGGCCAGCCGCAGTGCGACTCGAACTTGGTGCCGGAGGTGAACAGTTCGGCGCCGCAGGCGCGGCACGAGTAGACGCCCTCGGTCCTGGTGTCGGTGTACTCACCGGTGAAGGCGGGTTCCGTGGCCGCCTGGCGCAGGACCGCGTACTCGGACGGCGACAGTTCCGCACGCCACTGCTCGTCCGGCTTCTCCACGTCGTACGGCATGAGCTTTCAGCCCTTCACTTCGACAGACGGTCCAGGATGTGCGGGCCGAGGTCGGTGACGTCGCCCGCTCCCATGGTCAGAACGAGATCACCGGGCTTCGCCATTCCCGCGATCACCTCGGGGGCCTCCGCCTTGTCGTGGACGGCCGTCACGTCCGCGCCGGCCGCCCGGGCCGCGTCGATGATCAGCTCGCTGGTGACGCCGGGGATCGGGTCCTCGCGGGCCGGGTAGATGTCCAGCACCACGGAGGCGTCGGCCAGGGCCAGTGCCCGGCCCATCTCCGTGCCCAGCTCCCGGGTGCGGGAGAACAGGTGCGGCTGGAAGAGGACGAGGATGCGTCCGTCCCCGGCGGCGGCACGCATCGCCTCCAGGTCGGCGGTCATCTCGGTCGGGTGGTGCGCGTAGGAGTCGATCACCTGGACGCCGGACGCCTCGCCCTTGAGCTGGAGGCGCCGCTTCACCCCGGTGTACGCGGCCAGCGCCGGGGCCAGCTCGGCGGCCGGGACGCCGAGCGCCGCGCCCGCGGCGAGCGCGGCCACCGCGTTGAGCGCGTAGTGCTTGCCGGGGACCGACACCGTGAAGGTGAGCGGGTTGCCGTCCAGCTCGACGGTCACCTCGCTCTTCAGGCCCTGCGGGACGACCGACAGCACCCGCACGTCGGCGTCCTCCGCCTCGCCGTACGTCACCGTCCGCACCGAGCCGTCCAGCCGTCGGGTCAGCTCCCGGGCGCCCTCGTGGTCCGCGGAGATCACCAGGGTGCCGCCGGGCACGATCCGGCCGACGAACGTCTCGAACGACTCGTGGATCTCCTCCATCGAGGCGTAGTTGGCGTGGTGGTCCAGCTCCACGTTGAGGATGATCGCGACCTCGGGCGCGTACTTGTGGAAGCTTCGGTCGGACTCGTCCGCCTCGGCGACGAAGATGTCGCCCTCGCCGTGCAGCGCGTTGGAGCCGGGGGCGTCCAGGTCGCCGCCGATCGCGTACGACGGCTCGCGGCCCAGCTCGGTCAGGGAGACGGCCAGCATGGAGGTGGTGGTGGTCTTGCCGTGGGTTCCGGCCACGGCGATCGGGCGCAGGCCGTCCATCAGGGCGGCGAGGGCGTCGGAGCGGTGCACCACCGGGATGCCCAGTTCGGCCGCCCGGACCAGTTCGGGGTTGTCCTCGCGGATCGCGGAGGAGACGACCACGCAGCTGGCGTCGTCGGCGAGGTGCCCGGCCGCGTGGCCGATGTGCACGGTGGCGCCGAGCGCGCGCAGGGCGTCGGCGGTCGCGGAGTCCTTGGCGTCGCTGCCGGCCACCTGGGCGCCGCGCTGCGCGAGGATCTTGGCGATGCCCGACATCCCGGCGCCGCCGATGCCGATGAAGTGCGGTCGGTCCATGGCGGTAGGAAGGCCGGGTGCCATGCGTGTTCTCCCAGTGGTGCGACGAGCGGGAACGGTCTTTCGCGCCCTCGCGGGAGAGCCGGGAGAGCGCCGCCCCAGCCTATGCCTTGCTGTGGGAGAAGAGCTTCAGCACCGGCACCCCGACCTTGTGCCGGGCCCGGGATGCCCAGTCGCGGTGGAAGAACTCCTCCACGTAGTGCGGATCGGTCAGGACGATCACCTCGTCCGCGCCGACCTCCTCGACCATGGACTTCAGCGCGTCCAGCGGGTGGTCCTCGATGAGCCGGCCGTCGGCCTCGTCGCCGGTCGCGCGCAGGGCTTTCAGGGACACCTCGAGGGCCCGCTCGCCCATGCTTCTGGCCTCCTCGCCCTCCGGCGTCTCGCCCTCGCGGACGGCCTCGTCCAGCTCGCCGAGCGCGACGTCGTCGATCGCCCGCAGCAGCCGGTCGGCCTGTTCGCCGCGTGGCTGGAGCAGCACGTGGAAGGAGACCGGCTCGTCGCCGTGCAAGGTGGTGACGAACTCCACGTCGGCGGACGTCAGGGCCTTCTCGATCATCAGTACGCTTGTGAACACCAGGCGCCCCTCTCTCCTCTGAGGGCCCTCGGGCCCTGAGCTCCGTGGGCCGAGCCAGGCCCTGCGGAAACCATCCTGCCCCGTGTTCGCACGGGTACGGCCGGATTCAGTCTTGCCTGTCGCCGTACTGAGCGGACGGATGAGTTCCGCCGATCGCCGGACCGGAGCCACCATGGGTACATCCCCGGGCGTTCCGCGACAATTTATGACATCCCCCGACATCAGTTGACATCTTCGGAGACTCTCCGTCACTCCTGATCCGGTCCGATCAGGTTCGCCGGTAGCGCGTGAACAAAAAGCCGTCTTCCTCCAACATCGATGTCAGCGTGAAACGGTTCGGAAGTGTTACCGAGGGTCCGCCCGCGATGCGCTGGGCGTCACCGGCGGTGAGCATCGGAGCGACCGTGAGGCAGAGCTCGTCCAGCACGTCGGCCGCCACCATCCCGCCCAGCAGCCGCGGGCCGCCCTCGGTCAGCAGCCGGGTGTGCCCGAGGTCCGCGAGGGCGCGCACCGCCCGCGCGGGCTCCACCGCGGCCCCCTCGCCGGCGGTCACCACCCGGGCTCCGGCCTCCTCCGCGGCGGCCACGCGCTCCGGAGCGGCACCGGCCCCGGTCAGGACCAGGGTGGGCACCACCGGCGAGGTGAACAGCGGCAGCGAGAAGTCCAGGTCCAGGCTCGCCGTCACCACGGCGATCGCGGGCGCCGGCGCCTGCCCGGCCGCCTCCCGCGCGGCGGCGAACTCCGCCCGCGCGCGGGCCGGGCGGTACCCCTCGCGCCGTACCGTCTCGGCGCCCACGACCACCACGTCCGCCAGCGCCCGCAGCACCCCGAAGATCCGCATGTCGGCCGCACACGAGATGGGCTGGGAGCGGCCGTCGTGCTGCGCGGCCCCGTCGAGCGTGGAGACCATGTTGGCGCGCAGCCACGGCTCCCCGGCCGCCCGCTCCGGGTAGGCGTAGACGGCGGCCAGTTCGGCCGGGGTCCACTCGCGCGGGCCACCGCCCGGCGTCCCGGTCGCACCGCCGGGAGCTGCTGTTTCGTCGGTCACAGGGAAGAGGCGTCGCATGGAGGGCAGTGTTCCACGCGCCGTAGCATGGGGGACCGTGTCGTCCTCCTTCCCCGGCTCCCCCGGCTCCCCCGGCTCCCCCGGCTCCCCCGGCTCCTCCGGTTCCCCGTCCGACGCGGCCCCGCTGTCCCTGTGCGCCCGCGAGCCCCATGTGCCCGCGGACCGGCTCGTGGCCGAGATGGTGCCGCCGCCGCGCTTCGACGCGGTCCGCTTCGGCACCTACATACCGGACCCGAACCAGCCCAGCCAGACCGAGGCGGTGCGCGTCCTCGAGGGCTTCGCCGCGGGCCTCGGCACGGCCGGCGACTCCGGCAGGCGCCGGCTGTTCGGCTTCGGCAGGCCGGCGAAGAAGACACCGTCCGGGCCGCGCGGCGTCTACCTCGACGGCGGCTACGGCGTCGGCAAGACCCACCTGCTGGCCTCCCTGTGGCACGCCACTCCGGCCGAGCCCGCACTCAAGGCGTTCGGCACCTTCGTGGAGCTGACCAACCTGGTCGGCGCCCTCGGCTTCCAGCAGACCGTGCAGACCCTCTCCGGGCACCGGCTGCTGTGCATCGACGAGTTCGAACTGGACGACCCGGGCGACACCGTGCTCGTCTCCACCCTGCTCGGCAAGCTGGTCGAGGCGGGCGTCGCGCTCGCCGCCACCTCCAACACGCTGCCGGGCAGGCTCGGCGAGGGCCGGTTCGCGGCCGCCGACTTCCTGCGCGAGATCCAGGGCCTGTCCGCGCACTTCCGCGCCCTGCGCATCGACGGCGAGGACTACCGCCACCGCGGCCTGCCCGAAGCGCCGCCGCCGTACTCCGAGGACGTCGTGGCCAAGACGGCGCACGCCACCGAGGGCGCCTCGCTGGACGCCTTCCCCGACCTGCTGGAACACCTGGCGAAGGTCCACCCCAGCCGGTACGGCGCCCTGACCGACGGCATCCGCGCGGTGTGCCTCACCGGGGTGCGCCCGGTGCCGGACCAGTCGACCGCGCTGCGGCTGGTCGTCCTCGCCGACCGGCTCTACGACCGCGAGGTGCCCGTCCTCGCCTCGGGACTGCCGTTCGACCAGCTGTTCAGCGAGGAGATGCTGAAGGGCGGGTACCGCAAGAAGTACTTCCGCGCGATTTCGCGGCTCACCGCGCTGGCCCGCGACGCGGGACGGCTCGCCGAGGACCGCTGAACCGACCCGCGCGACGCAAGCGGCACGAGCGGCACGCCGAGCACCGCTGAACCGGCCCCGCGCAACGCGGGACGGCACGCCGAACACCGCCGAACCGGCCCACGCAACGCAAGCGGCACGCCGAGCACCACTGAACCGGCCCGCGCGACGCGGGACGGCACGCCGAGCACCGCCGAACCGACCCGCGCGACACGAGCGGCACGCCAAGCACCACTGAACCGGCCCGCGCAACGCAAGCGGCACGCCGAGCACCGCTGAACCGGCCCGCCCGACACGAGCGGCACGCCGAGCACCGCTGAACCGGGTCACCAATACCCGAACCGATCCCCGCTGATCAAGGGCGGATTCGCGCCAACGCACCCTTTCTTTTCGGGCTCTCTGCGCCACGAAACATCGAGTTAACCCGGCAAAGGACTTTGCCGGGTTAACGTGTTTCTTGACCAACCGTTGACCAACCGTTGGCCTGCGGAAGAGGTGTGAACCGCCTTTTGAAAGACGCATGTTCCGAGGTCGAGCGGCCGGGGCCACACACCGGGCCCTCTCTGTCGCTTTACCTTCGCTTCACCTTTCCCGCATTTCCTTTGCCTTTCGCATCCGCGCTTACGGCGTGTGATGCAAGGGCCATGGGTCTGTGGACCCAAACCCCCGTCATGCCCGTCCGACGCGCCCCCACGCGCGCCAGGAGGAAACGCCACATGCAACCCCTCATCGACAACGCCCGCACGTTCGGACAGCGCCCTGAGGAGTTCGCCCGCCTCGCCGAGGGCCAGTCCCCCGACGTCCTGTTCATCACCTGCTCCGACTCCAGGGTCGTACCGGCCCTGATCACCGGAGCGCGGCCCGGCCAGCTCTTCGAGCTGCGCACCGCCGGCAACATCGTCCCCCCGTACACCTCGGAGCGGCCCACCGCCGAGGCGGCCACCGTCGAGTACGCCGTCGAGGTGCTCGGCGTCTCCGACATCGTGGTCTGCGGCCACTCCCACTGCGGGGCCATCGGCGCGCTGGTGCGCGGCGACGACCTCGACGCCGTACCGGCCGTGCGCGACTGGCTGGCGCACGCCGCCGACCGGCCCGCCTCGGCCGACGCGGCGGACCCGGAGTGCGCCGCGGCGGTGCAGCACCACGTCCTGGCCCAGCTGCTGCGCCTGCGCTCCTACCCGTGCGTCGAGCAGCGGCTGGCCTCGGGCCGGCTCCGGCTGCACGGCTGGTACTACGAGGTGCACACCGGGGCCGTGCGTGAGCACCGTGCCGACACCGACGCGTTCGAAGCGCTGTGAGCACGGCCGTGTCCAAGTTCCCCTACCTGCGGCAGGACTTCGCCGCCTCACTCGTCGTGTTCCTGGTCGCCCTCCCGCTGTGCGTGGGCGTCGCCGTCGCCTCCGGCGTCCCGGCCGAACTCGGCCTGGTCACCGGCATCGTGGGCGGGATCGTCACCGGCCTGATGCCGGGCAGCAGCCTCCAGGTGTCCGGTCCCGCCGCCGGACTGACCGTCCTGGTCTTCGCGGCGGTGGACACCTACGGGCTGCCCGCGCTCGGCGTGATCGTGCTGGCCACCGGGCTGCTCCAGCTGGCCATGGGCGCGCTGCGGCTCGGACGCTGGTTCCGGGCCATATCCCTCTCGGTCGTCGAGGGCATGCTGGCCGGAATCGGACTCGTGCTGATCGCCGGTCAGCTGTATGCGGCGGCCGGACTGGAGGCACCCGCCTCCGGTGTCGACAAGCTCCTCGGACTGCCCGGCGCGGCCGTGGACGTGGTCGGCAACACCGAGGCGCTCGCCTCGCTCGCGGTCGGCGCGGGCACCGTCCTGGTGATGGTGCTGTGGCGGCGGATGCCAGGCCCGGCCGGGGCCGTACCGGGCGCCCTCGCGGCGGTGCTGCTGGCGACGGCGATCACTCTGGCCTTCGGCGTGCCGGTGGCCACCGTCGAGGTGCAGGGCCTGTTCGACGCCATCCAGCCGCCGGGCGCGGACGCCTTCGGCGGGCTGGCGAGCATAGGCCTGCTCGGCACGATCGTCGCCTTCACCCTGATCGCCTCGGCGGAGAGCCTGTTCAGCGCCGCCGCGGTGGACCGGCTGCACGACGGCCCGCGCACCCAGTACAACAAGGAGCTCATGGCGCAGGGCGCGGGCAACACGGTCTGCGGTGTCCTCGGCGCGCTGCCGATGACCGCGGTCATCGTGCGCAGCTCCGCCAACGTCCAGGCGGGCGCCAGGACCAAGGCGTCCCGGGTGCTGCACGGCGTGTGGCTGCTGCTGTTCGCCGCGCTGCTGCCGTCCGCGCTGGCGCTGATCCCGCTGCCCGCGCTGGCCGGCATCCTGGTCCACGCGGGCTGGAAGCTGATCCCGTTCCGCGGCCTGGTGGGCCTGTGGCGCGGACACCGGGGTGAGGCGCTGATCCTGGTCGTCACCGCCGTGTCGATCGTCGTGGTGAACATGTTCGAGGGCGTGCTGATCGGTCTGGCCCTGTCGATCGTCAAGACCGCCTGGGAGGCCTCGCAGTCGAAGCTGGAGGTCATAGACAAGGGCGCGGGCCCGATACAGGTGTACCTGTCGGGCAACGCGACGTTCCTGCGCCTGCCGAAGATCCTCGACACCCTGGAGGCGCTGCCCCAGGACCGTCCGCTCGTCCTGGACCTCTCCGGCGTCCACCACCTGGACCACGCGTGCCACACGGCCCTGACCAACTGGGCCGAACGCCACAGCACCCCGGGCACGGAGCCGGTGAGAGTCACCCAGGGCACCACGCCGGCACCGCAGGAGGAGGACGCCCCGCTCCGGACCGGCTGACCGCCGGCCCACTCCCCCGTTCCCGCCCTCTCCCCGCTCCCGCCCCTCACCTGGGCGGGGGCGGGTTCGCGCGTGCCGTCCGGCGCCGGGGCATGGCCCAGCGGGGCACACCGGGCCTATCGTGGCAGGAGCGGGCGAAAGCGCACGCAGCGGACCTCTGGACGGGAGGCCGTCATGCTGGAGGAACTGCTCACCGCCGCGGTCTCGGTCGGCGCCGCCGGCACCGCTTACGTGGTCGCGGCTGCGCGGGTCGTCAAGCAGTACGAGCGCGGGGTCGTCTTCCGCCTCGGCCGGCTGCACGGCGACGCCCGCCCGCCCGGGTTCACCCTCGTGGTGCCCGGAGTGGACCGCATGCACAAGGTCAACCTGCAGATCGTCACCATGCCGGTGCCGGCCCAGGAGGGCATCACCCGGGACAACGTGACGGTGCGGGTCGACGCGGTGGTCTACTTCAAGGTCGTCGACGCGGCGGCCGCGGTCGTCAACGTCGAGGACTACCGGTTCGCGGTCTCCCAGATGGCGCAGACCTCACTGCGGTCGATCATCGGCAAGAGCGACCTCGACGACCTGCTGTCCAACCGGGAGAAGCTGAACCAGGGCCTGGAGCTGATGATCGACAGTCCGGCGATCGGCTGGGGCGTGCAGATCGACCGGGTGGAGATCAAGGACGTCTCGCTGCCCGACACGATGAAGCGGTCCATGGCCCGCCAGGCCGAGGCCGACCGCGAACGCCGGGCCCGCGTCATCAACGCCGACGCCGAACTCCAGGCGTCGAAGAAGCTGGCCGAGGCGGCCCAGCAGATGGCCGATACTCCTTCCGCCCTGCAACTGCGCCTGCTACAGACCATCGTCGCGGTCGCCGCCGAGAAGAACTCCACCCTCGTCCTGCCCTTCCCGGTGGAGCTGCTGCGCTTCCTGGAGCGGGCGGCCCAGCAGCCCGCGCCGGACCACGCGGTCACGGCCCACGGGGAGTCCGACGACGGCGGTCCACGCACCTGACCCGCGCGAGGGAAGACCTGCCCGCGACCCCGACCAGCCGCAGCCCGCGCGCGTCCGCGACGGCGTCGGCGACGGCCGCGCGGCGGTCCACGCGCGTGACACGAGCGACACGCGTGGTTCCCGGGATCCGTCCCAGGTGATAGACACGCCTGGTCACAGCTCCTGTCCGCCAGCAGGAAGGTTCCCCATGTCAGCAACCGAGTCCAGCGCCGGATCCCCGACGACACGACGTCAACTGCTCGCCCGATCCGGTGCCGTGGGCATCGGGATCGCCTTCTCCGGCGCCCTCGCCGAACTGTTCACCGGCACCGCCGCCGCCCAGAACCTCGGACACAGCGGCTACGGCCCGCTGGTTCCCGACCCCGACGGACTGCTCGACCTGCCGGAAGGTTTCCGCTACCGGGTGCTCTCCCGCGAGGGCGACCCGCTGCGCTCCGGCGAGGGCCCGGTCCCCTCCAACCACGACGGCATGGCCGCCTTCGCGGGCAGAGCGGGCCGCGTGCACCTGGTCCGCAACCACGAGAACCGCGCCAACGGCAGGGTTCCCGTCCCGGTGATCGACGGCCTGACCTACGACCCGGCGGGCAAGGGCGGCTGCACGGCGCTGACCCTCGACCCCCACGGCCGTGTGCTGTCGGAGCGGGTCGCGATCGCCGGTACGGCCGTGAACTGCGCGGGCGGGCCGACCCCCTGGGGCACCTGGCTGACCTGCGAGGAGACCGAGGACAAGGCGGGCACCAGCGGCTACACCAAGGACCACGGCTACATCTTCGAGGTCGACGGCGCCGACCCGCGCCGCACCGGCGCCGTACCGCTGACCGCGATGGGCCGCTTCCAGCACGAGGCGGTCGCCATCGACCCGAAGCGGGGCGTCGTCTACGAGACCGAGGACGCCTTCGAGCGGCCCTTCGGCCTGTTCTACCGCTTCCTGCCGCAGAAGCCGCTGGGCGGCACCGGCTCGCTGCGCGCCGGCGGCCGGCTCCAGGCGATGCGGGTGCCCGGCGTCCCCGACCTGTCGTCGATCCAGGAGACCGGCGCCCGTTTCGACGGCATCGAGTGGGTGGACGTACCGGACCCGCAGGCCGTCGAAACCCCCATCCGCCACCAGGACTTCGGCCCGAAGGGCATCACCCACGCGCAGAAGCTGGAGGGCTGCTACTGGGGCGGCAACTCGGTGTACTTCGTGTCGTCGTACGCGCGCAGCACCGAGGGCTCGGCCGGAGACCACTACGGGCAGATCTGGCGGTACGACCCGGACCGCCGCTGCCTCACCCTGGTGATCGTGTTCGGCCCGGACACCGATGTCCAGCTGCCCGGTGAGTCGCCGGACAACATCTGCCTGGCGCCCAGCGGCGGCCTGATGGTCTGCGAGGACGGCGGCGGCGCCCAGCACGTCTTCGGCGTCACCCGGCGCGGCGAGGTGTACGCGATGGCCCGCAACCGTCAGAACATCGGTTCCGCGGACGAGCCGGAGTACGGCGAGTTCGCCGGCGTCACCTTCTCCCCGGACGGCCGGACGATGTACGTCAACTGCTACACGCCCGGCACCACGTTCGCCGTGACGGGCCCCTGGCGCAGGGAGCCGTAACCCTCCGGCGGACCGGAGAGGCCGGCCGGGACGGAGAGGCGGCCGGGACGGAGAGGCGGCCGGGACGGAGAGGCGGCCGGGACGGAAGGGTGCGCCGGGCGGCGCCGCCCTCCGTCCCGGTCCGCGTCCGGTGCGGTTCAGCCCGCCAGGAGGGCGTCCATCTGCCCGATGGCCTGGGTCATGCCCTCCACCATGCCCATCTCGGCCAGCTGCTCCATCTGTTCCCGGGTGTCGAAGGCGGAGCGCAGCTCCATGCGGGTGCCGCCGTCGTGCCGGGTGAGCGTCAGGCGCACCGACGTGGTCGGCATCTCCGGGTTCGGCTTGCCGTCCGGGCCGGAGAAGCCGTCGGTGAACTCCAGGCCGGTCGGCGGCGTCACCGAGGAGACGCGCCACCAGCCGCCGTACTTCTCGCCCTCCGGGCCGGTCATGTAGTACGTCACGCCGCCGCCGGGCGTCAGGTCGTGCTCCTCGAAGGTCGCCGGGTAGTTCGGCGGGCCCCACCAGCGCTCCAGCAGCCGCGGGTCGGCCCACAGCTTCCACACCCGCTCCACGGGGGCGGTGAAGTCGGCGACGACGGTGAGGATGAGACGGTCGACGTCCTTGTCGACACTGGTGACGGTCATCTCTCCGGTCCTTTCCCATTGGTCCTGCTGGTCCCATTGGTCCTACTGGTCCTGCCATTCCTGCCGGTCGTGTTGCCGCCGTCGGGATCCCGGTCGGTGTCGTCCTCGAGCAGGCCGGACATCCGGTCCACCCGGGCCCGCCAGGCCGACTCGAGTTCGTCGAGCGCCTGCCGCGCGCGGCCCACCGCGTCGGGGTCGGTGCGCACGAGCTGCTCCCGTCCGCGTCGTTCCTTGGCGACCAGGCCGGCCCGCTCCAGCACCGTGACGTGTTTCTGCACCGCGGCGAAGCTCATCGGGTACGCCGCGGCCAGACGTGACACGGACAGCTCACCCCGTACACAGCGACGGAGTATGTCGCGACGCGTCGCGTCGGCCAGGGCGTGGAACAGCCGGTCCACGGTGTCGTCGGTCGATCCATCTACAACCATTTGGTTGTACGTTAGCCCTGCGCCGTCCCTGCCGCAACAGCACGCCGGAACGCTCCCGCTCGGCCACTGAACTCACCGCACCGGGGTACTCGGCTTCGCATGACGGAGAAGCAGCAGGTCAGCGGCTCGTACTGGCTCCAGACCGCACCGGACGGCCGGCATGCCGCACTGACCGACGATCTGGACGTCGACGTGGCGGTGATCGGCGGCGGCATCGCCGGACTGTGCACGGCGTGGGAGCTGACCCGGGCCGGGAGGAGTGTCGCGGTGCTGGAGGCCGGACGGATCGCGGCCGGCGTCACCGGGCACACCACGGCGAAGGTCACCGCCCTGCACAGCCTGGTCTACGACAAACTGCGCCGCACCCGGGGCGCCGAGGGCGCGCGGCTGTACGCCCGTTCGCAGTCCGAGGCGATCGAGCACACCGCGGACGTCGTGGCGGAACTCGGCATCGACTGCGAGTGGGAGCGCCGCAGCGCGTACACGTACGTGCGTGACGAGGGCCGGGTGGAGGAGCTGCGGGCGGAGGCGCGGGCCGCGCGGGAGGCGGGCCTGCCGGCCTCCTTCGTGACGGAGACCGGGCTGCCGTTTCCCGTGGCGGGCGCGGTGGAGGTGGCGGACCAGGCGCAGTTCCATCCGCGCAAGTACCTGCTGGCCCTGGCCGGCGACCTGATCGCGCGCGGCGGCCGGATCCACGAGGACACGACGGTGCTCGGGCTGGAGGAGGGCACGCCGTGCCGCCTGTCGACGGCGACCGGCGCGACGGTGACGGCCCGGGACGTCGTGGTCGCCACCCACTACCCGGTCTTCGACCGGGCCCTGCTGTTCACCCGCCTCTCCCCGCGCCGCGAACTGGTCGTCGCCGGCCCCCTTCCCGCGGACCGCGACCCGCACGGCATGTACATCACTCCCGACGAGAACACCCGCTCGGTGCGCACCGCGCCGTACGGCGAGGACGGCACCCGGCGCCTGCTGGTGATCACCGGTGAGCACTTCACGCCGGGCACCGGCGACACCCGGGCCCGCTTCGACCGCCTCTCCGACTGGGCTCGGCGGCACTTCCCGGAGGTGGAGCTCACCCACTTCTGGGCCACCCAGGACAACGACCCCACCGACACCGTGCCGCTGGTCGGGCCGCTGCACCCCGGCGCCCGGCACGCCTACGTCGCCACCGGCTTCGGCGGCTGGGGCATGAGCGGCGGCATGATGGCGGGACGGCTGCTCACGGCGCAGATCACCGGCGAGGAGTGCGCGTGGAGCGGGCTGTACGACCCGCGCCGGCTGGCGCCCGCGGTCCGGGAGGCGGGGACGTTCCTGAAGCACCAGGCGCAGGTCGCGGGGCACTTCGTCGGCGACCGGCTGCGCCCCTCTCCGCCGGTCGAGGCCCTGCCGCCGGGCGAGGGCGCCGTGGTCCGCGCCGGCGGTGGCCGGGTCGCGGTGTACCGCGACGACGACGGCAGTCTGCACGCCGTCTCCGCCCGCTGCACCCACATGGGCTGCCTGGTCGACTTCAACGCCGCCGAGCGCGCCTGGGAGTGCCCCTGCCACGGCTCCCGCTTCGGCACCGACGGCACGGTGCTCCAGGGTCCGGCGACCCGGCCGCTGGAGCGCCGCCACATCTGACCGGCCGCCCGCCCGGCGCCGCCCGCCTGACGCCGGGCCGGCCGCCCCGCCCGGCGCCACCCGGGTGACACCGGACCCCACCCGGACCCGCGACGACCGGACGGCAACAAACCCGCCCATATCGTCATACGGTGATCACTCTTGTACGTCGAGCAGTCGCCGTGTGCGCCCTGGGCGCCGCGCTCGCCTCCTGCGCCACGTCCCGGCCCGCGCAGCAGCCGCCCCGCCCCGCGCCCTCGCTCTCCCCCGCCGTCCCGTCCTCACCGCCCACCCTCGCCCCGGGCCCCTCGGGCCTGACCCCGGTGTTCCGCAACGGTCCGCGCACCGCGGGCCGTACGGTGGCCCTCACCTTCGACGCCGACATGACCGCCGACCAGGGGCCGAGGGCGCGGTCCGGTGAGCGCTTCGACCACCCGCGGCTCATCGCCGCCCTGCGCGAACTGGGCGTGCCGGCCACGGTGTTCATGACGGGCCGCTGGGCCGAGGAGTATCCGGACCAGGCCCGTTCCATCGGCCGGGACCCGCTGTTCGAGGTCGCCAACCACTCGTACAGCCACTACGCGTTCACCGGTGACTGCTACGGCCTGCCGACCGTCTCCGCGGACTTGATGCGGGCGGACGTGGAACGTGCGTACGCCGCGTTCCGCAGGGTCGGGGTGCCGGAGGCGATGCCGTACTTCCGTTTCCCGGGCGGCTGTTACGACCGCCGGGCGCTCAGGGCGCTGGCGCCGGCCGGTGTCACGGCCGTGCAGTGGGACGTGGTCGGCGGGGACGCGTTCGCCACCGACGCGGCCGCGGTGGCCCGGCAGGTGGTGGACGGCGTGCGCCCGGGCTCCGTGGTCGTCCTGCACTGCACCCGCAGCGCGGCCCCGACGACGGAACGGGCCGTGCGCACGATCGTCCCGGAGCTGCGCAGCCGGGGCTACCGCTTCGTGAAGGTGTCCGAGCTGATCGCGGCGGGGCACGGCCGGGGCTGAGCGTCCTACGCTGGAGGCATGAGCGAGAGCGACAGCGACTACTGCCTGATCGACGCCTCGCGGCCGCCCAGGGCCGAGGGGCCGCCGTACGCGCGGTGCGTGCTGTGCCAGGAGCCGACCGAGTACCCGGAGTCGTACAAGGGCATCACGCTGTGCCCGGTCTGCGAGTGGCGGGAGGCGGAGCGCACGTCCTGCTCGGGCTGACGGCGGTGCCGGGCGGGTTGGCACACTGAAGCGGTGAGCAACGATCAGACGACCCCCGCCACCGACAGCCCTTTCCGCCCCGACCCCGGCGCCCGCGACGAGGCACCCCAGTTCGTGCTGCCCCTGGTGGTCCGCATCGAGCGGGCGGCTCCGCCGGCCCGTACGGACGCGCTGGAGACGGCCGCCCGCGCGGTCCTGGTGATGCTGACCGACGAGCGCTCGGTCGGCGAGGGCGAGTGGGCGCGGGCGATGCGGGACTGGCAGGACGCCCGCATCCGCAAGGTGGTCCGCCGGGCGCGCGGCGCGGAGTGGCGGCGGGCGGAGGCGCTGCCCGGCATCACGGTGACCGGCAAGTCCGCGGAGGTGCGTGTCTTCCCGCCGGTCCCGCTGGACGGCTGGCCCAAGGACCTGGCCCGCCTCCAGGTGTCCGGCACCGACCTCGACGACCCCGACCCCGTGCCCCCGGCCGATCCGGCCACCCCCGTCCTCTGGCTCAACCCGGACCTCGGGATGTCGGCCGGCAAGGCGATGGCGCAGGCCGGCCACGGCGCCCAACTGGCCTGGTGGGGACTGCCGGACGAGGCCCGCGCGGCCTGGCACGCCGCCGGCTTCCCCCTCGCGGTCCGCACCGCCGGCCCCGCCGACTGGCCCGGCCTGGTGGCCGGCGGCCTGCCCACGGTCCGCGACGCGGGTTACACGGAGATCGCACCGGGTTCCTGCACGGTCGTGGCGGACCATCCGGCGCTGCGCTGACACGATCCGGGGCGGCTCCGACCCGGATGGTGGCGGGCCGCCCGCATCCCCCATGGGCGGGCGGCCCGCTGCCCGGGCGTTCAGAGATCGAAGCGGCGGCGGCACCGTTGGTGTCCTGGGCCGCTGGACGACACCGGCCGGAGCCGGCGGCGGGATTCGAACCCGCGTCTCCCTCTGGAGAGGAGAATTAGCCGCTGCCTGCGCACCTGAACGCGTCCACCGTAGCCGCGGGCGTGGGCGCGGGCACGCGAATATCCGCGCCGGCGGCGCACCGGCGGGGGCGTGGGCACGCGCGGCGGTGCTTCACCCGCGGGCGCGTGAAGCACCGTGGCGACCGGTGCCTCACCCGCGGGCCTGTGAACGACCGCGGGCTGCCCACCAACGGGCCTGTGCACACCCGCGGTGCGGTCCCGCCCGTGGCTGCGGGCAACTCGTTCCCCGTGGCAGAGCCTCACCGCGAGCACGCGAACAACGGCGGGCGGCACGACACCACCGCACGCGCCGACAAGCGCACCCCTGCCTCACCGCGAGCACACGGGAGCGACCGCAACCCGTGCGTGCCACGCGGGCGCGCGAGCGAGCACGGCGGCCGGTGGCTCAGTCGCGCTCGCGCAGATACGCCTCCAGCTCCGCGGCGCCGGCCAGCATCGCCCGCGCGCGGGCGGCGAGCCGGCCGTGCCAGTCGGACAGCGTGGACTCCAGCGGTTCCAGGCCGCCGGCCGCCCGCACCTGATGGATCAGCGGCGCGATCTGCTCCAGCAGGTAGCCGCCCCGCCTGAGCTGGTGGACCAGCCGGGCGTCGCGCACGTCGGCCTCGTCGTAGACGCGGTAGCCGGTGAGCGGGTCCCGGTGCGGACGCACCAGCCCTGCCCGCTCCCACTTGCGCAGTGTCGCGGGCCGGATGCCGAGCCCGCCGGCCAGCGGCCCGATGAAGGTACCGCCGGGCCCGGACGGCGCGTCCGCGCTCCGACCGGCACCGCGACCGGCACCACGACCGGCTTCGGGTGCGGCACCGGCTCCGGGTGCCGGTGCGTGGTCCAGGTCGCGCAGGGCGCGCTCCACGGCCTGGAGGGTCCGCCGGTCGTCGAGGAGCTGGGCGTGGCTCTCGTCCACGAGGCGGAACGCCTCGTCGAGCGCGTCCCGGTTGACCGCCTGCATGATCGCGGTCGCCTGCCGGTGGCCGTGGCCGGGCACCAGCGCGAGGAACGCGCGCAGGGCCGCCGCGTGCAGCGGTGTGTAGGTGCGGTAGCCGTGCGCCGTACGGCCGGCGGCCGGGAGGATGCCGGCCTCCTCGTAGTTCCTGACCGCCTGGGTGGACAGTCCGTGGCCGCGCGCCAGATCGACCGGCCGGAGCCGCCCACCGCTTTGAAGGTTTCGCCCCATGACCACGACCCTACCGCGGCCGTTTCGCGCCCAGCTTTACACCGAGGGTTCAACGATACCGTTGAGGTCATGGTTGCTGACATCAAGGAATCGGTCCGTGCCGTCGATGCCTCCGCCGTCCTGGAGCTGCTTCCGAGGCGGCCCCGGCTGCTCGCCCTGGGCGAGCCCACCCACGGCGAGGACGCACTGCTCGGCCTGCGCAACGCGCTCTTCCGGCAGCTCGTCGAGGAGGGCTACCGCACGATCGCGGTCGAGAGCGACTGCCTGAAGGGCCTGCTGGTGGACGAGTACGTCACCGGGGGCCCGGGCACGCTCGACCGGGCCATGGAGGTCGGCTTCAGTCACGCGTGGGGCGCCTTCCCGGCCAACCGCGAGCTGGTGCGCTGGATGCGCGCCCACAACGAGGACCGGCCGGCGTCGCAGCGGCTCCGCTTCGCCGGTTTCGACGGCCCGCTGGAGATCACCGCCGCCGCGAGCCCCCGGCAGGCCCTCACCGCACTCCACGACCACCTCGCGGCCCGGGTGGACGCCGGCCTGCTTCCCTGTACCGCGGACGCGCTCGACGACCTGCTCGGCCCCGACGACCGGTGGACCGATCCCGCCGCGATGACGGACCCGGCCCGGTCCGTGGGACGGTCGGCCGAGGCCGCCCGGTTGCGGCTGGTCGCCGACGACCTGGTGGCGCTGCTCGACACCCAGGCGCCCCACCTGGCCGCGGCGGCCTCGCGGGAGGAGCGGGAACGGGCGCGCCTGTACGGGCGTACCGCGACCGGTCTGCTGCGCTACCACCATGCGATGGCCGACACCTCACCGGCGCGCATGACCCGGCTGGTGACCGTGCGGGACCAGATGATGGCGCACAACCTCCTGGCCCTCGCGGAGCGGGGCCCGGTGTTCGTCCACGCCCACAACTCCCATCTGCAGCGGGTGAAGAGCGCGATGCGGATGTGGGAGGGACCGGTGGAGTGGTGGAGCGCCGGCGCCCTGGTGAACGCCGAACTCGGCGAGGACTACGCCTTCGTGGCCGGCGCCCTCGGCACGATCGGGCACCAGGGAGTGGACGCGCCGCCGCCGGAGACCGTGGAGGGACTCCTGTACGCGCTCGGCGAGGACCGCTGCGTCGTCGGCGCGGCGCGGCTGGCCGCCGCGCTCGGCGACCCGCCGCCCGCGCCGCGCGAGTCCCCCTGGTTCGGCTACGCCCCGCTGGACCCGGCCCACCTCCCGCACATCGACGGCGTCGCGTTCGTCAGGGACGCCGTGCGGGACTAGGTTCCGTCTCTTCGGTCGGCGTCGCGTCCGGAGGAGGGACGGCGCGTGAGGAGTACGCGCGGTCGGCCGGAACAGCGCCGGGCCCGGCCCGGGGTCTGCCCGGGCCGGTGCGGGGCACGCGGATGAGGGCCATCACCGTCTCGAAGGCAGGTGCGTCACCAGCCTGGCCGGCGGTGGCGGTGAGGCCAACGGTGAGCTTTGAGGCCGGCGGTCGGGCCCGGAGGCCGGATGCTCAGGGAAGGCGCTGGGATGTCCGCCCTTCGCTCGCTGGTCGTGCGGCTGCCGCACACCTGGGCCGAACGTCCTCGGCCAGGTGCGCGGCGAACCGTCCTGACGCTCCCGTGGGCCCCGCCCGGACGGGGGCGGGGCCGGTGTCAGCGCAGGGCGTTGAAGAGGTCGACGGCGCTCTGCTGGCGGGCCGCGTCCACCCTGTCGAGCGGGCCGTACCAGCGCAACCCGTACTGGTCGAGGGCGTTGCGGTCGCTCGCGTGGGCGCGGTCGGCCTGCCTGCGGAGGTAGGGCGTGTACGGGTGGTCCGCAAGGACCGCGTCGAGCTGTCCCAGCCCGCGCACGTGCGCTCCCTTGAACGACGGCCCGTCCGCGCCGCAGTCGCCGCCCTCGCACGGGTCGCGCAGGATGCCGTCCGCGGTGTGGAGGGCGGCGGAGGTGGTGGCGGCGTCGGCGATCCGCCGGGCGTGGGTGAGCAGCGCCCCGTCACCGGTCGCCCGGTGCAACTCGGTGAGGGCGCCGAGGAGTACGCCCTGGTTGTACGACCACACCGTGTCGCCGTTGTTGCGGCAGGTGCTCAGGTCGATGCCGTCGTTGACCAGGTGCGAGCCGTTCACCATGCCGGTGCCCTGGAACCACGACCAGCCGGCCCGGGCCCTCTCGAGGTACGCCGTGTCGCCGGGCAGGCGGTTGTGCAGGGCCGCGTTGAGCTGGATGTACAGCGAGTTCGCGATCGCGTTCTTGTAGGTGCGGGCGGTGCTCCACCACACGCCGCCGCCGCAGGTGGAGTCCCAGTACGCGGCCATGTGGTCGGCGTCCGCGCGGGCGGTGGTGAGGTAGCGGCTGTCGCCGGTCAGGTCGTAGGCGGCCACCCAGGCCAGCCCCCACCAGCCGGTGTCGTCGATGTAGTCGTTGCGGAACTGGCCGTCCCGCGCGTTCACGTTCAGGTCGTAGGTGCGGGCGACGGCGTACCGGTAACTGCCCATGCCGGAGGTGCGGATGTTGTCGATGACGGCGGTGAGGGCGTTCGCGGAGTTCCACCAGCCGGTGGTGCCGAACAGGCCCGTCGAGTAGTCGTAGAACGTCATCAGTCCGGTGGCCGCCGCGGTGCGGCGGTCGCCGGCGTTCCATGTGGTGCGCGCCCAGGCGGTGCAGGCGATCTCGGGGCGGTCGCCGGCCTTGCCGCAGGCCCGCAGCGCGCCGACGCCGTGTGCGGCCCAGTCGTCCACGTTGTACATGAGGGTGCGCCACCCGCGTTGCCCTGCGGGCACGGTGGTGTGGCCGAGGCGGCTCCCCGAGCTCCAGGTCCGGCCGCCGTCGAAGGAGCGGTCGAGCCACACCTCGTCGCCCGGGCCGCCGTTGTCGAGCGAGGCCCAGCCCATCGCGTCGGCGTCGTCGAAGTGCAGGACCACCGACCGCGCGTGGACGGTCGCCGTGACGGGGGCGCGGTCGCCCGGGGACAGGGCCGGGTCGCGGCCGTCGCAGTGGAGGTTGCAGATGCCGGCCGCGCTCGCCGCGGCTCCCGTGGCCGGTGCGGCCGCCGTGTCCGTGGCGGACGCGGTCCGCGGTGGCAGCAGCGCGCACAGGGCGAGGGCGAGGACCGCGGCGGACCGGCGTCGGGGGTGTCTTCGTACGGGGCTCATGGCCTTACTGCTCCCGGTGGGTGTGGGGGGATGAGAGCGCTTTCGCAACGTAGTACCGGCGGTGGGGGGCGTCAACGCACCCGGGGTAGCCGTACGGAGCCGGAGTGCGGGCGGAGCGACCGCCGTGGCACACCTCTTGCGGCGGCTGTGGCGCGAGGTGTACCAATGGCGGCGCAGAACCTGAACCTTGTTCAAGTTCGCGCGGGCGTCCCGTCGCGCGAGTCCCTTCACGAACCGTCAGGCCCCGGCGAACGGTGGTGTCCCACCGGCACGCGGGCGTGCGCCGCCGCGGGCCGATCGAGCCGGAGGAGCAGCAGATGTCCGCGGAACGTCCCCTTCACCACCGGCGTACCGTCCTGCGCGCGGGCGCCCTCACCGGCCTCGGCCTGGCCGGCGCGCAGTGGGCCGCCCCGGACCGCGCCACCGCCGCCACCGCTCGTGACACTCCCCGTGACACCGGCTACCTGGTCGGCCGGGGTCTCGCCGACGCCACCGGTGAGGTGGCCGAGGTGGGGATGATGGGGTACGGCCGGTTCGACCAGCAGGCGGCCGGGCTGCACACCCGGCTGCGGGCCCGCGCGTTCGTCGTGGTGGAGGAGGCGAGCGGGCGGCGGGTGATGCTGATCGTCGCCGACTCTCCGATGATCTTCGAGAGCGTGCACCGGGCGGTGCTGCGGCGGCTCGCCGAGGCGTACAGCGATCTCTACACCGTGCGGAACGTGCTGATCACGGCCACCCACACGCACGCCGGTCCCGGCGGCTACTCGCACCACCTGCTGTACAACACGACGACGTTCGGCTTCCACCGCAAGACCTTCGAGGCCGTGGTGGATGGCCTGTTCGAGGCGGCCCGGCGCGCCCACGACGACCTCGCGCCGTCCGAACTGGTCCTCAGCCACGGCACGTTGACCGGGGCCAGCGTCAACCGCTCCCGCGCCGCCTTCGACCGCAACCCGAAGGCGGACCGCGACCACTTCCCCGACGCCGTCGACCCGCTCACCACGCTGCTGCGGGTGGAGCGGGCGGGCCGGACGGTGGGCGCCGTCAACTGGTTCCCGGTGCACAGCACCAGCATGTCCGGGGACAACCGGCTGATCAGCGCGGACAACAAGGGCTACGCCGCCTACCACTGGGAGCGCGAGGTCCACGAGGTCGACTATCTGGACGGCGGCTCCCCGGCGTTCGTGTCGGCGTTCGCCCAGACCAACAGCGGCGACATGTCGCCCAACCTGGATCTGCGACCGCCCACGACACCGGAGGACTTCGACCGCACCCGCGCCAACGGGCTGCGCCAGTACGAGGCCGCCGCGAGCCAGGTGGACCGGCCCGGTGTCCGGCTGTCCGGCCCGGTGGACTCCCGGCTGGTGTACGTGGACCTCTCCGACGTCACCGTGCGGCCCGAGTTCACCGGCGACGGGCGGACCCACCGCACCTCCAAGCCGTGCATCGGCGCCTCGATGGCGGCGGGCAGCGTGGAGGACGGGCCGGCCTTCCCCGGCTTCCAGGAGGGCGAGAACCCGTTCTGGGACGCCGTCTCCGACTCCCTGGTCTACACGGTCTCCCCGGAGCTCGCGCAGGCGCAGGCACCGAAGGACGTGTTCGTGCCGATCGGGGAGGTGAACCGCCTCTACCCGTGGGTGCAGGAGCGGGTGCCCGTGATACTGGTCCGCATCGGCGGCCTGTACCTGATCGGCATCCCGGGCGAGGTCACCGTCTGCGCGGGGCTGCGGCTGCGGCGCACGGTCGCCGGGATCGTCGGCGCGGACCTCGACGACGTCCTGGTCGCCGGGTACGCCAACGCCTACTTCCACTACCTGACCACGCCGGAGGAGTACGACGCGCAGCAGTACGAGGGCGGCAGCACCCTCTTCGGCCGCTGGCAGCTCCCGGCCCTGCAGCAGACCGCGGCGGACCTGGCCACCGCGCTGCGCGACGGCACCGACGTGCCGCTCGGCCCGGAGCCGCCCGACCTGTCCGGCAAGGTCCTGTCGTTGCAGCCGGGTGTGGTGATGGACGCGCCGCCGGCCTTCCGGTCGTTCGGGGACGTGCTGGTGCCGCCCCGGGAGACCTACCGGGCCGGTGAGCGGGCCGAGGCCGTCTTCGCGGGCGCCCACCCGGGCAACGACCTGCACCGCGGGCGGACGTATCTGGAGGTGCAGCGGCAGGAAGCGGACGGCGCCTGGCGCACCGTCGCCGACGACGGCGACTGGTCGACCCGCTTCCACTGGGAGCGCGACGGCATCGCCGCGTCCCGGATCACCGTGACGTGGGACATCCCGCAGGGGACGGCGCCGGGCGCCCACCGGATCGTCTACCACGGCGACGCGAAGTCCCTCACCGGTACCGTCACCCCGTTCACCGGCAGGACCCCGGCCTTCCTGGTCCGCTGACGGGCGACGGCGCGTCCGGGCCGGTACGGCCGGCTCACGGGGGCCCGGCCGGGCCGCCGACGGGCCCGTTCGGTCGGCTTACGGGCCCTCCCGGCCGGCTGACGGGCGCGCCCGGTCGCCCTTCGGGCCGGCCCGTCGGCTTACGGAGGCCTTCCCGGGCCGCCGACGCGGCGGGCCGGGGACGGCCCCGGTCCGCTTCGTCGGAACCTCAAATGTTGCTCTGAAGGCGGCCGGAACACGGTTCGGGCACCGGACGGGGGGTCATACCCCTCTCACTTCCCGCACAGCCGGGTGGAGGAGGGGACGGGACGATGCTGCGACTGGGTACGGGAATCGGATGGCGGCCGGAGATCGCGGACGCCGTGGAGGACATGCCGGGCATCGACTGGGTCGAGGCCGTGGCCGAGAACGTCTGTCCCGGCCACCTGCCCGAGTCGCTGCTACGGCTGCGCGAGCGCGGCGTGACCGTCGTCCCGCACGGCGTGTCGCTGGGACTGGGCGGGGCCGAACGGCCCGACGAGGAGCGGCTGGCCGCCCTCGCCGAGCGCGCCGAGGCACTGCGCTCGCCGCTGGTCACCGAGCACATCGCGTTCGTGCGGGCCGGCGGGCCGATGACCGCCTCCGAGCGGCTGGAGGCGGGACACCTGCTGCCCGTGCCGCGCACCCGCGACGCCCTCGACGTGCTGTGCGAGAACGTCCGCATCGCGCAGGACGCGCTGCCCGTGCCGCTCGCCGTGGAGAACATCGCCGCGCTGATCTCGTGGCCCGGCGAGGAGATGACCGAGGGCCAGTTCCTGTACGAACTGGCCGACCGCACCGGCGTACGGCTGCTCATCGACGTCGCCAACCTGCACACCAACCACGTCAACCGGGGCGAGGACCCGGCCCGGGCGCTCGACGAACTGCCACTGGAGGCGATCGCGTACGTGCATGTCGCGGGCGGCTTCGAGCGGGACGGGGTGTGGCACGACAGCCACGCCCACCCGGTGCCGCGGCCCGTGCTCGACATCCTCGCCGACCTCGCGTCCCGCGTCCCGCCGCCCGGTGTGCTGCTGGAGCGCGACGAGAACTTCCCCGAAGCGGGCGAGCTGAAGGGCGAGTTGGACGCCGTCCGGGAGGCGGTGGCGCGCGGCGGAGGCGGGCGCCCGGACACCGGGAGGATCGCCGCGAAGGCGGAGGCGGGAGAGGCGGAGGCGGGAGAGGCGAAGCCGGACACGGCCCGAGCGACAGCGGACGCGATCAGGACAGACACGACCAGGACGGACGCGACGACGACGGACGCGGCCGAGGCGGACACGGCAGGGGCGGCGGCGGGTGCGGGCTGTGCCGCGGGAGTACGGCAGCGGCTCGCGCTGGCGCAGACCGCCGTGCTGTCCGCGCTGGTCGCCGGCACGCCCGTGCCGGACGGGTTCGACCGGGTGCGGATGGGTGTGCAGGCACGGGCGCTCGCCGCCAAGCGGGCCGACGTCGTCGCAAAGGTGGCGCCGGAACTGCCGGTGATCCTCGGCGCGCGGTACCGGCCCGCGTTCCTCGCGTACGCGCAGGAGCGGCCGATGACGGGCGGCTACCGGTGGGACGCGCTGGAGTTCGCCGAACACCTGCTGTCGGTCCGGGAGCCGCGGGACGCGCGGGCGCGGCGCGCGTTGCGCGACTGGTGGCTGGAGCGGTCGGGGCCCGCGCCGCGCTCGCACCGGCCGGCGGTGCGGCTGGCGCGGGCCACCCGGCGGGTGCTGCTGCGGCGCTGACCGGAACCGACCGGAGAACTCCGAACGGAACGTCACATACCGACAACACTCCGTCCGGATTGTGAACAAGGCATGGCGTTCTCGCGACCGTGTCGCTTACAAAAACGTCATGTTCTGGGTCCCTCTGCTGCTCCTGGCCTGGGCCGTCGCCGGTGTCGCCTGCCTGCGCCTGTGCCTGGCCGCCGTCCGCGCCCCCGCGCCGGCCGACTCCGACGCGGACCCCGGACACCGTCTGACGCTGTACGAGGCCGCGTTCCTGTCCGGCGGCCCGGGCCGGGTCGCCGACGTCGCCCTCGTCGCGATGGCGCGTCAGCGGCGGCTGCTGCTCGCGCACACCGGCTGGGCGACGGTGGTCGATCCGTGCGGGCGGGACGAGTTGGAGCGGTCGGTGATAGGGGCCATAGGGCCGCAGGGGCAGTCACGCCTCGCGCCGGTGCGGGCCGCCGCGGCGGCCGCGGACGCCGTGCGCGGCATCGCCGAGCGGCTGGCCGGTGCCGGGCTGGCGGTGGCCGACGGCGCCGGGGGCTCGGTCGCGGACGCGGTACGCCAGGTGCGGCTCGCCGTGCCGGCCGTGGCCGGGCTGGGCGCGATCGCCGTGTGGCTGCCGGTCCCGTCGGAGGTGCCGCGCCACCTGGTCGCGCTGTGGTTCGCGCTGCCGCTGGTCCTCGCGCTGGGCTGCCTGGCCGTCGCGCGGTTCGAGGTCCACCCGTACTCGCGCTGGGCCTCCCCGGCCGGTCAGCGCTTGCTGGGCAGCCTGCGGCCGGGTGACGGCGACGCCGGGGACGAGCGGGCGTATCTCACCTCCGTGGCGGTGCGCGGCATCCGCGCGGTGGACGAGCCGGAACTGCGCGCGGCGTTCGCGCACCGGGACCGCCACCCGCGGCACTGACGCCGACACCCGGCGGGCGGTGCTTGCCTCGGACCACCAACGAACGAAACATCCCTTGTGTCGCCGTCGTGCATCGAAGGGATCACCGATGAGAACTGCCGCCGTCCACGCGGCCGCCGGGTCCTTGCTGCTCACCACCCTGGCCGCCGCCCCGGCCGGCGGTACCGCGCACGCCACGTCGGCCGCTCGGGCCGCGGCCGAGGTGCGCGGCGCCACGGTGGCCGCCGCACGCGCCGCGGACCGGGGCATCGACTTCGGCGAGTGCCCCGAGACGCAGCAGCTTCCGGGCACCGTCCAGTGCGGCACCGTGCGCGTACCGCTCGACTACGCCCACCCGGACGGGCGGCAGATCGAACTCACCGTCAGCCGGGCCCGCGCCACCGGCAAGGACCCGGCCAACAGCAAACGCAAGGTGCCCCGGCAGGGCGCCCTGGTCCACAACCCGGGCGGACCGGGCGTCGGCGGCATGTACTTCCCGATGACGGGCGTGCTCCCCGAGTGGAAGCGCATCGCGGCCGCCTACGACCTCGTCGGCTACGCGCCGCGCGGCGTGGGCCGTTCCGCGCCGCTGTCCTGCACCGACCCGGCGACCTTCGCCGAGGGCCCCACGCAGGCACCGGCCCGGCCCTCGGCGGCGTACAAGCGGGAACGCGTCGAACAGGCCCGGGCGTACGCGCGCGGCTGCGCCGAGCGGGCCGGTGACGCGCTGCGGCACTTCACCTCGCTCAACAACGCCCGCGACCTGGACGTGCTGCGCGCCGCCCTCGGCGAGAACCGGCTGACGTTCCTCGGCGCCTCCTACGGCACCTACCTCGGCGCGCTGTACGCCACGATGTTCCCCTCCCACGTCCGCCGCATGGTGTTCGACTCGGCGGTGAACCCCGCCCCGGAGCGCGTCTGGTACCGCAACAACCTCGACCAGTCGGCGGCGTTCGAGGACCGCTGGGCGGACTTCCGGGCGTGGGCGGCCCGGCACGACGACGTGTACGGACTGGGCGGCACCGCACGCGAGGTGCAGGTCAGTTACGACCGGGCGAGCGCGCGGCTGGCGCGGGAACCGGCGGGCGGGAAGGTCGGCCCCGGCGAGTTGCAGGCGGCGTTCCTGCGGGCCGCGTACTACGACGACCACTGGCCGCACCGCGCGCACGCGCTGTCGGCCTATCTGCAGGGCGATCCGGGACCGCTCGTGGAGCAGGCGCAGACCTATCCGGAGGCGGCGGCGGAGGCGGAGAACACGCGGGCCGTCCATCTCGCCGTGGAGTGCAACGACGCGCCGTGGCCCACGGACTGGGCGGTGTGGGACCGGGACAACACCCGGCTGGCGCGCCGGGCGCCCTTCGAGACCTGGGCCCATGTGTGGACGAATCTGCCGTGCGCGTTCTGGCGGGCGCCCCGGCAGCGGCCGCTGGACGTGCGCGCCGGGCAGGGCGAGCTGCCGCCGACGCTGATCCTGGCGGCGGAGCGGGACGCGGTCACTCCCTACGACGGTGCCCTGGAGCTGCACCGGCGGCTCGCGGGGTCGGCGCTGGTGACGGAGCGGGACGCCGGCAGCCACGGCATCGCCGGCGGCCCGAACGCCTGCGTGAACGGGCACCTGGAGGCGTATCTGCTCACCGGCCGCGTCCCGGGGCGGCGCGCCTCCTGCGCACCGCACCCGGAACCGCGGCCGAGGGCGACGGCCCGGCCGGCCGAGCGGGCCCGGCCGGCCGTCTGATCAGGCCAGGTCGGCGACGAGTTCCGCGACGTCCTTGCGGCGGCCGGTGAAGAACGGGACCTCCTCGCGGACGTGCATCCGGGCCTCCGAGCCGCGCAGGTGGCGCATGAGGTCGACGATGCGGTGCAGCTCGTCGGCCTCGAAGGCGAGGATCCACTCGTAGTCGCCGAGCGAGAACGAGGCGACCGTGTTGGCGCGCACGTCCGGGTAGCCGCGGGCCATCTTGCCGTGGTCGGCGAGCATCCGGCGGCGGTCCTCGTCGGGCAGCAGGTACCAGTCGTAGGAGCGCACGAACGGGTAGACGCTCACGTAGGCGCGGGGCGTCTCGTCGGCGAGGAACGCGGGGATGTGCGAGCGGTTGAACTCGGCGGGGCGGTGCAGCGCCATGTTCGACCACACCGGCTCCAGCGCGCGGCCCAGCTTGGTGCGGCGGAAGAGGTTGTACGCCTCCTGCAGCCGGTCGGCGGTTTCGGCGTGCCACCAGATCATGAGGTCGGCGTCCGCGCGCAGCCCCGACAGGTCGTAGGTGCCGCGGACGGTGACGTCCTTGGCGGCGAGCCGGTCGAACAGCTCCTGGACCTCGTCGGCGTATCCGGCACGGTCCTCGGGGAGCACGTCCTTCAGCTTGAAGACGGACCAGAGGGTGTAGCGGATGACCTCGTTGAGGTCCTTGGCCAGCTTGCCCTTGTTCGGGATCCGGTCGGGTGCGGGGGTGGTGGCGTCGTCACTCATGTCCCTTATTCTCCCGCTCCTCCGTGCAGGCTCTGCACCGGGTCGGCCGTGAGGTCCCGGGCGGCGCGCAGGTCACCGTGGATCCCGTCGACGGCGGCATAGGCGCTCGCGATGCAGGCGGGAACGCCGACACCGTCGTAGGCCGCGCCGCACACGGCCAGCCCGGCGAGGCCCGCGAGGTGCTCGCGGACGCGGGCCACGCGCGCGTGGTGGCCGACGGGGTACTGGGGCAGGCCGTCCTGCCAGCGGGTGACGCGGGTCTCGACCGGGGCGGCGGTCAGGCCGGTGGCCGCCTTCAGGTCCTGCCGGGAGACCTCCACCAGGTCGGCGTCGTCGTGGCAGAGGATCTCCGTCTCGCCGTGGCGGCCCACGGAGGTGCGCAGCACCAGCAGGTCCGGGTTCTCCTCGGCGATCCAGCCCCACTTCTGCGAGGCGAACGTGGCCGCCTTGATGGTGCGGCCGTCGACGGGCGGCACCAGGAAGCCGCTGCCGTCGGGCAGATCGGTCTCCGCACGGCGGTAGGCGAGCGTGATCAGCGCCATGGAGGCGTACTCGACGGTGGCGAGCTCGGCGGCGGCGCCGGGTGCCTCGGCGCGCAGCAGCCGGGCGGCGGCCGGGGCGGGCACGGCGAGGACGACCACGTCGGCGTGGAGCACCCGGTCCCCGGCGGTGATCCGCCAGCCGTCCTCCGGGGCGCGGCGCAGTTCGGTGACGGGCGTGCCGGTGAGGATCTCCGCGCCGCGCGCCCGCAGCGAGTCGGCGACCGCGAGCGGGAGGGTGCCCACTCCGCCGGCGATGCCCGTGAACACCGGGCCGGACTGCGGTGCGGCGGCGGCCCTGGCCTGGATCTCGCGGACGCCCTCGGTCAGGGAGGTGTGGGTGCGGGCGGCCTCGAACAGCTGCGGGACCGCCGAGCGCATCGAGATGCGGTACGCGTCCCCCGCGTACACCCCGCCCAGCAGGGGCTCCACCAGCCGGTCGACGACCTCCCGGCCGAGGCGCGCCGCCACGAACTCGCCGACCGCGATGTCGTCGCCGACCTCGGTGCGCGGCAGGTCGGCGTCCCGCTCGATGCGGGCGAGCCCCTCCTCGGACAGCACCCCGGCGAGCGCGGCGGCCGTGCCCGGCACGCCCATGACGTGGCCCTTGGGCATGGGGCGCAGGGCGCCGCGGGTCCACAGCGAGGCGGTGGCGGTGGCCGGCGGCCCAAGACGGTCGGCGAGGCCCACCTCGCGGGCGAGACCGACCGCCTCCGGGCGGCGGGCCAGCAGCGACTCGGCGCCGAGGTCCACGCGCGCGCCCGCGATCTCGCCGGGCAGCAGCTTGCCGCCGACCCGGTCCGACGCCTCCAGCACGGTCACCCGTGCCCCGTGCCGCAGCAGCCGGTGCGCGGCGGCCAGCCCGGCGATTCCGGCTCCGACGACGACGGCCCGACGGCCGTCGCCCGCATGTGATCCGCTCATGCCTCCACCTTCTCAGACGTCGGCGGCCCTCCCGACAGGGCCGTGTGGCTCCGCCGAGTCCGTTCCGTGACCGCATCGGGACCGTTCCGTCCCAACGTCCCGGGGCCCTGCGGCGTCGAAGGAATGTCAGACGCAGTGCCGGTCGCACCGACCTGCCTGTCGTGCACGGTCCGTCGGCGGAACGCCCGTCGTCGGACGGTCCGTCGCGGGAGCACCCGCCGGCGGGCCGTCCGTCGCCGGAAAGTCCGTCGCCGGTCGGTCCGTTGTCGAAGAAACCCGGGGGAATCCCATATGCGCGCACCACGATCCGTACGGTCCGTCCACGCCCTGTCGGGGGTGCTGCTGGCGGCGGCCCTCGCCGTCGCCGGCTGCAGCGGCGGGAGCGGCTCGGCCGGCTCCACGGCCGCCGACGACAAGGCCGCCGCCGCACCCGCGGACAGGCAGGAGGCGGCCCCGGACGGGGCGAAGCAGGGCGCGCCCGGCGGCCCGGCGGACGGCGCCCGGGCGAGCGCGCCGCCCAAGGCCGCGGCGACCCACGTCATCCGCACCGCCTCGCTCACCGTGCGGGTCAAGGACGTCCCGAAGGCGCTGGACCAGGCCCGCACGGTGACCGAGAACGCGGGCGGCTACATCGGCGACGAGACCACCACCCGGGACGCGGAGGGCCACGAGCGGACGCGGGTGGTGCTGCGCGTGCCGGTCGCCGAGTACGAGGAGGTCCTCGCCGGTCTGGAGGGCACCGGCAAGCTCCTGGAGCGCAACGCCGAGGCGGAGGACGTCACCGACCAGGTGGTCGACGTGGAGAGCCGGATCACCTCGCAGCGCGCCAGCGTGGCGCGGATCCGCGAACTGATGGACCGGGCCACCAGGCTCAGCGACGTGGTCACCCTGGAAGGCGAACTGAGCACCCGTCAGGCCGACCTGGAGGCGCTGCTCGCCCAGCAGGCGTCGCTGAAGAACCGGACGAGCCTGGCCACCGTCACCCTGTCGCTGTCCGAGACGACGCCCGAGAAGCCGGTGCGGGAAGACGACGACCCCGGCTTCGTGGACGCGCTGCAGGCGGGCTGGGAGGCGTTCGTCACGATGCTGCGCTGGGTGGCGGTCGCGGTCGGCGCGGTGCTGCCGTTCGCCGCGGCGGCGGTGCTGCTGGTCCTGCTGTGGTCGAAGGCCGTACGGCCCCGGCTGCCGCGGCGCCGCCGCACCGTGCCCCCGATGCCCCCGATGCCCGTCGCCGCGCCCGTGCCGGCGGCCCGTCCGGCGCCGCGGCCGGAGGCGGACGGCGCGCCGGAGCGCGAGGAGAGCTGACCGCTGCCGAAATGCCCTGCCCACGTAGCGTGTTCGCATGAGCATGAGCATGGGTGGCACGAGCGGTGGGCGCGGCGCGAGGGAACGCCTGGTGGTGATCGGCGGCGACGCCGCGGGGATGTCCGCGGCGTCGCAGGCCCGCCGGCTGAGGGGGCCGGACGAGCTGGAGATCGTGGCGTTCGAACGGGGCCGCTTCACCTCGTTCTCGGCGTGCGGCATCCCCTACTGGGTGGGCGGTGACGTCCCCGACCGGGACCGGTTGATCGCGCGCACCGCCGAGGAGCACCGCGCGCGGGACATCGACCTGCGGCTGCGC
Organism: Streptomyces calvus; assembly: GCF_006782915.1. Classification (GTDB taxonomy): domain Bacteria; phylum Actinomycetota; class Actinomycetes; order Streptomycetales; family Streptomycetaceae; genus Streptomyces; species Streptomyces calvus. Next base: position 45,256 of record NZ_VCNP01000011.1, read on the forward strand.
ACCGAGGTCACGGAGATCGACCCCGCCCGGGGCCGGGTCCGTGCGCGGGACCTCGACTCCGGCACCGAGTCCTGGACGTCGTACGACAAGCTGGTGATCGCGACCGGGGCGCGGCCGATCCGCCCGGAGCTGCCCGGCATGGACGCCCCCGGCGTGCACGGCGTGCAGAACCTGGAGGACGGGCAGGCCCTGCTGGACACGCTGGCGCACACCCGCGGCCGCCGCGCGGTCGTGGTCGGTGCCGGGTACATCGGCGTGGAGATGGCCGAGGCGATGATCCGCCGCGGCTACGAGGTGACGGTCGTCAACCGCGGCCGGGAGCCGATGGCCACCCTCGACCCCGACATGGGGCGCCTGGTGCACGAGGCGATGACGGGCATGGGCATCACCATGGTCAACGACGCGGAGGTCACCGCTCTGCCCACGGGCACCGACGGCAGGGTGCGGGCGGTGGCCACCGAGGACGCGGAGTTCCCGGCGGACGTCGTCGTGCTCGGCATCGGGGTGCGGCCCGAGACGGGCCTCGCGCGGGCCGCGGGGCTGCCCGTGGGGGAGCACGGCGGGCTGCTCACCGACCGCTCGATGCGGGTGCGCGGGCACGAAAACGTATGGGCGGGCGGCGACTGCGTGGAGGTGCTCGACCTGGTCTCCGGGCAGGAGCGGCACATCCCGCTCGGCACCCACGCCAACAAGCACGGCCAGGTCATCGGCGCCAACGTCGGCGGCGGCTACGCCACCTTCCCGGGCGTGGTGGGCACGGCGGTCAGCAAGGTGTGCGACCTGGAGATCGCGCGCACCGGGCTGCGGGAGAAGGACGCGCACCGCGTGGGCCTGCGGTTCGAGTCGGTGGTCATCGAGTCGACCAGCCGCGCCGGCTACTACCCGAACGCCTCCCCCATGACCGTCAAGATGCTGGCCGAGCTGCGCACGGGCCGGCTGCTCGGCGTGCAGATCGTGGGTCGGGAGGGCGCGGGCAAGCGCGTCGACATCGCGGCGGTCGCCCTCACCGCCGGGATGACGGTGGAGCAGATGACGGCGCTGGACCTCGGTTACGCCCCGCCGTTCTCCCCGGTGTGGGACCCGGTGCTGGTGGCGGCCCGCAAGGCGACGGCGAAGATCCGCGGCGCCGGGTGAGACACGGACGGGGCGGCCCGGTCACGCCGTCCCGTTGATCCGGTCGATCACCTGCCGGGCCTGCTCGGCCGGGGGCCGGGCGGGCAGCGCCGACACCGACGCCGTGGACGGCACGGACCCGGCGGAGGACACGGGCGGCGGTGCGGACGGCGCGGACGGCGTCGGCGGGACCGGTGCCGCGGACGTCACCGCCGGCGGCTGCTCCCCCGCCGGCCTGGCGTGCGCGGCCGTCGGCCGCGCGGACCGCAGCCGGTGGCCGACCGCCTCGTCCAGCGTCACCGGCCGCCCCGTCCGTGAGGCGAGCCGCCCGGCCTCCTGCCCGAGCCGGGCGACGTCCTCCCAGGGCAGCCGCACCACCAGGGTCAGCTCGGCCTCTCCGTCGGGCAGCGCGTGCAGCGCGGAGGTCACTCGGTCGTCCATCGCCTGTCCCTCACGTCGGCCCGCAGCCCCTTCCCCGCGCCGCGGGCGGTCGCGCAGTGGTACGCACGGCCGGACGGATGTGTTCAGCGGCCGTCCCGGATTCACCGACCGCCGCCCGGGCACCTGTGGGATGTGGTCATCCCCGTCCATGACGTGAACCCCGCGCGGCGCACCCCCTGGGTGACGTACGCCCTGCTCGTCGCCAATGTCGTCGTCTTCGTCTTCCTCACGCCCGGCGTCGTCGGTTCGGTGACCGGCGAGAGCTCTCTCGCGCGGCTGTGCGACCTCCAGGCGTTCCTGGAGCGGTACGCGGTGGTGCCGCAGGAGCTGATCCACCACCGCATGCCCCGGCTGGTCCCGACCGGCCAGACCGGCGTCGGACCGCAGGGGCCAGGGTGCGTGGTGGGACCGCCCGGCTACGACAAGTCCCCCGAACTGAGCGTCCTCACGGCGATGTTCCTGCACGGCGGCTGGCTGCACCTGCTGGGCAACATGCTCTTCCTGTGGATCTTCGGCAACAACATCGAGGACCGCCTGGGTCACGTCCGCTACCTGCTCTTCTACCTCGTCTGCGGCTACGCGGCCTGCTACGGCTTCTCCCTCCTCGACGCCGGTTCGCACGAACCCCTGATCGGCGCCTCCGGGGCGATCGCCGGAGTGCTCGGCGCCTATCTGGTGCTCTATCCGAAAGCCCGCGTCTGGGTCCTCGTCCCCTTCCTGGTCTTCCTGCCCCTGCGGCTGCCCGCCTGGATCGTGCTGGGCCTGTGGTTCGTCCTCCAGGCCGTCTACTCCACCGGGCAGGGCGTCTCCGCCGCCGGCACGGTCGCCTATGTGGCGCACGTCGTCGGGTTCGCCGTCGGGGCGCTGCTCGCCTGGCCCCTCAAACCCGGCACTCCTCCGCCACCGGAGCCCCGCGGCGTCCTCTTCGGCCGCCGCGCCCGCCGGACCTGGTAGGGGCCGGCCCCGCGCACGGACGGACGGAACGGGAAGAGTGTCCGCCGGCCGGTCCGGGGCGGCCGCGGTCAGCCGTTCCCGCCGCGGTCGACCGGGCCGTCGGCCGGGGCCACGGGCACGCGCACCGCCACCATGGCCACGTCGTCGTCGCCGTCGGTGGTCAGCAGGTCGTCCAGGAGCCGGTCGCAGAAGGCCTCCAGCGGCAGCCGGACGGCGGTCGCCGCGTGGCGGCGCAGCCGCTCCAGGCCGACGGCCAGGTCCTCGCCGCGGCGCTCCACCAGACCGTCCGTGTAGAGCAGCAGGGTCGAGCCGGGCGGCAGCGGTTCGGTGGCGCTGGTGTGGTCGGGCTCGGGAACGAGTCCGAGCAGCGGGGAGCGGGCCTCGGTCAGGAAGCGGGCGTCGCCGTCCGCCGCGACCAGCAGGGGCGGAGGGTGGCCGGCGACCGAGTAGTTGAGCTGGAAGTGGCCGGGGTCGGGGCGTTCGACCCGGCCCAGGATGCAGGTGGCGGTGCATTCCAGGTAGAGGGTCTGCACGGCGACGTCGAGGCGGCGCAGGATCGTGCCGGTGGGTTCCTGGCGGTCCAGGGTGAGCCCGCGGAGCATGTTGCGCAGCTGGCTCATGGTGACGGCGGCGGGCAGGTCGTGGCCGGAGACGTCGCCGATGGTGAGGGCGACGGCGTCGTCGCGCAGCTCGAAGGAGTCGTACCAGTCGCCGCCCACCTCGGCGGCGGCGGTGCTGGGGCGGTAGCGCACGGCGATGCCGAGGTCGGGTACGCGCGGCGGTTCGGTGAGCAGGCTGCGCTGGAGGGCCAGCGCCACCTGCCGGGTGCGCTGGTACTCCAGGGCGTTGCGCAGCGGGGTGTGGGAGCGTTTCAGCACCATCCGCAGCAGGCTGATGTCGGTGGGGCCCAGGGGGGTGCGGTCGCCGCAGACGGAGGCGGTGACGAGGGCGGCGGTGGTGCCGTCCACGACGACGGGGAACAGGACGACGCTGTTGGCGCCGTCGGCGAGCCAGGGTTCGCTGTCGGGCGGGACGAGGTCGGGCGGCGGTGAGCCGGGCGGGAAGACGGCGTGGACCGGGCGTCGCCCGTCGGCGGCGCGGGCGAGCGGGCTGCCGGACTCCAGGTGCATCTCGTGGTGCGGGGGCAGGTCGGGCAGCCCGTCGCGGTGGACGGCGGCGACGCGGTCGGCGGTGAGCGCGGTGCCCGGCAGGCGGTGCAGGGCCTGCGGCAGGACGTAGATCGTGCAGTTGTCGGCGATCTCCGGCACGATCACCCCGGCCAGGGCGGCCAGCATCTCGTCCAGGCGGACGATGCCGGCCGTCGCGGCGCTCGCGCGGGCCAGGAGTTCCGCACGGCGGGCCTCCTGCCACTCCTGCTCGATGTCCGTGCAGGTGCCCACCCATTCCACGACCGTGTCGCCGTCGCGGACGGGTGCGGCCTCGACGGCGAAGTGCCGGTAGTCGCCCGCGGCCGTGCGCAGCCGGTACGTGTAGGTCACGTGCGATGCCTGCTCGGCCAGGGCGCGCTGCCACACCTCGGCGGCGGTGGCGCGGTCGTCCGGGTGGATGGCGTCGATGTATCCCTCGCCGCGGAACTCCTCCCAGCTCTGCCCGGTCACGCGCTGCCAGCCGGGGCTCGGCTCGGTGACGCCGCCCTTGGGGCCGGTCACCCACACCATCTGCGATCCGGCGCTGACCAGGCTGCGGTAGCGCAGCAGGGCGCGGCGGCGTTCCTCGGACAGCACGCGGATGCGTTCGGCGCTGGTCACCCGCTCGGTGGTCTCCACGAGCACGCCGAGCACGCCGGGCCGGCCGTCGCTCGTCGTGGCGTGCGAGAAGCTGAACGAGAAGTAGCGCGTCCCGCCGCCGGGGCCGTCGGCGAAGTCCAGGTCGATGGGCGCGTCGATGAGCACCTCGGCCGTGCCCGTGGCGAAGACCCGGTCCAGGATGTCGAGGTAGCCGGACTGCGCGAGGTCCGGGAAGGCCTCGCGCACGGTCCGGCCGAGCGGCCGGTCGCCGAACGTCTTGCGGTGGACCTCGTTGGTGTACGCCAGCCGGTGCTCCGGTCCTTCGGTGAACACCACACCGATCGGAGCAGGGTCGAACATCTCCAGCCTCATGCGGCCTCCACCTGCCCGTTCCGGAAGGTGAACCTCATGGTCAGCGTATGCCCAGTACCCCTGCTCCGCGTTCCGACCCGTCCCCGGCCGGCCGGGCGGCGGTCAGCGCGCGGTGCGGGTGTGCACGTACTCCACCAGCCGGGTCAGGGCGTCCGGGTCGGTGGACGGCATGACGCCGTGGCCGAGGTTGAAGACGTGGCCCTCCAGGCCGGCCGCCGCGTCCAGGACCTCCTGGGCCTTCGTCTCGACGGCCTCACGGCCGGCGAACAGCACGGTCGGGTCGAGGTTGCCCTGGAGCGCCTTGCCGGGGCCGACGCGGCGGGCGGCCTCGTCCAGCGGGACACGCCAGTCGACGCCCACGACGTCCGCGCCGGCCTCGCCCAGCAGGCCGAGCAGCTCACCGGTGCCGACACCGAAGTGGATGCGCGGGACGCCGTGGCCGGCCACCGCGCGGAACACCTTCGCCGAGGCCGGCATCACCGAGCGCCGGTAGTCGGCCGGGGCGAGCGCGCCGGCCCAGGAGTCGAACAGCTGGACCGCCGAGGCGCCGGCCTCGATCTGCACCTTCAGGAACGCGGCCGTGATGTCGGCGAGGCGGTCGAGCAGGTCGGCCCACAGCTCGGGGTCGCCGTACATCATGGCCTTGGCGTTCTCGTACGTACGGGACGGGCCGCCCTCGACGAGGTAGCTCGCCAGGGTGAACGGGGCGCCCGCGAAGCCGATCAGCGGGGTGGGGCCGAGTTCCCGGGTGAGCATCCCGATCGCCTCGGTGACGTAGGTGACGTCCTCGCGGGTGAGGTCGCGCAGCCGGTCGAGGTCGGCGCGGGTGCGGACCGGCTGCTCGACGACCGGGCCGACGCCGGGCTTGATGTCGAGGTCGATGCCGATGGCCTTGAGCGGGACGACGATGTCGCTGAAGAAGATCGCCGCGTCGACGTGGTGGCGGCGCACCGGCTGGAGCGTGATCTCGGTGACGAGGTCGGGACGCATGCAGGAGTCGAGCATGCCGATGCCCTCGCGCACCTTGCGGTACTCCGGCAGTGAGCGCCCGGCCTGCCGCATGAACCACACCGGGGTGTGCGGCACGGGTTCGCGCCGGCAGGCCTTGAGGAAGGCTGATTCCTGGACCGCGTCGTCCTTGACGGCGTCGGAGGTCGCTGTCGGGGTCTGGCCCGTCGGGGTTGCGTTGGCACTCACGTCGGCAAGTCTCGCACGACCGGCGGACGGGCCCGGACCGCAGGGCACCGGGTGCAGGCCACCCCTGGTGCAGGATCCGGCCAGCGCGGGGCGGCGCGGGTGTCCCTCCCTGCGCCGGGAGCGCGTTCCGCTTAATCTTCCCCGCATGGCTGCGGCTCAGGGACGACTGTCGGACGGCGCTGGCGATATGGACGAACCGAAGGGGACCGAGGGTGGGCTCGGGCACGGGGGCGCGCCTCCGCTGCCCTTCCAGGCCGCTGTCGACGCGCTGCGCGGCGCGCGGCTGCGGCCGCAGATCGAGGTGGATCCGGCGCCCGCGCCGAAGCGGCTCGCTCCGCACGCGTACGCGTTGGAGGCGGCGGTCGTCGACGGCGAGCAGGACCTGGCCGACGGCCGGCTGGTGCTGCTGTACGACCCGGCCGGGCACGAGGCCTGGCGGGGTGCCTTCCGGCTGGTGACGCTGGTGCGCGCGGAGCTGGAGCCGGAGATGGCGGCGGATCCGCTGCTGCCCGAGGTGTGCTGGTCGTGGCTGACCGGTGCGCTCGCGGCGCGCGGGCTGGCGTGCGGCGAGCCGAGCGGCACGGTGACGCGGGCGAGTTCGCACTACTTCGGCGGGCTGGCCGAGCGGCCGGCCGCCTCGCAGATCGAGATCCGGGCCTCGTGGACGCCGCGTGAAGGGCTGGGCGGGGTGCCGGACACGGCCGCGCACCTGGCCGCGTGGTGCGACCTGCTGGCGCAGGTCGCCGGGCTGCCGCCGGCCGCTCCCGGGGACGCGTCGGTGGTGACGCTGCCGCAGCGCAGGGGACCGCAGTCGCGCTGAGGTCCCGGCCCGCGTCGGCCGCGGGTTTCCCGCTTCTCGGCGCCGGTAATCACCGACGCCGATCTCTTTGTCGATACGGCCACTTTCGGAAGCGTTATGACGCAGAGCGAAACCGTTCGATCTTCGAATGATCGATCGCGCGTCCGAATTGCACGGATTGTTACTCACCAGATCGTGATCACTTCCTAAAGGACGCCAGGTTTGATGCCGAAGACGACTGTGACCTTGAAAGCACGGTTCGTCCCGGCTTCACCCCCCACGAGCCGGCCCCGTCCCGCACCCCAGGAGGCCTGGTGTCCGTTCTCCTCGAGCAGCCCGCAAGCCTGGTCGCCTACCGCCCGAACAAGCCGACCGCCATGGTGGTCGTGGCCGACCCCCGCGTCCGTTCCACCGTCACCCGCCACCTGTGGGCGCTCGGTGTCCGTGACGTGATCGAGGCCTCGTCCGTCGCGGAGGCTCGTCCCCGCATCGGCAACCCCCGCGACATCTGCGTCGCCGAAGTCCACCTGCCGGACGGTTCCGGCCTCACCCTCCTGTCGGAGACCCGCGCCGCGGGCTGGCCCAACGGCCTCGCCCTGTCCGCCGCCGACGACATCGGCGCCGTGCGCAACGCGCTGGCCGGCGGAGTGAAGGGCTACGTCGTCACCGGCACCCGCACCAACCTCGGGCTCCCCACCCGGCCCGGTGCGGCTCCCATCGGCGCCGCCGCCGCGCGCCTGCACCGCCGCCCCCCGGGCGCCCCGAGCCACCCGGGCGGCTACCGCGAACTGTCCGGCCGTGAGGTCGAGGTGCTGCGGCTGGTGGCGGAGGGCCAGTCGAACAAGGCGATCGGCGTCTCCATGGGCCTGTCCGCGCTGACCGTCAAGAGCCACCTCGCCCGCATCGCCCGCAAGCTCGGCACGGGCGACCGCGCCGGCATGGTGGCGGTGGCCCTGCGCACCGGCATCATCCACTGACCTCCCCCGACACCGATCCCCCCACCCCCTCCCCTCCGGTTCCGCCCCGGCCACGGACACGCGAACCGCTTCTTTCACCCTCCTGACCGGAATACGACCTTCAGGCGCCCGTCAACGGAACGTTCCGTCGACGGGCGCCTTCGCGGCACGGATACCCTTGACAGGTGACCGACGCCCACGACACCGCAGCAGACAGTCCCCTGCGAACCACCGGAGGCGCCCCTCCGGACGACGACGGATCTTCTGCTGCAGAGGCGCCGATCCCCTTGCTCGAGCCCCGCGAGGGCATTCCGCCGGTGATCGCGGACGAGGCCGGCCTCGCCGAGGCGGTCGCCGCCTTCGCCGCCGGCACCGGCCCCGTCGCCGTGGACGCCGAGCGTGCCTCCGGCTACCGCTACGGCCAGCGCGCCTACCTCGTCCAGCTGCGCCGCCAGGGCTCCGGCACGGCGCTGATCGACCCCGTCGCCTGCCCGGACCTGTCCGCTCTGGGCGAGGCGCTGTCCGGCACCGAGTGGGTGCTGCACGCCGCCACCCAGGACCTGCCGTGCCTGCGCGAGATAGGCATGGTGCCCACCCGCCTGTTCGACACCGAGCTCGCCGGACGCCTGGCCGGGTTCCCCCGCGTCGGCCTCGGCGCGATGGTCGAGAACGTGCTCGGCTTCGTCCTGGAGAAGGGCCACTCCGCCGTGGACTGGTCCACCCGTCCGCTGCCCGAGCCCTGGCTGCGCTACGCCGCCCTCGACGTCGAGCTGCTGGTCGACCTGCGGGACGCGCTGGAGAAGGAGCTGGACCGGCAGGGCAAGCTGGAGTGGGCCCGGCAGGAGTTCGACGCGATCGCCTCGGCACCGCCGCCGGAGCCCCGCAAGGACCCCTGGCGGCGCACCTCCGGCATGCACAAGGTGCGCCGGCGCCGGCAGATGGCGGTCGTACGGGAGCTGTGGCAGACCCGCGACAGGATCGCGCAGCGCCGGGACGTCTCCCCCGGCAAGGTGCTCCCGGACGCCGCGATCGTCGAGGCCGCGCTCGCGCTGCCGGCCAACGTGCACGCGCTGGCCGCGCTGAACGGCTTCGGGCAGCGGGTGGGCCGGCGCCAGCTGGAGCAGTGGCAGGCGGCCGTCGACCGGGCCAGGGCGCTGAGCGAGTCGCAGCTGCCGCAGCCCGGCCAGCCCGTGACCGGTCCCCCGCCCCCGCGCGCCTGGGCCGACAAGGACCCGGAGGCCGCGGCCCGGCTGTCCGCGGCCCGCGCGGGCGTGAGCGCGCTGGCGGAACGGCTGAACATGCCGCAGGAGAACCTGATCACGCCGGACACGGTGCGCCGGGTCTGCTGGGAGCCGCCGCAGACCGTCGACGCGGAGTCCGTCGCGCGGGCGCTGGCCGGCCTCGGGGCCAGGGCCTGGCAGATCGAGCAGGTCACGCCGGTCCTGGTGGAGGCGCTCACCGCCCGGCCGTCCGCGTAGGGCCGCGGCCGGCCCTACTTCGTGGCGCCCCGCATGAAGCCGTTGTAGATGAAGCGCTGGAGGAAGAGGAAGACGATCAGGGTGGGCAGGATGACCAGGATCGCGCCCGCCGAGATCGTCTCCCAGTGCGCTCCGAACGGGCCCTTGAAGCGGAACAGCGACGTCGAGATCACGCCAAGATCTTCGGAGGGCATGTAGAGGAAGGGGATGTAGAAGTCGTTGTAGACGGTGATCCCCTTCACGATGACCACCGTCGCGATCGCCGGCTTGAGCAGCGGGAAGATCACCTTGCGGTAGACCGTGAAGGCGTTGGCTCCGTCCAGGCGGGCCGCCTCGTCCAGCGAGACGGGGATGGAGCGGATGAACTGCAGGAAGATGTAGATCGACACGATGTCGGTGCCCATGTAGAGCGCGATCGGCGCCCACAGGCTGTCGAACATCCCGAAGCTGTTGACGATCTGGAACGTCGCCACCTGCGTGGTCACGCCGGGAACCAGCGCGGCCAGCAGGAACAGCGCCACGACCAGCTTCCGGAACCGGAAGTGGAAGCGGTCGACGGCGTACGCGGTCATCGAGCCGATGAGGATCGTGCCGCCGACGGCGACGACGAGGACGATCGCCGTGTTGCCGAAGGCGGACAGCATCTGGCCGTCGCGGAACGCCGTCACGTAGTTGTCGAGGTTCAGCGGGTCGTCGGGCAGGGCGAGGGCGCCGCTGCCGTTGGCCATCTCCTTCGAGGACTTCAGCGAGGTCAGCAGAACCACGGCGAGCGGCAGCAGCACCACCAGCGTCGCCAGCACCAGCGACAGGTACACCAGGGCCCGGGCCACGGTACGGCGGGTCATACGAGGTCCACCTTCTCGTCGGGGACGATGCGCCGCTGCACCCAGGTGACCGCCAGCACGATCAGCAGCAGCACGACGGCGGCGGCCGAGGCGAGCCCGGTCTTGTTGAACTGGAAGGCCAGCTTCACCGTCTGGATCACAAAGGTCTCGGTGCCGGTGGCGCCGCCGGTCATGATGTACGGGATCTCGAAGACCGACAGCGAGCCGGAGACGGACAGGATGACGCTCAGGCTCAGTACGGGCCTGATGCCGGGCGCGATGATGTGCCGGAACTGGTGCCAGCGGCTCGCGCCGTCGATCTCGGCCGCCTCGTACAGCTCGCCCGGGATGGACTGGATGGCGCCGAGGAACAGCACGAAGTTCAGGCCCAGGTAGCGCCAGACGGAGACGCCGGCGAGCGAGGTGTTCGCGGAGGACGGCGTGCCCAGCCAGGCGTGGTCGGTCTCGACGCCGAGGAGGCGCAGCACGGAGTCGAGTGTGCCGCCGTCCTGGAAGAAGTAGAGGAAGACGAAACCGATCGCCACCCCGTTGATCAGGTACGGGAAGAACAGCACGCCCTTGAAGAAGTTCCGGAAGCGCACGTCGAAGCTGAGGACCGTGGCGAAGTACAGGGCGAGGACGATCTGCACCACGGAGGCGACGAGGTAGTAGCCGCTGACGAAGAAGACCTCGAACAGCTCGGAGCGGGTGAGGAGTTCGGTGTAGTTCCCGGTTCCGGTGTAGTTCAGTTCGGGGCTGACGCCGTCCCAGTCGGTGAAGCTGTACGCGATCATGTTGGCGATCGGCGCGTAGGTGAACGTCAGCAGCAGGGCCAGCGGGGCCAGCAGGAACAGCCAGGGGGTCAGGCGGCGCGGCAGCGGGGCGCGGCGCGGCGCGCGGGCGGTGCGTCCGGGCCGGGCGGGCGCGGCCGGTGTGCCCGGCCGCGCCGCCTCGCGGGTGGTGTCCGCCATCAGGACCCCAGGGAGTCGCGTGCCTCGGCCCACCGCTCGCCGAGGTCGTCGAAGAAGCCGTCCAGGCTGCCCTCGCGTGCGCCGCGGGCCAGGTCGACGAGTTCCTGGCGGTAGTCGGGCTTGTAGATGCCGACCTCTGATCGGTTGTCGATGGTCTTCACCTCGCCGCCCTTGGTGTCGTCGAGGTCGATGAGTTCGACGCCCCGCTCCTCGTAGGGCTTCAGCACGTCGGGCAGCGGGGCGTCCTTCAGCGGGGACAGGGCCAGGTTGGCGGCCGCGTAGCCGGACGTGTCGGTGAACCAGTCGATCCAGGCGCGCGCGGCGGCCTTGTTGTCGGAGTGGACGTTGACGGCCTGCTGGTAGTCCGGGGAGGTCACCGCGCAGAAGGCGCCGTCCTGCTGCGCGGGGAACGGCATGAAGCCGATGTCGGCGGGGTCGGTGCCGGCCTGCTCGGCGGCGGCCCGCAGCTGCACGACGGCCCAGGAGCCCAGCCACATGGTGGCGATCTCGCCCTTGGCCAGCTTCGCCTTGGACGCCTCCCAGTTGGTGGTGGTCGGGTCCTTCTCCGCCAGGCCGCCGCGCACGATGTCGTACAGCAGGGTGTCGGCCACGCGCAGGTCGGCGCCCTCGGCCCAGGGGTCGCCCTCGGCGAGCCGGGTGGTGGCGTCCGGGTCGCAGCCGACGGAGCCGTTGACGTTGGTCCACTGGGTCAGCGGCCACATGTCCTTGAAGTTGGTGTAGTACGGCACCGCGTCGGTCTTCGACCTGATGGCCCGCAGGGCGTCGAGGAACGCGTCGGGTGTGGTGGGCCAGTCGGTGACGCCGGCCGCGCTCCAGGTCTTCCTGTTGTAGACGAAGCCGGGGACGACGCCGATCGGGCTCTGGCCGTAGACCTTGCCGTCGACGGTGGCGTAGTCGGTGAACCGGTACGTGGCGCTCCGTTCGGCCTCGCTGCCGAGGGAGGCGAAGAACCGCGGGTAGTCCTTCTTCTCGATGACCGCGGGGATCATCAGGACGTCGCCGTAGTTCTCCGTGTTCATACGGATCTTGACCTCGCCCTCGTAGTCGGTGAGGGCGTCGAACTCGACCTTCACCCCGGGATGGGTCTTGTTGAACTCGGCGGCGTACTTCTTCATCGTCCCGTCCTGCACAAGGTCGGTCCGGTGGGTGAGGACGGTGATGGACCCCTTGACCGCGGACGGGTCGTCGGGCGCCTCGGCGTCGGCGCCCTCGGCGGATCCCCCCGTGCCGGTGCAGGCGGAGGCCAGGAGGGCGAGGACGGCGAGGGATCCGGCGAGTGCCTTGCGTCGGTTCATGTGCACCAGCTCCGTTCACGGGGCGGACGAGCACGAGTGGGTTGGCTGGTTCGGCACTCTGGCAGCACCTTACTGAACCGGTAAAGTCTCTATTGCGCCAACGATGCCAAAACGTTGCCCAGACATGGGTGAACCGGTTTAGGGAGTGTGCATGCGTCAGGTCACACCGCTCACCGACGGATGGATCCTGCGACACCCGGACGGCACGGGCGCCGAGCTGCCGGCCTCGGTGCCCGGGTGCGTGCACACCGATCTGCTGGCGGCCGGTCTGATCCCCGACCCCTTCCTCGGCCGCAACGAGGCCGAGGTGGCGTGGGTGGGCCGGCGGGACTGGACGTACGAGACGGACCTGCCGGCCGGGACGGGCGCGCACGAGCAGACGGACCTGGTCTTCGACGGGCTCGACACGGTCGCGGAGATCCTGCTCGACGGCCGGTCGCTGGGCCGGGTGCGCAACATGCACCGCTCGTACCGCTTCGACGTGACGGGGCTGAGCGGACGGCTCGCGGTGCGGTTCGCCTCCGCCTACGCCGAGGCGGAGGCGGTGCGCGGCACGGTGGGCGAACGGCCCGGCGCCTACGCCGAGCCCTACCAGTACGTGCGCAAGATGGCCTGCTCGTTCGGCTGGGACTGGGGGCCGACGCTGGTGACGGCCGGGATCTGGCGGCCGGTGCGGCTGGAGCGCTGGTCCACCGCCCGGATCGCCCGGGTGCGGCCGCTGGTCACGGTCGACGGCGGCACGGGCCGGGTCGAACTGGCCGTCGACGTCGAGCGCACCCGGGTCGAGGCGCCGCTCACCGTGGAGGCGGCCGTCGGCGGCGTACGCGCCCGCGCGGAGATCGACGGCACGCACGGCACCGTACGCGTCGAGGTGCCCGGCGCCCGGCTGTGGTGGCCCCGCGGGTACGGCGAACAGCCGCTGTACGACGTGGAGTTGACGCTGCTGCACGGCGAGGAGGCGCTGGACGTGTGGCGCCGCCGGATCGGCTTCAGGACGCTGGAGCTGGACACCTCGGCCGACGCGCACGGGACCGGGTTCACCCTGGTCGTCAACGGCGAGCGGCTGTTCGCGCGGGGCGTCAACTGGATCCCGGACGACGTCTTCCCGTCCCGCATCACCCGGGAACGCTACCGGCGACGCCTGGAGCAGGCGGCCGGCGCGGGCGTGGACCTGGTCCGCGTGTGGGGCGGCGGGATCTACGAGAGCGAGGACTTCTACGACGCCTGCGACGAGTTGGGCCTGCTGGTCTGGCAGGACTTCCCGTTCGCCTGCGCGGCCTACCCGGAGGAGCAGCCGCTGCGCGGGGAGGTGGAGGCCGAGGCCCGGGAGAACGTCGTACGGCTGATGCCGCACCCCTCGCTGGTGCTGTGGAACGGCAACAACGAGAACCTGTGGGGCTTCCGGGACTGGGACTGGGAGCCGGGGCTGGCCGGGGACTCCTGGGGCGAGGGCTACTACCTGGGCGTGCTGCCGCGCGTGGTCGCCGAGTCGGACCCGACACGGCCGTACACGGCGGGCAGCCCCTGGTCCGGGTCCTGGCGGCACCACCCGAACGACCCGGCGCACGGCACGCACCACTCCTGGGAGGTGTGGAACCGCACCGACTACGCCGACTACCGGCTGACCGTGCCCCGCTTCGTGGCCGAGTTCGGCTGGCAGGCGCCGCCCGCGTACGCCACGCTGCGCCGCGCGCTGCCCGGTGAGGAACTCGCGCCCGACTCGCCCGGCATGCTGCACCACCAGAAGGCCGACGACGGCAACGGCAAGCTGGAGCGCGGGCTGGCCCGCCACTTCGCCCTGCCGGAGGGGGACTTCGACCGCTGGCACTATCTGACGCAGGTCAACCAGGCGCGGGCCGTGGCCGCCGGGATCGAGCACTGGCGTTCGCACTGGCCGGTGTGCGCGGGCACGGTGGTGTGGCAGCTCAACGACTGCTGGCCGGTGACCTCCTGGGCCGCGATCGACGGGGACGGCCGGGAGAAGCCGCTCTACCACGAGCTGCGGCGGCTGTACGCGGACCGGCTGCTGACCGTGCGCGCGGACGGTGACGGTCCGGTGGTGGCGGCGGTCAACCAGGCGGCCGAGGACTGGCACGGGTCGCTGCGGCTGCGGCGGATGTCCGTCGACGGCACGGTGATCGGAGAGGCGGCCCTCGTACTGGCCGCCGGGGCGCGGACGGTGGCCGAGGTGAAGGTACCGCCGGAGCTGATACCCGTCGGCCCCGCGGAGTTCCTGGTCGCCGACGCGTGGGAGCCCTCCCGGCCGGACGAGGCCGGGACCGGAGGAGCGCTGCGGGCGCTGCACTTCCCGGCGCCGGACCGGGACATCCCCTACCCGCGCCCGGAGTTCGAGGTCGCGCTCGTCCCGGACGGCATCACGGTCACGGCCCGCACCCTCGTACGGGACCTGCTGCTGCAGGCCGACCGGCTGGATGCGGACGCGCGCGCCGACCGGGGGCTGGTGACGCTGCTTCCCGGCGAGGAGGTGACCATCGGGGTGCGGGGCTGGAAGACTCCGGACCCGGAAACCGCCCGTCGTGCCCTGTACTGCGTGGAGCCCACTCGATGACGGCAACGCCGCCCCCTCGCGTCACCATCAAGGACGTCGCCGCGCGCGCCGGCGTGTCCAAGGGGGCCGTGTCCCTCGCCTTCAACCACAAGCCCGGCCTGTCGGAGGCCACCCGGGACCGGATCTTCCGGGCGGCGCGGGAGCTGGGCTGGGCGCCGAGTTCGACCGCGCGGACCCTGGCCGGTTCGCGGGTGGACGTGGTGGGGCTGGCCGTGTGCCGGCCCGCCCGGCTGCTCGGTCTTGAGCCCTTCTACATGGAGTTCATCTCCGGGGTGGAGAGCGTCCTGGTCGAGCGGTCCTGCTCGCTGCTGCTGCGGCTGGTGCGCAGCCCGGAGGAGGAGGTCGGGCTGATGGAGTCGTGGTGGCGCGGGCGGCAGATCGGCGGGTCGATCCTGGTGGACTTCCGCGCCGACGATCCCCGCCCGGCGGTGGCCGGGCGGCTCGGGCTGCCGGTGGTGGCGGTCGGGCATCCGTCGCTGACCGGCGGGCTGACCTCGGTGTGGACCGACGACGCCACGGCGGTGACCGAGGCGGTGCGCTATCTGGCGGCGCTCGGTCACCGGCGGATCGCCCGGGTGGGCGGGGCGGCGGCGCTCGGCCACACGTCGATCCGCACGACCGCCTTCGACGAGGCGGTGCGGTCCCTGGAGCCGGCCGCCCGGGCGTGGCAGGTGGCGACGGACTTCTCCGGGGACGCGGGCGCGCGGGCGACGCGTTCGCTGCTGGCGGCGGCGCCGGGTGAGCGGCCCACGGCGATCGTGTACGACAACGACATCATGGCGGTGGCCGGTCTGTCGGTGGCGGCCGAGATGGGCCTGCGGGTCCCGGACGACGTGTCGCTGCTGGCGTGGGACGACTCGCAGCTGTGCCGGCTGACGCATCCGACGCTCTCCGCGATGAGCCACGACGTGCACGGGTTCGGCGCGGAGGTGGCGCGCACGTTGTTCGGGACGATCACCGGAGAGGGTCCGGGATCCCATCCCGTGCCGACGCCGGTCCTGACTCCGCGGGGCTCCACGGCACCACCGTGACCGGGCGCGCCGGCCGCGGACGGGCCGTGTTCCCGGACGCCGGACGGGCCGGGCCGGCGCGGCCGGACGTGTGATGTTCGCCGCTCCAGGCGACGGGGCTGGGCAGTCACGTTACTCGTAAGTAGCATGGGTCGTAAGCAAGCGCTCAGCATCCCGCACCTGGAGGAGAGCCATCGTGCCTCGTACCGTCAGGGACGTCGTCTTCGTCGACGGCGTCCGCACCCCGTTCGGCAAGGCGGGCCCGAAGGGCATCTACCACGAGACCCGCGCCGACGATCTCGTCGTGAAGGCCATCCGGGAGCTGCTGCGCCGCAACCCCGGGCTCGACCCGAAGAAGATCGACGAGGTCGCCGTCGCCGCGACCACGCAGATCGGTGACCAGGGTCTGACCATCGGCCGCACGGCCGGCATCCTCGCGGGCCTGCCCACCTCGGTCCCGGGCTACTCCATCGACCGCATGTGCGCCGGCGCCCTGACCGCCGTCACCACGGTGGCCGGCTCCGTCGCCTTCGGCGCGTACGACGTCGCCATCGCGGGCGGCGTCGAGCACATGGGCCGCCACCCCATGGGCGAGGGCGTCGACCCCAACCCGCGGTTCGTCTCCGAGAAGCTGGTCGACGAGTCCGCCCTGTTCATGGGCATGACCGCGGAGAACCTGCACGACCGCTACCCGACCATCACCAAGCTGCGCGCGGACGAGTACGCGGTGCGCTCCCAGGAGAAGGCCGCCAAGGCGTACGCCAACGGCAAGATCCAGGCCGACCTGGTGCCGATCTCCGTACGCCGCACCAACCCCGAGGGCGGCGAGACCGGCTGGGGTCTGGTCACCGCCGACGAGCCGATGCGCCCGGGCACCACGCTGGAGAACCTGGCGAACCTCAAGACGCCGTTCCGCGTGCACGGCCGGGTCACCGCGGGCAACGCGGCCGGTCTGAACGACGGCGCCACCGCCTCGGTCATCGCCTCCGAGGACTTCGCCCGCGAGAACGGGCTGCCGGTCAAGATGCGCCTGGTCTCCTACGCCTTCGCGGGCGTGGAGCCCGAGGTGATGGGCTACGGCCCGATCCCGGCCACGGAGAAGGCGCTCGCCCAGGCGGGCCTGTCCATTTCCGACATCGGCCTGTTCGAGATCAACGAGGCCTTCGCCGTCCAGGTCCTCGCCTTCCTGGAGCACTACGGCATCGCCGACGACGACGCCCGCGTCAACCAGTACGGCGGCGCCATCGCCTTCGGACACCCGCTGGCCTCCTCCGGCGTCCGGCTGATGACGCAGCTGGCCCGCCAGTTCGAGGAGCAGCCGCACGTCCGCTACGGCCTGACCACCATGTGCGTCGGCTTCGGCATGGGCGCGACGGTCATCTGGGAGAACCCGCACTTCGAGAACGCCGGAGGCAGCAAGTGAGCACCACCGCAGAACTGTTGAAGGGTGCGGCCGAGCTGTTCCCGGACGAGGTCGTCACGCAGGCGCACGTGCGCCACTTCGACCTCCCCCTGGGCGCGGGCCGCTTCGCCCTGATCACCCTGGACAACGGCCTGGACCACACCAAGCCGACCACCTTCGGCCCCCAGTCGCTGGCGAACCTGAACGCCGCCGTCGACCAGGTCGAGAAGGAGGCCGCGGACGGCGAGATCGTCGGCGTCGGCGTCACCGGCAAGCCGTTCATCTTCGCGGTCGGCGCCGACCTCAAGGGCGTCGAGCTGCTCAAGCGCCACGAGGACGCGCTCGCCATCGGCAAGGGCGGCCACGACGTCTTCAAGCGCCTCGCGCATCTCGCGGTGCCGACGTTCGCGTACTACAACGGCGCCGCCATGGGCGGTGGCGTCGAGGTCGGTCTGCACTGCACCTACCGCACGGTGTCCGCGGCGATCCCCGCGTTCTCCCTGCCCGAGGTGTTCCTCGGTCTGGTTCCCGGCTGGGGCGGCTGCACGCTGCTGCCGAACCTGATCGGCGCCGACAAGGCCGTCTCGGTGATCATCGAGAACAGCCTCAACCAGAACAAGCAGCTCAAGGGCAAGCAGGTCCACGAACTCGGCATCGCCGACGCGATCTTCGAGGGCGCGGACTTCCTGGAGCAGTCGCTGATCTGGACGGCGTCCGTCCTCAAGGGCGAGATCGTGGTCGAGCGGCCGGTGATCGACCGCGGCGAGGCCTGGGACCAGGCCGTCGCCAAGGGCCGCTTCATCGCCGACTCCAAGGTGCACAGCGCCGCCCCGGCCGCCTACCGCGCCCTGGACATCATCGCCGCCGCCAAGAACGGCGACCTCCAGCAGGGCTACGACGCCGAGGACACCGCGCTCGCCGACCTGATCATGGGTGGCGAACTGCGTTCCGGCATCTACGCGTTCAACCTGGTGCAGAAGCGCGGCAAGCGTCCCGCCGGAGCCCCGGACAAGAACCTGGCCCGCCCGGTCACCAAGGTCGGCGTGGTCGGCGCCGGTCTGATGGCCTCGCAGCTGGCGCTGCTGTTCCTGCGCCGCCTGGAGGTCCCGGTCGTCCTCACGGACATCGACCAGGAGCGCATCGACAAGGGTGTGGGCTACGTCCACGCCGAGATCGACAAGCTGCTCGGCAAGGGCCGCATCAACCAGGACAAGGCCAACCGCCTCAAGGCGCTGGTGACGGGTGTCCTGGACAAGGCCGAGGGCTTCGCCGACGCCGACTTCGTCATCGAGGCCGTCTTCGAGGAGATGGGCGTCAAGCAGCAGGTGTTCGCGGAGGTCGAGGCGGTCGCCCCGGCGCACGCGATCCTCGCCACCAACACCTCCTCGCTCTCCGTCTCCGAGATGGCGTCGAAGCTGAAGCACCCCGAGCGGGTCGTCGGCTTCCACTTCTTCAACCCGGTCGCGGTCCTGCCGCTGCTGGAGATCGTCCGCGGCGAGAAGACGGACGACGCGTCGCTGGCCACGGCGTTCGGTGTCGCCAAGAAGCTGAAGAAGACCGCGGTGCTGGTCAAGGACGCCCCGGCGTTCGTCGTGAACCGCATCCTGACCCGCTTCATGGGCGAGATCCAGAACGTCATCGACGAGGGCACGCCGGTCGAGGTCGCCGAGAAGGCGGTCGAGCCGCTCGGCCTGCCGATGTCGCCGCTGGTCCTGCTGGAGCTGGTCGGCCCGGCGATCGGCCTGCACGTCTCGGAGACCCTCAACCGGGCCTTCCCGGACCGCTTCACCGTCTCCCCGAACCTCAAGGCGGTCGTCGAGGCCGGCAAGCGCGGCTTCTACGTCTACGACTCCGGCAAGCCGGAGCTGGACCCGGAGGTCGCCGCGCTGCTCAAGCAGGGCGACACCGTCCTGACCGAGGAGCAGGTGCGGGCCCGGGTGCTGGACGCGGTGGCGCAGGAGATCGGGCTGATGCTCGACGAGGGCGTCGTCGCCGAGGCCCAGGACATCGACCTGTGCCTGATCACGGGCGCCGGCTGGCCGTTCCACCTGGGCGGCATCACGCCGTACCTGGACCGCGAGGGCGTCTCCGAGCGGGTGAACGGGAAGCGGTTCCTGGAGGCCGGGGTGGCGTCGGTCCCGGCGTAACCTCCGAGCGCGTGACTAGGGCCCCCGCTCCGCGGGGGCCCTTCGTCCGTTCTGGGCGCGCCTTCGGCGCTCCGGTCACAAAGCGTGGGTGAGGTGAAGGAGTGAAAAAGGTTTAGCCATATAATGTGTCAATCCTGGTCGCCGTACGGGGAGGCCGTTCCGGGGAGACGGAAGGATGGACGGCCGAATGCGGCGAAGAGCGAAGGACGGGCGACGCGCACCCGAGAGGGCGGCCGGCTCCCAGTCGGCCACGGGCTCGCACGGAGCCGAGAACCCGGTGGGCGGCAAGTGGCTCACGCGCGGCACCGACGGACGGCTCACCCTGTTCGCCCTGGGCTCCGGGGAACTGCTGCGCTGGACCGAGTCGCGCCCCGGCGGACCCGACTGGAACGGGCCCGAGCACCTTCCCGTCCCGCCGCACCTGAGCCACCTCACCATCGCCCAGGGCGCCAACGGCTATCTGCACTTCCTGGCCCACCGCGTCCGGCAGGCCGCCGGCGGCAGGACCGTCACCGACCTGATGTACTCCATGCAGTACCAGTCGGGCCGTCCGCTCAACGAGTGGCGTGCCATCGGCAACCCGTACAAGGCCGACGACGAGCGCAACCCGCGCCTGGGCTTTCCCACCGGCGCCGTCGACGGGGCCGGCATCCTGCACGTCTTCGTCCGCAACGCGGGCCGCGGCCTCCATGTGCGGCACGAGGACAAGGACGGCAAGTGGCGTCCCTGGCAGGACCTGCGCGGCAGCGCGCTGCACGAGGGCGTGACCGTGGGCGTCACCTCCAAGGGCCGCATCGGCGTGCTCGGCCCGTCCGAGAAGCCGCTGCACCACTGGCAGCAGCCCGTGCAGGGCGGCGCGTTCGAACGCCAGGAGGACCTCCACGTCACCGTGGTGCCGGGCACCGGCGTGGCCCTGGAGACGGCCGAGGACCAGCTCACCTACTACGCCGCCGACGCCTACTCCCCGAACCTGCTGGCGATCCGCCCCAACGGCTCCGTGGTACCGATCGGCGGCGCTCCGGGCGGCGGTGCGCTGTCCGCGCTGCGCACGGTCATCGACGGGCAGGACTGCACGGTCCTCGTCCACCGCGGGGTCGGCGGGACACCGGTGTTCGGCGCCTTCGTGACCAACGCCGAGGAGTGGGGCGTGGAGTGGGCCGAGGTCGGCCGCCCCTGCCTCGGTGATCCCGCGACGGTGCTGGACGCGCACGGCCGGATCGTGGTGGCCATGCTGGGCACGGACGGTGTCCCGCGGATCACCCGCCAGGTGTCGGAGTCCGGGCTCTCGCTCGGTCAGTGGCGCGACATCTGACGGCCGGCCCGGATGTGCGGGCGGTCGGACCGGCCGCGCGGGCGGTCAGCGCCCCACGAGGCCCGGGCTCATGCTCGACAGTCCGTGCCGGCGCTTCGCCGACTCCGCCATGCCGTGCAGGAAGCCCACCGCGTGGGCCGTGGTGTCCGGCGTGAACCACGCCTCGGACACCTCGCAGAGCTCCACCCGCACACCTCCGCCGCCCAGGACGATGGGCAGGGTGTGGGCCACGGTGGACGGGAAGGTCAGGACCGTGTGGCCGATCGGCCCCTGGGCGGCGAGCAGTTCCAGCGGCAGGTCCGGCCGGAGCACGCGGACGCCCGTGGCCTCGGCGATCCGCCGGAGCTTGTCCCTGCTCTCGCGGCGGTGGGCGAGATACCGGTCCACGCCGCGGGTACGGACGATGGCGGCCACCGCCCGCAGATAGTGCTCCTCCCCGACGATGCCGGTCTCGACCAGCGAGGTGCCGAGCAGGTCGGCGCCGTCGCGCACGGTGGGCCGAGGGAAGCGGCTCCGCGTCCAGCCGTACTCGTTGGAGACGATCCGGATGCCCGGCGGCGGAGCGACTTCCATGCAGGTGAACAGCGTGCGGTCCAGCGCCGGTTCGGTGAGCCAGGTCATGGCCCGGCCGCCCCGGCCGGCGCCGCCGGCCTGCTGGTGCCAGCGGGTCAGCCGACGGCCTTCGGTGACGATCCGCACGAATTCCGTGGTGGCCGTGCCGTCGTCGACGATGACCAGTTCCCGGGCGGTGGCGGAGGGCAGCAGCATCTGCACCAGGCCGGAGAACAGGTCACCCACGACGAGCCGTTCGGCCGCCGCCACCCGTTTGCGCACGGCCGCGATCTGCCGCATCCGGCTGACGGTCCCGGACCGCACCTCGAACCGGGTGATGTCCAGGTCGCTCACGGCGGCCAGTTCCGCGACCCGGGAGAGCTGCACCCGCGACCACGCGTCCATCGGCAGCAGGACCGCCACCTCGAGTGCGACACGGCCCTCGCCCCGGTGACCGGCATGCGCCCATTCCGCCACGTTCAGCAGTTGGGCGGGACTCTCCACCAGGGCGAGGGTCGTCATCACGCGGCCGGGACCGCCGATTCGGCGACGACGCCGGTGACGCGGCGCAGCTTCTTCATCGGGCCGAGCTCGGACTCGTAGACCTTCTTCACGCCGTCGCCGAGGGACGCCTCGATGGTGCGGATGTCGCGGACCAGGCGCTGAAGGCCCTGCGGCTCCACGGACGCGGCCTGGTCGGAGCCCCACATGGCGCGGTCGAGCGTGATGTGGCGCTCCACCATGCAGGCGCCGAGGGCGACCGCGGCCACCGTGGTCTGCAGGCCGATCTCGTGGCCGGAGTAGCCGATCGGGACGTTCGGGAACTCCGCCCGGAGGGTGTTGATGGCACGGAGGTTGAGCTCCTCCGCCTTCGCCGGGTACGTCGAGGTGGCGTGCAGCAGGACGATGTTCTCGCTGCCGAGCACCTCGACCGCGTGCCGGATCTGCGCCGGGGTCGACATGCCGGTGGACAGGATGACCGTCTTGCCGGTGGCGCGCAGGGCGCGCAGCAGTTCGTCGTCGGTGAGGGAGGCGGAGGCGACCTTGTGGGTGGGGACGTCGAACTTCTCGAGGAAGGCGACGGCCTCGGTGTCCCACGGGGAGGCGAACCAGTCGATGTTCTTCGACTTGCAGTACTCGTCGATCCGGCGGTACTCGTCCTCGCCGAACTCCACGCGGTGGCGGTAGTCGATGTACGTCATCCGGCCCCACGGCGTGTCGCGCTCGATGTCCCACTGGTCGCGCGGGGTGCAGATCTCCGGCGTGCGCTTCTGGAACTTGACGGCGTCGCAGCCGGCCTCGGCGGCGGCGTCGATCAGCTTGAAGGCGTTGTCGAGGTCGCCGTTGTGGTTGATGCCGATCTCGCCGATGACGTAGGCGGGAGCGCCGTGACCGACCACGCGGGAGCCGATGCGGCGGACAGGGTGGTGCTGCATGTTGATCAGAGAGCCTTTCCGAGAAGGTGTGCTGCTATTTCGCGGACAACGCCGTGGCCCCCGCGTGACGTGGTCACGGCGCGCGCTCGTTCACGGACGATGTCGTGGGCGTCGGCCACGGCCACGGGCCAGCCGACGAGTTCGAAGCAGGGCAGGTCGTTGACGTCGTTGCCGGCGTAGAGGATCCGGCCGGGGTCGATGCCCTCGGCCTCGTACCACTTGCGCAGTTCGACGTCCTTGCTCAGCGTCCCCTGGATGACGGGGACACCGAGCTTGCGTGCCCTGGCGGAGACGACCGGGTTGGTCTCGCTGGACAGGACGAGGACCGGGACGCCCGCTGTGCGCAGGCGGGCGATGCCCATGCCGTCGCCCCGGTGGACGACCACGGTCTCGTGCCCGTCGGCGTCGATCCACACGCGGTCGTCGGTCTGGGTGCCGTCGAAGTCGAGGACGACCGCGTCGACGTCGGCGCGGGTCGGGAACCGGGGCGCGTCGAGGAGCCCAGCCAGTGCCCGGGCCCGTTCGAGGTCGGCGGGGTCGTCGATCTCCAGGGTGCGGGCCGGGTCGACGGGCACGGCCGCCACGTTCCCGAAGAAGCGGTGCTGGTGGTCGCGGAAGCCCTGGGCGCGCATCGCGTAGGCGGCGCCGGTCTCCAGGAACTCCTCGGGCCGGTCCTGCCGGCGCAGCCGTTCGGCGCTGTCGTGGTTGACGCCCTCGGCGGCCACGACGGCCCGCTGTCCCTCCTCGCGGACACCGCGCCACACGAATCCGTGGAACGGCGAGGCGGTGAACGCCGAGTCGGCGCCGCCGTCCAGCACGGCTCCGACCACGCCGTCGACGTCCTCGGTGGTCAGGAAGGGGCTGGTGGCCTGGACGAAGAGCAGCACGTCGGTGCGCCGGCCGTGCCGCTCCTCGACGACGTCGAGGGCGTGCAGCAGCGCGGACTCGCTGGACGCCGTGTCCGAGGCGAGGCCGGCGGGCCGTACGACGGTCTCGGCGCCGTGCCGGCGGGCCTCCTCGGCGATGTCGTCGGCGTCGGTGCTCACCACGACGCGGGTCACCCGGTCCGACCCCCGGCAGGCGCGCACGGCCCGGCCGACGAGCGACACACCCGCGACCGGTGCCACGTTCTTGCCGGGGATGCCCTTGGAGCCACCGCGGGCCGGTATGACGGCCACCACGACTGGGGCGGAAAATGTTGACATATCAGACCTCGGGTGCTGCGGCTGGCGGAGTGGGAGCGCACGGGCTGCGTGCGCGCAGTGGTGGGGGGAGGTGAGGGAGCGGTGCCGAGCCCGGGGCTCAGAGACCGCCCCAGCGCTGGATCTTCGGCGCGACCGTCTGGACCCCGAACCGGTACGCGCGGCGCAGGGCCTTGCGTGAGGTCCGGGCCATCAGGCCGGGCCGTTGGCCGGCGGAGTTCGCCGCGTGGGGCAGCGGGGTTCCGTCGGGGGCCAGGCCGCGCCTGGCCAGGAGCCGGGGCAGGTAGCCCGCGGCGTTCTGCATCGTGTAGTACGGCCGGATCGGTGGCAGCGCCGCCCGGCTCAGGGACGTGACCCGCCGGCGCAGCTGGGCATACGGGTCCTGCGCCAGGATGCCCTGCTCCTCCAGCCAGCCCTCGTGCGCATACGGCTGGCACCCCTCGTCGATCTCGTTCCAGGAGGCGATGCAGCCGGAGCCGGTGAAGTAGTGGTTGCCGTGCGGTTCACGGACGCCGAGGTCGCTGAGGATCACCGTGGGGATGCCGCGGTGCATCGACTCCAGGGCGGCGGTGGAGCTGACGGTGACGAGGAGGTCGGTGCGGTCCAGGACCTCGGCCATGTTCCCGTAGACGAACTGCAGGTTCGGCGGCAGCGGTTCGCCGAGCTGCTCGGCCAGGGTCTCGTAGTGGTAGGGCTCGATGTGGGTGGTCTGCTCGCCGGGCTTGGACCGCAGCTTGATGAGCACCTCGCGGCCGGGGCGCAGCCGGGCGTGCTGGATGGCCCGGCGCAGGATGTAGACCCGGCCGTCGCGGTCCTCGGGCACCGACGGCTGCACGGCGAACGTCACGGTGAAGGGGTGCGTGGCGCCCGTGCGCAGCGGGTCGTACTGCTGCTCGGCGAGGAACGGCAGCGCGGTCTGCACGACGCAGTCGTCGTCGATGCCGAGCCCGTGGTAGATCTCCCGGAACCGGCGGGCGTCGAAGGGGCTGTTGGCGAGCACCACGTCGGCGCCGGCGCGCAGCAGCAGGCCGTCCGTCAGGTTCTCGTAGACGACGCCGACGTAGCCGGTGACCAGGACGGGACGGCGCGGGGCGTGCTCGAAGACGCGGGCGAGGCCGTGCAGGATCGCCTGGGTGGTGCCGCCGACGGAGCCGACGACGAGCACGTCCGCCTGGCCGAGTGCGGGGCTGGTGACGAACTCGGCCACCGAGGACTGCGTCACCGTCTCGGGCCGGATGCCCACCTCGGCCATCTGCCGGGCGGTGGGCGTGGCGCGCCCGTTGAGCATGTGTGCGTGCACCCGGGGTGCGGGGTGGAGTCGTTGCGCCAACTCGCCACCCCACTTCCATCGGGTGTCGGAGTCGGCGAGCACGTGAATACGCATCGCCTGTACTGATCCTTCTTCGCCTGCTGTTCGCTGTTCGGGAGGTCTCGCGGTTCAGCCCACGGACATCGCCCTGGCCGCCTTGCGCGCGCCGCGGGTCCTGACCAGCCGGGCGGCCGCCGTCGACTCGGGGTTGATGCGCAACGCCTCCTGGGCCGCGAAGATCCGCAGGGCCTTGCCCTCGCGTCCCATCAGTGCGGCCACCTCGGCGATCTTGATCCAGGTCATCGCTCGCTCGTCGCCGGACATCGCGGCGAGCGACAGCATCCGCTTCGCCTGCTCCGGGTCGTCGTCGCCGATGTGGATGCGCGCCATGCCGATGAGGACGTCCATGGGCTTGCGGTCCTTGAGGATCTGGTCGCCGATGCGCCGGGCGGTGTCCGTGTCGCCGGCCTCGAGGTGTTCCTTGAAGGAGTCGACGGAGATCTCCTCGTGCCCGCCCTTGTCCCGACCGGCGCCGGTGGCCTTCTTGCCCTTGCGTTCCTTCTCGGCCTGTTCCAGGGCGCGCATCTCGGCCTCGGAGGGCGCGCCGGGCAGGGACAGCTTGTAGAGCAGGTCGGGTTTGAAGTGCATGCGCAGTGCGGGCCGGGCCTCCATCTGCGGGAGGGCACGGGTGATGTAGGCGACGGTCCGCTCCCGCAGGTGCGGGTTGCGTTCGGGCTGCATGCAGTAGCCGACGGCGGCCACGTACTCGGCGAGTTCGCCGTGGATCCAGTCCGGGCTGGCCAGCAGGTCGGGTCCGGCGAAGCCCGCGGCCTCCAGGTCCGGCAGGGCGACCTCGCAGATGGTCACCGGGATGCGGTTGCTGTTCGGGTACGGCCGCAGCTTGCGCAGCACCTCACGGGCACCCACCGCGGCGGCGGGGATGCCGTAGACGGCGCGGGCGGTGAACAGGGCCGTGGAGAAGCAGCCGATGACGGCGACCGGCCCGAGGTATCCGAAGACGGCCTCGGCGAGCAGCGGCGTCTCCAGCACCAGCAGCTGGACGTTCAGCTCCCGGGCGCGGACCACGAGGGACTCGCTGAAGCTCTGGGGAGCGCTCGGGTGGGGCTTGAAGAGGACCGAGGTGAAGCCGAGGCCGACGGCCGCCTCGAACATCCGCAGGTGGAGCCGTTCCTCTTCCTCC
Source organism: Streptomyces calvus (assembly GCF_006782915.1). Classification (GTDB taxonomy): domain Bacteria; phylum Actinomycetota; class Actinomycetes; order Streptomycetales; family Streptomycetaceae; genus Streptomyces; species Streptomyces calvus. The sequence continues at coordinate 71,565 of NZ_VCNP01000011.1, forward strand.
TCGGTGAGCAGCCCGATGCTGGAGAGGTACTGCCCGAGCAGCATCGCCGCTCCGCGGTGGCCGGACGGGAAGCCGGGCGGGATGGCTTCCTGGAGCGCGGGGACGCACGCCTGGCCGAACTCGGCGAACACGCGTTGCACCGCGGTCGGTTCGACCGGCTCGCTCGGCACGCCGTACTCGGTGAGCAGCAGGGGCCGCAGACCGGGGACGAGTTCCAGGTAGAGGGTGCGGCGGATGCGCGAGTGGACGTCGCGGGCCAGTTCGTTGCGGGTCGGGCCGTACGTCATCAGGCCGTCGGCGTACACGGTGATCGAGGCGTTGCGGAAGATCTTGCAGAACGTCAGTGCCGGCTTGACCTGGATGGACTCGACGACGAGTTCCATCGGACCGTCCGGGATGTTCCAGCGCATGCCGAGCAGTTCCCGCCACATGGGCACGTCCTGGGTGCGGGGGTCCCACAGGCTCGGGTGGTACGGGAAGATCACCTCGTTCCACGAGATGACGGCGTCGAAGCGGGGCCGCAGCGACTCGAAGCCCTCCATGGCGTCGAGCGGTGTGGTGACCTCCGGGATCTCGGTGTTGGTGCACACGACCAGGATGCGGCGCGCGCTGCCGGCCGGTCCGAACTGCCCGGCGTCGACGGCCGCCGACAGGGTCAGGGCGCCGTAGAGCGTGGAGGCGACGAAGATCTGGGTCGACATCAGGCGGTGACCCCGATGGCCTGCTGGTTCTGCCGCCCGTCGGCCCGGCCGGGCCGGGGCGTCCAGGTGGCGCGGCGGCCCTGGTTGGGCAGGTAGCGCACGTCGACGGCGTCACTCGGGCGGGGCTCGGGGACGGCCAGGTCGCGCACGGAGTTGATGAGCTTGGCGCGCTTGGCGCCCATCTCGTCCAGGGTCCGCTCCAGCAGCTGCTGCGGCAGTCGTTCGAGGGCGCCCGCGATCCGGCTCTTGAGCAGGGCCCGCACGTCCTCCTCGTAGGTGTCGGCGCGGTCCAGGTGGATGGCCATCATGGCGCAGTAGGTCCGGATGACCTTGGGCATGATGTGCCGGCCCCAGGGGTGGGCGGCGACCTCCTGGGCGACCCGGTCGAAGCACGGGATGAAGTCGAGCTGACGCTCGTCGGGGATGCGGGTCAGGGAGGTGCTGACGTCACGGCGGTAGAAGATGCCCGCCAGGTCGACGGCCGCGTAGGAGTCGGTGTGCAGATGCAGCCGCCAGGTCCACATCCGGTCCTCGGCGGTGCGCAGCTTCTCGTCGAAGAACAGCAGGTCGCGGGCGGCGAGCACCTCGCGGTCGAAGATGCCGGCCCAGACCAGCGGATAGTCCACCATGGTCGAGGCGTTGACGGGCATGATCGACTCGATCGGCCGGAGCGGGGTGTTCCGCACGGCCTGGGGCGAGCGCACGACTTCGCGCTTCTTGCCGACGACCCGAATGTGGTCGGTCCGCACGAAGTGGCAGCCGAGCTGTTCGATGGCGTCGACGAGCCGGCCGAGGTAGCCGGGCGCGAACCAGTCGTCACCGTCGAGGAACGCGATGTACTTGCCCGTGGCGAGCCGCAGCCCCGCGTTGCGGGTGGCGGAGATGCCCGAGTTCTGCGGGGTGCGGTAGAGCACGGCGCCGGGGACCTTGCGGATCTCCCGTTGCAGGATTTCGGCCGTGCCGTCCGTCGAGCAGTCGTCGATGACGATGAACTCGAAGTCGCTGCGGGCGTTGAAGGCCAGGGACTTGAGCGTGGTGGCACAGTAGTCGCGCACGTTGTACATCGGCACGATGACGGAAAGCTTCACTGGCTGGGCCTCGACTCCAACAGTTCTGAGCCAGCCGGAACGCTTCCGGTCGGCGGACCTCCAACTCGAGCAGCGGGGTCGTACACGACAGCACTGTCCTTGCTGAAATCCACCGGCCCCCCCAGGCACTTCTGGCGCAACAGCTTGCACGTGATACTGCTGCTCCGGATATTCACATCATTTTCAAGTATTTGTCCAGACGAGATGCTGCACTGCAGTCTGTTTGCCCGTTTTTGACAAGGATTCGGATCGCATTCGATCACGCAGTGCGACCGCTCCCTTGCGGTCGGATCCGGCCGTTCACAGCCCGGGGACACGATCTCCACACATCGCCGTGCCCGGGTTCGCGTGCCGCGGCCCGGATCGTCCGTCTATAGTGCTCGGGCACCAGTCCGATTCATTGCGGGTTTCCGGCCACCGCCCCCGCGATGATTCCGCGTCGGTTCCCCCCATGCGGCGCGCGTTTGCAGCACCGGCACGCTGTTGACCACCGCCCGGCCCCACCCGGCCGCCAGGATTCAGAGGAATCGAGCGAGATGAGCACTGACACCGCCGCTCCCCCGTCCCACCGCAGGGGGCGGGCACGCAACGGGCGGGCACGCAGACCCCGTCGGCTGGGCCGCAGGATCGGACTCGGGCTGCTCGTCCTCCTCCTGCTGGCCGGCGGTACCGGTTACTGGCTCTACAGCGAACTCGACGGCAACATCAAGGGCGTCGACATCGACGACGCCATCGGCAAGGACCGTCCGGAGAAGCTGCCGACCTCCGGTCAGAACATCCTGGTCCTGGGCTCCGACTCGCGCGCCGGCGCCAACGCCGGACTGAAGACGGGCAACGTCGCCGGTGCCCGCTCGGACACCGCACTGGTGATGCACATACCCGAGGGCCGCACCGAGGCCGTCGCCGTGAGCATCCCGCGCGACACCCTGGTGAGCCGGCCGGAGTGCACCAAGGCGGACGGCTCCCAGGTGGCTCCCGCCGAGCGTGTGATGTTCAACTCCATCTACGCGCAGGCCGGTCCGGCGTGCGTGGTCAAAACGGTGGAGAAGATGTCCGGGGTGCGCATGGACCACTACATGGAGATCGACTTCGCCGGTTTCAAGGACCTCGTGGACGCGATCGGCGGGGTCACCGTCACCGTCGACCAGGACATCCACGACACGTCCAGCGGCCTGGACCTGACGGCGGGCACGCACCGTCTCGACGGCACCCAGTCCCTCCAGTTCGTCCGCACCCGGCACGGCGTCGGCGACGGCAGCGACCTCGGACGCATCGGTCTCCAGCAGGAGTTCATGACCGCCCTGCTCGGCGAGATCAAGCGGCAGGACCTGCTGGGCAGCCCCGCCAAGACCTACAAGATCGCCGACGAGCTCACCTCGGCCCTCACCACCGACTCCGAACTCGCCTCCCTCACCGCGCTGGCGGAGTTCGGCCGCAGCATGAACGGGGTCGACCCGGCCCGCATGGAGACGATCATGCTTCCGGTGCAGTACGACGCGACCGACCCGAACCGGGTGGTGGCCGCCGAGCCGCAGGCGTCGGCCCTGTGGAAGGCGATCCGCGAGGACGCGGACATCCCGGAGTCGGCCAAGAAGTCACCGGCGAACGGCGGCAGGTCCTGACACCGGCGAACCACGCCTGCCGAACCGGCGAACGGCGCTGCGGTACCGAAGCCTCGGCGTGCGTCCGGGCCGGCCGCCCGGCATGGCACCCTGGCCCCCATGACCGACACCCCTGTCCTGCTCGTGATCGTCGACGCCGCGAATGTCGTCGGGTCGGTGCCCGACGGGTGGTGGCGTGACCGGCGGGGCGCCGCGGAGCGGCTTCGTGACCGGCTGGCCACGGAAGGACTGCCCGAGCGGTCCGGGCCGGTGGAGATCGTGATGGTGGTGGAGGGCGCGGCCCGCGGCGTGGCGTCGGTGCCGGGTGTCCGGGTGGTGGCTGCGCCCGGGAGCGGCGACGACCGGATGGTCGAGCTGGTGGGCGAGGCCGGCGACCGTCCGGTGCTGGTCGTCACGGCCGACCGCGAGCTGCGCCGCAGGGTGACCGCGCTGGGCGCGGACGTCGCGGGGCCGCGCACGGTACGGCCCTGAGCCCCGGGCCCGCCGACGGTTCCGACGGCCCGGGAGATCCGGGAGACCGGGGCGGTGTCACCGGGCGGGCGGGACCGGTGTCTTGTCCTCCCCTCGCGCCAGCCGGCTGTGGGTGCGGCTGTAGAGGAAGTAGACGACGATGCCGATCGCCATCCAGATGCCGAAGCGGACCCAGGTCTCGGCGGGCAGGTTGAGCATCAGCCACAGGGAGGCCGCGACCGACAGGACCGGCAGGAACGGCACCCAGGGGGTGCGGAAGGACCGGTGCAGGTCGGGGCGGGAGCGGCGCAGGATGATCACGCTGATCGCGACGACCACGAAGGCGAACAGCGTGCCGATGTTGACCAGTTCCGCCAGCTCCGTCAGAGGGGTGAAGCCGGCGACGACGGCGATGATCACGCCGAGCAGCACGGTCGGCCGGTGCGGGGTGCGGAAGCGGGGGTGGACGCGGGAGAAGAAGCGGGGCAGCAGGCCGTCGCGGCTCATGGCGAAGAAGACGCGGGTCTGGCCGAGCAGCAGGATCATGCACACCGTGGTGAGGCCGACGGCGGCGCCGAAGCTGATGAAGCCGGCGAACCAGGGATGCCCGGTGGCCTTGAACGCGTCCGCGAGCGGCGCGTCCACGCTCAGTTCGCTGTAGTGCTGCATGCCGGTGACGACGATCGACACGGCGACGTACAGGGCGGTGCAGATGAACAGCGACCCGAGGATGCCGCGGGGCATGTCGCGCTGCGGGTTCCTGGTCTCCTCCGCGGCCGTGGCGACGATGTCGAACCCGATGAAGGCGAAGAAGACGACCGAGGCGGCGGTGAAGATGCCCATGACGCCGAAGTTGGCCGGGGCCCAGCCGAAGATCAGCTGGATCAGCGGGGAGTCCAGGCTCTGGCCCGCCGCCACCGGCTGCGCGTCGGGCACGAACGGCTTGTAGTTGGAGCCCTTGATGAAGAACGCGCCGGCGATGATCACGACGAGGACGACGGTCACCTTGATGGCGACGACGACCGAGGTGACCCGCGCGGAGAGCTTCATGCCGAGGACGAGGATGCCGGTGAGGACCAGGACGAGCGCGGCGGCGAGGATGTCGAAGCCGAAGCCCTCGGCGCCGTCCCGGGTGCCGAGCGCGACGGGCAGTTCCCAGCCCGCGTTGTTCAGCAGCGAGTGGATGTAGCCGGACCAGCCGACGGCCACCACCGCCGTACCGAGCGCGAACTCCAGGACGAGGTCCCAGCCGATGATCCAGGCGGGCAGCTCCCCCAGGGAGGCGTACGAGAACGTGTACGCGGAGCCCGCCACCGGCACGGTGGAGGCGAACTCGGCGTAGCAGAGCGCGGCGAGCGCGCAGACGACGCCGGCCACCACGAAGGCCAGGGCCACGGCGGGTCCGGCGTTGTTCTTGGCGACCGTACCGGTGAGGACGAAGATGCCGGTGCCGATGATGACGCCGACGCCGAAGACGGTCAGGTCCAGGGCCGAGAGGGACTTCTTGAGCGCGTGCTCGGGTTCCTCGGTGTCACGGATCGACTGCTCGACCTTCTTCGTCCGGAAGAGGGGGCTTGTCACGGGTACCTCCCACGCTTGTCGTCCTCGACATGATCGAGAGGGGGCGTAGGTCGTATGCCCCGGCGCGGGCGTTCTCACGCGGATGGGCCGCACGCGCCACTCTTCACAGTGGCACGGGCGGCCCATCCGGGCGACGCGTGGACGACGGGTCAGTCGCGGGCCGACTCCACCGAGTCGACCGCCTCGGCGGCGGACCGCTCGGCGGGCGTCCTCCCGCCCGAGCGGAGCCGGGAGTGGGGGATGCCGTCGAGCTTCGCCACCAGGCCGGTGACCTGGCGGGCGATGTCCGGGGCGGTGAGCCCGATCTCGGCCATGACCTCGGCGCGGGAGGCGTGGTCGAGGAAGCGCGGCGGGATGCCGAAGTCGCGCAGCGGCACGTCGACGCCGGCGTCGCGCAGGGTCTGGGCGATCGCGGAGCCGACACCGCCGACCCGGGAGTTGTCCTCGACAGTGACGACGACGCGGTGCTTCTCGGCGAGCGGGGCCATGGCCTCGTCGACGGGCTTGACCCAGCGCGGGTCGACGACGGTGGTCGAGATGCCCTGCCGGTCGAGCAGGCCGGCGATCTCCAGGCACATCGGCGCGAGCGCGCCCACCGAGACCAGCAGCACGTCCGGGGTGTCGGTGCCGGGCTCGCGCAGGACGTCCATGCCGCCGACCCGGCCCACCGCGGGCACGGCGGGGCCGACGGCGCCCTTGGAGAAGCGCACCACGGTCGGCGCGTCGTCGACGTCGACGGCCTCGCGCAGCTGGGCGCGGACCTGCTCGGCGTCGCGCGGCGCGGCCAGCCGCAGCCCGGGGACGACCTGGAGGATCGACATGTCCCACATGCCGTTGTGGGAGGCGCCGTCGGTGCCGGTGATGCCGGCCCGGTCCAGCACGAACGTCACACCGCACTTGTGCAGCGCCACGTCCATGAGGACCTGGTCGAAGGCGCGGTTGAGGAAGGTGGCGTAGACGGCGAAGACCGGGTGCACTCCGGCGTGGGCGAGGCCGGCCGCGGAGACGGCGCCGTGCTGCTCGGCGATGCCGACGTCGTAGACCCGCTCGGGGAAGCGCTTGGCGAACCTGTCCAGGCCGACCGGCTGGAGCATCGCGGCGGTGATGGCGACGACGTCCTCGCGCTCCTCGCCGATCCTGACCATCTCGTCGCCGAAGACGGAGGTCCAGTCGGCGCCGGAGGAGGCGATCGGCAGGCCGGTGTCGGGGTGGATCTTGCCGACGGCGTGGAAGCGGTCGGCCTCGTCGGCGAGGGCGGGCTGGTAGCCGCGGCCCTTCTCGGTGAGGCAGTGGACGATGACCGGGCCGTTGAAGCGTTTGGCGCGGGCCAGCGCGGACTCCAGGGCCTCGATGTCGTGGCCGTCGATGGGGCCGACGTACTTCAGGCCCAGGTCCTCGAACATGCCCTGCGGGGCGATGAAGTCCTTCAGGCCCTTCTTGGCGCCGTGCAGGGTGTCGTAGAGGGGGCGGCCGACGACCGGGGTGCGTTCCAGGAGGTCCCTGGTGCGGGCCAGGAAGCGCTCGTAGCCGTCGGTGGTGCGCAGGGTCGCCAGGTGGTTGGCGAGGCCGCCGATGGTGGGCGCGTAGGAGCGCTCGTTGTCGTTGACGACGATGACGAGCGGGCGGTCCTTGGCGTCGGCGATGTTGTTCAGCGCCTCCCAGGCCATGCCGCCGGTGAGCGCGCCGTCACCGATGACGGCGACGACGTGGCTGTCGCGCTTCTTGATCTGGTTGGCCTTGGCGATGCCGTCGGCCCAGCCGAGCACCGTGGAGGCGTGGCTGTTCTCGATGACGTCGTGCTCGGACTCGGCCTGCGAGGGGTAGCCGGACAGGCCGCCCTTCATCTTCAGCCGGGAGAAGTCCTGCCGTCCGGTCAGCAGCTTGTGCACGTAGGACTGGTGGCCGGTGTCCCACAGGACCTTGTCCTTCGGCGACTCGAAGACCCGGTGCAGGGCGATGGTGAGCTCCACCACACCGAGGTTGGGGCCGAGGTGGCCGCCGGTCTTGGAGACCGCGTCGACGAGGAAGGTCCGGATCTCCCCGGCCAGCTGGTCGAGCTCCTCCAGGCTGAGCCGGTCCAGATCGCGCGGTCCCCTGATGCGGGTCAGCAGCGGCACCCGTGCCTCCTTGCAGTAGAGCTGATCGAGCTGTTGCCGGGCGTGTCGAGTCTAATGTTCCGCTCCGGCGCACGGACTCCGGGCGGTGCGTCATACGTCACGCGATCAGCGGTACCCCGGATGCGTCCGCCTTACGACACGGCTGTTGCCCGGTACCTGTCGGGGCACCGGGCAACAGTTGCGTACTCGGGGGCGGGGGGGCCGGGTCGGTCCGCGGCCGCGCCGCGCGGGCGCGGCGGGCCGGGGACCGGCCGGCTCGGACGTCCTTAGGCGCGTCCCGCCGTCTTCTGCGTCTTGCGGGTGACGGCGTCGATGACGACCGTCGCCAGCAGCACACCGCCGGTGATCATGTACTGCACCGGCGAGGCGATGCCCTCCAGGGCGAGGCCGTACGTGATCGAGATGATCACCATCACACCGAGGAGCGCGTCCCACGTGCGGCCGCGGCCGCCGAAGAGGGACGTACCGCCGATGACGGCCGCGGCGATGACGTTCATCAGGAACTCACCGGTGCCCGCGCCCTGGTTGGCGGAGGCGATCTTCGAGGCGACGAACAGGCCGCCGATCGCGGCGAAGGTGCCGGCGATCGCGAAGACCGAGATGCGGACCATCTCCACGTTGATGCCGGCCCGGCGGGACGCCTCGACGCTGCCGCCGAGCGCGAACACCTTGCGGCCGTAGGCGGTGCGGCGCAGCACGAAGTCCGTCAGCACCAGGAACGCCAGGAAGATCACCACGGCCAGCGGCAGGCCCTTGTACTGGTTGAAGACGATCGCGACGGCGAACGCCAGCACGGCCAGCAGGACGGTCCGCACGATGATCTCGTTGAGCGGCCGGGAGGGCACGCCCGCTGCCTCGCGACGGCGGTTGTCGAAGAAGGCGACCAGGAAGTAGCCCACGGTCGCGACGAGGGCCAGACCGTAGGCGGCGGCCACGTCGCTGAAGTAGTAGCTGGTCAGCTTGACGACGAGGCCCTCGGAGTCGAGGTTGATGGTGCCGTTGTCGCCCAGGATCTGCAGCATGAAGCCCTGCCAGAACAGCAGTCCGGCCAGGGTCACGGCGAAGGCCGGGACGCCGATGCGGGCGAAGATGAAGCCGTGGATGGCGCCGGCCACCGTGCCGGTGAGGATCGCCAGCACCAGGGCCAGCACCTCGTTCATGCCGTGCGTGACGCTCATGACCGCGAAGGCGGCGCCCGCGACACCGCTGACCGAGCCGACCGACAGGTCGATCTCGCCGAGCAGCAGGACGAAGACGATACCGACGGCGATCATGCCCGTGCCGACCATGGCGACGGACATGTCCGAGAAGTTGCCGGCGGTGAGGAAGTTGGGGTTCAGGCTGGTGAAGATGGCCCAGATGATCAGCAGACCCACCACGACGGGCAGGGAGCCGAGGTCACCGGCCTTCATCTTCCGCTTGAACTCGTTCCAGTAGCCCGCGAAGCCCTGTTCGCGCACCAGCAGCCGGGGGTCGACCACGGTCACGGCCGCGGCGGCCGCCTCCGGGTTCGCCACGGCGTGGCCCTCGGTGGGGGTGGAGGTCTTTTCGGTGCTCACTTCTTGATCTCCCCATTGGTGCGCGCCGCACGACGGGTCACGGCGTTGTCCGTGGCGCCCGTGATGGCGGAGATGATCTCTTCCTGCGAGGTCGACTTGACCTCGAAGACGCCGTTGTTGCGCCCGAGGCGCAGGACGGCGACCTTGTCCGCCACGGCCTTCACATCGGCCATGTTGTGGCTGATGAGGATGACGGCGTGGCCGCGCTCGCGCAGCCGCTCGACGAGGTCGAGGACCTGCGCGGTCTGCTCGACGCCGAGGGCGGCGGTGGGCTCGTCCAGGATCACCAGCTTCGGCTCGCCGAGCATGGACCGGGCGATGGCCACGACCTGGCGCTGACCGCCGGAGAGGGAGGCGATCGGGATGCGGACGCTGGGGATGCGGATCGAGAGGGTGTCGAGGAGCTCGCGGGAGCGGCGCTCCATCTCCACCTCGTCCAGGACGCCGCGCCTGCGGATCTCCCGGCCCAGGTAGAGGTTGCCGACGACATCGATGTTGTCGCACAGCGCGAGGTCCTGGTAGACCGTCGCGATGCCCAGGTTCTGGGCGTCGTGCGGCTTGCCGATCTGGACGGGCCGGCCTTCCCACTCGATGGATCCCTCATCGATGGGATGCACGCCGGCGATCGTCTTGACCAGCGTGGACTTTCCGGCGCCGTTGTCGCCCACCAGGGCGACCACCTCACCGGCGTGGACCTCAAGCTCTACGTCGGTGAGCGCCTGGACGGCACCGAACCGCTTGGAGACCCCGCGCAACGCCAGCACGGGCGTAGCGGACACGTGAACCATCTCCTTCGCCGCCTGACCCGGCGGGAGGTTGTGCAGAAGTAGGGGGGGTGGTCCGTCCGGCGCCCCGCGTAGCTTGCGGGGCTGGTGTGTGCGGGGCGCCGGCGGAGCGTGGGGCAGTCGGTCCCGTCGGGGAGTCCGGGTCACGGACTCCCGTGTGTCACGGGACGCTGGACTGCTTACTTGAGGCCGATCTTGTCGCAGGCGGCCTTGTACTTACCGGTGCAGATCTCCTGGACGGTGTAGATGCCGTCCTTGATCACCGTGTCGTTGATGTTGTCCTGGGTCAGCGAGACGACCGGGACGAGGACCGCGGGGACGCCCTTCTGGGTGGGGCTGTCGACCTTGTCCTTGGCGAGGGAGTCCAGCGACTTGCCCTGGGCCAGCAGCACGGCCATCTCCGCGGCGACGTTCGCCTCCTGCGGGTACGGCTTGTAGACGCTCATGTACTGCTCACCGGTGACGATGCGCTGCACGCCCGCGAGTTCGGCGTCCTGGCCGGTGACCGGGATGTCGTCGATGCCGGCGGCCTTCAGGGCGGTGATGATGCCGCCCGCCATGCCGTCGTTGGCGGAGTAGACGCCGACGATCTTGTCCTTGCCGAGGGCGGAGATGGCGCCCTCCATGTTGGCGTTGGCGTTCTCCGGCTTCCACTCCTTGGTGTCGTACTCGCGGCCGACCTTCACCTTGCCGTCGAGGACGGAGTGGGCGCCCTGCTTGAACTGGGCGGCGTTCGGGTCGGTGGAGGACCCGTTCATCATGACGATCTGGCCGTCCTTGGCCTTGTCGCCCAGCGCCTCCAGCAGGGCCTCGCCCTGGGTCTTGCCGACCGTCACGTTGTCGAACGAGGTGTAGGCGTCGATCGGGCCCTCGGCGAGGCGGTCGTAGGCGACGACCGGGATGCCGGCGTCCTTGGCCTTCTTCACCGAGCCGGCGATGGCCTTGGAGTCCACCGCGTCCACGATCAGCACGTCGACCTTGTTGGTCACCATCGTGTCGACCTGCTGGTTCTGCAGGCTGGCGTCCTGCTTGGCGTTGGCGTAGACGACCTCGCCCTTGTTGTTCGTGAGCTCCTTGACCTTCTTCTCGATCAAGGGCTTGTCGAACTTCTCGTACCGCGCGGTCTGGTTCTCCGGCAGGAGCAGACCGACCTTGATGTCGTCGCCCTTGGCGGCGGAGTCACCGGAGTCGGCGTTGTCGCCGGACTCGGCGGCGCTGCCGCAAGCGGCGAGCGAGACGGCCATCGCACCCGCGGCGATGGCTACGGCGGCACGACGCATACGCGTGTTCACTTCTAGAAACCTCCCTGACGAGGCCGCGTCGTTGCGGCCGAGGTGGCTGGAAGTCAACTCGGCCACACGTGCGACGTCAAGAAGTAAATCCTTAACGAGATGGCAACGGTGCCATCCGTTCTCTAAGTGAAGGCAGGGCCCGCCACGGCGAGCGACCCCGTCGCGGTGCCGTCCAAAAGCGTCGAATCGCCCATCTCGCTCAGCGCGAGGGCGAGCGCTCCGAGCACCTCGGCACGGCCCCCAAGTGCCCCGGGGAGAACGGACAGTTGACGTGCCGCACTGGGGATCGCGTAGCGGCCGACGGACTCCCGGATCGGACCGAGCACCAGCTCACCGGACTCGGCGAGATCACCGCCGAGCACCACCCGGCTCGGGTTCAGCAGGTTGCAGAGATTCGCGACTCCACTGCCGATGTGGCGGCCGACGTCGGCGATCACCCGACGACAGCCCGGGTCTCCGTCCCGCGCCAGCCGCACGATGCCCTCCATCGTCAGGTCGGTGCCGTGGCTGGGCTGGAGCAGCGGGAGCACATAGCGTGCGGCCGTGAAGGTCTCCAGGCAGCCGCGGTTGCCGCAGCGGCAGACGGGGCCGGACTCATCGAGTGTAATATGTCCGATTTCGCCTGCGGTGCCCCCGGGGCCGCGGTAGATCTTGCCGTTGATCACCAGGCCCGCGCCGACACCGCTGGCGACCTTGATGTACGCCAGGTCGCGCACGCCCCGGCCGCTGCCCCACACCATCTCGCCGAGGGCGCCGAGGTTGGCGTCGTTGTCCACGTGCACCGGCACGCCGAGCCGCCCTCGCAGTTCCTCGGCCGGCTTGGTGCCGGTCCAGCCGGGCAGGATCGCGGTCGAGCCCAGCGTCCCGGACTCCACGTCGATCGGGCCGGGTACGCCGAGGCCCACGCCGGCGACCTTGGCGCGGTCCACCCCGGTCGCCTCGATCAGGCGGCTGACCAGCTGTTCCGCCCGGTCGAAGCCCTGTGCGGCGGAGGCGTCCACGTCCAGCGGCTCGGACTCCTCGGCGAGCACCTGGTGGGCGAGGTTGCCGATCGCGACGCGCAGGTGGGTGTGCCCGAAGTCGACGCCGATGACGATGCCGGCGTCCCCGCTCAGCGAGACGCTGCGGGCCCGGCGTCCACCGGCCGAGGTGGGCGTGACCTCGACCGTTCCGCTGTCCTTCAGTTCCCGGACGATGTTGGAGACGGTGGCCGCGGACAGGCCGGTCGTCCTCGCGATCTCGGCCTGGGTGAGGGAACCGGCAAGACGTACTGCTCGGACGACCCGCTCCAGGTTGGCTCGGTGCAGCGACGACTGCGACCCCGGAGTCTCCACGACGACCTCCTGCGCGCGGGGCCGCTTCGGCGAGGCCCCGTCCATGTCCAACTAGTGAACTCTAAGCTGAGCTGTTCGGGTTGCCTCCCGTCAAGAGGTTGAACCGTTTCCGGAGACACGGACACCCGCGCACACGCCGCTGTCTGCGACGGGAGCGGCGTGTGCGCGAGCGATGTCGGAGCGTTACTTCAGGGCTCCGGCGGTGAGACCCTGCACCACCTGCCGCTGGAAGACGATGTACGCGGCGAGGACGGGCAGCATCGCCATGACGAGGCCGGCGAAAAGTCCGGACCAGTCCCCCTTGTAGCCCTGGCTGACGGCCAGCTGCACCAGACCCTGGGTGAGGACGTGCTTGTCCTCGTCCGTGTTGAGCACGGTGGGCAGCATGTACTGGTTCCACTGGCCGAGGAAGTTGAAGATGCCGACGCTGATCAGACCGGGCTTGGCCATCGGCAGCATGATCTGGAAGAAGGTGCGGGTGTGCGAGGCCCCGTCCACGAATGCGGCCTCCGCGACCGAACTGGGCAGCGTCCGGAAGAACGCGGTCAGGAAGAACACCGTGAACGGCAGTGAATACGCGATGTAGACCAGGATCAGCCCGTGAATCGTGTTCAGCAGTCCCATGTTGTTGACCACGTAGAACAACGGGACCAGCGCGAGCATCACCGGGAAACTCATGCCGCCGATGAACAGGTAATAGATGAACCGGTTGCCGGGAAAGTCGAAACGGGCCAGCACATAGGCCGCCATCGAGCCCAGCACCAGTGTGCCGACCAGTGAGCCGCCGACCACCAGAACGGTGTTCAGGAAGTAGTCGCTCATATGGGCCTGGGTCCAGGCCCGCGACCAGTTGTCGAAGTGCAGCGTGTCCGGCAGCGACCAGGGCGAGCCGAAGATGGAGGCGTCGTCCTTGAAGGACGTCATCACCGCCCACACCAGCGGCATGACGACCATGATCGCCCAGATCACCAGGATCCCGTGCGAGAAGACGTTGAGGACGGTGCCCTCCCTCTTGTGCCGCGCGGGCTCGCCGCCGCCCGGGGCGCCGGCCTTGGTGACGGCGGCGCCGGACTCGGCCGGTACGGGGGCGGGGGTCTCGGTCGTCTTCATCAGTACTCCAGCCGCTCGCGCCGTCCCAGCTTCATCACGACGGCGGCGAAGGCCAGCGTGACGACGAGCAGGGCGACACCGATGGTGGTGGCATAGGCGGCCTGACCGTCACGGAACGCCTTCTGGTACACGTACAGGACCATGACGGTGGTCGAGTAGTCGGGGCCGCCGGGGCCGGTCGTCATGATCTGCACGACCGCGAACGACTCCGCGCCGAGGGCCAGGATGCCCATGTACACCCAGCCGGACTGCACGGTGTCCCACAGCAGCGGCAGCGTGACGCGGAAGAAGGTGGTCACGCGGTTGGCCCCGTCGAGCAGTGCGGCCTCGTACAGGTCCGCGGGGATGGACGCCATGCCCGCGGAGAACAGGACCACGAAGAAGCCGACCGTGGACCAGACGAGCACCGCCATCACGGCCCACAGGGCGAGGTCCGGGTCGCCCAGCCACAGCGGCTGGACGCCGTCGAGGCCGACCGCGCGCAGCACCGAGTTGATCGCACCGCTGTCCGGGTTGTACGCGAACGCGAACAGCAGGGCCACGATGGCGATCGACAGCACCTGCGGGAAGAAGTAGACGATCTTGTAGAAGGCCGAGCCGCGGACGCCGGAGATCACCGGGCCGCCGCGCCGCCGCCGCCCGCCCACGTTGATCATGAAGGCGAGGAACAGGGCCAGACCGATCGTCACCACCGGCAGCAGCAGGGCGAACAGCAGGCTGTGCTGCAACGACTTCCAGAAGATGTCGTCGTCCAGCATCCGTTCGTAGTTGTCGAACCCGACCATGGCGAAGTCGGGGCTCAGTCCGGTCCAGTCGGTGAAGGAGTAGTAGATCGACTGGATGAACGGCCAGATGACGAAGAGCGCGTACAGCCCCAGGGGAACCGTCAGGAACCCCACGATGAACCGGTACTTGCCGTGCTGCATTGCTACCGACCCCGTTCTGCGCGCGGGTGCCGCCAGGGCCGGCCCGGCGCGCGCACGCCGGACAGGCCCTGGTGACGGGTCCTCACTGGTGCTTGTAGTGCTTGATCGACGAGTCCTTGGCCGCCTCGTCGGCGAAGCCCTGGATCTTCTTGATGGCCTCGGCCGGGGTGATCCGGCCGGCCATCATCTCGCCGAGCCCGGACACGCCGATCTTCTCCTTCTGGAGCTGCACGTACCAGTCCTGGATGCGCGGGTTGACGACGTTCTCGCCGGCCTTGTCGAGTGCCGCGACACCGGACTTCAGGCCCGGGGTGAGCTCGATGCCGTCGGTGCCGCCGTTGTAGGCGGTCAGGGACTTCACCTTGCTGGTGAAGTTCTTCGAGGACGCCTCGCCGAGCATGATGCGCAGCTGCTCCATGCCGCCGGCGCCGTTGCGCGCCTTGGCCGGGACGACGAAGGGCTCGCCGCCGGAGGCCCAGATGGTGCCGAAGGGCAGCTTGTCGGAGGAGTCGAGGCCGGTGGGCGCGGAGACGGTGAGGCCGAAGTCCGACGGGATGACCTTCGCGGACTCGTTCTCCACCCAGGAGCCGTTCGGCAGGAACAGCGCCTTGCCCTGCGCCCAGGCGGTCTGCGACTGGATGTGGTCCAGGCCCGGGGTGCCCCGCAGGACGTAACCCTTCCGGTAGAGCTCGTAGTACGCCTCGAAGCAGGCCTTGACGGCGGGGTGCTTCCAGGCGTTGGGCTCCAGGTTGTCGATGGCGTCGAGGACCTCGCGGCCGCCGACCTTGCCGATCATCGGGTAGAGCGAGAACGGGATGTAGTAGGGGTATTTGCCCGCGTACGTCCAGCCGGCCATGCCCTTCTTCTTGGCCTTCTCGCAGACGGCGAGCATCTGGTCCCAGGTCTGCGGGTACTGCTCGTCGAGCGCCTCCAGGGCCTTCTGCGAGTACCAGACGCCGTACACGGTGTAGGCGTAGTAGAGGATCCAGACCTGCTCGCCGTCGAACTGCCCCATCTCCACGATGCCGGGGCGCAGGGTGTCGCGGACCTTCTTGCCCGGGTCGTCGTACGACGGGGCGTCCAGCAGCGGGGTGAGGTCGGCGAGCTGCTTCTTGCCGACCAGGACGCCCATGTCCATCTGCTCGGCGCCGGAGTTGTCGATGAGGTCGGGCGGATTGCCCTGGTTGAACCGCGGCTGCAGGGTGGACTGGATCTTCTGGGTGGCGGAGAACTCGACCTTCGCCCCGGGGAAGTTCTTCTCGTAGACCTTCACCGCGTCCTCGGCGTACTCCTTGCCGAAGCCGCCGTCGAACAGGACGAATTCCATCGGCGCGGTCTCGTTGACCGCGAGCGGGTTCTTCTCGGACTTCTTGCCCTGGGTGGCCTTCTCCTGTTCCTCACCGCCCCCGCTCGCGCACGCGGACAGGAAGCCCATTGCCGGTACGGAAATGAGGCCGAGCGCGGCGGACCGCCGGATCAGATCGCGGCGTCCCACGCCGGTCGGATGGGTGTCGCCGGTGCCGTTGTTTTCTGCGGAAGTGGATCCCATGCTCAAGTCCTCGCCTTCTCCAGGACTCAGGCGGTGAACCGGATCCTCCCCGGCACCGCGATCGGGTCAAGCTGGGTCGTGCAGGAAGTGCGGCTGGTACATGGTCGGGCGCTGTGAAGATGCCCCGGAGTGCCGACAGGTATAGTCCACTTCACGCCGACGGAGCAAGATCGAATGCAAGGTTCACCTCCGGTCTTTTCCGAGTTGAGACCTCCCGGAAATATGGGCCTCCGAAGGCTTCCCCGACGTGAATTCTCCGGCCTCCGGACTGGAATACCACATTCAACCCTCTTGACATCTTGGGCCACTTGACCCACTACTGGTGCTTGCGCTTATCGATTGACAACGTTGTCCAGCGCAGGGAGGGTGCTCACGCATGCAACACAGGGTTCGGCACAGATGGGGGACGGCGGTCGTCGCGACGACCGCCTTCGCTTTGGCCGCGGGCTCCCAGGGCGTAGCGGTCGCCCTGCCGACGGCACCGGCCAAGGCCGACCGGGAGTTCGCTTCGTCGTTCGAGTCCGGGGAGCCCGCCCCGGACTGGCTGAACACGGTCGACACGACCCCGGGCGGCGACAAGCGCGCCTCGGGCGTGGACGGCGGGTACAGCTCCGGCATCCCGGGCAATGTCACCGACCACGTCACCGACGTCCGCGCGAGCGCGGAGAACACCGGCGGCGGTGAGGTGAAGGAGAACCTGGTGGACGGGGAGCCCAGCACCAAGTGGCTGGCCTTCGAGTCCACCGGCTGGGTGGAGTTCGACCTGGACGCGCCGGCGAAGGTGCTGCGCTACGCGCTCACCTCCGCCAACGACCACGCCGAACGCGACCCGAGGGACTGGACGCTCAAGGGCTCCGCCGACGGCACGCAGTGGACGACCCTCGACACCCGCTCCGGCGAGACGTTCTCCGAACGGTTCCAGACCAAGCTGTACGACGTGGACGCCTCCGCCGTCGCCGAGTACCGCCACTTCCGGCTGGAGATCACCAAGAACGGCAGCGGCGACCTGGTCCAGCTCGCCGACGTGCAGTTCTCCACCGGCGACAGCGAGACACCGATACCGCAGGACATGCTCTCGCTGGTCGACCGCGGACCGAGCGGCTCGCCCACGGCGAAGGCGGGCGCCGGGTTCACCGGAAAGCGTGCCCTGCGTTACGCCGGCCGGCACACCGCCGAGGGGCGGGCGTACTCGTACAACAAGGTGTTCGACGTCGATGTGGCGGTCGGCCGGAACACCCAGTTGTCGTACCGCGTCTTCCCGTCGATGGCGGACGGCGACCTCGACTACGACGCCACCAACGTCTCCGTCGACCTCGCCTTCACCGACGGCACCTACCTGAGCGACCTGCGCGCCAGTGACCAGCACGGGTTCCCGCTGACGCCGCAGGGCCAGGGCGCGTCGAAGGTCCTGTACGTCAACCAGTGGAACAACGTGGTCTCCCGGATCGGCTCGGTGGCCGCCGGCAAGACCGTCGACCGGATCCTGGTGGCGTACGACTCGCCCAAGGGCGAGACGAAGTTCCGGGGCTGGCTGGACGACGTGGCGCTGAAGGAGGTGGCGCCGGAGCGGCCGAAGGCCCACCTCTCCGACTACGCGGTGACCACCCGCGGCACCAACTCCAGCGGCGGCTTCTCGCGCGGCAACAACTTCCCCGCGACGGCCGTCCCGCACGGCTTCAACTTCTGGACCCCGGTCACCAACGCCGGGTCGCTGAGCTGGCTGTACGACTACGCGCGCGGCAACAACGCGGACAACCTGCCGACGATCCAGGCGTTCAGCGCGAGCCACGAGCCGAGCCCCTGGATGGGCGACCGGCAGACCTTCCAGGTGATGCCGTCCGTCGCCGCCGGCACCCCCGACCTCGGGCGTGAGGCGCGCGAGCTGGCCTTCCGGCACGAGAACGAGACCGCGCGGCCGTACTACTACGGTGTGCGGTTCGAGAACGGCCTGAAGGCCGAGATGGCGCCGACGGACCACGCGGCGATGATGCGCTTCACCTTCCCCGGTGACGACGCGAGCGTGCTGTTCGACAACGTCACCGACCAGGCCGGGCTGACCCTGGACAAGGAGAACGGCACGTTCACCGGCTACTCGGACGTCAAGTCCGGACTGTCCACGGGCGCGACCCGGATGTTCGTGTACGGCGAGTTCGACAAGAAGGTCACCGAGGGCGACGCGAGCGGCGTCAAGGGCCATCTGCGCTTCGACGCGGGCGACGACCGCCGGGTCACGCTGCGCCTCGCCACCTCGCTGATCAGCGTCGACCAGGCCAAGGACAACCTGCGCCAGGAGATCCCCGAGGGCCGCGACTTCGAGGCGGTCAAGAAGAGCGCCCAGCGCCAGTGGGACCGCATCCTCGGCAAGGTCGAGGTCGAGGGCGCCACGCCGGACCAGCTGACCACGCTCTACTCCAGCCTGTACCGGCTGTACCTGTACCCGAACGCGGGCCACGAGAAGGTCGACGGCGCGTACAAGTACGCCTCGCCGTTCTCGAGGATGCCGCAGCCGGACACCCCGACGCACACCGGCGCGAAGATCGTCGACGGCAAGGTGTACGTCAACAACGGCTTCTGGGACACCTACCGCACCACCTGGCCGGCGTACTCCTTCCTGACCCCGTCCAAGGCCGGTGAGCTGGTCGACGGGTTCGTGCAGCACTACAAGGACGGCGGCTGGACCTCGCGCTGGTCCTCCCCCGGCTACGCCGACCTGATGACCGGCACCTCCTCGGACGTGGCGTTCGCGGACGCCTACGTCAAGGGTGTCGACTTCGACGCGGAGGCCGCGTACGACGCGGCGGTGAAGAACGCCACCGTCGTGCCGCCGTCGTCCGGTGTGGGCCGCAAGGGCATGGCGACCTCGCCGTTCCTCGGCTACACCAGCACCGAGACGCACGAGGGCCTGTCGTGGGCGCTGGAGGGCTACCTCAACGACTACGGCATCGCGAAGATGGGCGAGGCCCTCTACAAGAAGACGGGCGAGAAGCGGTACAAGGAGGAGGCCGCGTACTTCCTGAACCGCGCCCAGGACTACGTCAACCTCTTCGACTCCGAGGCCGGGTTCTTCCAGGGCAAGAGCGCCAAGGGCGACTGGCGGGTCGAGTCCTCGAAGTACGACCCGCGCGTGTGGGGCCACGACTACACCGAGACCAACGGCTGGGGCTACGCCTTCACCGCCCCGCAGGACAGCCGCGGTCTGGCCAACCTCTACGGCGGCCGGGACGGCCTCGGCGACAAGCTCGACGAGTACCTGTCCACCCCGGAGACGGCCTCCCCGGAGTTCGTCGGCTCCTACGGCGGTGTCATCCACGAGATGACCGAGGCCCGGGACGTCCGCATGGGCATGTACGGCCACTCCAACCAGGTGGCCCACCACGCCCTGTACATGTACGACGCGGCCGGGCAGCCCTGGAAGACGCAGAAGAACGTGCGCGAGGTGCTGTCCCGGCTGTACACCGGCAGCGAGATCGGGCAGGGCTACCACGGCGACGAGGACAACGGCGAGCAGTCGGCCTGGTACCTGTTCTCCTCGCTCGGCTTCTACCCGCTGGTGATGGGCAGCGGCGAGTACGCCATCGGCTCCCCGCTGTTCAAGAAGGTCACCGTGCACCTGGAGAACGGTCGCGAGCTGGTCGTCAAGGCGCCGGAGAACAGCGCGAAGAACGTCTACGTGCAGGGTCTGAAGGTCAACGGCAAGCGCTGGAACTCCACCTCGCTGCCGCACGCGCTGATCGCCAAGGGCGGTGTCCTGGAGTTCGACATGGGCCCGCGCCCGTCGTCGTGGGGCACCGGCAAGAACGCCGCCCCGGTGTCGATCACGCAGGACGACGAGGTGCCCACGCCCCGCAAGGACGTGCTGAAGGGCGAGGGGGCGCTGTTCGACGACACCTCGGCGACCGGCGCCACGGTGTCCACCGTGGACCTGCCCGTCACCGGGAACACCGAGGCCGTCCAGTACACGCTGACGTCCGGCGACCGCGCCAAGGCGCCCACCGGCTGGGTGCTGCAGGGCTCGGCCGACGGAAAGACGTGGACCGACCTGGACACCCGGGCGGACGAGTCGTTCCGCTGGGACCGCCAGACGCGGGCCTTCTCGGTGGACGAGCCGGCGGCCTACGGCCACTACCGGCTGGTGCTCACCGGTGAGGCGGCGCTGACGGAGGTGGAACTGCTGAGCTGACCACCGCTCACAGGGCGGGTCCGGACCGTGTCCGGGCCCGCCTTTTCGCTGGATTCCCGCAGGCCAACAGGTACCTCTCCGGTCCCCCGTGCACCAGAATGAGGGCGGCCCCCGGTGCTCTCCGGGCGGCGCGTCCACGGCACGGGGAGGGCACGGATGACGGACCCGGGGGACATCGACGCGGCCTGGCTGCCGTCCGCGGCGTTCCGCGCGGTCGGCAGCCGGCGTGTGCTGGTCCGCGCGGGCGAGGGCCCGCAGGCCGGCACGGTCCACAGCGAACTGGCCGAGGCCTGCGCCCGGTTCGGCGGCCGGGTGGTGCCGGACGGCGCGGACGCGGACCTGGTCCTCGCGCCGGCCGACGTCGACGGTCTCGGCGACGAGGGGTTCACGTTCGAGCGCCGCGGCGGGACCACGACCGTCACGGCGTCCGGCCAACGCGGCCTGCTGCACGGCCTGTTCCACGTGGTGCGGCTCGGCGAGGACGCCTTCACCGGTGAGCGCGCCCGGGAGGTGCACCGCCCGGCGCTCGCGACGCGCATGCTGGACCACTGGGACAACGTGGCCGTGCACCCGGTGATGGGCCAGGTCGAACGCGGCTACGCGGGCGGCTCGCTGTTCTGGGCCGACGGACGGGCGCGCGGCGACCTGGACCGGGTGCGGGCGTACGGCAGGCTGCTCGCGGCGTGCGGTATCAACGCCGTCGCCATCAACAACGTCAACGTCCACGCGACCGAGGCGCACCTGCTCACCGACCGGATCGGTGAGGTCGCCGCGATCGCCGACGTATTGCGTCCGTACGGCATCCGCACGCATCTGTCGGTCACGTTCGCCGCGCCGGTGGTGCTGGGCGGACTGCCCACCGCCGACCCGCTGGACGAGGCGGTGCGCACCTGGTGGGCGGAGGCGACGCGCCGGGTGTACGAGGCGATCGGCGACTTCGGCGGGTACGTCGTGAAGGCCGACTCGGAGGGCCAGCCGGGCCCGTTCGCCTACGGCCGCTCGCACGCCGACGGCGCGAACCTGCTGGCCGCGGCGCTGGAGCCGTACGGCGGCACGGTGCACTGGCGGGCGTTCGTCTACGACCACCGGCAGGACTGGCGGGACCGGTCCACCGACCGGGCGCGGGCCGCGTACGACCATTTCACCCCGCTGGACGGGCGGTTCGCACCCAACGCGGTCCTCCAGGTCAAGCACGGGCCGATGGACTTCCAGGTGCGCGAGCCGGTGTCCCCGCTGATCGGCGCGATGCCACGGACCCGGCTGGCGGTGGAGGTGCAGGCCACGCAGGAGTACACCGGGCAGCAGCGGCACGTGTGCTGGCTGGGCCCGATGTGGAGCGAGGCGCTGCGGTTCCGGCCGGACGGCTCGGTGAGCGCCGGACGGCTGGCGGACGGCCTGGTGGCCGTGTCGAACGCGGGCGACGACCCGTTCTGGACCGGTCATCCCCTCGCGCAGGCCAACCTCTACACGTTCGGCCGGCTGGCCTGGGACCCGGCGGCGGATCCGCGCGCGGTCCTCGACGAGTGGATCGCGCTGACCCATCCCGGCGCGCCGGAGCGGCTCGTCGACGGGCTGCACGCCGTGCTCGACGGCTCCTGGTCGACGTACGAGAAGTACACGGCGCCGCTCGGCGTGGGTTTCATGGTGCAGCCGGGGCACCACTACGGGCCGAGCGTCGACGGCTACGAGTACAGCCCGTGGGGCACCTACCACTTCGCCGACCGCGACGGCGTCGGCGTGGACCGCAGCGCGGCGACCGGCACCGGGTACGCCGCGCAGTACGCCAAGCCGTGGTCCGAGGTGTACGAGTCGCCGGAGACCTGCCCGGACGAGCTGCTGCTGTTCTTCCACCACGTGTCCTACGGCCACGTACTGCACAGCGGGAAGACGGTGATCCAGCACATCTACGACACGCACTTCGAGGGTGTCGAGGAGGCCGAGGAGGCCCGCCGGGTGTGGGCGGGCCTCGCGGACCTGGTGGAGCCGGCCCGGCACGCGCGGGTGGCCGAGCGGTTCGAGGAGCAGGTGCGCTGCGCCCGGGAGTGGCGCGACCAGGTCAACAGCTACTTCCTGCGCAAGTCCGGCGTGCCGGACGGGCGGGGGCGGACCGTCTACTGAACGCGCGGGACGGCGACGCCGAGCGGGTCCGGGATAAACGGTTCGCCCTGACCGGTGAGCAGGTCGGTGACGGTGGCGTGGGCGGTGGGGCGGTGCGGTGGTGTGGTCGAGGAGGAAAAGCGGGCGGGTGCCGTTGGGGGGCAGCGGGGCGAGCGGGCCGGGGACGTCGCTGAGGGTGTCGATGCCGGCCCGGGTGAACAGCCGGTGGTCCTCGTCCCACGCTCACTCGGGCCGTTGCTCGGGGTTGTCGTCGCCGTAGGGGACTTCGGGGTGCGGCGGGGTCAGGCCGTGTAGTGCTCCTCGGTCTCGGTGATCAGCGGGCGGCTGCCGTGCAGCAGCGACAGCAGCAGCGGGGCGGCGAGCAGGGCGGGCAGGGCCTCGGTGAGCAGGGCGGTCCCGGCGGCCGTCACGACCAGCAGGGAGGCGGCGGAGAGGGTGGCGCGGGGCTGCCGGAGCAGGAAGTGGGCGGCGAGGCGGGCGGTGTCGCGGGCGCGGAAGGTGAACAGGGCGGTGAGGACCAGCGCGTGGGCGCCCCACAGCAGCGAGCCGGTGCCGATGAGCCCCAGCAGGGCCGCCCACCAGCGGGGCAGTCCGGTGGCGGAGAAGTGGGTGAGGGTGAAGGCGATCACCGTGAGCCAGCCGAGCAGCGGCGCCCACAGGGCCAGCGCGGCGCGGGCGCCGAGGCGCCAGCCGCGCAGGAAGGCGCGGGCCGGACGGAGGTCGGTGAGGTCGCGGCTGCGGTGGTGCAGCGCGTAGAGGGCGGCCGCGGCGGCCGGGCCGAGCGGCAGCAGGCAGGCGGCGGCCAGGGGCAGGTTGGCCGGGTCGGGGGCGAGCAGGAAGAGGCCGGCGAGGCCCGGCGCCGCGGTGAGCAGCAGCAGGGCCTCGACGGTGAGGAGGGTGTGGATCAGGGCGGCGGCCCGGGACAGCGGGCCGGTGCCGAAGGCGTCCACCCGTGCGGTGCTCACGGCGTCTCCCCGCCGAGCAGGCGCCGCTCGTCCCACCAGGGCGGGGCCTCGTCGTGGACCGGGGTGACCTCGACCAGGGTGACCTCGTGGCGGGCGAGGGTCAGCGCGAGGTCGACGCGGCCGTTCTCGACGGGCAGCCGGTGGTGGCTGCGGGCGGGTTCGGCGGCCTCGTGGAGGATGTCGAGCTGTGTGCGCTCCGGTGAGCGGGGGCTGCCCATGTGCCGCCAGGCGGTGTAGGCGTTGCCGCGTTCCTCGTCGACGCGGGAGCGGCGGACGAACGCCTCGCCGCGCGGGGCGGTGCCGACCGGCAGGGACAGGCGCAGGGTGTGCCGGTCCGGGCCGGGCGTGCGCCCCGTCGTGTCGACGGGGGCCCAGGCGAGGACGGTGACCCGGCCGTCGGCGTGCCGGGTCACCAGGTGGTCGGCGCCCCGCGCGAGCTGCTGCTCGCCCATGCGGGCCATGAACGCGTACAGGTGGTAGGTGGGTTTGCGGACCTGGCGGTGGGTGAGCAGGCCGAAGCCGCCGTGGAAGAGCGCGGTCGGGATGCCGGTCTCCTCGAAGACGTCGCTGAACGTCCAGTAGGAGAAGGAGTCGGCGTGGTCGCCGCCCAAGGCGACGACCGGCGCGAGGTAGGCGGCGTGGAAGGCGGTGTCGTGGACCGGGTTGTCCGGCCGGTAGGAGGAGTTGAACTCGGTGATGTGGACGGGCAGTTCCGCCAGCCGGGTGCCGGCCAGCACCCGGCGGGGCGCGGCGAACTGCGTGAGGAGGTCGGCGGCCGGCGCCAGGGTCTGGTGGACGCCGAAGGGGACGTGCCGGGCGGGCCCGGAGGTGTAGGCGTGGCGGGAGACGAAGTCGACGGGCACACCGCGCCGTTCGCTGAACTCCGCGAACGGCACCAGCCACTCGTCCGCGCCGGGTGAGATCGCCGGGCCGCCGACCCGCAGCCGGTCGTCCACCTCCTTCACGGCGTGCGCGGTCACCTCGTACAGCCGGTGGTACGCCGCCTGGTCGGCGTTGAGCCAGAAGTCGGGCAGGTTGGGTTCGTTCCACACCTCGACGGGCCAGGTGCGGACCTCTTCGGCGCCGTAGCGGTCGATCAGGTGGGTGAGGACGGCGCGGACGAGGTCCGTCCACTCCTTCTCGTCGGCGGGCGGGGTGATGTTGCCCTTCCACCAGAACACCGTCTGCCGTCCCGAGGCGAGCGCGGCCGGCATGAAGCCGAGTTCGAGGAAGGGGCGCACGCCGAGGCCGAGGCAGGCGTCGAGCACCTGGTCGAGGTAGGTGAAGGAGTGGTGGGTGCGGCGGGCGCCCTGCCACTCGTAGGTGCGGTGGATGCCCATGCCGTCGCTGAGCAGGCCGTGCCCGCGCAGGTACCGGAAGCCGATGTCGCGCTGGAGCAGGGCGAGGGAGTCCTGGTAGTCGCGGCGCAGCGCGAGGTCGAGGCGGCCGGTGCCGACGCAGTGGCGCCAGGCGTCGGACAGGGGGCCGTCCGGCTCCGCGGGGACGTGGATCACGCGTTGTCCTCCCTGAACCGCTCGTGCGCCTGGTTGTGCAGGTCGATGAAGCGGTCCATGTTCTTCGCCCGCAGCTCCTGCACGTAGTCGTCCCACTCGGACAGCGGGCGCTTGCCGAGCGCGAACTGCAGGGTGTTCCGGGTGACGTGGTCCTTGAGCGGGGTGTCCCAGAGGGTGGCCTGTTCCTGCTCCTCGGCGCGCAGCGGGTGCGGCGGGTCCACGGGCAGTTGTTCGCGGGTGATCATGGCGTCCTGGAACTTCTTCTCGTCGGGACCGAAGGAGGAGGAGACCAGCGCCCAGCTGCCGCCGTAGGAGAAGACGCCGTTGTAGAAGCCGAAGTCCTTCTGGAGGTCCTTGGGGGCGTTCGGGTCCGATCCCATGAGGCTGATACCGGGCTCGAGTTCGTACGCGCCGGGTCCCGAGCGGGTGTAGGTGGTGTTCTCCACGCCCCATTTGGTGAACTCCTGGCCGGCGTCGGAGTACCAGAGCCAGTCCACGAACTGCATCAGGGCGACGAAGTCGTCGCGTTCCAGTGCCTTAGCCGAGATCATCAGGCCGTTCTCCAGGCGGGAGCCGCCCATGACCACCGGTCCGGCGGGGCCGATCGGCACCGGGATCATCTCGATGGTGGCGCCCTCGACCTGCTTGCCGAGGTTGTAGCGGTAGTTCTGCACCAGTTCCTGCGGGTTGGCGCTGATCGCGAAGGACTTCTCCGACAGCAGCTTCCTGACCGCCTCGTCGTCGGTCTGGGTGAAGCTCTCGGGGTCCATCAGCTCTTCGGAGACCAGTCTGTGCAGGTACTCCACGACCTGGCGGTAGGCGTCCGTGGCTCCGGTGAACACGAACCTCCCGGCCTCGGCGTCCCAGCCGGTGTTCAGGTACGACCAGCCGGCCCGGACGCCGTACGCCTGGCCGAGGTACTGGGAGAGCGCGCCGACGGGGAACGGGGTGTTGGTGCTCCAGCGGTCGGAGAGCGGATAGCGGTCGGGGTACTCCTCCTTGAGCGCCTTGAACGTCTCGTACACCTCGTCCCAGGTGGTGGGCAGGGTCAGGCCGTGCCTGTCGAGGACGTCGGTGCGGAACGCCAGCGAGTAGCTCTGCTTGACCTTCTCGTGCAGTCCTGGCAGCAGGTAGTAGCGGCCGTCGGACTGGCGCAGCGAGTCGATCTCCGGCTGGAGGCGCCACTTCTTCACCTTGGCCTGGAAGTGCGGCATCAGGTGGACGTACTCGCTGACCGGGAGGATCGCGCCGGAGGAGACGAACGCGGTCTCCGCGCCCGGGTAGGTCTTGGGGATGAGGAGCGGGGCGTCTCCGGCGCCGATGAGCAGGCTGCGCTTCTTCTCGTAGTCGCTCAGCGGGACCGACGTGGCGTCGAGGGTGACGCCGGTGCGGCGGGTGAGTTCCTTCCAGAACAGCCAGCCCTCTCTGAGCGGATAGCCCGGGTTGTCGTTGTGCAGCACGGAGAAGGTGAGCGGCTGGGCCGCCTTGAACCGGCCGCCGGCGCGGTAGTCCTTCATGGCGCCCTTCTGCTTCTTCGCCAGGTCCGCGGCGTCGCCGCCCTCGCCACCGCCACCGCAGCCGGTGAGGGCGGCGAGGCCGAGGAATCCGGCGGCGCCGAGTATCTGGCGCCGCGACAGCTGACCGGTGTTCTTCACGGGTGACTCCCTTGGAGCGTCGGCGGGTTCGATAGGGGCGGGCGGGGAAGGCGGGGAGGAACGGACGGCCGGGAGGGGCCGGATGGGGCCGGGAAGGCGGTGCGGCGGTCAGCCCTTGACCGCGCCGAGCATTACGCCCGAGACGAAGTAGCGCTGGAGGAACGGGTACAGGCAGAGGATCGGCAGCGAGGTCAGCACGATCGTGACCGCCTGGATGTTCGCCGAGACCTGGGTGAGCTGCTCGGTGGCCGCGCCGGCGCCGGTGCCTCCGGTGGCGCCGGCGAGCAGGTTGCGCAGGTAGACGGTGACCGGCATCAGGTCGCTGCGGTCCATGTAGAGGAACGCGGCGAACCACGAGTTCCAGAACGACACCGCGTAGAAGAGCACCATGGTCGCGACGACGGCCTTCGACAGCGGCAGCACGATCCGCAGCAGGGTGCCGTAGGTGCTCAGGCCGTCGATCTGCGCGGCCTCCTCCAGTTCCGTCGGCAGGCTCTCGAAGAACGCCTTCATCACCAGGAGGTTGAACACGCTGATCGCGTTGGGCAGGGCGATGGCCCACACGCTGTTCTTCAGACCGAGGCTGGTGATCAGGACGTAGTGGGGGATCAGTCCGCCGGTGAAGAACATCGTGAAGACGGCGATCCCGACGAGGGTGCCGTGCCCCTTGAGGTTCCGCTTCGACAGGACGTAGGCGTAGCAGGTGGTCAGCACCATGGCGACGGCGGTGGAGACGACCGTGTACAGCACGGTGTTGCCGTAGTTGCGCCAGAACATCGAGTCGGAGAAGACGATCTCGTACGTGGTGAGGTTGAAGCCCTTGGGCCACAGCGTCACCTCACCGGCACGGATCTGCCGTTCCCCGCTGAACGAGCGGGCGATGATGTTGACGAAGGGGTAGAGGGTCACCGCCACGACGAGCGTGAGGATCACCCCGTTGACTCCCTGGAAGACGCGGTAGGAGCGGCTCGGCCTCACCACAGGCTCGTCCCCATCGTGCGGCGCGACAACTGGTTCGCGGAGGTGATCAGGACCAGCCCGATGATCGCCTCGAACAGTCCGATCGCGGCGGCGTAGCTGAAGCTGTTGGACTCCACACCGGTCCGGTAGAGGTACGTGGAGATCACGTCGGCGGTGGGATAGGTCAGCGGGTTGTACAGCAACAGGACCTTCTCGAATCCGACGGCCATGAAGGTGCCGATGTTGAGGATCAGCAGCGTGATCATGGTGGGGCGAATGCCGGGCAGGGTGACGTGCCAGATCTGCTGCCAGCGGTTGGCGCCGTCGATGCGGGCGGCCTCGTACAGGTCCTCGTCGATGGTGGTGAGCGCGGCGAGGTAGAGGATCGTGCCCCAGCCCGCCGTCTGCCAGATCTCCGAACCGACGTAGATGGTGCGGAACCAGTCGGGTTCCTGAATGAACCGGATCGGTTCGTGGCCGAACCAGCCGAGGACGTGGTTGATCGGGCCGTCCGTGGCGAGCATCTGCAGCGTGATGCCCGCGACGATCACGATCGACAGGAAGTGCGGCAGGTACGACACCGACTGCACGAACCGCTTCAGTGACGTCCTGCGCACCTCGTTCAGCAGCAGGGCCAGCACGATCGGGACCGGGAAGCAGAACACGAGCGTGAGTCCGCCCATCCACAGGGTGTTCCGGAACACCTGCCAGAAGGTCGGGTCGGACAGGAACATCTCGACGTAGCGCAGCCCCACCCAGTACTCGCCGAGGATCGAACCGCCCGGCTCGAACCGGCGGAACGCGATCACGTTGCCGATCATCGGCAGATAGCGGAACACCAGGAAGAACAGCAGCGGCAGCACGGCCAGCGAGTACAACTGCCAGTCCCTGCGCAGTGCTCGGCGCCAGCCGGTGCGCGCGGGTGAACGTGTGCGCCGCGGTGGGGTCTTCGGCGGCGGGTCCTGCGTGCCCGGGGAACGAGCCGACGTGGTGGAGGTGCTCATTGCTCGGGCCTCCTGTACCTAGGACGCAGAACCGAAACTTTCGAGCGCTTACCGGTAATCTCGCGGCAACCTATGAGGCGCGGTAGACGGTGTCAATGGGTGGTGCGCGCGGGACTTTTGAGCGGTCGGAGCGGCAACGGATCCGGTCCGTACGGCTGTGGAGCGCGGCCTTGATCTGTTAACGTCCCCGGAACTTTCTGGTGCGCGCCCGCAACGATCGGTCGCGCCGTCCGTTCGACTCTGCGAGGTGCCCCGTGCCCGCGTTCGACCTGCCCCGGGCGGAACTTGAGCGCCACCGCCCGGACATCGAGGAGCCCGCCGACTTCGACGCGTTCTGGGAGAGCACCCTGGAGGAGACGTCGGCCGCGGGCGGCCCGCTGATCTCCGCGCGCCCGGTGGACAACGGGCTGCGGCTGACGGAGAGCTGGGACGTGACGCTGCGCGGCTTCGCCGGCGATCCGGTACGGGCCTGGTTCAGCCTTCCGGCCGCGAGCGCCGAACCACTGCCCGCGGTCGTGGAGTTCGCCGGGTACGGACGCGGCCGCGGCCTGCCGCACGAACGGCTGACCTGGGTGAACGCCGGGTACGCGCATCTGCTGATGGACAACCGCGGCCAGGGCGACCAGTACGGCAGCGGCGGCGCCACCCCCGACCCGCACGCGCACGCGCCGGGCGGCCCGGGTCCCGCGGTCCGCGGACTGCTCGACCCGCGGGACCACCACTACCGCCGGCTGATCACCGACGCCGTGCGCGCGGTGGCCGCCGTGCGCGCAATGCCCGGCGTGGACGCCTCGCGGGTCGCGGCCGTCGGCAACAGCCAGGGCGGAGGACTCGCGCTGGCCGTGGCCGGACTCGTACCGGACCTCGCGGCGGTCCTGGTCACCGCCCCGCTGCTGTGCGGCATCCAACGCGCCCTGGACCTCACCGACCTGCCCCCGTACGGCGAGATCACCGCGTATCTCGCGGTCCACCGGGGCGCCGAGGAGGCGGCCCACCGCACCCTGTCCTACCTCGAGGGCGTGTCCTTCGCCCGCCGGGCGCACGCCCCGGCCCACTTCGGGGTCGGGCTGCGCGACACGGTCTGCCCGCCGAGCGGGGCGTACGCGGCGTTCAACCGCTACGCGGAACGCACGGCCGCGGACCCCGTCAAGGTGCTGCACGCCTACCCGTTCAACGGACACGAGGGCGGGGACGCGGTCCATGTGCGGCGCCAACTGGACTGGCTGGCCGAGGTGTTCGGGAACGGGTGAGGCGGGCGGGCGAGGGACCGGCCGGAGGTGCGTGGACCGGGCGAGGCGGCAGCGCGCCGACGGCGGGTTCCGGTCCACCGAAGTATGGGAGCGCTCCCACCTCGCCCTGAGGGGAAGGTAGCGCCGGACGGCGTGGTTGTCCACGGTATCCGCACGAACGGCTTCGACGACCGGTCAGTCGTGGGCGTCGATCAGCCACTCCAACTCGTCGCCCGCGGGCCCTCCTTCGAGGATCCGGACCACCGCCACCAGCACCCGCCTGCCCGCCGGGACCGCGAGCACGGCCCGCGCGACGGCCACCGCGTCCTCCCGGAGCCGGACGCCCCGCAGATCGACCTGGCGGCCCAGCTGATCGCCCAGCAGCATGGCGAACATCGCACGGCCCTGCGGCGTCTCCATGCAGGACAGCTCGCACAGCGCGTCGGTGAGCCGCGCCAGCAGCACGGCCCGGCCGTCCGCCCGCCGGGCACCGTCGGCGCCCGCGGGCCGGTCGCCGGGCCGAGGGACCCGGTTCGTTCCCACCGGGCGGCTGCGCGGTGGCGGCGCGTACGGCTCGGGCAGCGACCCGCGCGGCGGCGGCGCGTAGGGGCGGGCGCGCGAGCCGTTCGCGGCCCGGGCCGTACGGC
>NZ_VCNP01000012.1 GCF_006782915.1 Streptomyces calvus
CCTGCCTGCCCTCGAACATCTCGATCGCGGCCAGCAGCGCGTCCTCCCCGCCGTCCTGGTGCAGCGCGGTCCGCGCGATCGCGACCACGTCCTCGCGCAGGCGGACGCCGCGCAGGTCGACCGGGCGGGCGAGCAGGTCCCCCAGCACCGCCGCGAAGTGCCCCCGGCCCCCCGGGTCCTCCATGCACGGCAGTTCGGCCATCGCGTCGGCCAGCACGGCCAGCCGGGCCAGCGGGTCCCGGGGACGTGCGTCCGTCCCGGGCCCGGCGGGCTCCGGCACGCGGACGGACGTCGGCTCGGGTACGGGTGCCGGTGCGGGTGCGTGGCGAGTGGTGGTGGCGGGCGACGGCTGCGGAAGGGGGTGCTCGTGGTCCTCACCGCGTCGCGGCACGGCCGGCCGGACCGACCGCGCCACCACGATCCGGTACTCCAGCTCGGCCCACATCTGCGGGCGCTGCCGGACGCGGGACTCCTGCAGCTCCTCGTACACGTAGTCGTACAGCTCGCCGAGGCCGATCAGGCCGTCTCCGTCGCGGTCCGCCCTGCCGGTGCGCAGCCCTTCGATCAGGGCTCCGGTGAACTGCGAGGGTTCCGGGTCGAGTTCGGTGACCCTCTCGCCCTCCCAGGCGTACTCGGTGCGGTTGGTCGCGGTGATCACCGCCCGGCCGTGCCCGGCCAGGTCGTCCCCGATGTGGACGGACGTGTCGCCCTTGCTGGCGGCCAGGAAGGCGCCGCTGTAGCAGCAGTCGAGGAGCAGCACGACGGAACGGGCCCGGCACTGGCGCATCTGGCGCTGCACGAACTGGGCGGGGACGGAGGTGGAGGCGAGCAGCCGACGGTCGGTGTCCCTGGCGGCGAAGTGCAGTTCGCCGTTGTCGTTCTTCAGGCCGTGGCAGGAGATGTGCAGCAGGAGCAGGTCGTCCCTGCGGCGGTCGAGGAAGAACTGCTCGACCGCCTGGGTGACCTGGTGGTGGGCGCCGTCGACGACCATGTCCACCTCGAAGTCGCCGATCCGTGGGTCCCGCAGCACCTGAGCCAGTTCCCGGGCGTCCCTGGCGGGCGAACGCAGCCGGCTGAGGGCCTGGTTGTCGTAGGTGCCCGTCGCGACGAGCAGCGCGTAACGGCCTGCGGACACGGTCGTACGTCCCTCAGTGCGCCGGATCCGGCTGCGGCGGGTCGTCCGCCTCCGGGCCGTGCGCGGCGAGGAAGGCGTCGATCAGGCGCTGCTGGTCGGCGGCGGAGACGGCCTCCAGTTCCAGGCTGTCCTCGCCGAGGGTGAGGGCGACGGTGCGCACCGGGCGGTTTTCGATCCAGGTACGCACCAGGTCCAGCACCGAGCGCAGCGCGATGGGGGCGAGGGTCACGGCGAGGGCGCCGACGGCGATCGCGTCCACCGGTTTCGCGCCGTCGGGGACGTCCTCGGAACGGACGGGTTCGACGTCGTCCACGTCCAGTTCGAGCAGCCGCTCGCGCAACCGCAGGGTCAGCTCGTCGAGTTCTTCCTGGTCGCCGTCCCGCTGTCCGGTCAGGACGAGACGCATGCGCTGTGTACCGCGGCTCACCGCCACCCCCGTCACCTCGTGGTGCCCCAGCGTACAACGGGGACAACGGCGAGGGCCGCACCCCCGTCGCCGGGGATGCGGCCCTGAACTGCCCTGCCGTACCGCTTACTTGCGGATCAGGCTGCGCAGCACGTACTGCATGATGCCGCCGTTGCGGTAGTAGTCCGCCTCGCCGGGGGTGTCGATGCGGACGACCGCGTCGAACTCGACGCCGGTGTCGGTGGTGACCTTCACCGTGCGCGGGGTGGTGCCGTTGTTCAGCTCGGTCACGCCGGAGACGGAGAAGGTCTCCTCGCCGGTCAGGCCGAGGGAGTCGGCGGACTGGCCCTCCGGGAACTGCAGCGGCAGGACGCCCATGCCGATGAGGTTCGAGCGGTGGATGCGCTCGTAGGACTCGGCGATGACGGCCTTGACGCCGAGGAGCGCGGTGCCCTTGGCCGCCCAGTCGCGGGACGAGCCGGAGCCGTACTCCTTGCCGGCCAGGACGACCAGCGGGGTGCCGGCGGCCTGGTAGTTCTGCGAGGCGTCGTAGATGAAGGAGACCGGGCCGCCCTCCTGCGTGAAGTCACGCGTGTAGCCGCCCTCGGTGCCCGGCGCGATCTGGTTGCGCAGGCGGATGTTGGCGAACGTACCGCGGATCATGACCTCGTGGTTGCCGCGGCGGGAGCCGTAGCTGTTGAAGTCGCGGCGCTCGACGCCGTGCTCCGTGAGGTACTTGCCGGCCGGGGTGTCGGCCTTGATGGCGCCGGCCGGGGAGATGTGGTCGGTGGTGACCGAGTCGCCCAGCTTGGCCAGGACGCGGGCGCCGGCGATGTCCTCGACCGGGGCCGGCTCCATCTGCATGCCCTCGAAGTACGGGGGCTTGCGGACGTAGGTGGACTCGGCGTCCCACTCGAAGGTGTTGCCGGTGGGGATCGGCAGCGCCTGCCACTGGGCGTCGCCGGCGAAGACGTCGCTGTAGGACTTGGAGAACATGTCCTCGCCGATGGCGTTGGCGACGACCTCGTTGACCTCGGCCTCGGTCGGCCAGATGTCCTTCAGGTAGACCGGGTTGCCGTCCTGGTCGGCGCCCAGGGCCTCCTTGGTGATGTCCACCTTCATGGAGCCGGCGATCGCGTAGGCGACGACCAGCGGCGGGGACGCCAGGTAGTTCATCTTGACGTCGGGGTTGATCCGGCCCTCGAAGTTGCGGTTGCCGGAGAGGACCGAGGTGACGGCGAGGTCGTGGTCGTTGACGGCCTTGGAGACCTCCTCCGGCAGCGGGCCGGAGTTGCCGATGCAGGTGGTGCAGCCGTAGCCGACGAGGTTGAAGCCGACCTTGTCGAGGTACGGGGTCAGGCCCGCCTTCTCGAAGTAGTCGGTGAC
This sequence comes from Streptomyces calvus, assembly GCF_006782915.1. Taxonomy (GTDB): domain Bacteria; phylum Actinomycetota; class Actinomycetes; order Streptomycetales; family Streptomycetaceae; genus Streptomyces; species Streptomyces calvus. The sequence continues at coordinate 2,928 of NZ_VCNP01000012.1, forward strand.
GACCTTGGAGCCCGGGGCGAGGGTGGTCTTGACCCACGGCTTGCGGGTCAGGCCCTTCTCGACCGCCTTCTTGGCCACCAGGGCGGCGGCGACCATGACGTACGGGTTGGAGGTGTTGGTGCAGGAGGTGATGGCCGCGACTGTCACCGCACCGTGGTCCAGCTCGTAGGTCGTGCCGTCGGGGGCGGTGACCGGGACCGGGTTGCTCGGGGCGCCGTTGGAGACGGCCGGGGAGTCGGAGGCCGGGAAGGACTCCTGGCCGGCCTCGTCCACGCTGTCCACGTAGTTGCGGACGTCCTGCTTGAACTGCTCGGCGGCGTTCGCCAGGACGATGCGGTCCTGCGGGCGCTTCGGGCCGGCGATGGACGGCACGACGGTGGACAGGTCCAGCTCGAGCTTCTCGGAGAAGTCCGGCTCGGCCTTCGGGTCCAGCCAGAGGCCCTGCTCCTTGGCGTACGCCTCGACCAGCGCGACCTGCTGGTCGCTGCGGCCGGTCAGGCGCATGTAGTTCAGGGTCTCGTCGTCGATCGGGAAGATCGCGGCGGTGGAGCCGAACTCCGGCGACATGTTGCCGATGGTGGCGCGGTTGGCGAGGCTCGTGGCCGCCACACCCTCGCCGTAGAACTCCACGAACTTGCCGACGACGCCGTGCTTGCGCAGCATCTCGGTGATGGTGAGCACCAGGTCGGTGGCGGTGGTGCCGGGCTGCAGCTCGCCGGTGAGCTTGAAGCCGACGACGCGCGGGATCAGCATGGAGACCGGCTGGCCGAGCATGGCGGCCTCGGCCTCGATGCCGCCGACGCCCCAGCCGAGGACGCCGAGGCCGTTGACCATGGTGGTGTGCGAGTCGGTGCCGACCAGGGTGTCCGGGTAGGCCTTGCCGTCGCGGACCATGACGACGCGGGCCAGGTGCTCGATGTTCACCTGGTGGACGATGCCGGTGCCGGGCGGGACGACCTTGAACTCGTCGAACGCGGTCTGGCCCCAGCGCAGGAACTGGTAGCGCTCCTTGTTGCGGCCGTACTCGAGGTCGACGTTCTGCTTGAAGGCGTCGTTGGTGCCGAACTTGTCGGCGATGACGGAGTGGTCGATGACCAGCTCGGCCGGGGCCAGCGGGTTGATCTTCGCCGGGTCGCCGCCGAGCTCCTTCACGGCCTCACGCATGGTGGCGAGGTCCACGACACAGGGCACGCCGGTGAAGTCCTGCATGATCACTCGGGCGGGCGTGAACTGGATCTCCTGCGACGGCTGGGCCTGCGAGTCCCAGCCGCCGAGGGCGCGAATGTGGTCGGCGGTGATGTTGGCGCCGTCCTCGGTGCGGAGCAGGTTCTCCAGCAGCACCTTCAGGCTGTAGGGAAGGCGCGCGGAGCCCTCGACCTTGTCCAGCCGGAAGATCTCGTACGACTCGTCGCCCACCTGCAGCGTGCTGCGGGCGTCGAAGCTGTTCGCCGACACGACAGTCTCCTTCATTGATGTGCGCGTACCACCGCATCCTGCCGCCACGCCGCCCTGGCCGATCCGCTAAGGTAAGGCTAAGTTAGGTATCCCTTACCAGGGTGGCGGCTGCGGTGCGCCTCGGCAGATATCTCGATGTCGAGATAACTCTAGTACACGGGGGCCGAATGGTCATGCCGGGACCCCGCCACTTCTTCCCGCGCCTCTGTCCGTTTTCCACCGAACCCGTGGCTGGGACGAGTGAGCGATGACTTCCGGCGGTGGATCCGGTCCATCCCGTATGACCCGAATCATCGCTGACATCTCGGTTTCCCTCGACGGCTTCGTCACCGGGCCCGACCCCGGCCTGGACAACGGTCTGGGCACCGGCGGCGACGCCCTGCACACCTGGGCGTTCTCCGACGACCCCGACGACCGCCGGATCGTGCGCGAGGCGACCGACCGCTCGGGCGCCGTGGTGCTCGGCCGCCACCTCTTCGACGTGGTCGACGGCCCGAACGGCTGGGACGACACCGTCGGCTACGGCGCGGGCGAGGTCGGCAAGCCCCCGTTCGTCGTCGTGACGAGCTCGCCGCCCACGTCGGTGCGGCTCACCGACCTCGACTGGACGTTCGTCACCACCGGCCTGCCCGACGCGGTCGCCGCCGCGCGCGAGCGCGCCGAGGCGGCGTCGGCGAGCAGCGGCAAGGACCTCGACGTCGTCCTCATGGGCGGCGGCGCCACCGTCGGCTCGGCGCTCGAGGCAGGACTGGTCGACGTACTGAGCCTGCACCTCGCGCCCGTCGTACTCGGCGCCGGGACGCCACTGTTCACCGGCGGAAAGCCGCGCACGCTGGTACAGCGGACCGTCACCCCGACATCCACCGCGACGCACCTGACCTACGAGATCCACTGAGGAGGCCGGTTACGGAACGCCACCGAGAAGCCGACGGCACCCCGCGGGGTGCCGTTCTTCACGTTCCATCCTCGCTCCACCCTCGCCCCCACCCTCGTTCCACCCGAGCAGCAGTCACGACAGGATGCCGTCACAACAGCGCCCATCCGCGCCCGCGGACGCGGCCGCACACCCATCGCACGACCACACGTCATATGACATAGACCGGTTTGTCCCGACCCGCCATTCACGCCCGGATACATCACACCCCCACACAGAGGGCACACTGACACCCCATCACCCGAACGGACCCCCCGAGAGGTGCCATCTCATATCTGAGATAGCCTCAACCCCATGGCAGACGACTACCTCGTACGCATCGGCAAGCTCATCCGTGACGCCCGGCAGCACCGCGGATGGACACAGTCGCAGCTCGCCGAGGCGCTGGGCACCAGCCAGAGCGCCGTCAACCGCATCGAGCGCGGCAACCAGAACATCAGCCTTGAGATGATCGCCCGCATAGGAGAAGCCCTCGACAGCGAAATCGTCTCCCTCGGCTACGCCGGACCGATGCACCTGCGCGTGGTGGGCGGCCGCCGCCTCTCCGGCGCCATCGACGTCAAGACCAGCAAGAACGCCTGCGTCGCACTGTTGTGCGCCTCGCTGCTCAACAAGGGGCGCACGGTGCTGCGCCGCGTGGCCCGCATCGAGGAGGTGTACCGCCTCCTGGAGGTGCTGAACTCCATCGGCGTGCGCACCCGGTGGATCAACGAGGGCGTCGACCTGGAGATCGTGCCCCCGGCCGAGCTGGACCTCGCGTCCATCGACGCGGAGGCCGCCCGCCGCACCCGCTCCATCATCATGTTCCTCGGCCCGCTGCTGCACCGCCTGGACCGCTTCATGCTGCCCTACGCCGGCGGCTGCGACCTCGGCACCCGCACCGTCGAGCCGCACATGATCGCGCTGCGCCGGTTCGGCCTGGACATCGCCGCGACCGAGGGCCAGTACCACGCGGTGGTCGACCGCTCCGTCGCCCCGGACCGCCCGATCGTGCTGACCGAGCGCGGGGACACCGTCACCGAGAACGCCCTGCTCGCCGCCGCCCGCCACGACGGCACCACCGTCATCCGCAATGCCTCCTCCAACTACATGGTCCAGGACCTGTGCTTCTTCCTGGAGGCCCTGGGCGTCAAGGTCGACGGCATCGGCACCACCACGCTCACCGTGCACGGCGTGCCCACCATCGACGCCGACGTGGACTACTCTCCCTCCGAGGACCCGGTCGAGGCGATGAGCCTGGTGGCCGCCGCCGTCGTCACCGAGTCGGAACTGACGGTGCGTCGCGTGCCGATCGAGTTCCTGGAGATCGAGCTGGCGGTCCTGGAGGAGATGGGCCTCGACCACGACCGCTCCCCCGAGTACTTCGCCGACAACGGCCGTACCCGCCTGGTGGACCTGACCGTCCGGCCCTCCAAGCTGGAGGCGCCCATCGACAAGATCCACCCCATGCCGTTCCCCGGCCTGAACATCGACAACGTGCCGTTCTTCGCGGCGATCGCGGCGGTGGCCCAGGGCAAGACCCTCATCCACGACTGGGTCTACGACAACCGCGCGATCTACCTGACCGACCTCAACCGCCTCGGCGGACGCCTGCAGTTGCTCGACCCGCACCGCGTCCTGGTCGAGGGCCCGACCCGCTGGCGCGCCGCCGAGATGATGTGCCCGCCGGCCCTGCGCCCCGCGGTGGTCGTGCTGCTGGCGATGATGGCGGCGGAGGGCACGTCCGTACTGCGCAACGTGTACGTCATCAACCGCGGTTACGAGGACCTGGCGGAGCGGCTGAACTCGATCGGGGCGCAGATCGAGATCTTCCGGGACATCTGACGCGACGGTGCCGCCGCACCCTGCCCGGCCTGCTGTCGTGCGGGTCATGGGCGGGTGCGGCGGCACCTGTGGGATCAAGAACCCCGAAGTGTCGACGACGGTTGCTCGATCGGCGGCCTCCAGGGGATGGAGAAGCCGTGACACCATGTTCAGCGGGAGTTCGACGGCGGGGTCGAGCATCGGCTGATCGGTGAGCCGGGGCCGGCCGGCACCGGGGCAGACGGATCTGCTGTTGGAGGACGAGCTGTGTCGACCATTGCGATCGTGGGTGCCGGGCCGCAACTCGGGTTCGCCATCGGTACGAAGTTCGCCGAGAGAGGCGGCTTCGACGTGGCGCTCGTGGCGCGACGTGCATCCCAACTCGAGGCCATGGTCGACAGGTTCCGGAGCGCAGGGGTGTCGGCTGCCGCTTTCCCGGCCGATGTCACCGATCGCCAGAACCTCGCGAAGGCGCTGGCGGCCGCGGAGGAACACTTCGGGTCCATCGACGTCCTGGAGTACTCACCCGCCCCGACGCTGTCCGACCTGGCGGACCGGCCGCTCGTCTCCGCGGTCGATCTCACCGTCGAGGCGGTTCTGCCCGAGCTCGAGACCAGCTTCTTCGGCGCGGTCGCCGCGGTTCGCCAGGTGCTTCCCGGCATGATCGACCGTGGTGCCGGCACCGTCATCGGGACGAGCGGTGCCGGATCGGGCCCGATGGTGGTCCCGCAGGTCGCCAACGCGAATGCCGCGAACGCCGCCCTGCGCAACTGGCTCCTCGCGCTGAACGAGTCCGTCGCCGACCGTGGAGTGCACGTCGCGCACGTCGCGCTGGGCGCGATGATCGGGAGCGGCCGGCCGAACTCGGAGCCGGACGTGATCGCCGACCTCTACTGGAAGGCCCACGTCGAGCGCGACGCCCCCGAGATCTTCCACTACGACCTGCCCGAGGACTTCGAGTTCCGGCTCGCCGACAAGTTCAGGGCCGACTGAGTCCGGTTCGGGCACTCACCACGTCGCGGTACCCCCTCCCGGTGGCATGGACGTCGTGCCGGGCATCGGTGGGGTCGTACCGGGCACCACCGGCTCCGGCTCGCCGCCTGCCCCCGTCACCCCCGGAGTCGTCCGCGACCGCGATGCGCGAGGCGTCCAGGGTGTGGTTCGAGCCTTCGAGGACGACGCGCTGGGCGACGGCGCGGTTTCTGCTCGATGGCGGCGGGACGGCGGACCTCGGGAGGCCGCACCCCTGCCTGTGTCGCGCGAAACGCGGGTGGGAGGGGTGCGGCGGCACCGTCGGCAGTCCTGAGGGTCTCAGGGCCGGAACCGGGGTTCGAGGCGCTCTCGTCCGACGAGTCGGCCTCCGCGGCCTCGGCCGAGGCCGGCCACCGGGTGCGGCAAGCCCGGCTGTCAGCGCTCCCGTTCGGTCCAGTACTTGCCGAACAGTGTCGGTTCGTCAGGGACTCGTGCGGGGATCGGGCGGGATATCAGCGTGTAGTTGAGGAAGTGACGCCATGTGATGTTGCCCGAGGTGCTGGATCCGCCCCAACTGCCGCTGGAGAGCGTCGTGGTGAAGGGCACCCCGCTCTCGAAGCTTCCGGTGTTGGTCATGGTCGACTGGTTCACCACCACCCGGCAGGTGCTCACCGCCTCCGCAAGCTCCGCCACCCGGTCCGACCGGTTGCTGTGGATGCCGCAGCTGTGGCCGCGGCCGCAGCGATCCGCCAGGAGCTGTACGAGTTCCACGGCCTGGCGGAAGTCGTCGAAGACGGACAGGGTCAGCACCGGTGCGATCTTCTCCCGGAGAACCGGATCGTCCTTTCCGGGATCCTCGGCCGCGAGGACCAGCAGCGCCGTCTTCTCCGGCTGCTCGACGGGGATTCCGGCCAGTTCCGCGAGGTCGGATGCCGGTCGGCCTATCGCTTCCCGGTTCAGTGCCACGCCGTCGGGCCAGAGCAGAGCACGTAGGCGAGCGGTCTCCTCCACGGTGCACAGGTGGGCGCCCCGGCGGACGAGTTCGGCGGAGAACCGGCAGCGATCGATGCGTGGACGAGTACGTTGCTCTCCGACGAGCACGAGGTGCCGTTGTTGTAGCTCGCTCCCGTCAGGATCTTCTCGGACGCGTCCGTCAGGTCAGCGGTCTCGTCCACGACGACGGTGGGGTTCCCCACCCCCGCGCCGATGGTCGGGGTGCCGCTTTCGTAGGCGCGCCGCACCGTTCACACACCGCCGATGGCGACGACGTAGTCCGCGGCGGCCATCAGTTCGCTGCTCGCCGCCCGGCCCGTGGTCTCCAGGCACTGGACGAGATCCGGCGGTGCGCCGACCTCGGCGAGTGCCGCCCGGATGATGCGGATCGTTTCCCCGGCCGTGCCGGCCGCTCGCGGGTTGGGGCTGAAGACCGCCGCATTGCGCGTCTTGAGCATGGGCAGCACATTGCAGATGATTCCGGGCGCGGGAGCGGTGGCGGGCGTCGCCACGGCGATGACTCCCAACGGCTTGGCGAGCTTGCGCAGGCCCAGTTCCGGCAGATCCTCCACGACTCCTACGGTGGTCTCACCGTGCAGGTCACGGAGTATTCCCAGAACCCGTCGTCGCTGCAGGGCATAAAGGTGCTCCGGATTTCCGAGAGACGTCTCGGAATGGCTGAGCAGAGCGAGTCGCCGGGCGTTTTCCTCCCGGTAGCACTGCCAACCGACCGCAGTCACGATCTCATCGACCCGCTCCTGGGTCCACGACGCTGCTTCCTGCTGGGCGAGGCGAGCACGGTGTATCGCCGCGTCCACGGTTTCAGTGATCATGTTCCCCCTTGTGTTCACCGGTCCTCGTCCACGAGTCCGGTTTCGTAGGCGATGATCGCCGCCTGCACGCGGTTGCGCACTCCGAGCCCGGTGAGAATGGAGCTCACATAACTCTTCACGGTGCCCTCCACCACATGCAGGCGCTTGGCGATCTCGGCATTGGACAGCCCCCTGCCGAGGAAGGCGAGCACCTCCCGCTCCCGTTCGGTCAGCCCTTCGAGGCGCCCGCGCGATTCGGAGCTGCGCACCATGCGCTGCCCGGCCGAACCGCGGTTGAGTTCCGCGATGATCCGCGTGGCCACCTTGGCCGAGAGGTAGGCGGCGCCCCTGGACGCCGCATGCACGCCCGTCAGCAGTTCACGGGGGTCACCGGACTTGAGCATGAAGCCACTGGCTCCGTCACCGAGGGCACGGGCGACGTATTCGTCCTCGGAGAAGGTGGTGAGGACGAGCACGGAGGTGTCCGGGACACGGCGCTTGATCTCAGCCGTTGCGGCGAGCCCGTCCATCACCGGCATGCGGATGTCCATGAGCACCACGTCCGGGCGGTGCTTCGTCGTCAGGTCGACAGCTTCGGAGCCGTTCACTGCTTCCGCGACGACCTCGATCTCCGGATCGGCGGCCAGAATGGCCCGCACACCGGCGCGAATCATCGGCTCGTCGTCGGCAAGGATGAGTCGAATTGCAGGAATTGCCTTCTCCTGTTCTGTCGTGAAACTGTCGGCGGCTTGTCGCGACAGTCGCTTCAGTCGTGGTCCACGGGTGCCCGGGACTCCGCGGTGATGACGCTCTTCGCCACCAGTCGTCCGTCGTCGAAACAAAGCCGGTAGACGTCCACCCGGACGAAAAGGGCCTCGCTCGCGCGATAGTAGCGACAGGTGGTTCCCGCGGGTTCGGGTTGATACTCGTTCGGCGGATCGCTCATTTCGTTGTCGGGCAGCAGGCGCGCGACCTTGGACGTGCTGTCCCCGATCCGGAGTTGGGCGTAGTACTTGGGAGCGAGCGCGGACGTCGTCGACAGGTACGCGTAGTACCCGAGCATGCCGATGGTGAGGCAGGCGAACAGCCCGAGCGGGAGGAAGACCACGGTGATGAAGCGGCGCCGCAGGCGTGTGGTGGCCTGGGCGAGGCCACTGGACGTCGAGTCCGCCCACGGGTCCACCGGAGGCGGGCTTCCGGCGTTCCTGATGGTCGTGGGGGTACGGGGCAGGCGCGCGACGACCTCGAAGCCGCCGTCGGGCAGCGCGGCCGCGTGGAACTCACCGCCCGCGAGCCGCGTCCGTTCCTCCAGCCCGATCAGCCCTCGCCGCCCTTGCGGACGGCCCTGCGGCGGCAGCTCCGGCGGAGCCCCGTTGCGTACGGTCACACACACTTCCGTGGCCGTGTAGGCGAGCGTGACGTTCACTTTCGCCCGGGGGGCGTGTTTCACGGCGTTCGTCAACGACTCCTGCACCACCCGGGACACGGCCTTGTCGGTCATGTTCGGCAGGGTCCCGACATCGCCCGTGCGCTCCAGTTCGACGGGCACCCCTGACTTGCGGGCCCGGTCGACGAGAACGTCGACGTCGGCGTGTGACGGGTCCATGGGGGCGGGCGCGTCGTCCTCGCGCAGTACGCCGATGATGTCCCGCAGGCGTTCCATCGCGTTGGCCGCGCTGGCGCGCAGCTCGCCCGCCGCGTCGCGGAACTGCTCGTCGGTGTTCGGGGCGATCTGGAGGGCTCCGGCGCGCAGCGCTATCAGGCTCAGCTCGTGGCCGAGGGAGTCGTGCATGTCCTCGGCGATCCGGGTGCGTTCTCGCAGCCTGGCCTGTTCCACGCTGATGCGCTGCTGCAGTTCCAGCTGGCGGGCGTGTTCCCAGCCGGCGTGCTGCAGTTCGTGCCGCTGGCGGTTGTACCGGCCCACCAGCCACGGCAGCAGGCAGGCGAAGATCAGGACGGTCACGAGGACGAACCACATCGGCATGGTCAGGCCGGCGACGGCCATGGCGGCCGTCCCGGCGAAGGCCACCAGCCCCAGCGCCCCGAGCACCGCCTGCGGGTTCACCGGCAGGCGCCCCACGGTGAAGCTCGTGATGAACACCGGCAGGAGGTACGGCGACACGACGATGGCGCCGACGTCGTTGTGGGACACCCCGCTGACCCACCACAGGGCCACGCACAGGGCGAAGGAGATCAGGGGCAGCGCGCGGTGCAGCGCCACGGCGACGGCGATGACGACGGCGCCGACGAGAATGCGCCACATCCGGGTCGCGTCGGAGAACGGTCCGGGGACGAGCAGCACGGCAGGAAGGTTGAGTCCCGCCCAGACGAGGAACGCGATCAGTGGCCAGCGCTTGGGCCGCGGGGGCCGTTCCGACGGGGGAATTGCGCAAACGAGTCGGGCAAGGCCAGTGATCATGGTTGTCACAGCGTCAGAGTAGTCAGCGGCCACGGGCTGCGGTACTGACGAAAGTCTACGAAGAATTGTGTTGCCGAAGCGGTTCTGTCGGCCTCGCGAATGAGGAAAGGGCGTTGTGCACCGAGCGGGGGTTCCCGGCGCACAACGCCCTCGCGCTCCGGCTCGTCACCGGAACGCGCTCAGGGGGGTCAGCGGTACGTGGAGTGGCGCGCGTGCTGCGGAGCGCGGGCCGGCGGTGCGTACGGCGAGGCACCCAGGACGAGAGCGAGTGGGCGTTGCTGCCGGAGCCTGGTGACGGCCCGGGTGCCCGGGGTCCTCAGGGCGAGCAGGAGGAGGGGGGCCAGCAGAACGCCGAGCAGGTATCCGGCCGCGACGTCGTGCAGGTAGTGCACGCCGACGTAGACCCGGCTGAATGCGACGACGGCGGCGAGGGGAAGGGCGAGCAGGCCGATCACGCGCCAGGTGACGAACAGCGTGGCGGCGGCTGCGGCGGCGATGACCGAGTGGTTGCTGGGGAATGACCAGTCACCCGGTTCGGGGCACTCGGCGATCACCGTCACGTTCGTGACGTCCCGGCAGGGGCGCTCCTCCCGTACGAGCAGCTTGATGCCCTCGCTCAGGATGTAGACGACGGCGACCGCGGCCGGAGCGAGCAGGGCGAGCGCCATGGAACGGTCGTCCCGCCTGCGCGCCCGCCACCACTGGAACAGCAGCAGCGCGACGAAGACGAGAATGCCGCCTTCGGTGCCGATCTCACCCAGCTTCTGCATCCAGCCCGGTGTGGAGTCGGCCCATTCCGTGATGTCCCGGTAGACGCCGGCACCATTGCTGTCCGCCGCGACGTAATCGCCGTACGGTTCGGTCAGCCCCTGCAGGGTGATCATCGATGTGCTCCCAGCCTCATCAGCTTTCTTCCTCACCAGAACGTAAGGCCCGATCAGGCGGCGGCACATTGCACGAAGGCAATCAATGAACCCTTACTTTAGTCAGGACTTCGGACGGGACCTTCGACAATCTCCCGGTGCTTCTTGTTGAATCGCTCAGGACGCCGAACCGTCAGGAGGACCATGTCCGAGCACTCGAATGCACCCGAAACCGAGCGTGCCCCGGCCGATGCCGTCCGCCGTTACTACCGTCTCGTGGACGACGGTGACGTCGGTGGCCTGATCCAGCTGTTCGAGCCCACCGCCGAGTACCACCGCCCCGGCTACGACAAGCTCACCGGCCATGACGAGCTGGAGCGCTTCTATCGCGAGGAACGGGTGATAGAAAGCGGACGGCACACGATACGCGGGCTCGTCACCGCGGACCGCGAGGTGGCCGTCCAGGGAAAGTTCCGCGGAATTCTGCGGGATGGCCGGAAAGCGTCTGTCGAATTCGCGGACTTCTTCACCGTGACACCCGCCGGGAGGTTCTCCCGGCGGAAGACATTCTTCTACACACCGCTGGTCTGAGGATTTCCGGGGGACACGATGACTGAAACCAGCGGGGGATCCCCGGAGCGAACGCAGTTCGGTGAGTCCTTCACCGCCCACATGGTCACGTCCGTATGGACGGCCCACGAGGGCTGGTCGCCGCTGCGGCTGGGGCCGCACGCCGCGCTGTCCCTGTCACCGGCCGCCGTCGGTCTGCACTACGGCCAGGCCGTGTTCGAGGGGCTCAAGGCGCACAGAGGGGCCGACGGGACGGTCGGTGTGTTCCGGCCGGAGGACCACGCGGCGCGCATGGCCGATTCCGCCCGGCGCCTGTCCATGCCGCCGGTGCCCGGCGACATGTTCCTGCGGGCCGTCGACCTCCTGGTCGCCGCCGACCAGGACGCCCTGCCGAGCGACCCGGGGCTGAGCCTGTACCTGCGTCCGCTGCTGTTCGCCAGCGAGGCCAACCTCGCACTGCGGCCCGCCCGGGAGTACACCTTCGTCCTGATCGCCTTCGTCACCGGCGGCTTCTTCGCGGACGGGCCCGAACCGGTGCCCGTCTGGGTCAGCTCGCGCTACACCCGGGCGACACCCGGCGGGACGGGTGGCGTGAAGTTCGCCGGCAATTACGCGCCGACCTACCTGGCGCAGGAGGAGGCGCTGCGGGCGGGCTGCCGGCAGGTGGTCTGGCTCGACTCCCAGGAACGGCGGTGGGTGGAGGAGTTGGGCGGGATGAACCTGTTCTTCGTGCGGGGCAGTGGTTCCGGCGCCCATGTGGTGACGCCACCGCTCGGCGGCACGCTGCTGCCGGGCGTCACGCGGGACTCGCTGCTCCGGCTGGCGGCGCGGCTCGGCTACGAGCCCCGGGAGGAGCGCATCGCGGTCGACCAGTGGCGGGACGAGTGCGCGGCGGGCACGATCACCGAGACCTTCGCGTCCGGTACGGCGGCCGTGGTCACGCCGGTGGGGACGGTGCGGTACGGCGAGGAGGAGTGGAAGGTGGGGACCGGCGGCGCGGGCCCGGTGACCCTCGCGCTGCGGGACGCCCTGATCGACGCGCAGACGGGCGGCTCGCGGTCCCCGGAGGGCTGGGTCAGGACGGTCGCGCCCCGGCGGTGAGACACACGTGTGGGGCCGCCGTCCAGGGACGGCGGCCACCTGCACGTGCGTCGGTCAGCCGGACATGGCGACCAGGACCCGCCGATCGCCGGTGAAGGGCCGTCGGCCATGGCCGACGGCCACGTTGTCCACCACCATCAGGTCGCCCTGGCGCCCTAAAGCTCCCCCGAGAATGCCACAGGGGCAGTCCCGCCACCGGCCGGTACTGCCCACGGGAGCGTAGGTTGATCTCCTGAGGCGCGTCAAGGAAATTCGGCCGCCCCGGAAAACACCTCGACCGTCAACCAACTTTCGTAATTCATCGACCCAACGAAAGTAATGGATTACGCTGTGCGCACACCCCTCGGACCCGCTTTGTGTCCTGGTCGAGGCGGCCGGCGTACATCTGTTCACCTGACGGTCCCCGCCGCGGCTCCGCGGACGGCCGCAACGACGGCCGCGTGCCGTCAACGCACCGTCGTCCCCCGTCGATTGACCGGGTCACGCTGCACACAAGTCTAGGGACGCACCACCCTTTGCACGTAATGTGAGGCGGCATGGGGGAACTGCGTGCGGACTGGAGGCTCAGGCTGCGGCGCGAGGACGCGCACGGCCCTGTCTGCGGTGCCGGCGTGCTCGTCGACCAGTACACCGCGCTGACGTGTGCGCACGTGGTGCGCCGTCCCGACGCCGTCATGTGGCTGGAGTTCGCCGAGAACAGCGCGCTCGAACCGGTCTCCGCCCGCGTCCTGCCCGGCGGCTGGCTGCCGGAGCGCGCGGACGGCGAGGACGTCGCCGTGCTGCGCCTGGACAGCCCGCGCCCGCAGGCCCGCCGTGCCCTGCTGGATCCCGGCCTGTGGGGCGGCATGGAGGTGTACACCACCGGCTACGCGGAGGGCTTCGACGGCGGCGTGAGCCTGTGGGGGCGCATCGGCGGCGTCAGCGGTGAGCGGGTGCAGCTCGACGCCGTCATCGAGTCGGAGGCGGTGCGGGCCGGTTTCGGCGGCGCCGCGGTGTGCACCCGGCCCCGGGAGGGGTCCCCCGTGCGGGTGGTCGGCCTCGTCGTCAGCCGGCGTGGCGATCCGGTCGCGGTGCTGCCCGACGACAAGCGGCTCTCCTTCTCGTACCTGGTCCCGGTCGAGCGCATCGCGGAACTCTCGCCCGTCGTCAAGGAGTTGATCGGACCGCACGCCTGGGACCACGGCTTCGAGGAGCGGCTGCACCGCTGGTTCGACGACCCGGACGAGGACCCGGTGAAGATCACCGTGGTGCCGCCGGGCAGCGGCAAGGACCGCTCGCTGCGGCAGCTGACGCACCGCGCCCACGTCGTCCACCGCGGCGGAGCCAGCAGGCCGGACCTCATCGACCACGCGCTGGGCCGGATCGCCTTCCCGGCCAGTGAGTACCTGGCGTACTGGGACTGGCTGCGCGGCGCCAAGCCCCGGCCCGCGCGGGCGGCCGACTGCGCGCCCGGCCGGCCCGTCACCGTCCTCGTCGACGGTCTCGACGAGGAGCCCCGGCCGGGCGCACTGATCGACATCCTGGCCCGGCTGCGGGTGCTCGGCTTCCGGCTGCTGCTCGTGTTCCGCCAGGAGGGCGGCCTCGGCTGGACCGCGTCCCGCGACCGCCTGCTGCAGCCCGCCCTCCTGGCCCACGCGGACCTGCTGCTCGAGCGTCTGCAGCGCGCGGAGTTCAGCCAGGCGATCCGCCGCGGACTCGTCGACAGCGCCTCCCTCGACTCCGTCACCGAGACCGCCGACCGGCACCGGGCCGTGCGCCGCCTGATCGACGACGTACGCGACCCGCAGCAGCAACTCACCCGGCTGCGCGCACTGATCAAGGACCTGCGCGCCGATCTGAGCCGCCATGGTTTACGGTGACGCGCCGCTCCGCCCGCCCGGGGCGGGGCCGGAGGACCCCGCGAGCAGGACGGTCTGCCCGCACCGGCACTTCACCGGTGCCCGCTGCGGCGGCACGCTGCTGCCCACCGGCCACTGCGCGGTGTGCGGCCGCGCGCGGAACGGCCCCGGGCTGCCCGCGCTGCCCGAGGACCCGCGGGAACTCGGGCCCCGCGAACTGCTGTCGCTGCCCGAGCGGGAGCCGCGTGCCGCCGAGGAACGCCTCATCGATCCCCGGATGCCGTTGCGGATCCGCATGAGCTGCTCGTCCGAGGACTGCGGCATCACCTTCGCCCCGCCGTACACCGAGGGTCCGGTGCCGCTCGAGGGCTACTGCCCGGCCTGCGGCCTGCGCTATTCGTACCGGCCGGAACTCGCCGAGGGCGACGTGCTGCGCGACCAGTACCGGATCCTGGGTCCCATCGCGCACGGCGGCCAGGGCTGGGTCTACCTCGCCGAGGACACCCATCTCGGTGAGGTCGTCGCCGTCAAGGGCCTGCTCAACCGCTACGAGCACGACGGCGCCCGGCTGGCCGACGTCGAACGCCGCAACCTCGTCGCCATCCGCCATCCCCGCATCGTCCAGATCCGCGACTTCGTCGCCCGGAGCGACGACACCGGTCAGGTCACGGGCGGGTACATCGTCATGGACGACGTCGGCGACGGCACCCTGGTGAAGGTCGTCGAGGAGGTCCGGCGCGCCGAGTACGTCCTCGACATCGAGCACGTCGCGGCGTACGGCTGCCAGATCCTCGAAGCCTTCGCCCATCTGCACGACGGCGGCGAACGGGTCTTCGTGTACGGCGACATGAAGCCGTCCAACGTCGTGCACCACGGGGACGGCGTCAAGGTCATCGACCTCGGCGGCATGCGCGAACAGGGCCGGAGCCAGCCGCCCGCCCACCTCACGGCCGACTACATGGCGCCGGAGACCGGCAGGTCGGGCACGCTCACCGTCGCCCACGACCTGTACACGGTCGGCGTCACCCTGCGGGAACTCGCCCGCTGGGCGGTCGCGGAGGTACCGGGTCTCGGCACCGCCTCCTTCCGGGGCGTCGTCGAGCGCGCCGTGCGGACCGCCCCGGACCGGCGTTTCACCGACGCCCGCGAAATGGCCGGCCAACTGCGCGGCGCCCTGCGGGAGATCCGCGCGCTGCGCGGCAAGAGCGACCCGCCCGAGCCGTCCGACTACTTCCGGCCGTCCACGCAGTTGCTCGGCGCGCGGCTGGGCACGGTGCCGGGCATCGAGCACTGGCTGCACCGGCTCCCCCGCGACCGGTACGAGCCGCCCGTGGCGCCGGCCCTCGACCCCGGCGCGCCCACACCCGCCGAGATCGCCGCCTGCCTGCCGGTGCCGAGGCCGTATCCGGGCGATCCGCAGGCCGCACGGTTCGAGGTGAGCAGCGGCTACGACCCGCTCCGCCTCCTGGCGCAGGAGGGCGCCAAGCCCCGCTCGGTGGAGATCTGCCTGCACAACGTGCGCGTCCTGCTGAGCCGGAACACCCCGCAGGACCTGGACCTGGCCCAGGAGGAACTCGACACGGCCGACTCCGTCCCCGGGCCGCCCGCCGTACGCCGCTGGCGGCTGGAGTGGCACCGCGCCCTGCTCGCGCTGCGCCGGGCCGGCCACCACGGCGACCGGGGACAGGTCGCCGAGGCCCGGGCCCACTTCACCCGAGCCGGCCTGGAACTGCCCGGCGAGTACGCGCCCAAACTGGCCCTGGCCTACTGCACGGAGTGGCTCGGCGACGACACCTCCGAGCCCACGGCCAGGGAACTGTACGAGGCGGTGTTCGCCCGCAATCCCGCACACGGCGGCGCCGCCCTCGGCCTGGCCAGGCTCGCGCTGCGCGCGCACGACCGCCGGGCGGCCATCGACGTGCTCGGCCGGGTCCGGCCGGGCACCCTGGACCACACCGTCGCCCGGATCGCCTCCCTGCGCATCCGCGCGGCCCGGCTGCCCGGAGACGGTGATCCGCTGCCCGCGCCGGCCGAGGTCGACGCGGTGCTGGCCGAACTGCCCGGTCTGGTGGGCCGCAGCCCCGGCGCAGGCGAGCCGAGCCTGTCCGAGGACGAGGCGCTGCGGCTGAGCACCGAACTGCACGAATGGAAACTGGACGCGGTGCACCACCTCAGCGACCGGCACGGCCCGCCGGGCCGGCGTGCCCGGCGGCTCGACGCCCGTGCGCTGCGCCGGCTGAGCGCTCCGGAGCGGATGCTGCGCAAGCAGTTGGAGGAGCTGTACCGGCGGCTGGCGGCCCGCCACCAGGAGCCGTCCGCCGCGCACGAGCATCTGGTGGACCTCATGCACGCGATACGACCCCAGACCGTGTTCTGACCGCACGACCTGGAACACGGCCGTCTCCCGCACGACACGAACGGCGCACCAACCACCGCACGACACGGCACGAACCGCGCACCAACCGCACGGCAGGACACGGCACCGCACGACACGGCAGGACACGGCAGGACACGACACGGCAGGACACGGCACGACGGACGGACCGGCACCCGGCACCCGGCACGCGCGGGGCGCCGCGGCGACGGAGGTGATGGAAGTGACGGAGGTGAGGGAGGTGAGGGATCGGTGACGTACGACAGGAGCGGCCGGAGCCGGCCGCCGCAGCCGGGCATCCGGCTGCGCGTCGAACTCGACGACGATCCGCAGCCGCACCGCAACGCGAAGATCGAGGCGCATCTCCGCGTCGACGTGTCCGCCGACGGCGTCCCCGGCGACCTGCCCGCGGTCCAGCTCGCCGTGGTGATCGCGGTGGACGTCGCCGAGTCCAACCGGGCGGCCGTCCGGCACGCCCTGCCGGCGGTGCTGCGGGCCCTGCCCGACCGGATCTCCTTCGCCGTGCTCGGCAGCGGCCCCGAGCCGGTGCGGTGCTATCCGCGCGGGGACGCCGAGTGGGCCGTCGCCGACCGGGACGAACGACGCCGCGCCGCGTTCGTCGTGGGGTCGCTCCCGCTGCACCGGGAGGGGCCGCGTCCGGCCGGGTACGCCGCCTGGGTCGCCGCGTCGCGCGCCCTGCTCGCCGGCCGGCCGGTGTCCGTACGGCATCTGGTGCTGATCACCGACGGCAGCAGCGCCGCGGGCGAGACCCGCCTGGAGGAGGAACTGGACGCCTGCGCGGGCCAGTTCAGCTGCCATGTGTTCGCCGTCGGCTCGGACTGGGCGCCCGACCCGCTGCTGACGCTCGCCGAACGCCTACACGGGACCGCCGATTTCGTGGACGACGGGCTCGGCCGGGCGATCACCGAGGCCATCCACCGGCTGCGCCGGGTGCACACTCCCCGGCTGCCGATCGAGGTGACCGTGCGGCCCACCGTGCGCGAGGTGTCGCTCAATGAGCGGTCACCGCGGCCGCACCAGCTCGGCGGGCGGCTCCTGGCCGGCCTGCCGCACCGCTGGAGCTTCCCCACCCACCAGTGGGAACAGGGCCGACGCGACTACCTGCTCACCCTGGTCGCCGACGCGGACGCCGACCCGCTCGACACCGAGCTGCAGTTCGCCATGGTCTCCATCGGTGACGTCCACGAGCCCGTCACCGCCCGCTGGCGCCTGCCGGGCCGGCTGCCGCCGCACGCCCGCGCGGGCACCGGCAGCGTACGGGGGCTCAACGACACGGCCCGGATGGGCAACGCGCTGCGCCGAGGGCTCGTCGCCGCCGAGAACGGCCAACGGGACGTCGCCGAGGAGTGCCTGGGGCGGGCCGCCCGGCTCGCGGCGCGGCTCGGCACCCACTGGGTGCTGGACGTGATCCGCACCGTCGCCGACATCGGGGACCCGCCCGGAATGCGGGTGCGACTGCGCGACGTCGACGCCGGCAGCCTCGGCCCGATGATCCTGCGCGCCGGATCCCGTCCCGACTGGCCCCCGCCCGACACCGTCGCGGCGCGGCCGGGCCCGCGCTGCGTCGACTGCAACGCACCGGCCGGGAGCGCGGCCCGCTTCTGCATCGCGTGCGGGAAGGAGCTGCGGTGACGAACGGACCCGCCACCGTGTGGCGCCGGCACTCCCCCGCCGCGTACTGGCGCAGGCGCCTGCGCCCCTGGCGGACCCGCCGGCTGCTGGAGGCGCACCTGGTGGCGCTGCTCGTGCTGACGGCCGTGGCGTCCACCGCCCTGTTCCTGTCGTGCCGGCAGATCCAGCGGAGCACCGAGGCGCTCGCGTCCCGGGAGGCACCGGCGGTGCAGGGGCTGGCCGCCACCCGGCTCGCGGCCCTGCGCGCCCACCAGGAGGCGGAGGCGCTGGTGGAGATGCGGCTCGTCGGTGTCGCGGGATCCGGCGAGACCTACCGGTCCCAGCTGTCGGCGGCCGACCAGGGCCTGTCCCGGATCGCCGACCGCACGGACCAGGACCTCGGCACGGTCAAGGGGCTGCTCGCCACCTACAGCAACTCGCTCGGCCTCGGCACGTCCCTCTACCGCGACCAGCCGCTCATGCAGCAGCAGAAGCTCCAGGAGGCGAAGTCGCTGCTCTCCCGCAGCACGGTGGGGCTCGCACCGCGCCTGGACGCCCTGCAGCGGACGCAGTTGCGGCACGCGGAGGCGACGGCCGCCATGGGGTGGTGGCAGCGGGCCGGGTGGTGGATCGCCGAACTGGCGCTGGCCGCTGCGGCCCTGACGCTGCTGTCGGCCCTGTTCGTGCTGCGCGACCGCTGCGGCCGCGACTGGAACCCGTCCCTGCTGGTGGCGTTCGTCCTCACCGTGCTGCTCGCGGTGGCTCCGCTGTCGGTGACGTACTTCACCCAGGACGAACGCGGCGGGGCGGTCGCGGACCTCCGGCAGATCACCGCGCTGTCCCGGCAGCACGCCGCGGCACCGGCCGTCGCGCAGCAGCACGTCACGGAGCGGGCGGAGGAGGTGCGCGAGCAACTGGCCACCGCCGCCCGGACCGACACCGTGTACCTCGTCGCCTTCGTCGGCAGCCTGATGGCGATCGTGCTGCCCGCGCTGGGGCTCGGCAGCCGCCTCGACAACGACTACTGGAGGCGGCGGTGACCCGACGGTTCAGGATGCTGGTCCTCGTCGTGGTCATGCTGGTGATCACCGCGGTCGGCACGGTGGTGCTGTGGGCGCGGCACGACGACCGCGAGCCGGTGACCATCCTCGGGACGTGGACGGCCAAGCAGGGCGAGCAGTTCGAGGCCGTGCTGCGGAGCTTCGGCATCCCCTTCCGCTACCAGGGCACCGCGGCGCAGCGGGAGGTGCTGCTGTCCAAGGTGCAGTCGGGCGAACCACCGGACATCGTGATCATGCCGAGCATCGGCGAACTCGCCGAATACGCCGAACAGGATCTCCTCGAACCGCTCGACGCGCTCTACGACCCCGAGGAGTACGGCGGCCCCTGGAAGCCGACCGGCTCGGGCTCCGGGCACGTCTACTGGGTGCCCGTCAAGGCGGACCTGAAGAGCATCGTCTGGTACCGCGAGGGCGAGCGTCCGGCCGCCTCCCCGGCCCCGCTGCGCAGCTGGTGCATGGGCATGAGCGACGACGGCACCTCCGGCTGGCCCGGCACCGACTGGATCGAGGACCTGGTGCTCCAGCAGCAGGGCCCCGACGTCTACGAGAAGTGGGCGCTGAACAAGGAGCGGAGAGACTGGTGGCGGGGCGACGCGGTGCGCACCGCCTGGGAGTCGTGGGCGTCCCTGCTCCGGCAGGACCGGGCCGCCGCCCGGCACGCCCTGCTCACCGACCACCGCGGCGACCCGGACGGCAACGGGCTGCTGTTCGAGGGCTGGGGCGGCTGCACCCTGGAGCACCAGGGCTCCTTCGCGCCGTCCTTCTACAAGGACGAGGCCCGCCGCGCACGCATGACGGACTCCGCCCGGCTCCTTCCCGGCGGCGACGGCCGGCTCCGGGGCCGTGAGGTGACGGGCGACTTCGCGGCCCTGTTCGGCGACCGGCCGCAGGCCCGGGAGCTGATCCGGCGGCTCGCCTCCAAGGAGGGCCAGCAGAAGTGGGCCGCGACGACGAACGTCTTCTCGGCGAACCGCCGGGTGGCGCCCCACGGCAGCGCGGTCGAACGCGAGATCGCGCGGCGGCTCGGCGAAGGGCCCCGCTGCCTGGACGCCTCGGACGTCATGCCACCGGCCGTACGGGACGCCTTCTACGAGGCCGTCCTGCTGACCATCGCGCGCGCGGCCGCCGGCCGGGACATCGACATCCCGGGCGTCCTGGCGGACGTGCAGCGGGTGCAGGACGCGCAGACAGCACAGGGCACCGACCGGAGCGCGGCGCCGAGGACGGTGTGCAGTACGACGTGAGCCGGGGCGCGCGGGACGGCGGACGGTCCCGGGGGCCCGGCACCTATCCGGTTCTCGCGTGCTCCGCGCCGCCGAGGCGCTCCGCGATGTCCTTCATCAGGTCGATCTCCGTGCGCTGGCTGCGCACCATCTCCCGGGCCATCCGGAGCACGGCCTGGGGGGTGCCGTCCGCGGTGACCGCCTCGGCCATGTGCACACCGCCCCGGTGGTGCGTGATCATCAGGCGCAGGTAGAGGGCGTCGGCCCGGTGTCCCCGTGCCGCGGCGAGCGCCGACAGGTCGGCGCGGCTCGCCATACCGGGCATCAGCACGCCCCGGCGACGGTCCTCGGCGCTCGTCGGCGGCATGTCCATCCAGCGCATGGGCGGTCCGCTCGTGGTGGCGGTGCGGCCCCACAACCGGAGCCAGCCGAGCATCATGCCGCGCTGCGCGGCCTGCGTGTTGGCGATGTCGTACGCCAGGGTACGCACCTCGGGGGACGTGCCGTGGCGGAGCACCGACAAGGACATCTCCACCGCCTGCTGGTGGTGGACGGCCATGTCACGGCTGAAGCCGACCGCGTCCGAGTCCTCGGCCGGCGTCCCGCTGTCGGCGGGGGCCGTGCCGGACAGGCGGGTCAGCAGCAGCGCCCCGGCCAGCAGCGCGATCGCCAGGGCCGCCACCGGCAGGCGGGCGGACGGGCCTCGGCCCTGGCGGCGCCGTGTCACGGTGTCGCCTTCCCGCCGGTGACCGGGGCGCCCTGCTCCGGTGCCTGGGGGCCCTGGACATAAGCGTCGAAGAAGGCGTCCACGCGCGGGTCGGCGGCGGAGTCCACGGACAGCTGGTGTCCCCAGGCCGTGAGCCGTACGGGGCTCTCCTGGCCGGGCAGCGGGCTCATCATCCGGTACGGCACTCCCGCCACCTTGGCGCGCAGCTCCTCCACCTCGGCCTGGGGCAGGTCCGTGGAGTACGTCACCCACACGGTGCCGTGTTCCAGGGAGTGCACCGCGTTCTCCTCGCGCAGCGGCCGGGTGTAGACGTCGCCGTTGGCGTTCTGCCACTGCGGGTCGTGACGGCCGCCCACGGGCGGCCGCACGTCGGCCGGGTAGTCGACCTCGCCCTTGACGTGGTCGCGTTCGAGGTCCTCGTACACCCGCTCGCCGCGGACGTTGACCCGGTCGGGGTCGATTCCGGATGCGTCGTCCGGGTCCTGGGCGGGCCGGCCGTGCATGCTCGCGACCAGGCCCAGGACGACGGCCACCGCCGCCAGGACGCCGCCGGCCGTCGCACCGGTGCGCAGCCGTCTGCCGCGGCGGGCCCGCAGCGCGTCCTGGCGGCGCAGCTCGTCGAGCCGGGCCCGCCGGGCGTCGTCGTCGCCGGCCGGCACGGGCGCGTGCTGTCGCTGGTCCTGGGACATGGGCGGCCTCTCGCTGCACGGGATCGACGTGTCCCCACGGTAGGAAGCGTCCGGTCCCGGAGTCCCGGGGCCACGGTCCCGACGTGCTCCCAGGACGCTTCCGGGGCGGCTGTCCCACGCTCCCGGGACACGGGGCGACCTACGCTGAGCGATCGCCAGGGCCCGGCCGTTCGGCCGCGGTGCCGGCGTGCACGGACAACGGGGGTGGAGAACGCGTGGAATTCGGCATCCTGGGACCACTGAGAGTGCGTCACCAAGGCCGGGAGATCCCGATTCCGGGGCGCAAGCAGCGGGCGTTGCTCGCCGCGCTGCTGCTGGCCCGGGGAGAGGTCCTGTCCGACGAACGCCTGACCGCGCTGCTGTGGGGCCAAAGACCGCCGGCCACGGTGAGCGCCCAGCTCTACACGTACGTCTCACGGCTGCGGCAACGGCTCGGCCCGGCGGTCGAACTCGTCCGCGAACCGGCCGGTTACCGGCTCGGCACCAGGGGCGCGGTGTTCGACGCGGCCGAGTTCCACCGGCTGTCCCGCGCGGGCCACACGGCGCTGCGCGAGGGCCGGCCCGACCGGGCGGCGCGGCTGCTCCGCGCGGCCCTGGACCTCTGGCGGGGGCCGGCGCTGGGCGGCGTCACCGACTTCCTCCGGGACGCCGAGACCCCTCAGCTGGACGAGGCGAGGATGGCCGCTCTGGAGAGCCGGCTCGAGGCGGAGCTGGCCCTCGGCGAGCACCGCCAGCTGGTCGCCGAACTCACCGGTCTGGTCACCCGCTTCCCGCTGCGGGAGCGGCTGCGCGCGCAGTGGATGACCGCGCTCTACCGGTGCGAGCGGCAGGCGGAGGCCCTCGCCGTGTACCACGAGGGCCGGCGGTTGCTCGCCGAGGAACTCGGCGTCGATCCCGGCGCCGTCCTGACGGCGACGCTGCACGCCGTGCTCGACGGGAGGCTGGCGCTCGACGATCCGGCGGCTCGTCCGGCAGTCCTGCCCGGCGCGGCGGGAGCCTGACGTCGGTCGTCCCGGTGAGGTGGCGGTCGACCACGCGGGCGGGGCCGTCGCGTGATGCGGCCCGCGCAGTCGTCGGTGGTCCGGGCAGTCGAGCGGGCGGGCGGCGAGCGGGCACGGTCCGGCCCCGCTGCGTCCGGCCGCGGCCGTCAGCGCCGACTGAACGGCCACCTTCGCGGGGAGGCCGACGGCCCGGGCGGGCCGGGTCGGAGCGGGATGCCGACCGCCACGGCGCCGGCGAGGACGTCGCCGGGCACCGTGGGCGGCGCGGGCGTCCGCACCGGGCGGTCGCGCGAGGTCACCGGTGTGCCCCGCTCAGGCCCCGTGCCCAGGTGACCAGTTGGTCGAACTGCCGGTTCAGGTCGTGCTCGGCCGAGGCCACGGGGTCCTTGAAGAAGAAGCCCAGCTCCGGCACGGGTCCGCCGACCCCGGACCGGTGGGCGAGCGCCATGAACCGTGCCAGGTCGAGGACGAGCGGTGCGGCGAGCGCGGAGTCGCAGCCCTGCCACACGAACTGCAGGGTCATGCGCGCGCCGAGGAACCCCTCGAAGCCGATGTGGTCCCAGGCGGTCTTCCACTCGCCGAGGTCCGGCACCTCGTGGATGTGCACACCGCCCTGCACCGGCCCGCCCAGCTGCTCCCGCAGCAGCCTGTCCTTGGAGCGGATCTTGGCGGCGGCCCGCCGGGGGTCGGCGAGGGCGGCGCCGTCGCCGCCGCCCAGCAGGTTGGTGCCCGACCAGCTGCGCACGCTCAGCGCGCGCAGCGCGAACATCGGGGCGAGGACGGACTTCACCAGCGTCTCGCCGGTCTTTCCGTCGCTGCCCGCGTACGCCAGCCCCTGCCGGCGGGCGAGTTCGTCGAGGGCGGGGAGGCGGGCGCCGGTCGAGGGGGTGAAGTCCACGAACGGGCAGCCGGCGCGCAGGGCGGCGCAGGCGTACAACGAACTGGGCGGCAGGACGCCGGCGTCGTCGGGGCGGTGGAGGGCGGCGCCGAGCAGTTCCCACGAGGCGTGTGCCGGGTGGGGCCGCGCGGGCGGCTCGGTGGAGGCGACGTTGATCACGACGACGTCGGCCGCGCCCGTGCGGCGGCGGAAGTCCGCGATGTCGGCGGCGAGCGCGTCGACCGCGGCGTCCGCCGTGCCCGCGGTACGACCGGTGCCGGTGAGGCCGGGCCTGATCTCGGCGTCCGCGGCTTCCAGGTCGGTGCGGACCAGCGCGGGCAGGCCGTGCGGGACCACTCCGTCCGCGGCGAGGCGTTCGACGCGCTTGACGAGGCCCTCGGTCGCGGGGTCGTGCCCGCCGAAGACGAGGTCGTCGAGGGCGGGCAGGGGCACGTCCCGGAAGGCGGGGAGTTCGCTGACGAGGCCCGTCGCCGGCAGCGCTCCGGCGCGGACGCCCGCCGTACCGGCCGCGGTGGCCGCCGCGACCGACCCGCGACCGCCCACCAGCCAGACACCAGTGCGCATGGAACCTTCCTTCACGGCTGCTGCGGGTAGGGGAAGGACTGGAAGCCGGCGTCCAGCTGCCGCATGTTCCGGTGCAGCCAGTGCGCCGCGAGCCGCCGCACCGTTCGTTCGGGCAGCGGCGGGTTGACGTTCTCCAGGTCCGGGTCGGCCGTCAGCTGCACCGCGCAGCCGAAGGCGTTGAGGGGTGCCATGGCGGCCCAGCGGCCGCGGTCGATGCCGAGGAACATCATGGCCCGCATGACGACGTGCCAGACGGCGTAGCCGCCCGGGGGCCGGCCGGTCATGATGTGCAGGGCCCGGGTGCGCGGGTCGTACAGCATGCCCTGCCCGAACTCGGCGAAGGCCCGCACGAGTCGCGGGTCGCGTGGACGGTAGACGGCGTCGAACACGTCCAGCTGGACCCGTGACATCACCGCGAGCGGTTCCCGCGCCGGGGCCACGAAGGCGGTGAAGTCGTCCGGGTACTCGGGTGAGGTGACCATGCGGCGCCAGGTGTTGAGCACCGTGTTGTCCCAGCCGCCGCCGTAGAGCGCGACGAGGGCGTAGTACGCGTCGGTGAACTCCTGCGAGGGCTCGTAGAGCGTCGCCTGGTCCAGCAGGTACCACACTTCGTTGGCGCGGCGGTCGCCCAGCATGCCGGGGACGTCCGGCAGGTCGCCGTCGCCCGGTGCCGCGGCGGCCGGCCGGGCGCCGCCCACCGCGGTCAGGGTCCCGGCGGCCAGTACGGCCGACGCCCGCAGCACGTCACGGCGCGCGGGACGGGCCGCCATCAGCTCATCCCCTGTGGGTAGGGGAAGGACCGGAAGTCCTGGTCGAGCCGGTCGGTGTCCTTGACCAGCCAGGTGGTGGCGAGCCGGCGCACGGTGCGGGCCGGCAGCGGCGGGTTGATGCGGTCCTGCGCGGGCTTGGCGGTGCTCTGCACGGCCCAGGCGAAGGCCAGGGCGGGCGCGATGCGCTGCCAGCGCCGGCGGTCGATGTCCAGCAGCATCATGCCGCGCAGGTAGGCGTACCAGGTGTGGTAGCCGGGCGGCGGGAAGTCCGGGGTGGCGTTCATGGTGTGCACCAGGAACGGGGCGTGTCCGCGCGGGTCGTACAGCACGCCCTCGCCGAACCAGCCGAAGGCCTTCACGAGGTGGGGGTGGCGCCGGCCGTAGTAGCGGTCCATCACGCCGAGCTGGGTGCGCGAGAGCACTTCCAGGGGCTGTTTCACGGGTGCGAGGAACTCGGCGTAGGTGTGCGGGTAGCCGGGCTGTGCGACGAGTTCGAGCCACTTCTCCCGCATGCCGCGTTCGATGTTGCCGACGTGCGCCCTGATGGCCGCGTACGCGTCCTTCACCTCCTGGCCGGAGTTGTACAGCGTGGCTTCGTCCAGCCGGTACCAGAACTCGTTGGCACGGCGGTCTCCGCTCATTCCGGGGACCTCGGGAAGCTCGTCGTGGTGGCCGGCGGCCGCGGCCGGCCGCGCGGCGACCGTGCCGACGGCCGCGGCGGCCGCCGCTCCCAGCGAGACCCTCAGGACCTGTCGTCGATCGACGTGATGCGACACGTGGACGTCCTCCTCCGGCTGCGACTGCGATGCCGGAAGGCTAGGAACGGGGGCTATACGGCCGCCTGTCGTTGTTCTGTGCGTCCGTCTATACGTCCGGCGTCACGGCCGTGCGGAGGGACGGTCCGGCCGCGCGTCGGCGGCGGCCTCCACGAGGGCGGCCTCGACGTCGTAGCGGTGCACCCAGGACAGGTCCTCCACGACCTCGTCCAGGCCGCCGCCGCCCCCGCCGGCGGCCGGGCCCGCGGCGGGTCGCACCTTCTGTCCTCCGCCGCCGCGGGAACCGAGCTGGACGCGGGTCGTGTGCGGCCGGCGGAACTCCTCGTAGCCGCGCAGTCCGGCGGGCGTGCCGTCGAGGAAGTGCGCGAGGGCCACGGCGTCCTCCAGGGCCTGTCCGACGCCCTGGCCGTGGTGCGGCAGCATCGGGTGGGCGGCGTCGCCGAGGAGCGTGCAGCGTCCGCGGCCCCAGTGCGGCAGCGGTTCCCGGTCGTACAGCGCCCAGCGGCCCGGCGTGCCGGCGGCCCGCACCAGGGACGTCACGTCGTCGTGCCAGCCGTCGAACGCCAGGGCCATCTCGCGGGCGTCACCGGTGGCGCTCCACGACTCCTCGGGGTCACCGGTGTCCGGCAGGACGGCCACATAGCTGAACCGCCGTCCGGCGGCGACCGGTACGACCAGCAGCCGCGCCTCCCGCCCGACCCACATGTACATGGTGTCGGGGGCGAGCGCGGGGACCCGGTCGGCGGGCACCACGCCGCGCAGCGCGTTCGCCCCGGAGAAGACGGGACGCTCCCGTCCCGCCACGGCGCGCCGCACCGCCGAGTGCACTCCGTCGGCGCCGACGAGCAGGTCGGCCGTCGCCTCCCGCCCGTCGGCGAACCGCAGCCGTACGACGCCGTCGTGCTCGGCGAAGGACGTCAGCCGGGCGCCCAGCCGGATGTGCGCGGACGGCACCCGGTCGGCGAGCAGGGCGTGCAGGTCGCTGCGGAGCACGGTGAGGTGCGGGGCGCCGTACTGCTTCTCCCAGGTGTCGCCCATGGGCCGGCGGGTGAGGAGCCGGCCGTCCCCGGTGCGCACCTCCAGCGCCTCGGGGCGGACGGCGACCGCGCGCAGCGCGTCCTCCAGTCCCCGGCGGAACAGGATGCGGGAGCCGTTGGGGCCAAGGTGCATTCCCACGCCCGCCTCGCGCAGGGCGGGCGCCTGTTCGTAGACGTCGACGGCGGCCCCGGCGCGCAGCAGGGCGTCGGCCGCGGCGAGACCGCCGAGGCCGGCTCCGACGACGGCGACGCGGGGTACGGGCACGGTGTTCGGCATGGGTTTTCCCCCTGTGTGTGGTCACGGTTGTTCTCACCGCGAACCGGCCGACACCAGTCCCGTCTCGTAGGCGACGATGACCAGTTGGGCCCGGTCGCGGCTGTCGAGTTTGGTCAGCAGGTGGCTGACGTGGGTCTTGACGGTGGGCACGCTCAGCCGGAGCCGTTCGGCGATCTCCGCGTTGGTCAGCCCACGGGCGATCAGGACGAGCACTTCCCGCTCGCGGTCGGTGATCCCGGCCCGCTCCAGCGCGCGGGCCCGCGGCCGGGGTTCGCGCTCGGTACCGCCGGCGAACTCCTC
Source organism: Streptomyces calvus (assembly GCF_006782915.1). Lineage (GTDB taxonomy): Bacteria > Actinomycetota > Actinomycetes > Streptomycetales > Streptomycetaceae > Streptomyces > Streptomyces calvus. The sequence goes on from NZ_VCNP01000012.1 coordinate 30,017, forward strand.
GATGAGGCGCCGCGTCACGGACGGGGCGAGCAGCCCCTCGCCGGAGGCGACCACGCGTACTCCGGCGAGCAGGTCGCCGGGCGGGGTGTCCTTGAGCAGGAAGCCGCTGGCACCGGCGCGCAGCGCGGCGTACACGTAGGCGTCCAGGTCGAACATGGTGAGGATCAGGACCCGGCTGCCGGACGTGGCCGGCGAGCCGCAGATCCTGCGGGTGGCCTCGATGCCGTCCATCTCGGGCATCCGCACGTCCATCAGGACGACGTCGGGCCGTTCCCGTGCGGCCGCCTCGACCGCCTCGCGCCCGTTGGCGGCCTCACCGACGACGGTCAGGCCCGGCTCGTTGTCGACGAGCAGGCGGAAACTGCCCCGCAGCAGGGCCTGGTCGTCCACCACCAGCACCCGCACGTCCTCGCTCATCGGACCGCTCCCCGGGAGGCACCGAGCGGCAGCCGGGCGACGACACGGAAGCCTCCGCCGGGCCGCGGCCCGGCCGTGAACTCCCCGTCGTAGACGGCGACCCGCTCGCGCATGCCGATGAGGCCGTGTCCGCCGCCGGAGCCGGCCGGGGTGCCCCGGTCCGGGCCCGTGCCGCGGCCCGGGCCGCCGTCGTCGCTGACCTCGATCTTCACCTGTCGTTCGTCTCTGGTGATCACGACTCGGCAGTCTGCCGGAGCCGCGTGCTTCACGGCGTTGGTCAGGGCTTCCTGGACGAGGCGGTAGACGGTCAGGCCGAGCGCCTCGGGCAGGCCGTCCAGGTCCGGTGCGTCGAGCCGGACGCGCAGCCCGGCCTCGGTGGCGTTGCGGACCAGCCCGGCGAGGCCGGCGGTGCCCGGGACAGGGCTGAGGTCGGCGTCCGTGAGGGCACCGGTGCGCTCGGAGCGCAGCACGCCGAGCAGGTGGCGCATCTCCCGGAGCGCGTCGCGGCTGGTGGTCTCGACGACGCGCAGCGCGTCGCCCGCCTCCTCGGGCCGGGTGGCGACGACGTGGTTGGCCACGGCCGCCTTGACGGCGATGACACCGATGCTGTGCGCGACGACGTCATGCAACTCCCGGGCGATGCGCATGCGTTCCTCGGCGACGGCCCGCTCGGCGAGTTCCCGGGCGGCCTGGGCCGCGTACGCCCGTCCTTCCCGCGCGGCGGTGCCCAGGGCCCAGGAGCCCGCGATCAGGGCCCAGCCGAGGATCATGAGGCCCGGCCCCTGCGACCACCAGTAGGTGTACGGGCTGCGGGGTTCCGGTGCGATCATGCCGCCGAGTCCGATGACCGCGGCCGCCGCGAAGGGCAGCAGGCGCTGCGTCACCCGGGACAGCGCCACGGGATAGACCGCGAACGCCACGGCGAGGAACGGGTCCGTGACCACTCCGAGGGCCACCGCCGGCGGCGACACGACCAGGGTGACGCCGAGCACGGGCAGCGGCCACAGCCGACGGACCGCCAGGGGCAGCGCGGTGGCGGCCGCCAGGCCCGCGGCCGCCGCTGCCGGCAGGTCGGCGGGTCCGGGCGCGGCCCGGGTGTGCCACAGGACCAGCAGGAGCGCCGCGTAGCCCGCCGCGGCCAGGCCGTCGAGGGCGATGAGCTGCGCGGATGTGAACCGGCCGCCGGTCAGCGGCCCGGCGTGGGGATGATCCATCGTCCGACCCTAGCCGCGGCCGGACGGCCGTGGCTTCGTGCCCGGGAATGACAGACTTCCGGAGGAGCCCGGCCGGTGACGGGCCCGCGGGCCGGTGGCGGCTCGGCTCATTCCACACGGGAGAACCTGCGGGTCGCGATGGTCAGGGAGAGCAGGGCGAAGGCCGCGATCAAGCCGGTCTCCGCCAGGACGGGCGGCGTCCAGCCCCACCACTCGGGGCTCACCGACCCGCCGCCCATGGCCGTCGCGCCGTCGCCCGGCATGGTGCGGCGCAGCGCGTCCACGGCGTAGGTCAGCGGGTTCAGCCGGACCACCGTGCCGAGCCAGCCGGGCAGTCCGTCGACGGGGAACATGGCGCCGGACAGGAAGAAGAGCGGCAGCATGCACAGGCTGACCGCGACCTGGAAGGTCTCCGGACGCCGGATGCAGACGGCCGCCGCGACGCCGAGCGCGGTGAACGCGAAGGACACCAGGACCACTTGCAGGAGCACCAGCAGGAGCTGCGGGTGGTACGGCACGTCCGCGACGGGGCCCAGCAGCAGCACCAGCACGCCGTAGGCCGCGCCGGAGGTGGCACCGCCGAGACAGGTGCCCACCAGGATGGCGCTGCGGCGGACCGGCGCCACCAGCATCTGCCGCAGGAAGCCGGACCGCCGGTCCCACACGATGGACGCGCCCACGGCGATGGCCGGCGCCTGGACCGACATCAGCACGACTCCGGGGAAGAGGAACGCCCGGAAGTCACGCAGGCTGTCCTCGGACATGGCGGAGTTCAGGCCGGTGCCGAGCACCAGCAGGAACATCAGCGGTGTGACCATGCCCATGGCGATGCGCAGCTTGTTGCGGCTGAAGCGGATGGTCTCCCGGTGCCAGAGCACCTTCACGGTGCGCAGGTCCCGGGCGGCCCGGCCGCCGCCGGCGGAGCCCGGTGGGACGGGTGCGGGCCGGGCCCGGCCGGGCGGGCCCGCCCGTTCCGCCCGTGCCCGGTGCACCTCGGTCTGTGCCATGGCTACCTCCTCGGCCCGAAGTGGGGCTGCTGGGGACCGTCGGCCTCCCGGATGGTGCGGCCGGTGTAGTGCAGGAAGACGTCGTCGAGGGTGGGCGGGGTGACGGTCACCGCGTGGACGGGGACGGCGAGTTCGGCGCAGAGCCGGGGCACGAATCCGGCGCCGTCCTGGGTGCGCAGGCGCACGCCGTCGGGCCCGGTGTCCGCCTTCAGGCCGAAGCGGTCCTGCACCGCCAGGGCCGCCCGCTCGTCGTCGTCGGTCCGCAGGACGACCAGATCCGCTCCGACGACCGCCTTCAGCCCGGCGGGCGTGCCCTCGACCACCAGCTGCCCCTGGTCCATGATCGCCATCCGGTCGCAGTGCTCGGCCTCCTCCAGGTGGTGCGTGGTGAGGAAGATGGTGATCTCCTGCTCGGCGCGCAGCCGGTGCAGGTGTTCCCAGATGGACACCCTGGTCTGCGGGTCGAGGCCGGTGGTCGGCTCGTCCAGGAAGAGCACGCGGGGCGTGTGCAGCAGTCCGCGGGCGATCTCCAGCCGGCGCCGCATGCCGCCGGAGAAGGTGCGCACGGGCGAGTCCTTGCGGTGGGTCAGCTCCACCAGGTCGAGCAGTTCGCTGATCGCCCGTCGGGCGCGGGCGCGGGGCAGCCCGAACAGGTCCGCCTGGAAGCGGAGGTTCTCCTCGGCGGTCAGCTCGCCGTCCAGCGTGGACTCCTGGAAGACCAGGCCGATGCCGCGCCGGACGGCGTCGGCCTCGCGGGTGATGTCGTGCCCGGCGACCTCGGCCCGGCCGGCCGACGGCCGCAGCAGGGTGCACAGCATGCCGATGGTGGTGCTCTTGCCCGCGCCGTTGGGTCCGAGGAAGCCGTAGGTCTCGCCGGGTGCGACGGCCAGGTCCAGGTCGACGACGGCCTCATGGGTGCCGTAGGTCTTGCGCAGCCCTTCCACGAGCACCGCGTGCGGGCCGCTCACCGCTTCGTCTCCGCGGACGGGTGGCGGACGCTCATCACGGCGTGGAACAGCCCGGTGTCGTCGGGTTCGCCGACCGGCCGGCCCTCCGCCTCGACCCAGGCGTGGGCGCGGAACGGCTGGGTGCGCACGCCCGTGCACCAGTCGGGCCACGTGCCGTGCAGCCGGCACAGCAGGACGGTGGCGACGGACCGCTCCAGGCAGCCCTGTCCGGCGCACCAGGCGCTGACGGACACCACGGAGCTGCGGGCGTCGAGGGTCTGCGCGGCGGTGGCCGGCTTGGCGCCGCGCGAGACGGCCCGCAGGACGCGGCGCAGGCGACGCGGCGGCACCTTGGCGAGGAGGTGCGCGGCTCCGACCGCGCACCGGGCGGTGACGTGCCGGTGCCAGCTGATCCTGACGGACTGTTCGGAGACGACGGGCATGCTCATGAGACCACCACCAGACGGGCCTTGACCAGGGACTGCAGCAGGACGCGCACATCGGTCCGGGCCCGTTCGGCGGCCTCCGGGCGGTTGCGGGTGAGCGCCTGGGCGGCCTCCTCGGCGGAGTTGCCGTCGAGGAGCAGCCGCAGGGTGGCCGCGCCGGAGCGGTTGAGCTGCCAGTAGCGGCCGGTGCGCTGGTCGAGGAGGACGACTCCGTCCTCGACGTCGGTGACGATCACGTCGGGTTCCAGGGTGCAGTTCATCGGGGTCCTCCCGCGGGGGACGCGGCGAGCGGAGCGACGGCACTGGGTGACCGCAGCCAGGTCTCGCAGGCGAGGGTGTTCTCGAAGGGGCTGAGCGCCCGCGTGTCGGGGGTGGGCCGGTACAGCGCGGCGCGCAGCGCACCGGCGTCGACGAGTCCGAGGTCGGCGAGGCGCAGTGCGTCGCAGAGTTCGGCGAGCCGCTCGCGGTTGCGGTAGAGCCCTTCGTAGGCCTCCTGGCCGAAGGCGCCCTTGTCACGGCGGTTGAGCACGGCGTCGGGCACGGTGGTGCGCAGGGCGGTGGTGAGCACCGGTTTGTAGTGGCCGGGCATCACCCGGTCGGCGACCCGGACCGAGAGGGCGGCGTCGATGACGCGGTCGTCCAGGAACGGCGTCTCGAAGGTGACGCCCAGCGGGCGCAGGGAGCGGTTGAGCTGGCGGGCGGCGTGCCCGCTGGTCACGGTGACCTCGAGCGTCTGGTGCTGGAGCCGGTCGGGGTGCAGGGGCCGGGGGCGGCGCGCGGCGGTCTCGTTCAGCAGGCGCCTGACGGTCGCGACGGCGTCCCGGGTGGCCCACTCGGGCATGCGGGGGTCTCCGCGGCCCCAGCCGAGCGGCGGGGTGAAGCGGGGCGCCGGCGGGGCGTCGATGCCCTGGGCGGCGCGCGCCATGGTGTCGGCGAAGGAGGTGCGGTCGGCGAGCGAGCGCAGGGTCGCGCCGAGCGGCCACCGGTTGACGGAGCGGAACCTGCGCATGGTCCGGATGCCGCGCAGCGGGTCGCTGCGGATCAGTGACCAGCCGAACTGGGGCGATATGCCGAACAGTTCGTCGCCTCCGACGCCGATGAGGTGCCGGGTGGCGCCCGCGTCGCGGACGGTGCGGGCGAGGCTCTCGGTGTGGGCGCGGTTGCGCGTCCACACCAGGGGGCCCTCGACGTCGTCGCTCGCGCCGTCGCGGTCGGGGGCGGCCTCGTACCAGACCGGGCCGTCGGCGGCGGTCGCGAAGCGGTGCCCGGCGTCCGGCATGAGGTCGGCGGCCCGCCGCGCCCATCGGGTGTCGGCGTTGGCGCGGTCCATCGGCTCCCAGTGGTGGGTGAGCAGGCGGGCGTCGGTCGCGTCGGCGAGGAAGCAGAGGCTGGTGGAGTCGAGGCCGCCGGACAGGTCGGCGCTGATGACGTCCTGGTGGTCGGCGCGTACGGCCACGGAGTCGACCAGCGCGTCCCGGATGGCGTCGGCCGCCCGTGCGACGGGGGTGTCGGGCTCGGGCGGCGTCCACCAGGTGACCTCACGTGCGTCGCCGTCCGGCCGCACGTCCAGCCAGCAGCCGACGCCGAGGGTTTCCACACCGGTCCAGACGGGGCGTCCGGACAGCGGCCAGGGGACGGGGAGCAGGAGTTGGAGGGCGAGCGTCTCCTCGTGCAGGCGCGTCTCCATGAGGGCGGTCAGACCGCTCGGGCTGTCCGCGGCGACGGTGACGCCGCCGATCCGCGCGTGGAAGACGTGCCGTGCGGTGGACAGGGAGCCCTGCGTCCGGGTGCGGCCGTCGAAGGAGGCGGCGAGGTGGAAGCTGCCGGGGAGCGAGCGGGCGAGGGAGTCGAGGTCGTGCGGCGCTCGGGAGTTGTCCAGCAGCCGGGCGAGCGGGCCGGTGTCGGCGCGGGTGGGGCCGAGCAGCGCGAGCCGGTTGCGGCCGCCGTCGACGAGGACGCACTCCTCGTCCTCCCAGCGGCCGACCAGCCAGGGACGGCCCGAGGCGTGGGCGACGCTCCGGGTGCCGGGCCCGGCCGCCGCACGCGCGAAGGGCTGCGCCGCGGCGCAGTCGGGAAGGATCAGAAACTCCATGTCCCCTTCTTCGGTTGGGCTTCGGTTGGGCTTCGGTTGGGCGCGAACATGCGGACGCGTGGCGGCGGACGGCCGCCACGCGTCGGGGTCAGCAGACCCAGGCGGAGGTGCCGAGCCAGTCCACGCAGTCGGTCAGCGGTGCGCCGAGCGTCAGGTCGGAGAAGTCGCCGACCTCCACCAACTGCGGTGCCTCGTAGGCGTCGAGGACGTCGTTCGCCGTCATGCCGGTCTCCTTCGGATCGCGTGCGGGAACGCGGCGGCGAGGCCGCACCGGCAGTGGTCACCGGTGCCGCCCCACCGTCCGGGTCCTGTCGGGCACGTGTCTGCGCCGCCCCGGAGGACGGCCCGGCGTCGGGCGGGTGAACGCACCGGCTCCGCCGAGCGGTTGCCGCACGGGATCTCGGCGTGCGGCGTGCTCACCGCCGTCGTCCGGGGTTCCCGGGCGGCAGGGGTACGGCGGCGGAGCGGCTCCTCAGGGATCGCCCCGCCGCCGGGTGTGCGGCGGCGGTCACCGCCTCACGACGGTGCTCAGCAGAACCAGGCGTCGCCGCCCCACCAGTCGACGCAGTCCTCGGGACCGGCGCCGAGCGTCAGCTCCGCGAAGCCGCCGACCTCGACGAGCGCGGGCGTCTCGTACTCCTCGTGCGTGCCCATGTTCACCCTCCTTCTTCTCAGACGGTGGGGTGCGGCCGCGGCCGGCGCGTTCACGCCACCGCGGCCGCACCCCGGGTCACGCACAACGTAGGCGGCCCGCGGTCCCGGGCTCTTGGGCGCGCCGTCCCGTCCCCGTCCCGCGTCCGCGCCCGCCGCGGCGGTTCAGGCGTCGCGCCGCCGCAGCGCCAGATAGCCGCCGGCGAGGGCGACGACCACCCAGGCCACGAGGACGGCCATGCCGCTCCACGCGTCGAGGATCATGTGCTCCTGCGCTTCCCGGCGCATGATGATGCCTCCGGCCGCGTCAGGCAGGAACTGGGCGGCCTTCTGCACGCCGGGCAGGTTGTTGAGGATCTCCGAGACCATGAAGAACAGCGGCACGAGAATGCCGAGGGTGAGCGCCGGTGTGCGCAGCACGGTCGCAAGGCCCATGGAGAAGGCGCAGATCAGGGTCATGTAGAGGATCGACCCGACCACCGCGCGCAGTGCCCCGTCGTCGGTGATCGAGGCGTTGTGCGCCTCGCCGATGGCGGTCTGGGCGGTGAAGAAGGTGACGAGCACGACGACGACGGAGACGGCCAGGGCGATGGCGGTGCCGGTGAGCACCTTGGCCGCGTAGAAGACACCGCGCCGCGGGACGGCGGCGAGGGAGGCGCGGATGGTGCCGGAGGTGTACTCACCGGTGACGGTGAGCGTGCCGAAGACGACCAGGGAGATCATGCCGAGCCGCAGCCCGTTGAAGCCGGAGCCGACCGGGTCGAAGTCGGCCTTGCTCTGCGCGCTCATGTCGTCGTAGGCGCCGCGCAGCACCCAGCCGAAGAGCAGGGCGATCAGGACGCTGACGAGGAAGCACAGGAGGAGGCTCCACAGGCTGGAGCGCACCGTACGGATCTTGGTCCATTCGAACGCGATGGCCGCGCGCGGGTCACCCATGGTCAGCGCTCCTGCTCTCGGCACGGTAGTCGGCCGCGTCGGCCGTGAGCTGCATGAAGGCCTCCTCCAGGGAGGCGGTACGGGGGCTGATCTCGTGGATGGTGACCCCGTGGCGGGAGGCGAGTTCGCCGACCTTCTCCGAGCTGGTCCCGACCGCTTCGAGCGTGCCGTCGGGTCCGTCGTCGGTGTGGACGCCGGCGTCGGTGAGGACGTCGCGCATCCGCTGCGGTTCTGGGGTGCGGATCAGGATGTACGCGCGGGAGTTGCGGGCGATGAACTGTTCCACGGAGGTGTCGGCGAGCAGCCTGCCGCGGCCGATCACGATGAGGTGCTCGGCGGTGAGCGCCATCTCGCTCATCAGGTGGCTGGAGACGAAGACGGTGCGGCCTTCCTCCGCCAGTTGCCGCATCAGCCCGCGGATCCACAGGATGCCTTCGGGGTCGAGGCCGTTGACCGGCTCGTCCAGGAGCAGGACGGGCGGGTCGCCGAGCAGTGCGCAGGCGACGCCGAGCCGCTGGGCCATGCCGAGGGAGAAGCCCTCGGTGCGCCTGTCCGCCGCGCCGGTGAGTCCGACGGTGTTCAGGACCTCGTCGACGCGCCGGTCCGGGATGCGGTTGCTGCGGGCCAGGCCCAGCAGGTGGGCGCGGGCGGTGCGGCCGCCGTGGAGTGCCTTGGCGTCGAGCAGCGCGCCGACCTCACGCAGGGGGTACCGCAGGTCCGTGTACGACCGGCCGTCGATGAGGACCCGTCCGGAGGTGGGGCGGTCGAGTCCGATCATGGCCCGCATGGTGGTCGACTTTCCCGCTCCGTTGGGCCCCAGGAAGCCGGTCACCCGGCCGGGGTCGACCGTGAACGACAGCCCGTCGACGGCCAGGGTGCTCCCGTACCGTTTGGTGAGTTGCTGTACCTCAATCATGGGCTCACCATGGCGCGCGGCCCGGCCGGGCACATCGGGCCGGAGGATGTCATCCCCGGGACCGAATCCGGGCGGGGAACAGGCCGGCGGCGGTGGAGGGCAGTCCCTCCACCGCCGCCGGGTGGGGCGGGCCGTCACCGGCCCTCTTCGGTACGGGTGGAACCGGGTCAGCAGACCCAGGCACCGCCGCCGTACCAGTCGACGCACTGGTTGTCCCAGCCGAGGGTCAGCTCGGAGAACTCGCCGACCTCGACCAGCTCGGGCGTCTCGTACTCGTCGTACAGGGCCATGTGATCACCGTCCTTCGTTTCCGGTTGGGCCGGGGCGGGCCGCCGGTCGTTTCCGCCGGCCGCCCCGGCGCTGCGCCGCCAACGTAGGACTCCCGTCGTCCCGGGCTCCTGGGGCCGCGGGCCCGAGAAGGTCCCGCCCTGTGCTCAGACGCCGAGTCCGGCGTCCCGGGCGCGCACCACGGCCGTCGCCCGGTCGCTCACCTGGAGCTTGGCGAAGACGTGCGAGACGTGGTTGCGCACGGTCTTCTCGGCCAGCACCAGTTCGCGGGCGATCCGCCGGTTGGTGTAGCCCCGGGCGATCAGGTCGAGTATCTGCCGCTCGCGCTCGGTGAGCTGCGGGAAGGCGGCACGGCTGGGCAGTTCGTGGACGGCGGAGAAGTAGCCGCTCAGTCGCGCGGCCACGGTGGGGCTGAAGACCGCGCCCTGCCCGGCGACGGTGCGCACGGCCCTGATGAGTTCGGTCCGGGGCGCCCCCTTGAGGAGATAGCCGTGCGCGCCCGCCCGGAGCGCCGCGACGACCATGTCGTCGTCATCGGTCACGGACATCATCAGCACGCGGGGGGCCTCGGCACCCGGGTGGTGGGCGGCCGTGATGGCGGGCAGCGCGGAGACACCCGACGAGCCCGGCATCTGGACGTCCATCAGGACCACGTCGGCGCGGACCCTTTCGTGCACGAGGGCCTGCACGGCTTCCTCGCCGCTGTCCGCCTCCCCGACCACCTCCATGTCCTCCACGTCCTCCAGCGCCAGCCGTACGCCCGCGCGGAACAGCGGATGATCGTCCACGAGGAAGACGCGTATGGTCATGTCTCGCTCCGCGGCAGCCTGGCGCGGACGAGGGTTCCGGGTGTGCCGTCGGGCCGCGGCAGCACCTCGCAGGTGCCTCCGGTGTCCTGGGCGCGCCGGGCCATGGACGCGAGCCCGATGCCGCGCCGGCGCCGGAGGGCCCCGGGGCGCGGCGGCCCGCTCCCGTCGTCGGTCACCTCGAGCGTCAGCCAGCCCTCGTGCTCGGTCAGCCGTACCTCGGCGGTCCGGGCCCGGGCGTGGCGCAGAACGTTCGTCAAAGCCTCCGAAGCGATGCGGTAGACGGCGAGTTCGGTGGCGAAGGACAGCCTGCGCGCCGTTTCGGGCTCCGGCAGATCGACGTGGACGTCGAGCTGTCCCGTGGCGCCCGCGCGGTGTGCAAGCCGGCGCAGGGCTCCGGGGAGTCCACCGCCGCCCTCCAGGTCCGGAGGTCGCAGGTCGTCGATGATGCGCCGGATGTCGTCCACGGTGCGCGCGGTTTCGGCCGCCGCGTCGAGGATGAGCTGCCGGGTTCCCGGCTGGGCGACCCGCTCGGCCGCGACATCCAGCCGGAGCCGGATGCCGGCGAGCGCCGGGCCGAGGCTGTCGTGCAGGTCGACCCGGAGGCGGCTGCGTTCGTCCTCGCGGGCTGCGACCAGTTGCTCCCCGAGCCCGCCGACGAACACGTCGCCGTGTCGCGCCAGACGCCAGTGCGGCAGGACTCCCCAGGCGTGTCCCACGAGGCCGAGGACACACAGGATGACGGACGCCCCGACGGCCAGGTCGAGGTCCGAGGGCCTGGGCAGCACTCCGAGCAGGCCGATGGCGGCGAGGCAGACCAGTGCCGCTGCCCCGCGCACCCGTAACGCGGAGGACGAGAATTCCTCCGCTCGATCGTCGTTGTGTCCGGTTCTCCACTCTTGAGACGTTCTCCCCCGATGCGTTCTCATGGCGCCCAAGTTAACTCGTTTCCGGTAAACCAGGGAGCCGGATTCCGGCCGCAACGGGGAAATCCGAGACGCTGTTTAACCGGGCCCGCGCACTTCGTGGACCCACTCCGGCGACTTCACCCTTCCGCAAACAAACCTCCACTAGCGGAAAGGCCGCTTCACCTTTCCGCACCCCTTGCCACCAGGCGTCTCCGGCTCGGAATACCGCCGCGCACCGCCGGTCGGTGTTCTCCTCCCGGTACGGGGAGATCGTCTCGTGTTCGATCTTTGCGCGCTGTCCCGACCGGTCGGCATGTTCGGCCGTTCACCGTCGAATGCCGCCCGGAACGGGCCGCGAAAACGCCGTTGCCGGGCACGGATCGAACTCGGCAATCGGCGCCGGGCGCGGTCGCCGTCGACCTGTCGGTCCGCGGTTTTGGCGGCACCGAAAGGCACCGGTCGCGGAAACGGAGGCGCGATCTCTGCGCGCTGCGACGGACCGCGCCACGGGCCGCGGACACGGCCGGACTCGGGAGGCGGATCGCGCCCGGCTCCCGTCGGGCCCCGCTGTCCGGCTTCCGTTCGGGCCCTGCTGTCCGGCTTCCGTTCGGGCCCTGCTGTCCGGCTTCCGTCAGAGTCTGCTGTCCGGCTTCGGTTCGGACCCTGCTGTCCGGCCGCGGCGGGTCTCGTCGGCCGCCGGGGCGAGGCCGGTTCCCGGGAAAGGCGTACAACCATGGGGGCAGTTGGTCGGTCTCTTCAGTGACCGCTCTGGTCGCATTTACGAGGAGACCGTCATTTCCGCCATACGCAAGACCTTCACCGCCACCGCCGTCGCCACCGTGGTCCTGGCCGGTTCCGCCGCCTGCGGCACGGTCGAGAACCTGTCCGCCGGTCAGAAGCTGGACCGGGCCTTCGAGAAACTCGGCAAGGAGCGTTCGCTCTCCTTCGAGCTGGACCTGGACGCCGACGCCGCGACGCTGAAGGCGATGGACGCCGGGGCAGAGCCCGGCGAGAGGATGCCCGACGAGGCCGCCGAACTGCTCAGTGACGCGCGGATCTCCGTTTCCGTGCAGTCCAGGAAGCCGCTCGAGAAGTCCGGCGAGAAGGACTTCAAGGCCATGGCGGTGAAGCTCAGCGGCCCGGACGGTGCCCTGTTCGAGTACCGGCTGGTCGGTGACTACACCTATGTCCGGGCCGACGTGGAGGCGGTCTCGAGGATCTCGGGCGGACCGGAGATGTCCGCGGACGAACTGCCCGACAGCGCCGGGGCGTTCAAGAAGCTCGTCGCCGGCGAGTGGCTCAAGATGAACACGAAGGAGATGGAGCGGACCGCCGGCTCGATCGCGGGCGGGCCGCCCCTCGGGGACGAGGACCCCTCCGCCGAGCCCACCCTCGACGCCAGGACCCAGAAGAAGATCACCAAGGCGCTGCGTCAGGTCATCGCCCGTGAGGTCGACTTCAGGACCTCCGGCGGCGACGACGGCACCGAGCACATCGAGGCCACCGCGCCCTTCCGTACGCTGCTGACCGAGCTGTTCGACGAGCTCCGTCCGCTGACGGAAGAGCTGCCGCCGGGCGCCGAGCTGCCGACGGCCAAGGACCTCGAGGACGCCCCGAACAAGAAGGTCACGGCCGACTTCACGCTGAAGAACGGCGATCTGACCGAGGTGTCCGTGGACCTGGCCGAGCTGGCGGAGAACACGAAGGTCAAGAAGTTCGCGGTCGTGCTGCGCCTGGGCAAGGGCGAGCAGGCCACGGCCCCGGCGGGCGCCACCGAGGTGCGGATCGACGAGCTGATGGAGGGCTTCATGGGAGGCGCCCCGGACGGCGCGTTCACCGAGGAGGACTTCGCGGAGGCCCCGCAGGGCTGACACCCGGCGCACCGGGCCGCCGGTCCGGCCCACCGGGACGGACCGGCGGCCTTCGTACGCACCCGCGGTCCGGCGACGACCGGGATCAGGAGCCCGGCGTCTTCCCGAGGCCGCTGCGGGAAAACCGGGTGCGTGCGGCCGTCGCCCCTGGCAGGCTCCGGCGATGCATCGTGAACAGATCTCCCGGCTCGCCCACGCCGATCATCCGATCGCCGCCCCGCTCGACGACGACTCCGTGCGCGCGTTGCTGGAACACGCCGTCCCGCGCGACGACGCGCGCGTCCTCGACCTCGGCTGCGGCACCGGCGAGTGGCTGCTGCGGGCCCTGGCCGCGCGTCCCGGCCTGCGGGCCGAGGGCGTCGACGTGTCCGAGGGCGCGCTGGAGCAGGCGCGTGCGGCCGCGCGCCGCCGCGGTCTCGGCGACCGTCTCGTCCTGCACCACGGGGACGCCGCGGACTTCGCCGCCGACCACGCCTTCGACCTGGTGATCAGCGTCGGGGCGGCGCACGCCTTCGGCGGTCCGGGCGCCACCCTCGCGGCGGCCCGCCGGCACCTGGCGCCCGGCGGACGGGTACTGGTCGGTGACGGGTACTGGGAGCGCGAGCCCTCCGCCGAGGCCGTCGCGATGCTCGGGGACCTCGCCGACCTGCCGACCACCGTGGACCGTGTCGTCGCGGACGGCTGGACGCCCGTCCACGGGCACATCAGCACCCGCCGGGAACTCGACGCCTACGAGTGGGCGTGGACCGGGTCGCTGGCCTCGTGGGCGCTGGACCACCCCGCGGATCCCGGCAGTTCGCAGGCGCTGGAGACGGCCGCGGCGCACCGCGACGAATGGCTGCGCGGCTACCGCGACGCGTTCGGCTTCGTCTGCCTGGTCCTGCGTTCGACCACCGGCTGAACCGGCCCGACCGGCTGACCGGCCCGACCGAGAGACCGGCCCGACCGGCACAACCCACGCGACCGACAGCCCCGCTGACCGGCTGAGCACGATGACGCCCGACCGGCTGAGCACGATGACCGGGCCGACCGGCTGACCGGCCCGACCGGCCCGACCGGCAGGCCCCGCAGACCTGCCCGCTGACCGGCGGAGCCCCGACCGGCCGACCGCCGTCGTGGACCTCTGCGGAGGCAGCCCGGCGGGCGTCCGCTCACGCCCGTACGCACCAGCAGCCGAATGCCCCCGGCCGTACGCACCGGCAGCCGGGACGCGGCGCAGTCATGCGCACCGACGCGGCACCCCACGGTCACCGCGTCACGTGCCCAGCAGGCTCTCCCCCGCCCGTCTTCTCCGCCGCGCCGGACGTCACCGCGTCCCAGTGGACGGTGCGGTCGCACCAGCGGTTGAGCAGGGTGCGGTCGTGGCCCACGGCCAGCAGGCCCGCGCCGGTGGACGCCCGGTAGTCCTCGACGACCGCGACCAGCGCCGCCGTGGTGGAGGCGTCCAGCATCGCGGTCATCTCGTCGCAGATCAGCCAGCGGGGGCGCAGCACCAGCGCGCGGGCGAGGCAGGCACGCTGGAGCTGGCCGTCGCTGACCTCGTGGGGGCGGCGGGTGAGCAGGTCGGTGGTCAGGCCGACGGTTCCGGCGAGTTCGGGGACACGGTCCCGTACGTCCTCGCGCCGGCCGGTGGCGCGCAGCGGTTCGGCGATCAGGTCGGCGAGGCGCAGCCGGGGATCGGCGGCCAGGCGGGGCTGCTGGAAGACGACGCCGAAGGCGGTGCGCAGGGCGCGCGGGGCGCGGTGGCGCCAGTGGCGTACGCGGGTGCCGTCGACCAGGAGGGTTCCGGCGTCGGGGCGGTGCAGGAGGGCGGCGACCTTGGCGAGGGTGGACTTGCCGCAGCCGCTGGGGCCGAGCAGGCCGACGGCCTCGCCGGGCGCGACGGTCAGGGAGGCGTCGCGTACGGCGGGGGCGCGGCGGTCGTAGCCGGCGGTGATGGCGCGCAGTTCAAGCACGGATGTCCTCCGTCGCGGCGGCACGGTCCGCGGGGGCCGGGTGGTGGCAGGCGACCGAGCCGGTGAAGGGCGGGAGTGCCGTGCAGGCGTCGGTGGCGCGCGGGCAGCGGGCGGCGAAGGCGCAGCCGTCGGGGAGGTCGCCGAGTTCGGGGGGCAGTCCGGGGATGGGGGTGAAGGCACGGTCGGGCAGTGCCTCCAGCAGGCCGCGGCTGTAGGGGTGGCGGGGGCCCGGGGTGCCGAAGAAGGCGGTCGCGTCGGCGAGTTCGACGATGCGGCCCGCGTACATGACCGCGACGCGGTCGGCGATGCGTTCGGCGGCCGCCAGGTCGTGGGTGATCATCAGCAGGGCCCGGTCGCCGTCGGTGTCGACGTGGCGGCGCAGTTCGTCGACGGTGCGGTCCACCAGGTCGCGGTCCAGGCCGGTGGTGGGTTCGTCGGCGAGCAGCAGGGGTGCGTCGCCGACCAGTGCGAGGGCGGTGGCGGCGCGCTGGGCGAGGCCGCCGGAGAGTTCGTGCGGGTACCGGTCGAGGTGGCCGGCCGGGAACTCGGCGCGGGCGGCCGCCTGTTCGGCGGCGGCGCGCAGCGCGGTGCGGCCCCGCACGCCGGTCAGTTCGGCGACCGTCTCCTCCAGTTGGGAGCGGATGGTGCGGACGGGGGTGAGGTGGGCGGCGGGGCTCTGCGGGACGAGTCCGATCCTGCGGCCGCGCACGGTGCGGGCCAGGGTGCGTTCGTCGGCGGTGAGCAGGTCGAGGTCGCCGAGCCGGGCCTGCCCGGCGGTGCGGGCGTTGGCCGGGAGCAGTCCGAGCAGCGCGGAGGCGAGGACGGACTTGCCGCAGCCGCTCTCGCCGATCAGGGCGAGGCACTCGCCGGGCGCCACGTCGAAGTGGGCGTCGGTGACGGCG
The DNA here is from genome assembly GCF_006782915.1 of Streptomyces calvus. Taxonomy (GTDB): domain Bacteria; phylum Actinomycetota; class Actinomycetes; order Streptomycetales; family Streptomycetaceae; genus Streptomyces; species Streptomyces calvus. The sequence continues at coordinate 45,373 of NZ_VCNP01000012.1, forward strand.
GCGACGCGGCGCCCGCCGGGCATCAGGAAGCGCACGGACAGGCCGCGTACCGACAGGACGGGGGGTCGCTCGGTCACAGCATGAGCTCCGATCGGCGGCGGGGGTTGATCCGTTCCCGCCAGACCCCGGCGAGTCCGGCGACGGCGAGGGTGGGGACGATGAGGAAGATGCCGGGGAAGAGCGTCGGCCACCACTGCCCGGCGAGCAGGGACCCGCGGGCGCCCTGGATGAGCGTGCCGAGGCTGGCGGTGTGGGTGGGCAGGCCGAGGCCGAGGAAGGACAGCGCGGACTCGTGCCACATGGCGTGCGGCACCATCAGTACGGCGGCGAGGCCGGCCTGCGGCAGGACGGCGGGCAGCAGGTGCCGTACGGTCATCCGCCACCGGGAGGCGCCGCCGGAGACGGCCGCGTCGATGAACGGGCGGGAGCGCAGCGAGAGCACTTCGGCGCGCACGATGCGTGCGGTGGACAGCCAGTGGGTGAGCGCGACGGAGATCACCACGGGCCAGACGCCCGGGCGGAACATGGCCACGATGAAGACGCCGAGCAGCAGGTGCGGCACGGAGGAGAGGGTGTCGACCAGCCGCATGACGGCGCGGTCGGCCCAGCCGCCGAGCGCCCCGGCGGTGGCGCCGACGGCGGTGCCGATGACGGTGGCGGTGAGCGCGGCCACCACGCCGACGAGCAGGGAGACCCGCAGGCCGTACACGCAGCGCAGCAGCAGGTCGCGGCCGACGTCGTCGGTGCCGAACGGGTGGGCCCAGGTGGGTGGTCGGAGTTTGGCCGCGAGGTCGACGGCCTGCTGGTCGAGCTGGACCAGGGGCGGTACGAGGAGCACCGCGAGGACGGTCACGCCGACCAGGGCGGCGCTGACGCGCAGCCGGAGGGTGTGGGTGGAGCGGCGGGCGGTGCCGTGCGCGCGCCAGGCGGGTTCCGCCGCGGTGGTGCGCCTCTTCTCGACGGTGGTGTCAGCCATGCGGGTCACATCTCATTCAGCTTCACCCTCGGGTCGATCAGTCCGTACAGCAGGTCGGCGAGCAGGTTGCCGGCGAGGACGGCGGCGGTGGCCAGGGTGGCCAGTGCGGCGAGCAGCGGGAAGTCGACGGCGGTGGCCGCCTCGACGGTGGCCGCCGCGATCCCCGGCCAGCTGAACACGGTCTCCACCAGCAGGGCGCCGGTGATGAGTTCGGGGACGCGGGAGCCGATCAGGGTGAGGACGGGCAGCAGTCCGGAGCGCAGGGCGTGGCCGAGCAGGACGGTGCGTTCGCTCAGGCCGCGGGCCCTGGCCCCGCGCACCGGGTCCTCGGCGAGGGCGTCGCCGACGCCCTGGCGGACGTAGAGGACGAACCAGGGCAGTTGGGAGACGGCGAGGACGCCGGCGGGCAGCACGAGGTGGCTCGCCACCTGGCCGGCGGTGACGTGGTCGCTGCCGGTGTCGGTGAGGCCGCCGGCCGGGAGGACGTCGAGGTTGAGGGCGAACAGCCAGATGGCGAGCAGCGCGATCCAGAAGACCGGCGCCGCCTCCAGGGAGTACGCGAGGGAGGTGACGGTGCGGTCGAGGGGTGAGCCGGGGCGGCGGGCGGCGAGGACGCCGAGCACGGTGCCGAGGAGGACGGCGACGGCGAACGCGACGGCGCACAGCAGCGCCGACCACGCCAGGCGTTCGCCGATGACCTCGGCCACGGGCTGGCGCATCACGGTGGACTGTCCGAGGTCACCGCCGAGTGCGGAGGTCAGCCAGTCCCACCAGCGGGCGGTGAACGGGCGGTCCACACCGAGGTTGTCGCGCAGCCGGTCCAGGGTCTCCTGGTCGGCGCCGAGCGCGGCGGTGCCGGCGTAGGCCTTCACGGGGTCGAAGGGGGAGGCGGCGGCGACGGCGAACACGCCGAAGGTGACGACGAGGAGGACGGGCACGGCGACCAGGGCCCGCCGTGCCGTCAGCCGTGCCATCGCGCCCCAGGGCGGGGACGTCATGCGCGGGGCTGCCAGTCCTCGACGTTCCACCAGGGGCCGCTGGCGAAGCCGTGCTCGTGCGGTTCGGTCTGCGTGGTCAGGCCCTGCCAGCGGTCGGCGAGGACGTACAGGTGGTCGATGTGGGTGAGGAATGTGTAGCCGGGGTTCTTCACGAGGGCGCGCTGGAGGTCGTCGTAGGCGGCCTTGCGGTCCGCGGTGTCCTGGGCGCGGCGGCCGGTGTCGAGGGCCTTGTCGACGGCCGGGTCGTCGTAGTGGGCCATGTTGTTGAAGCCGTCGCCGGCGAGGGAGGAGTGCAGCAGGGTGTAGAGGCCGAAGTCGGGGTCGCCGGTGCTGCCGAAGCCGGCGAGGACGGCGTCGTGCTTCATCCGGGGTTCGATGACCTCCCAGGTGGCGCTCTCCACCCGGACGTCGATGCCGGCCTTCTTGGCGTCGGAGGCGTAGGCGAGGGCGTGGTCCTGGCGGACCTTGTCGCCGGAGGGGTAGTAGAGGGTGAAGCGGGCGGGCCGGCCGTCCTTGGCGCGGATGCCGTTCGCGCCGGGCTTCCAGCCGGCCGCGTCGAGGATCTTCCCGGCCTCGGTGAGGTTCTGCGGGCGTTCGACGTCCTTGGCGAACCAGGGGTCGTCGAGGGGCAGCGGCCCGTAGGCGGGGCGGCCGGCGCCGTCGAGGATCTTGTCGACCATGGCGTCGCGGTCGACGGCGAGGTCGAGGGCGCGGCGGATCGCGGTGTCGCCGGTGACCGGGTTGCCGGTGGGCAGGGTGACGGCGCGGAAGTCGTACGACGTCGCCCGGTAGGTCTTCTTGTCGTCGTCGCTCTTGAAGGTGGCGGCGAGGTTGGGCGGCAGGGTCGCGCCGTCGAGGTCGCCGGAGCGCAGCCGGGTGGCGCGGACGTCGTCGTCGGCGATGATCGCCATGGTGAGCTTTTTCACCTTCGGCGCGCCACCCCAGTAGTCCGGGTTCGCCTTGAACGTCAGCTTTTCGCCCTTGCTCCAGCCGGTGAGGACGTACGGTCCGGTGCCGATGGGCTCGGTGTTGAAGGAGCCGGTGTTGGGGTCCTGGTCGCCGGCGACGTGCTCGGGGACGACGGGCAGGACCGTGCGGGCGGCGAAGGCGGCGTAGGGGTGGTCGAGGGTGAAGACGACCTTGTCGTCGCCGTCGGCCCGCACGCTCTTGATGACGTCGAGTTCGCTCTTGGCGGTGTTGTTGGTCTTCTCGTCCAGCACGGTGCGGTACGTGAAGACGACGTCGTCGGCGGTGAGCGGCTCGCCGTCGCTGAACTTCACGCCTTCGCGCAGGGTGTACGTGTAGGTGCGGCCGCCGTCCGTGACCTCGGGGAGGGCCTTGGCCAGCGCGGGCTTCAGGCCCATCTCGGCGTCCCGGGCGAGGAGGCCGTCGAAGATCTTGGAGTTGCCGTCCTTGCCGTAGCCGAGGAGCGGGCTGAGGGTGTCGGGTTCGGTGGGGACGCCGATCACGACCGCATCGGTGGCGGCGCCGCCGTCCGCGCCACCGCCGCCGGGTGCCGAGCAGGCGGCCGCCGCTCCGGCCAGGACCACCGCGGCGGCGGCACCCCGTATACGTCGGGTCGTCATCGGACCTCACTTCCTGTTGCCTGGAAATCGTTGTTGCATATTAAATGCAGCAAGGCTCTACCCACGGCGGGTACCCTCCAGTCCACCGCTTCGAAGGCCGGTGCCCTCCGTGTCAAGTGCGCAGGTGTGCGCCGGGGTGCGAGCCGCCGGGCGCCGTCCGCGCGCCCCTGAGGCCCGCTTGTCACCGGGCCGGAACGCGCACTACTGTCGCCACGCCTTGGTGACGGGAAATCGGTGCGACACCGGTGCGGCCCTCGCCACTGTGATCGGGAAGTCCGGCTCCAGTCCTCACGGACGGCCACTGGGTCCTCGCGGACCCGGGAAGGCGGAGCACGGGCGGTGGTACCCGTCAGCCAGGAGACCGGCCAAGGCGCGTCAACCATCCACGAGGTGCTGGAGAGGGTCCGCCGAGCCATGCACATAGCCGAGGGTTTCCTGCCACCGGTGCACGCGGTCGCCTGGGGCGTCGCGTCGGCGCCGTTCGTCGTCCACGGCGCCCGGTCGCTCATCCGTGACGTGAGAGAACACCCCGAGAGCACGCTGCTGCTCGGCGCCTCGGGAGCGTTCACGTTCGTGCTGTCCGCGCTGAAACTGCCGTCCGTCACCGGAAGTTGCTCCCACCCCACCGGCACGGGACTCGGCGCGATCCTGTTCCGGCCGCCGGTCATGGCGGTGCTGGGCACCATCACCCTGCTCTTCCAGGCGCTGCTGCTCGCCCACGGCGGGCTGACCACCCTGGGCGCCAACGTCTTCTCCATGGCGATCGCCGGGCCGTGGGCCGGATACGGCGTGTACCGGCTGCTGCGCCGGTACGACGTGCCGCTGATGGCCGCCGTGTTCTGCGGCGCGTTCGTCGCCGACCTGGCGACCTACTGCGTGACGAGCGTGCAGCTGGCGCTCGCCTTCCCCGACCCCGGCAGCGGATTCCTGGGCGCGCTCGGCACGTTCGGGTCCGTCTTCGCCGTCACGCAGATCCCGCTCGCGGTGAGCGAGGGCCTGCTGACCGTGCTGGTGATGCGCATGCTGGTGCAGTCGAGCACGGGCGAACTGACCCGGCTCGGGGTGCTGGTGGCCTCGGCGGCGGGACGGAAGCCGACGGACACGACCGGGGCGGTGGGCCGATGAGCCGCAACGCGAAGATCAACACGCTGCTGCTGGTCCTCGTGGCCGCGCTCGCGGTGCTGCCGCTCGCGCTCGGGCTCGGCGACCACAAGGAGGAGCCGTTCGCGGGCGCCGACGCCGAGGCGGAGACGGCGATCACCGAGATCGACCCGGACTACGAGCCGTGGTTCTCGCCGCTGTACGAACCGCCGTCCGGCGAGATCGAGTCGGCACTGTTCGCCCTCCAGGCGGCGATCGGCGCGGGCGTCCTCGCGTACTACTTCGGGGTGCGCCGCGGACGCCGCCAGGGCGAGGAGCGGGCACGGGCCCGCCTGACGGCGGAGACGGACGCCGGGCCGGGGTCCGGGGCCGGGACGGACGCCATGGCCGGGACGGACACCGAGACCGGCACCGGAGCCGGGGCGGACGCCCGCACCGGCACCTGGGCAGGAACCGACTCCCGGACCGGGACCGAAACCGAAACGGGCACCGGGACCGAGGACGGAGCGGGCACCGGGACCGAGGACGGAGCGGAAGCGGACGCAGAAGCCGAAGCGGACGCCGAAGCGGCAGCGCACGCCGAAGCGGAAGCGGACGCCGAAGCCGGAGCGCACGCCGAAGCGGCACCGGACGCCGAAGCCGAAGCGGACACCGAAGCCGAAGCGCACGCCGGAGCGGAAGCGGGCTCCGGGGCGGCAGCGGGCTCCGGGGACGCCGCCGGTGACGGCGCCGGTGCCGCCGTCGGCGGGCGCGGCGACGGTGTGTCCCCGCGGCGGGGCTGAGGCTCCGTGCTGCCGATCGACGCGGCGGCGCACAGCAGCCGCTGGCGCCGCCGCCATCCCGCGGACAAGGCCGTGCTGGGCCTGGGCCTCACCGTGCTCGCGATCTCGCTGCCGCCATGGCCGGGCGCGGCCCTGGTGCTGGTGACCGCGCTCGCGGTGCTGCTCGGCCCGGCCGGCGTGCCGGCGCGGCGGCTCTGGCGGGCCTACCGGGTGCCGCTGGGCTTCTGCGTCACCGGGGCGCTCCCGCTGCTGGTGCAGGTGGGCGGGCCCGACGGGTTCGTGTCGTGGGCCGGGAACGGGCCGCTGCGCGCCGGGGAGCTGCTGCTGCGCACGTCGGCGGCGTCCCTCGGGGTGCTGCTGTTCGCGTTCACCACGCCGATGTCCGACCTGCTGCCGCGCCTGGTCCGCGCCGGAGTGCCCGCGCCGCTCGTCGACGTGGCGCTGGTGACGTACCGGATGAGTTTCCTGCTGCTCGACTCGGTGCGCCGGATCCGGCAGGCGCAGGCGGCCCGGCTCGGGCACACCACCCGGGCGGCGGCCTGGCGCTCGCTCGGCGGGCTCGGCGCCACCGCGTTCGTGCGGGCCTTCGACCGGGCGGCCCGGCTGCAGAACGGGCTCGCCGGACGCGGCTACGACGGCACCCTGCGCGTCCTGGTGCCCGAGGCCCGTGTCTCCGTGCGCTTCACGGCCGCGAGCCTGGCGCTCCTGGCGGCGCTGGCCGTCCTCACCCTCGTCCTGGAAAGGCCACTGTCGTGACCGAGTCCGTGCCGGTAGCCCTGCGGGGCGTGTCCTTCGCCTACGAGGACGGGCCCACCGTGCTCAGCGGCCTCGACTTCGAGGTGCGCGAGGGACGCGCGCTGGCCCTGCTCGGGCGCAACGGCAGCGGCAAGACGACCCTGATGCGGCTGCTGAGCGGCGGACTGCGCCCGGACGCCGGCGAGTTGCTCGTGGAGGGGCGGGCGGTGCGCCACGACCGCAAGGGGCTGACGGCTCTGCGGACCACCGTGCAGCTGGTGGTGCAGGACCCGGACGACCAGTTGTTCGCCGCGTCCGTCGGGCAGGATGTGTCGTTCGGGCCGCTGAACCTCGGCCTGTCCGACGCCGAGGTGCGCGCCCGGGTGGCGGAGGCACTGGCCGCGCTGGACATCACCGCGCTCGCCGACCGGCCCACGCACCTGCTCTCCTACGGGCAGCGCAAACGGACGGCGATCGCGGGCGCGGTCGCGATGCGGCCGCGCGTGCTGATCCTGGACGAGCCGACGGCGGGCCTCGACCCCGACGGCCAGGAACGCCTGCTGGACACGCTCGACGGGCTGCGCGCGGGCGGCACCACGGTCGTCATGGCCACCCACGACGTCGATCTCGCGCTGCGCTGGGCCGACGACGCGGCCCTGCTCACCCCGTCGGGCGCGCACACCGGTCCGGCGGCCGGGACGCTGGCCCGCACGGACCTCCTCACGGCGGCCGGACTGCGCCTGCCGTGGGGCGTGGCGGTGCGGCATCTGCTGCACGCCGAGGGCCGGTTGGCGGACGGCGGCACCGGCCCGCGCACCCCGGAGGAACTGGTGGCGCTGACCGCCGCCGTCAGCGTTCCGCCGCCGTCGGACCCGGCAGGTGGTCGTCCGGTGGAGCGGCCGGAGACCGGCGCGGGCCGGTCGCGCGGCTGATGGCCGACTCGACGGCGGCGACCCGGTCGGCGAGGACGGCGAGGGCCTCCACCGCCCGCGCCATCGCGTCCCCGGCCGCGCCGCCCGGTGCCGTCGCCCGGACGTGGGCGGCCTTCAGCTCGGCCCAGCGGGCCGACCCGTCGGCGGTGAGGGTGCCGCGCAGTTCGGCGAGCTTCAGCAGGCTCGCCTCGGCGCCGCTGGTGAGGGTCTGCGCCTCGGCCGTGTAGTGGTCGTCCACGACGGCGGTCAGCTCGGCCTCGTTCATGACGGGCTGGATCCGCTGGGCGATCCTGCTCATGTTCCGGTAGGAGCCCTGGAGCCGGAACGGCGGCTCGGTGCGGGCGTCGTCAGACTGGGCGGCGGAGGCGATATAGGCCGCGTTGACGGCGAGGACCGTGCGGCGGGCGGTGAGCAGGTGGCGCAGCACGGCCAGGATCCGTTCCAGCTCGGTGGGCGCGTAGGGGTGGGCGAGCCGGTCGGGGCGGGCCGTGGGGTCGCCCTCGGCGAGGCGGATCAGCAGGTCCAGGTCGGCGCGGTCGCGGCCGGCGAGCGGCGCGAGCACCGGGTTCGCGGTGAGCGCGTTCTCCACGAAGCTGAGCGCGAAGACGTCCTCCTTGCCGGTGAGGACGTCGCCGAGGTTCCACACGTCGGCGCGGTTGGCGAGCATGTCGGGCACCCGGAAGGCCTCGCCGGACTCGGTGTAGGGGTTGCCGGCCATGCAGACGGCGAACCGCTTGCCGCGCAGGTCGTAGGTGCGCGGCTCGCCCTGCCACACGCCCTCGATGCGGCGGGTGGCGTCGCACAGCGGGATGAACTTCTGCAGCAGTTCGGGCGAGGTGTGCTGGATGTCGTCCAGGTACAGCAGGGTGTTGTTGCCGGCGGCCAGCGCGAAGTTGATCTTCTCGATCTCCTGGCGGGCGGTGGCGTTCGGCGCCTCGGCGGGGTCGAGCGAGGTGACGGCGTGACCGAGCGCCGGGCCACTGACCCGCACCAGGACCAGGCCGAGCCGGTGGGCCACGTACTCGATGAGGGTCGTCTTGCCGTAACCGGGCGGGGACACGAGCAGCAGCAGTCCACCGGTGCCGGGGCGGCCGGACGCGCCCGTGGTGCCGAGCTGCTTGGCGAGGCTGTCGCCGACCAGCGGCAGGTAGACCTCGTCCACCAGCCGGTTGCGGACGAACGACGCCATCACGCGCGGCCGGTGGTCGTCCAGGCGCAGCCGGGCGCGCTCGGCGGTCACCAGACCGGTCCGCAGACGCTGGTAGGCGCGGAAGGCGGGCACGTCCCGCTCCCTGAACTCCTCGGTGCGGGCCAGGAATTCGTCCAGGCGCAGAGTGAGGCGGCGGTCGGTGATCCGGGGGTGGGTGCCGAGCAGGCCCTCCACGGTGACGGTCAGCGGCGCGTCCGACACATGGCGCGGCACGTGCGGGCAGAGTTCGGCGGCGACGGCCTCGGCGAGGTCGCCGTCGCTCACCTCGTCGCCGGTGGCGGCGGTGTACGCGGTCAGCCACGCCTCCACCAGCTGGCGGCGGGCGGCGAGGCCGGCGAGGGCCGGCAGGTCGTCGCCGTAGGCGTCGGTCCCGGCCGCGCGGCGGAACGCGTCGAGCAGCGTGCGGGCCCGGGCGCTGATGACGAAGTCCTCGCCTCCTCCGGTCAGTTCGTCGACGAGGTACGCGGCGCAGGCCTGCGGGCGGACGCCGGCGGAGGCGTCCCAGTCGCGCACGGCCGCCGCGAGTTCGGCGCGCAGGGCGTCCAGGGCGGGCGGCGGGCCGAAGGCGTCGCGGACCCGGGCCAGCGACCGGGCGCGGCGGGAGAGGTCCGCGCGCTGCTCGGCGGTGGTGCCGTGCGCCCAGTACAGCAGCGCGTGGGCGCGGGCGGCGGAGGCGTGGCGCAGCGGTCCGGCGCCGTCGTACAGGGACAGTACGGCGGTGAGGACGGCGGTGGCGTCGTGGTCGTGGACGCCCCGCTCGTAGCCCTCGTCGAAGGCCTCCTCGGCGGCCCGGCGGACCAGTCCGGCCAGGTCGTCGGTGGCGGTCAGCGCGTCGGGGCCGGCCTCGTGGAGCATCCGGGCGGCGAGGTGTTCGGCCCGGTAGACCTCGGGCGACTCGGACGGCAGGTGCCGGTTCCACAGCGGGCGGGCGGCGAGGAGGTCCGGGTCGGTGACGGGCGAACGGTAGTCGGTGCCGGTGAGGGCGACGGCCAGGCCGTCGCCGTGCGGGACGACGGTGAGGTCGAAGGGCTGGGTGGTGACGGCGAACCGGTGGCCGCCCAGGCGCAGGACGCGTCCGTCGTCCGTGTAGAGGTCGCCGCGGTCGCGCAGGGCGCGGTCGGCCTCCTGCCGGGCGGCGGCCAGCCGGCCGTCGAGTTCCTCGGCGCGCACCGTGTCGCCCAGGGCGCGCAGTTCGTCCGCGGTGCGGCGGACCTTGGCGACGAGCGGGTCGGAGGCGAAGAAGGTGCTGACCGCGTCGGCGTCGGGCAGCGCCGCGCAGCGCCGGGCGACGGTGCGCAGGACGCGGTCGGCGGCGGTGGCGAGGTGTTCGGCGCGGCGCGCGCGGGCGTCGGTGAGGCTCTGCTTGCGGACGGCGAACGCCTCGTGGACCTCGGTGCGTTGGCCGGCGAGTTCGTCGAGGACGTCGTCGAACTCGGCGAACCGGGACTCCAGGGCCTCCAGTTGCGCGAGGACCCGTGCGAGCTGGTCGTCGCAGGCGTCGGGGTCGGTCGCCGCCGCGAGGGCGCCGGTGACCGTCTGGCCGAGCAGGGCGAGTTCGGCGGCGAAGGCGGCGCGCGCCTCCCGGTCGAGGAGGTCGCGGCGGCGGGAGTCGAGGACGGCGCGGGCACGGTTGACGCCGCCCAGTGCCTCCGCGATGCGTTCCAGGACGGAGGTGCGGACGGTGGCGTCGGCGATGTCGAGCCCGGCGACCACCTCGGTGACCGTGGCCAGTTCGCCGGTCAGGGCGTCCAGGCGGGCGGCGACCGGGGCGGCCTCGGCGGTGGTGGTGACGGACCCGGCCTCGGCGACGAGGCGTTCGACGTCCGCGTGGTGGGCGGCGAAGACGTCCTCGCGGGCCAGGAAGGCGACCGCGCGCTGCCCGAAGGAGGCGAGGTCCGTCGCGGCCTCGGCGGCCAGCGCGTCGATGCGGTCGTGGTCGGCGTACCGCAGGTCCTTCAGCGTCAGCAGGTGGCCCTGGGCGTGGCGCAGTTCGGTCAGTCCGGTGACCCAGGCGGCGGCCTCGCGGGGCTGCTCGCCGCGCAGCCGGCGCACCACCGAGGCGATCCGCCGGGCGCTCTCGTCGAGGGCCTCGGTGGCGCGGCGGGTGAGGTCGCGTACGGTCTCGAACTCGGCCAGCACCTGCTCGGCGGTGGCGTGCAGGTGCGCCAGCGGGGTGCGCAGGTCGCCTAGTTCCTCCTCGCCCAGCCAGTGGTGGGCGTCCAGGGCGCGGGCGCAGTCGGCGGCCAGGGTGCGGTACCGCTCGGCCGTCGGGTCGGTCTCGGTGGCGGAGCGGGCCAGGGACAGGCAGTCGGAGATGCCGCGCACCAGGTCGGCGTTGCCGATCCGGGCGAGGCGGCCCTCGCCGGCCGGCCGGGCCGCGGCGTGGGTGTCGGAGACGTAGGGCGAGTGCCACAGCTGGAGCGGGTGGACACGGGCCGGGTCGTCGCCGTCGGGGCGCAGCAGGGCGAGCCGTCCGTCGTCGAACAGGGCCCAGCCGTGGCAGGTCAGCGGGGTGGCGACGGCCTCCCGGATCTGGTTGTAGGACAGCAGCAGTCCGCGTCCGCGGGCGGGTGCGTGGAAGGCGTAGAGCACGTCCTCGCCGTGCGGTGAGCGCACCTCGCGGACGAACTCCATGCCGTCGGTGTCGAGTTCGTACGTCTTGTGGCTGCCGGTGGCCAGGCAGTAGCCGCCGGGGAACACGATGCCCTGGTCGTCGGGGAGCCGGCGCACGCCCCGGCCGATGGCGTCGAGGCGGACGACGGTCCGGGTGAGGGTGTGGAAGACCAGGTGGCGGTGGGCGGTCTCCTTGTAGGGGAGGATCCGCAACAGGATCAGGGGGCCGACGCGGGCGTGGGCGATGTCGGCGTCGGCGAGGGACTGGAGGGGTTCGTCGACCGGTTCGGTGTGGATGCCGTCGGGTGTGCCGGTGTCGTTGTCGGTCTTGACGGTGAGGGTGCCGCCGAGGGTGTCGACGAACACCTCGCCCTGCACGGAGACGTGCGGGTGGCGGCCGAGGACGTGGTCCTCGCGGGTGGCGGGCGTCCAGTGGATGTCGTCGGGCGGGGTGGAGGCGTGGTCGCGGTCGCCGCGCGCGTCGAGGAAGGCGGCCCGGCCGTCCTCGGTCACCGACCAGCGCAGCACGCGGATGTCGCCGGGCTTGTCGCCGGTCTGGAAGACGGCGAGGAGTCTGCCCTCGACGCGGCGCAGCCGCAGCAGGCGTGCCTGGCGGTAGTAGCGGTGGAGGGCGGCGAACTCGCGGACGAAGGCGGGGTCGTCGAGCAGTCCGGGCACGGCGTCGGCGGGCAGCCGGTTCAGGTCGCGGTCGTGCGGGGCGAGGACGTCGGCGACGGTGGTGTCGCCGTCCGGCCGGGGCCGGGTCTCGTAGCCGAAGAGGAGTACGTCACCCACGGCGACGATGTCGCGCGGCACGGCGGTGCGGTCGGTGCGCAGCCGCTCGGTGCCGGCCAGGCGCAGCTCCGGGGCGCCGAACTGTTCGGCCCGCAGCCGGTTCAGCGTCTCGGCCCGACGGGCGAGTTCGGCGGCCTGGGCGCCGAGGCGGTCGCGCAGCACCTGGTAGGCGCCGGCGTCGACGGCCTCCTCGCCGGCGGGCGTCCGGTGCGGGGCCGGGGCGGCGGGCTCGTGGGTACCGGTGGTCATGGCTGCCTTCCGGGAGGGAGCGGCCGGGAGCCGCCGTCCCCTGTGCGGCGGCTCCCGGCCTGCGGGTGGTCAGGCCCTGGCGTGGCCGTTCGGCGCGGCCGGCGGCGTGTCCGCCGGGCCCGGATCCCCTGCCTTCTCCAGCAGGTGCCGGATGCGGCCGGCCTGGTCGCCGTCGTCCTGCATCAGCCGCATCAGCAGCGCGGACACGGTGAGGTTCTGCACGTCGGCCGTGGAGACGGAGCCCAGCACGCGGCCCAGGTCGTCGGTGAAGCTCGACGTGCCGTCCAGCCAGGGTCCGGCGAGGGACTGCACGGTCTCGGAGCTGCCGACGAAACCGTCGACGCCCTTGCCGAGGGCGATCGAGGACACCAGCCGGTCGAAGAAGACGGACTCGCCGCCGACGATGTTGATGTCGGCGTTCTCCAGTCCGGTGGCGAGGACCGTGGCCTGCGCCTCGGCGACCTTGCGCTGCGTCTCCAGTCCGGCGAGCCGGACGTCCTTCTCGGCCTCCAGGCGCAGCCGGTACTCCTCGTGGCCGCGGGACGCCTCGTCGAGGGCGGCCATGGCCGCCGCCTTCTCGGTGAGGCCGGCCGCCTCCGCGCGGAGCTTCCCGCTGATGGCCTCGGCGTCGGCGAGGGCCTTGGCCCGGGCGCCCTCGGCCTCCGCGCGCAGCCGGGCCTCGGTGGCCTCGGCCTCGGCGCGGCCCGCCTTCTCGACGACCTCGGCCTCACGGTCGCGGACCTGCGCGGCGGCCAGGCCCTCGGCCGCGGCCTCCGCCTGGACGCCCTCGGCCAGCCGCAGCTTGGCCCGCGCGTCCAGGTCGGCGGTCTTCAACCGGGTTTCGGCGAGGGTGAGTTCCTCGGCAGCGCGGTGGGTGGCGGCCTGCTCGGCGGCTTCGGCGGCCTTGATGTCCTTGACCAGCTTCTCCTGCGCCTCGGCCTCCGCGGCGATGACGACGGCCTGGCGCTGCCGCTCGGCCTCCTCGACGGCCCGCAGCTTCTTGATCGACTCCTCCTGCTCGGCGACCGTGCGGTCCACGGCGACCCGTTCGCGGACGACCTCGGCGATCTCCCGCTTCTCCGCCTCGACCTCCTTCTCGGCGGCGATCCGGGTCAGCTGGGTCTCCCGGTCCCGGGCGATGACCTCCAGCAGACGGTCCTTCTCGATGCGCTCGCTCTCCACGGCGATGACCCGCTCGCGGTTCTTGGCGGCGACGGCGACCTCGCGGGCCTGGTTCTCCCGCTGCACGCCGAGCTGTTCCTCGGTGCGCAGGAAGGCGCTCTGCGCGCGCAGCCGCTCCTCCTCCACCACCCGGGCGGTCTCGGCCTCCTCGCGGGCCCGTACGGTCTCGATCTCCCGGCGCTGCTTGATCTCGGCGTCGGCCTGGCGGCGTTCCAGTTCCAGGATCGCCTCGCGGGCGTCGACGTTCTGCCGAGTGATCTCCTTCTCCTCGCCGCGCTGCGCCTCGTTGGTGCGGACGTGTTCCACGGCCGTCAGCTCGGTGATCTTGCGGATGCCCTGGGCGTCGAGGACGTTGCCGGGGTCGAGCTGGGTGAGCGGGGTCTGCTCCAGGTAGTCGATCGCGGCGTCCTCGAGGTGGTAGCCGTTCAGGTCGACGCCGATGACCTCGATGATCCGGTACCGCAGTTCCTCGCGCTTGGTGTACAGGTCGGTGAAGTCCAGTTGCTTGCCGACGGTCTTCAGCGCCTCGGAGAACTTGGCGTGGAACAGTTCCTGGAGGGTGTCGCGGTCGCTGGCCCGTGCGGTGCCGACGGCCTGGGCGACCTTGATGACGTCGTCGACGGTCTTGTTGACCTTGACGAAGAACGTGATGCGGATGTCCGCGCGGATGTTGTCGCGGCAGATCAGGCCTTCCTTGCCGGCCCGGGTGATCTCGATGGTCTTCACCGAGATGTCCATGACCTCGGCCTTGTGCAGGACCGGCAGCACGACCGAGCCGGTGAACGTCACGTCGACCCTGCGGGTCTTGGAGACGATCAGGGCCTTGCCCTGCTCCACCTTGCGGAACAGCTTGGAGACGACGAGGAGTCCGACGAGCATGAGGAGCAGGGCGACGCCGACGAGTACGGCGATGCCCGCGGTGGCGGCATCCATGGGACACGTCCTTCTGGGCGGAAGAGTGGCAGAAGTCGGGTGGGGCGGCCTCGTGGGCGAGGCGGGTGGACGTCCGGCGGGGTGGGAGACGGCTCAGCCGGCGCTGTGGTTCTGCGGCAGCCGCGGACGCATGCCGTCCGCCGTCCGGCGCACCGTGCGCGGCACACCGCCGCGTTGCGCGCCGGGCCGGTGCGGGGGCCGTGACGGTTCGGGGTCACCGGGTTGACCGGGCCGGCCGGGTTCGTCGGGTTCGTCCGCGAAGAGGCGGTGCAGCGGCCGTACGCAGCGACGGGTGAGCCGCCAGGCGGCGAGCAGCGCGCCGCACGCGACGACCGGGCGCAGCAGTCCGGCGGCGGGCCCGCCGGGCAGGGCGAGGCCGAGCAGGACGCCGGTGCCGGTGGCCAACAGCCAGGCGAGGACCGTCAGCAGCGAGAAGGCGACGGCGACCGGAACGCCGCCGAGGCCGAGGGCGCCGAGGTCGGCGTCCGAGTCGAAGCTGCGGGCCGTGGTGGCGCCGACGGCCACCAGCAGCCAGAAGCAGACCACGACGACGAGGGCGGCGGTGAACAGGAGGGTCGGCAGACCCGTGGCGGACTCGACGACCATCCGCATCCGCGCCCCCTCCCGTCACCCCGTCACATCGGCGGGTAGCACTGCTCCCCTCCGGCTCCGGCCCGGGCACCTGCCGGTGCCCGGCACCGGAACCATCCGCGGTGCTCCCCGCGACCCATGATGCCCCGCGCGCAACGGCCCGCGCATTGCCGGATCCCGGCAATGTTTCCTAGGGTCTACGTGCCGGTGACGCAACAATTGGGCGTTAGGAACGCGTTAAGACTTGGGGGGACCGGGTGACGGAGCGTGAGATTCCCGAGACGTTTCTGGACGGCTGTGCCGAGATCCTGACCGAGGTGGCGGCCACCGGCAGACGCCTCACCCGCGACGAGATCGCCTCCCGCCGGGCCCTGGGCGAACGGGCCGCGGAGGCGGGCTTCGGCCTGCGCTCGCTCGTCGGCGCGCATCTGTCCGCCGCCCGCGCGGCGTGGCCGCGCACCGCGGACTCGGCCGAGGCCGCGCTCGCGGCCGTGGAGCAGGTCGTGGACGCGTTCGCCGAGGGCTACGAACGGGCGCAGCGGCTGGCGGTCCGTCAGGAGGAGGCGGCACGCCGGGAGTTCATCGACGACCTGCTCTTCGGACGCAGCGACCTCGGCCGGCTCGCCGAGCGCGCCGAGCGCTTCGGCCTGCGGCTCTCCCAGGAGCACGCGGTCGCGGTCGCCCGGGGCCCGGCCGCCTACGACGAGGGCGACCCGGTGCCGCGGCAGGTGGAGCGCGCCCTCATCGGCCGGTTCGGCGACCGCAGCATCCTGCTCACCACCAAGGACGGGCGGCTGCTGTGCATCGCGCCCGGGCACCAGGGCGAGGTGCTCAGCCACTTCGCCAAGCAGGCGCACGCCGCCACCGACGGCGGCCAGGTCGCCATCGGCCGCGCGCAGCCCGGGCCCGGCGGTGTCGTCCAGTCCTACGAGGAGGCCCTGAGCACGCTGGAGTTCGCCGAGCGGCTCGGGCTCGACGACCCGGTGCTGCGCGCCGCCGACCTGCTCGTCTACCCGGTGCTGGCCCGTGACCGCCAGGCCATGGCCGACCTGGTGCAGCACACCCTGGGCCCGCTGACCACGGCCCGCGGCGGCGCCCGGCCGCTGCTCGACACGCTCACCGCCTACTTCGACGCGGGCTGTGTCGCGGCGGAGGCGGCCCGGCGCCTCTCACTGAGCGTGCGCGCGCTGACGTACCGCCTGGAGCGCATCCACCGGCTCACCGGCGCCCATCCGTCGGACCCGTCCCACCGCTACATGCTGCAGACGGCGGTGATCGGAGCGCGCCTGCTGGACTGGCCGTCCGGCGGACGGTGAGCCGCCGGGCCGGTGCCGGTCAGCCCTCGACCAGGGTGATGTCCTGGCGCTGGACGGCGCGTGCCACGGGCAGCGGCAGGATGCCGCTGGGGCGCAGCTCCAGGAGGGTGATCTCGGCGTGGGCCGGGCCGGCCTTCAGGTCGCCGGGCGTCCTGCCGGTGTTCGCCCAGCGGTGCTCCTTGCCGTCGCAGACCGCTCGGGTGCCGCCGATGGCGTACTGGATCGAGGAGGAGGCCTGGCGCACCGAGGAGCTGACGTACACCGGTCCGGTGGCGGCGGTGCAGCGGTAGGTGCCGGAGAGCGTGAGGATGCCGTCGGCGATGCGGCCCTCGGCGTCCACGGTGACGGAGTCCGCGGGGGCGGCGGGTGCGGCGGGTGCGGCGGCCGACGCGGGAGAGGCCGCGGCGGAGCCGAGCAGCAGCACCGCGGCACCGGCGGCGGGGCCGAGGAGAGGGCGTACAGGCATGGGGAAACCTCCGGAGATGAGCGGAATGTGGCTTTCCACCAGTACCCGGAGCACGGCCCGGGGGCCACTCGTCGTCACCCCTTCGGGAGCGGTGCGGCGAGCCGTCGGCCGGGGTCAGGGCAGGACGGCGAAGCCGTCGAGTTCCACCATGGCCCGCTCGTCCCACAGCCGGACCACCTCGACGACCGCCATCGCCGGATAGTCGCGGCCCGCCAGTTCCCGCCAGATGCGGCCGAGTTCGCGGGCGTGGGTGCGGTACGCGGCGACGTCGGTGGCGTAGACGGTGACGCGGGCCAGGTCGGCCGGGGTGCCGCCGGCGGCCCGCAGGGCGGCGAGGAGGTTGGTGAGGGCGCGTGCGAACTGCTCGGGGAGGGTGTCGCCGACCACCTTGCCGTCGGCGTCGAGGGCGGTCTGGCCGGCCAGGAACACCAGCCGGGAGCCGGCCGCCACGACGGCGTGCGAGAAGCCGGCCGGCGGGGACAGGTCGGGCGGGTTGACGCGCTCGGCGGTCACCGGTCCTCCAGGTTCTTGTACAACTCCTTGGCGATGATGCCCCGTTGCACCTCGCTGGCGCCCTCGTAGATCCGGGGGGCGCGGACTTCCCGGTAGAGGTGTTCGAGCAGGTGGCCGCGGAGCAGGGCGTGCGCCCCGTGCAGTTGGACGGCCCGGTCGACGACGTACTGCGCGGTCTCGGTGGCCAGCAGCTTCGCCATCGCGGCGCGCCGGGGGACGTCGGCGGCGCCCGCGTCGTACGCGGTGGCCGCCGCGTACACCATCAGCCGGGCGGACTCCGTGCGCAGGGCCATCTCGGCGACCTGGTGGGCGACGGACTGGAGGTCGCTGAGCGTGCCGCCGAACGCCTCGCGGCGCGCGGTGTGGGCGAGGGTGGCGTCCAGGGCGGCCTGGGCCATGCCGACGGCGAAGGCGCCGACGCTGGGCCGGAACAGGTTGAGGGTGTCCATGGCGACCCGGAAACCGCCGTCCACCTCGCCGAGGAGGTCGTCGGCGGTCACCGGTACGGCGTCGAGGGCGAGGGCGCCGACGGGGTGCGGGGAGAGCATGTCGAGGGCGGAGCCGGTGAGGCCGGGGCGGTCGGCAGGGACCAGGAAGGCGCTGATCCCGCGGGCGCCGGCGCCGGGGGTGGTGCGGGCGAAGACGGTGTAGAAGTCGGCCTCCGGCGCGTTGGAGATCCAGCACTTCTCCCCGGTGAGCCGCCAGCCGGAGGGGCCGTCGGGCCGGGCGGTGAGTGCCAGCGCGGCCGCGTCCGAACCGGCGCCGGGCTCGCTGAGCGCGAACGCCGCGACCGCGGTGCCCTCGCTCACCCGGGGCAGCCAGCGGTCGCGCTGGGCCGGGGTGCCGTGGGCGTGCACGGGGTGGGCGCCCAGGCCCTGGAGGGCGAGGGCGGTCTCCGCCTCGGTGCAGGCATGGGCGAGGGACTCGCGCATCAGGCACAGGTCGAGGGCGCCGGAGGTGAACAGGCGGGGCAGCAGTCCGAGGGTGCCGAGTTCCGCGACCAGGGCCCGGTTGACCCGCCCGGGTTCACCCTTCTCGGCGAGCGGGCGCAGGCGCTGTGCCGCCAGGGTGCGCAGCTCGGCGCACCAGGCGAGTTGTGCCGGTTCGAGCGAGAATGCGGTCATCGCCGGTCCTTCCCTCGCCGCTGAGGCCACTCCCGAGGTTATCGCGGACCGTTGACTGCCGTCACCAACACGATACGCTCCTGATGCGAGCCCACCACGCCAAGGGGGCGAATCGTCATGAATCCACGGGCCACCGCGCACGTCGACACCTTCGCCCGCGATCACCTCCCGCCACCCGACGAGTGGCCCGAGCTCCTCTTCGACCTGCCGGAGCTGCGCTACCCGGCCCGGCTGAACTGCGCGGCCGAGCTGCTGCACGGCCCGCCCGGCGACCGCCCCGTCTTCCACACGCCCGACGGCACCACCTGGACGTACGGCGAGCTGCGCGCCCGGGTGGACCGGCTGGCGCACGTCCTCACCGGCGACCTCGGCGTGGTCCCGGGCAACCGGGTGCTGCTGCGCGGCCCGACCACGCCCTGGCTGGCCGCGTGCTGGCTGGCGGTGCTGAAGGCGGGCGCGGTCGCCGTCACCGTGCTGGCCCAGCAGCGCCCGCACGAACTGGGCACCATCTGCGCGATGGCGGAGGTCCGGCACGCACTGTGCGACGTCCGGGCGGTCGACGACCTCGTCAAGGCCGGCATCCCGGACCTGCGGATCGCCACCTACGGCGGCGACCTTCCCGACGACCTGCTGCACCGCCCGGCACCGAGCACGCCGTACGAGGCGGTGCCCACCGCGGCCGACGACGTGGCGCTGATCGCCTTCACCTCCGGCACCACCGGACGCCCCAAGGGCTGCATGCACTTCCACCGGGACGTGCTGGCGATCGCGGACACCTTCTCCCGGCACGTCCTGCGGCCGGTCGCGGACGACGTGTTCGCGGGCAGTCCGCCGCTCGGCTTCACCTTCGGCCTCGGCGGTCTGGTGGTGTTCCCGCTGCGCGCCGGCGCGAGCGCGCTGCTGCTCGAACAGGCGCATCCCGAGCAGCTGCTGTCGGCGATCGTCGCGCACCGGGTGTCGGTGCTGTTCACCGCGCCCACCGCCTACCGGGCGATGCTCGGCGCGCTGGACGGGCACGACGTCTCCTCGCTGCGCCGCTGCGTCTCGGCGGGCGAGAACCTGCCGGCCGCCACCTGGCACGCCTGGCACGACCGCACCGGCCTGCGCGTCATCAACGGCATCGGCGCCACGGAGCTGCTGCACATCTTCGTCTCCGCGGCCGACGAGCGGATCCGGCCGGGCACGACCGGCGTCCCGGTGCCCGGGTGGCAGGCGCGCGTGCAGGACGCCGACGGCACGCCCGTGCCGGACGGGGAGCCGGGGCTGCTCGCGGTGCGCGGCCCGGTCGGCTGCCGCTACCTCGCCGACCCGCTCCAGCGGGAGTACGTGCGCGGCGGCTGGAACATCACCGGCGACACCTACGTCCGCGACCCGGACGGCTACTTCCGGTACGTCGCCCGCGCCGACGACATGATCATCTCGGCCGGGTACAACATCGCGGGCCCGGAGGTCGAGGACGCCCTGCTGCGGCACCCGGACGTCGTGGAGGCGGCGGTGGTCGGGCGGCCCGACGAGGCGCGCGGCCAGGTGGTGGTGGCGTACACGGTGCTCAGGGAGGGCGCCGAACGGGACGCGGAGGCGCTGCGCGCCTTCGTCAAGGCGGAACTCGCGCCGTACAAGTGCCCCAGGGAGATCGTCTTCATGGACGCGCTGCCGCGCACCGCCACCGGCAAGCTCCAGCGGTTCCGGCTGCGCGCTCCGGCACGGACGGGAGATGACCAGGGCTGATGCCGGACGACCGCACCCGCCCGCACGACCTAAGATGATCAACGTGTCCGACCAGCATGCTCCACGGTCTCTCATCGTCACGTTCTACGGCGCCTACGGCCGCTTCGTGCCGGGCCCGGTGCCCGTCGCCGAGCTGATCCGGCTACTGGCCGCGGTCGGCGTGGACGCCCCGTCCGTCCGCTCCTCGGTGTCCCGGCTCAAGCGCCGCGGGCTGCTCGTCCCGGCGCGCACCGACCGGGGCGCGGCGGGCTACGAACTGTCGCCCGAGGCACGGCAGTTGCTGGACGACGGCGACCGGCGCATCTACGCCACCACGCCGCCCGGCGACGAGGGCTGGGTGCTCGCCGTGTTCTCCGTCCCGGAGTCCGAGCGGCAGAAGCGGCACGTGCTGCGCTCCCGGCTGTCCGGCCTGGGCTTCGGCACGGCGGCGCCCGGCGTGTGGATCGCCCCGGCGCGGCTGTACGAGGAGACCCGGCACACGCTGGAGCGCCTGCGCCTGGACGCCTACGTCGACTTCTTCCGCGGCGAGCACCTCGGCTTCGCGCCCACCGCCGAGGCGGTGGCCCGCTGGTGGGACCTGTCCGGCATCGCCGAGGAGCACGAGGCGTTCCTGGACCGGCACGCGCCGGTGCTGCACGCCTGGGAGCGCCGTACGGACACCCCGCCCGAGGAGGCGTACCGCGACTACCTCCTCGCCCTGGACTCCTGGCGCCACCTCCCGTACACCGACCCCGGCCTGCCCGCCGCCCTGCTCCCTGCGGACTGGCCCGGTACGCGCTCCACGGCCGTCTTCCGGGCGTTGCACGAGCGACTTCGCGATGCCGGCGCCGTCTACGCGGAGCAGGAGAGCCCGTAGACCTCCGAGGCTTCCGATGTGTCCTGCATCACATTTCTCCTGGATAAGGGAACGCTCAGCCCCCTCCGACCCTCTTCTAAGGTTTCTCACATAGCGTCCTGTCGCATGAGTCTCATGCGTAACTTGAACCGGGCCCTCGCCGCCACCACCGGACTCCAGGTGCGGCGGACTCCTCGCACCCCGCCGGCACCGGCCGCCGAGCGGCC
>NZ_VCNP01000013.1 GCF_006782915.1 Streptomyces calvus
TTGCTGCGGCAACCGGTCTTCATCATCTCGTCCATCCGTTCAGGCTCCACGCTGCTGCGCATGATGCTGGGCGCCCACCCCCGGCTGCACACCCTGCACGAGCTGCACCTCGGCCGGATCGACGTGCTCTGCGACAACTGGCACTCCGAGCGCGCCATGAGCACCCTCGGCCTGGCCCGCGGCGACCTGGAGCACCTGCTGTGGGACCGCGTCATGCACCGCGAGCTGGTCAGGTCCGGCAAGGACTTCATCGTCGAGAAGACCCCGGCCAACGCCTACATGTACCGGCGGCTCAAGGACTGCTGGCCCGACGCGCGCTTCGTCTTCCTGCTGCGCCACCCGGAGTCCGTCGCCCGCTCCTGGCACGAGAGCGACCCCGACAAGCGGCCGTACGACAAGGCCGTCACCGACGTGCTGCGCTACATGACGGCCGTCGAGGAGGCCCGTACGGCCGACCCCGACGGCTTCACCGTCCGCTACGAGGACATCACCGCCGACCCCGAGCGGGAGATGCGCCGGCTGTGCGCGTTCCTCGGTGTCGACTACGCGCCGTCCATGCTCACCTACGGCCGGAAGAGCAGCCGCGAGCTGGTCCGCGGTCTCGGCGACTGGCGCGACAACATCCGCACCGGCACCGTGCAGCCGGGCCGGGCGCTGCCCGAGGAGGACGAGATCCCCGAGGCGCTGCGTCCGATGTGCGCGGCCTGGGGCTACACGTCCTGACCCGTGCCGTGCAGTGCGAGCCGGGGACGGGGGGCGTCGGTGCGTCCGGTCACCGGGCGGCGGCTGCCCGCCCGGTACGGGGCAGGCCACACGACGCCGGGCCCCTCGTAGCCCTGCTCGGCCGCCGCGTGCAGCGTCCAGTGCGGGTCGTACAGGTGCGGGCGGGCCAGGGCGCACAGGTCGGTGCGTCCGGCCAGGATCAGCGAGTTCACGTCGTCCCACGAGGAGATCGCGCCGACGGCGATCACCGGGACGCCCGCCTCGTGCCGGATGCGGTCCGCGAACGGCGTCTGGTACGACCGCCCGTACTCCGGCCGCTCGCCGGCCACGACCTGCCCGGCGGACACGTCGACGGCGTCGGCGCCGTGCGCCGCGAAGGCCCGGGCGATCGCCACGGACTCCTCGGCGCTCGTGCCGCCCTCGGCCCAGTCGGTCGCGGAGATGCGGACGGTCATCGGCCGTTCCTGCGGCCACACCGCGCGTACGGCGTCGAACACCTCCAGCGGGAAGCGGAGCCGGCCCTCCAGTGAGCCCCCGTAGGCGTCGGTGCGGTGGTTGGTCAGCGGGGAAAGGAAGCCGGAAAGCAGATAGCCGTGGGCGCAGTGCAGTTCCAGCAGGTCGAACCCGGCGCGCGCGGCCCGCAGCGCCGCGGCGGCGAACTGCTCCCGCATGTCGGTGAGCTGCGCCCGGGACATCTCCCGGGGCACCTGGCTGCCCGGCTTGTACGGCAGCGGCGAGGCCGCCACCAGCGGCCAGTTGCCGTCGTCCAGCGGCTCGTCCATGCCCTCCCACATCAGCTTGGTCGAGCCCTTGCGCCCGCTGTGGCCGAGCTGCACGCCGATCGCGGTGCCGGGGGCCTGCCGGTGCACGAAGTCGGTGATCCGCCGCCACGCCTCGGCCTGCCGGCCGGTGTACAGGCCGGCGCAGCCGGGCGTGATGCGGCCCTCCGGGCTGACGCAGACCATCTCCGTCATCACCAGTCCGGCGCCGCCCAGCGCGCGGGCGCCGAGGTGGACGAGGTGGAAGTCGCCGGGGACGCCGTCGACCGCCGAGTACATGTCCATCGGGGACACCACGACCCGGTTGCGCAGGGTCACCTCGCGCAGCCGGAACGGCGTGAACATCGGGGGCGTACCGGGCGGGCAGCCGAAGGCGCGCTCCACGGCCCCGGTGAAGCGCGGGTCGCGCAGCCGCAGGTTGTCGTGGGTGACCCGGCGGCTGCGGGTGAGCAGGTTGAAGGCGAACTGGCGGGGCGACTGGCCGAGGTACATGGACAGGTTCTCGAACCACTCCAGGCTGGCCCGGGCGGCGCGCTGGGTGGACGCCACGACCGGCCGCCGTTCCGCCTCGTACGCGGCCAGCGCGTCGGCCGGCGAGGCGTGTTCGTCCAGGCAGGCGGCGAGGGCCAGGGCGTCCTCGACGGCGAGCTTGGTGCCGGAGCCGATGGAGAAGTGCGCGGTGTGGGCGGCGTCGCCGAGGAGTACGACGTTGCCGTGCGACCAGCGCTCGTTGACCACCGTGCGGAAGGTGGTCCACGTCGAGTTGTTGGACCTCAGCGGGCGTCCGCCGAGCGCGTCGGCGAAGATCTTCGCGCAGCGCTCGACGGACTCGCTCTCCTCCGTCTCGTCGAAGCCTGCGGCGCGCCACACCTCCTCGCGCATCTCGACGATCACGGTGGAGGCGCCGTGGTCCTGCGGCCCGGAGGGCCTCGTCGAGGGGTGGTGGTCGGGCGACGGGCGGGAGTACGGGTAGCCGTGCAGTTGCATCACGCCGTGCTCGGTCCGGACGATCTCGAAGCGGAAGGCGTCGAAGGCGAAGTCGGCGGCCAGCCAGATGTAGCGGCAGCGGTGGACGGTGATCCGCGGCCGGAACACCTCGGCGAACGCCTCGCGGGTGCCGCTGTGCACGCCGTCCGCGGCCACCACCAGGTCGTGGGTGCGCGCCAGCACGGCCGGGTCGGGCGCCTGCACGCCGAAGTGCAGTACGACGCCGAGGGCGCGGCAGCGCTCCTGGAGGATCCGCAGCAGCCGGTGCCGGCCGAGGGCGGCGAAGCCGTGGCCGCCGGAGGTCTGGCGCACCCCGCGGTGCACGATGTCGATCTCGTCCCAGCGCACGAAGTCCCGTTGCAGCGCGGCGTACACGACGGGGTCGGCGTGCTCGATGCCGCCGAGGGTCTCGTCGGAGAGGACCACGCCGAAGCCGAAGGTGTCGTCGGGGGCGTTGCGCTCCCAGACGGTGATCTCGCGGGCGGGGTCGAGGCGTTTGAGCAGCGCGGCGGCGTAGAGGCCGCCGGGGCCGCCGCCGATGACCGCCACGCGGAGCGGGCGGGCGGTCCCGCCGGGCGGCCGCGGGCCCGCGGTGGCCGCGCCTTCGGGACGGTGGTGCGCCGTCGCGGGTGCCTCGGTGTCGTCGGCCGGGTTCATCTCCTACCGTCCTCGCCACTTCGGGGGGCGCTTCTCGGTGAACGCGGCGTGGAACTCGGCGTAGTCCTCGCCGTTCATCAGCAGGGCCTGGGTCGAGGCGTCCAGTTCCACCGCCGCCGCCAGCGGCATGTCCAGTTCGGCCGTGAGCAGCGCCTTGGTCTGGGCGTGGGCCAGGGCCGGGCCGTCGGCGAGGCGGCGGGCGAGCACGCGGGCGGCCTCGTCGGCGCCGCCCTCGTCGGCGAGCGCGCTGACCAGTCCGATCCGCTCGGCCTCCGGCGCCCGCACGGTGTCGCCGAGCATCAGCAGCCGCGTGGCGTGGCCGAGGCCGACGACCCTCGGCAGGAGGTAGGCGGCGCCCATGTCGCCGCCGGACAGGCCGACCCGGGTGAAGAGGAAGGCGAACCGGGCGCTGGGGTCGGCGACCCGGAAGTCGGCGGCCAGCGCGAGGACGGCGCCGGCGCCCGCCGCCACCCCGTGCACCGCGGCGACCACCGGGAACGGGCACTCCCGCAGGGCCCGCACGACCTGCCCGGTCATCCGGTTGAAGTCGAGCAGCTGCGCGGTGTCCATGGCCAGGGTGGCGCCGATGATCTCGTCGACGTCACCGCCGGAGCAGAAGCCGCGTCCCTCGCCGGCCAGCACCAGGGCCCGTACGGCCCGCTCGCGGGACAGCTCGGCGAGGAGGTCGCGCAGGTCGGCGTAGGCGCCGAAGGTGAGCGCGTTGAGTTTCTCGGGGCGGGCGAGGGTGACGGTGGCGACGCCGTCGGCGACATCGACGCGCAGATGCTCCCAGCGGTCGGTGCGGGCGGCGGAGCCGGTGAAGGGACTCATGAGGGCGGCCTCCTCGGACGGGCACTGCGCTGCTCACGGAGCTCTGCCCCTCGAAGTTATCACCGATCAGTGACTGTCGTCATGAGTGCGCGATACGATTGCGCCGTCCGTGGACGTCACCGCCGTCCGCTCCCGCTCCGGCACCGTCACATCCGTCACGGATCCTCTACACGGCGGTAACGGTGGGGCCGGGCGGGGGAGGCGGACCGTCCGTCCGGGTAAGCCGCCCGTTGCCGGGGCGCAAGGTCCCGGACGGCGCCCGGTCACGGGGCCCGGGGCCGCCCGCCCGACGGGGCGCTCCGGGTGCGCCGTACCATTGACGGCTGAAAGCAGGAGCACCCGCTCCATGAACGGACCCGTTGTGCACGAACCTCCCGCCGCTTCCACCTCCTGGCGCGTCGCACTGCCGCACACCACCGCGGCGGTGCCCGTGGCGCGGGCGCTCGTCCGTACGGCACTGGCCGAGCGGGAGCACTCCGCCGACAGCGACACGGCGGAGCTGCTGACGGCGGAGCTGGTCGCCAACGCCGTGGAGCACACCTCGGGGAGCGGCCCGATCGAGCTGGTGGTGCGGCTGCTGCCGACCGGTTTCCACGTCGAGGTGCACGACGCCGACCCGGCGCCGCCGCGCGACCTCACCCGCCCGGTCCTCGAGGCGCCCGACCCGTGGCAGGAGCACGGGCGCGGGCTGCTGCTGATCCGCGCCCTCAGCTCGTCCTGCGGCCACCGCCCCACCGAGTCGGGCAAGGCGGTGTGGTTCCGGCTGCCGGGGCAGCGGCGGCCGGCCTGACCCGCGGGCCGGGCGCGGCGCCGCCGGCTCAGCCCAGCGTGGCGACCAGGACCGCCTTGATGGTGTGCATGCGGTTCTCCGCCTCGTCGAAGACGACCGAGTACTCCGACTCGAACACCTCGTCGGTCACCTCCAGGGAGGTGAGGCCGTGGGTGGCGAAGATGTCCTGGCCGACCCGGGTGCCGAGGTCGTGGAAGGCGGGCAGGCAGTGCAGGAACCGCACGTCCGGGTTGCCGGTGGCGCGCAGGACGTCCATGGTCACCGCGTACGGCGCGAGGGCCGCGATCCGCTCGTCCCAGACCTCCTTCGGCTCGCCCATGGACACCCAGACGTCCGTGGCGACGAAGTCGGCGCCCGCGACCCCCTCGGTGACGTCCTCGGTGAGCGTGATGCGGGCCCCGCTGACGGCGGCGAGCTCCCGGGCGCGCTCGACGACCTCCTGGGCGGGCCAGTACGACTTGGGGGCGACGACGCGGACGTCCATGCCCAGCAGGGCCGCCGTCACCAGGTAGGAGTTGCCCATGTTGAAGCGGGCGTCACCGAGGTAGGCGAAGGCGATGTCCGTGAGCGGCTTGGCGCTGTGCTCGGTCATGGTGAGCACGTCGGCGAGCATCTGGGTGGGGTGCCAGTCGTCGGTGAGCCCGTTGTACACCGGCACACCGGCGTACGCCGCGAGCTCCTCCACCTTGGCCTGGCTGTCGCCGCGGTACTCGATCCCGTCGTACATCCGGCCCAGCACCCGGGCGGTGTCCTTCACCGACTCCTTGTGCCCCATCTGCGAGCCGGACGGATCCAGGTACGTCGTCGAGGCGCCCTGGTCGGCGGCCGCGACCTCGAACGCGCAGCGCGTGCGCGTCGAGGTCTTCTCGAAGATCAGCGCGATGTTCCTGCCCCTCAGGTAGGGGACCTCGGTCCCGGCCCGCTTCGCGGCCTTCAGTTCGGCGGCCAGCTCCAGCAGGCCGAGGAACTCCTGCGCGGTGAAGTCCAGCTCCTTGAGGAAGTGGCGGCCGGCGAGGGCGGTCGGGACAGTCGCCATGAGGGGCTCCAGGTATGGGGGACACGAACCCTTGGAAGTCTATACGACGAAATGTATTTCTATACAGAATGGTGTGTCCGTACGGGCCTACACCGGATCCCGCTGGACGGGACAGCTCATGCAGCGCGGGCCTCCCCTGCCCCGGCCCAGCTCACTGCCGGGGATCTCTATCACTTCGATGCCCTGCTTGCGCAGATGCGTGTTGGTGGTGGAGTTCCGCTCGTAGGCGACGACCACGCCCGGTTCGACGGCCAGGACGTTGCAGCCGTCGTCCCACTGCTCGCGTTCGGCCGCGTGCACGTCCTGGGTGGCGGTCAGCACACGGATCTCGCTCAGTCCGAGCGCGGCGGCGATCGCACGGTGCATGTGCTCCGGCGGATGGTCGGTGACCTTCAGCTCCTTGTCCCCCGCGCCCGGTTCGATGGTGTACGAGCGGAGCATGCCGAGTCCGGCGTACTGGGTGAAGGTGTCGCCGTCGACCATCGTCATCACCGTGTCGAGGTGCATGAACGCACGTCTCTTCGGCATGTCCAGGGCCACGATGCTCTGGGCCGAACCGGCCGCGAACAGCTTGTGCGCGAGCATCTCCACGGCCTGCGGGGTGGTCCGCTCGCTCATCCCGATCAGCACCGCCCCGTTGCCGATGACCAGGACGTCCCCGCCCTCGATGGTGGACGGATAGTCGGCCTGCCCCTCGGACCAGACGCGGAACGACGCGTCACGGAACAGCGGGTGGTGCCGGTAGATCGCCTCGAAGTGCACGGTCTCGCGCTGCCGGGCCGGCCAGCGCATCGCGTTGATGGCGACGCCGTCGTAGATCCAGGCGGAGGTGTCGCGGGTGAACAGGTGGTTGGGCAGCGGGCCGAGCAGGAAGTCGTCGAGTTCCATCGCGTGGAAGCGCACGGAGGTCGGCTCCGGGTGGGCCTCCAGGAACTCCCGCTTGGTCATCCCGCCGACCAGCACCTCGGCCAGCCCGGCCGCCGGGAGCGTCTCGAACGCGGCCCGCAGGTGGTCGGTGGCCAGCGGGCCGTACTCCTTCTCGTCGAAGACGCGGTCCAGGACGAGGCCGCGTGCCGCCGGGATCTCCAGCGTCTCGGCGAGCAGGTCACCGAAGAGGTGGACGGTGACGCCCCGGTCGCGCAGCACGTCCGCGAACCCGTCGTGCTCGGCGCGCGCCCGGCGCACCCAGAGCAGGTCGTCGAAGAGCAGGGCGTCCTTGTTGCTGGGGGTGAGCCTTTTGAGCTCGAGATCGGGCCGGTGCAGGATGACGCGGCGCAGCCGTCCGGCCTCGGAGTCGACGTGGTAGGTCATGCCTCCATCCTGACCACCCGGGCCCGTCTTCACCCCTGTCCGCAGGATTCGGAAAGGCCCTTCCGCTCACCCGGCGGCCGGCGACGCCACCCGTTCGGGACGGGCCAGCAGCCGCCGTCCGGCGGGTCCGGGCTCCAGCGCGGCCCGCGCGACGATCCACCCGGCGAGCAGATGCGGCTCCCCGGGCTCGCGGGCCAGGCCCTCGGCGTACCCGGCGAGCGCGGCCGCCGGATCGCCCGCGGCGAGGTGTTCGTCCGGCGTACGGGGGTCGGCGGGGCGCACGGCGAAGGCGTGGGTGCGCCGGTCGGGCCAGGGGGTGCGGTCGGGGCGGAGGGGCACGGTGTCCGCACCGGGGCCGGGTGGCACCAAGTGCCCTGCCGGGGCGCCGGACGGCGGGACGACGTTGCGCAGCCGCCACTCGGTGCGGTGCAGGGCCGCCGCCGTGCGGGCCCGGGCCAGGGCGGACGGGGCGACGGGTTCGCGCAGCCAGCCGTCCAGCGTGCGGGCGAGGCCGCCGACCAGGGCCCGCCCGGGCGCGGTGAGCCGGCCGCTGGTGAGCAGGGTGCGCACCACGAGCCTGCTCTGCGTGCGGCGCAGGGCGAAGTGGTAGGCGGCCGTCCCGGCGTGCTCCGGGTCCGACAGCCGGTCCCGCCAGAAGCCGGCGACGCCGGTGAAGGCGTAGGCGCCGTGCAGCAGGCCGGTGAGGTGGCGCGGGTCGGGGCGCCACGGCGCGTAGTAGCGCTCGGCGCGGTCGTCGTCGAGCAGCGGGAAGAGGTGGATCAGCGCGGCGAGCTTGCTGTGCTGGAACTCGTGCACCAGCGCCTCGGCCAGGGCGAGCGGCGAGGCGGGACGGGCGATGACCATCGCGCCGTACGCGTCGCCGCTGGACGCCGACACCCGCACCTCGGGCGGCGGCGGGGGCAGCAGGCTGGTCCGCGCCCAGGGCACGACGGAGCGGATCATCGCCGGGTCGAGCCGCCCGGGCCCCGGTCCGTCACCGGTCGTCAGGATCGCGACGGCCGCGTCGAACTGCCGCTGCCAGGCCGCGGCCTCGTCGTCGTCCAGCCGCGCGGGCGGCAGCGGGTCGTCGAGGTCGCGGTACGGGTCGAGGTCCTCCAGGGGTATCGCGACGGGGCCGGAGGGGGTGGTGTGGGTGAGGGTGCGCAGCGGCAGCCAGACGGCGTCGGCGGCGGACGGTGCGGCGCCCACCGGCGCGGTGGCGGGGCGGCAGGTCAGGCGGGCGGTCCCGCGGTCATGTGCCGGTCCGGTGAGGGTCAGTTCACCGGCGCGGGTGTGCGCGGTCCCGGCCGTCACCCCGGCAGCCGCTCCCGGGAGCCGGGCCAGGCCCAGGCCCGGCAGGGACAGCGCGCCGTCGTGCAGCGGCACGCGCAGAACCGTTTCGGTGCCGGCGTGCAGCGCGGCGGCGACCGCCAACGCGTTCAGCCGGCCCGCCTCCGCCCACAGGTGAGGGCCGGTGGCGGTGCCGTGCACCCGCCGCAGCAGGTGCGCGATCCAGGCGCCGGTCGTCGGCGCGAGCAGCAGCCGCTCGACCGGGGCGGGCGCGCGCCGCGCCGCCTCCTTGACCACGTGCCAGGCCTCGGCGGCCGGGGTGAGCGCAGTGGGCACGGCGGCGAGCCGGTCCAGCAGGGTGCGCAGCAGCAGCAACCGGCGGGCCCGCTCGCCCTGTTCGAGGAAGGCGACGGCCTGCGCGGAGCCGCCGCCGGCGGCCAGTTCCGCGAAGAGGTGCTCGGGCATGCGGAACGGGGTGGTGCGCGGCTCGCTGGTCATGGGGCGCGGGTCCTCCGGTCACGGGTGCGGACAGAAACCGGCGGCCCGTAGGGGCTCGTCCCGGCCCCCGCCGCCAGGGCAGGGGACGGTCACTCGGCCCGGGCGGTGCCCTCGTTCCCGCCTCTGATGCCACCGCGTGCGCGCAGGACCTCTTCGAGTACGCGAACGGCCGGGCGGAGCGGCGCGAGCTCGTCCACCGCGGTCAGCGGCAGGCCCGCGAGATCGGCCAGATCCGACTCCCAGACGTCGGTACCCGCACCGGCGGCCGGCTCACGGCCGGCGGCGTGGCGCAGAGCGGGCGACTGGTCCAAGATGCTCCCCCTTCTCGCACGGTGGCACGCGATGCCCCGTGGCCATGTCCATTTCCATCATGGCCATTCCTGGCCGGGTCGAAAACCGTACGATCACGCCACCCGATCGTTCGGGGGGTCTCGTCCGCCTTGTCGTGGTCTCCGCGCCACCGGCCGCGGCCGACCACCGCGCGCGCACCCGGCCCGGCGCATGTCGGGCGGGACCGGTGGGGTGGCCTGCGACATCTGTCCGAACCGGCGGCGGGCCCACCCGGGCCGGGCGTCTCGGAGCACTCGGGATTCCGGACGCGGATCCATGGGTACGGAGGAGTACGGCTCGCCTCCCCGAGGGCCGCGAGACGCTTCCGCGCGGCCGGAAACAGTTCTTCCGCATCCGGGCGACGCCCGTGCGCGCCCCATGAGCTTCCACAAGCCGGGCTCGCGCACCCCTGCTCCGCGCATGAGGACGGCTGCCGCCCTGTGCTTCCAGCGACTCCAGTGACGCGCGAGTACGGCACCTGTCACCCCGTCAAGTTGCCCGTACCCTGAGAAAGTTGGGGTCGAGCACCCGTGCGACGACCTGCCCACGGCCGCCTCCCGCGGCCTCGACAACCGGACAACAGGGGGACCCTGTGCGCCCTGACGCGGTGGTGACACATTTCCTGTTCGCCTCGGCTCTCGTCCTGGCGGCCGGCCACGCGGCCGGCTGGGCGGCCCGGCGGCTGAAGCAGCCGTACATCGTCGGCCAGCTCGCGGCGGGCATAGCGCTCGGCCCCTCCCTGCTGGGCACCCTCGCCCCGGACGCGTACGCCCTGCTGTTCCCCGAACAGATCGCGACGGCGCTCCAGGGCCTGGCCCAGTTCGCGCTGGTGGTGTTCCTTTTCGCGGTGGGCTACGAGCTGGATCTGGCGATCCTGGGCGCCCGGGCGCGTACGGCGGTGGGCGTGGCGCTGACGGCGTTCTTCGTGCCGATGGCCGTGGGCAGCGGATGCGCGCTGCTCTTCCGGGAGCAGTTGCGGGCGCTCGACATGCCGGACCTCTCCCCCGGCACCGTGGTGTTCGCCGGCATCGCCCTGTCCATCACCGCGGTACCGGTCCTGACGGCCATAGTGCGGGAGAACGGCCTGGCCAGCACCGTGCCCGGAGTGATGGCGGTGTCCGCGGCCGGCCTGCTGGACGTGATCGGCTGGACGATACTGGCCGGCACGCTGCTGGAGAGCGGCGAAGGACAGACCCTGCACTGGGGATGGCGGGCGCTGATCGCCGCGGCCTTCATCACGCTGATGCTGGTGGCGGCCCGGCCGCTGCTGCGCCGGCTGCTGTGGCGCACCCAGATGGAGCCCGTGCTGCGGCTGGCGCTGCTCATCGGCTTCGCCTTCGGATCGGCGTCGGTGACGCAGTTCCTCGGGCTGCACGCGATCTGCGGGGCGCTGCTCGCCGGGGTGGTGTGCCCGCGGGAGAAGGACGGCACGCTCGATCCGGACCTGCTGCGGCCGCTGCACGACGTCAGTTCGCTGCTGCTGCCGTTCTTCTTCGTCGTCTCCGGGCAGGCCGTCGCCCTGAACAGCATGAGCGGCACGGGCTGGGCCGCGTTCGCCGTGGTGACGGTACTGGCCGTCACCACGAAGATCGGCAGCGGCACCCTGGCGGCCCGGCTGGGCGGTCTCGACCGGGACGACGCGCGCACCGTCGGGGTGCTGCTGAGCGCCCGCGGCCTCACGGAACTCATCGCGCTCAACGCGGGACTCCAGGCGGGCCTGTTGAGCGGCCCGCTCTACACGGTGCTGGTGCTGATGGCGCTGACCACCACGCTCCTCACCCAGCCGCTGTTGCTGCTGGTGGACCTCGCGGCCAGGCGCACCGAGCTGCGCAGGACCCTCCACGGCCCCCGCGCCCCGGACACCGCGCCGCCCGCCGAACCGCAGCCGCGCCCCTCCGGCAACTCGGCCAACCCGACCAACACGGCTGCCCCTTAGGGCGTCCTCTCGGGGAGTGTCCGCGGCGACGCGCCCACCGCGCGCAGAAGCCACCCACCGGGCGCTCCCGTGACGGGACCGCCCCCGGTGCCGGAGACCGGCGGCCGGGGGCGGCAAGGATCGGTACGGGTCACAGCGGCATCGGGGCCATGTCGCACTCGATACGGGCCCGCTGCAGGGCCGCCGCCAGCCAGTGGTGGTCGGGACGGACCACCCGGGTGAAGCCCTCCACGGCCTTGCGCTGCAGCTCCTCCGCCTCGGCGCCGCGGCCCAGGCCCCGCAGGTCGAGGGCGAGGTTCGCGGTGACGGACAGGGTGAGCGGGTGGTCCTCGCCCGCGATCTCCGCCAGCAGCGGCAGATTCGCCGAGTCGATCTCGTACGCCCGGTCGAAGTCCAGCTGCCCGTAGGCCGTGTTGGCCTGCCCGATGGCCACGGTCAGCGTGGTGACGTGGCGCTCGCCCACCGACTCGACCAGTCGGCGCGCCGCGTCGTCCTCCAGCTCCCGCGCCGTGTCGTGCGCGCCCAGCGCACGCCAGGTGGCGGCGAGGTTGGCCTTCGTCAGCAGCGTGTAGGCGTGGTTGACGCCCAGGCGCTGCTCGAACCGCGGCACGGTCGTCTCCGCCAGCTCGCGGGAGCCCTCCAGGTCACCGGCGAGACGCAGGTCGACGGAGAGGTTGGCGGCCGTCGACAGCGAGTCGAAGTGGTCGGGCCCGTACCGGGCGACGAAGCGCTTCAGCGTCTCGTCGGACAGCTTGGCGGCCTCCGCGAGCGCACCGTCACGGCGCCGGCAGACCGCGAGGTTGCGGGCGATGCGCAGGGTGAGCGGGTGCTCCTCGCCGAACGCCGTACGGGCCCGGCGGTGGACGTCCTCCTGGAAGTCGCGCGCGCCCTTGTAGTCGCCGCTCTCCCGCATGTCGATGGAGAGGCCGTTGAGGGTGTTGAGGGTGAAGAAGCTCGTCGGGCCGAACAGCAGCTCCCGCTGCCGGGCGTTCTCCTGGTCCAGCGGCAACGCCTCGCGGAACCGGCCGCACAGTCGCAGGTCGACGCCCCACGCGTGGGTGGCGCGCAGCGTCATCGGGTCGTCGGGGCCGAACAGCGACCGGGCCAGTTCGGTGGCCTCCTCGGTCAGCTTGCGCGCCTCGTCGAAGCGGCCCTGGTAGCCGCGGGCGTCGGCCATCTCGCACAGCGAGTCGATCAGGTCCTCGGTGTCCGCCTCGATCCGGCGCGTGACCTCCAGGGCCTGCTCGGTGAGCGGGATCGACTCGGGCACCTGTCCGTTCTGCCGCAGCAGGAAGCCCAGGCTCTTCGTCATGCGGATGACGTGGAAGTCCTCCTCGCCGGAGGCGGCGAGCCAGGCGCTCCAGGCCTGCCGGGCGAAGTTCGCGGCGCCGGAGTGGTCGCCCCAGTAGTAGAGGAACCAGACGGTGTCGAAGACCAGTTCCCGCACATAGGTGTCGGTGCTGGTCACCGCCTGCGAGGTGAGGATGTGCGGCAGCAGGGCCTGGTAGGCGCGCCACTCCAGCGACGATCCGTACGGCCCGGGCTTGGCGGCCGACAGCAGCTGGTGGGCGGCGTCCCGCATCCGCTCCCGCTCCTCTTGGCCCAGCTTGGCCAGGAGCACGGTCTGCAGCAGACGGTGCATCTGGAGGGTGTCGGACCGCGGGTCCACCTTGATCAGGGAGAACTGGCTGAGGTCGCGGACCGCGCGGTTGAGCTTGATCGACTCCCGCAGCAGCGGGTCGACCTCGGGCGTCACGTTGACCCCGCGGCTGCCGCGGAGCATGGACCGCGGGATCGGCTCCGGGGCCATGCTGGCGCAGATGTCGAGGAGTTGGCGGGCGCCCGGGTTGTTGGCCTTGATGCGCTCCAGCGAGATGTCCCAGGCGGCGGCGACGGAGACCGGGTAGTCGGGCGCCGGGTCGAGTTCGAGGATCTCGGGACTGCGCTGGGCGAGCAGGTCGAGGTACTCGTCGACGAGCATGCCGGTGACGGCGCGCCAGGCACCCGCCTGCTCGACGGCCAGCGGCAGGGGGG
>NZ_VCNP01000014.1 GCF_006782915.1 Streptomyces calvus
GGTCGGGCGAGCGGCGCTGGAGCAGTTCCACGGACTCGGCGCGGTCGAAGACGTTCACCGGCAGCGGGGTGGCCACGCGCTCCCAGGCCCGGTTCCGGGAGGGGACGATGACCTTGCCCGGCCCGTTGGTCGGGAAGTACTGGCGTACCGCCTCGACGTCCTCCGCGTTGTCGAAGACGAGCAGCCAGTTGTCGTACGGCGCGCCCGTGCGCAGCGCCTCCAGCACGGCGGGCACGGCGGTGTTGGCGGCCGGGGCGCCCATGCTGTCCTGCCCGGCCGGGGCGACGCCGAGCTGGGCCGCGAGCTGGGCCAGCGCGGCCAGGACGAGGCTTTCGCGCTCGGCGGGGATCCAGCAGATCACCTTGTAGTCGTGCTGGTGGGTGTAGATGTACTCCAGCGCCAGCTGGGACTTGCCGACACCGCCCAGTCCGTGCAGCGCGTGCGGGAGCACGGCCGCCGTGTCCTGGGAGCCCAGTTGTTCCTCCACGGCCCTCAGCAGCGCCTGCCGGCCGACGAACGAGGTGTTCCGGAGGGGAACGTTCACCAGTAGGGCGGGCGTTGCGGTCGTGGTGCTCTTCATGAGCGGCTCTGCCTCCGGGGCTTCTTCTCGTGGTGTGGCGTCGGTTACCGGGCTTGGCACGGGATCTCCTGGGTCGTCGGGACCGTTCGACGGTGGCAGGCTTCCCGCTCCGCCGGACGCTCCCCCATCAATAGCGCGGTTCACCTCAAAGGGCGCAACTCCGGACGAACCGGCATGCCCCCATTCGGCGGTACCCGCCCCCGCCGCGCCGGTCAGACGGGGCTCGATCCGCCGGGCCCGCTCGGAGTAGGGCCCCGACAGCGCCCGCATCACCGCCAGCTCGCTGCGCACCCAGCCGCGCTCGGAGGGGTCGGGCAGCGTGGCGCCCAGGGGGTCGCGCAGGGCGGCGCGCAGCGCGATCCCGCGGTCGCCGGCCGCCGGGAGGTCGCCCACCACGCTGACGGTGTGGGCGAGTTGGCTGCGGGTGGTGGTGGCGAGCAGTTCCTCGCGGACGCCGTCGGCGAACTCCGGGCGGCCCTCGCCGCTGTCGTCCCAGTCGATCAGACCGCCCATCAGGATCTCCGCCAGGTGGTCCGGGCGGGTCTCCGGCATGGTGCGCCGCCGCAGCTGCTCGAAGAGGTCGAAGTCGAACGGTACGGCGGCCAGCTGGGCGGCGAGCCGGCGCGCGGCCGGGGTGGCGAGCGTGAAGAAGCGGCGGACGGCGGCCTTGGCGGCGCGCGGGAAGCGCGGGGCGCGCAGTCCGGGGGCGGGCGCGCCCTTGACGAGGGTGCCGGCCAGCACGACGGGCAGGGCGCGGCGCACTCCGCGCTCCCCGGTCACCAGTGCGGCCCAGGCGCCGAGGGAGCCGGGTTTCAGCGACAGGACGGGCACGGGCACGGATCCGTCGCCGCCGTCCGGCAGCGGCCGCAGCGGGTCGGGGCCGCCGGGCGGCGGCCAGTGGGTGAGCGCGTCGTTGGCGGCGCCGAAGCCGCCGGCCTCCAGCAGCGCCTCGTACGGGTAGAGCGTCGAGCGGCGGCGCATGTGCGGCGGCAGCAGGTGGACGAGGGCGGTGGGGCCGGCGTGGGCGAGCCGGCCGAGGAGTTCGTCGGCGGCGGGGGCGGCCCAGCCGTGGGCGAGGCCGTCGGTGACGACGAGGAAGATCCGGCCGCCGCGCCCGTCGAGGAGTTCGCCGGGGTCGGAGCCGGCCGGTCCGGTGCCGCGGCTCAGGGTGGCGGGTCCGACGCGGGGCACGTTCACCCGGACCGTGCGCACGGTGCGGAAGGCGCCGCTGTGTTCGGCGGCCCGGGCGAGGCGCGTGACGGCGTCCTCCCAGATCCGCAGGGTGGGGGCGTCGTCGACGAGCAGCACGAGGTGGAAGGCGGAGGTGCGGGCCGGACGCAGGAAGGGCATCCACATGCCGTCCACGACGCCCTGCTCGGCGGTGGTCTCCTCGTCCAGTTCCAGGGCGTCACGGGAGGGGATGCGGCGGGCGAGTTGGTGCAGGGCGCGGGCGAACTGCGCGGTGATCCGGGCGGGGCTCGGCCGCGGCCGGTCGTCGGCGGGCAGCAGCGGTTGCCCGACGCGGGCGCTGTAGGGGCCCTCGACATCGGGTAACAGCTGCGGGGCGGGCGCCGGTCCGCCGGCCGCGCGGCCGGTGGGCCGGGGCGGGTCGGCGGTGACGGAGGCGGGGCGCGGGCCCGGGGCGGCGGGGTCCGGGACGGGAGCGGGGACGGGTGGGGCGGCGGATTCGGCGGGGACGGCCGGGGGGTCGTCGGCCGGAGCCGGGTCCGGTGGGCGCCGGTCCTCGGCCGCCGGGGCGGGCGCGGGGGACGGGCGGGACGGCGGGGCGGGAGGCACGGCGTCGGCGTCGGGGGCCGGGTGCGGCGCGGTGACGGCCGGGCCGCCGTGGCGGTCCCAGTACGCGGCGAGCCACACGGCGTCGGCGATCTCCTGCCAGCGCGGCCCGTGCTGTTCGGGGGCGTCCCGGGTCGTCGCTCCGCGCTCGATCGCCCGGTCTACGGACTCGGGGAACGCCGGAGGAGGCGACGACCCCGAAACGGGGAATCCGTCGCCGAGCCCGGATGCGTGCTCCCTGGGATAGCCCTTCATTCAGCGGCCCTTCGCGAGGTCGCGTAGGAGCATTTCCACGAGCTTACGCCCGTGACCATCCGCCTGGAAACCACCCGCGGTAGTCATCTGGACAGCGTTGAGCAACTGGTCGAGGGAGTGGGTGCCGCCCGCCTGGACGCGCTGGACGAACAGGTCCACCAGGTCTTCCGTGCCCTGCGGCCGGGCCCCCAGGTGCCCCTCCACCATGGCCAGGAGCTGCTCCCGGGTGGGCGTGCGCATCTCCAGGGGCAGGCAGCGGCGCCGGAACGCGGCCGGAAACTCACGTTCTCCGTTACTGGTGATCACCACGACCGGGAACTCCCGGCACTCGACCCG
This sequence comes from Streptomyces calvus, assembly GCF_006782915.1. Classification (GTDB taxonomy): domain Bacteria; phylum Actinomycetota; class Actinomycetes; order Streptomycetales; family Streptomycetaceae; genus Streptomyces; species Streptomyces calvus. The sequence continues at coordinate 2,966 of NZ_VCNP01000014.1, forward strand.
CCCGTCGCGGACCTCGGCCTGGCTCCCGGGGTCGCTGGTGTGGACGCGGGCCGTGTCCGCGGCGTCGCGCACCAGTTCCGGGACGTCATAGCTTCCATTCTCCAGGACGTGCAGCAGATCGTTGGGCAGGTCGATGTCGCTCTTGTCGAGCTCGTCGACAAGCAGCACCCGGGGTCGATCGTAGGGCAGCAGGGCCGTGCCGAGGGGTCCGAGGGTGATGAAGTCGCCCAGCACCGGCGGAAGTTGACGAGTACTTGACGAGCTTGTGACCTCGTCGTCGTCCGCCGGCGGGCGCGGGGCGTCCGGTTCCGGCCGCGCGGGATCCGTCTCCCCGGTGTCGGCGTGCCGCAGCCCGGCCCGCCAGGCGGCGATGGCCTGGGCCCTGCCCATCGCGTCGTGCGCGTACAGGCCGTCCTTGAGCGTGGTGCGGCTGACGATGTTCCACTCCAGCACCCGGCCGAGGCCGAGTTCACGGGAGATCAGATAGGCGAGCGTGGACTTGCCCACCCCGGGCGGTCCGGTGATCAGCAGCGGCCGCCGCAGCAGCAGGGCCGCGTTGACGACGTCGATCTCCTCCTCGCCCAGCTGGGGAGTGATCTCGCCGGGGCCGAGGCGGCGCAGCGCGGCCTGGGCGTCGGCGGGAGGAACCGGGCGGGGCGGGCCGCCGCCGAAGCGGCGCCAGGGCGGCGGCTGCGGCAGCGCGGGCGCCACGGCCGGTTCCCTGCCCGTGCCGTGGAACACCCGCCAGCCGTTCGGGGCCGTCTGCTCCTGCGCGCTCATGCCGGTGCCTCCTCGCTGGCGAGATCGCCGGGATCGGTGGGCTGGAAATCAATGGGCCGGGTGGGATCGTCCCAGAAGAAGCCGATGTGCCGGCCGAGCAGCTCGCCCGGCCCCTGGCCGTTGCTCTCGGCGTTCCTGCGCAGCAGGTGCACGGCCGTCGGGATGCGCCCCGGGGTCTGCGCGGCGGCGAACAGGGCAGTCACCACCTCTCGTCGTTCCTCGACGAAGACTCCCCTGCGATCCCATATCGCAAGCCCTATCCCTTCCGCGATGGCGGCCTTGAGCGCCGCGAGGGCACTGGTGTCGCTGGGTGCGTCCAGTACCACGGCGGTGCGCCGTGATTCCCCGGCGAGCCCGGCCTGCCACGCCTCGAGACGTGTCCCGTCGCATTCCCGCCAGCCGTGCACGGTGACGCCGTGCTCCCGCAGGGTGTCCCAGCGCTGCCGCCACTGGTCGCGGATCACGGTGTCGTCCGAGTACATGCGTTCCAGGCTGCGCAGGTGCACCCCGTACTTGAGGCTGAGCGGCAGCGGCTGGCCGTCCCCGATCCGGTGGGTCAGCCCGGCCACGTCGTGGTTGAGCAGGTCGTACGGAAGGACGAACTCGATGTACGGCGGCGGGGGCCGGCGTCCGCTCGGGTCGGGCTCGCGCGGTGCCGTCCACAGCCGGGTGCCCTGCCGCAGCGCCCGTTCGACGGCGGGGCCGAGGTCGTCCAGGGTGGTGTGGGCGGGTTCGCCGGGCTGCGGGTTCCAGTGGCCGGGCACGGTGTTGAGCCAGGGCCGCACGACGATGTCGCGGGTGCCGTCGCGGGCCGGTTCGACGGCGATGACGAGGCAGCAGGGTATGTCCGGGTCGGCCGGGGCGGCGGCGACGGTCCGCCGGCGTCCGTCGAGGGCGGCGGTGAGGCCGGCCCGGCGGGCCCAGTCGTCGGCCCAGCCGGTCAGGGCGGCGCGGTGGGCCGGGGTGGCGGCCAGCGCGGCCGCCCGGTCGACGAGGAGCACCGCGGGCGGCAGTCCGTCGAGTTGTGCGTTCCAGCCGAGGACGTGCGAGAAGAGCTGGTCGGGTGAGAGGCCGGTGGGCAGGTCGAGGCCGTTGAGCTGTTCCACCAGTGCGTCGCGCAGGCGCGTGGCGGGTAACTCGCCCCGGGCGAGGACGGCGCGGGCGGCGCGTTCGTCCTCGCGGGAGACGGCGGGACCGGCCAGGAGGTCGGGCGCGGACTGTCCCGCGTGCGGGGCGCCGAGCAGTTCGTCGAGCATGCGGTCGAGTTCGTCGCCCGCCAGGTCGCCCTCGAGGATGCGGACCACTTCGACCAGTACGCGTTCGCCGTCCGCCGCGCTCAGCGCGGCACGCACCATGAGGACCACGTCCTCGCGCTGCTTGACGCCCCGGAGGTCGACCTGAGCGCCCAGCAGGTCGCCGAGCACCATCGCGAAGTGCAGCCGGCCCTGCGCGTCCTCCATGCAGCCGAGTTCGCACAGGGCGTTGGTCAGCCGTAAGAGGACCCGGGTGCCGCGCGCACGCTCGGGGTCGCCGAGCGCTGTGTCTGTTCCCACCGACTTTCCCCCTGAGCCGGTACGTCTGCCTGACAGATCAGCGAAGTTAGCACGGCAACCAGCGGTTAACCAGGGACGAATGAGGTAGTCACCGCGAGGTCCGGCCAGGACCGCCCGCACGGGGGACGGGCCCGGCCGGAATCACGCGGTGCGGCGCCCGCGGGTCACAGCCGCGGGTCCACCGGCTCCGACTCCAGCGCCAGTACGGCGAAGACCGGCTCGTGGACCCGCCACAGGGGCTCGCCGCCGGCGAGGCGGTCCAGGGCCTCCAGGCCGAGGGCGTACTCGCGGATCGCCAGCGACCGCTTGTGGTGGAGGTGGCGGTCGCGCAGCCGGGTCAGGTTCTCCGGGCGGGTGTACTCGGGGCCGTAGACGATCCGCAGGTACTCGCGGCCGCGGACCTTGATGCCGGGCTGCACCGGGCGGCCCGTCTCCCCGCGCACCAGGGCGCCGACCGGTTTGACGACCATGCCCTCGCCGCCGCGGCCGGTCATCTCCAGCCACCAGTCGACGCCGGCCCGGACCGACTCGGGGTCGGCGGTGTCGACGTACAGGCGGCGGGTGGTCCGGAGCAGGCCGGTGGCGTCGTGTGCGACGAGGCGGTCGAGCAGGGCGAGTTGCTCGTCGTGCGGCAGGCCGGCCAGGCTGCGGCCCTGCACGGCGAGGATCTGGAACGGTGCCAGGCGGACGCCGTCGAGGCCGTCGGTGGTCCAGCAGTAGCGGCGGTAGGCGCGGGTGAACGCCGCGGCGGCGTCGGCGCGTTCGCGCTGCCGGTCCAGCAGGTCGCGCACCTCGACACCGCGGGCGGCGGCGCCGTCCAGGGCGGCCAGCACGTCCGGGAGGACCGCGCCGGAGGCGGCGCCGACCGCGGCGTACTGGGAGCGCAGCAGTCCGGACGCCTTCAGCGACCACGGCATCAGCTCGGCGTCCAGCAGGAGCCAGTCGGTCTCCAGCCGGTCCCACAGGCCGGCCTCGCCCACGGCGGTGCGCAGCCGGCCGAGGATCTCCTCGGTGAGGGCGTCGTCGTCGAAGAACGGGCGGCCGGTGCGGGTGCAGAGCGAGCCGGTCGGGCCCTCGACGCCGAACCGCCGGGTGGCGGCGTCGGCGTCGCGGCAGACCAGGGCGACCGCGCGGGAGCCCATGTGCTTCTCCTCGCACACGACCCGGGCGACGCCGTCCTGCCGGTACTCCTCGAAGGCCTCCACCGGGTGTTCCAGGTAGCCGTCGAGGCGTGAGGTGGCCGTGGGTGCCATGGTCGGCGGGAGGTACGGCAGCAGGCGCGGGTCGATCGCGAAGCGGCTCATGACCTCCAGTGCCGCCGCCGCGTTCTCCTCGCGGACCGACACCCGTCCGGCGTGCCGGGTCTCGACGACGCGGCGGCCGTGCACGTCGGCGAGGTCCAGCGGGCGCCCGTCCTGGCCGCCGGGCGCCTCGGTGCGCAGCGGCCGGACCGGCTCGTACCAGACCTTCCGGGCCGGTACGTCGACCAGTTCGCGCTCCGGCCAGCGCAGCGCGGTGAGCTTGCCGCCGAAGACGGCGCCGGTGTCCAGGCAGATGGTGTTGTTGAGCCAGGTCGCCTCGGGGACGGGCGTGTGGCCGTAGACGACGGCCGCCCGGCCGCGGTAGTCCTCGGCCCACGGGTAGCGCACGGGCAGGCCGAACTCGTCGGTCTCGCCGGTGGTGTCGCCGTACAGGGCGTGGCTGCGGACCCGGCCGGAGGTGCGGCCGTGGTACTTCTCCGGCAGGCCGGCGTGGCAGACCACGAGCCTGCCGCCGTCGAGGACGTAGTGGCTGACCAGGCCGTCGACGAACTCCCGTACCTCGGCGCGGAACTCCTCGCTCTCGCCCGCCATCTGCTCGACGGTCTCGGCGAGTCCGTGGGTGTGCTGCACCTGGCGGCCCCTGAGGTAGCGGCCGAACTTGTTCTCGTGGTTGCCGGGCACGCACAGCGCGTTGCCCGACTTGACCATGGCCATCACACGCCGCAGCACGCCGGGGCTGTCCGGGCCGCGGTCGACGAGGTCGCCGACGAAGACGGCGGTGCGGCCCTCCGGGTGGACGCCGTCGGCGTAGCCGAGCTTCGTCAGCAGCGCCTCGAGTTCGGCGGAGCAGCCGTGGACGTCGCCGACGATGTCGAACGGGCCGGTGAGGTGGGTGAGGTCGTTGAACCGCTTCTCGGTGACGACGGTGGCGCGCTCCACCTCCTCGACGCCGCGCAGCACGTGCACCTTGCGGAAGCCCTCGCGTTCCAGGTGGCGCAGGGAGGCGCGCAGTTCGCGGGTGTGGCGCCGGACGACGCGGCGGGGCAGGTCGGCGCGGTCGGGGCGGGCGGCGTTGCGCTCGGCGCACACCTCCTCGGGCACGTCGAGCACGATGGCTATGGGCAGCACGTCGTACCGCCTGGCCAGGTCGATCAGTTGGCGGCGGGCGTCCCGCTGGACGCTGGTGGCGTCGACGACGGTGCGGCGGCCGGCGGCCAGGCGCTTGCCGGCGATGTAGTGCAGCACGTCGAAGGCGTCGCGGGAGGCGCTCTGGTCGTTCTCGTCGTCGGCGACCAGGCCGCGGCAGAAGTCGGAGGAGATGACCTCGGTGGGCGTGAAGTGGCGCCGCGCGAAGGTGGACTTGCCGGAGCCGGAGGCGCCGACGAGCACCACGAGGGACAGGTCGGTGACGGGCAGGACGCGGCCCTGCGGCGTCGGGGTGTCGGTGGTGGTGGTCATGCGGCTTTCGCCTCCTTCACGGGGTGGGCGGTGAACACGGCCATCTGGGTGGGCGGACCGACCTCCGGGTCGTCGGGGCCGACGGGCCGGAAGTCCACGCCGTAGCCGTGGCGTGCGGCGACCTTCCCGGCCCAGGCGCGGAACTCCTCGCGGGTCCACTCGAAGCGGTGGTCGCCGTGCCGGACGTGACCGGCCGGGAGGCTCTCCCAGCGCACGTTGTACTCGACGTTCGGGGTGGTGACGAGGACGGTGCGGGGGCGTGCCACGTCGAACACCGCGTACTCCAGGGCGGGCAGCCGCGGGAGGTCGAGGTGTTCGATCACCTCGCTGAGCACGGCGGCGTCGTACCCCTTGAGCCGCTTGTCGGAGTACGCGAGGGAGCCCTGGAGGAGCTTCACGCGGGCCGCCTGCCGCTCCCCCATGCGGTCCAGCCGCAGCCGCCGGGAGGCGATGGTGAGCGCCCGCATCGACACGTCGACGCCGACGATCTCGGTGAACGACGGGTCCCGCAGCAGTTCCTGCACCAACTGGCCCTGGCCGCAGCCGAGGTCCAGCACCCGGGCGGCACCGGACGCGCGCAGCTCGGCGAGGATCGCGTCGCGGCGCTGCACGGCGAGCGGCGCGGGCCTCTCCTCGGCCTCGGTCTCCGCCTCGACGGCGTTGTCGAGCTGTTCGACGTCGGTGTCGTCCGCCTCGGCCAGCCGGACCAGTTCCAGTCGTTCCGTCGCCCGTCGGGTCAGCGACCAGCGGCGGGACAGGTAACGGCTGGTGATCAGCTTCTGTTCCGGGTGGCCGGGCAGCCAGCCCTCGCCGGCCCGCAGCAGCTTGTCGACCTCGTCGGAGGAGACCCAGTAGTGCTTGGCGTCGTCGAGGACGGGGAGCAGCACGTAGAGGTGGCGCAGGGCCTCGGCGAGGGTGAGCGTGCCGGCCTCCAGGACCAGGCGCACGTACCGCGAGTCGCCCCACGCGGGGAACTCGGTGTCGAGGGCGACGGGGTCGGCGGTGACGGTCCAGCCGAGCGGCTCGAAGAGCCGGGAGACGAGGGCGGGGCCGCCGCGGGCGGGCAGCGCGGGCACCTCGATGCGCAACGGGCGCGGCTGCCGCGGCAGTTCCGGGCGGGCCCGGCAGACGCCGTGCAGGGCGCTGGAGAAGACGCTGCTCAGCGCGACGGCGAGGAGGGAGGACGCCGCGTACGGGCGGTCGTTGACGTACTGCGCGAGGGCCGCGTCGGGGGCGCCGCCGCGGCCCTTGCCCTTGCCGCGCCGGACCAGTGCCACCGTGTCCACCTCCAGCAGCAGCGCCGCCGTGCAGCGCTCGGCGGTTGCCTCGGGGTAGAGGACGTGCGCCGTGCCGTAGGAGGTGGAGAACGCCTGCGCCTTGTCGGGATGCTTGTGCAGCAGGAAACCGAGGTCGGTCGCGGGGCGCCGGTCGGTGCCGGTGGTACTGATCGTCAGGAACACGGTGGTTACACCTCGAAACACCTTCTGAACTGCGGGTACACGCCGGTTCTCCGGCGCGTCCGGTCAACGTACCGGGAAGGGGCCGGGGTGTTTCGGGAATTTCCGGGCGCGGGTGCGCGGAGCGGGACCGCTCTGGTGGGAGGCGGTCCCGCTCGGGGCGGGGCGGGGCCGCGCCGGGTGCCGCCCTGCGGCGGCGTGCGGGCGCTACGACAGCTGGGACTGGACCTGGGAGGAGATCAGCTCCAGGTGGTCGAGGTCCGACAGGTCGAGGACCTGGAGGTAGATACGGCGGGAGCCGGTCTCGGCGTAGCGGCCGATCTTGTCGACGACCTCGGCCGGTGAGCCCGCCAGGCCGTTGGCCTTCAGTTCGGGCACCTCGCGGCCGATCGCGGCGGCGCGGCGGGCGACCTCCTGGTCGTCCTTGCCGACGCAGACGACGAGGGCGTTGGAGTAGACGAGGTCGCCCGGGTCGCGGCCGGCCTCCTGGGCGGCGGCACGGACCCGGCCGAACTGCCGCGCGGTGTCCTCGACGGAGGCGAACGGCATGTTGAACTCGTCGGCGAACCGGGCGGCCAGCCGCGGGGTGCGGGTGGCGCCGTGGCCTCCGATGAGCACCGGGACCCTGGACTGGGCCGGCTTGGGCAGGGCGGGTGACCTGGTGAGGTCGTAGTAGGTGCCGTGGTAGTCGAAGGTCTTGCCGGTCTCCGTGGCCCACAGGCCGGTGACGATCTCCAGCTGCTCCTCGAGGCGGGCGAACTTCTCCTTCGGGAAGGGGATGCCGTACGCCTTGTGCTCCTCCTCGAACCAGCCCGCGCCGAGGCCGAGTTCGATGCGCCCGCCGGACATCTGGTCGACCTGAGCGACCTGGATGGCGAGGACGCCGGGCAGGCGGAAGGTGCCGGCGGTCATCAGGGTGCCGAGCCGGATGCGCTTGGTCTCGCGGGCGAGCCCGGCGAGGGTGATCCAGGCGTCGGTGGGGCCGGGCAGGCCGTCCGCGGAGCCCATCGCGAGGTAGTGGTCGGAACGGAAGAAGGCGTCGAAGCCGAGGTCCTCGGTGGCCTTGGCGACGGTGAGCAAGGTGTCGTAGGTGGCGCCCTGCTGGGGCTCGGTGAAGATGCGAAGATCCATGACTCCATCCTGCACGTTGCGGGGCGGGTGCCCTCGCCGGGCCGTGCGGCGCGCCCCGGGCCACGGTCGGGTGAAATCGGGCGGCGTCCGGCAGTGCGGTGGGAGCGGGCCAGTGACCGGTCACGGTGATGATCGTTGGCTCGGGCGGAGCCGGAGTGCCCGGCGCCCGCGCCGGCGTGTGCGCCGGGGCGCCACCGTGTCGGCCCCTCGGGGCCACGGGCCGAGGAGGCCGTCATGTCCGAAGAGAGCGTGCCGCAGCAGGGCGGGCCGGCCGACGGGCCGCCGAAGGGGCTGTTGCAGCAGATGGAGGAGCTGATGGCGGCGCTGAACGCGGACCTGTCGGCACTGGACGCGGATCTGCACGCGGCGGGACAGGGACGGGCCGGCGGCGCCGGGACCTCCGGAGCCGCCGGGGCCGCCGGGACCTTCGGGGCCTCCGGCGGTGGGGACGGGTACGAGGGCCACTGAGCCGGGAGCGTGCACGCGGGTCGCTGAGCCGGGGGCTCGTACGCGGGCCACTGAGCCGGGGGCGCGGACGGCCGGAGGCGCGGGAGCCGGAGCGCGGACGGCCGAAGGCACGGGAGCCGGGGCACGGAAGGCCGAAGGCCCGGGAGCCGGGGCACGGAAGGCCGAAGGCCCGGGAGCCGGGGTACAGAAGGCCGAAGGCCCGGAAGCCGGGGCACAGAAGGCCGAAGGCCCGGAAGCCGGAGCACGGAAGGCCGAAGGCCCGGAAGCCGGAGCACGGAAGGCCGAAGGCCCGGAAGCCGGAGCGCGGACAGCCGGAGACGCGGAAGCCGGGGGGCGGGTAACCGGGGGCGGGAGCCGGAAACGCGGGGAACCCGGGGCGCGGACGGCCGGAGGCGCGGAGGCCGGAGCGCGGACGGCCGGAGACGCGGAAGCCGGGAGGCGGGTAACCGGGGGCGGGAGCCGCAAACGCGGGGAACCCGGGGCGCGGACGGCCGGAGGCGCGGGAGCCGGAGCGCGGAGGCCGGAGGCGCGGGAGCCGGAGCGCGGAGGCCGGAGGCGCGGGAGACCGGGGGGCGGGTCACCGGGGAGCGGGAGACCCGAGGGCGGGAGACCCGGGGGGCGGGGAGCCGGAGGCTCGGGGAACCCGGGGAGCGAGGAACCCGGGGCGCGGGAGCCGCAGGTGCCGGAGACCAAAGGTGCCGGACGCCGGAGGTGCCGGACACCGGAGGTGCGGGACCCCGGAGGTGCGGGACGCCGGAGGTGCGGGACGCCGGGGCGGTGTTCAGCCGGCCTCCCGCTCCGGTAGGGCCTCCTCGCGGGCGGCCAGTTTGCGGAGCATCTCCAGGACGCGGTCGCGGGACTCGTCGGCCGCGTCGATGGCCTCCATGCACTGCCAGTACGTCGACTCCTCGTCGGCGGCGCTGGCGATGGCGACCAGGGCGATGCCGACCTCGCCGAGCAGACCGCCGAGGTACATCAGGGACTGGCGGGCCTCGCCCAGCTCGGTGAGCTGGGCCGCGCGCAGTTCTCCCGGGCCGAACTCCGGGGTGTCCAGGACCCCGCAGCCGCGGCCCGCCAGTTCGGTCAGGCCCAGGGCCTCGCCGCGCAGTTCCGGTGGTCCGGCGACCGCCAGGCGGCTCCCTATCGCCTGTGCCAGGGCCTGCGCCTGCCACACCTCGGTCAGCTGCTCCGGCGCGCCGCCGCTCGCGGCCAGAGCCCGCCTGCTCGTCACGATGAGCCGCACAGCGTCCATGCGCTGCCCCCGTCTGTCCGACGCGCTGCCCACGCGTCCCCATCCGTTGAACTCCCTTGTTCACTACCCAGAGTGAGGGTGAGTGAGACAAAAAGCCAGAGGAAGACGGAAAATTGCGGACAACAATTCGAACAAGGCCCACGCATCATATACGGAGAGTGAAATCGGAGTGCTCGGCTCCCCACTTGAGGCGGTTCCCCACGCGTAGAACGGCTTCTCACCGGTGGAGCGGCTCCCCACCGGTGGAGCGGTTTCTCGTCAACGGAGCGTTCCTACCTCCCGGACGGCTTCCCGACCGGAAACCTGTGCTCGTTGCGGTCGATCTTGGCGGCCAGCGCGGCGAGCGGATCGACACCGAGGACCTCGCACAGCTGGAGGAGGTAGGCGAGGACGTCGGCGACCTCGTCGGCGACCCGGTGCGCGGTGTCCGGGTCGTCCATGACGCGGGCGGACTCCTCCGGCGTCAGCCACTGGAAGATCTCCAGCAGTTCGGCGGCCTCCACGCCGAGCGCGGAGGCGAGGTTCTTCGGGGTGTGGTACGGCTGCCAGTTCCGCGCGGCGGCGAAGTCGGCGAGGCGGCGCTGGAGTTGAGCGAGGCCCGGAGTGTCGCGCGGGTGCTCGTCGTGGGGATCAGTCACGGTCCAGGTGTACCACCGTCGCTCCGGTCACGGCCGCGGCCCAGGAGGCGTCGCTCACCGCGCCGATCAGGCGGATGTGCCCGCGTTCGCACATGCGCGCCGCCAGGTGCAGCAGCCGGGTGCGCTGGTCCGGGTCCAGGGCGCGGTCCAGTCCGTCGGCGAGCACGGTGAGGGTGCGCAGCGCGTCGGGGACCTCGCCGGGCTCGTCGACCTCCAGGACGCCGGGCCCGGTGAGCAGCACCAGCGCCAGGGCGGCGTAGCGCAGTTCGCCGTCGCCGAGGCGGCGCAGTTCGGTGCGGGTGCCGTCGCCCCGGTCGAGCAGGGCGCGGACCATTCCGCTGCCGTACGGCTCGGCGAACAGGTCGGCGACGGGCCCGGCGCATCCGGCGCGCACCGCGTCCACGAGGAGCGCGTGCCGGCGCCCGCACTCGACGCGGGTGCGCCACAGCACGTCGGCGAGGTTGTCGCAGCCGCCGAGCAGCCGTCCGGTGCCGGCCGGCACCGGGTCGCGCATGCGCTCGGGGCGCGGGTCGCAGGAGAAGGCGGAGCGCAGGGCCACCACCATCTGTTCGGCGGCGGCGAGGACCCTGCGCTGCCCGGGGGTCCGGCCGGCGACGCGCAGCGGCAGCAGGGCGGTGCCGAGCCGGTCGTCGGGCAGCGGGCCGCGGGTCACCGGGGTGCCGCCGGCCGTGTGCCAGGCGGCCTGCACGGTGCGGCGCCGCGGGTCGCGCAGCGCGGTCTCCAGCAGGACCAGCCCGTTCGCCGTCAGCCGCTCCCCCACAATCCGCAGCTCGGGTTCGGCCTGGACGGCGACCTCCAGGCGTACCGGTCCGGCCGGGCCGTCGGCGGTGCAGCCGAGGCGGAAGCCGCGGCGGTGCTGGGCGTCGGCGCGGGCCCGTTCCGGCACGCAGGCGGCGGGTTCGGGGAACGTCTCCGCCAGTTCGGCGCCGCCGCCGAGCCGGGCCAGTGCCTCGTACGCCCGCAGGGCGCTGGTCTTGCCGCTGCCGCTGGGGCCGGCGAGCAGGGTGAGCGGCGCGAGCGGGAGGGTGACGCCCCGGTGGCCGGCGAACGCCGACAGCAGCAGCTCGGTGATCCGCGGCCGCCCGGGCCGTCCGCCCGGGGCCGGGGTTCCGGGGGACGGGGGCGTGTCCGGGCGGGGCGGCGAGGGCGCAGTCATGTGCGGGACGCTAAGGGGTCGGTACGGCGGCGAACCGTTCCGCTCGTCGGGCCTTCCTACGATCGGGCGACGCGGGCACCGCGACCGTTCACGCCCCCACCGGACTCCCGGCCCCGGCCCGCCTTTTCAGCTTCCGGCAACCGGTCCCTGTCCGGGCGCCCGGCCGTCAACCCCTCGCCGGACTCCCGTACTCGCTCGACGGACTTCAGGCGTTTCGGTCGTCTCAGGCACCGGGGACGCCGACGCCCTCCATCAGACCGGTGACCTCGGTGCCGGCCGGGGTCAGGAGGAAGACGTTGCGGTCGACCCGGTGCATGCCGCTGGCCAGGCCGAAGACGACACCGGTGCTGAAGTCCAGGACGCGCTTGGCGACCTCGCCCTCCGCGCCGGTCAGGTCCAGCAGGACCGGTATCCCGGACATCAGGGTCTCGGCGACGTCGCGGGCGTCCGCGAACACGTTCACCCGCAGGACGACGAAGCGGCGGCGGGCCTCGGTCTCGGCCTCGGGAATGGTGCGGTGGCCGACCGCGGACGGCCAGGCGTCACGGCCCCGCAACGGGACGACCTGGGCGAGCCCCTCCCACTGTTCGTCGGTGACATCGTGCCTGCTCACCGGCATGCTCCCCCTCGTCGTACTGGCTGTGTGCATCGGGCAATTCTTACCCATGGTCACCCGTTCGGCCCAACAACGACACGCTCCGCCATCTCGGACGGCCCGGCGGCGGGCCCTTCGCCGCCGACGTTGACCGGCGGCGAACGCGTCCGCTTGCATGGGGCCATGGCCGGTGGAGTGGACGAACCCGTACTCGCTTTCGACACACAGGGCGACTGGGAGGCGTGGCTGGAGGAACACCACGACGACGTGGCGGGGATCTGGCTGAGGATCCCGCGGAAGGGCTCGGGGCTCACCGGTGTCGACTACGCCACCGCGCTGGAGTCCGCGCTGTGCTTCGGCTGGATCGACGGGCACAAGAAGAAGCTGGACGACACCCACTGGCTCCAGCGGTTCACTCCGCGCCGGCCGCGCAGCAGGTGGTCGGCGGTCAACCGGAGCAAGGCCCTCGACCTCATCGAGCGGGGCCGGATGCGGCCGTCCGGCCTGCGCGAGGTGGAGCGGGCCCGGGCGGACGGCCGCTGGGACGCGGCGTACGCGAGTCCGAGCACGGCGACCGTCCCGGACGACCTGCGGGCCGCGCTGGACGCGGTGCCCGCGGCCCGTGATGCCTTCGCCGCCCTCGACGGCCGCAACCGGTACGCGATCCTGCACCGGGTCGAGGAGGCCAAACGGCCGCAGACCCGGGCGGCCCGTATCGAGAAGTTCGTCGCCATGCTCGCCGAGGGGCGCACGCTCCACCCGTGACGGGCCGGCGGCGCGACCGTGACGGCCCGGCGGCGCGACCGGTACGGGCCGCCGGCGCGACCGGCACGGGCCAGCGGCGCGACCGGCACGGGCCAGCGGCGCGACCGGTACGAGCCGGCGGCGCGACCGGTACGAGCCGGCGGTGACCGGTACGGGCCGCCGGCCGCCGGCCGCCCGCGCGGACTCAGCCGGCGACGACCGCCTCCGCGGCGGCCACACCGCAGACGCGGGCCGCACCGTGCGTGGCGATGTGCAGCGCGCCGCGCGGGTCGGCCTGCGGCACGCCCATCTCCACGACCACGGTGCCCGCGTCGGCGGCGAGCAGCGTGTCCAGGGCGGTGCGCATCCACGGGTGCCGGTGCTCGTCGCGGACCACGGCGACCACGCGCCGGCCGGCCGCCGCCCGCAGCGCCCGGTCACCGGCGTCGGGGCCGGTGAAGACGCCGGTGGCGGTGCCCGGCAGCAGCCGCTCCAGCTCGGCGCCGACACCCCACGGCGTCTCGTCGCCGACGGCGATGTTGGCCTCCGGGGTGAAGGTCGCCACGTACACCGCTCCGGTGACGGGCGGGGCCGGGGCGGTGCGGGTGACGGTGACCGCGCGGCGGGCGGCGGTGAGGCCGACCTCGGGTTCGGGGCCGGCCGCCGCGTCCGGGGACCGCCGTACGCCCGCGGTCCACTCGGCCAGGGCGCGCACCCGGGCGGCGGCGTCGGCGAGCCGCTCCTCGGACAGTTCGCCGGAGCGGACGGCTCCGACCAGCGCGTCCTGCAGCCGCTGCACGGTGTCCTCGTCGCACAGTCCGCCGCCCACGCAGATCGCGTCGGCGCCGGCGGCGATGGCGAGGACGACGCCGTGTTCGAGGCCGTAGGTGCCGGAGATGGCGCGCATCTCCATGCCGTCGGTGACGATCAGGCCGTCGTAGCCGAGTTCGCCGCGCAGCAGGTCGGTGAGGATGCGGCGGGACAGGGTGGCCGGGCGGTCCGGGTCGAGCACCGGCACCCGGATGTGCGCGCTCATCACTGCACGGGTGCCGGCCGCGATCGCCGCCCGGAACGGCCGGAGTTCACGCTCGTGCAGCGTGGTGGTGTCGAGGTCGATGTGCGGGATGGCGTGGTGCGAGTCGACGCTGGTGTCGCCGTGGCCGGGGAAGTGCTTGGTGCAGGCGGCGACCCCGGTCGACTGCAGTCCCTCGACGTAGGCGGCGGTGTGCCGGGCCACCAGGCCGGTGTCGCCGCCGAACGAGCGCACGCCGATCACCGGGTTGTCGGGGTTGGCGTTGACGTCGGCGGACGGCGCCCAGTTGAAGTTGACGCCGCACGCGGCGAGCCGGCGGCCCAGTTCGCGCGCGACGCGCCGGGTCAGGTCGGTGTCGTCGACGGCGCCGAGGGCGTGGCTGCCGGGGAAGGAGGAGCCGGTGCGGACCTCCAGGCGGGTGACGTCGCCGCTCTCCTCGTCGATGGCCACCAGCAGGTCGTCCCGCTCGGCCCGCAACTGCGCGGTGAGGGCGGTGACCTGCTCGGCGGTGGCGACGTTGCGGCCGAACAGGGCGACGGAGGCGAGGCCCTCGCCGAGCCGGCGGCGCACCCAGTCGGGCGCGGTGGTGCCGGCGAAGCCCGGCTGCAGTACGGCGAGCGCGTCCCGGGTGAGGGTGTCGGTGCCGGTGGTGAATGTCGTCATCGGGTGGCGTTATCCCTTCACGGCGCCCGCGGTGAGGCCGCTGACGGCCTTGCGCTGCAGGTAGACGAAGAGGATCAGGATCGGGACGGCGAACAGCGACGAGGCGGCCATGGTGGCGCCCCAGTCGTTGCCGAACTGGGTCTGGAAGCCGGACAGCCACAGCGGCAGGGTCTGCGCCTCGGCGTCCTTGTTGAGCACCAGGACCAGGGCGAACTCGTTCCAGGCGGTGATGAAGCCGAACAGCGAGGTGGACATCAGTCCGGGCGCGAGCAGCGGCAGGATGACCCGGCGGAAGGCCTGGGCGCGGGTGCAGCCGTCGACCATCGCGGACTCCTCCAGTTCCTTCGGCACGGCGGCGACGAAGCCGCGCAGCGTGAGGATGGTGAAGGGGAGGATCATCATCATGTAGAAGAGCGTCAGCGGCACGAGGCTGTTCAGCATCGACGCGTCCCGCACGATCATGTACATTGCGATGATCATGACTTCCCAGGGCGCCATCTGGGCCAGCATGAAGCCGACGACGAAGCCGCGCCGCCCCCGGAACCGCATCCGTGCCAGCGCGAAGGACCCGGCCAGCGCGATGACCAGCGAGAAGACGACGGCCAGGACGGTGACGGTCAGCGAGTTGGTGACGTACGTCCAGAAGTGGTCGACACCGGTGGCGGTTTCGAAGTGTTCGAAGGTGACGTCGGTCGGGAACCAGACCGGGTCCTCGGAGATGATGTCGCCGGTCGGTTTCAGCGCCGTGGCGAACATCCAGTACACGGGGAAGACGAAGCCGATGAACAGGACGACGGCCGTGGCGTTGGGCCAGATCCGGGAATAGAGCGAGCGCTTCACAGCCCGGCCTCCTCTTCGTTCTCCTGCTTGAGGACGATCCTGAGGTAGTAGGCGGTCAGGCCGAGCAGGATCAGGATCGTCAGCACGGCGATCGCCGCGCCCATGCCGTAGTGCTGGTTGCCGACGCCCTCGACGTAGGCGTACACGGGCAGGATCTCGGTGAGCCGGTCGGGGCCGCCGCCGTTGAAGGTGAAGACCTGCACGAACGCCTTGAAGACCCAGATGATCTCCAGGAACGTCGTGGCGTAGAGGAAGGGCCGCAGGAACGGCAGGGTGACGGTGGTGAAGCTGCGCCAGCCGCCGGCGCCGTCGAGGGCGGCGGCCTCGTACAGCTCGTTCGGGATGGTGGTGGTCGCGGCGTAGAGGTTGATCGCGACGAACGGGATGGACATCCACACGATCAGCAGGGTGACGACGAAGAACGTCGACATCTGGCTGCTGGTCCAGCTGTAGTCGGCCATGGAGTGCCAGCCGAGCTTGTCCAGGACCCAGTTGACGACGCCGAAGCGCTGCGCGAACAGCCACTGGTAGACGGTGGTCGCGGCCACCACGGGCATGGCCCAGGCCAGCACCAGGCCGAGCAGCAGCGTGAACCGCATCCGCTTGCCGAGGCGGGCGAGCAGCAGGCCGACCAGCGTGCCCAGCACCATGATCAGGACGACGTTGGCCGCCGTGAACAGGATGGAGCGCAGGGTGACCCGCCAGAAGTCCTCGCCGGTGAGGACCTCCCGGTAGTTGTCGACGCCGTTCCACTCGGTGACGTGCTGGATCAGCTGCGCCATGTTGAGGTTCTGGAACGACAGCAGCACGTCCTTCAGCAGCGGCCAGCCGAGCAGCAGCACGGTGGCCGCGCAGGCGGGCAGCAGCAACAGGTACGGGGCGAGCGCGCCGGCGCGCGACGCGGCTCGCGGTGTCGGCCTGCCGGGTCCCCCGTCGTCCGCCTTGCGGACGTCCGCCGGGCCGGAGGGCGGCCGTTCGGTCTGCACGGTCATGCTCGCGATCTCTCTTCTCGGCGTACCCGGCGCGGGGCGGGGGCCGTCCGTTACTGGCCGGCCCCCGCTCCGGTCGGAGCGCGTGCGCTTCTACTGCTGCTGCGCCAGGCGCTTGTTGAACTCGCCCTCGACCTGCTTCGCGGCCTCGGCCGGTGACTTGCCGTTCAGCACGGCGGTCATGTACGTCTTGATCGGGTTGGGCGCGTTCTCGACCGCGGCCCACTCCGGGATCAGCGGGGTGGTGCCGCCGACGGCGGCGGCCGGCGCTGCGGCCTCGGCCGGGGCGTTGCCCTTGAGGTTGCTCTGCAGCGACTCCTTGTTCGGGATGACGCCGTTGAGCTTGGCCAACCGGCCCTCGAACGTGTCGGAGAGGGCGAGCTTCAGGAACTCCTTGGCGAGCTCCTGCTTCTGGCTGCCCGCGGCGACGGCGAGGTTCGAGCCGCCGAGGAAGACGCCCTCGGGCTTGTCGGCGGTGGCGCCGGGGATGGTGAAGTAGCCGATCTCCTTCTCGATCCCCGGGTTGGCCTTGATGGCGATGCCGGCTTCCCAGCCCATGCCGATGAAGGCGCCGACGTCGCCCTTGGCGAAGACCTCGCCCTGCTGCGGGGTGGCCTCGTCCTTGTCCTTGGGCGCCTTCGAGAGGGACTGGAACTTCTTGTACGTCTCCATGGCGGCGGCGACCTTCGGGTCGTCGAGGTTGGAGACGTACGTGTCGCCGTCCTTCTTGACCAGTTCGGCACCCTCGCCGATCACCAGGCCGACGAAGTGGTACCAGTTCTGCCCGGGCAGGTAGATCGGCTCGGCGTCGGTCTTCTCACCGATGGTCTTCAGGGCGTCGTAGAACTCGTCGCGGGTCTTGGGGGTGTCCTTGAGGCCGGCGTCCGCCCAGACCTTCTTGTTGTAGAGGACGACGCGGTTGGCGAAGTACCAGGGCGCCGCGTACTGCTTGCCGTCGTAGATGGACGAGGCGTTGAGGGACTCGGTCCACTCGGCGCCGATCTCCGACTTGAGGTCGGCGAGGTCGGCGAGGCCGCCGGTCTTGGCGTAGGCGGGGGTCTGGGTGTTGCCGATCTCGAAGACGTCCGGCGGGTTCTCCTCGGACAGGGCGGTGGTCAGCTTCTGCTGGATGCCGTTCCACTGCTGGACCTCGAACTCGACCTTCGCCTTGGTCTTCTTCTCGAACTCGGCGGCGAGGTCCTTCTGCCACTGGTCCGGCGAGGAGCCGTCCATCACCCAGACGGTGAGCGTCTCGCCGGCGTATCCGTCCGCGCCGGCCTTGTCGCCGTCACCGCCGTCGCCGCCGCAGGCCGCGACCGAGAACACCATGCCCGCGACCCCGATCGCGGCTATCAGCTTGCGCTTCACGCGCCACCCCTCCTCAGGAATGCCTTGCACACCCACGCCCTCGGCGGTGACCCTCACAACGGCGCAACAGCTCGGCGGGCTGGGACCCGGCTTCCTCTAAATGGTTTAGACCAGCAAGGGGAGCTTGGCCTAGACCTATGGCTCTGTCAAGGGTCGGCGCAGACGCCTCGGCAACATCGCCGACACCCGTGACAGAACGCCCCAACCACCCCCGGACCAGGGCCGATCGAGGGTTGGACTAGACCAAAGAGAGGACGCGCGGTTATAACGGGACCGCCGAGCGTGCGGCGCCGAACCCGGCCGTCCGCCGACGTGCACCGCGGTCGGCTCCCTGCCGTCCGCGCGCCGGACACCGCAGCCGGAAGGCAGGTCATGACCACGGACGTCAGCAGCGCCCAGGCCCGCACGGGGACGCCGGGCCGCACCGGTCGCGTCCCGAAGTACTACCGCATCAAACAGCGGTTGCTGCAGATGACCGAGGAGCGCGCACCGGGCTCGCCGATGCCCGCCGAGCGGCTGCTCGCCGTCGAGTTCCGCACCTCCCGCACCACCGTCCGCAAGGCCCTGCAGGAACTCGTCGGCGAGGGCCGACTCGACCGCATCCAGGGCAAGGGCACCTTCGTCGCCCGTCCGAAGGTCTCCCGGACCCTCCAGCTGACCTCGTACACCGAGGACATGCGGGCCCAGGGACTCACTCCCGCCTCCCGGGTGCTGGACATCGGCTACGTCCCCGCCGACGAGGAGCTCGCGGCCCTGCTGGAGATGGAACCCGGGGGCCGGGTGCTGCGCATCGAGCGGCTGCGACTGGCCGGCGGCGAGCCGATGGCCATCGAGACGACCCACCTGTCCGCCCTGCGCTTTCCCGCCCTGCGCCGCAACCTGAACCGTCACGCCTCGCTGTACACCACCCTCGCCGAGGTGTACGGCGTCCGTCCGGCGGAGGCCGACGAGACCATCGAGACCTCGCCGGCCACCCCGCGGGAGGCGGGCCTGCTCCACACCGACGTGGGCCTGCCGATGCTGCTGCTGTCCCGGCACTCGCGGGACGAGACGGGCACACCGGTCGAGTGGGTCCGCTCCGTGTACCGCGGCTCGCGGTACAGGTTCACCGCCACACTGCGCCGCCCGACGCCCTGACCGGCCGCTCCGGCGGCCGCACGGATACGGGAGTTCGCCCGCCGTCCGGCGGGCCCGCGCCTCACCGCGCGTCCCCCGCCACCCTCGCCATCGTCCCCGGACCGCCGTGGCGGTGACCGGGACGGCCGGTCACCGCTGCTTCGTACCGGGCCCTCGGCCGTCGGACAGTGTGCGGTCCAGGAGGGGCAGCAGGCGGTCCCAGTGGCGCCGCAGTCCGGCGGGGTCGAAGGCGTCGGTGTCGGACATGGTGAACCCGTGGACGGTGCCCGGGTAGATCTCGGAGGTGTGGTCGACGTTCGCGGCGACCAGGGCCCGGTCGAGTTCGTCCAGGGCCTCGGGCGTCAGGTCGCTCTCGGCGTGGCCGAAGTGGACCTCGGCGGTGATCCCGGCGAAGGCGTCGGGCCCGTCCGCGCCCACGGGGGCGTGGAACGCGGCGAGGGCGGCCACCCGGCCGGGGTGGGCCGCGGCGGTGCGCATCGCCAGGAGGCCGCCGATGCAGTAGCCGGTCACCGCGACCGGTCCGGCGGCCACCTCGGGCCGGGCGGTGAGGAACCCGAGGTAGGCGTCGGCGTCGCTGCGGGCGCGTTCGGCGGTGTGCGCCTCGATCAAGGGCATCACCCGGGCCATGAGCGCGGGCCGGACCTCTTCCCCGATGTGCTCGGGAAGTTCGACGAGCGGTGCCGGGCCGTGCCGGTGGAAGAGGTGGGGTACGAGGACGTAGTACCCGTGTCGGGCCAGGTCGTGGGCCAGCTCGCGCAGCGCGGGCCGGAGACCGAAGCCGTCCGCGTACATCAGCACCCCCGGGTGCCGCTCGCCGTCGTCGGGGAAGGCGGCGAAGGCGTCGGCCCGGCCGTCCGTGGTGGGGATCAGCAGGGTTGTGGTGGGCATGGATTCTCCTGTCGTCGTTGATCTGCCGAACCTGTGATCAACGACGGCGGCGGAGCCCGCGCGGCAGCGCACGATCCCCGACCGGACAGCGGGCCGCCACCGGCCCGTACGGCGCTCAGTGGAGCACCGGGTCACCGATCCGTGTGTGGCGCGATGCCGTCCCGGTTGTCATGGCCGCACAGCGTAGCCCACCGGACAAAGGCGACGACGGCGACAGTGGTTGCGGGGACGGCTGCCCGAATGTGCGGGAGCCCGCGGCGGCCGCTCGTGGTGCCGGGGTGCCGCGTCGCCCGTCCGGCCCTCGCACGTCGCGACCTGCGGCTCTGCGCTCTAGCTGTATCGACCCGCAGCGTTGTTCACGCGGCTGATGGGTGGCTGGCCGCCGAGTGCGGTGTGGCAGCGGTGGTGGTTGTAGGTGTGGAGGAAGTCTGCCAGGGCGTCGGTGCGTTCGGTGTTGCTGGTGTAGGGCCGCAGGTAGGCCCATTCGTCGAGCAGGGTGCGGTTGAAGCGCTCGACCTTGCCATTGGTCTGCGGCCGGTATGCGCGAGTGAGCTTGCCGGCCGCATCCAGGTCGGCCAGGGCCTGCTGCCAGGCGAGGCTTTTGCGGTAGGGCCAGGCGTTGTCGGTCAGGACCCGCTCGATGCGGTCGATGCCCGACGCTGCGAAGAAGGCGGCGGCCCGGCGCAGAAAGGCCGCGCAGGTGGCGGCTTTCTCATCCGGGTGGACCTCGCTGTAGGCGAGGCGGCTGTGGTCGTCGACCGCGGAGTGGATGAAGTCGAAGCCCATGCCGTTGCGTGTGGCGCGGCCGGCCTGGCGGCCCAGGACCCTGTGGCCGCCGCCGTCGGGGATGCGGCCGAGCTTCTTGACGTCCACGTGGACCAGCTCGCCGGGGCGGTCGCGTTCGTAGCGTCGGATGACCTGGCCGGTGGGCCGGTCCAGGAAGGACAGGCGGTTCAGGCCGTGACGGACCAGGACGCGGTGCACGGTCGAGGCCGGCAGGCCCAGGATCGGACCGATGCGGGCCGGGCCGAGCTTGCGGTCCTGGCGAAGACGGCACACGCGGACCTCGATCGCCCCCGCCGTGCGGTGCGGTGTCGTGCGCGGACGGCTGGACCGGTCGTACAGTCCCTTCTCGCCTTCGGCCCGCCAGCGACGCACCCACTTGTGAGCGGTGACGCGGGAGATGCCCATCTCGGCGGCAACATGGGCGACAGGGCGTCCGGTGCGGACACGTTCAACCAGCAGCCGCCTGCCGTGAAAGGTCAGCCGGGCATTACGGTGGGACACGAAGGCCTCCGTGCGGTGAAGATTCGACACCTCCACCACACACGGAGGCCTTCGCCATGATCAAGCCCGGCCAGCGTTAACAACGCTCGTGATCAATACACCTAGCGTCGTCAACCGGAGGCAGGAGGCCGGCTCCGCCCCGTGGACGCCCTCTCGAACCAGGAGTCACCGTGCCCGACAACACCGGCAAGAGCGAGTTCACGTTCGTCGTCACCGGCGTCGAACTGACGAAGGACCAGGAGGAGCGGATCAGCCGGGCCATCGCCCAGGCGGGCGCACTCGCGCTGGGCGACGTCGCGCCCCGTGACGCGCTCCCGGTACGGCTGGACCCGAAGATCTGGTGGTACGGCCAGCCCAAGGACGTCCTGGTCCGGGAACTCCAGCAGTTCGCGGCCGCGGAGGCCGGGCCGGTCCGGTGAGGGCCGAGGACACCGGCCGGGCGCAGGGACGGGACGACCGGCCGAGGGCCTGCCCGAGCACTCCGTGCCGGTCCGGTGCGTCGGTGCTCGGGGTGACGACCGGTGCGGGCCGGCTGGCCTATCTGCCGATGCCGGTGTTCGTCGACAGCGCCTTCGAGGCCCGGCTGGAGGCGTCCGGCCGGCCCGAGAGCCGGTACCGGTTCACCGGGCCCTGTGTGGAGGGCGAGTGCGCGCAGTGGACCGGCGCCCGATGCGGCGTCATCGACCACGTCCTGGACGATCCGCCCGGCCCCGAACGCGCCGGAGCGGCGGGCACCGCGCTGCCGGGCCCGTTCCTCCCGTCCTGCGGCATCCGCGCCGACTGCCGGTGGTTCGCGCAGCGCGGCGCGGCCGCCTGCGCGGCCTGCCCGTCGATCGTGACGGACGTCGGCGGCAGCGCCACGTACCGCTCGACGCGGCCGTGACCGGGGCCGGCCGGGGCCACGTCGTCCCGGCCGGCTCCGGCGCGGCTACTCCGGAACCGCGCCCAGCGTCTTCAGCACGCCGTACACGCCGACGCAGAGGATGGCGACGCTGCTGACGACGAGCGCGGCGGTCAGCCACGGGTTGCCGCGGAAGCGCTTCGGCACTCCGGTGTGGCGCAGCCGCCACACCGCGACGACCACGGCGAGCAGGAAGACACCGCCGCCGATGCCGCCGATCTGCACCATCAGCACCGGCGACTGCATCCACAGGAAGAACGCGGTCCACAGCAGCGGCAGGCACCAGGTGAGGACGCGGATGGTGCGGGTGCGGGCGCGGACGTCGCTCCAGTCGATGACGCCGAGCAGGCCGAGCGTGTTGGTCCACAGCCGCGGGACGGAGGCCGTGGAGCCGATGAGGGTGGAGAAGAGGACGGCGAAGGCACCGACGAGGAACAGGTACTCGGCCCAGGGGCCCATGGTGTCGGTGTAGATGCGCGACAGCGTGGTGATCATCTCGTTGCCCTCGGGCACCAGGCCCTGCGGGTGCAGCACGGCCGCGCCGATGACGTAGAACGACAGGGTGCACAGCACGCAGACGGCCAGGCCGGTCAGGGCGTCCAGGCGCATCACCTTGATCCAGCCCTCGGCGCGGCGGGCGCGCTCCTCGCTGCCGTCGTCGGGGCCGGTCCAGCGGGCGTAGCCCTTCTCCAGGCACCAGTAGGTGTACGTCGTCATCTCGTCGGCGCCGACGCCGGTGATGCCGAAGACGGCCAGCGCGATGCCGACGGTGCCGGCCGGGATCTCGAAGCCGAAGCCGCTGCCCAGTTCGCTCCCGCCGTAGCCGAACCCGGTGCCGGGCAGGCCGACCGCGAGGCTCACGGTGACCAGCGTGAAGACGACGACCGAGACCAGGCAGGCGCGTTCCACGAGGCTGTACTTGCCGGACTGCAGCAGCAGGATCGCGGCGACGGTGACCACGACGGCCCACAGCGCCAGGGAGCCCCAGCTCAGCGGTTCGCCGATGACCGGCCAGAGCACCGAACAGGCCGCCGCCGTACCGCCGATGATGCCGCCGCGCTGGAACATCTTGGCGAAGTCCATGCCGATCCAGAGCCAGTTGATCCAGCTCAGCCGGCCGATGCGGGGGCCGACCTCGCGGTAGCCCTCCAGCGCGGTGCGCCCGTTGAGGATGGTCCACTGGGCCAGTTCCATCTGGACCCAGACCTTGACCGCGGTGGACACGATCACCAGCCAGAGCAGCGCGAAGCCGGCCTGGGCGCCGAGCGCGGTGGTGGTGATCAGCTCGCCGGAGCCGACGACGGCGGCCGACAGCACGAAGCCGGGGCCGAGATGGCGGATCCGGTCGCGGAAGGCCGTCGGCGCGGGGCGGGCGTCCTCGGGGCGCAGGGCGTACGGATCGGCCTGCGCGTGCTCCGCCGCTTCGGCGGTGGCGGTGGTCGACATGGCGGTGTTCCTTTGCTTGTTCCGGCGCCGTCGCCGGAGCGGAAGGCAATGGGGCAAGGGGGGCAGGGCAACGCGGTGGGGGGTGACGTGGGTGGGTGGGGCGGCGCTCAGCGGGCCGCGTGGTGCGGGGACTCGCCGGCGAGGACCCGCAGTACGTCCTCGGCGACCATCAGGCCCATGGCACGGTTGGCCTCCGGGGTGCAGGCGGCCATGTGGGAGGTGAGGGTCAGCCGGGGTGCCGTGCGCAGGACGTGGTGGTCGGGGAGGGGCTCGACGGCGAAGGCGTCGAGCGCCGCGGCGGCCAGGTGGCCGGAGTGCAGGGCGGCGGCGAAGGCGGTGTCGTCGACGAGGCCGCCGCGGGCGGCGTTGACGAGGATCGCGCCGGGTTTCATGGCGGCCAGCCGGGCCGCGTCCAGCAGCGGCTGCCCGGCGGGCGGGAGGTGCAGGGTGACGACGTCGGCGCGGGCCAGGAGGGCGTCGAGCGCGGCGGGTTCGGCGTCGGCGGCGGTCACCGCGTCGTCGGGGACGTACGGGTCGTGCGCGAGGACGTGCATGCCGAAGGCCCGCGCGTAGCCGGCGACGAGCCGGCCGATCCGGCCGAAGCCGACGACGCCGAGCGTCCTGCCGTGGAGTTCGGGGCCGAACAGCTTGGGCCAGCGGCCCTCGGTGACGGCGGTGTGGGAGGCGCTGATCCGGCGGGCGGCGTCGAGCACCAGCCCGAAGGTGAACTCGGCGACGGCCCGGGAGTTGGAGCCGGGCGCGCAGACCACGGGGATGCCGCGGTCGCGGGCGGCGGCGACGTCGATGGTGTCGGTGCCGACGCCGTGCTTGGCGATGACCTTCAGGCGCGGGGCGGCGTCCATCACCTCGGCGGTGACCGGGTCCATGCCGGCGATGAGCGCGTCGGCGCCGGCGATCCGCTCCAGCAGTTCCTCGTGCGGCACGGCCCGGTCGTCGTACGGGCGGACCGGGCCCGCGCCGCCGTCGGCGAGCAGCGTCCACGGGTCGGGCGAGTGCCGGGCGAAGGTGGGTGTGGTGATGAGCGTGGTGCGGTGCGGGCTGCTCACGCGCGGTCCTCCCCGCGTGCGGCGGCCAGGTGGGCGCCGGCGACCTGCTGGAGGTGGACGACGTCGGCGGCGACGGAGGCGAACGTGAAGCCCTCGGCGAGCCGGCGGGCGGCGCTCGCGCCGTCGCCGTTGTGGATCCCGGCGGCGATGCCGGCGGCTTCGGCGGCCGTGCGGATGCGGGTCAGCGCCCGCTCGAACTCCTCGGTCACGTCCGGGTCGGTGGAGGTCTTCCCGCCGATGGCCAGGCGCAGGTCGGACGGGCCGACGTAGATGCCGTCGAGGCCGGGGGTGGCGCAGATCTCCTCGACGTTGGCGAGCCCGTCGGCGGTCTCGATCATGGCGAGGACGGCGGTCTGCTCGTGGGTGTCGGCCGGGTCGGGGCCGATGCGCAGCTGGGCGCGCATGGGGCCGTAGGAGCGGCGGCCGTGCGGCGGGTAGCGCACGGCGGCGACCGCGTCGGCCGCGTCGGCGGCGGTGTCGACGAGCGGCACGATGACGGCGGCGGCGCCGGCGTCGAGCGCGCGGCCGATGTACGTGGGGTCGTTGGCCTCGACGCGGACCATGCCGACGGCGGTGGAGCCGCGGGTGTCGGTGGCGATGAGGTTGTTCAGCAGGCCCTGGTAGCCGAAGAGGCCGTGCTGGGCGTCGAAGGCCAGGTAGTCGTAGCCGAGGCGGGCCAGTCGCTCGGCGGCGACGGGCGAGTCGAGCAGCGACCAGTAGCCGATGAGGCGGCGGCGGGCGCGCAGTGCGGCGGTGAAGTGCGCGGCGGTGGTCATGAGGAGTCTCCGGACTGCTGGTGTACGGGTGCGGGCGGGCCGGCGGGCGGGGTCAGCGGTTGTAGGCGGGCATGGGGCCGCGCAGGGCGGCGCCGACGGCGTCGCAGGCGTCGGTCACGTCCTTCGGCAGCGGGCCGGCCTGGGCGGCGGCGATGTTGGCGCGCAGGTGCTCGGGACGGGAGCCGCCGAGCAGCAGCGCGTCGGTGGAGGGGCGGTCCAGCAGCCAGCGCAGGGCGAGTTCGGTGAGCGGCAGGCCCGCCTGGTCGGCGATCGCGGTGAGCTGCGCGACGGCGGCGAAGAGGTCCTCGTTCCAGTAGCGCTGCCGGTACATGGCGGCGAGCTTGGAGTCGCCGAAGCGGCCGGTGGCGGGGTCGGCCTCGAAGCGGTGCCGGCCGGTGAGGAGGCCGCCGCCGAGCGGGTTGTAGACCATGGTGCGCAGTCCGGTGACCGCCGCGTACTCGACGTACTCCTCCTCGATGCGGCGGGCGAGCAGGTTGTGCAGCTGCTGGGCGACGACGGGGCGCGGGGCGCCGACCTTGTCGGCGGTGCGGGTCAGTTCGGCGATCTGCCAGGCGGCGTAGTTGGACACGCCGAGGGCGCGGATCTTGCCCTCGGCGACGAACTCCGCGACGGTCGCCAGGGTTTCGGCGAGCGGCGTACGGCGGTCCGGCTGGTGCAGGTAGAAGAGGTCGACGTGGTCGGTGCCGAGTCGCTCGAGGCTGCCGTCGAGGGCGGCGCGCAGGCCGGCCGGGGAGAGCGGGGCGTGCTCGCCCTGGTCGGGGTGCGGGATGCCGGCCTTGGTGGCGAGCACGATCCGGTCACGGCGGCCGGGCAGCAGCGAGGCCAGGATCCGCTCGCTCTCGCCGCCCGCGTAGCCGTTGGCCGTGTCCACGCCGGTGAGCCCGGCGTCGAGCGCGGTGTCGAGCATGGCGGCGGCGCCCGCGCGGTCGACGGTGTCGCCGAACGTCATGGTGCCCAGGACCAGGCGGGAGAGCGGTACGGGGACGGACGGCAGCTCGATGACCTGCGGGCTTCCCTGCTGGTGTCCCTGCTGGCGTCCCTGCGGGCTTTCGTGCGGGCCGGGGCGGGTGCCGGTGCTCACGAGCGGTTCCTTCCGGTACGGGTGCCGTGCCGTCGTGCCGTCCGGGGAGGGGCGGTGCGGGGCGACGGTGTCTCTCGGTGGGTGAACGCTCGCACGACTGCGCGTTATGCGCAAGAGTCTCGCGCGAATCGCGCAGGCTATGTCATCATCGGAGCACTGCGGGGCGCCCTGACCAGAGGACGCCGCGACCCGAGCACGCCCGTGCCGGGTGTGCGTGGAGGAGGTTCGCGTGTGCCGTCGGGACGACACCCCGGTCGTTGCCCTCGCCGACGACCTGTCGGGCGCGGCGGAGGTGGCCGCGCTGCTCCGGCTGCCCTCGCGCCTGCTGCTGAACCCCGCCGACCTGGTGGAACCGCCCGCCGTCGGTGAGTGCACGGTGGTGGACCTGGACTCGCGGTACCTGGACGACGCGGCCGCCGCCGACGCCGTACGGGCCGCGCTGGCCGGGTCGGGCGCGCGGGTCGGCGGACACGGCGACGGTGCGCCTCCGACCGGATCCGTATCTCCGCATCCCGGCGCGCGACACGACGACGGCCGCGCGTTTCGCGCAGTCAACTCTCCTGCTCTGTCCGGCCGTACGGTCTGGTTCAAGAAGTGCGACTCGCTGCTGCGCGGGCCGGTCGGTGCGGAGGCCGCGGCCTTCGCGGAGGGCGCCGGACTCCTGGTCGTCGCGCCCGCCCTGCCCGCCGCGCGGCGCGTGGTGCGCGGCGGCGAGGTCCTCGCCGACGGCGTTCCGCTGCGGGAGTGCGCGGCCTGGCGGGCCGAGGAGCGCACCGCGCCCCGGTCCGTCGCCGAGGCCCTGGCGCCGCTGCCGACCGAGGACGTACCGCTCGGGGCCGTGCGCCGGGGACCGATCGCGCTCGCCGGCCGGTTCCGGGAGGCGGCCGCGCGCGGGCGGCACCCGGTGTGCGACGCGGAGTCCGACGCCGACCTGGCGGTGATCGCCGCCGCCGCGGCGCTGCTCGGCCCGGACGCCCGACTGCTGGGCAGCGGCGGCCTGGCCGCCGCCGTCGGCCGCCGCTTCGGCGCGCCCGGGACGCGTACGGCGGCGGGCGGCGCGGGCCTGCGGCCGCTGCTCGTCGTGGCCGGCAGCGCGGAGCCCGGGGTGGTCGAGCAGGTGACGCGGCTGGTGGCGGCCGGGGCCCGGCACGTGCCGCTGGCGCCCGAGGCGCTGGCCGGGCCGGACACCGTCGCGCTGCCCGCGCTCGCGCCCGGCACGGTCACCGTCGTGTCCGTCGACGGCTCCGGCGGCGTCCGGCCCGGCGCGGCCCGCCGGATCGTGGCGGGGCTGGCGCGCGCCGTGTCGGCGCTGCCGGAGCGGGCGGACCTCGTCCTGACCGGTGGTGAGACGGCCCGCCGGGTGCTCGACGCGGCCGGCGTGACCACGCTGTGGCCCGTCGGCCAGATCCACCACGGCGCCGTGCACAGCCGCACCCCGGACGGCCGCTCGGTCGTCACCCGCCCCGGGAGCTTCGGCGGCCCTGACTCGTTCCTGCACATCGCGGCGGCCCTCCGCCCCCGCCTGCTGTCCTCGTCCCTGCCGCCGGCCCCCGCCACGGCACCCTCTCAGCAAGGAGTCACCCAGTGAACGCGCAGCAGCCCCTCCCCCTCATCGGTGTCACCATGGGCGACGGCGCCGGTGTCGGGCCCGAGGTGATCGTGCCCGCGGTGCTGGACGCCGCGACCCTGAGCCGGTGCCGGCCGGTGGTGATCGGTGACGCCGCGCGGCTGCGCGAGGCGGCCCGGATCCTCGGCACCGACTGCGAGATCGTGACCGTGCCGGACCCGGCGGCGGCCGAAACCGCGCCGGGCCGCATCAACGTCGTCGACCTGGGGGTGCTGCCCGAGGGCCTGCCCTGGGGCGTGCTGTCCGCCGCGGCCGGCAACGCCGCCTACGAGTACGTCAAGCGGGCCGCCGAACTGGCCCTGGCCGGCGAGATCGACGGCATCTGCACCGCCCCCCTCAACAAGGAGGCGCTGCACGCCGCCGGACACGTCTACCCCGGGCACACCGAACTGCTCGCCCACTTCACCGGGGTCGAGGAGGTGTCGATGATGCTGTCCACCGAGAAGGTGAAGGTCATCCACGTCACCACGCACATCGGCCTGATCGACGCCGTCAACCGCATCGAGCCCGGCCTGGTCGAGCGGACCGTGCGGCGCGGCCACGAGGCCATGGTCCGCGCGGGCGTGGCCGAACCCGTCATCGGGGTCTGCGGCATCAACCCGCACGCGGGCGAGAACGGCCTGTTCGGGTACGGCGAGGAGGAGCAGAAGATCGTCCCGGCGCTGGAGACGGTCCGCCGCGACGGCATCGACGCCCGCGGCCCCCTGCCCGCCGACACCGCGTTCTTCCTCGCCTCGCGCGGCGACTACGACCTCATCGTGGCGATGTACCACGACCAGGGCCACGGCCCGGTGAAGGTGCTCGGCATCGAGGCGGGCGTCAACCTCACCGTCGGCCTGCCGGTGATCCGCACCTCCGTGGACCACGGCACCGCGTTCGACATCGCCGGTACGGGCAAGGCCGAGGCCGGTAGCATGATCGAGGCGCTGCGGCAGGCCGCCGAGATGTCCACCGCCCGCTGAACCGACGCACCGCGAAGGACACTTGATGCCGCCCAACGGATCCCAGGCCCGGCGCGAGGAGATCCTCCGACTGGCCACCACCACCGGCCTGGCCAGCGTCGAGGAACTGTCACGGCACTTCGGCGTGACGGCCTCCACCATCCGCCGCGACCTCGCCCGGCTCACCGCCGACGGCCGGCTCGCCCGCACCTACGGCGGTGCGATGGCGCTCACCGCGCACCCGGAGGCGTCGCTGCGCCAGCGCACCACCGAGGCGTACGAGCAGAAGCGGGCCATCGCCCGCTGGGCGGCGGCGCAGGTCCAGCCGGGCGAGACCGTGCTGCTGGACGCCGGGTCGACGGTCGGCGCCCTCGCGCACGAACTGCGCACCGCGAAGGACCTGACGGTCGCCACCACCGGCCTGACCGCGCTGCACGAACTGGCGGACGTCGAGTCCGTCCACGTGGAGTGCCTCGGCGGGACGCTGCGCCCGCTCAGCCAGGCCTTCGTCGGCCCGCTGACGGAGGCGGCGCTGGAACGGCTCACGTTCGACCGGGTGTTCCTGTCCGCGGACGGGGTGACGGCCGACGGCGGGATCTGCGAGGCGGACCTGCGCCAGACCCGCCTCAAGGAGCTGATGGCCCGCCGGGCCGACCGCATCTACGTCCTCGCGCACGCGGCGAAGCTGGGCCGGGCGCCCTTCCACGCCTGGGCCACACTGCCGCCCGGCTGGACACTGGTCACGGACACCTCGGCGACGGACGCCGACGCGGCGGCGTTCACCGCGCGCGGTGTGCGCGTGGTGCGGGCCGAACCGGTGGCGGATCCCGCACCGGACCGGCCCGCACCGCCCGCGTCCGGGTGAACGCCGGCCCGCGGCCGGGTCAGCGGACGAGCACGGAGAGCGGCGCCGGGCGCAGGGTGGCCGCGGGCACGGGGTCCTCGCGCAGGATGACCTGGAGCGTTTCCTTCAGTCGGCGAGAAGGCTCGATCCCGAGGTGATCCGTGAGCTGACGGCGGGTGCTGTGGTAGGTCTCCAGGGCCTCCGCCCGGCGGCCGACGCGGTACAGGGCGAGCATCAGCAGCTCGGTGATGCGTTCCCGCCACGGGTGCACCACGCCGATCGCCCGCAGCTCGCCGATCGCGTCCTCGGTGAGCCCGCACCGCAGCTTCAGTTCCAGCTTGGTCTCGTGCGCGGCCAGGTACTCCTCCTCCAGCTGGACCGCCGTGCTGTGGCACAGCGGACTGGCCCCGGTGTCCTGGAGCGGCTTGCCCTGCCACAGACCGGTTCCGGACTCCAGCAGGCCGATCGCCGCCATCGGGTCCCGGTCGGCGATCTGCCGCGCCTCCGCGATGCGGCGGCGGAAGACGTTCATGTCGATGCGGGCCGGCTCGACCTTCAGCACGTAGCCGGCGGAGTGGGTGACCAGGGCCGGCGCCGGCCGCGACGGCTCGGCGAGCCGGCTCAGCGTGCGGCGCAGCCGGGAGACCTGCGCCTGGAGCGCGTTGTGCGCGGTGTGCGGCGGGTCGTCGCCCCACAGTTCGCTGTAGAGCTGTTCGTTGGTCAGCAGGCGGCCGCCGCTGACGAGAAGTGACGCCAGCAGGATCCGCTGACGGGATCCGGCGAGCGGGACGTGCCCGTTCGCCGTGACGATGCCGATGGGTCCGAGGAGCGTGAAGTCCATGGCGAAAAGCCTCACACGGTGCCTCCGTCCGATTCTTGAGGCCCATCTCATGCGTCTCTGGACTTTCGCTGGAGGCGACTTTCGGCCAACCCGGTCATATGACGGTTCACATCGGACTGGTGATCGAGGGCACTACTGGATTCAGCCTCCGGGTGACAGCATCGCAGCCCTGGCAACACACGGGGAGAGGTTGGCTGGTGGACATCAAGCTGTTGGGCACGCTGACTGCCAACTTTGGTCAACGAAGCTGGACACCCAGCGCGGCCAAGCACCGGCAGGTGCTGGCGCTGCTGGCCCTGCGGGCCCGGCGCACGGTGCCGGTGTGGGAACTGGTCGACGAACTCTGGGGCGACCGCCCACCGCGGAGCGCCCAGGCCACGCTGCAGACGTACATGATGCAGTTGCGGCGCGGAATCGCCGCGGCCAGTGGCCCGGACGGGGCGGCCCGGGCCAAGCAGATTCTCGCCACCGCGCACGGGGGTTACGTCCTCAACGCGGCGCCCGGCCAGGTGGACGCGCTGGAGCACGAGCACCTGGTTTCCGCCGGTCTCGCCGCGGCACGCAGGCGTGACCACCGGCTCACCTCCGAACTCCTCAACCACGCCTTGGGGTTGTGGCGCGGCGACGTCCTGTTCGACGTGCCGCTGGGGCCGGTGCTGCGGGTGGAGGTGCTGCGGCTGCAGGAGTCGCGGCTCAGCGCGTTCGAGATCTGCGTCGCGGCGGACCTGGCGCTCGGCCGGGGCATCGAGGTCCTGGCCAGGCTGACCGAACTGACGGCGCGCTATCCGCTGCACGAGCGCTTCCACCTGCAGCTGATGCTGTCGCAGTACCAGGCCGGCCGCATGTGGCAGGCGCTGGAGACCTACCGGCGGCTGCACACCCGGCTGGTGACGGAACTCGGCCTGGAGCCCTCGGAGGCGGTGCGCGAGGCCCACCAGCGCATGCTGCGCGGTGACTCGCCGCTGCCCGCCACGGTCGTCGGCGACTGGGACTGGGGCATGCGGGCCGAGCTCGGCGACGCGCCACTGCACAGCCGCGGTCCCGCCTGACCCGGCGCGCCGGGCCCGTTGGCCGGTCAGCGCGCCGTCAGCGGCGCCTCAACGGCGTGCACGGACGCGGTGCGCGCCCGGTCAGCGCACGGTCAGGTCGGTGTGAGCGGCTCCGGTTAGCGTCGGCCCGGCGGCGGGCCCCTCCGCCGCACGCGGCGCGCCGATCGGGGGTTCACGGTGACAGCGGTACGGGCGGCCCCCGCGGGTCCTGCGGTGCGGCGGACGCACGCCGGTACGGACACCGGCTCCCCGGCGCTGCTCCTGGTGGGCCACGGCAGCCGCGACCGGCGGCACGCCGAGACCGTACGGGCGCTGACCGGCCGGATCCGGCGCTCGCACCCCGGACTGCACGTGGCGGCCGCCTTCCTGGACTTCGACACACCGGATGTGCCGGGCGCGCTGGAGGCGCTGCGGCGCGACGGGGCCGCGCGGGCCGTGGCGGTCCCGCTGCTGCTGACCCGCGCCTACCACGCCAAGACCGACCTGCCGGCCGTCCTGGCGGACGCGCCCGGGCCGCGGGTGCGGCAGGCGGCCGTCCTCGGCGGCTCACCGCTGCTGCTCGCGGCGGTGGAACGGCGGTTGCGGGAGGCCGGTCTGTCGGCGGCCGACCGGCTCACCACCGGGGTCGTGCTGGCCGCCGCGGGGTCCACGGATCCGGAGGCGATCGAGTCGGTGGGCGCCGCGGCCCGGGCGCTGCGGCGGTCCGGCTGGTGCGCGGTGCGGCCCGCCTTCGTCACCGGCCCGCGGCCCCGGCCCGCGGAGGTGGTGCGGGACCTGCGCGCGCGGGGCGTGCGCCGGGTGGCGGTCGCCCCGTACGTCCTGGCGCCCGGTCTGCTGCCGGACCGTATCGCGGCGGAGGCGGAGGCGGCCCGGGCCGACGTGCTCTCCGCGCCCCTCGGCGCCGCTCCCGAGATCGCCCGCCTGGTGGTGCGGCGGGCACGGGAGGCCGGGCTCCTGACGCCGGCCGGCAGCGACTGAGCGGGTGCGGGACGCGGGCGGGGCGTATAGGACCCGTGGGGCGTAGGGCTCGTAGGGCGTAGGGCGTAGGGCTCGTGGGGCGTAGGGCTCGTACGGCTGTCGAAGCGCAAAGTCCGCAGGACACACGGCACACGGCCGTTGAGGCGCACGGCCGCACGGCGTACGGCCGTTGAGGCACAAGACGCGCCGAGCACAGGGCCGTCAAGGCGCAAGGCCCGCCAGGCACAAGGCCGTCGAGCCTCAAGCCCTGCAGGGCGTACGGCCGTCGAGGCACAAGACGCGCAGAGGACAAGGCCGTCAAGGCGCAAGACGCGCAGGGCACAAGGCCGTCGAACCACAAGCCCCGGAGGGCGTACGGCAGTGGAGGCGCAAGGTCGTCAGGGCACGAGGCCTTCGAAGTGGCAGGCCGTCAGGCCGAAGGCCGTCGTCCGGTGGGAGCGGGGAAACGCGTGGGCCCCCGTCCCGGTGGTGGCCGGTGGACGGGGGCCGTCGCGGACGGGGTCAGGCGAGGGTGTGGAAGGCGCGGCGGTGCCAGAGCAGGGCGTCGGTGGGGGTGCCGTCGGTGGGGCCCGTGCGGACGGCGGCGAGGGCGCCGATCAGCAGGGTGTGGTCGCCGACCGGGATCGCCTGCCGGGTCAGGCAGCGGAAGGCCGCCGTCGCGTCGGGGAACCAGGGCAGGTCGGTGCCGGGCCAGGTGGTGAAGCCGGATCCGGCGAACCGGTCGATGTCACGCCGGGCGAACCGGTCGGCCAGCCAGCGGTGCCGGTCGGCGAGGACGTGGACGACGAACTCCCGCGAGGTGACCAGCGCCCGGTGCGAGCTGGACGTGTGCGCGACGGAGACCTGGAGCAGCGGCGGGTCCAGGGAGACCGACGTCACCGAACTGGCGGTGCAGCCCCGGCGCCCGCCCCGGCCGTCCGGGGCGGTCACCACGGTCACCGGCGAGGCCAGTTCGGCCATGGCGTCCCGGAACTGCTGCGCGCTCACCAGCGGCGGCGCCTGCGGGGAAGTGGGTGTCGACGTCATGCTCGCCCTCCTGGGGTGCGACACGGCATCAGCCGAAGCGGTTCGGGGACATGAATCCGATGGGCACCGTCGTCTCCTCGCCCCGCACGATCTCGGCGAGGGCCTCGCCGATCCCCGTGGCGTGTTTGAAGCCGTGCGCGTTGTCGCCGCCGGCCACCACCACGCGCGGATCGCCGCCGGGCCGGCCGATGACGAACTGGCCGTCCGGGGTGCGGGTCAGCATGCACACCGCAACCTTCGACGGCAGCGGTTCCAGGCCGGGCAGCTTCGCCGGGAGCAGCCCGGTGAGGGCGGACCAGTCGTCCGGGCCGACGGAGCGGTCGTACGCCTCGGGGTCCAGGGGCGGTGCGTCGGAGCGGTCCTCGATGCCGAGTTTGACGTCGTGGCCGCCCTCGGCCCCGTTGCCCCACAGGATGGTGCCCTCGTCGAGCTCCCGCATGAAGACGGGGAACTGTTCCAGGCGGAAGGTGTCGTCGTGCGGCTCCAACGGCCGGAACCAGGTGATCGGCATCCGCACGGTCTCCAGCGGCAGTCCGCCGACCAGTGAGGACAGCCAGGACCCGACCGTGAACACCACCTGCCGCACCCGCAGTTCGCCCTGCGAGGTGCGCAGCACCACACCGCCCGGCACCAGGTCGTACGTGGCGATGGCGGTGTCGGTGAGGACCCGGGCGCCGCACTTCTCGGCCAGGTTCACGGCGGCGCGGATCGACAGTTCGGGACGGATGATGCCGGCGGACGGCTCCCACACTCCGACGTGGTGCTCGGGGACGCCCACATGGCGGGGGTAGCGGAAGCGCAGCGCCTGCCCGGTGAGCGTCCGCACCTCGATGCCGTGGTGGTAGGCGGCGGCCAGTGTGCCGCCCGCCACGCGGCCGTCCTTCGGCCCGATCAGCAGGCCGCCGACCGGGAAGAACAGCTGCTGGTCGGCGGACTCCTCCAGCGTGCCCCACAGCTCCCGGGAGCGGCGCGCCAGCGGCACCAGCCCCGGATGCTCCAGGCAGGTGACGCGGAACATCCGCGACCCGCCGTGCGAGGAGCCCAGCGAGTGGCCCGGCCGGTGCCGTTCGACGCCGATGACGTCCACTCCGCGCTCGGCGAGCTGCCACAGCGCGCACGCTCCCCACGCTCCCAGGCCGACCACCGCGACCTCCGCGTCCCAGTGCGCCATGCGTCCTCAACTCCTCACCCGTGGCTGTGAACCGCTCGTCCGCCGCGGTCGGCGGTGGTTCCAGACGACCACGGCGCGGGCGGCGGGATCGTGAGTAGCCGCCACTCACTCCGGCGCCGCGCCGCACCGGCGGGGGCCGCCC
>NZ_VCNP01000015.1 GCF_006782915.1 Streptomyces calvus
GGGCGGCACACCGGCACAGATGAGTACCCGGCACTCAGGCGCCCGGGGCCCGGTCCACGGTCAGCTGGGCCGGAGCAGGGGTGTGCGACCGCGGAGGTGCAGATGCAGTTTCGAGTGCTGGGCGTCCCCGAGGTCCACGACGACGTCGCGGACCGGTGGGTGCCCCTGACCAGTCCCAAACAGCGGCAGCTGCTGGGGGCGCTGCTGGCCCGGCCCGGTGTGCCCGTGCCCATGGCCCGTCTCATCGAGGAGCTGTGGAACGGCCGGGCGCCCGGCAAGGCGGTGAACGCCCTCCAGGCCCATGTGTCGCGGCTGCGGCAGCTGCTGATCGAGGCCGAGCCGTCCCGCGCCAACAGCCCGCGGCTGATCGCCCGCGACACCGGTTACGTGCTCCAGGTGCGTCCCGAGGAGCTGGACAGTGCCCGGTTCCGTACGGGGACGGCGCGGGCCGTGGCGCTGCTGGACAGTGATCCGCGCGCCGCCCGCGCCCTGCTGAAGGAGGCGCTGGGGCTGTGGCGGGGGCCGGCGATGGCCGGCAGCACCAGCGGGCCGCTGTGCGCGGGGGCGGCGGCGGAGCTGGAGGAGGAGCGGCTGACCGCCCTCCAGGCGCTGTACGACGTCCAGTTGCGGCTGGGCCCGCGGCGCGAGGCCGTCGGTGAACTGCGCCGGATCACCGCCGCGCATCCCGGGCGGGAGCGGTTCGGCGGCGGCCGGCCGTGGGAGCGGGCCGTGGAGCAGGGCCCGGACCTTCCGCCGGTGCCGGCCGCCGCGGCAGGGACCGGTGCGGGCGACGGCGGCGAGCTGCTGCGGCTGCGCGCACGGGTCGACGAACTCGTCGACGAGCAGCGGCTGCTGCGCACCCAGGTGGAGCGGCTGTCGCTGCTGCTGGCACGGCGGGGGCGGGCTCCCGGAGCGCTCACCCGCCGCTGAGCCCGGCCGCGTCGCGCGTCAGCCGGTGAAGGCGGGGGCGACTTCCTGGGCGAACAGTTCCATGGCCCGTGCGGCGCGGCCGTAGGGCAGACCGCCGGGATTGAACTGCAGGCTGACGGTCAGGTCCGCACCGAACTCGTCGCGCATCCGCTCCACCTGGCCGCGCACTTGGGCCGCGTCGCCCGCGAACACCTTGTTCGCCGCGAGAGAGGCCTCGAAGTCGTAGTTCCTGGCCTTCTCCAGGAATTTCTCGTAGCCCGGGTAATCGGCCCGCTTTCCCTGCGCGAGCGGCTCCACGGCCTTCGTCATGTGCTCGATGTAGGAGCGCTCGTAGTGTGCGCCGGTACGCCGTGCTTCGGCGGCGTCGTCGGCCAGATAACAGGTGTACTTGATCTGAATGCGGCGGGCGGCCGGGTCGTGGCCCGCCTCGTCCCAGGCGGCCCGGTACTTCTGCAGCATTCCGGACAGCTGCTCGGCGCTGGTGACCGACGGCACCACCTGGAGGTGGTGGCCGGCGGTGCCGGCGGCCGCGCACGACTCGGCGCTGGTCGCGGAGGCGATGAACACCGGCGGGTGCGGCGCCTGGAGGGGGCGGGGCAGCAGGGTCACCGGGCCGAACCGGTGGAAACGGCCCTCGAAGACCACGTCTTCCTCGCTCCACAGCCGTACGCAGGCCGCCACGCCCTCGTCGAACCGGGCCCGGCTCTCGTCCATGGGGACGCCGAAGGCCTCGAACTCCGAGGGCAGGAAGCCCCGTCCGAAGCCGACGTCGAGCCGGCCGTGCGAGAGGTGGTCGAGCATGGCCAGCTTTCCCGCCAGCTTGACCGGGTGGGTGAAGGCGGGGACGACCGCGCCCGTGGTGATGCGGATGCGGCTGGTGCGGGCGGCCGCCGCGGTCAGCAGGGTGACCGGGTCGGGGCAGTACCCGCCGTACCCGGTGAAGTAGTGCTCCACCGTCTGCACGTGTTCAAAGTCCAGCGCCTCGGCGAGTTCCACGAGGCGGAGGGTCTCGTCGTAGTAGGCGGTGGCGCTCTTGTGCGCGGGATCGACCACCGGAAAGAAATTCACGCCGAATTTCATAAACGCTTCGCCCCTCGTGTCGACTGGGTGTGCGGCCGCTCGTTCGGTTCGTTCCGAATCATGGGGCGGAGTTCCGGGAAAGGGCAAGGGAACAGCGCGCGATTGACGTGCTGTCAAATCCTTGTCAGTCACGGCCTCTTGCTGTCTTCGCGGGTGCGCCACAAACGTAGAGTCATTCGCGTCGCCCATGTCGGCGACGGGAAATCAATCCCCGAATCCAGCCGGAGGGTACTTATGCGCGGGGCCTACAAAGTTCCGTACGCGAGTCGCGGAAGCATCCTCGGTGCGACGGAGGCGGCGGCTCTTGGACAGCTGCTCGAATCCGGAGAATCACTGTCCATGGGGTCCTGGCGCGAGCGGTTCGAGCGGCGTTTCGCCGAGTACGCCGGCACCCGGTACGCGCTGAGCGTCACCAGCGGCACCGTCGCCCTGGAACTGGCCGTCCACCTGCTCGACCTGGCACCGGGGGACGAGGTCGTCGTCACCCCGCAGACCTTCCAGGCGACCGCACAGCCGCTGCTCGACCGACAGGTGCGGGTGCGGTTCTGCGACATCGACCGGGAGTCGCTCAACATGGACCCGGCCGTCCTGAAGGGCCTGATCACGGACCGCACCCGGGCCATCCTGCTCGTCCACTACGGCGGCTGGCCGGCCGAGATGGACGAGATCGTGACCATGGCCAGACAGCGGGGCATCCTCGTCGTCGAGGACTGCGCGCACGCGCTCGGCGCCCAGTACGACGGCCGGCGCCCGGGATCGCTCGGCGACATCGGCTGCTTCAGCTTCCACGCGTCGAAGAACATCACCACCCTCGGCGAGGGCGGGATGCTCACGCTCGACCGCGACGACTGGGCCGAGCGGATCGACCGGCTGCGCTCCAACGAGGTCGACGGCGTGTTCGTCGCCGGGAGCGCGTCACCGCTGGACGCCCCCGAGCTGCTGCCCTGGATGAAGTACGCGTCGTCGGTGTACCGGGACGCCTGCCTGGGCGTGCGCCGCAGCGGGACCAACGCGACGCTGTCGGAGGCCGCCTGCGTGGTGGGGCTGCACCAGCTCGACCGGCTGGAGGACCTCGTCGACCGGCGGCGGGCCATCGCCGCGCGGCTGAACGAGGTGGTGGACCGCCACCCGCACGCCCGGGCCGGCCGGCCCCGCCCGGGAGTGCACCACGCGCAGCACCTGTACACGTGCTTCGTGTCAGGACCCCGCGGCACCCGTGAGGCGCTGGTGCGCGGCCTGGACGCGCGGGGTGTCGAGGTGCAGCTGCGCTACTTCCCGCTGCACCTGACACCGGAGTGGCGTTCGCGCGGGCACGGGCGCGGCGAGTGCCCGGTGGCGGAGGAGCTGTGGTTCACCGAGCACGTCAACCTGCCGTGCCATCCGGGTCTGACCGACGCGCAGGTGGACCACATGGCCGAGGCGCTGGACGCGGCCCTGGAGGACGCGCGCGCCGTGGTGGAGAACGCCGAGAACGCCGAGCACGCAGAGACCGCCGAGCACGCAGAGACCGCCGAGACCGCTGAGATCGCTGTGAACGGTGCGAACGGTGCGATTGGTGAAGACGCAGGGAGTGCCGGGGCCGCCGAGGGTGCGGGGACCGGCCGCGGGACCGTATCGAGTCTGAAGGAGACCTCGCATGCCGCTCATTGACGTCAAGCTCTACGAAGGCCGCCTGGACGGTGACACCGAGACGGAGCTGATCGCCAAGCTCACCGACGCGGTGGCCGAGGTGTTCGGCGACGCGGCGCGCGCCTCGACCTGGATCGTCCTGCAGGAGGTGCCGGCCACCCGCTGGGGCATCGCCGGCGAGCCGGGAAAGCCGCCGCTCTCGGCCCGGGGGTGAGTCCGGGAGCGGCGGCCGCATGGAGCCCCCGACGGACCGCGTGAGCGGCCCGTCGGGGGTTTTCCCGTCAGCCGGCGACGGGCGTCCGGGACAGGCGCCAGCCGCGGCTGCGGCTGCGCTCCGCCCAGAAGTCGGCGTACCGGCCCTGCTGGGCGATGAGTTCCCGGTGCGTGCCGCGCTGCACGATCCGGCCCTCGTCGAGGACGAGGATCTGGTCGGCGGCGAGCACCGTCTGCAACCGGTGGGCGATCACCAGCAGCGTCCGGTCGCGGGTGAGCTCCGACAGCGCGTGCTGCACCGCCCGCTCGTTCTCCGGGTCGAGGGACGCCGTGGCCTCGTCCAGCAGCACGATCGGAGCGTCCTTCAGCAGGGCCCGGGCGATGGAGATGCGCTGCCGCTCACCGCCGGACAGTGCCGCGCCGCCCGCCCCGACCTGCGCCGACCAGCCGCCCGGCAGCCGCTCGGCGATCTCGTCGACCCGGGCCTGCTCGGCGGCCCGGCGCACCTCGGCGTCGGTCGCGTCGGGCCGGCCGGCCCTGATGTTGTCCTCGATGGTGCCCTCGAAGAGGTAGACGTCCTGGAACACCACCGAGATACGGGACATCAGGTCCTCGGTCGGCAGGTCCCGCACGTCCACACCGCCGACGCGCACGGCACCCGACGTCACGTCCCAGAACCGGGCGATCAGCCGCGCGATCGTGGTCTTGCCGGAGCCCGAGGGCCCGATCAGCGCGGTCATGGTCCGCTCGGGGATGCGGAAGCCGACGTCCTCCAGCACCGTGCGGCCGTCGTCGTAGGAGAACTCCACCGCCTCGAACTCGATGTCCGCGCCGGACGGACGGATCGGGTGCTCCGGCTCCGGCAGCGGCTTCTCGTCCAGCAGTCGCTGCACCCGGCCGAGCGCGGCACGCGTGGAGCGCAGCGCCGAGCCCAGGTTGGCGGCCTCCGCCATCGGCTCCACGAACCGCGCGGCGAGCACCAGCAGGGCCAGCAGCTCGGGCACGTCGAGCGAACCGCCGAGGGCGAGGTAGGTGCCGTACACCAGGATCACCGTGAAGGCGGCCTGCACGGTGAGGGTGAAGCCGACCTGGCCGGGGACGCCGGCCACCATGACCTGGCGTCCCGCGTCCCGCTGGGCGGACAGCGCCTCGTCGAGCCGGTTGCCGCCGGCCGCCCGGGAGCCGGGGAAGGCACGCAGCACCGGCTGGTTCTCGGCGTACTCGATGACCCGGTTGGCGCCCTCCGTCATGGCCTCGGCGCGCAGCCGGTCGGCGGTGGCGGTCCTCCCGGTGCTCCAGCGCAGCACGAGCGCGATGAACGGTGCCGTGCAGGCCGCGGCGAGCGCCAGGCGCCAGTCGAACGCGAACATGAGCAGCACCACCGCGGCCGGTGTGAGCAGCCCGCTGATCAGCGGGCGGAACAGATAGCCGGGGACGCGCATGATGCCCATCACGGACTGGGTGGTGAGGTTGCTCAGCTCGCCGGTCCTGGTCGGGCCGAACCAGCCGAGCGGCAGGGCGGAGACGTGGTCGCCGATGCGGTTGTGCAGCACCTTGGACAGCGCGGCGCCCGCCTTGAAGCCGCCCTTGGTGGCCAGGTAGTGGACGACGGACTGGGCCAGCGCGGCGGCGGCCAGGGCCCACACCCACGGCCAGGCGTCCTCGGGTTCGTCGCCGAGCAGCCGCTCGAGCACCGGCACGATCAGGACGAACGCCACGGCCTGCAGGACGGCCCCGAGGACCTGGAGGGCGAGTACGGTCCGCAGCAGCCGCCGCTCGGCGGGGCCGACCACGGCCATGAGTTGACGGAGCATCAGACGGCCTCCTCGATCGCGGGACGGGGTGCGGCGCCGGCCGTGGTGCCGTCACCGGCCGTGGTGCCGCCGGCCAGGGTGTCGCTGCCCGTCGTGTCGCCGGCCAGGGTGTCGCTGCCCGTGGGGTCGTCGGCGGTGGACTGCGACGGGCTGCCGGGGCGCCACACGGTGCTGCGCTCGTGGGCCTGCCACATCCCGGCGTAGGTGCCGCGCAGGGCGAGCAGCTCGTCGTGCGTGCCGCGCTCCACCACCCGTCCACCGTCGAGGACCACGATCTGGTCGGCGTCCTTCACCGTCGACAGCCGGTGCGCGATGACCAGCAGGGTGCGGCCGCGGGTGAGTTCGGACAGGGCGTCCTGGACGGCCGCCTCCGACTCCGGGTCCGCGTACGCGGTCGCCTCGTCCAGGACGAGGACCGGAGTGTCGGCGAGCATGGCGCGCGCAATGGACAGCCGCTGCGCCTCACCGCCCGAGAACCGGGCGTCCTCACCGACGACCGAGTCGTAGCCGCGCGGCAGTTCGGTGATCCGGTCGTGGATGCGGGCCCGCCGCGCGGCGTCCTCGACCTCCTCGTCGGTGGCGTCAGGCCGGGCGATCAGCAGGTTGGCACGGACGGTGTCGCGCAGCAGCCGTACGTCCTGGAAGACGAAGGACATCCGCCGGTAGATCTCCTCCGGCGCCAGGTCCCTCAGATCCGTGCCGCCGACGCGGATCGTGCCCTCGTCGGGGTCCCAGAAACGCGGCAGCAGCGACGCCAGCGTGCTCTTGCCCGCGCCCGAGGGGCCCACCAGCGCGGTGGTCGTGCCCGGCGCCAGGATCAGTTCGACGCCGTCCAGGACGCGGTGCTCGCCGTCGTGGGAGAAGCCGACGCCCTCGAAGGTCACGGCGCCCGGGCCGGCCGTGGCGGGCCGCTCCGGCAGGGGCAGTTCGTCCGTGGCCAGCACCGCGCCGATACGGTCCGCGGCGGCCTTCGCGGCACGCACCTCCTCCTCGGCGAAACTGATCGTCAGCACCGGAGTGGTGATGCCGACCGCGAGCAGCGCGAACGGCACCAGGTCCTCCGGTGCGGTCCTGCCCGTGGTGATCAGGGCGGTGCCGCCGAGCAGCACGGTGAACAGCATCGTCGGCGCCGAGAGCACGATCTCGGACAGGGCCCTGGGCGTGACCAGCGAGTCGACCCAGCCGCGGAAGAACGAGGCGAACCGGTCCGCCGCCTCGGCGTAGCGGCGGTGGGCCCGGCGGGTCTGGCCGAACGTCTTCACCACGGCGATGCCCTGGACGAACTCCACCGCC
Source organism: Streptomyces calvus (assembly GCF_006782915.1). Taxonomy (GTDB): domain Bacteria; phylum Actinomycetota; class Actinomycetes; order Streptomycetales; family Streptomycetaceae; genus Streptomyces; species Streptomyces calvus. The sequence continues at coordinate 6,960 of NZ_VCNP01000015.1, forward strand.
GCGCCGTTGATGTCCGTCATCGCCGCGTCCAGCGCGGGCAGGTTCTTCTTGAACGCCGCGCCGGTACGGCCGAACAGGCCGATGCCGAGCACCAGCGGGATCATCGTGATCAGCGCCATGCGCCAGTCCACCCAGAAGAGGTAGGCGAGCGTCGACAGCGGCACGATCACCGCGGCGGTCAGTTCCAGCAGGGAGTGGGCGACCAGGTGGTGCAGCGCGTGCACGTCGTCCTGCACGGCCTTCTTCACCGCGCCTGCGCCGCGCCCCGAGAACCAGCCCAGCGGCACCCGGTCGAGCCGGCCGACGAGCAGGCGGCGGATGGACAACTGGAGGTCGTTCTCGGCGAGGTGGCTGACGACGCTCGCGGTGACGAGGAACAGCAGCCGCACCAGGAGGCAGGCGCCCGCGAGGGCGGTGACGGTCCAGGCGCGGTCACGGTCCACCGGGCCGTCGGCGAGCAGGACGCGGGCCAGTTCGGCGACGGCGAGGAACGGGGCGATGTTGAGCAGGGCGGAGACGGCCTGGCAGAGGACCGCCAGAGCCAGCCGCCTGCGGATGGGCTGCAGTAATGACGGAAGCGCGGCGGGTTCCGCGGCCATCGTCGTCCTCCATTTCGGGAGCGTGAGCGCAGGGGTGGGTGCCGGCTGCGCGCGGGCGTGAACACGGAGAGGCACTACCCACTGGGTAATTGTAGAGCTTACTATCCACTGGGTAATAGATTTCGTCCACCATACGATGGACCGGGCGGGCCGGGTCAAGAAGCGCCGGACACCGCAGAGAACCGAGGAGTGAATACATTGCCTGCCATGCCCAGTTCGCCGAGTTCACCCGCCCCCGGAGGCCGCGGACGACGCCCCCTCGACCGGCCGCCCATCACACCCGTGGGCATCGTCGACGCGGCGCTCCGGCTCACCGAGACGGACGGTCTCGACGCCTGGTCCACCCGGCAGCTGGCGGCCGCGCTGGAGGTCTGGCCGCGCGCCGTCTACCACCACGTCGGCGACCGCGACGCGGTGGCCGACGCCGTGGCCGACCGCGTGGTGAGCATGATCCCGCTGCCGGCGCAGGACCTCGGCTGGCGGGAATGGTTCAGCTCGCTGCTGCTGGAAGGACGGCCCGTGCTGCGGCGGTACCGGGGCGTGGCGCGGCGGCTGGTGCGGATCGGGCCGATCATTCCGTCGGCGCTGACGATGATGGACCGGGGCATCCTGGTGCTGCAGCAGGCCGGGTTCGGCGACGGGGCGACGGCCGCGTACCGGTACCTCACCAACTCCGCGTTCACGCTGGTGATGGTGGAGGACGACCGGGCGGAGAACCTGCCGGAGGCGCGCGTACGGCTGGCGGGGGCGCTCGCCGCGCACCGGGACGATCCGGAGCGGCCGGGACTGGCGGCCGTCGGGGCGGCCGTGACCAGCCGGGGCACCGATGATCCGGAGGCGATCGCGGCGCTGGAGGACGACTTCTACGCGTACACCGTGGAGCGGTCGCTGGACGGTGTGGCGGCGGTCCTCGGACGGGCGGACCGGGGCGGGTTGCCGGGCTGATCCGCGGGGCCTGCGCCGGGGGGGGCGCGGGTGACGGTGGCGTGGCGCCTGCGGTCGGACGGGGTCCGAGGCGGGCGCGGGTGCGGGTGCCGGTGGGCGGGTGCCGGTGGGCGGGGGGCGGAATGCCGGTGGGCGGGGGGCGGAATGCCGGGGGGCGGGGGGCGCCTTGGGGCGGTGGGTGGGTCGGGGGCGGGGCGGGGGTGTCCGTCCTCGGACCGGCGCGGAATGGGGCGTTGGAGGGGTGGGGGCGTTGACGCGCCAGTCGCTGCGGGCGGACACCCCCGCCCCGCCCCCTCCGCGCCGTACGCCGCAGCCGCTCCGGGGGGGGCTCGCCCCGCACCCCCGCGCCGTACGCCGCAGTCGCTCCGGGGGGCTCGCCTCGCGCCGTACGCCGCAGTCGCTCCGGTGGGCGCCCGTCCCGCATCATGAGCCGTACGCCGCAGTCGATGTGGTGGGCGCTCGCCCCGTACCCCCGCGCCGTACGCGGCAGTCGCTGCGGGGGTGCGGGCCCCGTTCGGTGTGTCAGTAGTACAGGAGGGCGTTGTCCCAGTCCTCGTCGGGGCCGAAGAGGCCGCGGGGTTTGAGGGCGTCGGGGTTGGCGGTGAGGACGTGGGTCGGGACGAGTTTGCCCGGAGGGAGTGCCTCCACCCGGCACGGTACGGACAGCGTCCGCCGTACCGCTTCCGTCAGGCGGTGTTCCACGTCCGTGCCGCGCTCCTCGGGCGCCTCCACCTGGATGTGCAGCCGGTCGCGGGCGGCGCGGGCCCGCCAGAACAGCACGCCGTCCTGCGGGGGCAGGCCGAACACCAGGTCCTCCACCTGGTGCTGGTCCACCGTGCCGCCGCCCACCGGCCAGGCGAACCCGCCCCGGCCCAGCACCCGCACCACCGGCAGCCGCCAGCCGCAGGCGCAGTCCGTGTACTCCACCTCCACCTCGTCGTCGAGGTTGTACCGCAGCAGCGGCATGGCCTCGCGGTACAGCGGTGTCACCACCAGCCGGCCGCGGCCCTCGTCGGAGAGCCGGCCGGTCGCCGGGTCCAGGACCTCGCACAGCACCCGGTCCGCCCACAGGTGCAGCCGGCCCTCCGGGCACTGCCCGGCCAGCGTGCCCGTCTCGGTGGAGCCGTACTCCTCCACGACCGGCGCGTTCCACAAGGTGCTGATGCGGGCCCGCCGGGCCGGTGACAGCGGCTCGCCGCCCACGAACAGGGCCCGCAGGGACGGGAAGTCGGTCCTCGGGTCCAGGCCCGCCGCCCGGGCCGCCGCGGCCCACAGCAGCGTCTCCGTCGGGTTGGACCAGGTCAGCGTGACGCCCAGACGGTGCAGCAGCCGTACCGTACGGGCCGCGGGCGTGGCCGCCGAGCGGCTGTCCGCGGGCACCACCGTCGCGCCCTTGGACCGGGCGGCGGCGTGCGCGAGATGGCCGGTGATCATCAGGGCGTAGGGGGTGCGGACCAGGAAGGTGTCGCTCGGTCCGATGCCGACCCACTTGCGGGCGTACCGCTCCGCCAGGTCGTCCCAGTCGCTGCGCGTGTAGTACGACGCGGTCGGGCTGCCGGCCGAACCGCTCGACTCGTGGTAGGTCGCCAGTTCCGTACGGTTCACAGCCAGCAGACCGAACGGGTAGGCGTCGCGCAGGTCCTGCTTCGTGGTCGGTTCCAGGGACCGCAGGTCGGCCGGGGTCGCCGGGGCCGAGCGGCCGGTGTGACGGGCCCGGTAGAAGGGTGAGCGGGCCGCGCGGGCCAGCAGCAGCGGCAGCTGCCGCTCCTGGAGCGCGCGCAGTTCCTCGACGCTCTTCCAGTCGCCGATCTCCGGCCTGGTCACTGTCATGGCGGATGCCTCCTCGGGACTCGCCCACGCCTGTTCGCCCAGCACAGCAGCCGCGGCCCCGCCACTCGTGAGTGCGCGCTACTCATCCGCTCCCGCCCGGCGTGAGTGGCGGGCCGGGCGGCGGGCCAGGTGCCGGGCGTGAAGCTGAGTGACTGCTACTCAGGTGGCCGTCCCCCCACGGGTGTTGTGCTGGCCGCGATCCACCGTGTGCACACAGCCAAGACGAGAGGGGCCGGGGTGAAGGTCGAGGACATCCATCTGTCGGGCGTGGGCTGCTACGTTCCCGAGCTCGTGCCGACCGACCTGGCGGTCAAGGACGGCCGCCTCGACGCCGGGTACCGGGAGGCGTCGGGCATCGAGTCCGTCGCCGTCGAGGACACCGTACCGGCGCCGGACATGGCGATCCGCGCCGCGCGGACGGCGCTGGCACGGTCGGGGCAGGAACCCGACGACTTCGCGGCGCTGCTGCACAGCAGCGCCTACCACCAGGGGCCCGACGGCTGGTCGGCCCCGCACTACGTACTGCTGAACACCCTGGACCGGCCGGTGCCAGCCATGGAGATCCGGCAGGGCTGCCTCGGCATGGTGGCCGCACTGGAGGCCGCCGCCTGCCGGCTGTCGCTGGACCGGTACACCGGCGGCGGGGGCGGAGACAGCGTCCTGCTGACGACCGGCGACAACTTCTCCACGCCGATGGTGAACCGCTGGACCTCCTCCAAGCTGTTCCTGTTCGGGGACGCCGGCTCGTCACTGGTCGTGTCGCGCCGTCCCGGCTTCGCCCGCGTGCTCTCCGTCGGCTCACTGTCCGACCCGCGCATGGAGGCCCTGCACCGGGGCGGCGAGGCGCTGCTGCCGCCGAGCGTCACCGCGGGCATCCCGCTCGACTTCGACTCCCGGGTGCAGTACTGGCGTCAGCAGTGGGCGTCCGGCGTGAAGCCGCCCATCGGGCACTTCGGCGACCAGGTCGCGGCGATCGCCGAGCGCACCGCCGCCGAGGCCGGCCTCGCGCTGTCCGACATCCGGCGCTTCTGCCACGTCGGCTTCAACGAGGACCCGCTGCTGACCATGTTCCTGGAGCCGCTCGGCGTGAGCCTCGAACAGGGCACCTGGGAGATCTGCCGGCGCATCGGCCACACCGGTGTCAGTGACTTCGTGATCGCCCTGGAACGGCTGTGGCTGGACGGCGAAGTGGGCCCCGGCGACCACGTGATGCTCATCGGCGCGGCCACCGGCATGGAGGCCGGGTGCGCCGTCCTGGAGATCACCGCGGAGCCGACGGCCGAGCAGCGCTCGGTGACGTCGGGAGAGGAGGCGTGATGCTGGACCACTGCACCCCCTGGCCGGCCGAGCGGGCCGAGCGCTACCGCAGGGACGGGTACTGGCGCGGTGAGAGCCTGGTGCGGCTGCTGGCCGACGCCGCCCGCACCCACGGGCCGAAGACCGCGCTGGTCGGCGCCGGCCGCCGGATCAGCTACGCCGAACTGGAGCAGGAGGTGCGGCGGCTCGCCGCCGGCTTCCGGGACCACGGCATCGGCGACCGCGACCGCGTCGTCGTCCAGCTGCCCAACACCCCGGACTTCGTACGGGTCTGCTTCGCCCTGTTCACCATCGGCGCCCGGCCCGTGTTCTCGCTGCCCGCCCACCGGGACGTGGAGATCCGCCACCTGTGCGAGCTGTCCGGCGCGGTCGGCTACGTCAGCCCGGGCCTGCTGCGGGGCTTCGACCACGCGGCGCTCGCCCGGCGCATCCGCAGCGAAGTCCCCACGCTGAAGCACCTGTTCGTGTGCGGCGACGACCCGTCCGCATCGGACGGCGACCCCGTGGTGCCGCTGTCCGAGGTGGACGGCGACCCGGACGCGGCCCCGTTCCCCGTGCTGGACCCCTCCGACGTGGCGTTCTTCCTGCTGTCCGGCGGGACCACCGCGCTGCCCAAGCTCATTCCGCGGACCCACGACGACTACACGTACCAGGTGCGGGCCGCCGGCTCCGCCGCCTCGCTGACCGAGCGGGACGTGTACCTCGCGACGCTGCCGGTGGCGTTCAACTTCACCTGGGGCTGCCCCGGCATCGTGGGCACGCTGCGGGCCGGCGGCACCGTGGTGTTCGCCGAGGACCCGACGCCCGAGACCTGCTTCCCGCTGATCGAGCGCGAACGGGTGACCCTCACCTCGGTCGTGCCGAGCGTCGTGCAGCTGTGGCTGGAGGGCGCGGAGTGGCTCACCGACGACCTGTCGAGCCTGCGCACCCTGCAGATCGGCAGCGCCAAGCTGCACCGCACCGTCGCCGAGCAGATCGAGCCGGCGTTCGGCTGCCGCCTCCAGCAGGTGTTCGGGATGGCGGAGGGCCTGTGCACCTTCACCCGGGACGGCGACCCGGCCGAGACGGTCCTCACCACCCAGGGCCGGCCGATCTCGCCCGCGGACGAGATCCGCATCGTCGGCGAGGACGGCGCCGAGGTGCCCGCCGGTGAGGTCGGCGAACTCCTCGCCCGCGGCCCGTACACGCTCCAGGGCTACTACCGCGCGCCCGAGCACAACGCCCGCGCGTTCACCGAGGACGGCTTCTACCGCAGCGGCGACCTGGCCCGGCTGACCGACGACGGCAACCTCGTCATCGAGGGCCGGATCAAGGACGTCATCATCCGCGGCGGCGACAAGGTGTCCGCCGCCGAGGTCGAGGGGCACCTCCAGGCGCTGGACGGCGTGGCACGCGCGGCGGTCGTCGCCGTGCCCGACGACTTCCTGGGCGAGCGCACCTGCGCCTGCCTGGTCAGGGCCGACGGTGCCGAGGAGATGCTGCTGCCGGAGCTGAAGCGGGCCATGCAGGCCCGCGGACTCGCCGAGTACAAGCTGCCCGACCGGCTCGTGTACCTCGACGAGCTGCCCCTCACCGGTCTCGGCAAGACGGACAAGAAGGCGCTGGCCGCCTTGGTCCGCGGCGAACGGCCGCCGGAGACGGGGGCGTTCGTGCCCTCCCGCGACCGCACGGCCTGAGTCCCGCCGCCCTGTCACTCCACGACCGAAGGAAGGCCCGCACCGCCCATGGACACCAGTACACCGACCGGGGACCAGGAGTTGCGCGCGCAGGTGCGTGACGCCGTCGCACAGCTCCTGGGCACCGCGCCGGAAGACATCCCGGACGACGCCAACCTGATCCTGCTGGGGCTCGGCTCGCTCGAAGTCATGCGGCTGAGCAGCCGCTGGCGGCGGGGCGGCTTCCCCGTCGACTTCGACTCCCTGCTCTCCGACCCGACCGTCGCCGGCTTCAGCCGTGCCCTCGCCGACGCCCGCACCCGGGCGGCCGCACCGGGAGGTGCCGCGTGACCGGACCGCTGCTGGTGCGCGGCGCGCACCTGTGCACCGCCGACGACGAGGAACGGATCCTGCCCGAGGGGTCGCTGCTGGCCGTCGACGGCCGCATCACGGCCGTCGGGACGGTCGCCGAGGTGGACGCCGCCGTCGCCGCGCTGCCGCCCGAGCGGCGGGCCGCGCTGCGTACCCTGGACGCCCGCCGGATGCTCGTGCTGCCCGGATTCGTCAACGCGCACTGGCACGAACTGTTCGCCACCCGGCTGCCGTTCAACGGGGCGCTGCGGCCCGCGAGCGACCGCGGCGACCAGGCCGGCTTCCTCGGCAACGGCGGCGACATGCACCGCATCTCCGCCGTCTTCGACTCCTTCCACGACCTGATCGCCGGCCTCACCCCCGACGAGGGCGAGGCCATCGCCCGGTACTCGATGTGGACCCAGCTGCGGGCGGGCGTGACCACGCTCGGTGACGTCGGCTCGGTCAACCGCCCGGAGGCGCTGGCCGCCGCCGCGGTGTGGCTGGGCATGCGCTGCTCGGTCAGCACCTGGGCCACGGACTCCGTGTGCCGTCCCGGCGAGGACCGGTTCACCCGCACCCGGGACACCGACGCCGTGCTGTCCGAGATCGAGGCGCTGGTCAAGACCTGCGCGGACGACGACACCGGACTGCTGCGGGCCCGCCCCACCGCCGTCTACGGCACCAACATGACCGACGAACTCGGGCGCGGGCTGGCCGGGATCGTGCAGCGCCACGACACCGGCTTCGCCTCGCACATCGGCGCCCAGCGCCACGAGGGCGACTTCGTGCGCAGCTACTACGGTGCCACGCCGGTCCGCCGGTTCGCGGAACTCGGCCTGCTGGACGAGCGGTTGATGTCGGTCCACACCGGGTTCGCCGACGACGCGGAACGGCGGATGCTGCTGGAGGCCGGCGTGCACCTGAGCCACTCCCCCGCCAAGTACGGCTCCGCGGGCGAGTCGGCGATGACGGAGACCCGGCTGATCCCCGAGCTGCGCCGGGCCGGCCTGGACGTGTCGCTGTCCACCGACGGGCAGCCGCTGGTCTTCCCCGGGATGCCCGAGCAGATGCGGGCCGCCTGGCAGACCCACAACGAGATGTACGCCGACCCGCTGCTGGTGCGGCCCACCGACGCGCTGGCCATGGGCACCCGGATCGCCGCCCGCGGACTGCGCTGGGACGAGGAGATCGGCAGCCTGGCCGTCGGCCGGCAGGCGGACCTGGTGATGGTGCCGCTGGACGACTGGCGGTTCGTGCACACGCCCCGCCCGCTGGAGGCGTTCCTCGCGGTGGGCGGCTCCCGCGACGTCGACACGGTGGTCGTCGGCGGGCGGGTGCTGGTGGAGGCGGGCCGGGCCACCGGCTTCGACGAGGCCGGGCTGCTGGCCGACTACGAGGCGGCGCTGCGCTCGTACTCGCAGCGCTGCCTGAAGGTTCCCGCGGAGAGCGTCGACGAGGTGTTCGCGCGCACCGCGCGGCGCCGGGCCGGTGAGGAGGCAAGCCGATGACGGTGACGGTGCACGGGCCGCTCGAGGACGGCCTGGGACTGGAGGGCCGGATCGCCGTGGTGACCGGCGCCGCCGGAGGCATCGGCGCGGAGATCGTCGCCGAGCTGGTCCGCCACCGGGCGGCCGTGGCCATGGTCGACCGGGACGGTCCGGCCCTGGAGGAGGTCGCCGCGCGGCTGTGCAAGGAGGCGGCCGTCGAGCCCGGGACCCCGGAGCCGCGGCTGCTGGTCGTGCCGGCGGACGTGTCGGACGGCCGGGAGGTGGCGGATGCGGTGGAACGGGTCGAGCGGGACCTGGGCCCCATCACGCATCTGGTCAACGCCGCCGGGATCCTGCGTCCCGGCCCGGTGGCCGGGCTGTCCGAGCGGGACTGGGACGACACCATGGCGGTGAACGCCACCGGCGTCTACCTGATGAGCCGTGCCGTGGCCGCCCGGATGGCGCCGCGCGGCTTCGGGGCCGTCGTCACCGTCACCTCCAACGCCGCCCGGACCGCGCGTACCGGCATGGCCGCCTACGCGGCGTCCAAGGCGGCGGCGCAGGCCTTCACCAAGTGCCTGGGGCTGGAGCTCGCCGGCACCGGCATCCGCTGCAACGTGGTCGCACCGGGCTCCACCGACACTCCGATGCTGACCTCCCTGTGGGAGGGCGCGGACGCGAGCCGCCCGTCGATCGAGGGCGCGCCGGAGGCGTTCCGGGTCGGCATCCCGACCGGCCGGCTGGCCCGTCCCGAGGACGTCGCCCAGGCGGTGGTGTTCCTGCTCTCCGAGCGGGCCGGCCACATCACCCTGCAGGACCTCACGGTCGACGGCGGCGCGACGCTCGGCGTGTGACCCGGCCGCCGTGGTCCGGGCCGCGTCCGCCGGTGGTGCCGGCGGGCGCGGCCCAGCTCCCACACGCTCGAAGACCAAGAAGGGCACACCATGACGCAGGCTGCCGTTCCCCCGATCGTCCCCCATGCCATGCCCACCCCCGGCGAACTGCCGGAGAACACCGCCGAGTGGGTCCTGGACCCGGACCGGGCCGTGCTGCTCGTCCACGACATGCAGCGCTACTTCGTGGACAAGCTGCCCGCGCGGCACTCGCCGCGCACCGAACTGGTCCGCCACACCGTCGCGTTGCGCGAGGCCGCGAACCGGGCCGGTGTCCCCGTCCTCTACACGGCGCAGCCGGGCGACATGAGCCCGGACGACCGCGGGCTGCTCGCCGACTTCTGGGGCGCCGGCATGAGTTCGCGTCCCGAACACCGGTCGGTGATCGACGAGTTGGCGCCGGCCGAGGACGACACCGTACTGGTCAAGTGGCGGCCCAGCGCCTACCACGGCGGTGAGCTGCTGCGGCTGCTGCGCGCCGCGGGCCGTGACCAGCTGGTGCTGTGCGGCGTGTACGCGCACGTCGGCATCCTGCTGACGGCCGCCGACGGGTTCGCGCACGGCATCCGCACCTTCGTCGCGGGCGACGCCACCGCGGACTTCTCCCGCCGCCACCACCGGCTGGCGCTGTCCTACATGGCGGCGCGCTGCGCGATGGTGCTGCCGACGCGCGAGCTGGTGTCCGCGCTGGACGGGCGGCGGGCGGCGGACACCGCGCTCGCGGAGGCACGGTCGTGAGCGGCGTCCCGGGGGCGCTGCTGCGCCGCATCGCCGACGGCACGCACACCGGACCGTTCGCGCTGCTGCACCGCCCCGAGTCGGCCTCGCCGGACCGCGTCGACGTGCTGACCGGACCGGTGGAGGCGTACGAGGCGCTGGCCGACCTGCCGCTGGACGGCCCCGGTGACGGTGACGGGTTCGAGCTGCTGGCGCTCGTCCCGCACCGGCAGATCCGCGAGCGGGGCTTCGACCACGTGGACGACGGCACGCCGCTGGCCGGACTGCGGATCACCGGGCAGGAGTCGGTGCCGCTGGCGGACGTCCTGGCCGCGCTCCCGCGGTCCGCGGAGCATCCGCTGCGGCTGGAGGACGGCGGGTTCGAACTGGACGACCGCCGCTACGCCGACACCGTGCGCCGGGTCCTGGACGAGGAGATCGCCACCGGGGCGGGCGCCAACTTCGTGCTGCGCCGCGACTACTCGGCACGCCTGGCGGGCTGGTCGGTACCGGCCGCGCTGGCGTACTACGGCCGGCTGCTGCGCCGCACGTCCGGACAGCACTGGACGTTCCTGGTGCACCTCGGCGACCGCACGCTGGTCGGCGCCAGCCCGGAGCGGCACGTGTCCCTGGAGGACGGGCGGGCCGTGATGAACCCCATCAGCGGCACCTACCGCTACCCCGAGGAGGGGCCGGAGGCGGAAGGGCTGCTGGAGTTCCTCGCCGACGACAAGGAGACCAACGAGCTCTTCATGGTCGTCGACGAGGAGCTGAAGATGATGAGCGCGGTGTGCGAGCAGGGCGGCCGGGTCCTCGGGCCGCGGCTGCGCATGATGGCGCACCTCGCCCACACCGAGTACTTCATCGAGGGCCGCACCGGCCTGGACCCGCGCGAGATCCTGCGCCGCACCCTGCTCGCGCCGACCGTGACGGGCTCCCCGCTGGAGAGCGCCTGTTCGGTGATCGCGCGGTTCGAGCCCGGGGGCCGCGGCTACTACTCGGGGGTCGCCGCCCTGATCGGCCGGCGCGCGGGCCGGCCCGTCATGGACTCGGCGATCCTCATCCGGACCATGGACATCGACCGGGCCGGCCGGCTGCGGCTGGGGGTCGGGGCGACGCTGGTGCGGGACTCCGACCCGATGGCCGAGGCCGCCGAGACCCGCGCCAAGGCGGCCGGGCTGCTCGCGGCCGTCGCCGCCACCGGCGACGAGGACGGCTCCGTGCCCGTCGCCGCCACCGGCCGGCACGACGGTCCGGCCCGGCTGCCGGCCGTACGGGAGGCGCTGGTGCGGCGCAACGAGCCGCTGGCGCCGTTCTGGCTGGCCGAGCCGGGCTCCCGCGGGGTGCGGCGTCCGGCCCTCGACGGGCTGGACGTGCTGATCATCGACGCGGAGGACCACTTCACGGCGATGGGCGCCACCCTGCTGCGGTCCCTCGGCTGCGACGTGCGGGTGCGCCGCTACGACGAGGACTACACGCTCCAGGGCCCGGACCTGGTGGTCGTCGGGCCCGGCCCGGGCGACCCGCGGGAACGCGGCCACGCGAAGATCGACATCCTGTACGAGGTCACCGGCCAACTGCTGGAGCAGGACACGCCGTTCCTGTCGGTGTGCCTGGGCCACCAGGTGCTGAGCGGCACGCTGGGCCTGGACCTGGTGCGCCGCCCGGTGCCCAACCAGGGGGTGCAGCGCGCCGTCGACCTGTTCGGCCGGCGCGAACTCGTCTACTTCTACAACTCGTTCACGGCGCTCGCCGCGTCCGACGAGATCCCCGGCGCCCCGGTGCGCCCCGGCACGGTCCGTGTCGCGCGGGACCCGGTCACCCACGAGGTGCACGCGCTGCGCGGTCCCGGGTTCTGCTCCGTGCAGTTCCATCCGGCGTCGGTGATGACCAGGAACGGCGACCGTGTCCTGGGCGACCTGCTCACCGGCCTGCTCGCCCCGCCCGTTTGCCCACCGCCCGACCAGGGAGTCCCGGCGTGATGTCCGTATCGCAGTTCTCCGTGCCGCAGGCCGGCGTCCGTCCGGCCGAGCAGCAGCCGCAGTGGCCCGATCCCGAGGAGGTGACGCGGGTGCGGCAGCGGCTGGCCGGCCTGCCGCCGCTCGTCGGCCCCGACGACTGCGACCGGCTGGCCGTGCTGCTCGGCGAGGTCGCGCGCGGGCGGGCCTTCCTGCTCCAGGGCGGTGACTGCGCCGAGATGGTCGAGCGGGCCACTCCGGCGGCGGTGCACGGCACCGTGGAGACCCTGGTGCGGCTGGCGGGGACGCTGGAGCGGGCCTTCGGGATGCCGGTGGTGACGGTCGGGCGGCTCGCCGGGCAGTACGCCAAGCCGCGTTCCAGCCCGGTCGAGACCGTGCACGGCCGCACCCTGCCCGCGTACCGCGGGGACGCCGTGAACGGCGCGGCGTTCACCCCGCAGGAGCGCACGCCCGATCCGCGGCGCATGCTCCGGGCGTACGAGGCCGCCGCGACGACGCTGCGGCTGGTCGCCGACCGTCCGGAGGCCGGGCCGCGCACCGCGCGGGAGGTGTTCGTGTCGCACGAGGCGCTGCTGATGGACTACGAACTGCCGCTGACCCGCCGGGATGCGCGCACCGGCCGGCCCTACGCCGGTTCGGGGCACCTGCTGTGGGCGGGTGAGCGCACCCGGGACCCGCAGGGGGCGCACATCGCGTACCTGGCGCGGATCGGCAACCCGGTGGCGGTGAAGATCGGCCCCGGTGCCCGCCCGGACGACCTGCTGCGCCTGGCGCGGGTGCTCAATCCGGCGGCGGTGCCCGGCCGGCTGACGTTCATCGTGCGCACGGGCGCGGGCACGGTCCGGCGGGTGCTGCCGGACCTGGTCGGCGCGGTCGCGGACGCCGGGGTGCCGGTGGCCTGGGTATGCGATCCGATGCACGGCAACACGGTGCGCGTGAACGGCCGCAAGACCCGGCACTTCGACGACGTGTACGAGGAGATCAGCGGTTTCTTCGAGGTGCACCGGTCGCTGGGCACGCATCCCGGCGGGGTCCATCTGGAGATGACGGGCGCCGATGTGACGGAGTGCCTGGGCGGCGGATCGGGCGCGGTGTGGAGCGCGGGCGTCCGGCCCGCCGACCTGCCGTCGCGCTACGAGTCCGCCTGCGACCCGCGGCTGAACCGCACCCAGGCGCTGGAACTGGGCCGTCTGGTCGCCGGTCTGCGCACCCCGCCCCTGGTGCCGGCCGGCTGACGTGTCCGGGCAGGGCGTCGGGTCCTGCCCGGGCACGTCGTGCTCACGCCGCCCGGACGACCGTGCCGGCCGGGTGGCGGGCCAGGCCCTGGAGGGCGCCGCCGAGGTCGGAGCGGGCGGTGATGCCGAGTTTCTCGTACACCCGGTACAGGTGGTTCTCGACGGTGCGGACGGAGACGACCAGGCGCGCGGCGATGTCGCGGTTGGACAGGCCGCCGGCGGCGAGTGCGGCGACCTCGCGTTCGCGGCTGGTCAGCGGTGCGGTGCGGGCCGGCTGCCGGTGTTCCTGCGGGTCGGCCCAGGGCGGCAGGGGGCAGCCGGCCTCCGTGAGCAGCCGGGTGCCGGCGGCCCGGGCGAGGCGGCTCGCTCTCCGTCGGCCGTCCTTGCGGTAGGCGCGGGCGGCCTGCGCGGCCGCCTCGGCGGCGAGCGGGACGGCGCCGAGGGTGCGGAAGCGGGCCGAGACCTCCTCCAGTGCCTCGCCGTCCGACCGGGCCAGCGCGGTGACGTGGTCGGCCCGGAGCCGCATCAGGTCCGAGCCGGCGCCGTCGGCGAGCCGCGCGGCGCGGACGGCGGCGCGCGGCGCGTCCCCGACCCGGGCGGCCAGGTGCAGTGCGGCGAGGGCGGACGCGGGGCGGGCCGCGGCGCGTTGGGCGGCCTCCAGGGCGCGGCAGGCGGCACCGGAGCGGTCACCGGTGTGGGCGAGCACGACGGCGTGTTCGAGCAGGACGGCGTCGTCGGCCTGGGGGTGGGCGGGGGATGTTCGTCGTGCGGCCTGTGCCTCGACCAGGGTCTGCAGGGCCTCGGTCGGCCTGCCCGCCTCGGCGAGTGCTCCGGCCAGCTGGGCGAGGGTCCAGGCGGGGGTGGCCAGCCAGTCGGGGCGTACGGGCAGGGCGCTGGCGCCGCGCAGCAGGGTGACGGCCTCGCCGGGCCGGCCGAGCAGGCGCAGCAGCCGGGAGCGGAGCAGGGCGTGCTGGAGGCGGCGCAGGTCGTCGTCGGGGCCGTCGGAACGGCCGATCGCGTCCAGGGTGGCGGTGACGCGGGCGAGGTCGCCCTGTGCGAAGGCGCAGCGCGCCACGGCGACCAGGCACCGCAGGCGGGCGTCGTCGGGCCAGGCGGCGAGGTCGTGGGTGTGCCGGTCGACGAGGGCCAGGGCCCTGTCCGGGTGGCCGAGTTCGGCGAGGGCGAGGGCGGCGGGCGGCAGCAGGTGCTGCACCACCGGGGAGTCGGGCGGTTCGCCCGGCAGGACGGTGCGTCCCGCGCGGGCGGCGTCGTCCGGCCGGTCGGCGAGCAGCGCGAGGACGGCGTGGAAGCCGTGCCGGAGGCCCGTGCCGTCCGGGCCGAGCCCGTCGGGCAGCCCGTCCACGACGGCGGCGGCGTCGGTGCCGCGGCCCAGTCCCCAGGCGACGTTGTCGGCCCGGTCCCGTACGGCGGCGACGACCTCGTCGGCGGGCAGCGCCGTCAGCAGGTCGGCCGCGCGGTCGGCGAACACCCGCGCGAACACGTCCTCCGCCTCCTGGTGCCGCCCGGTTCCGGCGAGCGCCCGCCCGAGCAGCAGCGACGCCCGCGCGACGTCGTGGCGGAGCGCGCGGCCGGGCTCCGGGCACCCGTCGGCCGGGAACCACGCGCTGTCGGTGCGGTCCGCGGCGGGTGCGGCCCCCGCCGCGCTGACGGGCAGGGTGCCGGCCGGGGCCGCGGTCGCTGTGCCGGCGGTGGTGTCGCGGTCGGCGGCCGGTTCGTCGGCCGCGGGTGGGGCGGGGGGCGCGCCGGCGGGGAGGAGTGCGGTGGCGGGTGCGTCGGCGGTGGGCGTGCCGAGGAGCGGGCGGCACAGGTGTTCGGTGAGGGGGTAGTCGCGGCGGTGGGCCGCGGTGCGGGCCGCGGCGAGCAGCACCGCGGGTTCCGGGACGCGGCCGGCCGCCATCCGCAGCGTCGCCATGCGCACCACGTCGTGGGCGCGCCGGGCCCCGGTCGCCTCGATGGCGTCGGCGAGTTGCAGGCGCAGCCGCTGCGCGGTGAGCCCCGACATCCGGTCCGCGACCACCGCGCCGGTGAGGGGTTCGGTCAGCCGGATGCCGACCCGGCGGCCGCCGTACTCGATCTGCACGAGGCCGCGTCCGTCGAGGGTCTCCGCCGCGCGGGCGAGGCCGAGCCGTTCGGCGAGCCCGTACTCGACCTGCCCGACCAGGGCCAGCACGTTCACCAGTTCCTGTTCCTCCGGCGCCAGGTCGCGCAGGCGGAGGCGGACGATGTCGGCCAGCCGCTCGGGCGGACGGGCGGGCAGCCCGTCCCAGTGCCAGTGGCCGTCGACGCGGCGCAGCGAGCCGTCCGCCAGCGCGTACTCGACGAGTTCGTGCAGGATCAGGGCGTTGCCCCGGGTGGTGGCCCACAGCCGTTCCAGGGTCCCGGAGTCCACGGGCCCGCCGACCCGGCGGCGGAGGATGGCACTGACCAGGTCCCGCGGGAACGGCCGTACTTCGAGGCGTTCCACCAGGCGCTCCACCCACAGCTTGTCCACCCCGGCGGGCAGTGCGGCGTCCCGCGGTGCGGTGGCGGCGACCGCCACCCGCCCGGAGGCGGCCAGCCGGTACAGCCGGTGCGCGGCGGACTCCTCCACGAGATGGGCGTCGTCGAAGCCGACGACGGTGCGCCGCGCGGGGTCGCTGTGCCGCCGTACCGATTCCAGGCGGTCCAGGCACTCGGTGAGCGAGCAGTAGTTCTCCGCGCAGCCGGTCTCCGGCCCGCCCGCCCCGCCGACCGCCACGACGGTGCGGCCCTCGGCCGCGACGCGTCGGAGAGCGGCGGCGAGCAGGCGCGTCTTCCCCACGCCGGTGGTACCGGTGAGGAGGATTCCGCCGCGGTCCGTGAGAGCGGATTCGATGGCCCGCAGTTCTGCCTGGCGAGCCGTGACCGCCCACAACTGTTCGTTCTCCGTCGGCATTTCGGTCCTTGTCAACTCTCTCGGTGAGAAGGCGTCGATCACGGAATGTACGGAAGAGCAGTCACCCTTTTCGGAGGCCGCTTCGGGAAGAGATTTCACCGGCGTGAAGGGCGCGGTGGAGTGCGGCCGTGGAATGTCCTTGTATGGGTCGGCGTTCACGATACGAGAGCCGTCGGACGCCGCACTGAGGCGTTTCTGACACCGCGCTGACACGGCGGATGAGCCATGGCGAAGGCGCGGTCGGGCCACGGCCGTGCGGGCCTCGGGCGAGCGCGGGACAGGCGACCGCACGGTTCCACCCACACGCCGCTCACCTGCAGCAACGCACCGTTTTCGCAGTCGATTCGCGACTCCCTGGACCCCTTGCACATCGCTCACGATTGAGTTGCGCGAAGGGTGTCGGCCTCCCTACGCTCCCGAACTGCGAGCGGAGGCCTGACCGCTCTTTGTTCTCCCTCACCAACCGCCCACTCCGGATTTCGCGAATCGACGCTCCGGAGTGCACGCGTACGTATAGGCACGAGAAAGGAACGGGTCATGGGCAAGGTCACGGCCGGCGAGGTCCAACAGTGGCTGATCGAGAAGATCGCGGAGCGGCTCGGCGAACAGCCCTCGGCCATTCCTCCGGGCCAGTATTTCGACGAACTCGACATGGACAGCACGGAGGCTCTGATCATCGCGGGTGAAATGGAGAGCTGGCTGGGCTTCGAACTGGGCACCACGGCGCTGTGGTACCACCCGACCATCGAGGCCCTGTCGGCGCACATAGCCGAGGAGAGTGCGCGGCATGGCGCGACGGCCTGACGCGACGTCGCGGCCGAAGCTGCTGATACGGCACCGGCAGGCCGCGCCCGGCGCGGACACCGTCTACGCGGTGCACCCGGGCGCGCTGCCCGTCGGCCTCTGGGCCGGCCTGGCCGGCGCGCTGCCGCGGGAGACCGGGTTCGCCGTGCTCGACCTGGGTGCGGTGCCCGAGTACGGGGAGGCCGCGCTCGCCCCGGAACTCTCCCGCCTGACGGTCGGTCACCTCGTCGACCTGCTGGCCACCGCCTACCGCGCGGACCGCGCCGACGGCGACGGCCTCGGTGACGGCGACGGCGACGGCGCGGGCACCGTGTTCGTCGGCTGGTCGTTCGGCGGGGTGCTCGCCCACGGGCTGACGGAACGGCTGGAGCCGGCCGAACGGCCGCGCGCCGTCGTGCTGTTGGACAGCATCGCCCCGACGGACGCCTACCAGCACACCGAGGGCGAGCCGATCGACCCGGCGATCGTCCTGCGCTGGTTCGCGATGTTCCTGGGCGCCCGCCGCGGCGCCGAGGTGCGTCCGCGTCCCGTGCCGCCCGGCACGGACACCGACGCCGCGCTGGCGCTGCTGCTCGACGACGCGATCGCCGCCGGCGCGCTGCCGCCGGACACGCCCATGGCCGGCATGCGCAAGCTCTTCGAGGCCTATACGGCGGGACTGCTGCGCAACAACCGGCTCACCGCCCCCTACCGCCCGGCGCCCGCCGCCGTCCCCCTCGTCCAGATCAAGGCCGCCGACAGTCTGGTTCCGGCGGATCCGACGCTGGGCTGGGGCGAGCTGGCGGGCCGCGGGCTCACCACCCACTCCGTGCCCGGCGACCACTACACCATGCTGATCCGCCCGGACGCCTCGCAGGCCACAGCCGGACTCCTCCCCCTCCTCCGCCCGGCGCCGCTCGTCACGACCCGGAGGCCCTCGCCGTGAATCCTTCCCAGCAACGCACACTCGACCGACGCCTGGCCCGCGACCCGATCGCCATCGTCGGACTGTCCGCGCTCTACCCGAAGGCGCGCAACCTCCGGGAGTACTGGTCCAACGTCGTCGCGGCGGCCGACTGCACCACGGAGGTGCCCGCGACCCACTGGGACGTCGAGGAGTTCTACGACCCCGACCCCGCCGCGCCCGACAAGACCTACGCCAAGCGCGGCGGCTTCATCCCGGACGTGCCGTTCAACCCGCTGGAGTTCGGCCTGCCGCCCAACACCCTCGAGGTCACCGACGTCCTCCAACTGCTCAGCCTGGTCGTCACCCGCGACCTGCTGAAGGACGCGGGCGCGGACCGCGAGTGGTACGACCCCTCGCGCACCGGTGTGGTGCTGGGCATCACCGGCGCCAACCAGCTCACCCAGCCGCTCACCGCGCGCCTGCAGAGCCCGGTGCTGAAGGAAGTGGTCCGCAGCTGCGGGCTGTCGGACCGGGACGCCGAGGAGATCGCCGCCAAGTTCCGCATGGCGTACGCGCCGTGGGAGGAGAACTCCTTCCCCGGCATGCTCGGCAACGTGGTGGCCGGCCGGATCGCCAACCGGTTCGACCTCGGCGGGATCAACATGACGATCGACGCCGCCTGCGCCAGCTCGCTGGGCGCCGTCCGCACGGCCGTCAGCGAACTGCTGGAGGGCCGCGCCGACACCATGCTGGCCGGCGGGTGCGACGCCGAGAACACGATCTTCATGTACCTGTGCTTCAGCAAGACCCCGGCGCTATCGAAGTCGGGGCGGATCCGTCCCTTCGACCGTGACGCGGACGGCACGCTGATCGGTGAGGGCATCGGCATGCTCGCCCTGCGCCGCCTCGCCGACGCCGAGCGCGACGGCAACCGCATCTACGCGGTCCTGCGGGGCCTGGGCACCTCCAGCGACGGCCGGTTCAAGTCCATCTACGCGCCGCGCAAGGAGGGCCAGATGACGGCCCTGCGGCGGGCGTACCAGGACGCCGACGTGGCCCCCGACAGCATCGAGCTGTTCGAGGCGCACGGCACCGGCACCGCCGTCGGTGACGCCACCGAGATCAGCGCGCTGACCGAGGTGGTGGCGAAGGACGGCGGCGAGCGCGAGTACGCGGCCATCGGCAGTGTGAAGTCCCAGATCGGCCACACCAAGGCGGCGGCGGGCGCGGCCGGGCTGATCAAGCTGGCGCTCGCCCTGGAGCACAAGGTGCTGCCGCCGACCATCAACGTCGACCGGGCCGGCGCATCCTTCGGTCCGGACAGCCCGTTCTACGTCAACTCCGCCACCCGCCCGTGGATCCGCGACCCGAAGCGGCCGCACCGGCGCGCCGCGGTGTCCGCGTTCGGCTTCGGCGGCACCAACTTCCACGCCGTCCTGGAGGAGTACGGCGACGGCGACGACGTCGCCGTGCGGTTCCCGGTCGCCCGCGTGCACCTGTGGCACGCCCCCGACCCGGAGGCCCTCGCCGAGGCGCTGGCCGCCGGACGGGCGCCCGACGGCGGCCCCGTGCCCGACGGTCACGCCCGGGTCGCCTTCGCCGCCCGGGACGAGGCCGACGCCGAGGCGCTGCGCGCGACCGCGCTCGCCGAGCTGCGCTCCCGGCCGGACGCGCCGGAGTGGACCCATCCGAAGGGCATCCACTACCGCCGTTCGGCCGGCGGGACCGGCCGGGTCGGCGCCCTGTTCGCGGGCCAGGGCAGCCAGTACGTGGCGCCGGGACTGAGCGCCGTCCTGGCGCTGCCGCCGCTGCGCTCCTCGTTCGACCGGGCCAACCGGCACTTCCCGGAGGACACGCCGCTGTCCCGGGTGGCGTTCCCGCAGCCCCTCGTCGACGAGGCCGGCCGCGCGGCGCAGGAGGCCGCGCTGCGCGCCACCGCCTACGCGCAGCCGGCGATCGGGGCGCTGTCCGCGGGCCACTTCCGGTACCTGACCGAACTCGGTTTCGCCGCCGAGGGGTTCCTCGGCCACAGCTTCGGCGAACTGACCGCGCTGTACGCCGCCGGCGCCTACGACGAGGACACCCTGCACCGGCTCGCCCGGGCCCGCGGCAGCGCCATGTCACCGGCGTCCGGGCAGGCCGACGACACCGGGACGATGGCGGCGGTGTTCGCGCCGGAGGAGCGGGTCGCGGAGCTGCTGTCGCAGCGCGAGGGCCTGCTGGTCTGCAACCGCAACGCCCCGGACCAGATCGTCGTCGGCGGCGCCACCGCGGAGGTGGAGCTGCTGCTCGAGGCGGCGGAACGGGCGGGTGTGCGGGCCCGCCGGCTGCCGGTGTCGGCCGCCTTCCACACCCCGTTCGTGGGCCATGCGGTGGAGGACTTCCGTACGGCCGTGGAGTCGGCGGAGATGTCGGCGCCGCGCGGCCGGGTGTACGCCAACACCGCCGGTGCGGTCTACGGCCCGGACGTCGCGGCCAACCGCCGGGTGCTCGCGGAGCAGTTGATCCACCCGGTGGAGTTCGCGGCCCGGGTCGAGGAGATGTACGCGGACGGGTTCCGCACCTTCGTCGAGTTCGGCCCCGGCACGGTGCTCACGGGCCTGGTCGGCCGGATCCTGCGCGGCCGGCCGCACACCGTGGTCGCGCTGGACGGCGGGCCGGGACGGGATGCGGACCTGACGCTGAAGCAGGCCGTGGCGCGGCTGGCGGTGCTGGGTCTGCCGATCTCCACCGGTGACCGCTATGTCGCCGAGGCGGAGCCGGAGGTCCCGGCCAAGGGCATGACGGTGATGCTCAACGGCATCAACTACGTGTCGCCGCAGCGCCGCGCCGCCTACCAGGACGCGCTGGCCAACGGCTACCGGGTCCCGGCCACGGTGGCAGCTCCGGCCACGGTGACGACACCCGGCACGGTGACGACCCCGGACACGGCGGCGGCTCCGGCCTCGACGCCGGTCACCGCCGCGGCGTTCGCGCCGGCACCCGCCTCACCGGCACCGGTCACCTCCGCGTCCGCCACCGCGCCCCGGGATCCCGTACCGGAGCCGCCGCGGCCGGCCGGCGCTCCGGAACCGGGCCGGGCCGCGCAGGAGCGCGCCGGCCGGACGCCCGTTCCGCCTGTTCCGGACCACCCTCGCCCCGCCCAGGAGAACGAACCCATGCCGAGCGACCGCCTCACCGAGCTCATCTCGGACCATCTCTCGCTGCACGACGAGTATCTGCACGGCCAGTTGCGCAGCGCCGAGCGCATGGCGCGGCTCCTGGAGCGCGCGGACGACCAGGGTCGGCTCGACCAGGTGATGCCGGGCATCAGCTCGGTGAAGGAGCACGGGCTGGCGATCGGCCGTACCCACATCCGGGCCAACGAGGTGCTGCGCTCACTCGCCGGTCTGGAACTCGGCGCCGAGGCCCCGGCCCCGGACGCCGCACCGGCCCCGGCCGTGCCGGCCAGGACGGAGGCCGCGCCCGCGGCGCTGCCCGAGGCGTCCCGCGCCCCGGCGGAACCGGCGCTCCCCGCACCGCCCCTCCCGGAGCCCGCGGTCGCCCCCGCGCTTCCCGCGACCTGGACCCCGGCGCCCGCGCAGGCCCCCGCCCCGGCCGCACCGGCCGCACCGGCCCCGGCCGCGCCCACCACGGCCGCGCCCACCTCGGCCGCCGGTCCGGACGCCGACACCGTGCGGACCGTCCTCCTCGACATCGTCGCCGACAAGACCGGCTACCCCGCCGACATGCTCGACCCCACCATGGACATCGAAGCCGGCCTCGGCATCGACTCCATCAAACGCGTCGAAATCATGGGCGCCCTCCAGGAACACTTCGCCACCACCACAACCGCCGGCCCGGAACAGCTCGCCGAACTGCGCACGCTGGCCGACATCGTCACCTTCGTCGCAGACGCGAGCACCGGCACGGCCCCGGCCGCACCGGCCCCGGCCGCGCCCACCCCGGCCGCCGGTCCCGACGCCGACACCGTACGGACCGTCCTCCTCGACATCGTCGCCGACAAGACCGGCTACCCCGCCGACATGCTCGACCCCACCATGGACATCGAAGCCGGCCTCGGCATCGACTCCATCAAACGCGTCGAAATCATGGGCGCCCTCCAGGAACACTTCGCCACCACCACAACCGCCGGCCCGGAACAGCTCGCCGAACTGCGCACGCTGGCCGACATCGTCACCTTCGTCGCAGACGCGAGCACCGGCACGGCCCCGGCCGCACCGGCCCCGGCCGCGCCCACCCCGGCCGCCGGTCCCGACGCCGACACCGTACGGACCGTCCTCCTCGACATCGTCGCCGACAAGACCGGCTACCCCGCCGACATGCTCGACCCCACCATGGACATCGAAGCCGGCCTCGGCATCGACTCCATCAAACGCGTCGAAATCATGGGCGCCCTCCAGGAACACTTCGCCACCACCACAACCGCCGGCCCGGAACAGCTCGCCGAACTGCGCACGCTGGCCGACATCGTCACCTTCGTCGCAGACGCGAGCACCGGCACGGCCCCGGCCGCACCGGCCCCGGCCGCGCCCACCCCGGCCGCCGGTCCCGACGCCGACACCGTACGGACCGTCCTCCTCGACATCGTCGCCGACAAGACCGGCTACCCCGCCGACATGCTCGACCCCACCATGGACATCGAAGCCGGCCTCGGCATCGACTCCATCAAACGCGTCGAAATCATGGGCGCCCTCCAGGAACACTTCGCCACCACCACAACCGCCGGCCCCGAACAGCTCGCCGAACTGCGCACGCTGGCCGACATCGTGGACTTCGTGGCGGGCGTCCCGCGGGTCGCGGGGCGTGAGTCCGTGGCCGGCGGGGCGGAGGCGCAGGGCGCGTCGTCGGGCGAGGACCACCCGCCGGAACCGGTTTTGGCGGTCCACCCCGCGCAGGCGTCCGACCGGGCCGCACGGATCGGCCGGGCGCACGCCGCACTCGTCGAACTCTCCCTTCCCGACCCGCTGCTCGACGCTTACGCCCCGGACCACGGCGCCCTCGTCGTGGACGACGGCTCGCAGCTGGCCGCGCACCTCGTGGAACGGCTCACCGGCACCGGCCGGCGGGTGCACACCCTGCGTCTTCCCGGCGTGCCGGCGCGCTCGTCCGACGTGAGCGCCCATCCGCTGACCGGATGGGGCACCACCGAACTCGCCGCGCAGATCGAGGAGATCTTCACCGACCGCATCGCACTGGTCGTCGACGTCACCGCCGAGCACCGCGCCGAGTGGGCGGAGGGCACGCGCAGGCTCGCGCACTCCCTCCTGCTGGCGCGGCACGTGGTGGGACCGCTGAGCGCGGCGGCGGAGCACGGTCGGGCCGGTTTCCTCACCGTGACCCGGCTGGACGGCGCGTTCGGCCTCACCGGCGTCGCCGAGGAGCAGGTGCCGGCCGGTGGTGTGGCGGGCCTGGTCAAGACGCTCGCGCTGGAGGCTCCCGCCCTGTTCTGCCGTGCCGTCGACCTGTCCCCCGCCCTCGACGCTGCCACCGGTGCCGCGCTGCTGCTGGACGAGGCCGCCGACTCGGCGGTGGAACCGGTGCAGGTCGGCCTGGACGGGACGCGCCGGGTGGGGCTGACCGCGGGCGGTGAACCGCTCGCCGGGACGGACCCGAAGGGCCCCGCAGACGCCGAGGTGCCGGCGCCCTCGTCCGAGGACGTCCTCGTCGTCACCGGTGGCGCCCGCGGCATCACCGCGACGTGCGTCGTCGAACTGGCCCGCCGGTACCGGCCCGAGCTGCTGCTGCTCGGCCGCACCCCGCTCGCCGAGGAGCCGGAGTGGGCGCACGGTGTCCCGGACGCCGGGCTCAAGGCGGCCGCGGCGGCCGCCCTCACGGCCGCCGGTGAGAAGCCGACCCCGAAGAAGGTCGGGCGGCTCGCGGCGGACGTCGCGGGCAGCCGCGAGATCCGGGGCACGCTGGACGCGCTGCGCGCGGCCGGCAGCCGGGCCGAGTACCTGGCCGTGGACATCACCGACCAGTCCGCGACGGCCGCCGTGCTCGCCCCGTACCGGGACCGGATCACCGGTCTGGTGCACGGCGCGGGCGTCCTCGCCGATCAGCTGATCGCCCACAAGAAGGCGTCGGAGATCGAGCGGGTCTTCGCGCCGAAGCTGACCGGTCTGCGGTCGCTGACGGCCGTACTGCCCGCCGAACGGCTGCGGCACGTGGTGCTGTTCTCGTCGGTCGCCGGTTTCTTCGGCAACCAGGGACAGTCGGACTACGCGATGGCCAACGAGGTCCTCAACGCCTGGGCGGCGTCCGCGCGCCGCCGGCTGCCGCACGCCAGGGTCACCTCCCTCAACTGGGGCGCCTGGGACAGCGGCATGGTCTCCCCGCAGATCAAGGCGGTGTTCGAAGAGCGCGGCATCCCGCTGATCCAGGCCGCCGACGGCGCCCGGCTGTTCGCCGAGCAGTTCGCCCCGGAGCGGGCCGCGGACACGGTCACGGTGCTCGGCCCGACGACCCCGCTGAGCTCCCGCGAACGGCCGGCGGTGACGGCACCGGCGACCGTGCGGCGCTCGCTCGCCGCGCTGGAGCGCAGCCCGCTGGTCGCCGACCACACCATCGACGCGGTGCCGGTCCTGCCGGCGGCGGTGGCCGTCGGCTGGGCCCTGGGCGCGGTGGAGCACGCCGAGGGGCGGCCCGCGCTGCGGCTGCGGGACTTCACCGTGCACAAGGGCATCGTCTTCGACGGCACCCAGGCCGAGGAGTGCCGGCTGGTGATGACCCCCGGCGACGGTGAGGTGAAGGTGGCGGTCCGCTCGGCCGCCGAGGACGGTTCGGTGCGGCCGCACTACGCCGCCACCGTGCCGGCCGGCGTGCCGGAACCGGCCGCCCCGCTGACCGGGCTGCCCGCGCCGGGCACCGGCGAGGACGCCGCCGGACTGTACGACGACGGCACGCTCTTCCACGGGCCCGCGCTGCGCGGACTGCGGCGGGTGCTCGCCGCCGAGGAGTCGCGACTGGTCCTGGAGTGCGAGCCGGTCGCGCTGGACACGGCGACGGCCGCCGGGTCCTGGTACGCGGCGGGCCCCGCGGACCTGCTGCTCCAGGCCGCGCTGGTCTGGGTGCGCCGGTTCCGGTCCGCGGCCGGTCTGCCGCTCGCCGTGGGCGGCGTGGACCTGTACGCCCCGCTGACCGCGCCCGGGACGTTCTTGGTCGTGGTGGAGCCGGTGCGGCACGGCGGCCCGGACTCCCGGCTCACCGTCACCGCCTGCACCCCGGACGGCCGGGTCCTCGCCCGGTTCACCGACGTGTCCGTGGTCTCGGCCCCCCAGCTGGCAGCCAAGTTCGCGAGCTGACCGATGGCCTGTGACGGACGTACCACGCGGGCGGCGGTCCACCGCCGCCCGCCCCACAGGATCCCCCGTCTGGGAAGGGACCTCTCTTCGTCATGAGCAGATACGCGATCGTCGGGATCTCCTGCCTGTTCCCCGGCGCCGGCACTCCCGAGGAGTTCCGGCACAACCTGCGCACCGGGGCGGACAGCCGCCGGGACGGGGGCGAGGAGGTCTTCGGGCCGGCGCTCGACGAGCGTGACCTCGACCCCCGCCACCGCATCACCTCCCGTCGCGGCGGGTTCGTCACCGACTTCGAGTTCGACCCGACCGGCTACCGCCTGGACGCCGGTCACCTGGCCCGGCTGGACCGGATCTTCCACTGGTCCCTGTACGCGGCCCGGGAGGCGCTGCGCGACTGCGGCGCGGACGGGCAGTCCGCGACGCTGGCCCGCACCGCCCTGGTGATGGGCAACTACTCGTTCCCCACGCCCACTTCGGCCCAGGTGAGCGTTCCGCTGGCGCAGGAGGCCGTGCTCGCCGGGCTGCGCCGCGCGGACCTGCCCGAGCTGGCCGGACTGCCGGGCGCCCGGCCGCTGGTCGACCGGGCGTCCGTGGTGCCGGAGAACCTGCGGGTGAGCGGTTCACCGGCCTCGGTCACGGCCGCCGCGCTGGGCCTCGGCGGCCCCCGCTACTGCCTGGACGCGGCCTGCTCGTCGGCGCTGTACGCGCTCAGCCTGGCCTGCGGTCACCTCGCCTCCGGGCAGGCGGACCTGGTCCTGGCGGGCGGGGTCTGCGCCCCGGACCCGACGCTGATCCATCTGTCGTTCTCCGATCTGCACGCCTATCCGCAGGACGGGTTCAGCCAGCCCTTCGACAGCCGTTCCGGCGGGATCGTCACCGGTCAGGGCGCCGGCATGGTCGCGGTCAAGCGGCTGGCGGACGCGCTGCGCGACGGTGACCGCGTGTACGCGGTGGTGGACGGCATCGGGCTGTCCAACGACGGCTCCGGACGCCATCCGCTGGTCCCGCGCAAGAGCGGCCAGCTGGACGCGCTGGCCCGCGCCTACGCGGACGCCGGGGTGGATCCGGCCGCCGTCGACTACCTGGAGTGCCACGCCACCGGCACGCCGATCGGGGACGCCACGGAGGCGGAGTCCGTCGCCGAGTTCTTCGGCGCGCACGGCCGGGTGCCGCTGCTCGGCTCGGTCAAGGGCAACATCGGGCACCTGCTGACCGTGGCCGGTCTGAGCAGTCTGCTCAAGGTGGTGCTGGCCATGGAGGACGGCACCATCGCGCCGACGATCGGCGTCGGCCGGCCGATCTCCTCACCGGACGGGCGGGTCGGCGAGCGGTCCCTGGTGCGCACCGCGCGGCCGTGGCCGACGGGACCGGGTCCGCGCCGGGCGGCGGTGTCGGCGTTCGGGTTCGGCGGCACCAACGCGCACGTGGTGCTGTCGGACGCCACGTCCGCGTCCGCGCAGTCCGACGTCCCGGACGCCTCCCCCGCCGTGCCGCCCGCGCTGGACGTGGTGGGTCTGGGCGCGCACTTCGGGGCGTGGGAGACCGTGGACGCCTTCGAACGGGCCGTCCACCGGGGCGAGCACGATCTGCGTCCGCTGCCCGGGCAGCGCTGGCGGGGACTGGACCGCACCGACGGCGGCACCCTGGAGGAGGCGGGCCTCACCGGTGGCGCCCCGCACGGGGCGTACGTCGACGGGGTCGAGGTGGACCCGGCCGAACTGCGGGTGCCGCCGTCGGACCTGCGGATCTACAACCCGCAGCACGCGCTGATGACCAGGGTCGCCGACGAGGCGCTGCGCGACGCGGGCTACCGGCTGGGCGCAGGGCCGGGCGACACGCCCGAGCCGCGCCGGGTGGCCGTGGTCGTGGTGACCGAGATCGAGCCGTACACGCACGCCCGGCTGAGCCGCTACGGGCTCGGGGCGTTCCTGCGCCGCGAGTTCGACGCGGCGGGCATCGACCTCACCGAGGAGCAGCGGGCGGCGCTCGCCGAGGTGTCCCGGGACGCGGTGGTCGACCCGATCGGCGCCAACGAGGTGCTCAGCTACATCGGCAACGTCATGGCCGGGCGGATCTCCTCCCGGTGGAACCTGACCGGCCCGTCCTTCACCCTGTCCGCCGACGGCGCGGGCACCGCGGAGGCGCTGGAGGTGGCACGGCTGCTGCTGCTCGACCCGGACCTGGAGGCGGTGCTGGTCGGCGCCGTCGACCTGGCCGGCTCCGCCGAGAACCTGCTGACCCGTCAGGACCTGACCGGCGAGCCGGGATTGTCGTTCGGGCGGGACGGCCGGGGCCGGCGGGTCGGTGAGGGCGCCGGTGCGCTGGTCGTCACCCGCGCGGACACCGCCGGCAACCGCGGCCGCGTGCACGCCCGGATCGACGGGACGGCCCTGCGGTACGCGCAGGCGGCCGGCACCGTGCCCGGCGCTGACGCCGGGCCGCTGGCCGAGGCGGCGCGGGCCGCGCTGGCGCAGGCGGGCGTCGACGCCGCCGACGTCGGCTATCTGGAGGCGCACGCCGACGGCACGCCGGAGACGGACCGCACGGAGATCGCCGCGCTCGCGCAGGTGTACCGCGCCGGTGCCGGCAGCACCGCCCTGGGCAGTGCCAAGGCGCAGCTCGGTGACACCGGCTGCGCCGCCGGGATGGCGGGGCTCATCCGGGCCGTGCTGTGCCTGCGGCACGCGTATCTGCCCGGCACGCGCGGCTGGCTGCGCCCGGAGGACGATCTCGCCGAGGACTTCGCGGCGTCCGCCTTCCACGTGCCGGAGACGTCCCGGCCGTGGCTGCGCGAGCGGGCGGGGACCCGCCGGCACGCCGCGGTGAGCATGCTGGGCGCGGGCGGGGCGCACGCGCATGTCGTCCTGTCGTCGGTGCCGGACGCCGACCGCCCCCGTCCGGTGGCCGACTGGCACCGCGCGGGCGGTCCGGTGCTGCTGGCGCTGGGCGCCGGGACGGTGGACGGACTGGTCGCCGAGGCGGAGCGGTACCGCGCGCTCCTCGACGACGGCGCGGACCCGCGGGCGCTGGCCCGGGAGGCGGCCGGCCGGCTCGACGGCCGGCGGCTGCGGGTGGTGCTGGTCGGCCAGGACCGCGAAGGGCTGCTGAAGCAGCTGGAGTCGGTGGGCCGTGACGTGCCGGAGGCGTACGCGGCCGGACGGGAGTGGGCCACGCCGGCCGGTTCGTTCTTCACTCCCCGGCCGCTCGGTCCCGACGCCCGGGTCGCCCTGGTGTACCCGGGCGCCTTCAACAGCTATCCGGGGCTGGGCGCCGACCTGTTCCGGGCCTTCCCGGAGCTGCTGGACCGTTTCGAGGGGCAGGCCGCGGAGCCGGCCCGGATGCTGCGCGCGGCCCAGCTGTACCCGCGGTCCCGCGAGGCGCTCACCCGGACGGATCTGATGCGGCTGGAGGAACGGCTCGGCGCCGACGTGCCGTTCATGCTCGCCACCGGCACCAGCTTCGCGATCCTCTACACCGCCCTGGTGCGCGAGGTGCTGGGGGTGACCGCGCACGGCGGGTTCGGCTACAGCCTCGGCGAGTCGAGCATGCTGTTCGCGACCGGCGGCTGGGATCCGGCCGGCCGCAGCGACTCGCTGATCAGCGACAGCCCGGTCTTCCAGGACCGGCTGTGCGGACCGCGGCGCACCGTGCGGGAGGCGTGGGGTCTGCCCGCCGGGACGCCCGACGCGGCGGTGTGGGCGTCGCACATCCTGCTGTCGCCGGCGGAACCGGTGCGCGAGGCGCTCGCCCGCTACGACCGGGTGTTCCTCACCCATGTGAACACGCCGCGGGAACTGGTGATCGCCGGTGATCCGGCGCAGTGCCGGGCGCTGATCGAGGAGGTGGGCTGCCGTGCGGCCCGCTCCCCGGTGAACGTGGTGATGCACTGCCCGGTGGTGGACGCCGAGTTCGACGGACTGGCGCGGCTGAACGACTACCCCACCGGTTCGTTCGGCGACCTGGAGCTGTTCAGCGCGTACGACTACCGGCCGCTGCCCGCCGAGCGGCTGGCCGACTCGCCGCGGCGCATCGCGACGACGCTGCGCTCGACGATCGACTTCCCGCGGCTGGTGCGGGCGGCGTACGAGCGGGGCTACCGCTACTTCATCGAGGTGGGGCCCGGCGCGACCTGTTCCCGGTGGATCCACGACACGCTCGGCGACGCGCCGCACATGGCCGCCTGCGTGGACCGCCGCGGGGTGCCCGCCACGACGCCGCTCGCGCATCTCGCCGCCCGGCTGGTCGGGCACGGGCTGCCGGTGGACCTGACGGCCCTGCTGGAGCGGGAGCCCGTCGCGGCCGCGGCGCCGTCCCGTCGGCTGCCGACGGTCCGGGTGGGCCTCGGCGAGCCGATCCCGGACCGCGTCGCCCGCGAGGCGGCCGCGGCCCTGTCCGCCCACCGCCCCACGGTCCCGGCGGCCTCCGCCCACCGTCCCGACGCCCCGGCGCCGACCGTCCACCGTCCCGACGCCCCGGCGCCGTCCGTCCACCGTCCCGAGGTCCCGGCGCCGTCCGCGCACCGTCCCGGTGTCCCGCCGGCCGCCGGCCGGCCCGGGTCCGCCGCCCCTGTCCCGTCCGTTCCGCCGGAGGTGCCCGCCACCATGCCCGCCGATCCGACCCTCGAGATGCCGGAGGTCATCACCTTCGACGGGGATCCGGCCACGGTCCTGCCCTGGGCCCCGCCGGCCCCGGCCGTGCCCCGGACACCCGCCCGAGCGCACGCACCCGCACCGCCCGCACCGCAGGAACTCGCCCCGCGGGAACCCGCCCCGCACGCGCCCGTCGCGCCGGGCGCGCCCGCGGCCGCCCGTTCCGGCCGCGGTCCCGCCGCCGACCTGGTGCGGGACCTGCGCCGGGAGATCGTCGCCGCGCACGGTGTGGTGATGGAGACGCACCGCGTCCTCCAGGCGGCCACCCTGGACCGTACGGAGGCCCTGCTCACGGCGCCCGCGGCCACCGCGCCGCCCGCCCCCGCCGCAGCGCCCGCCGCCCCGCCCGCCCCGCAGGTGCCCGCGCCCCCGCCGACGCCCGCCCTGCCCCCGGCCCCGCCGGTGCCCGAGGCGGCCCGCGAGGTCCACGAGGGTGTGATCTGGAACGAGGCGGACCTGCTGGAGTTCGCCACCGGTTCGGTGGCCAAGGTGTTCGGCCCCGAGTTCGCCGAGATCGACGGCTTCCGCGCCCGGGTGCGGCTGCCGGCACCGCCGTACCACTTCGTCACCCGGGTGACCGCCCTGGACGCCGAGCCGGGCGTGCTCCGGCCGGCCCGGATCACCACCGAGTACGACGTGCCCGAGGACGCCTGGTACGCCGTCGACGGCGGTGTGCCGCCCGCGGTGACCGTGGAGTCCGGGCAGTGCGACCTGCTGCTGGTCAGCTATCTGGGCATCGACTTCCGCAACAAGGGCGAGCGGGTCTACCGGCTGCTGGACAGCTCGCTGGTCTTCCGGGGCGGACTGCCGACGACCGGGCAGACGCTGCGTTACGAGATATCCATCGACCGGTTCGTCCACCAGGGCGAGACGACCCTCTTCTTCTTCAGTTACGACTGTTACGCCGACGGCGAGCTGATCCTCGAACTCCGCGACGCCTGCGCCGGTTTCTTCAGCAAGCAGGAGCTGGACACGCCGCTCGGCATCGTCCTCACCGACCAGGACCGGGCCCGGCGCGCGGCACTGCCCAAGGGCACCTTCAAGCCGCTGGCGTACGCGCGCAAGGACCATCTCGACCGTGAAGACCTGGAGTTGCTGGCCCAGGGCCGCCCCGGTGACGTGTTCGGACCGGAGCACGCGCAGGACCCCGGCATCAACCCGGCGCTGCGACTGCCGGACGCGCGGCTGCGGATGGTCGACGAGGTCACCGTCGACCGCAAGGGCGGCCCGTGCGAGCTGGGCCTGCTGACCGCCGTCAAGCACCTGGAGCCGGACGCCTGGTACTTCACCTGCCACTTCCCCGACGACCCGGTGCTGGCCGGTTCCCTGATCGCCGAGGGCGCGATCCAGCTGCTGCAGATCTACCTGATGCACCAGGGCATGCACCTCACCCTGCCGGACGCCCGCTTCCAGACGGTGCCCGGACGGCGCATCGACGTGCAGGTGCGCGGCCAGGTCACCCCGAAGGACACGGAGATCCGCTACGAGGTGGAGGTCACCGAGCTGACGCTGCTGCCCCGGCCCACCGTGATCGCCGACGTCCTCATCTACCTCGGGGACAAGCCGGTGGTGCGGATGCAGAACCTCGGTCTGCAGATCGTGGAGAAGCCGGGGACGCCGTACCGGCCGGAGACCGGTGGTGTGCCGCGGTTCCTCGGCCGCCGCAACCGGGCCGGCGAGGCCGCCATGATCAACGAACTGCACCTGGCGCACTCCGCCAAGGGCCTGCTGGACATGGCGATGGGCCCGGAGTTCGAGATCTACCGCACCTCCCGCGCTCCTTACATTCCCAACGGCGACTTCCAGTTCGTCGACCGGGTCATGTCGCTCACCGGCACCCGCGGCGACCTGAGCCCCGGCTCCGAGATGGTCACCGAGTACGACTCGCCCGAGGACGCCTGGTACTACCGGGAGAACTCCTCGCCGTCGATGCCGAACTGCGTGTACATGGAGAGCTCGCTGCAGGCCGCCATCTTCCTCGGCTACTACCTGGGGGCGACGCTGCGCGAGCCGCAGGAGGAGTACTCCATCCGCAACCTCGACGGCCGCGCCACCCTGGTCAAGGACATCGACCTGCGCGGCAAGACGGTCCGGCACCACTCCAGGCTGCTGATGACGAGCGTCGTGTCCGGTGCCGTGCTGCAGAACTTCTCCTACGAACTCTCCGCCGACGGCGAGGTGTTCTACACCGGTGAGTCGCTCTTCGGCTACTTCGCGCCGGCCGCGCTGGCCAACCAGGTGGGCCTCGACAGCGGCAGCTACCGGCCGACGTGGATCGAGTCGGAGAAACCGGCCCCGGAGCGGGTGCGGCGCATCGAACTGGGCCCGGACTCACCGGCGTTCCGCGACCCGTCCGGTGGCGGGCTGCATCTGCCCGGCGGCCGCTTCGACCTGGTCGACCGGGTCGACCTGGTCGCGGACGGCGGCCGGCACGGCGCGGGCTATCTGCACGGCCACCGCAGCATCCGGCCCGACGAGTGGTACTTCGACTGCCACTTCCACCGCGACCCGGTGATGCCGGGCTCGCTGGGCGTCGAGGCGGTGCTGCAGGCGCTGCGCCTGTTCGTGCTGGACCAGGACCTCGCCCGCGGCATGACCCGGCCCCGCTTCGCCATGGCCACCGACGTGGAGATGTCCTGGAAGTACCGGGGTCAGATCCTGCGCGACGACCGCGAACTCTTCTTCGACGTGCACGTCAAGGAGGTCCGCAAGGAGGCGGACCGCCTGCTGCTGATCGCCGACGCGGACCTGTGGAAGCCGGGCCTGCGCATCTACGAACTCACCGACGTCGCCGTCGAGGTCCGCCCCGATGCCGGCTGACCACCGGCACAGCCGAGGAGCCACGTTGTCCATGAGCACCACACCCGAGACGCTCCGCTGGTACGGGGACGGGTACCCGAGCACCGATCCGGCGGGGATCCACCAGGCCCTGACCAGGGTGGAGCAGCCCTGTTTCATCGTGTCGACCGCGCAGGGCGCCGGCGCGGCGGCCGGCGGCACGGCCGCCGCGGGCGGCGACGGGCCGGCGGTGCTGGCCGCCGTGCCCGCGCTGCCGCCGCACCGCCTCGGCTCGGCCGCCTTCCGCGCCGCGCACGGAGTGCGGCAGGCGTACATGGCGGGCGCGATGGCCGGCGGCATCGCCTCCGCCGACCTGGTGATCGCCCTGGCCCGGCAGGGGTTCCTCGCCTCGTTCGGCGCGGCCGGACTGCTGCCGGGCACGATCGAGCAGGCGCTGGCCCGCTTCGCCGCCGAGATCCCCGGACTGCCGTACGCCGTCAACCTCATCCACAGCCCCAGCGAGGAGCGTCTGGAGCGCGAGGCGGTCGAGCTGTTCCTGCGGCACGGGGTGCGGTGCGTGGAGGCGTCCGCGTTCCTGGGTCTGACGCCGCACCTGGTCCGCTACCGGCTGGCCGGACTGCGGCGCGACCCGTCGGGCCGGATCGTCGCCGAGAACCGGGTCGTCGCCAAGGTGTCGCGGGCCGAGACCGCCGAGCGGTTCATGCGCCCGGCGCCCACCGCGATGGCCGAGGCGCTGCTGCGGGACGGACTGATCACCGCCGAGCAGGCGCAGCTCGCCCACCACCTGCCGCTCGCCGACGACATCACCGTGGAGGCGGACTCCGGCGGGCACACCGACCGGCGGCCGCTCCCGGCGCTGTTCCCGGTGATCGCGCGGCTGCGCGACCAGATCCAGCACGAGCACCGCTACGCCACGCCGGTGCGCGTCGGCGCGGCCGGCGGACTGGGGACGCCGGTCGCCGTCGCCGCCGCCTTCGCGATGGGCGCCGCCTATGTGGTGACCGGCTCCGTCAACCAGTCCTGCCTGGAGTCGGGCACCTCCGCCGCCACCCGGGAACTCCTCGCGCAGGCGGAGGTGACGGACTGTGTGATGGCGCCGGCGGCCGACATGTTCGAGATGGGCGTCGAGCTGCAGGTGCTGCGCCGCGGCTCGATGTTCCCGATGCGGGCCGCTCAGCTCTACCAGCTGTACCAGGCGTACGACGGCATCGACGCGCTGCCCGCGGTGCAGCGGGAACGGCTGGAGTCCCAGGTGTTCCGGCGGCCGCTGGAGGACGTGTGGAAGGACTGCGTGGAGTACTTCAGCCGGCGTGACCCGGACCAGCTGCGGCGCGCCGCGGACAGTCCCAAGCGGCGGATGGCCCTGGTGTTCCGCTGGTACCTGGGCATGGCGTCGCGCTGGGCGGTGACGGGGCAGCCGGACCGGGCGGCCGACTACCAGATCTGGTGCGGGCCGGCGATGGGCAGCTTCAACGCCTGGGTGTCCGGCAGCTACCTGAAGACCCCGGAGAACCGGACGGTCGCCGACGTCGCCCACCATCTGATGCGGGGCGCCGCCTTCCACACGCGCGTCGCCCAGCTGGCCACCGCGGGCGTCACCCTGCCCGCGTCGGCCGCCGACTACCGCCCGGTGCCGCTGGAGCCGGCCGCGCTGCCGGAGGCCGCCCGATGAGCCGCACCCTGACACCCGAGGGCGTGGAGCGGCTGCTCGGTGACCCCGAGTCGGCGGACAACCCGTACGGGTTCGCCGCGGCCGTGGCCCGGGACGAGGCCGACGCCCATCCCGACGAGCTGTGCCGGCGGCTGGTCTCGGCGGGCTTCCACCTCAACTACCTGCCCCGGGAGTGGGGCGGCGGGTTCGACTCGTTCGACCGCGCGCTGACCCTGGTGCGCGCGGCGGCCCGCAGGGACGTGAACGTGATGCCGGGCACGATGTTCGGCATCATCGCCGCCACCTGCCTCCAACTGCACGGCAGCGAGCGGCAGCGCGAGCGGGTGGCCCGGATCCTGACCGGCGGCGGCTCCGTCGGGTTCGCCCTCACCGAGGCCGGGCACGGCAGCGACCTGCTGGCGGGCGAGGTGCGGCTGGACGGGGACGGGCGGCTGCACGGCGAGAAGTGGATGGTCGGCAACGGCATGCGCTGCGAGGCCGTGTACGTGGTGGCGCGCACCGGTGAGCGCGGGCCCGGCGCGTTCTCCGCCTTCCTGCTGGACGCCGACGCGGACGGCCTCGTGCGCGAACCGGCCCCGCGCACCGGCGGCATGCGCGGCGTGGACACCGCGCGGCTGCGCTTCACCGGGGTGCGGGTGCCCGAGGACGCCCTGGTCGGCAAGGCCGGCGAGGGCCTGGAGGTGGCGATCCTCGCCCAGCAGGCGGTACGCCTGATGAGTCTGGCGGGCAGCCTCGGCTGCGCGGACACGGCGCTGCGGCTGACCCTCGGTTTCGCCGCCGGGCGGCGGGTCGCCGGCACACCGCTGCTGGAGGCGCCGCACTCGCGGCGGGAGCTGGCGGTCGCCTCGGCGGCGCTGCTGGCGGCGGACGCGGTGGCGCTGGCCGCCGCCCGCGGCATCCATGTCGTCCCGGAGGTGTTCAGCGTGTGGGCGCCGGCCGCCAAGCACGTGGTGGCCGAGGCGGGCGACGAGCTGGTGCGGCGCTGCGCCGGTGTCCTCGCCACCCGCTCGGTCCTGCGCGAACAGGCGCCGGGCGGGGGCCTGTTTCAGAAGCTGCAGCGCGACACGGCGGTGGTGCGGGTGATCGACGCCAGCCCGCTGGCCAACCTGCGCTCCTACGCCGCCCAGATCCCCGCCCTGGCCGGCCGCGACGAGAGGCCCGAACCGGCCGTGCTGCACCGGATCTTCGACCTGGGCGCCGACCTGCCGCCGTACCGGCCGGAGCGGCTGGACCTGGTGGCCCGGCGGGCCGATCCGGTCCTGCCGGGGCTGGTCGCCGTGGCGGGTGCGGTCCGCGCGGAGCTGACCGATCCGCGTGCCGCGGCGCTGGTGGGGCGGCTGGCGGACGCCGTCGCCGCGCTGGGCGCCGAGGTGGCCGCCGCACGGCGGCGCGGCGCCGACCCCAACGCCCTGACCGATGCCGCCGAGCGCCATGCCTGGCTGCACGCCGCCGCCGCGTGCGTGCACCTGTGGTGGGCCAACCGGCAGCGGTCGCTGTACGGCGGCGAGCCGGGCGCGTCCGGCTGGCTGCGCGCCGTGCTGTCCTTCCTCCTCGACCGGGCCGCCGGCACCGATCCCCGCCGGCACGGCCCCGACCTGCTGCCCGCCCTCGACACCGCGGACGCCCTGCGGAAAGGCCACCGGCTCATGACCGCCCTGCCCGTTCCCCTCGCTCACGAATCCGCCCGCCCGTGCGACCCGATGGAGGCCTCCTGATGTCCCAGGCCGAGCTGACCGAACTGGCCCGGCGGTTCGAGGAGTACCTCGGAGACCCGCACGACCCGGCGAGCCGGATGCCGTTCACCACCGTCCTCGAGCACGACGAGCGCGACGCCTTCCCGTACGCCTTCGTCGGCATGCTGCGCCGCTGGGGCTTCCTGGACTACGGGCTGCCCGCGGAGCAGGGCGGCAAGGCCGGCAATCCGGAGACCGGTTTCACGCTGATGCGTCTGGTGGCCCGCCGCGACGGCGCCACCGCCATCGCGCTCGGGCTGACCCAGGCCGCGTTCACTCCGGTGTGGATCGCCGGCACGGACGAGCAGAAGCGGCGGCAGATCGCCGACATCCACGCCGGTGTCGGGCTGTCGTGGGGGCTGTCCGAGGCCGCGCACGGCAGTGACCTGCTGAACAACGAGGTCGTCGCCGAGCGGGTCCCGGGCGGCTACCGCCTCACCGGTGAGAAGTGGCCGATCGGGAACGCCACCTACTCCGACCGCATGGTCGTCTTCGCCCGCACCGGGCCGCGCCGCGGCGCCGGGGACTACTCGATCCTGGTGGTCGACAAGTGGCGGGCCGAGGCGGAGACGGTGCGCGAGACGCACCCGGTCAAGCAGCACGGCGTACGGGCCCTGGACCTGAGCGGGCTGCGGTTCGACGGCGTGTTCGTCCCCGAGGAGGACCGGATCGGCGCCGAGGGGCAGGGCCTGGAGATCGCCCTGAAGACCAGCCAGACGGCGCGCCTGGTGATCCTCAGCCTCGCCCTGTCCGGGGTGGACACCTCGCTGCGCACGGCCCTGGAGTTC
Organism: Streptomyces calvus; assembly: GCF_006782915.1. Lineage (GTDB taxonomy): Bacteria > Actinomycetota > Actinomycetes > Streptomycetales > Streptomycetaceae > Streptomyces > Streptomyces calvus. The sequence goes on from NZ_VCNP01000015.1 coordinate 43,541, forward strand.
GCGCAGGACCGGGTGCTGTTCGACCGTCCCGTGGTGGAGGTGCCGCACACCGGGCGCCAGCTCGCGGAGTCGTTCGCGGAGCTGATGGTCGCGGACGCGGTGTGTCTGGGCGCCGTGCGCAGCCTGCAGGCCTCGCCGGCGCAGGTGAGCGTGTGGTCGTCGGTGGCCAAGTACGTGGTGCCGACGGTGCTGGAGGAGACGCTGTCGCGGCTGAACCTGGTGCTCGGGGCGCGGGTGTTCCTGCGGACGCACCCCCGGTTCGGCATGCACCAGAAGATGCTGCGGGACCTGCTCGTCACCAACATGGCCGACGGCAACACCGTGGTGAACCTGCGCAACATCGGCCACCAGCTGCCCTCGCTGCTGGAGCGGGCGCTCACCGCCGGGCCGGAGGTGCGGGCCGCGGCGGCGGACCGCACGGCCGTGCTGTACGGCATGGACACCGAGCTGCCCGTGTACCGGCCGCATCTGCAGGAGTTGTCCAGCCGGGGCCTGGACGACGCGGTCCTGGCCGCGCCTCGAGCGCTGGAGCGGCTGCGCGCGCTCGCCGACGAGGCCGGCGACAAGGACCGGGACCGGCTCGTGGCGGCCGCCGACATCGCCGGGGAACTCCTGGGCCGACTGGGCCCGTTGCGGGACCGGCAGGCCCGGTTGCAGGCGGACCTGGGCCGCGGCTACGCCCACTCGGCGGAACTGTTCGACCTGGCGCAGGAGTACTGCCTGCTGCACGCCGCCGCGGCGTGCGTCCACACCTACGTCCACTCGCACGGGGCGATGGCCGCGCCGCTGCCCAGTCCCGCCCTGCTGCTGCTCCAGCTGGAGCGGCTGCGCAAGCGGTTCCACCCGTACGAGCCGTACCGCGACCCGGACGCGGTGGCGGAGGTGCTGGACCTGCTGACCCGGCTGCACGACGACAACCGGCTGCTGTCGCACTGGCCGATCGCCCTGGCCGAGCGGACGGCGCCCACCGAGGGCGTGCGATGCGCCGAGGCCCGCTGACCGGCGGGCGGGCCCCGCGGGAGGCGACGGTGGCCGACCTGTGGACGCTGCCCGAGCACCGGGTCGCCGAACTGGCCGACCGCTCGGGCGGGTCGGCCCTGCTGACGCCGCAGGAGCGCCGGCGGCACCGCCGGCTCAGGACGTCCGGGGCGCGCCGCCGCTTCCTGGGCGGTCGGCTGCTGTGCCGGCTGGCGCTCAGCTCCGTCACCGGGCTGCCGCCGGACGGCTGGCGGTTCGACCGCACCCGGTACGGCCGTCCGGAGCTCGCCGGGGACCACGGCGGTCTGCGCTTCAACCTGTCCCACACCGACGGCCTGATCGCCTGCGTGGTGACCCGGGGCCGGTCCTGCGGTGTGGACGTGGAGCGGGTGCCGCTGGACCGCGCCACGGCCGGTGCGCTGCGCGACCACTTCGACGCCGCGCAGCGGGCGGCGTTCGACGCGGCGCCGGACCCGGTCGCGGCGCTGGGCGAGCAGTGGGTCCTGACGGAGGCGTATCTGAAGGGCCTCGGCACGGGACTGGCGTACGGAGTACGGCAGTTGAGGTTCGAGCCTCGCGGGCCCGGGTGGTTCGCCGTGGCCGACGGGCGGCGGCCCGCCGCCGGCCGGCGCTGGCGCATCGACCTGCTGCGCCCGGGACCCGGTCATCTCCTGGCCGTCGCCGTGGAGGGCGGCACCGGCCCGCCGCGCCGGCACCCAGCGGCCGGGCAGGCCCTCGCCGACGCCGCCACGACCCCGCACCCCGACCCGCACGCGGGACCGCACCCGGCCCCACCGCACGACCTCTCCCCCGACCCCTTGTCGACCGTCACCTGATCCGGAAGGACCTCCCATGCCGCAGCACACCCCGCCGCGCGTCGCCGTCATCGGCTCCGGCCCCGCCGGCCTGTCCGCCGCCTACCACCTGCGTGAACGCGCCCGGATCACCGTCTTCGAACGCGAGCCCCGGCCGGGCGGCCACGCCAACACGGTGGAGGTCGAGGAGAACGGCCGCGTGATCGGCCTGGACACGGCGTTCATCGTGTTCAACCGCCGTTTCTACCCCCGGCTGTGCGGCTTCTTCGACGACCTGGGCGTGGAGACCGTCGCCCACCCGGGCGGCTTCACCTTCTTCGACCTGGACAGCGGCCTCGAGTACGGCACGGACGAACTCGAACTCGACGAGGCGGCGATCGAGGAGCGCTACGCCGCGAGCCATCCCGGCTTCCCGGGTGTCTGGCGGGAGGTGCGCCGCTTCCACGAGGAGAGCCGCCGGGACTTCGCCCGCGGTCGCGCCGACATGTCCATGGGCGAGTACCTGGACAAGGGCGGCTACAGCGAGGAGTTCCGCCACTCGTACCTGATCATGCTCTGCTCGGCCGTCTGGTCGGTGCCGGCGGAGCTGGTGTGGGAGATGCCGGCGGCCACGGTGATCGCGTTCTTCGTGGGCCACGACGAGGGCGGCCTCGGCGGCCGGCGCGTCGACTGGCGCACGGTCGGCGGCGGCTCGATCTCCTACGTGCGCAAGGCGCTCGCCGCGACCGGCCCGGAGCTGCGCACCGGTGAGCCCGCCACCGCGGTGCGGCAGGAGGCCGACGGCGTCGCCGTCACCACCGCCTCCGGCACCACGCGGTTCGACTACGCCGTGCTGGCCACGCACGCCGACGAGGCGGCCGCCCTGCTGGAGAACCCGACGGACGCGCAGCGCTCGGCCCTGGAGGGGATCCGCTACAGCCGCTCGACGGTGGTGCTGCACACCGACCCGTCCCTGATGCCCGCCGACCGGGACGGCTGGCTGGCGTGGAACTACGGCAAGGTGCGGGCGGACGGCGCGACCCGCTGCTTCGTGACCTACTACCTGAACCGGCTGCAGGACTTCACGGCGGAGAAGGACTACTTCGTCACCCTGGACCCGCCCCGGCCGATCGACCCCGAGGCGGTCATCGAATCGTTCGACTACACGCACCCGGTCATCGACATGGGGCTGCGCGAGCGGCAGTCCGTGATCCACGGGGCGAACGAGGGCACGCGGGTGAAGCTGGCCGGGTCGTACTTCCACTCCAGGGAGCTCGGCCCGGACCTGATCGGTTCGCACGAGGCGGCCTTCTCGGCGGGGGCGGACGCGGCGGACCGGATCCTCGACGAACTGTCCTGACACCGGCCACCGGGCCCCTTCCGGGGCCGGTCCGGCGCATCACGTCGCGGGGAACCCACGGTGCCGTGCGGGCTCCCGTGGCCGCGGCATGCTCCGCCGGGCCGGCCCTACTCGGGGGTGCCGCTGAACAGCCGGGCCGACTTGTCCTCCTGGGCGAGGCGGCGCAGGGCGAGCAGGGCGGGCTCCAGCAGCACCGAGACCAGCACGGCGCGTTCGGCCAGCTCCAGCAGGCCGGACGCGCCGTTCATCTGTTTGACGTCGAGTTCCGACATGCGGTCGGTGAGGCGGGCGTAGGGCAGCAGGGACTGCCAGCCGATGCCGGCGTCCACGTCGGCCAGGGCGTCCAGGACGTCGCCGAGGGTCTGGATGGCGGCGGTGCCGGGCGACACCTCCCAGCCCATCTCGGTGATCAGCCGGCGGGCGTCGGCGACACCGGGCGTGTCGCCTTCGGCGGTCTCCTCCTCCTTGGCCTGCTTCTTCAGCTTGGTGGCCGGCCGGGCGTCGGTCACGATGCCGAAGATCTGGTGCAGGTCGCCCTCCTCGGTGATGGCGCCCAGGATCTCCTTCACCGCGCTCACCGACAGCCGCCGCACGCCGACCAGGGTGCGGATCAACCGCAGGCGGCGCAGGTGCTCCTCGCCGTACTCGGCCTGGTTGGCGGCCGTGGCCTGGCCCTGCGGCAGCAGACCGTCCCGCAGGTAGTACTTGATCGTGGGGATGGAGACGCCACTGCGGCGGCTGAGTTCCGAGATCTTCATCGAGCTCCACTTACCTACTGGATAACGGATAACGGATCGCGCTACTATCCATTATGAGCTAAGCCGGTCGTCTCCAGGAAGGTGGGCGTCACAATGCCGACTCTCGGCTGGATCACCCCCAACCCCGCACCCCCGCACCAGCAGGTCTTCGTCATGGCGTCGCGCTTCGAGCTGAAGTCGCTCTCGGACGTCCCGAAGTTCCTGATCAAGTCCCTGAGCTCCTGGAGCCAGGTGAAGAAGGCGCGGGGCGCCTACGGGGCCTCACTCATCGCGCAGCCGTTCAAGCGCGTCTTCTACACCCTGTCCGCCTGGGAGGACCGCTCCACGCTGTACGCGTACGCAAAGGCGGACCCCCACGGCGAGGCCATGAGGGCGATGCGGCCGGCCTGCCGGCGGTCGACGTTCGTCTACTGGGAGGCCGACTCCGCCCAGCTGCCGATCAGCTGGGACGAGGCCAAGCGGCGGCTGGACGCCAAGGCGCGCGAGGACGCCGCCCCGGGCGACCGCGCCGCCTGACCCTCCCCGTACAGCCGCCCCACCGGCCTCCCCCGCAGTTCCACCACCCCGTTCCCCCACCCCTTGCACCCTCATGCGGGTCCGCATCATGGAGGTTTTGACATGAGCACGTTCAAATCCGGGGAGGGCGGCGCCGTGACCGGCCCCTCCGTCGCGGGTGCCGGTGCGCGCCGGCCCTTATGGCTGATCATCGTCGCCTGCAGCGTCCCGATGTTCATGGTCGCCCTCGACAACCTGGTGGTGTCGACGGCCCTGCGCACCATGGCCGTCGACCTGGACGCGTCCACCGAGGACCTGCAGTGGTTCGTCAACGCCTACGTCCTCAGCTTCGCCTGTCTGCTGCTGACCGGCGCCGCGCTCGGTGACCGCTTCGGCCGGCTGCGCGTGTTCGTGGCGGGCATCGCGCTGTTCACCCTGGCCTCCATCGGCTGCGGCCTCGCCGACAGCAGCGGCCAGCTCATCCTCATGCGGGCACTGCAGGGCCTCGGCGCCTCCGCCGTGATGCCGCTGTCGCTGACCCTGCTGGCGGAGGAAGTGCCGGACAAGAAGCGCAACCTGGCGCTCGGGCTGTGGTCCGCGGTCAGCGGCCTGGCCGTGGCACTGGGTCCCGTGGTGGGCGGCGCGGTGGTCGACGGCCTCGACTGGCAGTGGATCTTCTGGATCAACGTCCCGGTGTGCCTGGTGGCCATCCCGCTGGCGCTGACCGTGCTGCGCGACAGCTCCCTGGCCGACACCCGGCTCGACCTGCTCGGCATGCTGCTGGCCACCGCCGGGCTCCTCGCCGTCGTCTGGGCCATCGTCAACGGCGAGGACGAGGGCTGGAGTTCGGCCGTCATCCTGTCGGCGTTCGCCGGCGGTGCCGTCCTGCTGGCCCTGTTCGTGCTGTGGGAGCGGCGTGCCCCGCAGCCGCTGCTGCCGCTGTCCTTCTACCGCAAGCGGGCCTTCGTCTTCTCCAACCTGGTCTCCGCGAGCATGTACTTCGGTGTCTTCGGCTCGATCTTCCTGCTCTCGCAGTTCTTCCAGATCGCCCCGGTCCGCACCCCGCTCGAGGCCGGTGTGCTCACCCTGGCCTGGACCCTGATGCCGATGTTCGTCGCGCCGGTCGCCGGCGCCCTCACCGACAAGGTGGGCGGCGGCCGGCTGATGGCCCTCGGCCTGCTGCTTCAGGCCATTGGTCTGGCCTGGATCAACCTGGTGGCCACCTCCGACACCCCCTACTCGCGTATGGTCGGCGCCATGGTCATCGCGGGCATCGGCATGGGCCTCGTCTTCGCACCGACCGCGGCGGTGGTGCTCGGCTCGGTCGGGCCCCAGCACCGGGGTAAGGCGTCCGGCGCCAACAACACCGTCCGCGAGATCGGTGGTGCCCTCGGCACCGCCATCCTGAGCAGCGTCTTCGTGCACTACGGCGACGACCGCACCGCTCAGGGGTTCGTCGACGGCATGCGTCCGGGCATCTGGATCGGCGTCGCCGTGGTGCTCGTGGGCGCCCTGTGCGCGCTCGCGATCCCGCGCCCCCGGCCCGAGCCCGGCACGCCGTCCGCCGCGGCCGAGGAGCGGGCACCCGACCGCACCCCCAGCTCGGCGACCCCGTAGACGCGGCCGCCGCTCCTTCGGGAGCGGCGGCCCGGTGATGCACTTCGCGTTCGAAATCACCCAGCACGACCTTCGGAACGGGGCTCAGGGGATCTTGATGCAGCTGTTGTCATCATGTCGCGCCAACGGACTCTGCCAGCCGGGTGTCAGCCGGCTGCTGGGCCTGCTGATCACCGCCACGCTGACCGTGTCGGTCCTCGTCCACAGCGCACTGCGCAACCAGACCCACCCGGCGACCGAGCTGGTGGTCGTCCCGCTGCTGTCCGGGCTGTTACTCGCCCTGCAGGTGGGCGTGTTCGTCGCGCAGGGCGGCCCACGCGGCGACGGGCCGGCGCGAAGAGCCGCGGCGGCGGTGGCCGCCCAGTGCCTGATCGTCGTCCTCTCCGCCGTCGTGCTGGACGTGGAGTTCTGCGTGCTGGCCGGCTACCTCGCGGGTTCCCTGCCGCTGGTGCTGCCCGGCCGGTACGCCTGGCCGCTCTTCGCCTTCGTGGTGTTCACCGGCCCGGTCGCCGCCACCCGCGCGGACGGCTCACCCCTGCACCTCGTCCACATGGGGCTCGGCGTCATGGTCACCGGGCTGATGGCCTTCACGCTCTCCAGCACCATGCTGATGGTGCGGCAGTTCCGGCAGTTCCGGCAGGACTTCGCCCGGGCCGCCGTACAGAACGAGCAGTCCCGCTTCGCCCGTGACCTGCACGATCTGCTCGGCCACACCGTCTCCGCGCTCTCCCTGCGCGCCGAACTGCTGCACCGCACCTTCCAGCGCCGGCCGGAGCTGGCCGCCGCCCAGATCGACCAACTGCTGCGCACCGCACGGCAGTCGATGACCGAGATCCGGATGGCGGTGCGCGGCTACCGGGAGCTGCCGCTGCTCGGCGAGATCCGCTCGGCCGCCTCACTGCTGGGCGCCATGGGCGTCAAGGTGACCCTGCGGGTGACCGCGCTGCCCTCGCGCGGCGAGGCCGCCACCGCGATCGCCGCGGTCCTGCGGGAGTCCGTCACCAACGTGCTGCACCACAGCGAGGCCTCGCGCTGCGCCGTCCTGCTGACCGGCGGACCCGGCATCGTACGGCTGGAGGTCGTCAACGACGGCGCCGGCCGCGGCGACCGCCGCGCGTCGCGGGGTTCCGGCAGCGGACTGGGCAATCTCAGCCGGCGGGTGACCGAACTCGGCGGCACCCTGGAGACCCGGCGCACCGAGCAGGGCACGTTCCGGTTGGTGGCCGTGGTGCCGACCGCGTCCGTGTCCGTACCGCCCTGGGGCGGCACACATTTGCAAACCGCGACGGTCGACATGGCCAACGTCGCCTGACGGCAACTCTTCACCGAAGTACCGGACGCAGCTTTCCCCGACACGTTCACGCCTTGCATGTCTATGATTCTGGCCAGGGCTTGGACAATCTGCGGGGGGGATGTGTGTGATACGTGTTCTCTTGGCGGAAGATGTACAAATGGTGCGGGAGGCGCTGGCCGCACTGCTCGAGCTGGAGGACGACATCCGGGTCGTGGCCGAGGTCGGCTGCGGTGAGGACGTGCTCGACGCGGCCAAGGGCGTCCGCCCCGACCTCGTGATCGTCGACGTCAACATGCCCGGCCTGGACGGGCTCACCGCGGCCGAACGGCTGCGCGACCAACTGCCCGACTCCCGCATCCTGGTGCTGACCGTCCTGGACGCGCCCAACGTCCTGCGCCGCGCGCAGGACGTCCGCGTCGACGGCTACCTCGTCAAGAACGCACCGGTGGAACACCTCGTCAAGGCCGTACGCCAGATCATGGCCGGAGAACGCGTCATCGCACCGGAACTGGCCCTCGCCGCCTGGGAGGGCCAGGCCAGTCCGCTCACCGCACGCGAGGCCGATGTGCTCCGGCTCGCGGCAGCCGGGGCCGAGACGACCGAGATCGCCGAGCATCTGCACCTCTCCCCCGGCACCGTGCGCAACTACATGACCACCATCGTCGCCAAACTTGACGCGCGTAACCGCCTCGACGCCATCCGCATCGCGCGGGACGCGGGCTGGCTCCTCAACTCCTGAGAAACGGCCGGAAGTCGCACCCCATCGCAGCGTCAGTGACGCGTCAGCGGGCTTTGGGAAGGTACCGGCGCCAGTTCCGGACACCACCAAGCTCCGCGAGAGGAGCGAGCACGACGTGCGACGATTCAGCCTCGGACAGCCGGGCAGACCACTGCGCCTGGCCGTCTGTCTCACCGCGGCCGGCCTGACAGCCGCTCTGCTGACAGGCTCCGGCAACGCCACCGCATCACCCGAACCCGAGCGGACGACGTCGAAGTTCACCGCCAACGACGGCGTCACCTACACCGCCACCAACCACATGACGTCCGCCGCCGACGGCCGCGGACGCGAGTGGATGCTCACCTGGGCCGGTTCGGCGGACCCCGCCAAGCCGGACTTCCTCGCCGTGGTCGACGCCACGCGCAATTCGCCCACGTACGGCGAGGTCGTCAACACCGTCACCCTGGGCCCGGGCCTGGCCAACGAGGCCCACCACATGCAGTACGTGTGGCACAAGGGCGACCGCCTGTACGCGGGCGGGCTGCTGGCGGACACCGTCTACGTCTTCGACACCAAGGCGCTGCCGGCCCTGAAGCTGGTGGGCGTCAACTCGTCGGTCGACACCCCGTGCGGCACCGCGCCCGACGCCTTCCAGGTGCTGAGTGACGGCACCACGTACGCCACCTACCTCGGCGGACCGGACCTGCCCGGCCCGTGCACGTACACCAACGGCGAGGTCCGCGTCGGCAACGGTGCGGCCGGCTCGCCGGGCGAGATCGTGCGGATGGACGAGAACGGCCAGACCATCGCCGAGATCCCCGCCGCGCTCGCCGAGGGCGAGGACCCGGAGCAGTGCGGCAACGTGCCGAAGCTGGAGAAGGCCACCTGCGCCAACCCGCACGGCATCGCGGTCAGCGAAGAGCGCGACATCATGGTGGCGAGCGACTTCGTCGAGGCCCGCCACTTCATGAGCCCCAAGCTGCCCGACCAGGCGAGCCTGGCCCGCCAGACGGTCCGCGTGTGGGACATCACCAACCGCAACGACCCCGAGCTGCTCTCCGTCAGCAAGATGCCCGACGGGCCGCGCGCCGCGCGCGAGGACAAAGAGATGTGGCACGAGTCGCGGGTCGTGATGGAGCCGGCGCTGCCGCACAAGAAGCACCACAAGGGCGCGTTCGCCTCGTCCATGCTGGGCGGCGCGATCTTCTACGCGCCGGACGTGACGGTGCCGAACCCGAAGTGGCGTGAGGTCTTCGACGACACCACGGCCTACCGCAAGGCCGGTGCCGACCGGGACGTCACGGGCGCCGGCGACGCGGGCAGCTGGCTGATGGTCAGCCCCGACGACCGGTACCTGTTCCACACGGTGATGGGCCAGTCCACGCCGTACGGGGCGCCGCTCGACAAGACCACCGGCATGGTCTACGTGCTGGACATCCGCAAGCTGCTCGCCGCGGGCGACAACCCCAAGTGCGACATCGACTCCATCGACGAGGCGTACCGGGGCGGCAAGGAGCGCGACTGCCCGGCGGTGACCGACGCGATGCCGATCCGCGACACCACGGACGGCGGCCCGCACTGGGGCGCGATGGACAACTTCAAGCAGGTGCGCGGCGGTCTCTACAAGGAGACCGAGCACATCAGCCGCATCGCCACCTCGAACTACTTCATCGCCGGCTCCTTCAGCGGCGACGGCAACCACGAGGTGTGCATGTACGACCTCAGCAGGTCGGGCAAGCTGCGCCAGGACACCCGGTTCCGGGACGAGAACACCGGCCGGCCCTGCGTGGACTTCGACCGGACGTCGTGGCCGCACGGCGACACCGGTCCGGCCCGCCCGCACGGGATCCTGTTCACCGTCAGCGACAGCGTGCTGAAGTGATCGGGTCCGCCGAGACACAGGTGCCCGTCGCCGTTCCCCCGGGCGGCGGGCACCTGGCCCTTGTCCAGGAGACGCCGGCCGGGGGGATGCTGCCGGTGCTCGCGCTCGCCGCGGTCGTGGGGCTGGTGGGCGTCGTGGTCCTGGTCCGGCGGACGACGCTGCCGCGCCCGTACCTGTTCGCCTCCGGTGCCGTGTGCGTGCTGGTGCTGTCGTTCGTCCTCGGCGCGACACTGCGCCCGGTGGGCGGGACGGACACCACCGCCGCGGGGCACGGCACGGCGCACGGTGCGGCCGCGGCGGCCGAGCGGCCGTCCCCGCCCGGCACTCCGGTGCTGCGCACCCTGCACCTGGGCGGCGAGCAGGTCGGTGTGCTCGTGGTGCCGGGGCGTCCCGGCCGCAACCTGGTGGGGATCGGCGCGGCCGACGCCAGGGCCGGAACCGCCGACGAGGCACTGCGGAAGGGACAGCGGCGTCCCGGCAGTGCGCAGACCTGGGTCACCGTGGACCTGCCCGAGGGCAGCAGCACGCTGCGCATCTCCGCGGGCGGCGGGACGGCTTCGCTGACCGTGGACACCGGGCGGGACCGCCCGGCTGCACCGCCCGCGCTCGGCACCGCCGACGGTCCCGAGTGCGCCGCCGCGGCCGCCGGTGCGCTGGTCGCCGGTGACAGCGGGCCGCTCACCGCCTGCCCGTCCGACGGTCTCACCGCGGACGACTCCGCCGCGCTGCGGGCCACGGTGCGTTTCCTCGCCGGCCGCGGCACCGCGTCGCTGGCGCTCGTCTCCGACGACTCGCCGCGCGGCCGGAAGGCCGCCGCCGTCGTCCGTTCGGCGGCCCGGCAGGAAGGCATCACCGTCTCCGCGCCCGGCAGGAACCGTCCGCTGCTGGTGACGGCCGGATGGGCCGGGGCGACGCGGGTGGCCGACGCGGTGGAGAGCGGGAGGACTCCCGCCCAGGGCGTCTATCTCGCTCCGTGGAACCTGGCCCGTTCGGTGCTGACGCCGAGCGCCGGCCAGCTGATCCCGCTGCGCTTCACCCCGCGTACGGCGCGGGCCTCGGCGTACGCCGAGGCGCTGGCCGCGCGGCTGCCCGGCGAGTACCCCTCCGGCAGCGGATACGCGGCCTGGCAGCGGGCCCGCGGCGAGGAACCGCAAGCACGGCCCCGCCTCTTCGCCGCCTCCACCGCCTACGTGCCCGGAACGATGGTCTCCGCGGACGGCGGGGACACGGGCGGCGGCCACCAGCACGGAGCGGCCGGTGCCGACTGGCTGCCGTCGGGAATGATCGCGCCGGTCAGCGGCCCGATGAGGGAGGGATGAGCCATGACCCGGGACCGCAAGCGAGTCGAGGGACAGTGGGCGCTCGGCGAACGCCAACCGCTGAACGCCAACGAGCAGTTCAAGCAGGCCGAGGATCCGCTGCTGGTGCGCGAACGCATCGAGCGGACGTACGCGAAGGAGGGTTTCGCCTCCATTCCCGCGGACGATCTGCGCGGCCGGTTCCGCTGGTGGGGGCTGTACACCCAGCGGCGGCCCGGCATCGACGGCGGGCGCACCGCGACCCTCGCCCCGGAGGAGCTCGACGACGAGTACTTCATGCTGCGGGTACGGGTCGACGGTGGCGGTCTCGACGTCGCCCAGCTCCGTGAGGTCGCGGCGCTGTCCCGTGAGTTCGCGCGGGACACCGCCGACATCACCGACCGGCAGAACATCCAGTTCCACTGGATCCGCATCGAGGACGTGCCGGAGATCTGGCGCCGGCTGGAGGCGGTCGGGCTGTCCACCACGGAGGCCTGCGGGGACTGCCCGCGCGTCGTGCTGGGCAGCCCGGTCGCCGGGGTGAGCGCCGACGAGGTCCTGGACGCCGGGCCGGCGATCCGGGAGATCACCGAGCGGTACATCGGCGACCCGTCGCTGTCCAATCTGCCCCGCAAGTTCAAGTCCTCCGTGTCCTGGCTGCCCGATGTGCCGTACCAGATCCACGACGTGTCCTTCCTCGGCGTCGAACACCCCGAGCACGGGCCCGGGTTCGACCTGTGGGTGGGCGGCGGGCTGTCGACCAACCCGAGGCTGGCCGACCGGGCCGGTGCGTGGGTGCCGCTGTCGGAGGTCGCCGAGGTCTGGGCGGGCGTGGCCGGTCTCTTCCGCGACTACGGCTACCGGCGGCTGCGCAACCGGGCGCGGCTGAAGTTCCTGGTCGCCGACTGGGGTGTGGAGCGGTTCCGGGAGGTGCTGGAGAAGGAGTACCTGGGGCGGCGGCTGGCCGACGGGCCGGCGCCGGTGCTGCCGGCCTCGCCGGTCGACCACATCGGGGTGCACAAGCAGCGGGACGGGCGGTACTACGTCGGTGCCGCGCCGGTGGTGGGCCGGGTGTCGGGGACGCGGCTGGCGGCGCTCGCGGACGCGGCCGCGGCCCACGGCTCGGACCGCGTGCGGCTCACCCCGTACCAGAAGGTGCTGGTCCTCGACGTGGCGGACCCGGAGCCGCTGGTGCGTGAGCTGGAGGCGCTCGACCTGCGGGTGGACGCCTCGCCGTGGCGGCGCGCCACCATGGCGTGCACGGGCCTGGAGTACTGCAAGCTGGCGATCGTCGAGACCAAGGCGCGGGCGGCGGAGCTGGTGGCCGAGCTGGAACGGCGGCTCGGGGACCAGCAGGCGGACATCACCGTCAATCTCAACGGCTGCCCGAACGCCTGCGCGCGCACCCAGGTCGCGGACATCGGCCTCAAGGGCCAGCTCCTGACGGGCCCGGACGGCAGCCAGGTGGAGGGCTTCCAGGTCCACCTCGGCGGTGCGCTGTCGCTGTCCCAGGAGGACGAGGCGGCCTTCGGCCGCAAGCCGCGCGGTGTGAAGGTGCTCGCGGCCGAACTGCCGGACTTCGTGGAGGGGCTGGTGCGCAAGTACCGGGCCGGCCGGGCCGACCCGTCGGAGACGTTCACCCAGTGGGTCACCCGGATCGACGAGTCCCAGCTGACCTGACCCCGCGGCACGCACGGCGCCCACGGGCCACGGACGACGTGGCCCGTGGGCGCCGCCGTGTCTCCGGCCATCCGCACACCCGCACACCCGGCGACGGACCCGTCCCGCATCCGGCACGCACACCGTGCCGCAGGACCACCGGGCCTCCCCACGAACGACGGCCCGGCACCCCTACGGGCCCGCGGGCCCGCATCCCCGCGACCAGCGGTCCCGGCGCCCACACGACCAGCGGTCCCGGCGCCTACGCGACCTGCGGGCCCCTGCCTCCGGCAGGCACACGCGTCCGCCGCGCCTTCGCTCACCGCGTCCGCCGCGCATCCGCTCACCGCGTCCGCCGCGCCTGCGCTCACAGCGTCCGTGCGCCCCGGGAACACCGCCGTGCAGTCGGCGCCCACCTCGCGCACCGCACCCCTCACCACCGCGTGCCCGGTTCGGGACCTCACCACCGCGTGCCCGGTTCCGGACCTCACCACCGCGTGCCCGGTTCCGGACCTCACCACCGCGTGCCCGGTTCCGGATCTCACCACCGCGTGCCCGGTCCGGGCCTCACCACCGCGTGCCCGGTCCGGGCCTCGGCGCGCGGGCCCCGGCGCGGCGCGCCCGCGCCCGCCGGTGGCCCGGCGTCGGCGGGCCCGTGCCGTCACCGTGCCGACGGTGGTCGAGTGGTGCCGGTGCCGTGGCAGTCGGACGGCTGCGCGGCACCGTGCGCGGCGCGACCGGGCGTCGGCGCCGGAGTTCGCCGGCGTCCGGGACCGTCCGCCGCGTCCGGGGACGCGGACGGCCCCCGGCTGCTGCCGGGGGCCGTGCTGTCCGTTGGGTGGGTGGTACCGGAGGCGGTCACGGGCTACGGTGCACCGTCGCACCGCACTCCCGCGCCGTGTGTCACGACCCCGTGACCGCCTCCGGGCTGTGGTGCCGGGTGGTGTCAGTTGCGCGGCGCGAGGCCGCGGCTGCGCAGGACCCGGCGTTCCAGCGGGCTGAAGACCAGCAGGTCGATCAGGACGCCGACGGCGAGGATGAGGAGGATCCCGAAGAACACGCCGGGCAGGTCGATCGCCTCCCGGGAGTTGGCGAGGTAGCGGCCGAGGCCGACGCCCAGCTCCGGCGACGAGGCGATCAGTTCCGTCGCCATCAGGGACCGCCAGGAGAACGCCCAGCCCTGTTTGAGTCCCGCCGTGTAGCCGGGCAGTGCGGCGGGCAGCACGATGTGCCGGGCCCCGCGCAGCCCCGTCGCGCCGATCGTGCGGCCGGCCCGCAGGTACAGCGGCGGCACCTGGTCGATGCCCGAGACCAGTCCCACGGCGATCGACGGCACCGCGCCGAGCAGGATCACCGTGTACATCGCCGCGTCGGTGAGTCCGAACCAGATGATCGCCGCGGGCACCCAGGCCACCGACGGCAGTGACTGCAGTCCGGACAGCACGGGTTGCAGGGTGGCGCGGACGAACGGGACGCGGGCCACGACCAGCCCCAGCGGCGTGCCGATGGCCAGTGCGGCGAGGAAGCCCAGCAGGCCGCGTTCCAGGCTGGTCCAGACGATCTCGAAGAGGGTGCCCTGCCGCCACAGCGTGAGGAAGCTGTCGCCGACGGCGCGCGGGGTGGGCAGCCGCTCCTCGGACACCAGCCCGCCGGTGTGCAGCAGTTGCCAGACGGCCAGGACGACGGCGGCGCCCAGCAGCGGCGGGGCCACCTTCTGCCGCAGGACCTGGCGGACCGGGACCCGGGAGACGGGCTGCGTCTCCAGGGAGTCCAGGCCCGCTTCCAGGCCGGCGAGTTCGTCGTCGGCGCCCGCCGGTCGCGCCGTACCGGTGTCAGTGCCGCCCATGGCGCCGGATCTCCTTCCGCAGCTGCTCGGTGATCTCCGCGGACAGTTCGGCCACCGCGGGGTCCTCGGTGCGGCGCGGCTGGGGCATGCCGACGCTCCACTCGTGGGCGATCCGGCCGGGCCGGCACGACAGCAGGACCACGCGCTGCGCCAGCCGCACCGCCTCGCGCACGTTGTGCGTGACGAACAGGACGGAGACGCCGGTGTCCTGCCAGATCCGGGTGAGTTCCTCGTGCAGGACGTCCCGGGTGATGGCGTCGAGCGCGGCGAACGGCTCGTCCATCAGCAGCACGTCGGAGTCCTGGGCGAGGGCCCGGGCGAGGGCGACGCGCTGGCGCATGCCGCCGGACAGTTCGTGGACCCGTTTGCCGTACGCGTCCTGCAGCCGCACCAGGCCGAGGAGTTCCTCCGCGCGGGTGCGGCGTTCGGCCCTGGGCACGCCGCGCAGCCGGAGCACCAGCTCGATGTTCCGGCCCGCCGTCAGCCACGGGAACAGCGCGTGGTCCTGGAACATCAGGGCGGGCCGGCCGCCGGCCACCTCGATCCGGCCCGAGGACGGTTCGTCGAGCCCGGCCACCAGGTTGAGCAAAGTGGACTTGCCGCATCCGGAGGCGCCGAGCAGACAGATGAACTCGCCCGGGGCGACGTCGATGCTGATGTCCTGGAGGACCGTCTGGACGCCTTCCGGCCGGACGAAGGACTTGTGGGCGCCGACCACGCGGACGGCCGGTGTGCTGGGTGCGAGGGTGGCCGCGCCGGACGCAGCGTCCTGCTCCGTGATCGTTGTCGGATGCACTGGGGTCAACTCCTGGGTGCGGATGGGGCGGTCAGCGCGGTGCCACGCCTCGTGGGACGCCGAGCCCGGCGTCGTCGGCCGCCGGCCGGCCCGCCGCCGCGCGCAGCGTGTTCAGCGCGTGCAGGTCGTAGATGCCGGTGAGGTCGGGCCGTCGCATCAGGCCGGCGCGGACGGCGTGTTCGGCCTGCGCGCCGAGGGTGCCGGCCAGGGGGTCGTCGGTGAAGGTGAGGGACGGCCAGGCCGCGTCGATGATCTTCTGCGGGAGTTCCTTGCCGGTGAGGTGCCGCAGCGCCGCGTTGGCGGATGCCTTCGCGGGTCCGGGCCGGCTGTTGATCCACGCGTTGGTGCGCACCGATCCGCGGACCACCGCCTCGACGACGTCCCGGTGTTCCGTCAGGAAGCGCTGCGACACGACGAGGTGGGTGATGACGAACTGGCCGTCGGGCCACAGGTCGGCCTCGTCCAGGAGGACTTTCGCGCCCTCGGCGACCAGCAGGGAGGCCGTCGGCTCCGGCACCCAGGCCCCGTCGATGGAGCCGGACCGGTAGGCGGACGGCGCGAGCCGGTTGTCGGTGCGCACGACGGACACGTCACCGCGTCCGGAGGCGGCGTCGACCTGCCAGCCCTGCCGGGAGATCCAGTTGAGCAGGGCCACGTCCTGGGTGTTGCCGAGCTGCGGGCTGGCGATGCGTTTGCCCTTGACGTCCGCCACGGTGCGGATCCTGTCGGGGTTCACGACGAGTCTGACGCCGCGGGACGCGGCCCCGGCGACGATCCGCAGGCTCTTCCCGCCCGACTTGGTGTAGCTGTTGATCGCCGGTGACGGTCCCATCCAGGCGAGGTCGACCGAGCCGGAGGTCAGCGCCTCGACCGTGGCCGGGCCCGCGTTGAACGTGGCGGTGGCCAGTTTCGTCCCGCCCAGTTCCTTCTGGAGGAAGCCCTCACGCACGCCCACCAGCGCGGTGGCGTGCGTGAGGTTGGGGAAGTAGCCGACGCGCACCTCGTCCACGGACAGTTTCGGGCCCTTCGGCGCGACCCGGGCGCCGGTGTCGACCCGTTCGGATCCGTAGCCGCAGCCCGCGAGGACGAGCAGGGTGAGCAGGCCCGCCAGGGCGGCGCGCAGGCGTCGTCCACCGTTCATGCGCCGGGTCCCGCGGGGGCGCGCGTGACGAAGGACTCGCCGGCCATGCCCGCGGTGAGGGTCGATCCGTCGGCCGGGTCGATCAGCAGGAACGAGCCGGTGCGGCGGGAGACGACGTACGGGTCGAGGGCGACGGGTTCGGCGGTGCGCAGGCGGATCCGGCCGATGTCGTTGGCGACGAGCCGGTCGGGTCCGGGGTGCCGGTGGAGCGGGTCGAGCGTCACCCGGCTCTCGATCTCCCGCACCACCGCCTGCACGGTCCGGGTGGTGTGCTTGAGCAGCACCTTCCGGCCGGGCAGCAGCGGCTGGTCGACGAGGTGGCAGACGGTGGCCTCGATGTCGCGGGTGAGGGTGGGCGGGGATCCGACGGGGGTGATGAGGTCGCCGCGCGAGACGTCCAGGTCGTCGGCGAGCAGCACGGTCACCGACTGCGGTGCGCGCGCCGACTCGACGCGCTCGCCCAGCAGGTCGATGCCGCTGATGACCGAGCGGTGCCCGGACGGCAGCACCACGACGTCCTGGCCGACGCGGAGCGTGCCGGAGGCGATCAGGCCTGCGTAGCCGCGGTAGTCGGGGTGTTCGGCGGTCTGCGGGCGGATGACGTACTGCACCGGGAAGCGTGCCGGGGCGTGCGCCGGTTCGGCCGTCACGTGGACGGTCTCCAGGTGTTCCAGCACGGTGGGTCCGCCGTACCAGTCCATGTGGGCGGACGGCGCGACGACGTTGTCCCCGTTGAGCGCCGACATGGGGATGGCGGTGACCGCGGGCACGCCGAGCTCCTGCGCGTACGCGGTGAACTCGTCGGCGATGTCCGCGAACACGGACTCGGCGTGGCCGACCAGGTCCATCTTGTTGACCGCGAGGACCACGTGGGGGACGCGCAGCAGCGCGGCGACCGCCGCGTGCCGGCGCGTCTGCTCCACCACGCCGTGCCGGGCGTCGACCAGCACGATCACCAGTTCGGCGGTGGACGCCCCGGTGACCATGTTCCGCGTGTACTGCACGTGCCCGGGGGTGTCGGCCAGGATGAAGCTGCGCCGGGCGGTGGCGAAGTACCGGTACGCCACGTCGATGGTGATGCCCTGCTCGCGTTCGGCGCGCAGGCCGTCGGTGAGCAGCGCCAGGTCGGGGGCTTCCTGGCCACGGGAGCGGGAGGCGCGTTCGACGGCCTCCAGCTGGTCGGCGAGCAGCGACTTGGAGTCGTGCAGCATCCGTCCGACCAGGGTCGACTTGCCGTCGTCGACGGAGCCGGCGGTGGCGAACCGCAGCAGGGTGGCGTGGTGTCCGGCGGTGGCGTGGTGCTCGGTGCCCGTCGTCATCAGAAGTATCCTTCGCGCTTGCGGTCCTCCATGGCGGCCTCCGACATCCGGTCGTCCGCCCGGGTGGCGCCCCGTTCGGTGAGGCGCGACGCCGCGATCTCCGCGATCACCGCGTAGGGGTCTGCGGCGCGGGAGTCGACCGCGCCGGTGCAGGACATGTCGCCGACGGTGCGGTAGCGCACGGTCCGCCGCTCCACCGGTTCGCCGTCCTTCGGGCCGCCCCAGTCGCCCGCGGTCAGCCACATGCCGTCGCGCAGGAACACGTCACGCTCGTGCGCGTAGTAGATGGAGGGGACCTCGATGCCGGTGCGGGCGATGTACTGCCACACGTCCAGTTCGGTCCAGTTGGACAGCGGGAACACGCGGACGTGTTCGCCGGGGGCGTGCCGGCCGTTGTAGAGCTGCCACAGTTCGGGCCGCTGCCGGCGCGGGTCCCAGCCGCCGAACTCGTCGCGCAGGCTGAACACGCGTTCCTTGGCCCGCGCCTTCTCCTCGTCGCGCCGCCCGCCGCCGAACACCGCGTCGAAGCGGTGGGTCTGGATCGCCTCCACGAGCGGGACGGTCTGCAGCGGGTTGCGGGTGCCGTCGGGGCGCTCCTTGAGCTGCCCGCGGTCGATGTGCTCCTGCACGGACGCCACGTGCAACCGCAGCCCGTACCGGGCGACGGTGCGGTCGCGGTAGTCGAGCACCTCGGGGAAGTTGTGCCCGGTGTCGACGTGCAGCAGCGGGAACGGCAGCGGCGCCGGCGCGAAGGCCTTCAGCGCCAGGTGCAGCATGACGATGGAGTCCTTGCCGCCGGAGAACAGGATGACGGGGCGTTCCAGCTCGCCCGCCACCTCACGGAAGATGTGCACCGCCTCGGACTCGAGTGCGTCCAGGTGCCGTACGGGGATGTCCGTCTCGGTCGTCATGTGTGGAGCCCGCATTCCGTCTTGGCGCGCCCGGTCCAGCGGCCGGCCCGGGCGTCCTCGCCCGGCAGCAGCCGCCTGGTGCAGGGAGCGCATCCCACTGAGCCGTAGCCGTCCGAGAGCAGGGGGTTGACCAGCACTGCGTGGTCGGCGATGTACGTGTCCACGTCCTCGCGGGTCCATCGGGCGATGGGCGAGATCTTCACTTTCTGCCGTGCGGCGTCCCAGCCGACCACGGGTGTGGCGGCGCGCTGCGGCGAGTCGAACCGGCGCAGTCCGGTGACCCAGGCGTCGTACCGGGCGAGCCCTTCCTCCAGCGGCTGCACCTTGCGCAGTGCGCAGCACCGGTCGGGGTCGCGGCGGTACAGCTCCGGGCCGTGTTCGGCGTCCTGTTCGGCGACGCTCTGGCGGGGCCGGAGCGTGACGACGTTGACGTCCAGGACCGCTTCGACGGCGTCGCGGGTGCCGAGGGTCTCGGGAAAGTGGTAGCCGGTGTCGAGGAAGACGACGTCCACTCCCGGCGCCACCCGTGCGGCGAGGTGCGCCACCACGGCGTCCTCCATCGAGGACGTGACGCACAGGCGTGAGCCGAAGGTGTCGACGGCCCAGCGCAGGATCTCCAGCGCCGGTGCCTCTTCCAGCTCCGCACCGGCGCGGATCGCCAGTTGCTGGAGTTCGTGCATCTGTAGCCCTCTCGATACGTCCCCGAGCGAGGCGCCGAGGAAAGACAGGTGGAGAGCGCGCGTTCATGCCGCACCGGGCGGTTGAACGGCAGGCGCAGGCTAACCGCGGCGGTGTACACGTCGCTGACGTCGCACTGACCCCGCGCCTCGAGCCGCGGTGGGCCGGTCGCGCCCAGCGGGCCGTCAGCGAACGGTCAGTGGCTGCTGCCAGCATCCGGCTCTCGAAGGTGCCCGCGAGCGAGTAGAGAAGAGGCTCGGAGATGGTGTCCACGGGAGCATCGGCGCGCCGGGCGCCCGGCGCGGTGGAGGTCCGCCGGCTGGACCGGGTGATCATCAGGTTCGCGGGGGACTCGGGGGACGGTATGCACCTCACCGGTGACCGTTTCACCTCGGAGACAGCGTCGTTCGGCACCGACCTGTCGACGCTGCCGAACTTCCCGGCCGAGATCCGTGCCCCTGCCGGACCCCTGCCGGGTGTGTCGTCCTTCCAGCTCCCCTTCGCCGATCACGACATCCTCACGCCCGGTGACGCGCCGAACGTGCTGGGGGCGATGACCCCGGCCGCGCTCAAGGCCAACATCGGCGACCTGCCGCGCGGCGCGGAGATCATCGTCAACACCGACGAGTTCACCAAGCGGGCGATGCAGAAGGTCGGCTACGACAGCAGCCCGCTGGACGACGGCTCGCTGGGCGGCTACCACCTGCACCCGGTGCCGCTGACCACGCTGACCGTGGAGGCACTGAAGGACTTCGACCTCAGCCGCAAGGAGGCCGAACGCAGCAAGAACATGTTCGCCCTCGGCCTGCTGTCGTGGATGTACCACCGGCCGACGGACGGTACGGAGCGGTGGCTGAAGACCAAGTTCGCGAGGAAGCCGGACATCGCGGCGGCCAACCTCGCAGCCTTCCAGGCCGGTTGGAACTTCGGTGAGACCACGGAGGACTTCGCCGTCTCCTACGAGGTCGCTCCGGCCGTCTTCCCCGTGGGCCGGTACCGGAACATCTCGGGGAACCTGGCGCTGTCGTACGGGCTGATCGCCGCCTCGCGTCAGGCGGACCTGCCGCTCTACCTGGGCTCCTACCCGATCACGCCCGCCTCGGACATCCTGCACGAACTCAGCCGGCACAAGAACTTCGGCGTGCGCACCTTCCAGGCCGAGGACGAGATCGCCGGTATCGGCGCCGCGCTCGGCGCGGCCTTCGGCGGCTCCCTCGCCGTCACCACCACCTCCGGCCCCGGCGTGGCCCTGAAGTCCGAGACCATCGGACTGGCCGTCTCGCTGGAGCTGCCGCTGCTGATCGTGGACATCCAGCGCGGCGGCCCCTCCACCGGCCTGCCCACCAAGACCGAACAGGCCGACCTGCTCCAGGCCATGTACGGCCGCAACGGCGAGGCCCCCGTCCCCGTCGTCGCGCCCCGCACCCCCGCCGACTGCTTCGACGCCGCCCTGGAAGCCGCCCGCATCGCCCTGGCCTACCGCACCCCGGTCTTCCTGCTGTCCGACGGCTACCTCGCCAACGGCAGCGAACCCTGGCGCATCCCCGACCCCGACGAACTGCCCGACCTGACCGTGCAGTTCGCCCAGGGCCCCAACCACACCCTGGACGACGGCACCGAAACCTTCTGGCCCTACAAGCGCGACCCGCAGACCCTGGCCCGCCCCTGGGCCCTGCCCGGCACCCCCGGCCTGGAACACCGCATCGGCGGCATCGAGAAACAGGACGGCACCGGCAACATCTCCTACGACCCCGCCAACCACGACTTCATGGTCCGCACCCGCCAGGCCAAGATCGACGGCATCGACGTCCCGGACATCGAGGTCGACGACCCGGACAACGCCCGCACCCTGGTCCTGGGCTGGGGCTCCACCTACGGACCCATCACCGCCGCCGTACGCCGCCTGCGCACCGCCGGGGAGTCGATCGCACAGGCCCACCTGCGCCACCTCAACCCCTTCCCCCACAACCTCGGCACGGTCCTGAAGGCGTACGACAAGGTGGTGGTCCCGGAAATGAACCTCGGGCAGCTCGCCACCCTGATCCGGGCGAAGTACCTGGTCGACGCCCGCTCCTACAACCAGGTCAACGGCATGCCGTTCAAGGCGCAGCAGCTCGCCACGGCGCTGAAGGAGGCCATCGATGACTGACACGAACGCGCTTCTGCAGCTGGTGCCGAAGGCCGAGGGCCGGCAGTCGATGCGGGACTTCAAGTCGGACCAGGAAGTGCGCTGGTGCCCCGGCTGCGGTGACTACGCCGTCCTCGCCGCCGTCCAGGGCTTCATGCCCGAACTCGGCCTGGCCCGCGAGAACATCGTCTTCGTCTCCGGCATCGGCTGCTCCTCCCGCTTCCCGTACTACATGAACACCTACGGGATGCACTCCATCCACGGCCGCGCCCCCGCCATCGCCACCGGCCTGGCCACCTCACGCCGCGACCTGTCCGTCTGGGTCGTCACCGGCGACGGCGACGCCCTCTCCATCGGCGGCAACCACCTCATCCACGCCCTGCGCCGCAACGTCAACCTCAAAATCCTCCTCTTCAACAACCGCATCTACGGCCTCACCAAGGGCCAGTACTCCCCCACCTCCGAACTCGGCAAAATCACCAAGTCGACACCGATGGGCTCCCTCGACGCCCCGTTCAACCCGGTCTCCCTGGCCCTGGGCGCCGAAGCCTCCTTCGTCGCCCGCACCGTCGACTCCGACCGCAAACACCTCACCGAGGTCCTGCGCCAGGCCGCCGACCACCCCGGCACCGCCCTCGTCGAGATCTACCAGAACTGCAACATCTTCAACGACGGCGCCTTCGAAGTCCTCAAGGACCGGCAGCAGGCCGAGGAAGCCGTCATCCGCCTCGAACACGGCCAACCCATCCGCTTCGGCACCGACCAGACCAAGGGCGTCGTCCGCGACCCGGCCACCGGCGACCTGAAGATCGTCCCCGTCACCCCCGACAACGAGGCCGACATCCTCGTCCACGACGCCCACAGCACCTCGCCCACCACCGCGTTCGCCCTGTCCCGCCTCGCCGACCCCGACACCCTCCACAACACCCCCATCGGCGTCTTCCGCTCCGTCGACCGGCCCGTCTACGACACCCTCATGGCCGACCAGCTCGACACCGCCGTCGAACAACACGGCAAGGGCGACCTCGCCGCCCTCATGACCGGCGGCGACACCTGGACCGTCGTGGACCGGGGGGCGGCGCGGTGATGCTGCGTCCGGTGCCCCGCCCCGTCGGGCTGTTCGACCACGTCGTGACCCTGCTGCGCCGGCAGATCGCCTCCGGCGACTGGCCGGTGGGCTCCCGCATCCCGACCGAGCCGGAGCTGGTCCAGAGCCTCGGAGTGGCGCGCAACACCGTCCGGGAGGCCGTACGGGCGCTCGCCCACAACGGTCTGCTGGACATCCGGCACGGTTCGGGCACCTATGTGGTGGCGACCAGCGAACTGCCCGGGGTGATGCGACGCCGTTTCGCCGCCGCCGGACCGCGCGACCTGGTCGAGGTGCGCGGCGCCCTGGAGGTGGCCGCGGCCCGGGCGGCCGCCCTGCGGCGCGACGAGGCGGACCTGCGGCGGCTGGAGGAACTGCTCGAGGCGGGAGCGCACGCCGCCTTCCACCGGGCGGTGGTGGCCGCCTCCCGCAACGAGGTGCTGATCGAGCTGTACGCGAACCTGGGGCAGGTGGTGCCGCACGGCAGGCCCGTGCCCCCGTCGTGTCCGCAGGCGCGCCGGGACCACGCCCGGCTGCTGGCCGCGCTGCGCGCCGCGGCCCCGGAGACGGCCGCCGCCGAGGCGGCCCCCCCCCCCCCCCGGGGGCCC
>NZ_VCNP01000016.1 GCF_006782915.1 Streptomyces calvus
GAGCCACCTCGGCGAGTGAACCGGCGCGCCGTCAGCGGCGTTCCACCAGGTTCCCGAGCGCGAGGTTGAGCCGGAGGACGTTGACGCGGGGTTCGCCGATGAAGCCCAGTGTGCGGCCCTCGGTGTGGTCGCGAACCAGCCGCTGGACGCGGGCGACGGGCAGGTCGTGGTGGGCGGCGACGCGGCGGGCCTGGAGCATGGCGTAGGCCGGGGAGATGTGCGGGTCGAGGCCGGAGCCGGAGGAGGTGACGGCGTCGGCGGGGACCTGGGCGGCGCTCACCGGGTGGCCGGGCACGGAGTTCTCCTCGGCGACCCGTGCCCTGGCCCGCCCCACCCATTCGGTCAGTTCCGGGTTGTCGGCGGCGAGGTGGGTGGCGCCGGACAGGATCAGGTCGTACTGGGTGTTCACGGTGTTCCTCCCCAGACCGCGGGCCGGACGCGGCTGGAAGTAGCCGGGCCCGTAGTCCTGCTGGCCGATGAGCGAGGAGCCGACGGTCCGGCCGTCCGCCTCGACGCGTGAGCCGTTGGCCTCGTCCTCGAAGAGGGCCTGCGCCGCGCCGGTGACGGCGAGGGGGTAGAGGACGCCGGTGAGCAGGGTGAGGGCGAGCAGGGCCCGCAGTCCGGCGGCCAGCAGCCGGGCGCTGCCGGCGAGAGAGGTGTGCATGGTCCTTGGTTCCCTTCGGTCCGTCACCCGATGCCGGGCAGCGCGGAGACGACCAGGTCGATGATCTTGATGCCGGCGAAGGGCGCGACCAGGCCGCCGAGGCCGTAGACGGTGAGGTTGCGCCGCAGCAGCCGGTCGGCGCTGACCGGCCGGTACGTCACGCCCTTCAGGGACAGCGGGACGAGGGCGACGATGACCAGCGCGTTGAAGACGACCGCCGACAGGATCGCGGAGTCCGGTGAGGACAACCGCATGATGTTCAGCTTGTCCAGGCCCGGATACACGGCGGCGAACAGCGCGGGGATGATCGCGAAGTACTTGGCGACGTCGTTGGCCAGGGAGAACGTCGTCAACGCGCCCCGGGTGATGAGGAGTTGCTTGCCGATCTCGATGATCTCGATCAGTTTCGTCGGGTCGGAGTCGAGGTCGACCATGGTGCCGGCCTCCTTGGCGGCCGACGTGCCGGTGTTCATGGCGACGCCGACGTCCGCCTGGGCGAGCGCGGGCGCGTCGTTGGTGCCGTCGCCGGTCATCGCGACCAGCCTGCCGCCGGCCTGTTCGCGTTTGATCAGCGCCAACTTGTCCTCCGGCGTCGCCTCCGCGAGGACGTCGTCGACGCCTGCCTCCTCGGCGATCGCCCGGGCCGTCAGCGGATTGTCACCGGTGACCATGACGGTTCTGATGCCCATGCGGCGCAGTTCGGCGAACCGTTCCGGCATGCCGTCCTTGACGACGTCCTTGAGGTGGACGACGCCGAGGACGCGCGGCCCGTCGGCGTCCTCGACGGCGACCAGCAGCGGCGTGCCGCCCGCCGCGGAGACACCTTCGGTGATGCGGTCCGCGTCCGCCGGGACCGTACCGCCGCGCTCCCGCACCCAGGCGACGACCGACCCGGCCGCGCCCTTGCGGATCCGCCGTCCGCCGACGTCCACCCCGGACATCCGGGTCTGCGCGGTGAAGGCGACCCACTCGGCGCCGGCCGGTTCACCACCGGGCCTCTCCCGCAGCCCGTACCGCTCCTCGGCGAGGACGACGACGGAACGGCCCTCCGGTGTCCCGTCGGCCAGTGACGACAACTGCGCGGCGTCCGCCAGTTCGGCCTCCGTGACGCCGGGCACCGGCACGAACTCCGCGGCCTGCCGGTTGCCGAGGGTAATCGTGCCGGTCTTGTCCAGCAGCAGCGTGGAGACGTCACCGGCGGCCTCGACCGCGCGCCCCGACACGGCGAGCACGTTGCGCTGCACCAGCCGGTCCATGCCCGCGATGCCGATCGCGGGGAGCAGCGCGCCGATCGTCGTCGGGATCAGGCACACCAGCAGGGCGACCAGCACCACCATGTCCAGTCGGGCGCCGGCGTGGTCGGCGAAGACCGGGAGCGTGGCGCACGCCAGCAGGAAGACGATCGTGAGCGACGCCAGCAGGATGTTCAACGCGATCTCGTTGGGCGTCTTCTGCCGGTCCGCGCCCTCCACCAGGCCGATCATCCGGTCGATGAAGGTCTCGCCGGGCTTCGTGGTGATCCGGACGACGATGCGGTCGGTGAGGACCCTGGTGCCGCCGGTGACCGCGGAGCGGTCGCCGCCGGACTCGCGGATCACCGGTGCCGACTCGCCGGTGATCGCCGACTCGTCGACGGAGGCGACGCCCTCCACGACGTCGCCGTCACCGGGGACGACGTCCCCGGCCTCGCAGACCACGAGGTCGCCGAGGCGCAGCCCGGTGCCGGGGACGTGTTCCTCCCGGCCGTCGTCGAGGAGGCGGCGGGCGACCGTGTCGGTCCTGGCCCGGCGCAGGGTGTCGGCCTGTGCCTTGCCGCGGCCCTCGGCGACCGCCTCGGCGAGGTTCGCGAAGAGCACGGTCAGCCAGAGCCAGGCGCTGATCGTCCACCCGAACCGGTCCCCGGGGTCGCCGAGGGTGAGGACGGTGCTCAGTACGGCCCCGGCCCACACCACGAACATCACGGGCGACCTGGCCATCGACCTCGGGTCGAGTTTGCGGAACGCCTCCGGCAGTGCCGCGGCCAGGTGCCGGGGCGTGAAGAGACCGGTGGCGGCGCGGCGCCGGGACGGTCCGCGTCCGGTGCGGGCGCCGCCGTGCGGCGCGCGGGCGGGAGTGGTGGTGGACATGGAGTCCTTCGACGTGTGGGTGCGGACGGTCGTCACGCCAGTCCTTCGGCGAGCGGCCCGAGTGCGAGAGCGGGGAAGTAGGTGAGGCCGGTGAGGATCAGGACGGCTCCCACCAGCAGCCCGGAGAACAAGGGCTTGCCGGTGTGCAGGGTGCCCGCGGTGACGGGGACCGACTGCCGGCGGGCGAGGGATCCGGCCAGCGCGAGGACGAAGACCATGGGCAGGAAGCGTCCGAGCAGCATCGCCAGTGCGGTGGTGGTGTTGTACCAGTCGGTGTCGGCGTTCAGGCCGGCGAAGGCCGAGCCGTTGTTGTTCGCCGCCGACGTGAACGCGTAGAGCACTTCGGAGAAGCCGTGCGGCCCCGGGTTCAGGGTCGAGTCCGGCGGGGTCGGCAGCGCCAGCGACAGGGCGGTGAGCACCAGCACCAGCGCCGGGGTGACCAGGAGGTGGCAGGCGGCCAGCTTCATCTCCCGGGGACCGATCTTCTTGCCCAGGTACTCGGGGGTGCGGCCGACCATCAGGCCGGCGACGAACACCGCGACGACCGCCATGACCAGCATGCCGTACAGGCCGGAGCCGACGCCGCCGGGCGCGATCTCGCCCAGCATCATGCCGAGCATCGCGATCCCGCCGCCCGGACCGGTGAGGGAGGAGTGGGCGGAGTCCACGGCGCCGGTCGAGGTGAGGGTGGTCGACACCGCGAACAGCGAGGAGCCGGCGATCCCGAAGCGGATCTCCTTGCCCTCCAGGGCCGCCCCCGCGGCCTGCGGGGCCGGTCCGTGGTGGGCGAACTCGGTCCACATCATCAGGGACACGAAGCCCAGCCAGATGGTGAACATCGCGGCGAGGACGGCGTGGCCCTGCCGGACCGAGCCGACCATCAGACCGAAGGTGCGGGTCAGGGAGAAGGGGATGACGAGGATCAGGAAGATCTCGAAGAGGTTCGTGAAGGGCGTCGGATTCTCGTACGGGTGGGCGCTGTTGGCGTTGAAGTAGCCACCGCCGTTGGTGCCCAGTTCCTTGATGGCCTCCTGGGAGGCGACCGCGCCGCCGGTCCACTGCCGGGCGCCGCCCGTGAACTGGCCCACCTCGTGGATGCCGGAGAAGTTCTGCACGACGCCGCGGGCGACGAGCACCAGGGCGGCGACCGTGGCGGCCGGCAGCAGGATGCGCACGGTGCCGCGCACCAGGTCGCACCAGAAGTTGCCGAGTTCACCGGTGCGGGAGCGGGCGAAGCCGCGCACCAGCGCGACGGCGACGGCCATGCCGACGGCGGCGGAGACGAAGTTCTGCACGGCGAGCCCGGCGGTCTGGACGACGTGGCCCATGGTCTGCTCGCCGTAGTACGACTGCCAGTTGGTGTTGGTCACGAAGGACACGGCCGTGTTGAACGCCTGCGCCGGGCCGACCGGGCCGAAGCCGTACGAGCCGGGCAGGACGCCCTGGAGGCGTTGCAGCAGGTACAGCAGGAGGACGCCGACGGCCGAGAAGGCGAGGACGCCGCGCAGGTAGGCGGACCAGGTCTGCCCGCTGTCCGGGTCGGCGCCGATGCCCCGGTGGATCCACCGCTCCACCCGCAGGTGTTTGGTGGAGGAGTAGACGCGGGCCATGTAGGTGCCGGCGGGACGGTGCACGAGTGCCAGCGCGCCGACGAGGGCGAGCAGTTGGAGTACACCGGCGAGTTCGGGTGTCATCTCGGGGCCTCAGAACCTCTCCGGGAAGAGCAGGGCGAGGACGAGACGGCCCAGCAGGGCGACGGCCACGACCAGGCCGACGACGTACTCGGCGGTCACAGCTTCGTCACCCCCCGGGCGACGAGGGCCACCAGCGCGAAGACCGCGATCGTGACGACGACGAAGGCCGAGTCGGCCATCGTGGGCTCCTGGAATCAGGTCGACGGAAACGGACCGTCCAAGAGAAACGCCTGCGTGTCCGGAATTGAGCGCCGTTGACGGGTCCCTTACGGCGATACTTCCGCCTTTGACGGGTCCCTTACGGCCACGCCCTCCGTCGTTGACGGGTCCCTTACGACGGCCTCGCGTCCTTGACGGCTCTCTTACGCCGTCGTCAGCGGCCCGGAGCTGTCCTGCCGTGCCCGGCCGCGGGTGCGGCAGCCCGTCCGGCCGGGCGCACGGAACAGGTCACGCCGAGGGCGGCGCGGGGTACGGCGGGGCGGCGCGGGGCGCGGCGATGCGGCGCGGCGGACGGGGCGATGCGACGCGGCGCGGCGACGTGGCGGGGCGGGGCGGGGCGGCGGGCGCCGCCCCGCGCCGGTCAGCGTCCGATGACGGCCGGCGTGCCGCCCTCCTCGGTGCCCCACACGTCGGCGTCCTCCTCCAGGTAGTCGGCGGAGGTGGTGGTGTTGCGGCGCGGCTCCGCCTCCTCCTCCTGCGCGTCGCCGCCGGTGGTGGACACGCGGGAGGCCGGCGACAGGAAGGTGTCGCTGTCCTCCTGCCGGTGCCAGGGGTTGCGCCGCCTGCGGTTGCGGCGCTCGCTCTCCTCGGCCGCGTCGACCAGGACGGCGCGCACCCGTTCCCCGTTGCCGCGCTCGTTGCCGCCCGCGCCCATGCCGCCCATGCCGCCCATCGGCATGCCGGGGGTGCCGGGCATGCCGGGTGCGCCGGGGGCACCGGCCGCGGGGGCGAGCGGGCTGCCCGTGCCGGTGCCGGTGGTGGCGCTGTCGGAGAGCGGGGCGACGCCGCCGACGCCCAGGCCGTCCGGGGAGTAGCCGGCGCCGGTGAGTCCGCCGCCGATGCCCGAGCCGCCCGCGCCGCTTCCGGCGCCGGAGCCGAGGCCCAGCTCGGACGCCGACACCTGCTGGGAGGTGATGCCGTCGCCACCTCCGCCGCCGCCCGGGCCGAGGCCGTCGAGCAGGCCGGAACTGTCGAGGTTGCCGAGCGAGCCGAGGTCGGAGGTGTCGAGGTCGGAGGTGTTGAGGTCGTTCAGGTCCACCCGTTCGGTGTTGCCCTGCGGGTCGGTGACGGTGGCGATGCCGGTGTCCGGGTCGATGACCTGGGTGCTGCCGTCCGGGAAGGTGGTGGTCAGCATGCCGTTGTCCAGGACGGTGGTGGAGCCGTCCGGGTTGGTGACCTTCGCTCCGTGGGTGAGGTCGGTGGTCGTGGTGTCGCCGTTGGCGTCGGTGGTGGTCAGCGTTCCGTTGTTCGGGTCGAACGTGGCCTTGCTGCCGTCGTCGAACAGCGTGGTGAAGTCGCCGTCGTCGAGCAGGGTGCGGGCGCCGGTCGGTGTCTCCAGGCCCGACTGGCCGGCGTCGAAACCGCCGAGGTCGCCCAGGTCGCCGAGGTCACCGAGGTCGCCGATGGTCTCGGTGGACAGGTCGGAGTTGATGCCGCCGAGCTCGCCCAGGTTCCCGAGGCCTCCGGAATTGCCGTTTAGGTTGCCCAGGTTGCCGAGGTTCTCGGTGGTGACCTTGCCGTCCGGGTCGGTGGTGGTGGCCTGGCCGGTCGCAGGGTCGACCGTCTGCGAGCTGCCGTCCGGGAACGTCGTCGTCAGCTTCCCGTCGTCACCCAGGGACGTCACCGAACCGTCCGGGTTGGTCACCTTCGCCCCGTCGCCCAGGTCGGCGGTGGTGACCGAACCGTCCGGGTGCGTCGTCGTCATCACTCCGCTGTCCGGGTCGAACGTCGTGCTGCCGCCGTCGGGGAAGTCCGTCGTCAGACCGCCGCCGCTGGTCAGCTCCGTGCTGCCGCCCGTCGGCGTGTCCAGCACCCCGTCCCCGCCGTTGAGGCCGCCCAGGTTGCCGAGACTCTCGGTGGTGACCTTGCCGTCCGGGTCGGTGGTGGTGGCCTGGCCGGTCGCAGGGTCGACCGTCTGCGAGCTGCCGTCCGGGAACGTCGTCGTCAGCTTCCCGTCGTCACCCAGGGACGTCACCGAACCGTCCGGGTTCGTCACCTCCGCGCCCGTGCCCAGGTCGGCAGTGGTGACCGAACCGTCCGGATGCGTCGTCGTCATCAGCCCGCTGTCCGGGTCGAACGTCGTGCTGCTGCCGTCCGGGAAGTCCGTCGTCAGACCGCCGCCGCTGGTCAGCTCCGTAC
Source organism: Streptomyces calvus (assembly GCF_006782915.1). Taxonomy (GTDB): domain Bacteria; phylum Actinomycetota; class Actinomycetes; order Streptomycetales; family Streptomycetaceae; genus Streptomyces; species Streptomyces calvus. The sequence continues at coordinate 6,843 of NZ_VCNP01000016.1, forward strand.
TGCCGCCCGTCGGCGTGTCCAGCACACCGTCCCCGCCGAGGCTGCCGTTGAGGTTGCCCAGGTTGCCGAGGTCGGTCGTGGTGGTGGCGCCGTCGGGACCGGTGGTCGTGGCCTGGCCGGTCGTGGGGTCGACGGTCTGCGTGGTGCCGTCCGGGAAGGTGGTGGTCAGCTTGCCGTCGTCGCCGAGGGACGTCACCGAACCGTCCGGATTGGTCACCTTCAGGCCGTCGCCCAGGTTCTGCGTGGTGACGGAGCCGTCCGGGTGGGTGGTGGTGAGGACGCCGCTGTCCGGGTCGAAGGCGGTGCTGCTGCCGTCCGGGAAGTCGGTGGTGAGCTTGCCGCCGTCGAGCTGGGTGCTTCCGCCGGTCGGGGTCTTCAGGCCGCTGCCGCCGGTGCCGTTGTTGAGGCCGCCGAGGTTGCCGAGGCTCTGCGTGACCGCGTCGTTCGCGGAGTTGTTCGTGCCGCCCGGGCCGCCGTTGAGGCCGCCGAGTCCGCCGAGGGTCGGGGGCACCGGGGCGCCGTTGCCGGTGAACGCCTGCTGCTCGTCGCCGTTCTGGCCGTTGACGTCACCGAGGTCGCCGAGGCTCTCGGTGGTGACGGCGTTGTTCTGGTTCAGCAGGTCGTCGAGGTTGCCGAGCGTCTGCTCACTGACGGAGTTCGGGTCGTTGATGCCGCCGAGGCTCTCCTCCATGGCCCTGGTCTGCTCCTCGGCCTCCCGCTTGGCCTCCTCCTGCTCGCGGCGCTGCTCCTCGCGCAGTTCCTCCTGGTACTTCTTGTCCTCCTCGCGCTGCTGGTTCTGCTCCTCGCGCAGCTCGTCCTGGTACTTCTTGTCCTCCTCCCTCTGCTGGTTCGCCTCGTTGCGCAGCTCGTCCTGGAGCTTCTGGTCCTCCTCCCGCTGCCGCTCCTGCTCCTCGCGCAGCTCGTCCTGGTACTTCTTGTCCTCCTCCCGCTGCTGCCGCTGCTCCTCGCGGAGTTCGTCCTGGTACTTCTTGTCCTCCTCCCGCTGCCGCTCCTGCTCCTCGCGCAGCTCGTCCTGGTACTTGCGGTTCTCCTCGTTCTGCCGGGTGATCTCCTCCTTCTCCTCCTCCAGCTTCTTCTCCTCGTACTCCTGCGAGGCCGTGCCGGTGGACTTCGGCTTCGGCACGTTCTCGGAGAAGTCCTTGCTGAGGTCCAGGAAGTGGTTGTTCAGGTCGGACTGCACCTGCGCGGCCGGCTTGCCCAGGTACTCGTCGACGCCCTGGCTCCAGATCTTGACGGCCTTGTCGCCGACCTTCGCCCAGTTGGCGATGTCGGTGAGGTCGCCGTACTCCGGGTGCGTCTGCGAGAAATCCGCCTGCGGGCTGTGGCGGACGGTGGTGCCGTAGCGGGTGGTGGTCGAGGTGATCTCCGTCTTGGCGACGTTGTTCGCGTCCACCCACTGGGCGAGGTCGTCCAGGACGTAGCGCAGCACCCGGTGCGGGTCGTAGTACGGGGACTTGGCCCAGGTCATCCAGGCCTCCAGCAGCTTCCTGGCGGAGTCCTCCAGGTACTTGCGGCCCATCGACAGGGCGCGCGAGTACACCGTCTGGCCGGTGCCGCCGCCGGTGACCTCGGAGTTGAAGGTCTCCACATAGGCGTCGTAGTTCTCGCGGACCTTCTTCAGCAGGCTGCGGAAGACCTCCGCCGCCTCGCCCTTCCAGCTCGCGTCGTCCCGGCCGAAGCGGTCCTCCCAGTCCTTGAGCACCGTCGCGTGGTCCTTGAAGAACTTCGCCGCGAAGTCGAAGGACTCGCCGGTGGTGTTGAAGGAGTTCAGGTCCACCACGTCGGCGCCGCCCACGCCCAGGTTGCTGAACCGGGCGTTCTGCGTGCCGCCGCCCAGCAGTTCGAGGAGCGCCGTCCGCGGCCCGTTCATGTACCGGGCGAGCGGAATGGTGCTCATCTTGTCCTTGTTGTAGTCCGTGAACTCGTTGCCCTCACGGACCTGGGCGTCCTCGACGCGGTCGGCGTTGACGTCGGCGAAGAGGACCTCGTCGCCGGCCTTCACACGGCCCTCGAAGACGATCCGGGCCTGCATGATGGAGCGCTTCTTGCCGCTGTCGAAGAACCAGATGTCGTAGTCCTCGCCCTTGTTCGTCAGGAAGCCGGAGTCCTTGACGAGCAGGCCGAGGCTGCGCTCCTTGATGTCCATCCGGAAGAGCTTGCCGCCGTGGTCGGAGCGGAGCGTGTCGAAGATGGTGGCGCGGTCCGGCACCGGGTAGCCGGTGATGTGGGTGACCAGGGTGGCCCAGGTGTCGCTCGACGGGTCGCCGGCGTTGTCGAACTTGTCGAGGTTCGTGCCGGAGTTGGGATCGTACCGATCGGCCACCGGGCGCCCTTTCTGGTCGGTTGTCGTCCGTTCCGGCGCACCGCGCCCTCATGCGGGGTGCGGCCGGGTGTCTGCTGCGCGGGTGCGCCGGGCGGGCGTGTCCTCCGCCGGCGCCTGCGGCGTCGGGTCAGGAGCCTTCGCCCGGGTCGCCGGTGGTGCCGGAGGTGAGGGTGTCGACCTCGTCGAACGTCTGGAGCAGCGTCTGCGCGTCGATCGCGCTGAGGTTCTTGTCCTTGGTCTTGTTGGCCTCTTCGATGGTCTCGGTGAGCGCCTCCTGCAGCTCCTTGAAGAGCTCCATCTGGTCACCGAGCAGCTTGTCGACGGCCTCGGCCGCGGTGCGGATGCCCTCGATCAGCTTCGGTCCCGAGACCAGGGGCTCGGTGACCATCTTGCCGATGCGCAACAGCTGCTTGTCCTGGGCGAGGTTGTCCGGGGTGGTGTGCCCGTCGATGAGGTGGCCGAGCGGGCGGATGTGCGCGCCGTCGCCGTCCTCGCGGTGCTTCTTCGCCGCGGTGTACACCGGCTGCACCTCGTGGTCCCGGAAGTTCTCCATCTGCTTGAGGTCGAAGTGCTTGACGTCGGCCTTTTCCCCGGCCATGGGACGTTCTCCTGCCACTTGGTGCCGGACGGGGTGGGGGGGGCGGCCCGGAAGGGCGCCCCCCGGGGAGTTGCGGGGAGCGGGGGCGCCCTGGACCGGAGGGCCGGGCCGCACGCACGGGGCCGTCGTGCGTGCGGCCCTGCCCTTTCCGCTCGCCGCGCCGGACGTCAGGGCCGGCGTCCGGTGCGGCGACGGGGTGAGGCGGGCCCGGAGGCCCGCCGTGGCGATCATCCCGGGGCCACGGGACCACGGGGTCCGGCACGGGTCGGTCGTAAGGCACCGCACCCCACGGCCGGGCTGATCCGAACGGCAGACCCTAGCGGGCCCGCACGTTGCCCCAGTTGTCGGCGCTCCTGCGCTCGTCGCGGGAGTGGTTGTCGTGGATGGTGCTGATCAGCTCGCCGTTGTCACCGAGGAGCAGGGCCATGTTCTTGGTGGCCTGGTCCCACTCCGCCTGGACCTCGCGGTACGTCTGCTGGTCCGCACCCTCCCAGGACATGACGAGCGGCTTCAGCTCGTCCTCCAGGTTGTTGAGGGTCTTGATGATCTGCTGCGTCTGGTCCATCAGCTCTTCGACCGCCTGCCGGACCTTGGGGTACTGCACGTCGATGATGCCGTCGGCCATGACGTCTCCTCTCGGGGGGCCGGGCGCCGTGGCAGCCCGGGAAGCTCACGGATACGGCCTCACCGCAGGGGGGCCGGCGCCGCGTGGGGGTGGGTCAGCGCAGCGCTTCGAAGACGCCCTGGCTGGTCTTGCTGTTGAGGACCTCGGTCAGGTCCTGGTTCTCCTGCGCCAGACGGTTGGCGGAGGTCACGTTCTCCTGGAGAGCGTCGACCATCTTGCTGATCTGCACGACGACCTTCTGCGCCTCGGCGTTCCAGCTGCGGAACAGCTTCAGCAGGGCCTGGCCCTCGTCGCCGCCGACGCCCGAACGCGCGGCGATCTCGGCGACGTTGTTCTGGATTTTCTCGACCTGGTCCCGGGCCGACTCCAGGGAGGAGACGCCTCCCAAGCCCTTGGCATAGTCCGCTTTCCTCGCGGCACTGTCAGCCATGTCGTGTTCCCTTCGTTCAGGCGAGTCTCGTCGCACCGTTGCCCGCTGAGGCTAAAGAGAACCTGGTGTTCCGCGCAACGCGTGCAGGGAAGATTTGAGGTTCGGTCAGCCCGGCGGAATTGTCGTGTGTGGCAATGGAGTTGTGCGCAGGTTGCGGCCGGATGAACGCGCACGCCGGGCATGGGGAAGCGTGACGTGCGCTGTTGCGTGTCGGTGCGCGATGCGGGCAGAAAGCGGGCACGGAAGGGCGGCGAAACGGGCATCACCCGAGTCCGTTTCGGGTCTGCGCCCGTCCACGGCATTCCGCGGAGGTGGTCGGCACGAGATATTTGAGCTGTATTTGAGACTTCTTCTTCCTGTCCGCACCCATGACGACTCCACCGATCTCGCCGTGTGGTCGCCGAGTTCGGTCCGTGGTGAATTTCTCGCACCGGTTGTGTTTCTCTTTTTCTCCGGCCGTACGTGTTCCCTGCCCGAACCGGTGTGCGCCGGACCGGTGTGTGACAGATCGGTGTGTGACAGATCGGTGTGTGACAGATCGGTGTGCGCCGGGTCGGTCGCGGGCGGCGGTGCCCGCCGCTCCCGCGCCGCGCACCGTCTCCGCCCCCGGCAGTCCCGTCAGCCCTGTCGGCCCTGTCCACCCTGCCCTGTCGGCCCTGTCCACCCTGCCCTGTCGGCCCTGTCGGTCCCGTTCAGCCTTCTTCCTTCTTCGCGGCTTCGGCTTCGCGCCGCTCCGTCGCGGTGGCACCGGCGCACTCCGGTGCGGTGACGGCGGGTTCGGCGGCGCCCGATGCGGCGGCCTCGTCGAGGTCGGCGCCGGTGGGGAGGGACGCGAGCAGCGGCGCCGGGACGGAGCCGATGTCCGAGGCCTGGTAACCGAGCGCGTCCAGCGACTTCTCCGAGGAGACGCGGTACTTCACTCCGTTCTCGGCGACCAGGTACGTGGTGCCGGCGTGTGCGGCTCCGCTCGCGTGCAGGGCCCGCACCAGGGCGCCGTGGCCCGGCCGCACCACCGTGGCGTCGGTGGGGACGCAGGCCTTCTCCAGCGGCCCGGCGGTGCCCTCCGACACCGCGACCGGCGCGAGCGCGGTCAGCGGGACCAGTACCGACCTGATGCGGGCGCCGCCGTCGCCGCCGTCCACCTGGGCGCAGAGCGCGGAGCCGCGCGGCACGGACTGCGGGACCGGCGGGGCGTCCGGCAGTTCGGCGGAGCCCGCGCTGCCCGCGTCCTCGGCCCCGTGCTCGCGCAGCGCGTCCGCGCCGACCGTGCGCACCTCGGGCGACTGCCCCTGGTAGGCGTCCCGCTGGGTGGCCGGGTCGCCCAGCACCAGGGCGGCGCCGAGCCGGGTCAGCGGCACCAGGCCGTCCTCGCGCAGCAGGTGGTAGGTGCTGCCGCCGCCGGGCACGCTGACCTTGAACAGCTGCCCGATCCGGCTGGCCTCGCCGCCGAGTTCGGGGCCGTCCTGGCCGCGTCCGGGCACCTCCGGCGGCTTGAGCGCGGGTCCGGGCGCGAGCGCGTCGAGGAAGGCCGCCGAGACGGGGACCGCCTGCTCGGAGCCGTAGCCGAGGGCGTTGCGGGCGTCGGAGTCGCGGTCCAGGGGCAGCCTGCTGCCCCGCCACACCAGGTACTCGGTGTCGTCCGGGCCGCGCACCAGGACGCCGCGGTCACCGCCGATGCCGCGGGAGTCCACGGGCGCGCCGGCCACCACGGTGGTCGCGCCCGGCTTGTTGACCCCGGTGTTGCGCACGGCACCGGAGGTGTCGGCCAGTGCCCCCTCCGGCCCGCTGACGCACATGTGCCAGGCCCCGCCGTCGAGCCGGTCGGCGGCGGGTACGGACTCGGGTGCGCCGGGGATGCCGACCGGGGCGCCCACGGGCACGTCCCGCAGCGAGGCGGTGCGCACGTCCGCGGTCGGCAGGGCGGAGCCGCCGATCAGCCGGGCGGAGGCGTAGTTGCGCACCGGGTGCAGTACGCCGTCGGTGCCGGTCCACAGGTAGCGGGCGCCGGTGTCGCGGTTGACCACCAGGTGCTCGCCGTCGCGCCAGCCGTCGTTGCCGCCGGGCCGCAGCAGGCCGTAGACGGTGGCCCCGGCGCCGATCAGCACGGTGACCAGGACGCCGAAGACCACACCGCGGGTGGTGCGCCCGAGCGGGCTCTCCGGGGCGTCCGGGTCGGCCATCAGCAGGCCCGAGCTGAGCCTGCCCATCATGAAACTGTGGGCGTGTACCTGGTCGCGTTTGGACTGCACGGCCTCTCCTCAACTCCAACTCGTGTCTCGCGGCGTCCGGGGGCGGTCAGCCGAACAGGCCGCGCAGCCAGCCGAAGAGGCCCGCCACCCAGAGGCTGAGCGGCAGCAGCGCCACCGCGAGGCCGGTGTGCGCGAGTTCCGCGGCGCGGCCCCAGTACGGCAGCATCCGGCGGCCCGGCACCGTCCAGGCGGCGACCACCAGCGCGGCCGCGGCGGCGAGCAGCACCACGAACACCACCACGCGGCCGTCGCCGTCGCTGTCCACCGCCCAGGCGCGGGCGAGCAGCAGCAGCCCGAGGACACCGGCCGCGGTCAGGGTCAGCCGCTGCCCGATGTGCACCAGGCCGCGGGCGTGCAGGAGCAGCAGCAGGCTCAGCGCGAGGGCGGTGAGCACCTCGGGCAGGTCGGCGTGCTCGGCGAGGACGACCAGGGCGGCCGCGGCGATGACGCTCGTGGCGGCGAACAGCGCGGTCACCCAGCGGCCGGCCAGCTCGGTGCGTTCGGCGACCTCGTCGCCCGCGTAGGGCTCGATGCCCTCCTGGAGCTGGGCGGCGGACGACGGCAGCGCCGGCATCCGCATCCCGGCCAGCTTGAACGCGAACGGCGCGACCGCTCCGGCGGCGAGCGCGACCACCGTCGCCACCAGTGCCGCCGCGGCGGGCACGTCGAGGCCGGTGTAGCCGATCAGGGCGCCGGCGATCGCGGTGGCCACCGACACCACCGCGGTGGCCAGCAGCGCGGGGGCGCCGACGGCGGTGGCGGCGAGGGCGAGGATCGCGCCGCCGGCGCCCGCCGCGCCCGCCGCGAGCAGCCGCGCGCCCGCGACCCGGACGGCGTCCGGGCCGCTCAGGTCGCCGCCGGGCAGCAGCCAGCCGGCCAGCGCCAGGCAGGGCGCGACCAGCAGGCCGAGGGTGGTGGCGGAGAGGCGGTCGCCGACCGCGCGGCTGGCCGAGCCGGCCCCGGCGAGCAGCAGCAGCCCGGTCAGGGCCGCGCAGGCGGAGCGGGAGCCGCCGGAGGCGCTGGTCACGCCGGGCCACAGCACGAGGACGAGGGCGGCCGCGACGGTGGCCACCACGGTGCCCACCAGGAACCCGCGGGCCGCACCGGCGTGCCAGGTGTGCAGCCGCCGGCCCGCGGTGTCGGCTATGCCGTCCACCAGGTCGTCGAGCCGGGCCTCCGGCAGCGCCTCGGTGTGCGGGCGCAGATGAAGCACGGCGCCGTCGGCGAGCCCGGCACGGGCGAGGGTGGTCTCCTCGTCGAGGGGGGCGTCACCGAGCCGCTGCAGGACCCAGCCCGCGTGGTCGAGACCGGCCTCCTCGGCCTCCTCGCCGACGTATCGCAGCAGCGTGGGCAGGAGGTCGGCGACCGGCACGTCGGCCGGGACGGCCAGATCGACGGAGACACTCGGCGCACGTACGGTCAGGCGGCACAGTTCGGCCACCGCGCTGTCGGTCATCAGCAGAACTCTCGGCTTCCGTGGGAACTTTGACCGGAGGACTTCCACCGGCGAAGGGGATGTGCGAAGAGTACGGAAAGCCCGCGCGGCCGGGAACCGGGGGCCCGCGACGACGAATTGTGTCCGCGCGCCCGGCCGACGCCTCTCCCACGTGGACAGGTCGCGTTCCGTGAATGCAGACTACTGCCTACGCCCGCCGGATCGCGCTACGGATCGGACTCGATGTCCGGTATGGAGTTGGCTGTCACGGGAGTTACCCATCCCCTGCTGTCGGCCCGGAACATTCACCCGGTGTTCACCGCCTCACGAGGAAGCCGGAGAATCAGCGCGGTTCGGTGTTTCCGCTCCCGTGTGCGCCGCTATTCGGTGCGGGCCGGAAAGCCACTGAAACCGGAGGTTTTGTTCCTTGAGTGTGGTGTTGTTTCGCCGGCCGGCCCGCAGGCGCGGACCGGAGATGCCCGAGGGGCAATTGACCCTCCAGGAGCCGCCGGTCCTCGCGGAGACGGTGCCCGACACCTCGGCGATATGGACATATCTGCCGATGGCGCTGATGTCGGTGTCGATGATGCTGATGTTCCTGCGCCCCGGCGGCGGGAACGGCGTCTTCATGTATCTGGCGATGGGCGTCATGGCGCTCTCCGCCGGTGCCATGCTGCTGGGGCAGCTGATGCGCCGCTCCAGCGAGCGCAAGCAGCGGCTGAAGGGCGAACGCCGCGACTACCTCCGCTATCTGGCCCAGACCCGCAAGCGGGTCCGCGCCACCATCACGGAGCAGCAGCGCGCACTGGCCTGGCGCCACCCCGAGCCCGCCTCGCTGCGCTCGCTGGCCCGCACCTCGCGGCTGTGGGAACGGCGGCCCGCCGACGAGGACTTCGGCGAGGTCCGGCTCGCCGTCGGCGAGCAGCAGCTGGCGCTGACCCTGACCCCGGTCTCCACCCGGCCGGTGGAGGACCTCGAACCGCTCTGCGCGCACGCCCTGCGCCGCTTCGTCCGCGCCTACTCCACCATTCCCGAGCAGCCGCTCGGCCTGTACCTGCGGTCCTCGGCCCGGGTCATGCTGCGCCCGGAGGAGGCCGACGAGGAGCACACCGGGCCCGGCGCCCGGCCGGCCGGGGACGACGGCACGGCCGCGGGCGAGGACGCCACCGAGCCCGTACGCGCCCTGGTGCGTGCCGTGCTCGCCCAGCTCGCGGTGTTCCACGCCCCGGAGGAGCTGTGGATCGCCCTGTGCGTCAGCGACGAGCGGCGGCCCGACTGGGAGTGGGTCAAGTGGCTGCCGCACGCGCTGCACCCGCACGAGGAGGACGGCGCCGGCCAGGTCCGCCGGATCACCGCCGACCTCACCGAGCTGGACGACCTGCTCGGCGCCGAGTTCGCCGAGCGTCCCGGCTTCGACCCGGACGCCCGGCCCGGCCGTGACGAGCCGTACACGGTGGTCGTCCTGGACGGCGTCACCGTCCCCGAGGGGCACCGCTGGGAGGGGCACGGCTACCGCAACGCGCTGGCCCTGGACGTGTCCGGGGCGCTGCGCTGGCGGCCCGGCCGCAACACGCTGCGGCTGACCGTCGGCCCGGACCGGGTGAACCTGGTGCGCACCGACCGCAGCCGCAAGGAGCGCACCGTGCCGCTCGGCCGGCCGGACCGGCTCGGCCCGCTCGGCGCGGAGTCGCTGGCCCGGCTGCTCAGCCCGCGCCGGATCAGCCTGGGCACCGACATCTCGCAGCCGCTGGACACCGACGTCGAGCTGACCACCCTGCTCGGCATTCCCGACCTGCACCGGCACGACCCGCGCGCCCTGTTCGCGCGGAACACCGGCTCCGCCCGGCTGCGGGTGCCGATCGCGGTCGGTGTGGACGGCCGGCCGGTCGAGCTCGACATCAAGGAGTCCGCGCAGGGCGGCATGGGCCCGCACGGCATGCTGATCGGCGCCACCGGCTCCGGCAAGAGCGAGCTGCTGCGCACCCTGGTCCTCGGCCTGGCCCTGACCAACTCCTCGGAGACCCTCAACTTCGTCCTCGTCGACTTCAAGGGCGGCGCCACCTTCCTCGGCCTGGAGGAGCTTCCGCACACCTCCGCCGTCATCACCAACCTCGCCGACGAGGTCGCCCTGGTGGAGCGCATGCAGGACGCCCTGCACGGTGAGCTGATCCGCCGGCAGGAGCTGCTGCGGGCGGCCGGCAACTACACCTCCGCGCTGGAGTACGAGCGGGCCCGCGCCGCCGGGGCCGACCTGGCGCCGCTGCCGAGCCTGTTCGTGGTGGTCGACGAGTTCAGCGAACTGCTGTCCGCGCACCGCGAGTTCATGGACCTGTTCGTGATGATCGGCCGCCTCGGCCGGTCGCTCGGTGTGCATCTGCTGCTCGCCTCGCAGCGCCTGGACGAGGGGCGCATGCACCAGCTGGAGAGCCACCTGTCGTACCGCATCGGCCTGCGGACCTTCTCCGCGATGGAGAGCCGCGGTGTGCTGGGCGTGCCGGACGCCTACGAGCTGCCGGCGCAGCCGGGCAGCGGCTATCTGAAGTCCGGTGTGGAGTCGCTGACCCGGTTCCGCGCCGCCTACTCGTCCGGCACCTACCGGCGCCGCACCGGCGCGGTGGTGCAGGCGCGGGTGGCCAGCCAGGTGGTGCCGTGGACGAGCGGCTGGGTGGTGCCGCGCACGCTGGACGCCGCCCCGGAGCCGGAGCCGGAGACCGAGGAGAGCGGCGACGAGGAGACGCTGCTCGACGTGGCCCTGGAGCGGCTGCGGGACTCCGGTCCCGACGCCCACCAGGTGTGGCTGCCGCCGCTGGACGAGCCTTCGCCGCTGGACGCCCTGCTGCCCGGTATCGCGCCCGACCCGGAGCGCGGGCTGACCGCCGCCGGCTGGCCGGGCACGGGCCGGCTGCGGGTGCCGGTCGGTCTGGTGGACAAGCCGTTCGAGCAGCGCCGTGACCCGCTGGTCGTGGACCTCTCCGGCGCGGGCGGGCACGTCGCCATCGCGGGCGGTTCGCAGAGCGGCAAGTCCACGCTGGCCCGCACCCTGATCGCCGCGCTGGCGCTGACCCACACCCCCGCCGAGATCCAGTTCTACTGCCTGGACTTCGGCGGCGGCGGTCTGTCCCAGCTGGCCGCGCTGCCGCACGTCGGCGGGGTCGCGGCGCGGCTCAACCCGGAGCGGGTGCACCGGGCCGTCGCCGAGGTGATGACGCTGCTCGCCCGCCGTGAGCAGTTCTTCGTGGACCACACCATCGACTCCATGCAGTCCTACCGCCGCCGGCGGGCCGCCGGGGAGTTCCCCGACGAGCCGTTCGGCGACGTGTTCATGGTGGTCGACGGCTGGTCCACGGTCCGCCAGGACTACGACGACCTGATCACCAAGTTCAACGAGATCGCCGTGCGGGGCCTCAACTACGGCATCCACCTGCTCGTCACCACCACCCGCTGGGTGGAGTTGTCCGCGCAGGTCCGTGACCAGGCCGCCACCCGCCTGGAGTTGCGGATGGGTGACCCGATGGACTCCGAGATCGACACCCGCAAGGCCCGTTCGGTGCCGCGCAGCGGCGGCCGGGGCATCACCGCGGACAGCAAGATGCACTTCCTCGCGGGCCTGCCCCGCCTGGACGGCAGCGGTTCCCTCGACGACCTCGGCGACGGCGTCGCCCACCTGGTCTCCGAGGTCGCCCAGCACTGGTCGGGCCCGTCCGCGCCGCAGGTGCGGATGCTGCCGCACCGGCTTCCGCTGGCCGAACTGCCCGCGCCGGAGCCCACCGAGGGCGGCGGCATGCGTCTCGCGCTCGGCATCGACCAGGACGCGCTGGAACCGGTCTGGCACGACTTCAGCCGCACCCCGCACCTGATCGTGGTCGGTGACACCGAGAGCGGCAAGACCAACCTGCTGCGCCGCATCACCCGGGGCATCACCGACCGCTACGCACCGAACGAGGCGAAGATCATCGCGGTGGACTACCGCCGTACGCTGGTGGAGGCCATCCCGGAGGAGTACCGGATCGGGCACGTGATCTCCCTGGACAACCTCCAGGAGACCATCGACGGCGCGGCGCGCGCGCTGAAGACGCGGGTGCCCGGCGCGGACATCGCCCCGGCGCGGATGCGCCAGTGCGACTGGTGGACCGGTCCGCGCCTGTTCATCCTCGTCGACGACTACGACATGGTCTCCGGCAGCAACTTCCAGAGCCCCTTCGAGCCGCTCTTCGAGCACCTGACGCTCGGCTTCGAGACGGGCCTGCACCTGATCGTCGCCCGCAGCGCCATGGGTGCGGGGCGCGGCCTCGGCGACGCGCTGATCCGCCGCCTCGACGAGGCCAACAACCCGGCGGTCCTGCTGTCCTGCCCGCCCACCGAGGGCCGCCTGTTCGGCAACGCCAAGCCGCTCAACCTGCCTCCGGGCCGTGCCCTGCACATCGCCCGCCGCAAGTCCCGTCTGATGCAGACGGCCCTGGTCGAGGACGCCTGACCGGCACGCCGGGAACAGGTCGGTCACGACGCCGACGGGGGTCACCCGATACGGGTGGCCCCCGTCGGCGTCACCGGCACAAGCACCGGCACAGGCACAGGCGCAGGCACTGGCACTGGCACTGGCACTGGCACTGGCACTGGCACCGTGAACGCGGTGCGGTACGTGCCCGGTTCGGCGGCGGAACGGCCGGGGGCCGGCAGGGGCGGGGCGGTACGCCGTCCCTGCCGGGGTCAGTCCCGGCCCGTACCGTCCGCCGCCGCTGCCGGGCGCCAGCCGCGGGCGCGGGCGCGCGGGATGACGAACGCGGCCCACAGGACCGCGAGGACGGCGGCGGTGCCGAGGGCGACGAAGAGGCCGGCGCGGTCGGCGGCGCGGTCGGCGGCGGAGGTGTCGCGGACGGTCACCGGTTCCGCGGCGCGGTCGGCACCGCCGGACGCGCCCGGTTCGCCGAGCACCGTGGTGACGGCGGCGTACGGGTCGAGCTGGGGGATGTCGGCGGGGTAGGCGGTGGCGGTGAGCCGGTGGGCGACGGCGTCGGCGGAGTCGTCGGGCCGGGCCGCGCGGACCACGGCGGCGGCACCGGCGGCGTAGGCGGCGGCGACCGAGGCGCCGGCGCCGAGGTAGTGGCCGTCGCCGCGCGGGCCGCCGGAGACCACGCCGGCGCCGGGCGCGGCCAGGTCGATGCCGGTGGTGGGCAGGGCGCTGTCCGGGCGGGCGCCGTTGGGCAGCATGTCGGCGACGGAGAGGACGCCGGGTTCGCCGGCCGGCCAGTAGGTGCGGGAGGGGATCTCGTCGCTGCCGGTGCGGGGCGGGTCCGGGGTGGCCGCGGCGATCACGACGGCGCCCTCGCGGCGGGCGTCGGCGACCGCGTCGGTCAGCTCCTCGTCGCGGTCGGGCAGGGCCACCGCGACGGCGATCACCGAGGCGCCGGCGTCGGTGGCGGCGCGCAGTGCCGTCGTGACCCGGTCCGCGTCGGCCCGGCCGCGTTCGTCGGTGCCGCGCAGGGCGAGGATCTTCGCGCCCGGGGCGACTCCGGCGAGGCGCGGGCTGTCCCCGCCGGTCCCGGCGATCAGCCCGGCCAGGAACGTGCCCTGTCCGACGCAGTCGTCGGCGGCGGCGCCCTGCGCGGTGACCCGGCCGTCGAGCCCGGCGGCGCCGGGGGCGACGCCGGTGCCGACGAGGGCGACGGTCACGCCGGCGCCGCTGCCGTGCCCGTGCAGCCGGTCCAGGTCGAGGCGCTGACGCGACCAGTCCTGCTTCTTCGCCGTCTCCTTGGAGGCCGGGGTGCAGGCCACCTGGTCGGCCTCCGGGTCGAGCGCGGAGGGCATGCCGGGCAGTTCCTGGCCCTTCTTGCCGTCGGCCGCCGGGAGCCGGTCGGCGGGTGCCGCGTGGGCGGTGACCGCCGGCGGGAGCAGCAGGGCGGCGGCGAGAGAGGCGCCGGACAGCAGGCGGGCGGTCCCGCGGGCGGGCGCCCTCACCGGCCGGCCGCCTTCGGCGCCGCCGCGGCCGCCACGTCCTCCGGGGTGAGGATGCGCAGGTCGTCCAGGGTGGGCGCGGCGAGCGAACTGAGCCGTCCCGCCTGCCGGGTGACCATCGACTCGACGACCTGGCGGGCCAGGCGGGCGTTGCCGAAGGAGCGGTCCCTGGGCAGCGCGTCGAAGTACTCCTTGAGCAGCGGGCCGGTGCCGGGGCCGCACTCGTAGCCCATGCTCGCGGCCTGGGAGCGCACGATGGTGACCAGTTCCTCGGAGGAGTAGTCGGCGAAGGAGATCCGGCGCGGGAAGCGGGAGGACAGGCCCGGGTTGGAGGCGAGGAAGCGCTCCATCTCGTCGGTGTAGCCGGCGACGATGACGACGACCTCGTCGCGGTGGTCCTCCATCAGCTTCAGCAGCGTGTCGACCGCCTCCTGGCCGAAGTCGGCGCCGCTGCCGCGCGGGGTGAGGGTGTACGCCTCGTCGATGAACAGCACGCCGCCGCGGGCCCGTTCGAAGACCTCGCGGGTGAGCTGGGCGGTGTGGCCGATGTAGCGGCCGACGAGGTCGGCGCGGGCCGCCTCGATCAGCTGGCCCCGCTGGAGGATGCCGAGCTGGGTGAGGATCTCGCCGTACAGGCGGGCGACGGTGGTCTTGCCGGTGCCGGGCGGTCCGGTGAAGACCAGGTGGTGGCTGAGCGAGGGCACCGGCAGTCCGGCGGCGGCGCGGTGGCGGGCGGTGGTGATGAGGTTGACCAGGTCGGCGACGTCGCGCTTGACCTCGGCCAGGCCGATCATGTCGCCGAGGCGGGTCAGCGGGTCGTCGCCCGGGGCGGCGGCCTCGGCGGCCTTCGCGGCGGCGGTGGCGGAGACGTCCTCCGGCAGCAGCAGCCGCAGGTCCCGCTCGCCGACCTGGGCCTGTCCGGCGAGCCGTACCGCCTGCCGGTCCACCATCTCCTCGAACACGCCGCGCGCGGCACGGCCGTTGCCGAACCCGGCGTCGCGCGGCATCGCCTCGAAGTGCGCGGCGAGCGCCGCCGCGGTGCCCTCACCCAGTTCGTACTGGTGCTGGGCGCACATGTTCTCCATGATCGCGACGAGTTCGGGCACGGAGTAGTTCTCGAACTCGACGGTGCGGGAGAAGCGGGACGCCAGGCCGGGGTTGGAGCCGAGGAAGGACTCCATCTCGCGGGAGTAGCCGGCCGCGACGACCACCACGTCGTCGCGGTGGTCCTCCATCAGCTTCAGCAGGGTGTCCACGGCCTCGCGGCCGAAGTCGGCGCCGCCGTTGCCGCTGTCCGCGGTGAGCGTGTACGCCTCGTCGATGAACAGCACGCCGCCGAGGGCGCGTTGGAAGGTCTCGGTGGTCTTGATGGCGGTGCCGCCGACGACCTGTGCGACCAGGTCGGCGCGGGACACCTCGACCAGGTGTCCGCTGCGCAGCGAGCCGAGTTCGGCGAGGATCGCGCCGTAGAGGCGGGCGACGGTGGTCTTGCCGGTGCCGGGCGGCCCGGCGAAGATCAGGTGGCGGCTCATCGGCGGGGCGGGCATGCCGAGTTTCTCGCGGCGCTGGGCCAGCTGGGTCAGGTTGACGAGGGTGCCCACCTGCTGTTTGACGTTCTCCAGGCCGATCAGCGCGTTGAGTGCGCCGAGCGGGCCGTCCGCGCGGTCCGGCGGGGGCGCGTCGGCGGCGCCGGAGCCGGCCGGGTCGGTGTTCTCGGCGGTGCCGCTGCCCCAGGCGTCCCGTTTGCCGTTGCCGGTGCTGTTCAGGCCCTCCACGGCGAGCCGTTCGCCGGGCGCGGTCTGCACCAGGCCGCCGCCGGTGTTCTCCCGGGCGAGGCAGTTCACCAGGGAGACGGGCGCGGTGGACTCCACGCGGAAGCCGTCCTGGGCGCCGCCGGTGGCCTCGCAGCCGCTGAGCGAGGCGAGGGCGCCGTCGCGGAGCAGGAAGCCGTGGCCCTGCGGGGCGTGCACGGCGGTGCGGTTGGCGGTGAGTTCGCCGCCGGAGGCGACGACGACGCCGTCCTCGCCGGACACTTCGATGCGGAAGTCGCGCACGGTGACGTTGCCGCCGTCCTCCACGACGAGGCCGTGGGTGGCGGTGTCGGAGACGCCGCCGCCGGCCAGGTAGAGGGTGCTGCCGGCGCCCACGCGCACGCCGGCGCCGTTCGGCCGGACGATCTCGCAGTCCTCGGCCCGGCCACGGGCGTCCTTGGTGGCCGCGATGCCGTCGCCGGAGGGCTCCACCAGCCGGGCCCTGCGCAGCAGCGGGTTGGCGCCGCCGCGTACCAGGACCGCGGGAGAACCGCCGATCACCTCCAGGCGGTCCAGTTCCGGCGCCGAGTCCTCTTCGAGGAGCAGCCCGGTGTCGTCGCAGTCGCGGACGGTGAGGCCGGTGAGGGCCGGGGAGGCGGCGCCGGCGACGCGCAGCGCGGCGCCCTGCGCGCCGTCCACCCAGCAGTCCTCGAAGGTGCCGCGCGCCCGGTCGGTGACCAGCACGCCGTGGCCGCGGGTACGCGAGACGCGGCAGCGCCGCAGCACCGGGTCGGTGCCCTGCGCCAGCGTGATGCCGTTGCCGGAGGCGCCGGTGACGCGGACGTCCTCCAGGGTCGTACGGCCCGAACTGCTCAGGTGGACGCCGGTGCTGGTGTCGTGGACGACGGTGCGCACCACCGACAGCGTGCAGTTCTGCTCCAGGGCGATGGACGGCTTGTCGGTGGAGGAGACGTCGCAGTCCTCGATGGTGCCGCGGGACTCGCCGTTGGCGAGGAGCCCGTTGCCGCGGGCGTCGCGCACGGTGCAGCCGCGCATGCGGGCCTCGCCCTGTTCGGCGAGGACCAGGCCGCTGGTGCCCAGGTGTTCGAGGGTGCAGGACTCCACGGTGGTGGGCGTGGTCGAGGTGACGACGATGCCCGCGCCCTGCGGGTTGCTGACCCGGCAGTCCCGCAGCGCGAGGGAGCCGGTGCCGCCGGCCAGCATCGCGGTCCAGGCGGCGCCGACGACCTCGCAGCCGTCGAACGCGGCCTGTCCGCGCCGCACGTCCACGGCGGGCAGCTCGGCGTCGCCGCCGCGCAGGGTGAGTTCGGACAGCATCACGGCGTCGGCGCGCAGGGCGAGCACGCTGCCCGTGCGCGGCCGGATCTCCACGGTGCCCCGCCCTTCGGCGGCGGTGAGGGTCACCCTGGTGTTGATCACCAGGTTCTCGGCGTACGTCCCGGGCCGGACGCTGATGAGCGCGCCGGTACGGGCAGCCGCGAGTGCCTCACCGATCGTCCGGTAGCGGTCCCGGTCCCCGGGACCTACCGTCAGTACCTGGCGCGACACGCACCAACCTCCTTGCCACGGCGGCGTCTACAGCGGCCGCCCCCTGGGCCGGGGGCGGGTGTCGGCGAGCCGACGGTGTCATCATGCCTCGCCGACGGGGGCGGGCCGGTGCCGGGAGGGTGCTCCCGGCCGGGGGCGTCCGGTCAGACGCTCCACTTCTGGGCGTCGGTGCCGTTGCACGTCCACAGTTGCAGCCGTACTCCGTTGCCCGTGTTGCCGTCCGCGACGTCGACGCACTTGCCGACGACGGTGTTGACCAGGTCGTGGCGTTCGTTGAGGACGAACTGCTGGGCGATGTTGCCGTTGCACCAGGTGATCTGGATGGGGGTGCCGTCGTTGAAGTTCGCGTTGGCCACGTCCAGGCACATGTTCTTGATGCGGATGGTGCCGTCGGAGGCGAACCGCCACTGCTGCGCCTCACTGTTGTTGCAGTCCCACACCCACAGTGCCTGGCCGTCACCGAAGTTCGCGTCGGGGACGTCGATGCAGCGGCCGGACAGGTGGCTGCGCAGGGCGACGGGGCCGCTGAACGTCACTCCCGACGGTGCCTGTGCGGGCCGGTCGTTGCTGTCGCCGCTCCTGGACCCGCCGCTGTCCTTCTTCTTCGGCCGGTCCTGCTGGTCGGCGTCCTTCTTCGGCTCGCTCGGCGCCTTGTCCTCGGCCGGTGCGGAGGAGGGGGCCTTCCGTGCCGGCTTCTCGGGCTCCGCGGACTTCTGCTTCTTCTCCGCGTCGGGGGAGGCGGTGTCGGGCGCGGTCACGGCGAACTCGCCGGGCGTCTCCTGTCCGTCGCCGCCGAGCACGGTTCCCGCGGCCGCCGACGAGGTACGGGGGCCGTTGTCGTCGTTGTTGCCGCCGAGCACCAGGAAGGGCACGGAGACGAGCAGTGCGCCCGCGACCGCGGCGCCGGACAGCACCGCCTTGCCCGGGCGGCCGACGGGTGCGGTGCGCTGCTCGGGCCGGTCGATGGCGGTGGCGGTCATGGTCCGTACGAGCGCGGGCAGCCGGCTCTTGGCGGCCGCGGCGGCACCGGGGTCGGTCTCGGCCTCCGCGTCGGACCGCGTACCGCCGGCCGTGCCGTTGCCGGAGCCGGCGTCGGTGTCCGTGCCGGGCGCGGCGGCGGTTCCGGTCGCGGTGTTCGCCTGCGCCGGGCCGGTGTTCGTCTCCTCGGCGGCGGTGTCCGCCTGCGCGGGGCGGGGGTTCGCCTGCGCGGGGTCGGTCTTGGCCTCGGCGGCGTCGGTGTTCGCCTGCGCGGCGTCGGTATCGGGTCCGGGCCGGGTGCCGCCGGGCTCGGGCGTGCCGGCGGCCGCGGCGGTGGCGGTCGCGGCCGCCTCCGCGCCGTCGGAAGCGGACTCCGCCCCCGGGGAGGTGGGGGGTTGCTGGGCCGAACGCGTCACGGGGTCCTCCCTGCGATGTGGGGCCGGGGTTCGGGAGAGCTGTCGGTCCGGCCGACGGTGGCGACCGCGGCCGGGGCGCCGGCACGGTCCGCCGTGCCGGCCGGGGCGCCGGGGCCGGTGTCCGCCGCCGCGTCCGCCGTGGGTGTCTCCTCGGCGTCCGGCCCGTCCGCGGCGTCGAGAACGCTGTCCGCCGGGACCAGCAAGGGGGCCGCGGCCGCGGCGTTGACCATCAGCAGGGTGCCCGATCCGCTCAGGGAACGGGCCAGTTCCCGCGTCGGCAGTGTGTCATGCCGAAGTGCCGCGGACATGAACGCGTGTGCCGGTGAGGTGAACAACAGCACCACGGGCGCCCCGTCCCGTCCGGCGGCCGTGAGCGGCGCTCCGTCCGGCCCGCTCGGCACCGTGACGTCCGCCCGGGCGAGTGCGGTGAGCGCCTCGTCGACCGTGCCGTAGCCGGTGGCGGCGCGCTGGGCTGCCGCGTCGACCGGGTCGGTGGGCTCCGGCCAGCCGAGCATCCGGGCGGAGGGCCGGTAGGCCGGGTTGGCGCGGTACTCGCCCACGCCTCCGCTCTCGTCCGACTGCCACTCCCCCACGACCGCCCACTCCGGCGGCGTGCGCTCCTCGGTCCACTCCGGGTCCACCACACCGATCCAGTGCCCGGGCGCCCTGCGGGCGGCGTCGCGCACGGCGGCGGGAACGTCGGGGGTGTCCGCGGCGTCGGGCACGGGCTGCGCGGGGGCGGGGCTTCGGAGGACGGCGGCCGTGCCCGGGCCGTCGGGCATCACGGACAGGTCGTCATGCCTGCCCTCCTGCCGTTCTGCGGGCCGCATCTCCACCTGAACTCTTGGGTCCGTACGAGGTTGTGGGTGCCGAGCGACCATGCGCGCGCACGCCGACAGTGATCGGATCGGGGAGGCTTCAGGATGCCACACCGGCCCCGCCCGTTGGGGATGGCGGCGGGTCCGTATCGGGGCGCCGACGTGCCCGTTTGCTGCCCGGGTGGGGAACGTTACGGGAGCAGTGAGGCGTCGGCGGACAAAGCGACGGAAGGACCGGGACGGCCCGGGCGGCCACCGTGGTCGCGAAGGGCTAAGTTGGGTACGCCATCGGACCGTCGGCGTACGGTGCCTTCCGGCCGGCTGTCCGGGCCGGGGCCGGCCGTACGGGAAGACCTCGCAGCCCGGAAAGGCGTCGGACCGGGCCTGCGGTCGGCATCGCGGGGGTCGCGCGGAACGCGGGCCTCGGACCAACACCCGCCGGGCCTCCCGGCTTTCGTCCGGCGCGTCCGGTGCCGGGCCCCGCCCACCACCGACAGCTCCGCCACCGAGGAGGAGTACCGCATGTCCCCCCAGCAGCAGACCCCCGGCGCGAACGCGGAGACGGCAGCCGCCCGTGAAGGGGAGGCCGGCTCCCCGCCCGCGTCCCCCGCGCCCGACGCGAACGCCCCGGCGCCGGCCGGCGCCCCCGCCGCGCGGTCCGGCACGGCTTCGACGACGCAGCCGGCGGCCGGAGCGGAGACGGCTCCCGGGGCGGAGTCCGGTTCGGCCCCCGAGAAGGAGACCGGGGGCGAGTCCGGCGCCGCTCCCGCCGCCGGGTCGAGCACCGCCCCGGCCGGAGAGGCCACCGCCGCGCCCTCCCCCGCCCGGGAGGGCCTCGCCGTCGCGGCGGCGGTCGGCACGACGCCGCCGGGCACCCGGACCGGCACCGGTGTCGACCGGGGGCGTCCCCGCAAGCCCGTCCTGGCGGGCGCGGCGATCGCCGGTGCCGCGCTGATCGCGATACCGCTGATGCTGGCCGGAGCCGGCCGGGACGACAGCCCGCCGGACACCGCGAAGGGGCTGGCGGCGGAGGGCTCCGACACCGTTCTGGACCAGAACTCGGCGCCCGCCGCCCTGGACGACTACGTGGCGGAGAAGCCCAGTTCGTCCCCGAGCAGGGAGAAGCCGAAGAAGGCCGAGCCGCCGAAGCCGGTCGCCGCCGCGCCGGCTCCGCCCGCGCCCGCGCCGCAGCCGAGCAAAACGGCCGAGAAGCCGAAGCCGAAGCCCAAGCCGAAGCCGTCGCCGAAGCCGAACTGGAGCACCGAGACCGTCTTCGCGACCAGCGTCCTGGAGGTCAACCAGGCCTGGACCACCAACCGCATCCGCATGGTGATGCAGACGGACGGCAATCTGGTCGTCTACAACGAGCACGGCAAGGCGATCTGGGCGTCCATGACCTTCGGCCGGAACCACCGGGCGATCTTCCAGCACGACGGCAACCTCGTCATCCACAACGGCGAGGACCGCCCCATCTGGGGCGCGGGCAGCTACGGCCACGAAGGCGCCCGACTCGTCCTGCGGGCCGACGCGAAGGTCGTCGTCGTGCACAACGGCAACGTCGTCTGGTCGACCTGACGGACCGCGGCGGGCGGTGCCCCCACCTGCCGCCGTGTCACGGCCCCACGGGGGTGCGCGACGGGTTCCACAGCCCGTCGCGCACCCCCGTCGGCCGTTGTGTGCTCCGCCACCGGCCGCGGACAAGGACTTCGAGGCGCCGTGAACGTCGGACGGTCCGGACGGGCGGCCGAGGGTCAGGTCCGGCGCGGCTGCAGCACGCCGGCCAGCAGCAGGACGAGCAGCCCGGCGAGCGGCACCACGAGCAGGCCCGCGCGCAGGCCGGCCTCGTCGGCGACGAGGCCGACGACGGGCGGGGAGAGGAGGAAGCCGAGGCGCATCAGCCAGGAGACGATCGTCAGACCGGATCCGGGTTCGAGGCCGGGCAGTTCGTCGGCCTCGTGCATCGCCGCGGGTACGAGGGTCGCCACGCCGAAGCCCGCCGCGGCGAAGCCGAGGACGGTGCCCGGCACGGTCGGCACGGCCAGTGCCAGACCCATGCCGAACGCGGCGATCAGCCCGCCGGCGCGGGCCACCTGCCGCTGCCCGAAGCGGTCCACGAGCCGGTCGCCGATCAGCCGGCCGACGAACTGCGCTCCGACCAGCGCGATGAAGCCGGACGCCGCCAGGGTCGCCGAGGCGCGCAGGGAGTCGGAGAGGTACAGCGCGGCCCAGGAGTTGCCGGCGTCCTCGACGAGGGTGCCGGCAGTGGCGATGAGGACGAGCGCGGCCAGCACGTACGCGGTGCGGCGCGGCGCGGTCCCGTTGCGGTCGTGCGGCGCGTCGCGGCCCGGGGTGCCGTCCTCCTGCGCAGCCGGTTCGGTGTCGGGTCCGGGCAGGCAGTAGCGCAGGGCGACGCAGGCGGCGATCCCGAAGAGGACGCCGGAGACGAGCAGGTGCTGCCCTCGGGACAGGTCGAGTGCGATGGCGCCGGCGGCCATGGCTCCGCCGGTGACGGCGCCGACGGACCAGATGGCGTGCAGGGAGTTGATGATGCTGCGTCCGTAGCGGCGCTGCACCCGCAGGCCGTGGGCGTTCTGGGCGACATCGGTGATCGCGTCCATCGCTCCGGCCAGGAACAGCGCGGCCGCGAACGCGGCGACCAAGTCGGCCAGGCCCGCGGCGAGGGCTCCGGCGCCCGTCAGCAGGGTGCCGGCGACCGCGACGCGTGCCGATCCGAGCCGGCGGACGAGCACGCCCGCGGCCAGTCCGGCCGCGATGGCGCCCGTCGGGAACGCCGCGACGGCCAGGCCGTAGGCGGCGTTGCCGATGCCGAGGTCCGCCTTGATCTGCGGATACCGGGGCAGCAGGTTCGCGAACAGCGCGCCGTTGGTGAGGAACAGCACGGCGACGGCGGCCCGGGCCTGCCGGTCGGCCCGGGTGGGCCGCGCCAGTACGTCAACAGTCATGCGGCAGAGCCTACCGGTGGAGCGTACGGTCGTACACTCCCTTCTTTCCTGCATGCTTCCCCAAGGGAAGTAATTCCCCTTGCGGGTTACCACCCTCCTGGTCCTACGGTGCGATCAGCACGTCACGACCACCAGATGCGGAGTCCTTCCCGATGAGCGGAACGCAGAACCCGACGATGCCCGCGGTCGCCTACCGCAAGAGCCTGCCCGTCGAGGACGCCGAGAGCCTCCTCGACGTCGAACTGCCCGTGCCCACCCCGGGCCCCCGTGACCTGCTGGTCCGGGTCGAGGCCGTCGCCGTCAACCCGGTCGACTACAAGGTCCGGCGGAACAACGACCCCGGCGGCGAACCGCGCGTGCTGGGCTGGGACGCGGCCGGCACCGTCGTCGCCGTCGGCGACGAGGTCGAGCTGTTCCGGGTCGGCGACGAGGTCTACTACGCCGGCGCGCTCGACCGCCCCGGCAGCAACTCCCGCTTCCACGCGGTCGACGAGCGCATCGCCGCCCGCAAGCCCGCGTCGCTCTCCTTCACGCAGGCGGCGGCGCTGCCGCTGACCTCGCTGACCGCATGGGAGGGCCTCTTCGAGCGCCTGGGCCTGCACGAGGGAGCCATGGACCGGACCGGCACCCTCCTGGTCACCGCGGCGGCCGGCGGCGTCGGCGCCATGGTCGCGCAGCTCGCCCGCGCCCTGACCAGCCTCACGGTCGTCGGCACCGCCTCACGGCCGGAGACCGTCGAGTTCGCCCGCCGGATGGGCGTCGCCCACACCGTCGACCACCACCAGCCGCTCGCCGAGCAGGTGGCGCGCATCGCCCCGGACGGCGTCGACCACGTCTTCAGCACCATCGGCACCGACCGGAACCTGGCCGCCTACGCCGACATCCTCAAGCCCTTCGGCGGCGTCGTCGCCATCGACGACTTCGGGCCCGTCGAGATCGGGCTGCTCAAGGGCAAGAGCATCTCCTTCCACTGGGAGCTGATGTTCACCCGCTCCCTGCACGGCACGCCCGACCTGGCCAAGCAGCACCACATCCTCACCCAGGTCGCGCGCCTCGTCGACGCCGGGATCCTCACCAGCACGGCCACCACCGACCTCGGCACCGTCAACGCGGCCAACCTGCGCGAGGCCCACCGCATCCTCGAGTCCGGCACCGCCATCGGCAAGATCACCCTCACCGGCTTCGCGGACTGACCGGGCCGGCGCCGGGCGTCACACCGGGATCTCGTCCAGGTGGTCCTCGACCCAGGTGCGCAGCTGCGCCAGCGGCTGCGCGACGCCGCGGCCGAGCGGGGTGAGCTCGTACTCCACGTGGAGGGGGACGGCGGGATAGACCGTCCGGTTCACGAACCCCTTCTCCTCCAGCCGGCGCAGGGTGTTGGTCAGCACCTTCGGACTGACGCCCTCCAGGCGGCGCTGCAGCGCGCCGAACCGCCGCGGGCCCTCCTCCAGCGCGCCGATCGCCAGCGCCGACCACTTGTTGGCCAGCAGGTCCAGCACGTCCCGGCACGGGCACTGCGCCGCGTACACGTCGTGGTGGTCGTGCCGGTCCGTCGTACAGCTCATGACCATCGGTCGCCCGTCCCGCCTTCCGGCTCGCTCAGCCGGCGCTTCTCCATCAGTGCTTCTCTTCGTTGCTTCCCTCTGGGAAGCAACTTCCTTGAAGGCTACTACTACCCGGACGCAAGCAGCGGACCCGGGCGGGCTGTCGGCAGCCGGCCCGGGTCCGCGGCGGAAACGGTCGGTCAGGTGCCGGCTAGCACTCGAGGCAGGGGTTCGTCCCCCAGCCCAGGCCGCCGATCCTGCTGTCCTTCAGCGCGCCGGCGTACGCCTGCACCTCGTCGACGTCGCCGTGCAGGTACTCGCCCCAGCCGTCGCCGACCTGTCCCCGGCCGATCTGGAGGGCTCCTGAGCTGCGCCAGCCGTTCGGGACGGTCCCGGTGGCCCGGTCGTTGGTGTAGCCGTCCAAGAACAGTTTGACCGTGTCGGTGGCGTCGTCGTAGACCACGGCGAGGCGGTGGCCCGAGCCCTCGCCGCCGTCGGCCGGTTCGATGTGGGAGACGACGGTCTCGGGGGCGCCGGGCTCGTCCCGCTCCGGCATGACCAGCTGCCACTGGTGCTGCGACGGTTCGTAGCGCACCTTGAAGGCGTCGGTGTGCTCACCGGCCTGGGACAGCACGGTCATGGGGTGCGCCGGTTCGGCGTCCGCCAGCCGCACGACCACACCGAGGGTGAAGCTGTCACCGGTGTCCACCACCGGGCCCTCGGCGACCGCGTGCCCGCTCCCGCCGTCCAGCGTCAGGTGCCCGTCGCCGACCAGGGCGGGCGGCACGTAGGCGCAGTCGGGGTCCAGGTCCGGGATGCAGGTGCTGCTGGGACTGCGGTGGATGGCCGCACCGTCGCCGAGGCGAAGCGGCGCCCCGTCCGTCTGCTCCGGGCTGGCGCCGTCCGTCGCGGTCTCCAGCGACCAGTGCCCCAGCAACTCCGGTGTGCGGTACGCCATGTCGGCCACCTCCGCCGGCACCACGACCCGGTCGTGGACCCGTACGTCGCCGAGGTCGCCGTGCCAGCGCGCGTGGTACTGGTCGCCGCTGCGGGCGCGGCCGATCTGGAACGCGCCGCTCGTCCCGGTGGGCGTCGCCTCGGCGCCGGTGCCGACGGCGTGACCGTTGACGTACAGGCGGGCCGTGCCGGTCTCCGCGTCGTAGAGGCCGAGCAGGTGGGCCCACTCGCCGGTCTCCGGTGCGCCGCCCGACACGTGTGCGTCACCGAGGGCGAACGACCAGGCGGGGCCGGAGTCCCGGCTGGTCAGGCCGAGGCGGAAGGCCGCCGTCCCTCCTGCGTCCTGGCTGGCGACCGTCATGGTCCGGTCGGTCTGCGCGGGGCGCACCCAGGCGCTGACGGCGAAGGTGCCGGCGGTGTCGACGGCCGGGACGCCGGGTGTGAGGTAGGCGTGGCTGCTGCCGTTGAGCGCGGCGGTCGCGCCGGTGTCGGCGCCGCGGGGCGCCGGGCCGCCGAAGGTCACGCCGGAGCCGGCGCGCGCGGCGGTGCCCGCCTCGGCGGCGGCACCGGTGGAACCGGCGGGGTCGTCGAGCTTCCAGTGGGCGACGGGCGCGCGCCCGTCCTTCACACGGAACCAGTACGTGGTGGTCGGGCTGCTGCGGCCGGAGCGGTCGACGGCACGGACGCTCAGGTAGTCCGGGCGGCCCTCCAGCGGCAGGAACCGGATGGTGGCCGGTCCGCCGGGCTCGTCGGGCCGGGCGGTTCCGTAGGGGCCGCCGATGAAGTTGTAGCGGTACTCGACGACGTCCGGTGACGGCGAGTCCATGGTGAAGCTGCCGTACACGCCGACGCCGTCGGAGATCTCGTCCTCCGGGTAGTCGGGCGAGGTGACGACGGGCCGGTCCGGGCTGACGTCGTCGACCACGAACTCGCAGACGTGTCCGTCGCCTTCGGAGCTCCAGGCGGAGGTCGTCGTGCCGTCGTTCGCGCGGACGTGCCACGACACCACGGTGTTCGCCGGGACGTCCTCCGGCATCCGCCACTGCTGCGGCGAGCCCGACAGCGTCTCGTACGACGTGTACGTGCGGCGCTGCTCGCTGCCCGCCGCGTCGGTCCACCACGCCTCGAACTCGCCCTTGACCAGGTTGGCCTCGGCGGGCTGGTTGTCCTCCTCCGGGTCGTTGAGGACGGCGCGCAGGGTCGGCGGCGTCGACACGTACGGCCGGTCCTCACCCGAGGCGCAGGCCTTGGAGCCCGTCGTGAGGTCCTGCACCAGCGGCTGCACGGGCGGCAGGTTCTCCGCCGCGTACGCGGTTCCGGACAGTCCCGCGCCCGCCGCCGCGATCACCGCGGCGCAGCACACGGCCGTCACGCGTACCGCACCGGTTCTTCGTCTTCGTCTCAACTGGCCCCACCCTGTTCGTCGTTGATGCCACTGATGGCGTTGATGCCCACGGATCGCGTGAGCCGCATGACGCTAACAGAGGGGACGGACACGGTCGAAGCGCTTTCCGACCTGCTCCGCCCGGTGCGGGTCTTCCGTGGTTCTCAGACGTCCGTGCCGGGCGGGTCGTCCGTCCGCGCTTCCTTCAGGGCGTCGGCGAGACCGTCCGCGGGCAGGACCATGCTGACCGGGGCGGAGCTGTTGAGGCACAGGCTGTGGCCGGGAGGGATCCGGTCGAGCAGGTCGGCCACCGGCAGTTGCGTGAAGCCGAGCGGGCCGGCGGCGTGCAGGTAGCGCGGGGAGGTGTAGACGGGGACCACCGGCGTACCGTCGGGCGCCGACGCGCTCACCGGGTCGCCGTCCGCCGTGACCAGTACCGCGACCTCGGCCGTGGCCAGGGCGGCGGTGACGTCCTCCGCCGGGCCGTACCCGGTGGTGGCGAGCTGGACGGCGCGGTCCACGTCGTCGGCGGGCTCGGGCCATCCCATCGCCTCGGGCGAGGGCCGGTAGTCCTCGTTGTCCTCCCACTCGACGATCTCCCCGTCGGCGTCGGAACGCCACTGGCCGACGACGGCCCACTCCGGCGGCGGCCCCTCGCCCTGCCAGGCGGGGTCGGTCAGGTAGAGCCAGTGGTCGGGTGCCAGCCTGGCCGCCTCGACGAACTCCTCGGGAGGCGCGGGGTCCAGGGGGGCGGCGGCGGGGGTGTCGGCGCCGGGCTCACTCATCGTGTCCTCGCTTGCTGGGGTGGTCCGTGTCGGTGCTGGGGCGGACGGCGGTCCGTGCCGGGGCGGCCGGCGGGTGTGCCGTCGCCGTCTCCTCGTGCCGCGCCCGCAGTTCGTCCGCCGGGACGAGCAGGGCCGCCGGTGCGGAGGAGCTGAGGAACAGCACGTCCCGGCCGGGCGGCAGCCGGTCGAGGAGGTCGGGGAGCGTCATCATCACATGCGGCGGCAGACGGTCCGCGAGGGCCCGGGGGGACGCGGGGAAGACGGGTACCGCGTGCCCGCCGCCGGGTGCCCGGGTCCACGCCGGCTGCCCGTCCTCGGTCACGCACACGGCCACGGAGCCGGCCTCCGCGAGGGCCTCGGCGACGTCCGCGTCCGGGCCGTAGCCGGTGGCGGCCAGGTGCACGGCGGCGTCGGCGTCGCTGACCGGCGGGGCCCAGCCGAGCGCGGCGGGCGAGGGACGGTAGTCCGGGTTCGGCTCCCACGCGACGATCTCGCCGTGTGCGTCGCTGCGCCAGCGGCCGAGCACCGCCCACGGGGGCGGGACCTCGTCGTCCGTCGCGCCGAGCCAGTGCCGGTCGGTCACCGACAGCCAGTGGTCCGGCGCGGTACGGGCCGCGGCGGCGATGTCCTCGGGCGGCACCGGGAAGTCGGGCCGGTCGCGGGTGACGGTTGCGGGGGCCGCCGTGCGCGGTGCGGGCGTCGGAGGCGGTGCGGGCGTCGGGGGCCGTGCGGGCGTCTGGGGCCGTGCGGGCGTCTGGTCATCGGCGGCCATCGTCGTCGTTCCCTTCACTCGTACCTGCGCTCCCGCCGGCTCGTCCCGCTCCCCCGGCCCTCTCGGCCGCCGCTCCCCCGGCCCTCTCGGCCGCCGCTTCCGCGGCCCGGTCGGCCTCCAGCGCGGCCAGCAGGGCCCGCGCGTGCTCGTCCGGGAACAGGCCCTCGCGGGCGACGTGGGTGCGCAACTCCTCCTCGGTGAGCGGGTGGACGTCCCAGTAGCGGCCCCAGTTGTTCACGTACACGGAGGCCGCCGAGCGGTCGAACTCGTCCAGCGCGTGCTGGGCGCCGACCATCACCTCGTGGAAGCTGTGGTGCCCCACCCCCACCAGCACGCCCGCCAGTCCGGACCTGATCAGACCGAGGTCCACCGGCACACCGGCGAGCCGGGTCAGCCGGGCCACGTGCGTGATGATCCGGTAGGCGCTGCCGGAGGTGCCGGTCAGCACCAGGCCGCCGGAGTCCTCGGAACGGGCCTGGAAGTCGGCGACCATCGGCAGGGTGTGCGTCTGTCCGGCGGGCGACCAGAGCAGGACGCCGTCCCGGACCGCGAGGCGCCGTTCGGCCGGGCTGAGCGGGGGCCGGACCTCCCAGGGGCGCAGCGGAGTGCGTACCAGCGCCTCCAGCTCCTCCATCTCCTGGTCCTCGTCCTCGGGGTCCAGACCTGCCGCGAGGAGTTCGTCGCGCTCGCGCTCGTACCGCCTCATCTGCTCGGTGCGGTGCCGGTCGCGGCGCTCGATGCCGATCACCGGGTGCTGGGGTTCGACACCGCCCATGAGGTACGGGACGAGGTCCCTGGCCACACCGTTGAACAGGAAGTTCACCCGCTCGCGCAGGTTCCCGGACTCCACCACCCGGGCCAGATCCTCGAACGAGGTGCCGACGGCACCGCCGCCCAGACCGCTGTTGCTGCCGAACAGCCGGTAGTCCGTGCGGTTGTGCAGCGCGATCGTCCAGAACGCCCGTACGACCTTGCCGAACTCGGCGTTCACCTGCTCGTGCTCGCCGAGGTGGTCGGCCAGCCGCTGCTCGAAGATCAGGGCTTCCTGCGCGTAGCGGATGCGGGCCAGGACCCAGGGGGGTGCGGGGAGGTCACCGGTCCGTCCGGCGGGCCCGGTCCGGCTCCGGTGGCCCTCCGGCGCCGGGGTGGTGTCCTCCCGGTCCGTGGACGGCTCCCGGTGCCGCGCGGGTGACGGCACGGGCGTGGGGTCGTCGTCGGAATCGGAGTCGTCGCGGGAGAGGAGCGGGCGCGGGTCGCCGTCCGAGTCCGAGTCGTCGCGGGAGAGGAGCGGGCGCGGGTCGCCGTCCGAGTCCGAGTCGTCGCGGGAGAGGAGCGGGCGCGGGTCGTCGTCCGAGTCCGAGTCGTCGCGGGAGAGGGCCGGGAAGGATTCCAGGGTCGGGCGGGCCGTCTGCCCCGACGGGCCCGCGAAGTCCGCGTCCGTCACCGCCGTCGCGGAAGGTGCGAAGAACGGATTCGGGACGTACGGTCCGACCGGCACACCGCCCACCAGGGGCTGCACGCCGCGGATGAACCGTCGGTCGATGCCTCCGGGGAACAGCACCTCCTCCTGGTCCGGGAACGGCGAGGCCAGGCCCAGCGTGGCGTTCACGTCGATGCCGCCGGGTGCCTCGATGTCGTAGCGCCAGCGGTAGCGGTGGAACAGGGCGGGGGCGCCCAGCGGGTTCGCGCGGGCGCTGTCGCGGACGTAGTCGCGGTTCGCGGTCGTGCTCGCGAAGACGGTGTCCGGGACCAGTGAACTCCCGCCGTAGACATGGTCGATGAGGTGCACCATCTCGGGTCCGTACGGCTTGAGCCCTTCGCGGAAGACGCGTTCGGGACCGTCGGGGCTGAAGCGGTGGAGCGGGCCGTCGTGGTCGCGCCACAACGCGTCGGGGAGCGTGGCGCCGGCCAGCGCGGCCGGGTCCGCGGCGACGGTGGCCGGGTCGACGGGCGGGGTCGGGCTCACCGGTCCGGTGGCGGGCCAGGCGACCGGCACGGGCGGGGAGTCGGGGTCGCTCGGGTCCTGCGGCCTGGTCGAAAGGCGGGAGGAGGCGACGAGTCCGCGGCCGGGCAGGTACCAGTCCCAGGCCGGGCCGTCGGAGTACAGCCGCCCGTCCATGTCGGTGACTCCGCCGGCGGAGGGGCCGTCGGCGGTGTACTCGCCGCGCAGTCCGAGCGACGGCATCTCGGCCGTGAACACGTGGAGGGCCGGGTCGTCCTGGCCGAAGCCCCACACCGTGTGCCGGTCGTCGGCGGCGACGACCGGGAACTCACTCAGCGTGTCCTCGAACCGGCGGTCGAACTGCCCGTCCGCCGAATAGGGCAGGGTCGTTGCGGTTGCCTGCGTGCCGGTGGTGGCCTGCCATTCGGCGTTGCCGTGTGTGCCGGTGTGCTGTGTGCGCGTGCCCTGTGTGCCGGCGTCACGTGTGCCGGTGCCCTGTGCGTCCGGGCCCTGTGTGCCCGGGCCCTGTGCGTCCGGGCCCTGTGTGCCGGTGGGGCCTGCGTCCGTGGGCGGCGGGGTCGGGCGGGTCCGGTGCCAGGTGCCCGGTCGCGGCCCGGACGGAGCCTGCGCCGGCCCGGCCGTCACCAGGCCCGGCCGCGTCGCGTCGCCCTCGGACGCCGTGAGCGTGCCGTCGTACGTCCATACGGTGCGGTCGTTGCGGAGGGCGAAGTCCCGCTGGGCGGTCCACCGGGCGGTGCCGTCCCCGGACGTCAGCAGGACGAGCGGCCGGCGGCGGTCCGTCAGCGGCAGCTCGGGGTCGGACTCCAGCAGGGCGAAGAACTCGTCCTCGGTGACCCGCACGGTGCCGCCCGGCAGCCGCAGCACCGCCGTGCCGTCGGGGTCCGTCTCCGTGTGCGCGAAGTACGGTGCCGGGGCGCCCTGCCGGGTCCACGGCGCGAACTCCGTCGAGGTGGCGGTGGCGCCGTCGGGGCCGGCCGTGGTCGTCCGCAGGCGGGCGGGGTCCAGGCCGCCGGGCAGCGGAGTGGGGCCCCAGTTGCGGCCCTGGAGGGTGCCGTCGGGTGTGCGGATGCGCCTCTCGTCGGCGAAGGCGCCCAGGGTGTCCAGGTGGAAGACGGCCAGGTCGCCGGTGCGGGTCACATCCCGTCCGGCCGCGGCGGCCTGTTCGGTGAGTTCACGCAACCGGGCCTCCGCCGCCGCGTCCCACGGGGCGTCGGCGGGCAGGTGCAGCGCCGCGCGGCCCAACTGCTCCCGCTCGGCCGGCGACTTGGCGTCCAGCAGGCGGGACGCTCCGGTCATCGCCCACAGGGCGCGGGCGTGGGCGCGCGGCGGGACCGGTTCGGTGGGCGGTGTCCGCAGCACCGCCCGTACGGCCGCGTCGCCGCCCGCCGTGATCCGGTCCAGCGCGGACCGCAGTGCGGGCGCGTCCCATACGGCGGTGAGCGCGGCGTCGGGCGGCGCGGCGAGAGCGCGGTCGAGGACGGCCTCGAACTCGGCAGGACCCGGGACGGGTCGACCGGACGACGCGGCGGCGAGGGATTCCCACAGCTCCATGCGGAGCGGTGTGAGGGTGCTCAGGTCCGGATCGTTCGCCCGCAGGTTCTCCAGCGCTCCGATGCCGCGCAGCAGGCGTGCGTGCCGGCCGCCGGGCACACCGCGGTCGGCCTCCACCTCGTTGCCGAAGACCAGCTTCAGTGCCCGCACCAGGCGCAGGGCGCGCGGACCGGCGTCGTCCCAGGCGGCGACACCCGTCGGGTGCGGGAGGGGACGCAGGCCGGCCGCCTCCGTCAACTCCGCGATCCGGTCGACCGGTTCGGGCAGGAACGTCTCCATGCGGGAGAGGGTGCCGTCGGGGGTGGCCGCCAGCAGGCGCACGGTGTCGTTGTAGCCGGTCCTGCCGGTGGCGGCGGTGGTGGTGCGTCCGCTGTGGTTGGCGGCATGCTGGGCGAGCGGGACCTCCTCCAGGGGGTCCTCGACGGGCGGTGCGGGCCGGATGAGGGACTGCTCGCGCAGCGGGTCGCCCGCCACGCCGCCGTAGCAGGCCGCGACGTGCAGGTCGTCGCCGGCGGCCCGCTGGACCACCTCGGGCAGCCCGCCGATGTAGCGTCCGCCGGCCTCGGCGCCCAGCAGCAGCACCCGGCCGTCCTTGTGGGCGAGCTTCAGGCCGCCGGGCACGCCGTGCGCGTGGAAGGTGTAGACGGACGCCTCGGGGTCGGGGGTGGTCTCCTCGGTGCCGACGACGTGGAACTCGTCGCCGAGGCGGAGCACGTGCGCGCGTTCCCGCATGTCGCGGTAGTGCCGCAGCCGTCGTTCGCGCAGCCGCCTGCGGCCGTCGTCCGGCATCGACTCGCGGCCCTCGAAACGGTGGTCCGCGCCGACCAGCGGGCGGGTGTCCACGTCGCTGTCGCGGAACCGCACGCCGTCCACGGTGACCCACTCGCGGTCCACGGCCGGGGCGGGCGCGTCGGCCGGCGGGTCGAACGGCACCCAGTCGCCGTACGCGTCGTCCGGGTCGGCGTCGACGAGCGCCGGCACGGGGGCGCCGGCCTCGTCGATGCCGTCGGTGCCGTCGGTGCTGTCGTCGAGGAGGCGTCCGTCGCCGCTGGGCGCCCACACCCTGCGGCCCAGCCGCTCCGCCACGGCCCGCGCCAACTGGCCGTACTGGGCGCCCGCGTAGGGGCTCACCAGCACGACCGGGACGTCGGGCGGGAGCATCGCGAGGGCGGGGTCGGCGGCCAGCAGGCCGGCCAGCGCCCGCGGGTCCAGCTCCCGGCCGTCGGCGATCAGGGCCTCGTCCCAGCCGGCCTCGGCCGCCACCACGTACGCGGTGTCTCCCCAGGGCGCCGCCTCGTCGGAGACCCGGCGCAGCCGGCCGTCCCGCTGCTCGTACAGCCGGATCCGTGAGACGTCGGGGGTGGTGAGGCCGGTGCCGGTCCAGTCGCGGCCGCGCGGGGTGCCGTCGCGGCCGGTCAGCAGCGTGGCGGCGGACAGCAGGGGGTCCGGGGCGGTGGCGGCGGTGGTGGGAGCGGCTGTGTCGGGCGCGGCTGCGTGGCGCCCGGCCATGTCGGATGCGGCTGTGTGGCGCCCAGCCATGTCGGATGCGGCTGTGTGGCGCCCAGCCATGTCCGAACCGGGCATGTCGCGCCCAGCCATGTCGGACGCAGCCATGCCGGACCCGGCCGCCTCGGACACCACCGTGTCAGACGTCGCCGCGTCAGACGCCGTCGTGTCAGACGCCGTCGTGTCAGACGCCGTGCTGAAGGCCCAGTTCGCGTCGGTCGGCAGGGTGCGGCCCGGCCCGGTGGGGGCGGCCGGTGGTGCGGTGGCGCGGCCGGTGGAGCGGGGCACCGGTGCCGGGAGGGTGCGCGGCGCGTCCTCCGGGGAGGCGGACTGGGCCGGGCGCGCCCGGTGCCAGGCGTCGGTGCCCGGGACGCCGCCGAACGCGGACCAGGCGTGCAGCGTCAGCACCGGCTCACCGGAGTCGCCGGTCCCGGACAGGTCCGACGGGAAGTCGGTCCACCACACGGTCCGGCCCAGCCACTGCGCGGTCCGCTCCGCGAGGTCCCCGGCGTCGGCGGACGGGCCCGCGAACGCCAGGACGACGGGCGTGGTCAGCTCCCTGCGCATCAGCGGCAGGTCGTGCGCCATCAGTTCTAGGAACTCGTCGGCGGACACCAGGTACGACGCACCGTCGTAGGACAGGTGCAGCTGCTCAGGGTCCTGCCGGTCCGGGGTGACGCGCACCAGGTACGGGACCGGAGCGTCCGGGCCCTGCTTCCACGGCGCGTCCACCAGCCCGGCGGGCGTGCGGAACTGCGCCAGGTCGACGCTCGCCGGCCGCTGTCCGCCGGTGAAGTCGCGGCCGCCGCCGCGGGCCCCGTCCTGGACCGTGCGCAGCCCGGTGGCGGAGTACGCCCCGGTCTCCTCCAGTTCGTACGCCGCCGCCGTGTCCGGGTCGGAGGCGTCGCGGCCCACCGCGAAGGCGCGGGTGAGCAGGTCGAGCGCCTCGTCGCGCTCCGCGAGGCCGGGGCGGGCGCCGGGCGTCAGGTGGAGCACCTGGCCGATAAAGTCCTCCAGGTCCAGGCCGGGCGCGGTCAGCGTCTCCTCGGCCTTGACCCGCGCCCAGAAGATCCGCGACCGTTCGGCCTCGCCGACCTCGTCGGCCTCGATGTCCAGGGCGGTGGCGGCCTCGTCGTCGGGGTCGCCGTCGCGCATCCAGCGGGCGGCGGCCTCCACCGCCGGCAGGTCCACGAACCCGGCCAGCTGGTCGCCCGGCCACATCGCCCACTGCTCGGCCGCCGCGGCCAGTACGCGGCGGGTGGCGTCCTGGTCGACTCCGGACGCGGCCTCGGGGTGCGCGGTGACCACACGCCGCAGCAGGTCGAGGGTGAACGGGCCGGCGTCGTCGAAGTCCGAGTCGGCGCGCCACATGTGGTCGATCGCCGCGGCGCCGCGCAACAGGTCCGTGAAGTCGGGGGCGTCGTCCACGTCGTGTCCGAACGTCAGCCGCAGCGCCCGCACCAGACGCAGCGTCCCGGTGCGCATCTCGTCCGACACCTGTCCGTCGCCGGGCGAGATCCCGGACAGCTCCGCGAGGCGGTCCAGCTCCGCGTCCGCGGGCTCGGGCCGGAACAGGTCCCAGGCCCGGTGGCGGCCCTGCGCGTCGGCGTACAGGGTGCGCGTGTACCGGCCGTTGCTCCCCCGGGTGCCCTGCGCGCTGTAGGCCAGGCGCACGGTGCGGCCGGTGCTGTTCGCCAGGTGCTGGCCCATGGAGACGTCGCGCAGCGGGTCGGGGACGAACGGGCCGGGGAAGCCGTCGGTCACGGTGTTCGGGGCCGGCACGGCGTGGTCCCCGGGCGCGCCGCTCCAGCAGACCACCAGGTCGATCCAGTGGTCCTTCGGCAGGCTCGCCAGGCTCTTACGCCGCCTGAGCCACGGCCCTGCCTCCCGCTCGTCGACCAGCCGTACGGAGCCGTCCCGCATGGCCAGCTGGAGGCGACCGGGTTCTCCGTGCATGTCCAGGCGGTAGGCGGTGTCCTCCGGGCCCGGGCGCGGGAGGTCGTACTCCTTGGAGATGCGGCCGGTGGCCGGGTAGAGGTGGACGAACGTCGACATCCGGTCGAGGTGGCGGTCGTCGTCCTCGAAGTCCCGCGCGTACTCGGCTGCGTGGTGGGAGGCGCGGCCGATCTGCCTGCCGGTCGCCGAGCTGACGATGGGCCGGGTGACGACCTCGTGGTGCCAGTCCGGTACGTCGTCGTCGGTGTCGGGGCCGAGGCCGGGCGGGCTGGCGATCCAGTCGCCCCGGGGGACGCCGGGGCGCCGGACGGTGTCGACGGTGCTCGCCGAGCCGGGGGCCGAGCTGAGGGTCGCCTCGCCGCTGTGCGCCCACACGGTCAGGCCGGTGCGGTCGGCGAGCCTGCGCGGCAGGTCGAGGTAGCCGTCGGCGGCGAAGGGGACGGCCAGCACGACCGGGGTGCCCTGGGGCAGTCCCTCCCGGGCGATGTCCGCCGCGACCAGTTCCACGAACTCGTCGACGCCCAGCTCGCGCGTGGAGCCGTCGGGCAGCCGTGCCTCCACCCGGTCGTGCCCTCCGTCGGCGGCGACGACGTAGGGGGTCACGCCGGTGGGCCAGGGGGTCGGCGTGGTGTCGAGGATGTCGTAGCCGCCGGTGGCGTTGTCCTCCAGTTGGTCGCTGCGGGTGGTGTCCAGCTCGGCGATGTCGTCGTCGCCGTTCCAGTTGAGGCCCGGTACGCGGTGGCCCCCGACGGTGAAGTGGTGTGCGCGGTCCGGCGCGAGGACGCCCAGCTCCGCCAGGTGGAACGCGCCCAGCGTGGCCAGGCTCGTCGCCGCGCCGGCCGCCGTCGCCCGGTCCACCAGACCGAACAGGGCCTCGCGTGTGTCCTGGCCGACGGCCGCGCCGGGGCCGAGGTGCAGCACGCGGCGGGCGAGCCCGT
Organism: Streptomyces calvus; assembly: GCF_006782915.1. Lineage (GTDB taxonomy): Bacteria > Actinomycetota > Actinomycetes > Streptomycetales > Streptomycetaceae > Streptomyces > Streptomyces calvus. Next base: position 42,327 of record NZ_VCNP01000016.1, read on the forward strand.
CCACGTCCAACGGGGTGGACCACAGGGCCCGTTCGCGGCCGCGCAGGGTGTCCAGCGTCTGCACGGCGGCGGCGTCCGGGGTCAGGGAGACGCTGAACAGTGCCTGCCGGCCCAGGGCGGACGGGGTCACGCCGTCGAGGGCGCCCGTGCCCGTCCAGTCGGCGGGGACGCGGGCCTGGGCGCGCAGTCCGACGGTGAAGTCGGCGGCGGTCAGGCGCGGTGCACCGGCGGGGAGGCCCTGCTGGAGGTCGTTCAGTGCGCGGTCCAGCCTCCGCAGGAACTGGGTGCGCGCGGTCTGCCCGCGCCGCCTGGCCGTCGCGGACTGCTCGGCGGTCTGCGCGCCGTCCCCGCGGCGGGCGTCGGCGCCGTACCCGGTGATCGACAGGCGCGGCAGTGCGGCGCCCGCCCGCCGGTTGCGCAGTCCGGCGGCCGCCACCTGCGACGCCAGCCGTTCGAGCGTCTCCTCGCCGCTCCTGGACGGCGCGGTCTTCCCCGGGTCGTAGGCCACCAGGCCGCGGGGCGGCAGGGCGGGCAGCGGGCGGACCGACGGCGGGGCGGCCGGGCTGGTGAACACCGGGGTGGTGGACGCGGGGCCGGTGGGCACCGGCACCGATGTCATCTCCACGCCCTCCATGGGGTCCCCGGCCGAGGACCGCGGCTTCGCGGGGGCACCGCTCGCCGTGCCGTCACCGGCCGTGCTCACCCCGCCGGCACCGGTGTCGGGACGCGGTGCCGCCGGCAGCGGCGGATCGACCGGGCGGTGGCCCTCCTGGGTCCCGCCCTGGTCGACGGGCCGGGCCTCCTGCCAGTCGGCGGCCGTCGGACCGGTCAGGGTGGTCAGCGAGCTGACCAGTGTGGGCACCGGGGTGCCCTCGTCGTCCGTGCCGGACAGCTCCACCGGGGACCGGCTCCACCACACGCCGCGGCCCAGCCGCTGGGCGATCACGTCCGCGACGCCCGGCGCGGGCCCGTCGAACCCGCCGAGCTCCAGCAGGACCGGAGTCGTCAGGTCCTTGCGCCGCAACGACGTGTCGTGGGCGAGCAGTTCGGCGAACTCGGCGGCCGACACCTGGTACGACGCGCCACCGAAGGCGACATGGAGGAGGTTGCCGTCCTGGAGGTCGACGGACGCCCGCACCAGGTACGGGACGGGCTTGTCCTTGCCCGACGCGTCCTGTCCGGCCCACGGCGCGTCGACGACCGCGTCCGCCACCCGGAACCGGTCCAGCCCCGGCAGGAAGGCCGTGCCGTCCTTCCAGTCCCGGCCGCCGCCCAGCTCGGACCCCATGGTCGTGGACGCCGCGGATCCGTCGAAGGCGCCGCGCGCCTCCAGGTCGTACGCCGCCGCCACGTTGCCGTCGGCCATGTCACGGCCCGCCGCGAAACCACGGGTGAGCAGCGTCAGCGCCTCGCCGCGCAGCGCGTCGTCCACCTCGACGGCGGGGTCCAGGTGCAGCACCTTCGCGGTGAACGCGTCCGCGTCCGGGCCGGCCGCCCGCAGCGTCTCCTCCGCCTTGACGCGCGCCCAGAACATCCGCGCCCGCACGGCCGCGCCCACCTCGTCGGGGCCGGCGAGCTTCAGCGCGGCGACGGCCGCCGCTTCCACCGCGGCCGTGTCCCGCAGCCACCCGGCGGCCGAGAGCGGCACCGGCAGCTGCACGAACCGGCTCACGGCCGGCCGGGCGCCGGACCACCACGTCTGCGCCGCCGCGGCCAGCACCCGGCGGGTGGCCTGCCGGTCCACCCCGGACGCGGCCTGCGGGTGCGCCGCGACGACCCGGCGCAGCAGGTCCGGCGAGAACGGGCCGGTCGGGCCGAGGTCCGGATCGACGTGCCACATGTTGTCGATGGCGGCGGCGCCGAGGACGAGGGTCGGGTAGTCGACGGCGTCCTCGACGTCGGGCCCGAGGACCAGCCGCAGGGTCCGCACCACGCGCAGCAGTTCGGCCCGGGTCCGCGGCGTCGGCTCGCCTTCGATCCCGGCGAGCGTCGCCAGCCGGTCCAGTTCCGCCTCACCGGGCTCCGGGCGGCTGGTCTCCCACCACCAGCGGCGTCCGCGCTCGTCGGTGAACAGCACCCGCACCGGGTCGTCCTGGTAGCGGAAGGCGCCCTGCAGGGCGTAGGAGACGCGCACCGTGCGGCCGGTGGTGTTCGCCAGGTACTGGCCCAGGGAGACCGCGTCGTCGTCGACCGGATCCGCGGCGAACGGCACCGGGAAGGAGTGGCCGACCTGCGAGAGGTCCTGCACCGCGCCGTCCTGCGGGGCCGAGGAGTAGCAGACCACCATGTCGACCCAGTGGTCCGCGGGCCGGCCGGTCAGGCTCTTGCGCCGGCGCAGCCACTCCCCTGCCTCGCGCCGGTCGGCCGTCCTCGACCCGCCGCCGGACAGCGGCATCGTCAGACCGCCGGGCAGGCCGTGGCCCGCGAGGTGGTACGCCTTGTCCTTCGGGCCGGGGTCGGTGAGCGGCAGCTTCGCGGAGTACGTGCCCGTGGCCGGGTTGAAGTGCACGAACTGCGTCATCCGGTCGAGAGCGGCGAAGTGTTCCTCACGCGCCGGGAGTTCGGACGGATCGTGCAGGCTGCGGCCGATCTGCTGCCCGGTCAGTGTGCTGACGACGGGCTGGGACAGCACGTCGCGGTGCCAGGCGGGGGCGTCGTCGTCGGCGTCGGGCGCGAGGCCGGGCCGGACCGGCAGCCAGGAGCCGTGCGGCAGCCCGTCCTTGTGGATCACGGCGATGGTGCTCTGCGCGCTGGCCGGGTCGGGGTGGCGGCGGGCCAGGCCGCTGTGCACCCACACGGTGCGGCCGGTGCGCTCCGCGAGCTTCCTCGGCAGGTCCAGGTAGCGGTCGCCGGCGAACGGCACGGCCAGCACGATCGGCGCGCCGGCGATCATGCCGCGCAACGCCGGGTCGGCCGCGACCAGTTCGGCGAACTCGTCCGCGTCCAGGTCCTGCGTCGTACCGTCGGGCAGCCGTGCCGTCACCGTGTCGTGGCGCCCGTCGGCCAGCACGACGTAGGGCGTCACGTCCCACGCCCACGGGGCGAAGTCCGACGTGCCGGAGGGGACGAAGCCGCCCGACGGGTCGGGCGTGAGGCTCTCGACGAAGATGGAGTCCAGTTCGACGGTGTCGGATCCGTCCCAGTTCAGGCCCGGTACGCGGGTCCCGCCGACGGTGACGTACCGGGCGCGGTCCGCCGCGAGCACACCCGCCTCGTCGAGGTGGAACGCCGTGAGCGCCGCCAGGCTGTCCGCCCGCCCGGCCGCGGTCGCCCGTTCCACCATCGCGTACAGGTCCTTGCGCATCTCCGGGTCGACGAGCACGAACGGCTCCAGGTGCAGGACCCGGCGGGCGACGGCCTCCACGTCGAGCGGCCCGGTGCGCAGTGTCCGGTCGGCGCGGCGCAGCGCGTCCAGGGTCTCCACCGCGGCCGCGTGTCCCGTCGAGGTGACGGCGATCGTGGCCTGCCGGCCCAGGTCCGCGCGGCTCACCTGCTGGGAGGAGCCCACGGTGACGCCCTGGCCCGGCACCCGGGCCCGGCCGCGCGAGGTGATCCTGAAGTCCCTCGCGGTCAGCCGCGGGCGGTCCTGCGGCACGTTCTGCTGGAGGGTGCGCAGCGCGTGGTCCAGTTTCCGCACGAACAGGTCGTGCGCGGTCCGCGCGCGCTGGTCGCCGCGCTGCCGGGCGGCCTGCTCCCGCACCTGCGCGGTGCCTTCCTGACGGCCGTCGGCGCCGAACCCGGCGATGTCCACCTTAGGCAGCGGCACCCGGACGCGCCGGTTGCGCAGACCGGCCCTGGCCACCCGGAACGCCAGCCGCTCGACGGCCTGTTGCGCGTCGGACGAGGGCGTCGTCCGCCCCTGGTCGAACTGTACGAGGCTCAGCCTGGGCAGCGGAGCGAGCGGCCGGCCCGACGAGGCGGCCGCGGTCGGCGCGGCGAACACCTGCTGTCCGCCGCCGGTGTCCACGGCGGTCGGTTCCGGAGCGGTGAGGTCGTGAGTGGTGGGGTCGTGAGTGGTGGGGTCGTGGTCGGTGAGGCCGGGAGCGGTCGGGTCCGCGTCGGCCATGTCCGTGTCGGCCGCGTCCGCGTCGGTCACGTCCTGGTCCGGGGCGTCCGGGGCGCCCGGTCCGGAGGTGCCGAGGCCGAGGTCGACATCGAAGCCGTCGCCGTCGAAGCCGAAGTCGAAGTCGAATCCGGCGAGGTCGATGCCGTCGAAGACCGACAGGTCGAGGTTGTCGAGCATCGACATGTCGATGGTGTCGACGGTGTCGATGTCCGTCATGTCGAGGTCGGGCAGGTCCGCGCCGGTCCCCGACTGCGGCACGGGAGCCGCTGCCGCCTCCGGCTCCGGGCCGGTCCGGGCGGGTGCCGCGGTGTCCGCGTCGTCGGCCGTGACGTCCGTGGCGGGCGTGGTCCAGCGCGGGTGCAGGCCGAGGCCGGTGCGGAGGGTGTCGGCGAGTTCCGCGGCGGACGACGGTACGGCCCCGGTGCCGGTCCACTCGCCCAGCAGGTGTCCGGCGACCCGGCGCACCGCGTCGCGGAAGCCGTCGCCTGCGTACCGCGAGTCGGCCGCCACCGGGTGCGGCTCCGCCGGCAGCACCAGGGTGACGGCGACGGACCAGGCGCGGGCGGCGTCGGCCGCGTCCGTGCTCTCGGGCGCCGCGTCCGCGAAGTCGGCGTACGCCCGCGCCCACAGCCGCCGCGACGCGTTCGCGGCCGCCGTGTCCAGCGCGTCCGTCCAGGCGCCGGGCCGTGCCATCCGTACCCGGACCAGGTCCAGGGTCTGCAGCGTGGTCGCGGGCAGGCGGTCGTCGCCGCGCAGCATCAGCTCGATCTGCCGGCCCGAGGAGAGCGCGATGCCCGCGGCGGCGAGTTCGTCCGTGCCGACGGTCTCGTCCGGGGAGGGGCCGGGCAGGCCGGACGGCAGGTCGGCCTCGGTGACCTGCTCCGCGATCCAGCGGCGTCCGTCGGCGTCCCTCGGCACGACCGGGACCGCGTCACCGGTGTCCGGTCCGTCACCGGTGGCCGGTCCGACGCCGGTTCCGGGCCCGCCCGTCTCACCGGTCCCGGTCGGCGCGCCGGTGCGCCGGGCCGCGCCCCACTCGTCCGGCGTGGCGCCCAGGGTCCACAGGCGTGCCTCGGCGTCCTCCACGGCGCGGCGCGCGTCGCCGACCGCGGCCCAGGCGTCCGCCACCGCCGTTGCGTCGCCGCTGATGCGCTCCGTCGTCGCGGCTTCGGCGGCGGCCTCGCGGAGGCCGGTGAGCGCCGAGGCGTGCGCGTCCCGTGCGGCTGCCAGGTCGGCCGCACCACCGGCCTCGCCGGAAGGCTCGGCCCCGGGAATCGTCCCGTCGGTGCCGTCGGCTCGGGTTCCGGTGGAGGACAGCGCGGGCGCGGCGGTGTTGGGCTCGGCCACGGCCGTGCCCGGCGCCGTCCCGTTGGTCACCGTGCCCGTGCCCGCGGGGTCGCCCTCGGCGGGGGTGGTCCGGCCCCAGGTGCCGGGTGCGGCGGGCCGGCCGTCGGGGCCGGGCAGCAGCGCGACGGTGTACGTCCCGGTCGCCGGGTCGTGGTGGAGCGTGGTGGCGCTGTCGGTGCTCCACCAGTTGCGGGCCGAGTTGCGGGCGCCCTCGCCCGGGATGCTGCCCTCGACCGGCCGGGTGCCGGACGGCCTGGCGTGCGGCACCACCGCGACGACCTCGGCGTACCCGTCCATGTCCAGCAACTGCGGGTCGCGCAGGACGAGTTCGCCGAACTCGCGGGCCGGTACGGGACCCGGCACCCGGAGCCCGTCGGCGTCGCCGTCGGCGACGTACACGAACGGTGCCGGCCGGTACGGGTCGGCCGCCCACGGCGCGGGCTCGGTGCCGACCGGTACGAGCGTGCCGTCGGGCGCGTGTCCCAGCAGGGTGACCACGGACGGGTCGAACGTGCCGGACGGCCGGCCGGCGCCGTCCAGCCCCCGGCCCCAGGCGGTGCCCTGGTCGTCCGTCAGGAGCCGGTCGGACTCCAACGCGCCCTGCTGCTCCAGGTGGTGGGCGGCCACCTCGTGGAACTGCCACGGGTCGCGGCCCGCGGCCGCCGCCCGCCGCGCCACGAGGACCGCCTCGCCGTAGCGTGCCGGGTCGGGGGCGGGCAGGTGCAGCACCGCGGCGGCGAACGCGCCCCGGTCCGGGTGGGCGCCGGTCGCCGCGGCGACCTTGTACGACGCCCACAGCAGCCTCGACCACTCGGCCTCGCCGACCGGATCGTGCGCGTCGAGTTCCAGGACCTGCCGGGCGAGGGACTCGCGGCGCGGGGACGCGGCGAGGCCGTCCAGCATGTGGACCAGTCCCGGCAGCCCGATCCAGTCGGTCAGGGGGCCGCGCGCGCCGGCGTCCCAGCGGCGTGCCGCCTCCGCCAGCAGGCTCCGGTGGTGGTCGGGAGTGAACTGCGGGACGTGTCCGGCCGGGACCGCGCCCGCGTGGTACGCGGTGAGGATCTGCTCGTACAGGTCGAGGGTGAAACGGCGGGCGCCGTCGCGGTCCAGCCGCGGGTCGGCCTCGCGCATCAGGTCGAGCGCGCCCATGCCGCGCAGCAGGTCCGGATATTCGGCGGTGTCGTCGACCGTGGGGCCGAAGACCTGCCGCAGCGCGCGCACCAGCCGGAGGGTCCGCTCGCGGGTCGCCTCCGGGACGGGCCCGGGGTCCTGGTGCAGTCCGGCGTCGCGGGCCCGCCGGTCCAGCGCGTCCCCGGCCGGCTCCGGCCGGAACATCACCCACGGCTGGGTGCGGCCGCGCGCGTCGGTGAAGACGCCGATGTACGTGGTGGGGTCACCGGGCCGGGTCTGGCCGGTGGAGTTCATGGAGTGCGTGGCGAACACCGTGCGGCCCGTCTCGTTGGCCGTGTCCTGGCCGACGGCGACGGTCCCGAGCGGGTCGGGCACGAACGGCAGTGGGCCCTCGACGTGGTGTCCGGGCACCTCGCCGATGCCGGCGGGCGTCGCCGCGTAGCAGATGAGCAGCGCCACGGGGTGCTCCGGGGCGAGCGAGGCCAGGCTGCGGCGGCGGGCCAGCGTGCGGGCGAACCGCGGCCCGTCGTCGTCCCGCCGGCCCTGCGGGGTGTGCCAGACGACGGTGCCCGGAGTGCCGTGGTTGTTGGCGAAGTACGGCTCCGGCAGGTTGAGTTCGGTCCACGGCAGGGGGATGGGGTCGCTGCCGGGGCCGTAGGCGTTGCGCAGGTGGGTGTAGGACGTGACCGTGCCGAGCCGGCTGTGCGCGAGCGTCCGCGACCAGCCGCCGCCCGGCGTCTCGGAGAGGTCCATCGAGATGTAGCCCATGGACCGGTGGTCCCGGGTGGCGACGGAGAGGGCGGTCACCCGGTCGTCCGGCTCGGCGGCGGGCAGCGTGCCGGCGGGGGCCGGGGTGTTGCGGAACCACTGGCCGCGGGGCGCCTGTTTCACCTCGTCCAGCAGCAGGACCATGGAGCGGCCGGGGACGTTCGGCAGGCGGCCGATGCCGGCCCGGCCGGTGGTGGCCCACACGTCGCGGCCGAGCCGGTCGGCGAGTCCGCGCGGCAGGTCCAGGGGCTCGGCGGCGGCCCGTTCGACGTGGAGCAGCACCGGCGGCCGGCCGGGGTGGCCGGCCAGGTCGCGGTCGAGGGCCATCAGCTCGTGGAGGACCTCGGGCGGCACGGCACGCGCGAAGCCGCCGAGTCCGCGCACCACGACCCCGTCCGGCCGGGCGGAGAGCAGCACGAGGTACGGGTCGGGGTCGCCGGACGTGGGCCGCCACGGCGCGGGCTCGGGCCCGCTGTGGCCGGTGGTGCCGTCGGCGGCGCGGGAGATCCGGCCGGTGCTGCCCGTGTCGAAGTCGGCCGGCAGCGGACGGCCGAGCCAGTTCCAGCCGCTCGGGCGGCCCTGGCCGTCGGTGAGCCGGAAGTCGGGGTGGAAGGCGCCGCGTTGGGCGAGGTAGTGGGCGGACAGCGCGGCCAGGGTTGCGGCGCCGGCCGTGACGGGTGCGGTCGCCAGCCGGACCAGGGCGCCGCGCGCCGCGGCGTTCACCGTGTCGGACGGGCCGAGCAGCAGCACCCGGCGGACCAGGGCGTCCAGGTCCAGGAAGCCGCCGCGCAGGTCGGGGTCGGTGTCCCGGAGCCGGTCCAGCCGTTCCAGCGCGCGGTCGGCCCGCTCGCGGTCGACGCCGTTCAGGGCGCCCAGGCCGTGGAGCGCGTCGAGGACCGCCTCGCGGTGCCGCTCGGCCTCGTCGGGCAGCACGGTCACGGGCGCGGTGCCGCCCGGGTTCTGCCCGGCGGTGGGGGCGGCGGACGGGTTCGGCGCCTGCGGCACCGGAGGGCTCGGCAGCTGCGGCAGCGGATGGTTCGGCTCGGCGGCGACGGGCCGGGTGTGGACGGTCCGGCCGGACGGTCCGGGGCGGTGCGGGAGCACGGCGCGGGTGCCGTCGCGGTCACCGGGTGCGGCGCCGCCGTCGCGGGCGCCGGTGACCGTCGTCGGCCGGCCCTCGAGTTCGTCGAGCAGGCGCTGGGCGTGCTCGTCGGGGAAGAGGCCGTCGCGGGCGACGTTCTCGCGCAACTCCCGCTCAGTGAACGGGTGGATGTTCCAGTACCGGCCCCAGTTGTCCGTGTAGTCCAGCCGCGGGTCGTGGCCGGGCACGTCGTTCAGTGCGAGCTGGGCGCCGCGCATCACCTCGTGGAAGGTGTGGTGGTCCACCGTCAGCGACACGGCCAGCATCCCGGCCCGGATCAGGCCGAGGTCCAGGTCGACGCCCCACTGGTCCCGCATCCGGGCGGCGTGCACCAGGAAGCGGTACGTGGATCCGGCGGTGCCGGTCGCCACCAGACCGCCCGTGTCCTCCGAACGGCCCTGGAAGTCGGCGCTCATCGCGATGTCGTGCACCGACCTCGCCGGCATCCAGGTCAGCCCGGAGTCGTTGACCGCGATCCGGCGCTCCGCCTCGCTCAGCGGCGGGCGCGCGTCCTCGGGACGCGTCCGGATCGTCACCGACCGCTCCAGTTCCTCGACCGCCGCCGCCTTCTCCGCGGCGGACATGTCCGAGGCCTGGATCTCGCCGAAGCGCCGGGTGAACTCGGTGTAGGTGTCGCGCTGCCGCCGGCTCGGCCGCTCCGCCGCGATCTGCGGATGCGGTTCCTCGGGGCCGCCGAGCATGGACGGCACGAAGTCCTTGGAGATGCCCTCGTACAGGAGCGCCACCAGTTCCCGCAGGTTGCCGCTGCGCAGCACCTGCTGCAGCGCCGGGCGGGACGTGCCGACGACGCCCGCCTTGTACCTGCTGGTGTCGCCGAACACCGCGAGGTTGCGCGGATGGTCCCGGCGGGCCGTCGCCCACGCGGCGCTCGCCATCTTCCGGTACTCGGCGACCACCGCCTCGTGCTCGGCCAGGTACGCGCCGAGCCGCTCGTCGAAGGCGGCGGCCTCCTCGGCGTAGCGGATGCGCGCGTGGACCCACGGCGGGGCGTCGCTGTTCCGGCGCTCCGGGCTGGGCTGCGCGGAACGGCCCGGCGGCCGGGACCGGGCACGCCCGCCACCGGCCGGGGACTCGGAGGTCGTGGGCGCGGCGGTCGCGGTCCGTGCGGCCGCCGGATCGGTGGTCGTCGCGGCGGTAGTGGTGGTGGTCGCGGGCGCGGTCGTCGTCGGTTCGGTGGTCGTCGCGGGGGTGGTGCCCACCGGGCGCGCGGGCTCGTCCGGCCGGGCGGGTGCACCGGCGGGCGTCGTACGACCCGGCACTCCCGCACCCGACCCTCCCGGACCCGGCTGACCCGCTCCGGCCGGCGACACCGCCGGGACCAGCCGGTGGTCGTCGATGTCGACCGTCACGACCCGCCCCTGCGCCGGATCGGTGGCGGCGCGCGCCCGCTTGGCGTCCACGGTCAGGGCGAAGTCCCGCACGGTGACGGGCCGCGTGCCGCTCGCTCCGCTCTGGAAGGTCCGCAGCACCTGACCCAGCCTGGCGCCGAGCGCCTTGGCGACGGCGTCGGCCCGCCGCTGCCCGCTGCTCCGCGAACGGTTGCCGTACCCGGTGACGGTGACCGTCGGCATCGGCAGGCCGTGCGCGCGGTTCCACAGGCCGACGCGGGCGAGCGTCGTGGCCAGGCCGTCGATCGTGCCGGCGTCCGCGTCGGAGAGCGCGTGCTCATGCTCCTCGAACCGGATGGTCCGCTGGTGGCCGCGCGGCGCGTGGCCGTGCAGCACGACCGTCGTCAGCGGGTTGGCGACCGCCGGTGAACTCTCCGACAGCAGGGCGGCGTTGACCTCGTGCGCCGACTCGCCCGGCCGCTTGCTGTAGGCGCGGAAGTACCACTCGTCCTTGTGCTCGATGACCGGCGCGGCGGCCCGGATCGCCTCCCGGGCGCGGGCGCGCGCCCCGGCCGCCTCGCGCACCGCCAGCGCGTGCTCGGGACGGTCCTCGTCGAAGTACCACGGCAGTTGCTCGGCCTCGTGCAGCTCCGCCAGCGCCCTGGCGGCCCGCGCGAAGCCGTCCAGGCGGGCGGTCGTCGTCCCGTCGGCGCCGTCGCGCCGCGCCTCGGCGGCGCGCTGCTCGGCCGAGCGTGCCAGCCGGCCGAGTTCGTCCTCGCCGTAGCGGTCGAGGTTCTCGTCGATGACGTCGTCGAGGAGCCCGTCCGGGATGCCGCCGGGCGCGTGGGTGTCGTTCTCCAGCGTGATCTGGTGGGTGCCGTCCTCACTGGCCAGCACCACCTGCGCGAAGTGGTACGGGGCGTGCGGGCCCACCCGGTCGCCGGGCTTGGCGTGGTTGTGCGTGAACAGCTGCGCGCCACTGTCGTTCGTGGTGCTGACCGACTGGATCAGGTAGCCCTCGCCGACTGCCGCCCATGCGTACTCGTTGACGCCGATGCGCCGCGCGGCGGCGGCCAGCGGGGTGCGCAGCGGGTTGTCCGGCGGCTCGTGGCTCAGGGCGCGGCCGTAGCGCTCGCCGGGTGTGGGCGCGCCGATCACGCCGCCGGTGAAGCGGTGGTCCCGGCCCGTCTCGCGGGCGGCCCAGCGAGGCGTGACGCCGTCGGCGGGGCGGGTGCCCTCGGCGACCTCGGTCAGTGCCTGCGCCAGGTGGTGGGTGCCGGTGACCTCCCGGCCGTGCAGGCCGTTCACCGGCGCGGTGGTGACCGCGCCGGACGGGTCGCGGAAGGCGATGTGCGACAGGGGCGCGCCGGACGCGTCGGCCACCATCCGGGCGAAGTCCCGGGTGAAGGCGTGCTCCGACGTGCCGGACTCCGTCAGGAACTCCGGCTCCACCCGGAACAGCGGTTCGCCGTAGGAACCGTCGTCCTTCGGCAGCAGCACGCCCACCGACTCGTCGGCCTTCAACCGCACACCGGCCCCGGCCGCAAGTGCCGCCGAGGAGCGTTCGATCGCCGCGCGGGTGGCGTACACCTGCCGGCTGCGGCCGGTGGCGCCGTCCTCGGGTGCGAGCGTCGCCACGGTGCGGTCCTCGGAGATGTGCAGCGGCGGCCGGTCGGCCGTGCGGACGGTGCCGTGGTCCTGACGCGGCATCACCAGCGCGGGCGTGTCCGGGCCGGTGCCGTCGTCGGCCCGGACCTCCCCGGCGGACACCGGGAGCGGCTCCGTGAACAGGACACCGGTGCCGCGCCGGTCGATGACGCCGTAGTCGCGGGTCGTCAGCGGCCGGGCCCGGCGGGCCTCGATCTGCCGTTGCGCGACGGCCCGGTCGGCCATGCGGTCGAACTCGGCGTCCCCGTCGCTGGTGGACGCGTCACTGACGGCCCCGTCGTCGTCCGCGCCGGGCTCGTCGTCGGTGCCGAGGTCGCGGGCGCCGGGCAGGCCGCCGTCCGCGGGCGGCTCGGTCGAGGCCCAGCGCGCGCCGGTGTCGCCGGCGCTCAGCTCCAGCACGAGGTGGCGGGTCCCGGCCGTGGGGTGCGTGGCCACGCCGACCGGCGCCTCGGGGTACCAGACGCGGCGGCCGGTCGTCCCGGCGACGAGGGACGCGACGGTCGCGGCGTACGCCGGCGGGAGCGCCAGCACGATGTCCGCGCCACGGGGCCGCCGGGCGTCGTACGAGATGAGCATGGCCAGCTCTTCGGGGCTGTCCACGAGGAAGGTGCGCCCGGGGACGGCGATCTCCACGGCGCGGCCGACCGGGCGGGCGGCGACCAGGTACGGGTTCCGCCACGGCGCGGGCTGCGGCACGACCCGGCCCCGGCCCCGCACGGCGTACGACTCCAGCTCCGGCACGGGCTGCCCGGGCCCGGTGTAGTCGCGTCCGACGGGGTTGCCGTCGTCGTCGCGCAGCAGGGTGCCCTCGTCGAGGGCGCCGCGCCCGGTCTCGATCTGCCGCTCGACGAAGTACCGGGCGAGGTCGTCGGCGGTCGCGAGGTCGTCGGAGGAGGCGTCGAGCGCCAGCGAGCCGAGCAGGTGGAAGTCCGCGGGCCCCGGCCCGGTCGCCCTGTCCATGTGCAGGACCTGACGGGCGAGGCGGACCAGTCCGCTGCGCAGCGCCTGCTGCGTCTCCCGGCCGCCGGCCTGCTCCACGACGAGGTCGTACACCGCCTCGGAGGTTTCCCGGAGCCGGTCGCGCGGCACGGTCGCCCGGTGCGGGCCGAACAGCAGGTCCAGCCAGCCCGGGTCGGTCCAGACGGGTGCCTCGTCCTCGTCGTCGGAGTCCGGTTCGGACTCCGACTCGTCGGTCGCCTCCGCGAGCGGGGACAGGCCGCGGCCGGGCGGCAGCGGCGGCGGCACCGCGCCGTCCGGGCCGGTGTCCGGGCCGGCCGTGGGCAGCGACACCGGGTCGACCCAGGCGGGCTCGCGGAGTTCCGCCGGGGCGTTGGCGCGGGCGTCGGCCCAGCTCGTGCCCTCCGGCGGGGTGTACAGGTCGACGTTCCCGGCGACCGCGGCCCACAGCTGGAGGTGCCGCGGGCGCAGACCGCTCTGCGCGAGGCCGTCGGGGGCCGGCTCGCGGAACGGGCCGAGGAGGCTGCCCGGGGCGTGGAGCCGGTCGGGGTTGCTCGCGTCGCGTGTCTCGTCCCGCAGGGACAGCTGGTGCGCCAGCTCGTGCGCGAACTCCACCGGCTCGGCGTCGGCCCACCAGGCCCGCTGGTTCATGGGCCGGTCCCGGTCGACGAGGTCCACCGTCAGGTGGGGGTCCTCGTCCGGCGCGACCCGCTCGACGGTGACGTGCAGCCGGTCACCGCCGGGCAGCCGGTGCCCCGGCCGGTTGTAGAACTCCTCCACGCCCTGGAGCACCCGCTCCATCACCGCGTCGGTGTCGGTCCGTTCGTCGTCGCCGCGCAGGGCGAGGCGCACGGTCAGGTCGGTGACGTTCTCGCCGCCGTACGTGAAGCGCCGGACGTCGAAGGCCGACCGCACGACGAACCGCGGCCGGTCGTCGAGGCGGGCGCGGGGCGGTGGCGCGGTGGGGGACGTGTCACCGGGCGCGGCGGGGTCGGCGGCCTCCCGCAGCGGGATGCGCAGGGCCGTGTCGCCGTCGTCCTCCGGCACGACGTACAGGTCAGAGGAGTCCGCCACGATCCGGTGCGGCGTCACGTCGTGGCCGAGGTCGGCCATGACGACCGCGAGGGTGTCCATGTTGGCGACGCGGCCGATCCAGCCGCTGTCGCCGCGCAGGAGCGTGCCGGTCGCCTCGTGCACGAAGTCGTGGCCGAAGCGCGTCCATCCGGTCGGCGGGATCTCCTCCCCGCCGGGGAGCCGGATGTGCCCGGTGTCGGCGACCTCGTAGGTGAAGGGTGCGGAGCGGGACTCGGCGACCCGCGTGTAGGTGAACCACCGGTTGGGCCGCGGCTCCGCGGTGCCCGGCGTGCCGTCCACGATGCCGGTGTCCGTCGCCTCGGCCGCGCCGCGGGCGTCCGCCGCCCTGCCCTTGCCCTTGTCCGCGCCTGTTCCGGTGGTGGCCGGGGTGTCCGCCGTGGCGGTGTGCTCGGCCGGGGCGGTCGCCGGTACGTCGGTGACGGGGACGACGGCGGCCGGGTCGACGCCGCCGTAGCGGGGTCGCATGACGGTGACCGGGCGGCCGATCGGCCACTGCTCCGCCACCGGGTCGAGACCGTCGTCGGGCGAGCCGCCGGGCAGGCCTCGCCGGGCGCCGCGCGGGCCGCGGGTGGCGACCTGCCGGGGGCCGCCCCGGTGGTCGTCGACCGTGATGTCCACGGTGCCGGTGCCCTGGTCGCCGGGGGCCGACCCGCGGCCGCGCGCCGATTCCCGGTCGACGGTGATGGCGTCGGCGGTGAGGTGCGGTAGCGGTGTGCCGTCCTGGAGCGCTCCGAGCGCCTCGGCCAGCTCCTGCCGGAACGAGACCGCGACCGCCTCGGCGCGCGCCTTCGCGATGTCCCGGCCGGTCAGGAGCCCGCCGCGCAGGCCGGTGACCTTGACGTCCGGGAGCGGCAGCCCGTTGGCGGCGTTCCACAGCGCCGTCCTCGCCACGATCCCGGCCAGGTACCTCAGGGGGTGCTTGGCACTGTCGGGCGTCTGCTGGGCGCCCTTGTCGAAGGAGATGGTCACCGGCAGTGCCTGCTGGCCGCGGAGCACGACGGCGGTGAGCGGGTTCGCCTCGGCGGAGGGCTTGTCCTCCAGCAGTTCCGCGTTGGTGTCGTGGGCCGACTCGCCCGGCCGCTGGGAGTACATCCGCATGTACCACTGGTGCTTGCCCGGGATGACGTCTTCGAGCCGGCCGATGCGCTGCGCGGCGGTGCGGGTGGCGCCCTCCAGTGCCCGCTCGGCGGCGGCGCGCTCCGGGGAGCCGGCGGTCGTGGCACGCATCTCCGCTTGGGCCTGCTTCGCCCGTACCAGGGCCAGCGTCAGTTCGAGGTGGTCGCGCAGCTCGGTGAGGAGTTGGTCGTCGCCGGCCTCCTGCCGTCGCTCGATCTCCTCGCGCAGGCGTGCCGCGGCCTCCCGCAGCTGGGTCAGGTTGCGCGTCCTCAGGTTCGCCTTCGCCTCCGCGCGGTGCCGGGCGTTGCGCTGTGAGGCCCGCGCGTGGTTCTCCAGGGAGATCTGGTGACTGCCGTCCTCGCTGGCCAGGACCACGGTGGCGAAGTGGTAGCCGAAGTGCGAGCGGCTGGGCGCGGATCGCGGCTTGGCGTAGTTGCGTTCCAGGCTCGGCTGGTTCTGCGCGCCGGCCGCCGCGACGGACTGGACGACGTAGCCCTCGCCGACGCCGGCCCAGGCGTACTCGTTGACCCCGATCCGCCTCGCGGCGTCCGACAGGGCGTCACGGCGCGGGTCGACCGGCAGGTCGAGACTGAGCGCGCTGCCGTAGGCGCGGCCGGGCAGCGGGCCGTCCTCGCCGCCGGTGGGGCGGTCGTCCCGGCGGACGTGCGAGGACGCCCACGCGGGATCGGCCTTGTCCGGCGCGACGTCGCCGTCCGCGATCCGGCCCAGGGCGTCGGCGAGGTGGTGCGTGCCGGTGACCTCCACCCCGTCGGAGGCGTTGACCGGTGCGGTGGCCACGAGGCCGGTACGGGGATCGCGGAAGACCATGTGGGACGTGCGGGCGTTGTCGGCCAGCATGTCGGCGAAGTCCCGGCAGACCTCCTCCGAGGACTGCCCGGAGCGGGTCAGGAAGTCCGGCGTCACACGGAACAGCCGCTTCGTGCCGCCGTCGGGGGTGGGCAGCAGGATGCCGAGGTCCTCGTCGACCCGCAGACGTAGCGCCAGACCCGCCCGCGCCAGATCGACCGAGGCGCGGGCGACGGCCTCCGCCGTCGCGAAGACCTGCTGCCCGTACGCGCCGTTCTCGACCGCGAGCGTGCGGTCCGAGGAGATCCGCAGCACGGGCCGCTGGGTGGCGAGTATCTCGTGGTACTGCTGCACGGACAGGACCAGTTGGGGGGCGCCCTCCGTGTCGGCCAGCGCCTGCGGGGTCCGCCAGGTGCCTTGGAGTTCGCCGGCGGGCTTGCGGAAGAGCACGCCGTCACCGCTGCGGTCCACGACCCCGTAGTCCCTCGTGGTCAGCGGCTCGGGCCGGCGTGCCTCGATCCCGTCGGCGGGCGCGGACCCGTCCTCGTACAGCTCGACGATGTCCGAGACGTTCGCTTCGCTCGCGCGGTCCGTGTCCGGTCCGACGGAGGTCCATGCCGTGTCGGCGCCGTCGGGGACCGGCCCCAGGGTGATGTGGTCGGTGCCGGACCGCCAGTCCGTCGCCGGTCGGGGGCCGTGTTCCGAGTACCAGACCCTGGAGCCCGTCAGATCGGCGACGTGCCGGGCCAGGAGCGCGATGTCGCCGTGGGGGAAGGCCAGGACGACATCGGCTCCGGGGGGCCGTGCGGGGTCCCGCGCGACGAGCCGTGCGAACTCACCGGCGTCGTCCAGGGTGAGCTCGCCGCCGGGCGTCACCAGGTGGACGGCGTCCGCGCCCGCCCGGGCGAGGACGACGTAGGAGTCGCGCCAGGGCGCGGTCCAGGTGACCAGGCTGCCGTCGTCGCTCTCCACCGCGTACGAGTTCAGGGACGGCACCTGGTCGCCGGTGCCGGTCCAGTTCCGTCCGCCGCCGGCCTCCGGCGGCAGCCGGGTGCCCTCGTCCAGGGCGGTGTCGTACTGGGTCAGGTAGCCGGCGAGGGCGTCGGCGTCGGCCAGTTCGTCCGGAGAGGCGCTCAGGGCCAGGGAGCCGAGGAGCAGCAGGTCCCGTCCGCGTACCGGCGTGTCCGGGCCGAGGCCCAGCACCCGCCTGGTCAGGGCGTGCAGTGCGGCCGGCCCGTCGGGGGCCGTCGCCACGGATGACGGCACCGTCCCGCCCAGCGCGAGTTCCCGCAGGGAATCCACCGTGTCGACGAGTGTCTCGGGCGAGTGGTCGTGCCTGGCCGCAGGTCCGAAGAGGAGGTCGAGCCAGGTGTCCCGGGCTGCTCCGGGGCCCCCGTCATCGCTGTCGGAGTAACTGCTCTCGTCGTCGGTGAGAGGGAGTCCGGCTGCCGTGTCGGGTTGGGAGTACCGGGAGCTGGGGGACGGCGGCACGGGGAACGGTCCGTCCTCGGCGCTCTCCGTCTCCAGGGCCTTGGTGACTCCGGCACCGGAGAGGGTGCTCAGCTCGTACGCCTCCTCCTCCCCGGGGAGCCCCGGGAGGTCGCTGCCGTCCGGGGACGGGGGCAGGGGAACGGAGGCCGGATCCTGACGCGTGCCCGACGGGGCCGGGCGCGGGGTGGGGGACGAGTCCTGACGCGTGCCCGACGACGGGGCCGGGCGCGGGGCGGGGGGCGCGGGGGTGCGCGGGAGCAGGGGGACGAAGTCGCCGCCGCGGCGCCGCAGTCGGAGATGGGGTCCGTCGGCGGACGGACCCGGATAGGTGTGGGCGGTGCCGTTCTCCTCGACCAGGGTGACGGTGGTGCCGGTCACGGCGGCGGCCCACTCGGCCACCGCACGGTCGGCCTCCGGGCCCCACGGCGCCTCGGCGAGGTGGCGGCGCAGGTGTCCCTCACGGGCCTCCGTGCTCGGCGTGGGCGCGCCGCGGCGGACGTTCATCGGTGGCGGCGTGAAGAGCGAGTCGCGTTCGGCCGGGGTGCCGGGCAAGCCGTTCAGGCGCATCAGCTGGGCGGGCGATGCCCCGGCGCGGGTGCGCAGCCGTCCCGCCTCGCGGCGGTCCAGGCCGGGCTGCTCGGCCGCCCGGCGCAGCGCGGTGGACAGCGCGCCGAAGAAGCCGTTGCCGCGGCCGGTGACGGTGCCCTGGGTGTAGGTGGCGCCGTCGGGTGCGGTGAGCACGCCGTCGCGGGCGAGGCGGTAGTGCGGGCCGGTGCTGTCGGCGGGCGGCGTCCAGGGCGGGGTGGCGTGGCTGCGGTGGACGGGCGGCTTCGCGGGCTGCTGCTCGCGGGCGGGGCGCGCGGGGTCCGGGTTCGACGTGTCCGTGGACGCGGGGTCCGGGTTCGACGTGTCCGCGGTCGAGGGGGCCGTGGACGCGGAACGGGCCGGGGCCGGCAGCGGAGTGGCGGCCGGGGGCGGTGTGCCGGGCGGGAGGGCGGCGTGGAAGAAGCCGTCGGCGGTGAACAGCACCGGATCGGCGGCCGGGTCGACGGCGGACGGGTCGGTGCCGGGCGGGAGGAAGAGCTGTTCGCGGCCCTCACCGGTCACCACGGTGAGCGGGGTGCCCAGGACCCGCGCGGCGAGGGCGGGCAGCAGGTCGGCGCCGCCGTGGTCGCCGGCCCGCCGCTCCGGCGGAGCCGGGGAGCCGGCCGCGTCCTGCACGCCACGCCGTGTGCCGTCCTGCGTGGCGTCCTGCGTGGCGTCCTGGCGGGGCTCGCTCGCGAAGGGCCGGGACAGCGCGGCGACGGCTAGCGCGACCCGCTGCCCGGGGTTCGGCCAGAAGGTCACCGGGAGCCGCCCGAACGCGTCGAACTCGGCCTGCTGCGCGGGAGTGAAGGTCACTCCCGCGGCGTCGATCTCCTCCTGGGTGAAGGTGTCCGCGACGTCCAGGGCGAGGGCGTCGAGGAGATCCTGGTTGCGGTCCTCGCCGAGCGCCCACGCCAGCCGGTCCCGGGCGGCACCGACGGCCTCGGCGGTGACCTCCGGGTCGCCGGGTGCCGCGGTGAAGCGGGCGGCGAGGTCGGGGCCGAGCAGCTTCGGCAGCCTGCCGCGCTGCCCGGCGGCGGCGAGCAGCGCGTGGAAGAACGAGGCGCCGTCGTGCGGCACGTCGTGCAGTTCGCGCACGGTCACGCCGTCGGGCGAGGTGAGGGTGCGCGGTGTCGAGCCGGTGCCGTCGCTGATCCGGTACGGCTCCGGCGCCTCGGACCGCCACTCCGGCTCGGTGTAGTCCTGCGGCAGGTCCGGCACCGTGACCGCGGGCGAACCCTGGTGGTGCGCGGTGAGGCGGGAGGCGGCGAGGTGCAGCCGGTGGTGGTCCGCGGCGGCGGCGGCGGTGCGCTGCTGCCAGCGGCGCACGTCGTCGCGGGCGGCCTGCCAGGCGGCGACGGCCGGGGACTCGGCCACCTCCCGCGGCAGGACGGTCGGCCGGTCGGGTTCGCCGTCGCCGAGCGCGGCCTGCTCCTGCGCGCCGAGGCCGAGCCAGGTCTCGCGGGCCCGCGCCCGGGCGTCGTAGTAGCCCTTCTCGGCGGCGACGAGGTCGTCCGCCGCCTTGGCCTGGTCGTCCCAGGCCGCGGCGACCTCGTCGGGGAACGTGGTGTCGTCCAGCAGCCCGTACTCGCGGGCGAGGTCCTCGCGCAGCCACACCAGGGCCGTCGTCCCGGCCTCGGCGGCGCGCGGCCCGCGCCGTGCCTTGCCGAGGGTCCGCAGCGGACGGCTGTCGGTGATCCGGTGGTCCACCTCGGCCACCGACAGCCAGCTCACCGGCAGCGCGAACAGCATGCTGCGGTCGGCGGCCGCCTTCACGTGGGCGGCGACGGTGGTGTCCGTGGCGTCCTTGGCGGTGATGCCGTCGTTGGCGCCGGCGACGGGCACCGTGACTCCCGGGTTGACGACGCCCGCATTGCTGGTGCCCGCCAGCGGCGCGGTGCCCACGGCGGCCTCGGTGTTGTCGGAGGTGCCGCCCTCCAGCGCGTCGGAGGTCTTCGAGCGCCGCATGGCCTCCATGCGCGGCTTGTTCTCCACGGCGAGGAGGCGGGCGCCGGTGCGGTGCATCTTGGCGTAGAGGCGGGAGTCGGCGGTGTGGAACTGGCCGAAGAGGCGGGCGGAGGCCTGGGTGGGCAGCGTCGAACCGTCCGCGCTCAGCGCCTCGCGGAAGCCGGAGGTGAGGCCGACCTGGGTGGTGGCATCCTGCTGGGCCTGGGCGGGTGCGGTGCCGAGGCCGGTGAGCGGGGTGAGGCGGGCCATGCGCACCCGCGCGTCGAGGGGGTCGCCGGTGTACCGGCTGCCGAGGGCGCCGTCGCCCGTGCCGTCCGCGCGGGCGGTGGCGAGGGTGAGGGCGTCCTGCACGTTGGCCGCGCCGCGGATGTCCACGGCGAGGATGCCGGTGCCGATCCGGTGGTCGAAGGGCAGCACGTCCGACACGTCCGGCGCACCGGCAGCCACGCCGGTGCCGCTGCCGGAGGTGCGCCAGGCGGCGACGGCCTCCGGGCGGGCCTGTTCGGCGGTCAGCAGCCGTACCGCGCGCTCCGGTTCCGGCACGTCCTGTTCGGTGAGGGCACCGTCGGAGCCGTCGCCGTCCGGGGTGAGCAGTCCGGCGGGGAGGATCTGGTGGAGGCTGCCGACCCGGGCGACGGCGCGGGGCGGCAGCGGGTCACCGGCCGCGTCCGTCATGGTGACGGTCAGGGTGTAGCCGGTGACGACCTCGGCGTGCGCCTGCGTGGTGGCGATGTTCGGCGTCACGGTACTGCCGCTGGTCTCGGTCCGGGTCGACGACCGCTGCCCGGCGGCGGTGCCCTGCACCGCCGGGTTGGCGAGCAGGGCGCCGCCCGTCGCGCGCTGG
Organism: Streptomyces calvus; assembly: GCF_006782915.1. GTDB lineage: Bacteria > Actinomycetota > Actinomycetes > Streptomycetales > Streptomycetaceae > Streptomyces > Streptomyces calvus. The sequence goes on from NZ_VCNP01000016.1 coordinate 62,660, forward strand.
CCGACGGCGATCGTCACGTCGCCGCCGCGTTCCTGGGTGACGCCGTCGGCGTGGTCGCGGGCGGTGGTGCGGTAGTCCTCCAGCTCGATGCCGGTGCGCAGCCGCTCCACGGTGGTGGTGACGGGGGTGAGCTTGATCCGGACCTGCGCGGGGCTGCCGCCGGTCGGCAGGTGGTGCGGCCGTGACCAGGTGCGGTAGTGGACCGGCAGGCTCATCCCGTCGGTGGTCAGCTCGTGCACGTGGGAGCGCAGGAAGTCCGGGGAGAGCCGCTGCAGGACCTGCTCGCGGTCGTGCGAGGGAACTCCGGCCTTCTTCAGCCGGTCCATCAGCTGCGGCGTCGCCCCGCTCGCGTCGAGCTGTCCGCTGGAGTGGCCGGCGAACTGGCGCCGCAGGAAGGCGGGCACGCGGTAGCCGCCGCCGAGGTTGCGCGGCGTGTCGGTGCCCAGGCCGTCGGGCGCGAGCCCGGCCTCGATGGCGTCCTGCATGGGCAGGTGGAACATCACCGCGTCGCGGATGCGCTGGAGCGCGGCGGCGGCCCGGCGCGGGGCCAGGCCGCGGCCCAGCCGCTCGGAGATCCGGCCGGCCGCGGAGCTGACACGGGCTCCCGCGCGGGTGCCGACGGCGCCCATCGCGGCCGTCCACCGGTCCCGTACGGCGATGGTCTCGGCGGCGTCGGCGACCACCAGGTACATGCGCCCGGCGAACGTGACGGTGGTGTTGCGTCCCTGGGTGAGGCTGCTGGAGATGCTGCGGCCGGTGGCCCGCGCGTACTGGAGTGCCGTCGAGTAGGAGCCCACGACGGCCGGCTCGCCGGCGTGCTGGAGGGGCATGTCGGCGCCCTGGACGCCGAGGGTGGTGCGCGCGACGGTGCTTTCGCTGCCGGCGATGCGGTGCTCGTTGCCGAGGGTCGCTTCCAGGCTGGACGGTTTCGGGTCGCTCATGACCCGCAGGTTGTGCAGTTCGCCGCGGACCGCGGCCTTCAGGTAGTGGGTGCGGAAGGGGCCGGCGCCGTTGAGTCCGGTGACGCGTGAGCCGAACGGGCCCAGGTACTGGCCGAGTTGCCCGGCGATGGACAGGTTGGCCATCGCCCGGCGCAGTGCGCCGCGCACCGGGGTGCCGGGCGCGCCGACGTGCCAGGAGCCGCCGGTGGCCCGGTCGGCGGTCTCCTGCATGAGCTGCTGCCGCTCCCGGCCGCCCTCGGTGCCGAGCACCACGTGCGGGGCGCGCAGCAGCCGCTGGACGAGCCGCCGGTCCGCGGTGTCCTGACGCGGCAACGGCCGTGTCCCGTCGAGGAGTTGGTCGGCCTCGTCGGCGGAGAGCCGCTGCGGTGCGGGTGCCGGGGCCGGCGCTCCTGCCGGCGCGTCGACGGGGGCGTGGCGCTGCGAGCCGTGCGCCGCGGGCACGGCCAGCTCCACCCGGCCCACGGTCTCGCTGCCCCGGCTGAACAGCGGACGTTCCTCGACCTTGCTGACGAACACGCCGGTGCCGAGCAGGCCGGCCGAGACGAGCCGGGTCCAGCCGCGCGGGCGGCGGTGTCCTTCGAAGGTGGCGTTCAGCTCGACCCGGTAGCTGTAGAGGTCGGCGCCGTTCTGGTACGTCAGGTGGTCGTGGGTGACGGAGACCGTGCTCCGGGTGGCCTTCTGGTCGGTGAGGGCGTAACGGGCGCCGACGGCCACGTTGCCGGTCTGGGCCGGCAGTCCCGCCTCGGGCACCTTGTCGTGGTCGCGCGGCGAGATGCCCACCTCGAAACCGGCGGAGAGCGTGCTGGACGCCTGCTGGCCCTGGCCCGACACCTCGGTGCCGACCACCCCGTTGCGCAGCGACCGTTCGCTCATGGTGGTCTCGAACCGCCGGTCGGTCAGGCGCGCCCGCAGGGTCAGCGTGTGGTGGCCGCGGCTCACCTTGCCGTCCTCGGTGAGCGTGACCGGTACCCCGGTGGTGGTCAGGTCGTCCAGGCTCTGCGCCAGGGTGCCCCGGTTCAGCGCCTCGCGGACCTGCCGGTCGTTGTGCAGCGCGGTCCGCATCCGCCCGTCGCCGTACCAGAACCTGGCCAGCCGCGGGTGCCGCAGCATCGACGGCGGCACGAACAGCGACGGGTAGGAGCGGTGCAGGGTGTCCAGCACGGCGTCCGCGAAGGCACGCAGGGGGTCCTGCGGGTTCTGCGGGTCCTGGGTGGACTGGGGGTTCTGATGGTCGCGGGTGCCCTGCGGGTCCTGGGTGCCCTGCGGGTCCTGGGTGGGCTGCGGGTCCTGGGTGGGCCGCGGGTCCTGGGTGGGCCGCGGGTCCTGGTCCCGGGTGCGGTCCCGGGTCGGCTCCGGTACGGCGTGTGCCGGGTCGTACTGCGGGCGGTCGGGGCGGAAGCCCTCCGCGCGGACCTGCCCGCCCAGGTGGACCGGGTCCTCCCGGGTGAGGTACCACGGCACCGGCGGTTCGGCGTCCGCGTCGGGGCCGGTCTGCCCGGGCGTACGGCTGTCCCAGCCGGCGAGCCGGCGGGCGTCCTGCGTGGACATCCAGTCCAGGCTGACCACACGGACCGGGCGCACCGCCGAGCGCGGCTCGCCGGCCATGCGCACCATCAGGGTGCGTTCCACCCGGTAGAGCGCGATCGGCTGGTTGCGGATGCGGGCGGTGACCTTGCGGGCCGCGTCGGTGCCCAGGTAGTGGCCGCGGCCGGCGCTGAAGTCCGCGCGGACCAGCGGACCGCCCTGGATGCGCACGTCCGTCTCCGGGCCGACGACGGTGTGGTTCGGTCCGGAGGTGACCTGGATGCCGAAGCGGGTGTCGCGGACGTGCCCGCGCTCGTTCTGGTACGTGGTCTGCGCGAGGTCGCGCACCTCGGTGGTGACGGATTCGGTGACCAGGGTGGCCCGGTGCGGAACCGACCGCTCGACGACCAGGTGCCCCAGCGGGTGCTGGCCGCTGCCCCGGGTCAGTTCGGGCCCGCTCACCGGCCCGGCGAGCCGGCCGAACAGGGCGAGCAGCCGTTCGGGACGGACGTAGGAGACCAGTGCGCGGTGCGCCGAACTGCCGGGCCGCGCACCGGAGATGGCGAGCGCCAGGTCCTCGGGCGGGTCCGTCAGGTGCAGCCCGGTGATGTCGGTGGCCCGCGGGTCGACGCCGTCCGGGAACGTGAGCGTCTCCGGTGCCTGCCGTGGACCCGTGAACGGCACGGTGAGGTCGTCGGGCAGGCGCCAGCTCAGGCCGTCCCGCATGGCGAAGTCCGCGGTGTGCACCGGGGTGCGCCGCCAGCGCGGGGCCGTCGCGGGCGTGCCGGTGCCGGTGGCGGTGTCCTGGGTGGCGCTCTTCGGCGCCTCGGTGACCCGGTTGACGCTCACCCGGTAGTAGACGTCGTCCAGGTGCAGGTGCGAGCCGTCGTGCGACCGGTACTCGGACTGGTTGTACGCCTGGGTGCCGAGCGTGTAGTCGGTCCTGCGGGTCCAGCCCAGCGAGAGGCCGATTTTCACCAGCCAGCTGAGCGGCGGACCCATGCTGATCCCGGCGGCGATCCGGCGTCCGAACCCGACACTGCGCCCGCCGCCCGTGGTGGCCTGGCCGCGCCGCATGGTGTCCAGGCGGGTGGTGGCGCCGTTCGTCTCCGCGAAGCGCTCCCAGCGGTGGTACGGGACGGCCTCGACCGTCAACTCGTGCCCCACCCCGGACTTTTCCCGGCCCACCAGGCGGGCGCCGCGCGGCGCGGTGAAGGCGCCGGGCTGCTCGGTCAGCAGGCGCAGCAGTTCCGCCTCGTCGAACTGGCCGCGCAGCGTCTCCGGCAGCTTCCCGAGGATCTCGCGGGCGACCTGCTCGGGCGAGCGCAGGGTGACGACGCCGAGTCCGGTGAAGAGGCCGGACGGCGCGGTCTGCGGGCCGCGGTCGGTGCGCCCGCCGGGACCGCCGCCGTGCGGATCGCCGTCGCGCCGGCCGGTGTCACGTTCGTCGCCGTCGCGCGGGTCGGCGTCCGGGTCGAGCAGGACGGCGGGCAGCCGGCTGCCGTCGTCGAACGTGACGGTGCGCGGGGCCGGGCCCGGCGGACGTGCGTCGGGGCCGGTGAGGAGCCGTGCCGGGCGGTACCGCTCGAGCTGGGTCTCCAGCGGGTAGGGATCGCTCGGGTCGGGTGTCCCGGAGCCGTAGACGTCGGTGATCCCGCCCATGTCCCGCAGCCACTCGCGGAACGGGTCGGAACCGTCCGGGCCCTGGGTGGCAGGCGTTGGCGTCCTGCCGGTGGTGGTGGGCGTGGTGGTGGGCGTGTCGCTGTCCCCGGTTTCGGGGCTGGTCGTTGGCGTGGCCGGGGTGTCGGGGGCCGGTATGAGGGCGTCGTAGTGGTCGGTGCCGTTGTAGGCCAGGTGCAGGGTGCCGTCCCGGCCGCCCGGGTGGAGCGGGACGACGAGGGTGTCTCCCGCTGCCTGCCCGTCGGGCTGGACGAGCCGCAGGTCGACGTCGAGGGTGTGCGCCAGGGCCTGCGGGAGCAGGTCACCGAACGGGGACGCCCACAGCCCGGGGAGTTCGGCCGCCGCCGCCATCAGTCCCTCGGTGCCGAGCCGGCGCGCGGCGGCGGGCGTGGGCGCCACGTCGGCGAGGTGCGGGTAGGCGCTGTCCCGCAGGATCCGCTGCCACCGGCCGGCGTCGCCGTCGGTGACGACCGCCTGCGCGATCGCGTTCCACTGCTGGGTGATCCGTTCGTGCTCGTCCGGGTCCCGCACTCCGTCGAGGGCGTCCATCCGCAGGTCGTCCACCACGGCGAGCACCGGGTCCGGGGTCGCCTCGGCGGCCGCGGCGGCCAGTTCGGACCCGGTGATCCGGTCGCGCAGCAACCGGCGCAGTCCGGCGATGTCGCGCGCCGCCCACGCGGGCGGTACGGGCCGGCTGCGCGCGGCGTCGAGCAGCGCCCGGAACAGGCTGTTCCCGCCGCCGGGTGTGTCCAGCCGCTGGAAGGTGGCGCCGTCCGCGCGCACGGTGTCCGCGGGTCCGGGAGCGGCGGGAACCTTGCTGAACAGGGTCAGGTCGTCGGCCGGGCTCTCCGGCCGGTCCGGCGCGGGTGTCGTCCGGGGCGACGCGGGCCAGGTGAGTTCGGCGTGCTCGTTGTCGGGGCGGAATCGGAGCAGCGGTTCGCCGTCGGGCCCCTGGTGGGAATCGACGATCTTGTCGAAGACGGACTTGTCGAAGGCGGTCGACGGGTTCCAGAACATGTGCGCGCCGTGCATCACGGCGATGTCCTTGGACCGCATCTCCTCGATCAGCGCGTCGTGCCGCGGATGCGTGACACGCGTGCCGTTCGGCGTCGAGACGTCGAAGACGTCGTGATCGCCGGTCAGGGGACGCTGTGCGCCGTCCTCGTCCACACCGTGGACCACACCGTCCTTGACGACGAACCTGTTCTCCGCCTCGTACGCGGCCATCACCGGGGCCAGTTCGCGGAACTCGGTGGACCGCTGGTTGAAACGCGACAGGACCTTGTCCCACTGACCCTCGGGAACGGACGCCGGCTCGGGCAGGACCGGCCTGAAGTAACCGACCAGCCCCACGGTCCCCGGATCCGCACCCAAAAGGACATCGGTCTCGTTGACGGTCTTGGCCTTGATCGCCTGAGGCTTGGCCATCGCCCCGGACTCGAGCCACTTCGGAGCACTGGGATTGGTCGGCCGTACATCGATGACCAGACTGTTGTTCCGCGACACCTCCCGGAAGCCCTTGAAGTTCTTCTCCGGAATCCCGTACGTGTGACGCGCCGTGTACGAGTTGACCTCACCGGTCCTGAGCGGCGCGGGCCAGGTGAGTTCGGCGTGCTCGTTGTCGGGGCGGAATCGGAGCAGCGGTTCGCCGTCGGGCCCTTGGTGGGAATCGACGATCTTGTCGAAGACGGACTTGTCGAAGGCGGTCGACGGGTTCCAGAACATGTGCGCGCCGTGCATCACGGCGATGTCCTTGGACCGCATCTCCTCGATCAGCGCGTCGTGCCGCGGATGCGTGACACGCGTGCCGTTCGGCGTCGAGACGTCGAAGACGTCGTGATCGCCGGTCAGGGGACGCTGTGCGCCGTCCTCGTCCACACCGTGGACCACACCGTCCTTGACGACGAACCTGTTCTCCGCCTCGTACGCGGCCATCACCGGGGCCAGTTCGCGGAACTCGGTGGACCGCTGGTTGAAACGCGACAGGACCTTGTCCCACTGACCCTCGGGAACGGACGCCGGCTCGGGCAGGACCGGCCTGAAGTAACCGACCAGCCCCACGGTCCCCGGATCCGCACCCAAAAGGACATCGGTCTCGTTGACGGTCTTGGCCTTGATCGCCTGAGGCTTGGCCATCGCCCCGGACTCGAGCCACTTCGGAGCACTGGGATTGGTCGGCCGTACATCGATGACCAGACTGTTGTTCCGCGACACCTCCCGGAAGCCCTTGAAGTTCTTCTCCGGAATCCCGTACGTGTGACGCGCCGTGTACGAGTTGACCTCACCGGTCCTGAGCGGCGCGGGCCAGGTGAGTTCGGCGTGCTCGTTGTCGGGGCGGAATCGGAGCAGCGGTTCGCCGTCGGGCCCTTGGTGGGAATCGACGATCTTGTCGAAGACGGACTTGTCGAAGGCGGTCGACGGGTTCCAGAACATGTGCGCGCCGTGCATCACGGCGATGTCCTTGGACCGCATCTCCTCGATCAGCGCGTCGTGCCGCGGATGGGAGACGCGGGTACCGCCCGGCGTCGACACGTCGAAGAGATCGTGATCACCGGTGATGGGACGCTGCTCACCGTTGTCGTCCACACCGTGGACCACGCCGTCCTTGACGACGAACCTGTTCTCCGCCTCGAACGCGGCCATCACCGGGGCCAGTTCACGGAACTCGGTGGAACGCTGGTTGAAACGCGACAGGACCCTGTCCCACTGCCCCTCGGGAACGGACGCCGGCTCCGGCAGGACCGGCCTGAAGTAACCGACCAGCCCCACGGTCCCCGGATCCGCACCCAGAAGGACATCGGTCTCGTTGACGGTCTTGGCCTTGATCTCCTGCGGCTTGGCCATCGCCCCGGACTCGAGCCACTTCGGAGCACTGGGATTGGTCGGCCGTACATCGATGACCAGACTGTTGTTCCGCGACACCTCCCGGAAGCCCTTGAAGTTCTTCTCCGGAATCCCGTACGTGTGACGCGCCGTGTCCGGGTCGACCTCGGCCGGCTCCGGCGGGAGGGACGTCGGCTGGTGCCCGGGGACGGTGGTCGCGGGCGCCGGGTCGTGCAGGCGGCGTGCCAGCTCGGCGGTGTCCTCAGGGCCGAGGCCCAGATCGGACAGCGGCAGCGGTGCGTCCGACAGCGCCCAGGCGACCTCCGCCGAGGGCACGTAGGAGAGTCCGCGCACGTCCTCCCGCGAAACCAGTGTGGACGGCGGCAGTTCGGGCGGCGGCGGGGGCAGCAGGACGTCGAGCGTGGTGTCCGGCCCGGCGGTGGCCCGCAGGTCGGCCGCCGCACGCAGGAACGCGGTGTACTGCTCCGGGGTGGGGCCGGTCGCCGGATCGACGGCGGTGCCGCCCGTGGCGGCGTGCCAGTCGGTGACCATCCGGTCCAGCAGGTCCGGGGTCATTCGGCCGTCGCCGTAGCGGGCCGCGGTGTCGGGGCTCAGCCAGCGCAGGCCGTCCACGAAGGCGAGCCCGGCGAGCAGCTCCCGGTTCTCCGGCCGCTGTTCGGCGTCCTGGCCGAGGGCGCCGCGCAGCGTGCGGACCTGCTGGAGGGTACGGGCCCGGGCGAAGGCGTCGGCGGGGCCGGGACCCGCGTGCAGGCCGGCGTCGCGCGCCAGCGCGTCCAGGTCGGCGCCGGTGGGCTCGGGAGTGAACAGCCGCCAGCGGCCCGGCCCGTCCGCTCCCTCGGTGAGCACCGCGCGGACGTTGCCGTCCCGGTCGCGGGCCGTACCGACCTCGGTGGTCGGCGCGTACACCGGCCGTCCCGTCCGGTTCGCCACGTGCTGCGCCACCGGCAGACCGGCCACCTCCGGCTGCCGTCCCGTCTCGCAGGAGAACAGCACCAGCGGGCGGTCCTGGTCACCGTCGCGCGACCAGGACTTGAGCACCTCGCCGAGCTGCACACCGCTGACCTTCACGGTGGGGCGCGCGGCGTCCTCGGTGCCGAGGGTGACGGTACGGGGGGTGCCGTGTGCGGCGAAGTAGTCGCCGCCCCGCTCACTGTCCGCACCGGGGAGCGCGGCCGGCGGTCCGGTGAACACGGTGCGGCGGGCGGGCGGTTCGGCGGCGGTCCCCGGCGAGGTCCCCGGCCCCGGGGTCGTGGCGGTCTCCGGGGCCGGGCCGACGGTCGGTGCCGGCGTGGCGGACGTGGTGCGCACACCGCGGAACGTGTCCTGCCCGAGCAGCGCGCGCCGCCCCGCGTCCTGCGCCGTACCGTCCTCGGCCGGGCTCTGCGAAATGGTCAACGTCCCTACGGCGCGCCCGGGTTCGGGCCGTACGGCGGTGTCCGGCACCAGCCTCCGCAGTTGTGAAACGGGCACCGACTGGCCGTCCAGCGTGGTCATGACCGGCTCTCCCGCGGGCCGCACCACGATCCGCCCCGACGGCGGAGGCGTCCCCACGGCCGCCGGCGCGGTGGCGCCCGACGGACTCACGGACACGGCCGGCGGAACCGCGCCCCCGTGACCGGGACCGACCCCACCAGGCCCGTCACCACGACCACTGCCGTTGTCGTTGGCGTGGTCGTTGTCGTTGGCGGTGTTGTTGTCGCTCGCGGTGCCGTTGTCGTCGGCCGTGTTGTTGCCGGACTCCAGGTGCAGGTCGGTCGCGGTCTCGGTGGAGGTCAGGGACAGGGTGGCGAGCTTCGAGGGGACGGGGTCGGTGGTGACCGTGGCGTCCGGGGCCACCGCGGTGCTGTGAGCGGCAGGTGCTGCCGTCTCCAGGACCGTCTTCGGCGGCTTGACCGCATCCGGGGTGACCGGATCACTGCCGTCGTCGACCGTCCCGGTGCTCTCGGTGACGGGACGGGGAGCCGGGTCGGCCACCACGCCGAGGGCATCGGCGAGCGGCAGCAGCACATCCGCGCCGGGGAACACGGTGTCGGCGGAACCCCGGGCGTCCGCGGAGCCCCGGATGTCCGCGCTCCCCGGAGTGTCCGTGCCGGTGTCCGTCGTGGCGGCGTCCGTGCGGCCCGCGTCCGGCGCAGTGACGTCCGTGCTGCCGGCGCCCGGCGACACGACCGACGGCGGACCGGTGAGCGGGCGGACCTTGACCGGAGCGCCCGGCGCCTCCCGGGTCAGCTCGACGGCGGCACGCACCGGTCGCCCGGACCCGTCCGACGCGACCGCCGGCCCGAGCACCACGGCCCGGTCGGTCCCGGCCCCGTCCAGCAACTCCGCCGCTTCCGGCGTCCCCACACCCGGCGGCGGCACCTCCGACACCACGATCGTCAACGGCGCCGCGCGCGTGGGCACGTCCTGCCCGACGCGATCGGCATCGACCTTCACGTCACCGCGTACGTCACGTACGTCACCGCGTATGTCACCGGTACCGGCGTGCGAACCGGCGCTGTCCACCTCCGGCGAGGAGGTGACCTGCGGACGCACGGTGCTTTCCGGAACCGGCGCGGTCTCGGAGGACTGCGAAGACTGCGAGGACTGCGAGGACTGCGGGAGGTCGTCCGTCGTCCCGTCCGACGTGACCGTCGTGTTGTCCTGGGGCTGCTCGGTCGAGGGAACCGGGTCGCCGTCCCCGAGGTCGGCCGTCCCGTTCGTCCGCCCACCGGTGCCGGACCCGGCCGAGTTCGCGGACCCGCCCGAAGTGCCGGACACACCATTCGTGTTCGAGGCGCCGGACGCGTTCGAAACACCCGCCGATCCGGTAGCACCCGACGAACTGGATGCCCCCGACGAACCGACAACACCCGGCCCACTCGACGTCCCCGACCCACCGGACGTCACCGACCCACCGGACGTCACCGACCCACCCGGCGCCATCGATCCACCCGGCGTCCCCAACCCACCCGGCGTCACCGACCCACCGGATGCACCGACACCGACGGTGCTCGACCCACCGGGCGCACCGACACCTCCGACGGTGCTCGACCCACCGGACGCACTGACACCTCCGACGGTGCTCGACCCGCCGGAGGTGCCGCCGGAACCCACTCCGACTCCCGGCGTTCCGTTGCCGATCGGCGCGTCCACGGTGACCGGGATGCCGAGGCCCTCGACGGCGCGGCGGACTCCGTCGCTGTCGATCTGGGCGGCGGGGCCGTTGCCGGCCGGGACCACCCGGACCTCCGGCACCTGGGAGAGGCTGCTGTGGAGGCCGTCACGGACGCCGATCTCGACGGCGCCGGGCAGCGGCGACCCGCGCAGGGCGGCGATGTCCCGCAGCGCCTGCTCGCGCACGTCGGCGGGCCCGTCGTGGACCTGCTGCCACAGCGCGTTCTCGGCGGCGGTCACGGGCAGCGTGCCCGGGGTGTACGGCGGCGGGTCCGGCGTCGAGTACGGCGGCGGGTTCTCCGCGACGTAGGGCGGGGGCGCCTCGCTGCCGGTGAAGTCGCCCTGGAGGCCCGTGTTCTGGACGGTGGCGGGCGGCGGCGGGGCGAGGGCGGAGCCGTTGCCGCCCGTGAGGCCCGCACCCGAGGGGCCGCCGGTGCGGTCGGTGCCGTCGCCGTCCGCGTCGGCGTCGCGCGAGCCCGGGGCACCGGCGGAGTCCGGCGTGTCGGCATCGTTGCCGCCGCCGGAGACGGTGGGCGGCGGCTGCAGGCGCAACCTGTCGATGACATGGCGCAGTTCGGCACCGCTGTTCACCGCGATGTCGCTGAGCGTCGCCTCGACCTGGCTGCTGAGGCCCGCACCGACGAAGGTGGACCAGCTCGTGGACCAGTCGCCGTCGAAGGCCCCCTTGATGAGGATCTCCGCGAGCGCCTCACCGGCACCGGCGGCGAGGAAGTCGGCCGTGCCCTTGAGCCCGTAGTGACCGGCCAGCGCGCCCGGCCGGTCGGCGTTGTTGCGCCAGAGCTGGTTGTTCCGCCACAGCTCGGGGTTGTTGCGGAAGGAGAGCGGGTTGTCCCGGAAGGTGACCGGCGTGTGCGTGAGGTCCGGGCCGCTGCCGGCCGGAGTGGGGTCGGGGCGGTCGTGGGGGGTGTCGGGGCCGGGTGCGGGGTCCGGGCCCGGCTTGGAGTCGGGGTGGGGGCGGTTGGACGTGAGGTCGGGTCCGGGACCGTTGTTCTTCAGGTTGGGGTTGTTCTTGAAGTCGAGATCGGGGCCGTTCTTCAGGAAGTTGTTGTCGTAGCTGTTGACGATGTTCCGGGCCCAGCTGTCGAAAAAGCTGGTGAGTCCGCCCGCGGCGGCACCGAACGCGGCGGACTTGAGGATGTCGTTCCAGTCGATGCCGTCGGGGCGGCGGCCGTCCGGGGCGAAGTTCATCATCGCCAGCCGCACCGCGAAGGTGGTGAACGCCTCGGCGAACGCCTCCGTCAGCGACGGCGCCAGGTGCAGCCGCTGGAGCAGATGGCTGAGCGTGGTGAGGATCATGAAGCGGCTGCGCAGCTTGGCCATCATGATCTGGCTGGCCGTGGCGCCACCGGTGAAGAACGACATCGCCAGGTAGATGGCGATCTCGATGAGGAGGCGGATCACCTCGGCGATGACCTGCCACTTGGACTCCATGATGTCCATGGAGGTCTTGCGCCGGCCCTCGGCGATCTTGTCGAGCTGTTCGGCGAACTCGCGCAAGTAGTTCTTGCCGCCGTCGTCGATGAGCATGCCCATCGCCTTGGCGTACGACTTGGACAGGTCGTCCGGCATGGACTCGGCGATGTCGTGGATCGACTTGTCGATCAGCTCGGACATCCGGTCCAGCTTGCGGCCCAGACCGGAGTAGGGCCGCCGGCTCTCGTAGGCGAGGTCCTCGTCGGCGTCGATGAGCTTCTCCCCGGTGAGGATGAAGATCATCGCGTTGACCTCGGGCGACGGCTGGATGCTCACCGAGCGCCGTCCCGCGGGCCGTGCGGGCAGGACGGGGCGACCGCTCCCGGCAGAGTGCGGGAGCGGCCGGCGGTACGCGGGTCAGCGGCGGCCATGCCCGCCCGGGCCGTCGCCGTCCAGGCCGTGGGTCTCGACGCGGTTGTTGCTCCGCTCGATCTCCTCGAGGTGGTGGTCCCGGGTGTCCTTCATCATCCGGACCTGGCTGACCGTGGCGTCCGTGATGCCCACCAGCGCGTCACGGACGGACATCATGGTCTCCTTGGTGGTCTGCCGCTCCTTCTGCTCCTGCGGCTTGGCCTTCTCCGCGAAGTCACCGCTCGTACCGGGCCACGAGACCGTGGGGGCCAGCTCGTCCAGGAACTCCTCGGTCATGCTCTTGGCGAGGGTGCCGATCTCCTCCAGCTGCCGCGCCAGGGCCTCGATGCGGTGCGGATCGACGTAGTACCGCTGTCCCATGGTCAGTCCTCCCCGTCCTCGCCGAGCGCGTCCCGCCAGGCGGGCGTGGCCCGGCCGCCGCGCGTGGTGTCCTCGTCGTCCTCGCGCAGCACCTCGGGGCCGAAGATCCGCTCCCAGTCCAGCTCGAAGCCCTTCAACTCCGGCAGGCTGCTGCTGGGTTCGGTGAAGGGCGCCATCGCCTTCATCACATGCCGGTTCATCTTCACGCGCGCCGCGCTCGCCGCCTCCAGGACGCTGGCGGCCAGCTCCTGCGGAGACATGTCCCGGTACTTGTCCTCCAGGAACTCGATCCCGGTCAGCTCTCCCTGAGGGCCCACGGTGGCGCGGACCGCACGGTCGGAGGAGAGCACCGCGAACGAGGCCTGCCGCAGCTCGCGCTCGGTACGCGCGACCGCCTCCTGCGCGGCGTGGAGTTCGGCCATCGCCTTCTCCAGTCGCTTCTCCAGCGGTTCCGTCACGCCCGTCCCGCCCTTCTCCTCGCTCCGCCACCGCGACAACCACCGTCATCCACCGCGCCGTTCACACGCGGTGGGGCCCCGCCGCGCACGCCGCGCCGGGTCCTGACGGACCGTGTCATGGCGAACCGTGTCATGGTCAGATGCCCCGGACATGAACGCATGTGCCGACGAGGTGAACAGGCCACGACTCCACCAGAACCCTCGACTCCGCAACGCACGCGCGCGCGTCCGTGTTGATCAGCCGGGAGCCCAGAATGCCACACGAACCCTGCACACGGGGGCCCGCACAGGCTCCGCATCGGCCTCTGACGTGCCCGTTTCCTGCCCGCTTGGAGCACGTTCCGGAAGTGGTGTGACAGGGACGGACAAAGCGGCGGATCGGGTGGGACGCGGAAGACGCCACGCCACCCGGTCCGAGGACCGCGCCGCGCGCCGCAGCACTCACGGCGAGCGGTGCACAGCGCCGTGCGGCGGGACCGTTCACGGCGCCTTGCGGCGGGGCGGCCCCGCCAGCCGGCCCCGCGTCGCGACCAGCAGCACCAGCGCCGCCACGGCCGACGCGAGCAGGAAGGCGTGGGAGGCGTACCGGTCAGGCAGCGAGGGGTACATGTCCGACCAGGCCATGGAGATGTAGTTGTTGACGCCGCAGTGGAGCAGCATGACCAGCGGCATGCTCTCGCCCGACTTGTTGAACACCCAGGTCATGACCACGCTGAAGGCGATCGTCGTGACGACGAACTCCACCGGCTCGATCCACGCCACGTCCGGCCCGCCGCCCCACTCGGTGAGGAACAGCGGCAGATGCCACACGCCCCACAGGACACCGACGGTGAAGGTGGCGGTGAGGGTGCCGTAGCGGCTCTGCATGCGCGGCATGGCGAACTCGCGCCAGCCGGGCTCCTCGGCGAGGCCGGTCGTCACCAACTGGGCCAGCAGAGCCGGCAGATAGGCGGCGAGGACCGCAGCGGACGGCACGTCCGGTGCGCGGGCGGCCAGTACGGCGGAGGCGAGCGCCAGCGCGCCCGGCACCGCGAGCAGGACCACCAGGTACCAGCGCCATCCGACCCCGAACCGCGTCATGCGGGCTCGCCAGGTCCGCAGGCCCGCACGGCCCTCGGTGACTCCGGTGACGAGGAGCGCCGACGTGATCGGGCCGAGGTAGGCGCCGGGCAGGACACCGAGCAGTTGGGAGGCGCCCTGCCCGCCGGGGAAGGTGAAGTCCCAGACGCCGATGCCGTTCCGGGACAGGATGTACGGCGTCCAGGCCACCCAGCTCAGCCCGTAGGCCAGCGCGAAGAACCAGGTCAGCGGGCGGCGCCGGATACTGCCGCGCAGCCTCCCGGGCCGGTGCGCGGCCCTGGGGCTCGGCGGGATGCCAGGACTGACGGGGGCGTGAGCGGTCACCGCGGTTCCTTCCAAAGGGGTCTGGTCCGACGTGTTTCAGCACACCAGCGCGGCACCCCGGTGGTCATTGCGGCACACACCCGGAAGCAGGTACAGCAGGCTGTACCCGACGCCCCGACGACCCGACGACCCGACGACCCGACGACCCGACGACCGTCAGGCGCGGGGCCGTTGATGCCCGACCGTGTGGGCCGGCCGCCGTGTCAGGTGCCGGACGTGCGCCGCGGGGCGGCGGGCCAGGCGACGTCGTCGACCGCGAGCCAGGGCGCGGCGGCGACGGCCGTGGGGGTCACTCCGGTGAAACCCATGACGTCCCGGTGCAGGTGGGACTGGTCGGCGTAGCCGGTCTCCGCCGCGACGCGGGCGGCGCTGTGGCCCGCGGCGAGACGGTGGGCCGCATGGTCGAAACGGACCAGCTGCGCCGCGCGTTTGGGCGTGAGGCCGATCTGGGAGCGGAACCGGGACCACAGCCGTTTGCGGCTCCAGCCGACCTCCGCCGCCAGCGGCTCGACCCGGACCCGGCCGCGGCTGAGCACCATCCGCCGCCAGACGTGGCCGACCTCCGGGTCGACCGGCCGGCCCGCCTCATGGGCGCGCAGGAGTGCGGCCTCGGCGATCGCGAACCGTTCCTCCCAGGTGGCGGCGGCCCGCAGCCGCTCCTGGGTGCGCCGGGCATCGCGTCCCCAGAGGTCGTCGAGGCCGACCACGGCCCCGCCCGCCTCCGGTGCGGCGCGCAGCACCGCGTGCGCGACCACCGGGGACAGCCGGATCTGCAGGCCGTCGATGGCCCGGCCGCGCACGCGCACGCCACCGGGCCCGAGGCCGAGTACGACGCTGCCGCGCCACTCCCGGACGGCGGCGTCGTCGACGAGCAGCCCGTCGCCGAAGTCGACGACCAGCGTGACCGCCGGGTACGGGACGATCCGGAGGTCGTCGAGGTACGTCCCGCGGTCACGGAACCCGGCCATACGGACCCCCGGCAGCCGTCCGGGCGCCGACGGCGTGGTGATGTCCCACCTCTCCGCGGCGTCACGGGCCGGCCCTGAAGGTCGCATGGCTCCAGGCTACGAGCCCGCGCACCGTCGCCGCCGCCGGGAAACGGTCCGGAACGCGACCCCGGACGCGGCCGAACGCGCCCGCAGTCCAGGCCCGGGTGCGTCCGAATGCAGGCCGCGGCGCGCCCGAAGCCCCAGCCCCGCTCGTCCGGAAGGCAGGCGGAGCGCGACCGAACCGCCGTCGGGACATTTGTCCAAGACCCGCCCGCGAACCCGCGACGACACTGACTCGCCCAGCCCTTCTTCCAGGAGAGGACAGGTTCGCGATGCGCCACCCGATCGACCCGTTCACGCCGGCCGTCGAACTCGCCGCCGCCATACGCCGCAAGGAGGTGAGCCCGGTCGAAGTGGCCGTCGGCTGTCTGCAGCGGATGGACCGACTCGACCCCCTGCTCAACGCGTTCTGCCACCGGGCCGACGACGACGTCCTCAAGGCCGCCTCCGCGGCGGCCGACGCCGTGGTCCGCGCCGACTCGCCGGACGACCTGCCACCGTTCCACGGCGTCCCGCTGCCCGTGAAGGATCTCCTCGACGTGGCCGGCTGGCCCACGACCCACGGCTCGGCGGGCGCCGACCCGGCACCGGCGGCGGCGTCGGCTCCGGTGGTGCGACGGTTCGTGGACGCCGGGTTCGTCCTGCTGGGGAAGACCACCACCTCGGAATTCGGCACGGTGTCGTTCACCGAGAGCGAGGCGCTGGGCATCTCCCGCAACCCGTGGGACCCCGACCGCACGCCGGGCGGTTCGTCGAGCGGCGCGGGCGTCGCCGTCGCCGCCGGCCTGGCGCCCCTGGCCCACGCCGCCGACGGCGGCGGGTCGATCCGCGTCCCGGCGTCGTGCACCGGCCTGGTCGGGCTCAAGCCGACCCGCGGCCGGGTCACCGACGCGACCGTCGACGTCGAGGGTCTGGGCACCAACGGCGTGCTGACCCGCTCGGTCGCCGACACCGCGGCCGTCCTGGACGTGCTCGCCCGCCACGACCCCGCCGCCTGGTGGTCGCCGCCGGCACCGCGACGGTCGTTCGCCGACGCGGTGACCGCGGCCCCGCCGAGGGGCCTGCGGATCGGTGTGCTGGTCGACCCTCCCATCGACGGACTGGCCGTCGACCCGGCGTGCCTGACGGCGGTCGACACGACCCTGCGGACCCTGGAAGCGGCCGGCCACCACATCGTCGGCGTTCCTCTTCCGCTGCCGCCGGCGGACGAGTTGGTCTCGACGTTCACGACCCTGTGGAACGTCGCCGCCGCCGGAGTGGAACTCGCGCACCCGGACCGCGTGGAGCCCCACAACCGGGTGTTGCGGGAGGCGGCGCGCGCCGTCGACTCCTGGGCCTACGCGGAGGCCGTGAAGAGGTCCCAGCACCTGTCGCGGCGCATCGTCGAGGCGTTCGTCACCGGCTTCGACGTCCTCGTCACGCCCACGATGGCGTGCCTGCCGCCGGCCGTCGGCTTCTGGCGGACCGAGGGTGACGACGACCCCCTGGCGCCCTTGGTGAAGTGCTACCCGCTGGCGGTGTTCACGTCGCTGTTCAACGTGACCGGCCAACCGGCGATCTCCGTCCCCGTCCACCACGACGACGCCACCGGCCTGCCCGTCGGCGTCCAACTCGTCGCCGCACCCTGGCGCGAGGACCTCCTGCTGCAGGTGTCCCGGACCCTCGAACGCGCGCACTCCTGGACCTGCCGCCGCCCGGCACTCGCCTGACGACCCCGCAGCCGCAACGGACCCACCGGACCCACCGGACCTGCCGGACCTCCGAGAACCGCGAAAGGACCCACCGTCGTGACCGTCACCCCGATCGACCTCTTCGCCTCCTTCCTCCACCTCCGCCAGGACGGCCGTGTCAGCGCCGAACAGCCGGTGTTCGAGCCGGAACGGGACGGCTGGCAGGTGATGACCTTCCACGCGGAGACCGACGCCGACGTCCACGGCGACCACTGGGAGATCCACACCTCGGCGGACGAGGTCGTCGCCTGCCTCACCGGCGGCATACGCCTCTTCTTCCGCCCGGAACGGCCGGGCGACGAGGAGGAGACGACCGAGCTGGCGGCCGGGAGCGCCGTCGTCGTGCCGCGCGGGCGGTGGCACCGCATCGCCCTGGACCGTCCCAGCGACATCATGTCCGTCACCGTGCCCCGCGGCAGCCGCCTGGAGCAGCGGACCGGCCTCTGAGGACCGGTCGTACGGTGCTCCCGGTCACCGTTCCCGGGGAGCCGGGGACGGTGCCGGGCCGGTGCTGCCCCGCGGGACGAGTTCCACCGGCAGGACCACGTGCCGCTCCCGGTACGCCTCGGGGTCGTTGATCACGCCGTGGGCCAGCTCCGCCGCCACCTCGCCGAGCCGGCGGGCCGGCTGGGCCATCGTGGACAGGTCCCACGGTTCGGCCATCGCATGGCCGTCGAAACCGAGGATCGACATCCGCTGTGGCACCGGGACGTTGCCGCCGCGCAGCACCGTGAGGAGCCTGAAGGCGATGTCGTCCGTCTCGGCGAAGATCGCCGTGGGCGGCTCGGCGAGGCTCAGCAGCCGCCCCATCGCCGCCTCCAGGCTCGGCCCCTGCCAGTGCGCGACCTGGCAGACCAGGTCGTCGTCCCGGTCGATGCCCGCCTGAGCCAGAGCCGTGCGGTACCCGTCGAGGCGGGCCCTGCTGCTCCAGGCGAAGCCCGAGGCGTCCGCGGGCTCCAGGTAGGCGATGCGCCGGTGGCCGAGGTTGAGCAGGTAGCGGGTGCCGCGCTCGGCGGCCTCCACGTCGTCCACGTAGACGCCGGCCCGGCCCTGTTCGTGCTGGCTGACGAAGACCAGCGGCATGCCCAGGTCGTCCAGGCGGGCGCGTTCCCCGGGGGAGAGCGCGAAGCTGACGACCAGCAGCGCGTCGGCGTTGCGCCGGGCCGGCAGCCGGTCGAAGAACTCGGCGCGCTGCTCGGCGGTGGTGACGCTGTAGACCAGCATGTCCAGGCCGGCCGAGTTGAGCGCGGGCCCCAGGCCGGCCAGCGCCGCCCCCAGGAACCACGAGTCGAGGTTGGGCACGAGCACGGCGACCCGGCCCGTGCGCCCGGTGACCAGGCTCGACGCGCTGCGTGAGATCGCGAACGACAGCTCGCGCGCCGCCTTCTCCACGCGCGCCCTGGTCGCGGGTGACACCGTTGACAGGCCGCGCAGGGTGCGCGAGACGGTCGAGGGAGACACTCCGGCCCGCTGGGCGACATCCGCCAGCGTGGCCCCCTTCGCAACGGGTTCACCGACCATGTGCGGGACGCTAACACAACGGCCGCCGCACCAGGTCAACGCCGTGACAGCACTGTCATAGCGATCTCTTCCAGTGACGGCACCGTCGCGACCGTTGACACACCATCCGGCACATCCCTACGGTGACAGCGCTGTCACGAGGCAGTCAGAGAGGGGAGGAGTACGCCATGTCCCTGCACCGCAGAGCCCTGCTGACGGGCGCCCTGGGCGCCGCCGCGGCAGGTCTGCTGTCCGGCTGCGGCGGGAAGGACCTCGACGACCTGCTCGCGCAGGCCGCGACCGTCCCCCGCAAGCCGGCCCGGCTGACCTGGTGGGTCTCCGAGATCCCCTCACGGCGGGGCGCCGTCGTCGCGGACCTGATCATCCGCGCCTTCGAGCGGCGGCATCCCCGCATCCGCGTCTCGAAGATCAACGCGCTGTCCACCTCGGACGGCAACCGCAGCGCCATCGCCACCCAGCTCGCCGGCGGCTCCCCGCAGCCCGACGTGTACCTGGGCGACACGACGTGGCCCGCGCAGTTCGGTCACTCCGCGCTCGCGCTGCCGGTGGAGAAACTGCTGCCGGACGGCTTCTGGGACTCCTACCCGCAGGCCCTGCGCAGCGGTTCGACGTACCGGGGCAGCGTCTACGCGGTGCCGTTCTTCACCGACAGCACCTACCTCTTCTACCGCAAGGACCTCCTCGCCAAGCACGGGCTGCGCGTTCCCCGCAGCTGGGAGGAGCTGCTGCACACCTCCCGCACGGTGCAGCGGGCCGGTGACACGGAGGCCGGGTTCCTGTGGCAGGCGGCGGTGACCGAGTCGCTGACGGCCAACGTCACCGAGTTCCTCGCCGACGCGGGCGCCGCCGTCCTGGACGAGCGGGGCGGGCCGGCCCTGGGCGGAGCGGAGGCGGAGCGGGCGTTCTCGCTGATGGCCGAGTTCACCTCCCGCGGCGTCACGCCCCGCACCGTCGCCACGTACCAGGAGTCCGACTCGCAGGACGCCTTCGTCAACGGACGCGGGCTGTTCCTGCGCAACTGGTCGTACGCCTGGGTCAACGCCAGTACTCCTCAGGTCTCCCGGGTCGCGGGGAAGATCGGGGCGGTGCCGCGTCCGGGCTTCGAGGGCACCGGCCGCTCCGGCGTCTCCTGCGCCGGAGGCTGGAGCAACTTCGTCAACCCCAGTTCGCAGGAGCTGGGCGCCGCCATGGAGTTCGCCCGGTTCTGCGCCTCCGGCGAGGTGCAGCGCCTGCTGGCCCGGGAAGCCGGTGTCGTCCCCGCGATGACC
Source organism: Streptomyces calvus (assembly GCF_006782915.1). Lineage (GTDB taxonomy): Bacteria > Actinomycetota > Actinomycetes > Streptomycetales > Streptomycetaceae > Streptomyces > Streptomyces calvus. Next base: position 82,482 of record NZ_VCNP01000016.1, read on the forward strand.
TCCGTGCTCGACGGCCCGGAGGCGCGCGCCGCCGGCGACCCGACCGTCCTGCGCGCCGCCGACCTGACGCTGGTCTCCCGGCCCGTGCAGACCCCGTACTACCCCCAGGTCAGCAAGGCGCTGTACACGCCGGCGAACGCGGTCGTGCGCGGCAGCCTCTCCCCCGCGGACGGTGTGCGCGCCGCGCGCGAGGGGCTGCGCACGGCCCTGGAAGGAAAAGCGCTGTGAGTTCCGTACTGCACAGGAAGACGGCGAGGACGCCGTCGACAGGCGACGGTGGCGGCCCCGTGACCGGGCGGAGCGCGCCGCCGGACTCCGTGGCCCGCCGTCGCGCCCGCGCCGGCTGGCTGTTCGCCTCGCCCGCTCTCCTGGTCGTCGCCGCGGTGACGGTCTTCCCCGTCCTCTTCTCGCTGGTGCTGTCGTTCAGCGAGGTCCGGCTCGAGTACGGCGGCCTGCGGCTCGGCTCGCCCACCCTCGCCCACTACGAGGCGCTGCTGACGCACTCCGAGTGGTACCGGGCCCTCGCGTTCACCCTGGGCTTCACCGTCGTCTCGGTCTTCGTCGAGCTGGTCCTCGGCACGCTCGTCGCGCTCGTCCTGGAGCGGCTCGGCGCCGCCCGCGGCTGGATCCTCGCCCTGCTCCTGCTGCCGTGGGCCCTGATCAACGTGATCGCCGCACAGTTGTGGTCGTACCTGTTCAACGGGACGTACGGCGCGGTGGGCTGGCTGTGCGAGCAGGTGTTCGGCACCCGGCCCGACATCCTCGGTGAGCCGCTGCCCGCGATGGCGGCGATGGTCGTGGTCGACGTGTGGAAGACGACGCCGTTCGTCGCCATCGTCGTTCTCGCCGGTCTGATGCTGATCCCGGGCGACGTCTACGAGGCGGCCGAGATCGACGGCGCCTCGGCGTGGACCACGTTCTGGAAGGTCACGCTGCCGCAGTTGCGGCCGATCATCGCCATCGCGGTCCTCTTCCGCATCCTCCAGGCGTTCGGGATCTTCGACCTGCCGTTCGTGCTGACCCAGGGCGGTCCGGGCACGGCCACCCAGTCGGTGGCGATCCTCGGGTACCGGATCCTCTTCCAGAACCTCGACTTCGGAGGCGGCGCCGCGGTCGCGGTCACCACCGCCGCCATCGTCCTGGGCTGCTGCCTGTTGTTCCTGCGCGTCTTCCGCGCCCAAGCCGACGAAGGGGGCCGGGCATGAGCCGCAGCGTCCCGCGCACGGGCGTGCGCCGTTACGTCAATGTCGTCAACCTCGGCGGACTGCTGATCGCCGGGTGCGCCACACTGCCCCTGGTCTGGATGGCGTCCGCCTCCCTGAAGGGGCCCGGCGAGATCAGCGCGACGCCGCCGACCCTGCTGCCGAAGGACGTCACGCTCGGCAACTACGAGACCGCTTTCACCCGCAACGGGATCGGCCACTACTTCCTCAACAGCGTCGTCGTGGCCTGCCTGTCCACCGTGCTGATCCTGTCGCTGGCGTTCTTCGCCGGATACGCCCTGGCCCGGATGCCGCTTCGCGGACGCGGGCCCGTCATGACGGCGCTGCTGGTGCTGTCGGTGTTCCCGCCGATCGCCCTGCTCGTCCCGCTGTTCCTGATGGAGCGTCAGGCCGGGCTGCTCAACAGCTATCCGGGCCTGGTCGTCCCGTACGTGGCGCTGAACCTGCCGTTCGCGATCTGGATCATGCGGAACTACCTGAGCGGTATTCCGGGCGAGCTGGAGGAGGCCGCCGTCGTCGACGGCGCCGGACCGCTGCGCACCGCCCTGACGGTGATCCTGCCGCTGGCCAGGCCGGGCCTGTTCACGGCCGGCGTGTTCTCCTTCACCGCGACCTGGTCGGAGTTCCTGCTCGCGCTCACCTTCAACGGCTCCGACGACCGCCGCACCGTCTCTGTCGGCATCGCGCTGTTCACCAGCCAGTACCAGGTCCCGTACGGAGTGATCTTCGCCGGTGCGATGGTGGCCACCGTGCCGATCGCGGTCCTGGTGCTGATCTTCCGCCGGTCGGTCGTCTCCGGCATGACCACCGGCGCCGTGAAGGGCTGAGCGGCTCCGCTCGCAGCCCTGTTCCCCGGGTGACGGCCGCCTGCGGCCGTCCCCTCCGTCTGTCCGCACACCCGCACTCCATCCTGGGCACGCGCCCGAGAGGTTCACAGATGCCCCACCACGACTCCCCCGCCCCCTCCGCCCACGACGCGGACTGGTGGCGGCAGGCCGTCGTCTACCAGGTCTACCCGCGCAGTTTCGCCGACTCCGACGGCGACGGCATCGGTGACATCCGCGGCGTCACCTCCCGTCTGCCCTACCTCGCCGAACTCGGCGTGGACGCCGTCTGGCTGAGCCCGTTCTATCCGTCGCAGCTCGCCGACGGCGGCTACGACGTCGCCGACTACCGCGATGTCGACCCGCGGCTCGGCACCCTCGACGACTTCGACGAGATGGTCGCCACCGCCCACCGCCTCGGCTTGAAGATCATGGTCGACATCGTCCCCAACCACTCCTCCGACCAGCACGTCTGGTTCCAGGAGGCGCTCGCGGCCGGGCCCGGCTCGGCCGCCCGCGACCGCTACGTCTTCCGCGACGGCCGCGGCAGCGACGGTGAACTGCCGCCCACCGACTGGCCGTCCAGCTTCGGCGGCCCCGCCTGGACCCGGGTGCCGGACGGCCAGTGGTACCTGCACCTGTACGCCCCGCAGCAGCCCGACTTCAACTGGGACAACCCCGAGGTCCGCGAGGACTTCCACACCACCCTGCGCTTCTGGTCCGACCGGGGCGTCGCCGGTTTCCGCGTCGACGTCGCCCACGGCCTCGCCAAGGACCTGCGCGCACCGCTGCGCGACCTCGGCGAGCAGCGGAGCTACCAGCCCGACGCCCTGCCGGACGACGGCAGCCACCCGTTGTGGGACCGCGACGCGGTGCACGAGATCTACCGCGGCTGGCGGCAGGTCTTCGACTCCTACGACCCGCCGCGTTTCGCCGTCGCCGAAGCCTGGGTGCGTCCCTCGCGGCGTACCGCCTACGCCTCCGCGGCCGGGCTGGGGCAGGCGTTCAACTTCGACTTCCTCGGCGCGCGGCTCGACGCCGCCGAACTGCACACCGTCATCGACGGCTCGCTGGCCGACGCCCGCCGCGCGGGCGCCACCAGCACCTGGGTGCTGTCCAACCACGACGTGGTGCGTCATGTCTCGCGCTACGCCCTGCCCGCCGACTGCACCAAGCAGGACATCGAGGCGTGGCTGCTCACCGACGGCCGGGAACCGGTCCCGGACCTGCCGGCGGGTGTGCGCAGGGCGCGCGCCGCGGCGCTGCTGATGCTGGCGCTGCCCGGGTCCGCGTACCTCTACCAGGGCGAGGAGCTGGGCCTGCCCGAGGTCGCCGACCTGGACCGTGCGGACCTGCGGGACCCGATGTGGGTGCGCAGCGGCGGACGCGTCAAGGGCCGCGACGGCTGCCGGGTGCCGCTGCCGTGGACGCGGGAGGGGAGCAGTTTCGGGTTCGGGCCCGGCGGGTCGTGGCTGCCGCAGCCGGCCGACTGGGGCCGGTACGCGGCCGAGGTGCAGAGCGGTGACAAGGAGTCCGTCCTGGAGCTGTACCGCGAGGCCCTGCGGCTGCGCCGCACGCTGGTCGCGGACGAGGAGCTCGAGTGGGTCGGCCCGCGGGAGCGGACGCGCCGGGGGCTGCTGCACTTCGCCCGCGCCGGCGGCTGGCACACCGTCAGCAACCTCTCCGACGAACCCGTTGCGCTGCCGCCGGGTGAGGTGCTGCTCGCGTCGGCGCCGCTGAACGGTGACGAGCTGCCGCCGTGGACCACCGCCTGGCTGCGCACCGGAACCGCGTCCGACCGCTGAGCGACAACCGCCGCCCGGCCCCGCGCGTCCACGGGACGAACGGGCGGGCGGCGGTTGCCGCTCAGGCCGTCACCGTGAGGCCCGCCGGCTCACGGTCGGGCTCCGCGGCGCCAGCGCTCGGGGTCGATCCGGCCCGCGTACAAGGGGAGTTCGAGCGGCTGCTGACCGTCCTCGAACGGGTCCCACACCCGGGTGAGGCCCGCGGTTCCGCGCGTGCGCACCCGGCGGGCCTCGGCGAGGTCGAGCACGTCCGTGAGGACCTCCTGCGGGCCCGGCCCGGCCTCGGCGCGCACGTGGCCCTCGGGATCCACGACGACGCTGCGCCCGACGCCGTCCGGCGCCGCGGCGTTGAGGCTGGCCATGAACACCTGGTTCACGATCGCGTTGGCCTGCGCCAGCACGACCTCCTGTGCACGGTCGACGGTCGGCGTGCGCACCAGGTTCAGCACCAGGTCGGCGCCCTGCCACGCCAGGTGGCGGGTGGTCTCGGGGAACCAGGCGTCGTAGCAGATGGTGAGCCCCACGCGGCCGTGGTCCGCCATGTCGAAGACCACGAAGCTGCCCCCGGACGCCGTGGTCTCGTGGGGCCGCCACGGGAAGATCTTGCGGTACTCCGCGACCCGTTCACCGGTGGGCGAGTAGACGGGAGCGGTGTTGTAGATCCGGCCGTCCGCGCCCCGCTCGTAGACGCTGCCGGGCACGAGCCAGATGCCCAGCTCGCGGGCGAGGGCGGCCAGCCGGGTGCCGCGCGGTCCGTCCAGCGGCTGGGCCGCCGCGGTCATCACCGTCACCGGGTCCTCTCCGGGCCGGTGGCCGCACAGGTGCAGTTCCGGGTAGGCGAGCAGCCGGACACCGGGGTGCGCCGCGGTGACGCGTCGTACGTCCGCGGCGAACGCGTCCGGATCGTCGGCGGCGTGGTGCCGTGCGGCCGTCTGGACGAGGCCGATCGACAAGGGGGTCGTCATCGCTGGTGACCTTCCGCGCTCGGTGGCGTGCCGGGGGTGCGGCCGAGCCAATCATCGGGCCGTCCCCGGGACAAGATCCCTTCGTCCAGCGGCAACCACAGGAAGAACCTGCGGATCGCACGGCGGCCCCCGGTGCGGCCCCGGACCATCGTGGTAGAACCAGGCACCGGCGCGTCCGCGACACGGAGGCGCCGACTCGACAGGACACGGACAACGTATGACCCTCAATCAGCTGAGGGCCTTCGTCGAGGCGGAGCGGCTCGGGTCGTTCACCGCGGCGGCGCGGGCCATGGACATCGCCCAGGCGTCGGCCTCCGAACTGGTACGCCGTCTCGAGGCGGAACTGGACGCCGAACTGTTCGCGCGCGGCAGCCGCACGCTGACCCTGACCTCGGCCGGCCAGGAACTGCTCCCGTACGCCCGGCAGGCCGTGGAGGCCGCCGACAGCGGGACCCGGGCGGTGCGCTCGCTGGGCTCGCTGGGCGGCGGGACCGCCACGTTCGGGGTGCTCCGCAACGCGGACTACTACCTGCTGTCCAACCTGGTGCAGCTGTTCCACGCCCGGTACCCGTCCGTCCGGGTCCGGCTCGTCGGACAGAACTCGGCCGAGACCGCGGCGGCCGTGGCGGCGGGACGGATCGAGGCCGGCCTGGTCGTCCTGCCGATCGACGACGAGGGACTGGCGGTGACCCCGCTGCTGCGGGACGAGGTGCTCTACGTCAGCGCGAGCGAGGAACGCACCCGCACACCGGTCACCATGGAGCAGTTCGCCCGCGCACCCCTGGTCCTCTACGACGCCCACTACGGGTGGCAGGACCCCACCCGGCGGCAGCTCGCGGAACGGGCCCAGTTCGCCGGGGTCACCATCGATCCGCTGATCGAGCTGGAACACGTCGAGGCCGCGCTGGGCCTCGTGGCCGCCGGGGTGGGCGACACGATCGCCAGCCGTGCGGTCGTCTCCGGCCCGGCCTTCCCCGCGGGGCTGCGCACCGTCCCGTTCGCCGACCCGCTCCACGACACGATCGCGCTGGTCAAACGGCGCGGGCATCCGCTGTCGCGGGCCACCAGGGAGCTGGCCCGGATCGCCGAGGACACCTTGCGCGAGCTGCGTACCGACCTCGGCCCGGGAGACCTCGGCGCCTGACCGCGCCCGGGCGGCGAGGCGAGAGCGCTCGCACGGCGGCAGGGTGTGGGTGACTCGCACGGCAGCACAGGTGCGGGCGGCTCGGCGCGCACGGCGACAGGCAACAGCGTGCGGGCGGTCCACGGCAGCGGGCTTCGGGCGGCTCGGCGCGCGCGGCGGCAGGCTGCGGGCGGCTCGCGGCAGCAGCGTGCGGGCGGTCCACGGCGGCAGGCTGCGGGCGGCTCGCGGCTCGCGGCAACAGGCTGCGGGCGGTCCACGGCAGCGGGCTTCGGGCGACTCGGCGCGCACGACGACAGGCTGCGGGCGGCTCGCGGCTCGCGGCAGCAGGCTGCGGGCGGCTCCACGGCAGCGGGCTACGGGCGGCTCGGCGCGCACGAGGGCAGGCTGCGGGCGGCTCGCGGCGGCAGGCAGCGGGCTGCGGGCGGCTCCACGGCCACGGCGGCAACGGCGCCACAGGGAAAGCCTGTGGTTCGGACAGGAAGTGCCCCTCTGGTCCTGTGGCCGCGTGGCGTCTAGCGTCCTCGCCATGCAGATCACGCACGCCGAAGCACAGGCCCTGCCCCCGTTCCAGTGGCTCAAGAAGCCGTCCGTTGACGGCCCTCCCGCCCAGCGCGACCCGGCCGTGGTCGAGCGGGTCTCGCAGATGCTGAAGGAGATCGAACGCAAGGGCATGGACGCGGTGCGCGCCTACGCCCAGGAGCTGGACGGCTGGTCCGGCCCGCTGGAGATCGACGCCGCCGAGCTGAAGAAGTCGGGCGACGCCCTCCCGCCGGACGTCCGCACCGCGCTGGAGATGGGCTGCGAGCGCACCCACCGGTTCGCCGCCGCGCAGCGCGAGCACCTGACGGACTTCGAGATCGAGGTCGCTCCCGGTGTCGCCGCGGGCCAGCGCTACGTCCCCGTCTCCCGCGTCGGCGCCTACCTGCCCGCCGGCCGGTTCCCGCTGCTCGCCAGCGCCTTCATGACGGTGAACGTGGCGAAGACGGCCGGCGTCCCGACCGTACTGGCCTGCACTCCCCCGTCGGGCGAGCACGGAGCGCACCCCGCCGTGCTGTACGGCGCCCATCTCTCGCGGGCCGACCGGGTGTTCGCGCTCGGCGGTGTCCAGGCGCTCGGCGCGATGGCGTTCGGTCTGCTCGGCGAGGCCCCGGTCGACATGCTGGTCGGTGCGGGCAACGCGTTCGTCACGGAGGCGAAGCGGCAGCTGTTCGGCCGGGTCGGCATCGACCTGCTGGCCGGCCCGTCCGAGGTCGCCGTCATCGCCGACGACAGCGCCGACCCGGTGTGGGTCGCGGCGGACCTGCTCGGTCAGGCCGAGCACGGCCCCAACTCCCCGGCCGCCCTGATCACCACGTCCGAGCGGCTGGGGCACGCCGTCATCGCGGAGATCGAGCGGCAGCTCGCCTCCCTGGCCACCCGGGACATCGCGGGTCCGGCGTGGCGTGACTTCGGTTCCGTGGTCGTGGTGGGCGACCGGGCCGGCGCCGTCGCCGTGGCCGACGTGATCGCTCCCGAACACCTGGAGATCCAGACCGAGGACGACGACTACTACCTGGAGAACCTGTCCAACTACGGCTCGCTGTTCATCGGGCCGTGGTCGACGGTCGCCTACTCCGACAAGGGCATCGGCGGCACCAACCACGTGCTGCCCACGGGCAAGACGGCCCGCTACAACGCCGGGCTCTCCGTCTCGCGGTTCCTGAAGCCGCTCACGTACCAGCGCGCCGCGCAGGAGGGGACCGCCGCGCTGGCGCCCGCCGTCGAGCGCGTCTCGGCGTTCGAGGGGCTGGCCGCCCACGGCGCCACGGCGACCCTGCGCATCGACCGGATCGGCCGGACGTCGGGCGCGTTCGACGACATCCCGGCCGCCCTGCGCGACCAGCTCTGATCCCCGGCTGCTCTGCCGTCCGGTCCCCGGCGTCGCCGCCGCGCCGCGCGCGGCGGCACACGGCCGGCCGGTTGCCGGGCCGGGGGCCCCGGCGGGTCAGCGGGCGTGGGCGTGGGTGGCGCGGGGGACGAACTCGGTCGGCAGGACCAGGCGTTCCCCGGCCGGGTCGACCTCCTTGGCGATCCGCCGGACCAGCAGGCGCGCCGCCTGGCGTGACAGCTCCTGGAGGTCGTGCCGGACGGTGGTGAGCCGGAACACCTCCCAGGCGGCCATCGGAAGGTCGTCGAAGCCGATGACGGTGAGGTCGTCGGGGACCTTGACGCCGGCCGCGAGGGCCGCGTTCAGGACGCCGATGGCGACGACGTCGTTGCCGCAGAACACCGCCGTGGGCGCCTCGGCGGCGTCGAGCAGGACGGGCAGGGCCCGGTAGCCGGTGTCGTACTCGAACGCTCCGCGCACCACTCGGTCCTCCGGCAGTCCCACGCCCGCCTCGGCGAGAGCCAGCCGGAAGCCCATTTCGCGTTCGCGGCCCGTGGTGGTGTTGGCCGCGCCGAAGACACCGGCGATGCGCCGGTGCCCGAGCGCCACGAGCTCCCGGGCGACGAGCCGCCCGCCGCCCTCGTTGTCCACGACGGAGGCGAAGTCACCGGCCCGGCCGGTGTCGCGGTTGAGGAAGACGTAGGGCATGCCGCGCCGCTCGAGCTGGGCGGGCAGGCGGGAGTCGGTGGTGGCGGTGGCGAGGACGACACCGTCCATCGACTGGTCCAGCAGCTTCTCCTCGGCGACCGCCTCGTCGGACCGCTCGGTGATCAGCATCATGCGGTAGCCGAGGCTGCTCAGCTCGTCGTGGAGCGGTGCGATGACGTGCGGGTAGAACGGGTTCGTCAGGTCGGTGACGATGACACCGACCCGTCGTGTGGCACGCGTCGAGAGGGTGCGTCCGGCCTCGCTCGGTACGTAGTTCAGCGCCTGGGCGGCGCGCTTGACCTTCTCGCGGGTGGCCATCGACACGCGGGGGTCGTCGCGCAGCGCGCGGGAGACGGTGGGCTGCGAGACACCGGCCAGTCTGGCCACGTCGTGACTGGTGATCCCCATCGGCTCTCTCCTCGTCGCACTCCGGCGCGACCACCATGACGCACCCCCGTTCAGTATACGTATGCCGATTGCCGGGCCGCCGAGCTGCACGGAGTCCGCCCGCTCGGCTCCCGCACGCCCGCATCGATCCCGGCCGCCGGGCCCGACCCCTTGACATCCCGCCGGTCCGGAGCCTGTCATGGAATACATACGTATTCACAAGTGAAGGAGCGGTCATGTCCGATGCCGTCGTAACCCCCAGTGAGCTGGCCCGCCGCACGGTGCGCCGCAGCGGCTTCGTCTCCTGCGACCAGGCCTTCATCGACTGCCGTACGCCCGGATCGGATCGCAAGGAGAACTACGCGATGATCGGCCCGGGCGTCTCGCAGTCCGCCGGCCAGTACGTCAACCTGCGCGAGCCGCACGGCTACAACATCGGCGCCGCCGCCATGCCGCACGGCATCACCAACAGCCTGCACCTGCACTACACGGCCGAGGTGTTCGTCTGCACCGCGGGCGAGTACCTGCTGCGCTGGGGTGCCGACGGCACCGAGGGCGAACTCACGATCCGGGCCGGCGACATCGTCTCCGTCCCGACCTGGATCTTCCGCGGGTTCACCAACACCGGCCCGGACGACGGCTGGCTGTTCACCGTGCTCGGCATGGACGACACCGGCGGCATCATCTGGGGCCCGTCCGTCCTGCGGGAGGCGCGGAAGCACGGCCTGTACCTCACCGCCGACAACCAACTCCTCGACACCGTCGCCGGCGACACCCTGCCGCCGGAGGTTGAGCTCGTCGCCCCGCTGGCCCAGGAGCACCTCGACCGCCTGCGGCACTACACCCCCGAGGAGATGAGGCGCCGCGTCGCCGCCGCGGACGAGCTGGAGTTCTCCGAGCACCCCTTCCTCGACAGCACCCTGCCCGGCGGCGGCGCCCGGCTCAGCTGCGTCATCGGCTACGGCATGACGGAGGACCCGCACCAGGAGCCCCGCATCTTCAATCCGCACGGGCACAACGTCGCCTGGCTCCGCGCCGACCCCGGGCAGGGCATCTCCACGCACCGCCAGCACGAGACGCAGACCCTGATCGTCAAGGACGGCCTCTGGGAGGTCACCCTCAACCGCACGGACCCCGTCTCGGTGCGCCTCGGCCCCCGCGACATGCTCTCCGTGCCGCAGGACGCCTGGCGCACCGTGCGCAACGTCGGCGACGAGCAGGGCGACCTCCTCGTGGTCAACTCCGGTGACGGGCGGGTCCGTCTGGAGTGGGACGAGGAGGTCCTCAAGAGCGCGGCGGACGCGGGCCTGGGCATCGACCACAACGGCTACGTCGCCCCGTACGCGCTGCTGCCCCGCTCGGCACGCTCCTGGTGACCGGCATGCCGAACGAGGACACGCCCGGTCCGCTGCCGTTCGTCGTCGTGCCCGGGATGCTCTGCGACGCGAGCCTGTGGCGCGACGTCGAGTTCCCCGAGGGCCACGACGTCCACCACGTGGAGCTGCGGCGGGCGGACGTCGGGGCGCTCGCCGAGGACGTACTGGCCGCGGTCGCGGGCCCGTTCCTGCTGGTCGGGCTCAGTCTCGGGGCCATCGTCGGCTTCGAGGCGCTGCGCCGGGCACCCGAGCGCGTCGCGGGCCTGTGCGTGATGGCGACCAACGCGGGAGCGCCGCGGCCCGAGCAGTACGCGGCCTGGCGGGCGATGGACGAGCTGATCGCGGCCGGCCGGTTCACGGACGTCGTCGAGCGGACGCTGCCGGACATGTTCCCCGACCGGCGCCCGACGCCCGGCGACGAACGGCGCTACCGCGCCATGGCGCACGCCGTGGGCGCAGGCGCCGCCCGCGCCCAGCTCGCCGCGCAGGCGACCCGCACGGACGCGGCCGACGTCCTGCGGGCGGCCCGCTGCCCCGCCGTCGTCCTGGCCGGAGCGCGGGACGTCCTGTGTCCGCCCGCCTTCCACCGGGCGATCGCGGACGCGGTCCCCGGAGCCGTCCTGACGCTGCTGCCCGACGCGGGACACCTGCTGCCGTGGCAGCGGCCCGACGCGGTGACGGCCGCACTGCGCGACCTGCTCGCGGCCACCGCCGGCACGGCACCCGCGAGCACCACGGCCACCACCCCCTGAACCCTCCCCCACCGCCCCCTTGCCCCTTCACCCGTAGTGGAAGAGAGCCGTCATGCCCCGACACCTGAAGTCCCCCGTGCCCGCCGCGCACGTGACCGCGGCCCGGGCGGACGTCGCCGAGCGCGTCCGCGACATCCTCGACGACGTCCGCCGCAACGGCGACGAGGCGGTCCGCCGGTACTCCGAGAAGTTCGACCACTGGAGCCCCGAGTCGTTCCGCCTGGCCCCGGACGAGATCCGGCGGATCGTCTCGCAGGTGCCCGACACGGTCCTGGACGACATCCGCTTCGTCCAGCAGCAGGTCCGCACGTTCGCCCAGGCACAGCGTGACGCGCTGGGCGACGTCGAGATCGAGACGCTGCCCGGCGTCCACCTCGGCCACCGGCACGTCCCCGTGTCCGGCGCCGGCGCGTACGTGCCCGGCGGCCGGTACCCGCTGACCGCGTCGGCCCACATGACGATCGTGACCGCCAAGGTGGCGGACGTCCCCCGCGTCGCCGCCTGCACCCCGCCCATCCGCGGCGAGGTCCCCGCGGCGACGGTCGCGGCGATGCACCTCGCGGGCGCCGACGAGATCTACCTGCTGGGCGGCGTCCAGGCCGTCGCCGCGCTGGCCCTGGGAACCGAGACGATCGGGCGCGTCCCGATGCTCGCCGGCCCCGGCAACGCGTACGTGGCGGAGGCCAAGCGGCAGTTGTTCGGTGAGGTCGGCATCGACCTGTTCGCCGGGCCGACCGAGATCCTGGTGATCGCCGACGAGCACGCCGACCCGTTCGTGGTGGCCGTCGACCTGCTGTCGCAGGCGGAGCACGGCCCGGACTCCCCGGCCGTGCTGGTCACCACGTCCGAGGAGCTGGGCCGCGAGGTCGAGCGGCACGTGGAGCGTCTGCTGCCCGGCATGCCCACCCGGGACTTCGCCGCGCCGGCCTGGCGCGACCACGGCGAGATCGTGGTCGTTGACACCCTCGACGAGGCCTTCGCCGTCGCCGACTCCTATGCCAGCGAGCACGTGGAGGTGCTGACCGAGAACCCGCGCCAGGCGCTCACGCAGATGCGGGACTACGGTGCGCTCTTCCTCGGCGAGGGCACCTGCGTCTCCTACGGCGACAAGGTCATCGGCACCAACCACGTCCTGCCCACCCGCGGCGCCGCCCGCTACACCGGGGGCCTGTGGGTCGGCAAGTACCTCAAGACGGTGACGTACCAGGAGGTCACCGACACGGCGTCCTCCGCGCTGCTCGGCGAGGTGTGCGGGCGGGCCGCGCGCGTCGAACTCTTCGAGGGCCACGCCCGCTCCGGTGACGTCCGCGCCGCCAAGTACGGCAAGGGCAGCCTGCCGTGGAACGAGGAGGGCGCCGCATGAGCGGCCGCACGGCACCACTGGCCGGCCGCACCGCACTCGTCACCGGCGGAGGCAGCGGACTCGGCCGGGCCGTCGCACGCTCCCTGCTCGCCGACGGCGCCCGGGTGGTGATCACGGGCCGCGACGAGAGCAGGCTCGAGGAGACCGCGTCACGGCTCGGCCCGCAGGTGTCGTACCGCGTCTGCGACGTCTCGAGCCCCGACGACGTCGAAGAACTCGCCCGGAGTCTGGCCGGCGAGGAGATCTCGATCCTGGTCAACAACGCCGGCATCGCCGGCCCGGTGGCGCCGCTGACCGAGATCGCACCGCGGGACTGGGACGAGGTCTTCGACGTGAACGTGCGCGGGGTGTTCCTGATGTGCCGGGCCTTCCTGCCCGCCATGACCGCGCGCGGCGCGGGCGACGTGGTCAACATCGCCTCGGTGTCGGGCAAGCGTCCGTTGCTGCGCCGCACCCCGTACTGCGCGTCGAAGATGGCGGTCATCGGTCTCACCGCCACCCTGGCCGGTGAGGTCGGCCCGCTGGGCGTCACGGTCAACTCCCTCTCTCCCGGGCCGGTCGAGGGCCCGCGCATGGAGCGCAACTTCCGTCTGGAGGCGGAACGCACCGGCAGCACCTACGAGCAGGCCGAGCAGGCGTTCGTGGCGCGCTCGGCGCTGGGCCGGATGGTCACCGAGGACGAGGTGGGCGAGGCCGTCAGCGCGATGCTGCGCATGCGGGGGCTGTGCGGGGCCGACATCGACCTGTCCGCGGGGATGGTGGCACGGTGATCGCGTGGAGCACGGCGCACCGCAGCCTCAAACGGCGCCTGGCGGACGGCGAGCACCTGCGGGGCGCCCTGCTGCGGCTTCCCTCGGAGACGCTGGTGGAGATGGCGGGGGTCGCGGGACTGGACTTCGTCGTCATCGACTGCGAGCACGGGCCGGCCGACACGGCGCTGCTCCAGCAGCACCTCACGGCCGCGGCAGCACACGGGATCGACGTCCTGGTCCGCGTCGGGTCGAACGAGCCGGCGCTCGCGCTGCGCTGCCTCGACCTGGGCGCCGCCGGGCTGATCCACCCGCACGTGGACAGCCGTGAGGACGCCGCGCGGGCGGTGGCCGCCAGCCATTACCCGCCGTGGGGGAATCGCGGTTTCGCCACGTACAGCAGAGCGGGCCGGTTCGGCACGGTGACGGCGGCCGACCATGTGGCGGCGTCCCGCGAGACCCTGGTCGTGACGATGATCGAGACGCGGCGCGCCTGCGACGACGCCGACGCGATCGCCGGCACCGACGGAGTGGACGCGGTCCTGGTGGGCCCCGCCGACCTGGCCGCGGACTGCGGCTTCCCGGAGCCCGCCGTCGTCGACGGGCTGATCGCCCGGGCGCACGACGCGGCCCGGGCCCACCGGCGCGCGATCATGACGATCGTGCCGAGCCTCGACGCCGCCCTGGCCGCCGAGCGCCAGGGCTGCCGGCTGATCGTCTACAACATGGCGCACGTGCTCATGGACACCCTGCGCGTCCTGGCCGCGACCGGGACGACGGGCCCGTCCGGCAGGACAGGTGCGTCCGGTACGACAGGCACGACCGCCGACCCCGTCTGAGGGCCGGACGCGGCCCGGGCCCTCCGGCAGGCGGCGTCCCGCACCCTGCGGGACGCGCCGCGCCGAGCTCTCGGCTGCCGTCTTCCGGTGGCGCCGAATCCGGTGCGCACACCCCTTGACGCCCCACATCCGGATCCTTAGTGTTCCCGACCAGTTCATACGTATGCACCGCCTTGCGTACGCCACACTCCCCAGCCCCACCCGAGTCCCCACCCCCGTCCCACACCTGTCCCCTCCCCGCTCCCCTCTCCCTCCCCGCTCCCCCCTCCCTCCCCGCTCCCCTCCCCGTCCCCGCGCGATCGGAGAACCCATGTCCGCCGCAGCGCCACCCACCCAGACCCCCGACTCCACCCAGGTCGATCCGCACAAGCGGAAGGAGATACGCCGAGCCATCGGCGCGGGCAGCATCGGCAATTTCGTCGAGCAGTTCGACTACGGCCTGTACGGCTACATGGCGCCGATCATGGCCCCGGCGTTCTTCCCCGAGAGCGACCGGACCGTGGCGGTGCTCGGCACGTACGCGATCATCGCCATCGCCTGCCTGTTCCGTCCGCTCGGCGGCACCCTCGTGGGCCGCTGGGGCGACCGGGTCGGCCGCAAGAAGACGCTGCTGTGGACCATCGTGGTCATGGGCGTGACCACCGGCCTGATCGGTCTGCTGCCCACGTACCAGCAGATCGGCATCGGTGCGCCGGTCCTGCTCCTGCTGCTCCGCGTCGTGCAGGGCGCGGTCTCGGGCGGTGAGTACGTCGGGGCCGTCGCGTTCATCGTGGAGTGGGCGGAGCCGAACCGGCGGGCCTACTACACGTCGTACGCCTCCAACAGCTGCTTCGTCGGCATCCTGGCGGGTGCCGGTACGGCGGCCCTGACCAGCTGGGTGTTCGACGGCCAGGCCCTGGACTCCTACGGCTGGCGCATCCCGTTCCTGCTGGCGGTGCCGCTCAGCCTGGTCGGGATGTGGCTGCGCCGGCACATCGAGGAGACCCCGGAGTTCGTGCGCGCCACCGAGGAGGGCACGGACGTCGTCAAGGCGCCGGTCCGGGAGGCGCTGCGCTCGCAGTGGCGGCCGATCCTGGTCTTCTGCGGCGTCTCGATCATGCTCGCGATCCTCTCCTACACCTGGGTCACGTTCTATCCGCAGTACCTGACCGACACGCTCGGCCTGCCGCGCTGGATGGGCCTGGCCTCGAACGCCATCTCCATCGCCGTCCTCATCCCGACCCTGCCGCTGGCCGGCATGCTGTCGGACCGCATCGGGCGCAAGCCGATGCTGGTCACCGGCGCCATCGCCTGCATCGTGCTCGTCCCGGTCGCCTTCCGGGTCGGCGAGCAGGGCACCTTCGGGGCGGCCGTGGCCAGCCAGCTCATCTACATCGTCCCGGAGTTCTTCCTCACGGGCATCGTCACCGTCTGCGCGGCCGAACTCTTCTCCACCCGCACCCGGTTCAGTGCCAGTGCCATCGCGTACAACAGCTCGTTCTCCATCTTCATGGGCATCACGCCGTTCGTCGCGACGCTGCTGGTCAGCACCTTCGGCACGATCTACGCCGTCTGGGCCTACCTGGCGGTGGGTGCTCTCCTGGCCCTGGTCGTCGTGAGCGCCTTCATGACGGAGACGTACCGGAGCCAGCTGGGCGCGGACAAGTTCGCCCGCTAGCGCGACCGGAAACCCGGTCCCCGGCGCCCCGGCCGCCCCCGGGCAGCCTCCCCCGGCGACCCGGCGGGCAGCCTCCCCCGGCGACCCGGCGGGCGGCCTCCCCGGCTACCCTCCCCTTCAGCCACCTACATACGCATTCACATCACTACCGGAACGGAAGCACCATGCCTCTGGACCCCGTCGCGTACCTCCCCTACAAGGACCCGGACGACTTCATCCGCGAGGTGACCGACCGCATCTGGGTCGACCGCGACATCGCCTACATCGTCGACAACTACGAGCCCGACTCGATCGTGCACACCAGCCTCGGCACCGTCGTGGGCCGGGACGGTGTCATCGAGGGCAGCACCATGCGCATGGGCAGCACTCCGGGGCACATCGGCCAGGCCGAGGACGTGGTGTGGGAGGCGCGCGGCGACGACGCCTTCCTCAGCTCCCACCTGGTCTTCTCCGCCGACGAACACCTCGTGGACGGCCGCAACATCCGCATCCGCAAGCGCACGGTGGCCAACTGCCTGTACCGGCGCGGCCGGATGGTCGAGGAATGGGTGGTGCGCGACGACCTGGCCGACTGCCTGCAGAGCGGCCTGGACCCGGACGAGGTGGCCCGCGGGCTGACCTTCCAGGGGTACAGCGGCTCGATGCTGGAGGAACCGCCGGCGGACGTGCTGCGGGCCGGGGTCAGCGGTGCGCGTCCGGACGAGTTCCGTCCCGAGTGCGAGATGGTGCTCGAGTTCATCGACGAGGTGTGGACGCAGCGCCGGCTGAACAAGGTCAAGGACTTCATGGACCGGGACCTGTTCCTCCACACGATCGGCGACCACACCGTCATCCGGCCCGAGCGCTACCAGAGCGACCTCCTCACCACGGTCGCTCCGTTCCCCGACGCGCGGTTCGCCGTCCGCGACATCCAGACGAACCACTCCCCGCGGTACGCGGGCCTGCGCGTCGCCGTGCTGTGGACGATGCACGGCACCTACCGCGGCGTCGCGACCTTCGGTCCCCTCACCGGCCGGCCGGTCACGGTGCTCGGCGTCTCGCAGTTCCTGATCCAGGAGGGCCGCATCGTCAAGGAGGTCCGTGTCTACGACGAGATCTCGCTGCGTGCGCAGATCAACGCGGGCCGCGGGGACGGTCCCCAGGTCGAAGTCAACATCTACTGAGCGTCGCTGACGCGGCCGGGCCCGCCACCGGAAGGCCGGTGGCGGGCCCGCGTGCGCCGTGCCCGCACGGTCGGCCCGGTTCCGGCCACGGCAGAACGCCGGTCGGCCTGCGCGTGGCGCACGGGGACAGCGCGGGAGCACAGCGAGGGCAGTGCCGAGGGCTGTGCGGGAGCGGTACGGGGGGCAGTGCGGGAACGGTACGGGGGCGGTGCGGGGGCGGTCGCCTGGGCTGGATGCGCCGAGAGCCCGGGCAGTGCGGGGGCGGTTGCCCGGGCTGGATGCGCCGGGACCGCCCCCGCTCGCCGTGTTTCAGGCGCCGGGCGAAGACGGCTCCTCGGTGCGGGTGTCCGTGCGTGCTCCGTCCCGGCGCAGCAGCAGGACCACGGCGGTGACCGCCGCCACCGCGGCGAGGACGAGCAGCAGGACCCGGTCCGGCACCGCACTGCCGATGCGCAGCAGACGCTCCTCCAGTCCCGCTTCCGTCTCGACGCTGATCGGTGACGGCAGCGCCGCGGTGCCGTCGAAGGCCAGGAAGAGCACTCCGAGCAGGATGAACAGCGTGCCGCCGGCGAGGGACGTGGTGTGCCAGGACAACGGCCCGAGCCGCAGGGTGCGTCCCCGCAGCCAGCGTTTGCGGCCGAGGTCGAAGCGGTCCCACAGCAGGGCCAGGACGAACAGCGGCACGGCCATGCCGAGTGCGTACACCGCCAGCAGCAGTCCACCGTGGACCGGTCGTCCGCCGAGCGCGGCGATGGTGAGGACGGAACCGAGGACGGGCCCGGCGCAGAAGCCCGCCAGGCCGTAGACCGTTCCGAGGGCGAACACGGACAGCACCGACCCGGACCGCCGTGCGCCCGCGGCTTCCTGGAGCCGGCGCACCCCGAACCCGAACCCGAGGATCTGCGCCACGCCCAGCACGATCACGGTCCAGCCGCCGACGGTGACCAGCAGGTCACGGTGACCGTAGAAGAGGCGGCCGGCGAACGACCCGGCGACGCCGAGCGGCACCAGGGTGGTGCACAGCCCGAGGTAGAACAGCACGGTGCGCGCCAGCAGTTTCGTCGCGCTGGTGAAGGAGTAGGCGAAGAAGGCCGGCAGCAGCAGGGCACTGCACGGGCTCACCAGGGCCAGCAGGCCGCCGAGGAACGCGGCCAGGACACTCGCGTCGCCGTTCACCGGGCGTCCTTTGCCGCTGCCTCGATGGCCTGCCTGAAGGTGTCGACCGGCTGGGCGCCGAGCACGGGAACGTCGTTGACCAGGAAGGCGGGTGTGCTGCTGACGCCGAGGGAGTAGCCCTCCTCCTGGTCCCGCCGGACGGCCTCGGCCGCCTCGTCGGACGCCATGTCCTTCCGGAACCGGTCGAGGTCCTTCACCCCGGCGGCCCGGGCCATGCCGGTCACCTTGTCAGCGGCGAAGGCACCCGAGTTCCGCTTGTGTGTCGTGCCGTACGCCTGGTCGTGGAACTCCCAGAACCGGTCCTGCTGTCCGGCGGCCCAGGCCGCGCGGGCGGCCTGCTCGGACTCCTCGCCGAAGATCGGGAAGTTGCGCCACTCGATGCGCAGGAGCCCCTTGTCGACGTAGGAGCGGATCAGTTCCGGCTCGGTGTCGCGGGCGAACTTGCCGCAGTAGGGGCACTGGAAGTCCGAGTACTCGATCATGACGACGGGAGCGTCGGCGCGTCCCACGGCCAGGGGGTCGTCGGCGTCCCGGCGGGCCAGTGCGCGCAGCGCGTCGGCCTGGGCGTCGGCCTGGGCGTCGGGTCCGGTGGTCTCGGTGGCGGCCGCGTCCCGGGAGGCGCCGCCGGACGAGGTGTCGTCGAGGGTGAAGGCCAGGACCGTCGCGACGACGGCGGTCAGTGCGGCCACCGCCGCGGCGACCGTGCGGCGGCGCCGGCGACGGACGCGGGCAGCGGACGGAGAAGAGGACGAAGAAGACGAAGAAGACGAAGAAGACGAAGGGGAGGCAGGGGAGGCAGAGGACGGCATGAGGGCAACCTTGTGCTGGGTACGAGTGGTGGACAGCGCTCGGCACGAGCGGGCGGGCGGCATCACCCGGGGTCGGGCGCACGGCGGTCCTGCCGTGCGAGCGGCCCGCGTCCGGTCGGGTCCGGGCGGCGCGCGGCGCGCGGGAACGCGCGGGCGCTCGGCCTACATCCGCAAGCGGTCGAGTACGGACGGCGCTGTCGGCGGGGAGAGCCCCGAGATCACCACGTCCCGGCACACGTCGGCCCACACCGTGGGCGGTGTTTCGGCCGGCGGTCCGACGGCCCAGAGCACGATGTCCGTCGCCTGCGCGAGGCGCAGGTCCGGCTGGGCGACGAAGACCTTCCTGCACGGTGCGGGACTGCCGGGTGCCTCACAGCGGGAGGAGCCGTCGCGCGCCGTCTCGGCCGCGCCGCCGGCCTCCTCGGCGGTGACGTCCGTCGAGGCGGTCGCGATCACCCGGCTCTGCTGCGCCGCGGCGTCGGCGGGGTCGACGTAGGACAGTGCACGTGTGCCGCACGCCCACGCGCCCACGACGAGGAGCAGCGACAGCAGCGCGAGGAGGCGGCGGCGCGCTCCCGCGTGTCGCGTCGTCGCGGTCACCGCCCGGCTCCCGGAGGCTCCGGAAGGAGTCGGCAGCGCCTCGCACCGCACCCGGCCGCCACCGGGCCGGCGGCCCGCCCGGGCCCCGTCACCGTCATGGCGTGCGGAACCCCCGGAACGTCACCTTCCTGCGGGTGGTGAAGCCGAGCCGCTCGTACAGCGCGATCGCGCCGGTCTTCGCCTCGGCCACGTGGAGGAAGGGACGCTCGCCGCGGGCCACGATCCGCGCGACGAGCGCGGCGACCAGGCGGGCCGCGTGGCCGCGTCCGCGCGCCTCGGGAGCGGTGCAGACGGCGCTGATCTCGGTCCAGCCGGGAGGCTTCAACCGCTCCCCCGCCATGGCCACCAGTACGCCGTCGTCCTGGACGCCGAGATAGGTGCCGAGTTCGTGGGTGCGCGGCCAGAACGGGCCCGGCGAGGTCCGCGCGACCAGCCCGAGCATCTCGGCGACACGGTCCGCGCCCAGTTCTACGACGCCGGTCTCGGCCTGCGCGGGGAGGTGGCCGGGCCGTGCGGTGCCGGACCAGATCATCTGACGGCCCTCGAGCGTGAAGACCGGCTCCCAGTCCGGCGGTGGAACGGCCGGGCAGGAGAACATGTCGGCGAGTTCCCCGGGGCCGAGCAGCGCGGCCAGATCGTCCCACTCCGCCGCGTCCGGACCGACGGACACCGAGGCGAAGGTCGCCACTCCCGGCAGGTAGGTGGCGGCCCGGCCGAGTCGGCGGGCGAGGTGCGCGTGCCGGCCACGCAGCGCCTGCCCCACCGGATCGTCGAGTGCGGCCGTGTCCCGTCCCGCCAAGGTGCTGTCCGTCATCCCGGCACATTCTTCCACCGGCCCCGACGGCTCACGCAGCGGCCCCGCCGACGCCGTCCCGAGCCGGCGGCCAGGGGAAACGGCGGGCGGCGGGCGATGCGCACGTGTCCGTGCGCGTCCGGGAGTCGCCGACGGCCCCGGCCCTGACCCGCTCGCCGTGCCGGAGCGGGGCTCACGCCGCACCGACGCGCGCGCCCACGCCCACGCCGACGCCGACGCCCACGCCGACGGGGAACGTCGTCGGCCTGCCGTCGAGCGCGGCAGGCCGACAGGCGTTCCCCTCAGCGGTCACGGCCCTCGTCAACCGCCGCGCACCGTCTCGCCGTTCCGTACCGTCATCTCGCCGAGTGGTGACCAGTCGTCCTGCGGCACCTTCACGTTGACGATCCTGGGCGTCTCCACGAGGTGCGGCGGCAGGGTCCGCTGCGCCTCCTCGAAGTGCGCCGAGCCCACGTGCGCCGCACCGGCCTCGTCGTCCCGGAAGGCCTCCACCAGCACGTACTCCTGCGGGTCCTCGACGCTGCGGGACCAGTCGAACCACAGGCATCCCGGCTCGGCGCGCGTCGCCCGGGTGAACTCCTCGACCACCTCGGGCCATTGGTCGGCGTACTCGGGACGGACACGGAACTTCACGGTGATGAAAATCAAGGCGTCACTTCCTTCGTCACGTCCTGCGCCGCTTCCTGCGCCGCTTCCTGCGTCGCTCGCTGCGAGGCTCGCTGCGCCGCTTCGTTCGTCGTCCGGGGCGGGGTCACGGGGTGAGGATCGCCCGGCCCCGGATCCGGCCGCCGGCGAGATCGTCCAGGGCGTCCTGGAAACGGTCGAGCGGGTACTTGACGGTGTGCAGGCGCACGCGGCCCTGCGCGGCGAGGACCATCAGTTCGCACAGGTCGTTGTAGGAGCCGACGAGGTTGCCGATGAAGTTGATCTCGGCGGAGATGATGTCGATGGTCGGGACGTCGATGTTCTCGCCGTAGCCGACCACGTGGTAGTCGCCCGCGCGGCGCAGCATGCCGACGCCGTCCCGGGTGGAGCCGCCCTCACCGACGAAGTCGATGACCGTCTCCGCCCCGTGACCGCCGGTCAGTTCGCGTACCCGGTCCACCTGGCCGCCGTCGGCGACGACACCGTGGTCCGCTCCGGTGGAGACGGCCAGGGCCACCGCGTCGGGACTGCGGTCCACGACGACGATCTCGGCGGCGGTAAGGGCCTTGAGTACCTGGACACCGATGTGCCCCAGCCCGCCCGCGCCGATCACCACGCACCGGTCACCGGGCCGCAGCCTCCGGGCCGCCTTGGCCGCGGCGTGGTACGCCGTCAGCCCCGCGTCCGCGAGCGCCGCGACATCGGCCGGCTCCAGGGAGTCGTCGATCCGTACGACACTGCGCGCGGAGGTCCTCAGGTACTCGGCATAACCGCCGGCCGTGTCGATACCGGGGAAGAGGCTGCTCTCGCAGTGCACGTCGTCACCCGCCCGGCACGCCCGGCACAGTCCGCACGTGATCAGCGGGTGCACGATGACCTTGTCACCCTCACGGACATGGCTGACGGCGCTGCCGACCGCGTGGACCCAGCCCGCGTTCTCGTGCCCGATCGTGTAGGGCAGCGCCACACCGGACTTCTGCGCCCACTGCCCCTCCAGGATGTGGATGTCGGTGCGGCACACACCGGCGCCGCCGATGCGGACGATCACGTCGTACGGGCCGGTGATCCGGGGTTCGGGGACCTCGGCCATCTTGAGGTCCTGGCCGTAGCCGACGACCTGAACTGCTTTCACGAGACGTTCTCCTTCGACGGGACGACGAGTGGGATGGGCTCGCCCGCGCGCACGGGCCGGCCGGGCGTCGCCACGTCCCCGGCGCGCGGGGACTGGTCGGCCGCGGACTCCGGGTACCGGGTGCGCAGCAGGCCCCGGCAGAAGTGGGCGTTGCCGTCGATCGACACCCGCACCGCACGGGCGAACCGCAGCCGGAGCGGGATCTCCGCCGGTGGGAAGCGCCGCCCGTCCTCGTCCACCAGGACCGGTTCGGACGGTGCCACGCCGAGTCCGAGCGCCGCGCGCCGCCGCAGCAGCGCACGGGAGGCCGCCGCGTCGGGGAGGTCGCCGAGCACCACACCGTGGAGGTCCTCCTCGGTGAGGTCCGGGTTCTCGCGGAGCAGGCCGGCCAGCGCGCGCTCCATCGCCGCCGCATGCGCCTTGCGGCGGAACGTCAGCCGGAGCTCCTCCAGGTCCTTCTCCGCCTCCGCCCCGAACGTCCCCCGGTAGCCCGCGTCCGCGGCCAGCCCCTGATTGATCAGGTCCGAGTCGTGGTGGTCGTCGAGCAGCACCACGACCTCGCGCGTCCAGGGCAGTGCCGTGAGCGCGTCCTTGGCGTCCGAGGCCATCAGATAGGCGAAGTTCGGCGAGCAGAACGAGGTGGGGAGCCGGAGACGGACGGTGAGCGCGCCGTCGCCGGTCACCGTGACGGAACGGACGAAACCGAGGTCGGTGATCGGCTCGTCCAGCTCCGGGTCGAGGACCGTGTCCAGCGCCGCGCGGGCGGACCGCTCCCGGGCGTCGGCGGGCATCTCAGGCCACCGCCGGTTCGTCGACGCCCAGCCCGGCCGGCACCTCGATGCCGTACATGGCGGCCGCGTTCAGCCCGAGGATCTTCTTCTTCTGCGCCAGGGTGATCGGCGCGTATTCGGTCATGTCCTCGGGGATCTGGAAGTCGACGAACCGCTCGATCAGCCACCGGGGCGTCCACAGCGCGTAGTCGCTGGAGAACTGGATGCGGTTCTCGTCCAGCCAGTACAGCAGTTCACCGATGATCTGCGCGAAGTACCGCGGCCGGCTGTGGATGAAGGGCATCGCCACCGCGAGACCCGCGTGCACATTGGGCTCCTGCGTGGCGATCCAGCAGAAGTCCTCCAGGCGGGGCAGGCCACAGTGCTCCACGACGAAGTTCATCTCGGGGAACCGTGTGGCCGCCTTGTCGACGTCCGCCACGTCGAACGCGTCCCGGTCCAGCGGCCGGATCGTCGGCCCCTTGTGGATGTGGATGTTGGTGATGCCGAGTTCCTGGCACGCCTCCAGGTAGCGGTACGTCCACGGGTCGTCGAGCTTGTAGCCGCGGCTGTCGCCCTTCCACTCGGCGGTGTACAGCTTCACGCCCTTCAGTCCGAACCGCTCGGCGTCCCGCCGCAGCCGGTCGAGCCCCTTCTGCTCGTACCGGGGGTCCCAGGAGTGGTTGTACGTCAGCTTGTCCGGGTGCCGCCGGGCCAGCGCGTGGGCCTCCTCCGTCCGCCCGAAGCCGTTGCGGTAGAACGCGCCCAGCCGGGCGGGCTGGAAGATGGCGTGGTCGACGTACCCGTCGACGAAGAGGTCCTTCATCAGACGCTCGCCGCCGTAGTAGAGGTACTCCTCGTACGGCCACAGTTCCGATTCCGGGCTCAGATTGCGGTGGTAGTCGTAGAAGCAGTCGATGAACTGCTTGCCGTGGATGTTCAGCTGGTTCTCGGGGCGCGCGTCCCAGAGCGCGACGTGCGCGTCCACGATGAAGTAGTTCTCGCCGTCCTTGGAGTACATCTCACTCCTCGATTCCCGATGGATGGTTGACCGAGTGGGTGCTCGACGGCCCGCGTCAGGAGAACTGGATCCCGCCGTCGATCATCACGGACTGGCCGGTCATGTAGTCCGAGTCCCGCGACGCCAGGTACGAGACGAAGGACGCGACGTCCGCGGGCTCCTCGATCCGGCCGAGCGCGATCGCCTCCGCGTACTTCTTGATGGCCCGGCCCTTCTCCAGGCCCTCGGCCTGAGCCAGCCGCTCGTCGATCAGGTCCCACATGTCGGTGCCGACGATCCCCGGGCAGTACGCGTTGACGGTGATGCCGTGCCGCGCCCACTCCATCGCCGCGGCCTGGGTCAGCCCGCGTACGCCCCACTTCGACGCCGAGTAGGCGCCGAGCAGCGCGAACGGGCGGTACGCGACGATCGACGCCGCACCGATGATCTTGCCGCCGCCGCCCTGGGCGATCATCTGCCGGGCCGCGGCCTGGTAGGAGAGGAAGACGCCGCGCAGGTTCACGGCCATGATCTGCTCGAACTCGTCGAGCCCGGTCTCCAGCAGCGGAGTGACCCTGGCGATCCCGGCGTTGGCCACGAACACGTCGACCCTGCCGAAGCGGCCCGCGACCTCCTCCACGAGCGCGTCGGTCTGCTCCTTGCTGGTCACGTCGGCGTGCACGGCGAGGGCCCGGCGGCCCGTCTTCTCGATGCCGGCCGCCACCTCGCTCAGCTCCTCGCCCATGGCCGGGAGGTCGGCGACGGCCACATCGAGGCCGTCGCCGGCCAGCCGCTCCGCGATGCTGCGGCCGATGCCGCGGGCGGCGCCGGTGACGATCGCGGTACGGGGTGCGGTGCCTGCGGAAGTCATGGGTGCTCCTGTGGTCGACGGTGAGCCGCCGCACCCTGTGCGCGGCGCCGACCATCAGCGTGGGGGCGGGGAGCGCCGTCGAGTTTTTCAATGTGGAACACACCCGGAGCCGCCCCGGATCAGGGCGCGGCGAACGCCCGGAAAAGCCGTACGGAACGACCCGTTGACAGGTGCAAACGCGTTCG
The DNA here is from genome assembly GCF_006782915.1 of Streptomyces calvus. GTDB lineage: Bacteria > Actinomycetota > Actinomycetes > Streptomycetales > Streptomycetaceae > Streptomyces > Streptomyces calvus. Next base: position 107,306 of record NZ_VCNP01000016.1, read on the forward strand.
TAATATGGCGGAAACACGCTCATCGGAGGCGCCATGCTCAGTGACGGCACAGCGCGGGACCGGGACATCGCACGAGCGCGCCTGCAGTTCCTCGAGAACGAGGACCCCCCTCCGACGATCGTGCCCGAGGGCATCCGCAACTCCTGGCGGCGCTGCAAGTACCTGGGGATCGGCACGGACGAGGTGGTCGTCCCGTACCAGCCGGACTACGACCGGGAGAGCCGCCTGGTGCGCGCCGCCGCGCCGATCATGGACCGTCTGGAACGGGCGCTGGCCGGTTCGGACGCCTGTGTGATCGTGACCGACCGGGAGGGCTGGGTGCGTGACCGCCGTGTCGGGGAGAAGCGGCTGTCGGCGCACCTGGACCGGGTCCACCTGGCGCCCGGCTTCAACTACGCCGAGCAGTTCGTCGGGACGAACGGCATCGGGGTCGCGCTGGAGGAGCGCCGGCCCAACGTCGTCCTGGGCACCGAGCACTTCAACGAACGCCTGCAGAACGTCTCCTGCGCGGCCGCCCCGATCCGCAACTCGGTCACCGGGCGCCTCGCGGGAGCCATGAACCTGACCTGCTGGAACGGACCGTCGCGCACCCTCATGGCGGCCCTGGTGCAGGAAGCCGCCGCCGACATCGAGCGCGTGCTGTACGAGTCCAGCAGCTCGCACCAGCGGGCCCTGCTGGAGGCGTTCCAGCAGGCGACCCACTACGGTGACCGGCCGGTGCTCTGCCTCGGACAGGACCTGGTGCTCGCCAACTCCGCCGCCAGTGCGCGGCTCACCGGTGACGACCACCGGCTGCTGCACCGGGCCGCCGACGAGCTGGGGCACGCTCCGCGCAGCCGCAAGGAAGTGCAACTGACCGGCGGGACCACGGTGTTGATGCGTTGCCGCCGGGTCGACAGCCCGGCGGGCGCCGCCGGGTACCTGCTGGAGCTGGCCTTCACGGACGGCCCCTCCGACCGCGACCGCTCCCCTTCCGGCACTCGCTCCCGTACCGGTGCCCGCTCGGGATCCGGCGCACGCTCCGGGTCCGGTGCTCGCTCGGGTTCCGCTGCTCGTTCCGGCTCCCGTGCGGAGCGGGACGCCACCCGCCCGTGGCCGCTGCCGGGTCTGGCCGGGACGGACCCGGCGTGGAACACCGTCTCCCGCACGGTGTCGCGCTGCGCCCGCGACCGGACACCGCTCCTGCTGCACGGCGAGACCGGGACGGGGAAGTCGGCCCTGGCCCGTGCCGCGCACGCACTCACCGGCGCGGCCTCGGCGCCCCTGGTCGTGGACGCCCTGGACCCGCAGGCCGCCGACGCCGGGGCCGGGGCCGGCCTGCCGGCGGTCCTGCGCGCGGCTCCCGCCGGGCCGGGCCGGGCTCTGGTCCTGCGGAACGTCGACGCCGTCACCCCGGAGCAGGGGCCCGCCGTCGCCCGCGCCCTGGAGGCCGCGGCGGCACAGGGCACCTGGATCGTCGGCACGCTCCACCGCGCACCGGGCGTACCGGAGCCGCTGAGGCGCTGTTTCGTCGAAGCGGCCGCGGTCCCCGCGCTGCGGCACCGCCTCGCGGACCTTCCGGCGCTGGTCGACTGCCTGCTGCGGCGCATCGGCGCGGGCGTGGAGTGCGCGCCGGAGGTGCTGCCGCTGCTGCGCCGGCACGACTGGCCCGGCAACGTCCGCCAGCTGAACGACGTGCTCGGCCAGGCCGCCGCGGGCCGTCGCACGTACCGGATCGAACTCCGCGACCTGCCGCCGTTCCTGCACAGCGCGGGCAGCCGGAGGCTGAGCGCCTGGGAGGCGTCCGAGCGCGACACCCTGGTCCAGGCCCTGCTGGAGACGGACGGCAACAAACTGCTGGCGGCCCAGCGGCTCGGCATCTCCCGCACGACGATCTACCGCAAGATGCGGGCCTACGGCATCACCCTCCCGACCCGCCCCTGAGACGGCCCGGGCCCACCGCCGGACGGACGGCAGGGCACCACCGTCCACCGGCACCACCGTCCACCGGCACGACCGTCCACCGGCACGGCCGGTCGGGGCCCTCCTCCGGCACACTGCCCGCTCCCACCATCATGTGACCTACGTCACACACGGTTCCTGTCAGCAATCGGGGCGCTGTCCCGCTCAACCCACAGGGAGCAAGCGAACCGACAGGAGCCCCACATGAAGCACCGCATCGTCGTCATCGGCGCCGGCTACGCCGGGACCCACGCGGCCGGGCACCTGGCCCGCCGACTGTCCCCGGCGGACACCGCAATCACCGTGGTCAACGCCGAGCCGGACTTCGTCGAACGGCTGCGGCTGCACCAGCTCGCGGCCGGCCAGGACCTCCCGGCACCGACACTCGCCGACGTCTTCGCGGGCACGGGGATACGGCTGCGCCTCGGCCGTGTCACCACCGTCGATCCCGAGCGCGGGATCGTCACCGTGGCCGACGCCGACGGCGGCGCCGAACTCGCCTACGACACGCTCGTCTACGCGCTCGGCAGCCACGTCGCCGACCACGGCGTCCCCGGCGTGGCCGAGCACGCCTTCGACGTCACCGGCCGGCCCTCGGCGCTGCGGCTGCGCGAGCACCTGGACGGCCTGGGCCGGCGGGGCGGAGGCGGGAGGGTGCTGGTCGTCGGCGACGGGTTGACCGGCATCGAGACCGCCACCGAGATCGCCGAGTCCCGGCCCGCACTGTCGGTGGCGCTGATCGCCGACGGCGAGCCGGCCGCCCGGCTCTCCCCCGGCGCCCGCAGCCACCTGCGCCGGGCCTGCGACCGGCTGGGCATCACCGTCCTGGAGCACACCCGGGTCGAGGCCGTCGAAGCGACCCGGGTGCGGTGCGCCGACGGCACCGTCCTGGCGTCCGACGCGACCGTGTGGACGGCCGGGTTCACGGTCGACCCCATCGCCGCCGCCGGCGGTCTGGAGGTCACCGACAGCGGACGCATCGTCGTCGACCGCACCATGCGGTCCGTCTCGCACCCGAACGTCTACGCCGTCGGCGACAGCGCCTACGCCCTCGGGGACAACGGACTGCCGCTGCCGATGTCCTGCGCCACGGCCGGCTACACCGGCCGGCAGGCCACCGAGGCGATCGTGGGACACCTCACCGGCCGCAGGATCGAACACGTCAAGCTGTCGTACGCGGGCAACCACATCAGCCTCGGACGGAAGGACGGGATCCTGCAGATGGTCGACGACGAAGCACGGGCCAAGCCGACGTACGTGGCGGGCCGGAAGGCCGCGCGCATCAAAGCGGGCATCCTCGCGATGTCACGGTGGGCCGTCTCGCACCCGACGTTCGGCATGCCCACCCGCAGGCACCGCCTGGCCGCCACGGCGGGCACCGCCCCGGCCGGCTCCGCCGCACCGGACGCGGCCACCGAGACGACGACCGCGTAACAGCCCGGGGGATCCGCGTGGACGACACCACCACCGACCGCTTCGACACCCGCCGGTTCGAGGCCGGCCGGGACCGGCTGGCCTCGCTGGCGTACCGGCTGCTGGGCTCCGCCGCCGACGCCGAGGACGCCGTCCAGGACGCGTTCCTGCACTGGCAGGCCGCGGACCGGCAGCGGATCGCGGTGCCCGAAGCATGGCTGACCAAGGTCGTCACCAACCTGTGCCTGGACCGGCTCCGTTCGGCCCGGGCCCGCCGTGAACGCACCGCCGGCGCATGGCTGCCCGAACCCCTGCTCGACGGCGACCCGATGCTAGGCCCGGCCGACACGTTCGAGCAGCGCGAATCGGTGTCCCTGGCGGTGCTCACCCTCATGGAGCGCCTCTCGCCCCTCGAACGCGCCGTCTACCTCCTGCGCGAGGCGTTCTCCTACAGCCACGCCGAGATCGCCGACATCCTCGACATCACCGAGTCCGCAAGCCAGCAGCACCTCCACCGGGCCCCCCCGGC
>NZ_VCNP01000017.1 GCF_006782915.1 Streptomyces calvus
GCAGGGTCGTCGAGGAGTTCCTCTCGGCCGCCACCTCGGGCCGCGTCGAACGGCTGGTGGTGCTGCTCACCGACGACGCGACCGCGATCTCCGACGGCGCCGGCCTGACCGAGACGCTGCTGCGGTTCGACACCCCGCAGCGCATCGCCGCCGTCGCACGGGCCGGCTTCAAACCCACAGCGGCGAAACGGCGATTCGCCGGCGGCACGCCAGCCATGCACTACGCGCTCGTCAACGGCGCCCCCGCCGTCCTCGTCGTGGTCGGCGACCAGGTCGTCGGTGCCGTGACGTTCGACATCGTCCACGACCGGATCGCCACCGTGCGCGGCATCGCCGCCCCCACCCGCCTGGCCCGCCTCGCCGCAGCCTGGCGGCAGCAGGAACCGGACACACCGCTCATCGCCCGGTGGTGACCGGCACCGCAAACGCGTCGCGGATCCGCGTCCCCGTCCCCGTCCCCCGGAGTTCACGCGTGCGTGCGTCACATCTGGAATGGAGAATTTCCGTACGCCCGTGTTTCCGCCTCAACGCGCCCGGATTCCGGCGTCGAAAACACGCCACGGCACTTACCTATGGGTAAGTGGCGGAGTGGTTCCGCCGTGAGCGAAGCCGTCACGGGAAATCCCGGCCGCCTACAGCATGGGGGGAATGACAAACATGTGGCCCGAACTCGTCACCGAAGCAACCGATTTCAGCACTTCCGTTCTCGACAAATGCGCGGACCAGGACTGGTTACGTCCTGCCGGAGAGCTGGAGTGGAGCTGCTACCAGACGATTTCCCATCTCTCACAGGCCGTGTTCGGCTACGCGGGCCTGCTCATCGCCCAGCCCGTCGACCGTTGGATCGGCCTGCGCATCTCCGTGGACGACGGCACACCGCCCGAACTTGCTGTCGAGGGCCTTCACATCGGAGGCACGCTGCTCGCGTCCACGATCCGCACGACCGGCCCCGAGGTCCGGGCGTTCCACCCCTGGGGCACCGCCGACGCCGCCGGGTTCGGTGCCATGGGCGTAGTGGAAGTCCTCCTGCACAGCCGGGACATCGCCCAGACCTTCGGCGTGGAACAGCCCCTGCCGGACGAGCTCTGCCGGCCCACCGTCGAGCGGCTGTTCCCCGACGCGCCGTCCGGGTTCCGGCCGGCCGAGACCCTGCTGTGGTGTACCGGGAGGGCAGCGCTGCCCGGTCTGGGACGGCAGACGGACTGGCGCTGGTACGCGGACGTCCGCTGAGCGAGCGGCCACGGCACCGTCGAGGCGAGCGGTAGGACGAGTGGCCCTGCCGGGCACGGGGCGCACCGGCCGGCCGTCCGTCACCGTCGGACACGACCGAGAGGCCGTACGTACGGGTGCCCGTGCGTACGGCAGTGAACAGGCCCGCAGGATCCGTTGAGCCGGATCGTGCGGGCCCGTTCGGTCACGTCCCGTGCGCGGTCCGGTCGTCAGGCGAGGCCCAGGCCGCGGCGGCCGGTGTCGTTGAGGTCGTCGAGCGTGAAGCGGCCGTTCCAGGTGCGCTCGTAGTGCTCGGCGGGGAAGTCGCTGGGGCTGGAACCGGTCAGGAACGCTTCGCGGACCTCGTGCGCATAGCGCTCGTTGCGGGCGCACCAGGGCGCGGCGGGGATGTACATGACATTGCCCCAGCCCTGCTGGTTCTCCACGGGGGCGACGCTGTGGATCATGTCGCAGTGCCACCACACGGAGTCGCCGGCCCGGACGTCGGGGATGGGGCTCAGCGCCCGGTACAGCGCCGGGTGCCAGCGTTTGGTGACGGGGAAGACCTGGTTGGTGCGCACCCCGCACATCGAGTCCTCGGGAACGTCGGGGAGCAGCGGGCGCAGCAGCAGGTACACCATGATCTCGGGGATCGGGACGGTGTGCAGCACGCCCTGGTCGGCGTCCATGTCCGACAGGGCGGTCCAGCCCTGGAAGGTGCGGAAGGCCGAGCACATGGTCGTACCCGGGTACTGCGGGCCGGTGGTGCGGTGGGCGGCGTCCCACGGGTCGTAGGACTCCACGGAGCCGTCGAACACGTGCCGGAACGCCTTCTGGTACTCCTGCGTCATCCACAGGTCGAGCGTGCCCGGGTCGCAGTGGGTGCCGAGGCCCGCGGAGTCCGTGCCCGGCGGGCGGCGCCGGATGCGGTCCGGGTAGAGCGCGTCACGGTCCGGGTCGAACCACCGGGTGCCGTCCTCGGAGGTGTGGCGCCACAACGAGTTCAGGAACGACTGGACGGTGGACATCCGCTCGGACTGGCGGGCCTGCATCTGGGCCTTGGACCAGTAGACGGGGTAGATCTCCGGCTTGGATCCGACGCTGCCGAAGAAGTCGTCGCCCGGGCCGGTGTAGTTCTCGAAGAACTCGTTGCGCTCGACGTAGTCGACGATGTCGGCGTCCCAGGCCAGGGCCTGTTCCCGGGGGAAGTGGCCGCGCACGACCAGGCAGCCGCGCCGGGCGAGCTTGGCGAGTTCCTCGGGTGTCACGGTGCCGGAGCTGATCGCGTCGTAGTCGAGGACCGGCCAGACCTGCTCGCCTCGGGCGCGGTCGGCCTCGATCTCCTCGATGCGCGCCTCGATCCGGCGTTCGGCGGCGGCGAAGACTTCCGCCACCGTGCGGCCGGAGGCTTCGATCCTGGCCCGCAGGGCGGGCTTGATGGCGCGGATGGCGGCCCCGAGGTCGTCCGGGGTCTCGTCCCAGTGCGGCAGGGGCGGAGGGGTGTGCTGCGGCTCAGCGGCGAGCGTCATCGCCCGACTCCTTTAGTGAGGACTCCTTACTAAACCCTACGCTAGGGCGGCCTCCCGATTTAGGCAAGAGCCCTTACTAGACTGTGTGCATGGCACCGCCGAAACCTTCGCTGGAGATGCTGCGCGGCCTGACCGACGAGAACGTCCTGCGCGCCCTGATGACCCACCCCCGGCTGACGCGCGCGGAGATCGCGGCCCACACGGGGATCTCCAAACCCACGATCTCCGACAGCGTCCAGCGCCTCACCGCCGCCGGTCTCCTCGCCGACACGGGAGAGCGCACCGCCGGACGCGGACGCGTGGGCACCTACTACGCCCTCGCACCGGACACCGGCACCGCCCTGGTCGCCGCCATCACCCCCTACGGCGTGCGGGCCGAGGCGGTCGACGCGCACGGCACGGTCCGGGAACAGGCGCACATCCCTCTCGGACGCAGCGACGGGCCGGAACGGGCCGCGGCCGCCCTCGCGGGCGCCGCGGCAGACCTCGGCAGCCGCACCCCCGGCGCCCTCCGGACCGCCGTCGTCAGCGCCGCCGACCCCGTCGACCGCACCACCGGCCGGCTAGTCCAGCTTCCCGACGCGCCCTTCCTCGTCGGCGAACTCGACCCGCCCGCCCTCCTGGCGCCCCACGTCCGGGGAACGGTGCTGGTCGACAACGACGTCAACTGGGCCGCCCGCGCCGAACGCGACCACGGATGCGCCGCCGGCGTCGACGACTTCGTCTACCTCCACCTCGGTCAGGGCCTCGGCTGCGCGGTCGTCAACGACGGCCAGGTGCGCCGCGGTCACCACGGCCTGGCCGGAGAGATCGCGCACCTCTACACGGTGGGCCCCGACGACACCGCGATGCATTTCACCGACGTCTTCGCGGCCCTCGGCCTGCGCCACCCGCACTCGACCGCCATCGACACCGACACCCTCGTCGCCCGGCTGACCGCCGCGGGCGAGCAGGCGCGGCGACTGCGCACGGTCCTGGCCCGCGCCGTCACCGGCGTCCTCGCCGCAGCGGTCTCCCTGACCGACCCCAGCATGATCGTCATCGGCGGCGAATGGGGAACCCAGCCCGCCATCACCGCCACCGTCGCCGAACACTTCGCCCGGACACCGCGCCCCGTCCCGGTCACCGCCGCCGTCCTCACCTCACCCGCATTGGACGGTGCCCGTACCCGAGCCGTGGAAGAACTGCGCTCCCTCATCGTCCGCGCCGCCGGCCGGCGGAATTGACCGCCGAACGCGCCGCAGAACGGGCCGGCGCACCCTGCGGACGGGCCGACCGCCCCCGCGCTCGTCGTACCGAGGCGCGCGGTGACGAAGCGCCTCGCGCGACGAGCAGTCATCAGCGATCACACGACACCGACGCGCCAAGGTCCCCCGCGCCACCGGTGCGCGAGCGCATCATGCGGGACGCTGCGAGAGTCCCATGGGCTCGTGTCCGGACCGCGGCCCTCCCGCACCGTCCGCGCAGGGTCCGCAGTACGGGCGTGCCACCCGCGTCCGCCTGACCACCGGGCCGCCCGGACCGCGGGGTTCAGAAGGCAGACACGCCGAACCGCGACATCATGACGCGTTCACGGTCGCGTCGCGCGTCCTTCGCGCACCTCCCCTACCGATCCCGGCGTCCACCCCCGCCCGCCGAGCCGATACACCTCAGGCCGGCCCGCGCGGCGGACGTCTCACCACCGCGGAAGTCGTGGCGCCCGACGGCCGGTCCACCGAACCGGCCCGACGACGCTCCCTCCACCGGAAAGGGCTCGCCGTCGGCGTGCATGCGTGCCACACCCGTCCGGCTCAGCCGTGATGGCGGTGGGGCCGGAGTCGAACGAGGGTGGGACAGTGCTCGACGTCTCCGTCGGCATGCGCCCCGGTTCGCTGTGTGAAGGAGCACCATCATGTCCGAACGAAACACCCTCATCCGCAGCCTGCACGATGTGGGTCTGGCCGCCTGGTTCGGCGGCTCGCTGATGGGCGCGGTCGGCCTCAACGGTGCGGCCAAGGACGTAGGCGGACATGAGGCGACCAGCGATCGGATCTCTGCGTCGGGATGGGCGAAGTGGGTTCCGGTCAACGCCGCCGCCATCGGCGCGCATCTGTTCGGTGGCGGCGGGCTGCTCGCCGTGAACGCCCACCGCGTCGCCGCCCAGCAGGGAGTGGCCGCCTCCACCGTGGCCAAGACCGTCGTCACCGCCGCGGCCCTGGCCGCCACCGCCTACGCCCGTGGCCTGGGCAAGAAGGTCGAGCTGGCCACCTCCGCGGACCCGCAGGACGCCGAGAAGGCGCAGAAGCATCCCATCGACCTCGACAAGGCGCGGCGGCAGCTGGCCTACGCGCAGTGGGCGGTGCCGGCGCTGACCGGATGCCTGGTGGTGCTCAACGCCCTGCACGGCGAGCAGCAGCGTCCCGCCGAGCAGGTTCCCGGCATGTGGGAGCGGGCCCGTTCCGCGACCCACTTCATGTCGTAGGGCCCTGCCGGCAGCCGGGTACCGGGTCCGGGTCCGGCGGGTGCGCTGCGGTCACCGGTCGACGGACGGCCGACTCCACGGCATCGGCCTCTTGTGGGTGCGGCGTCGTGGCCGCAGCCGTCCGCGTCCGCCGGCCCGGCGGTCCCCGCGTTCGCCGGTGCCGCTCGCCGCGACCGCCCTGCCGCGCACCCTGCGCCCGGACGTCGGCGCCGTACCCGGAACAGCGGTGCCGAGGGGACCGTAGTGGAAGGCGGCAGCACGGCTGCCGTGTTGGGAGTTGAGCCGATGGATGAGAAGGACACCCACGGCTGTCAGCGCAAGGAGCACGATCACCGTCACGACGACGCCCATGGTTCTCACGCCCTGCTCAGCTGGTTCGCGATCGCAGCGGTGAGAGTGCGGGCCCGTGCGGACGCGGCCGGAACACCGGCTTCCCGTCCGCCTTCGGACTCCCGGACCGCTTCCATGATCCGGTCTCCTCCGGCGACCGACCGCGGACGCGGGGCATCCGCCATCAGCCGGCTCGCGGTCTCGGTGCGCCGCGGGTCGCTTGCGGCGCTCATCAGCCAGGCGGCCGGGACAGGGTCCGTCTCCGGGGGAACGACCAGCAGGTTCCAGCGACCCACGTGGTACGACAACAGCAGCAGCTCGTGCGGGTCCTGCTCGGCCCGGAACCAGCCGACCTTCACCATGTGCCCGCCGACGGGCACCTTGCGCGGTACGACGGGCCACCGGGCGGGGTTTACCGTGATCCGGGTGATCCGTCCCCACAAGGGATCGAGCACCGCCGCCAGTGCGGGCAGTTCGGCGTGGAGGTCACGCGTACGCGGCCACCATGCGCCGTCCAGCAGTGCCGGCGCGCAGCCCGCGGGGGCCAGGGAGAGGCGCGGAGGGGGCGCGGAGAGCCGGCCTTCGGATGTCGTCGGGCCTTCGAATGTCGTCGGGCGGAAAATGGTCGCAGTCATGACGCGGACCTTGCCTCGAGCCGATCACAACCGGCCCGGCGTATTGGATCGCCGAAAACGACACAGGCGTGGAAACCGGTGTTCGAAGAATCCTCGGTACTCCTCAGCGTACTCCTCGGATCGCCCGAGTGGCCGGTTCGTCCATGGACCGCCCCTGTCGAGGCCGTGGCGTCCTCCTCGCTCACGTCCTGTCCGACGATCCTCGGCGATGGATCCCGCGACCCGTCGGTCACGGTGACGGCCGAGGATCCGGGTGGCAGACGTGGTGTTGCGGCACGGGCGACGCCCCGCCATGGCGGGGCGTGCCGTCCGCCGTGGCCGAGGGCCGGGAGGTGGCACGGCGAAGTAGGGTGATCGGTGCCCTGGTCCAGCCGCATCGAGCCGCACTGTGAGGTCTGCATGGAACCCCAGGAAGCACCCTCGGCCGGTTACGCCGAGGTTCACATCGTCGCCGCGTCGCCCGAGACCGCCCGGCAGGTGGCGGAGGTTCTCCGGCGTTGCTTCGCCGCCACCGAACAGCGCAGCTATCCGGCGGGCGGCGAGGGTGGCGGGACCCGTCTGGAACTCACCGTGGACACCACCCGCGCAGCGGAACCGGCACGCTCGTGGCTGGAGTCCAGCCGGCGGACCGGACACGCCGGCCAGGAGACCGGGCGGAACTGATCTTCCGCCGGCCGCGTGTCAGGACGGCGTACCGGCCTCGACCCGGCACGGGTCCGATCCGGGCCGCGCCTCTTCCTCGTCGCGACGCGGCGGCCAGGTGCACCGCTCGCGCCGTTCGGCGACGACGCCGGGGAGTAGCCTGGAGCTGTCGGGTGCTTCAGCACACCGGTTCCACTGCCGGTCTCGTTCCCGACGCCACCACCGGACGGACCGCCCGCGGGCGCAGGTCCGGAGACAGGTTCCGCTCCGTGTCCATGGACATCGCGTCTTCCCCGCCGCACACCGAGCCTTTCCGGGCTCCTTCCGTGCGCCTCGCCCTGCGCGCTGTCGGTCTTTTGTCCCGGCCGGTCGGGGTGGACGGCGCCTGGTGGCCCCGCACTCGCGAGCTGACGCGTGAACTGGCCGAACTGGCCGACGTGCTCGATCCCTTGTGGGGACGGATCACCCATGTCGCCGTCAACCCCCGCCACTGGCCGGCCGTCCGGCGTGGCACGCTCGTCGTCAACGAGCACGAGGTGACGGTCGACTGGTTCGCTTCGCACCTCAATCCGCACAGGATCCTGCTGCGGTCCTACACCGCGGGCCATTGGGACCTCCTGGTGGTTCCCCCGCAGACCCCTGCCGCGGCGGCCGCCCGGCTGATGGCCGCTGCGAGCGCGACATCCGGAGACGACGCATCCGGCGCAACCGAACTCGCCGACGGGAGGAGGGGCTGGTTGTCGAACCGGTCGGCCCATCCCGCGGTGGCGAGTGCGCCACGGTTGCGGGACCCGTCACGAGGACGGAGCCCGCAACCGGTCGTTCGCCGGACGGAGGTCAGCCGCTGACCGTGATGTTCGAGCTGCCGCTGCTCTGGTAACCCTCGGTCGCCATGATCATGTAGTACCTGAACTGGCCCAGGTTCATGCCCGCGCGCGCCCAGGCGTCGAAGTGGTTGCCGGTGGTGATGGTGCCGGAGCCACTGGTCACCTTCGACTGCCGGACGCTCCAGTACTGGTCGAAGGTGCGGGTGCCCTCGACGGAGGGGGCGTTGTAGCGCGTCGTCTTGTAGATGTCGTACGTGCCGCCGTCGCTGTAGACGGTGCCCCGGTGCTCGCCGGTGGGCCGGTAGCTGCCCCAGTTGTCGACGATGTAGTACTCCACCAGCGGGTTCGACGTCCAGCCGTAGAGGCAGCCGTAGCCGTTGCCCGACGGGTTGAAGTAGCCGGTGTAGCGGACCGTCCTGCGCCCGCCGGTGTTCCAGCCCTTGCCGGCGACGAAGTTGCCGCAGTTGGTCCACCGGGTGCTGTAACTGCCGCCGCCGTTGAGCGTCATGGAGACGGAGCCGCCGCCGTCGGTCCAGAACGAGTAGTACATGCCGTCGTACCCGGTCTGGTTGGTGGTGATGGTGGTGGCGGCGTGGGCGGTGCTGGGCAGCAGCAGTCCGGACGCGGTGGCGAGCGCGACCGTGCCGGCGCCGCCGAGGAAGCCTCGTCGGCTCAAGCCGCTGAAGGGAGCGGGGTTCTGCTGGATCTGGTCCTGCTGCGTGCCGTTCTGCTGCATGCGTCCTCCCGATGAAGGCTGGTGGGGGCGGGCGGCTTCTGCTGCCCGCGGCCTTGCATGGAACACGGCGGGGTCGCCCGTCGTCGTGCCGCAACGACCGACCGCCGTCCCCGGTCAGCTGGCGCGAGGGGAACGACGGTCTCCTGTCGTTCGGTGGCCACAGTTTTCGTAGAGCGCCATGACCCTGTCAATACTTTCGACAGCCTTTCGGAAACACTTTCCTCACCAGAAGAGGACTTGGCGAGTGCATCTTCGCAGGTCACGCCACCTCTTACGCGAACCGTCGCTAGGGATGGAATGGGATGAGGAAGGGACGCACCGCAAGCATGTGCGTGACCTTCGAAACTTTCGAGAAGGGTGTGGACGCGACTGCGGCGGCCCCTGGAGAATCCGTCAGCCTGCTACGCGCTACGCGGCCCCGCACACCGTCGACCCTTCGAAGGACGGCCGGCGTCCGCGTTCCGCGGAGCGGACGCAGCCTGATCAGAACGCCGACGGGACGCTTCGAACGTGTCGAAGCGTCCCGTCTTCTTCAGGGCGGTGGCTCGGTCAGCGGCCGTACGATCCGGCGTACGGATCAGGCTTGCCCGTCCACGGATCGAGCCCCTGCTCCAGCCGCCGCTGGTACTCGCTCACCGTGAGGAAGACCGCCGAGCCCCGTCCCCACAACGAGAGGTCGCCGAGCGGGCACTCGTCGAACTCCGCGCGCAGCAACCGGGTCAGGAACTCCACCATGCCGCAGTCGTAACGGCTCCACAGACCCTCGTCCCGGTCCAGCACCAGCACCGGCCAGGCGTCGGGGTCCGTACCGGAGGCGTCCCAGCACAGGATGTCCGCGCTGGAGTCCGCACCCCAGGCGATCAGCCGCGGGCTCGACCCCGCCAGCTCCGGCGACTTCGACGCGAGGGCCCAGGACCGCTCGGCGTTGGCCGTCTCGTGCTGCATGCCGCCGAACTGCGAGCGCCGCGGTCCGCCCCGGGGCTCCGGGTCCTGGACGACCAGATAGCTCTGGACCGTCCCCGGCCCGTACACCTCCATGAACCGCCGGTAGTCGGCGGGGAACTCCGTGCCCCACGACTCCCGCATCCGGTCCCAGTCGACCGTGAGGTCCGGTTCGAGCGCGGGTGGCATGAGCTGCTGGAGCGCCTGCCACTCGGGCGTTTCAGTCACGTGCTCCTCCTTCACGGGCTCCGGTCACGGCGTGCTCCCGGTGGGAACCTGCCGGCCCGTGTTCGGGTCGTTGAACATACCGAGGTTCCGGCCCGCCAGCGTGTTGGTGATGAAGACGGGCGGGATGACGAGTCCCGGCGTGCCGTCGGGGTTCGTCCCGTAGGCACTGAGCGTGAAGCCCGTCGGCACCGTCCGGCGGCCACTGTAGCGAGGCGTCACCGTGTAGTAGACGTCCTGGCCCGCCGCGACGGCTTCCCTGACCTGGTTCTCGTAGTTCTGCATGTTGTTGGTGCCCTGCTGGGAGCCGTCCTGCGGAGCGTTCGCCCCCCGCGCGCAGGTGGCCAGGTTCTCCAGCTGGGTGCCGGAACCGGACAGCTGCTTGCCGAGGAGGTGACAGGCGTTGATGTTCTGGTCCACCGGGTGGGCACCGAGCCAGCCCGCGGTGCGCTGCGCCCACCGGTAGCCGGGAGGCGCGACGACGGAGACGTTCGTCTTCGTCCCCGGGTTCGCCGCCAGATAGCCCTCGGTGAGACAGGCCCGTACGCCCGTGGCCCGGTTGCCGTTGGCCGCGTCCAGGTCACCGTGCTCGACCCAGCCGCCCCCGCACTTGCCCCGGCTCCCGTTGTCCGGCGTCGGCCGGGGCGCGGGGCGCGGAGTGGGCGTGGGAGAGGGCTTGGGCTCCTCCTGCCCGGCGCGGTTCACGGCGTCGCGGATGCCCTCGGCCGTGGAGGTGAGGGCGTCACCGAGGCTGTCCAGGAAGCTGGGCCGCCCCTGCACCTCGGACACCGCCTCGTCGGTGGCGACCGCCGCCACCACCGCGACGACCACGACCGCCGCGATGGGGATCGCGATGGCGAAGTGACCGTCCAGCTCGACGCTGCTGACCGGGTTGCCGCCGGTGAACGCGTACCGGTTGCCGGTGTACGGGTCCGCGCCCAGGGACATGTCGGCGAGGGCGCCGTTGTACATGTCCCGCGTGGTGAAGCGGTTCAGCCCCGGGTCGTAGTTGCGGAAGCCCATGTCGTAGGTGCCGGACCGGGCGTCCCACCGCTTGGCGTTGAAGCGGTACGGGTTGTACTCCTCCTTCGTCGGGTCGGTGGCGTCGGGCTTGTCGATGCCGGTGAACTCGGACTCGTCGTCCTTGCCGTAGGCCGTGTAGCCGTACGTCGCCTTGGTGTCGCCGTCGCCGTCGGTGACGGTCTCGACGTCGGTGTGGCCGTTGTAGCCGTAGAAGCCGTCCTCGGTCGTGCCGTCGGCGTGGTGCTTGACCTGCGACAGCCGCTCGCCCCACGGGCTGTACTGGTACGACTTGGTCAGCTCACCGGCGACCCGCTCGTCCAGTACCTCACCGGACAGCCCCAGGTAGGAGAAGTCGGTGGTCTTGCCGTCCACCGTCTTCGAGGTGGTGCGGTCCAGCGGGTCGAAGGCGTACGTGGTCGACTTCATCGCGCCGTCGGCGCCCCGCTGCTGGGACTCCACGACGTGGTCGAAGCCGTCGTACACGTTCCGCGAGACGATCTCGCCGCCGGCGAGGACCGACTCCTGGCGCCCGAACGGGTCGTAGTTGAACCGGGAGGTCGCCCCGCCCGTGGTCGAGGTCAGCAGCCGGTTGCGGTCGTAGACGAACGTCGTCGACGTGCCCCGGACCGACTGGCTGACGACGTTGGAGTTGTCGTCGTGGACGTAGGTCTCGGTGCCCGCGCCGTTGCCGGTCTTCACCGACTTCGCCAGCCGGTCGGCCGGGTCGTAGGTGTAGTCCGTGGTGGATTCGAGGTACGCCGCGTGGTTGTCGGCGTTCATCTTCTTCGCGGTGTCCCGCGCCTTGTTGCCGTTCGGGTCGTAGGCGTAGCTGTGCGAGGCGACCAGCGTGCTGCCGTCCGCCTTCTTCTCCACCGTGCTCTTCACGGCGCCGTCGAGGTAGTACGTGTAGTCGACGGTGTTGCCGTTGGCCTTGGTCTCCCTCAGCTTCAGACCGCGGTCGGTGTACGTGTACGACGACACCTTCGGGTCGGTGTCCGTCGCCGACTTGCCGACGGAGACCGTCTTGACCAGTTCCCGCAGGTCGTAGGTGTACTTGGAGAACTGGTCGGGGTGCGTGACCGTCTCCAGCCGGCCGTTGGCGTCATAGGTGAACGCCGTGGTCTTCGTCCGCTGGTCGGCCAGCGCCTCGGTGACCGACTTCACCTGGTTGAGCGCGTCGTGCGCCACGGAGTACGTGACCGCCTCGGCGTCCGGCGAGGTGTCGTCGATCGACGTCAGATTGCCGTTGACGTCATAGCCGTAGGTGAAGGTGTGCTTCTCGTTGTCGGTCTCGCCGCTGGTGTCGCGGACCAGCTTCACCGCGTCGGCGACCACGACGCCGCCGCCGCTCTGCTCCAGCTTCAGCTCCGCGTCCGCGCCCTGCTCGAGGCTGTAGGAGCCCAGCGACACCCAGGTGCCGGTGTTCGCGGACTGGTCCCGGGTCACCGACGGCTCGGTGGTGGTGCCGTGGGTCAGCGTGTACTTCGCCGCGGTGGCCGCGCCCGTCACCTTCGGGTACTTCACGTACGCGGTGTATGTGCCGTCCTGGGGGATGTTGAGCTTCCAGGTGAAGGCGTCGGTGCCGGTGCCCGCCGCGTGGGTACGGTGGTCGTAGCCCTGCTGACCGGTGCTGTCCCCCTTCGTCCAGGTGCCGGTGGCGGCGGTGTTCTGGGTGTCGGAGTTGTCGACGAGCACGACGTGCTTGCCGACCGGGACACCGTCGTCCGACTTCGACTTGAGCGCCCCGTTGGGGTAGTAGGCCCACGTCATGGTGCGGTCGGCGTCGCCACCGGCGGACGTCAGCGTGCGCTTGGTCTGCTGGCCGAGGTCGTTGTAGTCGTAGGTGGTGACGATGTCCCAGGGATCGGTGGCCGACTTCGCCCACCCGTTGTCGAAGTAGGTGAACGTGGTGTCATTGCGGACCGTCTGCCCCTCGGACGGGGGCATGGAGGTCTTCTTGACCTGGCCGACCGCGTCGTAGACCGTCTCGGTGTAGACGTTCGGGTCGTTGTAGCGGGCGTCCGCCGGGTCGTAGGGCTGGTACTGCTTGACCGGGCGGTTCAGCGCGTCGTACTCGGTGCGCTGGGTGAACGCCTCCGTCGTCCCGGCCGCGGTGGCCCGCGGGGTCAGCACCTTGGTGGTGTTGCCGACCTCGTCGTACTCGTACTTCGTGGTCCGGTACGTGATCGGCGAGGTGTCCGAGTGCGGGATCTTGACCTCGGTGGTCTTGCCGCGCTCGTCGTAGGTGACGGTGGAGGTGTTGTTCTCCGCGTCCGTGGAGGAGACGACCCGCGAGTCCTTGTCGTAGGACCGCTTCGTGGACTTCCCCGCCGCGTCGGTCACCGTGGTGATGCGGTGGTTCCAGTCGTACGCCGTCTTGGAGGTGAAGTCGTCGGGGTCCGCGGTCGCGTTCTTCTTCGGGTCGATGACCGTGACGACGTTGCCGACGCTGTCGTAGACGTACGAGATCCGGTCGCCGCCCGCGTTGACCACGGAGGTGAGCTGGTAGATCTCGTTGTAGTGGTTGGTCGTGGTGTACGAGCCCGCCACCGCGCCGGCGACGTTGCCCTTCGGCTCGGTCGTCGTCCTGAGGTTGCCGACCTTGTCGTAGGTGTACGTCGTCACCCGCGGCACCGACTGGTTGTTGGCGGGAGCCGTCGCCGAGGTGACCTGGTCGGCGGCGTCGTACGACGCCTTCGACACCGCCCCGTGCGGCGCGGTGGTCTCCACGACGTTGTCGTTCGGGTCGTACTTCGGCGCCGGAGTGGTGATGAGGATCCCGGCGTCCTGGTCCTTGGGCACCGTGCTGACCAGCGGACGCCCGTAGGTGTCGTAGGTCTGCGTGGTCTTCTTGCCCAGGGCGTCGACGACCTCGGTGACCTGGCCGCGCTCGTCGTACACGTACGACGTGGTCGTGTCGAGCGCGTCGGTGATCTTCGCCGGGTAACCGGTCGGACCGAACTCGCTGTTGGTCGTCGGGTTGCCGTTGGCGTCGGTCGCCCGCGTCAGCTGGCCGTACCCGTCGTACTCGTACGACGTGGTGTAGTCGCCGGCGGTCGCGGTGGCGACGCCCTTGGGGTCGGTGACCGTCTTCAGGTTGCCGAAGGTGTCGTACCCGAACTGCCAGGAGTGGCCCAGCGGGGACGTCTTGCGGAACAGGTCCGCGGCGAAACCGTCGGCGCGGGTGGCGTACTCGAACGTCGCCGCGTGCTCCGGGTACGAGCCGGTGCCGGTGCCGCAGGTGGTCGCCGGGTCCGGGGGTGTGTTGCCGTTCTCCTTGATGGACTCCGCGTCCAGCTTCCACAGCGGGTAGCCGGTCTTCTGGTCGTAGCAGAACGCGGTCTTGGCGCCGTTGTCCTCCGTCAGGAGAGTGACGTTGTTGTCCGCGTCCCAGCTCAGGTCGATCTTCTGCGACTTGGCGTTGACCGTCCGCACCGGCCGGGCGAAGTCGTCGGTGACGTACGTCGTCGCGTGCGCCTCGGCGTCGGTGACGGTGGTGTCCGTGAACTTGGTGTTCGTCGTGTTCGCCGCGTAGGCGAACCCGGTGTCACCGCCGAGCCGGTCGTTGATCGTCTTCGTCCACCAGTGGTACTTCGGGTCGTCGCCGGTCTGCGGGGAGTAGTACGTCAGCCGGGTGGCGTTGCCGCGCGGGTCGGTGGCCTTGACCAGCTTGACGTTCTTGTTGCCCTGGGTGGCGTCGTAGGTGAACGTGAAGACCTTGGGCTGCGCGGAGCCGTCACCGTCGGTGAACTGCCCGAGCAGGCCCTTGTCGGTGTAGTAGAAGGAGATCTTCCGGCCCGAGATGTCCTTGATGGACTTGACGTGGTCGTAGATCTTGGAGTTGGTCAGGTTGGAGCCGGTGACCTTGGCGCCGGTGTCGTCGATGTAGTCGTACGACGCGTCGCCCTTGCGGTAGTAGTCGACGGTCAGCGACTGACGGCCCGCCGGGTCCGTGATGTAGGTGAGGAACTTCGTCGGCTTGTTGTTGGACTTGCGCTCCTCGTACGTGTACGTCTGCGTGTTGCCGTTCTTGTCGACGACCGACGTCAGATAGCCGTCGCAGCCGAAGAGGAAGCGGGTGCCGTCCGGACGCAGCAGCGTCCAGGCGTCCGGAACCGGGTCCTTGTCCGGGGTGCAGTCCAGGTCCGGCTTGGCGGTGAGGCGGTAGTGGACGCCCGCGGGCGCCTTCCAGGTGCCGTCGTCCTGCTTGCGGAAGACGTGCGTGGTGCCGTCACCGTCCGGCAGGCGGACCTCGGTCGGGTGCGGGTTGGGGTGGAAGTCCAGCGGCGCGCCGAGCCGGATGGGCCCGGCGAACTGGGCGGACCAGCCCGCTCCGATCACCGTGTCGGAGGTGTCGAGCGAGTTGTACGCGAACCTGGCGAACGTCGTCAGCCCGCGACCGGGGTTGGAGAACGCGTTGTAGGACCAGACGCTGTTGCCCGCGGCCAGGTTGTTCATCACCGTGGACCCGGCGCCGGTGTTCTTGCCGGTGTAGGCGTAGAACTTCTCCAGGCCCAGGGTGTTGGAGGTGGGGTCCTCGACCGCGATGTTCTGCTTCAGGCCGGGGATGCCGCCGGTCCCGTCGGAGAGCCAGGCGCCGGTGGTGGTGTCGAGGAGGTCCCAGGTCAGGACGTAGTCGGTGCGCTTGTTGCCCGAGCCGCTGTTGATGGGGGTCTTGACCTGCGCCTGGAGGGTGACGGTGTCACCGGGGACGACGTCCTTGGGCAGGGCCGTGCGGACCTGGTTGCCGCCGGTGGTGGCGTCGGTGCCGTCGGGCAGCGCCCAGGTGTAGGACAGCGCCCGGTCGGCGGCCTTCCAGGTGGTGTCGGTGGTGTTGGTGAGAGTGAACTCGACCGAGTACTCCGAGTTCGGGGTCATCCGCGCCGGGGTCTTCGGCGCGTGGTAGGTGGAGGCGGTGGTCGCGTCGACGTAGGTGACCACCATGCGCGGGCGCAGCCGCTTCTCGCCCGCCTCGGAGGAGAGGAAGACGGTCCGCTCCTGCTGGACCGACTCGTCCCGCATCCTCACCAGCACGCCCTGCCCGGTGCCGGGGTCGCGCACCCAGTCCTGGACCAGGCTGGTGGCGTTCCAGTCGCGGCGGGAGGGGTCGTTGCTCATCGCCGCGACGGTGTCGGCGAGCGCGGCGCCGGCGTCCCCACCGGGGGTGGTCCAGTCGGTGGTGGCGTCGGCCTTGGTCCAGGTGGCCGTGGCCTCGTCGAAGTCACGGGTCAGCGGGCGCATCTCGTACACCGCGCCGGAGGCCCCGGTGGTGGTCTGCGTGCCCCACAGCCGCAAGGTGGCGTCCAGGACCCGCGCGGACGTCGGCAGGCCGAGGTCGGGGAACTTCAGCGCCGCCCGGGTGGTGCCGTAGGAGGGGGAGTTGTTGCCGACCGCGAGCCAGTTCTGCGGCACGCCGTCGGTGAGCGTGTCGTGCGGGGTGGCCGACTCCGTCGAGGACAGCGTGGTGTCCTGAGCCGCCTCGACGACCTTGGTGGTACGGCCCGCCTTCGGCAGCCGCACCAGCTGGGTCGGCGCCGCGGTGACCCGGCCGTCCTTGGTCTTGACGGCGACCATGTAGTAGTACGCCCGCCCGAACGGGTCCGAGCTGTCGGCCGCGGTCGGGGTGGCGGAGGTGTCCGTGTAGGAGGTGGTGTTCGAGGCCACGGGCGCGACCAGGGTCGCGGCGGACGGGGTGAACGTCTGGAACACCGAGCGGTGGACCTGGTACTCGACGATGTCGTCGGCGGTGGTGGCCGTGGACGGGTCGGTGTAGGCCGACCACTTCAGCTCCGCGCCGGTGTCGTGGATCGTCGTCGGCGGGTCCAGCTCGACGCCGGGCCGGCCGTAGGTGAGGACCAGACGCGGGTAGTTGGCCGTCTCCCCGTTGTAGGCGAACTCGCTGCCCTCGTAGCGGGGGCCGCCCTTGGGGCCGTCGGCGGACTCGTCGCCCGCCTTGACCACGAACCCGTGGTTGTCGTGGGTGCCGTCGATCCACTGCTGGACCGTCCTCGTCACCGGGAACGAGTGCCAGGTGTTCACCTGCGAGGGCTGCTTGGTGACCACTCCGCCCTTGGTGAACCGCACCGAGTCCGCGATCACCGCGGTGCCGGTGGACGCCGGTCCGTCACCGAGGACGACCTTGCCCACGGTGCCCGCCTTGAAGCGGTGCGTGCCCAGGGTCTTCCACACGCCCGCGGTGCCCGCCGACTGGTCGACGGTGTACGTCGTGGAGCCGCCGTCGTAGGTGACCGTGTAGGGGGCGTTGGTGGCACGGTCGGCGGCGGGCACGTAGTGCGCCTCGACCTGGTACTCGCCGTCCTCCGGCAGGCTGGGCTGCCAGGTGTAGGTGTCGCCGGCGACGGTGTCCTTGTTGTAGCGGTAGTCCTGGTTGGTCGCGTACTGCGTGTACGCCGTGTTCCCCGAGACGGGCCAGGAGCCCTTCGCGGCCGTGGTGCCCAGGTCACCGTCGTCGACCAGCACCGACGTGCCCGACAGCTCACCGGTCAGACCGCTGGCGTTGTTCCAGGTCGCGCCGGACTCCGACCAGGCGCCGGTGGCGCGGTGCGCCTCCAGTTGCACCTCGGTGGTGCCGGTGGTGTGGGTCTGGTCGTAGTACAGCCGCAGATCGGCCGAGTCCAGCTTCGTCCCGGCCGGGATGCTGCCGATGGGGAAGCGCAGCAGGGCGCGGGAGCTGCCCGTGGAGGTGTTGCCGACCGACAGGCGCCAGTTGTCGTCGTAGTTCGATGTCGGACCGTCCGACGAGATCATCACGTCCTGCGCCGTGGACGGCGTCGGGGCGATGGAGATCGTCGGGTCGATGGTGACCGGATACCGCCGCTCCTTGGCCGCCAGCCACTTGGCGTCCGGCGTCACGGCCAGCTTCCAGGACGAGCCGTCTCTGGTGAGCTTCTGGGCGACCTTGGTGCTGTAGCCGGTGCCGTAGGGCGACTCGCGGTCCTTCGCCGCGTCCGTCATGAACGCCGCGGGCATCACCAGCACCGGATCGGCCGACTCACCGTGGAAGGCGATCGAGCCGTCCTTGCGCGCCTTCGGCGTCAGACCGTCGGTGTCCAGCGTGAACGTGAAGGTCACCGGCCCGTCCGGGGCCCCGGCCAGGACGATGTTCTCCTTCACCCGTCCGGGACCGACCTGGTACGACAGATCGGCGCCGGGGAGCGCGTCGCGGTAGGTGACGGTGTCGCCCTCGGCCACCGGCGCCAGCTCCGCGGCCCCGGGCAGACCGACCGTCACGGCGTGCCCGTCCGCGGACTCCACCCGCAGCAGGCGCTCCGCGTCCGAGCCGAACCAGCTCCGCGTCGCGTTGCTGGTGTTGGCGAACTCGAATCCCTTACGGCCGCTTTCCTCGACCGTGGGGTCGATGTCCTTCCACGACTTCCCGGAACGGTAGGCGGTGGGGGTGGCCGAGACCTCCGCCTGTACGCGTCCGTCGGAAAGCTGCCAGAACCGGGCGTTCGCGGTGCGCCGCCCGGCCAGTTCCTTGACGCGCTTCACCTTCGGTGCGTTCTTGCCCCGGGGCAGTTTCTGCCGGTCGGCTATCCCGGCCTCGTTGTGCGAGGGCGGTTCGGCGTCTTCGCCGCCGTCCTCGCCGTCGTCACCGAACCAGCCCTTGACGGTGTCGACGACTCCGCTGCCGTCGTCACCGTCGGACGCTGGTGCGGCGTGGGCGAGCTGGGGCAGCGCGGTGCTCATCACCGCTGCCGCCACCAGGCAGGCCGTTGCCCTTCCCAGTCTGGGTCTCACGCCAAACCTTCCTGATAGAACCTGGCTGAAATCGCCGCCCCCAAGGTGTTTCCGGGGTGTCCGGACAAGGCCGAGGGAATGGCGCCGGGATTTTTAGTCAGGCGGTTGACGTAGTGTCAACTGATTAGACAGTTCGGGCAGTTGGCGTCAAATTGGCGGCAAATTGGCGCTGCACTGTCTGAATTGTCCGCACAGTGGCGGACGGGGATAAGGGTCGGGTATAAAGCCCCGGTCATTGCCCGGGGACGGGATGAAATCGTGGTGCGGAGGGGGAATCGCCGTGAAGGGCACGGAAGAGACCGGGGCGGCGGAGCAGGAGTTGGGGGCGGAGCCGAAGCCGGGTCCCGGGTCCGCGTCCGGGACCGGGGCCGGGTCCGGGGCTGATGATTCGATGTCCGCCTCCCCGGCCCCGTCCCGGCGGCCGGACCGTTCCGGGCTGATCATCGCCGGGGGGATATTCGCCGCGTGCGCCGCGCTCGTCGGCTACGGGATCATGGCCGGAAGCGGCGAGGACGACGACAAGCCGGAACGCAAGGTCCCCACCGCCACGGTGACCTACGAAGTCACCGGCAGCGGCACCGCCGACATCACGTACCAGGCCCGCAGCGAGTCCGGGAAGGCGGTGGTCGTCGAGGCCGCCACCCTGCCGTGGCGCAAGACCGTCGCCGTGCCGCTGGGCCGGCAGGCGATCGTCTCCATCACCCTCGGCGAGCAGGGCGGCGAGGCACGCTGCGCGGTCGCCGTGCGCGGCAGGCACGTCCAGGGTGCCACCGCGGCGGGGGAGTTCGGGCGGGCCACCTGTTCGGGGGCGCTGCCTCGGGAGTCGGGGGCGGAGGAGCGGGAGGGGTGAGAGGCGGGGCCTGAGAACCTACGCTGGGCAGGCTCGCCGTCCGCAATGCCCGCGGCACGGACATCCCGCCGCCCGAGCGGGCGACTCGTCTGCCCGCCACCCCACCCGAAGCCCCCTGACCGCCCCTCAGCGCCGGGCACAGGCCGGCGAAGGTGTCCGCACCGCAGGGCCTCGGAAAAGATCCCGGCGACCCGCGCCTCTGGCTCCCGCAAGCGGACTGCCCCGACCTGGAACCCGGTCAGCATCATCCGCATGAACCGCACGCAGGATCGCGAACTACGACTGGAGTACCAGCACTCCATCAGAAAGAGCGTCAGATGAGCGTCACGAGCGCCATTTCAGCGTCGAAATGTCGCCCGTAACACCCACACCGCACATCATGCGCACGAGTAAAACCGCAGGGTCAGGATCCCTTCACGGCCGGTTCGAGGATCGCGACACACTCCACGTGGTGCGTCATCGGAAAGATGTCCCGGCAGGATGGATCTCGCATAACACCAGGTAAAGAGCCGTTTTCTGCTCCGTCGAAGGGCCCTTCGTGCGCACGGAGCGTCGAACGGGCGTCACGCCCAAGGACCACGTCCCGATCGGTCATTGCTGGGGAATTCATGAGCCCTGCCAGTACAGCCGGCCGCTTGGCCTCCACGGCCCAGTGGCCGGGCCGCCCGATGAGCGAAGTGGTCAGTTGTCGGGCTGCTTCTTCGAGCGCCGAGGGGCGGCGGCCTGGGTGGGGCGAGCGCCGGCCTCGGTCTGCTGGGCGTACACGGCGTTCGTCACGAGCTCGCGCGCGTATGCGGCGTCCAGTCGGCCAGGGCGGAAGAGGATGCGGTACATGATCGGCGCCACGACACGGTCGATCAGCAGTTCCGTCTCGGGCACCGGCTCTCCCCGCCGCACCGCACGGGCCAACATGACGTCGATCTGCTCTGCGGCATACGCCGAACACTGACCGGCATTGGTCCCGTCGGGGTCGCCGAGCAGGGCGTCCCGGATGTAGGCGCGCCCGGGCGGCGAGGCCATCTCGTCGACGAACTGTTCCGCCCACGCGTCGAGATCGGCCCGCAGGCTTCCGAGATCGGCCGGATCCGTTTCCGGGCGCAGTCGTTCGACGGCCACGTCTGACAGGAGTTCCTGCAGGTCGCCCCAACGACGGTAGATCGTGGAGGGGGTCACGCCCGCCCGCGTGGCCACCATCGGGACCGTGAGCGCGTCGCGGCCCACCTCCCCTACGAGTTCACGTACCGCCGCATGGACGGACTCCTGTACGCGTGCGCTGCGCCCGCCGGGGCGGACCATGGGCTTGGGACTCATGCGATCCACCTTAATGCGATTTTGTAGCTTCTAGGCGGTGGCCGGCGTCGGCGGCCCGCGGGGCTACGTGTCCGGGCGGCCGAGCACGGCGGACGCGCCTGCGGCGACGCGACCGCATGCCGGCTGGAACGTCCGCCTTCCTTCAGGCGGCGAGGGGAGCAAGCCGCCCCGCGTCGGCCACCGACTCCTCGTAGACCCGGCCCACCCGGAGCACCGTCGCGTCGTGGAAGGGGCGTGCCATCAGCTGCATACCGATCGGCAGTCCGGCGCGGTCGTGACCGACCGGCAGGGTGAGGGCCGGGACGCCGGTGATGTTGGCTGGGGCGCAGAGGCGGACGTAGCTGTCCGACACGGCCTCGGTCGTGCCATCGGCCCACTCGACGGCTCCCTGACCCGCCTCGACGGCGGTCATCGGCACCGTCGGCGCGGCGAGGACGTCGATTCTGTCGAACATGCGAGCCCAGGCGTCTCGCATCATGGTGCGGGCCCGCTGGGCGCGGAGGTAGTCGCCCGCAGAGGTGAGTTCGCCGGCCTCCAGCAGGACGCGAACGTCCGCCGCGTACAGGTCGGGGGTGGCCCGCAGCGACCGCTCGTGGTAGGCGGTGGCCTCGGGAACCATCAGCCCCCACTGAACGGCCTGGACGTAACGCGCCATCGGGATCTCGACGTCGACGAGCTGCGCCCCCAGCTCCGCCAGTCGCTTGATCGCGCCGCGTACGGACTCCTCGACCTCGGGCGCGACCCGGTCGAAGTAGTGGTTCCGCGGTACGCCGACCTTCAGTCCTCGCAGGTCGCCTCCCGGGAAGCGGTCCAGCATCGGGCCGGACACGCTCGCCGGGTCGCGCGGGTCGTGGCCGGCGGTCGCCGACAGCACCAGCGCGACGTCCTGGACGGTGCGGGTGAGAGGCCCCACGTGGTCCAGGGACCAGGACAGCGAGGTCACGCCTGTGCGTGGGACCAGGCCGTAGGTCGGCTTGAGGCCCACCACGCCGTTCAGGGCAGCGGGGACCCGGATGGAACCGCCCGTGTCCGTGCCCATGGCGAACGTCGCCCCGCCGGCGGCGACAGCCACCGCCGAGCCGCCGCTCGACCCGCCCGCAACCCGGCTGTGGTTCCAGGCGTTGTTCGTCTGCGGAGTGGTCAGGCCGTAGGCGAACTCGTGCGTGTGTGTCTTGCCCAGGAGGACGGCCCCGGCGGCGCCGAGACGTTCGGCCACCCGGCTGTCGCGTTCCGCCACGTGCCCTGCCCGGACGTGCGAGCTCGCCGTGGTGGGTATCCCCTCAGCGTCGATCAGATCCTTGAGCGCCATGGGGATCCCGTGCAGTGGCCCGCGCGGTCCGCTTGCGGAGATCTCCCGTTCGGCGCGGACCGCGGCGGCCAGGGCCGCGTCGGCGGTGACGGTGACGTAGGCGCCCAGGCGTCCTTCGACGGCGGCAATACGGGCGAGCACCGATTCGGTGAGTTCGACGGGGGACAGCTCCCGTGCGCGCACCGCGCGGGAGGCTTCGGTCAGCGACAGCTCAAACGGTTGCATCGGCGTTCCCCTGTCCGGCTCGGTAGGAGGACGCGGGAGGGGTCTCGCCGAAATCGAGCTCGCGCAACGTGCTGATCACGGAGTGGATGTAGTTGGCCGTCATGGCCACTCCTTCGTGTCGGCCGTCCCCGAGGGGGAGCCCCGCCCGTAGCGCCACTCGGGCTGCCTCTTGGGGGGTGAGTTCGCTGGTCATGGCTTCCTTCCGGATCCGTACGGCGCGACGGGCCGGGGCTGGTACAGGACCTCCGACCACCGCAAAAGCGAATCGTTTGCTTTAGTCGATCGTAGGACCTACGGTGACTTAAAGCAAAGCAATCGCTTTAGCACTGGAAGGACCCTCATGCAGAGCGTCCCTGCGGGCCTCGCGCCTCCCCGCACCTCCCCATCCGGACGCCTGCCGTTCGCACTGCACGCCTCGATCCTGATCGCGCTGCTCGCCGCATCCAGCGCGCCGACCCCGCTGTACCCCCGCTACCAGGCTCAGTGGCAGTTGTCGTCCCTCGACGTCACTGTGGTCTTCAGCGCCTATGCCCTGGCGCTCCTGATCGCACTGCTGACGACCGGAACCCTGTCCGACCATGTCGGACGCCGCCCCGTGCTCCTGGGCGCGCTCGCGGTCCAGGTCGCCTCCATGGCACTGTTCGCGACGGCCGGCGGCCTGACCACCCTGATCGGCGCCCGCGTGCTGCAGGGCATCGCGACTGGCGCGGCGACCAGCGCAGCAGGGGCGGCTCTCCTCGACCTGGAAGACCCCGCCCGGCCGGGTCGCCCCGCTCTGGCCAACAGCATCGCGCCCATGACGGGCATGGCGGCCGGCGTCCTGGCAGCCACCCTCATGGTGCGCTTCGCCCCCGTTCCGACGATCACGGTGTACGCGGCCCTGATCGCCGTGTTCGCCGCGCAGGCCATCGCCCTTGCGTCGACGCCCGAGACCGTCCGCCGCCGTCCCGGAGCACTGCGTTCGACGCGGCCCGACCTGGCGCTGCCGTCGGCGGCCGCCCACGCTCTCCTGCTCAACGGCGCCGGCGTCGTCGCCGTCTGGGCACTCGGCGGCTTCTACTCGTCCCTGGGGCCGGGCTTCACACGGCTCATCTCCCCCGGCGGACCCGAATACGCCGGCGGCATGGTCTTCTTCACGCTGACGGCCGTCGCCGCCCCGACGGTGTACTTCACGCGCAGGATGCGTGCCGACGTCTCCGCCCTTCTCGGAAGCTGCGCGGTGATGCCGGCGGCCGTCCTGACCCTGGGTGCCCTCCATCTCGCCGGCCCCGTACTTCTCTTCGCCGGGGCGGCGCTGGCCGGGTTCGGCTTCGGAGCCGTCTCCCAGGGTGCGCTGCGCGCGGTCGTCGACTCGGTCCCGGCCCGGGAGAAGAGCGGCACGCTCGCCTCCTATTACGTACTCAGCTACCTGGCGATGAGTCTGCCCGCCATCGGCGCCGGCGCTCACACCGCCGGTTTCGGGCTGCGTGCGGCAGCACTGGCCCATGCCGGCTGCGTGGCCGCACTGGCGACCGTCGCAGTCGCGACGCTGACCGCGTCGCTGCGCAGTCGACGCCGGGCACCGTCCCCGGACACCCACTCCCGCCCGGCAACGAGCAACTACACAACCGCCTCACCCGACACACCCGCTCCGGACATCTCCGTCCTCGCGACCAACAACAGGTAAGGAAAGTCGCCGTGTTCACCTCATCGCAAACGACCGAGTCCATCACTCCCCCCGCCTCTTCCTGGACGGTGGGCAACCACACCGTACGACGCATCGACGAAGTGGTCCTGCCCGCCCGGACCGGTCCGTGGCTGCTGCCCGGGGCAACCACCGACCTCGTGAGCCGGACTCCCTGGCTGAGCCCCGAATTCGCCGACGAACAAGGCGTCCTGCGCCTGGCGAGTCACAGCTTCGCCGTCGAGGTGGACGGCATGCGGGTGCTGGTGGACACCGGCATCGGAAACGGGAAGCGGCGCGCCAACCCCGCCTGGCACAACCTGAACAGCGACTACGAAGCACGGCTACGGGCGGCGGGCTTCGCGCCGGAGAGCGTCGACCTCGTGGTCCTGACCCACCTCCACGCCGACCACGTGGGGTGGAACACGCGTGCCGAGGGCGACGCCTGGGTGCCCACCTTCCCGAACGCGCGCTATCTCACCTCACGTACCGAGTGGGACTACTGGGCGGGTGTCGACATGGAGGAGGCGCGTCGGCAGATGTTCCGGGACTCGGTCCATCCCGTCCGGGAAGCAGGCCTGTTCGACCTCATCGATGTCGCGGACGAGGGCACGGACGTCGCTCCGGGCATCCGTCTGCTGCCCACCCCCGGCCACACACCGGGGCAGGTAGCGGTGGAACTGAGCAGCCGTGGCGAGACCGCACTGGTCACCGGTGACAGCATCCACCACCCGGTCCAGATGGCACATCCGGAGCTCTGCAGCTGTGTGGACGTCGCTCCCGAACTCGCGGCCAGGACCCGGAACCAGGTGCTCGGCTCACTGGCCGGTACGTCAACTCTCCTGCTGGGGAGCCACTTCCCGCCGCCGACCGCCGGACACGTGCTGCGCGAGGACGGCGGCTTCCGACTGGTCCCGTCCCGGCTCCCTCAGGGGTAACGCCGTCGGCGGCTGAAGCGGATGGGAGGCACCCGGGGCGTGCCGCGCACCGATTCGCACCGAGTCCGCGCGGGTGACGTCCTGGGCGTCCGCGACCGGACGGCCCGGGAGCGGCCATGAGACCCCTCCGGGATGCGCTCCGTCGTCACCGAGACGTCAGGTGAACGCCAACGCCCCATGTGCAATGCTTCGTCGCCTCTACCACATGTGACCAGCGGAAGTCATCTCTCCGTTTCTCCGATGTGGCTGGTTATGATCGGCA
This sequence comes from Streptomyces calvus, assembly GCF_006782915.1. GTDB lineage: Bacteria > Actinomycetota > Actinomycetes > Streptomycetales > Streptomycetaceae > Streptomyces > Streptomyces calvus. The sequence continues at coordinate 24,879 of NZ_VCNP01000017.1, forward strand.
CATCACGTCGCGTCAAAGCCGAACCGGACTTCCCCCAGTTCTGAACTCAGAACTGCGTCCGGTCTCGGCGGTCGGGCCGTCCCCCCTGGTTCCCTGCTCTCCGAGGACTGATGTCTCCCATAGACCCCGAAGGCACACGAGGGCAGCTGACGACTCGTCGGCGGCGTACTCTGCGCCTGCGTACGCTGCTCATTTGGCTGGCCATCGTCCCTATCCTGGCGATGAGCGCCCAAGTGGCCATGACCGCACAGCCGCTGGTACACCAGTCAAAGCAACTACGCGCTGATGTGGCAGTCGCTGAGCAGACCGATGTACCCCTGACCAGGCTGATGGTCGAACTGCAGGCTGAGCGGGCGATGACCGCCACACGGTGGGCGAGCGGCTCCGTGTCCGAGAAGGAGCTGCGCGAGCAGCGCGCGGCCACGGACCGGGCCGCGGACGAGTTCCGCCGGGCGTCGGACGGAGCTCTGGCGGCGACCGGGCGTGAGGACGATCATTACGTCGCGGAGCTGAAGCACAGCCTCGCGGATCTGGCCGCGTTCCGCGAGCGCGCGGACGCCCGCAGCGGGGACGCGGACCGGACGATCGGCTACTACTCCGACCTCGTCGACCACATCATCCGGGTGTACCAGAACGAGTTCAGCCATGCGGAAGACGCCGAGCTCATCCAGGAGAGCGGCCTGGTCGTCACGGTGTTCACGGTGACCGAGATGGTGGCACGCGAGACCACCATCCTCGCCATGGCCGGGCCGTCCAGGCGTCTGAGCCCTTCCGGGTTCGCCGAATTCGTCAACTCCGTCGGATCCCAGCGGTACCAGTACGACGAGTGGGTCGCGCCGTATCTGACGGCCGAGGACAAAGCGGCCTACGACCAGGTCTTCGCCTCGGACGGCTGGAAGACGAAGGTCCGTCTCGAGGACGTGGTCATCTCCGACCACCAGAGCACCGCGTCCGGCATCGAGCTGCCCGAGGAAGCGGACGCCTGGCAGGACGCGTATGACGAGTTCGCGCCGCGCCTTGCCGCGCTCAACGCGGAACAGGGGCGAGCACTGCTCGTGCACGCCGACGCCAAGGCCACGCAGTTGGAGAACGAGGTCATCTGGCTGATCGTCGGAAACGGCGCAGCCGTCATCGCCGTCGCGGCCGTCATCGTGCTCACCACGCGCTCCGTGCTCCGCCGCCTGCGCGGTCTGCACGAACGTACGGTGGCCATTGCCGAGGACACGCTGCCGGATGTCGTTGCCCGGCTCCAGCGCGGGCAGCCCGTCGACGAGGACGCGCTGCCCGCGGTGAGCGGAGACCGGGACGAGGTCGGACGTATCAGCGACGCGTTCGCCCGGGTCGTCTCCGTATCCGTCGACGGGCATGCGCGACTCGCGGCCGAGCGTCAGGGTTTCGGTATGTTCGCCGCGGGCATCGCCTCGCGCACCGGAAACCTGGTCAGCCGCCAGTTGGCCCTCACCGACGAACTGCAGGACGCCTTCGGGCACAACGAGGAGCTTCTCGCCCGGTTGATGCGATCCGACCAGTTGACGGTGGGTATGCGGCGGCAGATCGAGAACCTGCTCATCCTGGCAGGTGGGGAGATTCCCGATCCGCACACCGAGCCCATGCGCGTCGCCGACCTGCTGCGCGAGGCCGCCGCGGAAGTCGAGGACTTCCGGCGGATCGAGCGCCAGGCCTTGGACGAGATCAGCGTGGCACCGCGGGTGATCAGCGAGATCAGCCACCTCCTGGCAGAACTCCTGGACAACGCCACCCGGTTCTCCCCGCCGCAGTCGAAGGTGGTCATCCGTGCCGAACTGGTGACGGACGGGCTGCTGGTCGACATCGAGGACCGCGGGCCTCGGGTGACCGCCGCCACCTACGAGGAGATGAACGGACGTCTGCACTCGGCCCCGCCGTATGCCGTCCTGGCGGAGAACGCGCACCGGCTCGGACTGTTCGTGGTCGGCCACATCGCCGAACAGCTCGGGGCCACAGTGACGCTGCGCCGCTCGGTGTACGGGGGGACGTCGGCCGTGGTGATCCTCCCCGAGGAACTCCTTGTGCCGACCGAACCGGTCCGGGCGGGAAAGGAAGCGCCGCGCGCGGCGATGCCCGCCCCGGCACCGGGCCCGTTCGACGAGCGCAAGCCCGAACTGGTCCTGCACGCGAAGACCAGGTCGGCCGCCCGCAGGACGCCGGAGCGCTTGCCCGAGCGGCCGGTGGAGAGCAAGCCGTCGGTTCCTTCCCCGACACGGAACGGTGACGCGAAGCCGGCCCTCCCCGAACGGATCCCACAGGCTCACATCGCCGAGCAGCTCCGCGCGCCGCACGCACCGGAGACCGGCGTCCATCAGGACGCGGCGACACCCGAAGAAGTGGCCGACGCCTGGGCGGACTACGAACACGGGACTCAGACAGTGGAAGAAGAACTCCGACAGGATCAGCCATGACGACAACGAACGACATGATCTACAGCGTCCTGGACAACAACCTGAGCAGGATCGCCGGCATCCAGGGAGCCGTGCTCCTGTCCAACGACGGGATCAAGCTCAGCTCGTACGAGCTGGAACGGGACCAGGCGGAGCGCATAGCCGCCGCGTCCTCCGGCATCGCTTCCACGATGAAGGCGATATCCAGGGAGGTCGACGGCGGCCGGGTGATCCGCCAGCTGGTCGAGATGGACGACTGCTATCTCTGCATCGTCGGGTGCGGGGAGGGCAGCACGCTCATCGTGGTGACCTCCCGCAAGGCGCGGCTGGGGGAGCTGGGCGGGGAAGCCGTGCGCACCGCCCAGGCGCTCGGTGAGTGGCTGAGCACGCCTGATCGCGGCCAGGCGCAGCCGTCGTAATGGCGGACGAGTCCAGGCCGGGAGAGGGAGGCCACCGCCGGACGCGGCTGTACGCGCTGACCGATGGACGTACGGCGGCTGCACACACCGCCCTCACCATGGACACCACGATCACGGCGGTGGCCGTCGCGGACGGCCACAGCGGCCTGCCCAGCGAGTGGCAGGCCATCCTCGCGATGTGCTCGCCTCCGGGCGGCCTGGCGGTCGCCGAGATCGCGGCGCGCATGCGCATGCGCCTCACTCCCATGACGCTTCTTCTCGGCGAACTCGCGGAGCGGGGGCTGATCGAGCACCGGCCACCCCTGGAAGGGGCCGAGACCACCAATGTCCACCTGCTCATGAGAATCAGGGACAACCTTGCCTGGATATGACGCCCCTGCCCGTGAAGCGGCCCCCGTCAAAATCCTCATCGCTGGGGGATTCGGCGTCGGCAAGACGACCCTGATCGAGACGGTCTCCGAGATCGAGCCGTTGCGCACCGAGGAGCGGCTGACGAGCGCGGGCGTCGGCGTCGACGACCTCGACGGCATCGAGTCCAAGGCGGTCACCACCGTCGCGATGGACTTCGGCCGCATCACCCTCACCGACGCACAGGTCGTGCTCTACCTGTTCGGCACACCTGGCCAGGAGCGCTTCTGGTTCATGTGGGACGACCTGCTGAACGGGGCCCTCGGGGCGATTGTCCTTGTCGACACACGACGCCTCGACCGCAGTTTCCCGGCCGTCGACTTCTTCGAGAACCGAGGGGTTCCGTTCATGGTCGCCGCGAACTGTTTCCACGGCGAACAGCCCTACACCGTCGAGGAGATCAGGGCGGCGCTGCATCTGCGTGACCCGAACACCCCCATCCACTTGCTCGATGCCCGCCTCCGTGACGACGCGCGCGGTGCGCTGCTCTCGCTTCTGGACATGCTCATCGCCAAAGCCGGGGGCGCGGCGACCGGCTGACTTCGGCCTGCCACGTGGTGGCGTGGAGGTTCACGACCGCGACCGCAGACCCGGTCCAGGCCGCCGCCGCGTCGGCCGTCGAGGAGAACGTGCCGCCGTCCGGTGGATCGGCTGGTACAGCACCGATGCGTACGCCCGTGGCGCCGAGGTCCTCGGCGCCAGAAGACCGCAGGTCACAGCCCCTTTGCAGGAGGCTCCAGAATCGCCACGCACTCCACGTGATGCGTCATCGGGAGCATGTCGGCACCGGACGGCGATGAGAAAGCGCAGGTCAGAGGGGAACCGAGGGTGACCAGCGTCAGCGGCGGCCGCTCCGGCCGGAGAGCGCACAACACCTCGTAGGCAACCACCGAGCCCAGCGAGTGCCCCACAACCACCCGGGTGTCCGACGTGATCAGCTCCGCAGCCCGAGCCCGTACGGCGTCACGCAGCTCGGGCTCTGTGAAGTAGCGACGTACCTGCTTGAGGTTCGAGATGAGTAGCCGGTCGGAGACAGCACCGAAGAATCGAGTGCGGGTGAGGCGTGCAGGCGCGGCGAACCCGGTCCACAGAAAGGGGGCGACGGGCAAGATGGCCGAGGGCACCACGGGCAGCGGGGCCAGCGCCCGTACCGTCCGGCCCCCAGTGTCCGGGCCGGGGATACCGGGATCCAGCCGAGCGGCCTCCCGCCACCAGGTCTCCAGCAACTCGGCCTCGAACCCGGGCTCCACATCCTCCGCCCGGTCGTAGGGCTCGCCGCGCGTGCCGGTCTGCCTGTAGAGGTCCCCATACCCGGCGCAAGCAATGTCGTCGTCCGACAGCCGCCCGAGCGTGGGATCTCGGCGTAAGGCGAGTCCGACTCCGCCGCGCCACGCCGGCGCGATTTCCGCCAACATGGTGTCAGCGGTATCAAGTTGACGCTCCACCCCATGCACCACGACAACCCGGCTCATGGTCCCCCTCATGCGCGTTCCCGTGCTCCCGTCACGAGTTCAGTCGGAGGCAGTGTCAGGGTCTGATCTCTTCCTCTACACCGTTCATCGACTTGACGGGCAGAATCCCTGCTGCGATCAACCGCCCCCGTAGAGAACCGGCAGGTCGACCAGGAGGAGATCATCACGTCTGGCCGCCAATTCGACCAGGTCCGGGTAGAAACCGTGCAGGGAGAACAGGGCCAGCGTGGCGCCTGTGGTGTCGTAGCCCTGGCCGGTGAGCAAGCCGCGGATGTGCTCGAGGCGTTGCAGGTCGCCGGTGCCGCGGCGGGCGGCGGTGGCCTTGGCCTCACCGATCAGGGCGATCCGGGCGCGCGGCGCCTGCGGACGCTCACCCAGGGCGAGAGCGAGCACGTCGACCTCGTGCTTCCTGCGGGCCGCCGGATCGGCGACCTCGGTGGTGCCGACGGGGCCCGGCAGGCCGCCGGGAAGGAGGGTATGGGCGTAGCGGCGGGTGAAGGTACGGGCGAGTTCCTCGAAGTGCGGTCCCAGGATCTTGGAGTTGAAGGTCGTCGTAGCAGCCTGCCACGCCTGTTCCGCGAAGCCCTGCTCGACGGTGGCGGCCTGCGGCAGCGTGATCAGTTGGTTGAAGCGGATGACGGGGTCGGCGAGCGTGATGACCGGGTGGCGCGGGCGCAGAATGTCTTGCTCGCGCTGGATGTAACCGGTGGACTCCAGAACGCCCAACGGGTGCGTGACGGCGTTGCGTTGGCGCTCCAGGGCTGCCCCGATCTTCGTCGGGGTCGAGACACCCTGGGCGATCGCGGTGAGGATGTCGTAGTACAGGGTGTGCTGGGTGATGCGTGGGTCCTCCCGCAGCAGGTACTCGGTCTCTGCGCGCGAGTAGACGGCCCGGCCGGGGTCCAGGAGCGTGCGGGTCACCCAGGCGGCGAAGCCGTCGTTCGGGTGGGGGCGGGCGGCCACCGGCCGGTAGCCGGGGGCTCCGCCCAGGACGGCGTGGACCTGCAGGGCGGTCAGCGGATCGTCGATCCGCCAGAAGTCGCGTGCGGCCCGGTAGTCGAAGGCACTCAGCCGGAGGTCGATCACGGCACGGCCCCGCAACGGCTTGGTGCCCGAGAGCAGTTCGTGCATGACGCTCATGGCGGAGCCGCAGAGGATCAGCCGCGGGCCGGGGCGGACGCCGGTGCCGCTTCCGCGCTGGCGCTCGTCGTAGAGCTGCTGGAGCAGCCCGGGGATCTCCGGCGAGTGCTGGAGCAGATACGGCAGTTCGTCGATCACCAGCAACGGCGCACCCGAGCGAACGGTTACATCAAGGGCGTTGGTCAGGACCTCGCGCCAGTCGGACAGCCGCAGCGTGCCGGGCTGCAGACCGGCGTGGGCCGCGACCGCGTCGCCGAACCGCCGGATCGCTGGCAGTCGGCCCTCCTCCCGCACCGCGGTGACATAGAGGCCGCCCACCCGCTCGCACAACGCCTGCAGGAGATACGACTTCCCGTGCCGCCTGCGCCCCGACACGATGCCCAGGCGCATCGCCGGATCCGGATCTGTGACGAACTCGGCCAGCAGGTCCCACTCCCGGTCCCGGTCGACCACATCTTCAGGCTTGAGCGGCAGGTTCTTGTTCATCAGAGAAACCCCACATCGGGACAGGTCCGCTACCTCGCAGAATGCATAAGTCTACTTGTACAGGATCCGTACAGGCAGACTTGTCAAAGAGAACGTCCGGCCATCCGGCCCAAGGCCACAGCAGTGAAATGTCGCTGTCCGTGCCGATACGCAGGCATCCGTAGGTGCACTCCTCGCCACAGCCGACCCTGCCTCGCACCGGTCACTCCCCCGGACGGCCCCATGATCCGCCGGGATCCGAGCGTCAATCGAGGAGGAAACACGCAGGTCGGGGCCATGTGGGCGGATCGACCTGTTGCGGGGACGAGAACACGTCAAACCCGTGAGGTCGACTACGAAACCGCAGGTCAGGCGCCCTTCTTGACTGGCTCCAGAATCGCCACGCACTCCACGTGATGCGTCATCGGAAACAGATCGAACACCCGCAGCGTCCGCACCCGGTACCCGCCGTCCCGGAAGTACCCCAGGTCCCGTGCCAGTGCGGCCGGGTCGCAGGCGACGTAGGCGATCCTGCGGGCGCCGAGGGACGACAGGTGCTCCACGGTCTTCCGGCCGGCGCCCGCCCGCGGGGGGTCGAGGACGATGAGGTCGACCTCGTCGATGCCCGTGCGCGGCAGGACCGACTCGACCTTGCCCTGTTCGATGCGGACGCGGGGGAAGTCGGCGAGGTTGTGGCGGGCGTCCTCGACGGCCCGCTTGCCGGACTCGATGCCGAGGACGGCTCCCGCCTCGCCGACGCGGTCGGCCAGGGCGCCGGCGAACAGGCCGACGCCGCAGTACAGGTCGAGGGCCATGTCGCCCTTGCGCGGCAGCAGGCCCTGCATGACCGCGGTGACCAGGGTGTCGGCGGCCTTCGGGTGGACCTGCCAGAAGCCGCCGCTGCCGACGCGGTGGGTGCGGCCGTCGGCGCGTTCGCGGACGAAGGGGCGGCCGTGGACGCGGTGCACCTGGCCGGAGCGCTCGTCGATGCGCATGACGGAGACCGGGCGGTCGAGTTCGACCAGGGGCAGGCGGGAGCCCGGCTTGGGGGTGAGGATGACCTGGCGGTCCTGGGAGCCGGTCGCGGCGATCGCCTCGACGGAGTCCATGCCCGTCCAGTCCCGCTTCTCGATGCCCAGTTCGCTGACGCCCTCGGCGGCGATCATGCAGTGGTCGATCGGCTCGACCTCGTGCGAGCGGTGCCGGCGCAGTCCCGCGCGGCCGTCGGCGGTGACGGCGTACTGCACGCGCGTGCGCCACGCCGGGACCTGGCCCGCGGGGACCTTGTCGCCCTCGGCGGGCATGACCGTGCCGTCCCAGCCGACGTCCTCGGGCGAGAGGCCGGCCAGGCGCCGCAGCTGCTCGGCGACGACCTCGCCCTTGAGGCGCCGCTGCGCGCCCGGCTTGGCGTGCTGCCAGTCGCAGCCGCCGCAGCGGCCGGGTCCGGCGAAGGGGCAGGGGGCGTCGATGCGGTCCTTGGAGGCGTCCAGCACCGTCACCGCGTCGGCGCGCAGGAAGCGGGCGCCCTCCTCGCCCTCGGTCACCCGGGCGACGACCCGCTCGCCGGGCAGCGCGTGCCGGACGAACAGCACCTGGCCCTCGGACGTACGGGCGATGCAGTGACCGCCGTGGGCGACGGGGCCGACCTCGACCTCGTACTCCTCCCCCACCAGCGATTTCCTCGGTTCTGCCTGCATGGTGGGGTGACTCCGCAACCTCGTGAACGGGTGAGCGGGCGATGGCCCGCGACAACAGCCCACCAGTTTACGTCGGTGTGGAGGTCTCCTTCGCCCGCTCCGCCGGGCCGCGGCGCACCGAACCGGGTGCCACCCAGTCCTGCCGCTTGCGGGCCCGCTTCTTGGCCGCCTCGGACGACTGGAGCTGGTAGGGCACCGACGTCACCATCACGCCCGGTGTGAAGAGCAGCCGGCCCTTCAGGCGCAGGGCGCTCTGGTTGTGCAGCAGGTGTTCGTACCAGTGGCCGACGACGTACTCGGGGATGATCACGGACACCACGTCGCGCGGCGACTCGTTGCGCAGGCTCTTGACGTACTCGATGACCGGCCGCGTGACCTCGCGGTACGGCGAGTCGAGCACCTTCAGCGGTACGTCGATGCCGCGCCGCTCCCATTCCGCGCGCAGCGCCTTGGTGTCCGCCGGGTCCACGTTGACGCTGAGCGCCTCCAGGGTGTCGGAGCGCATCAGCTTGGCGTAGCCGAGCGCGCGCAGCGCGGGCCGGTGGATCTTGGAGATGAGGACGACGGAGTGGACCCGGGACGGCCGGACGCTGTCGTCGCTGGGTTCCTCCGGTGCCGCGATCTCCTCGGCGACGCGGTCGTAGTGCTTACGGATCGCGGTCATCGTCGCGTAGAAGATGCACATGCCGAGCAGCGCGACCCAGGCGCCGTGGGTGAACTTGGTGACCAGGACGACGACCAGCACCAGGCCGGTGAAGAACGCACCGAAGGTGTTGATGGCCCGCGAGCGGATCATGCGATGGCGCTTGGCCTGGTCCTTCTCGGTGGCCAGCAGCCGGTTCCAGTGCCGCACCATGCCGATCTGGCTGAGCGTGAAGGACACGAACACGCCGACGATGTACAGCTGGATCAGCCTGGTGGAGTCGGCGCCGTAGATCCACACCAGCAGTCCGGCGGCGCCCGCGAGCAGCACGATGCCGTTGGAGAAGGCGAGGCGGTCGCCGCGGGTGTGCAGCTGGCGGGGGAGGTAGCGGTCCTGGGCGAGGATCGAGCCGAGCAGCGGGAAGCCGTTGTAGGCGGTGTTCGCGGCGAGGAACAGCACCAGCGCGGTGGCGGCGGCGAGGATCATGAACAGGATGCTGCCGTGGCCGAAAACGGCCTCGGCGACCTGGGAGATCACCGGGTCCTGGACGTAGTCGGCGCCGAGGGGGGCACCGTCGTGGATCAGGTCCTTGGCCGGGTTCTCGGCCATGCGGACGTCGGTGGCGGCGGCCAGGGCGATGATGCCGCAGAACATGGTGACGGCGAGCAGGCCCATCAGGGCGAGCGTGGTCGCCGCGTTCTTCGACTTGGGCTTGCGGAAGGCCGGTACGCCGTTGGAGATCGCCTCGACGCCGGTGAGCGCGGCACAGCCGGACGAGAAGGCCCGCAGGAGCAGGAAGACCAGGGCGAAGCCGGCCAGTCCCGGGTGCTCGGGCTTGATCTCGAAGTCCGCGGTGGGCGCCCGCATCTCGTCACCGAGCACGAACCCGCGGAACGCCCCCCACGCGATCATGGTGAAGACGCCCACGACGAAGACGTAGGTGGGGATCGCGAAGAGCGTGCCCGACTCCTTGACCCCCCGCAGGTTCATCAGGGTGAGCAGCACGATCACGCCGATCGCGCAGGCCACCTTGTTCTCGACGACGAACGGGACGGCGGAGCCCAGGTTCTCGATGCCGGAGGAGATCGACACGGCGACGGTGAGGACGTAGTCGACGAGCAGGGCGCTCGCGACGGTCAGGCCGGCGCGGGGGCCGAGGTTGGTGTTGGCCACCTCGTAGTCGCCGCCGCCGCTGGGGTAGGCGCGCACGTTCTGCCGGTAGGAGGCGACCACGGTGAACATCAGCACGACGACCGCGACGGCGATCCAGGGGCTGAAGTGGTACGCCGACAGGCCCGCGATGGACAGGACCAGCAGCACCTCGCCGGGCGCGTACGCCACGGAGGACAGCGGGTCGGAGGCGAACACGGGCAGCGCGACGCGCTTCGGCAGGAGGGTCTCCCCCAGCCGGTCACTGCGGAGTGCGCGCCCGATGAGGATCCGTTTGGGCACGTCGGTCAGTTTGGACACAACTGTGGATCGTAAGCCTTCAGCCAAGTGGCCGCCCAACGACCACCCCACATCCATACGGCTTCCATACGCCTCTGCTCACCGGGTGAAATCACCGGTCGGCCGGGCTGCGGATTCCGCAGGTGGGGGCACTTCCATGGCTATATGACTGGGCCTCGTCCGTTTCCGGTGCCGTTCCCGGCCACAGCCGCTCCGTGGAGGTTCCATGCACGCGACCGCAGAACTCATCGGCGCCACGGCGGCCCTTCTCGGCCTCGGAATCCTCACCGTGGCGAGTGTGCGCAGCATCACCCGCCGCTGACCGTCCCGGGCACGGGCCCGGTGACTCCGGCGAGCAGGGCCTGCGGGCCGATGGCGGCCACGCGTGTCGAGGGCACCGTGCAGGCGTACGCGCCGGCGACCGCACCGAGCCGGGCGCAGTGCCGTGGCGGTCGGCCGCCGAGCCATCCCCACAGGAACGCGGCCGCGAAGGCGTCGCCGGCGCCGTTGGAGTCGACGACGGGGGCCGGGGGCTCGGCCGGGGGGACGTGGGTCAGTTCGTCGTCGTGCAGCAGGAACGCTCCGTCGACGCCCGCGGTGGCCACGACGACGCGGGCGCGGCCCCGCGCGGCGATCCGGCGCAGGGTGGCCTCCGGGTCGGGCAGGGCGGCGGCGGCGAGGAAGACCAGGTCGGCGGCGAGGGCGAACGGCTCGTGGTAGGGGTTGGTGCCGTCCCAGTCGTGCAGGTCGGTGGAGACGGTGACGCCGGCCGCGCGCAGCACGGGCAGGGCGTGGGCGCAGGGCTGGGTGATGACGACGTGGGCGTGCCGGCTGGCGGCGGCGAGGTCGTGCAGCGTCCGCTCGGGCAGCCGGTCCGTCTCGGCCCAGCGGGTCGCGTCGTACAGGGAGAGCCGTCGGCCGTCGGGGCCGACGAGGTTGACGGCACGCTTGGTTCCGCACGGCTGGGGTACGGCGGTGAGCGCGATGCCGTGGTCGCGGTGCAGGGCGCGGACGAGGTCGCCCTCGTGGTCGTCGCCGATCAGGTCGATGTGGTGGGTGCGCAGGCCGAGGGCGCTGGTGCCGAGGGCGACGAAGTCGCCGCTCTGGCCCGCACGGGTGACGATGCCCGGGTGGATCATGTGGCTGTCGGCGAGCGGCACGGGCAGTTCGGGCACGTGCACGATCGTGTCCACGCCCGCGCCGCCCACGACGAGGACGTCGATCTCGGCAGTCATGGCTGTTCCTCTCCTCCCGGCCCGGGCCTGCGAGGTGCCCCGGTGGTGCGGATACGTTGGAGTCCGGCACGCGAACACGGCGGCCGGGCCCCGGAGGGCGTCAGGACCGCGTTCCCCCGGCATGATGTTGCCCTGCGGCCCGCGCTCGGGCCGCGTTGTGTTGCCTGGCGAGCCGAGAGAGAGACATGAGCACGGAAGTCATGAAGGTCGAAAGGCCTGCAGGAAGCGCGGTGTGACGCGATGCATATTGTCATCATGGGCTGCGGCAGGGTGGGTTCCGCCCTGGCCCAGACCCTGGAGGAACAGGGGCACACGGTCGCCGTGATCGACCAGGACCCCACCGCCTTCCGCCGGCTGGGCTCCTCGTTCGGCGGTCGCCGGGTCACCGGCGTCGGATTCGACCAGGACACCCTGCGCGAGGCGGGCATCGAGGAGGCGGGCGCCTTCGCCGCCGTCTCCAGCGGCGACAACTCCAACATCATCGCCGCGCGGGTGGCGAGGGAGATGTTCGGCATCGAGAACGTCGCCGCCCGGATCTACGACCCGCGCCGCGCGGAGGTCTACCAGCGCCTCGGCATCCCGACCGTGGCGACGGTCCGCTGGACGGCCGACCAGATGCTGCGCCGGCTGCTCCCCTCGGGCGCCGAGCCGCTGTGGCGCGACCCCACCGGCGGGGTCCAGCTCGCCGAGGTGCACACCTCGACGGCCTGGGTGGGACACCGGATCAGCAGGCTGCAGGACGAGACCGGCGTGCGCGTAGCCTTCCTGACCCGGCTCGGTGAGGCGATGCTGCCCAGCTCGCAGACGGTGCTGCAGGAAGGCGACCTGGTGCATGTGATGATGCGGACCGACGAGATCAACCGGGTCGAGGCGGCGTTCGCCAAGGGGCCCGAAGAGGAGGGCGGTCACTCATGAGGGTCGCCATTGCCGGAGCCGGCGCGGTCGGCCGCTCGATCGCGGGCGAGCTGCTGGAGAACGGCCACGAGATCCTGCTCATCGACAAGGCGCCGACCGCCATCTCGGTCGAGCGCGTGCCGCAGGCCGAGTGGCTGCTGGCCGACGCCTGCGAGATCACGTCCCTGGACGAGGCGGCGCTCCAGCGCTGCAACGTCGTCATCGCAGCGACCGGCGACGACAAGGTGAACCTGGTCGTCTCGCTGCTCGCCAAGACCGAGTACGGCGTCCCGCGCGTCGTCGCCCGGGTGAACAACCCGAAGAACGAGTGGCTGTTCAACGAGTCCTGGGGTGTGGACGTCGCCGTCTCCACACCGCGGCTGATGTCGGCCCTGGTGGAGGAGGCGGTCAGCGTCGGCGACCTGGTCCGGCTGCTGCGCTTCAGCCACGGCGACGCCAACCTGGTCGAGCTGACCCTGCCGGAGGAGTCGGCGCTGGCCGGTACCCAGGTCGGGGACGTGCAGTGGCCGCAGGACACCTCGCTGGTCACCATCATCCGCGGCACGCGCGTCCTGGCGCCGACCCGCGAGGACTCGCTGGAGGCCGGCGACGAGCTGCTCTTCGTGGCCGCCCAGGCCCGCGAGGAACAGCTGGAGGACCTGCTGTCGGTCCGCAAGGACGACCCGGCCCGCTAGTGGTCATGAGGAAAGGGGCGCCCGAAGAACTCCGGGCGCCCCTTTCTCGACCCGTCCGGTGTTCGCGGACGGGGACGTTCAGGCCGAGGCCGAGGCCGCTGGTGGCACGGGAGGGAGCGGGAGCAAAAAAGCGTCTACTCGCCCGCGGAAGCCGCGGCCCGGCGCTCCTCCTCCGCGCGCTCCTCCGCCTCCATCTCGGCGAACACGTCGATCGGCGGCGGCGCCTTCGCCAGGAACACCCAGGTCAGATACACGGCGAGCAGGAACGGCGGGATCTTCAGCGCCACCAGCACCCAGCCCAGCTGCGTGGTGTCCGCCCACCAGTACAGCGGGAAGAGGATCGCGCTCTTGCCGAGCAGGATCAGGCCCCACGCCCAACTGGCCTTGGTGTAGGCCTTCTTGCGGCCGGGGTTGCGGGTGCGCCAGGAGAGGTTCTCCTTGAACACCGGGCCCAGCATCAGACCGATCAGCGGCACACCGGCCATCGCCGTGACGATGTACGCCAGCGCCAGGCCCAGCGTGTAGAGCATGCCCGGCAGGTAGAAGTCCTTGGCGTTCCCGGTCATCATCGCGAAGACCACACCGAAGGCGACACCGAAGACGCCGCTGAAGGCGTGCTTGACGGTGTCCTTCATCACCAGGCGGACCACGACCATCACCAGCGCCACGGCGAGCGCCGCGATCGCCGACATGTGCAGGTCCTTGTTGACCGTGTAGATGCTGACGAAGAGCAGCCCCGGCAGCACCGTCTCGACCATGCCGCGCACGCCGCCGAACGCTTCGAACAGGGCGGCCTCCGTCACCGCCCGGGTGTCGTCCGCGGATGTGTTGTCGGTTGTCGGCTTGTCGAGCGACGTCACCGGCTACTCCCGTCCGAGGGGTCTCAGTTCGTATTTCGGATTGAACAGCACCCGGCGGCCCCGGCTCATCGAGATCCGGCCCGATGCGATCAGCTTGCGTCCCGGCTCGATCCCCACGATGGAGCGCCGGCCGAGCCAGACCACGTCCAGCGCGGCGGAGCCGTCGAACAGCTCGGCCTCCAGGGCCGGCACCCCGGCGCGCGGCCGCAGCGTGACCGTGCGCAAGGTACCAGTAACCGTGACGACCTGCCGGTCACGGCAGTCGCCTATCCGCGTACAGCCGGCGGTCTCGGCGTCCTCACGCAGCTCCTCGGACTCCAGGTCCTCCTGAGACGAGGAGAGCCGGTCGAGCATGCGCCGGAACCGGCCTGCCGGCTTCTCGGAACGAGGAACAGCACTCATATCTGAAGCGTACCGGGGTGCACCGACGGTTACGTACCCCCCGGCCGCCCGGTCCGAACCGGCCGCCGCCGGCCACCCGCGCGGCCCGGCCCGGCCGTCACTTCTCGAAGCGGTAGCCCATGCCCGGCTCGGTGATGAAGTGCCGCGGATGGGACGGATCGGCCTCCAGCTTCCGCCGCAGCTGCGCCATGTACACGCGCAGGTAGTTGGTCTCCGTCCCGTACGAGGGCCCCCACACCTCCCGCAGCAGCTGCTTCTGCGCGACCAGCCGGCCGCCGTTGCGCACCAGCACCTCCAGCAGGTGCCACTCGGTGGGTGTCAGCCGTACGTCCTTGCCGCCGCGGTTGACCTTCTTCGCGGCCAGGTCGACGGTGAACCCCTCGGTCTCCACCACCACGTCGCCCCCGTCACCGGCGGGCTCCGCGCGGCGTACGGCGGCCCGCAGCCGGGCCAGCAGCTCGTCCATGCCGAAGGGCTTGGTCACGTAGTCGTCGGCTCCCGCGTCCAGCGCCAGGACCTTCTCGTCGGAGGCGTGCCGCGCGGAGAGCACCAGGATCGGCACCCGGGTCCAGCCGCGCAGCTCCCTGATCACCTCGACGCCGTCCATGTCGGGCAGGCCGAGGTCGAGGACGACGACGTCGGGGTGGCGGGCGGCGGCCGTGCGCAGGGCCTCGGCGCCGTCGTGGGCGGAGTCGACCTCGTAGGACCGTGCCTTGAGGTTGATCACCAGGGCGCGCACGATGGCCGGATCGTCGTCGACCACCAGCACACGGGTCATGAGGGCTGCCTTTCCGGTTCTGCGGCGGGTACGGGCTGCGGGCGCGTGCCCGCGGCGCGCAGGGTGAGCGCCATGGTGAGGCCGCCGCCGGGGGTGTCCTCGGCGTTCAGGGTGCCGCCCATGGCCTCGGCGAAGCCCCGGGCGACCGCGAGGCCGAGGCCCACACCGGCTCCGCGCGGGGCGTCGCCGTGACGCTGGAAGGGTTCGAAGATGCGGTCCTTGGCCTCGTCGGGGACGCCGGGTCCGCGGTCGACCACCCGCACCTCGACCCGGTCGGCGAGCGCGCTGGCCGCGACCAGGACGGGACGGCCGGGAGGACTGTACTTCACGGCGTTCTCGATCACGTTGGCCATCGCCCGTTCCAGCAGCCCGGGGTCCACGGCGACCATGGGCAGGGACTCGGGGACGTCCAGGACGACGTCGGCGTCCGGCACGCCGCCGAGCGCCATGGGGACGACCTCGTCCAGGTCTATCTCTCGGATCAGGGGCGTGACCGTGCCGGTGTGCAGGCGGGACATGTCCAGCAGGTTGCCCACCAGGTGGTCCAGCCGGTCGGCGCCGTCCTCGATGCCCTCCAGCAGCTCGGACCGGTCCTCCGCCGACCACTCGACGTCCTCGGAGCGCAGGGAGGAGACGGCCGCCTTGATGCCGGCCAGCGGGGTGCGCAGGTCGTGGCTGACGGCGGCCAGCAGGGCGGTGCGGATGCGGTTGCCCTCGGCGAGGGCGAGGGCGCGGTCGGCCTGCTCGCGCAGTCGGCGGCGGTCCAGGACGACGGCGGCCTGCGCGGCGAAGGCGGCCAGGACCCGGCGGTCCTCGGCGGGCGGCACCCGGCCGGTGAGGGCCAGGGCCATGTGGTCGCCGACGGGCACCTCGACGTCGGCGTCCTCGGGCCGTTCCACCGGCCGTCCGCGGCCGACCCGGCCCGCGCAGGTCCACGGCTCCACGTCGCCCGCGCGTTCCAGGAGCGCGGCCGACTCCATGCCGAAGGTCTCGCGCACCCGCTCCAGCAGGTCCTCCAGTCCGGTCTCGCCGCGCAGCACGTTGCCCGCGAGGAAGGACAGGATCTCCGACTCGGCGCGCAGCCGGGCCGCCTGGTGGGTGCGCCGGGCGGCGAGGTCGACGACGGACGCCACGGACGCGCCGACCGCCACGAAGATCAGGATGGCGACGATGTTCTTCGGGTCGGCGATGGTCCAGCGGTACAGCGGCGGCGTGTAGAAGTAGTTCAGCAGCAGGGAGCCGACCGCCGCCGAGGCCAGGGCCGGCCAGAGCCCGCCGAGCAGGGCCGCCGCCACGGTCAGCGCCAGGAACAGCAGCATGTCGTTGGCGAGTCCCAGGTCCACGGCGTTGAGCAGCACCGCCACCGCGGCCGGTCCGCCCACCCCGACCGCCCAGCCCCACGCCCGCCGGGACCGGCCGAGCCGCGCGTCCCTGGCCACGGGCAGTCCGCGGCCCTTGGCGACCTCGCCGTGGGTGACGATGTGCACGTCCAGGTCGGGTCCCGAGTCCCGCGCGACGGTCGCGCCGACGCCGGGGCCGAAGACGTACTGCCAGGTCCTGCGGCGCGAGGAGCCGAGGACGATCTGGGTGGCGTTGGCGCCGCGCGCGAAGGCGAGGAGGGCGGCGGGGATGTCGTCGCCGACGACGTGGTGGAAGCTGCCGCCGAGGTCCTCCACCAGCGTGCGCTGTTCGGCCAGCTCCTTGGGCGAGGCCGCGGTGAGTCCGTCGCTGCGGGAGATGTAGACGGCGAGCACCTCTCCCCCGGCGCCCTTCTCCGCCAGCCGGGCGGCGCGCCGGATCAGGGTGCGGCCCTCGGGGCCGCCGGTCAGGCCGACGACGATCCGCTCGCGCGAGCCCCATATGGCGGAGACGTCGTGCTCGCTGCGGTAGCGCTGGAGGTGGGCGTCGACCCGGTCGGCCACCCAGAGCAGCGCCAGTTCCCTGAGCGCGGTGAGGTTGCCGGGGCGGAAGTAGTTCGAGAGGGCGGCGTCGACCTTGTCCGGCTGGTAGATGTTGCCGTGCGCCATGCGGCGGCGCAGCGCCTCGGGCGTCATGTCGACGAGTTCGACCTGGTCGGCGCGGCGCACCACCTCGTCCGGCACGGTCTCCCGCTGCCGTACGCCGGTGATCGACTCCACGACGTCGCCGAGGGACTCCAGGTGCTGGATGTTGACCGTGGAGAGCACGTCGATGCCGGCCGCGAGGAGTTCCTCCACGTCCTGCCAGCGCTTGTGGTTGCGCGAGCCGGGGACGTTGGTGTGGGCGAGCTCGTCGACCAGGGCGACCTGCGGGCGGCGGGCGAGGACGGCGTCGAGGTCCATCTCGGGGAAGACGGTCCCGCGGTGCTCCAGTTCGGCGCAGGGGATCCGCTCCAGGCCGTGCAGCAGCGCCTCGGTGCGCGGCCGGCCGTGCGGTTCCACGAAGGCGACCACGCAGTCGGTGCCGCGCTCCACGCGGCGGTGCGCCTCGGAGAGCATCGCGTACGTCTTGCCGACGCCGGGTGCCGCACCCAGGTGGATCCGAAGCTTGCCGCGTGCCATGGCCCCATTGTCTTCCGGTCGTCCCTGCCGAGAGACGACCTTAAGGCCGCAATGGGCGGTATGCGGATGCCGGAGGGGTGCGCGGACCGTCCTTGACGCAACTCTGACGCGCCGGCCGGTCGGCGGCTCAGTGCTCGACGATCACGCCGTCGCTCAGCTCCAGGACCCGGTCGGCGAGGTCGAGGAGGGTGGCGTCGTGCGTGGCGACCAGCGCGGTGACCCGCTCGCTGCGCACGACGGCGCGCAGCAGTTCCATCACGGCGTGCCCGGTCTCCGCGTCGAGCTGGCCGGTCGGTTCGTCGGCGATGAGGAGGGAGGGGTTGTTGGCGAGGGCGCGGGCGACGGCGACCCGCTGCTGCTGGCCGCCGGAGAGTTCGCCGGGCCGCTGCGCCGCGTGGTCGGCGAGCCCCACGAGGGAGAGCAGCAGGTCGACGCGTTCCTCCCGCTCACGCGGGTCGGCCCGGCGCAGGCGGAGCGGGACGCCGACGTTCTCGGCGGCGGTGAGGATCGGGATGAGTCCGAAGGACTGGAAGACGAAGCCGATGTGGTCGCGGCGCAGGGCGAGCAGCCCGTTCTCGTCCAGTTCGGCGAGGTCCCGGCCGTCGAGGGCGACCCGGCCCCGGTCCGGGGTGTCGAGGCCGCCGACGATGTTCAGCAGGGTGGTCTTGCCGGATCCGGAGCGGCCCTTGAGGGCGACGAGTTCGCCGCGCGGGACCTCGAAGGAGACGCCGCGCAGCGCGTGGACGGCGGCGGCTCCGGTGCCGTAGGACCGGTGCACGTCCTCGACGCGCACCATCGTCTCGGTGGTCACCTGACCCGTCATGCGGCCGCCCTCCCCCGTGGACCGGGCGCCAGTATCGCCGTCCGGCGCCCGGTCGATCAACGGTCAGGCCGGGTTGTCCCCGTGGGTGAGGGTCTCCCAGGCGACGAAGAGGTTGTTGGTGCCGGACGGGCGGGTGCGTTCGGTGAGTGCCTGCGTGTTGGTCATGGCGTGGCCGAGGCGGTTGTGCAGGGCGTTGTAGCCGACCTCGGTGACCGGGCCGAGGCCGAGGTGCAGGGATCCGCCGCACAGCCAGCCCGGGACGGCCGCGCCCTGTTCGTACCTGGCCTGGAAGCCGAGCGCGTGCCGCAGCCGCTCGCCGACGTCGGTGCCGTACAGGTCCTGTCCCTGGATGCGGCTGGTCTCGGCGACGTGTGAGATCGAGGAGATGCCGTAGCCGGTGTGGGTGAAGTCGCGGCAGGTCTCCTGGGTGAGGCCGGTGACGAAGGTGGACTGGTTCTGCCAGTACTTGATGATCTTCTCGCGGGTGTCGAGGTTCTGGCCGGGGACCGTCCTGGGCAGCTCTCCGTCGGAGGCCAGGTAGACGTAGGCGGCGGTGCGGGTGCGGAACTTCGCCATGGCCTTGTCGTAGGAGGCGCGGTCCTCCAGGAAGACGGAGATGCCGACGGCGGCCTCCATCATCGTCAGCTCCCAGTTGCCGTTGGAGTTCGAGCCGTTGATGATCTCGGGCAGGTAGACGTCGCGGAGCACGGTGGCGAAGCGGCCGGAGCCGGCCCAGTTCCCGCCGTAGGTGTGTTTGACGATCTCGGCGGCCTTGGCCCAGGAGGAGCCGGCCCAGCCGGTCTGCAGCGGCGCGTTGCTGTTGGTGTGGTCGCGGATCACGGCGGACCAGGCGTCCATCAGCTCGATGGACTTGCGCGCGTGGCGTTCGTCGCGGGTGATGTACCAGGTGAGCGCGTGGGTGTAGGCGGCGATCGCGTCCTCGCGCTCGTCGGTGCAGCCGTGGTTGGGGTTGGAGTACGAGCCGCACTCGACGACGGCGCGGGGCTTGGGGGTGCGGTTCAGGTCGGCGTACTTGCTCGCCGTCATCCGGTCGAAGGCGGCCTTCCAGGGCTGGGCGCCGGCGTCGACCTTGCTGCGGGCGAAGTCCAACTGGGCCCGGGAGACGGTGACTCCGGGGTGGACGAAGGTGGTGGGAGCGGTGGCGGCGGTGGGGGCGGCGTCGGCGCGCTGCGCGGCCGGCTGCGCGAGGACACCACCGAGGACGAGGGCGGTGACGATCGCGAGGAGGGGGGTGCGACGCATGGCGGCTCCGTTTGTGTACGTGAACACTATGCGCCCTCATGAATAGGCGTTGAGCGAAGACCGTAGGTCCGGACCAATGGGCCGTCAAGGGTCCGCGCACGACGAAGGGCCGTGCCCCCCGCGGGGGACACGGCCCTTCGCAACGATCGGGTCCGGCTAGCGGACCTCGGTGATCTCCGGTCCGCGCTGCAGCTGGCCCATGCCGCCCGCGAAACGGGAGCCCTCCTCCTGCTGCACGTTCTCGGGCACCATCTGCGCGTCGTTCGGCAGCTTCAGGACGATCGGGTCACGCGGCGCCATCGGGCCGTCCCCGCGCACCACCACCGTGTCCCGGAAGATCTGCTCGAGCAGCCCGGCGGCCTGCGGCTGCACCGCGCCCTGGCCCGAGATCACGCCGCGCAGGAACCAGCGGGGCCCGTCCACGCCGACGAACCGCACGACCTGGAAGCCACCGGTGCCGTCCGGCAGCTGCACCGGCACCTGGGCGCGCAGCTCCCAGCCCAGCGGGCCCTCGACCTCGTCGATGATGCCGCCCTGCTGGGTGATGCCGGCCGCGATCTCCTCGCGCACCTCGCCCCAGATGCCCTCGCGCTTGGGCGCGGCGAAGGCCTGCAACTGGATGGCGCTGTCGCGCAGCACGACGGTGGCCGCGACGATCGCGTCACCCGCGACCTCCACCCGCAGCTCCATGCCGTCGACGCCGGGCACGAACAGGCCGCCCAGGTCGACCCGGCCCTCGCCGGGCTCCCGGACCTCGGTGCTGTCCCAGGGGCCGTCGGGCCGCGGCGCCGGCTCGAGCCTCAGCCGCTCGGCCTCCTCGTCCGCCTCAGCGTCGACACCGTCGACGACCTGCTCGGCCTCGCCGGCCGCACCCTCGGCGGCATCCTTCTTCTTGCGACGTCCGAACACGTCACTGTCCTTCCCGGTCGGATACGACCGAAGCGTATCGATTACCACCCGCTGTGCCGCCCACGGCGGCCTGAACGCTTGTGCCGCTCTTACCTTCCACCGCGGCGTGCCCGCCGGTGGACCCGAAGCCCCCCTCGGCCCTGACAGAAGGGGGGAGCTCCGCGACCGACACGAAACGGACCCTCTCGACCTGCTGGACGACCAGTTGGGCAATCCGGTCGAACCGCTCGAACCGCACGGTCTCGCGCGGGTCGAGATTCACCACGATCACCTTGATCTCCCCACGGTACCCGGCATCAACCGTCCCCGGGGCATTCACCAGGGCGACGCCGCAGCGTGCGGCAAGTCCGGAACGCGGGTGCACGAAGGCCGCGTACCCCTCCGGGAGGGCCACAGACACCCCGGTGGGCAGCACGGCACGCTCCCCGGGGGCCAGTTCACAGGCTTCGGTGGTCCGCAGATCGGCCCCGGCGTCGCCCGGGTGCTCGTACGCCGGAAGCGGTACGTCGGGGTCGACGCGCCTGATCAGCACCTCGAGTGCGCCGGTACGGGACTCGCTCACGGGTTCACCTCGAAGGCGCGGGCGCGGCGGACCTGGTCGGGGTCGCTCATGGCGGCCCGGATCTCCTCGTCGCGGCCGTGGTCGATGAAGTGGTCCACCTTCACCTCGATGAACAGGGCGTCGGCGCGGACCGCGACGGGTCCGTCGGGACCGCCGATGCGTCCGGTGGCGGTGCAGTAGATCTTCCGTCCCGCCACGGCGGTCACCTCGGCCGCCAGGTGCAGCACGGTGCCGACCGGCACGGGCCGGACGAAGTCGGTCTCCAGCCTGCCGGTCACCGCGATCGTGCGGAGCAGCCAGTTGAGCGAGCCGAGCGTCTCGTCCAGGGCGGAGGCGAGCACTCCGCCGTGCGCGAGTCCCGGGGCGCCCTGGTGGGCGGCCTGCACGGTGAACTCGGCGGTGATCGAGACTCCCTCGCCGGCGCGGGCCTGGAGGTGCAGTCCGTGAGGCTGTTCGCCGCCGCAGCCGAAACACTGGCCGTAGTGCGCGCCCAGGAGCTCGCCGGGGGCGGGGGCGTCCGGGTGGCGCACCGGTTGCACGGCGTCGGCCGGGGGCTGAAGGGCTGCGGAAGTACCACTCACAGCCGCAGACCTTACCCGCGCGTCGGTACTGTCCGGACACCGTGCCAAGCTTGGATTCATGCAGCTTTCCGCCGCCCCGTACGAAGAACGCCTCACCGCGCCCCGCTCGTGGTGGCTGATCTCCTTCCTGGTGGGGGTCTCCATGGCGCTGATCCTGCTGCCGTTCGGCACGCTGCCGATGCTCGGCGGCCTGGCCGGCGGCACCGCGGCCGCGGCGGTGGTGACCAGTTCGTACGGTTCGGTGCGCATCCGGGTCGTCGGCGGCCACCTGATCGCGGGCGAGGCGAAGATCCCGGTGTCGGCGCTGGGCGAGGCGGAGGTCCTGGACGCCGAGGAGGCCCGCGCCTGGCGCACGCACAAGGCGGACCCGCGCTGCTTCATGCTGCTGCGCGCCTACGTCCCGGGCGCGTTGCGCATCGACGTCACGGACCCGGCGGACCCGACGCCGTACGTGTTCCTGTCGACCCGCGAGCCGGAGCGGCTGGCGCAGGCACTGCGGGCGGCGAAGGCCGGCGCGGACGCCGCCTAGGCGACAGCAGGGGAACGGCGAGAACCGGGGATACGGGCCCTTACGGCCTCTCCGGGGCGGTCGGCCTCAGAGGGCCCGGTGACCGCCGTCGCCGTCCGTCGCGTGGCCGCCGCCGAGTTCCTTCAGCGCGTCCGCGTCCAGGACGTTCTCGGGGCGCTCCAGGGCGGGCAGGGCCGGCAGCGCGTCCCAGGGCACCTGGACGCGGCGCAGGTCCTCGCGGACGCGGGCGGCCAGCTTTCTGGTGTCCCGGCGGTTCATTGCGGCGCCCACGGCGGCTCCCACCAGGAACGGCATCAGATTGGGCAGGTTGCGGACCATGCGCTTCATGATCCGCTGGCGCAGTTCGCGCTTCATCCGGCTGTTCAGCGCGGCGCTCACGGTGGAGGGTCTGGTCGCCTCGATCCCGCGCTCCTCCGACCAGGAGGTCAGGTACACGGTGGTGCGCTGGGAGAGGTTGCCCGCCGGGCGGACGCCGTAGACCTCGTGGAGTTCGGCGATCAGCTTGAGCTCGATCGCGGCGACGCCGGTGACCTCCGCGGCCAGTTCCGTCGGCATCGCGGGCGGTACGGGCATCATCGCCGCCGCACCGACTCCGGCCCCAACGGTCGCCGTGGCCTTCGCGGCACCCGCCACCAGCTTGTCCGCGATCTCTTCGGGACCGAGCCCGGGGAACTGCCGGCGCAGCGTCGCGAGGTCGCGTACGGGCACACGCGGGGCGAGCTCGATGATCCGGTCCGCGAGGTGCCCCAGTCCCGCGCGGGCGCGGACACCGCCCCTGCGGGCGCCTTCCCGGGCCTTCTCACGGAACGCGGCGGCACGCCTGCGCGCGACGGGCGCGGTGACCTCCACGGGTGCCGGGAGGTCACCCCGGCCGGCTGCCGATCCGAGCGAGGCCGCCCCGGTACCGGTTGAGCCCCGCTCGTCATCACGCGTGTCGTGCTGCGGGCCCTGACGGGGCCCTTGGTCCGCTCCCCTGGTGAAGAAGCGGCGCTTCCGCGGAGGGGTCGAGCCAGTCACGGCCGACCCGTCCTCAGTCGCAGTCGCGGCAGATCGGCTGGCCGTTCTTCTCGCGGGCCAGCTGGCTGCGGTGGTGGACCAGGAAGCAGCTCATGCACGTGAACTCGTCCTGCTGCTTCGGCAGGACCCGGACGGCCAGCTCCTCGTTGGAGAGGTCCGCGCCGGGCAGTTCCAGGCCTTCGGCGGCCTCGAACTCGTCGACGTCCACTGCGGAGGCCGACTTGTCGTTGCGTCGGGCCTTGAGTTCTTCGAGACTGTCCGAGTCGACGTCGTCGTCGGTCTTGCGTGGAGTGTCGTAGTCGGTAGCCATGTCGCTCTCCCCCTCTGGGTGTATGCGGTGTCTCCAGCGCACGTAACGCGTGAGAGGCCGGACTTGTGCCCGACCTGAGGCGGAGATTTTGCCTCACATCAAGGTCTGTTACTCAATCGACACCCAACCGGACTCCTCACGAGTGATCGGCTTGGATGGCGAAGGGGACCGTACACGGTCCCGATGTCGCACTTCAAAGGAGCCTCCCCGTGTACTTCCCGTGATGAGGCCCCCTGAAAACCGGGACTTTCCCGGCTTTCCGGCGCGGGGCATGATCACGGAGAGTGGACCTCCGGGAAATCGCCCCTGTGATCGATCACACATGGGAATACCGGAAACGCGCCCCGAAATTTCCGCTTGAAGCGAACGCGCCGTGGGTGCGGGGCATGATCTCAGATCGGAAGGGTGACGCGCATCACGAGACCTCCTCCTTCGCGCGGCCGGGCGTAGATGTGCCCGCCGTGCGCCCGGGCCACCGACCGCACGATGGACAGGCCGAGTCCCACGCCCTTGTCGCTGCCCGTCCGCTCGGTGCGCAGCCGCCGGAACGGCTCGAAGAGGTTGTCGATCTCGTACGCCGGCACGACCGGGCCCGTGTTCGAGACCACCAGGACCGCCTGGCCGTGCTGCACCTCGGTGGTGACCTCGACCCAGCCGCCCTCGGGCACGTTGTACCGCACGGCGTTCTGCACCAGGTTCAGGGCGATCCGCTCCAGCAGCACGCCGTTGCCCTGGACCACCGCGGGCGCCCGGTGACCGCGGATGTCGACGCCCTTGGCCTCCGCCTCGCCGTGCACCTGGTCGATGGCCTGGGAGGCCACCTCGGCCAGGTCCACGGGTCCCCGCTCGACTATCTGGTTGTCGCTGCGGGCGAGCAGCAGCAGCCCCTCCACGAGCTGTTCGCTGCGCTCGTTGGTGGCCAGCAGCGTCTTGCCGAGCTGCTGCAGCTCCACCGGCGCGTTCGGGTCGGAGAGCTGCACCTCCAGGAGGGTGCGGTTGATCGCCAGCGGGGTGCGCAGCTCGTGCGAGGCGTTGCCCACGAAGCGCTGCTGGGCGGTGAACGCCCGCTGGAGCCGCTCCAGCATGTCGTCGAAGGTGTCGGCCAGCTCCTTCAGCTCGTCGTCCGGGCCGTCCAGCTCGATCCGGCGCGACAGGTCCGAGCCCGCCACCGCGCGGGCGGTGCGGGTGATCCGGCCCAGCGGCGACAGCACCCGGCCGGCCATGGCGTAGCCGAAGGCGAAGGCGATGATCGCCAGGCCGAGCAGCGCGCCCAGGGAGCGGCTGAGCAGATCGTCCAGGGCGTGCTGCCGCTGGGCCGCGTTGCACTGCTTCAGCATGTCGTTGAGCTGGCTGTTGGTGGTCGCCGTGTCCAGCTGGGGGCAGGTCTCGCTGGTGATGTCGATGTTGGTGCCGGTCACCTGGAAGGACTGGCCGCTGCCGCCGTCATGGAGCGCCTGCGCGGCCAGCAGGTAGATGATCGACAGCAGCAGGATCCCGGCGATCAGGAACATCCCGCCGTACAGCAGCGTGAGACGTATGCGGATGGTCGGGCGCAGCCACGGGAAGGGCGGCTCCGGCTTCTTGGGGTCCCATGTGGGTTTGGGCGGCGCGGTGGGGGGTGCGGGTGTGGCAGCCATCGGCCATCAGATCCGGTATCCGGAGCCGGGCACGGTCACGATGACCGGCGGCTCGCCCAGCTTGCGGCGCAGGGTCATCACGGTCACCCGCACCACGTTGGTGAACGGGTCGGTGTTCTCGTCCCAGGCCTTCTCCAGCAGCTGCTCCGCCGAGACGACCGCGCCCTCGCTGCGCATGAGCACCTCCAGGACGGCGAACTCCTTGGGCGCGAGCTGCACCTCCTTGCCGTCGCGGAAGACCTCGCGGCGGTTGGGGTCGAGCTTGATGCCGGCGCGCTCCAGGACGGGCGGCAGCGGCATGCTGGTGCGCCGGCCCAGGGCGCGCACGCGCGCGATGAGCTCGCTGAACGCGAAGGGCTTGGGCAGGTAGTCGTCGGCGCCGATCTCCAGGCCCTCGACGCGGTCGCTGACGTCGCCGGACGCCGTGAGCATCAGCACGCGGGTGGGCATGCCGAGCTCGACGATCTTGCGGCACACGTCGTCGCCGTGCACGAGCGGGAGGTCGCGGTCGAGGACGACCACGTCGTAGTCGTTGACGCCGATGCGTTCCAGGGCGGCCGCACCGTCGTACACGACGTCGACGGCCATGGCCTCCCGGCGCAGTCCGGTGGCCACCGCATCGGCGAGCAGTTGCTCGTCCTCGACGACGAGTACGCGCACGTCGCTGTCCTTCCTCATGACCCGGCCCGGGCGGCGCCGTCAGGGCGCACGCGGGCAGGGGTGCTGCTGGATGTGTTGCCTCCATCCTGCCTTTTTCGGTCATAAGTCGGCGGTAAGGCGGCCGGCCGCTCGGTGGCGGACGGGTGCGCGACCGGGGAACCTGCGGGCGAACGGGGCGGGAATACGAGATTTTCTCGCGCGGTTAGGTTTCCGCGGAAGACAGCTTGGGGAGGACGGGTTTTACATCCCACGATCACGCTCTGCATGTACCGCACCACCATGCGGTGCGTCTTGGTCCGCTTCCGCAGAGCGGGTGTGGGTGTCCGGCACCGTCGCCGCCCGGCAGCGCGGCGCTGGGCATCCGCGTCAGACGTGATCGTCCCTTCCGAACGGCACACCCCCGTGCCACCGACCCACCGACCCAGGACGAGGGGGCGCAGCATGGACGCATTCACCGCAGGACTTCTGCAGCGCATAAAGGCGACCGAGTCCGACCTGTCGCGGGCCCGTGACGAGGGCGACGAGTTCCTCGTCGACGTGGAACAGGGCGAACTCGACGACCTGCGCCGTCTCGCCGCCGAACACGGCGTGGAGGTCGGCGCGTACGGCGTCTGATCAGCGCGTGCGGAACGGGCCCCGGCGAATGCAGCGCCGGGGCCCGTTCCTGTCCGTCCGCGGGGCGCCTCAGTCGTGCCAGGCGCCGAAGTCCTCCAGGAGCTGCTGGAGGGGCGCGAAGACGCCCGGGGAGGCCGCGACGGTGAGGTCCCGGGACGGGCGCTCACCGGGGCGTCCGCCGGTCAGGGCGCCCGCCTCCCGGGCGATCAGCTCACCGGCGGCGAAGTCCCAGGGGTGCAGTCCGCGCTCGTAGTAGCCGTCCAGCCGTCCGGCGGCCACGTCGCACAGGTCGACGGCGGCCGAGCCGCCGCGCCGGATGTCCCGCAGGAGGGGGATCATCCGCTGGGCCACGGCGGCCTGGTGGGTGCGGACGTCGGCGACGTAGTTGAAGCCGGTCGAGACCAGCGCCTGGTCCAGGGGCGGCGAGTTCCGGCAGGCCAGCCTGCGCTCGCCCTCCCAGGCCCCGGTGGCCCAGGCGCCCCCGCCGCGGACCGCGTGGTACGCCTCACCGCGCAGCGGCGCCACGACGGCGCCGGCGACCGTCTCGCCGTCCTGTTCGGCGGCGATGGAGACCGCCCAGGAGGGCAGGCCGTACAGGTAGTTCACGGTGCCGTCGAGCGGGTCGATCACCCAGCGGATGCCGCTGCTGCCCTCGGTGGCGGCGCCCTCCTCGCCGAGGAAGCCGTCCTGCGGGCGGCGCTCGGCGATCAGCGTGGTGATCAGCTTCTCGGCCGCGATGTCCATCTCGGTGACGACGTCGATCGGGCTGGACTTGGTCGCGGCGACGGCCAGGTCGGCCGGGCGGCCGTCCCGCAGCAGCTCGCCCGCGCGGTGGGCAGCCTCCCGGGCCAGCTCCAGCAGTTCCGTGTGCAGGGGGTCGGTCACGGGGCTCCTCACGCGTAGGGGCTGTCGGCGCCCGCGGCTGCGGGACGCGGGGCGCGGGCCGGGCAGCAGCCCACGGGGCAGAGGTCGTGGCTCGCGCCGAGCGCGCCCAGGGCGCACGGCGCGACGTCCTGTCCGCGCTCGGTGGCGGCGCGCTCCACGATCAGGTCGCGGACCGCGGCGGCGAACCGCGGGTCGGCGCCGACGGTCGCGGAGCGGCGCACCGGCAGGCCCAGCTCCGCCGCCTTGGCCGTGGCCTCCGTGTCGAGGTCGTACAGGACCTCCATGTGGTCGGAGACGAAGCCGATGGGGGCCATCACCACGGCCGGGACCCCGGCCGCGTGCCGTTCCTCGAGGTGGTCGCAGATGTCGGGCTCCAGCCACGGGATGTGCGGGGCGCCCGAGCGGGACTGGTAGACGAGCTGCCAGGGGTGGTCGACGCCGGTGCGCTCCCGGACGGCGTCCGCGATCAGCTGCGCCACGTCCAGGTGCTGTGCGACGTACGCCCCGCCGTCGCCGTGGTCCTCGACGGGGCCGGAGGTGTCCGCGGCCGCGGTGGGGATCGAGTGGGTGGTGAACGCGATGTGCGCACCGTCCCGGATCTCCTCGGGGAGGTCGGCGAGGGACCGGACGACGCCGTCGGTCATGGGCTCCAGGAAGCCGGGGTGGTTGAAGTAGTGCCGCAGCTTGTCGATCTTCGGCAGCTCCAGCCCTTCCGCCTCCAGGGCCGCGAGGGCGTCGGCCAGGTTCTCCCGGTACTGGCGGCAGCCGGAGTACGAGGCGTAGGCGCTGGTGGCCAGGACGAGGATGCGGCGGTGGCCGTCCCGGACCATCTCGCGCAGGGTGTCGGTGAGGTACGGCGCCCAGTTGCGGTTGCCCCAGTAGACCGGCAGCCCCAGGCCGTGCTCGGCGAAGTCCGCGCGCAGCGCGTCCAGCAGGGCGCGGTTCTGGTCGTTGATGGGACTGACCCCGCCGAACAGGAAGTAGTGCTGCCCCACCTCCTTGAGGCGTTCCTTGGGGATGCCGCGCCCGCGCGTCACGTTCTCCAGGAACGGGACCACGTCGTCGGGGCCTTCGGGGCCGCCGAAGGAGAGCAGGAGCAGAGCGTCGTAAGGGCTGGCGTCGAGCACGTCTGGCATGCCTCGATCCTGCCACCCGGGTCCGACAGCCGGGACGCGGCGGGGTGTCACCGGCCGCGCGGCGATAATGGCTGGCGCGGGGCGGTGACCTCGCCGGTAAGCTGTATCGACTGCGGTCGCACCTTACTGAGACCTTCGGAGACCCCGTGCCCAGCCCCTATCGCGCCCTGTTCGCCGCTCCCGGCAGCAGGGCCTTCTCGGCCGCGGGGCTCCTCGGCCGGATGCCGTTGTCCATGATGGGCATCGGCGTGGTGACGATGATCTCCCAGCTCACCGGGCGCTACGGACTGGCCGGCGCCCTGTCCGCCACCATCGCGCTCTCCGCGGCGTTGGCGGGACCGCAGATCTCGCGCCTGGTCGACCAGCACGGGCAGCGGCGGGTGCTGCGCCCGGCGACGCTGCTGTCGCTGGCCGCGGCGGCGCTGCTGCTGCTCGCCGCGCACTACGACTGGCCGGACTGGGTGCTGTTCGTGGCGTGCGTGGGCATCGGCTGCGTGCCGAGCGTCGGGGCGATGGTCCGGGCCCGCTGGGCCGCCCTGTACCGGGGCACGCCGCAGCTGCACACCGCGTACTCCTTCGAGTCCGTGATGGACGAGATCTGCTTCATCTTCGGGCCGATCATCTCCATCGGGCTGTCCACGGCCTGGTTCCCGGAGGCCGGTCCGCTGCTGGCCGCCTGTTTCCTGGCGGTCGGCGTCTTCTGGCTGACCGCCCAGCGCGCCACCGAACCCGTGCCGCATCCGCGGGAGCACAAGGGCGGCGGCTCGGCGCTGCGCTCCGCGGGCCTTCAGGTCCTGGTCGCGACGTTCGTGGCGACGGGTGCGATCTTCGGTGCCGTGGACGTGGTCACGGTGGCGTTCGCCGAGGAGGAGGGGCACAAGGCCGCCGCCAGTGTGGTGCTGGCCGTGTACGCGTTGGGCTCGTGCGTGGCCGGCGTCGTGTTCGGGCTGCTGCACTTCGCGGGAGTGGCGGAACGCCGTTGGCTGCTGGGCGTTTGCGCCATGGCCGTGAGTATGATCCCACTTCTACTGGTCGGGAACCTTCCGTTTCTGGCCGTGGCGCTGTTCGTTGCGGGCCTGTCCATCGCTCCCACGATGATCACGACGATGTCCCTCATCGAAGAGCACGTACCACGCGCGCAGCTCACCGAGGGCATGACCTGGGTGAGCACCGGGCTAGCGGTCGGGGTCGCGGTCGGCTCCTCCGTGGCCGGCTGGGTGATCGACGCGGCCGGGGCGCGCGCCGGGTACGGGGTTCCGGCGGTGTCCGGGGCCGTCGCGGTGGCGGTCGGTTTCCTCGGGTACCGCCGGCTCAAGCGGCCGGCTCCGGGTCGGGGAGGCTCCGTTGGGCAGCACGACGAGCGCGAGGAACGGCACCTGGCGTAACTGGGGAGGCACCGTCTCCGCCCGTCCCGCGCGGGAGGTCGCACCCGCCTCCGTCGAGGAGCTGGCCGACGCCGTACGCCGGGCCGCCGAGGACGGTCTGCCGGTGAAGGCGGCCGGCACCGGGCACTCCTTCACGTCCATAGCGGCCACCGACGGCGTGCTGATCCGGCCTCACCTGTTGACCGGCATCCGCGACATCGACCGTGCGGCCGGCACCGTCACGGTGGAGGCGGGCACTCCGCTCAAGCGGCTCAATGTGGCCCTCGCCCGCGAGGGCCTGTCGCTGACCAACATGGGCGACATCATGGAGCAGACGGTCTCCGGCGCCACCAGCACCGGCACCCACGGCACCGGACGCGACTCCGCCTCCCTCGCCGCGCAGATCCGGGGCCTGGAACTGGTCACCGCCGACGGCGCGGTGCTCACCTGCTCCGAGCAGGAGAACCCGGAGGTCTTCGCCGCCGCCCGCATCGGCCTCGGCGCCCTCGGCATCGTCACCGCGATCACCTTCGCCGTGGAGCCGCTCTTCCTGCTCTCGGCCCGCGAGGAGCCGATGACCTTCGACCGGGTCTGCGCGGACTTCGACCAACTGCACGCCGAGAACGAGCACTTCGAGTTCTACTGGTTCCCGCACACCGGCAACACCAACGTCAAACGCAACAACCGCAGCGCGGGTCCGGAGCGGCCGGTGCCGCGGCTCAAGGGCTGGTTCGAGGACGAGTTCCTCTCCAACGGGGTCTTCCAGGTGGCCAACTGGGTCGGCCGCGCGGTGCCCGCGACCGTCCCGCCCCTCGCGCAGATCTCCAGCAGGGCGCTGTCCGCGCGCTCCTACACCGACATCCCCTACAAGGTCTTCACCTCGCCGCGCCGCGTGCGCTTCGTGGAGATGGAGTACGCCGTACCGCGCGAGGTCCTGGTGGAGACGCTGCGGGAGTTGAAGGCCATGGTCGACCGGTCGCCGCTGCGGGTCAGTTTCCCCGTCGAGGTGCGCACCGCGCCGGCCGACGACATCACGCTGTCCACGGCGTCGGGCCGCGACAGCGCGTACATCGCCGTCCACATGTTCAAAGGCACCCCCTATCAGGGGTACTTCACCGCGGCCGAGCGCATCCTCACCGCGCACGGAGGGCGGCCGCACTGGGGGAAGATCCACACGCGCGACGCCGAGTACCTCTCCCGGGTGTATCCGCGCTTCGCCGAGTTCACGGCCGTGCGGGACCGGCTCGACCCGGAACGCCGGTTCGGCAACGACTACTTGCGCAGGGTTCTGGGAGCGTAGAGGAGTTCGTTCCGTTTCCGGCGGTTGCGTGAAGTACCCCACGTTCAGGACCATGGAACCCGGGTAACGGCGGCCGGGTGCCGCCTCTTGTCGAAAGTCGGGCGGCGCGCCAATCCACGCACGTGGTCCGAATGGAGTACTGTTGCGAGCCCTGGGTCCGGTCTCCCGTCAGGGTGCTCGGGACCTTTGAGGACCGCCGGGAGGGGGCTAGTTGCACAGGGTGACGCAGTTGGTCACTTAGCGTTGCGAATAGGTAACCGTGCCATAACGGCGATCCAGGGCTCGTGCCCGACACGCCGGGCAACTCGGCAAGGTTGTGGCAGGCTGCACCCGGGCAGGCCACACTCGACTAGCGGAAGCAGCGACGCACGTGACGTCGGCAGGCACCACCCGGGAGGTCCCCATGCCCGAACTGCGTGTCGTGGCCGTCTCGAATGACGGCACACGGCTGGTGCTGAAGGCTGCGGACAGCACGGAGTACACGCTTCCGATCGACGAACGGCTCCGCGCCGCCGTGCGCGGCGATCGTCCCCGCCTCGGCCAGATCGAGATCGAGGTGGAGAGCCATCTCCGCCCCCGCGACATCCAGGCGCGTATACGAGCCGGTGCGACCGCGGAAGAGGTCGCCCAGATGGCCGGCATCCCCGTGGACCGCGTCCGCCGCTTCGAGGGCCCCGTCCTCGCCGAGCGTGCCTTCATGGCCGAGCGCGCCCGCAAGACCCCCGTACGCAGGCCCGGTGAGAACTCCGGTCCGCCGCTCGGTGAGGCCGTGCAGGAGCGGCTGCTGCTGCGCGGCGCGGAGAAGGACACCGTCCAGTGGGACTCCTGGCGCCGCGACGACGGCACCTGGGAAGTGATGCTGGTCTACCGGGTGGCGGGCGAACCGCACTCGGCGAGCTGGACGTACGACCCGCCCCGGCGGCTCGTCCAGGCCGTGGACGAGGAGGCGCGCTCGCTGATCGGCGAGTCCGACGACCTCGCCGCGCCCGAGCCCAGCTTCCCGTTCGTGCCGCGCATCGCCCGGCTGCCGCGCGACCGCCCGCTGGACCGCCCCGGCGACCGCGAGCGGCCGAGCCTGCCCGCGCAGGCCACCGAGCCCGCCGAGGAGTCCACCGCGGCCACGGCCTCGGGTGAACGGGACTCGCTGACCAGCCTGTTGGAGGCGGTGCCGAGCTTCCGGGGCGACCTGGTCGTCCCCGAGCGCGCACCCGAGACGTCCGCCGAGGAGCCGGATCCCGAGGAGCCGGAGGCGGAGGAGCCGCCGGCGCCCGCGGCCTCGGCCGGGTCCGCCTACGCGGACGTCCTCATGCCGCGTTCCGTCGGCAGCCACCGGGACCGTCTCATCGGCTCGACGGACCGTCAGGCGGAGGCCGACGGCGTCCGTCCGGGCCGCCGCGCCGCGGTGCCGAGCTGGGACGAGATCGTGTTCGGGACGCGGCGGAAGAAACAGGAGTAAGCCGTTCGAGCGGTCCGCGGACGCCGCCGGTTGACGGTGATCCGACGCGCGAAGGGGGCGCTCGCCACTGGGCGGGCGCCCCCTTCGCGCGTTTCGCTCCCGGCCTACTGCGGGTCCGGCCCCACCGCCACCGGCCGCTCCGGGTCCGACGACCACTCCGACCAGGAACCGACGTACAGCGCCGCCGGGATGCCCGCGACCGCGAGCGCCAGCACCTCGTGCGCCGCGGAGACGCCGGAGCCGCAGTACACGCCGACCGGCGAACCCGGCGAGACGCCCAGCCCCTCGAAGCGGGCGGCGAGTTCCGCGGCGGGCCGGAAACGGCCGTCGGGGCCGACGTTCTCCGTGGTGGGCGCCGAGACCGCGCCCGGGATGTGCCCGCCGACCCGGTCGATCGGCTCCACCTCACCGCGGTACCGCTCCCCCGCGCGCGCGTCCAGCAGCAGCCCCGAACGCGCCAGCGCCGCCGCACCGTCGGCGTCGAGCACCCCGGTCTCCCCCGCCACCGGCACGAAGTCACCCTCGGCCGGCCGCGGCTCCGACGTCTCCAACGGGCCCTCCCAGGACGGCAACCCGCCGTCGAGGACCCGCACGTCCGGGTGACCCGTCCAGCGCAGCAGCCACCACGCGCGGGCGGCCGCCCAGCCCGTGCCACCGTCGTACGTGACCACCGGCGTGCCGGCCGACACGCCGGCCCGCCGCATCGCGGCGCCGAACACCCCCAGGTCCGGCAACGGATGGCGGCCGCGCCCGCCCGGCGCGGAGGCCAACTCCTGGTCCAGGTCGACGTAGACGGCACCGGGGAGGTGGCCGGCCCGGTAGGCGGCCCGTCCGTCGAACGGCGGCTCGCCGGCCGCCGTGGCCGTGCTGAGCTGCCAGCGGACGTCGAGCAGCACCGGCGGGTTCGCCCCCGCCAGCGCGTCGGCGAGTTCGGATGCGGAGATGATGGCGTTCATGGCCACCATCCTCGCGCACCGGGTGGCCGAGTCGGCCGGGTCCGGCTACTCTGCTCGGCCGAGCAGGACCGGTCACGAGGCGTGCGGGATCGGCCACATACTGTGTCGGCGTCGGCGCGGGAACGATACGCCGGGCGACGCGACGCGGCCCCGCAGGGGCGAGGCAGACCACGGCCACCGCACGGGCGGCCGAGAAGAGAGTGACGATGACCGACGCACGGGGGAACGCCCGCCCGAACGGCGAGGCACCCGCTCGGCACACACCCGGCGCACCCTGCCGGGTGAGCCTCATGGTGCACGGACTGGACACGGCACAGGATTTCTACGCGGCGCTGTTCGGCTGGGAGTTCCGGCCCGGGCCCCGGCAGCTCGGCCCGTGCGTGCGCGCCCTGCTCGACGGGCGTGAGGTGGCCGGCATCGGCGTCCTTGCGCCGGACCGTCAACTGCCGCCAGCCTGGACGCCGTCCTTCGCGTCGGACGACGTGGATCTGAGCGCCGAGGCGGTGCGGTCGTGCGGCGGCACGGTCGGCGTGGGCCCGCTGGACGCCGCCGACGCCGGGCGGCTGGCGATGGCCTCGGACCCTTGCGGCGCCGTGTTCGGCATCCGGGACACCGTCGCGCTCCCCCCGACCGCGGTCCCGGGCCGGCCCGGCACCCCGGTCTGGAACGAGCTGACGACCTACGAGGCGGCCGGCGCCGCCAAGTTCTACCAGGCCGTGTTCGGTTACGAGGACGGGCCGTCGGTCGGCACCGGCCCCGACCGGGTGACGCTGTACCTCGACGGCCGTCCCGCGGTCGGCGTCCACGGGGCGGGCAGCGCCCTGCCGCGGGACCGGGGCCCGCACTGGACGACGTACTTCACCGTGGCCGACGTCGACGCCGCGGTGGACCGGGTCCGCCGCCTGGGCGGCCGGATCCTGGAACCGGCCCGCGACGGTGACCGCGGCCGAGTCGCCACGGTGACCGATCCGGAGGGGGCACGGTTCGCACTGGTGCGGGGCGGCCACTGACGCGCGCCGCACCCGGGCCGGTGGGCGCCGGGCACGCGTGAGCGCACCAGCGTGACGGTGTACGGCTTCGCCGGTCAGGGGCGTACGGGCGGGCGGGCCCCGGTGTCGTCCGTCAGCCCGCCCCGAGGGCCGACTCCGCGGCGCGGCCCTCCCAGCCGTCCGCGGTGCGCCACACCACGTCGACGGTGAAGACGTCGCGGACGGCATCGGCGGACCACGGCTCGGCGGGCGGTTCGGACAGGACGAGGAAGCGACGGGCGGCCTTGCTCGACAGGACGTGGTCAACCTCCAGGAGCCGCGCCGCGCCTGCCCGGAGGTCGGCGTGGGACGTCCGGCCCGCACCCAGCACCTCGTAGAGGTTCAGGCCCGTGTCGGTGACGCAACTGACGTCGACGACGGCGGAGTTCTCGGGCTGCCGGTCGGCCCGCAGCAGAGCCGCCATGAGTTCGAACCGCACGGCTTCGTGGGTCTTGCAGGTGCGGTCGGCGGTGACGGCGGCTTCCAGGTGCCGGAGCAGGTCCGCGACGGCATCGGTGGTCTGAGAGGGCGTGGCCATGGTGGCGGACTCCTTCGGCGCGTTCTGCCGGGACGGCTCGTGCGGTGCGCTGGATGCGGGACCGCCGTGGTGGTCGGGTGGCTGCGGGCCGCTCGGCCCGGTGGTGTCGGTGAGCCGCTGCCGCAGGACTTCCCGTGCTGCGGCCAGGGCGTGCGACCAGCCGCTCTGCGTCAGTTCCGAGCGGAACACGTCCGGGGTGAACGTGCCCGACTTCAGGGCGTGGTTGGTGACCACCGTGAGATGCAGCAGCCGGTTCAGGCCCGGCTTGTCCGGGGATCCGAGGACACGCCACACGTCCAGCCAGTCGTGCTGGTCCAGTTTGAGGCAGCGGGTGGCCATGCCCTTGAGTTCCGAGATCCGGGAACGGGCGTCGTCC
Source organism: Streptomyces calvus (assembly GCF_006782915.1). Classification (GTDB taxonomy): domain Bacteria; phylum Actinomycetota; class Actinomycetes; order Streptomycetales; family Streptomycetaceae; genus Streptomyces; species Streptomyces calvus. The sequence goes on from NZ_VCNP01000017.1 coordinate 60,338, forward strand.
GGGACGTCCCCGTGCGTCAGTTCCTCCACGACGTCCAGAGCGCCCAGGTAACGCCGCACCATGGTGGCAGAGATGGGCTTGCGGCCGAAGTCGTCCGCCGTGACGAACGTGGCGTTCGGGGAGTGACGCAGCACCCACGTGTCCAACTCGGTTCCCACGGCGGGCGGCACGGCACCGCTCCGCACGGCCACGAAGAGCGGGCGTTCCGTGGTGACGTCGACGGGATCGGCCCTGTACATGCCGCCGCCGACGGACGTCACCCGTACACGCAGGTCGGTTCCGATCCGCGGCGTCCCCTCCCCTTCGGCCTCCGCGCTCCGGTGGGCCCCGGTCTCGGTGGGTCGGCTGTCACCGGCGCCCGTCAGAGCCGGAGGCAGAGGCGCACAGTGCACGACCGTCAGGCTCTGGGTGCTGCGGGTCAGGGCGATGTACAGCAGGCGCAGGCCGACCGGTTCCGGGCCGGCGACGGCGGACGGTTCGACGACGAGGACGTGGTCGAACTCCATGCCCTTGGCCTGCGACGCGGGCAGTACGGAGACGGCCCGGCGTTCCTCGGCGGTGAGGCCGTCGGTCTCGGCCAGCAGGCGGTCGATCTCGGCGGCCCACGCGGAGTCGTCGGGGACGATGACCGCCACGGAGCGCAGGCTGCGGCCGTCGGTGGTACCGATCAGGCCGCGGACGTGGGTCAGCGTCTCGGCGATGAGCGTGTCCGCCTCGGTTCCGACGACGCGGACGGCACCGGTTCCGGCGTCCCGCACGGCCCGGGGACAGGGCAGTTCGGGCGCGATCGCACGAGCGAGCGGGGCGGCGAAGTCCATGATCTCGGCCGGCACCCGGTAGCTCGTGTTCAACTCGGTCAGCGTGCAGTCCCCGTGGTCGGACAGGAGCGTGCCGAGGCGGTCCCAGTCGGCGTAGGTGTGGGGGCCGGTGGCCTGGGCCAGGTCGCCGAGCACGGTCATGGATCCGTTGACCGCCAGGCGGCGGCGCAGCGAACGGGCCTGCATGGGCGTCAGGTCCTGGGCCTCGTCGATGATGATGTGTCCGTAGTGACGCGGGGTCTCGCCGGTGATGAGGTGCCGGAGTTCCTCGAGGCACACCCGGTCGTCCAGCGTCCACGGTTCCTCGTCGGCCCTGGCCGCGCGGGAACGGTGCAGGACGGTCTGCTCGGCCTCGTCGAGGACGCCCTCGGCGCAGGCCCGGAGCAGTGCGGGCGAGTCGTAGAGGGTGCGGAGGGCCTCCGCAGGGCTCGGGGACGGCCAGACCCGCTCGACGAGGCGCTCGACCCGCCGGTTGCGCTCCAGGTCACGGCGGATCGTGCGGTCGCGGCTACGGCGCGGGGCGACGGCGACGAGTTCACGCAGCAGCAGGTCCACGAGCAGGCCGCGGAACCGGTCGCGGCGTTCCCGGTAGGAGCCGCCGCCCCGCTGCACCGTCTCCAGGGCGGTGACGATGTCCGGGCGGGCCACGCGCAGGGTCGTGCCTCCCACGGTCACCACGAAGGCGGGCTCGTCCCCCTCGTAGGAAGGCGCCGTCGTCAGGTCGTCCAGCGCGGCCGGACGGTACTCGCCCTCGACGCGTCGCCGCAGTACGGCGGCCATGCGCTCGTCGGACTTCACCAGTCGGGTACGTGCGCTGTCGGTGCCCCGGATGTCGCCGTCCCACAGGTGCGACAGCTGTACGGCGTTGACGTCGCGGGTGCCGAGCGTGGGCAGGACCTGACCGACGTAGTCGAGGAACCGCTGGTGCGGGCCGATGACCAGGATGTCCCGCGCCTTGAAGTGGTCGTTGTTCACCAGCCACGTCACACGGTGCAGGCCGACCGCGGACTTTCCGGTTCCAGGGCCGCCCTGGACGACCAGGATCTCCGAGGGCGCCCCGGTGACGAGGGCCATCTGGTCGCGCCGGATGGTCTCGACGATGTCCCGCATGCGTCCGCTGCGTGATCGCTGCAGGTCGCGCAGGAGGAAGTCGTCGGGCTGCTGGGGCTTGCGGCGCTGGATGCGAGCGATGTCGCCGGGGGTGAGGACCGGGCGTCCCTGAGTGCCCTGTCCGGCCTGCTCTCCCTGGTCGGCCGGTCGTCGCGTGGCCGCCGGCGCATCGGCCGACTCGGGTGCGGTGCGCGGCCGGGGAACGGCGGTGCCCGGGGCCGGCGGGGCGGAGACGGCCTGCGCGATGTCGTCCGCGTAGTCCTCGACGACCCGCCGGGAGCAGATGAGGCGTCGTCGCAGCACCACCTCCCCCGGCGACTCCGGTGACGCGTCGAACCACTTCCTCGCGCGCTCGTTGGTCCAGTTCATCACCACCTGGTTGTGGTCGTCGTCCCAGACGCCGCGCCGACCGATGTACCAGGTCTCGATCCCCTCGACCGGGTCGTCGGCGTCGACACGGCCGATGACCAAACTCTCGCCGCCCAGGCCTCCGTAGGCCTCGGCCTGTTTCTCGGCCTCGTGCCGGTTGGCGATGCCGTCCTTGCCGGTGGCCGACGCCTCGGCCACGGACTCGCCGCTCATCCGGGCCAGCCGTGCTTCGTAGCAGTCGTAGGCGAAGTCCACCTTCGTCTGCTCGAAGGCGATGACGTCCGCGTGCTCGGGCACGCTCATGGTTCCCCTCCCTCACGGTCCCTGGACCGCGTCGGGCGCAGCGCGCCCGACCCCCTCCACAGGACTATCACGCCGGACCGGGTATCAGCAGGTCAGGCCCGGTTGCCGCGGCTCCCGTGGTATGCGCGTCCGCTCAGCACGCCGGTGCGCGGTGGCGGAGCGGGCGACCACGTCGCCCGGACAGCGCCCACTCGGCACCACCGCTCCGTCTCCGCCCGGCACGTCCCGCCTTTTCCAGAAGGTGTCAATGGACGAAGTACGTCACCTGCATGTCGGCGACAGGGCATTGTGAACCCAGCGATCACAGTCGAAACGGAGAACTCCCATGAGCGCTTGCGCCGTCCCACTCGTCGACGGGCCCGTCCCGATGAGCGCGTACGAGAAACAGGTGTGGGACACGCTCAACGAGCACTGGCGGCGCCGCAACGACCGCCGTGGACTGCCCAACTGGGCGAGCACCGCGCTCGGTCGCACCGGTGAGGTCGCGGGAAACGCGGCGAGACGGGTCAGGGACGCCGTGCCGGAGGCGGTCGCGGAACCGATCCGTCGCGCGGGCGACGCGGTCACCGACACGGCGATGCGCCCGGCGCTCGCCGGCGCGGCGGCCCTGCTCGAACTGGTCAACGACTGGGCCATGGACCTCAACGACCCGAAGAACGTGGAGGAGCTCGCCCGCAGGCGAGGCTTCGACATCGACTGTTTCACCGAACTGCGGCAGCAGGACCTCCAGGTCTGCGACCGGCTGCTGACCCGCAACACCCTCAAGTGGCGGACCACCGGAGCGGTCGAGGGCGGCGCCATGGGCCTGCTGGCCATGGTCCCCGTCGCCGGTACCCTCACCGCGATGACGGCGGACATCCTGGTCGTCCAGGTCCTGAGCACGTCGATAGCGGCGCGCATCGCGTACTCCTACGGCTACGACGCCAAGGATCCCGAGGAGCAGGACTTCATCCAACGCCTGGTGCAGCAGTCGTTCGTGGCGCAGGCGGCCAAGGCCAAGCCGTTGCGTGACGTCGCGCGGACGGCGGACGCGGTCAAGGGACGCGTGAACTGGTCGCAGAAGCTCCGCAACGACCACCGTCTCCTGGCGGCGCTCGAGAAGTTGATGCAGCAGCTGGGCCCGGCCGGCTCCAGGGTGCCCGTCAAGAACGTCGCGAAGGTCGTGCCGGTCGTGGGTGTCCTCATCGGTGCCGGCATGAATGCCGCGGTCCTCGGCAGGGTGGCCGCCGAGGCCCAGCGGTACTGCCAGACCCGCTTCCTGTGCGAGAAGTACGGGCTGCCGCTGCCGGCCGCACTGGCGACCGGCCGGGACGACGACGCTCGGACCGACGCCCCATAGGTGACAGCCGCCGGATCCACGATGCGGCCTCTGCGGGTTCTGCACACTGACGAGCACTCGTGCCCCGTCGGAGCGTTCCGCAGCGGCTGCTTGCTTGTCCGCGGCGCCGGAATACCCCTGACCGCCCCCGTGTTGGCGGGGGCATGACGACGAATGCCCCGCGGCCCGAGGTGCTGCGCTACACCGCCTTCTCCAGCGACCCCGCCGGTGGAAACCTCGCCGGTGTCGTGCTGGACGCCGCCGATCTGGACGACAGCGAGATGCTGGCCATCGCCGCCGACCTCGGATACTCGGAGTCCGCGTTCCTGACCGCGCCTCCGGAGGGCCTCGGCGGCCAGGAGGGGCGGGCGTACCGCATCCGCTTCTTCAGTCCCAAGGCGGAGGTGCCGTTCTGCGGACACGCCACGGTCGCGACCGCCGTGGCGCTCGCCGAGCGGATCGGCCCCGGGGAGCTGGTGTTCGCGACGCCCGCCGGCACCGTGCCGGTGGAGGTGTCGGAGGAGGGCGGCAGGTTCAGGGCCACGCTCACCAGCGTCGAGCCGCACCTCGAGGAGATCACCGACGACGACCTGGCGGAGGCGCTCGCCGCGCTCGGCTGGCCGGCCGCCGACCTCGATCCGGCCTTCCCGCCCCGGATCGCCTTCGCCGGAGCCCGCCATCTGGTGCTCGCGGCCGCGACCCGCGCTCGCCTCGCGGACCTCGCGTACGACTTCGCGCGTCTCGAAGCGCTGATGCACCGCCTGGACCTGACGACGGTCCAGTTGGTGTGGCGGGAGTCGGCCACCGTCTTCCACGCCCGTGATCCGTTCCCCGTCGGCGGTGTCGTCGAGGACCCGGCGACCGGCGCCGCGGCCGCCGCGTTCGGCGCCTACGCCCGTGAGCTCGGCCTGGTCCCCGAGGACGCCGTGCTCACCCTGCACCAGGGCGAGGACCTGGGCCGCCCCGGCGAGCTCACGGTGACGCTGCGCGCGGGTGACCGGCGCGTCCGGGTCAGCGGGGCGGCAGCCCGCATCGGCTGACCGCTGCCGGTCAGCCGGCCGACACCGGGAGGACGTCCGGGGACAGTGCCGCCGCACGCGCCGTCGCGGCCGTCATGCGGCGCCGGTGGTGGCGGCGGCACAGGACCTCGTAGCCGACCTCGTCCGCGGAGCCGGTGACGTCGCCGACGACGACCTGTGCGCCCTCCACGACCATGACCCCGCCGACCGTGCGGGCGTTGTGCGTGGCCCGGGCCCCGCACCAGCACAGGGCCTCGACCTGGAGGACCTCGACCCGGTCGGCCAGTTCCACCAGGCGCTGCGAGCCGGGGAACAGCTTGGAGCGGAAGTCGGTGGTGATGCCGAAGGCGTACACGTCGAGTTCCAGGTCGTCCACCACGCGTGCGAGCTGGTCGATCTGTTCCGGCGCGAGGAACTGGGCCTCGTCGGCGATCACGTAGTCCGCGCGCCGGCCCTTGGAGAGGTGGTCCACGAGGTGCGCGTACAGGTCGGCGCCGTCGCCGACCTCCACCGCGTCGGTGACCAGGCCGAGGCGGGAGGACAGCTTGCCCTCGCCGGCCCGGTCGTTACGGGTGAAGATCATGCCGACCAGGCCGCGTGCCGAACGGTTGTGCTCGATCTGAAGCGCCAGCGTCGACTTCCCGCAGTCCATCGTTCCGGAGAAGAAGACCAGCTCGGGCATGGGGGGTCGGGCACCTTTCGGCAGGGAGTGCGGAGGGCGGGCTCGTCGGAACGGGCCTCAGGAGCGTACTTCGAGCGCCTCAGGAGCGTACTTCGAGCAGGGGGACGAGTTGCTCGGCAGGGGTCATCGAACCGTGGTTGCCGACCATCGCCGACTCCCTCGGCTCCCGCTCGGAGGCGATCAGCAGGACGTCGTCCCGCGCGGCCGCGACCACGTCGCCGATCCGCGGGTACACGCGCTCGTCGACCACCGGCCCGAACCAGCCGGCCTCGATCGCCTCGTCGCGCGAGGCCACCCAGAACTGCTCGCCGAGCACCTCGCGCCAGCAGGTCAGCACGTCGTTCGCGGCGCCGGGCACGGCGTACACGTGCCGGGCGCGGCCCTCGCCGCCCAGCAGGGCGACACCGGCGCTCAGCTCCCAGTCCTCGTCGAAGTCGATGCGGTGCTGCTCGTCGAAGGGGATGTCGACCATGCCGTGGTCGGCCGTGACGTACAGGGCGCTGCGCGCGGGCAGTTGCTCCGCCAGGCGCTGCACCAGGCGGTCGACGTACATGAGCTGCCCGCGCCAGGTGTCGGAGTCGACACCGAAGCGGTGGCCGGCGCCGTCGACCTCGGCGTAGTACGTGTAGACCAGGGACCGGTCGGCGGCGGCCAGTTGCTCGGCCGCGAGGTCCATGCGTTCCTCGCCGGACAGCCGGCCGTGGAAGACGCCACCGCTCAACGCGACCTTGGTCAACGGGGTGTTGGCGAAGGTCGGGGAGGACACCTGTGCGGCGTGCACCCCGGCGCGGTGCGCCAGTTCGAAGACGGTGGGGTAGGGCTGCCAGTCACCGGGCGGGGTCCAGGGCTGCCAGCGCAGCTGGTTCATCAGCTCGCCGGTGTCGGGGTTGCGCACGGTGTAGCCGGGCAGGCCGTGCACGCCCGGCGGCAGGCCGGTGCCCACGGAGGCCAGGGAGGTGGCGGTCGTCGCCGGGTAGCCGGTGGTGATCGGACGTCCGGTGCCGCCGCGCGAGGCGGCCAGCAGGGACGTCATGAAGGGTGCTTCCTCCGGGTGCGCCTTCAGCTGCTCCCAGCCCAGCCCGTCGATCAGGAACACGCAGTTCCGGTCGGCGGGGGTCAGCTCGGGGATCGCGGCGGACGTACCGGGGACGCCCAGGCCCGCGGCGAGGGTGGGCAGCAGGTCGGCGAGCGACCCGGTGCCGTATTCGGGCAGGGGCGCGGAGGCCAACGGGAGCGGCTGGGGGTCCCAGCCGTCGGTGTGGGCGGGCACCGCGTGCTGCGTGGTGGCCATGGGGCGCGCGGGGCCGGTGGGTGACTGCGCGGAGTGTGCGGGCTGCGCCATCAGCGCGTCGGGTCCGCGGTCGCCTCGGAGAGCGCCTGGGCGAAGTCGAGCGCCTGGCGCACCGTCTCCGGCCCGTCACCGGCCTCGCTGACGCGCAGGCTCAGGTCGTCGGCCGTCGAGTTGCCGGTGTAGCCGTGGTCGGCCTCGCAGTTCGGGTCGCCGCAGGCGGCCGGTTCGAGGTCGATGCGGGAGACGGCGCCCCAGCCGATGGTGAGGACGATCTCGCGCGGCAGCGTGCCCGGCGTGTACGACTCCGGGTTGGCGACCACGCGGCTGACCACGATCGACGAGATGCGGCTGAGCTTGACCGACTCCGTGGACGTGGTGGCGTACGGGGTCGGGGAGGTGTTGTCCGCGGCCTGCTCGTCGGTGTGGCTGACGATGAAGCGGTTGCCGGTGAGGACCAGCACGGTCACGTGCCGGCGCACCTCGTTCTGGTCGAACGTCGTCTCCTGATGGACCAGGTACGACCGCACGGGCTCGGCGCCCACGGCGGCCTCCACCGCCTCGGCCACGAGGGCCGGGTAGTAGCCGCTGCGCTCGATCGCCGCCCGCAGCCCCTGGGTCGTCGTACTGGTCTTGGCCATGACGCCCATCCTACGGGGGACCGCTGACTGCGAGGCACCGCTCATCTCACTCCGCGAGCGGGACGCTGCGCTCCGCATGTCCCTGCAGTACGCCCGGGAGGGTCCGCCGGGGTCCGTCGTTCGGATCGGCCCGGCTGTGAGGTGCGGTGCCTCTCGACCGCCCCGAGCGGACCCCGCGACCCCGGGACGATCCGAACGGCAGGCCTAGTACGCCGGGAGGGTCCGCGGGCCGAGGTCGTCGCGGGCGGGCGGCGGGGCCAGGCGGACGGAGGCGCCCAGGACACTCACGCCGTGCGGGGCGACGACGACCGGTTCCAGGGTGACGGCGACGACCTCGGGGTGGTCGTCGACCAGCCGCGACACCCTCAGCAGCAGCTCTTCCAGGGCGGGGGTGTCGACGGGTGCCGAGCCGCGCCAGCCGAACAGGAGCGGAGCGGTCCGGATCGATCGCACCAGCGAGGTGGCGTCCCGGTCGGTCACCGGGATCAGCCGGTGCGCCATGTCTCCGAGGAGCTGCGAGGCGGCCCCGGCGAGACCGAAGGACAGCACGGCCCCGGCCGCCGGATCGATCACCGCGCGGACGACGGTGTCGACGCCGCGCGGCGCCATGCGCTGCACCACGGGGCGCAGCTCCTGCGGCGCGCCGAACAGCTCGGTCAGTTCGGTGTAGGCGCGGCGCAGTTGTTCCTCGTCCGCGATGTCCAGGCGTACGCCGCCGAGGTCCGCGCGGTGCCTGAGGTGCGGTGCGGTCGCCTTGAGCGCGACCGGGTAGCCGAGGGTGCGGGCGGCCTCGGCCGCGGCGTCGGGGTCGGGGGCGGGCAGGGCCCGGTGCACGGGGATGCCGTACGTGCCGAGCAGGTCGCAGGTCTCCTCGCCGCCGAGGGTGAGGCCCAGGCCGCGGGAGAGCAGCCCGTCGATGAGGGTGGCGGCGGCGCGCACGTCGATGTCGTCGTACTCGGGCACCTTGCCGGGGTCGGCGGCGTCCCGCCGCCACTGCGCGTAGGCGACGGCCTGCGCGAGGGCGCGGACGGCGCGCTCGGCGGCGGGATAGGCGGGGATGAGGTGGGCGCCCTCGGGGGGTGCGGCGGGGGCGGACGGGCCGCCGTCGGGGGCGGGGGTGACCGGCGCGGGAGCCGGCGAGCCGCTGTCGGCGGACGGTGCGGGTTCGACAGCGCCTGCGGCCGGCGGCTGCGGTGCCGTGCTCGCGGCCGCGGACAGCGCCGCCGCGAGGCCGCCGAGTTCCACGTGGACCACGAGGACCGGCTTGGACGGGGTCGCGGCGGCGGCCGAGCGCAGCGCACGGGCCAGGGCCGCGTCGCCGACCGACGCCTCGCCCACCGCCGGGATCGCGGTCACCACCACCGCGTCGCACGTGTCGTCGGCCAGGGCGCGGGAGAGCGCGGCGTGGAAGTCGGCCGCCGACGCCGCGGTGGTGAGGTCCAGCGGGGGATGCGGGCGCAGGCCCTCGGCGAGGCAGGCGTCGTAGGTGAGCAGGCCCAGGGACTCGGAGTTGCCGAGGATCGCGACCCGGGGCCCGGCCGGCAGGGGCTGGCGGGCGAGCAGCAGTCCCGCGTCGACCAGGTCGGTGATGGTGTCCACGCGGATCACGCCGGCCTGCCGCAGCAGCGCGGACACCGTCGCGTGCGGCAGCCGCGTCGCCCGTACGGCGTGGCCGCGCGGTCCCGCTCCGTGGCGTGCGCCCTGGACCACGACCAGCGGCTTCACCGCGGCGGTGCGGCGGGCGAGGCGGGTGAACTTGCGGGGGTTGCCGATGGATTCCAGGTACATCAGGGCGACGTCGGTGCCCGGGTCCTCGTACCAGTACTGCAGGACGTCGTTGCCGGAGACGTCGGCGCGGTTGCCGGAGGAGACGAAGGTGGACACGCCCGTGACGCCGGTCACGCCGCCGCCGCGACGGTGCAGGCGTGACAGCAGGGCGACGCCGATGGCGCCGGACTGGGCGAACAGCCCGATGCGGCCCGGGCGGGGCATCTCGGGCGCGAGCGAGGCGTTGAGCCGGACGTCCGGGGACGTGTTGATGACGCCGAAGGCGTTCGGGCCGATGATCCGCATGCCGTACGCGCGGGCGTGCCGTACGAGGGCGCGCTGGCGTTCGCGGCCGTCGGGGCCGGACTCGGCGTAGCCGGCGGAGACGACGACGAGGCCCTGCACGCCGTGCTCGCCGCACTCGGTGACGACGTCGGGGACGTGCTCGGCGGGCACCGCGACGACCGCGAGGTCCACGGGCCCGTCGACGGCACGGACGGAGCGGAACGCGGGCACCCCGTCGAGGTCGGTGCCGTCCTGCCCGAACGCCTTGTTCACGGCGTAGAGCCGCCCGGTGAAGCCGGCGTTGCGGAGGTTGTCGAGGATGCTGCGGCCCACCCCGCCGGGGCTGCGTCCGACGCCGACGACGGCGACCGAGCCGGGGGCGAGCAGCCGGTGCACCGAGCGTGCCTCGGCGCGCTGCTCGCGCGCGTGCTGCACGGCCATGGAGCGGTCGGTGGGTTCGAGGTCGAACTCCAGGCGGACGACGCCGTCCTCGAAGCTGCGCTTCTGGGTGTAGCCGGCGTCCGTGAACACCTTGATCATCTTGGTGTTGGCGGGCAGCACCTCGGCGGCGAACCGGCGGATGCCGCGCTCCCGCGCGACGGCGCCGATGTGTTCCAGCAGGGCGGAGGCGACGCCCCGGCCCTGGTGGGCGTCCTGCACGAGGAAGGCGACCTCGGCCTCGTCGGCGGGTGCCGGGGCGGGCGTCCCGTGGGCGCCGATCCGGTCGTAGCGTACGGTGGCGATGAACTCGCCGCCGACGGTGGCCGCGAGTCCCACCCGGTCCACGAAGTCGTGGTGCGTGAAGCGGTGGACGTCCTTGGCGGACAGGCGAGGGTAGGGCGCGAAGAAGCGGTAGTACTTCGACTCGTCCGACACCTGCTCGTAGAAGCTGACCAGGCGCTCGGCGTCATCAACGGTGATGGGGCGGATGCGTGCGGTGCCGCCGTCGCGCAGCACCACGTCGGCCTCCCAGTGGGCGGGATACTCGTGCCGGTCCGGCGAGGTCTGCATGGGCCCCAGCGTACGGCTCGCGTACGACAACGGCGCGAGGCAGTCTGTGGGGGACGTGTGCCGGGCCGAGGCCGCGGTCCGGCCGGTCTCCCGGGTGCGGCGGATGCCGCTCCGGGCAGGCTTCACGATGTGGGAAACTGGTCTAGACAACCCTGAACAGCGAAGGGCAGCAACACATGGCTGAGCGCCGCGTCAACGTCGGCTGGGCCGAGGGTCTCCACGCCCGCCCCGCCTCCATCTTCGTCCGAGCCGCCACGGCCGCAGGCGTCCCGGTGACGATCGCCAAGGCCGGGGGCAACCCCGTCAACGCGGCCTCCATGCTGGCCGTCCTGGGCCTGGGCGCCCAGGGCGGCGAGGAGATCGTCCTCGCCTCCGACGCGGAGGGCGCGGACGCCGCTCTCGACCGTCTGGCGAAGCTGGTCTCCGAGGGCCTCGAGGAACTTCCCGAGACCGTCTGATCCGCACGCTTTCCGTCTCGTGACGGTCGCGGCGTCCATCGCATCGCCGATGTCCGCCGCAGAGCAGTGAAAGGCCCGCCCGGACCATCGGGCGGGCCTTTCTTTTTGCTTTTACGGGCAGCAGGAAATAGCGCCCGACAATTGCGCTCGCTTTTGTATACGGCACCCGTGTTAATGGCGCAGGCTCGGAATGTTTACGGGATGTTGCGGATTCCTCACACGGTCCGCGCGGGCGGCGCCGGTGGCGGAGCGCGGGCGGTGCGCGGCGCTCGCACGCTCGGTGTGCTGTGCCGTGACGGCACGGGCGCGGTCGGCGTCGCCGCGCGCCACGGCGTCCACGATGGCGCCGTGCTCCGCCCAGTACTCGACCGGGTCGGCCGGTCCCTCGACGACGAACATCCAGGCGATCTTGTGCCGCAGCTGGGTCAGCGTCGCCGTCAGCGCCGGGCTGCCGCAGGCCTGGGCGAGCGTCTCGTGGAACCAGCCGCCCAGGGAGCGCAGGTCGTCGCTGTTGCCCTGCCGGGCGCGTTCCTGGCCCAGCCGGACCAGACCGCGCAGCACCTTCAGATGGGCCTCCGTGCGGCGCTGCGCCGCACGGGAGGCGCCGAGCGGCTCGAGGAGCAGCCGCATCTCCAGCAGATCGGCCGCCTCCTGCTCGGTGGGCTCCGCGACGCACGCGCCCGCGTGCCGCCGGGTCACCACGAAGCCCTCGGCCTCCAGGGTGCGCAGCGCCTCGCGGACGGGGACGCGGGAGACGCCGTAACGGCGGGCGAGGAGTTCCTCGGTGAGCCGGCTGCCGCGTTCGTGGACGCCCGCGACGATGTCGTCCCGGATCGCCGTGCACACCGAGTGCGCGGGAATACGCATGACCGACCTCCGGCTTTCATCCCCGTGAAACGTCGAAGATCGACGTGTGTTCCGTGACTCTATTGCAATCGGCGTCGTTTTCCGACGGCGGCCGAGAATTCATGCCTGTTTTTTGGACATCGGTGTGCCGGTGAACGCCGAATGCCCCGGCTCGGGTGAGCCGGGGCATCCCGGGAGGTGCGGGCGGCCGCTTTCTGCGGCCGGGGTGCGCGCGGTCCGCCGTGGCGGCCGGCGGGCGGTCAGATGCTGACGCCGTGCGCGCGCAGGTAGGCGACGGGGTCCATGTCGGAGCCGTACTCGGCGGTCGTACGGGCCTCGAAGTGCAGGTGGGCGCCGGTGACGTTGCCGGTCGCGCCGGACAGGCCGATCTGGTGGCCCGCGGTGACCTGCTGCCCGACCGAGACGGCGATGGACGACAGGTGGCCGTACTGGGTGTACGTGCCGTCGTTCATCCTGATGACGACCTGGTTGCCGTACGCGCCGCCCCAGCCGGCCTCGACCACGGTGCCGACGCCGACGGACCGGACGGGGGTGCCGGCGGCGGCGTGGAAGTCGACACCGGTGTGGCTGCCGGAGGACCAGACGGCGCCGCCGCTCATGTAGCCGGTCGACACATAGGAGCCGGCGATCGGCGAGACGAAGGTGTTGAGGCGCTTGCGCTCGGCCTCGCGCGCGGCGCGTTCCTTCTCCGCGCGGGCCTCGGCGGCCTCCTCGGCGGCCTTCTTGCGCGCGGCCTCCTCGGCCGCCTTCCGCGCGGCGGCCTCGGCGGCCTGCCGGGCGGCCTCGTGCTGGGCGGCGGCCTGGGCGTCGATCCGGTCGGCGACCGTGTCGCCCAGGGAGACGACGGGGGTGAGGCCGGTCTGCGCGGCGGCCGGCTGGGCGGCGAGCGCGGGGGCCGCGAGGGAGCCGACGACGCCGGTGCCGGCGAGGGCCGCGACGCCCGCCGCGCGGGCGGTGCCGCGCTGCGTGCGGCTGGGGCGGCGGTGCTTCCCGGTGGCGCGGGTGAACGCCATGAACAGGCTTGTCCTTTCCTTCCCTCTCGCCTACCGGGTTAGCTGACGGGTTCGGAGCAGGAAGGTCTCCTACGGACCCCCTCGCGACACGCGCGGGCGTCCGATTCACCCCAGGGACTGCGTGGGTCCCCGGCTCCCCTGGCTCGCGCCGTACGGGGACTCGGCGATGGCTGTCCGGTGCCGCGGGTGCGGCGCACTGCCCGACGAACAGCCCGGAAGACGCTAAGCGGGCGGTCCTCCAATCCCCAAACGCATCGGGGTTTTTGTAGCGCATGCCACAGGGCAGACGGGCAGCCTCCGCCTCAATCCGGGCATAAGCGGGCCCTGGTGACGTACGTGCCACCAGGGCCTGTCGCCCGGCTGTGCCGGCGGCGGTCCGCTACTCGGCCGGCACGACGGTGACGGCGCCGATTCCGAGGGCCTCCACGGGCGCCTTGATCTGCGCGGCGTCCCCGACGAGGACGGTCACCAGCCGGTCCACCGGGAAGGCGTTGACGACGGCCGCGGTGGCCTCCACGGTGCCCGTCGCGGCCAACTGCCGGTACAGGTCGGCCTGGTAGTGGTCGGGCAGGTGCTGCTCGACCTGGTCGGCCAAGGTGCTCGCGACGGCCGCGGCGGTCTCGTACTTGAGCGGCGCCACGCCCACGAGGTTCTGCACGGCGACGTCGCGTTCGGCGTCGGTGAGTCCCTCCTCGGCGAGCGTGCGCAGCACCGTCCACAGGTCCTCCAGGGCGGGACCGGTGTTGGGGGTGTCGACGGAGCCGCTGATGGCGAGCATCGCCGCGCCGGTGCCGTCCGGGGCCGACCTGAGGACCTGTCCGAACGACCGTACGCCGTAGGTGTAGCCCTTCTCCTCGCGCAGGACGCGGTCCAGGCGGGAGGTGAGGGTGCCGCCGAGGCAGTACGTGCCGAGGACCTGCGCGGGCCACACGCGGTCGTGCCGGTCGGGACCGATGCGGCCGATGAGCAGCTGCGTCTGGACGGCGCCGGGACGGTCCACGATCACGACCCGGCCGGTGTCGTCGGCGACCACGGGCGGAACGGGCCGCGGCCGGCCGGCCGAACCGGTCCAGGCGCCCAGGGTGTCGCCGAGCAGCGCGTCCAGGTCGACGCCGGTGAGGTCGCCGACGACCACGACGGTCGCCGTGGCGGGGCGCACGTGCTTCTCGTAGAAGGCGCGTACGGCGGCGGAGTCGATGCCCTCGACCGTCTCCTCGGTGCCCTGGCGCGGCCGCGACATGCGCGAGCTCGCCGGGAACAGCTCCTTGGAGAGTTCCTTCGCGGCCCGGCGGGAGGGGTTGGCCAGCTCGTGCGGGATCTCGTCGAGGCGGTTGCGGACCAGCCGTTCGACCTCGCTGTCGGCGAACGCCGGTGCCCTGAGGGCGTCGGCGACCAGCCCGAGTCCCTTGGCGAGCCGGGAGGCCGGGACCTCCAGGCTGAGGCGGACGCCGGGGTGGTCGGCGTGCGCGTCCAGGGTGGCGCCGCAGCGCTCCAGTTCGGCGGCGAACTCCTCGGCGGAGTGCTTGTCGGTGCCCTCGGAGAAGGCCCGCGCCATGATCGTGGCCACGCCGTCGAGCCCGGCCGGCTCGGCCTCCAGCGGCGCGTCGAGGAGCACCTCGACGGCGACGACCTGCTGGCCGGGGCGGTGGCAGCGCAGCACGGTCAGGCCGTTGTCCAGCGTGCCGCGCTCGGGGGCCGGGAAGGCCCAGGGCCTTGCCTCGCCCGCCTGGGGCTGCGGGTGGAAGTCCATCGTGGCGAGCTCGGTCACTTCGCCGTCTCCTCGTTCTCGTCGGTGCCGGCGACTGCGGCGGCTGCTTCGGTGTCCTCGGCTTCCCCGGTGTCGTCGGCCTCGGGGGCGACGGGCTCGTAGACGAGCACCGCGCGGTTGTCGGGGCGCAGACGGGACTTGGCGACCGCCTGGACCTCCTCCGCCGTCACGTCGAGGACACGCTGTACGGCGGTCAGGGCGAGCTGCGGGTCGCCGAACAGCACGGCGTACCGGCAGAGTTCGTCGGCGCGGCCGGCGACCGTGCCGAGCCGGTCCAGCCACTCGCGCTCCAGCTGGGCCTGGGCGCGCTCCATCTCCTCGGCCGTGGGGCCCTCCTCGGCGAACCGGGCGAGCTCCTCGTCGATGGCGGCCTCGATGACCGGCACCTCCACGTCGCCGGACGTCTTGACGTCCAGCCAGCCCAGGGAGGGCGCCCCGGCCAGCCGCAGCAGGCCGAATCCGGCGGCGACGGCCGTGCGGTCGCGCCGTACCAGCCGGTTGTAGAGCCGGGAGGACTCGCCGCCGCCGAGGACGGTGAGCGCCAGGTCCACCGCGTCGCACTCGCGGGTGCCGTCCTGCGGGAGCCGGTAGGCGGCCATCAGTGCCCGCGCGGGCACCTCCTCCTCCACGACCTCGCGCAGCTGCTCGCCGATGATGTCGGGCAGCGAGCCGTCGCGCGGTGCGGGCTTGCCGTCGTGGGACGGGATGGAGCCGAAGTACTTCTCGATCCAGGCGAGCGTCTGCTCCGGGTCGATGTCGCCGACGACGGAGAGCACGGCGTTGTTCGGCGCGTAGTAGGTGCGGAAGAACTGGCGCGCGTCCTCCAGGGTGGCCGCGTCCAGGTCCGCCATCGAGCCGATGGGCGTGTGGTGGTACGGGTGGCCCTCCGGGTAGGCGAGCGCGGTCAGCTTCTCGAAGGCCGTGCCGTAGGGGACGTTGTCGTAGCGCTGGCGGCGCTCGTTCTTGACGACGTCGCGCTGGTTCTCCATGGACTCCTCGTCCAGGGCGGTCAGCAGGGATCCCATGCGGTCGGCCTCCAGCCAGAGGGCGAGCTCCAGCTGGTGGGCGGGCATGGTCTCGAAGTAGTTGGTGCGCTCGAAGCTGGTGGTGCCGTTGAGGGAGCCGCCGGCGCCCTGGACCAGCTCGAAGTGGCCGTTGCCCTTCACCTGGGCGGACCCCTGGAACATCAGGTGCTCGAAAAGGTGAGCCAGGCCGGTACGTCCCTTGACTTCGTGACGCGAGCCCACGTCGTACCAGAGGCACACCGCGGCGACCGGGGTCAGGTGGTCCTCGGAGAGCACCACGCGCAGGCCGTTGGCCAGGCGGTGCTCGGTCGCTGTCAGGCCGCCGGAGCCTGCCTGGGCTGTGGCCGTGTGACCCATGGGCATGTACGTCCCTTCGATCGCGGAGGCGGTCGTCAAGACCGCCGTTTCTGCCGGTCCTGCCACTGTATGCAAGCGTGCGGACGGCCGGTGAAGTTCCCGGCCCGGGGTGGCTACGCCGAGAGCGAGAACCCGGTGGGGCCAGAGGTGCCGGTGTGCGCGGTGGTGCGCGGGAGCGGAGCGGGGGCGTGTGTGCGCCTGGAGTGGGACAGGGCCGGTGGGGCGGCGCGGGGGGGCTTGTCCGGCGGTGGTTGTGGGCGGCGTGAACGGGAGCCGGGGCCGTCCCGAGCGGGGGAGGCACCCGCCGCGAGGGCCGCGCCGCGCGCCCAACCCCCGGCCCGGTTCCCCCCGGTGTCCGTCCGCCCCGCGCGGGACCGGTCGCACGGACCCGCGTAGCCTGCTCCCGCCGACGCCCGCCGCTCCCGCCGGACGGCCAGAGCCGGGTCCTGGTCCCGCTTGTCAGTGCGACGGTCCACAATGGTCCGCGTCAGATCCCGTCACACGCTTCAGCAAGGAGCCGGCAGCGATGGCCCGCCGCAGCACGAAGACCCCGCCGCCCGACGACTCGTACGAGGAGAAGATCCTCGACATCGACGTCGTCGACGAGATGCAGGGCTCCTTCCTCGAGTACGCGTACTCGGTCATCTACTCCCGCGCCCTGCCGGACGCGCGCGACGGCCTCAAGCCGGTGCACCGGCGCATCGTCTACCAGATGAACGAGATGGGCCTGCGGCCCGAGCGCGGCTACGTGAAGTGCGCGCGCGTCGTCGGCGAGGTCATGGGCAAGCTGCACCCGCACGGCGACGCGTCGATCTACGACGCCCTGGTGCGCATGGCGCAGCCGTTCTCGATGCGGGTGCCGCTGGTCGACGGCCACGGCAACTTCGGCTCGTTGGGCAACGACGACCCGCCGGCCGCCATGCGGTACACCGAGTGCCGGATGGCCGAGGCGACGAGCCTGATGACGGAGTCCATCGACGAGGACACCGTGGACTTCGCGCCCAACTACGACGGCCAGGAGCAGGAACCGGTGGCGCTGCCCGCCGCGTTCCCGAACCTCCTGGTGAACGGCGCGTCGGGCATCGCCGTCGGTATGGCCACCAACATGCCGCCGCACAACCTGCGGGAGGTCGTCGCGGCCGCCCGCCACCTCATCAGGCACCCGGGCGCCGACCTCGACGCCCTGATGAAGCACGTCCCGGGCCCCGACCTGCCCACCGGTGGCCGGATCGTCGGTCTGTCCGGCATCCGTGACGCGTACGAGTCGGGCCGCGGCACGTTCAAGATCCGCGCGACGGTCACGGTGGAGGACGTGACGGCGCGCCGCAAGGGCCTGGTCGTCACCGAGCTGCCCTTCACGGTCGGCCCGGAGAAGGTGATCGCCAAGATCAAGGACCTGGTCGGTTCGAAGAAGCTCCAGGGCATCGCCGACGTCAAGGACCTCACCGACCGCGAGCACGGCCTGCGCCTGGTCATCGAGATCAAGAACGGCTTCGTGCCGGAGGCGGTGCTGGAACAGCTGTACAAGCTGACGCCGATGGAGGAGTCCTTCGGCATCAACAACGTCGCCCTGGTGGACGGCCAGCCCCTCACCCTGGGCCTCAAGGAACTCCTGGAGGTCTACCTCGACCACCGCTTCAACGTCGTACGGCGGCGTTCGGAGTTCCGCCGCGGCAAGCGGCGCGACCGCCTCCACCTGGTGGAGGGCCTGCTCACGGCCCTGGTCGACATCGACGAGGTGATCCGCCTCATCCGCTCCAGCGAGAACTCCGCGCAGGCCAAGGAGCGCCTGATCGAGCGCTTCTCGCTCAGCGACGTCCAGACCCAGTACATCCTGGACACGCCGCTGCGCCGCCTCACCAAGTACGACCGGATCGAACTGGAGGCGGAGAAGGACCGGCTGAACGCGGAGATCGAGGAGCTGACCCGGATCCTCGATTCCGACGCGGAGCTGCGCAAGCTGGTCTCCTCCGAACTGGCCGCGGTGGCCAAGAAGTTCGGCAACGACCGCCGTACGCTCCTGCTGGAGTCCGCCGGTACGCCGGCCGCCGCCGTTCCGCTGCAGGTCGCGGACGACCCGTGCCGCGTGCTGCTGTCCTCCACCGGCCTGCTGGCCCGTACGGCGACCGACGAGCCGTTCGCCGACAGCGCCGGCGCCAAGCGCGTCAAGCACGACGTGATCGTCTCGGCGGTGCCGGCGACGGCCCGCGGCGAGATCGGCGTGGTCACCTCGGTCGGCCGGCTGCTCCGGCTGAACGTCGTCGACCTGCCGCAACTCCCGGAGGTCATGCCGACGCCGAACCTCTCGGGCGGGGCGCCGCTGGCCGAGTTCGTGTCCCTGGAGGACGACGAGGAGGTGGTGTGCCTGACCACCCTGGACGAGTCGTCGCCCGGACTGGCGCTCGGCACCGAACAGGGCGTCGTCAAGCGCGTGGTGCCCGACTACCCGTCCAACAAGGAGGAGCTGGAGGTCATCACGCTCAAGGAGGGCGACCGGATCGTCGGCGCGGTCGAACTGCGCACCGGCGACGAGGACCTGGTCTTCATCAGCGACGACGCGCAACTGCTGCGCTATCCGGCGTCGCAGGTGCGTCCGCAGGGCCGGCCCGCGGGCGGCATGGCGGGCATCAAGCTCACCGACGGCGCGAAGGTCATCTCCTTCACGGCGGTCGACCCGGCGGTGGACGCGGTGGTGTTCACGGTCGCGGGCTCGCGCGGCACGCTGGACGACTCCGTGCAGACGACGGCCAAGCTGACCCCGTTCGACCAGTTCCCGCGCAAGGGCCGGGCCACCGGCGGTGTGCGCTGCCAGCGGTTCCTGAAGGGCGAGGACTGCCTGTCCCTGGCCTGGGCGGGCCCGGCCCCGGCCCGTGCCGCCCAGAAGAACGGCGCCGCGGTGGACCTTCCGGAACCCGACCCGCGCCGCGACGGCTCGGGCGTGTCCCTGGCGAAGACGGTGTCGGTGGTGGCGGGCCCGGTCTAGGTCTGGCTCCAGGTCCGGACGCGGGGTCTTGCGGCTCCGCCCGCTCCCGCGGCTGCCACGGCTACCGCGGCTCCTGCTGCTACGACGGCTCCTCCGACTCTTCGGCATCGGAGGAGCCGTCGGGGTCCGAGGGCCTTCGGGAGGTGGCCGGGGCCTTCAGAACTGGGCGGCGTGGACGTCCGGAGCCGACGGGTCCTCGGACTCCGAGGCGTCCTCGAAGGCCGACACGTCCTCGGTGTCGGCGGGATCCTCGGGGTCCTGGACGTAGCGCAGGACGCCCCACATGGCGTGCTCGTCGGTGTGCGAGGCGCCGTCGCTTCCGCACGCCTCCAGCTCCGTGCGCAGGGCGGCGGTGTCGATGCCCGCCCCGATGAGCACGAGCTGCGTGAGCCGCTCCTCGCCGGCCGGCCAGGGCTCCGGGTAGAACCGCAGGAACCGGCCCACCGCATGCACGGCGTACCGGTTGCGGACGTCGTACGGCCCGAAGTCGACATAGCCCTTGATCCGGTAGAGCCCGGCGGGCCGGCTGTCCAGGAACCGCATCAGCCGGCGCGGGTCCGACGGACGCCTGGAGACGAAGGAGAGACTGTCGTACGCGGCGTGCAGATGCCCGCCGTGACCGTCCGCCGGATTCTCCGCATTCTCCGCGGTCTCCGCGTTCTCCGAGTGGTCGTGGTCGTGCAGGTCGTCGAACGACAACTGCCCGATGCGCTCCTCGCTCGGCCGGCAGTCGAAGAGCAGCTCCGGGTCGATCCGGCCGTACGAGGCGGGCACCACGGCCGCACGGTCCACGAGCGACCGGACCAGGCCCAGTACGCGCCCGGCGTCCGCCGCCCGGTCCAGTTTGTTGACGACCACCAGGTCGGCGAGGCCGAGGTGCCGGTCGATCTCCGGGTGCCGGGCCCGGGTGGCGTCGAACTCGGCGGCGTCCACCACCTCGACGAGCCCGCCGTACACGATCCCCGGGTGCTCGCTGGCGAGCAGCATGCGTACGAGTTCCTGCGGTTCGGCCAGTCCGCTGGCCTCGATGACGATGACGTCGATCCCGGCGGAGGGCCTGGCGAGCCGTTCGAGGTACACGTCCAGTTCGCTGCTGTCGACGGCGCAGCACAGACAGCCGTTGCCGAGCGACACGGTCGAGTCGCCGAGGGCACCCGCCACCGCCATGGCGTCGATCTCGATGGCTCCGAAGTCGTTGACGATCGCACCGATGCGGCTGCCGCCGCTGCGGTGGAGGAGATGGTTGAGCAGGGTGGTCTTCCCCGAGCCGAGAAATCCGGCCAGGACCACCACCGGAATCTGCCGTCCGCTGCTCCGCTCCGACACGCGACCCCTCTCACACCTGTGCGCACACCGGCCCACTCGCGGCGTGCGCACCGAAGACTGACTGACGCACCAGGATACGAGCGACCGGAACGACGGTCGGAGTGAACGCGGCCCTGGGCGGCATCCGTGCGGCAGCCGTTGGGCGAGGCGCCGACCTGTGCGGACCTGCGCGGACCTGCGCCCGCCGGCCCCGTCGGCAGGCGGTCCGCAGGTGGTCGGCAGGTGGTCGGCAGGCGGTCGGCAGGCGGTCGGCAGGCGCAAGAACCACGGAAGGCCCCGAGGAATCGTCCGGCGGACCGCTCCAGGGGCCTTCGCTCCGGTCAGGCGACGTCCGGCACCGCCACCGGGGCTCCCTCGCCGACGTACCGGGCCACCGGCCTGATGATCTTCGAGTCCTGCGCCTGTTCCAGGATGTTGGCGCTCCATCCGACCGCGCGCGCCGCCGCGAACGTCGGCGTGAACATCTCCCGCGGCACGCCGCACAGTTCCATGACGACACCGGCGTAGTACTCCACGTTGGTGTGCAGCTCACGGCCCGGCTTCAGCTCCGCCAGGATCGCCTCCACCCGCCGCTCGACCTCCACGGCGAAGGCGACCCGGGGCCCGCCGAACCGCTGGGCCACCTCGCGGAGCATCCGTGACCGGGGGTCCTCCGTGCGGTAGACCGCATGCCCGAAGCCCATGATCCGCTCGCCCGCGAGGACGTGCTCACGGACCCAGGAGTCGATGCGCTCCGGTGTCCCGATCGCGTCGAGCGTGTCCAGTGCCCGGCTCGGGGCGCCGCCGTGCAGCGGACCCGACAACGCGGCCACGGCCCCGGCCAGGCACGCCGCCACGTCCGCCCCCGTCGACGCGATGACCCGCGCCGTGAACGTGGACGCGTTGAAACCGTGGTCAATGGTGGAGATCAGGTACTGCTCGATCGCCCGCACCCGCTCGGCGTCCGGCTCCGTCCCCGTCAACATGTACAGGTAGTTCGCCGCGTACGACAGGTCCTCGCGCGGCTCGACCGGCTCCAGCCCCTGGCCCAGCCGGTACAGCGCCGTGAGCAGCGTGGGTACGGCCGCGGTCGCCTCCAGGGTGTCCCGGGTGCGCCGGTCGGCGTCGATGTCGTACACGGGCCGGAAGCCCTTGGCCGCACCGAGCAGGGACAACGCCGTGCGCATGCCGGCGAGCGGGCCCGAGCGTCCGCCGGCCGCCGCCACGGCGGGCAGCGCGTCCCGCACCTCTCCGGGCAGCCCGCGCAGCGCCGCGGTCTCGGCGGCGAACGCCGCGGCGCGGCGGGCGTCCGGCAGTTCGCCCTGGACCAGCAGGTGCCACACGTCCTCGAAGCCGCGCGACCGGGCGAGGTCGACGGCCGAGTACTGGCGGTAGTGGTAAAAGCCCTCGGCTCCCCGGACGTCACCGATCCGGGTGTCGGCGACGACGACGCCGGCCAGCCCTCGCGGCACCTCGATCCGAGCGGCTCCAGCCCCATTGACAGTCATGATGTCCTCCTCGAACTTGATTCGACTGTCCATCGTTGACCATCAAGCTGTCAATATTGATTTAATTGATTGAATCAACGCTTCGGTCGGTGCGAGGCAGGACGGATACCGTGACCCCATGCGCGATCAAGACCCCTCCCCCGTCGGCCCGGAACGGCGCCTGAGCACCAGGGAGGCCGCCGAGTTGCTCGGCGTGAAGCCGGAGACCGTGTACGCGTACGTGAGCCGGGGCCTGCTCGGCAGCCGACGGACGCCCGGCGGCCGCGGAAGCACCTTCGACGCCGCGGAGGTGGAGGCACTCGCGCGCCGCAACAGGCGCGGGGCAGCCGGCAGTTCGGCCGACGCGGGCCGTCCGGCCGGTGACGGCAGCTTCGGAGGCGGTGAGAGCTCCGGCGGATCGGTCGGCACCGGCGGATCGGTCGGCTCCGGCGGCTCCGGCGGACTCGGTGGCGAGTTGTCCGTACGGACCCGTCTCACCCTGATCGGCAGCGACCGGTACTACTTCCGGGGCGTGGACGCCGTCGACCTCGCCACCCGGCACACCTACGAGGAGGTCGCCGAGTGGCTGTGGACGGCCCGGCTCCGCCCCGGTGCCGAGTTCGTGGCGCCCGACGCGCCCGTCGCCGTGGCCCGGCGCGCGGTCGACGCCCTGCCCGAACACGCCACGCCCACCGACCGCCTGCGGGTCGCGGCCATCGCCGCCGCCACGGCGGACCCGCTGCGTTTCGACCTCTCCGAGGAGGCGGTGCTCGGCACGGCCCGCACGCTCATCCCGACCCTCGTCGCCGCCCTCCCGCCGGTGGTGCCGGGCCGGCACCGCGACACCGGCCCGCTGGCCCACCGGCTCTGGAACCGCCTCACCGGCCGGGAGGCCGACGAGGCGTACCTGCGCGTCCTCGACACGGCCCTCGGGCTGCTCGTCGACCACGACCTGGCCGCCTCCACGCTCGCCGTCCGCGTCGCCGCGTCCGCACGCGCGCACGTCTACGCGGCCGTCTCGGCGGGCCTGGGCGTGCTGGAGGGACCGCTGCACGGCGCGGCCAGCGGCCTGGCGCACAAGCTGCTGCTGGAGGTGCTCGACCAGGGCGACGCCGCTCCCGTGATCGCCGACGAGCTGCGGGCCGGCCGCCGCATCCCGGGACTCGGCCACCGCCTCTACTCCGGCGAGGACCCCCGCGCGCGGGCCCTGTTCACCCTGCTGGACGAGGTCCCGCAGGCCGCGCCCGCCCTGGCCGCCGCCCGCGACATCGTGGCCACCGCCGCCCGCGACACTCCTCTGCACGCCAACGTCGACCTGGCCCTCGCCGTCCTCACCGCCTCCTCCGGCATGCCGGCCGGCGCGGGCGAGACGATCTTCGCCGTCGCCCGTACGGCCGGATGGATCGCCCATGCGCTGGAGGAGTACGGCGAGCGCCCGCTGCGCATGCGCCCCAGCGGTCAGTACACGGGGCCGCGACCGCCCCGTCCGCTGCCCGAGCCACACACGGGTGGGCCGACACGCCACGGATGACCAAGTCAGGTTAGGCTCACCTCTGTGAGTACGTGCTCAACCGTCTCCCGCTCGCTCGACGAGCCGATCGCGGGAACCGCGGCCACCGCAAGCACCTGGCTGCTGCTGGAGCAGCCCGGCCCCTGGGGTGCCAAGGCGCTCACCTCGAGCCACCTCGACCCGGCACTGGGCCGCGCCCTGGAGGCGGCCGCCGAGGACACCGGGGTGCGCGTCGTGCTCATACGCCGTCCCGGGCGGCACGCGGACTGCCGGATGCCCGCCACGCGGCGGGTGTACGTGGCCCACACGGTCCCGGGCAACGTGTGGCTGCACGCCGCCACGACCGCCGACCCCCGGCGCCTGCTCGACCTCGACTTCGCGGCGCTCGGCCGGGGCGAGCCCGAGTCGTTCGACAGGGCACTCGGCGGACGGCCCCACGACGGCGACCCGCTCGCCCTCGTCTGCACCAACGGCAAACGCGACCGCTGCTGCGCGCTGCTCGGCCGGCCCCTCGCCGCCGAACTGGCCGCCTCCGCGGTGGAGGGCGTCTGGGAGGTCACCCACCTGGGCGGTCACCGCTTCTCCCCCACCGTGCTGGTGCTGCCGTACGGCTACGCCTACGGCCGGGCGGAGGCGCACCTCGTCAAGGAGGTGCTGCACAGCGCGCGGGAGGGCCGGATCGTCGTGGAGGGTTGCCGTGGCGGTTCCGCGTGGGAGCGGCCGGGCCAGAGCGCCGAACTGGCCGTCCGGCGCGCGGTGGGCGAGTACGCCGCGCAGGCGCTGAGCGTCGTACGGACCGACGGCGCGGCTCCCCGCTGGGAAGTGACCGTCGCCCACGCCGACGGGCGGCGGTGGCTGGTGGAGGTCGCGCAGGGCGCGTCCCTTCCGCCCCGGCCGGAGAGCTGCGGATCGGTCCTCGGCTCACCCGCGCGGATGGACGTGGTGGCGGTCCGCGAGGCCGCCATGACGGCACTGGCGAGCTGACACCTCACGACCACGGGCGGGCCGGGCAGCACCAGCGGCCCGCCGCGAACCGCCGGCCGGGCAGGCGCACCCCCACCCGCCCGCCCGCGCGACGTGCCCGCCCGTCCCGGCAGCCTCCGCCCGCGCACGCCCCGGCGCGCGAGATCCCCGCCACACCCCTGCGGCGCCCCGCGCCCGCCCACGTACCGTCATGAGTATGAGCTCCACTGCCCCCGCACGCCGCCTGCGCCTCGGCCTGCCGCGGCGGGTGTTCTCGCAGGTCCTGCTGATGCAGCTGGCGATCGCCGCGGGAGTCGCCGTGCTCGCCACCGGGCTGTTCCTGGCGCCGCTCGGCGACCAGCTGGACGACCAGGCGATGCGCCGCGCCCTCGCGATCGCCCAGACCACCGCACAGCAGCCGCAGATCGCCCACGACCTCAGCAGCACGGCACCGACGCCGGACGGGCCCGTGCAGCGGGACGCGGAGCGGATCCGCGAGGCCACCGGTGCCGAGTACATCGTGGTGCTGGACCGGCGGGGCGTGCGCTGGTCGCACACCGATCCGCAGCGGATCGGCGGGAAGGTCTCGACGGACCCCGGGGAGGCACTGGCCGGGCACGAGGTCATGGAGATCGACGAGGGCACCCTCGGCCGCTCCGCGCGGGGCAAGGTACCGCTGCGTGACCACGACGGCGAGATCGTCGGCGCGGTCTCGGTCGGCATCGCCTACGACAGTGTCCGCGCCCGGCTGATCCACGCGATCCCCGGCCTGTTCGCCTACGCCGGCGGTGCGCTGGCCGTCGGCGCGCTCGCGGCCTGGCTGATCTCCCGGCGCGTCCAGCGGCAGACCCGCGACCTGGCCTTCTCGGACATCGCGGCGCTGCTCGCGGAGCGCGAGGCGATGCTGCACGGTATCCGGGAGGGCGTCGTCGCGCTGGACCGGACCGGCCGCATCCGCCTCCTCAACGACGAGGCGCAGCGGCTGCTGGGGCTGGGCGAGGAGGCCGTCGGGCGCTCCCCGGACGAGGCGCTCGGCGCGGGACGCACCGCCGATGTGCTGGCCGGGCGGGTGGCCGGGACGGACCTGCTCACCGTCCGCGGTCCGCGTGTCCTGGTCGCCAACCGCATGCCGACCGACGACGGCGGCGCCGTGGCGACGCTGCGCGACCGTACGGAGCTGGACCGGCTCGGTCGGGAACTGGACTCCACCCGCGGACTCATCGACGCGCTGCGCGCGCAGGACCACGAGCACGCGAACCGCATGCACACGCTGCTGGGACTGCTTGAGCTCGAGCTGTACGACGACGCCGTGGAGTTCGTCGGCGAGGTCGTCGGCGACCACCGGGCCACGTCCGAGCAGGTCACCGAGAAGATCCGGGATCCGCTGCTCGCGGCGCTCCTGGTGGGCAAGGCGACCGTCGCGGCGGAACGCGGCGTCGCGCTGTGGGTGTCGGACCGGACCCGGCTGCCGGACCGGTTGATCGATCCCCGGGGTCTCGTCACCGTCGTCGGGAACCTGGTGGACAACGCCGTGGACGCCGTCGCCGGGACACCGCACGCGCGCGTGGAGGTCGAGGCGCGCGCCGAGGGGCGTACGGCAGTGCTCGTGGTGCGTGACACCGGTCCCGGAATTCCGCCGGAACAGCGCGAGTTGATCTTCACGGAGGGCTGGTCCACCAAGGAGTCGCCGGCGCATCGCGAGCGGGGCATCGGGCTGCCCCTGGTGCGGCGGCTCGCCGAGCGGCAGGGAGGCAGCGCGAAGGTGGGCGAGGCGCCGGGCGGCGGGGCGGAGTTCACGGTGGTCCTGCCCGAGGCGCTGACCGAGCCCGGCGCGCAGCCTACGCTCACCGGTGCGCCCGTCGCGGCTGCCGACGAGGAGCCGAGGACCGTCAAGGAGGAGTCGCGATGATCGAGGTCCTGGTCGTGGACGACGACGTGCGGGTCGCGCGGGTGAACGCCGCCTACGTCGAGAAGGTGCCCGGCTTCCACGTCGCGGCGGAGGCGCACAACGCGGCCGAGGCGCTCGGCTGCCTGGAGCGGCTGCCCCGGCTGGATCTCGTGCTGATGGACCACTACCTGCCGGACGAGACGGGCCTCGAGGTCGTCCAGGAGATGCGGCGGCGCGGCCACCAGACCGACGTGATCATGGTGACGGCGGCGCGCGACGTGTCCACCGTGCAGGCGGCGATGCGGCACGGCGCCCTGCAGTACCTGGTCAAGCCGTTCGCCTTCGCCGGCCTGCGGGTCAAGCTGGAGGCGTACGCGGAGCTGCGGCGCGCCCTCGACGGCGGCGGCGAGGCGGAGCAGGCGGAGGTGGACCGCCTCTTCGGTGTCCTGTCGGCGTCGGCCGAACCGCAACTGCCCAAGGGCCACTCCCCCACCACCGCGGAACTCGTACGGCAGTCCCTGATGAACGCCGACGGCCCGCTGTCGGCCCAGGAGATCGCCGAACGCACCGGGGTGAGCCGCCAGACCGCCCAGCGCTATCTGAAGCTCCTGGAGCGCACGGGACGGGCCACGCTGACCCTGAAGTACGGCGACGCGGGCCGCCCGGAGCACCGTTATGTGTGGGCGACCCGCGTCTGAGGGCACGGCCCATGGGGGCGGGGGAGGAACCGTGCCCCCCACCCGTACGGATGTCGGCGCGGACCGTCTCCGCCGGTCGCGTCACACGGCCCCGGCGCCGGTCAGTGAGCGCACCTCGGTCTCCGCGTGCCGGGCCTCGTCGGGGGCCTCGGCTGAGGTGACCGTGCCGAGCCAGCCCGCGAGGAAGCCGAGCGGGATGGAGACCAGTCCGGGGTTCTGCAGCGGGAAGAGCTGGAAGTCGACGTGCGGGAGCAGGGATCCGGGGCTGCCCGACACCACCGGGGACAGCACCACCAGCGCCACGGCCGGCACCAGCCCGCCGTAGACCGACCACACGGCACCGCGTGTGGTGAAGCCCCGCCAGAACAGCGAGTACAGCAGCACCGGCAGGTTGGCGGAGGCGGCCACGGCGAAGGCGAGGCCCACCAGGAAGGCGACGTTGAGGTCGCGGGCCAGCAGTCCGAGGCCGATGGCGAGCAGCCCGATGCCCACCGCGGCGACCCGGGCCACGGCGACCTCGCTGCGCGGTCCGCCGCGCCGGCGGCGCAGGGAGGCGTACAGGTCGTGGGCCACGGATGCCGAGGAGGCGAGTGTGATCCCGGCGACGACGGCGAGGATGGTGGCGAAGGCGACCGCGGCGACGATCGCGAACAGGACCGTTCCGCCGGTGGAGCCGGTGCCGCCGCCGAGGTCGAGCGCCAGCAGCGGCACCGCCGTGTTGCCGGAGGCGTGCGAGGCGCGGACGGCGTCCGGCCCGATGACGGCGGCGGCGCCGAAGCCGAGCACGATCGTCATCAGGTAGAAACCGCCGATGAGTCCGATCGCCCAGATCACCGAGCGCCGTGCCGCGCGGGCCGTGGGCACGGTGTAGAACCGGGCCAGGATGTGCGGCAGTCCGGCCGTTCCGAGCACCAGCGCCAGCCCCAGGCTGATGACGTCGAAGCGCGCGGTCCAGTCACCGCCGTAGGCGAGTCCGGGCGCCAGGAACGCCTCGCCGTGTCCGCTGCGTTCGGCCGCGGTGTGCAGCAGCCGGTTGATGTCGCCGTGGAAGCGCAGCAGGACCAGGACGGTCAGCGTGAGCGTGCCGCCGAGCAGCAGGACCGCCTTGACGATCTGGATCCAGGTAGTGGCGCGCATCCCTCCCAACGACACGTAGACGACCATGAGTACGCCGACGCCCACGACGGTCCACGCGCGTGCGGCCTCGCCGGTGCCGCCGAGCAGCAGCGCGACCAGGCTGCCCGCGCCCACCATCTGCGCCACCAGGTACAGCACGGACACCGTGACCGACGAGGTGCCGGCGGCGATGCGCACCGGCCGCTCCCGCATGCGTGCCGCGACCACGTCGGCGAGGGTGAACCTGCCGCAGTTGCGGACCAGTTCGGCGACCAGGAACAGCACGACCAGCCAGGCCACCAGGAAGCCCACCGAGTACAGCATCCCGTCGTAGCCGACGAGTGCGATGAGTCCGGAGATGCCGAGGAAGGACGCGGCCGACATGTAGTCGCCCGCGATGGCAAAACCATTCTCCATCGGGGTGAAGAGGCGGCCGCCGGCGTAGAACTCCTCGGCCGAGCCCCGCCGGTGGCGGCCGGCCCAGGTGGTGATGGCCAGGGTGATCGCGACGAACACGCCGAACAGCAGCAGCGCGGAGGTCCGGTGGTCGGCCGTCATGACGCACCGCCCCGTCCCCGCGTCAACTCCTGGGTGTCCCAGCGCAGTTCCAGCGCCGCCCGGTCCCTGCGCAGCCGTGCGTGCCGCGCGTAGGCCCAGGTGAGCAGGAAGGTGGTGAGGAACTGGCCGAGCCCCGCCAGCATTCCCAGGTTCACGGCGCCCGCGACGGGCCGTGCCATCAGGTCCGGCGCGCTCGTGGCGGTCACGACGTACGCCACGTACCAGGCGAAGAAGGCCGTGAACGCCGGTACCACGAACCGCCGGTAGCGGCTGCGCACCTCCTGGAAGGCCGCGCTGCGCTGGACTTCCAGGTAGACGTCGGCGGGTGCCGCGGCACCGTCCCGCCGCCGCGCCGACGGGACTTCGCCGCCGGCCGACTCGCCCCAGCCCGAGGCCAGGGCGTCGTACCAGGGATCGTCGTACCTCACGTCCCCCGAGTTGCTTGGCTGCATGCCCAAGGATGGACAGAACGGGAAGATCCGTGACTCTTCTTCCCGTTCCCCTTCACTCCATCAGGTGACGTGTCCTGCGCGGTGGTCGCGTCGGCCCCGGCCGCTACGCGTCGATGCGCGACCGGTCCAGCGTGGCCGCGGAGCTGGAGATGAACTCCTTGCGCGGAGCGACGTCGTTGCCCATGAGGAGGTCGAAGACCTGCTCGGCGGCCTCCAGGTCGGTGAGGTTGATCCGGCGCAGGGTGCGGTGGCGGGGGTCCATGGTGGTCTCGGCCAGCTGGTCGGCGTCCATCTCGCCGAGGCCCTTGTAGCGCTGGATCGAGTCCTTGTACCGGATGCCCTTGCTCTGGAACTCCATGAGCTTGTCGCGCAGCTCCCGGTCGGAGTACGTGTAGACGTACTTGTCCTGGCCCTTCTTCGGCTGGACGATCTCGATCCGGTGCAGCGGCGGCACCGCCGCGAAGACCCGGCCGGCCTCGACCATGGGCCGCATGTAGCGGTGGAACAGCGTGAGCAGCAGCGTGCGGATGTGGGAGCCGTCGACATCGGCGTCGGTCATCATGATGATCTTGCCGTAGCGGGCCGTGTCGATGTCGAAGGTGCGCCCCGACCCGGCCCCTATGACCTGGATGATCGCGCCGCACTCGGCGTTCTTCAGCATGTCCGTCACGGACGACTTCTGAACGTTGAGGATCTTTCCGCGGATCGGCAGGAGCGCCTGGAACTCGGAGTTCCGCGCGAGCTTCGCCGTGCCGAGCGCGGAGTCGCCCTCGACGATGAACAGCTCGCTGCGGTCGACGTCGTCGCTGCGGCAGTCGGCGAGCTTCGCGGGCAGCGAGGAGGACTCCAGGGCCGTCTTGCGGCGCTGCGCGTCCTTGTGCTGGCGGGCCGCGATGCGGGTGCGGGCCGCGGCGACGGCCTTCTCCATGACGACGCGGGCCTGCTGGGCGGCGTCGCGCTTGGTGGAGGTCAGGAACGCCTTGAGTTCCTTGGAGATCACGTTGTTCACGATGCGGCGGGCCGCCGAGGTGCCGAGGACCTCCTTGGTCTGGCCCTCGAACTGCGGCTCGGCCAGGCGGACCGTGACCACCGCCGTCAGGCCCTCCAGGGCGTCGTCCTTGACGATGTCGTCCTCGGCCACGCGCAGCATCTTCTTGGCGCGCAGCACCTCGTTCATCGTCTTGGCGACGGCCTGCTCGAAGCCGGCGACATGGGTGCCGCCCTTGGGCGTGGCGATGATGTTGACGAACGACCGGAGTGTGGTGTCGTAGCCGGTTCCCCAGCGCATCGCCACGTCGACGC
Organism: Streptomyces calvus; assembly: GCF_006782915.1. Taxonomy (GTDB): domain Bacteria; phylum Actinomycetota; class Actinomycetes; order Streptomycetales; family Streptomycetaceae; genus Streptomyces; species Streptomyces calvus. Next base: position 90,699 of record NZ_VCNP01000017.1, read on the forward strand.
CGAGTTCGCGGGTGACCTCGGTGGGCGTCATCTGGCCGTGCTCGTCGAGGACGGGCACCGTCTCCTTGAAGGTGCCCTGTCCGGTGAAGCGGAGGGTGTCGCAGACGGGCCTGTCGGTGGCCAGGAACTCGCAGAACTCGCTGATGCCGCCATCGAAGCGGAAGGACTCCTCGCCCTTGCTGCCGCCCTCGCCGAGCCCGTACTCGTCACGGACGACGATGGTCAGGCCGGGTACCAGGAACGCGGTCTGGCGGGCGCGCTGGTGCAGCGTCTCCAGGGAGAGCTTGGCGTCCTTGAGGAAGATCTGCCGGTCGGCCCAGTAGCGCACGCGGGTGCCGCTGCGGGTCTTGGGGATCTTCTTGGTCTTGCGCAGTCCGTTCCCGGCCTCGAACTTCGCGTCGGCGCCGAGCGCGGCGAAGGCGCCGGGGACACCGCGCCGGAAGCTGATCGCGTGGGTGTGCCCGCCGCGGTCCACCTCGACGTCCAGCCGGGCGGAGAGGGCGTTGACCACGGACGCGCCGACGCCGTGCAGACCGCCGGAGGCGGCGTACGAGCCGCCGCCGAACTTGCCGCCGGCGTGCAGCTTGGTCATGACGACCTCGACGCCGGAGAGGCCGGTCTTGGGCTCGACGTCGACCGGGATGCCGCGTCCGTTGTCCCGGACCTCCACCGAGCCGTCGTCGTGCAGCACCACCTCGATGTGGTCGCAGTAGCCGCCGAGGGCCTCGTCGACGGAGTTGTCGATGATCTCCCAGAGGCAGTGCATCAGGCCGCGACTGTCCGTCGAGCCGATGTACATACCGGGGCGCTTCCGCACGGCCTCGAGCCCCTCGAGGACGAGCAGGTGCCGCGCGGTGTAGTTGGAACCGTCCCGGTCTGCTCCTGCCAGCAGCGCTGTGGACGGCACGGACGTCTCGGCGGTCACGCGGTTCGCTCCTCGCTGAATTTCATGTGGGGCCCTCATGGGTAAGGGCGTGGCTCCAGTCACCGGTGAGAGGGTACCGAGGCCTGGTAGAGCCGTTGTAACGCCACCCTCGTCTCCGCTCACCCTAGTCGAGAGTCGCATGCCTGTTCGATCCCTCGATGGAGTGAAGCACACATCACGTTCCCTTCCAGGCATGAACCATTTAGGCTCCGGGCACGTCCTCATGAACAACCGGCAACCCGGCCGGGAGGGCCCGACCACCGATACGACGCGAATCCGTACGACACAGAGAAACGCACTACGGCACATTCGCCGCCAACCGGCAACAGCCACCCACCTCGGAAAGATTTTTTCGAGGAGAAGCCACGAGCGGGAACGTTTTGGGGCTGGTTGGATGTTGACCCTGGTACGACAGCTCGTCGAGCTAGAGAAGAGGCGACGTGACTACTGTTCTGACCCCCGCGAGCCCGCTGACGGCCGCCGATCGCTGCGACCGCTGCGGCGCCCAGGCATACCTGCGCGTCGTCCTGCTGAGCGGCGGAGAACTGCTCTTCTGCGCCCACCACGGCCGCAAGTTCGAGCCGGAACTCAAGAAGATCGCCGCTGAGATACAGGACGAGACGGAGCGGCTGACCGCCCCTCCGGCGACCGCTTCCGAAGAAGAGCGCTGACACCTCGCGTCCGACGACGAGCAGCCCGGCACCGGCCGGCGATCGGGCGGCCACCTCCCGCACGGAGGCGGCCGCCCGATTCCGCGTCGGCCACCGGCCCGCTCACCGACACCGGTCCGCAGACGAACCCGACCCTCCGTTCACGATCCTTCACGCGCACACGTCGCTGACCTCGCGCGATGAGCCCCTGACATCCGCACGCGCGCATGCCTACCCGGCCTCGCCGGGAAGGGCCAGGCCAGAGGCGCCTCCCGGGGAGGGTCCACGCAGCGGGCCCCTGACCCTCACATACGGACTCGCCGAGCCCTGACCGGCCATCGGCCCATCCGGGGAGCCCGGAGCCCGGGGGCTGCCCTACGGGCCGCCCCGGAGCCCCAGAACCGCCTCCCAAGCCGTTCTCAGCCCTGCGCCCACCCGAGGGTCCGCAGGAGGTCGGAGATGCGCGTGTACACGCCCGGGCTGCCCACCCAGCCGCATCCCGCCCCCCAGGACACCAGCCCTATGAGCCGCCCCTGAGCGACCAGCGGTCCGCCGCTGTCCCCCTGACAGGCGTCCCGGCCCCCTTGCACCTCCCCGGCGCACAACATCGTTTCGGCGCGGTAGGTGCCCTCGGAACCGCCCGGGTAGGCCCCCTCGCACAGCGCGTCCGGCTGCACACGCACACGTGCCGCGTGCAGGCTCCCGGCGTAGGTGCCGGACCCCGTGGTGTCCCCCCACCCGTAGACCAGGGCGGCCGTGCCGGCCCGGTAAGCGGGATCCCCCGCTCCCGCCATGGCTATGACCGAGCTCGACGGGAGCGGCTCGGCCAGGGTGAGCACCGCGAAGTCGCCGGCTTTTGTCGCATCGTCGTAGTCGGGATTCACCCAGGTCTCCCGTACGGCGATCTCCTGGCCGCGGTCGGAGAGCAACTCCGTGCGCCCCGTGATCACCTTCAGGTCGCGCATCCGCTCCGGCGGCGCCCCCAGCACCTCCTTGTCCATGCAGTGGGCGGCGGTGAGCACGGTGGTCCGGCCGACCGCCACACCTCCGCAGAACTGGCCCGCCCGCGTACCGCCGAACCGGTCACGGCTGGACAGCGCCACGGTCCACGGACCGTCCGAGACGTCGACGGGGAAGCCGCCGACGACGATGCTGTCGGCGGCTGCGGGAACGGCCGAGGCCAGTGGTATGACGGCCTCCGCGGCCACGAGTGCCAGCGGCAGGGCAAGGGCCCGGACAAGACGGCGTCGCATGCACGCTCCTCACACTGGGGTGAACCTGAGACACCCACAGTGAGCGAGCCGACGCGGGCCCGCACCCGCGCGACAGCACGAAGGCCCGGCCCCCGCGAACGGGAACCGGGCCTGCAGGCACCGGGCGCGCGACGTGGCGCCGACGCTGTACCGGCCTAGTCGAGGTAGTCGCGCAGCACCTGCGAACGCGACGGGTGGCGCAGCTTCGACATGGTCTTGGACTCGATCTGGCGGATGCGCTCACGCGTGACGCCGTACACCTTGCCGATCTCGTCGAGGGTCTTCGGCTGACCGTCGGTGAGACCGAAACGCATGGAGACGACGCCCGCCTCGCGCTCCGACAGGGTGTCCAGGACCGAGTGCAGCTGCTCCTGGAGGAGGGTGAAGCTGACCGCGTCGGCCGGGACGACCGCCTCGGAGTCCTCGATGAGGTCGCCGAACTCGCTGTCGCCGTCCTCGCCGAGCGGGGTGTGCAGGGAGATGGGCTCGCGGCCGTACTTCTGGACCTCGATGACCTTTTCGGGGGTCATGTCGAGTTCCTTGGCCAGCTCCTCCGGGGTGGGCTCGCGGCCCAGGTCCTGGAGCATCTGGCGCTGCACGCGCGCGAGCTTGTTGATGACCTCGACCATGTGCACCGGGATGCGGATGGTGCGGGCCTGGTCGGCCATCGCGCGGGTGATCGCCTGACGGATCCACCAGGTGGCGTACGTGGAGAACTTGTAGCCCTTGGTGTAGTCGAACTTCTCGACCGCGCGGATCAGACCGAGGTTGCCCTCCTGGATGAGGTCCAGGAAGAGCATGCCGCGGCCGGTGTAGCGCTTGGCCAGGGAGACCACCAGACGGAGGTTGGCCTCCAGGAGGTGGTTCTTGGCGCGGCGGCCGTCCTCGGCGATGATCTCCAGCTCGCGCTTGAGCTTCGGGGCCAGCTTGTCGGAGTTGGCCAGCTTGTCCTCGGCGAACAGACCGGCCTCGATGCGCTTGGCGAGCTCGACCTCCTGCTCGGCGTTGAGCAGGGGGACCTTGCCGATCTGCTTCAGGTAGTCCTTGACCGGGTCGGCGGTGGCACCGGCGGCGGCGACCTGCTGGGCGGGAGCGTCGTCCTCGTCCTCGTCGGAGAGCACGAAGCCGGCGTTCTCGGCGCCCTCGGGCTCCTCGGCGACCTTGCCGTCCTCGAGGACCTCCTCGTCGACCAGCTCGGCGTCGTCCTTCTTGGCCGCGGTCTTCTTGGCGGTGGTCTTCTTGGCCGCCGTCTTCTTCGCGGTCGCCTTCTTGGCGGTGGTCTTCTTGGCAGCCGCCTTCTTGGCGGGTGCCTCCTCCTCGACGGCTGGTTCGGTGGCGGGCGCCGCCGGCGTGGCGGTGGCGGTGGCCTTCCGGGCGGTCGCCGTCTTGGCCGCGACCGTCTTGGTGGCGGTGCGCTTGGCGGGACTCTTCGCTGCGACGCTCTTTCGGGTGCGCTTGGGCTCTGCGGCACTGACCATCAGCGTCACACCCTCTTCCTCGAGGATCTGGTTGAGGCTGCGCAGTACGTTCTTCCACTGAGTGGCCGGAATCTGGTCAGCTTCGAAGGCCCGACGCACGTCATCGCCGGCGATCTGCCCCTCAGCCTTTCCCCGCTCAATGAGCGCCATGACAGAGACGGACTCGGCGATCTCCGGCGGGAGCGTACGGGATGTGCTGGCCGACACGAACAACCTCTCGGAACGTTGGAAAACGGCTTCCGGCCCCGTCCACAGGGGACAGGAGCCGACCGCCGGCTTGGGGATGGGCCGACGGCGCGGGCGGGTGCCGGGAAGATGCACAGCGCCGTGAACGGCGTCCGTATTCCTTCCGCGGCTGTCACCTCTTAGGTCATCGCGTTCTTCCCAGGAGCGTTACGCCCAATCCACGTGGCCCGAGTCACACCCCGTAAGCGCCCGGAAGCGGTCAGACACGGACAAAACCTGTCACCAGGGGGCGAGGAGGTCAGCGCTTCGGCCTCCCTGCCCTGTTTGCCGTCGGACCCCGCGGGATCGTCGACGATCCCGCGGGGGCCGACGAGGGACGGCTCACAGGTCGGGCGCTGCCACAGGAGGTGGATGGCATGCCGGACCGCGCCGTCCGCGGAACGCCGTCAGTGCTCGCGCGGAGCGGGCACCACGCGTTCCACCTCGGGGTGGACCGTGAGCAGTTGGCGCATGGCCGTCTCGGCCGCCGCGCCGTCGCCGGCGGCGAGGGCGTCGACGATCCGGCCGTGGTGCGCCAGCGAGGTCTCGTTCGGCCGCTCACAGCCCGTGGCCGGGCCGCCCGAGACCTGGAGCGCCGCGGACACGATGCCGGAGAGGTGCTCCAGCATCCGGTTCCCGGCGATCTGGATGAGCACGGAGTGGAACTCGGCGTCCGCGCGGGCGAATGTGAGCGCGTCGCCCTGCCCCATCGCGTGGCCCATGATCTCCACCATGTCGGACAGGCGCTGCTGGACGTCCTCACGTCCGTGCCCGGCCGCGAGGCGCGCGGCGAGCGGCTCGATCGTCCAGCGGAGCTCGCTGAGCTCACGGCGCTGGTCGTCGCGCTGCGGCCCGAAGGCCCGCCACTCGATGATGTCCGGGTCGAGGAGATTCCAGTCACTGACGGGGCGCACGCGCGTGCCGACGTTCGGGCGGGCGCTGACCAGGCCCTTGGCCTCCAGTACGCGGAGCGACTCGCGGACCACGGTGCGGGACACCTCGAAACGCTGGCCGATCTCCTCGGGCACCAGCGGGCGGTCGGCACCCAGGTCTCCCGAAACGATCATCTGACCCAATTGCTGAACGAGTTGGCCGTGCAGTCCGCGGCCGCGGCTGCCCCCGGCCCGCCGGCTCACACGGCCCAGTTCCGGATCCGCGCCCTCCCAGGCAGGGGCCCCGACGCGGTCGGCGGCGGGCGCCTCGGCGTAGGGGTAGCGGTCGAGTTCGCCCGGGTTCGCGAGGCCGGAGTCTGCGGAGCGGGCGGCGGTCATCATGGTGTGCGCAAGGGTACTCACGCATCCTTTGTCGGCTTCGTTTCCAACTCCCTTGAGGTCTTTGGTGAAAAGCACACGAAAGGGTGATCGCTCACCCCGTCGCAATTGACGCCTTATCGGAAAGAAATGCACTTTTCGTGGGGAGTTGCGAGCAAGGGCGGTCCGATGTGCGCACGGACGGTCGTTATCGGACTCTGCTCCGCAGCCCGGTGAACAGGTACGCGCACAGCAGCACCGCCAGCGACAACGCCAGGGCGCCACCGACGGGTTGAGCCACGAGCCGGAGCGCCGCGTCCAGATGCCGTTCGCCGCCGAACGGCCACCACAGCGGCGCACCCTCACGCCACCGCGCCGACAGCGGCACCGGAGTGCGCACGGACGGCGCGTCCGTCACTTCGCGCACGAGGGGCACGACGAGGAGCGGTACGGCGACGACCGCGGCAAGACCCGCGGTGGTGGACCGGAAGACACCCGCGGCCAGGACGCCGGCGCAGGCACAGCCGGTCACGAGTCCGAACCAGCCGGCACTCAGCGGAAGCCAGTCGGCGGGAACCTCCACGATCTCCCGTCCGTAGAGCAGATAGAGCACTTCGGCGTCGCACGCGACGGTCAGCACGGCCAGCAGCAGCGCGGTGGCGGAGGCGACGAGGAGTTTGGCGGTCAACAGCCCCAGCCGCCGGGGCACGGTGCCGCGGTCCGCCGCCAGCGCGGGGTGGCGGAACTCGTCGCCGAAGGCCAGCGCGCCGAGCAGTCCGGCGCCGAGCGCCGCGGGCGGCAGCGGCAATTCCCTCGGCCAGGCGGCCAGCAGGCGCGGCTGCGGAGTGTGCCCGACACGCGCCAGCAGTACGGCCATGACAGCGGACACCACCAGCACGCCCACGCCGACCGCGTACCCCGTGCGGATGCCGGAAGCACGGCGGATCTCGTAGCGCAGGGGGCGCAGCGGCCTGGCTGCGGGGCGGACGGTGATGGCGGGTGGCAGCTCCGGCCCGGATCCGGCGCGGCCCGTGTTCCGGCTGCGGAGGCGGGGGGCCGGGCGCGTGTCCTCGGCGGCGGAACGCTCCGGGGCTTCGGGAGCGTCGGTCGCGGAGGTGATCGTGGGTGGGTGGGGAGTGGGCGACAAGGGTTCGGCGTCCGCAGGGGCCGCCTCGTCGGCGGGAACGGAAGCGTCGGCGCAAGCGGGGGCGGGGGCGGTGGCCGGGGCGCGGGCGGAAGCGGGGGCCTGGCCAAGGGCGGGGCCGTCGGACGGGTCAGGGCTGTCGGCCGCGTTGGGCCCGTCGGCCGAGGGCGCACGTTCGCCAGCGGTCCGGTCGGTCGCCCCGGCGCCGGGCCCCATGTCCCCTGTCTCGTCCGCCAGTTGGTGTACGACGATGCCGTTGCGGAACGCGATCTCGCCGACGTCCGCGCAGGTACTGCCGTAGACGCAGAGCCGGTTGCCGCTCTCCCGTACGACCTCGACGGACCGCTGTGCGGCACGGGCCTCCTGCGCGAGCAGGGCGGAGAGGCGGGCGGCGTGCGGGCTGCGGACGGCGACCCGTGGCCGCAGCCGGGTACGCGCGAAGTCCGCGGCCTCCTGGTCGGCGACCACCTTCCCCTGTTCCAGCGTGACCACGTGGTCCGCGATGCGTGCGGCCTCCTTCGGATCGGCCGTCGTGCACAGGACGGTGCCGCCCTGGGCGGCGTGCGCCCTGAGCATGCCGTACAGCCACCGGTTCTCTGCGGCGGGCAGCCCTCGCGCGGGCTCGTCGAGCACGAGGGTGTGCGGATCCGGGAGCAGTGCGCACGCCAGACCCAGGCGGCGGTCCATGCTCCGCGACAGGGTGCCGAGGCGTTCGTCGCGCAGGCTGACGAGCCCTACCGCTTCGAGGACTTCGTCGGCGCGGCGGGCCGGGACACCTGCGGCGGCGCACAGCATGCGCAGGTGGCCGCGGACGGTGCGGCCGGGATGCCCCGGCACATCCCCCAGGAGCACTCCCACTTCGCGGGCGGGATGGGCGATGCGGTGCAGGGGGCGCCCCCTGAAGTAGGTAATGCCGCGGCCGCGTTGCAGTTCGAGCATGAGGTCGAGCACCGTCGTCTTGCCGGCGCCCGGCGCTCCGAGCAACGCGGTGACGCGGCCCGCGTGCGCCTCGAAGGAGACGTCGTCGACGGCGGGCGGGAGCTCTTTGCGAGGGCTACTGGTCAGTCCGATGGCCTGGATCACCCGAAGCAAGATAGCGCGCCATATCGGGTTTTTCGGGCATCCGTGCCCCGCTGCCCGGGGGTGTGGGCCCTGCCGGACCGTGCGTCGATGCGGTGGGTGCCGTGTCAGACCTCGGGCCTGAGCATCGGCGGGTTGAGCAGGGTGGCGCCGCCGGCCCGGAACAGCTGGGCGGGGCGGCCGCCCTGACGCGTGGTCGTGCCGCCCGTGGGAACGAGGAAGCCGGGCGTCCCCGTCACCTTGCGGTGGAAGTTGCGCGGGTCGAGCGCCACACCCCAGACCGCCTCGTAGACACGGCGCAGCTCGCCGACGGTGAACTCGGGCGGGCAGAACGCCGTCGCCAGCGACGAGTACTCGATCTTGGAGCGGGCCCGCTCCACTCCGTCCGAGAGGATCTGGGCGTGGTCGAAGGCGAGCGGCGCCACTGGTTCGCCGTCCCTGCCGTACCCGCCTTGTTGCAGCAGTTCCTCGACGGGTGCCCACCGGGCGTTGCTGGCGTCACCGCCCGCCCGTGGGGCGGGCAGGTCGGGGGCGAGGGCGAGGTGCGCGACGCTGACGACGCGCATCCGGGGGTCCCGCTCGGGGTCGCCGTAGGTGGCGAGCTGTTCCAGGTGGGCGCCGTTGTCCTGGGCCGGGACGGCGGGGTCGTGCACCCGCAGTCCGGTTTCCTCGGCCAGTTCCCGGGCCGCCGCCTGCGCCAGATCCTCGTCGGCCCGCACGAAACCGCCGGGCAGCGCCCAGCGCCCCTGAAACGGTGCTTCGCCCCTGCGTACCGCCAGCGCGCACAGGGCATGGCGGCGCACGGTCAGCACGACCAGGTCCACGGTGACGGCGAAGGGCGGAAAGGCTGACGGGTCGTAGGGCATGCCGCGATCATAGTCGTCTGCCTGACGATAAACACTCCCTTCGCCGGTCGTATCGATGACTGATCCACTTCGGTTCCGCACGGCTTTCGCCGTGGTCATGCGGCTGGGCCCGTGCGGTTCCGGCCGGTCCGGTGGAGCCGCGCGGCACCGGGCTGGGCCCCGGTCGCAGACCACCGGGCGCGTCCGGGCCGCGGCGGGGGCGGGCTGTCGGTCCGTGCGGCGAACGGGGCCTGGTTGACGGTGCGGTCGGCGGCTGCCGAGGGACCGTGCGGTGCGTCGCGCCCGCCCTCGCGCTCGCCTCACTCCACTCCGTCACCGTCCTGCCGGCCGGTCTGCGCGCCTCCCGGTGCGCTGTCGGGCACGCTTCCCTGCGCTCCTCCTCGAGTGTCGCCGTGTGCGTCTCCCTGCCCGGCACCCGGTCGGCGTCCGGCACCCGTACCCGCTGTACCGGGGCGCGGGCCCCCGGGTCGTGCCCGGTGCTTGTCGGCCCCACCCGGCCGCGAACCTCCCGCCGTACCGCGCCCGGGGTGTGTGCTTCCCGCCGACGCACGCGGATGAGGGAGGCGGCCGCCCGGCCGGTCGGCCCCCGTCCGCGCACGGCGGCGGACACCGCCGCCGGTGCCGGGCGTACGTGCCCGGCGTCGGCGGGGCGGGAGGACCGCGCCCGGACAGGGATGCGCCGGATCGGTGTCCAGCGGCTCACGGCCGCCCGCCTCCGCCTCATCCGTGCCCGTGGCCTGATCCGTGACCGTGGCGGGTTCGCCAGCCGGTGCCCGCCCGCCGTCCTCGCGCTCCGCTCGCAGGCAGCGGCGGATCGACTCGGGGTCGAGTCCCTCGTTGCACGCCTGGTGCAGCAGCCGGGCGAAGAGGTAGTCGGGGTCCGCTGCCAGCGCCATGGCGAGTGCTTCCCTGGCTTCCAGTTCGTCGCCCGCCGACCAGGCGACCCACCCGGCGAGCGTGAGGGGCGCCGCCGCGTGTTCGCGGTAGGGGCCGACGCAGCGGCGTGCCAGGGCCCGCCACAGACGCAGGGCCGGGGCCGCGGCGTCGCCCTCCATCCATTCGGCGGCACGGTCCCGGGTGGTGCGATCCTGCAGGCCGAGGATCAGGGTCGCGGCCTCGTCGTGCCCGAGCAGTTCGTCGTCCCGCAGGTCGGCCGGGAGCATGCCGGGGACGGGCGGCGCCTCGGCGAGGCGGCCCATGATGCGCTCGGCCAGCCGCAACGTCTCCCGGGCCACCTGCTGCCGGCCCTCCGCGTCGAGGATCCTGGGGACGAGCGCCATGCTGGCGGCGTCCAGCGCCGCCTCCTGATCCAGGACCCGGGAGTGCTCCCAGGGCAGGAGCCTGGCGCGCAGCTCGCGCAGGGTGCCGCGGACCTGGAGCCCGGCATAGGTGGCCGCGGCGGCCAGCACCGAGGTGCCGGGCAGGCCCATCGGTGTCCCCGCGGCCGGACAGCAGCCCTCGTCGTCACAGCAGTAGGACCAGAAGCGGCCGTCCGAGACGCAAAGAGCTTCCACGACCGGGATGTCCAGGGCGCCGCACTCCAGCCGGAGGGCGTGGGCGAGGGGACCCAGCCGTTCCTTGACCTGCCGGCCGGTCTCGCCCTGCTGCGGCTCGAGGCAGAGGAAGACGACCATCTGCTCGGGCCTGGCACCCCGGCGCTCGCTGCCCTTGACCAGGCCGTGGACCAGTTGCCGGGCGGCGGAGGGCCAGTCGTCCGCACTGGCGGGGATGCCGAGGCGGGCGCGGCCACCGAACCGGCCCCGTCCGTCCTTGTCGTGCAGGGCGACCAGCACGATGCTGTCCTCGGGGCGGTAACCGAGCAGGTAGGGCAGGGCGTCGGCCAGCTCGGCGGGGGTGCGCAGGGTGACCTGCTGTGCGCCCTCACCGTGGCTGTCGTACGCGGTGCAGGTGAGGTCCGCGGGGCCCGCACTGCCGCCCCTCCCGCCGTCGCCGGTTCGGGAGGCGGCGGACGGGTTGTCGGCGGTTCCGGTGCGGGTCACGGCTGTGTCCGGCTGCGGGGTACCGGACTCTTCGGGGCCGTCCGACCCGAAGATGTCGCTGTTCTCGGAGGATCCGGTCGTCTCGCTGTGGTTCGTCATGCGAAGACGATCTCGCGGAGTGCGACATTCCGCTTCAACCTGTGGATAAGTGGCATCAGGAACATGTCATCCCTCTCCGTTCATCCCGGTCGGGCCGGTACGAGTCCGTGCCCGTCCCCCGCGGTCGCCCACTTGTCAGTGCCGTCCTGTTGTATGGAACCCATGGAGCACACGAACAACGCGGAACTCCGGCAAGCCGCCGACGCGGTCCTCTCCCGCCTCGTCGGGGACCCCTCGGGCGAGGCCCGGCTGCGCGAGGACCAGTGGCGGGCGATCGAGGCGCTGGTCGCCGACAAGCGCCGCGCCCTGGTCGTCCAGCGCACGGGCTGGGGCAAGTCCGCGGTCTACTTCGTGGCCACCTCGCTGCTGCGGTCGCAGGGCAGCGGCCCCACCGTGATCGTCTCGCCGCTCCTGGCGCTCATGCGCAACCAGGTGGAGGCCGCGGCCAGAGCCGGCATCCACGCCCGCACCATCAACTCCTCCAACAGCGAGGAGTGGGACTCCATCCAGGGAGAGATCGCCTCGGGTGCCGTGGACGTGCTGCTCGTGTCCCCGGAGCGGCTGAACAACCCCGACTTCCGCGACCAGGTGCTGCCCAAGCTGTCCGCCGCCACCGGCCTCCTCGTGGTCGACGAGGCGCACTGCATCTCCGACTGGGGACACGACTTCCGCCCCGACTACCGGCGCCTGCGCACCATGCTCGGCGAGCTCCCGGCCGGCGTTCCCGTCCTCGCCACCACCGCCACCGCCAACGCGCGCGTCACCGCGGACGTCGCGGAGCAGCTCGGCACCGGTGGCTCGTCGGACGCCCTGGTGCTGCGCGGGCCCCTGGACCGGGAGAGCCTGAGCCTCAGCGCGCTGCACCTGCCCGACGCCGCGCACCGGATGGCCTGGCTCGCCGACCACCTGGACGACCTCCCGGGCTCCGGAATCATCTACACCCTCACCGTGGCCGCCGCCGAGGAGGTCACGGCCTTCCTCAGGCAGCGCGGGCACACGGTCGCCTCGTACACCGGCAGGACGGAGAACGCCGAGCGCCAGCAGGCCGAGGAGGACCTGCTCGCCAACAAGGTGAAGGCGCTGGTCGCCACGTCCGCGCTCGGCATGGGTTTCGACAAGCCCGACCTGGGCTTCGTGGTGCATCTGGGCTCACCCTCCTCCCCCATCTCCTACTACCAGCAGGTCGGGCGCGCCGGACGCGGCGTCCGGCACGCCGAGGTGCTGCTCCTGCCGGGCAAGGAGGACGAGGCGATCTGGGAGTACTTCGCATCGCTGGCCTTCCCCTCGGAGGAGTTGGTGCGCCGCACGCTGGACGTGCTCGCCCGCGCGGAGCGGCCCATGTCGCTGCCGGCCCTCGAACCCCTGGTGGAGCTGCGCCGCTCCCGACTGGAGACGATGCTCAAGGTGCTCGACGTGGACGGGGCGGTGAAGCGCGTCAAGGGCGGCTGGATCGCGACCGGACAGCCGTGGACGTACGACACCGAGCGGTACGCGTGGGTGGCGCGCCAGCGCAAGGCCGAACAGCAGGCGATGCGCGAGTACGCGACGACCACGGGCTGCCGGATGGAGTTCCTCCAGCGCCAGTTGGACGACGAGGGCGCCAAGCCCTGCGGCCGCTGCGACAACTGCGCGGGAGCGCGCCACACCGCCGACGCCTCCGCTGCCTCGCTGGAGGCTGCCCGTGTGGACCTGGGCCGGGCGGGCGTCGAGGTGGAGCCCCGGCGGATGTGGCCCACCGGGCTCGCGGCCGTCGGCATGGATCTCAAGGGGCGTATTCCGGCCGGTGAACAGGCAGCTTCGGGCCGGGCGTTGGGCCGCCTGTCGGACATCGGCTGGGGCAACCGGCTGCGCCCCCTGTTCGCGCCCCAGTCGCCGGACGGGCCCGTGCCGGACGATGTGGCCCGGGCCGTGGTGGGAGTGCTGGCCGACTGGGCCAAGGGACCGGGCGGCTGGGCTCCCGGGGTCGCGGACGCGCGGCCCCGGCCGGTCGGGGTGGTCACCCTCGGCTCCCGCAGCAGGCCCCGGCTGATCCAGTCGCTGGGTGTGCGCATCGCGGAGGTCGGACGCCTGCCGCTGCTGGGCACGGTGGCCTGCACGGACGAGGCGCCTTCGGCCTCCAGAAGCAACAGCGCACAGCGTCTGAAGGCCCTCGACGGGGCGCTCATGGTGCCGCCGGACCTCGCCGCGGCTCTGGCGGAGGCGCAGGGCCCGGTGCTCCTGGTGGACGACTACACGGAGACGGGCTGGACCCTGGCCGTAGCGGCGCGGCTGCTCCGCCGGGCCGGCGCCCAGGACGTGCTGCCCCTGGTGCTGGCCGTGCAGGGCTGATCGCACCGGCGCGTCGCACGGGTGGGACATTAGCCGCAGATCGCCCGATACCGCCGTGCTGCCCCAATTGCTCGTTGCCGCATCCAAGTTCGACAGGAAGAATTGAAGCCCGCACCCGCACGGCCCGCCCGTCGATCAGGTTGGGCTCCTGCGTGCGCGCTCCCCCGAATCCGACCCCGCCCGCAGTCTGGGCGTAGCCGAAGGGAGGACCGTGACCTTCGGATTCGCTCCGTCCTCGGCGGCATCGTTGTCGACGCCCGCCGCTTCCGCCAGCCGCGTGCTCGAACCCGCGGAGTGGGCCGCGGCGGGAATCCCGCTGCTGCGCAGTCCGCGCGAGGTCGTCAGCGGGCTGCACGCCCGGCATCGCCCCGGGCCCGCGACCGCGGTCGTCGCCGTGCTCGACCCGGACGAACGCCTGCGGGCGAGCGCTTCGTTCACCCGGCGCGACACTCCCGCGGACGGTTGGATGTTCCGCAACGCGCTGCTGGCCCAACTGCGCCGGGTCATCCCGCACGACCTGCGGCGCCGCACGCCGGTGCGCACCGCCGTGCTGCTCTACTGCCGTGACGGCGAGGCGCGTTGGACGGAGGAGGACGGCGCGTGGATGTGGGGGCTGCGGGACGCCTGCACGCTGCACGGGTTGCGCTGCGGGGCGTACATCACGCTGACGCGTGACGGCTGGCAGGTCCTCGGTGAGGGACGCGGCGGCCGTCATCCCAGCGCCGGCTCCGTACCGGAGCCGTTCGCCATGTCCGAGGCGCCGCCCCGGATACCCCGGACCGGTGGCGCCGCATCGGAGGTCCTGCGCCGCGCGGCGGCACGCTGAGGTCACGGAAGTGCCGCTGGTCCCTTAGTGCTTCGCGGTGACGTGCCTCCCGGGTGGCGTGACGGCACGAGATGTCCGCACGACACCGGACCCGGCCCGGCACGGGAGCGACGGCGTGAGACACCGGCGCCTCCGGTCCCGGGCACGCGGAGCATCCGAGTCGACGACCGCCGCGGTGGCGGCGCTCACGTCACCCCTGGTGTCCGCCCGGACGCCGAGGAGTCCGGCTCAGACTCCCGCGCCCAGCACCGAGTTGATCCGCTGCGGGTCACCGCAGACGATCAGCAGGGCGCCGGCCCGTGCGTGCGCCACCGCCAGGGCGGATGCGGTCACGGACTCCGGTCCGCCATTGACGGCGACCACGACGACGGGCCGCTCACCGGCGCGGTCCGCGACCTGGGCGTCCGCGTAGAAGATGTCGTCGCCGGCGTCGTGCTGGGCCCAGTAGGAGGCTTCGCCGAAGGACAGTTCGTGGGTGGCCCACGGGTGAGGCTCGCCGGTGGTGATCACCAGCACGTCACCGGGGGAACGACCGGAGTCCAGCAGCAGGTCCACGGCTTCTTCGGCGGCGTCGAGCGCCCCCTGGACCGAGGCCGGGATCAACTGGATCTGCGGGGTGGCCTTGGCGGGCGCGGACGGGCCCGAGGGGCCGGGCTCGGCCGCGTCACGCGCCGCGCGCTGCACCGGCGGCGCGGGCCGCGGCGGGCCGGGACGACCGGGACGCGACGGAGCCGCGGGGCGGGGACCGGGTACGGGGCGAGGGGTCGGCGCGGTGCGGCCGCTGGCCGGCGTGGCGCGGGGACCCTGGGCACTCTCGTGAATCTGAGGCTCCTCGGGAATGAGAGGCATGGGCTGATTTTTATCAAACGCTGGTGCGGCTCGCACTGCCGGGTGGCACATCAGTACGAGCCGTTCGGTCAGAAGTCGAAGCCGAGCTGACCTTCGATTTCCGGAACGCTGCTGCCCGTCCAGCTGCGGACCTTCTTGAGGTGCCGCCACTGGGGCAGCGCATCAAGATACGCCCACGACAACCGGTGGTACGGGGTGGGGCCCCGGACCTCCAGTGCGGCCTTGTGCACGGGCGACGGATACCCGGCGTTGTCCGCGAAACCGAAGTCTGCATGGTCCATGCCCAGTTCGGCCATCATTTTGTCGCGCTGAACCTTGGCGATCACGGACGCCGCCGCCACGGCCACGCACGACTGATCGCCCTTGATCACCGTGCGGACCTTCCAGGGGGTTCCGAGATAGTCGTGCTTGCCGTCGAGTATCACCGCGTCCGGACGGACCGGCAGTTCCTCCAACGCCCGTACGGCCGCCAGCCGCAGGGCCGCGGTCATCCCCAGGTCGTCGATCTCCTCGGGGGAGGCGTGCCCCAGGGCGTAGGAGGTGACCCATCCCTGGAGCACCTCGGCGAGTTCGGTGCGCCGTTTGACGGTGAGGAGCTTGGAGTCGGTGAGACCCTCCGGGGGCCGGCGCAGTCCGGTGACCGCCGCGCAGACGGTGACGGGGCCGGCCCACGCGCCACGCCCCACCTCGTCGACACCTGCAACGATCTTCGCCCCGGTCGTGGCGCGAAGAGAGCGCTCGACGGTGTGAGTAGGTGGTTCGTACGGCATGGCGCCCTTAGCGTACGCCGCCGGGATCAGCCCGCGACACCCCGGTTCCCCGAGTGACATCGGTGTCCGTGTCCCGCCCGGCTCAGGATGCGCTCCGGCGCAGCAGCGGAACCATCAACTGGTCGATCATCTCCTCCAGATCAATGTCCGACCATTCGCTGCCGCACATCTTCGATCGGTACATCATCATCGCCGGGATGGCGTCGAAGACGTATCCGTTCGCCGCATCGGCGCGCACCTCTCCCCGCTCGATTCCGCGCTCGATCACCTGGCGCAGCATCTCGATGGTGGGCTCGACGACCCCCGCGAAGATGACGCCGTGGAAACGCTCAGCCTGCGCGGCGTCGCATTCGTGAATTACCGAACGGACGGCGAGTCCCGACTGCGAGAACATCGCGTCACGCGCCCGCCGGCACAGGTCCAGCAGATCGTCGCGCACGTTGCCCAGGTCCGGTACGGCGTCGAAACGGGGCAGGCCGGCCCGCAGGGCGTCGGCGACCAGGTCCTCCTTGGACGGCCAGCGCCGGTAGACCGCGGCCTTCCCGGTCTGGGCTCCCGCGGCGACCCCTTCCATCGTCAGACCGTTCCAGCCGACCGTACTGAGCTGCTCCAGGGCAGCGTCCAGGATGGCGCGTTCCAGCACGGGACCACGGCGACGGGACGCGGCGGTCTGAGCGTGGGCGGCCACCCAGCTCGAAGTAACCATCTGACTCTCTCCAACGAGCAGTGGAAGCGGGCATTTCGGGGATCGAGCACCTGCCGCGCGGCGACTGAGGGGGACGCACCGGGCGACGGCCCAATAAGTGAACGCTTGCGTTCACTGTCGGGGACTCCTACCGTTGACGCAACAGTGAACGCGAGCGTTCACTGACGCACTCGTGGGGGACCCATAGTGACAACCTCTCCTTTGATCCAGGACAAAAAGCCAGGTGCGGCCCGCCGGGACGGACACCCCGGCATCGCACTCGCGGTCATCGCGGCCTGCCAACTCATGGTGGTACTCGACGCGACGATTGTGAATATCGCGCTGCCGCACATCCAGAACGCTCTCGAGTTCAGCACCACCGACCTCACCTGGGTGGTCAGCTCCTACACCCTGACGTTCGGCGGTCTGCTGCTGCTCGGCGGCCGGGCGGGCGACATCCTCGGCCGCCGCCGCGTCTTCCTGAGCGGCATCCTGCTGTTCACCCTCGCCTCGCTGCTCGGCGGGCTCGCCCAGGAGCCGTGGCAGCTGCTCGCCGCACGTGTCCTCCAGGGCGTGGGCGGTGCGATCGCCTCGCCCACCTCCCTGGCACTCATCACCACCACGTTCCCGGAGGGACCCGAGCGCAACCGCGCCTTCGGCGTCTTCGCCGCCGTCTCCGCGGGCGGCGGCGCCATCGGACTGCTCGCGGGCGGCATGCTCACCGAGTGGCTCGACTGGCGGTGGGTGCTCTTCGTCAATGTGCCGATCGGCCTGCTGATCGCCGTGCTGACGCCGATGTACATCAACGAGTCCGAGCGCCACACCGGCCGATTCGACATCGCGGGCGCGGTGACCTCGACGGCCGGTATGGCCTCGCTCGTCTACGGCTTCATCCGGGCGGCGGAGGAGGGCTGGCGGGACAGCCTGACCATCGGTTCCTTCGCGGCCGCCGTGGTGCTGCTCGCGGCTTTCGCGCTGATCGAGTCCCGGGCCAAGGAGCCGATCACCCCGCTGCGGATGTTCGCCGACCGCAACCGCTCGGGCACGTATGTGATCATGCTCAGCCTGGCCGCGGCGATGTTCGGCATGTTCTTCTACATCGTCCTCTTCGTGCAGAACGTGCTCGGATACAGCCCGATCGAGGCCGGCCTGGCCTTCCTTCCGGTGACGGTCGTGATCGCCCTGGGAGCGGGGCTGTCGCAGCGGTTCCTGCCCGTCTTCGGTCCCAAGCCGTTCATGCTCATCGGTTCGACGCTCGCCGCGGTCGGACTGGCCTGGCAGACGCTGATCAGCTCCGACAGCTCCTACGTCAGCGGCATCCTGGGCCCGATGCTGGTCTTCGGCTTCGGCATGGGCCTGAACTTCGTGACGCTGACGCTCACCGCGGTCTCCGGGGTGGCCCAGCACGAGGCCGGTGCCGCGTCCGGGCTGCTCAACGCCACCCAGCAGGTGGGCGGCTCGGTGGGCCTGGCCCTGCTGACGACGGTGTTCGGGACGGCCAGCAGGGACGAGGGCGAGAAGCAGGTGGCGCACTTCCTCGCCGAGGCGACGCCGGAGCAGAAGGCGGAGTTCGCCCAGACGCACCAGCTGCCCGCTCCCTGGGGGCACGAGGTGCTCGCGCAGGGCATCTCGACGGCCTTCGTCCCGGCCGCCGCGATGGCCGTACTCGCCCTGGCCACGGCATGGTTGGTCATCCGGGTCCGCAAGAGCGACCTGGAGGCGCTGTCCGGCTCTGCCGGACCGGGTATCGGCTGACAAGCGGATTCCGCAGGTGCGGCCCGGCAGCCCTCCGGCCGACGTCCCAGGCGTCGCCAGGGGCGCACCGGGCCGCCCTGCGAGCCGCAACACCGGAACCCGCAGCACGAGCATCGCCAGTACGAGCGCCAGCAGGGACAGCGTCGCCACCACTCCCACCGCGGTCCCCCTCTCTCACAAAAGTCCCGCCCGACTCCCCACCGCGTGTACACGTGTCACGCCTCATGATCCAGGCGGTGGATGCTTCGACAACGGACGGGTGGTCACGCAGAGTTCCCGGGATGTACGGAGAGTTCCGAACCGGGTTTCCTCAGAGCGCGGCGGTCATCCAGCCCGGGAGCGGCTCGACCCGGTCGGCCCACTCGACGGGCGGCGTCCCCGCCGTGCCGGCCGCGATCACCCCGCCCACGATCGCGCAGTTCGTGTCCACGTCCCCGCCCACCTGCGCGGTGGTCCAGAAGGCCCGCTCGTAGTCACCGAGGGACCGGGCGGCCGACCAGAGAGCGAAGGGCACGGTGTCGTGCGCCGTCGTACGCCGTCCGCAGCCCAGTACGGCCGCCACGGTGCCGGCGTCACCGTAGTCGAGCATGTCCCGGGCCCGGCGCAGCCCGGCACCGACCGCGCTCCTCGCGGGCACCAGCGCGATGACGCCGTCGAGCAGGGCCTTGGCCGGGGGCGGTCCGTCGGGTCCGGCGGCGAGCGCGGCCGCCGCGGCGACGGCCATGGCGCCGACCACGGCCTCGCGGTGCTGATGGGTGCAGTAGGCGGAGATCTCGGCCTGGTGGATGGCCTGCTCGGGATCGTCCGCGTACCAGGCGCCGAGCGGCGCGATCCGCATCGCCGCTCCGTTGCCCCACGACCCCTGCCCGTTGAACAGCGCCGCGGCGAGTTCCCGCCAGTCACCGCCCTCGCGGACCAGGCGCAGCAGCCGGCCCACCGCGGGTCCGTAGCCGCGGTCGAAGTCGTGGTGCTCGGCGAAGGAGCGGGCGAGGGCGTCCTGGTCGATCCGGTGGTGCGTGGCCAGGACGGCGACGACCGAGCACGCCATTTCCGTGTCGTCGGTCCACTGCCAGGTGCCGGACGGCAGCTCGCGTCGCTTGAGCAACGGGTAGTTCACGGGAACGAAGAACTGTGAGCCGAGCGCGTCACCCACCGACAGTCCGCGCAGGCTGGCCAGGGCGCGGTCCAGGCGCCCGGCGGAAGAGGAATCAGCGGTCATCGCCCTGCCACTCTATCCGGTGGCCCGCGGTCTACCCGGTGATTCCGTACGGTTCCGGATCCCGCCAGCGTTGGAAGGGCCGGTCGAGGGTGTACTTGCCGTCATCCCCCAGGACGAGCATCCGCATCTCGGCGTTCCCCGGGTTGGACAGCGACTCGAACTCCGCCACGGTCCAGTGGAACCACCGCATGCAGAACAGCCGCATCGCCAGGCCGTGGGTGACGATCAGGACGTTCGGCGGGTGATCGGGGGCCTCGAAGCTGCGGAACAGGCTTTCCAGGAAGCCGCCGACCCGGTCGTAGACATCCGCTCCGGACTCGCCCTGGGCGAAGCGGTAGAAGAAGTGCCCGTACGCGTCACGGTAGGCCTTCTGCAGGCGCACGTCCTCGCGGTCCTGCCAGTTGCCCCAGTCCTGCTCGCGCAGCCTGGGCTCCTCACGCACGCGTATCAGCGCCGGGTCGAGGCCGAAGGCGGTGAGCGTCTGGTGCGTGCGGCGGTAGGGAGAGACGTAGACGCTGACGCGCTCGCGGCCGAACAGTGCCCGCAGCCGCTCCCCCGTCTCCTCCGCCTGCCGCCTGCCCCGTTCGGTCAGGGCCAGCGCGTGATCGGGTTCGCGTTCGTAGACGGAGTCGTCGACATTGCCCGTCGATTCGCCGTGCCGGACAAGGACGATGCGCCGTGGTCGTGCCATGCCGAAACCCTAGATCGGGTGACGGCCCGGCGAGCACTCGCGCGGGCCTCGTACGGCGTAGGTCACACATCTCCCGCACCGGATGCCACCCGTGGGCGCACGATCTGCGCGTCCGGCAGTCACACCGTCCAGGCCGCTTCCATGTCCACGACGTCCCCGGCGAGCGCCGCGATGTCGGCCTCCGTCTGGGCCCGCAGGGCGAGGCGTTCGACCCGCTCGGTGCGGTACTTGCCGTGCTCTGCGGCCGATCGCCACATCGACAGCACCAGGAACTCGTTTCCCGGCGCCTCGCCGAACAGCCCTCTGATCATGCCCGGTGAGCCCGCCATGGCCGGGTTCCAGACCTTCTCCTGCATCCGCACGAAGTGCTCGGCCCGCTCCTCGTGGACCCGGCACAGCGCCACCCTGAGCAGGTCGGCGTCCGTGAAGCGCGGTTCGAAGCCGGTCTTCACGTCGAAACGGTGGTCGAACAGTCTGACCTGGGCGTCCTTGAAAGTGCCCGCCTGCGCCGAGGCCAGCCGGTCGTGGGAGCGTGCCATGAAGGAGTCGTAGAAGGCGCGGCTCTCCCAGAACGAGAAGATGTGCGCCACGTCCGGCCGCCCCCGGCTCCATCCTCCGCCCTGCCCGCGAAACCCCGGCTCCCCCAGAAGCCCCGCCCACTTTCGCTGCCCCCGCTCGAACCCGCGGCGGTTCACCACGGTGCAGCGAATCCACTTGACCAGCACCGCGCCATCGTAAGGCCAGGGAGCGCGGCGCCGGTCGCCCTCGGCCGGACTGCTTCCCGGCGCCCCGGACCTTGCGCGTGGCAGGATGGACAACCTGCCGGGGTGCTCCGGCAGTTGGGGTGTGCCGACAGTACGGTCACGGGGAAGGGGAAGACTGGTGAACGGCCTGAACAAGGGCATCCGCAAGGTCGAGATCGCGCTGAGGTGGGACCCGAGTCCGGCGGGGCAGCCCTCCACCGACCTGGACCTTGTGGCAGCGCCCTATACGGCGGACGACCCGCATGGCGATCCCGCCTATGTGGTGCACTTCGACAGTCGCTCCCCGGACGGCACCATCACGCTCAGCCGGGACAGCCAGGACGGCAAGGGCTTCGGCTATGACGAGGTCATGATCCTGGAGCTGGACCGGCTCGACCGGCGGTACACGCGTGTGGTGGTCGGTGTCGTCATACAGCAGCACCAGGCGGAGCGGACGTTCTCCGGTGTGGGCAACCCCGGTCTGCGCATCCGCGAGGGCTACACGGTCCTGGCCGAGGACGACTTCGGCGGGGTCCCCGGGGCCACGGCGGCGACGGTCGCCGAGTTCGTCCGGGACGGTTCGGGTGCCTGGGAGTTCCGCTCCGGGGTCCAGGGCTTCGAGGGCGATCCGGCGGAGTTCCCGCGCGCGATGGGTGCGGCGCGCCGGTCGTGACACCGGACGGGCGCCGCCGGGCCTTCGCCTGACGCCGGTGCCGGACGTCGAGCGACGTCGAGGGCGGTGGTGCCGTTGACCGGCACCACCGCCCTCATTCATTCACGCACCGCGCACCGGGCGTCGCCGCCCGGAGGCGTCAGCTGCAGCCGCTCGTCGAGCCGCAGCCCTCGCAGATGTAGCAGGAACCGGCCCGCTGCATCTTCGTACCGCAGGAGAAGCACAGCGGGGCGTCGGCCTGGATGCCCAGCTGCATCTCCACCAGCTCGGCGCTGGTGTGCGCCTGCTTCGGGGCGGGCTTGGCCGCCTCGGCCTCGGCCTTCGGCGTGGCGACCGCCTTCAGCTCCTGGGCACGCGGCGCCGACTGGGCCAGACCCTCGACGTCGACCTCGTCGTCCGCCGGCTCGTACGAGCCGGTCTCCAGGTGGCGCTGGCGCTCCTCGGCGGAGTGGATGCCGAGCGCGGAGCGCGTCTCGAAGGGCAGGAAGTCCAGCGCCAGGCGGCGGAAGATGTAGTCGACGATCGACTGCGCCATCCGCACGTCCGGGTCGTCCGTCATGCCGGCCGGCTCGAAGCGCATGTTGGTGAACTTCGAGACGTACGTCTCCAGCGGCACGCCGTACTGGAGGCCGACCGAGACGGCGATGGAGAAGGCGTCCATCATGCCCGCGAGGGTGGAGCCCTGCTTGGACATCTTCAGGAAGACCTCGCCGAGACCGTCGTCCGGGTAGGAGTTGGCGGTCATGTAGCCCTCGGCGCCGCCGACCGTGAAGGAAGTGGTGATGCCGGGACGACCCTTCGGGAGACGCTTGCGGACCGGGCGGTACTCGACCACCTTCTCGACCGCGGTACGGATCGTCTCCTCGGCCTTCTCGGTGATCTCGGCCTTCTCCTTCTCCTTGGTCTTGGCGGAGAGCGGCTGGCCGACCTTGCAGTTGTCGCGGTAGATGGCGAGCGCCTTGACGCCCAGCTTCCAGGCCTCGAAGTAGATCTCCTCGACCTCCTCGACGGTCGCCGTCTCCGGCATGTTGACCGTCTTGGAGATGGCACCGGAGATCCAGGGCTGGATCGCGGCCATCATGCGGACGTGGCCCATCGGGGAGATGGCGCGCTCGCCCATGGCGCAGTCGAACACCTCGTAGTGCTCCTGCTTGAGACCGGGGGCGTCGATCACATTGCCGTGGTCGGCGATGTGGGCGACGATCGCCTCGATCTGCTCCTCCTGGTAGCCCAGGCGGCGCAGGGCCTGCGGGACGGTGCCGTTGACGATCTGCATCGAGCCGCCGCCGACGAGCTTCTTGAACTTCACCAGCGCCAGGTCGGGCTCGACACCGGTGGTGTCGCAGGACATCGCCAGACCGATGGTGCCGGTCGGGGCGAGCACGGACGCCTGGGAGTTGCGGAAGCCGTTCTTCTCGCCGAGGCGGACCACGTCCTGCCAGGCCTCGGTGGCGGCCGCCCACACCGGGGTGTCCAGGTCGTCCATGCGGACGGCGGTGCCGTTGGCGTCGGCGTGCTGCTGCATGACGCGCTTGTGGGCGTCGGCGTTGCGGGCGTAACCGTCGTACGGGCCGACGATCGCGGCGAGTTCGGCGGAGCGCCGGTAGGCCGTGCCGGTCATCAGGGAGGTGATGGCACCGGCGAGGGCGCGGCCGCCGTCGGAGTCGTAGGCGTGGCCGGTCGCCATCAGCAGGGCGCCGAGGTTGGCGTAGCCGATGCCGAGCTGGCGGAAGGCGCGGGTGTTCTCGCCGATCTTCTGGGTCGGGAAGTCCGCGAAGCAGATCGAGATGTCCATCGCGGTGATGACCAGCTCGACGACCTTCTGGAAGCGCTCGGTCTCGAACGACTGGTTGCCCTTGCCGTCGTCCTTGAGGAACTTCATCAGGTTCAGCGAGGCCAGGTTGCAGGACGTGTTGTCCAGGTGCATGTACTCGCTGCACGGGTTCGACGCGGTGATCCGGCCGGACTCGGGGCAGGTGTGCCAGTTGTTGATGACGCCGTCGTACTGGATGCCGGGGTCGGCGCAGGCCCAGGCGGCCTCGGCGATCTTGCGGAAGAGCGCCTTGGCGTCGACCTCCTCGATGACCTCGCCGGTCATCCGGGCGCGCAGGCCGAACTTGCCGCCCTGCTCGACCGCCTGCATGAACTCGTCGTTGACGCGGACCGAGTTGTTGGCGTTCTGGTACTGGACGGACGTGATGTCGTCGCCGCCCAGGTCCATGTCGAAGCCCGCGTCACGCAGGACGCGGATCTTCTCCTCTTCCTTGACCTTGGTCTCGATGAAGTCCTCGATGTCCGGGTGGTCCACGTCGAGGACGACCATCTTGGCGGCGCGGCGGGTGGCACCACCGGACTTGATCGTTCCGGCGGAGGCGTCGGCTCCGCGCATGAAGGAGACCGGACCGGAGGCGTTGCCGCCGGAGGACAGCAGTTCCTTGGAGGAGCGGATCCGGGACAGGTTCAGGCCGGCGCCGGAGCCGCCCTTGAAGATCATGCCCTCTTCCTTGTACCAGTCGAGGATCGACTCCATGGAGTCGTCGACGGACAGGATGAAGCAGGCGGACACCTGCTGGGGCTGAGGCGTGCCCACGTTGAACCACACGGGGCTGTTGAAGCTGAAGATCTGGTGCAGGAGGGCGTACGCCAGCTCGTGCTCGAAGATCTCGGCGTCGGCGGGCGAGGCGAAGTACTTGTTGTCCTCACCGGCCTTCCGGTACGTCTTCACGATGCGGTCGATCAGCTGCTTGAGGCTGGTCTCGCGCTGCGGGGTGCCCACGGCACCGCGGAAGTACTTGCTGGTGACGATGTTGACCGCGTTCACCGACCAGAAGTCGGGGAACTCGACGCCGCGCTGCTCGAAGTTGACCGAGCCGTCGCGCCAGTTGGTCATGACGACGTCACGGCGCTCCCAGGCCACCTCGTCGTAGGGGTGGACTCCGGGAGTGGTGTGGACGCGCTCGACACGCAGTCCCTTGCCGGCCTTGTTGCTCTTGGCTCGGGAACTCCGTGCCGGACCGCTCGCCGTCTCTGTCATGCCGCCTCCCTGTACGGGCGAAAACGCCCTGAAGTGCCCCGATGTTCCCGAGACACGGTGTTCTGTCTGATGCTGCGGGCGCCCACTCGCCTGCCCGCAACAGGTCTTCTTCATCGCCGCCGTCCGGCCGGTTCCCGCACCTGACGCGCGGGACCGCCCGCCGGTCAGCCGGCGGCGGTGGCGGGTTCGGGGACCTGGACGGCCCCTCCGGACCCGCTGTCGTCTTCCTGGCTCCCCGGGCCGGCCCCCTCGCCGTCCCCGTCGCCCTCGGCGGGCCGTTCCGCCCGCCGGAGTTCCGCGATCGCCGCCTCGAAGTCCTCCAGCGAGTCGAACGCCCGGTAGACGGACGCGAACCGCAGATAGGCGACGAGGTCGAGCTCCTGCAACGGGCCGAGTATGGCCAGCCCCACGTCATGAGTGGTCAGCTCGGCACTTCCGGTGGCCCGCACCGCCTCCTCGACCCGCTGGCCGAGCTGCGCCAGGGCGTCCTCGGTGACGGGCCGCCCCTGGCATGCCTTGCGCACACCGTTGATGATCTTGGTGCGGCTGAACGGCTCGGTGACTCCGGACCGCTTGACCACCATGAGCGAACACGTCTCCACGGTCGTGAAACGACGGGAGCAGTCCGGACACTGGCGGCGCCTGCGGATCGACGTGCCGTCGTCGGTCGTACGGCTGTCGACGACACGGCTGTCGGGGTGCCTGCAGAAGGGGCAGTGCATGAACTCCCTACCTTCCTCACAGCAGACTCAATGACCTCGCCAGGCCTCTTGGGCCTCACGAAGCAGCACCAGCATAGGCGATCGCAGAGGGCGCGAAGACCCGGGGGACCACAACTTCTGGGCTGCTGTTGCAATCCAACCACTAGATGTGGGGATTGGCGCATACATCCGTGCCCGGCACGCGTGTCGCGCCGATCGGAGCGGGCGCCGCGCCGCTTCCGCCTCCGCGGTACCCGCGCGCGCCCGCCCCACTCCTCCGGGAACTCCACGCGAATGAGGAGATGCGGTGGCCGAGGCGGGGAGGAGGCGTGCGGCTCCCGAAGAGAGCGAGGGCCTCTCCCCGCGCCCCGGGACGCCCGATGGCAGACTGGACCCCGCAATGCAGCAGGTCATCGCCCCGGCGGTGAAGAGTACAACAATAGGCCCGTTTGTCCGGCGGGAGTCGTCACAGCCAATACATGGCGACGAGAGATTGCGTAAGGGAATTCGCGTTTTTTCACTCGAACGTGTGTTTGGCGCAACCTTTCGAAAGCATCTACCGTTGTGCTGCAGGGAGACCATCGAGAGGGGCCGACGTGACCACCACCGCAGACAGTGCCGCCATTACCGCCCAGGACCGCTCCCAGGGCCGACTCGAGCCGGTACATGCGATGAACGAAGCCACCAATCCCGAGGGGCACAAGCGCTCCCTGCCGGGCCGACCTCCCGGCATCCGGGCTGACAGCTCCGGACTCACCGATCGCCAGCGCCGAGTGATCGAAGTCATCAGGGACTCGGTGCAGCGGCGGGGCTACCCGCCCTCGATGCGTGAGATCGGCCAGGCGGTCGGCCTGTCCAGCACCTCCTCCGTCGCGCACCAGCTGATGGCACTGGAGCGCAAGGGCTTCCTGCGCCGCGATCCGCACCGTCCGCGGGCCTACGAGGTGCGCGGTTCCGACCAGGCCGCCTCCGTCCAGCCGACGGACACCGCCGGCAAGCCGGCCGCGTCCTATGTGCCGCTGGTCGGCCGCATCGCCGCCGGTGGCCCGATCCTCGCCGAGGAGTCCGTCGAGGACGTCTTCCCCCTGCCCCGGCAGCTCGTCGGCGACGGCGAGCTGTTCGTCCTGAAGGTCGTCGGTGACTCCATGATCGAAGCGGCGATCTGCGACGGCGACTGGGTCACGGTCCGCCGTCAGCCGGTCGCCGAGAACGGGGACATCGTGGCGGCGATGCTCGACGGCGAGGCGACCGTCAAGCGCTTCAAGCGCGAGGACGGGCACGTCTGGCTGCTCCCGCACAACGCGGCCTACGAGCCGATCCCCGGCGACGACGCGACCATTCTCGGCAAGGTGGTGGCCGTTCTGCGCCGCGTCTGAGCACAGCGCGGGTCGGCTTCCGCCGCCGCCCCGCCCTCTGACCGGGCCCCGGAACCCCTGCGCCGGTTCCGGGGCCCTGTGCTGTCCGGACTCGGGGTCGGCGATGGCCCGGACGGACACCCGACCCGCCGGTGGTCGTCCGGATCCCGTCGTCGAGCGGTGGCGTGTCGCCGCGGGACGACGCGCCACCGCCCCGGTCACTGCGCTTCCGTCTGCGCCTGCTCTCGGGCTTCCGCCTCGGCCTCCGCCTGCTGGGCAGCCGCGTCGATCGCGGCCAGCGACTTCCTGACCTGGTTACGGTCCGTGGTGTACCAGAAGTCCGGCAGCGAAGCCTTCAGATAGCTCCCGTAGCGGGCGGTCGCCAGCCGCTGGTCGAGTACGGCGACGACACCGCGGTCTCCCGAAGCCCGTACGAGACGGCCCGCGCCCTGCGCCATGAGCAGCGCCGCGTGGGTCGCGGCGACCGCCATGAAGCCGTTGCCGCCGGCCTCCTCAACGGACTTCTGGCGGGCGCTCATCAGGGGGTCGTCCGGGCGCGGGAACGGGATCTTGTCCATCACCACCAGCTGGCAGCTCGGACCCGGCACATCGACGCCCTGCCACAGCGACAGCGTGCCGAAGAGGCAGGTTCTGGGATCGGCCGCGAAGTTCTTGATCAGTTCGCCGAGCGTCTCCTCGCCCTGGAGCAGGATCGGGAACTCGGGGATGCGGACGCGCAGTTCCTCGGCGGCGAGCTGCGCCGCACGCATCGACGAGAACAGCCCCAGCGTGCGGCCGCCCGCCGCCTGGATCAGCTCGGTGAGCTCGTCCAGCATGTCCGCGCGGTCACCGTCACGGGCCGGACGCGCCAGGTGCTTCGCGACGTACAGGATGCCCTGCCTGGGGTAGTCGAACGGCGAACCGACGTCCACTCCCTTCCACTGCGGGAGATCGTCGCCCTCCGCCCCCTCGGGACCGAGCCCCAGCGACGCCCCCACGCCGTTGAAGTCACCGCCCAGCTTCAGCGTCGCCGATGTCAGCACGACGGAACGGTCGGTGAAGAGTTTCTCCCGCAGCAGACCGGAGACGGACATGGGAGCGACCCTCAGGGACGCGCCGAACCGGTCGTGGCGCTCGTACCAGACGACGTCCCACTCGGAGCCGTGGGTGATCCGCTCCGCCACGTCGTGCACGCTCTCCACGGACGCCAGCGCCTGCTTGCGGACCGCGTCCTCGTCCTGCACGGACTTGTCACGGGTGGCCCCGATCGCGGAGATCACCGTCCGGCAGGCGTCGCGCAGCGCCATGAGCGCGTATCCGAGATCCTCCGGGATCTCTTCCAGCCGGCCGGGGAGCGCCAGCTCCATCAGCCGCTCGAATCCTTCGGCGGCGGTCTGGAGCTGGTCGGCGGCCTTCTCGTTGACCAGCTTCGCGGCACGGCGCACCGCGCGGTTGACCTGTCCCGGGGTGAGCTCCCCGGTGGCGACCCCGGTGACCCGGGATACCAGCTCATGGGCCTCGTCGACGATCAGCACCTCGTGCTGCGGAAGCACCGGAGCACCTTCGATGGCGTCGATCGCGAGGAGCGCGTGATTGGTGACGACCACCTCGGCCAGCTTGGCGCGCTCGCGGGCCATCTCGGCGAAGCACTCGGCGCCGTAGGCGCACTTCGTGGCGCCCAGGCACTCCCGCGACGACACCGACACCTGGGACCAGGCCCGGTCGGAGACACCCGGGGTCAGGTCATCCCGGTCACCGGTCTCCGTCTCGTCGGACCAGTCCCGCAGGCGCAGCAGGTCCTGGCCCAGCTTGCTGGTGGGAGCCGCCGCCTCGAACTGGTCGAAGAGCCCTTCCTCCTCGTCCTGCGGCATGCCCTCGTGGAGGCGGTGCAGGCACAGGTAGTTGGAGCGGCCCTTGAGCATCGCGAACTCCGGACGGCGGCGCAGCAGCGGATGCAGCGCGTCGACCGTGCGCGGAAGGTCACGCTCCACGAGCTGGCGCTGGAGCGCAAGAGTGGCCGTGGCCACGACGACTCGTTCCCCGTGCGCGAGCGCGGGCACCAGGTAGCCCAGCGACTTTCCGGTGCCGGTACCGGCCTGGACCAGCAGATGGGCTCCGTCGTCGATCGCCTCGGCGACGGCTTCGGCCATGGCCACCTGGCCGGGACGCTCCGTGCCGCCGACGGCAGTGACGGCAGCGTGCAGGAGTTCGGGGAGTGAGGGCTTCGTCATAGCGCGACCACCCTACGGCCCGGCACTGACATTCGTGCGCTCACGACGAGTGCCGGGGATGCGATCAGGACGGCGGCGCCTCGGCCGGGATGCGGTGGGGCCGCGGGAGATCCCGGGCGTGGATGGTCGGACCGCGCCGGTGCCTGGGACCGGCAAAAAAATCTGCAACGCGGTCGGGAACTCCGGCGGCTCATCATGCGTACGCCATGTGACAGATCGAACACGGATCGCTACATCAGATGTCGCAGGGACCGGTCCCTGACCATGAGGGCGACCCGCTTGGTGGGCAGATCCAGTTCGGCGGCGAAACGGAAACCGGAGTTCAGGAAGGCGGTGACGGACGGGATGTTGCGCAGGTCGGGTTCCGCGACGACCCGTGCCGAGGCGGGATTGTTGTCGAGGACGAGGTCGGCGACAGCTCTGAGCAGAATGCCGCCGAGGCCCCGCCCCCGGTCGCCGGCGGTGCCGATGAGGAGGTGGACCCCGGTGTCGTGGGGTTGTGCGGGGTAGTGGCGGGACAGGGGGTCGAGGTCCGCGCGGTAGATCTCCCAATAGCTCATCGGCGCACCGTCCAGGATGCCCAGGCACGGAACGCTTCGGCCGTCGCCGTCGAACTGGGCGCGCACATGGTCGGCCGTCACCGCGGGCGGTCCGGACAACTCCCAGAACGCGGCCACGGCGGGGTCGTTCATCCACTGGGCGAGCAGGGGCAGGTCTCGTTCGAGGCGGACCGGGACGAGCCGGAACACGCCCGCGGGTGTGCGTGCCGGTGCCCAGACGTCGAGGTGGTCGACCGTGTCGTGGACGTCGGCGGCGGCCTGGGGTCCGTCGTCGGCGGGCGTCTCGTCACGGGAGGGGGCGCGGGAACGGCGGAGTGTCACGAGTGCAGGGGGTTGGTGAGGGAGACATAGACGGACTGGGTGTCGACCGGGCCGACGAGTTCGTCGAGGCCGTGCAGCCGGGTCAGCAGATTGGCCTTGCAGCGCACGACGGGTGAGTCGAGAAGACGGGCGGGCAGGGTGCTGCGCGTCCGGGCCGGGCCGGACGCGGACCCGGCGAGGAAGCGGCGGAAGGCGGCGAGCAACAGCCGCTCGTCACACAGGCGTTGGGAGCCGAAGGCGCCGATCAGACCGAAGACGTTGTTGACGCCCAGGTAGTAGGCGAAGCGTTCGTCGGCGACCTCGTCGGGCACGAAGGTGTCGCTGTGCTCGCCGATACCGGGCAGCCGGGCATCGAGTTCCGCGCGTCGCGACGCGCGGAAGTAGTAGCCCTGGTTGTCGCGGTAGCGGCCGCCCGCCGGCCAGCCGTGGGGGTCCAACAGGACCAGGGTGTTCTGCTGGTGCGCCTCCAGCGCGACCCCGGCCTCCCCGTCGAGCCACAGCACGGGACGCACCACGTGTTCGAGGTAGCGCAGGAACCACTCGACGGCAACGGCTGGCGCGGGTCGCCCGGTTCGGGCGGCGAGCCGGGCGATGAGCCCGGCCAGCCGGGACCGCATGAACGGCCCGGACGGGTCCGTCCGGACCGGGATCGTGCCGGCCTGTGCTTCCGGCCCGGAAGCGTCATCACCAGCGTGCGAGAGCACTTGAGGGAGGGGAGAGACGAGACCGGCGACGCAGGCGACGTCGTCGGACGGCCGGAACGGGTTGTGCCGGATCACCAGGTCGAGCCCGGGCAGCGGTGCACCGGACGGGCCGTTCACGGCGAGCCAGGCGGGGTCGCGCACGATGTCGAATTCGGGATGGGCGGCCCGCCACCGCTGGGACAGACCGGTGCGCAGCAGACGGTGGACCTCGACACCGCGGTGGAGTTCCTTGCGGAGGTTCTCCCGCCGGGAATTGGTGATGTGCAGGCCCAGCGACAGCTTGAGCATGGCGGGAGCGCCGGTCCGGTGGACGGTGCGCACGGAGGAGGTGGGGTACCAGGGGGCGCCGTGACTGCCGAGGTCGCGGAGCAGCCCGGCGGCCAGCAGGGCGGCGAACTCGGGGCGGTGGCGGACCTGGCGGAGTTGCCAGGGGTGTACGGGAAGGGCCACGAACCCGTCCGGCAGGGGCAGTTCGGCTCCGGCGAGCCGTGCCGTGAGCAGGGCCGCGGGGACTCGGCGTCCGCGCTCCGTCCAGGCGGAGTCGGTGGCGAGCAGGGAGGGAGCGACAGCCACCCAGTGCAGGGGGAAGGTACCGCGCAGCTCGGGTGAGTAGCGCTGCGCCTCGACGTCGGAGAGACCTTCGCGGCTCTTCGGGGCCGGGTGCAGCGGATGGCCCAGGACGAGTGCCTGCTCGGCGGCGAGGAAGAGGTCGGGAGGGTCGGCCGGGTTCGCCCGTCGGTCGGTGATGAAGCGGGCGACGCGCCGGACGGAGTCGGCGACACGTGAAACGAGGTCGGCGCCGTCGCCGAGTGTGGGAACGGAGGACGAGGTGCCAGTGGTGTACGGCGGTTCGAGGGCCGGTGTGGGTCGGGTGCGGGGCGCAGCCGCATGCTGGAGGCCGGTGCTTTCCCTGCTCAGAAGGGCTGCGAGCAGGGCGGCGTCGACGGGTGGGGCGGTGGTCCGGGCGTCGGCCAACTGCGGGAGGCCGAAGCGGTGCCAACCCGTCGGGGACCAGTACCGGACGGGAACCAGCAGGGTCGTGCCGCTGGACGGAAGAGGGATGCACAGGAGGTCGCCGTCCGGCGGGGCAAGGCCGGTCTCCCGCGCCCAGCAGCGCAGCAGGTTCTCCGTGGCCGCGGCTTGGGCCGCCCTCTGGGGGTCGGGGTCCTCCAGGGGACACCCTCGAAAAGCCGGGAGCCGTTCGGTGCCGGGCCGTTCCCGGCCCTGGTGCGGAAGCACAGGGTGAGTGAGGTCGGCCGGAGCGGGGGCGGTGGGGTGCAAGGCGGGTCCTCAGGGAGTGGTTCCGGGGAACGCGGTGCCGGAGCAGGCGTGGGCTACGGGCACGGCCGACGGGCGGTCTCGGATCTGCCGGCCGCGGCCCGACCGGGAGGTGAGAGGCGAACGGCCGCGGCTGTGCGGCCTCGGACGTGCCTCAGCCTCAGCCGGCCCGCGCCTGGACCGCCGCCTGGTGGACGTGCGGAGGTGGGCTCGCGTCGATGAGCGGCACGCCCGCGACGGCCACGCCGCGCACCCGCCCGGCAGCCAGTGGCAGGGCCCCGGCGCGACGGTCCGCCGCGGCGGACCGGCCGTGCGCCCCGCCCTCAGCCACCGGAGAGGCGTCCACCGGCGGCACGGCAGTGCCTTCCACCGTCCGCCCGGTACACGCTGTCCGATCCGTTGGTTCCGCCATCGTGCTCCGCCCTCCGCCGTGCGGCCGCCCGGCCGCGGCCACGGGGCTCCGCACGCAGGTGGGCGGACCCCATCGCTACCAACCCCGGACCGCTCGCCGGGTTACGGTCGCGCTGCGGTCCCTGCCCCTCCCGGTCCGCGGTGACAGGGCGGGCCCACGGCCTCAAAACGGCCGAACTACGGACGATTGGCCAGGTCAGGCGGCTTGTAGCCGAACCGTTGCCGTTCCGTCGGACGTCCCCCACAGCCAGCGCATAGTGTGTGGTGCCGTTCCCGAAGGCCGCGGGAGTGCCTGCGAGTTCCGTGTCGGATCCAGGCGGGTCCGCGGCCGAAAGCGCCATGTTCGTTCATTTCAGGGGGAGTCAGATCATGCGATCCATACGGCCGTCGTCCACCGCTCACCGAGGGGGGAGGACGCGCCGCAGGACCTCCCCCGTGCTGGCCGCCATCGCGCTCGTCTCGGCGCTCGCCCTCACGACCACCGCCTGCGAGTCGGGAGACACCGACGCGAGCGCCGACGCCTCCGCCACAGCCGGTACCGACGACGGCAAGCTCAAGATCCCGGACGACATCAAGGACCGGCTCAAGGAGCACGGGATCGACATCGACAAGTGGCGGGACGGCGCCTGGAAGGACTGGGACAAGGACAAGTGGCTCAGGGAGGCCAAGGACTACGTCAACCCGATCATCGAGGACCTGTGGGACCCGGACCGCATGCGGGACGCCGAGGAACCCGACCAGGGGGTCGACGAGAACGACATCTCCGGTGACCAGGGCGTGACCGACCCCACGCCGGAACCGGTGCAGGCGGCGGCCGTTCCGCCGTCGTACCACACCAGCGCGCCCGCCGCGGGCAAGGTGTTCTTCGACTCGCCCGAGGGCACCATGGTCTGCTCGGCGACGGTCGTGCAGGACCCGGCCAACCCCGGCAAGTCCAACATGGTGTGGACGGCCGGCCACTGCGTGCACGCGGGCAAGAAGGGCGGCTGGTACCGCAACATCGCCTTCGTGCCGTCGTACAACGACGCGGGCAGGTCGGCCAAGGAGCTGGAGAGCGCCACCAAGGAGGAGATCGCCCCGTACGGCGTCTGGTGGGGTGACTGGGCGCAGACCTCCGACCAGTGGATCGAGCAGGGCGGCTCCACCGGCGGTGACGGCGCCTCGTACGACTTCGCCGTCATCCATGTCACGCCGGAGAAGGGCGGTGACGGCAAGTCGCTGGAGGAGACGGTCGGTTCGGCGCTCCCGGTGGACTTCAACGCCCCCGCCGTGCCGAAGGTGAAGGAGATGACGGCGATCGGCTACCCGGCCGCTCCGCCGTACGACGGGCAGACGCTGTACCGCTGCCAGGACCGGCCCGGCCGGCTGTCGATCAGTTCCTCCGACCCGACGATGTACCGCATCGGGTGCAGCATGACGGCGGGTTCGTCCGGCGGCGGCTGGGTCGCCGCGGGCTCGGACGGCAAGCCCGCGCTGGTGTCCAACACCTCGATCGGCCCGGTGACCTCCGGCTGGCTCGCCGGTCCGCGGCTGGGTGAGGACGCCAAGGGCGTGTACGACTCGGTCAGCGAGAAGTTCGCCGGCCAGTGACCGACGTGCCCGGTCCCGGGTACGGCCGCGCGCCCGGGACCGGGCCGGGCGGCGACGCCGGACGTCGCCGCCCGAGCGGAAGATGCACGCGCGGCAGGACATTTATTCGCCACAACGGGGGTCATCGCACCATGCGTTCCACTCGTACGTCCGCTCCGCTCAGGCGTGGACGTCGCACCGTCCTCACCGCCACCGGCCTCGTCGCCGTCCTGGCGCTCACCGCGACCGCGTGCGGCGGTTCCGAGGAGGACAAGGCGAGCGGCAAGCCCGACGCCGGCACCTCGCAGGCCGCCGACAGCGACGGCGGCAAGGTCCGGATCCCGTCCGACATAGCGGACAAGCTCAAGGAGCACGGGATCGACGCCGACCAGTGGAAGAACGGCGGCTGGGAGGACTGGGACAAGGACAAGTGGCTCAGGGAGGCCAAGGACTTCGTCAACCCGGTGATCGAGGGCCTGTGGAAGCCGGAGCGGATGCGTTCCGCCGAGGAGGCGGACAAGACCGTCACGACCAAGGACGCCTCGGCGGCCCAGGGCGTCAGTGACCCGGAGCCGGCCCCGGTCGAGGCCCAGGCCGAGAAGACGCCGTACCACGAGAACGCGGCCCCGGTCGGCAAGGTGTTCTTCGACTCCCCCGACGGCCCGAGCGTCTGCTCCGGCACCGTGATCAAGGACGTCAACCACCCGGGCAAGTCCAACCTGGTCTGGACGGCCGGGCACTGCGTCCACGCCGGCGGCAACGGCGGCTGGTACCGCAACCTGGTCTTCGTCCCCGCCTACAACGACCTCGGCAAGTCCGAGGCGGAGCTCGGCAACGCCAACGCGTCCGAGATCGCGCCCTACGGCAACTGGTGGGCGGACTGGGCCTCCACCTCCAACGGCTGGATCCAGGGCGGCTCGGAGACGGGCGGCGACGGAGCGGCGTACGACTACGCCGTGCTGCACGTGAAGCCGGAGCAGGGCAGCAAGTCACTGGAGGAGACCGTCGGCGCCGCGCTCGACGTGGACTTCTCCGCCCCGTCCGCGGCCGAGGCGGGCGAGATGGGCGCCTGGGGCTACCCGGCCGCGCCGCCCTACAACGGCCTGCAGATGTTCAAGTGCCTCGACGCCCCGGGCCGCTTCTCCCTCAGCACCGGCCTGCCGACGATGTACCGCATCGGCTGCACCATGACCGGCGGCTCGTCCGGCGGCGGCTGGTTCCGGGTGCTCGACGGCAAGACGGTGCTGGTCTCCAACACCTCGATCGGCCCGACCGACAACACCTGGCTGGCGGGCCCGCAGCTGGGCCGGGACGCCGAGGCGCTGTACCAGAACATGAGCAAGACCTACGGCGGTCAGTGATCCGCGCATGACGAAGGCCCCCCCCCCCCCCGGGGGGGGGGGGGGCCTCGGTACTGCCGGGGGCCGGTCAGCCGGCCGGGGTGAGAACGTACGGCGTGAGTTCCGCCGCGAGTTCCTCGTGGACCCGCACCTTGAGCAGGGTGCCCTCCGCGGTGTGCTCCTCGGAGACCACCTCGCCCTCGTCATGGGCGCGGGCGACCAGCTTGCCGTGGGTGTACGGCACGAGCGCCTCGATCTCCACCGACGGGCGGGGCAGCTCGTTGTCGATCAGCGCGAGCAGTTCCGCGATGCCCTGGCCGGTGCGGGCCGAGACGGCGATCGAACGCTTCTCCACCCGCAGCAGGCGCTGGAGCGTCAGCGGGTCGGCCGCGTCGGCCTTGTTGATCACCACGATCTCGGGCACACCGGTGGCGCCGACGTCCCTGATCACCTCGCGCACGGCGGCCAGCTGCTCCTCCGGGACCGGGTGCGAACCGTCCACCACGTGGAGGATCAGGTCGGAGTCGCCGACCTCCTCCATGGTGGAGCGGAACGCCTCGACCAGGTGGTGCGGCAGGTGCCGGACGAAGCCGACGGTGTCGGCCAGCGTGTACAGCCGTCCGCTCGGGGTCTCGGCCCGGCGCACGGTCGGGTCGAGGGTCGCGAACAGGGCGTTCTCGACCAGCACACCCGCGCCCGTGAGGCGGTTGAGCAGGGACGACTTGCCTGCGTTGGTGTAGCCCGCGA
This sequence comes from Streptomyces calvus, assembly GCF_006782915.1. Taxonomy (GTDB): domain Bacteria; phylum Actinomycetota; class Actinomycetes; order Streptomycetales; family Streptomycetaceae; genus Streptomyces; species Streptomyces calvus. The sequence continues at coordinate 126,459 of NZ_VCNP01000017.1, forward strand.
TGGCCACGGACGGCACCTTGTTGCGCCTGCGCTCCTGGCGCTTGATCTCGCGGCCGGTCTTCATCTCCGCGATCTCACGGCGCATCTTCGCCATCTTCTCGCGGATCCGGCGCCGGTCCGTCTCGATCTTGGTCTCACCGGGACCACGGGTGGCGAGGCCGCCGCCCTTGCCGCCGCCCATCTGCCGGGACAGCGACTGACCCCAGCCGCGCAGTCGCGGCAGCATGTACTGCATCTGCGCGAGTGCGACCTGCGCCTTGCCCTCTCGGGACTTGGCGTGCTGGGCGAAGATGTCGAGGATCAGCGCCGTGCGGTCGATGACCTTGACCTTGACGACGTCCTCGAGGTGGATCAGCTGGCCCGGGCTGAGCTCACCGTCGCAGATGACGGTGTCCGCGCCCGTCTCCAGCACGATGCCGCGCAGTTCCTCGGCCTTGCCGGAGCCGATGTAGGTCGCCGCGTCCGGCTTGTCGCGGCGCTGGATCACGCCGTCGAGGACGAGCGCACCGGCCGTCTCCGCGAGGGCGGCGAGCTCCGCGAGGGAGTTCTCCGCGTCCTGCACGGTTCCCGAGGTCCACACACCGACGAGGACGACGCGCTCCAGACGGAGCTGCCGGTACTCGACCTCGGTGACGTCCTCGAGTTCGGTCGACAGACCCGCGACCCGGCGGAGGGCCGCACGCTCCGAGCGGTCGAACTGGTCGCCGTCCCGCTCCGAGTCGGTGTCGAGGCTCCAGGCGACGTCCTCTTCCATCAGGGCATCGGCCCGAAGACCCTCGGGGTAGGTGTGCGCGAGGCGCTTGGTGTCCTGGGAAGGGGAAGAAGAGGAGGTCATTGGGTCCTTACGTCGTTGGGAAACCGTCTGCGGCGACGGACCGGGTCCGGGGACCTTTCCGTCACTGTGCACAACGTCCGGGGGCCCCGGGAGATTCCCGTGTCCCGCGTTGTGCGAACCCGACGATGGTCGCACGGCGCGGCCCGTCCGGTCACCGTGTTATTCCCCGCTCCCGTCCGGTCGATGCGGGCCCGTGCCCGACGGGAGGTCGGCACGGTGCTCGCGCGTGCCGGGCCGCGGGTCGGGGGTGGCGGCCCGGGCCGTGGACGTCCACTCCGGGTGGCCCGGCATGGGCGGGGTCTTCGCCCCGTACAGCCAGGGGTGCAGGAAGTCGGTCAGGTCGCGTCCGGCGGTCTCGGATGCCAGGCGGACGAAGTCGGAGGTCGTGGCCGTGCCGTCGCGGTGGCGCGTGACCCACGCGCGTTCCAGGCGCTCGAAGGCGCTGCGGCCGATCTCCTGGCGCAGCGCGTACAGCACGAGGGCGCCGCCGGCGTAGACGTTGGGCCGGAAGATGCCGGTCCTGCGGCCCGGCTCCGGGGCCTTCGGCGCGGCGGGCGGTCCGCCGTCGGCGCGCCAGCCGTCGGACGCCTCGTACGCGGCCTTCATCCGGGCTTCGAGCGAGCGACCGCCCCGCTCCTGCGCGTACAGGACCTCGTACCAGGTGGCGTGTCCCTCGTTGAGCCACAGGTCGGACCAGGTGCGGGGGCTGACGCTGTTGCCGAACCACTGGTGCGCCAGCTCGTGCACCATGATCGACTCGACGTACCAGGCGGGGTGGGCGGGGTCGGTGAACAGGCCGTGTTCGAAGAGGGAGAGCGTCTGGGTCTCCAGCGCGAAGCCGGTGGACGCATCGGCCACGAGCAGCCCGTAGGTGGCGAACGGGTAGCGCCCGACTCGCTTCTCCATCCAGGAGATCTGCGCGGGGGTCTTCGCCAGCCACGGCTCGAGCGCCGCGCGGTGCTCGGTGGGGACGACGTCCCGCAGGGGCAGGCCGTGCGGGCCGGTGCGGCGCGGCACCGCGGAACGGCCGATGGACACCTGGGCCAGTTCGGTGGCCATGGGGTGCAGGGTGCGGTACGTCCAGGTGGTGGCGCCGCGTGTGCGGTCGACTCCGGCGGGCAGTCCGTTGGCGACGGCGGTGTGGCCGTCGGGGGCGGTGATCCGGAAGGTGAAGTCCGCCTTGTCAAAGGGGTGGTCGTTGCAGGGGAACACCAGGTGGGCGGCGTCGGCCTGGTTGGCCAGGGCGAGTCCGTCCGCGGTGCGCACCCAGCCGCCCTCCCCGCTTGCGGCCACCGGGTCGCTGGTGTGCCGCACGGTGATGCGCGTCCAGCGGCCCTCGTCCAGGTCGTCCTCGGGGGTGATCACGAGGTCCTCGCCGGCGCTGGTGAAGGCGGCCGGTTCGCCGTCGACGTCGACCGAGTGGACCGTGCCGTGGGCGAAGTCGAGGTTGATCCGTTCCAGGTCGGCGGTGGTGCGGGCCTCCAGGGTGGTGACGGCCCGCAGGGGCCTGTCGTTGCGGCCCGGGTAGTCGAGGGCGATGTCGTACGACAGCACGTCGTATCCGGGGTTGCCCAGGTGGGGGAAGAGGCGGTCGCCGATGCCCAGCGGGACGACGGGGGCGCCGGCGGCGACCAGGCAGACGGAGACGGCGGAGGCGAGCACGGCCGTGGCGGCGCGTCGGCGGCCTGCGTGGCCGGTGCCCGCGCGGCGGATCCGGTGGGGGGCCTGACCGCTCGGGGCGTGTCGGTGGGGGGAGGGCGGCATGCGTCACGGCTATCAGCGCATGCGTGTGTCGCGACGACGGCGCGCTCCCACCCCACCCGATCGGATCATCACACCGCCATGTCGGTACGCCGAGCGCCCGACGCCCTCCACGGGCGCTACCGGGAAGCGGCGTCAGGCGCCCGGAGTGTGCGACTGGGCCCGGCTGACGTCGTACACGCCGGCGACGTGGCGCATCGCACGCATGAGGGAGGGCAGCCGTGCGGCGTCCCGCAGCTGCACGGTGTACGTGTGCCGTACCTGCTGCCGGTCCGGCGGTTCGACGGTCGCGGAGACGATCTCGGCGCCTTCGAGGGCCATGGCCTCGGTGAGGTCCGCGAGCAGATGCGGACGGACGAACGATTCCGCGACCAGCGTGACCCGGCATTCGGCACCCTCCCCCCAGCGCGCACCGACCTCCGCGCGCCCGGCGCCCTTCATGCGCGCCACCGCCGGGCACCCGGCCCGGTGCACGGTGACCGCTCCCCCGCGTACGGCGAAGCCGGTCACCTCGTCGGGCGGTACGGGTGTGCAGCAGCCGGCGAGCCGGACGGTGGCGCCGGGCCGGTCGACGAGCACCTGGGCGGCGGCGGGTCGGCCGGGCGCCGCTTCCGACGGCTCGGGCGCCCGGGGAGCGGCGGAGGCGACGGCCGCTGGCCGCGGGGCCGCCGCCGTTTCGGGCGCGGCCGTTTCGTCGGGCGCGGGACGGGCGGTGAGCCTTCGCTGGATGGCGATCCGGGCCGCGGGGGTGTGGGCGTGTTCCAGCCACTCCCTGGACGGTTCGGAGGCGGGGTCCTGGCCCATGAGGAGCTGGACGGTGTCGCCGTCCTTCAGGACGGTGCTCAGGGTGGCCAGCCGTCCGTTGACCCTGGCGCCCATGCACGCGTGCGCGTCCTCGCCGTACTGCGCGTAGGCGGCGTCCACGCAGGTCGCCCCCTCGGGCAGGCCGAGTGTGCCGCCGTCGGGGCGGAAGACGGTGATCTCGCGGTCCTGGGCGAGGTCCTCGCGCAGGGTGGACCAGAAGGTGTCGGGGTCGGGCGCGCCCCGCTGCCATTCGAGGAGCCGGGAGAGCCAGCCGGGCCGGGTGGGGTCGACGCGTTCGCCGTCGCTCGTGGACTGCTCCTCGGGCGGGGCGGCGTAGGGGTTGCCGAGCGCGACCACTCCGGCCTCGGCGACCTTGTGCATCTGGTGGGTGCGGATGAGGACTTCGACGACCTGGCCGTCCTCGCGGGCCACGGCGGTGTGCAGCGACTGGTACAGGTTGAACTTCGGTACGGCGATGAAGTCCTTGAACTCCGAGACCACGGGCGTCATGCAGGTGTGCAGCTCGCCCAGGACGCCGTAGCAGTCGGCGTCCTCGTTCACCAGCACCAGCAGCCGGCCGAAGTCGGCGCCGCGCAGCCGCCCGCGTTTGCGGGACACGCGGTGCACGGAGACGAAGTGGCGCGGGCGGATGAGGACGTCCGCGGTGATGTCGGCCTCGCGGAGCACCGTGCGCACGTCCTCGGCGACCTCGGCGAGCGGATCGTCCGCGCGGGCCGCGTTGCCGACGATCAACTCCCGTGTGTGTGCGTACTCCTCGGGATGCAGGATGGCGAAGACCAGGTCCTCCAGCTCCGTCTTGAGCGCCTGGACGCCCAGGCGTTCGGCGAGCGGGATCAGGACGTCGCGGGTGACCTTGGCGATGCGTTCCTGCTTCTCCTGGCGCATCACCCCGAGGGTGCGCATGTTGTGCAGCCGGTCGGCGAGTTTGATCGACATCACCCGGACGTCGTTGCCGGTGGCGACGAGCATCTTGCGGAAGGTCTCGGGCTCGGCGGCGGCGCCGTAGTCGACCTTCTCCAACTTGGTGACGCCGTCGACGAGATACCGGACCTCCTCGCCGAACTCCTCGCCCACCTGGTCGAGCGTCACGTCCGTGTCCTCGACGGTGTCGTGCAGCAGGGACGCGGTCAACGTCGTCGTCTCCGCGCCGAGTTCGGCGAGGATCAGGGTCACGGCGAGGGGGTGCGTGATGTACGGCTCGCCGCTCTTGCGCATCTGGCCGCGGTGGGAGGACTCCGCCAACAGGTAGGCGCGGCGCAGGGGTTCGAGATCGGCGTCGGGGTGGTGGGCGCGATGGGCGTCGACCACGTGCCCGATGGCGTCGGGGAGGCGGTCGCGGGCGGCGGGGCCGAGGAGTGCCGCACGGCCCAGTCGGCGCAGGTCGAGCCGGGGGCGGGCCTTCCTGCGGGAACCCGCGGCGGTGACGTGACCCGATGTCACCGGACCTGGGCTCGCGGGATTGACGGCCTCCGCGTTCATGGACACCTCCGGCTGCGTGGACCGGCGGACGGTGTGCCCCAGGGCGGACTCGGGCTCAGGGGACGGCGATCGTCCCCCACCGTCCGGGCCGGTGCTTGATGCTACCGAGCCCGGAGCCACCGGGCTCACCGCCTCCGGCCGAGCGTGAAACGGATCACCCCTTCGAGCGAAGGCCGCCGGAGCGTCGCTTTTACGCCATGGGACCGACGATCAGCCGTCATCTCGAAGCCGCACCGGGCCCCGGGGCCTTCGGATCACCCCACCGGGCGGGCCGGAGGGCTGGGACAGCGGGGTGCCGCCGCGGTCAGCGAAGGGCGTTCTCCAGCCACTCGGCGTCGATCTCTCCCTCGGCGACGATCACGGCGGGGCCGGTCATCTCGATCTCGCCGTCGGGCCGTTCGGTGATCACCAGGGTGCCGCCGGGCACGTCCACCGTGTACGTCACCGGGGTGCCGGTGACGCGCGGGTCGGCTCCGTCCCTGCGGGCGGCCGCCACGGCGACCGCGCACGCGCCGGTGCCGCAGGAGCGGGTTTCGCCGGCCCCGCGCTCGTGCACCCTGAGCGCCACGTGCCGCGGGCCGCGGTCGACCACGAACTCCACGTTCACGCCGTCCGGGTAGGCGTCGGCCGGGCTGAACGGGGGCGGGGTGTACAGGTCACCGGCGTGGGCGAGGTCGTCCACGAAGGCCACGGCGTGCGGGTTGCCCATGTTGACGTTCCGTGCGGGCCAGCTGCGCGCGCCGACGCTGACGGTGACGTCGCCCTCGGGGAGCAGCGCGCTGCCCATGCCGACGGTGATGTCACCCGTGGCGGAGCCGCTGCCGGACGCGGTCTTGGCGATGTGCACGCTCTTCACGCCTCCGCGTGTGGCGACCGCGATGTCCCCTTCGGTCACATGTCCGGCGCGCTGGAGATAGCGCGCGAACACACGCACTCCGTTGCCGCACATCTCGGCGAGGGAACCGTCGCCGTTGCGGTAGTCCATGAACCACTCGGCCTCGCCGGCCATGTGCCGGGCCTCGGGGTGGGCCGCGGACCGCACGACGTGCAGCAGTCCGTCGCCGCCGATGCCCGCGCGGCGGTCGCACAGGGCGGCGACGGCGGCCGGCGGGAGGTCGATGGCGTTCTCGGGGTCCGGGACGATCACGAAGTCGTTCTCCGTGCCGTGCCCCTTGAGGAAGGCGATCCGCGTGCTCATTCCTCGATCGTACGGGGTGCCGGTGACAGCGCGTCGCCGTCGGCGGACCGCCCCCGCACGGGAGCGGTCAGCGGAGCCGGGCGACCCGCCAGACCGCGAGCGCCACCACGGCGGCGACCATCACGGCGTAGCCGATCACGACCCGCCAGTCGGGTCTGCGTCCGGAGCCCCGGGCCGGGAGTCCGGGCCAGGTGTAGCCCACCCTGCGCGCGGCCGTCATGCCCCAGCCGGCCGCGCAGGAGCAGATCAGCAGACCCAGCATGGCGATCACCGCGCCGCTGTCGCCGAAGTCGAAGGCGAGCGGGAAGGCGAACATCAGGGAGCCGACCGCGGCCAGCCCGACGATGGGCGCGAGCTGCCAGATGCGCAGCCGGCGCTGCGGGCGCAGCTCGACCTCGACCTCGTCGCCGCCCGCGAACATCTCGTCCGGCTCGGGGCCGTCGTCGGTCACACCGCCCTGTGTCTCCTCCGGCCCGTCGGGGCTGAGACGGTCGGCTTCCTGCTCCGGAGCACCCCGCTCGGTGGTGAGGTGTTCGGTGCCGTGTGCGGTGTCGCGAGGGCCGGCCTCCATCGCCACGCGCCCTCCCAACTAGGACTCCACTTGGTCGATCGAAGGTCGATGATGGCACGGCGCCACAGAACCGGATGACGGCCTGGGCGTCCCGATGCCAGGACGTGATCAGGCTGTAACCGGTCGTTCGACCAACGACAACGCGAGCTGCGGAAGTTCCCCGAGGTCCGCCGCGGCCCCACTCAACCAGTGCACCCGCGGATCGCGCCTGAACCATGAATCCTGGCGGCGCGCGAAGCGCTTGGTGGCACGCACGGTCTCGGTCCGTGCCTCCTCGAGCGTGCACTCCCCGGCGAGCGCCGCGAGCACCTGCTGGTAGCCGAGGGCGCGGGAGGCCGTACGCCCCTCGCGCAACCCCTGCGCCTCCAGTGCGCGCACCTCGTCCACGAGGCCCGCCTCCCACATCCGGTCGACGCGGCGGGCGATGCGCTCGTCCAGTTCGGGCCGGGCCACGTCGACACCGATCTGGAGGGTGTCGTAGACCGAGTCGTGGCCGGGGAGGTTGGCGGTGAAGGGGCGGCCGGTGATCTCGATGACCTCGAGGGCGCGGACGATGCGGCGGCCGTTGCTCGGCAGGATCGCGCGGGCGGCCCCGGGGTCGGCGACGGCGAGCCGGGCGTGCAGGGCGCCGGGGCCGCGCAGCGTGAGCTCCTCCTCCAGCCGGGCCCTGACCTCGGGGTCGGTGCCCGGGAACTCCAGGTTGTCGACGGCTCCCCGGACGTAGAGGCCGGACCCGCCGACGAGGACCGGCCAGCGTCCCTCGGCGAGCAGCGCGTCGATGCGCTCGCGGGCCAGCCGCTGGTACTCGGCGACGGACGCGGTGACGGTGACGTCCCAGATGTCCAGCAGGTGGTGCGGGATTCCTCCGCGCTCCTCGGGCGTCAGCTTGGCGGTGCCGATGTCCATCCCCCGGTAGAGCTGCATGGAGTCGGCGTTGACGACTTCGCCGCCCAGCCGCTGGGCAAGAAAAACGCCCAGATCGGACTTTCCGGCCGCCGTGGGGCCGACGACGGCGATGACGCGGGGGGCGAGGGGTGCGCTGCTCACTGATCCAGTCTCGCAAACCTCGCACCCCGCTCTCGAACGGGTTACGTGACGCGACCGTCGCCGGGTCGTTGCCCGTTGCGAGATTCCTGCCGCCGGATCACAGGGGCGGCGGCCCGGGTCGCACGCATGGACACGCCGGGCAACGCGGGATTTCGCCCGCACGAGTAACGTATGGAGTGGATATGGGCGTTTTTGCACGGATTTTTCGGAGGTCGAAGACCACGGAGGAGACGCAGGCCGCAGGGACAGGGGCCGAGGGGGCGGCGACCGAGCCTCCTCGTACGGAGGACGCGGCCGGGGCCGTGGAGCCGAAGGCGTCGGACGAGGCGCCGAAGACCGCCGAACCGGCCGTGAAGGAGGCCGAGGGGGTCACCGGCGAGAGCGTCGACATCCCCAAGCAGCAGCAGTCCTCCGACGCCGCCGACAGCGAGACCGGCGAGGGCGCCCGCACGTAGATCGCCGCGAGGGAAGGTGTGTCATGGGGCTCCTGGACAGTCTGAAGGCCAAACTCGGGCCGGCCAAGGACAAGGCGTCCGGTCTTGCGCAACAGCACGAGGACAAGATCCAGCACGGTCTGGAACGGGCCGCGCGGACCGTCGACCAGCGGACCAAGGGCAAGTACAGCGACCGGATCCAGTCGGGTACGGGCAAGGCCAAGGAGGCCGTGGACCGCTTCGCGCACAGGAAGGACCCCGGTCCGGACGCGGGCGGCACCACCACACCGCCGGCCGGGCCCCCGCCCGCTTCCTGAACGGTGGACGGCGGACGGCCGTGGAGCGCACGAAAGGCTCCACGGCCGTCCGCCGTCCCGGTGGGAGGCCGGTGGTCAGGACCAGGTGGCCACCAGGTAGCCGACCCCGTACGGGGCGTCCTCGTACAGCAGCGCGCCCCCCAGTGAGGCGTTTCCGGCGGCCGCGCCGGCGAGCACCTGCCAGGGGGCGCGGCCGGACACCCTCAGGTCGCGCGCCAGCCCGGTGTCCAGCCCGAGCAGCGCCCCGGTGTCGGCCGCACCCAGCGCGCGGGCGATCTCCGCGTCGAACGGGGCCGCCCGCTCGTCGAGGTACCCGGGCGCCTTGAGCGTGCGGCAGGCGCTGGCGTCGCCCATCACCAGCAGGGCCACCCGGTCCGCCCGCGCGGCGACGGCCCGCCCCTCCTCGGCACACCGCTCGGCGGTGAGGTGCTCGCCCACGCCCCGTCCCTCGACCGGTGCGTCGGCCCAGCCGGTCCGGCCGAGCAGCCAGGCCCCCACGGCGAGCCCGTACGGCAGCGCGGGACCGGCCGGCGTGCCCCGGTCCGCCCCGTGCGGTACCTCCGACCCCGGCCGTACGCCCGCTTCCGGCGGGACATCCGCTCCCAGCCGTACGTCGAGGCCGACGCCGAAGCCGTGGAAGGACCCCGGTGTGCCCTGCGGGTAGGTCTCGGGCCCGGCGGTGTCCGCCGGGCCGACGACCACGAGCAGGTCGGGCCGGGCGGCGGCGAGCACGCCCAGCGCGTCCGTGCAGGCGGCACGCGCGGTGTCCAGCTCGGGAGCGGCACCCGCGGCGACCTCGGGCACGAGCAGCGGCGGGCAGGGGCAGACTGCGGCGGCGACAAGCATGATCGGCAGCGTAGCCCCCGTGGGACGGCCGGCCGCGCCGGTGGGCCCGTCCGCCGGCCGTCGCCCCGTCCGGGTCCCGCCGCGTCAGTCGCAGCCGCAGCCGCTCGCGGCGACCGGCAGCGGCTCCGGGACGCCGATCTTCGGCAGGCCCAGCATCACGCCCGCGGGCTGCGGCGCCGCCTTCTCGGCGTTCCGCTTCTCCCAGGCGTCGCCCGCGCGGGTACGGCGCACGTCGAGCACCGCGCCCTCGGCGAGGAGGTGGTGCGGGGCCGCGTAGGTGATCTCGACGGTGACCACGTCGCCGGGGCGGACCTCCTGCTCCGGCTTGGTGAAGTGCACCAGTCGGTTGTCGGGGGCGCGGCCGGACAGGCGGTGGGTGGTGTCGTCCTTGCGGCCCTCGCCCTCGGCGACCATCAGCTCCAGGGTCCGGCCGACCTGCTTCTTGTTCTCCTCCCAGGAGATCTCCTCCTGGAGGGCGACGAGCCGCTCGTAGCGCTCCTGGACGACCTTCTTGGGGATCTGGCCGTCCATCTCGGCGGCCGGGGTACCGGGCCGCTTGGAGTACTGGAAGGTGAACGCCTGCGCGAAGCGCGCCTCGCGCACCACGTGCAGCGTCTGCTCGAAGTCCTCCTCGGTCTCGCCGGGGAAGCCCACGATGATGTCCGTGCTGATCGCGGCGTGCGGGATGGCGGCGCGGACCTTCTCGATGATGCCGAGGTAGCGCTCCTGCCGGTAGGAGCGGCGCATGGCCTTCAGGACCGTGTCCGAACCGGACTGGAGCGGCATGTGGAGCTGCGGCATGACGTTGGGCGTCTCGGCCATGGCCGCGATGACGTCGTCGGTGAAGTCGCGCGGGTGCGGGGAGGTGAAGCGAACCCGCTCCAGGCCCTCGATCCGCCCGCAGGCCCGCAGCAGCTTGCTGAACGCCTCGCGGTCGCCGATGTCGGAGCCGTAGGCGTTGACGTTCTGGCCGAGCAGCGTGATCTCGGAGACGCCCTCGGCGACCAGGGCCTCGATCTCGGCGAGGATGTCGCCGGGACGGCGGTCCTTCTCCTTGCCGCGCAGCGCCGGGACGATGCAGAAGGTGCAGGTGTTGTTGCAGCCTACGGAGATCGACACCCAGGCCGCGTAGGCGCTCTCGCGCCGGGTCGGCAGCGTGGACGGGAACGCCTCCAGCGACTCGGCGATCTCGACCTGCGCCTCCTCCTGGACGCGGGCGCGCTCCAGGAGGACGGGCAGCTTGCCGATGTTGTGCGTGCCGAAGACGACGTCCACCCAGGGGGCCCGCTTCACGATGGTGTCGCGGTCCTTCTGCGCCAGGCAGCCGCCGACCGCGATCTGCATCCCGGGCCGGCTCGCCTTCTTCGGGGCGAGGTGGCCGAGGTTGCCGTACAGCTTGTTGTCGGCGTTCTCACGGACGGCGCAGGTGTTGAAGACGACGACGTCCGCGTCGCCGTCGGCACCCTCGGGGGCGCGGACGTAGCCCGCGTCCTCCAGCAGCCCGGCCAATCGCTCGGAGTCGTGGACGTTCATCTGGCACCCGTAGGTGCGTACTTCGTAGGTGCGCGTGCCGCCCACTGACTGGCTCCGGTCGATGCTGCTCATGCCCATAAGGGTAGGCGGTACCACGGACAGCCCTCCGCCACGGCGGCCGCCCGGCCGCCCGGCGGCTGCTCAGGCCTCCCGGCGCGGCACCCACCCCTGCCGGCGCAGCACCGCCGACACGTCCGGGGCCTCGTAGTGGTCGCCCTTGAGGACCTTGCCGTCGGGGCGGCGGCTGACCTGGCCGTCGGGGCCCAGCTTGGTCATGTTGGAGCGGTGGATCTCGGCGATCACCGCGTCGAGGTCGATGCCGTGCACCAGCGCCGTGCCGTACGCGACGTAGACCACGTCCGCCAGTTCGTGCGCGAGCCGGTCGAGCGGGCCGGTCACGGACACCTCGGCGACCTCCCTGGCCTCCTCCGCGAGCAGTTCGCCGCGGTGGGCGGCCAGCTCCGGCGGCACCTCGGACGGTGTGTCGCGGGCGTCCAGCCCGAAGGCGCGGTGGAAGTCACGGACCAGGTCGGCGGGCGAGGAACTCATGCCGCGACTGTAGTGGCCGCCTCGGACACTCCCCGGGCCGTGCCGGGCGCGCCAGTGTGGGCCCTGCCCTGGTCAGCGGGCACACGGCCTGGCAGGATCGCGCGCATGTCCAACGCGCTGTCCCGGCTCGGCAGGCGGCGGGCCCTGCGGGGCGCGGCCGCCGTTCTCGTGGCGCTCGGACTGCTGCTGTGGTGGCTGGTGCCGTGGAGCGAGGAGCCGCCGGGCGGGACGGTCACCCTGAGCACCGGTACCCGCGCGGGCGTCTACCAGAAGTACGGTGAGCTGCTACGCAGCTCGCTCGGCAAGCACATGCCCGACCTCGAGGTGCGGCTGACCACGAGTGACGGCTCGCAGGAGAACGTGCGGCGGGTGGCAACCGGACAGGCCGACTTCGCGATCGCCGCGGCCGACGCGGTGGAGACGTACCGGCTGGGCGGCCGGAAGGGCGCCGACCGGCTGCGCGGCGTGGCCCGCCTCTACGACGACTACGTGCAGCTGGTCACCGCGCGGGACTCCGACATCCGCTCGGTCGCGGACCTGCGGGGCAAGCGGGTCGCCATAGGCCCGCCGAAGTCCGGGGTGCGGCTCATCGCCAACCAGGTCCTCGAAGCGGCCGGGATCGACCCGGAGACGGACATCAGCCCCTCCGCGGACGGCATCGACACCGGCCCGGAGCGGCTGGGGCACGGGCTGGACGCCTTCTTCTGGTCCGGCGGGCTGCCCACGGACGGTCTCAGGGCGCTCGCCGAGAAGTCCGCGCTGCGGTTCGTGCCGATCGACGCCGAGCTGGTCACCGAGCTGCACAAGCAGGGCGGCGCCACCCGCTACTACCGCGCGACCAACATGCCGGAGTCGGCCTATCCGGGCAGTCAGCTCGGCTCGGCCGTGCCGACGATGGCGGTCTCCAACCTGCTGATCACGCGTGCGGACGCGGATCCGCGGCTCACCGAGTGGCTGACCCGCATCGTGCTCAGGAGCCGGGACGGCATCGGCGCGCACGTCCACTCCGCGCAGCTGGTCGACGTACGCACCGCGATCTACACGGATCCGCTCCGGCTGCACGAGGGCGCCCGCCGCTACTACCGTTCCGTGAAGCCGTAGCCCGGCGCGGGCGTCAGGCGCCGGATCCGCTCCTCGGCACCGTCACGATCACCCGCAGTCCGTGCGGTTCGTGGCGCTCGTACGCGATCGAGCCGCCGCCCGCGGCGAGCAGGGCCCGGGAGATGGACAGGCCGAGGCCCGAGCCCTTGATGTTCTGGTGCCGTCCGCTGCGCCAGAAACGGTCACCGACGCGGGTGAGCTCCTCCTCGGTCAGTCCGGGGCCGTTGTCGGTGACGACGACCGTGGAGGTGTCGCCGTTGGAGGTGACGGTGACCTCGACGGTCTCTCCTGCGGGCGTGAACTTCACCGCGTTGTCGATGACGGCGTCCAGGGCGCTGGACAGCGTGACCGGGTCGGCCCACGCGGTGGTCGGCGGGCAGGTCCCGGTCAGGCGGACGCCCTTCGCCTCGGCGGTGGGCGCCCAGGCGGCGACGCGCTCGGCGGCCAGCGCGCCGATGTCGGTGACCTGGAGATGGGGTTCGCTGTGCTCGGCGAGCGCCAGGTCGAGCAGGTCGTCCAGGACCTGCGCCAGGCGTTTGCCCTCGGCCCGTACCGAGGCGATCTCCTCGTTGTCCTCGGGCAGCTCCAGGGCGAGCAGCTCGATGCGCAGCAGCAGCGCCGAGAGCGGGTTGCGCAGCTGGTGGGAGGCGTCGGCGACGAAGGCGCGCTGCTGTTCCAGCACGCTCTCCACGTTGTCGGCCATCTCGTTGAACGAGTGGGCGAGCCGTCTGAGTTCCGGCGGTCCGCCGGCCGCCGCGACCCTGGACTTCAGCCGTCCGGTGGCGATGTCGTGGGTGGTGGCGTCGAGGACCCGCACGGGTTTGAGCACCCAGCCGGTCAGCCGCAGGGCCGCGCCGACGGCGAGCAGCATCGCGGCCGCCTCCCCGGCGAAGATGACCAGCCACCCCTGGAGGATGCGGGAGCGCATCTGCCCGGTGGGCGAGTCGGTCACGACGACCGCGACGACGTCGCCGTCCCGGATCACCGGCGAGGCCACGACGAGGCTGCTCCGCTGCCAGGGCCACACCTGCTCGGGGTCGTGGCTGCGGCGGCTGAGCAGCGCCTCCTCGAAGGCGTCGCGCACCTCGCCCGCGCGGGGCAGGAACCAGTCGTCCGGGGCGTGCGCCATGGGCGAGTCGTTGCGGTAGAAGACTCCCGCGCGGATGCCGTAGACCTCGTGGTAGCTGCGCAGCTCGCTGCTGAGCGTCTCACGGCGCTCGTTGATGTCCCCGCCGGCCGGGTCGGCGGGCTCGGTGACGAACTGGGCGAGGGCGGCGAAGCGCGCCGTGTCGTCGATCCGGTCGACGACGACCTTCTGCTGCTGCGCGCCGGCGAGGCTCACCGCCAGCGGGACGCCCAGCGCGAGCAGCACGGCCGCCATCAGGACGATGAGCAGCGGAAGCAGACGAGTGTGCACCCGGCCCCGCTACGACGCCGGCGCGACGAGCCGGTAGCCGACGCCGCGTACGGTCTCGATGAGCGCGGGCATGCGCAGCTTGGCGCGCAGGGAGGCGACGTGCACCTCCAGGGTGCGTCCGGTCCCCTCCCAGCTGGTGCGCCACACCTCGCTGATGATCTGCTCCCGGCGGAAGACGACGCCCGGCCGCTGGGCGAGCAGGGCGAGGAGGTCGAACTCCTTGCGGGTCAGCTGGACCACCGCACCGTTCACGCTGACCTGGCGGGTCGGCAGTTCGATGCGGACCGGGCCGAGCCGCAGTTCGGTCTCCGTGCCGCCGGCCGCCTCCTCGTGGACGGTGCGGCGGCTGACGGCGTGGATCCGCGCGAGGAGTTCCCCGGTGTCGTACGGCTTGACCACGTAGTCGTCGGCGCCGAGGTTGAGGCCGTGAATGCGGGAGCGCACGTCGGACCGCGCGGTGACCATGATCACCGGCGTGCTGGTGCGCTTGCGGATCTTGCCGCAGACCTCGTAGCCGTCCTGGTCGGGCAGTCCCAGGTCGAGCAGGACGACGCCGAAGCCGTTGCCCTCGGGGACCAGCGCCTGGAGGGCCTCCTCGCCGCTGCGCGCGTGCGTGACGTCGAAGCCGTGCCGCGCCAGCACCGCGGACAGAGCGGCGGCGACGTGGTTGTCGTCCTCGACGAGGAGCAGTCTCACCCGGGTCCCTTTCCGTTCATCGGCCGTACGCTCTCCATGAGTACAAAAACTCATGCACACGCGTGCGCACCTTGCAGTGACGCCGATGGACGCGTACGGCGTCAAGGGGCTTCCGGTTGCGCTTTCGTACCGTTACCCGGCCGAAATGCGCCCTGCTCACAAGTGCTACGACACGTGTCCGATTGCTATCGGATCGTGATCCTCAGATTCCCCTCAGATGTAATGACGCAGGTCCGGAGGATCACTACTGTCCTCCGAAACCGAGGAGGACGGAGCCTGAGAGCGATGACCGAAGTATCGGTGGCCAAGGAAGGTGTGGCCGCAACCGGCGACCTGGTCGTCCTGAAGAATGTCAACAAGCACTTCGGCGCGTTGCACGTACTCCAGGACATCGACCTGACGATCGCCCGCGGCGAAGTCGTCGTGGTCATCGGACCCTCCGGGTCCGGGAAGTCCACCCTGTGCCGCACCATCAACCGCCTGGAGACGATCGACTCCGGTTCGATCACGATCGACGGCAAGCCCCTGCCCCACGAGGGCAAGGAGCTCGCCCGGCTGCGGGCCGACGTCGGGATGGTCTTCCAGTCCTTCAACCTCTTCGCGCACAAGACCGTGCTCGAGAACGTGACGCTGGGCCAGGTCAAGGTCCGCAAGAAGGACAAGAAGGCAGCCGAGGAGCGGGCCCGTGCCCTGCTCGACCGGGTCGGCGTGGGCGCGCAGGCGGAGAAGTACCCCGCGCAGCTCTCCGGTGGCCAGCAGCAGCGCGTCGCCATCGCGCGGGCCCTGGCGATGGAGCCCAAGGTCATGCTCTTCGACGAGCCGACGTCGGCTCTCGACCCGGAGATGATCAACGAGGTGCTGGAGGTCATGCAGCAGCTCGCCCGCGACGGCATGACGATGATCGTCGTCACGCACGAGATGGGATTCGCCCGTTCGGCGGCAAATCGCGTGGTGTTCATGGCGGACGGTCGCATCGTCGAAGAGGCTTCGCCGGACCAGTTCTTCAGCAATCCGCGCAGCGACCGCGCGAAGGACTTCCTGTCGAAGATCCTTCACCACTGACGGCGCTGCCCGCGCCCTGACGACTCGCGTCACCGGACACCGACCGGGCCGCATCACTTCACCAGTCAAAGGATGTGCACCATGAAGCTCCGCAAGGTCACCGCCGCCTCGGCCGCCGTGTTCGCCCTTGCCCTGACCGCCACCGCCTGCGGTGGTGACGACAGTGGTGACGGCGGTTCGTCCGGTGGCGGCGACAAGATCAAGATCGGCATCAAGTACGACCAGCCCGGCCTCGGCCTGAAGCAGCCGGACGGCTCCTTCTCCGGCTTCGACGTGGACGTGGCGACCTACGTCGCCAAGGAACTCGGTTACGAGGCCGACCAGATCGAGTGGGTCGAGACCAAGAGCGCCGACCGCGAGAACGCCCTCGCGCGCGGTGACGTGAAGTTCATCGCGGCCACGTACTCGATCACCGACGAGCGCAAGCAGAAGGTCGACTTCGCCGGCCCGTACCTGCTGGCCCACCAGGACCTGCTGGTGAAGAAGGGCTCGGACATCACCGAGGCCACGGATCTGAACGACAAGAAGCTCTGTTCCGTGGTCGGTTCCACGTCGGCGCAGAACGTCAAGAAGGACTTCGCGCCGAAGGCCCAGCTCAAGCAGGTCGGTACCTACTCCGAGTGCCTCGCCGCCCTGCAGAGCGGTGCCGTGGACGCTCTGACCACGGACGACTCGATCCTCGCCGGCTACGCCGCGCAGGACCAGTACAAGGGCAAGTTCCAGCTCGCCGGCCTGAAGCTGAGCAACGAGAACTACGGCATCGGTGTCAAGAAGGGCGACACCGAGACCGTGAACAAGATCAACGCTGCCCTGGAGAAGATGGTCAGCGACAAGTCCTGGGAGAAGGCGGTCGAGGACAACTTCGGTCCGGCCGACTACAAGAACGAGCCGGCCCCGAAGATCGGCAACATCGTCAAGTAGCCCCAGGGCCGTCCAGTAACGCGGGGTCTCTGAGACGTGCCGCCGTCCGTCGCGATCAGGGCGGCGGCACGCCATGTCCGCCACGTACGCCACACACCCGGAAGCGCGGGAGATCGTGTTCGACTTTATTTCTGACTATGACGATCCAACCTTGTTGGGTGCGTTCTGGATGACGGTGAAACTCACCGTGTTCTCGGGCATCGGTTCCCTGGTCTGGGGCACCTTGCTGGCGGCGATGCGGGTCAGCCCCGTCCCGCTGATGCGGGGCTTCGGCACCGCCTACGTGAACATCGTCCGGAACATTCCGCTGACGGTCATCATCGTCTTCACCTCGCTCGGCCTCGCCGACATCTTCGGCGTGACCATGGGCGCGCGGGACGACTTCGCGCTCCAGGGCTTCCGGCTCGCGGTGCTCGGTCTGATCGCCTACACCGCGGCCTTCGTCTGCGAAGCGCTGCGTTCCGGCATCAACACCGTGCCGGTCGGACAGGCCGAGGCGGCCCGCGCACTCGGGCTGAAGTTCAGCCAGGTACTCAGCCTGATCGTGCTGCCGCAGGCGTTCCGCTCGGTCATCGGACCACTCGCCAACGTGCTCATCGCGCTGACCAAGAACACCACGGTGGCGGCAACGATCGGCGTGGCGGAAGCCGCCCTGCTGATGAAGGAAATGATCGAGAACGAAGCGCAGACGCTGCTCATCGGTGCGGTCTTCGCCTTCGGATTCGTGGTACTGACCCTGCCCACCGGCCTCATCCTCGGCTGGCTGAGCAAGCGACTGGCGGTGAAGCGGTGACCTCCGTTCTCTACGACGCCCCGGGCCCCCGGGCCAAGCGGCGCAATGTGATCCTCTCGGTCGTCTTCGTGGCCGTCCTGCTCCTCGTCCTGTGGTGGGTCTACCGGACGATGGACGACAAGGGCCAGCTGGAATGGTCCCTCTGGAAGCCGTTCACCGAGTCCGAGGCCTGGACGACATATCTGCTTCCCGGTCTGGGGGACACGCTCAAGGCCGCGGCCCTGGCCATGATCATCGCCCTTCCGCTGGGCGCCGTGCTCGGCATCGCCCGGATGTCGGACCACCGGTGGGTACGGGTTCCGGCCGCCGCGGTGGTCGAGTTCTTCCGTGCCATCCCGGTGCTGCTGCTGATGCTGTTCGCCAACGAGTTCTTCGCCCGTTCCACGAACGTCAGCAGCACAGACCGCCCCCTGTACGCGGTCGTCACCGGCCTGGTCCTCTACAACGCCTCGGTCCTCGCCGAGGTCGTCCGGGCCGGCATCCTCTCGCTGCCCAAGGGACAGACGGAGGCGGCCCAGGCCATCGGTCTGCGCAAGAGCCAGACGATGTCCAGCATCCTGCTCCCGCAGGCGGTCACGGCGATGCTCCCGGCGATCGTCAGCCAGCTGGTCGTCATCGTGAAGGACACCGCGCTCGGCGGCGTGATGCTCGGCTTCACCGAGCTGCTGAACACACGCGGCACGCTGGCGGCCAACTACGCCAACGTCATCCCCAGCTTCATCGTCGTGGCGGTCATCTTCATCGTCCTCAACTTCATCCTCACCTCGTTCGCCTCCTGGCTCGAGGGACGGCTGCGGCGCAGCAAGCGCAGCACGGGTGCGGTGCTCGGCGCCGAGGATGTCGACGACCTCAACGCGGCTGAGGTCGGAGGCCCGCACAAGACCGGCGGCGTCCTCTGACACCTGCCTGCCGTACGACATGACTGTGGCCCGCCGTTTCCCGGCGGGCCACAGTCATGTCGCGTGACGGGCCGCTCTCAACGGGCCGGGAGAGCGATGCGCCCCGGACCGGTGTGATGAACAGTCAAGTGGTGTGACACGCCCGGCGGCATGTCATGATCGCCACTGGCCTTCGGTCACTTGACGCAAGCACCGGCAATGGGTTGCATACGTTCTGTGATCGTGCACCCTGCTCCATCTTCCTGTTCCTCTCCGTCCCTTCGGACGTCACTTCGAGCAGGGGGCGCAGCGCCGTGGACCCGGTGATCATCGTCGGAGCGGGCCCGGTCGGGCTGACGCTCGCGCTGGCGCTGGCGCGCCAGGAGGTGCCGTGCGTGGTCCTGGACGAAGGGCCGGGCAAGGACGAGCCCCGTCCGGCACGCACGGTCGTGCTGCGCGACGACACCGCAGCCCTGCTGGAACGGCTGACCGGCGTACCGCTCGCGCACGAGGGTCTGCGTTGGGCCGGATGGCGGTCGATGCGGCGCAAGCAGGTGATGTGCGAGGTCGCGTTCGGCGACGCCGAGCCGGCTCCGCTGCACATCGCCCAGCACGTCCTGACAGGAGCCCTGCGGGCGGCCCTGGCCGGTGAACGCCTCGTCCGGATCGCCGTGGACAGCCGTCTGGACGCCCTGGAGCAGGAGCCCTCCGGCGTCACCGCTCACACGCGCGGCCCCAAGGGCACCTGGTGGCGCGGCAGTTACCTGGTCGGCTGCGACGGTCCGCGTTCGACCGTGCGCAAACTCCAGGACATTCGCTTCCCGGGCCGCACGGCGGTGGAACGTCACGCCGTGGCCGCGCTGCGCACGGAGCTTCCCTGGCACGACGAAGCGTTGCTGCACCGCACACCGCCGTGGCGTACGTCCGGCCCCTCGGCCGGCGAGATCAGCGCGCGACCGCTGCACGACGGTGTGTGGCGTCTGGACTGGCTGCTGCCGCCGGGCAAGGAACTGGTCACTCCGGAACTGCTGCTGACCCGCGTCCGGGAGACGCTGGCCGGCTGGGCCGGCGGCACGACACCGCCGTACGAACTGCTGGACACCGGTGTTCACACCGTGCACCACCGGCTGGCCCGGCGCTGGCGGGCCGACCGGGTGTTCCTCGCCGGGGACGCGGCGCACCTGCTGGGTGCGCTGGGCACCCACGGTCTGGACGAGGGGCTGCGGGACGCCGACAACCTCGCCTGGAAGCTGGCGCTGGCCTGGCACCACGGCCCGCACGAGGCGCTGTTGGACAGCTACCAGACCGAGCGCCGCGCGATCGTCGCCTCCCGGCTGCGCGCCGCCGACCAGGCGCTGCCTTTGCTGCGGGGCGGCGGAGGACTGCGTTCCTACGTTCCCGGCTCGTCGCGGGGACACGACGTGCTGCTGATGGACGGTCATCTGGGGCGGGGCGCGCTGG
This sequence comes from Streptomyces calvus, assembly GCF_006782915.1. GTDB lineage: Bacteria > Actinomycetota > Actinomycetes > Streptomycetales > Streptomycetaceae > Streptomyces > Streptomyces calvus. The sequence goes on from NZ_VCNP01000017.1 coordinate 146,183, forward strand.
GTGCGCCGGGGTCCTACGCCGGTTCGCCGCTCGCGCCCGGGCCTCTGGAGGGCGAGGCGCCCGTGGCGACACCTCCCGGTGCGGCGGTGACGGATGTGGTCGTCACCGCGGAGGACGGCACGTTCGTCCGGCTGCGCAGCCGGCTCGGCCGGGGAGCGCTGCTGGTGGTGCTGATCGCGCCGGGTACGGGGGTGTGGGAGCGCAGGCACTGGGTGTCCGCGGGGATCATGCCCCGGCTGGCGGCGGCCGTCTCGGCACTGCCCCACCCGGCCGAACTGCTGGTCGCCGAGAGCTATCCGGGCGCGGCGGCCCACACGGTGCTGCTGGTACGCCCGGACGGCCACCTGGTGACGGCACTGAGCGGGGTCCGACCGGCGGATCTGTACGCGGCGGCGGAGGCGGCACTCGGCGGGTCGCCGGCTGCGGAGACGGGCGCCGGGGAGAAGAACGGGGCCGGGGCCAAGGCCGATGCCAGGGCCGATGCGGGGGCCGGTTCGCGCTGAGGACGCGGGGCGCGGGCGTGCGGGTACGTGTGCGGGCACGCCTGCGGCTTGACCGCCGACCGCCGACCGCCGACCGCCGACCGCCGACCGCCGACTGCTGGCTGCCGGCTGCCGGTTGTTGCGGGTGCGCGCCACCGTCCCGGGCAAGGCGGTTCCTCACCGGGCGGTCCCGTCCGCAGGGTGGCGACGAGTTGAATCGGTGTCCGGGCTCGTGGTGTACTCCCGAGCGTGACCGACACCTGTGTGCGCCTGTGGCGGAGGGTCCATATGGACCTCGTCCGCTACGCGGGCTGCGTGTGTCGTCCGTCCTGTTGATTCGCCTCTTCCTTTCTTCTCGCGCGCCTGGCACGGCCCTTCGTGCCGCCGCCGCGCGCCTGAGCGAACCCTTCTTCAGGACGGTGCACATGTCTGTCTCCCCCGGCTCCCCCGCGGTCTCCACCACCTCCCCGGCTCCGCCCCCTGTCTCCGCGCCCACCCAGGCTGAACTCCTCGACTTCGTACGGCGTGCCGCTGCCGACGCCGAGCTGATCGCCTCGCTTCCCCTCGACCCGCAGGGCCGCACCTGGGTGCGGCTCGACGGGCCAGGCGGCAGTGAGGCCTGGCTGATCGGCTGGCCGCCAGGCACCGGCACCGGCTGGCACGACCACGCCGACTCCGTCGGTGCCTTCATGACCGCGTCGGGCGAGCTGAAGGAGAACTCACTCGCCGCGCGGCTGCCCACCGACGGCTGGAAGACCCTCGAACTCACCGACGGCGTCGACCGGGAACGCCGGCTGCCGGCCGGGCAGGGCAGGGCCTTCGGGCGGCATCACGTCCACGAGGTGCTCAACGAGTCCCCGGACCGGCACGCGATCTCCGTGCACGCCTACTATCCGCCGTTGCCGCGGATCCGCCGCTACAGCCGCAGCGGCGGCATTCTCCGACTGGAGCAGGTCGAGCGCCCGGAGGACTGGCAGTGAGCGGGACGGAGGAACGGCCCGGCGGCACGACGGGCATCGACGCGCTGCTGGAGCGGGTGCGCGCCGGTTACGAGCGTGTGGGGCCCCGGGACGCCTACGAGGCGGCACGCGCGGGCGAGGCACTGTTGGTGGACATCCGCTATGCCGCCCTGCGGGAGCGGGACGGGCTGATCCCGAGGGCTGTGGTCATCGAGCGCAACGAACTGGAGTGGCGCCTGGATCCGCAGGGCAGCCACCGCCTTCCCGAGGCCACGGACCACGATCTGCGTGTGGTCGTGATCTGCAACGAGGGCTATGCCTCCAGCCTGGCGGCGGAGTCCCTGCACCGGCTGGGACTGCACCGGGCCACCGATCTGGTCGGCGGGTTCCAGGCCTGGTCGGCGGCGGGGCTGCCGGTCGTACCCGCGTCCGCGCAGGACGCGCTGGGGCCCGCGCATGAAACTCCGGGGCCCGCGCAGGACACGCCGGGGCCTGCCCAGTACACGCCTGGGCCCGCGTAGGACGTGCCGGGACGACGCGCCCCCGTGGCGCGTCGTGCCGGGGCGTCGGTGCGGTGCCGCCGCGTTCCCGCCGGTGTCAGAAACCCTCGTCTCCGAGGAGCTCCGTGTCCTCGCCCTCTTCCTCCAGTGCCTGTCGGACCACGCGGAGGGCGAGGCCCTCGGGGTAGCCCTTGCGGGCGAGCATGCCCGCGAGGCGACGGATCCGCTTGTCCCGGTCGAGTCCTCGGGTGGCGCGCAGCTTGCGGGCCACCAGCTCGCGCGCGGTCGCCTCCTCCTGCTCGGAGTCGAGCTGGGAGACGGCCTCGTCGATCAGCGTGGGGTCGACGCCTTTGGTGCGCAGTTCCTGGGCGAGCGCCCGCCGGGCCAGCCCCCGGCCGTGGTGCCGGGACTCCACCCAGGCGTCCGCGAAGGCACTGTCGTTGATGAGTCCGACCTCCTCGAACCGGGATAGCACCTCCTCGGCGGCCTCGTCCGGGATCTCCCGCTTGCGCAGGGCGTCGGCGAGCTGCTTCCGGGTGCGCGGGGTCCCGGTGAGCAGGCGCAGACAGATCGCCCGCGCCCGCTCGACCGGGTCCCCCGAAGGCTCCTCCCGCTCTGCCCTCGACGAGGAAGAGGCACCTCCGTCCGCCGCGGCCGCCTCGCCGAAGGCCCGGCGTCTGCGCCCGCGTCCACCGCGCGGCCCGCCGTCACGCGAGCCGCCCGCCCGTGCGCCCCCGTCGCGCCGCCGGCCGCTCCCGGAGTCCGCGTCCGGGAAGCCGCCCGCGCCGGTGCTGTCGTACGCCGTGTCCTCGCCCACGGCTGAGCCGTCGCCGCCGACGGTGTCCCTCCCCCGTGGGACACCGGAGGCGGCGAACTCGTACTCGGCCCAGTCGGTTCGTCGGGTCACGGGTCAGCTCTTGGCCGCCGCGGCCTTGGACTTGGTGGACTTGGCCGCCGGGGCCGGCACCGCGGCCGCCTCGGCCGGGGAAGCCGCGGCATCCGCGGCCGGCTCGGCGGAGGGCTCCTCGGCCCGCACGCCGACGCCCAGCTTCTCCTTGATCTTCTTCTCGATCTCGTTGGCGAGGTCGGGGTTGTCCTTCAGGAAGTTGCGGGCGTTCTCCTTGCCCTGGCCGAGCTGGTCGCCCTCGTACGTGTACCAGGCGCCGGCCTTGCGGACGAAGCCGTGCTCCACGCCCATGTCGATCAGGCCGCCCTCACGGCTGATGCCCTGGCCGTAGAGGATGTCGAACTCGGCCTGCTTGAAGGGCGGGGCCACCTTGTTCTTGACGACCTTGCAGCGGGTGCGGTTGCCGACCGCCTCGGTGCCGTCCTTCAGGGTCTCGATGCGACGGATGTCGATACGCACCGAGGCGTAGAACTTCAGCGCGCGGCCACCGGTCGTGGTCTCCGGCGAACCGAACATGACGCCGATCTTCTCGCGGAGCTGGTTGATGAAGATGGCGGTGGTCTTGGACTGGTTGAGGGCGCTGGTGATCTTCCGCAGGGCCTGGCTCATCAGACGGGCCTGCAGGCCGACGTGGCTGTCACCCATCTCGCCCTCGATCTCCGCACGCGGGACGAGCGCGGCGACGGAGTCGATGACGATGAGGTCGAGGGCACCGGAGCGGACCAGCATGTCCACGATCTCCAGGGCCTGCTCGCCGTTGTCCGGCTGGGAGAGGATGAGGTTGTCGATGTCGACGCCGAGCTTCTTCGCGTACTCGGGGTCGAGGGCGTGCTCCGCGTCCACGAAGGCGACCTGGCCGCCGGCCTTCTGCGCGTTCGCCACGGCGTGCAGCGTCAGGGTCGTCTTACCGGAGGACTCCGGTCCGTAGATCTCCACCACACGGCCGCGCGGCAGGCCGCCGACGCCGAGGGCCACGTCGAGCGCGGTCGACCCGGTCGGGATGACCTCGATGGGCTCCTTCGACCGCTCGCCCATGCGCATGACCGCGCCCTTGCCGAATTGCCGTTCAATCTGTGCGAGCGCGGCGTCGAGCGCCTTCTCGCGGTCGGTTCCTGCCATGGGTTCCACCCGATTTGCTTGAGTCGATCGCTTCACGTCAAAGACGCTAACGCCTGCCACTGACAACGCGCCCCGACGCACCTCCGGCCTGTGGACAACGCGGCCTCTTTTCCACCCAAACCGGAGCAGAACACCCGCCGTTGAGCCTCACCGGCACCTCCATAAGAATGGATGTTCGATTTTTGTGTCAAGCCGCACCGCGCGGCACATCCACGACCCTCACCACCTCCCACCCCTGACTTGCCTACCCGGAAAGTCAAAGGTAACTTTCCCACCAGGAAAGTTAACTGTCGCACGTCGCCAGGGGAGGAGATGGCCGTGAGCGCACCGGTGGATGCCGAACAGGCCTGGAAGGATCTGCAGCGCATCCGAGTGCCGCAGGAGCGGGTGTACGACGAGATGGAGCGGTCCGCCTCCGGCGGCCCCGGCGCCACCTACGCCGCGGCCGCGCTCATGTGGGTCTTCCTGGTCGGCACGAGCCTGGACCTCCCCCTGTGGGGCGTCCTGCTGTCCCTGGTCGCCTACGTCGTACTGCTGAGCGCACTCGCCGTGGTCCACAGCCGCAGGAGCCGGATGCAGCTGCACCACTCCCGCTACAACAAGCGGACGTTCGTCACGTTCGCCGGGGGCGCGCTGGTGACCGGCGGGACGGTCCTGCTGTCCGGCCGGCTGGTCGAGTCGCTCGACGCACCGCTCGCCGGACTGATCCAGGCCACGGTCACGACGGCCGCGTTCCTGCTGTTCGTCGGGCCGGCGAGCCGCTGGGCGGTCGGCTCGCTGCGCGGGCACGCCGAACGGACGGCCCGCGAGGGTGAGGGACGATGAGCACTCCCGAAGGCTTCGACGAACTGATCCATCCCGCCACCCGGCTGTCGGTGGTGGCGCTGCTCGCCACCACCGAGTGGGCGGACTTCGCCTTCGTCCGCGAGAGCCTCTCGCTCAGCGACTCCGCGCTCTCCAAACAGCTACACACCCTGGAGGACGCCGGATATCTGGAAGTCCTGAAGGAGGGCGGCGGCCGCAAGCGGCGCACGAGGGTCCGGCTGACGGACCGCGGCCGCAGCGCCTTCGACGGGCATGTGGCGGCGCTGCGGGCGATCGTCGACGGCGCAGGCGCGGGCCCCGGCTCCCGCGCGGCGGAGTCCGGTCCGGTCACGCAGCAGCACGCGGAGGCGGGGCGATGACTTCCGCCACCTCCACCGACCGGTCCGTCGTCCGGGCACGCGACGTGCGCATGTCGTACGGCGCCGTCGACGTCCTTTGCGGCGTCGACCTGGAGATCCGCAGCGGCGAGGTGTTCGCCCTGCTCGGGCCGAACGGCGCCGGGAAGACCACGACCGTGGAGATCCTCGAGGGCTTCCGGCAGCGCTCCGCCGGTGACGTCAGCGTCCTCGGCGCGGACCCGGAGCGGGGCGACGACGTCTGGCGCGGACGCATCGGACTGGTGCTGCAGTCCTGGCGCGACCACCGCCGCTGGCGGGTGGCCGAGCTCCTGTCGCACTTCACGACGTACTACCCCGACCCCCGCGACCCGGCCGAGCTGCTGGGCCTGACCGGGCTGACCGGGCAGGCCGACCAGCGGGTGGAACTGCTGTCCGGCGGTCAGCGGCGGCGGCTGGACGTCGCGCTCGGCATCGTCGGGCGGCCGGAGCTGCTGTTCCTGGACGAGCCGACCACGGGCTTCGACCCGGAGGCGCGGCACGAGTTCCATTCCCTGGTCGAACGGCTGGCCCGGGACGAGGGCGTCACCGTCCTGCTCACCACGCACGACCTGGCGGAGGCCGAACGGCTCGCGGACCGGATCGGCATGCTGGTCGGCGGCCGGATCCGCGCCTGTGGCACCCCGTCGGAGCTGGCCCGGCAGGCCGCCGCTCAGGCCGAGGTCCGCTGGACCGCGGACGACGGCACGCGTCACCGCGCCCGGACCGCGGACCCGTCACGGCTGGTGTGGGAGCTCCACCGGGACGCGGACGGGCCGATCCCCGGTCTGGAGGTCCGGCGTCCGACGCTGGAGGACACCTATCTGCACATGGTGCACCGGCAGGCCGACGGCACGGGCGGGGCTGTGGACGAAGTGGTGGACGAGGAGGCGGGGGCCGCATGAGGGACGGGCGGATGACGAACGGGACGGCCCGGGCGGCGGGCGGGGTGCCGAGGCCGCGCCGCACGGCCTGGCGCGCGGGGTTGCTGCGCGGCGCCATCGAGGTGCGGCACCTGCTGAACAATCCCAAGGAGATGACCGGCCATCTCACCAATGTCGGCGTCGCACTGCTGGTCGCCGCCTACATCAGTGACGACGTACCGGGGACCCGTACGCCGATGGCCCATCTGGTGATCGCGGGTTTCGCCGCGTACCTGCTGTTCCAGATCGGGCTGCTCAACGTCCCGCAGATGCTCGTGACCGAGCGCGAGGAGGGAGTGCTGCTGCGGCTGCGCGCCACCCCCGGCGGAATACCGGCCTACCTGGTCGCCAAGTGTCTGCTGGTGGTCGTCACGGCGGTCGGCACTCTGGTGCTGCTGCTGGGAGCCGCGGCGCTGCTGGCGGACGGGCCGTTGCCGCGCGGGACGGACGACTGGCTGACGCTGCTGTGGGTCACCACGCTCGGGCTGCTCGCCGTCGTCCCGCTGGGCGCGGCCCTGGGTGCCGTGCTGCCCAACCCGCGCGAGGCGCTGGCCCTGATCGTGCTGCCGACGATGGGGCTGCTGCTGATCTCGGGAGCGATGTTCCCGCTCACGTCGCTGCCCGTTCCGGTGCAGCAGGTGGCCGCTGTCTTCCCGCTCAAGTGGACGGCCCAGGGCGTGCGCTCGGCGCTGCTGCCGGACGCCGCGCGGACCGCCGAGGCGGCCGGTTCCTGGGAGCTGCCCATGGTGGCGCTGGTGCTGACCGCGTGGGCGGTCCTCGGGTTCCTCCTGGCCGTGCCCCTGCTGCGCCGCGCGGCCCGCCGCGAGTCCGGCTCCCGCCTGGCCGACCGCCACCGCAAGGCCGCCCGGAACGGCGCGGTGCCGGCCTAGACGGGGCTTCCGCCCGCCGGACCCGACCGAGGAGCCCCGCCCATCGGTCGGGCCTCCTCAGGATCCCGCGTCCTCGACGCGCGGGCGGGTCGTGTCCGGGCGGCGGGCCCACAGCCCGCGGACGCGCAGGAGCAGCCCGGGCCCGCCTCCGGGTCCGCGGTGGCCGTGCACCCGGGGGTCGTCCGTGACGTCGTACCGCTTCACATACGCCCCGAGGAACGCCTGGAGCGTGGCGATCGCGGGGATGGCGATGAGCGCGCCGACGGCACCGAGCAGGGCGGTGCCCGCGACGACCGAGCCGAAGGCGACCGCCGGGTGGATGTCGACGGTCCTGGAGGTCAGCTTGGGCTGCAGCACGTAGTTCTCGAACTGCTGGTAGAACACCACGAAGGTCAGCACCCACAGCGCGTACCAGGGGTCGACCGTGAAGGCGATCAGCATGGGCAGCGCGCCCGCGAGGTAGGTGCCGATGGTGGGGATGAACTGCGACACCAGGCCCACCCACACGGCGAGCACGGGCGCGTAGGGCACCTCGAGGACCTCCAGCAGCACGAAGTGCGCAAGGCCGGAAATGAGCGCCATCAGCCCGCGCGAGTACAGGTAGCCGCCGGTCTTGTTCACGGCGATCTCCCACGCGCGCAGCACCTCGGCCTGGCGGGCGGGCGGCAGCAGGGAGCACACGGTGCGCCGCAGGCGCGGGCCGTCGGCGGCGAAGTAGAAGGAGAACAGGCCGACGGTGAGCAGCTGGAACAGACCGCCGAGGACCTGCGCGGACACGTCGAGGACACCGGTGGCGCTGTTCTGGACGTAGTCGCGCAGCCAGTCGGAGCGCAGCAGGCCCTCCTGGACGTCCACCCGCCGCAGCTCGGTGTGGAAGTGCGCGTTGACCCAGTTGATCACCGAGTCGAGGTAGTCCGGGAAGTCCTCGACGATCGTGATGATCTGTCCCGCAAGCATCGACCCGAGCAGGGTGACGAAACCCGCCGCCGTGACGAACACGCCCAGGAAGACGAGGAAGGTGCCCAGGCCCCGGCGCACCCCGCGCGCGGCCATCCAGCTCACCGCGGGTTCGACGGCGAGCGCCAGGAAGAAGGCGATGAGGACGTTGATCAGCAGCCCGGTGAGCTGGTGGAACGCCCAGCTGCCGAGTTGGAACACGGCGATCAGCGCGAGCGCCAGCACCATGGCGCGCGGCAGCCAGCGCGGCATGCGCGCGCCCGGCTCGGCCGCGTGGCCCACCGGAGGGGGTCCGGTGGGCGGCGGCGCTCCGGGCGCGCTGGGCTGCCGGGCCGTCCGCCCGGTTTCGTCAGTGGCTGCCACGGCTCAAGTCTCGCCCACGCCGACGGTGGCCGTCCGCCCACCGGGGATCTCTGTCACGATCAGCACTTCTCCACGGTGACGGTCGACGTTTCTTCGGGGCGGGTCGCCTCTCCTGGGCGGGTCACCGCTTCTCCAGGGGTACGTCCATGACGGCGCAGACCACCTGCCAGACGTCCTTGGCGTCCCAGCCGGCCGCCAGCGCCTCGTGCACGGTACGCCCGCCGAGCTCCGACATGACATGGTCACGTGCGAAGGTGTCGGCGTATCCCGCGCCGAAGTGCTCCGCCATCCGCTCCCAGAAAACCGTCAACCGCATGCCCCCAGTATCCCGCCTGCGGGGGTGGCCCCGAGCCGGTGCGCCTGCCCGCGCCGCTTTGCGCCTACGGTCGGATCCATGGCCGACACCGGAGCTGCCCCAGCACCCCCGACAACCCCGCCGCAGGGCCCGCTCGCGCGGGCGGAGCGGTTCGTCTGGCTCACCGCGCGCGTGCTCGAACAGCACCTCTTCGCGTACCACTTCCGGGACGGCGGTGCCGACCCGGTGGAGGCGGCCCTGGAGGCGTACCGCAACGCGGACGGCGGATACGGGCACGGCCTCGAACCGGACCTGCGCGGTCCGGTCAGCCAGCCGCTGCACACCGCCCGCGCGCTGCGCGTGCTGGACGCCGTGGGGCGGTGCGGCGGCCGCCGCGCGGAGGACGTGTGCCGCTATCTGACGTCCGTCTCCACGCCGGACGGCGCGCTTCCGGCGATCCATCCCGGTCAGCGCGGCTATCCGGCGGCGCCGTTCGTGCCGGTCGAGGACGACCCGCCCGGATCGCTGCTGGCCACCGGGCCGGTGGTGGGGCTGCTGCACCGCAACGAGGTCTGGCACGCCTGGCTGTTCCGTGCCACGGACTTCTGTCTGCAGGCCGTGGAGTCGCTGGAGCGGTCGCACCCCTACGAGGTGGAGGCCGCCGTGGCGTTCCTCGACCACGCCCCCGACCGCGCCCGCGCGGAGGCCGCCGCCGACCGGCTGGGCCGGCTGGTGCGCCGGCAGCGGCTCGCCGTGCTCGACCCGGACGACCTCGACGCGTACCCGGTCGCGCCGGGCTACGCGCCGGGCGAGCACCACTTCCCGCACGACTACGCGCGTACGCCGCGGTCGCTGGCACGCGCGTGGTTCACGGACGAGGAGATGGAACGCTCCCTGGACTTCCTCGCGGCCGAACAGCAGGAGGACGGCGGCTGGCCGATCCGGTGGCGGCAGTGGGCCCCGGCGCCCGCCATGGAGGCGCGCCCGATGGTGACGATCGACGCCCTGCACACCCTGGAGGCGTACGGCCGCCGTGTCCGCTGACGGGACGGCGGCCGAAACCCCTGCCGGGGAGGGACGGCGGCCGGGATGCGCCGTCCGACGCATCCGCGTATCAGCCGCCCCGCACCGCCGCACGCCCGGCAGGCACCGCCACCGCCTCACCCGTCCAACCGGCAGCCGCCGCTGTTCACCAGCCCAGGTGTCCGTCCCCACCGCCTCACCCGCCCAGCGCGCGCACTCCCGCCGTCACGACCACGGCCGACGCGACGACCAGGAGGAACGGGGCGCGCAGCATCAGTGCGACGGCGGCGGCCGCCACCCCCGCCGCGCGGGCGTCCACCATCAGGGACTGCCCGTCGGAGAAGGTCTGCTGGGCCGTCAGCGCGGCGAGCAGGGCGACCGGCAGGAGCGCGGCGAGGCGCCGGACGAGGGGACGTTCGAGAACCCCGGCGGGCACCAGCAGCCCGGCGAGTTTGACGGCGTAGCAGCCCACGGCGGTCACGCCGATCGCGATCCAGATGTTCAACGCTCCTCCCCCGGTGCGTCCCCGCGCGGCGTGTTCCGGCGTCCCCGTGCCCACAGGACGGCCGGTGCCGCGAGCGCGGCCACCAGGACCGGCACGCCGGCCGGCAGGACGGGCAGCAGACCGAGGCCCAGCAGCACGGCGAGTCCGGCGACGGCACGCTCGGTGCCGGTCCGCAGCATGGGGGCGAGCAGCGCGAGGAAGACCGCGGGACCGGCCGCGTCCAGCCCCCACGCGTCGGTGTCCCCGAGGGCCTCGGCGCCGAGCGCGCCGAGCAGCGTGGTGAGGTTCCACAGGAGGTAGAGGCTGAGCCCGGTCACCACGAACCCGAGGCGTGCGGCGCGCCGGGTGGGCTGGGCGAGGGAGACGGCGGCCGTCTCGTCGATGACCCACTGGGCGGCGAACGGCCGCACCGCGCGCGGCAGCGCCAGCAACTCCGACAGGCGCAGCCCGTAGAAGGCGTTGCGCACCCCGAGGAAGAACGCGCCCGCGGCGGCCGTGAACGGGCCTCCGCCCGCCGCCAGCGCGCCCACCAGCGCGAACTGGGACGCGCCGGTGAACACCAGCAGGCTGAGCGCACAGGTCTGGAGCAGCGTGAGGCCGCTGCCCGCCGAGGTCACGCCGAAGGCGAACCCGGAGAGTCCGACGGCGATCCCGACCCCGAGGGCGTCCCGTACGACGGCACCGTCCCGCTGTCCTCCTCCGTCGTCGTGCATGTCCGCGAGTGCTGCTGTCCGTTCTGCTGCCACGTCCCGGACGGTACGGGCGGGCCGCTCCGCGCGTCTTGTACGTTCTTGCGCTCGCGCTGGTAGGCGCCCGGCGGGACGCCGACGATCCGGCTGAAGTGCCGGTTCAGATGCGGCTGGTCGGTGAACCCGACGGTGACGGCGACCTCCGAGGGCGCCGCGCCCGCGTCCAGCAGCCGCCGCGCCCGCCGCACGCGCGCGTCGGTGAGCCAGGCGTGCGGCGGCATGCCGTAGGTGTCCCGGAACGCCCGCAGCAGGGCGAACGGGCCGGTGCCGAGTTCGGCGGCCAGCCGCTCCAGGGTCGGGGGCGCGGCCATCCGCTCCTCCAGCAGGGCACGCGCGCGTGCCGCGATCCGCGCGCCCGCGGTGCGCACCTCGCGTCGCGGCAGCGTCCCGCCGTTCAGCCGCAGCAAACGGGTCACCGCCACCCTGAGCAGGGTGTCGGCGGCGAGCGCGTTGCCGTCGTCGGTGGCCCGCAGCACCTGGTGCACCAGACGGACGGTGTACGGGTCGTCGAGGACCGGCGTGGCGAACCCGGGTGTGCCGCGCAACGTGGTGGTCTCCGCGGCAATCGCCGCCACCACCTGCGGCGACGGGTACACCGCCCCGTAGCGCCAGCCCTCGGGGACGCCGGCCCGGCCGGTGTGCGGGGTGTCCGGGTTGACGAGCGCGAGGGCTCCGGCACCCGCGTACACGTCGCCACCGCCGTGGTGGAAGACCTCCACCCCGTCGGCGATGGCGGCGATCACGAAGTTCTCGTGGGTGTGCCGGACGAACGTCTTCCGTATGTAGCGGGCGCGCAGCAGATCGACACCGGGCAGTTCGTCGTACCGCCAGTGCCGCGCCCGCTCCCTGCGTGTCTCCGCCACACGGTCATTGTCACGCGGCCACCGCGGCCGTCGAACACCCCGTACGCCCTGCTCGGCCGCATTGTCAGTGGTCGGGTGCACGATGGACGCATGGTCAGCAATCCGCACCGGGCCCTCGACGGCTTCTCCCCCGCGACCCGCGGCTGGTTCTCGGGTGCCTTCTCCGCGCCCACCGCCGCCCAGGCCGGTGCGTGGCGGGCCATCGGGGAAGGGTCGGACGTGCTGGTGGTCGCCCCCACCGGTTCCGGGAAGACCCTGGCCGCCTTCCTCGCGGCGCTGGACCAGCTGGCGTCCACGCCGTTGCCCGCCGACCCGAAGAAGCGCTGCCGCGTCCTGTACGTCTCGCCGCTGAAGGCCCTGGCCGTCGACGTCGAGCGCAACCTCCGCAGTCCACTGACCGGCATCCGGCAGGAATCCGTGCGCCTGGGCCTGCCCGAGCCCGAGGTGAAGGTCGGCATCCGCTCCGGCGACACCCCGCCGGCCGAGCGCCGGGCCCTGGCCACCCGGCCGCCGGACATCCTGATCACCACCCCGGAGTCGCTGTTCCTGATGCTGACGTCCGCCACGCGCGACGCGCTGGCGGGCGTGGAGACCGTGATCCTCGACGAGGTGCACGCGGTCGCGGGCACCAAGCGCGGCGCGCACCTCGCGCTCTCCCTGGAGCGGCTGGACGAGCTGCTGCCCGGCCCGGCCCGCCGCATCGGCCTGTCGGCGACCGTGCGGCCGGTGGACGAGGTCGCCCGGTTCCTGTCCCCGCGCCGCAAGGTGAAGATCGTCCAGCCGGAGTCGGGCAAGGAGTTCGACCTCTCCGTCGTGGTGCCGGTCGAGGACCTGGGCGAGCTGGGCGGCTCACCGGTCGCCGACGGCTCGGAGGGCGCCGAGCGCCCCTCGATCTGGCCGCACGTGGAGGAGCGGATCACCGACCTGGTGCAGTCGCACCGCTCGACCATCGTGTTCGCGAACTCCCGCCGCCTCGCCGAGCGCCTGTGCAACCGGCTCAACGAGATCGCCTACGAGCGGGCCACCGGGGAGCCCCTGGACGAGCACCACTCCCCGGCCGAGCTCATGGGCGGTTCCGGAGCCGCGCAGGGCGCGCCCGCGGTCATCGCCCGCGCCCACCACGGCTCGGTGTCCAAGGAGCAGCGCGCCCTGGTCGAGGAGGACCTCAAGGCGGGCCGGCTGCCCGCGGTGGTGGCCACCTCCAGTCTGGAGCTGGGCATCGACATGGGCGCCGTCGACCTGGTGGTCCAGGTCGAGTCGCCGCCGTCGGTCGCCTCCGGGCTGCAGCGCGTCGGCCGCGCCGGGCACCAGGTCGGCGCGGTCTCCACGGGCGTGGTCTTCCCGAAGTACCGGGGCGACCTGGTGCAGGCGGCGGTGGTCACGGAGCGGATGCGCACGGGCGCCATCGAGTCCCTGCGCGTCCCCGCGAACCCGCTGGACGTCCTGGCCCAGCAGCTCGTGGCCATGACGGCGATGGACACCTGGCAGTTCGACGACCTGCTCGCCACGGTCCGGCGCGCGGCGCCCTTCGCGTCGCTGCCGGAGTCCGCGTTCACGGGCGTGCTGGACATGCTCGCCGGCCGCTACCCGTCCGACGCCTTCGCGGAGCTGCGCCCGCGCGTGGTGTGGGACCGGGTCACCGGAGAGATCACCGGACGGCCGGGTGCCCAGCGCCTGGCCGTCACCTCCGGCGGCACGATCCCCGACCGCGGCCTCTTCGGGGTCTTCCTGGCCGGCGCCGACCCCAAGAAGGGCGGCGGACGGGTCGGCGAGCTCGACGAGGAGATGGTCTACGAGTCCCGCGTGGGCGATGTCTTCACGCTCGGCACCAGTTCCTGGCGCATCGAGGACATCACGCGCGACCGGGTCCTGGTCTCCCCGGCGCCGGGCGTGCCGGGCCGGCTGCCGTTCTGGAAGGGCGACCAGCTGGGCCGCCCGCTGGAGCTCGGCCGCGCGGTGGGCGCCTTCCTGCGCGAGGTGGGCTCGCTCTCCGAGGAGGACGCCCGGTTGCGGCTCCTCGCGGCGGGACTGGACGCCTGGGCCGCGGACAACGTCCTGTCGTACCTGGCCGAACAGCGCGAGGCCTGCGGCCACGTCCCCGACGACCGCACCATCGTGGTGGAGCGGTTCCGCGACGAACTGGGCGACTGGCGGGTCGTCGTGCACTCGCCGTTCGGCGCCCAGGTGCACGCCCCGTGGGCGCTCGCGCTCGGCGCCCGCCTCTCCGAGCGGTACGGCATGGACGCCCAGGTGATGCACGCCGACGACGGCATCGTGCTGCGCCTGCCGGACGCCGACCTGATGGGCCTCGACCTGCTCGACCAGGAACCGGTGAAGGCCGGCCGCGAGTACGACGCGGACCAGGCGCCCGTCGGCGCCGCCGACGTCGTCTTCGACAAGGGCGAGGTCGACCAGGTCGTCACCGACCAGGTCGGCGGCTCGGCCCTGTTCGCCTCCCGGTTCCGCGAGTGCGCCGCTCGCGCGCTGCTGCTCCCGCGCCGCAACCCCGGCCGGCGCACCCCGCTGTGGCAGCAGCGTCAGCGCGCCTCCCAGCTCCTCCAGGTGGCTGGTGAGTTCGGCTCGTTCCCGATCGTCCTGGAGGCGGTCCGCGAATGCCTCCAGGACGTGTTCGACGTGCCCGGGCTCGTCGAGCTGATGGGCGACCTGGAGTCCCGCAGGGTGCGCCTCGTCGAGGTCACCACCCCCGAGCCGTCCCCCTTCGCCCGCTCCCTCCTGTTCGGCTACGTCGCCCAGTTCCTGTACGAGGGCGACTCCCCGCTCGCCGAGCGCCGCGCCGCCGCACTGTCGCTGGACTCGCGGCTGCTGGCCGAGCTGCTCGGCCAGGCGGAGCTGCGGGAGCTGCTCGACGCCGAGGTGCTGACCGAGCTGGAGCGCGAGCTGCAGTGGCTCACCGAGGACCGGCGCGTCAAGGACGCGGAGGGCGTGGCCGACCTGCTGCGTGTCCTCGGTCCGCTCACCGAGGCCGAGCTGGCCGAGCGGGGCGCCGATCCGCAGTGGGCGCGGGAGCTGGCCTCCGCGCGGCGCGCCATCCGGGTGCGGGTCGCCGGCGCCGACCACTGGGCGGCGATCGAGGACGCGGGCCGGCTGCGCGACGCGCTGGGCACGGCGCTGCCGGTCGGCGTGCCGGAGGCGTTCACCGAACCGGTCAAGGACCCGCTCGGTGACCTCCTCGCGCGGTTCGCACGCACCCACGGCCCGTTCACGTCGGCCACCGCGGCGGCGCGCTTCGGCCTGGGCGTGGCGGTCACCGAGGGCGCCCTGCAGCGGCTGTCCGCGGCGGGCAGGATCGTGCAGGGCGAGTTCCATCCGGCCGGGATCGGACAGGAGTGGTGCGACGCCGCCGTGCTGCGCCGGCTGCGCCGCCGCTCCCTGGCCGCCCTGCGACACGAACTGGAGCCGGTGCCTCCGGCCGCGCTCGCGCAGTTCCTCCCGCAGTGGCAGCACATCGGCAAGGGGCACGCCCTGCGCGGCATCGACGGCCTGGTGCGCGCCGTCGAACAGTTGCAGGGCGCCTCCGTGCCCGCTTCCGCCCTGGAGAAGCTGGTGCTGCCGTCCCGGGTGGCGGGCTACACCCCGGCGATGCTGGACGAGCTCACGGCGGCCGGGGAGGTGGTGTGGGCCGGCGCCGGTTCGCTTCCCGGCAAGGACGGCTGGGTCTCCCTCTACCTCGCGGACGCGGCCCCGCTGCTGCTGCCGCCTCCGCACCCCCTGGAGCTCACCGCCCTCCACCAGTCCGTCCTGGACGCCCTCTCCGGCGGCTACGGACTGTTCTTCCGGCAGATCGCCGACCAGGTCCGCGCCACCACCCACCCCGAGGCCACCGACCCCCAACTCGCCGACGCCGTATGGGACCTCGCCTGGTCCGGGCGGCTGACCAACGACACGCTCACGCCCCTGCGCTCCCTGCTGGGCTCCGGCCGCACCGCGGGCTCCACGGCCCACCGCGCGAAGCGCGCGGTCCCGCGCGGACGCTACGGCTCGCTCACGGCGGCCGCCCGCAGCGCCTCCCGCAACGGTCCGCCCACCGTCGCCGGCCGCTGGTCCCTGCTGCCGGACCGGGAGGCCGATCCCACCGTCCGCGCCCACGCCCTGGCGCGCACCCTGCTCGACCGGCACGGTGTGGTGACCCGCGGCGCCGTGTCCGCGGAGGGCGTCGAGGGCGGCTTCTCGGCGACGTATCGCATCCTGTCCGCCTTCGAGGACACGGGCCAGGCCCGCCGCGGCTACGTCGTGGAAGGGCTGGGCGCCGCACAGTTCGCGATGGACGGGGCGGTGGACCGCCTCCGCGCGGCGGCCAACGCGCGGGAGCGGGGCGACGCCCTGCCGCCCGCCCCGGGCCCCACCGGCCCCGACGGCGGCCCGCCGGACCCCTTCGGCGGCTCCGCCGACCCGTTCACCGCGCACGGCTTCGCCTCCCCCACCGACGGCGCCCACGAGCACGCCCCGGGGCACGACGGCTTCCCCGGCGCCTTCCCGGACGCGGACGACTCTCCGTACCCGCGCCTGACGCCCGGCGACTACGTCTCACCGCGCGACCGGGCCCCGGGGGCGCCTCCGCCCTGGCAGAACGGCGGAGGCCCGTCGTACGACCCCTTCGCCGGCCGCTCCACCAGGGCGGACCGTTCCGTGCGGGCCGTCGTCCTGGCCGCCGCCGACCCGGCGAACGCCTACGGTGCCGCTCTGGGCTGGCCGGAGCCGCCCACCGGCGCCGGACACAAGCCCGGCCGCAAGGCGGGTTCCCTGGTGGTTCTGGTGGACGGCGAGCTGACGCTCTACATGGAGCGGGGCGGCAAGACGCTGCTGGCCTGGCCCGCCGACCCCGACGGCGAGCCCGCCGACGACCCCCGTCTGCCGGCCGCCGCGGAGGCCCTCGCCGCGGCCGCCCGCGCGGGCTCGCTCGGTACGGTCACCGTGGAGCGCGTCAACGGCACCCCGGCGCTGACCTCGCCGCTGGGCACCCTGCTGGAGACCGCGGGTTTCGTCGCCACTCCGCGGGGCCTTCGCCTGCGCGCCTGACCCGCCGCCGCAGCCCCGTCGCCCACCTCCCGCGGGCCGACGGGCAAGCACCGTCCCGCGGGCCGACGTGCAACCCTTGACGCATGCCCGAAGGAGACACGGTCTGGCAGGCCGCGCGACGGCTGCACGGCGCCCTCGCGGGCAAGGTGCTGACCCGCAGCGACCTGCGGGTGCCGCGTTTCGCGACGGCCGACCTCACCGGCCGCACCGTGCTGGACGTCGTCCCGCGCGGCAAGCACCTGCTGACCCGCGTCGAGGGCGGCCTGACCCTGCACTCGCACCTGCGGATGGACGGCTCCTGGCGGGTGTACGCGCACGGGCAGCGCTGGAACGGCGGCCCCGCCCACCAGATCCGCGCCATCCTCGGCACCGCCGACCGCACCGCGGTCGGTTACCGGCTCCCGGTGCTGGAACTGCTGCGCACCGGCGAGGAGGACCGCGCGGTCGGCCATCTCGGGCCCGATCTGCTCGGCCCTGACTGGGATCCCGGCCTGGCGATGGCCAACCTCCTGCAGGACCCGGCCCGCCCCCTCGGCGAGGCCCTGCTGGACCAGCGCAACCTCGCCGGCATCGGCAATGTCTTCAAGAGCGAACTCTGCTTCCTGCTCGGCGTGACCCCGTGGCTTCCCGTCGCGGACCTGCCCTCCGACCGTGCCGCGCAACTGCCGGGGCTGGCCCGGAAGCTGCTGGAGTCCAACCGTGAACGCCCGGTCCGCAACACGACGGGCCTGCGCGGCCAGGACCTGTTCGTGTACGGCCGCGCACGACGCCCGTGCCTGCGCTGCCGCACCCCCGTGCGGGTCGCCGAGCAGGGCGACGGCTCCCGCGAACGCCCCACGTACTGGTGCCCCACCTGCCAGCCCGGACCGGCCCCCGCCCGACCGCCCCGCGACCTCCGCCGCACCACCCGCTGACCGCACCACCCGCAACCGCCACGCTCCCGCACCCGCGACCGCCGCGGCTACTCGCGCGTCCCCCCAGGCCCCTCTTCCCTCCACCCCGCGCCGCCGTCCTCCCACCCCGGCGGCCCCGCAGTGCCCTCCGCCACGGCCCCGTCCCCCGCGCGCCAGGCCCGTCGCCACCGCCCCGCCGCCGGCACGCCGGCCGCCCTCGCTCTGGGCACGCAGTGCACCGGCAGCACGCTGAGCCCCCACCCGCCGGCCGCGATCGCCCCCTCCAGCGCACCAGCACCGGGCACCAGCAGCAGCCGCGTCACCGCCCACCACCACAGGGCGCCCGCCCCGACAACAAGCCCCCAGCGCCCCCCCCGCCCCGTCGTCACGTCCCGCACCCCCGTGCCGACGCCCCCCGTGCAGACGGCCCCCGTACCGACGCCCTCCAGGCCGACGGCTCCCAGGCCAACGACTGCCAAGCCGACGGCCTCCAGGCCAACGACTGCCGAGCCGACAACCTCCGGACAGCCAGCCCCCAAACCGACGAACGCCCGACCGACGACCCCCCGACCGACGACCTACGGACCGACGGCCCCCGGACCGCAGGCCTCCCGACCGACGACCTCCGAGCCGACGGCCTCCGAGCCGACGGCCGCCCGACCGACGCCATCGGAGCACGCAACACCCCCGCAAGGGCGCACGGACACCGCACAGGCGCGCCGACTGCTCCCGAGCTCCGTGCGAAGGGCCCGCGGGCCCTCACGGCCACGTCACCCGTTCTCGGCCTGGAACATCCAGTGCTGCTTCTCCAGGTCGCCAGTGATCGCGATCAGGATGTCCTGGCTGACCGGGTCCGGCTCCGCGGTCGCCGTGACCCGCTCCCGCATCCGGGTGATCACCGCGCCCAGCGCCTCCACGAGCGTGCTCACCGCCGCCGTGTCGTCGACCCAGCCCTCCGGCGTCACTCCGATGCCGCTGCCGACGGCCACCGTGGCGGCGCGCCCGTCGGGCGAGACGCCCAGGGCCGCCGCGCGCTCCGCGACCGTGTCCGAGTGCGCCCGCGCCAGCGTCACGACCTCGTCGAGCTGAAGGTGCACGGAACGGAAGCGCGGCCCGACGACGTTCCAGTGGATCTGCTTCGCCACCAGGGCGAGGTCCACCAGGTCGACCAGGGCGCCCTGCAACGCCTCGGACACGGTCTTCAGGTTCGCGTCGGACAAGGGGCTCTTCACGACGTACATCCGCACCTCCGTGGCTGTCCCCCCGCCTCGTCCCTCAACGATGACCGCCGCGCGCGCCACCGGCAAACGCACTCCGGGCTCTCCGGGCATGCGAAAACCCCGGCGGCCCTTCCGGATCTCCCGGGAGGGCCCCACCGGGGCCTCTCACACCTTCACACCACGCGGGCGCGGAACTGCACGCTCACGCGGCGACGACGTCCACCGCCTCGGCGGGCGCCTTGATGGTCACCCGTTCCGGTGGCACACCGGTCACCGAAACGGAACCCAGCATCGGACGAACCGGCGTGGGTACGGGCTCGCTGGGGGTCGCTGCAGCAGACTGGGCCAGCTCGGCGAGAGCGAGCTCATCGCTCACTTCCCGCATGAGCTCGGACATCCGTACGTCCAGCGCGTCGCAGATGGCGGAGAGCAGCTCGGAGGAAGCCTCCTTCTGCCCCCGCTCCACCTCGGAGAGATAGCCGAGTGAGACTCGGGCGGACGAGGAGACTTCGCGCAGAGTACGGCCCTGGCGTTGGCGCTGCCGACGCAGCACGTCACCCAGCAGGCGACGGAGCAGAATCATCGGTGGCTCCCTCCTCGGACCGCGTAGCCGCATCCTTCTCGCCCCACCGTACCGCCTTGCGCCGCGGCCGTGCGGGGAGCGATGTCGTGTTCACTCAGGGCTGCAAACATCAAAACCCCCCGTTCCGTTCCGTATCCTGTGCCCGCTCATTCCCGGTCTGTTCGCCCGCAAGCTCCGTCAGGAGCAGTGCGAGTACGCTCCGTACACTCTCCATACGAATTTCCGCGCGGTCGCCGTTCAACCGCAGCTGCTCCACTTTTCCGCCACCGGCAGAACCGGAGCCTTCCGTGCGAGGGCCGTCCACGGCCACGAAGACCGTGCCCACGGCCTGTCCGTCCTGCGGATCCGGACCGGCGACGCCCGTGGTCGCGATGCCCCAGTCGGCACCCAGCGCCTTGCGCACACCGGCCGCCATCTGGGCCGCCACCTGCGGATCGACCGCTCCCCGCTGGGCCAGCAGAGTGGCGTCCACTCCGAGCAGTCCGTGCTTCAACTCGGTGGCGTACGCCGTCACCGATCCCCGGAACACCTTCGACGCACCGGGGACCGAGGTGATCTCCGCCGCGACCAGGCCACCGGTCAGCGACTCGGCGACGGCGAGGGTTCCGCCGTTCACGGTGAGTAGTCGCACCACCTCGGTGGCCCTAGAACTCACGCTTCCGTCTCCTCCAACGCGGCCTTGCGCTCGGCGATTCCCTGCCTGCGCAGCACAATGGCCTGTTTCACATAGTCGAGGCCGGTGAGCACGGTCAGTGCGACCGCCGCGGCCATCACCCACCACCGCAGCGTGGCGAGCCACCCCGTGAGCGCCAGCACGTACATGCCGACGGCGACGCCCTGGATGAGCGTCTTCAGCTTGCCGCCGCGGCTGGCCGGGATCACGCCGTAGCGGATGACCAGGAAACGCAGCAGTGTGATGCCGAGTTCCCGGCCGAGGATCACGCCGGTGACCCACCACGGCAGATCGCCCAGCGCGGAGAGACAGATCAGCGCCGCCCCCATGATCGCCTTGTCGGCGATGGGGTCGGCGATCTTCCCGAAGTCGGTGACGAGGTTGTACGTGCGCGCCAGGTGGCCGTCGAACAGGTCCGTGATCATGGCGATGGCGAAGGCCGCCCAGGCCAGTGACCGCCACGCCGGGTCGTACCCGCCGTCGGCGAGCATCAGCGCCACGAACGCCGGCACCAGGAGCAGCCGGAGCATGGTCAGCAGATTGGCGATGTTCCAGAGGCTGGCCTGGTTGACGGCCGCCGCCGCGATCTTCGCGCCGCGCGCCGGCCTCGTCCCGTCCCCGGTGTCCGCTGCGTCGTCGGCGCCGCGGGACGCGGCGGCCGCACGGGCTGCTTCGTCGCCGTGCTGCCGGTCACCGCCCGGGCCGCGGCCGGACAGACCACGTCGCGCGGAACCGCTGCCGGACGAGCCCGCGCCCGGCCCCCGGCCCTCACGCGCGACCACGCGGCCGACTCCCGCCCCGGGAACGCCACCGGGAGCGGCACCCGCCGCCCTCCGCGCGCCGGAGGGGCCTCCTGCCGCCGATGCCGGGACACCCGTCATCTGCCCGCCTCCTCACTACACGCGAGCGAACCCTCGAACAGCGGCTCGGCCACCAGGTCGACACCCTCCGTGCCGACCACCTTCGCCTCGACCATACGGCCGACGCGCAAACCCTCGCCGCTCGTGAGCAGCACCTGGCCGTCCGTCTCGGGCGCCTGGTGCTCCGCCCGGCCGTACACGCCCTCCGCCTCGTCCACGGACTCCACCAGCACCCGCACGGTCTCCCCGACCCGCTCCTCGGCACGCTGCGAGACGAGTTCCTCCGCCAGCCGGGAGACCCGGGCCAGGCGCTCGGCGACGACGTCCTCGTCGAGCTTGCCGTCGTAGGTCGCCGCCTCGGTGCCCTCCTCGTCGGAGTAGCCGAAGACGCCGATGGCGTCCAGGCGCGCGTGGTTCAGGAAGCGCTCCAGCTCGGCGAGGTCCGCCTCGGACTCACCGGGGAAGCCGACGATGAAGTTGGAGCGCACACCAGCCTGGGGCGCCTTGCTGCGGATCGTGTCGAGCAGTTCCAGGAACCGGTCGGTGTCGCCGAAGCGGCGCATCGCGCGCAGCACGTCCGGCGCGGAGTGCTGGAACGACAGGTCGAAGTACGGGGCGACCTTCGGGGTGGAGGTCAGCACGTCGATCAGGCCGGGCCGCATCTCGGCCGGCTGCAGGTAGCTGACGCGGACCCGCTCCAGCCCGTCGACCTCGGCCAGCTCGGGCAGCAGGGACTCCAGCAGGCGGATGTCGCCGAGGTCCTTGCCGTAGGAGGTGTTGTTCTCGGAGACCAGCATGATCTCCTTCACGCCCTGTTCGGCGAGCCATCGGGTCTCGTTCAGCACGTCGCTGGGACGGCGCGAGATGAAGGAGCCGCGGAAGGACGGGATGGCGCAGAAGGAGCAGCGCCGGTCGCAGCCGGAGGCGAGCTTCACCGAGGCGACCGGGGAGCCGTCGAGCCGGCGGCGCAGGGGCGCGCGGGGCCCGGAGGCCGGGGCGAGGCCCTCCGGCAGATCCGCCGGGGCGTGGCCCGGCAGCGCCACGGAGGCGGCGGAGTCCTGCCGCTCGGCCGGGCTGATCGGCAGCAGCTTGCGCCGGTCGCGCGGGGTGTGGGAGGCGTGGATGCCGCCGTTGAGGATGGTCTGGAGGCGGTCGGAGATGTCGGCGTAGTCGTCGAAGCCGAGCACGCCGTCGGCCTCGGGGAGGGCCTCGGCGAGTTCCTTGCCGTACCGCTCGGCCATGCAGCCGACCGCCACGACGGCCTGCGTTCTCCCGTGTCCCTTGAGGTCGTTGGCCTCCAGGAGCGCGTCGACGGAGTCCTTCTTGGCGGCCTCGACGAAGCCGCAGGTGTTGACGACGGCGACGTCGGCTTCCTCGGCGTCCTCCACGAGCTGCCAGCCGTCCGCCTCCAAACGGCCTGCGAGCTCCTCCGAGTCCACCTCGTTACGGGCGCAGCCAAGGGTGACCAGTGCGACGGTACGGCGTTCAGGCATGGGCTCTAGAGTACTTCGTCCCGCCGACACCCCACGTCGACGGGGTTGGCCGATCATGGCCGACCCCGTCGGCGGACCAACCCCCGGGACCGCTCAGCCGGCCTGCGGGTCGCCCTTGGTGTAGGTCAGGCGCTCGACGGCGCCGGGCTGCCAGTCGTCCTCGATCTTCTTGCCGTTCACGAACAGGTCGATCGCGCCGGCGTCGCCGAGGACCAGGTTGACCTTGGAACTGTCCTGGAAGGTCTTCGTCTCGCCCTGCTTGAGCAGTCCGTCGAACAGCAGGCGGCCGTTGTGGTCCTTGGCGGAGATCCAGCTGCGTCCGTCGGCGGCGCTGACCCTGACCGTCACCTTGTCCTGCGGCGCGGCGGCGATCGCGCTGTCCGACGCCTCCGGCTCGGGGTCGGCGGGCTTCTTGGTGGTGGGAGTGGGCGAGGGAGTCGTGGTGGGTTCGGTGCCGTCGGCGACGTTCGCCTTGCCGCCGTCGTCGCCGCCCTTGACCATGGTGAACCCGACGAAGCCGATCACGACGACGATCGCGGCGACCATCGCCGCGGTCCAGTTCGGTCCGCGACGCTCCGGACGGATGCGTTCCGCCTCGAAGAGCGGGGCGGCCGGGGTCGGGGCCGGGCGGCCGCCGCCGTGCTCGGTCTCGTACTGGGCGATCAGCGGGGCCGGATCGAGGTGCACGGCCTTGGCCAGGGTCCGGATGTGCCCGCGCGCGTAGACGTCGCCGCCGCAGCGCGCGAAGTCGTCCGCCTCGATGGCGTGCACGATGGTGATACGGACCCGGGTGGCGTTACTGACGTCGTCGACGGTGAGCCCGGCGGCGATGCGCGCCTGGCGCAGCGCATGCCCGACGGAGGGGCGGGCTTCCTCGGAATCGTCTTCGAAGGGACGCTCGTCTTCAGGGGAGTTGCCGATGGACACGGGGGCGCCTTTCGAGCGTGTAGCCACCTGTGCTGGAGGTTCAGTCTAGGAGGGGTACGAGAGGGTGGGGCAACCGGGCGGTCGTACTTTGTACGCCATCGGAATGGCCCGACATCCCGATGGTGGGCCTATAGTGCTTCGCTTCCCTCAACTTGACGTACGCCGACGGGAAACGGTTGCTCAATGATCCCTTACGGGTGGGTCACGATCGGCCACCAGGGTGCCCCGGGGCGACGACCGTGTCCCGTCCGCCTACCCTTCAGACTCCCCCCGGATCAGCGCGAGCACGCCATCCAGCTCATCAGGCTTCACAAGAACATCACGAGCCTTCGAACCCTCGCTCGGTCCGACGATGTTCCGGGACTCCATGAGGTCCATCAGCCGGCCCGCCTTGGCGAAGCCGACGCGCAGCTTGCGCTGGAGCATGGACGTCGATCCGAACTGGGTGGAGACGACCAGTTCGGCCGCCTGGCACAGCAGGTCGAGGTCGTCGCCGATGTCCTCGTCGATCTCCTTCTTCTGCTTGGTGCCGACGACGACGTCCTCGCGGAAGACCGGCGCCATCTGGTCCTTGCAGTGCTGGACGACCGCCGCGACCTCCTCCTCGGTCACGAACGCGCCCTGCATACGCGTCGGTTTGTTCGCACCCATCGGCAGGAACAGCCCGTCGCCCTTGCCGATGAGCTTCTCCGCACCGGGCTGGTCGAGGATGACGCGGGAGTCGGCGAGCGAGGAGGTGGCGAACGCGAGCCGGGACGGCACGTTCGCCTTGATCAGACCCGTCACGACGTCGACCGAGGGCCGCTGGGTGGCGAGCACCAGATGGATGCCGGCGGCGCGCGCGAGCTGCGTGATGCGCACGATGGCGTCCTCGACGTCGCGCGGCGCGACCATCATCAGGTCGGCCAGCTCGTCGACGATCACCAGCAGGTACGGGTACGGCTGGAGCTCGCGCTCGCTGCCCTCGGGCGGCTTGACCTTGCCCTCGCGCACCGCGCGGTTGAAGTCGTCGATGTGCCGGTAGCCGTAGGCGGCCAGGTCGTCGTAGCGCAGGTCCATCTCGCGGACGACCCACTGCAGTGCCTCGGCGGCCCGCTTGGGATTGGTGATGATCGGCGTGATCAGGTGCGGGATGCCCTCGTACGCCGTCAGCTCCACGCGCTTGGGGTCGACCAGGATCATCCGGACGTCCTCCGGCGTCGCCCGCATCATGATCGACGTGATCAGGCAGTTGATGCAGGACGACTTGCCGGACCCGGTCGCGCCGGCGACCAGCATGTGCGGCATCTTCGCCAGCGAGTCCATGACGTAGCCGCCCTCGACGTCCTTGCCGAAGGCGACCAGCATCGGGTCGTCGTCCTCGGCGGACTCCGCGAGCCGCAGCACGTCGCCGAGGTTGACCATCTCCCGGTCGGTGTTGGGAATCTCGATGCCGACCGCGGACTTGCCGGGGATCGGGCTGATGATCCGCACGTCCGGGCTGGCGACGGCGTACGCGATGTTCTTGGTCAGCGCGGTCACCCGCTCGACCTTCACGGCCGGGCCGAGTTCCACGACGTAGCGGGTGACCGTCGGGCCGCGGGTGAAGCCGGTGACGGCGGCGTCCACCTTGAACTCGGTGAAGACCTTCCGCAGCGCCTCGACGACGACGTCGTTGGCGGCGCTGCGCGCCTTGCCCGGACCGCCGCGCCGGAGCAGGTCCAGGGACGGCAGGGAGTAGGTGATGTCGCCGGAGAGCTGGAGCTGCTCGGCACGCGCGGGCAGGTCGCGGGGCTCGCGGGGCGGCACCTTGGTCATGTCCAGGACGCCGGCCGGCGGCTTCTCCGCCTTCGGCTTGTCCGAGGCCGGCTTCTCCTGTTGGGAGCGGGCGGCCGGGACCGGTGTCGGTGTGGTCGACTCGCGGTCACCGACGCTCACGCCCTGGGTGAGGTCGGCGACGATCGGCGAGGGCGGCATCCCGTGCAGCACGGCACCGTCCAGTGCGGCGGCCGCGGCGGCGGCCACGTCGACGGCGTCCATGGGCCGGTCCGTACCGGCCCGGGGCGCCGCGGGCCTGCGCGGCCTGCCACGGCGCCGGGACAGGGCCTCCTGTTCGGCGCTGTCGGGGTCGTACTCCTCGGGGGCGGGGCGACGCCTGCGGCGGCCGGCGGGCAGCGCCTCGCGCCACTGCTCCTCGTAGCGTTCGTCGTCCTCGCCGAACTCCTCCGGCACCGGCTCGTGGATCAGTCCGAGCCGCACGCCGAGCTGCCGCAGGCGCTGCGGAATCGCGTTCACCGGCGTGGCGGTGACGACGAGCAGCCCGAAGACCGTGAGCAGCACCAGCAGCGGCACGGCGAGCACGTCGGTCATGGTGGACGACAGCGGTGTGGCCGCGCCCCAGCCGATGAGGCCGCCCGCGTCCCGTACGGCCTGCATGCCGTCGCCGCGGGCGGGCGAGCCGCAGGCGATGTGGATCTGCCCGAGCACGCCGATGACGAGCGCGGACAGGCCGATCACGATCCGTCCGTTGGCCTCGGGTTTCTCCGGGTGCCGGATGAAGCGGACGGCGATCACGGCGACCAGGATCGGTACCAGCAGGTCGAGCCGGCCGAAGGCTCCGGTGACCAGGATCTCCACGAGGTCGCCGACCGGGCCCTTGAGGTCGGCCCAGGTGCCCGCGGCCACGATCAGCGCGATGCCGAGCAGCAGCAGCGCGATGCCGTCCTTGCGGTGTGCGGGGTCGAGGTTCTTCGCGCCCTGCCCTATGCCGCGGAAGACGGCGCCGACGGCGTGCGCCAGGCCGAGCCACAGGGCGCGCGCGAGCCGGTACACGCCGCTGGTCGGGTTGGGGGCGGGCGCGGGTGCCGGCTTCCTGGCCGCGGCCTTCTTGGCAGGAGCCTTCTTCGCCGGGGCTTTCCTGGCTGCGGCCTTCTTCGCCGGGGCCTTCGCGGAAGCGGCCGCCTTCTTCGCCGGCGGCTTCTTGGCTGCGGAGGGACGTGAGGCCATGGATGTGAGGTTACCGGTGGAGACGGCAGGGGACACGCGTGACCGATGCTTCACCCGTTCGTGTCGCTCCGACAACGGCGCGAAATTGACGCAGGGGGCGACGGTGAAGGGGAGTTGACGTCGGCTCGAGCCCGGCCCGCACCACGGGGCCGGGCAAGGCCCCTGCCACGCGGGTCAGTTCTGCGACGGCACCGACGAGGCGCTGCCGGCGCCGGGTTCGAGGGCGTCCAGCGCCCGCCGCAACCCGGTGAGCTTGCGCTCCAGATGGGCCGCCGTGGCGACCGCCGCAGCGTCGGCCGAGTCGTCGTTGAGCTGCTTGGTGAGCGCCTCCGCCTGCTCCTCGACGGCCGCGAGCCGCGCCGAGAGCTCGGCGAGCAGGCCCGCCGACTCCTTCGGCTCGTCGCTGTCCTTCTCGCCGCCCTCCAACTGGAGCCGCAGCAGCGCCGCCTGTTCCCGCAGCTGGCAGTTCTTCATGTACAGATCCACGAAGACCGAGACCTTCGCCCGCAGCACCCACGGGTCGAACGGCTTGGAGATGTAGTCGACCGCACCCGCCGCGTACCCGCGGAAGGTGTGGTGCGGGCCGTGGTTGATCGCGGTGAGGAAGATGATCGGGATGTCCCGGGTCCGCTCTCTCCGCTTGATGTGCGCGGCGGTCTCGAAACCGTCCATGCCCGGCATCTGGACGTCCAGCAGAATGACCGCGAAGTCGTCCGTGAGCAGTGCTTTGAGCGCTTCCTCCCCGGACGATGCCCGCACCAGCGTCTGATCGAGCGCCGAGAGGATCGCCTCCAGCGCCAGCAGATTCTCCGGCCGGTCATCGACCAGGAGGATCTTGGCCTTCTGCACCATGGCCCGCCCTCCTCGCCCCGGCTTGGGGCCTCCCCTGTCCGCAGGACCTGAGGACGTACCGGTGAGTACCGCCCCAGGGGACGGCTCCCTTGCGCCGCCCGTCCTTGTGCCGGTCATCGTAGCCGCACCCCGCCCGTCGACACACCCTGTCACCGTGATGTCACTGTGCACATAGCAGAAACGCAGCGGGAGACCAGAAGGTTCCCCGAATCCAACACTTCTACACGACGTGGCGCGCCCCGTGTCCACGACGCGGCACGGACACCGAAGCTTTCCGTCATGTTCGCGCGCTCTCCCGACGCCGCCCTCACTCCCCGCGCATCCACTGCTCCATCACCGACAGCAGGTGATCCGGGTCGACCGGCTTGGTCACGTAGTCGGAGGCTCCCGACTCGATCGCCTTCTCCCGGTCGCCCTTCATCGCCTTCGCGGTGAGCGCGATGATCGGCAGCCCGGCGAACTGCGGCATCCGCCGGATCGCCGTGGTCGTCGCGTACCCGTCCATCTCGGGCATCATGATGTCCATCAGGACGACCGCCACGTCGTCGTGCTGCTCCAGCACCTCGATGCCCTCACGGCCGTTCTCCGCGTACAGCACGGACAGACCGTGCTGCTCCAGGACGCTGGTGAGCGCGAACACGTTGCGGATGTCGTCGTCGACGATCAGCACCTTCTGCCCGCCGAAGCGGATCCCGCGGCGCGACAGCCGGGGCGCCGGTTCCGGCTGCTCCACGCCCGACCACTGCTCCGGCTCCGCGGGCCGCTGCTCCGGCTGGGGCGCGATCCTGCGGCGCCGCCGGAACAGCGCGGCGGGACCGTTCTGGGTGTCCCGGTACGACTTCACCTCCGCCGGCGTCTCGACCTCGCCGGAGGTCAGCTCGGCCGGGGTCACCAGCTCACCGGCCTCCAGCACGGGCATCGGCTGCGCGTAGCCGTGCGGCGGCAGCTCACTGGGGTGCAGCGGCAGGTACAGCGTGAACGTCGAACCGCGGCCCGGCTCGCTCTGCGCGTGGATCTCACCGCCGAGCAGCTGCGCGATCTCCCGCGAGATGGACAGCCCCAGCCCCGTACCGCCGTACTTGCGGCTGGTGGTGCCGTCGGCCTGCTTGAACGCCTCGAAGATCACCCGCATCTTGCTCGCCGCGATGCCGATGCCGGTGTCGCTCACCGAGAACGCGATCAGGTCCGCGTCCGGGTCGGTCAGCGAGCCCGCCTCCAGCAACTGCTCCCTGATGGCCTGCGGGACGTCGTCGCGGGCGGGCCGGATGACCAGCTCGACCGATCCGGAGTCGGTGAACTTCACCGCGTTGGACAGCAGGTTGCGCAGCACCTGCAGCAGCCGCTGCTCGTCGGTGTGCAGCGTGGCCGGCAGCTCCGGCGAGACGCGCACCGACAGGTCCAGGCCCTTCTCCGCGGTCAGCGGACGGAAGGTGGCCTCCACGTAGTCCACCAACTGCACCAGCGCGATCCGTGTCGGCGAGACGTCCATCTTGCCCGCCTCGACCTTCGACAGGTCGAGGATGTCGTTGATCAGCTGCAGCAGGTCGGAACCGGCGCCGTGGATCGTCTCCGCGAACTCGACCTGCTTCGGCGAGAGGTTGCCCTCGGCGTTGTCGGCGAGCAACTTGGCCAGAATGAGCAGCGAGTTGAGCGGCGTGCGCAGTTCGTGCGACATGTTGGCCAGGAACTCGCTCTTGTACCGCATGGAGACCGCGAGCTGCTCGGCGCGCTCCTCCAGGACCTGCCGCGCCTCCTCGATCTCGGTGTTCTTCACCTCGATGTCGCGGTTCTGCCGGGCCAACAGCTCGGCCTTCTCCTCCAGTTCGGCGTTGGACGCCTGCAGCGCCTTCTGCCGCTGCTCCAACTCCGCCGACCGCTCCCGCAGTTGCTCGGTCAGCTCCTGCGACTGCGCCAGCAGCCGCTCGGTCTTGGTGTTGACCGAGATGGTGTTCACGCTCGTCGCGATCATCTCGGCGATCTGGTTGAGGAAGTCCTTCTGGATGTGCGTGAACGGTGTGAACGAGGCCAGCTCGATCACGCCGAGCACCTTCCCCTCGAACAGCACCGGCAGCACGATCACCTGCGCCGGCGGCGCCTCCCCGAGCCCCGAGGAGATCTTCAGATAACCACTGGGCGCGTTCTCCACCAGGATCGTGCGCTTCTCCATGGCGGCCGTCCCGATGAGCCCCTCACCCGGCCGGAACGACGTCGGCATGGACCCCATGGAGTAGCCGTACGAGCCGAGCATCCGCAGCTCGAAGTGGTCGTCGTCCGCGGAGTTCAGGTCCTCGCCGTCGACCAGCGGCATCGCGAGGAAGAACGCGCCGTGCTGCGCCGAGACCACCGGCGTCAGCTCGCTCATGATCAGCGAGGCGACGTCGTCCAGGTCGCGGCGGCCCTGCATCAGCGCGGAGATCCGGGCCAGATTGCCCTTCAGCCAGTCCTGCTCCTTGTTGGCGATCGTGGTGTCGCGCAGGTTGGCGATCATCTTGTTGATGTAGTCCTGCAGCTCGGAGATCTCCCCCGAGGCGTCCACGTCGATCTTCAGGTTCAGGTCACCGCGGGTCACTGCGGTCGCCACCCGCGCGATGGCACGCACCTGCCGGGTCAGGTTCCCGGCCATCTCGTTCACCGATTCCGTCAGGTCCCGCCAGGTGCCGTCGACGTCCCGCACGCGTGCCTGGCCGCCCAGCTGGCCCTCGGTGCCCACCTCGCGGGCCACGCGCGTGACCTCCTCCGCGAAGGAGGACAGCTGGTCGACCATGGTGTTGATGGTCGTCTTCAGCTCCAGGATCTCGCCGCGCGCGTCGATGTCGATCTTCTTCGTCAGGTCACCCTTGGCGATGGCCGTCGTCACCATGGCGATGTTGCGCACCTGACCGGTCAGGTTGGACGCCATCTGGTTCACCGACTCGGTGAGGTCCTTCCACGTACCGGCCACACCCGGCACATGCGCCTGACCGCCCAGGATGCCGTCCGTGCCCACCTCGCGGGCCACCTTGGTGACCTGCTCGGCGAACGCGCTCAGCGTCTTCACCATGGTGTTGATGGTGTCGGCGAGCTGCGCCACCTCGCCGCGCGCCTCGATGCTGACCTGCCGCGTCAGGTCGCCGTTGGCGACGGCGGCGGAGACCTGGGAGATGTTCCGCACCTGCGTGGTCAGGTTCTTGGCCATCAGGTTGACGTTGTCGCTCAGGTCCTTCCAGATGCCCGTGACGCCCGGCACGTGCGCCTGACCGCCGAGGATGCCCTCGGTGCCCACCTCGCGGGCCACCCGGGTCACCTGCTCGGCGAACGACGACAGCTGGTCGACCATCGTGTTGACGGTGGTGACCAGCTCGAGGATCTCGCCCTTGGCGTCGACGGTGATCTTCTTCGACAGGTCGCCCTTGGCGACCGCGGTGGTGACCTCGGCGATGTTGCGCACCTGGAGGGTCAGGTTGTTCGCCATGCCGTTCACGGACTGCGTGAGGTCCTTCCAGGTGCCGGAGACACCCTGCACCTCGGCCTGACCGCCGAGGATGCCCTCCGTACCCACCTCACGGGCCACCCGCGTGACCTCTTCGGCGAACGACGACAGCTGGTCCACCATCGTGTTCAGCGTGTTCTTGAGCTCCAGGATCTCCCCGCGCGCGTCCACGGTGATCTTCTGCGAAAGGTCACCGCGGGCCACCGCCGTCGCCACCTGGGCGATGTTGCGCACCTGGCCCGTCAGGTTGGACGCCATGCCGTTCACGGAGTCCGTCAGGTCCCGCCACACACCGGCGACGCCGGGCACCTGCGCCTGACCGCCGAGGCGGCCCTCGGTGCCCACCTCGCGGGCCACGCGCGTGACCTGGTCGGCGAAGGAGGACAGCTGGTCCACCATCGTGTTGATGGTGTTCTTCAGCTCCAGGATCTCGCCGCGCGCGTCGACGTCGATCTTCTGCGACAGGTCACCGCGCGCGACGGCCGTCGTGACCTGCGCGATGTTGCGCACCTGGCCGGTCAGGTTCGACGCCATGGAGTTGACGGAGTCGGTGAGCTCCTTCCAGGTGCCCGACACGCCGTCCACGCGCGCCTGACCGCCCAGCCGGCCCTCCGTACCCACGTCCCGCGCCATCCGCGTGACCTGGTCGGCGAAGCTCGACAGCTGGTCCACCATCGTGTTCACGGTGTTCTTCAGCTGGAGCATCTCGCCGGAGACGTCCACGGTGACCTTCTGCGACAGGTCGCCGTTGGCGACCGCGGTCGTCACCTGGGCGATGTTCCTCACCTGTCCGGTGAGGTTGCGGAACGCGGTGTTGACGGAGTCCGTCAGGTCCTTCCACGTCCCGGCCGCGCCCGGCACCTGCGCCTGGCCGCCCAGCTCGCCCTCGACGCCGATCTCCCGCGCGACCCGCGTGACCTCGGCACCGAACGCGGACAGCTGGTCGACCATCGTGTTGACGGTGTTCTTCAGCTCCAGCATCTCGCCGGCCACGTCCACGGTGACCTTCTGCGACAGGTCACCGTTGGCGACCGCCGTCGTCACCGCGGCGATGTCCCTCACCTGAGTGGTGAGGTTGCGGAACACCGTGTTGACGGAGTCCGTCAGGTCCTTCCACGTCCCGGCCGCGCCCGGCACGTTCGCCTGACCGCCGAGCCGCCCCTCGGCCCCGACCTCGTTGGCGACGCGCGTCACCTCGTCGGCGAAGATCCGCAGCGTCTCGGTCATCTGGTTGATGGTCTCGGCGAGCTGCGCGACCTCGCCGCGCGCCGGCACGGTCACCTTCCGCGACAGGTCACCGTTGGCGACCGCGGTCGTCACCTCGGCGATCCCGCGCACCTGCGCGGTGAGGTTCCCGGCCATCGTGTTGACGGAATCGGTGAGTTCCTTCCACACACCGTCCACACCGGGGACCTGCGCCTGGCCGCCGAGGGCGCCCTCGGTGCCGACCTCGCGGGCGACGCGGGTCACCTCGGAGGAGAACGCGGAGAGCTGGTCCACCATCGTGTTGACGGTGTTCTTCAGCTCCAGCATCTCCCCCTCGACGTGCACGGTGACCTTGCGGGACAGATCACCGCGCGCGACGGCCGTCGTCACCAGCGCGATGTCGCGCACCTGCGCCGTCAGCCGCTCCGCCATGGTGTTGACGGAGTCCGTCAGGTCCTTCCAGGAGCCCGACATGCCGCGCACCTGGGCCTGACCGCCCAGCTTGCCCTCGGTGCCCACCTCGCTGGCCACGCGCGTGACCTCGTCGGTGAACGTCGACAGCTGGTCGACCAGGTTGTTGACGGTCCGCGCGACCTTCAGGAACTCGCCCCGCAGCGGATGCCCCGCCCCGTCCGGCGCCTGGGTGCGCAGCTCCATACGCGGCGACAGGTCGCCCTCGGCCACCGCCGACAGCACCCGGCTGACCTCGGAGACGGGCCGCACCAGGTCGTCGACCAGCGCGTTGGAGTTGTCGATGGCGGTGGCCCAGGAGCCCTCGGAGGCTCCCGTCTCCAGCCGCTCCGTGAGTTTTCCCTCACGTCCGACCATCCGGCGCACCCGCGCCAGCTCGCCCGTCAGGTGGAGATTGCGGTCGGCGACCTCGTTGAAGACCGCCGCGATCTCCGACATCACGCCGTCGCCGGTCACCGTGAGCCGTTTGCGGAAGTTTCCGTCCCGCATCGCCACGAGCGCCGTCAGCAGCCGGTTCAGGGCCGCCGTGTCCACCGTCGTCGTCCCGCCCCGCGACCTTGTCGGCTTACTCAGGGACTGTCCGCCTTTCGCGCGCGTCTTCGTGCCCCGCGTCGCTGCGCCAGACTCCACTGTGTCCCTCCCGCAGGGGTCGACCGTTACCGCTGTGCCCGGGCACACCACCAGCGGCGTTCCCGTTCCTACTGTGCTGTTTCCGTACTACTGCGATGTCCTGCCCGGCGTTCCCAGGCGCCGCCAGGGGGCTGCTGCCCACCCGACGGGGAAGACACACGGCCTGTCCGGGCCTTCACCACAAGCCTGCCCAGTGTTTCACCCCTGCCGAACCAGGCCATAACAGTTCGGCAGCTTCGCACACCGTCCGCACACACGGCGGGTGGAAGACACCTCCGGACGGAAACACAGCAGACCGGCATCCGCTCGGACCGCGAAGGTAAGTAACCTTGCATGCGGCTGTCCAGCCACGCCGGTCCGTCCGGCCTGGGCGGTGGCAGGGAGAAGAGCGGGCATCGGAGGGGCGGCCGCACACATGACCACCGGACTGATCCCGGGGGAGCAGCCCCCGGACCCGCGGCCGACTGACGGCCTGCCGCAGCAGCGGCGCGAGCCGGTCGGCCAGGGAGCCATGCCCGTCGAGAACCGGTCGAGGAGTTCTGTGATCACCGCGCGCGCGGCCGCCAGCTTCGAGCCCGTCGGGCGATCTGTCGCGAGCGCCCGCTCCTTCGTCCGCGACACCCTCCAGGGCTGGGGCTTCGGCGACATCGTCGACGACGCGGTCGTTCTCACCAGCGAACTGGTGACCAACGCCGTGGTCCATGCCGGCACCTCCGCCGATCTGCTCTGCCTGCGCAGCGACGTCGGTGTCCGGATCGAGGTGGCCGACCGGTACCCGGAGCGCGAGGTCCCGCTGCAGGGCCTGCCCGTCAACATGGGCAGCCCGGACCGCGAGGGAGGCCGCGGGCTCCAGCTGTGCGCGGCCCTGGCCGGCCACTGGGGTGTGGACTACACGCCGACGCACAAGACCGTCTGGTTCCAGCTGGATCTTCCCGAGCGTCCGGTCGGCACCCGCACCGCCGGCCCGTCCCTGCCGGCGCATCTTCTCCCGCTGGCCGACGCCCGGGTCCGCGTGGCCGTCGTCCAGGTCGACCGCGGCGGCTCCGTCAGCGCCTGGAACGAGGACGCGGAGGAGTTGTTCGGCTACACGGCCGAGCAGGTCACCGGCAAGCCGCTGACGGACTTCGCGGCCTGGCCGCACACTCCGGGCACGGGCACCGGCATCGCCGACGCGCTGCGGCTCTCCCGCTGGGAGGGCAGCTACGGCATCCGTGGCGCGGGCGGCCGGGTCATCCCGGTGTACGCCTCTCACCTGCGGGTCCGTGACACCGACGGGGAGCCGTCAACCGTCTGTCTCCTGGTGCGGGACCACGAACGGGCGGTTCTGCAGACCCCGCTGCGCGGCCCGGCGTCCGACGCGTCGGGTGTCTCCGAGGGGCAGAGCACCGATCCCTTCGAGGTGTTCATCGGCTCTCCCGCTCCGGACGACCTGGACGGTCTGCTGCAGCGCACGGTGGAACGCGCCCGCGACATGCTCGACGGCGACTCGGCCTTCCTGCTGCTGGCCACCGACGACGAGACGGAGCTGGAGGTCCGCGCCTCCACGGGCCTGCCGTCGGCCCGCCAGCGTTTCGCCCGTGTGCCCGTCGAGGCGGGCCCGGGTCGCTACGGCTCGGCCCGCATGCCGGCCGTCCACGAGGACCTGACCGCCGTGCCCGGCGCGGTGCCGCTCCTCAACGGCACGGGCATGCGCTCGGTCGTCACCGTCCCGCTGAAGGTCGAGGGCCGCCTCACCGGTTCCCTCGGTGTCGCCGCCGAGGCGCCGGGCAGGTACTCCAACGAGGAGGCGCTGCGCCTGCAGTTCGCGGCGGACCGTATCGCTCTCGCCGTGGAGTCGGCCCGCCTGGGCGAGTTGGAACGCCTGCGTCGCGGCTCGCTCAGCTTCCTCGTCGAAGCGTCCGATCTGCTGGCGGGCACTCTGGACCGGGACCAGACGCTGGCGCTGATGGCCCAGATGACGGTTCCGACCCTGGCCACCTGGTGTGCCGTCTACACGATCGCCGACCAGGCGTCGGAGCCGTATCTGTCCTATGTGCTGCACGAGGACGAGGAGTTGATCGACGGCATCAAGTCCCTGCTGTCGAAGGTTCCGCCGCCCGATCCGGTGCCGACGCCGGGTGCGCGCGTCTGGTCGGCTCCGGCCGAGGTCGCCCATCAGGCGGCGCTGCGCACCTCCATGCGCAGTCTCGGTCTGAGCGGCGGCCCCACGCGGCAGGTCACCCCGGGCATCGGTCCGACGCTGGCCACGGCGTCCGCGGTCGGCGGGGAAACCGTTGTGCTGCCGCTGGTGGCCCGTAACCGTGTCATCGGCATGCTGACGCTCGGCAAGCCGACGGACGAGCACTTCCGCCAGGAGATCCTGGAACTCGCCGAGGACCTCTCACGGCGTGCCGCGCTGGCTCTGGACAACGCCCGCCTGTACTCCGAGCGCACGGCCATCAGCCAGTCCCTCCAGCGCAGCCTCCTGCCGCCGGAGCTTCCGCTGATCGACGGCGTGGAGGTCGAGGTCATCTACCGGGCGGCCGGCGAGGGCAACGAGGTCGGTGGTGACTTCTACGACCTGTTCCCGATCAGTGACGGCGCCTACGGCTTCGCCATCGGCGATGTCTGCGGTACGGGTCCGAACGCGGCGGCGGTCACGGGCCTGGCCCGGCACGCCCTGCGGCTGCTGGCACGCGAGGGCCTGAGCGGCCCTGCGGTCCTGGAGCGTCTGAACTCCGCGATTCTCGACGAGGGTGCCCGCAGCCGTTTCCTCACGCTGCTGTACGGCGAGCTGCGCCCGCAGGCGGACGGCAGTGCGGAGTTGAAGGTGGTGTGCGCCGGCCATCCGCTTCCGCTGCGTCTGCGCCAGGACGGCACGGTCGAACCGGCTGCCGAGCCTCAGCCGCTGCTGGGTGTCCTGGAGGATCTGGAGCTGTACGAGCAGACGGTCACCCTCGATCCGGGTGACGTCCTGCTGTGTGTGACCGATGGTGTCACCGAGCGCCGTGAGGGCAGCCGGATGCTGGGCGACGACGGTCTCGCCGATGTCCTGACGACGTGTACGGGTCTGACGGCGGGCGCGGTGGCGGCCCGCATCATGCGCGCCGTGGAACGCTTCGCCACGGATGCGCCGTCCGACGACATGGCCATCCTGGCCATGCGCGTACCGGGTGTGCAGAACGACTAGAAGGCGGCCGGTTACGGAACACGCAAAAGGCCCCGCCCGATTGGGCGGGGCCTTTCTGTCCGAGCCCCCAAACGGAATCGAACCGTTGACCTTCTCCTTACCATGGAGACGCTCTGCCGACTGAGCTATAGGGGCCTGTTGCTTGCGAGGTTTCCCTCGCGCCAACGGAATAGATCATACCCCGAACCGGCCCGTGCTCCCAACCACGCTCAGAGGGCGGGTTGCAGAAGTCCGCCCAGCGCATTGCACGCGGACGCGATCCGCTGCATGTCCCTCTTGGTCAGGGTGGCGTCGACGGGCAGTGCGAGCGTCTCGTCGGCGGCTCGCTCGGTCTCGGGCAGGGACACGCAGCGGCGGAACTCGGGCAGCCGGTGCACCGGGGTCTTCACCGGTACGCGGCATTCGACGCCCTTGGCTCGTATGGCGCGTGCGAAGGCGTCGCGGTCGGGCCGCCCGTTGCCGGGTACTCGCACCACGTACTGCTGGTAGGTGTGTCCGACGCCGCCTTCGGGTGTCCGGACGCCGCGCAGTTTGGCGTCGAGGTAGGCCGCCCGTTCCCGCCGCTGGGCTATCTCGTCGTACGGCGACTCGGACTCGCCGTGCTCCAGCACCAGCAGTCCGTGGCGCCGGCCGAGGGCGTGCAGTCGTGCGACGTCGGCGGGCCTGCCGAAGCGGTGGACGACAACGACGGCCGCTGTCCGCGGGGTTACGGCGGCTTCCACGGCGGCCGGTTCCAGGCAGTACGTCGTCGGATCTATGTCGGCGAACACCGGCAGCGCTCCTGCCGTCGCCACGGCTTCGGCGACTTCCACGTTGCCGAAGGCCGGCACCACGACCTCGTCACCGACTCCGACACCAGCGGCCCTGAGCAGTGCAGCAGTACCCATGTAGTGGATGCTGGGCGCGCAACGTGAACTTCAAGTGACGCAGAACAAAAAAGGGTTGGACCCTGAACCGAAGTTCGGGGTCCAACCCTTTGAAGTATTGTTCGGCGGCGTCCTACTCTCCCACAGGGTCCCCCCTGCAGTACCATCGGCGCTGTAAGGCTTAGATTCCGGGTTCGGAATGTAACCGGGCGTTTCCCCTACGCTATGACCACCGAAACACTATGAAACTGACAACCGCACCACGTGTGACACATGGGGTTGTTCGTGGTTTCAGAACCAACACAGTGGACGCGAGCAACTGAGGACAAGCCCTCGGCCTATTAGTACCGGTCAACTCCACACGTTACCGTGCTTCCATATCCGGCCTATCAACCCAGTCGTCTACGGGGAGCCTTACCCCATCAAGTGGGTGGGAGCCCTCATCTCGAAGCAGGCTTCCCGCTTAGATGCTTTCAGCGGTTATCCCTCCCGAACGTAGCCAACCAGCCATGCCCTTGGCAGAACACCTGGCACACCAGAGGTTCGTCCGTCCCGGTCCTCTCGTACTAGGGACAGCCCTTCTCAAGACTCCTACGCGCACAGCGGATAGGGACCGAACTGTCTCACGACGTTCTAAACCCAGCTCGCGTACCGCTTTAATGGGCGAACAGCCCAACCCTTGGGACCGACTCCAGCCCCAGGATGCGACGAGCCGACATCGAGGTGCCAAACCATCCCGTCGATATGGACTCTTGGGGAAGATCAGCCTGTTATCCCCGGGGTACCTTTTATCCGTTGAGCGACGGCGCTTCCACAAGCCACCGCCGGATCACTAGTCCCGACTTTCGTCCCTGCTCGACCCGTCGGTCTCACAGTCAAGCTCCCTTGTGCACTTACACTCAACACCTGATTGCCAACCAGGCTGAGGGAACCTTTGGGCGCCTCCGTTACCCTTTAGGAGGCAACCGCCCCAGTTAAACTACCCATCAGACACTGTCCCTGATCCGGATCACGGACCCAGGTTAGACATCCAGCACGACCAGACTGGTATTTCAACGACGACTCCACCCGAACTGGCGTCCGAGCTTCAAAGTCTCCCAGCTATCCTACACAAGCCGAACCGAACACCAATATCAAACTGTAGTAAAGGTCCCGGGGTCTTTCCGTCCTGCTGCGCGAAACGAGCATCTTTACTCGTAGTGCAATTTCACCGGGCCTATGGTTGAGACAGTCGAGAAGTCGTTACGCCATTCGTGCAGGTCGGAACTTACCCGACAAGGAATTTCGCTACCTTAGGATGGTTATAGTTACCACCGCCGTTTACTGGCGCTTAAGTTCTCAGCTTCGCCGGCCCGAAAGCCAGCTAACCGGTCCCCTTAACGTTCCAGCACCGGGCAGGCGTCAGTCCGTATACATCGCCTTACGGCTTCGCACGGACCTGTGTTTTTAGTAAACAGTCGCTTCTCGCTGGTCTCTGCGGCCACCCCCAGCTCAGACCGAAAAGATCATCACCAGGAATGGCCCCCCTTCTCCCGAAGTTACGGGGGCATTTTGCCGAGTTCCTTAACCATAGTTCACCCGAACGCCTCGGTATTCTCTACCTGACCACCTGAGTCGGTTTAGGGTACGGGCCGCCATGAAACTCGCTAGAGGCTTTTCTCGACAGCATAGGATCATCCACTTCACCACAATCGGCTCGGCATCAGGTCTCAGACTATTGCCAGGCGGATTTACCTACCTGACGTCCTACACCCTTACCCCGGGACAACCACCGCCCGGGATGGACTACCTTCCTGCGTCACCCCATCACTCACCTACTA
>NZ_VCNP01000018.1 GCF_006782915.1 Streptomyces calvus
AGTTCTCAAACAACGACCAACCACCCATCACCCCGAGCAAACAGCTCGAGTGCACTGGGGCCGGCATCGAAGGCACCCGACCTTGCGGCCGTACCTTCAGACACCCAACAGCGTGCCCGACACCCCCGCCCCTCGTGGTCTGCGTTCCACGCTCCGAAGAGCAGTACTAGCAGCCCGAGTTGGCTGACGATGCCGAGTAGTCAACGTTCCACCCATGAGCAACCAGCATCAGACGTTCGCTGATGTACTGGCCTCTGACCAACCAGAGGTTGGTAAGAAGTGCTCCTTAGAAAGGAGGTGATCCAGCCGCACCTTCCGGTACGGCTACCTTGTTACGACTTCGTCCCAATCGCCAGTCCCACCTTCGACAGCTCCCTCCCACAAGGGGTTGGGCCACCGGCTTCGGGTGTTACCGACTTTCGTGACGTGACGGGCGGTGTGTACAAGGCCCGGGAACGTATTCACCGCAGCAATGCTGATCTGCGATTACTAGCGACTCCGACTTCATGGGGTCGAGTTGCAGACCCCAATCCGAACTGAGACCGGCTTTTTGAGATTCGCTCCACCTCGCGGTATCGCAGCTCATTGTACCGGCCATTGTAGCACGTGTGCAGCCCAAGACATAAGGGGCATGATGACTTGACGTCGTCCCCACCTTCCTCCGAGTTGACCCCGGCGGTCTCCCGTGAGTCCCCAGCACCACAAGGGCCTGCTGGCAACACGGGACAAGGGTTGCGCTCGTTGCGGGACTTAACCCAACATCTCACGACACGAGCTGACGACAGCCATGCACCACCTGTACACCGACCACAAGGGGGACCCTGTCTCCAGAGTTTTCCGGTGTATGTCAAGCCTTGGTAAGGTTCTTCGCGTTGCGTCGAATTAAGCCACATGCTCCGCCGCTTGTGCGGGCCCCCGTCAATTCCTTTGAGTTTTAGCCTTGCGGCCGTACTCCCCAGGCGGGGCACTTAATGCGTTAGCTGCGGCACGGACAACGTGGAATGTTGCCCACACCTAGTGCCCACCGTTTACGGCGTGGACTACCAGGGTATCTAATCCTGTTCGCTCCCCACGCTTTCGCTCCTCAGCGTCAGTATCGGCCCAGAGATCCGCCTTCGCCACCGGTGTTCCTCCTGATATCTGCGCATTTCACCGCTACACCAGGAATTCCGATCTCCCCTACCGAACTCTAGCCTGCCCGTATCGACTGCAGACCCGGGGTTAAGCCCCGGGCTTTCACAACCGACGCGACAAGCCGCCTACGAGCTCTTTACGCCCAATAATTCCGGACAACGCTCGCGCCCTACGTATTACCGCGGCTGCTGGCACGTAGTTAGCCGGCGCTTCTTCTGCAGGTACCGTCACTTTCGCTTCTTCCCTGCTGAAAGAGGTTTACAACCCGAAGGCCGTCATCCCTCACGCGGCGTCGCTGCATCAGGCTTTCGCCCATTGTGCAATATTCCCCACTGCTGCCTCCCGTAGGAGTCTGGGCCGTGTCTCAGTCCCAGTGTGGCCGGTCGCCCTCTCAGGCCGGCTACCCGTCGTCGCCTTGGTGAGCCGTTACCTCACCAACAAGCTGATAGGCCGCGGGCTCATCCTGCACCGCCGGAGCTTTCCACGCGCATCAGATGCCTGAGCGCGGCGTATCCGGTATTAGACCCCGTTTCCAGGGCTTGTCCCAGAGTGCAGGGCAGATTGCCCAC
Source organism: Streptomyces calvus (assembly GCF_006782915.1). Classification (GTDB taxonomy): domain Bacteria; phylum Actinomycetota; class Actinomycetes; order Streptomycetales; family Streptomycetaceae; genus Streptomyces; species Streptomyces calvus. Next base: position 1,704 of record NZ_VCNP01000018.1, read on the forward strand.
GTGTTACTCACCCGTTCGCCACTAATCCCCACCGAAGTGGGTCATCGTTCGACTTGCATGTGCTAAGCACGCCGCCAGCGTTCGTCCTGAGCCAGGATCAAGCTCTCCGTGAATGCTTCCCCGTACTCGGGGCGAACACATCACGAGAGCGGAACCGCATGGAGGAATAGTCCTCACGGTTCACAGCGTCCTCGCTGTGTTTTTTCAAAGGAACCTCGACCGCCGAAATGATTCCGACGGACGGGGTATCAACATATCTGGCGTTGACTTTTGGCACGCTGTTGAGTTCTCAAGGAACGGACGCTTCCTTCGTACTCACCCTCTCGGGCTTTCCTCCGGGCGCTTCCCTTCGGTGTTTCCGACTCTATCAGATCTTTCCGATCCGATTTCCTCGGTGCTTTCCAGGTCGACGCTTTCGCGTTTTCCTTTCCGGCGGATCCGACTTTATCAGAGATTCTGAGTCGGTTTTCCTCACCCCTTCCGGGCACTGCTTCCGGCGCACGAGGTGACCGGGTGTCCGTTCGGGAGGAGTTGTAAACGTACTGGAGCGGGGCGCCTCGATGCAAATCGAGGCGCCCCGCTCACCGTTCGCTCGCGCGTGGTGTCCGACGGACCGTCAGACCTCCACCACCACGGGCAGGATCATCGGCCGGCGCCGGTAGGTGTCGGAGACCCACTTGCCCAGCGTGCGGCGGACGAGCTGCTGCATCTGGTGGGGTTCGACCACGCCGTCCTGGGCCGAACGCTCGAGGACCTCCGTGATCTTCGGGATCACCTCGCCGAAGGCGGAGTCCTCGATGCCGGAACCGCGGGCCTGGACGTGCGGTCCGCCCGTGATCTTGCCGGTCGAGGCGTCGATGACCACGAACACCGAAATGATGCCCTCGTCGCCGAGGATCTTGCGGTCCTTCAGGGCCGGCTCGCCGACATCGCCGACGGAGAGGCCGTCGACGTAGACGTATCCCGCCTGGACCTTGCCGGAGATCTTGGCCTTGCCCTCGACGAGGTCGACGGCCACACCGTCCTCGGCGATGACGATGCGGTCGTGCGGGACGCCGGTCATCGCGCCCAGTTCGGCATTGGCCCGCAGATGGCGCCACTCGCCGTGGACCGGCATCAGGTTCTTCGGACGGCAGATGTTGTAGAAGTACAGCAGTTCGCCGGCCGAGGCATGGCCCGAGACGTGGACCTTGGCGTTGCCCTTGTGGACGACGTTCGCGCCCCAGCGGGTCAGGCCGTTGATCACGCGGTAGACCGCGTTCTCGTTGCCCGGGATGAGCGACGACGCCAGGATCACCGTGTCGCCATCGACGATGCGGATCTGGTGGTCGCGGTTGGCCATCCGGGACAGGGCCGCCATCGGTTCGCCCTGCGAGCCCGTGCAGACCAGGACGACTTCGCTGTCCGGCAGGTCGTCCAGCGCCTTGACGTCCACCACCAGGCCCGCCGGGACCTTCAGATAGCCGAGGTCGCGGGCGATGCCCATGTTGCGGACCATGGAGCGGCCGACGAAGGCGACCCTGCGGCCGTACTCGTGCGCCGCGTCCAGGATCTGCTGGATGCGGTGGACGTGGCTGGCGAAACTGGCCACGATGATGCGCTTGCGGGCACCGGCGAACACCTGGCGCAGGACGCCCGAGATATCGCGCTCGTGCGGGGTGAAACCCGGGACCTCGGCGTTCGTGGAGTCGCTGAGGAGCAGGTCGATGCCCTCCTCGCTGAGCCTGGCGAACGCGTGTAGATCCGTGAGGCGGTTGTCCAGCGGAAGCTGGTCCATCTTGAAGTCGCCGGTGTGGACGACCATGCCGGCGGGCGTGCGGATGGCCACGGCCAGCGCGTCGGGAATCGAGTGGTTGACCGCGACGAACTCGCAGTCGAAGGGGCCGATGCGCTCGCGGTGGCCCTCCGCGACCTCGAGGGTGTAGGGCCGGATGCGGTGCTCCTGGAGCTTCGCCTCGATCAGGGCGAGGGTCAGCTTGGAGCCGATCAGCGGGATGTCCGGCTTCTCCCGCAGGAGGAACGGGACGCCGCCGATGTGGTCCTCGTGGCCGTGGGTGAGGACGATGCCCTCGATGTCGTCGAGACGGTCCCGGATGGACGAGAAGTCCGGCAGGATCAGGTCGATTCCGGGCTGCTCCTCCTCGGGGAAGAGCACTCCGCAGTCGACGATCAGCAGGCGGCCGCCGTACTCGAAGACCGTCATGTTGCGGCCGATCTCGCCGAGTCCGCCGAGCGGGGTGACGCGCAGGCCGCCTTCCGGCAGCGGCGGGGGCGGGCCGAGTTCAGGATGCGGATGACTCAAAAGACTCTCCTCACCACACGCGCCACGTACCGGTGGGCACGTGGCGCGCATGACGTTCGTGCAGAAGCAGTTGTCGTAAGGGGTGCGGGCACCGGTGGCCCGCGTATTCAGTTGTGGAGTCCGTCTGCGCGAGCGGTCGCGCGAAGTCTGTTACTGAAGCTGTACCCCGCCGGCAGCAAGATCGATCTTGAGCTGCTCGATCTCTTCGGGCGTGCACTCGACCATGGGGGCGCGCAGGGGCCCGGCGGGCAGTCCCTTCAGCGCGAGCGCCGCCTTGGTGGTCATCACGCCCTGGGTGCGGAACACGCCGGTGTAGACGGGCAGCAGCCTCTGGTGGATCTCGGTGGCCTTCTGCACGTCTCCGGAGACGTACGCCTCGACCAGTGAGCGCAGCTCCGGCGTGACGAGGTGGCCGACGACCGAGACGAAACCGACCGCTCCGATCGAGAGCAGGGGCAGGTTGAGCATGTCGTCGCCGGAGTACCAGGCGAGGCCGGAGCGGGCGATGGCCCAGCCCGCTCGGCCGAGGTCGCCCTTGGCGTCCTTGTTGGCGACGATGCGCGGGTGCTCGGCGAGGCGGACCAGCGTCTCCGTGCTGATCGGGACGCCACTGCGGCCGGGGATGTCGTACAGCATGACCGGCAGTGCGGTGGCGTCGGCGACGGCCGTGAAGTGCCGGTACAGGCCCTCCTGTGGGGGCTTGTTGTAGTACGGGGTGACGACGAGCAGGCCGTGCGCGCCGGCGTGCTCCGCGGCGTGGGCCAGTTCGATGCTGTGACGGGTGTCGTTGGTGCCGACTCCGGCCACGACATGGGCACGGTCGCCGACAGCCTCCACGATCGCCCGTACGAGATCCGCTTTCTCCGCGTCGCTGGTGGTCGGGGACTCGCCGGTGGTGCCGTTGACGATCAGGCCGTCGTTGCCTGCGTCCACCAGGTGGGTGGCGAGCCGCTGTGCGCCGTCGAGGTCGAGTGCGCCGTCCGCCGTGAAGGGCGTGACCATGGCGGTGAGGACCCGCCCGAAGGGGGTCTGCGGAGTGGAGGTCGGAGCCATGGGTTACACGCTACTCGTTGCTCAGGCCGGGGTCTTCCCTCGGGGGAGGCGACAAGACGGGGCACAGGGGGAGCCCGGTACTGCCTGCTCGGGGGTTCAGGCAGTACCGGGCCCGTTTGATCAGGCTAGATGAACTTCGCGAAATGCCGCAATACGGACACTTCGCTCGGCTGATCCGTACATCTGTGCCTGCGGACGCCGACGCGGACGGCTACGGGGCCACGCGCCCGTTGGCGTTGAAGGCGGCGTAGGTCAGCGGCATGAGCCGGGCCCACTCGGCCTCCATCTTCTCGCCGACCATCTCGATCTCGCGCTGCGGGAAGGACGGGACCTTCGCCTGCTCGTGCTGCGTGCGCAGGCCGAGGAAGTGCATCAGCGACCGCGCGTTGCAGGTGGCGTACATCGAGGAGTACAGGCCGACGGGGAGCGCCGCGCGGGCGACCTCGCGGGCGACGCCCTCGGCCAGCAGCTTCTGGTAGGCCTCGTAGGCCTGGTGGTACGTCTCGCCCAGCACGCTCTGGACGGTCGCGTGCTGCGCGGGTGTGCCCTCGACGAAGACGTACTTGCCCGGGCGTCCCTCCTGGACCAGCTTGCGCGCGGCGTCGGGCACGTAGAAGACGGGCTCCAGCTCGCGGTAGCGGCCCGACTCCTCGTTGTACGACCAGCCCACGCGGTGGCGCATGAACTCGCGGAAGACGAAGATCGGTGCGCTGATCAGGAACGTCATCGAGTTGTGCTCGAAGGGGCTGCCGTGCCGATCCCGCATCAGGTAGTTGATCAGGCCCTTGGAGCGCTCCGGGTCCTTCTGCAGTTCCCCGAGGGACTGCTCGCCCAGGGTCGAGACGCGGGCGGCGAAGAGGACGTCCGAGTCCGAGGCGCTGGACTTCACCAGCTCGACGGTGACGTCACTCCGCAAGGTGACATCGGTGCGGGGTGCCGGTTTGGGATCGTCGGCGGAGGTCAACTGGGTCCTTCCCGTCGCGGAGAGCAGGGTCGCGCCCACTTTACGGGGCGGCTCCGGCGGGGCGGGAGGTGCCCTGCCGGGACGGGATGTGCGGATGTGGGCACCTTTTCCGGTGTCCGTTCGTCTGTCCTGGTGACAGTGATTCGTTCGATCTTCGAATCCTCGGGGGCCGAGCGCCCCCGAGGGCTCCGGACGATCCCCGCCCTTCTTCCGAAAGGAGACGCACCTCCGATGCTCCGCCGGCGTGAACCCGTGCCGTTCGCCTTCGTCGCCGAGGCCGACAGGTTCCGCAGCAATGTCGCACCGCCTCCCCGTGAGCGGGCCTCCGCCGGTCAGCTGGCCGGGCGCTGGCTGCTGGGACTCACCCTCGCCGCCGGGCTGGTGGGCTCCCTGATCGTGGGCATACCTGCGCTTTCCACCGACCCCGCGGGCACGCAGACGCAGCAGTCCCAGGCGACCGACGGCCGCTGACCGCCGGGTCCCGCGGCGGGGCCGCCATCCGGACCCCGAAGGTGGTGACCGGGCACACAGATCGATAGCCTCACCGGGCACTGACCATGCATGGACCGAGTGAGGACCCGCCGTGCCCCTGCCCTTCCTGACGGCCGACCGCGCATTCGACACGGTGGACGATGTCGCCCTGCCGCACGACGACCGGGACCGCTGGCGGCGGCCGTACCGTCCCGGTCCGTGGCGCGTGGGCACGGCGGCGCTCCTGCTGCTGCTCGCCTCGTTCGTCCTGTTCGCCGCGGTGATCATCGCGGCGACGGCGACGCTCGCGTCGGCCGGGACGGTGTTCGGCATCGCGCTGGCCGTGGTCGCCACTGCGCTGCGGCTGCTCCGCATGGGCGTGTGGGTGAGCGCGCGGGGACTGCGTCAGGTGGCCTTCTTCACCACGCGTACGACGCCCTGGGCGCAGGTGGGTGCCGTGCGCACGGTGCAGCAGCCGGTGCGCTGGCTGGGCCTGCCGCGGACGGTGCAGGGCCAGGCGCTGGTCCTCGCCCGGCGCGGGCGCGGCGCGGAGACCCGGCCGCCGCTGCTGACCTCGCACAACGCGGACTTCCTGGGCCGGGACCAGTTGGCCTTCGACCGGGCGGCCGACTCCGTGGAGGTGTGGGCCGCCGAGTACGGGCGCGGCGGGGCCGCGTAGGGACCGGGTGGTCCAAGGGCTGGTGCTAGGCCCGGGCTGCCCAGGCCGGGCCTCGTAGAGGCCAGGCCTCACAGATGGCGGGCTCGTAAGGGCCGGGCCTCCGTCGGAGCCGGGCCGCTCAGGCGGACGTCTTGTGCAGGCTGATCGCCCGCTGCATCGCCTTGCGGGCGCGCGGGGTGTCACGGGCGTCGTGGTAGGCCACGGCGAGCCGGAACCAGGTGCGCCAGTCGTCGGGGGCGTCCTCCGTCTCGGCCTTGCGCCGGGCGAAGACCTCGTCGGCCGAGTCGCGGTCGATGCGCCCGCTGGGCAGGCGCTTCAGCTCGTCGACGGGCAGTCCGCCCTCGGCGTCGAGCTGGGCGGCGAGCCGGTTGGCGTTCCGGACGAACTCGGTGTTCTTCCACAGGAACCACACGCCGATGACCGGAAGGATCAGCACCGCGACACCGAAGGTGACGGTGAGGGGTGTGCCGGTCTCGATGAGCAGCACGCCACGGCTGCCGACCAGGACGAAGTAGACGACCAGGACGGCGGCCGTGACGGCGTAGGAGATCTTCGCGCGCATGGGTGTTCGGCTCGGTCTCAGTTCAGGTCGAGGAAGTGTTCCAGGCCGAAGGTGAGGCCCGGAGTGGTCACCACGCGGCGGGCGCCGAGCAGGATGCCCGGCATGAAGCTGCTGTGGTGCAGGGAGTCGTGCCGGACGGTGAGGGTCTCGCCCTCCGCGCCGAGCAGGACCTCCTGGTGGGCGAGCAGGCCCCGCAGCCGGACCGCGTGCACCGGGACGCCGTCGACGTCCGCGCCGCGGGCGCCGTCCAGGGCGGTGGTGGTGGCGTCCGGGGCCGGGGCGGAGCCGGCCCGGCGGCGGGCCTCGGCGATCAGCTGGGCGGTGCGGGTGGCGGTGCCGCTGGGCGCGTCGACCTTGTTCGGGTGGTGCAGCTCGACGACCTCGACGGACTCGAAGTACGGGGCGGCGATCTGCGCGAACTTCATGGTGAGCACGGCGCCGATGGAGAAGTTCGGCGCGATGAGCACGCCCGTTTCCGGGGACTGGTCGAGCCAGCCCTTCAGCTGCGCGAGGCGGTCGTCGGTCCAGCCCGTCGTACCGACGACGGCGTGGATGCCGTGACGCACGCAGAAGTCGAGGTTGCCCATGACCGAGGCGGGGGGGGTCAGCTCGACGGCGACCTGGGCGCCGGTCTCGGCGAGGGTCTCCAGCTTGTCGCCCCGGCCGAGGGCGGCCACCAGCTCCATGTCGTCGGCGGCCTCGATCGCCCGTACCGCTTCGGAACCGATCCGACCCTTGGCGCCGAGGACCGCCACGCGCAGCTTGCTCATGTCCTTGTTTCCTTACCGGGGTGGGTCAGGCGACGGCGTCGTGCAGCCGGGACGCCTGCTTGTCCTTGAGGGGGCCGATGACCGACAGGGAGGGCCGCCGTCCCAGCACGTCGCGGGCGACCGAGCGGACGTCGTCCGGGGTGACCGAGGCTATCCGGGCCAGCATGTCGTCGACGGACATCTGCTCGCCCCAGCACAGCTCGCTCTTGCCGATACGGTTCATCAGCGCGCCGGTGTCCTCCAGACCGAGGACGGTGGAGCCCCTCAGCTGGCCGACAGCACGCTCGATCTCCTCGTCGGGCAGTCCGTGCTCGGCGACCCGGTCGAGTTCGTCGCGGCAGATCTTCAGCACGTCGTGCACCTGGGAGGGCCGGCAGCCGGCGTACACGCCGAACAGGCCGCAGTCGGCGAAGCCGGAGGTGTACGAGTACACGCTGTAGGCCAGTCCGCGCTTCTCCCGGACCTCCTGGAAGAGGCGGGAGGACATGCCGCCGCCGAGGGCGGTGTTGAGCACGCCGAGCGCCCAGCGCCGCTCGTCGGTGCGGGCCAGGCCCGGCATGCCGAGGACGATGTGCGCCTGCTCCGTCTTGCGGCCCAGCAGCTCGACCCGGCCGGCGGTGCGCAGGGCGCGGTGGCCGGTGCGCGGGCCGAGGGGCTCCGCTTCGGGGTTCTTGAACGCCCCGGCCTTCTCGAAGGCGGCACGGACCTGGCGTACGACCTTGTTGTGGTCGATGTTGCCGGCGCAGGCGACCACCAGGTGGGTGGGGTCGTAGTGCTTCTTGTAGAAGCGGCGGATGCGGTCGGCGGTCAGGGCGTTGACCGTGTCGACGGTGCCGAGGACGGGGCGGCCGAGGGGGTTGTCGCCGAACATGGTGTGCGCGAACAGGTCGTGCACGCAGTCGCCCGGGTCGTCCTCGGTCATCGCGATCTCTTCGAGGATGGCGCCGCGCTCGACGTCGACGTCCTCCTCGCGGATCACGGAGCCGGTGAGCATGTCGCACACCACGTCGATGGCGAGCGGCAGGTCGGTGTCGAGCACGCGCGCGTAGTAGCACGTGTACTCCTTGGCCGTGAACGCGTTCATCTCGCCGCCGACGGCGTCGAGGGCGGAGGAGATGTCGAGGGCGGAACGGCGGGCGGTGCCCTTGAACAGCAGGTGCTCGAGGTAGTGCGTGGCGCCGTTCAGGGCCGGGGTCTCGTCGCGGGAGCCGACGTGCGCCCAGATGCCGAAGGTCGCCGAGCGGACCGAGGGCAGGGTCTCGGTGACGATGCGCAGGCCGCCGGGGAGGGGGGTCTTGCGGACCGTACCGATGCCGTTCTCGCCCTTGATGAGGGTTTGGGTACGGGCGACGGCCCGCGCCTCCGAAGAGGTGCGGGCCGTCGCCTTGGAGCCACGGGACGTCACTTGTCGGCGTCGTCCTTCTTCTCGTCGTCGCCTTCCTCGCCCTCGATCACGGGGATGAGGGAGAGCTTGCCGCGGGAGTCGATCTCGGCGATCTCGACCTGGACCTTCTGGCCCACACCGAGCACGTCCTCGACGTTCTCCACGCGCTTGCCGCCGGCCAGCTTGCGGATCTGCGAGATGTGCAGCAGACCGTCCTTGCCGGGGAGGAGGGAGACGAAGGCGCCGAACGTCGTCGTCTTCACGACCGTGCCCAGGTAGCGCTCGCCGACCTCGGGCATCGTCGGGTTGGCGATGCCGTTGATCGTGGTGCGGGCGGCCTCGGCGGACGGGCCGTCGGCGGCACCGATGTAGATGGTGCCGTCGTCCTCGATGGTGATCTCGGCGCCGGTGTCCTCCTGGATCTGGTTGATCATCTTGCCCTTGGGGCCGATGACCTCGCCGATCTTGTCGACCGGGATCTTCACGGTGATGATCCGCGGCGCGTTCGGGGACATCTCGTCCGGCGTGTCGATCGCTTCCATCATCACGTCGAGGATGTGGAGGCGGGCGTCACGGGCCTGCTTGAGGGCGGCGGCCAGGACGGAGGCCGGGATGCCGTCCAGCTTGGTGTCGAGCTGGAGGGCGGTCACGAACTCCTTGGTGCCGGCGACCTTGAAGTCCATGTCGCCGAAGGCGTCCTCCGCACCGAGGATGTCGGTGAGGGTGACGTAGTGCGTCTCGCCCTCGATCTCCTGGGAGATCAGGCCCATGGCGATACCGGCGACCGGGGCCTTCAGCGGCACACCGGCGTTCAGCAGCGACATGGTGGAGGCGCAGACCGAGCCCATGGACGTCGAGCCGTTGGAGCTCAGCGCCTCGGAGACCTGGCGGATCGCGTAGGGGAACTCCTCGCGCGTCGGCAGGACCGGGATGAGGGCGCGCTCGGCGAGGGCGCCGTGACCGATCTCGCGGCGCTTCGGGGAGCCGACGCGGCCGGTCTCGCCGGTGGAGTACGGCGGGAAGTTGTAGTTGTGCATGTAGCGCTTGCGGGTCACCGGGGAGAGGGTGTCCAGCTGCTGCTCCATGCGGAGCATGTTGAGGGTGGTGACGCCCAGGATCTGCGTCTCGCCACGCTCGAACACGGCGGAGCCGTGCACGCGCGGGATCGCCTCGACCTCGGCGGCCAGGGTGCGGATGTCGGTGACACCGCGGCCGTCGATGCGCTTCTTCTCCTTGATGACGCGCTCACGGACCAGGGTCTTGGTCAGCGAACGGTACGCGGCGGAGATCTCCTTCTCGCGGCCCTCGAACTCCGGCAGGAGCTTCTCGGCGGCGAGCGCCTTGACGCGGTCCAGCTCGGCCTCGCGCTCCTGCTTGCCGGCGATGGTCAGCGCGGAGGCGAGCTCCGGCTTGACGGCGGCGGTGAGGGCCTCGAGGACGTCGTCCTGGTAGTCCAGGAAGATCGGGAACTCGCCGGTCGGCTTGGCGGCCTTCGCGGCGAGGTCGGCCTGGGCCTTGCACAGGACCTTGATGAAGGGCTTCGCGGCCTCGAGACCGGCGGCGACGACCTCCTCGGTCGGCGCCTCGGCGCCGCCCTCGACCAGCTTGATGGTCTTCTCGGTGGCCTCCGCCTCGACCATCATGATCGCGACGTCGCCGTCCTCGAGGGTGCGGCCCGCGACGACCATGTCGAAGACGGCGTCCTCGAGCTCGGTGTGCGTCGGGAAGGCGACCCACTGGCCGCGGATCAGCGCGACGCGGACGCCGCCGATCGGGCCGGAGAAGGGCAGGCCGGCCAGCTGCGTGGACGCGGAGGCGGCGTTGATCGCCACGACGTCGTACAGGTGGTCGGGGTTGAGCGCCATGATCGTGGCGACGACCTGGATCTCGTTGCGCAGGCCCTTCTTGAAGGACGGGCGCAGCGGGCGGTCGATGAGGCGGCAGGTGAGGATCGCGTCCTCGGACGGCCGGCCCTCACGGCGGAAGAAGGAGCCGGGGATCTTGCCGGCCGCGTACATCCGCTCCTCGACGTCCACCGTGAGGGGGAAGAAGTCGAGCTGGTCCTTGGGGTTCTTGGATGCGGTGGTGGCCGACAGCACCATGGTGTCGTCGTCCAGGTACGCCACGGCGGAGCCGGCGGCCTGCTTGGCCAGGCGGCCCGTCTCGAAGCGGATGGTGCGGGTGCCGAAGGAGCCGTTGTCGATGACGGCCTCGGCGTAGTGGGTCTCGTTCTCCACCAGCGTTTTCTCCGTTACTTGTCGTCTTTTGTCCCGCCTCGCCCGTGTGGCGGGGGGACGGTGTCGGAGAAGCGCTCCACTGGTGCGGGCCGGTCTTCGATCGAAGCACCCGGGGTTCACTCTCCCGGGGGCCACTACCGAGGACCGGCGGCGGCGAGGTGCGCTTCTCCTCGTGCGTCGCGACGTCCGGTGACGTCGTTTCCTGCGTGACGTCCGGTGACGTCGTTCCGGTGATGTCCCTGGTCGCCTACCCGATGCGGCACGGGTCATCACACTGAGTCGTACCTATGGCGTTGTGCTACCACACTACAAAGGTGCAGTGACACTCCGCACGTACAGCAAAGGGAGCGGTCCCCTCGTTCCGGGAACCGCTCCCTCCACGGCGTCTTACTTGGCGCCCGCCGCACCACGGCGGATGCCGAGGCGGTCCACCAGCGCACGGAAGCGCTGGATGTCCTTCTTGGCGAGGTACTGCAGCAGCCGGCGGCGCTGACCGACGAGGATCAGCAGACCACGGCGGGAGTGGTGGTCGTGCTTGTGGGTCTTCAGGTGCTCCGTCAGGTCGGAGATCCGACGGGACAGCAGAGCGACCTGGACCTCGGGGGAGCCGGTGTCACCCTCCTTGGTACCGAACTCGGAGATGATCTGCTTCTTCACTGCGGCGTCGAGCGACACGCGTACTCCTCATAGTCTGTGAATGGCCACCGAGTGCCCCCGGTCTACGTCTCGGGGGATCTTCCATGACTCGGAAGGCGGGGATCCGCTGGGCGCGGCCTCCAGGGCGGGGAATCGCTCCGGGGGTGCGTACACAAACGGCCGTCAGTCAGGGTACCAGGGCGTCGACCCGCCTCGGACCGGACCCCGCCCTGCCGGGCGCCGCCCGCCTCAGCCGGTCAGGGAGCGGACGGTGCTGAGGACGCCCAGCGCAGCCAGGCACAGCGGCACCAGGGTGAGCAGGACGGCCGACTCGGTGAGGTCGAGGAAGCGGCCCCAGAAGGGAGTGAGTCCCTTGCGGGGGACGACGAGGCCGATGGCGGTGATCAGCGCGGCCCCGGCCGCGACGGCCGCCGACAGCCAGATCGTACGCAGGTTCAGCGCTGCCCTGTCGTCGTGCAGGACGAACTCGGTCACGGCCTCGGCCGGCGGGTTCAGCACCAGTCCCAGCAGCAGGAAGGCGACGGCGCCGATGCCGGCGACGAGGGCACAGGTCACCTGGGAGGTGTAGCGGAACAGGCGGGCGCGGATCAGCATCGACAGCCCGGTGGCGAGCGCCAGCGACTGGCCCCAGACGTTGTCCGAGAAGCCCAGCACCGCGGCGGACACGACGACGACGGCCGACGTGCCGCCCACCAGTCCCAGCAGCAGTTCGTGGCCGCGTCGCGCCTGTGCGGCGATGCGTTCCGCGTCGAGGGCTTCGGCGTCCGGTGTGCGGGAGGGGTCCGCGTCGAAGTCGTCCTGGAGGGCGGAACGCGGGGCCGCGTAGCCGATGGGCAGCCGCGCGAAACGCGCGGACAGCCCGGGCAGGAAGGCGACCAGCCCGATCGCGCAGGGCGCGCACACGGCGGCGGCGGCGCTCGCGGAGGCCTCGCCGACGACGGTGACGAACCCGGCCAGGGTGCCCACGGCCGCGACGAACGCGGCGGCGACGAACGGAGCGTCCGACCCGGGGGCGAGGGCGAGCAGGGTCACCGAGGCCACCAGTACGGCGGCACAGCCCAGCATGAACTGCAGCCGGCCCGGCCCGTGTCCGGCAGGGGCGGCGACGATCCCGGACCCGGCGACGAGGATCAGGGGCAGGGCGCCGAGGCCCAGGGCGACGGACGCGGCCCGGTCGCCGTACACACGTGCGCGGACACCGGCGAACGCGGTCACCAGGACGCCGAGACCTCCGGCGACGACGCCGGGCAGGGCGTGCATGTCGTGCCGCACGGGGTCGGCGGACCACAGGGCGAACGCGAGCAGCAGGAGGAGCAGGGCGCCGCCGGTGAGTCCCGCGACACGCAGCAGGTCGTCGCTCCACAGGTGCCGGTCGCGCACGACCGCGGAGGCGACCGCGTCCGGTACGTCGTCGTGGACGGCGGGCGGCAGGGACTGGGCGAACGGCCGCAGGCTCAGCACCTCGCCGTCCAGGACCCGCTCGTCGGCGAGCGTGCGGGCGCCGTCCAGGACCCTGCCGTCACGCCGCACCAGGTGGTAGCCCGTCGGCGTGCCGACCGGCTGGGTCTGGCCCGTCAGACGCAGGATCTCCGGGTAGACGTCGGCCACGGGGATGTCCACCGGGAGCGCCACGTCGATACGACTGTCGGGCGCGACCACCGTCACTCGACAGAACCCCGTCGCCGTGGTCGTACTCACCTTCACTGCCCCCCTGCTTCGCGGATGCGCACGCTGCCGGAGCGCAACCCTACCGACACGCACTGTCGGTGACGGCACGTAGGATCACCACAGTGCGGGGGACGACCGTCACCACGGGGGTGCGGTGTGCCAACCGATCGCCCGCACAGGGGGATTGAGGCCTCGGTGAGCCAGCTCGTCATCAAGCGCCCACCACGCACCCTGCCACCCGAAGTACCGTCGGACGAACTGCAATTGGAGCCACCTCCGGAACTGCCCCGCGGGCAGCAGGAGGGCATGCTGATGCAGGTGCTGCCGACACTCGGCATGGGCTCGTCGGTGGTCTTCTACTTCGCCTCCCCCAACGCCCATCCGTTCATGCGGATCATGGGCGTGGTCATGCTGGTGTCTACGGCCGCGATGGTCGTCGCCCAGATCGTCCGGCATCGCCGGGGTACGCAGGGGCAAATGGCCGATGTGCGCCGGGACTACCTGCGGTATCTCGCGCAGACCCGGCGCAGGATCCGCACGACGGCACGCCGTCAGCGCGACGCGCAGTTGTACCTGCACCCCGCGCCGGACCAGCTGTGGGCGGTGGTCGCCGAGGGCAGCCGGGTGTGGGAACGCCGCGTCGCCGACGCCGACTTCGGGCAGGTGCGGGTCGGCCTGGGCCCGCAGCAGCTGGCCACGCCGCTGGTCGCCCCGCACACCGCTCCGGTCGACGAGCTCGAGCCTTTGTGCGCGGGCGCCATGCAGCGCTTCCTGGCCGTGCACGCCCAGCTGGAGGGCCTGCCGGTCGCCGTGTCGCTGCGCGCCTTCTACCACCTGACGGTCTCCGGCGACCCGGACAGCGCGCAGGCCGCCGCCCGTGCACTGGTCGCCCAGGCTGCCACGTTGCACTCCCCCGAGGACCTGGTGCTCGCCGTGGTGACGGCGCCGGGCGCCGTGGGCCGCTGGGACTGGACGAAGTGGCTGCCGCACTGCCAGCTGCCGGGTTCCCTCGACGGTGCGGGCACGCGCCGCCTCTTCGGGGACGACCTCGGTGAGCTGGAACAGCTGCTGGCGGACCGGCTGGAGGGCCGTCCGCGCTTCAGCCGGGACGGGCAGCCGCTCCTGGACCAACCGCACGTCCTGATCGTCCTCGACGGCGGCATGGTGCCCCCGACCAGCGTCTTCGCGGCCGCGGAGGGCCTGCAGGGGGTGACGGTCGTCGAGGTCGTGTCCGGCGAGCTGGACCAGCCCCGCGGGGACCTCTCGATCGTCGTGCGCCCTCAGCGGCTGTGGCTCGACTCCGGTGCCGGGGTCGCCTACGAGGGTGAGCCCGACGGGCTGTCGCTGCCCGCCGCCGAAGCGCTGGCGCGGCAGCTCGCACCGCTGCGCCTCGGCGGCGGGGACGACGACGAACCCCTCCTCGCCAACCTGGACTTCACCGAACTGCTCGGCCTCGGGGACGCGGCGACGGTGGACGTCGGACGGACCTGGAGGCCGCGGTCGACACCGGAGCGCCTCCGGGTGCCGATCGGGGTCGGCGAGGACGGCCGGCCCGTGATGCTGGACCTCAAGGAGGCCGCGCAGGACGGCATGGGCCCGCACGGCCTGTGCGTGGGCGCCACCGGCTCCGGCAAGTCCGAGCTGCTGCGCACCCTGGTGCTGGGTCTGGCCGTCACCCATTCCTCCGAGACGCTGAACTTCGTCCTGGCGGACTTCAAGGGCGGCGCGACGTTCGCCGGCATGTCCCGGCTGCCGCACGTCGCCGCCGTGATCACCAACCTCGCCGACGACCTCACCCTGGTCGACCGCATGGGTGACGCGATCCGCGGCGAACTGCAGCGCCGCCAGGAGTTGCTGCGCGCCGCGGGCAACTACGCCAACATCCACGACTACGAGAAGGCGCGTGCCGCCGGAGCGCCGCTGGAGCCGCTGGCCTCCCTCGTCCTGGTGATCGACGAGTTCAGCGAACTCCTCACCGCCAAGCCCGACTTCATCGACATGTTCATCCAGATCGGGCGCATTGGCCGGTCGCTGGGTGTGCATCTGCTGCTCGCCTCGCAGCGCCTCGAGGAGGGCCGGCTGCGCGGTCTGGACACCTATCTGTCGTACCGCATCGGTCTGCGGACCTTCTCGGCGGCCGAGTCGCGCGCGGCGCTCGGCGTGCCGGACGCGTACCACCTGCCGTCCGTCCCCGGTTCGGGGTACCTGAAGTTCGGCACGGACGAGATGGTGCGGTTCAAGGCCGCGTACGTGTCCGGCCCGTACCGCTCTGGCGGCCCCGAGCCCGGCCGCAGCGCGCTGCCCGTGGAACGGCGGCCCGCGCTGTTCACCGCCACGCCCGTACCGGTGGTGTACGCGGCCCCGGACCCGGACCGGGCGCCCGCCCCCGGCCGGCGGGAGGAGGACGACGCCCTGGCGGACACCGTGCTGGACGTCGTCGTGCAGCGGCTGGAGGGTCAGGGCGCGCCCGCACACCAGGTGTGGCTGCCGCCGCTGGACCGGGCACCGGCGCTGAACGAGCTGCTGCCCGCCCTGACCGTGTCCGCCGAGCGCGGCCTGCACCCGGCGGAGTACGGCCGGCCGGGCGGCCTGGCGATTCCGCTCGGCCTGATCGACAAGCCGTTCGAGCAGAAGCGGGAGATCCTCTACCAGGACTTCTCCGGAGCGGCGGGCCACATGATGGTGGTCGGCGGCCCCCAGTCGGGCAAGTCGACCCTGCTGCGCACCCTGATCGCCGCGTTCGCGCTGGCCCACACACCGCACGAAGTGCAGTTCTACGGCCTCGACTTCGGCGGCGGCGGTCTCGCCGCGGTCGCCGACCTGCCGCACGTGGGCGGTGTTGCGTCGCGTCTCGACCCGGAGCGGGTGCGGCGCACGGTGGCCGAGGTCGCCGGCATCCTCAACCGCCGCGAGCACTTCTTCCGCGTCAACGGCATCGACTCCGTCGCCACCTACCGCCGGCGTCGCGCGGCGGGCGATCTGCCCGGCGAGCCGTGGGGGGACGTCTTCCTCGTCATCGACGGCTGGGGCGGCTTCCGCAACGACTACGAGGGCCTCGAGGGCGTGGTCAACGACATCGCCGCCCGGGGCCTGGGATACGGCGTCCACGTGGTCCTTTCCGCCTCGCGCTACATGGAGGTGCGCGCGGTGCTCAAGGACCAGATCCTCGGCCGGCTGGAGCTGCGCCTCGGCGACGCCATGGACTCCGAGTTCGACCGCAAGGTGGCCCTGAACGTGCCGACGGGCGTGCCGGGCCGTGGTCAGGTTCCCGCCAAATTGCACTTCATGACGGCGCTGCCGCGGATCGACTCGTCCCCCACCCCGGACGACCTGGCCGACGCCACGGCCCAGCTGGTCCGGGCGGTCAAGGACAGCTGGCAGGGTCCACCGGCTCCCACGGTGCGTCTCCTCCCCCGCAAGCTGCCCGCCGACCAGTTGCCCAAGGGCTTCGAGTTCCCGCAGCACGGCATCGCGATCGGCATCGACGAGGCCAACCTGGAGCCGGTGTTCATCGACTTCGACACCGACCCCTTCTTCCTCGTCTTCGGGGAGAGCGAGTCCGGCAAGACCAATCTGCTGCGTCTGATCGCCAAGCAGATCGCGGAGCGCTACACCCCCGCCGAGGCACGGATCGTGGTGGGCGACTACCGGCGCACCATGCTGGAGGCGGTGCCGGAGACCCACCTGCTGGAGTACGCCCCCATGGCGTCGGCCATGCAGGTGCACATGGACGCCGTACGCCAGTTCATGGAGAAGCGGGCGCCCAAGCCGGACATCCCCCCGCAGCAGCTGCGGGACCGCAGCTGGTGGAGCGGCCCTCAGCTGTTCATCATCGTCGACGACCACGAACTGGTCGCGACCAACTCCGGCAACCCGCTGTCCCAGCTGGTGGAGCACCTGCCCTTCGCGCGCGACGTGGGCGTCAAGTTCGTCATCGCGCGCAGCTCCGCCGGCGCGTCCCGCGCCATGTTCGAGTCGTTCATGCAGCGCCTGAAGGAACTGGGCGCCCAGGGCGTGGTCCTTTCGGGGGACCCGAGCGAGGGCGACATCCTCGGCAATGTGCGCGCCCGGCCCATGCCGCCGGGACGTGGCGTGTTCGTCTCGCGCAAGCGCGGAACGCCGCTGATTCAGGTGGGCCTGCTTCCGCAACGGCATTAGGGTGATCGACTGAGCTCCGACCGGCGTCCCGCGACGCGGGCCGGAGACGGTGCAACGGGGAAGTACGGGGAGACAGCGGGGAGATGGGGAGAACGGGGAGGCGGCCGCGGTGAGTTCGAACGGGGGCGGTACCGGGAGTGCGCCGGACACGGGGAAGGCGTTCGACACGCTGTCCGGGGTGAACCCACAGATGGCGCTGGACGTCCAGCACGGCGCCATGAAGAGCTTCAAGAAGCGCGTGGACGAACTGCTGCGCGAACTGGACGAGTCCGAGGCAGCGCCGAACAGGGTCGGCCAGGACCGCCTGTCCCGCGCCCAGTTGGGCTCCGCGGACTTCAAGGAAGCACAGTTCCTCTACGACTCGTACGCCATCGTGCACGACGAGTTGGAGAACCTCTCCAAGGCGCTCGGCGCCCAGATCGAGGGCATGGGCCTGGCGGTACAGGCGTCCCGCGTGGGTTACGAGAACCTCGACGCCGACATCAAGGCGCGGATGAAGGCGGTCAACGCGGAGGCGGAGAAGTATTACGTCGCGGAGCGGGATCCGTATGTGGAGCGGCCGAACCAGAACGCCGACACACCCGGATCCACATCCGACAAGGGGGCGACCTACTGATGGGAGAGCAGACGCGCCGCGGAACGCCGAAGCCGGCCCGTACGGACTTCGAGTCCATGACCCACGAGCAACTGGCGGCGCTTCTCGACTCGGCGAGCCCTGAGGGGGCGTCCCACCTCGCGGCCAAACTCTCGAAGGCTTCCTCGACGATCACCAAGATCGGCGACGACCTCATGACGTACGTCAAAGGGCTGGAGTGGCAGGGCGAGGGCGGCGACGCCTTCCGTGACTGGGGTGGGCAAAGCGCGGCGGCGACGCTGCGTCTGGGCGAGTACGCAGAGGTGGCGTCGCGCTGGATGGCGACGGTGGCGCAGGCGGTCGCCGAGGCCAAGGCCGCGTTGCCCGACACGTCCGAAACGACTCGCGCCGAGGCGGAACTCGCCAACGCGCGGAAGTCGCTGGCAGCGGCACAGGCCCCCGATGCCCGTAACGACCCCGATGCCCGCAAGCTGGCGCAGACGGCCCAGTCCGACGCTGCGGCGGCGCAGCAGCGGATGGAGGCAGCGCGCGCGGAGGCCGTGCAGCAGCTGCGGAAGCTGGCGCAGACGTACGAGTACTCGGCGTATCAGGTGAACAGCGTGCCACCGCCCACTTTTGCGCCGCCGGCCGATCACCTTGACGAGAGGGAGTGGCGGCAGTCGGACCAGCACGCTGTTCCTTTGCCCGGAGCTTCCTCGGCGGCGACCACGTTTTCCTCCGCGACCGGCGGGTTCGAGGAGCGTGCCGGCGCGCCCGCCTCGGTACCGACGGGTTCATCCATCACCCCCTCCGAGGGCCTTCAGACACCTGGCAAGGAGCAGCCACGCCCTGCCGCGATGGAGATCGACAACGTGACTGGTATCGCGGACACTCGATCCCCCTCTTCCGCCAATGCGCCGACGCCGCCGACCGGCACCGGTTCGCGTCCCGACGCCGTGCACCCCCCGCAACCGAATGTCGTCCCTGCCGGTCCGCTGGGCCGGTTGAATCCCCAAGGCCCACTCGACCCTCAGCATTTGCCGTCGCCTACTCGGCCGTCTCTGATGCCGGGCCAGGGAACTCCAGGCGGAGGCCGCTTTCGTGCGCCTGGTGAGACCGGGATCATCGGGGGTCGTCCGGTGTCGCCCGGTGGGGGCAGGCTGTCAACCGGTATTCCTCAGGGAACGGTGATCGGCGGAGAACGACGTACACCGCTGGGACACGGGCCGATGGGGCGTGTTCTCCCGCCGGGTGCTCCGGCGGCCGCAGGCTCACCCTCCGGGCAGAGCAGTACGGGCACAACGCGACGCCTCGCATCGGAAACAGGCGGTGTGTTCGGCAACCGGCCGGCACAGCCGGGTCGCACCGGGTCGCGGCCATTCACGCCTGGCGGCGCCGGTCTGGTACGCCCGCCCGGTGTCGGCGACCCGGCGCATGGCGCAGTGGCCGGTCGTACCGGCGGCGGGACCCACGTACCCCATCAGCAGGTTCCGCGCAGGGACAACCGGCAGGAGCCGAGTCAGCGACCGGACTATCTAGCGGAAGAGGAAGAGACCTGGGCCCGCAGAAACCCTCGTGCGGTTCCCCCGGTCGTCGACTGACACCCCGGACCTCGTCAGCACTCAGGAAGGCGCATGCGCAGCAGGGACAAGCGAACGTGTCGGCCTCTCTCCGTGGCATCGGCTGCTCTCGGCCTGCTGCTCGTCGGCGTTGCCGCGACACCCGCCCACGCCGAGTCGGTACGTGACATGCAATGGCACCTCGGCGCCATGCACGCCGAGGAGATGTGGAAGATCAGCAAGGGAGAGGGCGTCACCGTCGCAGTCATCGACTCGGGCGTCGACGACTCCCTTGCCGACCTGAAGGGCCGCGTTCGCGACGGTAAGGACTATTCCGAACAGCGTGGTGACGAGCACACCGACATCGACGGGCACGGAACGTCCATGGCGGCGCTGATCGCAGCCACAGGCGCACGAGGCCCCCAGCACGGCTCCTACGGCCTTGCTCCAGCCGCCAAGATCCTCCCCATCCGCATGCGTTACGCCACGGAGAACTACGGCCAAGTCGACAACAAGGCCGAGTACTCGCGCGTTCTGACGAGGGCGATTCGCTATGCGGCGGACACCGACGCCCAGATCATCAACATCTCCATGGGCAGTTCCAATGCACCAGGCAGAAAGAACGTCGGCACACCGGAACTCGCCTCGGCGGTCCGCTACGCCATCGCGAAGGGGAAGCTGATCTTCGCTGCCGTCGGCAACAGCGGCAACAAGTCGAATTTTGCGGAGTACCCAGCTTCCACGCCGGGCGTGGTAGGAGTCGGGGCGGCAGACAAGAACGGCCAGGTCCTGGAGACATCTCAGAGCGGTCCGCAGGTTGACATCACTGCCCCCGGTGAAGACATCATCAACGCCTGCCTCGAAGGTACTCAAGTCTGCACAGGAAGCGGCACCAGTGCCTCGACAGCGCTGGCCTCGGCCTCGGCCGCACTCATCTGGGCCCGACATCCAGACTGGACCAACCACCAGGTACTCCGGGTCATGCTGAACACCGCCGGGAAGGCCAAGAGCGGTGCAGAACGAACCGACTTCGTCGGCTACGGCATTGTCCGTCCGCGCATCGCGCTGAAGAACCCAGGAGACCCGGGCCCCGCGGACGAGTACCCCCTGCCGGATCTGGCGGCAGCGGCGTCACCGTCGCCGTCCCCCGAGGGCGCACCGTCCGCGGACGCGGAGCGTGGCACCGCCCCGAAGCCTGCGTCCGCCGCCGCGACGGACAGCGGTGGCCTCGAGCCGTTGTGGGTCGCTCTGGGCGTGGCCGCCGCGGCAGTTCTCGCCGCCGCCGTCGCCGTACCCTTGCTCCGCGCCCGCTGCCGACGCTCGGCACCGGTGCCGGCGGCCCCGCCCCTCCCGCCGCCGTACTCCCCCTACGGGCACCCGCCTCAGCAGCCCCCGGCCTACGGGCCACCGCCGGGGCACGTCATGCCCCCGCCACCCGGGAGCGGCCAGGATCAGGGCCGACGTCCCTGACAGCCGCGCGCACAGCAAGACCAGTCGTCCGCGACAGCGCGAAGGAACCGACGTGTCATTCGACGAGATGTGGGGCCAGGCCCGCAGCGAGGCTCTGGCGCGGCAGCAGAGCACCATGCAACTGAACCAGCTCGCCGCTTCCGGGGGTGGCGGAGCCGGCGGTAGTGACTACGCCGTGACGTCTCCGGACCTGAAGGCCGTCGGGAACGAGGCTCAGGAGCTGTATCACGGCCTGGAGGCAGGCGCGTTCCATGCCGGGGCCAACACCGACACGGCTGCGAACAGCCTGGACGCGGACGGTTTCCGGACCGGCGCGGCCATGTGGGCCGCATGGGCCACCTGGCGGTCACAAGCGGAGGCACTCCTCAGTGCCTGCGCCCACATCCACAACCACCTGGAGGACACCGTCGTGACGCACGCCAAGCACGAGGAGCTCCTGGTGACCAACCTGTCCGTCGAGCAGATCACCAAGCACTTCAAGTAGGGCGGCGCCGTGCTCGACTTCGAGAAGCTAATCAATGCGCGCCTGGGCAGCCTCAAGGACGCCGTCGACGACTGGACCGAGACGGTCAGGAAGCTGGAAAAGCTGGAGGAGCAGGCCGCCAAGGGCCTGTTACGGAGGGCCGGCAAGGCCGACTGGGCGGGCGAGAACGCCGGAATCACACTGCCTTTCGTGAAGAAGACCGCCAAGGAGTTCGGAGACGCCGCGAAGGAGGCGCAGAGCATCCGGAACGTCCTCCGCGACGCACTGGGTGAGTTCAAGGCAGCGAAAAAGGCTCTGCAGGACGTCGTCGATGCCGCGCACGGCAAGGGCCTGCACATCTCCACCGACGGAACCGTCGGCTATCTGGTCCATCCGGAACGCCGCAGCAAGGACTTCTCCGGACCGGAACCCTCTGAAGGGGACTTCGAGAAGGCGCGGAGCGACATCAAGGCAGCCCTGGACAGAGCCAATGGGGCGGACGAGATCGCTGCTCGTGCTCTGCGCGCCTTGGTGGGCAAGGATCAGCACAACTTCTCCGGCACGGACTATGACTCGCTGAAACAGGCGGGCCGGGCGCAGGATGCCCAGGACGCCAGGGCGGCTGCCCGGCTCGTCGCCAAGGGCGACGACGCCTCGCCCGAGGAGATCGCCCGCCTGAACAAGTACTTCAAGGACAACAGGGGCGACCAGTACTTCGCCGAACGCTTCGCTCTTGAGGTGGGAGTCAAGGGCAACCTCGAGTACTGGGCCGATTTGGGCGACCCGAGTGAGGGTTCGAGGCTGGGAGTGGACCACGCCAAGGACCTCAAGGAGCTTCAGAAGAACTGGAGCCTCACACTGGCCGCCGCGACGCACTCCGACAGCGCGGAGATGACGCGTTGGAAGTCGGAGATGGTCAAGGCCGGTGACGACGTCATCCAGACCCGGGGGACATCGGCGTACGGCTTCCAGGTGATGAGCAACCTCATGCGCGACGGCACGTACGAAACGAAGTTCCTCCGGGACTTCGGTGACGCTGTCGTCGTCGCGGAGCGACGCATGACAGGGGACGGAAGGATTTCACCGGGGCAAGCCTGGGGCTCCGGGCTGGCGATGGCACCCAAGCTGAACTGGGACGGCAAGGACCCGGGCTCGGATCCGATGGCCGGCTTCATGGAGGCGCTCGGCCACAATCCGAAGGCGTCACTGGAGTTCTTTGACCGCTCGACGAAGCTGGACGGCGAAAAGCTCAGCAACTGGGACTACTTCGTCGGCCAGGGCAAGGACGCACGGGATTGGCCGGTGGACGGCGACGGGAAGCCGTGGGGGTCCGACAACCTGGGCCACGCACTCGAATCGGCCACCCTCGGGTACGCCTACGACGACGAGAGCCCCAGCATCCCCGCGCTGAAGACCGAAGAGCAGATTGAGGCGCGGGAGGAACGTACGGCTCTGGCCGAAAAGATCGTGAACGCTTACAGCTCAGCCGACGCCATCGACAAGCAACCGGGGATCCGAGAGAGCCTGGCCAATATCGCGGCAGGTCACATCGACAGCCTGAACTACTCGATGGCCAACTGGGGTGACAGCGGGGGACTCGCCGACAGGGACGGCTTGTTCAATCATGACCAAAGGCATCTCCGAGACTTTGGTGAATCCGGTTCCGTCAATTTCCTGAGGGCCTTGGCATCCGACAAGGAATCCTACGACACCATCTCGGTGGCTCAGCAGGCGTATGGATCCAGTCTGATGGCCGCACATGGAGACCATCGTAATGACGCTTTGGACGCGGGCCTTCACAGCATCACGATGCACGGCCTTCTCGATCAGGCGAGGTCCGAGAGCATCGGAGAGGAATTCGCCAACGAGGCGAAGGAACGGAATAAAGAACTCGAAAAACAAGGAGAGTGGCGTAAGTTTGCAGCCGGCGCCACGGTCGGGCTGATCGTCGGTGTGGCCTCACAGGTCATTATCCCTACGACAGCGGCGGCTGCGATTGCTGTCCCGTTGGCGTTCGAGACGGCCGGTGGCGCCGCCGAGACCTACATGGCGACACAAACGATCGACTGGCTCGACGAGAACGAGTACAAGAACGACCAAGAAGCTCTTGAGGGTATTCAGAAGGCGCGGCAGGACGGACAGCGCAACGCCATGACCCCTCTCCTGAATTATGCCGCCGAACACAAATTGTCCCCGAATGAAGTGCGAGACATCGTCAGCAGGGCCAGAGGAACGTACAACGATGGCGGGCAGTATACGGACACGGACGATGTGCGAGGCTGGTGAACATGCGTAAAACTGCCGCATCCTTCCTTTCTCTTGTTGTCTTGTTCGGCGCAGGGGCTTGCAGCACCGATAACGGCGGCAAGCAAGAGACAGCAAGAGAATCGACGTGTGAGAAGTTGCTCGGTAAATCCGGTGTCGAGTGGGTGAAGAACAACACTGCCGGAGAGACGGGTGTGTCAGCCGACTCCGATACGTTGGAAAACGCCAGGTCCTTGTTCCACAAGCAGGCGCGGTCGTGGGCATCCTCAACCGAGGAGTTGCCGAACTTCAGCAATTCGGAACTGTGCCGTGTAGTGAAGACTCAATCATCCTCCGGGGCGAGCCTGTCGATTCGATATGGCGCGTCCGTTGTACCGTTCGACCATCCCTTTGACCAAGATATGCCTTCCGCACCTGCCCGGACCGTGACGCCCGTCAACACAGACGTCAAACTGGTTCACGGGAAGGACTCAAAGGGCAAGTCGAAGTACTACGTTTACGTCAGATGCCAGGTCGAGGGCGCGTTGCCGGCACAGAAGGATGAGGTACCGCTCGAAGGCTCCATGACAGACTCCCTCACCGAGAAAGAAAGTGCTGACGCCCACCTGAAGCACTTGCTGCACTCGGCCCGAGCGGTGGTCCGCGTGTTCCAGTGCCAGAACACCCCGAAAGTGCCCACCTCAATAGCCAAATGAGGCACCCGAATAGCCACAAGGCGTGACGCGAAATCGGGCAAACGGGAGAATCGGGTGACGAGAACGGGTGGGCCTCGACGGCTGGTCATCATGTCAGCCGGCGCATTGGTTGTCATGGGTGTCGGATGGGGCGTGTGGGCCACTGCGTTCAAAGACGACACGCGAGAATTGAGGGCTTCGGAGACGTGCAACGAAGGCATCTTCTCAGCGAACGTCGAGCCTCTGGAACGGCTCATTTCACCGGATTCCTCCTTCACATCGGACTGGTCCCGAGAAGCAACCGACAGTTCGCTGCTGCTCACCTGCGTGAACTCCACCGATGACGCATCCGTCACGATGACTGCCGAATTGAAGGACGGATCCATCGATGAATGGCGATCACAGTTGAAGACGGTCGATAATGCTGATGCCTCCCACTTCGATGTGGGCACCGAAGCGGTGGTTTGGGGTCGACAGGCAGCTGTATATGTCGAGTGCAAGCCGCAGTCTGCAGGGTCGAGCCATACGTCCGGTATGAACAGCCCGTACCTGTCCATACTCGTTCGCGCCGGTGGATCGGCAGCTGAGGAAAAGACCGACAAGCAGCAACAGGACCTCGCCCACTTGGCCAGTCGCATGTTCTTCGAAGCCCAATTGCAGACTGGATGTCGGGAGGACTTCGTCGCGCCGTCAGAACCACCTCGCCTGGCGAAATAACATGCATTACATGTCGCGGAACCTGAACTGCTCTCCGTCGGCTATTTCAGTCACTTCCCGAGCAACGTTCGACGGTAAGGATGGACAGCGCAACGCCACTGAAGTACGAGACCTGGTCAGTAGGGCCAGAGGACGTACAACAATGGCGGAGAGCATACGGACACAGAACACATGCAGGGCTGGTGAACATGCGTAAGACTGCGGTATCCATCCTTCCTTCCTCTTATTGTTTTGTTCGGTGCAGGGGCTTGCAGCACCGATAACGACGGCAAGCAAGAGACTGTCAGAGAGTCGACGTGTGAGAAGTTGCTCGGTGAAGCCGGAGTCGAGTGGGTGAGGAAAAACACTGTTGGGGAAACGGGTGTTTCACCCGACTCCGATGCCTTGGAGAGCGCCAAGTCCTTGTTCCACAAGCAGGCACGGTCATCGAAACCCTCCACCGAGGAGGTACCGACCTTCAGCAACTCCGAACTGTGCCAGGTAGTGAAGACTGGAGCACCGTCCGGAGAAAGCCTGTCGATTCGCTACGGCGCATCCGTCGTACCGTTCGACCATCCCTTTGATCCGGATATGCCCTTCCACACATGCCCGGACCGTGACGCCCATCAACACAGACGTCAAGTACCCCCCTCGATAGCCAACCGAGCACGCAATTGAAGCAAGTCCAAAAGTCGTGACGACTCTTTCCGGGAAGGTGCCGCGAGGCCGGTGACGTGTTGTGTCTGACGTCTGGGGTGTGGTTTCCGTTGACTGCTAGGCGAGTTTTGCCTCCCTACGGTACGTCTACTCCGCCGCCATTCCCGTCACCACTCGGGCACTTCACCAGGCTCTCCATCTACGATGGGAGATCGAGGATTAAGAGCGCCGCAAACAATCTCTCCTCGTGATCCAGGAGAATGGCGCGTCGTGCATCTTGACCATCGTCAATGATCACAAGATCATCCGTGCCTGGATACCACAGGTCATCGATTCGTTCCAGCAAGTCGCGGTATCTCACAGTGGCAGCAACATGGTCGAACGGCCAAACCGCCAATACTTCCTGACCAACATCAGGGCTTATCGTTCCCATGCGATCGCGAAGCTCATCGACATGCAAGTCGGAGACGTCCACGCATCTTCCTGAGGACCGCATTTCACGCTCAAGGCCTGCAAGCGAGCCACCAACAGCCGTCAAGAAATCGGTAAACGCTGTGCGACTTCCGCAGGAACCGATTGAGGTCAATGTGTTTTCGAGGCCCGACGGCATCCTAATTCCCCTCGATTATGTTGCCGTTATTGTCCTGCCAAGGGGCCCAGCCTATGTACCGTGAGCCCGGTGTTTCTGGATTTTCAGGGAACCAGTCGTGACCGTACGTCCCTCCCTTGCCCTTCTTTCCTGTACGCCAGTCCCAGTAATTTACATGGCCATCCGCACCATCTATTCGCCAGCCTCGCGGTTTGTCGGCGGTTTGTTCACCGATGAGAGTGCCCGTCCCCTCTCCGAGTCGTGGATTGTAGTCGAACATTTTCATTGAGTCCGGCGCAAGATCCCCGACACGGTCACGCGCTGCCGCGATAGCTCTGCCATATGTTGACCAGGAGGAGTCATACCGCCCAATGTCGGGTTTCGTGTAGCCGCGAGGGTCCCCTGGAACGTCTCCGCCCGTTGGCTGCCGTTTCGAATCCTCCGAGTAGTCTGGCGCCAACCCCAGCGGATCACCCCAAGTTTGCGGGTTGACGACATACGTAGTCGGATTCGGTGCGGGTGCCAGGCCCAGTGGATCCGGCGTCAGTTACCGCGCCGTTTCCGGGTCGTAGTGGCGGAAGTAGTTGTAGTGGAGGCCCGTTTCGGGGTCGTAGTACTGGCCGGGAAAGCGGAGAGGGGTGTAGGTCGTGCTGTCGGCCGGCCAGGTTGTTGCTCCCACAGGGTGCTGCGGGTGCGCCAGGCGGTGTTGCCCTGGTCGTCGATGAGTTCGGTGGGGGTGCCGACCAGGTCCGTGACGATGGCGAAGAAGCGGAAACGCGATGAATTGCAGTTGATGCAACATCCTGCGGTTCGCCGGAATCGCCGTTTCCGCTGATCATTCCCCCAACTCCCTTGCCATGTCGGCGTCACAGCGGAGCCGTGACCAGAACGGTAGCGATAGACGCAACATTGATGCGTTTGATGCAACAGTCGCCATGGTCACTGAGGCACCCGGTTCGGCGCGTCTCCTCCTCGCTCCGAACGTCGTACACCTGGCCCCGGAAGCAGCGGTATTCACGGCGATGAAGGAGGGCTGGGCCCGGCAGCAACAAGCCCGGTTCCTGAAGGCTTCGACGATCGAACCGCGGCTGCGTCTGATCAACCGGTTCGAGGTGTTCACGGGGCTGTACCCGTGGCAATGGACTCCAGCGGACGGCGAAGCGTTCATCACGCACCTGCGTAGCGGCGCCAATCCGATCCGTATGTCACGGCGCGGACGTACGAGGTGACGATCACCTTGTTCGTGGAGTACCTGCTGGACCGCCGGTACGGATGGGTGGACACCTGCCGGGGGCGGTTCGGGCAGGGACCTCAGGTCGTCTTTCACGAGGCCCTTGGTGGTGCACACACTGGAGTACGAGGGTGACCCGCGGCGTCGGCCGCTGACCTACGACGAGGTCCAGGCCCTGTTCGACGCGGCCGATGCCCGGCCTGCCCAGATCCGCGGACACGGGCGAAAGGGGACACTGACCGCGCTGCGTGATGCCGCGGTGGTGAAGACGATCTACGCCTACGGAACCCGGCGCACCGAGTCCTCCATGGTCGACCTGGTCGACTTACAACGGCATCGGAAGAGCCCGCAGTGTGGACAGTTCGGCTCGCTGGCGGTGCGGCACGGGTAGTCGTCCAATGGGGCGCCGCCGAAGCGGCGGACCGTGCTGCTGGTGCCGGAGATGGACTGGGTGGTCGACGTCCTGGGCGAGTGGGTGCATGAGGTGCGTCCCCAGCTGGCGCCGGGCCGGCATCCGGCATTGTGGGTGACCGAGCGGGCCGGGCGGATGTCGCCGCGCTCGATCGACGAAGCCTTCACCGTAGCTCGGGACGCGGCCGGCCTGGATGGAGCCCTCGATCTGCACTGTCTGCGCCACAGCTACATCACGCATCTGACGGAGTTCGGCTACCCCGCGCGGTTCGTGCAGGAGCAGGTCGGTCACTCTCACGACCGCGGGCGGCGAGGAGGAACCGCTTCCGCTGACGGAGCGCCGGACCACGATCCGGCGCCCGGGGCCCTGGTTGCTTGTCGATGGCGTCGGCTGAGCTGTACGCGTTCACAATCTGCGGCAGATCATGGCCGAGCGGGAGATGTTCCACACCTCGGACCTGGTGCCGCTGCTCGCCGAGCGGGGGCCGCCACTCGTAGCCCATCTTCTTGATCACGTCAGGTCCCAGTCGTCGCCGAGTCGGCGCTTCAACGAAGCCTCCAGCAGGTGGTTGCGGTACTCGTCGACCAA
The DNA here is from genome assembly GCF_006782915.1 of Streptomyces calvus. Lineage (GTDB taxonomy): Bacteria > Actinomycetota > Actinomycetes > Streptomycetales > Streptomycetaceae > Streptomyces > Streptomyces calvus. Next base: position 29,787 of record NZ_VCNP01000018.1, read on the forward strand.
CATCGCGGCAGGCCACATCGACAGCCTGAACTACTCGATGGCCAACTGGGGTGATCGCCTGATCGAGAAGGCCATGCATAGTGATGCTGTGAAGGCCGGCGTCCAAGGCGTCGTGGCGGTGGCCCGTAGGCCGGTGCCTTCGCGAGCTTGCCGCACCGCGCGCACGGGACCGCCAGGCGCCGACTGACCGAGTTGGTTTCACCGAAATCTCGGAGATGCTTCTGGTCATGGTTGAACAGGCTTCGCCAACGAGGCGAAGAAACGGAATAAAGAACTCGAAAAACAAGGAGAGTGGCGTAAGTTTGCAGCCGGCGCCACGGTCGGGCTGATCGTCGGTGTGGCTTCGCAAGTCATCATCCCTACGACAGCGGCAGCTGCCATTGCTGTCCCGTTGGCTTTCGAGACGGTCGGTGGCGCCGCAGAGACCTATACGGTGACACAAACGATCGATTGGCTCGATGAGAACGAGTACAAGAACAACCAGGACGCTCTCGAAGGAGTTCAGAAAGCACGGCAGGACGGACAGCGCAACGCCATGACCCCTGTCCTGAATTACGCCGCCGAACACAACATGTCCCCGACTGAGGTACGAGACCTGGTCAGTAGGGCCAGAGGAACATACAGCGACGGCGGCGAATATACGGACACAGACGATGTATGGGGCTGATGAACATGCGTAAAACTGCCGCATCCTTCCTTTCTCTTGTTGTTTTGCTCGGCGCGGGGGCTTGCAGCACCGATAACGACAGCAAGCAAGAGACTGCCACAGAATCGACGTGTGAGAAGTTGCTCGGTGAAGCCGGTGTCGAGTGGGTGAAGAACAACACTGTTGGGGAAACGGGTGTATCACCCGACTCCGATACCTTGGAGAGCGCCAAGTCCCTGTTCCACAAGCAGGCGCGGTCGTGGAAACCCTCCACCGAGGAGGTACCGACCTTCAGCAACTCCGAACTGTGTCAAGTAGTGAAGACTGGATCACCGTCCGGAGAAAGCCTGTCGATTCGCTACGGCGCATCCGTCGTACCGTTCGACCATCCCTTTGACCAAGATTCACCTTCCACACCGGCCCGGACCGTGACGCCCATCAACACAGACGTCAAACTGGTTCACGGAAAGGACTCGAAGGAGAAGTCGAAGTACTACGTTTACGTCAGATGCCAGGTCGAGGGCGCGTCGACGGCGCAGAGGGATGAAGTACCCCTCGAAGGCGTAATGACAGACTCCCTCACCGAGAAAGAAGCCGTTGACGCCCGCCTAAAGTACTTGCTGCAGTCCGCCCGAGCGGTGACCCGAGGCTTCCAGTGCCAGAACGCCCCGAAAGTGCCCCTCTCGATAGCCGACCGAGGCACACATTAAGCGCCTTCAGGTATCGACAGTCCTGTCGTTGGCGCATTGATCGACACCTTGACCGAGGCAAGAAGCCTGAGCATCTTGAGGCGGGCGGAATGATGTAACTGGCCACTACAAGATATCCGCCAGTGCATCCCTGAAATGTCGGACGTCGCGTTGAAGGTACGGCGATAGATCGCTGAGCAGCCTTACTGTTCCGTCAAGGTGACGGGCGAGTTTCGGAAAGGATCTCCACGTCGATTCTTTCCTAGTGAGGACGGCCGAGAGCAGGTCGTCGTCGTACCAGCCGGTCTCCCCTTCCTCCTTTGCCGTTTCGCGTAGGAAGTCCAGAGCTACGGGTAGGAGCCAGCGCAGACCCACGTCCTGCCCTACGAGACGACGTAGGTTGTCGACCGTCAGGTCTTTGACTGGTTTCTTCCTCAACTCATGAACGCTGCGCACCAGCATGGTGCTGTCACTTGGCGGATCCGGCCAAGTGACACCCTCGAGCTCCTCGAGCGATTTTTCCTTGTCCACCGACTCAGCCAGCACGAACCCTCCGCAACTATCATCACTTACGATGTCCTATTGAATGTAGGAAGCCATGGAGCCGATCCAGTTCGTCGATTACCTCCTTACGCTTTGTGATGAGCACTTCCAGGCCTCTCTCCGTTACACCTTCAGCGAGGTTGTCAAGCTCTCGCTCCAGAACTCTGCGCACCTTGTCCAGCGCACTTCTTGCTTGCTTTAGTTCGGCGATGTGATCGAACGGAGTCCCGTCTGCCTTGCGAGCTACGACTTCGCCGTTCGCCTCTCTTCTGGCCGCGTCATAGTGATTGTGATTGGGCTGCGAGTTGACATCGCCGAGAGGGTCGGCCTTTATGTTCTCAAATTTCTCGATAGCGCGCTGAGCAGCCGGATTCAGCCCTAGCTCACGGCAGCCTCGCACTGGAGCCAGCCCCAGAGGGTCGCTCCACGTCAGAGGATTGTAAACGTACGTCGTCGGGTTTGGAGCCGGCTGCAAACCAAGCGGGTCCGGCGTCAGGTACCGCGCCGTTTCCGGGTCGTAGTGGCGGAAGTAGTTGTAGTGGAGGCCTGTTTCGGGGTCGTAGTACTGGCCGGGGAAGCGGAGAGGGGTGTAGGTCGTGCTGTCGGCCGGCCAGGTTGTTGTTCCCCACAGGGTGCTGCGGGTGCGCCAGGCGGTGTTGCCCTGGTCGTCGATGAGTTCGGTGGGGGTGCCGACCAGGTCCGTGACGATGGCGAAGAAGCGGGAGTCGATCTCCTGCTGGGGGGCGTCGGCGGCTATGAGGCGTTCTGTCTGGGCTATGGGGTGCAGGCCCCGGTGGTCCCAGGTCAGGGTGACCGGGTGGGGCAGGGACGGGGAGGTCGTCGTCTGTTCGCAGAGGGTGGTGCCGTCCCAGGTGAACAGCACCGCCTCGGTGATCGTCTCGCCGTCTTCCGCCAGGCGGAGTTTGGCCGTGCGCCGGCCCAGTGGGTCGTAGGTGTAGCGCCAGCGGGTGCCGTCGGGGGTGGTCACCGAGGTGAGGCGGTCTTCCGTGTCCCACTCGTAGTGCCAGGTCTCCGGCTTGCGGGAGAGGCGGGTCTTCTGGCGCAGGACGATGCGGCCCAGGGCGTCGTGTTCGTAGCGGACGCGTCCGGCGCGGGTGATGCGGGTGCCGGTGTAGGCGCGGTCGCCGGTGGCTTCCTGACCGGGGTGGGATGTCGGCCAGGAAGCCTGTGTCTGGTTGCCTGCCTCGTCGTAGGCGTAGCGTTCGGTCCAGTTGGCGGCGTGCACCGCCGTCACGCGGCCCGCCTGGTCCAGGTCGAAGTGGCGGGCGCCGGAGAGTTGGTCGTCGATGCGGATCAGGTTTCCGTCCGCGCGGTAGGTGTAGGCGCGGTGTTGGAGGGAGCGGCCGTCGGTGCCGGTCACCGACTGGGCTGTCAGGCGGCCCAGGGGGTCGAAGGTGTGCTCCAGGGTGACCGTTTCGCCTATGCGGCGGGTCAGCTCTCGGCCTGCCGGGTCGTAGGTGAAGTCGATCGCGCGGCCCGAGGCCGTCATGCCGGTGCGCCGGCCCGCCGGGTCGTAGGTCCACGTCGTGGTGGCGCCGGTGGGGGTGGTGCGGCCGGTGCGGCGGCCGAGGTCGTCGTACGCGTAGGTCAGGGTGCGGTCGTCGACCGTCTCGGAGCGGGTGCGGCCGTGGGCGTCCCGCTGGATCGTCAGGGTCGTGCCGTCCGGACCGGTGGCCGCCGCCAGTTGGTCGGTGACGTCGTAGGTGTACGTCGTGGTGCCGTCGGCGGTGTGCTTTCGGGTCACCTGGCCGAGGGCGTTGCGTTCGTACGACTGGGTCTGTGCGAGTGCGTTGCCGCGGGAGGTGAGGCGGCCCGCCGCGTCGTACGTGTAGGTGAGGGTGCGGTCGTCGAAGTCGGTTTCCGCGGTCAGGCGGCCGGCCGGGTCGTAGGTGTAGCTCCACGTGAGGCCCTGCGGGTTGATGACCTTCGTCAGGTTGAGTTCGGTGTCGTGCTCGAACTCGTAGCGCACCCCGTCCGGTTCCGTGCGGGCCGTCAGGAGGTCGAAGTGGGTGTACTCGAAGCGGGTCGTGCCGCCGAGTCGGTCGGTGTGGGTGGTGCAGTTGCCCTCGCCGTCGTAGGTCCACGACTCGGTGGTGCCGTCGGCGGCGGTGCGGCGGGCCAGGTGGCCTTCCACCGTCCATTCGAGGCGGGTCACGGCACCGGTGGGGTCGGTGATCGTGACGGGCCGGCCGAACGGGTCGCGTTCGTACCATGTCGTCGCGCCGAGCGGGTCGGTGATGCGGACGGGGAGTCCGGCGTCGTCGCAGGCGACGGTCGTGGTGTGGCCGAGGGGGTCGGTGACGGCTGTCAGGTGACCGCGCTGGTCGTGGGTGAAGCGGGTGGTGTGGCCCGTGGGTGTGGTGAGGGTGGTTCTGTTGCCCCGGTCGTCGTAGGTCTGGTGGGTGGTCGTGCCGTCCGTGTTCCGGATGGTCACGGGGAGGTGGAGGGCGTTGTACTCCGCCCGTGACGCGCGGCCGTCCGGGCGGATCACCGAGGTGAGGTTGCCCGCCTCGTCGTAGGTGAAGCGCGTGGTGTGGCCCAGGGGGTCGGTGCGGGAGAGCAGGCGGTTGCAGCGGTCCCGTTCGAAGTGGGTGACCGCGCCGAGCGGGTCGGTCTCGGCGACGACCTGGCACCGCTCGTTGACGAGGTAGCGGCGGACGTGCCCGGCCGCGGTGGTGGCCGTGGTGGTGCGCAGTCCGGTTTCCGGGTCGCGTTCGCCGTAGTGGAGGCGCAGGCTCATGTGGCCTTCGGTGCCGCCTTCGGCGATGCAGCGGTCGCGGTCGTCGTACTCGTACGTGTAGCCGCGGTCGTTGGTGTCGGTCCAGGAGGTGATGCGGCCGGCCGGGTCGTAGGTGAAGCGCAGGGGGCGTCCGGAGGAGTTGGTGACGTCGGTGAGGTCGCCCTCCGGCGAGTAGCCGTAGCGGATCAGTTCCTGGTCGGTTCCGTCAGGGGCCGCGCCGGTCAGGTGCAGGGCGGTGATCCGGTGGTCCCGGGTGGTGATGCGTATGTGGTGGCCGGAGCTGTGGGTGATCGCCGTGGGGGCGCCGGCGGGGTCGTAGTCGACGGTGATGCGGTTGCCGTTGCGGTCCTCGATGCTCTCCAGCAGGGCGTGGTCGGCCGCGCGGGTGGTGAAGTGGCGGACCGTGCCCGTGAAGGGGTCGGTGACCGTGTAGCCGTCCTGGGTGGTGTGCAGGGGGCGGCGGGGGCCCTCTGCCGGGAGGGAGGGCTCGCCGGGTTCCGGGTGCGGGTAGGCGAGGAGCAGTCCGTCCTCGTCGACGAGGACGATGCGTTCGGGTTCGATCTCCAGACGCTGGTCCACGGTGGACGACCAGGACGGTCCGAACCAGCGGCCGGCACGGTAGCCGGATTCGGCGCGCCGGGTGAAGACCAGGGGCAGCGCGCCGGGCAGGGCCACGTCCGTCTGCGGCAGGTACATCTTGCCGGTGGCCAGGTTGACGGGGTCGGTGGGGTCGTGGTGCGCGGGCGGGGTGTTGTCGCTGTGGGCGCCGGGCTCGCTGTCGTCGAGGTGGGATCCGGCGGTGCCCAGGCCGGTGGGCTTGCCCACGCCGTTGGTACCGTCGAGGCGGCGCGCCAGGCCGCTCGCCCCGCGCAGCCCTGCGCCCCCGGCCAGGCTCGGCGCCATGTAGCCGAGCATGCGCAGCGGGTCCTTCTCGAACTGGTCCCAGGTGTGGGAGACACCCTGGTAGACGTCCTTGGAGAAGCCGACCGGGTCCCTGACGGCGCCGATGCCGCCGTCGAGGACCATCGCTCCGTCGTGGAGGTAGGCCTTCGGTTCCGTCAGCAGCCGGCCGGGGTTGACCGCCAGGCCGAATTCGACGAGGTCGTTCCAGCCCTCCTTCGCTCCGTCGGTGACCCGCTGCCAGCCGCTCGGCCGTTTCGGTGCTTTCTCGGCGGCCTTGTGCAGCGTCCGCTTGGCGGCGCTCGCGGCGTCCGCGACCTCCGCCTGCGCGCCGTTGATCACGCCGATCAGTTCGGCCATCGCGGTCCTGCCCGGGTCGGCCTCGGGTGGCCGGGTGGGCAGTGTCGTCCCGCCGGCCTTGACCGCGGCGTTGTAGTCGTCCACGGCCTTGGCGTACTGGCGGGAGAGGTCGCGGGCCACGGGGGCGTCGTGGTCGAGGATCTGCTGGGTGAGCCGCTGGGCGTCGGCGAGGACGTTCCGGTACGCCAGTACCGCGACGCCGGCTTCGACGAAGGCGTCCATCGCCCCGTCGAGTTCCTTGGGCAGCTTCTTGACCGTCTTGCGGAACTCCTCCGCGGCCTCGCCCTGCCAGGGGTCGGTGTTGAGCTTGCGCAGTTGTTCCGCGCCCTCGCCGAAGTTCGCCGCGGCGGCGGCGAGTTTCTTGGCCAGCTGGTCGAGTTCGGAGGGCTTGCCCGGGATCCAGTCCTGGACGGTGTCTTCCGGGCCGATCCATATGCGGCGGAAGGTGAACCGCTTGTCGGTCATGCCTGGTGTCCCTGCTCCTGCCGCTACTTCTGGTCCTGGCCGTCGCGGTCGACGGGCTCCAGGCGCCCACGGAATTCGGTGCGTTCCTCGGTGATGCCGTGCTTCTCCAGGAAGGTGGAGACGGGGTGGTCCTTCTCGTACTGTTCCTGCCGCTCGAGCATCATGACCTTGTACCGGGCCTTGGTCTCGGCGACCAGGAAGTCGTTGATGGTGGCGCTCAGCGCCGAGACGATCACGTCGGCGTCGTCGGCGATGCAGCCCAGGCCGTGGCACCACTTGTCGAGAAAGTCGTTGACGGCGCCGGTCACTTCGCTCGCCCCGGTCTTGTCCTCACCGGCCAGGGAGGCGAGGTCGAACCCGGCTTGCGCTCTTTCTTTGGCGATCTTGCGGGCCGCGTCCGTGGATTCCTCGAGGGGCCGCGCGATCGACTGGAGGAACTTGACCTCCCACTTGAACTCTCCGCCGTCCGCACCGCGTGGGATGAGCCAGCTCTGCCCGTCGCTCATGCCCCGCTCCCTCGCGGACGGTACGAGATGTGCAGGACGGGCTCGGTCCTCGTGGCGGCCGACGAGAGTCGTACCGCGTGCTCGGCGGCCGGGTCCAGCCATACGTCGAGCCCCGGTGGCATCAGGTCGAGGACGTCGGCGCCCGTCGTCGAGAACCAGGCTCCGCCGCCCGTGAACTGCTGGAACTGTTCCAGCGAGGTGAACACCGGAACCAGGCGGGCGGGCGGCGTGACGTCGGCGGGCGTGTCGGGGCCGGTCGCCAGGTCGAGGATGCGGGAGCCGCTCGATGTGTCGGCGGCGGGGAGAGCCGAGGCGGCGACCGTCAGGAAGCCGGGCTCCTCGGGACGTTCGCAGTAGACGCGGGCACGCAGGAACGTGTCGAAGACGTCCTGGGGTGACGCCTCACCGGTCTTCGCCCGCCGTACGGCCTCTGCCAGGCCGGCCGTGTCGTCCGGCTGCCGTGGGTCCTCCGACGGCACCGTGTCGGCACCGCTGGTCGCTGTCATGGCGGCGCTCCCCCCGTTCGCACGCATGTGCCCAAAGATCACACACGTCCTTCGCGATGCGCAACGAGGCTGGGTGCGGCGGTGGTTGGCGCGTGCACGTGGAGGGAGGCGGCCCGGTGCGGGCCGCCTCCTTCGCCGGAGCGCTGCAGCTGCCGGCGGTGGGTGTCAGCCCATCAGCATGCGGAAGCGTGCCGCGTTGCCGTGGTCGGTGTCCTGGTAGCCGATGACCGACTCGTCCAGGAGCTGGGCGATGCGGGCCAGCTTCTGGCACATCTGGTCCATCTCGGAGCTGCTGCTGCGCTGGATCTCGGCGTAGGCGGTCTTCGCCTCGCCCTCCCAGGTCTCGGCGACGGCCTTGACCTTGCGCATGAGGATCTCGAGCTGTTCGGCCAGTTCCTTGGCGGTCTTGCGGACGTCCTGGGCGGCCTGGGTGACGGTGTCGTAGTTGACTGCGGTGCGGTCGTAGTTGACGCTCACGGTGTTCTTCTCCTGGTGGCGGGCGACGCTGGTGCGGGTCAGGCGAGGTCGGTGATGCGGCTGGTGACCTGGTAGGAGTTGTCCACCCGCCGGATCTCCGTGACGCGCTCCTGCTCGTGGGAGGTGAAGCCCTTGACGCTCATCCGCATGACCTCCTCGAGGTCCACGAGGTCGTCCTGGAGCTTCTTCAGGTGCTGGTTGACGCCGCGCTGGACGGTGTCGAACTCCTTGCCCGCGGCGCCCTGCCAGCCCGCCTGGATCATGTCGACGACGCTGTTGAGGGATGTCACCCTGCTGCTCACGTCCGTGTGGAAGTCACGGATCTTGTCAGCGAGGTCCGTCAGGTCCGAGTCGCTGTAATTGACGCTCATGGTCTCTTGCCCCTCCTCGTGATGCACCGGTGGCTGGTCACCACCGTGACGGGCCGCCGTGGACGGATATCCAGGCTGTCCTGGCGGGCAAGATCCGCTGCGCCCCGCGCGACGCGTGGCCGCAGCGTCGCGCCGCCCCCGTGCCGTACCACACTCGTGGTACCCGGAGCCACTTTAGTCACTTGACCTGGGGGTTCCAACTGCAAAGCGAAGACAGGCCAGTTCGCGGCGGATAGTGTCCGCCGGAACCGTGTGATCCGGTCAGGGACGGCGCTCCGCGTGGGGGCGCCCAGTACTGTGACCGTGGATCGTTCGTACGTGACGAAAGGACAACGTTCCGCCATGGCTGATCTGCCGGACCAGGAATCCGAGACGCGCGAGGAGCTGAAGGCTCGCAAGGAGCGCGAGCGGGACGAGCTGTACGCCCTGGACATCTCCGGCGTCGAGTGGCAGTGCGCTCCGGGTACCGAGACGCACGAGGAGCGGGTGGAGATCGCCTATCTGCCGGGCGGTGCCGTGGCCATGCGGTCGTCGCTCGATCCGGGAACGGTGCTGCGCTACACGGAGGCCGAATGGCGTGCCTTCGTCCTGGGGGCGCGGGACGGGGAGTTCGACCTGGAGCCGTCGCCGGGGGGCGCGGGCTCCGAGTGACACCGGCGCGGGCCGGCAGGGGGCGTTACGCTCCTCGGCCTGCTCCCCCGTCGTTCCGGCGGCGCCGCAGGTCGCGCAGCGCGACGGCCGTACCGCCGATGACGGTGATCAGGACCGCGGTGATCCCCAGCGCGTAGGTGGCGAGGCGCTCGTCGCGTTCCGCCGGGGTCTCCGCCAGCGAGAAGGGCGCCACGTCGGGGGCCTGCGCCCGGGTCACGCCCGGGTCGGGAACCGGGGACGAGGGGGGTTCGGCGAGGTCGGACTCCTGGACGGCGCGGACCGGGTCGACGACGCCCCAGCCGACGAAGTCGTCGTGGCCGTTGACGGAGCGTTCCGCCGTCTGCTCGATCTGCGTGACGATCTGGGCCGTGGTCCAGTCGGGGTGCTTCTCCTTGAGCAGGGCCGCCACCCCGGCGACGAACGGGGCGGAGAAGCTGGTGCCGCTGTCCGTGCACTGGCCGCCGCCGGGGACCGTGGAGACGATGTCGACGCCGGGCGCGGCCACGCCGACGAAGTCCCCGGCCTGGGAGAAGGCGGCGCGTTCGTTGTTCCGGTCGGAGGAGGCCACGGCCAGTACGCCGTCGAAGGCCGCCGGGTAGGTGTCGCGGGCCTTGCCGTCGAGCCCGTCGTTGCCCGCGGAGGCGACCACGACGACTTTCCGCGCGATGGCCTCGCGGACCGACTCGGCCAGCGCGGAGTTGGCGGACAGGGGCTTGGTGGTGTCCTGGGAGATGTTGATGACGTCGGCGCCCCGGGCGACGGCGTGGTCGATGGCGCGGGCCATGCTGTCGGAGTCGCCGCTGCTGTCGGCGTCGTTCTGGCGGATGGGGATGACGGTGGCGTTCGGGGCCAGGCCGACGAACCCGGTCCCTTCGCGGGGCCGGGCCGCGATGATGCCGGCGACCTTGGTGCCGTGGCCCACCTCGTCGTTGGTGGGGTCGCCGCCCGATCCCTCGGTGAGCAGGTCCAGTCCGGCGGCCTTGTCGACGGCCCCGGCGAGCTGGGGGTTGACGTCGTCGACGCCCGTGTCGATGACCGCCACGCGCACGCCCCTGCCCTTGTCGGTGCCCTGCCAGAGCTCGTCGAGCAGGACGCGCTGCAGTGACCAGGGGCGGGCCTTGAACTGCTTCTCACTGGGATAGGTGCAGCCGCCGCTGCCGTCGAGCCGGACCCGCTCCGCGGGACGTTCCGGTGCGTCGTGGGCGGGCGCGGACGGCCGGGCGCCCGGCGCGGTCAGGAGTACGGCGAGTACGGCGGCCGGCAGAGCGGCCTTGGTCGGCGACACCGGTGCGGTCTTCCCCTTCGTGTCCGTCGTCGATGGTCCGTGCGGGCGGGCGGGGCCTGTGCGGATCCGGCCCGCCGGGTCACGAACCCTGGGGCTGCCGGGCGCTGTTGGTGTCCAGGCGCGGCCCTCTCGCCAGGAACTCCGACCAGGCCAGCGGGATCCTCGTCGGCCGGACGTTCTGGTAGCCGAGCTTGGCCTGGGCCTCGCTGGGTTCGGGGCTGCCGTCCCGCCGTTCGTCGCTGCCGTCGGCGCCGATGTCGGAGGTCTCGCTGTCGCTGTCGCCGTTCGCCTGGACGGCGTACCGCAGTCCCGTGTCCGTCACGAGGAAGAGTGACCCGGCCCCGGACGCCGTGCCCTGGATCTGGGTGTAGAGCTGGCCCGTTCCCGGGGTGACGTAGGTGCTGGTGCCGTCGGCCGTGGTGTGCACCGGGTAGTCGTTTCCGGCCCAGGTGCTGAGGACCGTGGAGTTGTCCTCGCCGACGTCGCGCAGCACGCTGCACACGGTGTCGCGCCCGCCGTCGGGGGAGTTGACCTGGCGGACCCGCCGGTCGGGCCAGTCGGTGGGCCGGCCGCCGAAGGGTTCGCTGTCGGCGGTGAAGTCCTGCAGGCCCACGGTGCGGGCCTTGCCGTTCATGTTCAGTACGGCGGTCTGCGGCGAGGAGATCAGGAGCCAGGCGGTGAACTCGGTGACCGGCTGCACCTTCCCGGGCAGGACGACGTAGTACTGGGTCCCTTCGCCGGTCTCCGTCCTGAGGACCATGCCGACCCTGTTCTCGTCCGCGGAGAGTTGTCCCGGCACGCCCGCCGGGTCGCCGACTCCGGCGGGCAGGCGCGGGAAGCGGATGGGGGCGCCCTCGTGGAGGGTGGCGAGCCATTCCTCCGTGACGAGCTGGGGTTTGCGGGAGCCGACGAGGGCGACGGTCAGCGGGTCGGACTCGGCTCCGGTGACGGCGTACGCGGTGCCGCCTGCGTCGACGAGATGGCGCTCACCGGTGCGGGTCGTCACGTACAGGGCCTCGCCGGCGGAGAGCCGGCCGGATCCGTCGGTCTTCTTCTCGTCGGCGCCGGCGAGGACGAACGCCGCCTCCTGCACGGTGCCGTTGCCGTCCTTGCCGCCGGGCTGCGCGCACACGGCCCAGCGCTTGGCCTTGCCGGCCTCGTCGGCGGAGGGCAGGCGGTCGGGTGCGTAGGGGATGCCGAGGATCGGTCCGCGCTGCAGCTTGCCCGAGTCGAGGATCTTGTCGCTGACCTGGACGACCTGGTAACTCGCGTCCTTCATCAGCAGGCGGGCGGAGGCGAGGTTGAGCACCGGGTGCAGACGCGTGACGCCGTCCGTCCTGAGGACGACGTAGCGGGTCGTCGACTGCTTGCCGACGATCACCCGTGCACCCGGCTCGTCCCAGCCGGGCGGCGCGGTGGGTTTGAACATGCCCCAGGCGCCGAAGACGCCCAGCACCAGCGCTCCCGCCACCAGGCTCGGCACGACGGCCCGCAGCGGTCTGGGGGCGCCCTCCTCGGATCCCGACGGCGAGGGCTGCAGGAAAGCGGCGAGCATGCGCCGCTTCGCGAACGTGTAGGCGTTGAGTTCGTCCCGCCGTGATGCCATGAGTGACTGCGTCTCCCCCGATACCGCCCCGGGTCCCCTGTCCCCGGCCGCCCGTTGTCGGACCGGCCCCCTACTATGCCTGGTGATCGCCGGCGTGCGTGATGCAGGTAGGGTACGCGGGCTCTTCCCGAGCCGTAGTGGCGTTGTTGCTCGGGAAGTTGTGACCGGAGCGGGGGATGGCGTGAGGGGTACGGGGACGCGGGCGCGGGGCCCGGCGAGGGCCGGCGGGTTGCCGCCGGGCGGGCCGGAAGGGGCTGTACGCGGCCCGGCGGGCGGACGGCCCGTGGCGGGGTCGCTCCAGGTCGGAGTACGTCCGGGACACGGTGGTTCGTTCCGGTTGCAACGACTGGTGCTGTTGGAGATCGCCGTCGCGGCCGTGCTGGTGGGCTGGGCGGCCGGTCCGGTCGGCCTGGTGCCGGGCGGGGTCGTCGCCGTCGTGCTCGTGGCGCTGGCCCTGGTCCGCCGTCGAGGGCGCGCGCTGCCCGAATGGCTCGCCACCGCACGGGCGTTGCGGGCGCGACAGAAGCGGGCCGCGGCTCTGGAGGTGCCGCCGGACACCGAGCCGGGTCTGGTGCCGGTGCTCGAGTGCGATCCGGCGCTGCGGACGTACTCCCACGGGACGCGTGACCGCCGGCCCGTGGGGATCGTCGGGGACGGCACCTTCGTCACCGCGGTCGTGCACGTGGAGGCCGACGCGACCGCGCTCCGTGCGGAGCGGAGCCGGCAGCCGCTGCCGCTGGGTCTGGTGCGGGACGCGCTGGAGGTGGACGGGATACGGCTGGAGTCGGCGCAGATCGTGCTGCACACGCAGCCGGCTCCGGCCCTGCATCTGCCGCGGCAGTCCGTGGCGGTGGCCAACTACGCGCCGCTGCAGGAGCAGGTGGAGGCCCCGGCCGTGCGCATCACCTGGATCGCGCTGAAACTGGACCCGGAGCTGTGTCCGGAGGCCGTGGCGGCTCGGGGCGGCGGGCTGGTCGGGGCGCACAAGTGCGTGGCGCGCGCCGCTCACCACCTCGCCAGCCGGCTGACCGGTGCCGGTTTCCGTGCGCATGTCCTGGACGAGGAGGAGCTGATCGCGGCTCTGGCCACGTCGGCGGGTGCGAATCCGCTGGTGACGGCGGAGGCCGGGCGGACCGGGACGCGCGAGCGACGGACCGAGGAGTCCGGCCGCAGCTGGCGCTGCGACAACCGCAGGCACACGACGTACTGGATTCGCCGCTGGCCCTCGGCGGGCGGGGGCCGCGGGCCGTCACTGCCCCAGTTCGTCGCGCGGGTCACCGCGGTTCCCGCGCTCGCCACCACCTTCAGTCTCACGCTCGCCCCCGGCGAGGGCCGGGAGGTGTCGCTGCGCGGGCATCTGCGGGTGACCGGTCGCAGCGACGAGGAACTGGTGGCGGCACGGCGGGCGTTGGAGGACGGCGCGCGGCAGGCCGGCGCGGGCCTGGCGCGCCTGGACAAGGAGCAGCTTCCCGCCATGCTGGCCACGCTGCCCCTGGGAGGTGCGCGGTGACGACGTCCACGACAGGTCCGGCCGGTGGCCCGTCGGCGCAGGGTCCTGCCGACGGAGGAGGGCCGTCCGCGGACCGGCGGGTCCCGGCCGGCCGGCTGCGCGGCGGTTTCGGACTGCTCGGGCCCCGGCACGGGCGGCACGTGCTGTCTGCGGACCAGGTGGACGAACTCGCGCTGCCGATCGGTGACGACGGGGTCATCGCGGGTGTGGACGGCGAGGGCCGGCCCGCGGTGCTCGGGGTCAACCGGCCCACACCGTACGACATCGTGCTGATCGGCGGGCTGTGGACGGCGCAGGTGCTCGCGCTGCGGGCGGCTGCGACGGGTGCGCGCGTCGCGGTGGAAACGGGGCGCCCGCAGGCCTGGTTGCAGATGGTGCACGCCATGGGGGGCGGGCAGAACGGTCTGGCGGTGCACGACGTGGGGCGGGTGCCGCCACAGGGCGCTTCGGCCGGTACACCGGTGCTGGTGGTGCGGGACTGCGGCATGCGGCCGCCCCGGGGACGGGTCGTGTCGGGTCCCTGGCAGTCGGTGCTGACGCTGCTGCCGTACCTGAGTCCGGTCGCTCCCGGGCTCCTTCGACGGGCGCGGCTGGCGGGCATCCAGCGGGTCTCTCCCGACGAGGCCGCGGAGCTGGGACGCACCATGGGACTGTCACGGACGGAGGTGGAGTCCCTGCCCACGCTCGCCGACGGAGTGACCCTCTGGTGCGCCGACGGGGACCGGCAGTACGTGACGACCGTGCCCACGGACGCGGAGACCGGGCTGCTGGGTACGCCGCGGCGGATGGACTGAGCGGGCCGTCGGCCGCAGGCGTGTACGGGCCGGCCCGTGCTGCCCGCCCGATGTTCACCCCGTGTCCACATAACCACGTTCCTGCCCGGTTTGTGTGTCAATTCCGGGCGGATCTGCGTCGGTTGTGTTCCGTTGGGGAGGTTCGCGTGGGAGGGCGTTGGGCGGACGGGCCTGCCGATGTGGGGCGTGTGGTGATTAGGCTGGGAGTGGGCGTGACGTCGGAACCCGTGACCCGGGCGGCGGCGTCCCGGGGGAGAACGGGGGAAACCGGTGGCACCGGAGGACCCGTACGACCTCGAACGGCTTCGGGACTGCGAAGCACGTCGGACGACAGACACGGTCGCCCCGGCACGGCATGAGGGTGCACGACCACACCAGGAGGAACTGTGAGCAGCGACCGGGACGGGACGCGCGGGGGCTGGGCGACACCCGGCGATGACCAGCCCGACGCGGAGTCCGCCATCGAGACGACGGGCGAGTTCACCATCGACTACGCCCCGCCGGCCTGGTACACGCAGAACGCTTCAGGGAGTTCGGAGTCGGGGGCGTCGTCCTCTTCCTCCGGTGCGTCCGGTGCGTCCGGTTCCTCCGCCGGTGCGTCCGGTTCCGCTGCTGCGTCGTCCACCGGGTCCGCTTCCTCCTCGCCGTCCTCGCCGTCCTCGGTTCCGTCGCCCGGCGGGCCCGTGCCGCCGCTGCCCGGGCTGACTCCGCCGCCGCACGCCGTGGGGGCGGCCGGGCCGTCGGCCATTCCCTCGCCGGCTCCGGGGGCGCCTTTCACTCCGCCCGCGCCCTCCCCTGCACCGGGTGCTCCTTTCACTCCGCCCGCGCCGCCCGCGTCGGGGGCTCCGTACACGCCGCCCGCGCCGCCGGCGCCGGGTGCTCCGTTCAGTCCGCCCGCGCCGCCTTCGCCGCCCGCGCCGCCGTCCGGCGGGCCGGTGGCCGTGCCCCGGCTTCCCGTGGGGAGCGGGTTCGAGCCGCAGCGGCCGGAACCGGAAGGGGAGGAGAAGCGCACGGACACCGGTTCGGCCTCGGCCTCTCCGGCGGCCGTGCCGAACATCCCGGTGGGTGGTTTCCAGTCGTCGTGGTCCGCGCCGGCGGCCGCCCCCGCGGGTGAGCAGGCGGAAGAGCGGCCTCGCGAGGAGCGGGCCGGCATGGGCGACGTGGAGAGCGGCGCCACGATGCGGTTCTCCGCCGCCGCGCTGAAGCGGGAGATCGCCGAGCGCGACGCCGAAGCCGATGCCTCGGCGGCTGTCCCGGCGGCGCCCCGGCCGGAGACGGCCGACGCCGAGGACGCCACCGACGACCGTGACAACGTCGCGGACGGGCCGGAGGACTTCGGTGACGTGCAGGAGACGGCCGGTGCCGAGGACGAGGGCGAGGTCGGGGCGGAGGCCGGGGAGACCGGCGGTGACGCGGTCGCTTCCGGCACGGAACTCCGGGACACCGGGGCCGTCCGGGGCCGGGAGTTCGGCGAAGCCGAAGAGGCCGAGGGTGTCGAAGACACCGAAGACACCGAATTCACCGGGAACACCGACGACGTCGACGACGCCGAGGGCGCGAAGGACCTCGAGGGAGTCGGGGACGCCGAGGACACGGGGGGCGTCGGGGGCGTCGGTAACGCGGGTGTCGGTGGTTCGGGTGTCGGTGGTGCCGGGGCGCCGGTTGCCGGTGTGACCGGCGACGGCGTGGACGATTCGGCGGGTGCCGAGGAGCGGGCGGCCGAGCCCGAGGATGCAGTGCCGGCCGAGGACGCGCCGTCGGCCGTCGAGCCCGAGGACGCCGAGCCGGTGGCCGACGCCGTGCCCACCGGCGCGGCATCCGCCGGCACGGACGCCGACGCCGGCAGTGGGCCCCAGGACGCCGTCCCGCCCGCCTGGACTCCCCCGGCGCCGCAGGTGCCCCCGGCTCCGCCGGCGTACCCCGCTGCCCCGGCGCCCGTCGGCCAGTGGCCCGTACAGCCGCCGCAGGCTCCGCCGGTGCCCGGGCAGCCGCAGGAGCAGCCGGCCGCGGCCGCCCCGCAGCCGCCGTTCCAGCCGCAGGCGCCGCAGCCCGCGCCCGCCGCGTGGAACCCGCCTCCCGCCCCGGCCCAGCCGCAGGCCGGATACGGTTTCCCGCCCGCCGGACCTGCCCCGGCGGCCCAGCAGCCGCCCGCGCCGCAGTCCGAGACCTCGCCCGCGCCCGGCCCGCAGGCCGGCTACGGCTTCCCGCCGCCGGGCGCCCCGGGTGCCGCGCCCCAACAGCCGTCCGCTCCGCAGGCCGGCTACGGCTTCCCGCCCGCCGGGCCCGCCCCCGCGACACCGGATCCCCAGGCGCAGCCCGCGCCCCAGCCGCCCGCCCCTCCGGCCGGGTACGGCTTCCCGCCGCCGGGCGCCCCGGGTGCCGTCGCACCTCAGCCTCCGGCGCCGCCGGCGGGTTACGGCTTCCCGCCGGCCGGAGCGCAGGGTGCGGCCGGTGCCGCGGCCCAGCAGCCGCCCGCGCCGCAGCCCGAGACTCCGCCCGTCCCCGGCCCGCAGGCCGGATACGGCTTCCCGCCGCCGGGCGCCCCGGGTGCCGCGGCCCCTCAGCCGCCCGCCCCTCCGGCCGGGTACGGCTTCCCGCCCGCCGGGCCCGCCTCCGCCACACCGACTCCCCCGGCCCAGCCCGGCGGCTACGGCTTCCCCCCGCAGCAGCCCGGCGTGCCCCCGCAGCAGCCGGGCATCCCGCCACAGCCCCAGCACGGACAGCCGCCGCACGCCACCCAGCCTCCGCAGGCCGGGCAGCCGCCGCACGCCGCCCAGCCTCCGCACGCCGGGCAGGTGCCGCCGCAGCAGCCCGTCGATCCGCGTACCGGCGCCGCCTGGCCGCAGGCCATGCAGCACGATCAGCGGCAGCCGACCAACCCGGGTGCCGCGCCCCTCGGTTACACGGCGGCGGTGGAGCTGTCGTCGGACCGGCTGCTCAACAGCAAGAAGCAGAAGGCGAAGAGCAGCCGCCCGGCGGCCGGCGGGTCGCGGTTCAAGCTGGGCGGGAAGAAGGAGGAGGCCGAGCGGCAGCGGAAGCTGGAGCTGATCCGTACTCCGGTGCTGTCCTGCTACCGCATCGCCGTCATCAGTCTCAAGGGCGGTGTCGGCAAGACGACCACGACGACCGCGCTCGGCTCCACGCTCGCCACCGAGCGGCAGGACAAGATCCTCGCGATCGACGCCAACCCCGACGCCGGTACGCTCGGCCGCCGGGTGCGGCGCGAGACCGGGGCCACCATCCGCGACCTCGTCCAGGCGATCCCGTACCTCAACTCGTACATGGACATCCGGCGGTTCACCTCGCAGGCGCCGTCGGGTCTGGAGATCATCGCCAACGACGTCGACCCGGCGGTGTCCACGACGTTCAACGACGAGGACTACCGGCGCGCGATCGACGTGCTCGGCAAGCAGTACCCGATCATCCTGACCGACTCCGGCACGGGTCTGCTCTACAGCGCGATGCGCGGGGTGCTGGACCTCGCCGACCAGTTGATCATCATCTCCACGCCGTCCGTGGACGGCGCGAGCAGCGCCAGTACGACGCTGGACTGGCTCTCGGCGCACGGGTACGCGGATCTCGTCTCGCGGTCCCTCACCGTCATCTCCGGTGTGCGCGAGACCGGCAAGATGATCAAGGTCGAGGACATCGTGGCGCACTTCGAGACCCGTTGCCGGGGCGTGCTCGTCGTGCCGTTCGACGAGCATCTGGCCGCCGGTGCGGAGGTCGACCTCGACATGATGCGGCCGAAGGTGCGCGAGGCGTACTTCAACCTCGCCGCGCTGGTCGCCGAGGACTTCGTCCGGCACCAGCAGTCGCACGGTCTGTGGACCTCGGACGGCAACCCGCCGCCGGTCGCCGCCCCACCGATGCCGGGCCAGCCGCTCCCCGGGCAGCACGTCCCGGGCCAGCCCGTTCCCGGCCGGCCCGGCGCGAACCCCCAGCAGCCGCAGCCCGGGCAGCCCTACGCCCCGCCGGGGCAGCCCCCGGCCCAGCCCGGTCAGGCGTACCCGCAGATCCCGGGCCAGCAGCCCTATCCTCCGCAGCAGGGCCACCCCGGCCAGCCGCAGCCCGGACATCCCGGGCACCCGGGGCATCCGGGCCAGCCCGGCCAGCAGTGAGGACTCCGAGGAGTTCATGAGGGCCGACGTCCCGCGCGTCGCCCTCCCCACCACCGTGAGCGGTCCCTCGTCGAGGGGCCGCTTTCGTGTGCGCGCACGCGGCATCCGCCGCCGGCTTCTGGCCAGCAGCGCGTCACCGGTCTCGACCAATGGCCGAAAAGTCCGCGTCAATTCCTTGTTTCCGCAGGCCACAAGGGGTGCGTGCGCCGTTGACGGCCGCAGTTGCCGCTGATACACACTCATCACTCATCTGATCAACCCGTCCTTCCCGTGCGAGCGACGACGCGAGGTCAGCGACCATGGAAACGAACGATCAGTACGACGGCCACCATCGCTCCTTCGGCCGCACCCGGCTCGTCATGGCGGCCGGTGCCGTCGCGCTCACCATCGGCGCCGGTCTCACCACCCCGCTCAACCCGGCGCCGCAGCAGGCCCACGCGGCCGACGACGGCAGGAAGGTGCTGACCGTCGCGGTGGCGCAGAGCGTCGACTCGCTCAGCCCGTTCCTGGCGGTGCGGCTGCTCAGCACGAGTCTGCACCGGCTCACCTACGAGTACCTCACCAACTACGACCCCGAGGACAACCGCGTCGTCCCGGGTCTGGCCACCGCGTGGAAGTCCTCGCCGGACAAGCTGACCTGGACGTACACCATCCGCTCGAACTCGACGTGGTCGGACGGTGAGCGGGCCACCGCCGAGGACGCGGCCTGGACGTTCAACACGATGATGACCGACCCGGGTGCGGCCACCGCCAACGGCAGCTTCGTCGCCAACTTCGAGAAGGTGACCGCGCCGAGCCCGACCGAGCTGGTCATCAGGCTGAAGAAGCCGCAGGCGACGATGACGGCGCTGGACGTGCCGATCGTGCCGAAGCACGTGTGGGAGAAGGTCGACGACTTCTCCGAGTTCAACAACGACCAGGACTTCCCCGTCGTCGGCAACGGGCCCTTCGTCCTCACCGACTACAAGGCCGACAGCCATGTGCGGCTGAGGGCCAACAAGGACTTCTGGCGCGGCGCCCCGAAGTTCGACGAACTGGTCTTCCGCTACTACAAGGACCAGGACGCCGCGGTGTCGGCGCTGCGCAAGGGCGAGGTGTCGTTCGTCGCCGGGTCGCCGTCCCTGACGCCCGCCCAGGCGGCGTCCCTGAAGGGCGAGGAGAACATCCGCGTCAACGACGCGCCGGGCCGCCGTTTCTACGCCCTGGCCACCAACCCCGGCGCGCGGGCGAAAAACGGCGAGACGGTGGGTGACGGGCATCCCTCGCTGCTCGACCAACGGGTGCGCCACGCGCTGTTCATGGCGGTGGACCGGAGGACCGTCATCGACAAGGTGTTCCAGGGTCACGCCGTGGAGGGCGCGGGATACATCCCGCCGCGTTTCGCACCGTACTTCTGGGAGCCGTCGCCCGAGCAGGAACTGGCGTACGACCCGGCGGAGGCGGCGCGGCTGCTCGACCGGGCCGGGTACGAGAGGAACGACGACGGCAAACGCGTCGGCAAGGACGGCAGGCCGATCGAGTACCGGGTGCTCTGCCACGCCACCGACCCCAACGACAAGGCGATCGGGCAGTACCTCCAGGAGTGGTGGGGCGACCTGGGCATCGGCGTCCGCCTCAACTGCCTGGACAACGTGACCGATCCCTGGCTCGCCGGCGAGTACGACCTGGCCTTCGACGGCTGGTCGGTCAACCCGGACCCCGACTTCGTGCTGTCCATCCACACCTGCGCCGCGCTCCCCGCGACCCCGAAGGACACCGGCGCGACCGACAACTTCATCTGCGACCGGACGTACGACGAGCTGTACGCGCGCCAGCTCGCCGAGTACGACCCGCAGAAGCGGGCCGGCATCGTCAAGCAGATGCAGTCGCGGCTGTACGACCTCGGGTACATGAACGTCATGGCGTATCCGAACGCCGTCGAGGCGTACCGCACGGACCACATCGCGTCGATCACCACCATGCCGGCGAAGGCGGGCAACATCTACGGCCAGGACGGCTACTGGAGCTGGTGGTCGGCGGTGCCGGCGGACTCCGGTGACACCGGCGGCGGCGCGTCGTCGACGGGCGTGGTCGTCGGGATCGTCGCGGGATTCGTCGTGCTGGCGGGGCTGGCCGTGTTCGCGGCGCTGCGGCGGCGGGCCACGGCCGAGGACCGCGAATGACGCGCCGCGGACGACAACCGCACGTCAGCGGCGCACCAGGACGGCGCTTGCAGGGCCGCGCACGACGACTGCGCGTCGGCGGACACGGCCGGGGGCCGCGGTCCGGCGGGTGGACGGGTGCTCATGACCGCTGACGCGACATCCCCGTCCGCCCAGGGCCCCGGGCCC
>NZ_VCNP01000019.1 GCF_006782915.1 Streptomyces calvus
CGCCGCGTATCCGCGGTACGTGGCGGGCAAGGCGGCCGGCGCGGCCGTGTCCCTGCTCGCCGTGCTCGTCACCGGTTTCTTCCTCTTCCGGCTGATCCCCGGCGACCCGGTGAAGTTCATGACCGGGGGACGGCAGGTGTCGGCCGCGCAACTCGCCGCCTACCGTGAGGAGTTCGGCCTCGACCTGCCGTTGTGGCGGCAGTTCACCGACTACTGCGGCAAGGCGCTCACCGGTGATCTGGGCACCTCGTACCAGTTCCGGACACCCGTGGTCGACAAGATCACCGAGGCGTTGCCGAACACGCTGCTGCTCACCGGCACCGCCTTCGTCCTCTACACGGCGCTCGGCATCGTCCTCGGCACCCGGTCCGCCTGGCGGCACGGCCGGCTCGGCGACCGGATCAACACCGGGCTCGCGCTGACGCTGCACTCGCTGCCGTCGTTCTGGCTGGGGCTGCTGCTGATCATCACGCTGTCGGTGGGCATCGGGCCGCTTCCGGGGCTGTTCCCGACCGGAGGCATGGAGTCGGGCGGCGAGGAGGGCTTCGCGTACGCCGTGGACGTGGCGCACCACCTCGTGCTGCCGGTGGTGACGCTGGTGGCGGTCGAGTACGGGCAGACGCTGCTGGTGACACGGTCGGCACTGCTGGACGAGATGGGCAGCGACTATCTGACCACCGCGCGGGCCAAGGGCCTGCGCGACGACCTGGTACGGCGCCGTCACGCCGTGCCGAACGCGCTGCTGCCGACCGTGACGCTGATCTTCATCCACCTCGGGCGGACGGTCGCCGGGGTGATCCTCGTGGAGACGGTGTTCTCCTGGCCGGGTCTGGGCGGGCTGTTCTACCAGGCGTTGAGCGTGCCCGATCTGCCGCTGGTGCAAGGGCTGTTCCTCGTGTTCGCGGCCGCCGTGATCGTGACGAACACGCTGGCCGACCTGATCTATCCGCTGTTCGATCCCCGGGTGGGCCGATGACGACGCAGAAGACGCCGGCCGCGGAGCCGGCGGCCGTACGGGCGCGCACGTCGGCGTGGCGGCGGCGCCGGGCCTCGGCCGCGCGTTTCTGGCGGCAGTACCGCACGCACCGGGCCGGTGTCGCCGCGCTGGCCGTGCTCGCGCTGTTCGCGCTGCTCGCCGTGTCGGCGCCGCTGCTGGTCGGCTCCGGCGTGGCCGACGTGACGGACGCGCCGGGCAGCCCCCTGGAGCGGCCCGGCGCCGAACTGCCGCTCGGTGCGGACCGGTTCGGGCGTGACCTGCTCGGTCTGGTGGTCTGGGGCGCGCGGGTGTCGCTGCTGGTGGGGCTGCTGGCCGCCGCGCTGTCGGTGGCGATCGGCACGGTGATCGGGGTGACGGCCGGGCACTTCCGCGGCTGGTACGCGACGGTGCTGATGCGCATCACCGACTGGTTCCTGGTGATGCCGACGCTGGTGCTGGCGATCGCGCTGGCCACGGTGATGTCGCGGTCGCTGCTCACGACCGTGGTGGCGATCGGGGTGACGACCTGGCCGACGACGGCCCGGCTGGTGCGGGCGCAGACCCTGGCCGTGGAGACCCGGCCGTACATCGAGCGCGCCCGGGCCCTCGGCGGCGGCCACTGTCACGTCATGACCCGGCACGTGCTGCCGAACGTGATGCCGCTGGTGCTGGCCCAGACGACGCTCATCATCTCCTCGGCGATCCTCGCGGAGGCGACGCTGGCCTTCCTGGGGCTGGGTGATCCGACGGTGGTGTCGTGGGGCGGACTGCTGCAGGACGCCCGGGATGCGGGTGCGGTGAGTGCCGGGCACTGGTGGTACCTGGTGCCGCCGGGCGTCGCCGTCGCGGTGGTGGCGCTGGCGTTCACCGTGTGCGGGCGGGCCGTGGAGTCGGTCCTCGACCCGCGGCTGGGGGTGGGGCGTTGACTCTGCTCGACGTCAGGGGCCTGACGGTGACGTACGCGGACGGTGCGGCCGCCGTGCGCGGAGTGGACCTGTCGCTGGAGGCGGGCGGCACGCTGGGGATCGCCGGGGAGTCGGGGTGCGGCAAGTCCACGCTGGCGCTGGCGCTGCTGCGGCTGCTGCCGCCGGGGACCCGGGTCGGCGGTGCGGTCCTGCTGGACGGTGAGGACGTGCTGTCCATGAAGTGGGGCCGGGTACGGGCGGTCCGCTGGGCCGGGGCGTCCATCGTGTTCCAGGGCGCGATGCACTCCCTCAACCCGGTGCGGCGCGTCGGCGACCAGATCGCCGAGCCGATCCTGCTGCACCGCAGGGCGGGTCCGGCCGGGGCACGCAGGCGGACCGGGGAGCTGCTGGAGCAGGTCGGTCTGCCGGCGGCCCGGGCGGCGGCCTATCCGCACGAGCTGTCCGGCGGGCAGCGCCAGCGCGTCATGATCGCCATGGCTCTGGCCTGCGACCCGCGGCTGATCGTCGCCGACGAGCCGACGACCGCGCTGGACGTGATGATCCAGGCGCAGATCCTACGGCTGATCGGGCAGTTGGTCGCGGACCAGGACGTCGGCCTCGTCATGATCAGCCACGATCTGGCGGTCCTCGCCGACACCTGCGACCGGCTCGCGGTGATGTACGCGGGCCGGGTCGTCGAGGAGGGCCCGGCCGGCCAGGTGTACGCGGCCGCCCGGCATCCCTACGCGCAGGCGCTGTCGGCGGCGTTCCCGCGGATCGGCGACCCGGCGTCGCGCTTCGCGCCGCGCGGGCTGCCGGGCGATCCGCCGGACCCGGCGGCGCTGCCGCCGGGCTGCGTCTTCCGCCCGCGGTGCCCGGTGGCGCTGGACATCTGCGCCGTTCAGGACCCGCCGTTGCGCGACACGGGAGACGACCGGAGCGCGGCCTGCGTGCGGATCACCACGCGGGTCACCACGCCGACCGCGGCCACGGACAGCGACACGGCCCGGGACACGGACCGCGAGACGGACCGCGAGACGGCCGCGGACACGACCACGGACACGCCCGGGGACGAGGCACCTGCCCCGGCGCCCGCACCGGGCCCTGCGGAGGAAGCGAGGCGTGACACCCCATGAACACCCCCTCCCCCCTCCTCAGCGCCCAGGGCGTGCACGTCACCTTCCCCGGCCGGCACGGCGCACCGGACGTCCGGGCGGTGGACGGCGTCGACCTGGACGTCCGTCCCGGCGAGATCGTCGCCCTGGTCGGCGAGTCGGGCTGCGGCAAGACGACGCTGGCCCGTGCCCTGGTCGGCCTGGTCGAGCCGACCGCCGGGCGGATCGCCTTCGACGGGCGGCCGCTGGAGTACTCCGGCCGCTCCCTGAAGGCGTACCGCAGGCGGGTGCAACTGGTGCTGCAGGATCCGACCGGTTCGCTCAACCCTCGTCACACGGTGTACGACGCGGTCGCCGAGGGCCTGCGGATCCACGGTCACGCCGGTGACGAGCGGGCCGCGGTCGCCGGGGCGCTGGCCCGGGCCGGACTGCGGCCCGCTGAGCGTTTCTTCTTGCGCCGTCCGCACGAGTTGTCCGGCGGGCAGCGGCAGCGCGTGGTGATCGCCGGTGCGCTGGTGCTGGAGCCCGAACTGCTCGTCGCCGACGAGCCGGTGGCCTCGCTGGACGCGTCGGTGCGCGGCGAGATCCTGGCCCTGCTGCTGCGACTGCGCGCCGAACTCGGGCTGTCCGCACTGGTGGTGACGCACGACCTCGGACTGGCCTGGAACATCGCCGACCGGGTGGCGGTGATGTACCTGGGCCGGATCGTGGAGACCGGCGAGGTCGAGCGGGTCCTGACGGCGCCGCGGCATCCGTACACCCGGGCCCTGCTGTCGGTGCTCCCCGAGGCTCCCGGCGATCCGGTGATCCTCGCGGGTGAGCCGCCGGACCCGTCGCGGATCCCGTCCGGCTGCCGGTTCCACGCCCGCTGCCAGATCCTGGCGGGCGGTGAGGCGGAGCGCGCGGGCGTCGCGGAGGCGTGCCGGGGCCGCGATCCGGGGATCCTCGACGGGAGCGGCACGGCGCAGGTGGCCTGCCACTGGGCGTCGCACTCGGGCGCGGACTGAACCGGGAGACCGAGGCCGGTCGGGCCACAGCCGCACGGACCGGTCGAGGCCCACAGACGGACCCGTCGAGGCCCGCAGACGGACCGGTCGGAGCCCACGAAGGAACCGGCCGGAGCCCGCCGGCCCCGCCGGCGGTCACCGCTGCACGAACGACCCGGCTACGGCTTCCCGGCCGCGGCCACCAGTTCCCTGCACCGCTCCACGTCCGCGGCCATCTGCTCCAGCAGCGCCTCGAGCGTGTCGTACCTGGCCTGGCCGCGTACGAAGGCGAGGAAGTCGACGGCGACGTGGAGGCCGTACAGGTCGAGGCCGACGCGGTCGATGGCGTACGCCTCGACCGTGCGCTCGGTGCCGTCGAACTGCGGGTTGGTGCCGACGGAGATCGCGGCGGGCATCGCCTCGCCCTGGGCGTGCAGCCAGCCGGCGTAGACGCCGTCGGCGGGGATCGCGGTGTGCGGGAGCGTCTCGACGTTGGCGGTGGGGAAGCCCAGGTCGCGGCCGCGCTGCGCGCCGCGGACGACGATGCCCTCGACGCGGTGCGGGCGGCCGAGGATCTCGGCGGCGCCCTCGACCTCGCCCTCGGCGACCAGCCGGCGGGTCAGCGTGGAGGAGAACGGCTCGCCGCCGCCGGCCTCGCCGGTCACGTACAGGTCGACGACCTCGACCTCGAAGTCGTAGACGCGGCCCTGCTCGGTGAGGAACTCGACGTTGCCCGCGGCCCGGTGTCCGAAGCGGAAGTTGGGGCCCTCGACGACCGCCTTGGCGTGCAGTTTGTCGACCAGGACCTTCACCACGAAGTCGGCGGCCGACAGCTTCGAGAACTCGGTGGTGAACGGCAGGATCAGCACCGCGTCGACGCCCAGCTCGGCCATCAGCTCGGCGCGCCGGTGGTGCGGGGCGAGCAGCGGCGGGTGGCTGCCGGGGCGGACGACCTCGCTGGGGTGCGGGTCGAAGGTGACGACGACGGCGGGGACGCCGAGGGCCCGGGCGCGGTCCACGGCATGCCGGATGATCAGCTGGTGCCCGCGGTGGACTCCGTCGTAGGAACCGATGGTGACGACGCTGCGCCCCCAGTCCTGGGGGATGTCCTCCAAGCCACGCCAGCGCTGCACTGTGCCTGCTCCTTGTCGAAACCTCGTCGTACCCGAGTCCGTGGACGTCCGTGTACTTCTCTGCGCAGCTCTAAGGGTGCCATGCCGTCCGGGGCCGGCCCGCATCGGCATGGGTGCTGCGGGCCGGTGCGCACCGGCCGGGCGGTGTCAGGCGGGGACGGTCGCGCCGGCGAGCCTCTCGATCGTCCGGCGGGTGTCCGGGCCGAGGAGCGGGCCCCAGGCGCGCGGTGCGTCGGCCAGCCAGCCGGCGAGGGCGGCGGCGAAGCCCGGAATGTGGCGGCCCAGGTCGGCCAGGCAGTGGTCGAGGCGGGCGGCGCCGTCCGGGGCGCGGGCGAGCAGCAGGCCGGTGCTGTGGACGAGGACGCGCAGTTCGGGGCCGGTGGTGCGGGCGGCGGCGCGCAGCACGGCGTCCAGCACGCCGGGGTCGGTCTCGCGGATGAGCAGCACGTCGAGCAGTTCGCGGCGCAGCGGACGGGAGGCGGGTGTGCCGGGGGCGGCGAGGACGCCGGCGAGGGCCAGCCGCAGCGGCTGCGGGCCGCCGTCCAGCAGGCCGGTGATCAGGCCCCGGAGTGCGGCGCGGGCGGCGGGACCCGCCTCGAGCCGCCGGTCGGCGTGGGCGGCCAGGTGCCCGGACAGTTCGGGGCGCCGCTCCACGGCGTCCCGCAGGAGCGCGGCGACACAACGGGCCAGGGCGGGCGTGGTGGCGTCGGCGAGCGTGCGCAGCGTCTCGACGGCGTCGTCCCGGGTCAGCCGGGTGCGGAACGCGTCGAGGACGGGCTCGGTGTGTGTGTCCAGGGCGGCGGTCAGCGCGCTCGGCGGGAGGAGCGGGTCACCCGCCGTGAAGCGCTCCAGGGCCCGCGCCAGGTGCCGGTCCCTGCTGTTCGGGTCGCGGACCAGGAGGGCGAGCGCGCCGCCGTGCAGGTCCCGGTCGGCGCTGCGGACGAGGACGGCGAGCGCCGCGTACCTGAGCAGGGTGCGGTCGGTGTCGTCGCGGGCGTACGGCGCGACCCGCAGGCCGTGGGTGATCGCGGCGGCCCGGCGGGCGGGGCGTACGTCCTGCGCCCACCGGTCGACGGCCCGGCTGAGGGCCGCGGGTTCCTCTTCGGCCAGCACGGTGAGCAGCTGGTCGGCCCGCCGGTGCGCGCTGTCGGCGAGCGCCTCCGTCAGCGCGTCCAGGGCGTGGTGGCGGTGGGTGTGCAGCAGTGCCTGCGCGGCGGTCGCCACGGTCGCGTGCGGTGTGGCGGGCAGCGGCCGTTCGTCCTCGAACCAGCGGACCAGGTACGGCAGTACGGCGGCGGGGTCGGCGGCGAGCAGACCGGCGGCGGCGTCGAGGAAGCGGGGCCCGCTCTCGCAGGGCGGGCCGTCGGCGTGGACCAGCCGGCGCAGCAGCGCGCACCGGGCCTCCAGCGGCAGCCGCAGCGCGGTCCAGAAGGCAGGCCCCAGTTCGGGCCGCACGGGCCGCCGCTGCTCCCGCCAGGCCACGACGCGGTCGGCCAGTAGGCGCAGCACGTCCGTGTACGGGGCGGCGTCGGGTACCCGGGTGAGGGTTGTGGTGAGCAGGCGGGCGGCCCACCAGGCGTCGGGGTCGGCGTCCAGGGCGTGCGTCAGGTCGGCCAGCCGGGAGGCGAGCCGGCCGGTGCCGTGCTGGCGGGCGAGGTGCAGCAGGGCCTGCACGACGGGGCCGGCGCGGTGGTGCGGCACGGGGTCGGTGTGCCGCGGGGCGCGGTGGTCGTGGACCAGTGCGCGCAGGGCGCCGTCGAGGTCGAGGTGGATGCCCTGGAGCCAGTCGGCGAGTTCCTCGTGCGCGAACCGGTAGCCGGTGCCGGCGGGGACGAAGAGGCCCTCGGCGAGCACGGCCGGGGCCCAGCCGGGGCCGCCGCCGAGCCGGTCCGGCGCGGTCTGCCACCCGAACACCTCGGCGAAGGCCTCCGCGTCGAGTCCGCCCTGTCCGGTGCCGATGCTGCGCCGGGCGGTCTCGTGGACCTGCCCGGCGACCCTGGCGGCGAGCCGGCGCACGGCGCTGCCGCGCAGTCCGTTCCGTTCGGCGAGGCGGGTGGCGATCCTCAGGCACGTCAGGTCTAGGTGGGCGGTGAGGACCTGGTCGCGGTCGACGGGGACGTCGGGGTCGGGGCTGCCGGGCGCGGTGGTGTCGGAGACGGTGTCGTGCGGCGGGCCGGTGAGGGCGGCCCGGACCTCGGCGTACAGGCGGAGGGTGAGCGGGTGCCGGGCGTCGGCGTCGGCCAGGGCGCCCTCCGGGATGCCGTGGCGGGCGCGGGCCTGGCGGGCCTCCTCGGCGGTGAGGTCGCCGAGCGGCACGCAGGCGGGCAGCCCGTCGGGGCGGGGTGCGCCGGTGTGCAGCGACTCCTCGGGGAAGCGCGCCTCCTCCCAGTGCTCCGGGCGGCACGCCACCACCAGCCGTGCCCCCGCACTGCGCAGCCACCGCGTGGTCGCGGCGGCCCACTCGGCGCGGCGGCCGGCCGGGACGGGCGGCATCTCCTCGGGGCCGTCGAGGACCAGCAGCAGAGGGCGGCCGGTGGTGCCGGCGAGGCGGGCGAGGCGGTCCGGGCCCAGGTCGCCGAGGGTCGCCGGGGTGCAGGGGTGCGGCGGGAGCGCCGCGGTCACGTCGGCGGCGGCGCGGTCCAGGGCGCGGCGGGCCGCGTCGGCGACCGAGTGGTCGTCCTCGCGCAGGTCGGCGCCGCGCAGCCACAGCGTGGGCCGGCCGGCGCGGTGGCGGCGGGCGGCGAGCGCCGCGAGTTCCGTGGTGCGGCCGGTGCCGGGCGGTCCGACGAGGCCGAGTACGGCGGCGCCGCCCCGCTCGAACGCGGTGAGCTCGGCGAGGACGGCGGGCCGCTCGACGGGCTCGGCCGCCGCGGCCGGGCTGTCCCGCCGGACCGTGGCGGCCGTGAGCGCGACCAGCCCGGCGGGGTTGAGGTCGGCGCCGTAGGCGGGGACGGTCGCCGCGTTCTTGGCGAGCAGCCGGTCCAGCGGTCCGCCGGCCGCGGCGCCCGGGAACAGCGGTACGGCGAAGCCCACGTCCCGGTCGTCCGAGCGCAGCGCGGTGCCGAGGACGCCGAGGACGGTGCCGGTGGCGGCGTCGAGCACCGGGCCGCCGGCCGCGTGCCCGCCGAGGCGCAGCGCGTCCCGTCCCGCGGTGCCGACCGCCAGTTCCAGGGCGCCGTGCAGGAGGTACGGGCGGTCGGTGGCCGTGTAGGTGACGGTGGCCGTGCCCAGCACGCGCGCCTCGCGCCAGCCTCCGGCGGCGATCCGCACATAGGTGCCGGTCCCGACGCTCCTGCGGGCGGCGACCGGCAGCGGGGCGGTGCCGAGCCCTTGGGTGCGGACCAGGGCCAGGCCGAGTTCGGGCAGCCCGGTCACCGCGTCGGCGTCCACCACGCAGCGGCGGTCTCCGGGGGCGTGCAGCACGAGCCGGGGCAGCCCGTCGACGGCCTCGTGGCTGGTGACGAGGGTGCCGTGGTGGTCGGCGAGGAAACCGGTGCCGCGCGGCCGGCCGGCCAGGTCGTGCACCCGGACCAGGACGTCGTCGGCGGGACGGGCCCGCACGGCCACCTCGCGGCCGCCCGGTGCGGTGTCCCGGGGTTCGTTTCGCGACGGCATCGTCGAGCCTCCCGCCGTACATCCGTGCCCTTGGCTGCGACAGTAGGGGCGGGATGATCAGCGGGACAGATCGCGCGGCGAACGCGCCCCCTTCCGCTCCCCCGCTTCACTCCGAGCGCCCGCACATACGGGTGAACGGAACGGGCCGAATGGATACACCCTAGGGGTGGGGGAACCGAGGGGGGACCGTGGAGCGGCGGCATGTGCATCCCCGTGGCGCCGCTCCACGGACGGATCCCCTGCCGGCCCCCGTCAGGCGAAGACGGCCAGGCTCTTGGCCTTGCCGCGGTGTTCCTCGACGAGCGCCAGGAACCGCCCCTCGGGCCCGAACACGGCGACGGCCCCGGCCCCGGCGTACTGCTCGGGCATCTCCAGCCGCACGCCGTTGGTGAGCAGCCGGGCCCGCCGCTCGTCGACGTCCCAGCGCGGGAAGGCGGCCGCGGCGGCCTCGGCGATCGGCATCACGGTCAGCTCCTCCTGGAGCCGGTCCAGGGTGCGGGCCGCGTCCAGGCCGTAGGGGCCCACGCGGGTGCGGCGCAGCGCGGTCAGGTGCCCGCCGACGCCCAGGTCGGCGCCCAGGTCGCGGGCGAGGGCGCGGATGTAGGTGCCGGAGGAGCAGACGACGGAGACCACCAGGTCGAGCACGGCGGTGCCGTCCTCGGCGACGGCCTCCCGGACGTCGTACACGGAGAAGGAGGAGACGGTGACCGGCCGGGCCGGGATGTCGAACTCCTCGCCCTCCCGGGCGCGCTTGTAGGAGCGCACGCCGTCGATCTTGATGGCGCTGACCTTGGACGGCACCTGCATGATGTCGCCGGTCAGCTTGGCGACGCCGGCGTCGACGGCCTCGCGGGTGACCGCGGAGGCGTCCGCGGAGGAGGTGATCTCCCCCTCGGCGTCGTCGGTGACCGTGTTCTGCCCGAGCCGGATGGTGCCCAGGTACTCCTTCTCGGTCAGCGCCAGGTGACCGAGGAGCTTGGTCGCCCGCTCCACGCCGAGGACGAGGACGCCCGTCGCCATGGGGTCGAGGGTGCCGGCGTGGCCGACGCGCCGGGTGCGGGCGATGCCGCGCATCTTGGCGACCACGTCGTGCGAAGTGAAGCCCGACGGCTTGTCGACGATGACAAGGCCGTCGGGCACGGTGTGCTTCTGGGTCATTCGGCGGTGTCGTCCGTCTCGTCGTCGCCCGGCTTGCGGTACGGGTCGGGCTCGCCGGCGTACGCGGCGCCCGCGGACGCCTCGCGCACCTTCGCGTCGGACTGGCGGGCCTTGTCGAGGAGGTCCTCGATGGTGCGCGCGGTGTCCGGCAGGGCGTCCATGACGAAGGTCAGCGTCGGTGTGAACTTCACGCCCGCCGCGCGGCCCACCTCGGAGCGCAGGATGCCCTTGGCGCTCTCCAGTCCGGCCGCCGCGGCCGCGCGCTCCTCGTCGTCCCCGTACACGGTGTAGAAGACGGTCGCCTCCCTGAGGTCACCCGTGACCCGGGTGTCCGTGATGGTGACGTGCGAGCCGAGCCGCGGGTCCTTGATGCCGCGCTGCAGCTTCTGGGCCACCACCTCTCGGATGAGGTCCGCGAGCCTTTTCGCCCGAGCGTTGTCGGCCACTGGTCCGTCTCCCGTTCTTTCCTGTCTGCGTATCTCTGGGCTGTGTTCGTCAGTCGTCTTCGCCGTGGAAGCGCCGCCTGACGGACAGCAGTTCCACCTCGGGGCGCCCGGCGACCAGCCGCTCGCACCGGTCCAGTACGTCGGTCAGATGCCCCGCGTCGCCGGACACCATGGCCAGGCCGATGACGGCCCTGCGATGGAGGTCCATGTGATCCACCTCGGCCGCGCTCACCGCGTACTTCCGCTGGAGCTCGGCGACGATCGGGCGGACGACGGAGCGCTTCTCCTTCAGCGACCGTACGTCGCCGAGGAGGAGGTCGAAGGACAGCGTCCCCACATACATGTGCAACCGGTTCACCCGCCGGTACGGGATCGATGGCCCCGCCATCCGTGGTGGGCAGGGACATCAGAACCGTACAACGAAGCGGGCGGGCCGATCGACGGATATTGCGCCCGGCGGAGGGCGCCGGGCCCGCACACGCGCCGGCCGGCGGGACCCGGGTGGGTCCCGCCGGCCGGCACACGCCGTGGGGTGTTACACCCGCGGCTTCTCGCGCATCTCGTACGTCGCGATGACGTCGTCGACCTTGATGTCGTTGAAGTTTCCGAGGTTGATACCGCCCTCGAAGCCTTCGCGGATCTCGGTGACGTCGTCCTTGAAGCGACGCAGACCCTCGATGTTGAGGTTCTCCGCGACCACCTTGCCGTCGCGGATGAGGCGGGCCTTGGTGTTCCGCCTGACCTCGCCGGAGCGGATGATGACACCCGCGATGTTGCCCAGCTTGGACGACTTGAAGACCTCGCGGATCTCCGCCGTACCGAGCTCGACCTCCTCGAACTCCGGCTTGAGCATGCCCTTGAGGGCCGCCTCGATCTCCTCGATCGCCTGGTAGATGACCGAGTAGTAGCGGACGTCCACGCCTTCGCGCTCGGCCATCTGCGCGGCACGCCCGGCGGCGCGCACGTTGAAGCCGATCACGATGGCGTCCGAGCCCATCGCCAGGTCGATGTCGGACTCCGTGACCGCACCGACGCCGCGGTGCAGGACGCGGATGTCGACCTCTTCGCCGACGTCGAGCTGGAGCAGGGAGGACTCCAGGGCCTCGACGGAACCGGAAGCGTCACCCTTGATGATGAGGTTGAGCTGCTGGACCTCGCCGGCCTTGAGCACCTTGTCCAGGTCCTCGAGCGAGACGCGGCGCGTGCGCTTGGCGAACGCGGCGTTGCGCTCACGGGCGGCGCGCTTCTCGGCGATCTGACGGGCCGTACGGTCCTCGTCGACGACGATGAAGTTGTCGCCCGCACCCGGGACGTTGGTCAGGCCCAGGACCTGGACCGGCGTCGACGGGCCGGCCTCGGCGACGTTGTTGCCGTTGTCGTCGAGCATGGCGCGCACGCGGCCGTAGGCGTCGCCCACCACCATCGTGTCGCCGACCCGCAGCGTGCCTCGCTGGACGAGGACGGTGGCCACGGCACCGCGGCCGCGGTCGAGCCGGGACTCGATCGAGATGCCCTGCGCGTCCTGCGTGGGGTTGGCCCGCAGGTCGAGCGAGGCGTCCGCGGTGAGGATGACGGCCTCGAGGAGGCTGTCGATGTGCAGACCCTGCTTGGCGGAGATGTCGACGAACATGGTGTCGCCGCCGTACTCCTCGGCCACCAGGCCGTACTCGGTCAGCTGACCGCGCACCTTGGTCGGGTCCGCGCCCTCGACGTCGATCTTGTTGACCGCGACGACGATCGGGACCTCGGCCGCCTTGGCGTGGTTGAGCGCCTCGACCGTCTGCGGCATGACGCCGTCGTTGGCCGCGACGACCAGGATCGCGATGTCGGTCGACCGGGCACCGCGGGCACGCATGGCGGTGAACGCCTCGTGACCCGGGGTGTCGATGAAGGTGATCTTGCGCTCTTCGTCGTTGACCTCGGTGGCGACCTGGTAGGCACCGATGTGCTGGGTGATGCCGCCGGCCTCGCCCGCGATGACGTTGGTCTTGCGGATGGCGTCGAGCAGACGGGTCTTTCCGTGGTCGACGTGACCCATGACGGTGACGACCGGCGGGCGGACCACCAGGTCCTCCTCGTCGCCCTCGTCCTCGCCGAACTCCAGGTCGAAGGACTCGAGCAGCTCGCGGTCCTCCTCCTCGGGGCTGACGATCTGAACCGTGTAGTTCATCTCGCCGGCCAGGAGCTCCAGCGTCTCGTCGGAGACGGACTGGGTCGCGGTGACCATCTCGCCGAGGTTCATCATGACCGCGACGAGCGACGCCGGGTTGGCGTTGATCTTCTCCGCGAAGTCGGTGAGCGACGCACCGCGCGACAGGCGAATGGTCTCGCCGTTGCCGCGGGGCAGCATCACGCCGCCGACCGACGGGGCCTGCATGGCCTCGTACTCCTGGCGCCTCTGCCGCTTCGACTTGCGGCCGCGACGCGCGGGACCGCCGGGACGGCCGAAGGCGCCCTGCGTGCCACCGCGGCCACCGGGACCGCCGGGACGGCCACCGAAGCCGGGACGGCCACCGCCGCCGCCGAAGCCGCCACCGCCGCCGCCACCCGGACGGCCGGCGAAACCGCCGCCGCCACCGGGACGACCGGCACCGCCGCCGCCACCCGGACGGCCTGCGAAGCCGCCGCCGGGACGACCGGCGCCGCCGCCGGGACGACCCGCACCGCCCGGACCGCGGCCGCCGGGGCCGGGACGCGGGCCGGCAGCGGGACGCTGCGGCATCATGCCGGGGTTGGGACGCGGGCCGCCGGGGCCGCCGCCGGGACGGGGACCGCCCTGCGGACGCGGCATCGAGCCCGGAGTCGGACGGGCACCGCCCGGAGCCTGCGGACGCGGACCGCCGCCGCCCTGGCCACCGGGGGCCTGCGGACGGGGACCGGCACCGCCGGGACCGCCCGGACCGGGACGCGCGCCCTGCGGACGCGGCGCCTGCGGACGGGCCATGCCGGTGGAGCCGCCGGAGGTGAAGGGGTTGTTGCCGGGACGGGGACCGGCCGGGCGGGCGCCCGGACGCGGAGCACCGCCACCGGGGCGCTGACCCTGACCGGACGGACGGCCCTGACCGCCGCCCTGGCCCTGACCGGGA
This sequence comes from Streptomyces calvus, assembly GCF_006782915.1. Taxonomy (GTDB): domain Bacteria; phylum Actinomycetota; class Actinomycetes; order Streptomycetales; family Streptomycetaceae; genus Streptomyces; species Streptomyces calvus. Next base: position 13,421 of record NZ_VCNP01000019.1, read on the forward strand.
CCGGCGGGACGACCGCCGGGCTTGGGAGCACCGGGGCGGGCGCCGCCGGGCTTGGGACCGGACGGAGCCGGGGCCGCCGCCGCGGGCGGGGCCTGGAACTCCGGGGCCGCCGGGGCCGGACGCGGCGCGGGGCGCGGGCCCGGCGTCGGACGCGGACCGGGGGCCGGCGCGGGCGCCGAAGGAGCCGCCGGCGGCTGCGCCGCGGCGGGCTTGGGTGCGGCCGGCGGCTTCGGGGCAGCCGGACGTGCCGCCTGCGCCGGGGAGGGCGCGGCGGGCTTGGGTGCCGACTTCCGGGGGGCGCCGGGCTTCGCGGCGGACTTGCCGTTGCCCCCGCCCTGGAATGCGTCGGTCAGCTTGCGTACAACGGGCGCTTCGATGGTCGAAGACGCCGAACGGACGAATTCACCGAGTTCCTGGAGCTTGGCCATGACGACCTTGCTCTCCACACCGAACTCCTTGGCGAGTTCGTAGACCCGGACCTTAGCCACTTCGCTCCTTTGAGGTCCGGGTTGCGTCCGGACCGTCGCTAGTTCATGGGCGTACTCATCGCGTACTCATCGAGTGCTCATCGCAATCTCGACCTGCTTTCGACTCGCGAGGTACCAGACCGCGCGGGGGGTTCCGCGCGGCACGTTCTTACCGTGTTGCCTGTTCAGCCGGCCGGGGGCCGCTGCTCAGCAACCTTGTGCCTGCTCGACGTAGTGGCGCAACGCCTTTACGTCGAGCGGTCCCGGGACGCGAAGCGCCCTCGGAAACGCCCTGCGGCGCACCGCCTGGTCGAGACAGACCGGGACGGGGTGCACATACGCACCCCGGCCGGGCAGCGTACCGCGAGGATCCGGGACGCATGCGTCCTCGATCGCCACGATCCGCAGCAGCTCGTTCTTGACCGCTCGCTCCCGGCACCCCACGCATGTGCGCTCAGGGCATACGCCAGCTCGTGTCCGGCCAGACACTCCTCAGTCTACCTCCCCGGACCGACCTCACCCCTTTGGGGCAAGAATCGAACCCCTGCCGTGAGCAAAGCTGTCGTGATCTCAGCCACCCACGGCTTGGATCTATTCCCCGGACCGGTCCGCGGGCTGCTCCGTGTCCGGCCGGATGTCGATCCGCCAGCCGGTCAGACGGGCGGCGAGACGGGCGTTCTGCCCTTCCTTGCCGATCGCCAGGGACAGCTGGTAGTCCGGCACGGTGACCCGGGCGGAGCGGGCCGCCATGTCGACGACCTCCACCTTGGAGACCCGGGCCGGCGACAGGGCGTTCGCGACCATCTCGGCCGGGTCGTCGGACCAGTCGACGATGTCGATCTTCTCGCCGTTCAGCTCGCCCATGACGTTGCGCACCCGGCCACCCATGGGCCCGATGCAGGCGCCCTTGGCGTTCAGGCCCGAGCGGGTGGAGCGGACGGCGATCTTCGTGCGGTGACCTGCCTCACGGGCGATGGCGGCGATCTCCACGGAGCCGTCGGCGATCTCCGGCACTTCCAGGGCGAACAGCTTCTTCACCAGATTGGGGTGGGTGCGCGAAAGGGTGACGGACGGACCGCGCACGCCCTTGGCCACCCGTACGACGTACGAGCGCAGCCGCATGCCGTGCGGGTAGGTCTCGCCGGGCACCTGTTCCTGCACCGGCAGGATGGCCTCCAGCTTGCCGATGTCGACCAGCACGTTCTTCGGGTCGCGGCCCTGCTGGACCACTCCGGTGACGATGTCGCCCTCGCGGCCGGCGTACTCGCCGAGCGTCGCGTCGTCCTCGGCGTCGCGCAGGCGCTGCAGGATGACCTGCTTGGCCGTGGTGGCGGCGATACGGCCGAAGCCGGACGGAGTGTCGTCGAACTCGCGGGGCTCCTGGCCCTCGTCGAGGTCCTCGGGGTCCTCCTTCGCCCACACGGTCACATGCCCGGTCTCCCGGTTGAGCTCCACGCGCGCGTGCCGGCGGCTTCCCTCGGTGCGGTGGTAGGCGATGAGGAGGGCCGACTCGATCGCCTCGACCAGCAGGTCGAAGGAGATCTCCTTCTCCCGTACCAAGCCCCGCAGGGCGCTCATGTCGATGTCCACGGCTACGCCTCCTCTTCCTTCTTGTCGTTCTTCTTGTCGGACGCGTCGTCCTTGCGGTTGAACTCGACCTGGACGCGCGCCCTGGTGATGCCGTCGAAGGCGAGCCTGCGCGCGGTGGCCTTGCGGCCCTTCACTCCGGGTACTTCGACGTCGAGACCGTCGTCGTCGACGCCGAGGATCCTGGCGACCAGTTCGCCGCCCTCGGCCAGCTGGAACCGCACCAGGCGGCCGGTGGCGCGCACGTAGTGCCGGTGCTCGGTGAGGAGGCGTTCCGCGCCCGGCGTTCCCACCTCGAGGGTGTACTCACCGCCGCCCATGGCGTCCGTCTCGTCGAGCTTCGCCGAGAGCGCGCGGCTCACATCGGCGATCCGGTCCAGGTCGGCACCGGTGTCGGAGTCGACGACGACGCGCAGCACGCGCTTGCGGCCGACCGCGTCCACGGCGATCTCCTCGAGATCGAGGCCCTGTGAGCTGACGAGCGGTTCCAGAAGTTCTCGAAGCCTCTCGCTCTGGGTGGTGCTCATCCGGGTGACTCCTCGGCCGCGTGTGCTGTTGTGGGACGGTGCGCGTGTCTGCACAAAGGGTATCCGGTCGTGGAGGGTGTTGCCGTCCACCCGGTCACGCAGGGTGCCGCTGGCCGCCGCCGGGCGGGGGCCCGGGTACCGTGATCACGGGCCAGCGGCCCTTCTTCACGTAGCCCCGTCCGTACGAGCCCCCGAGGACGTCTGCCGTGCCGTTCCCCTCGTCTTTGCGCGCCCGGTCGGGGCCGCGCAGAAGGAGTCTGCTCGCCGTCGCCCCGGCGGCCCTGCTGGTGGCGGGCTGTTCCGCCGACTCCGAGAACTCCGCCTCCGGGGGCAGCCGTCCGTCGGCCGCCGACCGGGTCCGCGCGCGGGCGGCCCGGGACAGCAGGGCGCTGGCCGAGCGGTACGACGCGGTCGTCGCCGCGCACCCGGCGCTGGCGGAGCGGCTGCGTCCGCTGCGCGCGGAGGTCGCGCGGCACGAACGGGCGTTCGCGGGAACGCCGTCGCCGTCGCCGTCCGTGTCCGCCTCGCCGTCCGTGTCCGCCTCGCCCTCCGGGCCGGCCGCGCCGTCCGCCTCCGCGTCGGCCGCCGTGCCCGCGAAGGAGAAGGACGCGCTCGCCGAACTGGCTGCCGCCGAACGGGAGATCGTCGACCGGCGCACCGAGGCGCTGCTGACCGCGCCGGGTGAGCTGGCCCGGCTGCTGGCCTCGGTGGCGGCCGCCGGCGCGGCCCATGTCTATCTGCTGACGGAGGCGGGACGGTGAGCAAGGCGGAGGACCGAGGGCTGCGGGCCCTTCAGGCGGCGCTGGCGGCGGAGCACGCGGCGGTGTACGGCTACGGCGTGGTCGGCGGGCGCATCGGCGAGAAGCGGCGCGCTGAAGCGCGTACGGCGTACGACGCGCACCGGGCGCGCAGGGACGCGTTGGTGCGCGCCGTGCGGGACGCGGGCGGTGAGCCGGTCGCCGCCGCGGCCGGGTACGCGCTGCCGTTCCCGGTGCCGGACGCGGCCGCGGCGGTGCGGCTGGCGGCGGAGCTGGAGGGCCGGCTGGCGGGGGTGTACGCCGATCTGGTGCGGGAGAGTTCGGGCGAGCGGCGCCGGGTCGCGGCCGAGGCGCTGCGGGAGGCGGCGGTGCGGTCGGTGCGCTGGAGCGGCGGGAGCGTAGCCTTCCCTGGGCTCGCCGAGCGGAGCGGTACGGAGTCGGGGAGCCCGGCACCGACGGTGTGACGGGGGCGTCGGCACCGCGTACAGCAGCAGGAAGGGAACGGACTCGCGCATGGCTTTCGAACCGCCGCAGCGTCTGGTGAGGGCGCTCGGTGAGACGGCGCCCGAGGGCGACGACTGGCTGGAGAGGCTGCCGGAGGCGGCGCGCGGGGCCGTCGCGGAGCGCGAGTTGACGGTGGAGCGGGTGCAGGTGCCCGGTGGGCGCAGCAGCCTGGTGGTGCTGGTGCGTACGGCCGGCGGGACGCCCGCCGTCCTGAAGCTGGCGCCGCACCGGGCGCGCCCGGAGAGCGAACGGGCGGCGCTGGCCCACTGGGACGGCCGGGGCGCGGTGCAGCTGCTGGAGCCGCCGTCGGCCGGGTCCGAGGGGGTGCTGCTGCTGGAGCGGCTGCATCCGGACGTGTCGGTGCGGTCGTTGCCGGAGGCGAAGGCGTTGCTGGAGGCGGCGGGGACGCTGCGCCGGCTGTGGGTGGAGCCGCCCGGCGGGCACGACTTCGAGACGGTGGCGGAGCGGACCGGGCGTCAGGCGCGCGCGATGCGGGCGGGCGCTCAGGCCGACCCGGAGGTCGCGGCGCTGGTGGCGGCGGCGCTGGAGGCGCGCGAGGATCTGCTGGCCGCGCCGCCGGAACACCGGCTGCTGCACGGCACGTTCCGGCAGAGCAAGGTGCTCGCCGGGGACCGGATGCCGTGGCTGGCGGTGGGACCCGATCCGGTGGTCGGCGAGTGTGCCTTCGACCTGGCGCGGCTGGTCCGCGACCGGGTGGAGGACCTGATCGCCCAGCCGTCGGGCGCGACGACGACGCGCCGGAGGGTGAAGCGGCTCGCGGAGTCCCTGGAGGTCGACCGCGAACGCCTGGCCGGCTGGACGTTGTTCCGGGCGGTGGAGTCCGGCGTCCGCGCCCGCCGCGTCGGCCGCGAACGCGACGCGGAACTCCTCCTGGAGTTCGCGACCTGGCTGTGACGCCGGCCCGGCGGCCGGCCGCACAGGGGGGGGGCGCGTCCGGCAGCGGTCCCGCGCACGACGGCACTTAGGAGGCACCCACGGCCCCCTACCAAGTGGTGGGCCCGTGCACGGCGGCACTTGCGCGGCCTGCAGCCCCGTACCGAGTGGTGGGCCCGTGCGGGCGACGGAGTCCGCACGGGCCCGGGGGCCGTCAGGCCGTGAGGCGGGCGATGGCCTCGTCGACGGTGAGTTCCTCGCGCTCGCCGGTGCGGCGGTCCTTGAGTTCCAGGACGCCCTCGCCCGCGCGGCGGCCGGCGACCAGGATGCGCGGGACGCCGATCAGCTCCGAGTCGGTGAACTTCACGCCCGGCGAGACGCCGGCGCGGTCGTCGACCAGGACGCGGAGCCCGGCGGCGGACAGCTTCTCGGAGACGTCGAGCGCCAGTTCCGTCTGGAGGGCCTTGCCGGCGGCGACCACGTGGACGTCGGCCGGGGCGACCTCCTGGGGCCAGCACAGGCCCTTGTCGTCGGCGGTCTGCTCGGCGAGCGCGGCCACCGCACGGGAGACGCCGATGCCGTAGGAGCCCATGGTGACGCGGACCGGCTTGCCGTTCTGGCCGAGGACGTCCAGCTTGAGGGCGTCGGCGTACTTGCGGCCCAGCTGGAAGATGTGGCCGATCTCGATGGCGCGGTCCAGCTTCAGGCCGGTGCCGCACTTGGGGCACGGGTCGCCCTCCTGCACCACCACGACGTCCACGTGGGCGTCGACCTCGAAGTCGCGTCCGGCGACGACGTTCTTCGCGTGCGTGTCGGCCTTGTTGGCGCCCGTGATCCAGGCGGTGCCGGGCGCCACGCGCGGGTCTGCGATGTAGGTGACCTTGTCCAGGCCCTGCGGGCCGACGTAGCCGCGCACCAGGTCGGGGCGGGCCGCGAAGTCGGCCTCGGTGACCATCTCGACCGTGGCCGGGGCGAAGTGCGCCTCGACCTTGTCCATGTCGACCTCGCGGTCGCCGGGCACGCCCACGGCGACGATCTCGCCGTCGACCTTCACCAGCAGGTTCTTCAGCGTCGCCGAGGCGGGGACGCCGAGCTGGGCGGCGAGGGTCTCGATGGTCGGGGTGTCCGGGGTGGGGATGTCCTCGGCGGCCGGGACGCCGGAGGCGTCGACCGGCTTCAGCTCGTAGGAGACCGCCTCGGTGTTCGCGGCGAAGTCGCAGTTCGGGCAGTCCGCGAAGGTGTCCTCGCCGGCGTCGGCGGGCGCGAGGAACTCCTCGGACTTGGAGCCGCCCATCGCGCCGGCGGTCGCGGCGCAGATGCGGTAGTCGAGACCGAGGCGCTCGAAGATCCGCTGGTAGGCCTTGCGGTGCAGGGCGTAGGACCGGGCGAGGCCCTCGTCGTCCAGGTCGAAGGAGTAGGAGTCCTTCATCAGGAACTCGCGGCCGCGCAGGACGCCGGCCCGGGGGCGGGCCTCGTCGCGGTACTTGCTCTGGATCTGGTAGAGGATGACCGGCAGGTCCTTGTAGGAGGTCGCCTGGTCCTTCACCATCAGGGTGAAGATCTCCTCGTGGGTGGGCCCGAGCAGGTAGTCGCCGCCCTTGCGGTCCTGGAGGCGGAACAGCTCGGGGCCGTACTCGTCCCAGCGGCCGGTCGCGTCGTAGGGCTCACGCGGCAGGAGCGCGGGGAGCAGCACCTCCTGGCCGCCGATGGCCTCCATCTCCTCCCGCACGATGCGCTCGACGTTGCCCAGGACCTTCTTGCCGAGGGGCAGCCAGGTCCAGATGCCGGCGGCCGTGCGGCGTACGTATCCGGCGCGGACGAGCAGCTTGTGGCTGATGACCTCGGCGTCCGCCGGGTCGTCGCGCAGCGTCTTCGCCATCAACTGGGACATGCGCTGGACCGGTGCGTTCGCCATGGTTCTCGTACTCCTGCTGCGTCTGGGTGATGGAAGGAGGTTAGCCGGGCGGGACGGGGCGGCGGAAATCGATTGTCCGCCGTCAGCGGAGCAGCGGCAGCGGTGCGCCCATGACGGCGTACGGCCTCGGGGCGCTCGGGAAGTGGACCTGGCGGGCGAGGTCGCGGTAGCCGAGCGAGCGGTACAGACGGCGGGCGGGGCTCTCGATGTCGATGGCGGACAGGATGGAGCGGGGCTGGTCGGCGCCGTCGGTGATCGTGGTGATCAGGGCGCGGCCGATGCCGTGCTTCTGGTGCCGCGGGTGGACGTGCAGTTCGGTGATGACGAAGGAGTCGTCGAGCCAGTCGTCGTGGCCCTGGGCGCGCAGGTAGGGCTCGACGACGGTGGACCACCAGTGGCCGCGGTCGTTGGGCATGCCGTAGACGAAGCCGACGAGCCGGCCGCGGGTGGTGGCGCCGAAGGCGCGGGCGCCCGGGAGGGTCATGTGGCGCAGCACGATCTGCCGGCGTACGGCCACCTCGTCGGGACCGAGTCCGAAGGCCACCGCCTGAACCGCCAGCGCCTCGTCGACATGTCCGGGGAGGTCGAGTGGGCCGATCAGGACGTCGTCGTCGGGCTGGTGACGGCCGTGGCCCGGAAAACGCAGCATGCCCGGGAGACTACAGGGGCGTGCCCGTCAGAACAGCACGCTCATGAAGGCGCCGACCTCCTGGAAGCCGACCCTCTCGTAGGTGCGGCGGGCGGGGGTGTTGAAGTCGTTGACGTAGAGGCTCGCCACGGGGGCGAAGTCGGTGAGGGCGTGGCGCAGGACGGCCGCCATGCCGGGTGCGGCGACGCCCCTGCCCCGGTGTTCGGGGGCGACCCAGACGCCCTGGATCTGGCAGGCGCGGTCGGTGGCGGCGCCGATCTCGGCCTTGAAGACGACCTTGCCGTCGGCGTCGAAGCGGGCGAACGAGCGGCCGGATCCGACGAGTTCGGCGACCCTCGCCTGGTAGAGCAGGCCGCCGTCGCCGGCCAGCGGGGAGACGCCGACCTCCTCGGTGAACATCGCCACGCACGCCGGCATGATCGTCTCCAGTTCGTCCTTGCGGACGCGGCGCACGTACGGGTCCGGGGCGACGCCGGCGGGCATGCGGTCGGTGACCATGAGCGGCTGGTGGGCGCGGACGTCGCGGGCCGGGCCCCACTGGGGTTCCAGCAGCCGCCAGAGTTCGGCGGTGGGACCGGCGGGGCCGACGATGGAGGAGCAGCGGCGGCTGGCGCGGCGGGCGCGGTCGGCGAAGGCGCGTACGGCGCGGGGGGTGGCGCAGAGGGGGACGAGGTTGGCGCCGGCGTAGCACAGGGAGGTCAGGACGCCGCCTTCGTACCAGCCCCACATCTCGCCGCCGAGCCGCCACGGGTCCAGGCCGGCGATCCGGACCCGGGCCGTGACGAAGGCGTTCGCGACCGGCTCGCGGTCGAGCACGGCGAGTGCGGCGTCCAGGTCACTCGGTTCGAGGACCCGGGATGTGGTCTGCGTCAACACGTGCGGGGCCTCACACACTGGGGTCTGCTGATTTCCGCACTGTACCCGCGGAAGCCGTGCCGTGCCGCCCCGTGTGGGTGCCGCCCGCTTCGAGGTGGCCGCCGGCCGCCGCACCGCCTCCGGGGGCCCACGCCCCCGGAGGCCCGCTGCGGCCCTGCGCGCCCCTCGTCCTCGAACGCCGGACGGGCCGATGTCACCTATCCCGCCACGGAAACGGACGGCTCCCCGCTCGCCACGCCGTCCTTCTCCATCTCCTCGGCGATCTTCATCGCCTCTTCGATGAGCGTCTCCACGATCTTCGACTCGGGCACGGTCTTGATGACTTCGCCCTTGACGAAGATCTGCCCCTTGCCGTTGCCGGAGGCGACACCGAGGTCGGCCTCGCGGGCCTCGCCGGGGCCGTTGACGACGCAGCCCATGACGGCGACGCGGAGCGGCACCTCCATGCCGGTGAGGCCGGCGGTGACCTCCTCGGCGAGCTTGTACACGTCGACCTGGGCGCGGCCGCAGGACGGGCAGGAGACGATCTCCAGGCCGCGCTGCTTGAGGTTCAGGGACTCCAGGATCTGGTTGCCGACCTTGACCTCCTCGACGGGCGGGGCCGACAGGGAGACGCGGATGGTGTCGCCGATGCCCTGGGAGAGCAGCGCGCCGAAGGCGACGGCCGACTTGATGGTGCCCTGGAAGGCCGGCCCGGCCTCGGTGACGCCGAGGTGGAGCGGGTAGTCGCACTGCTCGGCGAGCTGGCGGTACGCCTCGATCATCACGACCGGGTCGTTGTGCTTGACGGAGATCTTGATGTCGTGGAAGCCGTGCTCCTCGAAGAGGGACGCCTCCCACAGCGCGGACTCGACGAGAGCCTCGGGCGTGGCCTTGCCGTACTTCTGGAGCAGCCGGCGGTCCAGGGAGCCGGCGTTCACGCCGATGCGGATCGGGGTGCCGTGGTCGCCCGCCGCCTTGGCGATCTCCTTGACCTGGTCGTCGAACTTCTTGATGTTGCCGGGGTTCACGCGGACCGCGGCGCAGCCGGCCTCGATGGCCGCGAAGACGTACTTCGGCTGGAAGTGGATGTCGGCGATCACCGGGATCTGCGACTTGCGGGCGATCGTCGCCAGCGCGTCGGCGTCGTCCTGCGTGGGGCAGGCCACGCGGACGATCTGGCAGCCGGAGGCGGTGAGTTCGGCGATCTGCTGGAGGGTCGCGCCGATGTCGGAGGTGCGCGTGGTCGTCATGGACTGCACGGACACGGGGGCGTCGCCGCCCACCGCCACGGAGCCGACCTGGATCTGCCGGCTCTTCCGGCGCTCGGCGAGCTTGGTCGGAACGGACGGCATGCCGAGAGAAATCGCAGTCATCTGCTGTGCAACCCCAAGTCGTGGATCAAGGTCCGGCTCCCCGTGAGCAGCGGGCTCCGGGCTCCGAGATTACGGCACGGGCCGAGGCCCGGGCACATCGCGCAGGTAAACCCGCCCAAAGGACGACGGCCCGGAACGAAAGGGTTCCAGGCCGTCGTGAACGGAAGGTGTCGGCGTCGGGGCCTACGAGATCCGTACCGGGTTCACCACGTCGGCGATGAGGACGAGGATGGTGAAGCAGACGAAGATCCCGGCCACGACATAGGCCACCGGCATCAGTTTCGCCACGTCGAACGGGCCCGGGTCGGGCCGGCGCAGCACCTTGGCGGTGTTGCGGCGCAGCGACTCCCACAGGGCGCCCGCGATGTGGCCGCCGTCGAGCGGCAGCAGCGGGAGCATGTTGAACAGGAACAGGGAGAGGTTGAATCCGGCGAGCAGCATCACGAACATGGCCAGCTGCTGGGACGCCGGGATGTCGAGGGTGGCGATCTCGCCGCCGACCCGGGCGGCGCCGACGACGCCCATCGGGGAGTCGGGTTCCCGGGGGCCGTCGCCGAAGGCGGCGTCCCACAGGGCGGGGATCTTGGACGGGAGGGCGGCGAGGGAGTCGACGGCGTCGCCGACCCGGTCGGTCATCCAGACCACGGAGTCGCCGAAGTCCTGTTTGACGACGCCGGTGGCGGCGCTGAAGCCGAGGAAGCCGGCCTTGACGTACTCGCCCTCGACGTAGGCGCCGCTCGCGTCCTTCTTGGCGACCTGGTTGGTGGCGATCTGCGCCTGGAGGGTCAGCTCGCGGCCGTCCCGCTCGACGACGATCGGCACGGCCCGGCCGGCGCTGTCCCGGATGAGGTCGGAGAGGGTGTCCCAGTCGTCGGTGCGGACGCCGTCGAAGGCGACGATCCTGTCACCGGCCTTCATGCCGGCGGCCGCGGCCGGGGACTCGGGGTCGGACTTCTTGCACTCGTCGCGGTTCTCGCTCTGCGAGATGACGCAGGGCGAGACGGAGCTGACGGTGGTGGTCTGCTGCTGGATGCCGAAGCCCATCAGCACGGTGAGGAACAGCGCGACCGCGAGGATCAGGTTCATGAACGGGCCCGCGAACATCACGACGACCCGTTTCCACGGCTTGCGCGTGTAGAACAGGCGGTTCTCGTCGCCGGGCTTGAGCTCCTCGAACGCGGCGGAGCGGGCGTCCTCGATCATGCCGCGCCACGGTGAGGTGGAGCGGGCCTCCAGCCGGCCGTCGGGGCCCGGCGGGAACATGCCGATCATGCGGATGTAGCCGCCGAACGGGATGGCCTTGACGCCGTACTCGGTCTCGCCCTTGTGCCGTGACCACAGGGTCGGGCCGAAGCCGACCATGTACTGCGGCACCCGGATGCCGAACATCTTGGCGGTGGACAGGTGGCCCAGCTCGTGCCAGGCGATGGAGAACAGCAGGCCGACCGCGAAGACGACTATGCCGAGGATGAACATCAGGGTCGTCATGCACGCGCCTCCGCGCTCGCCGTCCGGACAGTCAGTTCCCGGGCCCGCTCGCGGGCCCAGGCTTCCGCTTCGAGGACGTCCGACACGGTCAGCGAGGTTCCCGTCGCCGGGGTGCCGTGCTCCTCGACGACCCGGGTGACGGTCTCCATGATGCCGTTGAAGGGCAGCGCGCCGGCGCGGAACGCCTCCACGCACTCCTCGTTCGCGGCATTGAACACCGCCGGGGCGGTGCCCGCGAGCTCACCGACGTGCCGGGCGAGGTCGACCGAGGGGAACGCCTCGTTGTCCAGGGGGAAGAACTCCCAGGTGGACGCCTTGCTCCAGTCGAAGACCGGGGCGGCGTCGGGGACCCTCTCGGGCCAGCCGAGGCCGATGGCGATGGGCCCGCGCATGTCGGGGGGCGTCGCCTGGGCCAGTGTCGATCCGTCCGTGAACTCCACCATCGAGTGGACGTACGACTGCGGGTGCACGACGACCTCGATGCGGTCGAAGGGAATGTCGTACAGCAGGTGCGCCTCGATGACCTCCAGGCCCTTGTTGACGAGGGTCGCGGAGTTGATCGTGATGACCGGTCCCATGGCCCAGGTGGGGTGGGCGAGGGCGTCCTCGACGGTGACGTCGGCCAGCTGCTCCTTGGTGCGGCCGCGGAAGGGGCCGCCGGAGGCGGTGACGACGAGGCGCCGCACATCGGCGCGGGTGCCCGCGGCCAGCGCCTGGAAGAGCGCGGCGTGCTCGGAGTCGACCGGGATGATCTGCCCGGGCTTGGCGAGCGCCTTGACCAGCGGGCCGCCGACGATGAGCGACTCCTTGTTGGCGAGCGCGAGGGTGCGGCCCGCCTCCAGGGCGGCGAGGGTCGGCGCGAGGCCGATGGAGCCGGTGATGCCGTTGAGGACGGTGTGGCAGGCGGAGGCGGCGAGCTGGGTGGCCGCGTCCTTCCCGGCCAGGATCTCGGGCAGCGGCTCCCCCGCCCCGTACTGCGCGGACAGCGCCTCGCGCAGCGCGGGTACGACGTCCTCGCGGGCGACGGCGACCGTGCGCACCCGCAGCCGGCGGGCCTGCTCGGCGAGGAGGGCGACCCGGCCGCCGTTGGCGGACAGGCCGGTGACCCGGAAGCGGTCGGGGTTGCGCAGCACGAGGTCGATGGCCTGGGTGCCGATCGACCCGGTGGAGCCGAGGATCACCACGTCCTTCGGGCCGTCTCCCGCCACGGGGTCGTACACCAGGTGCGGGTCGGCGAGGGGAGCTGGAGCGTCGGTCATGGACCCATTGTGTCGGGTCGTGACCGCCGCCGTGGCCCCGCCCCGGCGGCCCGCCCGCGCGTCCTGCCGCGCAAAGGGAGGGGAAGCCCGGATTCCGGAACCGGTGTCCCCTCCCCCGTGTCCCCGGCCGTCCCGGCCGGCCGCGTCGGGCGCGGCCGGCGTCGGCTGCGGCGGCCGCGCGGTCAGCGGATCGGGCGGTGGACGTTGTCGCGGGCGCTCGGGCCCGGGGTGGCGTCCGCGATCCAGGGGCCGTCGCCGGAAGGGTCGACGATGCCCTGTTCCAGCCACGCGTAGTCGCCGGCGAGCACGTTCCGCACGACCTTGCGGTCGAGGTCGTCGGTGTTGGTCCACAGCCGGGCGAAGAGTTCGTCGACCCGGATGCGGGCCTGGCGGCAGAAGGCGTCGGCGAGCTGGTAGGCCTCGCGGCCGTGCTCGCCGCGGCCGCGCAGGAGTTCCGCGCGGACGCAGGCGGCGCTCATCGCGAACAGTTCGGCGCCGATGTCGACGATCCGGCCGAGGAAGCCCTGCTTGGTCTCCATCCGGCCCTGCCAGCGGGACATGGCGTAGAAGGTGGAGCGGGCCAGCTTGCGGGCGGCGCGCTCGACGTACCGCAGGTGCGGTGACAGGTCGATGCCGTGCCGGAACCCGCCGTACGAGCCGGGGAGCTGGCCCGGGCCGGCGACGAGCCGCGGCAGCCACCTGGCGTAGAACACGCCCGCGTTGGCGCCCGCCCGCGCCTTGTCGGAGAGCGACTTGTCCGGGTCGATGAGGTCGCCGGCGACCGAGAGGTGGGCGTCGACGGCCTCGCGGGCGATCAGCAGGTGCATGATCTCGGTGGAGCCCTCGAAGATGCGGTTGATGCGCAGGTCGCGCAGCATCTGCTCGGCGGGGACCGCGCGTTCGCCGCGGGCGCGGAGGGAGTCGGCGGTCTCGAAGCCGCGTCCGCCGCGGATCTGGACCAGTTCGTCGGCCATCCGCCAGGCCGCCTCGGAGCCGTACAGCTTGGCGAGCGCGGCCTCGATGCGGATGTCGTTGCGGTCCTCGTCGGCCATCTGGGAGGACAGGTCGAGGACGGCCTCCAGGGCGAAGGTGGTCGCCGCGATGTACGCGATCTTGGAGCCGACGGCCTCGTGCAGCGCCACCGGCTTGCCCCACTGCTCGCGCGCCGCCGACCACTCGCGGGCGATCTTCAGGCACCACTTGCCGGCGCCGACGCACATCGCGGGCAGGGACAGCCGCCCGGTGTTGAGCGTGGTGAGGGCGATCTTCAGGCCCTGGCCCTCCTCGCCGATGCGGTGGGCGGCGGGGACGCGGACGCGGTGGAAGCGGGTGACGCCGTTCTCCAGGCCGCGCAGGCCCATGAAGGCGTTGCGGTTCTCGACGGTGACGCCCTCGGCGGCCGCCTCGACCACGAACGCGGTGATGCCGCCGCGGTGGCCCTCGGACCGCGGCACCCGGGCCATGACCACGAGCAGGTCGGCGACCACGCCGTTGGTCGTCCACAGCTTCACGCCGTCCAGGACGTAGTCGTCGCCGTCGGGGACGGCGGTGGTGGCGAGCCGGGCCGGGTCGGAGCCGACGTCGGGCTCGGTGAGCAGGAAGGCGGAGATGTCGGTGCGGGCGCAGCGCGGCAGGAAGGTGTCCTTCTGCTCCTGGGTGCCGAAGAGCTTCAGCGGCTGCGGGACGCCGATCGACTGGTGTGCGGACAGCAGCGCGCCGAGGGCCGGGTTGGCGGAGCCGACCAGCGCGAGCGCCTTGTTGTAGTACACCTGTGTGAGGCCGAGGCCGCCGTACTTGGTGTCGATCTTCATGCCGAAGGCGCCGAGTTCCTTGAGCCCGGTGATCACCTCGTCGGGGATGCGCGCCTCGCGTTCGATGAGCGCTCCGTCGATCTTCGTCTCGCAGAAGTCGCGGAGCTTGGCGAGGAACTCCTCGCCCCGCTCGGTGTCCTCGTCGGCGGGGAGCGGGTGGGGGTGGATGAGGTCGAGCCGGAAGCGGCCGAGGAACAGTTCCTTGGCGAAGCTGGGCTTGCGCCAGTCCTGTTCCCGGGCGGCCTCCGCGACCTGGCGGGCCTCGCGCTCCGTGACGGTGGGACGGGACGGGGACGGGGGTGACTCGGATACTGCGGACATGAGGCTCACCTCGCCGCGTTTCGGGATGGAGGGGCGGTATGGCGGTTGTACCGGTCCCGCGTGATCGTTTCGGGCGATCGCGGGTGTTTCTTCGCTGACGGGTGCTACTCGATCGTATGTACCTGATACGGGACGGTCCCACCCCCCTTCCTGCGGCCGTTCGGCCCATGCCGGGGCCGGGCGGGGTGCCGCCTTCGTCGCGGACCCCGGGCGGCGGTCGCGCACCGCGGGTGCCGCCGGGGTCCGCGACGCGGGCGACCACTACCCTGGTCGCGGACGGACCGCCCTGTCCGACCGGAGAAGCGTCGAAGCGCTTCGACACCCGCCTGACCACCTATGGACACCCGTCTCCGCTAGGGACTACTGTCGATTCCACCCTCATCCACCCTGGTAAGTCCGCGCGCATTGTCGAAGCGCTTCACACCCTTTGGAGAGCTGGATGGTCACCCTCGCCGAGGTCGCCCAGCACGCCGGAGTCTCCGCGAGCACGGTGAGCTATGTCCTCAGCGGCAAGCGGTCGATCTCCGCGAACACCCGGCAGCGGGTCGAGCGGAGCATCCGCGAACTCGGGTACCACCCGAACGCCGGGGCCCGCGCCCTGGCCAGCAGCAGGTCCAACGTCATCGCGCTGATGATCCCCCTGCGCACCGACATGTACGTGCCGGTGATGATGGAGATCGCCATCGCGGTCGCCACGACGGCCCGCACGCACGGCTACGACGTGCTCCTGCTCACCGGCGAGGAGGGCCCCGACGCGGTGCGCCGCGTCGCCGGCAGCGGACTCGCCGACGGCATGATCCTGATGGACGTCGAACTCGACGACGAGCGGCTGCCGTTGCTGCGGGGTGGGGGTCCCGCCGCTCGAGCGGAGTCGAGAGTGGGGGACGACCAGCCCGCGGTACTGATCGGGCTGCCCGCCGACACCACCGGACTCACCTGCGTCGACCTCGACTTCAAGGCCACCGGCGCGCTGTGCGTGGAACATCTCGCCGAGCACGGGCACCGCGACATCGCCGTCATCGGTGAGGCGCCCGCCGTCTACGAACGGCACACCGGCTTCGCCGAGCGCACCCTCGACGGACTGCGCGGCCGGGCGCGGGAGCTGGGGCTGCGCCTGCTGCACCGCCCCTGCGAGGGCGGATACGACGCGATGGCCGTGACACTGGCCCGGATCCTCGACGAACGCCCGGGCACCACGGGCTTCGTGGTGCAGAACGAGTCGGCGGTCGAGCCGCTGCTCGCCCTGCTGCGGCAGCAGGGCCGGGCCGTGCCGGAGGACGTGTCGGTGGTCGCGATCTGCCCGGAGCAGGTCGCCGTGCAGGCGTCGGTGCGGCTGACCTCGGTCGCCATCCCGGCGCAGGAGATGGGCCGGCGGGCCGTGGAGCAGCTGGTCGCGAAGTTCGAGGGGCGGGGCGGGGACGAGGTGGTGCTGCTCGCGCCGGAGCTGACGGTGCGCGCGAGCTCGGGCCCGGCACCCGGCCGGCCGTAGCGCCGACGCCCCTCCCGACGGCCGGTGTCGCCCGCACCGGCCCGTGACCTCCTCCTGCCGGCTGCCGCCCGCACCGGCCCCGGTGAGCGGGACCGGCGCGGGTGGTGTCCTGGCCTAGCCGCCGGAGACGGTCAGGTTGTTGGTGCGGAAGTCCAGGCCGCCGGACGACGAGGTGATCTCGTAGCCGAACTGCACGTCGCCGATGGTCTCGTTGCCCATCCAGCCCTTGGTGTCCTTGATCCACTTCAGGACCGGGAGGATGTCGACGGTGCCGGCGTTCGAGTCCGAGGTGCGCAGGAACGAGAAGACCTCGTTGGCGCCGTTGTTGCCCTTGTACACGTCCCAGGTGTGGCCGCCGAGGCTCACCCTGCCCTGCGCGGTGCCGAGCGGACCCACGGCGCCGTTGTGGTTGACCCACAGCATGATCTCGTAGTCGTAGTCCGTGTCCCAGATGTCGTACGAGGTGTTGTACGCGCCGGAGGACGGGACGGTGACGTTGTAGCTGCTGGTGAGCGAGCCGATGGAGGTGATCGGCTTGTTGATCACCTTCTTGGCGTTCGGGTAGGACTTGATGCCGCCGGTGTTGGGGTGGTCGGCCCACACGCCCCAATTGGTCCCGGAGTTGGCCCAGACGCACTGGGCTCCGGCGCCGGAGCCCCAGATGTTGTTGTAGAGCGTGTAGCCGTTGAGGCTGGTGTTGCCCCACTGGTCGCAGGAGTTCCAGACGGCGGCGTGGGCGGGGGCGGAGGCGAGGCCGACCGTCGCGCCGAGCGCGAGGGCCGGCGCCAGCAGGGCCTTGGTGATCCTGCTCAGGGTGCTGGGTGCCATGGTTGTCCTTCCATGGGTGGGGGGGATGGTTGCGGTCACCGCGTCCTCACGGGGAGGACGCGGTCTTCTCCGGCGACCAGGTCGAGCGGCTCGGCGCCGGCGGAAGTCCACAGGTCGATGCGGCAGGTGCGGGTCGGGTGGAGGACGGCGGTGGCACCGTCCGGGGACCAGGTGAGGTCGAGTACGGCGCCGAAGCGGGTGCGCACCCCGCGCAGCCGCCCGCGGGCGCACGCCGCCGGCGGCGCGGGCAGCAGGACCAGCCGGTCGGGGGTGGACTGCACCAGCGCCTCGATCAGCACGGCGGGCAGGGTGTGGGCGGCGTCGGCGTTGTAGACGTCGCGGCGCGGATAGTGCGCGCTCATCAGGGAGTCGTGGAAGAAGTCGCCGTCGAGGACCCGGCCGAGTGCCCGGGCGACCCGCTCGCCGTCCCGGAGGCGGGCCGCGATCAGCGCGTGGTGCAGGTGCCCGTGCGCGGAGTCGTTCTCGGCGCCGCGCAGTTCCAGGGCGCGGTGCGCGGCGGCGGCCAGGTCGGGGGTGTCGTACGGGGTGATCTCGTCCAGCGGCCACACGCCGTGGAGATGGCTGAGGTGGCGGTGGTCGTAGGAGTCCTCCAGGTCCGGCCAGGCCCATTCGGCGAGCGCGCCGTCGGCGTTGATGCGGTGCGGCGGCAGCCGGTGGGCGAGCGTCCGCCACCGGTCGGCGTGCTGCGGGTGGTACGCGGCCGCGGTCAGCAGGGCGTGGCGGGCCGCGGAGAGGTCCATGGCCGCGTTGATCGCGCCCCAGCTGCCGTTGGCGGGCCGGTTCTCGGGTGAGTAGGAGGGCACGACGACGAGGCGGCCGGCGCTGTCGGTGCGGGTGAGGAAGTCCTCGTAGAACAGGGCGACTTCGGCGAGCGCGGCGGCGGTGTCCGGGTCCCGTTCGCCGTAGGTCTCGTCGTGGTCGACGAGGGGCTTGAGCAGCCAGTCGGCACCGGCGGTCCACAGGTGCAGGGGGTACTCGCGGCTGAAGTGGTGGCTGTGGCCGCACTCGCCGTCGGTGTGCGCGGGCGCGACCACGCCCCGCGTGCCGAAGACGGCGCGGGCGTTGTCCCGCCAGTCGGGGAGTTGACGGTGGATCAGGTAAGCCAGTGCCCGGGTGACTTCGGGGAGGGCCGCGGCGGTGGCGGACGCGGTCTGGAGGTTGAGGTTGGCGTCGGTGGTGAAGGCGCCGGACCAGGCGGTGTCCCAGTCGCCGGTCCACAGTCCGGTGAGCCGGGGCGGGAGCAGACCGGCGGACGACAGCAGGTGGTAGCGGCCGGCCGCGAAGAGCCGTTCGAGCAGGGCGGCGCTGCCCGGCCGGGTCAGCAAGGCGGAGCCGGGCAGGGCGCGTTCGTCCGGGTCGGCGGCCAGGTCGAGCGTGACCCGCTCGTAGGCGGCGCGGTGCGGGCGCACGTGCCGGGCGAGGAGATCGCCGTACGCGGCGTCACCGCACACGTCCGCACCGGGCGAGGTGCGGTCGTACGCGGGTCTTCCCCCGGTGAGCAGGGCGCGCAGGGCGCTGCCCTCGGCGGTGACGTCCGCCTCCCCGGTGTGCCGGTGCACGCGGGTGAGCAGCAGCACCGACCGGGCTCCGTCGACGCGCAGGCCGGGCGGGGCCAGGGCGGTCCGGCCGCCGCCGACGGCGACGAGGGTGACACCGGTGTAGCCGAGGTCGCTGCGCGGGTAGCGCACGCGCAGGCTGAGCAGCGCGCCTTCCGCGGTGAGGACGGCACCGTGGCCGACGCCCAGTGCGGCGGGGGCGCCGGGCAGGCGGTGGTCCAGGGAGACGTCGACGGTGAGTGCCGGTCCGGTGACGTACTGGACGATCACGTCGTCGGCGCGGGAGACGAAGACCCGGCTGGTCCAGCCGGTGCCGGCCGCCTCGGCGACGCCGGTGGTGAAGTCGAGCGTGCGCCGGTACCCGCCCGGGCCCCGGTCGCCGTCCGGGCGGCGCAGACGGATCTGGAAGGCCGGGTGGAAGGGCCGCACCCACTGCAGCGGGCGGCCGTCGGTGAAGCCCTCGGCGGCGGTCAGGTCGCCGGCCAGCAGCCGGTCCTGGAGGTCGGTCAGGCCCTCGGCCAGCCGGGGCGGCATCCGGTACCGGTCGTCGCCGTCGCCACCGTCGCCGTCGCTGTCGCCGGGGCGGACGAGCGTGTGGTGGGTGACGACGGTCCGGTCGTCGTTCGGATCGCCGAACGTGAGGGTGCCGTGGTGGCCGTTGCCGCTCAGGAAGGCGTCCTCCCAGCGGCCGGCCGGCCGGGGCTCCCAGGTGCCGTGGACGGGTGCGGACGTCATGGGGCCAGCACCGCCGCTCCGTAGCGGCCGAGGGTGACCCGGCCGGTCACGGTGGTGTCCGTGAGCAGGTCGCGGTGGGTGCCCGCCACGTCCACGGTGACGGGCTCGCGGCCGTGGTTGAGCAGGAACAGCAGCCCGCCGCGGCGCACCGCCTCCACGCCGTCCGGCAGCCCGTCGAGCACCGGCCGCACGCCCGCGCCGTCGGCGGCGCGGGTCAGCAGCGCGCGCAGCGCCTCCGGCTCCGGGAGCGTCGAGACGTACCAGGCCCGGCCCTTGCGCAGGACGGCGGGCAGGCCGTCGAGTTCGCCGCCCCGGTAGCGGGTCGTCGTGTCGGCCGTGCCGTCGGGTTCGAGCTCCTCCGACCACAGCGTGCCGCGCAGTCCGCCCTCGCACTCGACGGTCTCGCCCGCCTCCAGCGGCCACCACTCGTGCAGGGTGCGGATGCCGAACAGGTCGCGCAGCCGGGCGTCCATGCCGCCGGGCCGCACCCGGTCGTCCCGGTCGGCGATCCCGGTCAGGAACCCGCAGACGAGTGTGCCGCCGCCGCGCACGTACGCGAGGAGGTTGTCGACGGCGGTGTCGGTGAGCAGGTACAGCCGCGGCACGACGACCATCCGGTAGCCGGACAGGTCGTGTTCGGGGTGGGCGAAGTCGGTGGCGAGGTGGGCCTGCCACAGGGCGCGGTGCCAGGCCGCGAGGACGTCCGGGTACGCGACCTCGCGCGAGGGGCGGGCCTCCTGGTCGCCGGCCCACCAGGAGTGCCAGTCGTGCAGCACCGCGACCTCGGCGGTCAGGTGCGTGCCGGCGACGTGCGGGCCGATCCGCCGCAGGTCCGCGCCGAGCTGCCGGACCTCCTGGTACGTGCGGCCCTGCTCACCGGCGTGCCCGACCATCCCGGAGTGGAACTTCTCCGCGCCCTGCCGGGACTGCCGCCACTGGAAGCAGCAGACGGCGTCCGCGCCGCGGGCCACGGCCTGGAGGGACCACAGGCGGTTGAGGCCGCGCGGCTTGGGGTGGTTCACGGCGCGCCAGTTGACGGCGCCGGCCGCCTGCTCCATCAGCATCCACGGGCCGCGCGCCTGGGAGCGGGTCATGTCCTGCACGAGCGCGCCGTGCTGGGCGGCGAGGGGGTCGCGCGGGTCGGGATAGAGGTCGACGGAGACGACGTCCTCCTCCTCGGCCCAGCGCCAGGCGTCCTGGCCGGCCCACAGCGGCATGAAGTTGGTGGTGACCGGCAGGTGCGGGGTGTGCCGGCGGACGATGTCGCGTTCGGCGGTGTAACACTCCAGGAGCATGTCGGAGGTGAAGCGCTTGAAGTCCAGCACCTGCGTGGGGTTCTTCAGGTAGTGGGCGCGGCGGGGCGGCAGCACCTCGGCCCAGTCGCCGTAGCCTTGGCTCCAGAAGGCGGTGCCCCAGGCCTCGTTGAGAGCGTCGAGGGTCCCGTACCTGTTCCGCAGCCAGTGACGGAAGCGGGCGGCGGCCTCGTCGCCCCAGTCGTAGGTGCAGTACTCGTTGTTGATGTGCCACATCGTCAGGGCCGGGTGGCCGCCGTAGCGGGCGGCCAGGTCCTCGGTGACGGCGGCGGCGCAGCGGCGGTAGGTGGCGCTGGAGTGGGAGAAGTGCTGCCGGCCGCCCCACCACTCGGTGCGGCCGTCCGCGTCGCGGGGCAGGGTGTCCGGGTGGAGGTGGCCCATCCAGGGCGGCGGAGAGGCGGTCGGGGTGGCGAGGACGACTCCGATGCCGTTGCCGTGCATCAGGTCCATCAGCCGGTCCAGCCAGCCGAAGTTCCGCTCTCCCGGGCGTGGTTCGAGCTTCGACCAGGAGAAGACGCCGAGGGTGACGGAGGTGACCCCGGCCTGTTTCATCAGGCGGACGTCCTCGTGCCAGGTCTCCTCGGGCCACTGCTCGGGGTTGTAGTCGCCGCCGAAGAGGACGCGGCCGCGGGTGGCGTCGTCGAGCGCGGGTCTTTTTCCGGTGGGCATCAGACGGGCTCCCCGTACTGGATGCCGCGCCCGTTGGTGGCGAGGTAGACCCGGCCGTACACGCGCGGGTCGCCGGTGATCGTCTCGCCGGTCCAGCCCCACTGGTGGGCGTCGTCGTTGATCCGGACCCAGGTCTTCGCCTCGTCGTCGGAGCGGTACACGGCGGTGACGGCCTCGGTGGCTCCGACCAGGTAGATCGCCGGGTAGGCGGCGCCGTCGGCGGCCTTGCCGAAGCCGAGGGTGTACGAGGCCCAGGGGCCGGCGGTCTTCGAGAAGCCCGCGCCGCCGTCCGTGGACCGGTAGAGCCCGTTCCACTTGGTGCTGAGCCACAGGTCACCGGACCGCCCGGGCGCCGCGACCAGCTCGAACTGGCTGTCGCCGGACGGCAGCCCGGTCGCCCGCGCGGTGAAGGTCCGGCCGCTGTCGGTGCTGGCGAACAGCGTCCCGGTGCCGGTGTCGTACGCGTAGAAGCGCGTCGGGTCGGCCGGGTCGGCGACCGGCGTGGCGCCCTTCGGGAAGGAGGGGACCTCGGACCAGGTGGCGCCGTTGTCGGTGGAGCGGTGGGCCGGGTACCCGGTGCCGTCCCCGTGCACGAAGACCCACAGCAGCACGCTGCCGTCGGTGTTGGTGGCGATCGGCCCCGGTGCGTCCTTGCCGAGGGCGGGCTGGGCCGCGAAGGGCGCCCAGGTCCTCCCGCCGTCGTCGGAGTACGCGCCGTTGCCGTGGTCGCCCCAGCCGGTGCGCACGACGTACGACGGCCTGGCCGCGGCCAGGGCCAGTCCCGTCGCCGTGCCGAACACGGGGTTCGTGGCCATGCCGCGGGACGGGGACGCGGTGAGCCGCTCGTGGTACAGCACGCCGATGTCCCCGCATCCGCTGATCAGGTGCGCCTGCCCGGTCGGCGGCGAGAGCAACTGGCGCACGGACGTCTCCTCCAGGCCGCGGATCTGCGGCGCCCAGTGCCGCAGGTCCCGGGTGCCGTAGAGGGTGGCGCCGGTGCCGTACACGATGTGCTCGGAGTCGTACGGGTCGACGGCGAGCGCCTGGATCCACCAGCCGAACTTGGGCGCGGCCTCGCCCCAGGCGAGGTACGGCGTCTCGGAGACGTCGAGGACGGCGGTGTCCTTCAGCGAGCGCCAGCGGCGTCCGCCGTCGGTCGAGCGGTACAGGGTGTCGACGGCCGCCCAGCGGTTGTTGGTGGAGACGACGACGGTGCCGGGACGGCGGGCGTCGACGGCGACGCCGCCGTAGCCGAAGGTGTCGCCCGCGCCGTCCGGCCGCGCCGGGGTGACGTCGGTCCACTCGCCGGTGGCGGTGCGCAGTCTGTGCACGCTGCCGTCCACCTGCCCGTTGGGCCCGGGCGCGTCGGCGTAGGTGACGTACAGCTCGCGGGTGTGCCGGTCGTACGCGGCGCGGATCGGTACGCGCGCGGAGGGGCCGGACGGCTGCCCGGGGACCGCCTCCCAGGTGGTGCCGTCGACGGTGCGGAACAGGTTCGCGTCGCCGCCGTCGCCCCAGCCGGCGTAGACGGTGCGCCCGGCGGCCACGAGGAGCGTGACGCCCTGGCCGGTGGCGGACGGCGTGGCCGGGAAGCCGGTCGCGGGCGTCCAGGTGGCGCCCCGGTCGGCCGAGGTGAGCAGCCCGTCGTGCCGGGTGCCGAGCCACAGGGTGTCGCTGTCGCGCGGGTCGACGAGCAGCCGCTCGCCGGCGCCCCGACCGTCCTCGTTGGCGCCGAGCTTCACGGTGAGGTCGGTGCGCCGCCAGGTGGTGCCGCGGTCGTCGGAGCGCAGCACCGCGCCGTCGCCGGCCCACGCCTGGGCGTAGGTGCCGCAGGCCAGGTAGAGGCGGTCGGGGTGGGCGGGGTCGACGGCGATCGCCTCGACGCCGAGCAGGTTCCAGTCGTCCCAGCCGAGGTGGTCCAGGAGCGGGATCCACCGTTCCCTCCGGTCGTCCCAGCGGTAGGCGCCGCCGATGTCGGTGCGGGCGTAGGCGAGGCCGCGTACGGCGGGGTGGAAGAGGACGCCGGTGATGAAGCCGGTGCCGCCGATGACGACGTTGCGCCAGCGGTAGGCGGCGTGCGCGGGCCCGGCGTGCGCGGGCCCGGCGTGCGCGGGCCCGGCGAGGGCGGGGGCACCGGCGACGGCGGCGACGGCCGCCGCTCCGGCGAGAACGGCACGCCGACCGGGAGAGGACGCGAACATGACAGAGGACCTCGTATCGGGGGTGAGTGGAGACACCTGGAGGGGCGCGGGGCTGTGTCCGATATGCGGCTCCGCCGCGTGGGCGCGATCGGCCACAACCGGCCCGCGGCCGGAACGACCGCGCAGGCCCCGAAGCATCAGCGGGTGCTGGGGTCTGTCGTTCGGATCAGCGCGGCTGTGAGGTGCGGTGCCCTTTCGACCGGCCCGAGCGGGGTCCGGTGCGTGCAGCTGCACGGCGGAGGAGGGCGACAACGCGGTGGGGGTGCCCCCGCGCGAGCGGAGCCGAGCGTGGGGGAGTCGGCAACCGACGACAACGCCGCAGATGCGCGTGCCGGACCCCGCGACCCCGGGATGATCCGAACGACAGGCCCTAACCCTTGACCGCACCCGTGAGCATCCCCTTCTTGAAGTGCTTCTGGACGAACGGCGACAGGACGGCGACCGGCAGCAGCGCCATCACCATGACGGCCATCTGCACGGCCAGCCCGGACAGTTGCCCCGTCTTGATGGCCTGGCCGAGCCCGACCGGGGCCTCCTGCTTCTGCACCAGCTGGATCATGACGTTCTGCAGCGGCAGCATGTCCTGGTCGTTCAGGTACAGGGACGCGTTGAACCAGGCGCTCCAGTACCCGACGGCGTAGAACAGCGTGATCACCGCGATCACCGCCCGGGACAGCGGCATGACGATCTGCCACAGGATCCGGATGTCGCCGGCCCCGTCGATGCGGGCGCTGTCGATCAGTTCCTGCGAGATGTTCATGAAGAAGCCGCGCAGGACCAGGATGTTGAAGACGCTGACCGCGCTCGGCAGGACCAGCGCGAGGTAGCTGTCCGTCAGGCCGAGCGACTGCACCAGCAGGTAGGTGGGGATGAGCCCGGCGCTGAAGAACATGGTGGCCAGCAGCAGCATCAGGATCCAGCGGTGGCCTAGGGAACCGCTGCGGGACAGGCCGTAGGCGCACAGCACCGACACCGCCATGGAGAACAGCGTGCCGACGGCGGTGACGACGACGCTGATGACGGCGGCGCGGGTGACCTGGCCGCCGCTGAGCAGCTCCTGGTAGGCGACGAAGGTGATGTCCTTCGGGATCATCACCAGCCCGCCGGCCTCGTCGATCGTGCGGCGCGAGGACAGGCTGGTCACGACGACGATCCACAGCGGGAAGAGGATGCCCAGGCAGGCCAGCCCGAGCACCAGCGCCTTGCCGGCGAGCCCCGCCCGGCTCGGCGGTTCCTCCCACACCGGCCGGGGCGGGGCCGCCCACCGGCCGGAGGAGCGCGCGGATTCGTCGATCACGGCGGTCACTTCTTGTACACCCCCTGCTCGCCCATCAGGTGGGCCACCTTGTTCGCCGCCAGGACCAGGCCGAGGCTGATCACGCCCTTGACGAGTCCCGCGGCGGCGGCATAGCCGAAGTCCTGGTTGCGTACGCCGTTCCACCACACGAAGGTGTCCAGCACCTCGGCGGCGCCCGGCCCCACCGCGTCGCGTTGCAGCAGGATCTGTTCGAAGCCGACGGTCAGCGCGTCACCGACCCGCAGCACCAGCAGCAGCGCGATCACGGGGCGCAGTGCGGGCAGCGTGACGTGCCACATCCGGCGCCAGCGCCCGGCGCCGTCCATCGCGGCGGCCTCGTACAGGTCGGGGCTGACCGAGGCCAGCGCGGCGAGGAAGACGATGATGCCCCAGCCCGCGTCCTTCCACACGCTCTCCGCGGTGACCAGGAACTTGAACGTGCCGGGGTCGGTCATGATGTCGAGCCCGTCGTACCCGTGCGCGCGCAGCAGCTGCGACAGGATCCCGGCGCCGCCGAAGATCTGCTGGAAGACGGCGATGACCAGCACCCACGAGAAGAAGTGCGGCAGGTACAGGATGGCCTGCGAGATCGCCCGCACGCGGGGCCTGACCACGCTGTTGATGAGCAGCGCGAGCAGGATGGGGATCGGGAAGTACAGCACCAGCTGGAGGATGAACAGCACCAGCGTGTTGCGCACCGCGTTCCAGAACGCGGAGTCCTCGAGGATCCGCTGGAAGTTCTCCAGTCCGACCCAGGGGCTGTTCAGGATGGAGACGACGCCGTTGTCGCTGATGTACGGGTCGTACTCCTGGAACGCGACGATGTTGCCGAGGATCGGCACGTAGTTGAAGAGCAGGACCAGCAGCACGGCCGGCAGGGTCATCAGCAGCAGCACGCGGTCGCGCTTCAGCCTCAGCCGCAGGCTCTGCCCGGCGGCGGGCGGCTGCTTCGCGGACCCGGCGCCGCCGCGCGCCGCCGGGCGGTTGTTTTTCGCTTCGGCCTCGGTGTCGGTCCGAGGCACCGTGCTGTGGGACACGGCGGTTCTCCTTGCCTCGGTACCCGGTCAGCCGGCCGCCGGACCGTTCTCGTCGAGGATCTTCCGGTACCAGTCGCGCAGTTCGTCCCCGCCCTTGCTCTTCCAGTCGGAGACGGCCTGCTGCATGTCGGCGATCTTCTTGCGGCCGCGGACGACGTCGTCCTCCAGCTGCTCGAAGTCGTTGGAGAGGTTGGTGTAGCGGGCCGGCTCGGTGATCTGCATGCCGTAGAAGGACGGCTTCCTGGTGAAGGCGCCCATCCGCTGCTGCCACTCCACCTGGCCCTTGGCGACCTCGGGGAAGTCGGGGTGGGCGATGGTCGCGGCGGGGCTCGCGATCATCACGTAGGCGTTCATCACGTCGATGTTGCCCTGGTCGGTCTTGGTGGGCACGCCGTCCTTGACGGTGTAGTGGGTGCCCTCGACGCCGTAGTTGGTGGCCATGTACTCCTTGGTGCCGTACGGCGCGGCGGTGACGTTGGCGACGGCCAGCACGTCGCGGATCACGGCCTCGGACGCCTTCTTGTTGACGAAGGCGAAGATGCTCGCCGGGTTCTGCGCCCACAGCGCGGGGTCGCCGCCGTCGTGCCCGAAGAAGTCCATGCCCCAGATCTTGAACTCGGGGTTCTGGGTGGCCTGCTCGGCGGTGCGGCTCCACCACTGGGAGATGTCCTGGTTGTAGATGAGGAACTCACCGGCGGCGAACTTGGGGCCGGGATCGGCGGCGTTGCTCTTGCCCAGCTCGGCGTCGGGGTGCACGACGCCGGCGGCGAACAGCTTGCGCGTCCACTCCAGGGCCTCGAGGTACTCGTCGGTCTCGATGCGGTGGATCAGCTTGCCGTCGACCTCGTTCCAGCCGAGGGACTTCTCGTTGCCGGAGAGCACACCGAAGGCGTTGAAGGCGGTCCACTTCATGTCCAGGCAGGCCCAGCGCTTGGCCCTGGCGTTGGTGGCGTCCTTGGCCAGTGCCATGAACTCGTCGCACGAGCGCGGGACTTCGTAGCCCTCCTTCTCGAAGACGTCCTGGCGGTACAGCGGCACGATGCCGGACACGTACGAGGACGGCATCGGCAGGCCGCGCAGCTTGCCACCGAAGATGGACCGCTGCCAGGCGTCGGTGGGGATCGCCGCGAGGTTCGGGTAGTCCTTGACGGCGTCGCCGGACAGGTACGGGCCGAGGTCGGCGAACTTGCCGATGACGGCGCTGGGGATCCTGCCCGTCATGTTCCAGCCGGGCACGACCACCACGTCGGGCACCTCGCTGGAGGCGAGGACCGCGCCGAGCTTCTGGTCGTAGGTGTTGCCGTCCTGGTTCTGCCAGACCACGTCGACGCCGATGAGATCGTTCATCGCCTTGTAGTAGGCGTTGCCGTCCTTGGGCGGGGAGCCCCAGAACGGCGACATGACGGTGACCTTGTTCCCCTTGCCGAGCTTCTTCGGCACCGACGTCTTCAGGTCCGCCAGGTCGAGCTTGCCGGTGAAGCCGACCGCGGAGCCGTTCCTGCTGGGGATGTCGGGCGTGACCACGTTGCTCGCCACGTACGCCGGGAGGATCTTCTCGGCGTCCTTGCCCGAGGTGGTGCCGTCCCGCGAACCTCCGTCGGATCCCCCGCACGCGGCGAGCAGCGGCATCCCTCCGGCCACCGCTGCGGTGGCGACCGCCGAGGAGGCGAGGAAGCTTCTCCGGCTCGGTCCGGAGGAGGCGGGGGCGGCGTTCGGCGTCATTGCGTCAACCCTTCATGGCGCACCGGGACACCCGGCGGTGGCCGTCGGCTGCGGTGTCTTCAGTGGAACTGGCTGAGCCGAAGCGGGGGTTCGGCGGAGGATGCGCCGCTGGGGCGGACCTCGCAGTCGAAGCGCTTCGAAGTTGCTGCGAGGTTAAGTGAACGCCCAGGGGCACACAAGGGTCGCACCCAAGATTCCTCGGATGTATGCGCGCTTTCCCCGCCCCACCGGCACCCGGCCCCGGCAGCGGAGACGTCCGATCCGATGCCCACACGTCCCTTGACACCCGACCCCGCTCCAGCCGAGCATCGAAGCGCTTCGAAAGCGCGTCGCCGCTCCATCCCGAGGGGATCCCCACGTGACCGCACACCCGCCGCCACCGCCGCCTTTCCGCGACCCGGACCTGCCGTTCGCGAAGCGCGTCGACGACCTTCTGTCGCGGCTCACCCTCGACGAGAAGATCGGATTTCTGCACCAGTTCGCGCCGGCCGTCGAGCGGCTCGGCGTGGCCGCCTTCCGCACCGGCCAGGAGGCGCTGCACGGTGTCGCCTGGATGGGCCCGGCGACGGTGTTCCCGCAGGCCGTCGGCCTGGGCGCGACCTGGAACGAGGAACTGGTGCGCCGGGTCGGCGAGGCGGTGTCCCGGGAGGCCCGCGCGATGCGCGCCCGGGACGAGCGCGTCGGCCTCAACGTCTGGTCGCCGACGGTGAACCTGCTGCGCCACCCACTGTGGGGCCGCAACGAGGAGGGCTACTCGGAGGACCCGCGGCTCACCTCCGCGATCGCCACCGCCTACACGCGCGGGCTGCGCGGCGACCATCCGGTGTACTGGCGCACCGCGCCCGTCCTCAAGCACTGGCTGGCGCACAACAACGAGACGGACCGCGACACCACCTCCAGCTCGGTCCGCCCGCGCGTGCTGCACGAGTACGACCTGCGCGCCTTCCACGCCACCGTCGAGGCGGGCGCGACGGCCGGGGTGATGCCGGCGTACAACCTGGTCAACGGCCGCCCGAACCACGTCTCGCCGTATCTGGCCGAGCAGTTGCGGACCTGGACCGAAGAGGACCTGCTGGTCTGCTCGGACGCGGGCGCGCCGTCCAACCTGGTCGACTCCGAGCACTACTTCGACACGCACGAGGAGGCCGTCGCGGCGGCCCTGCGGGCCGGCGTCGACAGCTTCACCGACCACGGCACCGACAGCTCGAAGACCACCACACGGCTCGCGGGCGCCCTGGCGCGGGGCCTGCTGACCGAGGCCGACATCGACACGGCCGTCCGCCGCCAGCTCTCGGTGCGCTTCCGGCTCGGGGAGTTCGACCCGGACGCCGACCCGCACGCCGGTGAGCGGGCCTTCGACACCCCGGAGCACCGGGCGCTCGCGCGGGAGGCGGCCGAGCAGGCGATCGTCCTGCTCGAGAACGACGGCCTGCTGCCGCTGGCCCCGGACACCCGGATCGCGGTGGTCGGGCTGCTCGCCGACGAGTGCAAGCTCGACTGGTACAGCGGCACCCTCATCCACCGCACCACCCCGCTGGAGGGCATCCGCGAGCGGTTCGGCGCCGAGCGCGTGGAGTTCGCCGAGGGCGTGGACCGCGTGCTGCTGAAGACGTCCGCCGGTACGTTCCTGCGCGTGCCGCCCGCGCCCGCGGCGGCCGAGCCGGCGCGCGGCGCCGAGGCCGCCCTCGACCCGGCGCTGCTGGCGGGCCGCACCGACCTGCCGCCGCTCACCACCGGGGCGGAGGGCACCGAACTGGCCCTGGCCGACTGGGGCGAGGGCCTGCTCACGCTGCGCGCACCCGACGGCCGCTACCTGTCGGTCGCCGAGGACGGCCGTGTCCGCGCCTCCGCCGACCAGCCGGGCGGCTGGATCGTGCAGGAGACGTTCCGGCTGGAACCGCACGGGGACGGCCACCTCCTCCGGCACGTGGGAACGGGACGCCATGTGCAGGTCGCCGCCGACGGGGTGAAGGTTGCCGAGGAGGACCCCGAGGTCTTCGAGCTGGTCGTCGTCGAGCGCGGGGAGGAGGCGGTGGCGCGGGCCGCCGCCCGGGCCGACGTCGTCGTGGTCGTGGCGGGCAACGACCCGCACATCAACGGGCGCGAGACCGAGGACCGCACCACGCTGCGGCTGCCCGCCCAGCAGGAACTGCTGCTGCGCGCCGCCCGCGCCGCCAACCCCGGCACGGTGCTGGCGCTGGTCTCCGCCTACCCGTACGCGGTCGACCCGGCGGACCTGCCGGCCGTGCTGTGGACGGCGCACGGCGGCCAGGCCGCGGGCACCGCGCTGGCCCGGGTGCTCGCGGGCGACGTCTCACCCGCCGGCCGGCTGCCGCAGACCTGGTACGCCGACGACGCCGACCTGCCCGACCTGCTGGACTACGACGTGATCGGCAGCCGTCAGACGTACCTGTACTTCGAGGGCACACCGCTGTACCCGTTCGGGCACGGCAGGTCCTACGCGTCCTTCGCCTACGGCGACCTGACCGCCCGGGTGTCCGGCGCGGCGGTGCTGGTCCGGTTCACCGTCACCAACACCGGTGAGGTCACGGCGGACGAGGTGCCGCAGCTCTACGTCCGGGCCGTCGACCCGTCGGTCCCGCGGCCGCGCCGCGAGCTGGTGGCGCACCGGCGGGTGCCGCTGGCGCCCGGACGGACGGCGGAGCTGTCGTTCGAACTGCCGCTGTCCGCGTTCGCGTTCTGGGACGTGGCGCTCGGCCGGTGGCGGGTGGAGCCGGGCCCGTACGAACTGCTGGCCGGCGCCTCCAGCGAGGACGTGCGGCTGCGGGCCACCGTGACGCTGGACGGCGAGCCGGCCGCGGCCCGTCCGCTGCGGGAACGCGGCCTGGACACCGCCGACTACGACGAGCAGAGCGGCACCGGGATCGTCGACCGGGACAGGACGTCCGGCGACGCGGTCACCGCGGTGTCCGGCGGGGACGGCGAACTGCTCTTCCGCCGCTGCGACTTCGGCGACGGCGTGCGGGAGGTGAGCGTGGAGGTGTCCGGCGAGGGGTCGGTGGAGCTGTCCCTGGACGGCGGCCCGGCACTCGCCTCGCTGTCGCCGCGGACGCCCACCGCGGGCCCGTACGACTACGTGACGCTCACCGCGCCCGTCACCGCCGCCGTGGACGGCGTGCACGACGTGCGCCTGCGGCTGCGCGGCCCGCTGCGGGTCGCGCGGGTCGGCTTCTCCGGTTGAGGGTCCGGACGCGGCCGGCACGGCAAGGGGCCCGGCACCGGAAGGCATCGGTGCCGGGCCCCTTCGAGCCTAGATGAAAACGGTTCTCATCAGCTAGAGGGCGAGGCCGGTGAGGACCATCACACGCTCGTAGGTGTAGTCGTCCATCGCGAACCGGACGCCCTCGCGGCCCACACCGGACTGCTTGGCACCGCCGTACGGCATCTGGTCGGCCCGGTAGGAGGGCACGTCTCCGATGACCACGCCGCCGACCTCCAGGGCGCGGTGGGCCCGGAAGGCGGTCTGCAGGTCGTGCGTGAAGACGCCTGCCTGGAGGCCGTACTTGGAGTCGTTGACGGCGGCGAAGGCCTCGGCCTCGCCGTCCACCTTCTGCACGGTGAGCACCGGCCCGAAGACCTCCTCGCAGGAGATCGTCACCCCGGCCGGCACGTCGGTGAGCACGGTCGGCGCGTAGGAGGCGCCGTCGCGCTTGCCGCCGGTGAGGAGGGTGGCGCCGGCGTCGACGGCCTCCTGCACCCACGCCTCGACGCGCTGCGCGGCGGCCTCGCTCACCAGCGGGCCGACGTCGGTCGCGTCGTCGGCCGGGTCGCCGGTGACCTGCGCCTCGACGGCGGCGACGATGCGCGGCAGCAGCCGGTCGTACACGGAGGCGTCGGCGATCACGCGCTGCACGGAGATGCAGGACTGGCCGCCCTGGTAGTTGGAGAAGGTCGCGATGCGCTGCGCGGCCCGGTCCAGGTCCTCCTCGCTCGCCCAGTCGGCGAGGACGACGGCCGCGCCGTTGCCGCCGAGTTCCAGGGTGCAGTGCTTGCGCGGCACCGAGTCCATGATCGCGTAGCCGACCTGCTCCGAGCCGGTGAAGGAGATCACCGGCAGCCGCTCGTCCTGGACGAGGGCGGGCATGCGGTCGTTGGGGACCGGGAGGATGCTCCAGGAGCCGGCGGGCAGGTCCGTCCCGGCGAGCAGCTCACCGAGGAGCAGCCCGGAGAGCGGGGTGGCGGGCGCCGGCTTCAGGATGATCGGGACACCGGCGGCGATCGCCGGGGCGATCTTGTGGGCGCACAGGTTCAGCGGGAAGTTGAACGGCGCGATGCCGAGCACGACGCCCTTGGGGAAGCGGCGGGTCACGGCGAGCCGGCCCTGGCCGCCCGCGTCGGTGTCGAGCCGCTGGGCCTCGCCGCCGTTGAAGCGGCGGGCCTCCTCGGACGCGAAGCGGAACACGGAGACGGCACGGCCGACCTCGCCGCGGGCCCACTTCATCGGCTTGCCGTTCTCGGCGGAGATCAGGCGGGCGATCTCCTCCGTGCGCTCGGCGAGCTGCCGGCTGACGTGGTCCAGGGCGGCGGCGCGGACGTGGGCGGGGGTGGCGGCGAAGTCCTCGCGGACGGCGTGGGCGGCGGAGACGGCCTCTTCGATCTGGGCGTCGGTCGGGACGCTCACGGTGCCGACGGTGCGGCCGTCCCAGGGCGAGGTGACGTCGAAGGCCGTCTCGCCGGTGGCCTGGCGGCCGGCGAGCCAGAAGGCGTGGGTGGAAGTCATGTGGAGTCCCGGCCCTTCCGCGTTGGGATGTGTACGTGTGGGGTGCTGGGTCCACGGTAGGGCGGGGGCCGCGGGGTGGAGTTTGGCCGAGTTGTAGTGGCGGGGGTGCGGGGTTCGACGGATTGGCGGGGTGGGAGCGCGGGCGGGCCGAAGCCTCCTCGCGCCCCCCGGCCTCCTGCCCCGCTTCGGTGCGATACGGGCCTCGTCCGCGACCGCCGGGCGGCCGGAGCATCCTCCCGGTCCCCCAGGCCCCCCGGCCCTCCCGCTTCGGCCTGTACGGCCTCGCCGTCGCACGCCGGACGGGCCGACGGCGTCACTCGGACGACGTCGCCTTGAGGGCCAGCCACAGTTCCATGCGGACGTCCGGGTCGTCCAGGGAGCGGCCGAGGATCTCCTCGACCCGGCGCATGCGGTAGCGCAGGGTGTGGCGGTGGACGCCCAGGTCGGCCGCGGCGGCGTCCCACTGGCCGTGCCGGGAGAGCCAGGCGCGCAGGGACGCGACCAGGTCGCCGCGCCCGGTCGCGTCGTGGTCGTGCAGGGCACGCAGCAGCCCGTCGGCGAACGCCCGGACCGCGTCGTCGGCGAGCAGCGGCAGGACGGAACCGGCGGCCATCCGCTCGTGCTCCACCAGCACCCTGCCGCGCCGCCAGGCCACCGAGAGCGCCTGTTCGGCCTGCTTGTAGGCGGCGGACGCGGCGATCGGCCCGGCCGGCGCGGACAGTCCGGCGACGAGTTCGTCCTCGTCGTTCCTGCGGCCCGCCGCCTCCCGGGCGGCGGCGTGGTCGCAGCAGGCGGCCACGGCGGCTCCGGAGTCGGCGGCCAGTACGACCAGCCGGTCGCCCTCCGGCACCACCAGCACCGCTTCGCCGGAGCGGGCGGCGGCGGATTCCACGGCCTCGGCGAGGGCGCCCAGCGCGTCGCCGTTGCGCTCGGCGCGGTCCCGGCCGGCGGAGGCCGCCGTGGTCTCGGCGACGACGACGCGGAAAGGAGCGTCGAGGAGTTCCCCGTAGAGGTCTCCGGCGACCGCGCGGGCGTGGTCCGGCTCCCCGGCGAGCAGCATGCGCAGCACGGCCGCGCCGATGCGCTGCTCGGCGGCGTGCAGGGAGCGGGAGCGTTCGGTGGTCAGGGTGAGCAGGGCGACGGCGGAGTGCACGGCGTAGCGCTCGGCGGTGCCGAGGGCCGCGGCCGTGCCGACGGCGAGCGCCGCGCGGGGCCGGCGGCCGGTGCCCAGGGAGTGCAGCTCGACCCGGTCCTCGTCCTCGGGCCCGGCCACGACCGAGGAGGCGGGCGCGGGCCGCTCGCGCAGCCGCTGCACGTCCGGGACGATCCGCGCGGCGCGCCGGCCCGCCCACTCCGGCGCGGCGGCGACGACGGCGCCCGAGGCGTCGTACAGCGCGGCCCACCCGTCGACCTGCGAGGCGAGCGCGCCGAGCAGCCCGTCGGGCCCTTCGGTCAGCGCCTGCTTGGTGAGTTCCCGCTGCGCGGCGAAGCCCGCGGTCACCGCCCGGTACTGGTCGGCGGCGATGGCCGCGGACACGGCCTTGCTGATCGCCAGGAACGGGGTGCGGCGCGGCACCTCCAGCAGCGGCAGCCCTTCCTCGCGCGCCGCGTCGACGAGCGCGTCGGGGATGTCGTCGTAGTGGACGCCCACGGCGAAGCCGAGCCCGACGACTCCCGCGCCCGCCAGCCGCTTCACGTAGCGGCGCATCGCCTCCCGGTCCTCCGCGTCCAGCTTGAGCGCGGTGATCAGCAGCAGCTCGCCGCCCTCCATGTAGGGCACGGGGTCGGCGAGCTCGCTGGCGTGCGCCCAGCGGACGGGCACGTCGAGGTGGTCCTCGCCCGCGCGCACGGTCAGCTTGAGCGCGGAGTGGTGGACGAGCGAGGCGAGCGTCGGGGGCATAGGGGCCTGGACCCTCCGGGTCTGCGGGAGGTGCGTGAGGAGGCTGTGATCCTTTGGCCGGAGCGTATGAACGGCCTGTGTCGATTCTGCCTCACTGTACGGTCCCCCGGTGCCCGGCCGGCCGGCTCGGGCTCAGCCCCGCAGGTCCACCAGCAGCGGCGGCGCGTGCTCGCCCTCGACGGTCGTCAGCGACAGCACCGCGTGCCCCGGCGGCACCGCGTGCGCCAGCTCGGAGGCGGACCACCGCTCCCGTTCGACCTGCCGCACGGTGACCGCGTCCGTCGTCACCGCCCTGCCCGTCACCAGCTTCCGCAGGGCGTGAAAGGCCCTGGTCATCGGCTGGTCGGCGAAGACGGTGTGCTTGGCGACCTCCGTGGTGTCCACCCATTCGGTGCCCCAGGTCTGCGCGAACCGGCTGCCGTCCCAGGTGGTGACGCCGCTGAAGGCCATGCGGCAGCCCACGGCCCCATAGAGCGGGCCGTGCAGCGTCTCGGGGACGTCGCCGATGGTGCGCAGGGCGAGCAGCACGCCCGCGTTCTGCGAGCGCAGCCGCTGGATGCGGCGCACCGACTCGGCGGTGACCGCGCCCGTCGCGTCGTCCAGGACCAGGCAGGCGAAGTGCGTGCGCCGGCCTTCGCGGACGACGGCGTGGAACTGCGCGAGCACCAGCCGGGTGATCATCCGGCCGGCCTCCTCGTGCCCGTGCTCGGGCAGCTCGATGCGCACCCGCAGGGGGTGCTGGGCGACCGCGCGCAGGGAGAACGGCCGGCTCGGGCCGCCTCCGCCGAAGAAGTCCGCGAACACCGGCCGGTTCAGCAGGGCCAGCCGGTCGGCCAGGGCACGGCCGGCGTCGCCCGGGGTGCCGGTCTGCCGCAGGCGGGCGTCGAGTTCGCGCCGCATGACGTCGTTCCCGCTCGCGGCGAGCGCCTCCCGCAGCGGGACCAGGGCGCTCTCCTCGCCCTCCAGCAGCTCGCGCAGCTCCGGCAGGGCCGGGAAGCGGCCGTGCACCGCACGGAAGGGGCCGAGCAGCTGCGCCAGCGCGGTGGCGGCGCCCTGCGCGCCGACCGTGTCGAGGTCGCCCACGAGCGCCTCGGCGAGGATCGCGGCCGCCTCGTCCGGGTCGGTGGACTCGGCGTACGGGTCCAGGTCGTGCACCGAGGACGGATCGCCGATCCGCACGTTCACGTCGAAGGTGTCGTCCGGGCCGAGCGGCGTTCCGGCGGAGCAGACGGCGACGACGGCGCAGCGGCCGGTGAGCGCCTGCAGCGCGAGGGCCTCGGTCACCGGCCGGACGAGGGTGCGGGTCTTGCCGGATCCGGAGGGGCCGACGGCGAGCAGCGAGGTGCCGAGCACGTCGAGGCCGAGGGCCGCCCCGGCCTCCTGGTACGGCTGCGGGGTGCGCTCGGCGGCCACCCAGCGGCCGATGCGCACCTGGCCGGTGAGCAGGTCGTGGCGGGCGGTGCGGTGCGACAGGTCCCGGACGCCGGACGGGTGCGTCCAGGCGGCGCCGCCGCGGCGCAGCACGGTGTCGCGGAAGGCGTCCAGGCTGCCGCCGCTGCGGGCGGCGGTGAAGGCGTGCTCGACCCGGGCGCAGTCGACGTCGTTCATGCGGCCGCCGGTGACCTCGGCGGTGAGCAGGTCGGCGGCCTCCTGCTGGCCGGCGTCGCGCAGCTCGGGCCACTGGGAGCGGGGGCGGTCGGGCGCGGCGGCGGACGCGGCGGCCGTCCGTCGGGCGAGCAGGTGCCGGGCGTACGGCAGCCAGCCACCGAGGCGGGCGAACGGCCACAGCACGAGCAGCGTGATGACCGTGTACAGCGTGTTGGTGAAGAGCTGCGAGGTCATCGGCTCGTAGCTGTCGGCGATCAGCGCGGTCAGGGACAGCAGCGGGTCGACGACGGGCGCCGGGGACCAGCCGACCCCGGGGAAGGCTTCCGGGAAGACGAGGCTGAGCACGAGGAGGGCGAGGCCGGCGGCGATCAGGGCGCGGGCCGGCTGCGGCCTGTGGCTCACGTAGTGGCGGACGACGGCGCGCCAGCTGCCGAGCACGGCCACCGCGGCCACCAGCGCGAGGAAGCAGACGCCTTCGTAGACCACCAGGGCCTCGGCACCCGGGGCCGGCACCGCCCGGTCCTCGAACACCTTCGGCGAGGCCACCGTGCCGCCCCACCACCAGTCGTCCGGTGTGAACGTCCGCAGCGGCACGAGCTGGTACGAGGTGACGCCGCGCTGCCACAGCGACCACACCAGCGCCGCCAGGGCGAGCGGGACCAGCATGCCGGCGACCGTCACCGGAGCGATTCGTTCCGCGTCGGGTTTCGCCGGCCGGTGGCCGTACCGCCAGATTCCCGGTCGTGCGGACGGGCGGGCCCGGTCCAGCCAGGCGGCGACGGCGGACGCGGAGCCGGGGGGCCGCTCCGGCATCGGTGGTGCGCCCGGTGAGCGGGCCGGCCGCGGCGGCGCCGCCGGCACGTCCGGTGGCCCCGCCGGGCGCGGCACGGGGTCCGCCTGCGTGCCCTGCGTCTCCCGGGTCCCGTCGCTGTCCATCGCCCCTGCCCCCTGACCAGCCGCTGCGTCTGCCATCAGCGAGTCAATCTAACGCCCCGGCAGGGCGAGTTCACCGATTGCGCGGCCGGGTCCGGCCACCGCGGCCATTCCGCCCCCGCGTCGAGGCCGCGCCCGCGCTATGTCCACCGCGGACAACCCGGCCCTCCGGACAACGCCCACATGGAGCATGCCCAGCCTCCGCTCGCCGCCCTAGCCTGCGAGAAAAGAACGCACGTGTCCGGAACACCCCCAGGAGCCCCGCATGACCGCACTTCCGCAGGAGCGCCGCGTCGTCACCGCCATTCCCGGCCCCAAGTCGCAGGAGCTGCAGGCCCGCCGCACCGCCGTGGTCGCGCAGGGCGTGGGCTCCGTACTGCCGGTGTTCACCACCCGCGCGGGCGGCGGCATCATCGAGGACGTCGACGGCAACCGGCTGATCGACTTCGGCTCGGGCATCGCCGTGACCTCCGTCGGCGCCTCGGCCGAGGCCGTCGTCCGCCGCGCCTCCGCCCAGCTCGCCGACTTCACCCACACCTGCTTCATGGTCACGCCCTACGAGGGTTACGTCGCCGTCGCCGAGGCGCTGGCCGAGCTGACCCCGGGCGACCACGCGAAGAAGTCCGCGCTGTTCAACAGCGGCGCCGAGGCCGTCGAGAACGCCGTCAAGATCG
Organism: Streptomyces calvus; assembly: GCF_006782915.1. GTDB lineage: Bacteria > Actinomycetota > Actinomycetes > Streptomycetales > Streptomycetaceae > Streptomyces > Streptomyces calvus. Next base: position 50,556 of record NZ_VCNP01000019.1, read on the forward strand.
CCCGCGCGTACACCAAGCGGCAGGCGGTCGTCGTCTTCGACCACGGCTACCACGGCCGGACCAACCTGACGATGGCGCTGACCGCGAAGAACATGCCGTACAAGCACGGCTTCGGACCGTTCGCGCCCGAGGTGTACCGCGTGCCGGTCGCCTACGGCTACCGCTGGCCCACCGGCCCGGAGAACGCCGGTCCTGAGGCCGCCGCGCAGGCCATCGACCAGATCTCCAAGCAGGTCGGCGCCGACAACGTGGCCGCGATCATCATCGAGCCGGTGCTCGGCGAGGGCGGCTTCATCGAGCCGGCCAAGGGCTTCCTGCCCGCGATCAGCAAGTTCGCCTCGGACAACGGCATCGTCTTCGTCGCCGACGAGATCCAGTCGGGCTTCTGCCGCACCGGCCAGTGGTTCGCCTGCGAGGACGAGGGCATCGTCCCGGACCTGATCACCACCGCCAAGGGCATCGCGGGCGGTCTGCCGCTGGCCGCCGTCACCGGCCGCGCGGAGATCATGGACGCCGCGCACGCGGGCGGCCTCGGCGGCACCTACGGCGGCAACCCGGTGGCCTGTGCCGGTGCGCTCGGCGCGATCGAGACGATGAAGGAGCTGGACCTCAACGCCCGGGCGAAGAACATCGAGGCGGTCATGAAGTCCCGCCTGGCCGCCATGGCCGAGAAGTTCGACGTCATCGGCGACGTCCGCGGCCGCGGCGCCATGATCGCCATCGAGCTGGTCAAGGACCGCGCCACCAAGGAGCCGAACCCGGAGGCGACCGCCGCGCTCGCCAAGGCCTGCCACGCCGAGGGCCTGCTGGTGCTGACCTGTGGCACCTACGGCAACGTGCTGCGTTTCCTGCCGCCGCTGGTGATCGGCGAGGACCTGCTGAACGAGGGCCTGGACATCATCGAGCAGGCGTTCGCGCGCATCTGAGCCCGCATCGATGCAGGTGAGCCGCTCGCCGGGGCCGTCCGGTCCCGGCGAGCGGCAGAGCGTGTGAAGAAGGTGTGCGAGGTGGATGTCAGGACTCCGTTGGCCCTGTCGCGGGACCGGACCCTGCCGTAACTTTCTACCCGGATGAGAGATACACCCCGCCCGCAGGTGACTGCGGGTGGTTCAGGCCGGGGCCTCCCCAGCTTCGACCTGGTCGTGCCCTCGCGCACACAAACCGGGGCCTGCAGGCTTCGGGTCTCCTCACGATCGGACGGTCGCCCGCCCCAAACCCCCCGGGGCGCGCGACGTTCCGGTCAGGACGGCCGCCCAGGCACCTCCACGGCAAGCCGTTCACCGAAGGGCCAGTGCACACCCCCCCTTGCACTGGCCCTTCGGCGTGTCACCGCTGCGGTTCCTCCGCGGCGCGGCGGGGTGGTCGCCGACCTGCCAAGCTGGGCGGCATGCTGCTGCTCGGACCGCCCGTCCTCCTCTTCGCGCTGATCACCTGGCAGGTCGTCGTCGACGGACCGCTGGTGGACCTCGACGAGCGGCTGAGCCGGGACCTCGTCCATCCGGACCGGGCCTCCGAACTGCTCGCCGACCTCGGCAACATCCAGGTGGCGGTGCCGGTCCTGGTGGCGGCGCTGGCGTACGTCGCGTGGCACGGACGTGCGCGGGATCGTGACCGCTGGTGGCTGCCGCCGCTCGCCGGGGCCGCGGCGATGGCGCTGGTGCCGGCGCTGGTCGCCCCTTTGAAGGAGTGGACCGACCGTCCCGGCACGCCGGCCGTGCCCCCGGCGGACGGCTACTACCCCTCCGGCCACACCGCCACCGCCGTGGTGGCGTACGGCGCGGCGACGCTGCTGCTCCTTCCGCTGCTGCGGTCGCCGGCCGTACGCCGCGGACTGGTCGTGCTCTGTGGCGGCCTGGTCCTGGGCGCCTCCTACGGGCTGGTGCGGCGGGGCTACCACTGGCCGCTGGACGTGGCGGCCAGTTGGTGCCTCGGCGCGGTGCTGCTGACCGGCCTGTGGCTGCTGGTCAGCCGAAGTAGCCGTCGAAGGTCCGCTGGAACTCCCAGCCGCCGAACCGGTCCCAGTTGATCGACCAGGTCATCAGCCCGCGCAGCCCGGGCCAGGTCCCGTGGGGCGTGTACGAACCGCAGTTGGTGCGCTTCGTCAGGCAGTCGAGGGTCTTGGTGACCTCGGCCGGGGACACGTACCCGTTGCCGGCGTTGGTCGTGGCCGGCATGCCGATGGCGACCTGGTCGGCGCGCAGCGGCGGGAAGACGTTGTTCGCGTCGCCCGCGACCGGGAAGCCGGTGAGCAGCATGTCCGTCATGGCGATGTGGAAGTCGGCGCCGCCCATCGAGTGGTACTGGTTGTCCAGGCCCAGGATCGGGCCGGAGTTGTAGTCCTGGACGTGCAGCAGCGTCAGGTCGTCGCGCAGGGCGTGGATGACCGGGAGGTACGCGCCCGCCCTCGGGTCCTGGCCGCCCCACTTGCCGGTGCCGTAGTACTGGTGGCCGAGCTGGACGAAGAAGGTCTCCGGGGCCATGGTCAGCACGAAGTCGTCGCCGTAGCGGGCCTTGAGGGTCTTCAGCGCGGAGATCAGGTTGACGATCACCGGAGTCCTCGGGTTCCGGAAGTCGGTGTCGTCGGCGTTGAGGGAGAGCGAGTGGCCCTCGAAGTCGATGTCCAGGCCGTCGAGTCCGTACTCGTCGATGATCTTCGAGACGGAGGAGACGAAGGTGTCCCGGGCCGCCGTGGTGGTCAGCTGGACCTGGCCGTTGGCGCCGCCGATGGAGATCAGCACCTTCTTCCCTGCCGCCTGCTTGTCCTTGATCGCCGCCTTGAACTCGGCGTCGCTCTCCACGCCCGGGCATTCGGACGCCGGGCAGCGGTCGAAGCGGATGTCACCGGAGGTGACCGAGGTGGGCTCGCCGAAGGCCAGGTCGATGACGTCCCAGCTGTCCGGGACGTCGGCCAGGCGCGTGTAGCCGGAGCCGTTGGCGAAGCTCGCGTGGAGGTAGCCGACCAGGGCGTGGGGCGGCAGGCCGGAGTCGCCGCCGGAGTCGGGGGCGGTGGTCGTCGCGGTCACGGTGGCCGAGCGGGCCGACTCGCCCGCGTCGTTCACGGCGGCGACCTGGAAGGCGTACGCCGTCGCGGGCGACAGTCCGGTGACGGTGGCCGACGTGCCGCTCACCGTCCGGATCCTGGTGCCGTCGCGGTAGACGGCGTAGCCGGTGGCGCCCGTGACCGGTGACCAGGACAGGGCCACGCTCGTGGAGGTGACGGTGCCGGTCCTGAGGCCGGTGGGCGGGGCGGGCGGCTGCTCCGTACCGCCGCCGGGGCCGGTGAGGGTGATGTCGTCGGCGTGGTAGGCGCCGGTGCCGTACCAGTCGTGGAGGTGGATGGTGACGCGGGTGGTGGCCGGTCCGGTGCGGAAGGTGGTGGTGAGCTGCTGCCAGTCGGGCGCGGACTGCGTCCAGGTGGAGACGTCGGTGGTGCCGGTGCCGCTCGCGCCCAGGTGGACGTAGCTGCCGCGGACGTGCCCGGCCAGCGTGTACTGCGCGTCCGGTTCCACGGTGACGGTCTGCGAGCAGCGGGCGTTGTCGGCTCCGGACGGAGTGGCCTTCAGTGCCGACGTCCCGCTGTGGACGGGCGCGTTCACGGTCGTGCCGGCGGTGCAGGTCCAGCCGTCGAGGCCGCTTTCGAAGCCGCCGTTCCTGGCGAGGTCCGCGTCGGCCGCGCGGGCGGCCGACGACAGCGCCGTCATCGAGGTCGCGGCCAGGGCGGCGGCGGTGAGCAGCGCGACGAGGGGCCGACGGGTGAGAGGTCTGGAGCGGTCCACAAGGGCCTCCGGGCATGGGGGAGTTGGAGGGTGGAGCGCGCTCAATTTGGTCCAGACCAATTCGGTTGTCAAGCCCTCGCGCGGCTCAGCTGTCGAAGCCCAGGCCCAGCCTGTCCATCGTCCGCAGCCACAGGTTGCGCCGCCCGCCGTGCGCGTCCGCCCTGGCCAGCGACCACTTGGTGAGGGCGATGCCGGTCCAGGCGAACGGCTCCGGCGGGAACGGCAGCGGCTTCCTGCGCACCATCTCCAGCTCCGTGCGCTCGGTCCGCTCCCCCGCCAGCAGGTCCAGCATCACCTCGGCGCCGAAGCGGGTGGCGCCGACGCCGAGGCCCGTGTAACCGGCGGCGTACGCCACCCGGCCCGCGTGGGCCGTGCCGAAGAACGCCGAGAAGCGGGAGCAGGTGTCGATCGCGCCGCCCCAGGCGTGGGTGAAGCGCACGCCCTCCAGCTGCGGGAAGCAGGTGAAGAAGTGCCCGGCGAGCTTGGCGTACGTCTCCGGCCGGTCGTCGTACTCGGCCCGCACCCGGCCGCCGTACGGATAGACCGCGTCGTAGCCGCCCCACAGGATGCGGTTGTCGGCGGAGAGCCGGAAGTAGTGGAACTGGTTGGCGCTGTCGCCGAGGCCCTGGCGGTTGGCCCAGCCGACGGACGCCAGTCGGCCGGGGGTGAGCGGCTCGGTCATCAGGGCGTAGTCGTACACCGGGACGGTGTACGGGCGGACCCGTCGGACCAGGCTGGGGAAGACGTTGGTGCCGAGGGCCACCTGGCGGGCGCGGATCCGCCCGTAGGGCGTGCGCACGTCCATGCCGGCGCCGTACTGCTTCAGGGTGAGGGCCGGGGTGTGCTCGTGGACGCGGACGCCGAGTTCGCGGCAGGCCCGCTTCAGCCCCCACGCCAGCCGGGCCGGATGCAGCATCGCCACGCCCCGGCGGTCGTACAGGCCCGCCCGGAACGTCGGGGAGTCCACCTGCGCCCGTACGGCCTCGGTGTCCAGGTACTCGATGCCCCCGGCCAGGCCCGCGCGCTCGATCCGCCGGTGCCAGTCGCGCAGTTCGCTCTCCTGGTGGGGCTCGGTGGCGACGTCGATCTCACCGGTGCGTTCGAAGTCGCAGTCGATGGAGTACCGGGCGACCGTCTCCTCGATGGCGTCGAGGTTGCGGGCGCCCAGCCGCTCCAGGGTGTGGATCTCGTCCGGCCAGCGGGTGAGTCCGTTGGGCAGGCCGTGGGTGAGGGAGGCGGCGCAGAACCCGCCGTTGCGGCCCGAGGCGGCCCAGCCCACCTCGCGGCCCTCCACCAGCACCACGTCCCGGGACGGGTCGCGCTCCTTGGCGATCAGCGCGGTCCACAGTCCGCTGTAGCCGCCGCCGACGACCAGCAGGTCGCACGTCTCGGTGCCGGTGAGGGCGGGTTCGGGGCCGGGCCTGCCGGGGTCGTCCAGCCAGTAGCAGAGCGGCCGGGCCTCGGAAAGGGAACGCGTCCAGCGACTCATGGCGCTCGGGGCCATGATTTCAACTCCCTACAGGGGACAGCGGTGTGTGTTTTCTCCGGGCGGTGTGCTGTTTCTCTTCGGGTGTGCGTGTTCTCCGGCGGCGGGTGTTCTTCCCTATGCCTTTCGCCGGTTGCGGCGGTTGCCGACGGCCATGGAGACCAGCACCAGAGCGACGGCGACGACGAACATGGCCGTACCGATGACATTGATCTGCACGGGAGTTCCGCGCTGGGCGGAGCCCCAGACGAACATCGGGAAGGTGACGGTCGAGCCGGCGTTGAAATTGGTGATGATGAAGTCGTCGAAGGACAGCGCGAAGGCGAGCAGCGCGCCCGCCGCGATGCCGGGGGCCGCGATCGGCAGGGTGACCCGCAGGAACGTCTGGACCGGACCGGCGTACAGGTCCTGCGCGGCCTGCTCCAGCCGCGGGTCCATCGACATCACGCGCGCCTTCACCGCGACCACCACGAAGCTGAGGCAGAACATGATGTGGGCGATGAGGATCGTCCAGAAGCCCAGCCGAGCACCCATGTTGAGGAACAGGGTGAGCAGCGAGGCGGCCATGACCACCTCCGGCATCGCCATCGGCAGGAAGATCAGCGAGTTCACGGCGCCGCGCGCACGGAAGCGGTAGCGGACCAGCGCGAAGGCGATCAACGTGCCGAGCAGGGTGGCGCCGAGCGTCGCCCACAGCGCGATCTGCAGGCTGAGCGTCAGCGAGCCGCACAGCCCGGACACGCCGCAGGGGTCCCGCCACGCCTCGGTGGAGAACTCCTGCCACTCGTAGTTGAAGCGCCCCTTCGGGTCGTTGAAGGAGAACACGGTGACGATCACGTTCGGCAGCAGCAGGTACGCGAGCGTGAACAGTCCCGCGACCACGACGAGACGGCGCTTGAGCCAATTGACGAAGGTCATTTAAACCAGATCCTCCGTGCCCGACTTGCGGATGTAGAGCGTGACCATGATGAGGATCGCGGCCATCAGGATGAACGAGAGCGCCGCCGCCGTCGGATAGTCGAGGACCCGCAGGAACTGCGACTGGATGACGTTGCCGACCATGCGGGTGTCGGTGGAGCCGAGCAGGTCCGCGTTGACGTAGTCGCCGGTGGCCGGGATGAAGGTGAGCAGCGTTCCGGAGACCACGCCCGGCATCGACAGCGGGAAGGTGACCTTGCGGAAGGTGGTCGACGGCCTGGCGTACAGGTCGTTCGCCGCCTCGTGCAGCCGCGGGTCGATGCGCTCCAGCGAGGTGTAGAGCGGCAGGATCATGAACGGCAGGAAGTTGTACGTCAGACCGCAGACCACCGCGAGCGGCGTGGCGAGCACCCGGTCGCCGGCGGTCCAGCCGAGCCAGGCGGTGACGTCCAGGACGTGCAGCGCGTCCAGGGCGCCGACCACCGGCCCGCCGTCGGCGAGGATCGTCTTCCAGGCGAGGGTGCGGATGAGGAAACTGGTGAAGAACGGCGCGATCACCAGGATCATGATCAGGTTCCGCCAGCGTCCCGCGCGGAAGGCGATCAGATAGGCCAGCGGGTAGCCGAGCAGCAGGCACAGCACGGTCGCGGAGGCCGCGTAGAGCACCGAGCGCACGAACTGCGGCCAGTACTCGGACAGCGCCTCCCAGTACGTCGCGACGTGCCAGGTGACCTGGTAGCCCTCCTCCAGGGAGCCCGTCTGCACGGACGTGGACGCCTGGTAGACCACCGGCAGCGCGAAGAAGACCAGCAGCCACAGCAGGCCGGGCAGCAGGAGCAGGTACGGCGTCCAGCGGCCGCGCCTGCGCGGCGGTTCCGGCTCGGGCGGGGCGGGCGCCAGGGGTGGCGCCTCGGTGACCGTCGTCATCGGGCGACCTCTTCCTCGACCGTCGCGACGCCCGCGGAGCCCACCGTCCCGGCAAGCAGGGACTGGTTCGCGTCCAGTCCGAAGGTGTGCGCCGGGTTCCAGTGCAGGACGACCTCCGCGCCGGGCACCAGCCGGGGGTCGCGGTCGATGTTCTGCACGTACACCTCGAAGTCGGAGCAGACGGGGCTGTCGACGACAAACTGCGTGGAGACGCCGATGAAGCCGGCGCCGGTGATCCGGCCGGTGATGCGGTTGCGGCCCTCGGGTATGCCGTCGGCGTCGTCGGCGTGGGTGAGGGAGATCTTCTCCGGGCGCACGCCGACCAGGATCCTGGCGCCGGCCGTGGCGGTGGCGCGGTTGCGGGCCCCGGGCAGGACGAGCCTGCCGCCGCCCGCCTTGAGGACGACGTCGTCCCCGGACCCGGTGTCGACCTCCGCCTCGATGAAGTTGGAGGTGCCGAGGAAGTTGGCGACGAAGGTGGTGCGCGGGTTCTCGTACAGGTCGGCGGGCGAGCCGAGTTGCTCGACCCGGCCGGCGTTCATCACGGCGACCGTGTCGGCCATGGTCATGGCCTCCTCCTGGTCGTGCGTGACGTGCACGAAGGTGATGCCGACCTCGGTCTGGATGCGCTTGAGCTCCAGCTGCATCTGGCGCCGCAGCTTCAGGTCCAGGGCGCCGAGCGGCTCGTCCAGGAGCAGCACCTTGGGATGGTTGATCAGCGCGCGGGCCACCGCGACGCGCTGCTGCTGGCCGCCGGAGAGCTGGTGCGGCTTCTTGCGGGCCTGCTCTCCGAGCTGGACCAGTTCCAGCATCTCCTCGACCTGCTTCTTCACGCTCTTGATGCCGCGCCGGCGCAGACCGAAGGCGACGTTCTCGAAGATGTCGAGGTGCGGGAAGAGGGCGTAGGACTGGAAGACGGTGTTGACCGGCCGCTTGTACGGCGGCAGCGCGGTGACGTCCTGGTCGCCGAGGTGCACGGTGCCGGAGGTGGGCTCCTCCAGGCCGGCGATCATGCGCAGGGTGGTGGTCTTGCCGCAGCCGGACGCGCCGAGCAGGGCGAAGAACGAGCCCTGCGGCACGGTCAGGTCGAGGGGGTGCACGGCGGTGAAGGAGCCGTAGGTCTTGCCGATGCCGGTGAGGCGGACGTCGCCGCCGTTGGCGGACGCGGTGGTGTCGTTGGTCGTCGTCATCTCGTCACGCCCCCGTGAGCTTCGCGAACTTCTCTTCGAATGCCGTCTCTTCCTCGGAACTCAGCGAGCGGAAGGCACGGGACTTGGCCTGCATGGCCTGGTCGGGGAGGATCAGCGGGTTGTTCGCCGCGTCCTCGTCGATCTTCGCGAGCTCGTCCTTCACACCGTCGACCGGGCAGACGAAGTTGATGTAGGCGGCCAGTTCGGCGGCCGGCCGCGGCTCGAAGTAGTAGTCGATCAGCCGCTCGGCGTTCGTCTTGTGCCGGGCCTTGTTGGGGATCAGCAGGGCGTCGGTGGACGTCATGTAGCCGCTGTCCGGGATCAGGAACTCGATGTCCGGGTTGTCCGCCTTGAGCTGGACGACGTCACCGGCCCAGGCGAGACAGGCGGCGAAGTCGCCCTTGGTGAGGTCGGCGGTGTAGTCGTTGCCGGTGAAGCGGCGGATCTGCCCCTTGTCGACGGCCTTCTGCAGCCGGGCGATCGCCGCGTCGTAGTCGTCGGCGGTGAACTTCGCCGGGTCCTTGTCCATGTCGAGCAGCGTCATGCCGACGGTGTCGCGCATCTCGGTGAGCAGGCCGACGCGGCCCTTGAGTTCGGCGTTGTCCAGCAGGTCGGAGAGGGTCTTCACCTCGACGCCGTCGAGGGCCTTCTTGTTGTAGGCGATGACCGTGGAGATGCCCTGCCAGGGATAGGAGTAGGCGCGGCCCGGGTCCCAGTCGGGGTTGCGGAACTGGGCGGACAGGTTGGTGAACGCGTTCGGCAGGTTGGACGGGTCGAGTTTCTGCACCCAGCCGAGGCGGATCAGCCGGGCGGCCAGCCAGTCGGTGAGGACGACGATGTCGCGGCCGGTGTCCTGCCCGGCGGCGAGCTGCGGCTTGATCTTGCCGAAGAACTCGGTGTTGTCGTTGATGTCCTCGGTGTACTTGACCCTGATGCCGGTGCGCCGCGTGAACGCCTCCAGGGTGGGGTGCCTGCGGCCGCTCTCGTCGACGTCCATGTACTCGGTCCAGTTGGAGAAGTTGACGGTCTTCTCCTCCTGCGAGTGGTCCTGTGCCGGGACGCCGCCCCGGGTGGTGCCGGCCGCGGGGATGCCGCAGCCGGCGAGCGCCCCGGCGCCGCCCGCCGCGAGCACGCCGGCCGCGGAGGCGCGCAGCAGGGAACGGCGGGTCAGCGCCGCCCTGCCGTTGCGGAAACTGCGCCGCACCGCGGCCAGCCGGGCCGCGGAGAGGCGGTCGGGCTCGTACTGCTCCATACGCGTGATGCCCTTTCGGGAGGGTGGCCGCGGGTCGGGCGGCCTGGCTGCTATCGGTCCCCGAAGACGGTGCGGTGCCAGTCCTTGCGGGCCACCGCGGTGTTGTCGTACATGACGTGCTTGATCTGCGTGTACTCCTCGAACGAGTACGCGGACATGTCCTTGCCGAAGCCGGACGCCCGGTAGCCGCCGTGCGGCATCTCGCTGATGATCGGGATGTGGTCGTTGATCCACACGCATCCGGCCCTGATGTCCCGGGTGGCGCGGCCCGTGCGGTACACGTCCCGGCTCCACGCGGAGGCGGCGAGCCCGTACGGGGTGTCGTTGGCCAGCGCGATGCCCTCGTCGTCGGTGTCGAAGGGCAGGACGACCAGCACCGGCCCGAAGATCTCGGCCTGTACGACCTCGCTGTCCTGCGGCGCGCCGGCGATGAGCGTGGGCCGGTAGTACGCGCCGTTCGTCAGCTCTCCGTGGGGTGCCTCGCCGCCGGTCACCACGCTTGCGTAGGCCCGCGCCCGGTCCACGAAGGCGGCCACCCGGTCGCGGTGGGCGTGCGAGACCAGCGGTCCGAGGTCGGTGCCGGGCGCGAAGGGGTCGCCGAGCCGGACGGTCTCCATCAGGGCGGCGGTGCGCTCGACGAACGCCTCGTACAGCGGGCGCTGCACGTAGGCGCGGGTGGCGGCCGTGCAGTCCTGTCCGGTGTTGATGAGGGCGCCCGCGACCGCGCCGTTGACGGCGGCGTCGAGGTCGGCGTCGTCGAACACGACGAAGGGCGCCTTGCCGCCGAGTTCCAGGTGGAGGCGCTTGACGGAGGCGGTGGCGATCTCGGCGACGCGTTTGCCGACGGCGGTGGAGCCGGTGAAGGAGGTCATCGCCACGTCGGGATGGCCGACGAGGTGTTCGCCGGCCTCCCTGCCGGTGCCGGTGACGATGTTGACCACGCCGTCCGGGAGGCCGGCGTCGGTGGCGGCCTGCGCGAAGAGCAGCGAGGTCAGCGGGGTGAGTTCGGCGGGCTTGAGGACGACGGTGTTGCCCGCGGCGACCGCCGGGAGGATCTTCCACGCGGCCATCTGGAGCGGGTAGTTCCAGGGGGCGACGGAGCCGACCACGCCGATCGGCTCGCGGCGTACGTAGGAGGTGTGGTCGCCGGAGTACTCACCGGCCGACTGGCCCTGGAGGTGACGGGCGGCGCCGGCGAAGAAGGCGATGTTGTCGATCGTGCCGGGCACGTCGAACTCGCGGCTCAGCTTGAGGGGTTTGCCGCACTGCAGCGACTCGGCGCGGGCGAAGTCCTCCGCGCGCTCCGCGACGACGGCGGCGAACCGGTGCAGCGCGTCGGAACGCTCGCCGGGCGTGGCGCCGGCCCAGTCGGGGAACGCCTCCCGCGCGGCGGCGACGGCCGCGTCCACGTCGTCGGCGCCGGCGAGTTCGTAGGTGAGGACGCCCTCGCCGGTGGCCGGGTCGACCACCGTGTGCGTACGGCCCGAGGTGCCCTGCGCCGGACGTCCCGCGATGAACTGCGCCCCGTCCGCGAACCGGTCCCGGGCCGGGAACCGCTCCGGTGTGGTGTTGCCCGGGTTGTGCATGTCGCTCTCCTCCGTCTCCCCGAGGGGCGGCGTGGCTCCAGCTCGAATTGAGTGCCGATCCTGACAGAGCGACGGCACTCCAACAAGGGATTCCGTTGTTGCCTTTTGGTTACGCGACGGAATCTGTCGACCAGGTGTCGAGTGGCCACGGAAAAGGCAGGACGGGATGTCAGTGGTCGGTGGCAGACTCGCGTGCAGGACGGTGATCACGGGGGTGGCGGTGAGCGGGACGTCGGGAGCGGTCGGTTCCAGGGCCGCGCTGATCGAGGCGGTGCGGGCCGGGGCGAGGGTGAAGTACCTGCACTTCTGGGGGCACCGGCCGTTGCCCGACGGCCGGATCGGCGCGAGCTGTCTCAGCCAGTGGTGGCCGTCGCCGTTCACGGTGGACGGCGTGGAGTACGCGACCGCCGAGCACTGGATGATGGCGGCCAAGGCCCGGCTGTTCGGGGACGCGGAGGCGGAGCGGCAGGCGCTGGCCGCCGAGCATCCCGCGCAGGCGAAGAAGGCGGGGCGGCTGGTGCGGGGCTTCGACGAGGAGACCTGGCGCCGGGAGCGGTTCGGCATCGTCGTGCACGGCAGCGTGCACAAGTTCTCGGCGCACACGGATCTGCGGGACTTCCTGGTGAACACGGGCGAGCGGGTGCTGGTCGAGGCGAGCCCGGTGGACCGGGTGTGGGGCATCGGCCTCGCGGCGGACGACGAGCGGGCGGCGGACCCGGAGCGGTGGCGGGGGCCCAACCTGCTGGGCTTCGCGCTGATGGAGGCACGCCGGCTGCTGCGGACGGACGGCTGAGGAGCACGGCAGGACCGGCTTCCACAGCCGGATCGGTCTGCGCTGCCCGGCCGACGTGCACTGCCGGGCGGCTTCCGGCCGGACCTGCTTGCTGCCGGACCTGCTTGCTGCCGGGCCGGCCTGCGCTTCGGCTAGGTGACGAGGACCAGCACTCCCAGGGCCACGCCCAGCGCACTGCCGACCGCTCCGCAGATGATGCCGGCCAGCGCCTGGCCGGCGTTGGTCGCCTCGCCCCGGTTGGCCTTGGCGCGGCCGATCCCGCCGAAGATCATGGCCAGGACGCCGAGCAGGATGGCCACCGGCCACAGGCAGAAGACGGCGGCCGAGATGATGCCGAGCACCATGCCGCTGACGCCCATTCCGTTGCTCGGCAGCGGTGCCGCGCCCGACCAGCCGGCGTACCCCGCCGGCCCCGGCGCGGTGGCGTACCCGCCCGGGTAGCCGTAGGGGACCCGGCCGGGTCCGTCGGGGCCGATGGGCGGCGGCGGCACGGGCTCGCCGACGGCCGGGGGCGCGAACGGGTTGGCGGCGGCACCGTGGGCGGAGGACGGGGTGGCCGGACCCGCCCAGGACGGGGTGGGGTGCGTGGCGGGCGCGGACTCGCCCATCGCGGGGAACGACGTCACCGTCTGCTGGTCGTGCACGGACGGTGAGGTGGGCGCGGACCACGGCAGGGAGGCGCCGGACGGGATCGTGTCGCTCCGGCCGCCCGCCGTCCCCGCGGCGTCCCGGCCGTCGCTTCCCGGGCCGCCGGACGGAGCGCGCTCACCCGGAGCCGCCCAGGGGTCGGGAGTGCCGGGCGACGTGTCGCGCAGGGCCGCTTCCGGCGGGGCCGGTGCAGGGGCGTCACCGATGTCCACCAGCGCACCGTCCTGCGGCACCGTGTCCCCGGCACCGCCGTCGGCCGGTGCCGGCCACACCTGGCCGGCGGGCGGCTGAACCGGCGGCGTACCGCCTGTCGTGTGTTCCCGCGCTCCCGGCGTCTGCGCGTCGTCGGACATGCGCTGGGCCCCCTCCGTCGGACGTTCCGTCATGCTACGGCGCCGCCGCGTGCCGCGCGCGCCCGGCCTACGATGATCCCCGAACCACCGATCAGCCGATCACCCGCGTCCCGCCGGACACCCGCCGCGGACGCCGTTCCCGGGGAGGGACCTTGACCGACCACCTCGACACCGCCGCCGCCGGCCGCGACCTGCGGGCCTTCGTCGCCGGACTGCCCAAGGCCGAACTGCACGTGCACCACGTCGGCTCCGCCTCCCCGCGCATCGTCTCCGAGCTGGCCGCCCGCCACCCCGACCGCAGGGTGCCCGCCGACCCCGAGGCCCTGGCCGACTACTTCACGTTCACCGACTTCGCGCACTTCGTCGAGGTGTACCTGTCGGTCGTCGACCTCATCCGCACCCCCGAGGACGTGCGGCTGCTGACCTACGAGGTGGCGCGCGAGCTGGCCCGGCAGCAGGTGCGGTACGCGGAACTGACCGTCACGCCGTTCTCCTCCACCCGGCGCGGGATCGACGCGCGTGCCTTCATGGACGCCATCGAGGACGCCCGCAAGGCGGCCGAGAGCGAGTTCGGGACCGTGCTGCGCTGGTGCTTCGACATCCCCGGCGAGGCCGGTTTGGAGGCCGCCGAGGAGACCGTGCGGCTCGCCACCGACGACCGGCTGCGCCCGGAGGGCCTGATCTCCTTCGGGCTCGGCGGACCCGAGATCGGCGTGCCCCGGCCGCAGTTCAAGCCGTACTTCGACCGGGCCGTCGCCGCCGGTCTGCGCTCCGTGCCGCACGCCGGCGAGACCACGGGCCCGCAGACGGTGTGGGACGCGCTCCACGAACTGGGCGCCGAGCGCATCGGGCACGGCACCAGCGCCGCCCGGGACCCCGAGCTGCTCCGGCACCTGGCCGAGCGCCGGATCCCGCTGGAGGTGTGCCCCACCTCCAACATCGCCACCCGCGCGGTCACCGACCTGGACGCGCACCCCGTCAAGGAATTCGTGCAAGCCGGCGTCCTGGTCACGATCAACTCCGACGACCCGCCGATGTTCGGCACCGACCTGAACAACGAGTACGCGATCGCCGCCCGGCTGCTCGACCTCGACGAGCGGGGCCTGGCGGAGCTGGCGAAGAACGCGGTCGAGGCGTCGTTCATGGACCCGGCGGGCAAGGCACGGCTGTCCGCCGAGATCGACACCTACACCGCGTCCTGGCTCGCCTCCTGACCACCGCGAAGGGCCGCCATGCAGAACGTGACCGCCGTGGCCCACCGCGGCGACCCCTACCGCGTCCGCGAGAACACGCTCGCCTCGCTGCGTTCCGCGCTGAGCCGGGGCGCGGACGCGGTGGAGATCGACGTGCGTCTCACCCGGGACGGCGTGCCCGTCCTGCTGCACGACGACACGCTGAAACGCCTGTGGGAGCACGACCGCCCGCTGCTGTCCCTGTCGTGGGAGGAGGTGCGCGGCGTGACCGGCGACGGCGTGCCGACCCTCGCCGACGCGCTGGCGGCGACGGACGGCAGCCGGGTGATGATCGACCTGCCCGGCGCTCCGGACGTGCGCGCCACGCGCCGGGTCGTGGACGTCGTACGGGAGCGGGGCGCCGAGGACCGGGTGTACTACTGCGCGGGCGCCCCCGCCATGCTCGCCGTGCGCGCCGCGGACCCGTCCGCGGAGATCGCCCTGACCCGCACCACCGTGGCCCCGCCGCGCGCGGGCCTGCTGGAGGCGGTCCGGCCCCGCTGGCTCAACTACCGCTTCGGCCTGGTCGACCGGGCCCTCGCCGAGCGCGTCCACCGCGACGGCTACCTGCTGTCGGTGTGGACGCCGGACACCCGCCGCTCCATGCGCCGCCTGCTGGCCCTGGGCGTGGACTCGATCACCACCAACCGCGTCGACGTGCTGTGCGCGCTGCGCGACGCCGGGCCGGGAGGCCGCGCCGCGCGGCGGTGAACTCCGCCGGTGTCCTCGGCCGTTCAAGCGGCCGAGGACACCGTGGAGTGCGGCAGGTCGGGCAGGCCGTCCAGGAACAGGCCGCCGGGAGCGGCCCGTTGAGGCCGGGACCGGTGGCCCGGCGCCTGACCGGGCCTCACCGCGGCACGGGAACGGGACGGCTCCCGGCGTACGGGGTGAGCGCCTCCAGCCGCTTGATCTTCCGCCGCACGACGTACAGCGGGATCACGCCGAACACGCCGAACGCCATGTCGATGACGCTCCACCAGAAGGGAATGCCGCGGATCGGGCCGCAGATCAGGGCGAGCGGGACGATGCCGGCGCAGGCGATCATGCCGAACTCCACGACCCAGACGTTGCGGACGGGGTCGCGGTAGGGGCCGAGGAAGGCGACGGCGATGACGAGGTGGGCGAAGGCGAGCCAGTCGGTGCCGTAGAGGAGGAACGGGTAATCGGCGTCGGCGGTTTCCAGGCCCTGGCGTACGCGCTCGATCCACTCCATGAGGCCGGGCAGGTGCTCCGGCGCCGACAGCGAGCGGAGCAGGTCCTCGGTCCAGCGCAGTTCGTGGACGAGGGGGAAGGCCGTGGCGCCGCTGAGCACCAGGCAGACGACGAAGAACACCAGCCAGGCACGAACGCCCTTCAGCAGGGCGGATCTGTCGCTCATGACCGCAGCGTACGCCTGATTTGAACATGTTCAAAAATCGGGTCGGCCCCGGGAACGCGGCGGGCCCCCGCGGGGGGGGGCCCC
>NZ_VCNP01000002.1 GCF_006782915.1 Streptomyces calvus
CACCGGGATTGACAGTCCGTTCGCTACGCTCCCGGACTGGCGGGACTGCGTCCCGCTACCAGGCTTCCGCTTCGCTCCAGCCAGGCCGGCGGGTCCGCTGCGCTCCCCCGCCTAACGGTCCCTCCGGCTGCGCCTCCAGGACCTCTCGGCCCGCTGACGCGGGCCAGCTGGCTACAAGCGAGGGGTGGGGCTCGCCTGATGTTCTGCGCATCTAGTGACAGCCCTTCACCAGATGCGCAGAACAAGGGTCAACGTCTGCGGGCCCAGCCGGTCCCGACCCCGGCCATATGCAGAGCCAGACACATCAGCCCCAGCAACACGACGTTCGTCGAAGAGAACACATCGTTGGTACTGATGTCCGCCGCGTTGATCAAAAACGCAACGAAGAACAACACCGCCGCGACTATGCCAACCATGAAACGAACTCCTCTCAGGGGGGTGAAGCCCGTATGCCCCGGCTTCGCCCCCGCAGACATGAGCGGAGGGGGTCCAAGTCGCGCTTCGCGCGTCCCGAGACTGGCAGCAAGGAGGGGAAGGCGGGCACGGTACGCGTACCTCTGGTCTGGTCACCCTTGGTCTCGGGGCCCGGTCCGGCCCTCGAAATCGCGTCGCACTGCCGCGCCTTGGTCTTCGACCAGACCTGCCTCGTCGGGGAAGTCCAGAACGGTGCCGCAGTGCTTGCACAGCTTCCCGTCTTCGGCCGGCGTGCCACACGCTTTGCAGAACCGGTTGCCCATCTCGTCTTCAGTCTTCTGTGTCGTGGCGACTCCAAGGCAAGGCGGACAATGAGAGAAAGGGAGTACCCAAGAGAAAGGGAGTACCCATCGGCTCAGTGCTGATTCGCCAGGGCTGATGTGGGTTCATGAAGAAGCAGGCTTCGTTTTAAGAGCGCGATAGACTCTGGAATCAGATGGCTCCAGGTCTGTGAGCATCAGGAGGCGCTCCCAGCGTGACCTTCCGTTCTGGATCAGGAAGGTGAGCCTGGTTTCTCGACGAAGGGCGCAGTCCATCTTGCGTTGTCTGGGTGCGCGTTGTCGCTCCTCGCCATGTGCAGCCCTTCGTTCAGCTTGCAGGAGAAGGCAGACTGAAATGGCGATGAAAAACCTCCGTCCCCATCAGCGGGAAGCCGTGGACGCGGTACTCCGGGCACTCGAATTGCCTGCACGATCGACTGTACGTCCGTGCGGGCTCCGCACTCAGGTGATCATGGCGACCGGAACTGGCAAGACCCTCGTGGCCGCCCGGAGCGCCGAGGAGCTCCGAGCGGGCCGAGTGCTGGTGCTCGTACCCTCCCTCGACCTGCTTGCCCAAACCGAAGCCGCGTGGCGCGAGACAGGCCGCACCGGGCCGATGATCGGGGTCTCCTCCCTGCGAGGTGAGGAGGCGGGCTTCTCCAACACCACGGACGTGGACGAGCTGGTCGACTGGGCGCAGCCGTTCGACAAGGTCACGGTGTTCGCCACGTACGCCTCCCTCGGGCTGGGCACACTGGAACGGGCCCACGCCGCCGGCCTTCCGGGGTGGGACCTGATCGTCGTGGACGAGGCCCACCGGTGTTCGGGCCGGATCGGGAAGCCGTGGGCAGTCGTCCACGACAACACACGCATCCCCGCCCTCCGCCGCCTCTACATGACCGCCACCCCCCGGCTGTGGCAGCTCGACGAAGATCAGGAGCAGCAGGGCGCACGGGGCGAGCTGGTGGCCTCGATGGAAGACGATCCGGACGGGCCGTTCGGCAGCAGGGCGTATACTTTGACGCTCTCGGACGCCATCGACAGGGGAATCTGTGCCCCCTACCAGGTGGTGTGTGTGGACATCACCGACACCCAGCTCCAGGCCGCCCAACTCCTGGGCGAAGACTCGCGCTCCGAGCAGGTGCGCGGGGCGCGGCTCGCGGCGCTGCAGACCGCGCTGGTGAAGGCGTCGGCCGAGGAAGGCTTTCGGCGCACGCTCGTGTTCCACCATGTCGTCCGCGAGGCCGAGGCTTTCGCGGCCGGCCTTGCCGACGTCGCCGCGCAGCTGCACGCCTCTGATCCGGAGCTGTACCCCAGGACGATCTGGGCCAACTGGCTGTGCGGCGATCACAAGCCGGGGCACCGGCGGCGGGTTCTGACGGAGTTCGCCGACGGGATCGCCACGGACGGCACGATCGTCGAGAAGGGCTACCTGGGATCCGTGAAAGTCCTGGGCGAAGGCGTCGACACCCGCAACTGTGACTCTGTGTACTTCGCCGACGTACGCGGCTCCATGCCCGACCTCGTCCAGGCCGTCGGCCGGGCGCTACGGATGCAGCCCGGCGAGGGGAAGATCGCCTCGCTCGTGGTGCCGGTCCTGCTCGGGCCGGGTGAGACGGCGGACAACATGCTCACCTCGCGGGCATTCGGTGGCCTGGCGAAGCTGCTGGAGGCGCTCAGGGCGCACGACGCCCGGGTCGTGGAGGCTCTGGCGCAGCAGCAGGCGGCAAGCCGTGTCAGGGGCGTACAGAGCCGCAGCGGGCCCCAGGAAGACGAAGTCGCGAGCGACCGAAGCGACCGTGGGCTGTCAGTTCCGGCCAGAGAACTGCTGAAATTCAGCACCCCCTGCGACCCCGCCCAGTTGGCCGCCTTCATCAACCTGCGCGTCCTCAACCCCGAACACCAGCACTGGCGACGCGGCATCGAAGCCGCCACCATCTACCACCGACTCCACGGCAACCTGAAAGTCCCCTTCACCTACCGCGTCCCCGACCGCAGCGCCCGAGAAGCGGAAGCCGAGGGATGGCCGGCCTCCCTCGCCTCCTTCCCGCTGGGGCAATGGATCGCCGACGCCAGGCGCTTCTACGCCCGCGGCGACATGGACACCGGCCGCGTCCAGCAGCTGGAGAAGCTGGGCATGGTCTGGTCACACTTCGACGTCGCCTGGGAGGAGGGCCTGGCCGCCGTGCGAGGGTGGGCGGCGGAGACGGGCCACCTTCTGGCCCCACTCGACGCCACCTACCAGGGCTACCGCGTGGGCATCTTTCTGAAGAACGCGCGAGCCGCCGCCCGGAAAGCTGCCGAGAACGAGCAGCGGCGTGCCGAAGGGCTCCCGGTTCAGTCGGCGGCCGGCGCCCTGTTGCAGGAGCGCCGCGAACAGCTGGAGGACATCGACCCCTCCTGGTGCCCGGCCTGGCCCGTGGAATGGCAGCGCGCCTTCCACCTCACCCGGCAACATCTGGAGGCCGGCGGCAGGCTGCCCACCGAGCCAGGTGCCGTCGTGCACCAGGGCGAAGACCTCGGACGGTGGGTACGCGCCCAGCGCCTGGGCTGGGACAAGCTCACAGGCGTCCAGCAGTGGATGTGCGAACACATCCTCGGCATCCAACCCGCCACCGAGAACGAGAAACCCAAACCGCGCACCTCGCAGGCCGACAAATGGGCCCTCAACTACGCGGCCGCCCGCCAGTTCTATCAACGCGAAGGGCACCTTCGCGTACCCCGCAAACACATCGAACGGATCATCGTCGGCAACGGGGACGGGGAGGCGGGCGGCCGCGAGGACGGCCAGGACCAGGAGGAACGACAGCTTCGGCTAGGGGCATGGGTCGGGAACCAGCGCAGCCGGGCCGCGACGCTGTCACCGGAGAGGGTGGAGCTGCTGTCCGCGATCGGGATGCGCTGGACGTAGGTCCCGCCGGTTTGGCCCTGGAAGCGCCCTCCGAGTCGATCCGTCGGCGAGCAGGCCGCCGTCGGCGCGGCGGCAGGTCGGGCGTGGAAGCACCTCCTCGCACCAGAGGGCTGTGCCCATTTACCCGATGAGCCGACAAGCCGTTGAGCTTGGTGTGCAGAGTTCGGGGCGGGACACGGAGAAGGCCGGGCGGACTGATGTTGAGTCCGTGGACGTGCTTTTCCTGGCTGCCGACGGAACGACGGCGTGTTCTAGATGGTCAGCGGCTGCTCCTCAGGTGGCCTTTGAGCCTCCCAGTAGGGGTGCCACCACAGCCGTACGGACAGGAGCAGCAGGCGGTGTCGCAGGGCGGTGGTGTCGCGGGGGCGGGGTGCGGCGAGTGCTTGGTAGGTGGCGCTCCAGGCGGCTTGCGTCTGCACCAGGTCGTCGGGGAAGTCGGTCACGTCCACACCCGCATTAGATCGCTTGTTCGAATTCGGTGTCACATCGGACACGCCCCGACTGGAGCCGTGTGTCCCGTGTCACCGAACTTTGACCGCGTGCCATCGAACCTTGACGGACGCGAGTTCGCGTGATCGAGGATTGATCGCGCTGGTCAAGCCCTGACAGCGATCACCCGGCCCTACCCTCAACCGCGCCACCACACCACCGCCGCGCCGACCGCCTCACGGCAAGGGCATTTCCTGCTCAATCCAGTTCGTGATCGATGGGCGTGAGGGGCGCCAGCCGAGGTTGTGAGCCCGGGTGGCACGTACGCGGCTGTTGGCGCCGAGGGCGTACCGGGAGAAACCCTCCCCCCCACGCGGCCGCAGCGGAATCCAGATCCCACGGCTCCACCGGCCCCAGACCCAGCCGATGGGCGATCGCCTCACCGATATCGGCGAGCGAGGCGTCCTCACCGCCCTCCACGAAGTAGAGGCCCGTGGCCGCGGGGTCGGTGAGCGCCAGGTGGTACAGGTCGGCCATGTCATCGAGGTGCACTGTCGACCAGCGGTTCAGGCCGCGTCCGACGACGCGGACGGTCTTGCTGGCCTGGGCCTGTGTGACCAGCGGCGGAATCAGCACGGTCTGTGGGCGCGGTCCCGTGCCGTTGCCGTAGATCAGTGAGTTGCACAGCACCACCGAACGCACTCCCGCTGCACCGGCATCGACGACGGAGCGGTCGATGACGTACCGGGCCCGCCGGATCTCGTGGTCCCCCGGGCTGAAAGGCTTCGCGTCGTCGAAGACCACCTCGGATTCGTACTGGCCCTGGGCGTCGTCACCGATGACGCTGGTCCCGCTGGTGTGGATCAACACCTTGCCCGAACCCCGCAGGGCGTCGACGAAGGCGGCCACAGCGCCGCGGTGGTCGCTGTGAGCGGCATTGATGACCGCGTCGGCGCGGTCGGCCTCTCGCTTGAGCAACGCCGCGTCGTCGAGGTCCCCGACGACCGGTGTGATGCCGGCGGCGGCGAGAGCATCGACCACGCCGGGCGTGCGGGTCAAGCCGCGCACCGTGTGCCCCTCGCGGATCAGACGGCGGGCTACAGCTCCGCCGATATAGCCGCCGGCACCTGTGAGAAAGACGTCCATGATGACTCCTGACGATGTTGGGGTGGTGGGGGTGTCAGCTGCGGAAACGGCCTGCGGCACGCAGGGCTTCATCCAGCGGCAGGCGCTGCTGTCGGTCGCCGAACTCGCAGATGCGCGTGATGCGCCCCTCGTGGACCGTCACCTGGAGGCAGCGTGAAATGCGCACCGGGGTGCCGTTCTCCAATTCGCCCGAAGCGGTGGCGGCCAGAGCGAAGCCGTGGTGGTCGACGTGGAGGGACCAGATGCGGTCGGCGTGGTTCCTCACGAGGTCGGCGGTCGCACGGAGCATCCGCAGCATCGCACCCGCGAACTCATCGCCGGGAAGTGACACGGTCTCGTGATCGAAGCTGTGCCAGACCTCCACGGTCTCGGCGAAGAGCAGGTCGAACTCGGGGTCCACCTGCGTCAGGCCGTATGTCCTGGTGAACCGATTGGCGACTTGGCGCACAGCGGCCAAGCAGGCGGACGACTCGGAGTCCTGCTCGTCGGGTCGGCTCGCAGCGGGTGCGGCTATGTCACTGCTGGTCATCGTTGCCCTCTCGTACCTACCCCAATGCAGTTAGGGGCGCTCGAGAACCAGCGTCCGCGTAACCGTGCCAACTCGCGAAGGCGCCTTGCTGCTATGGCAAAATTGCCGATCGGGTGGTCTCACGTGGCGGCGCGGTGGCACATGTCCCTGGGTCGAGCATTGGGCCTCTGGCCTGCCCATACCCGCCGGTCTATTCCCACAAGGCCAGAGGAAGCACACTCGACACTGCCCTGAAGGTGACTCTCGTGGGCTCGTCCGCCCACTGCCACGACCGCACCTGCCGCCTCTCGTGACCTGCGCCACTCAAACTACGATGGCACGCGCTCAAATTTCGATGGCACAGGACACCGTGGTCGGGGTCGCGCCGGACCGGTCGGCCTCTTGGTCGGGCCTGTGGTCGGCACCACCACGGCGGTCCGGTCCGGGATGCCGACGGCGCCCGGGCGGGTGATTTTCCTTCCCGTATGCGGGCCAGACCGCCAAGCGCCTGAAGGTGCCCGCCGCGGCCTTCCGGTGGGCCCGCCACACCGGCCTCCTCCCCGCCCCCGACGTGCTGAAAGCGTGTTCTTGAGCCTCGAATTTGATGAAGCGCACTTTGCGAGCAAGCCGCAGTACGCCTTTGGCGTGGGTACGTGCTGTGGCAGCGACAGCACTTCGGGCGCACGCGGCATGATGCATACACAAGCGCGATACCCCCTATGCGGACATCACGGGTGCCCGTCTGCCCACCCCGAGAAGGGCCTTTCATGGAACTGACGCAGGTGACCGACGCCGACTTCGCAGAGGTGTCCTGAGGAGCGACGAGCCCGTCGTTGTCGACTCCTGGGCCACCTGGTGCGGCCCGTGCCGGCAGCTCACGCCGGTCTTGGAGGCAATCGTCGCCGAGCACAGCGAGATCGTCGTGGTGAAGCTGGACGTTGACCAGAACCAGGAGACCGCCGCTGCGTACAACGTCATCTCGATCCCGACCGTGAACGTCTACAAGGGCGGAGAGCTCGTCAAGACCATCACTGGCGCCAGACCCAAGGCCGCCCTCGAAAAGGAGCTCGCCGAATACCTCGCTTGAGGACCCGACTCCCGGAACGTCCGGCAGACATCGCCGTGACCGAAGGCGGTCAAGGGAAACACATACTGGGGGGTGCCAGTCCTCCTATCTGGGCCCGTGGTCGTGCCTGGTGAGGAGGGAGTGGTCACACGGCCTGGGGGCGCGCGGCCTCCAGGCGGTCCAGGCGTTCGTAGAGGGCGCGCACGAGACGGGCGCGGTTCGGGACGCAGCGCACGGTGCCCTCGATCGGCACGGACAGCCGGCCTTCTGCCTCGCGCAGGACGACGTCGGCGAGCGCCTTGGTGCCGCTGTCCTTGGGCAGCTGGTCGGCGCGGCGACGGACGTCGGCGGCGACGGCGCGGGCGTGGCCGGTGACCTGGAGGCCGACCTGCTCCAAGTCACGGGTCGTGAGCGTGTCCTGGCCAGTCCACGCGAGGACGGCCTTGACGAGGCACTCGTACGGCTCACGGTCGAGCGGGAGTTCCGCCTCGATCAGCCCGTCGGGGTCGTACAGGACCGTGTGGGCGCTGGTGTGCATGGCGGGCCTCGATGCCGGGAGCGTCGTGAGGGTGGTCGGCGGTCATCGCTGGGGGTCCTCGCCGCCGTCGGCTCCGTCGTCCTGGTCCTCGTCGTGCTGACCGGGGAACCGGGCGAAGCCGCGGTCCGCGCGGGCCAGCGGGGCCGGGGAGGGGGCGCCGTAGGCAGGCGACTGGAGGCCGCGGCCCTCCGGGGCCGGGGCGGTGGTGTCCGTGGTTGCGCGCATGGAGACCCGCCTTTCCGGCTAGGAGTTGTCCGGGCGATCAAGGATCTCGTTGGGGTGGCTCGGCGGAGGGACGTGATGAGTGCTGGGGAGATGAGTCGCGCGGAGGTGGTCGCGCTCGTGCAGCGGATCATGGACGCGGACTACGCCTCGGACGACGAGGCGGACGGCTGGCTGGACAGGCTGGACAGAGCCCTGGCATGTCCGTCCGGACATGCCAGGGACTTGATCTTCTGGCCGCCGGAGCGGGAGCTTTCGGCTGATGAAGTGGTCGATCAGGCCCTGGCGTATCGGCCAGTTGCTTTGTGAAGTCGGGACTCAACTCCGAAGCCAGATAAGCAGAGCCGCAGTGGTGGCGGTGCCGAGGAAGACGTAGCCGCGCTTGTCATAGCGGGTCGCCACGGCCCGGGACTGCTTCAGCCTGTTGATCGCTCGTTCGACGGTGTTGCGCTTCTTGTAGCGCTCCTCGTCGAAGCCGGGTGGCCGTCCGCCGCGCGAACCTTTGCGCAGGCGGGCGGCCTGGCTGTCAGTCTTCTCCGGGAGCGAGTGCCGGATACCACGGCGCCGCAGGTACTTGCGACAGGGGCCGCTGCTGTAGCCCTTGTCGGCCGCGAGGCTGTCGGGCTTCGTGCGCGGCCGGCCCGGACCGACCCGCGGAACGCGGATCTTTTCCGACACCGTTTGAAACTGGGTGCAGTCCGCCCGCTGCCCGCCGGTGACGACCAGGGACAGCGGGCGGCAGCGGCCGTCCGCGCTCAGGTGGAGTTTGCTGGTGAACCCGCCCCGCGAGCGGCCCAGGCCCTCACCTCCCGCACCACCTCCACCAGCCGGGCGAGCAGGCTCTGCCACGGTGTTTCGCCCTGGTGTTCTACCGCGTCGGCCCCCTTTGACGCGGGTGCCGGCGGCGGTCCGGTCCGGGCACCGGCCGCGTGCTGATGGGCCCGCACGATGGTGGAGTCCACCGAGACGTCCCAGTCGATCTCGCCCGCGGCGTCGGCGGCGGCCTGGACCTGCTGCAGCAGACGCTCCCACGTCCCGTCGGCCGACCACAGCCGGTGGCGTTCATACACGGTCTTCCACGGGCCGAAGCGCTCGGGAAGATCCCGCCACTGCACCCCGGTCCGCACCCGGTGCAGGATCCCGTCGATCACCTGCCGATGATCCCGCCACCGGCCACAACGTCCATTGCTCACCGGCAGGAACGGCCGCAGCCGTTCCCACTCGGCATCCGTCAGATCACCCCGCCCCATGCCCACAACAACGACCAGGTACGAGGCGGTCACATGATCGCCCGGACAACTCCTAGTCGCCCTCGTCGCCGCCGTAGACGTCGACCCCGAGCAGGTAGCCGCTCTGTGCACCACTACCGTCGCCTGCCAGCCGACGCACTCACCGGCGACCAGGACAAAGACGACCTGCCCGCCGTACGTGCACCAGGCCCACGCCGCGTCGCCTCGACATAACGAACCACTGACCTGCCAGGTCACATGTCCCCCCAAGCCCGCTGGCCATGTCCCGGCCCCCAAAAAGCGGGCCGCTCGTCCAAGCACCGCCGCATACCAACGATCGGCGGAAATGCACCGGGCGCAGTAGAGATGACACGACCTGAACACCACGGCCCGCTACCTGACAAACCTGCAGGTCAGACCCACAAGCCAGGACCAGCTTGCACGCTCGCCACGGCTACCGAAGCACCAGCACCGTCTGACCATGACCACACACCAAAACTGATCAACCCAGGCCAGAGCACCCGCCCCTGATCACAAACACTGCTCCTGGACACGAGCAGCTCTCCGCCATCGGCATGCGCTGGACGTGAGGCGAACGGGCTCCGCTGCCCAGGCACAGCCGCTGCGCCGGCTGTGAAGCGTACATGCTGCGTACGCAGGGGGTGGTCGGCGAGGGCGTTCCTCCGTGTACCGCTTGCTGCGGTTGCTCTTGCTTCCCACTGGCGCTACTAGCTCTGGAATCTCACGTGCCAGTCTCCAGGTGTCCCGAAGCAAGGGGAAGCTTCAGCTGAGGCAGGAGGGCGGTCGGTGGGCCTCCTCGCTCGCGGAGGAGCCCCGCCCGGTTGGTGTGTGCGCTCGGTGTCGTCGCGCCTTTCGTTGATCAGTGGAGGCAACCCCGGACGGAGATCCTCCGTCTTGACGGACGACGAACGGGCTGCAGCCCTCTCTCCCCTCCCTCAGTAGAAGGGTTGACGGCCGCCGGACTATACACCCGATGTATACGTGATGTGCATACAGGGGGTCCGGGCCACCGAACGGAAAGGCTTCGATGTACGGCAAGGCATTCGCCCCGGAGTACCAGGGCGCCCTCACCACCCTGTCCGTCAACGCACCGCTGGCGGACGTGCTCGCGGCCGGCACCGAGCAGATGCAGGAGGCCGTACGGGCCGGGCGGACCGCCGAGGCGGCGCGCACGGGCCTGGCGGTCGCCGAAGCGCACCGGCGCCTCGGGCAGGTACGCGAGGCCGAGCGGGCCTGGAAGGCGAGTTACCGCACGGCCCGGGAGGCCGGAGACCTCGCGGGCATGGCCTGGGCGCTCTGGAGCGGCGGCACCCTGGCCCGCCAGCGAGGCGCGTTCCCGCTGGCCCGCCGGCTGCTCGCACTCGCCGCCGAGCTCGGCGAGCAGGCGGGGGACGTCGTCGTCCGCGGGTACTCGCTGGCGGGTCTCGCCGAGACCGGCCGCATCCAGGGGGACTACGAGGCCGTGGGCCGGCTGCACGAGCAACTGCTCGACGAGGCCCGCAAGCGCGGGGAGGCCCGCCACACCGTCTGGGCGCTGGAGGGCATTGCCCAGATGCGGCGCAACACCGGCCAGTACGACAGCGCCCACGCACTGTTCGCCGAGGCGGCCGAGATATCCGCCCGCGCCGACGACCGGCGCGGGCACGCCTGGGCCCTGCGCGGCCTCGCCGACGTCGTCTCCGTACGCGACGGCGACACCGAGCGGGCCCTGTCCCTGCTGTCGCAGGCCGAGGCCACGTGCAGGGAGATGAAACTGAAGAGCGCTCTCGCCTACAACCTCAAGATGCGGGGCAACGTCCTCTACCGCGCCGGGCGCTACGCCGAGGCGCGTGACCTGTACCGGGACGCGCTGGCGGAGTTCCGTGAGATGACCGAGCCGCGCGGTGAGACGCTGGCCCGGCTCGGGCTGGCCAAGGCACTGGCCCGACTGGGCTGTGACCGCGCCGCGACGGCGGCCGAACTCGCCGAACTCGCCCGTCTGACCGAGCGGATCGGACTGCGGCACGCCCGGGAGATGGTCGCCCGGGCCCAGGCGGAGTTCGCCCCGGACGGGGAGGTCTCCGCGTGACGGTGACGGCCGTACCGGCGGCACCGGCCCAGATCGTCGACCGGTGCGCGCGGCTGACCCGGCCGGCGTTGCGGGAGGCCGTCGGCCGGCTGCACCCCTGGGTCGGTGAGATGGCCGCCTACTCCTTCGGCTGGTGCGACGTGGGCGGCGCGCCGGTCACCGCCCCCGGTGGCAAGGGCCTACGGCAGGCACTGGCCGTGCTCGGTGCGGAGATCGCCGGAGCGCCCCCGGAGACAGGGGTGCCCGCCGCCGTCGCGGTGGAACTGGTGCACACCTTCTCGCTCCTGCACGACGACATCATGGACGGCGACCCGGTGCGGCGGAGCCGTCCCGCCGTCTGGCGGGCGTACGGGACCGGCCCCGCCGTCCTCGCCGGCGACGCCCTCTTCGCGCTCGCCGTCGACACCCTCGCCACGTCCGTCGGCGGGATCGAGGGCGTACGGCTGCTGTCGGCGGCGCTGGGCGACCTGGTGCGCGGACAGGCCGACGACCTGCTGTTCGCGGGGCGCCCGTGGACCGGGCCACGCCGCGTGCGGAGCACGGAGTACCGGCACATGGCCGAGAGCAAGACCGGTTCGCTGCTGGGCTGTTCGCTGGCCCTGGGGGCGCTGATCGCCGGCGCGTCCCCCGCCGTGGTGGCCGGCCTCGACCGGGCCGGCCGGCAGGCGGGGGTCGCCTTCCAGATCGCGGACGACGTGCTGGGCACGTGGGGCGATCCCGACGTCACCGGCAAGCCGGTGCACGGGGACCTGCGCGAGCGGAAGAAGACCCTGCCGGTGGTGTCTGCCCTGGAGAGCGGCTGCTCCGCCGCCCGTCGTCTCGCCGTTCTGCTCGAAGCGGGCGGGGACGTGGCCAGGGCGGCGGAGCTGGCCGAGGAAGCGGGGGGACGCGCGGCGGCGCTCGCCGTGGCGCGGCGGTGCAGGGCCTCGGCGCTGTCGGAGCTCGACCGGATCCGGGCTCCCGCCCGGCCGGCCCGCGACCTGCGGGCGTTGCTGGACGGTGTGGTGGTGCGCAGCCAGTGACAAGGTTCGGGGCCCGGACGGCGGGCCCCGACGCTCATCCGGCGATCGAGTCCAGCTGCTCCGGCGCCGGGCGCAGCAGCCGCAGGTCGCCTCCCGGCGGCGCTTCCGAGGAAGCGAGGGCCTTACGGGCCCGGCTGTCCCCCGCGCCGGCGGCTGCGTGGACGACGTCGGTCGCGGCGTAGCGGTGGAACTCCAGTTCCGGGTGCGGCCAGGCGGCGGCCCCGGTGGCCGCACCGGCCAGGCGGCGGCCCCGGTGGCGGCAGGGAGCAGGTAGTCGACGGCCTGGAACAGGCTCTGTCCGTCCGGGCCCTCGTAGCCCACAGGTCCGCGCCCACGTGCTGGCCGATCGCGGCCAGCCGGGTGTGGGCGACCAGGGTGAAGGCGGTGTAGTGCCGGCTCCGGGTGCGGGCCAGCTGCTGGGGCTGGCTGCCGTCCGGCGGCGATCTGCGGGATGATGCGTGTGGCAGATCCCCGCCATGTGGGAGCGGGCCCGCTCCGCGGCCCACCCTGATGGCCTGCCCCCTCGCGGAACGGATGGGAAGTGATCAGCAGCCACAGCGCCTGCGCCTGATGGACGCCCAGTGGCATGGACGCCCAGTGGCTGATGAGACATGTCAGCGACGGCCAAGGGCACTCGAGGAGAGCTATGGCGGACCGGGCAGCCGGGGCCTGCCTCAGAGCCTGAACAGGGAGTTGCCATGTCCACACATGCACGTGCCGTCCACACTGCCCGAACCCCGGTACAGCAGGCCGCCCTGGTCGTGGGCGCGGTCTTCCTCCTGGTCGGAGTCCTCGGCTTCATCCCAGGCATCACCACGAATTACGACACCATGGAGTTCGCCGCGCACCACTCCGAGGCCAAGCTGCTGGGCATCTTCCAGGTGTCCATCCTGCACAACCTCGTGCATCTGGCCTTCGGCGTCGCCGGGCTGGCACTGGCGCGCACCGCGGCGCAAGCACGGCTGTACCTCCTGGCGGGCGGCGCCATCTACCTGGTCTTGTGGCTGTACGGGCTGATCATCGACCACGACAGCGCCGCGAACTTCGTCCCGCTCAACACCGCCGACAACTGGCTCCATCTCGTGCTCGGCCTGTCAATGATCGCGCTGGGCGCGCTGCTCGCCCGCAAGCCCGCCCCGGCACGGAGCGCCGGCTGACTGGTGCAGGCACACGAGCCTCCCCGGACGGCCAGCGGAGTTCGGCGGCAGTGCCGCGTGCCGGGTTCACTGCCCGCAGCGCTTGCCGCGAGGGACGGGCCCGGTGCCCTGGTCGACCTGGAGTCTGACGTGGATGTCGGGGAACTCGGCTCCCACGGCAGGGGTTTCCTTTATCCATGCCCGCACGGGAGTGATCCGTGTCCAGGAGGGGCCGGGGGTCTCCGGGATGACGAGGGCCTCGCCCATCGCCAGGCTGACCTCCGGGCATGACGTCGACGGCGTGATGACCAGCACCTGGATGTCTCCCGCGGTTGAGGCGCCGGGCACGGTGATGGAGACCCTGCCGTCAGGAGTCGACCACGACTCCCCCTCCGTCGCGACGAGCTCGGCTCGGTGCGTGCCCGCTCTGAAGGCCTCCGGAATCGCCTCCTCCTCCGGGGAAGCACTCGATGCGCCGGCGGTCGGTGCTCTTCCCGCAGGACCGGAGCCAGGGCCGGGCGTGGCGGGGGTGTCGTCAGAGGCCGTGCTGCCCGGGGTGCGGCCGGTGGGGGTTTCGTCTTTCCCGTCCCAGAAAGAAGGGGTCAGCCAGGCTGCCAGGGCCAGGCCCACGGCGGCGGCCGTACCCGCCGTCCCCGCCAGGAGCGGCTTCCTGCGGGGCGGCCTGTCCGGCTGGGGCGTGGCCGGTGGTGCCGTCTTCGGCACGGTATCGGGGTCGGTGGTGTCCTGGCCGGGGCCGGACGGTGGGTCAGCGGCCACTGCCCGCCCGGGCGCGGCGGGTGGGGGTGGTGCGGTGGTGGTGCGGGCTGCGTCGGCTCGTTTCCACCGGTTCAGGCATTCCTGGACGGCGGCTGTTCCGCCCAGGGCACGGGCGATGGGTTCGACCGTCGTCCAGCGCGGCAGACGTTTGCCGTTGAGGGTCTCGGAGATCGTGCTCACCACGATGCTCGCGTGGGGGTCCGCAGCGCGGATACGGCGCACGATCTCGGTGTAGCTGGGCTTCTTCGCCTCCCGGTGCAGCGTGCGCATCCACGCGGCGAACTCCTCCACCGCATCCGCATCCGCCCCCACCCCGCCCCTCCTTTGCATCGCCTTCTGTGACCCCGGCCTTCGTGTCCTGGGTATTCGCTGTCGTTCGCTGTCGTTCGGGACGCCCCACCGAACAGTCCCTTGGTGCCTCAATGAGTCACGACCACCCAACCAGCTACCAGAAGGCACCACCGTGACCTTGCTGATTTTTCCCCTGGCCGCCCCCGCCCTGAGCATGATCGGTGGCCTGCCGGCCACCGCCGTCGCGGGTCTGGCCCACCTCTCCGAGTCCGAGGCCGCCGCCCTCAGCACCAACGTCGAGGAGTTACTGAGCGAGCAGCCCCCGCTTACCCAGGCTGTCATCGGCATGGTCATCGAGAGGTTCACGGACACCGGCATCGCGGACGGGCTGCGCCTGCCCCACGCGGCCGTATGGATGCGCAAGACACGCTTGCGCAAGGCGCTGTACGGCGCGGCCCGGGAGTGGCGCATCTGGACTCCCGAGCAGCTCCACAAGGCCGGCGCCCGCCGCCGCGCCCAGCGAGGTGCGGCGTGACAACCCACGTGCTCGTGATCCTGATGCTCGTGCTGGGCATGTGCGTCCTGTTCTCCGCCTTCGCCGGCCTCATCGGATTCGGTATCGCCCGCCTGATCAAGGCCCCGGTGGACAAGTCGATCGGCTGGGGCAGCATCGCGGCCCTCAGCTTCATGACGCTGTGCATCGCGCTGTTGGACGGGGTCATCATGCCGCTGGTGACGTGACCGCCTGCAGGCCCGGCCCTCTCACCGATCGCAGCACCCGCTGACGATGCCGCACACGTAGGGCCCGGCCCTCCGACGAGAGGGCCGGGCCCGGCGGTCGTCGCGCGCCCGAGGGGCATGTGGACGGAGTCGGGTACGGCAGGACGGCTCGTGTGTGCGCAGTCGCTTGAGGAACGTCCTGACCAGGGCGTCCAACTGGAGCACACGTGGAAGGTGGTGTGGCGGAGAACTCGGGGACGCGGCTGTGCACGCCGTGCGGGCGCGCTCAGGAGCTGACGCCGATGCTGCGCGGCTTCGGCGACATCGGCGACTCCTGACCTGCCGTGCTCGGGGCGACCGCACCGTGGTCCGGGCCTGCGGTCCGGGCCTGCGGTCCGGGCCTGCGGTCCGGGCCTGCGGTCCGGGCCTGCGGCCGGAGCAGTAGAAGCGGCAGCTCACTCCCGGGCCGGGTGTGCGGGGTTCGCCGGGGCGCGGGTCGTACAGGGCGCGGCCGCCGGGGAACCGTCTGAGCCGGCGGTCAGGGCCACCCCGTCGTCGACTTCCACGGTCCGCCATCCGTGGATGTCCAGCAGCAGGCCGTCCAGCGGTCCGCCGACCAGTTCGGCGTGGGTCCGGTGCGGGTGCGGGCCGGGGTTCGGGTTGCCGTGTTCCGTGCCGTAGACCCGTCCGTTCAGCAGTTGCTCATCGCCGTCCAGCCTCGCAGCCGCCACCGACAGCACCCCCGGCGCGGCGGCGGGCGCGGCCCGTGCCTTGGCTCATCCAGGACGGGCCGGACTCGCCGTGCTCACCGTGCCTTCGGCAACGCCTCTGTATGTGCCGACTCACCAGACCGGTACCAGGGAACCGAGCCCGGCAACGTCGTGGCCTTCTTCAGGCTGGACGATAAAGACGCCGGATCCGGGATCCTGACCGGATGTTCTGCGGATGCGATGCGAGTCGTCCACTCAGGGGTGGGCCATCGTGTGCTGCTGTCCCAACGGGGGTGTGTACAGACGAACGTGCTCAGTGGTGGGACCGGAAGGACAACCCTGCGGCCATGGTGTCCGCGAGCGTCCATGACTCGACGGCGGTCCGACTGCAGGACGCGGGCGTAGGCTCCCAGGAATGCGGATAGGCGAGTTGTCCAAGCGCACGGGCGTGAGTCCGCGCTCACTGCGGTACTACGAAGAGCAGGGCCTGCTGACCAGCTCACGCTCCGACGCGGGGCAGCGTCACTACTCCGATGCTGCGGTCCAGCGCGTGTCACTCATCCAACAGCTGTTCGACGCGGGTATGTCCAGCAGGGTGATCGCGACTGTGCTGCCGTGTGTGGACGTCCCGGGTGACCTGGGCGTCGCCGAGGAGACGTTCACGGCGATGATGCGCGAGCGCGACCGGATCGACGCCGACATCGCGCACCTGATCGAGACCCGGGATGCACTCGACGTGCTGATCAGGGCCAACAGCCGGCACCGGGCGGAGCTGTCCACGGCCCCTAAACCGGTGGCACGGTCGGCCTGATCCTGTGATCTGCGTCTCAGCCGGTTGCCCCTCACATCAATGTCA
Source organism: Streptomyces calvus (assembly GCF_006782915.1). GTDB lineage: Bacteria > Actinomycetota > Actinomycetes > Streptomycetales > Streptomycetaceae > Streptomyces > Streptomyces calvus. Next base: position 16,385 of record NZ_VCNP01000002.1, read on the forward strand.
AAGGTGAGGATGGCGCCACCGCCCGGAATCACCGGGCCGGTCGTACGAGAGGCGGCGCAAGATGGGTCAGGCGTGGGGTTTCGGCAGGTATGGCGGGCCCGAGGTGCAGGAGTTCTTCGATCGTCCCGACCCTGTCCCCGGTCGCGGCGAGGTGCTGATCCGGGTCGACGTCGCCGGGGTGAATCCCCTCGACCACCTTCTGCGCTCGGGTCTGGTCGACGGGCTCGACGGCGGGCGTCCGTTCCCCCGCGTACTGGGCATGGAGGCAGCCGGAACCGTTCTCGCCCGGGGCGAGGACGTCAACGGGCTCGAGGTGGGTGACGCGGTCTTCGGCTTCGCACTCACCGGTGGCGGCACCTACGCCGAGACGACGGTGCTGTCCGCGCCGAACACCGCGCGCATCCCGGAGGGTCTGTCCGCGACCGTGGCGGCAACGCTGCCCGTGGCCGGGACCACCGCGGTGGACGTGCTCGACCAGCTCAGCCTCCCGGCCGGTGCCACGGTCCTGGTCAACGGAGTCGGGGGCGGGGTCGGCCTCGCCGTCGCCCGGCTGGCCATCGGGCGCGAGCTGCGTGTGATCGGCACCGGGAGTACCGCCAAACGCGAGCACGCCGAGGCCATCGGGGTGCGGTTCATCGACTACACCGCCGAGGACGTCGCCGCCGCGGCACGCGAGCTGGTCCCGGACGGCTTCGACGGGATCGTCGACCTGGCCGGAGGCACCTCGTTGCGGACGGTCGCCCCGCTGGCCCGGGATCCCCGCAACGTCATCGCCGTGGGTGACATGTCTGTGCCCGATCTCGGTGGGCGTCTCGTCGAGCGCCGCCTCGACCGCGAGAACCTGAAGCGGTCGGCCCGGCTGGCCCTCGACGGACTCCTCGCACCCGTAATCACCGCGGTCCATCCGCTCTCCGACGCGCCGGCCGCCCTCGCCACCGTCGAGAACGGCCACACTGCGGGCAAGGCCGTCATCAAGGTGGCATGAGAAGCGCCCGGCCCTCTGACGCTGTCGACCGTCCACCGCGGACCGAACGACACGGCCGACCAGGCGGTACTGACCATGCTCGGCCGGTACGGCGCGCCGACGTCCCACGGCGCCCAGGGCACCGTTCACTGCCCTCTCCACGCGAGCGGAAGTGAGCCGGCCGGCGGCGCTCCGCGCAAACGGAGGTGAGCAGACCAGCGGCGCCAACCTCCGCCACGCGACGGGTTCCGGCGCCAAGGCTCCGCCACGCGACGGGTTCCGGCGCCAACCTCCGCCACGTGACCGGGTTCCGGCGCCAAGGCTCCGCGGCTGCGCGAGCCGGTCCGCACCCCCGCCGAGCACAGCGCCCCGTTCGCCCGCCGGTGGAGCAGCCCTACCGAGCGCGGCAAGACCCAGGACGCCGAACACCTTTGCCGCCCGGACGTCGGTCCCCTCACCCTCACCCTCGCCTACCAGGTCCTCGACGTACGCGACGCGCCC
>NZ_VCNP01000020.1 GCF_006782915.1 Streptomyces calvus
GACGTCATCACGTGCTTGATGCGGGTGTAGTCGTCGAAGCCGTAGGCGGAGAGGTCCTTGCCGTAGCCGGACTTCTTGAAGCCGCCGTGCGGCATCTCCGCGACCAGCGGGATGTGGGTGTTGATCCACACGCAGCCGAAGTCGAGCTTCTTGGACATGCGCATCGCGCGGGAGTGGTCCTTGGTCCACACCGAGGAGGCCAGCGCGTACTCGACGCCGTTGGCGTACTCGACGGCCTGGTCCTCGTCGGTGAAGGACTGCACGGTGATGACCGGGCCGAAGACCTCCTTCTGGATGATCTCGTCGTCCTGCGTGAGGCCCGAGACGACGGTCGGCGCGTAGAAGAAGCCCTTGTCGCCGACCCGCTGCCCGCCGGCCTCCACGCGCGCGTGCGCGGGCAGCCGCTCGATGAAGCCCTCGACCTGCTGGAGCTGGTTGGGGTTGTTGAGCGGGCCGAACAGGACGTCCTCGTCGTCCGGCATGCCGGTCTTGGTCTCGGCGGCGGCCTTGGCGAGCGCGGAGACGAACTCGTCATGGATCGACTCGTGGACCAGGACGCGCGTGGCGGCCGTGCAGTCCTGGCCGGCGTTGAAGAAGCCCGCCACCGAGATGTCCTCGACGGCCTTGGGGATGTCGGTGTCCTCGAAGACCACGACCGGGGCCTTGCCGCCCAGCTCCAGGTGGACCCGCTTGAGGTCCTTGGAGGCGGACTCGGCGACCGACATACCGGCGCGCACCGACCCCGTGATGGAGGCCATCGCCGGGGTGGGGTGCTCGACCATCGTGCGGCCGGTGTCGCGGTCGCCGCAGATGACGTTGAAGACGCCCTTGGGCAGGATCGAGCCGAGGATCTCGGCGAGCAGGACGGTGGAGGCCGGGGTGGTGTCCGAGGGCTTCAGGACGACCGTGTTGCCCGCGGCGATCGCCGGGGCGAACTTCCACACGGCCATCATCATCGGGTAGTTCCACGGCGCGACCTGGGCGCAGACGCCGACCGGCTCGCGGCGCACGATGGAGGTCAGGCCCTCCATGTACTCGCCGGCCGAGCGGCCCTCCAGCATCCGCGCCGCGCCCGCGAAGAAGCGGATCTGGTCCACCATCGGCGGGATCTCCTCGGTGCGGGTGAGCCCGACGGGCTTGCCCGTGTTCTCCACCTCGGCCGCGATGAGTTCCTCGGCGCGCTCCTCGACGGCGTCCGCGATCTTCAGCAGGGCCTTCTGCCGCTCGGCGGGGGTGGTGTCGCGCCAGCCGGGGAACGCCTCGGCGGCGGCGGCCATCGCGGCGTCGACGTCCGCCTGCCCGGACAGCGGAGCGGTCGCGTACGCCTCGCCCGTCGCGGGGTTGACCACCTCGGTGGTCCGTCCGTCGGCGGCGTCCCGGAACTCCCCGCCGATGTAGTTGCGCAGACGACGCAGCTCGGTGCTCACTGCATGCCCTCCTGGTGTTCCTTGTGGGTGTCCGAGGTGTCGGGTCGGAACGCGGTGGGGTGTCCAACCTCTGAGACACCCACCCTAGACCGACAGCTGACGTTTTCAACACCCCCACCCGCCCCGCTTCTGCGAAATCCGCAAGCCGAGACGCCACAGACAACGAATTTCATCGATCGAGCCTTGCGAAACTGTCGATACGTCGTGCACAGTGGCCCCGTGGCCAGTCGAAGCGCAGACCCGAGGGACTCCCGCGAGTCCAAGAACGGCGGCGGTCCCCAGTTGGACGCCGTCTCCCTCGCCATCATCGAGCAGCTCCAGGAGGACGGCCGCCGGCCGTACGCCGCCATCGGCAAGGCCGTCGGCCTGTCCGAGGCGGCGGTGCGCCAGCGCGTCCAGAAGCTGCTCGACCAGGGCGTGATGCAGATCGTCGCCGTCACGGACCCGCTCACCGTGGGCTTCCGCCGCCAGGCGATGGTCGGCGTGAACGTCGAGGGCGACGTGGAGTCCGTGGCCGACGCGCTGACCGCCATGGCCGAATGCGAGTACGTGGTGATGACCGCGGGCTCCTTCGACCTGATGGTCGAGATCGTCTGCGAGGACGACGACCACCTTCTGGAGGTCATCAACAAACGCATCCGGGCCGTTCCCGGCGTGCGCTCCACCGAGAGCTTCGTCTACCTCAAGCTCAAGAAGCAGACCTACATGTGGGGAACCCGATAACCGTGAGCACCGACCGCACCGAGGACCTCAGCAAGTCCGCGTACGACCACCTGTGGATGCACTTCACCCGCATGTCCTCGTACGAGAACTCTCCCGTCCCCACGATCGTCCGGGGCGAGGGCACCCACATCTACGACGACAAGGGCAAGCGCTACCTCGACGGCCTCGCGGGCCTGTTCGTGGTCCAAGCGGGCCACGGCCGCACGGAACTCGCGGAGACCGCCTCCAAGCAGGCGCAGGAGCTGGCCTTCTTCCCGGTGTGGTCCTACGCCCACCCCAAGGCCGTGGAACTGGCCGAGCGGCTCGCCCACGAGGCCCCGGGCGACCTGAACAAGGTGTTCTTCACCACCGGCGGCGGCGAGGCGGTCGAGACCGCCTGGAAGCTCGCCAAGCAGTACTTCAAGCTCACCGGCAAGCCCACCAAGTACAAGGTCATCTCCCGCGCGGTGGCCTACCACGGCACCCCGCAGGGCGCCCTGTCCATCACCGGACTGCCGGCCCTGAAGGCCCCGTTCGAGCCGCTGGTGCCGGGCGCGCACAAGGTGCCGAACACCAACATCTACCGGGCGCCGATCCACGGCGACGACCCGGAGGCGTTCGGCCGCTGGGCCGCCGACCAGATCGAGCAGCAGATCCTCTTCGAGGGCCCGGACACCGTCGCGGCCGTCTTCCTGGAGCCGGTGCAGAACGCCGGCGGCTGCTTCCCGCCGCCGCCCGGCTACTTCCAGCGGGTGCGCGAGATCTGCGACCGGTACGACGTGCTGCTCGTCTCCGACGAGGTCATCTGCGCCTTCGGCCGGCTCGGCACCACCTTCGCCTGCGACAAGTTCGGCTACGTCCCGGACATGATCACCTGCGCCAAGGGCATGACCTCGGGCTACTCCCCCATCGGCGCCTGCATCGTCTCCGACCGCCTCGCCGAGCCGTTCTACAAGGGCGAGAACACCTTCCTGCACGGCTACACCTTCGGCGGCCACCCGGTCTCCGCCGCGGTCGGCATCGCCAACCTCGACCTGTTCGAGCGCGAGGGCCTCAACCAGCACGTGCTGGACAACGAGGGCGCCTTCCGCGCCACCCTGGAGAAGCTGCACGACCTGCCGATCGTCGGCGACGTCCGCGGCAACGGCTTCTTCTACGGCATCGAACTGGTCAAGGACAAGAACACCAAGGAGTCCTTCGACGCGGACGAGACCGAGCGCGTCCTGTACGGCTTCCTGTCGAAGAAGCTCTTCGAGAACGGCCTGTACTGCCGGGCCGACGACCGCGGCGACCCGGTGATCCAGCTCGCCCCGCCGCTGATCTCCCACCAGGAGACCTTCGACGAGATCGAGCAGATCCTGCGCGCGACCCTCTCGGAGGCCTGGACCAAGCTGTAGGCCGTCCGAGTGCCCGATCGTCGTTCTTGATGATCAACACCGGCCCCGGTGCCGCCCGTTCGAGTGAGAAACGGCGGCCCGGGGCCGCGTGCTGTCCGGCACGGCGCCGCCGCCTGCCTAGCGTGCCAGTGACCGATCGGCCCCGCCTTCGTTCCCCCGGATGGGGGAATTCACGAACCGCGCAACGGCATTTCCGATCCGAACCGAGGTGTACGCCATGGTGGCTCCACCGGACAACGACGTGCTCTGGGCCCGCGCCCTGCACTTCCGGTACGACGACGGCTCACCCGGGCTGAGCGGGGTCTCGCTCGGCGTCCGGGAGGCCGAGATCCTCGCCGTCTCAGGCCCGCGCGGCAGTGGCAAAACGACACTGCTGCGCTGTCTGGCCGGCCTGCTGCCCCCGCACAGCGGCGAGGTCTGGTTCAACAGCGTGCCCGTGCACACCATGAGCCCCGTGACCCGTGAGCGGCTGCGCCGGGACCGGTTCGGCTGGATCGCCCCCGCCCCGGTCCTCGTCCCCGAACTGAACGTCTGGGAGAACGCCGCACTGCCGCTGATGCTGCGCGGCACCGGCCGGAGCCGCGCCAGGACGGCGGCCGTGGAGTGGCTGGAGCGGCTCGACATCGGCGACCGGGCGCGCAGGCACCCCGGCGAGCTGACGCACGCGGAGCGGCAGCGGGTGTGCATCGCCCGTGCCCTCGCCCCGGCACCGACGGTGCTGTTCGCGGACGAGCCGACCGCGCCGCTGCACCGCGTGGACCGCGCCCACGTCCTGCGCACCCTCACCACCGCGGCCCGCTCGCACGGCATCACCGTGGTCCTGGCGACGCACGACGCGCAGACCGCGGCCCTCGCCGACCGCACCGTGTCGCTCCTCGACGGGCGACGCGTGCGCACCGTTCACCTGCCCCCGGCACCGGGGAGCGGCGAGTCGGAAGGCCGGGCGGCGTGCTCGCTCTCCGTCTGACCCGGTCCGCCCACCCCGCCGTCCAGCTGCGCCGTCTGCTGGTCGCGGCCGCGTCGGCGGGCACGGGCTTCCTGCTGCTGTCCGCGCTCGGTCACGCGCTGGGCAACCCGGACGCCGCGTCCACCTCCACGCTCCGGCTGGCCTGGTGCGCGGCCCCGCTGGCGGCCACGGTGTACTTCGCGGTCGCGGTGGCCCGCACCGACCCGGGCACCCGGCCGCGGCCCGGCCTGTCGGCGGTCGGACTCGGCCCCGCCCGCCTGATGGCCGTCTCGGCGACCACCACGGCCCTGTCCTGCACGCTGGGCTCGATGCTGGCCCTGCTGGTCTTCCTGCATCTGCGCGGCGACCTGACCGGCATGCCCTTCGACGGTGCCGCGACGGACTTCCTCGCCGCGGGCCGCCCGCTGCCGCTCCCGGCCGCCCTGACCCTGCTGTCCCTGGTGCCGCTGACCGCGTCGGCGGCGGTGGCGGTGACGCTGCGGCCGCGCGAGCCGGAGGCCGGCACGGCCCCGGCGGCACGGTCCTACGGCCGGTTCGGCGCCTACCGGCGCACGGCGGTACGGGAGTCGTTCGGCGCGTACGGACGGTTCGGCAAGCAGTTCGGCGCGGCGGCGCGCGGCCGGCGCACGGCCGTGCCGGCGCCCGGGCCGGACGGTGCCGCGGAGGGCGCCACCGGGTCCCCGGCAGCCGAGTCCGCGGCCGGCGCCGCGCCTGAGGCCGCGGCCACGGTGCCGGCCGGGCTCCCCTGGGGCGTGGCGGTGCTGGCGGTGGGGCTGGCCGTGGAGGCGCTGGCGAGCCGTACCGGGGGCGCCGCGGGCGACCGGCCGGCCGCGCTGCTCGGGCTGGCCCTGACCTCCGTCGGGCTCGCGCTGGCCGGCCCCGGCCTCACCCACGTGTGCGGACGGCTGCTCCAGGCGGTCCGCCCCGGCGCGCTGCGGCTGCTGGCCGGGCGGGTCCTGATGGCGGAGGCCGCCCGGATCGGCCGGCCGCTGGGCGTGGTCTGCGCGGTGCTGGCGGCGGCGTACGCGATGGCCTCGTTGCAGCACCGCCAGGACGCGACCTCCCAACCGCTGGTCACGCTCGGCGTGCTGCTGGTGGCGGGCTGCACGCTGGCGACGCTGCTGACGGCGGCCGTCGAGGCCCGGCAGGCGCGGGCCGGCACCACCGAGGAGCTGAGGCGCCTCGGCGCGCCCGCGGCGACGCTGCGCAAGGCGGCCGTGCTGCGCGCGCTGGCGCTCCTGGCACTGTTCGGGCCGCTGACCCTGGTCGTGGCCGAACTGTCGGCGTGGCCGCTGTCCCGCTGAGCCCGGCACGCACGCCGGCCGGGCCCGCGGACAACCGGCCGGAAGGAAGTTCCGCGCACGCCGATGAGTTCCGCGCGGGGCTCCGGTCTACCTCACGACCACCACGGAAACCGACGGGAGAGGCCCCGCCATGTACCAGCAGATGATCTTCGTGAACCTGGCCGTCGACGACCTCGAGGCCGCGAAGAAGTTCTACACCGGGCTCGGCTACTCGATCAACGAGCAGTTCAGCGACGAGACCGCCGCCTCGGTCGTGATCAGCGACACGATCTTCGCCATGCTGCTCACCCGGCAGAAGTACGCGCAGTTCACGAAGAAGGAGATCGTGGACTCCACGAAGAGCAGCGAGGTGCTGCTGGCGCTGAGCGCCGCGAGCCGCGAGGAGGTCGACGCGATGGTGGACAGGGCGGTGGCGGCGGGCGGCTCGGTCACCGGTGAGACCCAGGACCACGGCTTCATGTACGGCCGTTCCTTCGACGACATCGACGGCCACACCTGGGAGGTCGTGTGGATGGACCCGGCCGCGGTGGAGGGCTGAGGACCGTCACGGCCCCGGGGCCCCAGGACCCCGCGCCCCGGGAGCCCGGGGTGATCCGAACGGCAGGCCCTAGCATGGGCGGGTGCAGACGAGTCCCGCCCATGCCGTCCATCACGGGGACCGCGAGATAGAGACGCTCGAGGAGTTCGACGCGATCGTCTCGGCCCGCGGCACGCTCTCCGGATTCCGCGTCCAGGCCGTCGATCTGACGGACCGGACCCGGGAGTTGCTCACCACCGACACCAGCGGAGCCGTCTTCCTCGGCTGCCGGATGCGCCCGGACGCGGCGGACAAGCTCCGCGCCGACGGCGCCCTGGTCCTCCCGCCCGTCCCGGGCCTGCCCTTCGACCCGTACCGGGGGCATCTCTACGCGCCGGACGACCTGTTCGCCTCGCTCGACAAGGGCTACGAGGCGACGCCGGACGCGCTGGCCTACGACTGGTTCCGGCGCACCAGGACGGACGGCGACATCTTCGCCTCCATGCTGCGCGCGGTGCACGACGACTCGATGTCCGACGCCCTCGACGAACTGCTGCGCGGCGCACGGGTGGTGGGCGTCATGGGCGGTCACGCGATGGCGCGCGGCACGGAGGAGTTCCGTGGTGCGGCCCGGCTCGGGCGGGCGCTGACCCTCGCCGGTTTCACGGTCGCCACGGGCGGCGGCCCGGGCGCGATGGAGGCGGCGAACCTCGGCGCCTACGCCGCCCCGTACGACGCCCGCATGCTGGAGGAGGCCTGCGAACTCCTGGCCGTCGCGCCCTCGTTCACGCCGTCGGTCACCGACTGGGCGCGCGCCGCCTTCGAGGTGCGCGACCGCTGGCCGAAGGGCAACCACTCGATCGGCATCCCGACCTGGTTCTACGGCCACGAGCCGCCGAACGCCTTCGCCTCCCACATCGCGAAGTACTTCGCCAACGCCACCCGCGAGGACGGGCTGCTGGCCCGCTGCAACGCGGGCGTGGTCTTCCTGCCGGGTGCCGCCGGCACCGTGCAGGAGGTCTTCGACAACGCGACGCCGAACTACTACCGCTCGCGCGGTGAGCCCACGCCCATGGTGCTGGTGGACCGGGAGCACTGGACGGAGCGGCTGCCGGCCTGGCCGCTGCTGCGCTCGCTCGCCCGGGGGCGGTCGATGGAGGCTCGAATCGCACTGGTTGACCGAATCGAGGAGGCTCCCGAGGCGTTGAAACGTCTCGCCGGTTAATAAGAAGGCAAAGCCCCGGCGCGCGGTAGGCATATGCGTTGACACTACTTATGTGGCGCTTATAGATCTGAGAGCCACACGGGAGTGCTGATGTTTCATCAACTCTCCCTCAACCCCCCGCATTTGCGTCTTCACGTAAAGGACAAACGTGGCAGTTCTGTCCGTATCCCGCCGCACCGTCGCGCGTTCCGTGCGCGCCCTCGGTGTCGTCTCCGCGTCGGCCGCCCTCGCCCTCGGCGTGGCCGGCAACGCCGCGGCCTGCAACATCAACGAGTTCTCGGCCGCGGCCAAGTGCGACGGTGAGAAGGGTGTCATCACCGTCACCGACGTGGACCCGGCCGGTGTCCCCGCGACCATCACCGTGTTCCTCCAGAACAACGGCGCCGATGAGAAGAAGATCGGCGAGCAGGTCGTCAAGGGCTCCCGTGAGGGCACCACCATCACCTTCGAGGAGGACTGGCAGCCGAACGCCCAGTACCGCATCCACGTCGAGGCGAAGCCCTACGTCGACGAGGACATCAAGCCGAACCTGACCACGCCGGCGACGGCGTGCAAGAAGGCGGAGGAGGAGACCCCGACTCCGACGCCGAGCACCCCGACGGAGTCGGCCCCGGCCGAGGAGCCCGGTGCGCCGGCCCCCGCCCCGTCGGAGTCGGAGAGCGAGAGCACCGCTCCGGCGGACACCTCGAGCAACGCGCCGTCCCCGGCCGGTGACTCGAACCTCGCCGAGACCGGCGCCAACTCCAACACCGGTCTGATCGCCGGTGTCGCGGCCGCCCTGGTCGTGGCCGGTGGCGGCGCGGTGTTCTTCGGCATGCGCCGTCGGGGCGCGAAGTCCGAGGGCTGACACCTCACAGCAGCACGGTGGCCCGTCCCCTCTCCCGGGGGCGGGCCACTTCGCTGTCCGTGCCGGCCGTTCAGCCGCACGACGCCCGCTCCAGCCAGAAATCCAGCAGTTCCGGTCGCCGAGCACCTCCAGTCCGGGCGCGTCCGGCGGGATGCGGCGGTAGAAGGCGAGGAGCACCGAGGTGAGCGGACCGCGCAGGGCGACGGTGGCCCTGTCGTGGCCTCGGCGCCAGGAGATGCCGTCCTCGGTGAGCTGGATCAGCCACTCGGCCTCCAGGCCGGGGTCGGCGTCGGTGGCGTGCAGGTGGAGCGACCGGCCGGGCAGGCGCAGTTCGCCCGTCGGCCGGTCGGGCAGGGTCCGCTGCACGAACTGCACGATCTGCAGCCACTCGTCCACCGCGTCCGCGGCGACGTCGGCCGCGACGGTCCCGAGGGGGTGACCCGCGGCGAGCGCGGCGTCCGCGTGGTGGACGACGAGTTCGTGTGTCATCCGGCGGGCCCAGAAACCGGCGGTGAAGTCCCCGGACCACGACCAGACGGGCGCCGCGGGCCCGGCCTCCCGCAGCGCGGCGACGACCGCCGTACCGGACTGCGCCAGCCACGCCTGCAGAGCGGCGGCGTCCGCCCGGGCCTCCGGCCCCGACGCGCCCGGCACCTGTGCGACGGGGACGTCCTCGCCGGCCCGGGTGCGCACCAGCAGTTCCACCCAGCGCAGGGCCTCGCCGACGTGGCGCACCAGCTGCTCCAGCGTCCAGTCCGGGCAGGTCGGCACGGTGGCGGACAGATCGGCCCCGGAGGCCAGCACCGCCCCGAACTGCTGCACCTGACGGTCGATCTCGTCGCAGTAGCGGTCGTGCGGAAGATGCGTCATGCCGCTCACCCTAGGGAGCGAGCCCTCCTCCCAGCACGGCGATTTCCGCCGCCTCGAAGGCAACGCCGACCCGGTCCCCGGCGTCCGGGGCGGCCCGGAGCGCGCAGGCCGCCTCCAGGCGGGGGCCGTCGTCGGGCTGGAGGTGGACGGCGACATGGGTGCCGCGGAAGGTGCGGGCGGCGACCGTGCAGGGCAGGCCCTCGTCGGCCGGGACGAGGCGGACACCGGCCGGGCGGACGAGCAGCGTCCGCGTGCCCCGCGGAGCGTCGTCGGGCACGGGCACCTTGCCCCACGGCGTCACGGCGACGCCGTCGCCGACCGTGGCCTCGACGACGTTCTCGAAGCCGAGGAAGCGGGCCACGAACGCGTCGGCCGGCCGCTGCCACACCTCCAGCGGGCTGCCGGACTGGGCGATCCGCCCGTCCCGCATCACCACCACCCGGTCGGCCAGCGCGAACGCCTCGCCCTGGTCGTGGGTGACGGCGAGGACGGTGGTGCCGAGCCGGCCGAACAGGTCGCGCAGTTCGACGACGAGGCGTTCCCGCAGGGAGCGGTCGAGCTGGCCGAGGGGCTCGTCCAGCATGAGCAGACGGGGGCTCGGCGCCAGGGCGCGGGCGAGCGCCACCCGCTGCTGTTCACCGCCGGACAGCGCGGCGACGGCCCGCCCGGCCGCTCCCGGCAGTCCCACGAGGTCCAGCAACTCCCTTACGCGGTCGGACTGTTCGCGGCGGGACGCGCCGTGCATGCGCAGCCCGAAGGAGACGTTCCCGCCCACGTCCCGCTGCGGGAACAGCTGGTGGTCCTGGAACATCAGCCCCACCCCGCGCCGGTGCGCGGGCACGCCCGACTGGTCGCGTCCGTCGAGGCGGACCCGTCCGGAGTCGAGCGGCTGGAGCCCGGCGACCGCCCGCAGCAGCGTGGACTTGCCGCTGCCGCTGGGTCCGAGCACGCACACGATCTCGTGTTCGGCGACCGCCAGGTCGACGGCGTCCAGCACCGTCCGCCCGCCGAAGCGGACGGTCGCGCCTTCCAGGCTCAGCAGCATCTAGAACTCCCCGGTCCGGTCGGTCCGCAGCCGCTCCAGCACCAGCAGCGCCACCGCGCACACGATCATCAGAATCGTCGACAGGGCCATCGCCTGGCCGTAGTTGAGGTCCCCGGGCCGTCCCAGCAGCCGCGCCACGGCCACCGGCAGCGTCGGGTTGTCGGGCCGTGCGATGAACACGGTCGCGCCGAACTCGCCCAGCGACACCGCGAAGGCGAACCCGGCGGCGATCAGCAGCGCCCGCCGCACCAGCGGCAGGTCCACCTCCCGCCACGCCCGCCACGGCGACGCCCCGAGCACCGCCGCCGCCTCCCGCAGCCGCACGTCCACGGCCCGCAGCACCGGCAGCATCGTCCGTACGACGAAGGGGACGCCGACCAGCGCCTGGGCGAGCGGCACCAGGATCCACGAGGCCCTCAGATCCAGCGGCGGCTCGTCGAGGGCGATCAGGAAGCCGAAGCCGACGGTGACCGCGGACACGCCGAGCGGCAGCATCAGCAGCGCGTCGAAGCCGCGCACCAGCCGGCCCGCGTCCCGCCGGGTCAGCGCGACGGAGGCGAGGCCGCCGATGAGGACGGCGATGGCGGTGGCGGCGAGGGCGTACCGCAGCGAGTTGCCGACCGCCTCGATCGGCGGCACCAGGAACACTCCCCCGTCCTCCTGGGTCAGCGCCCGGTAGTGGCCGAGGCCGGCGCCGGCGAAGGACCGTTGCACCAGCACCGCGAGCGGCAGCAGGAGCAGGCCGGCGACGGTGGCGACGACCCCGGCGAGCAGCGCCCACTGCCCGGCGCCGCGCGGCCGGCGCGCGGTGACCGCGGCGTCGACCAGCCGCAGCGCGGTTTCGCGCCGTCGGACGGTCCAGGCGTGCAGGGCGAGGATCGCGCCCACGGCGACGAACTGGATCATCGTGAGGACGGCGGCGGTGGACAGGTCGAAGATCTCGGAGGTCTGCCGGTAGATCTCCACTTCGAGGGTGGAGAAGGTGGGCCCGCCGAGGATCTGCACCACGCCGAAGGAGGTGAAGGTGAACAGGAAGACCATCAGCGCGGCGGCGGCCACGGCGGGCGCGAGCGCCGGCAGGGTGACCGTCCGCCAGGCGGTGAACCGGGAGGCGCCGAGCATCCGCGCCGCCTCCTCCTGCCGCGGGTCCAGCTGCGACCAGAGCCCGCCGACGGTGCGGACGACCACGGCGTAGTTGAAGAAGACGTGGGCGAGCAGGATCGCCCACACGGTGGTGTCCAGGCGCACGCCCCACAGCTCGTCGAGGAGTCCGCCGCGCCCGACGAGCGCCATGAACGCGGTGCCGACGACGACGGTCGGCAGCACGAACGGCACGGTGACCACGGCCCGCAGCACCTGCTTGCCGGGGAAGTCGAAGCGGGCGAGGACATAGGCGCCGGGCAGGGCGACCAGCAGGGTCAGGGCGGTGGAGACCAGCGCCTGCCAGGTGGTGAACCACAGGACCTGCCGGACGTCGGGCTGCGCCAGGACGTCCGCGAACCGCCCGAGCTGCCAGGTCCCGTCGGTCTTCAGTCCGCGCGCGACGATCGCGGTGACGGGATAGGCGAAGAAGACGGCGAAGAACGCGACGGGCAGGGCCATCAGGCCGAGCCGCGCCGCGCTCCCGCGCCGTGCCGTCGCGGCCCGCGTCACTTCAGTACGAGTGAGGTCCACGCCTTGACCCACCGGTCACGGTTGTCGGCGATCTTCGCCGGGTCCATGGTCTGCGGGGCCTTCGCCTGCGGCCCGAACTTCGTGAACTCCTCGGGCAGCCGGGCGTCGTCGCGCACCGGGTGGACGAACATGTTGAGCGGCATGTCCTCCTGGAACGTCTTGCCGATCAGGAAGTCCAGCAGCGCCTTGCCGCCCTCGGGGTTCTTCGCGTTGCTCAGCAGCCCCGCGTACTCGACCTGCCGGAAGCAGGTGCCCTCGGCGACGCCGGTCGGCGCGGTGTCCGGCCTGGGGTCGGCGTAGATCACCTCGGCGGGCGGGGAGGAGGCGTAGGACACCACCAGCGGGCGGTCGCCCTTGGCCTGCCTGCCGCCGGCCGAGCCGGAGAACTCCTCGTTGTAGGCCTGCTCCCAGCCGTCGACCACCTTCACGCCGTTGGCCTTGAGCTTCTTCCAGTACTCCTGCCAGGCGTCGTCGCCGTACTTCGCGGCGGTGCCGAGGAGGAAGCCGAGGCCGGGCGAGGAGGTGGAGGCGTTCTCGGTGACGAGGAGGTTCTTGTACGCGGGCTTGATCAGGTCGTCGTAGGTCTTCGGCGGGGTCAGGTCGTGCTCGCTGAACCACTGCTTGTCGTAGTTGACGCAGATGTCGCCGGTGTCGACGGGGGTGACCCGGTGCTTGTCCTCGTCCACCCGGTACTCGGGGCGGATCCGGTCGGAGCCCTTGGCCCGGTACGGCTGGAACAGGCCGTTGTCGAGGGCGCGGGAGAGCAGGGTGTTGTCGACGCCGAAGAAGACGTCGCCCTGCGGGTTGTCCTTGGTGAGGATGGCCTTGTTGACGGCCTGCCCGGCGTCGCCGTCCTCGAGGACCTGGACCTTGTAGCCGGACTGCTTCTCGAAGGCGGCGACGACGTCCTTCGACGCGGCCCACGAGTTGTGGCTGACGAGGGTCACGGTCTTCGGCCCGCCGGACCCGGTGCCCGCGTCGTCGCCGGACGAGCCACACGCGGACAGCGTGACCAGCCCCAGCCCGGCGGCGAGGACGGTGACCTTCTTGGTGATGCCCACTGGATTTCCTCCTGGAGTGACCAGGAAGAGACGCGGCCCTGCCCGGGACCCCTCGCGGGTTCCCGGGCAGGGCGCAACAGCTCGAGTGATGACCGATCTCCCTACCCAGAATGACCTGGGCGAGGTTCGGAGGGTCTGCGGCCGGTGCCGCACTCTCAGCGCTGTGGCGCTCCCCTGTCGGAATATGAAGATGTGCTTACTCGGGTCACCTTACCGTTCGGTCGCGGCGAGCTGACCGCACGCCCCGTCGATCTCCTGTCCCCGGGTGTCCCGGATGGTCACCGGCACACCGTGCGCGGCGATCGCGTCCACGAACGCCTTCTCGTCCTCGGGCCGGGAGGCGGTCCACTTGGAGCCGGGGGTCGGGTTGAGCGGGATGAGGTTGACGTGTACGGGCCGACCCTTGAGCAGTCGCCCGAGCCGGTCACCCCGCCACGCCTGGTCGTTGATGTCCCGGATGAGGGCGTACTCGATGGACAGCCGCCGCCCGGACCTGGCCGCGTACTCGAACCCGGCGTCGAGCACCTCGCGCACCTTCCACCGCGTGTTCACGGGGACCAGGGTGTCGCGCAGCTCGTCGTCCGGGGCGTGCAGCGAGATCGCGAGGCGGCATTTGAAGCCCTCGTCGGAGAAGCGGTGGATCGCCGGCACGAGACCCACCGTCGACACGGTGATCCCGCGCTGGGACAGTCCGAGCCCGTCCGGCTCGGGGTCGGTGAGGCGGCGGATGGCGCCCACGACCCGGTTGTAGTTGGCGAGCGGCTCGCCCATGCCCATGAACACGATGTTGCTGAGCCGCGCCGGACCGCCCGGGACCTCGCCGTCCCTGAGCGCCCGCATACCGTCGACGATCTGGTGGACGATCTCCGCGGTGGACAGGTTCCGGTCCAGGCCGGCCTGCCCGGTCGCGCAGAACGGGCAGTTCATGCCGCAGCCCGCCTGGGAGCTGATGCACATGGTCACCCGGTCCGGGTAGCGCATGAGCACCGACTCGACGAGCGTGCCGTCGAACAGCTTCCACAGCGTCTTGCGGGTGGTGCCCTGGTCGGTCGACAGGTGCCGGACGACCGTCATCAGCTCCGGCAGCAGTGCTTCCTGGAGCCTGCCGCGGGACGCGGCCGGGATGTCGGTCCACTGCTCCGGGTCGTGCGCGTACCGGGCGAAGTAGTGCTGCGAGAGCTGCTTCGCGCGAAACGGCTTCTCACCGGCCGCTGCGACCGCCTCCTTGCGCTCGGCGGGCGTGAGATCGGCAAGGTGCCGCGGCGGCTTCTTGGCTCCGCGCGGCGCGACGAAAGTGAGTTCTCCGGGCTTGGGCATGGTTCTCCCAGTGTCGCAGATCCACTCGGGTGACCTGGGGCCCCGGCCGCCGCCGGCCCTCGGCGGCGATGGTCCTCGGCCGTCGCCCGGTCGGCGGCGATGGTCCTCGGCCGCCGCCCGGTCGCCGCTGACGGCCCCGGCCACCTCCGGAGACCGTCCCGGACCCTCGTGCCCCTTCCCCGCAGGTGCCGGTGCGGACGGAAAAGCGGCCGGCCGCGCGGGGCGGCCGGCCGCTTCGGGACCGGAGGGCGGAATCAGGAGATGAGCTTCATCGCCTGCCAGCCGCCGGTGCCGACCACCGTCGGCGGGCCGACCAGGCCGGTGCGCCGGCCCGGGACGAACTCCAGGCCCGCCGTGGTGTTCGCGGTCGTGGTCCACAGGTCCGGCACTCCGTCGCCGTCGGAGTCGCCCGACGCCGTGAACAGCGGCCGTGCGGTGGTAGTCCAGCCGGTGGCGTACGCCGTGCGGTGGGCGCCCACGCCCAGGGAGGCGGGGTCGGTGCCGCCGTCGGGGACACCGTCGCCGTCCGCGTCACCCGGGCTCTTGCCGTGGTACACCCACAGCTCGCCGTTGGAGGTGTTGCGGGCGATCAGGTCCGTGAAGCCGTCGCCGTCCACGTCGCCCGGCGAGGCGAGCTGCATGACGCTCCAGCCCGAGTTGCCGATCAGGTAGCCGGAGTCGACCGTGCCGTAGGCGTAGCCCGGCAGGAACCACAGCTGGTCGCCGATGACCGCGACGAAGTCGGGGTTGGACGACTCGCTGTCCGGGGTGATGTCGCCGACCGAGACGATCTGCTTGATCGTCGCCGGGTCGATCGCCACCTCGGTCTCGGGGTCCGGGAAGAAGTAGACGTCCTGCTTGGTGTCCTCGGTGAACTCTCCCTGGCCGTTGTTCGGGTACAGCCACAGCTTGCCGTCGGAGCGGCGGGCCACCAGGTCCTCGTAGAAGTCGCTGGTCCAGTCGCCGCGGTGGGTCAGCAGCGCGCCGTTCCAGCCGCCGGAGGAGGAGAGCGGGACCATCGTGGCGACCCTGCCGCTCCCCGTGCCGCCGTACAGGAGCAGGTTGCCGGTGCTGTTGAGGGCGAAGAAGTCCGGCTGTCCGTCGCCGTTGACGTCACCGGGCTTGTCCGTGACGCCGGGGCTCTTGACGTAGAAGCGGTAGGGGTAGATCGGGCCGGGGTTGCCTCCGGCGTCGACCATGCGCACGTACAGGGTGTGCGGTCCCGGGGTGAGCGGGGTGACCGGCGCGGTCGCCGGGCCGCCCTTCGCCGTGGGCAGGGCCTCCTTGCTCGGCGGGGTGCGGTCCAGGTCGTACAGGTACTTGGTGGTGTCCGCCACGCCGTTGGCGTCGAACCGGAACTCGCCCTCGGTGCGGGCCAGGGCGCCCTCGACGGGCTCCGCGCCGGACGCCGTCTCCGGGTACAGGCTGTCCGCCGAGGTCACGGTCGGCATCACGGCCGGGGCCTCGGGGTCGAAGCCGAAGCGGCATCCGGGAGCGCCCTTGGTCGGGGTCCAGTCGGAGGCGAAGGAGTCGTCGGCGACGTCCTCGGCCTGTGCCTTCCAGGAGAACTGGCCGTTGCTGGCGTCCTTGTACTGGGCGAGCAGCGCCTTGGGCACGGTGATGCGGGCCTGTGCGCCCTTGGGGTCGCTGTCCTTGACGGTGACCTGTTTGCGCTGGTTGAAGATGATGCCGGGCGCGACGTCGTGCTTGCCGGTGGGCCACAGGTGGAACTGGACGTTGACGTTGCCGCCGTCCGGGTCCCACACCTGCGCGGTCAGGGTCACGTCGGTGTTGCCGACCGTGACGTAGGTGCCGTCGTTGCCGCAGCTGGTCGTGCTCGACTTGGTGCTCGGGATGGTGTCGAGCGCCCAGGGGGCCTTCGGCGGCCGGTTGTACTCGACGATCAGCTTGGCGTCCGGCTTGAACTTCTTCCAGCTGTAGGCGTCCTTGGCGTCCTCGGCGCTCTGCGGGGCGCGCAGGCCGAAGGTGACGTTCGACCACTTGTTGGCCGCCGCCTTGACGGCGGCGTCCTTGGCGGTGAAGTCGACGGCCTTGTCGGCGCAGCCGTGGTCCTCGTTGCCGTGGGCGTAGTTGCGGCTGTCCTGGCGGGTGGCCCAGGACGGCTGCTTGCTCCACGTGGTGGACGAGCTGATCCCGCCGGTCAGCCACAGCTCGACCGGCTTGGCCGTGCAGGACCAGGAGTGCGTCTCGGTGATCTGGAACTGGGCGTCGATCACCTTCACGCCGGCCAGGAACTTCGAGCCCACGCGGAAGAAGGAGCGGGCGGTGCCGCCGCTCGTCGACTCGTAGCCGACGCGAGCCTCACTGGTGGTGCCGCCGTTCCAGCCGGTGCCGTTCCAGTAGCTGTCGTTCGGGTGCGGCTTGTAGGCGATCGTCCACGCCTCGCGGGTTCCGGTCATCCGCGGGTCGATGTAGACCGGGAACTCGGTGTCCGGCGCGTCGAGGAGCTGCTGGTCGGGGGTGAGCAGGAGCTTGTCGTCGGTGATCCGGACGCCGACCTTGCTGCTCCTGGTGCCCGGGGTCAGCGGGGAGGGCGCGGAGTCGGAGGCCGGCGCCTGCACGGCGGCGGTCGCGGTACGGGCCGGTCCGGAGGCGGTGGCCGCGGTCCTCGCCTTCCCGGAGGCGGCGCGTGGAGCCTCCGGCTCGCCGGAGGAGTCCCACATCCGGGCGGTGGAGGAGGCGAACACCGTCTGGCCGGCCGCGTTGACGGCGCGCAGGGTGCCGTTCTCGGTGTCCTTGCGCACGTCGAGGCCCTTGGCGCGCAGGCCGAAGCCGACCTCCTTCAGTTCCGTCCTGTCCGCGGCCTCGGGCGTCTTGACGATCAGTGCCTGGCTGAAGCCGTCCACACTGGCCTCCACGGCCAGGTCCACGCCCGGGAACACCTCCGGGTAGGTCGCGGTGGCGCCCTGGAGCACCGGCTCGGGCAGCGGCGTCGGCCAGGTCAGGGCGAGTTCGCCGCCCCGGTCGGCGAGGGTGATCAGCCGGGTGTCGCCGCCGGCGGAGAAGGTCACGTCGCCGGGCACGGCCCGGGGCCGGATCCGGCCGGCCGTCTCGGTGAGCGCGGTGTCCACCGGCAGCCAGCGGCCCTCGCGTTTCACCCGGACCGGCAGGGTGTGCTGTGTGGTGCGCAGGTTGCCGTTGGGCAGGGCGTGCGTCTCGCTGGTCTCGGAGCGGGCGGAGACCACCTCCACGGGCTCACCGGTCTCGGCGGCCCGCTCCATCGCGCGGCTCTCCTCGCTGCGGGCCGACGCCGTCGCCGAGCCGGAATCGGCCGCGGCGGCGTCGGTGGCCGGCGAGGTCAGCGGTGTCAGCCCCAGTGTTCCCCCGGCGAGCACCGCGACGAGCGCGGCCCTCCTCCACCGGCCGGCCGGCGGTCGTCTTCGGGATGTTTCTGGCATGGGCGATTCCCCCCGGAGTCGTTGCCGTGCGGACTCTCCCCGGAGCCCGCCGCGGTCCCTTGCAGTGGGCCGCAGCGCCGAAGAGTACACCTGAACTGGGCTTTTCTTTACTGACAGATGACCGGAGTGGGGTTTGTCGCACCGTCAGAAGACTGCTTGCCGGAACGATCTTCACCGTTTACTGTGCGATCGCTCATCGCTCGATCACAAAAAAGTAAATCTGGGGGAGGTTCGGTAGTGGACCAGCTGATAAGACAGCTGCGCTACCTCGGCCACTGGCACAGATCCGTGTCCCTTTTCGTGGGACTCGTTCTCTTCGTCGGGCTGATACCCGCCGATGCCAGCGCCGCGGACGGCAGTTCCCGACGCGGGGACGTACAGCGCGAAAAATCCGTCCCGGGACGGGATTTCGACACAAAGCGCCCGGGGGTGCGTGACGACGCGAAGGGCGTCTTCCGGCCTACGGCCGGCAAGGTTTCGGCCGATTCCTTCACGACTCCGGTCGTCGGCCGCGACAGCAAGCCGTCCCGGCGGGTGCCGTCGGCCGGTGACGTGGCCGGCGGGTCCGCCACGACGCAGAGCCCGCTGCCCGACCGCCTGGTGAGGGTCCGTCAGGCCGCACGGTCGGCCACGGGTTCCGGCAAGGGCGTCCGCACGCGGGGAGTTGCCCCCGAGCGGGCCGGCGCCGCGGTCGGCTCGGCGGTCGAGGTCCGGGTCGAGGACCAGGCCGCGGCCCGCAAGGCGGGTGTGCGGGGCGTGCTGTTCACCGCGGAGCCCGCCGCCGACGGTCTGGCGCGGCCCGCCTCCGGCTCGGTCGAACTGGAGCTGGACTACGCGTCGTTCAAGGACACCTACGGCGGTGACTGGGGCTCCCGGCTCCGGCTCTACCGCCTGCCGGCCTGTGCGCTGACCACGCCGGAGCTGGAGCGGTGCCGCACCCGCACCGAACTGCCGGGCGCCAACGACCCGGCCGCGAAGAAGGTCACCGGCACCACCGACCTGGCAGCGGCGCCGACCGTGTTCGCCGCGACCGCCACGGCCTCCGGCCCGGGCGGCAGCCACGAGGCGACCTCGCTGTCGCCGTCCGGCTCCTGGATGGCCGGCTCGTCCTCGGGCGGCTTCTCCTGGACGTACCCGATCGAGGCGCCCGAGGTCCCCGGCGGCCCGCAGCCCGAGGTCGAGCTGTCCTACTCCTCGCAGGCCGTGGACGGCCGCACCGCCTCCACCAACGCGCAGTCCTCCTGGATCGCCGAGGGCTGGGACTACGAGCCCGGCTTCATCGAGCGGCGCTACCGCTCCTGCTCGGACGACAAGGCGGAGGTCGACGGCAAGAAGCCGAACAACACAGGCGACAGCGGCGACCTGTGCTGGGGCTCCGACCACGTGGTGATGTCGCTGGGCGGCAACACCACCGAACTCGTCAAGAAGGACGGCACCGACGAGTGGCGCCCCGCCGACGACGACGGCTCCCGCCTGCAGCGCAGGACCGGTGCCGCCAACGGCTCGCACAGCGGCGAGTACTGGGTCCTGACCACCACCGACGGCACGCAGTACCACTTCGGCCTGAACAAGCTGCCGGGCGCCCCGGACGGGACGGTCACCAACTCGGCGCTCACCGTGCCGGTGTTCGGCAACCACCCGGACGAGCCGTGCCACGCCACCGCGTTCATGGACTCCGACTGCAAGCAGGTCTACCGCTGGAACCTGGACTACGTCGTCGACCCGCTCGGCGACGCCATGACCCTGTGGTGGACCAAGTGGACGAACTTCTACGGCCAGAACATGAAGGCCGACCAGCAGGCGTCCTACGACCGCAACGCGCAGCTGTCGCGCATCGACTACGGTCTGCGCTCCGACAAGCTGTTCGGTGTCCTGCCGGCCGGCCGGGTGGCGTTCACCCTGGCCGAGCGCTGCGTGCCGAACTCCACGTTCGACTGCGCCGAGTCCAAGCGGACCACGGCCAACGCCAAGTACTGGCCGGACACCCCGCTGGACCAGGAGTGCGCCTCCGGCGCCAAGTGCACCGACAAGTACTCCCCGACGTTCTGGTCGACCAAGCGGCTGACGAAGATCACCACGAGTGTGCTCTCCGGTACCGCGCTGAGCCCGGTCGACTCCTGGACGCTGGAGCAGTCGTACCCCGACACGGGTGACGGCACCTCGCCGGCGCTGTGGCTGGACTCCGTCACGCGCACCGGGCACGGTGCCGGCTCCTCGGCGTCCATGCCGAAGGTCACCTTCTCCGGCCTGCAGATGGACAACCGCGTCGACGGCGTCGAGGGCCTGCCGCCGTTCTCCCGGCTGCGTGTCCACGCCATCGACACCGAGACCGGCGGCCGGATCGGCGTGACGTACTCGCCGCGCGAGTGCCAGGCGCTGGAGCCGAGGAAGATGCCGGCGTCCCCCGAGTCCAACACCATGCGCTGCTTCCCGCAGTACTGGACTCCCAAGGGCGCGCTGAGCCCGGTGAAGGACTGGTTCCACAAGTACCTCGTCACGCAGGTGACCGAGCAGGACCTGGTCACCGACAGCCCGTCGAAGGTGACGAGCTACGAGTTCGTCGGCAACCCGGGCTGGGCCTACGACGACAGCGAGTTCACCGAGAACAAGCACCGCACCTGGTCGCAGTTCCGCGGCTACGAGCGGGTCCTCACCCGGCTCGGCGGCGGCAGCGACGTCAAGCAGCTCACCGAGCACCGCTACTTCCGCGGACTGCACGGCGACAAGCTGCCCTCGGGCACGCGCAGTTCGTCGGTGACCGACAGCTCGGGCAAGACGCATCCGGACCTGCCGCAGTACCAGGGGCAGTTGCTGGAACAGATCACCTACGCGTCCGACGGCGGCCCGATCGACTCCGCGACCGTCACCACTCCGTGGGCGGTGAAGACGGCGAGCCGCACCCGCGCCGGAACCACGCCCCTGGAGGCGTGGATGGCCCGTCCGGAGACGGTCACCACCCGTGAGCGCGTCAAGGGCGACACCTGGCGCACCTCCACCGAGACCACCAAGTACGACGGCTACGGCCTGCCGTACCAGGTCGAGGAGACCAGCCCCGGCGGCAAGGTCCGCTGCTCCACGGTCAGTTACGCCCGCAACACCACGGCCTACCTGATCGAGCTGGAGTCGCGGGAGAAGACCACGCTCGGCGCCTGCGGCTCCACCGGCGGCGAGGTCGTGGAGGACACGCGGACGCTGTACGACAACCTGGCCTTCGGCGCGGCCCCGACCAAGGGCCTGGCCACCGAGGTGCAGGAGCTGAACGGCACGGGCGACGGCTACGTCACCATCGACCGCACCGAGTACGACATCCACGGCCGCGAGACCGCCACCTGGGACGCGGACGACCGCAAGACGCAGGTGCAGTACACCCCGGCGACGGTGGCGCGCCCGACCCGGCAGGTCTCCACCGACCCGCTGGGACACACCGAGACGACCGTCTTCGACGAGATCCGCGGTCTGCCGCTGACCGAGACGGACGCCAACGGCAGGACGGCCACGATGGAGTACGACCCGCTGGGCCGGCTCCTGAAGGTGTGGGAGATCGACCGTGACCCGGACACCCAGTCCCCCACGGCCACCTACGACTACACCGTCCGCCGCGACGGCCCGACGATCATCACCTCGCGGACGCTGAAGGACAACGGCCAGTACGCCGTGTCGTACGAGATCCTCGACGGACTGCTGCGGCAGCGGCAGTCGCAGGACAAGGCGATCGGCGCGGGCCGCATCGTCAACGACACCTTCTACGACAGCGCCGGGCGGCCCTGGAAGGAGAACGACGGCTACTACAACGCCGACGAGCCCGCACCCGCGCTCCTCCAGGTCGGTGACCAGGACGTCCCGTCCCAGAACCGCACCACCTTCGACGGCCTCGGCCAGCCCACCGCCGAGATCACCTACTACCGCGGCACGGAGAAGCTGCGCACCACGACCGAGCGCGACGGCGACGTCTCCACGACGATCCCGCCGAAGGGCGACACGGTCACGGCGGCCTTCGAGGACGCCGAGGGCCGCCTGGAGCGGCTGCGCGAGTACACCGACGAGGCCCGCACCAAGTGGCGGGACACCGTCTACGAGTACGACGACCTCGACAACCTGGTGAAGGTGACCGCGCCCGGCGGTGCCGTCACCAGCTTCGAGTACGACAAGCGGGGCCGCCAGACGGCGGTCGTCGACCCCGACGGCGGCCGTACCGAGATGCGGTACGACAACGCCGACAACGTGGTCGAGACGATCGACCCGCTCAACCGGTCCCTGTTCACCACCTACGACGACGCCGGCCGCCCGACGTCGCTGCGCGAGGGCGGCACCACCGGTCCCAAGCGCCTCGAGTGGACGTACGACACCCTCGCCAAGGGCCTGCCGACCGCGCAGATCCGCTACGAGGACGGCAAGGCGTACCGGGAGGAGGTCACCGAGTACGACGCCGCCTACCGGGTGAAGAGGTCCCAGACGGTCGTTCCGGAGGAGGAGACCGGCCTGGCCGGCACCTACGAGTACGAGTACTCCTACACCCCGACCGGCAACCTCGCCTGGGTCTCCGTGCCGGGCGTGGGCGGACTGGTCACCGAGCGGATCGTCTTCCGGTACAACTCCGACGACCTGCCGATCTTCATCGGCGGCGCGTCCACGTACCTGGCGAACGCGCAGTACTCGGCGTTCGGCGAGATCCTCCGCACGGACGCGGGCCCGGCCGGCAAGCAGGTCTACGGCAGCTACATCTACGACGAGTTCACCCGTCGCGTGCAGTCGGTCACGTTCGACCGCTCGGTCAGCCCGGGCCGCATCAGCGAGACCACCTACGGGTACGACCAGGCCGGCAACGTCACCAAGATCACCGACAGGCCGGGCAGCGCGGCGCCCGACGCCGGCGAGACCGACACGCAGTGCTTCGTCTACGACCAGCTCCGGCAGATGACCTCCGCCTGGACGTCGAAGACGGCGGACGACTGCACGGCGGCCCCGTCGAAGGACACCGTCGGCGGCCCGGAGGCGTTCTGGCAGTCGTTCACGTACGACGCGGCGGGCAACCGCACCAAGCTCGTCGAGCACGACACCACGGGCGACACCACCCAGGACGTCACCCGTGAGTACGTGTACGGCAAGGAGGGCGTCGGCGGCCCGAACGCGCTGGCCGAGGTCAAGTCGACCGGCCCGCAGGGCCAGACCCTGGCCACCTTCGCCTACGACAAGGCGGGCAACACCACCGGACGCCAGCACGGCGGCACCAACCAGACGCTCGAGTACGACATCGAGGGCCAGCTGCGCAAGGTGACCCGGCCCGTCGAGGGCGGCGGCACCGAGACCACGTCGTACCTGTACGGCGCGGACGGCGAACGCCTCATCCGCACCGACGCGGACGGCAGCCGCACGCTCTACCTCGCCGACGCGGAGCTGACGGTCTCCGCCGACAAGGCGACCAAGAAGGCGGAACGCTTCTACCAGCTCCCGGACGGTTCCACGACGGTCCGCGCGACCGGCGGCGTGCGCCAGCTCATGCTCTCCGACCACCACGGCACGTCCCACACGGTCGTGGACATGGTGGACGCGGCCATGGGCGTCACCCGGCGCAAGTCGATGCCGTTCGGCGAGGCACGCGGGCAGCAGCCCACGTCCTGGCCGGGTCAGCGGGGCTTCGTCGGCGGCACGGTCGACGAGGACACGGGCCTGACCCGTCTCGGCGCCCGTGACTACGACCCGGCGACGGGGCGCTTCATCCAGGTCGACCCGATGGTCGACTACGGCCAGCCGGCCACGATGAACCCGTACGCCTACAGCAACAACGCACCGGCCACCTTCTCCGACCCGACGGGCGAGTTCTTCCCCGTCCTGATCGGCATCGCGGCCCGTATCGCCATCCAGGCGGCGATCCGCGCGGCGGCCCGCCGTGCGGCGATCATCGCGGCCCGCAAGGCGGCCCAGGCGGCGGCCCGTCGAGCCGCGGCCCTCGCACGCAAGCGTGCCATCGAGGCCGCCAAGCGCGCCGCGGCCAAGGCCCGCCGGGAGGCGGCCCGCAAGGCTGCTGCGGCCCGTCGTGCCGCGGCCAAGCGGGCGGCGGCCCGCGCGGCGGCGAAGCGGGCGGCGGCCAGGAGGGCGGCGGCCCAGGCGAGGGCCCGCGCGGCCCGCGCGGCGGCGAAGAAGGCGGCGGCGCGCCGTGCCGCGGCCCGCAAGGCGGCGTCCCGGCCGAAGCCGAGGGCCAAGCCCCGCTCCCAGCCGAAGCCGCGCCCGAAGCCGCGGCAGGTCAAGCGGGCGGTGAAGAAGGTCGCCAAGGAGGTCCGCGAGGAGGCCAAGGACACCGCCAAGGAGGAGACGCAGAGCGCAGCGTGCGACTCCGCCGGAGGCACGGGCAACAGCTTCGTCGCCGGCACCAAGGTCCTGATGGCCGACGGCTCCTCCAAGCCGATCGAGAAGGTCAGGCCCGGTGACAAGGTCGTCGCCACCGACCCGGAGACGGGCAGGACCTCCGTGCAGACGGCCGCGGCGACGATCGTGGGCAAGGGCAGCAAGGACCTCGTCCGCATCACGCTGAAGACCCACGACGGTTCCACCGCCAAGGCCGCTACCACCACGGTCACCGCGACGGCCGGCCATCCCTTCTGGGTGCCGACCGT
The DNA here is from genome assembly GCF_006782915.1 of Streptomyces calvus. Classification (GTDB taxonomy): domain Bacteria; phylum Actinomycetota; class Actinomycetes; order Streptomycetales; family Streptomycetaceae; genus Streptomyces; species Streptomyces calvus. The sequence continues at coordinate 24,384 of NZ_VCNP01000020.1, forward strand.
GCGGGAGTGGGTCGAAGCGGGCGACCTGAAGCCGGGTCAGTGGCTCCAGACGTCCGAGGGCGCCTGGTTCCGGATCGACACGGTCACGAGGTGGACGGCGGAGGCGAAGGTCCACAACCTCACCGTCACGGACGTCCACACGTATTATGTGCGGGCGGGCTCGCAGACCCTGCTCAACCACAACTGCGACGGCGACGTTCACTGGGTCAAGGAGAACGCCCACATGAGCCCGCAGGCCCGTGCCTACGACGACGGGGCGACGGGCTCGAGGCCGGGTCTGGCCCCAGCTCTGCAGTACTACATGTCGGGCCGCAACAGCCTGTCTCAGGTGAAGTTCGACGGTTTCGACGCGGCGAACGGGGTCCTGATCGACCGGAAGCTGGCCGTGACGACGCGGAACAAGACCTACCTCCAGGCCATTCGGCAGTCGCTGGCGCTCGAACAGAACGGCTACACCGGCCGTTGGGAAGTACCGACCGCGAGCGAAGCCAGGAGAGCGCGCCGAGTCCTCGGCTCGCTCATGATCACGAATATCAGAGTGAGGGTTGTACCTTGATGAACACTGAGCAGTTCCTGGCGAAAGCCTTCGCCGCTCTGCTGGTTTCCATCGACCTTACGGACGATGACGAACTCGACCCGGACGTCGCCGCGGCACTGGTCGAGCCTGTGGCGGCCATGGCACGGGATCTGACGCCCGAGGACCGGGCGAAGCTCGTTGCGCTGATCGAGACGGCCGCGCAGTCGGAGACCGACCCGGTCAGGCAGCGGTCCATGCTCGCTCTGCCCGAGGACTTGGGCCTCCTGGACGAGGACGAGGACGAGGACGAGGACTGACGGTTGATCAGCAGGCCTCGTCGTTTCGGCCCAACCGGCTGAAACGGCGAGGCCTGTCACGTTCACCAGCCGACTGATGCTCATCCGCACGGGCCAGCTCACCTGTGGTCAGCGTGATGATCGGAGAGGCGACCAGAATCGCAGCGAACAGCCTCGACGAATTGCTGGACATATTCATCGAGTGTTTCGATTCCGGGATCTTCTACAATGACGCCGACGGGTCCTTCCAAGCGGATGACGAACGCTGGATCGAACTGGAAGAAAGCGCCGTGAGTGACGGACGCTCCTGAAGAAGCGAGCCCCCGCCAGAAAGTCAGAGGTAGAGAATGCTTCTTTGGGACCTCGAAATGAGGGCACTGAAGGAGGACCTGCGAGAAATCCGACCACCGCGACGGCTGCCGCTTGCGATGAGGGTCATGGAGTGGACTCTGGAGTCCATCGGCCCCGTTGAAGTGGACGTCGTCAGGGAGTACATCGAGGAAGGCATGCGGGCCGGGCACGAAGCGGTCCGAGCGGGCAGGGAGAAGATCACGCTCCCGGAAGAGGTACTCGACGCGTACACCGAAGTCGACGACGAGGCGTACGAGCCGGGCACCTCCCACCTGCTGTCCGCTCTCCTGGCGTGTGCAGACGCACCCGGAGGGCTGACCCCCGAAGTGCTGTCCGGCGTCCTCTCCTTCTGCTACGAGGGACTCCTCGAACGTGAAGACCTGCCCGGCCCGAGCGTCGACGAGGAGCGGCAGAACGCCAAGTGCCTCGAGGCGATCGCATTCCAGAAGCGATGCATCAGCGACGCCCTGGGACGCACGGTGTGAACGATCGAGTGATCGAGCGGTGAAGGGACACCGGATCCGCTCCCACCGATGAGACGAGGCTCCCGGCCGACAGCCAGTCGACCGGGAGCCTCACCGGTTTCCCGGTGGTGGATCGAAGGTCGTCCGCATCACGCCGAGGAGCCAGTCGGCTCCACCGCCGAGGCCGCGACCACCACGGTCACCGCGACCGCCGGCCACCCCTACCGGTGCCGTCCCTGCCGGAAGTACCGGCCGCCCGCGAAGCCAGAAGACCGCGCCGAGTCCTCGGCCCGCTCATGACCACAAGAGTGAGGGTTGTACCTTGATGCGACCGCCCAGGTCGCCGCTTCTCCCACTCGCGCCCGGCGCCCTCCCGCCCCCACATACGCCCCCGCCCCTCCCGTCCGCGTCGATCACGCCGAGGTGATCGTGCGGCCGGAAGGGGCGGGGCAGGAGGGGGTCAGGGAATCCGAACCGTTCGTTCAGCCGGAGCCCACGAAGAGCACGAGGAGCAGCCACACCACCGGTGCCGTCGGCAGCAGGGAGTCCAGGCGGTCCATGATGCCGCCGTGACCGGGCAGCAGCGTGCCCATGTCCTTGATGCCCAGGTCCCGCTTGATCATGGATTCGCCCAGGTCGCCCAGCGTGGCGCTGGCGGCGACCGCGAGGCCCAGCAGCAGGCCCTGCCACCAGCTGCCGCCGTCGATCAGGAACTGCATGCACAGCGCGCCGGCCGCCATCGCGAACGCCACCGCGCCCAGCAGGCCCTCGCGGGTCTTGCCGGGACTGATCCGCGGGGCGAGCTTGCGCTTGCCGAAGCGCCAGCCGACGGCGTAGGCGCCGGTGTCGCTGACGACCGTCAGCACCAGGAAGGTCAGCACCCGCCAGGCACCGTCGTCGGCCGTCAGCATCATGGCGACGAAGGTGGCGAGGAACGGCACGTAGAACGCCGCGAAGAGCCCCGCCGTGACGTCCTTGAGGTAACCCTCGGGCGGTGCCGCCATGCGCCACACCAGTACCGCCAGCGCGGTGAGCGCCATGGCGACCCACGCGCCCTCGGCGCCGCGCGCGTACCCGGCGACGACCATCGCCGCACCGCCGGCCGCGAGCGGCACGAGGGGCGCCTTGATGCCCTTGCGCTCCTCCAGCCGCTTCGTCAGCTCCCACAGGCCGACCACGACGGCGACGGCGACGACACCGACGAAGACGGCCTTGACGACGAACAGCGACGCGACGATCACCGCGCCGAGCCCGACGCCGACGCCTATCGCGGCGCCGAGGTCGCGCCCCGCGCTCTTCTTCTGCGGTGCGGGTGCCGGCTGCGGCGCGTCGGGCATGGGCTCCGGATTCTGCGGCACCTCCCCCGGCAGGGGGCGGGCCCGCGTCGGCTCGTCTCGGAACAGGGGGCCGCTCAGCGAAACGGCCCCCCGGTCGACATCCTGGTCACCGCCGCGTTCGGGTACGTCGGGCACGATGGGCATGGGGCGAGTCTGCTGCGCGTAGTGCGCATCGTACGCGGGGCCGGCCGGGGCAGCCCCCCGGCCGGGCCCGTGGTCGGACGGCCCCCAGTACCCGGTCTGCGGCGCCCCCCAGGAAGAGTCGTTCATCAGACCTCGAGCAGCTCCGCTTCCTTGTGCTTGAGAAGGTCGTCCACCTGGGCGACGTACTTCGCCGTGGTGTCGTCGAGTTCCTTCTCCGCACGGCGGCCCTCGTCCTCGCCGACCTCGCCGTCCTTGATCAGCTTGTCGATGGCGTCCTTCGCCTTGCGGCGCACGGAACGGATGGACACCTTGGCGTCCTCGCCCTTGCCCTTGGCGACCTTGATGTACTCGCGGCGGCGTTCCTCGGTCAGCTCGGGGAACACCACCCGGATGATGTTGCCGTCGTTGCTGGGGTTGACGCCCAGGTCCGAGTCGCGGATCGCCTGCTCGATGTTGCGCAGCGCGCTCTTGTCGAACGGCGTCACCACGGCCATGCGCGGCTCGGGCACGGAGAACGAGGCCAGCTGGTTGATCGGCGTCGGCGCACCGTAGTAGTCGGCCACGATCTTGTTGAACATCGCCGGGTGCGCACGGCCGGTGCGGATCGCGGCGAAGTCCTCCTTGGCGACCACGACGGCCTTCTCCATCTTCTCCTCGGCCTCGAGGAGGGTCTCTTCGATCACCACTTGCTCCTGCGTGTCTTGAGTAGGCCCGGCTTCGGTTCCCTGTCGGGGGCGGCCGGCTGCGTCGCGTCTTCTTCCTGCACGGTTCCCGACCGGCAGGACATTGTCCATCCCCCGGTCAGTCGCGGCCCGCTTGGTCACCCACCAGCGTGCCGATCTTCTCACCCTTGACGGCGCGGGCGATATTGCCCTCCTTCAGGAGTTCGAAGACGACGATCGGGAGGCTGTTGTCACGGCAGAGCGTGACGGCCGTGGCGTCGGCGACCTTCAGGTCCCGGGTGATGACCTCCCCGTAGCCGAGCGCGTCGAACTTCACGGCGTCCGGGTTGGTCTTCGGGTCCGAGTCGTACACCCCGTCCACGCCGTTCTTGCCCATGAGCAGCGCCTCGGCGTCGATCTCCAGGGCGCGCTGGGCGGCGGTGGTGTCGGTGGAGAAGTACGGCATGCCCATACCGGCGCCGAAGATGACCACGCGGCCCTTCTCCAGGTGACGCACGGCGCGCAGCGGAATGTACGGCTCGGCGACCTGTCCCATGGTGATGGCGGTCTGCACCCGGCAGTCCACGCCCTCCTTCTCCAGGAAGTCCTGGAGGGCGAGGCAGTTCATCACCGTGCCGAGCATGCCCATGTAGTCGGAGCGGGCCCGGTCCATGCCCCGCACCTGGAGTTCGGCGCCGCGGAAGAAGTTGCCGCCGCCGATGACGATCGCGATCTGCGCGCCGTCCCGTACGACGGCTGCGATCTCTCGTGCGATGGCGTGCACCACGTCGGGGTCGACTCCGAGGCCCCCGCCTCCGGAGAACGCCTCTCCGGACAGCTTCAGCAGAAACCGGCCGCGTACTTTGCCGTCGTCGCTCTTCTCAGCCTTGGTGGTCATCGTCGGATCCCGCCTCTTTCACGTGTTGCACATACGAAGAAGGCCACTGCCGGTGGGGCGTGTTTCGCATCCCATGCGGCAATGGCCTCCTCGTCAGATCTGCTGTCGTACGGCACGCGCGCGCATGTGCACGCGTATCCGAACGACTGCTGTCGACCCTATCGGGGTCGCGCGCCCGTCGCGGTACGGACTCAGATGCCGACCTTGATGCGCGTGAAGCGCTTCAGGGTGACACCGGCCTCGTCCAGGATCTTCTGGACGGACTTCTTGTTGTCCAGCGCGTAGGGCTGGCCGAGCAGCGTGGCGTCCTTGAAGAAGCCGTTGAGACGACCCTCGACGATCTTGGCGATCGCGGCCTCGGGCTTGCCCTCGGCGCGGGTGGTCTCCTCGGCGATGCGACGCTCGGACTCGACGACCTCGGCCGGCACGTCCTCCTTGGAGAGGTACTTCGGCGCGAAGGCGGCGATGTGCTGGGCGACGCCCTTGGCGATCTCGGCGTTCGGCTTGTCGAGCTCGACGAGCACACCAATCTGCGGCGGCAGGTCGGGCATCGTGCGGTGCATGTACGCCGTCACGTAGCCGTCGGTGAACTGCGCGAAACGGTCCAGGACGATCTTCTCGCCCAGGTTGGCGTTGGCCTCGTCCACGAACGCCTGGACGGTCTTGCCGGCCTCGATCTCGGAGGCGAGCAGGGCGTCGAGGTCGGCCGGGGAGGTCTTGGCGACGTGCTCGGCGATGGCGGTGGCCACGCCCTGGAACTTCTCGCCCTTGGCGACGAAGTCCGTCTCGCACTTCAGCTCGACGAGGACACCGGAGGAGTTGTCGTCGGCGATGATCGAGACCACGGCGCCGTTCTCGGCGGAGCGGCCCTCGCGCTTGGCGACGCCCTTCTGGCCCTTGATGCGGAGCGCTTCGACAGCCTTGTCGACGTTGCCCTCGGCCTCGTCCAGCGCCTTCTTGCAGTCCATCATGCCGGCGCCGGTGAGCTCCCGGAGCTTCTTGACGTCGGCGGCGGTGTAGTTCGCCATGAGTCTGTGAATCTTTCTCGAAGTCTGGAGGTTCCAAGATCTGCGGATCAGCACCTACCAGAGGGCAGGTGTCCGACTCGCCGCTGACCTACGGGTGAACGGCGGGAACGGATCTCATGTCACCGTTCCCGCCGTCATCGGCTCTGACGGGTCAGGCCTGCTCGGCCTCGGCGGCCGGAGCCTCGGCGGGCTTCTCCGCCTCCGCGGGCTTCTCGGCCTCCGCGGCGGCCGGAGCAGCCTCGTCCGCCTTCTTCTCGCCCTCGAGCAGGTCGCGCTCCCACTCGGCCAGCGGCTCACCCGCGGCCTTGTCGCCCTTGCCGGCCTCGGCGGCACCGGAACGGGCCATCAGACCCTCGGCGACGGCGTCGGCGATCACACGGGTGAGCAGGGTGACGGAACGGATCGCGTCGTCGTTGCCCGGGATCTTGTAGTCGACCTCGTCGGGGTCGCAGTTGGTGTCGAGGATCGCGACGACCGGAATGTTCAGCTTCCGGGCCTCACCAACGGCGATGTGCTCCTTCTTGGTGTCCACGATCCAGACGGCGCTCGGCACCTTCTGCATCTCGCGGATACCGCCGAGGGTCTTCTCCAGCTTGGCCTTCTCGCGGGAGAGGACCAGCAGCTCCTTCTTGGTGAGGCCGGAGGCGGCCACGTCCTCGAAGTCGATCTGCTCGAGCTCCTTGAGGCGCTGCAGACGCTTGTAGACGGTCGAGAAGTTGGTGAGCATGCCGCCCAGCCAGCGCTGGTTCACGTAGGGCATGCCGACGCGGGTGGCCTGCTCGGCGATGGCCTCCTGCGCCTGCTTCTTCGTGCCGACGAACATGACCGTGCCGCCGTGGGCGACGGTCTCCTTGACGAACTCGTAGGCGCGGTCGATGTACGACAGCGACTGGAGCAGGTCGATGATGTAGATGCCGTTGCGCTCCGTGAAGATGAAGCGCTTCATCTTCGGGTTCCAACGACGGGTCTGGTGACCGAAGTGGACGCCGCTCTCCAGCAGCTCCCGCATCGTGACGACGGCCATGGCCGTATCTCCTTGAGTTTCTCGGTTGTGCCGCGGATGCCGGACGGCTCCCGCGCCTGACGCCCACGACGCGCCGTTGCCACGAAGGACCGAGGGGCGCTGACACCAGGAATCCGGCCGTGACCGGTCCCGATGTCGGGGCGTGCGAAGTCGACCCGGTGGCCCGGGTCGCCACCAGAAGTGTACGGGACCCGCAGGGCCCCGGGTGACGCCGTTGTCCACAACCGGCTGGTCGTCCACAGGCCCCGGCGGACATCCGCCCTCCCCGCGACGCTGGTCCCCATGCGAGCGAACCGATGCGCACGGACGTGCACCCGAGTGGTCCTGCTGATGATCCTCACCCCCGCGGCACTGCTGGCGCCACCACCGGCACCCCTGGCAGCCGTGGCAACCATGGCAACCGTGGCACCAGCAGGCCGGAACACCCCCACGGAGGACACCCCGGCGGCGGACACCCCTACGGCCGACATACCGCCCGGGGACGTGCCGGACGTGGGGCGCGCCTGGCCGGTCGGCACACGGCCACCGGTACTGCGCGGCTGGGAACCACCGGCGACGACCTACGGACGCGGACACCGCGGCGTGGACCTGGCAGCAGCACCAGGAACACCGGTACGAGCCGTGGCGGACGGCCGGATCTCCTACGCCGGACGAGTCGCCGGGCGAGGCGTCGTCTCGGTGGAACTCACCGGCACCGGAGACCGACCACTGCGCACGACCTACGAACCCGTGAAGGCAACAGCGAAGGCCGGCGACACCGTCACGGCGGGCGACATCATCGGCACCGTGGAAACCGGCGGCTCCCACTGCACGCTCCCCTGCCTGCACTGGGGCCTACGGAAAGGCGACACCTACCTCGACCCGCTCACCCTCCTACCACCGTGGCTACTCCACCGAGGCCCATCCAGGCTGCTGCCGGTGCTGGGGGTGCCTCTGCCGGGCTGAGAGGGCTGAAGGGCTGGGGGAAGGCGGGAGGGGGAGGGCTGGGGTGCCGCCGGGCGGGTGAGGGGCGCGGCGGGGTGCGGTGGAGTGGGGTGGGGTTGCTGTGGGTGAGGGGTGGAGGGGAGGGGCGGGGGGGGAGGGGGGAGGGGCCCCAGGGGAAGCGGAAAGGCCGAGTGTGCATGGCTGTCAGAGCGCCTGACCCCGGCCCTCACTCCACCGCCACCCCGGTCAGCCCCTGACGCCCCTGAGGGCCATCGACACTGCGGCTTCCGTGACCTCGTCCGGGTGTTCCGCTGCTCCTAGCTCGATGCGACGCACGGCGGCGTCGACCACGCCCTGGAGCAGCATGGCGGCGAGGCGGGGCTGGGTGTGGCCCAGTTCGCCGAGGGCTTCGACGATCATGGCGATGAGTCCGCCGTGTGCGGCGCGGATCTTTTCCCGGGCGCCGGCGTCGAGCTCGCTCGCGGAGATGGCGACCACGGCGCGGTGCCGCCGGTCACCCACGAGCTCCAGTTGCTTGCGCACGTACGCTTGGATCTTGGTTTCGGCGTCGTCGGCGACGGCCATCGCCGCTTCGACCTCGGCGGCCCAGAGGGGGAAGTCGACTTCGCACAGTTCCTCGACGACGGCCGCCCGGGAGCGGAAGTACTCGTACACGGACGAACGCGCGAGCCCGGTGCGTTCGGCGAGGGCCGGGAAGGTCAGCGCTTCCGTACCGCCTTCGGACAGCAGGGAGCGTGCCGCGTCCAGCAGGGCGGCTCGCTGCATCGACCGGTGCTCGGCCACGGAGGCCGCTCGAATCCTTGGCACGCCGTCCACTGTACGGAGGCCCCGCCCGCGGCGGCCAGAGGATCGGCCGTCTGCGCGCCGACCGGCTCAGCGGCCGAAGCCCGCCAGTTTCGCGCGCAGCTGCAGTACGGACTTGGTGTGGATCTGGCTGACGCGGCTTTCGGTCACACCGAGGACGTTGCCGATTTCTGCAAGGGTGAGTCCTTCGTAGTAGTACAGCGTGACCACGGTCTTCTCCCGCTCGGGCAGGGTGTTGATGGCCCGTGCGAGGAATCTGCGCAGTTCTCGGTCCTCGGCCACTTCGACCGGGTTGTCGGCGGCGGTGTCCTCGAGGGTGTCCATGAGGCTCAGGCGGTCGCCGCTCTCGCCTCCGACGTGCAGCAGTTCCTCGAGGGCGACGACGTTCGCGAGGGACAGCTGGCTGAAAACCGCGTGCAGCTCGTCCACGGCGATGCCCATTTCGTCGGCGACCTCGCTCTCCGAGGGCGTGCGCCGCAGGCGTGCCTCGAGCGTGGCGTAGGCGCGCTCCACGTTGCGGGCCTTCTGCCGGACCGAGCGCGGGATCCAGTCGAGGGCCCGCAGTTCGTCGATCATGGCGCCGCGGATGCGGGTGATCGCGTATGTCTCGAACTTGATCTCGCGGTCGAGGTCGAACTTCTCGATCGCGTCGATCAGTCCGAAGACGCCGGAGGAGACGAAGTCCGCCTGGTCGACGTTGGGGGGCAGTCCCACGCTGACGCGGCCGGCGACGTATTTCACCAGCGGCGAGTAGTGCAGGATGAGTTGTTCCCGCAGTCGTTCGTCCCCCGTCGCCTTGTACGACCGCCACAGCTCGTCGAGTGTCGAGGGAGCGGGCGGCCGCACGCTGCCACCGTCGCGGGCGGCTGGGGGGATGGCCGCCCGGTCGGACCCGGAGGTGTGCTGGGGCATTCGTCGCCTTGTGCCGTTCTGCCGTGGACTGGTACTGCCTGGGTGTGCTGTCTGTCCGATGTCGAATTGCCTGTCCGTGTCGGGATCCTCGTGAGCGTAGCGTGACTAAGGCGTCGCGGTGTGCGAACAGCGGAGGTGGGACCCTGCGTGGAGGGATTGCGTGGGCCGTCCCGCCGGTGCACACCCGTCGCTCTGCGTCATCACCCGGTCATCCCAACTGACGTGTTTTCCGGGGCGTGTCGGGGTTCCCCCGGACGGACGAACACGCTCCGTCAGCGCGCTGTGTGGCCGTCGCGGACCGAGATCATCGCCTGGCGCGTCAACTTCCAGCCGTCGCCGTGTCGTTCGACGTAACCAAGTGCTCGTAGTTCGTACAGTCTCGCGATCGCGTCGTCCGGTGTGGTCTGTGCGGCGCGGGCGATCTCCTGTGGTTCCGCGTCCCTGTGTGCGGGCAGGGCGGCGAGGACGTGTCGGGCGGCCGGGTCCAGGAGGTCGCGGGGCAGTACCGGGCCCTTGTGTTCCGGTGCGAGGTCGCCCATGTCGCCGACGAGTTCGACAACCTCGGCGGCGTCGGTGACGAGTACGGCGTCCTGGCGCAGCAGTGCGTGCACTCCGGCGGAGAGGCCGCTGGTGGCCGGTCCCGGGACTCCCATCGTGTGGCGTCCGAGGCGTCGGGCGGCTCTGGCGGTGGCGAGGGAGCCGCTGCGGTGGGCTGCCTCGACGACGACGGTGCCGCGGGTGAGTGCGGCGATCACGCGGTTACGGAGGATGAATCTGTGGGGTGTCGGGTGGTCGCCGGGCGGTAATTCGCCGATGACGAGGCCCTGTTCGGCGATTCTTGCGATGAGCCCGGCGTGTCCGCGTGGGTAGGGCCGGTCGACGCCGCCGGCGAGGACGGCGATGGTGGCGCCGCCGGAGGCGAGGGCGCCGCGGTGGGCGGCGCCGTCCACTCCGTAGGCGCCGCCGGAGACGACGATCCAGCCGCGTTCGGCGAGGCCTGCGGAGAGGGTGGTGGCCATGTGTGCGCCGTATGCGGTGCAGGCGCGGGCGCCGACGACGGCGACGGAGCGCAGGGCCCACATCCGCAGGTCCGGGGTGCCGCGTACCCACAGGCCGAGGGGTCGTGCGTCGCCGAGGTCGTCGAGTTGGCGGGGCCACTCGGTGGTGTCGGGGAGCACGAACCGTACTCCGGCGTCGTGTGCCGTGGCGAGATCGCGGTGTGGTTGGGCGTGGGCGGCCCGGGCGAGCAGTCCGGCCCATCGTTTGGCGCTTGCGCCTGGCAGGGGTTCGCCGCGGTCGCGCAGTCGTCGTACCACCGCGTCCGCGCCGAGTTCCCGTACCCAGCGTCCGCCGGTCTCGTCGCCCGGTTCGAGGACTCGGGTGAGGAAGACCCGGTTGAGCTGTTCGTCGCCGGGTCCTGCTGCGGTGTCGTCCGGTCGGGCCGTGGCGCTCTCCGGTCCGACGGCCATGTTGTCCGGTCCGACCGCCGCGCCCCGAGGCGCGACTACCGTGTTCTCCGGTCCGACGGCCACGTTCTCCGCCCCGGCCGCCCCTGCCGCCGCGTCCCCGGGCCCGTCACCTGTGCTGCCCGCTTCGGCGACCGTGCCCTCCAGCCCGGTCTCCGCATCTCCGGGTCGGGCTGCGGGGATCATGCGGTCGCTCCGAGGGTCATGGGGACGCCGCGTGGGATGCCGGTGCGCAGTTGGAGGGCGAGGGCAACGTCGGTGGCGTCGGGTCGGTCGTGGCCGGTGAGGTCGGCGACGGTCCAGGCGACCCGGAGGACCCGGTCGAGTCCCCGGGCGGTGAGTACGCCTCGTTCGAGGTTGCGTTCGGCTTCGTCCATGGCGCCGGGGGCGGGGTGCCAGCGGTTGCGCAGTTCCCGTCCGGGGATTTCGCTGTTGGTGCGCCAGGGGGTGCCGGTGAGGCGTGCGGCGGCGCGGTCCCGGGCGGTCCGTACGCGGTCGGCGACCGTGGCGGTGGTGTCGCCTCGGGTTCCGCCCGCGGTGAGTTCGGTGCGGGTGACGCGGTCGACCTCGACGCGGAGGTCGACGCGGTCGAGCAGTGGCCCGGACAGTCTGGCCTGGTAGCGGCGGATGGCGGAGGGCGGGCAGTCGCAGAGGTTGTTGGTCTGGGTGTAGCGGCCGCAGGGGCAGGGGTTGGCGGCGAGGACCATCAGGAAGCGTGCCGGGAAGCGCACCACGCCGGCGCTGCGGGCGATGACCACGTGTCCGGCTTCGAGGGGTTGACGGAGGGCGTCCAGGGCTCGGCTGCTGAATTCGGGCGTTTCGTCCAAAAAGAGCACGCCGCGGTGGGACAGGGACACCGCTCCCGGCCGGGCGGTGCCGGGGCCGCCGCCGACGAGTGCCTGCATGGTGGCGGAGTGGTGGGGTGCGCAGTAGGGCGGGGTGTCGATGAGCGGGTTGCCCGGGGGCAGGAGTCCGGCCACCGAGTGGACGGCCGTGACTTCGAGTGAGGCCTGTCGGTCGAGGGGTGGCAGGATCGACGGGAGTCGTTCGGCGAGCATGGTCTTGCCGGCGCCGGGTGGGCCTTCGAGGAAGAGGTGGTGTCCGCCTGCCGCGGCCACCTCGACCGCGGTTCGGGCGGAGTGCTGGCCGACGACGTCGGCGAGGTCGTGTTCCTGGTCGTGCGGTGCCGTGCCGGTGCTGTGCATGCCGGTGGCCGCTCCGGTGCCGGGCAGGCGCAGTCCGGCGAGCAGCGGGTCGGGCCGTGCCTGTTCGTCGGTGTGCTCCTCGGGTACGGGTTCGTCGGTGAGGAGTGCGATGAGTTGCCGCAGGCTGCGGACGCCCAGGACGGACACGCCGGGTACCAGTGAGGCTTCGGCGGCGGCGCATTCCGGTACGACCACTTGTTCGTAGCCGGCGTCGGCTGCGGCGAGTACGGCCGGCAGGATGCCGCGGACCGGCCGTACGCGGCCGTCGAGGCCGAGTTCGCCGATCATGACGATGTCGGCGAGTACGCGTGGGTCGATGCGTTCGGCGGCGCCGAGTACCGAGCAGGCGACGGCGAGGTCGAAGCCGCTGCCGGCTTTGGGTACGGAGGCCGGGCTGAGTCCGACGGTGAGTTTTTTCTGCGGCCATTCCGCGCCGGAGTTGACCACTGCGGCCCTGACGCGGTCCCTGCTCTCGGTCAGGCTCTTGTCGGGCAGGCCCACGAGGGTGAAGGCGGCGACGCCGGGTTCGAGGTCGGCCTGGACTTCCACGACGACGCCTTCGACGCCGACCAGTGCCACGGAGCATGTTCGTGCGAATGCCATGTCAGGCCACCCCTCGGACGTGGGTGACGACGGGCGCGCCGCGGGCGGGCAGCTGTACGCCGACGAGGTCGATGCGGACGCCGCCGGGTGGTGCTGCCCCGTGTTGTTGCAGCCAGCGTTCCGCGAGGGCGCGCAGGCGGTCGGCCTTGGCGGGTGTGACCGCTTCCATGGGGTGCTGGAAGTTGCCCGACCTGCGGGTTTTCACTTCGCAGACGACGAGGGCGTCCCCGTCCCTGGCCACGATGTCGATCTCGCCGGTCCTGCCGCAGCGCCAGTTGCGTGCGAGGACGGTCATTCCGGTCTGGGTCAGTCGTCGGGCGGCGAGTGTCTCGCCGTACCTGCCGAGTGCGCTGCGTGCTCGTTGTGCGTTCATGTCGGCACCACCTCCGGCACCAACCGTCACGCGTCGAGCCCCACGGAGTGGATCGTGGTGGGTAACTCAGTGGCTGTGGACAAGTCCGTCACTCACGCGGGTGACGTTGATCGGGCAGGTATCCACAGCCGGGTCCGGGTCATCCGCCCGGGAGTTCCAGGTCGCTCTTGTTGAGCTCCTCGATGTTCACGTCCTTGAATGTGAGGACGCGGACCTGCTTCACGAAGCGGGCCGGCCGGTACATGTCCCAGACCCAGGCGTCCGCCATGGACACCTCGAAGAACACCTCTCCCTGGACCGAGTGCACCTGCATCTCGTAGTCGTTGGTCAGGTAGAAGCGCCGCTCGGTCTCGATCACGTATTTGAACAGACCGACGACATCGCGGTACTCCCGGTAGAGCTTCAGCTCCATCTCGGTCTCGTACTTCTCGAGGTCCTCGGCGCTCATGGCATGTTCCCCTTCAGCCGTGCGATCCCACCATTGTGCGCCAGTCCCGGGAGTACCTAGACGATTTCGGTGTCCAGGGTCACGGGCCCGGCCGGGGGACCTTCGTCGAGCAGTGTGTGCAGCAGCTCGGCGAGTCTGGTCGGATACACCGTCTCATGTGCCCGGGCGAGTTCCGGGCACGTCCACCAACGCGCTCCCGCGACGCTGCGCCGCTCCAGCTCGGTCAGCGCCGTGGCCGCGGTCACCGTCTGTGCGGTCCGGGCGAGGTAGTACCACTCGTCCTGGTCCCAGCGGCGCCCCGCGAACGGGAAGGAGCATCGGCGCCGCCACAGCACGGGCCCCAGCTCGACCTCGGTGATGCCGGTCTCCTCGGCGAGTTCCCGCAGGGCGGCCTGTTCACGGGTCTCGTCGCCCTCCACACCGCCGCCGGGCGTGAACCACCAGTCGTCGGTGGGATCGTCCGGTTCGTGGCCGTGCAGCAGCAGGATGCGGTCCTGGGGATCGAGCAGGACGACCCGGGCGACACGGCGCAGCCCGCCCTCGTACGTGTCCTGCGCCGCCGGGGCGGGGTCAGCGGCCACCGGTGGCCCCCGCGCTCGTCCGGGCCCGGGAGGCGCCCGCCCGCCTGGCGAGCGGGCCGTACGCGGCCCCGCCGAGCACCAGGACGGCTCCGGCGATCACCAGGGCGACGACGGTCCGCAGCGGGCCCGGCGAGGACAGGGCACCGAGCTGCTCGAAGCCGTCGGGGCCGGTGGGTGCCGCCAGCATGCCGTTCATCGGCCAGATTACGGCGTCGACGCGGGCCTGGACGGCGCCGCGGGAGACCGTGCCGCCGGCGGCGTCGGTCAGATGGGCGGTGGAGTCGACGGAGCCGGAGCGCTCGTCACCGAGCAGGAACAGGCGTCCCTTCGGCACGGTCACCTCGGAGAAGGCGGAGAATTCCGCCGCCGTGCCCTTGGGGAGATACGGTTCGTCGATCTCCTTGCCGTTGACCGTCAGCCGGCCCTCCCGGCAGCAGGAGACCGTGTCGCCGCCGACGGCGACGACCCGCTTGAGGACGGGGACGTTCGCCCAGGTCGTGTCCTGGAAGACGACGACGTCGCCGCGGCGGACGTCGGCGCCGTCGATGCGCTCGGCCAGCACCCGGTCGCCGGCGCCGATGGTGGGCGACATCGACGTGGTGGGCACGGTGTAGGGCCGGTACACCACCGCTCCCCAGGCGAACCCGCCGAGGAACAGCACCATGCCCAGGGCGACCGCCAGTCCGGACAGTCGCTGCCCGGTCCGGCTGCCCGTTCGTGCGGCACCCGGGCCGACGTTGCCGGGAACCGTACGTGTCGTGCTCTGACCGCTCATGGGCCGCACCCTACCCGGCGGTACCGGACGCGGTCAGCCCTCTTCGCGGGCCCCAGCGACCCGGACGCGGTCGGGCCGCCTCGGCTGCACCGGACACGGACCGCCCGCCTCGCCTCGTGCGCCACCGGACACAGTCAGCCCGCCTCGGCTGCACCGGACACGGACCGCCCGCACCGCGGTCCCGGTGCGGCACGGGACGCGGTCAGCCCGCCGTGTGGGCCCGGGCCTCCGCCGCACCGTTGTGCCGGCGCCGCCGCCACAGGACCAGCGGCACCGCGCCCGCGAGCGCGAGCCCCTGGGGCGCCACGGTGAGGGCCGCGGCGGACGACGAGGACGGGTCGAGGCCGGGCTGGTCGAAGGTGTCCGGGACGGGCAGGTTGTTCCAGCGGTTGACCGGCCAGGCGATGACGACGGCACGGCCGACGACCTTGTCCACGGGCACCATGCCGTGGTTCTTGTCGGCCTGGTTGTAGCGGGAGTCCCGGGAGTTCTGCCGGTGGTCGCCCATCACCCAGATGTGCCCCGCGGGCACCTCGACCTTGAACTGGCCGCCCTGGTCGTCCTGGCTGCACGGGGTGTTGCCGGGATACACGTACGGCTCGTTCAGCGCCATGCCGTTGACCGTGAGCGGGCCGGTGCCCTTGCACTCGATGGTGTCGCCACCCACGCCGACGACCCGCTTGATCAGGTCCTTCTCCTCCGCGGACGGCATCAGGCCGATCCAGCTGAGGACCTTCTGCAGGGCGTTGGGGTCGGGCGTCGGCTCGCCGGCCAGCCAGTTGTCGGGGTCGTGGAAGACGACGACCTCGCCGCGCTCGGGCTCGGAGCCGAACCAGGGGGTGAGCTTGTCGACCAGGACGCGGTCACCCTGCTGGAGGGTGTTCTGCATCGAGTCGGAGGGGATCGAGAACGCCTGTACCAGGAACGTTTTGATCAGCAGCGCCAGCACCAGCGCGATGCCGATCAGGATCGGCAGCTCCTTCCAGAAGGAGCGGGGCTGCTTCTTCGGCTGGGCCGGCGGGTCGCCCGGGCCCTGGCCGCCGGGTTTCGTCGGGTCCTCACTCACTGCGCCGTCCTCGACCGCCCGCGTGTCACTCACGAAGGGTTCGGCGCGATCCGCGGCCGGGTCGACCGACTCCGCGGGGCGTCCGCGGTGCTCCTCGCCGCCCTGACCGGACCGTGCGCCAACCGCCACATCCCCCACGCCAACTCCTCACTCTCTGCCGCCGCCCGCGCCAGGCGCGACGCAGGCCCACCACTCCCATAACGAGCGGGAGTTCCGCAGGGGTCGGGAGCTGGACGATTCCGTTCGGATCGCCCGGGGCAACCCTATGCGACAGCGGGGCGGCAGCGTTCGACCCGGGCGCCGCGTCGGACACGGCGGCGTAGGCGGTGGGCTCCTCCAGGGTGCTCCAGTGGCCGAGCGGCCAGGCGATGACCATGGCCCGGCCCACCACCTCGTCTTCGGAGACGGTGCCGCCGTAGTCGGTGTCCTGGTGGGAGCGGGAGTCGGCGGAGTTCTCCCGGTGGTCGCCCATCACCCACAGCCGTCCGGTGGGGACGGTGACGTCGAAGGGGATCGCGGAGGGGGCGTTGCCCGGGTACAGGTAGTCCTCGTTCAGGGAGACGCCGTTGACGGTGAGGCGGCCCTGGGTGTCGCAGCAGCGGACGCGGTCGCCGCCGACGCCGACGACCCGCTTGATGAGGTCCTTCTCGTTGTCGGACGGCAGCAGTCCGATGAAGGTGAGGCCTTCCTTGATCTGCTTGATCCCGACGGGGTCGTCCTTCTTCGGCGCGGTCTGCTCGTCCCGCAGCCAGCCGCCGGGGTCCTTGAACACGACGACGTCCCCGCGCTGCGGCTTGGAGCCGAACCACGGGGTGAGCTTGTCGACGAGGACCCGGTCGCCGATCCGGATCGTCTGCTCCATGGAGCCGGACGGGATGACGAAGGCCTGGACGAGGAACGTCTTCAGCACCAGCGCTATCAGGACGGCGACGCCGATGAGGAGGGGGATCTCCTTGACGGCGCTGCGCCTGCGGCGCCGTTTGACCTTGCGCTGGAGTTTGCGGCGCTCGGCGCGGGTGCGTCCGGGCACCGGTCCGGCCGCGCGGCGGGCGCCGGTGGGCAGCAGGTCCTCCGAGGCGCTGCGCGGGGCGCCGCGGGGCTTGCCGCGGTTACCCATGGGCGTCCACCCCCGCGGGGGCCGTGTCCGCCGCGGCGGCGGGTACGCGCGCGTAGGCGTCGGGACGGTGCAGCCGGCCGGCGTGGCGGAGCGGCCAGACGATGCCGTCGGCGCGGCCGATCACGTCGTCCACGGGGATCATGCCGCCGCCGGGCGAGCCGAGGTGGTCGCGGGAGTCGCTGGAGTCGCTGCGGTGGTCGCCGAGGACGAACAGCCGCCCGTCGGGCACGACGACGTCGAAGGGCACCGTGGAGGGGCTGTCGCCGGGGTACAGGAAGCCCGACTCGTCGACCGACCGCCCGTTCACCCGGATCCTCCCCTCCCCGTCACAGCAGACCACGTGGTCCCCGCCCACCCCGACGACGCGTTTGATGTAGTCGGCCTCACCGAAATACCCGGTGCCGTCGAACACAATCACGTCGCCGCGCCGCGGTCCGGCGCCGAAGCGGTACGCCATCTTGTTGACGAGGACCCGGTCGCCGACGCGCAGTGCCTGTTCCATGGATCCGCTGGGGATCTGGAACGGCCGCGCCACGTAGGTGTTGACCGTCAGCAGGAACAGCAGGCAGAGCAGCAGGGTGAGGGTGATCCGCCCGCCGGGAAGTCCTCGGGTGAGGCGCGACAGCAACGCGGAACGCGACCGTCCCTCCGGCCCCGGTCTGCCCGAGGTGTCCTCGGGGCGGTCCGGGGGGAAGGAGCGGTCGCGCTCCGTCGGCTGTGCTTCGGTGTCCATCGGGGCCAGATGGTATCCGGCCCTCATATGGCTCCGGTAAAGCGCTCAGTTCTCGCGCTTCTCCTTGATCTTCGCCGCCTTGCCGCGCAGCTCGCGCAGGTAGTACAGCTTGGCGCGGCGGACGTCACCCTTGGTGACGAGCTCGATCTTCTCGACGATCGGGGTGTGCACCGGGAAGGTGCGCTCGACGCCGACGGAGAAGGAGACCTTGCGGACCGTGAAGGTCTCGCGCACGCCGGCACCCTGGCGGCGGATCACCACGCCCTTGAACTGCTGCACACGGGAGCGGTTGCCCTCGATGACGCGCACGTGGACGTTGACGGTGTCGCCGGGGCGGAACGCCGGGACGTCGGTGCGCAGCGACGCGGAGTCGACGGAGTCGAGCAGGTGAGACATTTCGTCTGCTTTCTTCGTTGATGCCGCAGGTCATCAACGGCAACTAGGGTTCGGGATCGAGGTGTGCGGTTCGGGGCGGGCGTCGTGTCCCCCTGCGGCAGGGGCGCACGCCTGACGACGCACAACAGCGGCCTATTCTTCCACGCCGTCGGTCCTGCGCCAAAATCGGCCGTACGGCTCCCCCGCCGGGTCCGGTTCCCAGCCCAGGATGGACAGCATCTCGCGGTCCTTCTTGTCGAAGGCGGCGGGATCGCAGCGTTCGATGAGGTCGGGCCGGTGGGCGGTGGTGCGCCTCAGTGCCTCGTCGCGCCGCCAGCGGGCGATCCTGCCGTGGTGGCCGCTGAGCAGCACCTCGGGGATCTCCCGGCCGCGCCAGGCGGGCGGCTTGGTGTAGACGGGGCCCTCCAGGAGGTTGGCCATGGCGCCGGGTGCGAAGGAGTCGTCGCGGTGGGACTCGGCGTTGCCGAGGACGCCGGGGAGCAGCCGGGCCACGGCCTCGGTGATCACCAGGACGGCGGCCTCGCCGCCGGCGAGGACGTAGTCGCCGATAGACACCTCGTACACGGGCATGCGGGTCGCGTACTCGTCGATGACGCGGCGGTCGATGCCTTCGTAGCGGGCCGGGGTGAAGATCAGCCAGGGGTGTTGGGAGAGCCGGACGGCGAGTTCCTGGGTGAAGGGGCGGCCGCTCGGGGTGGGCACGATGAGGGCCGGGGTGCGGGAGCCGGTCTCGTAGCCGTCGGCGAGTACGGAGTCCAGTGCGTCGCCCCACGGTTCGGTCTTCATGACCATGCCGGGGCCGCCGCCGTACGGGGTGTCGTCGACGGTGTTGTGCCGGTCGTGGGTCCAGGCGCGCAGGTCGTGGACGTGCACGTTCAGCTGTCCGCGGGCGCGGGCCTTGCCGACGAGGGAGACGTTCAGCGGTTCCAGGTACTCGGGGAAGATCGTGACGACGTCGAGCCGCATCAGGCCTGGTCCCCCGGGTCCTTGGCGGAGGCGGTCTCCGCGCGGTCGTCGATCAGGCCGGGCGGGGGGTCGATGACGGCGCGCTGTTCCTCGAGGTCGATCTCGGTGACGATCTCCTCGACGAACGGTACGTACACCTCGCTGCCGTCGGGGCGTTCGACGACGAAGAGGTCCTGGGTGGGCAGGTGCGAGATCTCGGTGATGCGGCCGACCTCCTCGCCGTCCTTGGTGACGACATCGAGGTCGATCAGCTGGTGGTCGTAGTACTCGTCCTCGCCCTCGGGCAGTTCCTCCGGGTCGATCTCGGCGATCAGGAGGGTGTTGCGCAGTGCCTCGGCTGCGGTGCGGTCGCGTACGCCTTCGAAGCGCAGCAGGAGGCGGCCGCTGTGGACGCGGCCCGTCTCGATGGTCAGCGGGCCGGCCGAGGCCGGTTCGGTGGCCAGGACGGCGCCGGGGGCGAGCCGCAGTTCGGGCTCGTCGGTGCGGACCTCGACGGTGACCTCGCCCTTGATGCCGTGGGCGCGGCCGATGCGAGCGACTACCAGCTGCACGGTGCTTGGTTCTCCTGATCTTCGACGGGCTTCCACGACGGGTGCGTGCGGCGGCCGGACACGACTGCGGGCCGGGGACGGCCTGAAGGCCCTCCCCGGCCCGAGCCGGTTGCGATAAGCGTCAGCGGACGTGGTCCACGTCGACGAGGTCGACGCGGACACCGCGGCCGCCGATGGCGCCCACGACGGTGCGCAGGGCGCGTGCGGTGCGGCCGTTGCGGCCGATCACCTTGCCGAGGTCGTCCGGGTGGACCCGGACCTCGAGCACACGCCCGCGGCGCAGGTTGCGCGAGGCCACCTGCACATCGTCAGGGTTGTCGACGATGCCCTTCACGAGGTGCTCGAGAGCCTCCTCGAGCATGCTCAGGCCTCGGTCGACGCGGACTCAGCGGCGGCTTCGTCCTTCTTCTCAGCCTTCTTCTTCTGGGTGATCGCCTCACCCTTGCCCTCGTCGTCGCCACCGAGTGCCTCGAACGACGGGCGGGCGGGCTTCTCGGCCTGCTGCAGCAGCGGAGCCGGGGCGGGCTCGCCCTTGAACTTCTGCCAGTCGCCGGTCTTCTTCAGGATGGCGAGCACGGGCTCGGTCGGCTGGGCGCCGACACCGAGCCAGTACGCCACGCGCTCGGCGTCGACCTCGATCACCGACGGGTTGTACGTCGGGTGGTACTTGCCGATCTCCTCGATGGCCCGGCCGTCACGGCGGGTACGGGAGTCGGCGACGACGATGCGGTAGTGAGGCGAACGGATCTTGCCCAGACGCTTCAGCTTGATCTTGACTGCCACGGGAGTGGGTTCTCCTGGAATTGACGTGGTTGGGCACGGCGAGTGAAGCCGCGTGGGGTTGCGGTACCCGAGTGCCCGATGGACGCGTCAGCCGGAGGAGAGAGGGGTCCTGTGCGGCTGTCGAGTACAGCTGACCATTCTGCCACACGCCGCGGGGCGCGCCCGACCGCGGGGTCGGCGCGCGGAGCCGCGGGCAGGGCGCCGCGCGGGGCGGCGCGGGCGGGAGGCGCGGCGGCACTCCCGGCCCGGGCGTCCGCCCCGTGCGCCGTCCGTGTCTCCGGCACCCACGAGATGCCGGAGAGGAGTCAGCTCGCGGCTCCCACGACCTCGGGGATGCGGAACGGCTTGCCGCATCCGCCGCAGACGATGGGTGCCTGGGCCAGGACCGACGGGACCACGCGGACGTTGCGGCCGCAGTCGCAGACGGCCTTGACGCGGACACCGCCGCCGGAGGATCCGTGCCGGGCGGCCGGGCCGCGGAAGCTGCGCGCGGTGTCGCCGGCCGTCGCCGCGGAGTGGGCCTTCAGGGCGCGCTGGAGGCGCTCCGTCGTGGGACGGTAGCGGCGCTTCGCCTCGGGGGTGAGCGTGACCAGTGAGAAGCCGCTGCTGGGATGCGGTTCCTCGGGGTGGTCCAGGCCCAGCTCCTCGGCGATCGCGAGGAATCTGCGGTTGTGGTAGCGGCCGGCACGGGATGTGTCGCGCACGCCGCGCGCGGCGGCGATGCCGTGGACTGCCTCGTGGAGCAGTCGTTCGAAGGAGAGTTCGTGCCCGCACGCGGACGACGACTCCCCGATCAGGGACTCGGGCGCGGCAAGATCGGGCAGCTCGGGGTGGTACCGCTGAATGTCGGCCCACGCCTGCGCCAGTTCTGCGGCGAGAACAGGTGGTGTCTGTGTCGTGCTCACGTAATGACAACGAGGCTGGGTGCCTCTGTGTTCCGATTCCGGGGCATCCCAAATAATTTGCACGTACCCGTCAGTTGCCGCTGATGCGTCCTGACGAGGGCGGGTGCGCTGATCTGCGGAGAAGCCTCGCAGCTCGCCTCAAGTCGGTGCGTAGGCTGACGTACGCCCCCGCGCGTAGCGGTCGTCCCGCGTCGGTGCGCGGGGTGTCGGCGCACACGCAAGAGGCGTTTCGGACGCGTCGGCGGCGGCCGGTGCGTCCGGCCCGTGAGACGCGTAGGACCGCGACGTTACCGGTTCCGCCGCCGCGGTGCCGCACCGCCCCGCCGGGAGCCCGGTCCGGTCCGGTGGACCTTGGCCGGAAACGGCGTCCGGGTGCCTTCGCCGTGGCGGACCGAACGGCCCGGGATTACCGGAATGTGAATTCTTGCCACTGGCACGGTCAGGCACCAAGCCGCCGCCGTCTCCCACTGGACGGCACGTCGAGGTCGGAGTTTCCTGGCATACGGGGGGTGTGCGGGCGCACTGCACGGGGGCCAGGGAATCGGACACCGCGGCAACTCTCGGCTGATTGGGGCGCTTACCTATGACACCTACGCTCGTGCGGCAGCAGCGGTCTCGTACGGGGACCGTCCCGCGCGCGGACCTGCGGGCACGCGCGCGTGACTGGTCGGAGATCCAGGAGCGGATGCTCGTACCGCTCTACGAGGCCGTCTACGGGCGACTGGACGTGGGACCCGCGACACGGCTGCTGGGCCTGGGCTGCGGCTCGGGGCTGGCCCTGCTGATGGCGGCCTCGCGCGGTGCCGCCGTCACCGGTGTGGACACCTGCGCGGACCGGCTGGACCTCGCGCGCGAACGCCTGCTGCCCGAGGAGCGGCAGCAGCAGGCGCCCGCCGGTGCCCGGATCGTGCACGGCAGCCCCGGTGACGCGGCCCGCGCGGACGCGTCCGCGTACACCTTGGTGACCGCCTTCGAGCCGATCGGCTGTCGCGTGGGGGACGCGGAGCGGCTGGCCGGTCTGCTCGCCGGGGCGACGCCGCTGGCCGGGCGCGGGGCGGCCGTGGTGCTGGCCGGCTGGGGGCCGCCGGAGCGGTGCGCCACGGCGTCCGTGCTGCGGGTGGCCGCCGGGCCGGCGGAGCCGCCGCACGGCCGGGACGGCTGGCGTTCCACGGACCGCGACGACCTGGAGCGGGTCGCCGAGCGGGCGGGGCTGCGGCCGGACGGTTCCGGCCGGGTGGCCTGCCCCTTCGGCTACGCCGACGTGGACAGCGCGGTGCGCGGCCTGATGTCGACCGGGCTGTTCGACCCGGCGGTCGCGGCGGCCGACCGGACGCAGGTGGGCAAGGAGCTGACGGAGGCCCTGCATCCGTACGTGCGGCCGGACGGGACGGTGTGGATGCCGAACGTGTTCCGGTACCTGATCGCCCGGACCGTGTGACGCCGGACGCGACGGCCGCGTACGCCACGGCCGAGTACGCGGCAGCCGAGTACGCCACGACCGAGTACGCGGCGGCCGGTTGCACGACGGGGACCGTGACGCCTCACGGACCCGCGACCGGCACGCCCCACGCATACGGGACCGGGACACCCCGCCGGCACCCGACCGGGACGCCGCACGGACCGCGGCGGCAGCGTCCTTCGGATGCGCGACGGGGGCGCCCCTCAGGTGAGGGACGCCCCCGTCGCGCGGGCCCGGACGGGCCTCAGCCCATGAACTTCTTGAACTCGTCGGGCAGTTCGAAGTCGTTCCCGCCCTGCTGCGGCAGCCCGAAGGCGTTGCCGCCCTCGGCGGCGGCGGCGCGGCGCGCGGCGGCCTCCTGCTCCTGCTGCTTGCGCTTCATCGGGTTGCCGGACCGCTGCTTGCCCTTGGCCTGCTTCTGCTTCTTCTTCGTCCGGCCGGGACCGCCGCCCATGCCCGGCATCCCGGGCATTCCCGGCATGCCGCCGCCCTGCGCCATGCGGGACATCATCTTGCGGGCCTCGAAGAACCGCTCGACCAGGTTCTTCACGGCACTGACCTCGACGCCGGAGCCCTTGGCGATACGGGCGCGGCGCGAGCCGTTGATGATCGTCGGGTCCTGGCGCTCGCCCGGGGTCATCGACTTGATGATCGCGGCGGTGCGGTCCACGTCCCGCTCGTCGAGGTTGTTGATCTGGTCCTTGATCTGGCCCATGCCCGGGAGCATGCCGAGCAGCTTGGAGATGCTGCCCATCTTCCGGACCTGCTCCATCTGGGCCAGGAAGTCGTCCAGGGTGAAGTCCTGGCCCTTCTTGGACGCCAGCTTGGAGGCCATCTTCTCGGCCTCTTCCTGGCTGAACGTCTTCTCCGCCTGCTCGATCAGGGTGAGCAGGTCACCCATGTCGAGGATGCGGGAGGCCATCCGGTCCGGGTGGAAGGCGTCGAAGTCGTCGAGCTTCTCACCGTTCGACGCGAACATGATCGGCTTGCCGGTGATCTGCCGGATCGACAGGGCGGCACCGCCGCGCGCGTCGCCGTCGAGCTTGGAGAGCACCACGCCGTCGAAGCCGACGCCGTCGCGGAACGCCTCGGCGGTGTTGACGGCGTCCTGACCGATCATCGCGTCGACGACGAAGAGGATCTCGTCCGGGGAGACGGCGTCGCGGATGTCCGCGGCCTGCTGCATCATCTCCTGGTCGATGCCCAGGCGGCCGGCGGTGTCCACGATCACGATGTCGTGGACCTTGGTCTTCGCGAAGTCGATGGAGTCCTTGGCGACCTTCACCGGGTCGCCCACGCCGTTGCCCGGCTCGGGCGCGTAGACGGCGACGCCCGCGCGTTCGGCGACGACGCTGAGCTGGTTGACGGCGTTGGGGCGCTGGAGGTCGGCGGCGACCAGCACCGGCGAGTGGCCCTGCTCCTTCAGCCAGCGGCCGAGCTTGCCCGCGAGGGTGGTCTTACCGGCACCCTGCAGACCGGCCAGCATGATCACGGTCGGCGGCTGCTTGGCGAAGCGCAGCCGGCGGGTCTCGCCGCCCAGGATCGTGACGAGCTCGTCGTTCACGATCTTGAGGACCTGCTGGGCGGGGTTCAGCGCCTTGGAGACCTCGGCGCCGAGGGCACGCTCCTTGACGTTCTTGATGAAGGTGCGGACGACCGGCAGGGCCACGTCCGCTTCCAGCAGGGCGATGCGGATCTCACGCGCCGTGGCGTCGATGTCCGCTTCGCTCAGCCGGCCTTTTCCGCGGAGGTTCTTGAAGGTCGCGCTGAGGCGGTCGGAGAGAGTATCGAACACGGCGGCGTCGGTCCTCGGAGTCGGAGACAGGCTGGAGAATCGCCCTCCAGGGTATCCCGGCGCGCCGGAACACCGGAGTGTCCTCACCCACGCAGCATTTCCTCCAGTTTCCGGGCCACCGCCGCCGCCTCCTCACCGGGCAGCGGAGTGCCCTGCGGGTCGGTGACGTAGAAGGCGTCCACCGCGTTCGCGCCGAGGGTGCTCGCGTGCGCGCTGCGCACCTGGACGCCCGCGTCCTCCAGGGCGCGCCCGATGCGGAACAGCAGGCCGGGGGCGTCCTGGGCGCGTACCTCGATCACGGTGGCGTGCCGGGAGGCGGCCGGGGCGACCGTCACGCGCGGCGGGGGCGCGACCACGCCGCGGCGGCGCGGGTAGGCGGCGTCCCGTTCGGCGAGGCGCCCGGCGATGTCCAGGCTGCCGTCGAGGGCGCGGACCAGGTCCGCGCGGAGCCGGGCGGCCTGGGGCAGCGAGCCGTACTCGGCGGCGACCCGCCAGTCCAGCAGCAGCACGGAGCCGTCGACGCCGGCCGGGAGGTCCAGGGCGCGCAGTTCCGCGGTGCGCACGGTCAGCCGGTGCACGGCGAGCACCCCGGCGACCGCGGCCAGCACACCCGGCTGGTCGGGCACCGCGATGAGCAGTTCCACGCCGAGCGGCTCCGGCTCGTCGAGGGGTTCGCCGTGGGTTTCGGCGGGCGGTTCGGGCTGGGCCCGCAGGGACAGTACGGGGGCGCCCGTGGCGACGGCCTCGAGGGCGAGGCGTTCCTGGTGCGCGGTGGGGGCGGCCTGCTCGGGGCCGGCCGGGTCCGCTCCGTTCAGCACGGCGGAGACCCGTTTCACCAGGTCGGCGACGAGTGAGGCGCGCCAGGACGACCAGGCCGCCGGTCCGGTGGCGAGGGCGTCGGCCTCGGTGAGGGCGTGCAGCAGTTCGAGGGTGCCCTGGGAGCCGACGGCCTCGGCGACCGCGCGCACGGTGGCGGGGTCGTCCAGGTCGCGCCGGGTGGCGGTCTCGACGAGCAGCAGGTGGTGGCGTACGAGGGCGGCGATCACGGTGACGTCGTGGTGGTCGAAGCCGATGCGGGCGGCGACGTCCCTGGCGATGACCTCGCCGGCCACCGAGTGGTCGCCGGGCCAGCCCTTGCCGATGTCGTGGAGGAGCGCGGCGACCAGCAGCAGGTCGGGCCGGTGCACGCGCCGGGTGAACTCCGAGGCGCGGACGGCCGTCTCGATGAGGTGCCGGTCCACGGTCCACAGGTGCACGGCGTTGCGCTGGGGGCGGCAGCGGACCCGGTCCCAGTCCGGGAGCAGGCCGGTGACCAGGCCTTCCGCCTCCAGTGCCTCCCAGACCTGCACGGTGGGCCGGCCGGAGCCGAGCAGGGTGACCAGTTGCTCGCGGGCCTCGGCGGGCCAGGGCGTGGGCAGGGGGCGTGCGGTGGTCGCCATGCGCCGTACGGCGTGCGGGGAGAGCGGGAGTCCGGCCTGTGCGGCGGCGGCCGCGGCGCGCAGCGGAAGCACGGGGTCGCGTTCGGGGCGCGCGGTTCGGGCGAGCACCACTTCGCCGTCCTGTTCCACGACCCCTTCGGCCAGCGGGGACCGCTCTGCGGCCGGTTTTCCGCCGCCGAGCAGGCCCCGGAGCCGGGGGCGCACGGCGCGGGAGCGCAGGACGCGCCCCACTTCGCGCCAGGTGACGTCGCCGGCGTAGGCGATGACGCGCGCGGCCTCGTAGACCTGGCGCAGCAGGGTGTCCGCGTCGAGCAGACCGAGTTCGGCGGCGACCTGGTCCTGTTCCTGGAGCGCGAGCCGGTCGGTGGCGCGGCCGGTGGTCAGGTGGAGGGCGTCGCGTACGTCGAGGAGCCGTCGGCGGGCCTCGGCGAGGCCCTCGCGCGGGGCGTCGGCGAGCCAGGAGGCGGCGACGGCGCGCAGGGCGGTGGCGTCGCGCAGCCCGCCGCGGGCCTCCTTGAGGTCGGGTTCCAGCAGGTACTGCAACTCGCCCTGGCGTTCGGCGCGTTCGGCGCAGAGTTCCTGGAGGGCGGGGAGGCGTTTGGGGGCCTGGTTGCGCCAGTCGGCGAGCACCGCGGTGCGCAGGGAGGTGGTCAGGCCGAGGTCGCCGGCGAGGTGCCGGGCGTCCAGCAGTCCGAGGTGGACCTTGAGGTCCTCGCCCGCGGTTCTGCGGGCTTCCGCGGGGGTGCGGACGGAGTGGTCGAGGGCGAGCCCGAGGTCCCAGACGGGGTACCAGAGGCGGTCGGCGAGGGCGGCGACGGCCCGCGGGTCACTGCCGTCGTGCAGCAGGAGCAGGTCGAGGTCGCTGCGCGGGGACAGCTCCGCGCGCCCGTAGCCGCCGACGGCGACCAGGGAGACGCCGCGCGCCCCGTCCGCGCCCGCGGTGAACAGCCCGGTGAGCCAGTCGTCCGTGAGGTCCGCGAGGGCGGTACGGCGCGGCGGCCCGGACCGCGTCCCCTCGGTGAGGAGGCGCAGCCGGGCCGCCGCGTAGCCGCTGGGTCCCGAGTCCTCTGCTTCTTTCGTCACGTTCGTACTCGTCACCCGGCGACTCCCGTTCTCGTGTGTCAGAGCGCGTCCGGACCGCGCTCGCCGGTCCGTACCCGTACGGCCGTGTCGACCGGGACCGACCAGACCTTGCCGTCGCCGATCTTGCCGGTGCGGGCGGCCTTGACGACCACGTCGATCAGCTGTTCGGCGTCGTCGTCCTCGACCAGCACCTCGATGCGGATCTTGGGCACCAGGTCGACGGTGTACTCGGCGCCGCGGTACACCTCGGTGTGGCCGCGCTGGCGGCCGTAGCCGCTGGCCTCGGTGACGGTCAGTCCGTGCACTCCGAAGGCCTGCAGGGCCTCCTTGATCTCGTCGAGCCGGTGCGGCTTCACGACGGCGGTGATGAGCTTCATGCGTCCACCTTCTTGCTCTCGGCCGGGGCGACGGGGGCGGTGGTGGCGGTGCGGGCCGCGCCGCCGCCGGCGCCGCTGAAGTCGTATGCGGTCTCGGCGTGCTCGGCCTGGTCGATGCCGGCCACCTCGTCGTCCTCGGAGACTCGCATGCCGATCGTCTTGTCGAGGAGGAGGGCGAGGACGGCGGAGACGACCAGGGAGTAGGCGAGGACGCCGAGGACACCGGCGCACTGCTTCCAGAACTGGTCGAGGCCGCCGCCGTAGAAGAGGCCCGCGACGTCGGACTGGCCCTTGCCGGTGGCGAAGAAGCCGATGAGGAGGGAGCCGAGGATGCCGCCGACGAGGTGCACGCCGACGACGTCGAGGGAGTCGTCGTAGCCGAACTTGTACTTCAGTCCGACGGCCATGGCGCACAGCACACCGGCGATGACGCCGATCGCGATGGCGCCGAGCGGGGAGACCGCGCCGCCGGCCGGGGTGATGGCGACCAGACCGGCGACCGCGCCGGAGGCGGCGCCGAGCGTGGTGAACGCGCCGTGGCGGATCTTCTCGTAGGCGAGCCAGCCGAGGACGGCCGCGCCGGTGGCGACCTGGGTGTTGACGAACATCAGCGCGCCGACGCCGTCGTCGTTGCCGAGCCAGGAGCCGGCGTTGAAACCGAACCAGCCGAACCAGAGCAGACCGGCGCCGAGCATGACCAGCGGCAGGCTGTGCGGGCGCATCGGGTCCTTCTTGAAGCCGATGCGCTTGCCGATGACGAGGATCACGCCGAGCGCGGCGGCACCGGCGTTGATGTGGACGGCCGTACCGCCGGCGAAGTCGATGACGCCCAGTTCGAAGGCCCAGCCGCCGGCGCCCCACACCCAGTGCGCGACGGGGAAGTAGACGATCGTGGCCCACAGGGCGACGAACAGCGCCCACGCGGTGAACTTGACGCGGTCCGCGAGGGCGCCGCTGATCAGGGCGGGCGTGAGGACGGCGAACATCAGCTGGAAGACCAGGAAGACGTAGACGGGGATGGTGTAGCCGTCCCAGAGTTCGGTCAGGCCGATGTTGCCGAGGCCGACCCAGTCGGAGTTCCAGCCGATGACGCTGCCGGTGTCGGTGCCGAACGCCATGGAGAAGCCGTACAGCACCCACAGGACGGTGACGATGCCCAGGCTGATGAAGCTCATCATCAGCATGTTCAGGGTGCTCTTGACGCGGACCATGCCTCCGTAGAAGAAGGCCAGGCCCGGAGTCATGAGCATCACCAGGGCGGAACAGATGAGCATGAACCCTGTGTTGGCGGCGGAGAGCGTGGGCTCTTCCGCGGCCAGGGTGATGGCTGGTGCCATCGGCGTCTCCTCGTCGTTGGTACGGCCCCGTGCGGGCGAAGCCTTGAGCGGATTGAGGGGTGGGCCGGTTATGCGCCACGAGATTGGCGCAGCGCCGTTTCGGTGGAGGCCCCTCGTTGTTTCGCCGCCGTGACGAAGGCACCGGGCGTGTTACGGGTCGGTGAACCGCCGGTTGTGGGGTGCGCCGATCGTTATCGTGACGCAACCTTGAGTGCTCGGTGGTGAGCCGCGGCCGGTCGGACGCAGAACCGGCCGCGGTCGGCCTCCGAATGACCTGGCATGGGGGAGCCGAGTCGGGCAGTTCGGGAGGGCCGGCCGCGGCCGGGGCCTGGCGGTCGCAGGCTGGTGTCAGACCGCTTCGGCGGTCTCGGGCAGCTCGATGGCGAGCCGTTCGGTGAGCGCCACGACCTCGGCGAGTTCACCGAAGTCGCGCACGGCCGTGTCGACCGTCTTTCGGATACGGGTGTTGAGTCGCTCGGAGCGGACCTTTTTGGCCGCCTTGATGGCCTCGGTGGCGAGGACCGTGCCCTGTTCGGGCTCGCGCTGGAGCAGGTGGACGGTGGCCATGCCGATCAGGTTCAGCGCGTAGGACCGCTGGTGTTCGCCGCCTTCCCGGCCGAAGAGTTCCACGGCCCGGTTCATCAGCGGTTCGGCGAGGGAGGCGTAGGTGGGGCTGCGGCCGGCGACGTAGGCGAGGTCGCGGAAGGAGTGGGCGTTCTCCGCGTACAGCTCGGCCTCGGAGAAGAAGCGGATCCAGTCGGGGTCGGGCTCGTCCCACTCGTCGGCCTCGGCGAAGGTGTCCTCGGCCATCCGGACCGCCCGCTTGCACCGCCCGGGCTGGCCCATGTTGGCGTAGGCGCGGGCCTCCATCGCATACAGCATGGACTGGGTGCGCGGGCCGGCGCAGTCCCGGCTGCCGTACTGGGCGAGGTGGATCAGTTCCAGGGCGTCCTCGGGCCGGCCGAGGTGGATCATCTGCCGGCTCATGCTGGACAGGACGTAGGAGCCGAGCGGCCGGTCACCGGCCTCCTTGGCGGCGTGCAGCGCGAGCACGAAGTACTTCTGCGCGGTGGGCTGGAGCCCGACGTCGTACGACATCCAGCCGGCCAGTTCGGCGAGTTCGGCGGCGACCTTGAACAGCCGCCGGGTCGCGGTCTCGGGCTGGGGTTCCTGGAGCAGGTCGGTCACCTCGTGCAGCTGGCCGACGACCGCTTTGCGGCGCAGGCCGCCGCCGCACTGGGCGTCCCACTGCCGGAACATCACGGTGGTGGTCTCCAGCAGGTCCAGTTCCGGCTTGGAGAGCCGGCCCCGGGCGCGGGCGGAGGAGGACACCGCCTCGGGTTCGGGGCGGGAGTGGGGGGCGGCCGGGGTGGGGACGAGCCAGCGCTGCATGGGCTCGATGAGGGACGGGCCCGCGGAGAGGGCCAGCGAGCTCCCGAGGAAGCCGCGCCGCGCCAGCATCAGGTCGCTGCGCGAGAACTCGCTGAGCAGGGCCACGGTCTGCGGGCCCGTCCAGGGCAGGTCGACGCCGGTCGCGGAGGGTGCCGGGCGGGTGGTGCGCAGGCCCAGGTCCTCGACGGAGACGACGACACCGAAGCGTTCGGAGAAGAGCTCGGAGAGGATCCTGGGGATCGGCTCGCGGGGGTTCTCGCCGTCGAGCCAGCGGCGCACGCGCGAGGTGTCCGTGGAGATGTGGTTGGCGCCCAACTGGCGTGCTCTGCGGTTGACTTGGCGGGCCAGCTCGCCCTTGGACCAGCCGCTGCGGACGAACCAGGAGGAGAGCAGCTCGTTCGGACGTTTCTCCGCGCCCGCAGCGTTCGTCCCGCCACCGCTGTTGCCGCTCACTGGAACGCCCCCATCCCTGAAGACCACTTGTCGCCGAGTGCGCCAAGCCCTATCAGAATGCCGGTTGCCGGGGCCGCCCGTCCGGCGGATGCCACCCTTCGAACGGAAACCCGAGTTGCCCCCGGCATACCCACGAGTGCATGTGCCCCAAGAAGCCGTGCACACAACGTAACCCTACGATCACCCGTCTCACCATGGCGGAATCGCAATCGCCACCATTCGCCACCCCTTCGAATGAACTCAGCGTCGCCAAGGCGCGATTCACTTGACACAGGACAGCCAAAAGTGGATGCAGCGATGCGCGCAGGGGCGCACACCGCCGGACGCACCACCTTGGCGCGTCAAAACGCCGGTTGAGCACGGCGACTCGGGGAAGCTGGAAACAGAGAGTCACATTCCGAGTTCGCTTCGTAACCACCGGTAGGTCGGACCCGTTGGAGGGGGCATGGGCTTCACGATCGGTATCAGCCGGGGCATCCGCGACATCCGGTCCGGCTCGCGCCGCCGGAGCCGCGCGTCGGACGGCACGGCCGTGGCGGAGTACACCGGGCTGTGGGGCTGGGACGTGGTGCCGGGCGTCCGGGCCGCTTCGGGTGCCTGCTCCTGCGGGCGGGCCGACTGCCGCGCCCCGGGCGCGCATCCGCTTCACCTCGCGCCGGTGATCCGCGCCGGGGCGCCGCTGGACGAGGTGACCGGCATCTGGTCCGAGTTCCCCGGGGCCTCGGTGATGCTGCCGGTCGGGCGGGCGTTCGACGTGATCGAGGTCGCCGAAGCGGCCGGGCGCCACGCCCTGGCCCGGCTGGAGCGCATGGGCCTGCCGGTCGGCCCGGTCGCCGCCACACCGGACGGCCGCGCCCAGTTCCTCGTCGCCCCCGGTGCCGCCGCCGCCCTGCCCGAGCTGCTCTACCGCATGGGCTGGGACGACCCCGCCGCCCTGGACCTGCGCGGCCTCGGCCCCGGTACGCACATCACGGCACCGCCGTCCGACCGGGGCGGCCTCGGGCCGGTGCGCTGGCTGCGCTCCCCCGCGCTGGAGTCGGCGTCCCGCCCGCCGGAGGCCCGGCTGCTGCTGGGCACGCTGGCGTACGTGGCGCACCGGTCGGGGGCGTAGCCGCCCGGACACGGCGAAGCGCCCGTCCCCCGACCGACTCGGGGGCGGGCGCTTCCTCGCGTCTGCCGTCAGGCTCGGGGCGCCGGACGTCACTCCCCGATGAGGGCGTCCACGAACGCCTCCGGCTCGAACGGCGCCAGATCGTCCGCGCCCTCGCCGAGCCCGATCAGCTTGACCGGCACGCCCAGCTCGCGCTGGACGGCGATCACGATGCCGCCCTTGGCCGTGCCGTCGAGCTTGGTGAGCACGATGCCGGTGATGTCGACGACCTCGGCGAACACCCGGGCCTGGACGAGACCGTTCTGACCGGTGGTGGCGTCGAGCACGAGCAGCACCTCGTCCAACGGGGCCTGCTTCTCCACGACCCGCTTGACCTTGCCGAGCTCGTCCATGAGGCCGGTCTTGGTGTGCAGCCGGCCGGCGGTGTCGATGAGCACCGCGTCGGCGGCCATCTCCTTGCCCTCCTTGACCGCGTCGAACGCGACGGAGGCCGGGTCGCCGCCCTCGGGACCGCGCACGATGTGGGCGCCGACCCGCTCGCCCCAGGTCTGCAGCTGGTCGGCGGCGGCGGCACGGAAGGTGTCGGCGGCGCCCAGGACGACGGTGTTGCCGTCGGCGACCAGGACACGGGCGAGCTTGCCGGTGGTGGTGGTCTTGCCGGTGCCGTTGACGCCGACGACCATGACGACGCCCGGGCCGCCGGCCGGGTTCTCGGTGTGCACGGTGCGGTCCATCGTGGGGCCGACCAGCGTGATCAGCTCCTCGCGGAGCAGTGCGCGCAGCTCCTCGGGCGTGCGGGTGCCGAGCACCTTCACCCTCTCGCGCAGCCGGTCGACCAGCTCCTGGGTGGGCTGCACGCCGACGTCGGCGGTGAGCAGGGTGTCCTCGATCTCCTCCCAGGTGTCCTCGTCGAGGTGCTCGCGGGACAGCAGGGAGAGCAGGCCCTTGCCCAGGGCGTTCTGCGAACGGGAGAGCCGGGCGCGCAGCCGGACCAGACGGCCGGCGGTGGGCTCCGGGATCTCGATCTCGGGAGCCTCGGCGGCGGGCGGCTCCTCGATGACGACGGGACCCGCGCCCGTCGGAAGATCAACCTCCTCTATGGTGCGCCGCGGTTCCTCCCGCGGCGTCTCGGCCTCTTCGCCGACGTGCGGCTCGGCCGGAGGGGCGGTGATGTCGGGCGCGGCGGGGGGCGGCGGGGGCAGCTGCTTCTTGCGCCGGCTGCCGACGACGAGCCCGCCGAGCGCGCCGAGCACGACCACGGCGATGACTACAGCAAGGATGACGATGTCCATAACGCGTCCAGTATCAGCCATGGGCCCCCGCCCGACCCGAAGCCGACCCACACGGACCGGCCCGTGCCGCACCCCGGCGCCGGGGCCCGGTCCGCACCGGGCCGGCCGGACCGCACGGGCCTGCGTGTGCCGCGCCCGGGCGGCAGGCCGATACGCACCGGGCGGCCGGCGTGTGCCGAACCTCGACGCAGGGACCGGCCACGGACCGGGCCGGCCGCCCTGCGCCGTGTCCCGGCGCCGGACCGCGCGGCCGGCCCGTCCCGGGCACGCCGCCCGTGGCCCCGCGTCCGCCGCCCCGCCCCCGCGACGCACGCCGCCGCCCCGGCTCGGGCGATGCCGGGCCGGGGCGGCGGTGGGTGTACGAGGAGAGGGGCAGCGGGGACTTGAGCCCTTCTCCTCGGGTCTCGGGAGGGCGGGCGGTCAGCCCATCTCCTCCAGCGTCTTGCCCTTCGTCTCCTTCACGAACTTCAGCACGAACGGGATGGAGAGCGCGGCGAAGGCCGTGTAGATCACGTAGGTGACCGACAGGTTCCAATCGGCCAGCGAGGGGAAGCTCGCGGTGATGGCCCAGTTGGCGATCCACTGCGCGGCGGCGGCGACGCCCAGCGCGGCGGCACGGATCCGGTTGGGGAACATCTCGCCGAGCATGACCCAGACGACCACACCCCACGACAGGGCGAAGAAGAGGACGAAGATGTGGGCGGCGACCAGGGCGACCCAGCCCTGGGTGGCGGGCAGCTTGCCGTCGACGAGGTCGAAGGAGAACGCCCAGGCCTCCAGCGCGAGGCCGATCACCATGCCGACCGAGCCGATGATCGCGAGCGGCCTGCGGCCGATGCGGTCGACGAAGATCATCGCGATGACGGTGCCGACGATGTTGATGATCGACGTGGTGAAGGAGTAGAAGAACGAGTCCGTCGGGTCGACGCCGACCGACTGCCACAGCGTCGAGGAGTAGTAGAACGCGACGTTGATGCCGACGAACTGCTGGAACACGGACAGGCCGATGCCGATCCAGACGATCGGCTTGAAGAAGAAGCTGCCGCCGAGCAGGTCCTTGAAGCTGGACTTCTCCTCGCGGTGCATCGCCGACTCGATCTCGCCGACACGGGCGTCGAGGTCGATGCTCCGGCCCTCGACCTCTTCGAGGATCTTCCGGGCGCGCTCGTGCTTGCCGACGGAGATCAGGTAGCGCGGGGACTCGGGGATGGCGAAGGAGAGCAGGCCGTAGAGGACGGCGGGGACGACCATGACGCCGAGCATCAACTGCCAGGCCTCCAGGCCCATCAGCTCGCCGCGCTGGTCGCCGTCGGCGGCGTTCAGGATGCCCCAGTTGACCAGCTGCGACACCGCGATACCGACGACGATCGCGGCCTGCTGGAAGGAGCCGAGCCGGCCGCGGTAGGCGGGCGGGGCGACCTCGGCGATGTAGGCCGGGCCGATCACGGAGGCCATGCCGATGGCGAAGCCGCCGACGACCCGCCAGAAGGCGAGGTCCCACAGCGAGAAGGGCAGCGCGGAGCCGACGGCGCTGACGGTGAACAGGACGGCGGCGATCTGCATGCACCGGATGCGGCCGATGCGGTCGGCTATTCGGCCGGCGGTGGCGGCGCCGATGGCGCAGCCGATCAGGGCGACGGCGATGACCTGCGCGAGCGCGGCCGAGCCGATGTCGTAGCGGTCGCGGATGGCCTCGACGGCGCCGTTGATCACGGAGCTGTCGTAGCCGAAGAGGAAGCCTCCCATGGCGGCTGCCGCCGCGATGAAGACGACGTGCCCGAGATGTTCGGGGTGAGCCGTCCCGGCTCCTGACTGTTGTGCCTGCGCGGTGCTGGTCACGTGTACTCCTCGGGCCACCGGCAACGTCGCCGGGTGGGGGTCAGCCCTTCGAGGTCCAGCTGAAGGTACCTGAAGGTGTAAGCAACGTTTCAGAGACTATGCCTTCAACTATTGAAGTCAATAGGCGCAGTCGTGTGAGATACGAGACGCCCAAGTGAAGGGATTACGTTCAGAACTTGAACAACTTGAGGCTTCAGCGGAGGCGCTGGCTGATGACCTTGGACACGCCGTCGCCCTGCATGGAGACGCCGTACAGCGCGTCGGCGACCTCCATGGTGCGCTTCTGGTGCGTGATCACGATCAGCTGGGAGGCCTCCTGCAGCTCCTGCATGATCCGGATCAGCCGCTGGAGGTTGGTGTCGTCGAGGGCGGCCTCGACCTCGTCCATGACGTAGAACGGGCTGGGCCGCGCCTTGAAGATCGACACGAGCATCGCCACGGCGGTCAGCGACCGCTCGCCGCCGGAGAGCAGCGACAGCCGCTTGACCTTCTTGCCCGGCGGACGCGCCTCGACGTCCACGCCCGTGGTGAGCATGTTGTCGGGGTCGGTCAGCACCAGACGCCCCTCCCCGCCCGGGAAGAGCCGGGAGAACACGCCCTCGAACTCGCGGGCGGTGTCCCGGAAGGCCTCGGTGAAGACCTGCTCGACGCGTTCGTCGACCTCCTTGACGACCTGGAGCAGGTCCGCGCGGGTCTTCTTCAGGTCCTCCAGCTGCTCGCTGAGGAACTGGTGGCGTTCCTCCAGCGCCGCGAACTCCTCCAGGGCGAGCGGGTTCACCTTGCCGAGCTGCTGGTAGGCGCGTTCGGCCGCCTTCAGGCGCTTCTCCTGCTCGGCCCGTACGAAGGGGCGGGGCCGGTTGCGCGGGTGCTCCGGGTCCTCCGGCAGCTGCTCGCCCTCGGCGGGGGGCGAGGGCGGCACGGGCTGGTGCGGGCCGTACTCCGACACCAGCCCGGCCGGTTCGACACCCAGCTCCTCCAGCGCCCTGGTCTCCAGCTGCTCCATCCGCAGCCGTTTCTCGGCGCCGAGTACCTCGCCGCGGTGGACCGAATCCGTCAACTTGTCGAGTTCCGCCTTGAGATCGCGGCCCTCGGTGCGGGCGCGGGCGAGTTCCTGCTCGCGGTGGGCCTTGGCCGCCTCGGCGGCGGCGCGCTCCTCGTCGGCGCGGGCGACGGAGACCTCGATGTGCGCGAGCAGCTGGCGGGCGCCGGACGCGACGGCGCCGGCGACGGCCGCCTCGTGGCGCAGCCGGGCCCGGCGCTGCTCGGCCCGCGCGCGTGCCTCGCGCTCGGCGCGGGCCGCCCGGTCCAGGGAGTCGGCCCGCCCGGCGAGCCCTTTGACCCGTTCCTCGTGCGTACGGAGCTGGAGGCGGGCCTCCATCTCGGTCTGGCGGGCGTTGGCACCGTCGGCGGCGAGCCGGTCGCGCACGGAGGTGTCGGGTTCCTCCTCGAACGGCATCTCCTCCGCGACCGCCAGCCGTTCGGCGAGTTCCTCGACGTCGGTGAGCGCCTTGTCCAGGGCCTCCTGCGCCCGGGCCGCCGCGGCACCGGCCCGCTCGGCCTCCCCGGCCGCGCCGCGCGCCTGCCCGGCGAGCCGGCCGAGCTGCTGCGCGACGGAGGACTTCTCCCGGTCGGCGGCCCGGCGCCGCTCCCCCAGTTCCTCGACGAGCGCGGCGGCTTCCTGGCGCCGTTCCGCCGCCGCCCGCTGCTCCTGCTCCAGCTCCTCGCAGCGGGCGGCCAGTTCCTCGAGTTCGGCGGCGGCCTCGGCCACGGACGCCTGGACCTCCAGCAGGCTCGGGGCGCCGGCGGAACCGCCGTGGGCGAAGTGGGTGCCGAGGAGGTCGCCGTCGGCGGTGACGGCGGTGAGGTGGGGACGGGAGTGGACCAGGTCCACGGCGTCGTCCAGGGTGGCGACGACCACGATGCCGTGCAGGAGTCGGCGTACCGCGGGCAGCAGTTCGGCGGGGCCGTGGACGAGGCGCTCCGCGGGGATCGCCCCGGCGGGCAGCGCGGTGTCCGCGAGGTCACCGGGTTCGGTGCCCGGCGTGGACGCCTCGGCCGCCAGGAGCAGCGCGGCCCGGCCTCCGTCCTGTTTGCGCAGCAGCCGGATCGCCTCGGCCGCCTGGGTGGGGTTGGTGACCGCGACGGCGTCCGCCGCCGCGCCGAAGGCGGCCGCGACCGGGACCTCGTGGCCGGGTGTCACCGTCAGCAGTTCGGCGGCCGGGCCGAGGACTCCGGTGAGGCGGTCGCGGGCGCCGAGCAGTATGCCGGTGCCGTCCTTGCGGCGCAGGCCCAGCGCGAGGGCGTCGTGGCGGGCCTGTGTCGCCGCGCGGCCGCGTTCGGCCGCGGTGGCGGCCTCGCGGGCGGCGGTGAGGTCGGCCTCCGCTGCGGCGAGCCGCTGCCTGGCGGTCTCGTGCCGGGCGGCGAGTTCGGCGTCACCCTCGTCGAGGCCGTCGACCTCGGCCTTGAGCGTCTCGTACTCCTCCTGCGCGGCGACCGCCCGTTCCTGGGCCTCGTCGCGGGCGGCGGCCAGGCGTTCGATCTCGGCCTGTGCGGCGGCGGCCCGCGAACGGGCCGCGCCGACCTGCCCCTTGAGCCGGGCCAGGCCTTCGCGCCGGTCGGCGATGGCCCGTGCGGCGTCCTTCAGGCGCCGTTCCTCCTCGGCGAGTTCGCGTTCCAGCTCGGCGCGGTGCGCGACCGTGTCCTCCAGCGCGCGTTCGGCCGCCTCCAGGGCGGCCTCCAGCTCGGCCTCCTGTTCGCGGATGCGGGCGGCCTCGCGCTCCATGTCCTCGGGGTCGCGGCCGCGCCGCTCCTCGGGCGGCGCGGAGGTCGCGCTCTTCACACGCGCGTCGGCCAGTGACACGGTGCCGCGCACCCGCTCGGCGAGCCGGGACAGCTCGTACCAGGTCTGCTGGGCGTTCTGCAGTCGCGGGGTGAGCCGGCGGACCTCGTCCTCCAGCAGGGCCTCCCGCTGGATGGCCTTCCTCAGCTCGGCCTCGGCCGCCTCCTTGCGCTCCTTGAGGGCGGTCTCGTCGGCGATCTCGGCCTGGAGCGCCTCACGCAGCCGTACGAGGTCGTCGGCGAGGAGGCGCAGCCGGGCGTCGCGCAGGTCGGCCTGGATGACGGCGGCCCGGCGCGCGACCGCGGCCTGCCGGCCCAGGGGCTTGAGCTGCCGCCGCAGCTCGTCGGTCAGGTCCTGCACCCGGGCGAGGTTGGCCTGCATCGCGTCCAGCTTGCGCAGCGCCTTCTCCTTGCGCTTGCGGTGCTTGAGGACGCCGGCGGCCTCCTCGATGAAGGCGCGGCGGCCCATCGGGTCGGCGTGGAGGACGGAGTCGAGCTGGCCCTGTCCGACGATGACGTGCATCTCGCGGCCGATGCCGGAGTCGGAGAGCAGTTCCTGGATGTCGAGCAGGCGGCAGGTGTCGCCGTTGATCTGGTACTCGCTGCCGCCGTTGCGGAACATGATCCGCGTGATGGTGACCTCGGCGTACTCGATGGGGAGGGCGCCGTCGGAGTTGTCGATGGTCAGTGACACCTCGGCGCGGCCCAGCGGTGGGCGGCCGGTGGTGCCGGCGAAGATGACGTCCTCCATCTTGCCGCCGCGCAGCGACTTGGCGCCCTGCTCGCCCATGACCCAGCTGAGCGCGTCCACGACGTTGGACTTGCCCGAGCCGTTCGGACCGACGACGCACGTGATGCCCGGTTCGAACCGGAGCGTGGTCGCCGAGGCGAACGACTTGAAGCCGCGGAGGGTCAGGGCCTTGAGGTGCACGCCGCCGGACTCTACCCGCCGGGCTGGTCCCACTCCATGAACGCACGGTTTCGCGGGTGAACGCGCAGGGCACACCAGACGTTGAAGAAGGTGAAAGGATGTGCGGCACAGGCAGTGCCGGGCGGCGGGGCGCGGGGCACGGACCGGGACGCGGAGGAGAAAGAAAGAAGGGACGCCGGAGGCGTCCCTTGCACTTCTGACTGCTTGGCGGTTGTGACGGGCGGCCCGATCACTGCGGTGCTGTTCGTGGAGCGGTGCAGTGATCAGGTGAGCGCAGGCTCCGCCTGGTGTGCGTCAACGCTCTCCATGATCCTGTCGTGAGAAGCGGCAGCCGTCAGCGCGTCGTTCTCCGCCTGGATCCGCACGAGCTCGGATTCCAGGTCCTGTACGCGCTGCTGGAGCCGTCGCATCTCGGCGAGGAGTCGAGGGTCGGAGCCGCCGACGTAACCGAGAAGCGCCTTTGCCATGATGGATGGTCCTCCACAATGAGTGACCGACCGATGCGGTGTGGGTCGTCGAGGGATTCGCACCCGCGATGCTTGGCAGGCCTGGAGTTGTGCTGCCGTTCAGCCATGCCAAACAGCTAAGGTGCGCGGGGCTTTCAGCGTCTCACCAAAAAGTTTGAGGGTCAACACGATCACGCCCCGTATTGGCGGACAACCGGGCGCGCACGGCCGGACGACGGCGGCGCCGCTTCACTCGCGGGTCCTCGGGGCGTGACGATCATCTTGGCGGCCGGCGCCGCCCGGGGCAAGGGGTGGGCGCCGATCACCAGGACGTTTTCCGCGGGAACGGGCCGTCGCACCGCGCGCCCGGGTGCCCGGAAGCCTTCGCCGGGGCGGGGGTCAGCGGACGGCGAAGCCGTCGTAGCCGCCGCGCGGTGTGTCCCAGATCTCCGTCACTCCGTCCACGCGCCCGGGCGTGTCGCCGCCCTGGAGCCAGTCGAGCAGACCTTCGCAGCGTTCGCGGGCCCCCTCGGCCACCACCTGCACCCGGCCGTCGCCCAAATTGAGAGCAAAACCACTCAGGCCGCCGATCTCCAGCGCCTTGGCCCGCGTGAACCAGCGGAAACCCACACCTTGGACGTGTCCTCGCACCCAGGCGACCAGTCGCACTTCCTCGCTCATGGCTGCAACCTAACCGGCCAATGTCACTGAGGGCACTCCGTCCCCCTGGTGCCATGCGGTACCGTCCCGACCCAAGAATCTCAATGAAACTCACTCGTTCGTGTGAGTTTCGTGATCATCGAGTTTCGGTTGGTCGCGAGGACGAGTCGACCGCAAGGACGAGGAAGGCCAGGACATGGGACGCCACCGACGCTCCGCCGCCGGCCGCGCCGCCACGGGCCGCGCCACGGGGGTCACTCACCACGACGGACCCCTCGACGGCGGCCCCGACCCGCTGAACGGCCCGGACGGCACGGACGGCCCGCCGACGATGGGCATCGCACCGTATCTGAACCCGGAGGCCTACGAGGCCTACGCCCAGACGTACGCGCGGAGCGAGGCGTACCTGTTCGCCACGGACTCCGCCGCGGACGAGGCCGTCGGCCACACCGCGGAGTACGACGTCGCCCGCGGCGCGACCGGCCACGCCGTCGCCGGGGACGGTTTCCAGGACGGCGGCGGCGCGCCCGGCGAGCGCGCCTCCGGTCACCGGCGCCGCAAGAGGAAGGCCGCGCCGGTGCGCACCGGCCTGCTCGGGGTCTCCGCCGCGGTGGCCCTCGGCACGGTCGCGGTGGCCACGGGCGCGGTGCCGGGCCTGGAGAACTACAAGCTCGGCGGCGACAGCTCCACCGGTGACACGGTGCAGGCCGAGGAGGGGGCGAACAACCTCCCCAGCGGGCTGGGCGGCGCGTCCGACAGCCCGGAGGCCCGGGACCGCGGCACCGCCACCGGCGAGGACGGCCGGGACGGGAAGCGCTCGGCGTCGCCGAAGCCGTCCGCGTCGGCCTCCGAGTCGGCGAAGCCGACGAAGACCCCGGAGAAGACACCGGAGAAGAAGACGTCCACGGCGCCTGCGCGGGAGAAGGCGCAGGAGGCGCCGACCCGCAAGGCCGCCCCGACGCCCGAGAAGCAGACGAGCGCCCCGGTGACGGTGTCCGCGGAGGCCGCCGCCGGGGCCGAGGTGCTCAGGCTGGTCAACGCGGAGCGGGCGAAGGTCGGCTGCAGCCCGGTCGCCGCGAACAGCGCGCTGACGGACCTGGCCACGGCGTTCAGCGACGACATGGCCGCGCGGGGCTTCTTCGACCACACCGACCCCGACGGCGACACCCCGTGGGACCGGGCGGAGGCGGCGGGCATAAGCAACCTCGGCGGCGAGAACATAGCCCGCGGCCAGGCCGACGCCGAGGCCGTGATGGAGGCCTGGATGAACAGCCCCGGCCACAAGGCGAACATACTGAACTGCGACTTCACGACGCTGGGCGTGGGCGTCCACATGGGTCCGGGCGGCCCCTGGTGGACCCAGAACTTCGGCTACTAGGGTCTGTCGTTCGGATCAGGTCGGCTGGGAGACGCAGCGCCTCTCAGCCCACCCGAGCGGGGCGAGGTGCGTGCAGCTGCAAGGCGGAGGAGGGCGGCGACGCGGCGCGTCGACAACCGACGACAACGCAGCAGATGTGCGTGCCACGCCCCGCGAAACCGACATGATCCAAACGACAGGCCCTGGCGGCACCGGCGGTACACGGTCGCAGCAGCGAGGACGGCGGGCGGGGAACGTGGTTCCCGGCCCGCCGTCGTCGTGTCTCACGCGGCGAGCGCGGTCCTTCCCCGCAGGAAGACCGCGGCGGTCCGGGCAACCCGGCGGCCCAGGTGCTCCGCCGTGGCGACGTCGGCCTTGTGGACGGCGTCCGGGCCCCCGTCGACGTCGGTCTGGGCGGCGGCGCCGGTGAAGACGCCGAGGCGGTTGAGGTCGTTCTCGGAGGCGGTGCTGCTGTTCCAGCCCGGCAGCAGGCCGAGGCTGACCCAGTGCATGCCGAGCTGCGCGGCGAGGATCTGGAAGAACTGCAGGGTGTGCAGCTTGTCGCCGCTCTTGGAGCCCGAGTTGGTGAAGCCCGCGGCGAGCTTGTCCCGCCACACCTGGCCGGCCCAGCGCTTGGACGTGGCCTCGGCGAAGGCGTGGAAGGCGGCGGAGGCGGTGCCCATGTAGGTCGGGGAGCCGAAGACGACGGCGTCGGAGCGGTCCAGGACCGCCCACTGCTCCTCGGTGATCGTGCCGACGTCGATCAGGTGTACCTCGGCTCCGGCGTCGGCGGCGCCCGCGCGCACGGCCTCGGCGAGGACGGCGGTGTGCCCGAAGCCGGAGTGGAAGGCGATGGAAACGACAGGGGTGGTCACGGTCGATGCTCCTGAGGACGTGGGAGGGTCAGGGGTGCCCGCACAGCAGCAGCTCACCGGCACTGCAAAAAGGAAAGCACTAACTTCTGGTTAGTGCAACCTGTTGGTTAGCGCTGCTCTGGAGTAGCCTTGACGGCATGACGACCACGCAGCGGCCCCCGGAGGAGCAGCAGCTCCCCTTCAACGTGTTCGCCAAGGCATGCCCCTCCCGCGGCACGCTGGAGCATGTGACGGGACGCTGGGGCGCGCTCACGCTGGGCGCGCTGTACGAGGGCACGCTCCGGTTCAACGAGCTGCGCCGCCGGGTCGACGGCGTGAGCGAGAAGATGCTGTCCCAGACGCTGCACGCGCTGGAGCGCGACGGACTGGTGCACCGCGAGGCCCAGCCGACCAACCCGCCCCGCGTGGACTACGAACTGACCCCGCTGGGCCGTGAGGTGGCCGAGCGCCTGCTGTCCCTCATCCACTGCGTGGAGGGCAGCATGGAGACCGTGCTCCGGTCGCGGGAGCGCTACGACGCGACGCGCGGCGCCCGCTGACACCTCGGGCAGAAGTAGCTGGAGCGGTTCATCCACGCCCGTCGGCGCATCGGTGTGCCGCAGCGGCGGCAGGGCAGGCCCTCGCGGCCGTAGGCGTCCAGCGACCGGTCGAAGTAGCCGGACTCGCCGTTGACGTTGACGTAGAGACTGTCGAAGCTGGTGCCGCCCACCGCCAGGGCGGCGTTCATGACGTCCCGGACGTGGCCCAGCAGGAGCAGGGTGCGCGGGCGGGTGAAGCCCGCGGTCGGACGCTCGTAGTGGATGCGGGCGCGCCACAGCGCCTCGTCCGCGTAGATGTTGCCGACGCCGCTGATCAGCGACTGGTCGAGCAGGGCCCGCTTGATGGTGGTCCGCTTGCGGCGCAGGGCGCGGTGGAAGGCCTCGTCGTCGAAGAGCGGGTCGAGCGGGTCCCGGGCGATGTGCGCGATGACGTCGGGCAGCCCGTCGGGCGTGGTGTCGTGCAGCGACAGGCCGCCGAAGGTGCGCTGGTCGACGAAGCGGAGCTCGGTGGCGAGGTCGTCGGCGAAGCGGGCGCGGATGCGCAGGTGCTTCTCGTCCGGCGCGGTGTGCGGCTGCACCAGCAGCTGGCCGCTCATGCCGAGGTGGGCCAGCACCGCCTGGCCGGTGTCCTCCAGCGGCAGCCAGAGGTACTTGCCGCGACGGCACGGCACGCCGACGCGGTGGCCCTTGAGCCGCAGCGCGAAGTCGTCGGCGCCGGCGAGGTGCCGGCGCACCGCGCGCGGGTGCAGCACCTCGGCCTCGGCGACGGTCCGGTGGGCGACCCACCGCTGAAGTCCGCGCCGTACGACCTCGACCTCGGGCAGCTCGGGCATGTTCCTCTTCCAACGGCCGGTGGTGCAGCGCCGAGCGCCCGCCCCGGCCGGGGCGGGCGCTCGGGTCGCGCTGTTCGTCAGGCGGAGGCCGACGGGGCGTCGGCGTTCCTGCCGGAGGCTTCGGCTTCGGCGGCCCGGACGACCTCCTCGGCCTCGGCCGCCGCCTTGGCGCGCTCGTCCGCCGCGGCCTTGATGGAGCGCCAGGCGGACTCGGCGGCCTGCTGCTCCGCCTCCTTCTTGCTGCGGCCGGTGCCGGTGCCGTACGAGACGCCTCCGACGCGGGCGGCAGCAGTGAAGGTCTTCTCGTGATCCGGGCCGGTCTCCGTGACCAGGTACTCGGGGACGCCGAGTCCTTCGGTCGCGGTGAGCTCCTGGAGGCTGGTCTTCCAGTCCAGGCCGGCGCCCAGATTCGAGGACTTCTCGATCAGCGGATCGAACAGGCGGTGCACCAGCTCCGCCGCCGAGTCCAGCCCCTGGTCGAGGTAGACGGCGCCGATCACCGCTTCGAGGGTGTCGGCGAGGATGGATGCCTTGTCCCGGCCGCCCGTGCCCTCTTCACCGCGCCCCAGCCGGATGAAGGAACCCAGTTCGAGCCCGCGGCCCACCTCCGCCAGCGCACGCGAGTTGACCACCGCGGCCCGCAACTTGGCCAGCTGGCCTTCGGGCAGGTCGGGGTGGGTGCGGTACAGCGTGTCCGTGACGACGAGGCCGAGCACGGAGTCCCCGAGGAACTCCAGCCGCTCGTTCGTCGGCAGACCGCCGTTCTCGTACGCGTAGGAACGGTGGGTCAGCGCGCGCACCAGAAGGGCGGACTCGACCTGGTAGCCGAGCCGCCCTTCCAGAAGCGT
The DNA here is from genome assembly GCF_006782915.1 of Streptomyces calvus. Classification (GTDB taxonomy): domain Bacteria; phylum Actinomycetota; class Actinomycetes; order Streptomycetales; family Streptomycetaceae; genus Streptomyces; species Streptomyces calvus. The sequence continues at coordinate 68,638 of NZ_VCNP01000020.1, forward strand.
GTGGGACGAGGCCTGGTTGTCCGCAGAGTTTTTCTTCGGCGTGGACACAGTGCCTCTCACCAGCCGCTCAGACCTCGAGGACCTGGCGCTTGTTGTAGGTGCCGCAAGACGGGCACGCGATGTGCTGCTGCTTGGGCTCGTGGCAGCGCTCGCACGCAACCAGGGTGGGGACCGCAGCCTTCCACTGCGACCGGCGGTGGCGCGTGTTGCTGCGCGACATCTTCCGCTTCGGAACAGCCACGGCTACTTCTCCTGCTTCTCGTCGACGCCCGGTTCGGCGCCGCTCATCTCGTCCTTCTCGCCGTCCTTCATGGTGCCGGCGAGTCCCTGCAATGCCGCCCAACGGATGTCGACGGCGTCGTGGTGGTGGTCCGGGTCGTCCGCGAGCCGTGCGCCGCACTCGGCACACAGACCCGGGCAGTCTTCCTGGCACACCGGCTGCATCGGCAGTGCGAGCACCACCGCATCACGCAGCACAGGCTCGAGGTCGAACAGGCCGTCCTCGAGAAAGAGCCTGTCCTCGTCGTCCTCGGCGTCGTCGCCCGGTTCCGCGATCACGCGGCCCCGGTCGTCGGCGTCAGGGTACGAGAACATCTCCTGGAAGTCCGCTTCGAGCTCCAGCTCGAGCGGCTCCAGACACCTTACGCACTCCCCCTCGGCCTGCGCACGGGCGGTGCCGGTGACGAGCACACCTTCCATGACCGACTCGAGCCGGAGTTCGAGCTCCACCGGGGCGCCTTCCGGCACTCCGACGACCTCCTTGATGCCGAGGTCCTGCGGAGCGTCGACCGTGCGGGTCAGGCGCTGCAGCGCACCAGGCCGCCGCCCCAGCTCGTGCGTGTCGAACACGAGGGGATTGCGGTGGTCGAGGCGGGCGTTCAGGGCCATTCCTGCTTTCGGTCTTTCGAGCTCTGGAGAAAACACTGCCGTGCGGTGAACCCGGGCAGCATGGATCGCGGACATACGCGCGACCGAAGAGCCAGGATACTGGACCTTTCGCTCTCGGCCCAATCCGCCCCTACAGGCCCCGCTCGCGCTCGTAGGCGCGCAGCTGCTCCGGCGTGATCATGCTGGTGTCGAAGAGGCTGGTCTCGTCCAGGGCATAGCCCTGCTGGGCCTGGTGCGCCTGCTGGTCGTGCACGGGCGCCTGCGCCTGGTTCGGGTCGTACGGCGCCTGCTGTGCGTCGTAGCCCTGGTAGGCGGCGTACGGGTCGGCCTGCTGGTACCCGTAGGCGTCCTGCCCGCCGCCGTACTGCTGCTGGTAGCCGGCGTAGGGGTCCGGCTGCTGCGGGACGGGGGTGCCTGCCGCCGGGGCGTAGCCGGGGGCGGGGGGGTAGACGGGCTCGGGCTGCGCGTACGGCTGCTGCTGCGGTTCGGGCTGCTTGGCCGGGGCGGACTGCTCCGTGACCGTCGCGAGGTCGGCGAGGTAGTCGGCGTCGCTGGAGTGCTGGACGGTCGTGAGGTCGTCGGCGAGCGCGCCGAGGTCGTCGGAGGCGATCCGGCCGTGCAGCTTCTGGCGGCCGCGGCCGACCGCCTCCAGGGTCTTGGCGAGGACCGCCTCGAAGGCGCCGAGCTTGATGTCGACGTACTCGTCGGCGCTGCGGCGCAGGGTCTCGGGGTCGTGGCTGCGCTCGGGGGCGTCGTCGTCCTCGTAGCCCTGCTCGTCGAGGCCGGGTCCGGTGCCGAGCAGCTTCTCGCGGCCGCGGCCGACGGAGCCGAGCGTCTTGGTGAGGACGACCTCGAAGTTGGCGAGCTTGGAGTCGACGTAGTCGTCCGCCTCGGCGCGGATCTCCTCGGCCTCCTTGCGGGCCTCGGCGAGGATGCGGTCGGCCTCGGACTGGGAGCGGCGGGCGATCTCGGTGTCGGCGATCAGGGAGCCGCGCTGGGCATGGGCGCTCTCGATGATCCGCTCGGCCTCCTGGCGGGCCTGCTCGACCATCTGCTCCCGGCCGCCGATCAACTCCTGTGCCTGGGCGAGGGAGTCGGGCAGCGCCGCGCGCACCTCCTCGAGCAGCGCGAGCAGTTCGGCGCGGTTCACCACGCACGAGGCCGACATGGGCATCGATCGGGCACTGGATACCGCGGCGACGATCTCGTCGAGCTTCTTCTGCACGTCCACCGTGTGCTCGCCACTCTCTACAGCTGTGTTGGAGACGGACGGGACGACTGTACGGCCACGGGGCGCCCGGTGGACACCGACCGGCACCCCGCCGGCCGGCGGGGTGCGCGCGGGCGCCGTCCGCGGTCCGGGTCAGTCCTTGCGCAGCCGTTCGGTGAGGGCCGTCAGGACCTCCGCGGGCACCAGGTGCGAGACGTCGCCGCCCCAGGCCGCGACCTCCTTGACGAGCGAGGAGGACAGGAAGCTGTAGGTGGGGTTGGTGGGGACGAAGAGGGTCTCCACGCCGGACAGGCCGTTGTTCATCTGGGCCATCTGCAGCTCGTAGTCGAAGTCGCTGACGGCGCGCAGGCCCTTGACGATGGCGGGGATCTCGCGCTGCTTGCAGAAGTCGACGAGCAGGCCGTGGAAGGCCTCGACGCGGACGTTGCCGTACTCGGCGGTGACCCGGCGGATCAGGTCGATCCGCTCCTCGATCTCGAACAGGCCCTTCTTGGACTGGTTGATCATCACCGCGACGTAGACCTCGTCGTAGAGCCGGGAGGCCCGGGCGATGATGTCGAGGTGTCCGTTGGTGATCGGGTCGAACGACCCGGGGCATACGGCGCGGCGCACTTGTGATCCCTCGCTCTCCGGTCCGGTCATCGTGCGTCTTCGCACGTAGAGGCGGCGCGACCGTACCAAAACGTTCCCTCGCCGTAGCGGCGGGCCCGGATCGGTTCGAATCCGGGCGGCCAGCCGAATTCTCCGCCTCTGGTACTGCGCTCCACGGTGACGAGGGCTTCCCCGGTGAGCCAGCCCTCCGAGCGGAGTGTGAGCAGGATCTCCCGGAGATCGCCGTCCGGGACGGCGTAGGGCGGGTCGAGGAAGACGATGTCGTACGGCTCCGCCGGGGGCGCCGTACGGATGATCTGTTCCGCTTTGCCGGATCTGACCTCGGCGCCGGGCAGGCCGAGGGACTTCACGTTCTCCCGGACCGTGCGGGCGGCGCGGGCGTCGGCCTCGACCAGCAGGACGTGCCCGGCGCCGCGGGACAGGGCCTCCAGGCCGACGGCGCCGGAACCGGCGTACAGGTCGAGGACGCGTTCGCCGTCCAGCGGGCCGCCGAGCAGGGACTGCCAGGTGGACAGGAGGCCCTCGCGCGCACGGTCGGAGGTGGGGCGGGTGCCCTGTCCCGGGGGGACGGCCAGGCGGCGTCCGCCGGCCGCGCCGGCGATCACGCGGGTCATGTCCTCGGTCCTTGTCGGTGTGCTCGGTGCATGGTCCTTCCAGTCTGTCAGCCCTTTTCCAGGTACTGTTCCCGCTCCTCGTCCAGCAGCGCGTCCAGGGCCGTGCGCAGCGCGGGCAGCCGGGTCAGCTCCGGGTCGGCGGCGACGATCCGCGCGGCCTCCTCGCGGGCCTCGGCGATGATCTCCTCGTCCTCGATGACGGCGAGCATGCGCAGGCTGGACCGGGTGCCGGACTGCGCCTGGCCGAGCACGTCGCCCTCGCGGCGCTGCTCCAGGTCGATGCGGGAGAGTTCGAAGCCGTCGAGGGTGGAGGCCACCGCGTTCAGCCGCTGCCGGGCGGCGCTCGCCTCGGGCATCTCGGTGACCAGCAGGCACAGGCCCGGGGCGGAGCCCCGGCCGACGCGGCCGCGCAGCTGGTGGAGCTGGGAGACGCCGAACCGGTCGGCGTCCATGATCACCATCGCGGTGGCGTTGGGCACGTTGACGCCGACCTCGATGACGGTCGTGGCGACCAGGACGTCGGCCTCTCCGGCGGCGAAGCGGCGCATGACGGCGTCCTTGTCGTCGGGCTGCATGCGCCCGTGCAGGACCTCCACCCGCAGCCCGCTCAGCGGCCCCTTCGCGAGCTGGTCGGCGATGTCGAGGACGGCGAGCGGGGGCCGCTTCTCGGCCTCGTCCTCGGGCGACTTCTTCTTCGCCCCCTTCGCGGTGTCCTCCTCGTCGCCGATGCGCGGGCAGACCACGTACGCCTGGTGGCCGTTCGCGACCTCCTCACGGACCCGTTCCCAGGCGCGGGCGAGGAAGTGGGGCTTGTCGGCGGCCGGTACGACATGGCTGGCGATGGGCGAGCGGCCGGCCGGGAGCTGGTCGAGGACGGAGGTCTCCAGGTCGCCGAAGACGGTCATGGCGACCGTGCGCGGGATGGGCGTCGCGGTCATGACCAGCAGGTGCGGTGGCTGCTTGCCCTTGCCGCGCAGGGCGTCGCGCTGCTCCACGCCGAACCGGTGCTGTTCGTCGACCACGACCAGGCCCAGGTCGTGGAACTGGACCTTGTCCTCGATCAGCGCGTGCGTGCCGATGACGATGCCGGCCTCGCCGGTGGCCAGGTCGAGCAGGGCGTGGCGGCGCGCCGCCGCTCCCATGGACCCGGTGAGCAGCACCACCTTGGTGGCGTCGTCCGCTCCGCCGAGCATGCCCCCTTCGGCCAGCTCGCCCATCATCTCGGTGACCGACCGGTGGTGCTGCTGGGCGAGCACCTCGGTGGGCGCGAGCATCGCCGCCTGGCCGCCGGCGTCGACGACGGCGAGCATGGCGCGCAGCGCGACCAGGGTCTTGCCGCTGCCGACCTCGCCCTGGAGGAGCCGGTGCATCGGGTGTTCGGTCGCGAGGTCGTCGAAGATCTCCCGCGAGACCTTGCGCTGGCCCTCGGTGAGGGTGAACGGGAGGCGGTCGTCGAACGCGGTGAGCAGGCCGTCCGGCCTGGGGCGGCGGGCGACGGCGGGGAGCTGGGCGTCGGCGTGGCGGCGGCGTGCGAGGGCGACCTGGAGGACGAACGCCTCGTCCCACTTGAGGCGGGCGCGGGCGTCCTCGATGTCCGCCTTGGTGTGCGGGCGGTGGATCTTCAGCAGTGCCTCGGGGAGGGAGACCAGCCGACGGCCGTCGCGCAGGGACTCCGGGAGCGGGTCGAGGGCCTCCTGTGCGCTGGGCAGGACCGTCTGGAGCGCCTTGCCGATCTTCCAGGACTCCAGCTTGGCCGTGGCGGGGTAGATCGGGATGAGGGCGCCGGCCCAGGTCTCGACCGTCTCGTCCGTGCCGTCGCCGTCTCCGCGCAGCAGCTCGTAGGCGGGGTGGGCCAGTTGGAGGCGGCGGTTGAAGACGGAGACCTTGCCGGCGAACATCGCGCGGGTGCCCGGCAGGAGTTCCTTGTGGGGCTTGTGGACACCGGCGCCGAAGAAGACCAGTTGGAGCCGGCCGCTGCCGTCGGTGATGGTCACCTCCAGGCGCTGTCCCTTGCCGCGCGGCGCCTTGGCGGAGGCGAAGGTGTGCAGCCGGGCGTCGGCGACCTGGGCGACCACGGTGACGTGCTCGTCCATGGGGAGGTCGGCGAGGTGGGTGAGCTGGCCCCGCTCCTCGTATCTGCGCGGATAGTGGTGCAGCAGGTCGCCGACGGTGTGCAGGCCGAGGTGCTCGGCCATCACCTTCGCGGTGGCGGGGCCGAGCACTTTCTTCAGTGGTTCTTCCAGTGCGGGCACGGGATCCATTGCACACCACGGCACTGACAACACGCAGGCACCGGGCCCCGGCTGCCGGCGGACGTACCGCCGCGGGTCACTCCACGCCGATGAGGAGCAGGGCGCCCTGCCGGCCGCCGTGGTGGACCACCGTGTCCACGGCCAGGTAGCCCTCGCGGACCCGGGCCCGGAGGCGGTCCGCGACGGATTCGGGCGCGTCGTCGCCGAGGACCAGGGTGACCAGTTCGCCGCCGGCCGCGAGCATCCGGTCGAGGACGGCCTCGGCGGTGGCCGTGACGTCCTGCCCGATCACCGCCACGTCCCCGTCGACCAGGCCGAGCACGTCCCCGGCCTGGCAGATGCCCGCCATGGTCCAGGACTGGCGCTCGGCGACGGTGACCTCGGCGTAGCGGGTCGCGCCCGCCGCCGACGTCATCGACACCACGTCCTCGTCGAAGCGGCGCTCCGGCTCGTGCACCGCCAGCGCCGCGATGCCCTGGACCGCGGAGCGGGTGGGGATCAGCGCCACCCGGATGCCCTCGGCGCGGGCCTGCTCGGCCGCGGCGGCGGCGGTGTGGCGCAGTTCGGCGTCGTTGGGCAGCAGCACCACCTCGCGCGCGTGCGCCCGCCGTACCGCCTGGACGAGTTCGCCGCTGGCGGGCGGCTCGCCGGGGCGGGCGACCACCGTGGTCGCGCCGGCCTCGGTGTACAGCCCGGCCAGGCCCTCGCCGGGCACCACGGCCACGACGGCCCGCTGGACGCGCTCCCCCGCCGCCCTCCCGGCCCCCGTGGTGTGGGCGTCCCCGGCGCCGAAGTGGGTGATCCGGATGCGGTACGGCCGCCCGGCCTCGACGCCCGCCTCCACGGCGGCGCCCGCGTCGTCGACGTGCACATGGACGTTCCACAGCCCGTCCCCGCCGACCACGACGAGGGAGTCGCCGAGCCCGTCGAGCCGCTCCCGCAGCCGTGTGACGGCCGCGTCGTCGGCCTCCAGCAGGTAGATCACCTCGAAGGCGGGCCCGCCGGGACCGGGTACGGCCCCTGCGTCGGCGCACTCGGCACCCGTCCCGGGTGCGGGCCCGGCAGGCCCGGCGGCCGCCGCGTTCCCGGCGCCGCTCCACGGCGTGCCCGCCGCCGGCAGGTCCCGCGGCGCCTGTCCCGTGAACGTCTCCACCAGCGCCCCGAGCACCGCGACCAGCCCCTTGCCGCCCGCGTCCACCACTCCCGCGCTGCGCAGCACGGCCAGCCGGGCCGGGGTCTCGGCGAGGGCCGCGCGGGCCCCTTCGTAGGCCGCCCGCGCCACCGTGCCGCAGTCGCCCTCGGCGCCGCCTGCCGCGTCGGCGGCGGCCGAGGCGACGGTGAGGACCGTGCCCTCCACGGGGTGGGCCACGGCCAGACGCGCGGAGTCGGCCGCCTGCCGCAGCGCGAGCCGCAGTCCGGTGCCGTCGGCGTGGGCCGGGTCCGGGTCACCGGCATCGCCGGCGTCACCGGCCAGCACCTGCGCCATGCCGCGCAGCAGCTGCGCCAGGATCGTCCCGCTGTTGCCGCGGGCCCCGATCAGGGCTCCGTGGGCCATCGCCCGGACCGCGTCGGCGAGTGTCGGACCGCGGTCCCCGCCGGCCTCGTGTCCCGCGAACACCGCCTCGACCGCGGCGGCGGCCGACTCGACGGTCAGATAGAGGTTGGTCCCGGTGTCGCCGTCGGCCACGGGATAGACGTTGATGGCGTCGATCTCCTCACGGGAGCGACCCAGCGCGTCGAGCGCGAGACCGCACCAGGCACGCACCGCGAGAGCATCGAAGAATGTCTGCGGCACCTGCGCCACCTGCGCCTCCCTGAGCTGCTGGACGTGGCACGCAGCGTAGACCTTGGGGCACCGCACACCGGAAGAGGGCCGGAGGCGGGGCCCCGAGCCGCCATGGTAGTTTCGTTCTACGGGTGCAGCCGTTGTATGCTGCTCCGGTTGCCCGATCCGATCGGGCCTCTCCCCTGGCAACGCCACTCAGATTCCAACAGGGCTCCTCGAGTCCCGGGATCTCGATCCCGGCATGCCGGGATCAACCGTAAGTGCATCTGAAGTCTTTGGAGTGACCCGTGGCTGCCAACTGCGACGTCTGCGGCAAGGGGCCGGGCTTCGGCAACAACATCTCGCACTCGCACCGCCGTACGTCCCGTCGCTGGAACCCGAACATCCAGCGTGTGCGTACCGTGGTCGGCGGGACGCCGAAGCGCGTGAACGCCTGCACCTCGTGCATCAAGGCCGGCAAGGTCTCGCGCTGACGCTTCCGCTGAGCGCGCGGCCACAGCCGGTTCGCCGCATCCAGCCGGTCCACCTCGTGTGGACCGGCTTTTTGCTGCCACGGCGAGACCACGGAACGTACGCGCGCGGTCACGCCGCGGCCCGTCAGCGGCCGGCCGGACCGTCCCGGCCGACCGCCTGACGGGACCCGGCCCGCCTCACTCCGGCTCGCGGCCGATCCGCCACCCGTGGTCCACCGGCCCGATACCGGCGCCCAGCGCGAACCCGGCCGCGATCGCCCCGGTGACGTACTCCTTGGCCGCCGTCACCGCCTCCGGCACCGGCCGCCCCAGCGCCAGGTGCGACGCGATCGCCGAGGCGAGCGTGCAGCCGGTGCCGTGCGTGTGCCGGTTGTCGTGGCGCGGGGCGCGCAGCCAGTGCTCCTGCGTGCCGTCCGTCAGCAGGTCGACCGCCTCGCCCGTCGACGCCGCGAGATGACCGCCCTTGATCACCACCCAGCGCGGCCCGAAATCCAGCACCGCACGGGCCGCCCGGCGCATGTCCTGCTCCGATTCGACCCGTATGTCCGTCAGTTGCGCGACCTCGTCCAGGTTCGGCGTGGCGACGGTCGCCACCGGCAGCAGCCTGGTCCGCACCGTCTCCAGCGCCGAGACCGCGAGGAGCGGGTCCCCGTGCTTGGAGACGCCCACCGGGTCGACGACCGCCGGCGCGTCCGTGCCGGCGATCAAGTCGGCCACCGCCTCCACCAGTTCCGCGGAGGACAGCATGCCGGTCTTCACCGCCTGCACGCCGATGTCGTCGACGACGCTGCGGTACTGGGCCCGCACCGCCTCCACCGGCAGCTCCCAGGCGCCCTGCACGCCCAGGGAGTTCTGCGCGGTGACCGCGGTGAGCACGCTCATGCCGTGCACCCCGAGCGCCAGCATCGTCTTCAGGTCGGCCTGGATGCCCGCGCCGCCGCCCGAGTCGGAGCCGGCCACGGTGAGCACCCGGGGCGGGGCGGTCCGGCCGCTCATGACTCGATGTCCCCGAAGTGGTCCCAGCCGCCCTGGGCCGTCCACGCCGCTCCGTCGACCGTCACCTGGGGCAGCGCCGAGGGGTTGAGCACCTCGCCGATGACCTTCCAGCGGGCGGGCAGCTTCACATCGGGCGGGAAGGTGGCCACGATCGCGTGGTCCTCTCCCCCGGTCAGCACCCACTGCATGGGGTCGACGCCGACGGCCTGGCCGATGTCGTTCATCTGCGAGGGGATGTCGATCGCCCCGGAGCGGATGTCGATGCGCACCTTGCTGGCCTCGGCGATGTGCCCGAGGTCGGCGATCAGCCCGTCGCTCACGTCGCACATCGCGGTCGCGCCGAGCCCGGCGGCGGCCGGACCCGCGTGGTACGGCGGCTCGGGGCGGCGGTGCGCCTCGACGAAGGCGCGCGGCGAGCGGAACCCGCGGGACAGGACCGCGTACCCGGCCGCCGACCAGCCCAGCCAGCCGGTCACGGCGACCAGGTCGCCGGGCTGCGCGCCGGCCCGGGTGACGGGCTCCTGGTTGCGCAGGTCGCCGAGCGCGGTGATGGACACCATGATCGTGTCGCCGCGCACGACGTCACCGCCGACCACGGCGGCGCCCGCCACCTGGCACTCGTCGCGCAGGCCGTCCATCAGCTCGCTGGGCCAGGTCACCGGCAGTTCGGCGGGGACGACGAGACCGAGCAGCAGCCCGGTCGGCACGGCGCCCATGGCGGCGATGTCGGCGAGGTTCTGCGCGGCGGCCTTGCGGCCGACGTCGTAGGCCGTGGACCAGTCGCGGCGGAAGTGCCGGCCTTCCAGCAGGATGTCCGTGCTGGCCACCACCCTGCGGTCGGGCGCGGAGACCACCGCGGCGTCGTCGCCGGGGCCGACCCGCACCGCCGGGGTGGTGGTGAGACGGGAGGTGAGCTCCCTGATGAGCCCGAACTCCCCGAGCTCACCAACAGTGCCCTTCATTACCCTTTCGCCCCTTCTGTACCTGTCCGTGCCCGGTCGCGAGTCGTCCGAGTCCTCGCTACGGTCGAGATGACCGTCAACTTCTCTCGTGCCTGTACCCCGGCGCGGGGGCCCCGGTTCCCGCAGGTCTCCCCGCGACGAGCGGCGACGCGATACCGTGGCGTTCCTTTTCCCCACATGATCCTCGTGGCCGCCCTGGAGGTTCCGTGGTACAGGCGTACATCCTGATCCAGACGGAGGTCGGCAAAGCGTCGACCGTCGCCGAGCTGATCGGCAAGATCCCTGGAGTGATCCAGGCCGAGGACGTGACCGGACCGTACGACGTGATCGTGCGCGCCCAGGCCGACACCGTCGACGACCTGGGCCGGATGGTGGTCGCCAAGGTCCAGCAAGTGGACGGCATCACCCGTACCCTGACCTGCCCGGTCGTCCATCTGTAGCCCCCGTCTACCCTGTGCCGGTGAACTCCTTGCGTCACCGGCACGCCGTTTCGTCCGCACTCGCGGTGCTGATCACCGCCGTGGGCTGCTCCTCAGCAGACGACAGCGCGTCCGCGGCGGTTCCGAGCCCGGACGCGAAGGTCACCAAGCTGTGTCAGAACCTGGACAAGGCCCTGCCGGCGACGGTGGACGGTGAGAGTCGCGACGATCCCGAACCCGCGTCCGAACTGACCGCGGGCTGGGGCGGCGTGGCGATCATACTGCGGTGCGGCGTGGAGCGACCGCCCAAGATGGCCGACCCCAAGGTGGCCAACGGCAACGACGCCGACGCGGTGCCCGGCGGCGTCAACGGCGTCGACTGGCTGATGGAGAAGCAGGGCGGCGACACGTACCGCTTCACCACCGCCAACCGCGAGGCGTACGTGGAGGTCCGGGTGAGCGACGGACGGGACAGCACCGGTGTGCTGATCGACCTCGCCCCGGCCGTGAAGAAGGCGATCCCCGAGGGGATCGCCTTCTGAGACGTGTCTGCGCGGCTCAGCGCAGCCCGGTGGAGCGCCGCAGCGCCGCCTGCACCAGCAGGTCCACCAGCTCCGGGTAGCTCACCCCGGTGGCCTGCCACATCTGCGGGTACATCGAGATGGGCGTGAAGCCGGGCATGGTGTTGATCTCGTTGATCACGAACTCGCCGTCCTCGGTGAGGAAGAAGTCCGCCCGGACCAGCCCCTCGCAGGACGCCGCGTCGAACGCCTCGACCGCGAGCCGGCGCACCTCGGCCGTCTGCTCCTCGGTCAGCGGCGCGGGCACGATGCCGGGCGTGGAGTCGATGTACTTCGCCTCGAAGTCGTAGTACGCGTGCGTGTCCGGGGGCGGGATCTCGGCCGGCAGCGACGCGCGCGGGCCGTCCTCGAACTCCAGCACGCCGCACTCGATCTCGCGGCCCCGCAGCGCCGCCTCCACCAGGATCTTCGGATCGTGGCGGCGGGCCTCGGCGATCGCCTCGTCCAGGCCGGAGAGGTCGTCGACCTTGGTGATGCCGATCGACGAGCCGGCCCGCGCGGGCTTCACGAACAGCGGCCAGCCGTGCTCGCCGGCGAAGTCGACGATCCTCTTGCGGGCCGCGGACTCGTCCCGCTCCCACTCGCGCGGCCGGATCACCACGTACGGGCCGACCTTGAGCCCGAAGGAGGTGAACACCCGCTTCATGTACTCCTTGTCCTGGCCGACGGCCGAGGCGAGCACACCCGAGCCCACGTACGGGACGCCGGACAGCTCCAGGAGCCCCTGGAGGGTGCCGTCCTCGCCGTAGGGGCCGTGCAGCACCGGGAAGACCACGTCGACCTCGCCCAGCGCCTTGGGCACCGAACCCGGCTCGCTGTAGACGACTTCACGGTTGGCGGGGTCGACGGGGAGCACCACGCCGCCCTCGGCCGACTCGGCGAGCTGCTCGACGCTGGGCGTACGGCGGTCGCTGATCGCCATGCGTTCCGGTTCGTCGGCGGTGAGCGCCCAGCGGCCGTCCTGGGTGATGCCGATCGGCAGGACGTCGTACGCGGTCCGGTCGATGGCCTTGAGGACGGCGCCGGCGGTGACCACGGAGATCCCGTGTTCGGAGCTGCGCCCGCCGAACACGACGGCCACACGCGGTTTGCGCGGGGGCTGCTCGGGGCTCTGGGGGAGGTTCTCGGTGCTCATATCGCGATGAGAGTACCCGTTGGTAGGGCCCGGAGACAGCGCCCGCAACGCCACGCGTGGGCCGTATGGAGGGGGCCGTCGCTCAGCGTCGTTCCGGCTTCGCGCTGCGCGACATCAGCTCCTTCACCGCCACCACCGGGGACTTGCCCTCGTGCACGATGGCGACGACCGTCTCGGTGATCGGCATGTCGACGCCGTGCCGCCGGGCCAGATCCAGCACCGACTCACAGGACTTGACGCCCTCGGCGGTCTGCTCGGTGACCGCGATGGTCTCCTCCAGGGTCATGCCCTTGCCGAGGTTGGTGCCGAAGGTGTGGTTGCGCGACAGCGGCGAGGAGCAGGTGGCCACCAGGTCGCCCAGTCCCGCGAGGCCGGAGAAGGTCAGCGGGTCCGCGCCGAGAGCGACGCCGAGCCGGGTGGTCTCGGCGAGGCCGCGGGTGATGAGCGAACCCTTGGCGTTGTCGCCGAGGCCCATGCCGTCCGCGATGCCGACGGCCAGACCGATGACGTTCTTCACGGCGCCGCCCAGTTCGCAGCCGACGACGTCGGTGTTGGTGTACGGGCGGAAGTACGGCGTGTGGCAGGCGGCCTGGAGCCGCTGGGCGACGGACTCGTCGGTGCAGGCCACCACGGCGGCGGCGGGCATGCGCGCGGCGATCTCACGGGCCAGGTTGGGCCCGGTGACCACCGCGATGCGGTCGGGGCCGACCTTGGCGACGTCCTCGACGACCTCGCTCATCCGCATGGCCGAGCCGAGTTCGACGCCCTTCATCAGCGACACCAGGACCGTGCCGGGCGCGAGCAGCGGCGCCCAGTCGGCGAGGTTGCCGCGCAACGTCTGCGAGGGGACGGCGAGGACGGTGAAGTCGGCGTCCCGGGCGGCCTCGGCGGCGTCCGCGGTGGCCCGCAGGTTCTTCGGCAGGACGACACCGGGCAGGTAGCCGGGGTTGGTGCGGGTGGAGTTGACCGCTTCGGCGACTTCGGGGCGCCGTCCCCACAGCACGACGTCACAGCCCGCGTCGGCGAGCACCATGCCGAAGGCCGTGCCCCACGATCCGGTGCCGAAGACCGCCGCCTTGACCGGCTTGCTCACGTACCCAGCCCCTCTTCCCGCGCGGTGGGCCTGCCGCCCCGCGCCCGTTCCTGCCGCGATCGGTCCTGCCGCCGCTGCGCGTGCGTCCTGCGCCGCTGCTCGATCCGCTCCTGACGCGGGTCGTACGGCGTCTCCGGGGCCTTCTCGCCGCGGATCAGCTCCAGCTGGCGGGTGACGGCCGCCATGATCGTCTCGGTCGCCTCCTTGAGCAGCTCCGGGGTCATCTCCCGGTCGTAGAAGCGGTCCAGGTCCACCGGCGGGCCGGCCAGCACGTGGTGGGTCTTGCGCGGCAGCAGGCTGGGCTTCTTGGCGTACGGCGGCAGCAGCTCGTTGGCGCCCCACTGGGCGACCGGGATCACGGGGCACCTGGTCTGCAGGGCGACGCGGGCGGCGCCGGTCTTGCCGGTCATGGGCCAGCCGTCGGGGTCGCGGGTGAGGGTGCCCTCGGGGTAGAAGGCGACGCATTCGCCGCGCTCCACGGCGTCGATCGCGGCGCGGAAGGCGCTGAGTGCGTCCGTGCTCTCGCGGTAGACGGGGATCTGCCCGGTGCCGCGCATCGCGGCGCCGATGAAGCCCTTGTTGAAAAGCCCGCTCTTCGCCAGGAATCGCGGAACGCGTCCGGTGTTGTACTGAAAGTGCGCGTAGGCGAAGGGATCGATGTGCGAATTGTGGTTCACCGCGGTGATAAATCCACCCTCGGCCGGAATGTTCTCCATTCCGCGCCAGTCCCGCTTGAGGAGAACCACCAGCGGCGGTTTGCAGATCACCGCGGCGAAGCGGTACCAGAAGCCGATTCTGCGGCGCGGCACGAGTACACCTTCCTCTTCCGAATGACAGGCCCAGGGCCTGGACCCGGAGGCCAGGCGGGCCGCACAAGTGTCGCCCCGGGCCGCCGGTCTGTCGAGAACACCGTACGCCCCGGCCCCCTCGTCACCCGGTGCGCCGGGTGACAATGGCCGCGACAAGAGAGGGACGTAACACTCGTGCAGTGGACCTTGGTGGTGCCCCTGAAGCCGCTGGCCCAGGCCAAGAGCAGGCTCTCGGACACCGCGGACGACGGCCTGCGCCCGGGTCTCGCGCTCGCGTTCGCCCAGGACACGGTGGCGGCCGCGCTGCGGTGCCCGGCGGTCCGGGATGTGGTGGTGATCACGAACGACGCCCTCGCCGCCCGCGAACTGGCCGCGCTGGGCGCCGGTGTCGTCCCCGACGCGCCGCGTGCCGGCCTGAACGCGGCTCTCGCGCACGGCGCTGCGGCGGCACACGCCTCGTCCCCGGCCCCGGCGGGCGTGGCCGCCCTCAACGCCGATCTGCCGGCGCTTCGCCCGCGCGAACTGGCCCGTGTCCTCGACGCGGCGGCGCAATTCCCGCGTTCCTTCCTCGCGGACGCGGCCGCGCTCGGCACGACATTGCTGGCCGCGCACCGAGGACAGGGCCTGCGCCCCCGCTTCGGCCCCGGCTCCCGGGCCGGGCACCTGGCCTCCGGCGCCGTGGAACTGCACCCGGACCCGGTGGATTCCGTACGCCGGGACGTGGACACCGGCGAGGACCTGCGGGCGGCGCTCGCGCTCGGGGTGGGCCCCCACACGGCCGCGGTCGCCGCGCGGCTCCTCACGATCGAGCAGTAGGCTGCCGACATGCAGGCCACCGCGTACACGTACGACCCCGACAGCCGCAGCGGCCAGGTGCTCCTGGACGACGGCACCCCGGTGCCCTTCGACGCGCCGGCGTTCGACGCGGGTGGTCTGCTGCTGCTGCGTCCCGGCCAGCGGGTGCGCATCGAGACCGAGGGAGAGGGCGAGGCCCGGCGGATCACCCTGGTGACGCTGCAGACGTTCTGACCCGCGACCGGTGGGCGCCGGCCCCGCACACACCGCGGGCCGGACTCCGATCGGAGTCCGGCCCGGCGCGTGAGAACCGCTTGCCCGTGGGCTACTTCTTGCGGGCGGTGGTCTTCTTGGCGGTGGTCTTGCGTGCGGTCGACTTCTTCGCGGGCGCCTTCTTGGCCGTCGCCTTCTTCGCCGGGGCCTTCTTGGCGGTCGTCTTCTTCGCGGCGGTGGTCTTCGTCGCCGTGGTCTTCGCGGGCGCCTTCTTGGCCGTGGTCTTCTTGGCCGCCGTGGTCTTGGTGGTGGCCTTCTTCGCCGGAGTGGCCTTCTTGGCGGTCGTCTTCTTCGCGGTGGCGGCCTTCTTCGCCGTCGTCTTCTTCGCGGCGGCCTTCTTCACCGTCGCCGAAGCGCCGCCGGTCAGGCTGCCCTTGGGCGCCTTCTTGACCGAGACCTCACCGCCGCGCGGCAGCTTCTTCGAGCCGCTGACCAGGTCCTTGAAGCCCTGGCCCGCGCGGAAGCGCGGAACGGAGGTCTTCTTGACCCGAACCCGCTCGCCCGTCTGGGGGTTGCGGGCGTAGCGGGCCGGGCGGTCGACCTTCTCGAACGAACCGAAGCCGGTGACCGAGACCCGCTCACCCGCGACGACCGCGCGGACGATGGCGTCCAGTACGTGGTCGACGGCCTCGGCCGCCTGCTGGCGGCCGCCCACCTTGTCGGCAATCGCTTCTACGAGCTGCGCCTTGTTCACGTCTTCCCCTTCGGAGACATCGCCAGAACGAAAGTGTTCAAGCTTTTTCGCACGTTAGGCAGATATATACCGCAAATCAAACACGAAACGGGCTAATCACCCTTGTGCCGCAACGGACTCGACTGCCCGACTGGTTCAGCGTTCCTCTTCGGGGAATCGACCCTCGTCGAGGTCCGCGGTGAACCGCTCCAGACGCCTTGCCGCGTCGGCGAGATCGTGCTTGGCCGCGGCCGTAATGACCAGCAGCTTCCGGGTCAGCGCCATCCGTACGCCCTCCGGGACTTGCAGTGCGCGCACCTTTGCATGCGCTTGTTTCAGCTGGACCGCGACTGCCGCATAGAGCTCGAGTTGGCCGTCGTGTTCCATGCACAGATTGTGCCATCTGGGGCGAGTTGTCGCCTGCCCAGGGGGCAACTGCCGCCTCGGACGGCCGTCCGTGCACCGCCGAGGAGCACGAGTACGTGACACGTGTACCCCGGCAACCACCTTCATAACGTGGCCAGTTGATGGCACTCAAGAGGGCGCGCGGGGCCGAACGGGTGCAGAAACGGCCGTACCCCCGATCGGGCCGATCGGGGGTACGGGAGGAGTGTGCGGTGGCCGAAAGTCGACCTCGCGGGTGGACTTCGGCCGCGGCCGGGTCAGGCCGTGAGCGTCCTCGGCTTGAACGACGGGCGCTTCGCCTCGTACGCGGCGATGTCCGCCTCGTTCTGCAGCGTGATGGAGATGTCGTCGAGGCCGTTCAGCAGCCGCCAGCGGGAGTTCTCGTCCAGCTCGAAGGAGGCGGTGATGCCCGCGGCCCGCACCTCACGCGCCTCGAGGTCCACAGTGACCTCGGCAGTCGCGTCCTTCTCCGTGAGCTCCCACAGCGCATCCACGATCTTCTGCTCCAGAACCACCGTGAGCAGGCCGTTCTTGAGCGAGTTGCCGCGGAAGATGTCCGCGAAGCGCGAGGAGATGACGGCCTTGAAGCCGTAGTTCTGCAGCGCCCAGACGGCGTGCTCGCGGGAGGAGCCGGTGCCGAAGTCGGGGCCGGCGACCAGCACCGTGGCGCCCTCGCGCTCGGGGCGGTTGAGCACGAACTCCGGGTCCTTGCGCCAGGCCTCGAACAGCCCGTCCTCGAACCCGTCCCGCGTGACCTTCTTGAGCCAGTGGGCGGGGATGATCTGGTCGGTGTCGACGTTGCTGCGGCGCAGCGGGACGGCCCGGCCGGTGTGGGTGGTGAATGCTTCCATGACTGATCAGACTCCAGCGGGCGTACGGGCGTCGGCGTCGGCGAGGTCGGCCGGGGAGGCGAGGTGTCCGAGGACCGCGGTGGCGGCGGCGACCTGCGGGGACACCAGGTGGGTGCGGCCGCCCTTGCCCTGTCGGCCCTCGAAGTTGCGGTTGGAGGTGGAGGCGGAGCGCTCACCGGGGGCGAGCTGGTCGGGGTTCATGCCCAGGCACATCGAGCAGCCGGCGTGCCGCCACTCGGCACCCGCCTCCTTGAAGACCACGTCCAGGCCCTCGGAGACGGCCTGCAAGCCCACCCGCGCCGAGCCCGGGACGACCAGCATCCGTACGCCGTCGGCGACTTTGCGGCCCTTGATGACGTCCGCGGCGGCGCGCAGGTCCTCGATGCGGCCGTTGGTGCAGGAACCTACGAAGACGGTGTCGACGTCGATGGAGCGCAGCGCCTGTCCGGCCTCCAACCCCATGTATTCCAGGGCCTTTTCGGCGGCGAGCCGCTCCGAGGCGTCTTCGTACGAAGCGGGGTCGGGGACGGACGCCGAAAGCGGAGCGCCCTGGCCGGGGTTGGTGCCCCAGGTGACGAACGGCGACAGTTCGGCGGCGTCGATGACGACCTCGGCGTCGAACTGGGCGTCGTCGTCGGTCCTGAGCGTCTTCCAGTAGGCGACGGCCGCGTCCCAGTCCTCGCCCTGCGGGGCGTGCGGCCGGCCCTTGAGGTAGGCGAAGGTGGTCTCGTCGGGGGCGATCATGCCCGCGCGGGCGCCGGCCTCGATCGACATGTTGCAGATGGTCATCCGGGCCTCCATCGAGAGCTTCTCGATGGCGGAGCCGCGGTACTCCAGGACGTAGCCCTGGCCGCCGCCGGTGCCGATCCTCGCGATGATCGCCAGGATCAGGTCCTTGGCCGTGACACCCTCGGGCAGTTCGCCGTCGACGGTGATCGCCATGGTCTTCGGGCGGGCCATGGGCAGCGTCTGCGTGGCCAGCACGTGCTCGACCTGGGAGGTGCCGATGCCGAAGGCCAGGCCGCCGAAGGCGCCGTGCGTGGAGGTGTGGGAGTCGCCGCAGACCACCGTCATGCCGGGCTGGGTGAGGCCCAGCTGCGGGCCGACGACGTGCACGACGCCCTGCTCGACGTCGCCCAGCGGGTGCAGCCGGACGCCGAACTCGGCGCAGTTCTTGCGCAGCGTCTCCAGCTGGACCCGGGAGACCGGGTCGGCGATGGGCTTGTCGATGTCGAGGGGGGGGGTGTTGTGGTCCTCGGTCGCGATGGTGAGGTCGAGGCGGCGCACGGTGCGGCCGCTCTTGCGGAGGCCGTCGAAGGCCTGCGGGCTGGTCACCTCGTGCAGCAGGTGCAGATCGATGAAGAGGAGGTCGGGCTCGCCCTCGGCGCGCCGGACGACGTGGTCGTCCCAGACCTTCTCCGCGAGTGTCCTACCCATCGCTTTCCCTTCGGCCGGTACGAAACGGCTCCGGCCCAACTAGAGATCTGTGAGGACGGCGCCCGCACCCCTTGATCCCGGGCGTTCCGCCGCCGGGCCCGGTGGTCCACGGGCCTCATTGCTTCCGTGCTTCCAGAGTGGCGGGTTCCACGGAAAATTGAACTTGCGTTTCACAGAGTGAGACGCAAGTATCGTTGCATGGACAACAGTAGCGGCGTCGGCGTTCTGGACAAGGCGGCCCTCGTCCTGAGCGCTCTGGAGTCCGGTCCGGCCACCCTCGCGGGCTTGGTCGGGGCGACCGGACTGGCACGACCCACGGCCCACCGCCTGGCCGTGGCGCTGGAGCACCACCGCATGGTGGCGCGTGACATGCAGGGCCGTTTCATTCTCGGCCCGCGGCTGGCGGAGCTGGCCGCGGCGGCGGGCGAGGACCGTCTGCTCGCCACGGCGGGCCCGGTGCTCACCCACCTCCGGGACGTCACCGGGGAGAGCGCGCAGCTCTACCGCCGGCAGGGCGACATGCGGATCTGTGTCGCCGCGGCGGAGCGTCTGTCGGGCCTGAGGGACACGGTGCCGGTGGGCTCCACGCTGACGATGAAGGCGGGCTCCTCGGCGCAGATCCTGATGGCCTGGGAGGAGCCGGAGCGGCTGCACCGGGGCCTGCAGGGCGCCCGTTTCACGGCGACGGCCCTGTCGGGCGTACGGCGTCGCGGCTGGGCCCAGTCGATCGGCGAGCGCGAGCCGGGCGTGGCGTCCGTCTCGGCGCCGGTGCGCGGTCCCTCGAACCGGGTGGTGGCCGCCGTGTCGGTCTCCGGCCCGATCGAGCGTCTGACCCGCCACCCGGGCCGCATGCACGCCCAGGCCGTCATCGACGCCGCGGCACGTCTCTCCGAGGCGCTGCGCCGCTCCTGATCACCTCTGCCGTACGTCCCGTGGGATCGGGCCCGCCTCAACGCCGCGGCAGGCCCGCCCTCGGCGCCCCGGACGCACCCCGGACGCGTCGTGTCACGGACCGGCCACGGAACGCCGAAAGCCCTCCACCGAAGTGGAGGGCTTTCACCGTGTACCCCCGACCGGATTCGAACCGGCGCTACCGCCTTGAGAGGGCGGCGTGCTAGGCCGCTACACAACGGGGGCGTGGATCATGCGTTTCCGCAGATCCTGCTGGTCTACCTGGACTCGAACCAAGACTAACTGAACCAGAATCAGTCGTGCTGCCAATTACACCATAGACCAATGATGGTTTAGACCAGTCAGTACCCCCGACCGGATTCGAACCGGCGCTACCGCCTTGGGAGGGCGGCGTGCTAGGCCGCCACACAACGGGGGCCCCAGCGATCCTGCATCGAGAACCGTGGGAGCTACCCTGCTGCCCTCGCGGGAAGGATCTGTACCCCCGACCGGATTCGACCCGGCGCTACCGCCTTGAGAGGGCGGCGTGCTAGGCCGCTACACAACGGGGGCCCTAGCGATCCTGCATCGAGAACAGTGGGAGCTACCCTGCTGCCCTCGCGGGAAGGATCTGTACCCCCGACCGGATTCGAACCGGCGCTACTGCCTTGAGAGGGCAGCGTGCTAGGCCGCTACACAACGGGGGCTTTGCGGATGAGATCCGCGGTTGCAGATGAGCTCTGCGAGCTGGCCTACCTGGACTCGAACCAAGACTAACTGAACCAGAATCAGTCGTGCTGCCAATTACACCATAGGCCACTGGAACGCAAGCCCCTGAGGGGTTCTTGTTCTAGTTCTGCGCTTCGGGGTTCCGGCCTTCCGGCCCGCTCCCCGCGGCGCAGGAAGAACATTACCCGAAGGTGGACGGGGCTCCAAAACGAGTATCGGCGCGCAGCAGCGAGGGGAGTTCGGCGAGGGAGGCGATGCGGCGCGGCCCCACGGGCGGCTCGACGGCCGCGTACGCACCGCCGCGGTCGATCCACACCGACAGCAGCCCGGCCTCCGCGGCGCCCCGGCCGTCGATCTCCGGGTGGTCGCCGACGTACGCCACCTGGTCCGGCGGCAGCGCCAGGGCTTCGCAGGCGGCGAGGAAGGCGCGCGGCTCGGGCTTGGAGACGCCCAGTTCGGCGGCGCACAGGATGGCCTCGAAGCGGTCGTGCACGCCGAGGACGCGCAGCTTGCGGTCCTGGACGTGGAGGCTGGAGTTGGAGAGCACCGCGTGGCGGTGGCTGGTGGCGAGGGCGTCGAGGACGGGCAGCACGTCCGGGAAGAGGCTCCAGGCGGACTCGTAGTGCGTGACGTACCGCCGGAACCAGTCGTCGGCCTCGGCGTCGGTCAGTTCGCGGTCCAGGAAGACCCGGGTGCGGTCGCGCCGCTGGGTCTCGAAGTCCACCTCGCCCGCGGCGAACCGCGCCCACTGCAGATCGGTGATCTCCCGCCAGCGCGCCAGCGCCTCCTCCACGGAGGAGTGCCGGGCGAGCAGGCCCTCGGCCAGCAGATGGGCCCGCATGCCCTCGCGGTCGGCGGTGGTGTAGTCGAACAGCGTGTCGTCCACGTCCCATACGACGGCTCGGATCGCCATGCCCCGACCGTACCCGGAAACGGTGAAGGGGCGGTGCCGGAACGATGTTTCCGGGCACCGCCCCTCGAAAGGCCGGCGGTTCAGCCGGCGAGCTTCGCCAGGGCCGCGTCGATCCTGGCCAGCGTCTTCTCCTTGCCCAGGACCTCCAGGGACTCGAAGAGCGGCAGGCCGACGGTGCGGCCGGTGACGGCGACGCGCACCGGGGCCTGCGCCTTGCCGAGCTTGAGGCCGTGGGCCTCGCCGGCGGCCAGGACGGCCTCCTTCAGCGCCTCGGCGGACGTCCAGTCCGCGGCGTCCAGGTTCTCGCGGGCGGTGCGCAGCAGGGCGTCGGAGCCCTCCTTCATCGCCTTGTTCCAGGACGCCTCGTCGAAGACCGGCTCCGGCAGGAACAGGAAGTCGACGTTGTCGGTGATCTCGGAGAGGACCTTCAGGCGGGTCTGCGCGTGCGGGGCGACGGCCTGCCACTTGGCCTCGTCGAAGTCCTCCGGCGCCCAGGGCGCGAAGGGGGCCCTCAGCCAGGGCGCGCAGCGCTCGGCGAAGTCCTTCGCGTCGAGCATCCGGATGTGGTCGGCGTTGATCGCCTCGCACTTCTTCAGGTCGAAGCGGGCCGGGTTGGGCTGCACGTCGGTGACGTCGAAGGCCGCGACCATCTCCTCGACCGAGAAGACGTCCTGGTCGGCGGAGAGGGACCAGCCGAGCAGGGAGAGGTAGTTGAGCAGGCCCTCGGGCAGGAAGCCGCGCTCGCGGTAGAGGTTGAGCGAGGACTGCGGGTCGCGCTTGGAGAGCTTCTTGTTGCCCTCGCCCATCACGTACGGCAGGTGGCCGAAGGCCGGGATCTCCTTGGCCAGGCCCAGCTCGATCAGCGCCTTGTACAGGGCGATCTGGCGCGGGGTGGAGGAGAGCAGGTCCTCGCCGCGCAGGACGTGGGTGATCTCCATCAGGGCGTCGTCGACCGGGTTGACCAGCGTGTACAGCGGGGCGCCGTTGGCGCGGACGATGCCGTAGTCCGGGACGTTCTCCGGGGTGAAGGTCAGCTCGCCGCGGACCAGGTCGGTGAAGGTGATCGTCTCGTCCGGCATGCGGAAGCGGACGATCGGCTCACGGCCCTGGGCCTTGTACTCCTCGACCTGCGCCTCGCTCAGGTCGCGGCAGTGGCCGTCGTAGCCGGAGGGCCGGCCGGCGGCGCGGGCGGCCTCGCGGCGGACGTCCAGCTCCTCCTGGGAGCAGTAGCAGTGGTAGGCGTGGCCGGCGTCGAGGAGCTTGCGCGCGACGTCCCGGTAGAGGTCCATGCGCTGCGACTGGCGGTACGGCGCGTGCGGGCCGCCGACCTCGGGGCCCTCGTCCCAGTCGAAGCCGAGCCAGCGCATCGCGTCGAGCAGCTGCTCGTACGACTCCTCCGAGTCGCGGGCCGCGTCGGTGTCCTCGATGCGGAAGACCAGGGTGCCCTGGTGGTGCTTGGCGAACGCCCAGTTGAACAGGGCGGTGCGGACCAGGCCCACGTGGGGGTTACCGGTCGGGGACGGGCAGAAACGGACGCGTACTGGGGAGCCGGGTGCGCTAGCCACGCTTGACAACCTTGTTGGTGAGAGTGCCGATGCCTTCGATGGTGACGGCGACTTCGTCGCCGACGTTGAGGGGGCCGACCCCAGCCGGGGTGCCCGTGAGGATGACGTCGCCGGGCAGCAGCGTCATGGCCTCGGAGATGTTGACGACCAGGTCCTCGATGGAGTGGATCATCTCGCTGGTGCGGCCGAGCTGGCGCTGGGCGCCGTTGACCGTGAGCTGGACGGTGAGGTCGCTCGCGGCGGTGAGGTCCAGGTCCGTCTCCACCCAGGGGCCGAGCGGGCAGGAGGTGTCGAAGCCCTTGGCCCGCGCCCACTGCTTCTCGCGCTTCTGGACGTCGCGCGCGGTGATGTCGTTCGCGCAGGTGTAGCCGAAGATCACGTCCTTGACGCGCTCGCGCGGGACCTCGCGGCACATGCGGCCGATCACCACGGCGAGCTCGGCCTCGTGGTGCACCTCCTGGGAGAAGGAGGGGTACTGGATCTCGTCGCCGGGGCCGATGACGGAGGTGGACGGCTTGAAGAAGGCGAACGGGGCGTCGGGCACCTCGTTGCCGAGTTCCCTGGCGTGTTCGGCGTAGTTGCGGCCGAAGGCCACGACCTTGTTGGGGAGCACCGGGGGCAGCAGCCTGACCTTGCTCACCGGGACCTTGGTGCCGGAGAGCTCGAAGTCCGCGAACGGGATGCCCTTGATGATGTCGAGGACGAGCTCGTCCTGCCGGTCGCCCTCGACCGCGCCGAAGGCGACGTTCCCGTCGATGGAGAATCTGGCGATGCGCACGGGATGCTGGTCCCCTTGACTTGAGCGGCTGGAGTCTGACGCTCCAGGCTAACGCGGAAGCCGGTCCCCGCCCCGCGCATCACCAGGGGGTCGGCACGGACGTACGAGGGGCGCCCCGCGAAGACCGTGGGGCGCCCCTCGTGCGTGCGCGTCGGGCGGGTGCGGCGGCGTTGAGCGTTTCGCGGCCGGCGCGCGTATGGACCGGTGCTACTGCGCGGCACCCGCCGCGGCCGGGAGTTCCATGAGGACGGTGCGCTTGGGGTTGGCGGTCTGAGTCGGCAGTTCGACGGGGTGCTCCTGCTGGACCGGCGTCTGGAGTTCCCCGGCGTCGTCGAGGTGTGCCAGCGTGGTGCGCCGCGGGTTGGCGATCTTGTGGAACATCGTCGTCGTCTTCACTGTTTACTTGACCCTGTCCTTGTCGCGGGCGCCCTGGAGGGGGTCAAGGACCCCGGGGCGGGCGCGGGTTGTCGGTTTTGCCATCCCTGTAAAGCGTCAGGCTAAACATGCAATTCCCGGCCGACGGCACGCGAAGGCCGTGATCACCGTGTGAGTTTGCTCACGACTTGAGGGACAAATCGACCAATCCGAACCGACCCACCGGTCGGTGGAATCGGACATTCACGACCTGAAGCCCTCATTCCGCTCCTGATCATCGCGACTGGGACACCTGCCCACCCCGGCCGGATCGCAGGCATACGTCCGCTTTGCCCCGTATCACTTTGCACCACCGGTGATTCGTCACTCACGTCCTGTCACGTATCTCACGCGTACGCCCATGGGCCTTGTTGGAGATCCGGCACTGTGCTGGAATTCCACGGACCGCCGCAGGATCGAGCCGGCGCACGGGCGGCGCACCGACGCGCCGAGTGGCGGGCGAGAAGGGGGAACCAGCGCCGGTCACTCACGACCACCCGGGGACGTATTCAGGGCGCCCCCAAGACGCCGACACCGTGCCTCACCGTTCACGCGGAGAGGCGCCTGGTCCAGAGGTTGCGACGCTAGTGCAGGGACGTTTCAAGAGGGATGGCAGCGCTTCGGCGGAGCCGGAGCACGGCGGGAATGGCCCCAGGGCCGTCAGCTCCTCGCCCCAGCACGCCCAGAACCAGGGTCCGAGCGCTCCCGGCAACGGCGGCGAACGCCCGGGTGCGGGCGCGTCCGCCCCGAGTCCGGCACCGGCCGCCCCGAAGGGCCCGACCGGCCCGGGACCGCGAATAGCGCTGCGCAACTGGCGTATCTCCACCCGTCTGGTGTCCCTGCTCGCCCTCCCCGTGGTCGCGGCCACCTCGCTGGGTGCCCTGCGTATCAACCAGTCGATGGACGACATCCAGCAGCTCGACAACATGAAGCTGCTGACGGACATCACCAAGGAGGCCACCGAACTGGCGGCCGCGCTCCAGGAGGAGCGCGACCAGTCGGCGGGCCCGCTGGCGCACGGCGGCAAGGCCACCGACTTCTCGGTCAAGGGCTACCGCGACAAGACCGACCGCGCGATGGCGAACTTCCTCGACAGCTCCGAGGAGATCGACGCCGCGAGCAAGGACGGCAACCTCAAGGGCGTCCGCGACAACCTGGTGCAGCTCGCCGGCGACCTGGGCGACCTCGCCAAGATCCGCAACACGGCCTTCGCGTCGGAGCGGAACTCCACGCAGACCGTCGAGGGCTACCACCGCCTGATCGAGAACCTGATCGACCTCTCGCAGGACATGGCCGAGGCGACCAGCAACCCGGACATGATCCAGCGCACCCGTGCCCTGGCGTCCTTCTCCTCCGCCAAGGAGTACGCGTCGATCCAGCGCGCGGTCCTCGCCGCGGCGCTGCCTGCCAGCAACACCACCACCGGCCAGCTCTCCGAGAACGACCGGCTCTACGCCGAGTCCGCGCTGGCCAGCCAGAAGTCCGAGATCCGCAGCTTCAAGAGCATCTACGGCGACGTCGACGCCACCGAGCTGCTGCTGCCGATCGAGGACGGCAACACCACCATCAAGGCCACCGACGAGTACGCCGGGCGTGCGCTGGCCTCGGAGTTCGGTCTCAGGTCGGTCGGCAAGCGGTCCTACCGCGACTGGCTGGACGACAGCTCCACCAAGATCCAGCAGATGAAGAACATCGAGCTGACGCTGCTCGAGGAGATGGAACAGAAGGCCCGTGAGCTGCGCAGCGCCACCGAGCGCGACGCGATCATCTCCGGTGCGCTGATCCTGCTGGTGCTCGGCGTCTCGCTGGTCGGCGCCTTCGTCGTGGCCCGCTCCATGATCCGCTCGCTGCGCCGGCTGGAGGAGACCGCGACCAGGGTCGCCCAGGACCGCCTGCCCGACCTGGTCAAGCAGCTGTCCGAGTCCGACCCGCAGGACGTCGACACGTCCGTGGAGTCGGTCGGTGTGCACTCCCGGGACGAGATCGGCCGCGTGGCCGCGGCCTTCGACGACGTGCACCGCGAGGCGGTCCGCCTCGCCGCCGAGCAGGCCCTGCTGCGGGGCAACGTCAATGCGATGTTCACCAACCTCTCGCGCCGCTCCCAGGGTCTGATCCAGCGCCAGCTGTCGCTGATCTCGGAGCTGGAGTCCCGCGAGGCCGACCCGGACCAGCTGTCCTCGCTGTTCAAGCTGGACCACCTGGCCACGCGCATGCGCCGTAACGGTGAGAACCTGCTGGTCCTCGCGGGCGAGGAGCCGGGCCGCCGGTGGACCCGCCCGGTCCCGCTGGTCGACGTGCTGCGTGCCGCCGCCTCCGAGGTGGAGCAGTACGAGCGCATCGAGCTGGCGTCGGTGCCGAGCACCGAGGTCGCCGGCCGGGTCGTCAACGACCTCGTGCACCTGCTCGCCGAGCTGCTGGAGAACGCGACCTCGTTCTCCTCCCCGCAGACCAAGGTCAAGGTCACCGGTCACGCACTGCCCGACGGGCGCGTGCTGATCGAGATCCACGACACCGGTATCGGTCTGTCGCCGGAGGACCTGGCGGCGATCAACGAGCGGCTCGCCTCGCCGCCCACCGTGGACGTCTCCGTCTCCCGCCGCATGGGCCTGTTCGTGGTCGGCCGCCTCTCGCAGCGCCACGGCATCCGCATCCAGCTCCGCCCGTCCGACTCCGGCGGCACGACCGCGCTGGTCATGCTGCCCGTGGACGTCGCCCAGGGCGGCAAGAAGCCGCAGGGCAAGCCGGGCCAGCCGGGCCAGGGCGGCGGCGGACCGGCCGCCGCGC
>NZ_VCNP01000021.1 GCF_006782915.1 Streptomyces calvus
TGCCGGCCAGTCCGGCGGCGGTGCGCTCGGCGCCGGTGCGCCCGGCGGCCGGCTCGGTGCCGGTCAGGGACCGCGGACCGCGCTGCCCGGACGCGGCGGCGTCGGCCGGCCGGGGGCGCGCGGGACGCAGGACCCGTCGGCCAACCAGCCGCCCTCGCTGTTCGACCAGGGTGCCCCCTTCGCCGCGCCGCAGGGCCGCCCCGCTCCGGCGGGTGCGGGCTCCGGGGCCGGTCAGGCGCCGGGTGCCCCGCAGGGGCTCCAGGCCGCGGGGCCGGGCGGGACCCAGGAGCAGGACGCCTTCGGCGGCGGCCGGAACCAGGCGCCGCCGCAGCGCGGCAACCAGAACTCCGGGCGGGAGCGCCGTCCGCAGCTGCCGCCGCGCGGTGGCGCGCGCGCCGAGCTGCCCGGCGGCGACCAGCCGCAGCCGCGCGTGCCGAGCTGGAGCGACGACAACGCCCAGCCGCCGGTGCCGCGCGCCTCGCTGGACACCCCGCGCGGGCACGAGGAGCCGGACGTCTCGCGCACGGCCCCGATCGCCCGGTTCGACGACGGGCAGGGTCCCGGTTCGACGGCGGAGATCCCCCGGTTCGACGGGCGCCGCGGCGCCGGCCCGGACTCCTACGACGCCTTCGGCACGGACGCGGGCCAGAACACCGGCCCGAACGCCGGCCAGTACCCGCGGCCGGGCGCGAACGCCCCGCAGGGCACGGGCCAGTACGTCCGCGACGACGTCTTCGGTCCGCCGCAGAGCCGGCCGGGCGCGCAGGCCCCGTCCGCGACGGGCCAGTTCCCCGCCCAGCAGGACTACGGCAACGGCTCCGCCGGCCAGTACCCGGTGCCGGGCCAGGACAACGGCTCCGCCGGCCGCGGCTCCCTCCCGGAGCGCGTGGTCCCCGCGGACCCGGCAGGCACCGGCCAGTTCGAGCGCCCGCAGGCGCCCGGCGGCTTCGGCGCCCCGCGGCCGCCGGCCCCGCAGCCGGTGCGCCCGGAGCAGGGCAACGGCGGTGCGGGACAGCAGCGCGGCGCGTCCGACGCGTGGGCCCTGCCGCCGGCCCCCGGGCCCGGCGACGGCCGTACGCCGCTGTACGACACCCTGGAGACCAACTGGTTCCGCGGACAGCAGGAGCAGGGCCCCGACCCGGCTCCGGCTCAGCAGCAGCCCCAGCAGCCCCAGCAGCCGCAACCGCAGCAGCCGCAGGGCCCGACCGGTCCGCAGCGGTCCGCCTCCACCGCCTGGCGCAGCTCGCCCAACGACGAGCTGGTCCGGCAGGCCGAACGCGTACGGCAGCCGGCCGCGGGCGGCATCACCACCTCCGGCCTGCCGCGCAGGGTGCCCAGGGCGAACCTCGTCCCGGGCACGGCTCAGCAGCAGTCGAACCAGAGCGGTCCCCAGGTCTCGCGCGCGCCCGATGACGTGCGCGGCCGGCTGACCAATCTCCGTCGGGGTATCGCACAGGGTCGTCAGGCCGGGACCACGCAGACCGGCAGCTTCCCGCGGCCCACTCACGAGCAGGAGCGTTAGTTGAGACCGATGAGTCAGGCGGCACAGAACCTCAACTGGTTGATCACCAACTTCGTGGACAACACCCCCGGGGTGTCCCACACCGTCGTCGTGTCCGCCGACGGTCTCCTCCTGGCGCTCTCCGAGGGCTTCCCGCGCGACCGCGCGGACCAGCTCGCGGCCGTCGCCTCGGGACTGACCTCCCTGACGGCCGGCGCCTCGCGGATCTTCGAGGGCGGCAACGTCGCCCAGACGGTCGTCGAGATGGAAAGAGGGTTTCTCTTCCTGATGTCCGTCTCCGACGGTTCGTCGCTGGCCGTTCTGGCGCATCCCGAGTGCGACATCGGCCTCGTCGGCTATGAGATGGCGCTCCTGGTCGACCGCGCGGGGGCGGTCCTCACCCCGGACCTGCGCGCCGAACTACAAGGAAGTCTGCTCCACTGATCGTGCCCGGCACCACCCGTCACACCAAATCACCGTCCGGCCGCCACATTCCCCCCACCGGCCCCGTCAGACGGCTTGACTGACCGACTTGCTGTCCCCGCCCGGAGGATCCATGACCCCGCCCACCGCCTCTCATGATCCGTACGCGGAGCCGTACGAGGACGAGGGCGACCAGCCACTGGTCCGTCCCTATGCGATGACCGGTGGCCGGACCAGGCCGCGCTATCAGCTGGCCATCGAGGCTCTGATCAGTACGACGGCCGACCCGGCAGCGCTCATGGGGCTCCTGCCCGAGCACCAGCGCATCTGCCACCTGTGCCGTGAGGTGAAGTCGGTCGCCGAGGTCTCGGCACTGCTCAACATGCCGCTGGGTGTCGCCCGGATCCTGGTGGCGGACCTGGCGGAGGCGGGACTCGTCGCCGTGCACCAGCCGGGCGGCGACGAGACGACCGGTGCGCCGGACGTGACACTGCTCGAAAGGGTGCTCAGTGGACTTCGCAAGCTCTAGCGGCCAGGCCGTCTCCGACAGCCGCGCCACGACCTCCGCGAAGATCGTGGTGGCGGGCGGATTCGGCGTGGGCAAGACCACGTTCGTCGGCGCCGTCTCGGAGATCAACCCGTTGCGCACGGAGGCCGTCATGACGTCCGCTTCGGCGGGCATCGACGACCTCACCCACACCGGGGACAAGACCACCACCACGGTGGCCATGGACTTCGGCCGCATCACCCTGGACCAGGACCTCATCCTGTACCTGTTCGGCACCCCCGGCCAGGACCGCTTCTGGTTCATGTGGGACGACCTGGTGCGCGGCGCCATCGGCGCGGTCGTCCTCGTCGACACCCGACGCCTCGCCGACTGCTTCCCCGCCGTCGACTACTTCGAGAACAGCGGCCTGCCGTTCGTGGTCGCCCTCAACGGCTTCGACGGACAGCAGCCCTACGCACCCGAGGAGGTGCGCGAGGCGCTGCAGATCGGACCGGACACCCCGATCATCACCACCGACGCCCGCCACCGCGCCGACGCCAAGAGTGCGCTGATCACACTGGTCGAGCACGCCCTCATGGCGCGCCTCAGGTAGGACCGATCGAAAGGCGGCATACGACAGTTGCCGTAGCGGCGCCGGAGCCGGCTGTGTGCTGTGACACGGCCGGACCCGGTGTTCATAACGTTTCGGCAGAGGAATCGCCGGTTGCCGACACGCGACGCGGTCGCGCGGTATCGCTGCGCGTACGAACGGCTCGTCTTTTGCCGACGCTCGTTCTTTTTGACCGTTTTATCTAGGGCTTACATCACTCGGAATCATCGCCTTCCACTGTTTGGAAGAGCGCTGGTCGTCATGCTGGAATGCCTGAACTGCCCATTGGTCAAAGACGTACCCAGTAGTCGATGGCATGGCAGGGCTCTGAGACACTGCGGCACGACGAAGGTGCCGACCGCCGAGAGGTTGTTGGTCGAGTGAGGCGAAGCAAGAACAGTCCCGAGCCGTCGGCCCGGGGCAACTTCACGCCGCCGCCGCGCACAGCGGCGCCCGCCCCTGTGCCCGGTCCCGAGCCGACGGCAGCGCCCGCCCCGAGCGGGGGCCGCCTGTCCCCGCGCAACTGGCGGGGGGCGACCAGACTCAACGCGATCCTGCTCATACCCGTGCTGGTCGGCCTCGTCATGGGCGGCTTCCAGGTGAAGAGTTCGATCGACACCTGGCAGGAGGCCGAGGACGCGGAGAACACCGCCCGTCTGGTGCGGGCCTCCCTCACCTACGCCGACGCCCTCTACAACGAGCGCGACGTCAGCGCCGCCCCGCTGCTCCAGGGCAAGGGCCAGGACGACCCGACCGTCTCCCAGGCGCGCGCCGCGACCGACAAGGCCGCCGACGCCTTCGACGAGGCCGCGCGGAGCATGCCCGACAAGCCCGGCCTGGAGCGGCGGCTGAAGCTGTTCCGCGAGGCCGAGCCGCAGCTGACCGGGCTGCGCGCCGCCGCGTTCACCTCCAAGCTCAAGGGCGTGCAGACGGAGGAGGGCTACGTCGCCGTCGCCCACCCCCTGATGGAGTTCGCCAACGAGCTCGGCCTCGGCACCGGCAACATCACCAGCTACGGACGTACGGTCTACGCGATCTCGCTGACCAAGGCGGCGCTGTCGCTGGAGCGCGCCATCGGCATGCACATGCTGGTGAAGCCCGGCCCCACCGACAGCCAGCTCGCCAGCCAGCGCGTGGCCCTCTCCTCGTACGCCTACCTCGAGGGCATCGCCGTCGAGGAGTACCTCGGCGGCGGCACCGAGGCCGACGCGGCCAAGCTGGAGCGGGCCAAGGAGGAGATCCAGGCCGAGGGCGCCGCGATGGCCAAGGAGGCCAAGCAGAAGGACCCGGACTACGTCCCGCCGCCCGCCAAGCCGGAGACGATGATCTCCGAGCTGGGCCGGCTGCCCTCCACCGACCCGGCCGCGCGCGCCGAACTCGCCGGCCAGGGCATCACGCCCGCCAACTGGTGGGCCGTGAACACCCTCAAGTTCGACGGCTACCGCGAGATCGAGTCGGACCTCGCCGACACCGCAGTGAACGAGGCCGCCCAGATCGCCGACGACGCCCAGCGCGACGCGCTGATCACCGGCGCCGTCGTGGTGATCGCCCTGCTCGCCGCGTTCATCCTGGCCGGCATGGTGGCCCGCCAGATGAGCCGCTCCATGCGCCAGCTGCGCAACGCCGCGTTCGGCATCGCCGAGCAGCGTCTGCCGATGCTGGTCGACCAGCTCTCCCGCACCGACCCGGGCCGCGTGGACACCAAGGTCGCGCCGATCCCGATCGCCTCGACCGACGAGATCGGCGAAGTCGCCCGCGCCTTCGACCAGGTCCACCGCGAGGCCGTACGGCTCGCCGCCGAGCAGGCGCTGCTGCGGGGCAACATCAACGCGATCTTCACCAACCTGTCGCGCCGCAACCAGTCGCTGATCGAGGGCCAGCTGACCCTGATCACCGACCTGGAGAACAACGAGGCCGACCCGGACCAGCTGGAGAACCTCTTCCGCCTGGACCACCTGGCCACCCGTATGCGCCGCAACGGCGAGAACCTGCTGGTCCTCGCCGGCGAGGAGCCCGGCCGCCGCTGGGACCAGCCGGTCCCGCTGGTCGACGTGCTGCGCGCCGCCTCCTCCGAGGTGGAGCAGTACGAGCGCATCGAGCTGTCCGGCGTCCCCGAGGCCGAGATCCACGGCCGCGCGGTGACCGACCTCGTGCACCTGCTCGCCGAGCTGCTGGAGAACGCCACCACGTTCTCCTCGCCGCAGACCAAGGTCCGCGTGACCGCGACCCGTCTGCCCGACGGGCGCGTGATGATCGAGATCCACGACAAGGGCATCGGCCTGACCGCCGAGGACTTCGCGGACATCAACCACAAGCTGGCCAACCCGCCGACCGTGGACGCCGCGATCTCGCAGCGCATGGGCCTGTTCGTGGTCGGCCGCCTGTCCGACCGGCACGGCATCCGCGTCCAGCTGCGCCCCTCAGGCGAGCAGGCCGGCACCACCTCGCTGGTCATGCTGCCGGACGCGATCACCCACGGTGGCGGCGGCGAGCAGCAGGCCGACCGCACCGAGTTCACGGTCTCGCAGATCATCCCGGAGCAGAACTTCCAGGCCGAGGAGTTCGGCGGGCAGCAGCCGATGCGCACCGCCGCCGAGCTGGGCTTCGACGACAGCCGGTACGCGGAGGTCCCCGACGACATCCGCGAGCTGGACCCGGTCGGCCGTTCCCTGATGCGCGAGGAGCGCCGGGCGGCCCTGGAGGCCCAGGCCCAGCCCCCCCAGGCCGATCCGGCCGCGCAGAACACCGCCGAGGCGCCCGACGCCACCGGCTACCAGGACGGGTTCGCCGCCCAGCAGGGCTACGACAACGGCCAGGGTTACGACAACGGCCAGGGTTACGACAGCGGTCAGCGCTACGACGCCGGCCAGGGCTACGCCCAGGGCCAGGGCTTCGACGGCGGCTACCAGGAGCAGCAGAGCGCCGGGTACGACCAGCAGGCGTACGACAACGGTCAGCAGACGCAGTACCAGGACCAGCAGCAGGCGGCGTACGGCGACGGCTACTACGCGCCGAACGGCAACCTGCCGCAGAACGACGCCTTCGCCGCCGGGAACGGCTACGGCGACGCCTCCTACGCGCAGCCGGCCCAGGACGACCGGACGGCGGCGGGTGCCCCCGACGCGTTCCCGTCCTTCGCCGAACGCCGCCGCGAGGACGACTGGCCGCAGCAGGACGGCTACCGCAACGGCCACCAGGACCAGTACCCTGCTCAGGCCCCGGAAGCGGAATCCGCGCAGGCCGCTGACGTACGCGAGCAGGACGGCGTAGGCTTCGACCGTCCGGGACCGGCTCCCTCCGAGGCGCACGAACTGACCGACGCCGGACTTCCCCGTCGCGGATCCACCGCGGGCGGCGCGAAGGGCGCGGGCGGTGCGCAGCGTGCGAACCAGGAGCCGCCGGCCTCGACCCCGGAGAGCGACGGCGGCAGCGGCTGGCGTTCGGCGAACGACGAGCGCTGGCAGCAGGCTTCGCAGCTCCGGAAGCCCAAGGCGGGCGGAGTGACCTCCTCCGGTCTGCCGCGGCGGGTGCCCAAGGCCAACCTGGTCCAGGGAGCCGCCGAAACCACTCCCCAGGGAGGCCCACAGGTCTCCCGCGCCCCGGAGGACGTCCGGGGCAGGCTGAGCAACCTGCGTCGCGGTGTCCAACGGGGCCGCAGCGCGGGCAGTGAAACGAACGGCCAGGGCTTCGGTCCTGACAGCACCTACAACCAGGAGCGTTAGTGTGAGCCCGATGAGCCAGGCGGCACAGAACCTGAACTGGTTGATCACCAACTTCGTGGACAACACCCCGGGGGTGTCCCACACGGTGGTGGTCTCCGCCGACGGACTCCTTCTGGCGATGTCCGAAGGCTTCCCCCGTGACCGCGCCGACCAGCTCGCGGCCGTCGCCTCCGGGCTGACGTCCCTGACCGCCGGCGCGTCCCGGATCTTCGAGGGCGGCAGCGTGAACCAGACGGTTGTGGAGATGGAGCGGGGATTCCTGTTCATCATGTCCATTTCCGACGGTTCGTCGCTCGCGGTTCTCGCACATCCGGAGGCGGACATCGGCCTCATTGGGTACGAGATGGCGCTTCTGGTGGACCGTGCCGGTACGGTCCTGACTCCGGACCTTCGCGCGGAGCTCCAGGGGAGCCTTCTCAACTAAAGGACGGACAGTGCGTTTTGGCGTCCCGTGGCCGTAAGGTTTCGGGACGCGGCTCCACAGCGATGGGCGCCAGGCACAGTCGGAGGAGGAGAAAGTGGCTACACCCCCAGGCGGCTCCACATCGGGCGACTGGTCGTACGGCCCTGCCCAGGGCCAGCACGACGGTGCCGCGAGCGGATACGGCTACCCCTCCGCCCCGAACCACCAGCAGCCGTACGCGCCGCAGGGCCCCGGGCCTTCGCCGTACGACCAGCCGCATGCCCCGCGCATCCAGCCCGTGCAGCCGCAGCGCCGAGCACCCGAACCCGCGCCCGCCGGGGCGTCGCACAATCCCCTGGTGCGCCCGTACGCGATGACGGGCGGCCGCACCAGGCCGCGGTACCAGCTCGCCATCGAGGCGCTGGTGCACACCACCGCGCAGCCGCACCAGATGCAGGGCCAGCTGCCCGAGCATCAGCGGATCTGCAACCTCTGCCGGGAGATCAAGTCGGTGGCCGAGATCTCGGCCCTGCTGACGATCCCTCTCGGCGTGGCCAGGATCCTCGTCGCCGACTTGGCGGAGGCGGGCCTGGTCGCCATCCATCAGCCCGGCGGCGACGAGAACGCCGGCGGCCAGCCAGACGTGACACTGCTCGAAAGGGTGCTCAGTGGACTTCGCAAGCTCTAGCGGAGGGCCTTCCCGCTCCACCACGTCCGCGAAAATCGTGGTGGCCGGCGGATTCGGCGTGGGCAAGACCACGTTCGTCGGCGCCGTCTCGGAGATCAATCCGCTGCGCACGGAGGCCGTCATGACGTCCGCTTCGGCGGGCATCGACGACCTCACCCACACCGGGGACAAGACCACCACCACGGTGGCCATGGACTTCGGCCGCATCACCCTGGACCAGGACCTCATCCTGTACCTGTTCGGCACCCCCGGCCAGGACCGCTTCTGGTTCATGTGGGACGACCTGGTGCGCGGCGCCATCGGCGCGGTCGTCCTCGTCGACACCCGACGCCTCGCCGACTGCTTCCCCGCCGTCGACTACTTCGAGAACAGCGGCCTGCCGTTCGTCATCGCGCTGAACGGCTTCGACGGACAGCAGCCGTACAACCCGGACGAGGTCCGGGAGGCGCTGCAGATCGGGCCGGACACCCCGATCATCACCACCGACGCCCGCCACCGCGCCGACGCCAAGTCCACGCTCATCACGCTCGTGGAGCACGCGCTGATGGCGCGTCTGCGCTAGCGGCTGCCGCCGCCCGCGGACCACCGTGCCTCCCCCGGCGCCTTCGCGCTCGGGAAGACGCCCTTGACGGGGCGGCACGGCCGGGCGCGGGCGGCATCCCTGCGGCGCGGGACCGTGCGACGCCCCCTGCGGCCACCTGGCTGCCGGGGGCTGTTCCATGGGGTGCGGGCGGTCGGCGTGCCGGCTCGTGCCGTTTCGCACGCCGCTGGGAGCGCTGCCCCCAGGCAGCCCCGTGTTACTGAGCACGCCGCGCCGAGACAACACAGAAGAGGCCCCTCCGCGACGGAGGGGCCTCTTCTTCATGTGCCGGGTCAGCGCCAGCTGTGCGGGGCGCGGAAGCCGGACTCTCGCTCGAGGCGGCGCCAGCCGGCCCGGGCACGGCCGCGGTGGGCCGGTGCGGCGGACGGCCGGGTGGCCGCGCGGGCCAGCAGGATCGCCGTGATGGCGGCGACCTCTTCGGGCTCGGCGTGGCCCTTCTCGACGCGGATGTCAGGTGTGCTCATGGCTCTCAGTCTCCCTGTGGAAGATGTCCGCCGGGTTACTGCGGCGGGTTGCCGTGCTTGCGGGACGGCAGATCTGCGTGCTTGGTCTGCAGCATGGCCAGCGAACGGATCAGCACCTCGCGGGTCTCGGCCGGGTCGATCACATCGTCGACCAGGCCGCGCTCGGCCGCGTAGTAGGGGTGCATCAGCTCGGACTTGTACTCCTTGACCATGCGGGCCCGCATGGCGTCGGGGTCCTCGGCCTCGGCGATCTGGCGGCGGAAGATGACGTTGGCCGCGCCCTCTGCGCCCATCACGGCGATCTCGTTGGTCGGCCAGGCGTAGGTGAGGTCGGCGCCGATGGACTGGCTGTCCATCACGATGTACGCGCCGCCGTACGCCTTGCGCAGGATCAGCGAGATCCGCGGCACCGTGGCGTTGCAGTAGGCGTACAGCAGCTTGGCGCCGTGGCGGATGATGCCGCCGTGCTCCTGGTCGACGCCCGGGAGGAAGCCGGGGACGTCCAGGAAGGTGAGGATCGGGATGTTGAAGGCGTCGCACATCTGGACGAAGCGGGCGGCCTTCTCGGACGCCTCGATGTCCAGGACGCCCGCCAGCGACTGGGGCTGGTTGGCGACGATGCCGACGACCTGGCCGTCCATCCGGGCCAGGGCGCAGATGATGTTGCGCGCCCAGCGCTCGTGGACCTCCAGGTACTCGCCGTCGTCGACGATCTCCTCGATGACCTTGGCCATGTCGTAGGGCCGGTTGCCGTCGGCCGGGACCAGGTCCAGCAGGACGTCGCTGCGGCGGTCCGCGGCGTCGGAGCACTCCACCCGCGGCGGGTTCTCCCGGTTGTTCTGCGGCAGCAGGGACAGGAGGTAGCGCACCTCGTGGATGCACGTCTCCTCGTCGTCGTAGGCGAAGTGGCAGACGCCGGAGGTCTCGGCGTGGACGTCGGCGCCGCCCAGGCCGTTCTGGGTGATCTCCTCGCCGGTGACCGCCTTGACGACGTCCGGGCCGGTGATGAACATCTGCGAGGTGTCGCGGACCATGAACACGAAGTCCGTGAGGGCGGGACTGTAGGCCGCGCCGCCCGCGCACGGGCCGAGCATCACGCTGATCTGCGGGATGACGCCGGACGCCTTGGTGTTGCGCTGGAAGATGCCGCCGTAGCCGGCGAGGGCGGAGACGCCCTCCTGGATACGGGCGCCGGCACCGTCGTTGAGGGAGACCAGCGGGGCACCGGCCGCGATGGCCATGTCCATGATCTTGTGGATCTTGGTGGCGTGGGCCTCGCCCAGCGCGCCGCCGAAGATCCGGAAGTCGTGGGCGTAGACGAAGACCGTGCGGCCCTCGACCGTGCCCCAGCCGGTGATCACACCGTCGGTGTACGGCTTCTTGGTCTCGAGACCGAAGCCGGACGCCCGGTGCCGCCGCAGCTGCTCGACCTCGCGGAAGGAACCGGGGTCCAGCAGCAGTTCGATGCGCTCCCGCGCGGTCAGCTTGCCCTTGGCGTGCTGCGCCTGGGTCGCCTTCTCGCTCGGGCCGGCCAGTGCCTGGGCACGGATCTCGTGCAGTTCGGCCACGCGTCCGCGCGCGTCGGTCGGCTCGCCCGGCGCCTCATCCAAAACGGTCATGTAGCGACCTTACGAAGCCGAACCCGGAATGCGAGCCGTCGACTCCTCACAGTCTCCGGGGTGTTTTCCTGGTACCACTGAACAGAACCACCGGGGCGTGCAGGCGTTCTGACTGCTCAGAGGCCGTGTGGCTTGTAGGGGTCGCACAAAGTCGTCAGCTGAGAGCCAGCTCACATTCATGGCCGGTACATGCCGTCCCGGGAGTGACGAGCAGCCTCAGGCGGCGCCCGGTGGCCAGGATTTGCACGGACGCGGGGGCGCTCAGCACCTCCCGCACCGGGTGATCCCAGACGATCTCCACGGGTTCACCCGTCCGGGTGGGCTCGCTCACGCAGAGCGTAGCGGTGCGGCCGTGGCGGCGGAGCAGCACGCTCGCCGGGGAGGCGGCGGTGAGGGGTCCGGCGGTGCCCGGCTGCCAGAAGTTGGCGGCGGTGAGGCCGAGCGCGGGGACGTCGACCGCCTGGCGGCCGGCGTCGTTGGCGAGGATCCGCAGCCAGTGGCGGTCGGCGGCGCGGCGGGTGACGTCGTGCCGGGTGGCGCCGGGCAGGAGGACGTAGGCGTAGGTGGCGCCGGTGGGGTCGGTGCCGTGGTCGAGCCAGAGGGTCTGCCAGCGGCGGGTGCGGCGCTCGGTCGTGCTCGTGGTGTTGATGTCGGACCAGGCGCCGGTGCGGTCCTCGCGCAGGGTCCTGAGGTCGCCGTCGAGGACCAGCCAGCCGCCGTGGCCCTCCAGGTGGGCCCAGCGCGGGCCGCGGGTGAGGACGGCGGTGCCGGACGCGCCGAGGTTGCGGTTGTCGACGACCGTCTCGACGGGGACGCCGTCGCGGCAGGTGATGCCGGCGCCGAGGCAGATCACCGCGTCGTCCGCGCAGAACCAGGACTTGCGGGCGTCGAGGGTGGAGCCGAGGCCCTTGAGGTGCTGGCCGACGGCCGCGTACTCGCCGTCGGTGGTGCCGCCGACCCAGCGCACGTCCGGTCTCGGCTCGCCCCATTCGCCGCCGGCCCGGTCGGGCAGGCGGCGGGTGGAGACGGTGGTGCCGGGCAGCCGGTACCAGTCGACGGTGGGCCAGTACCAGTCCGTGTACTGGTCGCCGAGGCCCGGCGCCCACCAGGAGACCATTCCGGCGCCGGTGTGCCAGCCGCGCGGGTTCTCGCCGTTGCCGCACTCGTAGTGGGCGATGCGGTCGCTGGCCATGGCGATGTTCACGGTGAAGCCGGGGCGGCGGTGCACGGCGCGGTCCATGGCCGCGAAGAGGTGGTGGCCGGTGGGTTCGGGCGCGGCCGGCAGCGGTGCGGCGGCGACGGCGTGCAGCCGGGCCAGGTCGGCCACGCCGAACTGGCGGGCGGTCAGGACCGGCACGACGGTGTCCCGTTCGATCCAGCCCTTCACCCGGGCGTGCCAGCGCTCGCGTTCGGCGCGGCTCGCGCCCTCCGCGAGGAGCGTGACGGCCGCGATCAGCTGCCCGCCGTGGAAGTGGTCGGAGCGCATGACGTGCAGGTCGTCGTCCTTGAGGAGGCCGCGGCTGATGGCGCGGCCGTTGACGCTGTCCATCACCAGGCCGTCGAGGACGAGCGGGGCGAAGGCGCGCTCGACGCTGTCGAGGACGTTCTGCCGGGCGGGGTCGGTGATCTCCCAGTCGGAGCCGGCGAGCAGCGCGAACAGCCGGCCCAGCCCGTCCAGCAGGACCTGCCCGTACGTGCCCGAGTAGGCGACCCGGGTGTGCTGGACGAACGAGCCGTCGGCGTGGAGGCCGTCGCCCTCGGTGACGTACGGGAAGACCGGGGAGAGGGCGTCCCGGGCGAGGGCGATCTTCGCGGGGGCGCGGCCGAGGACGCCGCGCAGGGCGACGCTGCGGCACAGGTCGACGCGGTTGGCGCCGGTGGAGGTGCCGGAGTAGTCGGCGAGCGCGGAGTCGGGGACGAAGTGGTCGACGGCCGCGCAGGCCGCGGCGATCCGGTCGGCGCCGGCCGGTTCGTACAGGGCGGCGACGATGTCGGTGAGGAGGCGCGGGGTGCCGATCTGCCACTCCCACCAGTTGCCGTGGGGTGTGGTGCCGGGGTGGTAGACGGTGGCGGACAGGTGGTCGAGGCCGCGCAGGACGTCCGCGAGCAGGCCGGGGTCGCCGGTGAGGCCGGTGCCCGGCTGGACGTACGCCTGGGTCATGGTCCACAGGCGGCTGTGGCTGAGGGTGATCCCGGCGGGCGGGTCGAAGGGGTGGCCGGGCCAGAGGGAGTCGGCGGCGGGGCGCATGGTGTCGCGGAGGGCGCGGGC
Organism: Streptomyces calvus; assembly: GCF_006782915.1. Taxonomy (GTDB): domain Bacteria; phylum Actinomycetota; class Actinomycetes; order Streptomycetales; family Streptomycetaceae; genus Streptomyces; species Streptomyces calvus. The sequence goes on from NZ_VCNP01000021.1 coordinate 12,788, forward strand.
CCGTGCGCCGGTCTCGGCGAGCCGGGAGGCGTACGGTTCGGCGGCCGGGTCGTAGCCGGTGCCGAGGGTGAGGTCGAGCCAGCGCCGGCGCAGGGCGTCGTACGGGTCCGGTGCGGGGGCGGGCCGGCCGCCGGGCGGGGGTGCCGCGCCCGTGGTCGCCGCGAGGGCGGCGGCCGCGGCGAGCAGCGCCCGGCGGGTGGGGCCCGGCAGGAACCTGCTGGATGTCATGTTCGCGCCCTCCACGGGGTCGGGGAGTACCTACCCGCTCGGGGGCGCGGGGACGCGCCGCCGTGGCGGGACGCCCGGCACGGCCGTCCGGGGCGCCACCGTCAGGCGTCCGCGGGCCCGTCCGCCGTGCCGGCGTTCCGTCCGGGCCGGTCGGCCGTGACGAGGTAGTAGTCGAGGATCCGCTGCTCGTAGGCGCGCAGGAAGTTCCGCGGCCACGTGCCCGGTTCCCACCACCGGCTGAGCCAGAGGTCCCATCCGGGCCAGACGTGCGGGCCGACCGACTCCACGCGCACACCCGTGAACCCGGCCTTCGCGAACGCGTCGGCGAGCGCCCGCACCGGCCGTGCGATGTCCAGGCCCGTGGCGTACGAGTCCAGCAGCCGGGCCAGTTCGTCGGGCCGGCCGGGTGCGTCGTCCACGGTGAAGAAGCTGGCGACGGCCACCCGGCCGCCCGGTCGCAGCACCCTCGACGCCTCCGTCGCGAAGGCGTCGAGGTCCGGGAAGTGCTGGGCGGCCTCGACGCTGACGACGACGTCGAACGCGCCGTCGTCCAGCGGCATGCTCTCCGCGGCCCCCTGGACGAACCGCAGCCGTGCCGGCTCCTCGCGGAGCAGGCCGGCGTGGGTGCTGCGCGCCCGCCGCAGCTGCTCCGGATGGATGTCCATGCCGGTGACCGAGGCGGGGCCGTACTCCCGCAGGGTCACCGCGCATCCCATGCCGAGCCCGCAGCCCACCTCCAGGACCGTCGCGTCCCGCGGCGGCCCGGCGGCGTCCAGGACGTGCCGGTAGAGGTCCTCCTGGCTGCGGATCCGCTCGGCCTCGGTGAGCGGCAGGTCCAGGTCCACGGCCCGCCAGTACCCGAAGTTGATGAATCCCCCGGCGAAGCTCCGCTGGCCGCTCAGATCGGCCGGACCGTACGTTTCCTGCACCACGGGCCGTATGGCGGGACGAACCCGCTGAGCTCCGTCCGACACTGTGCCGCACCTCCTGAAAGCGCCCCACGAGTCCCCGGCCCGTCGCCGACGGACGTCCCGTCGCCGACGGACGTCCCAGCATGGCAGGACTCCGGCGGCCACCGGAGCCGTTTCGGCGCCTCGCCCGTGGCGGGCCGCCGGATCGGCCGAAAGCCGGGCCCGGCCGGCTCACACGTGCACCGGTGACCGGTGACCGGGGCCGCCCGGTCGCGGCGCCGCTCAGCCGAAGTGGTTCAGGAGCCTGCGGTAGAGGCGGGGGGTGACGGCGCGGACGCGGGCCGGGAGGGTCAGCCAGCCGGGGACGTAGGCGTCGTCACGGGACTCGGCGACGGCCTCCCAGACGGCGGCCGCGACCCGGCCGGCCGAGGTGGGACGCGGGTGGGAACGGAGGTAGGGCGTGCCGCGGCGGGCGAAGAACGCCGTGTCGACGGGGCCCGGCACGACGAGCGTCACTCCCACGCCGGTGCCGCGCAGTTCCTGCCGGAGCGCCTCGGCGAACGCGGCCAGCCCCGCCTTCGCCGCGGAGTACACCGCCTCGTGGCGCACGCCCACGCTGCCGGCCACCGACCCGACGAGCACCACGCGTCCCCGTCCGGCCTCCACCATGGCGGGCAGCACCTCCCGCACCAGGTGCAGCGTCGCGTTGAGGTCCAGGAACAGCACCCGGTCGATGTCGGTGTGCGGCATGGTCAGGAACGGCCCGGCCCAGCCGATGCCGGCCCCGGCGACCAGCACGTCGATCCGGCCGGTCTCCCGCAGGGCTGCCTCCGCCAGCATCCGCGCCCCGTCCGGTGCCGCGAGGTCCGCGGGCAGGAGGGCCGCGGACGTGCCGGACGCCGTCTCCTCCAGCCGCCGCCGGTCCCGTCCGCTGAGCAGCAGCTGCCAGCCGCCGGCGGCGAAGCGGCGCGCGGTGGCCGCGCCGATGCCGGAGGAGGCGCCGGTGACGAGGGCGACGCGCCGGTCCGTGCGCGGCCGCGCCCCGGGGCGGCGGGCGTCCGCCCGGGCGGAGGCGGCGGCACCGCGGGCCGGGTCCGCCGGGGGGTCGTAGGTGGATCCGGAGCCGGTGGTGGTCACGGTCGGTCTCCCTGCGCTGTCGGTCCGCTGTGTTCTCGTGGTCGCTGCGGGGTCCTCGTCATCCAGGACACCCCCACGTGCCCGCCGCGCGCCAGCGCTGGAGCCGTCCGCCCGGCACCGCGGGCTCCCGGCCCGGCGACGGCCGTACCTCGTCAGCGGGCGCGGCGGGCGGGTCGTGCGGGGGCGGCGGGCCGCGCCGCAGGACCACTCCTGCGGGCCGCGCGATGCACCCAGGCGGGCGTATGCGCCGTACACGGCCGGGTCCGCCGGGATACGAAGGACGGACCCTGTCGTGTCCGGTCCGTCGGCCCCCGTGGCGAGGTCACCATGCGTCTGCTGCTCGTCCACCCCAGCGCCCTGATGTACTCCGAGATCTTCCTCCGCCTGGAACCGCTGGGCCTGGAGCGGGTGGCGGGCGCCGCCCGTGCCGCCGGGCACGAGGTGCGGGTCGTCGACCTCCAGGTGCTCGGTCCGGGCCGGCTGCGCGACGAGGTGCGCTCCTTCCGGCCGCAGGCCCTCGGCATCTCGCTGAACTACCTGGCGAACGTCCCCGAGGCGATCGCGCTGGCCGCGCGGGTGAAGCGGGAGGTGCCGGACTGCTTCGTGTTCCTCGGCGGGCACAGCGTCTCCTTCATCGCCGAGGACGTGCTGGAACAGGCGGACGGCGCGGTGGACGCGGTGGTGCGCGGGGAGGGCGAGCCGGCCGTCGGGCCGCTGCTGGAGGCGGTGCGCGACGGCGGTGTGGAGGGCGTGCCGGGCGTCGTCACCGCGTCCGGGCGCGGTCCCGCGCCGTTGATGCTGCACACCATCGACGCCCCGCTCCCGGCCCGCGACCTGATGCGTGCCCGGCGCCGCTACTTCATCGGCGAGCTGGACCCGTGCGCCTCGATCGAGTTCACCCGCGGCTGCCCCTGGGACTGCTCGTTCTGCTCGGCGTGGACGTTCTACGGCCGCAGTTACCGCAAGGCCTCGCCGGAGGCGGCGGCACGGGAACTGGCGGGCATCCGCGAGCCGAACGTGTTCATCGTGGACGACGTGGCGTTCATCCGGCCCGAGCACGGGAACGCCATCGCCGCGGAGGTGGAGCGGCGGCGCATCCGCAAGCGGTACTACCTGGAGACGCGTTCCGACGTCCTGCTGCGCCACCCCGAGGTGTTCGAGCGGTGGGCCCGGCTGGGCCTGCGGTACATGTTCCTCGGCATGGAGGCGATCGACGCCGAGGGGCTCGACCTGTACCGCAAGCGGGTCAGCCCCGACGAGAACATCAGGGCGCTGGAGACGGCCCGCCGGCTCGGCATCGAGGTCGCCGTCAACCTGATCGTGGACCCGGCCTGGGACGAGGAACGCTTCCGGCAGGTGCGGGAGTTCGCGCTGGCCGTGCCGGAGATCGTGCACTTCACCGTGATGACGCCGTACCCGGGCACCGAGATCTGGCACACCGAGTCGCGCCGCCTGACCACCCGCGACTACCGGCTCTTCGACATCCAGCACGCGGTGGTGCCGACGACGCTGCCGCTGGAGCGCTTCTACGAGGAGCTGGTGCGCACGCAGTCCGTCATCAACCGCAAACACCTCGGGCTGCGCACGGCGTTCGGCGCGGCCCGGGTCCTCACCCGCAACCTGCTGCACGGGCAGACCAACTTCGCCCGCATGCTGTGGAGGTTCAACCGGGTCTACAACCCGCGCCGGCAGCTCGCCGACCACGCCCGTCCGGTCCGCCACGAGCTGCCGCTCCCCCAGCGCCTCGACGTCGGCGACCGGCGCCGGCTGTACGTCCACACCCGGGACGCCACGCAGGGCGCGGCGCCCCGGCGGTTGCCGGACTAGCCCGCCGCCGGGGGCACTTCGGTCATGGGGATCGCCGTCCTCGCCTCGCTCACCGCCGGTGCCTGCTTCGCCGTCGCGGGGGTCATGCAGCAGTGGGCGGCGGCGGCACGGCCGGACACGGAGGCGCTCACGGCGCGGCTGCTGGGGCATCTGGCGCGCGATCCGCTGTGGCTGTGCGGGATCGGGCTGGCCGTGGTGGCGTACGGGTTCCAGTCGCTGGCGCTGGCGTTCGGGCCGCTGAGCCTGGTGCAGCCGCTGATCGTCGCCGAACTCGTCTTCGCGGTCCCGCTGTCGGCGTGGGTGCACCGGCTGCGGCTGGGGCGGCGGGAGTGGGCGGGCACGGCGGCGGTGGCGGCGGGCCTGGCGCTGGCGCTGCTGTCCGCGCGCCCGCACGGCGGCGACCCGCGGGCGGCCGGGCCGCTGTCCTGGCTGCTGGTCGTCGGCGTGGTCGCCGCCGTGGTGTGCGGTGCGCTGGCGGTGGCGCGCGCCGTGTCCGGTCCCTGGCGGGCCTCGGCGACGGCGCTGGCCGCCGGTGCGGTCATGGGCACCCAGTCCGTCCTGCTGGCCGCGACGGTGGAGCGGCTGCGGCACGGGCTGCCCGCGGCGCTGGCCGCCTGGCAGACGTACGCGCTGGTGGTGGCCAGCGTGGGCGGCCTGCTGCTGATCCAGAGCGCCTTCCAGCAGGGGCCGCTGGCCGCGAGCATGACCGTCCTGGACGCGACGGAGCCGGTGGTCGCCGTCTGCGTCGGCGTGCTCCTCTTCGACGAGACGGTCCGCACCGGGCTGCCGGTGTCGGCGGTGACGGTGGCCGGGCTGGCGCTGGTGGCGGCGGGCATCGTCTGCCTGGACACGTCACCGGTCCTCGCGGCGGCCCACGGACGGCACCGGGAGGACCGGGGGTGAGTGGGGGGGGAGCCGGGGGCGGGATGAGCGGGGTGAGCCGGGGGGTGAGCGGTGTGCGGACGCCGGAGGGCCGGGACGGCGGGGCGAGTGAGAGGTCCCGGGCGCTCGGGGCACCGGGGCGCCTGCACGGCGGAGCGGGTGACCGGCCCAGGGCGAACGGGGTGCCGGGACGGCGGGCCACGGGACACCTGCGGGACAGGTGACGGGCTCCGGCGATCCGGGCGGCGGGACGAGTGAGCGGGCCGGACGCTCGGGACGCGGCGGGACGAGTGAGCGGGCCGGGGCGCTCGGTACGCGGGAGGGGCGGCGAGGCGGCGTGCGCGCTCCCGGCGCACAGGGTGACGGGAACGGCGGGACGGGTGACCGGTCCCGGCACTCGGGGCGGCGGGACGGCGAAGCGGGTGACCGGCCCAGGGCGAACGGGGTGCCGGGACGGCGGGCCACGGGACACCTGCGGGACAGGTGACGGGCTCGGGCGATCCGGGCGGCGGGACGAGTGAGCGGGCCGGACGCTCGGGACGCGGCGGGACGAGTGAGCGGGCCGGGGCGCTCGGTACGCGGGAGGGGCGGCGAGGCGGCGTGCGCGCTCCCGGCGCACAGGGTGACGGGAACGGCGGGACGGGTGACCGGTCCCGGCACTCGGGGCGGCGGGACGGCGAAGCGGGTGACCGGCCCAGGGCGAACGGGGTGCCGGGACGGCGGGCCACGGGACACCTGCGGGACAGGTGACGGGCTCCGGCGATCCGGGCGGCGGGACGAGTGAGCGGGCCGGACGCTCGGGACGCGGCGGGACGAGTGAGCGGGCCGGGGCGCTCGGTACGCGGGAGGGGCGGCGAGGCGGCGTGCGCGCTCCCGGCGCACAGGGTGACGGGAACGGCGGGACGGGTGACCGGTCCCGGCACTCGGGGCGGCGGGACGGCGAAGCGGGTGACCGGCCCAGGGCGAACGGGGTGCCGGGACGGCGGGCCACGGGACACCTGCGGGACAGGTGACGGGCTCCGGCGATCCGGGCGGCGGGACGAGTGAGCGGGCCGGACGCTCGGGACGCGGCGGGACGAGTGAGCGGGCCGGGGCGCTCGGTACGCGGGAGGAGCGGCGAGGCGGCGTGCGCGCTCCCGGGCGCACAGGGTGCCGGGAACGGCGGGACGGGTGACCGGTCCCGGCACTCGGGGCGGCGGGACGGCGAAGCGGGTGAGCGGCTCCAAGTGCCCGGGAAGCGGCGGCGGGGCGAGTGAGGGGCCCCGAGTGCTCAGGGCGCCGGGGTGCCGTGTGTGCGGTCGGGTCTCGGGAGGGGGTGGGTCGTGCGGGCGGGGCGGGACCAGACCGGGAGCAGGTCCTCCCGGAGCACCCGGTCCCAGCCGGGGTGGCGGTCCCGGGACGTCGCGGCCGCCCGGCGTCGTACCGCCTCGCGGGCGGCGGTGCCGTCGAGCAGCGGGCGCAGGGCGTCGGCCCAGGTCCGGGGGTCGTCGCGGGGGACGACGATGCCGTCCCGGCCGGGCTCGGCCAGCCAGTGGGTGGTGTGCGCGCCCTCGGGCAGGACCACCGCCAGGCCGCACGCCATCGCCTCCGCGACGACGTTTCCGCTGGTCTCGGTGCGGGACGGGAAGGCGAAGACGTCGCAGCCCGCGTACACCCGCGCCAGCCGGTCCTGCGGGAGCGGTCCGAGCAGGGTGGCGTCGGGCCCGAGCATGCGGCGTACGGCGTCCTCCTCGGCGCCCGAGCCCACCGCCACCAGGTGCGCGGCACAGCCCCGGGCGCGCAGCAGGCGCAGGCTTCCGGCCAGCAGGGGCAGGCCCTTGGTGGCGTCCAGCCGGCCGGCGAACAGCACCAGCGGGCGGTCGGCCGGGACGCCGTACTCGCGGACCACCCGGGCGCGCGCGGCCGGGTCGGGGTGGAAGAGGGCGTGGTCGATGCCGCGCCGCAGCGGGCCCACGCGGTGCGGGCCGAGGGTGCGGGCGAGTTCCGCGCGGCCTTCGGGGGTGGGGACGAGGACGCGTTCGCAGGGGGCGAGCAGCCGGTCGCGGCGCCGCCGCAGCCAGGTCTCGGCACCGGCCGCGAGCAGGCCGTCCAGCCCGGGGTGGGTGCCGGGCAGCCGCTGTTCGGCGAGGTAGCGGGTGTAGAGGGAGGCGAGCCGCGGCACGTCGGTGTGCACGGAGGCGACCAGGCGGGGCCGTGGCGCGGACCGCCGGGCCGCGCGGCGGTCCAGGCGTACGGCGGTGGTGGCGAAGGCGAAGCTGTGGGTGAGGTGCCAGACGTCGTGCCGGGGCAGCAGGGCGGCCAGTCGCGGATGCCAGGGCGCGAGGTCGCAGACGTCCTCGGCGCCGTCCGCCGAGCGCATCGCCGCCGTGCTGAGCACCGGCGAGAGCATGACGAGCCGGACGTGCGGGCCCAGGGACTCGACGCCCTCCCGGTCGCCCAGGAAGTAGACGGTCAGGTCGAGCGGTGTGCCGGTGTGGTCGGCGGGCAGGCGTTCCGGGAGGCGGGCGGCGGCGTGCGCGAAGTGTTCCCAGCACTTCACCTGGCCGCCCGACGTGTCACGCCGCAGCAGCTCCACCAGCACCGCTACCGAGGGCACGGACGACGAGTACCACCCGTTCCGGTGATGAATCCCGACTGCTCCGCCAAAGATGTTGAACGTTGAAGGGAATGGGTCTACGGTGGATCCCGTTGAGTTAGTTGAACATTCAACGTGATCTCCTCAGGAGGAACACCATGGGCATCTTCGGCCGCAAGAACGACACCGTCACCGCCACCACCGCCACCGCCACCGCCACCGCCGTGAACCCGGACCTGGCCGCGCTGACCGGCACCTACACGATCGACCCGGCGCACAGCACGATCGGCTTCGTCGCCCGGCACGCCATGGTCACCAACGTCAAGGGCGGCTTCCAGGACTTCACCGGCACGCTGGAGCTCGACGGCTCCGACCCGGCGAAGTCCACGGCCACCCTCGACGTGGTGATGGACAGCATCGACACCGGCAACGCCGACCGCGACGGCCACCTGAAGACCGCCGACTTCTTCCGGACCGACGAGTTCCCGGCGATGACGTTCCGCTCGACCAAGGCGGAGGCCCTCGGCGGCGACGACTACCGCATCACCGGCGACCTGACCATCCTGGGCACCACCAAGCCGCTCACCATCGACCTCGAGTTCAACGGCGCCGCCACCGACCCGTTCGGCAACGAGCGCGTCGGCTTCGAGGGCAAGGCGGAGATCCTGCGCTCCGAGTGGGGCCTGACCTGGAACGCGGCGCTGGAGACGGGCGGCGTCCTGGTCTCCGACAAGATCAAGCTGAACTTCGACATCTCGGCGATCCGCAAGACCGCCTGACCCCGCCGACCGCGCCTTCGCACGGCGCCCCCGAGCGCGCCCGCCCCCCGATCCCCCGTACGGGAGGGCGGGCGCTCGGCGTTGCCGGGACACCGCACCACCCGGGAGCCGGCGTTCGGAAACCCCCGGAAGCCCCGGAAGCCCCGGAAGCCCTCGGGCCGTACACGAATGTCCGGCCCCCCCCGAAAGCCTCAGGTCGGCACGGACGCACGGACACCCGAAAGCCCAGGTCGGCACGGATGCACGGACACCCCGTCAGCTCCAGGTCGGCCGGTTGTACGAACACCCCGAAAGCCCCAGGTCGGCACGGTGGTACGAACACCCCGGAAGCCCCGCGGCCCGGCGCGGGCCGCGACCCGCGCCCTCCCGTCAGAACCCGCCGCCGAAGTCTCCCCCGCCGCCGCCACCGCCTCCGAAGTCGCCACCGCCTCCGAAGCCGCCGCCTCCGCCGAAGTCGCCGCCGAAGTCGCCGCTGTCGAAGTCCGCGCCGGAGACGTCGCCGCCCCCGTAGCCACCGAAGTCCCCGTACCCGGCGCCGTAGTCCGCGGCGTAGCCGGGGCCGGCCATCATGCCGCCGAGCATGGTGCCGACCAGCAGGCCGGGCAGCAGCCCGCCGCCGAAGTAGCCGCCGGCCCAGGGGCCGTAGGCGGGACCGGCGTCCCAGTAGGGGCGGCGGCCGTACTCGGTGTCGACCTCGCGCACCGCGGGGTCGAGGCCGTCGGCCAGACGGGCCCGGTCGGCCGCGCAGACCGGCACCTGCCGCTGGGCGCCGCCCGGTGGCGTCCAGGTCTCGTCGGCGACCGACGGGCCGTGGCGCGGGTCGAAGAAGCACGGCGGGGGGCGCCCCCGCCGCGGGGGGGC
>NZ_VCNP01000022.1 GCF_006782915.1 Streptomyces calvus
GCCGCTGGGCGCCGCCCGGTGGCGTCCAGGTCTCGTCGGCGACCGACGGGCCGTGGCGCGGGTCGAAGAAGCACGGCGGGCGCCGCTCCGGCAGCGGGCGGCCCTCGCGGCGCGCGGCGAGGCTCGCCAGCGCGAAGCGCCCGTCCTCGACCGCCTGGGTGACGGCCCGGACGTCCTCCGGCCTGCCGGCCTCGGCCATCAGCCGCTTGGACTGCTCGTAGGCGTCCAGGGCACGCTCGTAGTCCGCGCGCATCGCGTCGTCGGCGCCGGGTTCGGCGGGATGGAAGTCGAGGCGGTCGAGTTCCTCGCCGAACGCGGTGATGTCCTCGTCCACCTCCACCCGCAGCTTCTCCAGCGCGGCCCGCTGCTCCTCCTCGTGGCGCCGCCGGTTGCGGCGGGACAGGGCGTAGACGCCCGCGCCGCCGGCCGCCAGCAGGGCGCCGACGGTGACCAGCCCGCCGACGGGAACGTCCCCGCCGCCTCCGTCGCTCCAGGAACCCGGCGCCGAGCCGCCGGTGTTGCGCAGCGCGTCGTCGACGAAGTCGTTCAGCTGGGCCTTGGCGTCACCGGCGCCCTGCACGGCAGTGACCAGGTTCCGTACGCCGTCGCGGCTCAGCACGCTGCTGTCGGCGCGCGCGTCGAACACGTCGCCGAGCCGGATGCCGTACAGACCGGTGACGCCGGTCTCGGTGCGCAGGTTCCGGAAGAGGTCCTGCGTCGGGTAGTCCGCCGGGAGGACCGCCACGAAGACCGGTTTGTCCGCGTCCTCGATCTTGTCGGCGAGCGCCTCGGCGTCGGACGGGGCGAGGATGTCCTCGGCCTCCGGGTCGACGTAGACGGGACTCTCGCGCAGTTCCTCGGCGACGACGGAGAGGTCGGTGGCCGCCTGCGCACCGGGCGCACCGGCCATCAGGACCGCCAGCACGGCGGTCATCGGCACGATCAGCAGGCGTACGAGGGTACGCGGCAGCGCGTCCTTCATACGTTCGAAGCTACCCGAAATATGACGCAAGCGGACATTCTGGGCGGCAGGGGTTTCCGTGGAGGACCCTGCCGCCCGACCGCCGCAGGTGTCCGGCCGGGTGGCCGGAGCGTGCCGGCCTAGGCCGCCGGTTCGACTCCGGCGCGCAGCAGCCCGTACGTGTAGGCGTCCTCCAGGGCCTGCCAGGACGCGGCGATGACGTTGTCCGCGACGCCGACCGTGGACCACTCCCCCGCTCCGTCGGAGGTGGCGATCAGGACCCGGGTCGTGGACTGGGTGCCGTGCTTGCCCTCCAGGATGCGGACCTTGTAGTCGACCAGCTCCAGCTTGGCGAGCTGCGGGTAGATCTTCTCCAGGGCGACGCGCAGGGCGCGGTCCAGGGCGTTGACCGGTCCGTTGCCCTCGGCGGTGGCGACGATGCGCTCGCTCTTGGCCCAGAGCTTGACCGTGGCCTCGTTGGCGTGGCTGCCGTCGGGGCGGTCCTCGACGATCGCGCGCCAGGACTCGACGTCGAAGTACTTCAGCGGCCTGCCCTCGGCCTCCGTGCGCAGCAGCAGCTCGAAGGAGGCGTCGGCGGCCTCGTAGGTGTAGCCCTTGAGCTCGCGCTCCTTGACCCGCTCGACGACCCGGCCGACCAGCTCGCGGTCGCCGCCGAGGTCGATGCCGAGTTCCTTGCCCTTGAGTTCGATGGAGGCCCGGCCGGCCATGTCGGAGACCAGCATCCGCATGGTGTTGCCGACCCGCTCGGGGTCGATGTGCTGGTAGAGGTCCGGTTCGACCTTGATCGCGGAGGCGTGCAGTCCGGCCTTGTGGGCGAAGGCGGAGACGCCCACGTAGGGCTGGTGCGTGGAGGGGGTGAGGTTGACGACCTCGGCGATGGCGTGCGAGATGCGGGTCATCTCGCGGAGCCGGCCCTCGGGCAGGACCTTCTTGCCGTACTTGAGTTCCAGGGCGGCGACGACCGGGAACAGGTTGGCGTTGCCGACGCGCTCGCCGTAGCCGTTGGCGGTGCACTGCACGTGGGTGGCTCCGGCGTCGACGGCGGCGAGGGTGTTGGCGACCGCGCAGCCGGTGTCGTCCTGGGCGTGGATGCCGAGCCGGGCGCCGGTGTCGGCGAGCACGGTGGCGACCACGGCCTGGATCTGCGCCGGGAGCATGCCGCCGTTGGTGTCGCACAGGACGACGACGTCGGCGCCGGCCTCGGAGGCGGCGCGCACGACGGCCTTGGCGTACTCGGGATTGGCGCGGTAGCCGTCGAAGAAGTGCTCGCAGTCGACGAAGACCCGGCGGCCCTGTCCCTTGAGGTAGGACACGGTGTCGCGGACCATCGCCAGGTTCTCGTCCAGGGTGGTGCGCAGGGCGAGTTCGACGTGGCGGTCGTGGGACTTGGCGACCAGCGTGATCACCTGCGCGCCCGAGTCGAGGAGCGCCCTGACCTGCGGGTCCTGCTCGGCGGTGGCGCCGGCGCGGCGGGTGGAGCCGAAGGCGACCAGCTGGGCGTGCCGGAACTCGATCTCCTGCCGGGCGCGGGCGAAGAACTCGGTGTCCCGCGGGTTGGCGCCGGGCCAGCCGCCCTCGATGAAGCCCACGCCGAACTCGTCCAGGTGCCGTGCGATGGCGAGCTTGTCGGCCACCGTGAGGTTGATCCCCTCACGCTGGGCGCCGTCGCGCAGGGTGGTGTCGAAGACGTGGAACGAGTCGTCGAGCTCGCTGGTTGCGGTCATGGTCTGAAGGCTCCTGTGTTGGATCTCGGTCTACCGGAATGACCGGCTCCACCGTCCCCCCATGGTCCCTCGCGCCCGGTCCCCGGCTGCGGGTGGGCCAGGAAACGAAAAAACCCCTCGCGGGTGCGAGAGGTCTGCGCGCGGGTCGAGGACGACGGTGTCCGCCCGTACGGTGTCGTACGGGCGGTCACTGCGGACCGGCGCGCCTGCTGCCAATAATCATGGCGAACGAGAGCACGGGAGAAGTGTGTCACAAGCGGCCCGGCTGCCGCCCTCCGTCTCAGGATGCGGGCGGCACGCCGGGACGCGGGCGCCGGTTCAGGCGTCCGCGAGGAGGGTTTCGGCGAGGAACTCCCGTACGTGCCCGAGGACCTGCGGCCGGTCGGCGCCGCGCAGGCCGATCGCCACGTGGATGGAGAGGCCGTCGAGCAGGGCGCGCAGCCGGGCGGCGTAGCGGTCGGGGTCGACGCGGCGGAACTCGCCGTGGGAGACGCCTTCGGCGAGCAGCGCCACCAGGTCGCGGTGCCAGGCGCCCTCGATGGCGGCCTGCCGGTCGCGCGCGTCGGCGTCGGCGTTCTGCGAGCGGTTCCAGACCTCCAGCCACAGCGTCCAGTGCGGGTCACGGTGGCCGTCGGGCACGTACAGGCCGACGTAGGCGTCGAGGCGCTCGCGGGCGGTGGCGGGGCGGGCGAGCAGCCGGGAGCGTTCGGCGCCGAGGCGCTCCTCGCTCCATTCCAGGGTCCGCAGCAGCAGTTCGTCCTTGGAGCGGAAGTAGTAGACGAGGTGTCCGCTGCTCATGCCGACCTCGTGGCCGAGCGCGGCCATGGTCAGCCGCTCCAGGCCGCGTTCGGCGATCATCGCCATGGCGGCGGCGAGCACGTCCTCGCGCGGCGGTGCCTGTCTGCGTCCTCCCGCCATCCCGCTGCCCGCTCCCGCTAGATCCTCGGCTGCTGCTGGGTGATGCAGTGGATGCCGCCGCCACCCGCGAAGATCGTACGCGCGTCGACGGTCGTCACCGTGCGCCCGGGGTACAGGCGGCGGAGGATGCCGGCGGCGATCTCGTCGCGCGGGTCGTCGAAGGCGCACAGCACGACGCCGCCGTTGCAGACGTAGTGGTTGATGTAGGAGTAGTCGGCCCAGTGGCCGTCGGCCTCCAGGACGGTCGGCGCGGGCACCTCGACCACCTCCAGGCGGCGGCTGCGCGCGTCCGTCTGCGACCGCAGCAGTCCGATGACCTCCTCGCTCACCTCGTGGTCGGGGTGGGCCGGGTCCGGCTGCCGGTGGGCGACGACCACGCCGGGCCCGGCGAACGCGGCGACGATGTCGACATGCCCGAGGGTGCCGAAGCCGTACGGGGGATGGTCGGCGGTGAGGCCGCGCGGCAGCCAGATCGCCTTGCGGGTGCCGAGCTGGGCGTGGATCTCCGCCTCGACCTGCTCCTTCGTCCAGCCGGGGTTGCGTTCGGGGCCGAGCTGCACGGTCTCGGTGAGCAGCACGGTGCCCTCGCCGTCGACGTGGATCCCGCCGCCCTCGTTGACGAGCCGCGAGCTGTACGTCCGTGCCCCGGCGAGGTCCGCGACCTGCGCGGCGATCTTCGCGTCGTGCTCCCAGCGGGCCCACTCCTGCGCGCCCCAGCCGTTGAACGTCCAGTCGACGGCGGCGAGTCGTCCGCGGCCGTCGGTCAGGAACGTCGGCCCGGTGTCGCGCATCCAGGCGTCGTCGAGGTCCCGCTCGACGGTGTCCACGTCCGCGCCGAGCAGGGCGCGTGCCCCGGCCGACCGGCCGGGCCCGCACACCACGGTGACCGGTTCGAAGCGGCGCACGGCGCGGGCCACGGCCGCCCAGGCGGCGCGGGCGGCGGCGAGTTCGGCGGCGTCGGCGAAGGTGTCGTTGGGTTCGGGCCAGGCCATCCAGGTGCGTTCGTGCGGCGCCCATTCGGCGGGCATGCGGAAGCCGTCGGCGGCTGCGGACATGGTGGTTCCTCAGAGGAAGTAGAGACGGTTCAGGGAGACGGAGTCGGCCGGTTCGGAGCGGAGCGGTTCGCCGTCGAGGGTGACCAGGCCGGTGCGCCGGTCGACGTCGACCTGTCCGGTACGGGAGTTGAGCCGCAGGTCGGCCGGGCCGATGCCGCGCGTGCCGCGCACGGCGACCCGGCGGCGGCGGGTCGGCATCCGGTCGCCGCCCCGGTCGAGGGCGGCCCGCGCGACGAACGCGACGGAGAGGTCGGCGGGCGTGGCGCCGTGCGCGCCGAACTGCGGCCCGAGGACGAGGGGTTCGCAGGTGTCGGTGGCGGCGTTGGGATCACCGGTCACGCCGTAGGCGGGGAAGCCGGACTTGAGGACGAGCTGGGGTTTGGCGCCGAAGTACTCGGGGCGCCACAGCACGATGTCGGCGAGTTTGCCGACCTCGACGGAGCCGACCTCGTGCGCGAGGCCGTGGGCGATGGCGGGGTTGATGGTCAGCTTGGCGATGTAGCGCAGGACCCGCTCGTTGTCGTGGTCCGCGTCCGGCGCGCCGAACTCGGCCTTCATCTTCCCGGCCATGGCGAAGGTGCGGCGGACGGTCTCGCCGGCGCGGCCCATGCCCTGCGCGTCGGAGGAGGTGATGCCGATGGCGCCCAGGTCGTGCAGGACGTCCTCGGCGCCCATGGTCCCGGCGCGGATGCGGTCGCGGGCCATCGCGGCGTCGCCGGGCAGGTCGGTCTTCAGGTCGTGGACGGAGACGATCATGCCGTAGTGCTCGGCGACGGCGTCCCGGCCGAAGGGCAGGGTGGGGTTGGTGGAGGAGCCGATGACGTTCGGGACGCCGGCCATCTTCAGCACGTTGGGGACGTGTCCGCCGCCGCAGCCCTCGATGTGGAAGGCGTGGATGGTGCGGCCCTCCAACACGCGCAGGGTGTCCTCGACGGACAGGCACTCGTTCAGTCCGTCGCTGTGCAGGGCGACCTGCACGTCGTGCTCCTCGGCGACGCGCAGCGCCGTGTCCAGCGCCCGGGTGTGGGCGCCCATGTCCTCGTGCACCTTGAAGCCGGACGCGCCGCCCTCGGCGAGCGCCTCGACCAGCGGCGCCGGGTGGGAGGACGAACCGCGGCCGAGGAAGCCGATGTTGACGGGCCAGGCGTCGAAGGCGTTGAACGCGTGCCGCAGCGCCCAGGGCGAGTTGACGCCGACGCCCCACACCGGCCCGAACTCCTGCCCGATGATCGTGGTCACGCCGGAGGCGAGCGACGCCTCCATGATGCGCGGCGACAGCAGGTGGACGTGGGTGTCGACCGCGCCGGCGGTGGCGATCAGGCCCTCGCCGGACACGATCGAGGTGCCCGTGCCGACGACGACGTCGACCCCGTCGAGGGTGTCCGGGTTGCCCGCGCGTCCGATTCCGCTGATCCGGCCCTCGCGGATGCCGATGGACACCTTGCGGACGCCCTGCACGGCGTCGATGACGACGACGTTGCTGATGACGACGTCGCAGGTCTCGCGGACGGCGGCGGCCTTGAGGTGCAGTCCGTCGCGGGCGGTCTTGCCGAAGCCGGCGAGGAACTCGTCGCCGGGACGCTGGGCGTCGGACTCGACGCGGATCACCAGTCCCGAGTCGCCGAGGCGGACACGGTCGCCGGCCCGGGGGCCGTGGGTGGCGGCGTACTCGTACGGGTTCACCGGGCGGCTCCCAGGTATCCGCAGGCGGCGGCCCGGCGCAGGGCCTCTTCCTTCGCGCCCGGCGCGTCGAGCGGGCCGTCGACGAGTCCGGCGAACCCGATGGCGATCCGCTCGCCGCCGAACGGCAGCAGCCCGACCTCCACGGTCTCGCCCGGTCCGAAGCGCACCGAGGACCCGGCGGGCACGGCGAGGCGCATCCCGTAGGCCGTGGAGCGGTCGAAGTCGAGCCGCGGGTTGGCCTCGAAGAAGTGGAAGTGCGAGGTCACGGACACCGGCACGGTCGCGGTGTTGGTGACGGCCATCCGCACGGCCGCCTCGGGCCCGGTGCGGCCGGGCCCCGGCAGCAGTGCGCCCGGGCCCCGCTCGCCGAGTCCGCCGCCGATGGGGTCGGTGACCACCGCGAGCCGTGAGCCGTCGTCGAAGACGGCCTCGACCTGGACCTCGGTGACCACGTCCGCGACGCCCGGCAGGACGTCGTCCGGACCCAGCACCGAGCGGGCGCGCTCGATCGCCTCGGCCAGCCGGGCGCCGTCGCGCGCGGCCTCGCACACCGTGTCGGCGACGAGCGCGGTCGCCTCCGGCACGTTGAGCCGCAGGCCGCGCGCCCGTCGGGCCCGGGCCAGTTCGGCGGCCGAGAACAGCAGCAGCCGGTCGCGCTCGGTGGGCGTCAGCCGCACGGGAGCACCTCCTCGCCTTCGAATGACGTTTGAGCGTCACTCTAAACCGAGGATGTCGAGGTGCCAATAGACCGGCGGCAGGTTATTGAGCGTCACTCAAAAAGACGAGGTACCCATCGAGGTCCGCTCGAGCATGCCGGGTCGGCGGAACGCGTCAGGGCCGCCCCCGACGCGAGTCGGGAACGGCCCTGACGGACGGCCGGTGGGACGAGGATCAGCCGAGCCGGTGCATCCAGCCGTGCTTGTCCTCGGCGGTGCCGCGCTGGATGTCGAGGAGGGCACGACGCAGCCGGAGGGTGACCTCGCCGGGCTCGCCGCCGCTCTGCCGCCACTCGGCGCCGGCCCGCTTGACCGTGCCGACCGGGGTGATGACGGCCGCCGTGCCGCAGGCGAAGACCTCGGTGAGGGTGCCGTTCTCCGAGTCGCGCTGCCACTGGTCGACGGAGACGCGCTCCTCGACGGCCTCGTAGCCGAGGTCGCGGGCCACGCCCAGCAGGGAGTCGCGGGTGACACCCTCCAGGATGGAGCCGCTGAGGGAAGGCGTGACGATCTTGTCGCCGTACACGAAGTACAGGTTCATGCCGCCGAGTTCCTCGACCCAGGTGTGCTCCACGGCGTCGAGGTAGCAGACCTGGTCGCAGCCCTTGGCGGCGGCCTCGGCCTGGGCGAGCAGGGAGGCGGCGTAGTTGCCGCCGGTCTTGGCGTCGCCCATGCCGCCGGGGACGGCACGGACCCGGTCCTCGGAGACCCAGATGGAGACCGGCTTCACACCGCCCGGGAAGTAGGCGCCGGCCGGGGAGGCGATCACCAGGAACAGGTACTCGTTGGCCGGCTTCACACCCAGGCCGACCTCGGTGGCGATCATGAACGGGCGCAGGTAGAGGGACTCCTCGCCGCCGTGCGCCGGCACCCACGCCTTGTCCTGGGAGACCAGGGCGTCGCACGCCTCGATGAAGGTCTCGACCGGCAGTTCGGGCATCGCGAGGCGGCGGGCGGAACGCTGGAAGCGCTCGGCGTTCTTCTCGGGGCGGAAGGTGGCGACGGAACCGTCGGGCTGGCGGTACGCCTTCAGGCCCTCGAAGATCTCCTGCGCGTAGTGCAGGACGGTGGTGGCGGGGTCGAGGGAGATCGGCGCGTACGGGACGAGCTGGCCGTCGTGCCAGCCGCGGCCCTCGGTCCACTTGATGGTCACCATGTGATCGGTGAAGTGGCGGCCGAATCCGGGGCTGGCCAGGATCGCCTCGCGCTCCGCGTCCGAAAGCGGGTTGGCCGAGGGCTTGAGCTCGATCGTGGGCGTCGTCATGAGTGGTTGTCCTTCACCGGTTGTAGTGACGGGCCGCGCACACGCCCTCACGGCCGGTGGCCAGTACTAGGACGTCCGAGCATTCCCTCATTCCGCGGCTCCGTGTCCGATTATCGCCTGGGGGCGAGGGCGGAAGAAACAGGGTGAATGCGGCCCGTTGGTCGATGGTGGCACCCGGCGGGGACATGCGGAAGCCGCCGGGTGCGGATGCGGCCCGGCGGCTTCGAGAGTGTCGAGGTGCGCGCCGGGTCAGCCGGCTACTCGCGCGGCGAGCGCGTCGCCGATGTCCGAGGTGCTGCGGGCGGGCAGGGCGCCGCGTTCCGCCAGGTCGGCGGAGACGGCGTCCTCGATCCGGGCCGCCTCGGCTTCGTGGCCGAGGTGGCGCAGCAGGAGGGCGACGGACAGGACCGTGGCGGTGGGGTCGGCCTTGCCCTGGCCGGCGATGTCCGGCGCCGAGCCGTGCACGGGCTCGAACATGGACGGGTAGTCGCCGGAGGGGTTGATGTTCCCGCTCGCGGCGACGCCGATGCCGCCGGAGACGGCCGCGGCGAGGTCGGTGATGATGTCGCCGAAGAGGTTGTCGGTGACGATGACGTCGAAGCGGGCCGGGTCGGTGACGAGGTAGATCGTCGCGGCGTCGACGTGGATGTAGTCGGTGGTGACCTCGGGGTACTCCTCGGCCACCTTGTTGAAGGTGTTCGTCCACAGGTGGCCGGCGAAGGTCAGCACGTTGTTCTTGTGGACCAGCGTGAGCTTCTTGCGCGGGCGGGCCTGGGCGCGGGCGAAGGCGTCGCGGACCACGCGCTCGACACCGAAGGCCGTGTTCACGGACACCTCGGTGGCGACCTCGTGCGGCGTGCCCTTGCGGATGGTGCCGCCGTTGCCGGTGTACGGGCCCTCGGTGCCCTCGCGGACCACGACGAAGTCGATCTCGGGCTGGCCGGCGAGCGGGGTGGCGACGCCCGGGAGGAGCTTCGACGGACGCAGGTTGACGTGGTGGTCGAAGGCGAAGCGGAGCTTGAGCAGGAAGCCGCGCTCGAGGACGCCGGAGGGGACCGAGGGGTCCCCGATGGCGCCGAGCAGGATGGCGTCGTGCCGCTTGAGCGCGTCGAGGTCGGCGTCGGTGAGGGTCTCACCGGTGGCGTGGTAGCGCCTGGCCCCGAAGTCGTACTCCTCGGTCTCCAGCTTCACATCCTGCGGAAGGACGGCGGAGAGGACCTTCAGGCCTTCGGCCACGACCTCCTGGCCGATGCCGTCACCGGGGATCACTGCGAGATTGATGCTGCGAGACATGCGGGCACCCTACTCCTCGTCCCACGGGATGACACACACCGTCCGGCATACGGACGCGGGATGGGTCAGTGGCCGGTGGAGCCGCCGTTGTCCCTGCGGTCGAGGGCGCGCTGGAGTGCGGCGGCGGCGTTCTGGCGGTCGGACTCGCTCGTGCGGGCGGTGTGGCGGACGCGGCGGCGGACGGTCGTCTCGGCCATGGGTCATCGACTCCTTCGGCATGCCTGGAGCACGGAAGAGGGGGTGTGTACGAGACGCCGGGTGGGGCGGGGAGCCACGGGCCGCAGGGGTTGCCTGCACGGGCCCGGCTCACGACCGCCATTCGCTTGGTCGAGCGAGACGTTCGGCTCCTACAAAACTAAGGGAGCCCGGAGCATCTGTCTCCACAATTACTCGGACTTCCTACTATCTGAGACGGCGGGCTCTGCCGCACCCCTCCCGCCTGCGGAAACGCCGGACGGGCCAGGTCCGTTGAGACCTGGCCCGTCCGGGACGACAGGGCGTCAGCCCATGTGCGGGTAGGTGTAGTCGGTCGGCGGGACCAGCGTCTCCTTGATGGCGCGGGTCAGGGTCCAGCGCATCAGGTTCTGCGGGGCGCCGGCCTTGTCGTTGGTGCCGGAGGCACGGCCGCCGCCGAAGGGCTGCTGGCCGACGACGGCACCGGTCGACTTGTCGTTGATGTAGAAGTTGCCGGCCGCGTAGCGCAGCTTCTCCATCGTGTACGCCGCCGCCGCGCGGTCGCCCGCGATGACCGAGCCGGTCAGGGCGTAGTCGGACACCGACTCCATCTGCGTCAGCATCTCGTCGTACTTCTCGTCGTCGTAGACGTGCACGGCGAGGATCGGGCCGAAGTACTCGGTGCGGAACACCTCGTTCTCCGGGTCGTCGCACTCGATGACGGTCGGGCGGACGAACCAGCCCTCGGAGTCGTCGTAGCTGCCGCCCGCGACGATGCGGCAGGAGGCGTCCTCCTTGGCGCGGTCGATGGCGGCCTTGTTCTTGGCGAAGGCACGCTCGTCGATGACGGCGCCGATGAAGTTGGACAGGTCGGTGACGTCACCCATCCTGATGCCGTCGACCTCGGCCGCGAACTCCTCCTTGAAACCGGAGTTCCAGATCGACGCCGGGATGTACGCCCGGGAGGTCGCCGAGCACTTCTGGCCCTGGTACTCGAAGGCACCGCGGGTCAGCGCGGTCTTGAGGATCGCCGGGTCGGCCGACGGGTGGGCGACGACGAAGTCCTTGCCGCCGGTCTCGCCGACCAGACGCGGGTAGGTGCGGTACTTCTCGATGTTGGCGCCGACCGTCTTCCACAGGTGCTGGAAGGTCCTGGTCGAGCCGG
Source organism: Streptomyces calvus (assembly GCF_006782915.1). Taxonomy (GTDB): domain Bacteria; phylum Actinomycetota; class Actinomycetes; order Streptomycetales; family Streptomycetaceae; genus Streptomyces; species Streptomyces calvus. Next base: position 10,975 of record NZ_VCNP01000022.1, read on the forward strand.
TGAAGTGGATACCGGCGAGGTCGCGGTGCTCCAGGGCGACCTCGGAGACGGCGATGCCGTCGCCGGTGACGAGGTTGATGACGCCCTTGGGCAGACCGGCCTCCTCCAGCAGCTGCATCAGCAGCACGGCGGCGTGGGTCTGCGTCGGGGACGGCTTCCAGACGACCACGTTGCCCATGAGCGCGGGCGCGGTCGGCAGGTTGCCGGCGATCGCCGTGAAGTTGAACGGCGTGATCGCGTAGACGAAGCCCTCCAGCGGGCGGTGGTCGAGGCGGTTCCACACGCCCGGCGAGTTGGCCGGCGGCTGCTCAGCCAGGATCTGGCGGGCGTAGTGGACGTTGAAGCGCCAGAAGTCGACGAGCTCGCAAGGAGTGTCGATCTCGGCCTGCTGGGCGGTCTTGCCCTGCCCGAGCATGGTGGAGGCGGCCATCGTCTCGCGCCACGGGCCGGCCAGCAGCTCGGCGGCGCGCAGGATGATCGCCGCGCGGTCGTCGAAGGACATCGCACGCCAGGCGGGCGCGGCGGCCAGCGCCGCGTCGATGGCGTCCTGGGCGTCCTGCTGGGTGGCGTTGCGGTAGGTGCCGAGCACCGCGCGGTGGTTGTGCGGCTGGACGACCCGGAAGGCCTCGCCGCCGCCCATCCGGCGCTCACCGCCGATGGTGCACGGCAGGTCGATCGGGTTGTCGGCCAGCTCCTTCAGCTTGGCCTCCAGCCGGGCGCGCTCGGGCGTCCCGGGGGCGTAGCCGTGCACCGGCTCGTTGACGGGGGTGGGGACCTGGGTCACAGCGTCCATGGGTTCCGTAACTCCTTACGTGAGCGGTGTGGTGTCAGCCCTTGGTGACCATCGAGCGGAGGAAGAACCGGAGGTTCGCCGGCTTCTCCGCCAGACGGCGCATGAAGTAGCCGTACCAGTCGGTGCCGTAGGCCGTGTAGACGCGCATGCGGTGGCCCTCGGCGGCCAGCCGCAGGTGCTCGTCGCTGCGGATGCCGTACAGCATCTGGAACTCGTACTCGTCGAGCTTGCGTCCGGCGCGGTGGGCGAGCTCCTGGGCGATGGAGATCAGACGCGGGTCGTGGGACCCGATCATCGGGTAGCCCTCGCCTTCCATCAGCGTCCGCAGGATGCGCACGTACGCCTTGTCGATCTCGTGCTTCTGCTGGTAGGCGACCTCGGCGGGTTCCTTGTAGGCCCCCTTCACCAACCGTACGCGACTGCCGTTCGCGGCGAGGCGGCGCGCGTCCTCCTCGGTGCGGAAGAGGTAGGCCTGGATCACGCAGCCGGTCCGGGGGACGTCCTTGCGCAGTTCCTCGTGGATGGCGAACATCGAGTCGAGCGTGGTGTGGTCCTCGGCGTCCAGGGTGACCGTGGTGCCGATCTCGGCGGCGGCCTCGACGACCGGGCGGACGTTGGCGAGCGCCAGCTCGTGGCCGCCGGGCAGCGCCTGGCCGAACATCGACAGCTTCACCGACATCTCGGCGCGGGCGCCGAGCTCCAGCGGCTTCAGCCGGTCGATCAGCTCCAGGTAGGCGTCGCGGGCGGCGGCCGCCTGCTCCGGGGTCGTGATGTCCTCGCCGACGACGTCCATGGTCAGTTCCAGGCCGTTGCCGGTGAGCTCCTCGATGATCGGCAGGATCTCGTCGACGGTCTCACCGGGGATGAAGCGGTCGACGACCTGCTTGGTCACCGGGGCCGCCGAGACCAGGCGTCGCATCCGGTCGCTGCGCGACGCGGCGAGAATCACGGGACCCAGCACGGGGCACCTCCACAAGCTGCATGAGGCCGCGACCCGACCATTCGGGTACGGCACGGAGAACCACCGTGAAACCTAAGGATCCCCCCGATCGTCGGCCATCGACAGCTGTCACGCATCCGCTCCGAAGATCTCAGACAGATGTATGAAGGGGCCGGGACTTTGCGGCAGAATGCCCGGGTGACGTCGGAATACAGGGATGACTACCAGGAGCTGGTGGACGAGATGTCGGAGCTGCTCGGCGCTCCGGCGACCCTGGAGAACCGCGACTTCGAGCTGATCGCCTTCGGTGCCTACGACAGCGAGGGCGACCTCGATCCGTCCGTGCTGGACCCGGTGCGCACCCGCTCGATCCTGACCCGCCGTTCGACCGCCGCCGTCCGCGCCTGGTTCGAGGGCTTCGGCATCACCCGCGCGACCGGCCCGGTCCGCATCCCGCGCACCCCGGAGGCCGGCGTGCACCGGGGACGGATCTGCCTGCCGGTGCGCCACCGGGGAGTGGTCCTCGGCTACGTCTGGCTGCTGGACTACGAGCCCGGCCCCTCCGAGCAGCAGCTCGCCGCGGCCATGCGGGTGACGGCGCGGATCGGGGCGCTGCTCGCGGACGAGGCGCAGCACGGCGCCGACCTCACCCGGGAACTGCGGGCGGTGCTGACGGCCGAGCGGGACTGGCACCGGGAGATGGCGGTCGCCGAGCTGCGGGCCGCGCTCGGCAGCCGCGCCGAGGGCCCGCACACGGTGGTCTGTGTCGCCCCGTGGCCCTCCGCCGACCCCGACGACGCGCCCTCGGTGCGTACCGTGCCGGGGGCGACGGCGCTGTGCACCCTGCCGTGGGGCGCCACCGCCTCGTCGCTGGCGCTGCTGCTGCGGCTGCGCTCGACGGACGTCCTGGCCCCGGCGACGACGGCGGCCTCGCGGCTGCTGGAGCGGGTGCGCGGGAGCGGTCCGGGCGTCGGGACCGGGCCGGCGGTGGCCGCCGGGGTCGCGGCGGCCCGCACGGGGCTCGCCGACCTGGGCGCGGCCTGGCGGGAGGCGTCCGCCTCGGCGCGGGCGGCGCTGGCCGAGCCCCGGCTCGGGCCGGTCGCCGAGTGGGCGTCGATCGGCCCGTACCGGCTGCTGACCGCGCTGCCTCCGGGGGCCGCCCGCGATCCCGTCGCCGGCCCGCTGTTCTCCCCCGCGTACGCCGAACTCGCCCGCACCGCCGAGGTCTACCTGGACTGCGCGGGCCAGGCCGGCCGCACCGCCGCCGAGCTGGGCGTCCACCGGCAGACGCTGTACTACCGGCTGGCCCGGATCGAGCGGCTCACCGGCCTGGACCTGGACGACGGGGAGGACCGGCTGCTGCTGCACATGGCGCTCAAGGCGCACCGCCTGTAGCGCCGGCGGCCGCGATCAGGCGGCGCAGCCCCTCGGCGAGCTGCCCGGCCTCCGGGGCGGACTTCGGGTCGAACGTCCACTGGGCGATGAGGCCCGTCATCAGGGTCACGTAGAACGCGCCGAGGGTGTCCGCCGTCTCGTCGGACACGTCCTCCTCCCGGCCGCCCATCAGCAGCGGGACCAGGCCGCGTCCGGCCTCGCGCTGCGCCGCCGCCAGACGGTCGCGCACCTCGGGAAGCCGGTCGCCGAGGGCGAGCACCTCCATGCTGAGCCGCCACACCGAGCCGGGCTCCTTCATGGTGCCGATGATGTTGGCCCACACCCGCTCGAAGCGCTCCGTGGAGCCCGGCGCCGTGTCGTCGACCGTCCCGTCGCCATCGAAGGCGTCACCCATGCCCTCGACCAGGGACACGTACGCCTGCGCCAGGAGCGCGTCCTTCGAGCCGTAGTGGTAGCCGATGGACGCCAGGTTGGTGCCCGACTCCTTGACGATGTCGCGGGCCGTCGTGCGGACGAACCCCTTGGCGAGCAGGCAGCGCTTGGCGCCTTCGAGCAGATCCTCGCGGTGTCCCATGGCGCCACACCCTACCCCGGTCCATACAAGCGTCCTAGACGACTGAATTACACACCCGTCCTAGACAAGCGTTTAAGACGTGCGTACATTCACCGCCATGACGAACCCGACCGCCTCACGGCCGGCTCCCACGCGGGCCGGCCGCCGTGAATGGACCGCCCTCGGGGTGCTGATGCTCCCGCTGCTGCTGGTCTCCATGGACGTCTCCGTCCTCTACTTCGCCATCCCCGAGATCAGCGCGGACCTGGCACCCAGCGGCACCCAGCAGCTGTGGATCTTCGACATCTACGGCTTCGTCCTGGCCGGCCTGCTGATGACGATGGGCTCGCTGGGCGACCGCGTCGGCCGCCGCCGGCTGCTCCTCGCCGGCGCGGTGGCCTTCGGCGCCGCCTCCCTGCTCGCCGCCTACGCGGACAGCGCCGAGACCCTCATCGCCGCCCGGGCGGTGCTCGGCATCGGCGGCGCCACCCTGATGCCGTCGACCATGGCGCTGGTCCGCACGATGTTCACCGACCCCGCCCAGCGGGCGAAGGCGATCGGACTGTGGTCCGGAGTGATGGCCGCCGGCGTCGCGCTCGGCTCGGTGATGAGCGGCGTGCTCGTCGAGCACTTCTGGTGGGGCTCGGTCTTCCTGGTCAACCTGCCCGCGATGGTCCTGCTGCTGCTCCTCGGCCCGGTCCTGCTCCCCGAGGCGAAGAACCCCTCCCCCGGCCGGTTCGACCTGCTGAGCGTGCCGCTGTCGATGGCGGCGGTCCTGCCCGTCGTCTACGGGCTGAAGGAACTGCCCTCCGAGGGCTGGAACGTCCGGTACGTCGTGTCCGTCACCGTCGGGCTGCTGTTCGCGGCGCTGTTCGTGCACCGGCAGCGCACGGCCGCGTCGCCGATGATCTCACCGGCCCTCTTCCGCGGGCGCGGCTTCACCCCGGCGGTCGTCCTCAACACCATGGCGGCCTTCGGCATGATGGGCTCGGCCTACTTCACCACCCAGTACCTGCAGTCGGTGCTCGACCGGAGCGCCCTGGAGGCCGCGCTGTGGAGCCTGCTGCCCTCGCTGCCCATCGGTGCCGCCGCGCCGGCCGCCGCGCTGCTGGTGCGGCGGGGCGTCGGCCGGGCGCACATGGTGACGGGCGGCTTCCTCGTCGCGGCGGGCGGCTACGGACTGCTGGCACTCGCCGGCACGGACTCGCTGTGGCTGGTGCTAACCGCGTGCGGAGTGATGGCGTCCGGCATCGTCGCCGTGATGTCCCTGCTCACCGACCTGGCGCTCGGTACGGCTCCGGTCGAGAAGGCGGGAGCGGCGTCCTCGCTGCTGGAGACCGGCACCGAGTTCGGCGGCGCCCTCAGCATGGCCGTCCTCGGCTCCATCGGCACGGCCGTCTACCGTCACGGCGTCCCCGCGGACGCCGCCGCGCCCGCCCGGGAGACGCTGGGCGGCGCACTCGCCGTCGCCGCCGAACTGCCGGGGCGCGCGGGGGACGCCCTGGCGGCGGCGGCACGGGAGGCGTTCACCGACGGAATGCGGTCCGCCGCGATCGCGGCGGCGGTGCTGCTGGCCGGGGCGGCGGCCCTGGCGTCGGCCGGGCTGCGGCGGATCGGGGCACGGGAGGACGCGCCCATGGAAAACGCCGGGCGGGCTGATCGAGTCAGCCCGTCCGGCGTGTGAGGAACGAGCCCGTTCAGGGCGAACGGGGGGATCCGGGGGCGGGGCCCCCGGTCACCTCAGACGAGGTTGACGGAGCGGGCCGACGTCGCGCCGATCTCGTCGGCCAGCTCGGTCAGCACTCCAGCGGTGACCGTGTCGTCGACGGTCAGCACGGCGAGCGCCTCGCCGCCGACCGTGGCACGGGCGACCTGCATGCCGGCGATGTTGACGCCCGACTCGCCGAGGATGCGGCCCACGGTGCCGACGACACCCGGGCGGTCCTCGTAGCGCAGGACGACCATGTGGTCGGCGAGCGCGAGGTCCACGTCGTAGTCGCCGACGGCGACGATCTTCTGGACGTGCTTGGGGCCGGCCAGCGTGCCGGAGACGGAGATCTCCTCGCCGTCGGCGAGGGTGCCGCGCACGGTGACCACGTTGCGGTGGTCGGCCGACTCCGAGCTGGTGGTCAGCCGCACCTCGACGCCGCGCTCCTGGGCGAACAGCGGGGCGTTGACGTAGGACACGGTCTCGTCGACGACGTCCTCGAAGACACCCTTGAGCGCGGACAGCTCCAGCACCTTCACGTCGTGCTGGGTGATCTCGCCGTACACCTCGACGTCCAGGCGGACGGCGACCTCGCCGGCGAGCGCGGTGAAGATGCGGCCGAGGCGCTCGGCGAGCGGCAGGCCCGGCTTGACGTCCTCGGCGATGACACCGCCCTGCACGTTCACCGCGTCCGGGACCAGCTCACCGGCGAGCGCCAGGCGCACCGAGCGGGCGACGGCGATACCGGCCTTCTCCTGCGCCTCGTCGGTGGAGGCGCCGAGGTGCGGGGTGCAGACGACCTGGTCGAACTCGAACAGCGGCGAGTCGGTGCAGGGCTCCTTGGCGTACACGTCCAGGCCCGCGCCGGCGACGCGGCCCTCCTTGAGCGCCGAGTACAGCGCCTCCTCGTCGACGATGCCGCCGCGCGCGGCGTTGATGATGCGCACGCTCGGCTTGACCTTGCGCAGCGCCTCGTCGCCGATCAGGCCGAGGGTCTCGGGGGTCTTGGGCAGGTGGACGGTGATGAAGTCGGAGACCTCGAGCAGCTCGTCCAGCGACAGCACCTTCACGCCCATCTGCGCGGCGCGCGCGGGCTGCACGTACGGGTCGTAGGCGACGACCTTCATGCCGAAGGCGGACATGCGCTGCGCGACGAGGGCGCCGATCCGCCCCAGACCCACGACACCGAGGGTCTTCTCGGCGAGCTCGACGCCCGTGTACTTGCTCCGCTTCCACTCGCCGTTCTTCAGCGCGGCGTTGGCCTGCGGGATGTTGCGCGCGGTGGCGACGATCAGACCACAGGCGAGCTCGGCGGCGGTGACGATGTTCGAGGTGGGGGCGTTGACGACCATCACGCCGGCCTTGGTGGCGGCGGAGACGTCGACGTTGTCGAGGCCGACGCCGGCCCGGGCGACGACCTTGAGCCTGTTCGCGGCGGCGATCGCCTCGGCGTCGACCTTGGTGGCCGAACGGATCAGGATCGCGTCCACATCGGCGATGGCCGGGAGCAGCTCCGCCCGGTCCGCGCCGTTGCAGTGACGGATCTCGAAGTCCGGACCGAGGGCGTCGACGGTGGCGGGCGACAGCTCTTCAGCGATGAGTACCGTAGCTTTTCGGCTGGGGTTCGAGCTCACGTGAGTCCTCACAAGTCCAATGCGGACGGCCGTCCCGACGGCCGCAGGCGGTGAAGAAGTGCTAGCCGCGTGGAAGACGCACGACGCTGTGGGCCTGACGCGTATGTAGTGCAGCAGTGTAGTGGCGCCGAGGGCGTCGTCTTACGCCGCTTTGGAAGGATCACCCGTCCGTGGCAGGACGGGATGGACAACGCCGTACCACCGACGTTACCCCGGGTTCGGCCGAGGGGCCGGAGCAGTCCGCTCCGGCCCCTCGGCCCGAGGCTCACGCCTCTTCGTCGACCCAGCTCATGAGCTTGCGCAGCTCCTTGCCGGTGGTCTCCAGCAGGTGCTCGGAGTCCTGCTTCTTGTACTCGTCGTACTTCTTCAGACCGCCGTGGTACTCGTCCATCCAGTTCCTGGCGAAGGAGCCGTCCTGGATCTCGGCGAGGACCTTCTTCATCTCGGCCTTGGTGGAGTCGTTGATGATCCGCGGGCCGGTGACGTAGTCGCCCCACTCGGCGGTCTCGGAGATCGACCAGCGCATCTTCTCCAGGCCGCCCTCGTACATGAGGTCCACGATCAGCTTCAGCTCGTGCAGGCACTCGAAGTAGGCGATCTCCGGCTGGTAACCGGCCTCGGTCAGCGTCTCGAAGCCCGCCTTGACCAGCGCCGCGGTGCCACCGCACAGCACGGCCTGCTCGCCGAACAGGTCGGTCTCGGTCTCCTCGGTGAAGGTCGTCTTGATGACGCCCGCGCGGGTGCCGCCGATGCCCTTGGCGTACGACAGGGCCAGCGCGAAGCCGTTGCCCGTGGCGTCCTGCTCGACGGCCGCGATGCAGGGAACGCCGCGGCCCTCCTCGTACTGGCGGCGCACCAGGTGGCCCGGGCCCTTCGGCGCGACCATGCAGACGTCCACGCCGGCCGGGGGCTTGATGAAGCCGAAGCGGATGTTGAAGCCGTGGCCGAAGAACAGGGCGTCGCCGTCGTTGAGGTTGTCCTTGATGTGCTCCTCGTAGACCTGCGCCTGGATCGGGTCCGGCACCAGGATCATGATGACGTCGGCCTCGGCGGCGGCCTCGGACGGCGTCACCACGCGCAGGCCCTGCTCCTCGGCCTTGGTCTTGGACTTGGAGCCCTCGTGCAGACCGACGCGCACGTCGACGCCGGAGTCGCGCAGCGACAGGGCGTGGGCGTGGCCCTGGCTGCCGTACCCGATGACCGCGACCTTGCGGCCCTGGATGATGGACAGGTCGGCGTCGGCGTCGTAGAACAGCTCGGCCACTTTGGGTTCTCTCCTTGGGTGCAGGTGTTGCGTCCCACCGTATGACGGTGGGGGGAGGGGAAGGTTTCGGGTCTCGGCATACGGGCGGCCGGTCGGGTCCGGCCGCCCGTTTCAGGTCGTGTGCCGACCGGATCCGGTCGCGCACCGACCGGATCGGCGTCTTACGCCGACCGGTCCAGGGCGCGCAGCGAGCGATCCGTGATCGAGCGGGCACCGCGTCCGATCGCGATCGTGCCGGACTGGACGAGTTCCTTGATGCCGAACGGCTCCAGCATCTTGAGCATCGCGGACAGCTTGTCGCTGCTGCCGGTGGCCTCGATGGTCACGGCCTCCGGCGAGACGTCCACGGTCTTGGCGCGGAACAGCTGGACGATCTCGACGATCTGGGAGCGCGTCTCGTTGTCGGCGCGCACTTTCACCAGAACGAGTTCGCGCTGGACCGCCTGCCCGGGTTCGAGTTCGACGATCTTCAGCACGTTGACGAGCTTGTTGAGCTGCTTGGTGACCTGCTCCAGCGGGAACTCCTCGACGCTCACCACGATGGTGATGCGGGAGATGTCGGGGTGCTCGGTGACGCCGACGGCGAGCGAGTCGATGTTGAAGCCGCGACGGGAGAACAGGGCGGCGATCCTGGCGAGGATGCCGGGGGTGTTCTCCACCAGGACGGAGAGCGTGTGCTTGGACATGATCTCTTCGGTCTCTCTCGCTCAGTCGTCTTCGTTGTCGCCGAAGTCGGGGCGGACGTCCCGGGCGGCCATGATCTCGTCGTTGGACGTGCCGGCGGCGACCATCGGCCACACCATCGCGTCCTCGTGGACGACGAAGTCCACGACGACCGGACGGTCGTTGATCGAGTTCGCCTCCTCGATGACCTTGTCGAGGTCGGCGGGGTCCTCGCAGCGGATCGCGTAACAGCCCATCGCCTCGGACAGCTTCACGAAGTCGGGGACGCGGGTGCCCCGGGCGTCCGGGTTGACGTCGTCGGGCCCGGAGTGCAGCACCGTGTTGGAGTACCGCTGGTTGTAGAAGAGGGTCTGCCACTGGCGGACCATCCCGAGGGCACCGTTGTTGATGACCGCGACCTTGATCGGGATGTTGTTCAGGGCGCAGGTGGTGAGTTCCTGGTTGGTCATCTGGAAGCAGCCGTCGCCGTCGATCGCCCAGACGGTGCGGTCGGGCGCGCCGGCCTTGGCGCCCATGGCGGCCGGGACGGCGTAGCCCATGGTTCCGGCGCCGCCGGAGTTCAGCCAGGTGGCGGGCTTGTCGTACTCGATGAAGTGCGCGGCCCACATCTGGTGCTGGCCGACGCCGGCCGTGAAGACCGTTCCCTCGGGCGCCAGTTGTCCGATGCGCTGGATGACCTGCTGCGGGGAGAGCGAGCCGTCCTCGGGCAGGTCGTAGCCGAGGGGGTAGGTCTCGCGCCAGCGGTTGAGGTCGTTCCACCAGGCGGTGTAGTCGCCGCGGTGGCCGTCGGCGTGCTCCTTTTGGACGGCCTGGATCAGGTCGGCGATGACCTCGCGGGCGTCACCGACGATCGGCACGTCGGCGGCGCGGTTCTTGCCGATCTCGGCCGGGTCGATGTCGGCGTGGACGATCTTGGCGTACGGGGCGAAGCTGTCCAGCTTGCCGGTGACGCGGTCGTCGAAGCGGGCGCCGAGGGCGACGATCAGGTCGGCCTTCTGCAGCGCGGTGACGGCGGTGACCGCACCGTGCATGCCCGGCATTCCCACGTGCAGCGGGTGGCTGTCGGGGAACGCGCCGAGCGCCATCAGGGTGGTGGTGACGGGCGCTCCGGTGAGTTCGGCGAGGACCTTCAGCTCGGCGGTGGCGCCGGCCTTGAGGACGCCGCCGCCGACGTAGAGCACCGGCCGCTTGGCGGAGGTGATCAGCTTGGCCGCCTCGCGGATCTGCTTGGCGTGCGGCTTGGTGACCGGACGGTAGCCGGGCAGGTCCATGACCGGCGGCCAGGAGAAGGTGGTCTTCTTCTGCAGGATGTCCTTGGGGATGTCGACCAGGACCGGGCCCGGGCGGCCGGTGGAGGCGATGTGGAACGCCTGCGCGATCATCCGCGGGATGTCCTCGGCCTTGGTGACGAGGAAGCTGTGCTTGGTGATCGGCATGGTGATGCCGACGATGTCCGCCTCCTGGAAGGCGTCCGTGCCGATCGAGGAGGACACCACCTGGCCGGTGATCGCGACCAGCGGCACCGAGTCCATGTGCGCGTCGGCGATCGGCGTGACCAGGTTGGTCGCGCCGGGTCCCGAGGTCGCCATGCAGACACCCACCTTGCCGGTGGCCTGCGCGTAGCCGGTCGCCGCGTGGCCGGCGCCCTGTTCGTGCCGGACCAGGACGTGGCGCACCTTGCTGGAGTCCATCAGCGGGTCGTACGCCGGAAGGATCGTGCCGCCGGGAATGCCGAATACCGTGTCGGCGCCGACCTCCTCGAGAGAGCGAATGAGGGACTGCGCACCCGTGACGTGCTCGATGGGGGTGGACTGCTGTCCTCCGGATCGGGGCCGCGGCTGCGGGTGATGGGCCCCGGTGGCCTGCTCGGTCATCGGCTTCTCTTCTCGATGCTGAGGGTTTTTGCGAGGTTTGTGCGGGTTACGCGTGCTGCTCGGCAGGTGCCTGTGCAACAAAAAACCCCTCGTGCCGTAAGGCAAGCGAGGGGAGCGCGCCGGGGGGTGGGTCGCTGAGCGATCGGGGCTCAGCGTCAGCCGACGCGCTGTCCAAGTACGAGAATTCGGGTGCGCATGGCACTGACCCTCCCCCCGGCGCGCACCCAGTGTCAAGTGGGTGGGACGGGAGTCTCATTATGTGAGCGCAGTGCCGTGCCGCTCTTGAGCACGGCCGTCACCCCGCCGGAGTACACCCCCGGGCCTCCGCCCACGAACACCGGTTCGGCCGGGCCGTGCGGCAGCGGGACACTCCCCGCGGCCAGGGCTCTGCGCAGCCGGTACTCGTCGAGCGGTCCGGAGAAGGCCGGGCCCTGCCCGTGCGTACAGCCCATCGCGCGCAGGGCGACGACCTGCTCGGGCAGGTCCACGCCGTCGGCCACGGACTGCATGCCGAGGTCGGCGGCGATGCGCAGCAGCCCGCTGGTGATCTTGTGCAGCCGCGCGGACTCCACGACGCCGTCGACCAGGCTGCGGTCGAGCTTCAGTATGTCCACGGGGAGCCGTCGAAGGGCCGTGATGGTGGCGAGTCCGGCGCCGAAGCCGTCGAGGGCGATGCGGACGCCGACCCGCTTGAGCGCGTTCAGCCGGCGCTCCAGCTCGTCGAGGGGGATCCGGGGGTCGGTGTCGGCCAGCTCGACGACCAGCGAGCCGGACGGCAGCCCGTGCCGGGTCAGCAGGGCCTCGATCGAGCCGGGCGGCAGCGACCGGTCCAGCAGCCGACGTGCGCTGAGCCGGACGGCGACGGGTACGGGCAGGCCGGTCGCGTGCCGTTCGGCGGCCTGTTCCACGGCCTCCTCCAGCACCCAGCGGGCCAGCTCGCCGGTCTTCTCGCCGCCCTCGGCGACCCGCAGGAACTCCTCGGGCGTGAAGAACACCCCCTGGGAGGAGCGCCAGCGCGCCATGGCGCAGACCGACGTGATCCGGCCGTCCGCCAGCGCCACCACCGGCTGGTGCAGCAGCGCGAACTCGCCGTGGTGCAGTGCGGCGCGCAGCCGGGTGGCCAGCTCCGCCCTGCGGACGACGTCCTGCTGCATCTGTGGCTTGTACAGCTCCACGCGGCCCTTGCCGCCCGCCTTGGCCCGGTACATGGCGAGGTCGGCGTTGCGCAGCAACTCGCCCGCTCCGAGGCCGGGTTCGGCGAAGGCGACGCCGATGGAGGCGTTGACGCGGACATCGTTGCCGTCGATGGAGTACGGCTGGGACAGCGTGACTCTGAGGCGGTCGGCCAGCTCCAGGATGTGCCGCTCCCGGGCGTCCCGGTCGCGTACGCCGTCACCGACGATCAGGGCCGCGAACTCGTCGCCGCCCAGCCGCGAGGCGGTGTCGCCCTTGCGGACGGCGTCCTGGAGTCTGCGGGCGGCCTGGACGAGCAGTTCGTCGCCTGCCTGGTGTCCGATGGTGTCGTTGACGCCCTTGAAGCCGTCGAGGTCGATGAAGAGCACGGCCGTGCCCCGCAGGGCGGCTGTCCGGTCCGAGGCGCGGCGCCCGGACAGGGCCTGCTGGACGCGCCGGGTGAACAGGGCGCGGTTGGGCAGGTCGGTGAGCGGGTCGTGCTCGGCGTTGTGCTGGAGCTGTGCCTGGAGGCGCACCCGCTCGGTCACGTCACGGCTGTTGAAGATGAGGCCGCCGTGGTGCCGGTTGACGGTCGACTCGACGTTCAGCCAGCCGCCGTCGCCGGAGCGGAAACGGCACTCGATGCGGGTGGTGGGCTCCTCGACGGGGTTGGCGGCGAGGAAGCGGCGCACCTCGTGCACGACGCAGCCCAGGTCCTCCGGGTGGATCAGGCCGGCCAGTTCGGTGCCCACGAGTTCCTCCGCGGGACGGCCGTACACGCCGGCGGCGGCCGGTGAGACGTAGCGGAGGATGCCGCTGGGCGCGGCGATCATGATGACGTCGCTGGAGCCCTGCACCAGGGAGCGGAAGTGGTTCTCCTTCTGCGCCAGTTCCTGGGTGAGGGTGATGTTGTCGAGCAGCATGATGCCCTGGCGCACGACGAGGGCGAGCACCACGGTCCCGCCGGTGAGCAGCACCACGCGGTCGACGCTGCGCCCGTTGAGCACGTTGTACAGGATGCCCAGGGTGCAGACGGCCGCGGCGAGGTACGGCGTGAGCGCGGCCAGGGAGCCGGCGATGGGCCGGGAGGCCGGATACCGGCTGTGCTCCTCGCCGGCTGCGGGCGGGTGGGGGTGGCTCGGGCCGCCGCGGCGTCCGGGCAGGTGCTCGCGCACCACGCGGGTCTGCCCCTCCCGCTCGGGCCGGCCGCCGCGCGGCGCGGTCCAGGGGGCGTAGGCCAGGAGCAGCGAGCCGGCGAACCAGCCCGCGTCCAGCAGTTGCCCGGAGCGGTAGCCGTCGCGCAGCAGCGGGGAGGTGAACAGGGCGTCGCACATGACGGTCAGCGCGAGCGCGCCGATCGCGGTGTTGACCGCGGACCGGTTCACCGCCGAACGCCGGAAGTGCAGCGCGAGCACCATGCTCACCAGCGCGATGTCGAGCAGCGGGTACGCCAGTGACAGCGCGGTGTGCGCGACGCCCGGGCCCTCGGCGTGCGCGGCCTGGGCGAGCGCCAGACTCCAGGCGAGGGTGAGCAGGGAGCCGCCGATCAGCCAGGCGTCCAGGGCGAGACAGACCCAGCCGGCCTTGGTCACGGGCCGTTTGGCGAGCACCAGCAGTCCCACGATGGCGGGCGGCGCGAAGCACAGGAAGAACAGGTCGGCGTAGCTGGGAGTGGGCACCGGGAGTCCGAGGACGACCTCGTACCACCCCCAGACCAGGTTGCCCAGGGACGCCATGGCCGAGGAGAGGCCGAACATCAGCCAGGCGGGCCGGAACCGGGTGTACGGGCTGCGGGCGTAGATCCAGCAGGAGACGGCGGCGGCCGCGGCGGCCGCGCTCAGGCCGAAGTCGCCCATGATCAGCGCGACTTGCCTCGATCCCCAGCCGAACGCTGCGCCGACGGCGTAGGCCGCGCAGACGAGGGCCAGGACGAGTTGCGCGACGGGGCCGGGCCGGCGCTCGGTGGCCGGCTCAGTGGGAGGGAGCGTGCGTGGAGCGGACTGTGCCCGCACCGCTCCCTCCAGCGTGGGCGTGCGGGTGGGCGCGCTCACCGGTCGCTCCCGGGCCGTACCGCTCCGGGATCCCTCAGCCCCCGGTGCACCGGGTGGGCGTGCCGCCTGCGCCCGGCGGCCTGCCGGTGCCGGTGGCCGGACATGCCCGACCGGCCGTGGTGCCGCATGTGGTGGCCCCCGTGGTGGCCGCGGCTGCGCGCGGCCGAGCGCCAGGGTCGTCGCCGACGGTTCCGCCGCATCGGATCGCTCGTCCAGTGGCCGTGCATCACCCGTCGCCCCCCTCACAGTCTCTGTGTCCATCCCTTGCGCCGGTGGTCAACGGCGCAGCCCCTGTCGGGACGATACACCAGTTCCGTCACTCAGGGACATAGGTTCTCTACGCTCCGTGACGATCAACTGATATATGAGTACCCACCGCGCCCGGGGAGTAGCGGACGGTACTCGAAGCGGACTAGTTGCTTTCCGCTCCCGTCACCAGGATCACGTTGCGAAGCTCCTCCTGGTTCACGAAACGGCGCAACTGGTCCACCAGCAAACGCTTCGCGCGCGGCAGGAAGGCGGACGTGGGGCCGCCGACGTGCGGGCTGATGAGCACGCCGGGCGCCCGCCACAAGGGGTGTTCCGCGGGCAGCGGCTCGGGATCGGTGACGTCGAGGGCCGCGCCGATGCGGCCGCTCTCCACCTCGGTGAGCAGGGCCTTGGTGTCGACGACGCCTCCGCGGGCCACGTTGACGAGCAGGGCGCCGTCCTTCATCCGGGCCAGGAACGCGGCGTCGACGAGGTGCCGGGTGGTCTCGGTGAGCGGGGTGGACAGGACGACGACGTCCGCCTCCGGCAGCAGGGCGGGCAGGTCGGTGAGCGGGTGCACGGGACCGCGCTCCGTGGTGCGCGCGGAGCGCGCGACGCGCGCCACCCGCGCGAGCTCGAACGGTACGAGCCGGTCCTCGATGGCCGCGCCGATCGATCCGTAGCCCACGATGAGGACGTTCTTGTCGGCGAGCGCCGGACGGAATCCGCCCTGCCACTCCCCCTTGTCCTGGGCCCGCACGAAGTCCGGGATGCCGCGCAGGGAGGACAGGATCAGGGTGAGGGTGAGTTCGGCGGTGCTGGCCTCGTGCACTCCGCGCGCGTTGCACAGCCGTACGCCGGGCGGCAGGTGGCGCAGGCCGGGCTCGACGTGGTCGGTGCCGGCCGACAGGGTCTGCACGACCCGGACCGAACGCATCAGCGGCAGCGGCCGCACGCCGATCCCCGGCGGCTTCATGTACGGCACGACGTAGAAGGCGCAGTCGGCCGGGTCGGCGGGGAAGTCCTCCTCGCCGTCCCAGTGGCGGTAGCGCGGCCCCTCGGGGAGCCCTTCGATCTCGTCCGGCGGGATGGGCAGCCATACGTCAGCAGTCATGGTCGGGAGGCTAGTTCAGGCGCCCGGGACGGCAGAGGTTAGGTTGGGGGCCGGATAGGGAGGGTCACGAGCAGGTGGAGCGCAGGACGATCGGCGCGGGGGCGCTCGCGGTGGGGGCCGTCGGACTCGGGTGCATGCCGATGAGCTGGGGTTACAGCACGTCCCGGCAGCATGGCGAGAAGTCGCTCAGGGCGGTGCACCGGGCGCTGGATCTGGGCTCGACGCTGCTGGACACCGCCGACATGTACGGCCCGTTCACCAACGAGCTGCTGCTCGGGCGGGTGCTGAAGGAGCGGCGCCGTGACGCGTTCGTGTCCACGAAGGTCGGTCTGCTGGTGGGCGACCAGCACATCGTGGCCAACGGCCGTCCCGGCTATGTGCGCAGGGCCTGTGACGCGTCGCTGCGCCGGCTGGGGACCGATGTCATCGACCTCTACCAGTTGCACCGCGCCGACCCGGAGGTCCCGGTCGAGGAGACGTGGGGCGCGATGGCGGAGCTCGTACGGGCGGGAAAGGTACGGGCGTTGGGGCTGTGCGCGGTGGGGGCGCGCTCGGCGCGGCGGCCGGGGGCGCGGCTGCACGACGCGACGGTGCGGCAGCTGGAGCGGGTGCAGCAGGTCTTCCCGGTGAGCGCGGTGGAGGCGGAGCTGTCGGTGTGGTCGCCGGAGGCGCTGGAGACACTGCTGCCGTGGTGCGAGCAGCGGGGGGTCGGTTTCCTGGCGGCGATGCCGCTGGGCAACGGTTTCCTGACCGGGACGCTGACGCCGGGCGTGGGCTTCGAGGCGGACGACCTGCGGGCCCGGCACCCGCGTTTCACGGCCGAGATGATGGCCGCGAACCAGCCGATCGTGGTCGGCCTGCGCCGTGTCGCCCGCCGGCACGGCGCGCACGTCACGCCGGCCCAGGTGGCCCTGGCCTGGGTGCTGTCCCGGGGCCGCCAGGTGATCCCGGTGCCCGGGGCCAAGCGGGAGCGGTGGGTGGTGGAGAACGCGGCGGCGGCGGACCTGCGCCTGACGGACCGCGACCTCGCGGAGATCGGCGGACTGCCGGCCGCGCAGGGGTCGTGGGACTGAGCGGGAGCCACGGGACACGTGGTGTGCGGGCCGGGAGCGCGCCCGGGGGTACGGGGCCCGGCGTGCGGGGCGCGTGGGCGCGGGTCCGCACCGCCCGGGCCCGCACCGCCCGGGTGGGGACCTCACGGGTGGGGACCTCACGGCGGTGGACGGGAAGACGCCCGGATCGCCGGACCGGCCGGCGGCAGCCCGGGACACGGAGCGGGACGGCGGCAGCCGGGGACGGGGCCGGACGACGACAGCCCGGCACGCCGAGCCGGACGACGACAGCCCGCGGCGCGGAGCCGGACGACGGCAGCCCGCGACGCCGAGCCGGACGACGACAGCCCGCGGCGCCGAGCTGGAAGACGACGGCTGCGGGGCGCGGAGCGGGACGGCGACAACCCAGAACGCCGAGCCGGACGACGACAGCCCGCGACGCCGAGCCGGACGACGACGGCTGCGGGGCGCGGAGCGGGACGGCGGCAGCCCGGAACGCGCAGCCGAACGACGACAGCTGCGGAGCGCGGAGCGGAACGGCGACAACCCAGAACGCCGATCCGGACGGCGGCAGCCCGCGACGCCGAGCCGGACGGCGACGGCTGCGGGGCGCCGAGCCGGACGACGACAACCCAGAACGCCGAGCCGGACGGCGACAGCCCGGGGTGCGGGGCCGGACGGTGACGGCTGCGGGGCGCTCGTGGGAGCCCCGTGGAGGCCCGGAGCGGGGTTCGGGGTCGGGGGATCGGGAACCTGTCGACGCGCGGGCGGTGTATGACAGGGAGGACCCGCCGCGTCGAAGGGACGAGATCGTGCGACTACGCGCCGTGCCGGCCGTGCTGGCCACCGCCGTGCTCCTGCTGACGGCCGGCTGCTCCTCCGGCGACGGAGGACCACCGGGCACCGACGGCAGCGCCTCACCGGGGGACACGGCCACACGGTCGCCGTCCCCGGGGCGCAGCGCCGAGCCGACTCCGCCCGCGAAGGGCTCGGTGAAGGTGGTGCGCACGGTCGCCGAGGGCCTGAACAGCCCCTGGGGCCTGGCGCCCGTGCCGGGCGGGGACCTCCTGGTGTCCTCCCGGGACGAGGCGACCATCACCCGCGTCGACCCGGCCACCGGCGAGAAGACCGAGCTGGGCGAGGTGCCGGGGGTGTCGCCGTCCGGCGAGGGCGGCCTGCTCGGCATCGCCCTCTCCCCCGCGTACGCCTCGGACCGCATGATCTACGCCTACTTCACCTCGGCCTCCGACAACCGCGTCGTCCGCATGATCCACGACGAGGACAAACCGGCCGGTGAACAGCTCGGCGCGCCCGACACCGTCTTCCGCGGCATTCCCAAGGGCGTGATCCACAACGGTGGCCGGATCGCCTTCGGCCCGGACAGGATGCTGTACGTGGGCACGGGCGAGAGCGGCGACACGGGTCTGTCCCAGGACAAGGAGTCCCTGGGCGGCAAGATCCTCAGGCTGACCCCGGAGGGCGAGCCCGCCCCGGGCAACCCCTTCCCGGACTCGCCGGTGTACTCCTACGGCCACCGCAATGTGCAGGGCCTGGCCTGGGACCGCGAACAGCGGCTGTTCGCCTCGGAGTTCGGCCAGAACACCTGGGACGAGCTGAACGCGATACGGCCCGGCGGCAACTACGGCTGGCCACAGGCGGAGGGCCGCTCCGACGAGGGCGGGTTCCGCAACCCGGTCGAGCAGTGGCGCACCGACGAGGCCTCCCCCAGCGGCATCGCCCACGCCGAGGGCTCGGTGTGGATGGCGGGCCTGCGCGGCGAGCGGCTGTGGCGCATCCCGCTGAAGGGCACCGCGGCGTCGGCGGAACCGCAGGCGTTCCTGGAGGGCGAGTACGGCCGGCTGCGCACGGTGGTCGCCGCGGGCGACGACCGGCTGTGGCTGGTCACCAGCAACACCGACGGCCGGGGCGACCCGGAGGACGGCGACGACCGCATCCTGGAACTCCGCGTGAGGTGACCGGAGTTCACTCCTCGTCGGGCCCTTCGGGTTTCTTTGGTTCCTCGGCTTCCTCTGGTTCCTCGGACTGTTCGGCCGGTGGGCGTACGGTGACCTTCCCGGACGTGAGGTCTATCGGCCCGCGTCCGGGGTCGGCGTCGCCGACGTCCTCCCGGGTCAGCTCCAGCCGGTTCCGCTCGTCACGGGTGTGCGCGCGACCGGGGGCGAACAGCTCCTCGAAGGCGTTGAACATCGCTCCCCTTTCCCGGGGCGAATGGATTCTGCACCGATTGTCCCACCCCGGCCGTCACCCGGCCGGTGCCGGGAACAGGCCGAGCCGATGCGCCACCGCCGCCGCCTCGCCACGACCGGAGACGTTCAGCTTGGCCAGGATGTTGGAGACGTGGACGCTGGCCGTCTTCGGCGAGATGAACAGCTCCTCGGCGATACGGCGATTGGTGTGGCCCGCGGCCACCAGGCGCAGGACGTCACGCTCCCGGCCGGTGAGGCCGAGCGCGTCGGCCGGATCGGCGGGTGCGGTGGCCGCGTCCCGGGCGGCGGGAGCGAGCGCGATGCGGGCGCGCCGGGCCAGCAGGGCGACGGAGCGGGCCAGCGGTGCGGCGCCGAGGTGGGCGGCGACGGCGTCGGCCAGGCGCAGCAGATCCGTGGCGCGGGCGCGCGCGTCGTCGCCTTCGCCGGCGGCGAGCAGCGCCTCGGCGAGCCGGAAGCGGACGCGGGCGAGGTCGTAGGGCCGGCCCAGTGGTTCCACCGCCGCGACGGCCGCGGACCATTCGTCCGGTTCGAGCCGGCCCTCGGCGCGCAGCAACTCGGCACGCAGCCACTGGTCGTAGGCCTGCCACACGGGCACTCCGGTCGCCAGGGTCTTGGCCGCCCGGCGGATCCGCTCCAGGATCTCCGGGCGGCCCGGCTCGGTCGCCGGGTTGCCGTGGGCGTCCGCCTCGGCGGTCGTGGCGGCGAGCAGCAGGGGCCAGCCGTAGCGCTGGGTGCCGGGCGGGAGTCCGGTGTCGAGCACGGCGAGCAGTTCGGCACGGGCGTCGGCAAGGCGGCCCTCGGCGGCGGCGATGCCGATGGCGACCCACTTCATGGGGAGCGCGTACTGCGGCATCGGGTCGTGGGTGCCGAAGACGGTACGGGCGTCGGCGAGCCGGCGGGCCGCCGTGGCCGTGTCGCCACGGTCGTACGCGAGGAACGCCTGGCGCATCGAGCCGCCGGCGCGCTGCTTGGCGCTCTGTGCGAGACGCCGGGCGTTGGCCGCGGCGCCGGCCGCCTCGTCCCAGCGGCCGAGGGAGTGGAGGGACTCGGCGAGGTTGCCCCACACCCAGCCCTCGGAATCCAGCAGTCCCAGCCTGCGGGTGGCGTGGACGCCCTCCTGGAGGAGCCGCGCGGCCTCCTCGGAGCGGCCGACGCCTTCGAGGACGGACGGGAGGTTCACCTGGGCGCGGGCCACCACCATGTCCACGCCCAGTTCGGTCGCCCGGTCCTTGACCTCGTACATCTCGGCGAGCCCGGACTCGATGTCACCGGCGTCGACCATGAGGCCGCCGAGCGTGAGCCGGGCGTTGAGCTCGATGTCGTGGGCGCCGACCATGCGCGCGTACTCGACGGCGCGTTCGGCGGCGGCCATGGCCTCCGGGCCGGGCCGGTGCAGCATCGACCAGGCGGCCGCGGAGGCGAGGACCTCGGCGTGCACCTCGGACGGGGGCAGTCCGCGCACCAGGTCCTGTGCGGTGCCGAGTTCGGCCCAGCCGTCGCCGCGGGCGAGGGCCTGGGTGAGCCGGGAGCGCTGCACCCAGAACCAGGCGGCGCGCAGCGGGTCCGGGTCCACGTCGAGGAGGCGCAGCGCCCGCTTGGTGATCTTCATCGAGCGTTCGCGTTCCCCGCAGAGGCGGCCGGCCACGGCGGCTTCGGCCATCAGGTCGAGGTAACGCAGCGGCGTGGTCGCGGGGTCGCCGCCGCACGGGGGACAGACCTCCGCGTGGTCGAGGGGGCGCAGGCCGTCCCGTACGGCGTCGGGGACGGCGTTCCACAGTTCCATGGCCCGCTCCAGCAGCCGCAGTTGCTCGGAGTAGGCGTGCCGTCGGCGGGCCTCGACGGAGGCGTCGAGGACGGCGGGCAGGGCCTTGGCGGCGTCGTGGGCGTGGTACCAGTAACTGGCCAGGCGGGTCACCCGCTCGTCGGCGGGGACGAGGGTGGGGTCGGCCTCCAGGGCCTCGGCGTAGCGGCGGTTGAGGCGGGCGCGTTCGCCGGGCAGCAGGTCGTCGCTGACGGCCTCGCGGACCAGGGAGTGGCGGAAGCGGTAGCCGTCGCGCTCGGGGGCGGTGGCGAGGATGCCGGCGTTGACGGCGGCGCGCAGGGCCTCGATGAGGTCGTCCTCGGTGAGCCGGACGACCGCGGCGAGCAGTCGGTGCTCGACGGTGGAGCCGCCCTCGGCGACGATCCGGGCGACGTGCTGGGCGCTGACCGGCAGCGCCTCGACGCGGACCAGGAGGAGGTCGCGCAGCGAGTCGGTGAGTCCGGTGCAGCAGCCCTCGTCGGCGGCGACGGCGAGTTCCTCGACGAAGAAGGCGTTCCCGTCGGAGCGTTCGAAGATGTCGTCGACGCGGTCGGGGTCGGGGTCGCGGGCGAGGATGCCGGCGATCTGCCGGTGGACCTCCTCGCGGTTGAAGCGGCCGAGTTCGATCCGCTGGACCGTGCGGAGCCGGTCGAGTTCGGCGAGGAGGGGGCGCAGCGGGTGGCGTCGGTGGATGTCGTCGGAGCGGTAGGTGGCGAGGACGACGAGGCGGCCGGTGCGCAGGGTGCGGAACAGGTAGGCGAGCAGGTGACGGGTGGAGGCGTCGGCCCAGTGCAGGTCCTCCAGGGCGAGGACGACGGTGTGGTCGGCGGCGACGCGTTCCAGCAGGCGGGCGGTGAGTTCGAAGAGGCGGGCCATGCCCTGTTCGTCGCGGCGGGCCTCGCGGGCGGCGGCGGTGCCGAGTTCGGGCAGCAGACGGGCGAGTTCCTCCTCCTGTCCGGCGGCCGCGGCGGCGAGCTGGTCCGGCAGTTCGCGGCGCAGGTGGCGCAGGGCGGTGGAGAAGGGCGCGAAGGGCAGTCCGTCGGCGCCGATCTCCACGCAGCCGCCGAGCGCGACGACCGCGCCGCGACGGCGGGCCGAGGCGGCGAACTCCTCGACGAGGCGCGTCTTGCCCACACCGGCCTCGCCTCCGACGAGCAGCGCCTGGGGCTCGGCGGTGGCGCGGGCGAGCGCGGTGTTCAGCGTGTCGAGTTCGGTGCTGCGGCCCACGAACACGGGACTGACGGACTTGGTCTCCACGCTGCTGAGCATGGCACGCTCCTCCGACGAGGGGTCACCGGTTTTCGCAGCGGCAGCCCGCGGGAGCCGGGGCGGGGGCCGGCCGCGGTGGTGCGGGCGGTCTCATGCGGTGCGGGTGAACCAGTGGCGGCGGGTATGGCTCTCCGCCTCGGGGCTTCGTGCGGCGGCTTCCCGGCCGGTGGCGCGGCGGAGGCGCAGCGCCTCCCGGGCCAGGCGCTCGTGCTCCGCGCGGTGGAGGAGTTCGTCGTGGCGGAGCCGGCGCAGTGCGTACTCGAACATGGTGTGTCCCCTTGGAGGATTCGGTGTCGGCCATCGCTGTCCGCGATGGCTCCACCTTCGTCTCCGAGGCGGGTCCGCCACATCGGGAGAGTTTCGTATCTTGCGGCCGGGCCGGGGCCTTAGAAGGTGTGCGGGACTCCTAAGGCCCCACGTGCCGCGCCACCAGTCCCGCCGCGCCGGCGACCGCGAGGGCCATGGCCGCCGTACGGGTGTGCCGGGCGTTCAGCCGTCGGGTCAGCGGACCGGCGAGCAGCACACCGGCGGCCGCCGCGGGCGCGAGCAGCGCGGTGCGTTGCATGGTGTGCGCCCCGATCGCGCCGGCCGCCGCCAGCGCGGCCAGGCTCATCAGCGAGCCGACGAGGAAGAACGCGCTCATGGTGGCCCGCAGCCGGGGCCCGCTCAGCCGCTGCCACACCATCGCCATCGGCGGGCCTCCGATGGACGTGGCCGTGCCCATCAGCCCGGACACCGTCCCGGCCAGGAAGACCGAGGAGCGGCGCGGCCGCGGCGCGTACCCGGCCGCGCTCGCGGCGACGCCGGCGAGGACGACCCCGGCGATGAGCAGCGCGAGGTGCCGGGCGGGCAGCAGCACCACGAGCAGTGCGCCGGCGGCCGTCCCGGGCACCCGCCCGGCCAGCGCCCAGCCGCAGCCGCGCAGATCCGTCCCGCCGCCCTCGCGGGCCAGGACCGCGGCCGTGACACCGGCGGCGAGCAGCAGCACGACCGGCGGTGCCAGGGTGGGGTCGACCAGGGAGAACACCGGCGCGGCGAGCATGCCCAGGCCGAAGCCGACGGAGACCTGGAGCACCGCGCCGATGCCGACCGTGAGGGAGAGCAGGACGAACTCCCCTCCGGTCAGGCCCACGCGGTCCCGGCCTCCAGCGGGAAGTGGCACAGGGCGGTGTGGGCGTCGCCGCCGCCCGCGCCGTCCCGTACGACGGCCGGGGGCGCCTCGGCGGCGCACCGGTCCTCGGCGCGCGGGCAGCGGGTGCGGAAGCGGCAGCCGGACGGGATGTCGAAGGGCGAGGGGATCTCGCCCTGGAGCCGGATCTCCCGGTCCTCGCCGGAGCGGGAGGTGTCCAGGACCGGAGCCGCCGACATCAGCGCGGCGGTGTAGGGGTGGCGGGGCTGTTCGAAGACGTCCTCGGTGGCGCCGTGTTCGATGACCTTGCCGAGGTACATCACGGTCACCCGGTCGGAGATGTACCGCACCACGGACAGGTCGTGGGAGATGAAGACGTAGGCGACGCCGAGCCGGGACCGGAGTTCCGAGAGCACGTTGAGGACCTGGGCCTGCACGGACAGGTCCAGGGCGGACACCGGTTCGTCGCAGACGATGACGTCGGGGTCCAGGGCCAGGGCGCGGGCGATGCCGATGCGCTGGCGCTGCCCGCCGGAGAACTCGTTGGGATGGCGGTGGGCGTCGCTGTCGCGCAGTCCGACGAGGGACAGCAGTTCCCGGATCCGCTTCTCGCGGGCCCTGGCGTCCGGTACGACGTCCCGGTGGGTGCGCCAGGGCTCGCCGATCAGTTCGGCGGCCGACATGCGGGCGTTGAGCGAGGCGAAGGGATCTTGGAAGACCATCTGGACGCGGCGGCGCCAGGCCAGCAGTTCCTTGCCGCGCAGGGCGAAGGGGTCGACGCCGTCGTAGCGGACGGTGCCGGCGTCGGGCCGTTCCAGGCCGAGCAGCACCCGGGCCAGGGTGGACTTGCCGCAGCCGGACTCGCCGACCAGGCCGAGGGTCTCGCCCCGGCCGAGTCGCAGGTCGACGCCGTCCAGGGCGGTCAGTCGGCGCCGGCCGCTGCCGAAGGTCTTGGTGACGCCGCGGACCTCCAGCAGCGGCGGGTGCCCGTCGGGGCCCTGCGTGCGCGGTCCGGGGGCGGCGGCGGTGGTGCGGGACGGGTCAGGCACGGTCGAGCTCCTCGGAGAAGTGGCAGGCGGCCGAACGTCCGTCGCCCGTGCCGCGCAGCGACGGCCGCTCGCGGACGCATCGTTCGCGCACCATCGGGCAGCGGGCCTGGAAGACGCAGCCGGGCGGGACCGCGCTGAGCTCGGGCGGGCTGCCGGGCACGGCGGGCAGCGGGCGGCCGCGCTCGGCGTCCTCGGGGACCGAGTCGAGCAGTCCGCGGGTGTAGGGGTGGCGGGGCGAGGTGAACACGTCGTGCACCGGGCCCTGTTCCACGACCGTGCCGGCGTACATCACCACCACGTCGTCGGCGCGCTGGGCGACCACGGCCAGGTCGTGGGTGATCAGGACGACGGCCATGTCCCGCTCGTGCTGGAGGTCCCGCAGCAGCCGCATGATCTGGGCCTGCACGGTGACGTCGAGCGCGGTGGTCGGCTCGTCGGCGATGAGGACGTCGGGGTCGAGGGCGACGGCCATGGCGATCAGCAGCCGCTGGCGCATGCCGCCGGAGAACTGGTGCGGATAGGACTTGGCCCGCTGCCTGGGCTCGGGGATGCCCACGCGGGTCATCAGCTCGATCGCCTTCTCCTCGGCCTGACGGCGGCTCAGTCCGCGGTGGATGCGGAACGGCTCGCCGATCTGCCGGCCCACCGGCTGCACCGGGTTGAGAGCGGTCAGGGCGTCCTGGAAGACGATGGACAGCACGGGTCCGGCCAGCTTGCGGCGCTCGGCCGCGCTCATCCGCAGGGTGTCCTGGCCCCTGACCCGTACGGCGCCCGCGGTCACCTCGGCGGCGGGGTCCAGCAGTCCCACCACCGACAGTGCGGTCATCGACTTGCCGCAGCCGGACTCGCCGAGCAGGGCCAGGGTGCGGCCGCGGCGGACGCTGAAGCTGACGCCGTCCACGGCGCGGACCGTGCCGGAGACGGTGCTGAGGTCCACGCACAGGCCCTCGACGGCGAGGGCGGGTTCGGTGGCGGGCGGGGCGGGCGTGGTCGTCACGGGGTCATCTCCGGGGGGACGGCGGCGGAGGCACCGCGGCGCTTGCGGGGCAGCGTCAGCCGCCAGCGCTGGGCGGGGTCGGTGGCGATGCGGGCCCAGGCGGCGAGCACCGTCGCGGACACGGTGGTGAGCACGATGGCGAGGCCCGGCAGCACCGTGATCCACCAGGCGGTCTGCAGGTACTGCCGGCCCTGGGCGACCATCAGGCCCCAGCTGACGTCCGGCGGCTGGATCCCGATGCCGAGGAAGCTCAGCGAGGACTCGGTGAGCATCACGAAGCAGAAGTCGAGGGTGGCGACGGTCAGCAGCGTCGGCAGGGCGATCGGCAGGATGTGCCGGTGGATGATGTGCCGGCCGGGAGTGCCGAAGGTGCGGGCCGCGTCGACGAACAGCCGGCTGCGCAGCTCGGCCGCCTCCGCCCGGGAGGTGCGCAGGTAGACCGGAATGCGGGCCACGGCGAGGATCAGCACGATGTTCAGCGCGGAGGGCGAGAGGACGTAGAGCACGACCACGGCGATGAGCAGGGAGGGGAAGCTGAGGATGACGTCGGCGACGCGCATCGCCACGCTCTCCCGGCGTCCTCCGTGGTAGCCGGCCCACAGGCCGACGGCGGAGCCGATCAGCAGCGAGCACAGCACCGCGGGCACCGCCACGGACAGGGTGGTCGCGGCCGCGTCGATCAGACGGGCCAGCACGCTGCGGCCGAGGACGTCGGTGCCGAGCAGCCCGTACACGCCGTCGCCCAGGGACGGCGGGCGCAGCGAGGCGTCCAGGTCCTGGCGCTGGGCGCGGTCGCCGATGAACAGCCGGCCGAAGAGGGCGACGAGGACGACCGAGGTGAGGACGACGGCCGCGACGGCCGCGGCGCGGTCCCGGCCGAGCAGCAGCCACCAGCGCGGCGGACGGTTGCGGGCGGGGGCGGTGTCCTCGGCGGGAGCGGCGGAGGTCTCTGCTGTCGTCATGCTGTTTCCTTCGCTCACGCCGGCACCGCCTGACGTACTCGGGGGTCGGTCAGCGCGTGGCAGACGTCGACGAGGATGTTCAGCGCGAAGATCGTCACCGCGGTGAGCAGCACGGCTGCCTGGAGGACCGCGAAGTCGCGCTGCAGGATGGAGTCGATCATGAGCTTGCCGATGCCGGGCCAGCCGAAGATCGTCTCCACGATGACGGCGCCGTTGACCAGGCCGACGGTGAGGTCGCCGGCCACGGTGAGCACCGGCGTCACCGCGTTGCGCAGGGCGTGGCCGAAGATCACCCGGCGGGGCGTGGCGCCCTTGCTGCGGGCGATCTTGACGTAGGGCGCGGAGAGGGCGGAGACCATGCTGCCGCGCACCACCTGGACCAGCACGCCGAACGGGCGGATCAGCAGGGTCGCGACGGGCAGCACCCACACCTCGGGGCCGCCGAGGGTGCCGGAGGTGGGCAGCCAGGCGAGGCTCACGCCGAAGACCAGGACGCCCATGACGGCGAACCAGAAGTCGGGGATGCTGGCGGCCGTCATCGACAGCAGGCTGGCGATGCGGTCGACGGCGGAGTTGGGCCGGTAGGCGGCCAGGCTGCCGATCAGCACCGCTCCGGTGATCGCCAGCAGCATGGTGACGCCGGCGAGCTGGAGGGTGACGGGGAAGGCGTCGAAGACCATCTCGGTCGCGGACTGTCCGGTCCGCAGCGAGGTGCCGAAGTCGAGTTGCGCGGCGTCGACGAGGTAGTTCCACAGCTGGGCCGGGACGGACAGGTCGAAGCCCTGCGCGGCGGAGAACTCGGCGCGCTGCTCGGCGGTGGCGCTCAGCGGGAGGTAGAGGTCGACCGGGTTGCCGGTCATCCGGGCCAGGAAGAACACGCCCAGCACCACGCACACCAGGGGGACGGCGCTGGAGAGGATGCGTTTGCGCAGAAAAGGAACCATGTCAGTGCTTCGCCTTCGCCGGGCTGACCTCTGCCAGCCGCATCTCGTCGCCGGTGGCGGAGTTGGGTTCGTACCGGATCGACCGTGACAGGCCGAGCAGTCCGCTCATGTGGGCCAGGTGGGTGTACTGGACGACCGTCTCGTTCTGGTCGGCGAGCAGCTCGGCGAAGGCCTTCTGGCGTTCCGCGCCGGAGAGCGCGCCCGCCCCGGCGATCCGCCGGTCGAGCTCCTCGGTGCCGAACGCGGACTGCGGTCCGTCGCTCAGCAGGTACTGGCTGGTGGTGAAGGCCGCGTCACCGGCCTGGTTGCCGTGCATGATCAGCAGGGCGATGGGGCCGACGCCCTTGGGCAGCGGCCTCAGCTGGTACTGGAGCTGGGTGGCGGTGTCGGCCATGCGGACCTTGACGTTCAGGCCGATCCGCTGCATCTGGTACTGGAGGGCTTCGGCGGTCTCCGACACGCCGGCGAACATGCCGTTGCGGGCGACCAGGGTGATCTGCCGGCCGACGGGCACGCCGTCGGCCTTCGCCTCCTCGACCAGGGCCCTGGCGCGGGCCACGTCCTGCCGCACGGGTTCGATGCCGTCGTTGTGGCCGACCACTCCGGGCGGGACCAGCTGGCCGGCGGGTTCGGCGAGGCCGCCGAGCAGGGCGTCGATGATGCCCTCGCGGTCCACGGCCAGGTCGACGGCGCGGCGCACCCGGATGTCGTCGAGCGGTGCCTCGCGGCCGTCCAGCCGCAGCGCGGTCGTCTCGTTGTTGGGATAGGAGGCGGTGGTGTCCTTCTCCGCCTCGACGGGGTCGAGGGCGACGGCGATCTCCGCCTCGCCCTTGTCGATCATGGCGGCCCGGACGCTGGCGTCGCTCCGCCAGACGTAGCGGGCGCGGGGGAAGTCGGGGGCCTCGCCCCAGTAGTCGTCGTGGCGGTGCAGGGAGATGGCCGCTCCGGGCTGCCAGGAGCCGACGGCGTAGGGGCCGGTGCCGACGGGGATGCGGACCTTGGCGTCGGGGTCGGTGGTGCGCGGCACGATCTCCACGAAGCTCAGGCGCAGCGGCAGGATCGGGTCGGGCTGTTCGGTGGTGACGGTCAGGCGGGTGTCGCTCACCGCCTTCACCTCGAGGTCGTCGTCACCGAAGACGTAGCCCTCGACGTTGCAGGCGAGGTCGGAGTTGACCGCCCGGTCGATGGAGAAGGCGGCGTCCCGCGCGGTGAAGGGCGCGCCGTTGTGGAAGGTCACGCCGGTGCGCGTGTCGAAGGTCCAGGTGCGCTCGCCGGTCTGCTTCCAGCCGGTGGCGAGCAGGGGGTGGAGTTCGCCGGAGTCCGGGTCGCGCTCGACGAGCGGCTCGGTGATGTTGGACCGGACGACGACGCCGGTGCCGGTCAGTGAGGCTTCGCAGGGTTCCAGCGTGGGTGGTTCCTGGGTGAGCACCACGCGCAGGGTGCGGCCGTCGGCGCGGCCCGCGTCGCCGGCGGCGCTGCCCACCACGGCGCAGCCGCTGGACAGCAGCACCGTGCCCGCCAGGAGCGCCGCGGTCGTCGCGCGGAGCCGCCTGCGCCGGGCGGGCGGGGCGGGGGAAACGGAGAACTTCATCGTCGGCTCGTCTCCGGTGAGTGCGGATGTGTCGCGTTCCACGTACGGGCGACGGCGAGGAGCTGTCTACACTGACGTACCCGGTCCGCATCTGTGAACGCCGAAGCTAAACCGGCACCGTGGCAGCGTCAAGAGATGCGCAGGACCGGATCCGCCCCGCACCCTCCCCCGCCCCGGCCCGCCCGGCCCTCCGTCCGCACCTCTCACGCCACGCCCCGGCGCATCCGAGCACCTCGGCCGCGGGCCCGCGACGACCCCAGGAGAGCACATGCCCCAGTCCGGCACCACGACCGACATCACGCCCGGCGCCCCGGTCCCGCCGGCCACCCTGCTCCAGGTGTCGCCCCTGCTCCCGGGCCTGGAGCGGGCCCTGGCCGACCGCTACCCGACGGTCCGCCTGCACGAACTGCCCGACCCGGCGGCGTACCTGCGCGACCACGGCGACACCGTGACGGCCGCGGTGACCAGCGCCCGGACCGGTGTCGGTGACGCCCTGATGGACGCGCTGCCGCGGCTCGGCGCGATCGTGCACTTCGGCGTGGGTCACGAGACCACCGACGTGGTGCGCGCCCGGGCGCGCGGCATCGACGTGGCCACCACCCCGGACGTGCTCACCGACTGCGTGGCCGACCTGGCCGTCGGCGGGCTGATCGACTCCATGCGCCGGCTGTCGGCGGCCGACCGCTACGTGCGCGCCGGAGGGTGGACGGCGGCGCCGTTCCCGCTGGCCACGCGGGTGAGCGGGAAGCGCGTCGGCATCCTCGGGCTGGGCCGTATCGGCCGGGCCGTGGCGCGGCGGCTGGAGGGGTTCGGCACGCAGGTGTCGTACTGCTCGCGCACCCCCGTGCCCGGTGTCGCCTACCGGTACCTGCCCACCGCCGAGGCGCTGGCCGCGGCGTGCGACGCGCTGGTCGTCACCGTCGCGGGCGGCGCCGCGACCGGGCGTCTCGTCTCGGCGACGGTGCTGGACGCGCTCGGCCCGGCGGGCCATCTGGTGAACGTGGCACGGGGCAGCGTGGTCGACGAGCCGGCGCTGGTCACGGCCCTGCGAACGGGACGGATCGCGGGTGCGGCGCTGGACGTCTTCGCCGACGAGCCGCACGTGCCCCGGGAGCTGCTGGAGTCCGACCGGGTGGTCCTGCTCCCGCACATCGCCAGCGCCACCCACGAGACCCGCGAGGCCATGGCCGACCTGGTGCTGCGCAATGTGGAGCGGTTCATGACCGAGGGGGTGCTGCTCACTCCCGTACCGGCGTCCGCCCATTGACACCGCCACCCTCAGCTGTCTACAAATGAGAACGCCGACTACATATGAGGATGGCATTCATGGTTCGGACCTCAGAGCGGATCGCCGGCGTCACCGTCACCCCCGTGGCCTTCCGGGACTACCCCCTGCTGAACACCGTCGGGGTGCACGAGCCCTACGCCCTGCGCACCGTCGTGGAGATCACCACGGTGGGCGGCGTCCACGGGATCGGCGAGACCTACGGCGGCACGGTGCACCTGGAACGGCTGCGCCGCGCCGGCGACGCCCTGGTCGGCATGGACGTCTGGAGCCTCAACGACCTGATCGCCCGCACCACCCGCGCCCTCGGCGCGGACACCACCGGCGGCGACGGCATGTCCGGCATGGTCACGGGCAGCTCCGCCGTGGACCGGGTCATGTCGCCGTTCGACGTGGCCTGCCTCGACATCCAGGGCAAGCTGCTGGGCCGCCCGGTCAGCGATCTGCTGGGCGGCGCGGTGCGCGACTCCGTCCCCTACAGCGCGTACCTCTTCTACAAGTGGGCCGGACACCCGGGCCAGGAGGACGACGACTGGGGCCCGGCACTCGACCCGGCCGGGCTGGTCGAGCAGGCCCGCCGCATGATCGACACCTACGGCTTCACCTCGATCAAGCTCAAGGGCGGCGTCTTCCCGCCCGACGAGGAGATCGCGGCGATCAGGGCGCTGCGCGAGGCGTTCCCGGACCTGCCGCTGCGCCTCGACCCCAACGCCGCCTGGAGCACGGACACCTCGCTGCGCGTCGCCCGGGAGCTGGACGGTGTGCTGCAGTACCTGGAGGACCCGACCGAGGGCATCGACGGCATGGCCGCCGTGGCGGCCGGGACCTCCACACCGCTGGCGACCAACATGTGCGTGGTCTCCTTCGACGATCTCGCGCCGGCCGTGTCCAAGGCGGCGGTGGGCATCGTCCTGTCCGACCACCACTTCTGGGGCGGTCTGCGGCGCTGCGGCCAACTCGCCGCGATCTGCGAGACGTTCGGGCTCGGCATGTCGATGCACTCCAACTCGCACCTGGGCATCAGCCTCGCGGCGATGACCCACCTCGCCGCCTCGACCCCGCGGCTGACCTACGCCTGCGACACGCACTGGCCGTGGAAGCGGCCGGACGAGGACGTGGTCGACCCCACCCCGCTGACGTTCCGCGAGGGCCGCCTCGCCGTGCCGACGGCTCCGGGCCTCGGCGTCGAACTGGACCGGGACGCGCTCGCCCGGCTGCACCGCCAGTACCTCGACTGCGGGCTGCGCGACCGCGACGACACCGGCTACATGCGGCGCTTCGAGCCCGCGTTCACCGCCACGACCCCCCGGTGGTGAGCGGCCGATGCGCATCCTGCTGAACCACCGCATCCTCAGCCGCTTCCACGACCGGCTGAAGGCCGCCACCCGCGGCCCGCACGAGTGGCTGGAGACCCACGACCAGGACCCGGCCGCGGTGTCCGAGGCCATCGCCGACGCCGACGTGTTCGTCGGCTCCAGGCTGAGCCCCGAGGACGCCCGCCGCGCCGGACGGCTGCGCCTGGTCCACGTCGTCGGCGCCGGATACGACGGCATCCCGCTGGACGCCCTCCACCCGGGCGTCACCGTCGCCACCACCCACCACCACGGCCGGTCCATCGCCGAGCACGTGCTGATGTCGGTCCTGATGCTCTCCCGGGACGTGCTGGGAGCCGACCGCGCGCTGCGCGCCGGACACTGGCGCAACGTGGCGGTCGATCCCGCGCTGCCGTTCGGGACGACGCTGGCGGGCCGCCGGGTCGGCGTCATCGGCTTCGGCGAGACCGGCACCGAGGTCGCCCGGCTGTGCCAGGCGGTCGGCCTGCGCGTCCGCGCCGTACGGCGTGACCCCTCCGCCCCGTACCCGTCCGACCTGCGGCCCGACTGGATCGGCGGCGACGACCGGCTGCCCGACCTCCTCGCCGACTCCGACGTCGTGGTGGTCACCGTCCCGCTGAACGCCGCCACCACGGGACTGATCGGCCCCGCCGAACTGGCGGCCATGGCTCCCGGTGCCCTGCTGGTCAACGTGGCCCGGGGACCGGTCGTGCAGGAGGAGGCGCTCTACGAGGCGCTGCGCTCGGGCACCCTCGCCGGCGCCGCGCTGGACGTGTGGTGGTCGGGCCCGCCCGGGGCGCCGAGCCGGCTGCCCTTCCACGAGCTGCCGAACGTGCTGATGACCCCGCACCACTCCGGCCACACGGCCGAGACCTTCGCCGCACGCGCCACCGAGATCGCCGCCAACATCGACCGGCTGGAGCGAGGCGACGCGCTCAGCAACGTGGTCCGCGCGCCGGCACCGGCCGGCGGCGTCGCCGCCCCACCCCCGTCCCCCGCTGTCCCTCACGACGAGTAGGAAACCACCCATGCTCGAAGGCGTTCTCTTCTTCCCCGTCACCCCGTTCACCGCGGCCGGTGACGTCGACCTCGACGCGCTGCGCCGCCACATCTCGGCCGGGGTCGACGCCGGCCCGGGCGGCGTGTTCGTCGCCTGCGGCACCGGCGAGTTCCACGCCCTGGACCTGGAGGAGTTCGGCGCGGTCGTCCGGACCGCCGTCGAGGCGGCGGGCGGCCGGGTCCCGGTGTACGCCGGGGCCGGCGGCTCCCTCGGCCTGGCCCGGCGGTTCGCGCGGGCCGCGGCCGAGGCCGGCGCGGACGGCCTGCTACTCATGCCGCCCTACCTGGTCGAGGCGCCCGCCGCCGGGCTGGTCGCCTACACCCGGGAGGTCGCCGGGGAGACCGCTCTGCCGGTGATCGTCTACAACCGTGCCAACGCGCGCTTCGACGAGCACTCGGCGGCCAAGGTCGCCCAGGTGCCCACCGTCGTCGGCTTCAAGGACGGCACCGGCGACCTCGACCTGCTGGCGCGGATCATCCCGGCCGTGCGCGAGGCGCTCGACGGGACCGGCAAGGAGTTCCAGTTCTTCAACGGCATGCCCACCGCCGAGGCGAGCCAGCCGGCGTACCGGGCGCTGGGCGTGACGCTGTACTCGTCGGCGGCGTTCGCGTTCGCGCCGGACGTCTCCCTCGCCTTCCACCGCGCGGTGGAGACCGGCGACCAGAAGCGGATCGACGCGCTGCAGCGGGTCTTCTTCCACCCGCTGGTGCGGCTGCGCAAGCGGGTCCCGGGCTACGCGGTGGCGCTGGTGAAGGCCGGTGTCACCCTGGAGGGCCTGGACGCCGGGCCGGTCCGGCCGCCGCTGACGCCGCTGGCCCCGGGTGAGGTCGAGGAGCTGGCGGCGATCATCGCCGAGGGCCGCGCCGTGCTCGCCTCCTGATCCGCGCCGTCCTCCGGAACGCGCGAGGGGTCCCGGACGTCCGGGACCCCTCGCGCGTGCGTCGGTGCCGGGTCAGCCGGTGGAGGGCAGGCCCAGGAGCACATCGGTGTACTTGAGCACGGCCAGCAGCAGCCCGACGACGCCGAGCGAGACGCCCGCCCAGGCGACCGACTTGATCCAGGGCGCCTGGACGGACCGTCCGGGCGTGCCGAAGGCGGGCCGCACCAGCACCACCGCGCCGACGATCAGCGCGGTCAGCGCGAACAGGCCGCCCCACAGCGCACTGGTCTGCCAGGCGTCGCCGTACACCTCCTTGACCTGGGTGGCGACGCCGGCGTTCGCGGCCGTCTCCAGCTGGCCCACGAGGGTCTCGCGCGCGGCGGCGACGGTGCCCAGCCAGCTCCCGGTGAGCGAGACGACGCCGAGCGCCGCGGAGACCACCGCGGCGGCGCCCTGCCCGACACCGGACGGGCTCTCCTGCTCGGTCTCCTGCTCGGCCCCGGGCGCGTCGTCCTGCGCTTCCGGTTCCGTTCCGGTCCCTTCATCGGACGCGGTGGTGTCCACGGCCGTCTCGTCGCGCTCGGTCCCGGCTCCGGTTTCGGCTCCGGTTTCGTCCACTGTCTTGGTTCCCATGTCCCGCACCGTACGGACGCCGTCTGAGAGTCCGCTTAATGATCGTTGTGGACGCCGTGACCGCTTGTGCGCGTCAGTGGTCGCCGCGCGCCCGCCACTCCGGGGCCAGCACGGACCACACCTCCAGGTCGTGGCGCACCCCGTGGTGGAGGTGGGCCCCGCGGCGCACGCCGTCCCGGGTCATGCCGAGCCGGCGGGCCACGTTCAGGCTGGGCGCGTTGCCGGACGCGGCGACCCATTCGACCCGGTGGATGCCGCGCTGTTCGACCGCCCAGTCGATCAGCGCCCGCATCGCGCGGGTGACCAGCCCGCGCCCCGTGGCGGCGGGCTCCAGCCAGCAGCCGACCTCGCAAGTGCCGTTCGCGGCGTCGAAGTTGAGCGTGAGTACTCCGCCGACCAGCGTGCCCTCCAGCCACAGCCCGTGCAGCGAGCCCGTGTCGGCCGCGCGCCGGTCGGCGTACCGCTGGAGCACCTCCCGGGCGCCGGCCACGTCCGTGGCCCCGGAGCCGAAGGGCACGTACCGGTTGATGAAGTCGCGGCCCCGGTCCAGGTGGGCCAGGAACTCCTCCGCGTGCCACGGCTCCAGGGGCCGCAGTTCGGCGCCGTCGTCACCCAGTCGTATCGCGTACATCCCGCTGCCGCTCCTCGCTCGCCAGCACGTCCGCCACTTCGGCGTCCGTGGCAGCGGCCAGCCTCTCATGGGCGGTGCGGCACTCGGGCGGCTCGATGCTGATCCGCGGCAGGACGCGGTCCAGGGAGCGCGGCAGCCACCAGTTGGCGCCGCCGAGCAGGTGCATCAGGGCGGGGACGAGCAGGGTGCGCAGGACGAAGGCGTCCAGGGCGACGGCCGCGGCGAGCGCGATGCCGAACATGGCGATCACGCGGTCGCCGCTGAGGACGAAGGCGAGGAAGACCGAAATCATGATCACGGCCGCCGAGTTGATCACGCGGCTGGTCTCGGCTAGGCCGACGCGGACGGCCCGCCGGTTGTCGCCGGTCTCCAGCCACTCCTCGTACATGCGGCTCACCAGGAAGACCTGGTAGTCCATGGAGAGCCCGAACAGGACCGACACCATGATCACGGGCAGGAAGGGTTCGATGGGGCCGGCCCGGCCGAGGCCGAGCAGTTCGCTGCCCCAGCCCCACTGGAAGATCGCCACGACGACACCGAAGGCGGCGGCGACGGCGGCCACGTTCATCACGGCGGCCTTCAGCGGGATGCCCACGGACCGGAAGGCCAGCAGGAGCAGCAGACAGCCCAGGCCGATCACCACGCCGACGAACAGCGGCAGCTTGTCCACGATGACGTCGGCGAAGTCGTCGTAGCCGGCCGTCACACCGCCGACCAGCACGTCGAGTGAGGTGCCCGACTCGGCCCGGGGCAGCACGTCGGACCGCAGCCGGTCGACCAGGTCGCTGGTCTGCTCGGACTGCGGCGACGACTCCGGTACGACGGTCAGGTACGCGGTGTCGCCGCCCGCACCGTAGGTCACCGGGGAGACCGAGGCGACGCCCTCGGTGTCGCGCAGGGTGGTGTCGAGGTTGTCCAGGGCGAGCCGGTCCTCGGCGCCGTCGACCTCCGTGACGAGGGTGAGCGGGCCGTTCACTCCGGGACCGAAGCCCTCGGCGATCAGGTCGTAGGCCTGGCGCGTGGTGGAGGTCTTCGGGTCGTTGCCCTGGTCGGAGGTGCCCAGGTGGAGGGAGAGGGTGGGCAGCGCGAGGACGGCCATGACGACGACCGCGACCGCGCCGAGCAGCTTGGGGTGGCGTTCCACGAACGCCGACCAGCGGGCGGCGAACCCGGTCGGCAGCTCCGGCTCGGGCCCGTGTTCGTCCAGCCGGCGCCGCTCCCGGCGGCTGAGCGCGCGCATGCCGATGAACGACAGCAGGGCCGGCAGCAGGGTCACGGAGGCGGCGACGGTCAGGACGACGGTGAGCGAGGCGGCGACGGCGACGCCGTTGAGGAAGTTCAGCCGGAGGATCAGCATGCCCAGCAGGGCGATGCACACGGTGGCGCCCGCGAAGACGACCGCGCGCCCGGTGGTGGCGACGGCGTTGACGGCGGCCTCGGTGACGGAGAGCCCGCGTTTCAGCCCGCGCCGGTGCCGGGTGACGATGAACAGCGCGTAGTCGATGCCGACGCCGAGTCCGATCAGCATGCCCAGCATGGGCGCGAAGTCGGCGACGGTCATCATGTGCCCGAGCAGCACGATCCCGGCGTAGGCGGTGCCGACGCCGACCAGGGCGGTGGCGATGGGCAGCAGCGAGGCGGCGAGCGAGCCGAAGGCGAGGAAGAGGACGACGGCGGCGACCAGCACGCCGACGATCTCGGCGATGTGCCCGCCGGAGGACTCGCTGAGCTCGACGGCGCTGCCGCCCAGCTCGACCCGGAGTCCGTCGGTCTCGGCCGCCTTGGCCGTCTTCACCACGGCGGCGGCCTCGCCCGCGTCGATGTCCTTGGCCCGGTCCTCGAAGGTGACCGTGGCGTAGGCGGTGCTGCCGTCCTGGCTGATCCTGCCCGCGCCCTGCTCGTCGTACGGGCCGGTCACGGCGGCCACGCCGGGCAGGTCCTCGATCCGCTCCAGGGTGCGCGTCATGGTCTGCTCGACGCCGGAGTCCCGGACGCTGCCGGACGAGGTGTGCCAGACGACGGTGTCGCTGTCGCCGCCGAGGTCCGGGAAGCCCTGCTTCAGCAGTTCGGTGGAGCGTCCCGACTCGGTGCCGGGCACCTTGTAGTCGTTGGAGTAGGCGGAACCGGCGGCGAAGGCACCGGCCGCGACCCCGCCGAGGGCGAGGAGCCAGAGCAGGACGGCGACGAGACGGCGTTGGACACACCAGCGTGCGAGGGCTGCCACGAACGTGCTCCCAGTGACTGAGTGTGATTCTTTGACCGGGAGCAGCCGAACATGGACCGAACAGCCCGCAAAGAACGCATGAGCAATGCACTGCCACTGTTGCAGGCAAGAGTGATCGTTTGTCGCTTTCGTGGGCTTATTCACACCGATGCGATGCGGCGCACAGGACCGTCGCACCGGCCCCGTCCACGGCCGCCGTCCGCCTCGTCCCGAGGGACCCGGCCCCGGCCGGTCAGTCGAACCGGTCCCCCACCGCCATCACCATCAGCGCCCCGACCAGCAGCCACAGCGCCCTGCGGGTGCGCCCGCGC
This sequence comes from Streptomyces calvus, assembly GCF_006782915.1. Lineage (GTDB taxonomy): Bacteria > Actinomycetota > Actinomycetes > Streptomycetales > Streptomycetaceae > Streptomyces > Streptomyces calvus. The sequence continues at coordinate 47,787 of NZ_VCNP01000022.1, forward strand.
GAGCCCAGCACCGCGGCGAGCGCGCAGCCGGCGGCTCCGGCGGCGTAGGCGACCGGGACGAGGACCGGCGCCGGCCCGCCGGCACGGAGCAGCGCCGCGGCCGTCCCGGCCGACGCCAGCACCGCGCCGGTGCCGGTCGCGGCCCATCGCGCCCGCCGCGCCGAGCCCGCGTCGTCGTCCTCCGCCGGCCCGAGGACCCCGGTTCCTTCGGTGTCCTCGGGCCGGGTGTCCGGGGACGGGTCGGAATCAGCGCGTCCACTCATGGCGCGGGAGCGTAGCGCGCCCCGGACGGAAATCCGGATGCGGGGGCGGCCGGGTGGCTGCTAGCGTCCGTCGGTCCGACGTTCCGCGGCAGCCCGCCGCCGGCCGAAGCAGGTGCTTTGATGACTGTCCGTCCGGTCTCCGACGCGTCCCTCTCCCTCTTCACGGCCCCAAGGAGCCCGTTCACCGATGTCGGACATCACTCCGCACACCCCGCACACCCCGCACGACGGCCTCGCTAGCCGTCTGTCCCTGCCCCGCTACCCGCGCAGCAGCACCTACGACGCCCGCTGGACCATCGACAACGCGATGGGTCCGCACGCGCTGTGGCTGCTGGAGTGGCTCGCCCCGGCCCTCGGCCCGGACAGCCTGCGCCCCGGCGCCCGCGTGCTCGACCTGGGCTGCGGACGCGCCATGACGTCCGTGTTCCTGGCCCGCGAGTACGACGTCGAGGTCACCGCGGCCGACCTGTGGATCGCTCCGGACGACAACGCGCGCCGGATCGCCGAGGCGGGCGTCGCCGACCGGGTGCTGCCGGTCCGCGCCGAGGCGCACGACCTGCCCTTCGGCGAGGAGACCTTCGACGCGATCGTCTCCGTCGACGCCTACCAGTACTTCGGCACCGACGATCTCTACCTGCCGACGCTGACCCGGCTACTCAAGCCCGGCGGGCGGATCGGCGTCGTCGTCCCGGCGACCCGCGAGGAGCTCGACGGCACCGAGCCGCCGGAGCACCTGGAGCCCTTCTGGGAGCCCGCGTTCTGGTGCTTCCACTCACCCGCCTGGTGGCGCCGCCACTGGACCCGCAGCGGGGCCGTGGAGGTCGAGACCGCCGACTGGCTCACCGACGGCTGGCGGGAATGGCTGCTGTGGTGCGACGTCGTCGCCGAGGAGAGCACCGAGGAGTTCCACGTGCGGTCGAGCCGCGACAGCGCCCGGATGCTGCGCACCGACCGGGGCCGCACCCTCGGCTTCGCCCGTGTGGTGGGCCGCAGGCCCTGACTCCCGCCGGGTGTGACGGCCCGGCGTGAAAAAGGGGAGGGGACGCATCGAACGGTCGATGCGTCCCCTCGTCCGCCGTCCGGCGGATCAGCCCTCCTCGACGCCCAGCTTCTGAAGGATCAGCTCCTTCACCCGGGCCGCGTCCGCCTGGCCGCGCGTGGCCTTCATGACCGCGCCGACCAGCGCACCGGCCGCGGCGACCTTGCCACCGCGGATCTTGTCCGCGATGGCCGGGTTGCCGGCGATGGCCTCGTCGACGGCCGCGGTGAGCGCGCCCTCGTCGGAGACGACCTTCAGGCCGCGCTTGTCGACGACCTCGTCCGGAGTGCCCTCGCCGGCCAGCACGCCCTCGATGACCTGGCGGGCCAGCTTGTCGTTCAGGTCGCCCTTGGCGACCAGCTCGGTGACCCGGGCCACCTGCTCCGGCGTGATCGCCAGCTCGTCCAGGGCCTTGCCGGACTCGTTGGCGCTGCGCGCCAGCTCGCCCATCCACCACTTGCGGGCGGAGGCCGCGTCGGCACCGGCGTCGATCGTCGCGACGATCGGGTCCAGCGCGCCGGCGTTGAGGATCGCCTGCATGTCGGTGCCGGAGATGCCCCACTCCTCGCGGAGCCGGTTGCGGCGCACCAGCGGCAGCTCGGGCAGGGACGCGCGGATCTCCTCGACCCACTCGCGGGACGGGGCGACCGGCACCAGGTCGGGCTCCGGGAAGTACCGGTAGTCCTCGGCCTCCTCCTTCACGCGGCCCGAGGTCGTGGACCCGGTGTCCTCGTGGAAGTGGCGGGTCTCCTGCACGATCGTGCCGCCGGACGACAGCACGGCCGCGTGCCGCTGGATCTCGAAGCGCGCGGCGCGCTCGACGGAACGCAGCGAGTTCACGTTCTTCGTCTCGGAGCGCGTGCCGAACTTCTCGGTGCCGTTCGGGCGCAGCGACAGGTTCACGTCGCAGCGCATCTGGCCCATCTCCATGCGGGCCTCGGAGACGCCGAGCGCGCGGATGACCTCGCGCAGCTCGCGCACGTACGCCCGCGCCACCTCGGGAGCGCGCTCACCGGCGCCCTCGATCGGCTTGGTGACGATCTCGATGAGCGGGATGCCGGCGCGGTTGTAGTCCAGCAGGGAGTGGGACGCGCCGTGGATCCGGCCGGTGGCGCCGCCCACGTGCGTGGACTTGCCGGTGTCCTCCTCCATGTGGGCGCGCTCGATCTCCACGCGGAAGGTCTCGCCGTCCTCCAGCTGCACGTCGAGGTAGCCGTTGAAGGCGATCGGCTCGTCGTACTGGGAGGTCTGGAAGTTCTTCGGCATGTCCGGATAGAAGTAGTTCTTCCGGGCGAAGCGGCACCACTCGGCGATCTCGCAGTTCAGCGCGAGACCGATCCTGATCGCCGACTCGACGCCGGTCGCGTTGACGACCGGGAGCGCGCCGGGCAGGCCGAGGCAGACCGGGCAGGTCTGGGTGTTCGGGTCGGCGCCGAGCGAGGTCGAACAGCCGCAGAACATCTTGGTCTTGGTGCCGAGTTCGACATGGACCTCGAGGCCCATGACGGGGTCGTACGACGCGAGCGCGTCCTCGTACGACACCAGGTCGGTCGTGGTGGTCACGGTGAAAACTTCCCTCTCAGCCCAGCAGGACGTCGTCGTCGCCCAGCCGCTTCAGCTCGCGGTAGAGGATGGCGAGGCCGGTGACGATCGCGGCGGCGGACACGGTCGCGTCGATGAGGACGAGCGTGTCCTTCTCGGCGCGGGCCGACTTCAGCCGCTTGGCGACGCCGATCGCGCCGAACGCGGTGGCGGCCATGGACAGGTACGTACCGGACTTGGACTTCTTGAAGCCCTTGGCCTTGGTCAGTGCACTCACAGCGACGGAGCCTCCTCGAGCAGCGGGTGGCCCCACTTTTCCACGAAGGCGGCCTCGACGGCGGCGCCCACCTTGTAGAGCCTGTCGTCCTTCATGACGGGAGCGATGATCTGCAGGCCGACCGGAAGGTTGTCCTCCGGGGCGAGACCGCAGGGCAGCGACATGGCCGCGTTGCCCGCCAGGTTGGTCGGGATGGTGCACAGGTCGGCGAGGTACATCGCCATCGGGTCGTCGGCGCGCTCGCCGATCGGGAAGGCCGTGGTCGGCGTCGTCGGGGAGACGATCACGTCGACCTGCTCGAACGCCTTGTCGAAGTCCTGCTTGATCAGCGTACGGACCTTCTGGGCGCTGCCGTAGTACGCGTCGTAGTAGCCGGAGCTGAGCGCGTAGGTGCCGAGCATCACGCGGCGCTTCACCTCGGGGCCGAAGCCGGCCTCGCGGGTCAGCGAGGTGACCTCCTCGGCGGAGTGCGTGCCGTCGTCGCCGGTCCTGAGGCCGTAGCGCAGGCCGTCGAAGCGGGCGAGGTTGGAGGAGCACTCGGACGGCGCGATCAGGTAGTACGCCGACAGCGCCAGGTCGAAGGACGGGCAGTCCAGTTCGACGATCTCGGCGCCGAGGTCCTTCAGCAGCGCGACGGACTCGTCGAACCGCTGGACGACACCGGCCTGGTAGCCCTCGCCGCGGAACTGCTTGACGACGCCGACGCGCATGCCCTCGACCGAGCCGTTGCGCGCGGCCTCGACGACCGGCGGGACCGGCGCGTCGATGGAGGTCGAGTCCATCGGGTCGTGCCCGGCGATGACCTCGTGCAGCAGCGCCGCGTCCAGGACCGTGCGGGCGCAGGGCCCGCCCTGGTCCAGGGAGGAGGAGAAGGCGACCATGCCGTACCGCGACACCGCGCCGTACGTCGGCTTCACGCCGACGGTGCCGGTGACGGCGGCGGGCTGGCGGATGGAGCCGCCGGTGTCGGTGCCGATGGCGAGCGGCGCCATGTGCGCGGCCAGCGCGGCGGAGGAACCGCCGCCGGAGCCGCCCGGGATCCGGGTGAGGTCCCAGGGGTTGCCGGTCGGCCCGTAGGCGCTGTTCTCGGTCGAGGACCCCATGGCGAACTCGTCCATGTTGGTCTTGCCGAGGATGACGACGTCGGCGGCCTTCAGCCGCTTGGTGAGCGTCGCGTCGTACGGCGGGATCCAGCCCTCGAGGATCTTCGAACCGACGGTCGTGGGCACGCCCTCGGTGGTGAAGATGTCCTTCAGCGCGAGCGGCACGCCGGCCAGCGGGCCGAGCTTCTCGCCCCGCTCCCGCTTGGCGTCCACAGCGCGGGCCTGCGCCAGGGCGCCCTCGCGGTCGACGTGCAGGAAGGCGTGCACCTTCTCGTCGACGGCCTCGATGCGGGCGAGGTGGGCCTCGGTGACCTCGACGGCCGTGAGCTCGCCGGAGGCGATCCTCGCGGCGGTCTCGGCGGCCGTGAGCTTGATGATGTCCGTCATGGTTGCTTACTCCTCCCCCAGGATCTGCGGCACCTTGAAACGCTGCTGCTCCTGGGCCGGGGCGCCGGAGAGCGCCTGCTCGGGGGTGAGCGAGGGACGGACCTCGTCCGGCCGCATGACGTTCGTCAGCGGGAGCGGGTGCGAGGTCGGCGGTACGTCTTGGTCGGCGACCTCGCTGACGCGGGCCACCGCGCCGATGATGTCGTCCAGCTGGCCTGCGAAGTGGTCGAGCTCTTCGGGCTTCAGCTCCAGACGCGCCAGCCGGGCGAGGTGGGCGACCTCCTCGCGCGTGATGCCAGGCATGCAGCGATCCTCTGGGGTGAGTGTGTGTGGTTTGGCCCAATCCTATGGGGCGCGGGCCCGTGCCCGTGAAACCCTTTCCCGGAGGCGGACCACCGGCCCCGCGTCCGGCCGGTCCGGGGCCCGGCGGCCGGGTGCCGCGCGCCGGGTGCTACTCGTCGGCGGTCGTCGCCGCCGGCAGTGCCGCCGCGGGCCGCTGCCACCCGCGCGATCCCCGCGCCAGCAGCCAGGCCGTCGTCTCGTCGGGCGGCATCGCGGCGGCGACCAGCCAGCCCTGCACCGCGTCGCAGCCGAGGTCGCGCAGCCGCTCCCACGTCTCGTCGTCCTCCACGCCCTCGGCCACGACGAGCAGCCCCAGCGAGTGGGCGAGGTCGACGGTGCAGCGCACGATCTCCGCGTCCTCGGTGTCCACGGCCAGCCGGGCGACGAAGGAGCGGTCGATCTTCAGCTCGCTCACCGGCAGCCGCCGCAGGTGCACCAGCGACGAGTAGCCGGTGCCGAAGTCGTCCAGGGACATCTTCACGCCGTGCCCGGTCAGCGCGTTCAGTGTGTCGGCGGCCCGCTGCGGATCCTCCAGGAGCACGTGCTCGGTGATCTCCAGTTGCAGCGCCCCGGCCGGTACGCCGTGGCGCGCGAGGCGCGCCGCGACGGACCCGGCGAACCCGGGGATGTGGACGTCGCGCGGCGAGACGTTGACCGCCACCGGCACGAACAGCCCCTGTGCACGCCACTCGGCGACCTGGCCGAGCGCGGTCTCCAGCACGTACTCGGTGAGGTGGGGCATCAGCCCGGACGACTCGGCGATGGCGATGAACTCGTCCGGCGGCACCTTGCCCCGCTCCGGGTGCACCCACCGCACCAGCGCCTCCAGCCCGGCCACCTGCCCGTCGAAGCGGACCTTCGGCTGGTAGTGCAGCTCCACCTCGTGGGCGTCCAGCGCCCGGCGCAGATCGCCCAGCAGGCCCAGCCGGTCGGGGGTGTTGGAGTCGCGCTTGGACTCGTACGCCTCGACGCCCGTACGGTCCCGCTTGGCCTGGTACATCGCCACGTCCGCCCGCCGCAGCAGCCCTTCGGCGTCGACCGCGTGGTCCGGGAAGACGGCGACTCCCGCGCTCGCCTCCAGGACCAGGGTGAGTCCGTCGAGGTCGAGCGGGGAGCTGAGGGCGGCCACCAGGCCGCGGGCGACGCGGGTCGCGGAGGTCGTGGAGTCGGCGACGGGCAGCAGGACGGCGAACTCGTCGCCGCCGAGCCGCGCGGCCTCCGCCCCGCGCGGCAGGGCCAGTCTCAGCCGGTCGGCGATCTGCAGCAGCAGCCGGTCACCGGCGAGATGGCCCAGGGTGTCGTTGACCGACCGGAACCGGTCGAGGTCGATCAGCATGAGTGCGGCACGGGCGCCGATGCGCTCGGCATCGTCCAGCGCGGTCCAGGTGCGCTCCAGCAGCCACTGCCGGTTCGGCAGCCCGGTCAGCGGGTCGCGCAACTGTTCCTCCGCCCGCGCCCGGGCTATCCACAGCGTGGAGTCCAGGGCGATCAGCGGGATCGAGAACAGCGGCAGCAGCACCGGCCTGGCGTCCGCGACCACGCACACCAGCGGCGCTATGCCGAGCAGGGCCACCGCGACGAGGCCCTGGCGGACGAGGGCGGTGCGGGCCACGGTGGGCAGTCCGGCGCGCGGGGTGTGCAGGTACCAGAGCAGGGTGCGGGTGACGACCAGGTAGACGGCCGCGACCAGCACCACGCCGGGCGCGGTGTACAGCGTCCAGTTGTCCGGCGTGGAGGGCGACTCGACGGTCGGTACGGAACCGAAGGCGGCCAGCACCAGGGCGCCGGCGCCGATGCCGAGGAGGTCGACCGCGCCGTGCAGCACGCCCTGCCGCCAGCGGCCGCGCCGGGCCACTCCGACCAGCACGACGACGGTGAGGCTGACCATGCCGGCCGGCAGCCAGCCGTAGAGCAGCAGCACGGCGAGGGTGAGGGCGGCGCCCGAGCCGGTGCCGCCCCACCAGCGGGAGCGGCCCAGCATCACCAGATGGCCGACGATGATGCCGGTCAGGACGGCCAGGGACCAGCCGACGGTGCCGGACGGGAAGAGCGCGTGTCCGCCGGTGAACGCCCGCAGGAATCCGGCGCCCAGCACGAACGCGGCCGCCGCGACGACGGCCGTGGGCAGTGCGGGCCACGACGGGTGGCGTTCCGCCTCCGTCCCGGGCATCGCGGGGTTCGATCCGAGGGCCGGTGGTGCGGTGCCGCGCACGTCCGAGGTGACCGCCGGCCCGGTGCGTCCGTGCGCGCCCGGCCGCCCCGGGGGCCGCCGCCCGTCCTCCTCCCGGCCGCGCCGCCAGGCGACCGCCATGCGGCGCAGGCGCAGCCGTGAGCCCGGCGCGGCGCTCTCGGTCGGTTCCATTCCCGTCCCTCTCACAGCCGGCGGTGCCCACGCCACGCGGCCCGATGCCCGACAACCCTCAGCGGCTCCGCGGTGGAAAGCCTTCCCCGGTCCCTTCACGGGACCGGCGTTGCCCCGACCGCAACTGGGCACGGCAGGCGCACATCTCAACAGTAGGCCGCAGAAGGCTTGTACGGGCACCGGTCGCCGACGGTTGCCCGAATGCGCCCCAGCCACCCGTATGCATCTGGTATGCGCCGATCGGGTGGCCTTCAACCGCTACTCCTCGGCCGAAAGGGCGGCGTCGGCCGCGGCCTCCGGGCCGTGCTCCAGAAGGACGTTGAAGCCGTCCTCGTTCAGAACCGGAACCTTCAACTGCATCGCCTTGTCATATTTTGACCCGGGATTGTCGCCCACTACGACGAACGACGTCTTCTTGGAGACCGACCCGGTCACTTTCGCGCCCTGGCTCTGCAGCGCCTCTTTCGCGCCATCCCTCGTGAAATGCTCCAGAGTTCCGGTCACCACGACGGTGAGCCCCTGGAGCGGACGCGGGCCCTCGTCGGCGCCGGATCCCTCGTCCTCCATGCGGACGCCGGCCGCCTTCCACTTCCGGATGATCTCGCGGTGCCAGTCCTCGGCGAACCACTCCTTTAGGGAAGCGGCGATGGTCGGGCCGACGCCCTCGGTGCCCGCCAGCTCCTCCTCGGTGGCCTGCTCGATGCGGTCCACGGAGCGGAACTCCCGGGCCAGCGCCTCCGCGGCGACCGGTCCGACATGGCGGATCGACAGGCTGGTGAGGATCCGGGCCAGCGGACGCTCCTTGGCGGCCGCGATGTTGGCCAGCATGGCGACCGCGTTCTTCTTCGGCTCGCCCTCCTGGTTGGCGAAGACGGTGGCGATCTTCTCCTCGCCGGTCTTCGGGTCCCGCTTGGGCAGCCCGCTGTCCTGGTCCAGGACGTACGCCTTGATGGGCAGCAACTGCTCGACGGTGAGGTCGAAGAGGTCGCCCTCGTCCTTCAGCGGCGGTTCGGCGGGTTCCAGCGGCCTGGTCAGCGCCGCCGCGGCGACATAGCCGAAGTGCTCGATGTCCAGCGCCTTGCGCCCGGCCAGGTAGAACAGGCGCTCCCGCAACTGGGCGGGGCAGGTGCGGGCGTTGGGGCAGCGCAGGTCGACGTCGCCCTCCTTCATCGGCCTGAGCGGCGTACCGCACTCGGGGCACTCGCCCGGCATCACGAACTCCCGCTCGCTGCCGTCCCGCAGGTCGGCGACCGGCCCGAGGATCTCCGGGATCACGTCACCGGCCTTGCGCAGCACGACGGTGTCCCCGATGAGGACGCCCTTGGCCTTGACCACGTCCTGGTTGTGCAGCGTGGCGAACTCCACCTCGGACCCGGCCACGGTGACCGGCTCCACCTGGGCGTACGGCGTGACCCTGCCCGTACGGCCCACGCCCACGCGGATGTCGACCAGCCTGGTGTTGACCTCCTCGGGCGCGTACTTGTACGCGATGGCCCAGCGCGGGGCGCGCGAGGTGGTGCCGAGCCGGCCCTGCAGCGGGATCTCGTCGAGCTTGACGACGACCCCGTCGATCTCGTGCTCCACGGAGTGGCGGTTCTCGCCGTAGTGGGCGATGAACTCCCGTACGCCGTCGAGGCCGTCGACCACCTTGTTGTGCGGGGAGGTCGGCAGGCCCCAGGTCTCCAGGAGGCCGTAGCCCTGGGACAGGCGGGTCATGCCCGTGTAGCCCTCCAGGGCGCCGATGCCGTGCACCACCATGTGCAGCGGGCGGGAGGCGGTGACCCGGGGGTCCTTCTGGCGCAGTGAACCGGCCGCCGCGTTGCGCGGGTTGGCGAAGGGCTTGTCGCCGGCCGCGACCAGGCGGGCGTTGAGCTCCTGGAACTTCTCCATCGGGAAGTAGACCTCACCGCGGATCTCCACCAGGTCCGGGACCTCGTCGCCCTTCAGCCGGTCCGGGATCTCGGCGATGGTGCGCACGTTGGGCGTGATGTCCTCACCGGTGCGGCCGTCGCCGCGGGTGGCCGCGCGGACGAGCCGGCCCCGCTCGTAGGTGAGGTTCACTGCGAGGCCGTCGACCTTCAGTTCGCACAGGAAGTGGAACTCCTGCGCGCCCAGCTCCCGGTGGATGCGCTCCACCCAGGCGGCGAGGTCGTCGTCGTTGAAGGTGTTGTCGAGGGAGAGCATGCGCGAGCGGTGCTCGACGGAGGTGAACTCCGTCTCGTAGGACCCGGCGACCTTCTGGGTCGGCGAGTCCGGGGTGCGCAGCTCCGGGTGCTCCTCCTCCAGCGCCTCCAGTTCGCGCAGCAGCCGGTCGAAGTCCGCGTCGCTGACGACGGGGGCGTCCTTCACGTAGTACCGGAAGCGGTGCTCCTCGATCTGCTCAGCGAGCCTGGCGTGCTTCTCCCGTGCCTCGGCGGGCACGCTCGTCGTCTCCGCTTGCTTGTCGCCGGCCACCGTGTGGTCCTCCCGTTACTCTGGGTTGTCCGCGAGGGATCTCGCCGCCCGGACGCAGTGGGCGTAGGCCCTGCGCGCGTACTCCGGGGAGGTCCCCGCGAGTCCGCACGCCGGGGTGACGGTGACCGCCTCCGGGAGCAGCCCCGGCCGCAGCCCCAGCCTGCGCCACAGCGTCCTGACACCCATGACGCTACCGGCAGGGTCCGACAACGGGCCGTCCGTGCCGGGCACGACACCGGCGAGCAGCCGGGTGCCGCTCTCCACGGCTTCCCCGATCGCCTCGTCGTCACGCTCGGTGAGGAGGGAGAAGTCGAAGGAGACCGCCGCCGCTCCCGCCCGGCGCAGCAGGGCGAACGGGACGTCCGGCGCGCAGGAGTGGACCACGGCGGGCCCGTCGTGCACCCCGAGGACGTCCCGCAGCGTGCCCTCGACGACCTGGCGGTCCACCGCGCGGTGGGTGCGGTAGCCGCTGGCGCTCCTGACCTGCCCGCGCAGGACGGCGGTCAGGGAGGGCTCGTCGAGCTGGAGGACGAGCCGCGCGCCGGGCACGCGCCGCTGCACCTCGGCGAGGTGCAGGCGCAGTCCCTCGGCGAGGGAGGCGGCGAGGTCGCGGCAGGCACCGGGGTCGGACAGGGCCGCCTCGCCGTTCTTCAGTTCGAGGGCCGCGGCGAGCGTCCAGGGGCCGACCGCCTGCACCTTCAGCGGCCCCGTGTACTCCTGCGTGAACTCCTCCAGCGCGTCGAGGTCCTCGCCGAGCCAGGAGCGGGCCCGCCGCGTGTCCCGGCCCGGCCGGTCCCCGATCCGCCAGCCGCTGGGCTCGACGCGCGCGTACAGCTCGACGAGCAGGCCGGCGGTCCGGCCGATCATGTCGGCGCCGGGGCCGCGGGCGGGCAGTTCGGCCAGGTGCGGGAAGTCCTCGAAGCTTCCGGTGACGGTCTTGGCGGCCTCGCGTGCGTCGTGGCCCGGCAGGGAGCCGATGCCGGTGGCGGGGCCGAGGCGAAGGTTGTCGTTCACGGGGGAAGCGTACGCAGGTGGCGGCCGGGGTGGTGCGCCCAGCCGCCGCTTCGCGTCCCTTCCGTCCGGCCCGGCGGACCCGGCCCGTGTCCTCGGGTGCCGGACGGGCCGGCCGTCACCGCCCCGGTCGCACGGTGAGGTCGTTGACCTCCGCGTCCTTTGGCAGGTCCAGGGCCATCACGATCGTGGTGGCGACCGACTCGGGGTCGATCCACCGGCCCGGGTCGTAGTCCTTGCCCTCCTGCTGGTGGACCTTGGCCTGCATGGGGCTGGCGGTGCGGCCCGGGTAGACGGAGGTGACGCGGACCCCGTTGCCGTGCTCCTCGTGGCGCAGGGAGTCGGCGAGGGCCTTCAGGCCGTGCTTGGACGCCGCGTACGCGGACCAGTCCGCATGGGCGTTCAGCCCCGCGCCGGAGTTGACGAAGACCACGTGGCCGCGGCTCGCGCGGAGCTGGGGCAGGAAGTGGCGGGTCAGCTCGGCGGGCGCGATCAGGTTGACGTTCAGCTGGTGCCGCCAGGTCTTCGGGGTCAGCTCGCCGACCGGGCCGAGGTCGACGACACCGGCGATGTGCAGCAGGGAGTCCACCCGGTCAGGGAGCGACTGGTGGGAGAACGCCCAGCTGAGCCGTTCGGGGTCGGCGAGGTCGCCGACGAGGGTGCGGGCGCCGGGGAACTCGGCCGCCAGTTCCTTCGCCCGGCCCGCGTCGCGGGCGTGCAGCACGAGGTCGTCCCCGCGCGCGTGCAGGCGGCGGGCGACGGCCGCGCCGATGCCGGAGCCGGCCCCGGTGATCACATGTGTAGCCATGCCCGCAATGCTCGCACCACCGGGCGGTCACTCCACGCCCAGGCTCTCCTCCAGGTACGCCAGCGCGCCCACCGGCTCCTCGGCGAAGAACACCAGCTCGGCGAGCGGCCGGGGCAGGAAGCCCTCGTCCTCCATGCGGCGGAACTGCTCCTTGAGGCCGTCGTAGAAGCCCGCGGTGTTGAGCAGGACCACCGGCTTGTCGGTGTGCCCGTGCTTCTTCAGCTCCAGGATCTCCGTCGCCTCGTCGAGGGTGCCGGTGCCGCCCACCATGATCACCACGGCGTCGGCCTTCTCCAGCAGCAGCCTCTTGCGCTCGGCGAGGTCCTTGGCGACGACCATCTGGTCGACGCCCGGGCGTGCCTTGGCCGCGAGGAACTCCACGGAGACGCCGAGGAGCCGGCCGCCCGCCTCCTCCACGCCGTCGGCGACGACCTTCATCAGGCCGACGTCCGAACCGCCCCACACCAGGGTGTGCCCGCCCTTGCCGAGCAGGCGCGCGAAGTCCCGCGCGGGGCGCGTGTAGCGGTCGTCGAGGTCGGCTGCGGAGAGGAAGACACAGATGTTCACGGGCCCACAGTACGGGCCCGGTCGGACATCGCCGTCAGCCGCATCTTGGACTGCTTGTGCGGCAGCTCCTCCCAGTCGTCCATGAACCGCGCGGACAGGCCGTGCCGTGCGGCCAGTTCCACCAGGGTGCGGGTCCGGTAGTAGAAGTCCTCGTGCAGCACCTGGTGCTCCTCGCCCTCCGTGCGGTCGAAGGTGAAGTCGAAGAACCCGCCGGGCGCGAGCACCCGTCCGACGTGCGCGAAGCACTCCTCGATGACGTGCCGCGGCGAGTGCGAGAAGACGCTGTGCGCGTGCACGACGTCGAAGTGGCGCTCGGGCAGGAACGCGAAGGTGAGGTCGTCGGCGAGGGTCAGGTAGGGCATCTTGGCCTGGAGCCCGTCGCGTACGACGGTGTCCTGGGCGGCGAGCAGGATGTCCGGCGAGATGTCGATGCCGTAGTAGTGGCCGGGTTCCAGGTGGTCGATGAAGAGGCGGCCCGCGCGGAGGTTGCCGCAGCCGATCTCCAGCATCCGGTGGTGCGGCCGCAGCCCGTGCCGCAGCAGGTAGTCGAACTGCAGGCGGCCGATGCGCGCCCACTGCTCGCGCGAGGGGTTGTGCCCGACGGCCGCCTCGGCGCTGCGGGCCGCGTCGGAGGCCATCACCGCGCGGTAGTAGGCGATGTGGTCGCGGTGCCGCAGCCGCAGCCAGGCATCGCGCAGCGCCCGCCGGGCGTGGGCGGGAACGCGTCGCGGGTGGCGCAGGGCGTACCGGGCGCGGTGGGCGAGGGTGCCGCGGTTCCTGCGGGTGTCATCGGCTCCCATGGGGCCTCCTCGGGAAGAACTCGGGTTCAGCGTGCGCTGTAACCGGTGAGTCGGCTACCCGAGGAGGCGCGATCGTGACCCCAGGCCACCGCATCACCGTGGAGCCCAGTGACCGGCCTGTGCGCGTGGTGCACGGCGGGCAGGTCCTGGCGGAGAGCGACCGGGCCCTGGTGCTGCGCGAGACGGGCTGCCCCGCGCGGTACTACATCCCGCCGCAGGACGTACGCCTCGACCTGCTGACTCCGTCCGCGACGCACACGTACTGCCCGTTCAAGGGCACCGCGTCGTACTGGTCGCTGCCGGACGCCGCCGACCTGGTGTGGGCGTACCCGGAGCCGGAGCCGGACGTGGCGGCGATCAGGGACCACCTGTGCTTCTACGAGGTGGAAGTGCGCTGATCGCGTAGACGGGTTGCGCTGGGGCGGACGCGCCGCCCGCTTCACCGACGAACGCGGTGGTGTGCGGCAGTCTTTCCAGGCATGGACAAGAACATCCTTTCGCGCGATGGCACTTCGCTCGCCTACGAGAGCGCCGGGCGTGGCTCGGTGGTCGTGCTGGTCAGCGGCGCGATGTCGACGGGCGCCACGGTGGCGCCGCTCGCCGCGCCGCTGTCGGAACGCTTCCAGGTCGTGGTGTACGACCGCAGGGGCCGGGGTGCGAGCGGGGACACGGCGCCCTACGCGGTGGAGCGGGAGGTCGAGGACCTGGCCGCGCTGATCGAGGCGGTGGGCGGCCGGGCCTCGCTGTACGGGGTCTCCTCGGGCGGCGCGCTGGCGCTCAGGGCGGCCGCGAGCGGACTTCCGGTGCGCCATGTCGCCGTGTACGAGACGCCGTACGCGATGTCCGCGGAGGACCTCGCGGAGCGGGCGCGCTACGGCGAGCGGCTGACGGCGGCGCTCGCCGAGGGCCGGCGCGGGGACGCGGTGGAGCTGTTCCTGCGGCTGACCGGGCTGGGCGAGGACGTCATCCAGGGCGCCCGGCAGTCGCCGATGTGGGCCGGGATGGAGTCGATCGCGCCGAGCCTCGCGTACGACGACGCCGTCATGGGCGACGGCGGTGTTCCGCGGGAGCTGCTGGCGGCGATCCGCGTGCCGGTGCTGGCGATCGCGGGCGACGCCAGCCCGGCGTGGATGCGTGAGGCCGCGCGGGCGGTCGCGGAGTCCGTCCCCCGCGGCACCTACCGCACCCTGGAGGGCCAGACCCACATGGTGGAACCGGACGTCCTGGCACCGGTGCTGGCGGAGTTCTTCGCCCGGTGAACCGACCGGCGGTGAACCTGCGGCACGGTACGCCGGTCGCCCGCGGTACGTCGGCCGCCCGCGGTACGTCGGCCGCCCGCGGTACGTCGGTCGCCCGCTGTAGGCCGGTCACGCGCAGGGCGCCGGTCGCGCACGGTGAACCGGTCACACGCAGGGCGCCGGTCGCGCACGGTATGCCGGTCACACGCAGGGCGCCGATCGCGCAGGGTGAACCGGTCACGCGCAGGGCGCCGGTCGCGCAGGGTATGCCGGTCACACGCAGGGCGCCCGTCACGCACGGTGAGCCGGTCACGCGCAGGGCGCCGATCACGCGCCGTGCGCCGGTTGCGCACGGTGAGCCGGACGCGCGCCGCGAGCCGGTCGTCGGTGCCGGGCGGGCCGGCCCGCCTCAGGCGACGTCCGCCGTCACCCGCACCGTCGACGCGATCGTCGCCGAGCCCACCACGCGCGTGCCGTCGTACAGCACGATCGCCTGGCCGGGCGCGACGCCGCGGACGGGCTCGGTGAAGCGGACCCTCAGCTCCCCGTCGACGAGTTCCGCCGTCACCTCGGTCTCGCCGCCGTGGGCGCGCAGCTGGGCGGTGTAGGTGCCGGGGCCGGTGGGGGCGGCTCCGCACCAGCGGGGCTTGACCGCGGTGAGGGCGCCGACGTCGAGGGAGGCGGCCGGGCCGACGGTGACCGTGTTGGTGACCGGGGAGATGTCGAGGACGTAGCGGGGCTTGCCGTCGGGGGCGGGGGTGCCGATCCGCAGGCCCTTGCGCTGGCCGATGGTGAAGCCGTACGCGCCCTCGTGGGTGCCGAGCTTGGTGCCGGACTCGTCGACGATGTCGCCCTCCGCCCTGCCGAGGCGGTTCGCGAGGAAGCCCTGGGTGTCGCCGTCGGCGATGAAGCAGATGTCGTGCGAGTCGGGCTTCTTGGCGACCGCGAGTCCGCGGCGTTCGGCCTCCGCGCGGATCTCCTCCTTGGTGGTGACCGTGTCGCCGAGCGGGAACATCGCGTGGGCGAGCTGGCGGTCGTCGAGCACGCCGAGGACGTAGCTCTGGTCCTTGGCCATGTCGGAGGCGCGGTGCAGTTCGCGGGTGCCGTCCTCGCGCAGGATCACCTTGGCGTAGTGGCCGGTGCAGACCGCGTCGAAGCCGAGCGCGAGCGCCTTGTCGAGCAGCGCGGCGAACTTGATCTTCTCGTTGCAGCGCAGGCACGGGTTGGGGGTGCGGCCGGCCTCGTACTCGGCGACGAAGTCCTCGACGACGTCCTCGCGGAAGCGGTCGGCGAGGTCCCACACGTAGAAGGGGATGCCGATGACGTCGGCGGCGCGGCGGGCGTCGCGCGAGTCCTCGATGGTGCAGCAGCCCCGCGCGCCGGTACGGAACGACTGCGGGTTCGCGGAGAGCGCCAGGTGGACGCCGGTGACGTCGTGGCCGGCCTCGGCCGCGCGGGCGGCGGCGACGGCGGAGTCGACGCCGCCGGACATGGCGGCCAGGACGCGGAGGGGGCGGGTGCGCTGCGGGGTGTCAGTCATAGCCCTTCCAGGGTACGGGGGCGCGGGAACCACGGCCGCCGAGTATCCGTTCAGGATCACGTGGGGGCGAGAAGAGCATCCGAGGACAACGGCCGGCGCATCGGGCGACGGGCCCTGATCGTGGGCGGGGCGGTGGCCGCGACGGGCACGGCGGTGCTGGCGCGCGACGAGCTGGCGCGCCTGTGGTGGCGTGTGCCGGGCGTGGAGAAGCCGCGTGAGCAGGGCGCGGTGGACTTCGCGGGCGCGAGCTGGGTGGCGGCCTCGGAGGCCAACTGGCGGCGCGCGGACCGGCCGGACGACTACGGCATCGACATGGTGATCGTCCATGTCACGCAGGGCAGCTTCGACAGTGCGGTGCGGGCGTTCCAGGACCCGGGTCACCAGGCGGCCTCGCACTACATCGTCGGTCAGGACGGCCGCGTCGCCCAGATGATCCGCGAGCTGGACGTGGCGTACCACGCGGGCAACCGCGACTACAACGAGCGCAGTGTCGGCATCGAGCACGAGGGCTTCGTGGACCGCCCGCAGGACCTCACCGACGAGATGTACGAGGCGTCCGCCCGCCTGACGGCCCGGATATGCGCGCGCTACGACATCCCGGTCGACCGGCAGCACATCATCGGCCACGTCGAGGTCCCGGGCACGGACCACACCGACCCGGGCCCGCACTGGGACTGGGACCGCTACCTGAAACTGGTCCGCCGCGCCCGCACGACGCTGCGCACCTGACCCGCCGCCGCGTCCGTGAGTTCACGCGGGCACGACACGCTCATCCCTGCTGCCGTGCTGCCGCGAACTCCTCAGCGGCCGGAAGCAGATCAGTGATCATCGTCCAGACCTCCTTGGCGTCGACCCGGACGAGCTTGAGCGGAGAGGTGTCCGCCACCTGACCGGCCAGGATCGGCTCGGCAGGGAGCTTCCGGTGCCAGTAACCGAGAGGTCCGCAGTCCCACACCGCGAACCCGCGAACCCGCGGGGACGGGGCGTCGCCGTCGCCGCCCTGCCATGCGGCGGTCATCCGCCAGCTGGAACGCAACCCGACGATCAGCTTGGCAAGCGTACTGAGCTGCGACTTCCGGGTGACCCCGGCGCTCCTCAACGCCTCGGCCACCCGATCGGTGCCTTCCTCCGCGGTCAGGCCGTGAAGGCTGTCCAGGGTGTCGAGGCCCGCGTCGAGGGCAGCCATGGTGGTCTCGACCACAGGAGTGGCCACCTCCACCGTTTCCTCACTCTGGAGGTTGACCATCCGCGCGAGTGCCCAGACGAGCATGGTCGGCTCCAGCCGGACGTACTCCGACTCTGCGGCGCCCGGCCAGGACTCGTGGGAGTAGACGTAACCGTCACCGATGGTGACGCCGTGGTGGAGGGTGCCGTGCTCACCAAGAGCCTCCACGTGGAGGACGACGACGGGGGCACGCAGGGTGCTCACCAATGGCGCGAGCAGTATGTCGAGGTTGCCTTCCTGGTCGGTCAGGCCGGCCTCGCGCAGTTCGTGGTCGGCCTCGGCCAGCTCTGGGGGAATCCGCTCGCCTTCGACACGGTGGCGGAGGACGGCCAGGTGGCTCTCGGCAAGGCGGAAGCGGCCCCGGGTGCTGTCATACGAGGGCATGGAATTCGCTTTCTCAGCGGAGGATCGGGCTGTGATGACTCAGGAGTGCATGAGGTCACTGGAAGACTTCGAGCCAGTTCAGTGACCTGTTGAAGAAGGCCCGGACGGCACCGCCCCGGGTGAGGTTGCGGGTGTTGACGCCGATCAGGACCGCGGCCAGCGCGAGGTCGGTGGCGTCGGCCGCACCGATCACCGTGAGGGTGGCCTTCTTCCGCGAACCGCCGCCGTGCCGGCCCGTCCGGATTTCCACACCGCTGCGCATCAGGGCGCGGTCCCGGTGCCGTCGGCTGGTCGCGACATAGCGGTACTCCCGCCCTGCGACCTGCATCCGCAGGGCCCGTCCGGCTCTGGTCTGCGCCCAGCGGTTGCGTTTGAGGCGGATCCCGGCTGTGCCGACGCTGAGCTCCCCCATGTAGAGGGAGGGCTTGCGTCCGTAGGCCCAGCCGTCGAAGGCGGTCGTGGGGACGGTGTCGCCACTGACCTCAGTGACGTGACGGTCGCCGTGCCGCCTCGCCGGGTAGACCACCTCGATGCGCCCGAACTCCCCAACTGTTCCCCGATACCCGAACTTCCAGGTCAGCCGATGGCCAGAACGGTTTTCCCAACGGTCCAGGGTGTACGTCTGCTGCATGATCCCTTCCCCTCGCGCCGCTCGGCGCGGGTGAGCCGTGGCCGGTCTCAGTCGAACGGGTTGAGAGCGCTACCGAGTTTCTTGGCGCCGTCGGATATGGCCTCACCGGCCTTTTCGGCCTTGTCACCGACCCATTTCGCGGCGTCCTCCCCGGCTGCGGCGATCTTGTCCGAGTGATCCCAGATCAGGGTTCCGGCGTAGGCGAGGCCGGTCCCGGCGGCGAGGCCGACGGTGAGCGGGCTGGGGGCGACCATCGCCATGGTGAGTGAGGCGTTGAATGCCGTACCAGTCCAGTTGGAGAGGTACTTGGCCTTGTCCTCCTTCCACGCCTTGGCGTGATCCATGGTGGCCAGGTTGGCGACGCCCCAGGCGGTGGCGCCGACGGACCCGACAATGCCGGCGCCTCGCACCCACCCGGCGGCCTTGGCCGCGTTGGCGAGACCACCGCGGCGGGCAACGGTGAGCAGATTGGCCTCGGTGGCGGTGGGAAGGTAGAAGGCCCCCTTGCGCATGTACCCACCGAGCATCGCCGCCTCGTCGGAACCGGCGATCACGCTGGTCGGTACCCGGGCCAGCCAACTTCCCGCCTTGGGAATCCTGGACAGTTTGTCCCAGTGATTGTTGATCAGGCGGGCGGTGACCGTGCCCGGCGCGTTGAGCACCTTGGAGCTCTTGAAGTACGCCCTGAGTGAACTGGTGCTGAGAACCGCCGTGGTCGACGCCATGAAGAACGCCGACAGGTTGGCAGCCCCTTCGATGTACGCTGCGACGGTCTTGCCGAGTTCCTCGTCACCGGTCAGTTGAGTGACGGCGTCGCCCTGCACCCTGACCAGCCAGTCGTCGAGGCTTTCGCCGTCCTTCTTCTTGAGCCAGTCGTCGTCGACGTTCCCGTCGGACGCCGCCGCGTTGGCGACCAGAAGGATGTCCGGCGGCAGATCCTTGTTCTTGAGCTGCTCAGGGGTGAACCCGGCCAGCAGGAGTCCGGCCAGTGGATCGCCGTCCTCAAGACGAGCGTAGGCCGCCTTTCTGCGGAGTTCGGGCGCGGTGTCGGTCACCCAGGAACGCATGGGCCGTATCGCGCCTAGCTTGTCCGACACTCCGAGTGCCGAGGCGCGCGTGAAAGCCTCGTCGAGTCGGTCCCCCATCCCGCCGCGTCCGTCGAGCAACTTGGCCAACTGCTCTAGGTCCTGGGGGTTCACCACTCTGTTCGGCTTGCCCGTCACGAAGCTCCTTCAGGTATTCGACGTCCACTCTCTCCAGGAGAGCGGCAGCACAGGCACTCGTACAGTACCGAGGCCGCAACTGGTCCTCGAAGTTGACCGGCTCCCGCGGATCAGACCTGGCGGGCCCGCGCCAATGCCTCCAACAGGGCTTCGCGATCGTGGGTGGCGATCAGCAGCGAGTCGCCCTGCACGGTGTCGACCACGATCTGGTCCATTCCCATCGGCACCGACCATCCGCCCCCTACGAGACGGGGGGACCTGGTCTCACGGCTCCTGCGCTGCAGCTCGGCAAGCTCCTCACGCGACCGCCCGGCCAGGGATGCGACGAACTCCGCATCCGTGGGCTGCGCTCGAGCCTGCCGAATCGACTCGGCCGTCAACGAGTCCACAGCAATCGTCTCTCGTCCCACAGTCAACTGCCCATCCGTGAGACGGATTCGGTGGTAGATGCGCTTGGAGAGCGGCACAGCGTTGAAGACGAGCACGAGAAGCGCCGACAGGCCGAGCATGACGAACCAGACCGTGCTGTCTTCGGGAAGTAGGATGCTGCCCTGGTACGCGAGCCAGCCGGCCACAACCGCGATGGTGATGATCGTCCAGCGTCGCGGCAGCTTCTCCTGGTAATCCACCGCCCGGCCGTACGAGCCCGCTGCGTCCGTTCCGGAATGTGTCGAACGCTCCACGACCGCTCCCTCGACTAGATCCGACCTCTGCTGCGGTCAGGCTACCCACCGCCAAAACGGCGGCTGAAGTGCCGGGGCCATGAGCCCTTCCGGGCAGGGCTTCCCGGGCATCGACCGCAGGCGGCAGACCGTCCGCCGCCCGGGCGGCGCACCGGATCCGCGCGGCGGGTCAACGGTGCGAGGCGTCAGGTCAGGCCGGCTGCGCGGGCGCGTTCGACTGCGGGGCCGATGGCCTTGGCCAGGGCTGCTACGTCGGCCTCGGTGGAGGTGTGGCCGAGGGAGAAGCGGAGGGTGCCGCGGGCGAGGTCGGGGTCGGTGCCGGTGGCCAGGAGGACGTGGCTGGGCTGGGCGACGCCGGCGGTGCAGGCGGAACCGGTGGAGCACTCGATGCCCTGGGCGTCGAGGAGGAGCAGCAGCGAGTCGCCCTCGCAGCCGGGGAAGGTGAAGTGGGCATTGGCGGGGAGCCGGCCGGCGGGGTCGGGGTCGCCGCCGAGGACGGCGTCCGGGACGGCCTCGCGGACGGCGGCGACGAGTTCGTCGCGCAGGCTGCCGATCTCGCGGGCGAACCACTGCTGCTGCTGGGCGGCGAGCCGGCCCGCGGTCGCGAAGGAGGCGATGGCGGGCACGTCGAGGGTGCCGGAGCGGACGTGGCGTTCCTGGCCGCCGCCGTGCAGGACGGGCACGGGCGTGTACTCGCGGCCGAGGACCAGTGCGCCGATGCCGTAGGGGCCGCCGATCTTGTGGCCGGTCACGGTCATGGCGGCGAGCCCGGACGCGGCGAAGTCCACCGGGATCTGGCCGAGGGCCTGGACCGCGTCGGAGTGCAGCGGAACGCCGAACTCGGCGGCGACGTCGGCGAGTTCACGGACCGGCAGAATTGTCCCGATCTCGTTGTTGGCCCACATGATCGTGGCGAGGGCGACGTCGTCGGGGTTGCGGGCGATGGCCTCGCGCAGGGCGTCCGGGTGGACCCGGCCGTGGGAGTCGACCGGCAGGTACTCGACGGTGGCGCCCTCGTGCTCGCCGAGCCAGTGGACGGCGTCGAGCACGGCGTGGTGCTCCACGGGGCTGCTGAGGACCCGGGTGCGGGCCGGGTCCGCGTCGCGGCGGGACCAGTACAGGCCCTTCACGGCGAGGTTGTCGGCCTCGGTGCCGCCCGAGGTGAGGACGATCTCGCTGGGGCGGGCGCCGAGGGCCTCGGCGAGGGTCTCGCGGGCCTCCTCGACGGTGCGCCGGGCGCGGCGGCCGGCCGCGTGGAGGGAGGAGGCGTTGCCGGTGACGCCCAGGTGCGCGGTGAGTGCCTCGACTGCCTCGGGGAGCATCGGGGTGGTCGCGGCGTGGTCGAGGTAAGCCATGGTGGGGCCGATTCTACGGGGCCCGGCGCACCGGCCCCGGGCCCCGGTTGGCCGGGATGCGACGCCCGCGCGCCGGCCCCACGAGGATGCCCGCTCAGAAGCTCCACGAGATCGTGCCGTCCGCCTGCATGAACACCGCGAGGACGAGGAGGTCGGCGACGCCGAGCCCGAGGCCGAGGAGGGCGCGGCCGCGCCGGGCGGTGCCCCGTCCCAGTGCCACCGCCGCCAGGACGACGGCCGCCGGGCCGAGGAAGACGTTGAGGACGAGCAGGCCCAGCAGTCCCAGGACGAAGGACGCGACGGCCATCCCGTCGGCGTCGTGGATGCCGGTACGGCGGCCGGCCGGTGCGGTCAGGTGCATGGTGATCGGCTCCCTCGGTCGGAGGTGGTCGTGCGGTCCGGTCCGGTCAGCGCGCGGAGGTGGCGCGTCGGCGGCGGTGGCGCTCGCGCAGGGCGAAGACGGCGAGCCAGACGGCGATGACGGTGCCCGCGGCGACGGAGAAGGAGAGCGGCGCGTGGGCGACGGTGCCGAGGACGACACCGAGCAGCAGCAGTGCGACGACGAGGAACAGCATGAGTCGGATCCCCCAGCTTTCGGTGAACGCTTGATGTAACAGTTGTTCACTGACTCACCAGTCTAACGCGCCTTCGCGACTTCCCCATTTCGGAGAACAGTTGTTGACTGCATGGCATGAGTCACACCCTCGGCGTCCGGCAGGCGCAGAAACTGAAGACCCGGCAGGCACTGCTCGACGCGGCGCTGGAACTGCTCGAGGGGCAGAGCCTGAGCAGCCTGGGCCTGCGTGAGGTCACCCGGGCCGCGGGGATCGCGCCGACCGCCTTCTACCGGCACTTCCGTTCGGTGGAGGACCTGGGTGTGGCGCTGGTCGAGGAGGCGCTGGGCAGTCTGCACCCGATGATCCATACGACGGTGTCCACGACCGACGACGGCGAGGAGCGGATCGCGCGGGCCATCGGGCTGATCGCCTCGCACGTCGACGCCCATCCCGCACACGTCCGCTTCGTCGCCCGGGAACGGCACGGCGGCGTCCGGCCGGTCCGGGAGGCGATACAGGACCAGCTGGCCCGGTTCACCGCCGAGGTCGGGCAGGGGCTGGCCGAGGATCCCCGGTCGGCGGGCTGGAGCGAGGACGACCTGTTGATGCTGGCCCAGCTCTACGTCGACCAGATGCTGGTCACGGCCTCGCTCTTCCTGGAGGCCCCGGCGACCGCACCGGCGGAGCGGGAGCGGGTGTCCCGGCTGGCGGCCCGGCAGCTGCGGCTGATCGGCATCGGCCGCAGGCACTGGCTGGACGTCGACGGGCCGTCCCGGGCGCCGGCCGGGGACACGCCGGGGACATGACGACGGCCGCCCCTCAAGCGGGGCGGCCGTCGTGGTGCCGGGTCGGGCGCGGGCGTCCGGTCAGGCGGGCGCGGGCCGCGTCAGGCAAGGCGGGCGCGGGCGTCCGGTCGGGCGAGCGCGGGCCGCGTCAGGCAAGGCGGGCGCGGGCGTCCGGTCGGGCGGGCGCGGGCCGCGTCAGGCGAGGCGGGCGCGGGCGTCCGGTCAGGCGGGCGCGGGCCGCGTCAGGCGAGGCGGGCGCGGGCGAGCTGGCGGGACTGGGCGACCAGGCGGTCGTCACTGTCCCAGACCTCGGCGTCCTCCTCCAGGAAGCCGCCGGCGAGGTTGCGGGTGGTGATCGAGACGCGCAGGGGGCCCGGGGCGGGACGGCAGCGGACGTGGACGGTCAGCTCCACCGTGGGGACCCAGCCGGACAGGCCCAGGTCGAAGGCGGTGGGCGGCAGCGCGTCCACCGCGAGGAGCAGCGAGAACGGGTCCGGGTCCCGGCCGTCGGCGAGTCCGAACCAGCCGCGTATCTCGCCCTTGCCGGAGGGCTGTCCGAGCGCCCAGCCGAGGGTCGACGGGTCCAGCTTGAGCATCAGGCGTTCGGTGATGGCGGTGCTGCCGTCGACGGGGGCGGGGCCGTCCTCGGGGCCGAAGCACTGCTCCATCGGCGGCATCGCGGGCGGCTTGGCCGTCGTACGGACGTCCTCGGGGAGGGAGTCGAGGTCGCCGTAGGAGGCGAGGACGCGAATGCGCTCGACCTCCTGGCCCTGTTCGTCGAGCTGGAACAGGGACGCCTGGCCGGTCGACAGGGTCCGGCCGGTGCGGACGGTCTCCGTGCGGACGACCGCCGGGCCGGGCTGGGAGGCGGTCAGATAGTGCGCGGAGACGGTGAACGGGTCGGGGTGCGGCAGGGCGTCCGCGAGCGCGCGGCCCAGGACGGCCAGGAGATAACCGCCGTTGACGGCGTTGATGATCGTCCAGCCGGCGGAGAGGTCGATGTCGTAGACGCCGGGCTCCCGGCGGGTGACCGCGGTGTCGCGGTCGAACTCGCTGACGCCGTCGATGGCCCGGGTGGGCTGGGCGGAGGCTGCTTCTGGCATGGCTGAACAGTACAAGACGATAATACTAAGCGGTAGCTTTGCTCCCCGTGCCCTTCCTTGCTCGTCCCGCTCGGCCTGCCCCTCCCGCTCGGCCTGCCCCTCCCCCACGGCTTGCCCGTCCCGCTCGTCCCGCGCTTCTGCTTTCCTACTCCTCTACTCCTCCACCACGGCCGACCGGCGGTGCCAGGCGCGCGGCGCCCGCCAGTGGTAGCGCATCGCGCACAGGCGCAGGACGAACGCGGTGATCACCGCGAGGACGCTGGTGAACGGGGTGAGGGCGTCGAACCGGATGCACAGCGCGACCATGGTGGCGCCGACGACGGCCGGGACGGCGTACAGGTCGCGGTCCCAGCGCAGCAGCGAGGGCACCTCGTTGGCGAGCACGTCGCGCAGCACACCGCCGCCGACCGCGGTGGTCAGGCCCAGGCAGGCGGAGGCGGTCAGGCCGAGGCCGTAGTCATGGGCCTTGACGGTGCCGACCACGCAGAAGAGGCCGAGACCGGCGGCATCGAAGACGTTCACGCCGGTCTGGATGCGCTCCACGTGCGGGTGGAGGAAGAAGACCAGGCCCGTGGCGAGCAGAGGGGTGACGAAGTACCCCAGGTCCGTGAAGGCGGCGGGCGGCACCGCGCCGATGACCAGGTCACGGAAGAGCCCGCCGCCCAGGGCGGTGACCTCGGCGAGTACGGCGATGCCGAAGACGTCGAAGTTCTTGCGGACGGCCAGCAGGGCGCCGGAGATCGCGAAGACGAAGATGCCGATCAGGTCGAGCGTGTGCAGGACGGACGGACTGAACAGTTGCTGGAGCACCCTTTCATTCTCACCCAGCAAGAACCCCTCGCCTTACAAAGCAAGGCGAGGGGTTCGAGTGGGAGCGGGGTGGGCTCGTCGCAGGCGGCTAGACGGCCTTCTGCGGCTCCTCCGTCGTACCGGCGGACGCGGCCTCGTCCACGGAGTCGGCCTTCCCGGCCGTCTCGGACTCCGCCTTGGACTCCGTCTCCGTCTCGGTTTCCGTCTCCGTCTCGGTTGCCGTCTCCGTCTCCGTCTCCGCGGCAGCCTCCGACTGCTCGGCCTTCTCGGCCTTCTCGGCGGACACGGCGGGCTCGGCCTTCTCGGCGGCCTCGGCGGCGTCAGTCGACTCCGCCTCCGCCTCCGCCTCCGCCTCGTCGACGGTTTCGGCCTTGTCGACGGTCTCGGCACCGTCTCCGGCGTCAGCACCGTCTCCGGCGTCGGCCCCGTCCACAGGTGCGGCCTTCGCGGCGTCGGCGGTGTCCGCCTCCGCCTCGGTCTCCGCCGCCGACGCTGCCGGAGTCTTCGTCGCCGGCTCGTCGTCCTCCGCCGCCGGAGCGTCCTCCACGCCCTCGCGCGTCGCGGAGACCACCTCACCGGTGGTCCGCTTCAGCGTGCCCGCCGCGATCTCCTCGGCGTAGTGGCAGGCCACCCGGTGGCCGCTGCCGAGGTCCCGCAGCTGCGGCCGTTCGGTCGCGCACCGCTCGGCCTGGGCCCAGGGGCAGCGCGTGTGGAAACGGCAGCCGCTCGGCGGGTTCGCCGGGGAGGGCAGGTCACCGGTGAGCAGGATGCGCTCGCGCTTGTCCTCCACCTCCGGGTCCGGCACCGGCACGGCCGACATCAGGGCCTTGGTGTACGGGTGCTTCGGCTCGGCGTACAGCGCGTCGCTCGGCGCCTCCTCGACCAGTGAACCCAGGTACATCACGCCGATCGTGTCGGAGATGTGCCGGACCACGGCGAGGTCGTGCGCGATCACCACGTACGTCAGGCCGAGCTCCTCCTGGAGCTCCTCCAGCAGGTTGATGACCTGCGCCTGGATCGACACGTCGAGCGCGGAGACCGGCTCGTCGCAGATGATCACGTCCGGTTCGAGGACGAGCGCGCGGGCGATGCCGATGCGCTGGCGCTGGCCGCCGGAGAACTCGTGCGGGTAGCGGGAGAGGGCGTTGGAGGGCAGGCCGACCCGCTCCAGGATCGCCTTGATCTTCTCCCGCCGCTCCTCCTGGTCCTTGCCGATGCCGTGGGCGACCATGCCCTCGGAGAGGATCGACTCGATGTTCTGCCGGGGGTTGAGCGAGCCCAACGGGTCCTGGAAGACCATCTGGAGCCGGCGCCGGAAGCGGCGCATCTCCTCGCCGGGCAGCTTCGCCAGGTCGGTGCCGTCCAGGACGACCGAGCCCTCGGTGATGTCCACCAGCCGCAGCACCGACCGCCCCAGGGTGGTCTTGCCGCAGCCGGACTCGCCGACCAGGCCGTAGGTCTCGCCGGCCTCGACCTTCAGAGAGATCCCGTCCACGGCGTAGACGTGACCGACCGTGCGGTCGAAGAAGAGGCCCTTCTTGATCGGGAAGTGGACCTTGACGCCGTCCAGTTCGAGCAGGCTCATGCGGGGACCTCCTCGGCCTTCGCGTCGTCGACGAGTACGGGGTTGACGCACCGCGCCTGGTGGCCGGCCGCGCGCGGCTCGGTGAGCTGCGGCGTGCCGGTCAGGCAGGCCATCTCGTACCGGTCGCAGCGGGGCGCGAACGCGCAGCCGTCGGCCCAGGCGATGCGGTCGTTGATGGACCCGCGGATGGGCTTGAGGGATTCGCCCCGGGGCGCGTCCAGACGCGGGATGGAGCCCAGCAGTCCGTGCGCGTAGGGGTGGGTGGGGTGGGCGAACAGCTCGCGACGGCCCGCGGACTCCACGACCTTGCCCGCGTAGAGGACGTTGACCTGGTCGCAGAGGCCGGCGACCACCCCGAGGTCGTGGGTGATCATCAGCAGGGCGGTGCCCTCCTGGTCCACGAGTTCCTTGAGCAGTTCCAGGATCTGCGCCTGGATGGTCACGTCGAGGGCCGTGGTCGGCTCGTCGGCGATGAGCAGGCTCGGGGCGCAGGCCACCGCCATGGCGATCAGCGCGCGCTGGCGCATGCCGCCGGACAGCTGGTGCGGGTACTCCTTGAGGCGCCGGGTCGGGTCCGGGATGCCGACCCGGTCCAGCAGGTGCGCGGCCTCCTTGCGGGCGGCCTCGCCCTTCATCCTGCGGTGGCGCTCCAGGATCTCGGTGACCTGCACGCCGACCGGGACGACCGGGTTGAGGCTGGACAGCGGATCCTGGAAGATCATCGCCATCTTGCTGCCGCGCAGGTCGCGGCGGGCGGACGCGCTCATGGTGAACAGGTCCGTGCCGTCGAATTCGGCGCGGCCGCCGACCTTCACGCCCTTGTGGGGCAGCAGGCCCATCAGGGCCAGCGAGGTGACGGACTTCCCGCAGCCGGACTCGCCGACCAGGCCCACGACCTGGCCCTGGTCGACCTCGAAGGAGACACCGTCGACCGCCCGGGACTCCTTGCGGCCGCGGCCGCCGAAGGTGACGGTCAGTTCGTCGACAGAGAGCAGAGACATGGTGGTTCAGCCCCTCAGCTTCGGGTCGAGGGCTTCCCGCATGGCCTCGCCGAGGAGGGTGAAGCCGAGGGCGGTGATGATGATGCCGACGGCGGGATAGACCGCCATCATCGGCGCGTTGTCGAAGAAGCGCTGCGCCTGGGCGAGCATGACGCCCCACTCGGGGATCGCCGGGTCGGGGTTGCCGAGGCCCAGGTAGGACAGGGCGGCCGCCTCGATGATCGCGGTGGCCAGGGAGAGCGTGGCCTGCACGATCACCGGGCTGAGCGAGTTGGGGACGATCTGCGAGATCACGATGCGCCGCTTGCGTACGCCCAGGGACTTGGCCGCGAGCACGTAGTCCGCGCCGCCCTGCGCCAGCATGGCGCCGCGCAGCAGCCGGGCGAACACCGGCACCTGGACGACACCGACGGCGATCATGACGGTGGTCAGCGACTGGCCCATCACGGCGGCGATGGACACGGCCAGCAGCAGCGAGGGAAGCGCCAGCATCATGTCGATGAAACGCATGATGACGGAGTCGACGCGTCGTCCGGACTCGCCTCCGAGGGTGGCGAAGGCACCGGAGACGCCGCCGATCAGGAAGCCGGCGGCCAGGCCGATCAGCGTGGAGACGACGCCGACGAGCAGCGTCTGGCGGGCGCCGACCAGCATGCGGGAGAACATGTCCCGGCCGAGGTGGTCCAGGCCGAACCAGTTGTCCCCGCGCGGGCCGACGAACTGGCCCCGGTTGGGGAAGACTTCGCCGCGCCAGGTCTGCGCGGTCGGGGCGTAGGGGGTGAGGTACGGCCCGACGATCGCGATGACCACGAACACGGCGATGACGATCGCGCCGATGATCGCCATCTTGCTGCGCCGCAGACGGCGGAAGGCCTCCCGCCACAGGCTGGCGCCGGTGCTGGTCTCCTTGACCGCGGTCAGTTCGGCGAGGCGCTGGATCTTGTCTGTCTTGGTGGCGACACTCACGTCAGTGCACCCGCACTCTCGGGTCGATGAGGCTGTACGCCAGGTCCACCAGCAGGTTGATCAGGACGTACACCATCGCGATGAACATGATGAACCCGACGAGCACGGGGTAGTCGCGGGCGTCGATCGCGGTCCGGATGAAGGAGCCGATGCCGCCGAAGGAGAACACGGACTCGGTGAGGACCGCGCCGGACAGCAGGGAGCCCGTGAGCAGGCCGACCGCGGTCACCACGGGGAGCATCGCGTTGCGCAGCACGTGCCGGCTGCGGACGACGCTGCGCTTGAGGCCCTTGGCCTCGGCGGTGCGGACGTAGTCCTCGTCCTGCACCTCGAGGACGCTGGCGCGGGTCATGCGCACGATGACCGCGAGCGGGATGGAGGCCAGGGCGACGGCGGGCAGGATCAGGTGCATGATCGCGTCCCAGGAGGCGTCGAACTCGCCGGTGAGGACGCCGTCGAGGACGGCGAATCCGGTCACGCTGGTGGCGTCGATGCCGGTGTCCTGGCGTCCGTAGCTCGGGAAGATGCCGAGGTTGACCGCGAAGATGCCCTTGAGGATCAGCGCGAGGAAGAAGACCGGGATGCAGATGCCGACGAGCGAGCCGGAGACGGCGGTCACGTCGAGCCAGCCACCGCGGTTGCGGGCGGCGAAGTAACCGAGCGGGACACCGACGGCCACGGCGATGAGGATCGCCAGGAGGGACAGCTCCACGGTCGCGGGGAAGCGCAGGACGAACTCGTCCCACACCGGCTGTCCGGTCTGGGTGGAGGTGCCCAGGTCGAGCTCGACGATGCGCTTGAGGAAGCGCCAGTACTGGACGTAGACGGGCTGGTCCAGCCCGAGTGCACGGTTGATGCGTGCCACTTCGGCCTCGGTGGCCTTTTCCCCCAGGATCGCTGAGGCGGGTCCGCCGGGCAGCCGGTCGAGCCAGAGGAAGAGCAGTACCGACAGGCCGAGCAGCGTGGGTATGAGCTGGAGCAGTCTTCGTACGACGAGACGCAGCACCCCGCATGCCCCTTTCTTACGTGGTGTCTTACATGAATGGGCCCGCCCGGCCGCCGAGTTGCGACGACCGGGCGGGAACCCCCGTTCCGGCTTTTCAGCCGCCTGCGCTTACTTGAAGGAGGTCTCGGCGAAGACTTCCTGCGTCAGGGGGGAGACGTTCGGCGGGTTCACGTTCTTGGCGAACGCGATGGCCGGCGGGGAGGACGAGATCGGGACACCCGGCAGGTAGTCCATGATCGCCTCGTTGGCCTTCTCGTAGGCGGCGACGCGCTCCTCGACCTTGCCCAGCTTCGAGCCGGCGTTCACGGCGTCGAAGACCTTGTCGTTCTTGAAGCCCCACTGCTTGTCGTACCCGGCGAACCAGGTGCCGATGAAGTTGTAGCCGTCGTTGAAGTCACCGGTCCAGCCGAGCATGTGCAGGGCGCAGGAGCCCGCCTCGGTGGCGTCGATGTAGTCCGGGGCCCACTTCATGGCCTTCGGCTTGACCTTGATGCCGGCCTTCTCCAGGTCGGCCTTCATCGACTCGAACAGGTCCTGCGGGGCAGGCATGTACGGGCGGGTGACCTCGGTCGGGTAGCAGAACTCGATCTCGAGGTTCTCCTCACCGGCCTTCTTCAGCAGGCCCTTGGCCTTGGCGGTGTCGAACGGGTACTTCGTGACGTTCTTGGAGTAGCCCGCGATCGTGTCCGGCATGAACTGGTCCGCGACCTTGCCGCCCTCGGGCAGCTGGGTCTTGACCAGGTTCTCCTTGTCGATCGCCTGCGCGATGGCCTGGCGGACTTCCTTCTTCTTCAGGGCCTTGTTGGCGCCCTGGCTCATGCCGACGTAGAAGAGGTTGAAGACGCCACGGGTCGGGACGACGTAGCCCTGCTCCTCGAGGGTCTTGACGTCGGCCGGGGCGACCAGGTCGTAACCGTCGATGTCACCGGCCTGGAGCGCCTGGCGGCGGCCCTCCTCGGTGTCGATGGTGCGGAAGACGAGGTTCTTGATCTTCGCCTTGTCGCCCCAGTAGTCGTCGAAGCGCTCGAGGGAGACTTCCTTGTTGCCCTTGTTCCACTTGACGATCTTGTACGGGCCGGTGCCGGCGACCGTGCCGGCCTCCTGGCTGTACTTGGGGTACGTGATCGCGTCGCCCTTGGCGCTCGCGTCCTGCTTCTCGTACTCCTTGAGGGCCTTCGGCGAGTGGATCGCCAGCGCCTGGAGGGAGAAACCGCCGGGGAGGTTGGCGGAGGGCTCCTTGACCTCGATGACGGCGGTGTGCTCGTCCTTCGCGGTGCAGGACTTGTAGTTCGCCTTGGGCGTCTCCTTGTCCTCGTTCTTCGCGAAGCCGCCCATGATGGTCTGCCAGTAGTAGGAGACCGCGCTGGACTGGTAGGTGCCCTTCCAGTTGAACCAGTGGTCGTAGTTGGCGCACACGGCCGCGGCGTTGAACGTCTCGCCGTCGTGGAACTTCACGCCCTTGCGGAGGTTGAAGGTCCAGACCGTGCCCTCGTCGTTGCTCGACCAGGTCTCGGCGAGGCCGCCGACCAGCTTGGTGCCGCCGGACTCGTGCTCGAGGAGCGCTTCGAACGCCTGGCGCGTCACGCGGAAAGTTTCACCGTCGCTGGCGAGGGCAGGGTCCAGGGAACCCGGGTCACCCGCACCCGCGAAGACGAAGGTGTCCTTGTCGCCGTCGCCCTTGCTCTTGTTGTCCCGCTCGCTGGAGCAGCCCGTGGCGATCAGACCGACCGCAATCGCGGCCGTGATCGCCCGAGCGGCTCGGGACTTGACTATGCGCATATTGGGGCCACTCCGGGTCCGCTATGTGGATGCATCTTGACCGGCCGAACACTACAGACGTTCGCGCTCAGTCAGGAACAGTCCGGATAGCGGTGATACCCACCTGAGATCTGAACAGTTGACATAAGGGATGGTTCAGACGCCCCGCCGTTCGGAATTAACGTGGCGGACACATCCGGCGTGCCCACGGGGCCCGTTGAGCGACTCCGACCCGCGTGAAGAACGAGTGAAACCGCAGGTGACAGGCAGTCAACCGGTGATAGCTAAGCGCACACGATCCGGAACGTGGCAAGAAATCGACGCCGTACCGAAAGCGGCCTCTCCGTCCTCGCGTCCGTGTCCACTCCGTGGACAATGATCACTCAGAGTGAGAACTCCGAGGTGCGGGCGGACTTCGTCGCCGCGATCCTCGCGGTGGGAAAAGGCCGGGTCAGTGCCGCTGCACCGGCGGGTATCCGTAGCCGGCCGCGGGGGCGGTCGCGGGAGCCGGGGCGTGGGCCTCGCGGTCGTAGAACGGACGGGCGTTGACCCGCAGCCACATCGCGACCGGGTCGTGCTCGTCGGACATGGCGACGGTCGACACGGGCAGCCCGTCGGGAACCGCGCCGAGCGACTGCTGCATCATCGCGCGCACCGCGTCGACGGCGGCCGGGGAGGTGTCGTACACGTCCAGGCCGATGGCGAGGTACGGAGCGCCGAGCGCGGGCTGCACCCAGGCGCGGCGCAGCGCCCGCACGGCCGGAGTGCGGTGGGCGTTCTGCGCGAGCAGGGCGTAGAACTGCGGGATCTCGATGGCCGGTTCGGACAGCCGCAGCGGTCCGGCGGGCTGACGGTCCAGGCCGGTCGCGATCCGGCGCAGGTCCAGCCAGGGGATGCCGACGCCGCCGCCCGGGGCGTGCGGGTTCAGCCAGAGTCCGTAGCGGTCCGGGTAGAGCGCGCGGGCCACTTCGAGACCGTCGACCACCTCGTACGACCGGTTCCAGCCGCTGGCCGACAACTCCTGGGCGGAGGTGACGCAGGGGGCGTAGCCGTGGCCGCCGACCTCCATGTTCCCGTACTGGGCGTCCGGGGAGCCGGCCTGGCCGTGCCACAGCAGCATCCAGACCTGCCCGGACGAGGGGGTCGCGAGCGCGCGCAGCAATGCCTCGTAGGCGTCGTAACGCCCGGGCGTCACCTGGCGCAGCATGTGCTCGACCTGCCCGGCCGCCGCGGTGCCAGCGCTCACTTGTATCGCCCCTCCGTACAACACCAGCCGGCCAATGAACCTAGCTTAAGCCGCCCGCGCCCGGGCAGCCGCTGCGCGTGCGCGGCGCGGCTGCCCGGGACGGCCCCTACTGGTGTTGGTAGAAGGGGCGGACGTGGCTGCGCATCCAGTCGCCCACCGGGTCCTGGGCCACGTCCAGCAGGACCAGGTTGACCGGCCACCGCACCGGTGTGCGGCCCAGGGCGCGGCCCAGCGCGTCCAGCGGCAGGGCCCGGGCGTCGCCCTCCCACTGGGAGAGTTCCACGCCGACGAAGAGCACGGGGTCGGCCGTCTCGATCGCGGCGAGGCAGCGGCGGGCGCTGGTCACCACGCCGATGGCGGCGAACTCCGCCGAGGCCGCGCCGAGGAAGTCCACCGGGTCGTCCTGCCAGTCGGGTTCGAACAGGCGGACCCGGCCGCCGGCGGCCGGGCCGTCCAGCGGGGTGCGTCCGGCCCGGCACAGCTCGGCCACGGCCGGCGGCGGCAGCGGGATGCCGACCACGCCGCCCGGGTTCACCGCGATCCCGGCCTGCGGCGGCAGCCCGCGGGCGAACTCCACGGCGGGCGCGACGGTGTACGACATGTGGGAGCCGACGGCCTGCCGGAACTGCTCCTCGGAGCTGAACACCGGCACGTACACCTGGCCGTCGAGCTCCATGGTCGGCAGGTCCAGCGGGCCGCTGTCGGGGCCGCCGCCGTTGGGCAGCGGCACCCAGACGAAGCTGCGGCCGAGCACCTCGACGATCCGGCCCCCGGCCGAGGGGACGCCGAGGGAGGCGGAGAGCACCTCCTCCAGCTCGTTGCCGGGCCATCCACCGTGCGGATGGGGGTGCGCCTGCGCCGGGATGTCCGACGGGAAGTCCATCTGCCTACCACCTGCCTGGAACCACTGCTGTGGCTGGACAGGCTAACCGCTGCCGCCGGGGACCGCGTTCGGCCAGGTCAGCCGGTGAAGGCGATGCGGCGCAGCGTGTTCGCCGCGTCCCGGTCGATCAGCACCGCCGAACCGCAGCCGGCCGGCATCCGTCCGCGCTGCACGGCGCGCAGCAGCCGCTCGCTCGCCGCGCGGTGGCGCCGGAAGGCGTACCGGGACACGCCGCGCCCGCGCTCGCGCTGCCCGGCCAGCGCCTCCTGCGGGGTGACGTCGAGCAGCAGCAGGTGCAGGCTCGCGCCGCGGCGGCGGGCCTCGCGGGCCAGCCAGCGGCGCACCCAGGCCTGGGTGCCGCAGTCGTGGACGACGACGCCTCCGCCGGCGCGCAGCGCGCGGCGTAGCCCCGCGTAGTGGGCGAGGCGGACCAGCGGGCGGTACACGGCGTACGGCAGGAGGCGCGGCATGCGGCGCTCCCAGCGGTCGCGGGTGTCCTGGGAGTCCACGCGGACGCCGTGCACGGCACGGCGCATCAGCGTGGACTTGCCGCTGCCGGGCAGGCCGGTGACCACGACGACGTCGTGCGGCCCGAAGACCAGGGCGCGCGGGCTGCGGCCGGCCCGCGCGCGCAGGTCCCGGACGACGGGCGCCGGCAGCGCACCGCTGGCCTTACGGGCCTGAGCGGCCGACTGCTCGGGCAGCGTGACACCCGTGGTGGTGGCGCACGCCGTGGTCCTGTTCACCGTGATCGTCCTCCCCTGGGGCCAGGTACGGGATACCGATCCCCACTGAGTGTAAAGAGAAGGTAATGCCGGGTGTCTCTTCTTTTCGTCCGTTTCCTGATACAGGCCTGTCACAGCCTGCTGTGACCGCACCCGTACACCCCGTGCATCCCCTGGGAAGGGTCCCCCTGCCGCACCCGCACAATGCGTGCAATGATGTGCCCGCCAACTGCATACCGGCCGTTTGAATCCGCGCGGGAGAGTCCCCGGCACCGTTTGCCGCCGGGGCGCCGAAGGAGCAAGTCCCTCCCTTGAATCTCTCAGGCCCCGTTACCGCGCGGGCGAGGCACATCTGAAAAGCGGGCCGCCGCAGCCGTGCTGCGCAGGCTCCACCCAAGGTGCAAGCCCTGACCGGCGCCGCGCGTGCGGTCATGGCGAACCTCTCAGGTTCCGATGACAGATGGGGAGGAACCGTCCTCGCCCGTCATCCCTTGGGAGACCGACCGATGAGCAGTACCGCACCCCGCCGGACCGCGCTCGATGCCCTGCATCGTTCGCTCGGCGCGACGATGACCGACTTCGCCGGCTGGGACATGCCCCTGCGCTACGGCTCCGAGCGCGACGAGCACGTCGCCGTGCGCACGAAGGCCGGCCTGTTCGACCTCTCGCACATGGGCGAGATCACGGTCACCGGCCCGCAGGCCGCCGCCCTCCTCGACTTCGCCCTGGTGGGCAACATCGGCGGTGTGAAGCCGGGCCGCGCCCGCTACACCATGATCTGCCGCGAGGACGGCGGCATCCTGGACGACCTGATCGTCTACCGGCTCGCCGAGCACGAGTACATGGTGGTCGCCAACGCCTCCAACGCGCAGGTGGTGCTGGACGCGCTGGTGGAGCGCTCGGCCGGCTTCGACGCCGAGGTGCGCGACGACCGGGACGCGTACGCGCTGCTCGCCGTCCAGGGCCCCGAGTCCCCCGGCATCCTGAAGTCCCTCACCGACGCCGACCTCGACGGCCTGAAGTACTACGCCGGCCTGCCCGGCACCGTCGCCGGCGTCCCGGCCCTCATCGCCCGCACCGGCTACACCGGCGAGGACGGCTTCGAGCTGTTCGTGAAGCCGGAGCACGCGGTGGAGCTGTGGCAGGCGCTGACCAAGGCGGGCGAGGGCGTGGGCCTGGTCCCGTGCGGGCTGTCCTGCCGGGACACGCTGCGCCTGGAGGCGGGCATGCCGCTGTACGGGCACGAGCTGACCACCTCCCTCACGCCCTTCGACGCCGGTCTGGGCCGGGTGGTGAAGTTCGAGAAGGAGGGCGACTTCGTGGGCCGCGCGGCGCTGTCCGCGGCCGCCGAGCGCGCCGCCTCCGAGCCGCCGCGCGTCCTGGTCGGCCTGGTCGCCCGGGGCCGCCGGGTCCCGCGCGCCGGGTACGCGGTCGTCGCGGGCGGCGAGGTGATCGGCGAGGTCACCTCCGGCGCCCCCTCGCCCACGCTGGGCAAGCCGATCGCCATGGCGTACGTCGACGCGGCCCACGCGGCGCCGGGCACCGAGGGCGTCGCCGTGGACATCCGCGGCAGCCACGAGCCGTACGACGTCGTGGCGCTGCCGTTCTACAAGCGGCAGAAGTGACACCGTCGTAGCGGCCCCCGGGCCCGCCTCCCGGCGTCGGAGCCGGACCCGGCGCGGCCGTGTCCTTGCCTGCTCACGCCCGTTTCGCGCAGTCCCCCCGTCATCAGCAGTCACCCGCGTACAGGAGAATTCCAGCCATGAGCAACCCCCAGCAGCTGCGTTACAGCAAGGAGCACGAGTGGCTGTCGGCCGCCGAGGACGGCGTGTCGACGGTCGGCATCACGGAGCACGCGGCCAACGCGCTCGGCGACGTGGTCTTCGTCCAGCTCCCCGAGGTCGGTTCCGCCGTGACCGCGGGCGAGACCTGCGGCGAGCTCGAGTCGACCAAGTCGGTCAGCGACCTCTACTCCCCGGTCAGCGGTGAGATCACCGAGGTCAACGAGGACGTCGTGAACGACCCGTCCCTGGTGAACTCGGCCCCCTTCGAGGGTGGCTGGCTGTTCAAGGTGCGGATCACCGACGAGCCGGCCGACCTGCTGACCGCAGACGAGTACGACGCCCACGTCGCTGGCTGAGGAGCCGTAGCCGCATGTCGCTTCTGAACACGCCCCTGCACGAGCTCGACCCGGCGGTCGCCGCCGCGGTCGACGCCGAGCTGCACCGCCAGCAGTCCACCCTCGAGATGATCGCCTCGGAGAACTTCGCCCCGGTCGCGGTCATGGAGGCCCAGGGCTCGGTCCTCACCAACAAGTACGCCGAGGGCTACCCCGGCCGCCGCTACTACGGCGGCTGCGAGCACGTCGACGTGATCGAGCAGATCGCCATCGACCGGGTCAAGGAGCTCTTCGGCGCCGAGCACGCCAACGTGCAGCCGCACTCCGGCGCGCAGGCCAACGCCGCCGCGATGTTCGCGCTGCTCAAGCCCGGCGACACGATCATGGGTCTGAACCTCGCCCACGGCGGGCACCTGACCCACGGCATGAAGATCAACTTCTCCGGCAAGCTCTACAACGTCGTCGCCTACCACGTCGGCGACGACGGCCAGGTCGACATGGCCGAGGTCGAGCGGCTCGCCAAGGAGAACAAGCCGAAGCTGATCGTCGCCGGCTGGTCGGCGTACCCGCGCCGGCTGGACTTCGCCGCGTTCCGCCGGATCGCGGACGAGGTCGGCGCGTACCTCATGGTCGACATGGCGCACTTCGCCGGTCTGGTGGCCGCGGGCCTGCACCCGAACCCGGTGCCGCACGCCCACGTCGTGACGACCACCACGCACAAGACCCTCGGCGGTCCGCGCGGCGGTGTGATCCTCTCCACGGCCGAACTGGCCAAGAAGATCAACTCCGCGGTCTTCCCGGGCCAGCAGGGCGGCCCGCTGGAGCACGTGGTCGCGGCCAAGGCCGTCGCCTTCAAGGTCGCCGCCTCGGAGGACTTCAAGGAGCGGCAGCGCCGCACCCTGGAGGGCGCCCGCATCCTGGCCGAGCGCCTGGTCAAGGACGACGTCAAGGCGGTCGGCGTGGACGTGCTGTCCGGCGGCACGGACGTGCACCTGGTCCTGGTCGACCTGCGCAACTCCGAGCTGGACGGCCAGCAGGCCGAGGACCGTCTGCACGAGGTCGGCATCACCGTCAACCGCAACGCGATCCCGAACGACCCGCGCCCGCCGATGGTCACCTCGGGCCTGCGCATCGGCACGCCCGCGCTGGCCACCCGCGGCTTCACCGCCGAGGACTTCGCCGAGGTCGCGGACGTGATCGCCGAGACGCTCAAGCCGTCCTACGACGTCGCGGCCCTCCGGGCACGGGTGACCGCTCTCGCCGAGAAGCACCCGCTGTACCCCGGTCTGAAGTAATTCCGTACGCTTTCGTTCGTACGGACATCCGGGGCATCGCGCACACTGGGTCAGTGGGCGCGGTGCCCCGTTCCGTGCCGCGCGCCTCCCGCGCCCTTCCCGTACCACCCCTCCCCGGCGGACAGCGCCGTCCGTCACACGCTTAGGAGTCCTCCCGTGGCCATCTCGGTCTTCGATCTGTTCTCGATCGGCATCGGCCCGTCCAGCTCGCACACGGTCGGCCCGATGCGCGCCGCCCGCATGTTCGCCCGGCGGCTGCGCAACGAGGACCTGCTGGACTCGGTCGCCGCCGTCCGCGCGGAGCTCTACGGCTCCCTCGGCGCCACCGGCCACGGCCACGGCACGCCCAAGGCGGTGCTGCTGGGCCTGGAGGGCGACTCGCCCCGCACGGTGGACGTGGAGTCGGCCGACGAGCGGGTGGAGAAGATCAAGGAGACCGGCCGGATCCGCCTCCTCGGCGAGCACGAGATCCCGTTCACCTTCGACGACGACATGGTGCTGCACCGCCGCAAGGCCCTCCCCTACCACGCCAACGGCATGACCCTGTGGGCCCACGACGCGGCGGGCACGGAGCTCCTGTCGAAGACGTACTACTCGGTCGGCGGCGGTTTCGTCGTGGACGAGGACGCGGTGGGCGCGGACCGCATCAAGCTCGACGACACGGTCCTGAAGTACCCCTTCCGCACCGGTGACGAGCTGCTGCGCCTCACCGAGGAGACCGGCCTGTCGATCTCCGCGCTGATGCTGGAGAACGAGCGCGCCTGGCGGAGCGAGGAGGAGATCCGCGCGGGCCTGCTGGAGATCTGGCGGGTGATGCAGGCGTGCGTGGCGCGCGGCATGTCCCGCGAGGGCATCCTGCCCGGCGGCCTCAAGGTGCGCCGCCGCGCCGCGAACACCGCCCGCAAGCTGCGCTCCGAGGGCGACCCGCAGGCCCTGGCCATGGAGTGGATCACCCTGTACGCGATGGCCGTGAACGAGGAGAACGCGGCCGGCGGCCGGGTCGTCACGGCACCGACGAACGGCGCGGCCGGCATCATCCCGGCCGTCCTGCACTACTACGTCAACTTCGTCCCGGGCGCCGACGAGGAGGGCGTGGTGCGCTTCCTGCTCGCCGCCGGCGCGATCGGCATGCTCTTCAAGGAGAACGCCTCCATCTCCGGCGCCGAGGTCGGCTGCCAGGGCGAGGTCGGCTCGGCCTGCTCGATGGCGGCGGGCGCCCTCGCGGAGGTGCTGGGCGGCAGCCCGGAGCAGGTGGAGAACGCCGCCGAGATCGGTATGGAGCACAACCTGGGCCTGACCTGCGATCCGGTGGGCGGCCTGGTGCAGATCCCGTGCATCGAGCGCAACGGCATGGCCGCGGTGAAGGCGGTCACGGCGGCCCGGATGGCGATGCGCGGCGACGGCTCCCACAAGGTGTCCCTCGACAAGGTCATCAAGACGATGAAGGACACCGGCGCCGACATGTCGGTCAAGTACAAGGAGACGGCGCGCGGGGGCCTGGCGGTCAACATCATCGAGTGCTGAGCGCGGGCCGCGGGGCCCGTGGGCCCCGCAGGGGCGGCGCGTGCGCGGGCGCGGGACCGGCCGTCGGGCGCGCCTGGCGGTCCCGCAGGAAGCGCGGGCCCGGGTCCCGGGCGCCGCTTTCGGTCCCGTGCGTCACACGTCGGCGCCGGCGTCCCGCCGCAGCGCACGTCCGCCTTGATCCACGCCGGGTCGCGGAAGACGTACGGGTGGTACATCCGGTGCGGGGCGCGCCTCACGCTCCTTCGCAGAGGTCCGCGGGCCCTCTGCGCGGTCGCCTCCGATACCGAGCGCCTCGGGTGAGGGGCCCGGCGACGCGTGGACGGCGTCCCGGCGGGGAAGGAACCCTTCAACTCCCCACTCCCTCAGGCACGTCAGGGAGCCTGCATGCTGCGTGGCATCGATGTGAGCTCGTACCAGCCGTCCTCGTACGACACCGACGGGCTGTCCTTCGTCTTCATCAAGGCGACGGAGGGCCGTTCGTACACCAACCCCAAGCTCTCCGCCCAGACGAAGACGGCCCGTGACGCCGGTCTGGTGGTCGGCTTCTACCACTTCCTCTGGCCGGGCAACCTCACCGCCCAGGCGGAGTACTTCGTGAGCAAGGCCCCCGACCGCCGGGGCGACATCCTCGCCGTCGACTGGGAGACCACCGGCGAGGGCACCCGCGCGAGCAACTCCGAGAAGGACCGCTTCATCCGCAAGGTGAAGGAACTGCGGCCGGACAACCGGGTGGTCCTCTACTGCAACCGGCACTTCTGGCTGAACGTGGACACCACGTCCTACGCCGGCGACGGCCTGTGGATCGCCGACTACGTCACCGCCGGCAAGCCCCGCATCAAGGCCAGGTGGCGCTTCCACCAGTACACCGACGACCCGCTGGACAAGAACGTCGCCGACTTCTCCAGCAGGTCGGCGTTGAAGGAGTGGGCCGGCGGCGCCTAGGGTCTGTCGTTTGGATCAGCGCGGCTGTGAGGTGCGGTGTTCTATCGACCGGCCCGAGCGGGGTCCGGTGCGTGCAGCTGCAAGGCGGAGGGGGGCGACAAAGCGGAGCGTTGGCAACCGACGACAACGCCGCAGATGCGCGTGCCGGACCCCGCGACCCCGGGATGATCCAAACGACAGACCCTAGCCGAGGGCCGCGGTCCGGATCACCCCGCGAGCCCCGGGGCGATCCGGACGGCAGACCTCAGCCGCGGAAGTCCGGGGTGCGGGTCGGGGAGGCTTCGGCCAGGGCCTTGGTGACCTCCTCGGTGCCCGCCCGCAGGCCGTAGACCGGCGTGTCGGGCTGCTGGCGCCAGGAGTCGTCGATGCCGCCCGCGTCGACGGTGTCGAAGCCGAGTTCCTCGATCAGGGCGCGGACCTTCCGCTTGGCCGCCTCGTCGTCGCCGGCGACGGGGACGGCCAGCCGGTCGGGTGCGCCGGCCGGGCGGTGGCGGTCCAGGATGTCCTGGGCGTACGTGCCGTTGAAGGCCTTGACGACCGGGTGGCCGAGCTGTCGTTCGATCCAGCGGCTCTCGGTGAGGCCCTCGTCCTCGATGGCGGCGATCCTGCCGTCGCGCTGCCGCGGGTAGTAGTTGTTGGTGTCGATGACGGCGACGCCCTCCGCCGCCTCGTCGAACAGGCCGGACGGCAGGTCCGGTACGGCCTTCAACGGGATGGTCACGACGACGACTTCGGCGCCGCGCGCTGCGTCCCCGGCGTGCACCGGGGTCGCGCCGGTCTCCTCGGCCAGGTCCGTGAGGGTGTGCGGGCCGCGGGAGTTGGCGGCGGAGACGTCGTGCCCGAGGGCCGTGAGGCGCCGGGTGAGGTTTCCGCCGATGTTGCCCGCTCCGATGATGCCGATCCTCATGTCGCTCGCCTCGCCCTTCCGGGGGTCGATGTCCGCTGCGGTCTCCGTGCGAAGACCGTCGTGGTCGGCATCAACCTCCCGGACGGGCGGGCTATTCCGGACCTACTTGTTCAGGTGGGACCAGAACTCGTCGAACGACAGCACCTTGTCGCCGTTCAGGTCACGGGACTTGATCACGGCCTCGGCGACCGCCTCGGTGACGTTCCAGTCGCCGCCCTGGGCCAGAGCGGTCTTGAACTCGGCAGCGGTGATGAATCCGTCCCCGTCCGTATCGATCCGCTCGAACTGCTTGCGCGCTTCCTCGATGTCCGCCACCGGTCCGCCCCTCGTCTCGTCCTTTTGCCGTCTTGCTGACGCGGGTCAGATTATCTGGCCACCTGGGACGCCGGTGCGGCGACCACCCACCCGGACTCCTCCGCGCGCACGGAGGCGGCTCCGGGCCGTTCACGCTCGCGGCGAACTCGCGGCGTACGTCGTCCGGTCCGGGGCCTGCGGCCGTCGGCCGGGGCTGGGAGTCCGGGACCTTCGACGGGTGGCGCATCGGGGAGCGGGCGGGTGGCGGAGAAGCTGCGGGACATCCTGGACGCGGTGGCACGCGGAGTCTTCCCGGCGGCGGACGGGACGGTGCGGGTCGTGCCGCAGCCGTCCGGGCGGGACGCGGGGGTGCCGGCGTTCACCGCGCACACCGTGGTCTTCACCGACGAGGATCCCGCCCGGGTGCGCCGGACGCCGGCGTCGGCGGACTGCGATCCGCCGGCCGCGAGCATGAACGTCCGGTTCCTGGCCGCCTTCACGGAGCGCACGGGCCGGCGGACGGACACCGTCGACGTGATGACGGTGGCGGAGCCGCTGCCCGGCGGTGCGCCGCCCGGTGCGGTGCGGATCGACGACCCCGGTCATCCGCGCGTGGTGAGCGCGCGGAGCGGCGCGACGAGGTGCGGGTGTGGGCCGTGGGCGGGGGTGTGCTGGTGCTGGGGCGCGGGATCGCGGGGCGGCTGGAGGCCGCGGTGGAGGTGGCGGAGGAGGGGGCGGAGGAGGCGCGGCACCGGGGGCTCGGGCGGCGGCTGGCGCTGGCGGCGCGGCGGCTGGCCGGTGACGAGCCGGTGTGGGCGCAGATCTCGCCGGGGAACGCGCGCCGTCTGCGGGCGTTCCAGGCGGCCGGTTACCGGCCGGTGGGTTCGCAGGCGCTGTTCCCGCGCGGCTGAGGGCGGTACGGCGGTGCCGGACCGGGGGGCGGGCCCACCGCCGTGGTGGCGCCCCAGCGGCCGGGGCGTCAGCAGTCCGGGCGGGCCCACCGCCGCGGTGGCGCCCCGGCGGCCGGGGCGTCAGCAGTCCGGGCGGGCCCACCGCCGTGGTGGCCGCCCCGGCGGCCGGGGCGTCAGCGGTCTGTGACGCGCATCTCGAACCAGGTGGTCTTGCCCCGGGGCAGCAGATCGACGCCCCAGCGGTCGGCGAGCTGGTCGACGAGGAAGAGGCCGCGGCCGCTGACGTCGAGTTCCTGGACCGGCATGAGGCAGGGCAGGCCGCGGGAGGGGTCGCGGACCTCGACGCGGATCCAGCCGCGCCGGTGGCGCAGCCGCAGTCCGAAGACGCGGGCGCCGGTGTGCCGTACGGCGTTGCCGACGAGTTCGGAGACGAGCAGGACGGCGTCCTCGGTGGTCCCTGCGGTCAGGTTCCAGTGGCGCAGGACGACGACCTGGACGAGCCGGCGGGCGGTCGCGGCGGACTCCGGACGGGACGGGAGCAGAACCTCTGCCTCCGCCGGGTTGCCGTACGACTCCAGCGCCTTCAGAGCGTGTTCGTCCTCGACCGTCGGCGACCAGCGCGACGCTGTCGCACGTCCGTCTCCCCGCGGCTGTTCCATGCCCTCCAGCCCCGCCATGCCCCCATCATGGCCGCCCGCGGGGCCCTCCGGGGCCGTTCCGGGGGAATACGCCCCCTGTGCGCCCCCACCCCTCACCAGGCCCCCGGCATATGCGGATGGCACTTCGGAGGCCTGGAAAGCCCGTCCTACCTGCGGAAAGGGCTCACTCTGAGGCAATCGACGGGCTCCCTCGACACGAACGGCTTAGGGGTGCCCCAAGGCTGCCACAAACCGCTCCATCGAGGGACCCCGAATGAGACATCGCGTCAATTGCAAGGCCCCGAAGGAACTTTCGGAGGGTCAGACGAACTTCGCCTTGCCGGGCCCTTCCTCCACGAAGCTGCGCATGCCGCGCTCACGGTCCTCGGTGGCGAACAGGCCCGCGAACCAGTTGCGTTCGATGGCCAGGCCGGTGTCGATGTCGGTCTCCAGGCCGGCGTCGACCGACTCCTTGGCCGCGCGCAGCGCGATCGCCGGGCCCTGCGCCAGCTTCGCCGCCCACGCGTGCGCCTGCGCGTAGACCTCCTCGGCGGGGACCACGCGGTCCACCAGGCCCAGGGCGAGCGCCTCGGGCGCCTTGACCTGGCGGCCGGTGAAGATGAGGTCCTTGGCCCGGGACGGGCCGATCAGCCGGGACAGGCGCTGGGTGCCGCCCGCGCCCGGGATGAGGCCGAGCAGGATCTCGGGCTGGCCGAGCTTGGCGTTCTCACCGGCGATGCGGTAGTCGGCGCACAGCGCCAGTTCGCAGCCGCCGCCGAGGGCGTAGCCGGTGACGGCCGCCACGACCGGCTTGGGGATGCGGGCCACGGCCGTGAAGGAGTCCTGCAGGGCGCGGGCCCGCGCGACCATCGCCGCGTGGTCCATGGCCTGCATCTCCTTGATGTCCGCGCCCGCCGCGAACACCTTCTCGCCGCCGTAGACCACCACGGCGCGCACGTCCGCGCGGCGGGTGGCCTCCTCGGCGAGCTCCTTCAGCCGGTCCTGCGTGGCGATGTCCAGCGCGTTCATGGGAGGGCGGTCCAGCCGCAGCGTGCCGACGCCCTCGGCGACTTCGAGATGTACGGTCATGCCAGCAGGTTAACGGCCACTAACGGCAACGGCCCCGGTGCCGTACCTCACATGCACCGGGGCCGTACGCGTCGTGCGGGGGTTACGCCTTCCACTTCTCCCAGGACATGTTCCAGCCGTTGAGGCCGTTGTCCGGGGCGATGACGGCGTCGTCGGAGTTCTTGACCTCCACCACGTCACCCAGCAGCGAGTTGTCGAAGAACCAGGCCGCCGGTGCCTTCTCGTCCCAGCC
Source organism: Streptomyces calvus (assembly GCF_006782915.1). GTDB lineage: Bacteria > Actinomycetota > Actinomycetes > Streptomycetales > Streptomycetaceae > Streptomyces > Streptomyces calvus. The sequence continues at coordinate 91,397 of NZ_VCNP01000022.1, forward strand.
GCCGCGCACGTCGCGCAGGCCGATGCAGCCGTGGCTGGCGTTGCGGTTGCCGAAGGCGTCGCCGCCCCAGTAGTTGCCGTGGATGAAGGTGCCGGAGGTGCTCAGGCGCATGGCGTGCGGGACGTCCTTGATGTCGTACTCGCCGCCGTAGCCGACCGTCTCGCCGTTCATCCGGGTCACCGGCAGCCGCTCGCTGATGACCATCTTGCCGTTCCAGGTCTCGTAGCCGGGTGCGCCGGTGGTGACCGGGATGGTCCTGACGACCTTGCCGTCCCGCACGACCTTCATGGTGAGCTTCTTGGCGTCGACGACGGAGATCTGCTCGCGGCCGATGGTGAAGGAAACGGTCTTGGACTGCTCGCCATAGACGCCCGGGCGGCCCTCGACGCCGTCGAGGTCGAGGTCGACGGTGACCTTGGTGCCGGCCTTCCAGTACTTCTCCGGGCGGAAGTCGAGGCGGTCGTTGCCGAACCAGTGGCCCTCGACCTCGACGGCCGGTTCGGTGGTGATGCGGATGGCCTTCTCGACGTCACCGGGGTTGGTGATCCCGCGGGTGAAGCGGAGCGAGAACGGCATTCCGACGCCGACCTTCGATCCGTCCTCCGGTGTGAAGTGGCCGATGAAGGTGTTCTTCGGCGTCAGCGTGGTGAAGGTGGAGTCCTCGGCCGCGGTGCGGCCCTCGGAGTCCTTGGCGACCGCGTGCACCGTGTACGTGGTGGAGGCGGCCAGGTGGGTCGACGGCGTCCAGGAGGCGCCGTCGCCGGATATCTTCCCCGGTATCTTCTCGCCGTCCCGGTCCTTGACGACGACCTCGGTCAGTTCCCCCTTGGCGGCGGTCACCTTCAGCGCGCCGCTCGTCTCGACGGACTTGGCGCCGTCCTCGGGCGCGATGCCCACCACGGCCTCGGACTGCTTGCTCCGCGCGGCCGTGGAGTCCTTGTCCCCGCCCTTGCCGTCCCCCGGCGCGGATCCCCCGCCGCCGCAGGCGGTGACCGCCAGCATCACGCCGAGCGCCAGCGCCGCCAGCCTCCGGCCGGTCCTCCCCCGCGCGCCGCCCCGCGCCGCCCCCGATATCGGCCCCATGTTCAACTTGCTCTCCCCTCGGCGGGCCCGGCCTGGCCCGGCCCGCGCCCCCGCGCGCCCCTCGCGCGCACGGCGCATAGTAACCACAGGCCAGGGACGTCGGACACGACTGGTTTGTCACCGTTCCGTTCCAACTCTTCCCGGCCCGCCGGGAGATCACTTCACTGCGGAGCCCGCCTTCCACTTCCGCCAGTTCATGTTCCAGCCACCGAGGCCGTTGTCGGCGGCGACCTGCTCGTCGCGGCTGTTGACGACCTCGACGACGTCACCGACGAGAGAGCGGTCGAAGAACCAGCCCGCCGGGGTGTCCGCGCCGCCGCCCTTCACGTCGCGCAGGCCGACGCAGCCGTGGCTGACGTTGCTGCGGCCGAACACCTCCGCGTCGGCCCAGTAGTTGCCGTGCAGGAAGGTGCCGGAGTCGGTCAGGCGGATGGCGTGCGGGACGTCGGGGATGTCGTACTCGCCGCCGAAGCCGACCGTGCGGCTGTCCATGCGGGTGACCTCGAGCATCTCGGTGATCACCATCTTGCCGTTGTAGGTGGGGGTCTTGCGCGCGCCGGCCGTGACCGGCACGGTGGCCAGCAGCTCCCCGTCCCGGCGCACCCGCATGGTGTGCCGGGCGGCGTCGACCACCGAGACCTGGCTGCGGCCGACGGTGAAGGTGAAGGTGCGGTCCTGGAGGCCGTAGACGCCCGGGGCGCCCTCGATGTCGCGCAGCCGCAGGTCGACGGTGACGCGGGTGCCCGGCTTCCAGTAGTGCTCGGGGCGGAAGTCCAGGCGGGAGCCGCCGAACCAGTGCGGGCGGATCTCCACGGCGGGGCGGGCGGTGACCCGGACGGCGCGTTCCACGGCGGCGCGGTGGACGATCTTCCGGTTGAACTCCAGGGAGACGATCATCCCGGTGCCCACGGTGGAGCGGTCCTCCGGGGCGACGTAGCCGATGAAGCGTTCCGCCGGGACATGGGTGGTGAAGGTGGTGTGCCGGGCGGAGCGGCGGCCGTCGCCGTCCACGGCCACCGCGTCGACGGTGTACTTGGCGGCCAGCGCCAGCCGTGCGTCGTCGGGCCGCCAGGTCCGTCCGTCGGCGGAGATCCGCCCGGGGACCGGGGACTCCCGCGCGTCGCGGGAGACGACGACCTCCACCGACTCCAGCCGCCCGTCCGGCACCCGCACCCGCAGCCCGGCGTCGGGCCGGACGTCCTTGCTGCCGTCGCCGGGCGCGACACGGATGTGCTCCCCGCCGCCCGGGGGCCCGAACGCCCCGCCCACCGAGCCGTCCGCGGCACAGCCGGCGGCTCCGCTCAGCAGTCCTGCCCATGTCACTACGGCGGCCAGCGCGGCCCTCGCGCGCCGTGCGCGCCCTTGTACGTACCTCACGCGGTACCCAACGACCGGTCTCGCCCCGGGCAACGACCATGCCGCCCCCTGGCGGAACGTGAGTGCGAGGCACGCCCTGGGCAGAACAGTGGGGAGGACGACGCGCCGGGGAGCCGCGGCCGGAGCCGGGACACCGGGCCCTGCACCCCTGTCCGCCGTCGTCCCCCACGAGCCGCGGGAGGCTGACAGGTGTCCAGCGCAGCCGAGCAGGAGGCGGTGGCCGCGGAGCGGGCCACCGGGGACGGACGCACGGCCGCCGTCGTGGGCGGTGCACGGCGGGCCGCGCCCGTGCCGACGGTGCCGGTGCGGCCGGGCCGGCCGACGCCGCTGGGGGCCCGGTTCCGGGTCGGCCCGGACGGGGTGGCGGGCACGAACTTCGCGCTGTGGGCGGGCGGCGCTGAGGGGGTGGAGCTGTGCCTGTTCGACGAGCGGGGCCGGGAGAGCAGGGCCCCGCTGACCGAGCTGACGCACGAGATCTGGCACGGCTTCGTGCCGGGCGTGCTGCCCGGCCGGCGGTACGGCTACCGGGTGCACGGCCGCTGGGACCCGTGGACCGGGGCCCGCTGGAATCCGGCGAAGCTGCTGCTGGATCCGTACGCGCGGGCGGTGGACGACGCCCGGGGGAACGACTTCGGCCGGCTGCCGCCGGAGGTGTACGGGCACGTCCGTGACTGGCCGGAGCAGCATGTCGCGGACACGGTGCGCGACGACCGGGACTCCGCGCCGTACGTCCCGAAGGCGGTGGTCGTCGACGACGGCGGGCCCGACGACGAGTGGGCGTACGACCACCGGCCGAAGACGCCGTGGGCGGACTCGGTGATCTACGAGCTGCACGTCAAGGGGTTCACGCAGCGCCACCCGGGCGTCCCGGAGGAGTTGCGCGGCACCTACGCGGGCCTCGCGCACCCCGCCGCCGTCGAGCACCTGGTGCGGCTCGGGGTGACGGCCGTCGAGCTGCTGCCGGTGCACCAGTTCGCGCACGAGGACCACCTGCTGCGCCGGGGCCTGCGCAACTACTGGGGGTACAACTCCATCGGTTACTTCGCCCCGCACGCCGCCTACTCGGCGTCGGGGACGACTGGGCAGCAGGTCGGCGAGTTCCGGCGGATGGTGCGGGCGCTGCACGCGGCCGGCATCGAGGTGATCCTGGACGTGGTGTACAACCACACCGCGGAGGCGGGCGAGCTGGGGCCGACGCTGTCGCTGAAGGGCATCGACAACCGCGGCTACTACCGCCTGCAGCCCGACGCGCGCCGGTACGCGGACTACACCGGCTGCGGCAACACGCTCCACGTCGTCCAGCCGCAGGTGCTGCGCCTGATCACGGACTCGCTGCGCTACTGGGTGACGGAGATGGGCGTGGACGGCTTCCGCTTCGACCTGGCGGCGGCCCTGGCCCGCTCCATGCATGACGTGGACATGCTGTCGCCGTTCCTCGCGGTGATCGCGCAGGACCCGGTGCTGCGCCGGGTGAAGCTGATCGCGGAGCCGTGGGACGTGGGCTCCGGCGGCTACCAGGTGGGCGCCTTCCCGCCGCTGTGGACGGAGTGGAACGACCGGTACCGCAACGCCGTGCGGGACTTCTGGCGGCACGCGCTGCCCGACGTGCGGGAGATGGGCTACCGGCTGTCCGGGTCGAGCGACCTGTACGCCTGGGGCGGACGGCGCCCGTACGCCTCGGTCAACTACGTCACCGCGCACGACGGTTTCACCCTGCGCGACCTGGTGTCGTACGACCGCAAGCACAACGAGGCCAACGGCGAGGGCAACCGGGACGGCACGGACGACAACCGCTCCTGGAACTGCGGCACCGAGGGCGAGACCCGGGACCCGGACGTACAGGCGCTGCGCCGCCGCCAGCTGCGCAACCTGCTGACCACGCTGCTGCTGTCGACGGGCGTGCCGATGCTGGTGGCCGGCGACGAGATGGGCCGCACCCAGCACGGCAACAACAACGCCTACTGCCAGGACAACGAACTGGGCTGGGTGGACTGGTCGCTGCTGGACGACCCCGAGTGGCGGCCCCTGTTCGAGCTGACGTCCCGGCTGATCGCCCTGCGCCACCGGCACCCGGTGCTGCGCCGCCGGGCGTTCTTCTCCGGCCGCGCCCACTCCGCGGACGGGCTGCGCGACCTCGCCTGGTTCACCCCGCGCGGCGAGGAGATGACCGAAGGCGACTGGTACGCGCCGGCCGCCACGCTCGGCATGTACCTCTCCGGGCGGGACATCCCGGGCCGCGACGAGAACGGCGCGCCCGTGCTCGACGACAGCTTCCTCGCGGTGCTGCACGCCGGGGAACAGCCGGTGGACTTCGTCCTGCCGGGCCCTCCGTGGGCCGAGCGGTACGAGGTCGTGGTGGACACCGGCCGCGAGGAGCAGGCGTCGGCGCCGGGCGTGGAGCACCGCGCGGGCACCGCGGTCACGGTGCCGGGGCGGACGGTGCTGCTGCTGCGGGCGCGGCCCTGAACGCGGGGCGTGCGCGGGTACGGAGGTCGACCCGGCGCACGCGCGCGTAGGACGGCCCGTCGTGTGCGCCGGGCGTACGCGCAGGTCGTAGGACCGGCGGACGAGGTGGAACCGGTCAAAACTCGGTGGGCAGTGTCAGTGGCGAACCGTAGGCTCGCTGCTGATGTCCACCACACCTGACGCCCCGGAACCCCGCTCCGCCGTGCGCAGCCTGCTGCGGCTGTGGCCCTATGTGCGGCCCGTGCGGGCGCGGTTGTTCACCGCCGCGTTCATCGCGATCGTCGCCTCCTGCATCGGGCTGGTCATCCCGCTCGTCCTGAAGTGGATGGTGGACGGCCCGGTCGCCGACCGGGACCCGGCGGGGGTCTGGCTCGGCGCGCTGTACCTGCTGCTGCTCGGGCTCGCGGAGGCGCTGCTGTTCGGGCTGCGGCGCTGGCTGGTGGCCCGGCCGCTGTCGCGCGTCGAGGCGGAGATGCGGGCCGACCTGTACCGGCACCTGCAGCGGCTGCCCATCGCCTTCCACGACCGCTGGCCGTCGGGCCAGTTGCTGTCCCGGGCGACCACGGACCTGATGCTGCTGCGCATGTTCCTCGCCTTCCCGCTGACCTTCCTGCTGGTCAACGGAGTGACGATCGTCGTCGGCGTGGTCATCATGCTGGTCCAGGACTGGACGCTGGGGCTGGTCGTCCTGGTGCCCGCCGTGCCGGTGCTCCTCACCTGCGTCGTCTTCGAGAAGAAGTACTCCGGCGCGGCGCGGCGGGCGCAGGACCAGGTGGGCGACCTGACCACGGTGGTCGAGGAGAGCGTCCTCGGCATCCGCATCATCAAGGGCTTCGGACGGCACCGGAGCCAGGCGCGGGCGTTCCGGGAGCTGTCCGGGAAGCTGCGGGGGACGGAACTGCACAAGGCCCGGCTGCTGGCCACCATCCTCGGCGTCATCGTCACGCTCCCGGAGCTGGCGATCGGGGCGGCGCTGGTGCTGGGGGCCGTGCGGGTGGCGGACGGGTCGCTGTCCGCGGGCACCCTGGTGGCGTTCCTGTCCACGGCACTGGCGCTGCGCTGGCCGGTGGACTCGATCGGCTTCCTGCTGGCGATGAGCCAGGAGGCGGCCACGGCCACCGAGCGGTACTTCGAAGTGATGGACGCCGAGCCGGAGTCCGGGACGAAGTCCGGGACGAAGTCCGGGACGGAGTCCGGGACGAGGTCCGGGACGGAGTCCAGGAAGGGCGGGGCCGGGTCGGGCGGCCCGGCGGCGCGCGGCGCGTCAGCGGACGGCCTGCGGTTCGAGAACGTCAGCTTCCGGTACCCGGACGCGCCCGCCGGGTCCCCGCCGGTGCTGGACCGCATCGACCTGCACATCCGTCCCGGTGAGTCGCTCGCGCTCGTCGGGGCCACCGGCAGCGGGAAGACCACGCTCACCGCGCTCGTGCCGCGCCTGCACGAGGTCACCTCGGGACGGATCACCCTCGACGGGGCGGACATCACCGGCATGTCCCGTCGGGAGCTGCGCTCCAGGGTCGCCGTCGCCTTCGAGGAACCCACGCTGTTCTCGGCGAGCGTCGAGGAGAACGTGCTGATGGGCGGCGGCGACGGCACCGAGGACCTGGAGCGGGCGCTCGGTGTGGCGCAGGCCGGCTTCGTGCACGCGCTGCCGCAGGGCGTGCACACCCAGGTCGGCGAACAGGGGCTGAGCCTCTCCGGCGGGCAGCGGCAGCGTCTCGCGCTGGCCCGGGCGGTGGTCGGTCGGCCCGGCTTCCTGGTCCTGGACGACCCGCTGTCCGCGCTGGACGTGCACACCGAGGCCGCGGTCGAGGCCGCCCTGCGCCGGGTGCTCGCGGACACCACGGCCCTCATCGTGGCGCACCGCCCGTCCACCGTCCTGCTCGCCGACCGCGTCGCCCTGCTGTCCGGCGGCCGGATCACCGCGGTCGGCACCCATCACGAACTGCTGCGCACCAGCCCCGAGTACGCCCACCTGATGTCCGGCGACCCGGCGGGGGAACAGGAGGACCAGCGATGACGGCGGCCACCACCGCACCCGCCCAGGACGAGGACGACGACCGGACACCGGCGTCCGGCGACCCCTTCGACCAGGACCAGCTGCCCACGCCCCCGGGCGCCACCGGCGCGCTGCTGCGCTCCCTGCTCGCGCCGATGCGCGCCCGGGTCGCGGTCACCGCGCTGTTCCTGCTGCTCCAGCAGGCCGCCGTGCAGGCCGGCCCGCTGCTGGTGGCGTACGCCATCGACCGGGCGGTGCCCGCGTTCCGCGGCGACGACCACGGGCCGCTGATCGCGGTGGCGGTGGGCTATCTGCTGTGCGCGGCGGCGGCCGGGACGCTGCAGTACGCGTTCGTCACCGCCTCCGCCCGGGTCAGCCAGGACGTGCTGCTCGATCTGCGCGGCCGGATCTTCCGCCACGCGCAGGCGCTCAGCGTCGACTTCCACGAGCGGTACACCTCGGGCCGGCTCATCTCCCGTTCCACCACCGACGTCGAGTCGCTGCGGGAACTGCTGGAGGAGGGCCTGCAGGAACTGGTGATGGTGATCCTGTCCGCCGTCTACATCTCGGTGCTGCTGCTCTGGCTGGACCTGGGGCTGGGCGCGGTGGCGGTGGCGTCGTTCGTGCCGCTGTACGCGCTCGTGCGGTCGTACCGGCGGCGGGCGGGTCGGGTGTACCGCAGGCGCTCGACCGCGATCGCGGCGGTGATCGTGAAGTTCGTCGAGACGATGAACGGCATCCGGCCGGTGCGCGCCTTCCGCCGGGAGGACGTCAACGACGCCGAGTTCCGGGTGCTGAACCGGCGCCACGAACGCACCAACGGCGACGCGCTGCTGGAGATGGCCCGCTATGTCGTGGGCTCCCGGGTCACCGCCAACACGACCGTCGCGCTGATCGTGCTGTGGGGCGCCTACCGGGTGGCGGACGGGACGCTGGCGCTCGGTGTGCTGGCGGCGGCGGTGCTGTACCTGCGGCGGCTGTACGACCCGATCGACCGGCTGGGGATGTTCCTCAACTCCGCCCAGTCGGCGGGGGCGTCGCTGGAGAAGATCGCCGGGCTGCTGGCGCAGACCCCGTCGGTGCCCGAACCCGAGGCGCCCCGGGAGCTTCCCGCGCGGCGGCCCGAGCACCCGGGCCGCGAGGTGGTCTTCGACGGCGTCCGGTTCGCCTACCGCACCGGCGGCGAGGTGCTGCCCCGCTTCGACCTGACCCTGCCCGCCGGGCAGACCGTCGCGGTCGTCGGCTCGACCGGCGCGGGCAAGTCGACGCTGGCCAAGCTGCTCGCCCGGTTCTACGACCCCAGCGACGGCCGGGTGCTGCTCGACGACGTGGACCTGCGCGACCTCACGGGCCGCGATCTGCGGCGCGAGGTGGTGATGGTGACGCAGGAGGCGTTCCTGTTCTCCGGCACGGTCGCCGAGAACATCTCGATCGGACGGCCGGACGCCACCCGGGCGGAGATCGAGCAGGCGGCGAAGGAGATCGGCGCGCACGACTTCATCGCCGCCCTGCCCGACGGCTACGACACCGACGTGCGCAAGCGCGGCGGCCGCATCTCGGCCGGTCAGCGCCAACTGGTCGCGTTCGCGCGGGCGCTGCTCGCGGATCCGGCGGTGCTGATCCTGGACGAGGCGACCAGTTCGCTGGACGTCCCCGGTGAGCGGGCGGTGCAGCGGGCCATGGCGACGGTGCTGAAGGGGCGCACGGCGGTGGTGATCGCGCACCGGCTGTCGACGGTGGAGATCGCCGACCGGGTCCTGGTGATGGAGCACGGGCGGGTCGTGGAGGACGGCCCTCCGGCCGAACTGATCGCCGGCACGGGCCGGTTCGCCGATCTGCACCGGGCCTGGCGGGACAGTCTGGCGTAGCCGCCGGGGACGGCGCGGGAGGGGGACGGATGATCGACGCCTACGAGGATCCCGGTACGCCGGACGGCCGGAGCGGGGCCCGCTATCTGTGGTGGCTGGTGCGGCGGCAGCCGGGGCGGTGTGCGGCGGGGACGGTGTTCAGCGGTGTGTGGATGGTGCTGCTGGCGGTGACGCCGTATCTGATGTCCCGGGCGCTGGACGACGGGCTGGCACCGGGCGACATGGGCGCGCTGGCCGGCTGGACCGGCGCGCTGTTCGCGGTGAACGGGCTCAACGCCTGGCTGGGCATCATGCGGCACCGCACGATGACCCGGGTGCGGATGGACGCCAACTTCCGCACGGTGAAGGTGGTCGTCGGGCAGACGGTGCGGCTCGGTGCCTCGCTGCGGCGGCGGGCCGGTGCCGGGGAGGTCGTCACCATCGGCGTGGGTGACGTGCAGGTGATCGCCACTGCCCTGACGGTCGTCGGGCCGGGCGTCGGCGCGGTGGTGGCCTACCTCGTGGTGGCCGCGCTGCTGCTGGCGGTGTCGCCGCTGCTGGCGGGCGTGGTGCTGCTCGGGGTGCCGGTGATCGGCGTCGTGGTCGGGCCGCTGGCGGGGCGGTTGCGCGGCGCGGAGGCGGACTACCGGGAGCGGCAGGGTGTGCTGACCGCGCGGATCGGTGATCTGGCGGGCGGGCTGCGGGTGTTGAGCGGGCTGGGCGGCAAGGGCCTGGTCGCCGAGTCGTTCCGCCGGGACTCGCGACGGCTGCGGGACCAGGGCTACCGGGTCGGGGCGGTGACCAGCTGGATGCAGGCGCTCGGCGCGGGACTGCCGACGCTGTTCCTCGCCGGGGTCACCTGGATCGCGGCGCGGCTGGCGGCGCGGGGCGAGATCAGCGTGGGCGAACTGGTGTCGGTGTACGGCTATGTCGCGGTGCTGGTGTGGCCGGTGATGTTCCTCATCGAGTGCGGTCAGTACCTGAGCCGGGGCGTGGTGGCCGCCGGGCGGGTGACGGACCTGCTGCGTCTGGAGCCGCCGGACGACACGGGCACCGCCGCGCCGCCGGCCGGACCCGCCGTGCTGTACGACCCGGAGTCGGGGGTGCGGGTGCCGCCGGGCCGGCTGACCGCGCTCGCCGCCGCGCGGCCGGCCGACGCGCTCGCGGTGGTGGACCGTCTCGGCCGGTACGCGCCGTCGGAGGTCACCTGGGGTGGGATCCGGCTGGACGAGATCGCGCCGGCCCGGGTGCGGGAGCGGATCCTGGTCGCCGACCCCGAGGCCGACCTGTTCGCCGGTCCGCTGCGGGAGGTGGTGGCCGGGCACGGCGAACCGCGCGACGAGGAGGTGCTGCGCGCGCTGCACGCGGCCGCCGCCGACGACGTCGTGCAGGGCCTGCCCGAGGGGCTGGACTCGGTGGTGACCGCGCAGGGCCGCAGTCTGTCCGGCGGCCAGCGGCAGCGGGTGCGGCTCGCGCGGGCGTTGCTGGCCGACCCGGAGGTGCTGCTGGCGGTGGAGCCGACCTCGGCGCTGGACGCGCACACCGAGGCGACGGCCGCCGACCGGCTGCGCGCGGCGCGCCGGGACCGTACGACGGTGCTGGCCACGACCTCGCCGCTGGTGCTGGACCGGGCCGATCTGGTGCTGTTCCTGGCCGACGGCAAGGTCGTCGCGAGCGGCGGCCACCGCGACCTCCTCGACACCGAGCCGGGCTACCGGGCGCTGGTGACCAGGGACGCCGACGAGAGTGCCGCAGAGAATGCCGCCGAGAATGCCGCCGGGAGAACCGGCGCGAGCGCCGCCGAGGAGGTCGTGCGATGAGCGCGGGGCGGCTGCCGCTGGCCGGGCCCGCCGACGTGCGCCGGGCCGCGATGGGCCTGGTGCGGGCGGACGGGCGGGCCTTCGCCGCCGTACTGGCGCTGAACGCGCTGGCGGCGGTGGCGGGTCTGGCCGGGCCCTGGCTGCTGGGGCGGATCGTGGACGAGGTGCGCGGCGGCGCCGGAGTGGCCGTGGTGGACCGGCTGGCGCCGGTCATCCTGCTGTGCGCGGTCGCCCAGTTGCTGCTGTCCCGCTGGGCCCGCTTCGTGGGACACCGGTTCGGTGAGCGGACGCTGGCGCGGGTGCGGGAGCGGTTCGTGGACCGGGCGCTGGCGCTGCCCTCGTCGGTGGTGGAGCGGGCCGGCACGGGCGATCTGACGGCGCGGGGGACGGCGGACGTGACCGCCGTGGGGACGACGCTGCGGGACGCCGGGCCGGCGCTGCTGGTCAACGCGGTGCAGGCGCTGTTCGTGATGGCCGCGGTCGTCGTGGTGGACCCGCTGCTGGGTGCGCTGGGAGTGCTCTGCCTCGCTCCGATCTGGGTCGCCGTGCGCTGGTATCTGCGCCCGGCCAGGGGCGCCTACCTGGCGGAGGGCGCGGCCACCTCGGACGTGGCGGAGGTCGTCGCGTCGACGGCGTCGGGGGCGCGCACGGTGGAGGCGTTCCGGTTGCGGGAGCGGCGGATCCGGGCGTCCCGGGACGCGCTGGAGTCCGCCCGGCGCACCCGGTTCCGCACCCTGTCGCTGCGCACGGTGTTCTTCCCGGTGGTCGATGTGTCGTACGCCATGCCGGTGGCCGCGGTGCTGCTGGTCGGCGGGTGGCTGCACCAGCGGGACGCGGTGAGCCTGGGCGCGGTGGTGACCGCCTCCCTGTACCTGTTGCAGCTGAGCGGCCCGCTGGACGAGGTGCTGTTGCGGGTGGAGCAGTTGCAGAGCAGCGGCGCCTCCTTCGCGCGGGTGGAGGGGCTGGCCCGGGCGCCGCGCGCGGCACAACGGGGCGACTGCCCGGATCCGGTGGACGACCGGATCGACGCGAAGGGCGTGCGGTACGCCTACGACGGCGGCGGTGAGGTGCTGCGCGGGGTCGATCTGACGGTGCGGCCGGGCGAACGGCTGGCCGTGGTGGGCCCGTCGGGGGCGGGCAAGACCACGCTGAGCCGGCTGCTGGCGGGCGTGGACGCGCCGACGGCGGGGACGGTGACCGTGGGCGGGGTGCCGGTGGCGGATCTGGACCCGGAGCGGCTGCGCCGCCAGGTGGTGCTGGTCACCCAGGAGCACCACGTGTTCCTGGGCTCGCTGCGCGACAATCTGCGGATCGCCGAACCGGCGGCCGGGGACGAGGAGTTGTGGGCGGCACTGGCCGTGGTCGGCGCCGACGCGTGGGTGCGGGAGCTGCCGCGGGGCCTGGACACGGAGGTCGGCGAGGCGGGCTGGACCGCCGACGGCGCGCAGGCGCAGCAACTGGCCCTGGCGCGGGTGGTGCTGGCCGATCCGCACACGCTGATCCTCGACGAGGCCACCGCGCTGCTCGATCCGACGACCGCCCGGCACACCGAGCGGGCGCTGGCCGCGGTGCTCCGGGGGCGGACCGTGATCGCCGTCGCGCACCGGCTGCACACCGCGCACGACGCCGACCGGGTGGCCGTCATGGAGGACGGCCGGCTCACCGAACTCGGTGCGCACGAGGAACTGGTGGCGGCCGGTGGGGCGTACGCGGCGCTGTGGCGGTCCTGGCACGGTGACCGGCCGGACGACCCGGACGGGAATGCTGAACCGTTCGCATATCGAACGTGAACTCCCGTACAACGAACGGTTTCCGGCCAATCTTCTGACGCGCTCCTGACAGAAACCGCGTTGCCCTGCCACTCTTCCCTCGGCCGTGCCACAGCAACCCCACAGCATCTCCCCCCGCTGTGCCGCGGCCGAGGCTCTCAGCACTTCCGTTCTGCCCGGCCGGCCCACCCGCCGTCCGGTCTCCCCAGGCCGCGCGACCCGCGGCCACGCAGAAGGAGTCAGCGTTGACCAGTACGTCGTCCCACAGACGCACCCCCACGCACCGCCGCGCCGCCGCCGTCGCCCTCGCCGGGGTGGCCGCCCTGGTCGCCACGGCCTTGCAGTCCGGCAGCGCCACCGCCGCCCCGGAGAAGGCACCGTCGGCGGCGAGCGAGGCCCGGCCCGGGTCCGAGTCGGTACGGCTCACCCCGGCCCAGCGCGCCGAACTGATCCGCGAGGCGAACGCCACCAAGGCGGACACCGCCAAGGACCTGGGCCTGGGCGCGAAGGAGAAGCTCGTCGTCCGTGACGTCGTCAAGGACCGCGACGGCACCGTGCACGTCCGCTACGAGCGCACCTACGACGGCCTGCCCGTCCTCGGCGGCGACCTGGTCGTCCAGGGCGACACGGCCGGCGAGGCCGAGTCCGTCGTCAAGGCCACCCGCGCCGCGGTGAAGCCCGCCACCACCACCGCCGAGGTGCCGGCCGCGCAGGCCGAACGGCAGGCCCTGGCCGCCGCGAAGGCCGAGAAGGCCGAGGGCGCCGACGTGGACCGCGCCCCGCGCAAGGTCGTCTGGGCCGCCGACGGCAAGCCGGTCGTGGCGTACGAGACGGTCGTCGGCGGTCTCCAGCACGACGGCACCCCGCAGGAGCTGCACGTCGTCACGGACGCCACCACGGGCGAGAAGCTGTACGAGTGGCAGGCCGTCCGCAACGGCACCGGCCACACCGTCTACAGCGGCACCGTCACCCTGGGCACCACGCAGTCCGGGTCGTCGTACACCCTCACCGACGGGGCGCGCGGCGGGCACAAGACGTACAACCTCAACCGCGGCACCTCCGGCACCGGCACGCTGTTCTCCGGCGCCGACGACGTCTGGGGCGACGGCACCCCGTCCAACCTGGAGTCGGCCGCCGCCGACGCCCACTACGGGGCCGCGCTGACCTGGGACTACTACAAGAACGTGCACGGCCGCAGCGGCATCCGCGGCGACGGCGCCGCCGCCTACTCCCGGGTCCACTACGGCAACAACTACGTCAACGCCTTCTGGTCCGACAGCTGCTTCTGCATGACCTACGGCGACGGCTCGGGCAACGCCAACCCGCTGACCTCGATCGACGTCGCCGCGCACGAGATGACCCACGGCCTCACCTCGAACACCGCGGGCCTCAACTACAGCGGCGAGTCCGGCGGTCTGAACGAGGCCACCAGCGACATCTTCGGCTCGACGGTCGAGTTCTACGCCAACAACTCCTCCGACGTCGGTGACTACCTCATCGGCGAGGAGATCGACATCAACGGCGACGGCACCCCGCTGCGCTACATGGACAAGCCCAGCAAGGACGGCGCGTCCAAGGACAGCTGGTACTCCGGCATCGGCTCGATCGACGTGCACTACTCGTCCGGCCCCGCGAACCACTTCTTCTACCTGCTGAGCGAGGGCAGCGGCACCAAGACCATCAACGGTGTCACCTACGACTCGCCCACCTCGGACGGCCTGCCGGTGACCGGCATCGGCCGCGCCAAGGCGGAGAAGATCTGGTTCCGCGCGCTGACCACCAAGTTCACCTCCACCACCAACTACGCGGGCGCCCGCACCGGCACCCTCGCGGCGACCGGTGAGCTGTACGGCACGGACAGCGCCGAGTACAAGGCGGTGCAGGACGCCTGGGCGGCCATCAACGTGGGCGCGCGCTCGGGTGGCGGCGGCGGTGGCGGCACCTCCTTCGAAAGCACCACCGACGTGTCCGTCCCGGACGCCGGGGCGGCGGTGACCTCCTCGATCACCGTCTCCGGCCGGGCCGGCAACGCGCCCGCCAACCTCCAGGTCGCGGTGGACATCGTGCACACCTGGCGCGGTGACCTGGTCGTCGACCTGCTGGCCCCGGACGGCACGGCGTACCGCCTGAAGAACAGCAGCTCCGGCGACTCGGCGGACAACGTCAACGAGACCTACACGGTCAACGCCTCCTCCGAGACCGCCAACGGCACCTGGAAGCTGCGGGTGCAGGACGTGGCACGGTACGACACGGGCTACATCAACGGCTGGAAGCTCACCTTCCCGTAAACCCGGACCTACGGCACGCGAGCGGCGCCCCGCCTTTCTCCCTGGCGTGGGCGCCGCCCTACTCTTGGGTCCCATGTCTTCGGCGGACTTCACCTACGACCACGTCGGCGCTACCCGCGAGCCGGGTTTCTGCCCTCCCGGATTCCACCCCATGCAGGTCCGCACCCGCATCGGCGAGGGCGAGGAGGTCTTCCGGCGGGCCGCGCAGGCCCTCCTCACCTGGGAGCTGCACCGCGCGCTCGGCGTCGGCGTGGACACCGCCGCCGACCGCGCGGCCCCCGACGTCGACGTCACCATCACCCTCGCCGGGGTCGTCAGGGCGCCCTGCCGGGTGGTGTGGACGGTGGAGGAGCGCCGCAGGGCCGGCTGGGCCTACGGCACCCTCGACGGCCATCCGGAGTGCGGCGAGGAGTCCTTCGTGGTGGACCGCACCGGCGACGGCACGGTGTGGCTGACCGTCTCCGCGTTCAGCAGGCCGGCGCGCTGGTACTCCCGCGCGGGCGGCCCCGCCACCCGCGGCCTCCAGCACGCCTACGCCCGCCGCTGCGGAAAGGTCCTGCGCCGCCTGGCCACCCGCGGCGTCGAGGAGGACTGAGCGGTCACGGGCGCCGCCGTCACCGCATCAGCAGCCCCGCCGCCTCCACCAGGTCCTCCGACGGGACGGCGACCAGGCCCGGTTCGGCTCCCGAGGCGAGCAGCCGGTGGGCCGGCAGGATGCGCACGGTGTAGCCGAAGGGGCCCGTACGGTCCAGGGAGAGCGGGCCCTCGTACACCCAGCGGCCCTCCGGGTCGGGGGCGCCCACCGGTTTCAGCGGCACGGCCGAGGCGTCGGTGATGCGGTCCTCCTCGTCCACCCGCCCGGTCACCGCCTGCACCTCGACGTCGTCCGGGCCGAGTTCGCCGAGGTCGACCCGCACCCGCAGCGCGAGCGTGGTGCCGAGCTCCGCGGTCGCCGTCGTCACGGACGTCTCGACGTGGTCGACGCTCACCGCGGGCCAGGCGCCGCGCACCCTCGCCTTCCACTCGGCCAGGGCCCGCGCGGAGTCCGGGTCCATGGCGCGGTGCGCGCGGGCGGCGGGCGCGTACAGGCGCTCCACGTACTCGCGGACCATGCGGCCGGCCAGCACCTTCGGGCCGAGCAGGCTCAGCGTGCGGCGGACCATCTCGATCCAGCGGTCCGGCAGCCCGCTGTCGCCGCGCTCGTAGAAGCGCGGGGTGATCCGCTGCTCCAGCAGGTCGTAGAGGGCGGCGGCCTCTATGGCGTCGCGCCGGTCCGGGTCGGTGCCGGCGCCGTCCGCGGTGGGGATGGCCCAGCCGAAGTCGGGCTGGAAGAACTCGTCCCACCAGCCGTCCAGCACCGACAGGTTGAGGCAGCCGTTGAGCGCGGCCTTCATGCCGCTGGTGCCGCACGCCTCCAGCGGCCTGAGCGGGTTGTTCAGCCAGATGTCGCAGCCGGGGTAGAGCTTCTGCGCCATCGCCATGCCGTAGTCGGGCAGGAACACGATCCGGTGCCGCACCCGCGGGTCGTCGGCGAACCTCACCAGTTCCTGGATGAGCCGCTTGCCGCCCTCGTCGGCCGGGTGCGCCTTGCCCGCCACCACGATCTGCACCGGCCGCTCGGGATGCAGCAGCAGCTCCGTCAGCCGGTCCCGGTCGCGCAGCATCAGCGTCAGCCGCTTGTACGACGGGACGCGCCGCGCGAACCCGATGGTCAGCACGTCCGGGTCGAGCACCCCGTCGATCCAGCCCAGTTCGGCCGTGCCGGCGCCGCGCTGCCGCCAGGAGGCGCGCAGCCGCTCGCGCACCTCCAGCACCAGCAGCTCGCGCAGGGACCGGCGCAGGTCCCAGATGTCCTGGCCGGGGATGTCGGCGACGGAGTCCCAGCGGTCGGAGTCGCCGACGCTCAGCGCCTCCTCGGCGCGCTGGGCACCGATCTGCCGGGCGCCGAGCCGGAACACCTCGGGGGCGACCCAGGTGGGTGCGTGCACTCCGTTGGTCACGGAGGTGATCGGCACCTCCTCCGGGTCGAAGCCCGGCCAGAGCCCGGCGAACATCTCGCGGCTGACGTGGCCGTGCAGCAGCGAGACGCCGTTGGCGCGCTGGGCGAGGCGCAGGCCCATCACGGCCATGTTGAACAGGTCGGGCCGGCCGCCGGGATACGTCTCCGTGCCGAGCCGGAGGATGCGGTCGACCTGGATGTCCGGCAGTTCGGCGTGCGGTCCGAAGTGACGGGCGACCAGGTCGCGGTCGAAGCGGTCGATGCCGGCCGGGACGGGCGTGTGCGTGGTGAACACCGTTCCCGCCCGCACGGCTTCCAGGGCCGCCTCGAAGTCCAGTCCGCGCGCGCCCAGTTCGGCGATGCGCTCCAGGCCGAGGAAGCCGGCGTGCCCCTCGTTGGTGTGGAAGACCTCGGGTTCGGGGTGCCCGGTCAGCCTGCAGTACGTGCGGACCGCGCGGACACCTCCTATGCCGAGCAGCATCTCCTGCAGCAGCCGGTGTTCGCTGCCGCCGCCGTAGAGCCGGTCGGTGACGCCGCGTTCGCCGAGGTCGTTCTCCTCGACGTCGGAGTCCAGCAGCAGCAGCGGGACCCTGCCGACCCGGGCCAGCCAGATCCGGGCGCGCAGCGAGCGGTCGCCGGGCAGGGCGAGGGTGATCCGGGCAGGGGTGCCGTCGGGCTCCGTGAGCTGGTCCAGGGGCAGCTCGTGGGGGTCGAGGACGGGGTAGTGCTCCTGCTGCCAGCCGTCGCGGGACAGGGACTGGCGGAAGTAGCCGTGCCGGTAGAGCAGGCCGACGCCGATGAGGGGCGCGCCGAGGTCGCTGGCGGCCTTGAGGTGGTCGCCGGCGAGGATGCCGAGTCCGCCGGAGTACTGCGGCAGGGCGGCGGTGATGCCGAACTCCGGGGAGAAGTAGGCGACGGCGGCGGGCAGCCGGTCGTCCTGCGCCTGGTACCAGCGGTCGCCGGTCAGGTAGGCGTGCAGATCGCCCGCGACCGCCTCGAGGCGGTCCAGGAAGTCGCGGTCGCCGGCCAGGTCGGTGAGCCGGTCGGCCGGCACGCTGCCGAGCAGCCGCACCGGGTCGCAGCCGACGGCCGCCCAGCGTCCCGGGTCGACGGAGCGGAACAGGTCACGGGTTCCGGCGTGCCAGGACCAGCGCAGATTGCGGGACAGGTCGTTCAGGGGCCGGAGGGGGTCGGGGAGCACGGGTCGGACGGTGAATCGACGGATCGCCTTCACAAGCCACCTCGGCGGGTTCGTGAGAGACGCGGTGTGCGTCCGGGCATCGCTGCCGACAGTACCGGCGCGCACACGCTCCGGGCGGGAGGCCGTGGGACACGGGAGGCGCCGCACCCCCGGGCAAACGATTCACCGCACGACGGATATGGCCGATTCCGCCCCCATAGGCGTCCTTGTCGCGCTTCGTCCCGCACGAGAAGCTGCCACCACCCCGGTGGGCGGGAGCGCGCCGCGCCGGGCCCGGGCGAGGAGGGGACGCGGATCATGGCACGGACGCGAGCGCGGCGGCTGCGCCGGGCGGGGGTCGTGACGGCGGTGCTGTGCGCCGCGGCGGTGCCGGCCGTCGGCCCTCCCGCGCACGCCGCCCCGCAGGGGCGGATCCTCGGCGCCGGTGCGCCCGGCTCCGTGACCGGCAGCTATCTGGTCACGCTGAAGGACCAGACGGCGGCCCGGTCGGCGGCGGGCCGGGACCTCGCCGACCGGTACGGGGTGAGCGTCACCCACACCTACGGCACGGTGCTGAACGGTTTCGCCGTACGGGCCGACGCGCAGGCGGCCGGACGGCTCGCGGCCGACCCGCGGGTCGCCTCGGTCACCCAGGACACGCGGGTCGTGCAGGACTCGCGGGTCGTGCAGGACTCGCGGGTCGTGCAGGAGGGCGGCGCGCCGCGGAACCCGCCGTCGTGGGGACTGGACCGGATCGACCAGCGGGACCTGCCGCTGGACGGGCGCCGCTCCACGCCGGGGCCGGCGGGCGCCGGGGTGACGGTCTACGTGATCGACAGCGGCGTCCGCGTCTCGCACCGGGACTTCGGCGGACGGGCGCGCCACGGCTGGGACTTCGTGGAGAACGACCGGACCGCGCAGGACGGCAACGGACACGGCACGCAGGTCGCCGGGATCGCCGCGGGCACGTCGTACGGGGTGGCGAGCAGGGCGGAGATCGTCTCGGTGCGGGTCCTGGACGACCGGGGCGCGGGCACCACGGCCCAGGTGATCGCGGGCGTCGACTGGGTGACCCGGAACGCGCGCGGGCCCGCGGTCGCCAATCTGAGCCTGGGCGGTTTCCACAACGCGCAGCTGAACGCCGCCGTGCGCGCCTCCGTCGCGTCCGGCGTCACCTACACGGTCGCCGCGGGCAACGGAGGAAGGGCGGCCGCACTGTACTCGCCGGCGGGCGTCCGGCAGGCCGTCACGGTGGGAGCGACCGACCGGCAGGACAAGAAACCGGCCTTTTCCAACATCGGTTCCGGCGTCGACCTGTTCGCACCGGGGGTGTCGATCACCTCGGCGTCCGCCGCGAGCGACACCGGCCGGGCCACCCGCTCGGGTACGTCGATGGCGGCGCCGCACGCGGCGGGCGCGGCGGCGCTGTACCTCGCCGAGCACCGGCGGGCGACCCCGGCTCAGGTGGCGAAGGCGCTGGTCGAGGGCGCGACGAGCGGCACGGTGACCGGGCCCGGGCCCGGCTCGCCGAACCGGCTGCTGCGGGTGCCGGGCGCCTAGCCGCGTCCCCGGCGGGTGCCGGGCGGCAGGGGTGCGGCGAGGTGCCGGCGCGGGTGGGAGCGGGCCCACCGGGGGCCGGCTCGGCGCCGTGCGGACGGGGCCGGTCTTGTGTGTCGACATACGCGCGAGTAGTTAACAAAGTGCCGGATTGCCCACCCGAACAGTGTGGGAAGGCTCCTGCGGGTACACCCCACAGGAACACCACGCAGGACCCACCTCCCCACAGTCATCCGCCCACCCACGTTGACGCGGACAGGAGCGGTCATGCCCGCCAAGCACCACTCGTCCTCGCCCCCGGAACCCGGCCGCCGGGAGCCCTCCGGCCCCCCGGTCTCCGTGGGGCGCATCCCCGTCCTCGACGTCCGGCCGATGGTCCGGCAGGGCCGCCGCCCGGCCAAGGCCGTGACCGGCGAGTCGTTCGAGATCTCGGCCACCGTGTTCCGGGAGGGGCACGACGCGGTGGCCGCCAATGTCGTCCTGAAGGATCCCGAGGGGCGCCCGGGGCCGTTCACGCCGATGCGGGAGCTGGCGCCGGGCACGGACCGGTGGGGGGCGACCGTCACCGCGGGCGCGCCCGGGCTGTGGTCGTACACCGTGGAGGCGTGGGGCGACCCGGTGTCCACCTGGCGGCACCACGCGCGGATCAAGGTGCCGGCCGGGCTGGACACGGAGCTGGTGCTGGAGGAGGGCGCCCGGCTGTACGAGCGGGCGGCGGCCCAGGTCCCGGACGCGGGGTCCAGAGGTGTGCTGCTCGCGGCCGTCGGCGCCCTGCGCGACGAGAGCCGTGCGGCGGCGTCCCGGCTGGCGGCGGCGCTGACGCCGGAGGGGGACCGGGTGCTGGCCCGTCATCCGCTGCGGGAACTGGTCCCCAGCAGTGCCCCGCTGCCGCTGCTGGTGGAACGCGAACGGGCCCTGCTCGGCTCCTGGTACGAGTTCTCCCCCCGCTCGGAGGGCACCCCCGAACAACCCCCCGGCACCTTCGACACCGCCGCCCGCCGCCTGCCGGCCGTCGCCGCGATGGGCTTCGACGTCGTCTCCCTCCCGCCCGTCCACCCCCTCGGCACCACCTTCCGCAAAGGCCCCAACAACCCCCTGAACGCGGGCCCTCCCGACGTCGGCGTGCCCTGGGCCATCGGCTCCCCCGAAGGGGGCCACGACGCCGTCCACCCGGACCTGGGCACGGTGGAGGACTTCGCCCGCTTCGTGGCCCGCGCCGGCGAACTCGGCCTGGAGGGCGCCCTGGACTTCGCCCTGCAGTGCTCCCCCGACCATCCCTGGGTCCACAAGCGCCCCGAGTGGTTCCACCACCGCCCCGACGGCTCCATCGCCCACGCCGAGAACCCGCCGAAGAAGCACCAGGACATCTATCCGATCGCCTTCGACGCCGACATGGACGGCCTCGTCGCCGGGACCGGGCGCGTCCTGCGGTTCTGGATGGGCCACGGGGTGCGGATCTTCCGCGTGGACAACCCGCACACCAAACCGGTCGTCTTCTGGGAGCGGGCCATCGGCGAGATCAACCGCGTCGATCCCGACGTCATCTTCCTGGCCGAGGCGTTCACCCGCCCCGCGATGATGCACACCCTGGCCCAGATCGGCTTCCAGCAGTCCTACACCTACTTCACCTGGCGCAACACCAAGCAGGAACTCACCGAGTACCTGACCGAGCTGTCCGGCGACGCCCCCTCCTACATGCGGCCCAACTTCTTCGCCAACACCCCGGACATCCTGCACGCCTACCTCCCGCACGGCGGCCGGCCCGCCTTCGAGGTCCGCGCCGTCCTGGCCGCCACCCTCTCGCCCACCTGGGGCATCTACAGCGGCTACGAACTGTGCGAGAACACTCCGCTGCGCGAGGGCAGCGAGGAGTACCTCGACAGCGAGAAGTACCAGCTCAAACCCCGCGACTGGGAAGCCGCCGCACGCGAGGGCCGCACCATCGCGCCCCTCGTCACCCGCCTCAACACCATCCGCCGGGAGAACCCGGCCCTGCGGCAGCTGCGCGACCTCCACTTCCACGACGCCGACCAGGACGCGGTCATCGCGTACTCCAAGCGGCAGGGTTCGAACACGGTTCTGGTCGTGGCCAACCTCGACCCGCACCACACCCAGGAGGCCACGGTCTCGTTGGACATGCCGCAACTCGGCCTGGACTGGCACGAGTCGGTACCGGTGCGCGACGAGCTCACCGGCGAGACCTATCAATGGGGCAGGGCCAACTACGTGCGCCTCGAACCGGGCATCGCGCCCGCACACGTCTTCCGTGTCCTGCGACCGTCCAGCCCGTCGATCGGAGGGTCACCCACAACATGATCGTCAACGAACCCGTCCCGGACACCTTCGAGGACACGCCCGCCAAGGACCGGGACCCGGAGCGGTTCAAACGCGCCGTCTTCTACGAGGTGCTCGTCCGCTCCTTCCAGGACAGCAACGGCGACGGCATCGGCGACCTCAAGGGCCTGACCGCGAAACTCGACTACCTGCAATGGCTCGGCGTCGACTGCCTGTGGCTGCCGCCCTTCTTCAAGTCGCCCCTGCGCGACGGCGGTTACGACGTCTCCGACTACACCGCCGTCCTGCCCGACTTCGGCGACCTCGCCGACTTCGTCGAGTTCGTCGACGCGGCGCACCAGCGCGGCATGCGCGTGATCATCGACTTCGTCATGAACCACACCAGCGACCAGCACCCGTGGTTCCAGGAGTCGAGGCGGGATCCCGACGGACCGTACGGCGACTACTACGTCTGGGCCGACGACGACAAGCAGTTCCAGGACGCCCGCATCATCTTCGTCGACACCGAGGCGTCGAACTGGACGTACGACCCGGTGCGCAAGCAGTACTACTGGCACCGCTTCTTCTCGCACCAGCCGGACCTGAACTACGAGAACCCGGCGGTGCAGGAGGAGATGATCTCCGCGCTGAAGTTCTGGCTGGACCTCGGGATCGACGGGTTCCGGCTGGACGCGGTGCCGTACCTGTACCAGGCCGAGGGCACCAACTGCGAGAACCTGCCGGCGACGCACGCCTTCCTGAAGCGGGTCCGCAAGGAGATCGACACCCAGTACCCGGACACCGTGCTGCTCGCCGAGGCCAACCAGTGGCCCGAGGACGTCGTCGACTACTTCGGCGACTACCGCGCCGGCGGCGACGAATGCCACATGGCCTTCCACTTCCCCGTCATGCCCCGCATCTTCATGGCCGTCCGCCGCGAGTCCCGCTACCCGGTCTCCGAAATCCTCGCCAAGACCCCCGCCATCCCCTCCGGCTGCCAATGGGGCATCTTCCTGCGCAACCACGACGAGCTGACCCTGGAGATGGTCACCGACGAGGAACGCGACTACATGTGGGCCGAGTACGCCAAGGACCCCCGCATGCGCGCCAACATCGGCATCCGCCGCCGCCTCGCCCCGCTCCTGGACAACGACCGCAACCAGATCGAACTCTTCACCGCCCTGCTGCTCTCCCTGCCCGGCTCGCCGATCATCTACTACGGCGACGAGATCGGCATGGGCGACAACATCTGGCTCG
>NZ_VCNP01000023.1 GCF_006782915.1 Streptomyces calvus
GGCCGAGGGCACCAACTGCGAGAACCTGCCGGCGACGCACGCCTTCCTGAAGCGGGTCCGCAAGGAGATCGACACCCAGTACCCGGACACCGTGCTGCTCGCCGAGGCCAACCAGTGGCCCGAGGACGTCGTCGACTACTTCGGCGACTACCGCGCCGGCGGCGACGAATGCCACATGGCCTTCCACTTCCCCGTCATGCCCCGCATCTTCATGGCCGTCCGCCGCGAGTCCCGCTACCCGGTCTCCGAAATCCTCGCCAAGACCCCCGCCATCCCCTCCGGCTGCCAATGGGGCATCTTCCTGCGCAACCACGACGAGCTGACCCTGGAGATGGTCACCGACGAGGAACGCGACTACATGTGGGCCGAGTACGCCAAGGACCCCCGCATGCGCGCCAACATCGGCATCCGCCGCCGCCTCGCCCCGCTCCTGGACAACGACCGCAACCAGATCGAACTCTTCACCGCCCTGCTGCTCTCCCTGCCCGGCTCGCCGATCATCTACTACGGCGACGAGATCGGCATGGGCGACAACATCTGGCTCGGCGACCGCGACGCCGTCCGCACCCCCATGCAGTGGACACCCGACCGCAACGCCGGCTTCTCCTCCTCCGACCCCGGCCGCCTCTTCCTGCCCACGATCATGGACCCCGTCTACGGCTACCAGGTCACCAACGTCGAGGCCTCCATGGCCTCACCCTCCTCCCTGCTCCACTGGACCCGCCGCATGATCGAGATCCGCAAGCAGAACCCCGCCTTCGGACTCGGCACCTACACCGAACTGCCCTCCTCCAACCCCGCCGTCCTCGCCTTCCTCCGCGAATACGAGGACGACCTCGTGCTCTGCGTCAACAACTTCTCACGCTTCGCACAACCCACCGAGCTGGATCTGAGTGCCTTCGGGGGCCGGCATCCGGTGGAGCTGTTCGGCGGGGTGCGCTTCCCGGCCGTCGGCGATCTGCCGTATCTGCTGACCCTCGGGGGCCACGGTTTCTACTGGTTCCGGCTCCGCAGGGACGCCGCGTAGAACCCGGGGCGGGGCGGTTTCTCCCGCTCCGCCCGGGGCACGCATCAGTAACACCCCGCCCACCGGCGGCGCCCCCTGCGGCGAGCCGACGAGGGGAAAGGACGCGACGCCATGTCGGAAGCCGTCACCCGCACCGTCACACTCCCGCCCGGCCTCCTTGCGTCACTGGATCCACTGCTGCGGGAATGGCTGCCGCGGCAGCGCTGGTTCGCGGGCAAGGGCCGCCCGGTCACCGGGTTCGCGCTGGTCTCGGCCACCGAGCTGCTGCCGCCCACGGCCAAGCTGGGCCTGTACCACCTGCTGGTGCGCGCCCATCAGCCGCTGCTGCCGGGCCACGGCGGCCAGGAGCGGCCCGGCGACTGCTACCAGCTGCTGATAGGCGTGCGCGAGGCGCTGCCGCCCCGGCTCGCGCCCGCGCTCATCGGTCATGTCACACGGGGCCCGCTGGCCGGACGGACGGTCTACGAGGCCCTGCACGACACCCGGCCCGCCGAACTGCTCCTGGAGGCCCTGCGCACCCGGGCGCGGATCGGCGGGCTTCGCTTCGAGCGGGACCCGCGCCAGGAGATCCGCTCCGGGCTGGTGCCGCGCCTGGTGACGGCCGAGCAGTCGAACTCGTCGGTCGTCTACGGAGATACGTTCATCCTGAAGCTGTTGCGCAGGGTCGTGCCCGGCATCAATCCCGACCTGGAGCTGCCGCTGGCCCTGGCCCGCGAGGGCTGCACCCGGGTGCCGCCGCCCACGGGCTGGCTGGTCGCGGACACCGACCCGGCTCCCGGTCCGCCGCCCGCCGCCGAGCCGTACGTCCTCGGGGTCCTCCAGCCGTACGTGCAGGGCGCGACGGACGGCTGGGAGCTGGCGCTGCGGGAGCTGGCCAAGGGCGAGGACTTCGTCGCCGAGGCGCGCTTGCTCGGCCGGGCCACCGCCGAGGTGCACACCGCGCTGGCCCGCGCGCTGCCGACGGTCTCGCTCGGCCACTCCCAGCTGCGGCTGATGGTGGACGGCATGACCGAGCGGCTGGAGGCGGCCGTGCACGCGGTGCCCGCGCTGCGGCCGTACGCCGACGGGCTGCGCTCGGCGTACACGGCGCTGGACGACCTGGCCGCCGAGGGCGGCACCTGGACCGCCCAGCGGATCCACGGTGACCTGCACCTCGGGCAGTGCCTGCGGTCGCCTGCCGGTGAGTGGTCGCTGATCGACTTCGAGGGCGAGCCGGCCCGGCCGCTCGCCGAACGCCGGATGCCGCAGCCGGCCGTGCGGGACGTCGCCGGCATGCTGCGGTCCTTCGACTACGCGGCGCGTTCGGTGGACCCGCCGCAGCCGGAGTGGGCGGGGCACTGCCGGGCGGCGTACTGCTCCGGGTACGCGGAGGCCGCAGGCCGGGACCCGCGCACCGACCCGGTGCTGCTGCGCGCCTACGAGACCGACAAGGCGGTCTACGAGGTGGTCTACGAGGCCCGGCACCGCCCCGACTGGCTCCCCGTTCCGATGGCGGCCGTGCAGCGGCTGGCCGCGCCCGAACCGACGTGACCGTCCGACGTTCGCCCAGGAGGCTTCGCCCGTGACCCCCCGCCCCGAGTCCAGCGGTCCGTTCCCGGAGCAGCCGGCCGAGCAGCGGCGCGCCGAGCCGCCGGCACCCGCCCGGAAGAAGGCGGCCACGCCACAGTCGGCCGCGCAGAAGGCCGGCGCGGCGGCGCGGCCCGCCGCCGGGAAACCGGCGGCGAGGAAGACGGCCGCGCCCTCCGAGAACGCGGCGCCACCGGAGAAGGCCGCGGCCAGGAAGGCGGTCGCCAAGAAGGCCGCGGCGAAGAAGACGGCGGCGAAGAAGACAGTGGCGAAGAAGACGGCTGCCGGGAGGACGGCGGCGAAGACGAGCGCGCCCGGGAGGACGGCGGCGGTCGAGGGGCCCGCGAAGCAGAGCGCGGCGGCGCAGGGTGCGGCCGGACGGACCTCCGGGGCCTCCGGGGCCTCCGGGATGGTGCCGGACGCCGCCGCCACGCAGTCCGTGCCGCCCGAGAACGAGATCGCCGTGTCCCCCGCCGTGGCCTCCGCCGACCGGGAGCGGCTGCGGGACGGCACGCACCACGCCCCGCACTCCGTGCTCGGCGCGCACCCGGTGCCCGGCGGTGTCGTCTTCCGGGTGTTCAAGCCGTACGCCCTGGCGGTGGGCGTCGTCTCCGGCGGCCTCACCGTCGAGCTGCACGACGACGGGGACGGCTTCTTCTCCGGCCTGCTGCCGCTGCGCGAGGTCCCGGCGTACCGGCTGCTCGTGACGTACGAGGGGACGGTGCTGGAGACCGAGGACGCCTACCGGTTCCTGCCCACTCTCGGCGAGCTGGACCTGCATCTGATCGGCGAGGGCCGGCACGAGGAGCTGTGGACCGTGCTGGGCGCGCATCCGATGACCCACCAGGGCGTCACCGGCACCCGGTTCTCGGTGTGGGCGCCGAACGCGCGCGGTGTGCGGGTGGCCGGCACCTTCAACTTCTGGGACGGCACCGGTTTCCCCATGCGGTCGCTGGGCTCGACGGGCGTCTGGGAGCTGTTCGTGCCGGGCGTCGGCGAGGGCGAGCTGTACAAGTTCGAGATCACCCGGCCGGACGGTTCGAAGACGCTGCGCGCCGACCCGCTGGCCCGCCGCACCGAGGTGCCCCCGGCCACCTCGTCCGTCATCACCTCCTCCGCCTACGAGTGGGGCGACGCCGAGTGGCTGGAGCGCCGCGCCGAGGTGCCGGCGCACAAGGCGCCGCTCTCCGTGTACGAGGTGCACCTGGCCTCCTGGCGCCCCGGACTGACGTACCGCCAGCTGGCCGAGCAGCTCCCCGCGTACGTCAAGGACCTCGGCTTCACGCACGTGGAGCTGATGCCGGTCGCCGAGCATCCCTTCGGTGGCTCCTGGGGCTACCAGGTCACCGGCTTCTACGCGCCGACGGCCCGGCTCGGCAGCCCCGACGACTTCCGGTACCTGGTGGACGCGCTGCACCGGGCCGGCATCGGCGTGATCATGGACTGGGTGCCGGCGCACTTCCCGCGCGACGAGTGGGCGCTGGCCGAGTTCGACGGCCGGCCGCTGTACGAGCACGAGGACCCGCTGCGGGCCGCCCACCCCGACTGGGGCACCCTGGAGTTCGACTTCGGGCGGCGCGAGGTGCGCAACTTCCTGGTGGCGAACGCCCTCTACTGGTGCGAGGAGTTCCACATCGACGGGCTGCGGGTGGACGCCGTCGCCTCGATGCTCTACCTCGACTACTCGCGCGAGCCGGGCCAGTGGACGCCGAACGAGCACGGCGGCCGGGAGAACCTGGACGCGGTGGCGTTCCTCCAGGAGATGAACGCCACCGTGTACCGCAGGGTGCCGGGCGTGGTGACGATCGCGGAGGAGTCCACCGCCTGGGACGGCGTCACCCGGGCCACCCACCACAAGGGCCCGAGCGGCTTCGGCGGCCTCGGGTTCGGGCTGAAGTGGAACATGGGCTGGATGCACGACTCGTTGCAGTACATGAGCCACGAGCCGGTCCACCGCCGGTACCACCACGGCGAGATGACCTTCTCGATGGTGTACGCGTACAGCGAGAACTACGTACTGCCGATCTCCCACGACGAGGTGGTGCACGGCAAGCGGTCCCTGGTGTCGAAGATGCCCGGCGACTGGTGGCAGCAGCGGGCCGACCTGCGCGCCTACCTCGGCTTCATGTGGGCCCACCCGGGCAAGCAACTGCTGTTCATGGGGCAGGAGTTCGCGCAGGGAGCGGAGTGGTCCGAGGCGCACGGCCCGGACTGGTGGCTGCTGGACCCGCACTACGGGGCCGAGGCCGACCACCGCGGGGTGCGCGACCTGGTGCGCGACCTCAACACCGTCTACGGGAACACTGCGGCGTTGTGGCAGCGGGACACCGAGCCGGACGGCTTCCGGTGGGTGACCGGGGATGCGGCCGAGGACAACGTGCTCGCCTTCCTGCGGTACGACGGCGACGGCTCCCCGCTGCTCGCGGTGTGCCACTTCGCGCCGGTCGTCCGGCACGACTACCGGATCGGCGTTCCCGACGACGTGCCAGCCTGGCACGAGGTGGTGAACACCGACGCCGGCCGGTACGGCGGCAGCGGCGTCACCCACCCGGACCCGGTCAAGCCGGAGCCGCAGGGACGGCACGGCCTGCCGGCGAGCATCCGGCTGACCCTGCCGCCCCTGGCGACGGTGTGGCTGCGCCCCGCCTGACCGCGGGGACGCGCCGGGGCCGTCGTTCGGACCGGCCCGGCCGTGAGGCGCGGTGCCCACCGGCCGCCCTGCGGCACCGGGACGATCCGGACGGCAGACCCTAGGCGAGCGCGTCGGCCAGTGCCCGCGGCAGCGGCCCGGTGTGCAGCACGCCGAGCCGCTGCGTGGCGCGGGTGAGCGCCACGTACAGGTCGCTGGTGCCGTAGCGGCCCGGCTCGACGACGAGGACCGAGTCGAACTCCAGCCCCTTGGCCTGGCGCGGGTCGAGCAGGACCACGTCGTGCGTCAGGTCGGGTTCCGCGCCCGCCGTCACGCCGTCGAGGCGGGCGGCCAGGGCGCGGTGCGTCTCGCGCGGGGCGATGACGGCGAGGCGGCCTTCCGCCGGGGTGAGTTCCGCGACGGCCTCGGCGACGGCGCCGGGCAGGTCGTCGGTGGCGCGGGCCCAGGGGCGCACGCCCGTGGAGCGGACCGAGCCGGGCGGCTCGAAGTCCGGGTGCTCGGCGCGGACCACGGCGGCGGCGACGTCCATGATCTCGGCCGGGGTGCGGTAGTTGACGCCGAGCCGGGTGTGCTCCCAGCGGTCCTCCACGTACGGGCCGAGGATGTCCGCCCAGGCGCCGACACCACCCGCCTCGGACGTCTGGGCCGGGTCGCCGACCAGGGTCATCGAGCGGGTGGGGCTGCGGCGCATCAGCAGCCGCCAGGCCATCGGGGACAGCTCCTGCGCCTCGTCGACGATGATGTGCCCGAACGCCCAGGTGCGGTCGGCGGCGGCCCGTTCGGCGGCGCTGCGGTGGTCCTCCTCCTCGTGCCGCTCGGCGAAGCGTTCGGCGTCGATGATGTCGTGCGCGGACAGCACCTCGGAGGACTCGGGGTCGTCGTCCTCCTTGTCCTCGAACTCGAAGGTCCGGGAGGCGTAGGAGACGTCCAGCACGCCCTGCGCGTACGCGATCTGCGTCTGCCGCTCGCGTTCCGCCCGCTCGCGGGCGAGCCGGTCGTCCTCGCCGAGGAGTTCGGCGGCCTCGTCCAGCAGGGGCACGTCGGCGACCGTCCAGTGCCGGGTGACCGGGCGGCGGACCGCGGCGGCGTCCTCGTCGGACAGGTAGCCCTCGGGTGCGGCGAGGAAGTCGGCGACCAGGCGCTGCGGGGTGAGCCGGGGCCACAGCCGGTCGATGGCGGACCAGACCTCGGGGTTCTCGGCGAGTTCGTCGCGGATCTGGGTGATGTCGCTCGGGTCGAGGAGGTTGGAGCCGTCGTAGGGGTCGGTGCCGATGCGTTCGGCGACCATGTCGGTGAGCGCGTTGAGGATGTGGCCCTCGAAGTGCTCCCGGGCCGCGTTGTGCGGCAGCTTGGCGGCGCGGGTGCGTTCGCGGGCGACCGTCACCAGGCCGTCGTCCAGCATGAGGATCTCGCGGTCGTGCTCGATCGTGATCACCGGGTCGGGCAGCGCCTGCCGGTCGCGTACGACCTCGGCGAGGACGTCGGCCATCTCCGCGCGGCCCTTGACGGCGGCGGCCTCCGGGGTGTCGGTCCGGGTGGTCCGCACGCCGGGGAACAGCTCGCCGACGGTCGCCAGCAGCACCCCGGTCTCGCCGAGGCTGGGCAGTACCTCGCCGATGTAGCCGAGGAACGCCGGGTTGGGGCCGACGATGAGGACGGCGCGGCGGGCGAGGAGTTCGCGGTGCTCGTAGAGGAGGTAGGCGGCGCGGTGCAGGGCGACGGCGGTCTTGCCGGTGCCGGGGCCGCCCTCGACGACGAGGACGCCGCGGTGCGGGGCGCGGATGATGCGGTCCTGGTCGGCCTGGATGGTGCGCACGATGTCGCCCATGCGGCCGGTGCGCGCGGAGTTGAGGGCGGCGAGCAGCACGGCGTCGCCGGTGGGGTCCTCGTGGCCGGTGCGGGTCTCGTCGCCGAGGTCGAGGATCTCGTCGTGCAGGGCGGTGACCCGGCGGCCCTCGGTGGAGATGTGCCGGCGGCGCCTGAGGCCCATCGGGGTGAGGCCGGTGGCCAGGTAGAAGGGGCGGGCGACGTCGGCGCGCCAGTCGATGAGGACCGGGGTGCGGTCGGCGTCGTCGGCGCGCAGGCCGATGCGGCCGATGTGGTGGGTGTCGCCGGAGGCGAGGTCGATGCGGCCGAAGCAGAGGGAGCCGTCCACCGCGTTCAGCGCGGCGAGCAGCCCGGAGCGTTCGGCGACGAGGATGTCCCGCTCCAGTCGCGCCTGCATGGGGGTGTCGCCCTGGGCGAGCGCGTCCGTGACGGAGACCTCGGCGTCGCCGCGCAGGACGTCCACGCGTGCGTACAGTCCGTCGATGAATTCCTGTTCCCGGCGCAATTCATCGTCCGGAAATTCGCTGTTTGACAATTCCACTCCCGCCCGGATATACTGTGCTCATTGAGCTTCCACGCGACTTCTTTTCTCGTGAAGTCGCGAATCAATGAATATACGCAGAGAAAACCCCCGGACGCAATTGCCCGGGGGTTTTCTCGTGCCGTTTCGCGGCCGCGTCGCAGGTCAGAGAACGTCCGCCAGCTCCTCCAGCAGCCGCCGCTTGGGCCTTGCGCCCACCATGGACCGCAGCGGCTCACCGTCGCGGAACACCATGAAGGTCGGCATCGACAGCACCTTGTACGCGTGGGTCGTGTCCGGATTGGCGTCCACGTTCAGCTGGACCACCTTCAGCCGGCCGGCCTCCTCGGCGGCCAGCGCGCTCAGCACCGGCGCCATCTGCCGGCACGGCGGGCACCAGTCGGCGGTGAACTCCACCAGCACCGGCAGTTCCGCCCCCATCACCTCCGCCGCGAAGTCCGCGTCGGTCACCTCGGCCACACCCCGTGCCCTGCTCATCCCTGCCGCCCTCCCATTTCGCACACCGGTTCCGGACCTCCCGGAACCGCCGCCCCGGCCGCCAGCGCCTCCCGCGCCGACTCCGCCCGCGCCAGCTGCGCCCCCACCTGCGCCCGGACCGCCGTCAGCTCGCCGATCAACGCGTCGAGCTCGGCCAGCTTGCGCCGGTACACCTGGAGCGAGGCGGGACACGCGTCGCCCTCGGGATGGCCGGCCCGCAGGCACTCCACGAAGGGCCGGGTCTCCTCCAGGTCGAACCCGAAGTCCTGCAGCGTGCGGATCTGCCGCAGCAGCCGCAGATCGCTCTCGTCGTACGTCCGGTACCCGTTGTCCGTGCGCCGCGCGGGCAGCAGCCCGCGCGCCTCGTAGTACCGCAGCGTCCGCGTGGTGGTCCCGGCGCGTGCGGCCAGCTCGCCGATTCGCATACCGCCGAACGTAAGCCTTGACGTCGGCGTCAGGGCAAGGGCGGAGACGACGGGACGGAAAAGACCGAGCGGCCGGGCTCACGGGGGAGAGCCTGGCCGCTCGGCGGTGCGGGGACCCCGGCAAGGGCAGCGGGGCCCCCGGAGGCCGGGCGGCTGTGCGACGGGGGAACACCCAGCCGCCCGGGGTCGTGGAGGCGTGTCGGCCGGTCAGGCCTTGGCGAGCTCCTTCTCGCCGCCGGGTTCGGCCGGCTCGGCGCGGGAGTCGTCGGAACCGGCGGTGCCGTGGTCGTCCAGCAGCGTCTTCTCGTCGAAGGGCGCCCGGCCGGCGAGGACCTCGGCGACCCGCTCCTTGTCGATCTCCTTGGTCCAGGTGCCGACCAGCACGGTGGCGACCGCGTTGCCCGCGAAGTTGGTCAGGGCGCGCGCCTCGCTCATGAAGCGGTCGATGCCGACGATGAGGCCGATGCCGTCCACCAGGGCCGGCTTGTGCGACTGCAGACCGCCGGCCAGGGTCGCCAGACCGGCGCCGGTGACACCGGCGGCGCCCTTCGAGGCGACCAGCAGGAACAGCAGCAGCGGGATCTGCTCGCCGATCGACATCGGCGTGCCCATGGCGTCGGCGATGAACAGCGAGGCCATGGTCATGTAGATCATGGTGCCGTCGAGGTTGAACGAGTAGCCGGTCGGGACGGTGATGCCGACCACCGGCTTGCTGACGCCCAGGTGCTCCATCTTCGCGATGAGGCGCGGCAGCGCCGACTCGGAGGAGGAGGTGGACAGGATCAGCAGGAACTCACGGCCGAGGTACCGGAACAGGGTCCAGATGTTCAGGCCGGCGACGATCCGCAGCATCGCGCCGAGCACCACGAAGATGAACAGCACGCAGGTGACGTAGAAGCCGAGCATCAGCACCGCGAGGCTCTTCAGCGCGTCCAGGCCGGCGGAGCCGGTGACCGCGGCCATGGCGCCGAAGGCACCGACCGGGGCGGCCCACATGATCATGGCCAGGACCCGGAAGACCAGGCGCTGGATGTGCTCGATGCCGCGCAGGATCGGCTGGCCGGCGCTGCCCATGGCCTGCAGCGCGAAGCCGCACAGCAGGGCGATCAGCAGGGTCTGCAGGACCTCGCCCTGGGTGAAGGCGGACACGATCGTGGTGGGGATGACGCCGAGCAGGAACTCGGTGGTGCTCTTCGCCTCCGTGTCGATCTGGGCGTGTCCGGTCTCCTTGACCGTGTCCGTGATCGCGAGGCCGGTGCCCGGGTCCAGGATGTTGCCGACGACCAGGCCGATGCCCAGCGCGACGACCGACATCACCATGAAGTAGCCCAGCGCGATGCCGCCGACCGCGCCGACCTTGGCGGCCTTCCGCACGGAGCCGATGCCCAGCACGATGGTGCAGAAGATGATCGGCGAGATCATCATCTTGATCAGGTTGACGAACCCGGTGCCGATCGGCTTCAGCTCGACCGCGAAGTCGGGGGCGATCAGACCGACGGCGATACCGAGGGCGACCGCGATGATCACCGCGATGTAGAGATAGTGCGTGCGGTCCCGCTTGGCCTTGGGTTCGGCAGGTGCCGTAGCGGATGTGCTGGTCACGGCGGCCCTCCTTGACGACGTCGTCGGCATCACCGGCGTGCGGCTCACGTCCGGGGGATGGGTGTTCGGGGAATGCCGTGACTATGTCGTGCCTTGTGAGCGCGGTCACCCTTCCGTTCATTTAGTTCACCGTGGGGCCGGGAGGCAGACTGGCGGCATGCGCATCCCCGTCCCCCGGCCCCGCAGTCTCGCGGGCCAGCTCTTCGCCATCCAGGCCGTGCTCCTCGCGGTCGTGGTGGCCGGGTACGCGCTGTTCACCTACGTCAGCGACCGCAGCCAGGCCGAGCAGGCGGCGGTCCGCCAGGCCACCTCCGTGGCCCGCACGGTCGCCGACTCCCCCTCCGTACGGGAGGCGATCCGCACCTCCGACCCCTCCGCCCGGCTCCAGCCGTACGCGCTGGCGGTGGTGCGCGACACCGACATCGACTTCGTCACGATCATGGATCCGCGGGGCATCCGCTGGACCCACCCCGATCCCGAGCAGATCGGCCTGGTCTTCCAGGGCCACACGGCCCCGGCGCTGCGCGGCGGCACCTTCACCGAGACCTACACCGGTACCCTCGGCCCGTCGGTCCGCGCCGTCACCCCGGTCCGGGACGGCGAGCGGATCGTCGGCCTGGTCAGCGCGGGCATAAAGGTCGAGGAGATCAGCGAGCGCGCCCAGGAACAGCTGACCGCCCTGATCCTGGTCGCGGTCGGCGCGCTCGGACTCGGCGCGATCGGCACGTACGTCGTCAACGCCCGGCTGCGCCGGCACACCCACGGCATGAACGCGACCGAGCTCAGTCACATGCACGACTACCATCAGGCCGCGCTGCACGCCGTGCGCGAGGGGCTGCTGATGCTGGACGGGCAGTACAGGGTGGCGCTGATCAACGACGGCGGCCGGGAGCTGCTGGGTGTGGCGCAGGAGGAGGACGTGGTGGGCAGATCGGTCGCGGAGCTGGGTCTTCCGGCGCCGCTGACGGGCGCGCTGCTCGCCTCGGAGCCCCGGGTGGACGAGGTGCACCTGACCGCGGACCGGGTGCTGGTGGTGAACACCTCGCCGGTCACCGGCGGCCAGCAGCGCGGCTCGGTGGTGACGCTGCGGGACGTCACCGAGCTGCAGTCGCTGATGGGCGAACTGGACTCGGAGCGGGGCTTCACCCAGGCGCTGCGCTCCCAGGCGCACGAGGCGGCGAACCGGCTGCACACCGTGGTCTCGCTGATCGAGCTGGGCCGGGCCGAGGAGGCGGTGGACTTCGCGACCGCCGAACTGGAACTGGCGCAGGCCCTCACCGACCAGGTGGTGGCGGCGGTGAGCGAGCCGGTGCTGGCGGCGCTGCTGCTGGGCAAGACGGCGCAGGCCAACGAGCGGGGCGTGGAGCTGGTGGTGTCGTCCGACAGCCGGCTGGACGACGGTCTGCTCCCGGACACCCTGCCCGCCCGGGACCTGGTCACCATCCTCGGCAACCTGATCGACAACGCCGTGGACGCGGCGCAGGGCGGGCTGCACCCGCGGGTGACGGTGACGGCGCTGACCGAGGACGGCTCGGAGCTGGTCCTGCGGGTGTCCGACACCGGTCCCGGGGTGGACCCGGAGCACACGGAGGCGGTCTTCCGGCGCGGCTTCACGACCAAGCCGTCCGGGCCCGGCGGGCGGGGCCTGGGCCTGGCCCTCGTGCGGCAGGCGGTGGCGCGGCACGGCGGGGCGCTGTCGGTGTCCTCCGGGGAGGAGGGCGGCGCGGTGTTCGAGGTGCGGCTGCCGCTGAGGGAGGCCGCCGTCGCGCAGGGCCCGGGAGGCGCCGTATGAGCGGGCAGCCCATCAGGGTGCTGGTGGTCGAGGACGACCCGGTGGCCGCCGACGCGCATGTGCTGTACGTCGGCCGGGTGCCGGGGTTCGTCGCCGTCGGCAAGGCGCACTCCGGTGCGGAGGCGCGGCGGGCGCTGGACCGCACGCCCGTCGATCTGCTGCTCCTCGATCTGCACCTGCCCGATGTGCACGGGCTGCAGCTGGCCCGCTCGCTGCGGGCGGCCGGACACCATGCGGACGTGATCGCGGTGACCTCGGCCCGGGACCTCGCGGTGGTGCGCGAGGGGGTGTCGCTCGGGGTCGTGCAGTACGTGCTGAAGCCGTTCACGTTCGCGACGCTGCGGGACCGTCTGGTGCGGTACGCCGAGTTCCACGCGGCGGTGGGCGAGGCCAGCGGGCAGGACGAGGTGGACCGGGCGCTGGCCGCGCTGCGCGCACCCGGTCCGGCCGCCCTGCCCAAGGGACTGAGCGCGCCGACGCTGGAGCGGGTGACCGTGGCGCTGCGGGACGCCGGCGAGGGACTGACGGCCGCGGGCGTCGCGGAGGCGGTGGGCATCTCCCGCATCACCGCCCGCCGTTATCTGGAGCACCTGGTGGAGGCGGGGCGCGCGGCCCGGCGCCCGCAGTACGGCACGGTGGGGCGGCCGGAGCTGCAGTACCGGTGGGTGACCGGGAGTTGAGGCGCACGAAGCCTTCACCGGGCACCGGACGCAATCCGGCGCACACGCATTGACCCGACTGGACCAGACCTCTTACGTTCACCACGCAGCCGTCCAGGCCACAGCGTCGTGTGCCCGTAGGAGGTCGTGCCCGTGCGCCCCACCGCCGCCCGCTCCCGCTCGAGCGCCCGTCTCACCGCGTTCGTCGCCCTCGCCGCCGTCACCCCGCTGGTGCTGACCGCCTGCCAAGGCGGGTCCGGCGCCGATCCGGACACGCTGAAGGTGTCCTTCAAGCAGTCCACGGACAACTCCGTCAAGGTGATGGACACCTATCTGGCGGACATCAAGGAGCAGTTCGAGAAGGCGAACCCCGGCAAGAAGGTGGAGCTCGTCCCCATCAAGGCGCCGGACGCCGAGTACTACACCAAGCTCCAGCAGATGCTCCGCTCCCCCAGGACCGCGCCCGACCTGGTCTACGAGGACACCTTCCTCATCAACTCCGACATCACCAGTGGGTACTTGAAGCCGCTCGACCCGTATCTGGCGAAGTGGAAGGACTGGGACCGGTTCATCGACACCGCCAAGGCCGCCGCCCGCGGGGAGGACGGGAAGACGTACGGCGTGCCGGACGGCACCGACACGCGCGGACTGTGGTTCAGCAAGGACGTCTTCGCCGAGGCCGGGCTGCCCGCCGACTGGCAGCCGCGGACCTGGGACGACGTCCTGGAGGCGGCCCGCACCATCAAGAAGGAGGTGCCGGACGTCATCCCGCTGAACGTCTACACCGGCAAACCGGTCGGTGAGGCCGCCACCATGCAGACTTTCGAGATGCTCCTCTACGGCACCGGCGACGGCGGCTCGGACCCGCTGTACGACAGGGCCGCCAAGAAGTGGATCACCGCGGGGAAGGGCTTCCGGGACTCCCTGGCCTTCGTGGAGACCGTCTACCGGGAGAAGCTCGGCCCGGACGTCTCCGACGCCCTGGACCCCAACGTCGGCACCCGGGTGCGCGGCGAGTGGCTGCCGCAGGGCAGGCTCGGCATCGCGCTGGACGGCTCCTGGCTGCCGCAGGACTGGCTGGAGGGCAGCGGGCACGAATGGCCCGAGTGGTCCGAGGAGCTGGGGTTCGCGGCGATGCCCACGCAGCACGGTCAGGCACCGGGCCGGGTGAGCATGTCCGGCGGCTGGACCTGGTCCATCCCCGCCAAGGCGGCCAACCCGGACCTGGCCTTCGAGTTCATCAAGACCCTGCAGACCAGGGCCAACGCGCAGAAGTGGTACGTCGCCAACTCCGGCATCGCGGTCCGTCAGGACGTGGCCGACGACCCGGCGTACGCCGAGGCACAGCCCGGCATCCGGTTCTTCACCGACCTGGTGGAGCACACTCACTACCGGCCCGCGTACCCGGCGTACCCGAAGGTCTCCACGGCCATCCAGGAGGCGATGGAGGGCGTGACCACGGGCGACCTGTCGGTCGAGGAGGCCGCGCGCGGCTACGACGACGCCCTGAAGGACGCCACCGACAACCAGGTCACCGGGAAGTGAGCGACGGGATGCGCCGCATCCTCCCCCGCTTCCTGCCGCTGACGCCCGCGCTGGCCCTGCTGCTGCTGTTCCTGGCGGGGCCGATCGCGTACTGCGTCCTCATCGCGTTCACCGACCTCCAACTGACCGGTCAGGCCGAGGAGTCGTTCGTCGGCCTGGAGAACTTCCGGCGGGCGTTCGGGGACGAGGCGTTCCTCAACGCCGTGTGGCTGACGCTGGTGTTCACCGTGCTGTCGTCACTGGTCGGGCAGAACACGCTGGGGCTGGCGCTGGCCGCGCTGATGCGGCGGGCGTCGAAGCCGGTGCGCACGCTCACCGGCGGCATCGTGGTCACCGCGTGGGTGCTGCCGGAGGTCGTCGCCGGGTTCCTGCTGTACGCGTTCTTCCGCCGCGAGGGGACGCTCAACGCGGTGCTGGACTGGCTGCACCTGCCGTCGCAGAACTGGCTGTTCACGCTGCCGATCCTCGCGGTGTCCTTCGCCAACGTGTGGCGCGGGACGGCGTTCTCGATGCTGGTGTACTCGGCCGCGCTGAACGAGATCCCGCAGGAGGTCACCGAGGCGGCCGAGGTCGACGGCGCCGGCGGCTGGCGCCGCATGTGGCACATCACGCTGCCGATGATCCGGCGCTCCATCGGCACCAACCTGATGCTCAACACGCTGCAGACGCTGTCGGTGTTCGGGCTGATCTGGGTGATGACGCGGGGCGGTCCCGGCGGGAAGAGCCAGACGCTGCCGCTGTTCATGTACGAACAGGCCTTCCAGAACAGCCTGATCGGCTACGGCACGGCCGTCGCGCTGCTGCTCCTGCTGGTCGGCTCGCTGTTCTCGCTCGTCTATCTGCGGCTGCTGCGGACGGAGGTCTGACCCGCCATGCGACTCTCCTCGCGCCGCACCGTCCGGCGCCTCGCGGCCGACGCCGGGCTCCTGGCCGTCGCCGCCGCGTTCGTCCTGCCGCTGGCCTGGGTGGTGCTGTCCGCGCTGGACCCGCACGCCGGTCTGCGGGTGAAGGCCCCCGACGGGCTCACCCTGGACCACTTCGACGCGATCCTCACCGAGGAGATCACCTTCACACCGCTGCTGAACAGCCTGGTCCTGTGCGGCGGCGGGACCGCGCTCACCGTGGTGTGCGCCGCGCTGGCGGCCTATCCGCTCTCCCGGTTCAGCTCCCGGCTCAACCGGCCGTTCCTGCTGACGATCCTGTTCGCGACGAGCCTGCCGATCACCGCGATCATGGTGCCGGTGTACGCGCTGTTCGTGCAGGTGAACCTGATCGACACCGTGCACGGCACGATCTTCTTCTTCGCCGCCTCCCAACTGCCGTTCGCCATCTGGCTGATGAAGAACTTCATGGACGGTGTGCCGAAGGAGCTGGAGGAGGCGGCCTGGACGGACGGGGCGTCGTCCCTGCAGTCGCTGGCGCGGATCGTGCTGCCGTTGATGGGGCCGGGCGTGGCGGTGGTGACCGTCTTCTCGTTCGTGATGATGTGGGGGAACTTCTTCGTCCCGTTCATGCTGCTGCTCAGCCCGGACCTGATGCCGGCGTCCGTGAGCATCAACGACTTCTTCGGCAACCGCGGCATGGTGGCGTACGGGCAGCTCGCCGCGTTCTCGATCGTCTACTCGACGCCGGTGATCCTGCTGTACGTGCTGATCGCGCGCCGGCTGGGCGGCGGGTTCGCGCTGGGCGGGGCGGTCAAGGGGTGAGCGGGGCGGTGGGTTTGCGCCGTGTGCGCGGCCGGGTCCTGGAGCCCGGTCGCGCCCGGTGGCCGTACGGGGATTCGAGTGCCGCGGGCACGCGTTCGAGCGGGAGGGCGTGACGCGACCGGGGCCCGAGGTGCGCATATGCCCATTGAGCTTGCCGTTCCTGACCGCCTCCGTCGGGCACGACGGGACGTCCGCTCGCGGGCCGTTCCGGAACACGGCCGTCGAACCGGCCGGTAGCCGTACCTTCCTACAATCAGTGATCCTGGCCGAACAGACCGTAGTCGCCCCTGGCCGGGCGCCCCTAGCTTGTGGGCCGTGCACCGACCTTCCGCTCGTACCGACCACCTTCCGCCCCCGCCGTTCAACGCCCCCGCCGCCCGCCGGCTGCGCACCGCGCTCGGCCTGGGCCCGGACCACGTCGCCCACACCCTGCGCGCCTCCTACGGGCTGCCGTACGTCACTCCGGGGCTCGTCACCGCCTGGGAACGCGGCACGGCCGGCCCGTCCCACACCGAACTGACCGCGCTGGCGGGCGTGTTGTGGTGCTCGCCCGGCGAACTCATCGGACGGCCGCGCACCCTGCGCGAGCACCGCGTGGCACGCGGTCTCGCGCCCGAGGACGTCGCCCGGGCCGTCGGCCAGGAGATCCACGCCTATCTGCGGATGGAGGAGACCGGCCGGTGGCGCGGCACCGAGCGGCAGTCCGCCGCCCTGACCCGGCTGCTCTCCCTGTCACCGGCCGATGTCGTCACCGTCACCGGCCGGGAGGAGGCGCTCGCGGAACTGCTGCGCAGTGCGGCGACCACACGCTGGCAGGCGTACGTCCGGCCGGTCCTGAAGGTCGTCCCGCTGGAGCGGCGGCTGGTGGAGGGGGTGCTCCACCGGCTGCACCGGGACTACCAGGGCCGGATGGCCGCCACCCTCAGCTGGGGCGGCGGCCACGGCGACGCGGGCGAGGGCGGCCGGGAGTTCCTCGACCGGATCGTCGAGCACTTCTGGACGGCGGCCACGAGGAGTCCGCGCAGGTCAACGCCTTGAAAAAGGAACCGTCCGAGGCGGCGCCGCCGAAGTCGGCCCCGTAGCGCGTACAGCAGGTCGCTCGATCGACCTCACTCCGGCGGTCGCCCGCCGGCATCTCGCCGCCCTGCGGCGGGCCGGGCTCAGGACGCGCCGACGGCGTCGCCGGCACCGGCCGCTTCGTCCTGCGCCATGGCGAGGAAGCGCCGGATGGCCTCGACCGGCATGTCGAGCCCTTCGGAAGCGGACTGCTCGTCGCCGAACACCTGCACGGCCTCGGTGACAGCACCGGCCAATTCGACCTCTGCCTTGCGGACCTTCGCCTCGGCCTTGTCCACGGTGTCGACCACCGCCAACTGGCGGCGCTGCTTCTCCTGAAGCCTCTGCTTGCGTGAAAGGGTCTTGTCATCGTTCCGCACGGGCATGGCCAAGATCATAATCCGTCGGTGCGCGCTTGACGTCCCTCTGCCGCATCCGCTCCCGGCCCCGTGTGCGGGGACGACTCCTGCTGACGGGTCGACTCGGCCCGGCCGGCGACATGGACCGGGGCTGTCGGCGTCGACACCACCGTCCACCTCGTCCGGCTGGTCCAACAGCTGCATGCCGCCGGCCTCTTGGGCAGAGTGGTCCGCGAGGTGCTGCCCTGCGCGGACTCGGGCCGACGGGCCGCAGCCGGCCGCCGCAGCCCGTCGGGCGGGGTCACCGGCCCGTTCCCGCACGCCGGCTACGGGGCGGGCCCCGAGGCGGCGGCCCAGGTCAGTCCGTGCCCGTGTCGAAGGCGACGAAGCGCAGTTCCGAGGTGTACCGCCGTCCCTCGTCGTCGCGGAGCCAGGTCTGCTCCGGAGTGGGCAGCATCTCCGTGAACGTGACCGTG
Organism: Streptomyces calvus; assembly: GCF_006782915.1. Lineage (GTDB taxonomy): Bacteria > Actinomycetota > Actinomycetes > Streptomycetales > Streptomycetaceae > Streptomyces > Streptomyces calvus. Next base: position 17,709 of record NZ_VCNP01000023.1, read on the forward strand.
CCCTGCGGGTCCCGGCGGCCCAGCCGGCGCAGCGCCTTGGCGAGGATCGTCACGTAGACGGGACTGTCGAAGTCGACGTAGAACGGCCGGGACTCGGCCGGCGAGACGACGAAGACGTAACGGGGCAGGCCGAGTCGGGCGCGCCAGCGGCGGGCGAGGACGAAGCGGCGGGCCTCGTCCTTGACGTCGGTGAAGTCGGCCTCGGCCGCGGGCAGTCGCCAGGTCTCCCGGGCCACCACCAGTCGGTCGACGGTGACGCGCGGAGTGTGGTCGTCCTGCGGCAGGAGCTGGAAGAGATCCATCGACAGGGTGGTCAGGACGTGCGAGAAGACGTCCGTCACCGGGAACCTCGCACCGTCCGGGAGCCGGACGACGAGGTCGCCCTCGTGCTCCTCGACGACGGCGTCGGCGCTGCGCACGGCCCGGGGACGGGTGGGGTCCGCGGTGAAGTCGGTCAGGGCGACCTGGTAGTCCTGGGGCCGTATCAGCGTGTGCCGGACCCGCGTGGACAGGCGTGCACGGTGCTCCTTGGGGAGCAGCGGCAGCAGACGTGGGCCCGGGTGGTCCCGGTCGGTCAGGCGGACCAGTTCGCCGACGTCCGGGTGCTGGTGGGTGAAGAGCGAGGCGCCCAGCGTGTTGGCGGCCAGGTGGAGTTCACCGAGGACGAGGGTGAAGTCACCGCGGGCCACCGCCTCGGTGCCGTCGGCGGCGATCATGATGTCCGGACTGAGGTAGCGGGCCGCCGTCCAGCCGGCGGAACCGGGGAACTCCTCCCGCACCGCCGCCTCGATGTCCGCGGAGCGGACGTCCACGCGGCGGGCGCCCGGGGGGACCGCCAGGATCCGCTTCCAGCCGGCGGCGAACTCCTCCTGGAGTTCATCGGCGGTGGCGCGCACCGTGCCGTGCAGTACCGGCAGGCACGCGAACCAGAAGGCGGCCAGGTCCACCGGGCCCTCGGCGGCGAGGCGTTCGTACACCGGACGCATACCGGTCCGCAGCGCGGCGGCGAGCCGTGAGGTGAGCCATCCGGCGCTGTCCATGAGCAGCCGCAGCGGGCGCAGCGCCTGAAGCACCTCGGGGCCGAGGCGAGCCGTCGCGGACCGGCGGGAGTCGTGGTACACGAGCGCCCGGCACGGCGCGGTCGACGCGGACTTCTCCCGCACGGCGGCGGTGTCGGTCAGCTCGGTGAAGTCCCGCTCCAGATCGGTCAGCGCGCCGACCAGCGCGTCCACGTCGCGGGCGGCCGCCACCGCCGCGCGCCCCTCCTCCAGCCGGTCCAGCGCGGCGAGCCCCCGCCGGCGCGGTCCGGACGCGCCGACGGTCTCCAGCCAGGACCGCAGGTCACGGTCCGGGTGGGTGCCCGCAGGTACCTCCAGGCGCCACGCCACCCAGCGGCGGGCGACCAGATCGGCGAGGACCGCGGGCACGTCGTGATCCGGGAGCGCGGCGGCGATCGCCCGCGCCGGGCGGACGCCGTCACAGAGGGCGAGGACGGCCGCGGTCCCGGCGGGGACCGTCACCGGCCGCCTGCCGGGCACGCGGACCCGGTCGCCGTCCACCGTGACGAAGGGCACCCGGCGGGGAGCGATCCACTCCCGCAGGCCGGGGTCGGCGTCCAGCGTCCTGGCGAGCGCGTCGATGCCCCAGCTCGCCCAGTAGACGGTGGACTCGGCGACCAGTCCGGAGCCCGTGGAGAGGGCGGCGCCGGTCGTCGCGGCGTCCCAGCGGCCCCAGCCGACGGGGCCGAAGAAGCCTATGGTGTCGTTCTTCACGCAGAACCGCTGCCAGTAGTGGGCGACCAGCTCCTCGCGCTGGCGGGGCATGCTGCTGCGCTGGTCCACGCCCGGCGTCCAGCGCAGGAACGGCGCGATGCCGGAGCTGAGCACCGGGCGGTTCTGCCAGGCCACGGCCTCGCGGAAGGACGGCATGCGGGCGATGTCCTGGAGGGTGTGCGCGGTCTCCACGGCGGCATCGGCGAAGAGGCGGGCGAAGTCCTCCCAGCCGGCGCCGTCGAGGGGGGCGTCCGCGTCGAACTTGTCGGCCGCCTCGGCCAGTCCGGCCGGGGCCAGCCGCAGTACCCCGTCGGCGGGGAAGCCGGGGCCGCGCAGCGCGAACTGCTCCCACAGGCGCCAGCGGCCGAGGGACGGTACGAGGTCGTCGGTCATGGCAGGGCTCTCCTTGCGAGCGGGGGACGGACGGGCGGAGGGACACGGGGGCGACGGGCGGGTGGAGACCTCGGGCGGGCGGGATCGGACGGTCGGGCTGTCCGGCGGCAGGCGCGGAGGGGCGGACGGTCGGGCTGTCCGGTGGCGCGCGGGGAGGAGCCGGCAGGACCCGCCCCCGGTCCTCGTGCGGGTGGGCCGCGCCGAGGACCGGTGGGGCGCGCGGTGGTGGCGCGCCGGGTCAGGCGCGGCCGTAGTCGGTGTCGACGACCTCGGCCAGGTCCCGCGGTGTGGGGTAGGCGAAGACCAGGGAGACCGGCACCTCCGCGCCGATGATCTGCTCGAGGTGGCCGGTGATCTGGAAGGCGGTGAGCGAGTCGCCGCCGGCCTCGTAGAAGTCGGTGTCCTCGGTCAGGTCGGGCAGGCCGAGCACCTCGCGGAAGATGTCGACGAGCAGGTCGGCGGTACGGGTGGCGGTCGCGGCGTTCTCGGTCATGGTGCGTGCTCCTCGGTGGTGGTCGCCACGGTTGTTTCCGTGGGGTCGGTGGTGTCCGTGCGGTGCAGGGCGTGCAGGCGGGCGGGTGTGTTGCCGCCCGAGACGACGGCCACGGCCCGTTCGCGGCGGCCGACCCGCAGGGCTCCGGCCAGTGCGACGGCTCCGCTGGGTTCGGCGTCGACACCGAGGCGGCGCAGCAGAGCGGCGGCGGCGAGGATCTCGTCGTCGCCGACGGCGATCAGGTCGTCGACGCGGTCGCGGATGATCGGGTAGGGGACGCGCCCCGGCCGCTGGCCGCGCAGGCCGTCGGCGACGGTGGTGCAGGGCGGCAGCTGAACGGGGTGCCCGGCGGCCAGGGAGCGGCCGTAGCGGGGTGTGCGGGCCGGTTCGACACCGACGATGCGGACCGGGTGGACCGCGGCGGCGAGGCAGACACCGGCGAGGAGTCCGCCGCCGCCGGTCGGGACGTACACCGTCTCGGTGTCGGGGGCGTCGGCGAGGAGTTCGGAGCCGACCGTGCCCTGCCCGGAGACCACCAGGCGGTGGTCCGAGGAGGGCACGAGGGTGGCGCCGGTCTCCTGCGCGAGCGCGCCCGCCCGCTCCTCCCGCTCGGCCACTCCCCCGCCCACGCGGACGGTCTCGGCGCCCAGCGCGCGGATGGCGGCGGCCTTGGCGGGGTCCGCGCCCGCCGCGAGGACGACGGTCAGACGGACGCCGAGGGAGCGGGCGAGCAGGGCGAGGGCGATGCCGTGGTTGCCCGACGAGCCGGTGACGACCCGCTCGGCCCCGAGCGCCAGGAGGGCGTTGGCGGCTCCGCGTGTCTTGAACGAGCCGCCGTGCTGGAGGTGTTCCGCCTTCAGCAGCAGTCTCGTGCCGGGCGCCGCGGACACCGGGCCGCTCAGCAGGGGCGTGCGGCGGACGTGCGGGGCGATGCGGGCGGCGGCCGCGACGACGTCGGCGGGGCCGGGCAGGGTGTCGGCCGTGGCCGGCCGCAGCCCGGTGGCGGTCACGGGGCGCTCCCCGCGACCAGTCGGCGGCGGTCCGCCTTGCCGCCGCGGGTGGTGGGCAGCGCTTCGTGGCGCCGGAAGTGCCGGGGCATCAGGTGCTGCGGCAGCGAGCGGGCCATGTGGGCGCGCAGTTCCGCGTCCGTGACGGCCGGGTCGCCGGTGACGTGGGCCACCAGGTACGTGCGTCCCCGGTCGTCGGTGTGCGCGGTGACCACGGCGCCGCTGACGCGGGGGTGGGCGAGCAGGGCTCCTTCCATCTCGGCGGGGTCCACGCGGTAGCCGCGGATCTTGATCTGCCGGTCGGTGCGCCCGACGTAGATGAGGCCCTGCGGGCCCCACCGTCCGAGGTCGCCGGTGCGGTAGAGGCGCGCGCCCGGCGGGCCGTAGGGGTCGGGCAGGAAGCACTCGGCGGTGCGGGCCGGGCGCCCGCCGTAGCCCCGGGCGAGACCCGCGCCGCCGATGTACACCTCGCCGACGGTGCCGTCGGGAACGGGCGTGAGGTCGGTGTCGAGCACCCGGACGACCGTGCCGGGGCGGGGTGCTCCGACCGTGTCCTCGGCCGTGTCGGGCTGGTCGGGGACGCGGTGGCGGGTGGTGGTCATGGTGCACTCGGTCGGTCCGTACTGGTTGACGAGCGTGCCCGGGACCGTCCGCCGTCCGCCGGCGGCGAGGAAGGGGCGCAGGGACTCGCCGCTGGAGGCGACGAGGGTGACGCCGCGCAGCGGGTCGGGCAGGTCCGGTTGCCCGGCCAGGTGGGTCAGGAAGGAGGGGGTGGTGCTGAGCAGCGCGGTCACCCGGTGTTCGCCCACGGTGCGGGCGAAGTCGGCGGGCCGCAGCAGCCGGGAGCGTTCCACGATCACCAGGCGGGCCCCGGCCAGCAGCGGGGCGAAGGTGTCCCGGATGGAGGCGTCGTAGCCGAGCGGTGCCGTCTGCAGGGCCACGGTGTCCGGGCCGAGACCGAAGGCGCGGGCGGTGTCGCGCAGATAGGCGTCGAGGGCGTGGTGCTCGACGAGGACGGGGCTGGGCTCGCCGGTGCTGCCGGAGGTGTGGCTGACGTAGGCCAGGGCGCGCGGGTCGACCCGGGCGGGCGGTGCCGCGGGGGTTTCCGGCCGGGTGGCGGGGCCGTCCAGCAGGATCGTGGGGAGGTCCGGGTCCAGGGCGCGGGAGTGTGCGGAGGTGGTCAGCAGCAGCCGGGTGCCCGCGCTGCGGACGAAGGCCGCGAGCCGGTCGCGGGGCTGGGCCACGTCCAGGGTGAGGAAGGCGGCTCCGCAGCGGATGACCGCGGCCATCGCCGCGACCGCGTCGGCGCCGTGCTCGACGGCGACGGCGCACACCGTCTCCGGGCCGGCGCCGTGGGCGCGCAGCAGCCGGGTCAGTTCGCCGGTACGGGCGGCGAGGCGGCCGTAGGTGACCTGCCCCGTGGGGGTGTCCAGCGCGATGCGGGCCGGGTGGCGGGCCGCGTGCGCGGCGAGGTCGTCGGCGACGGTGCGCATCAGGCCTCCTGGGTGCCGGTGACGGTCAGGTCGACGGCCACGAAACGGAGTTCGGAGGTGTAGCGGTGCCCGTCGGCGTCGGTGAGCCAGGCCTGTTCGGGGGTGGGCAGCATCTCGCTGACCTTCAGGCGGGCCCCGGGGTCCTTGCGGGCGAGCCGGCGGGCCGCCTTGGCGAGGATGGTGACGTACACGGGGCTGTCGAAGTCGACGTAGAAGGGGCGGGGTTCGGCCGGGGAGACGACGAACACGAAACGGGGCAGGTCGTGGCGGCGCTGCCAGTGCCGGGCGCGGACGAACCGGGCGGCCTCGCTCTTGTCGTCGGCGAAGTCGACGTCGGCGACGGGCAGTTGCCAGGTCTCCCGGGCCACGGTCATACGGTCGATGGTGATGCGCGGGGTGTGCTCGCCCTCGGGACGGAGGGTGAAGCGGTCCATGACGCGCTGGGTGAGGGTGTTGGCGTAGGCGTCGAGGACGTCGTGGACGGTGCCGTCGGGCAGGACGGCCGTCAGGTGGCCGTCCCGGTCCTCGACGCGGACGTCCGCGCTCTGCACCGAGTTCGGGCGGTGCGGGTCGCCGGTCTGGTCGACCAGGGTCACGTAGTGGTCCTCGGGCCGGTCCAGGGAGGGGCGGCTGCGGGTGGACCACCTGAGCGGCAGCTCCTTGGGCAGTGTGGGCAGCAGACGGGGGCCGGGGAAGTCGCGGGTGGTCTCGGCGACGAGCCGGTCGCGGTCGGGGTGCTGGTGGACGAAGAGGGAGGCGCCCATGGTGTTCAGGGCGCAGTGCATCTCGCCGAGGACGAGGTCGACGTCGCCGCGGGCGAGGGCGTCCGCGTCCTCGGCGACGACCAGGACGTCGGGGCTGATGTAGCGGGCGAGGGACCAGCCGTCGCCGGGCTCGTCGAACTCGCGGCGCACGCGGTCGGCCAGTTCGGCCGTGGTCAGGCGGACGCGGCGGGCGTCCGGCGGGAGGTCGAGGATCCGGGCCCACTTGGCGCGCAGTTCGGCCTGGGCCGCGTCGATCAGGTCGCCGGCGTCGGGGTGCGGGGAGGGCAGGGTGTTCATCCACAGGGTGGCGAGGTCCACCGGGGTGCCGTCGGCGCTCAACCGGGCGTGGACGGTGCGCAGGCGGGCACGGATGGCGTCGGCGAAGCGGTTCGTCATCCAGCGGGCGGCCGTCAGGCACAGCTGGAGGGGTTCCAGGTGCGCCAGCAGGGCGGGGCCGGCCGTGGCGGTGGCGGAGCGCCGGGAGTCGGAGTACACCAGTCCGCGGCAGGGGGCGGTGCGTGCTCCCTTGGCGCGCTGGGCCTCGCTGTCGGTGAGCGCGGCGAAGTCGGCCTCCAGGGCGCCGATCGCGGCGGTCAGCGCGGCGGCGTCGGTGCCGGCGGCGCGTACGGCGTCCCGGCCGCGCTCCAGCACGGCGAGGCCGGCCAGGGCACGCTCGCGTGCGGCCTCGTCGGGGACGCGCTCGAGGATCCGGCGCAGGGCCAGGTCGGGGTGGGTGGCGGCGGGCACCTCCAGGCGCCGGGTCACCCAGCGCCGGCGGACCAGTTCGTCCACGATGGCGGCCACCTCGCCCGGGTCCAGGGCCAGTTCGGCGGCGATGGCGGCCAGGTGCCGGGTGCCGTCGCAGTGCCGCAGGACGGCCTGCTGCAGCTCACCGACGGGCTGGGCGGGCCGCCCCGGGACCCGCACCGTGCCGTCCTCGCAGCGCACGAAGGACATCCGGCGCGGCGGGATCCACCGCATCAGCTCCTCGTCCTCGGCGAGCACCTTGGCCAGGGCGTCGACGGCCCAGCCGGAGAAGTAGACCTCCTGCGCGGCGAGGAAGCCGCGGCCGGCGTCCACGGTGACGGCGTGCGGCGCGGACGGGTCCCAGCGGCCCCAGCCGACGGGTCCGAAGAAGCCGATCGTGTCGTTCTTCACGCAGAACCGCTGCCAGTAGTGGGCGACCAGCTCCTCGCGCTGGCGGGGCATGCTGCTGCGCTGGTCCACGCCCGGCGTCCAGCGCAGGAACGGCGCGATGCCGGTGCGCAGCACGGCCGGGTTCTGCCAGGCGAGGGCCGCCTGGAAGCGGGGCAGGCCGGCGATGTGCTGGAGGTGGCGGGCGGTGTCCACGGCAGCCGCCGACAGTTCCTCGGCGAAGGCCTGCCACTCGGGTCCGGACAGATCGGCGCCGGGGCCGAACTTGTCGGCGGCCTCGGCCAGTCCGGGCGGGGCCAGGCGCAGCACGCCCTCGGCGGGGAAGCCGGGGCCGCGCAGCGCGAACTCCTCCCAGAGCCGCCAGCCTCCGCCCGGCAGCAGGACCGGTGCGTGCTCGTCCGACATCAGGTGCTCCTTCCGGAAAGGGGGTGCGCGGGGAAGCCGCACGGCGCTCGGCCGGACCGTGGCCGCCGCCGGGACGCCGGGCTCCCGGCAGGACAGCACCGTCCCGCTCCGGGGCGGCACGGCACCAGAGAAGATCCGGCAGCAACGCGCGCCGCGGGCTCGGCGCGTTCGTCCCTGCCCCGCGCGGGTGGACGCCCGGCACGCTGTCGGCGTCGGCCCCGACCTGCGGCCGGCCCCACCACCTGAGGAAGGTTCACCATGACGCAACCCGACTCCACGACCGGCGCGGGCGCCGACGAGACCCGCACGGACACCGGCGAGGTGTACCTCGTGGTGCGCAACGACGAGGAGCAGTACTCGATCTGGCGGGCGGACCGCGAGGTGCCCGCCGGCTGGTACCCGGAGGGCACGCGGGGCAGCCGGCAGGAGTGCCTCGACCGCATCGACGTGGTCTGGACGGACATGCGCCCGCTCAGCCTGCGCCGCCGGCTGGCCGGGGCAGATGTCTGATCCACGGGCGGGCCGGCTCCTGGACCCGCCGGCGCACGCCCCGCCGCCGGCGCCGTCCGGTCTGCTCTGTCCGGACGTGCTGGACCTGTCCGGGCTGCGGCACCGGGCGCGGGCACCGGGCCCGCGCGTCCTGCGGGGGCCGCTGGAGCTGTACCTGGCCCATGTCGGAGCCCAGGACGAGCGGGCTCTGCGGGACGCGTGGGAGCTGCTGGACGCGGAGGAACGGGCCCGGGCCCGCGCGTTCCGGCACGACCGCGACCGTGCCTCGTACGTGGTCGCGCACGCGGCGCTGCGCGACGTGCTGAGCGTGCTGCTCGGCGTGCGCGCCGACGCGCTGCCGCTGGCGCGGGAGCCGTGCGCGGGCTGCGGCGGGCCGCACGGGCGGCCGGTCCTGCGCACGCCGGGCGTGCGCTTCTCCCTGTCGCACAGCGGGGACCTGGTGCTGGTGGCGCTCGCCCCGGAACCGGTCGGCGTCGACGTGGAGGGGCTGGCGACGCACCGGGCGGTGCTCGGCGCCCAGTCGGCGCTGCACCCGGCGGAGGCGGACGAGCTGGCGCTGCTGCCCGCGCACGGGCGTCCGGCGGCGTTCACCCGTGCCTGGGTGCGCAAGGAGGCCTACCTGAAGGGACTGGGCACGGGCCTGGTGCGCGATCCGGCACTGGACTACCTGGGCACCGGGCCACTGCCGACCGCCCCGGCACCGGGGTGGAGCGTGCGGGACGTCCGGGTCCCGGCGGGGTACGCGGCGGCGGTGGCCCTGCGGACGCCCTGACGGCGTACGGGCGAACACGGCGGGGACCGGTCCGGTGGACCGGTCCCCGCCGTGGTGCCGCGGTGTGCCCGCGCTGTCCGGTGTCCCCGCACGGTCCGGCGCCCCGAGAAGGCCGGAAGCGCGCGATGCCTTCACCGATACCTCACTGGTGAACGGGAGTTGGCACGCTACGATCACCGGCGTGACCGCTGCGGAACCGACCATCGTCGCCACCTCCGGAGGTCATCGCGTCGGCGCACGCACCCGGGTTCTCTTCGACGCCCTGGTCCACCACGCGGTCGATCTCTCCGGTGTGCACGGCAGACGCCCCCGCGTCCTCTACCTGGGCACGGCGGTGGGCGACGCCGAGCACGTCACGGCACGAGTGAGCGAGGCCGCCCGGGTGGCGGGCTTCGACCTCACCCCGCTCCACCTCTTCCCGATGCCGAACGTGGACGACGTCGAGGGCACGGTGCTCGGCCACGACGTGGTCTGGGTGATGGGCGGCTCGGTGGCCAACCTGCTCGCCGTGTGGCGGGCGCACCGGCTGGACGAGATCCTGCGGCGCGCCTGGCGCGCCGGTGTGGTGCTCGCCGGGGTGAGCGCGGGTTCCCTCTGCTGGTACGAGGGCGGCACCACGGACTCCTTCGGCCCCGAACTCCGCCCGGTCACCAACGGGCTGGGGCTGCTGCCGTACGGCAACGGGGTGCACTACGACAGTGACGGGGGCCGGCGTCCGCTGACCCACCGGCTGGTCGCCGAGGGCGTCTTCGCCACGGCGCACTGCACCGACGACGGTGTGGGGCTGGTCTACCGCGGCACCGAGCTGGTCGAGGCGGTGGCGGAACAGCGGGGCAAGGGCGCCTACGTGGTGGTCCGGGACGGCGACCGGGCCGTGGAGGAGCGGATCGAGCCGCGGCTGCTGCCCGCGCCCCCCGGCTGACGGCCGGCCGCGGGGGCGGAGGGCGCCCGCGGCCGATGCGGCCGTCCCGCCCACGGCTCCCGCCCCCGCGTCCGCGTCCTCGACACCAACGGCGTCCACTGGGTCACACCAGGCCGTGGCGCACGGCGTGGGCGACGGCGTGGGCCCTGTTGCGGGCCTGCAGCCGGGCCATGATCTCGTAGATGACGTTCTTGACGGTGTGTTCGGAGCAGCGCAGCAGCAGGGCGATGTCCGCGTTGCCGTGGCCCTCGGCCATCAGGCGCAGCACCGAGGCCTGACGTGCGGTCAGGGCCGGCCGGCCGCGGCCGTCGGCGGGGTCCGCGGGGCGTGGACCACTGGACAGCAGGTGGGACAGCTCCGGATAGGGGATGCTCGGGTGCGGGTGGGTCGCGCGGCGCACCGCGGCCACCAGGTTCTCCTCGGTGAGGTCGGCGGCCCGCAGGACGACCGCCCCGGCCCGCAGCGCGAGCCGCAGGTCCGTCCGGCCGACGGTGTCGCACACGAGGACCAGGGGACCGGTGTCCCGCCGGCCGCGCAGGGCACGGGCGGCGTCGGCGGTGGCGAGCACGGTGACGGCCCGGGGCCCGCCGTGCTCCGGCGCGCAGGCCAGCCCGGCGCGGCGGGCCACGCAGCGGACGCGGTCCGCGCCGGGCGAGGACGGGATGCGCAGGACGACGGGTGCGGGCGTGGTGCCGGCACCGGGCGCGGGGGGCGCGGCGGTCAGGGTCGCGGTCACAGCAGGCCCGCCCGGAGCGCGTAGGCGACCGCGTGGGCGCGGTTGCGCAGCCTGAACCGCTGGGTGATGTCGTGGACCACGGTGGTCACGGTGCGCGGTGAGTAGGCGAGCCGCTGGGCGATCTCGGCCGTCTCGTGGCCGTCGGCGAGCAGCCGCAGCACCGAGCGTTCCCGGTCGGACAGCATGCCGTCGCTCCAGCCTCCGGCGCCGTGCCGGGCGTCGGCCGGGCGGTCCAGGAGCTGTTCGAGCAGGCGGGGCGGCAGGGTGCAGTCGTCGCGGGAGGCGGCCAGCACCGCGTGGGCGAGGCGCGGCGCGTCGGCGTCGCGGCGCGGCAGCAGGCCGCGGGCACCGGCGGCGAGGGCGTGCAGGGCGTCGCCGGAGGCCAGGGCACCCGCCACCAGGACGACGGCGGGGCTGTGCCGCAGGGCGCGGGTGGCGCGCACCATGTCGAGTTCGGCCGGTCCGGGGCGGTCCACGGTGAGGACGGCGACCCGCGCGTCCGCGGGCTCGCACACGGTCAGGTCCGGGCAGGCCAGCAGGGTGGTGCGCGTGCCGGCCTCCAGTACCGGGTCGAGGGCGACCACGCCGACGGTTACAGGTGCTCCCATCTGCTACTCCTAGGAAGTTCGTCCGCCCGGCCGTGGGCGCTCCGGGTCGGTTCTGCGGTGGGACTGCGCACCACCGTGCTCCGGGCGGGGGCGCGTCGGCATCGGTAACGGGTCCCCACCTTTCCGGCCGGCGGGACCGCCCCCGTCGGCGTCGGATTCCCCACGACCCGCCTCGCCGCCCGTCGCACGGCGGCCGTCGGCGGGCGGGCGCGGCAGCGGTGAGCTGCGGGTGGGGGCCCGGGGGCCGGTGCGGGGGCGGGTGGGGGCGGGCCCTGGGGGGTCCGTACTCCGAGGAGCGCGGGTGGAGGGGGGCCGACGCAGGTTCCGGGGGCGGGCACAAGGGCCGAACGCGCAGAACCGCGTCTGCCCGCGGCGTCCCGCTACCCATGCGCACCGAGCGGGTGCCCGCGCCGCTGACCTGCGGCATCCACCGATCGGGGGCGGGCCGGGACGCCGGGCGCGGCGGGGACCGCGCAGAATATGGGGGACGCCTACCCATGTGGGGGGTCGCAGGGGTCTGCGACCTTCTTTCTCGTGACTGAGACCGCCAGCCTCCCGGCCCCCCGGAGCGCCGACCTCCCGCCCTCGTGGTGGGCACCGGCGCTGTCCCTCGCGGAACGGCTCCCCCCCCCCCCCCCCCCCCCCCCCCCCCCCCCCCCCCCCCCCCCCCCCCCCC
>NZ_VCNP01000024.1 GCF_006782915.1 Streptomyces calvus
GGCCCCGCCCCGTGGGCCGTCGGGGACGCCGAGGGCTTCGCCCAGCGGCTGGCCCATCTCGGCGTGGACCGTGCCACGGCCGCGGCGCTGGCCGCCGAGCCCGTCGGCCGGCTGGCCGCGCGCGCCGCCAAACCCGACTGGGCGCGGTACGCCGAAGCCGCCTTGGCCGGCGCCTCCCCGGAGCCTGCGGAGCCGGTCACCGCCGGGGGCGAGGGACCCGACGTCTTCGCCCCGGTCGTACGGCCGCTCGTCGCCGCCGCCACCGCGCGGCTGGCCGAGTCGCTGCCCGCGGACGCCGAACCGGCGGTGTGGCGGGATGCGTTCGCGCGGCGGCTGACGCACCAGATGGTCCGTCAGGCGGCGCGGACCCTGGTCCACGAACTCGACACGGCGCGGCGCGCCGGGCGGCTGGCCGGTGCCGGCTCCCGTGAGCGGTTCGACGCCTTCGTCGCCGCCGCCGGCACCCGGCAGGGCCTCGGCGCGCTGTTCGCCGCCCGCCCGGTGCTGGCCCGGATGCTCGCGCAGACCGCACTGGACGCGACCGCGGCCACCGCCGAGCTGGCGGCCCGTTTCGCGGCCGACCGGGAGGACCTGGCCGCCGGGCTCCTCGACGGACGCGACCCGGGGCCGCTCACCGGGGTGGATCTCGGCCGCGGGGACGCCCACGAGGGCAACCGGTCCGTCGCGGTCCTGCACTTCGCCGACGAGCGGCTGGTCTACAAGCCGCGGCCGCTCGGCCAGCACGCCCTCCTCGACGGCCTGGTGGGCTGGCTCAACACCAAGGTGCCCGGGCTGGACCTGCGCACCCCGCGCAGTCTGCGCCGAGAGGCGTACGGCTGGCTGGAGTTCGTCGAGCACCGGTGGTGCCGTTCGGTGACCGAGACCGACGCCTTCTACCGGCGCCAGGGCGCGCTGCTGGCCCTGCTGTACGCGGTGGACGGCGCCGACATGCACTACGAGAACGTCATCGCCTGCGGCGACCAGCCGGTCCTGGTGGACGCCGAGACGCTGCTGCACACCGGGCTCGCGCAGTCCATGACGGCCGGCGCCGATCCGGCGGCGGACGCGCTGCGGGCGTCCGTGCACCGCACCTGTCTGCTGCCGCACCTGCTGATCGGCGAGCACGGCGCCCTGGACATCTCCGCGCTCGGCCGGTCCACCGACGGCACCTACCCGAGCGAGGGCCTGCACTGGCGGGACAGCGGCCTGGACACCATGCGGGCCGTGCGGGGGCCGTTGCTCAGCCCCGCCGGGCACAACCAGCCGCTGCCCGCCGGCCGCCTGCTGGAGGGCGCCGACCACCGGGCCGCGCTGCTGGAGGGCTTCCGCGCCGCGTACACGGCACTCGCCGCCGACGGGCACGAACTTCTCGGCGAGGACGGCCCGTTGATGTCCGGCGCGGACCGCCCCGCCCGGCTCGTCGCCCGCGCCACCCGCCTGTACGCGACCCTCCTCGAGGAGTCCACCCACCCGTCGCTGCTCGGCGACGCGCTCGCCCGGGAGGGCGTCTTCGCGGTGCTGTGGACGGAGTCCGTTGACGACGAGGCGCGCCGGCGGCTGATCGAACACGAGACGGCGGCGCTGTGGCGCGGTGACGTCCCGCTGTTCACGCACCGGCCGTCGGGAACCGCGGTGCGGGCCGACGACGGCACGTGGCTGCCCGGACTGCTGCCGGTGGCGGGCCTGGCCTCGGTGCGGGAGAAGATCGCCCGGATGGACGAGGTCGACTGCCACGACCAGGAGTGGATCATCGCGGCCACGATCGCGGCGCGGGGTGCGGGGTCGCCGCTGGACCGGCCCCGGTCCGAACTGGCGGTGGAGCCGGTGCCGGCCGTCGCACCCGACGCGTCCCGGCTGCTCGCCGCCGCGTGCGGGATCGCCGACGAGATCGCCGCTCGCGCGGTGCGGGACGGGGGCCGGACCAACTGGCTCGGTCTGGAGCGGGTGTCCGGCCCGCACTGGGCGGTGCTGCCGATGGGCGCCGGACTCGCGCAGGGCTACTGCGGGGTGGCGCTGTTCCTGGCGCACGCGGACGCGCTGGCCGGAGCGGGCCGGTACGCCGCGCTCGCCCGGGAGGCGGTCCGCCCGCTGCCCGTCCTGCTGAAGGCCCTGGCGGACGATCCCGAACTGAGCGCGGCGGCCGGGCCGGGCGCGTACGACGGTCTCGGCGGCGTCGTGTACGCGGTGCTGCGGCTGTCGGCGCTGCTGGGCCCGGAGCCGGCCGACTGCCTGCCCGACGCGCTCACCGCCCTCGGACACGCCGCGTCCGCCTCATCCGATCCGGGGTTCGCCGGCGGCACGGCCGGAGCCCTGACCGCCGCCGTCGCCGTGCACGAGGCGACCGGCGACCCGGCGGCGCTGCGGCTCGCGGACGCCCTGGCGGACCGGCTGCTCGACGCGGTGTCCGGCCCCGAAAGGGCCCCGGCGTCGTGGGCCGCCGCCGCGCACGGCCTCCCCGCCGGTTTCGCCGACGGTACCGCGGGCATCGCCTGGGCCCTGCTGCGGTACGCCGCCCGCCGCCCTCGTCGGGCCGCCGTGCACACGGCCGCCGCCCGGGCGCTGCTGGACACCGCGTCACGGGGCGCCGGGGCGGACCCCGCGGACGCGTCCTGGTCCCGCGGGCTCTCCGGGGCGGCGGCCGTCGCCGCCCACCTGCCCCCCGTACCCGGTGCGCCCGCCGCGGCCCCACCGGCGGACCCCGACGTGCGCCCCGACCTCAGCCTGGGGCAGGGCACGCTCGGCACGCTGGAAGCCCTGGCCGTACGCGCCGGACGGGGTGACCCGGCCGCCGCCGGGGCGCTCGCCCGGCACGCCGGCCGGGTGCTCGCCCTCGTCGAGGCGCAGAACCACCGCTGCGCCACCCCCGACCACGTTCCCTCCCCCGGACTGCTCGACGGGCTGTCCGGCATCGGGTACGGGCTGCTGCGCCTCGCCCATCCCGGCACCGTCCCGTCCGTCCTGCTCCTGTCCCACCCCGGCCACTGACCGGCAGGGCACCTCGCCACCACGGCTCTTCCACCTCCACCCCCGTACCTCCCGTACGGACCTTCAGAAGGGGTCACCGATGGACCAGCACCCGAACACCACCGCGACCGCCGCCGACTCCGCCGCGACCGCCGCCGAGGAGCAGGACGCGGCGGGCGGGATCACGCTCACCGGCCGCAACCGCGCCTGCGCCCGCGCCCGCGTCCTGGCCGGGATGGTGCTGACCAGCGGCATCGTCATCACGCTGACCTCGGTGGACACCTCGGTCTCCGTGCCGAACTGATCCCGGTCGGCCGTCACTTCGCGTGAGGGCGCGGGCCCGTCCGGCGGGCCCGCGCCGCGGTGCGTCCGGCGGGACCGCCCGTTCCCGCTCCGGTGTGCGGCCGTTCCGCGTCGGGGCCGGGCGGGTTCAGGGTGCGTGGCCGCTCCGCTGCGGCCTGCCCTGGAACCCGACATCCTGATTATCATCTGCGTTCATGCGTTCCCATGCGCCTTCCCTCGTCGGGCGGGACCTCCAACTCAGCCTGCTCGAGAGCGCCTTGGCCGAGGCGCGACAGGGACGGGGCGGTGTCGTCTTCCTGGTCGGTGAGGCCGGGGTGGGCAAGTCGCGGCTCGCGGCGGAGGCCGTGGGCGGCGCGCTCGGCTCCGGGATGCGGGTCCTGCGCGGCCGCAGCAGCACCACCGGGCCCGCGGTGCCGTTCCGTCCGCTGACCGAGGCCCTGATGCCGCTGTTCCGCGGCGGCGAGCCGTTGGACGACGTGGCCCTCGGCCCGTACCGGTCGGTTCTGGGACGGCTGATACCCGAGTGGGACACCGGCGAGCGCGAGAGCAGCTCCATGGTGATCCTGGGCGAGGCGGTGCTGCGGCTGCTGCTGGCCGCCGGGCGCGGGCAAGGGCAGTTGCTGCTGCTGGAGGACCTGCACGACGCCGACCCCGAGACCCTCGAAGTCCTCGAGTACCTGGTGGACAACCTGGAGTACACGCCGGTGCTGCTGCTGGCCACCGTGCGGACCGATTTCAGCGACGCGCTGGACCTGGCGCAGTCCGCCCGCCGCCGGGGCGTCGCCACCCTCGCCGAACTCCCGCCGCTGACCCGGGCGCAGGTGGAGGAGATGACGGCGGCGCATCTGGGCGTGGACGGCCCGGACGAGGTGCCGCCGGCGGTCCCGGACCGCCTGTGGGAGGACAGCGCGGGCAGTCCCTACCTGGTCGAGGAACTGCTGCAGTCCATGATCGGGGCCGGCACGCTGGTGCAGGGCGTCGACGGCTGGCGCACCGTCGGCGACCTGCGGCGCGACGTCTCCTCCACGCTGGCCCGGGGCATCCTGCGCCGCATCGACCGGCTGGGCGCGCAGGGCCTGACACTGCTGTCGGCCGCCGCGGTGCTGGGCCGCCGCTTCTCGCTCACCGTGCTCCAGCACATGACCGGCGTCGAGGACCGGACCCTGCTGAGCCATCTGCACGCGGGCGTCGCCGCCCGGCTGGTCATCCCCGACGAGCCCGCACCCGACTGGTACTCCTTCCGCCACTCCCCCACGGTGGAGGCGCTGTTCACGCAGATGACGCCGGGACAGCGCGCGGAGCTGGCACGGCGCGGCGCACGGGCCGTCGAGGAACTGCACCCGGGCCTCGACGGCGACTGGTGCGCGCTGGCGGCCGGGCTGCGCTGCGAGGCCGGGGACCGGGTGGAGGCGGGGCGGCTCTACGCGGACGCCGGCGGGCGGGCCCTGGCGGCGGGCGCCTTGGGCTCGGCGGTCACCCTGCTCAGCCGGGCCGAGGAACTGCTGGCGGAGGCCGGTGATCCGCAGGCCCGGGCCTCGGTGCTGGAGGACCTGCTGCCCGCGCTCGCGGAGGCCGGTGACTTCGCCCGCGCCTTCGACCTGGCCGAGGACCTGCACGCGCTGGGCGGGGCCGGGCTGAACGCCGTACGGCTGGCCACGCTGCACAGCCGGCTGGCCAAGGTGGCCCACACGGCGGGCCGGTGGAGCGACGGCAACCGGCAGGTGGCCCGGGCCCGCGAGGTCCTGGCGACGGCCCCGGACGAGGCGACGGCCGCGGCCGTCGACGTCACGGCCGCCTACCTCGCCCTGGACACCCCGGGTCCGGACCGCACCCAGCACGCGGAGAAGCTGGCCCGCTCGGCGGCCGACGCCGCCGAGCGGCACGGCCTGCCGGTCGTCGCCTGCCAGGCGTGGGAGCTGCTGGCCACCGTCGCCCGTGAGCGGGACCCCGAGGAGTCCGCGGACATGCTCCGGCGGGCGCTTGAGACGGCGGAACGGCACCGGCTGCCCCTGCAGCGCATGTACGCGGCCACCCGCATGAGCGGCAACGCCTGGCTCGCCGAGGGCGACGCCTCCGGCCTGCTGGCGGCCCGCGAGGAGGCGCTGCGGCTCGGCTCGGTGAACATCGTGCACACGGTGGACGGCATCCTCGTCCTGGACGCGGTACTGCGCGGTGACCACGCGACCGCGCGGTCGGCCGCGGCGGACTGCCTGGCGGTGGCGCGGCGGCTGCGCCTGGCGCCCGTCGTGCGGTACGTCCTGATGGCGCGGGCCACCATGGAGGCGCACCGCGCGGACCGGGCGGCGATGGAGGCGACGCTGGCGGCGTTCGCCGAGTGGGACGGCGCGGGTTCGCAGGAGGAGCCGCTGAGCCTCGGCCTGGCCCGCGCCTTCTGCGCGCTGCTGGAGGAGGACCGCGACCTGGCGCGCGCCGAGCTGCGAGCGGTGCAGGCGCTGGAGGCGGACAACCCCTCCACGTACCACCTCGGCGGGATCCACGGCCTGGTCCTGCTGCTGGACGTGCTCGCCGGTGACGCGGACCGGACCCGGCACGAGGAGATCACCGCCACCGCGATGGCCCGGATGCGGTGGAACCGCCAGTTCGTCCTGCTCGCCGACGCCGTGCTGCTGGGCCGGGAGGGCGCGGGGCCGCGCGCGGTCGCGGCGGTGGAGGCGGCGCTGGCGGCGGCGGAACCGTATCCGCTCGCCCGGCACCTGGGGCTGCGGCTGATCGCGGACGCGGCGCACCAGGACGGCTGGGGCGATGCGGTGGGCTGGCTGCGGCAGGCCGAGCACTACTTCCACGAGCGGGACGTCGCGGCCGTCACCGGCGCCTGCCGGGCGGCGCTGCGCCGCTTCGGCGCCCCGGTGCACCAGCACCGCTCCGGCACCGGCTCGATCCCGCGGGAACTGCGCGCCCAGGGCGTGACCGTGCGGGAGTTCGACGTGTTCCGGCTGCTCGCGGAGCGGCTCAGCAACAAGGACATCGCCGACCGGCTGTTCATCTCGCCCCGCACCGCGGAGAAGCACATCGCGAGCCTGATCACCAAGACGGGGGCGGCCAACCGCGCGGACCTGTGCGCGCGGTCGGCCGCCTTCCGGGAGTAGGGCAGGGCCGGCGAGGGCCGCCTACCGCATCTCGCGCACCCTCCTGGACGCCAGCACCGCCAGTCCGGTCGCGGCGAGCACCGCGACCGCCACCCCGAACAGGGCGGAGACGTCCCGGCCGGCCAGCGCCCCGCACACGATCAGCGACAGCGGGGCGACGGCGTAACCGAGGACCATGTCGACGGAGACGACACGGCCGAGCACGTCCTGCGGGATGTTCCGCTGGATCCAGCTCAGCCCGAACACGCCCTGGAAGCCGATGGCGAAGCCCATGGCGAGGACGGTCACCACGACGACCGGGGTGCTGTGCACCAGACCGAGGACGGCCATGCCCGCGCTCAGCCAGCCGGCCAGGGCGGCCACCAGCAGGCCGACCCTGGGCCGCCCGCCGAGGGCACCGCCGGCGAGCGTGCCGAGCACGGCGCCCGCGGCGAGGGAGCCGTTGAGCACGCCGAGCGTGGCCGAGCCGCCGCGCAGCACCTGGTCGGCGAGGGTGGCGAAGCCGACCGTGAAGGGCCCGGCGTAGCAGAAGTTGACGGCGGTGTCGAGGGCGACGATCGTCCGCAGCCGCGGGTCGCGGGCGGTGTACGCGATGCCCTCGCGGATGCGGGCGCCGAGGGACGCCTGCTTCCCGGGCGTGCCGTCCGTGCCGGTGCGGGCCGCCCTGGGGCGGGTGCGGACGCGGGCCACGCACAGGCCGCACAGGGCGAAGCAGACGGCGTCGACGAGGAAGGCGACCGGCGCCTGGGTCAGCGCGATGACCAGGCCGCCGATGGCTGGGCCGATGACGGCGGCGGTCCGCGCGCCGGCCCCCATCAGCGCGTTGGCCGGGGTGAGCAGTTCGTCGTCGACCACCGAGGGCAGGATGGAGACGCGCGCGGGCTGGAAGAAGGCGTCGACGGTGCCGAAGGCGGCGGCCGCGGCGCACAGCATCCACACCGTCAGGTTCCCGGTCAGTCCGGTCAGTCCGACGGCCGCCATCAGGACGGCCCGGGTCCAGCTGGAGGCGACCATGAGGGCGCGCGGGGACATCGAGTCGCCGAGGCTGCCGCCGACCAGGGTGAACAGGGCGCGGGGGACGGCCTGGAAGGCCAGGACGTAGCCGAGGGTGAGAGTGGAGCCGGTCAGGCCGAGGGTGATCCAGGAGAACGCGACGACGCTGAAGCCGTCGCCCAGCAGGGACAGCGCCTGCCCCGTCCACAGGAGCCGGAAGGACCGGTGCCGGGCGGGGGCCCACAGGCGTGGGCCGGCGTCGGCGAGGGTGGTGGCCATGGGGTGCCTTTCGTCGGACCGGGGTCCGGTCAGTAGTGGACGGGCAGGGCGGTCAGGCCGCGGTTGAGCAGGGAGGGCTGCCAGGCCGGGCGCCCGGGGTCGGCGAGGGTCAGGCCGGGGTGGTCGCACACCAGCGTGCGGACGGCGGCCACGGCGACCAGGCGGGCCAGGGCGGCGCCGATGCAGAAGTGGGCGCCGAAGCCGAAGCCGAGGTGGGTGGCGCCGGAGCGGCGGACGTCGAAGCGGCCGGGGTCGGGGAAGCGGGCCGGGTCGCGGTTGGCGGCGGCGGTGACGAGGAAGATGCGGTCCCCGGCCCGCAGGGTGCGGCCGTCGAGGTCGAGGTCGCGGGCGGCGGTGCGGATGGACATCTTGGACGGGCCGTCCAGGCGCAGGGTCTCCTCCACCGCCCCCTGGGCCAGTTCGGGTTCGGCCCGCACGGCGGCCAGCTGGTCGGGGCGGGTGTGCAGGGCCAGGACGGTGTTGGCGATGAGGTTGCTGGTGGTCTCCCCGCCGGCGAACGCCATCTGGGTGAGCATCCCGACGAACTCCTCCTCGGTGACCGAGTCGCCGACCCGGCCCTCCCGGAGCACCTGGCTGATCAGGTCGTCGCCCGGTTCGGCGCGGCGCCGGGCGACGAGGGCGCCGAGGTAGTCGTCGAGGCTCACCAGGGCCTGGAGGGACGCCCGGTACTCGCTCTCCTCCTGGGCGGTGCCGAGGACGAGGTCGGCGACGCGGGTGTTCCAGTACCAGAAGGAGGGCCCGTCGGTGGGCGGGATGCCGAGCCAGCGGGCGAACACCAGGGCGGGCAGCGGTTTGGCGACGTCGGCCAGGAGGTCGCCGGTGCGGCCGGGCGTCGCCTTGCGGGCGAGGACGGCCCGGGTCGCCTTCTCGGTGAAGGCGCGGTAGCGGGCCACGGCCCGGGCGGAGAACGCCTCCTGGAAGACCTGGCGGAGCCTGCGGTGCCGGGGCGGGTCGTTGAAGACCATCCAGCGCGAGAGGATCCCGAAGGCCCGTTCGGCGTCCTCTCGGGCGCCCTGCGGGACGGCGTCCATCAGGGGCCGCACCCGGTCGGCGGAGACCGCGGGGTCGCGCAGGCAGCGCATCACCTGGTCGTAGCCGGTGACGAGCCAGGCGTGGTGCAGGGGACTCCAGTGGACGGGCGCGTGGTCGCGCAGGGCGTCGAGATGGCCGTAGGGGTCGGCGATCATGTCCGCGGAGAGCAGGTAGCGCTCGGTGGGGGCGGGAGCGGGGGCGGGGGCGTGGGTGGTCATCGGGTCTCTCCCGCCTCGGTGCGCCCGGTGGCGGCACCGGTTCCGGCGGCCCCGGCGGCCTCCGCGGTGCCGGGGTTCTCGATGCCGGTGAGCAGGCCGGCGATGCCGCGCACCCTGGGCTCGGCCATCATCGACATGTGGTCGCCGTCGCTGACGTGCAGCGTGAGCCCGCCGCCGGCCACCTCCCGCCAGCGGGCGACGTAGGTGTCGTAGTCGACGTCCAGACCGGGCATGGTGCGGCCGCGCGGCAGCCCCGCGGCCTCGCTGCCCACCACCAGGTGCACATGACCGGGGTACGGGCGGACCTCGTAGGCGGCGAGGGCGGCGAGCAGCGAGTGCCACACCTCGATCGGTGCGCCCTCGACGAGGGCGGCCTCGGACGGGCTCATGCCGGCTCCGAGCAGGGTGGCGGTGAGTTCGGCGGTGGCCCGGTCGCGCGCGGGGGAGGGCGGCAGGTCGCGCAGCCGGTCGCGCAGGCGCAGGGCCTCGCGCAGGTCCCGGGTGACGCCCAGGAGCCGGGCGCGGGCGGCGGGGTTGGGCAGGTAGGGCTCGATGAGGACCAGCGGGGCGACGGTGTGTCCGGCCCGGTGGAGCTGGGTGGCCATCTCCAGGGCGATGTTGGCGCCCATGGACCAGCCGAGCAGGGCGTGCGGGCCGGTGCCGCCGCGTTCGGTGATCTCGGCGACGTAGTTGGCGGCGATGCCGGTCACGGTGCTCGGGTCGGTGCCGCCGAGCAGGCCGCGCGCCTGGAAGGCGTGCACGGGGCGGCCGGGCGGCAGGGCACGGGCGAGCGGGACGAACCAGGCGGCGCTGCCGCCGGTGGGGTGCACGCACCACAGGGGCTCCCCGGTGCCCTCGCGCAGCCGCACCTCGGAGGTGACGGCGGCGGGCAGGCCCTCGCCCGCGGCCCGGACGGCGTGCCGGGCGAGCCGGGCGAGGGTGGGGTGCTCGATCAGGTCGCCGACGGAGACCGGCAGGCCGCGCGCGGCGGCCATGAGGGAGACGCGCACGGTGGACAGGGAGCTGCCGCCGATGCGGAAGAAGTCGTCGTGGACGCCGATCCGGGACAGGCCGAGGACCTCGCGCCAGATCTCGGCGAGGATCTTCTCGGCGGCACCGGACGGGGCGACGTACGCGGTGTCCGTGCGGTCGAGTTCGGCCGGCGGCAGGGGCAGCGCCCGCCGGTCGATCTTGCCGCTGCGGTTGACCGGCATCTCGTCGAGGACGACGTACCGTGCGGGCACCATGTACCCGGGCAGGGAGGCCCGCAGGGCGCCGCGCAGTTCCTCGGGGTCGGGCCGCGCTCCGGAGACGACGAGGTAGGCGACGAGGGCCGGTTCGCCGGGCAGGTCGGTGCGGTGCAGGACCACTGCCTGCCGGACCTCCGGGAGTTGCCTCAGGGCGTGTTCGATCTCCCCGAGTTCGATGCGGAATCCGCGCAGCTTGACCTGGGAGTCGCGGCGCCCCAGCCACTCCACGGAGCCGTCCGGCCGGTGGGTGCCGAGGTCGCCGGTGCGGCACAGGCGGTCGCCGGGGGCCCCGTACGGGTCGGGGACGTAGGTGGCGGCGGTCAGGGCGGGCCTGCCCAGGTAGCCGCGGCCGACGGCGTCGCCGCCGAGGTGGATCTCGCCGGGGACGCCGGCCGGGACCGGCTGGAGGTCGTCGTCGAGGACGTGGACCCGGGTGTTGCGCATCGGGGTGCCGATGGGCGGACGGCCCTGCCCGGGGCTCAGTTCGGCGGCGAGGGACCACACGGAGGTCTCGGTGAGGCCGTAGATGTTGTGGAAGCGCCGGCCGCGCGACCAGACGTCGGCGAGTTCGGCCGGGCAGGCCTCGCCGGCGACCTGGAGCACCCTGAGGTCGGGGAAGGTGTCCTCGCCGAGGACGGCGAGGGCGCTGGGCGGCAGCATGGCGGCGGTGACGCGGTTCTCGCGCAGGGTGCGCGCGAGGTCGGGACCGGGGCGCAGGCCGTCCCTGGGGGCGGTGACCAGGCAGCCGCCGTTGGACAGGGACCAGGTGAGTTCGAGGATCGAGGCGTCGAATCCGAAGGAGGCGAACTGCAGGACGCGGTCCTCGGGGGTGGGGTCGACCAGGTCGCGCTGGCCCTCCAGCATGTTGGACAGACCGCGGTGCGGGATGGCGACGCCCTTGGGGACGCCGGTGGAGCCCGAGGTGTAGATGATGTAGGCGAGGGTGTCGGCGTCGGCCTGTGGGCCGCCGCCCGGCACGGGCTCCTGGTGTTCCGCGGGGGCGTCGAGGTGGACGACCGGCCCGTCGAACGGGACCGTGCCGGCCAGGGGCCGCTGGGTCAGCAGTACGCGCATGCCGCTGTCCCGCGCCATGAACGCGAGCCGCTCGGTGGGGTGTTGCGGGTCCAGCGGCAGGAACGCGCCGCCGGAGCGCAGCGCGCCGACGGCGGCGCGCACCAGGTCGGGGCCGCGTTCGGCGCAGATGCCGACCACCGTCTCGGGGCCCACCCCGAGCCGCCGCAGCCGGCGCGCCAGCTGCTCGGCCTGCTCGTTCAGTTCGGCGTACGTGATGCGCTGCCCGAGGTGTTCGACGGCGGTCGCGTCCGGGGTGCGGGCGGCGTGGCCGGCGATGTGCTCGTGCAGGAGCAGCGGGGAGGACGGGACGACGGGACCGCGGGCCCAGTCGTCGAGGGCGGTGGCGCGGGCGGCGCCGGTGAGGGCGGGCCGGGTGACACGGCCGTCGGGGCCGGCGGTCATGGCCTCCAGCTGGGCGCAGTACACGTCGGCCAGCTGCTCGGCGGTGGCGGGGGCGACGTACTGCGGGTCGGCGTCGAGGGTGAAGGCGTTGACGCTGGCGTTGACCAGCAGCGGGAACATGGTGCGGGCGATCTCCAGGGAGTCGTCCCAGGAGTCGTGGGAGAGGCGGTGGAAGTTGACGTAGTTGAAGACGGCGTCGGTCAGCCGCGGTTCGGTGGGCCGGAGTTCGGCGATGCGGACCAGCGGGACCCTGCGGTGCGGCAGCATGGCCTGCTCGGCCCGGAAGACGTCCCGCAGGTAGGCGAGCCAGGTGCCGCGCGGGCGGGCCACTCCGAACGGCACGGTGTTGAGGAAGAGTCCGCGCATCCGGTCGGCGTCGGGCAGTTCGGGACGGCCGTTGGTGACCAGGCCGATGCTGTGGCCGAGGACGTCGTCGTCGCGGCCGGCGAACAGGCTCATGGTGTGGTGGAAGGCGGCGATGAGCACGGTGCGGCGCGGCACGCCCGCTTCTCTGGCGAGCCGGCCGATGCGTTCGGCGAGGTGGGCGTAGGAGCGGCGGACCTCGTGGACCGGCGGGTGGTCCTCGGCGGCGCCGTCGGTGCGGCGGCGGAAGGTCACCGGCCGCAGCTCGGCGAGCCGGTCGCGCCAGTACGCCAGTGACTCCTCGCTCTCCAGCGCGGCGCGTTCCAGGGCGACGTACTCGGCGAACCGGGGCGCGTTCGGCGGCTGCGGGGCGGTGCGGTGGGCGACGGACTCCCGGTGCAGGGCGAGCAGGTCGGCGACGAGGGAGGTCAGGCTCCAGCCGTCCAGGACGACGTGGCAGTCGGTGAGGACGAGCCGCAGGTCGTGGTCGGTGATGTGGTGCAGGTGGATGCGGACCAGGGGGGCGGCGGCCAGGTCGAAGCGGCGGTCGAACTCCTCGTCGACGAAGCGGCGCAGTCGCGCCCGCTGCTCCTCGCGCGGCAGTCCGCGCAGGTCGGTGTAGCCGACGGGGAGGTGGGCGGTGCGGTGGACGAGCTGGAGGGGCTCGCGGTAGGAGACGAGGTCGACGGAGGTGCGCAGGATGGGGTGGCCGGCGACCACCGCGTCCACGGCGGCCTGGAAGGCGTCGAGGTCGAAGCCCTCGGGGACGGTGATCTTCAGGTCGGTGACGTTGTGGTAGGCGCCGCGCCGGGGGTCGGCGAGCATCTCGTGCAGCATGCCCGCCTGGAGCATGGTGAGCGGGTAGGCGTCGGCGAGGTGGTCCGGCAGCCGGGCGGCGTCGGCGGGGTCCAGCTGGGAGAACGGGGCGACGGGCTCCGGGGCGTCGACCGCGTTGGTGACGAGTGCGGCCAGGTCGGCCAGGGTGCGGGCGCGGAAGACGTCGGCGACGGTGAAGGCGAGTCCGGCGAGACGGCCGAGGCCGACCAGGCGCAGGGCGAGGATGGAGTCGCCGCCGAGGTCGAAGAAGTTGTCGGTGCGGCCGGCGTGTTCGGTGCCGAGGACCTGGCTCCACACCTCGGCCAGGGTCCGCTCGACGGGTCCCTCGGGCGGCACGTGGGTGCGGTGTCCGGTGGCTCCGGCGTGCACGGCGGTCAGCGCGGCGCGGTCCACCTTGCCGTTGGCGGTCAGCGGCAGCCGCTCGTGGCGGACGAACAGGGCCGGGACCATGTAGTCGGGCAGGCTCAGCCGCAGTCCCTCGCGCAGGGCGGGCGGGTCGAGCGGGCGGGCCTCGGGCGTGACGACGTGCGCGACGAGCCGGGCCGTGCCGCCGTCGGCGCGGGCCACCACGGCGACGTCCCGGACGCCGGGCAGGGCGCGCAGCGCGGTCTCGATCTCGCCCGGCTCGATCCGGTACCCGCGGATCTTCACCTGGTGGTCGGCGCGGCCCACGTAGGCCAGTCGGCCGTCGGGCAGCACGCGCACCAGGTCGCCGGTGCGGTACATGCGGGCGCCGGGGGCGCCGAAGGGGTTCTCCAGGAAGCGTTCGGCGGTCAGTTCGGGCCGGTTGCGGTAGCCGCGGGCGACGCCGCCGCCGGAGACGTACAGCTCGCCGACGGTGCCGGGCGGGACGAGCCGGCCCCAGGGGTCGAGGACGTATCCGTGCTGTCCGGCCAGCGGCCGTCCGATGGGCGAGCGGACCGTGCCGCGGACGTCGTCCTCGGTCACCGTGTGGATCGTGACGTGCACGCAGGTCTCGGTGATGCCGTACATGTTCACCAGGGCGGGGCGCCGGCCGGGGGTGGTGAACCAGTCGCGGTAGTCGCGCACGTCGAAGGCGTCGCCGCCGAAGATCACCGTGCGCAGGGCCAGGTCGTCGAAGCCGGCTCCGGCGTCCGCGAGGTGGGCGCGCAGGCCCTTGAAGGCGGCGGGGGTCTGGTTGAGCACGGTGACGCGTTCCTCGCGCAGCACGCGGTGCACGGCCGCCGGGTCGCGCACCTCGTCCGCGCCGAGCACGACGACCCGCGCGCCCCGGGTGAGCGGCGCCCACAGTTCCCACACGGAGAAGTCGAAGGCGGGCGAGTGCGTCATCGTCCACACGTCGGCGGGTCCGAAGTCGAAGTGCCGGTCGGCGGCGTCGAGGAGCCAGGCCAGGTTGCCGTGGGTGATCTCCACGCCCTTGGGCCGGCCGGTGGAGCCGGAGGTGTAGATGACGTAGGCGAGGTCGCCGGGGGCGGGCCGGATGTCGTCACCCGTGTCGGACGGGTGCTCCTCGTCGGAGTCGAGCGGTACGAGCCGGGCGGGCAGGGACGCGAGGGCGGTGCGCGTGGCGGTGTCGGTGACGATCCATTCGATGCCGGCGTCGGTGACGGTGAACTCGCGCCGGGCCGGCGGGTGGGAGGGGTCGAGCGGGAGGTAGGCGGCCCCGGCCCGCCAGATGCCGAGCAGGGCGGCCGCCAGGTCGGGGGTGCGGTCGAGGCAGACGCCGACGAGCGAGCCTCGGGTCACCCCGGCGGCGCGCAGCCGCCGCGCGAGCGCGGAGGCGCGGGCGTCGAGCCGGGCGTAGGTCAGGCTGCGGCCGGAGCCGCTGACGGCGACGGCGTGCGGGGTGCGGGCCGCGTGCTCGGCGAACCGGTCGGGCGCGGTCGGCGGGTCGGGGGTGACGGCGGCGCCGGTGGCCGCGGGGCCGTCGGCGCCGAGGAGGTGGCCGCGTTCGGCGGGGGTGAGCGGGTCGATGCCGCTGAGCGGGGTGTCGGGGGTGGCGCAGAAGGCTTCGAGCAGGGTGACGACGTGCCGGGCGAGGGCGGCGACCGTGGCCTCCTCGAAGAGGTCGGGCCGGTAGACGAAGGCGAGTTCGGTGCGGTCCTCCCCGTCGCGCAGGTCCAGGGTGAGGTCGAACTTGGCGGTGGTCAGGCCGATCGGGTACGGCGTCCCGGTCGCCCCGCCGAGGGCGATGCCGGGCGCGGCGGCGCCGGACTGCGTGTAGAGCACCTGCACGAGCGGGTTGCGGGCCAGGTCGCGGTCGGGGCTGAGCGCGTCGACGACCCGCTCGAACGGCAGGGACTGGTGTTGGAAGGCCTCCAGGACCCGGTCCCGGGTGCGGGCGAGCAGCGTGGCCGGGGTCGGGGCGTCGGAGAGGTCGCCGCGCAGCACGAGGGTGTTGACGAAGAAGCCGACGAGTTGCTCGGTCTCGACGCGTTCCCGGTTGGCCACGACGGTGCCGACGGCGACGTCGTGCTGCCCGGTGTGGAAGGCGAGCGCGGCCTGGAAGGCGGCCAGCACGGTCATGTAGGGGGTGGTGCCGGCGCGGCGGCCCAGGGCGGCGAGGGCGCCGTCGAGGGCGGGCGGAAGGGTGACGCGGTGCACGGCCCCCCGTCCGGACGGGGTCTCCGGGCGGGGGTGGTCGGTCGGCAGCTCCAGCGGGGTGAGCCCGGCCAGGCGGGTGCGCCAGTGCTCCAGCGCGGCGGACTGGTCGCTCTCGCGCTGCCAGATCGCGTAGTCGGTGTAGTCCAGCGGGAGTTCGGGCAGCTCGGCGGCGCGTCCCCGCGTTCTGGCCCGGTACAGCTCGGCCAGGTCGCGGACGAGGAGGTCGAGGGACCAGCCGTCGGAGACGATGTGGTGCATGCCCAGGACGAGGACGTGGTCCTCTTCGGCGGCGCGTACCAGGGTGGCGCGGAAGGCGGGTTCGCGGGCGAGGTCGAAGGGGCGCAGGGCGGCCGCGTGCACGGCGGCGGCGAGCCGGCGTTCGCGGTCCCCGGTGTCCTCGCCGGTCACCTCGGTCACGTCGAGGACCGTGCCGCCCACGGGCAGGACCCGTTGGTGGGGAACGCCCTCGTGCTCGGGGAAGACCACGCGCAGCTGCTCGTGCCGGGCGGCCAGGTCGGCGACGGCCGCGGTGAGGGCCGGCACGTCCAGCGGGCCGGTCAGCCGCCAGGCGGCGGGGAGCAGGTAGGTCGGCGCGCCGGGGTCGATCCGGTCCAGGAAGTACAGGCGCTGCTGGGCGGCGGACAGCGGGATCCGCTCCGGGCGCGGCCGGACCCGGGCCGGGCCGGTGTCCCTCGCGGCGGCCCGGCCGCGCAGCCGCTGTTCCATCAGGCGCCGGGCGGCCGGGGAGAGGGTGCCGCCGGTGGTGACGGGGCCGGGACGCACGTCGGATGTGGTCATGGGGGCGCTCCGATCTCGGTTCTGGAGGGGAGGAAGTCGGTGGGGGACCGCTCGTCGGTCGCCGGGCCGTGGGTGCGGACGGCCGGAGCCGAGGGTCAGTGGGTGGCGAGGGCTCGGGTGACGGAGGTCGCCCGGAAGCCGCGGGACGGGGGCCGGCCGGGGCCGGGGGTCAGAAGTCGGCCGTGAGGGACAGGTCGATCTCCTCGTCGCTCATCTGCGAGATGAGCTCCAGGAGGCGCCGCTCCACCTCGGCGGCGAGCCGCTCGACGGTGGGGTGCTCGAACAGGTCGCGTACCTGGAGCGGGCAGTCGAAGGCGGTCCGCAGGCGGGCGGCGACCGCGACCGCGCGCAGGGAGTGGCCGCCCAGGGCGAAGAAGTCGTCGTGGACGCCGACCTTCGGCAGGTCGAGCACCTCGCACCAGATCTGCGCCACGACCGTCTCGGCCGGGGTGCGCGGTGCGACGCCGTCGTGCGGCGCGGGCGCCTCGGGCTCGGGCAGGGCGGCGGTGTCCAGCTTGCCCTGCACGGTCAGGGGCAGGGCGTCCAGGAGGACGAACGCGGACGGTACGAGGTAGTGGGGCAGCCGGGCCCGGCAGTGGGAGCGCAGGGACTCCTCGGACAGTCCGGCGCCCGCGGCGTAGCCGACGAGGGCCGGCCCGCCGTTGAGGGTGCGCACCACGACGGCCGCGCCGCGCACCCCGGGGTGCGCGCGCAGCACCGCCTCCGCCTCGCCCGGTTCGACGCGGAAGCCGCGGATCTTGACCTGGTCGTCGTTGCGGCCGAGGAACTCCAGTTCCCCGTCGGGCAGCCGGCGTACGACGTCACCGGTGCGGTACAGGCGGCCGCCGGGCGAGCCGAACGGGTCGGGGACGAACCGCTCGGCGGTGAGGGCGGGCCGGCCGAGGTAACCGCGGGCCATCTCCGGCCCGCCGAGGACGAGTTCGCCGGGCACGCCGGCCGGTACGGGTTCGCCGAGCGGGTCGATCACGTAGGCGCGGCGGCCGCCCAGGGGACGGCCGATGGGCACCCGGCCGGCCGGGGCCGAGGCGACGGTGTGCGCGGTGGCGGAGATCACCGTCTCGGTGGGGCCGTAGGTGTTGGCCACGGGCACGTCGGGCAGGTGGGCGAACCAGTGCGCCAGCGGGTCGGCGGGCAGCGCCTCTCCCCCGGTCACGAGCAGCCGCAGGGAGGCCAGTCGGGGGGCCAGCGTGTCCAGGCGGGCCACCAGTTCCGTCCAGTACGAGGGGGTCAGCTCCATGACCGTCACCCGCTCGGCGGCGACGTACGCGGCCAGTTCCTCCGGCGTCCAGATCTCGTCGGGCCGCACCAGCACCGTCGCCCCGGTGCTCAGCGCGGGCAGGATCTGCTCGAGCGAGGCGTCGAAGGAGGTGGAGGCGAAGGTGAGCACCCGGTCCCGCGCGGTCAGCCCGAACGTCTCGCGGGCGGTGGCGACATGGGCGTCCAGGGCGTGGTGCTCGACGCCGACGGCCTTGGGGCGGCCGGTGGAGCCGGAGGTGAAGATGACGTAGGCGAGGTCGTCGCGGCGGGCGGTGTGGCGGGGTCCGGCGGGGTCGGGGAGGACGTCGCCGACGTCGACGGTGCCCCTGCCGAGGGTGGCGGCGCGGTCCCGGGTGCGCGCGTCGCACACCAGGTGCCGCACCGCGGCCTCCTCGCACATGTACCGC
Organism: Streptomyces calvus; assembly: GCF_006782915.1. Taxonomy (GTDB): domain Bacteria; phylum Actinomycetota; class Actinomycetes; order Streptomycetales; family Streptomycetaceae; genus Streptomyces; species Streptomyces calvus. Next base: position 17,913 of record NZ_VCNP01000024.1, read on the forward strand.
AGCCGCTCCTCGGGCAGCACGGGGTCGAGCGGGACGTAGACGCCGCCCGCCCGCCATACGGCGAGCATCGCCGCCACGGACCACACGCCGCGGCCTACGCACACGCCCACGGCGTCGCCCGGGACCGTGCCCGCGCGGACCAGGGCCGCGGCCAGCCCACCGGTGAGGGCGTCCAGACGGGCGTGGTCGAGGACCGTGTCCCCGCAGACGACGGCCGGGGCGTGCGGCGGTCCCGCCACCTCGAACGGCGGCGCGGGCCGCGCGTCCCGTCCGGCGTCCGCGAGGAGGTGCCGCCGCTCCTGTGCCGAGAGCAGGGCGGCCTCGTCGGCGCGGGCGGCGGGGTCGGCGAGCAGGGCCTGGAGGACGCGGCCGACGTGCTGGGCGAACCGGGTCGCGGTGTCCGGGTCGAACAGGTCGGCGGCGTACTCGACGTTGAGCGCGAAACGGTCCGGTGTGATCACGAAGGTGGCGGTCAGGTCGAACTTGGCCGACCCCCAGGGCAGCGCGAAGTCGGCGGTCTCCAGGCCGGGCAGGTCGGTGCCGGCCGCGGAGGACTCCTGGACGTCGACCATGGCCTGGAACAGCGGGTTGCGGGACAGGTCGCGTTCCGGGCGCAGCCGCTCCACGACCTGCTCGAACGGCACCTCCTGGTGGTCGAAGGCACCGAGGACGACGTCGCGCACCCGGTCCACGAGGGCGCCGAAGGTGGGCCGCCCGGACAGGTCGGTGCGCAGGACGACCGTGTTGACGAAGAAGCCGACCAGCGGCTCCAGTTCGAGCCGTCCGCGGCCGGCGACGGGCGTGCCCACGCAGATGTCGCTCTGGCCGGTCCAGCGGGCCAGCACCGCCTGCGCGGCGGCGAGCAGCACCATGAAGCGGGTCGCGCCGCGCTCGCGGGCGAGGGCGTCGACCCGGTCGACGAGTGCGCGGGGCAGGACGGTCTCGACCGCGCCGCCCCGGCCGGTGAAGGCGGGGGGTCTGGGCCGGTCCGTGGGCAGGTCCAGCACGGGGGCGTCCTGGAGGACCCGCTCCCAGTAGGCGAGTTGCGGTTCGAGGGCGCCGCTGTCGGCTCGCTCGCGCTGCCACACGGCGTAGTCGCCGTACTGCACGGGCAGCGGTGCCGACGGGGCGGGTCCGCCCGCCAGCCGGGCGGTGTAGTGCCGGCCGAGTTCGTCCAGCAGCACGCCCCTGGACCAGCCGTCGGTGACGGCGTGGTGGAAGGCGAGCAGGACGACGTGGTCGTCGTCGGCCAGCTCCCACACGCCGGCCCGCAGCAGCGGCGGCCGGTCGAGGTGGAAGCGGCGGGTGGCGTGCGCCGCGGCCAGGCTCCGTACGGCCTCCAGGCGGCCCTGCTCGTCCGGGGCCTGCGGTGCCCGCTCCCAGAGCAGGGGCACCGCGACCGGGTCGCAGACCTGCTGCACGGGGCGGCCGTCGATTTCGACGAGGGCCGTGCGCAGTACCTCGTGCCGCTCGGTCAGGTCGTCCAGGGCCGCCTGCCACGCGGCACGGTCCAGGCCGCCGCGTACCCGCCAGCAGTACCGGAGCAGGTAGGACTCGCCGTGGTCGGAGGTGCGGTCCAGGAACCACAGGCGTTCCTGCGCGAAGGACAGCGGCAGCGGCCGGGTGCGGTCGACGGGGACGATCTCGGCGCCGCCGGCGCGGGCGGCCGCCACCTTCGGGGCGAAACCGCGGACCGTGGGGTGCTCGAAGACGGTGCGCAGTTCGATCTCGCGGCCGAGGCGCTGGGCGATCCGGGAGACCGCCATGGTGGCGAGCAGCGAGTGGCCGCCGAGGTCGAAGAAGCCGTCGTCGATGCCGATCCGGTCCAGGCCCAGGACCTCGGCCCACACCTCGGCGACGATCCGCTCGGTCTCGTCGCGGGGCGCGGTGTACGCGGGATCGTCGGTGCTGCGGGTGTGCGCGGGGTCGGGCAGGGCGGAGCGGTCGAGCTTGCCGGACACTCCGACCGGGAGGGCGTCCAGGACGACGAAATCGGACGGTACGGCGTAGTGCGGCAGGTAGCGGGCGCACCAGGCGCGCAGTTCGGCCCGGCCGGGCTCGGCGGTCGCGTCCGGGGCGGGTACGACGTAGCCGGTGAGGCCGCGTCCGGTCGCCCGGTCGGGACGGGCGGCGGCAGCGGCGACCAGCGGGCAGGCCCGCAGCACCGTCTCCACTTCGCCCAGTTCGATCCGGAAGCCGCGGATCTTGACCTGGTCGTCGCGGCGGCCGAGGAACTCCAGCTCGCCTCCGGCTGTCCAGCGCACGAGGTCGCCGGTGCGGTACAGGCGGCCGCCGGGCGGCCCGTACGGGTCGGGCACGAAGCGCTCGGCGGTCAGCGCCGGGCGTCCGAGGTAGCCGCGGGCCAGCTCCGTGCCGCCGATGAGGAGTTCGCCTGCGACGCCGACCGGGACCGGCTCGCCGTCGGCGTCGACGACGTACACGCGGCGGTCGCCCAGGGGCCGGCCGATGGGCACGGTGTCCCCCGGCGGGCCGTCGGCGTCGTGGGTGGTGGCGGTGACCGTGGTCTCGGTGGGCCCGTACGCGTTGCAGACCCGCACTCCGGGGACGGCGGCGCGCCAGGCGGCGAGGGTGTCGGCCGGGACCGCCTCCCCGCCGAGGACGAGCAGCCGCAGGGAGCCCAGGGCGGCGGCCAGCCGCCGGTCGAGGGAGAGCGTCAGCTCCGACCAGTAGGTGGGCGGCACGTTGACGACGGTCAGGCCGTACCGCTGGACGATCTCGGGCACCTGCGTGGGCAGCCAGGGCTCGTCGGGCCGCATGACGACGGTGGCGCCCGAGGTGAGGGCGGGCAGCACCTGGTCGAGCGAGGCGTCGAAGGCGAAGGAGGCGAAGGCCAGCACCCGGTCCGCGGAGGTGATCCCGTAGCGCTGCCGGGCGGCGGCGACGTGCGAGGCGAGGGCGCCGTGCTCGACGCCGACCGCCTTGGGTCTGCCGGTGGAGCCGGAGGTGAAGATGACGTGGGCCAGTTCACGGGGGTGCGGACGGTGACGCGGGGCGTCCGCGGCCGGGACGGCGTCGGCGTCCGCGGCCGGGGGTGGCGCCGCCGGGCCGAGCGCGGTGACGTCCACCGTGACCGGGGCGAGCGGTGCGGCGGCTCCGGCGGTGGCGGGTCCGGTGACCACGCAGGCCAGCCGGGCCTCCTCGGCCATGTACCGCAGCCGCTCGGCGGGCAGTTCCGGATCGAGCGGCACGTAGGCGCCTCCCGCCCGCCAGACGCCCTCGATGGCGGCGACCGACCACGGGCCGCGGCGCAGGAGCACGCCCACGGGGTCGCCCGCGGTGACCCCGGCGGCGCGCAGCGCGGCGGCCAGTGAGCCGGTCATGGCATCGAGTTCGGCGTAGCTGACGCTGTCCTCGCCGCAGCGCACCGCGGTGGCGTCGGGATCGCCGCGGAAGGTGACCGGCGGCGCCGGCTCCGCCGGACGGTCCGGTGCCCGGTGCCAGTCGGGTCGGGGCCGGCCGCGGCCGGCGGGGCCGTCGGGCAGGGCGCGCAGCAGGTCCTGCACGGGCGTGTCGGGGTCGGTCAGGACGGCCTTGAGCAGGGCCGTGTAGGAGGCGGCGAAGGCCCGCATGGTGGCGGCGTCGAAGAGCGCGGTGGCGTACTGGAGGACGGCGGCGACGCTGCCGTCGGTCCGCAGGGTCAGGTCCAGGAAGACGTCCAGCGGGGTCTGGGCGAGCGGCGGCTCGACCAGCGTCACCTCGACGCCGGGCATCCGCACCGGCTTGATCGGCGTGTTGAGCAGGGTGAACGAGGCCTGGGCGAGCGGGTGGCGGGAGAGGTCACGGGAGCCGCCGAGGGCACCGACGACGAGGTCGAACGGGGCCTCGGCGTGGGCGAGGTCCACCGGCACGCGACCCTGCGCCCGGTCCAGCAGGGCGCCGAAGCCGGGCCTGCCGGTCAGGTCGGCGCGGAGCACGATGGTGTTGACGAGGGGGCCGATGAGCGTGTCGGCGCCGGGCCGGGCCCGGTCGGCGAGCGTGCTGCACACGGCGACGTCGGTACGGCCCGCCCAGTGTCCGAGGAGTGCCTGGTAGGCGGTGAGCAGCAGCGTGTACCGGGTGACGCGCCGGGAGCGGGCGAGGGCGTCGAGCGCGGTGACCAGGCCGGCCGGCAGGTCGAAGCGGATCACGTCGCCGGAGCCGTCCCAGACCCGCGGACGCGGCCGGTCGGTGGGCAGGTCGAGCGGGGTGAGACCGCGCAGCCGTTCGCGCCAGTGCCCGAGGAGCCGCTCCAGCCGTTCGCCGCGCAGCCGTTCGGACTGGGCGCGGGCGAGGTCGGCGTGGCGCAGGGCGGGCGGGGCCACCGGCTCGCCCCGGTAGCCGGCGGCGAGTTCGTCCAGCAGGACGCCCCACGACCAGCCGTCCACGGCGATGTGGTGCACCTCGACGAGCAGCAGGTGCTCATCGGGCGCGACGCGGGCGAGGACGGCCCGCACCGGGTGCCGCGCCGACAGGTCGAGGGGACGTCCCAGCCGGCGCGCGAACAGTTCCTCGGGCCCGTCCGCCTCGATCCGCTCCAGTTCGATGCCCGCGGGCGGGTCGACCACGGGGACCGGCTCGCCGCCGACGGCGCGGAACCGGGTGCGCAGCACCTCGTGCCGCGCCACGATCCCGGACAGCGACCGTTCCAGCCGGTCCGCGTCCAGCGAGCCCCGCAGCCGCAGGACCAGCGGAAGCATGGATCCGGTGGAAGAACCGGCCAACTGGTCCAGGAACCACAGGCGGCGCTGCGCGAAGGATGCCGTGGCGGTGGCGACGTCGTTCGGAGCCTTGTCGTGGGCCGGTCCTGCTGTCACTGTGAGCCTCCAAGCGGTGTTTTGCAGCAGACTGCCGCTGGTGGCCCGGAGCCCCATAGGGAAGAAGACGCAGCACCGCGCGCAGAGCCGGCCGCCGTCGTGGACGCGGGGCGCGGGGGCCGACGCGGGATCCGGTGTCCGGGGGCGGACCGCGCGGTGAGCGGAACGACGACGTATCCCGGTGGCGGCACCAGCCGCGGCAGCCGGCGTCACCGGCTGGGCTGCGCGGCCCGGTGGTCCCGTGCCGGCGACGCAGCGGCGAGGACAGTCGCACCGGCGCGTCGGTGGGCCTGTCGGCTGGACGGACGCCGCCGCCGGCGGCGGCCGAGGCGGCCGAGAAGGCCGAGAAGGCCGAGGAGGCCGAGAAGGCCGAGGAGGCCACGGCACGCCGACCGGGTCAGGCGCCTGGAGCTGCTGCCCGAGAGCGGAACCGCGGGTGACGGCGGGACCCGGCGTGCGGTGTCCAGCACGACAGCTTCGGCGCGGGCCGCGGTCCGTTGGAGGAGACCGGCCGGACCGTCGGCTCCGGTCGCGGCGCCCGCCGTGCGGTGGCGCAGGACCGGCACGTCACCGGCGTCCGGCTCGCGCCGGACGCCGTGGGCAGCAGACGTCGGCGTGGATGGCGTCCCGCGGCTTGCGCCACTTGTCGAGGGGTCCGGTGGCGCGGCCGGACTCGGTCCGGCGGACCGTCCGGTCGGCGGCCACCCGGCCCGTGACCTCCGAGTGCACGAAGTGCCGGAACTAGAAGACCGACTCCGCCTCGTCCATGCGGTCCTTCGGGACCGTCTTCAGTTCGGTGACCGCCTCCGCCAGCGGCACCATCACGATGTCCGTGCCGCGCAGCGAGGTCATGTTGCCGAACTCGCCGCGGTGCGCGGCCTCCACGGCGTGCCAGCCGAAGCGGGTGGCGAGGACGCGGTCGTACGCGGTCGGTACGCCGCCGCGCTGGACGTGGCCGAGAATGACCGGCTTGGCCTCCTTGCCGAGCCGGCGCTCCAGCTCGTACGCGAGGGCCGTGCCGATGCCCTGGAAGCGCTCGTGGCCGAACTTGTCGATCTCGCCCTTGCCGTAGTCCATGGTGCCGTCGGCGGGGTGCGCGCCCTCGGCGACGCAGATCACCGCGAACTTCTTGCCGCGCGCGAAGCGTTCCTCGACCATCTTGACCAGCTGGGCCGGGTCGAAGGGACGCTCGGGCAGGCAGATGCCGTGGGCGCCGGCGGCCATGCCGGACTCCAGGGCGATCCAGCCCGCGTGCCGGCCCATGACCTCGACGACCATCACCCGCTGGTGCGACTCGGCGGTGGTCTTCAGCCGGTCCATCGCCTCGGTGGCGACACCGACGGCGGTGTCGAAGCCGAAGGTGCGGTCGGTGGAGGAGATGTCGTTGTCGATCGTCTTCGGGACGCCGACCACCGGCAGGCCGGCGTCGGAGAGCATCCGGGCCGCGGTGAGCGTGCCCTCGCCGCCGATCGGGATCAGCGCGTCGATGCCGAAGTCCCGGATCATGTCGGAGGCGTTCTCGCACGCCTCGCGCAGCCGGTCGCGCTCCAGCCGGGAGGAGCCGAGGATGGTACCGCCGCGGGCCAGGATGCCGCTGACCGCGTTGAGGTCGAGCGTGCGGTAGCGACCGTCGAGCAGGCCCGAGTAGCCGTCCTCGAAGCCGATGACCTCGTCGCCGTAGTTGTCGACCGCTCGGTGCACGACCGACCGGATCACTGCGTTCAGGCCCGGGCAGTCGCCGCCTGCGGTGAGAACTCCGATACGCATCGTGCTGTGTCTCCTGGTCGCTGTGGATACCGGTGAGCCAGTCCCGATTCTTTCACGTCCCCCAGCGCGGTGCCGACGCCGGACGGACAGGCGTCTTAACGAGCGCCGGAGGTATTGTCAAGAGGGATCTGCTCACCTCGGTGGGCGATTTTTGTGGCCCGGCGCTGACCCCGGCGCCACCGGCGCAGACCCCTGCGTCACCGGCGCAGACCCCCTGCGTCACTCCGGCGCGGACCCCTGCGCCACCCGACGACCTTGCGTCCCCCGACGAACGTCCCCCGACGAAACGGAGAGCGCGCGTGACCCGCAGCGTGTACGTGACCGGTATCGACCGAGGCGACGGCCGCCAGGTCGTCGAGCTGGGCGTCATGGAGCTCCTGACCCGGCAGGTCGACCGGGTGGGCGTGTTCCGGCCCCTGGTGCACGACGGGCCCGACCGCCTCTTCGAGCTGCTGCGCGCCCGCTACCGGCTCACCCAGGACCCGTCGACCGTCTACGGCCTGGACTACCAGGAGGCCTCCGCGCTCCAGGCCGAGCAGGGCACGGACGAACTGGTGTCCACCCTGGTCGACCGGTTCCACCACGTCGCCCGCGACTACGACGTCGTCCTCGTCCTCGGCACCGACTACGCCGACACCCAGTTCCCGGACGAGCTGTCGCTGAACGCCCGGCTCGCCAACGAGTTCGCCGCCTCGGTGATCCCGGTCGTGGGCGGCGGCAAGCAGACCGCCGAGTCGGTGCTCGCCGAGACCCGCAACGCCTACCGCGCCTACGACACCCTGGGCTGCGACGTCCTCGCCACCGTGGTCAACCGGGTCGCCCGCGAGGACCGGGACGAGATCGCCGAGCGGCTGGCCGACCGGCTCCCCGTGCCCTGCTACGTGCTGCCGGACGAGCCGGCGCTCTCCGCGCCGACCGTCTCCCAGATCGCCCACACCCTCGGCGCCAGGGTGGTGCTCGGCGACGACTCCGGGCTCGCGCGCGACGCCCTGGACTTCGTGTTCGGCGGCGCGATGCTGCCGAACTTCCTCGCCGCCCTGACCCCGGGCTCCCTGGTGGTCACCCCCGGCGACCGGGCCGACCTGGTCGTCGGCGCGCTGGCCGCGCACAGCGCCGGCACCCCGCCGATAGCCGGCGTGCTGCTCACCCTGGACGAGGTGCCCGGCGACGCCATCCTCACCCTCGCGGACCGCCTCGCCCCCGGCACCCCGGTCCTGTCGGTGCCCGGCACCAGCTTCCCCACCGCCGAGCAGCTCTTCTCCCTGGAGGGCAAGCTCAACGCGGCCACCCCGCGCAAGGCGGAGCGGGCGCTCGGCCTGTTCGAGCGGTACGCCGACACCGCCGAGCTGACCAAGCGGGTCTCCGCGCCCAGCAGCGACCGCGTCACGCCGATGATGTTCGAGCACAAGCTGCTGGAGCAGGCCCGCTCCGACCTGCGCCGGGTGGTGCTCCCGGAGGGCACCGAGGAGCGGGTGCTGCACGCGGCCGAGGTGCTGCTGCGCCGCGGGGTGTGCGAGCTGACCCTGCTCGGCGACGTCGACCAGATCCGCAAGCGGGCCGCCGACCTCGGCATCGACCTCGGCGACACCCAGCTGATCGACCCGGCCGGCTCCGAGCTGCGGGACGCCTTCGCGGAGAAGTACGCCGCGCTGCGCGCCCACCGGGGCGTCACCGTGGAGCTGGCCTACGACGTGGTCTCCGACGTCAACTACTTCGGCACGCTGATGGTGCAGGAGGGCCTGGCCGACGGCATGGTGTCCGGCTCGGTGCACTCCACGGCCGCCACCATCCGGCCCGCCTTCGAGATCATCAAGACCAAGCCGGACGCGGACATCGTCTCCTCGGTGTTCTTCATGTGCCTGGCCGACAAGGTCCTCGTCTACGGCGACTGCGCGGTGAACCCGGACCCGGACGCCGAGCAGCTGGCCGACATCGCCGTGCAGTCGGCGGCCACGGCGGCGCGGTTCGGGGTCGAGCCGCGGATCGCGATGCTGTCGTACTCGACGGGCACGTCCGGCTCCGGCGCCGACGTGGACAAGGTGCGCGCCGCCACCGAGCTGGTGCGCTCCCGCCGGCCCGACCTGCGCATCGAGGGGCCGATCCAGTACGACGCGGCCGTGGAGCCGTCGGTGGCGGCGACCAAGCTGCCGGGCTCCGAGGTCGCCGGGCAGGCGACCGTGCTGATCTTCCCCGACCTGAACACCGGCAACAACACCTACAAGGCCGTGCAGCGCTCGGCCGGCGCCATCGCCGTCGGCCCGGTGCTCCAGGGCCTGCGCAAGCCGGTCAACGACCTGTCCCGGGGCGCCCTCGTCCAGGACATCGTCAACACCGTCGCCATCACGGCGATCCAGGCCCAGTCCCCGAGCGAGAAGGCGACCGCCCCGTGAGCCAGACCCGTGTCCTCGTCCTCAACTCCGGCTCCTCGTCGGTGAAGTACCAGCTGCTGGACATGGGCGACGGCAGCCGACTGGCCGCCGGGCTGGTCGAGCGGATCGGTGAGCGGACGTCGCTGGTGCGGCACACCCCGCTCGCCGCGGGCGGCGGAACCCGGGAGCGGACCGGGCCGGTCGCCGACCACGACGCCGCGCTGAAGGCGATGGCGGAGGAACTGGCCGCCGACGGACTGGGCCTGGACTCCCCCGAGCTGGCCGCGATCGGTCACCGGGTGGTGCACGGAGGCAAGCGCTTCACCGAGCCCACCGTCGTCGACGACCGCGTCCTCGCCGAGATCGAGCGGCTGATCCCGGTGGCGCCGCTGCACAACCCGGCCAATCTCACCGGCATCCGCACGGCCACCGCGCTGCGCCCGGACCTGCCGCAGGTCGCCGTCTTCGACACCGCCTTCCACACCACGATGCCGGAGTCGGCGGCCCGCTACGCGATCGACGTGAAGACCGCCGACGAGCACCGCATCCGCCGCTACGGCTTCCACGGCACCTCCCACGCGTACGTCTCCCGGGCGACGGCGGAGCTGCTCGGGAAGGCGCCCGAGGAGGTGAACGTCATCGTGCTGCACCTGGGCAACGGGGCGTCCGCCTCGGCCGTGCGGGGCGGACGCTGCGTGGACACCTCGATGGGGCTGACACCCTTGGAGGGGCTGGTGATGGGTACGCGGTCGGGTGACATGGACCCGGCCGTCATCTTCCATTTGATGCGTGTTGGTGGAATGTCCGCCGACGAGATCGACACTCTTCTCAACAAGAAGAGCGGTCTGGTCGGACTGTGCGGTGACAACGACATGAGGGAGATCCGCCGGCGGATCGATGACGGCGACGAACAGGCGAAGCTCGCGTTCGACATCTACATTCACCGTCTGAAGAAGTACATCGGTGCCTATTACGCCGTTCTCGGACGGGTGGACGCGGTGGCCTTCACGGCCGGGGTCGGCGAGAACGCCGCCGCGGTGCGGGAGGCGGCCGTGGCGGGGCTGGAAGGGCTGGGCCTGGCCGTGGACGGCGAGCGCAACGCCGTGCGCGGCGGCGGGCCGCGGCTGATCTCGCCCGAGGGCGTGCGGGTCGCGGTCGCGGTGGTGCCGACGGACGAGGAAATGGAGATTGCGCAGCAGACATACGCACTGGTCGGAAAGAACAACTGAGCACGGACTTCCTCATTTGTATTTTCCGCCAGACGGAATATTCCGTAGCGAAACAAACCGATAGGATCGCCCCATGCGCCGTTCGAAAATCGTCTGTACTCTCGGCCCCGCGGTCGACTCCCACGAGCAGCTCGTCGCTCTGATCGAAGCCGGCATGAACGTGGCCCGCTTCAACTTCAGCCACGGCACGCACGCCGAGCACCAGGGCCGGTACGACCGGGTCCGTGCCGCAGCCAAGGAGACGGGCAGGGCCATCGGCGTCCTCGCCGACCTCCAGGGCCCGAAGATCCGCCTGGAGACCTTCGCCGAGGGCCCCGTCGAGCTGGTGCGCGGTGACGAGTTCACCATCACCACCGAGGACGTCCCGGGCGACAGGACGATCTGCGGGACGACCTACAAGGGCCTGCCCGGCGACGTGTCCAAGGGCGACCAGATCCTGATCAACGACGGCAACGTCGAGCTGAAGGTCACCGAGGTCGACGGTTCCCGGGTGCGGACGATCGTCATCGAGGGCGGCGTCATCTCCGACCACAAGGGCATCAACCTGCCCGGCGCGGCCGTCAACGTGCCCGCGCTGAGCGAGAAGGACGTCGAGGACCTGCGGTTCGCGCTGCGGATGGGCTGCGACCTGGTCGCGCTGTCCTTCGTCCGGGACGCCAAGGACGTCGCCGACGTGCACCGCGTGATGGACGAGGAGGGACGCCGCGTCCCGGTCATCGCCAAGGTGGAGAAGCCGCAGGCGGTGGAGAACATGGAGGACGTCGTGATGGCGTTCGACGGCGTGATGGTCGCCCGCGGCGACCTGGCCGTCGAGTACCCGCTCGAGAAGGTCCCCATGGTGCAGAAGCGCCTGATCGAGCTGTGCCGGCGCAACGCCAAGCCGGTGATCGTGGCGACCCAGATGATGGAGTCGATGATCACCAACTCGCGTCCGACCCGCGCCGAGGCCTCCGACGTGGCCAACGCGATCCTGGACGGCGCCGACGCGGTGATGCTGTCGGCCGAGTCCAGCGTGGGCGCGTACCCGATCGAGACCGTGCGGACGATGTCGAAGATCGTCCAGGCGGCCGAGCAGGAGCTGCTGTCCAAGGGCCTGCAGCCGCTGGTGCCGGGCAAGAAGCCCCGCACGCAGGGCGGTTCGGTGGCCCGCGCGGCCTGCGAGATCGCCGACTTCCTCGGCGGCAAGGGCCTGGTGGCCTTCACCCAGTCCGGCGACACCGCCCGCCGGCTGTGCCGCTACCGCGCCGCCCAGCCGATCCTGGCGTTCACCACGGACGAGTCCACCCGCAACCAGCTGGCGCTCAGCTGGGGTGTCGAGCCGTACGTCGTGCCGTTCGTCAACAGCACCGACGAGATGGTCGACCTGGTGGAGCAGGAGCTGGTCCGGCTGAGCCGGTTCAGCGAGGGCGACATCGTGGTGATCACCGCCGGTTCGCCGCCCGGCGTCCCCGGCACCACCAACATGGTCCGCGTCCACCACCTGGGCGGCCCGACCAGCTGACCCGGACGGGCCCGTACGCCGCCGAGGGCGCCCCCTGCGAACAGGGGGCGCCCTCGGCGTCTGTGCGGCTCCCGGAAGGGTCCTGACGGGCGCTCAGTCGGTGACGTACTGCTGGAGCCCGGGGATGTGCAGGGTCCCGCCGAACTGGCCGGCCTGCTGCACCGTCACGTCGGTGAAGTAGATCAGCGGGATGTTCAGCGGCGGCGGGTGCTCCGGGTCGAACGTGATCGGTATCAGGCCGAGCAGCTTGCCGGAGATCTTCTCGGTGTACATCACGGTGTCGCCGTCGCGGATGGTGGACATCGAGCCCTCGGCGGCCTGCACGTGGTGCGTCTTGCCGGACTGCTTGTCCTTGACCGTCTGGTGCAGGTCGCCGATGTCGGTGCCGTCGGAGACGACGTACTTCAGCACCTTCTTGGTGGCGCCACTCGCCGTGCGCACCTCGACGATGCCCTGGTAGTCGGCGCCCTTGAGGGTCAGCGAACTGGCGTTGAGGAACCACGGGTCGTCGGGCAGCAGGATCCGGTTGTCGACCCCGCCCTCGGCGTCGGTGGCGACCGGGCAGTCCTCGGGGTCGGTCGTGGACGTCTCGGAGGGGCTGGGCGAGGCGGTGGCACCGGGCGTCGCGGTCGCTTCCCCGGCGGCCTCCTCGGCCTTGTCCTCCGCGTCGTCGGCGGCCTCCGACACCTTGTCGCCGACGCCCTCGACCGTGTCCTCGACCGTGCCGGTGACCTTCTCGGCGGTCTCCTGCACGGCGCCGGCCGCGTCCTCGCCCTTCTCCTCGGCGGCGGAGGCGGACGCGGACGGGGTGGGGCTCGCCGCGGTCTCCTTGTCCCCCGGGGTGAGGACGTCCTTCAGGGCGTCCCCGACGTCGTCCAGGAAGCCGCGGTCGGTCCCGGACGGCGACGGCGCGGGCTCGTCCTGCCCGTCGGACTCCTGTCCGCCCGCGGTCGCGGACGGGGCGGGCGCGGGCTCGTCCTCGTCGTCGGAACCTGAATCCGACGAAGGGGCCGTGCTCGGGTCCGCGCCGGCGGAGGCCGAGTTGCCGGGCTCGGGGGTCGCGTCCGGTTCGGGGGAGGCGCTGTCGCTCGCCGTGGCGGACGGCGTGGGCGAGGCCGTGGCGTCCTCCTTCTCGGCGCCCTCGACGACCTCCAGGCATTCCTTGTACTCGTCGGCGGTCAGGCTGTTCGCCGGCGGCCCGTCGTTGCCGTCGGCGAGTGCCAGCGTCGGCGTGAATCCCATGCCCATGAGGACCGCCGTGGGCATGGCCGCCAGGGCTATCGCCTTGCCGCTCGGCACGTGGAATCTGGTGAACAGCGGTTTCCTGGGGGCCGCGTGGCGCGGCCCGCGCACCTCGTCAGCCGACACGGTGGCCCCCGTCCCGGACTGCGGCCCGGACGCCGCCCGTCTCCCCGCCTTCCCCCTTGTCGAAGGGGTCGGCCGGGTCGTACGGTCCCGCGGCGGGGCCGCCGGGCGCGTCGCCGGGGGCCGTGTGTCCCGTGGGCGCGTCGGCGTCGTGGCGCTCGCCCGCCGCCCCGGACGACGGCTTGCCCGGCGCCCAGGACAGGGCGAGAGCGCCGCCGACCAGCGCCAGCAGGAAACCGACCAGGAAACCACCGATGTTGGAGACCACGAGCGACACCAGGGCCAGCAGGATCGCCGCGACACCCGCGAAGACACGGGTGGCCGACTGGAACCACATGGTCAGGCCCAGCGTGACCAGCAGCACGCCGATTATCAGTGACCCGGCGCCGGCGGTCGTCGCCATGGCGAGCGACATGTGGCCCAGCTTGAGCGTGGCGTAGGGGAAGTAGGCGATCGGGATTCCGCCCAGCAGGGTGAACAGGCCGGCCCAGAACGGCCGGGTGCCCCGCCAGTCGCGGAACCGCAGACGCAACCGGGCGAAGTTCCCGGCGCTCTGGCCCGGAGTCTCGGCACTCATGGAAAAAACTCCCTGGGTCCGGTGGAAGTACGTACCGGCTCGGCCGTTGGCGTGGAGAAGCCGGAAGTGTGAGTCAGTGGGGGGTGGCCCGGCGCGGGGGCCGGCCGGGCGGGCGGGGCGGAGAAGCGAAGGCTTCCCCGCCCCCGGGACAGCGCGGCTGCCCCAGGACACCCGGTGACGGAGCCGTCAGTAGCACTCCATCTTGGCGTCCGTACCGAGACGCATCGACAGGCCGCTCAGCTTGAACGTGCCGGCCGTGGTCGCCCACGCCGTCTGCTTGACGCCGTAGAGGTCGGCCGTCTCCGCCTGCTGGGCGAAGCCGCCCGGCAGCACGCTCTCGCCCTCCTTGACGGCGGGCCCGCGGGTCTTGTCCTTGACGGCGACGCCGATGTCGATGTTCTTGAACGTCGCGTCGGCGTCGAGCTGGGCGACGTCGATGTAGAGGTTCTTGGCCTCGACCGGCTTCTTGGCGTCGTTGCCCGCCTCAAGACGGAGGTAGACCGTTCCCACGAGGGGTATGTCCGTCTTGACCGACTGGCACATCTTGCTGATGGTCGCGTCGTCGAACGACGAGATGGCAACGGGAACCTGCTTCTTCTCGTTGCCCTTGACCGACGTGTAGACGCTGTCGATGCCGCCGTACTGGGCGAAACCCTCACCGTGCAGGTGACCGGCCGTCACCTTGAACTGCTGGCCGGACACGCTGAACGACGCCGCGAGGGCGCCCTGCGCCAGGCCGACACCCACCGCCGCCGTCGCGATCACGCTGGGCACCATGACCACAGCGAACCGCTTCCATCTGGTCCCGCCACGCACCTGGGACTCCATATTTCCTCCTTCTCGGACGTACATCTCCTGCCCCGGCTCGCCGCCATACCGGCGACCGCGGCCGGGCAGGGATGGGAGAAGTGCTACGTCCTCGGGAAGGAGAGCGCCCGCACTCGGCGGCGCAACGCACGCGCCCGAATCACCGGCGTTCACCCCCGAGCGACAACCACTGGTCGCGCCTGACACGCATCACGCACAACCCTGCCGGACAGGCTTCGCCGAGTGGGCGAAGACCCCCCTGTCCAAGAGCCGGCGCACACTGCCGCCCGCTCTGCTCGGTGGGGACCCTGGAGTTCCCGCGGCCCGACCGGCTGTCGGGGTACGGGAATGGACCGAGCGTCGCCGATCGTGGTGCATTCTCGGCGCCCGCACAAGGGGGTTCGTTACTCGCTAGTAACGGGCGGATAACCGTAAGACGACACGCCGGTCCCACCCGGCGACGCTGGGTGCACCCCGGGGGACGTACAAAACAGTTGATCTCTGGACGGAATCCGACAGATCACCGCCGGTGACTTACTCCGAGTAACAGCGGCCGCGATTACCAAGTTTTGGCAAAGCGCGGCCGCATCGGCCTCCGGGAGCCGACCGGCAACTCGGGCCCCAGGGACCCGGTGTCCCGGCAAAGACGCCGGAACCGGACACGGCTCCCGGGTCGCTCAGAACAGGGCCCGCGCCAGCGCCCGGCGCGCGGCGATCACACGCGGGTCGTCGGCACCGACCACCTCGAACAGCTCCAGCAGCCGCACCCGTACGGCGTCGCGGTCGTCGCCCGCGGTGCGCGCCACCGTGTCGATGAGCCGGCCGAAGGCGTCCTCGACATGACCGCCCACCAGGTCCAGGTCAGCGGCGGCGATCTGCGCCGCGGCGTCCTGCGGCTTCTCCGCGGCCTCCTTGCGCACCTGCTGCGGGTCCGCGCCCTGCACCCGCTGGAGCAGTTCGGCCTGGGCCAGGCCCAGCTTGGCCTCCGGGTTGCCCGGGTCGTCGGCGAGGACGTTCCGGTACGCCTGGACGGCACCGGCCAGATCGCCCGAGTCCAGCGCCTGGACCGCGGCTTCGAGGAGGGCGTCGTACGGGCCGGCCGGCGCGGCCGCGGCCTCCCGGTCGCCGCCGCCGGGCTCGGCGTCGGGGTCGACGGTGAGGCCGGTCAGGCCGAAGCGCTGCTCGGCGACCTGCACCAGCTGGTCCAGGGTCTGACGGATCTGCGCCTCGCCCGCGGCGCCTTGGAAGAGCGGCAGCGCCTGACCGGCCACCACCGCGAAGACCGCCGGGATCCCCTGGATCCCGAACTGCTGCATCAGCATCTGGTTGGCGTCGACGTCGATCTTGGCGAGGAGGAAGCGCCCGTCGTACTCGACGGCGAGCCGCTCCAGGACGGGGCTCAGCTGCTTGCAGGGCTCGCACCACTCGGCCCAGAAGTCGATGACGACCGGGACCTCGGTGGACCGCTGCAGGACGTCGCGCTCGAAGCCGGACTCGTCGACGTCGATCACGAGGTCGGCCGGGGAGACGGCGCCCCCGCCGCCCTGCCGGGCCGCTTCGGCGCGCGCCTGCTCCGCCTTCGCCTTGGCCTCCTGGGCCGCCTTCACCGCGGCGAGGTCGACGACACCGCTCATGGACATGTTCCGTGGCTGCATGCGTCTATCCTCCCCCGTACTGCGCGCGTGTGTGAAAAGTGGCCGGGAAACCCAGGCCTACGTGTGGTGTTGGGCGCCGGGTCCCCACCCCACGCCCGTGGTCGTCGCTCGGACACGTCCCCCGTCCGTGTTTTCGCTACGGGTCGTAGCGTAATGCCGGGCGGGGCCGCGCGGACACCCCTCGCCGGTGATCTCCCTCACGACCGCACGGAACCCGCCGGTTATGGTCGGGGCATGCAGAGCCGCACCCCAGCAGGTCGCGCCGGGCGTCCGCGCAGCGCCGCCGCCGACGCGGCGATCCTGGGCGCGACCCGGCAGGCCCTGGTGGAACTGGGGTGGTCCAAGCTCACCCTGGGCGACGTGGCGGTGCGCGCCGGCGTCGCCAAGACCACCCTCTACCGGCGCTGGGCGGGCAAGAACGAACTGGTCGTGGACGCGGTAGCGGAACTCTTCGACGAGCTGACCCTGCCCGACCGCGGCTCGCTGGCCGCCGACATCGAGGGCGTGGTGCTCCAGTTCGCGGCGATCCTGGCCCGCCCGGAGGCCAGGAGCGGACTGATGGCCGTGGTCGCCGAGGCCACCCGTGACGACGCCCTGCGCGAACGCATCCGCGCCTCGATCGTGGAACGGCAGAAGCGCCTCGTCCTCGCGGGCCGCGCCCGCGCCCAGGCGCGCGGCGAGCTGCCGCCCGAGGCGGACGCGCGGCAGGCGGCCCGCACCGTCGACCTGATCTTCGACATGGTGGCCGGTGCGGTGGTGCACCGCACCCTGGTCAGCGCCGAGCCGGCGGACGAGGAGTGGGTGCACGGGTTCACCCGGGTCCTGCTGTCCGGCCTCGCCGCGGCACCGGCCCCGGACGGCACGGAAACGTCCTGAACTCGGCCTTGCCGCCGGGTGGTTGGTTGCCGCCGTTCCGGCGCGCTGCGAGGATCGCGATCATCCCGACCGGGACGCACGGGACGTCGAGCAGCCAGGGAGCAGCCCATGACCGGGACCCGACCCGTCGCCGCACGGATCGACACCTCCAGACCGCACCCGGCGCGGGTCTACGACTGGTTCCTCGGCGGCAAGGACAACTACCCGGTCGACGAGGAACTCGGCCGGCAGATCATGGGCGTCGACGGAACGGCCCGGCACGTCGCCCGCACCAACCGCTGGTTCATGCAGCGCGTCACCCGCTGGCTGGCGAGCCGGGCGGGCATCCGCCAGTACCTGGACATCGGCACCGGCATCCCCACCGAACCCAATCTGCACCAGATAGCGCAGCGCATCGCGCCGGAGTCCCGCGTCGTCTACACCGACAACGACCCCATCGTGCTCAAGCACGCGGAGGCGCTGCTGCGCAGCACCCCCGAAGGCGTCACCGCCTACCTCCAGGCCGATGTGCGCGACCCGGCCCGCATCCTCGAACAGGCCCGCGAAACCCTGGACTTCGACCGGCCGCTGGCGCTGTCCCTGGTGGCGCTGACGCACTTCCTCGGCGCCGAGGACGACCCGTACGGCCTGGTGGCGCAGCTCGTCGACGCCCTTCCCTCCGGCAGCCATCTCGTCCTGTCGCAGCTCACCGCGGACTTCGACCCGGAGGCGGTGGGACGCGGAGTGGCGATGTACGCGGCGGGCGGTGTCACCCTCGCCCCGCGCAGCCGCGCGGAGGTCGCCCGCTTCTTCGACGGGCTGGAGCCGGTGCCGCCCGGCCTGGTCCAGCTGACCGACTGGCACCCCGAACTCGCCGTCGACGAGGACGACGACGACCGCGCGGTGATCTCGCTGTACGGCGCGGTGGCCCGCAAGCCATGAGGCCCGCCACGCCCTCGGCCGGCCGGTGGCGGCCCACCGAACGCTGCTTGTGATGCCCCGGTGTTCGATTCCCGGCACATCAGGACGTTCCACGAAGTGGTCAGGTGCGGCTCCTACTCGGCCGCCGCACGGGCCCTCGGCTACACGCAGCCGGCGATCACCCAGCAGATGAAGGCCCTGGAACGGGAGACCGGCTCGGCGCTGTTCGTCCGGGTGGGCCGGGGCCTGCGCCTCACCGAGGCCGGCGAGGCGCTGGCCCGGCACACGTCGGCCATCCTCGACGCGATGTCGGCCGCGCAGGAGCAGATGAACGCCCTCGCCCGGCTGCGCGCCGGACGGGTCCGCCTGTGCGCCTTCCCCAGCGCCAACTCCACCCTCGTCCCCGAGACGCTGGCCGGGCTGACGGCCGAGCATCCGGCGCTCCGTGTCGACCTGCTGGAGAACGAACCACCCGAGTCCCTGCGGCGGCTGACCCGGGGCGAGTGCGACATCGCGCTGGCGTTCACCTATCCCGGACTGCACGAGCAGGTGCCGGAAGGACTGGTGGAGATCCCGCTGCTGGAGGACCAGTTGACCGTGCTGCTGCCGGCCGGGCACCCGCTGGCCCGCCGGCGCGCGGTCCGGCTGACCGACCTCGCCGGCGAGCGCTGGATCGCCGGCTGCCCGCGCTGCCGGGCGAACCTGCTCCACGAGTGCGCGCAGGAGGGCTTCGTGCCGGACGTCGCCTTCATGACCGACGACAACCTCGCCGTGCAGAGCCTGGTCGCAGAGGGTCTGGGCGTCGCCATGCTCCCCGCGCTCGTCCTGAACTTCATGCGCCACCCGAAGGTCGCGGGACGCCCGCTGCAGCCGTTCTCCCGGCGCAAGATCTCGGCCTACGTGCTGCCCGAACACCTGCGGATCCCGGCCACGGCGAGCGTCCTCGACCAGTTGAGGACGGTCGCCGCCCGCAAGGACGGCTGCTGACCACCGCCGGCCCCCGCTCGCCCTGCAGGCCGGGCAGCGGCGCCGTAACGCCGCACGATCAGAAGCGCTGAGTGAGCGCACCCCAAATCCGCTGCAGGGACCCACCCGTCACACCCCCTCGGCTTCGGGAGGAAAGGGCCCACAAGCGGCGTCCGCACCCTCGATCCATAAGCAGCACTTGGGAAAGGCGAAGAAACTCGCGTTGGACGTAATGCGTCCGGCGGGCCGACGCTCCCGGTATGTCTACCGCCGCCGACGCACCCAGCCGCCCGGGCGCCTTCACGGCCCCGCACCCCACCGCACGCCTCGCCGCCCTGATCGCGGAGATCAGGGACACCGTCGGACGGGGACTGCCTCCCGACCCGACGGCGCACCTCGTCGGGGAGTGCCTGGCCCCGCACCTGGGCGCACCCGACCTGCTGACCGAGGAGCAGCGCGCGAGCGACCCGGCGCGCTACCGCCAGCACCTGCTGCACGCCGAGCACGACGGCAGTTTCTCCCTCGTCGCGCTCGTCTGGCTGCCCGGCCAGGGCACGTCGGTGCACGACCACATCGCCTGGTGCACCACCGGCGTCCACGAGGGCCGGGAGCGGGAGCGGCGGTACCGGCTGCTGCCCGCCGCCGGCCCGGACGGCACGGCGCGGCTCGTCGCCACCGCCGACGTGGTCAACCCGCGGGGCGAGGTCTGCGGCTTCGCGCCGCCGGGCGACATCCACCGGGTGTGGAACGACGGGCCGGACACCGCGATATCCCTGCACGTCTACGGCGCCGACGTCTCCCGGTCCGGCGGCAGCGTCCGCCGCGTCTACCCGCTGCCGGCGGACCGCTGATGGCGCTGCTGCGGGAACGGGCCGCCACGGCCCCGGACGACCGTCCCGCCACCCGGCGCCACGGGCTGGCCCTCGCGCTGCTCGGCGTCGCGCTCGCCTGGTGCGCGCACCGGGTGCTGCCGGGCGTGCCGATGCTCACCGCGGCGGTCGTGCTGGGGGTGGCGGCCGCGCACCTGCCCGGGCTGCGGACCGTCGTACGCACCACCGGGCGGCCGGGGCTGTCGTACGCGGGCCGGAGGCTGATGCGGGCCGGGATCGTCCTGCTCGGGCTGCGGCTCGCCCTCGACGACGTCCGTGCCCTGGGCTGGGCCACCGTCCTCATGGTGCTCGGCGTGGTGACGGTCACCCTGCTGGGCACCTGGTGGCTCGGCCGGCGGCTGGGCCTGCCCGGCGACCAGCCGCTGCTGATCGCCGTCGGGTACGCGGTGTGCGGGGCGTCGGCGATCGGCGCGGTGGGCGAGGCGCGGGGCAGCGACGAACGGGACGCGGCCGCCTCGGTCGCGCTGGTCACCCTCTGCGGCACGCTCGCCATCGCCGTGCTGCCCCTGCTCCGGGGTGTACTCGGGCTCGGCGACGCGGAGTTCGGGCGGTGGGTCGGCGCGAGCGTGCACGACGTGGGCCAGGTGGTCGCCACCGCGCAGACCGCGGGCGGGCCGGCGCTGGGCGAGGCGGTGCTGGTGAAGCTGATGCGGGTGGCGCTGCTCGCGCCGGTCGTGGCGCTGGTGGCGCTGGGCGTGCGGCGCGGGAAGGGTGGTGCGCCGGGCGGGGCCCGGGTGCCGCTGGTTCCGTTGTTCGTCGTCGGCTTCCTGGCCGCCGTGGCTGTGCGCAGCACGGGTCTGCTGCCCGGCGCGGCTCTGGAGACGGCCCGTGTGGCGCAGGAACTGCTGCTGGCCGCCGCCCTGTTCGGGCTGGGCAGCGCCGTCGACCTGCCGGCCGTGGCCCGCACCGGGGTGCGGGTGGCCGCGCTCGGCCTGTGCGCCTGGGTGGTCGTGGCCGGGCTGTCGTACGCCGGGGTGCTGCTGGTGTCGTGAGGACGCGCGGGCGGTGGTTCGCACCGCCCGCGCACCGGCCCGTGGACTCAGAACCCGGCGGGCTCCGTGTACACGCCCCACTCGTCGCGCAGGACGCCGCAGATCTCGCCGAGGGTCGCCTCGGCGCGGACGGCGTCGAGCATCGGCTCGATCATGTTGGCCCCGGAACGGGCCGCCTCGACCATGGCGTCGAGCGCGCCGCGGACCTTCGCGTCGTCGCGGGCCGCCTTGCGCTCGCCGAGCAGCCGCACCTGCTCGCGCTCCACCTCGTGGCTGACCCGCAGGATCTCCAGGTCGCCGGTGACGGAGCCGGTGTGGACGTTGACGCCGACGACCTTCTTGTCGCCCTTCTCCAGCGCCTGCTGGTAGCGGAAGGCCGACTCGGCGATCTCGCCGGTGAACCAGCCGTCCTCGATGCCGCGCAGGATGCCGGAGGTGATCGGACCGATCGGGTGCTGCCCGTCCGGGTGGGCGCGCAGTCCCCGCTCCTTGATCTGCTCGAAGATCTTCTCCGCGTCGGCCTCGATGCGGTCGGTGAGCTGTTCGACGTACCAGGAACCGCCCAGCGGGTCGGCGACGTTGCCGACGCCGGTCTCCTCCATGAGCACCTGCTGGGTGCGCAGGGCGATCTCGGCGGCCTGCTCGCTGGGCAGCGCGAGGGTCTCGTCGAGGGCGTTGGTGTGCAGCGAGTTGGTCCCGCCGAGCACCGCGGCGAGCGCCTCCACGGCGGTGCGGACGACGTTGTTGTACGGCTGCTGCGCGGTCAGCGAGACACCGGCGGTCTGCGTGTGGAAGCGCAGCCACTGCGCCTTCTCGCTCTTCGCGCCGTAGACGTCCCGCATCCAGCGCGCCCAGATGCGGCGTGCGGCGCGGAACTTGGCGATCTCCTCGAAGAAGTCGACGTGCGCGTCGAAGAAGAAGGACAGGCCGGGCGCGAAGACGTCCACGTCCAGGCCGCGGCTGAGCCCGAGTTCCACGTACCCGAAGCCGTCCGCCAGCGTGTACGCCAGCTCCTGCGCGGCCGTCGAACCGGCCTCGCGGATGTGGTAGCCGGAGACCGACAGCGGCTTGTAGGCGGGGATGCCGGCCGCGCAGTGCTCCATCAGGTCGCCGATCAGGCGCAGATGCGGCTCGGGCTGGAAGAGCCACTCCTTCTGCGCGATGTACTCCTTGAAGATGTCCGTCTGGAGCGTGCCGTTGAGCACGGCCGGGTCGACGCCCTGCCGCTCCGCGGCGACGAGGTACATGCAGAACACGGGTACGGCGGGCCCGCTGATGGTCATCGACGTGGTGACGTCGCCGAGCGGGATGTCCCGGAACAGCACCTCCATGTCGGCCGCCGAGTCGATCGCCACCCCGCAGTGCCCGACCTCGCCCAGGGAGCGCGGGTCGTCGGAGTCGCGGCCCATGAGCGTCGGCATGTCGAAGGCGACGGAGAGCCCGCCGCCGCCGTTGCCGAGGATCATCTTGTAGCGCTCGTTGGTCTGCTCGGCGTTCCCGAACCCGGCGAACTGCCGGATGGTCCACGTGCGCCCGCGGTAGCCGGTCGGGTACAGGCCGCGCGTGAACGGGTACTCACCGGGCCAGCCGATCCGCTCGAACCCCTCGTAGGTGTCCCCGGGCCGGGGTCCGTACACCGGCTCCACGGGATCGCCGGAGAGCGTGGTGAAGTCTGCGTCGCGCTTGCGCGCGGCGTCGTACCGGGCCTGCCAGCGTCGGCGGCCCTCCTCGATGGCGTCAGCGTCCATACCTTCGAATTTACTAGGACGTCCAAGTAAATGTCGATGGCGGACCGCCGCACGCTGCTCCGTACGGCGGGAACGCCCGGGAAATCAGGCCTTGGCGACGGCGGGGTCCTCGACGGCCGCCTCGGCCTCCAGCTCGCGCGTGATGCTGCGCTCCACGAAGAAGGCGGCGGTGGGCACCGTGCCGGCCAGCAGCACCCAGAGCTGCTTCTTGACCGGCCACTTCGCCTTGGAGCCGAGGTCGAAGGCGAAGATCAGGTAGACCACGTACAGCCAGCCGTGGGCGATGCTGACCACCTGGGTGAAGTCGGCCGCGCCGCCCAGGTCCAGCACGTACTTGCCGATCATGCCGAGGGTCAGGGCGACGAGGAGGACACCGGTGACATAGGCCATGATCCGGTAGCGGGTCAGCACGCTTCGCTTCATGCCGTCGAGCGTAACGGGCCGTTCCGGGAGATCTTGCTCCGGGTCGCACGGCCTCGGCGGCGCGTGGGCCGCCCGACTGCCGGCGACTGCCGGGAGAGCGGCGGGGCGCCCGGCGGTGGTTCTCATTCCTCCCGGAAGTCCCCCGCCGCCAGTCGCAGGGGGCGGAGCATGGCGAAGAGTTCGGCGCATTCCTCGGCGTCGTAGGCGCCGAGGCCGAAGTCCATCGCCATCAGGTCGCGGGTGGCGGCCTCGACGACCTCGCGGCCCTTGTCGGTGATGGTCGCGAGGGTGCCCCGGCCGTCGTTGGGGTTGGGGCGCTTGTCGACCAGGCCGGAGCGCACCAGCCGGTCCACGGTGTTCGTCACCGACGTGGGGTGCACCATGAGCCGCTCGCCGATCTTGGACATGGGCAGCTCACCGGACTTGGAGAAGGTGAGCAGCACCAGCGCCTCGTACCGGGCGAACGTCAGGCCGTACGGCTTGACCACGGCGTCGACCTCGGCCAGGAGGATCTGGTGGGCCCGCATGATCGAGGTGATCGCCGCCATCGACGGCACGTTTCCCCAGCGCTGCTTCCAGAGCTCGTCGGCGCGGGCGATGGGATCGAACGAGAGACTGAGGGGCTTCGGCACGGACCAGACCCTACCGGCCGGTCATATGGCGGTCAGCCCCGTCTCACTCATCGGTCCCGCGTCAGCCGCCCTCCCGCGTCAGATGACGCTCGACGGTCTCCACCTTGGAGGTGAGGCCGTCCGTCACTCCGGGACGGATGTCCGCCTTGAGGACCAGGGAGACGCGCGGGGCCCGGGCCTCCACGGCGGCCACGGCGCGCTTCACGACGTCCATGACCTCGTCCCACTCGCCCTCGACCGAGGTGAACATGGCGTCGGTGCGGTTCGGCAGCCCGGACTCGCGGACCACCCGTACGGCGTCGGCGACGTACTCCCCCACGTCCTCGCCGACGCCCAGCGGCGTCACGGAGAAGGCGACGATCACGCGTTCGCCACCTTCTCGTTGCGGGCGCGGGAGGCGATCACCGCGTCCTCGACCTCACGCTTGAGCCGGCGGTCGGCGAAGAAGCCGCCGGTGGGCAGCACCGACATCAGGAAGTAGAAGGCGGCGGTCTTCAGCGGCCACTTGGCGCGGTTCCAGGCGTCGGCCCAGAAGAGCACGTAGACGATGAAGAGGAAGCCGTGGATCGCGCCCATCACCGGTACGGCGTTGAACTCCGTGGTCCGCTTCAGGACCGAGCAGACGAGCAGCAGGAGGAAGGAGATCGCCTCGGGGCCCGAGACCAGGCGGAGGCGGCGGAGGGCGGTGGCGGTCTTGATGTCCACGGGTCACCTTCGATGGGAGAGACGTCGGCGTCGACGGGTCGGACGGCTTGTGAACGTACGCACAAGCGCGCGTCCATTGTGGCAAACGCCATCCGCGATCACGGGAGGGGGTCCGGACGGGTCCGTAGGGGTCCGTAGGGGCCGTAGAGGTCCGGAAGGGCTCGGAGGAGTCCGGTAGGGGCCGGTCGGGGTAGCCGGGGTCGGTAGGGGCCGGGCGGGGTGGCGAGGTTCGTGGGCCGTCGGGGTCCGCTCAGGGTGCGAGTCCTTCCACAGGATCTGTCGGCGGGGCAAAGGGGCGGCTACCGTCGCAAGCGTGGCGATGTTCCGACTTCAGAGCAGCAAGGTGCTCGCCGTCGACATGACCGGGGATGCCGTGAAGGCGAAGAACGGCTCCATGGTCGCGTACGACGGCGAGATGGCCTTCAAGAAGCTCAGCGGCGGCGGCGAGGGCATCCGGGGCATGGTGACCCGGCGGCTGACGGGCGAGCAGATGACGTTGATGGAGGTGAAGGGGCACGGGACCTGCTGGTTCGCGGACCGCGCCGCCGAGATCAGCCTGGTGGGGCTCCAGGGCGACAAGCTCTACGTGGAGTCCAGCAACCTGCTGGCGACCGACGGCGGCCTGCGCACCGGGACCAGCTTCACCGGCGTGCGCGGCGCCTCGCAGGGCAACGGGCTGTTCACCACCACGATCGAGGGGCACGGCCAGGCGGCGATCATGTCCGACGGGCCGGCGGTGCTGCTGCGGGTCAGCCCGCAGTATCCGCTGACGGTGGACCCCGGCGCCTATGTGGCCCACCAGGGCGACCTGCGGCAGTCCTTCCAGTCCGGTGTGACCTTCCGCACGCTGCTCGGCGAGGGCGGCGGCGAGGCCTTCCAGATCCGCTTCGAGGGCGACGGGCTGGTCTACGTGCAGCCCAGTGAGCGGAACACGATCGCGGGGGACGTCTGACATGGCCTTCCGGGAGATCAACGCGAAGATGGTCGAGGCGACCGTGGTCCCTGGGCAGCGGCTGTTCAGCCAGCGCGGCGCGATGCTCGCCTACCGGGGCGAGGTGAGCTTCACCCCGAACACGGCGGGCGGCCAGGGCGGGCTGATGTCGATGATCGGCCGGCGGGTGGCCGACGAGGACACGCCCCTGATGACCGTCGAGGGCAGCGGCACGGTGCTGTTCGGGCACGGGGGCCACCACGTGCAGGTGATCAACCTCGCCGGGGACACGCTGTACGTCGAGGCGGACCGGCTGCTGGCCTTCGAGGGCACCCTCCAGCAGGGCACGGTGTTCCTCGGTTCCCAGGGCGGGGTGATGGGCATGGTGCGGGGCCAGGTCTCCGGGCAGGGGCTCTTCACGACCTCGCTGAAGGGCCACGGCTCGGTGGCCGTGATGGCGCACGGCGGGGTGATCGAGATCCCGATCACTCCGCAGCGGCCGGTGCACGTCGACCCGCAGGCCTACGTCGCCCACCACGGCGACGTCCGCAACAAGCTGTCCACCGCCCTCGGCTGGCGGGACATGGTGGGCCGCGGCTCCGGCGAGGCGTTCCAGCTGGAGCTGAGCGGCAGCGGCGCCGTGTACGTGCAGGCCTCGGAGGAGAAGCTGTGAGCACCTACGGAACCCCGGGCGCCGGCCCCGCGGCCCACGACCCTTCGACGCTGCCGTCCGACGACAACGTCGATCACTACACCTTCTGCGTGGAGCTCACGGGCAGCCAGTGGTTCATGCAGAAGGGGAAGATGATCGCCTACTACGGCTCGATCGAGTTCAACGGCATCGGGCACGGCCGACTCGACCGACTTGTCCGTACGTCGTTCCATTCGCCTCTGCACGCGAGCGACTGGGTCGTGGCGGAGGGCTCGGGCAAGATGCTCCTCGCCGACCGGGCCTTTGACGTGAATTCCTACGACCTCGAGGACGGCAACCTGACCATTCGCTCGGGCAACCTCCTCGCTTTTCAGCCAAGTCTGTCGCTGAAACAGTCGATCGTGCCGGGCTTTCTGACGCTGATCGGAACCGGGAAGTTCGTGGCGGCGTCGAACGGTCCGGTGGTGTTCATGGAGCCTCCCGTCCGGGTGGACCCGCAGGCGCTGGTCGGATGGGCCGACTGCCCCTCTCCGTGCCACCACTACGACCACGGCTACCTGACCGGCGTAATGGGGGGTCTACGTGCACTGACGGGCCTCGGCGGCGCGTCCGGCGAGGAGCACCAGTTCGAGTTCGTGGGGGCGGGCACCGTGCTGCTGCAGTCGTCGGAGACACTCATGGCCGAGCAGGCCACGGGGGTCACTCCGGGTGAACCCGGGGTACCCGGGAGCGGGGCGCCCGGGGGTCCTGGGCAGCCTTCGGGGGCACCGCGCCTTCCCGGACAGCTGGGAGACCTCCAGCGTCGCTTCGGGCTGTGAGCGGTAGTCTGCGGAGTGTGACATCGAACGCCTGCACGCGGTGCCACACGGTAGCGTCATTAGTTCACCTTTCAACTTCCTTTAGGTAGACTTCATTCATGGAGACCGAGACGGCCACCCGCT
Organism: Streptomyces calvus; assembly: GCF_006782915.1. Lineage (GTDB taxonomy): Bacteria > Actinomycetota > Actinomycetes > Streptomycetales > Streptomycetaceae > Streptomyces > Streptomyces calvus. Next base: position 44,653 of record NZ_VCNP01000024.1, read on the forward strand.
GGCTGACCAATGCGGAGCAGTGCGCTTGGCGCACCCACCTGGAGGTCAACAGGCTGTTGACGTACCAGCTCGAGAAGGATCTGCAGCCGTTCGGCCTGACGATGAACGACTACGAGATCCTGGTGAACCTGTCGGAGTCGGAGGACCGGCGGATGCGGATGAGCGACCTCGCCTCCGCCACGCTGCAGTCCAAGAGCCGTCTCTCCCACCAGATCACCCGCATGGAGAACGCGAACCTCGTGCGGCGGGAGAACTGCGAGTCCGACCGCCGCGGACTGTACGCCGTCCTCACCGAGCACGGCATGGAGACCATGCAGAAGGTCGCGCCGCACCATGTGGCGTCCGTACGCCGGCACTTCATCGACCTGCTCTCCCCCGAGGCGCTCACCGAGCTCGACAAGGCCCTCAAGCCCATCGCGGAGCACCTGCGCGGCCAGCGGGGACGCCACTGAGGTGTCCCGGCCGGGACACCGGTCAGCCGGACCGGGCGAGCGGCAGACGGAGTTCGAACAGGGCTCCGCCGGACGGCGCGGCACCCGCCGTGAGCGTCCCGCCGTGCCGTACGGCCACGTCCCTGGCGATCGCCAGGCCCAGCCCGGCGCCGCCGTCGTCGCGACTGCGGGCGGCGTCCAGCCGTACGAACCGCTCGAAGATCCGCTCACGGTCGGCCTCGGCCACGCCGTCGCCGTCGTCGGCCACCCCGAGCACCGCCCAGGCGCCCTCCCGCCGCACGGTCACGGTGACCCGCTCGCGGGCGTGCCGGCCGGCGTTGTCCAGCAGGTTGGCCAGGACCCGCCCGAGCTGACCCCGTGATCCGGTCACCTCGGCCGGCTCCGCGTCCACCGTCACTCCCGTACGGCCCGCGGCCTCCTCACGGGCCAGCGCGGCCAGGTCGACCGGCGCGTCGGCGGGCCGTTCGCCCGCGTCCAGCCGGGCGAGCAGCAGCAGGTCGGCGGCCAGGTGCTGGAGCCGCACGGTGTCCTCGACGGCGCCGTCCAGATCGAGCAGTTCGGGGTGGGCGGCGGCCACTTCCAGCTGGGTGCGCAGGGACGCGATCGGGCTGCGCAGTTCGTGGGAGGCGTCGGCGACGAACCGCCGCTGGCGTTCCACGGACGTCTCCAGCGCGGCGAGCGTCTCGTTGGTGGTGCGGGCGAGACGGGCGATCTCGTCGTGCGTGGCCGGTTCGGGGACGCGGCGGGCCAGGTCCTCGGAGGCGGTGATGGCGGCCATCTCCCGCCGGATGCCCTCCACCGGACGCAGGGCACGCCCGGTGACCAGCCAGGTCACTCCGGCGACCACGCCCAGCAGCAGGGGCAGGCCGATGAGCATCGCCGTCAGCGACGTGTCCACGGCGCTGTGCTCGGCGGCGAGCGGCGCGCCCGCGTGGACGGTGAGGCGGCCCCGGTCGTGGGTCTCCACCTCGACGGCGGCGAAGCGGTAGTCCTCGGTGTCGCCGTCGATCGTCGCCGAGCCGTTGTTGAAGGTGGTGCCGCGGCCGATCTCGCCGGGTTCCAGGGATTCGCCGGAGCCGTCCGAGTCGTCGCCGTCGTCGCCACCGTCGTCGGCGTCGCCGCCGTCGTCCGAATCGCCACCGTCGTCGTCGGCGTCGTCTCCGCGGGCCGGGGCGGACGGCCGCGGCGTCACCTCGCCGGTGGCCGTGCCGGTGATCCGTTGCAGGTCCTCGCTCGCCGCGACCAGTTTCCCGTCCTCGTCGACGATCTGCACCGGTCCGGCGTCGCCGTCCAGGCCGGACAGCGCCGAGTACGCCGTCCCGGCGGCGAGTTCGGAGGCGACGGCGCGGGCGGAGCGCTCCGCCTGGGTGCCCGCCTCGCCGATCAGGTTGGACCGCAGCGACAGCAGGACGGCGGTGCCCGCCGCGACGAGGGCCACCGCGACCACCAGGGTGGCGCCCAGCGTCGCCCGCGAGCGGACCGAACCGAACAGCCGGCTCACCGCGACGTCTCCAGCCGGTAACCGGCGCCGCGCACGGTGCGGATCAGCCCGGCCCGCAGCTTGCGGCGCAGGGCGCTGACGTAGACCTCGACGATGTTCGGGTCGCCCTCGTAGGCGAAGTCCCAGACGTGCTCCAGGATCTCGCCCTTGGACACCACCTCACCGGCCCGCAGCACCAGTTGCTCCAGGACCGAGAACTCCTTGGCGGTCAGGGCCACTTCCCTCTCGCCGAGGAACACGCGGCGGGCGGCGGTGTCCACCTTCAGGTCGCCGTGCACATGCACCGGGGAGGCCCCGGCGCCCTGGCGGCGGCGCAGCAGCGCCTTGATCCTGGCGACGAGGACGACGTACGAGAACGGCTTGGTGAGGTAGTCGTCGGCGCCCGTGTCCAGGCCCTCCGCCTCGTCGTACTCGCCGTCCTTGGCGGTGAGCATCAGGATCGGCACGTCGTGCCCGGCGGCGCGCAGGGCGGCGCAGACCCGGTAGCCGTTCATGCCGGGCAGCATGATGTCGAGGACGAGCAGGTCGTACGTCCCCTCCGTGGCCCGGTGCAGGCCCTCCCGGCCGTCGTGGACGACGTCCACGGCGTAGCCCTCGGCGGTCAGGCCCTTGGCGAGCGACAGGGCCAGCCGCTTCTCGTCCTCCACGATCAACAGGCGCATGGCGTCAAGGGTCGCAAAGCGAAGCTGAAGATCCCTTCAGGGTGCTTCAGCTTCTCCTCAGCGTCGGTCGGCGAGATTGAAGGCGTCGAAAACGAAACGGCTCGGGAGGAACCAGCATGAAGCGCAACATCGTGATCGCCGTCGTGACGGCCGCGGCCCTCGTCGGCGGGGGTGCGGCGACGGCCCTCGCGGTCTCGGGGGGCGACGAGGCGTCGGGGACGTCGGGGACGTCGGTGGCGCAGACGGAGAGCCGGGCGGGGGACGACGACGGGCGGGACGACGACCGGGACGACGCCGGGGACGACCGGGACGACCGCGATGAGGCGCGGGACGACCGCGACGACGCACGGGCGGACGACCGGGACGACCGGGACGACCGGGACGACCGGGACGACCGGGACGACCGGGACGACGAGCGGGGTGTCTCCGGTGGTGTGAGCGCCGCCGACGCGATCGCCGCCGCGCTGAAGCACACGCCCGGCACCGCCGTCTCCGCCGATCTGGACGACGACGGCGACAGCGACGACGGTGACGACGACGGCAACCGCGGCCGGGCGGTGTGGGAGGTCGACGTCCTCGGGGGCGGCGACTCCTGGTACAGCGTGCGCGTCGACCCGGCGACCGGGAAGGTGCTGGGCGCGCACAAGGACGACGAGGACGACGCCGGCGAGGTGCGGGCCGCGCTGAAGGGGTCGTCGGTGACGGCTCAGGAGGCCGCGGAACTGGTGGCCGCCAAGGGCACGGTGGTCTCGATCGACCTGGACGACGACGATGACCGGGGCTGGGAGGCCGAGACGGCCGCCTCCGGCGGGCACGAGAAGGACTGGCGGGTCGGCTTGGACGGCGGGGCCGTGAAGGCCGACCGCGGGGACGACTCGGGCGACGACGACTCCGACGACGACTGATCGCGCGGTGTGGTGGGTGGGGCGGTGAGGGGCTTGCGCCCCCGCCGCCCCTTCCCGTCCCGCCCCCTGGGGCTGCCGCCCCCGGACCCCTGCTTCGGCCCTGGACGGGCCTCGTCCTCGAACGCCGGACGGGCTGGACTCGCCCGCCACCGTTACGGACTCGGGCGGCTCGGACGCCGGACGGGCCCGAGGAAGTCGGGCCCGTCACCAGGTCGTCAGACGCCGGACGGGCCGGCCGAGGTCAGGCCCGTCACCAGGTCGTCCGCCGCGCGGTACGGGTCCAGCTCGCCGGCGATGATGCGTTCCGCCAGCGCGTCGAGACGCCGGTCCCCGTGCAGGTCGCCGATGCGTTCGCGCAGAGCGGTCACGGCGATGGTCTCGACCTCGCGGGAGGCGCGGGCCAGGCGGCGTTCGGTGAGGACGCCGTGCTCCTCCATCCAGGCCCGGTGCTTCTCCAGGGCCTCGACGACCTCGTCCACGCCCTCACCGCGCGCGGCGACCGTCTTGACGATCGGCGGGCGCCAGTCGCCGGGACCGCGGGACTCGCCGAGGCCCAGCATGTGGTTCAGCTCGCGGGCGGTGGCGTCGGCGCCGTCACGGTCGGCCTTGTTGACGACGTAGACGTCGCCGATCTCCAGGATTCCGGCCTTGGCGGCCTGGATGCCGTCGCCCATGCCGGGAGCCAGCAGGACGACGGAGGTGTCGGCCTGGGAGGCGATCTCCACCTCCGACTGGCCGACGCCGACCGTCTCGACGAGGATCACGTCGCAGCCCGCCGCGTCCAGCACGCGGATCGCCTGCGGCGCGGCCCAGGCGAGACCGCCCAGGTGGCCGCGGGTGGCCATGGAGCGGATGTAGACGCCCGGGTCGGAGGCGTGCTCCGACATCCGGACCCGGTCGCCGAGCAGGGCACCGCCGGAGAACGGGGACGACGGGTCGACGGCCAGGACGCCGACCCGCTTGCCCTGCTTGCGGTAGGCACTCACCAGCGCCGACGTGGACGTCGACTTGCCGACACCCGGAGAGCCGGTGAGGCCGACCACGTAGGCGTTGCCGGTCAGCGGCGCCAGGGCCGCCATGACCTCCCTCAGCTGCGGGGACGCCCCCTCCACCAGGGAGATCAGCCGGGCCACGGCCCGCGGCCTGCCCTCTCTGGCCTGGGCCACCAGAGTGGAGACGTCCTGCATCACAGCTCCGTTCGCGTAAGGGAAATCAGCAAAAAACCGGGTCAGGCCTTGGGTACCCGCACGATCAGCGCGTCACCCTGGCCGCCGCCGCCGCACAGCGCCGCCGCGCCGACACCGCCGCCACGCCGCTTCAGCTCCAGCGCCAGGTGCAGCACCAGCCGGGCGCCGGACATGCCGATCGGGTGACCCAGGGCAATGGCACCACCGTTGACGTTCACCTTTTCGGTGGAAACGCCGAGGTCCTTCATTGACTGCACGGCCACCGCGGCGAACGCCTCGTTGATCTCGATGAGGTCGAGGTCGGAGACCTCCAGGCCCTCCTTCTTCAGGGCGTGCCGGATCGCGTTGGAGGGCTGCGACTGGAGGGAGTTGTCGGGGCCGGCCACATTGCCGTGGGCGCCGATCTCCGCGATCCACTCCAGGCCCAGCTCCTGCGCCTTGGCCTTGCTCATCACGACCACGGCCGCCGCACCGTCCGAGATCTGCGAGGAGGAGCCGGCCGTGATGGTGCCGTCCTTGGCGAAGGCGGGACGCAGCTTGCCGAGCGACTCGGCGGTGGTGTCGCCGCGGATGCCCTCGTCCTGGCTGAACAGCACCGGGTCGCCCTTGCGCTGCGGGATCTCCACCGGGGTGATCTCGGCCTCGAACACACCGTTCTTCTGGGCGGCGGCGGCACGCTGGTGGGACAGGGCGGCGATCTCGTCCTGCTCGGGGCGGGCGATGCCCAGGCGCGTGTTGTGCTTCTCGGTGGACTCGCCCATGGCGATGCCCTCGAAGGAGTCGGTCAGGCCGTCGTGCGCCATGGCGTCGAGCATCTGAACGGCCCCGTACTTGAAGCCCTCGCGGGACTTCGGCAGCAGGTGCGGCGCGTTGGTCATGGACTCCTGGCCGCCGGCCACGACCACGTCGAACTCCCCGGCCCGGATCAGCTGGTCGGCCAGCGCGATCGCGTCGAGACCGGAGAGGCACACCTTGTTGATCGTGAGCGCCGGGACGCTCATCGGGATGCCGGCCTTCACCGCGGCCTGACGCGCCGGGATCTGCCCCGCCCCGGCCTGGAGCACCTGCCCCATGATCACGTACTGGACCTGGTCGCCGCCGATCCCCGCACGGTCGAGGGCGGCCTTGATCGCGAAGCCGCCGAGGTCGGCCCCGGAGAAGGACTTCAGCGAACCGAGCAGCCGTCCCATCGGGGTACGGGCGCCCGCGACGATGACGGAGGTGGTGCCGTTCGTTGCTGATGATGCCGATGATGCCGAAGATGCAGAAGTCATGAGCTGCGGTCCCCTTCCGGCTGCACAGCCGAGGAGTGAACGAGGGTTTACTTCGAATGTACTGACGCGCGGTCCGCGCCGTCATCGGCCTTTCGGTGTGATCGCGCGCACGTTGCGTAACCACCTCCGGAGCGCTGCACTGAATCCATGCTGACGCGAATCGACCACATCGGGATCGCCTGTTTCGACCTGGACAAGACCGTGGAGTTCTACCGGGCCACCTACGGCTTCGAGGTGTTCCACTCCGAGGTCAACGAGGAGCAGGGCGTGCGCGAGGCCATGCTCAAGATCAACGACACCTCCGACGGCGGCGCCTCCTACCTCCAACTGCTCGAACCGATCCGCGAGGACTCCACCGTCGCCAAGTGGCTCGCGAAGAACGGCGAGGGCGTCCACCACATCGCGTTCGGTACGGCGGACGTCGACGCGGAGGCCGCCGACATCCGCGGCAAGGGCGTGCGCGTCCTGTACGAAGAGCCCCGGCGCGGCTCCATGGGGTCACGAATCACCTTCCTGCACCCCAAGGACTGCCATGGCGTCCTGACAGAACTGGTCACTTCGGCGCCTGTTGAGTCGTCCGAGCACTGACCCACGTACATAAGGGCCGGTAGGGTTGGGTCCGGTCGCCGCACGATCCGTGGTGACCGCGTCCCGTCGCGTGTGCCGACGGGATCACCGGGGTCCGGGTTTCGGGGGGCGATCGCGGGGCAGCGGCCCAAGCTCCGCCGTTGATCTGACACCATTCCCCGGGGGCCCCGTTCGGCGAATGGACGGAGCTCGGCCAGACTTGCGACCAGGGGACGGATGGGACCGCGCAGTGCGGGGCTACGAGAGCCAGGAGCGAGAGCCGGCGGCTGACGTCGACCACCTCTCTCGGTTCGAAGCCGAGATGAAGCGGCTGAAGACCGAGCGGGAAAAGGCGATCCAGCACGCCGAGGACCTCGGCTACCAGGTCGAGGTGCTGCGCGCCAAGCTGCACGAGGCGCGGCGCACCATCATGTCCCGGCCCGCGTACGACGGCGGCGACATCGGCTACCAGGCCGAGCAGATGCTGCGCAACGCGCAGATGCAGGCCGACCAGCTCCGCGCGGACGCCGAGCGCGAGCTGAGCCAGGCGCGGGCGCAGACCCAGCGCATCCTCCAGGAGCACGCGGAGCAGGCGGCCCGGCTCCAGGCGGAGTTGCACCAGGAGGCGGTGACCCGGCGCCAGCAGCTCGACCAGGAGCTGGCGGAGCGCCGGCAGACCGTCGAGTCGCACGTCAACGAGAACGTGGCGTGGGCGGAGCAACTGCGCGCCCGCACCGAGCAGCAGGCCCGCCGGCTGCTCGAGGAGTCCCGCGCGGAGGCCGAGCAGGCCATGGCCGCCGCCCGCGCGGAGGCCGAGCGGCTGACCGCCGAGGCGCGCCAGCGGTTGCAGAGCGAGGCCGAGTCGGCCCGTTCCGAGGCGGAGCAGATCCTGCGCCGGGCCCGCGCGGACGCCGAGCGGCTGCTGAACGCCGCCTCCACGCAGGCGCAGGAGGCCACCGACCACGCCGAGCAGCTGCGGACGTCGACGGCCAGCGAGTCGGAGGCCGCGCGCCGCGCCGCGCAGGAACTCAGCCGGGCCGCCGAGCAGCGCATGTCCGAGGCCGAGGCCGCGCTGCGCGAGGCGCGCGCCGAGGCGGAGAAGGTGCTCGCCGAGGCCAAGGAAGCCGCGTCCAAGGCGATCGCCACCGCCGAGTCCGCCAACGAGACCCGCACCCGCACCGCCAAGGAGCAGGTCGCCCGGCTGGTCGAGGAGGCCACCAAGGAGGCCGAGCAGACCAAGTCCGAGGCGGAGCAGCTGGTCGCCGACGCCCGCGCGGAGGCCGAGAAGCTCGTCGCCGAGGCCGCCGAGAAGGCCCGCACGATCACCGCCGAGGAGTCCGCGACGCAGCTGTCCAAGGCGGCCAAGACCGCCGAGGACGTGCTGAACAAGGCGTCGGAGGAGGCGAAGCGGACCACCAAGGCCGCCGCCGAGGAGGCCGAACGGATCCGCAAGGAGGCCGAGGCCGAGGCGGACCGGCTGCGGGCCGAGGCGCACGACCTCGCCGAGCAGCTCAAGGGCGCGGCGAAGGACGACACCAAGGAGTACCGCGCCAAGACGGTCGAGCTGCAGGAGGAGGCCCGCCGGCTGCGCGGCGAGGCCGAGCAGCTGCGCGCCGACGCGGTCGCCGAGGGCGAGAAGATCCGCGCGGAGGCCCGCAAGGAGGCCGTGGCGCAGATCGAGGAGGCGGCGAAGTCCGCCGAGGAACTGCTCGCCAAGGCGAAGGCGGACGCGGACGAACTGCGTTCCACCGCGCAGGCGGACAGCGAGAAGGTCCGCACCGAGGCCATCGAGCGCGCCACGACGCTGCGCCGGCAGGCCGAGGAGACGCTGGAGCGCACCCGCAAGGAGGCCGAGCGGCACCGCGCGGAGGTCGTCGAGCAGGCCGACGCGGTCAAGGCGGACGCCGAGCGGGCGGCGCGCGAACTGCGCGAGGAGACCGAGCGGGCCGTCGAGGCACGGCAGGCCGAGGCCACCGCGGAACTGACCCGGCTGCACACCGAGGCCGAGGAGCGGCTCGCCGCCGCCGAGCAGGCGCTGAGCGACGCGCGCGACGAGGCCGCCCGGATCCGCCGGGAGGCGTCCGAGGAGAGCGAGCGGCTGCGCACCGAGGCGGCCGAGCGGATCCGGGCGCTGCAGCAGCAGGCGGAGACGGAGGCCGAGCGGCTGCGCACCGAGGCCGCGGCGGACGCGTCCGCGTCCCGCGCGGAGGGCGAGGCGGTCGCCGTGCGGCTGCGGTCGGAGGCCGCGGCCGAGGCGGAGCGGCTGAAGTCGGAGGCGCAGGACAGCGCCGACCGGATGCGGGCGGAGGCGCAGGCCGCCGCGGAACGCATCGGCACGGAGGCGTCGGAGACGCTGGCCGCCGCGCAGGAGGAGGCGGCCCGGCGCCGCCGGGAGGCCGAGGAACTCCTCGGCGCGGCGCGGCAGGAGGCCGACCAGGAACGCGAGCGGGCCCGCGAGCAGAGCGAGGAGCTGCTGGCCTCGGCGCGCACCCGTGTGGAGGAGGCGCAGGCCGAGGCCGTGCGCCTGGTCGAGGAGGCCGACCGGCGCGCCACCGAGATGGTGTCGGCGGCCGAGCAGCACGCGCAGCAGGTGCGGGAGTCCGTCGCGGGGCTGCACGAGCAGGCCCAGGAGGAGATCGCCGGGCTGCGCAGCGCCGCCGAGCACGCCGCGGAGCGCACCCGCCACGAGGCGGAGGAGGAGGCGGACCGGGTCCGCGCCGACGCCTACGCGGAGCGGGAGCGGGCCGGCGAGGACGCGGGCCGGCTGCGGCGCGAGGCGCAGGAGGAGGCGGAGGCCGCCAAGTCGCTGGCGGAGCGCACCGTTTCGGAGGCGATCGCCGAGGCCGAGCGGATCCGCACGGACGTGTCCGAACACGCCCAGCGGGTGCGTACGGAGGCGTCGGACGCCATCGCGGAGGCCGAGCAGGCCGCGGCGCGCACCCGGGCGGACGCCCGCGAGGACGCCAACCGGATCCGTTCGGACGCGGCGACGCAGGCGGACACCCTCATCACGGAGGCGCGCAACGAGGCGGAGCGGCTCACCTCCGAGACCGTCACCGAGACCGACCGGTTGCGCGCCGAGACCATCGCGGAGACGGACCGGCTGCGCGCGGAGACCGTCGCGGAGACCGACCGGCTGCGCGCGGAGACCGTCGCGGAGACCGACCGGCTGCGTTCGGAGACCGTGGCCGAGGCCGAGCGGGTGCGCTCGGAGTCGGTCGCCAAGGCGGAGAAGCTGATCGCGGACGCCACCGGGGACGCGGAGCGGCTGCGGGCCGAGGCCGCGGAGACGGTCGGGGCGGCCCAGCAGCACGCGGAGCGGGTCCGCGGGGAGGCCGAGCGGGTCAGGACCGACGCGGAGGCGGAGGCCGAACGGCTCGTCACGGTCGCGCGCGAGGAGGCCGAGCGGACGCTGGACGAGGCCCGCAAGGAGGCCAACAAGCGGCGCTCCGAGGCCGCCGAGCAGGTGGACACGCTCATCACCGAGACCACCGCCGAGGCGGACAAGCTGCTCGCCGAGGCGCAGAAGCAGGCGCTGAAGACGACGGCCGAGGCGGAGTCGCAGGCGGACACCATGGTCGGCGCCGCGCGCAGCGAGGCCGAGCGGATCGTGTCCGAGGCGACCGTCGAGGGCAACTCCCGGGTGGAGAAGGCCCGCACGGACGCGGACGAGCTGCTGGTCGGCGCGCGCCGGGACGCGACGCAGATCCGGCAGCGCGCCGAGGAGCTGCGCGACCGCATCACCTCCGAGATCGAGGCGCTGCACGAGCGGGCCCGCCGTGAGGCGGCGGAGACGATGAAGGCCACCGGCGACCGCTGCGACGCGCTCGTCAAGGCCGCCGAGGAGCAGCTCGCCAAGGCGGAGGCGAAGGCCAAGGAGATCGTCTCCGAGGCCAACTCCGAGGCGGGCAAGGTGCGTATCGCCGCCGTGAAGAAGGCCGAGGGGCTGCTCAAGGAGGCGGAGCAGAAGAAGGCCACGCTCGTGAAGGAGGCCGAGGAGCTGAAGGCCGAGGCGGTCCGGGAGGCGCGGCGCACGGTCGAGGAGGGCAAGCGCGAGCTGGAGGTGCTGGTGCGGCGCCGCGAGGACATCAACGCCGAGATCTCCCGCGTGCAGGACGTGCTGGAGGCGCTGGAGTCGTTCGAGGCACCCGTCGGCGGCAAGGACAATGGGGTCAAGGCCGGGGCCGCGGCGGGTGCTACCCGTACGGGTGGCAAGTCATCGGATAGTTAGCGAAACGGACGAAATCCCTTGCTCCTGAAGGGCTTTGACCAAGGGTTTGGCAAGCCCTGGGACGGTTAGCCACTCAAAAGGGGTGTCATTCTCCGTATCAAACGTGCATCCGCTCGATGACACAGCGCTTCGACCCCTAGGATTCCACTTATCACCTCACCGGTCTCATTCGACAGGAACCCCATGAGCGACACTTCCCCCTACGGCTTCGAGCTTGTGCGGCGTGGGTACGACCGCGCTCAGGTGGACGAACGTATCTCCAAGCTCGTCTCCGACCGTGACAGCGCCCTCGCCCGCATCACCGCTCTGGAAAAGCGCATCGAGGAGCTCCACCTCGAGACGCAGAACGCCCAGGCCCAGGTCAACGACGCCGAGCCGTCGTACGCCGGTCTCGGCGCGCGGGTGGAGAAGATCCTCCGCCTCGCCGAGGAGGAGGCCAAGGATCTGCGCGAGGAGGCGCGTCGCGCCGCGGAGCAGCACCGCGAGCTCGCCGAGTCCGCCGCCCAGCAGGTGCGCAACGACGCCGAGGCCTACGCCGCCGAGCGCAAGGCGAAGGCCGAGGACGAGGGCGTCCGGATCGTCGAGAAGGCCAAGGGCGAGGCGTCCCAGCTGCGTTCCGAGGCGCAGAAGGACGCGCAGTCCAAGCGGGAGGAGGCGGACGCCCTCTTCGAGGAGACCCGCGCCAAGGCCGCGCAGGCCGCCGCCGACTTCGAGACGAACCTCGCCAAGCGCCGCGAGCAGTCCGAGCGCGACCTGGCCTCCCGTCAGGCCAAGGCCGAGAAGCGCCTCGCCGAGATCGAGCACCGTGCGGAGCAGCTGCGCCTGGAGGCGGAGAAGCTGCGCACCGACGCCGAGCGCCGTGCCCGCCAGACGGTGGAGACCGCGCAGCGCCAGGCCGAGGACATCGTGGCCGACGCCAACGCCAAGGCCGACCGCATCCGTTCGGAATCCGAGCGCGAGCTCGCGGCGCTGACCAACCGCCGCGACTCGATCAACGCCCAGCTGACGAACGTCCGCGAGATGCTGGCGACGCTCACCGGTGCCGCGGTCGCCGCGACCGGCGCGCCCGCCACCGAGGACGAGCCGATCTCCCGCGGAGTGCCGGCCCAGCAGTCCCGGTAACGTCCCGCCGTACGGCGAGCGAACATCGGCGAAGCCCTCTGCCACTGAGGTGGCAGAGGGCTTTGTCCCGTTTTAGCGTGGCCGCATGATCGAGCTCGAGGGGCTGACCAAGCGGTACGGCGAGAAGGTGGCGGTCAACAACCTGACCTTCGCCGTCAGACCGGGCATCGTCACGGGCTTCCTCGGCCCGAACGGGGCGGGCAAGTCGACCACCATGCGGATGATCCTCGGCCTGGACCGGCCCACCGCCGGGGACGTGCGGATCGACGGCACCCACTACGACCGGCTCAAGGACCCGCTGACGTCCATCGGCGCCCTGCTGGAGGCCAAGGGCGTGCACCCCGGCCGCAGCGCCTACCACCACCTGCTGTGCCTCGCGCAGAGCAACGGCATCCCGGCGCGGCGGGTGCACGAGGTGCTGGACACGGTCGGGCTGTCGGCGGTGGCGCGGAAGAAGGCCAAGGGCTTCTCGCTCGGCATGGGCCAGCGGCTCGGCATCGCCGCCGCGCTCCTCGGCGACCCGCGGATCCTGATGTTCGACGAGCCGGTCAACGGGCTCGACCCGGAGGGCATCCACTGGATCCGCACCCTGATGAAGTCGCTCGCCGCCCAGGGCCGCACGGTCTTCGTCTCCTCGCACCTGATGAGCGAGATGGCGCTGACCGCCGACCACCTCGTCGTCATCGGCCAGGGCCGGCTGCTCGCCGACACCTCCATGGCCGAGTTCATCCAGCGCAACTCGCGCTCCTACGTCCGGGTGCGCAGCCCGGAGCGGGAGCGGCTGCTGGACGTGCTGCACGGGGCCGGCATCACCGCCGTGGAGAACGGCAACGGGACGCTGGAGGTGGACGGCTCCAAGGCCGAGCACATCGGTGAGCTGGCGGCCCGGCACCAGCTGGTGCTGCACGAGCTGAGCCCGCAGCAGGCGTCCCTGGAGGAGGCGTTCATGCGGCTGACCGCGGAGTCCGTGGAGTACCACGCGCACTCCGACACACCCGCGTCCGCCGAGCGGTGGGGCGACGGCTGGAAGGAGGGACGGGCATGACGGCGGCCCAGGTCGTCCGGTCCGAATGGACCAAGATCCGGTCGGTGGCGTCCACCGTGTGGACGCTGTCCCTGGCGGTGGTGGTCACCATCGCGCTCGGCATGCTGATCGCCGCGCTGTCGCGGAGCGAGTTCGACTCGATGAGCTCCCGGGACCGGCTCGCCTTCGACCCGACGTTCATCAGCTTCGCCGGGATGAGCCTCGGCCAGCTCGCCATGATCGTGTTCGGGGTGCTGGTGGTGTCGAACGAGTACAGCACCGGCATGATCCGCGCCTCGCTGGCGGCGGTGCCGCAGCGCGGGACCTTCCTGTTCAGCAAGCTCGCGGTGGCCACCGCGCTCGCCCTCGTCGTCTCCCTGGCGACGAGCTTCGCCGCCTTCTTCCTCGGCCAGGCGATGCTCGGCGAGCACAGGGCGTCGATCGGGGACGACGGGGTGCTGCGCGCGGTCATCGGCGGTGGCCTGTACATGACGCTGATCGCGCTGTTCTCGATGGGTGTCGCCGCGATGCTGCGCTCGCCGATGCTGTCGCTGGGCATCCTGATGCCGTTCTTCTTCCTGATCTCCAACATCCTCGGCAACGTCGACGCCACCAAGAAGATCGGCCGCTTCCTGCCCGACCAGGCCGGCAGCAAGATCATGCAGGTGGTGCCGCCCCTGGACGACGACACTCCCTACGGTCCCTGGGGCGGGCTCGGCATCATGGCGCTCTGGGTGGTCGCCGCGCTCATCGGCGGCCATGTGCTGCTGAAGCGGCGCGACGCCCAGTGAGCGACCGGAGGCGACCGCTTTTTACCTCGCCTTGAGCGGAACCGTCAGCGCCTCGATATCCTCCTAACCCTTACGGGGGCGTGTGCCCCGCTGTCCTGAACCTTTCGATGGGTGCGGAGCATGATCGAGGCAGTCGGCCTGACCAAGCGGTACGGCGACAAGACCGCTGTGTACAACCTGTCCTTCCAGGTACGGCCCGGCGCCGTCACCGGGTTCCTGGGCCCCAACGGCTCCGGCAAGTCGACGACGATGCGGATGATCCTCGGCCTGGACAACCCCACCGCCGGCCACGTCACGATCGGCGGCTACCCGTACCGCAGGCTGCCCAACGCCCCCCGTCAGGTCGGCGCGCTGCTGGACGCCAAGGCGGTGCACGGCGGCCGCTCCGCCCGCAACCACCTGCTGTCCCTCGCGCAGCTGTCGGGCATCCCGGCCCGGCGGGTGGACGAGGTGCTCGGCGTGGTCGGCCTGCACGACGTCGCCCGCAGGCGCTCCAAGGGGTTCTCGCTCGGCATGGGCCAGCGGCTCGGCATCGCCGCCGCGCTGCTCGGCGACCCGCAGGTGCTGCTGTTCGACGAGCCCGTCAACGGCCTCGACCCCGAGGGCATCCTCTGGGTGCGGAACCTGATGAAGGCGCTCGCCGCCGAGGGCCGTACGGTCTTCGTCTCCTCGCACCTGATGAGCGAGATGGCGCTGACCGCCGACCACCTCATCGTGATCGGGCGCGGACAGCTCCTCGCCGACATGAGCATCACCGACTTCATCTCCGCCAACTCCGCCGACTTCGCGCGGGTGCGCACGCCCGACACCGAACCGCAGCAGCGCGAGAAGCTGTCCTCGGCCCTCACCGAGGCCGGCGGCCACGTCCTGCCCGAGCAGGACGGCGCGCTGCGGGTGACGGGACTGCCGCTGCCGCGCATCAGTGACATCGCGCACGACGCCGACGTACGGCTGTGGGAGCTGTCGCCGCACCAGGCCTCGCTGGAGGAGGCGTACATGCGGATGACGCAGGGCGCCGTCGACTACCGCTCGACCGACGACCAGAAGGCCGGGCTCCAGCAGCCGCTGCCGCCCGGTGCGCAGCCGCCGATGCCGGTGCCGGGCCAGGGCCAGCCCGGCTGGTACGCCCCGCCGCCGCCCCAGCCGGGCGGGCAGCCCTTCGCGCCGCCGCAGGGCGCGCCCGTGCCGCCTCCCGCGGGCCCCTACGGCGCCCCGGGCGTCCCCGGCGCGGCCCCGGGCGTACCGGCACCCAACCCGTACGCGCAGCCCGCCCCGCAGGCGCCACAGGGCCCGGCCCCCGTCGCACCGCCGCCCGCCGCGCCCCCGTCCGCTCCCTCCTCCGCCGACCTGACCAAGCCCGAGGACGCCCGATGAGCACGCCCCAGCCTCCGATGCCGCAGACCGCCGCACCCGACCGGCAGGCGGCGCCCGGTGCCCCCTACTCCGCCCCCGGCGCCGCGTACCCCGGCTACACCTCGCCGATCCCGGTGGTGCGCACCCACCTCGGGCACGCCATCGCCTCCGAGTGGACGAAGATCAAGTCGGTGCGCTCCACGATGTGGACGCTGGGCGTGTTCGCGCTGCTCGTGCTCGGCATCGGTCTGCTGACCGGTCTGGTGGTCGAGAGCTCCGACCCCGACCTGGGCGGCGAGAGCCCGCTGTCCCTCGGCTTCTTCGGGCTGCTGCTGGGCGCCATGTGCGTGATCACGCTGGGCGTGCTGACCACGGCCTCGGAGTACGGCACCGGCATGATCCGCACCACGATGGTCGCCTGCCCCTCGCGGGGCCGGGTGCTCGCGGCGAAGGCCCTGGTGTTCTTCCTGATCGCCTTCGCGGTGACGCTGGTGTGCGCCACGCTCACCGGTTTCCTGCACGTGGGGCTGCTGGAGGGGCACAACGGCAAGGAGCCCTCCGGCGAGGAGTGGCTGAAGGGGACCGTCGGCGTCTCGCTCTACCTGGCGCTGCTCGGCACGCTGTCGCTGGCGGTCGGGTCGATGATCCGGCACTCGGCGGGCGCCATCACCATCATGATCGGTGCCGTGCTCGCCCCGCTGGTGATCGCGCTGTTCATGTTCTCGTCCTCGCTCCAGGACGTGCAGCAGGCGCTGTTCGAGTACTCCATCCCGAACCAGATGAGCATCTTCTACGCCAACTCCCTGAGCGACTCCGGTCCTTCCGGCTGGGACCCGCTGTGGATCATGCTGGTGGCCACCGGCGCCGCGCTCGGCGGCGCCTTCGCCCTGCTGGAGAAGCGGGACGTCTGAGGCCGGTTCAGTACCTCGGCGCGTCACGGGACCGCCGCACCCGCGTGGTGCGGCGGTCCTTCGCGTTCCAGCACGCCTTGTGCCAGTGCCGGCGCTCGTCGACCCCGGAGTGCTCCGGCCAGGCCACCACGTGCGGCACCCCGTCCGGGATCAACTGGTCGCAGCCGGGGCACCGGTACGCCTTGCCCTGCGCGCTGGCGCCCGCCACGTGCCGTACGCTCCACTCCTCGCCCTGCCAGCTCTCCGTGGACTGCCAGCCGCCGTAGCGGCCGGACCGGTCGTCCTCGGCGCTCCGGCCGGACGAACCGGCTCCCTTGGGTCGGTTGCGACGCGGGGACACAGGACACCTCTCGGGGCTGTACAGGATGCAGGGACCGCGTCCAGCCTACGCGGCACGGGCCGGGGTACGCGTACGGCACCAATCGTCACAAGTCCCCGTGACGGAGCTGCGGCACCCCTCCTGAGCGGCACATTCTGCAGACAATCCGCAAAATCCCTCGCCCGGCCGTGTCCTCGTCACGTGTCGCGCGGTTATGCCCTGCGGGGGAGCTCCGCGTCGGAGCCAAGGAAGCAGGAAAGCGATGCGCGTTGGAAGTTTCGTGTTGGCCGCCCAGTTCCCCGGGCAGGGCGAGGGAGAGGCGCTGTACCGCGCGGTCCGCTCGGCCGAGGTCGCCGAGGAGGCCGGACTGGACACGGTCTGGCTGGCCGAGCACCACTTCGTCCCCTACGGCACCTGCCCGTCGGCCGTCACCCTGGCCGCGCTGCTGCTCGGCCGCACCCGCCGGCTGAGGGTCGGCACGGCGGTCAGCGTGCTGTCCACCACCCACCCCGTGACCCTCGGCGAACAGGCCGCGCTGCTGCACATCACCAGCGGCGGACGCTTCTCCCTCGGCCTCGGACGCGGCGGCCCCTGGGTCGACCTGGAGGTGTTCGGCGGCGGACTGCGGGCGTACGAGAGCGGGTTCCCGGAATCACTCGATCTGCTGGTGCGCTGGCTGCGCGAACCCTCCGTCGCGGCCGACGGCGAGCGCTACCGCTTCCGCGAGGTCCCCGTCGTGCCCCGGCCGTCGGAGTCGCTGACCGAGACCGAGGGCCCGGAGGTCGTGGTCGCCTGCACCTCGCCGGCGAGCGTGCGGCTGGCCGCCGAGCGCGGCCTGCCGATGCTGCTCGGCATGCACATCGGGGACGAGGAGAAGGCCGAGATGGTCGCCCTGTGGCAGCGGCACGCGCGCGCCTGCGGCCGGTCGGCCCGGGAGGTCCACCGCGCGGCGCACGTCTCCGCGGGCGTCTGCCAGATCGCGGACCGCCGCACCGACGCGGCGGAGACGCTGCTGAAGGCGATGCCGGGCTGGCTGAAGCAGGGACTCGAGGCCCATGTGACGGTGGACGGACGGCAGCGGCGGATGCGCGACCCGCTCGCCTACACCGAACTGCTCTGCGGGCTGCACCCGGTGGGCACCCCGCGGCTGTGCGCCGACCGGCTCGCCGCGACCAGCGAGCGGACCGGCATCTCGCGCTTCGCCCTGCTCGTCGAGGGCTCCGGCGACCTGGCGGCGACCGAGGAGAACGTACGGCGGCTCGGGGCCGAGGTACTCCCCCAACTCGTCTGACGGAGCCGGGTACCCGCGCTGCCGCGGGGCTCCGCTGAGGCTTGCCGCCCCGGTACAAACTGCACCTCCCGCGTACGGAGCGGCAAGCGAACGATCGAGCGCGTCAGCAGTCGCGCAGTTCCGCCGACTGGTTGAGCACCTGACTGCGCACCGAGGTGAAGCGGGCCAGCTTCTCGTCGACCGAGGAGTCAAGCGGGAACACGGCCACCCGGTGGCAGTTCTGGAAGGCCAGCCGCACACCGAAGTGCCGTTGCAGCGCACCGCGTATCGCGTCACTCGCGAGCGCACGCAGCAGCTGACCGCGTGCCTGCTCGTCCGGCGGGGGCGTCTGGTTGTCGGCGAAGGCTCCGCCGTCCACCTTCAGCTGGGCCACCAGGGAGCTGATCATCTCCCACGCGTAGGGCAGGGAGGTCCGGACGCAGTCGACGAATTCCGCTTCGTCAACCTCGCCTCGCTCGGCCTGTTCGAGTAGGGCCGGTGAGACGTCGAGCGACATGGGTTCTCCTCTCGCACCCCCGACGAACAGGGGTTGCCTGACAGATAAGGGAGTTCGCGACATCGGACACGCTGCGTACACAGGTCGCGACCTCCCGTTCAATACCGTAAGCAACGGACGGTAACGGCACCAGCAGAATGCCGGGATGCGGGACTTCCTGTGGGCCGGTAATCGGCCATCGCCCGAACACGCGTTTTCCAGGAGATTCAGGACGCGACCCATGAGGTGCACGGGGTGGCCGTGAGGGCGAATCGCCTCGACCCCGTCCGGTCGAGTAGCGTTGCCGACCATGCGTCTCGTCATTGCCCGCTGCTCCGTGGACTACGCCGGGCGGCTCACCGCGCACCTGCCGTCGGCACCCCGTCTGATCCTGATCAAGGCGGACGGCAGCGTCTCGATCCACGCCGACGACCGGGCCTACAAGCCCCTGAACTGGATGTCGCCGCCCTGCGCCCTGAAGGAGGGCACGGGCGAGGAGGAGGGCGTCTGGACCGTCGTCAACAAGGCGGGCGAGAAGCTCATCATCACGATGGAGGAGATCCTCCACGACTCCTCGCACGAACTGGGCGTCGACCCCGGACTGATCAAGGACGGTGTGGAGGCGCACCTCCAGGAACTGCTCGCCGACCGCATCGAGACCCTCGGCGAGGGCTACACCCTCATCCGCCGCGAGTACATGACGGCGATCGGCCCGGTCGACATCCTGTGCCGGGACGCGGAGGGACAGACCGTTGCGGTGGAGATCAAGCGGCGCGGCGAGATCGACGGCGTGGAACAGCTCACGCGCTACCTGGAGCTGCTGAACCGCGATCCCCATCTCGCGCCGGTGCGCGGCGTCTTCGCCGCCCAGGAGATCAAGCCGCAGGCCCGGGTGCTCGCCACCGACCGGGGCATCGGCTGCCAGGTCCTCGACTACGACGCGCTGCGCGGCATCGAGGACGACAAGCTGCGCCTGTTCTGAGGCGCGCGCGACAGCCGTGAGGGCCGGGTTCCGTCGGGAGCCCGGCCCCTCACGCGTGTCCGGCGGTCAGACCATCACCGTCTCCGAGCCGCCGGACGCATCCGGCTCGCCGGTCCCCGGGGCGCTCGCGGAACTGCTCGTCTGCGACGGGCCGGAGGAGGTGGGGCCGCTCGCGGTGTCGCTGGTGGACGGCGGTGGCGTCCCGGGGTCGGTGGTCGTCTCGGTGGGCTCGGGCTCGGACGGCTCACCCGTCGGCCCCGACTCGCTCGGGTCGGGCGAGGTGGGCGGCTTGGGCGTCGTGGGCTTGGCCGTCGGGGACTTCGTGGGCTCCTTGGTGGGTTCCCCGGTCGGGTCGTCCGGCTCCGTCGTCCCGCTCGGGTCGTCCGACGGCCCGTCGGACTCCTCGGCCGTCGGCGTCGGGTCGTCGGCGGTGCCCGGGGTGCCGTCCGGGCCCGGGTCGGTGGGCCGGCCGGTGGCGTCGCCGGTGTCGCCGCCGTCGTCGGTGGCCGGGTCGGCGCCGAGGCTGCCGTCGTCGATGCCCTGGCTCGCGGAGGGGTTGACGCCGACGTTGTCGGACGGGGTGCCGGCGTCGTTCTCCGACGTGGCGCCGAGCGTGACGACCGTGCCGAGCACGGCGACGAGCAGCGCGCCCGCGCCGGCCGCCACCAGGTTGCGCCGGGCCAGGCCCTTGAGGCCGCCGGCCGCCTTGGTGCGCGACGCCGCCGGGCCGCCGCCCGTCGTCGGGCGCGACGCCACGGGCGGCACGCCGCGGTGGACCACGGTGGTGTCGGTGGGCGGCTGGAGGTCGGGGAAGGCCGTGGGCACCGCGCGGGGCGTCGGTGCCGACTCCTCGAACAGCGCCTCGGGCAGCTCGTCGCCCGCGGTCGGGCTGAGCGCCAGCGGCGTGCCGGAGCGGTCGGCGACCAGGGCGAGCGCCCGGCGGCCGGCGACGGCGCCACGCTTGTCGGCGAGGGCGCCGCGCAGCCCGATGGACGCCTCCAGTTCGGCGCGCGAACGGTCGAGGTGGCCGGCGCACAGCGCGTGGATGCCGAGTTCGTGGTGGAAGTAGGCCTGTTCCGCCACGTCGCCGGCGAGCCGGGCGGCCTCCGCGCCGGCCCGCAGCGCCTTCTCCCACGCGCCCCAGTGCAGGCCCGCCGCGAAGGCCGGTGCGGCGGCGCGGGCCAGCCGCACGGCCGGGTCGGCCTCGTCGTCGCCGGTGGCCGACGCGAGCGGCGCCAGCACGGTCAGCGCGGCGAGCACCGCGTCGGCCTCGGCGCACACGCGCTCGGGCGTCACCGAGGGGTGGCCGGCCCACCAGGCGTAGTGCCGGGCGGCGGTGCGGGCCCGGTCCTCGGCGTCGTCGGCGTACCCGGCGGCCTCCAGCTGGGCCGGCACGCCGGCGGCGAGCCGGTAGCGGGAGCCGGCCGGGGAGACCAGTCCGCAGGCGGCCAGTTCGCCGAGGGCGGCGTCGGCGTGGGTGTCGCCGACCAGGGCGGGCAGGTGCGCCTGGTGGGGTACCTCGCCGTCGAGGGCGACGGCGAACCGCAGGGTGGCGCGGGCGGAGGCGCTGAGCCGGGAGGCGAGCAGCGGGGCGGGGGCGGCGGCCTCGCCGAGCGAGGGCAGCGGGACGGGTGCGGCGTCCTCGCCGGGCGCGTACGGCGGGACGTCGGGGTCGGCGGGAGGCGTGTGGCCGGTGTCGCTGCCGCCGGGCCACACGTCCTCGAAGACGCCGAACTCGTCGACGGCGTCGGCGCCGGCCCGCAGCCGGTCGCGCTGCCGCAGCAGGGCGCCGGCCTGGACGAAGCGCAGCGGCAGTCCTTCGGACTCGAACCAGAGGTCGCCGGCCCAGTTCGACTCGTCCTCGGTGAGGTCACGGCCGACGGCGTGTTCGAGCAGTTCCAGGCCGGCCGCGCGGTCGAGGTGGCTCAGGGCGACCTCTTCGACGCCGGCGTCGGCGGACGGCTCGGGGACGTCCGGGGTGGTGCCGAACAGGAAGGCGCACTCCGGGGTGGCGTCCAGCAGTTCGTCGAGCGCGGCGCCGCCGAACTCCAGGTCGTCCAGGACCACCACGGCGCCGATCTCGCGGACGCGCTCGATGAGCCCGTCCCGGTCCGGCCGGTGCAGCGGGGCGTAGTGGACGGCGTAGAAGAGGTCGTGCAGCAGGTCGTCGGCGGAGCGGCGGTGGCCGTTGAGGCGGACCACGCCGTCGGGGGCGAGGTCCGCGCAGTCCTCGGCGACCATGTCGAGCAGCCGGGTGCGGCCGGAGCCGGCGGGGCCGGTCAGGCGCACCGAGCGGCCGCGGGCGAGCAGCCGGACCAGTTGTTCGCGCTCCTGCTGCCGGGACAGCAGGGGCAGCTCGGGCGGGACGGGGCCGGGCGGGACGGGCGGCCGCGCGGCACGCTCCGTCTCGGCGCGTTCGGCCTCGCTCAACTTGACCGGGCGGATGGGCCGTTCGGCCGGCGGGCAGGGCTCGATCTCGCTGCCGTCGACGGGGTTGACGGTCAGCAGGAAGTCACCGGAGACGAGTTGCACCGTGCGGGCGAGCGCGGGCGCGTGCTGTCCGAAGTCGGACGTGAGGGATTCCCGGGGAGGGCGCTGGCGCGGCGTGGTGCCGTCACCGTCCCGGCCGTACTCCTCGGGTCCCGGGTTGATCGGGTCCATAGGTTCCTAGCCCCCAAAAGCGTCGTGTGCCTGAGCCAAGCCCCTCCCGGCCTTGCTGCACACCGCGCTGTCGCTTCTGGTCCGGGCCCGCTCGAGGGTTGCAGGGCAGCGGGCAGCCGCACCCTAAACCTTCGCTCAGTATCTACGACAGTCCGGGGTGCCGTGCGGCCCGAGACATCACGGTCTCGTGAGGATTGTGCGCACGTCGCACGGTTCGCCGAGGTCGGCCCGGGTCGTACCGGTCGTGCGCCGCACACCCGTACGGCCTCACACGCGGGGCAGGGTGTCCACCCCGATGCCCCCTTCGATCGCCAGGATCCGGTGCAGCCGGGTGGCCACCAACAGGCGCTGCATCTGCGGCGGGACGTCGCGCAGCACCAGCCTCCGGCCGCACCGGCCGGCCCGTCGGTGGGCTCCCATGATCACCCCGAGCCCGGTGGCGTCCCAGGAGTCCAGTTCGGACAGGTCCAGCACCAGGTCGCCGACTCCGTCGTCGACGGCCGAGTGCAGGACCGTACGGGCGTCCGCCGCGCTGCGGACGTCGAGGCGGCCCCCGACGACCAGCTCGGCGTGGTCGCCCCTGATGTGCATATGCGCTCCCCGTGGTGCGTCTGGTGCTCCGCGTTTTTCTGAATGGCCGGTGATGCAACCTCTGACTGCGTGGCGGCGGCGGAGGTTGCTACCTGTAAGCGAACCGATACCGAATTCACCCCGGCGTGTGATGCACGCCGGGGCGGTGCGCGGTGTCAGTGCTTGTAGAAGCCCTGCCCGCTCTTGCGGCCGATGTCACCGGCGTCAACCATCCGGCGCATCAGCTCGGGAGCGGCGAACTTCTCGTCCTGGGACTCGGTGTAGATGTTGCCGGTGGCGTGCAGCAGGATGTCGACGCCGGTCAGGTCGGCGGTGGCCAGCGGTCCCATGGCGTGGCCGAAGCCCAGCTTGCAGGCGAGGTCGATGTCCTCGGCGCTGGCCACGCCCGACTCGTACAGCTTGGCGGCCTCGACGACGAGGGCGCAGATGAGGCGGGTGGTGACGAAGCCGGCGACGTCGCGGTTGACGACGATGCAGGTCTTGCCGACCGACTCGGCGAACTCCCGCGCCCTGGCGAGAGTTTCGTCGCTGGTCTTGTATCCGCGGACCAGCTCGCACAGCTGCATCATGGGCACCGGCGAGAAGAAGTGGGTGCCGACGACGCGCTCCGGGCGCTCCGTCACGGCCGCGATCTTGGTGATCGGGATGGCGGAGGTGTTGGAGGCGAGTACGGCGTCCTCGCGCACGATCTTGTCGAGCGTGCGGAAGATCTCGTGCTTGACCTCGAGCTTCTCGAACACGGCCTCGACCACGACGTCCGCGTCCGCGCAGGCGTCCAGGTCGGTGGTGGGGGTGATCCGGGCGAGGGCCGCCTCGGCGTCGTCCGCCGCCAGCTTGCCCTTGCCGACGAACTTGTCGTACGACGCCTTGATGCCGTCGGTACCGCGCGTGAGCGCCTCGTCGGTGACGTCGCGCAGGACGACGTCCCAGCCCGCCTGAGCGGAGACCTGGGCGATGCCCGATCCCATGAGACCGGCCCCGATGACGGCGAGCTTCCCAGCCACTGTGCGACTCCCCTTTGAATTCGACACACTCACACGCTGTTTCTGTCTGTCACTGGCGGACATTAGCGGGCGCGCGGGGGTGTGTGAGGGGTTAGTAATGCGTGTCACGTCTCACGGCGTGAGACACCTGTCACGTCCGGCACCGCCGGGGCCCTCTGGGCCCGTCGGCCCGCGCGAGGGCCCTGAAGCCCAGCGTGCAGGGGGATTTGGCGGTCGCGGACCCGCCGTCGGACCCGCGCGTTCACGGCGGCGTTGTTGACGCGCGTAGCACTCTGCCGCACGCTGTTGCGGCGGTTGCGCCCCACGACGGCGCGGCCCCATCCGACACGCGATCCGGAGGCCGGAATGCTCAGACGCGCGACACGAACCCTTCTCTCATTTGTCATGATCATGGCTGGCACGGTTCTCGGTGTGGGTGCCACCGCGGGCACCGCACACGCCGACGAGTGCTACACCTGGAACCGCACGCTGTCCCAGGGAGCCTCCGGCAGCGATGTGACGCAGTTGCAGATCCGCGTGGCCGGCTGGGTGACCTCCGGCGAGCGGCTCTCCTACGACGGCCAGTACGGTGCCCGCACCGCCGCCGCCGTCAAGAAGTTCCAGTCCGCGTACGGCCTCGCCGCCGACGGGGTCGCCGGTCCCGCGACCTTCAACAAGATCTACGCGCTCCAGGACGCCGACTGCACTCCTGTCCACTTCAACTACTCCGAGCTGAACAAGTGCAACTCGGACTGGTCGGGCGGCGCGGTCTCGGCGGCCACCGCCAAGGCCAACGCCCTGAAGACCATGTGGAAGCTGGAGGCGATGCGGCACGCGCTCGGTGACGTGCCGATCACCATCTCCAGCGGCTTCCGCTCCTACGCCTGCAACAACGCGGTCGGCGGCTCGTCCACCAGCCGTCACCTCTACGGCGACGCGGCCGACCTCGTCGGCTCGCCGAGCCTGTGCACCCTCGCCCGCCAGTCCAGGGTCCACGGCTTCTCCGAGATCCTCGGCCCGGGCTACCCCGGCCACAACGACCACACCCACGTGGCCTTCGACCCGTCCCCGTACTGGTCGGCGCCCAGCTGCGGCATGTGACACGGGCCCCGGGCCCGCACAGCATCCCGCACACCGGCTGACGGCACGGCGGGCGGGGGCCGCACC
>NZ_VCNP01000025.1 GCF_006782915.1 Streptomyces calvus
GGTGACCGGGCGGCGCCGGGAGGGATGTCCCGGCGCCGCACCGCGGAACTAGGGTGGTCGCATGGTCAACCTGACGCGCATCTACACCCGGACCGGAGACAAGGGCACCACCAACCTCGGCGACATGAGCCGGGTGCCCAAGACCGATCTGCGGATCTCCGCCTACGCCGACGCCAACGAGGCCAACGCGGTGATCGGCACGGCGATCGCGCTCGGCGGCCTGGAGCACGACGTCGTCCAGGTCCTCACCCGGGTGCAGAACGACCTGTTCGACGTGGGCGCGGACCTGTCGACGCCGGTGGCCGAGAACCCCGAGTTCCCGCCGCTGCGGGTCGAGCAGTTCTACATCGACCGGCTGGAGGCGGACTGCGACCGCTTCAACGAGCGGCTGGACAAGCTCCGCTCCTTCATCCTGCCCGGCGGCACCCCGGGCGCGGCCCTGCTGCACCAGGCCTGCACGGTCGTACGGCGGGCCGAGCGCTCCACCTGGGCCGCCCTCGAGGCGCACGGCGAGAGCATGAACCCGCTCACCGCCACCTACCTCAACCGCCTCTCCGACCTCCTGTTCATCCTGGCCCGCATCGCCAACAAGGAGACCGGCGACGTGCTGTGGGTGCCGGGCGGCGAACGCTGAGACCGGGGCCCGGCGTTCGGATCGTCCCGGGGTCGCGGGCCCGGCTCGGACCGTGCCGGGGCGGCGGGCCCGGCTCGGATCGTCCCGGGGCACGCGGGGCCCGGCTCGGATCCTCCCGAGGCCGCGGGGCCCAGCTCGGATCCTCCCGAGGCCGCGGGGCCCAGCTCGGATCGGCCCGAGGCCGCGGGACCAGCTCGGATCGGCCCGAGGCCGCGGGCCCGGCTCGGATCCTCCCGAGGCCGCGGGGCCCAGCTCGGATCGGCCCGAGGCCGCGAGGCCCAGCTCGGATCGTCCCGAGGCCGCGGGGCCCAGCTCGGATCGTCCCGAGGCACGCGGGGCCCGCTCGGATCGGCCGGAAGGCGCCGTTGTCTGGAGTCGGACCGATCCGGAAACGACAGGCCCTAGCTGTGCTGTCCGGACAGGTTGGTGACGCGGCTGGCGGGTGTCTGGCCGTCGATGCCGGTGTGGGGTCGGTGGTAGTTGTACCAGTCCAGCCAGTCGGGAAACGTGGCCTGGCGTTCGCGGTCTGAGGTGTAGGGCCGCTGGTAGGCCCACTCCTCGAGCAGGGTGCGGTGGAAGCGTTCGACTTTGCCGTTGGTCTGCGGCCGCCAGGGCCTCGTCCAGCGGGGGCTGATGCCCAGCTCGTGGCAGGTCTGGCGCCAGGTGTTCTTGGTGTAGGCCCAGGCGTTGTCGGTCAGCACGCGCTCGACGGTGACGCCTTGCTGGGCGAACCAGGCAGTTGCCCGTCGCAGGAAGGCTGCGCAGGTGGCGGCCTTCTCATCGGGCAGGTCCTCGGTGTAGGCGAGGCGGGTGTGGTCGTCCAGGGCGGTGTGCAGGTAGGCGTATCCGGTGCCGTTGCGGCGGTCCTGGTTGGCCCGGCCGGCTGCCCGGCCGAGGACCTTGTGGCCGCCGCCGTCGGGGATGCGGCCGAGCTTCTTGACGTCGATGTGGACCAGTTCGCCGGGCCGGGCACGCTCGTAGCGGCGGACGGGTTCGCCGGTGGCCCGGTCGCAGGCGGCGAGCGCGGGCAGGCCGTGCCGGACGAGGACGCGGTGGGCGGTGGAAGCGGCGATGCCGCAACGGGCGGCCAGCCGCACCGGACCGATCCGGTGTTCGCGTCGCAGCCGCACCACCTGCTGTTCGACCGGGGCGGGCGTCTGGCGCGGGCTGTGGTGGGGGCGGCTGGAGCGGTCGAGCATCCCGGCCGGGCCCAGTTGCCGGTAGCGGCCCGCCCAGCGTGCGGCGGTGGTGTGGCTGACCTGGAAGCGTTCCGCGGCCCGCCGCAGCGGCCAGCCTTCGTCCACGACACACCGGGCCAGGCGAAGCCGTCCGGTCGGAGTCAGCGGGGCGTTACGGTGGGACACGAGGGCCTCCTGCGGTCGGGCGTAGATGTCGCAATCCACACCGAACCCAGAAGGCCCTCACCTGTTCAAGCACCCAGCACGCGTGTCACCAACGTCCCGGGACAGCACACCTAGCCGGATCCGGCCGAGGCGCGCACGGCCCGGTACAGGCCGAGCAGCACCTCGGCACCGCCGACGCACATCATCACCACGCCCACCTTGGCGGGCGTGACCACCGGCAGGTCCACTCCGTCGGCGAACAGCCACAGCCCGAGGCCCACCACCAGCGTCCCCGCCCCCGCGAGGAGGTTCCGCGCCGCCCCCGTCATCGGCCGACACGCTCCTTGCCGACGGCCCGCCCGTCCTCCGGCGCGCCCGCCGGGGCCTTCTTCGGCCAGATCCAGTAGGCCAGGGCCACCAGGCCGTGGATGCCGGCCGCACGCCAGGCCGCGAAGCGCCAGTCCTCCAGGGAGGTGGTGCGGGACGGGTCACCGACGTACCAGATGGCGAGTTGCAGCAGCACGGTCGCCACGACGGCGGCCGTCAGCGTGCCCAGCCAGATCCTGGTCTCGTGCCGGGCGCGGGCCAGGCCGTGGCGCGGCGGCCCGAGCGGCTTCGGCGCGCCGCCCAGCCGGTGCGCGGCGTGCCCGTCGAGCCACTTCACCGTGCGGTGGCCGTGGCCCACGGTGTAGCCGATGTAGAGCGCGGCCAGGCCGTGCGTCCAGTTCGGTTCGGCGCCGTTCTTCAGGTCCAGCGCGGTGGCGACCAGCAGCACCACCTCCAGCACCGGCTCGCACAGCAGCAGCGCCAGGCCGGTGCGCGGCATCCTCAGCAGGTAGCGGCAGGCCAGTCCGGCGGCCAGCAGCACCCAGAAGCCGATCTCACAGGCGGCGATCAGGGCGACGATCACGGTTGGCTCCTCTCCGTCACCCCTTCAGGCTCCCGCGCGTTCCGGCCGCGCACGTCGTCACCGCCGACGAACTCGCGGTACACCGAAAGATGCAGTCCAGGACCGTTCGCGGGCATCAGGCGACGCCCCGGCGCACCGTGTTGGATGGGCCCATGGCCGTACGACTCCCCCGACCCCACCGCTTCGACCTGTGGGCCGCGCTCGCCGGGCTGCTCGGCGGGCTGCTGCTGTGGGGCATCGGGCTGGGCACCCGTCCGGCCGACGAACCGATCGTCCTGTTCGACGGGCGCTGGCCGCTGCTCGTCCCGCTCGCCGTGACCGCCGGCTGCGAACTGCTGCGCCGGTCGGCCCCGCGCGTCGCACTGCTCCTCGGCACCCTGGCCCTGACGGCGGACACCGTCACCCAGGGCAGCATCGTCACCGTCCTGATGTACACCGACCTGATGTACGCGGCCGTCCTGTACGGTCCGCCCGCCTCGGCCCGCCGCATCCCGTGGATCACCGGGCTGCTCACCGTCGCCGGATCGCTGGTGCCGTACGCCGTCTGGCGGGTGCCGGAGGCGCTGCTGATCGGGGTGGCCATCGGCGTGGTGTCGTTCGCGCCCGCCTCCACCGGGCTGATCGTGCGCAACCACCGCGAGGCCGCCGACGCGGCCCGGCTGCGCGCCGAACAGACCGCGCTGCTCGCGGAGATGGACCGCGTCCAGGCGGTGACGGCGGAACGGGCACGGATGGCACGGGAGTTGCACGACATGGTCGCCAACCACCTCTCCGCGATCGCCATCCACTCCACGGCCGCCCTGTCGCTCGACGATCCCGCGACGTCCCGGGAGGCGCTCACCGTGATCCGGGAGAACAGCGTCCAGGGACTGTCCGAGATGCGACGGCTCATCGGCCTCCTGCGCGACGGCTCCGGCGACCTGGAGCCGGCCGCGACGCCCACGCTCGACAGCCTCGGCTCCCTGGTCGAGGGCGCCCGCGCCAACGGCCTCGACGTCACCCTGGACGCCGAGTACGACGCCGTGCCCACACCGGTCGGGCTGGCCGCGTACCGCATGGTGCAGGAGTCGCTGACGAACGCGCTGAAGCACGCCGCGCCGGGCCGGGTCACCGTGTGGCTGCGCCGCCTCGACGACGCCCTCGCGCTGCGCGTGAGCAGCCCGCACGGCGACCGTGACGGCCCGCGCGCGCCGGGCTCCGGGGCCGGACTCGTCGGCATGCGCGAGCGGGCCGCGCTGCTCGGCGGCTCGTTCGAGGCCGGGCCGGTCGACGGCCCGGACGGCACGCTGTGGGTGGTCGACGCCACCCTCCCCGTCACCGACACTGCCCAAGGAGCAAGCGAATGATCCGCGTCCTGGTCGCCGAGGACCAGTCCGCCGTCCGCGCGGGACTGGTCCTCATCCTGCGCAGCGCACCCGACATCGAGGTGGTCGGCGAGGCGGCGGACGGAGAGCAGGCGGTGGCGCTGGCCCGTGAACTCGGCCCCGACGTGGTGCTGATGGACGTACAGATGCCGCGGCTTGACGGGGTGTCGGCGACGCGGCGGGTGGTCGCGGAGGGGCTCGCCGACGTGCTGGTGCTGACCACGTTCGACCTCGACGAGTACGTGTTCGGGGCGCTGCGCGCCGGCGCCGCCGGGTTCCTGCTGAAGAACACGGAGGCCAAGGACCTGATCGCGGCGGTGCGCACGGTGGCGCGCGGCGAGGGCATCGTCGCCCCGGCCGTCACCCGGCGGCTGATCGCGGAGTTCGCCGCGAAGCCCGCCCGTCCGGTGACGGCCGATCCGGCGGTGCTCGGCTCGCTCACCCGGCGCGAGCGCGAGGTGCTGTCCTGTCTCGGCGAAGGGCTGTCCAACGCCGACATCGCGGTGCGCCTCGGCATGGCCGAGGCGACGGTGAAGACGCACGTCAGCCGTCTGCTGGGGAAGCTGGAACTGCGCAGCCGGGTGCAAGCGGCGGTGCTGGCGCAGGAGTTGGGGATCTAGCGGAGGAACCGGGAGTCACCGGGACAGTGGTCCAGACCTATTGACCCGTGGTCCAGACCTTTCTATTCTCGCGGCACCGCGAGCGTGATGGCTCAGTCACGCACGCGGCCACACTCGGGTGCGCCCAGCGGCGCAATCACCAGAGGAGGCGCAGCATGCGCTTCAGACACAGAGCCGCGGCAGGGTTCGCGACCCTGCTGCTCCCCTTCGCCGGCCTCGTCGGCCTGGCGAGCCCCGCCCAGGCGGCGACCTCGGCGACCGCCACCTACGCCAAGACCCAGGACTGGGGCTCCGGCTTCGAGGGCAAGTGGACGGTGAAGAACACCGGCACCACCACCATCAACTCCTGGACCGTCGAGTGGGACTTCCCCTCCGGCACCAAGGTCACCTCCGCCTGGGACGCCACGGTCACCAACTCCGGCGACCACTGGACCGCCAAGAACAACGGCTGGAACGGCACCCTCGCCCCCGGGGCGTCCGTCTCCTTCGGCTTCAACGGCAGCGGCACCGGCTCCCCCACCGGCTGCAAGCTCAACGGCGGCAGCTGCGACGGCACGTCCGTCCCCGGCGACGCGGCCCCGTCCGCGCCCGGCACCCCGACCGCCTCCGGCATCACCGACACCTCGGTGAAACTGTCCTGGTCGGCGGCCACCGACGACAAGGGCGTCAAGAACTACGACGTCCTGCGCGACGGCGCCAGGGTCGCCACCGTGACGACCACCTCGTACACGGACTCGGGCCTGGCCAAGGGCACCGACTACTCCTACACCGTGCAGGCCCGCGACACCGCCGACCAGACCGGCCCGGTCAGCGGCGCGGTCCGGGTCCGCACCACCGGCGACACCGAGGAGCCCCCGCCCACCGGCGACAAGGTCAAGCTCGGCTACTTCACCGAGTGGGGCGTCTACGGCCGCAACTACCACGTCAAGAACCTGGTGACGTCCGGCTCCGCCGCCAAGATCACCCACATCAACTACTCGTTCGGCAACGTCAAGAACGGCCAGTGCACCGTCGACGACACCTTCGCCGCGTACGAGAAGGCCTACACCGCCGACCAGTCCGTCAGCGGCACCGCCGACACCTGGGACCAGCCGCTGCGCGGCAACTTCAACCAGCTGCGCCAGCTGAAGGCCAAGTACCCGCACATCAAGGTGCTGTACTCGTTCGGCGGCTGGACCTACTCGGGCGGCTTCGGCCAGGCCGCGGCCAACGCCGCCGCGTTCGCCAAGTCCTGCAAGCAGGTCGTGGAGGACCCGCGCTGGGCCGACGTCTTCGACGGCATCGACATCGACTGGGAGTACCCGAACGCCTGCGGTCTCACCTGTGACACCAGCGGCCCCGCCGCCTTCAGGACCCTCTCCCAGGCGCTGCGCGCCGAGTTCGGCAAGGACTACCTGGTCACCGCGGCCATCACCGCGGACGCCTCCGAGGGCGGCAAGATCGACGCGGCCGACTACGGCGGCGCCGCCCAGTACCTCGACTGGTACAACGTGATGACGTACGACTACTTCGGCGCCTGGGACAAGACCGGTCCGACCGCCCCGCACTCGCCGCTCACGTCGTACGCCGGCATCCCGAAGGAGGGCTTCAACTCGGCCGCCGCCATCGCCAAGCTCAAGGCGAAGGGCGTCCCGGCGAGCAAGCTGCTGCTCGGCATCGGCTTCTACGGCCGCGGCTGGACCGGCGTCACCCAGTCCGCCCCCGGCGGCACCGCCACCGGCCCGGCGACCGGCACCTACGAGGCCGGCATCGAGGACTACAAGGTCCTCAAGAACTCCTGCCCGGCCACCGGCACCGTCGGCGGCACCGCGTACGCCCACTGCGGCAGCAACTGGTGGTCCTACGACACCCCGGCCACCATCAACTCCAAGATGGCCTGGGCCAAGAGCCAGGGCCTGGGCGGCGCCTTCTTCTGGGAGTTCAGCGGAGACACCGCCAACGGCGAGCTGGTGAGCGCCATCGACGGCGGACTGAAGTAGGGCCCGACCCGCACACGACGACACGCACGTAACGCGCCCTCCTCGCCGGACCCGGTCCGGCGAGGAGGGCGCACGCGGTCACGCCACGTTCACCCTCCCCCAGCAGCTCCGCTGCGGGGGGGGACCCCCACCCAGCGGGGCCCTGAACGGCGCTCTACGCGACGTTCACCCTCTGGCCGGGCGGGGCCGCCTCCAGCCACGCGAGGAAACCGGTCAGCGCGTCCTCGCTCATGGCGAGCTCCAGGCGCGTGCCCCGGTGCAGACAGGTGAGGACCACGTAGTCCGTCAGCAGCGCCAGCTCCTCCTCGCCCTCGGGGACGCGGCGGCCGGCCACCTCGATCGCGGAGCGCTCCAGGACCCGGCGCGGACGCGGGGCGTAGGAGAACACCCGGAACCACTCCACCCGGTCGCCGTTGTAGCGGGCGACTCCGTAGGCCCAGCCCTTGCCGCTGGTGTCACCGCCCTCGGGGGTGTCCCAGCGCAGGCTGCAGTCGAACGTCCCGCCCGAGCGCTGGATGAGGCGGCGGCGCAGGCCGAAGACGAAGAGGCCCGCCAGCAGGAGCACCAGCACGATTCCGCACACAGTCAGAGCGAGGATCATCGGCACCGACCTCCTCGTCTCCTAGGTAACGGAACGGAAAAATCATCCAGATCTGCCTCAGCCGCGACCGGCTCCGGATCTCTCCGGTGCCGGCCGCGGCTGAGTCACGTCATCTCACCGCGCCGGGATCAGCGCCCCGCCGTCGCCGCCCGCAGACGGACATCCGCGCGGCGCTGGGCCTCGGTGTCGTCCTCCGCCTTCGCGCGGGCCAGGTCCTGCTCCACGCGCTGGACGTCGATCTCGTCCGACAGCTCGGCGATCTCGGCCAGCAGCGACAGCTTGTTGTCGGCGAACGAGATGAAACCGCCGTGCACCGCGGCGACGACCGTTCCACCGTCACTCGTACGGATGGTCACCGGGCCCGACTCCAGCACACCGAGCAGCGGCTGGTGACCGGGCATGACGCCGATGTCGCCGGACGTGGTGCGCGCGACGACCAGGGTGGCCTCGCCGGACCAGACCTCTCGGTCGGCCGCGACCAGCGCGACGTGCAGCTCAGCAGCCAAGGTGGCTCCTCGGGTCACCACCCGGCGGGTCTGCCGGGTGTTGGTTACAAGTCTAAGGGGCGTGGGAGAGGGGGCGGGACGCGCCCGCCCCCTCGGGTGTGAGCCCCAAGGGGCTCACGGTGAGCTCGGGGCTCAGGAGACGCCCAGCTCCTTCGCGTTCTTCTTCAGGTCCTCGATGCCACCGCACATGAAGAACGCCTGCTCCGGGAAGTGGTCGTACTCACCGTCGCAGATCGCGTTGAACGCGGCGATCGACTCGTCCAGCGGCACGTCCGAACCGTCCACGCCGGTGAACTGCTTGGCGACGTGGGTGTTCTGGGACAGGAAGCGCTCCACGCGACGGGCACGGTGGACGACGAGCTTGTCCTCCTCGCCGAGCTCGTCGATACCGAGGATCGCGATGATGTCCTGCAGGTCCTTGTACTTCTGCAGGATGTTCTTCACGCGCATGGCCGCGTTGTAGTGGTCCTGCGCGATGTAGCGCGGGTCCAGGATCCGGGACGTCGAGTCCAGCGGGTCCACGGCCGGGTAGATGCCCTTCTCCGAGATCGGACGGGAGAGCACCGTCGTCGCGTCGAGGTGGGCGAAGGTGGTGGCCGGGGCCGGGTCGGTCAGGTCGTCCGCGGGGACGTAGATCGCCTGCATCGAGGTGATCGAGTGACCACGGGTCGAGGTGATGCGCTCCTGGAGGAGACCCATCTCGTCGGCCAGGTTCGGCTGGTAGCCCACCGCGGAGGGCATACGGCCGAGCAGGGTCGACACCTCGGAACCGGCCTGGGTGAAGCGGAAGATGTTGTCGATGAAGAACAGCACGTCCTGCTTCTGGACGTCACGGAAGTACTCGGCCATGGTGAGGCCGGCCAGCGCGACGCGCAGACGGGTGCCCGGGGGCTCGTCCATCTGACCGAAGACGAGCGCGGTCTTGTCGATGACACCGGACTCGCTCATCTCGTCGATGAGGTCGTTGCCCTCACGGGTGCGCTCACCGACACCGGCGAACACCGACACACCGTCGTGGTTGTTGGCGACGCGGTAGATCATCTCCTGGATGAGCACCGTCTTGCCGACGCCGGCACCACCGAACAGGCCGATCTTTCCACCCTTGACGTACGGGGTGAGAAGGTCGATGACCTTGACGCCGGTCTCGAACATCTCGGTCTTCGACTCGAGCTCGTCGAAGTTCGGCGCCTTGCGGTGGATCGGCCAGCGCTCACCGTCGTAGGACTCGTCGACGTTCAGCACCTCACCGAGGGTGTTGAACACCTTGCCCTTGGTGAAGTCGCCGACGGGGACGGAGATGGCCGTGCCCGTGTCGGTCACCGGGGCCTGGCGGACCAGACCGTCGGTGGGCTGCATGGAGATGGTGCGGACCAGGCCGTCACCGAGGTGCTGCGCGACCTCGAGGGTCAGCGTCTTGAGCGCACCCTCCTGGGCCGGGTCGGCGACCTCGACGTGCAGCGCGTTGTAGATCTCCGGCATCGCGTCGACGGGGAACTCCACGTCGACGACCGGGCCGATGACCCGGGCGACGCGGCCCGTAGCCGTCGCGGTCTCAACAGTGGTGGTCATTAGTTGTCACTCCCCGCGTTCGCGTCGGCCAGGGCACTGGCGCCACCGACGATCTCGCTGATTTCCTGGGTGATTTCGGCCTGGCGGGCCGCGTTGGCAAGACGGGAGAGCGTGTTGATCAGCTCGCCCGCGTTGTCGGTGGCCGACTTCATCGCGCGCCGCGTGGCGGCGTGCTTCGAAGCGGCCGACTGGAGCAGCGCGTTGTAGATCCGGCTCTCCACGTAGCGCGGCAGCAGGGCGTCGAGGACGTCCTCCGCCGAGGGCTCGAAGTCGTACAGCGGCAGGATCTCGCCCTTGGTGGCGCTCTCCTCCGCGACCTCTTCGAGACGCAGCGGAAGCATCCGGGAGTCCACCGCCGTCTGCGTCATCATCGAAACGAACTCGGTGTAGACGATGTGGAGTTCGTCCACGCCGCCGTCCGCCGTCTCGTCCCGGATGGCCTCGATCAGCGGAGCCGCGACCTTCTTGGCGTCCGCGTACGAGGGCTCGTCGGTGAAGCCCGTGAACGACTCCGCGACGTCACGCTCGCGGAAGTTGTAGTGGGCCAGACCGCGGCGGCCGACGATGTACGTGACGACCTGCTTGCCCTCGCGCTCCAGGCGCTCGGTCAGCTGCTCCGCCGCCTTGATGGCGTTGGAGTTGAAGGCGCCGGCCAGACCGCGGTCGCTCGTGAGGAGCAGGACCGCGGCACGGGTCGGGTTCTCCGCCTCCGTGGTGAGCGGGTGCTTGGTGTCCGACCCGGTACCGACCGCCGTGACCGCGCGGGTGAGTTCCCGCGCGTACGGCGTGGAGGCCGCCACCTTGCGCTGCGCCTTGACGACGCGCGAGGCGGCGATCATCTCCATCGCCTTGGTGATCTTCTTGGTCGCGGTGACGGATCGGATGCGACGCTTGTAGACCCGGAGCTGGGCTCCCATGAGTCAGGTCCCTTCCTTACGTCACTTGGCGGCAGCGGCCGGGGCGTCCTCGCCGAGCAGCTTGCCGTCGCTCGTCTCGAACTGCTTCTTGAAGTCCGCGATCGCCTCGGCGACGGCCTGCAGGGTGTCGTCGGACATCTTGCCGCCCTCGCGGATGGAGGTCATGAGGCCCTGCTCCTTGCGGTGCAGGTACTCCAGCAGCTCCTTCTCGAAGCGGCGGATGTCGGAGACCGGAACGTCGTCCATCTTGCCGGTGGTGCCGGCCCAGACGGAGACGACCTGGTCCTCGGTGGACATCGGCTGGTACTGGTCCTGCTTGAGCAGCTCGACCATGCGCTGGCCGCGCTCCAGCTGCGCCTTCGACGCGGCGTCCAGGTCGGAACCGAAGGCGGCGAACGCCTCCAGCTCACGGAACTGGGCCAGGTCCACACGCAGACGGCCGGAGACCTGCTTCATCGCCTTGTGCTGCGCGGAACCACCGACTCGGGAGACGGAGATACCGACGTTCAGCGCGGGGCGCTGACCGGCGTTGAACAGGTCCGACTCCAGGAAGCACTGGCCGTCGGTGATGGAGATGACGTTGGTCGGGATGAACGCCGACACGTCGTTGGCCTTGGTCTCGACGATCGGCAGACCGGTCATCGAGCCCGCGCCCATGTCGTCGGAGAGCTTGGCGCAGCGCTCCAGCAGGCGGGAGTGCAGGTAGAAGACGTCACCCGGGTAGGCCTCGCGGCCCGGCGGGCGGCGCAGCAGCAGGGAGACGGCGCGGTAGGCGTCGGCCTGCTTCGACAGGTCGTCGAAGATGATCAGGACGTGCTTGCCCTCGTACATCCACTGCTGACCGATGGCCGAACCGGTGTACGGCGCCAGGTACTTGAAGCCGGCCGGGTCGGACGCCGGGGCGGCGACGATGGTCGTGTACTCCAGCGCGCCGTTCTCCTCCAGCGCGCGGCGGACCGACGCGATGGTGGAGCCCTTCTGGCCGATGGCGACGTAGATGCAGCGGACCTGCTTCTTCGGGTCGCCGGAGCGCCAGTTGTCACGCTGGTTGATGATCGTGTCGACGGCCAGGGCGGTCTTGCCGGTCTGGCGGTCGCCGATGATCAGCTGGCGCTGACCACGGCCGATCGGGGTCATGGCGTCGACGGCCTTGTAGCCCGTCTCCATCGGTTCGTGCACCGACTTGCGCTGCATGACCGTGGGGGCCTGCAGTTCGAGGGCGCGGCGGCCCTCGGTCTCGATCTCGCCGAGGCCGTCGATCGGGTTGCCGAGCGGGTCGACCACGCGGCCGAGGTAGCCCTCGCCCACGGCGACGGACAGCACCTCGCCGGTACGGGTGACCGGCTGGCCCTCCTCGATGCCGCTGAACTCACCGAGGACGATGGCACCGATCTCGCGCTCCTCGAGGTTGAGGGCGAGGCCGAGGGTGCCGTCCTCGAACTTCAGCAGCTCGTTGGCCATGGCCGAGGGCAGGCCCTCGACCTTCGCGATGCCGTCGCCGGCAAGGGTGACCGTACCGACCTCCTCGCGCGAGGCCGCGTCCGGCTTGTACGACTGGACAAAGTTCTCCAGCGCGTCCCGGATCTCCTCCGGCCGGATCGTGAGCTCCGCCATCTGAGTTCCCTGCTCTCCTTGTTGGGCCCGAAGTTTCACTTGGGGGGTATGGGGACTCCCCCCAATAAGAGGTGAATCCTCTGCACGGCCCAACCAGGGCCGTAAGTACGTACTGCTTATGTCAGAGTGTGCTGCTCAGCTCGCCAGCCGACGGCTCGCGTCTTCGAGCCGGTCCGCGAGGGAGCCGTTGATGACCTCGTCACCGACCTGCACCCGGATCCCGCCGACGACCGCGGGGTCGACGTCGAGGTTGAGGTGCATGCGGCGGCCGTAGAGCTTCGCGAGGGCGTCGCCCAGGCGCTGCTTCTGCCCGTCGCTCAGCGGCACCGCGGAGGTGACCACGGCCACCATCCGGTCGCGACGCTCGGCGGCGAGCTTGGACAGGGACTCGAGTCCCGACTCCAGGCTACGTCCCCGCGGCGCGGTCACGAGACGCGTCACCAGACGCTCGGTGCTCGCGTTCGCCCTGCCGCCGAGCAGGCTGCGCAGCAGCTCGCCCTTGGCGGAGACGGTGGCGCTCCGGTTGGTCAGCGCGGCACGCAGCTCGGTGTTGGAGGAGACGATCCGGCCGAACCGGAACAGCTCGTCCTCGACGTCGTCGAGCGCGCCGGCCTTCTGGGCGGCGGTGAGGTCGGCGAGGTTCGCCAGCTCCTCGAGCGCGTCCACCAGGTCGCGCGACTGCGACCAGCGGGAACGCACCATGCCGGACACCAGGTCGGCGGCCGGACCGCTGACCTGCGAGCCGAGCAGGCGCCGGGCCAGGTCGGCCTTGGCCTCACCGGCCTGCGCCGGGTCGGTGAGGACCCGACGCAGCGACACCTCGCGGTCGAGCAGCGCGGTGACGGCGGCCAGCTCACCGGCGAGCGAGCCGGCGTCCACGGACGTGGAGTCCGTCAGCGCGTCGAGACGCTCACGTGCGGCTGCCAGGGCCTCGCGGCTCGCTCCGTTCATCGCGCGGCCTCGGCCTTCTGGTCGAGCTCGTCGAGGAAGCGGTCGATCACGCGGCTCTGCCGGGCGTGGTCCTCGAGGGACTCGCCGACGAGCTTGCCGGCCAGGTCGGTGGCGAGCTTGCCGACGTCCTGGCGCAGCGCGGACGCGGCGGCCTTGCGGTCGGCCTCGATCTGCGCGTGACCGGCGGCGATGATCTCCTCGCGCTGACGCTGGCCCTCGGCCCGCATCTCGGCGATGAGCGTGGCGCCCTGCTCCTGCGCCTCCTGGCGCAGACGCGCGGCCTCGTGCCGGGCTTCGGCGAGCTGTGCCTTGTACTGCTCGAGCACGCTCTTGGCCTCGACCTGCATGGCCTCGGCCTCTTCGATACCGCCCTCGATCGCCGCGCGGCGCTCCTCCAGAACCTTGTTGATGTTCGGAAGCAGCTTCTTCCAGAAGACGAAGAAGACGATGGCGAAGGCGATGGTGCCGACGAGCAGCTCGGGGCCCGGAGGAATGAGCGGGTTCTGCTCCTCCTCGGCCGCCAGCTGTACCAGGTTGGCGATCACATCAATGCCTTTCGTTGAAAGGTTGGCTCGTCAGGGTCCGTCATCCGTAGACGAACGGCATGACGATGCCGATGAGGGCGAGCGCCTCACAGAAGGCGAAGCCCAGGATCTGGTTGGCGCGGATCAGGCCGGCCGCCTCGGGCTGGCGGGCGAGGGCCTGGGTGCCGTTACCGAAGATGATGCCGACGCCGACGCCGGGGCCGATCGCGGCGAGGCCGTAGCCGATGGAACCGATGTTGCCTTCGACGGCGGCGAGGGTCTCAAGGGCAGCCATGCTGATTCTTCCTTCTCTTTCATGGACCGGCGGGGGTTGGCCACCGGACGTTCAAAGGGGTCTGGGCCGGGTCGCTCAGTGGTGCTCGGCGAGCGCGCCCTGGATGTACGAGCAGGCCAGCAGTACGAAGACGTACGCCTGGACGGCCTGCACGAAAAGTTCGAAGAGGATCATGACCATGGTCATGATGAAGGAGACGCCGGCTGCCGGGATCATCCAGCTGTTCAGCAGGTACCAGGAGGCGACGGTGAACATCACCAGCATCAGGTGACCGGCGAACATGTTGGCGAAGAGTCGCACGGCGTGGGTGAACGGCCGGACCAGCAGGTTCGAGAAGAACTCGATGACCATGACGAGCGGCAGCACCGCGCCGAGCGACTTGTCGTAGCCCGTCACGTTCTTGAAGAAGCCGACGAAGCCGTGGCGCTTGAAGGTCAGCCCCACCCAGATGATCCAGACGATCAGCGCGAGGACCATGGGGTACGCGATGATCGACGAGACCGGGAACTGGGCCAGCGGGATCACGGACCAGATGTTCATGATCCAGATGAAGAAGAACAGCGAGACCATGAAGGGGACGTACTTCTCGCCCTCCTTCTTGCCGAGGGTCTCGTAGACGATGCCGCGGCGGACGAAGTCGTAGCCGGCCTCACCGACCATCTGCAGCTTGCCCGGCACCACCTTGGCCTTGCCGAAGGCCGCCCAGAAGAAGCCGATGACGAGGACGGTGGTGATGAGCGCGAGCAGCATCACCTTGTTGAACTCGAACCCACCCACAGTGGTGATCGGCTTGAAGAGGAACGAGTGCAGGCCCGGAGCCGGAAAGCCACACCCGTTGTCGGACATGATCCGACAGCTCCAGTCAAAGGCGAGCTGGGTCTGGTCAGCACTCACCGCGGGCTCCTTCGGCGTGACGCATAGGTACGGCAACCTCGTTGTGTCGGCGCGGCGCGCAGCCGCGGATCGGCACCGGACAGGTGTTACGGATGTGGGGGCGGCTGGGGGGCATCGAGCCTCGCGATGGAGCAGGCGTCAGCTCGGATGCCCGCGCCCGCGATGCCGCAGTTGGCACCGGACG
This sequence comes from Streptomyces calvus, assembly GCF_006782915.1. Taxonomy (GTDB): domain Bacteria; phylum Actinomycetota; class Actinomycetes; order Streptomycetales; family Streptomycetaceae; genus Streptomyces; species Streptomyces calvus. The sequence continues at coordinate 14,906 of NZ_VCNP01000025.1, forward strand.
ATAGCAGGATCTCTCATGCGCCTTTATCCCGGCCCTACCCCTCACGACGAGTGCCCCGACTTGTCGGCCTTCCGGCCCGTCGTCGAATCGGGCTCGACGTAGAGGATCTTGGCCTTCATGTGCGCACGGGTCTGCGCGACGATCCATGCCAGGGTGCCGGCGACCAGCGTGAACGCGAAGGCCTTGGGGTGGAACAGCGTGGTGTCCTTGAAGGCCGTCAGGAAGACGAACAGCAGCAGGATCTGAGCCGCGTAGAGCATCAGCCCCATGGCCTGGAACAGATGCGGAAGCGATTTGGCGGTGCGCTGCAGGACGTACAGGCCGATCCCCATGAACAGGATCACCACCGCGGTGGCGACGAGCGCCCCGACCGCTCCCTTTCCGCCCGCGACCACGCCACTGACGACGGCGGCGACAGCGCCGACGGCAGCCGTGGGCACAGCGGCCTGGGCCAGGGTCCGGACGTCGTTGGACGGCATGGCGGCAACTCCGCATTTCACAGGGGGCAGGGGTGTCGTCATGGACGAGCGTAGTCCCCCGGGTGGAGTGTGAAGACCTCACGAGAATGGGCCGTCGCACTACGGCCCTTCGGCTCTGTCCCGGGTTCTCGTGAACGGTATCACAAACTATTTGATGCAGTCTTTACCTGAATGGCGTGCCAACCGTCACACGTGAGAGTGAACTCGCGCGTTCGAGCGAGAACCCGTGCGGTCTGTCTGGTAATGGGGGGAATCGCACCCCCAAAGCAGACCCATCACCGCACCACGACTTGGCAATGCTCTAGTCGGATTCTTACCTTGACCGTGACCGGTCGGCCAGACGTGCGCGGGGTCCCACGGCGGTCGCACCGTTGACGCCGGAGACACCGGCGGCCACCGGGGTGCGGTGCGCGGGCTCCTCCTCGTCGTCGTCGCCGGCCGCCTCGTACGACGCGGGAGCCGACGCCTCCGGGGCCGTCGCCGCCGCCCGGCGCCTGCGGTAGCGCGGCGGGACGAAGGCCTCCGCCCAGCGCGGGGCGCGCGGGGTGAAGCGCGGCAGCAGAAGCAGCACCAGCCCGATCGTGGAGAGGATGACCACACTCAGCACGATCCACATCGAGGCCGAGTTCACCGAGTACGTCAGCGCACCGAAGGCGATGAGCGCCGACCAGAAGTACATGATCAGCACCGCGCGGCTGTGCGAGTGCCCGATCTCCAGCAGCCGGTGGTGCAGGTGCCCCCGGTCCGCCGCGAACGGCGACTGGCCGCGCCAGGTGCGGCGCACGATCGCCAGGATCAGGTCGGCGGCCGGCACCGCGATGATCGTCAGCGGCAGCAGCAGCGGGATGTACACCGGCACCGTCTGGTGCACGGCCTCCTTCTCCGAACCCGCGAACAGCTTCAGCGCGTCCGGGTCGACCTGCCCGGTGACGGAGATGGCGCCGGCCGCCAGCACCAGGCCGATCAGCATCGAGCCGGAGTCGCCCATGAAGATCCGCGCCGGGTGCATGTTGTGCGGCAGGAAGCCCAGGCACATGCCCATCAGGATCGCCGCGAACAGCGTCGCCGGAGCGGCGGCCTCGATGCCGTACGAGTACCAGATGCGGTAGGCGTACAGGAAGAACGCCGTCGCCGCGATGCACACCATGCCGGCCGCGAGACCGTCGAGGCCGTCCACGAAGTTGACCGCGTTGATGGTGATGACGACCAGCGCCACCGTCAGCAGCGTGCCCTGCCACTGGGTGAGGGCGACCGAGCCGACGCCCGGGATCGGGAGCCACAGGATCGTCAGACCCTGCATCACCATCACACCGGCGGCGATCATCTGGCCGCCCAGCTTGATCAGCGCGTCGATCTCGAACTTGTCGTCCAGCACACCGATCAGCCAGATCAGCGCGGCCCCGGAGAGCAGGGCCCGCGGCTCGTTGGACTTCTCGAAGAGCTGGCTCAGGTTGGTGAGGTGGTCGGCGACCAGCAGGCCCGCGCACAGTCCGAAGAACATCGCGATACCGCCGAGCCGCGGAGTGGGTTCCCGGTGCACGTCACGTGCCCGGATCTCCGGCATCGCCCCGGCCACGATCGCGAACTTCCGTACCGGTCCGGTCAGCAGGTACGTCACCGCGGCCGTGATGCAGAGCGTCAGCAGGTATTCACGCACGGGCTTCCCCACAGGTCTCGCTGGCCATCACAGCCCCACACCCTAGCGAGGCGCGCATATGGGTGGGGACTTCCGGGTAGCGACGATGGTTGCACGCGTGGCTGTGCACACGCTCGCACCTACCCGTTCCGGCCACCTTCAGCGCGGATAGGGCGGAAACGCCGCGGTCAGTTCCCGTACGTCCGCGCGGGCCCGCGCGGCGTCCGTGCCGCCCCGCAGGACGCTCGCGAGCAGCCCCGCGACGAGCCGCATCTCCGCCGCCCCCATGCCCTGCGTCGTCACCGCCGCCGTGCCCAGGCGCAGCCCTCGGTCGTCGGCGTGCGGCAGCGCACAGCAGTCCAGCACCACTCCGGCGGCCGCCAGCAGGCCGCGGGCGGTGCGCCCGTCGACGCCGAGCGGCGCCGGGTCGGCGGTGATCAGGTGGGTGTCGGTGCCGCCGGTGGTCACGATCAGGCCCTCGTCGGCCAGCGCGGCGGCCAGCGTCCGCGCGTTGGCGACGACCTGGTGCGCGTACGCGGCGAAGGCCGGGGTCGCCGCCTCGCCGAAGGCGACCGCCTTGGCGGCGATGGTGTGCATCTGCGCCCCGCCCTGGGTGAACGGGAACACCGCGCGGTCGACGCGCTCGGCCAGTTCGCCGCCGCACAGGAGCATCCCGCCGCGCGGACCCCGCAGCACCTTGTGCGTCGTCGCGCACACGATGTCCGCGTACGGCACCGGACTGGGCGCCGCTCCCCCGGCGACCAGGCCGATGGGGTGCGCGGCGTCCGCGATGAGGTAGGCGCCCACCTCGTCGGCGACCTCGCGGAAGAAGGCGTAGTCGAGGTGGCGGGGGTAGGCGATGGAGCCGCAGACGATCGCCTTGGGACGGTGGGTGCGGGCCAGGGTGCGGACCTGGTCGTGGTCGACGAGGCCGGTCTCCGCGTCCACGCCGTAGCCGACGAAGTCGAACCAGCGGCCGGAGAAGTTGGCGGGCGAGCCGTGGGTGAGGTGGCCGCCGTGCGGCAGCCCGAGGGCCAGCACGGTGTCGCCGGGACGCAGCAGGGCGGCGTAGGCGGCCAGCACGGCCGACGAACCGGAGTGCGCCTGAACATTGGCGTGTTCGGCGCCGAACAGGGCCCTGGCCCGCTCCACGGCGAGCCGCTCGGCCACGTCGACGATCTCGCAGCCGCCGTGGTGCCGGCTGCCCGGGTAGCCCTCGGCGTACTTGTTGGCCAGCGGTGAGCCGAGCGCCGCCAGCACGGCCGGCGAGGTGAAGTTCTCGGCGGCGATCATCTGGAGGGTGGTCGACTGCCGCTCGCGCTCCCCGAGCAGCACGTCGGCCAGCTCGGGATCCTGACGCCGCAGGACATCGGCCTCGACGAGGGCATGGGTGACCGGCATGGTGGGCTCCCGAACGTCGGCACTGACGTAGGACCAATGTAGGCCCGCCGCGGCCGCAGCGCGTGCGCTGTTGCTCCCACCGCCGCGACATTCCTCCAGCGCCCGCCTACGTCCGGGCCGCTACCCCCGTCAGCGCCGTCACCACGGGATCCAGCGCCTCGTATATCTCGTCGCCGATCGACCGGAAGAACGTCAGCGGCGCCCCGTACGGGTCGTACACCTCGTCCGCCTCGGCCGTGGGCGCCAGCAGCCATCCGCGCAGCGCAGCGGCCGCCCGCACGAGCGCCCGGGCCCGCATGACCAGCCCGTCCTCCAGCGGCGGCAGCGTCGCCGGGTCGATCGCGTTCACCAGCCGCGTGAACTCCTTCAGCGTGAAGGTCCGCAGCCCCGCCGAGTGCCCCATGGAGATGACCTGCGCGCGGTGGTCCCGCGTCGCCGTCAGCACCAGGTCGGCGCGGATGACGTGGTCGTCCAGCAGCTCACGGCCCACGAACCCGGACGCGTCCGCGCCGAACTCCGCCAGCACGGTCTCCGCGTGGGCCTCCATCGGCGCGCCCTCGTGCCCCCAGGTGCCCGCGCTCTCCACGATCAGACCGCCGCCGAGGATGCCCAGCCGCTGACTCACGAAATGCCGGGTCAGCCGCTCGGTGATGGGCGAGCGGCACACGTTTCCGGTACTGACGTGGAGGATGCGGAACGTGTCGCGCGGAAACCCGAAGGTGGTGGTCACTTCCGCGCTGGACTCCCCGTTGCCTATGCCACGCATGGGGGTCCCCCCTGCTCGAGCGGAGCCGAGAGCTCGGGGGCCTCAGGGGCCGTCAATTCGCCACCTCGAGGTCGGGTACGACCTTGCGCAGTTCCTCCGCCGAGATCGCTCCGGCGCGCAGCAGCACGGGCACGGGCCGTGTGACGTCGACGATCGAGGAGGGGACGTTGCCGGGCGTGGGACCGCCGTCGAGGTACACGGAGACGGAGTCGCCGAGCATCTCCTGCGCGGCGTCGCAGGTCTCCGGCGCCGGGTGGCCGGTGAGGTTGGCGGAGGAGACGGCCATCGGGCCGACCTCGGTGAGCAGTTCGATGGCGACCGGGTGCAGCGGCATGCGCACCGCGACCGTGCCGCGGGTGTCGCCGAGGTCCCACTGGAGGGACGGCTGGTGCTTGGCGACCAGGGTCAGCGCGCCCGGCCAGAACGCGTCGACCAGCTCCCACGCCAGCTCGGAGAAGTCGGTGACCAGGCCGTGCAGCGTGTTCGGGGAGCCGATGAGGACGGGTGAGGGCATGTTGCGGCCCCGGCCCTTGGCCTCGAGCAGGTCGCCGACGGCCTCCGCGGTGAACGCGTCGGCGCCGATGCCGTACACGGTGTCCGTGGGCAGCACCACCAGTTCGCCGCGGCGGACGGCGGAGGCGGCCTCGCGCAGACCGGTGGTGCGGTCCGTGGCGTCGTTGGTGTCGTATCGCCGAGCCATCTGGCGGGCCTCCTCGTACACGTGCTGCTGAAGGGTCGGAGTCTTCGGGGTGGTCACGGCAGCGCCTTGCGGGCGGTCGCGAACCGGGGACGGTTGTTCAGGTCGGGATGGTCGGCGGCGTCGGTCCAGCCGCGGTCCTCGGCGAAGATCCACGGCACCTGGCCGCCCTGGGTGTCGGCGTGCTCGACGACCACGACCCCGCCGGGGCGCAGCAGCCGGTGCGCGGTGCGCTCCAGGCCGCGGATCAGCTCCAGGCCGTCCTCGCCGGAGAACAGGGCGAGGTCGGGGTCGTAGTCGCGGGCTTCCGGGGCGACGTACTCCCACTCGGTGAGCGGGATGTACGGCGGGTTGGAGACGACCAGGTCGACCTGGCCGTCGAGGTCGGGGAAGGCCGTCAGGGCGTCTCCCTGGCGCAGCTCGACCCTGGACCCCTCCATGTTCTTGCGGGTCCACACCAGGGCGTCCTCGGACAGCTCCACGGCGTGCACGCGGGAGCGCGGCACCTCCTGGGCGAGGGCCAGCGCGATCGCGCCGGAACCGGTGCACAGGTCGACGATGCACGGCTCCACGACGTCCATGGCGCGGACGGCGTCTATGGCCCATCCGACGACCGACTCGGTCTCCGGCCGCGGCACGAACACACCCGGCCCGACCTGGAGTTCCAGGTAGCGGAAGTAGGCGCGCCCGGTGATGTGCTGGAGCGGCTCGCGCGCCTCGCGGCGGGCGATGACCTCCCAGTAGCGGGCGTCGAAGTCGGAGTCCTTCACGACGTGCAGCTCGCCGCGCTTGACGCCGTGCACGAATGCGGCGAGTTCCTCCGCGTCGGTGCGCGGAGAGGGCACGCCGGCGTCGGCGAGCCGCTGGGTGGCCTGGGCCACCTCGGCGAGCAGCAGGTTCACGCTGGTCCTCCGGGCTGGGTGCGGGGTTACGCGGCGGCGAGCTTGGCGGCCGAGTCCGCGTCGACGCAGGCCTGGATCACCGCGGCGAGGTCGCCGTCCAGGACCTGGTCCAGGTTGTACGCCTTGAAGCCGACGCGGTGGTCGGAGATGCGGTTCTCCGGGAAGTTGTACGTGCGGATCTTCTCGGAGCGGTCGACGGTGCGGACCTGGCTGCGCCGGGCGTCGGCGGCCTCCCTCTCCGCCTCCTCCTGGGCCATGGCGAGCAGCCTGGAGCGCAGGATACGCAGTGCCTGCTCCTTGTTCTGCAGCTGGCTCTTCTCGTTCTGGCAGGAGGCGACGACTCCGGTCGGGATGTGCGTGATGCGCACGGCGGAGTCGGTGGTGTTGACGGACTGCCCGCCGGGACCGGAGGACCGGTAGACGTCGATGCGCAGGTCGTTCGGGTTGATCTCGACGTCGACCTCCTCGGCCTCGGGGGTCACCAGGACGCCCGCCGCGGAGGTGTGGATGCGGCCCTGCGACTCGGTGGCCGGCACCCGCTGCACCCGGTGCACGCCGCCCTCGTACTTCAGTCGCGCCCACACGCCCTGTCCGGGCTCGATCTGGCCGCGGGCCTTCACGGCGACCTGGACGTCCTTGTAGCCGCCCAGTTCGGACTCGGTGGCGTCGATGATCTCGGTCTTCCAGCCGACGCGCTCGGCGTAGCGCAGGTACATGCGCAGCAGGTCGCCGGCGAACAGGGCGGACTCGTCGCCGCCCGCGCCCGCCTTGATCTCGAGGATGACGTCCTTGTCGTCGCTGGGGTCGCGCGGGACCAGCAGCAGCCGCAGCTTCTCGGTGAGCTCCTCGCGCTGCTGCTCCAGGTCCTTGACCTCGGCGGCGAAGTCCGGGTCGTCGGCGCCGAGTTCACGCGCGGTCTCGATGTCGTCGCCGGTCTGCTTCCAGGAGCGGTACGTGGCGACGATCGGGGTGAGCTCGGCGTAGCGCTTGTTCAGCTTGCGCGCGTTCGCCTGATCGGCGTGGACCGACGGGTCGGCGAGCTTCTTCTCCAGGTCGGCGTGCTCGGCGACGAGTTCCTCGACGGCCTCGAACATCTTGGGCTCCTGCTGGTACGTGGGTGAAGGGGCGGCGACCAAAAACGCCGGTCCCGGCCCGCCCCCGGGCGGGGGCGCGACCGTGGACCGGCGCTAGGGCCTGCCCGGCGGATCAGGTCGGAGGAAATCCGCCGTACCTCTCAGTGCCGGTGAGCGGGGCCTGGTGCGTGCAGCTGCAAGGCGGAGGAAGGAGCCGACGCGATGGAGGTCCCTCCCGCGTGAGCGCAGCCGAGCGTGGGGTCGGCGACCGACCACAACGCCGCAGATGTGCGTGCCAGGCCCCGCGTCTCCGACAGGATCCGCCGGGCAAGCCCTAGAGGGCTCGCTACTTCTTGGAGCCGGCGGCCTTGCCGAAGCGGGCCTCGAAGCGGGCCACACGGCCACCGGTGTCGAGGATCTTCTGCTTGCCCGTGTAGAACGGGTGGCACTCGGAGCAGACCTCGGCACGGATGGTGCCGGCGGAGATCGTGCTGCGGGTGGTGAACGACGCGCCGCAGGTGCAGCTGACCTGCGTCTCGACGTACTCGGGGTGGATGTCGCGCTTCAAGGTGTCTCCTAGGTTCCGGGAGGGCGCCGGGTCGCCGCCGCGGGATGCGGGAGCGTGAACCGGGGCCGACGTACCAGTCTGCCAGGACTGGCGCCATCCCCCAAAACCGGGTGGCCGGCTCCGGTATTCCCGCGCCGCCGGGAACGGCGGACCGTGTCACGAACGGACCACGTCCTCGGCTTCACCGCCGGCTGTGCCCTCGGTGGCGCTCTTCGGGATCGGCCGGTCGTTCTTCAGGGCGTCCCAGACCAGCTGGGCCTTGTCCGTGTCGGGCAGGACGCGGTTGAGGTCGGCGGGGTCGTACTGGACCGGCATGGTGACCATGCGCATGGCGCCCGGGCCGATGCCCTTCATGCCGTTGGCGAAGGAGACCAGGGCGTTCACCGAGCCCAGGTCGGAGTCGGTGGTGACGGCCTTGGTGGCGCTGTCGGCGAGGTCGTACAGCTTCTTGGGGCTGGTGAGGACGCCGACCTCGTTGACCTGCCGCACCAGCGCCCTGACGAACGCCTGCTGGAGCTGGATGCGGCCGAGGTCGGAGCCGTCGCCGACGCCGTGCCGGGTGCGGACCAGGCCGAGGGCCTGTTCGCCGTCGAGGCGGTGGGCGCCGGCCGGGAGGTCGAGGTGGCTGTCGGGGTCCTTGATGGCCTCGGAGGTGGTGACCTCGACGCCGCCGACGTCGTCGACGAGTTTCTGGAAGCCGGCGAAGTCGATCTCCAGGTAGTGGTCCATGCGCAGGTCGGTGATCGACTCGACGGTCTTCACCGCGCAGGCCGCGCCGCCCGTGGAGTAGGCGGAGTTGAACATCACGCCGTCGGCGGCCGGGTGGGTGCCGCCGTCGGTGTCGGTGCACTCGGGGCGGTCGATGAGGGTGTCGCGCGGTATGGACACCACGCTGGCCTTCTTGCGGCCCTCGTAAACGTGCACGACCATCGCGGTGTCGGAGCGGGCGCTGCCGTCGTCGGCGCCGCCGCCGAGCTTCTGGTTGCCGCCGGCGCGGGTGTCGGAGCCGAGGACGAGGATGTTCTCGGATCCGTTGTCGGCCTTCTGGGGCCGGTCGGTGCCGAGTGCCTGCTCGATGTCGACGCTCTCGAGGTTGCCGTTGAGCTTGAAGTACAGGTAGCCGGCGCCGGTGCCGCCCAGGACGACGATGCCCGCGGCGGTCCATGCCGCGACCTTGAGGCCCGTGTGCCGCTTGTCGCGCGGCTTGCGGCGGCGCCCCTTGGTGCCCCGGCGTTCCGTCCTGTTCTCGACAGACATCTGCTCCTCAGCTCATCTCCGGTCGGTTACCCCCTGCGTTCGGTGCCAAGCAGGCACGTCCTCGGCCTGTACGACACCTGTCGTCGTGCTGTCGGCTCAGACGGGGAAACGGGGCACAGGGTTGCACGGCGCGCTGTGCCGGGCCTGTGCCCGGCCGTCTCCGGGCCGTTCCGGCGGGGCCCGGCCGGGCACACCGCTGACCTGGGCTTTCGACGGTGACGCGAGGGCTGCTCGGCGGCCGTGCCGGCGTCCGTTCCTGTGGCGAAGATCTCGCGCACGCGAACCCGTGCATACGAACCCTGCCGATGACCGTGCCCGGCACCCGAGGGCGACCACTACGACGCGGCCCAGGCTTCCGCCGTGCCCCCGGCCGCGGCCCGACAGTGCCGTGCGAACCCGTGCCATACGAACCCGTGCCATGCGAAGGGGCCGCCCCCTCGCGGGAGCGGCCCCTTCGTGTGCGGACGGACGTCAGTCGCCGTTGCCCGGCGTCGGCGTCGTCTTCTGGATCTGCATCAGGAACTCGACGTTCGACTTGGTCTGCTTCATCTTGTCGAGGAGCAGTTCGATCGCCTGCTGCTGGTCGAGCGCGTGCAGCACCCGGCGCAGCTTCCAGACGATGCCCAGCTCCTCGGCGCCGAGCAGGATCTCCTCCTTGCGGGTGCCGGACGCGTCGACGTCCACCGCGGGGAAGATGCGCTTGTCGGCGAGCTTCCGGTCGAGCTTGAGCTCCATGTTGCCGGTGCCCTTGAACTCCTCGAAGATCACCTCGTCCATGCGGGACCCGGTGTCCACCAGGGCGGTGGCGAGGATGGTCAGCGAGCCGCCGTCCTCGATGTTGCGGGCCGCACCGAAGAAGCGCTTCGGCGGGTACAGGGCGGTCGAGTCGACACCACCGGACAGGATGCGGCCGGAGGCCGGGGCGGCGAGGTTGTACGCACGGCCCAGACGCGTGATCGAGTCGAGCAGCACGACGACGTCGTGGCCCAGCTCCACCAGGCGCTTGGCGCGCTCGATGGCGAGCTCGGCGACCGTGGTGTGGTCCTCGGCCGGGCGGTCGAAGGTCGAGGAGATGACCTCGCCCTTGACCGACCGCTGCATGTCGGTGACCTCTTCCGGACGCTCGTCGACGAGGACGACCATCAGGTGGCACTCGGGGTTGTTGTGCGTAATCGCGTTGGCGATCGCCTGCATGATCATGGTCTTGCCGGTCTTCGGCGGGGCCACGATCAGACCGCGCTGGCCCTTGCCGATCGGCGACACGAGGTCGATGATCCGCGTGGTCAGCACGCCCGGGTCCGTCTCCAGGCGGAGGCGGTCCTGCGGGTACAGCGGCGTCAGCTTGTTGAACTCCGGGCGGCCGCGGCCGTGTTCGGGCGCCATGCCGTTGACGGAGTCGAGCCGGACGAGCGCGTTGAACTTCTCGCGCCGCTCGCCTTCCTTGGGCTGGCGGACCGCACCGGTGATGTGGTCGCCCTTGCGCAGGCCGTTCTTGCGGACCTGGGCGAGGGAGACGTACACGTCGTTCGGGCCGGGCAGGTAGCCGGAGGTCCGGATGAACGCGTAGTTGTCGAGGATGTCGAGGATGCCCGCGACCGGGATCAGGACGTCGTCCTCGGTGATCTGCGGCTCGGAGGCCATGTCGTCGCGGCCACGGCGGCCACGGCGGTCGCGGTAGCGGCCGCGGCGGCCACGGCGGCCGCCTCCGTCGTCGTCGTAGCCGTCGTCCTGACGGCCGCCGCCCTGCTGGTTCTGCTGGCGGCCCTGGCCGCCCTGGCCCTGCTGGTCGTCGCCCTTGTTGCGCCGGTCGCCACGGTCGCCGCGATCACGGTCGCGGTCACCACGGTCACCACGGTCGCCGCGGTCACGGTCGCGGCCGCGCTCACGGCGGTCGCGGCGGCGGCCCTCGCCGGCCTCCTGGTCGGACTTGGCCTCGCCCTGCTGCGCCTGCTGCTGGCCGGCGGTCTCGGCCTTGGCCGCGTCCTTCGCCTCGGCGGTGACGGTGTCGGTCGCGGCGGCGGCCGGGGCACCGGCCTCGGCGGTGGCGCGGCGGCGACGGCGCTCGGTGGGGGCGGCCTCCTCGGCCTGCTCGGCCTGCGCGGTGGCCTTCGGGGAGGGCTGGCCGGGGATCTCGATCTGCTGCTGGGCCGCGGCCTTGTCGGCGGGGGCCTGCTCGTCCTTGGCGTCGGCCTTCTTCTCGGCGGTCTCGCCGGTGCGGGTCCGGGAGGTGGCGCGGCGCTTGGGCTTGGTCTCGGTGGCGGACTCGGCCTTGGCCGGGGCGGAGCCTCCGGCGGCCTGCGCCTCCTTGATGACCTCGATCAGCTGGCTCTTGCGCATCCGCGCGGTGCCCCTGATACCGAGGCCGGATGCGACCTGCTGCAGCTCGGCCAGCACCATGCCCTCGAGGCCGGTACCGCGGCGCCGCCGGGAGCCGGCACCGGTGGCAGGCGCGGAAGCGTCCGTGGCGGGCGCGGCAGCGGTCTCCTCGACACGTGCGCCCATCAGATCGGTGGTGTCGCTCACGAAGGGTCCTTCCCTGGAGCGGACGTCGGCCTGTCTGGCTCGGCGACCGGTTGTGCTGTCCGGCATCGGTCCTTGCTCGGTGAACCGTGCCGGGGCGGTTGTCCGCCGGAGCGGCGGAGGAAATATCTGGTGATGGCGCTTCCTCTGGCCGTGGCACCCAGTGTCACGTGGCGTGGTCGCACCGGTTCCGGAGCTCCCCCAGAGGGGATGCCCCCACCGTCGAGCCGTTCAGTGTTCGCGTACGACGTACTGCCCGCGTACGTAGCAGAGAACACAGTGCGGCTTGGGGGGCTCCCGGAAGAATGTCTGTCCCGGACGGGGACACGAGGCACCTCGCCATGGTGGGGTCGGGTGCAGACTTGAGATTAACACTACCGGATCCAACAAACATTCCCCCTCTCCAAATCCGGCAACCGTGTCAGGTGGCGAGCGGAAGCACGCTCGCTCCCTGCACGTCGAGGCCGAGCCGGTTGGCGGCCCAGTCGGTGCCGGCCAGTGCTTCGACCTTGTCGGCGGTGTCCGCGTCGGCCAGCGCCATGACCGTGGGTCCGGCGCCGGAGATCACCGCGGGGATGCCGTCCCCGCGCAGCCGCTCCACCAGGGCGGCGCTCTCGGGCATGGCCGGGGCGCGGTACTCCTGGTGCAGGCGGTCCTCGGTGGCGGGCAGCAGCAGCTCGGGGCGCCGGGTGAGGGCCTCGACGAGCAGGGCGGCACGGCCCGCGTTGGCGGCGGCGTCGACGTGCGGGACGGTGCGCGGGAGCAGGCCGCGCGCGGTCTCGGTGAGGACCGGCTTCCCGGGCACGAAAACCACCGGAACGATGGAATCGGCGGGGTCCATCCTGATCGCGCGGGCGGCGCCGCCCTCCATCCAGGACAGGGTGAAGCCGCCGAGCAGGCAGGCGGCGACGTTGTCGGGGTGGCCCTCGATCTCGGTGGCGAGCTCGAGCAGGGCGGCGTCGTCCAGCTTGGCCTCGGCCCCTATCGTCACGGCGCGGGCGGCGACGATTCCGGCGCAGATGGCGGCCGAGGAGGAGCCCAGGCCCCGGCCGTGCGGAATGCGGTTGGCGCAGACGATCTCGAGGCCGCGCGGCTGTCCGCCGAGCAGGTCGAAGGCGGTGCGCAGGGAGCGTACGAGCAGATGGCTCTCGTCGCGCGGAAGGGTGTCGCCGCCCTCGCCGGCGATGTCGACGTGCAGCCCGGAGTCGGCCACCCGGACGACCACGTCGTCGTACAGGCCCAGCGCGAGGCCGAGGGCGTCGAAGCCCGGGCCGAGGTTGGCGCTGGTGGCGGGGACGCGCACCCGGACGGCGGCGGCGCGGAACGCGGGACCGGCCATCGCTCGAAGACTCTCCTTGAGCTGCGTGACTGCCGAATGACATTCGATGGACATTCGATGACGTACGAAACCCTGGGGCCGCCGCCGACCGGGGTGGCCGGCCGCTTTCCGGGCCGTCCCGGGCCGCTTTCCGGACCACGGGGACGACGCACTGCCGCGGCATATGCGGCGGGCGGGTTCGGTACAGCCTATCGAAGGAAGGTTCTGTGGCGACATAGGGCGCACAGGAGGCGCACGATGCGTGTCGTAAGCCCCCTGTGCCCCCCCCGCCCGTGACTTTCCCAGGTGAACGCGCCCTTACGCCGGTTTTGCGGTTCGGAGTTTCCGCGGGCCGCGAGGCGCGCCGGGGGCGCTGAGGGGGTCCCTGCGGCCGTTCCCGTCCTCGCCCGGCGAGGCGGGACGGGAACGGCCGGGCGGACGCTAGACCAGACCGAGCCGCTCGGCCGCGGTCGCCGCGTCGACGGGGACGGTGACCGGCTGCGGCGCACCGGCGACGGCCCAGTCCGGGTCCTTCAGACCGTTGCCGGTGACGGTGCACACGATCTTCTGCCCCGGGTCGACCTTGCCCTGCTCGGCGGCCTTCAGCAGACCGGCCACCGACGCGGCGGACGCGGGCTCCACGAAGACGCCCTCCTGCGAGGCCAACAGCCGGTAGGCGCGCAGGATCTCACGGTCCGTCACCTCGTCGATGGCGCCGCCGGACTCGTCCCGCGCGGCGAGCGCGAAGTCCCAGGAGGCCGGGTTGCCGATGCGGATGGCGGTGGCGATGGTCGACGGGTCCTTGACGACCTCGCCGCGCACGATCGGGGCGCTGCCGGACGCCTGGAACCCCCACATGCGGGGCGTCCTCGTGCTGACGCCGTCGGCGGCGTACTCCTTGTAGCCCTTCCAGTACGCGGTGATGTTGCCCGCGTTGCCCACCGGCAGCACATGGATGTCGGGGGCGTCGCCCAGCATGTCCACGATCTCGAAGGCGGCGGTCTTCTGCCCCTCGATGCGCACCGGATTGACCGAGTTGACCAGCGCCACCGGGTAGTTGTCGCTCAGCGCGCGGGCCAGCGTCAGGCAGTCGTCGAAGTTGCCGTCGACCTGGAGGATCTTCGCGCCGTGGACCAGCGCCTGGCCCATCTTGCCGAGCGCGATCTTGCCCTGCGGCACCAGCACGGCGGAGACCATCCCGGCGCGCACGCCGTACGCGGCGGCGGAGGCGGAGGTGTTGCCGGTGGAGGCGCAGATGACGGCCTTGGCGCCTTCCTCCTTGGCCTTGGAGATGGCCATGGTCATGCCGCGGTCCTTGAAGGACCCGGTCGGGTTCGCGCCCTCGACCTTGAGGTGCACCTCGCAGCCGGTGCGCTCGGAGAGCACCTGCGCGGGCACGAGCGGCGTGCCGCCCTCGCGCAGCGTCACGACCGGCGTGGTGTCGGAGACCGGCAGCCGGTCCCGGTACTCCTCGATGATTCCGCGCCACTGGTGGGTCATTGCTGGTTACTCTCCTTCAACCCGCATGATGCTGGCGACACCACGCACGGTGTCGAGCTTGCGCAACGCCTCGACGGTCCCGCCGAGGGCCGCGTCGGACGCACGGTGAGTGACGACGACGAGGGAGGCCTCACCGTCCTTGCCCTGCTGGCGCACCGTGTCGATCGAGACACCGTGCTCCGCGAACACGGTCGCGACCTGGGCGAGAACACCCGGTTTGTCGGCCACGTCCAGGCTGATGTGGTAGCGCGTGACGACCTCGCCCATCGACGAGACGGGCAGCGCCGCATAGGCGGACTCGCCGGGTCCGGTCGTGCCGCCGAGCCGGTTGCGGCCGACGGCGACCAGGTCGCCGAGCACGGCGGAGGCGGTCGGCGCGCCACCGGCGCCGGGCCCGTAGAACATCAACTGCCCGGAGGCGTCCGACTCGACGAACACGGCGTTGTACGCGCCGCGCACCGAGGCCAGCGGGTGGCTGAGCGGAATCATCGCGGGGTGCACCCGCGCGGTGACCGACGCGCCGTCCTCGGCCCGCTCGCAGATGGCGAGCAGCTTGATGGTGCAGCCCATCTCCTTGGCGGAGGCGAAGTCGGCGGCGGTGACCTCGGTCATGCCCTCGCGGTGCACGTCGTCCAGGCGCACCCGCGTGTGGAAGGCGATCCCGGCGAGGATGGCGGCCTTGGCGGCGGCGTCGAAGCCCTCGACGTCGGCGGTCGGGTCGGCCTCGGCGTATCCGAGGGCGGTGGCCTCGTCGAGCGCCTCCTGGTAGCCGGCGCCCGTGGTGTCCATCTTGTCGAGGATGAAGTTGGTGGTGCCGTTGACGATGCCGAGCACCCGGTTGACCTTGTCGCCGGCGAGGGACTCGCGCAGCGGCCGGATCAGCGGGATGGCGCCGGCGACGGCGGCCTCGTAGTAGAGGTCACGGCCGTTCTGCTCGGCGGCGGCGTGCAGCGCGGCGCCGTCCTGGGCGAGCAGCGCCTTGTTCGCGGAGACGACGGAGGCGCCGTGCTCGAAGGCGGTGGTGATGAGCGTGCGGGCGGGCTCGATACCGCCGATGACCTCCACGACGATGTCGAGGTCCCCGCGCTTGACCAGGGCGGTGGCGTCGGTGGTGACCAGGGCCGGGTCGATGCCCTCGCGCACCTTGTCGGGGCGCCGCACGGCGACCCCGGCGAGCTCCACCGGTGCCCCGATGCGGGCGGCGAGGTCGTCGGCGTGCGTCGTCATGATGCGCGCCACCTCTGAGCCGACCACTCCACAGCCCAGCAGCGCCACCTTCAGCGGACGCGTACGCATCATCCGACCTCGTTTCCTGATTACCGTCTCGGTTGCACCAGTTTCACTCACCGCACGGGACTTTCTGCCCTTGGTCCGGATCGTGAGACGTCTATTTCATTTTCTTCGCCGGGAAGACCGGAGATCTTCCCGGCGTCCGTCGCCGGACGTGTCCGGCTATCCGACGTCGAGACGGAGGAGGTCCTCCTCGGTCTCCCGCCGGACGATCACGCGCGCCTCGCCGTCCCTGACGGCGACCACCGGCGGGCGCAGGACGTGGTTGTAGTTGCTGGCCATCGACCGGCAGTACGCCCCGGTCGCCGGTACGGCGATCAGGTCACCGGGTGCCAGGTCCCCGGGCAGGAACGCGTCGCGCACCACGATGTCGCCGCTCTCGCAGTGCTTGCCGACGACGCGGCACAGCATCGGCTCGGCGTCCGAGCTGCGCGAGACGAGGGCGACGCTGTACTCGGCGTCGTAGAGGGCGGTACGGATGTTGTCCGACATCCCGCCGTCCACGGAGACGTACGTCCGCAGCCCGTCGAGCGGCTTGACGGTGCCGACCTCGTAGAGCGTGAAGGCGGTCGGGCCGACGATGGCACGGCCCGGCTCGACGGAGATCCGCGGGGTGGCGAGCCGCGCGGCGTCGCACTCCCGGGTGACGATCTCGGTCAGCGCCTTGGCGATCTCGTGCGGCTCACGGGGGTCGTCGTCGCTGGTGTACGCGATGCCGAGCCCGCCACCGAGGTCGATCTCGGGCAGCTCCACCCCGTGTTCGTCCCGGATGTCCTTGAGCAGCCCGACCACCCGGTGCGCGGCCACTTCGAACCCGGACATGTCGAAGATCTGCGACCCGATGTGCGAGTGGATCCCGATGAGCTCCAGCCCGTCGAGCCGCAGCGCCCGCCGCACCGCCTCGGCGGCCTGACCGCCGGCCAGCGGGATGCCGAACTTCTGGTCCTCGTGGGCGGTGGCGATGAACTCGTGCGTGTGCGCCTCGACGCCCACGGTGATGCGGATCTGCACCCGCTGCCGCTTGCCGAGTTCCTGCGCGATGTGCGCGACCCGGACGATCTCCTGGAACGAGTCGAGGACGATCCGTCCGACGCCGGCCTCGACGGCCCGGCGGATCTCCGCCACGGACTTGTTGTTGCCGTGGAAGGCGATCCGCTCGGCCGGCATCCCGGCGGACAGCGCGGTGGCCAGCTCCCCGCCCGAGCAGACGTCGAGGTTGAGCCCCTCCTCGTGCAGCCACCGCACGACGGCCCGGGACAGGAACGCCTTGCCGGCGTAGAACACGTCGGCCTCGCTGCCGAACGCGGTGCGCCAGGCCCGCGCCCGGGCCCGGAAGTCGTCCTCGTCGAGGAAGTAGGCGGGCGTGCCGAACTCCTCGGCGAGCCGCTTGACGTCGACGCCGCCGACGGTGAGCACACCGTGCTCGTCGCGGGTGACGGTCTCCGACCACACCTTGGGGTCGAGCGCGTTGAGGTCGGCGGGCGGTGCGGAGTAGTGGCCCTCGGGAAGGACGTCGGCGTGACGGGGCCCGGCGGGGTGTGCGGAACGGCTCATGTCGGTGTCTCTCTGGGCTCTCTCAGAGGTGATCGGGTGCGTCGATGCCGAGCAGGGACAGGCCACCGGCCAGCACCGACCCGGCGGCTTCGGCAAGGGCGAGCCGGGCACGGTGGGCGGCCGAGGGTTTCTCCTCGCCGAGGGGCAGCACGGCGGGGAGCAGGGGCGGCACGGCATCGGCGACGGTGACGAGGTGCCGGGCGAGACGGTCGGGCGCGTGCCGGGCGGCGGCGGCCGCGAGGACACGGGGGTGGTCGGCGAGGGCCTGGAGCAGAGGCCGGGCGGCCGCCTCGGGCACCGGCCCGGGTTCGGGTGCGAATCCGAGACCGGCGGCGTTGCGCAGCAGGGCCCGGGTGCGGGCGTGTGCGTACCGGACGCGGAAGAGCGGGTTGCTCTCGCGCTGCGCCAGGTGCTCGTCGCCGATGCGGGGCCGGTCGTGCGGTGCGGGATGCAGCAGCGCCCAGCGGGCGGCGTCCCGACCGAGGGGCAGCGGGTCGGCTGGCGCGGGCACGGGCCGTACGCGCGTGACGGGCCCGTCGCCCGTGCCGTACCGCTCCTCGGGCACCTCACCGTCACCGTCCGCCAGACCGAGGACCCCGTCCCACTCCGCTCCGGCACCTTCGCGTCCGGCGCGGACGACGGCGCCCTGGGACCGCAGCAGACGGCCCACGACATCCAGGTGCACGTGCGCACGGACCTCCCGGCCGGCGTGCAACCGCACCACCTGTCCCGCCAAGGCGTCCGTGTGCCCGTACCGGGCACCGCGCCGCAGGATCTCGCCGACGAGCGCGACGGGCGCGCTGCCGCGCAGGCTGATGTTGAGGAACCCGGGCCCGGTGACGACGACGTCGGTGATGCCGTCGGTGCGCAGCAGATGCGGCCGGAGGATCTCCGCGACGCGCGGCGCGGGCCGCCCGGCCGACCGGGCGAGCTGGAGGGCGACGTTCGTGGCGTAGTCACCGCACCCGCCGGGCCCCGGCGGCGCGACCACGACCCGCTCGGGCACGGCCACCGCCAGCTCCCCCTCGTCGACGGCACACCGCACCGCGTGCAGCACGGTGCGCGAGAGCTCGACGGGGGTCACGGGACAAGCGTATGGGAGGAGGGGGGTGGGTAGGCGAACGGGTTTGACGACGATCCCGGGATGTGGACGTCACCTCTTTGATCCAGGCGAGGTACGGGCAGCGCCCTGCGCCACCAACAGGGGACGGAGGACACGCACCACTACTGAGGGCCTCCATATGTCGAACAGCCGACCCTCGGCGCTACGGCGCCGTCCCGCGGTGTTGACTCCCGAACTCGTCGGGAACCGAGCAGCCGATGCTCAGCACGCACCCTTAGGCCCTTCGGAAACCGAACAACCGATGCTCGGCGCGCGAACCCTTCAAGGACCGAACAGCCGATGCCGAGCACGCCGGCGCCATCCTGTCCTGCTCCCGGCGGCGTCACCCTCCGGCGTGCCCGGCCGCAGGCTCGGCGTCACCGGGGCCGGGGACGCGCCCGAGAGGACCCGGGCGGCCGCCCCGTCGAGGGGCGACGATCAGCTGCCGCACCAGCCGGACCAGCTCCGCGGGCTCGAAGGGCTTCGCGAGGAAGGCATCCACGCCGGCGTCGAGCCCGCTCTCGACCTCGTGCTGGGTACAGGCGCTCACGACGACGAGCGGAAGATCCCGGGTACGCGGATCGGCACGCAGCAGAGCAGCCGTACGGAGCCCGTCGAGTCGCGGCATGACGACATCGAGGGTGACGAGGTCGGGCCGCACCTGATGGACGACTTCAAGACACTCGGCACCATCGGCCGCGGTCACGACCTCGATGCCCTCCAGCTCGAGGTTGACCCTGATCAACTGCCGGATGACCTTGTTGTCGTCCACAACAAGAACCCGGCCCGACGCGCCTGGCACAACTCGAGAGTAGGTGCGGACCGGCCACCGCGTCCGGCGTTTGCCCACTTCCACCCCGCACGGGCGACACCCCGCACGCCGGACCGGCCCGGCCGCTCACAGAAACGGGTTCCTGACCACCCCTCCGGAACTGGTAGTGTTCTACCCGTCGCCGCGATCACCGCGACCGACACGCCCCCGTAGCTCAGGGGATAGAGCAACGGCCTCCGGAGCCGTGTGCGCAGGTTCGAATCCTGCCGGGGGCACCCAGCATGAGGTGCCCAAAGACCCCGTCACCAGCGGAAACGCTGAGAGCGGGGTCTTCGCGTATGTGCAGGCGGATGCCGCCCGGAGCGGCCGTATGTCGGAGTCTGTGGACGAGGCGTGGACGGGATCTTGGGACATCTCCGCTGGTGAGGTCTAAGAGAAGGCGACGCTCGCGCTAGCGCCAGACGCCTGACCCAGGTACCTGTCGGCGCGCCACCGGGGCTACCAACGGCGCCCATGAGTGCTGCCAGCACCCAGGGGTTCTCTTATGGATCTAGACGAACGACGAGGCCGGAGTCAGAGACGGGCTGACCTGCGTCGTACCGTCCCATCCAATCGTTGGTCCGGTCGTCCGGGCGACCAACACGTATTGGGTGTACCTGAGCCGCGAATACCGTCCACAGAGTTATGGCGAGCAGGCCGAGGAAGAGGGGCTTGTCGATGGGCACCGCTACTATCCGGGATGCCTCACGGGACGACGAGTGGAGTCAGGGGATGGGCGACTTGAACGAATCAGCGGTCAAGCGGAAGTTGGGTATCCCGAACTGGCGGAACCTGTCCAAGGACAAGGTGCTCAAGTTCGCGGCAGCGATGCCAGAGATGGCCACCGAGGCGCGTCTCAGGCTCATCGAGCAGTTCCCTGCATTCAAGGACCTGGGCAAGGCCAACATCGATGCAGTCGCAGAGGCCCACAGGTCCACTCTCGCAGCCAACGAGAACAGTCAGAACCACTTCTACAAGGCTGCACAGGACCAGCGGGACGCTCTGCAGGCCGACCTCGCTCGGGACGACCTCAGCGAGGCACAGCGGGAGTCCCTCCACGACCGCCTCGAACGAAACGTGGGGCGGGTATTCGAGAAGGACAGCGAAAGCAAGCAGTTCCAGGGGGCGGGGATGAAGCTGGTAGCAGCCACCGGTGTAGCCGCCCTCGCGCTGAGCGTGGCGTTCGTCGGCGGCAGAGTCGCTGGGGTGAGCGAGGACGGTTCCGAGGAATCCCAGTAGGGCTGTTATCGGCCCGTTACGAAACGAAGCATTGGCGCGGGTAGGGCCGAACGAGGGAGGCCCCAGGCGGCATGCCTGGGGCCTCGGTGTCGGTGCAGGTTGTCTCACTCGTACTCGCGGAGCAGGTCCTCGATACGCCGGTTCGCAACGTCCTGCCGTCCGTCGAGGCACTTCGCGTAGCGGGTCAGCAGGACCTCAACGCTATTGCCAGCGCGTTCGGCGACCTCGGTCGGATCGACCCCGGCATTGAGCCACGTCGACAGCGCCGAGTGCCGGAGGTCGTACGGCCTACTCGCGAGCGGCGAGGCTGCGACGGCCGGCGGTAGCGCGAGGAGCCGGGCCTCCTGCCACACGCGGTAGTAGGTCGAGGACGGGACGACCGAGCCCTTCTCGCTGAAGAACAGCCGCCCGTCGTCCGCCGTGCCGAAGGTGGCCAGGTGCTCGCGGAGCACGGCGACGAGGTGGGGCGGGATGGGAACCCGCCTGACGTCCTCGGTCGGCCGGTTCTTCAGCCCGCGGTCGTCATGGGTCTCCCCCGAGTCGGTCCACTGCTTGCCGACGGACGGACGGGTCCGGTGGAGCAGCGCCGAGCCCCAGCCTTGCTCGGGAAGGTTCAGGTCCGTCTCGACGAGGCCGACCGCTTCCGCCGGCCGGAGACCGCCGAAGTACATGGCGGCGAACAGACCCACGAGGCGACGACCACGGGCACGCCGGTACCCGCCCACGTAGGACACCGCCGCCAGCAGGTTCCGTGCTTGCTCCGGATTGGCGACGACCCGCGGATCGACCTGGTTGGACACCTTCGGCTTCTGCCAGCGGACAGCCGTGATGGGGTTCTCCCGCAACTCCCCCAGGTCGACGGCGTAATTCGCGGCGTTGACGAGCGTCCGACGCTTGCGCCGCACCGTCTCGGCCGCTGCCGCCGTGCCGTCGAGCTTGAGCTTCAGCGAGTCGAGGACCGCGCGAGCCGTGGCCGGTTCTGCGAGATCGGCGAGCGGCCGGGACGCTTTGGACACCCAGTGGAGAACGTTCCGCACGTCGTCCGGGACTTCCCGGTCATCGGGCCCCGGCAGCACGAAGGCCCAGTTGCGCAGTGCTCTGCGGATCACCTCGTCGGACGGCCGTCCGGCACGCTCGTCGAGGAGTTCCAGCGTCACGCTGGTGAGGGCTTCGTTGATCCCGTCCCGTGTGTTGGGGGCGGCATGGGGCCACTTCATGGCGAGGTACCTGAGAGCGAAGGCGTACCACGACACGGCCGACTTCTTCTCTTCCATCGAGGCCGGAAGGCCCGACTCCGTGTCGAACTCCTCGCCGTCGCGCATCGCGCGCATGAGCTTCGTGCGGTAGTGGTCGGCAAGCGCCTTGGTCCGGAAGGACTCCGAGAAGACGTTGCCCGCAATAGACCAGCGGACCCCGTACGAAGGGGTTTTCGTATCCCGCTTACGGACGCTCCATACCTTCACGTCAAGAGACTTCACGCCGCCGCCTCCAACTGCCGCAGCCAAGTGGTGAAGTCACTTCGCCACACCCGAAGTTCTCCGTTGGGCAGCTTGAAAGCAGCAGGCCCCTGGCCCAATTCGCGCCAGCGGTAGAAGGTGCGCCGGGAGACTCCGCCCAGCTCAGCGAGAATCTGCGGAACAGTCATCAGTTCGTCTCGTCGGCGGTCCACGCCGAGTCTCCTTCCGTGTCAGGGGTATCGGGGCGCTCTGAGGCAGCGAGCCAGGATTCAGCGGCGGTCAGGCCGGTGCCGGCGAAGCGCCAGTGGCGGAGGACGAGCACGGTGTCCGGGTCGGGCAGCGGGTGGCCGGCCTCTGCCGCGCGTTCGCGGGCTAGTGCTTCGTTGTGGTCGGCTCGTTCCTGGCGGAGAGCCCCGAGGGTGACGGAGTAGGCGCGGGACTTGGTGGAGAAGTGGCCGCGGAAGCCAAGCATGTGAGCCCACTTGCGCAGGCGCAGGTCTTCGAGTTCCGGGAGCGCGCCGAGGTGCCAGCAGGTGAGGATCATGCGCCGGGCGTGGTCGGTGACGCCGGAGCCGATCAGGTCCGTGATCGGGTTGCGGATGGGGCGGTCGAGGGTGCCGGCGGTCTCGGCGCCCTTGGTGGCGTACTTAGCGATGTAGGCGGCCACAGCGCGGCTGGACAGTTCCGAGGTGCCTGCGAAGTCGGCCGAGCGGATGGGGCGGATGTCGATCTGCTCGCCGAAGCGGAAGGCATACGCGTGGCCGTCGAGGACCGGACCAGGTGCCTCGGCTTCTCTGGCCGCCCAGCGGATCGCATCGGTGAGGAGTTCGGTCGTGGCCCAGGTCGGCGGGGTGTCCTCTGCGCCGTCCGGGCCGTCGAGGCGGATGACGGCGTGGAAGTGGACGGCACCGCGCCGCTGGTACTCGGCGACCTTGGCGTAGGAGACCTTGAGGCAGTGACGCAGCGCCGAGCGGCTGAGGCCCGCGCGGGAGGCGAGGTGCTGGCGCAGGTAGGTGGTGAAGCGGCCCCAGAGCTTCCCCGCGTGAGCGTTCCACAGGACGGCCGCGCGGTAGTCGTATCGGTCCGGGTCCAGGGGCGTGCCGAGGGCGGGGTCGTCGTCCGGGTGGAGGCGTCCGCAGCGGCACCGGCCGCCGCCGGGGCGGTTGTGCACGGGGCCGAAGGACGGTGCGGTGAAGGTGGCGAAGACGCGCGGGTGTTGGGCCACGGCCGGGCCGATGCCTTTGCCGCCGCTCAGGCCGGCCGTGATGAGGTGGAAGGTGTCTTTGCGGTACACCTCGGCGCAGGATGCGCAGCGGGTGGCGCGGCGGTTGTTGCAGCGGATGAGGAGCTGTCCGGCCGGGAGGTCGCGGTCGGCGATTTCCCGGACGATCTCTCCGGTGGTGGCGTGGACGTCGAGCCGGTGGCCCTCCATTCGGATGGGCCGCTCGCAGCCGCCGAGGCGCTGGATCTGGTGGGCGTAGGCGCTGAGGTCGCCGTGCTGGGCGAGTGCTGCCAGCTGGCGGATAGCTGCGGTCGGAGCCGCAGGAGTCATGTGCGGGGTCCTCCTTGCGTGGGTGGGTGTGCAGTTGCTTTTGTCGAGGGGACTAGACAGTGCGAAAAAGCCGGGAGGTCGGGCCGGTGGTGTCAGCGGCGGGCGATGACGGAGCGGACGGTGAGGGCACACACGGCCACGGATGCGGCGGTAAGGGCGACAGCGAGGAGCATGGAGACCAAGACGGCGCCGACGACCAGGACCACGGCGGTGCCGCCGCCGACCAGGGCGAGCACGGTGCCCGGTGTGAGCTGGACGGCCGGACGGTTCGGGGCTGGGGTGGCGGCTGTCGATGCCGGGGCGTGCGGCGTGACTACGGTCGGTTCGACGACTGCGGGCGGGGTGGTCAGGCCGGTGGGCTGCGGCATGGTCGGGACCTTCGGTCGGAACATGAGCGGTCTCCCTTCGCGGGTCACTTGAGGGCGGGGTCGATGACGGGGGCGAGCAGGCTGTCGGCGAGGAGGTAGCCGCCGAGGAGCAGTACGGCGATGAGCCACCAGGGCGGGCGGATGAGCTTGACGCCGAGGACGCCGACGACGAGCAGGGCGAGCCAGAGCGGAACGTCCATGTCGGGTGGTCTCCTGTCAGGCGGGGCAGCGGTGGGTGCGGGCGGCTAGTTCGGCGGCAGCGCGGCTGTCGTACTCGGCGGAGAAGTCGCAGCGGGGCGCGGTGCAGGCGGCCAAGTGGCGGTTCCGGCCGCGTTCGACGTAGGAGGCGACGTTGACGGGGCCGATGCGTCGGAGGTTGCGGAAACGGCGGTTCACGGTGGGGCTCCTCTCAGAGGTGTGCGGCGACGGATGCAGTCATGGACGGGGGCAGGCCGAGCCGAGTACGTACGGCGTCGGGGTCGGCGGGGCGGCCGGTGGCCGAGCGGTGTTCCTCGGCCAGGGCCCGGACGCGGTCGACGAGGGCGGGCGGCAGGGCGACGGCTGGAGCAGGCGCCGGGGCGGGAGCGGTGGCCGGGGTGGCAGCAGGCTCGGAAGCCGGTCCGGGGTCGGCGGGGTACGGAACCTTGTGATCGGGCCCTTCCACGCCGGACGAATCGCCGTCAGGAGCCGCTACCGCGTCCGTCGCGGGAGAGGCGGCGGGCCCTTCCGGGGTGTGCGGAGCGTGAGCCAGCAGCGTGCCGCCGAAGAAGGCGACAGCGGGCCAGCCCGCGACCATCACGCGGAGCCAGGCGGGTACGTCGTCCAGGTCGAGGAGGCCGGCCGTGGCGACGTTGGCGCCGAGGGACGCGGCCAGGGCTACGAGGAACCACAGACGCGGACCGCCAGCCGCCAGGCCCGCTCGCTGTGACTGGCGCATCCGACGCCAGGCGGCGACCAGGAGCAGGTCGACGCTCACGGGGTAGGCCCACGCCTTCCAGCCGTCCTGTCCGGCCGCCGCGGCGACGTCGTGCAGGTGGGAGAAAGACAGGGCACCGGCGATGACGGCCTGCACGATCACGGCGTCCACGCGGGCCAGGTAGGCACGCATCGGCTCGGGCTCCTTCGGTTTCAGGCATGGCAGGGGTAGGGACTTGGCATGAGGCGGTCACGCCGACCGTTGGAGGGGAAGTGCGGCTACCCGGTCACCGGGCGCGCGGTGGGCTGGGCGGCGGGAGCAGCGGAAGGCTGCGCCACGACAGGTCGGAAGGTGTCCAGGCGGGGAAGTTCCGGAATCAGGTCCGAAGTGTTGCGGCAGACGGCCGCCGCGTCTTCGAGGGTGACGTGCGGGGAGCGGACCCGGGACCAGCCGCCGGAGGAGTCACCGACCACCGCGACGCCGGGTCGTCCGGCCGGGATCCTGGTGGCTGCCAGCGCCGCTTCCGGTGCGATGTCGCCGAGAGCCATGTTGGCGGACGTCTCGTCGTTGACGCGATGGCAGACCCGACCGGTGAGCTGGGCGCGGAGCATGGTGGCGCCCTTGCCGAGTTCGGCGCCGAAGCGCTGCCCGCACACCTCCAGATAGATGCCGGCCGCGCGCCCGAGCTGGGCGAGGCGGATGAGCTTGGTGACCATGGCGTCCCGCCGCTTCTCGTCGTCCTTGCTCGCGGCGAGGAAGAGTTCGGCGACCTCGTCGACGACGACCACGATCGGCACCGGCCGCGCCTTCTCCGGCAGGCCCCAGACGTCCGAGGTGAGCACGGCATCCGGGCCGGCCCCGCCCCTCATGCCGATGAGGCGGAAGCGTGCCTCCATCTCGTCCACCAGGGCGTCAAGGAGGTCGTTCGCACGGTCCGGTGTGTCGGCGAGTGCTGACAACCGGGGCGCGAATGGAGCTAGTTCGACGCCCCACTTGCAGTCGATGCCGACCAGTGCGACGGGCTGCCGGGCCAGCCCGCAGAGCAGGTTGCGCAGGTACACGGACTTGCCCGACTGCGTTGCGCCGAGGATGAGTTCGTGCGGCACGGTGCGGAAGTCCCGGACGTGCCAGTGTCCGTCCTCACGCAGTGCCAGGGGCAGGGTCAGCGGTTCGGTCCGCAGCCGCCGACGAGGGGGCCGTACGTCGGTGAGGACGTCCCAGCCGACCAACCGCAGCTCCAGCCGTCCCGGCTTGGTGGGACGGACGTGCACGGCGTGCGCACCCCACGCATGCCGTAGCCGGTCGGCCGAAGCGTTGAAGTCTTCGGGTGCCTGGCCGGCCGCCATGCGCAGCCGCATCACAAGTCCGGACCCGGTCGGCAGCGGCAGCGACCGACGAGGCGGTACGGGAGCGGCCTGCCGCCCCACCATCCGGGCGGTGGCCCGGCGCACGGCCGAGGCGGGCACCGTCAGGCCGCAGGCGTCCATGGTGGCCCGGTAGGTGGTGAGCACCCGCAGCGTCACGGCCGGATACCCGACCAGCCACCAGAACAGGACCGGCAGTCGACGGCGCACAGCGGCCAGCGCAGCCGCCACCAGGACCGCTAACAGCAGAATCCACAGGGCATCGGTCATGGCGCTCAGCCCTGCACCGCGGCCGGCGTGCCGACCATGACGGCGTCAGCCCGGTAGGCAATGCCGTGCCGAGTACGGCCGCCGAACTCGCTCTCCCAGGGCCGGGCGATCAGGCCGGACAGGTACACCGGTGCACCCATGACCAGTCCCTCGCCGATGCCCTTCTCGGGCACGGTGACCTTGATCATGTCCGAGCCGCCCTGGGCGATGAACACCAGCTCCATGACCATGAGCCGGTCGTTGGTGACCGGGTCCACGGCCACCTCGCCGGTCTGCCGGTCCCTCACCTTGACCTCAGGGAGCTTGGTGACCAGGAGAGTGGCGGACGAGGTGTCCACGGGGATGACACGCATTCTGTACCTCACTTGATTCGGGCGTCCTCGTGGACGCCGAGCCGTTGAATACCCCCCTAGACAGCACAGGGAGGCGACCACCCAACTGTCTAGGGGGATTGACAACAACCGTAAACCGACGCCCCGTCAACTGTCTAGGGGGGTATACGAGCGTGTTGCATGAGCGTCGATGGAGCCACCCGATCTCGCAGCGGCCGGCGACGCCATTCGGAAGCCCTTCGCGCGCTCCTGGAACCGCCACCGTCACGGATTGTCGAGCAGGCCCAGCGCCGTATCCGGGCGGCAGTGCACGCACGCCGGCACGCCATGCCGCAGAGCTTCAACCACCTGCCCGCGGGACGCGGGACGACACCGGCCCGACTTCGTCGCTGCCCAACAGTCCCCGGCATGGACGGCATCCACGCTCTTCCGGTTGAGCCCGTACTAGAGCAGCCAGTCCGGAGGCGGCGGCCGCATCTCTTCACCTCGGCGCCGCTCAGCCTCGCGCCGCTCCTCGTCCGCGATCCACCCGTCGAGCTGCCGCACGGCAGCCGTCGCCTACTGCACGACCACACGGCGCGCGAAGCGCAGCAGCTCCAGTCGGGAGGGTTGGTTGGTCGCTCATGCGTTCGATTCTGCGGTTGGGTTGCGGCTACGACGAGGGCACCTGTCCTCTGCCAGCGAACCTTGAGCGTGTGCCATCGAAGACTGATCGCCAGCTCATCGCGCAATCACGCGGGTGGCATGTGACCTGGATGGAGAGCCCACGCGCGGGGCGGCCCGCATGCTCGAAGGATCAGGAATCAGCCAACTTGCGAACGGAAGATGATCGTCCAGGCTTATCCGCGTGGATGAGAGCGGCAAAACCGCAGGTCAGCGTCTTTAGGCTGCCCTATAGAAAAATCCGATTCTAGGAACATCGCTTTCCAGGAACCATGTTGAGCGTTTGGCCGACGGCACCCCCTGATCACATCGAGGTCAGCGCCTGCGCCCTAAAGTCGATGCCAAGACGACGGAGGCCGCCCTGCACGGCGGCCTCCGATGACGTCCAAGCCCCGATCTCTGCATTCGACAAGGGAAGGACTCCATCCATGGAAACACAGAGCTGGCGCGGCATCAGCGTCAAATGGACACGTCCCCATGTGTCCGATCTCGTTGTGGCGGCGGCCCTCTACTACCTGCTCTACCTGCAGCCGGAGGTACCTGGACTCATTGCCGTCGCCGTCGCGATCGCCTCGCTCCGCTGCATCCGGCTCAGCCGCGCTGTCTGAAACGCCACCGGCTATGAAAGGCCCCCTGCTGACACGGGCAGCAGGGGGCCTCTCCAGCGGAGTAGCGGCCACCGTGAACACACAGTGATCAACCTTCGGTGTCAAACAGTCAAGGTTCGATGACACGGGACAGCACCCAGTGGAGAACCGTGGCGTCGTCCCTCGCCTTTCCGCGAGGCCATCGCTGCCCGTCGGGATCGCCGTTCTCCGCTTCCCGTACACGGCGGATGAGTTCGTCCGGGCCGGCGGACGCGAGCACGTCCAGCACGTCCGTCCATTCGGCGAGGCCGAACCGGTCGACGAGGCGTGTCGCGCCGTCGCTCAGCAAGGTCACGGACGCCAGCGACTCCAGCGGCACCATTCCGGTGAGGGCGTGCTCGGCTGCCCGCGGTTCGGGGCCGGCGATCCAGAAGCCGCCCGGCCGGTTACGGAGTCCCGTCAGGTCCTCGCGATACTGGGCCAGGGCGGCAGCGTGCTCGGGCGTGCCGGTGGGCAGTCGGTCGACCGACGCACGGAGTTGCTTGCCGACCCGGTCCAGGCGGTCGTCGGTGACAGCGGTCGTCTTCCCGTCCTGCCCGGCGAGGAGGAGGGTCGAGTCACCGAGGACGAGGTACTCCAGCGCTCCCCCACCGACTCGGACCGCGACGACTGTGCTGGTCGGGCTGGCCCGGTAGGTCAGATCGCACGTGTCCTCGTGCAGGGACCGGACGCTGCGGATCGCGTCGGCGAGACAGTCGGCGAGCGGTCGGACGGGATCTTGCGCGATGTTGCCCAGCAGCAGTCCGCCCAGCGTAGAGGAGAACCACGCGATGCCGTGCACGCATCCGGTCTCGGCCCCTGCAACGCCGGCACCGTCGAGGAGGACGGCCGCACCGGGAGCGACGGCCGCGAAGTCCTCGTTCTGCTGGTCTGGTTCGGCGGGCAGCGTGCCGAGGGCGACGTTCACGCCGTCGCCTCCTCGTCGTGCAGGTAGAGGGGGCAGAGGAGTTCGGCGGATTGCGGCTCTTCGGTCTCGGGGTCGTACTCGACACTCACCAGTGTGGAGAAGTGCCGCTCCCCCACCTGTCCCCACAGCGTGCTGAGGTCCGAGGTGAGCAGGTGGACGACGCCGAGGGAGCCTGCCGTGTGGATGCCGGCGATGGTGAGGACCGAGCCGTTGCCGTCCGGTCGGGGCAGTCGGCCCAGGTATCCGACGTCGTGCGGGCGGCTCGGTTCGAGGTCTGCCCCGGCGTGGTACGCCGTGCCAGTACGCCGGTCCACCAGTGCCCAGGGCTCGCCCTCCGGGTGTTCCCAGGCGAGTACCGGGTCCTGGGCGTACAGGTCGCGCATGGCCTGGGACATGCCCGGCCCGCATACAACGACCAGCCCGTCACGGTTGAGGTCGACCTCGCCGCTCACCTGAACATGGCCGGAGCTGACGTCGAGCCCGTACAACTTCGCCAGCTCCTCCAGCCGCTTGCCGGAGTTCATATCGGCCATAGCGACGACCGGCCGCTTCTTCGCGTCGTCCCACCGCAGCGGCGTCACCACCGTGACGGCACCCCTCCCGAGCAAGGCCCCCTCAGGCGCCGGGCCGGTGTGGCGGATCTGATGGATACGCCCGCGGCTCAGGCCGGCCTTCTCGGCGATCTGCGCGTAGGACATCCCTTGCGCGTGGAGGTCCTGAACCACGCGGCGGCGGAGCCGGGCGAGTTCGGTCACCTCCTGCTGCGCCGCGGCCAGCCTCGTGGTGACCTCACGCAGAAGCAGGTACGGATCATCGATCGCCATGATCCGCTGCAACTCGTCCGACATGACCACACCTCCCAGAAGTACCCAGGAGTCTAGGGCCCTAGACGGAATGGGCGGGAGGCGCCGTCCCGTACGACTTTCAACGACGAAGAAACGCGACCTCCGCCGAGGCACACCCCGGGGAGTCACCCGTCACCGCCGGCATGGCAACGGCCCCTCATCAGTGACGGGCGCCCGGTCACGCGCTCTCCCAGGCTAGATCCGCCCAGACGGAACGCCCGTCGGGCCAGTTCTTCACGCCCCAGTCCTTCGCACAGGCCGCGATCAGCAGCAGCCCGCGCCCGCCCTCTTCCTGGCTGGTCACATCGCACAGGTGCGGGACCCGTTCGCCGCCCTGGTCGACCACCTCGATACGGACGAAGCCGTCGCCGAAGCCGACGACCACGAGGAACCAGCCGCCTTCCGCCCCGCTCAGCGAGTGACGTACGGCGTTGGTGGCCAGTTCGCTGACAACCAGGGTGGCATCATCGACCGGCCCCTTCTCGGCGACTAAGGCAGCGACGAAGTGACGGGCCTGGACCACTTGCTCGGCAAGACCCGGGAAGGCGCGGCACCACTTGGTACGCATGGCAAGCTCCTTGTCTGCGTCTAGGGGACTAGATAGCGCGACGGCAGGCTATGCCCACACGAAGCCAGCACGCCAGGCATGTAGAGGAATTATTCCTCTAAGGGGTGACCGTGTCTCCCAGCTCGCGGAACTCCTTCATCACCCGCAACAGCAGCTCACGTACCTCGTCCCCGAAGACGGCTGCGCCTTGGAAGCGGTCGAAGGTCTCCTCGTACGCAGCCACCTCGGCGGAGTCGACGGCCACCCGCTCACCGGTGAACGCCTCAATCACGACAGCCTGCTCGTCGCACAGAGTGAATCCGTGCCGAGGCAGAAGCGGCACCGGGCGGCGCCACGGGATGACGCCAAGCCGCACGGTGCCCAGGCTCTCGACGGCGAGCAGCCGGTCGAGCTGGGCCAGCATCAACGCCGGCGTGCCCGGCCAGGTCCGCAGCACGGCTTCCGTCAGCACGAACACCGACTCGCGCCCCGGCTTGTACAGCACGCTCTGCCGCTCCACGCGGGCAGCGACAGCCCGACCAACTGACTCGGCAGTCGCATCCGGGGCGCTCTCGAAGACGTGACGGGCGTACTCGGCGCTCTGAAGCAGCGACGGCAGAACGACACACTGGAACGACCGCACCGACCGAGCACCGCGGACCGCGTCATCAACGACGAGCCCAGCGGGCAGCCCTTCCGCTTCGGAATCGGTGGCGATCGCAGACTCAACGGCGACGAGGAGGTCACGGAGTTCCCGGGCCGCCGACTCATCGAGGTTGAGCGCCCGGCACAGCCGGTCCAGCACATCGACACTGGGGACCATCCGCCCGGTCTCCACTTTGGAGACCGTTGGCTGACCCACGCCGGCCCGCTGAGCCAGAGCAGCACCCGTCAGACCAGCCTCCGCACGCAGAGCCCGAAGACGTGCCCCAAGCATCCTCATCCGCTCGCGCCGTTCACTCCCCATACCCAGGGTTCTACACCACGAGCCAACCCTCACCAGGCACAAGAGCAGCATCAACGATGAGCAATCCCAGCGTGATTGAAACTCTCCCTACTGGTTCAAGGGCTCGCTTCGCTCGCCGTTGCTCCCGGCCTCCTGGACTGCAAGGAGTCCGATCAAAGATTGGAGGTGCCGCGCACAGCGCGGCGGCGCCGGCCAGTCGCCGGCGCGCCGCCCCTCCTTGCCTTCGTCACCGGGGCCGCGCGCCGTCGCCCGTCCGCGCCCACAAGGGGCGAAGACTAGGCGGTGTCAGGGTGAGACGGCCCAGCCGAGGTCAGAACAGTGCCTCCGGCGGGGGATCGGCCGGCACCGGGATGGAGGGGGCGCCGTTCCCGGCTGCGAGTCCGTTGTGGCGTGCGCAAGGTGCTCCCATCCCGTCCACCGTCGACCCAGGCAGAAGCCGAGCAGACGCGGCCCATGGCGTCCAGGTCGTTCGTACAGTGGCGCGCTCCACCTGGACGCCATGGACCACGCCCGCTCCACGGTGTGTGGGTCGACGGCGGACGGGATGGGAGCTGGGGTGAGTGACGGGTTGCGGTGGCTGCGCGGGTGTGGTCAGGGAGGGACAACCGGATCGACACAAAGCCGGTCGCTTGCCTAACTAACCCTGTCGAGGCATGCCCTCTCTAAAGCATAAATGTCTTCCTCTTTTTAAGAGTGGAATCTTCGAGCAAGAGAGCGTAAAAAAACTCCGCGAAGTACGGCAGCCCGGATTTTTGGCTTGCCTGCTCGGCTCGCGCGCAAAGAACTGAAATTGCGTACCGCGCCAACTTGGCACATAGGAACGTGCTCTCCTTTGCGACGAACTCACTGTCGCGAGTCATTCGCGCCAAGTCTTCGAAGCTGCTGAGGGGCCCTCCCGTTGCATCGGTGAAGCTGATCTGCACTCGATTCCCGACCTCGTCGTCCACGAATTTGGCCCACTGCACATCTGGGGTCTTCCTCCTGGTTGCCAGGAGTGGAATACCGACTTCTGTGAACCATCTGGCCACAGGGTCGATGGTAGGTTCCTTGCCGGTAAGTACGTCGATGTTGTAGTACCGCGCCCCACGTGCGAAATCAGAAAGGATGGAGACTGCGGCATTGAATATCGGGCCGTCCGGCGCCTCCCAGACTCGTGCGTCGGGCTCCAGTTGTCCACGCACGCCAGCTAGACCAACAATCAAGTCGGTGAGGCGATGCCCATATTTCTGAGCGTACTTCTCATTGCTAGGAAACGTTCCATGCTCTACGCAATGATCGACAATTAGGGCGAGCTTCATTACTCGCTCCAAGCCGATTGTGTACTCGAAGAAGGCTCCATAGTAATGCTTCGGTTCGGCGAAGTTCGCCTTTCGCATACTGGCCAAACCGATACCAAGGCAATAGGAAGCGAGACCGGCTTCATGCACAAGGGGGGGTCCAATGTGTGGATTCCACGCGGGCTCTCCTGGTCAATGACTCTTACTCTTGCTCGCCGCATTGTGCCAGCCGACGCAAGAGCGCGCAGGGTATTTAGGGGGATGCCGGATCACCGTTCAGGTTCTTCATACGTATAGGCAGCGTGCCGAACGCCATAGCGTTGGCGGAGATCACGGCCATGCCGCTAGGGATGGACCTCCCAGTCCTCGGGGCCTTCGTCGGTGGGGAGGTCATCTGCACGTCGCCCACAACCACCAGGTCAAGCTCCGGCTCGATGAGTGGCTCGCAGCCGACGAGTGATCTCCGCTGGGCCGTCTCTGGGCCGTCCGAGGCCGCTCAGCAGCGACCGGTGACGACTACAGACGACAGTCGTAGCCAGCGACAGCCCCAGGTCACCCGATTGGATCTGCGACCCTGGTTGAGCCATGCCTAAGCCCGGAGAACTGGCATGAAGAGGCCTGCCTAGCTGGCTACAGTGATGGCCGTACTGGAAGAAGACTGCGGCCTGGCCCCATGGTTGGAGAGCAAGCGACTGCTCGTCCGGCCAGAACGACACATCGATACCTTGCGTAGCCTCCTCACGCAGGACGATGACGCACTTCTCCTGTACGACTACGACTTGGTCAGCGATCCGCAGGCGGCTGCAGTCGTCAGAGCTCAGCAGCGCGCAGCGGAACAGCGTCACCGTAGGCTGCGGCAACTCGCGGCGCGCCGGCGCTTCGCGAAGTGACATCACGAGAGAGTGTGCTGCTGTAGAGCAGCGAAGCACAGCAACCACCGCGGCCGCACCCAGTCACCACCGACCGCAGGCACCCGGACGACCAGCCCGACAGATGTCAGCGACCGCCCCGCCCGTAGTTCGCATAGGAGGGCTGAGTAATGAAAACGGCCCCCGGGGCAGATGCCCGGGGGTCTTCAAGCTGTCCCTTGGCCGTAGCTGCGGCTGTGCCATCCGTGCCGCAAGCAGCCAGTAGCACTCAATTCTGGCTTACGCCGCTCAGGTCCTGTCTCGTCTTCACTGCCTTGACCACCCTTTGCGCCGCTTGCTCCAGATCTTCGTGCTCCCACACGCGGATAACGAGCCAACCAGCCTTGTTCAGTGCCTCGTTGGTCTCGGCGTCGCGGGCTCGGTTTCCGGCGATTTTGTCCTGCCAGAACTCCGCTCTCTTTTTGGCGGGTCGGTGGTGCTCCGGGCAGCCGTGCCAGTAGCAGCCGTCGACGAAGACGGCGACGCGGGCCCGGGTGAACACCACATCGGCGGTTCGGCGCAGGTCGGGTATCGGTCTGACGCCTACGCGGTAGCGCAGTCCGTGTCTGTGCAGCGCGGACCGCAACAGCTTCTCGGGCTTTGTGTCCCGTCCCTTGTTTGCGGACATGACCGCGCGGGAGACGGGAGAGGACGCCCACGAGCCAGGGGGAAGAGTCTCGGTGGTGACGTAGCCAGCGGCGTGGGCCATCTTCCACGCCTGCGCGAGGTTCGCAGCGCGTGTCGCGGCGTCCACCTCGCCGACGTACCGTTCCTGTGTCTCGCCCTCCTGTGACCATCGCAGATAGGCGCGGATGCGGCGGGTGCTGCGGTACAGGCGCAGCGCGATGGACGCGCGCGCATAGCGGCCCTCGCCGAGGTCGACGGCGCGCGAGAGACGGCCGCCAGCGGCGCGGTCCTGCTCGGCCGCGCGGGCTTCCCTGCTCATCCCCGCTTTCGGCTTCCACGCTCGGTCGGGAGGCATCCGATCCTTCCAACGCCTCTGCCGACCGTCCGCGGCTTCGGTCACTTCCGCTTCTCCGGGTCATCCAGCGCGCCAACCGACTTGAGCGCGTTGGCGACGGCTTTCGCGAACACTGTCCCGAGCTTGACGGGTACGGCATTCCCCAGCTGCCGCATCTTCTCTCCCCTTGGCCCGTCGAGGATCCAACGGTCTGGGAACGTCATGACTCGGGCCGTCTCACGCACGGTCATATACCGGTATCCGGTTCCGCCGCCGGCATTGACGAAGTTCGGGTCGTCGAGCTGCATGACGGATTCACCACCCGGCACACCATGCACACCCGCCTTCACGGTCTTCGCGGGCCGATCCAGCACGTTCGGTGTGTGGCCCGTGTACATGCGGGCTCCAGGCCATCCGATGTGATCGGGGATATCTCCCACTTCGAGCTTCTTCTCGACGGCTTCCTCGGTGACGTACGGAAGCGGCTTGCCCTCGTTCTCGTCGATTCCCTCGATGGCGTCACGCAGGGTATGCCACGGCTTAAGCTTCAGCTTTTCCTTGACCTTCTTATTCTCATAGTCGAGCTCCGGGAGGTTGGCGATGACGCGCTTGCGGACGTTGGCGGGCACGTTCCTGTGTCGCTCCGTCCAATACGGTCCACCTTCGCGCATGGAGTGGATCAGTGACTCTTCGGAGTGGGTCTCCTTGGGCATGAACTCGCCCCAGTTGACGCCGAGGTCGGCGCGGAACGCGACGATGATTACCCGATTCCGAATCTGGGGTACGCCGTAGTTAGCGGCGTTGACCGCCATTTCCTTGACGACGTAGCGCTCCGAAAGATCAACTGATTCGTTGGCGATCAGCTTCTCAAGGACGTCGTTGTGGTCTTCCCATGCGGCGCTCTTGTCGCGCTCCACGAAGGGGAGGGTCAATTCGTTCAGAATGTAATTGAAGTAAGGCCTGAAAGACGGGCGGAGAAGACCGCGAACGTTCTCACAGATGACCGCCTTCGGTCTCATTTCTCGAATGGCGCGGAACATTTCTGGGAACATGTTCCGCTTGTCCTCCGTGCCCTTGTGGACTCCACCCAGGCTGAAGGGCTGGCAGGGCGGCCCGCCCGCGAGAACGTCGACCTCTTCGGTGACGTGGTCGGTGAAGCTGATGTTGCTCACGTCACCGGGGACGAGCGGCCACGGCTTCTTTGGCTCCTTGGGGTCCGGCGGGTTGTCCCTCAGGGACTGGCACGCCCGCGGGGCCAGCTCATTCACCAAGAGCGGACGGAAGCCCGCAGCGTGCACAGCCATCGCGAGCCCCCCGCCGCCGGCGAACAACTCGACACAGGTCCCCACCTCTTGGCGTTCTTCTCGCAGCTCAGGCATGCGCGAAGCATACCGCGGAGTTGGCGATCATCAAGCCACTCCAAGAGAGACGCACCCCATGAACACCAAGGCCACCCGTTAAGGTGACAGCGATCACTTACGGAAGGGGGCCGTTAGTCATGACGCTCGGTGACCAGGGGGGCCTGGGCAACTACGCAGAGTTCAAGCTCAGCATCACCCAGGCACTCGGTGACCAGCTGGCGGAACACCTTGCCGCCCTTACGAAGGCGCCCCTCACGGCGGAGAACCTGGCGAAGCTCCCACCTCTCAAGGGCGTGTATCAGCTCTACCGCCACGGCAAGCTGGTGTACATCGGCAAGGCCGACAAGTCACTCCCTCAGCGTTTGTCCAAACACTTGAGGAAGCTGAGCGGTCGCGAGAACACGGACATTGACCAGATCACGTTCACCGCACTATCCGTCGATGAGGATTTCAACGCCGTTACACCTGAAGAGCTATTGATCAAGAAGCATCAGGGCGACGGCGAGGCGCCCTGGAATTACAACGGCTTCGGTATCAATGATCCAGGGAGAGAGCGGGACACGACGTTCTTCGGCCCTGACCATTTCGATCAGTTGTACCCGGCACGCCTGGATTGGGTGATTGACGGGCTTCCCGTCGGGAACGTCGACCTGAAGAGCCTGCTTCACATCGCGAAGACGAATCTTCCGTACACCTTCCGATACGCCTATTACCGGGACAAGAAGAAGGTCGAGTTTTACGCCGGCTTCGAGATAGCTCTCGCAACGTCGGAGATGACCGCTGACGAATTCTTCCAGCTCGTGAGCGCCCAACTGCCGTCGCCTTGGCAGATCACGGTCTTGCCGGGCTATGTCGTGATGTACCCCGAGAAGCTGCGCTCGAAGAGCGCGCGCAAGTACTACATCGAAGGCGAGTCGTTCCCCCCTGACGACTTGACGTGACAAGACGAAGAGAGCCCGCCCACGCCTGTTGCCGTGAGCGGGACACAATGCGTTACGAGTTGGCATTCAGCCATAAAGGATGACGGCGGCGGCCGCAGCAGCCTGGCTGCAGCTATTTGAGTTGGTCAAGTGCGGCAAGGACAAGGCCAGCCAGGGCGCCGACCTTGCAGAGCACTAGTCAGCCTGACTTGCATGGCGCGCAGTGGTATGGAGCCCTGCGATCGCCTCGTGCTGGCGGCGACCGGCAAGTTGGGTCAGGGCAGCCGCGGAGTGGTGACCGACGCACCGCGTCGCTCCAGCGAGGCGTCCAACTCGGCGGCCAGGCCCGCGACTCCTGCGTGTCCTCACGGGGCCAGCCGCTGGCAAGCATCTTGCCTGTTGAATATCTTCACAAGACGCACACGTTTGGCGATATGGTGACGTCATGCCTTCGGTGACTCACTCCCTCGGTAGTCCTGGCCAGGTGACGTTGGGTCAGCGCTGGCAAGAGGAAGTGCCAGTGGACGGCAGTGTTGAACTGCCTCCGGACCGGCGGGCCCTCGACGGCCTGGGACGGAACCACTCTCTGCACACCGCCCTCGCAGACCTGGTCGACAACTCGATCGACGCGGAAGCGAGCCATGTACTGATCCGGTTTGTCCGCAAAGACGGCCGACTCCGCGGGCTGTACGTGGTTGACAACGGCAAGGGCATGAGTGCCGCGCGCATCAACGTCGCCATGACTCTCGGCGGGCGTCGAGAGTACTCCGAAAAGGACCTTGGAAGCTTTGGGATCGGGCTTAAGGCAGCTTCATTCAGCAACGCAAAGCTCGTGACCGTCTTGTCATGCGCAGCGGGGCATGCACCGGTAGGCCGGCGCCTGGAAGCCGATCCCAACAAGCGGGGGTTCCACTGCGACGTCGTCGCCGAGGCCTTCGCCAAGTCGGAGCTGTCCCGCCGTTGGGGCATACCCTGGTCCGGTACGGGAACGATCGTGCGTTGGGACGAGGTCTTCGGCTTTCCAGTCACGGACGATCCCACGCGTGTTGAGGAATTCATCACCAGGTCGATGACAGAGATCATCAACCACTTGGGGCTGACCCTGCATCGCGTCATCGAGGAGGGTCGCATCGAGATCTTTCTGGACGTTGAAGACGTCGACCACGAGCTGGTGGGTCCGCGCTCGCGCGTGGACGCGATTAATCCCTTCGGCTACGCCAGAACCGGAAAGGCGGGCTACCCGAAGAATCTGGTCGCCCGGCACGGTGACTTGCAAGTGGTTTTCAAGTGTCATATCTGGCCGCCACGATCGCGAATCCTTGAGTTCAACCTCGCCAAGGGCGCGGAGAAGCACCAAGGGCTGTTCTTCTACCGGCGTGGCCGGCTCCTTCAAGCAGGCGGCAGCTGGGATGGGGTCAGCGTCGCGGTCCGCGAGCGACAGCTGGCACGGGTCGAGGTCGACATCGACGGGCTGCCACCCGGGCTTCTCGCGATGAATCCGGAGAAGTCTCGTGTCCAAGTTGGCCCGGATTTCGCTCCGTTGGCCGCCTCCGCAGTGGCTGACGACGGAGCTACGTTCGCCGACTATCTGACGGACGCCGAGGAGCGCTTCAGGGAGTCCCGCAAGCGACGGCGGGCACGCAAGTCGATGATCCCGCCGGGCAAGGGCTTCGCGCCGCAACTGAAGCGCGCGATCCGAGACGAGATACCGATGCAGGACCATCAGGCGCCCATCACGATGCGTTGGACACGCTTCGATCGCGCGCACAGGGACGATTTCTTCCGCGTAGACCGCGCCGACCGGGTGCTGTGGCTCAACGAGCGCTTCAGGCCACCGGCGAAGAGTGGGCGCCGTGGTTCGAACGACGCCTCGCTGTTGAAGTCTCTTCTGTACCTCCTCATGGAGCAGGCCTTCACTGGCGAGTATCTCGGGGTCCGCGACCGAGACAACATCGAGCTGTGGCAGGAGATCTTGAGCATGGCGGCGAAGGTGGACGTGGGTGAGTGACAACCGCCATCTAGATCCGGAGAACTTCGCGGAGGCCCTGTCCCTCGGTGTGCCCTTCGAACACCCGATTGCGGGCCACCCGAGACTGAGCATCTTCATCAACCCCAGTCGCCGGGAGATCGGACTGCGAGCACCGCGGGCCTCACGGGAGGGGAAGATCGAGACAGGCCTAACTCACGTTCGGTGCCGGTCGGTGTTGCTCGCCGGCAGACAGCACATCGAGATAGTCGTCGACGAACCCGACAAGTTCGCCGAAGGCTACGCGATCTTGTGCCTCGTGGCAGACCGGATCCAACTTGCCGGCCGCAGCGTCTCAGCAGCCGTCACGGAGACCATCCGCTCCCTCGGGAAGCTACTTCGCGGACCAGGGGCCCTCTCGCCCGAACGCGAGGTCGGCTTGTTCGGCGAACTAGTAACACTCAGGTGCTTGATCGGCTACCTCGGGTCGGAAGATGCTGTGGGGGGATGGCTCGGGCCCGTCGCTGAGGAGCACGACTTCAGCCTGCGAGAGATCGATCTTGAGGTAAAGTCCACTCTCTCGGAGAACCGCGAACATTGGATATCTAGCCTCACCCAGCTCGTGCCAACGGTTGACAAACCTTTGTGGCTGGTCTCGCATCAATTCACCGGTGCCGGACCCGGCGAAGGCAAGACGCTTGCCGAGCTCGTCGCAGAGGTACGAGCGGCGCTGGGCGGCGCCGTCTTGGCGGACTTCGATCGCCGACTGACAGCTGCTGGCTGGCGCGAGGCTCCAGCGAAGGTCAGCGGAAGGCGCTTCCGCTCCCGAACCCCACCGGTTCTCTATCTGGTCGACGAGACCTTTCCTCGCCTCACTCCAGCGAGTTTGGCCAGCTCTGGCGTCCATATGTCCTCCATCACCGAGGTTCGCTACCGGCTCGACCTCTCAGCAGTGCCGCACAGTCACCACACTCCCTCCTACCTACGATCGGCCCTCGCCTCCGGAGGAACCGTATGAATCTAGCCGATGCCTACCTCGGCGCCTTGAAGATGATGGAAAGCACCGGTCCCCGTCCTCTGCGCCAGGCTGCCGCTTTCATTGCCGAAAGTCCCGCAATGGTGGAAGAGGCCGAGCTACGCACCCACTTGGCAGCAGCCGACCCGAACGACGAGTTGCGTCGCGCGCTAAGTCTGCGCCTAGCCACATTTGATCATCAGTCTGAGGACGCTGCCTGGACGGAAAACACCGCCCCCAACACACGCGAGCGCCGCGAGGTCGTGCTACGCATGCTCGACGTCGAGGAGGCGACCGCAGCCCTGCTGGGTGACCTCATCCCCATTGCCAACCTTGAGGAGCCCATCGTCATCGCCGACGAGTGGACGCCCTGGTACACAGAGGACATCAAACGTAGCCGGGACTTCTACTGGCAGCACTACTCCGAGTCCCTTCAGGCCGCCCCCCATTTGGACCCGAAGGCAATCACGGCGCTGGACAAGGCCACGGATAGCGTGGTGGAAAGGCTGGCGAATCCGACCGCAGCCGATGCCTACCAGGCCAAGGGCCTCGTGGTGGGCTACGTCCAAAGCGGAAAGACCGCCAACTTCACCGGCGTCATCGCCAAGGCCATCGATGCTGGCTACCGATTGATCATCGTCCTCAGCGGAACCACGGACCTGCTACGGACACAGACGCAACGCCGCCTGGATATGGAACTCGTCGGCCAGGAGAACATCCTCAGAGGCGTCAAACCGGACGACGACGCGGCATTGGACGCCACGGACTATGTCAGGGACGACCCGGACTGGGACCGTTTCGTCCGACACGGCGTGCGGCCATCGGACGGGGGCGGTTCGGACCTCTATCGGCTGACGAAGAAGTCTTTCGACTACAAGAGCCTGGAACTCGGCATCTCCGCGCTGGACTTCCCCAAGCGGGAACGGCACCTGCCCTTCTTCCATCCGGCCAATCTCTTCGCCGGAGACACACGCCTGGCGGTGGTGAAGAAGAACAGCACAGTCCTCAAGAAACTCGTCGCGGACCTCAACAAGATCACGACACGTCTCGAAGAGGTTCCCACCCTGATCATCGACGACGAGTCCGATCAGGCCTCCGTCAACACCAGTAAGCCCAAGCCGCTCACGGCCGAGGAGAAGAAGAAGCGCTCCGCTATCAACCGTCACATAGCGGAACTATTGAAGATGCTACCCCGGGCGCAGTACGTCGGATACACGGCCACTCCTTTCGCCAACGTATTCATCGACCCGAACGACGCCGAGGACATCTTCCCCAAGAACTTCCTAATCGCCTTGCCCCCGGGCCCTGGCTACATGGGCGCGCGTGACTTCCACGATCTCAACCTCGACATCCCTCTCGACGAGCGCACCGAGGACAACTCCGCCGAGAAGGCGCACGTGCGCATCGTGAACAAAGACGAAAACGAGCAGGTTTCCGATCTCCAGCAGGCGCTTGACACATTCGTCCTCACCGGTGCGGTCAAGCTCTACCGTGAGAGTCTCGACCTCGGCGCGTTCCGCCATCACACCATGCTCTACCACGTAGCGATGCAGAAGGAAGCCCACCGCGAACAGCGCGCAAGAATCAAGGAAATGTGGGACCGTTCCGGATATCGCTCTGCATCGTGTTTCGAACGACTGCGGGACCTTTACGACAGAGATATCCTTCCGGTTACGAGACGTCCAGACGGTGGCGCAGCGCCGTCGACATTCGACGAGATCGTCCCATTCATCGGCGACGCGGTTAACCGCATCGGGCAAACCGGCCACCCAGTCCTTGTGGTAAACAGCGACAAGATCGAGGGAGAAGAGCTTGACTTCGCGACAACACCGCACATCTGGAGGGTCCTCGTCGGAGGTAACAAGCTCGCCCGCGGCTTCACCGTGGAGGGTTTGACCGTCTCCTACTATCTGCGCCGATCCCGGCAGGCCGACACCATGATGCAAATGGGTCGCTGGTTCGGATACCGTGCTGGCTACCGCGACCTGGTGCGCTTGTACACCACCCAAGCGCTGTACGACGAATTTGAGGACATCTGTCAGGACGAGGAGTTCTTCCGCGACGAACTACGCCAATACGCTCCGCTTGGGGCCGACGGTTTGCCGCAGATCACACCGAGCCAGATCCCGCCGCTCGTCGCCCAGCACCACCCGAAGATCAAGCCCACCGCCGCCAACAAAATGTACAACGCACGGGTGGAACAACGGCGAACACCGATGAAGGAGCCGAGCAGTGGCTACCCTCTCATCTCCGACAAGACGTTGCTGGAGCAGAACACCAAGGCATTCTTGCCACTCCTCTCGTCTGCGGTTGACCACCCGCAGGTGTTCGAATTGGACGGCCGCCCCATCAACGTCCTCAGCACTCAGGTGACCAATGAGGATTTGGTCTCGATCCTGAGCCAACTCCAATGGGCGAAGGAGGACTCGTTCCGCCCCGACCTAAACTTCCTTCGCCAAGCAAAGCCCGACATGATCGCGGACTGGCACGTCATTCTGCCCCAGCTCAAGGGGCAGGACGCCCAGGTGACCATTGATGGCTTCGGACCGCTCAGCATCCACCGTCGTCGGGTCATCAACGGAAAGCTCCAAGCCAAGTCACAACCGGATGACCGATCCCTCGTCCAGCCAATCGCGAACCACCCAGGGTCTACACGCGGCGGCATGTTGCTCTACCCCATGGTGCCCAAAGACGCGGCCGTACAGGACGAGCTGTCTGCCGGCGATGTGGTCATGGCCTTTACGCTCTTCCTCCCTCAGGCCTCGGGAGCAACGGACGGGAAGCTCATCACCTGGACCACCAAAGATTCCTCACTTCCTGGCTACGCTCTCGTCTCCGTGTGAAGCAACCGCTTTGGAACGTCATGAAAAGTCTGCAGGTCTCGGCGAGCTACGAGCATCGATTGCCGAGGCCTGCCGATGAGCATGCTCGGCTCACCACTTCGCTGGCCCTGCCAGCGACACGGGTGGCTGGTGACGATCTGCGATCGTGCCCGACCAAAGCTCGTGGACCATCGGTGGACGGGGAATTACCCAAAGCCGCCGCGTGGCCCCCTGACCTGCGGGAATCCTGAACAGTGCAATGGCCTCCGGAGCCGTGTGCGCAGGTTCGAATCCTGCCGGGGGCACCCTGCATGAGGTGCCCAAAGACCCCGTCACCAGCGGAAACGCTGAGGCCGGGGTCTTCGCGTATGTGCAGACGTGTGCAGACGTGTGCAGTCCGGTGCGGCCGTCTGTGGCCGTATGTGGCCGTATGTCGCGGTCTGTGAACGACGCGCGCAAGGATCTTGGACGCCGCCCGCGGTGGGGAACCAGGCGGGCGGGCTCGTGGTCATGGCGTGGCCTTCGCGCCGGGAGCCGGCGGGCGGGGGGTGTGGGGGCAAAAAACAGTCCCCGGTAGTGCTGCACGTGTCCTGGAGTTTCAGTCGTCACTGTCACTCCGGTATCGCGCCGGCTTGCCGGGGGCCTGGGCCACATCCTGTCCGGGTCACTCCGCCGACTAGACGTCCTGATCGACTTTGTGACTCTTTCGGTGTTGCGGCTTATTAATCAGGTTAGGCAGGTTGCGGGTCGAGTCAAGAGGCTTGGGGGGATTTTTCCGGCGTCCGTGGGTGAAGGTGCGGGACCGTGCTGTGGGCGGGATCTTGGGACGTTGTTGCGGGTGAGGCGGTTCGGTCCTGGCGATCAATGAACGGGGTCGGTCGCACGGCTGCTCTCAGCGCCGGTGTCTGGTGTTGAGGTGTGCGCTCCCCAGTCCCACAGGGCCTGGAGGACGGGGCCGAGGCGGTGGCCGTTCGGGGTGAGTGCGTAGCGCACGCGCGGCGGCCAGCCCGGTCGGCGGTTGCGCTCGACGACTCCGGCCTCGACGAGCTGCGCCAAGCGGTCGGACAGCACCTTGTCCGACAACCTGGGCAGGGCCGCGCGCAGGTCGCTGTAGGAGCGGTCGCCGCGCAGCAGTTCGCGGATCACCAGTGTCGTCCAGCGGCCGTGCAGGGCCGCCAGCGTGATTTCCACCGGGCAGTCGGGGGTGGGGGCGGTGACGTGTGCGCGTGGGTCGTCGGGGAGTCCTGCCGGGTGACCAACTGTTCGGTGAGTCACGGGATCGCCTCCTAGCGTGTGGGGCACTTCGATTCTCCCGGCCCGGAAGGACGTCTGTCGATCATGCGAGGTCTGGCCGATCGGCCCGAAGAGGTGCCCGCGGTGTTCGCCGAGCGGTTCAACAGCGGTGACGCCGCCGCGTTGGCGCAGGTGTACGAGGACGGGGCGGTGCTGGTGCCGCAGCCGGGGTCGCCGGCGACCGGCCCGGACCTGCACGCCGCGAACGGCCGCCTGCAGGAGCTCGGGGTTCCGATCTCGGTCCGGCCGCGGCATGTGTACCGCAGTGGGGACGTGGCGCTGCTGATCGTCGACTGGGTCATCGACGGGACGGACGGGGAGGGAC
This sequence comes from Streptomyces calvus, assembly GCF_006782915.1. Classification (GTDB taxonomy): domain Bacteria; phylum Actinomycetota; class Actinomycetes; order Streptomycetales; family Streptomycetaceae; genus Streptomyces; species Streptomyces calvus. The sequence continues at coordinate 58,702 of NZ_VCNP01000025.1, forward strand.
GGGCCGTGCACGTCGAGGGCACGGCCACCGACATCGCCCGGCGGGGTACGGACGGCCGTTGGCGGTATGTGATCGACAATCCCTTCGGCACTCGCGCACAGCAACTCCCTGCCGAGGGCACCGTGGAGCCAGCGTTCTGAGCGAGCGCACCTGGAGGACACCGAGGTCGCTGGTGGACGGCTGGGCTGCCTCGCGCGCCGGCAGGACCGCCAGGCAGTCACTGGCAGGGAAGGAAAACTGAGGACGAGTTTCGGCTCTTCGGGTCAGGAAAGGCCAGGTCAGTGACGTGGGCTGGTTGTTGCCGTCCGGATCTGTGCCGACGGCCACAGCGAGCGGGGTTCCCGTAGGGTCATACTGAGCCATGACAAAGCCTGCGGCACCGAAGCGTCATCTGCCCACCAGCCCTTTCAAGGCCCCGGTCGCACCGGCTCCCAAGCACTTCGCCATGGGGGACCAAGTCACACACGACATGTACGGCCTCGGCCGGGTGATCGGCATCGAAGACGGAGTCGCGGCGCTCGTGGATTTCGGCTCCGCGCGCATGCGGATCCTGAGCCCGTACGCCAAGATGACCAAGCTGTAGAACCGCTGTGCCCGGTCACGGCACACCAGGCCCCGTCAGGGACCTGTGACGAAAGGCAGACCCCTCATCGACTCGACGTCGCTGTTCTCCGCCCCGGAGCGGCAACCTCACCGTTCCACTGCGGTATCACCGCCTCCCACGACGCACCCCTTCCAGGCCCCGGACTTCGGAGAGGACGAGATCCTCTGGTCCGAGGACGAGCAGGTGGACGCCCCAGGCGCGCGTAGTGCGCGTGGTGCGCGTGGTGGGCGTGGTGCGCGTACGACGCGGACCAAGGCCGCCTAGATGTATTGACCCCGCAGCGTTGTTCACGCGGCTGATGGGTGGCCGGCCGCCGAGTGCGGTGCGGCAGCGTTGGTGGTTGCCACCACACCGGAGGCCTTGCGCGCCTTCTGCCCGCCTGCATGCCGTGCGCCGGGCCGTCCTCGTGTCGGTCGGCAGGTCCGTCCGGGATGGCTCTACCCGGTGTCCGGGCCTGGGCGTCAGGATGGCGGTATGACGGATGGCGTGGGCAGTGGTGCGGTGGATTCGGGAAACTCGGGGCAGGCCGCGGCCTGGAACGGTTACGAGGGGCGGCACTGGGCCGATCACCAGGACCGTTTCGACGCCCTGAACGACGGCGCCAACGGGCCGCTGCTCGGGGTGGCGAAGCCGGCGCCCGGAGACCGTGTGCTCGACATCGGGTGCGGCAACGGGCGGATCGCGCGGCTCGCCGCCGCACACGCGGCCTACGTGCTGGGCATCGATCTGTCCGCCCCGATGCTGGAGCGGGCCCGGGCCAGTGCTGCCGCCGAAGGGCTCGGGAACGTCGAGTTCGTGCAGGGCGACGCGCAGGTGTACGGGTTCGGGGAGGGCTCGTTCGATGTCGCCGTCAGCCGGTTCGGGGTGATGTTCTTCGCCGATCCGGTGGCCGGGTTCGGCAATGTCGGGCGGGCGCTGCGGTCCGGTGGGCGGCTGGTGTTCGTCTGCCCGCAGCGTTTCGACCGCATGGATCAGGCGACGGTGTTCGCGGCGGTCGGGGAGCATGTGCGGCTGCCCGACTTCTCGCAGGCCGGTGGGACCGGGCCGCAGGCCTTCGCGGACCCGGGTCGTCCGCGGCGGGTGCTGGCCGAGGCCGGGTTCGTGGACGTGGCCGTCGAGGAGGTCGAAGGCATCCAGTACTGGGGTGCGGACGCCGAGGACGCCGCCGGGTTCCTGTTCGGCTGGGGGCCGTTGCGGCACTGGCTGCGGGAGGCCGGCGCCGACGCGGGTACCGAGGAGCGGGCGCGGCGGGCCGCGGTGGAGGCGTTCCGGGGCTTCGAAGGCGGCGCCGGTGACGGCGGCGACGGGGGCGGTGTGCGGCTCGTGGGGCGTTACTGGCTGGTCAGCGCTGTCCGTCCGTGAGGCGTCGTGCCAGCGTGGACGCGAACTCCTCCGCCCGGGACAGCTGCGTGCGCAGGTCGTCCATGCGCTGCCGGGTGGTCTCCTCGAAGCCGCGGATGCGGGCCAGCAGTTCCTCGCGCTCCGCGGGCGGCAGTTCCTCGCCCGCGTCGAGGCGGTCGGTGGCTTCCAGCAGGGCGCGCATCTCGTCGAGGGTGAAGCCGAGCGGTTTCATGCGGCGGATGACCATCAGACGGGCCACGTCGGCCTCGGTGTAGAGGCGGAAGCCGCCCTGGGAACGAGCGGACGGGAGGACGAGGCCCGTCTCCTCGTAGTGCCGGATGGTGCGCAGCGACAGTTCGGTGCGTGCGGCGACCTCGCCGATCTGCATGTGCTGCTCGCTGCTCACCAGGGACCTTCCTCCACCGATCTCTACCCTAACGTTAGGGTAGAGTTATTGTGCTGTCGGGGCCGATGAAGCCCCCGGCGAAGACACTAGTCCGCGAGAGAGGAAGCGTGCGCATGCCCGTGACGCTCCGCGCCGCTTCCTGCCCGCCGTGACCCTTCGCTCCCAGGCCGCACCCGGTTCCGCCAGGCGCCGGCGCGCCGCCTTCCCTCTGACTGCCCCTGACTGCCCCTGACTGCCCGCGACTTCGCGTGCCGGCGTCGCGGTCGTCCCTCCGGTCCTCCGGTCCTCCGGCCTTCCGGCCTTCCGGTCGGCGGCCGTCCCGTCACTCTCCGCCCGCTTCGTCTTGTTCACCCGCTCCGTCTTGTTCGCCCGCTCCGCTTGATCTGCCCTTTCCCGCGCGCCCGCCGTGCCGTCGGACGCGCCCGAGCACGACAGGTTTCCTTCGTCTTGTCCTCCTCCGCACTGTCCCCCGCCGCGTGGCTGCGCGGCTCCCGGCGTCCGTCCTGGCTGTCCGATCCGAAGGTGCTGCGCACCGAGGTGCTCGGCGGTCTCGTGGTCGCGCTCGCGCTGATCCCCGAGGCGATCTCCTTCTCGATCATCGCCGGTGTCGATCCGGCGGTCGGGCTGTTCGCCTCGTTCACGATGGCCGTGACCATCGCGCTCGTCGGCGGCCGCCCGGCCATGATCTCCGCGGCCACCGGCGCGGTCGCCCTGGTCATCGCCCCGCTCAACCGCGAGCACGGCTTCGGCTACCTCGTCGCCGCCGTCATCCTCGCCGGTGTCTTCCAGATCGTCCTCGGTGCGCTCGGCGTGGCGAAGCTGATGCGGTTCGTGCCGCGCAGCGTGATGGTCGGCTTCGTCAACGCGCTCGCGATCCTCATCTTCATGGCGCAGGTGCCGGAGCTGACCGACGTGCCCTGGGCCGTCTATCCGCTGCTCGCCGCCGGTCTGGCGCTGATGGTGTTCTTCCCGAGGATCACCACGGTGGTCCCGGCGCCGCTGGTGTCGATCGTCGTGCTCACCGTCGTCACGGTCGCGGCCGGGATCGCCGTACCGACCGTGGGCGACAAGGGAGCGCTGCCGTCCTCGCTGCCGGTGCCCGGTCTGCCGGACGTGCCGTTCACCTGGGACACCCTGACGACCGTCGCGCCGTACGCGCTGGCCATGGCGCTGGTCGGGCTGATGGAGTCGCTGATGACGGCGAAGCTGGTCGACGACATCACCGACACCCGCTCCTCGAAGACCCGTGAGTCCGTCGGGCAGGGCGTGGCCAACATCGTCACCGGCTTCTTCGGCGGCATGGGCGGCTGCGCGATGATCGGCCAGACGATGATCAACGTACGGGTGTCCGGGGCCCGTACCCGACTGTCGACGTTCCTGGCGGGCGCGTTCCTGATGGTGCTGTGCATCGCCTTCGGACCGGTCGTCTCCGACATCCCGATGGCCGCGCTGGTCGCCGTGATGGTCATGGTGTCGGTGGCCACCTTCGACTGGCACTCCATCGCGCCGAAGACGCTGAAGCGGATGCCGGCCGGGGAGATCACGGTCATGGTGGTCACCGTCGTGTGTGTGGTCGCCACCCACAACCTGGCCATCGGTGTGGTGGTCGGTTCGCTGACCGCGATGGTCATCTTCGCCAAGCGCGTCGCGCATCTCGCCGAGGTGACCGCCGTCACCGATCCCGACGGCGGCACGGTCGTCTACCGGGTCACCGGTGAGCTGTTCTTCGCCTCCTCCAACGACCTCGTGGGCCGGTTCGACTACGCCGGCGACCCCGACAAGGTCGTCGTGGACCTGTCCGCCGCCCACATCTGGGACGCCTCCTCGGTCGCCGCGCTGGACGCCGTCGAGACCAAGTACGCCCAGCGCGGCAAGAGCGTGGAGATCGTCGGCCTCAACGAGCCGAGCGCCCGGATGCACGCCACGCTCAGCGGCGAACTCACCGGCAGCCACTGACCGGGCCCGCACCGGCGGCGTTCCCCACGCGCCGTACGTGCGGGCGCCCGCCGTGAGGTGACGGTTCCCGTACGGCTGTCCGTCGTGAAGTGGCTGTTCCGGTACGGCTGTTCGCAGTGGGGTGACGTTCCGGTACGGCTGTCCGTCGTGAAGTGACGGTTCCGGTACCGCTGTCCGCAGTGGGGTGACGTTCCGGTACGGCTGTCCGTCGTGAGGGGACGGTTCCGGCGCGCCGGTCGGTCGGCGCCGGGACGGTCACGGTGCTCGGTCCGCCTCCGCGGCTTCCGTACGGGCGGCGGCCGTACCGGCCCGGGCCGTTGTCGCGGTTCCCGGCACGGCGGCCGTTCCAGCCGCCTGCGGTACGGCGGCCGTTCCGGCGGTCTCCGGCACGGCGGCCGTCCCGGCGGGCTCCGGCACGGCGGCCGTCCCGGCGGGCTCCGGTGCTGCGGCCGTCCCGGCCGTGTCCGGTACGGCGGTCGTGGCCTGCGCGTCCGGGTCGGCCGTCGAGGTGATCTCGATGCGGTCGCCCACCCGGATCCGCTGGTAGAACCACTCGGCGTCCCGGATGTCCATGCCCACCCAGCCGGTCCCGGCGGCGAGGCCGGCGAGGGCCCTGGTGTCGAAGGCGAGGGCGCCCGCGTAGACCGGTTCCCCGTCGGAGGTGCGCAGCTCCACCAGGTACGGGACCTTGATCTCCTTGACCTCCTGGCCGCCCGCTCCTGCGCCGGCCTCGAGCGGCAGCAGCCGCAGGTCGGCCTTGGCGACCACCGTCATGCGGCTGCCGGGCGGGAACCGGTCGAAGGAGTGCGAGTCGACGCGCATCACGCGGTCGCCGACCGTGAGGGTGTGGCCGCCGAGGTCCAGGACGCCGGCCGGGGCGGGAGTCGGAACGGGAGGCGAGGTCGGCGTGCCGGTGGTCGGGCGGTCCGAGGCCGTGCCCGGCAGTTGACGGCGGCCGCCCGGGTCGTCGGGGTGCAGGGTGAAGGCGAGGGCCGCCAGTGCGCAGGCCGCCGTGACCGCCGTGCCGAGCACGGCCGTCGCCCTGCGGCGGCGGGAGCGGCGCCGGGCGAGGTCGCGGACCCGCGCGGCGTCCAGGCGCGGCGGCGTCTCGTGCTGTGCCGCCAACTCGCGCAATGCTCGGGCGAGTTCATCCGACACGGCCGCCCTCCCTCCAGGCCGGCTCCTCGGCCTCGGCCTCGTCCACCGCCAGGTGTCTGGCCAGTGCCGCCCGTCCGCGGGACAGCCGGGCCTTGACCGTCCCCACGGGTGCGCCGGTCTCGGAGGCTACCTGTTCCACGCTGAGGTCGCACAGGTGGTGCAGGACGACCGCCATGCGCTGGGCCTCGGGCAGTTGGCGCAGCGCGGCGACCAGGGCGGCGCGTTCGGGTCCCGGGCCGGGGGTCGACTCCTGCGGCGGGGTGCGCCGCACCAGTTCCAGCCAGCGTCTGGCGCGCCGCCAGCGGCTCACCGCCAACCGCATGGCCACGGTGCGTATCCAGGCCTCGGGCGCCTCGTCGGCCAGGAGTTTCCGGCGCCGGTCCCAGGCCCGTACGAACGCCTCCTGGACCACGTCCTGGGCCTCGCCGAGGTCCCCGGTGAAGGCGTACAACTGCCCGGTCAGACGGGGGAAAGCGGCCGCGTAGAAAGCGTCGAACTCGTCCTCGGTCATGCCCTCCACCGGAGTCTCGGATTTTCCCCTGCAACCCGGCCGTCGCCCCCATGCGTACAGGTTTCGCAGGTCGCGCACATCGAAGCACATCCCTGGAGGAAGACGATGAACACGGGTGCCGGGATCCATCGACCCGTCGTGCGGGTGGGCGCGCGGCGCCACGTCCCGGCCGTCGAGGAGGTGACGTACGTGCCTTTCGCCTCCGGGCCGTCGCCCCAATGGCCGGACGCCGGCGACGACTTCGCGGATCATGCGCGTGCGGCGTGGCCACGGCTGGTCGCGGTCGCCCTGTGGCTCACCGAGGACGCGGACGCGGCCGAGGAGTTGGCGCGGCGCACGCTGGTGCGGGTGTGCGCGCGGTGGCGGCGGATCCCGCGCGACGACGTGGACTTCCACGTACGGCGGTGTCTGGTGCGCGGGTTCCTGCGCAGGCGCCGCCCGGGCGGCCGGCGGCGGGCCGTGCTGGTGCTGCGGCACGGTGAGGGGCTGACGGAGACCGAGATCGCGCAGGTGCTCGGGTGTTCGGTGGGGGCGGTGCGCGCGTGGGTCCGGCGCGCGGAGAAGGAGGCCGGGGCCGAGGAGCGGCGGGCCGGGTTCGCCGCGCTGCTCGCCGGTACGGTGCCGCCGCCCGTTCCGCTCGACGGCATCCGGCGCGACGGCGCGCTGCGGCGCCGGCGGCGGGCGGGCGTGGCCGCCGCCGGGTGCGCCCTGCTGCTGGCGCCTCCGGCGGCGCTCGCCCTCGGCTCCCTCACGGGCGGTGGGGCCACCGGCGCCGCTGAGGTTCCCGACCTGCCGGAGCCCGGCCCGATGCGGCTCGTCGCCCCGGGTGAGCGGGTGCAGGCCGCTGAGGGCGTGGAGATCTGGCTGACCCCGGACGGCCCGCACTGGTCGTCCCCGCAGGGGCCCGGCCGGTTCCGCCCGGTGCGCGACGGCAACCTGGACCGTACGCGGCCGGGTGTCTCCGTACTGGGCGAGGAACTGTCCGACGGCTCGTACTTCCGGACCGGCGTGTACCACGGCCTGCGCGGCGAGCCGGCGCGCGTCGAGGTCCGGCTCGACGGGCGGACCGTCACCGCGAACGTGCTGACGCTGGCGGGCAGTCCGGGATGGGGCGTGTGGTACGTGAGGACACCCCCGACGGACTCCCGCACGGGACACCCGGACTCCGGTACGGGACGTACGGCCTCACGCACGGGGCACCCGGACTCCGGGACGGGACGTACGGACTCCCGTACGGGACACCCGGACTCACGCACGGGACAACCAGACTCTCGTACGGGACAACCGGACCCGCGCTTCGAACGCCACCCGGTCTTCCCTACGGGACGCCCTGGCTTCCCCACGGAACGTGCCGAGCCCGCCGTGGACGCCGTCCTTCCCGGTGCCGCCCCTGCGGTCACGGTGTACGACGCGGCCGGTGACGTCCTGGTCCGCTCGGACGCCGGACCGGCGGTCGCCCGGCCGGTGCCCGTCGGTGCGTGGCGTTCGTGAGGCGGCCCGAGGCCGTCGGCCGGCTGCTGCGCAGGTCCCCGGACCGCCCCCGAGTGCCCCTGCGCATCCGTCTGCGCCGCGGACGCGGACGGTGGCTGCGGCGGCTGCTCGTCACGTTCGCCGTCCTGCTGGCGGCCGTCTGCGGTGCGGCCGTCGTGGCGTACCGGCTGACCGGCATCCCCGAGCCGCACCCCGAGACGGTGGTGCAGAGCACGGTCTTCGTCGACGCCGACGGCTCCTACCTGGGCCGGCGCGGGCCGGTCGACCGGCAGGAGGTGCCCTTGTCGCAGGTGCCCCGGCACGTCCAGGACGCGGTGATCGCGGCGGAGAACCGGTCGTTCCGCACCGACTCCGGGGTGTCGCCGCGCGCCGTCGCCCGCGCGGTGTGGGCCACCGTGTCCGGCGGCGCCCCGCAGGGCGGTTCCACCATCACGCAGCAGTACGTGAAGAACGCGCTGCTGAGCCCGGAACGGTCGCTGACGCGCAAGGCGCGCGAGGCGCTGATCGCGATCAAACTCGACCGGACGCGCGGCAAGGACGAGATCCTGGAGGGCTACCTCAACACGGTGTACTTCGGCCGGGGCGCCGCCGGTGTCCAGGCCGCCGCGCGGAACTACTTCGACGTGGCGCCGCAGGACCTCACCGTCTCCCAGGGCGCGGCCCTGGCGGCGATCGTCAACATCCCCTCGTACTACGAGAAGGCGGGCTCCGACCCGGAGGTGACGGCGAAGCTGCGGCACCGCTGGGAGTGGGTGCTCGACGCGATGGAGGCGGGCGGCGGCATCACGGAAGCGCAGCGCCGGCAGGCCCGTTTCCCGGCGTTCCGGTTCTATCCGCCGGGCGAGACGGAGGGGCAGCGGCAGTATCTGATCGACGTGGCCGCGAAGGAGGCGGCGGGCCGGCTCGGCATCACCGAGGACCAGCTGGCGCGCGGCGGCTACACCGTGCACACCACCTTCGACCTGGCGCTGCAGGACGCGACCGCCGAGGCGGTGGAGAACCACGCGGAGGAATCCGGCGGCGGTGCGGTGCGGACGCACACGGCGGTGGTGGGGATCGAGCCCGGTGACGGGGCGGTGCGGGTGCTGTACGGCGGGGCGGACTACGCGCGGCAGCCGTTCAACGACGCGGTCAGCGGTGCGGTGGAGGCCGGCTCGGTGCTGGACCCGTTCGAGGGGGTGCGGCTCGACGGTCCGCTGCGCGGGCTGCACGGCTCGACGGCGCCCACACCGCTGCGGCTGGCCTCGGCGTACGCGGCGGTGGCGGCGGACGGCGTGCACGCGGCTCCCCGCACTGTGGCCCGGATCACGCGCGAGGGCCGGTCGGTCCACACCGCGCGCCCCGGAACGCGGCGGGTGCTGGACGAGAAGGGCGCCTTCGTGGTGACGTCCCGGGCGCACGAGCGTTCCGCCGGGTGGTCGGGCACCGGCCCGTACGTCGCCGCCGGGGCCGGCGGCGACGGCGGGGACGGCGGGCCGGGAGCCTTCTTCACGGCCGGGGCGGGCGGAGGCGTCGCCCGGCGCACGGTGTGGTCCGTGGGCTACGACTCCCGACTCGCCGTGACCGTGGCGCTGTTCGCCGACCGGCCCGGCCCGAAGAAGGGCACCACGGTGCCCGCGCACCTGCCGGACGAGCCGTCGCCGACCGGGTACGCGGAACAGCTGGCGGGTGAGGTGTGGGAGGCGGCGAGCGGGCCGTGACGTTTTCCACACGCCACGCGCCTTCGGTCAACTTGCCTATGGAGAAAGCGAGTTGGCGGGTGTGTCTCGGGTCACTCACATGGTAGAACGTGGCAAATCGGGCATGTTCGCTATTCAACGATGGTCCGTTCGCACTTCGTACAGAACACTCGTAACAGCCCCAGTACGACAGTTCGGATCAAAGAGAGCATGCACGCGCCATGACCCACTCCCCCGAGACGCCCGAAGTGCCCATACGCCCGTACCGGGTTACCGCCGCCGAAGTCGTCCCCGGCGACCTGCTCGCCCTGACGCGCGAGGACGCGACGCGGCACCGCTGGTACGTCGTGACCCACACGCTGCCCGAGGCGCCGGAGGTGATCCGGTTCACCCTGCGGCCGCCGCTGGGCGGCGTGGACCGCGAGGAGACGCTGCGCCGCGAGCAGCGGGTCACGGTCGCCGGGCGCCGGCTGGACGTCGCCGCGGTCCCGCGGGTGAGCTCACCCGCCCTGGACGGAGTGGAGTTCCGGGACGGGGACCGGCTGCACCGTCTGCGCGCCGTCGACCCGACGGCCACCGAGGTGACGTACGTGCGCCGCTGGGGCTCCTGGCACCTGGACTCCGACGAGCCGGGAGACGCCGTCACCGACACCGAGGTGCGCCGGTGGGCCGTCGAGGCCGACCGGGAGGGCGACATCGTCGCGCACGAGCCGCGTCCCGTGCGTGCGGCGGAGGCGGCCGGGGCGCGGCGGGTCGTCGTCACCGGGCTCGGTGCCGTCACCCCGCTCGGCGTCGGCACGGGCGAGTTGTGGCAGGGGCTGCTGGAAGGACGGCACGGCATACGGGAGTTGACGGACGAGGAGTTCGACGGGCTGCCGGTGCGGATCGCCGGCACCGTGCCGGTGGACCCGGCGGAACTGCTGCCCCGCCAGGCGGCGCGGCGGATGAACCGGGCCGCGCAGTTCGCGGTGCTGGCGGCGCGCGAGGCGTGGGCCGACGCCGGCTACGCCGAGGGCGGCACACGCGGCAGCGGGCTCGACCCGGAGCGGGTCGGCGTGAGCCTCGGCGCCATCCTCGGTGACGCGTCCGTGCTCGTCGGCGGCGACCGCAGGCTGCGGGAGAAGGGGCCGCGCGGTGTCTCGCCGCTCACCACGCCCATGACCGTGCCCTCGCAGGCGGCCTCCCAGGTCTCGCTCGACCTGCACATCACCGGAGAGGCACGCACCGTCACCAGCGCCTGCGCCTCCGGCACCGAGGCGATCGGCCAGGCCGTCGACCGCATCCGGTACGGGCGCGTCGACGTGGCGCTCGCCGGCGGCGCCGAGGCGGTCGTCACTCCGGCCATCATGGCGTCGTTCGCCGCGATGCGGGCACTGGCCGAGGGCGACCCCGCGACGGGCTCGCCGTCGCACCCCTTCGCCAAGGGCCGCGACGGGTTCGTCAACGGGGAGGGCGCGGGCGTGCTCGTGCTGGAGTCCGAGGAGCACGCGCGGGCCCGCGGCGCGCGTATCTACTGCGAGGCCGCCGGCTGGGGGCTGTCCGCCGACGCCCACCACGTCGCGGCGCCCGACCCCTCCGGCGACGGCATCGCGCTGGCACTGCGCCGGGCCGTGCGGGACGCGGGCGGGCAGGTCGCGGACGTCGTCCACGTCAACGCGCACGCCACCGCCACCGTCGACGGCGACCTCGCCGAGGCGCGGGCCCTGCGCGGCGTGCTCGGCCGGCGGGACGTGCCGGTCACCGCGCTCAAGGGCCACCTCGGGCACCTCCAGGGTGCCGCGGGCGGCGTCGAGGCCGTGGCCGCGGTGCTCACGCTGCACCACGGGCTGGTGCCGCCCACGGTCGGCTGCGCGGAGGTCGACGACGCGATCGACCTGGACGTCGTACGCGGCGCGCCGCGGCCCCTGCCGCCCGTCGGCGACCTGGTGCTGAGCAACTCCTTCGGCTTCGGCGGCCACAACGCGGTGCTGGCACTGCGCCGGGTGGCGTAAGGGCGCCGGACCGGGCATGGCCTGTTCGGTCGGGGTCCGGCCGGTCCGGGCCGTCCGGGTCTCGGGGGGTCCGGCCTGTTCGGGCCGGTCCGGGTCGGGGTCCGGCCTGTCCGGGGCGGTCCGGGCCGGGTCCGGCCTGTCCGGGGCGGTCCGGGCCGGGTCCGGCCTGTCCGGGGCGGTCCGGTCGGGGTCCGGCCTGTCCGGGGCGGTCCGGGCGGGGTCCGGCCTGTCCGGGGCGGGGTCCGACGGAGACCTTGGCGTGCCGACCCGGGGCGGCCGGGCGGCCGGGGCGACCGGGGCGACCGGGGCAGCGTCAGGCGGAAACCCTGGCGTGGCCGGTCCGGGCCGTCCGGGCAGCATCAGGCGGAGCGCTTGCGCGAACCGGTTCGGTCCGTCCGGGGCAGCTCAGGCCGAGCGCTTGCGCGACACGTTCGGACCGTCCAGGCGGCTCAGGCCTAGCGTTCTCGGGAACCGGTCCGGGGCGGGGCCACGCGGAGTGCCGGCCGGAACCGGTCCGGGGCGGCGGCACGCGGAGTGCCGGCCGGAGCCGGTCCGGGGCGGCCGGGGCGGCGTCAGGCGGAGCGCTTGCGGGAGCCGGTCTTCTTGGCCGCGGTCTTCTTCGCGGGGGTCTTCTTCGCCGAGGACTTCCCGGTCCCCTCCCCCGTCCCGGCCCGGCCGGACTTCGCCGTCGACTTCTTCGCGGAGGACGCGGTCTTCTTCGCCGCCGTCTTCTTCGCCGCCGACGTCGACTTCTTGCCGCCGGTCTCCTTGGGCGTGGCACGGCTCCCGCGCTGCGGCAGCGGCTTGACCTCGGCCTCCTTCGCCGGTTGCTCGCCGCGGGACTCGCGGGCCGCGCGGACGCTGTTCTCCAGGGCGGCCATCAGGTCGAGGACCTTGCCGCCGCGTTCCGGGGCGGGGGCCTCCGGCGGGGCCTCGCCGGCCGCCTTGGCGGCGATGACCTCCTCCACGGCCTCGCGGTACTCGTCGTGCAGGTCGTCCAGGTCGACCTCGCCGAGGGTGTCCATCAGGGCGTCCGCGAGGTCGAGTTCCTTGTCCCGGACGGTGACGCCGGTGTCGGGCGCGACACCCTCCGGGGCGCGCACCTCGTCCGGCCAGAGCAGGCCGTGCATGGCGATGGCGTCGCCGACCACCCGGAGCATGCCGAGCCGCTCCCGGCCGCGCAGCGCGAACTTCGCGATGGCCACCTTGTTGCTGCGCTTGAGCGCCTCGCGCAGCAGCGTGTACGGCTTGGCGGCCGGCGCCCCGCCCGCCGCCAGGTAGTACGCCGCGTCCATCTGGAGCGGGTCGATCCGGTCGCCGGGGACGAAGGCGACGATCTCGATCGTCTTGGCGGTGGGGATCGGGAGCCGGGCCAGGTCCTCGTCGGTGATCGGGATGATCGTGCCGTCCGCGTCCTCGTAGCCCTTGCCGATCTCCTGGCCGCTGACCTCGCGGTCCTCCAGTTCGCAGAACTTGCGGTAGCGGATCCGGCCGCCGTCCTCCGTGTGGATCTGGCGGAACGAGATCGCGTGGCTCTCGGTGGCGTTCACCAGCTTGATCGGGATGCTGACCAGGCCGAACGAGATCGCGCCGTTCCAAATGGATCTCACGTGCAGCACCTTTCCGGTCGTCTGCCGATCAGTGTCGGAGCATTTGTCATGCTTTACGTGGGATTCTCATCGTATGGCGCCTATCACTGAGGTGGAGGGGCGACGGCTCGCGCTCAGCAATCTGGAGAAGGTGCTGTATCCCGCCACCGGGTTCACCAAGGCGGAGGTACTGCACTACTACGCGACCGTCGCCGACGTGCTGCTGCCCCATCTGCGGGAGCGTCCGGTGTCCTTCCTGCGGTATCCGGACGGGCCCGACGGCCAGGTGTTCTTCACCAAGAACGTGCCGCCGGGCACGCCCGACTGGGTCACCACCGCCGAGGTGCCGCGGAGCGAGGGACCGGCCCGGATGGTGCTGGTGCAGGACTTGCCGAGCCTGATGTGGGCGGCGAACCTCGTCGCCGAGTTCCACACCCACCAGTGGCTGATCGGGGACCCGGAGCAGGCCGACCGGATCGTGTTCGACCTGGACCCCGGGGCGCCCGCCACGATCGTGCACTGCTGCGAGGTCGCGCTGTGGCTGCGGGAGCGGCTGGCGGCGGACGGGATCGAGGCGTACGCCAAGACGTCCGGGTCGAAGGGGCTGCATCTGCTGGCCGCGGTGCGGGGTGCTTCCTCCGATCGGGTGTCGGAGTACGCCAAGGGGCTCGCCGTGGAGGCGGAGAAGGCCATGCCGCGGCTGGTGCTGCACCGGATGACGCGGAGCCTGCGCCCCGGGAAGGTGTTCGTCGACTGGAGCCAGAACGCGGCCCGCAAGACCACGGCCACCCCCTACACCCTGCGCGCACGGGCCGAACCGCTGGTGTCGGCGCCGGTGACCTGGGAGGAGGTGGCGGACTGCCGGGCCCCGGACCGCCTGGCCCTGCGGGCCGGCGACATCGCCCCGCGGCTCCAGGACTACGGCGACCTGCTGGCACCCCTGCTCGACCCGGCACACGCGGGCCCGCTGCCCTGAGCGGCGCCTTCTCCGCCGACCCAGACACCTCGACGGCCGACCCGGCCGGTCACAGCCGTGCGCACGCGGGCCCTCTGCCCTGCCACTCCCGGCCGGGCCCAGCCAGTCACAACCAGGCCCCACACCGCCCCGCCGCCCCCCGAACCACCCCGAGCCAACCGGCCACAACCAGACCCCACGCGACCCCACTGCCCTGAGCCACCCCCGGCCGGGCCCAGCAGGCCACAACCAGGCCCCACACCCCCCCGCCGCCCACCCGAACCACCCCGAGCCAACCGGCCACAACCAGACCCCACGCGACCCCACTGCCTAAGCCACCCCGGGCCACCCGGTCACAACCAGGCCCGCGCGTGCCCTCTACCCCGAGCCACTCCCGGCCGGACCCAGCCGGTCACAACCGGGCCCACGTGTTCCGGTCGCGGGCGATCGCGTGCAGCGCCTCCACGTCGGCCGGTTTGAGGACGCCGCCGAAGCGGGTCAGGTCCCCCAGCGCGTCGTCGGTCACCACCCGCACCTCGCGGGGCGGGGCCGGGACGGACACCTGGGCGGGTTCGACCAGGACGAGCACCGGGTGCACCTCGGCCGTCAGGGCGTGGGAGGCGCGGTGGGCGTCGGACCGGACGCGGCGCAGCAGGGGGCGCGGTTCCTGCCGGCCGAGCGCGACGACGGGGTCGGCGACCGTCACCCGGCGCCTGTGCGCGTACAGGGCGTGGACCGCGTACAGGCCGCCGGGGCCGATCAGCAGGTGGTGGACGCGGTCGCCGCCGGGGAGCGGCACCGAGTGCAGGGTGTGCCAGCCGGCGCCGTCCATGCGGTCCAGGGCCCCGCCCACGGCCCGCTCCGCGGCCAGCGCCCTGCGACGCGGGTCCGGGCGCAGCCGGTGGGCCGGGCCGGGGTCGCGGTCGAGGGCGATCAGCAGGGTTTCGCCGGGGCGGTTGGGTGCGAGGTCGTCGTCGGGGTGCAGGGCGAGCCTGGCCAGCTCGGCGGGGGTGGGCAGCGGGGGCGGGCCGACCGAGACCGGGCCGGTGAGGAAGGGGCCCAGCGCGTCGAGGACGCTCTCCTCGTGGTCCTGGGAGAGCAGGTTCACCCGGGCCGTCTCACGGTCGTACCAGGCGAGGTTCCTGCCGTCCGGGAGGCAGACGTAGAGCCTTTCGCGGCCGTGCCGCCAGGTCGGTATGACGCGCGGTTGTTCCATGCACCATCACCCCATCTCCATGGGAACAGGCGGGTGCTCCGGGGGCAAGAAGCCGGTTACCTTGGAGAGCAGTTGGGCGGTGAGGGTGGGGAGGCGCCGTTGCGTACCCGCGGAAATCAACCCGACGTGCCGGCTCCGGACAGTCCGTGGGACGAGATCGTGCCGGGTCTGTGGATGGGCGGGCACCAGTACCGGGCCCTGTCCGGACGGCTGGAGTCCGCCGTCGTCGACCGGCAGTTCGATCTTGTGCAGACGCTGTTGCGGCTGCCCGGGTACGGGCCGGATCCCGGGGTCGAGCACCATGTGTGGCCGATCCCCGACGGGCCGCTGGACGGGACGCAGCTCGCGGGCGTGATCCGGCTGGCCGAGGCGGCGTGCGAGGCGCTGGACGGCGGCCGTACGGTCCTCGTGCGCTGTTACCACGGGTACAACCGGTCGGGCCTGGTGGTCGCGCACGCGCTGGTGCGCCAGGGCGGTACGGCGGAGGCGGCGATCCGGCTGATCCGCGCCCGCCGCTCCTCCTGGGCCCTGCACAACGACCTGTTCGTCGACTACCTGCGGGCGGGGCTGACCACGGCGCGCCTGCTGGAGGACCTGACGGAGTAGCCGGCCGCGCCCCGCAGTGACCCGGAGGGCGCAGCGCCGTCCCCGATGGCGCAGCAGGGCGGGCGAGGGTCGGGGAGACGCTCCTAGTGTGGCGACAGGTCACCTTCGACCCGTTTTCTCCCCCTACATGGAGGTACTGCCATGTCCCCGCGTCCCCCGCTCACCCGCCGTCTGCCCATAGCGCTCGCCGCCGGGGCCCTCGCGATCGCCACCGCCGTCACGCCCGCCGTCGCCGCCGACGACCCCGCCGAGGGCGACCAGGGGAACTGGAGCCAGCAGTCCGGGAACGGCAACGACAACGGC
Source organism: Streptomyces calvus (assembly GCF_006782915.1). Taxonomy (GTDB): domain Bacteria; phylum Actinomycetota; class Actinomycetes; order Streptomycetales; family Streptomycetaceae; genus Streptomyces; species Streptomyces calvus. Next base: position 74,508 of record NZ_VCNP01000025.1, read on the forward strand.
TCCGCCCAGCAGGGCGGCAACGACCACTGGAACCAGCAGAACACCGGCGGCACGGGCGACGCGAACCAGAACACCGGCGGCATGGGCGACGCGAACCAGAACACCGGCGGCGTCGGCGGCATGGGCGGCGACGGCAACCACCAGAACACCGGTGGCGTCGGCGGCATGGGCGGCGACGGCAACCACCAGAACACCGGCGGCAACGGCGACCAGGGCGACTACAAGGGCGTCGTGACGGCGCAGCGGCTGGCCCTGCGCAGCGCCCCGACCCGCGGTTCGCAGGTCATCCGGTACGCCCACAAGGGCGACATCGTCTCGATCTTCTGCAAGGTCCCCGGCGACAAGGTGGACGGCAACCCGCTCTGGTACCTCCTCACGGACGGCACCTGGGCCTGGGGTCCGGCCCGGTACATCGACAACATCGGTCCCGCGCCACGCTGGTGCTGACCACCGAAGCCCGCAAGGCGGTCCATGTGGGTAAGTTCCGGACATGAGTAAGGCCGGTATCACCCTGGCGACGGCTGATCCGCCCGCGCCCACCGTCCGTCTCCCCCGGCGCCGTGGCGTCGAACTCGCCCTGATCGTCCTGGCCGTGCTGCTGTCGGTGTACGGCTACTGCGCCGTCGGCCTCGCCAGGAACGGCACCGTCCCGCCCGGCGCCGCCGGTTACGGCGCCGGGCTCGGTGTGCTCGCCCTGATGGCGCATCTCGCGGTGCGCTGGCGCGCCCCGCACGCCGACCCGCTGCCGCTGCCGATCGGGGTGCTGCTCAACGGCCTCGGCCTGGTGCTGATCTACCGGCTCGACCTGGAGGCGCCCGGCGATCCGGCCGCCCCGGCCCAACTGGTCTGGTCGACCCTGGGCGTGGCGCTGTTCATCGGGGTCGTCCTGGTGCTGCGCGACCACCGGGTGCTGCAGCGCTACACCTACCTCTGCGTCACCGCCGCGCTCGTCCTGCTGACCGTCCCCATCCTGTTCCCGGCGGTGAACGGCGCCCGGATCTGGATCCGCGTCGCCGGGTTCTCCATCCAGCCCGGCGAGTTCGCGAAGGTGCTGCTGGCCGTGTTCTTCGCCGCGTACCTCGCCGCGAACCGGGGCGCCCTGGCCTACGCCGGTCGCCGCGACCGGTGGCTGCACCTGCCCACCGGCCGGGTGCTCGGCCCGATCGTCGCCGTCTGGCTGGTCAGCGTGGGCGTCCTGGTCCTGGAGCGGGACCTCGGCACCTCGCTGCTGTTCTTCGGCCTGTTCGTGGTCATGCTGTACGTCGCCACCGGCCGCACCGGCTGGATCACCCTCGGACTGCTGCTGGCCTCGCTGGGAGCGGTGGCCGTGGGCCGGCTGGAACCCCATGTGCACGGCAGGATCGAGACCTGGCTGCACCCGTTCGCCTCCGTCGAGGCGGGCGAGGGCCCGAACCAGCTCGCCCAGTCCCTGTTCGCCTTCGCCGAGGGCGGCGTCCTCGGCACCGGACTCGGGCTCGGGCACTCCGTGCTGATCGGCTTCGCGGTGAAGTCCGACTTCATCCTGGCGACGGCCGGTGAGGAGCTGGGCCTGGCCGGACTGTCCGCGATCATCCTGCTCTACGGGCTGCTGGTGGAACGCGGCTACCGTGCGGGCCTCGCCCTGCGCGACCCGTTCGGCCGGCTGCTCGCCGTGGGCCTCGCCTCGCTGGTGGCGCTCCAGGTGTTCGTCATCGCGGGCGGTGTGACCGGGCTGATCCCGCTCACCGGGATGGCGATGCCGTTCCTGGCGCAGGGCGGCTCGTCGGTGGTGACCAACTGGGCGATCGTGGCGCTGCTGGTCCGGCTGAGCGACTGCGCCCGGCGGCAGGGCGACGCGGGAGCCGTGCGGTGACCCGGCACATCCGGCACGCCGGCCTGTTCTGCGCCCTGCTGCTGGTCGCCCTGCTGGTCAACGCGGCCCGCGTCCAGGTGCTGCGGGCCGACGCCTACGAGTCCAGCCCGGCCAACCGCCGCGACGCCATCGCCCGCTACCAGCAGCCGCGCGGCGACATCCTCGTCGGCGGCCGGCCCGTCACCGGTTCGCGGGACACACGCGAGCACCTGCGCTACGAACGGACCTACCTGGACGGCCCGTTGTACGCGCCGGTGACCGGCTTCGCCTCGCAGGAGTACGGCACCACGCTGCTGGAGCACACGGAGGACGACCTGCTCTCCGGCACCGCCCCGGTGCTCGCGCCGCTGCCGCTGTGGAACGAGTTCACGCGCTCCCGCAACGCGGGCGGCAAGGTGATGACGACCATCGACCCGGCGGCGCAGCGCGCGGCGTACGAAGGGCTGCGTTCACGCAAGGGCGCGGTGGCGGCGGTGGAGCCGTCGACCGGCCGGATCCTGGCGCTGGTGTCGGTCCCGTCGTACGACCCCGGGCTGCTGTCCGGCAACGGGCGGACGGCGCGGGAGGCCTGGGCCGGGCTGAACGCCGACCCGGACCGGCCGATGCTGAACCGGGCGGTGCAGCGGACGTATCCGCCGGGTTCGACGTTCAAGGTGGTCACCGCGGCGGCGGCGCTGGACGCGGGCACGGTGGGCGATCTCGACGAGCCGACCGACTCGCCCGACCCGTACACCCTGCCCGGGACGACGACGCGGCTGACCAACGGGTCCCGGGGCTGCGCGGACGCCTCGCTGCGGGAGGCGTTCATCCATTCCTGCAACACGGTCTTCGCCCGGCTGGGCGTGACCACGGGCGTGGCGCGGATGCGGGCCACGGCGGAGAACTTCGGCTTCAACCGCGGTGACCTGCGCATCCCCTTCCCCGTGGCCCGCAGCACCTTCGACACCTCGGTGGACCGGGCGCAGCTCGCGCTGTCGTCGATCGGGCAGTACAACACGCGGGCCACGCCGTTGCAGATGGCGATGGTCGCGGCGGCGGTGGCGGGCGGCGGGCAGGTGCGGGAGCCGTACCTGGTGGAGCGGACCACGCGGGCGGGCGGCGGCACGGTCTCCGCGGCCGGGTCCCGTCCGGTGCGGCGGGCGATGCACCCGGCGACGGCGATGCGGCTGCGGGAGCTGATGCGCGGCGTGGTGGAGGACGGCACCGGCACGAAGGCCGCGATCCCCGGTGCCGTGGTCGGCGGGAAGACGGGCACCGCCCAGCACGGTCTGGGCAACTCCGGGACGCCGTACGCCTGGTTCATCTCCTGGGCGCAGCACGAGGAGGACATGGAGCCGAAGGTGGCGGTGGCGGTGGTGGTCGAGGACGCGGCGGCGAACCGGCGCGAGATCAGCGGCGGCGGCACGGCGGCCCCGATCGCGCGGGCGGTCATGGAGGCGGTGCTGAAGTCGTAGGCGACCGCGACCCGGTGAAACACGGACGCCGACGCCGCCGACGGTTCCGTCCGGCGCCTGGAGGGCGAAGGGGGCGACGCGACGGACATCGCCGTCTTCGACGACTCCTGCGGTGGGTGCCGTCCGGTCACCGCCCGACGGTCGCGGAGGCCGAGGCCCGCATCCTCCACCTGCGCGCCAACGGCCCGACGCCGTACGCCTTCACCCTGCGGACGTCCTTCCCGCCGGGCGCTGCGCAGCCGTTGACCGGCGAGGTGCCCGAAGGGCTGGGCTGCTCGGCCTAACGGCGGCGCTCGACGGCGGTGAGGTCGATGTCGACGGGGAAGGGGACGGTGAGCTTGAGCCGGTTGTGGAAGATCCCCATCGGCACGTACGACTTGGTCATCGGGTCCAGTTCGTAGACGTAGACCACGGGGAGTCCGTCGTTCTGCTCGACGCGCCAGTAGTGCGCGATGCCCGCGGCCGCGTACTTGCGGGGCTTGACCTCGCGGTCCCGTTCCTCGGAGTCCTTGGACACGACCTCCACGACGATCACGACGTCCTCCGGCCGGTACCAGGTCTGCCCCGGGCCGGTATCGGCGTCCGCCTTGAACACCAGGACGTCGGGCTCGGGACGGTTGCGCCGGTCGAGCTTGATGGTCATCTCACGCTGGACGTCGAGCCCGTCCGGCACGTGCGCCAGCAGGGCATTGTCCAGAAGCCGGATGACGCGCGAGTGGAAGTTGGTCTGCGGACTCACGAAGACGAGGCTCCCGTCGATCAGCTCCGTGTGCGGAGGCAGGTTGGGAAGCTCGTCCAGGTCGTCCGCCGTCCAGCCACCCACCGGCGGACGAGGCCACTCGTAGTCGTCGTCCAGCCCGTAGTCGCGTGCGGCGCTCATGATCGCTCCCATGTGCTGCAGTCTGACCGGCACCGTCAGCGTACCCAGGGCGAACCCGGGGCGGCCGTTCCATGGGGTGCCGGGAGGGCGCGGCCTTGACGCACTCCGCGCGGTGGACGCCGGTCGTCGACAACTCGTGCGCGGGGGATTGACGACCTTGCTGACAGGCAGTCTCATAAGTGGAACGACCCTCCGGTGACCCGCGAGCCCATGAGGTGGAACCACCATGACGACCCTGCCGGAAGCCGACGCGCTCGCCGGGCTGCGCGACGCGCTCGGCCTGCTCAAGGACCGGGAACAGGTGGCCCAGCGGCTGCTCGAATCGTCCGCCAGGCACTCCTTCGACCCGGACGAGGAGCTGGACTGGGACGCGCCCTTCGAGGACGGCAAGTGGTTCTGGCCCCCGGAACTGGTGTCGCTGTACGACACGCCCATGTGGCGGCGGATGAGCGAGGAGCAGCGCATCCTGCTCTCGCAGCACGAGGCCGCCGCGCTCGCCTCGCTCGGCATCTGGTTCGAGCTGATCCTGATGCAGCTGCTGGTGCGGCACATCTACGACAAGGCCGCCACGAGCGCGCACGTGCGCTACGCCCTCACCGAGATCGAGGACGAGTGCCGGCACTCCAAGATGTTCGCCCGGGTGATCACCCGCGGCGGCACCCCGTGGTACCCGGTGAGCCGGGTGCACCAGAACCTCGGCCGGCTGTTCAAGACGATCTCCACCACCCCGGGCTCCTTCACCGCGACCCTGCTCGGTGAGGAGGTCCTGGACTGGATGCAGCGCCTGACCTTCCCGGACGAGCGGGTCCAGCCGCTGATCAGGGGCGTCACGCGGATCCACGTCGTGGAGGAGGCGCGGCACGTGCGGTACGCCCGTGAGGAGCTGCGGCGCCAGATGCTGACCGCGCCGAAGTGGTCGCAGGAGTTCACCCGGCTCACCTCCGGCGAGTTCGCCCGCGTCTTCTCGGTCGCCTTCGTCAACCCGGAGGTGTACACCAACGTCGGCCTGGACAAGCGGGCGGCCGTGGCCCAGGTCAGGGCGAGCGGCCACCGCCGGGAGGTGATGCAGCAGGGCGCGAAGCGGCTGACGGACTTCCTGGACGACATCGGTGTGCTGCGCGGCGCCGGACGGCGCCTGTGGCGGTCGTCCGGACTGCTGGCCTGAGCACCCGCCGACGGCGGACGGTTACGCTGCGGGCATGAGCCCGCAGGCCCCCACCCCCGCCTACCGGCGCCTGAGCGTCGAGGAACGCCGCAGCCAGCTGCTCGAGGCCGCACTGTCCCTCTTCGCCCACCGCGCCCCCGAGGACGTGTCCCTGGACGACGTGGCGGAGGCGGCCGGCGTGTCCCGGCCGCTGGTCTACCGGTACTTCCCGGGCGGCAAGCAGCAGTTGTACGAGGCGGCCCTGATGTCCGCCGCCGACGAACTGCGCACCTGCTTCGACGAACCGCACGAGGGTCCCCTGCTGCCGCGCCTGTCCCGCGCGCTCGACCGCTACCTCGCCTTCGTCGACCAGCACGACGCCGGCTTCAGCGCGCTGCTCCAGGGCGGCAGCGTGGTGGAGACCTCCCGTACGACCGCCATCGTCGACGGAGTGCGACGGGCCGCCGCCGAGCACATCCTCAGCCACCTGGAGGTCCCCGAGCCCGGCCCCCGGCTGCGGATGACCATCCGGATGTGGATCACGGCCGTGGAGGCGGCCTCGCTGATCTGGCTGGACGAGGACAAGCAGCCGCCGCTGGACGAACTGCGGGACTGGCTGGTGGAGCAGTTCGTGGCGGTGCTCGCGGTGACCGCGCGCCGGGACGCGCAGACCGACACGCTGGTCCAGGCGCTGGCCATGGACCTCTGAGGTCCGCCGCCGCCCGCCCGGTGCGCATGGCCGAGACTGGTGGCGTGAAGAGCCAAGACACCCCGTTCGAGGGCGGGCCCATGGACGGGCGCGTCCTGCCCGTGCTGCTGGGCATCACCGGGCACCCGCCGAAGACGTACCGCATTCCCGTGCCGGCCGCCGACGGCGGCCCGCCCACCGTGCTGGTCTACCGGCGGGTGCCCGGGGAGCACCGCGGGCGCACCGGGCTGACCCGGGGCTGGAAGTACCTGTACGACCCGGCGGGCCGGGCGGGCGGGCGGAGGTGGCCGTGGTCGAGGCCCGCGCCGGACGCCACACCGGAGGGCAAGCCGGAGGACACCGACGGGTGACCCCGTTGCGCCGAACCGCGCACACTCGGCGCGCGGGCCCCGCCGGCCCGCCGGATGCTCGCGATGCGGGACGGAGGGGCCGCCCCGCGTCGGAGGTGATGGCATGTCAGGAATGCTTCTGCGTCTGGTGTGTACGGCGGCGGTGGCGGCCGGGACCGTGCTCGCACCCGTGCCCGCGACGGCCGCGCCGGACCCGGCCGGTTCCGGCGAACGTTCCGTCGCCCGCCTGCTGACGCGGCTTCAGACCCTGTACCGGGAGGCCGAAAAGGCCACCGAGACCTACAACGCCACCGAGGAGCGGCTGACGAAGCAGCGTGCCGAGACCCGGCGGCTCGACCTCGCCCTGGCCCGCGCCCGCACCTCCCTGCACGACAGCCGGGGCGCCGCCGGACGGCTGGCCCGGCAGCAGTACCAGAGCCTCACCGCCCTCTCCCCCTACCTGCGCCTGCTGCTCGCGCGCGATCCGCAGGGCGCGCTCGACCAGGGCCAGGTGATCGGCCGGTTGGCGCGGCAGCGGGCCACGACGGTGGGGCGGCTGACCGGCGAGGCCGAGAAGGCCGACGCGCTGGCCCGCCGGGCGCGCCAGGCCCTCGACGTCCAGGCCCGCCTCACCGAGCGGCGCGGCAAGGAGCGGGACGAGGTGCGCCGGCGGCTGCACGACGTGGAGGAACTGCTCGCCTCGCTCACCGCCGAGGAACTGGCCGCGCTGGCCGAACTGGAGCGGGCCGAGGTGGACGAGGCGCAGCAGGCGCTGGTGGCCTCCGGCGCGCTGAGCGGATCCCGCCCGCCGACCGAGGCGGGCGAGCGTGCCGTGCGCTACGCCGTGGAGCAGCTCGGCAAGCCGTACGAGTGGGGCGCGGAGGGGCCGGGGACCTACGACTGCTCGGGGCTGACCTCGCAGGCGTGGGGCGAGGCCGGTGCTCCGATCCCGCGGACGAGCCAGGAGCAGTGGGCGCGGCTGGAGCGGGTGCCGCTGCGCGAACTGCGGCCGGGTGACCTCGTCGTGTACTTCCCCGAGGCCACGCACGTCGCCCTGTACCTCGGCGGCGGCATGGTGGTCCAGGCGCCCCGGCCCGGCGCGCGGATCAAGGTCTCCCCGGTCGCGGCCAACCCGGTCCTCGGCGCCGTACGCCCCGACCCGGACGGGAAGCCCCTGCGGGGCTACGTGCCGCCGGAGCTGCCCGACGGGGCGACGGAGGGCTCCGACGAGGGGTACGCGGCGGCCACCGCGCCCACGGCCGCCGACCGAGCACGGCCACCGCGATGAGTTCTCCCGGCCGGAACAGTCACCCCCCTGTCCATCACGTACGAGGAGCCCCATGAGTCAGCTGCTGCGCGTGCAGAACTTCAACGTGTCGAGCGACGGCGTCGCCGCCGGTGCGGACCAGAGCCTTCAGAGCCCGTTCGGCCTGCCCGGCGCACAGGCCCTGTGGTCCTGGGCCGGTGCCACGGCGAGTTGGCCCAACCGCACCGACCCCGGCGGGACCCGCGGCCTCGACGACTACTTCACCCGCGACTTCACCCACAACATCGGCGCCGAGATCATGGGCCGCAACAAGTTCGGCCCGCAGCGCGGGCCCTGGGAGAACCACGAGTGGCGCGGCTGGTGGGGTGACGAACCGCCGTTCCACACCCCGGTGTTCGTCATGACCCACCATCCGCGTCCGTCGTTCACGCTCTCCGACACGACGTTCCACTTCGTGGCCGGCGACCCGGCCGACGTCCTCGAACAGGCGAAGGCGGCGGCGCAGGGCAAGGACGTCCGGCTCGGCGGCGGGGTCACCACCGTCCGGGAGTTCCTCGACGCCGACCTGGTCGACACCCTGCACATCGCGGTCTCGCCGGTGGAGTTCGGGACCGGGCTGCGGCTGTGGGAGTCACCTCAGGAGCTGCTCGACCGGTTCCACCTGGAGGTCGTGCCCAGCCCGAGCGGGGTGACGCACCACCTGTTCTGGCGGAAGTGACGCCACGGGCCGGCGCGGGTGCCGCTCAGGCGCCCGCGGCGCCCGAGACCTCCATCAGGTAGGCCTGCGTCTTCTCCGGCTCGTAGAAGAAGTTCTCGAAGTCGGCCGGGTCGTTGAAGCCGTTGGCGAACCGGTCGGCGACCGGCTGGAGCTCGCCCGCCGCGCCGATCAGGTTGAGGACGTGCTCCGGCGGCGGGGCCAGCATGGCGTTCGTCCACTTGGTGACGTGCTGGGCCGTCTCCCAGTAGCGGTCGAAGGTGGCCTGCATCCAGGCCTCGTCGAACTCCTTCTCGCCGTGCTCCAGGATCGAGGCGAGGTAGGAGGCGGCGCACTTGGACGCCGAGTTGGAACCCTGGCCGGTGATCGGGTCGTTGGCCACGACCACGTCGGCGACGCCCAGGACCAGTCCGCCGCCGGGCAGCCGGCCGATCGGGTTGCGGACGGTGGGGGCGTAGCGGCCGGCGAGGGTGCCGCCGGCGTCGGTCAGCTCGACCTTGGTGGCCCGCTCGTACTCCCAGGGAAGGAACGTCTTCATCAGGTCCAGGGTCAGCGCGAGGTGCTCCTGGGGGTCCTTGACGTCCTTGAAGGCGTCGAGCGGGCCGCCGGGTATGCCCTCCCAGAACAGGATGTCGGCGCGGCCCGAGGTGGTGAACGTCGGCATGATGAACATCTCGCCGACACCGGGGACCAGGTTGCAGCGGACCGCCTCCGTGTCCGGGTGCTCCGGGCGCGGGCCCAGGCCGTGGACGTAGGCCACCGCGAGGGCACGCTGCGGCTCGCTGTACGGGGAACGCGAGGCGTCCCGGCCGAACATCTGCACCAGCTCGCCCTTGCCGGCCGAGACGAGCACCAGGTCGTAGGCGCGGGAGAAGTAGTCGAGGTCGCCGACCGCCGCGCCGTGGATGACCAGCTGGCCGCCGCGCTGTGCGAAGGTCTCCATCCAGCCGGCCATCTTCACCCGCTGGTCCACCGACTGCGCGAACCCGTCGAGCCGGCCCAGCCAGTTGATCGCCCGCTGCGAGGGGCCCGGGTCGAAGGAGCCGGGCGCGGCGACCGACACGCCGAGCCCTTCGATCTTCGGCGCCTGGGACTCCCAGAAGTTCAGCTGGAGATCACGCTCGTGCTGCAGGGCCGTGTGGAACATGCACTGCGTCGACATCACCCGTCCGGTGCGGATCTCGTCCGCGGTCCGGTTGGACATCAGGGTGACCTCGTACCCGTGCGACTGGAGGCCGAGGGCGAGCTGGAGACCGGACTGGCCGGCCCCCACGACGAGTATCTTCCGCATACGGGGACGCTCCTAAGGGGGACTACTCGGGCGTTTCGTCGAGCGCGTGGCCCACAAGGGACAAGAGGGTCTCGATGACTGAGATCCGACGGCGCGCATCCATGATCATTACAGGTATGTGCGCCGGGATCGTCAACGCCTCCCGCACGTCCTCCGGTTCGAACAGCTCGCTGCCGTCGAAGTGGTTGACCGCGACGACGTACGGCAGTCCGCAGCTCTCGAAGTAGTCCAGCGCCGGGAAACAGTCCTTCAGACGGCGGGTGTCGGCCAGGACCACGGCGCCGATCGCACCGCGCACCAGGTCGTCCCACATGAACCAGAACCGCTGCTGGCCCGGGGTGCCGAAGACGTAGAGCACCAGGTCGTCGTCGAGCGTGATGCGGCCGAAGTCCATGGCCACGGTGGTGGTGAGCTTCTCCGGCGTGGCGGTGAGGTCGTCGTGCTCCTCACTCGCCTCGGTCATCAGCGCCTCGGTCTCCAGGGGCGTGATCTCCGAGACAGTGGTGACCAGTGTGGTCTTGCCGACACCGAAGCCGCCCGCCACCACTATCTTCGTGGCGACCGGTGCACGGGTGCGGTCCGTCTGCCAGGGCAGCAGGGGCTCGTCGCCTTGGACGAGCGGGGAGACGCCGTGAGCGGCGTCAGAGACGACGGAGTCCACTCAGCACCCTTTCCAGCAACGCGCGGTCCGGGCGGCCCGTGCCGTGGCCGGTTCCCGTTCCGTAGACACGGATCTTTCCCTGGTCCGCCAGGTCGCTCACGAGCACGCGGACCACACCGAGCGGCATCTTCAGCAGCGCGGCGATCTCGGCCACCGTACGCATGCGGCGGCACAGTTCGACGATGGCCCGCATCTCCGGCATCACACGGGAGCTGAGGTTGCCGTTCGTCAGTTCCTTGCGCTCCTCGGCGGCGTCGAGCGCGGCGGTACCGGCCGTGGCGCCGACGAAGGTCTCGACGAGCAGCACGTGGCCGAAGCGGGTGCGGCCGCCGGTGAGCGAGTAGGGCCGGACCCGGGCGGGTTTGCGGTCACCTCCGCGGACCGGGAGATGTTTCCTGGACGTACTGCTCATCGGGGACTCCCGGTGGACTCGGACTCCAGGTTCTTGCGCAGCTCGCTGCGGAGCTCGGGGGTCAGGACGTGGCCGGCGCGGCCGACGAACAGGGCCATGTGGTACGCCACGACGCTCATGTCGCAGTCCGCGGAGCCGTGCACGCCGAGCAGCGAGCCGTCGCTGATGTTCATCACGAACAGGCTGCCCTCGTCCATCGTGACCATGGTGTGTTTGACCCCGCCGAAGTCCATCAGCTTCGACGTGCCCACGGTGAGGCTGCCGATGCCGGAGACGACGGTGGCCAGGTCGGCGGCGGAGCCGCGCGGGCCGGTGCGCTTCTCGCTCCTGGCCTCGCGGGCCTCGGCGTTGCGGCCGGGGTCGGAGGACAGCAGGAGCAGCCCGTCGGAGGAGACCACCGCGACGGAGAGGATGCCGGGCACCTCCTCGACGAGGTTGCTCAACAGCCAGTGCAGGTTGCGGGCCTCACTGCTCAGTCCGAAGGTACTGGGCGCGATCAACTGCTTGCCTCCTCGACTGTGCCCCCCGTGGCTTCTTCGGATGTGGTGGTCTGGTCGGTCGGCGCTCGGTGGTGTCCGGTCCGCTCGGCCAGTTCGGCCTCGACGTCCCGGCGTCCGGCGTCCGCGCCCCGGCGGAACCCGCCGAGCCGCCGGCGCAGCGCCTCGGCGTCCACGGATCCGCCGCGCGGCCGCTGCGCCTCGGCGGGTGCGGTGATCCTGGGCGTGCGCTTGGGCAGCCCCTTCGCCGTGACCTGCTCGTCGTCCTCGCCGTCCGGGCCGTCCTGGCCGTCCGGGCCGTCCGGCACCCGGGTGTGCTCGTCACCGGCACCGGCCGGGCGGGGTCGGGTGGGCAGGGCGCCGCGGCCGACGGCGTCCTCGGAGTGCGGGGCGGCCGGCCCGGCGGCTCCGGCTGCGTGCCCGGCGCCCGGGAGGTCGACGTCGGGGGCCGTGTCCTCGGGCGTGCGGGCGGGTGGCGCCGGCTCGGCGGGCCGGGAGTCGGGTGCGGTGGCCGGGTGGCCGGCACGGGTCGTTCCGGTGGCGGGACCGTGGTTGCCGGGGGCGGCCGGGTCGTCCGGCGTGGACGGCTCGTCGGTCCCGTCCGGCTGGGCCGGGATGAGGAGTTCCATCGTCATCTCGGCGGGCGACTGCGCCGGCCCGGTGTCGCCCGCGTGCGGAGCGCCGTCCGGCCCGGCCGAGCGGCCCGCTTCCTCGTCGGCGGGATGCCGTGCCGCGGTGTCGTCCGCGCGGTCCGGCGCGGTCCGCTCCGTGCCGGGGTGCGCGGCACCGTCCGCGGCCTCCTGCGGGTGCCCGGCGGCGACGTCGTCCGCACGCCGGTCCGCGAGGCCGTCCACGGGATCCGACGCCTTTCGGGCCGCACCGTCCGCCGCGGCGTCGCCGGAAGCCGGCTCGCCGGCCGACTCCGAGCGGTGCACGGCCTTCTCCGCCAGGGCGATCAGCGGGTCGGTGCCCTCCGTACGGCCGTGCAGCACATTGGAGTTGGCTTCGGCGTCGGCGCCGGGGAGGGAGACGGTGGAGGCGGCGCCGGAGACGGAGCCGGGGACCGCGGTGGGGGTGGCGGAGGCCAGCAGGGCGTCGGGGAGGACGACGACCGCCGCGATGCCGCCCTGCTTCTGCTCGCGCAACTGCACCCGCACCCCGTGCCGGTGGGCGAGCCGGGCCACCACGTACAGGCCGAGACCGAGGCCGTCCTCGCCCTCGGCGTCGTACGTGGCGTCCGCGTCGAATTCGGACAGCCGGGCGTTGAGCCGCTCCAGCCGGTCCCCGGTCATGCCGATGCCCTCGTCCTGCACGGAGAGCATGACCTCGCCGTTCTCCAGCAGCCAGCCGGAGACCTCGACGGGCAGGTCGGGCGGGGAGAACGACGTGGCGTTCTCCATGAGTTCGGCCAGCAGGTGGGACAGGTCGTCGGCGGCGAACCCGGCGATGTGCGCGTGCGGCGGCAGCGCCGCGATCCGCACCCGCTCGTACCGCTCGATCTCGCTGACCGCGGCCCGGACGACGTCGACGAGCGGGACCGGGCCGGCCGTGTGCTGGACGTGTTCGGTGCCTGCGAGGACCAGGAGGTTCTCGCTGTGCCGGCGCATCACGGTCGCGAAGTGGTCGAGCTTGAACAGGGTGGCCAGCCGCTCGGGGTCGTCCTCCCGCTCCTCCAGCCCCTCGATCACGCCGAGCTGCCGTTCTACCAGGCCGAGCGTGCGCAGCGCGAGGTTGACGAAGGTGCTGCCGATGCTGGTGCGCAGCCGCTCCAGGTGGGCCGTGGACTCGGCGAGTTCGGTGCGCAGTTCCTCGCGGGCGTCGGCCATCTTCTGCCGCTGTCCGACGAGGTGCTTGCGGTCGGTCTCCAGGGTCGCGATCCGCTCGGCGAGCGCGACGGCGTTGGCGTGCAGGGCGTTGACGGAGCGGACGACCTGGGCGAACTCGTCGTTGCGGCCGGTGAAGGCGACCGGCTCCTCGCTCGTGAGGTCCTCGGCGCCGGCGAGGCGGGCGGAACCGCGGCGCAGCACGGACAGCGGACGCGTGAGGGTGCGGGCCATCGCCGTGGCGATGCCGACCGCGAGCAGCATCAGGGCGCCGAGCGCGGCGATCCGGATCTCCAGCGCGGTGACGTCGTCGTCGCGCAGCTGGGCGAGGTCCTTGGTGCGCCGGTCGAAGAGGGCGGACTCGACGCCGCGCATCGTCTCGATCCGCGCGGTGAGCGCGGCCCGCACCTTCTCGGTGCTCGTGGAGAGTTCGTCGTCGGAGAGCGACGGCTCGTCGGTGAGGGCGGCGAGGTACTTCTCGGCGGCGTCGACCTCGGGGCCGGTGACCGTGGAGGCGTAGGAGGTGCGGGCGGCCTTCGGGGCGGCGTCGCGGAAGTCGGCGAGTGCGGCGTCGGAGCGCAGCCGGGCCTGGAGCGCGGCAGCGGTCAGTTCGTCGCGGAGCTCGGCGTCGGCGTCCGAGGAGCCGGTGGTCGTGGACGGCAGGCCGGTGATCGGGTCGATGACGGTCTGCGTGCTGCTCGGCACGCTGAGCGCGGCGAGCAGCAGTCCCCGGGTGGCGGCGGCCTGCTGGACGGCGGAGTCCAGCTCGGCGAGCGCGTGGGCGCCGGAGCCGGCGCGCGGCGGGGTCCGCTCGGCCAGCTGTTCGGCGAGCCGGTGCAGCTCGGTGATGGCGGTGGAGTACGCCTCGTGCGCCTCCAGGGCGCTGCTCTTGCCGGTGAGCGCGGCCCGCCGGACGGCGGCGATGGCGTCGAGGTCGTCGCGCAGCGCCTGCGAGGTGTCGGTGTCGGCGCGCAGTTCCTCGACCTGCCGGTCGACCCGGGCGCTGTGCGCCTCGGTGGGCGCCTTGGACTTGGGGCGCCCGGCCGCGATGTAGGGGACGACGTCGTCGCGCTCGTCGGCCAGCGAGTGGGCGAGGGTGAGGGCGTCCTGGGTCTGCCCGGCGAGCGTCACCAGCTCCTGCGCGTCGTGGAGCTGCCCGGACGCCGCCAGCACGGAGGGCGACCCGGCCCCGGCGATCGCCGCGGCCACCACCGCCACGGCCACGATGAGCCGGTTGCGTACGTGGGTGGGGCGGCCCCTGCCGACGGTGGGCGTCTGCTCGTCCCCCGCGGGGGCCGTCTGCTTGCCTTTGCGACGAGGCCGCGACTTCTGCACCGGTGCTCGCATTCCTGACTCGTGTACCCGTGGGCCCGGGTGACGCTCCGTCAACAGGTCCGGGCGATCACCCCGAGCTCGTGACCGCGCTCGGACCGTGAGGCGCCCCCATCGCTCCCCGACCCTCCCAGTGCCCGTGGACAGTGGATGCGCATCACCTGACCCGCCACTCGAAGGAGTGAACCCCGGAGGCGAGTTGAGGGGCAAGTTCCGTCGTCCCGGGCATCCGCCGTGCGCGGCACGCCGGTTGGACGTCTGCGGCGGGCGGTGGCAGTATTCGCCGCCACGCCTTCCCGGAGCGCTGCATTCCCTCCCAAATCAGGCGTCTGACCTGCGCGGCTACCTGGTCGTGGCAGGAGGGTCGGCCTGCCGCCACCGGCGTGAAGGGGTCGTGCAGACTGGCCGGATGCGCACGGAACTTGTGTCGGAGCCCGGGGACGCGGGCCGCCCCAACGAGGACTTCGCGAGCGTCGGACTTCCCGCCTCCGGACAGGGTGGTTCGCTCGTGGTGCTGGACGGGGTCACACCTCCGGCGGACGGGGGCGGCTGTCTGCATTCGGTGCCGTGGTTCACCGCACGGCTGGGCGGGGCGCTGACCGAACTGACCGTTTCCCTCCCGGATGTTCCGCTCTCCGAACTGCTGTCGCGGGCTCTCACTCGTACCGCCGAGTCCCACGCGGCAATCTGTGACCTTTCTCACCCGCGCACTCCGCAGGCGACGGTGGTGCTGGCGCGGTGGTCACCGGCCGCGGTGGAGTACCTGGTCCTGTCCGACTCGGCGCTGCTCGTCGAGTCCCCGGACGGCGCGGTCACCGCGCTGCTGGACGACCGGCTGGCCCGGCTGCCCCGCTCCGCCCTCGCCACCGACGCCCTGGTGGACGCCACGCTGCGCAACAGGGAGGGCGGTTTCTTCACCGCGGCCGCGGATCCGTCGGTGGCCGCCCGCGCGGTCACCGGTGCGCTGCCGCGCGGCGAGGTGCGTGCCCTGGCCGCCCTGACGGACGGCGCGGCGCGCTGGGTGGAGCGGTTCGCGCAGGGCGACTGGGCGGACTGCCTGACCGTGGTGCGCAAGGAGGGCCCGCAGTCCCTGGTGGACCGGGTGCGGACGCTGGAGCGGGCGGACGCGGACCGGGTGCCGCCGCGCCGGGGCAAGACCCACGACGACGCGACGGTGGTCTACGTGGAGCTGTGAGCCCGGCGGCGGTGTGCCGCCGCCGCTCACTTCTCCATTCCCCGGTTCAGCTGGTTCAGCAGCCGCGCGAGTTCGGTGACCTCGGCCGGGTCCCAGTCGGCGAGCCGGCCGGCGTAGCGTGCGCGGCGGGCCTCGCGGACCCTGCTCACCCGGTCGTGCCCCTCCTGGGTGAGGGCGACCAGCCAGGCCCGGCCGTCGGCGGGGTCCGGTTCGCGGGTGACGAGCCCGAGCTGTTCCAGCGCGCGCAGCTGGCGCGACATGGTCGCCTTGCCGACGCCGATGTAGGCGGCGAGGTCGGTGGCCCGCTGGCCGCCGCACTCGTCCAGACGGACCAGCAGCCCGTACGCGGACGGCTCCAGGTCGGGATGGACGGCGCGGGCCATCTCCCCCTGGCTGGCCCGGGCGCGCCGCAGCAGCACCGTCAACTCGCGTTCGAGGGCGAGGAACCCGGGCCGGTCCACACCGGGTGTGGCCTCCGGGGAGGCGGCCGGTTCCGGCCCGCTGTTTCCGTCTTCGTGCACGTCCGACCCTGCCTCGGTTCTCCGGTTCTGGAAGTTTGCCGCCAAGTGGCGACGTCGCCGCAGCTCGGCCAGTATTTCGCAGGCGTAGACCAACGGCGCCCGCGGGCGTCCCGCCCCCCGCCGCGGTCGACGCAGCAGTCACCCCATCAGGCGCTTACGTGGCATGCCCACTTCATGCGAGTGGGTCACATCCGGGTTAGCCCCCACCGACCTTTCGGAGATACGTCATGCCTGTGCACAGATCCGGCCTGCCCCGCATACGCGCGCTGTCGACCGCCGGCGCCGTCCTGCTCGCGCTCCTGTCCCTCCCCCCGGCGGCCGCGGCCGCCGAGTCCTCTCCCGGCGCTCCCCCGCGCGGCTCCGCCCACATGGGCATGGGCGTCGCCGCCCACGACGGCAGCGGCGGCCTGCCCACCGCGCGCACCACCCAGACGGAGGGGGTGGACGTCTCCAGCCACCAGGGCAACGTCGCCTGGAAGACGCTGTGGGACAGCGGCGTCCGGTGGGCCTACGCCAAGGCCACGGAGGGCACGTACTACACCAACCCGTACCGCTCCCAGCAGTACGACGGCGCCCACGACGTCGGCATGATCCGCGGCGCCTACCACTTCGCCACGCCCGACACCTCCACCGGTGCCGCCCAGGCCGACTACTTCGTCGCCCGCGGCGGCGGCTGGTCGGCGGACGGACGGACCCTGCCGGGCGTGCTCGACATCGAGTGGAACCCGTACGGCGCAGCCTGCTACGGCAAGTCGCAGAGCGCGATGGTGAGCTGGATCCGTGACTTCCTGGACCGGTACCGCGCGCTCACCGGCCGCCACGCGGTCCTCTACACGGCCACCAGCTGGTGGAAGCAGTGCACCGGCAACTACGCGGGCTTCGCCGCCACCAACCCGCTGTGGATCGCCCGGTACGCCTCCACCGTGGGCGAACTGCCCGCCGGCTGGGACACGTACACGATGTGGCAGTACACCTCGACCGGCCCGGTCGTCGGGGACCACGACCGCTTCAACGGCGGCCTCGACCGGGTACGGGCCCTGGCCCTTGGCTGATTCCTCCCGGCAGCGGTGAGGGCCCGGGTCTCCCTCAGGAAACCCGGGCCCTCCCCTCATCCGGCCGCGCCCTCCCCCAGTGCCCGAAGGCTGGGAGGCGCCGCTCCTACGCCGCGACCGGAACCTCCGGCGCCGCGCCGTTGGTGGCCGGCGACAGCGCCAGCTCCAGCACCTGGCGGACGTCGGTGACGGGGTGCACGTCCAGCTTCTCCAGCACCTCCGCCGGGACGTCGTCCAGGTCGGGCTCGTTGCGCTTGGGGATGATCACGGTGGTGATGCCCGCGCGGTGCGCGGCGAGCAGCTTCTGCTTCACCCCGCCGATCGGCAGCACCCGCCCGGTCAGCGAGACCTCACCGGTCATCGCCACGTCCGTACGGACCAGCCGGCCGGAGAGCAGCGAGGCGAGGGCCGTCGTCATGGTGATGCCGGCGCTCGGACCGTCCTTGGGAACCGCGCCCGCCGGGAAGTGGATGTGCACGCCCCGGTCCTTCAGGTCGGCGACCGGAAGCTCCAGTTCGGCGCCGTGGCTGCGCAGGAAGCTCAGCGCGATCTGCGCGGACTCCTTCATCACGTCACCCAGCTGGCCGGTCAGCGTCAGGCCGGCCGCGCCGGTCTCCGGGTCGGCCAGCGACGCCTCCACGTAGAGGACGTCGCCACCGGCGCCGGTCACCGCGAGCCCGGTGGCGACACCGGGGACGGCGGTACGGCGCTCGGCCGGGTCCTGCGCGGACTCGGGCACGTGGTGCGGCCGGCCGATCAGGTCCCGCAGGTCGTCCTTGGTCACGGTGAACGGCAGTTCCCGCCGGCCCAGTTCGTGCTGGGCGGCGATCTTGCGCAGCAGCCGGGCGACGGACCGCTCCAGGGTGCGCACACCGGCCTCGCGCGTGTACTCGCCGGCCAGCCTGCGCAGCGCGCCCTCGTCGATCGTCACCTCGTCGCGGTCCAGCCCGGCGCGCTCCAGCTGGCGCGGGAGCAGGTGGTCGCGGGCGATGACGACCTTCTCGTCCTCGGTGTAGCCGTCGAGGCGGACCAGCTCCATGCGGTCGCGCAGGGCCTCCGGGATGGCTTCGAGGACGTTGGCGGTGGCGAGGAAGACGACGTCGGACAGGTCGAGCTCGACCTCCAGGTAGTGGTCCCGGAAGGTGTGGTTCTGGGCCGGGTCCAGCACTTCGAGGAGGGCCGCGGCCGGGTCGCCGCGGAAGTCGGAGCCGACCTTGTCGATCTCGTCCAGCAGGACGACCGGGTTCATCGAGCCGGCCTCCTTGATCGCCCGGACGATCCGGCCGGGCAGCGCGCCGACGTACGTACGGCGGTGGCCGCGGATCTCGGCCTCGTCGCGGACGCCGCCGAGGGCGACCCGGACGAACCTGCGGCCCATCGCGTGGGCGACGGACTCGCCGAGGCTGGTCTTGCCGACGCCGGGCGGCCCCACGAGGGCGAGCACGGCACCGCCGCGCCGGCCGCCGACGACACCCAGGCCGCGCTCGGCGCGCCGCTTGCGCACCGCCAGGTATTCGGTGATGCGCTCCTTCACGTCCTCCAGGCCGGCGTGCTCGGCGTCCAGGACCTCCTGGGCGCCCTGGATGTCGTAGGCGTCCTCGGTGCGCTCGTTCCACGGCATCTCCAGGACCGTGTCGAGCCAGGTGCGGATCCAGGAGCCCTCGGGCGACTGGTCGGAGGCGCGCTCCAGCTTGTCGACCTCCTTGAGCGCGGCCTCGCGGACCTTCTCCGGCAGGTCGGCGGCCTCCACGCGGGCCCGGTAGTCGTCGGACTCCTCGCCCTCCTTCTCGCCGTTGAGCTCGCGCAGTTCCTTGCGGACGGCTTCGAGCTGGCGGCGCAGCAGGAACTCGCGCTGCTGCTTGTCGACGCCCTCCTGGACGTCCTTGGCGATGGTCTCGGCGACGTCCTGTTCGGCGAGGTGGTCGCGCAGTTGCTGCGTGGCGAGCTTCAGCCGGGCCACCGGGTCGGTGGTCTCCAGCAGGGCCACCTTCTGCTCGGTGCTCAGGAACGGCGAGTAGCCGGAGTTGTCGGCGAGCGCGGAGACGTCGTCGATGGCCTGGACCCGGTCGACGACCTGCCAGGCGCCGCGCTTGCGCAGCCAGGCGGTGGCGAGCGCCTTGTACTCCTTGACCAGTTCGCTCACGTGTCCGGGCAGCGGCTCCGGCACGGTCTCCTCGACCCGGGTGCCCTCCACCCACAGCGCCGCGCCCGGCCCGGTGGTCCCGGCGCCGATCCGCACCCGGTCGCGGCCGCGGATCAGGGCGCCCGGGTCACCGTCGGCCAGCCTGCCGACCTGCTCGACCGTGCCCAGCACGCCGGTGCCGGCGTACGTCCCGTCGACCCGTGGCACCAGCAGGACCCTGGGCTTTCCCGGCTCGTTCCGGGCGGCGGCCTGGGCGGCCTCCACCGCGGCGCGCACCTCGGAATCGCTCAGGTCCAGCGGAACCACCATCCCGGGCAGCACGACCTCGTCGTCGAGCGGCAGCACAGGCAGGGCGAGCGGTGTGGACTCAGCAGCCATGATCTCCCCTTCGGCAGTCAAGTTGAGCTATGCCGACTCAATGCTCATGAGTCGCCGAATGTTCCCGAGGCCGCGTTCGCTCTGAGCGATCACCGTTCGGGCGGCGGAAACACATGAACGGCGCCTGAACGGAGCTGTAAGGATGAGCAGCATGTCCACCCCGTACGACATTCCCGAAGCTCCCGAAGTCCTGGACCGCCGCGAGGGCCCGTACGGCGAGGTCGTGCTGCGCAGACACGGCGACCTGCTGCAGATCATCGCCAACGGCTGCTTCCTGATGGACACCTCCGACGGCCGTTCGGAACGGCGGCTCGTCGACGCGGCCCTCGCCGCCCTCGACGCCGCCGACGCCGGCGAGGGGTTCGGACCGCGGCCCGGCCCGCACGTCCTCATCGGCGGACTCGGAGTGGGCTTCTCGCTCGCACACGCCGCCGCACAGCCCCGCTGGGGCCGGATCACCGTGGTGGAACGGGAACCGGCCGTCATCGGCTGGCACCGGGAGGGGCCGCTGGCCGGACTCTCCGCCCCGGCCCTGGCCGACCCCCGCGCGGACATCGTCGAGGCGGACCTGGTCGAGTACGTCAATGAGACATGCGACACGTTCGACGCCCTGTGTCTGGACATCGACAACGGGCCCGGCTGGACTGTCACCGAGGGCAACGAGGGACTGTACTCACCGGCCGGACTGGCAAGCTGTGCAAGGGTGTTGAGACCGCGCGGGGTACTCGCGGTGTGGTCCGCCGAGCCGTCCCCGGAATTCGAGGGAACCTTGCGGAATGCCGGGTTCCAACGGGTGCGTACCGAAGAGATCCCCGTTGCCCGGGGCGTTCCGGACGTCGTTCACATCGGCGTCCGCCCTGGATAGCAAAGGCACGGTGACTCCCCGTACGCTGCTGCCCTGACGCGGATCATTCAAGCGTCAATCGCAGTCATGCGCAGATGACGGATCACCCCACGGTTCCGGAAAGCACACTTCAGGGGCGGGCGATGGAGCAGACACACACCTCCCACAACGGCACGGCGACGACCACTCCGGGCGCACAGCGCAGGGTTCTGGTGGTCGAGGACGACGCGACGATCGTGGACGCCATCGCGACCCGCCTTCGTGCCGAGGGATTCCTGGTGCAAACGGCGGGCGACGGCCCGTCCGCGGTGGACACGGCGGAGGCATGGCAGCCCGATCTGCTGATCCTCGACATCATGCTGCCGGGCTTCGACGGCCTGGAGGTCTGCCGTCGCGTACAGGCCCAGCGACCGGTTCCGGTACTGATGCTCACGGCGCGCGACGACGAGACCGACATGCTGGTCGGGCTCGGCGTCGGCGCCGACGACTACATGACGAAGCCTTTCTCCATGCGCGAGCTGGCGGCCCGTGTGCACGTGCTGCTGCGCCGCATGGAGCGGGCGGCCCTCGCGGCCACCACGCCGCGCAGCGGCATCCTGCGCCTGGGCGAGCTGGAGATCGACCACGCGCAGCGCAGGGTGCGCGTGCGCAGCGAGGACGTCCACCTGACGCCCACCGAGTTCGACCTCCTGGTGTGCCTGGCGAACACGCCGCGCGCGGTGCTCTCCCGGGAGCAGCTGCTGGCCGAGGTCTGGGACTGGGCCGACGCCTCCGGCACCCGGACCGTCGACAGCCACATCAAGGCACTGCGCCGGAAGATCGGCGCCGAGCGCATCCGCACCGTGCACGGCGTGGGGTACGCCCTGGAGACGCCGACGCCATGAGCGAGGGGCCGGCCGGACGCAGAGACCCCGAGGAGCCGTGGCCCTGGGGCGGTGTACGCCCGTTCTCGATCAAGACCAAGCTGGGTGCGCTGGTCGTCGTCTCGGTCCTGATCACCACGGGCCTGTCGGTGATCGCCGTGCACACCAAGACCGAGCTGCGTTTCATCACGGTCTTCTCGATGATCGCCACCCTGCTCATCACGCAGTTCGTCGCCCATTCGCTCACCGCGCCGCTGGACGACATGAACGCCGTGGCCCGGTCCATCTCGCACGGCGACTACACCCGCCGGGTGCGTGAGAACCGCCGGGACGAGCTGGGCGACCTGGCCCAGACGATCAACGCCATGGCCGACGAGCTGGAGGCCCAGGACGCCCAGCGCAAGGAGCTGGTCGCCAACGTCTCGCACGAGCTGCGCACGCCCATCGCGGGCCTGCGCGCGGTGCTGGAGAACATCGTCGACGGCGTCACCCGGGCCGACCCCGAGACGATGCGCACGGCCCTGAAACAGACCGAGCGCCTCGGACGGCTGGTGGAGACGCTGCTGGACCTGTCCCGTCTGGACAACGGCGTGGTCCCGCTGAAGAAGCGCCGCTTCGAGGTGTGGCCGTACCTGTCCGGCGTGCTGAAGGAGGCCAACATGGTCGCCTCGGCCCGCGGCGGCATGACCTCGGGCTCGGGCAGCCACACCCGTACGGACGTCCACCTGCACCTCGACGTCTCCCCGCCGGAGCTGACCGCGCACGCCGACCCGGAGCGCATCCACCAGGTCGTCGCCAACCTCATCGACAACGCGGTCAAGCACAGCCCGCCGCACGGGCGGGTGACGGTCAGGGCCCGGCGCGGTGCCCAGCCGGACTCGCTGGAGCTGGAGGTCCTGGACGAGGGGCCCGGCATTCCGCGCAACGAGTGGCACCGCGTCTTCGAGCGGTTCAACCGGGGCAACGTCAACCGGCCGCACGGCCCGGGCAGTGACGGCGGCACCGGACTCGGCCTGGCGATCGCCCGCTGGGCCGTCGATCTGCACGGCGGCCGGATCGGAGTGGCCGAATCCGAGCGGGGATGCCGGATTCTCATCACTCTTCCGGGAGCCTCCTCCACGCCAAGTTGACGTAAAGTTCGAAGCGGAGCCGCAAGATCCATCTGTGTTCGCGCTGACGGACACGTGTGATCAGGCACAGGCCCGCGCGGAACCGCGCGTCAGGGCCCGGCCGAGCGATCCCTCATCCCGCCGGAAGAACCGGAACCACGCTTGTTTCCCGCCATATCCAGCGCCGAAACACGCGCTGAGATGTGACTTACGCGACGATGAACGGGCCCGGCCTGACCTTCTCGCTCTTGGGGGCGTAGCCTTTATTTCCGCTGTCCATCACCTTGTGAAGCGGAAGAGGGCGGTTGCCGCCGTGTCGCCACAGTCCCCCAGTAACTCGAGCATCTCCCCCGACACCGACCAAGCGGGCAAGAACCCCGCTGCGGCGTTCGGTGCCAACGAGTGGCTCGTCGACGAGATCTATCAGCAGTACCTCCAGGACCCGAACTCGGTGGACCGAGCCTGGTGGGACTTCTTCGCCGACTACAAGCCGGGCGCTCCTGCGACCTCGGCTCCGGCGGGTAACGCGGCCACGGCTGCCGCGGGGACCACCACCACGGCTCAGCCGGCCGCTCAGGCCCGGCCCGCCGCGCCCGCCCCGGCGGCCGCACAGCCCGCTGCCGCCGCACCCGCCGCACAGCCGGCCGCCAAGGCTGCCCCGGCGCCGGCTCCCGCCGCTCCGGCGAAGGCCGCCGCGCCCGCCGCCGCCAAGCCGGCCGCCGCGAAGGCCGAGGCCGAGCCCGCCGGCGAGGCCAAGACCGGCCCCGAGCAGGTGACGCTGCGCGGCCCGTCCGCCGCCGTCGCGAAGAACATGGACGCCTCGCTGGAGCTGCCCACGGCCACGTCCGTGCGCGCGGTCCCGGTGAAGCTGCTGTTCGACAACCGCATCGTCATCAACAACCACCTGAAGCGGGCGCGTGGCGGGAAGATCTCCTTCACGCACCTCATCGGCTACGCCATGGTCCAGGCCATCAAGGCGATGCCGTCGATGAACCACTCGTTCGCGAAGGTGGACGGCAAGCCGACGCTGGTCAAGCCGGAGCACGTCAACCTCGGTCTCGCCATCGACCTGGTCAAGCCCAACGGCGACCGCCAGCTGGTCGTCGCGGCGATCAAGAAGGCCGAGACGCTGAACTTCTTCGAGTTCTGGCAGGCCTACGAGGACATCGTCCGTCGCGCCCGCGACAACAAGCTGACGATGGACGACTTCACCGGCGTCACGGTCTCCCTGACCAACCCCGGCGGCCTCGGCACCGTCCACTCCGTGCCGCGCCTGATGCCCGGCCAGTCGGTGATCATGGGCGTCGGCTCCATGGACTACCCGGCGGAGTTCCAGGGCACCTCCCAGGACACCCTGAACAAGCTCGGCATCTCGAAGGTCATGACGCTCACCTCGACCTACGACCACCGGGTGATCCAGGGCGCCGCCTCCGGCGAGTTCCTGCGCCAGGTCGCCAACCTGCTGCTCGGCGAGAACGGCTTCTACGACGAGATCTTCGAGGCGCTGCGCATCCCCTACGAGCCGGTCCGCTGGCTCAAGGACATCGACGCCTCGCACGACGACGACGTCACCAAGGCCGCCCGCGTCTTCGAGCTGATCCACTCCTACCGGGTCCGCGGCCACGTCATGGCCGACACCGACCCGCTGGAGTACCGCCAGCGCAAGCACCCCGACCTGGACATCGTCGAGCACGGCCTCACCCTGTGGGACCTGGAGCGCGAGTTCGCCGTCGGCGGCTTCGCCGGCAAGTCCCTGATGA
This sequence comes from Streptomyces calvus, assembly GCF_006782915.1. Lineage (GTDB taxonomy): Bacteria > Actinomycetota > Actinomycetes > Streptomycetales > Streptomycetaceae > Streptomyces > Streptomyces calvus. The sequence goes on from NZ_VCNP01000025.1 coordinate 98,739, forward strand.
AGCTGCGCGACATCCTCGGCGTGCTGCGCGACTCGTACTGCCGCACCACCGGCGTCGAGTTCATGCACATCCAGGACCCCAAGCAGCGCAAGTGGATCCAGGACCGCATCGAGCGCTCGCACACCAAGCCGGAGCGCGAGGAGCAGCTGCGCATCCTGCGCCGGCTGAACGCCGCGGAGGCCTTCGAAACCTTCCTGCAGACGAAGTACGTCGGCCAGAAGCGTTTCTCCCTGGAGGGCGGCGAGTCCGTCATCCCGCTGCTCGACGCGGTGCTGGACTCGGCCGCCGAGTCCCGCCTGGACGAGGTCGTCATCGGCATGGCCCACCGCGGCCGGCTCAACGTCCTCGCCAACATCGTCGGCAAGTCGTACGCGCAGATCTTCCGCGAGTTCGAGGGCAACCTCGACCCGAAGTCGATGCACGGCTCCGGCGACGTCAAGTACCACCTGGGCGCCGAGGGCACCTTCACCGGCCTGGACGGCGAGCAGATCAAGGTCTCCCTGGTCGCGAACCCCTCACACCTGGAGGCGGTCGACCCGGTCCTGGAGGGCGTCGCCCGCGCCAAGCAGGACATCATCGGCAAGGGCGGCACGGACTTCACGGTCCTGCCGGTGGCGATCCACGGCGACGCGGCCTTCGCGGGCCAGGGCGTGGTGGCCGAGACCCTGAACATGTCGCAGCTGCGCGGCTACCGCACCGGCGGCACGGTCCACATCGTCATCAACAACCAGGTCGGCTTCACCGCGGCCCCCGAGTCCTCGCGTTCCTCCATGTACGCGACGGACGTGGCCCGCATGATCGAGGCCCCGATCTTCCACGTGAACGGCGACGACCCGGAGGCGGTGGTGCGCGTCGCGCGCCTGGCCTTCGAGTTCCGCCAGGCATTCAACAAGGACGTGGTGATCGACCTCATCTGCTACCGCCGCCGCGGTCACAACGAGTCGGACAACCCGGCCTTCACGCAGCCGCTGATGTACGACCTGATCGACAAGAAGCGCTCGGTACGCAAGCTCTACACCGAGTCCCTCATCGGTCGCGGCGACATCACCCTGGAAGAGGCCGAGCAGGCGCTGCAGGACTACCAGGGCCAGCTGGAGAAGGTCTTCACCGAGGTCCGCGAGGCCACCTCGCAGCCGTCCTCCGTGGAGTCCCCGGACCCGCAGGCCGAGTTCCCGGTCGCCGTGAACACCGCGGTGACCACGGAGATCGTCAAGCGGATCGCCGAGTCCCAGGTCAACATCCCCGACCACATCACCGTGCACCCGCGTCTGCTGCCGCAGCTGCAGCGCCGTGCGGCGATGGTCGAGGACGGCACCATCGACTGGGGCATGGGCGAGACGCTCGCCTTCGGTTCGCTGCTCCTCGAGGGCGTCCCGGTCCGCCTGGCCGGCCAGGACTCCCAGCGCGGCACCTTCGGCCAGCGCCACGCGGTCATCATCGACCGCAGCACGGGCGAGGAGTACACGCCGCTGCAGTACCTCTCCGAGGACCAGGCACGGCTGAACGTCTACAACTCCCTGCTGTCCGAGTACGCGGCGATGGGCTTCGAGTACGGCTACTCGCTGGCCCGCCCGGACGCGCTCGTGCTGTGGGAGGCGCAGTTCGGTGACTTCGTCAACGGCGCGCAGACGGTCGTGGACGAGTTCATCTCCTCGGCCGAGCAGAAGTGGGCCCAGACCTCCGGTGTGGTCCTGCTCCTCCCGCACGGCTACGAGGGCCAGGGCCCGGACCACTCCTCGGCCCGCCCGGAGCGGTTCCTGCAGCTGTGCGCGCAGAACAACATGACGGTCGCGATGCCGACGTCGCCGTCGAACTACTTCCACCTCCTGCGGTGGCAGGTGCACAACCCGCACCACAAGCCGCTGGTCGTCTTCACGCCGAAGTCGATGCTGCGCCTGAAGGCCGCGGCCTCGAAGGCGGAGGAGTTCACCACGGGCCAGTTCCGCCCGGTCATCGGCGACGCCTCGGTCGACCCGGCCGCCGTCAAGAAGGTCGTCTTCACCGCCGGCAAGGTCTACTACGACCTGGAGGCCGAGCGGCGCAAGCGCGGCGCGACCGACACGGCGATCATCCGCATCGAGCGCCTGTACCCGCTGCCGGGTGCCGAGCTCCAGGCGGAGATCAAGAAGTACCCGAACGCCGAGAAGTACCTGTGGGCGCAGGAGGAGCCGGCGAACCAGGGTGCCTGGCCGTTCATCGCGCTCAACCTGATCGACCACCTCGACCTGGCGGTCGGTGCCGACCTCCCGCACGCCGAGCGTCTGCGCCGCATCTCTCGGCCGCACAGCTCGTCCCCGGCGGTCGGCTCGGCCAAGCGCCACCAGGCCGAGCAGGAGCAGCTGGTGCGTGAGGTCTTCGAGGCGTAACCGGAGGCCGTACGCAGGCGGGGCCCACCCCTTCTCCGGGGGTGCGGCCCACCGCTTTTCCCGCACCTATCCTTGTCCTCATGTACTTCACGGACCGTGGCATCGAGGAACTGGAGAAGCGGCGCGGCGAGGAGGAGGTCAGCTTCGAGTGGCTGGCCGAACAGCTCCGCACCTTCGTCGACCTGAACCCCGACTTCGAGGTCCCGGTCGAACGCCTGGCCACCTGGCTGGCCCGCCTGGACGACGAGGACGACGAGTAGCCCTCGCATCCTCCGGCAGACCCTTCAGAAGACTCTCCGGAGGCACCGGCCCTCGGCCTCCCTGTGGCGTCCCGCGACCTCCAGCGGCCTCCTCCGGCCTCCCTCGGCCCTACGAGCGTGACGGGTGCCGGGAGGCCGCGGAGCGACGACAGCCGGGCAGGCGCAGCCCCGCAGGATGTCCTTGGGGGCGCCCACATGGCTGACGCCTCCGCGGGCCGGTGATGCCGCTACAGGCCGGGACCACTCCGGCCGTCCGTGCGTCCGCCGTCCCGTGGCGCCCGGCGGGCGGGCGGACGAGCGGACAGGCAGGCGTCGGGCGGGCGGACGAGCGGACGGGCAGGCGCTGCGTGCGTCCCGCGTCAGTCGTAGGGCCGGACGGTGGTGTGGGCGGCCAGCCCCAGTGCGCCGTGGGCCAGGAGGAGCCCGCCCGCGGCGATCCAGCCGCCGTTGCGGTGGCGCAGGCCCCAGATCGTCAGCGGGATACCGAGGACCAGCTGGGCGAGGGCCAGGGTGCGGGCCGTCGGCCCGGTGGCGAGGCCGGACGGCGGCCCGGGACGGGCGGCCGTCCGGGGCGCCTCTGTTTGCTTGTCCTCCCGCTCCTCCTCGACGGGTCGCGCGCCGGGCTGGGCGCGGGCCGCTTCCAGGAGGCCGGCTGAGGAATCGCCCGGAACCAGGCCGGACGGTACGGCGACACCCGCCCGGGTGAGGACCGCCAGGACGCCGCTCAGCCGGGCCGCCGCGTCGGCCGCCGCATCGGGCGCGGTCAGCAGGTCGAGGGACTGCATGTCCAGTACGGGGTCGAGCCCCAGCCGTGCGGCGAACGTGCGCATGGCCTCGTCCTCGCCCGCCGGGGTGCCGTTCGCCAGCCACACGTAGCCGACGGGACGGCGGAAGCCCGAGGCGAGGCTGAACCCGGCACGGTCGGCGTCCCACCACAGGGCGATCACCGGCCAGGACGCGCCCACGGTCAGCGCCGTGGCCCAGCCCGTCACGACCCGGTCCACCGGCTCCGAGCCGTCCAGCCAGGGCCGGCCCTCGGGAACCAGCACGCTCCACTCCTCACCGGCCCCGGCGACCAGCATCGGTTCGTGCAGGAGCCGGGCGGCGGGAGCGACGGACCGCGTCTCCGCACGGCACAGCAGCAGGGCACCCGTCGAGGGCGGCCCGCCCCGCCGTCCCGTCGGGGACTTTTCCGTCGACATGCTCACACGCTAGGCCAATTCACCCGCAGAGGGCGGCGGCTGATCACCAGAACGAGTGCCTTGACTTTCGACTTCCGCGATATATCGTGAATAACGGAGACGCGATATGGCGCGTCGCCGGGTGCGTTCGCAGGAGGTCGTCACCATGCCCGAGTGGTCCGTCACGGAAGCCACGAAGCTCACGTTCGACGAGCCCGTGAGCGAGGTCCACGTACGCGTCGTCGACGGCGCGGTGAACGTCGTGGGGACCGACGATCCCTCCGCCCGCCTGGAGGTCTCCGACATGGCGGGACCGCCTCTGGTCGTCACCCAGAAGGGCGGCGTCCTCACCGTCGCCTACGAGGACCTGCCCTGGAAGGACTTCCTCACCTGGCTGGACGGCAAGGGCCGGCGCCGCAGCGCGGTGGTCTCCCTCGCCGTCCCGGCAGCGGCCCGGGTGGAGGTGGGCGTGGTCGGCGCCGGCGCCTTCGTCTCCGGCGTCCGCGGCCCCGCGGCGGTCAAGGGCGTCACGGGCGACATCACGCTGGTCGGCCTCTCCGGCCGCGTCCGCGCCGACACGGTGTCCGGGAACGTGGAGGCGCAGGCCGTCACCGGTGGCCTCCGCTTCGCCTCCTTCTCCGGCGACCTCACCGTCGTCGAAGGCTCCGGCCCGGCCGTGCGGGCGGACACGGTCATGGGCTCCATGATCGTGGACCTGGACCCGGCGGGCCCCACCGACGTCCGGCTGACCAGCGTCTCCGGCGAGATAGCCGTCCGGCTGCCCGACCCGGCGGACGCCGAGGTGGAGGCCAACACCGCGAGCGGCGCGATATCCAGCGCCTTCGACGAGCTGCGGGTGCAGGGCCAGTGGGGTGCCCGCAAGCTCACCGGCCGCCTGGGCGGCGGCAGCGGCAGGCTGCGGGCGACCGCCGTGTCCGGTTCCATCGCCCTGCTGCGCCGCCCGCCGGCGGAGGACGCGCCCGGACCGCGGGACGCCTCGGGAGACAATGCCCCTCCCGGCCGGGACGAGGGCGCAGCCAGTACCCCGGCCGACGGTACGACCGACAAGAAGGTGCTCTGACATGCCCCCCGTCTTCGCCCACGGACGCCTCCGCCTGTACCTGCTGAAGCTGCTGGACGAGGCCCCGCGCCACGGCTACGAGGTGATCCGTCTCCTCGAGGAGCGCTTCCAGGGGCTGTACGCACCGTCGGCCGGCACGGTCTACCCGCGTCTGGCGAAGCTGGAGGCGGAGGGCCTGGTCACCCACACCACCGAGGGCGGCCGCAAGGTGTACGCCATCACGGATGCCGGCCGCGCCGAACTGGCCGACCGCAGCGGCGAGCTGGCCGACCTGGAACTGGAGATCCGGGAGTCGGTCGCCGAACTGGCCGCCGAGATCCGGGCCGACGTCAGCGGCGCCGCGGGCGATCTGCGCCGCGAGATGCGGGCCGCGGTCGGCAAGGCCCGCGAGCCCCGGGACGGAGGGACGTCCGGCGGCGAGGACGGCGCCTTCGGCGACTTCCCGGGCTTCGGCGACAAGGACGCCTGGCGCGCCGCCAAGGAGGAGATGCGCCGCGCCCGGCAGGAGTGGAAGGAGCAGGCCCGGCGCGCCAAGGACGAGAGCCGCCGCTCCCGCGAGGAGGCCCAGCGCGCCCGCCGCCAGGCCAAGGAGGCACAGGAGCGGGCGCAGGAGCAGGTGCAGCGCATCGTGCGGCAGGTCCAGGAACAGGTGCAGGGCCACTTCGCCCGGGGCGACTGGCCGACGGGACTGCGCGAGGGCCTGGGCGAACTGGTCAAGGAGATGAGCGAGTTCGGCAAGGACGTCGCCTTCGGCCGCACCGGCCCGGGCGCGCCGACCGGCACGTCCCAGCCGTCGTACTCGCAGACGCCCGAGGACTTCCCCGCCGACTACACCCCGGCCTGGGCGCACGAGGACGCCTCAGACACCACCGGCGACCCGGCCCGCGACCTGGACCGCCTGCTGGACCGCTTCCGGGACGACATCCGTGACGCGGCCCGCGACCACGGCGTCACCGAGGCCCAGCTCCGCGACGCGCGCCGCCACCTGTCCACGGCGGCGGCACACATCGGGGCGCTGCTGCGCCAGGCGCCCAAGGCCTGAGCAGCGGCGTCAGCTCGCCCTGGCCTCGCCGCCGCCGTGGAGCACACGGGTCACGGACTCGTGGGTCACACCGTGGTCGGCGAGGACCTCGGCGGGAACACCCGGGCGGGCGGTCAGAGCGAGCAGGATGTGCTCGTCACCGATGCGCCGGTCCCGTCGGCCGGTGGCGGCGCGCAGTGCGCCGGTGAGGACGTCCTTGGCCTCCCGCTCGAAGGGCCGGTGACCGGTCCACCGGCCGCCGCCGCGCCGTTCACCGGACAGCGCCCCGACCCCGTGCGCCTCCTCCACCCGGGCCACGATCCCGGACACGTCGATTCCGAGCCCGGCGAGGGCGTCCGTCTCCGCCTGCGTCAGCCCGCCGCGCCGCCGGGCCCGCTCCAGCGCCGCCCGGACCGCATCCCGCCGGTCGCCGAGCCCGAGAGCCGTCAGCGCGAAGGACGCCCGGGACCCCTCCCGGTCGAGCAGGGCCAGCAGCAGATGCTCGGCGGCGACACTCCGCGCCCCCGCCTCCTCCGCCTGTACGACCGCCCCCTTCACCACGGCACGGGCATCCTCCGTGAACCGCTCGAACATCAATGCCTCCCGTACTTCTTGTGCACGGCCTGCCTGCTCACTCCGAGTTCGTTCGCGATCTCCTGCCACGACCAGCCCTGCCGGCGCGCACTGCGCACCTGCACGGCCTCCAACTGCTCCAGCAGCCGGCGCAGCGCGGCGACGGCCCGCAGGCCGACCCGTGGATCGCGATCACCTGCGCGTTCGGCGAGATCGGTTGCCTCAGTCATAACGTCAACTTACGTTGACAATCGAGGCTCGTCAACCCCCGTTGACACGCCGACGGCCGGCCCGGAGATCCGGACCGGCCGAAGGAGAAGCGGGCAGGACGCCGACGTCAGGGGTTATGGAGCACGATCTTCCCGAACTGCCCACCGGACTCCATGCGCTCGAAGCCCTCACGGGCCCGGTCCATGGGCAGCACCTCGTCGATGACGGGCCGCACGCCGGTGGCGGCACAGAAGGAGAGCAGGTCCTCCAGTTCGTCCTTGGTCCCCATCGTCGACCCGACGACCTTGAGCTCCAGGAAGAAGATCCGGGTCAGCTCCGCGTGCGAGGGCCGGTCACCGCTGGTGGCACCGGAGATCACCAGCGTGCCGCCGGGGCGCAGCGACTTCACCGAGTGGGACCAGGTGGCCGCGCCCACGGTCTCGATCACCGCGTCGACCCGCTGCGGCAGCCGCGCACCCGGCTCCACCGCCTCCACGGCGCCGAGTTCCAGCGCCCGCTTCCGCTTGGCCTCGTCCCGGCTGGTGGCGAAGACCCGCAGCCCCGCGGCCCTGCCGAGCACGATCGCCGCCGTGGCGACCCCGCCCCCGGCGCCCTGCACGAGCACCGAGTCGCCGGGCCGCACCCCGGCGTTGGTGAACAGCATCCGGTACGCCGTCAGCCACGCGGTCGGCAGACAGGCGGCCTCCTCGAAGGAGAGCTCCCTGGGCTTGGGCAGGACGTTCCAGGTGGGCACGGCGACCTGCTCGGCGAAGGTGCCCTGGTAGCGCTCGGTGAGGATGGACCGGGGTTCCCGGGGGCCGACCCCGTGACCGCTCTGTCCGATCACGGAGTGCAGGACGACCTCGTTGCCGTCCTCGTCGACCCCGGCGGCGTCGCAGCCGAGGATCATCGGCAGTTTGTCCTCCGCGAGGCCGACGCCCCGCAGGGACCAGAGATCGTGGTGGTTGAGGGAGGCGGCCTTCACCGCGACGGTGCTCCAGCCGGGCCGGGCCTCGGGAGCGGGACGCTCCCCCAGCTCCAGACCGGCGAGCGGCTGGTCGCGGTCGATTCGGGCGGCGTAGACGGCGAACATGACCTTGACGATAGGTTCCCGGCCCCGCCGAAGGAACCGGTGACCACTGTGAGACACGCCCTCTTGCCACACGGCGCCGCCCCGCACCCCACCCGGCCGGACCAGTCCCCCCGGCACAACGGAACCGGCCCCGTCCACGAAGGACGGGGCCGGTCACGGACGACACGCCTCAGCGGCGGGCGACCCCTTCCGCCCGGGCGGCGGCGGCCACCGCGGCCGTCACCGCGGGGGCGACCCGCTCGTCGAACGGGGACGGGATGACGTAGTCGGCGGCGAGGTCGTCACCGACCACCGCGGCCAGCGCCTCGGCGGCGGCCAGCTTCATCCCCTCGGTGATCCGGGAGGCCCGCACCTGGAGCGCCCCCGCGAAGATCCCCGGGAACGCCAGCACGTTGTTGATCTGGTTCGGGAAGTCCGACCGCCCGGTGGCCACGACCGCCGCGTACTTGTGCGCGACCTCCGGGTGCACCTCCGGGTCGGGGTTGGCCATGGCGAAGACGAACGCGCCCTCGGCCATCGACGCCACCGCCGCCTCCGGCACCGTGCCGCCGGAGACACCGATGAAGACATCGGCCCCGTCCAGCGCAGACTCCAGCGAGCCGGAGAGCCCCGCCTTGTTGGTGAACGACGCCAGCTCCGCCTTGATCGGCGTGAGGTCCTCGCGGTCACGCGAGACGACGCCCTTGCGGTCGGCCACGGCGACGTCGCCGATGCCGGCCTCGACCAGCATCTTGGCGATCGCCACACCCGCGGCGCCCGCGCCCGAGATCACGGCCCGCAGCTCGCCGAGGGGCCGGCCGCTCAGCCGGGCGGCGTTGCGCAGCGCGGCCAGCGTCACGACCGCCGTGCCGTGCTGGTCGTCGTGGAAGACCGGGATGTCCAGCCGCTCCTGGAGCCGCTTCTCGATCTCGAAGCAGCGGGGGGCGGAGATGTCCTCCAGGTTCACCCCGCCGAAGGACGGGGCGAGCCGGACCACGGTCTCGACGATCTCGTCCACGTCGGTGCAGTTCAGGGCGATCGGGACCGCGTCCACGCCGCCGAACTGCTTGAAGAGGATCGCCTTGCCCTCCATCACCGGGAGGGAGGCCTCGGGCCCGATGTCACCGAGTCCGAGCACGGCCGTGCCGTCGGTCACGACGGCGACGACGGACGACTTCCACGTGTAGTCGTGGACGAGATCCGGCTGCTCCGCGATCGCGGAACAGACCTTCGCCACGCCGGGCGTGTAAGCCAGGGACAGATCGTCCTTGTCGCGGACCGGCACGGTGGCCTGCACAGCCATCTTGCCGCCGCGGTGCAGCGCGAATGCCGGGTCGAAGGAATCGAGGGGCTCGGCCCCGCTCTCCTGCTCCGTATGACCGTCCCGGTATTCGCTGTCGCTGCGAGGATTGACAATCTCCGCTGCCACTTGGTTTTACCCCTTAATTGTTCATGGTTTGAGGGTTGCCACTCCTGGTGAGGGGTGGGCGGGACCGCGCAAGGCCCGGAGGGTTGGTGCGTACGGGCCTGGCACGACGGGCGCGCCGCACACGCGCCCTGAGCCCCGGATGAGGGGTGTAAAGAACCTTCTTACCGGACGGACGCCTCCGGCGACGAGTCCATAACGCGAAGGTCACATGACGGTAGCCCGAATCTTCGTCCGATATCAGGACAAGACCTGGACGAACCCCCCGCAAGTCCGCAACCGCGTCATCGCCCTCCGCGATCACGCCCACTCGCGGAGGCGCGCCGAAGATCTTCCGGCGGAAATGCAGGATTACCGCAGAGCGTCCGGCCTTGAGGGGCCGGAGTGGTCCGTTTCGAGTACCACCCGTTATCCGATTTTGACATCGCCGCCCCCCTGGATAGCTCGGTCCGAATGGCAAGATGCGGTCATCACACGAGGTCGCGACACTCGAAGGCGTGTGCTCATGACCCATGGCGACACCGCACAGGCAGTCGCCGGCCCCAAAGGCATCTCCACCCATCCGCCGGAGGAACCCACCATGACCGCAAGCACCACCCGTCGTTCCACCGCCGCGCAGTCCCGGCTAGCAGCGGTCGGCGCGATCGCGGTCGCAGGCGCGCTGCTTCTCACCGGCTGCGGTGACCAGACGGACAAGGGCAGCGACAGCGGCACCGCGGAGACGTCCAGCGCGCCTCTCGCCGACAAGCTCCCCGCAGACATCCGCAAGGCGGGTGTCATCAAGGTGGGCTCCGACATCGCGTACGCCCCGGTCGAGTTCAAGGACGACTCCGGCAAGACCGTCGGTATCGACCCGGACCTCGCCGACGCCATGGGCAAGCAGCTCGGTGTGACGTTCGAGTTCGAGAACGGCACCTTCGACACGCTGCTCGGCGGTCTGCGCTCGGACCGCTACGACATCGCCATGTCCGCCATGACCGACACCAAGGACCGCCAGGAGGGCGTCGACTCCGAGACCGGCAAGAAGGTCGGCGAGGGCGTCGACTTCGTCGACTACTTCACCGCCGGCGTCTCGATCTACACCAAGAAGGGCGACGACCAGGGCATCAAGACCTGGGCCGACCTGTGCGGCAAGAAGCTGGTCGTCCAGCGCGGCACGGTCTCGCACGACCTGGCCAAGGCCGAGGCGGAGAAGTGCCCGGCGGGCAGGACCATCACCATCGAGGCCTTCGACAACGACCAGCAGGCCCAGACCCGCCTGCGCGCGGGCGGCGCCGACGCCGGCTCCTCCGACTTCCCGGTCGCCGCGTACGCGGTGAAGACCTCCGGCGGCGGCAAGGACTTCCAGCTGGTCGGCGAGCAGGTCGACGCCGCCCCGTACGGCATCGCCGTCGCCAAGGGCAACACCCAGCTGCGCGACGCCCTCAAGGCCGCGCTCGACGCGGTCATCGCCAACGGCGAGTACCAGAAGATCCTGGACAAGTGGGGCGTCGCGGAAGGCGCCGTCGAGGAAGCCACCATCAACGGCGGCAAGTGACCGCACCGGCGGCACTGAAAGGCCACACCCGTGACTGCTGACATCAAGAAGACGGACGGACCGGCGGGCACCCCGCCGGCCGGACCGGAGGCCATCAAGGCCGTCCCGGTCCGGCACTACGGCCGTTACGTCTCCGCCCTGATCGCCCTCGGGATCTTCTTCGCGCTCATCTGGGCCTTCGCGAACGGCGACATCAACTGGGGCGCGATCCCCGACTACTTCTTCAACGACCGCATCCTCACCGGCGTCCGCGAGACGCTGTGGCTGACCTTCCTGTCGATGCTCATCGGCATCGTCGGCGGTCTGCTGCTGGCCGTGATGCGGCTGTCGAAGAACCCGGTGACCTCGTCGATCGCCTGGTTCTACATCTGGTTCTTCCGCGGCACCCCGGTCCTGGTCCAGCTGTTCGTCTGGTTCAACCTGGGCTTCGTCTTCGAGTACATCAACCTGGGACCGGTCTACAAGGACGAGTGGTCCCAGTTCATGACGCCGTTCCTGACGGCGCTGCTCGGTCTCGGCCTGAACGAGGCCGCGTACATGGCGGAGATCTGCCGCGCCGGTCTGCTGGCCGTCGACGAGGGCCAGACCGAGGCCGCGCACGCGCTCGGCATGAGCCACTCCAAGACGCTGCGCCGCATCGTCGTCCCGCAGGCCATGCGCGTGATCGTGCCGCCGACGGGCAACGAGGTCATCAACATGCTGAAGACCACCTCGCTCGTGGCGGCGGTCCAGTACTACGAGCTCCTGCGCTACGCCCAGGACATCGGCACGACCTCGGGCGCCACGGTGGAGATGCTGTTCCTGGCCGCGGCCTGGTACCTGATCCTCACCTCGCTGCTCAGCGTGGGCCAGTACTACGTCGAGCGGTACTACGCCCGCGGGTCCAGCCGCCAGCTGCCGCCCACGCCGTGGCAGAAGGTGCGTGCCCATCTGACGTCCTTCTCCAGCCGCAAGGGGGTCACGGCATGACGAACGCCATGGTCAAGGCCGAGGGCGTCCACAAGTCCTTCGGTGCCGTCGAGGTCCTCAAGGGCATCGACCTGGAGGTGAAGTCCGGCGAGGTGTTCTGCCTCATCGGCCCCTCCGGCTCCGGCAAGTCCACCTTCCTGAGGTGTATCAACCACCTCGAGAAGGTCAACGCCGGGCGTCTGTACGTCGACGGCCAGCTGGTCGGCTACCGCCAGAAGGGCGACAAGCTGTACGAGCTGAAGGACAGCGAGGTCGCCCTGAAGCGCCGGGACATCGGCATGGTCTTCCAGCGCTTCAACCTGTTCCCGCACATGACGGCCGTCGAGAACGTCATGGAGGCGCCGGTCCAGGTCAAGGGCATGAGCAGGGCGCAGGCCAAGGAGCGCGCGATGCAGCTCCTACAGCGCGTGGGCCTCGGCGACAAGGCCGGGAACTACCCCTCGCAGCTCTCCGGCGGCCAGCAGCAGCGCGTGGCGATCGCGCGGGCGCTGGCCATGGAGCCGAAGCTGATGCTGTTCGACGAGCCGACCTCGGCGCTGGACCCGGAGCTGGTCGGAGACGTCCTCGACGTCATGCGCGACCTCGCCGAGTCCGGCATGACGATGGTCGTCGTCACCCACGAGATGGGCTTCGCCCGCGAGGTGGGCGACAGCCTGGTCTTCATGGACGGCGGTGTGGTGGTGGAGTCCGGGAACCCCCGCGACGTCCTGACCAATCCGCAGCACGAGCGGACCAGGTCGTTCCTGTCCAAGGTGCTCTGACCGCGCATCCGCGCACGACGAAGGGGCGGTACGGGACTCCCGTACCGCCCCTTCGTGTGCGGGCGGCTACTTCAGCGCCAGCAGCAGCGTGTCCGACGGCGAGCACCACACCGGCCGCACCTCGCCGAAGCCCTTGTCGCGCAGCACGTCCGCGTGCCAGGCCACCGGGGGCATGTCGCCGTCGGCGTGCTCGCCGTAGATCTCGTAGCGCCGGGCCGTGGGACCGGCGAGGACCGGGTCCGCGGCGGCGAGCTGCCACCACTGCGCCCAGTCGAGGGCGCCGTCCCGCTTGGCCTGATCCATGCGCGCGTGGCGCAGGGCCCGCTCGGCCGCGTTGATCCGCGGCGTGGAGTCGTCGATCATGTGGTCCGCGTTCATGAAGACACCGCCGTCGCGCACCAGGCCCGCGATGTGCCCGTAGAGGTCCGCGAGGGGTTCCTTGTGCAGCCAGTGGAGGGCGGTCGCGGTCAGCACGGCGTCGTAGGAGTCGTACGGCAGTGCCGCCGCCCACGCGGGATCCTTGAGGTCGGCCGTCACGAAGGAGACGCGGTCGTCCCCGGCGAAGGTGCCCTCGGCGATGGCGAGGAGTGCCGGGTCGAGGTCGACGCCGGTGCTGGTGGCGTCCGGGAACCGGGCGAGCAGCCGGGCCGTGATGCTTCCCGTGCCGCACGCGAGGTCCAGCACGCGCGGGGAGGTGCCGACGAGGGCCTCCACCATGTCGAGCATGACCCGGAACCGTTCCTCGCGGTCGGGCATGTACCACTCCTGCTGCCGGTCCCAGCTCTCCTGCCAGGCGTGCCAGTCGGCGGCGGCCGTCGTGGTGGTGTTCGCGTCCGTCATCGAGCCCCTCCCGCGTCTACGTCCCGTAATACCCTTGAAGCACGACCGTCTGTTACCCGACCGCACGCACGACCATAGAGCCCCTGCGTAAGGACTACAAGTGGAACTGGCCTATTACTCGGATTACGCCGTACGCCTCGTCAACACCGAGGAACCGGCCCGGGGGAAGGACACACTGACCTCGGTCGAGGCCGTCCGCGACCTGTTCGGCGGCAACCAGTCGGCCGCCCGGCGCGCCACCGACGCCGATGTGACGCGGTTCCGCTCGGTCCGCGGCCGGCTGCGCTCGGTCTTCGAGGCGGCGGACGGCGGCGACGAGACGCTCGCCGTCGACCTGCTGAACTCGCTGCTGCTGGAGTTCCCGGTGAGCCCGCAGATCTCCGGCCACGACTTCCGCGACGACGACGGCCGCCCGCTGTGGCACATGCACCTGGCCGACCACCCGTCCAACGCGACCGCCGGTTACGCCGCCATCGCCGCGATGGGCCTCGCCTTCCACCTCACCGAGTACGGCGTGGACCGCCTCGGCCTGTGCGAGGCCGCGCCCTGCCGCAACGCCTACCTGGACACCTCCACCAACCGCTCCCGCCGCTACTGCTCCGACCGCTGCGCCACCCGGGCGAACGTGGCGGCCTACCGCGCCCGCAAGCGCCTGGAGGCCGACCGGTCGGAGAACACGGGCCGGGCCGAGGACAGCGCCCAGGCCAGCACGGCCAGCGGCGAGCGCCGGTCGGGGTCGCGCGGCCGGTAGCGGAAACGGACCCGGCCCAGCACCAGTTCGTCGGGGACGACGCCGTAGTCGGTGCTGTCGCCGCCGGCGTACGCGTTGTCCCCGAGCACCCACCAGCCGGCCCCGCGCCGCTCGGCGGCCCGCTTGACGACCAGCAGGTCCTGCTGGAACGGATGCCTCAGCACGATCACGTCACCGCGCCGGATCCGTGCACCGTAGTGCACCAGCAGCCGGTCCCCGTGGTGCAGCGTGGGCACCATGGACGGACCCGTGACCTCGGCCACCCCGAAGGGCAGCGGCGCCCTCGCCCGCTCGGCGTCCTGCGTCGGCTCCGGCATCACCCGCTACCTCCCCGGTTCTTCGTCCACCAGTCCCAGTCTCACCCCGGACTTTTGTCCTAAGCCCCCGGGGGCACTCGCGAAAACCCGTCCGGCACGGAGTAATGTCCAGTGTGAGAAGACGATCACGAGGAAGGAAACGCTTCATGCTTTCCCGCCTGTTTGCCCCCAAGGTCAAGGTCAGCGCGCACTGCGACCTGCCCTGCGGTGTGTACGACCCTGCCCAGGCCCGCATCGAGGCGGAGTCGGTGAAGGCCGTCCAGGAGAAGATGGCCGGCAACGACGACCCGCACTTCCAGGCGCGTGCCACGGTCATCAAGGAGCAGCGCGCCGAGCTGGCGAAGCACCACGTCTCCGTGCTGTGGAGCGACTACTTCAAGCCCCCGCACTTCGAGAAGTACCCGGAGCTGCACCAGCTGGTCAACGACACCCTGAAGGCCCTCTCGGCCGCCAAGGCGTCGACCGACCCGGCCACCGGCCAGAAGGCGCTGGACTACATCGCCCAGATCGACAAGATCTTCTGGGAGACCAAGAAGGCCTGACCCTGTGCCTTCAGGACCTGCGATTCCCCTTCGGTCAGCAGCGTCTTTCCCACCGCACCCGTACCCCGTCCGCCGACCCGGCGGTCCGAGGGTGCGGGTGCGGTCTTGTTTCGGTACGGGTTTCTGCGCGGGCTTCCGTACGGGTCTCCACACGGGTGGCGACGCCGTGCCGAGTGGTCATGCGCAGCATTCGCACGGGTGCGGCGCGCCGTCACCGGTGTTCCGCGCGGCCGGCGCGGGAACGGCGCAGCAGCCCTTGCCCCGCCAGGCGTCACGGCCCTCCTTGACCGCGACGGCGGCGATCACCAGGGCCGCGAGCGGGTCGGCCCAGGACCAGCCGAGGGTCGCGTTCAGCACCAGTCCGGCGAGCAGCACGGCGGACAGGTACGTGCACAGCAGGGTCTGCCGGGAGTCCGCGACGGCGCTGGCGGAGCCCAGTTCCCGCCCGGCGCGGCGCTGGGCCGCGGACAGGAACGGCATGACCGCCAGGGACAGGGCGGCCAGCACGACGCCGGTGAGGGAGCGTTCGGCCTCCGACGTGCCGGCCAGCGCCCGTACCGCGTCGACGGCGACATAGCCGGCGAGGGCGAAGAAGGAGACGGCGATGATCCGCAGGGTGGTCCTCTCCCGGGCCTCGCGCACCGCGTGGTCGCGGGCGGAGAACTGCCAGGCGACCGCGGCGGCGGAGGACACCTCGACGAGGGAGTCCAGGCCGAAGCCGATCAGGGCGGTGGAGGAGGCCGCCGCGCCGGCCGTGATCGCGACGGCGGCCTCCACGAGGTTGTAGGTGAGGGTCGCGGCGACCAGGAGCCGTATCCGGCGCGTCAGCCGGTCGCGGCGGGCGGGCCCCGGGACGGGGGTGGTGACGGGCTCGGCGGTCACGGTCAGCAGCAGCCCTTCTCCTCGGCGTCCGCGCAGGTGCGGTCGCCCTCCACGGCGACGACGGCGGTGCGCAGGTCGTCCAGGGCGTGGCCGAGGCGTTCGTCGGCGAGTTCGTAGCGGGTGCGGCGGCCGTCGGGAACGGAGACCACGAGACCGCAGTCGCGCAGGCACGCCAGGTGGTTCGACAGCCGGGTGCGCGAGACGCCGAGCGCGTCCGCGAGGTCGGCCGGGTGGGCGGGGGCCGCGCGCAGTGCCAGCAGGACGCGGCAGCGGAGAGGATCGGCGAGCGCGCGGCCGAAGCGGGCCAGCACCTCGATGTCGGAGGCAACGGTCAACACGGACACGACAGTACACGGAGTCCTGAATTCAGGGAATCGTGAACTGTCTGTCGTGGGGTCGTGTGGGCGCGGGGACATCCGGCGCGTGGGATGCTGGGCCGATGGAGCTGGAGGACCTCGTACGGCTGCGGCGGGCCCGCGACCGGATGGACCGCGAGTACGCCGAGCCCCTCGACATCCCGGAACTGGCGCGGACCGCGCTGATGTCCCCCGGCCACTTCCAGCGCAGCTTCCGCGCGGCGTACGGACAGACGCCCTACGGCTATCTCATGACCCGGCGGATCGAGCGCGCGAAGGCGCTGCTGCGGCGCGGAGACCTCACGGTGACCGAGGTGTGCCTCGCGGTCGGCTGCACCTCCCTCGGGTCGTTCAGCTCACGCTTCACCGAGCTGGTGGGCGAGACGCCGAGCGCCTACCGGGCCCGGTCGCACGAGGAGAGCGCGGTGATCCCGCCGTGCGTGGCCCGGACGTACACGCGTCCGGTCCGCTCCCGGCCACGGGCCGATCCGAGCGGAACCTTCTAGCGTGGGCGCATGGACACAGGAAACGATGTGCGGCTCGCCCAGTGCTTCATCGCCGTCGACGACCACGACAAGGCGCTGGCCTTCTACTGCGACGTGCTGGGCCTGGAGGTCCGCAACGACGTGGCCTTCGAGGGCATGCGCTGGGTGACGGTCGCCTCGCCGGACCAGGACGTGGAGATCGTCCTCGAGCCGCCCGCCGCCAACCCGGACTCCTCCCCCGCCGACAAGCAGGCGATGGCGGAACTGCTGGCCAAGGGCATGCTGCGCGGGGTCAACTTCACGACGCCCGACTGCGACGCCCTCTTCGAACGCGCCCGGGCCGCCGGCGCGGACGTGCTCCAGGAGCCGGTGGACCAGCCGTACGGCATGCGCGACTGCGCGTTCCGCGACCCGGCGGGGAACATGCTGCGCTTCATCGAGCGACCCCGTTCCGCGGGGGCCTGACCACGGAGCCGGCGGGCGGCACGCGACCGCCCCCGGCGTCAGTGCCGCGTCGGAGCCGGGCCGGTGTCACCGCGGGCCGGTGCGGGCTCGCGGACCGGCGTCTCCTCGCCCGCCCGGGTCGCCCCCGAGTCCCTGGCCTCCACGGCCTCCGACGCCACGTACTCCTCGCACTTCGGGTTGCGGCACGGGCCGTGCACCCACACCGGCACCCACGCACCCAGCGTCTTGTGACGCCGGACCACCATGTCCACTGGCTGTCCGCAAACGGGACAGACGGGTTGTTCGCTGCCCATGTCCTCCAGGGTAGGCCCGGCGGCCCCGCGGTGCTCCCGCTGCGCCTACCGGGCCGCCCCCTCGGGGCGGGGGTCGCGCCACATCGGCCACATCCGGGGACCGTCCGGGAGGGTGAGCGGCTCCCCGGCCGCCTCGAAGCCCAGACGCCGGTACAGCAGCCGGCTGCGCTCGCTGCTCGCCTCCAGATAGGCCGCCAGCCCCTCCCGGTCGCAGCGCTCGAGAACGGAACCGATCAGCGCGGTGCCGAGCCCCTCGCCCTGCCGCTCGGGGGCGACGCCGATCATCCAGAGGTACTCGTGGGCCCGTCCCGAGGGATGGATGCCCGCCGTGAGCCGCCCGATCAGCTCCACCCGGTCGTTCTCCGGGTCGACGGCCAGGCGTACCCGGGCCGGACCGTCGTCCTCGGCCGCCGCGCCGTCCGGCTGCCCGTCCCCGTGCCCCGCGTCGTCCGCCGGAACCGACAGCCACAGCGCGCACGCCGACCCGTCCTCGGTCAGGTCGATGCGACCCTCGGCGAGCACGATGTCGGTGAAGGCCGCCATGAGCCTGTGGTGCGTCGCACGGCGGTACTCCTCGCCGGGAAAGACCCAGCTGCTCACCGGGTCGTCCTGGAACGCCTCGTCCAGGAGCCGCACGATCAGCTCCCGGTCCTCGGCACCCGCCGTCCGGATCGCCACGCCCATGTCCGCCCCTTCGTCCCAACCGTCTGTGTCCGTGCGGAGGTTGAGCCTAACCGGAGCCGCCGAGGAGGGCGCGGGCCCCGCACACCGTGGGGAAGTGCGGGACCCGCCGGCCGGAGCCACGGTGCCGTGCGGGGTCAGGATCCGCACGGCATCCGGTGATTCCGGGGCCATGGGACGGTCCGCGGACCGTCAGGTGCTGCGCCGGGTCACGAACTCGGCGAGCGCGAGCAGCCCTCCCGCCGCCTCCGGGTCGGGCACCGCGCGTGCAACTTCCTGCATCGCCCGGGCCATCCGGTCGGCCGCCTGGGCCTGCGCCCAGTCGCGGCCGCCGGCCCGTTCCACGGCCAGGGCGATGCGTTCCACGTCCTCCTTCTGATGCGGTTGCGTGTACAGCGCGGCGAGTTCGGCGGCCGCGGGGGTGCCGGAGGTGAGGGCGGCGACCACCGGCAGCGACTTCTTGCGGGCGGCCAGGTCCGCGCCGGCCGGCTTGCCGGTGCGCAGCGGGTCGCCCCATATGCCGATCACGTCGTCGATGAGCTGGAAGGCCAGCCCCGCCGAACGGCCGAACCCGTCCAGCGCCGCCACGTCGACGTCCTCGGCGTCCGCGTACAGCGCGCCGATCGCGCAGGCGCAGCCGAGCAGCGCGCCGGTCTTGGACTCGGCCATGGCGAGCGTCTCGGCGAGCGTGACCTCGCCGGGCCCGCGCCGCTCCAGGGCCGTGTCCGCGTGCTGCCCCGCGCACAGTTCGACCACGCAGTCGGCGAGCCGGGCCGCCGCGGCCGGGGCCGCCGGATGCGGGTCCTCGGCGAGCAGCCGCAGGGCGAGCGCCTGCAGGGCGTCCCCGGCGAGGATCGCGTCGGCGTCCCCGA
Organism: Streptomyces calvus; assembly: GCF_006782915.1. Lineage (GTDB taxonomy): Bacteria > Actinomycetota > Actinomycetes > Streptomycetales > Streptomycetaceae > Streptomyces > Streptomyces calvus. The sequence continues at coordinate 117,680 of NZ_VCNP01000025.1, forward strand.
ACACCGTCCAGGCGGTGGGGCGGTGGCGGCGGGTGGCGTCGCGGTCCATCACGTCGTCGTGCAACAGCGTGAAGTTGTGGACCAGTTCGACGGCCGCCGCCGCCCGCACGGCCGCGGACCGGGCCGCGTGGCCGCCCAGCGCGGAGGCCGCGGCGAGCACCAGCGCGGGACGTATCGCCTTGCCCGAGCCGCCCCGGGCCGGTGTGCCGTCCGCCTCCTGCCAGCCGAAGTGGTAGAGCGCGATCCGGCGGATCGGGCCGGGCAGCGATCCGATGGCGGCCCGCAGCACCGGGTCGACCTCGGCCCTCGCCCGCTCCAGCAGCATCGTGGCCTCGTGCCCGTCGCCGAGGTCCGTCTCCTGCTCGGCGGTGCCGGTCGTGTGCTCCGTGAGCCCGGTGTGCGGCTCGGTCATGGACTCCGTCATCGGCTTCCCCCTGGGTCCGACTCGGCGAGGGAGCGGAGGGATGGCGCTTCCGCACCCGTCGAGCTCGTACCTCCCAGATGTACCCGCCCGGGCGGGCGGGGACACGGACGGCGCGGCGCGAGCCGGCGGACGGTCATCGCCAGCGGCCGATCTCGACGTTCTCCAGGACACCGAGCGCGTCCGGTACCAGGACCGCTGCCGAGTAGTAGGCCGTGACCAGGTATTTGATGATGGCTTGTTCGTTGATGCCCATGAAGCGCACGGACAGACTCGGCTCGATCTCGTCGGGGATGCCGGCGGCCCGCAGCCCGATCACGCCCTGGTCCTCCTCTCCGGTACGCAGGGCGATGATGGAGGTCGTCCGCGCCTCGGTCACCGGGATCTTGTTGCACGGGAAGATGGGCACGCCCCGCCAGGTGGGGATGCGGTTGCCGCCCATGTCGATGGTCTCCGGGACCAGTCCCCGCTTGTTGAGCTCACGGCCGAACGCGGCGATCGCCCGCGGGTGGGCCAGCAGCAGCCTGGTGCCGCGTCGGCGGCTGAGCAGTTCGTCCAGGTCGTCGGGGGCCGGCACGCCGTCGTGGGGCTGGATCCGCTGGTCGTACTCGCAGTTGTGGAGCAGACCGAAGTCGGGGTTGTTGACGAGTTCGTGCTCCTGGCGTTCCTTCAGGGCCTCGACGGTCAGCCGGATCTGCTGTTCCGTCTGGTTCATGGGCTGGTTGTAGAGGTCGGCCACGCGGGTGTGGATGCGCAGTACGGTCTGGGCGACGCTGAGTTCGTACTCGCGGGGCCTGGCCTCGTAGTCGACGAAGGTGTGCGGGATGTCCGGCTCACCGCTGTGGCCGGCCGCGAGGTCGATCTCCTTCTCGCCGTACTTGTTGGTGCGTTCCCCCGGGCCCGAGAGCCGGCGGTGCAGGTGCTCGCGCAGGGTGTCCGACCGCTCGGCGACCTGCTGGACGGCCTCGCGCGGCAGGACCAGCACGGTGCAGGCGGTGAGCGTGCGGGCGGTGTACTCCCAGATGGCGTCGTCGCCCTGGAGGGCCTGCTCGCCGAAGTACGCGCCGTCGGCGAGGACTCCGAGGGACTCGTCCTCGCCGTAGGGGCCGGTGCCGACGCGCTCCACCCGGCCGTGCGCGAGGAGGTACACCTCGTCGGCGGGGCTGCCGAAGGAGGCGATCACCTGGCCGGCGCCGATCTCCCGCTGCCGGCAGCGGGCGGCCAGCTCGGCCAGTACCTCCTCGTCCTCGTAGGACCGCAGGGCCGGCAGCTCGCCCAGCTCCGCGGGGATGATCTCGACCCGGTCGCCGGTCTTCACGAACGTCATCCGGCCATCGCCGACGGCGTACGTCAGTCGCCGGTTGACCCGGTACGTGCCGCCCTGTACATCGACCCACGGCAGCATGCGCAGCAGCCAGCGCGAGCTGATCTCCTGCATCTGCGGCACGGACTTGGTCGTGGTGGCCAGGTTCCGCGCGGCCGCCGTGCCGAGGCTCTGCTGCTGCCTGGCCTGCTCCGTGCGGACCTCTTCGCCTACCGACATGGAAAATTGCCCTCCCCGGATGGTGATCCACGCCCGGCCGTGCCGGACGTGGCGCTGCGCGATCAACCCTTCCTCACACAGCGTGCGTGCACCATTACCCGAACGAGCGGGGTTGGATCTTGGGGCGGCTGGGAACGCATGGGGCGCCCTTCAACGACCCCCGTGCGGAAGGAGATTGTCCGGATCGGCTCGCACAGCACCCGAACGGTTAATTGAACGTGCTCCCATTCAGGTATAGGCCCGGTATCAGGCGGTTGCACCGGGCGGCCGTCGCCCAGCACGAAGGAGGGCGGTCATGGCCCCACCCATGTCCGCGAGCGCGTTCCTGCGCGCTCTGAAGGCGGAGGGTCTCACGGTCGTCGAGGTCGGCGACTGGCGCGATCACAACCGCAACCACACGGGGCCCTGGGGCCCGGTCCACGGCGTCATGATCCATCACACGGTGACCAAGGGCAGCGCCCGGACCGTGGAGCTGTGCCGCAAGGGCTACGCGGATCTGCCGGGTCCGCTGTGCCACGGAGTCATCACCAAGGACGGCCGGGTCCACCTCGTGGGCTACGGCCGCGCGAACCACGCGGGCCTGGGCGACGACGACGTGCTGCGCGCGGTGATCGCCGAGAAGCGGCTGCCGGCGGACAACGAGGTGAACACCGACGGCAACCGGCACTTCTACGGCTTCGAGTGCGAGAACCTCGGCGACGGCGAGGACCCGTGGACGAAGGCGCAGTTGGAGGCCGTCGAGAGAGCCGCGGCCGCGGTCTGCCGCCACCACGGCTGGAACGAGCGGTCGGTGATCGGGCACCGGGAGTGGCAGCCGGGGAAGGTCGACCCGCGCGGGTTCTCGATGACCTCGATGAGGGAGCGGGTCCGCGACCGGCTGAAGTGACCGCGGCGGCGCGACGGCGCGCGGTCCGGTGGCGACAACCCGTTGGTGCCTGTCGTTTCACCCGCTGGGGCCCGGAACCGCCCGCTCCTAGCGTGGTGAGCCGTCCCTGACGTCCCAGGAGAAGGCCTCGCCATGCAGTACGTCGCACCGATCGGCATCGGGATCCTCTACGCCCTGCTGATGTCCCTCGTCCGTGAACCGCACCGGCGGCACCTGAACGCCGTCATGGTCGCCGGTGCGGGCGCCGCCTACCTCAGCGGCGGCGGCCTGGGCGGATGGGAGTTCGCCTTCACGGCGCTGGTCACCTGGGTGGCGTTCCGCGGCCTGGAGTCGTGGACGTTCATCGGGATCGGCTGGCTGCTGCACACCGCGTGGGACATCGTCCACCACCTCAAGGGCAACCCCATCGTCCCGTTCGCCCACACGTCGTCCCTGGGCTGCGCGATCTGCGACCCGGTGATCGCCCTGTGGTGCCTGCGCGGTGGCCCCTCGCTGATCGAGGCGGTCCGCGGCCGCAGGCGCCGGCAGGCGACAATGGCCCCGTGACCAGCTGCGACGATCCCGGCCCCGACGCCCTCACGGGCCTGCGCCCGCGGCTGCCCTCGCCGTTGCAGGAGGTCACGGACGGGCGGTTCGAGCGGCGCGGGGTGCGGCTCCTGCTGAAACGGGACGACCTGATCCACCCCGACCTGGTCGGCAACAAGTGGCGCAAGCTCGCGCCGAACCTCTCCGCCGCGGCCGGGCGGACCCTGCTCACCTTCGGCGGCGCGTACTCCAACCACCTGCGGGCCACGGCCGCCGCCGGCCGGCTGCTCGGCCTGGACACGGTCGGGGTGGTGCGCGGCCAGGAGCTGGCCGGCCGCCCCCTCAACCCCTCCCTCACGCGGTGCGCGGCCGACGGCATGCGGCTCCACTTCGTCGACCGGTCGACGTACCGCCGCAAGGCCGAGCCGGAGACGCTGACGGCCGTCCTGCGCGCGGCGGACGCCGAGGACGCGTACGTCGTGCCCGAGGGCGGCAGCAATGCCGCCGCCGTGCGCGGCTGCCGCCGGCTCGGCCGGGAACTGGCCGAGCCGGCCGACGTGGCCGCGGTGGCCTGCGGCACCGGCGGCACCCTCGCCGGGCTGGCCGCCGGGCTCGGCGCCGGCGGGCGCGCACTGGGCGTGCCGGTGCTCAAGGGCGGCTTCCTGAGCGGTGACATACGGGCGCTGCAACGGGAGGCGTTCGGCGGGCCGCGCGGCGACTGGAGTCTCGACGACCGCTTCCACTTCGGCGGCTACGGCCGCACCACGCCCGAACTGGAGGCGTTCGCCGCGGACTTCGAACAGCGCCACGGGCTCCCGGTGGAGCGTCTCTATGTCGCCAAGTTGCTCTACGCCCTCGTCGCCCTCGCCGAGGAGGGCGCGTTCCCGCGCGGGAGCACGGTCGCCGCCGTGATCACCGGCCGCCCTTTCACCTGAGCGGTGGACGTCATGCCGTCTCCCGGTGGGCGGCTCACGTGAGCGGTGGGCGTCACGTCGTCTCCCGGTAGGCCGCCGCCTCCTCCAGGTCCAGCCGGCGCAGCAGCGTGCGCAGCATCTCGTCGTCGATGTAGCGGCCGTCGCGGAGCCGGACGAACATCTCGCGTTCGGCGCCGATCATCTCGCGGGACAGCCGCCGGTAGGTGTCGTCCACCGACTCGCCCGTGACCGGGTTGACCTGTCCGAGCCGTTCCCAGACGGCGTTGCGGCGGCGCTCCAGGACGATGCGCAGCCGGTCGGCGAGCGGGGCGGGCAGGGCGTTGCGCTCGTCGGACAGGAGTTCGTCGAGGCGCTGCTCGGCGGCTCTCGACGCCTGCGCCTGGGCGTTGGCCTCGGCCAGGGTCTCGGCCCGCACGTCGCGGCCGGGGAGCTTCAGCACGCGGATCAGCGGCGGCAGGGTCAGGCCCTGCACCACCAGGGTGCCGATGACGGTCGTGAAGGTGAGGAAGAGCAGCAGGTTGCGCTGCGGGAAGTCCTCGCCCTCGGCGGTGAACGGGATGGAGAAGGCGATGGCCAGCGAGACCACGCCGCGCATGCCGGCCCACGCGATGACGAACGGCGCCTTCCAGCCGGGCCTGCCCTCGCGCTCCCGGATCCGCGCCGACAGCAGGGGCGGCAGCCAGGTCGCCGGGTACACCCAGACGAACCGCATCGCGACGACCACCGCGAACACGGCCAGCGCGTACCAGGCGGCGTCGACGCCCTCGTACTCGCCGAGTCCCTTGAGGACGACGGGCAGTTGCAGTCCGATGAGCGCGAACACCGCGGACTCCAGGACGAACGCGACCATCTTCCACACCGCCTCCTCCTGGAGGCGGGTCGCGAAGTCGACCTCCCACGCGCGGTGCCCGAGATACAGCGCGACGACCACGACGGCGATGACGCCGGACGCGTGCACCTGCTCGGCCACGGCGTACGCGACGAACGGGATCAGCAGCGAGAGCGTGTTCTGCAGCAGCGCCTCCTTCACGTGCGTGCGCAGCCAGTGCAGGGGCGCCATCAGCACCAGGCCGACCGCGACCCCGCCGACCGCCGCGACCAGGAACTCCCCGATGCCGCCGGCCCAGGTGGCGCCCTCGCCGACGGCCGCCGCGACGGCCACCCGGAACGCGGTGATCGCGGTGGCGTCGTTCAGCAGGGACTCGCCCTGGAGGATCGTGGTGATCCGGGACGGCAGGCCCACCCTGCGGGCCACCGCGGTCGCCGCGACCGCGTCCGGCGGGGCCACGACGGCTCCGAACACCAGGGCGGCCGTCAGCGGCAGCCCCGGCACCAGCAGGTAGAGGACCCAGCCGACGGCGAAGGTCGCGAACAGCACGTAGCCGACCGACAGCAACGCCACCGGCCGCAGCTGCGCCCGCAGGTCGAGGTAGGAGCTGTCGGTGGCCGCGGTGTGCAGCAGGGGCGGCAGGATCAGCGGCAGGACGATGTGCGGGTCCAGCTCGTACGCGGGCACGCCGGGGACGTAGCTGACCGCCAGGCCGACCGCGACCAGCAGCAGCGGTGCCGGGACCGGTGTGCGCCGGGCGGCCGCGGCCACCGCGGCACTCCCCGCCACCAGCAGCAGCAGTGGCATCACGTCCATGTCCGCCCACCCTCGTTTTTCCGCGCGGTCGCCCGCGCGCGCGTCGTAATCTGGCAATCATGAAACAGTGCACGCACGCCGACGCGCTGCCGCACCCGGAACCCGTCCCGCTCGGTGAGACGTGTCCGGAGTGCCTGCGGGACGGCACCGATCCGGTGCAGCTGCGCCTCTGCCTGACCTGCGGCCACGTCGGGTGCTGCGACTCCTCGCCGAAGCGGCACGCCACGGAGCACCACAAGGAGACCGGCCACCCGGTGATGCGGACCCACGAACCGGGCGAGGACTGGCGGTGGTGCTTCGTCGATCACGTACTGGTGTGACCCGGCGCGACCCGGTTGCCGGACGGTTCGACCGTCTGACGTCTGGGTACGTCAATGCGGCGCGCGCTCTTCCCATTTGGGAGCCGCAGACCCCTAGCCACGGAGCGTATCCGTAGTTTTACTATGAGTGACAGAAATGGGTCGGGGTCCCGGGGACAGGAGCGCTGAGAGCGCGATAGCGTCACCGCTGAACCACGTAGCGCGTTACCCGGGGGCGAACCCGGCCCTGAAACGCTTGTACCACCTTGGAGGTGAGGGTGTCCCAGATCGCAGGCGAGCCCGCGACCCAGGACTTCGTGGAAGTCCGGCTGCCGGCCGCGGGGGCCTACCTGTCGGTGCTGCGTACGGCCACGGCCGGCCTCGCGGCCCGTTTGGACTTCACCCTCGACGAGATCGAGGACCTGCGCATCGCGGTCGACGAGGCCTGCGCGATCCTGCTCCAGCAGGCCGTGCCGGGGTCGGTGCTCAGCTGTGTCTTCCGGCTCGTCGACGACTCGCTCGAGGTCACCGTCTCGGCCCCGACCACGGATGGTCACGCCCCTTCGCGGGACACCTTCGCCTGGACCGTCCTGTCCGCGCTCGCGGGCAAGGTCTCCTCCGCCGTGGACGAGGACAGAACCGTTTCGATCAGCCTCTACAAACAGCGCGGCGCGGGACCCGGGCCGGCGTGAGGAAAGAGGACGGGCCGGTGCGGGACGAAGAACGCGGCACACGGGAGCTGCCGGCCGAGCGCGTGCCGGACGGCATCGACGGCATCCCCGAGCAGGCCCGGCCGCATCCGGAGGACGACTCCACGGAGGCCGTCTCCCCGGGCGGCGGGCAGGCCGGTGGTGCCGCGCGGAGCAGGCCGCCGGCCGGGGCTGCTCCCGGCCACGGGGGCGTCCCCGCCCGGGCGGAGCCGACGGCGGGGGACGAGGCGAGCGCTCGGGGAAGGGCGACGGGCGGGACGATGAGCGAGCACGAGCGACACGCCGAGGACGAGGCGCCGCGGGTGCCCGGTGCGCAGAGCGCGCGGCGCGCCCCGGGCGCGCCCGGCACCCAGGGCGGGCACGCGCACCACGACCCGCACGACCGCAGCGGGGCGCGCGCCCTGTTCCTCGAACTGCGCACCCTGCAGGACGGCACTCCCGAGTACGCGGAGCTGCGCAACCGGCTGGTGCGCATGCACCTGCCGCTCGTCGAGCACCTCGCGCGCCGCTTCCGCAACCGCGGCGAGCCGCTGGACGACCTCACCCAGGTCGCCACCATCGGGCTGATCAAGTCGGTCGACCGCTTCGACCCGGACCGCGGTGTGGAGTTCTCCACGTACGCGACCCCGACGGTCGTCGGTGAGATCAAGCGGCACTTCCGGGACAAGGGCTGGGCGGTGCGCGTGCCCCGCCGGCTCCAGGAGCTGCGCCTGGCGCTCACCACGGCCACGGCGGAGCTGTCCCAGCTGCACGGCCGCTCCCCCACGGTGCACGAGCTGGCCGAGAAGCTGGCCATCTCCGAGGAGGAGGTCCTGGAGGGTCTGGAGTCCGCCAACGCGTACTCCACGCTGTCCCTGGACGTCCCCGACACCGACGACGAGTCCCCCGCGGTCGCCGACACCCTCGGCGCGGAGGACGAGGCGCTGGAGGGCGTGGAGTACCGGGAGTCCCTCAAGCCGCTGCTGGAGGACCTGCCGCCGCGCGAGAAGCGGATCCTGCTGCTGCGCTTCTTCGGCAACATGACCCAGTCGCAGATCGCGCAGGAGGTCGGCATCTCGCAGATGCACGTCTCCCGGCTGCTGGCCCGTACCCTGGCCCAGCTGCGGGAGAAGCTGCTCGTGGAGGAGTGACGGGCGCGCAGGAATGACCCGGCGCTCCGCGTGGCCGCCGCGGTCCGGCCCGGGCGCTACTTCTGCGCGTTCCCGGGTCCGCGGATGCCGAGGGCCCGGGTCGTCTCGGGGTTGATCAGCAGCACGAGCGCGGTGACGGCCACGACGGCGAGCACGATCCCGGCCGGGATGGCCACGCTGTCGGAGCGCAGCAGGTTGTACGCCACCGGCAGCGCCATGATCTGCGTGATCACGGCGGGGCCCCGGCTCCAGCTCCGCCGAGCGAACAGTCCCCGCGCGGCGATCAGCGGCAGCAGCGCGAGCGCGATCAGCGTCACCCCGCCGGTGACGGCCTGACTGCGGTCGTCGGGCTCGCCCGCGATGCCGAGGACCAGCATCCAGACCCCTCCGGCCACCAGCGCGAGCCCTTCCAGCGCGGCCAGCGCCGCGGCGTACGTGAGGCGGCGCGGGCGGGGGCCGGTGGTGTCCGGGGCGGTGGTGCTCTGCTCACTGCTCACCCCAGAAGGGTAGCCCTCGCACCGCACGCGCCCGTGGCGAGGTCACACCCGAGCCGGGCACCTCCGACGGCGCGGTCGCCCTTGCGTCGGGCACCGCCGCAGCGAGGGGGCCCTCGTCGTAGTCCCCAGGTGGCGAGGCCCGCGTCCCCGACGTACCCACCGGTGGCGCGGTCACGCCCGTCCGCGCGAGGCGCTTCCGCGGCGCGGTCGTACGTCCCGTCCCGCGCACCCTCGGTGCGGTTCACGCCCTCCGTCGTGCGGGTTGCCGAACCGCCTCGGTCTGGGCCAGGTACCACTCAGTAGGTACGCTGCACGTCATGCGTGCACTTCTCGTGGTCAATCCGGCGGCAACCACCACAAGTGCGCGCACGCGCGATGTGTTGATCCATGCGCTCGCCAGCGAGATGAAACTGGAAGCGGTCACCACCGAGTACCGGGGCCACGCACGCGACCTGGGCCGGCAGGCCGCGGAGAGCGACGACGTCGACCTGGTGGTGGCCCTGGGCGGGGACGGCACGGTCAACGAGGTGGTCAACGGTCTGCTGCACGCCGGCCCCGATCCGGAGCACCTGCCCGGCCTCGCCGTGGTCCCGGGCGGCTCGACCAATGTCTTCGCCCGTGCGCTGGGACTGCCGAACCAGCCGGTGGAGGCCACCGGCGTCCTGCTCGACGCGCTGCGCGAGGGCCGTGAGCGCACGGTGGGCCTCGGTCTGACCTCGGGCACGCCGGGCACGGAGGACGAGGCCGTGCCCTCCCGGTGGTTCACCTTCAACGCGGGCCTCGGCTTCGACGCCGGTGTGGTCGGCCGGGTCGAGCAGCAGCGGGAGCGCGGCAGGAAGTCCACCCACGCGCTGTACATGCGCCAGGTCGTCCGTCAGCTGATCGGCGAGCCGCACCGCCGGCGCGGAACGATCACCTTGGAGCACCCGGGCGAGGAACCGGTCAGTGACCTTGTTCTCTCCATAGTCTCGAACACCTCGCCGTGGACGTTTCTCGGCAATCGCCCGATCTACGCGTCACCTAAGGCCTCGTTCGATACGGGCCTCGACCTCTTCGGTCTGAGCCGCATGTCCACCGCCGCGGTTGCCCGGTATGGCACCCAGTTGCTCACTTCGTCCCCGGAGCGCGGACCGCGGGGCAAGCATGCGGTCTCGCGGCACGATCTGACGCGCTTCACCTTGCATTCGAAGGTGCCGCTGCCCCTCCAGATGGACGGTGACCACCTGGGGCTGCGCACGAGCGTGACGTTCACAGGTGTACGCCGTGCACTGCGTGTGATTGTGTGAGCAGAAAGGGCCAAAGTCCTTTCACTCGAACGTTTAGGCCAGGGTCCACCCCATGGAAGTACGGCTGTGACCTAGTCGACACCGAAGAATCAAAAAAAACTTTCCGGAAGGGGTTGTATCCGTCGCCGAGGTTTGCGAGTCTCTACATGGCGATCGGGACGGCCCGCAACACCGGCCTCAACAGATCACCGGAACCCCTCTTCAAACCCCTGGACCTCGCCAGCGAACCTGGCGGGCGGCCCTTCCGTTGTTGAGGGATTCGTGAAAGCGTTCACATTCACAAGCACCTGCAGTAATACCAAGGAGAGGTAGCAGCCATGGACTGGCGTCACAACGCCGTTTGCCGCGAGGAAGACCCCGAGCTCTTCTTCCCCATCGGCAACACCGGTCCCGCGCTGCTGCAGATCGAGGAAGCCAAGGCCGTCTGCCGTCGCTGCCCGGTGATCGAGCAGTGCCTGCAGTGGGCGCTCGAGTCCGGTCAGGACTCCGGCGTCTGGGGTGGTCTCAGCGAGGACGAGCGTCGCGCGATGAAGCGCCGCGCCGCCCGCAACCGGGCCCGTCAGGCCTCCGCCTGACAACCCCACCCCCTGCTGCTGACAGCCTGAGCTTGGCGGCGCGTGTGCCTGACGGCATCACTCCGTAGACAGCGCGTACGCATCTCCCGCCCCCGAGCCGCAGCGCGCGGTTCCCCCCGAGGTCTCGACTCCGCTCGAGCAGGGGGACCCCGAAGCAACGAGCATCAGCCCCGGACCCTCACCCGGTCCGGGGCCTTTTGCTGTGCCGCGCCGCCCTCGCCTGTCCGGGCTCCGCTCACTTGTCGGACTGCACCGGAATGTCCAGGATCACCCTGGTCCCCCGCTCCGGAGCCGGGACCATGTCGAAGGTCCCCCCCAACTCGCCCTCCACCAGGGTCCGTACGATCTGCAGGCCGAGATTGCCCGCGGTGTGCGGATCGAACCCCTCGGGCAGACCCACGCCGTCGTCCTGCACGGTGACCAGCAGGCGGGCCTCCTTGGTGGTGCCGCCACGGACCGCCGACACCTCGACGCTGCCGGTCTCGCCCTCGCGGAAGCCGTGCTCCAGGGCGTTCTGCAGGATCTCGGTCAGCACCATCGACAACGGAGTGGCGACCTCCGCGTCGAGGATGCCGAAGCGGCCCGTGCGCCGGCCGGTCACCTTGCCCGGTGAGATCTCGGCCACCATCGCCAGGACACGGTCGGCGATCTCGTCGAACTCCACACGCTCGTCCAGGTTCTGGGACAGCGTCTCGTGCACGATCGCGATCGACCCCACCCGCCGCACGGCCTCCTCCAGCGCCGCGCGACCGCGCTCGGAACCGATCCGCCGGGCCTGCAGACGCAGCAGGGCCGCCACCGTCTGCAGGTTGTTCTTCACCCGGTGGTGGATCTCCCGGATGGTCGCGTCCTTGGTGATCAACTCGCGTTCGCGGCGGCGAAGTTCGGTGACGTCGCGGAGCAACACCAGCGACCCGATGCGCGTCCCCTTCGGCTTCAGCGGGATCGCCCGGAACTGGATCACCCCGTCGTGCGCCTCGATCTCGAACTCGCGCGGCGCCCAGCCGCTGGCGACCTTGGCCAGCGCCTCGTCCACCGGGCCGCGGGAGGGCGCCAGTTCGGCGGTGGTCCGGCCGAGGTGATGGCCCACCAGGTCGGCGGCCAGACCCATGCGGTGGTACGCGGACAGGGCGTTCGGGGAGGCGTACTGCACGATGCCGTCGGCGTCGAGCCGGATCAGTCCGTCACCGACGCGGGGCGAGGCGTCCATCTCCAGCTGCTGGTTCGCGAACGGGAAGGCACCGGCCGCGATCATCTGCGCGAGGTCGGAGGCGCTCTGGAGGTAGGTGAGCTCCAGCCGGCTCGGGGTGCGCACGGTGAGCAGGTTGGTGTTGCGCGCGATCACTCCGAGGACACGCCCCTCGCGCCGTACGGGGATCGACTCGACCCGTACGGGAACCTCCTCGCGCCACTCCGGGTCGCCCTCGCGCACGATGCGCCCCTCGTCCAGCGCCGCGTCCAGCATCGGCCGGCGGCCGCGCGGGACGAGGTGGCCGACCATGTCGTCCTGGTAGGAGGTGGGTCCGGTGTTGGGCCGCATCTGGGCGACGGACACATAGCGGGTGCCGTCGCGGGTGGGGACCCACAGGACCAGGTCGGCGAAGGAGAGGTCGGAGAGCAGCTGCCACTCCGAGACCAGCAGGTGGAGCCACTCGAGGTCGGTGTCGTCGAGAGCGGTGTGCTGGCGTACGAGTTCGTTCATGGAGGGCACGTCAGCGAGCGTACCCGGCGGTCGGTGCGGCCCCGGAAACACCCGCGGGCCGCGGCGCCTGAGAGGGACCCTCAACCCTCCCGGCACCGCAGCCCGGAGCAATATCGGCCGGTGGGGTGTGCGGTCCCGGTCGGCCGAGGATGAGGAACCGGGGCAGTCAGGGCAGAGAGCTCCGGGTCCTCGGTCCGCCTTCCTGTGCGGGGAAGGCAGGCTTCTGTGTCCTGCTACGCATTGTGGACTAGACCACTGTCCGTGTAAATGCGTTGAACGCTGTTGTTTTTTCTCGCGGTCTGTCGCACCGCCCGGCTCACCGGACGTGCGGATCGCGGGTGTCCGGATCGCTGGACGTCACCTCACCGGACGTCCGCATCAGTGGACGTCCGGCACGCAGCCTAACCCGTGGGGCCGCCGTCGCGGGGCCAGACGGTCATGGACATCCGGGCGAGCGACTCCAGCGCCTCCCGGGCCGCTCCGTCCCGCGCCTGCTGCGACATGCCCTGGATCACCGCGCCGGTGTGGCGGGCGAGCGCGGCGGCGTCGGTGTCCGCGGGCAGCACCCCGGCATCGATGTCGGCGCGGATCCGGCTCTCCAGGGCGGCGAGGGCGGCCAGGCGGCGTTCCCGCAGGGAGCGCTCCACCTCGGCGTTCGAGCAGTTGGCGGCGGCGTGGGCGACGAGCGAACCGCGCGGCCGGCCGGGTTCGGTGTACGCGGCGGCGGCCTCCCGCAGCATCCGCTCGACGGCCGCCCGGGCGGTCGGCTCCTCCGCGAGGGCCCGGTCGGCGAAGGAGCCGTAGCGTGCCATGTAGACCGCGACGGCCTCGTCGAACAGGGAGCGCTTGTCGCCGAAGGCGGCGTAGAGACTCGGGGCGCCGATGTCCATGGCGCGGGTGAGGTCGGCGACCGAGGTGACCTCGTAGCCGTGCTCCCAGAAGGCCAGGAGCGCCTTCTCCAGTGCGGCCTCCCGGTCGAAGGAGCGGGGACGGCCGCGCGGCCGGGGCACGGCGGCCCGGGCCACGTCCCGTGGTGCTCCCACGTCGTCCACGCAGCCTCCTCCCCCGGCGCTCCGCTTCACGGACCTGCACCCGGCAGGGCTTTTATAGCGGGCGCCGCGGGCACTGGAAAAGGGCGTCGGGGTCGAGCGGCCCGGACCGTCGGGGCGACCGCCCGGACGCGTCGGAGCCGTCGTCCCCGAAGGTCGCGACCGTCCTGCCGGGGCCGTGGAAACCGACCGCCCGGGCTCGTCGGGACCGCTTCCCTGGGCCCCGGCGGGCGGCTCTGTTAGGTTAAGATTGGTCTAAACCACTAGGGCCCACCCTCCCGGGTCCAGTCCCAGTCGAGTCCTTCGAGAAGATCGGCAGGCCCACCGTGGAAGTTGTCATCGTTGCGGACGCCGAGGCGGGCGGCGAGCTCATCGCCGAGGCCATGGCGCAGCTGCTGCGGCGCAAGCCCGACGCCCTGCTGGGCGTGGCCACCGGCTCCACACCGCTGCCCGTCTACCAGGCACTGACGGCCAAGGTCCGCTCCGGTGCCGTGGACGTCTCGCGGGCGCGGATCGCCCAGCTCGACGAGTACGTGGGGCTGCCCGCCGAGCACCCCGAGTCCTACCGTTCGGTGCTCCGGCGCGAGGTGCTGGAGCCGCTCGGCATCCCGATGGACGCGTTCATGGGCCCCGACGGCACCGCCGAGGACGTGCAGGGTGCGTGCGAGGCGTACGACAGGCGGCTGGCGGAGGCCGGCGGTGTCGACCTCCAGCTCCTCGGCATCGGCACGGACGGGCACATCGGGTTCAACGAGCCGTGCTCCTCGCTCGCCTCCCGCACCCGGATCAAGACGCTGACCGAGCAGACCCGCGTGGACAACGCGCGCTTCTTCGACGGCGACATCGACCAGGTCCCGCACCACGTCATCACCCAGGGCATCGGCACCATCCTGGAGGCCCGCCACCTGGTGCTGCTGGCCACCGGCGAGGGCAAGGCCGACGCGGTCGCGGCGACCGTCGAGGGACCGGTGGCGGCGGTCTGCCCGGCGTCCGCGCTCCAGCTGCACCCGCACGCCACGGTGGTCGTCGACGAGGCCGCCGCCGCCAAGCTGAAGCTCGCCGACTACTTCCGGCACACCTACGCCAACAAGCCCGAGTGGCAGGGCATCTGAGCGGCCGGCCGGGGCACCCGACCGTGGACTAGACCAACCCTGGCCCCGGGGGTATACAAAGGGGATCACGGAGCGTGCGGGGAGCGTCCCCGTCCGGAGCCGTGCCACGATGTCAGCCGTGGCCGACGGGGATGTCGGCCGCTTCGGCACCCGGAGCCGGGAAGGCAGAGCATGAGCACCGACGTCAGCAGTGCGGAGAACGAGGGTGGGACTGCGGTCCGTACGGCGCGCGTGCCCAAGTACTACCGGCTCAAGAAGCACCTGCTCGACATGACCGAGACGGCTCCGCCCGGTACGCCGGTCCCGCCCGAGCGCACTCTGGCCGCGGAGTTCGACACCTCGCGCACCACGGTGCGCCAGGCGCTGCAGGAGCTGGTGGTCGAAGGACGTCTGGAGCGCATCCAGGGCAAGGGCACGTTCGTCGCCAAGCCGAAGGTCTCCCAGGCGCTGCAGCTCACCTCCTACACCGAGGACATGCGCGCGCAGGGCCTCGAACCCACCTCTCAGCTGCTGGACCTCGGTTACGTCACCGCCGACGACCGGCTCGCCGGGCTGCTCGACATCACGCCCGGCGGGCGGGTGCTGCGCATCGAGCGGCTGCGCATGGCCAACGGCGAGCCGATGGCCATCGAGACCACCCATCTCAGCGCCAAGCGCTTCCCGGCGCTGCGCCGCAGCCTGACCAAGTACGCCTCCCTGTACACGGCCCTGGCCGAGGTGTACGACGTCCATCTCGCGGAGGCCGAGGAGACCATCGAGACGTCCCTGGCCACCCCGCGCGAGGCCGGTCTGCTCGGTACCGACGTCGGCCTGCCGATGCTGATGCTGTCCCGGCACTCGCGCGACCGGGACGGACAGCCGGTGGAGTGGGTGCGCTCGGTGTACCGGGGCGACCGGTACAAGTTCGTCGCGCGCCTCAAGCGCCCCCAGGACTGACCCCGCACGGGTCCGCCGCCGAGCCGCCCCCGAGGCCCTCCCCGATCCGGATGAATCCGGCGAAGCGGGCGTTCGGCAAAGGTTTCGTTGCTGTTGCCTCTCGGTTGAGCGGCGCCTGGGTACCGCTATGCGGACGAGGGGTTACCAGCGCACCGCACCCTGACCTACATTTCCGCGCATTACCGCCGGTGATCAGTGAGGGGACGGGAGCCGTCAGATGTCACAAGCCCCAGAAATCAGAGGAGGGCCGGTGGTGACGCCCGCGCGCGTCGTCATCGCCCTCTGTCTCGTCGCACCGTTCGTGGCCATGCTGTGGGTCGGCTCGTACGCCAAGACCGACCCCGTCTTCATCGGCATCCCGTTCTTCTACTGGTACCAGATGCTGTGGGTACTGCTCTCCACCGTGCTGACGATGATCGCGTACAAGCTCTGGCAGCGTGACCAGCGCGCCCGCCGGGACGCCTCGAAGGGTGGTGCGGCCCAGTGAACGAGGGCGTCAACGGCGTGGCACTCGCCGTCTTCATCTTCTTCTTCCTGCTGGTCACCGCGATGGGCTTCATGGCCGCGCGGTGGCGCAAGGCCGAGAACGAGCACAGCCTCGACGAGTGGGGCCTGGGCGGCCGGTCCTTCGGCACCTGGGTCACCTGGTTCCTGCTCGGCGGCGACCTGTACACCGCGTACACCTTCGTGGCCGTCCCGGCGGCGATCTACGCGGCGGGCGCGGCCGGCTTCTTCGCGGTGCCGTACACGATCCTGGTGTACCCGCTGATCTTCACCTTCCTGCCGCGGCTGTGGTCGGTGTCGCACAAGCACGGCTATGTGACGACCTCCGACTTCGTGCGCGGCCGGTTCGGCTCGAAGGGTCTGTCGCTGGCCGTCGCCCTCACCGGCATCCTGGCGACGATGCCGTACATCGCGCTCCAGCTGGTCGGCATCCAGGCCGTGCTGGACGTGATGGGCGTCGGCGGCGGCGAGGACACCAACTGGTTCATCAAGGACCTGCCGCTGCTGATCGCGTTCGGTGTGCTGGCGGCGTACACGTACTCGTCCGGTCTGCGGGCCCCCGCGCTGATCGCGTTCGTGAAGGACACGCTGATCTACATCGTCATCGCGGTGGCGATCATCTACATCCCGATCAAGCTGGGCGGCTTCGACGAGATCTTCGCCTCGGCGAGCGAGGCGTTCGGCCAGACCAACCCGGCCACGGGCGCACCGCGCGGCGCGCTGGTGCCGGGCGACGCCGGCCAGTGGACGTACGCCACGCTGGCGCTCGGCTCGGCGCTCGCGCTGTTCATGTACCCGCACTCCATCACCGCGACGCTGTCCTCGCGCAGCCGTGAGGTGATCCGCCGCAACACCACCATCCTGCCGCTGTACTCCCTGATGCTGGGCCTGCTGGCGCTGCTCGGCTTCATGGCGATCGCGGCCGGCGTCAAGGTCAGCAACGGCCAGCTGGCGATCCCGCAGCTGTTCGAGAACATGTTCCCGGACTGGTTCGCGGGCGTGGCCTTCGCGGCGATCGGCATCGGCGCGCTGGTGCCGGCGGCGATCATGTCGATCGCGGCGGCGAACCTGTTCACCCGCAACATCTACAAGGACTTCATCAAGCCGGACGCGACCCCGGCCCAGGAGACCAAGGTCTCCAAGATCGTCTCGCTGCTGGTGAAGGTGGGCGCGCTGGTCTTCGTCCTGACCATGGACAAGACGGTCGCCATCAACTTCCAGCTGCTCGGCGGCATCTGGATCCTGCAGACCTTCCCGGCGCTGGTGGGCGGCCTGTTCACCCGCTGGTTCCACCGCTGGGCGCTGATCGGCGGCTGGGCGGTCGGCATGGTCTACGGCACGGTCGCCGCCTACGGGGTGGCCTCGCCGACGCAGAAGCACTTCGGTGGTTCGGCGAAGGAGATCCCGGGCATCGGCGAGATCGGCTACATCGGCCTCACCGCCTTCGTGATCAACGTCCTGGTCACGGTCGTCCTGACCTTCGTCATGAGGGCCCTCAAGGCGCCCGACGGCGTCGACGAGACCAAGCCGCAGGACTACACGGCGGACGCGGGCGACCCCGGCGTCGAGGTGGAGCTCCCGCCGGCCACGGCGGGCAGCGCGCACTGACGCCGCGGCACAGCGGGCGACGGGCCGTCGGAGAAAATCCGGCGGCCCGTTGTCGTACCCGTCCGGCAGACTCCCCTCATGGACATCGTCATCCGGCCGGTGGCGGCCGACGAGTACGAGGCACTGGGCGAGATCACCGCGCAGGCCTATCTGCTGGACGGGCTGCTCGACTTCGGGGAGAACGACGCCTACCTCGACGAGCTCAGGGACGTGGCGAAGCGGGCGGCGGCCGCCGACGTGCTGGTCGCCGCGGAGGGCGGGTCGGTGCTGGGCGGGGTGACCTTCGTGCCGAGCGGCGGGCCGATGGCCGACATAGCCGGGCCGGGCGAGGCGGAGATCCGGATGCTCGCGGTCGCCCGCGCGGGCCGGGGCCGGGGTGCCGGGGAGGCCCTGGTGCGCGCCTGCGTCGAGCGGGCCCGGGCCACCGAGGGCTGCGTACGGGTCGTGCTGTCGACCCAGCGCACCATGCGCGCCGCGCACCGCGTGTACGAGCGGCTGGGTTTCACCCGCACGCCCGAGCGTGACTGGAAGCCCCTGCCGGAGCTGGACGACATCACTCTGCTCACCTATGAGTTGACGCTCTGACAGCAGCGCGACACAACATATGGGCCTGTCGGCGAGACCCGACACAAGATGTATGCTCATGCTCGCTGTCGTCGCAGGGGAATCCGGTGCGAATCCGGAACTGTCCCGCAACGGTGTACCCATGCCCGCCCGCCTGCCGGAGCGCATGGGCGTCAGTCCGAGGACCTGCCGACAGTGCGCCCGGCCGTCCGGTCCGGGTGCCTGACGTCCGGGCCTCGTGGGTTGGGCCGGTGGACGCGACGCCGTGTGCGCTCGTGTGCCGCCGCCTGCCCTCGCGCGGGGCCCGCTGCCGAGCGAGGGAGAGCCACACGTGACCATCGCGCCAGCCGATCCGGCTTCAGCGATCGACGTGACCGAGGAGAGCGACGGCCCCGGTGCCGCGCTGCTGCGGACCCTGACCGAGCTGACCGCCGACCTGCCCGACGCCGACCCCGGCCGGGTCGCCGCCGCCGCGCTGCGCGGCCGGTCCGCGCGGGCCGACGAGGCGGAGCTGCGGGAGCTGGCCACCGAGGCGGCGGCCGGCCTGATCTCCGAGGACCCGGCCTACTCCCGGCTCGCCGCCCGCCTGCTGACCCTCGGCATCCGCGCCGAGGCCGCCTCGCAGGGCGTCACGACGTTCACCGGGTCCGTCGCGACCGGGCACCGCGAGGGCCTGATCGCCGACCGGACCGCCGCGTTCGTCCGGCTGCACGCCGACCGTCTCGACGCGCTCGTCGACACCGCGGCCGACGACCGCTTCGGCTACTTCGGCCTGCGCACCCTGTACAGCCGCTACCTGCTGCGGCACCCGGTCACCCGCAAGGTCGTCGAGACGCCCCAGCACTTCCTGCTGCGCGTCGCCGCCGGTCTCGCCGAGGACGACACCTCCCGCTCGGTGGACGAGGTCGCCGCGCTCTACGGGCTGATGAGCCGCCTGGACTACCTGCCCTCCTCCCCCACGCTGTTCAACTCCGGCACCCGGCACCCCCAGATGTCGTCCTGCTACCTCCTGGACTCGCCCAGGGACGAGCTGGACTCGATCTACGACCGCTACCACCAGGTCGCCCGCCTCTCCAAGCACGCCGGCGGCATCGGCATCGCCTACTCCCGCATCCGCGCCCGGGGTTCACTGATCCGCGGCACCAACGGGCACTCCAACGGCATCGTCCCGTTCCTGAAGACGCTGGACGCCTCGGTCGCCGCGGTGAACCAGGGCGGGCGGCGCAAGGGCGCGGCCGCGGTCTACCTGGAGACCTGGCACGCGGACGTCGAGGAGTTCCTGGAGCTGCGCGACAACACCGGTGAGGACGCCCGCCGTACGCACAACCTGAACCTCGCGCACTGGGTGCCGGACGAGTTCATGCGCCGCGTGAACGCCGACGCGCCCTGGTCGCTGTTCTCCCCGGCGGACGTGCCCGAACTGGTCGACCTGTGGGGCGAGGAGTTCGACGCGGCGTACCGGGCCGCCGAGGCGAAGGGCCTGGCCAGGAAGACCCTCCCGGCGCGCGAGCTGTACGGCCGCATGATGCGCACCCTCGCGCAGACCGGCAACGGCTGGATGACCTTCAAGGACACCGCCAACCGCACCGCGAACCAGACGGCGACCCCGGGCCACGTCATCCACTCCTCCAACCTCTGCACGGAGATCCTGGAGGTCACCGACGACGGGGAGACGGCGGTCTGCAACCTGGGCTCGGTCAACCTCGGCGCCTTCGTGGACCGGGGCGGCATCGACTGGGAGCGGCTCGACGAGACGGTGCGCACGGCCGTGACGTTCCTCGACCGGGTCGTCGACATCAACTTCTATCCGACCGAGCAGGCGGGCCGTTCCAACGCCCGCTGGCGACCGCTGGGACTGGGCGCGATGGGCCTCCAGGACGTCTTCTTCAAACTGCGCCTGCCCTTCGACTCGCCCGAGGCGAAGGACCTGTCCACCAGGATCGCCGAGCGGATCATGCTCGCCGCCTACGAGGCGTCCGCGGACCTCGCCGAGCGGGACGGCCCGCTGCCCGCCTGGGACAGGACCCGCACCGCCCGCGGCGTACTGCACCCCGACCACTACGACACGGACCTGGCCTGGCCGGAGCGCTGGGCGGCGCTGCGGACACGGATCGCCTCCGTCGGGATGCGCAACGCGCTGCTGCTGGCGATCGCGCCCACCGCCACCATCGCCTCCATCGCGGGCGTGTACGAGTGCATCGAGCCGCAGGTGTCCAACCTGTTCAAGCGCGAGACGCTGTCGGGTGAGTTCCTCCAGGTCAACTCCTACCTGGTGGACGACCTGAAGCAGCTCGGCGTGTGGGACGCGCGCACCCGTGAGGCGTTGCGCGAGGCCGGCGGCTCCGTGCAGGACGTCGCGTGGATCCCCGAGGAGGTGCGCCGGCTGTACCGCACGGCGTGGGAGATCCCGCAGCGCGGCCTGATCGACATGGCCGCCGCCCGCACGCCGTTCCTCGACCAGGCGCAGTCGCTGAACCTGTTCCTGGAGACGCCGACCATCGGCAAGCTCTCCTCGATGTACGCCTACGCCTGGAAACAGGGCCTGAAGACCACGTACTACCTGCGCTCCCGCCCGGCGACCCGCATCGCACGCGCGGCACGCGCCACCACCGTCCCCGTCCCGCAGCCGGCCGACCCCGAGGCCGTCGCCTGCTCCCTTGAGAACCCCGAGTCCTGCGAGGCCTGCCAGTGAAGACCGTCGAAACCAAGAACCTGCTCGACCCGGGCTTCGAACTGACCCTGCGTCCCATGCGCTACCCCGACTTCTACGAGCGCTACCGGGACGCCATCAAGAACACCTGGACCGTGGAGGAGGTCGACCTCCACTCCGACGTGGCCGACCTCGCCAAGCTGACCCCCGCCGAGCAGCACCTCATCGGGCGGCTCGTGGCCTTCTTCGCCACCGGCGACTCGATCGTGGCGAACAACCTGGTGCTCACGCTGTACAAGCACATCAACTCCCCCGAGGCGCGGCTGTACCTGTCGCGGCAGCTCTTCGAGGAGGCGGTGCACGTCCAGTTCTACCTGACCCTGCTGGACACCTACCTGCCCGATCCGGACGACCGGGCGGCGGCCTTCGCGGCCGTGGAGAACATCCCGTCCATCCGGGAGAAGGCGCAGTTCTGCTTCAGGTGGATGGACTCGGTGGAGGAGGTCGGCCGGCTGGAGGACCGGGCCGACCGCCGCCGCTTCC
Organism: Streptomyces calvus; assembly: GCF_006782915.1. GTDB lineage: Bacteria > Actinomycetota > Actinomycetes > Streptomycetales > Streptomycetaceae > Streptomyces > Streptomyces calvus. Next base: position 138,800 of record NZ_VCNP01000025.1, read on the forward strand.
TGCTGAACCTCATCTGCTTCGCGGCGTGCATCGAGGGCCTGTTCTTCTACGGCGCCTTCGCCTACGTCTACTGGTTCCGCAGCCGGGGTCTGCTGCACGGCCTGGCGACCGGCACCAACTGGGTCTTCCGCGACGAGACGATGCACATGTCCTTCGCCTTCGACGTGGTCGACACCGTGCGCAAGGAGGAGCCGGAGCTGTTCGACGAGCAGCTCGGGCAGCAGGTCACCGACATGCTGCGGGAAGCGGTCGGGGCGGAGCTGCAGTTCGCGCGGGACCTGTGCGGCGACGGGCTGCCGGGCATGAACACCGAGTCGATGCGGCAGTACCTGGAGTGCGTCGCCGACCAGCGCCTGCAGCGCCTGGGCTTCGCTCCGGTGTACGGCTCGGAGAACCCGTTCTCCTTCATGGAGCTCCAGGGCGTGCAGGAGCTGACGAACTTCTTCGAGCGGCGCCCGTCCGCGTACCAGGTCGCCGTGGAGGGCACGGTCGACCTGGACGAGGACTTCTAGCAGGCCGCGCGCCGCGGCGCCGCCTCACCGAGGCGGCGCCGGGGCGGCGCGGGACCGTCCGGCCGGTGCGCCGGGAAGGCGGCGCACGTCCAGGGGCCCGGAGGCCGCCCGCACGTGCGCCGCGCGGCGGGTCAGCGGGGCAGGGCCCGCAGCATCAGGCGGCGCGGGCGCAGCGTGATGCCGATCCGGGGCCGGGGGTCGGAGTCCGGCGCGTGCGCGAAGCGGTAGGCGGTGGCGACCGCCGCGGTGATGAGCGTGAGTTCGGCCATCGAGAAGTGGTCACTGGGACATTTCCGGTTGCCCACGCTGAACGGGCTCATCGCGTACTTGGGCACCTCCTTGGCCCGCTCCGGGAGCCAGCGGTCCGGGTCGAACTCCTCGTTCCGCCCGTACGACCGCCGGTCGCGCTGGACGGCGTACGGGCTGTAGATGAGGTCCGCTCCCCGGGGAATGCGGTATCCGCCGAGTTCGGTGTCGGTGACCGCCCGGCGGGTCAATATCCAGACGGCCGGATACAGCCGCATGGTCTCGACGACGACGTTCGCGGTGTATGTCAGCCGTCGCACGTCGTCGAATGCAACAGGGCGGTCACCCGCCACGTGTTTCACTTCGTCGCGGATCTTGTCGGCGACTTCCGGGTGTTCGGTGAGAACCAGGAGGAGCGACATGATCGTCGATCCGACGGTTTCACTGCCCGGGGTGAGTATCGCGATGACCTGGTCGTGGATCTCCTGTTCCCCGATGGGGTCGCCATTCTCGTCCTTCGCCTCCAGCAAAGCCGTCAGCAAATCGTTCGGTTTTTGACCGCTTGCGCGTCGGTCGGCGATGATCTCGTCCACCAGGACATGCAAATCGGCCAGGGCCCGGTTGAATTCGCGGTTGGCCGGAATCGGCACCTTGTAAAGCGGTCCGAGCGGCACCACCATGCGCTGGTACATGCCGCTGAACAGCGTGGCGAGAGCGGCGCAGATGCGATCGGCGCGGGCGTCCATGTAGCTGCCGCGCATCAGGCAGCGGGCGGCGATCCGGACGGCCACGCGGAAGGACTCCGTGGTGATGTCCAGGACCTCGCCGGAGCGCCAGCGCTCCACGAGCGCGTGCGACTCCGCCGCCATGATCGACCCGTAGGCGGGGAGCGCGTCGGGCCGGAAGGCGGGCTGGATGGTGCGCCGCTGCCGCCGGTGCAGCGCGCCGTTGGCGGTGGCCACGCCCTCCTTTCCGAGCAGGTCCTCCAGCGACTCCCACAGAGGGCCGGCGATGATGTAGTCGGGGCTGAGCGCCACCGCCCCGGTGAGGGCGGGCGTGGTGACGGCGTACACCGTCTTCGGCCCGAGTTTCAGCCGTACGACGTCGCCGTGGTCGCGCAGTTGGGACATGAAGGCCAGCGGATCTCGCGCCATCCGCAGGCCGTGGCCGAGGACGGGCACGCCTCCGCCGGCCACGGGCGGCTCGCGCAGCGCGGCCGCCGCGGATGCTCCGTCCTTCACCGACTCGACGGTCATTTCTCACCTGCCGCTTCGTTGTTGACGTACGGGGGCGTGGACCGGTCCTCCCAGCTGTCGACCCGGTACCGGCCGGACTCGTGGTGGAACCAGTAGACGGAACTGAACCAGTTCCGCATGTTGCCGACGCAAGCGCGTACGGCGGCGCTCGTTTCCTTTCCTCCCACCGTGCCGTCGTCGAGGCCGTCGGCGAACCGTAATGCCTCCCGCTCGGCGGTGAGGAATTCACTGATGCATTCCTCGACCCGGTGCCTGACGTCGGCGACGGCCTCTTCGAGTGACATTCCCTCGTGGGTGATGAGACTGATTCCGAGGTTGTGCACCTCACTTCCCGCTATTTCCTTCGGCAGGGAGCAGAGGTCGTTGTACCAGGCGGCGAATTCCTGACTGAGCAGTGCCGCCTTCCGGTATGCCGGGTGTTTGCGTACCGCGTCCGGGAGTTCACGGCCCGCACTGGGTTCCAGGAGATCCGTCCAGATCCAGTGCGCGAAGGTGAGCCGGCGCAGTTCGAGGTATTCCTCGACGGTGGGGACGATGCCCTCCGTACGGTTGTGGAATTCCCGGTCGTAGGCCTCGATCACGGTGTGGAAGTGCCGGGCGAACCGGGCGTTCCAGCTGTCCGGCAGGAACCCGTAGAGCCGTCGCACGCTGTCCGCGAGCCCCGCCACCACCGGGTCCTCGTGACCGAGGTGGTCCGCGGGACGGTCGAGGGCCGTGTGCAGCCGGTCCTTCAGCCGCCGCCAGGCGGCGGGGCGGCCGTGCACGATGTCGCGGTCGTGCCGGTCGTCCCAGACGAAGAACCATGCGCTGTAGTCCGCTATCGCCTGCATGACGTCGTCGGGAGCGCCTGTGTAGTAGCCCGCCATTAGATCGGTGTAGCGCAGGCCGTCGGCGTGTTCCTCCACCGTGTCCGCGGGCATGAGCCGCATTTCGCGGAGCCAGGCCCGGGTGGTCCTCTGGAGCTCCGGCCAATAAGGGTGGAGCCGCCGGGGAAACGCCGCCTCGATCAACGGGAGAGACAGCGCCGGTGGAACCGCAAGGGTGGTCGGTGTCGATGTGGTGCCGTGTGACAAAGCATGCACGAACAATCCCCTCTCAGCCGCCGGTTGGCGTGCCGCCTCCCGAGCCGGCCGCACGCCGTGCGTATCGCCGCCCCTCCATTCAGCACCACAACTGACCGCCGTGCGAACAGATTTGCTCCTTCCGTTCCGTCAAGGGGCACACAAACGAACGGCGTTCGCCCCGGGAAGACCCGGATCGAACGCCGTACGGAGAGAGGCGGAGGGAGGCGGAGGGAGGCGACGGGAGGCCGAGGGACTCCCGCGACCGGTCAGTCGTTGGCGACCACGGGGTAGCGCGGCTCGTTCTCGGCCATCTGCCGCAGCGCGTCCTTGCGTTCCCGCTTCGACAGCCGGTCGATGTAGAGGTAGCCGTAGAGGTGATCGGTCTCGTGCTGCAAACACCGTGCGAAGTAGCCGGTGCCGCGCACCCGGATCGGGTTGCCCTTCTCGTCCTGCCCGGTCACCTCGGCGTAGTCGGGGCGGGCCAGCGACGCGTACGCCGTGGGCACCGACAGGCAGCCCTCGTTGCTGTCGTCCAGCCGGCGCCGCTCTGCGGGCAGTTCGACCAGCTTGGGGTTGCAGACCACGCCGACGTGGCGCACGCCCTCGTCGTCCGGGCAGTCGTAGACGAAGACCTTCAGGTCGACGCCGATCTGGTTGGCGGCCAGGCCCACGCCCTCGGCGGTGCGCTGGCTGGCGAACATGTCGGCGACCAGCTGCTGGAACTCCTCGCCGAAGTCGGTGACGTCCCGGCACTCCTTGTGCAGCACCGGATTGCCGACGACGGTGATCGGGCGGGAGGTGCCGCGCTCCCTCCAGGACGCCTCGCGCTTCTCGCAGTCCTCCGTGTCGATGACGTACCCCTCGTCGTCGACGGGGAGCACGCCCGCGTGCTGCTGATCGGTGTCCTGCTGAGCCATGACCGACGTGTGCCTTCCTGGGAAAAACCGGGGTGTGATGCTGATACAGGGTACGGCGAACGGCGCGCGGGCCCGTCCCTAACAGACCTCTTCGAGGTCCCGCCAGTCCCGGGAGTCCGGGCTGTCGGCGACCCACCCGTCCAGCAGCCCTCGGACCAGTGAGGCGGGCGCGGCGATCCCGCACTCGCGCTCGGGCACCCACAACTGCCCGTCCGTACGGTGTCCGAGCGGGCCGGGATGCCCCGGCTCGCTGTGGTCGTGCGGGTCGAGGTGCTCGCCCTCGCCCTCGTCGGACGGCATCCGTGACTCCGAGCACATCCGGCACAGCAGCCGCACCGAGGACGACCAGTCCTCGGCGGCGAAGCCGGCGTCGGAGGCCAGCTGCTCCAGCGCGTCCCGGTCCGCCTCGGACGCGGCCTCCAGCAGCACCACCCAGGTCGGCACCGGCGACGGCGCCCACAACTCGATCTCGTCGAACACCGGGTAGGTGTGTCCGGCGGCGGTGCTCCGCTCGCCGTGCGGCACGCCGTCGTGCAGGACGACCTCGCCCCAGCGGCGGCCGGACGACGGCAGCGGAATGGACAGCACCTCTATCCGGGCCGGGTCGAGGCGCCGCCCCCACACCACCTCCGCCTCCCCTTCCGGGGACAGCCGTACGGCCGCGCTGCCGAGGTCCATGCCGAGCGGCTCACCGGAGTCGTTGGCCGGGCCGGGCACCTTCAGGCCGTAGGCCTGCCAGGCCCGCCGGGCCAACGGCCAGTCCTGCAGGGCGGTGGCGGCGATGCCGACGTTCCACCAGTCGGGAGCCCCGGTGTCGCGGTCGAGCAGCGCGACGGCGCGCAGGCCGGCCGCGCGCGCCTGTTCCCAGTCGTGCCGGAACTTGTGCAGCAGCGCGAGGTTGAACCAGGACTCCGACAACCAGGGCTCCAGATCGGCGGCACGTGTCAGCAGCGCGCCCGCGTCCTCGTACCGGCCGTCGCCGATGAGCGTGAACGCACGGTCCGTGGCCTGCCGCCAGGAGGCGGAGGGCCGGTGCCGTCCCTTGCCGAAGATCCTCACGATTCCCGCCTGCCAGTTCCGTCGCTGGGCCGGCTGTACCTGTCCGCGCCCCCGGACACCCTCTCCTTCGCATCCAACCACGTGCGGCAGCGAGGGCGCTCATTACCCATGGGTTACCCAGGCTCGGGCGGGATCAGACAGTCGCGTTCGCGGCTCGCGCCCCGCCCGGCCCCCTTGTTCACGCGCACCCCGTGTTCCGCGCCAGTACCCGCGCGAGGGCCTCGACGACCTCCGGCGCGTACGTCCCGGCGGTGCCCAGCCGCAGTTCCTCCAGCGCGGTCAGCGGCCCACCCGGTCCGCCTTCCCGGGACTTCTCCTCGTACGCGTTGACCACCCGGACGATCCGCGCGGCGAGCGGCTGCTCCTGGAGCGGATCGGCCTGGCGTTCGACGATCCCGGCGACCCGCGGGTCCACGCCGGTCTGGCGCACCACGGCGCCGCCCAGCAGTGCGATCCGCCGCTGCTCGGCGACCGGCAGGACGGCGGTGGCGCCCGCGGGGACCGGGTCGACGAGGCTGAGCTGTCCGATGTCGTGCATCAGGGCGGCGTACTCCAGGACGGTCAGTTCGGGCTCGGTCAGTCCGAGGTCACGGCCCACGGCCAGGCTGAGCGCGGCGACCCGGCGGGCGTGCCCGGCCGGTGTGTATCCGGCGATCTCGGTGGCCCGGGCGAGGGAGGCGATGGTCTGCCGGTAGGTGGCCCGCACGGCGGCGTACCGGCGGTAGGACAGTTGCGCGAGCAGCAGCGGTACGGAGAAGACGGGCAGCGCCCACAGCCCCACGACCGCCGTCCCGAGCGCCATCACCGCGCCCGTGGCGATGACCGCGGCCCCGATGCCGGGCACCGCGCGCAGTTCGTCGCGCAGCAGGGGCGGGAAGGGCCATCCGGTGCGGGAGTGGGCGAGTGCGGCTGCCAGCACGGCGTCGCACAGCGCGGTCAGGGAGAGCAGGGCGAGCAGGAGCAGCGCGTGGGCGGGGCCGCCCCAGTCGTCGAGGGCGCCCCGGTGGGAGAGGGGCTGGGCGCACACGGCGACGAAGCCGACGGTCAGCACCCGGCGGGCCGGTGCGTCGAGGGTGGGGCCGTCGCCGCGGCCGGCGTGCGGCACGCTGCCCAGCAGGGACGCGGCGAGCACGACGGTGACGACCTGGGCGGCGCCGTGGTGGGTGGGGCGGCCCGCGGTCTCGCCGAGCAGCGCGTACGACAGCGCGCCGGCGGTGGCGAGCGGAGCGGCCTCCCTGATGCGGGTGCCGTTGCGCCGGGTGAGTTCGCCGACGGTGACGAGCACGCCGAAGGCGAGGGCCGTGCCCCGTTCCTCGACACCGTGGTAGAGGGTGGTGCCGAAGGAGCCTGCGGCCAGTACGGCGGCGCACAGGTGCACGACGGTGTGGAGCCGGGGCCTCATCGGCGCGCCCCGGACGGGTCGCCGGCCGGTGCCGCGGGCCCCGGCACGGCGCCGGAGCGGGCGTCGTCGGCGGTCACCGCCGGATGCCAGCCGGCCCGGCCGATGGCCCGTACCAGCGCGCCCACCATCCGCGGGTCGAAGTGGGTGCCCGCGCACCGCCGCAGTTCCTCCAGCGCGACCGGCACGGGCCGTGCCCTGCTGTAGGAGCGGGGGGAGGTCATCGCGTCGAAGGCGTCGGCGACCGCCACCACGCGCGCGGACTCGGGGATCTGACCGCCCGCCAGCCCGTAGGGGTAGCCGCTGCCGTCCAGCCGCTCGTGGTGGTGGAGGACGGCGGCGCGGGCCTCGCCGAGGAAGGAGATGCCGCGCACCATCTCGTGCCCGTACTCGGGGTGCAGTTCGATCACCCGGCGCTCCTCCGGGGTGAGGGGCCCGTTCTTGGTGAGCAGCCGGGTGGGCACGCCGAGCTTGCCGACGTCGTGCAGGATGCCCGCGAACCGCAGCACCTCGACCCGCTCGTCGTCCATGCCGAGTTCCCGCGCGATCATCATGGACGCCCGTCCGACCCGCTCGCTGTGGCCGCGCGTGTAGCCGTCCTTGATGTCGACGGCCTGGACGAGCGCGCGGATCGTCGCCTGGTGGGCGGCCCGTTCGCGGTGGTACTGGGCGAACGCCCACCAGGAGACGCCCATCGGCAGCAGCACGAGCAGCGCCGCCACCGGCCCGTAGGGGCTGCGCCACAGCAGGGCCATCATGAGTCCGGCCAGACCGTGCACGGTGAGCGGGACCAGCGACCGCAGGAACAGCCGCCACCAGGCGTCCGGTGCGGCCGAGCGCCTGCCGCGCGGGGGCGCGCCGGACGTCAGCGCGAGGATGCCGCCGTCCAGCAGGGTGAGCACCAGGCAGAACGCGGGCACCGCGGCCCCGGCCGCCAGGAGCGCGCCCGGGACGTCGCAGTCCGCGACCGCCTCACGGCCCCCGGCCGCCAGATGGACCCGGCTCGCCACCCACACGGCGAGCACCAGGCGCCCGGCCCGCCAGAGCCGGCGCACCGACCGGGGCCGCCGCTCGACGGGCAGCAGCAGCGCACCGGGCAGCGCGACGAGCGCGGCGGCGGACGGCGGCAGCAGGAACGCGGCGGCGAGCAGCACGGGGTGGAAGGTTCCGCCGGCGTGCGGGACGGCGACGAGACGCGACCGGGCGAGGTGCTCGCAGGCGGCGTACAGCGCGGCCAGCAGGGCCACGGCCCACCAGGAGGTCGGCGCGCCCGGCAGGACGCCCGGCGGCGGGAGCAGACAGACGAGGCCCGAGAGGGTGACACAGGCGACGTGGACGCGGGCCCGTGCCGGTAACGCTTCCATGAGCCCCTCCCCGACCGTGCCTGTCGCTCGACCTGCCGGCTGCCAGGCTTCGGAGCCTAGGACGGCGGGGGGTGCCTCTACGGGTCGATGAGCCGCGGATTAGCACGGACGAGTGACACGGGGGCCGGGGGTGACGGCGGGGTGTCAGGACTCCTGCGGTGTGGCCGGTGAGGCCGTGACGTCCTGGTCGGGGACGGCCTGGCCGGAGCGGATCAGCTCGATCCGCCCCATGACCTTGGAGCGCAGGTCGCCGGGCACGTCGTCGTGTCCGCAGCAGCGCTTGACCAGCTTCTTCACTGCCTGCTCCAGCCCGTACTTCTCCAGGCAGGGCGAGCATTCCTCGAAGTGGTGCTCGAACTTCACACAGTCGGAATCCGGCATCTCACGGTCGAGGAACTCGTAGAGATGATCGAGGATTTCGCTGCAATCCGTCTCGTGCGGCTCTCCGCAGCTCATGACCCCGAGCCTTTCGCTTCGTTCGACTCTCCGGCGCCGGCCGGGACCAGTCCGCGCTCACGCGCGTAGTCCTCGAGCATGCCGCGCAGCTGACGGCGGCCCCGGTGCAGCCGGGACATCACCGTACCGATGGGTGTGCCCATGATGTCGGCGATCTCCTTGTAGGCAAACCCCTCGACATCGGCGAGGTAGACCGCGATGCGGAATTCCTCGGGGATCGCCTGGAGTGCTTCCTTGACGTCCGAGTCGGGCAGGTGGTCCAGCGCCTGCGACTCCGCGGAGCGCAGACCGGTCGACATGTGCGACTCGGCGCGCGCCAGCTGCCAGTCCTCGATCTCCTCGGCCGCGCTGCGCTGGGGTTCGCGCTGCTTCTTGCGGTACGAGTTGATGAAGGTGTTGGTGAGGATCCGGTAGAGCCACGCCTTCAGGTTGGTGCCTTCACGGAACTGGTGGAAGGACGCGTACGCCTTGGCGTACGTCTCCTGCACCAGGTCCTCGGCGTCGGCCGGGTTGCGCGTCATGCGCAGCGCGGCCGAGTACATCTGGTCGAGGAACTCCAGCGCGTCCCGTTCGAAGCGCGCGCTGCGCTCCGCGGTCGACTCCGCGCCCGTGTCGCCCCGGCCCTCGGGCTGCTCCGCCTGGCCGTGTTCGGTCCCTGCGTCGGTACCGGGAACCGGACCCACCTCCTCGAGTGTTGTCGTGAGACCGAAGCCGGTCTCACCCGAATCGGAGGATAGACGACGATCCGGTCCGCCCGCCGCCCGAACAGGGGCGGTCTTGGCCGCGTGCAGCACCGTCCAGTCCAGGTCGGCGCGGCTGCTGCGGGTCGGGCAGAAGGTCGAACCCATGCGGCGGACTTCCTCTCCTACGACGGTGGTGCCGTTGACCGGCCCATACGACCCCCACAACAGCGGGGGCCGCCCCGTCATTCCCCGCGTCTCACACGAGTGAGCCGGCCCACCGCACGACCGCGTCCGTGACGACCCTCACGGCCTCCTCCTGCGTGATGCCGGCCCGTTTCGGGACGGCGAGGCCGTGGTCGGCGGACGGCACCTCGACCAGTTCGTACGCCCAGCCGTCGCCCTTCACCGCCCTCGCACCGGAGCGCTGCACGCGGCCCCCGCTGTACTCGGGGAACTCGGCCGGCCTGCCGAACGGGTCGTTGCCGCCCTGGACGACGAGCGTGGGCACGCCGGCACCGAGCAGTTCCGCGGCGCGGGACTTCTCCGGCTTTCCCGGCGGGTGCAGCGGGAAGCTCAGGGCGAGCACCGCGCGGGCGCCGAGTTCCGTCGCGGTGCGGCAGGCGACGCGGGCTCCGGCGCTGCGTCCGCCCGCGACCACCGGCAGGCCCGGTGCGGCCAGCGCGGGCCAGAGGCCGCGCCAGCCGGTGTCGAGGGTCTTCGGGGCGGGGGCGACCTTCTTGCCGGCCACCCGCCAGGGCTGTTCGACGAGGGCGACGGTCACGCCGTGCTCGGGCAGCCGGGCGGCGAGCGCCGCCAGGTCCCGGGCCTCGATGCCGCCTCCGGCGCCGTGGCTCACGGCGAGGACGAGGCGGGGGCGGCCGTGGGCGGGGTGCCAGGTGATGCGGGCGGGACCGGCGTCCGTCCCGACGGTCTCGGTCGTGGCAGAGGTCACATCGTGGGTCACGTCAGAAGAGTGTGCCCTCTTCCGGTCCGGCCAGCTCCTTGAGCAGCTCGGGTCCGTTGTTGCGGACGTTGCTGACCGCCGTGGTGACCGGGTAGGCGCGCATCAGGCCGGGGGGCGGCGGGGCGAGCAGATCGCGCAGCTCGTCGACGTCCGTGCGGGCGGGGTCCAGCCAGGCGTCCCAGCGGTCCGGGGTGAGCATCAGCGGCATCCGCGGGTGGATCTCGGCGAGGGCGTGCGGGCCGTCCGCCGGGGCCACCGCGAGCGGGCCGGTCTCCGCCTCGGTGGTGATCACCGAGCAGGTCACCCACCAGGCGCCGGGATGGTCGTCCGGCAGCGTCCGGTCCCGCCAGAACTCGTACAGCCCGGCCATCGCGAACACCGAGCCGTCGGCCGGCGTCACGAAGTACGGCTGCTTGCGGGGCCGCTTCTTCTTGCCCTCGACCTCCAGCTCGCGCTCCTGCCTGCCGGTGACCCACTCGTAGTAGCCGTCGGCGGGCAGGATGCAGCGCCGGGAGGAGAAGGCGCGGCGGTAGGACGGCTTCTCGTGGACGGTCTCCGCGCGGGCGTTGATCATCCGGGCGGCGCCCTCGGGCGTCTTCGACCAGGAGGGCACCAGTCCCCACTTCAGCTTCCGCAGCTGCCGAACCGGGCGCGGGTCCGCCGCGTCCTTGAGGGGACGGTCGAGGACGGCGTAGACCTCCTTGGTCGGCGCCACGTTGTAGTCGGGCTCCAGGGTCTCCTCCGGCTCCCACTTCTCGACCTCGAAGACTCCTGCGAGATCCTCGGGCCTGCGACTCGCTGCATACCGTCCGCACATACGTGCAACACTGCCAGACTCCGCCCGCGCAGAGGGAGCGATCCGAAACACATGGAACCCATGGTCAGCACCGCGTCCGCCTCGCTCGCCTCCCTCTGGGACGAGGTCTTCGGCACCCAGCCGGAGCCGGACACGTGGGTGGTCGTCGCCACGCTGGCGGCGGCGCTCGCCGTCGTCGTGCCGCAGGGGCTGTGGCGGCTGTCCCGCAACGCCGTCACCATCGCGCACGAGGGCGGACACGGCCTGGTGGCGCTGCTCACCGGCCGCACGCTGACGGGGATACGGCTGCACTCGGACACCAGCGGCCTGACCGTCAGCCGCGGCAAGCCGCACGGCATCGGCATGATCCTCACCGCCGCGGCCGGCTACACCGCTCCCCCGCTGCTGGGCCTGGGCGGCGCCGCACTGCTCGGCGCCGGGCGCATCACGCTGCTGCTGTGGCTGGCCACGGCGCTGCTCGTGGCGATGCTGGTGATGATCCGCAATGCGTACGGGGTGCTGTCGGTGCTGGTCACGGGCGGCACGTTCGTGGTCGTGTCCTGGCTGGCCGGGCCGCAGGTGCAGGCGGCGTTCGCCTATGCGGTGGTGTGGTTCCTGCTGCTCGGCGGGGTGCGTCCGGCGTTCGAGCTGCAGGCGAAGCGGGCCCGTGGCGGCGCGGGCGACTCGGACGCGGACCAGCTGTCCCGGCTGACGCATGTTCCTGCAGCGCTGTGGCTGTTCCTGTTCCACGCGGTGTCGCTGTGCGCGGTGCTGGGCGGCGGGCGGTGGCTGCTGGGGCTGTGACGGTGGGCGCCGTCGGTCCGCGCGCGGCGAACGGTCGCGCGCCACGGGACGCCATCCCGTTTCGCCGCTTTTGATCGGGATCTCCGTTCGCCCCCAGCCACTAAAGTGGGGCCATGACCGTTCATCCCGCAGCCACCGCCCTCTGGCCCGCCCCGCACGCGAGCGGAGCCGTCGACGCGACGGTCCACGTGCCCGGGTCCAAGTCGGTCACCAACCGTGCCCTGGTGCTCGCCGCGCTGGCCTCCGAGCCGGGCTGGCTGCGCCGCCCGCTGCGCTCGCGCGACACCCTGCTGATGGCGGGCGCGCTGCGCGCCATGGGCGTCGAGATCGAGGAGGGCGTGGGCCCGGACGGCACCGGGGAGGCCTGGCGGGTGGTCCCGTCCGGTCTGCGCGGCCCGGCCACCGTCGACGTCGGCAACGCCGGCACGGTGATGCGTTTCCTCCCTCCGGTCGCCACGCTGGCCGACGGCCCCGTCCGCTTCGACGGCGACCCGCGCTCCTACGAGCGCCCGCTGAACGGCGTCATCGACGCGCTGCGCCGGCTGGGCGCCCGGATCGACGACGAGGAGCGCGGCGCGCTGCCGATGACGGTGCACGGCGGCGGCGCCCTGGACGGCGGCACGGTGGAGGTCGACGCCTCCTCGTCCTCCCAGTTCGTCAGCGCCCTGCTGCTGTCCGCGCCGCGCTTCAACCAGGGCGTGGAGGTCCGGCACACCGGCGCGACCCTGCCCTCCGTGCCGCACATCCGCATGACGGTCGACATGCTCCGCGCGGTCGGCGCCCAGGTCGACACCCCGGAGTCGGGCGGCGAGCCCAACGTCTGGCGGGTCACCCCGGGCGCCCTGCTCGGCCGGGACCTGACCGTCGAGCCGGACCTGTCCAACGCCCAGCCGTTCCTGGCGGCGGCGCTGGTGACCGGCGGCAGGGTCGTCGTCCCGGACTGGCCGTCCCGCACCACCCAGCCCGGTGACCGGCTGCGGGAGATCTTCACCGAGATGGGCGGCTCCTGCGAACTGACCGAGTACGGGCTGGTGTTCACCGGCTCCGGGTCGATCCACGGCATCGACGTGGACCTCGGCGAGGTCGGCGAGCTGACGCCGGGCATCGCGGCCGTCGCGGCGCTCGCGGACTCCCCGTCCACCCTGCGCGGCGTGGCCCACCTGCGCCTGCACGAGACGGACCGGCTGGCCGCGCTCACCAAGGAGATCAACGAACTCGGCGGCGACGTCACCGAGACCGCCGACGGCCTGCACATCCGCCCGCGCCGACTGCACGGCGGGGTGTTCCACACCTACGAGGACCACCGCATGGCCACCGCCGGCGCGATCATCGGCCTCGCGGTGCAGGGAGTGCAGATCGAGAACGTGGCGACGACGGCCAAGACCCTGCCGGACTTCCCCGAACTGTGGACCGGGATGCTCGGGGCGTAGGGGTTCACCATGCGCCGCTACGGCAAGCACACCGACGAGGACGACATCCGCTCCCGCCCCAACCGCAAGGGCAACCGGCCGCGCACCCACATCCGGCCCAAGCACGAGGACGCCGCCGAGGGCCTGGTCCTCACCGTCGACCGGGGCCGGCTGACCTGCCTCGTCGAGGACCGCGTCGTGATGGCGATGAAGGCCCGGGAGCTGGGCCGCAAGGCGGCGGTGGTCGGTGACCGGGTGGCCATCGTCGGCGACCTGTCGGGGGACAAGGACACGCTCGCGCGGATCGTGCGGATCGAGGAGCGCGCGTCGGTGCTGCGCCGCACCGCGGACGACGACGACCCCTACGAGCGGGTCGTCGTCGCCAACGCCGACCAGCTGGCCGTCGTCACCGCGCTCGCCGACCCCGAACCCCGGCCCCGGCTGATCGACCGCTGCCTGGTCGCCGCGTACGACGGGGGTCTGACCCCGCTGCTGGTGCTGACCAAGTCGGATCTCGCGCCGCCGGACAAGCTGCTGGAGCTCTACGGCGACCTCGACATCCCCTACGTCGTCACCAGCCGGGCCGAACTGGAGGACGGCGGCGCGGCGGACCGGGTGCGCGAGCACCTTCAGGGGCGGATCACGGCGTTCGTGGGGCACTCCGGGGTCGGCAAGACGACGCTGGTGAACGCGCTGGTGCCGGAGGAACGGCGGCGTACGACCGGGCATGTCAACGCGGTGACCGGGCGGGGGCGGCACACGACGACCTCCGCGCTGGCGCTGCCGCTGTCGGGCGCGGACGGCTGGGTGATCGACACCCCGGGTGTGCGGTCGTTCGGGCTCGCCCATGTCGACCCGTCCCGGGTCATCCACGCCTTCCCCGACCTGGAGACGGGCACGCAGGGCTGTCCGCGCGCGTGCAGCCACGACGAGCCGGACTGCGCCCTGGACGCCTGGGTGGCCGACGGCCACGCCGACCCGGCGCGGCTGTACTCGCTGCGCCGGCTGCTCGCGACGCGGGAGCGCACGGACGGCGACTGACCTTCGCGTCCGGAGGCGACTGACCTTCGCGTTGTTTGTCCGGGCGCGGGGACGGTAAGTGCATAATCGCACCGAGCCGGACCCGAACCTGCCGAACCCGGCGAAGCGGTCACTGTACGTGGGGCATGCGGGAGGACGACACATGGCGTGGCTGCTGGTCGTGGTGGCGGGATTGCTGGAGACGGGCTTCGCCGTGTGCCTGAAGCTGTCGCACGGGTTCACGCGGTTGTGGCCGACCATCGCGTTCTGTGTGTTCGCGCTGGGCAGTTTCGGGCTGCTGACCCTGTCGCTGAAGAAGCTGGACGTGGGCCCGGCGTACGCGGTGTGGACGGGCATCGGCGCGGCGGGGACGGCCATCTACGGGATGGTGTTCCTCGGTGACCTGGTCTCCACCCTGAAGATCGTGTCGATCACCCTGGTGATCGTCGGGGTGATCGGCCTGCAGCTGTCGGGGTCCGCGCACTGAGCGGGCGCTACGGCACCGCCGGTGTCCGGCACAGGGCGCCGCGGACCAGGTCGGCGACGCGGCCGTCGGCCGGTGGGGCGGCGACGCAGGACAGGGCGAGGCGGACCGCGAGTTCACAGGACCGGGCCAGCTCCGCGGTGTCGGCCCGGGGAACGCCGGGGCCGGCCAGGACGGCGACGGCACGGTCGCGGACGAGGGCGACGAAGTCGGTGGGCGAGGGCAGCGGGCCGTCCGCGCGGCGCTGCGCGGGCACGGCGGAGGCGGACGGCGCGGCCGTGCGCGCCGGGGCGGGCAGGCGCTCGCTCCAGCAGCCGGTGAGCAGGGCGCGTACCAGGGCGTTGTCGCGGGCGGTGGCGGCGGTCCACTCGGCGGCCGCGGTCAGCCGGTCCCGCGGGTCGGTGGGGCCGGTGAGCGCGCGGTCGACGCCGGCGAGGTAGCCGTCGGCCTCCCTGCGCACGAGGGCCCTGGCGAGGCCGTCCTTGCTGCCGAACTCGTTGTAGAGCGTCTGCCGGGAGACCCCGGCCGCGGCGGCGACGTCCACCATCCGCACCGTCGGCCAGGGGCGGCGGGCGAGCGCCGTCCAGGCGGCGTCCAGCAGGGATTCCCGCGCTGCAGGCATCATCGCCTCCCTCGGGGCGAGCGGTCGGCCCCGCGGTTCAGATTTGATGCGCCGCTCAGGGCTGTCAAGGGTTCCGGGCCCCCGGTGGCCCCGCGGCGACCTCGGCAGATACGGTTCGTTGCATGCCCGACTACCTCGACGACCTGCGTCTCGCCCACGTCCTCGCGGACGCCGCCGACGCCGCGACGATGGACCGGTTCAAGGCCCTCGACCTCAAGGTGGAGACCAAACCGGACATGACGCCGGTGAGTGAGGCGGACAAGGCCGCCGAAGAGCTCATCCGCGGCCACCTCCAGCGTGCCCGTCCCAGAGACGCGGTGCTGGGCGAGGAGTACGGGGTGGAGGGCACGGGGCCCCGCCGCTGGGTGATCGACCCGATCGACGGCACCAAGAACTACGTCCGCGGCGTCCCGGTGTGGGCCACGCTGATCGCGTTGATGGAGGCCGGCGAGGGCGGCTTCCAGCCGGTCGTCGGCGTGGTCTCGGCACCGGCGCTGGGCCGCCGCTGGTGGGCCGCGCGGGGGTACGGCGCCTTCGCCGGCCGCAGCCTGTCGTCGGCCACCCGGCTGCAGGTCTCCCGCGTCTCGGAGCTGTCCGACGCCTCCTTCGCGTACTCCTCGATCAGCGGCTGGGAGGAGCAGGGCCGGCTGGACGGGTTCCTGGATCTCACCCGCGAGGTGTGGCGCACCCGCGCGTACGGCGACTTCTGGCCGTACATGATGGTCGCCGAAGGGTCGGTCGACCTGTGTGCCGAACCGGAGCTGTCGCTCTGGGACATGGCGGCCACCGCGATCGTCGTCACGGAGGCGGGCGGCACCTTCACGGGCCTCGACGGCCGCCCGGGACCGCACAGCGGCAACGCGGCCGCTTCGAACGGTCTGCTCCACGACGAGCTGCTGGGGTATCTCAACCAGCGTTACTGACCGGCACGGGTTCCGCGTGCGCGCCCCCAACGGGCCGCGCCCGCCCCCTTGTTGACCCCCGCTTTACCTGCCACTCTGAGAGTCCCCCCACTTGTGAACTTGTGAAACCGTGAACTAGCGGGCCCTCCGGCCCGCTCACCGCGCGGTTTCCGGTAGGAGGTGGCTCCATCCATGCTCGTCCGTGACGCCATGAGCACCGTGGTCCTCACCATCGGCCCCGCCCACACGCTCCGCCAGGCCGCCGCCCTGATGTCCGCCCGCCGGGTGGGCGCGGCCGTGGTCCTCGATCCCGACGGCACCGGCATCGGCATCCTCACCGAACGGGACGTCCTCAACTCGCTGGGCCTCGGCCAGGATCCGGACAGCGAGCGCGCCCACGCCCACACCACCACCGACGTCGTCTTCGCCGCTCCGTCGTGGACGCTGGAGGAGGCGGCCGCCGCCATGGCGCACGGCGGGTTCCGGCATCTGATCGTCCTCGACCGGGGCGAACCCGCCGGCGTGGTGTCGGTCCGCGACATCATCCGCTGCTGGGCACCCCGGCGGGAGCGTGCGGGCGTGACGACACACGGCGGGCCGGCCCCCCCCGAGGGGAGCCCGGCCCGCCGTTTCGACAAGCGGTCCAGCGCTGGAATCAGCCGCGCAGGGCCTGGACCGCGGCCTCCAGCCGCTTGCCGAAGTCCTCGTCCGCCTGACGGAAGTTGTTGATCGCGCGGTCGGCGATGTCGTCCCGCGTGACCCCCGAGATGGCGTTCGCCAGGTTCTTGACCAGGCGCTCCTTCTCGTCCTCCGACATCAGCCGGTACAGGTTGCCCGCCTGCACGAAGTCGTTGTCCTCGGCGTGGACGGGCGTGACCGTCTCACCGGTGACACCGGTGACGGTCGTGGGCTGCCACAGCGGACGGTCCGTCTGGAACGGGCCGCCGAAGCTGTTCGGCTCGTAGTTCTTCGCGCCCTTGTGGCGGCCGTCGTAGAGGAAGCCGTCTCGGGAGTGGGTGCGCGCCTCGGTGGCGTGCGGGCGGTTCACCGGCAGGTGGTCGGCGTTGATGCCGACGCGGTAGCGGTGGGCGTCGCCGTACGCGAAGAGGCGGCCCTGGAGCATCTTGTCCGGGGAGGGACCGATGCCCGGCACGAAGTGGGCGGGGCTGAAGATGGACTGCTCGACCTCGGCGAAGATGTTCTCCGGGTTGCGGTTGAGCTCCAGCTTGCCGAACTCGATCAGCGGGTAGTCCGCGTGCGGCCAGACCTTGGTCAGGTCGAACGGGTTGAAGCGGTACGTCGCCGCCTCCGCCGCCGGCATCACCTGGACGTAGACGGTCCAGGACGGGAACTCGCCGCGCTCGATGGCCTCGCGCAGGTCCCGCTGGTGCGAGTCGGGGTCCTTGCCCGCGAGGATCTCGGCCTCCTCGGCGGTCAGGTTCTTGATGCCCTGGTCCGTCTTGAAGTGGTACTTGACCCAGAAGGCCTCGCCGGCCTCGTTGTTCCACTGGAAGGTGTGCGAGCCGAAGCCGTCCATGTGGCGGTAGGACGCCGGGATGCCGCGGTCACCGAACAGCCAGGTCACCTGGTGCGTCGACTCGGGCGACAGGCCCCAGAAGTCGAAGACGTTGTCCGCCTCCTGCGAGCCGGTGTACGGGTCGCGCTTCTGGGTGTGGATGAAGTCGGGGAACTTGATGGCGTCCCGGATGAAGAACACCGGGGTGTTGTTGCCGACGAGGTCGTAGTTGCCCTCCTCGGTGTAGAACTTCACCGCGAAACCGCGCGGGTCGCGCACGGCGTCCGCGGCGCCCAGGTTGCCCGCCACCGTCGAGAAGCGCAGGAAGACCTCGGTCTCCTTGCCGATCTCGGAGAGGAACTTGGCCCTGGTGTAGCGGGTGACGTCGGCGGTGACCGTGAAGGTGCCGTAGGCACCCGCGCCACGGGCGTGCACGACACGCTCCGGGATGCGCTCGCGGTTGAAGTGGGCCAGCTTTTCGAGCAGGAGCTGGTCCTGTACGAGGACCGGGCCGCCGACGCCCGCCGTCTCGCTGTTCTGATTGTCGGCGACCGGGGCACCGGCCTCCGTGGTGAGCGGTCCCTGCGTCACGTGGTCCTCCTGCGTCATTACTGCCCAATCCTGTCCCTTGGCTAAAGACAGGCTCGATCCTACAATGGACAATGTCTAAGTCAAGTAAAGCTCCAAAGTCACACCCATTCGGGACCTGGTCCCCCTGCTGTTAGGCTGGTGCCTATGAGTGACCTTCTGGAACGGCTCCGCGGACGCGGATGGCGGATGACGGCGCAGCGCCGTGTCGTGGCCGAGGTCCTCGACGGCGAACACGTCCACCTGACGGCCGACGAGGTGCACGCCAGGGCTGTCGCCAAGCTGCCCGAGATCTCCCGGGCGACCGTCTACAACACCCTCGGCGAGCTGGTCTCGCTCGGTGAGGTGCTGGAGGTCGCCACGGACAAGCGG
This sequence comes from Streptomyces calvus, assembly GCF_006782915.1. Classification (GTDB taxonomy): domain Bacteria; phylum Actinomycetota; class Actinomycetes; order Streptomycetales; family Streptomycetaceae; genus Streptomyces; species Streptomyces calvus. Next base: position 157,233 of record NZ_VCNP01000025.1, read on the forward strand.
GCCAAGCGATACGACCCCAACGCCCACCGTCCGCACCACCACCTGGTGTGCGCGCGGTGCGGCTCGATCCGCGACGTCCACCCGACCGGCAATCCGCTGGCCGACCTTCCCGACTCGGAGCGGTTCGGTTTCACCGTCTCCGACGTCGAGGTGACGTACCGCGGCCTCTGCCCGAACTGCGCGGGGTCCTAGGTGTATCGACCCGCAGCGTTGTTCACGCGGCTGATGGGTGGCTGGCCGCCGAGTGCGGTGTGGCAGCGGTGGTGGTTGTAGGTGTGGAGGAAGTCTGCCAGGGCGTCGGTGCGTTCGGTGTTGCTGGTGTAGGGCCGCAGGTAGGCCCATTCGTCGAGCAGGGTGCGGTTGAAGCGCTCGACCTTGCCATTGGTCTGCGGCCGGTAGGCGCGAGTGAGCTTGCCGGCCGCATCCAGGTCGGCCAGGGCCTGCTGCCAGGCGAGGCTTTTGCGGTAAGGCCAGGCGTTGTCGGTCAGGACCCGCTCGATGCGGTCGATGCCCGACGCTGCGAAGAAGGCGGCGGCCCGGCGCAGAAAGGCCGCGCAGGTGGCGGCTTTCTCATCCGGGTGGACCTCGCTGTAGGCGAGGCGGCTGTGGTCGTCGACCGCGGAGTGGATGAAGTCGAAGCCCATGCCGTTGCGTGTGGCGCGGCCGGCCTGGCGGCCCAGGACCCTGGGGCCGCCGCCGTCGGGGATGCGGCCGAGCTTCTTGACGTCCACGTGGACCAGCTCGCCGGGGCGGTCGCGTTCGTAGCGTCGGATGACCTGGCCGGTGGGCCGGTCCAGGAAGGACAGGCGGTTCAGGCCGTGACGGACCAGGACGCGGTGCACGGTCGAGGCCGGCAGGCCCAGGATCGGACCGATGCGGGCCGGGCCGAGCTTGCGGTCCTGGCGAAGACGGCACACGCGGGCCCCGATCGCCCCCGCCGTGCGGTGCGGTGTCGTGCGCGGACGGCTGGACCGGTCGTGCAGTCCCTTCTCGCCTTCGGCCCGCCAGCGACGCACCCACTTGTGAGCGGTGACGCGGGAGATGCCCATCTCGGCGGCAACATGGGCGACAGGGCGTCCGGTGCGGACACGTTCAACCAGCAGCCGCCTGCCGTGAAAGGTCAGCCGGGCATTACGGTGGGACACGAAGGCCTCCGTGCGGTGAAGATTCGACACCTCCACCACACACAGAGGCCTTCGCCATGATCAAGCCCGGCCAGCGTTAACAACGCTCGTGATCAATACACCTAGGGCCTGTCGTTTGGATCATGTCGGTTTCGCGGGGCGTGGCACGCACATCTGCAGCGTTGTCGTCGGTTGTCGACGCTCCGCGTCGCCGCCCTCCTCCGCCTTGCAGCTGCACGCACCACGCCCCGCTCGGGTGGGCTGAGAAGCGCTGCGTCTCCCAGCCGACCTGATCCAAACGACAGACCCTAGGCGCCACGACGACGAGCCCCGGCACCGTGGGTGCCGGGGCTCGTCGTCGTGCCGTGCGCGGCGCGGGCACCCGTCATGGTTCGGGCCCGCCTCCGACCGTGCGCCGGCCGGCGACGGTCGCTGGAACTGCCGTGCCCGGCCGGTAACGATCGCCGAAACGCCGAAGGGCCGGAACCCTTTCGGATTCCGGCCCTCGGACTGCAGTAGCGGGGACAGGATTTGAACCTGCGACCTCTGGGTTATGAGCCCAGCGAGCTACCGAGCTGCTCCACCCCGCGTCGGTGAATGCAACGTTACGTCAAGGACGCGGACAGAAGCAAATCGCTTTTCCGGTGGGCGACGGAGCACGTGTCACGCCGACAGTTCCTGGCGCAGGGCGTCCCGCAGACGCGTCGCGCGCTCCGTGACCGCCTCGGGCCCCAGGGCCGCCGCCCGGTCGGCCCAGCTCTGGCCCTCGGCCAGCTCGCCGCGCCGCGCGTAGACGAGCGCGAGCCGCAGCGCCGCCCGCCCGTGCCCGGCGTCGGCCGCGCGGGTCCACCACACGGCCGCCTCGGGCTCGCTGCCCTCGCGCGCCAGCAGCAGCCCCAGGTTGAAGGCGCCGTTGCGGGAGCCGGCCTCGGCCGCCTCGCGGTACCACCGGGCCGCCTCGACCACGTCGCCGCGGGCCGCGGCGAGCATGCCGACCCGCACCTGTGCGCGGCGGTGCCCCTGGGAGGCCGCGCGCTCGTACCACTCCTCGCACTCGCTCCGCCGGTTCACCGGCTCGCCCAGCTCATGGGCCGGCTCGGGCGGCCTGCGGGCGTCCAGCACGGTCGCCAGACGGTAGGCGGCCTCGGCGCTGCCGCCGCCCGCGGCGCACCGCAGGAACCGCTCCGCCTCGCTCTCGTCGCCGTCCCGCAGCCGCGCCATGCCCACCTGGAGCGCGGCCTCCGTGTGCCCGGCGGCCGCCGCCCTCTCGTACCAGCGCAGCGCCTCCCGCTCCTCGCCCCGGCCCGCGTGCAGGATGCCGAGGTTGAAGGCGGCGTCCACGCTGCCGGCTTCCGCGGCCTTGGAGAACCAGGGCTGCGCGCCGGTCACGTCCCCGGCCCGCAGCAGCAGGATCGCCAGCGCGTTGGCCGCCTCGCGGTGACCGGCGTAGGCGGCCCGGCGGTACCACTGCTCGGCCTGCGCGGTGCGGCCCTGCTCGGCGCAGAGCAGCCCGAGGTTGTAGGCGCCGTTGTCGTCGCCCGCGTCCATCGCGGCCCGGTACCAGCGCTCGGCGGTCTGGGTCTCGCCGCGCTCGGCGTGCAGCGCGCCCAGCGCGTTGGCGGCGTTGCCGTCGCCGTCCTGGGCGGCGCGCAGCCACCACACGGCGGCGTTCTCGGTGTCCCCGGCGTCGCGCAGCAGGAACCCGAGCGCGCACGCGGCCCGGGCCTCCCCGTCCTTGGCGGAGGTCAGGTACCAGCGGCCGGCCTCCTTGAGTTCGCCGCGCTTCTCCAGGATCGCGCCGAGGTGCAGCGCGGCCCGGCGGTGCCCGCGCGCGGCGGCCTGCCGGTACCACTGCTCGGCCTCCTCGACCAGCGGGGCGCCGTCGTCGTCGCCCTCCCGTGCGGCCTTGCGGTCCAGTGCGCGGGCCAGCCGGTAGGCGCCCTCGCGGTGGCCCCGTTCGGCGGCGGCACGCATCCAGCGCTCGGCGCCGGCCGCGTCCCCGCGGTGCTCCAGCAGGTCGGCGAGGGCGTAGGCGGCGAGGGTGTGGCCCTGCTCGGCGGACTGGCGCAGCCAGTACTCGGCGGCGGGTTCGTCGCCGCGCTCGCGGTGGTGGCGGCCGAGCGCGTGCGCCGCGGCGGTGGAGCCGGCGACGGCGGCGATGCGCCACCATCCGGCGGCCTCGTCGGCGTAGCCCCGCTGGTGCAGCAGGACGCCCAGGTTGTTGGCGGCGGCGCGGTCGCCCGCCGCGGTGGCGGCACGCAGATGGGGTTCGGCTCCGTCGAGGTCACCGCGACGCAGCAGCATGGCGCCGAGGACGCTCATCGCCTCGACGTCGCCGGCCTCGGCGGCGAGTCTCTGACGCAGTTCCTCGGCCGCCTCGTCGGCTGCCTCCCCCGTCTCGTCGCGGGGTGCCTCCCGAAGGGAGGACTGCACAAAACGCCCGGTCTCGAACAGAGTTCCCTTGTCCCCCATAACATCCATCGTCGCACCACCTGCAACCTGGGTACACCTGGTATACCGCAGCCAGTGAGGTCACTTCAGCGTTTTGTCGACATGCCCACAGAGAGACAAGTCAAACACAGATCTCCCAACTCCCGTCGGCGGCGCGGCCGTCAGCCGTCCGAGCACATGCGTTCGCACACCAAAAGGCCCGGACTCCTGGAGGAATCCGGGCCTTTGGTGTCGCGACTGCGCGACGTCAGTAGCGGGGACAGGATTTGAACCTGCGACCTCTGGGTTATGAGCCCAGCGAGCTACCGAGCTGCTCCACCCCGCGCCGTTGTGTTGCAACCGTAGCACGGCGCGGGAGGGGCCTTTGACCAGCGTGCCCGCTAACTGCTCGGGCTCGCGTCGGGACCGGGACTGCCGTCCCCGCCGCCGGCTCCGTCGCCCCTTTCGGCGGACTGGGCCTCCTCAGCCTTGCGCAACGCCTCCTCGAGGTCCTTCTGCGCCTGGCCGTAGGCCTCCCAGTCGTTCTTCTTCAGGGCTTCCTGGCCGGCCTCGAAGGCCTCCTGGGCGTCGTTCAGCGCCTCCTGGACGGTGGGGTCGTCGGAGGTGGGCGGCGGCTCGGTGCCCTCGTCCTCCCCGGTTCCCTCGTCCTCGCCCGGCGGTGGCTCGGTGGTCGTGCCCTCGCCGCCGAAGACCTTGTCCAGGGCCTGTTCGAGGGTGTCCTCGAACGCGGTCTGGCCTCCGTAGGTCACCAGCACCTTGCGCAGCAGCGGGTACTTGAGGCCGCCACCGCGGACGTAGACCGGCTCCACGTACAGCAGTCCGCCGTCGAGCGGGACGGCCAGCAGGTTGCCGTACTCGACCTCGGAGTCGCCGCCTCTCAGCAGCCTGATCGACTCGGCGATGTCCTGTTCGGAGTTGAACTGGCTCTGGATCTGCTTGGGCCCGGCCGCGGTGGTGCTGGTCGGCAGTTTCAGCACTCTGATCTTGCCGTAGTCCTCGGTGCCCGGATCGGCGTTCACCGCCATGAAGGCACTGAGGTTGTCACGGCCGTTCGGTGTGAACGTCGTGGTGAGCGAGAAGGTCTGCTCGTCCTGGTCGGGCATCTTCATGCTCAGGTAGTACGGCGGGACCGCGTCGCCCGTCTTGTTGGTCGGGTCGTCCGGCACCTGCCAGACCTCGCTGCCGGAGAGGAACGTCGTGGCGTCCTTCACGTGGTAGCGGGTCAGCAGCTCGCGCTGCACCTTGAACAGGTCCTGCGGGTACCGCAGATGGGCCATCAGGTCGTCGGAGATCTCGCTCCTGGGCTCCACCGTGTCCGGGAAGGCCTTCATCCAGGTCTTCAGGACGGGGTCCTGCGTGTCCCACTGGTAGAGCTTGACCTCGCCGCTGTACGCGTCGACGGTCGCCTTCACCGAGTTGCGGATGTAGTTGACCTGGTTCTGCTGGGCCACCACCGCGCGCTGGTCGTTGGTGGCGGTCAGCGAGTCGGCCGTGGTGTCACCGAGGGTCGTGCGCGACGCGTACGGGTAGCCGTTGGTGGTCGTGTAGGCGTCGACGATCCACTGGATGCGGTTGTTCACGACGGCCGGGTAGGCGTCGCCGTCGATGGTCAGCCACGGGGCGATCGCCTCGACGCGCTCCTTGGGCGTGCGGTTGTACAGGATCCGCGAACCCTCGCCGATCGCACCCGAGTACAGGATCTGCGGCTCGCTGAAGGCGACCGCGTAGGCGGCCCGGTTGACCGGGTTCTCGAGGTTGACGCCGCTGTTGCCCTCGTAGCTGTACGTCTTCTCGCCGCTGTCGTCGGAGTAGTCGATCTCCTTCTGGGGACCGCCGACGATCGAGTACGTCGTCGTCCGCTCGCCGTAGTACACGCGCTGCTCGTACGATCCGAGGTCGCCCTTGGACGGCAGGTCGGACTCGGTGAACTCCGGACGGCCGCCGGCGTCGGCGCTGGTGCCCTCGGCGGCGACGACCCCGTAGCCGTGCGTGTAGCGGAAGTGGTCGTTGATCCAGTTCCGCTTCGGGATGCCGTTGAGGTTCAGCTCGCGCAGACCGATGACCGTGTCCTGGTCCTTGCCGTCCTTGGTGTACCGGTCGACGTCCAGGTTGGTCGGGAACGCGTAGTAGTTCCTGATCTGCTGGAGCTGCTGGAACGTCGGCGAGACGATGTTCGGGTCCATGATCCGGATGCTGGCCGTGTCGGAGACGTCGTCCCGCAGCCGGGTCTTGTCCTCGGTCTGGCTGGTGCCCGGGTACTCGGTGACCTGCGAGTCGTCGATGCCGTAGGCCTCACGCGTGGCCTGGAGGTTCTTCTCGACGTACGGCGCTTCCTTGGCCTGCTCGTTCGGCTGGACCTGGAACTTCTGCACGATCGCCGGGTACAGGCCGCCGATGAGGATCGCCGACAGGACCATCAGGCCGAAGCCGATCACGGGCAGCTGCCAGGTCCGCCGCCACAGGGTGGCGAAGAACAGCAGCGCGCAGATCACGGCGATGCAGAACAGGATCGTCTTGGCCGGCAGATAGGCGTTCGCGTCGACGTAGCGCAGACCGGTCCAGCTGTCGGTCGCCTTGAAGTCGCTCGACTTCACCGCGAGTCCGTACCGGTCGAGCCAGTACGCGACCGCCTTCAGGGCGACGAAGACACCGAGCAGCACCGACAGGTGGCCGGTGGCCGCGGCCGTGGCGCGCGCGCCCGGGCTGGTGATGCGCAGCCCGCCGTAGAGGTAGTGGGTGAGCGCGGCGGCGATCAGCGACAGGATCGTGGCGGCGAAGCCGAAGCCGAGCAGGAACCGGTACCAGGGCAGGTCGAAGGCGTAGAAGGAGACGTCCAGCTTGAACTGCGGGTCCTTCTGGCCGAACGGCACGCCGTTGACCCACATCAGCCAGGTCCGCCACTGGCTCGACGCGGAGGCTCCGGCGATCAGGCCCACCAGCGCGGTGATGCCGAGCAGCAGCCACTTCTTGTACGGGGCGATGCCCATCCGGTACCGGTCGAGGTTCTGCTGCTCCATCGACATGGCGCTCAGCGGCGGCCGCAGCCGGTGCGCCAGCCAGATGTTGAGGCCGACCGCGAGGGCCATCAGCAGACCGAAGACGAAGAAGAGTCCGATCTTGGTCCACAGGGTCGTCGTGAACACCGACGAGTAGTTGACCGAGCGGTACCACAGCCAGTCGGTCCAGAAGCCCGCGAACATGGTGAACACCATGCCGAGGACGGCCAGGACGCCCAGTGTCATGAGCAGGGTCCGGACCCGCCGGGACGGGCGGCCCACTCTGATCCGTGGCCCCGTCGGGCCTCCGCCGCGGTCCGGCATCTGGAAAGCCAAGGTAGGCACCTCGAAGTTCGCTGTCGATTCGTCAGGCCCGCGTGTTCACGGACCGTGTGTGGCCCCCGTGATCGTGGGCCCACACCTATGCAACTTACTCACCCTTTACTCGGTTCCCGATTCAGGCCGAGAACGAGAGAGGATTGTGACCATGTCCAACACACCCATGGCGGCAAACCCGCTCACCCGGGCCGTGCTCGAGATCGACGAGTACGTCTCCGGCCTCGGCTGGGACCAGCCCGCCCGTCTGTTCGCCCTCGTCGACACCGCCCGGCTGCGGGCCGAGCAGCCCGCGCTCGCCGGCCGGCTCGGTCCGGACGGCGAGCAGGAGGCCACCGCGCTCACCCCGATCGAGCAGGACGAGATTCCCGCGGGCAAGCCGCTGGACGAGTTCCTCGGCACCATCGCCTGGCCCGACGCGGTGACCGGCTGCGCCCTGACCGTGGAGCGGCTGATGCTGCCGCCGTCCGCGGAGGCCCAGGTTCCGAAGGATCTGGGCGAGGCCGCGCTGACGAAGTGGGTGGCGGAGCACCCGGAGCGTCAGGAGGTCCGGATGACGGTCGCGGTGCTGCGCGACGGAGCCCGCGAATCGGCCCTGCGGCTGCGCGAGAAGGACTCGCCCACGGAGGTCCTCACCGGCTCCGACCTGGTGCCCGGTCTGGCGGACGCGCTGGCGGCGACGTTCGCGGAGTAGCCGTCGGCGGTCAGGACACCGTGCACTTCGGCAGGCCGGCGGTGTCGCCGGACCGGATGTCCTTCAGGGCGTCCAGGGCGTCGTCGATGGTGTCCACCTTCACGAGGGTGAGGCCGTCGGGGGTGTCCTTGGCGGCGGACGCGCAGTTGTCGGCCGGGGTGAGGAAGTACTCGGCGCCCTTCTCGCGGGCGCCGACCGTCTTCATCTCGATCCCGCCGATCGGTCCGACCTTGCCGTCGTCGTCGATGGTGCCGGTGCCGGCGACGAACCTGCCGCCGGTCAGACTGCCCGGGGTGAGCTTGTCGTAGATGCCGAGGGCGAACATCAGGCCGGCGCTCGGTCCGCCCACGTCGGCGAGCTTGATGTCGACGGTGAACGGGAAGGTGTGGTCCGTCCCGGCGGAGATGCCCACGACGGCGCGCTTCTCGCCGCCGTCGTCGGAGGTCGCGGTGGTGATCGTGACCTTCTCGGTCTTCGTCGCCGCCCGCTTCTCCTTCTCGGCGGCGGCCTGCTCCTTGGCGGGCACGATGGTGAAGACGACGTCCTGGCCGGGCTTGTGCTCGGTCACCAGCTCGGCGACGTCGGCGGGCTCCTTGACCTCCGTGCCGTCGACGGCCTTGATGACGTCGCCCGCGTGCAGCCTGCCCTCGGCCGGCGAGTCCTTGACGACGGTGGAGACGATCACCCAGGACTCCACCGGGACGTCGAGCTGCTTCAGGGCGGCGACCTTGGCGCTCTCCTGGGACTGGCTGAACTCCTCGGCGTTCTCCTGGGTGGACTCCTCCTCCGTCTTGCCGTCGGGGTAGAGGGTCTCGTGCGGCACGACCTTGTTGTCGTGCGCGAGCCAGCCGTAGACGGCCTCGACGAGGTTCATCCGGTAGTCGGCACTGGTGACCCGCACCGTGGTCATGTTGAGGTGGCCGTCCGTCGGGTACGTCTTGTGCCCGGAGATCTGCAGCACCGGCTCGCCGTCGTGGTCGCCCAACGTGTTCACCGTCGGCCCCGGGGACATCTCCGCATACGGCACGGGGATGAACACTCCCGCGCACAGGAGCGCGATCAGCATCAGGGTGGAGGCGAGCATCGTCGCGGTGCGGCGTGGCATGCCTCGACAGTACGGGACCGGTCTGTCGGCGCACCGTCAGGGCCGCCCGGACGGGCAGCCCTGCTCCCTGTCCACGCCGACGACCTGCGGCTTCGCCGCTCTCAGCCGCCCGACCGGGGCCGTTCCATGGCCTCCCGGAAGCGTGCGTAACCGACGAGCTCGGGCCCGTCGCTGCGCACCTTGCGGTTCCGGTTGGCCCAACTTCCCCACAGTCCCGCGCCGATCGCAGCCACCAGCGGTATCAGCAACCAGGCAAGTGCCGCCATGCCGACCTCCCAACCCCTTGAGCGTCCGCAACTGACTGATCAGCAGATTAACCATCCGCAGTGACAACGCTCACGCCAGGGGTGCGGTTACGCAACCGGAGGTCCGGTGGCCGGGCCGGCAGGCGCCGGACCGCTTTGCGTCGCCCGACGACCGGCTACGCGCCGACCCACTCCTCGGTCCCGTCGGAGAACCGCTGGTGCTTCCAGATGGGCACCTCGTGCTTGAGGTCGTCGATCAGCTTGCGGCAGGCCTCGAAGGCCTCGCCCCGGTGCGGGCAGGACACGCCGACCACGACGGCGAGGTCCCCGACCCTGAGGTCCCCGATCCGGTGCACCGCGGCCAGCGCGCGCACGGGGTACTCGGCGGCGACCTTCTCGGCGATCCGCCGCATCTCGTCCTCGGCGCTGGGATGGCACGTATAGCCGAGCTCGTCGACGTCGGCGCCCCCGTCGTGGTTGCGCACCGTCCCCACGAAGAGCGCCGTGCCTCCGGCCGCGTCGTCCCCGACGGCCCTGAGGACCTCGTCCACGGACAGGGCGGTGTCGCGGATCGCGATCAGCTTGAGGGGGTCCTGTGCGGCCTGCTCACCGGGGTGATCGTGCGTGGATGCCATGCCCCCATCGTGCCCCACCCCGCCGACAACGCGGAATAGCGTCATCGCCCGGCACGCGCGCGTGCGGATTGGAGCCTCCTACAGCACCGCGGTGCGCCGCCGCCCCGTGCTCCGCGGGCGGCCCGGGCGGTCAGATCCGTCGCCGGGCCTTGCGTGCCCTGCGCACCACCGCCGCAGCGCCCAGCAGGGCCACCGTCGCTCCCGCCGCGCCCGCCGCCGTCGCGTCCTTGCGGCCCAGCCGCCGGCCCGCCACGGTGTGCCTGCCGGAGACCTCCTCCAGCAGTTCCGCCAGCACCTCCTCGTTGGTGTACGCGGGCCGCCACCCGGCGTCGTGCAGCCGGCTCCCGCTCACCACCCAGGGGTACATCGTGTACGCCAGGTCCCCGGCCGGGGACGGGGTGAGACCGATCCGGTGCAGGCGGGCCGCCGCGCCGAGCGCGACCGCCGACGGCAGCTCCATCCGGCGGATCCCGCTGAGCTCCTCGACCTCCTCCTGTTCCAGCCAGCCGTCGCAGCCCACGGCCAGCTCGCCGTCGACCTTCTCCAGCACGGCGTACTCCAGGGCGCTGCACAGGTCGTCGACGTGGCAGAACTGCCACGCGGGCCGCGACCCGGCCACCACGAGCAGCCGGGGCGACTCGAAGTACCTGGTCAGTGCGGTGTCGGTGCCGCCCACCAGGACGGCGGGGCGCACCACGGTGACGTTGAGGCCGGGGTGGGCCCGTGGGGCCCGGCGCGCGAGCCGCTCGATCTCCAGGAGGTCGCCGACGCCCGTGGCCTCCGCCGTGGCGCGCAGCTCCGCGTCCTCGGACAGCGGCAGCTCGTTGTCGGGCAGCGCCCCGTAGACCATGGTCGAGGTGCACAGCACGACCCGGTGCACGCCGGCGGCCGCGGCGGCCGTCAGCACCGTCTGCGTTCCGCGCACGTTGTAGGCCGTTCGGGCGGCCGCGTCGGTCTCCAGATCGAGGTCGAGGGCCAGATGGACCACCACGTCGGCGCCGCGGAGCTTGTCCGCGATGGCCGGATCCCGTACGTCGAGGATGTGCCAGCGCGCCTCGGCGCACTCGCCGCGCCGCTCGTCGATGGCGATGACCTGCTTGATCTCCTCCGAGGCGGCGAGCCGCCCGGTGAGCAGCGCGCCGACGCCGGACGCGGCGCCGGTGACCGCGACGACGGGCCCGCGCGCCGCGGGGCTGGTTGACTGGTTTCGCGCTGCGCGAACCTGCGGATCTGGGGAACTCACCGGGCGTCTCCAGAGGTTGTCTTCAGTACGAGCGCAAGCGACGCGTACGTACCAGGTGGCATCCATCCTGCCGCAGGCCCTCTGTCGGCGAAGCACCGAGGCCCGAACCGCTTCAGGTGTCTACGCTGGGTGGTGTTGTCGGGCAGCCGTGCCGCCGGAAAGAACCGGTGGCCCTACCAGCCGAGGAAACCCGTGAGTGACACCCCATTCGGATTCGGCCTTCCGCCGGAGGAGCCGGACGACGGCGACGAAGGCAAGAAGAAGGACCCGCACAGCGGTGGTGGTCAGGGCCCGGCCAACCCGTTCGGCTTCGGCATGTCCGGAGCGGGAGGCTTTGGCGGCCCTGGCGCGGACAATCCGTTCGCCGCGATGTTCGGGTCACTGAACCCCAACGACCTGGGCGCCGCGTTCCAGCAGCTCGGCCAGATGCTCTCGTACGAGGGCGGACCGGTGAACTGGGACATGGCCAAGCAGATCGCCCGGCAGACCGTCTCGCAGGGCACTGCGGAGGGCTCGAAGGACGCGAGCGTCGGCCCTGCCGACCGCAAGGCCGTGGAGGAGGCCGTCCGCCTGGCCGACCTCTGGCTGGACGACGCGACCTCGCTGCCGTCCGGCTCCCACTCCGCCGTGGCCTGGAGCCGCGCGGAATGGGTCGAGGCGACCCTGCCGGCCTGGCGGGAGCTGGTCGACCCGGTCGCCGAGCGCGTCGGCAACGCGATGGGCGACGTCTTGCCGGAGGAGATGCAGGCCATGGCCGGCCCGCTGATCGGCATGATGCGCTCGATGGGCGGCGCCATGTTCGGCACGCAGATCGGGCAGGCCGTCGGCGTGCTCGCCGGTGAGGTCGTCGGCTCGTCCGACATCGGTCTCCCGCTCGGTCCGGCCGGCAAGGCCGCGCTGCTGCCGCTGAACATGGAGACGTTCGGCAAGGACCTGGGCGTGCCGCAGGAGGAGGTGCGGCTGTACCTCGCCCTGCGCGAGGCCGCCCACCAGCGTCTGTTCGCGCACGTCCCGTGGCTGCGCTCGCACCTCTTCGGCGCGGTCGACGGCTATGCGCGCGGGATCAAGGTCGACACCGGCAAGCTCGAGGACGTCGTCGGACAGTTCGACCCGCAGAACCCCGAGCAGTTGCAGGAGGCTCTCCAGCAGGGCATGTTCCAGCCGGAGGACACGCCGGAGCAGAAGGCGGCCCTGGCCCGGCTGGAGACGGCGCTGGCGCTCGTCGAGGGCTGGGTGGACGCGGTGGTGCACGCCGCCGCCAAGCCGCGGCTGTCGTCGGCCGACGCCCTGCGCGAGACGCTGCGCCGCCGTCGCGCCTCGGGCGGTCCGGCGGAGCAGACGTTCGCCACGCTGATCGGTCTGGAGCTGCGTCCGCGCCGGCTGCGCGACGCCTCCCGTCTGTGGGCCTCGCTCACCGACGCGCGCGGGGTCGACGGCCGGGACGCCCTGTGGGCGCACCCGGACATGCTGCCGAACGCCAGCGACCTGGACGACCCGGACGGCTTCGTGCACCGCGAGCAGATCGACTTCTCCGAGCTGGACAAGATGCTCGGCGAGGCCGCCGACAAGCCCGACCTCAGGAAGAAGGACGAGGGCGAGGACGGCGACAAGAGCGGGAACGAGGGCGACGGCACCGAGTGAGCCTGTACGACGACGCGGTCCTCGTGCTCAAGCGGTACGAGGACCAGCCCGGGCTGCGTCAGGACTACCTGGACCATCTGGCCGCCCACCCGGACGGCATGTGGAAGGCCTGCCACGCCGGCCACGTCACGGCGAGCGCCCTGGTGGTCGACCCGGAGCGCGGCCGGGTGCTGCTGACCCTGCACCGCAAGCTGCGTATGTGGCTCCAGATGGGCGGCCACTGCGAACCCGGTGACGCCACGCTCGCCGCGGCGGCCCTGCGGGAGGCGACGGAGGAGTCCGGCATCACCGGCCTGACGCTCCTGGCGGGCGGGCCGGTGCGCCTCGACCGGCATCCGATCCCGCCGCCCTGCCACTGCCACTACGACGTCCAGTACGCGGTGCTGGCCGCGCCGGACGCCGCGCACGCGATCAGCGAGGAGTCCCTCGACCTGCGCTGGTTCGCCTACGACGAGGTGGCGGAGGTGGCCGACGCGTCGGTCCTCCGCCTGGTCGAGGCGACCCGGGTGCGACTGGCCGCCTGACGTACGCGTGAGGGGCGGCCGCGATCACGGCCACCCCTCACCGCTGCTCCGGAAGCCGGCCGGTCAGCTCCAGACGTTGCCCTGGTTCTGGCCCCGGGCGCCCTGCTGGCCCATGCCGTACTGACCGGCGAGGCCGCCGCCGATCTGGGCGTTCTGCGGCGGCAGCAGCTCGCTGGGCTGGACCAGCGCGAAGCCGGTGCCCATGAAGCTGAGCTCCCAGCCCTCGCCGGTGTTGCCGCGGCGCCGCCACACCCCGGAGGAGTGCGTCTGGGCCTGCATCTGCACCCGCAGCGAGGTGGACCAGGCCACGATCGCGTCGGCGTCGCAGTTGACGTACTTGTCCGGAGTGACCTGCATCAGCAGCGGCATGCCCGAGGTCATCAGGGCGACCTTGCCGCGGCCGGTGATGTTGAGCTGGTACTTCCCGGAGCCGGAGATGCCGTACAGGCTGTCGACGGCGATGACCTCGTGGTGCAGCGAGGAGTCCATCGCGAGCACATAGCTGCTGTCGACCGTCAGCCCGTCCTGCTCCACCTCCATGACGTGGATGCGCTGGGCCAGGTTGGCCAGGTAGACCGTGCCCTGCCCGTGGCAGCGCATCAGGTCCAGGCCCTCACCGGTGTGCGCACGCGCGCGCGACTGCTCGTTGCTCTGGTACTCGGCGTCGAACTCGACGAGTCCCTGGTAGGCGACCATCGTGCCCTTGCGGGCCAGGATGTCGTCGTGGCCCTCGAGGGTCACGCGCAGCATCTGCTTGTTCTGCAGGCTCCAGCGTTCCTGGGTCTGCTGTTCGTTGTGGGCGAAAAGCGGGCTCTGCATGGTGTGTTGCTCCCCCTCAGCCCCGGACCCGGAGACGGTCGGTGCTGTCCTCACTGGGCTGGACGACGACGATGCCCTGACCGGAGAAGGCCATCTGGTAGGCCTCGCCGCTGCCGCGGCCGATCAGCGACTGGGCCCGGAAGCTGCGCTTGCCCTTGACCTTGAGGTTCGGGGACCAGGCGACCAGGGCGTCCGGGTCGACATAGGTCTCGTCCTCGCCGCCGCCGCAGTCGACGACGATCGGCTTGCCGCGCGAGGTGAGGGCGACCCAGCCCTGGCCGGAAATCTTGGTGTTCCACAGGCCCTGTCCGGCGAACTTCGCCAGTCCCTTGACCCGCTCCACGCCCCAGGTGAGGTGGGCGTCGAAGGCGAGCAGGTTGGTGGCGTTGACTGAGATGCCGTCGCCGTTGAGGTTGATCACCACGACGTTGGCGCCGTAGTCGGCGAGGTAGAGCAGGCCGTCGCCGGAGCACTTCATCAGGGGCGCGCCCTCGCCGGTGAGCCAGTCCTTGGCGATCTGGCGGACGGCGGGCGGGTTGGGCTCGTACTGGACGAACCCTTCGTAGGCGACCATCGAGCCGACCCGCGCGAGGAGGTCGTTCCCGGTCTGCATGGCGATCTTCGCCATGTGGTTGCCGTGGTTCTCCATGCGGGCGGTGACGGGGGCGGGGGCGTAGCCCGCGAGTGGCTGGTTCATGACGGGCTCCCTCAGATCTCGTACGGCTGGACGACGATGAAGTTGCCGGGTGCACCCCGGAACTGGAGGTTGACGCTCTCCCCGGTGTCGCCCGGGTAGGCGTTGCGGCGCATCCGCACCTGGCTGGAGACGACCACCTGGGAGGCGGCGGACCAGGCGACCACGGCGTTGGCGTCGGCGAAGGTGGTGGGCGTGACCGGCAGCACCACGGGGATGCCGTGGGTCTTCACGACGATGGTTCCGGTGCCCTGGAACTGCATGGTGAACAGGGCGCCGCCGGGGATGCCGTGCCCCTCGATGCGGCGGACCTCGTACTGGAGGGTCTCGTCGAAGGCGAGGACGTTCTCGGCGGAGACGCACACGGCGTCGCCCTGGAGCTCGATGGGGTGCAGCATCGTGGAGTTCTCGGCGAAGAACACCTGGCCCTGGCCCGAGCAGCGCATCAGCTGCATCTCCTGGCCGGTGGCGTTGCCCACGATGCGGCCGGAGAAGCCGGCGCCCTTGTAGCTGAACTCGACCTTGCCCTGGTAGAGCACCATGCTGCCCTGCCGGGCCAGCACCGACTGTCCGCCGATGCCGAGGTCGGCGCGGACGAGCTTCTTGTTCTGCTGGGTCCAGCGCTGCCCGGTGGGCGTCTCCCTGAACTGCTGGAGCGCGCCGAGCACTCCGGGAGCCTGCGGCGCGCCCTGGGGTGCGCCCTGAGGTGCACCCTGAGGCATGCCCTGGGGTGCGCCGTACGGAGCGTGCTGACCGGGGAACTGTCCCGGCGGAGGCTGCTGGCCGTAGCCCGGAGGGGGCGTGGGCTGGCCGTAACCGGGGGGCGGGGCGGGCGCGTGGGGTGCCTGGGGTGCCTGGGGCTGGGCGTAGCCCGGTGGCGGCGGGGCGGTCTGGCCGTACGGCGGCGGCTGCTGGCCGGGCTGGCCGTAGGGCGCGGGCGCCGGGGGCGGGGGCGGTACCGGGGAGCCGCCGGGCGGGGTGTTCATGGGCGCGACGATGGTCGGCGCGGTGTGCACCGGCGGCGCGCCGGGCGCGGAGGCCGGGGGCGGGGTCGCGCCGGGCGGCGGCGCGAAGCCCTGGGCGGCGGGCTGCGGCGCGGGGGCCGGAGCAGGGGCCGGGGCGGGAGCGGAGGGCTGGGCCGGCACCGGGGCCTGGGCGGGCGCGCCGAACGCGGGCGGCGCGGCGGCCTGGGCGGGCGGTGCGAAACCGGGCGTGGCCGCGCCGGCCTGCGGCTGCTGCGGGGCGGCCGGCTCTTCCTCGGCCACCTCACCGCCGAAGTTGCGCAGCAGCGCGTCGAGTCCGCCGTCGAAGCCCTGCCCGACGGCGGCGAACCGCCACACGTCCTTGAAGTAGAAGTCGCCGAGCATCACGGCCCGCTCGGTGGAGAACTCCGAGCCGTCGAACGGGTACCGGGCCACTTCCTCGCCACCCGCGACGATCCGGATGTACCCGGGACCGATCTGTGACATCTGGCCGGCGCCGTCGAGCGTGGCCGTGAAGGACAGCTTCCTGATCTGCTGCGGGATCCGGTCCAGCGTCACGCGGAAGGACTCCGTGTCGCCCGCCTGGGCGCCCAGGAGCTGGACGGACTCCTCGGGGGACTTCGGCTGGTTGTAGAAGATGAAGTACCGGTCGTCCGAGAGCCGTTCGTCGGCGTCGAGACCGAAGCAGCTGATGTCGAAGGTCAGCCCCGGGCCGGAGATCTGCACACCTACGTACAGATCCGTACCCGCCGTCAGGTCACTGATCCTGGCCTTGTGGCCGCGTTGGAATTCCCTGGCCATACGTACGACCGTCCCCCATCCCGAATGTGAGTGCGTCGCGCCAGGCTAACGGCAAACTCGGACACCGCATGAAGTCGGTACAGAGCCGGTACACAACGCGTGCACGGGGCCACGGTGCGCTCGCCGCGGGCGGCGCTCAGTCGTCGCTGTCCTCCGGCACGCGCGGCAGCCGCTGGGCCGCGGCGACGCCTTCGAGGTAGCCACGCGCGCGTTCCGTCTTCGGGTAGGCCTCCAGCAGCCGCCAGAAGCGGGGACCGTGACCGGGCACCAGCAGGTGTGCCAGCTCGTGGCAGAGGACGTAGTCGACGACGTACTCGGGCATGCCCTGCAGGCGGTGCGAGAGCCGGATGCTCGCCTCGGACGGGGTGCACGAGCCCCAGCGCGTGTTCTGGTTGGTCACCCAGCGCACGGAGGCGGGTCTGGCCCGCCCGTCGAAGTACTGGTCCGACAGCCGCCGCGCGCGCTCGGCCAGCTCGGAGTCGCCGAGCGCCCGCCTGCTCTCCTGGGCGGCCAGCTTGTCGAGCATGACGGTGACCCAGCGCTGCTCCTCCGCCTCGGACATCCGGGCGGGGATGAGCACGACGGTGCGATCGCCCTCGCGGTACGCGGAGACCGTTCTGCGTCGACGGGCGCTCCTGCGGACCTCGATCGCGCTCGCCCGTGAGCCGTTCGTCGGCTGGCTCGTCGTGCTGCGCTGTGACTTTCCGGCGCTGTGCAGTGGGTCGGCGGGCACGCCTCGACGTTACCCGGTGCACACGGGGAAGTCTTGACGCCGGGACGGTTCGGTGTGGATCCCCCCACCGAGCGCCGGATTCGTACGACGAATCTCCTCACCTGTGGACAACTTTCGACGGCCTCGGACGGGGCCCGGCATGCTGGCAAGCGGCGGCCGGCCCGTGGACGGGCCCGGCCCCTCAAGGGGACATTCCAGGACACACATTTCAGGACATACGGGGGTCTGTCATGCATCCGATGGTGAAGTCGGCGCTGAGGCGCGGCTGGCGGGATCTGAACACCGTGCAGTTCGGGATGACACCGGCGCACGCGCTGAAGCTGGGTCCGGTGGACACGGCGACGGGCAGTTTCCTCGACCTCCTCGACGGCACCCGCGGCCTCGGCCTCCTACGGGAGGAGGGACGGCGCATGGACTTCTCCGAGGGGCACGTCGACCGGCTCGTCCGACGGCTGTCGCGCGCCGGGCTCCTGGACGACTCACGGGGCGGCGGGCCGGACGCGGACGCGCTGCGGGAGAAGCCCGGGGTCCTCGACCGGCTCCGCCCCGACCTCGCCTCGCTCGGCCTGACCACCTCCGAACCGGGCGAGCCGCTGGGCCGGCTGGCGGCACGCCGCAGCATGCGGGTGCAGGTGCGGGGCGCCGGACGGGTGGGCGCGGCGCTCGCGGCGCTGCTGGCGGGAGCCGGGGGGGGTGACGTCGACGTGCGCGACGTCGGGCGGGTCGAGCCGTGGGACGTCGTGCCGGGCGGACTGCCCGTCGATTCCGTCGGCGACCGCAGGGACGAGGCGGCCCGCCGCGTCGTGCGCCGGGCCGCGCCGGAACCGCCGCCGCGCCGGCCCGCACGTCCGCCCCTCGGCGAGGCCGATCCCGGTTTCTCCCTCGTCGTCCTCGCCCCGCGGGACGACGTCGCCGTGCACGCGCCCGACCCGGCGGCCGCCGAAGCCCTGCTGTCCTCGGGCACTGCGCATCTCTACGCCGGGGTCGTGGAGGGAACCGGTGTGGTCGGTCCGCTGGTCCTGCCCGGCAGGACGGGCTGCGCGGGCTGTCTGCAGCAGGACCGCATCGACCGGGACCCGGCCTGGCCGCGCCTGGTCACCCAGTGGCGCTCCGGCCGGCAGCGCCGGGTGGGTGCCTGCGACCTGACGCTGGCCACGGCGGTGGCGGGGCTGGCCGCAGCCCATGCGCTCGCCTTCCTGGACGGCCGGTCCCCGACCGGCGCCGGCGCCCGATGGGAGGTCTCCCTGCCCGCTCTGCACTGGCACGCGCGGCCGGTCCGGCCGCATGCCGCCTGCCCCTGCGGGGCGGCGGAGGCGGGCCCGGTGGCGGAGCCACGGGAAGGTGAGAATAAAGGTAAGAGGAAACACACCTCCGAGGATCGGCGGCCACACGAGACAATGGCCGTGCACGGGTCGTCGAAGCAGTGGCGCCGTCAGGCGGACACGGAGCGACCGGCAGGGACTTGGAGGGCGCATGTCTGATCTTCCCCGGAAGGCGGTCACCCGGACCGCCAAGCTGGCCGCGCTCCCGCTCGGCTTCGCCGGGCGGGCGACCTGGGGGCTCGGCAAGCGGATCGTCGGCGAGTCCGCGGAGATCGTCGGCCGCGAGCTTCAGCAGCGCACCGCCGAGCAGCTGTTCAAGGTGCTCGGTGAGCTCAAGGGCGGCGCCATGAAGTTCGGCCAGGCCCTGTCGGTCTTCGAGTCGGCGCTGCCGGAGGAGATCGCCGGACCGTACCGTGCGGCGCTGACCAAGCTGCAGGAGGCGGCCCCGCCGATGCCGACACGTACCGTGCACGCGGTGCTGGAGGAGCGGCTGGGCGACGGCTGGCGCGAGCTGTTCCTGGAGTTCGAGGACAAGCCGTCCGCGGCCGCCTCGATCGGTCAGGTGCACCGGGCTGTGTGGCACGACGGCCGCGAGGTGGCCGTCAAGGTGCAGTACCCGGGCGCCGGGGAGGCCCTGCTGTCCGACCTGAACCAGTTGAGCCGCTTCGCCCGCCTGCTGGGTCCGCTCATTCCCGGCATGGACGTCAAGCCGCTGATCACGGAGCTCAAGGACCGTGTCTCGGAGGAGCTGGACTACGGCCTGGAGGCCCAGGCGCAGCGGGCCCACGCCGAGGAGTTCGCGGGTGACCCGGACGTGGTCGTGCCGGACGTGGTCCACCAGTGCGATCAGGTGCTCATCACCGAGTGGATGGACGGCATACCGCTGTCGGAGATCATCTCGGACGGCACCGAGGAGCAGCGCGACCGGGCCGGCCAGCTCCTGGCCCGCTTCCTGTTCTCCGGCCCCGCCCGTACCGGGCTGCTGCACGCGGACCCGCACCCGGGCAACTTCCGGCTGCTGCCCGGTGGTCCGGGCGGCGAGGACGACTGGCGGCTCGGCGTGCTGGACTTCGGCACCGTGGACCGGCTGCCGGGCGGACTGCCCGAGCCCATCGGCGAGGCCCTGCGGATGACGCTGGACGGCGAGGCCGAGGCCGTCTACGCGAGGCTGTGCGCGGAGGGCTTCGTGAAGGAGTCCATAGAGCTGGATCCCGACGCCGTCCTCGACTACCTGCTGCCGATCATCGAGCCGGCCCGGGTCGAGGCGTTCACCTTCACCCGGGGCTGGATCCGGAGTCAGGCCACGCGGATAGCCGATCCGCGTTCTCCCGCCTCCCAGTTGGCCAAGCAGCTCAACCTGCCTCCGGCGTACCTGCTGATCCACCGGGTGACGCTGAGCACGATCGGTGTGCTCTGCCAGCTGAACGCGACGGTGCGGCTGCGGGAGGAACTGGAGGAATGGCTGCCGGCGTTCGTCCCGGACGAGCCTGCCGCCGAGCAGCCGGCCGCCGAGGCGTGACAGCGGCGGCGGGCGGCGGGAGCGCCGCCGTCGGCCGCGGCCGCTACCACCACTGCGTGTCGAGGCGGCCCTCGATGGCCCGCAGGTGGTCGCGGGAGCACTTCTCGCAGTAGTGGCGAGGGACGCCGTTCTCCACGGAGAGGGTCCAGGTCGGCCGGAAGCTGTCGGCGCGCCGGCCGCAGCGGGCGCACACCAGCGGTTCCGTCTCCGCCTCGGCGCGGTCGTCCTCGCCGCCACCGCCGGGATGACTCGTCATCCGGCGACGATAAGGCCTCCGGTGGAGGGCCGCCCCGCAACGCGCCCCGGGGGCCGGTCCGTTCGCACGGACCGGCCCCCGGGGAAGAGCTGGGCCTCCGGCAGGGAGGCGCTGCTTCGGGTTGGTTACTGCATGACCGCGAGGGCGAGCGCCCGGCGGGCGCGCCGCGAGGCGCGCTCGGCGCGGCGCTGCATCCGGCGAGCGGTCACCAGGCCCACGGCCTGGCGCTCCCGCTGCGCCTCCTGCAGCCGCTCGTGCATTTGCGCACGAGCCAGGGCTTCTGGGATGAGTTGCATCTCTCGGGTCCTGTTCTGGCGCGAGTCGTTCGCGCCACTGGTGGTGAAGTCTTCGGTCGCGGAGCCTGCGGGCTCGTGAGTGGACGGCATCATCGGGGCCTGCTTCTGGGGGTCGTGCGTGAGGGGGCGGTCGATCGTTCCTGGGGTGTTCATGCCGTGACCGGGTTCTTGCGCGGGCGGCCACGCGGCCGCTTCCGGGCGACGACAACGCCCTGCACGAACAGCTCGCCACCCCAGACGCCCCAGGGCTCACGCCGCTCCTTGGCGCCGGCGAGGCAGGCCTCGACCAGCGGGCAGGTACGGCAGAGGGACTTGGCGTACTCGACGTCCGCCGGCGACTCGGCGAAGAAGACCTCCGGGTCGTAGGAGCGGCACGGGACGGGTACGCCGAGGTTCTCGATGGCGTCGTCGAGCGCGGTGAGCGCGGTGAGCGGAGTCAAGGTCGGGTCCTCCGTGGAGCCGGGCTTGGGGATCGTGTCGGAAGGCGGTACGGACGGGGCGTGCGCTTCGAGTTGCACGGTTCGTCTTCCTCGTCTGGTCGTTTCCGGCCGGTCGGCCGGTTGGCGGCTTGGTACCGGGTTCTTTTCTTGTCCCGAGGCTCCTTCGTGCTGTCGTCCACGTTCGTGGACAAACAGAAGGGCCGCGGATCCCGGATGGGGTTCCGCGGCCCTGAAGGCGCCGGCCTGAGAATCAGGCTGGATCACTCCAGGGTTCTGGCCCACGGAAGGCCCACATCAGGTGGTGCTGCGTCGTCTGCTTCCGGAATCCGGCACCGGTCGCCGCAAAGGCATAGGCCTGGGCCTGTGCCTCTACCGCTTCCAGTGCCTTGGTCGGTCGCTCATTGCGCTCACGGACGGCGGAAGCCGCGGGAGCGAGGGAGGACGCCAGACGTGCGGCACGAATGCCGGACAGACCGGTGCCCTGGTTCGAGGCGCCGAGGATGCACAGGGAGACGGCCGAGCGATCGGTCATTTTGACGATGGAGCTGGTGTTGATGCTGATCACTGGACTCGCCTCCTCTCGGCGTCTCGGGGGACTGGGGTGAGCCAGTCCGCGGATATGCAAGTAGAACACGGAATCAGCGCCTCCGAGAAGGCTGCTGTCCCCGTGCCTAAGAACCTATGGGGATTCCTGGGGCATGCGCAAACTATTTTTTCGACGAGTTCGCATCAGTCCCGGCCTTCTCCCGCGACGACGTCACGGCCTGCGCAGATGGCCAGAACATCGGCTCCGTAACGGCCCAGCTTGCGCATCCCCACGCCGGGGATGCGGGCGAGCCCGTGCTCGTCGTCGGGCACGGTCTCGGCGATGGCCATGAGCGTCTTGTCGGTGAAGACGCAGAAGGCCGGCTGCCCGCTGCGCTGCGCCTGGTCGGCACGCCACTCGCGGAGCCGCTCGTACAGGCCCTCGTCCATGTCGGAGGGGCAGTCCTCGCAGCGCATCAGCTTCATCTCGCCCGCGTCGGTCAGCGTGCGGCCGCAGACCCGGCAGCGGGCGACGCTGCGCTGCCGGCGTCGCGGGCCCGGCGGGCCCGCGGTGGCGGCCGGGGTGTAGGTGCCGCGCTCCACGCCTCCCGTTCCGGCTGCTCCGCCGCGGCCGGCGGCGGCGTTCGAGCCGGGGCGCAGACCGTCGAGGAACCGGCTGGGGCGGCGGTTCGGGCGTCCCCCGGGCGAGCGGGAGAGCGCCCAGGACAGGTGGAGGCGCTCGCGGGCGCGGGTGACGCCGACATAGAGGAGGCGGCGCTCCTCCTCGATCTGTTCGTCGGTCTTCGCGTAGGTGATCGGCATCATGCCCTCGGCCACGCCGACCAGGAAGACGACGTCCCACTCAAGGCCCTTGGCCGAGTGCAGGGAGGCGAGGGTGACTCCCTGCACGGTGGGGGCGTGCTGGGCGCCGGCCCGTTCATCGAGCTCGGCGACGAGGTCGGCGAGTGTCGCACCGGGTCTGGCGGCGGCGAAGTCCTGGGCGAGGTGGACCAGGGCGGCCAGCGACTCCCAGCGTTCCCGGACCGCTCCGGAGCCGGCGGGCGGCTCCGGGGTCCAGCCCTCGCCCGACAGCACGGCCCGCACCTGGGAGGGCAGGTCGGGGGCGTCGTCGAGGAGGGCGTCGTTGCCGCCGAAGCGGGCCGCGCCGCGCAGGGCGACGCCCGCCTTGCGCACCTCCGGCCGGTCGAAGAACCGCTCGGCGCCCCGCAGCTGGTAGGGCACGCCGGCATCGGCGAGGGCCTGCTCGTAGGTCTCGGACTGCGCGTTCGTACGGAAGAGGACCGCGATCTCGGCGGCCTGGACGCCCGCGTCCAGCAGTTCGCGGATGCGGCGCGCGGCGCCCTCGGCCTCGGCGGGCTCGTCCGGGTACTCGGTGAAGACCGGTTCGGGTCCCGCGGCGCGCTGCGAGACCAGCTCCAGCCGGTGGTCGGCGGCGCGGCCCCGGGCCTGGGCGAGCAGCCCGTTCGCCAGGTGGACGACCTGCGGGGTCGAGCGGTAGTCGCGGACCAGTTTGACGACGGTGGCACCGGGGTGACGGTTGCGGAAATCGAGCAGGTGGTCCGGGGTTGCGCCCGTGAACGAGTAGATCGTCTGGCTGGCGTCGCCGACCACGCAGAGGTTCTCCCGGTCGCCGAGCCACAGTTCCAGCAGGCGCTGCTGGAGCGGGCTGACGTCCTGGTACTCGTCCACGACGAAGTGCTGGTACTGGGCGCGGACCTGCTCGGCGATGTCCTGCCGGTCCTGCAGAACGGCCACGGTCAGCAGCAGCACGTCCTCGAAGTCGATGACGGCGCGTTCCCGCTTGAGGTCCTCGTAGGCGGAGTAGAGCTGGGCGATCTCGGCGGGGTCGCGGGGCGCCTCCCGGCCGGCCTTGGCGGCGGCGGCCGCGTAGTCCGCCGGGACGGTCTGGGTGACCTTGGACCACTCGATCTCGGCGGTGACGTCCCGCAGCTCGCCCCGGTCCAGCCGGATGCGGCAGGCGGCGGCCGCGTCGGCGACCAGCTGGACCTTGCGGTCGACCAGCCGGGGCAGCGAGCCGCCGATGGCTTTCGGCCAGAAGTACTGGAGCTGGCGCAGCGCCGCGGAGTGGAAGGTCCTGGCCTGGACCCCGACGGCGCCGAGCTGGCGCAGCCGGCCGCGCATCTCCCCGGCGGCGCGGTTGGTGAAGGTGACGGCGAGCACGCTGGACGGCTGGAGGATCCCGGCGCGCACCCCGTAGGCGATGCGGTGGGTGATCGCCCGGGTCTTGCCGGTGCCGGCGCCCGCCAGTACGCACACCGGACCGTGCAGAGCGGTTGCCACCGCGCGCTGCTCGGGGTCGAGCCCTTCGAGCACCGCGTCGGCCGAGTCCGGTACGTGCGGGAAAAGGGTGGAGTGCGTTGCTGCTGTCACATGGCCATGCTGCCAGGTCGCCGGAGACGGGTGAGCCCGTTGTCCACAGGGACGGCCTCGCGGTCGTATTAATGCGGCGGGCATCACGTGGGGCGGGTGCGGCGGGCCATCACCTCGGGCGGGTGCGGCGGGCATCACGTCGGGTGGGTGCGGCGGGCGTCACGTCGGGCGCGGGTGCGGCGGGCGTCACGTCGGGCGTGGTGCCACGTCTCCGTGGGCAGCGCGGCGGCCGGGGAGCCGGGCAGGACGGGAAGCTGGGCAGGCCGGGCGGGCGGGCAGGACACCTCCTCGCGGGAATGCCTGCGCTTTCAAGTACGTTCCCTGCACATCGAGGACTTCCCCGAGCCGCCGAAGGAGCGCGAGAGACATGCCGGGCACTGTGACGATGTACAGCACCACGTGGTGCGGCTACTGCCGTCGGCTGAAGAGCCAGATGGACCGCGAGGGCATCGCGTACACCGAGATCAACATCGAGCAGGACCCGGAGTCGGCGGCGTTCGTCGAGAAGGCCAACGGTGGGAACCAGACGGTTCCGACCGTCCTCTTCCCGGACGGCTCGACGCTCACCAACCCGTCGCTGGCGCAGGTGA
Organism: Streptomyces calvus; assembly: GCF_006782915.1. Taxonomy (GTDB): domain Bacteria; phylum Actinomycetota; class Actinomycetes; order Streptomycetales; family Streptomycetaceae; genus Streptomyces; species Streptomyces calvus. The sequence goes on from NZ_VCNP01000025.1 coordinate 181,617, forward strand.
AGCAGAAGATCGGCGCCTGAGCGGATCTCACGCAGCGGGGTGGCCCTTCCGTCGAGGAGGGGCCACCCCGCTTTTGCGCGCCGGAGGCTGTGCCGTCACCGGTTCAGAAGGCGCTGCGGGTCGGCAGCTCCTTGCCGTACCAGCGTTCGATCAGGCGGGCCGCGATGGAGATGCCGTAGGGCGGGAGCACCTCGCCGGACTCGAAGGCGGCGCCGAGTTCGTCGCGCGAGAACCAGCGGGCCTCGTGGATCTCGTCGCCGTCGACCTCGATGTCCGTCGAGGTGGCGCGGGCGACGAAGCCCAGCATGAGGCTGGACGGGAAGGGCCAGGGCTGGCTGGCGACGTACTCGACCTCGCCGATGCTGATGCCGGCCTCCTCGTGGACCTCCCGGCGCACCGACTGCTCGATGGACTCGCCGGGCTCGACGAATCCGGCGAGCGTGGAGAAGCGGCCCTCGGGCCAGTGGACCTGGCGGCCGAGCAGGATGCGGTCCTGGTCGTCGATGACCGCCATGATCACCGCGGGGTCGGTGCGCGGGTAGTGCTCGGCGCCGCAGGCCGGGCAGCGGCGGATGTGTCCGGCGGCGGCGATGACGGTGCGCTCGCCGCAGCGTGAGCAGAAGCGGTGCAGCCGCTGCCAGTTCTCCAGGGCGACCGCGTGCACCATCAGGCCGGCCTCGCGCGGCGACAGGAGCAGCCCGGCCTCGCGCAGGCCCGCCGGGCGGGCGGAGTCGTCCATGCGGCCGGGCAGCGAGTCCTTCTGGAGGGCGAAGTAGCTCACGCCGTCCTCGTCGGTGCCGAGGAAGTAGCGGTGTGCCTCGGTGAGCGGGGCCTCGAAGGACGGCGTCATGACGAGTTCGGTGCGCCCGTCCGTCGTCTCGTCGATGAGGACCTGGCCGCCGGACACCACGAAGCAGCGGGTCGAGGGGTGGCTCCACGCCGCCGCGAGCCATGCCTCGTCGAGCCGGTGGTGGGCGGCGCGGTCGATGCCGCTCGGGGCGGTGAGCGAGATGGGTCGGTCGGCGGTGTGGTCGGTCCAGGTGGTCACGGGTGCTTCCAACTCCCCCGGTGGAACGGATCGGGTCGGCGGACGGTTCGGCGGGACGGGCGGCGGGAGGGCACCGGATCCGGCGGGCGCGGTGGCGGGCTCTTCCAGTGTGCCCCGCGCGGGCGCCGGCCCCGGACGGCACGGACGGATCGGACGGCTGGGACGGCTGGGACGGCTGGGACGGCTCCAAAGGTGTCAGGTCGCATGCCGCCAGTGTTCGGCGAGGTCGCCCCAGAGGTACGCGCTGGTCTCGACGCCCTTGAGGAGCAGGTCCAGCTCGACCTTCTCGTTCGGGGCGTGCCAGCCGTCGGACGGGACGGAGATGCCGAGGAAGAGCACCGGTGCCCCGAGGACGTCCTGGAGGTCGGCGGCCGGCCCGGAACCGCCTTCGCGGGTGAACCGGACGGGAGCGTCGAAGGCGCGGCTCATCGCGCGGACCACGGACTGCAGGGCCGGGTGGTCCAGCGGTGTGAGGCAGGGGCGGGTGGCGGGGCTGAAGGCGATCTCGTGGCGGATGCCGTCGGGTACCTGACCGGGCACCCAGTCGCGGACGGCCTGCGCCACCTGCTCGGGGTCCTGGCCGGCGACCAGCCGGAAGGACAGCTTCACCATGGCGGAGGACGGCACGATGGTCTTGCTGCCGGGGCCCTGGTAGCCGCCGCCGATGCCGTTGACCTCGGCGGTGGGGCGCGCCCAGATGCGCTCCAGGGTGCTGTACCCGGCCTCGCCGAGCGTGCCGCGGGACTTGGCGGTGCGCAGCCACTGCTGTTCGTCGAAGGGCAGCTCGGCGAAGAGTTCGCGTTCGCGGTCGGTGAGCTCGACGACGCCGTCGTAGAAGCCCGGGATCGCCACTCGCGCGTGCTCGTCGTGGAGGGCGGCCACCAGGCGGGCCGCGGCGGTGGCCGGGTTGGGGACCGCGCCGCCGAAGGAACCGGAGTGGATGTCCTGGTCGGGGCCGTACAGCCGGATCTCGCACTCGGCGAGGCCGCGCATGCCGGTGCACACCGTGGGGGTGTCCTCGGACCACATGCCGGTGTCGGAGACGATCACCGCGTCGGCCGCGAGCCGGTCCGCGTGCTGCTCCACGAGCGCCCTGAAGTGCGGGGAGCCGGATTCCTCCTCGCCCTCGACCAGCAGTTTCAGATGGACGGCCGGGGCGGTGCGGCCGGTGGTGGCGAGGTGGGCGCGGACGCCGAGGGTGTGGAAGAACACCTGGCCCTTGTCGTCGGCGGCGCCCCGCGCATAGAGGCGGTTGCCGCGGACGACGGGCTCGAAGGGCTCGCTGTCCCAGCCGTCCTCGCGGGCGGCGGGCTGCACGTCGTGGTGGCCGTAGACCAGCACGGTCGGCGCCCCGGGGTCGTCGGAGGGCCACTCGGCGTAGACGGCCGGGGCGCCCGGGGTCTGCCAGACCTCGGCGGTCGGGAAGCCGGTCTCCTTGAGCCGGGCGGCGAGCCAGTCGGCGCTGCGGCGCACGTCGGAGGCGTGGTCGGGCTGGGCCGACACCGACGGGATGCGCAGCCACTCGGCGAGGTCGTCGAGGAAGGCTGCGCGGTGCTGCTGGACGTACGTACGGACGGCGCTGACGGCACTGTCAACGGGCTGGCTCATGGTCACGAGCCTATCGGCCCGCGCGGGTGTCCTCGGAGTGCGGTATCTCACCGGGCGGCTCCTCCAGCAGCCGCTCCAGCTCGGCCCGGCCGGGCAGCGCGTCGGGGCGGACGACCTCGCCGGTGCGGACGTACAGGAACGCGGCCGTGACGGACTCCAGGGGGACGCCCTGCTGCTCGGCCCAGGCAAGCCGGTAGACGGCGAGCTGGAGCGGGTCGCCGGTGCGGCCGCGGCCGGTCTTCCAGTCGACGATCTCGTACGTCGTGCCGTCGCCGTCACCTTCCTTGTAGACGGCGTCGATGCGGCCGCGCACGACGCGACCGGCGATCGACAGCTGGAAGGGCGCTTCCACGCGGTGGGGTGTCCTGCGGGCGTACTCGGTGCGTTCGAACGCCTCCTTGAGGGCCTCCAGGTCGCGCTCGTCGGTGATCTCGGCGTCGCTGCCGGGCAGCTCGTCCGGCTCCAGCATGGGCAGCGTCAGCTCCTCGAAGCGCGCCTCGACCCAGGCGTGGAAGCGGGTGCCGCGGCGTGCGGCGGGCTGCGGCGGGCGGGGCATGGGACGGGCCAGCTCGCGGGCGAAGCCGTCCGGGTCCGCGGCCAGCCGGAGCAGCTGGGACGCGGTCAGCGAGGCGGGCAGGTGGACCTCGGTGACGCTCTCGCGCGTGCGCAGCAGCTCCCCGGAGAGCGCTTCGAGGTCGCGGTCCCACGACGCGACGGTGCGGGCCTCCTCCGGGGTGAGCCGGGGTCGGCCGGGACCCGGCTGCGGCCGGATCTGATCGGCCGCGCGAGAGCGCGCGGCGGGTTCGGGTGCCGTCGCCTGGTGCGGGACGGCGGGGCGACCGGTGGTCCGGGACGTCCGAAGGTCCTGGTCGCCCTGGGGGTCGCCTGCGGTCCGGGAGTCCCGGACGTCCTGGCCGCCCGGGAGGTCGCCTGCGTCGCCCGGGTCGGCGTCCGGGCCTACGGCGAAGGCGTCGGCGCCGGTGAAGGCGTCAGCGCTGGTGAAGGCGTCGTCCCCGGCGGAAGCATCGTCCCCGGCGGGGGCGTCGCCCGTCGCGGAGGCGCCGCCCGTCACGGAAGCGTCGTCCCTCACGGAGGCGCCGCCCGTCACGGTGGCGCCGTCCAGGGTGGATGTGCCGCCTGTCACGGAGGTGTCATCCAACGCGGAGGGTTCGTCCTCCGCCTCGGCGTCGTCCGCGAAGAAGTCGTCAGGCGCGAAGGGGTCACCTTCTCCGCATGGGTCGCCCTCTCGGAACGGGTCGTCCTCTCGGAACGGGTCGTCCTCGCCGAAGGGATCGTCCTGGCCGAAGGGGTCGTCCTCCGGCACGGGGCCGGGGTCCTCGTCGTCGGGTGGCGGTGGCCAGTCCGGGTCGTCGTACACGTCCGGGTCGTGCACGGGCGGGGCGGGGACGTCCTGCCGGGCGGCGAGGCGTTCGAGGTGGGCGAGGACGGTCCCGGCGGCCGCACGGCGGCGGGCGAGGGCGTCGTCGTCCAGCGGCAGGGGCCACGCCCGGACGTCGCCGGCCCGGCGCAGGGCGGGGTTCTCCTCGTCCTCGGCGGGCTCGTCGGCCCACGCCTCGATCTCGCCGTACCCGGCGGCGCAGTGCTCGTAGAGGGCGTGGAGGAACGCGGAGGGGCCGCGCGGTCTCTTCTGGCTGGGTCCCCACCAGTGGCCGGAGCCGAGCAGCAGGGAGCGGGGGCGGGTGAAGGTGACGTAGCCGAGGCGGAGTTCCTCGGTGTGCTGGTGCTCCTTCATGGCCTCGTGGAAGGCCTTCAGCCCGCGGGAGTCCCAGGAGGTCACGTCGGGGAGGGTGTCGGCGTCGCCGCGCAGCGCGTGCGGCAGCACCTTGCCCTGCGCGGTCCACTTCTCGCGGCCCTGGCTGCTGGGGAAGGTGCCGGTGACCAGTCCCGGTACGGCGACGACGTCCCACTCCAGGCCCTTGGACTTGTGCGCGGTGAGCACCTTGACGGTGTTCTCGCCGCCGGGCAGGGCGTTGTCGAGGCCCTTCTCGTACTGGGCGGCGGTGCGCAGGAAGCCGAGGAAGGCGAGCAGGGTGGCCTCGGCGTCGCCGGCGGCGAAGGAGGCGGCGACGTCGAGGAAGTTGGAGAGGGTTTCGCGCCGGCGGGCGGCCAGGGCGTGCGGGGACGCGGAGAGTTCGACCTCCAGTCCGGTGACGGCGAGGACGCGGTGCAGCACGTCCATCAGGGGGTCGGCCAGGGAGCGGCGCAGGTCGCGCAGTTCGGCGGCGAGGCGGGCGAAGCGCACGCGCGCGTCGGCCGAGAACGGCAGGCCGTCGTCGTCGCCCCGGCCGTCCAGCGGAGTCTCCAGGAAGGTGTCGAGGGCGTCCGCGAGCGAGATCACCTCGGCGGGGTCGACGCCCTCGACGGCCTCGGCGAGGCGGCGGTCCGGGTCGTCGTCGCCGTCCACGCGCGCGTGGACGGCGACGAGCCGTCGGGCGCGTCGGCCCAGCAGGGCGAGGTCGCGGGGGCCGATGCGCCAGCGCGGGCCGGTCAGCAGGCGTACGAGGGAGGCGTTGGCGCCGGGGTCCTGGAGGACCTCGCAGACGGCGACGAGGTCGGCGACCTCCGGCAGGTGCAGCAGGCCGGACAGGCCCACCACCTCCACGGGCACGTCCCGGGCGACCAGGGCACCCTGGATCTCCGCGAAGTCCGCGGCCGTACGGCACAGGACGGCGATCTCGCCGGGAGCCTTTCCGGTGCGGACGAGGTGCGCGATGGAGTCGGCGATCCAGTCGATCTCCTCGGCGTGGGTGGGCAGCAGGGCGCAGCGGACCGTGCCGTCGCGTTCGGCGCCCGGGGCGGGGCGGAGGGCTTCCACTCCTTCGTGGAGGGCGCGCAGCGGTTCGGCGAGGCGGTTGGCGAGGTCCAGCAGGCGGCCGCCGCTGCGGCGGTTCTCGCTGAGCGACTGGCGGGTGGCGGGGCGGCCGTCGGCGTGGGCGAAGTGCTCGGGGAAGTCGTCGAGGTTGGCGACGGAGGCGCCGCGCCAGCCGTAGATGGCCTGGCAGGGGTCGCCGACGGCGGTCACCGGGTGGCCGGTGCCGTGCCCGAACAGCCCGGCGAGGAGGACGCGCTGGGCGACCGAGGTGTCCTGGTACTCGTCGAGGAGGACCACGCGGAACTCGTCGCGCAGGATCCGGCCCACCTCGGGCATCGCGGCCAGCTGGGCGGACAGGGCGATCTGGTCGCCGAAGTCGAGCAGGTCGCGTTCGCGTTTGGCGGCCCGGTAGCGCACGACGAGACCGGCGAGTTCGCGCCGCGCGGCGGCGGCCTCGGGGACCTTGCGCAGATCGGCGTTGGTGAGCTTGGTGTTCTCCAGGGCGCGCAGCAGCTCGGCGTCGTGGGCGCGCAGGTCCTCGGGGCGTACGAGGTGCTCGGCGAGCTCTCCGTCAAGGGTGAGGAGGTCGCCGACCAGGTCGGGGAAGGAGCGGGTGAGCGCCGGGTAGGGGCCGGGGGCCTCGCGCAGGACGCGCGCGGCGAGCTGGTAGCGGGTGGCGTCGGCGAGCAGCCGGGAGGTCGGTTCCAGGCCGATGCGCAGCCCGTGGTCGGTCAGCAGGCGGCCCGCGAAGGCGTGGTACGTCGAGATGACCGGCTCGCCCGGCGGGTTGTCCGGGTCGATGGCGTCCGGGTCGGTGACACCGGCCTTGACGAGCGCCGCGCGGACGCGTTCGGCGAGTTCGCCCGCGGCCTTGTTGGTAAAGGTGAGGCCGAGTACCTGTTCGGGCGCGACCTGTCCGGTGCCGACCAGCCAGACCACGCGTGCCGCCATCACCGTGGTCTTGCCCGACCCGGCTCCGGCCACGATCACCTGCGGGGCGGGCGGCGCGACGATGCAGGCCGTCTGCTCCGGGGTGAACGGGATCCCGAGGAGCTCCTTGAGCTGATCGGGATCGGTGATACGAGCGGGCACACGCAGAGGCTAGCGGCGGGCACTGACAGCGCAGGCCGCGAACGCGGGCCGGGAGCGGAGAAGTGCAGGTCGGAACGGGTGGTGCGATGCGTCACGCCGGTCACTCGACGACGTGCCGGCCCTCCGGACGGGCGCTGCACGAGGCCCGGAACGCGCAGTGCGCGCAGTGCTGGCCGGCGGTCGGCGTGAACCGTTCGTCGAGGACCTTGCCCGCCGCGGTGGCCAGCAGGTCGCCGACCCACTCCCCCTCCAGCGGTTCCTGGGCCTGCACCTTGGGCAGCGACTCGCCGCCGTCGCGTTTGGCGGCGCCCTGGCGCAACTGGACGAGTTCGGCACCGCCCGGTTCGGGGCGCACCCCGTCGAAGAGGTCGTCCACGGCGCCCTCGCGGACGGCGAGCTGGTAGACGGCCAGCTGGGGGTGGCGGGCGACCTCGGCGGCGCCGATCGCCTGTTTGCCGGTCTTGAAGTCGACGACGTAGGCGCGGCCGTCGCCGTCGGCCTCGACGCGGTCCATCTGGCCGCGGACCCGGATCCGGTGGTCGCCCGCCTCGATGGTGACGTCGAAGTCGTGTTCGCTCGCGACCGGGGTGCGGCCGGTGCGGTCCATGACGTGCCACTGCAGGAAGCGTTCGAGTGCCACGCGCGCGTTCTCCTTCTCCTGCGCCGATTTCCACGGCGCGTCGAAGGCCAGCGCGTTCCACACCGAGTCGAGGCGTTCCATCAGGACGTCGAGGTCGGCCGGGGTGTGCCCGGAGGCCACCTCGTCGGCGAGGACGTGCACCACGTTGCCGAAGCCCTGGGCGGCGGTGGCGGGCGCGTCGGCCTTCACCTCGCGGCCCAGGAACCACTGGAGGGCGCAGGTGTTGGCGAGTTGGTCGAGGGCGCTGCCGGAGAGCACGACGGGCTGGTCGCGGTCGCGCAGCGGCACCTTGGACGCCGTGGGTTCGAACATGCCCCACCAGCGGTAGGGGTGCGCGGACGGCACCAGGGGGCGGCCGTCCTCGTCGGCGAGCGCGGCGAGCCTGGCCAGCCGCACGGCGGCCGCTTCCCGGAGGGTGTCGGAGACCCGGGGGTCGACCGTGGTGGCGCGCAGTTCGGCGACGAGCGCGGCGACGGACAGCGGGCGGCGCGGGCGTCCGGTGACGTCCCTGGGCTCGACGCCGAGTTCGGTCAGGAAGCGGGAGGGCTGGTCGCCGTCGTCGGCGGGCGCCTTCACCGCCGTCACGACGAGACGCTCACGCGCGCGCGTGGCTGCCACGTAGAACAGGCGGCGTTCCTCCGCCAGCAGTGCGCCGGGGGTGAGGGGTTCGGCGAGTCCGTCGCGGCCGATGCGGTCGGCCTCCAGGAGGGAGCCGCGGCGGCGCAGGTCCGGCCACAGGCCCTCCTGGACACCGGCCACGACGACCAGGCGCCACTCCAGGCCCTTGGAGCGGTGCGCGGTCATCAGGCGCACGGCGTCGGGGCGGGCGGCGCGCCGGGTGAGGGTGTCGGCGGCGATGTCCTCGGCGTCGATCTCCTCCAGGAAGTTCAGGGCGCCGCGGCCGCCGGTGCGTTCCTCCGCGCGGGCGGCGGTGGCGAACAGCGCGCACACGGCGTCGAGGTCCCGGTCGGCGTTGCGGCCCGCCGCGCCGCCGCGCCGGGCGGAGCGCTCCAGGCGCTGCGGCCACGGCGTGCCGTCCCACAGCTCCCACAGGGCCTCTTCGGCCGTGCCGCCGCCCGCCAGGCGTTCCCGGGCGCGGCGCAGCAGAGCGCCGAGGCGCTGGGCGCCCCGCGCGTAGGCGGGGTCGTGCACGGCGAGCCGTTCCGGCTCGGCCAGCGCACGCGCGAGCAGTTCGTCCGAGGGCGGCGGCAGCGGATTGCCGGCGGCCCGCTCCTCCTCGCGCAGGGCGCGCCCGAGCCGGCGCAGGTCGGCGGCGTCCATTCCGGCGAGGGGCGAGGCGAGCAGCGTGAGGGCGGTTTCGGTGTCGAGCCAGCAGGCCTCGGCGTCCGACGCCGGCCCCGCGGCCGCTGCGTCGCCGGACTCCCGCTGCTCCGCCGTGTCGTCGTCGGTGGCCCGCCCTGCCGGAGCACCACCACCGGGCCCTTGCCCCGGTGCCGCGCCATCACCCGCATCCCGCCCGTCGCCCGCCGAGGCATCCGCCACGGCGTTCGTCGCTTCCTTTGGGGCCGGTCCCGCCGCCCCGGCGTCGGCGGTCGGCCCGGTGGTGTCGTCCTCCCGGGCGCCCGCCTCCGCCGTGGCCACCGCGCGCAGTGCCGTGAGCAGCGGGGCCACCGCCGGTTCGTGGCGCAGCGGCAGGGCGTCGCCGTCGACGTCCACCGGGACGCCCGCCGACGTCAGCGCGCGGCGGACGGTGGGCAGGGTGCGGGAGCCGGCCCGCACCAGCACGGCCATGTCGTTCCACGGAACGCCGTCCTCCAGGTGGGCCCTGCGGAGGATGTCGGCGATGTTGTCCAGCTCCGTGCCGGAGGTCGGGTACGTGTACACCTCGACCCGGCCGCCGTCCCGTACCGGCGTCAGCTCCCGGTGGGCGCGGACCTTGTCGGCGGGCAGCCGGGTCAACGGCATCCGCTGGGTCACCCGCCGGGTGGCGTCCAGCAGCGCGGCGCCGGAACGCCGGGAGGTGCGCAGCACCGCGACGGGGGCCGGGCGGCCGTCCGCGCGGGGGAAGGTGCGGGGGAAGTCCAGGATGCCGTTGACGTCTGCGCCGCGGAAGGCGTAGATCGACTGGTCGGGGTCGCCGAAGGCGACGAGGGTGCGTCCGCCGGCCAGCGCGCGCAGCAGCCGTACCTGGGCGGGGTCGGTGTCCTGGTACTCGTCGACGTACACGGCGTCGTACCGCGCGGCCAGCGGCCCGCCGATCTCCGGACGGCGGGCGAGGAGCACCGCACGGTGGACCAGTTCGGCGTAGTCGAGCACGCCCTGCAGGTCGAGGACGTCCAGGTACTCGGCGAGGAAGGCGGAGGCGGCGCGCCAGTCGGGGCGGCCGATGCGGCGGGCGAAGGCGTCCAGGGCGTCCGGTCCGAGGCCCAGTTCGCGGCTGCGGGCGAGCACCGCGCGGACCTCGTCGGCGAAGCCGCGGGTGGTCAGGCAGGCGCGCAGTTCGTCCGGCCAGCGCACATGGGCGAGCCCGAGCCGTTCCAGGTCGACCTGGCCGGCGAGCAGTTCGCGGACGGTGACGTCCTGCTCGGGGCCCGACAGCAGCCGCAGCGGCTCCACGAAGAGTTCGCTGTCCTGGTGGGCGCGGACCAGGGCGTAGCAGAACGAGTGGAACGTGGTCGCCTGCGGGGCGCGCGCGGCGCCGATGCGCAGGGCCATGCGGTCGCGCAGTTCGACGGCCGCCTTGCGGCTGAACGTCAGCACGAGGATGCGCTCGGGGTCCCCGCCGCGGGCGATCCGCGCGGCCACGGACTCGACCAGGGTGGTCGTCTTTCCGGTGCCCGGACCTGCGAGAACGAGCAGCGGACCGGTCCGGTGCTCAACCACGGAGCGCTGTGCGGCGTCCAGACGAGGGGGGTCCGTGCGAGCCGGCGGGGTACGCACCAGTCGATAAGCGCCACGATTCCCCCGCCGCACCTGGGGGTGCGACAGGCCGCTGGTGGAGGAAGAGGAGCTCACGTGGTTCGCCGGTCCTGGTGGGTGTGCTGTGGTGCCGTTCGCCGCGCGTGCGGGGCGGCGGGCGCGGGGTGAGGGGAGCACGCGCTGGCGACGCTACGCCGCGGAAAAGCACGAAAGCAGGGCTTCCGCTTCTTCCCTCCGGTCACTCCGGCCACACATGTCCCTCGCCTCACGAACGTACGTCATGCCGTCCTTGCGCCTCATGTCCCCCTGGTGGATCACAGGTCACACGGCGGGCTGCGCGATGGCGGAAGCTGTCAGGTGTGACCCTCGGTGTGCCCGGCGCCGTCCCACCGCGCGTGCTTCATGTCGAGGCGCGGCACATGGCCCTCCGTGGCCCGTCCCGCCTCCCTCAGCGGCGTGCCCTCCGCCCGGTAGTGGCCGAGCGCTCTCAGTTCGTGGCCCGGCAGCAGCACACCGTCCGCGCGGACGACGCGCCACCACGGGACGGCTCCCCCGTACAGCGCCATCACGCGCCCGACCTGCCGGGGGCCGCCCTCCCCCAGCCACTCGGCCACGTCCCCGTACGTCATGACACGTCCGGGCGGGATCAGCTCGGCCACCTCGAGGACGCGCTCGGCGTACTCCGGCAGGGCGTCCGGGTGCGCGGAACCGCTGTCGGACGGAAGGCTCTCCTGACTCATCCGGCCCATCCTGCCGCACCCCACCGACAACGCGAGGCGCGCGCACGTGTGTGCGCGGCTCGCCCCGGGGCACCGCTTCGGGCAGACTGTGCCGCCCCGCTTGCGGACCCTGATGCCCCCTTGTGGCGGTACGGCATGCCACCATCATGCGGGCGGTGACCGGTGATACGAGATCGAGAAGAGACGATGAAGCAGCAGGGTGCGCACCCCGGAGACACGGAGGGCACCCCTGACGCGTCGTCGCGCCGGGACACCGCACGGCGCCCCGGAACCCCGGAACGCCCGGACGCCGCGAACTCCACGGATCCCGAGACCGTGCACATCGACGAGGTGGAGGGCGACGAACCGCTGCTCCCCGCGCGGGTGCACCGCCCGTCGGACCTCATGCGGCTCCTCGGCGGTGTCCTCGCCGTCGTGGTGCTGCTGGCGATCGCCGCGTTCGCCCACGGCACCACCTCGGGTCTCGAACAGGACATCACCAAGGGCACCGGGCAGGCACCCGACCTGCTCATCAAGATCGCGGGCCTGGCCTCCAGCATCGCCATCCTCCTGGTGCCGGTCGCCTTCGCCATCGAACGGCTGATCAAACGCGACGGACTGCGGATCGCCGACGGTGTCCTCGCCGCCGTCCTCGCGCACGGTGTGACACTCGCCACCGACCTGTGGGTCGCACGGGCCGCGCCGGACTCCATCCAGGAGGCGCTCACCCAGCCCTCCCCCGGCGACATCCACGCCCTGACCGACCCGGTGCACGGCTACCTGGCCCCGGTCATCGCCTACATGACGGCCGTCGGCATGTCCCGCAGACCCCGCTGGCGCGCGGTGCTGTGGGTGGTGCTGCTCCTCGACGCCTTCTCGATGCTCGTCACGGGGTACACGACACCGTTCTCGATCATCCTGACGGTCCTGATCGGCTGGACCGTCGCCTACGGCACCCTCTACGCGGTCGGCTCGCCCAATGTGCGCCCCACCGGACGCACCCTGATGGCGGGCCTGCGCACCGTCGGCTTCCGCCCCGTGAGCGCGTCCCGCGTGGAGGCGTCCGACGCCGCCGAGGCGGGCGACCGCGGCCGCCGCTACTTCGTCACCCTGGAGGACGGTCCGCCGCTGGACGTCACGGTGGTCGACCGCGAGCAGCAGGCGCAGGGATTCTTCTACCGCGCGTGGCGCAACCTGGCCCTGCGCGGCTTCGCCACCCGCAGCAGCCTGCAGTCGCTGCGCCAGGCGCTGGAGCAGGAGGCGCTCCTCGCCTACGCGGCCATCGCGGCCGGCGCCAACGCGCCCAAGCTGATCGCCACCTCCGAACTCGGCCCGGACGCGGTGATGCTCGTCTACGAGCACAGCGGCGGGCGCACCCTCGACTCGCTGGCCGACGAGGAGATCACCGACGAACTGCTGCGCGACACCTGGCACCAGGTACGCGCCCTGCAGTCCCGCCGTATCGCGCACCGCAGGCTGGTGGGAGACGCCATCCTGGTGGATCGTTCCGGCACGGTGATCCTCACCGACCTGCGCGTCGGTGAGATCGCGGCCGGCGATCTGCTGCTGCGCATGGACACCTCGCAGCTGCTGGTGACGCTGGGCCTCCGGGTCGGCGCCGAACGCGCGGTGGCGTCCGCGCTGAGCGTCCTCGGCCCCGACACCGTGGCCGACTGCCTGCCGATGCTCCAGCCGATCGCGCTGAGCCGTTCCACGCGCGCGACCCTGCGCAAGCTGGCGCGGGAGCGGGCGGAGCGGGAACGCGAGGCGGTCCTGGAGGCGTCCCGGCAGGCCAAACTGGCCCGCGCCGAGCACGGCGCCGAGGACCCGCCGCACGCGGCCGCGCCCGAGAAGGTCGACAAGAAGGCCGCACGGGCGGAGCAGCGGGCCGAGAAACGGGCCATCGACGAGGCCCTGGAGGAGGCCCGCGAGGAGGATCTGCTCAGCCAGATCCGGCACGAGGTGCTGCGTATCAGGCCGCAGGCACCGGTCGAGCCGGCCCGCCTGGAACGGGTGCGTCCGCGGACGCTGATCAGTTTCATGGCCGGCGCGATCGGCGCCTACTTCCTGCTGACGCAGCTCACCCACATCGAGTTCGGTCCGCTGATCGCGAACGCGGAGTGGGGCTGGGTGGCGGCGGCGGTGCTGTTCTCGGCGTGCAGTTACGTCGCGGCGGCCATGGCCCTGCTCGGGTTCGTGCCGGAGCGGGTGCCGTTCCCGCGGACCGTGGCGGCGCAGGTCGCCGGTTCGTTCGTGAAGATCGTCGCTCCGGCGGCGGTGGGCGGTGTCGCGCTGAACACGCGATTCCTCCAGCGCGCGGGAGTGCGGCCGGGGCTCGCGGTGGCGAGCGTCGGCGCGTCGCAGCTGTTCGGGCTCGGCTGCCACATCCTCATGCTCCTGGCCTTCGGCTATCTGACCGGTACCGAGAAGACACCCTCCCTGTCCCCGTCCCGCACCGTGATCGGCGGTCTGCTGACGGTGGCGGTGCTGGTGCTCGTGGTGACGTCGGTGCCGTTCCTGCGCAAGTTCGTCGTCACGCGCGTGCGGTCGCTGTTCGCGGGGGTCGTGCCGCGCATGCTCGACGTGCTGCAGCGGCCGCAGAAGCTGGTGACCGGAATCGGCGGCATGCTGCTGCTGACGGCCTGCTTCGTGATGTGCCTGGACGCCTCGATCCGCGCGTTCGGCGACGAGACGACGTCGGTCAGCCTCGCGAGCGTCGCCGTCGTCTTCCTCGCGGGCAACGCGCTGGGGTCGGCGGCACCGACGCCGGGCGGTGTGGGCGCCGTCGAGGCGACCCTGACGGTCGGTCTGATCGCGGTCGGGCTGCCCAAGGAGGTCGCCGCGCCGGCGGTGCTGCTCTTCCGGCTGCTGACCCTGTGGCTGCCGGTGCTGCCGGGCTGGCTCGCCTTCAACCACCTCACGCGCAAGGCCGCCCTGTAGGCAGCGCGCGGCCGGCCCCGCCCGGCCTTCGCCGCAGGGCGCGCGCCCTGCGCCGCCCGGCCACGGCTTCCGTACCTCGGACGGCCCGTGCCCCGCGCGTGCCGTCGCGGCCGACCGCAGGATGGGAGCATGCCCCACCCCTTCCGTCTGCCTGCCGCCGCCCTGACCGTCTGCGCCGTCCTGCTGCCCGCCCTGCTGACGGGCTGCGGCGCCGGCGACCGGGACGACGAGGACCTGACGGAGCAGGAACTCGGCTGGGAGGACTGCCCGGCGCCGTCACAGGCCCAGGGCGGCGGCTCCGCCCCGTCACCGCTGCCGGGCGACCGGGGCGAGTGGAGCTGCGCCACCATGAAGGCGCCCCTGAACTGGGACGAGCCCGACGGCGACACCATCGACCTCGCGCTGATCCGGGCCGTGTCCAGCGGCCCGGTGAGCGAACGCATCGGCTCGCTGATCTTCAACTTCGGCGGTCCGGGCGTCTCCGGCGTCACCACACTGCCCGCCTTCGGCCCGGACTACGCGCGCCTGCGCACCCGTTACGACCTGGTGGGCTTCGACCCGCGCGGAGTCGGCCGCAGCGCCCCCGCGAAGTGTCTGGACGACCGGCAGCTCGACGCGTACCTCCAGCAGGACGCCACTCCGGACGACAACGCCGAACGCACCGAACTCGTCGACGACACCGAGGAGTTCAACGCGGCCTGCGAGAAGAACTCCGGACGGATCCTGCCGCATGTGCGCACCACGGACGCCGCCCGGGACCTGGACCTGATGCGGCAGGTCCTCGGCGACGAGAAACTGCACTACTTCGGCGTCTCCTACGGCACCGAGCTGGGCGGCGTCTACGCCCACCTGTTCCCGAAGAAGGTGGGCCGCGCGGTGTTCGACGCGGTCGTGAACCCCGCGGAGAACGCGGAGGAGGGTTCCCTGGGACAGGCGCGCGGGTTCCAGCTCGCGCTCGACAACTACGCCGAGCACTGCGTCTCGCAGCCCGAGAGGTGCCCGGTCGGCGACAGCGCGCAGGACGTGCAGGACCGCATCGCCGGCCTGCTGAAGGACCTCGACGCCAGGCCGATCCCCGGCGTCTTCCCGCGAGAGCTCACCCAGACCGTGGCGACCAGCGGAATCGCGCAGGCCCTGTACTCGCAGAAGCTCTGGGAGTTCCTCACCCAAGGGCTGGAGCAGGCGTACGACGGTGACGGCACCATCCTGATGCTGCTGTCGGACTCGATGACCGGACGCGGCGAGAACGGCGAGTACAGCAACCTCGTCGCGGCCAACACCGCCGTCAACTGCGCGGACAGGAAGGCGCGCCACACCCCCGCGGACGTGGAGCGCAGGCTGCCCGAGTTCAGGGCCGCGTCCCGTCTGTTCGGTGACTACATGGCGTGGGGACTGACCGGCTGCACCGGCTGGGCGGTGCCGGGCGCGGCCGAGGACCCGGACGTGAGCGCCCCCGGCGCGGCACCGATCCTGGTGATCGGCAACACCGGCGACCCGGCCACACCGTACGAGGGCGCGCGCCGGATGGTGGAGGAACTCGGTGCGGGCGTCGGTGTGGAACTGACGTACGAGGGGCAGGGGCACGGGGCGTACACCAGCAAGAACAGGTGCGTGCAGCAGGCGGTGCACGGCTACCTCCTGGACGGGAAGGTGCCCGCGGCCGGGACCGTCTGCTCGTGAATGGCCGCCCGGCCACCGCCCACGCCACGGACGAAACAACTGAACCCGCAGGTCAGAGCGTTATCCACAGGCTGGCGCTGCGGGCTGCGAATCTGCCTAACATGGCCTGACCGCCATCCGCGGCACGGTGCGGACGGCCAGCGAGGGGGGAAACGGCACATGACCCGCTTGACACGGTGGACGGCCCTGACGGTCGCCGCCGCGCTGTGGACGGCCGGCTGCAGCGGCGGCTCGCCGGACGACGACTCCGGCAACGACGGCAAGAGCGGCGCCACGGCGCTCGACTGGGGCGACTGCAAGGCCACCGAGGACGCTCCGGCGCCCGGCGACGACTGGCAGTGCGCCACGCTGAAGGTGCCGCTGGACTGGTCGAAGCCCGACGGGCGGACGATCGGGCTGGCGCTGATCCGGGCCAGGGCGACCGGAGACGACCGTCTCGGCTCACTGCTGTTCAACTTCGGCGGCCCGGGCGGCTCCGGCGTGTCCATGCTGCCGTCCTACGCCGGCACCGCCGCCGAACTCCGTGAGCGGTACGACCTGGTGAGCTTCGACCCGCGAGGCGTGGCCGCCAGCGAGGGCGTCCGCTGCCGCGACGACAGGAGCATCCAGGCCGCCGAGGCGACGGTGGACGGCACTCCGGACACGCCGGCCGAGGAGCGGGCGTTCCTCGAGGACGCCGCGGACTTCGGCAAGGGCTGCCAGAAGGCCGCCGGTGAGCTGATGGCCCACGTCTCGACCACGGACACCGCTCGCGACATGGACCGCATCCGCCAGGCCCTCGGCGACGAGAAGCTGAACTACTTCGGCATCTCCTACGGCACCGAACTCGGCGGCGTCTACGCCCATCTGTTCCCGAAGAAGGTCGGGCGGATGACCCTCGACGCCGTGGTCGACCCGAGCGCCGACACGGTGGGCCACGCCAAGAACCAGGCCCGCGGCTTCCAACTGGCCCTGGACAACTACCTGAAGTCCACCGGCCGCGATCCCGAGCAGGGGTCGCGGGAGATCGCCGAGCTGCTGCGGCGCATCGACGCCGAACCGCTGCCGGCGTCCTCCGGGCGCGAGCTGACGCAGACGCTGGCGGTGACCGGGATCGTCCTGCCGCTGTACAGCAAGGACGGCTGGCCGGCGCTCACCAGCGCGCTGGAGGCGGCGCAGGACGGTGACGGTACGGAACTGCTGGCGCTGGCCGACGGCTACAACGAACGCAGCGCCGAGGGAGAGTACGGCACGACGACCCACTCCCAGCGGGTCATATCGTGCCTGGACGCCAGGCAGCGGCCGACCGTGGAGGAGACGAAGAAGCTGCTGCCGGAGTTCGAGGAGATCTCACCGGTGTTCGGGGCCTTCCTCGGCTGGGACACGGCCGGCTGGTGCCACGACTGGCCGGTGCCCGGTCAGCACGACACTCCGGACGTGAGCGCGCCGGGCGCGGCACCGGTGCTGGTCGTGGGCAACACCGGCGACCCGGCCACGCCGTACGAGGGGGCCCGGAGGATGGCCGACGAACTGGGCGAGGACGTCGGTGTGGTGCTCACCTGGAAGGGCGAGGGCCATGGCGCGTACGGCAGTGGCAGCGGCTGCGTCGACTCCACGGTGAACGCGTACCTGCTGGACGGCACGGTGCCCGAGGACGGCAAGGTCTGCTCATGACGACGGCGGGGGGGGGCCCCCCCCCC
>NZ_VCNP01000026.1 GCF_006782915.1 Streptomyces calvus
TTCACCCAGCCGATCACGCCGCCGCCGACGTGAACGGCGTCGGCGAAGCCCGCGGACTTCAGGACCGCCAGGACTTCCGCACTGCGGACACCTGTCTTGCAGTTCAAGACGATCTTCTTGTCCTGCGGGAGGCTCTCCAGGGCGGTGCCCATGAGGAACTCGTTCTTGGGGATCAGGCGCGCGCCCGGGATGGACACGATCTCGAACTCGTTCGGCTCGCGGACGTCGATGAGTTCGATGCTCTCGCCGTCGTCGATCCACTCCTTGAGCTGCTTGGGAGTGATCGTGGAGTCGGCGGCCGCCGCCTGGGCCTCCTCGGACACGACGCCGCAGAAGGCCTCGTAGTCGATGAGTTCGGTGACGGTCGGGTTCTCGCCGCAGACCGCGCAGTTGGGGTCCTTGCGGACCTTGACCTGGCGGTACTGCATCTCCAGGGCGTCGTAGATCATCAGTCGGCCGACGAGCGGCTCACCGATGCCGGCGAGCAGCTTGATGGCCTCGTTGACCTGGATGGAGCCGATGGACGCGCACAGCACGCCCAGGACGCCACCCTCGGCGCAGGAGGGGACCATGCCGGGCGGCGGGGGCTCCGGGTACAGGCAGCGGTAGCAGGGGCCGTGCTCGGACCAGAACACCGAGGCCTGACCGTCGAAGCGGTAGATCGACCCCCAGACGTACGGCTTGTTCAGCAGCACGCAGGCGTCGTTGACCAGGTAGCGGGTGGCGAAGTTGTCCGTGCCGTCGACGATCAGGTCGTACTGGCTGAAGATCTCCATCACGTTGTCGGCCTCGAGCCGCTCTTCGTGAAGGATCACGTTCACGTAGGGGTTGATGCCCTTGACGGTGTCACGGGCGGACTCGGCCTTGGGGCGGCCGATGTCGGCCTGGCTGTGGATGACCTGGCGCTGCAGGTTCGACTCGTCGACCTCGTCGAACTCCACGATGCCGAGGGTGCCCACACCGGCAGCGGCCATGTACATCAGGGCCGGCGAACCCAGGCCGCCGGCGCCCACACAGAGCACCTTGGCGTTCTTCAGCCGCTTCTGCCCGTCCATTCCCACGTCGGGAATGATCAGGTGGCGGGAGTACCTGCGGACCTCGTCTACGGTGAGCTCGGGGGCCGGCTCGACCAGGGGTGGCAGCGACACGGGGACTCCGTTGGTCGGTCAATCACTACGGTTGTTCTCCGCTTAACACTGCCATGGCCTTTTTCATTCCGAGACACCCGTCCCGATGCGCGAGACGATGTCGTCCCAGTAGCCGGGCAGGGGTTCCCAGGGCTCGGTGCGGGCGCCGTGTCCCGAGTGGTCGGTGAAGTAGATCGTCGCGGCGCCCTGCCAGCGGGCGATGCGCAGGGCTTCCTCCAGGTGCGGCCGGGGCACCCCGTGCACGAAGTGGCAGAACCGTTCGGGTGGGTGGTCGGCGGTCCACTCCGCCGCCTGCGACCAGCGGTAGTCGCTCCACGGGCCGCAGAAGGTGACGAGCTGGTCGCCGTGCTCGGCGTATCCCGGATACGGGTGGGTGCCGTGGCCGAGGACGACGTGGGCGCCGTCGTCGTGGATCGTCCGGAGCGTGGCGACGGTGCGGCGGATCTCGGGGAGGGAGGCGCGGTCGGCGGGGCAGCGGTCCAGGAGGAAACCGTCGACCTGGTACCAGTCGAGGAAGCGGTGGGCGTCGGAGATCACCTCGCCGAAGGTGCGCAGCCCGAGGGCGGTGTCGAGGTGGCCGAGGACGCGGACCCCGGTGTTGCGCAGCCGGCCGGCCGCCTCCAGGCAGTGCGGGTCGGGCTGGTCGCCGGGGCCGTCGGCCACGTTGAGCACGACCCAGTGCAGTGGGGTGCCGGGGCGGGTGAGTTCGTTCCACTCGGTGGGGGCGACGAGAGGGTGGGCGAGGCCGGGGATGCCGAGGCCGGTGCGGAGGTCCGTGCTCGCGGTGCTCGGTTTGACGCTGGTCAGATGCGGCATGCCGCCTCCATCCAGATGTCGGCGAGGGATTCCTCGAGGTTGATGCGGGGGCGCCAGCCGAGGCGGTCGCGGGCGGTGCGCACATCGGCCTGCTGCCAGCTGCCGCAGCCGTCGGGGTACGGGTGGGCGACGGGGCCGGTCGGGTGGTCGGGGTCGGGGCGGGGGTGGCCGATGGTGGATCGGAGGTGGGGCTGGACGGCGTGGGTGGTGTGGTGGGCGTGCGTCGTGGCGTGGGGTGCGTGGTGCAGGCCGGGCGGGCCGTCGAGTTCGTTGAGGGCACCGCCGTAGCCGGCCACCCGGGCGAGGACGGCTGCGGCGTCGCGGAGGCGGACGGCGCGGCCCGAGCCGATGTTGATGACGCCCTGTGCGGCGGAGAGCGATGCGGCGTGGACGGCGCGGGCCACATCGCGGACGTCGACGAAGTCGCGCTGGGCGCCGAGGCCGCCGAGTTTCAGCTCGGCGTCGCCGGACTGCATGGCGCGGCGCATCGCCTCGGCCAGCCGGCCGAGCGGGGAGCCGGCGGGTGTGCCGGGGCCCACGGGTGAGAAGACCCTGAGGACCACGGCGTCCAGTCCGGAGCCGAGGACCAGTTCGGTGGCGGCGAGTTTGCTGACGCCGTAGGGGCCGCCGGGGCGGGGGACGGCGTCCTCGGCGGTGGAGGAGCCGGGCTGGCTGGGGCCGTATTCCGAGCCGCAGCCGATCTGTACGAGCCGTGCGCCGCAGCCGCTGCGGCGCAGGGCCTCGCAGACGGTGGCGACGGCGACGGTGTTGTGCCGGGTGAGTTCGCGGGCGCCGCCCCGGGTGGCGCCGGCGCAGTTGATCACGACGCCGGGGTGGACGGCGTCGAGGAAGCGGGTGAGGGCGCCGGGGCTGCCGGTGGCGAGGTCGAAGCGGACGTCGGCGTCGTCGCCGCGGCCCAGTGCGGTGAGCTGGACGGCGGGGTCGGCGAGGAGGCGGTCGGCCACGAAGCGGCCGAGGTAGCCGTTGGCTCCGATCAGCAGGACTCTCATCGGGCGGCTCCTTCGGGGTGCGGAGCCGCGGGGCGGGTGGTCATGCGGGGGTCTCCTTCCGGTGGGGCACCGTGGGTGCTGCGGCGGGTGTGTGGGCCGAGGCCCTGGTGAGCGTGCGGGTGGCGTGGACGAGCAGGATCAGGGCGGCTGCACCGCAGGTGAGCGCGGGGACGGCAGCGGCGTTCCAGGCCGTGAGGGTTTCCACGGGGGTCGCGAGGGCGCCGCAGCCGGGGAGGCGGGCCGCGAAGACGGTGGCCAGGGCGGCGGCCTGGGCGGCGGCCGTGAGCGTGAGGATCACCTTCGGGGCGTGGGTGAAGCCGTGGAGGGTGAGGAGGCGGGACAGGAGGAGCAGGGCACCGAGGGTGAGCGTTTCGGCAAGGGCGAGCGGCTCGTCCAGCAGGGCGGACGACGCGGTGACGAGGGCCGCCAGAGCGGCGAGGTACAGGGCGAACGTGCCGAAGAGGGCCGGACGTACGGAGGCCGCGAAGTCCTCCAGGTCTCGGCTGGCGTCCAGCCTGCGCCGGGCGTGGGTGGTGAAGAGGTGGGTGGTCCAGGCCGCGGGGGCGCAGGAGAGGGCGAGCGCCAGGACGGGGGCGGTGCTGAGCGGCCAGTCGCCCTGGGCGGTGCCGTCGGGCAGGCCGTCGGGGCCGCCGGTGAGCGCGGTGCCGAGCAGGCCGCCGCCGAGGAGGGCGTAGCCGATGAGCCAGCAGGTCTGGGATCTCTTGGCGGAGCGGGCCGGGAGGCGGTCGCGGGGGCCGAGGGGTCCCCGGTGCAGGACCGCGCGCACCGCGAGGGCGAGGGCGAGGACGCCGGCGGCTGCGGCGTGGAGGCGGTCCTGGCCGTGGGTGTGCTTCAGGGCCAGGACCGTTGCCGCGCACAGGACGCCGGGGAGCAGGGGCAGCAGGACGAGGGCGGTCCGGTCGGCTCCGCGTCCGGGAGGCGGGGTGGTGGGCAGGGGTCGCTGGGGTTCGCCGTCGCGCGGCACCCGGGCGTAGAGCTCTTCCGCGAGGGAGAAGACGTCGCGGTGGCGGAACCGGGCGGCGCTCCGGTCGGTGATGCCGTGCGCTTCCAGGCCGGCCGCGATCTCCAGCGGGTCCACCGCCCGCCGGCACAGGTCCCGGTGGTGGTGCAGGAGCGCCTTGACCGGGTCGGCGGCGCCCGGCGGGCTGCTGGGGTTCGGTACGCGCAGGTCGGTCATCGGGCGGCCTCCGGCGCGGGAACGGGAGTGTCCGCGGCCCAGCGGGGACCGGCGCGGAAGGCGGCATCGGTCCAGTGGCCGGGGAGGTGGGCCTCGGCGGGGTGGGCGAAGGGCAGGGGGTCGCCGGTGTCGTCGAGGAGCGGCCGGTGGGCGGGCGTCCGCGCGACGGTCTCCAGATAGAGGGTGTGGAACGCCGAGACGTTCTGTTCGACGGTGAACAGTTCGAGTGCGCGGGCGCGTGCGGCGGCGCCGAGGCGTGCGCGGCGCTCGGGGTCGCGCAGCAGGGCGACACAGGCGTCGGCGAGCGCCCGCGGATTGCGCGGCGGGACGACGAGACCGGTACCGCCGATGGCCTCGACGACCGCGCCGACGTCCGTGGAGACCGTCGCCCGGCCGCAGAACATGGCCTCGACCAGGCCGACCGGGAAGCCCTCGACGACGCTGGACAGCACGGTCACCGCACCGCTCGCGTAGGCGTCGGCGGGGGTCGGCAGTCCGGGGGCGCCGATCTCCTCGAAGGACACCGGGTTGTCGCCGACGCAGTGGGGGCCCGCGGCCTCGTCCGGGAAGAGTTGCGCGGCCAGCGCCTTGCAGTGGCCGAGGTAGACGGCGCCGTCCGGGCCCGAGGGGCCGCCGACGATCCGCAGGCGGGTCTTCGGCTCCTCCTTGCGGATCTCCGCGAAGGCGTGCAGCAGCGACACGAGGTCCTTCGCGGGTTCCACGCGGCCGACCCAGACGAGGGTGTGCGGGTCGGCGCTCGCCTGGGACTCGCCGGCCGCGGCGAAGGGTGCGGCGTCCATGCCGGGGTGGACCGTGCGCAGCTTCGCCCGGTCGGCGCCGCAGCGCTCCTGCCAGCGGCGGGCGTGGGTGTTGCCCGGGGTGATGAAGGCGGCCCGGTGGTAGATCTCGGCGGCGAGCCTGCCGTGGAAGGCGGCGAGCAGCGAGCGGACGGCGGGCGGGGAGTCGGGGCGGGTGAGGTAGTGCGTGCGCAGGCGCACGCCGTACTCGGTGACGAGGAGGGGGATGCCGAAGCGCCGGTGGGCGAGGAGGCCGGGGAGGGCGGCGACCCCGCCGGCGGTGGCGTGGCACAGGTCGACCGCGCCGAGCCCTTCCTCGTCGTACCAGTCGAGGGTGAGGGGGCGCAGGGTGCGTTCCAGGTGCGCGGCGACGGTCAGGAGATCCGCTACGCGGGCGGCGCGCGCGGTGCTCTGGGCGCCGGGTGCTCGACAGGCGCGTTCCAGGGCGCGTACGGCCGTTTCGGAGCGGAGCGCGCCGAGCAGTCCGCCTTCGTCGCGGGCGAGTTCGGCGAGTCCGTAGAGCGCGCTGGCGAAACGGTCCGCCTGAGGTGACATGCGGTTTTCGCCGGGCCGTGCGGGTGCTTCGCCGGGCGTTGCGGGTGCTTCGGCGGGCCTTGCGGGCGCTTCGGCGGGCCTTGCGGGCGCTTCGGCGGGCCTTGCGGGCGCTTCGCCGGGGGTGACGGGGTCGTTGGCGGCGCACAGGACGGCGGCGAGTTCGCCGTAGTGCTCCGCGAAGCGCCGGCGTGCGCGGCGGCCGTACACCACTCCGTCGTCCTCGGCCGTCCACAGCGGCGCGGTGCGCACCCTGCCGACCTGCGGCGGCAGCGGGACCCGGCCTGCCGCCTCCTGCGCCTCGCTGCTGCTGAACGCGTAGACGTCGAACTCGTGTCGGTCGAGTCCGCGCACCAGGCGGTCGCACCAGAGCCCGCCCTCACCGCCCACATACGGATAGCCACTCTCCGTAAGCAGTCCGATGCGCACGTGTGCACCCCCGATCTCCCGTGTGGGGAGCCGCCGTTGGCCCGACGGCTCGCAGCGGGACGAACGTATGCGGACAAGGCGGTGGCGCGACGGACGGTTGTCCATCACGCCATCAAAAGGGGTGAACGGTCGTAACTTTCCCGTGCGGGGAGCGTTCCGCCGCGCTAGGCGGGCGGCCGCCCGCTCAGCTCTTCGGGTAGGGCCAGGGGTTGGCGCGGCAGCTGATTCCGTCGTGTTCGAGGAACTTGGTCTGCTGCTGCATGACCGGGGCCAGGTCGCCGTCCTTGTCGCAGGTGACATGGCCGTAGCCGAGGCGGTGGCCGATTTCGTGGTTGATCAGCATCTGGCGGTAGGCGTGCATCTCGTCGCCGTACGTCTCGGCGCCCTGGGCCCACCGGTAGGCGTTGATCATGACGCGTTCGGTGGCCGCGGAGTCGCAGGAGACGTTGTCCACGGTGGTGTCCAGGCCGGATTTGGCGCACCATTCGGCGGTCGTCTCGGGACCGGCGAGGGTGATCACGAAATCGGGCCGGCCGGAGTGGATGCGCTCGAAGGTGCGCGCGCCGTTGTGCGCCCAGCTGCGGTCGTCGTTGAGCGTCTTCTGCACGGCCTCGGCGAAGAGTTCGCCGTCGAGGCCGAGTCCCCGCTCCACGTCCACGCGGTAGGTGATCTTCTGTCCCTTGCCCGGCGCCTTGGCGATCCCGGGGATCGCGTAGAACGTCCCGGTGCCGCCGTTGGCCGTCTCGACCGGGTACCGCTTCTCCATCTTCTGCTCGTACGTCAGCGGCTGTTCGGCGGGCGCCGAGGGCGTCTCCCGGCCGTCGCCGCGCGAGGCCGGGTCGCGGACGTCGCGCGCCCGGTCGCCGGCGGACTGCGCCTCCACGCCGGCGCCGCCGCGCTGGTCGGCGACCTGTCCGGCCACGACGACGGCCAGCACGGTGGTGACGGCGGCGGCCGCGATCCCGGTGAACGCGCGCCCCTTGCCGCCCTTGGCGGGCGCGGGCGCTCCGGTCGGCGGCGAGACGTCGTCGTCGCGGTCGGACGGGATGCCGACGGCCGGAGCGGCGTCCCAGTCGGTGACGTCGCCGGCGTCCGCGGGGTTCGCGGAGGCGGGGCGGCGCGGGGTGAAGAGGTCGTCGTCCTCGTCGAAGGCGTCGAGGTACTCCTGGCGCGGACCGTCGGCGGGGGCCTGCCGCTGGCGCGGGAAAGCCACGCCCGGCCCGCTCGCAGGCACGCCGTATCCGGCCCCGGTGGCCGCGCTCCCGTTCAACGTCCCCCAGCCGCCACCGGGTTCCCGCTGCTCGGGATGCCCGCCACGGGCGGCCTGCGGAACACCGCGTGCGGGAGTGCCGTCGGAGAACCGGGGAACGCCGTGCGCGGGGGTGCCGTCCGGGAACCGGGGCACACCGTGTGCCGGAGTGCCGTCCGGCATGCGCGGCACGCCGTGGGCCGGGGTGCCGTCCGGAAGCCGCGGAAATCCGTGGGCGGGCGTCCCGCCTGCCTGGGTTTCGTACAGGGGAGTGCCGTGCGCCGGAGTGCCGTACACCGGCGTGCCATGGGGCGGAGTGCCGTACGCGGGCGCGCCGTGGGGCGGGGTGCCGTACGCGGGCGTGCCGTGGGGCGGAGTGCCGTACGCGGGCGTGCCGTGGGTCGGAGTGCCGTACACCGGGGTTCCGTACACCTGGGTTCCGTGCGGCGGGGTGGCCTGCGCCGGGGTTCTCGGCCCCGGAGGCGTTCCGTAGCCAGGCGTTCCGGGCGGGGCGCCGTAGGGAGTCCCGTGCGGCTGCCCGCCGCCCGCGGGCCGTCCCTGCGGCTGTCCCTGGGCCGGTGGGGCCGCGGACAGGCGGCGCGGGCCCGGGCGGGCCTCGCGCCGTTCGTCCCGGCCCTCGTCCCGACGGGCCTCGCGGGAGGTCCTGCCGTCCCGTACGGCGGGTGTCTCCGCGGTGTCGCCCTTCGGGGCGGGTCCGCGCCGACTGTGGCGTCCCACGTCGCGCCTCAGCCCCTTGCGTTCTCGGCGGTGGTTCCTCCACCGGCGTCGGCGGGCGAACCCGGAGCGCCCTGTGCGCCCGGCTGCCCAGTATCCCCCTCGTCCGCCGAATCCGTTGTGTCGGCGAGGAGTTCACGGAAGGCCAGGGCCACGGTCTCGGGGTATTCCATCATCGCCACGTGCCCCGCGTCCGGGAGTGTCACCAGCCGGGAGTCACGGAACGCGCGCGCCGACCGCTGCGCCATGCGGAAGCCGACGAGCTGGTCCCGGCCGCCGTAGATGAGCAGGGTCGGCGCGAGCACCCGCTCGGCCTGGCGCCACAGCCCCTGCTGCCCACCCAGCATGTAGGCGCTGACGAGGCCCCGTGCGGAGCGCGCCATCGCGTCCCAGAAGTACGGCAGCCGCAGTCGCCGCTCCATCTCCTGCACGGCGTGGCGGAACCCTTCCGGCGTGACCCGCGCGGGGTCGCCGTAGCAGAGCTGCATCACGCCGCGGACCCGCTGCTCCGCCGTCCACTCACGGGTCATGCGGCTGAACAGTGTGACGACCCCGGGCAGCGCCAGCAGTCCGGTCGGCACGGCGGTGCGCTGCACCCGCAGCTCCGGCAGGGCCGGCGACACGAGCGTGAGCGTGCGGACCAGGTCGGGGCGTACGGCGGCGACCCGGGTCGCGACGGCGCCGCCGAGCGAGTTGCCGAAGAGGTGCACCGGGCCGTGGCCGACGGTGTCCAGGTAGCGGATCACGGCGCGTGCGTGCGCGGTGATGGAGTAGTCGCCGTCGTCCGGCGGCGGCGAGTCGCCGAAGCCCGGCAGGTCCACGGCCTCACCGGCGACGACGTCGTCCAGCAGCGCCATGAGGGACGACCAGTTCAGGGAGGAACCGCCGAGTCCGTGGACGTAGAGAGCGGTCGGCAGGCCCTGTCGCGCGGGCGGTCTGGATCGCACCGACAGGGTGACCCCGGGCAGTTCCACCGACCGGAGCCGCTCACCCTCGTGCACCTTGACGGCCGCCGCTCCGGACAGCGCGTCGGCGGGCGGCACGAAGGGCAGCTCGGTCGAAGACATGCGGCAATGTTACGAGACGATCACGCACTGATTCATGTGTTCGCCGTCACAGGGAGATACCGGTCCGGCATCCGGGTGCGCGGACCGTCACGTCCCGGTCGCGGATCGCATAGCGTCCGGATCGGGTGTCTCCTAGGCACGTGGAGCGGGCACCCGGATGTGGCCCCTGCATCCACAGGGACGTTCCAGGAAGGGAGCCCAGCATGGCCGTAGACCCGACCGACCCCGAGACCTTCGAGGAAGCCGAGGGCGTCCGGGAGGACCAGGAGTACGACGTCGAGGCGCCCGAGGGCGACGCGGCCGAACAGCAGGCGGACGTGAAGCCGGACCGCGACGACCCGATGACGGGCGTCGACCCCGACCGCGCGAACGAGGCGGACCTGGTGGAACAGGCCCGGATCGTCTCCCTCGACGAGGACGACTACCGGTGAAGCATGCCGACGAGTACGCCGCCGTCGGACAGTGAGGAGGCCACTTCTTGCCCGCTCTGACACCTTTTGAAACCGTCCGTATGGCTTTCAGCGCCGTCCGGTCCGTGAAATTCTGCGTTCTCACCGCGCACACCACGGTTACCGAAAAGTACGATGGCGGCGCGGGTCACACCGCACGTGGACGACAATGGGAGGCGGCGTGACAGCCATCGAGCAGACAGAGGCGGTACGCCCGAGGGGTACACGCCTGCCGCGCCGTGCCCGGCGGAACCAGTTGCTGGGCGCCGCCCAGGAGGTCTTCGTCGCGCAGGGGTACCACTCGGCCGCGATGGACGACATCGCCGAACGCGCCGGCGTCAGCAAGCCGGTGCTCTACCAGCACTTCCCGGGCAAGCTGGATCTCTACCTCGCGCTGCTGGACCAGCACTGCGAGGCCCTGATCCAGTCGGTGCGCCAGGCGCTGGCGTCGACGACGGACAACAAGCAGCGCGTCCGGGCGACCATGGACGCGTACTTCGCTTACGTCGAGGACGACGGCGGCGCCTTCCGCCTGGTCTTCGAGTCGGACCTGACGAACGAGCCCGCGGTGCGCGAGCGCGTCGACAAGGTGACCAACGAGTGCGCGGAGGCGATCTGTGACGTGATCGCCGAGGACACCGGGCTGTCGCGGGCGGAGTCGATGCTGCTCGCCTCGGGGCTCGGCGGTCTCGCCCAGGTGGTGGCGCGGTCCTGGCTGCACAGCGACCGCAGCGTGCCCCGCGACCAGGCGGTGCAGCTGCTGACATCGTTGGCCTGGCGCGGCATCGCCGGGTTCCCGTTGCACGGCACCGAGCAGCACCACTGAGCACACGCGGCGGGCGCCGGCGGTCCTTTGTTCCCGTCGGCTGTTCGCTCCTGGCGTGGCCGGGCGCAGCGTGTGCGTCCCCTCACCGGGCTAATGTGTGCTGGTACGGCGCGGAAGGTCGCGCACTTCACTGACCGTCGGAGGGACATAGCCGTGGAGGTCAAGATCGGCGTGCAGCACGCGCCCCGCGAGATCGTTCTGGAGAGCGGTCAGAGCGCCGAGGAGGTCGAGCGCGTGGTGGCCGAGGCACTGGCCGGGAAGTCGCAGCTGCTGAGCCTCGTGGACGAGCACGGCCGCAAGATCCTGGTCCCGGCCGACCGTCTCGCCTACGTCGAGATCGGCGAGCCGGCCCCGCGCAAGGTGGGCTTCGGCGCGCTGTAGGCGACGCCCGGACGTCACGGAGGGCCCGGCGGTTCAACAACCGCCGGGCCCTCCCGCGTCCCCGCCGGGCCCTCCCGCGTCCCCGCCGGGCCCTGCTGCGTCCCCGCCGGGCCCTGCTTCGTCTCTTCCGGTCGTCCGGTTCCTGCCGACACCCGGTTCCTGCCGACACCCGGTTCCTGCCGACACCCGGTTCCTGCCGTCACCCACTCGCACGCCCTACGCGGTGACCACTCGACACCTTGCACGGCGACCACGCACACGTCCCGCACGGCGACCACGCACACGCACTGCACGGCGACCACGCACACGCACTGCACGGCGAGCAGTCATACGCCCCGAGCGTCGAACGCTCGTGCACCCCGAGCGCCGAACGGTCGTGCGCCCCGCGAGCCGAAGGGTCGTACGCGCGTACGCCATCGCGCGGTCCGTGGACGCGTCCTCACGGACGGAGCACAAGTGCTTCACAGGGAGGATTGAATTCCGCAGGTCAGGGGTAAGACGGGCTACGACCGAAACGAGCAGGCCGGCCATGTGGGAGGGACCCCGACATGCTCTTGGAAGCGCTCAGCTCCGCGATCCTCGGCCTGGCTCTGGCGTGGGCGGCGTCCCGCCGCCTGCCGCACCGTCTCCCCGACCGCACCCTGGTGCTGCCCACCGGCGTGGCCGGGGCCCTGTTCGGCGCCTTCGTCATGAACATCGCGCTGGACGCCGGCAGTCTGCCGGCGGTCCTGCTCGGCGCGGTGGTCGTGTCCGTGGCGTCGCTGTCGCTGCTGCTGCGCCCGGCGGGAAGACTCCGCCGCCGATCGGCGACCGCCTGACCGGCCGCCGATGGTGGCGCAGGGGGTGATCCGGCCCCCGGGCCCGGTCCGGTGGATCAGGCCGCCAGGCCCAGTGCCGCCATGCGCTTGGTGTGCGCCTCGGTGATCCGGGAGAACATCTTGCCGACCTCGGCGAGGTCGAACCCGTCCGCGACACCGCCCACGAGCATCGTGGACAGGGCGTCGCGGTCGGCGACCACCCGCTGGGACTGCGACAGGGCCTCACCCATCAGCCGCCGCGCCCACAGCGCGAGCCGCCCGCCCACGCGCGGGTCGGCGTCGATCGCCGCGCGCACCTTCTCCACGGCGAAACCGCCGTGGCCCGTGTCGTCCAGCACGGCCAGCACCAGGGCGCGGGTGTCGGCGTCCAGACGGGCCGCGACCTCCCGGTAGAAGTCACTGGCGATGGAGTCACCGACGTACGCCTTGACCAGCCCTTCCAGCCAGTCGGACGGCGCCGTCTGCTTGTGGAAGCCGTCGTACGCGGCGACGAAGGGCTCCATCGCGCGCGTCGGCTCCTCACCGATCTCGGCGAGCCGGTCGCGCAGCCGCTCGAAGTGGTGGAACTCAGCCGAGGCCATCTTCGCCAGCTCCGCCTTGTCCGCCAGCGTGGGCGCCAGCTTGGCGTCCTCCGCGAGCCGCTCGAACGCCGCGAGCTCCCCGTAGGCGAGCGCGCCGAGCAGGTCCACGACAGCGGCGCGGTACTGGGGGTCGGCGGAGGCGGCCGCCCAGTCCATGGCGGCGACACCGGTGTGTCCGGCGGGGGTCTCGGGGCTGTCCGCGGCGTTGTCAGGCTTGTCAGAGCTCGTCATGAAGCGCACAATAGCCCGCTTGTCGCGCCCCGGAAGGGCCTGGTCAATCAGTGTGACGACGACTACGTGACCAAATCGGCCATGGCGTGTGCGCGAATCCGGGGTATGGTGGTAATGCGCCTGCTGAGCACTCTGACGTACTCGACAGGCCGTATGTATGAGGATGCCCGGTCGGTGGCCCGATCGGCTCCGACCCGACAGCCCTCCCTGACCGTGCGGCACATCGCGTACGACGATCGGAGGGAACCCTCAGCGGTACGAGCGCTAGAGCGTCGGCAGTGGTCCCGTGTCCTACGGCCCCGCCCGTAAGGCAGCCGATGTCCCCGGCACGGTCCTTACACGACCCCCGCGCTCGCCTCGCACCGCGCACACAGAAGAGGCAGCACCCTGACTACGACGTTCCGAGAGCTCGGGATCCTCCCCGAGACCGCCGAGGCCCTGGAAGCCGTCGGCATCATCACTCCCTTCCCCATCCAGGAAATGACGCTCCCCGTGGCCCTGACGGGCACGGACGTCATCGGCCAGGCCAAGACCGGCACCGGAAAGACGCTTGGCTTCGGCCTTCCGCTCCTCGAGCGCGTCACCGTTCCCGCCGATGTCGAGGCGGGCCGCGCGAAGCCCGAGGACCTCACCGACACGCCGCAGGCGCTCGTCGTCGTGCCCACGCGCGAGCTGTGCACGCAGGTCACCAACGACCTGCTGACCGCCGGCAAGGTGCGCAACGTGCGCGTCACCGCGATCTACGGCGGCCGCGCCTACGAGCCGCAGGTCGAGGCGTTGAAGCAGGGCGTCGACGTGGTCGTCGGCACGCCGGGCCGGCTGCTGGACCTCGCCGGGCAGAAGAAGCTGAACCTGAAGCACGTGAAGGCGCTCGTCCTCGATGAGGCCGACGAGATGCTCGACCTGGGCTTCCTGCCCGACGTCGAGAAGATCATCAACCTGCTTCCGGTGAAGCGCCAGACGATGCTGTTCTCGGCCACCATGCCGGGCGCGGTGATCGGTCTGGCCCGGCGCTACATGTCGCAGCCCACGCACATCCGTGCCACCGCGCCGGACGACGAGGGCGCGACGGTCGCGAACACCACGCAGTTCGTCTACCGCGCGCACAACATGGACAAGCCCGAGATGGTCGCGCGGATCCTGCAGGCCGAGAGTCGCGGCCTGGCCATGATCTTCTGCCGCACCAAGCGCACCGCCGCCGATCTCGCCGACCAGCTCAAGCAGCGCGGCTTCGCCTCCGGCGCGGTCCACGGCGACCTCGGCCAGGGCGCGCGCGAACAGGCGCTGCGGGCGTTCCGCAACGGCAAGGTGGACGTGCTCGTCTGCACCGACGTCGCCGCCCGCGGCATCGACGTCGAAGGCGTGACGCACGTCATCAACTACCAGTCGCCCGAGGAAGAGAAGACGTATCTGCACCGCATCGGCCGGACCGGTCGCGCGGGCGCCAAGGGTACGGCGATCACGCTGGTGGACTGGGACGACATCCCGCGCTGGCAGCTGATCAACAAGGCTCTCGACCTGGGCTTCAGCGACCCGCCGGAGACGTACTCCACCTCTCCGCACCTGTACACCGACCTCGGCATTCCCGAGGGCACCAAGGGTGTCCTGCCGCGCTCGGAGCGCACGCGCGCCGGGCTCGACGCGGAGGAGCTGGAGGACCTGGGCGAGCCGGGCGGCCGTGGGCCG
This sequence comes from Streptomyces calvus, assembly GCF_006782915.1. Classification (GTDB taxonomy): domain Bacteria; phylum Actinomycetota; class Actinomycetes; order Streptomycetales; family Streptomycetaceae; genus Streptomyces; species Streptomyces calvus. Next base: position 13,974 of record NZ_VCNP01000026.1, read on the forward strand.
CGCGGACGCGGCGGCCGCAACGGACGCGGTGACTCCCGTCCGGCCGAGCAGGAGGCCACGACCCGCACGCCGCGGCGCCGCCGCCGTACGCGGGGCGGTACGCCGCTGGACGAGGCCGCGCAGCAGCAGCCCGTGAGCCCGGCCGCCGAAGGCGCCGACGAGGCGGAGGCCGCGCCGCGCACCCCGCGCCGCCGTCGCCGGACCCGCGGCGGAGTCCCGGCCGGGACGGCCGCGCCGGTCGAGACGGCCGCCGGCGAGCAGGCGGAGGCGGCCGTGGACACGGCCGGAGGCACGAGCGTGGACGCCACCGAGGCGCCCGCGAAGCCGCGCCGTCGCCGGACCCGCAGGACGGCCGAGACGGCAGCGGTAGAGGCAGTGGAAGCGGTGCACGCCCCGGAGACGGTGGCCGCCGTGGACACGGTCGAGGCCGTGGCCGCTCCGGTGATCGCGGAGGCCGAGGCCCCGGTGGCCGAGCCCCGCCGGACCCGCACCCGTACCCGCAGGACCGCGGTGGAGGCCGAGACGGTGGTCGACACCGCCGCGGCGGGAGCCGAGCCGGTCGAGACGGCTCAGGCGCCGCAGACGGTCGAGGCCAAGCCGCGCCGGACGCGGAAGACCGCGGCCAAGAAGGCCGAGGCCGCCGTCGACACCGCCGAGACCGCCACGACGGTCGAGACGGTGGAAGCCAAGCCGCGCCGGACGCGCAAGGCCACGGCCAAGAAGGCCGAGACCGCCGTCGACACCGCCGAAGCCACCGAGGCCAAGCCCCGACGCCGCACCCGCAAGACCGCCGACGCCACCCCGGCCGGCGCCGACATCCCCGCGCAGCCCGCGCAGGACCCCGAGGCGACGGAAACGGCCGCGGCCAAGCCGCGCCGGACGCGGAAGCCCGCGGCCAAGAAGGCCGCGACCGCCGTCGACACCGCTGAAGCCACCGAGGCCAAGTTCCGACGCCGCACCCGCAGGACCGCCGCCGCCACCCCGGCCGGCGCCGACATCCCCGCGCAGACCGCGCAGGAACCGGAGGCGACGGAAACGGCCGAGGCCAAGCCGCGCCGGACCCGGAAGACCGCCGCTGCCGCGCAGGAGACCGACGGCACGGCAGCGCCGAAGCCCCGGCGGGCCCGCAAGACGGCGGCCGCCGCGGAGTCCGCGGAAGGCTGACGCATCGCACCGACGGCCCGGTCCCTCAATCGAGGGGCCGGGCCGTCGGCGTCCCCGCACCCGCTACCCTCACCCCGTGACCGGCTACTCCTCCCCCGCCCCGCCCCACGCCCACTCCCGCCGACTCCGCACCGCGCGCGGGGAGTTCGCCGTCGTGGACGTGTCACCGGCCGCCGGGGTCCCGGTCCGGGGAACCGCGTTGCTGCTGCCCGGCTACACCGGCAGCAAGGAGGACTTCACGCTGATCCACGAGCCGCTGGCCGCGCGCGGCTACCGCACGGTCGCCGTGGACGGACGGGGCCAGTACGAGTCCGACGGTCCCGCCGACGACGAAGCGACCTACGCGCAGGACGAGTTGGCGCGCGACGTGCTCGCGCAGGCGCGGGCGGTCGGTGCGCCCGTGCATCTCGTCGGCCATTCGCTCGGCGGCCTGATCGCCCGCGCCGCCGTCCTCCTGGACCACTCGCCGTTCCGCTCGCTCACGCTCGTCTCCTCCGGCCCCGCGCGGATCTCCGTCTCCCAGGAGCAGCGGGTGAAACTGCTGCGGGACGCCCTGGCGGTGATGTCGATGGCCGAGTGCTGGGAGGCGATCCTGGCCATGGGGCCGCCGGAGGAGGTGGGCGGTCCGGCGCGCGGACTCGGCGGTCAGGACCACCTGCGGCGCCGCTGGCTGAGTACGAGCCCGGCGCAACTGCTGGTCACCGGGCGCCAGTTGTGCACCGAGCCGGACCGGGTGGCCGAACTGGCCGCCGTACCGCTGCCCTTCCACGTCCTGTCGGGCGCGTACGACGACACCTGGCCGGTGCCCGACCTGGACGAGATGGCACGGCGGCTGGCGGCGCACCGCACCGTGGTCGACGGGGCCGAGCACTCACCCGCCGCGGACCGCCCCGGACCGACCGCCCGCGCACTCGCCGACTTCTGGGACACCCACGCCACGCCGCAACACCCGGATACCACCCACAGCCCCCGTAGCACCGACAGCACCGACAGCACCGACAGCACCGACAGCACCGACAGCAGCGTCCACGACGACCGCGGCAGCCGGAGCCGCTAGTACTGCTAGTACTGCTAGTACTGCTAGTACTGCTAGTACTGCGCCTGCAGGTGGTCCCAGAAGCCGTCACGCAGGGCGCGTCGCAGGTCCGCCTGGCCGCGCAGCGAGTACTGCAGCAGGCCCTCCGCCTCCACCAGCAGGTCCTGGTCGACCGAGCCCGGCAGATAGGGGTGGCCGGGGAGCAGTTCCACCAGGGTGTCCCGGCCGCGCGCGGCGAGCCACTTCGCCGCGATCTGCGCGCCGACGAACCGGACGTCCTCGCGGGTGGGCCGGCCTGTCGTGGCCTCGTACGCCTGGGCCGTGCGCCGGGAGACGTACGGCTTGAAGAAGTCCAGGTCGAGGGTGCGCTGGCTGTCGACCTCCCAGAGCAGCGGTTCCGCCTGGTTGCGGCCCTCGGGCGCCTCGATGCCCCACAGGTGGACCCGGGCGCCGTATCCCTGGGCCGCCTCGACCGCCGAGACGAGGTCCTCGTCGCCGCCGAGCAGCGCCGCGTCGCTGATGGCGCGGTGCCGGGCGAGTGACTCCAGGTCGGTGCGGATCAGGGAGTCGACGCCCTTCTGCTGGTTGTTGGCGTTGAGGTTGCCGAGGCGGACCTTGACGTCCGGGAGCTCGGCGATGGTCTGCTGCTCGGCGGTGTGGATGCGGCGCCGGGCGCCGTCGTACCAGTAGACCCGCAGCAGCCTGCTGTCCGCGAAGACGGTGCGGGCCCGGTCGATGAGCGCGTCGATGAGCCCCTCGGCGTCCAGGTCGAAGGCCCGGCGGTCCTCGGTGCCGGCCACCAGGCGGCCGGCGGCGGCGTACAGATAGCCGGCGTCGACGAAGATCGCATGCGTCGAGGGCGTCTTCGCCACCTCGGCGAGCATGCGCTGGAGCAGCTCGTTCGTGCGATCGATGCGGGCGTGCAGAGCCGCGTGGTCCTCGTTCATCAGCTCCATTGTCCTGGTGGTCACGCTACGAACACAACCGGTCCCGATCAGTCTCCTTTGAACCACTTACCAGTCAGTATTTAGTCGATCGAAAAATTTCCTTAGCGTAGGGAATGTTTGCATCGCGCAGGCCGTTGAACCCGTCATGCAACGCGGCGCCGAGTGGCCCGCGCGCCACTCACCGAGTAGTTCTCCTTCAGGAGGATGACCAGACGAAGGGAGAAGCCCTATGCGCTTCGAGATCATGCGACTCGACGACGTCGACGGCACGCCCGTGGACACCACCGTCGTGGACGCCGCCTCCGTCAACCGCATCGTTCAGCAGGCCGCCGCCATCGGACAGCGCCTGTGGATCCGCCCGGCAGACGCCCCGGCCTCGTAACGCGAGACCGCGCGGGACGCCGGCCACACGCGCCGGTTCCCCCGTACGACACTCCGGAGCCCCCGTACCGCTCATCGGTACGGGGGCTCCGCGCGTTCGACGACGACGGCGGCGGCTCAACCGCCGCGGACCACCTGGGTCACGCCGTTGATGATCTGCTGCACGGCGATGGCGGAGAGCATCATGCCCGCCAGGCGGGTCACCAGGACCACACCGCCGTCCTTGATGACCCGGATGATCAGCAGCGAGTAGCGCAGCGCCAGCCACAGCACGACATGGATGGCGAGGATGGCCGACCACACCGAGACCTGGGCGGTGACGCCGTCGGCCTTCTGCACCGCGAGGATGACCGAGACGATCGCACCGGGCCCGGCCAGCAGCGGCATGCCCAGCGGGACCAGGGCGACATTGACGTCCTTGGTCTGCTTGGGCTCGTCGGTCTTGCCGGTGAGCAGGTCGAGCGCGATCAGCAGGAGCAGGAGCCCGCCCGCGATCATCAGCGCCGGCACCGACACGTGCAGGTAGTCGAGGATCTGGTGGCCGAGCAGCCCGAACACGACGATCACGCTGCCGGCCACGCAGACGGCCTGGAAGGCCATCCGCTTCTGCGCCTTGGCGGGCCGGCCTGCGGTCAGGGCGAGGAAGATCGGGGTGATCCCAGGGGGATCCATGATGACAAAAAGGGTCAGGAAGAGAGAGCCGAAGACGGCGACGTCGAGCATGACTGCCTTGCTGAGTTACGTGAGGGGGGAGGAAGAGAGACAGGGAGAGGAGAGGGAGGGAGAGGAGAGGAGAGAGGGGGAAGGGGTGCGCAGGAGGAGACAGGAGCGGGGAGGAGAGGGCCTCAGACTCCGCCGGCTCCCGGTACCGGGAACGCCCCGGTCGCGCGTCGCGTGATCTCGCCGTACACCTCGGGGTCCGTCGTGAACTCACCGAGCACGCAGGTCTTCCGGCTGCCGTGGTAGTCGCTCGACCCGGTCACCAGCAGCCCCAGCTCCGACGCCAGGCCGCGCAGCCGCGCCCGGGTCTCGGGGTCGTGGTCCATGTGGTCGACCTCGATGCCGTCCAGACCGGCCTCGGCCAGCTCGCCGATCGCGGACTCCGGCACGGTCCGGCCCCGCTTGCTCGCTGCCGGGTGCGCGAAGACGGCGACCCCGCCCGCGTTCTTGATCAGGCGCAGCGCCTCGAAGGGGTCGGTCTCGTGCTTCTCCACGTACGCCCGGCCGCCGTCGGCCAGCCAGTCCTGGGTGAAGGCGTCGCTCACCGTCGGTACGACGCCCAGTTCCACCAGGGCCGAGGCCACGTGCGGCCGTCCCACCGAGCCGTCGCCGGCGATCCGCTCGACCTGTTCCCAGGTGACCGGCACGCCCAGCTCGTTCAGCTTGGCGATCATGCCGTGTGCGCGCGGCACCCGGTCGTCCCGGACCAGCTCCCGCTCGGCGAGCAGCGCCGGCTCCTCCGGGTCGAAGAGGTAGGCGAGCATGTGCATGCTGACGCCGTCGAGCCGGCAGGAGAGTTCGGCACCGGTGACCAGCGTGAGCCCCACAGGCAGGACCGAGAGCGCCTCGGCGTGGCCGCGGGTGGTGTCGTGGTCGGTCAGCGCGATGACGTCCAGACCGGCGGCGGCCGCCTTGCGGACCAGCTCGGCCGGCGTGTCCGTACCGTCGGACGCGGTGGAGTGGGTGTGCAGATCGATGCGCACGACGCGGTACTCCAAGCGGGTGACGGACGGGGACGCTCCAGGATAACCGGATTTCCGCGCACCGCCGTCACACCTGAACCGGCCGTGCACCCCCTACGCAGCCATCGCTGATCCCTTACCGATCCGCCACTGATCCCCTGCCGACGCACCCGCGCCGACCGCACCGCCTGACGCCCGGGCACAAGGGCACCCGGGCCGCGCCCGGAAGACCTAGACCTCCAGCAGGCGCGGCGACAGCGCCCCGCAGGGCACCAGCTCGACCTCGGCCCCGGCGTCCCGCAGATCGGTGAGCACCAGCTCGTCGTACATCAACAGTCCGGACTGCTCCGGCCAGACCACGGCCCACAGCCACATCCCGAGCGCCTCGCCCGCGAACACGGCGCGGTCGTCGGGCGTCTTGGTGACGTGCCAGAGCGGCGTGGGGCGGCCGGCGGCGAGCACCTTGGCCTGGGGCGGCTTCTCCACGTTCAGGTACGGCCCCGGGTCCGGGCCGTCGATGCCCGCGTACCGCGCGCCGAGGCCGACGCCGAGCTCCTCGGCGACCAGGATCAACTCCCCCATGCCGCCGAGCGGTCCGGGCCCGGTGCACGCGACGGCGGCCGCCCGGCCCCCGCTGCGGTCGTCGCCCGCGCTGGCCACGCCCGTGAAGAGCCAGCCGACCGGGAGCGGCCACGGCATCCACACCGGGACCTTGGTGCGGTGCACGACGACTTCGAGGGCCTCGACACTCGGCGGTATCACGGGCTGGAGCGGGTGCACGGTGCCGTGCACGTCGCACTGCCAGGCATCCGAGAAGAGGCCGGGAGCCCTGACCCGGCCACCGCACTTCGGGCAACTGGGTTCGCCCCTCATAGGGCCCCACGGTCCTACCCGCGCAGCGCCACGTCAAGGACGATCACCCGTCCGGGCGGAGCCGGACGCCCAAAATTTAGATGTAGCTTGCATTAATTAGGTTGGCTAACCTATCGTGTGTATACACCAACCATCACCCGTCATCCGTCCGTACAGCGACGTCCCCGGATTGGAGCACCATGGACCCCTTCGACACGGGATCGGGCGGCATGCTCAGGCAGCCGAAGGCCGTGTGGGCGACGGCCGGCGCATCGGTCGTCGCCTTCATGGGAATCGGGCTGGTCGACCCGATCCTGCCGTCCATCGCGGAGGGCCTCGACGCCACCGCCGGGCAGGTCTCCCTGCTCTTCACCTCGTACTTCCTGATCACCGCGCTCGCCATGCTGGTCACCGGTTTCGTCTCCAGCCGGATCGGCGGCCGCCGGACGCTGCTGCTCGGCCTCGCGCTGGTCGTGGTGTTCGCCGGGCTCTCCGGCACCTCGGGATCGGTCGGCGAACTCGTCGGCTTCCGCGCCGGCTGGGGCCTCGGCAACGCACTGTTCGTCTCCACGGCCCTCGCCGTCATCGTCGGCGCCGCGGCCGGCGGCAGCGCCGCCGCCATCCTGCTGTACGAGTCCGCCCTCGGGCTCGGCATGGCCTGCGGGCCCCTGCTGGGCGCCCTGCTCGGCGACGCGAGCTGGCGCTACCCGTTCTTCGGCACGGCCTTCCTGATGGCCGTCGGCTTCCTGTGCATCGCCGCGTTCCTGAAGGAGCAGCCGAAGCCGGCCCGCCGTACCTCGCTCCTCGATCCGGTCCGGGCGCTCGGCCACGGCGGACTCGCCTCCGTGGCGGCGTCGGCGTTCTTCTACAACTACACGTTCTTCACCGTGCTGGCCTTCACGCCGTTCGTGCTCGACATGACGCCGTACCGGTCGGGCGCGGTGTTCTTCGCCTGGGGCGTACTGCTCGCCGTCTTCTCGGTGATCGTGGCGCCGCGGCTGCAGAAGCGGTTCGGCTCGCTCACCGTGCTCGGCGGGTCGCTGGTGCTGCTCGCGGCGGACGTGCTCGTCCTCGGCCACGGCGGCCACACCGCCGCCGTCGTCTGCACCGTGCTGTCCGGCGCGCTCATCGGCGTCAACAACACGGTGTACACGGAGCTGGCGCTCGGGGTGTCGGACGCGCCGCGGCCGGTGGCGAGCGCGGGCTACAACTTCGTGCGCTGGTTCGCGGCGGCCGCCGCGCCCTACTGCGCGCCGAAGCTCGAGGAGTGGGCCGACGCGCGCCTGCCGTTCGTGGTCGCGGCGGTCACGGCCCTGCTGGGCGCGCTGGTGGCCGGTGTGCGGCGCAAGGCGCTCACCCACGACGCCGAGGAGCCCCGGCCGCGGCAGGCCACCGCGGACGGCGTCACCGTTCTCGCCAACTGACCGCCGCCGTTCCGGTGTTGGTGAGCTTGCTCACTCCAGCGGCACGGACTTCCGGGACGGGTCCCTCAGGTCGGTGCCCTGGGTCAGCCAGCGCTCCTGGAGGGCCCCGGCGCCGTGCACCCGCTTCCACGCCGCCTCGTTCGGCGTCATCGGCAGCAGCGGCAGGAACCGTACGGGGTCCAGGGGCGCGTCGAGCTCCAGGTCCTCCACCAGGCCGCCCGGCTCGGCGACCAGCACCGAGGTGAACGGGGCGCCGGGCCACAGCGGCTCCCCGACGTCGAGGGAGGCGCCCGGTGCCACGACCACACCCTCGACCTGGGGCGACGCGGCCAGTACGGCGAGCGGGCGGAGCACCTTGTCGGTGTCGGCGAGACCGGTCCGCACGGACAGCACCAGCTCGACCCGCGGCCCCTTCACGGGGTCCGCGACCATCGCGGTGGGGTCGGTCATGGGCTGCGCCGACATGCCGAGTGTGGCGTAGCGCACGATGTCGCCCTCGTGGAAACGCAGCACCTCGATGCGGTCCGTGCCCAGGAAGGTGACCGCCGCGCGGGCGTCCGGTTCGCCCAGCGCCGTACGCAACCGTGCCTCGACCAGAGGAAGAACATCAGCCATGCGGCGAGCATAGAACTCGTCAGTACCGGGCAAAGCAGAGCCTTGACATGTCAGTCGGCTGATACGCTTGGCCGGTGGTTCGGGACAGCATGCAGAAGCATCGCGATCGAGTCCCGACGCCGATGTGACACTCCCCGTCCTGGGGATCCCCTCAGGGGGTTGTGGATCGTCCCTCACGAGGGACCGGCCGGAGGAGGTGGGGCTGGCATGGACCGAAGTCGACCGTGCAGTACCACCCGCTCTTCCGCCCGCTGATGTAGCCGCTTCTTTCCTGGCTGCCGCCTCTCACGCTCGCGTCTTCCTGGCGTCTTCATCGGAAGAGCATTTCGTTTCGTTCTGCCTGATCTGCCCCAGTAGCTGAATCAGCGACGAAGCTCGCCACCGCGACGGTGCGGTGCTCCCCGCTTTGTGGACGTGCCAAACATCCGCAGTTGAGGACGTCCCCATTCCGGGTTGTTCCACCCGTCGTACCGGCGCCTTTCGTTGCCCGCCTGCGAAGGAGCCCGCCATGTCGATGATCCGCGACCTGCGCGCCGCAGTACGCCCCGCCTCCCGTATCTCGCTGCGCAAGGACAGCGGCCCGTACGACACCACCCGCGACCCCGCCACGGCCACCGCCGTCGTCGACTGCGCCGTCTACCGCGACGGCCGGCGCCTGCAGAACGAGGGTCAGCTCAGCCCTCAGGAGGCGATGCGGCTGGTGCGGCGCGACGGCGGCTTCGTGTGGATCGGCCTGCACGAGCCGACCGAAGCCGAATTCGCCGGAATCGCCCAGGAGTTCGGGCTGCACCCGCTGGCCGTGGAGGACGCCGTCCAGGCCCACCAGCGGCCCAAGCTGGAGCGCTACGACGACTCGCTGTTCACGGTCTTCAAGACCGTCCACTACGTCGACCACGACCGGCTCAGCTCCACCAGCGAGGTCGTCGAGACCGGCGAGGTGATGTGCTTCACCGGCCGGGACTTCTTCATCACCGTGCGGCACGGCGGCCAGGGCTCCCTGCGGGCCCTGCGGCACCGCCTCCAGGACGACCCCGAGCTGCTGGCCAAGGGCCCCTCGGCCGTGCTGCACGCCATCGCCGACCATGTGGTGGACGGCTACATCGCGGTCGCCGACGCGGTGCAGGACGACATCGACGAGGTCGAGACCGAGGTGTTCTCGCCCGGCCGCAAGGGCACCCCGCGCGGCACCGACGCCGGGCGGATCTACCAACTCAAGCGCGAGGTACTGGAGTTCAAGCGGGCCGTGTCGCCGCTGCTGCGGCCCATGCAGCTGCTGAGCGAGCGGCCGATGCGGCTGATCGACCCGGACATCCAGAAGTACTTCCGGGACGTGGCCGACCACCTGGCGCGGGTGCAGGAGCAGGTCATCGGCTTCGACGAACTGCTGAACTCCATCCTCCAGGCCAACCTCGCCCAGGCGTCCGTGGCACAGAACGAGGACATGCGGAAGATCACCTCGTGGGCCGCGATCATCGCCGTACCGACCATGGTGTGCGGCGTGTACGGGATGAACTTCGACCACATGCCCGAGCTGCGCTGGAAGTACGGCTACCCGCTGGTGCTGGCCGTCACGGTGACCATCTGTCTGGGCATCCACCGCACCCTGAAGCGCAACGGCTGGCTCTGAGCGCACCCGCCGCGCACGACGCCCGTGGATAGGCTGGACGCATGACAAGCGAGCTGCTCGAGCGGGCCCTCATCGAGGAGGCCACGAAGAAGTCCGGCCTCATCTGGGTCAAGGGGCCCGGCGGGCCCGCCCGTGCGCTGTGGCACGTGTGGCACGAGGGAGCCGCGTGCGTGATCGGCGACGGGCCCGGCGAGCAGCCGCTGCCGGGACTGGCCGACGGCGGGCCGGCCGAGGTGACGGTACGCAGCAAGGACAAGGGCGGACGGCTGGTCTCCTGGGCCGCGACCGTGGTGGAGCTGCCGCCGGACACCGAGGCGTGGACGGCGGCGGTCGCCGAGCTGAAGGGCAAGCGGCTCAACGCACCCGACGGCGAGGCGATGACCGGGCGCTGGGCCCGCGAGTGCCGGCTGCTCAGGCTGGAGCCGACCGGTGCGACCGCGCCGCTGCCCGACGGCTCGCTGGCCGAGGCGCCGCTGCCGACCCCGGTGACCACCCGGCGACCGGCCCCGGCGGGTCTGCCCCGGCTGCTGTTCAAGCGGAAGCGGCGGCGGGACCGGAGCTAGTGCGGCGACCGGAAACGTTCGCCGGGCTCCGAGCCGGTTCCTGACACTGCCTGAGCGGTCCCGGAGCGGCCCCTGAGCGGTCCCTGAGCGGTCCCTGGAGGGTGCGCCTCCCGGCCCCCGCGCTACGGTCCCTGCCATGACCCGAACCCCTGCCGAGCCGCTGCCCGTGACCGCGGACGACCTCGAGCACGCCGTCCGACTCGCCGTCACCACGCTCCGGGAGGCGCCCCCGGCGGCCTGGGACGGCAGGGCCGGCTCGCTGGAGTGGGACTGCTGGGAGACCGTCGAGCACCTCAGCGACGATCTCTTCGCCTATGCCGCCCAGCTCGGACCCCAGACCCCGCCGATGGACGGCGAGGTGCCCTTCGTGTGGCACAGCCGCAGGCCCGGCGGTCCCGCCAACGTCGTGCACGCGGACCGCGCCGCGGGACCCGCCGGTCTGTTGCAGGTGCTGGAGGCGAGCGGTGCGCTGCTGGTCGCCATGGTGCGGACGACGCCGTCGCGGGTTCGCGCCCACCACGTCTTCGGGGCGTCGGATCCCGAGGGCTTCGCCGCGATGGGGATCGTGGAGACCCTGGTGCACACCCATGATCTGGCCGAAGGCCTCGGGCTCGGCTGGGAGCCGCCCGCCGGTCTGTGCTCGCGCGTGCTCACCCGGCTGTTCCCGGACGCCCCGTCGACCACGGACCCGTGGCCCACCCTGCTGTGGGCCACCGGACGCGCCGAACTGCCCGGGCACCCGCGGCTCACCACCTGGCGCTGGCACGGCACGCCCCGGTCCCAGCCGGCCGGGCGGCACACCTAGGACGTCGGGAGCTGGCCGCCGTAGTCCAGCGTCTCGTCCTCGGCCGGCTTCTCCAGGGGGAAGTCGGTGCCCCACGCGGAGAAGGTGAGCGTGCCCGCCCCGCCGGCCCGCACCAGGCGCACCGGGTACGGCTTGCCCTCGAGCGAGACGTCCAGGGTGCCGCCGGAGCCCTTGTCGCCGGTGACCCGGATGGTGCGCAGGCCCGACTGCTCGTGGTGGCCGTCCGTGGCCAGCTTGCCGTGCAGCGTCAGCAGGCCTCCCAGGAGCACGTTCTTGTCCGTGAAGCCGATGAACTTCTTGTACGACGGATCGCCCTGGGGCACCTTCACGTACTTCTCGGCGAGCTTCGCGGCCGCCGCCGCGTCCGCCCTGCCGTCGTCCTCGCCGTCCCCGTGACCCCAGAAACCGGCGCCGGCCTTGAGGTACAGCTCGTCGTCGATCCGCAGGAGACGAAACGTCTCCCCCTTGGTGGTGACCGAGCCGATGCCGCCCTTCTCCTTCAGCCGCATGTCGAGCGTGTACGTGCGTCCGCTGGTCACCACGGTGCCGTGCAGCCGCACCGTGCCGACCGAACCGGCGGCCTGCTGCGCTCTGCCCTGGATCTTGTCGGCGGGCAGCCTGCCGACCCCGTTCGTCCCCTCGTTCGGATCCTCGGCACATCCCGTGAGCGCCGTCCCCGTCGCGAGCAGTGCGCACACGGCGCCGGCCAGCACGGCCCGGCGGGAACGGCCCTGGGAGATCGGAATCACAGGTGGGCTGCCTCTCTGACGGGGGACCTGAACGGCGTACCGCAGGGTACCGGGGTCGGGGAGGCCTCTCGGAGCCAGTCCGTCCGGACCGGCCGCGAGGGCACGGCCGATCGGTACGGGCTAGCCTGAAGCCCACCCGAGCGGGCAATCCGGAAAACAAACGCAGCAGGCAGTACACGGCCACGAAACTCCCGCACGCAAAGGAGCCGCCGCCATGGCAGGGGGCGCCCCCCGGTTCTTCGTCTCCCACGTCTCCGGCGTCGCCGTCTTCGACCCGGCCGGCGACCAGGTGGGCCGTGTGCGCGACCTGGTCGTCGTCCTGCGGGTCGGCAGCCGCCCGCCCCGGCTGCTCGGCATGGTGGTGGAACTCTCCACCCGCCGCCGCATCTTCCTGCCCATGAACCGCGTGACCGCCGTGCAGTCCGGCCAGGTCATCACCACCGGTGTGCTCAACGTCCGGCGCTTCGAGCAGCGGCCCACCGAGCGGCTCGTTTTCGGTGAGCTGCTGGACCGTCGGGTCACGCTCGTGGAGAGCGGCGAGGAGGTCACCGTCCTGGACCTGTCGGTGCATCAGCTGCCGGCCCGCCGCGAGTGGGAGATCGACCGCGTCTTCGTGCGCAAGGGCAAGAAGGGCGGCGCGTTCCGGCGCAGCAAGGGCGAGACGCTGACCGTCGAGTGGTCCGCGGTCACCGGCTTCTCCCTGGAGGAGCACGGGCAGGGCGCCGAGAACCTGCTCGCCACGTTCGAGCAGCTGCGCCCCGCCGACCTCGCCAACGTCCTGCACCACCTCTCCCCCAAGCGTCGCGCGGAGGTCGCCGCCGCCCTCGACGACGACCGGCTCGCCGACGTGCTGGAGGAACTGCCCGAGGACGACCAGATCGAGATCCTCGGCAAGCTGAAGGAGGAGCGCGCCGCGGACGTTCTGGAGGCCATGGACCCCGACGACGCGGCCGACCTGCTCGGCGAGCTGCCGGAGGCCGACAAGGAGCGCCTGCTGAGCCTGATGCAGCCCGGCGACGCGGCCGACATGCGGCGCCTGATGTCGTACGAGGAGCACACCGCGGGCGGTCTGATGACGACCGAGCCGATCGTGCTGCGGCCGGACGCGACGGTCGCGGACGCCCTCGCCCGGATCCGCGAACCCGACCTCTCCCCGGCGCACGCCGCGCAGATCTACGTCTGCCGCCCGCCGGAGGAGACGCCGACCGGCAAGTACCTGGGCACCGTCCACTTCCAGCGGCTGCTGCGCGACCCGCCGTACACCCTGGTCGGCTCGATCCTGGACGCCGACCTGCAGCCCCTGGACCCGGACGCGGCACTGCCGGTGGTCGCCGGGTTCTTCGCCGCGTACGACATGGTCGCGGCGCCCGTGGTGGACGAGGCGGGCTCGCTGCTGGGCGCGGTGACGGTGGACGACGTGCTGGACCACATGCTGCCGGAGGACTGGCGGGAGACCGAGTTCCACCTCGACGAGGGGGTGGTGACCGATGGCTCCTGAGCGCGACGGCACGCGCGAGCGCCAGCCGGTCGGCGCCACCGCCGCCGGCCGGCCGCGGGCGCCCCGGCTGGACCAGCCGCGGCCTCCCCGGCGGCGGATCCTGCCCGAGTGGGACCCGGACGCCTTCGGGCGGTTGTCGGAGCGGGTCGCGCGCTTCATCGGCACCGGCCGGTTCCTGGTCTGGATGACGGTCGTCATCATCGTGTGGGTGCTGTGGAACGTGTCCGCGCCGCGCGATCTGCGGTTCGACGAGTACCCGTTCATCTTCCTGACGCTGGCGCTGTCCCTCCAGGCCTCCTACGCGGCGCCGCTGATCCTGCTCGCGCAGAACCGGCAGGACGACCGCGACCGGGTCAACCTGGAGCAGGACCGCAAGCAGAACGAGCGGTCGATCGCCGACACCGAGTACCTGACCCGGGAGATCGCCGCCCTGCGCATCGGGCTCGGCGAGGTGGCCACGCGGGACTGGATCCGCTCGGAGCTCCAGGACGTGATCAAGGAGCTGGAAGGACGGCAGAACGGACACAAGGACCACCACGGCTCGTTCCCGGCGATGCGGGCGGAACACCCGCCGGGACGTGACGCAGACGACCACTGACGGACTTACCGGCGGGTGTACCCGGCGCCGTACCATCGTCTCTATGGCTACGGAAGACGCGGTGCGCGAGGCACTGGCGACGGTGAACGACCCCGAGATCAACCGGCCGATCACCGAACTCGGCATGGTCAAATCGGTGGAGATCGGCGCGGACGGGGCGGTCGCGGTCACCGTGTACCTGACGGTCTCCGGCTGTCCCATGCGGGACACCATCACGCAGCGCGTGACGGACGCCGTCGCGCGGGTCGAGGGCGTCACCCGGGTCGACGTGACGCTGGACGTCATGAGCGACGAGCAGCGCAAGGAGCTGGCGAACGCGCTGCGCGGCGGCCAGACCGAGCGCGAGGTGCCGTTCGCCAAGCCGGGCAGCCTGACCCGTGTGTACGCGGTCGCCTCCGGCAAGGGCGGCGTCGGCAAGTCCTCGGTGACGGTGAACCTGGCGGCGGCGATGGCGGCCGACGGGCTGAAGGTCGGTGTCGTGGACGCCGACATCTACGGCCACTCGGTGCCGCGCATGCTGGGCGCCGACGGGCGTCCCACCCAGGTCGAGAACATGATCATGCCGCCGTCGGCGAACGGCGTGAAGGTCATCTCCATCGGCATGTTCACCCCGGGCAACGCGCCGGTGGTGTGGCGCGGCCCGATGCTGCACCGCGCGCTCCAGCAGTTCCTGGCGGACGTGTACTGGGGCGACCTGGACGTGCTGCTGCTCGACCTGCCGCCCGGCACCGGCGACATCGCGATCTCCGTGGCGCAGCTGGTGCCGAACGCCGAGATCCTGGTCGTCACCACGCCCCAGCAGGCGGCGGCCGAGGTGGCCGAGCGGGCCGGGTCGATCGCCGTGCAGACGCACCAGAAGATCGTCGGCGTGGTCGAGAACATGTCCGGGCTGCCCTGCCCGCACTGCGGCGAGATGGTCGACGTCTTCGGCACCGGCGGCGGCCAGACGGTCGCCGACGGCCTGACCCGCACCACCGGTACGAACGTCCCCGTGCTCGGCGCGATCCCGATCGACGTGCGGCTGCGCGAGGGCGGCGACGAGGGCAAGCCGGTCGTCCTGTCCGACCCGGACTCCCCGGCGGGCGCCGCGCTGCGTTCGATCGCCGGGAAGCTCGGCGGCCGTCAGCGAGGGCTTGCGGGGCTGTCCCTGGGCATCACGCCGCGCAACAAGTTCTGAGGGCCTGAAGGCTCCCCGGGCCTGCGGGCCCACCGGTTTCCGAGGGCATGGGGTGCGTTACGCGCGGAGGGCGCCGTCCGGCGAGGACGGCGCCCTCCGCGTTTCCGCTCAGGAGTACCGGTCGTGCCGCCCGGCGGTGCCGGTCGTGCCGCCCAGCGGTGCCGGTCGGCGTGCGGGCGGCTCAGTCCTGGTAGGCCGCGATGTCCTTGACCACGGCGAAACCGAGACCGTACGCGCTCATGCCCCGGCCGTACGCGCCCACGTGCACGCCCGCCCGGGTGGAGCCGGCGAGCACCCAGCCGAATTCGGACTCCCGGTAGTGGAACGGCGTCGGCACGCCGTCCACGGGCAGCGACAGCGTCGACCAGTCCGGGCTCTCCAGGTCGTCGGCGAGGACCCAGGCGGTCTCCGTCTGCTGCTCCAGCCAGTCGTCGCGCAGCGCGTGGTCCATCTGGCCGGGCCAGGTGAAGGACAGCAGCCCCACGCCGGCGAGCCAGGCGGCGGAGGAGACCGAGGTGGCCTCCAGCAGACCGGTGCCGTCGGCGCTGCGGCGCACCGGGTTGGCGGCCACGGTCACCACGACCGCGAACTTCTCCTTGGCGTCCTGGTCGGTCCCGGCCGCGTACTCGCTGCGCACCGACGGCTCGTCGCCGTGTCCGAGCGATCCGTGTTCGACGGCCCCGTCGGCCGCCAGTCCGACCTGCATCAGCCGGCGCGGTCCCGTGAACGCCTCGTCGAGGCCGTACCACGGGAAGGGCGCGCGCAGGTAGCCGTCGACCGCAGGCCGGGCGGAGTGGACGGGTGGTCCGTCCTCCGCGGCCGGCGCCTGCGCGACTGCCCGACTCGTCGTCTCCATGTACCCGGACGCCTCCTCGCTCTCGTCGGACCGGGCGGCCCGCCCCCCTTCGGGCGTACTCGTCCGTTCCGCACAACAACTGGGCAGCATAGCCACCCTGCCATCACTGCCCGGGAAACCGCCCGGCGCTTAGGTCGCTCGGAGGTACGGATCAGGCCGTGCGAGGCACGGTGCGGAGTATGAAACGCGTCACGTGCGCCGGGGTGTACGCCCCTGTGCGCCAGGCTGCGGGCCGTGTCCGGCCGGGCTCAGGTGGCGTCCGCGTCGAAGGGCGGGCGCTCGTCCGCCGCCCGGGTCTCCGGCTTTTTGGTCATGTCCACACGGCCGGTGGAGGACGGCGCGGCGGAGTCGCTGTCGCGGCCGTGGACGGCGTCCGTGACCTCGGCCATCTCCTTCTTCAGGTCGAAGCCGTTGCGGATCTCCTTGAGCCCCAGGTCGTCGTTGTCCAGCTGCTTGCGGATGAACGTCTTGGGGTTGAGGTCCTCGAACTCGAAGTCCTTGAACTCCGGGCCGAGTTCCTGCCGGATGTCCTGCTTGGCGCTCTCCGAGAAGTCGCGGATCTTCCGGATCGTGCGTGTGACGTCCTGGATGACCTTGGGGAGCTTGTCCGGACCGAAGACGAGCACGGCGAGGACGATGAGCGTGACCAGCTCGAGCGGTCCTATGTCATTGAACACCTGAAGCTCCTCGCGATGCCTTCGGTCCTCGGCCCTCGGTGGCGGCTGTGGTCTTCCGTGGTCCGGGCCGGGTCCACGGTACCCGGCCCGCCCCTACGACCGGTACTGTCCCGTGGGCCACTGGTGCGTGTACGTGTGCGGTTTTTTTCGGAAGTTCGCCGTCCCGTGCCGTTCCGTACCTCTCAGCCGCCGTCCGAGGAGCCGAGGACGAGGGACACCTTCCGCTCCGTCCCGTCCCGTTCCAGCGTCAGCTCCAGGCGGTCGCCGGGGCGGTGGGCGCGGATCTTGACGATGAGTTCCTCACCGGAGTGGACACGTCGGCCGTCGACCTCCGTGATGACGTCGCCGGAACGGATCCCGGCCCTGGCTCCGGGGCCGCCGGTGACGACCGCGGGGCCGCCGTCGCCGCCCTTGTCCGCGACGCGCGCGCCGTCGCCGCTGTAGTCCATGTCGAGGGTGATACCGATCACCGGGTGGGCGGCCCTGCCGGTGTTGATCAGTTCCTCGGCGACGCGCTTGCCCTGGTTGATCGGGATGGCGAAGCCGAGCCCTATGGAGCCGGCCTGGCCGCCGTCGAGGTCGGCGCCGCCGCCGGCGGAACGGATGGCGGAGTTGATGCCGATCACCCGGGCCTCGGCGTCGAGGAGGGGGCCTCCGGAGTTGCCGGGGTTGATGGGCGCGTCGGTCTGCAGGGCGTCGACGTACGACACGTCGCTGCCGTCGCCCTTCTCACCGCCGGCGGTGATGGGCCGTTCCTTGGCGCTGATGATGCCGGAGGTGACGGTGCCGGCCAGGTCGAAGGGGGCGCCGATGGCGACGACGGGGTCGCCGACCCGCACGTTGTCGGAGTTGCCGAGGGGCAGCGGGCTGAGCCCGTTGACTCCCTTGACCTTGACGACGGCGAGGTCGTAGCCGCTGTCCCGGCCGACCACGGTGGCCTCGGCGGTGTCGCCGCTGTTGAAGGTGACGGTGATCTCGCCGTCGTCCCCGGCGGGTTCGACGACGTGGTTGTTGGTGAGGATGTGGCCGCGTTCGTCGAGGACGAATCCGGTGCCGGTGCCGGCCTCCCCGGCGCCGCTGACGTGCAGGGTGACGACGCTGGGCAGGGCCTGCGCGGCGATTCCGGCGACGCTGTCCGGGTCCCGCCCGGCCGCCTCCTTGTTCGCCTGCGGCAGCTCGACGCTGCCGACGCCGCCGTTGCGCTCCAGATACACGCCGACCGTACCGCCGATGCCGCCGGAGACGAGGGCGAGCAGCAGCGCGGCGCCGACGACCGTGCGGCGGGCCCGCCGGCGCCGCAGCTTCTCGTCCTCCGCGACGGGGTCGGCCTGCTGCAACGGGGCGTTCGCGGCGGCCGCCCACGGGTCGTAGCGGCCCCAGGGGTCGGCGGCGGCCGGGGCGTCCTGGGTGGGGGCGGCGGCCGGGACGGGGACAGGGGCGGGGGCGGGGGCGGGCGGTGCGGCGGGAACGGCGTGGGGAGCGACGGGCTCCGGTGTCACGGGCGGTGCCGGGACCGCCATGCCGTGCGCCGGCGTGGCCGCCGGATGCTGCACGGGCGGCGCGGGCGCCCAGGGGCCCGGTTCGCCGTAGGGCGGGGTGCTGTACGGGTCGGGATCGTGCAACGGCTTCGGCTGCTCGGCCCCGGCCCCGGGCGGTCCACTTGCCACCACGGGCGCACCGACCTCGGCGGGCGGCGCGGCGGCCGGGGCGGTGTGGACCGGACCGGTGGGCACGCCGGACTCCATGGCTGCTCCGCCCTGCACCGGCGCGGACACGGAGGGATCGGCGGGCGGCCCCGTGGGCGGGGCGGTAGGTGTGGGCGGAGCGGTAGGTGTCGGCGCGGTCTGGGAAGGACCGGCGACCGGTCCCTCGTGCACGGAAGCAGCCGCGTTGCGCGCCGGCGCAGGCGCATCCGGTTCGGTGGTCGCGTCACCGGGAGCGGCAGAGTGCACCGGCGCGGGCGCGGCGGGCTCCGCGGTCGGCCCGGTGGTGGCGGAGGCCCGGGCGCCGACGGGAGCGTCCGGGTCGGCGGGGATGCGGGCGGGCACGGTGGGCGGTCCGGCCGGTCCGGGGGCCGTCCCGGGGGCGGCGGCGGAGGGCTCGGGACTTCGAGGGCGGTCCAGTTCGTAGTCGCCCTCGTGGTGCTCCACGGCGACGGCACCCGCCGCCTCGGGACGCGCCAGTTCGAAGTCCCCGTCGGGCCCCTCCGGGCACACGGTCGGTTCCTCCCCCGATGGGCCCGGCTTCCCCTCGTTCATGCTCTCCCCACAGCTGGACACGGCACGGTCGTAGGCTCCTCGGCTCCGGCCTCCGGTGCTTCGCTGCGCCGGTGCGTCGGTGCCTGGCTCGGCGCCCGGCTGTGCGGGCCTGGGCGCGCCACCTGGATTCAATCAGGTTCGCGCGCCCGCGCGCAGTGGCCGGGTCAGCGGGCCGTGCCGGACGTGGCCGTGGGGGTGGGGGCCGGTGTCGTGGCGGTGGTGAGCAGTCCGGGCTGCGTGAGCCCGGTGGACTCGGCCCAGGCGGTCAGGGTGAGCGGCGGTGTCGAGCCGAGCGGTCGTATGAGCGGGGAGAGCGCCGTGGCACCGCCCGCCGCCGGTTTGCCGAGCGTGGGGTGGCGTTCGGCGGGCGGCGGCACGCCGGGCAGCAGCGGCGCGGAGGCCGTGGTCGGGGCTGCCGGGGTGTTCGCCTGCACGCTCTGGGCCTGCGGCTGCCCGAGCAGCGGTCCCGCGCCGCGGCGCCGCTGGGAGTCGGGCGTGGTCGTCGCGCCCGCGCCCGTCGTGCGCATCGGTGTGACGTTGCTGCCCTTGCCCGCGCCGCGCGTCTCGGTGTCGGTCGGCACCGTGGTCGCGACCCCGCCGAGCGCGATCGCGGCCAGCGACACCGCTCCGGCGGCGACGAACGCGAACCGCAGCCCGCGCGAGGACGGACGGTCGGTCTCCTGGCGGCCGACGTCGTGGATGCGGAAGCCACGGCCGCCCGGCGTGGGCGCCGGGTGTGTGGGCTCGTGCCGGCGGACCGGCGCGTAGGCGAACTCGAAGCGCTCGCCGCGCCGGGTCCCGAAGACCCCCGAGCCGCCACCGAACCGCCCGGAGCCACCCGGCAGTCCGCCGCCCAGCGGCGGGCCGTCACCGAGGTCACCCCCGGCCGGCAGCCCCTGGAGGCGGGCCAGGAAGCTCTCGGAGGGCGGCGGCGGGGCCGCCTCCGCGAAGACGTTCTTCAGGCGGCGCTGGGCGTCCACCTCCGCCTTGCACTTGGCGCAGGTGGCGACGTGCGCCAGTACGCGCTCACGCGCGTCATGACCGAGCTCTCCGTCCACCAGGGCGGAGAGTCGGTCTCCCAGGTGCTGCTCTGCGAGGTGCCCCTCGGAAGACTTCGGCAGTGAACCGCTCACGCGCTCGCGCCCCCTCCTCCCAGTGCGGCGACACGCGGCACGAAGGAGCGGCGCTCCGCCCGCGCCTGGGGCGAGCGGTGCGCGAGGGCCTTGCGCAGCTGCGAACGGCCGCGGTGGATCCGGGACCGGACGGTGCCGAGCTTGACGCCCAGGGTGGCCGCGATCTCCTCGTACGACAGGCCTTCGATGTCGCACAGGACGACGGCGGCGCGGAACTCGGGGGCGAGGGTGTCCAGGGCCTGCTGGACGTCCGCGTCGAAGTGGGCGTCGTTGAAGACCTGCTGCGGGGTGGGCTCCTTGCTGGCCAGCCGTTCGGCCGCGTCCTCGCCGAGCGCGTCGAAGCGGATGCGCTGCTTGCGGCGGACCATGTCCAGGAAGAGGTTGGTGGTGATGCGGTGCAGCCAGCCCTCGAAGGTGCCCGGCGTGTACGTCGACAGGGAGCGGAAGACGCGGACGAAGACCTCCTGGGTGAGGTCCTCGGCGTCGTGCTGGTTGCCGGTGAGACGGTAGGCGAGCCGGTACACCCGGCCGCTGTGCATGCTGACGATCTCCTCCCAGCTGGGCGGAGTCCACGCCTGCCCGTCCGCGTCGGTGGAGAAGGTCGCGGTCTGGGCCGGGTCGCCGGCGTGGTCGTGGTCAGCAGCGGTGTCGTTCACGGATTTCGGCCTGCCCGCCGATCCGAGGAAGCGCCGCAGCACTCCTCCGCGATCCACAGGCGCAGCCGCACCTCCCCTATCGGCTCTGGTGGTGTCCAGTGGAGCCCCTACCATAGCCACCTCGCCCGTTAGCTCCGGATAAGCGGTTTTACGAGAATTTGATCTGGGCTGCCACGGCTCGTACGGCTGCGTCAGCACTTGCTGGGCGTCCTCGTCCACTCCCTACCCCCCGTCACGGCTCACACCACGTGTCCACCCCTTCAAACGACCGGTCCCATCTGCGGGTTCCCGACGCCAGCGGATACAGTCACGCCCAGGCAACCACGGGGACGGGAGAGGGTCATTACCGCCAACCGGCAGACGAGCTGGGCGTTCGCCGACGCCTATGTCGCCGAGGACGAGGCGCTGCACTGGGCCCGTGACCGGGCCCGTGAGGCAGGGCTGCGCTCGGTGTCGCCCGGCACGGGGGCGGCGCTGCGGTTGCTCGCCGCCAGTGTGGACGCCAAGGCGGTCGCGGAGATCGGCACCGGCTGCGGGGTCTCCGGGATCCATCTGCTGCACGGGATGCGGCCGGACGGGGTACTGACCACCGTCGACCAGGAGCCGGAGCACCAGCAGTCCGCCCGCCAGGCCTTCCGGGACGCCGGGTTCGCCGGCAACCGGGCCCGGTTCATCCCGGGCCGTGCGCTGGACGTCCTGCCGCGGCTCGCGGACGCCGGGTACGACCTGGTCTTCTGCGACGGCGACCGGCTCGAGTACCAGGACTATCTCGCCGAATCGTTGCGTCTGCTGCGCCCGGGAGGCCTGGTCGCCTTCGAAGGCCTCTTCGCCAACGGACGCACGGTGGACACCGGGCCGCAGCCGACCGAGGTGCTGCGGCTGCGGGAGCTGGTGCGGGCGGTGCGGGAGAGCACGGAGCTGGTGTCGTCACTGCTGCCGGTGGGCGACGGGCTGCTGTGCGCCGTCAAGCGGTGAGGCGCGGCGGCGACGGGACGTGAGGTGCGGCGGTCCGTGCGCGCAAACACTCGCCCCGGCACCGCGTGCGGCACCGGGGCGAGTGAAGGGGTATGGTCGCTTGCGCGTCAGCCGACGACCTTCTTGAGGGCGTCGCCGAGCGCGTCGGCCTCATCCGGGGTCAGCTCGACGACGAGCCGACCGCCGCCTTCGAGCGGAACGCGCATGACGATGCCCCGCCCCTCCTTGGTCACCTCGAGCGGGCCGTCGCCCGTCCGCGGCTTCATGGCCGCCATGCTCGTTCCCCTTCCTGAAACCCAGCTCAACCGTCTAGCCGACGGCCCACTGAAGGGCACCTGCGGTCCTCGAAGCAGGACACACGCCACCGGCATCGAACACATTGCTTCCAAGCCATTATCCCGCATCGCAGGACCCGATGACCAACATCGGGCGGCATCGCTTGGGCAACGCGCGCGAGCAAAACCACTCAATTCGGCGATGTGACTGCGATACTGCGCCGCCGCGCACACATCCGTGGGCCGGAATCGGACGGCGATTGTTTGACGCAGGTCACACGCCGGTCGCGGTCCGCGGCCGGTGATCTCCGTCATGCTGTCCTGCAGACGAGGACGTACCCGCCGGTACGTCCGCAGCCGCCACACGGAGGGATACGCCATGGCCGACACCGTGCTCTACGAGGTGAGCGACGGACTCGCGACGATCACGCTGAACCGCCCCGAGGCGATGAACGCGCTGAACGTCGCGGCGAAGGTCGCCCTCCGGGACGCGGTCCGGTCCGCCGCGGACGACGACGCCGTGCGCGCGGTGCTGCTGACCGCGGCCGGGGACAGGGCGTTCTGCGTCGGGCAGGACCTCAAGGAGCACATCGGGCTGCTGGCCGCCGACCGGGCGAGCGGTTCCGGGCAGACCATGAGCACCGTGCGCGAGCACTACAACCCGATCGTGAAGGCGATCGCCGGCGCGGCGAAGCCGGTGGTCGCGGCGGTGAACGGGGTCGCGGCGGGCGCCGGGTTCGGCTTCGCGCTGGCCGCGGACTACCGGATCGTCGCGGACACGGCGGCGTTCAACACCTCGTTCGCCGGGGTGGCGCTGACCGCGGACTCGGGCATCTCCTGGACGCTGCCGCGCGTGATCGGTCCGGGGCGCGCCACCGATCTGCTGCTCTTCCCGCGCAGCATCCCGGCGCAGGAGGCGTACGAGCTGGGCATCGCGAACCGGCTGGTGCCGGCGGCGGAGCTGCGCACGGAGGCGGAGAAGGTGGCGCGCGCGCTGGCCGAGGGGCCGACGGTGGCGTACGCGGCGCTGAAGGAGTCGGTGGCGTTCGGGCTGAGCCACTCGCTGGAGGAGGCGCTGGAGAAGGAGGACGAGCTCCAGACCCGGGCGGGCTCCTCCGAGGACCACGCGATCGCGGTGCAGGCGTTCGTGAACAAGGAGAAGCCGAAGTACCTGGGCCGCTGAGCGCCGCCCGTCACCGGCTCCCGGCCGCCGCGCCGGCGGGCCCGCGCGCCACGCAGGTCTCCAGGTGGTCGTTGACCAGCCCGCAGGCCTGCATCAGGGCGTACGCCGTGGTGGGGCCGACGAAGCGCAGGCCGCGCTTCTTCAGCGCCTTGGACAGCGCCGTCGACTCGTCGGTGACCGCGGGCACGTCTGCAAGGGTCTTCGGCGCCTGGCGGCCGGCCGGGTCGGGAGCGTGGGACCAGATCAGGGCGTCGAGGTCGCCGGGCGTCCAGCCGGCCAGCACGCGGGCGTTGGCGAGCGTGGCGTCGATCTTGGCGCGGTTGCGGATGATGCCGGTGTCGGCGAGCAGGCGTTCGCGGTCGGTGTCTGTGAACTCCGCGACGGTGGCGATCTTGAAGTCGGCGAAGGCGGCGCGGAAGCCGGGGCGGCGGCGCAGGATGGTGATCCAGGAGAGCCCGGACTGGAACGCCTCCAGGCTGAGCCGTTCGAAGAGGGCGTCGTCGCCGTGGACCGGGCGGCCCCACTCCTCGTCGTGGTACGTCACGTAGTCCGGGGTGGACAGGGCCCACGGGCAGCGCGGCGCGCCGTCGTCGCCGGGCTGTGCTGCGCTCACTGCTGCTCGTCCTCCTGGCGCGGTGCGGGCTCGTCCGTGGGGACGGGGGGCGCGGCGGCGCGGGCGCCGGCCAGCGCGGACTCCAGGTCGGCGATCCGGGCGTCGCGCTCGGCGAGTTCGGCGCCGAGGCGGCCGAGGGCGTCGTCGACGTCGGCCATGCGGTAGCCGCGGACGGCGAGCGGGAAGCGCAGGCCGTCCACGTCGGCGCGGCCGACCGGGCGGTCCGGGGGCAGGCTGTCCCACAGGTGCTCGGGGGCGGCCTCGGGCAGCGGGCCGCGGTCGCCGCCGCCCACCACGGCGAGGGTCACCGCGGCGACCACGACGGCGAGCGCGACGACCAGGAACAGGAACATAACCATCGCCGGGGCCCCCACGGTCGGATGTGTCGAGTCGGATGTGAGTCGGAGTCGGGTGTGTGGCTCCGATCGTGCCATGCGAGTCTGACAGTCGGGGCCGCCGGGCGGTTGCGCGGGCGGCCGGGACGGGACGTACGAGGAGAGGTCACAGGGGATGCTCAGGCTGGGCAGGCGGGAATTCGCACCGCACGAGCGGGTGATCATGGCGATCGTGAACCGGACCCCGGACTCCTTCTACGACCAGGGCGCCACGTTCCGCGACGAGCCGGCGCTCGCCCGGGTGGAGCAGGCGGTGGCGGAGGGCGCGGCGATCATCGACATCGGCGGGGTGAAGGCCGGGCCGGGCGAGGAGGTCACGGCCGAGGAGGAGGCGCGGCGCACGGTCGGCTTCGTCGCCGAGGTGCGGCGGCGTTTCCCGGACGTGGTGATCAGCGTGGACACCTGGCGGCACGAGGTCGGCGAGGCGGTGTGCGAGGCGGGCGCGGACCTGCTGAACGACGCCTGGGGCGGGGTCGATCCGCGGCTCGCGGAGGTCGCCGCGCGGTACGGCGCCGGGCTGGTGTGCACGCACGCGGGCGGTGCCGAGCCGCGGACCCGTCCGCACCGGGTGACGTACGACGACGTGATGGCGGACATCCTCGACGTGACCGTGGGTCTGGCCGAGCGGGCGGTGGAGCTGGGCGTGCCGAGGGAGTCGGTGCTGATCGACCCCGGGCACGACTTCGGCAAGAACACCCGGCACAGCCTGGAGGCGACGCGGCGGCTGGACGAGATGGTCGCCACGGGGTGGCCGGTGCTGGTGTCGCTGTCGAACAAGGACTTCGTCGGGGAGACGCTGGACCGGCCGGTCAAGGAGCGGGTGCTGGGGACGCTGGCGACGACGGCGGTGTCGGCGTGGCTGGGGGCCCAGGTGTACCGGGTGCACGAGGTCGCGGAGACACGGCAGGTGCTGGACATGGTGTCGTCCATCGCGGGCGACCGGGAGCCGGCGGTGGCACGGAGGGGTCTGGCCTGACACCGGGCTGCGGCCCCGCCGTGCCGCTCCCGGGGGCCTGCGCCCCCCGGGACCCGATCCCTTCGCCACCCCGGCCCGGCGGGCGGAGAGCCCGCTAGCGGCCCGCCTCCTTCGAGACCAGGGCGACCGCCTCGTCCACGTCGTCCGTGACGTGGAACAGCAGCAGGTCCTTCTCCGACGCCTTGCCCTCGGCGATCACCGTGTGGCGGAGCCAGTCCACCAGGCCGCCCCAGTAGTCCGTGCCGAACAGGACGATGGGGAAGCGGGTGACCTTCTGGGTCTGGACGAGGGTGAGCGCCTCGAAGAGTTCGTCGAGGGTGCCGAGGCCGCCGGGCAGGACCACGAAGCCCTGGGCGTACTTGACGAACATCATCTTGCGGACGAAGAAGTAGCGGAAGTTCAGGCCGATGTCGACATAGGGATTCAACCCCTGCTCGAAGGGCAGTTCGATGCCCAGGCCGACCGAGATGCCGTTGGCCTCGCAGGCACCCTTGTTGGCCGCCTCCATGGCCCCCGGGCCACCGCCGGTGATCACCGCGAAGCCCGCCTCGACCAGGCCGCGGCCCAGACGGACACCCGCCTCGTACTCCACGGAGTCCGCCGGAGTGCGCGCCGAGCCGAACACGCTGATGGCGGGCGGGAGTTCGGCCAGGGTGCCGAAGCCCTCGATGAACTCCGACTGGATGCGCAGCACCCGCCAGGGGTCGGTGTGGACCCAGTCCGTGGGAGCCCGCTCGTCCAGCAGCCGCTGGTCGGTCGTGCTCGCCTGCACCTGACCCCGCCTGCGGAGGACCGGGCCCAGCCGCTTCTCCTCCGGCGGCTGCTGCTTCCCCTGGGGGTTGCCGGTAGCCATGTGCGCTCCCTCCGTTTGCGGGTCGTTCCACCTCAGCGTAGATCTACGCGGGTTACGTCCGGGGGACGTCAGCATGTCCGCGCGACAGCGTCCCAAACGTCCCGGAACGCCGCCCGGCTCACGCCGTCAGCCAGGACCGCAGCCGCTCCTCGCCGGCGAGGACCTTCGCGGTGTCCACGCGCTCGTCCCGCTTGTGCGCCAGATGGGGGTTGCCGGGGCCGTAGTTGACCGCCGGGATGCCCAGGGACGAGAAGCGGGAGACGTCCGTCCAGCCGTACTTGGGCTGCGGTGTGCCGCCCACCGCCTCGATGAAGGCGGCCGCGGCCGGGTGGGACAGGCCGGGCATCGCCCCGCCGCTGTGGTCGTCGACGACGAACTCCGCGACCCCGCAGTCCGCGAAGACCTCACGGACGTGGGCCAGGGCCTCCTCCTCGCTGCGGTCGGGGGCGTAGCGGAAGTTCACGGTGACCACGCACTCGTCGGGGATGACGTTGCCCGCCACTCCTCCGGAGATGCCGACCGCGTTCAGGCCCTCCCGGTACTCCAGACCGTCGATCACCGGGTGGCGGGGCTCGTAGGCGGCCAGGCGGGCGAGGATCGGCGCGGCGGCGTGGATCGCGTTGGAGCCCATCCAGCCGCGCGCCGAGTGGGCGCGCTCGCCGGTGGTCCTCAGCAGCACCCGCAGCGTGCCCTGGCAGCCGCCCTCCACCTGGCCGTCGGACGGTTCGAGCAGCACCGCGAAGTCGCCCTCCAGCCACTCGGGGTGCGCCTCGACGACGTGCTTCAGGCCGTTGAGGTCGGCGGCGACCTCCTCGTTCTCGTAGAAGACGAAGGTCAGGTCGCGGTTGGGGGCCGGGACGGTCGCGGCGATGCGCAGCTGGACGGCGACGCCCGACTTCATGTCGCAGGTGCCGCAGCCCCACAGCGTGCCGTCGTCGTCGAGCCGGGAGGGGACGTTGTCCGCGATCGGGACGGTGTCGATGTGGCCGGCCAGGATCACGCGCTCCGGGCGCCCCAGTTCCGTCCGGGCGACGACGTTGTTGCCGTACCGGTCGACCGTCAGGTGCGGCAGCGCGCGCAGGGCGGTCTCGATCGCGTCCGCGAGCGGCTTCTCGCTGCCGCTCTCGGACGGGAAGTCGACGAGCTGCGCGGTCAGGCGCGCGGCATCCAACGTGAGGTCAAGCGGGGTGTCGGCCATGCCGTCGACCCTAGCGCGCCGGGCGGCGGCCCACTGTCCACACCGGTCTCACGCCCCTGCGTACTCTCCAGTACCTTGTACGCGTGCCAGAGCCGTCCCTTCCTTCCAAGCGTCGTGGCCGCCTCTTCCGCTTCGGGGCGTCCCTCGTGGTCCTGCTCGCGGTCGCCGGGTACCTCGTGGTGCAGTACGTCACCGGGGGCAGGAGCGGCCCGGGCTGCCTGGTCGTGTCCGGCAAGGGGGACGGGGCGAGGTACGAGTTCACGCCCGAGCAGGCGGTGAACGCCGCGACGATCACCGCCGTCGGCACCGCGCGCGACCTGCCCGAACGGGCGGTGACGATCGCGCTGGCGACCGCGCTGCAGGAGTCCGCGCTGCGGAACATCGACTACGGCGACCGCGACTCGCTCGGCCTGTTCCAGCAGCGGCCCTCGCAGGGCTGGGGCACGCCGAAGGAGATCATGGACCCGGCGTACGCGGCGGAGAAGTTCTACGAGCACCTGGAGGAGGTGCCCGGCTACACCCGGCTGCCGCTCACGGTCGCCGCGCAGAAGGTGCAGCGCAGCGGCTTCCCGCAGGCGTACGCCAAGCACGAGCCGGACGCGGCCCTGCTGGCCGCCGCGCTCACCGGGCGCTCGGCGGCGACGCTGACCTGTGAGGGCCGTCCGGCGGCGACCCGGGCGGCGGGTGCCGACGCGGTGCGGGCCGCACTGGTGCGGGACTTCGGGCGGGACCTGCTGGAGCCTGCGGGTGCCGAGGTGGGCGACGCGGCCGCCTCGCCGTCCGCGCGGGCCGAGGCCGGTTCCGACGGTTCCGACGGTTCCGACGGTCGGACGGTGACGCTCCCGGTGGCCGGCGGCGAGGGCGCCGACGCCGGGGCCCGCGGCTGGCAGCTGGCCCACTGGGCGGTGGCCAACGCCTCCGCGCTGCACATAAAGCACGTGTCGTACGCGGGCCGGGAGTGGACCGCGGGGAACACCGACAGCCAGTGGCGCACGACCGACGGCAAGGGCTCCGCGGGCGACGGCGCGGGCGCGGTCCGGATCACCACCACGCGGTAGTCCGCTCAGCAGTACGAGGGCTCCCCCGAGGGGCGTCGTCCGCGGCCGATAATGCGACGCATTGCCAACTCTTTACGTCGTCGCGCCGCAACCTTCCCGGCGGTCGAGCGGTAGTCACTGCGTCCGAGCCCGGCGGTCACCGACCGGTGGATCGTCTCCGGGCCGGCCGGACACTCACCGTTCTCTCCCGTCGAAGGAGCACCATGTCCCTCCCCCTGACCCGTCGGATCGCCCGTGCCGCGCTGCTCGTCGCTGCGGGAGCGGCCGCCGGGGTCGGTGCGGCCGGATCCGCCAGTGCGGCTCCGGAGCTGCCGGCCGCCCCGAACGTCGGCGGACTGACCGCCCTGGACCAGGCGGCCGGCAACACCGTGGACGACGTGGCGCGGGACGTCACCAAGGCTGCGGGCAACACGCACGAGGTGGCTCCGACCGCCGCCCGGACCCTCAAGAAGGCCGACCCGGTGGTGAAGCAGCTGCCGACCGAGTCCCTGACGAAGGGCGGCCTGTCGTCGGCGAAGACGCTGCCGGCGAAGGGGCTCCCGCTCGCGTGAGGTTCGGCGACGCCGGGGCCCGGGGACGTTCCCCGGGCCCCGGCGTTTTCACACCGTCCACCGCCTCGGCCCCGGGGCCGTCAGCCGGCGAGGCGGGACACCGCCGCCCGGACGCGCTCGTCCGTGGCCGTCAGGGCCACGCGGACGAAGCTGCCGCCCGCCGGGCCGTAGAAGTCGCCGGGGGCGACGAGGATGCCGCGTTCGGCCAGGTGGGCGACGGTGTCCCAGCAGGACTCGTCGCGCGTGGCCCACAGGTAGAGGCTGGCCTCGCTGTGCTCGATGCGGAAGCCGTGGCCGAGGAGCGCCTCGCGCAGGGCGGTGCGGCGGGCCGCGTACCGCTCGCGCTGGACCCGCACGTGCTCGTCGTCGGCCAGGGCCGCCACCACGGCCGCCTGCGTCGGCGCGGACGTCATCATCCCGCCGTGCTTGCGGATCTCCAGCAGCGGCTGGAGCACCGCCGGGTCACCGGCGAGGAAGGCGGCGCGGTAGCCGGCCAGGTTGGAGCGCTTGGACAGCGAGTGGACCGAGACGATGCCGTCGTACGAGCCGCCGTTGACGTCGGGGTGCAGCACCGAGACCGGGTCGGCCTCCCAGCCCAGCTCGATGTAGCACTCGTCGGAGAGGACCAGGACGCCGTGCTCGCGGGCCCAGGCGACGATCCTCGTCAGCTCCTCCTTGGACAGCACCCGGCCCGTCGGGTTGGACGGGGAGTTCAGCCAGAGCAGCTTCAGGTTCGTCGGGTCCAGCTCGGTCGGGTCGTCGTAGGCCTCGTGGTCGGCGCGGGCGAGCCGGGCGCCGACCTCGTACGTCGGGTAGGCCAGGCGCGGGTGGGCGACCCGGTCGCCGGGGCCGAGGCCGAGCTGCGTGGGCAGCCAGGCGACCAGTTCCTTGGAACCGACGACCGGCAGGACGTGGCGGTGGGTCACCTCGCGGGCGCCGAGCCGGCGCTCCACCCAGCGCGTGAGCGCGTCACGCAGTTCCGGGGTGCCCCAGACCGTGGGATAGCCCGGGGAGTCCGCCGCGGCGATCAGGGCCTTCTGGATCGGCTCGGGGACCGGGTCGACGGGCGTGCCGACCGACAGGTCGACGATGCCGTCGGGGTGCGCGGCGGCCGTCTTCTTGTAGGGCTCCAGCTTGTCCCAGGGGAAGGTGGGCAGCCGGTCGGAGACTGCGGACACGGGTTCGGGCTCACTTTCTGGTACGGCAAACACCTCGGTCCCGTACGGCGAGCGGGCCGTACGGGACCGGGGCGGCGCGTCGGTGCGTGGACCGCCGACGGTGCTGTTTTACGCCTGCGGCGGCAGCGCGGCGATGAAGGGGTGATCGCGCTCGATCAGCCCGAGCTTGCTGGCGCCGCCGGGCGAGCCGAGCTCGTCGAAGAACTCGACGTTCGCCTTGTAGTAGTCCTTCCACTCCTCCGGAGTGTCGTCCTCGTAGAAGATCGCCTCGACCGGGCAGACCGGCTCACAGGCACCACAGTCGACGCATTCGTCCGGGTGGATGTACAAGGACCGCTGGCCCTCGTAGATGCAGTCGACCGGGCACTCCTCGATGCACGCCTTGTCCTTCACGTCGACACAAGGCTGCGCGATGACGTAGGTCACGCTGTCGTTCCTCCTCGATAGGGCGCTGGCGGGCCTCCTCAGGCTCCGCCGCCTGGCGCGCGGGAGCGCGGCGTCGTCGATGCCCGCCCCTAGTATCTCCGTTCTTGGGCATGATCCGAACACGAGGGGTGAACTGACCTGTGGAAATCTCTGCCGCCGGGCGCCTTGAGGTCCGTATCACCCCCGCTGACGTGGGAAAACGGGTTTCCGTGCGCAGCTTGACCGGTGAGGCCGACCGGGGCGAGAAGTTCACCGACACGGTCGGCGTTCTCACATCATGGGACAACGGTGTGCTGCGGATCACAAGGAAGAACGGTGAGAGCGTCCTCGTCGCCGAGTCCGCGCTGGTCGCCGGGAAGACCGTGCCCGCCGCGCCGGCGCGTCGGCGCGGCCCCGTCGCCGCCTACGAGGAGCTGGCGCGGGTCGCCGCGCGGGCGTGGCAGCCGGTGGAGAGCGAGCGGCTGGGCGAGTGGGAGCTGCGGGCGGCGGCCGGGGAGGAGCCCGGGGCGTGTCCGCCGGGGACGGCGGCCGGGCGGCGGGCGGGCTTCACCCGGCGCGCCAACTCGGTGCTGCCGCTCGGCGACCCGGGAATGCCGCTGGACGAGGCGCTGACGGCCGTGTGCCGCTGGTACGCCGCGCGGGGGCTGCCCGCCTACGTGCAGACCGCGACCGGCGCCGAGGGGACGCAGGAGCTGCTGTGCGCGGAACTGGAGCGGCGGGGCTGGGTGCGGGAGGTGACCGCGGAGCTGTGGGTGGGCCCGCTGGCGCCGGTCGCCGACCTGGGCGCGGAGCCGTCCGGGGTGGTGCTGTCCCGGGAGGCCGACGAGGCATGGCTGGCGCGCTACCGGCGCAAGGGCGTGAGCGAGGTGGCGCTGAGGGTGCTGGGCAGCGGGCCCTCGGTGTGGTTCGCCACGGTGCCGGGCGAGGAGGCGCCGGCCGCCATCGGACGGTGTGTCGTGGACGGGCGGTGGGCCGGCTTCGCGGCGGTCGAGGTCGACCCGGCGCTGCGGCGGCGGGGGCTCGCGACCGCCGTGATGGCCGCGCTGGCCCGGCGGGCACTGGACGAGGGTGCCTCGGCGGCCTGGCTCCAGGTCGAGGAGGAGAACGCGGCAGCGCGGGAGCTGTACGGCGGCATGGGCTTCGCCGCGCACCACGCGTACCACCACTACCGCGCACCGGAATCGTCTGCTCCGACGGGTGGCGGAACGCCGTGAGCGGGCACGAACGGAGTATGCGCACCCCTCGCCCACCGTCCCCCGAGCGTTCCGCGGAGCTGCGCCGGCGGTTCGCCGAGGAGGCCCGCTGCGAGCGGCCCGACCTGTCGGCGCTGTGCCTGCTGCTGGCCGCGGAGGCGGACGGCACGCTGGACGAGGCCGCCATGGACGGCGCGCAGGTGGAACTGGACCGGCTGGCCGGCGAGCTGCCCTACCGGCCCGGCAGGCCCCGGGACTGGGCGCTGGCGCTGCGCGCGCTGCTGGGCGAGCGGTACGGCTTCCACGGCACCCCGGACGACTACCGGCGGCTGGAGTCCTCACTGCTGCACGAGGTGCTGCGGCGGCGGCGCGGCCTGCCGATCCTGCTGTCGGTGGTGTGGCTGGAGGTGGCCCGGCGGGCCGGTGCGCCGGTGTACGGGGTGGCGCTGCCGGGGCACTTCGTCGTCGGCTTCGGCGAGGCGGGCGAACAGGTGCTGGCCGATCCCTTCGACGGGGGCCGGGTGCTGACGGGCGCCGACGCGGAGCTGCTGGTCGCCGGGGCGACGGGGGCGCCGCTGGACGCGTCGATGCTGACGCCCGCCGACCCGCTCGACGTGGTGCTGCGCATCCTGAACAACATCCGGGCGTGGGCGGCGGCCCGCCCCGAGCACTCCGGTGTGGCGCTGCGGGCCGTGGACCTGTCCCTGCTGCTCCCTTCGCATCCGGCCCGGCTGCGCCACGAGCGGGCGCAACTGCTGGTGCAGCTCGGCGAGTTCCGGGAGGGCGCGCGGGAGCTGCGGGCGTACGCCGAGGTGGTGGCGGCGGTGGACGAGCCGGCCGCGGAACGCATCCGGGAACAGGCCCGGGCGGCGCTGGCCCTGCTCAACTAGGGCCTGCCGTTTGGATCATGTCGGTTTCGCGGGGCTCGGGTGGGCTGAGAAGCGCTGCGTCTCCCAGCCGACCTGATCCAAACGACAGACCCTAAGGCCTGCCGGCCACGGCACGACGAGGGGCGCCCGGTGCCGTGCCGGGCGCCCCTCGTCGTGCGTCGGGTCAGCTGGGGTCGGTCTCGATCACCGCGACGCGCTCGGTCGTGCTGGTGAGCGCCTGGCGCAGGGCGACGTAGACGTCCTGCGGGGTGACCGGGGTCTTCTTGCCGTTGCCCCGGGTGATGAGCACGCCGTCGAACGTCTGACCGTACAGCTCCTTCAGGGCGTTCAGGTCGGGCTTGTCGACGAGCTTGCCGTTGACGGCGTCCACCCTGAGGAACTTCCACAGCGACTTCTCGGGGCTCATCTGGATCGAGTGCGCCGCGTCGGTCTGCACGGTCACGATGTCGGACATCGCCGGCTCGGCGAACTCCTTCATCATCCGGTCGACCTCGGCCTTGGTCACCTTCGGCTGCTGCTGGGCCGTCGGGACGTTCACCGTGGCGGAGGCGCCGGTCTCGACCTGGGTGCGGTACGCCTCGGTCACCACGTCGGTGGCCCGGGCGATGTCGATGCCCTCGCCGCCCTTCGGGTACACCGGGACGGCCTTGCCGGACTCGAACCTGATGGAGCCCTCCGTCACCGAGCCGGAGCCGCCGGCGGCGCCCTCCAGGGCGGCGTGCAGCTTCTCCTCGTCGACGGGCATGACCGGGTCGACGACGCGGTGGTTGCCGATGAGGGAGCCGATCACGGAGACCGGGTTGTAGTCGCTGGTGGCGGCCGCGGCGACGGTGGCGTCGGTGTCCAGCTGCAGGCCCGCGTTGTCCGGCTGCAGCTCGACGGTCCTGCCGTCGACGGACAGCTTCAGCGGCTTGTCCAGCCGGTCGCCGAGGGCGGCGTCCAGCTTCTTCACGGCCTCGTCGCGGGTGCCGCCGCCGATCTCGACGCCGAGCACGGCGGGGCCCTTGGGCACGTCGGAGTGGTTCATCAGCAGGCCCGCGCCGTAGGCCACGCCGCCGAGGAAGACCACGCAGCCGCAGAGCAGGACCAGCTTGTTGCGCCCCTTCTTCTTCGCCGGCTTCGAGGAGCCGGCCG
>NZ_VCNP01000027.1 GCF_006782915.1 Streptomyces calvus
GGCCTCGTCGCGGGTGCCGCCGCCGATCTCGACGCCGAGCACGGCGGTGCCCTTGGGCACGTCGGAGTGGTTCATCAGCAGGCCCGCGCCGTAGGCCACGCCGCCGAGGAAGACCACGCAGCCGCAGAGCAGGACCAGCTTGTTGCGCCCCTTCTTCTTCGCCGGCTTCGAGGAGCCGGCCGGGGGCGGGGAGACCGGTTCGGGCAGCTTGGGCGGCGTGTGCGGCAGGGGGCCGTCCGAGGGTGCGCCGCCCGCGCCGAAGGACGGGCCCGGCGGGACGACCGGGATGCCGCTGGTGACGGTGTGCCCGGAGACGTTGTCGTGGCGGGGGCCGTAGCCCGGGGTGCCCGGTTCGGCGGGCTTCTGCGGGGTGAGGACGGCGGTGTCGTCGCTCAGTCCGCCGCCGGGGTTGCCGGCACCGCCGGGCCGGCCCGGCTCGGCGAAGATCGCGGCGCCCGCCGCGGACGGCGCGCCGGGACCGCCCGGCGGGGTCATCGGGCCGTCGCCGGTGACGGGACCGCCGGTCGGGCCCGCCGGGGCCTGCGAGCCGCCGGGGTGGCCCTGACCGCCGTAGCCGGGCCCACCGCCCGGTCCGGCCGCGGGACGCTGTCCGTTGTGGCCGCCGGGCGCCTCGTCCGGGAAGTACGGCGGATCGTCGCGGCGCGGCTCGCCGCCGTGCCCCGTGCCGGGACGGGCGCCGCCCGCCAGCGCCTCGGTGACGTCGAAGGAGCCGGTGCCGCCGCCGTGTCCCGGGGCGACCGGCCCGCCGGTGGGCCCGGTGGCGCCGGGGCCCTTCGCGGCGCCGGGACGGGCGCCGCCCGGCGCGCTCATGGAGCCGACCACACCGCCCGGGCGCCCGGCACCGGGACGGGCACCGGGAGACGCGGCGCCGGGGGCTCCTGCGGGTGCGGAGCCTCCCTGGGTCCCGCCGCCCGTGCCGGAACCGCCGGACGCGCTCGCTCCGTTGCCGGAGGCGCCGCCCTGACCGCCCTTGCCCGCGCCCGACTTGCGCGGCGCGAACCAGTCGCTGGCCGGCTTGTCCTCGGCCGGCTGCGGTGCGGGGCGGGCCGGCGGTGCGGCGGGCCGGGCCGCGTCGGCGGACGGCGCGGGAGCGGGGGCCGGCGCTTCGCCGTCGGTGGCGTCCTTGCTCTCCGCGTCGGTGACCGGCTTGCGCACGACGACCGGCGGAATGGGCCGCGATCCGGGGATGTTGATCCGGATGCGGGTCGTCAGCGTGGTCTCGGTCTTGCGGTCCTCCGGCCGCGTGGCCGGCCGGCCCGCGCCCGTGCCCTCGTCCGGAACCGCCGGGATGCCGTAGGGCGGGGTGCCCGACGGGTAGGCGGCTCCGCCGTGCCCGTTGGGCCCGGAGGACGGAGTGTCAGTTTCACGACTCAAGGCAGGTTCTCCCGGTTGGCTCCGCCGCCCGTCACGACCTCACGGTAGGGGTCCCCCAACTCGGAACGGAGCCGAGAGTGCGGGGGAGGCTCGGCGGCGCGCACCACCTTACTGGCCGCATACGGCCCTTATCCCAGGACCGCAGGCGAAACCCACACGGGACCCCCACGCCCATGACACGGCGAAGTGGTACGTCACTTGCCAAGTCGGGCGGGACGGCCGTCCGGTTGCCGCCCTGGAACGAGGGTGGCGCAGATCACAGCGACGGCGATGCCGCCGAGCAGGAAGAGGTAGGAACCGCCGCCGGCGGCGAAGAAGAAGTCGCCCTCCGGACGGCTGGCCGTGAGCAGGACGACGACGAGCATCCAGCCGCCGGCCGCCGACGCGGCCCCGGCCCGGCTGCCCAGGGCGCGGGACGCCCCGAGGCACAGTCCGGCCTCACCGGCGAGGGCGAGCAGCAGCCCGCCGGGGAACCAGGCGGGCTGCACCAGCGCGCCCGCCACGCCCACGACGGCACCGAGCACGAACAGTCCCAGGAAGGCGGCGATCCGTCCGGCGGAGGGCGCACGCAGCGGCTGCGCCATCAGGGGTGTCCGGTCGCCGCTCATGACGCCTCCCCGGGGACGAGCCCGGCGAACAGGTCGTTCTCGCGCTCTTCGGGACGTTCGCCGCGCACCAGCTCGTAGTACTCGGTGGTGAAGAGGGGCTGGGCGAGTGCGTTGGAGAGCACGAAGTACGGCTCGGCCACGGTGATCTGGGTGGCGTGGGCGCGCATCGCGGCGGCCTTGGCGGCGGCGTGCGCGGTGCCGTCGATCGCGGTGGTGACCTGCTCGTCGGGGACGACGCCCGGTACGTCGTCGACGGTGGCGGCCCGCTCGAAGGGCAGGCCGGGCAGGTCGGCGTGCAGGCGCGCGAAGGACGCGTCGGCGACGGAGCGGGGCACCCGGTTCCAGTAGACCTTGGGGATGTCCCAGCCGGTGCCGGCGGCGAGTTCCACGGCGCGCATGGCGACGCGGTGCGCCTGGATGTGGTCGGGGTGGCCGTAGCCGCCGTTGTCGTCGTAGGTGACGAGGACGTGCGGGCGCACCTCGCGGATCACCTCGGCGAGCAGTCCGGCGGCCTGGTCGACGTCGGCCCGCCAGAAGCAGGCGGGGTCGTCGTTGTCGGGCAGCCCCATCATGCCGGAGTCGCAGTACCGTCCGGCGCCGCCGAGCAGCCGGAAGTCCGCGACGCCGAGCGCACCCATGGCGTCCTTCAGCTCGGCGAGCCGGTGCCCGCCGAGTGCTGCCCCGCTCAGGTGACCGAGCTCCGGCGGGATGACCTCGCCGCGCTCACCCAGGGTGCAGGTGACCAGCGTCACGTGCGCACCCTCGGCGGCGTACCGGGCCATCGTCGCGCCGTTGTTGATCGACTCGTCGTCCGGGTGAGCGTGCACCAGCAGCAGACGCCGGTCGGGCATGTCCGTCATGGGATCACCCTACGAGGCCCCGTCGCCGGGGCCCACGGCACCGTCCCGGCCGGGCGGCCGGGCGCGTGATCAGAAGTTTATGCTGCCGATCATCCCCGCGATGTTGCTCGTCAGCTCGCTGATCGTGGGCGCCATCGTCGAGGAGGCGAGGTAGAAGCCGAGCAGCATGCACACCACGGCGTGCCCTGCTTTCAGTCCTGACTTCTTGATCAGCAGGAAGACGATGATCGCCAGCAGCACCACCGCCGAAATCGAGAGTGCCACGGCGGCTCACCTCCAAGGATCCCAGGACGCGGGGGGGTAGGAATATGGGGGCAGATAAATTCACACAGCGGCCAGCAGGTTCATACCCACTATGCGCTAACGATCATAACTTTCCGTACGTGCGCATCGATCGGCGCACGGCCGCACAAGGGGGCGCATGGCCAATATGGTCAGGGCATGACGACCGAGGCTGACTCCTTCCCCCGACGGCACGCCCGCACCCAGCGCTTCACGCTCGGCGCGCCGCGTTCGTTCACCGTGGCGCCCGACGGCTCGCGCGTCGTGTTCCTGCGCTCCACTTCCGGTACGGACCGGGCGAATTCGCTGTGGGTCCTCGATACGGAGGGGGGCGGGGAGCGCGTGGCCGCCGACCCGCACACCCTCCTGGGCGGCGCCTCCGAGCAGCTCTCCGCGCAGGAGCGCGCGCGGCGCGAACGGAGCCGGGAGGGTGGTGCCGGCATCGTCGGCTACGCCACCGACACGGCCGTGGAGTTGGCGTCCTTCGCCTTGTCGGGGCGGCTCTTCACGGCCGAGCTGCGGGCCGGGACGGCGCGTGAACTGCCCGCGCCGGGGCCGGTGATCGACCCCCGGCCGTCGCCCGACGGGCGGCACATCGCCTATGTGGCGCGCGGTGCGCTGCGGGTGGTCGGCGCGGAGGGCGCGGAGGACCGCGCGCTCGCGACGCCGGAGGCGGAGGACGTCACCTACGGCCTGGCCGAGTTCGTCGCGGCCGAGGAGATGGGGCGTTCGCGGGGTTTCTGGTGGTCTCCGGAGTCGGACCGGCTGCTGGTGGCGCGCGTGGACGACACGCCGGTGGAGCGGTGGTGGATCTCCGATCCGGCCCACCCGGACCGTGAGCCGAGCCGCGTCCGCTACCCGGCGGCGGGGACCGCGAACGCGGACGTACGGCTGTTCGTGATCGGGCTGGACGGGGAGCGCATGGAGGTCTCCTGGGACCGTGCCCGCTACCCCTATCTCGCGCGTGTGCACTGGTCAGCGGCGGGTGCCCCGCTGTTGCTCGTCCAGGCGCGCGACCAGCGCAGTCAGCTGATCCTGGCCGTGGACCCGGACTCCGGGCAGACCCGGATGGTGCACGCCGACGAAGATCCAAGTTGGCTTGAACTTTTCCCCGGGGTTCCGTGCTGGAGCCCTTCCGGGCAGCTGGTGCGGATCGCGGACGAGGCCGGCGCACGACGACTCGCCGTGGGTGAACGCCCGCTGACCGGCCCGCAGTTGCACATCCGGGCGGTGCTCGACGTCTCCGACGACGACGTGCTGGTCTCGGCGTCGGCGGGCGAGGAGGCGGCCGCGCCGGAGACCGGTGAGGTGCACGTGTACCGGGTGAACGAGCTGGGCGTGGAGCGCGTCTCGCAGGAGCCCGGCGTGCACTCGGCGGTCCGGGCGGCGGGGGTGACCGTGCTCGTCTCGGCGACGCCGGACGTGCCGGGTGCGCGGGTGCGGATCCTGCGTGACGGGAAACCGACGGCGACTGTCCCGTCGTACGCCGAACACCCCGGTATGTCCCCCCGCGTGACCCTGACACAGGGGGGCGCACGCCGAATCCCGTGCGCCGTGCTTATGCCTCGGGACTACGCCGGTGACACCCTCCTGCCGGTCCTCATGGACCCCTACGGTGGCCCGCACGGACAGCGGGTGGTGGCCACCCACAACGCCCATCTGACCTCGCAGTGGTTCGCCGACCAGGGCTTCGCCGTGATCGTCGCGGACGGCCGCGGCACACCGGGCCGCTCCCCCGCCTGGGAGAAGTCCATCAAGGACGACGTGGCCGCGACCGTCGTCCAGGACCAGGTCGACGCGCTCCGGGCGCTCGCCGCCGACTTCCCGCTCGACCTGAGCCGGGTCGCCGTACGGGGCTGGTCCTTCGGCGGTTACCTCGCGGCCCTCGCGGTGCTGCGCCGCCCGGACGTCTTCCACGCGGCCGTGGTGGGCGCCCCGGTCACCGACCTGCGCCTGTACGACACCCACTACCAGGAGCGCTACCTCGGGCACCCGGGCGAGCAGCCGGAGGTCTACCGCCGCAACTCGCTGATCGACGACGCGGGCCTGGTCGACGCCGCCGAGCCGCACCGCCCGATGATGATCATCCACGGGCTGGCGGACGACAACGTGGTGGTCGCCCACTCACTGCGCCTGTCCTCGGCGCTGCTGGCGGCGGGCCGGCCGCACGAGGTGCTGCCCCTGTCCGGCGTCACGCACATGACCCCGCAGGAGGAGGTCGCCGAGAACCTGCTCCGCCTCCAGCTGGACTTCCTCAAGCGGGCGCTCGCCCCGGCAAACGGGGACGAAGTGCGTTAACACACAGGCAACTTCACGGAAGCGGTACCGATATACGGACACGCGAGGCTGTTCAGCGTACGGCCGTGCGGGTGCCGTTGAGCGGGCCGGGGTGCGCCATGTCACCCCGGCCCGCTGCCGTGTGGCTCCACCGGGACCACCTGCTTCTCCGCCGCGAAGTGACAGGCCGAGTCGTGCGCCGCCGGGCCGCCCTCCGTACGGAACCAGGCGGGCACCGCCAGCGCCGGCACCTCCCGCGCGCAGCGCTCCTGCGCCTTCCAGCAGCGGGTGCGGAAGCGGCAGCCGGAAGGGATGTCCGTCGGGGACGGGACGTCGCCGCTGAGGATGATCCGTTCGCGGTGCTCCCTGGCCTCCGGGTCCGGCACGGGCACGGCGGACAGCAGCGCCTGGGTGTACGGGTGGGTGGGGTGCTCGTAGATCTCGGTGTCGGTGCCGGTCTCCACGATCCGGCCGAGGTACATCACCGCGACCCGGTTGGAGATGTGCCGCACGATCGACAGGTCGTGCGCGATGAAGACGTAGGACAGGTCGAACTCGCTCTGCAGCCGGTCCATCAGGTTGATGACCTGGGCCTGCACCGAGACGTCCAGCGCCGAGACCGGCTCGTCGGCGACGATCACCTCCGGGCGCAGCGCCAGCCCGCGGGCGATGCCGATGCGCTGGCGCTGGCCGCCGGAGAACTGGTGCGGATAGCGGTTGACGTACTCCGGGTTGAGGCCGACGACGTCCAGCAGCTCCTGGACCTTCCGGCGCCGGTCGCCCTTGGGAGCCGCCTCCGGGTGGATGTCGAACGGCTCCCCGACGATGTCGCCCACCGTCATCCGGGGGTTGAGCGAGGTGTACGGGTCCTGGAAGACCATCTGGATGTTGCGGCGGACCGCCTTGAGCGCCCGGCCCGACAGCCGGGTGATGTCCTCGCCCTTGTAGCGGATCGAACCGGCCGTCGGCCGCTCCAGGTTGACCAGCATCTTCGCGACCGTCGACTTGCCGCAGCCGGACTCGCCGACGATGCCCAGCGTCTCGCCCCGGCCGAGGCGGAAGTCCACCCCGTCGACCGCGCGCACGGCGCCGACCTGCTTGCGGAACACGACGCCCTGCGTGAGCGGGTAGTGCTTGACCAGGTCGCTGACCTCGAGGATCGGCTCAGCCATCCAGGCACTCCCTCCAGAAGTGGCAGGCGCTCCCGCGGGTCGCCGAGACCTCGTACAGCGGGGGCTCGTCGGTGCGGCAGACGTCCCGGGCCAGCGGGCAGCGCGGGTGGAAGGCGCAGCCCGGCGGGATCTGCGTGAGGTTGGGCGGCAGGCCCTTGATGGCGTACAGCTCCCGACCCTTGAGGTCCAGGCGGGGGATGGACTCCAGCAGGCCGCGCGTGTAGGGGTGGGCGGGGGCCTTGTAGATGTCGTGCACGGGGGCCGACTCCACGATGCGGCCCGCGTACATCACGGCGATGCGGTCGGCGACGTCGGCGACCACACCCAGGTCGTGGGTGATGAGGATCAGACCCATGTGGTACTCGCGCTGGAGGTCCGCGAGCAGGTCCATGACCTGTGCCTGGACGGTGACGTCGAGCGCGGTGGTCGGTTCGTCGGCGATGATCAGGGCCGGTTCGAGGGCCAGCGCCATCGCGATCATGATGCGCTGGCGCATGCCGCCGGAGAACTGGTGCGGGTACTGCTTCACGCGCTCCCGGGCGGCGGGGATGCGCACCCGGTCCATCAGCTCGACTGCCTTGGCCCGCGCGTCCTTGCGCGACATCCCGCGGTGCACGGTGAACATCTCGCCGAGCTGGTCGCCGACGGTGAGCACGGGGTTCAGGGACGACAACGCGTCCTGGAAGATCATCGCCATCTCGGCGCCGCGGACCTTGCGGCGTTCGTCCTCCTTGAGCTGCAGCAGGTCCCGCCCGCGGAAGACGACCTCGCCGCCGGTGATGCGGCCGGGCGGCATGTCGAGGATGCCCATGACGGCCTGGGCGGTCACCGACTTGCCGGAGCCGGACTCGCCGAGCACGGCCAGCGTCTCGCTGGCGTCGACGCCGTAGCTGACGCCGTTGACGGCCTTCGCGACCCCGTCCCGGGTGCGGAACTCCACGTGCAGGTCACGGACTTCGAGCAGCACGGCGGCTCACCTCAGCTTCGGGTCGAGGGCGTCGCGCACCGCGTCGCCGAGCATGATGAACGCCAGCACGGTCACCGCGAGGGCCCCGGAGGGCCACAGCAGCGCGTGCGGGGCGTTGCGGATGTACGGGGAGGCCGCGGAGATGTCGATGCCCCAGGAGACGCTGGGCGGCTTCAGACCGACGCCGAGGTAGGACAGGGTCGCCTCCAGGGCGATGTAGGTGCCGAGCGCGATGGTCGCGACGACGATGACGGGGGCGACGGCGTTGGGCGCGATGTGCCGCAGCATCAGCCGGGAGTGGGAGGCGCCGAGGGCCCGCGCGGCCTGCACGTAGTCGTTCTGCTTGGCGGTGATGACGGCGCCGCGGGCGATGCGGGAGAGCTGCGGCCAGCCGAGCAGCACGATGAACCCGATGACCGGCCAGACGGTGTTGCTGGTGATGACGGACAGCAGCACCAGTCCGCCGAGGACGACGGGGATGGCGAAGAAGACGTCGGTGATCCGGGACAGGACCGAGTCCCAGATGCCGCCGAAGTAGCCCGCCAGGGCGCCCAGGACGCTGCCCAGGACGGCGACGCCGAGGGTGGCGAGGACGCCGACCGCGACGGAGGTGCGGGCGCCGTAGACGGTGCGGGTGTAGACGTCGCAGCCCTGGCCGTCGAAGCCGAAGGGGTGGCCGGCGCTGGAGCCTTGCTGGGCCTTGGACAGGTCGCAGGCGAGAGGGCTGCCGGAGGCGATCGCGGAGGGCCACAGCGAGATGAGGACCAGGAAGAGGATGACCAGGCCGGAGACGATGAAGACGGGGTTGCGGCGCAGGTCGCGCCAGGCGTCGGACCACAGCGAGCGCGGTCTGCCCTGCGGTCCGGTGCCGTCCGGGCCGGTCGGCCGCCGCTCCAGGGTCTCGGCCTCGTCCACGCCGAGGTCCATGGTGCCCCCCATCCCGGTTCCCGCGACGGCGTGCTCGGGTTCGTGGTGCTGGTCAGGCATAGCGGATCCTCGGGTCGAGTACGGCGTAGAGGAGGTCCACGACCAGGTTGGCGACCAGGAAGACCAGCACGAGCACGGTGACGAAGCCGACCACCGTCTGGGTGTTCTGCCGCAGAATACCCTGGTAGAGCTGGTAGCCGACGCCGTGGATGTTGAAGATCCGCTCGGTGACGATCGCGCCGCCCATGAGGAAGCCGATGTCGGCGCCGATGAACGTGACCACCGGGATGAGCGAGTTGCGCAGCAGGTGCCGCACGACCACCCGGTGCCGGGGCAGGCCCTTGGCGACGGCGGTGCGGACGTAGTCGGAGCGGCGGTTCTCGGCGATGGAGGTGCGGGTCAGCCGGGTGACGTACGCCAGCGACACCGAGGCCAGCACCAGGCCGGGCAGGATCAGCTCGTCGAAGGGCGCCTCGGAGGAGACCGACGGCCGGATCCATCCCCACTTCACGCCGAGCAGCAGCTGGAGCAGCAGGCCGGTGACGAAGGTGGGCACGGAGATGACGACCAGGGTGAGCAGCAGGACGCCGCTGTCCACGGGGCGGCCCCGGCGCAGCCCGGTGACCACGCCGAGGGTGATGCCGATGACGATCTCGAAGAGGATCGCGATCAGCGTGAGGCGGATGGTGACGGGGAACGCCGTCGACATCAGCTCGGTGACCTCCTGGCCGTTGAAGGCCGTGCCGAAGTCGCCGGTGAAGACGTTCCCCATGTACGTCAGGTATTGCTGCCAGACCGGTTTGTCGAGGCCGAACTCGCGCTTCAGCTGGGCGGCGGTCGCCGGGTCGCAGCGGCGTTCCCCGCACAGGCCGGCGATGGGGTCGCCCATCACGTTGACCATCAGGAAGATCAGCAGCGTGGCCCCGACGAACACCGGGATCATCTGGAGCAGACGCCGGACGACATAGCGTCCCATGGCGGATCAGCTCACCTTGATCTGGTCGTACACGGGGACGCTGAACGGGTTGAGCTTGACGTCGGAGAGCCGTTCCGACCAGCCGGCGCTGCCGTTCTGGTACCAGAGCGGGATGGCGGCCATCCTGTCCCGGACGACCTCCTCGGCCTGCTGGAACAGCTTGATCGCCTCGGCGGTGTCGGTCTCCTGGTTGGCGCGGTCGACGAGGCGGTCGAACTCCTTGTCGGACCATTTGCCGTCGTTGGAGGAGGCGTTGGTGTAGTAGAGCGGCTGGAGGAAGTTCTGGATGAGCGGGTAGTCCATCTGCCAGCCGGCGCGGAACGGGCCGCCCATCTTCCGGCCGGTGATCTGGTTGCGGAAGTCGGCGAAGGTGCCGACCGGGTTGGCGGTGCAGGCGCGCTCGTTGTCCAGCGCGTTGTTGATGGAGTTGCAGACGGCGTTGACCCATTCGCGGTGCGAACCGGTGTCCGCGTTGAAGGTGATCGTCACCCGGCCGCCGGGCAGGCCGCCGCCCTCCTCGATGAGCTTCTTCGCCTCGTCGGGCCGGTACTCGCAGGCCTCGCCGCACAGGCCCTCCGCGAAGCCGCCGTCCTCGCCGAGGACGGGTGAGGTCCAGTCGGTGGCGGGGGTGCGGGTCTTCTGGAAGATCGTGTCGGTGATCTGCTTCCGGTCGATCGCCATGGACAGGCCCTTGCGGACCTTCTCCGTGCCGGGTTTGTTCCAGGCGTCGTCGTAGTAGGGGAAGGCGAGGGTCTGGATGATGCCGGCGGGCGTGTTGAGGTAGCGGTCGCCGAGGTCGTTCTTCACGTTCTTCAGCTGGGCCGCCGGGACGTCGTCCACCAGGTCGAGGTTGCCGGCCATCAGGTCGGTGTAGGCGGTGTTGTTGTCGGTGTAGACCTTCAGGTCCACGCCTCCGTTCTGCGCCTTGTCCTCGCCGGGGTAGTCCTCCCAGGTGCGCAGGGACATCTGCGAGCCGCGGGTGTAGGACTCGACCCGGTACGGGCCGTTGCCGACGGGCTTCCTGACCCAGGCGTCGTGGTCGTCGAAGAAGGCGCGGGGCAGCGGGGCGAAGGCGTTGTAGCCGAGGGTGTCGGGGAAGGTCGAGAAGGTCTGGGTGAGCTTCACGGTGAAGGTCCGCTCGTCGACGACCTTCAGCCCGGAGAGGGTGTCGGCGGTCTGCTTGCCGCCGTCCTCGGGGTGGACCTTGTCGTAGCCCTCGATGTAGCCGAAGAAGTAGGAGTTGCGCTGGTTGTTCCTCAGGCTCGCGCCGTAGTTCCAGGCGTCCACGAAGGAGCGGGCGGTG
Source organism: Streptomyces calvus (assembly GCF_006782915.1). GTDB lineage: Bacteria > Actinomycetota > Actinomycetes > Streptomycetales > Streptomycetaceae > Streptomyces > Streptomyces calvus. The sequence goes on from NZ_VCNP01000027.1 coordinate 10,768, forward strand.
ACCTTCTCGCCGTTGCTGAAGGTCCAGCCGTCCTTGACGGTGATGCGGAAGTTCCGCGAGTCGGAGGTCTCGATCCTCTCGGCGAGCATGTCCTTCGCCTCGCCGGTCTCCGGGTCGTAGCGCTTCAGCCCGCGGAAGATCATGTCGAGGACCTTGCCGCCCTGCACCTCGTTGGTGTTGGCCGGCTCCAGCGGGTTCTGCGGGTCGCCCCAGGAGGCGCTCAGCACGGCACCGGCGTCGCCGCTGCCGCCGCCGTTCCCGCCGCCGCAGGCGGTCGCGGCGAGAGCGACCGCCACCGCACAGGCGGCCCATCGGGCGTGCATGGCTCCGCGCATGGGTGCCTCCTCGTACGTGCGCTGGTCCCTGACGCCAATATCGGCGCAAGAGATCCGTCCCGCACACGCACGGCACCTGTCCGTGCCGGACACCAGCCATATGTACGTACGGGGCACGCGGACGACGAACGGCTGCCGTCCGCCTCACGGGGAGGCGGACGGCAGCCGCTGCGTACGACGGGGCGTCAGTCCTTCTCGACGTCCTCCAGGGCCTTCAGGGCCGGGTCGAGGACGATGTCCTCGGTACGGGCCCCGGTGCTCGGCTCCTCCGGGAAGTGGCAGGCCGTCAGGTGGCCCTCACGGTTGCCGGAGATCTGCACCAGCGGCGGCTCCTCGGTCGCGCACTTGTCCTGCGCCTTCCAGCAGCGGGTGCGGAAGCGGCAGCCGGACGGCGGCATGATCGGCGAGGGGACGTCGCCGTAGAGCCGGATGCGCTCCCGGTTCTCCGTCTCGTCGTCCATGGCCACCTCGGGCACGGCCGACAGCAGCGCGTGGGTGTACGGGTGCCGGGGCCGGTTGTAGATGGAGTCCCGGTCACCGACCTCGACGACCTTGCCGAGGTACATCACGGCCACGCGCTGCGAGAAGTGCCGCACCACCGCCAGGTCGTGGGCGATGAACAGGAAGGCGATGCCCAGCTCTTCCTGGACCTTCTGCAGCAGGTTGACGACCTGCGCCTGGATCGACACGTCCAGCGCGGAGACCGGCTCGTCCGCGACGATCAGCTTCGGGTTGAGCGCCAGGGCGCGGGCGACGCCGATGCGCTGGCGCTGGCCGCCGGAGAACTCGTGCGGGAAGCGGTTGTAGTGCTCCGGGTTGAGGCCGACGAGCTCGAGCAGCTCGCGGACCTTCTTCTCCCGGCCGCCCGCCGGGTTGATCCCGTTGACCTCCATCGGCGACTTGATGATCGTGCCGACGGTCTGCCGCGGGTTCAGCGACGAGTACGGGTCCTGGAAGATCATCTGGATCTCGGACCGGACCGGCGCCAGCTGCCTGCGCTTGGCGTGCGTGATGTCCTGGCCCGCGTAGAGGATCTTGCCGCCGGTCGGTTCCAGGAGCCGGGTGATGAGCCGGCCCGTGGTCGACTTGCCGCAGCCCGACTCACCCACCAGGCCGACGCTCTCGCCGACGCCGACGGTCAGGTCGACGTTGTCGACGGCCTGCACGGCGCCGACCTTCCGTTTGATCGGGAAGCCGCCGTAGATCGGGAAGTGTTTGGTCAGGCCCTCCACCGTCAGCAGCGCCTCGGTGGACGCGCCGGTGGAGCCCTGCTGTGCGGGGAGGGTGAGGTTGTCGCTCATGTCTCGGATCTCTCCCTAGCGCAGCCGGGGCTGGATCGTGTCGATGAATATGGTCTGCTTCTGCTCCGCCGTCAGATGGCACGCGCTGGCGCGGCCTTCGCCGAGCGCGGGACGCTCGGTGCTGCACAGGCTGCCCTGCACCTCGCCGGTGAAGGCGCAGCGCGGGTGGAAGGGGCAGCCGGAGGGCGGGTTCAGCAGGCTGGGCGGGGATCCGGGGATCGGGTTGAGGGCCTGGGAGGTGTCGCCGCCGAGGCGCGGCATCGAGCTGAGCAGGCCCCAGGTGTAGGGGTGCTTGGGCTCGCGCAGCACCTCGCGGACGCTGCCGCGCTCCACGGCCCGGCCCGAGTACATCACCAGCAGGTCGTCGGCCATGTCGGAGATGACGCCGAGGTCGTGGGTGATGAAGACGATCGCGGAGCCGAACTCCTGCTGGAGGTCCTTGAGCAGGTCCAGGATCTGCGCCTGTACCGTCACGTCCAGGGCCGTGGTCGGCTCGTCCGCGATCAGCAGGTCGGGGTCGCAGACCAGCGCCATGGCGATCATGGCGCGCTGGCGCATACCGCCGGAGAACTGGTGCGGGTAGTCGTCCACGCGGGTCTTGGGCTGCGGGATGCCGACCTTGGTCAGCATCTCGATCGCCCGTTCCCGGGCCTCCTTCTTGGAGGCGCCGGTGTGCTTCATGAACGGCTCGGCGATCTGCCGGCCCACCGTGTAGTACGGCGAGAGCGCCGTCAGCGGGTCCTGGAAGATCATCGCGACCTTGTTGCCGCGGAGCTTCTCCATCTCCTTCTCGGAGGCGGTGACCAGCTCCTGACCGTCGAGGAGGATCTCGCCCTCGACGGTGGTGGTCTTGGGGTTGTGCAGGCCGAGGACCGTCAGGTTGGTGACGGACTTGCCGGAGCCCGACTCGCCCACGATGCCGAGGGTCTTGCCGCGTTCGACGTCGAAGGACAGCCCGTCGACCGCCTTGACGATGCCGTCCTCAGTGGAGAACCGCACCCGCAGGTCGCGGACCGAGAGGAAGGAATCCGGCCCGGTCGGGGCCTTCTCACCTTCGGTCTTGGTCAGAGTGGTCACGGTGTTTCTCCTAGCTGAGCCGCACGCGCGGGTCGATGTAGGCGTACGCGAGGTCGACGACGATGTTCAGGAGCAGGATGAAGAAGGCCCCGAACAGCATGATGCCCATCGTCAGCGGCAGGTCCTTCGTCACCGAGGACTCGACCGCGAGACGGCCGAGGCCGGGCAGGTCGAAGGTGAACTCGGTGACCACGGCGCCGGCCAGCAGCGCGCTCAGGTCGATGCCGAGGATGGTGACGATCGGGATGAGCGAGCCGCGCCAGGCGTAGCGGAAGAAGACGTACCGCTGGGACATGCCCTTGGCGCGCGCCGTGCGGACGTGCTCCTCCTGGAGCTGCTCGATCATGGTCGAGCGCGACATACGCGTGTACTGCGCGGTGAAGATGGTGGCCATCACCGCCCAGGGGATGAGCAGGCCGAGCGCCCAGGTGGCCGGGTTCTCGGTGAAGGGGTGGTACTTGGGGTTCTCCATGAGGCCGGTGCTGTAGACCAGGATGCCGAGCACGATCGGGCCGAGCAGGTAGATCTGGAACGAGCTGAGCACGATCGAGGCACCGCTGACGAGCTTGTCGATCATGGTGCCGCGCTTCCAGGCGGCGAGCAGACCCGAGCCGAGGCCCAGGGTCAGGAAGATGACCAGACCGCCGACGGTCAGCGACAGCGTCAGCGGGAAGCGGTCGACGATGGAGTCCCAGACGAAGTCGCCGCTGTCGAAGGAGACACCCAGGCACGGCGCGGAGCAGTGCCCCTGCGGGAAGTCACGGCCGGCCACGATGCCCGACATGAACTCCCAGAACTGGGTGGTGATGGGCTTGTCCAGGCCCAGGTTCTCGCGGATCACCGCGAGGTTCTCCGGCGAGCAGTTCTTGCCGCAGGACAGCGCAGCGAAGTCCTGGGGGATCGTATAGAACAGGAAGAACGTGAAGGCGCCGATCAGGAACATGATGACGACGGCGCCGGTCAGCCTGCGGATGAGGAACTGAAGCATGGCGGGTGGATGCTCTCTTCGAAACGCGGCGGCAGGGAGGGGGTACCGTCCGCGGGGGTGTGCTCCGCCTGGCGCACACCCCCGCGGTCAGCCGAGCTGACGGGTTACGGCTTCTTCAGGTACAGGTCGTTGATGTCGATGTAGCTCGACTCGTTGCTGTACCGGGCGCCACCGATGTTGGACCCGTAGAGCTGGATCTGCTTCGAGTAGTAGACCGGAGCGGCCGGGTTGATCTCCTCCACGATGCGGTGGTGAGCCTGCTCCCAGGTCTTGGCGGCCTCTTCCGGCTCCTGCGTCAGAGCCTTCTCGATCAGCTCGTTGACCTGGGCGTCGTCGATGTGCGAGTAGTTCGACGCACCGTCCTGGACCTGCGTGCCGTCGTAGACCGGGGTGATGACCGTACCGGCGGACGGCCAGTCCTGGCCCCAACCGGTCATGTACAGGTCGTACGGGTTCTTCAGCTTGCCGACCTGCTCGTAGAAGCTGGCCCGGTCGATCTCCTTCGCCTGGACGTCGAAGCCGATCTTGTTGAGCGCGTCCTTGATGATGACCATCTGGGCCTGGCCGCGCGGGGTGTTGGAGTAGGCGTAGGTGAGCTTCGTGCCCTCCTTGAAGCCGGCCTCCTTCAGCAGCGCCTTGGCCTTCTCCGGGTCGCCGTTGGGCTTCTTCAGCTTGCCGAACGGGTCGTACGTCGGGTCGAAGTCCGGCAGGGTCGGGGCGAGCAGACCACCGGCGACCTCACCGCCGTAGCGACCGCCGTCCGCCTGGACCATGGACTGGTTCGGGATGGCGTAGGTGATCGCGTCGCGGATCTTCTTGTCCTTCAGCCGGTCGAGGTTGAAGGTCAGCTGCCACACGTAGGGCTGGTAGCCCTGGATGGTGCGCTTCTTGGTCTCCGCGTTGCCGATGACCGTGGACATCTGGGCCGGGTCCACCGAGTCCGTGAACTGGATGGCGTTCTTGGCCTCGCCCTGGTCGGCGATCAGACGCTTGGTCTGGCTGGGCTGGTCGATGGTGCTGGTGAAGTTGTAGCCGTCGACGTACTGGTGGCGCACCGAGTCCGTCTTCGGGTCCCACTGGTCGTTCTTGACCAGCTTCATCGACTTGCCCGACTTGTACTCGGCTATCTTGTAGGGGCCGAGCGCCGCCGGGGCGTCGTCGTACTTCTCCTTCGTGTCCTGCTTCTCGGGCACGATGGCGTAACCGGCCATGGCCAGGGCCTGCGGGAGGTCCGGGCGCGGCTGGTCGAAGTGGAAGACGACGGTCTTGTCGTCCGGGGTCTCCAGCACGGAGTCCGGCAGGTGCTTGCCCTTGTAGGGGCCGTCCGGCAGCGCCTTGCGGTAGTCGGGGCCCGACAGCCAGGTCTGGACGTAGGTCGGACCGTCGAAGATGACCTTCGAGTACTGGCGCTCGATGGTGTGGCGGACGTCGGCCGAGGTGATCTCGTTGCCGTCCTCGTCCTTGATGCCGTCCTTGAGCTTGTACGTCCAGGTCTTGCCGCCGTCGGACGACTGGCCGGAGTCGGTGGCGATGTCACCGACGACGGTCAGGTTGCCCTCGTCGTCCTCCTGGAAGTTCGTCAGACCGCGGTGGACCAGGTTGGCGAACTGGCCGGCGTCGGAGACGTAGATCTGGCCCGGGTCCATGTGGGTCAGGTCCGACTGCATGTAGACGTTGATGAAGCCACCGGACTTGGCGCCGGCGATCTCCTCGGCCGGGCCGGTGGAGGCGGCGGCGTCACCGTAGGCGACCGGATCCTGCTGCTCGGCGGCGTCCTTCTGGGACTTGGAGTCGTCCTTGCCCTTGCTGCCGCCGCCGTTACCGCCGGAGCAGCCGGTGAGCGCCAGCGAGCCGGCCACGACGGCCACGGCGATGGCGCGCGCAGTGCGCGTTCTGATGGGCTTCATGATGCCGATGCACCTACCTGTCGATAGTTGTCCACGAGTGCTGCCTGACGGTCCGGAAGCCCGGCACGGGGGCGGCAGCTCCCCCACCACCAATGGACGGTTAGCGTCCGGTCTTGGGGTCGAATGCGTCCCGGACGGAGTCGCCGAGAAGGTTGAACGCGAGCACGAAGATCACCAACGCCGCGCCGGGGAAGAGCATGAACATCGGGTCCTGCTCGTACACGTCGGCGCCGATGGCGAACATGCGGCCCCAGTCCGGTGTCGGTTCGACGAAGCCGACGCCGATGAACGAGAGGAAGGCGATGGAGAGGATCGTGCTGGGCAGGATGTAGGTGGCCTGCACCAGGATCGGGGTCACGATGTTCGGCAGGATCTCCTTGCGCACGATGCGCCAGGGAGAGGCACCGGACACCTTGGCCGCCTCCACGAACTCCCGGTCCGCCAGCGACAGCACGGAGCTGCGCACGAGACGGGCGAGGCCCATCCAGCCCAGGAACCACATCACCAGGACGATCGCCAGGGCCCGCAGATAGGTGGGGGTCTCGTCTGCGGGGGAGACGAACATCGCGGTCACGACGGGCATGAAGGCGATGAAGAAGAGCTGGCTCGGGAAGGCCAGGAAGAAGTCGGTGACCCGGCCCAGCCAGTAGTCCACGCGGCCTCCGAAGAAGCCGCTCACCATGCCGATGATCACGCCGGTGACGACGCAGAGCGTCGTGACGACGACCGCCATGTACAGCGAGGTGCGCATGCCGTACAGGAGCATCGTGAACACGTCACGACCGAGCTTGGGCTCCACGCCGAACCAGAAGTCGCCCGACATGCCACCGAAGGCACCGGTGGGCATGGCGAAGTCGTCCAGGAGGAACGGGTAGTCCGGCTCCTGGGCGTACAGCGTGTAGGGGTTCTTGCCGTACACCTTCGCGATGAGCGGAGCCAGCGCCGCGACCGCGAAAAAGAAAATCACTACGCACGCGGAAACGACTCCGGTACGGTCGCGTTTGAAGCGCTGCCACATCAACTGGCCGGGGGAACGACCCTCGGGCTGCTTCTCGCCCTTGGCGACCTCGTTCTCGGTGGTCGCTGCGAGCTCAGGGTCCAAGACAGCCGCGGACCCGGAGTCCTCGGCCTTGATTGGACTGGTCATCTTGTTCGTCCCCCGGGGGGTTGGAGAGTTGAGCGCAGCACAGATACCGGCAGGTTCTGTGGTTTGGGGGAACTTTCGCCAAACGAGTCAACGCGCGTCAAGGGCGGAAGACATAGGGATCTCCCTACCGTCCATATTTTGAGCAAAAATTGCAAAGATTGACATCTGCGCGCGCTTGACACCTCTGGATGCATTCCGGCGAATCGGACAAATGCAGTCACCATTTTGTTTACATGTCCGAAACGTGTTGGCGCCTACACCGGTATCCGAACAGATACTCCTGGCTCTCCCGGCACCGGGGTGCCGACGGGCGCGCGAGGGCGGACCTCGCGGCGGCCCCGTACCATGGGGTGAGGCCGAGGCGTGTTCAGCCCGGCAGGGCCCGCACACCACCGATGCTCGTGCGGGGCATTCCTCAGCACTCCCGGGAGTACGCCTTTTATGGCTCCGTCTGTTACGCGTCATGACATCCGCAACGTCGCCATCGTCGCCCACGTCGACCACGGCAAGACCACCATCGTCGACGGCATGCTCAAGCAGGCCGGCGCCTTCGCCGCCCACCAGCTCGACTCCGTCGACGACCGCATGATGGACTCGAACGACCTGGAGCGTGAGAAGGGCATCACGATCCTCGCCAAGAACACGGCGGTGAAGTACCACCCCAAGGACGGCGGGGACCCGATCACGATCAACATCATCGACACCCCCGGCCACGCCGACTTCGGCGGCGAGGTCGAGCGCGGCCTGTCGATGGTCGACGGTGTGGTGCTGCTGGTGGACGCCTCCGAGGGGCCGCTGCCGCAGACCCGCTTCGTGCTCCGCAAGGCGCTCCAGCAGCGGCTGCCGATCATCCTGTGCATCAACAAGACGGACCGGCCGGACTCCCGGATCGACGAGGTCGTCAACGAGACCTACGACCTCTTCCTCGACCTGGACGCCGACGAGGAGCAGATCGAGTTCCCGATCGTCTACGCCTGCGGCCGCGACGGCATCGCCTCCCTGACCAAGCCGGAGGACGGCACGGTCCCGGGCGACTCCGACTCGCTGGAGCCGTTCTTCTCCACGATCCTGGAGCACATCCCGGCCCCCACCTACGAGGAGGGCGCCCCGCTCCAGGCCCACGTCACCAACCTCGACGCGGACAACTTCCTCGGCCGTATCGCCCTGCTGCGCGTCCACCAGGGCGAGCTGAAGAAGGGGCAGACCGTCGCCTGGATGAAGCGCGACGGCTCGGTCTCCAACGTCCGCATCTCCGAGCTGATGATGACCGAGGCGCTCACCCGCAAGCCCGCCGAGAAGGCCGGCCCGGGTGACATCTGCGCCGTCGCCGGCATCCCGGACATCATGATCGGCGAGACCCTGGCCGACCCGGAGAACCCGGTTCCGCTGCCGCTGATCACGGTGGACGAGCCGGCGATCTCCATGACCATCGGCACCAACACCTCCCCGCTGGTCGGCCGTGGCGGCACCGGCAAGGGCGCCGACGCCAAGGCGGCCGTCAAGGACCGCAAGGTCACCGCCCGCCAGGTCAAGGACCGCCTCGACCGCGAGCTCATCGGCAACGTCTCGCTGCGCGTCCTGGACACCGACCGCCCCGACGCCTGGGAGGTGCAGGGCCGCGGCGAGCTGGCGCTGGCCATCCTGGTGGAGACCATGCGCCGGGAGGGCTACGAGCTCACCGTCGGCAAGCCGCAGGTGGTCACCAAGGAAGTCGACGGCAAGGTGTACGAGCCGGTCGAGCGCATGACCATCGACGTCCCCGAGGAGCACATGGGTGCCGTCACCCAGCTCATGGGCGTCCGCAAGGGCCGCATGGACAACATGTCCAACCACGGCTCGGGCTGGGTGCGCATGGAGTTCGTGGTGCCCTCCCGCGGTCTGATCGGCTTCCGCACCGAGTTCCTGACGCAGACCCGCGGCACCGGCATCGCCCACTCCATCCACGAGGGCCACGAGCCCTGGTTCGGCACCCTCACCACCCGGAACAACGGCTCCCTGGTCGCCGACCGCTCCGGCGCGGTCACCGCCTTCGCGATGACCAACCTCCAGGAGCGCGGCGTGCTGTTCGTCGAGCCCGGCACCGAGGTGTACGAGGGCATGATCGTCGGTGAGAACTCCCGCTCCGACGACATGGACGTCAACATCACCAAGGAGAAGAAGCTCACCAACATGCGGTCGTCCACGGCCGACGTGGCCGAGTCGATCGTGCCGCCGCGCAAGCTGTCGCTGGAGCAGTCCCTGGAGTTCTGCCGCGACGACGAGTGCGTCGAGGTGACCCCGGAGGCCGTCCGCATCCGCAAGGTCAACCTGGACGCCCGCGAGCGGGCCCGCGCCGCCAGCCGCGCCAAGCACGGCTGATCCCGGCCCGGCCGACGGACATCACAAGCGGCACACCCCGCCCGGGGTGTGCCGCTTGCCGTTTGCCGCGCCGGGTGCGTCAGTTCCTGCCGGGGGTCCCGGTCGGCCCCTGCGCGGACTTCTTCAGGAAGCCCATGTCCTCGTACACCGGGGTGCGGAAGCCGAACGCACCCGCGTTGGCCAGGTCCTTGCGGGCCGCGGTGAGCTGCGGGCGCTGGTAGAGCGGGATGGAGCCGGCCGCCGCCCAGATGCGCGCGTCGGCCTTGCGGAGCAGGTCCCGGCGCTCGGAGTCGTCCAGCGTGGTGACGGCCTGGTCGAAGAGCTGGTCGACCTGGTCGGTGCCGACGCGGGTGTAGTTCTGCTCCACGTTCAGCGAGCCGTCGGCGGCCGGGACCGGTTTGGCGTAGACGGGTCGGGCGTCGGTGGCGGGAAAGGCGGTCGCGGGCCAGGAGTACAGCGCGAGGTCGTACGCGCCGGAGGCGATGTGGTCCTTGAAGTAGCTCTCGTCGTCGACCTTGGAGATCTCCGTGCGGATGCCGATCCGCTCCAGCATCCGGGAGATCCGGTCGGCCACGGTGCGCAGCGTGTCCGAGCCGGGCCCCGAGGGCAGGACGAAGCGCAGGGCGAGCGCCTTGCCGTCCTTGGCGACAGGAGCGGCCTCGGCCCGCGCGGGAGCCGCGGTGCCCTTGGGGGCGTAGGCGCCGGGGGCGCTGCCCCGGTGCAGCGGCCGGCTGCCGGTGCCGGAGTCCTGCGGCGCCTTGTCGTCGTCCCCGCTGTCCCCGCTGTCTCCCTCGTCCCCGCTGTCCCCGCTGTCCCCGCTGTCTCCCTCGTCCCCGCCGTCGTCGTCGGCGTCGGCCTCGTCGGCGTCGGCGTCGGCGGCGTCGTCGTCCTCGCCGACGATGTACGTACCGTCGTCGCCGCCCTCCGACTCGTCCCCGGAGTCCCCGTCGGAGTCCTGCCCGGAGCCGTCGTCCTCCTCGCCCTCAGGACCCGCCGCCTTCTCCGCCTCGTCCTTGGCCTCGTCCTTCTTCTTCACCGGCCCGCCCGGCACCCAGCCGGCGTCCGCGAGCAGCGCCCGGGCCTCCTCGGTGTCCTGCCGGCCGAGGGCGCCGCTGTTGTCGGCGTACGCGGCCTGGCCGGACAGCGCCAGGTGGCTGCCGAGCGGCTCGGCGGGCAGCCCGAGGGGCTTCAGGACGGCCTCGGCGATGTCCCGGCGGTCCAGGGCGCGGGCCACGGCACGGCGCACCCGTTCGTCGGCGAGGGGGCCCTCGGCGCCGTTGAGGGCGAGCTGGGTGTACGCGGGTTCCAGCGACCTGCGCACCTCGAAGCCGGCGAGGGCCTTCTGCTGGCGGGCGTACTTGGCTGCCTTCCGGCGCAGCTTCTGGCGTGCGGAGATCTCCTCGTCGGCGGCCTCCTCGTCGGAGCCGTTGGCGATGGCCCAGGAGCGCAGGGCGTCCGCGACGGACCGGCGGGCGCCCGGACCCATCAGCGGGCTGCTCGCGCTCTGCGGGAGCGCGGCGACGGTGATGCGGCGGGCGGCCGCGGGGTCGATCTCCGCGAGGTCGACGGTGCCGGCGCTGAGCGCGGAGATCCGCTTGTCGCGGGGCACGGCGCGCAGCACGATCGTGGAGAGCTTGGCCGGGTCGCCCCACCAGCGGGCGTTGCGGGTGAGCGTGACCTCGTCCTTCTTGCCGTCGACCTTCTTCACCCGGAAGGGCCCGGCGGTGACCTTCAGTTTCTTGCGGGCCCCGTCGTTGAAGGAGTCCGGGGTGCCCATGACCTCCTTCGGGTACAGCGGGGTGAACAGGGACCGCCAGTCGGCGTAGGGACGGCTGAAAGTGACCTTGACCTCCAGGTCGCCCTTGCCCCGCTCGATCTTCTCGATGCGGTCGTAGCCGGCGTTGCGGGCGGTCCAGTAGGCGGTGTCCTTGCCCGACAGGGCGCGCCACTGGGCGGCGAAGTCGGCGGCGCCGATCTCGCGGCCGTCGCTCCAGACGGCCTGCTGGTTCAGCCGGTACAGGACGACCTGCTTGGGCTCGGTCTCGACGACCTCGGCGGACTCCAGGTAGTCGGGGTTGCGCACCGGCCGGCCGCGGCTGTCCGTCCGGTACATCGACGGCAGTACGGCCTGCGCGATCCGGGAGGTGGTGGCGTCGGCGTCCGACTGGAAGGTGTTCAGGGTGTCCGGGACGGTGTCCACGGCCCAGCGGAGCGTGCCCCCGTCGGCGATCCGGGCCCGGTCGGCGCGTGCCACGTCCCCGGCGGCGAGGGGCTTGCCCGCGGGGTCGTCGGAGCCGCAGCCGGCCAGCGCGGGCACCGCGAGGGCGCTCGCGGTGAGGAAGGCGACCGAGCGCTTGACCGCGCGCGGGCCGACGCCGTCGTGGGACATCTCTGGTTACCTCCGGGAAGCAGCGGGCGTTACGCTCACTTTTGGTGGTATTTGGAGTTCATCCGATGTATGCGGCCCACTGAAGAGGAAAGGGTTCGGCTACTAGGGGCGACACGGCGGCCACGGGCGGCAAGCCCACTCGTGCGGCGCAACGCACCCACCGGTGCACCCCTACTCCTCGGCCAATCGATGCACATCCCTTCACAGCGCAAGGTGTGACGCGCAACACTCGCAGGCGCATGACCGTTGCCGCCTTGGGCCTGAAGGACCCGTGGAAGTGAGGTCACGTCATGTCCGTGCACGAGGAACTGACAACCGTCCAGCGCTGCCTCGACGACCTGATCCGGTCGGTGGGACGGCTGGAGAAGCAGATGGGCAGCGGCGGCCTGGAGATGCGCCGCGTCCGCGCCGACACCAACCACCTGCGCGAGAGCGTCGCGCTGCTGCGGGAGACGGCCACGGCCGGCACGGCCCCGCAGAAGCGGCCCGATCTCGTGACCATCTCCGACACGCCGTACGACCCGTCGCTGTGGGTGGACACGGACGACGAGGGTCTCGGCGCCCGCGACCGTCGCGCCCCCTGACCCCTCCGGAGTGGACACGTGGCCACAGGTACCGAACCACCCGCCACAGAACCCCATCGCCGAGGCGGCGGCGTACGAACGGCTACGCGCGCCGCGATCAGCGCCCCGCACCTGCGGACCGACCGCTGGTGGCTGGCCCCGGCCGCCACCGCGGCCGGGCTGCTCGCCTTCGTCGTCTACTCGACCTGGCGGGCCTTCGCGAACGCCGACTACTACGCGGCGCCGTACGTCTCGCCGTTCTACTCGCCGTGCCTGGCGGAGAACTGCGAACCGATGAAGGCCGGACCGAACTGGGACCTCTTCGGCAGCTGGTGGGGCATCTCGCCGGCGATCATCATCCTGATCTTCCCGCTCGGCTTCCGCCTGACCTGCTACTACTACCGCAAGGCCTACTACCGGGGCTTCTGGGCCTCCCCGCCGGCCTGCGCGGTGGCCGAACCGCACGGCAGGTACACCGGGGAGACCCGCTTCCCGCTGATCCTGCAGAACATCCACCGGTACTTCTTCTACGCGGCCCTCCCGGTGGCGGGCATCCTGACCTACGACACCGTGCTCGCCTTCCGGGACGAGCACTACGCGTGGGGCCACATGGGCCTCGGCACGCTGGTCTTCCTCGTCAACATCGTGCTGATCTGGGCGTACACCCTCTCCTGCCACTCCTGCCGGCACATCGTCGGCGGGAAGCTGAAGCACTTCTCGAAGCATCCGGTGCGCTACCGGATGTGGCAGTGGGTGGGCCGGCTGAACGCCCGGCACATGCAGCTCGCCTGGGCGTCGCTGCTCAGCGTGGCCCTGGCCGACCTCTACGTGTACCTCGTCGCGTCCGGTGCCTTCGACGATCCGCGCTTCTTCTAGCTGAGTGGGGACTTCACTGATGCCCGTGGTCGACCGGCAGGAATGGGACGTCGTCGTGGTCGGTGCGGGCGGCGCCGGACTGCGCGCCGCCGTCGAGGCGCGCGAGCGCGGCGCCCGTACGGCCGTGATCTGCAAGTCGCTGTTCGGCAAGGCGCACACGGTGATGGCCGAGGGCGGCATCGCGGCGGCGATGGGCAACGTCAACGCCGGGGACAACTGGCAGGTCCACTTCCGCGACACCATGCGCGGCGGGAAGTTCCTCAACCAGTGGCGGATGGCCGAGCTGCACGCCCAGGAGGCACCGCAGCGGGTGTGGGAGCTGGAGACCTGGGGCGCGCTGTTCGACCGGACGAAGGACGGCCGGATCTCGCAGCGCAACTTCGGCGGCCACGAGTACCCGCGCCTCGCGCACGTCGGCGACCGCACCGGTCTGGAGCTGATCCGCACGCTCCAGCAGAAGATCGTCGCGCTCCAGCAGGAGGACTTCCGGGAGACCGGGGACTACGAGTCCCGGCTGAAGGTCTTCCAGGAGTGCACGGTCACCCGCGTGCTGAAGGACGGCGACCAGGTGAGCGGGGTCTTCGGCTACGAGCGGGAGTCCGGGCGGTTCTTCGTGCTGGAGGCGCCCGCCGTGGTGATCGCGACCGGCGGCATCGGCAAGTCGTTCAAGGTCACGTCGAACTCGTGGGAGTACACCGGCGACGGCCACGCGCTGGCACTGCTCGCCGGGGCGCCGCTGCTGAACATGGAGTTCGTGCAGTTCCACCCGACGGGCATGGTCTGGCCGCCGTCGGTGAAGGGCATCCTCGTCACCGAGTCGGTGCGCGGCGACGGCGGGGTGCTGCGCAACTCCGAGGGCAAGCGGTTCATGTTCGACTACATCCCGGACGTGTTCAAGGAGAAGTACGCCGAGTCCGAGGAGGAGGGCGACCGCTGGTACGACGACCCGGACCACAACCGGCGCCCGCCCGAGCTGCTCCCCCGCGACGAGGTGGCCCGCGCGATCAACGCCGAGGTGAAGGCGGGCCGCGGCAGCCCGCACGGCGGGGTCTTCCTCGACGTGTCCACGCGGATGCCGGCCGAGGTGATCAAGCGGCGGCTGCCGTCGATGTACCACCAGTTCAAGGAGCTGGCTGACGTCGACATCACGGCGGAGCCGATGGAGGTCGGGCCGACCTGCCACTACGTGATGGGCGGCATCGCCGTCGACTCCGACTCGGCGGCGGCGCGCGGCGTGCCGGGACTGTTCGCGGCCGGTGAGGTGGCCGGCGGGATGCACGGCTCCAACCGGCTCGGCGGCAACTCGCTGTCCGACCTGCTGGTGTTCGGGCGCCGGGCCGGCTGGCACGCGGCCGAGTACGCGAGCGGGGCGGGGGCCGCGCGGCCCCGGGTGGACGACGCGCAGGTCGACTCGGCCGCGGCGGAGGCGCTGCGTCCGTTCTCGGCGGAGAGCGAGGAGCCGGACGACGGGCCGCCGGAGAACCCGTACACCCTGCACCAGGAACTCCAGCAGACGATGAACGACCTGGTGGGCATCATCCGGCGCGAGCACGAGATGGAGCGCGCCCTGGAGAAGCTGGCCGAGCTGCGGGCGCGGGCCCGGCGGGCCGGCGTCGAGGGGCACCGGCAGTTCAACCCGGGCTGGCACCTCGCCCTGGACCTCAGGAACATGCTGCTGGTCAGCGAGTGCGTGGCCCGGGCGGCGCTGGAGCGCACCGAGTCGCGCGGCGGCCACACCCGGGAGGACCACGCGGCGATGGACCGCGCCTGGCGCAACGTCAACCTGCTGTGCGCGCTCGCCGATCCCGCCGACGGGCTCACGGACGGCGACCCGGTGCGCGGCCGGATCGCCCTCACCCGCGAGACCACCGAACCCATCCGCCCGGACCTGCTCGCCCTCTTCGAGAAGGAGGAGCTGGTCAAGTACCTCGCCGAAGAGGAGCTGTACGAGTGAGCAGCTACGAGGCCCGCTTCAAGGTGTGGCGCGGGGACGTGCGGGGCGGCGGCCTGGAGGACTTCGCCGTCGAGGTGAACGACGGCGAGGTGGTGCTCGACATCATCCACCGCCTCCAGGCCACCCAGGCCCCCGACCTCGCCGTGCGCTGGAACTGCAAGGCCGGCAAGTGCGGTTCGTGCTCGGCGGAGATCAACGGGCGCCCCCGGCTGCTGTGCATGACCCGCATGTCGGTGTTCGAGCGGGACGAGACGATCACCGTGACACCGCTGCGGGCCTTCCCGGTGATCCGCGACCTGGTGACGGACGTCGGCTTCAACTACGCCAAGGCTCGGCAGGTGCCGGCCTTCGTGCCGCCGGAGGGGGTCGGTCCGGGCGAGTACCGGATGATGCAGGAGGACGTGGACCGCTCGCAGGAGTTCCGCAAGTGCATCGAGTGCTTCCTGTGCCAGGACACCTGCCATGTGGTCCGCGACCACGAGGAGAACAAGCAGGCGTTCGCCGGTCCGCGGTTCCTGATGCGGGTCGCCGAGCTGGACATGCATCCGCTGGACGCGGCCGAGGAGAGCGGCCTGGACCGCAAGCGCGCCGCCCAGGACGAACACGGCCTCGGCTACTGCAACATCACCAAGTGCTGCACCGAGGTCTGCCCCGAGGGCATCAGGATCACCGACAATGCGCTGATCCCGCTGAAGGAACGGGCGGTCGACCGCAAGTACGACCCGCTGGTGTGGCTGGGGAACAGGATCCGGCGGCGCACCTGAGCACGGTCACGGCGCGTCCGCCCGGTGGGGACGCGGCCGCGAGGGCTCACTTCGCTTCGACTCGTCCCACGGCGTGGGGGCCGGTGGTCAGTTCCTCGCACGCGGCCTGCCACGTGCGGGCACCGGGGTGGAACTCGGTGTGGAGGTAGGCCGCGGTGAGCCGGGCGAGAGCGGCGACGCGCCGAGGGTTCTCGTCGGTGGTCTCGGCGGCGTCGTATCCCGCGATTCCGCCGAGTCCGTGCTCCGCGTCGAACAGGGTGAGCAGGCTCTTGGGACCGGGGGCGAGGGTGTAGGGGTCGGCATGCCAATCCGGCCCGATGTCCGTGAAGTGCCGGGAGTCGTCCTTGTCACCGGCGACGACCAGCGCGGGTGCGGCCATGGTGGAGAAGTCGACGGCGCCGATGACCGGCCACTGCTCGGCCATGGGCCCGTTGAAGGCGTCGCCACCCCTGCCGGGCGCGGCAAGCAGCACGCCGGCCTTGATCCGGGGCTCGGTGACGTGCACCGGGTTCCCGGTGTCGGGGTCGTTGAGCCCGGCGCCCAGCAGGAGGGCGGCGGTGAAACCGCCGAGAGAGTGTCCGGCGACGGCGACCTTGGTCGGGTCGATCCGCCCGGCGAGCTGCGGCACGGTGCGCTCGATCGTGTCGAGCCGGTCGAGGACGTGGGTCATGTCCTCGGCTCGGGATCGCCAGAAGTCGGGTGCGCCGGGTGCGTCGGCTACCAGGTGGCTCAGTGTCCTGGAGGTGAGGTGGGTGGGCTGGATGACGACGTATCCGTGGGCGGCCCAGAGGTTGGCGAGGGGCGCGTAGCCGTTGAGCGAGGAGAGGTTGTTGGAGTAGCCGTGACCGTGGGAGAGGAGGATGACGGGGAGTCCGGTTCCGGTCGCGGGTGCGGAGACACGTGCCTGGAGGTCTACGGGACGTCCGGGCACCGAGAGGACTACGGGGCTGAAGGAGAGGACCGGGGCGGGCGCGCCGAAGACGTCGGAGTCGGTGGCAGTGGATGCGGTCACGATGGGGTTCCCTTTCGGTGGCACCTGCCGTCCGCCGGTCTCCTGCGACCGGCGACGGGCAAGGCGGACAAGGGCAGCCGCTTCCGCTAAAGTGAAGCGGAGCGATGCTCCACTTAGTATCCGGAGCGCCGCTCCGCTTTGTCAATCGGTGTGGAGGGAGTACGCGGTGACCACCGACAGCCCTGCGGGGAAGTCGCCGCCCCCGGGCAAGCGGGCCGACGCCCGGCGCAACCGGGAGACGGTGCTCGCCGCCGCCGCCGAGGTGTTCGTCACCTCCGGCGTCGACGCGCCGATCCGCCAGATCGCAGCCCGGGCGGGCGTCGGCATGGCCACGATCTACCGCCACTTCCCGACCCGGGCGGATCTCGTCACGGCCGTCTACCGCCACCAGATCGAGGCATGCGCCGAGGCCGGCCCGAACCTGCTGGCCAGTGCCGACTCCCCGTTCGATGCGCTGCGTGAGTGGATCGACCTCTTCGTCGCCTTCCTCGTCACCAAGCACGGACTCGCCGACGCCCTGCAGTCCGACAACGACCGCTTCGCCGCGCTGCACGACTACTTCCTCGACCGCCTGCTGCCCGTCTGCGCCGAACTGCTCGAGGCTGCGGTCGAGGCCGGCGACATCAGACCCGGTACGCAGCCGTACGAGCTGATGCGCGGCATCGGCAACCTCTGCATCGGGCGCGACAACGACCCCCGCTACGACCCCCGACGCCTGATCGCTCTGCTCCTCCAGGGACTTCGGCAGCCACACGCGTCCTGATGCCGACGAGCGGCGTGGCACCGTGCCGCGGGGTGGTCGGGGGCGAGGACGTCGCCGGGCCGGGCCTGCACGCGGACGCCGGGCAGTTCCCGGTGCACGGAGTCGATCGCCCAACGCGTGCCGGGGTGGGCCGAGTTCGACGGGCTGCCGTCGTGCTCCAGTGGGCCGGAGTGGACGTACCGGGCGCGGGTGCCGGTGCCGTCGGGGCGGCGGGCGGTCGCGGCGATGTCGGCGTCCCGCTCGCGCCCGTCGCCCCAGGCGGGGCCGAGCCGGAAGGAGTTGCGGGTGCCGTTCGCCCGGTTCGCCGACGGGTTGGTCCGCGGGGCGGTCTCGGCGGCGCGGAGGGGCACCAGCGGCAGGAGGACCGCCGCGAGGGTGGTGCGGACGGCCCACCGGCGTTGGGGGCCGCGCCGTTTCCGCTCGGCAGGGGCCGGTTCGGAGTCTTCCTCGTCGGCCGTCCGTTCCGTAACTCCCGCGACGCCGCGCGGTGTTCCCCTCGCCGACGGTGGTGACCGTGAGGACGAGGGGAACAGGTGTTCCGGTTGCGGCCCGCGGGAAGCGGTGCGCGGGCGGTGCGGTCAGAACAGGCTCAGCAGTGCCTCCGCCGGGTCGGTGAGGGTGGTGTCCGTGCCGGGCAGGGGGAGTTCGAACCAGACCGTCTTGCCCCGGGGCGTACGGCGTGAGCCCCAGGCCGCGCTGAGCAGGCCGACGAGCTGCAGGCCCCGGCCGCCCTCGTCGGTGTCGCGGGCGCGCCGGCGGCGGGGCTGGACCAGGCCGGAGTCCCAGACCTCGCAGACCAGGGTGCGGTCGAGGAGCAGGCGGAGTCTGATCTCGCCCTCGCCGTACCGCAGGGCGTTGGTGACCAGCTCGCTGACCAGCAGCTCGGTGGTGTCGACCAGGGGCTCCATGTCCCAGCCGATCAGCTGCGCGCGGGCGTACTCGCGGGCGCGGCCCACGCTGCGCGGCTCGCGGGGCAGGGTCCAGTCGCCGACGGACTCGGCGGGCAGTCCCTGTACACGTGCCATCAGCAGGGCGATGTCGTCCTCGCCGTGGTGGGTGTCGAGGGTGTTGAGGACGTGGTCGCAGACGTCCTCCAGGTTCGGCCGGGTGTCGGCGGCGGTCGCCGTCGCCGGGGAGCGGCGGCCGGGCGACGGGTGGGAGCGGTCCGTCAGGGCGCCCACGAAGGCCTGGAGGCCCTCGTCGAGGGGGTGGTCGCGGCTTTCCACCAGGCCGTCCGTGTAGAGGGCGAGCAGGGCGCCCTCGGGCAGTTCGACCTCCACCTCCTCGAAGGGCTCACCGCCGACGCCCAGCGGCATGCCGGGCGGCACGTCCAGCATCAGCGCGGGCTCGCCCGGTTCGACCAGGACGGGCGGCAGATGACCGGCGTTGGCGAAGGTGCAGCGCCTGCTCACCGAGTCGTACACGGCGTACACGCAGGTCGCCAGGTAGACCTCGGACAGGTCGGCCTCGCGGGGGCGGCGGGCGGCACGGGTCGCCTGCCGGACGCCGCCCGCGGTGCCGAAGCCCTGCGAGGGTCCGCCGGGGGCGCCGAGGCCGCGGGCGATCTCGTCCAACTGGGCGAGCACTTCGGCGGGTTCCAGGTCGAGCTGGGCCAGGGTGCGCACGGCGGTGCGCAGTTCGCCCATCGCGACGGCCGCGCGCAGGCCGCGGCCCATGACGTCGCCGACGACGAGCGCGGTGCGGTGGCCCGGCAGTTCGATGACGTCGAACCAGTCGCCGCCGACCTCACTGGGCCGGCCGGTGGCCGCGTTGCCCGGCAGATAGCGGCAGGCGATGTCGAGTCCGGAGGCCTCGGGGTCGCCGGGCGGGAGCAGGGAGCGCTGCAGTATCAGCGCGCGTTCGTGCTCGCGCCGGTAGAGGCGGGCGTTGTCGATGCAGACGGCGGCCCGCGCGGCCAGTTCCACCGCGAGGTCGCGGTCCCGGTCGCCGAACGGCTCGCTGCCCTTGGTGCGGGCGAACTGCGCGAGGCCCACCACCGTGTCGTGGGCGACCATCGGCACGGCGAGCGTGGACTGCACCAGGCCGCCCTCCTCGCCGGGCACGGCCTGCGGGCGGGCGGTGCGCAGGGCGTCCGCGCAGGGCGAGTTGAACGGGTAGTGGTGGACGGCGCCGAGCTTCACGGGCTCCTTGGTGCCGCTGAACGGCGCGCCGGCGACGGCGCTGGCAATGGCGACGCGGCGCACCTCGGCGCTGCCGTCGGCGAGGCCGGGCGGGGTCTCGTCACCGGCCAGCAGCCCTTGGTACAGGTCGACGGTGGCCAGGTCGCAGAAGCCGGGGACGACGACGTCGAGGAGTTCGCGGGCGGTGGTCTCCAGGTCGAGGGAGTTCCCTATCCGGGCGCCCGCCTCGTTGAGAAGGGCGAGATTGCGCCGTGCCGCGGCGGCCTCGCGGGCGGCGGCGCGGCGGGCGGTGATGTCCGTGCCGAGCCAGGCGATGCCGATGGGCCGGCCGCTGCCGCTGTGCACGCGGTAGAGGTTGACGGACCAGTGGCGCCGGTCGTCGGAGCCCGGCACGAACCCCGTGACGTGCATGTCCGTGATGGAGTCGCCGGTCTCCAGGACCCGGCGCAGGGTGGCGGCGACCCGATCGGCCTCGCCGCGCGGCAGGTAGTCGTGCACGCCCTTGCCGCGGTGGTCGTCGGGGCTGCCGCCGAAGATGGACGCGAACCGCTGGTTGGCGCGGCGTACCCGCAGGTCGGGGTCGATCAGCAGGAAGCCGAACGGAGATTGGCCGAATATGGCCTGCGACGCGGCGAGGTCCGTCTCGATGCGGCGCAGCGTGCGGACGTCGACGACGATGCAGACGGCGGCCTTCTCGCCCTCCTCGGTGCGCGTCGGCATGACGTACACCTCGGCCAGGCCCTCCCGGTCGCGCTCGTCCACGGCCGCCGAGTCCGGCAGCCGGAACGGCACGACTCCGGTCCACTCCCGTCCGTCGAGGATCTCGGCCATCTTGCGCTGGCCGCGCTCCCGCCGGACGGGCTCGACGAACGCCTCGATGGGGTCCATGCCGACGGCGCGCTCGGCGGGGATGCCGAAGATCTGCTCGGCGCGCAGGCTCCACTGGTCGACCAGTCCGTCGGGGCCGATGGAGAAGGAGGCGACCTTGATGTAGTCGTACATCGAGCCGGGCGGACTGGTCTGCCACATCGTGTCGGCGGACGGAGCGTCGCCGAAGGCGAGGCCCTCCGCGGCCCTTGTCCTCGCGCCGCCCGACGAGTCCTCGGACTCCGTGGCCTTCGCTGGTATCTCGCTCACGCGAACCGTCCCCTCCAGCTCACCGCGTCCGGCACCGGTCACCGGGGGCGGCTGCCCGCAGTATCCAGCACTACGGCGCCGCACGACACGGTGTTCACGATCACAGCACGGTCCCGATGCTTTTCGGTCCGTGCCGTGAGAACACTTCCAGACTTCTAACCAGCGCACACGTCATCGAACCCCTTTCTTCGACAACCGCCACGGGGCCGTACCGGTCACCCTTCGTGAGGGGCGGTCCGTGCGCCGTTGAACGCCCGTGCGACGGGTCATCGCGGCACCACGAGCTCGAACCACACGGTCTTGCCGGTGGCGCCCGGACGCGCCCCCCAGCGCCGGGTGGTGGAGGCCAGCAGCCGCAGTCCGCGCCCGCCTTCGTCGTCGGGCCGGGCGTCGCGTGCGCGCGGGAGGTCGGGCAGCGGGTCGGAGACCTCCACCAGGAGCACCCCGGAGTGGCCGCCGGGCCGTACCAGGCGGACGCCTATGGGGCCCGTGGCGTGCCGCAGGGCGTTGGTGACCAGCTCGCTGACCAGCAGCGCGGCCAGGTCGCCGACGCAGTCGAGGTCCCACAGGCGCAGTTGGTCCCGTACGGCGGAGCGGGCGGCGCGCACGGCACCCGGGTCCGCGGAGAAGGTCCACGCGGCCCAGTCGCCGCCGGTGTCGCTCACGCGGATCACTTCCCCGCCGAGGGAACCCACCCTTGTCCGTTTTCATGGGGTTAATGGGGACATACCCGGTAATCCGGAGGGCGTACCGCGCTCGACGGCGCATCGTGGCACCGGCGGCGCAGGACGGCGCCCACACCATGTCGGCGCTGCCCCCGCGCGCCCGCGCCGCGCCTCACGCGCCCTGCCCCTGATGGGGGGTCACGGATGCCGTGCGGCGTGGCTGAGGGTGTCCCGGACGGCGGGGACGTCGTGGTCGAGCCAGTCGACGTCCCAGATCCGGTCGGGGGTGAGCCAGCGCAGCGCGTCGTGGTCCTCGAGCGGTCGCGGGGCGGGGGATCCGGGGCGCAGGCTCGCGGTCCACACCTGCATCACGTACGGCGGCCGCAGCGGCCACTGACCCGGGACGCGCTCGCCGGCCGCGGCGTCGACCCCGAGTTCCTCGCGCAACTCCCGTACGACGGCCGCCTCCGGGCTCTCGCCGGGCTCCACCTTGCCGCCGGGCAGCTCCCAGCGCCCGGCCAGGTCCGCGGGCGCGCTCCGCCGGGCGGCGAGCAGCCGCCCCTCGTGCCACAGGGCCGCACCGACCACCACGATCCGCTCGCTCATGCGCCGGAGCCTACGGCAGGGCCGGGCCGCGGCCGTCCGGCGAGGCGGTCCGGGTCAGCCGGCGGACGCGCCGTTCGGGCCGACCCGTTCGACCCAGTAGAGCTGCTGGTGGCCGCGCTCGTCGAGGCTGTTGGCGATCCTCTCGACCTCCGCGCGGGTGGCGTACCTGCCGACCCGGTAGCGGTTGCCGTTGTCGTCCTGACGCACGACGAGCCAGGGAAGAGTCACCGTGCCGTCGCTCATCGCTCCCCTCCACTTCCCCCCTGCGGCCCGCGCCGCACCCCGCCCGATAAGGAAACCCCAGTCCGCATATGCCCGAGCCTACGCCTTACCTTCACTGAGCGAATACGGCTTTTCACAAAGAGGCACGTAACCAGCCAGAACACAGGGGGCGCACGGGGGCGGACGCGCCGTGCATGAAGGCCGACGCGTCCGGTCAGCGGCGTACCCCCGGGTGCGCCCCGCTCCAGGGGCGACCAGGGAGAACGGCCAGATTGCTACGGCGCCGGGGCAGGGGCGCGCACGAGCCGTGCGCCGGAGCGGAGGCACGGCGAGGGTGCGGAAGGGAGTGCGCGGGAGTGCGCGGGTGAGGGCGACGAGGCGCGACGGGCCGGAAGCGCTACTTCACGGGGAGGTGGTAGGAGGCCCGGTAGCGGTCGGCGGGGATGACCACGTCGGCGGTCTCCACCGGGCGGCCGGAGGCGAAGTAGGTGCGCTGGATGACCAGCACGACATGGCCCGGGACGCCGCCCAGCACCAGCAACTCCTCGGCGAGACCGGGGCGGGCGCCGACCTCCTCCGTGACGTTGTCCACGATGACGTCGATGGCGCGCATGCGCTCGACCACGCCCATGCCGCCGAGCGGCCCCTCCTCGGGGAGCATCACGGGCGTCCGGCCGGTGAGGGCCAGCGGCTCCCAGGAGGTGGAGAGCATCATCGGCTCGCCGGCATCGCGGAAGAGGTACTTGGTGCGCATCACGCGGTCGCCGGGCTCGATGGCGAGGCGCTCCGCGACGGCGGCGCCGGCGTCGGTCTGCTCGCTGTGCGACTCCCAGGTGCCCCGGACGCCCCCGTCGGCCTGCTCCTGACGGAAGGGCGTGGCCCCGCGCTCGGGACGGAAGCCGGAGCGGGCGACCCGCCGGGGCACCGGCTGCTCCCGCACATAGGTGCCCGAGCCGGAGCGGCCCTCCACGAGCCCTTCCGCCATGAGCACCTTGCGCGCCTCCAGCGCGACGGTGTCCGAGACGCCGTACTCCTCGCGGATCCGTGCCTGGGAGGGCAGCCGGGTGTGCGGCGGGAGCCGGCCGTCGACGATCTTCTTGCGGAGATCACCCGCGACGCGCAGGTACGCCGGCTGCTCACCGAATGTCACGGGCCGCTCCCATCAGGTTGTACAGACAGCAACAGCGTCGCAACCGTAGGTTGTGCCAGGCAAGCGAAGGCCAGAGAATCACTCGATGTGATGACATTCGCGGGGTGAGGCCTTCACGCAGGCACTTTCTCCCCGCTGTGTTCGTCTTCACACCTGCATGCCCCCGCTGTCGGTGTCGCGCTCGGCCTCCTCGTCGTACACGGGCGGCGCGGTGGCCAGCCCCAGAGCCTTGCGCGCGGTGACCGAGCCGTCGGGGTCGACGAGGTCCCAGCCCCTGTCGTAGTGCTCGTAGTAGGTGTCCACGTCGCCGGAGGCCGCGGCCTTCGCCCACTCCTCCTCGGCCTCGTCCAGGTCGGCGGTGAGTTCCCGCACCGGCCGTTGCGCGTCGGCGGGCCACCGGTGCTCGCGCAGCAGCCGGGTCTGCTCGGCGAGCGCCGTCGCCATCTCCGCCGCCCACTCCTTGTGCCCCGGCAGGTCGTCCTCCACGTACTCGGCCTCGGGGGCGCGGTCCAGGGCGTCGTTGAGCACGTCCGCCGCCTCCAGGTAGGCCAGTTGGTGGGCGTCGAGCGTGGTCTCGTCCCTGCGCAGCGAGCCCGTGAGGGTCTGCTGCGCGTCCCGGTTGCCGAAGACGCAGGTGATCTCGCGGTCGCCGAAGCGCCAGCTCTCCCGGGACGGCAGGAGGTAGTACACGTCCACCTCGGCGGGCAGCGCCCAGCCGTCCATCACATAGGCGTCCCGGAGGTCGTAGCACCGGTCGTCGGCGGTGGCGGACAGGTCGTCCTCGCCGGGGAAGGCCCCGTCGGGCACGGTGACGACGGCGAAGACCTCGCCGTCGTGCTCGCCGGCGCAGGGCACCGGGTCGGCGTCGGCGGCCCAGCCCTCCAGTCCGCCGGGCGAGTCGAAGCAGTCGCCCTTGCGCAGGGTGAGGACGCTGTTGCCGCGCGCCCCGTCCTCGACGGCCTCCCAGACGTCGGCCGCGAACCCGGTCGCCAGCGACACCGTCCACAGCGCGAGCCCGAGCGACGACAGCGCCGCTCCCGCGATCGCCATCCCCCGTCCCCGCTCCCCGCGCCGTCGGATCTGCCACAGCGCCACCAGTCCGAGCACCAGCCCGACGGCGGGCAGGAAGCACAGGACGCCGAAGACCAGGGCGGCGACGGCGACACCGTTGACGGCGGCCGGCGGCCGGGGACCGTAGGGGCCGTAGAGCCCGTACGGTGCGAGGCCCTGCTGCCCTCCGTACGGGAACTGCTGCGGCGGGTGGGCGCCTTGCGGCGGGAGCCCGGGGTACGGACCCCCGAAGTCCCGCGGGTCGTGCGGAGGCTGGGGCCCGGAGGGCGGAGGTATGGACACGAGGCGCATCGTAAGCGCGGCCCGGCCCTGCCCCGTCCACGGGGCGGGCCGGGCCGCCCGGCCCGTTCACCGTCCCGGGGACGGGGATCGGGCCGTGCGGTGCGGGGACCGGGTCAGAACTGCAGGGCCCAGCCGTTCAGCCGGCCGGTGTCCCAGGACGCGTTGTCGCTGACGCGCAGCTTCCACGTGCCGTTCGCCGTCTCGGAGGAGGCGTCGACCGTGTACGTGGTCCTGATGTCGTTGGCGCTGCCGCCGGTGCCGTAGCCCTTGAGGGTGTAGGCCGTGCCGTCGGGGGCGACCAGCTGGACCTGGAGGTCGCCGATGTAGGTGTGGGTGATGTCGACGTCGACGGCCAGGTTCGAGGGCGCGTTGCCGGAGACGCCGGAGACCGTCACCGGGGACTCCACGGTGGAGTTGTCGGCGATGGTGTAGTCGGTGGTGCTCTCGAAGCGGTCGCCGGTCGGGGGCTCGGTGGTGCCGCCGTCGCCCACGTACAGCAGGCGGTTGGGCGAGCCGCTGCCCGGGCTGCCGACGACGCCGGTGGTGGCGGCGGAGGTCAGCGCGGAGGAGACCTGGGCGGGCGTGGCCGAGGGGTTGTCGGCCAGGTGGAGGGCGGCCGCGCCGGCGACGTGCGGGCTCGCCATCGAGGTGCCGGAGATGGTGTTGGTGGCCGTGTCGCTGGTGCGCCAGGCGGAGGTGATGGAGGAACCCGGTGCGAACAGGTCCAGCACGGAACCGTAGTTGGAGTAGCTGGCGCGGGCGTCACCGGAGGTGGTGGCGCCGACGGTGATCGCCTCGCTCACGCGGGCCGGTGACTTGGTGGAGGCGTCGGTGGACTCGTTGCCGGCCGCGACGACGAAGGTGACGCCGGTGCCGATGGCGTTGCGGACGGCCGTGTCGATCGCGTTGTCGGCGCCGCCGCCGAGCGACATGTTGGCGACGGCCGGCTTGACCGCGTTGCGCGCCACCCAGTCGATGCCGGCGACGACCTGGGCGGTGGTGCCGGAGCCGGAGTTGTTCAGCACGCGGACGCCGACGATCTTCGCCTTCTTGGCGACGCCGTAGGAGGTGCCCGCGACGGTGCCGGCGACGTGGGTGCCGTGGCCGTGGCCGTCCTGGGCGGTGTTGTCGTTGTCGACGGCGTCGTAGCCGTTGGAGGCGCGGCCGCCGAAGTCGCTGTGGGTGATGCGGACGCCGGTGTCGATGACGTACGCCGTCACGCCCTGCCCGGCGGAGTCCGGGTAGGTGTAGGAGCTGTTCAGCGGCAGGTTGCGCTGGTCGATCCGGTCCAGGCCCCAGGACGGCGGGCTGGGCTGGGTGCCGGTGATGTGGAAGGTGCGGTTCTGGATCACCGAGGCGACGGCCGGGTCTGCGGCGAGACGTTTCGCCTCGGTCTCGGAGGCCTCGACCTCGTAGCCGTTCAGGGCCTTGGTGTACGTGCGCTCGATGTCGGCGCCGTACTTCTCGGCCAGCGCGCGGCCCTCGGCGGAGCCGGACCGGGCCTCGTCCGTCTTGAGGGTCACGATGTAGCTGCCGGCCACGGCGCTCGCGTCGCCGGCGTACTGGATGCGGCCTTCGGGGGCGACCGGGGCCGCACCCGCGGGGAGAGCGGAGACGAGACTCGCGACGAGGGCCGCGGTGGTCGCGGCGCCGAGGGCGGTCAGTCTTCGCCGGGGGTGACGCATCACTGTCATGTGAGGGTTCCTCCTCAGTCGGTGGTGCGCGTGCTGTGGGGGTGTGGTGCGGTCCGGCGCACGCGCGGCGCGGGTGGCGCGGGGCGCGCGCGTCGGAGACGCGGACGAGCGCGACCGCTGACGGGATCATGACAATGGCAACGGCCGTTCACGTGCGTCAGCCGAAAGATTGAGGGTTCCACAGGAATTGCACAAGAGGGCCTGCGTGAACGTCACGGCCGTGACATCCCCCCGTCACAACGGCCGCCCGGCCACCCGCCGTTCACGCCGGGCCCCGGCGCGGCGGCGGGCGGCCCTCGGGTACGGCGGGCCGCCGGCCGCCGCGAGCGCCCGCGCTCAGTCGTCGAAGGCCGTGGCCCGGGTGCGCTTCTCCCAGGCCAGGACGTCCTCGCGGACTTGGTCGAGGTGGCCGAGGACCTCCTCGCGGACCTGGTCGAGGTGGCCGAGGACCGCGCCGACACCGTCGTCGCCGAGCGGCAGGCGCAACGGCGGGCGCTCCGCCTCCAGCGCGGCCGGGACGAGCGCGGCGGCCTTCGCCGGATCACCGGGCTGGGTTCCGTTCGGGGTGCGCGGAGGCGTGCCGGAGGGCGGCGCGGCACGGGTAACGGGCCGCGTGGGCCGGGCAGCGGCCGGGACGGCACGGGTGGCGGCCTGGACGGGCCGTGCCGGAGGCCCACGCGGGACAGATCGCGGCCGGGACGGCACGGGCGGGGGCCTGGGCGGCCGGTGTTGGGGGCCCGCGCGGGATGGATCGCGGCCGGGACGGCGTGGGCGGGTGGCGGTCAGTGCGGGCCGGGTGGCGGACGTCGGTGCGGCCCGTCGTTGGAGTACCGCGCGGCACGGTAACGGCCTGCGCGCAGAGCGTCGTTGGTTGCAGGCCCCGTGCCCGGTCAGGTGTTCCGGGGCGGTGCCGGTCGGGGGGCCGGGGGCAGGGGTGTGCGTTCGGGGGAGGTCTGGAAGGACTGGATCATGAGGGCGGCGAAGCGCCGGGAGGCGGCCTGCCGCGTGGCCGTCGACGTGGCGTGCAGGCCGCGGTGGGCCTGGAGCAGCAGGATCAGGTCGTCCGGGACGAAGTCGGGGCGCAGGTCGCCGGTCCGCTGCGCGCGACGGGCCAGTTCGGCGAGGGAGCCGAGCATCTGCGCGCGGTCCGCGGCGAAGTCCATCGCGTCCGGGTAGGCCGCCATGAACGCCTCGGTGAATCCCAGGCTGTGGATGTGCAGTTCGCAGGTCTTCTCGATCACGCGGCGGTAGCCCCGCCACGGGTCAGGGTCGGCGAGCCCTTCCGCGACGACGGCGTGGCACGCCCGCACCTCTTCGGCGAAGACCTCGCAGACCAGTGTCCGCTTGGTCGGGAACCGGCGGTACAGGGTGGCGGGGCCCACGCCGGCGTGCCGGGCGATCTCGCGCATCGGGACGTCCAGGCCCTCGGTGGCGAACAGCGTGCGCGCGGCCCGGACGATGCGCTCACGGTTGTCGACGGCGTCGGAGCGCAGAGGGTGAGGCAAAGGCACGGTCACCTCTCTCACTTTAGCCAAATGGACGGGGCCGTCCGTTAGCGTCCGAGGACGTCGGACCCGGCCGTCCTCAGCGCCCGGCCCGCCTGCTTCCCCCGTTCCTCCTCATGACTGGAGCCGATTGTGAAGGCAGTAGCGATCCAGAGGTTCGGCAGCCCGGAAGGGCTGACCGTGACCGACCTCCCGGACCCGGTTCCCGCCGCCGGACAGGTGCTGATCGCCACCG
The DNA here is from genome assembly GCF_006782915.1 of Streptomyces calvus. Taxonomy (GTDB): domain Bacteria; phylum Actinomycetota; class Actinomycetes; order Streptomycetales; family Streptomycetaceae; genus Streptomyces; species Streptomyces calvus. The sequence goes on from NZ_VCNP01000027.1 coordinate 38,910, forward strand.
GGGCGATCGGCGTCGGCGGGGTCGACGCCGTGATCCGCCGGGGCACCGTCACCGGCCCCGGCTTCGCCGAGGGCCACGTGCCCGGCAGCGAGGTCGCGGGAACCGTGACGGCGGTGGGTCACGGCGTCGACCCGTCGTGGACCGGCCGCCGCGTGTGGGCGTTCACCGGTCTGGGCGGCGGCTACGCGGAACAGGCCCTCGCCCCCGTCGAAGAGATCCTTCCGCTGCCCGCGGACCTGTCCGACGCGGACGCGGTGACGCTGGGCAGTTCGGGAGTCGTGGCGCATTTCGCGCTGTCGCACGCGCACTTCACGGCCGGTGAGTCGGTGCTGGTGCGCGGCGCGGCCGGCAGCCTCGGCGTCATGACGGTCCAGCTCGCGGCCCGGGGCGGCGCCGGGGCGGTGGCGGTCACGACGTCCTCGGCGGAGCGCGGCGACCGGCTGCGCGGGCTCGGCGCGACCCATGTGCTGGACCGTGCCGGCGACGGCGACGGCCCCGGCTCGTACGACGTCGTCATCGACGTGGTGGCCGGTGCGGACCTGCCGTCGTTCGTCGACCGGCTCGGCCCGAACGGGCGCATGGTGGCCGTCGGCATCGTCGGCGGTTACCCTCCGGCCGACTTCGGCGCGCGCCTGCTGGCGGCGTTCCGGAAGTCGGTGTCGTTCGCCACGTTCAGCGCGGACACCGTGCGCGTGTCGGACCGGCAGGCCGTGCGGGCCGAGCAGTTCGACGCGGCGGCTCGCGGCGAACTGCGGTCGGTCGTGCACGAGGTGCTGCCGCTGGAGCAGGCCCCGCTGGCCCACCGGAAGATGGACGCCGGTGAGGTGTTCGGCCGGATCGTCCTGACGCCGTAGCCGGTACGGCCGCGCGGCCCGCCCCGGGTCAGCGGGAGCGGCGGTTGCGCCACCAGGTGACCAGCCACAGCACGTTGACCCCGCCGAGGACGACCAGGACCGCCAGCGCGTCGGCGTTGCCCGCGAGGCCGTGCTCCGGCCCCAGTCCGCGCGCCGCGCCGACCAGCAGCGCGATGTCGAGGGGCAGGGTGACGGCCGCCATGAACGCCAGGCAGGCCGCCGTGCCGGCCACCAGGACGACGCTGTACAGGCGCACCGCGCGCCGCTCGTGCGGCGGCAGCCGGCGGCTCGGGTCGTCCGCCCGGTCGGCGCGCCGTACGGCGCCGGGCCGCAGTGGGCGGGTCAGCCGCCGGAACCGGTACCGGGCGTAGGCGAGTCCGTCGCCGTACAGGTCCCGGCACCCGGTGAGGTCCTGCAGCACGAAGTACAGGTCGGTGCGGGTGAACACCATGCACTGGAACGGCAGGGGCAGCAGGGCCAGCAGCAGGGCGGCGGCCAGCAGCCGGTGGGCCGTGGTCCCGGCGTCGGTCGCGGCGAGGACCAGGAGCAGGCACGAGGCGACGGACAGGTTCAGGGCGATACCGGCCAGGTAGGCCGTCAACCGGTGCCGTCGGGGCGCGAGTTCGATGCCGCTGATGTCGGTCTGCATGACGAGGAACTGCAGCCGGGTGCCCAGCCGCATCCGCCCCGGCACACCCGCGGCGCGCGCGGTGACCAGGTGCGCCAGCTCGTGCGCCAGCAGCAGCGTCCACCCGGCCGCCGCCCCGCTGAGCAGCACCACGCTGCCGTGCGGGCTCCACAGCAGGTCGCGGTGGCCCGGGAGCAGGTCGGGACGGCGGACCAGGACGACGACGGCGGCCGCCAGCAGCAACGCGACGAGCACCGGGAGCGCCGGGTGCAGGGAGAGACGGACGTGGTGCGGGCGCAGCCAGGGCAGTGACGCGCGCGCCGGTACCGGGTCCGGAACCGGACGGTCGCCGATGCGCGCCACGAATCCCAGCGCGGTCAGATCCGCGACGAACTCGGTGATCTCGAACTCCTCACCGGTCTCCTCCCGCAGCAGCTCCGCCGTGCGGGCCACGCTCCGTCCCTCGCCGAGGAGTTCCACCGCCCGGGCCCCGGCCGCCGGCAGGGCGACGAAGGTCCGGGTGCTCATGCGGCCCACGATCCACTCGTCCCGGTCGCGCCGCACGGCCAGGTCGTGCAGCTCGACACGCGTCGAGGGTCCGATCCGCGGCACGTCGTGGGCGGTGGCGTCCGTCACGAGGAGGCTCCGCCCGAGGGCGGGGGCGGGGCGGACGCAGGGGCCGGTGCGGTCGTATCGGGTGCCGGTGCCGTCGTATCGGGTGCCGGTGCCGTCGTATCGGAGTCGGCTGCCGGTACGGCCGGTTCCGGTACCGGTGCCGTCGTATTGGGGTCGGGTGCCGGTGCTGCCGGTTCGGCTGCCGGTACGGCCGGTTCCGGTACCGGTGCCGTCGTATCGGAGTCGGCTGCCGGTACTTCCGGTGCCGGTGCCGGTGCTGCCGGTTCGGGTGCCGGTACGGCCCGTTTGGTTGACGGTTTCGTTCCGCAGGCCGGGCAGTGGGGGCGTCTCGGTGTGCGCTGCATGACCGGGTCGCCGGGCATCATCAGGTTGAGGCCGAAGCGGCAGCCGGCGTCCATGCGCGGCACGTCGCACAGCAGGGCGAGGGCGGCGTGGGCCAGCAGGCTGCCGGACAGGCCCGCGGTCACGGCGTTGACCGGGTTCCACGGCATACGGGGCGAGGCGACGTCCTCGTCCTGGCCGGGCGCGAGCCGCAGATCACGCCGTTCGGCCTCGGCGTCGCGCAGGCACACCCAGCACGCGCTCCGGCCGGGCCGGAACATCCCGACGCTCACCAGCGGGCCGCGGTAGCCGGCCTCGGCCCAGGGCGTGCCGGTGGCCAGGCAGACCTGGTTCGCCCAGCGGCGGATCGCGGCGGGACGGTCGGCGGCCAGCAGCAGCACGTCGTACCGCGGTCCGGCGACGGAACCACCGCGAACGGAGGTGCCGGAACCACCGGAGGCGGGCCGGCCGGACGCGGACGGGCCGAAGCCGTCGGCGGTGGCGGGGCCGAGGTTGCCGGAGGTGGCGGTGGCGAGGTTGCCGGAGGTGGCGGGGCCGAGGTTGCCGTGGGTTCCGGTCAGCAGGTCCTCGAGGTCCGCCGGGCCGCGTACCTCGCGCCGCTCGCCGGTGACCGTGGTGTGCGGGTTCAGCGCGCGCAGCGCCCGCAGCGCCGCGTCGATCTTCGGCGTACCGAGGTCCTGTTCGCGGTAGAGGGTCTGCCGGTTGAGGTTGGACAGTTCGACGACGTCCGGTTCGACACAGTGCAGCCGGCCCACGCCGGAGGCCACCAGGTCCCGCGCGGCGGCTCCGCCGGTGCCTCCGACGCCCACCAGCAGGACCCGGGCACGGCGCAGCCGCAGCTGCGGCTCCCAGGGGTTCTGCCGGGGCTGGAGGTCCATCCAGCGCATCAGGGTCATGCCCCTGCCGTACCGTTCGCGTTCCCGCTCGGACAGCTCCGGCGGCGGGACGGCGCCGGCGTCCTCCACGTAACCGGCCGCGGTCAGGTCCGTCATGGCCTGGACGATGTCCTCGGCCGGCAGCCGCAGGTGCGGATGGCGCCGGGACACCTCGGCGACGACGTCGGCGCCGGTGCGTGTGCCGTCCATGGCCTCGACCAGCGTCCACACCCAGCCGTCGGGATCCTTCACCTCGGCGCCGATGCCGTGGACGACGCTGCCGATCCGTACGTGGCCGTCGACCGTCCGGTAGGCGCGGTGCTCCGGCTTGACCCGAGGCCGTCGCATGCTGTGCACCGTCATCTTCGCGCCCATCTCGTCAACACCAACTGCCCCATGGAAAAAGGACGTTGACAACTGTGACCGGGTCGGCGGAGGGTGACAAGAGCACATCGGAACGTCGCACTTCACCACCGGAAGGACGTGCCATGCCGAACAAGATCGAGATCCGTCCGCTGGACAAGAAGGAGACCACCGGCGACAGCGGTGGCAACGGCGGCTCCTGAGACAGCACGCGCATGACGGACCGCTACCCGACGGTCGCGGAAACCACCGAGTCGGCGCGGCGGCTGCTCGCCCAATTCCCGGGGGCCGGCCGCCTGCGCCGGATCGGAACGTCCCGCGGCGGCCGTCCCCTCCGGATGCTGTCCGTGGGACACGGACCGCGTCACGTCCTGGTGGTCGCCCGGCCGCACCCCGACGAGCCGGTCGGCTCCGCGACCGCGCTCGCCCTCGCCGAGCAGGTGGCGCGCGGTGACGGGCCGTCCGCGGCGACCGACCCCGCCGCCGTCACCTGGGACTTCGTCCTCTGCCTCGACCCGGACGGCGCCGCGCTGAGCGAGGGGATCGAAGCGGCGACAGCCGGCCCGGACCGCACCCTGGAGCGCTACTACCGCGCGGCTTTCCGTCCGGTCGCGGCGGAGCAGCCGGAGTGGGCGCCGATCGAGGGACGCCAACTTCCCGAGAGCCGGGCGCTGTTCGACGTGATCGACGAGCTGCGGCCGTTCCTGCAGTGCTCGCTGCACAATGTCGACGCGGGCGGCAGCTGGGTCCAGCTGACCCGTGGCCTGCCCGGGCTCGCCGGGCCGTTCCAGGCGTCCGCCGACGACGTCGGCATCCCGGTCCAGCACGGCACGTTCGACGCCCTGTACTGGGAGAACCCCAGCCCCGGCATCCATGTCCTGCCCCCGCCGGACAGTGCCGCCCGCCTGGCGGCGGGATCGGAGAACATCGGCCTGTCCACCTGGTGCGCGCCCGCGCGGTACGGCGGCGTCACAGCCATCGTCGAAGTGCCCCTGTGGGCCACCGACATGGCCGACGACCCGGCCCCGCACCCGGCGGCCGGCCACGTCCTGCGTGACCTGTCCGCGCTGGTGCGGGAGGGCGGACGGCAGGTGACCGCCGTCCTCGACAAGGCCCGCGGATTCCTGCCGCCGCCCGAGGACAGCGCGCCCCGGCGCGTGCTGGAGTGGATGGCCGGCGGCCTCTACGACCTGGTCGCCGACTCCTGGACACCTCTGGCACGGCAGGCCGCCGACCGCTCCCGCCCGCTGACGACGGCCGAGGTGTGCCCGCTGGACGTCGTGGCCCGCCGCCAGCCGCTGCGCGCGGCGGGGCTCCTGCTGAGGCTGCTCGAGGCGGCGGACGACCCCGCGGCCCCGGCCCTGCACGACGAACTCGCCGGCCTCTTCACCACCTGGTGCACGGACTTCGCACACGCCCTGCGGCTGCGCCCGGTGCCCGTGCCCCACCAGGTGGAACACCAGAGGCGTACGGTCGTGGCGGCCGCGGAGAGCGCGCTGGCGACCGCCGGCTGAACGGACGACAGCCCCGCCTCGCGCCTCCCTCCCCTCCTCCTCCCCCTGCCGGGCGTGCAGGCCGGACCGGCGACCACACCCCCTGCCCACACCCACACCCACACCCGCAGCACCCACACCGCCTCACCGCCTCACCGCCCCAGCAGATGCCGCCCCCGCGCCGTCAGCCGGTGCATGACATGCAACCCGGCGCGTTCACTGGCGACGAGCCCGGCGTCCCTGAGTACCGTCAGGTGGCCGCTGACCGACGACGCCGGCAGGGCCAGGCGCGCCGCCACGTCACCGGTGGTGCGGGTGGTCGCCAGGGCCGCCAGCACCCGTGCCCGGTTCGTCCCGAGCAGCCGCGCGAGCGCGGCGTCCTGACGGTCCGTGTGCGGCGGTCCCGGCGGATCGTCCGGGTGCAGCGGGTAGACCACGACGGGAGGCAGCCGGGGGTCGGCTATGGCCACGGGCCGGGTGTGGCAGAAGTAGGAGGGGATCAGGCGCAGTCCCCGTCCCCGCAGGTGGATGGTGCGGTCCACGGGGTACGGGGCGCTGAGGACGGGGTCCCGCCACACGAAGGGCGTGAACGAGGCGAACACCGCCCCGAGTCCTCCTTCGAGCGCTTCCATGCGCCGTGCGCGGTCGGCCGCGCCGGTGGCCTCGACCTCGCTCCAGTCGGGTGCGAGCAGGCTGCCGTGGACGTGGTGCAGGGCGTGCGCGACGTCGTCGAGCAGCGCGCGGTCGCCGGCGGCCAGGCGGCGCGTCCACGCGGGCAGGGGCCGGTGGCGCGACGCCTCGCGCAACTCCCGCTCCAGCCGGGCGGGCGGGGTCTCGCGGAGCACGCGCAGGCCGACGGCGAGCCCTTCCTCCGACTCGGCCGGAGTGAGGAAGTCCGGCCAGTACGAGGCGTCGGACGGGGCGAGATCGTTCAGCAGCCGGAAGGCACCGCGCACTTCGGCCCGCCGGACACGTTCCCGCGCACGGCCGCGCCACGCGCGCAGCCGGGCCGGGAGCCGGTCCGCCGGGGTGGCCAGGACGTGCAGGCCGAGGATGGCCTCCCACATGGGGTCCGGTGAGCGGGCGAACCGCACGTGGCGGAAGTCGGCGTGGGTGAAGTGGATGCTGAGCGTTCCGGCCATGCCTGCGATGAAACAGGCTTCGGGTGTCCTGCGGAAGGCCGGTTCCCGCGCTCCGCGGAACGGGGGCTGCCTGCGGTTTTCGACTGGAACGGAAAAGCTCCGGATATGACATGAACACGCCCCTCTACACTGCGGTGCCGCGACGCGAACCGTCGCGCGTGCGCCCGCGTCCTCCGCCCGGCGCTCCACCCGAGCGCCGGCCCAGCACCCGTCGAAGGGCTCCGTGCCATGTCACTCAGACGCCTCCTGTCCGTCCTCCTCGCCGGCGCCCTCGGGGTCACGGGCCTCGTCGGCCTCGCCGCCACACCCGCCCACGCGGCCCCGAACTTCAAGGCGCCGTACCCCTGCGGCCAGCAGTGGACGTACAGCCACCACTCCGCCGAGGTGCGCCTCGCCCTGGACTTCGTGCGCTCCGACGGCGGCACCACCGCGGGCACGCCCGTCCTGGCCTCCGCCTCCGGAACGGCGTACCGCTACTACGAGGCGGGCGGCGCCGGGAACTACGTCGTCATCGACCACGGCGGCGGCTGGAAGACGTACTACTTCCACCTGGCCGCCTACTCGATCAGCCACGGCCAGGGCGTCGCGCAGGGCCAGCAGATCGGCACGACCGGCTCCACCGGCGCCAGCACCGGAGCCCACGTGCACTACGAGCAGCTGTACAACGGCGTCGGCCAGACCATCCGCATCAACGGCGCGTCCCTCGCCCCGTACCCGGGCTCGTACCACCAGAAGTACCTGACCAGCGACAACGGCTGCTCCGGCGGTGGCGGCAAGTACTGGGTCGACACCTTCGCCAACGCACCCGGATACGCCTCCCCCACCAGCACCACCCAGACGGGCACGCTGTACGCGGGCACCAACTACGTGTTCTGCAAGGTCTGGGGGCGGGAGATCCGCGACGCCTCCGGCAACTACAACCACTGGTGGCTGCGCACCGACCTCGACGTCGGCCCGGCCAACCAGTACGTCTCGGCGTACTACCTCTCCCGCTGGGGCAACGACGAGGCACGCGACAACAACGGCACCGTCATCCCCAACTGCTGACCCACCGACCACCACCTCCCGCCCGCCCCGGGCAGCCCAAGCCCCCAGGGGGTCCGACTCCGAGCCGGACCCCCTGCCCCACGGGCAGCCACACACCCGACCGGCCCGATCACCCCACGGGGCGAGCAGGTCACGGCCGTCGTCTCCATCGACGTGCTGCGCAAGTACCAGGAGTGGGAAGAGCGCGAGATCAACGGATCATCGCCGAAACGCATGGCCAACCCTGCGCCCGGCATCCCGATCAAGGTCCCGCGAAACGTCGGACATCGCTCCACCGTCCACGACACCTGAGCACGACAGGCCCTCATCCAGACGCCATACGGCGGTATGGTGTTTGTATGGCTAGCAAGAAGGTGACCATCACCCTCGACGAGTCCCTGGTCGAAGCCCTGGCGGGCGCGGCCGAGGAGGAGGGCATTCCCCTTTCCCGGCTTATCGCCGGAGCGGCCGAGCGTGAACTGCGGTTGCGTGCGGGCCGCGCCGTCATAAGGGAGTGGCAGGCCGAGCACGGCGGCTTCACCCCCGAGGAGCTCGCCGCCGCGCGAGCGGACATGGCGGCTGCCGACGCCGAACACCTCAGCGGTTCGGGGGCCTCCGCCGCGTGAACATCCCCTACCTGTACGACGCCGGGGCGCTCATCGCCATCGACAACAACGACCGGCGCATGTGGGCCCGCCACAGCCTGGCCCTCGACGACGGCCGGGACATCCACGTTCCCGCCGTCGTCGTCAGTCAGGCGTGGCGGGACGCGCGCCGTCAGGTGAGGCTCGGCAAGTTCCTCGCCGGATGTGACGTCAGGCCGGTCGGCCTGGAAACCGCCAAGGCCGCGGGCATCCTGTGCGGCAAGGCCGGTACAGCCGACGTCGTCGACGCCACCGTCGTCGTCATGGCGGCCAGTCTCAGCGCGATCATCTGGACGTCCGACCCGGACGACATCCACGCCCTCATCGGCGCCCTGGACATCAAGCCCGCCCCCGTCGTGCGCACCGTCTGACCTCCCGCGACGCCGGTCCAGCGCCCCGCCTCAGAATCAGCACGCCCCCAAAAAAGGCGCGGAACGAACCGGAGAAAACAGGGAGGGCCAGATCCAAAGATCTGGCCCCTGAACCCTGACCTGGGTTTACCTGCCTTGACCAGCCCTTCGGCCGATCAAGGAGTCGGGCACTACACGTTGAAGCGGAACTCCACCACGTCGCCGTCCTGCATCACGTAGTCCTTGCCCTCCATGCGGGCCTTGCCCTTGGCGCGGGCCTCGGCGACCGAGCCCGTCTCGACCAGGTCGTCGAAGGAGATGACCTCCGCCTTGATGAAGCCCTTCTGGAAGTCGGTGTGGATGACACCGGCGGCCTCGGGGGCGGTGGCGCCCTTCTTGATCGTCCAGGCGCGGGATTCCTTCGGGCCGGCCGTGAGGTAGGTCTGCAGGCCGAGGGTGTTGAAGCCGACGCGGGCGAGGGTGGCGAGGCCGGGCTCCTCGGCGCCGACGGACTCCAGGAGTTCCATCGCGTCCTCCTCGTCCAGCTCGGCGAGGTCCGCCTCCAGCTTGGCGTTGAGGAAGATCGCCTCGGCGGGGGCGACCAGGGCGCGCTGCTCGTTCTTGAAGTCCTCGTCGACCAGCTCGTCCTCGTCGACGTTGAAGACGTAGAGGAACGGCTTGGTGGTGAGCAGGTGCAGGTCGTGCAGGAGCTCGTTGCGCTCGGTGCCCTGGACGATGCCGTGCGCGAAGAGCGTGTCGCCCTTCTCCAGGATCTCCTTCGCCTCCTCGACCGCCTTGACCTTCGGCGCGACGTCCTTCTTGATCCGCGACTCCTTCTGCAGGCGCGGCAGGACCTTCTCGATGGTCTGGAGGTCGGCGAGGATCAGCTCGGTGTTGATCGTCTCGATGTCGTCCTTCGGCGAGACCTTGCCGTCGACGTGCACGACGTTCTCGTCCTTGAAGGCGCGGATCACCTGGCAGATCGCGTCGGACTCGCGGATGTTCGCCAGGAACTTGTTGCCGAGCCCCTCGCCCTCGCTGGCGCCGCGCACGATGCCGGCGATGTCGACGAAGTCCACCGTGGCCGGAAGGACGCGCTCCGACTTGAAGATCTCGGCGAGCTTGGCCAGGCGGGGGTCGGGGACACCGACCACGCCGACGTTCGGCTCGATCGTGGCGAACGGGTAGTTGGCCGCCAGCACGTCGTTCTTGGTCAGGGCGTTGAACAGGGTCGACTTGCCGACATTCGGCAGACCGACGATTCCGATCGTGAGCGACACGTTGCGACTTCCCGTACGTGAGGATGGGGGCGAGGACCGGCCGACTGGGCACGTGGGCCGATCCACCAGTCTACGGCGTGCCCGCAACCGCCCCGCCGACGTATCGAACGCCTGACCGTACTCAGGTCACCGGCGTGTCTGACGGACGGTTCGGCACATAAAACGACCTAAGTTGGTCCAGTGGAGCAACACAGGACGCGACCTGCCCAGCACGGACCGCGACACGACCCGGCGCCCGGGCCGCGCGACCCTTCCCGGCCGCCGCTGCCCCCGCAGGCGGGGCGGGCCGCCGGCGGCGGTGTGGCCAGGTCCGCGCAGGCCGCCCGGCCCGCCCGGACGCCGCAGCGTCGGCCCGCTCCTCCGCCCGCGGTCCGGCGGCTGCCGAACCCGCGGCTCACCGGTTTGGGCGGCGGTCTGTTCTGCGCGCTGCTGATGCTCCTGCTCGGACTGCTGACGGCGGCGCTGTTCGGGGGCTCCCAGACCGTGTACGGCGTGCTGTTCCTTCCGGTGTGCGCGCTGACGGCGGTGTGGCTGCGCGAGGGCGACCTGCTCACCGCGCCCGTCGTCGTGCCGATCGCCTTCGCCGTGGGTCTGGTCCCGGTCGCCGACGACGGCGGGGGCGGCACCTTCGGCGGGCTGATGGGGCTGGTGACGGGCCTGGCCACGCAGGCCGGGTGGCTCTACGGCGGGACGCTCGTCGCGGGCGTCATCGTGATCGCCCGCCGAGTGCGCCGGGTCCGCACACCCGGCCGACGCACCGCACCGAGCCGCCCCCGGCCCTGACCCGCGGACGCCCACACCGGGACCGGGACCGGAGTGGGGCACCGAGGCTCCGAGGCTCCGAGGCTCCGAGGCTCCGAGGCTCCGAGCAAGCCTCGCCCCGCTGTCCTCCTGGCCTACACGGCCGTCGCCGCCCGCATCGCAGCTCCCACGATGCCCGCGTTGTTCTGCAGCTCCGCCGGGACGATCTCCGCCTTGATGCCCTTGATGTGGGGCAGGAACTTGTGGGACTTGCGGCTGACACCGCCGCCGATCACGAACAGCTCGGGCGAGAAGAGCATCTCCACGTGGGCGAGGTACGTCTGCACCCGGCCCGCCCACTCCTCCCACGACAGGTCGTGGTCCTCCCTGGCCTTGCTGGAGGCCCGCTTCTCCGCCTCGTGGCCGTGCAGCTCCAGGTGGCCCAGCTCGGTGTTGGGGACGAGGACGCCGTCCACGAACACGGCGCTGCCGATGCCGGTACCGAAGGTCAGCATGACGACCGTGCCCCGGTGGTGGCGTCCGGCGCCGAAGTGCATCTCGGCGACGCCCGCCGCGTCCGCGTCGTTCACCACCGTCACCGGCAGGCCGCCCAGGCGGTCGCCGAGCAGCACGCGCGCGTCGGTGTCGATCCAGCTCTTGTCGACGTTGGCCGCCGTACGGATCGTGGTGCCGTCGGTGACGACGCCCGGGAAGGTGACCCCGACCGGGCCGGTCCAGCCGAAGTGGTCCACGACCTGCTTGACCCCGTCCGCCACCGCGTCCGGAGTGGCCGGGTGCGGGGTGAGGACCTTGCAGCGCTCCTGCGCCAGGTCCCCCCTGTCCAGGTCGACCGGGGCACCCTTGATCCCGGATCCGCCGATGTCCACGCCGAAGATCTGCATGGCCCCACGTTACGACGGACGACGGACGGTCACGGTGTCGATCACCGCGACCGCCACGTTCACACCACGGTCACTGCGCGGAATCCGCACCGGATGCGGAGTCCGGCCCCGTGCCGCCGCGCTCGGCCACCAGGGCGGCGGCCTCCTCGCGCAGGTCGCGGCGGAGCTCCTTCGGCAGCGAGAAGATGATCGACTCCTCGGCCGCCTTGACCAGTTCGACGTCCTCGAAGCCGCGCTCGGACAGCCACTGCAGGACCTGCTCGACCAGGATCTCCGGCACCGAGGCGCCCGAGGTGACGCCGACCGTGGAGACGCCCTCCAGCCAGGCCTCGTCGATCTCGTCGGCGAAGTCCACCAGGTACGCCGCGCGGGCGCCGGCGAGCTTGGCGACCTCCACCAGACGCTTGGAGTTGGAGGAGTTGCGGGAGCCGACCACGATCACCAGGTCCGCCTCGGCGCCCATCTGCTTGACCGCGAGCTGGCGGTTCTGCGTGGCGTAGCAGATGTCGTCGCTGGGCGGGGAGATCAGCTGCGGGAACTTCTCCTTCAGCGCGTCGACGGTCTCCATGGTCTCGTCGACGGAGAGGGTGGTCTGGGACAGCCAGACGACCTTGGACGGGTCGCGCACCTCGACCTTGGCGACGTCACCGGGGCCGTCGACGAGCTGGATGTGGTCCGGGGCCTCGCCGGAGGTGCCGATGACCTCCTCGTGGCCCTCGTGCCCGATCAGGAGGATGTCGTAGTCCTCCTTGGCGAACCGGACCGCCTCCTTGTGGACCTTGGTGACGAGCGGGCAGGTGGCGTCGATGGTGGCGAGCCGGCCGCGCTCGGCCTCCTCGTGGACGACGGGGGCGACGCCGTGCGCGGAGAACATGACGATGTTGCCCGGGGGCACCTCCTCCGTCTGCTCGACGAAGATCGCGCCCTTCTTCTCCAGGGTCTGCACGACGTACTTGTTGTGGACGATCTCGTGCCGGACGTAGACGGGAGCCCCGTACTGCTCCAGGGCCTTCTCGACGGCGATCACGGCGCGGTCCACACCGGCGCAGTAGCCACGGGGGGCGGCGAGCAGGACACGGCGGCCAGGCGAAGCGGTCATGCGTCCCATCGTAAGGGCCGCGTACCAGGGGCCCGGTCACGGTGCGTTGTCGGTGGGGCGCACTACCCTCGCGGCATGGCTGTCAACACGTCTGCGGAAGCGCCCATCCCGGTCGGTGAGGTGTCCCGGCTCATCGGCGGGTGGATCGACCGGCTCGGCGCGGTGTGGGTCGAGGGTCAGATCACCCAGCTGTCGCGGCGGCCGGGCGCCGGAGTGGTGTTTTTGACGCTGCGGGACCCGTCGTACGACATCTCCGTGGGCGTGACCTGCTACCGGCAGGTGTTCGACGCCGTGGCGGACGTGGTGAGCGAGGGCGCGCGGGTGGTGGTGCACTGCAAGCCGGAGTGGTACGCGCCGCGCGGGCAGCTGTCGCTGCGGGCCGCGGAGATCCGGCCGGTGGGGGTCGGGGAGCTGCTGGCGCGGCTGGAGCAGCTGAAGAAGTCCCTGGCCCGGGAGGGTCTGTTCGCGCCGGAGCGGAAGAAGCCGCTGCCGTTCCTGCCGCAGCTGATCGGGCTGGTGTGCGGGCGGGCCTCGGCGGCCGAGCGGGACGTGCTGGAGAACGCCCGGCACCGCTGGCCGGCGGTGCGTTTCGAGGTGCGGAACGTGGCCGTGCAGGGGGTGCACGCGGTGCCGCAGGTCGTCCAGGCCGTGAAGGAGCTGGACGCGATCGACGACGTGGACGTGATCGTCGTGGCGCGGGGCGGCGGCAGCGTGGAGGACCTGCTGCCGTTCTCCGACGAGCAGGTGGTGCGGGCGGTGGCGGCCTGCCGTACGCCGGTGGTGTCCGCGATCGGGCACGAGCCGGACAGTCCGCTGCTGGACCTGGTCGCCGACCTGCGTGCCTCGACGCCGACCGACGCCGCGAAGAAGGTGGTGCCGGACGTCGGCGAGGAGTACGAGCGGGTGCGGATGCTGCGCGACCGCGCGCGGCGCTGCGTCCAGGCGCTGCTGGACCGGGAGGAGCGCGGGCTGGCCCATGCGCTGGCCCGCCCGTCGATACAGGACCCGCACCGGATGATCGACGGGCGGGCCGAGGAGGTCACGGCGCTGCTGGAGCGGGCCCGGCGCTGTGTGCGGCACCAGCTGGACCGGGCGGAGTCCGAGCTGACGCATACGCACGCGCGCGTGGTGGCCCTGTCCCCCGCCGCGACGCTGAAGCGCGGGTACGCCGTGCTGCAGCGGGCGGACGGGCACGCGGTGCGCGCGCCGGGCGAGGTGGAGGCCGGTGAGGCGTTGCGGGCGCGGGTGTCCGAGGGCGGGTTCACAGTCCGAGTCGATGCATAGGGTGGGCGGAATGACCAGCAAGACGGAGAACGGGCGGACGGCGGCGGCCGAGGCGCTCGGGTACGAGCAGGCGCGGGACGAGCTGATCGAGGTCGTGCGGCGGCTGGAGGCGGGCGGTACGACGCTGGAGGAGTCCCTCGCGCTGTGGGAGCGGGGCGAGGAGCTGGCCAAGGTGTGCCGGCGCTGGCTGGAAGGAGCGCGGGCGCGGCTGGACGCGGCGCTCGCGGAGGAGGAGGCGGCGGAGTCCGAGGGGGACGAGTAGCGCGGCGGGGCATGAAGAGCGTCCCGGGGAGCCGGTGGCGCCCGGGGCGGCGAGTGGCGGTCGAGGGCGAGCGGGTCCGGTGGTGTGTGTCGGCGGGCGCCGGGGCGGGACCGACGGGCTGTGAAGTGGATCACCACGCTCCCGATTTAGTTGAGCATTGAACTTCATCCGCGTACGGTCGACTCGTCAACAGGTTCCGTGGTCCCTGCACCGACCTCGGACCGACGTCCCCCCGAGAAGGTTCACGCATGTCTCTCGTTCTTGACCCCGCCGCCCAGGACCTGCTGTTCCGTGAGGCGCGCACCGCCAACACGTTCACCGACGAGCCGGTGACCGACGAGCAGGTGCGGGCGATCTACGACTTGGTCAAGTACGGCCCGACCGCTTTCAACCAGTCGCCGCTGCGCATCACGCTGGTCCGCTCCGCCGAGGCCCGCGAGCGCCTCGTCCCGCACCTGGCCGAGGGCAACCGGCCCAAGACCGCCGTCGCCCCGCTGGTCGCGATCCTGTCCGCGGACAACGAGTTCCACGAGGAGCTCCCCCACCTCTTCCCGCACTTCCCGCAGGCCAAGGACGCCTTCTTCAGCGAGCGCCCGGTGCGTGAGGGTGCCGCCTCGCTGAACGCCGCCCTCCAGGCCGCCTACTTCATCGTGGGTGTGCGTGCCGCGGGCCTGGCCGCCGGCCCGATGACCGGTTTCGACTTCGAGGGCGTCCGCAAGGAGTTCCTCGACGACGACCACACCCCGCTGATGATCGTCAACATCGGCCGCCCGGGCCCGGACGCCTGGTTCCCGCGTTCGCCGCGCCTGGAGTACGAACAGGTCGTCACCACCGTCTGAGACGGGCCCCGCCCTTCTGTTCGTGCGTTCACCCGGTGCCGGCGCTCACTCAGTGCGGGCGCTCACCCGGTGCGGGCGCTCACTCGGTGCGCAGCGCCTGCGCCATCGTCGTCAGCTGCCCGAACGACGCGGTGCCCGTCACCACGGTGGTCGAACCCTCGGTGCCCTCCAGGACCAGGGCGTCGTAGTGGTCGCCCTCGTAGCGCGTCCAGGTCTCGTCGCCGATGCGCTGGGTGGCGTCGGTCCTCTCGGCGCCCTGGGTGACGTCCTCGATGAACGGCCCGCGCTTGCCGGCGGACTGCTCGACCGCCACGTACTGGCCGTCGGGCGCATGGAAGCCGAGGTGCCAGGCGTCGGCGTCCTCGCCCCGGAACCGGACGGAGGTGGGCTTCCACGCCTCGGGCAGGCCCTCGGGGGCGGCCACGGGGTAGGAGGCGGCCCGGCGGGCCGTGAGGAGGTCGACGCGGTAGTCGACCCGCTGGACGGGCGGTTCGCCGTCCTCGTGCGGGATGAACAGCCAGACCACTCCCGCCGCGAGCACGATGAGAGCCAGGGACAGGATCATGTCCCGGGCCGTTTTCTGCATGCTGTTCGTTCCTGCCACGCCTCCTATCGTCGCAGGTGCCCGGTGCGCTCATCCGTGGGGGCCCCTGCTCATTCTGTCGATCTGACGATAGAGTCGTGCCCAACCCTCATCCGGCCGTCGTCGTACAGAAAGGTGCGCTCCGATGACCGAACACCATCACTTGCCGTCCGAGCTCGATGTGCCCTCCGAGGCACCCGACCGCAACCTCGCCCTGGAGCTCGTACGGGTGACCGAGGCCGCGGCGATGGCCGCGGGCCGCTGGGTAGGGCGCGGTGACAAGAACGGCGCGGACGGCGCCGCCGTGCGCGCCATGCGCACCCTGGTCTCGACCGTCTCGATGAACGGCGTGGTCGTCATCGGCGAGGGCGAGAAGGACGAGGCCCCGATGCTCTTCAACGGGGAGCGCGTGGGCGACGGCACCGGCCCGGAGTGCGACATCGCCGTCGACCCGATCGACGGCACCACGCTGACCGCCAAGGGCATGACGAACGCGATCGCGGTGCTGGCCGCCGCCGAGCGAGGCTCGATGTTCGACCCCTCGGCCGTGTTCTACATGGACAAGCTGGTCACCGGCCCGGAGGCGGCCGACTTCGTCGACATCAACGCCCCGGTCAACGTGAACATCCGCCGGGTCGCCAAGGCCAAGCGGGTCACCCCCGAGGACGTCACCGTGGTGATCCTGGACCGGCCGCGGCACGAGGGCATCATCAAGGAGATCCGGGAGACCGGCGCGCGCATCAAGCTGATCTCCGACGGCGACGTGGCCGGCTCGATCCTGGCGCTGCGCGAGGGCACCGGCATCGATCTGCTGCTCGGCGTGGGCGGCACCCCGGAGGGCATCATCTCGGCGTGCGCCGTGAAGTGCCTGGGCGGCACCATCCAGGGCAAGCTGTGGCCGAAGGACGACGAGGAGCGGCAGCGGGCGGTCGACGCGGGGCACGACCTCGACCGGGTGCTGACGACGGACGACCTGGTGTCCGGGGAGAACGTGTTCTTCGTGGCGACCGGCATCACCGACGGCGAGCTGCTGCGCGGGGTGCGGTACCGGTCGGAGACGGCCACGACCGACTCGATCGTGATGCGCTCCAAGTCGGGGACGGTGCGGCGGATCGACTCCGAGCACCGGCTGGCCAAGCTGCGGGCGTACAGCGCGATCGACTTCGACCGCGCCAAGTGACAGGCGGCCGGGCGCAGTGACTTTCGCCCGGGACGAGTGACACACGGAACGGGCCGAGTGAGACCTTCGCCGGGCCGTGTGCCGCGCGACCGGTGCGGAGTGACACGCGGCCGGGCCGTGCGACCTTCGCGCGGGCCGAGTGACACGCGGCCAAGCTGTGGCCTTCGCCCGGGCCGTGCGCCACGCGCCCCGGTCCGCCCCGGCGCCGTGAGGCGTGCGGTACTCAAGGCGCGTGCGGGCGGCTCGTGGCCGGTCGCGTGGTTCCCCGCGGGCCCGAGGCCACGGTCCCGCCCGGCGTCGAAAGGGCGCCCCCTGTGCGGAGGGGGCGCCCTGCTCGTCTGCGCGGGCGCGTGTCAGCCGGCCGCCGCGATGCGGCCGGTCGTGCGGGAAGCCTTCTTCAGCTCCATCTCGCGGCGCCTGCGCCGGGCGAGGACCACGCGGCGCTCGGCGGCGGTCAGGCCGCCCCACACGCCGTAGGGCTCGGGCTGGAGCAGGGCGTGCTCACGGCACTCGACCATCACGGGGCAGCGGGCGCAGACGCGCTTGGCCGCCTCCTCGCGGGAGAGCCGGGCGGCGGTGGGCTCCTTCGACGGCGCGAAGAACAGCCCCGCCTCGTCGCGCCGGCACACGGCCTCGGTGTGCCAGGGGGCGTCCTGGTCCCTGTCGCGGGCTGTCGCTCGCTGGGCCGGAACAGCGGCTATCTGCAGGGACGAATGCGGCGGTTGCAGCACGGTCTACTCCTGACGACGGCTTCGCGAGCTGGACGATGCCGCGGGAACCACGCGAGTGAGCCCGGCGCGTCCGGGCTGCGGCCGCGAAGGCGCCGAGGCGTCTCCGCGGCGGGGCCACGGAGGCGTTTCGGCGACGCCGCGAGAGTGCGTGCCGGGCGTGCCGGGCCCCGCGTGACTCCCGCGGCGCCCTCCTGGAGACGATGCAGCAAGCCTTACCCGATGTGCGCGCGCCTATGCACTGAGTCCCGAACGGGGCGCCCGCGTGCGCCGATGCGCCGGGGTCAGTGGCCCAGGTGCCTGCGCATGCTCCTGTCGACCTTTCGCTGCACCTTGTCGAGGATGTCCGCCACGATCTTGCCGCGCCTGGCCCGCGCCTCGACGCTGCCGAGCACCGCCCAGCCGTCGACGTAGACCACGGGCGCGTCGGGGTCGGTGGCGTCGAGCGTGTCCGTCTCGAAGTTGCCCAGCACGCCGCCGCCCATGCCGCGCAGCGACACGTTCTCCGGGACGCGGACCTCGACGCTGCCGAAGACGGCGAACGCCTTGATCACGACCTGCTGGTGGTCGAAGAGCGCCTCGCTGAGGTCGAGTTCGACGCTGCCGAAGATCGCGTAGGCGTGGATGCGGCGGCCGGTGCGCCAGCGGCCCTTGCGGGATGCGGCGCTGAAGACCGCGACCACGTTGTCGTCGGGGTCGACCGGGATCGCGCCGACGGTGGGGCGGCTCGGCGCGGAGACGGGAGCCGCGCGACGCCGGTGGGCCGCCGGCAGGTCCCGGACGAACACCTCCAGCTCTCCGGCCGTCTTGGCGGACAGCACACCCTCGACGCGCTCCGCGTGCTCGTCGGCGGTGAGCCGGCCCTCGGCGAGGGCCTCGCGCAGGAGGTCGGCGATCCGGTCCCGGTCGGCGTCGGAGGCGCGCAGCTCGTCGGGCCGCGGCGCCGTGTCCGGCTGCTGGACGTGCTTCTGAAGGTCCACGGCACCAGCGTACCCAAACGCGATAGATCGCGACTACCCCTCGGACGGACGACTCGGGACGGACAACTGAGGACAACCTCACAAGCCCGCCGCCGACGGCAGGTCCTAGGCTGGTCAGCGCCCGCCGACGGAGGCGGGCGGTCTTCCGTCGAGTGAGGAATGGGCGAGATGCCTGAGTTCGAGTACGCCGATCTGCTCCCCATGGGAGAGGACACCACCCCCTACCGGCTGGTGACCTCCGAGGGTGTTTCCACCTTCGAGGCCGACGGCCGGACCTTCCTCAAGGTGGAGCCGGAGGCGCTGCGCAAGCTCGCCGAGGAGGCGATCCACGACATCCAGCACTACCTGCGCCCGGCCCACCTCGCCCAGCTGCGCCGCATCATCGACGACCCCGAGGCGTCGGCCAACGACAAGTTCGTCGCGCTGGACCTGCTGAAGAACGCGAACATCGCGGCGGCGGGCGTGCTCCCGATGTGCCAGGACACCGGCACGGCGATCGTGATGGGCAAGCGCGGCCAGAACGTGCTGACCGAGGGCCGCGACGAGGAGGCCCTGTCCCGGGGCATCTACGACGCGTACAAGAACCTGAACCTGCGCTACTCGCAGATGGCGCCGCTGACCATGTGGGAGGAGAAGAACACCGGCTCCAACCTCCCGGCGCAGATCGAGCTGTACGCGACCGACGGCGGCGCCTACAAGTTCCTGTTCATGGCCAAGGGCGGCGGCTCGGCCAACAAGTCGTTCCTCTACCAGGAGACCAAGGCGGTCCTGAACGAGACCTCCATGATGAAGTTCCTGGAGGAGAAGATCCGTTCGCTGGGCACGGCCGCCTGCCCGCCGTACCACCTGGCGATCGTCGTCGGCGGTACGTCGGCCGAGTACGCGCTGAAGACCGCCAAGTACGCCTCCGCGCACTACCTGGACGAGATCCCCACCGAGGGCTCGCCGCTCGGCCACGGCTTCCGTGACAAGGAGCTGGAGGAGAAGGTCTTCGAGCTGACGCAGAAGATCGGCATCGGCGCGCAGTTCGGCGGCAAGTACTTCTGCCACGACGTGCGCGTGGTCCGGCTGCCGCGGCACGGCGCGTCCTGCCCGGTCGCCATCGCCGTGTCCTGCTCCGCCGACCGCCAGGCCGTCGCGAAGATCACCGCCGAGGGCGTGTTCCTGGAGCAGCTGGAGACGGACCCGGCGCGGTTCCTGCCGGAGACGACGGACGAGCAGCTCGACGCCGACGGTGACGTCGTGAAGATCGACCTGAACCAGCCGATGGACGACATCCTCGCGGAGCTCACCAAGTACCCGGTGAAGACCCGGCTGTCGCTGACCGGTCCGCTGGTCGTGGCCCGCGACATCGCGCACGCCAAGATCAAGGAGCGGCTGGACGCCGGCGAGGAGATGCCGCAGTACCTGAAGGACCACCCGGTGTACTACGCCGGGCCCGCGAAGACGCCCGAGGGGTACGCGTCGGGTTCCTTCGGTCCGACGACCGCCGGGCGCATGGACTCCTACGTGGAGCAGTTCCAGGCGGCGGGCGGCTCCAAGGTGATGCTCGCCAAGGGCAACCGCAGCAAGCAGGTCACGGACGCGTGCGGCACGCACGGCGGGTTCTACCTCGGCTCCATCGGCGGTCCGGCGGCGCGGCTGGCGCAGGACTGCATCAAGAAGGTCGAGGTCGTCGAGTACGAGGAGCTCGGCATGGAGGCGGTCTGGAAGATCGAGGTCGAGGACTTCCCGGCGTTCATCGTGGTGGACGACAAGGGCAACGACTTCTTCCAGGACCCGGCGCCGCAGCCGACGTTCACCAGCATCCCGGTGCGGGGGCCGGGGCTGGCCTAGGCGTCCGGCAGGGGCGGTGGAGGCAGCCGACGCCTCCACCGCCCCTTTCGTCTGCCGCGCCGAAGCCCGGGCGGGAGCCCTCACCGGCCCGTGACGGGCCCGCTCCGGGGCGCCGGACGGACCATCGGCGTCCGCATACCGGAATGCCTGTACTTCTTTCGGACAACCTCGCCGCCGTGCCGTTCGTTGCGTTGACTGTCCCCTCCGCCGCTGTGAGTCTTTCGCCGCTCCGACATGCCCATGCCATGTCGGGTCTTCCGTGGCTCCACCCCACAGCCACCCACCGGAGGAGACAAGGTGATACGAAGATTGGCCGTGGCGAGCGTCTCGCTCGCCGTCGTGCTCGGCTGCGGGACACTCCCCGCCGTGGCCGCCGACTCCCGACCGACCGCCGCCGCGAGCGCCGCCCCCGACGTCGACGTGACCAAGGTGAAGGCGCACCTGAACGAACTCAGCGCCATCGCCTCGCGCAACGGCGGCAACCGCCGCTCCACCGGCCAGGGATACCGCGACTCCGTCGCCTACGTGAAGGGCAAGCTCCAGGCCGCCGGATACACCGTCACCGAGCAGCCGTGCACCTCCGGCTGCACCAGCGGGGCCGGTCCCAACCTGATCGCCGAGTGGCCGCAGGGCGACGCCAACCAAGTGACCATGTTCGGCGCGCACCTCGACGGCGTCTCGGCGGGCCCCGGCATGAACGACAACGGCTCCGGCTCGGCCGCCCTGCTCGAGAACGCCCTGACCCTGGCCCAGCAGAACCCCGCCATGACCGGCCGGGTCCGCTTCGCCTGGTGGACCGACGAGGAGCAGGGCCTCAACGGCTCCGACTTCTACGTCCGTTCGCTGTCCTCGACGGAACGCGCCAAGATCAAGGCCTATTACAACTTCGACATGGTGGCCTCCGTGAACGGCGGCTACTTCATCAACCACATCACCTCCGCCGCCGCCGCGCCCATGAAGGCGTACTGGGACTCGCTGGGCCTGCAGCCCGAGGAGAACACCGAGGGCGCCGGACGCAGCGACGACTACTCCTTCGAGCAGTACGGCATCCCCACCTCCGGTTACGCCATGGGCGCCAGTGCCCGCAAGACCTCGGCGCAGGCGGCGAAGTGGGGCGGGACGGCCGGTTCCGCCTACGACCCCTGTTACCACCGGTCGTGCGACACGCTCACCAACATCAACACCACCGGCCTGGACCGCGCCTCCGACGGCATCGCGCACACCGTCTGGCAGCGGGCCGTGCGCAGCGAGACCGGCGGCTGCGACACCGCCGGCGTCGTCGGCAACGGCGGCTTCGAGAGCGGCACCGCGCCGTGGACCGGCGACACCGGCGCCATCGGCGCCCACTCGGGGCAGTCCGCGCACACAGGCACCCGGTACGCCTGGCTCGCCGGGTACGGCTCCACCCGCACCGAGTCGATCGGCCAGCAGGTGACCGTGCCGGCCGGGTGCAGCCGGGCGACGCTGACGTACTGGCTGCGCATCGACACCGACGAGACCGGCTCTACGGCGTACGACAGGTTCACCGTGAAGGCCGACGGCAGCACGCTCGCCACGCTGTCCAACGCCGACGCCTCCGGCGGCTACGTGCAGCGCTCGGTCGACCTGACGGCGTACGCCGGGCGGACCGTGACCGTGACGTTCACCGGCAGCGAGGACGCGTCCCTGCAGACGAGCTTCGTCCTCGACGACGTGAGCCTCCAGGGGAGCTGACCGCCGCACCGGTTCCGCGCCCCGCCGCCCGCGCGCGGCGGGGCGCGGCCCGCGCGGGAATACGCTCGGCCGGCACCACTGCTGTGAATCCTCGGAGGTACGACGATGACGAGCACGGACGACGACCGGCACTACCGCGTCGAGCACGACTCCATGGGCGAGGTGCGGGTCCCCGCCGACGCCAAGTGGCGGGCGCAGACCCAGCGCGCCGTGGAGAACTTCCCGGTCTCCGGGCAGCGCCTGGAACGCGCCCACATCGAGGCCCTGGCCCGCATCAAGGGCGCCGCGGCCAAGGTGAACGCCCGGCTCGGCGTGCTGGACGAGGACATCGCCGCGGCGATCCAGGAGGCGGCCGACGAGGTCGCCGACGGCCGCTGGGACGAGCACTTCCCGGTCGACGTGTTCCAGACCGGGTCCGGGACCTCCTCCAACATGAACACCAACGAGGTCCTCGCCACCCTCGCGAGCGAGCGGCTCGGACGCGACGTGCACCCCAACGACCACGTCAACGCCTCGCAGTCGTCCAACGACGTCTTCCCGTCGTCCATCCACATCGCCGCCACCGCCGCCGTCACCCGTGACCTGATCCCGGCCCTTGAGCACCTCGCGGCCGCGCTGGAGCGCAAGGCCGCGGAGTTCGCCGACGTGGTGAAGTCCGGCCGTACGCACCTGATGGACGCCACGCCCGTGACCCTGGGCCAGGAGTTCGGCGGCTACGCCGCCCAGGTCCGCTACGGCGTCGAGCGGCTTGTCGCCTCCCTGCCGCGCCTGGCCGAGCTGCCGCTGGGCGGCACCGCCGTCGGCACCGGCATCAACACCCCGCCGGGCTTCTCCGCCGCCGTCATCGAGGAGGTCGCCCGGGCCACCGGACTGCCGCTGACCGAGGCGCGCGACCACTTCGAGGCGCAGGGCGCCCGGGACGGCATCGTGGAGACCAGCGGCCAGCTGCGCACCGTCGCGGTCGGCCTGACGAAGATCGCCAACGACCTGCGGTGGATGGCCTCCGGGCCGCGCACCGGTCTGGCCGAGATCAGCCTGCCCGACCTCCAGCCCGGCTCCTCGATCATGCCCGGCAAGGTCAACCCGGTCGTCCCGGAGGCCGTGCTCATGGTGTGCGCGCAGGTCGTCGGCAACGACGCGACCGTCGCCACGGCCGGCGCCGCCGGCAACTTCGAACTCAACGTGATGCTGCCGGTCATCGCGAAGAACGTGCTGGAGTCGGTGCGGCTGCTGGCCAACGTCTCGCGGCTGCTCGCCGACCGCACGGTCGACGGGATCGTCGCCCACCGCGAACGGGCCCGCGAGTACGCCGAGTCGTCGCCGTCCGTCGTCACCCCGCTCAACAAGTACATCGGCTACGAGGAGGCCGCGAAGGTCGCCAAGAAGTCCCTCGCGGAGCGCAAGACCATCCGGCAGGTGGTCCTGGAGGGCGGCTACGTCGAGCGCGGCGACCTCACCGTGGAACAGCTCGACCGGGCGCTCGACGTCCTGCGGATGACACGCCCGTAAAGCCTCGTGCGCCGGGCGTGAACCGTGACGGCCGCCGCAGCGTCGTACCGGTGTGGTACCTAATATCTGCGCATGGCAGAGGGCGGAGCGATGGGGCGCGGGACAGCGGACGGCACGGCCGGGTTCTGGGCGCCCGGCACACACATCCTGTGGCGCTACCGGGAGAACGGCGGGGCGCGCATTCACATCGCGCGCCCCGTGACGGTGGTGCGCGACGACCCGGACCTGCTCGCCGTGTGGCTGGCGCCCGGCACCGAGTGCGTGAAGCCGGTGCTGGCCGACGGCACTCCCGTGCACCAGGAACCGCTCGGCACCCGGTACACCAAGGCGCGCACGGTGCAGCGGGACCGCTGGTTCGGCACCGGTGTGCTGAAGCTGGCCCGGCCCGGCGAGCCGTGGTCGGTGTGGCTGTTCTGGGAACCGGGCTGGCAGTTCAAGAACTGGTACGTGAACCTGGAGGAGCCGCTGACCCGCTGGGCGGGCGGGGTGGACTCCGAGGACCACTTCCTGGACATCTCCGTGCAGCCGGACCGCGGTTGGCACTGGCGGGACGAGGACGAGTTCGCCCAGGCCCGCCGGGACGGCCTGGTGGACTCCGCGCTGGCCGGTCGGGTGCGCGCGGCCGGGCGGGCCGCGGTGGCGGTGATCGAGTCCTGGGGGCCGCCGTTCCCGGACGGCTGGGAGAACTGGCGCCCGGATCCGGCGTGGACGGTACCGTCACTGCCACAGGACTGGCACCGCACTCCGGCGCATGCGTCCTCGTGAGACCCTTGCTGCGCCCCCGGTCCGGAAACGTAGGATCGTCCTCCGCAAGGGCGCGGGGCAGCAGCAACGGGCAGGACGCGCGCCGGGCTTGACCGATCGTCACCGAGGGGCGGCAGGACGTGAGCGAGGGGTACGGAAACACCGGTGCCGGCCGGGAACGGTCGGCCGGCGACACACGAACAACCTCTGACCACGCGGGAAATCCGTTCCGGGGGCAGGTAATCCGGGTATCGGAGTTTCGGCGGGACGAACCGCGCGCACGGCGTGCGCCGGACGGATGGACTCGACACGCGTGACGGAGCAGCCGACCTCCTTCGAGCGCCCGCAGCCGGGCGTGGACCCCGTGGATCCCCGCGGGGCGCTCCTGCATACCCCGCCACCGGCCCACGTGCCGGACGCGGATGCGGCCTTACCGGTGCAGAGCCGGTCCGGCGGTGAGTCCACCGCGCCCGGCGCCGCGTCCCCGGGGCCGTCGGAGACGACGTCGCCGGAGACCGTGACGCCGGACGGCGCGGACCACGACGCCGCCACCGGCCCCGAGCACTCCCAGCCGGGCGCCGGGCAGGACGCCGAACCGGACGCGCACCGGCCGCGGCCCGCACCCGAGGGCATACCGGTGCAGCCCGCCGCCGGGCCGGACCGGCCCGCGCCGGCACCCGACGGGCAGGAGCGCCGCACCGGGCAGGTCAGCCGTCCCGGAAGGCCGACGCCGATGCGGCGGGACGGGGACCGGCTGCGGTTCGTCGGCGCCGCGACCCGGCGGATCGCCCGCGGTATCGACCTGGACGAGATCGTGATGGGGCTGTGCCGGGCGACCGTGCCCACCTTCTCCGACGCGATCTTGGTCTATCTGCGCGACCCGCTGCCCGTCGGCGACGAGCGGCCCACCGGCCCGCTGATGCTGCGGCTGCGCCGCACCGACCGGATCCCGCCGGAGCGGGACACCGAGGGCGGGTTCACGCCGGTCGCCCCGCCGGAGCCGAACGAGCTGGACTCGGTCGGCGCGGAGCTGTGCACGGTCCGGCCCGGCAGCGCGCTCGCCGAGGTGCTGCGCGGCGTGCGGCCGGTGTTCACGGACGGGGCGGCCGCCCGCGCCGCGCTGCCCGAACTCCTCGGCGAGGACGGCGCGTGCGCCGTGCCCGAGGGCCAGCGGGCGATCCTCGCGCCGCTGCGCGGCCGGCGCCGGGTGATCGGCGCGGCGCTGTTCCTGCGCCGTCCCGAACGCATCCCGTTCGAGGCCGACGACCTGCTGGTCGCCGCGCAGCTCGCCACGCACAGCGCCCTCGGCATCGACAAGGCGGTGCTGTACGGGCGGGAGGCGTACATCGCCGACGAGTTGCAGCGCACCATGCTGCCGGAGCACCTGCCGCGCTGCACCGGTGTGCGGCTGGCGACGCGCTACCTGCCGGCCGCGGAGACCGCGCGGGTCGGCGGCGACTGGTACGACGCGATTCCGCTGCCCGGCAGCCGGGTCGCGCTGGTCGTCGGCGACGTCATGGGGCACTCCATGACGTCCGCGGCGATCATGGGCCAGCTGCGCACCACCGCGCAGACCCTCGCCGGGCTCGACCTGCCGCCGCAGGAGGTGCTGCACCACCTCGACGAGCAGGCGCAGCGGCTCGGCGTGGACCGCATGGCGACCTGCCTGTACGCGGTGTACGACCCGGTATCGCACCGCATCACCATCGCCAACGCCGGTCATCCGCCGCCCGTCCTGCTGCACCTGGGCGGCCGGGCCGAGGTGCTGCGGGTGCCCGCGGGCGCCCCGATCGGTGTGGGCGGCGTGGACTTCGAGGCGGTGGAGCTGGACGCGCCCGCCGGGGCGACGCTGCTGCTGTACACCGACGGCCTGGTGGAGTCCCGGCTGCGGGACGTGTGGACCGGTATCGAGCAGCTGCGCGAGAAGCTCGCCGCGACGGCGCAGCTCACCGGGCCCGATCATCCGCCGCCCCTCGAGGCGCTGTGCGACGAGGTGCTGGACATGCTCGGCCCGGGTGACCGGGACGACGACATCGCCCTGCTCGCCGCCCGCTTCGACGGGATCGCGCCGAACGACGTGGCGTACTGGTTCCTGGAGCCGGAGGACGCCGCTCCCGGCCGGGCCCGCCGACTGGCCCGGCGGGCGCTGGCCCGCTGGGACCTGGAGGAGCTGAGCGACTCGGTGGAGCTGCTGGTCAGCGAGGTGGTGACCAACGCGGTGCGGTACGCGACGCGGCCGGTCACGCTGCGGCTGCTGCGCACCGACGTGCTGCGCTGCGAGGTCGGCGACGACGTGCCGCAGCTGCCGCGGCTGCGGCAGGCGCGCGCCACCGACGAGGGCGGGCGCGGCCTGTACCTGGTGAACCGGCTGGCCCGGCGCTGGGGTGCGACCCGGCTGAGCACGGGCAAGGTGGTGTGGTTCGAGCTGAACCACGGCTGAACGGCTGCAGCACGTGACGAGGGGCGCCCGGTGATCGCACCGGGCGCCCCTCGTCGTGCGCCGTCTACTCCTCCGCCTCGTCCTGCGGGTCCTCCGGGTTCTCCGGGATGCCGAACGTCGGCGGCGGGGAGGGCGGTGTGCCGGTCGGCGGCGCGGAGGTCGGCGGCTGGCTCGGCGGCTCGGACGTCGGCGTCTGCGACGGCGTCTCCGGCGGCGCCTCGGTCGTCGGCTCCTGGCTGGTCGGCTCGTCGCTCGGGGTCCCCGACGGCGTCTGCGTGTCCGTCGGCGTGCCGCTCGGCCGCACCGCGGCGCCCTGCTTGGTGTCCAGGTCGAACTCGGTGACCTCGTCCATCACGCCGAAGGTGTACGCCGCCCAGATCTCCGCGGGGAAGCCGCCGCCGTTGACGCGGGGCTGGCCGCCCGCGCCGTACATCTTGACCTGCTTGTGCGGCGGCTTGTCGTCCTCGCCGAACAGGCCGACCGAGGTCACCAGGCCGGGCGTGAAGCCGGTGAACCAGGCCGACTTGTTGTCGTCCGAGGTACCGGTCTTGCCGGCGACCTGCTGGCCGTCGCGCAGCGGGTTCTCCAGGACGGCCCTGCGCGCCGTACCGTCGTCGACCACGCCGGTCAGCACCGAGGTGACCGTGTCGGCTGCCTCGCGGCTGATGACCTGCTCGCCGATCGCTTCGGGCATGGTGATGGTCCGGCTGCGGTGCTCCGCGGACTTGACGATCGTCGGAGTGGTCTTCTTGCCGTGGTTGTCGAGCGTGGCGTAGACGCCGGCCATCTCCAGGGGGCTGGCGCCCATGGAGCCCAGGGTCTGCGCGGGCACCGCCGGGAGGTCCTCGACGTCCATGCCGAGCTTGCCCGCGGTCTCCATCACCTGCTCCATGCCGACGTCGACGCCCATCTGCGCGAAGACGGAGTTGACCGACTTGTTCATCGCCGTCTGGACGGTGATGTCGCCGTAGTTCCGGTCGTCCTCGTTCTCGGGGGCGAAGCCGACCTCCCGGCCGTCGTCCACGACCGGGCGCTCGCTGGTGCCGTCGTAGAGGGTGTCGGCCGTGATCGGTACGCCGTCCTGGGTCTCGGCGTCCTGGTCCACGGCGGCCGCGAGGATCACCGGCTTGAAGGTGGAGGCGGGCTGGTAGTCGTCGCGGGTGGCGTTGTTGGTGAAGTGCTTGACGTAGTCCACGCCGCCGTACATCGCCACGACGCCGCCGGTCTTCGGGTCCACGGAGACGGCACCGGCCTGGACGTCGGCGTCGACGTCGCGCGCCTCGGGGTCGAGCTTGCTGGTGAGCTGCTTCTTGACCGCTTCCTCGAGCGCGGCCTGCTTCTTCTTGTCGATGTTGAGCGTGAGGGTCCAGCCGCCGGCGTCGACCAGGGCGTCGGCCTGGTTCATGTCCTCGGCGGTGCCCTGTTCGACGAGTTGCTGCTTGAGCGCGTTGTTGGCCGCCTCGACCACGTACCCGGTCTGGCCCTCCATGCCCGGGGCCGGCCTGGGATCCTTCGGCACGGGGAACTCCATGCCCTGGCGCTCGGAGCGGTCCAGCCACTTCTGCTCGACCATGTTGTCCAGGACGTAGTTCCAGCGCTCCTTCGCCAGGCGCTTGCCGGTGTCGCTGGCGATGGCCCAGTCGTACTGGTTCGGCGCCTGGAGCAGCGCGGCGAGGTAGGCGCCCTGTTCGACCGTCAGGTCCTCGGCGTCGACGCGGTAGTAGGCCTGCGCGGCGGCCTGGATGCCGTAGGCGCCGCGGCCGTAGAAGCTGGTGTTGATGTACCCGGCGAGGATGTAGTCCTTGGACTTCTCCCGGTCCAGCTTCAGGGAGATGACCATTTCCTTCAGCTTGCGGGAGACGGTCCGGTCCTGCGTCAGGTAGTAGTTCTTGACGTACTGCTGGGTGATCGTGGAGCCGCCCTGCGCGCCCTTGCCGGACAGGGTGTTGAGCAGGCCGCGCGCGGTGCCGCGGATGTCGACGCCGGAGTCCTTGTAGAACGTCTTGTTCTCGGCGGCGACGAAGGTCCGCTGGACGTCCTTGGGCACCCTGGCGAGGTCGACGATCTCGCGGTTGTAGCCCTTGCGCGCCATGAGCGAGCCGTCGCTGTACTTGTAGACGTTGCCCTGCCGTTCGGCGTCGGCGTTCCCTTCCGGGATGTCGATCATCATGTACAGCACGATGAAGGCGCCCATGCCGAGCAGGCAGAGGCCGAAGAAGGTGCCGACGATCTTCTTCCAGGTGAAGAGGCGGCGTATGCCGGTGCGTCCGGCCGCGCCGGAGGAGCGGCGGCCGTGGGCTGCCGCACGGCGCCCACCGCGCTGTCGTGCGCGTCTTTCTTCCGCTCGTCCCATGCGTCCGTTCCGCTCCGCTTCGCTCGTGTGTGCTCGTCCGCCACACAGGTTCGCCGCTCAGGTCAGCTCAGAAAGCTAACACCGCCAGCCGTGACAAAGGGCTGCCGATCAGTCCTTTACGGACGTGACAATCAGCACCCGCTCCAACGGAACCGACGTTCGAGAGGGGCATGAGGTTGCCATGTACGGGTAATGTGCTATCACTTAGCTAGGCAGGTGTTAGCACCGCGCAGACCGCGCGGGCGGCACCCCGAGGAAACGGGGGACCACCCATGACCACACAGGACCCGCAGGTCACGGCCGACGTGCCCGAGATGCCGGCGCCGCGCGTGCGCGAGTTCGCGGCCCACAGCATCGGCGGCGGGCTGGCGCTGCTGCTCGGCCTGACCGGACTGCTGACAGGCGCCGCGCTGATCGCCGCGGCCACCGCGGTGGACGGGACCGGCGCCAAGGCCGCACTGATCGTCGGAGGCATCCTGGTCGCGCTCGCGGCGTTCCTCGCGATGTGCGGACTGAACATGGTGGCGCCGGGCGAGGCCCGGGTGGTGCAGCTCTTCGGCCGTTACCGGGGGACGATCCGGCAGGACGGGCTGCGCTGGGTGAACCCGTTCACCTCGCGCACGAAGATCTCCACGCGGGTGCGCAACCACGAGACGGCCGTACTGAAGGTGAACGACGCCTACGGCAACCCGATCGAACTGGCCGCCGTGGTGGTGTGGCGGGTGGAGGACACCGCCCAGGCCACCTTCGAGGTGGACGACTACGTCGAGTTCGTCTCCACGCAGACCGAGGCGGCCGTCCGGCACATCGCCATCGAATACCCCTACGACGCGCACGACGAGGACGGCCTCTCGCTGCGCGGCAACGCCGAGGAGATCACCGAGAAGCTCGCCGTCGAACTGCA
This sequence comes from Streptomyces calvus, assembly GCF_006782915.1. Lineage (GTDB taxonomy): Bacteria > Actinomycetota > Actinomycetes > Streptomycetales > Streptomycetaceae > Streptomyces > Streptomyces calvus. The sequence goes on from NZ_VCNP01000027.1 coordinate 68,640, forward strand.
CGCGCGCGTGGAGGCGGCCGGCGTGCAGATCATCGAGTCCCGGTTCACGCACCTCGCGTACGCCCCCGAGATCGCCTCGGCGATGCTCCAGCGGCAGCAGGCCGGCGCGGTGGTGGCGGCCCGTCAGCAGATCGTGGAGGGCGCCGTCGGCATGGTCGAGTCGGCGCTGACCCGGATCGCCGAGCAGGACATCGTGGAACTGGACCCGGAGCGCAAGGCGGCGATGGTGTCCAACCTGATGGTGGTGCTGTGCGGCGACCGCTCCGCCCAGCCGGTCCTCAACACCGGAACGCTCTACCAGTGACGACTCCTTCCAGGGGCTCCGCCCCCCAGGGCCGGCCGCAGCGCAAGCAGGTACTGCTGCGGCTGGACCCGTCGGTGTACGAGGCGCTGGCGCGCTGGGCCAACGACGAACTGCGCTCGGCCAACGCGCAGATCGAGTTCCTGCTGCGGCGCGCGCTCGCCGAGGCGGGGAGGCTGCCGGGCAACGCCGGGCCGCCGCCCCGCCGGGGCCGGCCCCCCGGCGGTTCCGCGCCGAAGCCGCCGTCGGACTGACCGGCTCCGACCGGCCCCGGCCGACCCCGGAGCGCCGTAGCGGAACCGTGACAATCGGCCCCGACCTGCGCTCTCCCACACCCCGCCACCCTCTACACACGGTGCGTATACACACCGCGTATACACCGTGTGTAGAGTGCTCGGCATGTCCATCGGTCACACCCTCCTGGGGCTCCTGGAATCCGGCCCGCGCCACGGCTACGACCTCAAGCGGGCCTTCGACGAGAAGTTCGGTCACGACCGGCCGCTGCACTACGGCCAGGTCTACTCGACGATGTCCCGCCTGCTGAAGAACGGGCTCGTCGAGGTCGACGGCATCGAGGCCGGCGGCGGCCCCGAACGCAAGCGGTACGCCATCACCGAGGCCGGCATCACCGATGTCGAGCGCTGGCTCGCCACACCGGAGAAGCCGGAGCCGTACCTCCAGTCGACCCTCTACACCAAGGTCGTCCTCGCGCTGCTCACCAGCCGCGACGCCGCCGAGATCCTCGACACCCAGCGCTCGGAGCATCTGCGCGGCATGCGGATCCTCACCGACCGCAAGCGCAAGGGCGATCTCGCCGACCAGCTCATCTGCGACCACGCCCTGTTCCACCTGGAGGCGGACCTCCGCTGGCTGGAGCTGACCGCGGCCCGTCTGGACAAGCTGCGGACGGCGGTGACCCGATGACCACGCCCCCCGCCGGTTCCCTGCTGGCCGCCCGGGACCTGCGCAAGGTCTACGGCCCGACCACCGCGCTCGACGGCGCCGCCTTCTCCATCCACCCCGGCGAGGTCGTCGCCGTGATGGGACCCTCCGGCTCCGGCAAGTCGACCCTGCTGCACTGCCTCGCCGGGATCGTCACGCCCGACTCCGGGTCGATCACCTACAACGGGCGTGAGCTGACCGCCATGAACGACGCCGAGCGCAGCGCGCTGCGCCGCTCGGAGTTCGGCTTCGTCTTCCAGTTCGGGCAGCTCGTCCCGGAACTGACCTGCGTGGAGAACGTCGCCCTGCCGCTGCGGCTGAACGGCACGCCCCGCAAGGAGGCCGAGCGGGCCGCGCTGACCTGGATGGAGCGGCTGGAGGTGGACGACGTCCGCGGCAAGCGGCCCGGCGAGGTGTCCGGCGGTCAGGGGCAGCGGGTCGCCGTGGCCCGGGCGCTGGTCACCGGCCCGCGCGTGCTGTTCGCCGACGAGCCGACCGGCGCGCTGGACTCGCTCAACGGCGAGCGCGTGATGGAACTGCTCACCGACGCCGCCCGGTCCAGCAACGCCGCCGTCGTCCTGGTCACCCACGAGGCGCGGGTGGCCGCCTACTCCGACCGCGAGATCGTCGTGCGCGACGGCAGGTCACGGGACATGGAGCGGGTCGTATGAGTGCACGGCAGTGGACTCGCGATCTGGGCATGGGGGCCCGGTTCGCCTTCGCCGGCGGGCGCGAGGGATGGGTCCGGGCGCTGCTCACCGCGGTGGGCGTGGGACTCGGAGTGGCGCTGCTGCTGCTCACGACCGCCCTGCCGGGCGCGCTCGACGAGCGCAGCCGGCGGGAGGAGGCGCGCCTGGACTACACCTACAGCCGGGAGGTGAAGCCGAAGGCCGACAACACCCTGGTCGTCGCCGACATCGACACCGAGTTCGAGGGCCGCGACGTGCGCGGCCGGCTGCTGGAGCCGGAGGGCGGGAAGGCGCCGCTGCCGCCGGGCCTGGACAGGTTCCCGGCGCCGGGCGACATGGCGGTCTCCCCCGCGCTGCGGGACCTGCTCGCCTCCGACGGCGGCGCACTGCTGCGCGAGCGGCTGCCGTACGACATCGTCGGGACGATCGGCGAGCAGGGACTGATCGGCTCACGGGAACTCGCCTACTACGCGGGCAGCGAGGGCCTCGCCGAGCACATCAACAACTCGACGGTGGCGCGCATCGACGCCTTCGGGTCCCCGCAGCCGGCGCAGCAGGAGACCGACCCGGTCCTCGTGCTGCTGGTACTGGTCGTCTTCGTGGTGCTGCTGATGCCGGTCGCGGTGTTCATCGCCGCCGCCGTACGGTTCGGCGGCGAGCGGCGCGACCGCAGGCTGGCGGCGCTGCGGCTGGTCGGCTCCGACGGCGGCATGACCCGGCGGATCGCCGCGGGCGAGGCACTGGCCGGGGCGCTGCTCGGGCTCGTGTTCGGCACCGGCTTCTTCCTGGCCGGGCGGGAGATCGTGGCGTCCTTCGAGGTGTTCGGGGTCAGTGTCTTCCCGAGCTATCTGAACCCCTCGCCGCTGCTGGCGCTGCTGGTCGCGGTGGCGGTTCCGGCCGCGGCCGTCCTGGTGACGCTGCTGGCGCTGCGCGGGGTGGTCATCGAGCCGCTGGGTGTGGTGCGCACGGCACGGCCCGCGCGCCGCCGGCTGTGGTGGCGGCTGCTGCTGCCGCTGGGCGGGGTCGGCATGCTGCTGCCCATGGTGGGCCAGGGCCGGGAGGGCGGGGACTTCAACCAGTACCTGGTCGTCGGCGGTGTCATGTGCCTGCTCGTCGGGGTGACGGCGTTGCTGCCGTGGATCGTGGAGGCGGTCGTCGCCCGGCTCGGCGCCGGCAGCGTCTCCTGGCAGCTGGCGGTGCGCCGCCTGCAGTTGAGCAGCGGGGCGGCGGCCCGCATGGTCAACGGCATCGCGGTGGCGGTGGCCGGCGCGATCGCGCTGCAGATGCTGTTCGCCGGCGTCGACCGCGACTACACCGAGAGCACGGACTACGACATGTCACGGGCGCAGATGGAGGTGCAGGTGCCCGACGGCACGGACCTCGCCTCCGCGGCGGCCGCGTTCGAGGAGACCAAGGGCGTGCGCACGGTGTACGCGCTGTCCGGGGGCTATCTCGGCGACCGGCCCTGGCGCGAGGAGCCGGAGCTGGCCGCCGAGCTGACCGTCGGCGACTGCGCGACCCTGCGCGAGGTGGCGAAGCTGCCGTCGTGCGAGGACGGTGACGTGTTCGCGGTCCGGGGCGGCGAGTACGACACCGACACCCCGGCGCTGAGCAAGCCCGGCCGGCAGCTGTACCTGGAGACGACCGCCGCCGACGGCACCGCCGAGGACGTCGTGTGGACCCTGCCCGAGGAGCTGAAGCGGGCCGACTCCGTCGACGACCCGACCGGCACGAAGCGCGGCGGCTTCCTGATGACCCCGGGCGCGGTGCCGCCCGCCGTCGCGAAGGCGCTCGCCGCGAGCGTGTACCTGGCGATCGACGACTCGGTGCCGTACGCCCGCGAGCACGTGCGCAACGCGGCGGCCGCGATCGACCCGATGGCGCAGCCGATGGTGTGGTACGCCACCGAGCGCTCGGAGCGCTACGACTCCATCCGCACGGGCCTGTTCGTCGGCGCGACCGCCGTGCTGGTGCTGATCGGGGCGAGCCTGCTCGTCTCCCAGCTGGAGCAGTTGCGCGAACGCCGCAAGCTGCTGTCGGCCCTGGTCGCCTTCGGCACCCGGCGGCGCACCCTGAGCCTGTCGGTGCTGTGGCAGACGGCGATCCCGATCGGACTGGGGCTGCTGCTGGCCTCGGTGGTGGGCACGACGCTGGGCGCGGTCCTGCTGCGGATGACGTCGACCCCGGTCGACGTGCACTGGACGAGCGTGGTGCAGATGACCGGCGCCGGCGCCGGCGTGGTCCTCGTGGTCACCCTGCTGAGCCTGCCGCCGCTGCTGCGCCTGATGCGCCCGGACGGCCTGCGCACGGAGTAGCCGCACGGCCGGGCCCTTGGGGGCGGGCGGGCTCCCCCGGTGGGGGTCCGCCCGCCCCGTTCGGCGTCAGTGGGCCACCGGACGCACCGGCAGGTCCCGCATCGCCTCCCGCAGCGCCGCGGCCAGCTGGGCGTACTCCGCGGCCCGGGCCGCGCCGGTGCGCATGGCGAGGGCGATGCGGCGGGTGGGGGCCGGGTCGGCGAAGCAGCCGGTGAGCAGGCGGCTGGAGCGGGTCGTCTCGACGTCCACGGCGGTGCGCGGCAGCAGGGTCACCCCGAGGCCGCCCGCGACCAGTTGGACCAGGGTGGACAGTCCCGCCGCCGTGGTGGTGGCCGGGACGCCCGCCCGGCCGGCCTCGCGGCAGATGTCCAGGGCCTGGTCGCGCAGGCAGTGCCCCTCGTCCAGCAGCAGCAGGTTCAGCTCGCGCAGCGCCTCGCGGGGTATGCCGTCCCGGCCGCCGAGCGGGTGCTCCAGCGGGGTGACCAGCACGAAGTCCTCGTCGAACAGGGGCAGTTCGGTGACCCCGGGCACGCCGAGCGGTACGGCGAGCAGCAGCAGGTCGAGCCGGCCGCCGGCCAGCCCGTCCAGCAGGTTCGCGGTCTGCTCCTCGTGCACCTGGAGGTCGAGGTGCGGATAGCGGTCGTGGACCAGCCGCAGCACGGTGGGCAGCAGATAGGGCGCGACGGTCGGGATCACACCGAGCCGCAGGACCCCGGTGAACGGTGCCCGCAGCGCGTCGGCCTCCTCCATCAGCGCCCCGACCTCCGCCAGTACGGACTTGGCGCGGGCGGCGAGCCGTTCCCCGGCCGGCGCGAGCAGCACCTTGCGCGTCGTACGCTCCACGAGGGTGACACCGAGTGTCTCCTCCAGCGCCGACACGGCGCTCGACAGGGCCGGCTGGCTCATCCCGATCGCCGCCGCGGCGTCCCGGAAATGCAGGTGCTCGGCCACCGCGGCGAACGCCCGCAGCTGCGCGAGACTCGGCTGCCTGCGCCTATTACCCACGGTCACTAATAACTACCTCCGATCAACACGACCGAGTGTAGCTATTTCACTAATCAATGCACCCTGTGCCAACATCAATCAGGTCCAACCCATGGGAAACACCTGCAATCCGGGTGTTTCTTCGCTGCAAGGAGAGCCTGTGCTCACTGTCGGTGACAAGTTCCCCGAGTTCGAACTGACCGCCTGCGTCTCGCTGGAGAAGGGCAAGGAGTTCGAGACGATCAACCACAAGACCTACGAGGGCAAGTGGAAGATCGTGTTCGCGTGGCCCAAGGACTTCACCTTCGTGTGCCCGACCGAGATCGCGGCCTTCGGCAAGCTGAACGACGAGTTCGCCGACCGCGACGCCCAGATCCTCGGCTTCTCCGGTGACTCCGAGTTCGTCCACCACGCCTGGCGCAAGGACCACGACGACCTGCGCGACCTGCCGTTCCCGATGATGGCGGACTCCAAGCACGAGCTGATGCGCGACCTGGGCATCGAGGGCGAGGACGGCTTCGCCAAGCGTGCCGTGTTCATCGTCGACCAGAACAACGAGATCCAGTTCTCCATGGTGACCGCCGGCTCCGTCGGCCGTAACCCCAAGGAGGTCCTGCGGGTCCTGGACGCCCTGCAGACCGACGAGCTGTGCCCGTGCAACTGGACCAAGGGCGACGAGACCCTGGACCCGGTCGCGCTGCTGGCCGGGGAGTGACCTGAGATGTCGCTCGACTCCCTGAAGTCCCGCATACCGGACTACGCCAAGGACCTGAAGCTCAACCTGGGCTCGGTCATCGGCAACTCCGACCTGCCGGCCCAGCAGCTGTGGGGCACGGTGCTGTCGACGGCGATCGCCTCGCGCTCGGCCGTCGTGCTGCGCGAGCTGGAGCCGGAGGCGAAGGCGAACCTGTCGCCGGAGGCGTACACGGCCGCCAAGGCCGCCGCCGCCGTCATGGCGATGAACAACGTCTTCTACCGCACCCGCCACCTGCTGTCGGACCACGAGTACGGCAACCTGCGTGCCGGTCTGCGGATGAACGTCATCGGCAACCCGGGCGTCGACAAGGTCGACTTCGAGTTCTGGTCCTTCGCGGTCTCCGCGATCAACGGCTGCGGCATGTGCCTCGACTCGCACGAGCAGGTGCTGCGCAAGGCCGGTGTGGAGCGCGAGGTGATCCAGGAGGCGTTCAAGATCGCCGCGGTGATCCAGGCGGTCGCCGCCACGCTGGACGCGGAGGCGGCCCTGGCGGAGTGACTCCGCCCCCGTCGCACACAGCGGGCCCGTTCACCCTCGGGGTGGACGGGCCCGCTGTCGTAGGAGGGCGCCCGATCGGCTCAGGAGGTGTCGCCCGGTCGCCGCTCCGGCGCCGGAGGCTGGGGCCCCGTTCCGGGCGCGGCCGGCGGCGGGGCGTCCGGTGCCGACATCGCCGTCGCGCCCCGGGGCCGCGGTGACTGGCGTACGGCCGCCTCGTGGGAGAACGCCCGCAGATAGCCGACGACGGTGTTGGTGACCGCGACCAGCGGTACGGCCACCACCGCGCCGCCGATGCCGGCCACCATGCCGCCGGAGGCGACCGCCAGCACCACCGCGAGCGGATGCACGCGCACCGCGCGGCCCAGGATGAACGGCTGGAGGATGTGCCCCTCGATCTGCTGCACCGCCAGCACCACCACCAGCGTCATGACACCCGTGAACACGCCCTGGGTGACCAGTGCGACGACCACCGCCAGCGCTCCCGACACCACCGCACCGACGAGCGGGACGAACGAGAACAGGAAGATGAACACGGCGAGCGGCACCGCCATCGGCACGTCGAGGAAGTAGATGCCGAGGCCGATGAAGATCGCGTCGATCAGTGCCACTATCACGGTGCCGCGCACGTAGGCCGTGAGCGTCCGCCAGGCGACCGGCCCGGCACCGGCGACACCCGGACGGGCGGCGGCCGGCACCAGCTTGAGCGACCACTCCCAGATCCGCTTGCCGTCGTAGAGCAGGAACAGCGTCGAGAAGATCGCCAGCAGGATGCCGGTGAGCGCCTCCACGACGACGGTCACGCCCTCCAGGCCCGCCGAGGTGATCTGCTCGGTGTTGGCGCCGACCGCCTCCCGCAGGTTCTTGGCGATCTCGTTGATCTGCTTGTCGGTGACGTGGAAGGGGCTGTTGAGCAGCCAGTTGCGCAGTTCGTCGATGCCGTCCTGGATCTGGCTGGAGAGGGTGTCGATGTTCTCCATGACCTGCCAGGTCACGAACCACCCGATGAGTCCCATGACGACGAAGCCGAACAACGCCGTCAGTGCGGTGGCCGGGCCGCGCGGCACGCCGATCCGCGTCAGCCGGACCACCGTCGGCTGGAGGAGCGCCGTGATGAGCAGCGCGGCCACGAACGCCAGCACGACCAGCTGTACGGCGCTGATGATCCGCATCAGCACCCACAGCGTGCCGGCCAGCACCAGCAGCCTCCAGCCGGCCTCGGCCGCCACCCGCACTCCCCAGGGCACGGCCTGGGCGGGGTCGGGCCGGGTGGGGACGACGGCGGCGTACTCGACCTCCGGGGGCGCCTGGTCGGGGTCGGTGGCGGAGGTGTGTTCGGTGTCGGTGCCGGGCCGGCGGTCCCGTTCCACCTCGGCGCGGCGTTCCTCCAACCGCTTGCTGACCTCGGTCAGTCTGGCTCCGACCCGGCCGAGCCACCCTGGCACTCGCGACATGATCCGTCCTCTTCCCCCGTTTCTCCCCACCACTCCCCCTGGAGTCGTCGGTCAGACCGTACATGGCGAAAGCCCCGCACCGTAGGACGGTGCGGGGCTGTGCCGGAGTTGAGCGCCGGCCGGGAGGCGGGACCCGTGTCCCGCGCTCCGGCGGTTCTAGGCGGTTTCGTTTGGATCATCGGGTGGACCAGAGGAAGATGCCTGCGATGTGGAGTCCGGCCAAGTAGATGGTGGCGGTCTTCTCGTAGCGGGTGGCGATGCCGCGCCACTGCTTGAGGCGGTTGATGCACCGTTCGACGGTGTTGCGTTGCTTGTATGCCTCCCGGTCGAAGGCCGGTGGTCTGCCGCCGGCCTGTCCGCGCCGTTTCCGGTTGGCCTGCTGGTCGGCCCGTTCCGGGATCACCGCGCGGATGCCGCGTTTGCGCAGGTGGTCACGGATCTCGCGGGAGGAGTACGCCTTGTCGGCCAGGACCAGGTCCGGCCTGGTGCGAGGCCGTCCGCGAGGTCGGGGAACGCGCAAGCGGGCCATGACGTCCGTGAAGGCGGGAGCGTCGCCGGCTTGGCCGGCGGTGAGAACGAACGCGAGTGGTCGGCACCGGCCGTCGGCCACGAGGTGGATCTTCGTGGTCAGTCCGCCGCGGGATCGGCCGATGGCATGGTCACCCGGCTCGCCGGCCGGGGCCCCTTTTTGCGGGCCCCCGCCGCATGCTGGTGAGCCCGCACGATCGTGGAGTCCACCGAGACGGCCCAGTCCAGGTCCTCGTCCGCGTCGGCCTGGGCGACCAGGGCGGTGAACACCCGCTCCCAGGTGCCGTCGACGGCCCACATCCGCAACCGGTTGTAGACACCCCGCCAGTTGCCGTACTTCTCCGGCAGGTGCACCCACTGCGTCCCGGTCTGGAACTTGTAGGCGATCGCGTCGATCACCTCACGGTGGTCCCGCCAGCGACCACCACGCTTCGGTGTCCGGTCCGGGAGCAACGGCTCGATCCGCGCCCACTGCGCATCAGTCAACGGCACACCCGGACCAACGACCGACTGATCCAAACGAAACAGCCTAGTACCAGTTGTTGGCCTGCCAGAACGACCAGGCGCCGCAAGGGCTGCCGTAGCGGTCGTTCATGTAGTTGAGGCCCCACTTGATCTGGGTGGCCGGGTTGGTCTGCCAGTCGGCACCGGCGGAGGCCATCTTGGAGCCCGGGAGTGCCTGGACCAGACCGTAGGCGCCCGAGGAGGGGTTGACGGCCCGGTAGTTCCACGTGGACTCGTGGTTCACGATGTTGCTGAAGCACTGGAACTGGTCGGCGGGCACCATCTGGCGCGCGATCGCCTGGACCTCGGCGACCGTGTACGAAGCCTGGACGGCGATCTCGGAGGCGTCCCGGGCCGCGTCGCGGCTGGCGGCGGCCTTGGCCTCGGCGCGTTCCTTGGCCTCACGCTCCGCCTTCTCGGCGGCTTCCTTCTTCTTCGCGATGGCGGTCTCGGCGGCGGCCTTGCGAGCGGCCTCCTCCGCGTCCTTCTTCGCGGTCGCGTCCGCGGCGATGGCCATCGTTTCGGCCTGCTGCGTCAGGGACGCGGTCTGCACCTGGGCCTGCTGGCCCGCGGGGATGTCCGCGAGCAGCGTGGTGCCGTTTGCCGTCGCTTCGGCGTCGTTCGTTTGCGCGGTGCTGCCCGAGGCAACGCCGACGACGCTTCCGACAGCGGTGACCGCCGTGGCCGAGGCCACTGCGAATCCCCGGACCGAGATCCGGCTCACACGGTTTCCTTCCAGCATCGCCCGCTTCGGTGACCCTCGCGGACGCAATCGTGCCCCTGGCACTGGCCTCCCCAACTACGGGTCACGGGAGGCACGGGCCCGGTGGGCAACTCCCGCGAGGGGAGCGCCGCGTACAGCTCGGGCGGCATACGACGACGCTATGGAGTTGGAACTGTGCTCACTGTGGCGCCGTACATCCCCCACTGCCTCAAGAGCGCGGGAGGTGCCCCCAGGGGCACGGCTGTGTCGTATGCGGGGCCTGACAGGAGTGAGACTCTGCCGCAACCCGGCGGTGCAAGGCAATTCCCCGTTGCGTGTGAAAGCTCACATCTCGTTTGGCCCATGGGATTCCCGGAAATCCGCACACGTGCCGACGCCGCCCGGCTAGGCTTTTCGCCTTTTCCGGACGGCGCCAACTCTTGCGTAACCGATCCTTGTTGGTGCGGTCGGGTCAGATCTGCCCGTCCTCGAGCATTTCCGTCACAAGGGCGGCGATCTGGGACCTCTCGGACCGGGTCAGGGTGACGTGCGCGAAGAGCGGGTGGCCCTTCAGCTTCTCGACGACGGCGACCACACCGTCATACCGGCCGACCCTCAGATTGTCGCGCTGGGCGACATCATGGGTCAGAACGACCCGCGAATTGGCCCCGATCCGGGACAGAACGGTCAGCAGGACGTTCCGTTCCAGTGACTGTGCCTCGTCCACGATCACGAACGCGTCGTGCAGCGAGCGGCCCCGGATGTGGGTGAGCGGCAGGACCTCCAGCATGCCGCGCGCGGTGACCTCCTCGATGACCTCACGGCTGGTGACCGCCGACAGCGTGTCGAAGACCGCCTGCGCCCAGGGGCTCATCTTCTCGGCCTCGGTACCGGGCAGATAGCCGAGCTCCTGCCCGCCCACCGCGTACAGCGGACGGAAGACCATCACCTTCTGGTGCTGCCGGCGCTCCAGCACGGCTTCCAGGCCCGCGCACAGCGCCATCGCCGACTTGCCGGTGCCGGCCCGGCCGCCCATGGACACGATCCCGACGTCCGGGTCGAGCAGCAGGTCGAGCGCGATCCGCTGCTCGGCGCTGCGGCCCTTGATGCCGAACGCCTCCCGGTCGCCGCGCACCAGCCGCACATTGCCCTCGGCGGTGACCCGGCCGAGCGCCTTGCCACGCTCGGACTGGATGGTGAGCCCGGTGTGCACGGGCAGGTGCGCGGCCTCGGGCACGTACACGTGCCCTTCCTCGAAGAGGACGTCCACCTGCTCGCCGGGCAGGGTCAGTTCGGACATCCCGGTCCAGCCGGAGGCGTCCGTGATGGCCAGTTCCGCGCGGTACTCCTCGGCGAGGAGGCCGACGGAGGACGCCTTGATCCTGAGCGGGAGGTCCTTCGAGACGACGGTGACGTCGAACCCCTCGGCCTGCAGGTTGCGGGCGACCGCGAGGATGCGGGAGTCGTTGTCCCCCAGGCGGTAGCCGCTGGGCAGCACGCTGGGGTCCGAGTGGTTGAGCTCGACCCGGACGGTCCCGCCGAGGTCCCCGGTCGGGATGGGGGCGTCGAGACGGCCGTACCGCACCCGGTAGTCGTCCAGCAGGCGCAGCGCCTGCCGGGCGAAGTAGCCGAGTTCGGGATGGTTCCGCTTGGCCTCCAGTTCCGTGACCACGACGACGGGAAGCACCACTTCGTGCTCGTCGAAGCGGCTCAGGGCGTTGGGATCGGCCAGCAGGACGCTGGTGTCGAGAACATAGGTGCGCCGGTCGGGCTTGTGGCGCTTTGCGCTGGTCACCACGGAAGGACGTACCCCCTCGGATGAGGTCGGGGAGCGACGAGGCGGAGCTGGACCGGTCGACGGCCCCCGTGCACCGCGGGCCGGGGACCGGCCCTGTGCCGCTTCTTCCGTGCCGTGACCGCACGGTGGGGCTGGTGCAAAGGGCCTCCCGGGCGGACGGCTCCGATGCCGCCCGCTGAGATCCGACGCCCGTGGTTCGGGCGTCGACCTGCCTGGCTTATTCCCTCGATGGAGGGCGGCCATGCCACGGCATATGACGGCGCCCCGGTGAACAGCGCGTGACGACCGGGGCGGAGAGGGGGAGGCCGGGGCGGGTTCAGCCGCCGAAGCGCCGGTGGCGGGCGGCGTAGTCGCGCAGTGCGCGCAGGAAGTCGACCTTGCGGAAGGCCGGCCAGAACACCTCGCAGAAGTAGTACTCCGAATGGGCGGTCTGCCAGAGCATGAAGCCGGAGAGCCGCTGCTCGCCGCTGGTGCGGATGACGAGGTCCGGGTCGGGCTGGGCGCGGGTGTAGAGGTGACGCCCGATCATGTCGACGTCGACGGCCTCGGCGAGCTCCTGCATCGAGGTGCCCTTCTCGTGCGCCTCGAAGAGCATGGACCGCACGGCGTCGGCGATCTCCTGGCGCCCGCCGTACCCGATGGCGACGTTGACCACTATGCCGTCGACGTGCGCGGTGGCCGCCTCGGCCTCCTTCAGGGTGGTCTGCATCCCGGAGGGCAGCAGGTCGGGCGTGCCGACGTGGTGCACGCGCCAGCGGCCGTCGGCGGCGAGGGTGCGGACCACGTCCTCGATGATGCCGAGCAGCGGGACCAGTTCCTCCTTGGGCCGGTCGAAGTTGTCCGTCGACAGCAGCCAGAGGGTGACGACCTCGACGTCCGTCTCGGAGCACCAGCCGAGGAACTCCTCGATCTTGTCCGCGCCGGCCCGGTGGCCGTGGACGGTGCTGGAGCCGGCGGCCTTGGCCCAGCGCCGGTTGCCGTCCATGATGACGCCGATGTGCTTGGGCACCTGAGCGGTGTCCAGGTGGCCTTCCACCCGGCGCGCGTACAGCCTGACCAGCAGGCTCCGCAGCTTGTCGCGCAGGTTCACGTGATCGTCAGCCCCTCCGTACGGATCGGACAGGCGCGGCACCCGGCCGCGTTCGCGCGGCGAGCGGCCCGGTCTCGGCCGCGGGCGGCACCCGTCCGTGTGGCGGTCCCCGAAAGCCGAAGCGTACCCCCGCCGGGGCGGGGGTCCCCAAAGTCCGGGGTGGTGCGTTTGTCGGCAGTGTCAGAAGTGCGGCGGCGGCACGGCGTTCGTGCGGTGGCGCCGGAACCACTGGCCCGCCGAGCCCTGGGAGAGCAGGACGACGACGGCGACGGCGCTGCCGAGCGGCAGGATGCCCAACGGGACACCACGTGCCGTCGCACCGAGGGCGAACAGGATCTGAACGGACGCCAGCACGAGGGAGGTGACGCGCACGCCGTTTCCGGCCGTCGGGTACCGGAAGGCCAGGACGCAGAGCACCGCGGACATCAGATACGTGGCGAAGAACCGTCCGGACGCCTCGGCTCCGGCGGCGACGGCGACCAGGACGGTGAGCAGTACCGCGAGCCCCGTCGTCGCGAAGATCACGATCTGCGCGGCGCGCACCGGGCCGGGCATGGCCGGCGGCTGGGCCTGGAACTGAGGCGGGTACGGAGACGGGGACGCGTACGGGGGCTGGGGCTGGGGCTGGTACTGCGGCCAGGACGGGTCGGGGTGGGGCGGGGCGTACGGCGTGCCGCCCTGCGGCGCCGGCGGAGGCGCGGGGTACGGCGGGTGGGGTGCCGGGGCGGCGGGGGCCTGGCCGTGGGGCTGGCCGCCGTGGGCGGCGGGGCCGGGAGGCGGTACGGGCGGGCCGTACGGGCCCGGTGCGGAGGGCGACACGGGCGGGCCGTACGGGCCCGGTGCGGGGGGCTGGTGGGGCGGTGTCGGGTGCTCGTTCGACATGCACGGGACCCTATGGCGTGCCGGTGACGGGGCCGGAGCGGGGGCGGCGGAGCGCGGGCCGGTCGGCGGGCAAAAAAACGGGCCGGTCCGTGGGGGGGAGACGGACCGGCCCGAGGGGGGGTTTCCACCATAACCCTTCGTGAGGGATGGTGCGCGCATTGGCGGGCCACAATTACTCTCCGGATTCACCCGGCAACGCCCCGAGGGCCCTGGAACGTGCGATTCCGGGTGTCGGCATGGCCGAAATACGGCGAAACAGCGTTCCGTCAGTGCGTCGAGGGGACGCTGTGCAGGATGTGACACGGTCGTGCCGACACGACCGCACTCTTCCGGTCATCCCTCCGACGGGTGACGCCGACGTCATCGTCCGCTTGACCCGGCGGACGAGGCGAGCGGGACGTCCCGGGCACCGCGCAGCCCCTCCCCGCGCTACCGCCCCGCGCGGCGTCGCTCACGGACGGGCGGCGCCGACGGCCGTGGCCTTGCGGGCGTGGAAGAGGTGCCGGGTGCTGTGGGCCACGAAGGCCCCCTCCCTCTCGATCCGCTCGTGCAGCGCGCGCAGCCGCGGCAGATGGGCCTCGACGGTGAACCCGGGAACCATCCAGATCACCTTGCGCAGGAAGTGGACGACCGCGGCGATGTCGTGGAACTCCATGCGCAGCCGCTCGGCCCGCAGGTCGATGATCTCCAGCCCGGCGGCCTCGGCGGCGCGCCGCTCGCGGTCCGGGTGCCGCGCGGTGCGCTGCGCGTCCGGCTGCGGTCCGAGGAAGTACTCGACGAGTTCGTAGGCGCTCTGCGGACCGACGTGCTGGGCGAAGTAGGTGCCGCCGTCCTCCAGGACGCGGGCGATCTCCGTCCAGTGCGGCCGCACGGGGTGCCGGCTGACGACGAGGTCGAAGGCGCCGTCGGCGAACGGCAGCGGCGCGTCCTCGGGCGTGGCGACGACGGCGACGCCGTGCGGCCGGAGCAGTTCGGTGGCCTTGCGGACGTTGGGCGGCCAGCCCTCCGTGGCGGCGAGGAGCGGCGGGCGCCGGGGGGCTCGGCCGAGGGCGAAGTGCAGGACCTCCCCGCCCCCGGTCTGGAGGTCGAGGGCGGCCCGTGCCTCGCCCAGCCGCCGGGCCGCCGCGGTGGCGTACCCCCAGGAGGGCCGGGCCTCGGTGGCCCGCCCCTCGAACCAGGAGAAGTCCCATCCCTCGGTCGGCACCGAGGCGCCTTCGGCGATGAGGTCTTCGAAGGTGCGTGTCTGCCTGTCGGACATGGGTCGACGATGCCGGACGGTGCCCGCTCCCGTCGCCCGCTTTTCCGCCCGCGCCCGGTGCGGCCCGTTCAGGACACCAGCGGCCGTACGTCCTCCGCCACGAACCGTACGAAGCCCTCGGGGTCCGGCTCGTCGCTGGTCGGCTGGACGATGACCGAGTCGGCCCCGGCCTCGGCCAGCCGCTGCACCGCCTCGGCGACGGCCTTGGCGTCCCCGGTGACCCCGGCCCCCGGCTCGTCGCCCGCGCCTTCGGCGATCAGGTCGGCCCGCACCCGCTCCTCGGCGCCCGCACCGGTGGCGGCGAGCAGATAGACGACGACCTTGTGCGGCCGGTCGTCGCGGCCCGCCGCGGCCCGTCCCTCGTCGATGAGCCGGCGCGCCCGCCGCACCCCGTCGGGTGAGGTGGCGCAGGTGAGGATGGTCCCGTCGGCGGCCTCGCCGGTGAGCCGTACGGTCCGGGGCCCGGTGGCGCCGGCGAGCACCTCGACCGGGGTCTCGGGCGGCCAGTCGAGGGCGACGTCGTCGAGCGTGACGTACCGGCCCCGGCTGGTGACGCGCTCTCCGGCCAACAGCGCGCGCATCGCGACGAGATGCTCCCGCAGCAGCGTCAGCGGCGACTGGGCGCGCGCCCCGACCTGCCCCATCCAGTCCTGTACGCCGTGTCCGACGCCGAGGACGACGCGCCCGGGGAACATGCGGTGCAGTCCGGCGGCCTCCATCGCGGTGATCGCCACGTTCCGCAACGGCACCGGCAGCAGCCCGACTCCGACCCGGACCCGCTCGGTCCATGCCAGCGCGGCCGCCGCGGTCGAGATCCCGCCCTCCCGGAAGCAGTCCTCCCACAGCCAGAGTTCCTCCAGGCCGACGTCGTCGGCGAGCCGCGCGACGGACCGGAGCCGCTCGGGGGCGAGCTGGGGACGGAAGACTGCGCCGAGTGTGGTCATGGCGGTGGTCCTACCCGTGAGGGGGCGGGTGGGTAACCCCGTGAACGAAGCAGCCGCGGCCGACCGTGCCCCGTACAGCGCCTAGGTGTATTGATCACGAGCGTTGTTAACGCTGGCCGGGCTTGATCATGGCGAAGGCCTCCGTGTGTGGTGGAGGTGTCGAATCTTCACCGCACGGAGGCCTTCGTGTCCCACCGTAATGCCCGGCTGACCCTTCACGGCAGGCGGCTGCTGGTTGAACGTGTCCGCACCGGACGCCCTGTCGCCCATGTTGCCGCCGAGATGGGCATCTCCCGCGTCACCGCTCACAAGTGGGTGCGTCGCTGGCGGGCCGAAGGCGAGAAGGGACTGCACGACCGGTCCAGCCGTCCGCGCACGACACCGCACCGCACGGCGGGGGCGATCGAGGCCCGCGTGTGCCGTCTTCGCCAGGACCGCAAGCTCGGCCCGGCCCGCATCGGTCCGATCCTGGGCCTGCCGGCCTCGACCGTGCACCGCGTCCTGGTCCGTCACGGCCTGAACCGCCTGTCCTTCCTGGACCGGCCCACCGGCCAGGTCATCCGACGCTACGAACGCGACCGCCCCGGCGAGCTGGTCCACGTGGACGTCAAGAAGCTCGGCCGCATCCCCGACGGCGGCGGCCACAGGGTCCTGGGCCGCCAGGCCGGCCGCGCCACACGCAACGGCATGGGCTTCGACTTCATCCACTCCGCGGTCGACGACCACAGCCGCCTCGCCTACAGCGAGGTCCACCCGGATGAGAAAGCCGCCACCTGCGCGGCCTTTCTGCGCCGGGCCGCCGCCTTCTTCGCAGCGTCGGGCATCGACCGCATCGAGCGGGTCCTGACCGACAACGCCTGGCCCTACCGCAAAAGCCTCGCCTGGCAGCAGGCCCTGGCCGACCTGGATGCGGCCGGCAAGCTCACTCGCGCATACCGGCCGCAGACCAATGGCAAGGTCGAGCGCTTCAACCGCACCCTGCTCGACGAATGGGCCTACCTGCGGCCCTACACCAGCAACACCGAACGCACCGACGCCCTGGCAGACTTCCTCCACACCTACAACCACCACCGCTGCCACACCGCACTCGGCGGCCAGCCACCCATCAGCCGCGTGAACAACGCTGCGGGTCGATACA
>NZ_VCNP01000028.1 GCF_006782915.1 Streptomyces calvus
GCCAGGGCCTCGTCCAGCGGGGGCTGATGCCCAGCTCGTGGCAGGTCTGGCGCCAGGTGTTCTTGGTGTAGGCCCAGGCGTTGTCGGTCAGCACGCGCTCGACGGTGACGCCTTGCTGGGCGAACCAGGCAGTTGCCCGTCGCAGGAAGGCTGCGCAGGTGGCGGCCTTCTCATCGGGCAGGTCCTCGGTGTAGGCGAGGCGGGTGTGGTCGTCCAGGGCGGTGTGCAGGTAGGCGTATCCGGTGCCGTTGCGGCGGTCCTGGTTGGCCCGGCCGGCTGCCCGGCCGAGGACCTTGTGGCCGCCGCCGTCGGGGATGCGGCCGAGCTTCTTGACGTCGATGTGGACCAGTTCGCCGGGCCGGGCACGCTCGTAGCGGCGGACGGGTTCGCCGGTGGCCCGGTCGCAGGCGGCGAGCGCGGGCAGGCCGTGCCGGACGAGGACGCGGTGGGCGGTGGAAGCGGCGATGCCGCAACGGGCGGCCAGCCGCACCGGACCGATCCGGTGTTCGCGTCGCAGCCGCACCACCTGCTGTTCGACCGGGGCGGGCGTCTGGCGCGGGCTGTGGTGGGGGCGGCTGGAGCGGTCGAGCATCCCGGCCGGGCCCAGTTGCCGGTAGCGGCCCGCCCAGCGTGCGGCGGTGGTGTGGCTGACCTGGAAGCGTTCCGCGGCCCGCCGCAGCGGCCAGCCTTCGTCCACGACACACCGGGCCAGGCGAAGCCGTCCGGTCGGAGTCAGCGGGGCGTTACGGTGGGACACGAGGGCCTCCTGCGGTCGGGCGTAGATGTCGCAATCCACACCGAACCCAGAAGGCCCTCACCTGTTCAAGCACCCAGCACGCGTGTCACCAACGTCCCGGGACAGCACACCTAGGGCGTCGAAACGGCGCGGTACGGGGCACGGCGGGGCGTTCAGCGGTTGATGGCCTGGATCTCCTGGACGACGACGTCCTGTGTCGCTCCGAAGTCGCCGTCGGGAAGGTCACCGCCCGCGCCGTCGGTGCCCGTCCAGTGGATCTCCCAGGTGACCGTGGCCCGGAGCGGGAACGAGCCGTCGCCTGAGGAGCGCAGGTACTTCACCCCGCACGGCGGCGTCTCGTCCGCCTTGCCCTTCGCGTAGGGCTCGCCGATACGGCCGTCGTTGATCTCGCAGACGCCCGAGGCCGGGTACGTCTCGGCGTCCGGGGTGCCCGGCTTGATCTGCAGCGAGACCGGCTCCGCCGTGGCGGTCGCCTGGATGCCGATCGTCGGCACCGACGCGGTGACCGAGACCGGCTTGAACTCCGCGCCGTCCAGCCAGGCCCAGGTCGGCAGGTTCACCTTGGTCGCCTCCGCCGGGGCCAGCGTCACCTCGGTGCCCGGGACGCGGATCTCCGCGTAGGCGAGTTCGGCGAGGACCTCCGGGGTGACGGCGTTCTCGATGCCGGCGGGCGGGGGGTCACCCTTGTCCACCCAGAAGTAGTCCTTGTCGCAGGCGTCCCAGCCGGGCGGGTAGCTCTCGTTGACGTACGAGCCCCACCAGTAACCTTCGCCGGACTTGTCCTTGTTGAAGGCCTTCTTCTCGTCGTCGGCGTTGTACTTCTTCCGCTGCTCGGCGTCCCACTCGTACCCCGTGGAGCCGGCTTCCCAGATCGGCTCCAGGTACTTCTGCAACTGCTCGGGCGTGTACTTGGGGGCGTACCAGCAGGCCGGGGGCGTCCATGACGTGGACGACGTCAGCGCGCCCGCGGAACCGCCGCTGCCGTTCTTCGAACGGTCGAAGACGATGCCGCCCACGGTCACGGAGACGGTTCCGTCGGGGCCGGTGTCGGCACGTTGCTCGGTGTCGCCATTGTTGCCGTACTTGCCCCGGTCGGCGAAAGCAGCCGGGACTGCGAAGAGGGACACGCTCAGGAAACCAAGTACCGTGGCGACCCTGAGTGAGTTCTTTACGGCTGGCACTCCTTGGCTCCCCTCTTCGAAACGATGTCGGTGGTCTGCCAGACTCCATCGCCGTTCTTCGCCAGCTTGGCGTTGTACAACACGTAGCTGTCGGAGGTCGCCGGCGACCTGTCGACCTTGTTGGTCTTCTTGCTCTTGATGTAGGACTTGCTCTCGTCCGAGCAATAGGTGACGTAGGCCTCGCTGTCGCTGCTGAGCGTCACCTTGCGGTCGAAGTACCGCGTGACACCGATCCAGGTGTCGTTGCCGTCGATGTAGCGCTGGGCGTACGTGATCGACGAACTCAGGGCCTTCTCGGTGTTGTAGAAGCCGAGCGCCTCCGTGTCCGTGCTGCCCGTGAAGATCGCTTCATCGACGGAGTTGATGCCCAGAGCACTGTCCGCGAGCACGGCGTCCTTCGTCGGGTCGCCCGTCTTCCCACCTTCGAAGACGTTCTTCGCGTCGGCGGGGAAGGTGATCTTCGGGCGATCGGCCGAGGCGGAGGCCGACGCGGTCGGGGACGCCGACTTCTCGGTGCCCGTGTCAGCGCCCGCGATCTTGTCGTTGTCCTTCGTGGAACTGTCGTCGTCGCTTCCGCACGCGGACAGCGTCAGGGCCGCGGTGGCGATCAGCGCGAACGCTGCGAGCAGGGTGGGGCGGCGGTTCACAGTCGGCTCCCGGTGGGGCGAGGCTTCTCTTGAGCGGACCCAAGCTATCCGCGTCATGCGTGACGACACCAGAGTGATGGATGCCAACCTGTGGGGACGAAAGCCCAATTGGAGCAGATCACCCGTGCCGCCGGCCCGCGGTGAGCGGCCCGCTTGCCGCCCGTCCCGGCAAGCGTGTGCGCGACGAGGGCGCCGGGCGCGGCCGTGACCCAGAGTGTTTTCGGCCTTCAGCCAGGCGACGAGCTTCATGTGTTCGCGCTGTCCGCGCTCTTCGCGCTGTCCGGCCGCCGTCCCGGCCGCCGGACGGCCGGGTCGGCTACCGGCGTCGGTCCGGGTCGGCGGGTTCCGTGATCGGGCGGGCGCTGATCAGGGCGGTGATGATCATGGGGGCGTCGCCGTCGGACTGGTTGAGGGAGACGGCCGCCCAGCGGGGGGCCGCGCCGGGCAGGGGGCCCCACACCGTCAGGTCGCCGTGGCAGTCCTTGGCGGACAGGGTGCGGAACGGCTCCGGGAAGGGCTGCGCGGTCCGGCCCCGCAGGAGGGGCAGGTGCAGGGGCACCGTGCGGTGGGGGCCCCAGTGGCGGTCCAGTTCCGCCGTGAGCGCGGTCAGATGGGCCTCGGCCGTCGCCTCGGCCTCGTTCCAGGCACGGCCGTACACGCCGGTGAGGGGGTCGCTCTCCCAGACGGGGAAGAGCAGGAAGCCCGCGCCGCGGGTCAGGGTCCACTCGCCGGTGACCGGCTCGCCCTCGTCGGCCGTCGGGCCGGTCGGCGGCACTGGGCCGGCCAGGTGGGCCAGGACGACGGACGCCGCCCGGCCGGCGTCGAAGGGCTCGCCGGAGCGGGCCGTCACAGCGTGGGCCTCGTCATCGGCTGCGGCAGCGGCTCCAGCGCCCCGGCCTCCTTGAGGGACCGGTAGGCCGTGACGACGGCGGCGACGTCACCGGGCGACGCGAGGGTGAGCAGCAGGCCGCCGCCGTCCGGGAGTTGGTGCCGGGAGCCGGCGGCCAGGGAGGCCGGGACGCGGCTCGCGCGGGACGGGGACAGGTACGCGATCCAGCCGACCGCAGGGGTGCCGACCTTGAAGCCGGCCTCCTTCTTCAGGGCCGACGTCACGGCGCGGTCGCCCACGTCGCCGTGATCCGGCTGCCAGGCCTCGGCGACGGCGGTGAGCAGCCGGTCGTCCGGCAGGTGCGCGTCGTCCGGGGCGACGACCGTGGCCACCAGGGACTGGAGCAGGAACTCGGAGGTGCCGCCCGCCAGTCCGGCGATCTCCACCTTCCAGCCGGGCGCGGTGTCGGCGAGCAGGCGCAGCGAGGTGCCGTTCGCGGCGGACCAGTCGTCGGCCGCCTGCGCCGTGCGCAGCGCCTCCGGCAGCGCCGTCCGGTCCGCCGGCCGCAGTGTCACGGCCGGTCCGGACGCGGGGACCGTGCGCCAGGTCCATCCCTCGTCGTCCGATCCCGGTGCCCCGGCGGCGGGCAGGAGCCGCGCGAACCGGTCCAGCGTGGTCGTCCACCGTCCGGCGAGGGCCTCCGCCGACTCCTGCCGGGGCCCCCAGAAGCCCCGCACCACTCGTCGCATGACCTGTGCTCTTCCCTTCCGCTGCCAGTCCGCTGCTTTCCGCTTCCTTTTTTCTGTTTCTTCTCCGCTTTTCTGTCTTCTCCGCTTTTCTGTTTCTTCTCCGCTGCCTTTCCGCGTCGTCGGCGGCCGTTCCCAGCCTAGGTTCGCCGACGCCGTCCGGCCCGTCAGCCGAACGCCTCGGGGCGGCGGTCGCCGGCGACGGGTGCGGGGGCGGTGTGGACGACCTCGATGTCCAGGTTGGCGTCGTCGAAGGCGTCCCGCGCCGCGTCGGCGACCTCCTCGTTGGAGAAGTGCCACTCGATGTCCTTGCCGTTCGCCGCGCTCACCTGCCTGCGGGCCTCGGCCAGCAGGCGTTCCCGGCCCGACGGGGTGAGTTCGGTGCGGTCGGCGCTCAGGAAGCTGTCGTAGCCGTTCTTGGCCTCCAGATAGGTCCGGCGGGAGGAGTCCCAGCCGTCGAACTCGACGTCCGGCACGTCCGGGTCGGGGTGCGGGACGACGTACTCGTGTCCGCGCTCGGTGCCGGTGACCTGTTCCTGGTAGCGCAGCCACGACTCGTTCTTCCAGGTGGGCGCCGGGTTGCGGTCGCGGCTCGCCCAGAAGCCGTCGCCGTGGTCGGCGTCCCCGTAGGTGCGGCCGTGCAGGTTCTCGGCCCAGTCCGGCGGGTTGTAGTTGCGCGGGTCGGCGGTGTCGCCGTGCCGGGGCTCGGGCCACGGCTTCTTGTTCTCCAGTGCCCGCCGGGCGCGTTCGGGTTCCTCGGCGCGCTTGCGTTCCAGGTAGGCGCGGCGTTCGTGCGCGCGGGCCTCGCGGGCCTGTTCCGCGGCCTCCTCGTCGCAGCCGCCCTCCGCGCGGACGGCGTACGGGGTGCGGGCGAGGGGCGCGGCGAGGACCGTGCCGCCGCCCTGGAGGTGCGGGGGCGTGCCGCCGCCGTACGGGATCCTGCGCGGCGGTGCGGAGAGGGTGCAGCCGGTCCTGCGGGCCGTCTCCTCCGCCTCGTCCGCCGCCTCGTCGGCGCGCCGCGCGGCGTCCTCGAGAGCGTCCAGGTCGCCGGTTTCGGCGGCGCGGCGGGCGTCCTGCGCCGCCTCGGACGCGTCGTCCACGACCCGGCTCAGCCTGCCGAGCGAGCCGACCTTCTCGGCGATCTTCACTTCGCCGTAGCCGGGGATGAAGAGGGAGCCGACGTTCCAGACGACGGTGGTGACGGCCCGGGTGCCGTTGCCGTCGTTCCACTGCTCGACGACGTCGTCGCCGACGAACGCGTCGAACAGGACGGTGCCGCCGGTGCCGAGCGAGGCGCCGCCCCAGTCCAGGACCGCGCCGAGGTAGTCGCCGTCGCCCCACATCCCGCGGGCGTCCTCGGTGGCGCCCCACCAGTCGTCGCCCAGTGAACGGCCGTAGTCCATCAGGCCGTTCCAGGTGTCGACCGGGTTCGTCGCCACGTCCCAGATGCCGGTGACGTCGCCCCAGATGCCGTCGACGAAGAGGCCCCCGCCGACCTGTCCCAGCTGGTCGCCGGCGCAGCCGAAGAAGGCGCCGAAACCGGAGAAGCAGCCCTCGCCCTCGCCCTCGCCGTCGCCGCCGTCGGCGTCGTTGTCCTCGTCGCCGTCGTCGCCGGCCGGTTCCTCGTACGGCGGCTCGTCGGTCTCGTCCTCGGCGGCCACGGGGTCCGCGGGGTCCACGACGGCCCCGTCGCCGGCGGGCGGGGCGTCGCGGTCCGGGTCGGTGCCGCCGGGGTCGCCGCCCGGGTTCCCGGTGCCGCCCGTTCCTCCGGTGCCGCCCGTGCCGTCGTCGCCCTCCGCGGTGGTCCGGCCGTCGTCGCCGCCCGGTGCGGGACACGCCGTCCCGGTGACGCGGCACACCTGCGCCTGGATGCCGTTGAGGACCTGGGTGCCGAGGCCGGAGACGACGAGGGCCGTGACGATCGCCGCGACGACCGCGACCAGGCCCGCGTACTCCACCGCCGTCTGGCCCTCGTCCCGGCGCATGCGGATCATCCGGGCGAGGGAGAAGGGGCGGCGTTCGCGCCGGTCCGGCCCGGGCAGGCGGTACCAGGCGCGCGCGTCCGGGCGGGTGAGGAGGAAGAGGACCGCGAGGGGCGGGAGGAGCTGGGTGAGGCCGCGGGCCGAGCCGTCGGCGAGGTTGGCCACCGCGCCGAGGACGAGCCAGGCCTGGACGGCGATCAGGCCGGACAGGATCGCCGTCCCGCCCCGCCAGGTGCGGCGGGCCAGCCACCAGCCGAGCGCGCCGGGAGCGGCGGCGTGGGCCACCTGGGCGAGCAGCGCACCGTCCACGGCGTCGAGCGAGGCGGCGGTCAGGAGCAGGCCCAGGCCGCCGAGGACCGTGAGCGCGAACAGCGTGTGGACGAGCAGCAGGGCCCGGGACAGGGACCGCGGCACGTCCCTGCGGCCCGCCCCGTCGCCCGGGGCCCGCGCGGGCCCCGGCTGCGCCCCTCCTCCGGTCCAGGCCATGGCCGCCCCCTTCTCGACTCCCCCGTCGGGCGCCGCGGCCGATGCGCGGCACGGCCCGAGGGTAGGGAGCGGCGGGCGCCGGGGCATGGGCCCGTGGGCCCAAAGCGGTGCCCCAAGTGCCCGACGGGAGGCCACCGGCCGCCGGGCGGCGGGCGTTGTCGGACCCGGGCGCTAGGGTCCCTGATCACCGTCACCGCCGCATGGCGGCAACGCGGTCCGATGACCAGTCAGGGAGCTTGAGCGCCATGGGATTTGATGTCACGTTCGCGGACTTCTCCGTCGATCCGGCCCGGTCGGCCAACGCCGAGGTCCGGTACCACGGGGCCCGCTTCGCGGGATCGCATGTGGCGCTCAGCGCGGGCGGGTCCGTGACGCTGGACTTCGAGGTGGCGCACCTCAAGGACGTCCCCCAGGCGACGCTCACCGTCACGGCCCTCGTCTCCAAGCTCGGCTCCTCCCCGGGTCACGCGCCCATGGACGTCCTCCTCCAGGGCGAGGTGCTGGCCGGGGGCCTGACCGTGCCCGGTGGCGGCGACCTTCCGCACGACAACGTCTTCGCCGTGCCCGGGGATCTGCTCGGGCCGGGCACCAACACGCTGGAGATACGCTCCTCGGCCGAGGCGAGCAGCATGCTGTGGCTGTACCGGATCACCCTGGACCCGGTGTGGGAGCGGGGCCGTTCGGAGCGTGCACGGACGGCGGAGGCCGCCCGCGACTCGGTCTTCACCTACCGCACGGAGCGCCGCCCGGCCCACGCCGCCTCCGCCCCCTGGCAGGCGGCCCCGCGCCTGCTGTTCCACATCGACCGGGACGAGCGCTCGCTGCCCGCGCAGCTCGGCTGGCGCACGGAGGACGGCGCCGAGTCCGCCATCAGCTTCCAGGCCAACATGTCCGACTTCCACGGCTGTCACCGCGCGGCGGACGGGACGGCGTACGAGTACCGGGGGCTGCTGACCGACCGCCGGCCGTTCTCGGAGGAGACGCCGAACCTCGCGGCGTCCCCGCTGTACCGCTTCTCCACCGAGGAGGGATGGGGCGGCCGCTGGCACGCCTCCGGGGAGCTGCGGCTGCTCGTGGACGACGGCGGCGCCCTGGTCGACCGGGTGACCTGGCGCGACCAGCGGGGCAACTCCGGCACGGCCGTACTGCACGCACCCGACGCGGAGGTCGAGGCGACCGGTGTGGAGGCGAGCGAGGAGTTCGACGACGGGGGCGAAGGAGCGGACAACCTGCTCGAGAGCCACCACGGCAAGTGGCTGGCGTTCGAGGACACCGCGCGGCTGGACTTCACCCTCGCCCGGCCGGCCGCCGTCGCCTCCTACTCCTTGACCTCGGCGAACGACTGCGCCGACCGGGACCCGCGCGACTGGACCCTGTACGGCTCGCACGACGGCCGGACCTGGACACCGCTGGACACGCGCAGCGGCGAGACGTTCCCCGAGCGCCACCACACCCGGGAGTTCCACCTGCGCACCACTGCCGCGCCCTACGGCCACTACCGTCTCGACATCACCCGCAACTCCGGCGCGGGCGAGACCCAGCTCGCCCGGGTCCGGTTCGCCGAGGCGCCCGCCGGGCGGGCGTTCACCGGCTACTACCAGCGCCACAACGAGGGCCCCATCGGCTACCGCGGCACGCCCGTCGCCGCCCCGGCCGTCCCCGTCGTCGCCCCGCGTGTGGCCGCGGAGCTGGAGAGCGCCGTGGCGAGCCTCGCGGCGACCGCCGAGGCGCTGGCCGCCCTGGCCGCGCAGTTGCGCCGGCACTGACGCCGGACGGCCACCGGGGATACGTTCGGTGCGGACGGTGGCCGGTGGGGACAGAGGGGGTCGGTGGCATGGCGCGCTGGCGGGACGGGCACGGGGAGCTGACGGTGGCGGCGGTGCCGGACGGCGGCGGTGAACTGCCGCCCGTACGGGTGCCGTTGGAGATCGCCACCTCCTACCGGGCCCGTACGAGGGGCCTGCTGGGCCGGGACGCGCTGGACGGGGCGCTGCTGCTCTCCCCCGCGAGCGGTGTGCACACCTTCCGGATGCGCATGCCCATCGACGTCGCCTACCTCGACCGGCGGCTGCGGGTCCTCGCCGTGCGCACCATGCCGCCGGGGCGGCTCGGGCTGCCCCGGCCGCGGGCCCGGCACGTGCTGGAGGCCGAGGCGGGGGCGATGGCGCGGTGGGGGCTGCGGGCCGGGGCCGAGGTGCGCGTGGTGCGCGAAGGGCCGTGACGGGCCCGTACCGCGCACCACGCGAACAGAACCGGCGTGGGGCTCAGATGGTGGCGGCGCCCCGCGTTCCGCCCTGCCCGGGGACGGTCGCCGAGCCGCCGCGTGCGCCCTGCCAGCCGGACCGGCGCAGATGACGCTCCGGGTCGCGGATGCCGGCGATCTCGCCGAGGCCGATGACGTACGGCCGCAGGTTCCGCTGGAGTTCCCGCAACGCCTGGCGGAACTCGGCGTTCAGCTCCCACGCCGACTCGTCCTCGCCGGGGTGTGCCTCCTCGAAGGCGCGCAGCCGGGGGTGCCAGGTGGCGAGGAACGGCGCCAGTTCGAAGTTGAGGATGTCCAGCACGAGTTCGTGGACGGAGTCGCCGTCGCGCGGAGGCGGCGGCGCGGTGCCGGACTCCAGGGGCTCGCGGTACATGTCGAACAGCGTCTTGAGGGACGTGAGGGCCTCGCGCAGATTGCCGCTGCCGTCGTCCAGCGGCCGGGTGGCGACCCGGGTCGCGGCCTGGAAGAACATGCGCAGCGCCGCCTGCCGCATGTCCGTGTTGACCTGGAACGTCATCTCGCTGCCGGGCAGGACGAGGCGCAGCTCGGTCAGCTGGACCGACCTGCGGTACAGATCGGCACCCAGCACGAGCGCCAGGCCGAGCACGGCGCCGACCACGACGGACAGCAGCCGGCCGCCGGTCTGCGCGATGGAGTAGGCGGCGATCCCCACGACGGCACCGAGCGCGGCGGCCACCGCCGCCCGCCCCGCCGTGCGTAACCCGTTGTTGACGCCCCGCCCCCGACGCACCGTCACTTGCGCTGTCCTTTCCCGAGTTCCGCAGAGGCACGGCCCGCTGTCCGTGCCGGTGGGGAAACCTACCCGGTCAGCGGTCCTGGCGCAGGCGGGCCAGGCCGCGGGCGGCCAGCGCGGTGATCTCGCCGGGGTCCCGGGAGCCGGCCAGCCGCCGGTTCTCCTCGTCGGTCAGGCCGTTGCCGGAGTTCCGCCGGGCCGCAGCGTCCGCGAGGGCGCGCAGGCGGGCCAGGCCGTCGAGGAGGCGGGGGTCGGGCGGGGTGGCGTCGGAGGGGTCGGGCAGGTGCGGGGCGCCGTCGATACCGAGGGCCTTCGCGATGTCGGCGGTGACTCCGCCGTATCCGGCCGCGGGGTAGACGGGCAGCCCGGCCTCCAGCGCCAGCAGCGCCTCCTCCACGAGGCCCGGCAGCGCTCCCTGGAACCCGCCGCGCCGCCCGCCGAGGAGCAGGTGCGCGTCCACCCGGCGCATCAGGTGGCGCCGCATCCCGGTGAGCGCGCGGTGGCGGGCGCCGGGGTCGGTCACGGGCTCGGGTGCCTCGCCGCGGCCGGTCGTGGCGTCGACGGGGCTGCCGTCGGCGTCCAGGCAGACGATCTCCGCCTGCCGGCCGAACCGTTCGAGGCGGCCGGCGAGTTCGGGCAGCGGCAGCGAGCGGTGCTCGCTGAAGGGGACGCAGGCGAGCAGCGGGCGCGAGCCGGGGGCGTGGAGGTGCGCCTGGCCGGCCAGGAAGGCGGTGTAGCCGTCCTCGCTCAGGTTGCCGCCGTAGGCCAGCCGGCCGTCCGCGGTGACGACGGACCGGGCGAGTTCACCGAGGACGGCACGGAACCGGGCCTCGGTGAGTCCCAGCCGGTCCAGATCCGCGCTCGGGGCGACCGAGACGCCGATCCGCAGTCCCTTCAAGCCGCCGGGCGGCAGTGCACCGGACATGTCCATCCCTCCGTGGTTCTGCCGGTAGCGTTTCCGCTCGGGACGGCCGGAAACCGCGCGCCGCGGCGGCCGGCACCGTGCACGTGCGCCACGAACGCGCCAACACGACCGCGTTCGGGCGGACTTCGCCGCTTCGCCCGCGTCCGTTCGTTCGTACAGGCTATGTTTTCTCCCCGCCCTGTGCAGGGAACTGAAGATACGCATGTGGCCCGACGGCCACTCGGCACGGACGCACCGCGGGACGCTCGGGGGACGGTGACCGTTCCCGCGGCTGCCGCATCGGGAGGTGGCACCGTAAGCCGCGAGTCGAGCACAGCCGTTGAGCACCCTGCCGCCGAGTACGACGCCTTCATCTCGTACAGCCATGCCTGGGACCGGGAGGTCGCCAAGGCGCTGCAGAACGGGCTGCAGAGTTTCGGCCGTCCCTGGTACCGGCCGAGGACCCTGCGGCTGTTCCGTGACGAGACCAACCTCACGGCGAGCCCGCACCTGTGGCGGGACATCGAGGCGGGGCTGTCCCGCTCCCGGTGGCTGGTGGTGATGGCCAGCCCGTCGGCCGCCGCGTCCCGGTGGGTGCGGCAGGAGATCGCCTGGTGGCTCACCCACCGGTCCGCGGACACGCTGCTCATCGCCTGGACCGACGGCACCCTGGCCTGGGACGCGGAACGGGAGTCGTTCGACTGGTCGAGGACCGACGCCCTGCCGTACGAGGTGATGTCCGGGGCGTTCGCGCAGCAGCCCCGCTGGGTGGACCTGCGCTGGCTGCGCAGCCCCGAGCAGACCCGGTCGGACCCGCGGCTCGTCGACTGCGTGGCGGAGTTCGTCGCGCCGCTGACCGGCCGGTCGAAGGACGAACTGATCGGCGACCACGTCCGTCAGCGGCGGCGGGCCCGCCGCCGGCTGCGGGCCACGGTCGCGGTGCTCACCGTGCTGCTGCTGCTCGCCGTGGCCGGCGGGATCACCGCCTACGACCAGCGCAACCGCGCCCGCGCGCAGACCCTGGTCGCGCAGTCCCGGCAGCTGGTCGCCGAGGCCGCGTCGATCAGCGACACCCATCCGGACCTGGCGCGCCAGTTGATGGTGCAGGCCTACCGGTTCGCGCCGACGGCCGAGGCGGTGGGAGCGCTCGTGGAGTCCCACGCGATGCCCCGGGCCGTGGAGCGGCACGGCACGGTCCGCGCCGCCGCGTACAGCAGCCGGGGCCTGCTCGTCGTGGCCGACGACACCGTCCGCCTCCTCGACCCCGCCCGTCCGGGCCGGCCGGTGACGGTGGACCGCGGGAAGCCGGGAGTGAGGGCGGTCGCGTTCAGCCCGGACGGTGACCTGCTGGCGCTCGCCCGCGCCGACGGCCGGATACGGCTGCTGGACGTGTCGGACACCGGCCGCGTCCGGACGCTGTCGACGGGGCGCGTGCCGGCCGGCCGCTGGGGCCTGGCCGCCCTGGACCTCACCTCGTCCGGACTGCTGGTCGCCATGAGGGAGACGGGCGGTGCCGTCCTCGACGTCCGGGACCCGGCGCGCCTGCGCCGCCTCGCCGACCTGCCCGGCGACCCGGTCGCGGTGAGTCCGACCGGTGAGCTGCTGGTGACGGCCACGCCGGAAGGGAAGCTGCGGCTGTGGACCGTGTCCGGTTCCGCGCGGCCGCGCGGGGTCGCCACCCTGCCAGCGCCGCCCAGGGGGCTGGAACAGCCGGTGCGGCGCGCCACGTTCAGCCCGGACGGCCAGACGCTCGCCGTCGCCGGCGGCGACAGCCGGGTGCTGGTGTGGGACGTCGCCGACCCCGCCCGTCCGGTCGCCCGGCCCGAGCTGTACGCGCAGAGCCGGTTCGGCATCCACGTCGTGGCGTTCTCCCCGGACGCGGCCACCCTGGCCGCGGGGGACAGTGACGGCACGGTCGCCCTGTGGGACCTGTCCGATCCGCTGCGGCCGCGCCCCGGCGACCGGCTGGCCGGCCACACGGCGGGGGTGCGCGCACTGTCCTTCGGCCCGGACGGGCACAGCCTGGCGTCCGTCGGCGCGACGGACGACGCGGCCGGAGCGGTACGGCTGTGGTCCGTCTCCGGGAGCGAACGGACCTCGGCGTCCACCACGCTGCCGGCCGACGGCGACCATCCCCCGTCGTTCAGCCGGGACAGCCGTCTGCTGGCCGCGGGCGGCCGGCCCACCACCGTCTGGCGGGTGGACGGCGCGGACACGCCCCGTTTCACGTCCGCCGTGGAGACGGTCAGCGTCACCGGCCAGGCCGCGGCCTTCGGCACGGACGGCCGCACCCTGTTCTCCGGTCTGCCGGTGACCGCGTGGGACCTGACCGATCCGCAGCGCCCGCGCGGCCTCACCCGGGGCACGTCCCGCACGTGGGGCGCGAGCGACGTGCAGGTCAACCCGGAACTGCCCGTGCTGGCCGTCGCGTCCCGCACCGGCGAAACCGTCGAGCTGTGGAACGTGCGCGACCGGACGCGGCCCCGGCTCCTCGCCGAACTGACCGATGTCGACACCTGGCCGCACGCGCTGGCGTTCAGCCCCGACGGCGCGCTGCTCGCCGCACCGGCCGACGACGGCGACCGGGTACGGCTGTGGAAGGTGAGCGCACGCGCCCGGCCCACACCGGCGGGGAACGTCCCGACGCCGGGCGGGAAGGCCACCGCGCTGGTCTTCGACCCGGACGACCGCACCCTGCTCGTCGGCGACGAGACGGGAACGCTCACCGTGTGGGACGTCTCACGGACCGGCCGGCCGGTCCGCAAGGGTGCCTCCACCCGGCACACCGGTGAGGTCAGCGGTGCCGCGGCCCACCCCGGCGGGGAACTGGCGGCCACCGCGGGCCTGGACGGCCGGGTCCGCCTGTGGAACGTCCGTGACCCGGCCCGGCCCGTCGAGGTGACCGTGCTGAGCAGCGGCGACCTCTATCCGGGCGCGGCCGTGGGGTTCAGCCCGGACGGACGCCTCCTGGCGGTGAGCGGGGACCGGGGCATGCGGCTGTGGACCGTGGACCCGGACACCCTGCTGCGGCGGCTGTGCGCGGAGTCCGCCGGCATCCGCCGCGACCAGTGGGCGCAGTACCTGCCCGACCGCCCCTACGACCCGCCCTGCGCCTGACGACAACCGTCCCTGCGACCCGGCATGCGTCCGCATCCGAACCGGAACGAACCGGAGGACACCGTGAGAACCGGCTTACCACGCGCCACCCCGCTCGCCGCGCTCCTGGCCGTCCTGGCCGTCCTGGCCGGGACCGGCGCCTGCGACAGCCCGAGCCCCGCTCCACCCGTCGAGTCGGCCGGCCGGGACACGTCCGCGCCGGCCACCGCGTCGCCGAGCGCCTCGTCGGTGTCCGGGCCGGTGGTCGTCGGGCCGGCACCGGCGGACCTGCACGACGTGGACTGGGCGCGGGTCCCCGTCCCGGGCACGTTCTGCGACGTGCCGGGCCTGGTGCGCTTCGGCGGCGAACCCGAGACACGGGCCACGTCCACGGTGTGGGGGACGGTCCGTGTCAGCAGGGGGAAGCACGTCCTGTACGGGGACACCGACGGCGACGGCCGGGACGAGGCCGCCGTGTACGTCGGCTGCCGCGACACGGTGACCATGAACGCCCAGATCGCCTCCGCCTACGTGGTCTACACCCACCAGGGGGACAACCTCGCCGCCCTCGGCACGATCACCCCGCGGCGCAAGGCCGGCCCCTACCCGACGATGGTCGTGGGGGCGGACTTCGAGCCGGGCCGGATCGTCGTGCAGGAGAAGTGGTGGCGCACCAACGACCCGCACTGCTGCCCGAGCGGCGACGCCACCACCGTCTGGTCCCGCGTCGGCGACCGGCTGACCGCGGGCACCACCCGCGTCACCTCGTGACGGGCCCGGCGCGGCCCACGGACGAGTCCCCCGCGGAGGCGTCCGGCGGCGACCCGACCGCGCGGCGGCCGGACGGCGACGCACCGCACTACGACGTCTTCATCTCCTACAGCCAGCACCTGGACCGCGACGTCGCGACGGTCTTCCAGCGCGGCATGGAGAACTTCGGGCGGCCCTGGTACCGGCCGGTGCGGCTGCGCGTGTTCCGCGACATGACCCATCTCGCCGCCAGCCCCGACCTCCAGGGGGACATCGAGCGGGCGCTGGCCCGTTCCCGCTGGCTGGTGGTGATGGCCTCTCCGCTGGCGGCGGCGTCCCCGTGGGTGCGCGCCGAGATCGACTGGTGGGTGGCGAACAAGCCCGGCACGCGTGTGCTCCTCGCCTGGACCGACGGGCAACTGGAGTGGGACCGCGAGGCGCAGGACTTCGACTGGTCCCGCACGGACGCGCTGCCGCGGGAGCAGATGCGGAAGCTGCTGGCGGTGGCGCCCGGCTGTCCGCGGTGGGTGGACCTGAGATGGCTGCGCGCGCAGATCGACGAGCGCGGCTCCGTCCCGGTCAACGATCCGCGGCTGCTGGCGGACGTCGCGGAGTTCGTGGCACCCGTCCAGGGCCGGTCGAAGGCCGATCTGATCGGGCACCACCTGCGGCTGAGACGACAGCGCAACCGGCTGGTCGCCGCGACGATCCTGGTCCTGACCGCGCTGCTGGTGACGGCCACGGCCCTCGGGCTGACCGCGGACCGCCAGCGCGACATCGCCACCGAACGCCAGCTGGCCGCCACCTCGCGGCAGTTGGTCGCGGAGGCCGCGTCCATCCAGGACGCCCGGCCCGACCTGGCCCGCCAGCTCCTGGTGGAGGCCTACCGCCTGTCGCACACCGAGCAGGCCGTCGGCGCCCTGCTCGGCAGCGGGTCCCTCCCCCGCGTCCTGCACACCGGCCCCACCTCCGGCGCCCTCGCCTTCGGCCCGCGCGGACGGCTGCTGGCCGCCGCCGACGACGGCGGCGTCACGCTGTTCGACACGGCGACGGGCAGGGCCGTGTCCACCCTCGACGGGCCGCGGCGCTTCACGCGGTCGGTCGCCTTCGCCGCGGACGGCCGCATGCTGGCCGAGGGCGACAACACCGGCCGCATCCGCCTGTGGGACGTGTCGGACGCGACCGCGCCGAGGCTGCTCGGGTCCGTTCGGCCCGTCGGCGACGCGCAGCACGTGGCGTTCGCGGGCACGGCACCGCTGCTCGTGGTGGACACCGGGACGCAGAGCGTCCTCCTCGACGTCCGCGACCCGGACCGCCCCCGGATCACCGGCGGCTCGCCCTCCGCCGAGTCGGCCCTCGGCTTCGGTGCCGCCGCGCACCCGGAGGGGCACCTGGTCGCGACGGGCGTGGGAGACGACCGCGTACGGCTGATGCGTCTGTCCCCGTCCGGGAAGCTGTCGTCACTCCACACGTTCGCGGCGCCGTCCGCAACCCTGGACTTCAGCCCTTCCGGCCATCTCCTCGCCACATCCGGTGAGGAAGGCGTGGTCGAGCTGTGGGACGTCGCCGATCCCCGGCACCCGGTACTGCGGACGACGCTCAACAACCCGAGCCCGTCGCTCTTCCCGGTGCTCGCCTTCGCCGCCGACGGGAGGACCCTGGCGACCGGAGCGGACGACGGGACGATCCAGCTGTGGGACCTCTCCGACCCCCTGCGCCCCCAGCAGGGTGACCGTCTCACCGGGCACACGCGGTCCCCCGACGCCCTCGCCTTCTCCCCGGACGGCCGCATCCTCGCGTCCTCCGCCGCGGACGGCCCGCCCCGGGCGGACGACGCGAACCTTCGGGAGACCACCGTGCGCCTGTGGAACGTCGCCGGCCCGCACGGTTCGTCCGCGCAGGCGTCCCTGCCCGCCGGCCAGTTGTCCGGCCAGCCGTTCGCTCCGGACGGCCGGACCGTCGTCACCGGCCGGCCCGGCGCTCTCTGGCAGGTGGGCGGAGTGCCGGAACCACGGCGCCTGGCCACGCTTCCCGCCTTCAACAGGGGCGGCCAGTCCTTCTCCTTCAGCCCGGACGGACGCACGCTCGCCACCGGTCACCCGCTCGGCTTCTGGGACGTGAGCGACCCGTCACACCCCCGCCGACGGGACGGCCCGCGCGAGGTCGAGGCCCCCCAGAACGTGGTGTACGGCCCCGACGGCACGCTCCTCGCCGCCGCCACGCCCCTCGGGCCCGTCCGCCTGTGGGACGTGCGCGACCCCGACCGCCCCCGGGCCCTGGGCACCCTGTCCGGTTCCGGTGCCGGCCCGTCGTCGTACATAGGAGGTGTCCCCGTCGCCTTCGCCGCGGACCGGGACCTCGTGGCCGCCGTACGCAAGGACGGCGGGGCCGTCCACCTGTGGGACATCAGCCGCCCCGACAAACCCGTCAGAACCGGTGCGATCACCCTGCGGAACGCGGGCGCCGGCGCCCTGACCACCAGCACCGACGGCCGCACCCTCTTCGTCGGGGACGCGCAGGGAACGGTGACGTCCTGGGACATCACCGACCCGCGCCGGCCGAGGAGCGTCGGCGCGTCACAGCGGCACTCCGGGAAGTTGACCCACCTCGCGGCGCACCCCACCCGGGACATGCTGGCCGGAGTCGACGAGTACGGGGCCATCCGCCTGTGGGACGTCGGCGACCCCGCCGCGCCCCGCGAGGTGGCCCTGCTCGCCGATGGCGGCTCCCACGACACGACGGGACTGGCGTTCAGCCCCGACGGAGGGCTCATCGCGGTCTCCACGATGAGCAGCACGCGGCTGTGGCACACGGACGTCGACACGATCCTCCAACGGCTGTGCGCCGAGTCCCCGCGCATCACCGAGTCCCAGTGGAAGCAGTACCTCCCCGACCGCCCCTACGACCCGCCGTGCGCCTGACGCACACGCCGGCCACCGCAACCACGGCCGCGCACCACGACATTCAGGAGGACACCGTGCGCCGACTCCCGACGTACCTCGGCACGACCGTGCTCGTGCTCGCCTGCGGCGTGGGCTGCTCGTCACCCACGCCCGACCCGAAGGTGCCGCGCGCCGCGCCGTCCTCGTACACCGAGACGTCCGAACCGCCGCCGGCCGCACCGCCCGCGGACGCCGGACCGGGGAGCGCACCCGACGACCTGCACGACCTCGACTGGGCGCGCCTGGCCGTGCCCGGCGACTTCTGCGACATCCCCGACCCCATCACCTTCACCGACGGTGAGGCCACGGCGCACTCCGACACCCACGGCACGGTCCACGCCGAGCACCACCCGGACGATGTCGTCTACGGCGACGTCGTCGGGGACTCCCGCACCGAGGCAGCGCTCCTCGTCGGCTGCGACACGGGCGGGCAGACGGCCAGCGGCCGGCTCGCCTGGGCCTATGTGGTGTTCAGCAGCGAGGAGGGACGGCTGCGTCACGTGGGCACGGTCACCCCGCAGCAGTACATCGGCGGACAGGCCAGCAGTTTCGTCAGCGTCCTCCTGGACCCCGGCCAGGTCATCGCCCACGAGAGCTGGCACCGGCGGACCGACGCCACCTGCTGCCCGTCCGGCAGCGCCGTCACCGTCTGGCGGGTGGACCGGGACGACCCCGACGGCACCCTGAAGCCGGGGCTGCCCCGCGTCATCCAGTGACCCGCCCGCCCCGTCGCCCCGCCCCGCCGTGCCTCAGCTCCCCGACCGCGGGAAGGAGATCTCCACCCTGCGGTTCTTCTTCCGGCCGGCCTCCGTGGAGTTGTCCGCGATCGGGTACTGCTCGCCGTAACCGCGGACCTCGTAGGTGAGGTCGGCGTCGTTCAGCTCCTGCTGGAGGACGCCGTGCACGGCGTTGGCGCGTTTGCGGGACAGGACGTCGCCGTGGGCGGAGGAGCCGAGGTCGTCGGTGAAGCCGAACACGCGGATCCGCGTGGCGTTCTGCGTCTTGATCTCCTGCGCGATCGCGGCGATCCGGGACTTGGCCGCGGCGCTCAGCCTGGCACTGTCCTTGCCGAACAACACCTCCGCCTGGAGCGCGAACTTCACGTCCGAGTTGGTGTCCTCGCGCCGCTCGTCACCGCTCTGGTCCTCGACGACGGATTTGATGTCGAGGACCTTGGGCTCCGTGAGAGTGGCCCCCTCGGGCAGCTTGAGGTCGGGGTCGTTCGGGTCGACCTCGACGGGCGCCGACGCGGACGCCTCGGTGCCCGGCGGGACGCTGGGACCGTCCTCCGCGTGCGCGGTCGCCGCACCGTAGAGGTTCGTGGCGACCATGACCGTGGCGGCCGAGAGGACCAGGGCAAGGCGCGGGGGCACCTGTCGGGTCGGGGTACGGGTCATGGCCGGCCTCATCCGGAGATCTTGATCGTGCCGCTGGAGAAGGTCGGTACCTGGAGGTCGACCTCTGCCGTGTCGGCCGGCGGAGCCGGGAACTGCATGAAGACCGGCAGGGTTTGTCCCGCTTCGAGATTGCCGAGACCGGTTGTCGTGAGCGGTCGGCCGTCCGTGTCACGCAACACGTAGTAGCGCTTCTTCCCCTTGGAATCCACGAGGGTGGCGCCACCGAGGGACGGACCGTGCTTGATGACCTCCGTCTCGTCACCGCTTGTCTGCGGCGGAACGACCACCGATTCGGCCCCGTCGTTCTTCACGGTGCCGTTCACCGTGATGAATCCGCCCGCATCGCGTTCGGCCGAGGTGATCTGGAGAAGCAGCCCGTCCGTACCGCGCAGTTCGGCCAGGGGCGTCTCTGCCTCCTGCTCCTGAGCACTCGGGTTCGATCCCCGGTCCTTCGACTCGGAAGCCGACGACTGCGGCTTCTTGTCGTCGTCCCCGCCGCCGCAGCCGGCCACTCCGAGGGCCAGACCGGCCACAGCTGTCAGTGCGACCATCCCCCTGCGGGCCTTCGCAGTGATCCGAATGCTCATCTCTCCGCTTCCTTCATCACTCGTCATTCGCTTGTCAGTCGGCCAGATGGACGTCGAACAGGTCCTCGGGGTCGGGGAGGAGTTCGGCGGGCCCCTTCGGGTCCAGGTCCCACTCCCGCCCCTTGCAGGTGAGCAGGGGCAGCACGTCGTCCCCGGCGTCCTCGGCCGGAAGCTTGAACGCGCAGCGCGGCTCGATCACGGCGGTGGCCGTCGCGTTGGACTTCCGCTGCTCCGTGCCCGGGACGATGGATTCCCCGACGGGCTTGTTGGTCTCGACCTCGACCGTGTAGCCCAGCAGTCCGTCCGGGGCGCAGCTCAGCACGGTGGCATCGTTCCGCGCCGCCAACTGGTCCGCACGCAGGCACGACAGGCCGAGTCCTTCTGCTTCACCGTCGAAGACGTCCTGCCACTCGGCCGGATCGAGGAGGTTCTGCACCCACGCGCCCGCGAGTTGGTCCCGCTTGTCCTGAGCCGCGGCGAGCGCGGCGGCGTCGGCGGCCGTCTGCGCGTCGTTCCGGTTCGCCGCGGCCTGGCCGACCGCGAAGTAGGCGAACGCAAGGAAGAGCAGGCCCCCCACCACCGTGATGTAGATGGGGAATGCCTGCCCTGCGTCGCCGTACGAGCGGATACGCCTCAAGGAGCGACCTTGGCGATCTGCGCCTGGATCTTGCCGAGAATGGTCTGGCCGATGTTCGTGCCGGTGATGGCGAGGACGATCAGCACCACCACCGCGATGATGCCCAGGTACTCGACCGCGGTCTGGCCCTTGTCGGCGTTGCGGCGCTGCATGGCCTCGACCGTGGTGTTCTTCCAGCCGTTGACGCGGACCTTGGTCACGACGGCGGTCTTCAGCATCAGGTCGCTCATGGTGTTCCCCTCCGGCTGACGCGGTGGCGGTCTTCTTCGTGAGGCCGCTTTCGACGTCTGCACCGTACGACCGGCCACGCCCTTCCCCGGAGGGTCCCTGGGCCCAAATTCGGGCCCATCGGCGGGCCCATGTCCTCGCCCATGTCCTCGTTCCCCGTGTGGTCACCGGACGTCACCCCGCCCCTCGGCCCGGGCCCGGTGCCGTGCCCAGCCACTTCGCTGCGGCTTCGGCGCGGCTGGTGCTGTGGAGCTTGGCGAAGATGCGGTTGATGTGGTTCTTGACCGTCTTCTCGCTGATGAAGCAGGTGGCGGCGATCTGCTGGTTGTTCATGCCGGACGCGATGAGGTCCATGATTTCCGCCTCCCTCGTGCTGAGTTGGTACCCCGACCGGTAAGACTGTGCCACAGGCGATTGCAATCGCGAAAGGTTTTCCGCAGAAGTAGGCGAAGGGTAGGCGGGGCGAGGCTCGAATCCCTTAAAATCAGCGCGAGTTGCATTCAGGCCACCCAGGTTTTCCGGAAGGGGCCGTTCAGGTGACGGTTCGCGGCGAAGTTGCTCCAGCAACGCACCGGCGGCCGTCGAGGTGAAGTGGGCCCTGCCCTCCCGGACGTCGCGCACCGCCGTCACCAGCTGGTCGGCCGTGAACTCGCCGTGGACCAGGTAGCCGCCCGCTCCCCGGCGCAGGGCCTCCTGGACGATCTCCGACTCCCTGCTGTACGTCAGCATCATGACCGGCGCGATCCCCACCAGGTACGGCAACGCCGAGAGGCCGTCCACCTGCGGCATGCGGACGTCCAGGAGGACCACGTCGGGGCGGTGGTCGCGGGCCGCCTCGCAGGCCTCGCGGCCGTCCGCGGCCTCCGCCACGACCGTGATGTCCTCGCGGCCGGTGAGCAGGGCGGTCAGGCCGGCCCGGACCACCGGGTTGTCGTCGGCCACCACCACCCGCAGCGGGGCGGGCGGCGGCACGTTCTCGAAGGGGGTCGGCGGTGTGTTCGTCACGTGGCCTCCGTGGGAGGTGTCGTCGTCACGGCCGCCAGCGGCAGTTCCAGCCGGACCTCCGTGCCGCTGGTGTGGGAGCCCCGGCCGATGCGGATGCGGGCACCGACCGAGGCCGCCCGCTCCACCATGCCGAC
The DNA here is from genome assembly GCF_006782915.1 of Streptomyces calvus. GTDB lineage: Bacteria > Actinomycetota > Actinomycetes > Streptomycetales > Streptomycetaceae > Streptomyces > Streptomyces calvus. The sequence continues at coordinate 21,326 of NZ_VCNP01000028.1, forward strand.
CAGCCCGAAGTGGCCGGCCCTGCGGAGCTGTTCGAGGCTGGTGCCGGGCGGGAGGCCGCGGCCGTCGTCGTGGACGCTGATGCGCAGCAGGCCGCCGTGGACGCCCGCACTGACGTCGACCCGGGTGGGGCCGGCGTGCCGGTGGGCGTTCTCCATGGCTTCCGCGGCGATGGTGAGGAGCTGGCGGGCCACGGCCGGCGGGACCGGCGGGACCGTGTCGTCGCCCGTCGGGCGGTAGGTCGCGGCGAGACCGGTGCGGGTGCTGAAGTCACGGGTGCGGGCGGCGAGTTCCACCAGGACGTCGGTGCCGTGGTCCGGGTCCGACTCGCGGCGCAGGTCGGCGAGGAGTTCGCGGGACTCGGCGGCGGCGCGGCGGGCCGAGCGGGCGACGAGGTCGGCCTGCTGCCTGATCACGGCCGGGTCCATGCGGTCGGAGCCGGCGCGTGCGGCCAGGCCGTCGGCTGCCAGGGCGACGCCGTGCAGGGTCTTCGCCACCGAGTCGTGCATCTCCCGGGCGAGCCGGGCCCGTTCGGCGCCGACCGCCTCGGTGACGGCCAGGCGGGCCTGGACGGTGGTCAGGGCCTGGGTGGCCGTGCCGAGGCGGAGCATCAGGTTGCGCAGGCTGGAGCCGACGGCACCGGCGATGACGCACAGGCCGGGCAGCAGCAGGGTCTCCGCCGGGCCCGCCCGGGTGTCCTCCAGGGTGGCGTGGACGAGGAGGAGGATCAGGCCCTGGAGGGAGGCGAAGACGGCCGCGCCGCGCCAGCCGTAGACCAGGCCCGCCAGGAGCGGGGTGCAGACGCTGACGTAGGCGAGCGTGGTGTCCGGGCCGGCGGAGACGAGGAGCAGCGCGCCGAACAGGGTGTCGACGGCGAGGAGCGTGGGGTGGCGCAGGAGGAGCGGGCCGAAGCGCTCCCAGTCGCGGAAGAGGACGTAGGACGCCATGAAGGTGACGACGACGGCGCTGCCGACGAGTCGGGTGCCCCAGCCGGGGCCGGCGTTGAGGAGGGCGGCGGGGGCGGCGAGGGCGATCATCGCGAGGCGGAAGCCGAAGACCTGACGGCACAGCGCCTGGAGGGCGTTGACCTGGATCTGGACGTCGGGAGCCGGTGCGGGGTGCGGGGGGTGTGCCGGGGTGTCGGCGGGAGGGGGGTTGTGGGCCGGTGTGGCGGGGTGCGGTGTGTCGGCGGGTGCGGGCGGGGCCGGTGGGGGCGGGGCGGCGGCGGTCGCCGGGACGGCCGGTTCCCATCCCGGAGGCAGCGCCGGGGTCACCGTCGTCACCGGGACGTCCGGGGCGCCCGTCCGCGCGTAGTCCGGCAGGACGGTGCCCGCGGGCGGGGTGGTGATCTCGGCGGACCTCGCGGGGCGGCGGAACAGCCGCGCGCGTTCCCCGGTCGTCGTCATCGCAGCCGGCCCTCCGCCCTACTCGCCCGTGACCGCGCCGAAGTCGATGCCGGAGCCGAGGATCAGGCCGGCGCCGAGGAGGATCATCGTGGCCGGCACCATGAACGTGGTGATCATCATGGTGGCCTTGGGGACGGCGCGGGCCGCCTTGCGGCGGGCGTTCTGCGCGTCCGTGCGGCGCATGTCCCGGGCCAGCGACACCAGCGTGTCGACGATGGGCGCGCCCAGTTCCTCGCCCTGCTGCAGCGCCGTGACGAACATCGTCACCTGTTCGGAGTCGTTGCGGCGGCGCAGTTCCGCGAACGCCTGGCGGCGGCTCATGCCCAGGTCCATCTGGCGCAGGGTGATGCGCAGTTCGTCCGCCCACGGGCCCTCGTACCGGGACGCGACCCGGTCCAGGGCCTGGCGGAAGCCGAGGCCGGCGCTGACCACGACGGCCAGGACGTCCAGGAAGTCGGGCAGGGTGCGTTCGATGACGTCCTTGCGGATGCGGATCGCCGACCAGATGCCGACCTCCGTCCAGAACGCGCCGAAGGCGAGCAGCAGCAGCGCCACGAAGAGCTGGCCGCGCATCAGGAAGACCAGGAAGCCGGTGCATCCGAGGGCGCCGTAGACGGCGCGGCGGGCGGCGTAGCGGTCGATGGTGAGGCCGCCCGGGTTGCCCGCCAGGTCGATCTTGCGGCGGTACTTGGCGACCTGCTTGGGGCCCATGAGGCGCAGCACGGCGGGCGCGTAGCGCATGCCCATGCGGTCGATGAGGGAGTCGACCGCGCCGGTGCGGGTGGAGCCGACCTCCAGGGCGAGCATCAGGTCGCCGGGGAGTTTCGCCTCGGCCCGGTACATGCGGACGCCGGCGAAGACGCCGAAGACGGCGAGGCCCATGAGCAGTGCGAGCACGAGTGCCATGTCGGTCGTTTCCTCCTCTGCCGGTGCGGCTGTTCAGACGTCGATGCGGGACAGTCGGCGGATGAGGACGAAGCCGACGGCGTACAGGGCGAACGCGATGATCACGGCCAGTTGGCCGGCGGGTGAGCCGGTCATGCGTTCCAGGGCGCCGTCCTTCACGCCGTTCATCAGGAACAGCGAGCCGATGCCGAGGACGGGGACGGCGTAGGAGGTCATGCTGACCTGGGAGAGCTGGGTGCGTACCTCACGCCGGGTCTCCTTGCGTTCCTCCAGGGTCTCCGTGAGGTTGCGCAGGGCGCTCACCACCTGGCCGCCGGCGCGGTTGGACAGCACCAGCGTGGTGACGAGGACGACGAGTTCGCGGGAGGGGAGGCGGTCGGCGAGTTCGCCGAGCGCGTCGTCCATCGAGGCGCCGACGGCCAGCTGGTTGGCGACCTTGGCGAGTTCCTCGCCGGCCGGGGCCTCCAGTTCCTCCGCCGCCATGCCGATGGCGGTGCGCAGGGCGAGGCCGGCCTGGGTGGCGTTGGCGAGGATGCGGGCGAGTTCGGGAAGCTGGTTGATGAACTTCTCGATGCGTTTCTGGCGCTGCCAGTTGAGGAACTGCAGGGCGGCCCACGCGCCGAGCAGGCCGGCGATCGGGCCGAAGAACGGGGCGAGGGCGGCCTGCCCGACCAGCCAGAGGCCGGCGACCGTGGCGGCCATGGCGGCGGTGAACTCGCCGGGTGTGATGTCCAGGCCGGTGGCCAGCAGGCGCAGTTCCAGCTTGCGGCCGAGTTCGGTGCGGCGCAGGCGGCGGTCCAGGGTGGGGAAGTGGCGCCGGCGGCCGGTGACGGGGATCTGGCCGGTGGCGGTCAGCCGGTCCACCAGCGCCTGCCGCTGTGCCCGGCCGGCGGCGTAGGTGTGCACGCCGACGACGGCGAGCACGCACGTCAGCAGTGCGATGCCGGTGGTCAGCGTGATCAGGTTCTGCAGATCCATGGGGGTCGGGTTCCTAGCTGGCTTCTCGGGTGGCGAGCTGGTCGGAGGAGTGGGCGACGCCGAACGCCTGCGGGACGGGCTGGCTCGCCATGTAGAGGCGGTCGGCGGTGCGGCGCGGCAGCGGGTGGTGGGTGTAGGTGCCGTGGACGCGGCCGTCGGCGGTCATCGGCCGGGCGTTGAAGCGGGCGACGGTGGCCAGCCGGTACGGCTCGCCGCCGTGGCTCTCCAGCAGGGCGATCTCGGTGATGCGGCGGGCGCCGTCGGCGAAGCGGGTGAGCTGGACGATGACGTCGACGGCGCTGTTGATCTGGTCGTGCAGGGCGACGAAGGGGATCTCCACGTCGGACATGGAGGCGAGGGTCTGCAGGCGCATCAGCGCGTCCTCGGCGCTGTTGGCGTGGACGGTGGCGAGGGAGCCGTCGTGGCCGGTGGACATGGCCTGGAGCATGTCGAGGGACTCGCCGCCGCGGACCTCGCCGACGACGATGCGGTCGGGGCGCATGCGCAGGGAGTTGCGCACCAGGTCGCGGATGGTGACCCGGCCCTTGCCCTCGACGTTCGGCGGGCGGGACTCCAGGCGGATGACGTGCGGCTGCTGGAGCTGGAGTTCGGCGGAGTCCTCGATGGTGATGATGCGTTCGCCGGCCGGGATCAGGCCGGAGAGGGCGTTGAGGAGGGTGGTCTTGCCGGTGCCGGTGGCGCCGGAGACGATGATGTTGAAGCGGGCCTGCACCAGGCCGGCGAGCAGGTAGAGCATGTGCTCGTCGAGCGAGCCGAGGCCGATGAGCTCCTGGAGGGTGAAGGAGCGGGGGAAGCGGCGGATGGTGAGGGTGGCGCCGGTCAGGGACAGCGGCGGGATGATGACGTTGACGCGTTCGCCGGACGGGAGGCGGGCGTCGACCATGGGGTTGGACTCGTCGACGCGGCGGTTGACGGTGGAGACGATGCGTTCGATGGTCTGCATGAGCTGCTCGTTGGAGGCGAACCGCATCGGCAGCTGTTCGACCCGGCCGCCGCGCTCCACGAAGATCGCGTCGGGGCCGTTCACCATGATCTCGGTGATCGACGCGTCCTCCAGCAGCGGCTCGAGGATGCCGAGGCCCAGTGCCTCGTCGACGACCCTGCGGATCAGCTGGGAGCGTTCGACGGTGGACAGGACGGGGCCCTCGCGGCTGATGATGTGGCCGAGGACGCGTTCCAGGCGGGCCCGGCGTTCGGCCGCGGCCAGCGCACTCATCTCCGCGAGGTCGATCTCCTCCAGGAGTTTGGCGCGGTAGGAGGCGACCAGGTGGCCGTCCTCGCCGCGTCCGGCCGTCTCCTCGGGGGAGTTGATGCGTGCCCGCAGGCTCATGAGTCCGGTGCTCCTCAGTGGTCGAGCGGCATCGTGGCGGTCTTGCGGGCCGGGCCGAAGTCCCAGCCCGGCACGATCGAGGGGATGTCGACGGTCGCGGTGACGGTGACCTCGTCGCCGCCGGGGCTGCCCTCGCAGGAGGTGCCGTCGGCGAGCCAGGCGCTGACGGCGGCGGTGCAGGCTGAGCCGTAGGCCTGGTCGAGGGAGGCGCTGCGGGCCGCGGCGCGGGCGGCGGTGCCGGCCTGCTGGGCGGTGTAGGCGATCAGGCCGAGCTGTACGGCGGCCATGGCGACGATCAGCAGGACGGGCAGGAAGCCGAGGTATTCGAGGGCGACCTGTCCGCGGTCGCGGCGGCTGCGGCGGTACGGCATGTCAGTCCGTCTCCTCCTCGACCGCGCCCGCGTGGCCCTTCACGTCGAACGGGACGGAGAGGGTGCCCGGGAAGAGGAGGGGCACGCTCAGTTCCACGTCGGCGGTGACGAAGCCGCCTGCCGTCGCGCAGTTCACCGTCGCTCCCCCTGCCCACGCCCCCGACAGCTTGTCGAGCCCGGCCTCCTGGCAGGCTCCCTGGCGCGCGCCGGGCGCCGCCGCGGTGGCCGCCCGTACGGCCTCGTCCGCAGCATTCCCCGCAAGGGTGAACGTGTACCCCACGAGGACGAGCTGCCACAGGACCACCAGCGTCACCAGGATCGTCGGCGTCATGCCGAGGAACTCGACGGTGACCTGGCCCCGGTCGCGGGCCTCCCGTGCCACCGTCAGCTCCTGGACGCAGAGCCCGCGTGCCGCCGTCCGCCTCCGGTCGAGCGGTCCGGGTGCCGCCGTCCGCTCCCGCTCGCGGAAGCGCCGGACCGCCGCCCGTCCCCGGTCGCAGGACCGCCGTACCGCCTTCGGCCCCCGGTCGAGCCGTCCTGGTACCGCCGTCCGCCCCCGGTCCCGGGGCCTGTGTACCGCCGTCATGTCATCCCCCCGCGTCCTTGCGTCGCCGGAAGCTCACCGCGCCGCGGTCGCCGCGCAGCCGGCCCGTCCTGTGGGCGCCCTCGGCCGCCTTGACCAGGCCGAGTTCGCCGGCCAGGCCCCACAGGGCCTGCTTGACCGTGCTCCTGCTCTCCAGTTCGTGGACGCGGCCGGCGTCCACGACGCCCTGGAGTTCCTTGAAGTGGGCGGGGATCGTGGTGGCCGCCACCGCCGTGCCGGTGATCTTCCGGATGAGCGGGGGCTGGATCTCCGTGGACCGGGTGTGCCGGTTGATCACCACCGTGGTCTCCTCGGCCTTGCGGATCTGCAGCCGGTCCCACATCCGCACGGCCCGCTTGGCGCCCCGCACGGCGATCACGTCGGGTGTGGTGACCAGCAGCGCCGTGTCGGCCATCTCCACGGCCGCCGCGCCCGCCCCGCCGAGCTGGGCGCCGCAGTCGATGACGACGACGTCGTAGCGGGAGCGCAGGGCGCTGACGATCTGGCGGGCGGCGCGGTCGGTGACGTCCTCGCCGCGTTCGCCCTCGCCGGGTGCGAGGAGCAGGGCGACGCCGGTGTCGTGCCGGAAGACGGCGTCGGCCAGGACGCGCGGCGAGATGTCGGTGATGGCGGCGAGGTCGACCACGGAGCGGCGGAACTGGACGTCCAGGTAGGAGGCGATGTCGCCGGTCTGGAGGTCCATGTCGACCAGGGCGGTGCTGCGGCCGGACGCCTGCGCGGCGAGGGCCAGCTGGATCGCGGTGAGGGTCGCGCCGACGCCGCCCTTGGCGCCGCTGACGGTGACGACGGTGCCGCCGGCGCCGGTGAACACGTCGCCGCCGGAGCTCAGATGGCGGCGTACGCCGACGGACCACTGGGCGACGGCCTGGACGCGGCTGGCGAGTTCCTCGTAGCCGAGCGGCAGGGCGACCAGGCCGCGGGCGCCGTAGTCCATGGCGGCCTGGAACAGGCCGGGGCTCGCGTCGGAGGTGACGAGGATGACGCCGACGGACGGGAAGCGCAGGGCGACTTCGCGGATCAGCTCCAGCGCGGGCACGGGGCCGATCCGCTCGTGCACGACCACGACCTCGGGCAGCTCGTCGACGGACTCGGCGGCCAGGCGCGCGAGGGTGTCGACGAGCTGGGTGGAGTCGGCCACCGGAGCCACCGGCTCGGCGTCCGGGAGCTGGCTGAGCAGTGTGGTGATGGACCGGACGGCGTCCGCGTCGCCGACTGCCGGGAGGATCCTCGTGGGCATGCGGGCCTCTCACTTGTCCTTCGCGAGTTCGTAGGTCCGGTCCTGCTCCGGGACGGTGGTGTCGCCTCCGGGCGCGACCAGCGCCAGCCGGACCCGCTGGGCGAACGACTCGGCGTAGGTGATGCGCTGGGCGTCGATGGTGGACAGCGCGAAGGTGATCGGGACGGCGTCGGTGGCTTCGCGGCCGGGGTCGTCCTCGTCGGGCTTCAGGGCGGTGAGCCGGCCGACGTCGAGGACCTTGGCGTTCGTCACGATGATCTTGGACTGGGCGGGGTCGCCCTCCCGCTGACCCTCGAACGTGGCGTACACGTTGACCGTGGAGCCCGGTGTGATCTTGCCGGCGACGCCGGTCGCCGCGTCGATCATGATGGCGACCTCCTGCTGTCCGGGCCGGAGTGCGGGCTGGTCGACGACCATGTCGCTCTGGAGCAGGGAGCCCTCGCGCAGCGTGGTGACGGCGATCTTGTCCTGGATCTCCCGCAGATCGGTCACCGCGTTCTCGGACAGCCACCGCTCGGGCATCGAGATCTTCTCGAACTGGCCCCTGCTGAGCGGAGTGTAGGGCGCGACATCGGATTTCAGCCGGTACGCGGTGACCTCGGGGCCGACCTTGGACTCCACGTCGTCGATGACGGAGAGCACGCCGGCGAAGGCGCCGAGGGCGCACAGGACCGACAGGAGCAGGAGTATCACGCCGCGGCGCTGACGGGAGTTCATGAACCGTACAACCTCATCGGGGATATCGGTCGAGCGGGCGGGGGCGGTGCCGGGCGGTGGGCCGGGCGTGGTGCGGGACTCACCCGACGGCCGCCCGGTTCCCGGCCGGGCTGCCGGGTGGTGCGTCCTGGCCGGGTGGTGTGGCCGAACAGAACACGCAGCGGTCGCCGATGACGTCGATGCCGCACCAGTGGCAGGTGCTCCGCCGCACGGACGTGACCAGCTGATACAGGACGGACAGGTCGGGCAGATAGGTGCAGAACTCGATCAGTCTGCCGGTGCCCCACCAGGTCGGGGATTCGGCCGGAAGCGGACTCTCGCGCAGGCCCTGCACCTTCCAGGACGGCGCCAGGGTGGCGGTGACCCAGTCGGACTGGAACTGGCCCTTGGCGACGAGCATCCAGGTGCCGAACTCGGGGCCGTCGAGGGAGGTTCCGGGGCCGAGGCGGACCAGTTGCGGCTGCGGGTGGGCGAGTACGGCGAACTGGCTGCCGGGCATCCAGGAGCGGGCGTGCTGCTTGAGGTCGACCGGGACCCGGTCGAGGCGGGCGACGGAGCCGAGCAGCGCACCGCAGTGGAGGTAGTGGGTGAGCAGGCGTCCGGCGGAGGCGAGGACGCCGGGGCTGAGGTCGCAGGAGGCGAGCTGGCGCAACTGCCGCACCAGGACGGCCAGTCCGAGGGGCGGCAGGTCGGGGCGGAAGAGGGCTATCCGGTCGCTCTCCAGCAGGGAGCGCAGGGTGTGCAGGCGGCGCCGGACGGCGGTGGGGGTGGCCCGGGAGCAGACGACGATGACGTGGCCGTGCTGCTCGACGAGCAACTGCAGCTCGGCCAGGACCTGTTCGAGCGGGCGGGTGTCGACGTCCCGGAGCACCACGGCGGGCAGGGTCCGTTCGTCCTGCGCCGGCAGCGCCATGTCTGCGCTGGTCACGGCAATGGCAGTTGGCACGCGCGGCTCCCCGTTCTCCCCATGCCCGACGGTCCACCGGGCGTTACTCCGATGCACCCTGGTGACTTCACTGCGTGACTACCTCAGCACTGTATCCGCGGGTCCGTGGCCGGAGAACAGCGTTGGGGCAGCCGGACGGCAACTCCTGGTGCACAAGGCGCGCCAAACCGGGGCAGGTCGATCATCTCGTCGGTCTCGATCCGGACCCGCAGGTGTGGATCTTGTGCACCGGCTTGACGCCGGACCCCGCTTCGAGCCCTCGGGCCCACGTTTCCCTGGGGGACGCGGGCCTACTCCCGTGTGTGCCGGGCGTTTTTGGTCTGGACCCATTGACAAGCCTATTGGTCTGGACCACCTTGTCCTCCAACGGTGGCCACCGTCGTTCCTTCCTCTCCCCTCTCCCCCACCGGAGGCCCCAGTGGACCGCGCATCCCGAACGCCCGGCCGCGGCAGACGCGTCTGGGCCGGCGCCCTCGTCTCCGCCCTCGCCCTCACGCTCGCCGGCGCCGGCCAGGCGTCCGCGGCCGACGTCAACAACGCCAAGAACGCCGGCTTCGAGTCGGGTCTGAGCAACTGGACCTGCTCGGCGAACAGCGGCACCACCGTCTCCTCGCCGGTGCACGGCGGCACGGCCGCGCTCCGCGCCACACCGTCCGGGCAGGACAACGCCCGCTGCTCCCAGACCGTCGCGGTGAAGCCGAACTCCACGTACCGGCTGAGCGGCTGGGTGCAGGGCGGCTACGCCTACCTGGGCGTGACCGGCACCGGCGGCACGGACGTGTCGACTTGGACCCCGGACTCCGGCAGCTGGAAGCAGCTGTCGACGAGCTTCACCACCGGTTCCTCCACCACCTCGGTGACGGTCTACACGCACGGCTGGTACGGGCAGTCGGCGTACTACGTGGACGACGTGTCGGTTCTCGGGCCGGACGGGGGCGGCGGCGGTGACCAGGAGCCCACCGTCCCGGCCGTCCCGGGCGGGCTCGCCGTCTCCGGGACGACGTCCTCGTCGGTGTCGCTGACCTGGAACGCGGTGTCCGGCGCGACCGGTTACACCGTCTACCGGGACGGCACGAAGGTGACCGCCGTGACGGGCACCTCGGCGACGGTGACCGGCCTCGCGGCCGCCACCTCCTACTCCTTCCGGGTGGCCGCGACCAACGCGGCGGGCGAGTCGGCCACGTCCGCGGCGGTGACGGCCCGGACCGCGGACGGCGGCGACGGCGGAGGCCGCGACCTGCCCCGGCACGCGGTGACCGGCTACTGGCAGAACTTCAACAACGGCGCGGCCGTGCAGAAGATCTCCGACGTCCCGGACCAGTACGACATCATCGCCGTCGCCTTCGCGGACGCCACCGCGACGCCCGGAGCGGTCACCTTCAACCTGGACACCGCCGGACTGAACGGCTACACCGTCGACCAGTTCAAGGCGGACGTCCGCGCCAAGCAGGCCGCCGGGAAGAAGGTCATCATCTCGGTCGGCGGCGAGAAGGGCACCGTCGCGGTGAACGACTCCGCCTCGGCCACCAACTTCGCGAACTCCGTGTACGCGCTGATGCAGGAGTACGGCTTCGACGGCGTCGACATCGACCTGGAGAACGGCCTCAACGCCACCTACATGACGCAGGCACTGCGGTCGCTGTCGGCGAAGGCGGGCCCGTCGATGATCCTGACGATGGCGCCGCAGACGATCGACATGCAGTCGACGTCCGGCTCGTACTTCCGGACCGCGCTGAACGTGAAGGACATCCTCACGGTCGTCAACATGCAGTACTACAACAGCGGATCCATGCTGGGCTGTGACGGCAAGGTCTACAGCCAGGGCTCGGTGGACTTCCTGACCGCGCTCGCCTGCATCCAGCTGGAGGGCGGACTGGACCCGTCGCAGGTGGGCCTGGGCCTGCCGGCGTCGACCCGGGGCGCGGGCAGCGGCTACGTCTCCCCGTCCGTGGTGAACAACGCCCTGGACTGCCTGACGAAGGGCACGAACTGCGGCACCTTCAAGCCCTCCAGGACCTACCCGGACCTGCGGGGCGCGATGACCTGGTCCACCAACTGGGACGCGACGGCCGGCAACGCCTGGTCCAACGCGGTGGGCCCGCACGTGCACAACCTGCCGTGACCCGCTGAACGGCCGCCGCCCCTGTCCACGGTGCCGTGGACAGGGGCGGTCTGCGTGCCGGTGCGGGCCGGGTCAGAAGAACTCCGACCACGGCTGGTCCCAGATCTGCTTGACGCACAGCACCAGGAAGAGCAGGCCCGCGACGGCCAGCATGCCGTTGCTCAGCCAGCCGTTGCGCCACTCGCGCGGGGTGCGGGCGGAGTTGAGCAGCCACATCAGGGTGAGGGCGAGGAACGGCATGAAGGCGGCGCCGAGGACGCCGTAGATGATGATCAGGCGGAAGGGCTGGCCCTGGAAGAGCAGGATCATCGGCGGGAAGGTGAGCCAGAGCAGGTAGGCGCGGAACGCCCAGGAGCGTTCGCGGCGGCCGGAGGCCAGCTCGTCGCCGCGCGCCTCCCGCTCGCCCCGCCGCCGGGCCAGGAAGTCGGCGAACATCAGGCTCACGCCGTGCCAGACACCGATCAGGGAGGTGAAGGAGGTGGCGAAGAAGCCGATCAGGAACAGCTTGCCGGTCGCCGTGCCGTACTCGTCCTCCAGGATGTCGCCGAGCTGGACCAGGCCCTTGTCGCCGCTGGCGATCGCGATGTTCGCCGAGTGCAGCAGCTCGGCGCCGACGAACAGCATCGCGATGACGAAGAGTCCGGTGGTGGCGTAGGCGACCCGGTTGTCCAGGCGCATGATCTTCATCCAGCCGGTGTTCGTCCAGCCCTTGGCGTTGACCCAGTAGCCGTACGCGGCCAGCGTGATGGTGCCGCCGACGCCGCCGATCAGGCCGAGGGTGTTGAGGACCGAGTCCTTCTCGTCGGGCAGGACCGGCAGCAGGCCGGCGAAGGCGTCACCGAGGTTGGGCGTGACCCGGACGGCCAGGTAGACCGTCACCACGAACATGACGCCGACCAGGACCGTCATGACCTTCTCGAAGACGGCGTACTTGTTGAACCAGACGAAGACCAGGCCGACCAGACCGCTGGCGATGCCCCACCATTCGAGGTCCATGACGTCGGGGAAGAGGGCGTGCAGGGGCAGGGCGCTGGACGACATCGCCGCGGCGCCGTAGACGAAGCCCCAGATCACCGCGTACACGGCGAAGAACCAGGTCGTCCAGCTGCCGAGGCTCGCCCAGCCGTCGAACAGGGTGCGTCCGGTGGACAGGTGCCAGCGGCCGCACGCCTCGGCGAGGGAGATCTTGACGAGGCAGCCGATGATCGCGGCCCACAGCAGTGTGTAGCCGAAGTTGCTGCCCGCGATGAGGGTGGCGACGAGGTCGCCGGCGCCCACACCGGTGGCCGCGACGACGATGCCGGGCCCGATGTGGCGCCAGCTGGACTTGCGCGGGTGGAGGCCGGAGCCGCCCGCTGCTCCGGTGTCCTGGGTGTTTCCTGTGGTGTCCGCCATGCAGGTCAAGTAAGCCCATGGGTGCCGCTCGTACAAGAGGGCATGCGGGGATCTTCACCGGATGCACCTGCCCGAGTGCGGCCGGAACCCACACCTTGACCCGGCCATGTCACCCATTGAGGATGTCCGCACCGCACCACGCACGTCGTCATGAACCACCCCCACCTCCCACAAGGAGCCTTCATGCGACTCCGCATCCGCGGCAGACGCTCCACCGCGCTCGCCGCACTCCTCGCCCTCGCCCTCGCGGCACCGCTGTCCCTGACGGCCACCCAGGCCGGCGCGGACAGCGCCGACCGCCCCGCCGCCTCGGCCGAGGACGTCCGCCAGTACGAGATCCACCAGCGCACCACTCCCGTGACCCGCACGGCCATCCAGCGCTCCGGCGTCACCGTGGACGAGGCCGACGAGGAGACCGTGGTGGTCTCCGGGCGGGCCGACCAGATCCGCGCGCTGCGCCAACAGGGCTTCGAGGTCACGCCGTTGGGCTCCGCGCCCGACCGCTCGTCCGCCGCCGACGGCACGCGGCTGTACGACTTCCCCTCGGCCGACTCCCGCTACCACAACTACGCCGAGATGACCGCGGAGATCGACCAGCGGCTGGCGGCGTACCCGACCATCATGAGCAAGCGGGTGATCGGCAAGTCCTACCAGGGCCGGGACATCGTCGCCATCAAGATCAGCGACAACGTGGCGAGCGACGAGAGCGAGCCCGAGGTCCTGTTCACCCACCACCAGCACGCCCGTGAGCACCTGACGGTGGAGATGGCGCTCTACCTGCTGCGCGAACTCGGCGCCGGGTACAGCAGCGACGCCCGGATCACCGACATGGTGAACGGCCGGGAGATCTGGATCATCCCGGACCTCAACCCGGACGGCGGCGAGTACGACATCGCCTCCGGCTCCTACCGCTCCTGGCGCAAGAACCGCCAGCCCAACTCCGGTTCCTCGTACGTCGGCACCGACCTGAACCGCAACTGGGCCTACCGCTGGGGCTGCTGCGGCGGCTCCTCCGGCTCGCCGTCCTCCGACACCTACCGCGGTTCCGCCGCGGAGTCCGCGACCGAGGTGAAGGTCGTGGCGAACTTCGTGCGCAGCCGGGTCGTCGGCGGGGTGCAGCAGATCAAGGCCGGCGTGGACTTCCACACCTACAGCGAGCTGGTGCTGTGGCCGTTCGGCTACACCTACTCGGACACCACGACCGGGATGACGGCCGACGACTACGCCGCGTTCAAGGCGGTGGGCCAGAAGATGGCGGCCAGCAACGGCTACACGCCCCAGCAGTCCAGCGACCTGTACATCACGGACGGGTCGATCGACGACTACCTGTGGGGCACGCACAAGATCTTCGGCTACACCTTCGAGATGTACCCGGGCTCCAGCTCCGGCGGCGGCTTCTACCCGCCCGACGAGGTCATCGAGCGGGAGACGTCCCGCAACCGGGACGCCGTCCTGCACCTCCTGGAGAACGCCGACTGCATGTACCGCTCCATCGGCAAGGAGGCCCAGTACTGCCGCTAGGTGTGCTGTCCCGGGACGTTGGTGACACGCGTGCTGGGTGCTTGAACAGGTGAGGGCCTTCTGGGTTCGGTGTGGATTGCGACATCTACCGCCGAAGCTCAGGAGGCCCTCGTGTCCCACCGTAATGCCCCGCTGCCGCCGACCGGGAGGCTGCGTCTGGCCCGGTGTGTCGTGGACGACGGGCGGCCGCTGCGGCGGGCCGCGGAACGCTTCCAGGTCAGCCACACCACCGCCGCACGCTGGGCGAGCCGCTACCGGCAGCTGGGCGCGGCCGGCATGCACGACCGCTCCAGCCGCCCGCACCACAGCCCACGCCAGACGCCCGCCCGGGTCGAACAGCAAGTCCTGCGGCTGCGGCGCGAGCCCCGCATCGGTCCGCTGCGTCTGGCCGCCCGTGCCGGTATCGCCGCCTCCCCCGCCCCCCGCATCCTCGTCCGCCACGGCCTGCCGCAACTGGCCGCCACCGACCGCGCCACCGGCGAACCCGTACGCCGCTACGAACGCACCCGGCCCGGCGAACTGGTCCACATCGACGTCAAGAAGCTCGGCCGCATCCCCGACGGCGGCGGCCACAAGGCCCTCGGCCGCGCAGCCGGCCGGGCCAACCAGAACCGCCGCACCGGCACCGGATACGCCTACCTGCACACCGCCCTGGACGACCCCACCCGCCTCGCCTACACCGAGGACCTCCCCGACGAGAAGGCCTCCACCTGCGCAGCCTTCCTACGACGAGCAACCGCCTGGTTCGCCGCACGCGGCATCACCATTGAGCGGGTCCTGACCGACAACGCCTGGGCCTACACCAAGAACACCTGGCGCCAGACCTGCCACGAGCTGGGCATCAGCCCCCGCTGGACGAGGCCCTGGCGGCCGCAGACCAACGGCAAAGTCGAACGCTTCCACCGCACCCTGCTCGAGGAGTGGGCCTACCAGCGGCCCTACACCTCAGACCGCGAACGCCAGGCCACGTTTCCCGACTGGCTGGACTGGTACAACTACCGCCGACCCCACACCGGCATCGACGGCCAGACACCCGCCAGCCGCGTCACCAACCTGTCCGGACAGCACAGCTAGGGCCTGCCGTCAGCGCCTGTCGTTCGGATCGTCCCGGGGTCGCGGGGTGCGGCACGCGCTTCCGACCCCGCTCGGGCCGGCCGGGAGGGCACCGCACCTCACTGGCCGGGCCGATCCGAACGACGGACCCCGGTCCGCGTTACTCGGTGTCGTCCCCGGTGCCGGCCGTCGCCTCGTCCGGCTCCGGGGACTTGTCGGCCTCGTCCTCGAAGTACTCGTCCAGGACCGCGTCGAGACCGGCGTCCCACTCGGCGAACCGGCTCCTGGACGGGGCCTCGATCTCCAGCGGGTACCAGCGGCGGTCCGGGGTGTGGACGGTGACCGTCCAGCGCTTGCCGAAGCGGGCGGTCTCCGTCTCCACCGCGCCGATCTCGTCCCACCGGAACTCGCACTCCTGGTCGTCCAGGCGCAGCCGGACGCCGCTGTGGTCGGCGACGATCGCGGCGCGGCGGTCGGACGCCTCGAAGACGGGCCCGTCGGGGGCCGCCGTCTCCTCCTCGGGAGCGGACTCCTCCGCCCCGGAGGCGACGGCGGCCTCCTCGGAGGTGTCCTCCTCCGGTTCCGCCGCGGTCGCCTTGTCCTGCGGTTCCTCCGCCTTCGTGTCCTCCTCCCGGCCGGACGCGGGTGAGGTGAGCCCGGGGATGAAGGCCGGGTCGAACCCGGCGCCTTCCAGGGGCTGGCTGCTCGAACCTATGCGCTGCTCCACACCGCAGGAGTATGGCCGACAAACCTGTGCCGGACACAGTCGGCCCCGACTTCGTTATCGGACGCCTACACGAGCACCACGGCTCACACGACCAGGCTGAGCGCCGCGGCGACCACGAACCCGGCCACGGACAGCACGCTCTCCAGCACCGTCCACGTCCTGAGCGTGTCCCGCTCGCTGATGCCGAAGTACTTGGCGACCATCCAGAACCCGCCGTCGTTGACGTGCGAGGCGAAGATGGAGCCCGCCGAGATGGCCATGATGACGAGCGCCACGAACGCCTGCGAGTGGTCGCCCTCGGCGAGCAGCGGCGCGACGATGCCCGCCGTCGTCACGATCGCCACGGTCGCCGAGCCCTGCGCGACCCGCAGCACCACGGAGATCAGGTACGACAGCACGATCACCGGCAGGCCGACGTCGTTGAAGGTGTCCGAGAGCGCCTGGGCGACGCCGCTGGCCTTGAGGACCGCGCCGAACACGCCGCCCGCGCCGACCACCAGCAGGATGTTGCCGACCGGCTTCAGCGAGGACGTGGAGACGGTCTCCAGGGACTTGCGGGACCAGCCGCGCCGGATGCCCAGCAGGTAGTAGGCGAGGAACAGGGCGAGGGTGAGCGCCACGAAGGGGTGGCCGAAGAACTCGATGACCGAGCGGAGGGTGGAGGGGTCCAGGGCGATGGAGGAGAACGTCGCCGCGAGGATCAGGACCAGCGGCGTGCCGATGATGCCGAGGACCGTGCCGAGCGGCACCGGCGTCTCCCGCGGTTCCACGCCGGAGGCGCGCTGTTCGGTGACGACGGCCTGCTTGGCCTCCTCGGCCGCCTCGACCATGTCCTGCGGCACGGCGACGAAGATGCGCTTGCCGATCCAGGCGGAGTAGGCCCACGCGGCCACGACGGCGGGGATGCCGCAGACGACGCCCATGAGGATGACCCAGCCGAGGTCGACGTGGAGCAGTCCGGCGGCGGCCACCGGGCCCGGGTGCGGCGGCAGGAAGGCGTGGGTGACGGAGAGGCCGGCGAGCAGCGGCAGGCAGTACAGCAGGATCGACTTGCCGGAGCGCTTGGCGGCGGCGTACACGATCGGCGCGAGGACGAAGATGCCGACGTCGAAGAAGACCGGGATGCCGAAGATCAGGCCGGTGAGGCCCATGGCGAGGGGTGCCCGCTTCTCGCCGAACAGGCCGAGCAGCCGGCCGGCCAGCACTTCGGCGCCGCCGCTGACTTCGAGGATCGCGCCGAGCATGGTGCCCAGGCCGATGATGATCGCGACGTGGCCGAGGATGCCGCCCATGCCGGACTCGATGGTGGAGACCGCGTCGGAGCGCTGGACGGTGCCGAAGAGTTCGGTGACCGACAGGCCGGCCATCAGGCCGACGGCTATGGAGACGCCGAGCAGCGCGACGAACGGCTGGAGCCGCACCTTGATGATCAGGAAGAGCAGGAGCGCGATGCCGATGGCGGCGACGGTCAGCAGACCGGCGGTGCCGTCGAGGAGGAGGAGCAGTCCACCGGTGTGCGGTGGTGTCTCCGCCGGTGCGGACGCGGCGAGCGGGAGGGACGGATGGGACATGCGGGGGTCCTCTGGGTAAGGGCATGGGGCTTTCGGGCAGGGGGGCTCGCGGCACGGCGTCCCGAGGGGTGGGGGACGCCGTGCCGTGGCGGGTACGGCGTGCGGGCTGGGTGAGAGGGCGGGCTCGGGTCAGCCGAGGACGGCGAGCGCGTCGATCTCGATGAGGAGTCCGGCGGGCAGACCGACGTAGACGGTGGTGCGCGCGGCGGGCGGCTGGGTGAGGCCCTGCTCCTCGAAGTAGGTGTTGTAGAGGTCGTTCATCTCCGCGAAGTGGTCGACGTCGGTGAGGTAGACGCGGATCATCATCACGTCGTCCCAGCTCGCGCCGCCCTCTTCGAGGATCGCCTTGACGTTGGCGAGGGTCTGGAGGGTCTGCTCGCGCAGGGTGGGTCCGGCGGGCGTCGGCGGCTTGCCGTCCTCGGCGGGGAGGAACCCGACCTGACCGGCGACCTGGAGGATGTTCCCCTTGCGCACGCCGTGGGAGAACTTCGCGGGCGGAGTGGTGTGGGTCTTCGGGGTGAGGGCGGTCTTCTCGGTCATGCGGGGCTGTCCTTACTGGAGTTCTGCCGGGGTTCTGCCGGAGTACTCTCCGCTGATCGCGTCCGCGGTACGGCGCACCAGCGGGAGCAGGGTGAGGAGTTCGTCGGCGGTGACGACGACGTTCGGCGCGGAGACCGACATCGCGGCGACCACCTTGCCGTCGGCGCCGCGGATCGGCGCGGCGACGCAGTTGATGGACTCCTCGTGGCCGCCGAGGTCGGTGGCCCAGCCCTGTTCGCGCACCGTGTCCAGCTCGCGCAGGAACGCGGCCGGGTTGGGTGTCGAACGGGACGTGTACATGGGGTAGTCGAGCTTCTCCGCGAGGGCGCGGCGCTCGTGTTCGGGCAGGTCGGCCAGGAGCAGTTTGGCGACGGCGGCGACGGTGATCGCGACGGGCTTGCCGATCCGCGAGTACATGCGCACCGGGTAGCGGCTCTCCACCTTGTCGATGTAGAGGACCTCGTTCTCCTCGTACACGGCGAGGTGGACGGTGTGCCCGCACTCCTCGTTGAGGCGTACGAGGTGGGCGTGGGCGATCTCGCGGACGTCGAGGTTCTCCATCGCCTCCTGGGCGAGGGCGAAGAGGCGGGCGCCGAGGCGGTAGCGCTGGTCGGACTGGCGGTAGACCAGGCCGTGCTCGTGCAGGGTGCGCAGCAGGCGCAGGGCCGTGGACTTGTGCACGCCGAGGCGGTCGGCGACCTGCCCGAGGTCGGCGGGGCCCTCCGCGAGCAGCGGCAGGATGCTCAGTGCGCGGTCGACGGTCTGGCTCATGGGGTGCGTACCTCCTCCTCGGCCCCTTCGTCGGCCTGTGTCCAGCCGGGGCCGAGTCGCAGTCTCCCCCACGCGGTGTCGTCCAGGGCGGCCAGGCGGTCGGCGAGGGCGCGGGCGGGGGGTGCGGCGAGGTCGCCGGGGGCGGTGAGGGTGGCGGCGGCCCAGAGGTGTCCGTGCCGGATCCGGTCCCGTACGGGGAGGCCGCGCAGGGTGGCGGAGAGGAACCCGGCGGCGAAGGCGTCGCCGGCGCCGGTCGTGGCGACCACGTCGACGCGGAGGGCGGGGGCGGTCGCGGCGGGGCGGGGTGCGTGGCCGGGCGTCGAGGGGGTGCGGACGAAGGCCGCGGCGCCCCGTGCTCCCTGCTTGACGACCAGGACGTCCGGTTCGGGCAGGGCCGCGCGGAGGGCCGACGGGTCGCCGTCGATGCCCCAGGCCGCCTCCGCCTCGTCCTCGCCGACGAAGACGATGTCGGCCGCGCGGGCCAGTTCCAGCAGGACCTCGGGTCCGGGGCTGTCGCGCCACAGGCCCGGCCGGTGGTTGACGTCGAAGGAGACGAGCGGGCGGGCCGGAGCGGGCGCGGTCAGCCGGCGCATCAGGGCCAGGCAGTCGGCGGAGAGCGCGGCCGTGATGCCCGACAGGTGCAGGACGCGTCCGGCGTGGACGGCGTCGAGGTCCACTCCGGTGGCGCTCATCGCGGAGGCCGCGGAGCCGGCCCGGTAGTAGGCGACCTCGTGGGTGTCGCCGGCCCGGTCGCCGGCCGTGCGGAAGTAGATGCCGGTCGGGCGGGCCGGGTCGCGGTGGACGTGCCGCACGTCGACGCCGTGGCCGCCGATGGTGTCGAGGAGGTGGTCGCCGAAGCCGTCGGCGCCGACCCGGCTGATCCACCGGGTGGTGTGTCCGGCCGCGGCCAGCATGCACGCCACGTTGGACTCGGCGCCGCCGATCCCGCGGTCGAAGGAGGGCACGTCGGCGAGGCGGCCGGGCCGGGTGGGCAGGAACGTCACCATGGACTCGCCGAGCGCGACGACGTCCACGACGTCGGGGGCGTTGCGGGGTCCGGTGACGGTCACGATGGCGGGGCTCCTCGTCTCGGTGGGGCCGCGGTGTCCGTTGACCCCGCGTGGCCGAGATGTTAGACAGCGTTAAGCGATATACGCAATGCGTGTTGCACAAAATGCAACGCACCTGATCAGGGAGGTCTGATGGTCCTCGACCCCGGCTCCGACCCCGGCTCCGACGCCCGCGCCCGCCTCGCCCGTCTCACCGAGGAACGTGTCGACCACCGCTTCAAGGGCCTCCCGCCGGACGCCGAGGGGCTGACCGTCGGCGAGCTGGCCGCGCAGCGCCGCAACCTGTTCACCGGCGGCTTCACCACGCCCGTGCTCGCGCTCTCCGCCGAGCGCCTGGAGCACAACCTGAGGCTGATGGAGACGTACGCGGCCCGGCACGGGCTCGCCTTCGCCCCGCACGGCAAGACGTCCATGGCGCCGCAGCTCTTCCACCGCCAGATCGAGCACGGGGCGTGGGGCATCACGCTCGCCGTGCCGCACCAGGTGCGGGTGGCGCGGTCGTTCGGGATCCGGCGGGTCTTCCTCGCCAACGAGCTGGTGGACGCGGCGGCCCTGCGCTGGATCGCCGCGGAGCTGGACGCGGACCCGGACTTCCGGTTCGTCTGCTACGTCGACTCCGTGCGCGGGGTGGAGCTGATGGACGCGGCGCTCGCGGGGGCCTCGCGGCCGGTGGACGTGGTGGTGGAGCTGGCCGCCGGGGAGGGTGCGCGTACCGGCGTGCGGACGGAGGCGGAGTGCGCGGCCGTCGCCGACGCCGTCGCGGACGCCCGCGGGCTGCGGCTGGTCGGGGTCGCGGGGTACGAGGGCGAGGTGCCGCAGGCGGACTCCGAGCGGGTGCGCGCGTGGCTGCGGCGGCTGGTGGCGCTCGCCGTGGACTTCGACGAGGCGGGCCGGTTCACGGGCCTGGACGAGATCGTGGTGAGCGCGGGCGGCAGCGCCTGGTTCGACGCGGTCGCCGACGTCTTCGACGGGCTCCCGGACCTGTCCGTGCCCGTGCTGAAGCTGCTGCGTTCGGGAGCGTACGTCTCGCACGACGACGGCCACTACCGCAAGCTGACCCCGTTCAACCGGGTGCCGGAGGAGGGTGCGCTGGAGCCGGCGTTCCGGCTGTGGACGCAGGTCGTCTCCCGTCCCTCCGCCGAGCAGGCGTTCACCAACGCGGGCAAGCGGGACGCCGCCTACGACCTGGACCTGCCGTTCGCCCAGGTGGTCCGCCGGGACGGCGCCGAGCGCCCGGCCGACGGCATCGCGGTGACCGGACTGTCCGACCAGCACGCCTGGCTGCGCACCACCGGGGAGGCCGATCTGGAGGTCGGCGACTGGGTGGGCCTCGGGCTGTCCCACCCGTGCACGTCGTTCGACAAATGGGTGCTCATCCCCGTGGCCGAGGCGGACGGCACGGTGGTCGACTACATCCGTACGTTCTTCTAGGAGGCCGGCATGGAAGAGCTCGTCATCCGGGACGCGGACGTCGTGGACGGCTCCGGCGACCCCTCCTACCGCGCGGACGTGGTCGTGGACGGAGGACGGATCGTCTCGATCGTGAAGGAGGCGGCGGACGCGGGCTGCCAGCGTCCGACGGCCCGGCGTGAGCTGGACGCCGAGGGTCTGGTGCTGGCGCCCGGCTTCATCGACATGCACGCCCACAGCGATCTGGCGCTGCTGCGCGACCCCGACCACAGCGCCAAGGCCGCGCAGGGCGTCACGCTCGAAGTGCTCGGCCAGGACGGGCTGTCGTACGCGCCGGTCGACGACCGCACGCTCGGTGAGGTGCGCCGGGCGATCGCCGGCTGGAACGGCTCCGGCGACGACATCGACTTCGACTGGCGCACGGTCGGCGAGTACCTGGACCGCCTCGACCGGGGCATCGCGGTCAACGCCGCGTATCTGATCCCGCAGGGCACGGTCCGCGCGCTCGCCGTCGGCTGG
Organism: Streptomyces calvus; assembly: GCF_006782915.1. Taxonomy (GTDB): domain Bacteria; phylum Actinomycetota; class Actinomycetes; order Streptomycetales; family Streptomycetaceae; genus Streptomyces; species Streptomyces calvus. Next base: position 42,539 of record NZ_VCNP01000028.1, read on the forward strand.
GAGGACCGCGAGGCCACGCCGGAAGAGCTGGACCGGATGCGGCAGTTGGTCGCCGAGGGCATGGAGCAGGGCGCGGTCGGCATGTCGTCGGGGCTGACGTACACGCCCGGCATGTACGCCGAGGACGCCGAACTGACCGAGCTGTGCCGGGTGGTGGCGTCGTACGGCGGCTACTACTGCCCGCACCACCGCTCCTACGGGGCGGGCGCGCTGGAGGCGTACGAGGAGATGGTGGCGCTGACCAGGGAGGCGGGCTGCCCGCTGCACCTGGCGCACGCCACGATGAACTTCGGCGTGAACAGGGGCCGGGCGCCGGAGCTGCTGTCGCTGCTGGACGCGGCGCTGGACGCGGGCGCCGACATCAGCCTCGACACCTACCCGTACACGCCCGGCTGCACGACCCTGGTGGCGCTGCTGCCGAGCTGGGCGAGCGAGGGCGGTCCGCAGGAGATCCTGCGGCGGCTCGCGGACGAGGCGACGGCCGAGCGGATCCGGCACCACCTGGAGGTCACCGGCTCGGACGGCTGCCACGGCGTGCCGGTGGAGTGGGAGACGATCGAGATCTCGGGCGTCGGCGATCCGGCGCTGGGCGCGTACGTGGGCCGTACGGTCCTGGAGTCGGCGCGGGAGCGCGGCGAGAGTCCCTGGGCGGTGGCGCGTGAGCTGCTGCTGAAGGACCGGCTGGCGCCGACGATCCTCCAGCACGTCGGGCACGAGGAGAACGTGCGGGCGATCATGCGGCACCGGGTGCACACCGGCGGCTCGGACGGCATCCTCCAGGGCGCCAAGCCGCATCCGCGCGCCTACGGCACGTTCCCGCACTACCTCGGGCACTACGTACGGGAGTTGGGCGTGCTGTCGCTGGAGGAGTGCGTGGCGCATCTGACCTCGCGGCCGGCGGCGCGGCTGCGACTGCCGGACCGGGGGCTGGTGCGCGAGGGCTACCGGGCCGACCTGGTGCTGTTCGACCCGGCGACGGTGGCCGCGGGCTCGACCTTCGCAGAGCCGCGGACGTTGCCGACGGGCATCCCGCACGTGCTGGTCGACGGGCGGTTCGTGATCGAGGACGGGCGGCGCACGGACGAACTGGCGGGGGGGGGGGGGGGGGGGGGGGGGGGGCGGG
>NZ_VCNP01000029.1 GCF_006782915.1 Streptomyces calvus
GCGCAGCCGTTACGGCTTGGGCAGCACGCAGCCGCTCGCGCTCAGTTCGAGCTTGTTGTCCACGCCGAAGCAGGCGGGGAACTGGTAGGTCTGCTGGGCGTAGTTGATGCCCTGGCGGACCGTCACGTTCCCGCTCTCGTCGACCTCGCACGGGTTGTTGACCGTGCAGCGCTCGCCGTCCTCGTTGCCGGTGTTGTTGACGGCGACCACCGTGCGGGTGGCGTCGTCCACGACCGGCGAGCCGGAGGTGCCGCCGATGGTGTTGCACTCGGAGGTGTAACGGACCGAGTCCTTCCAGGTCCAGTCGCCCTCCTTCATGCGGTACACGAAGCCGTCCACGGAGCAGCTGTAGATCCGCTTCCAGTAGCCGGAGACCACGCTGATCGCGGTACCGGCCTGCGGGTGGCTGTCCGCGAGGGTCAGCGGGTCGATGCCGTACGCGCTCTTGATCTGCGCGTACGTCGTGCCGAGCCGGTAGACGGCCGCGTCCGTGTCGGTCATGGTCGCGTACAGCAGCCGGTCGGCGCGCAGGGTGGCGACCTTGGAGCCGGAGGAGTTCAGCAGCCCGAAGGTGCGGCTGGACGCCTGGTCGACGACGACCTGGCCGGGCGCCGGGAAGCCGCTCTCCAGGCAGTGGCCGTTGGTCAGCACCAGCGCCGGGTCGTCGGCCGCCGAGTCGGGCATGCGGACGACGGAACCGGAGCAGTTGCTGAGCGAGACGGTGCCGGCGAAGTTCACCGCGCCCTCCTTGGGCGCGGTGAGGCCGTTCAGGGTGTCCGCCGCGGTGCCGACCGTGCTGTTGACGACGTCCATCAACGTGGTCGGGCCCGCGCCCGTGGTCGTGTCCGCGCCCGTGGGGGAAGGCGCGGCGGCGACCGCGGGAGCCGCGCCCGCCCCGGCGAAGGCCAGGGCGCAGAGCGCGACGACGAGAGGTTTTCTCATGGGGGTCCCCTCAATGCGACGACGGGCGACCGGAAATCCTCCGGTCGCCCACAGAATTGTCATGCGCATTGTCAGCACGCGGACGGTGAGGGGGCAAGGACTTGTTTCCGGCCGGTAGCTTCGCCGGACGGCGACTCCGGCACCCGCACCGGAACCCGCGTCCACCTGGACCGTTGCGGGCCCCGACCGCGGCCCGGCCGGCCGTCGACGTCGCCCGGACCAGGGTGGCCCGGGGCCGTGGAGGCGGTGGGGGTCGCGGTGGGGAGGGTCGGTGTGGAGGTGATGGAGGCGTGGCCGCGGGCGTCGCGGGCCGGGCGCGGCGGCGTCCCGCGGGAGCACACGTTCGGCGGAACCCGGCGCTCCGGCACTCCACGCCTCCGCCGCCGCGGCCGAACGGGGCCGAACAGGGCCGCGCGGCGCGGGAACAGGACGACGTCCGGATCCTCGGGCGGACATTCCCGTACGAACCGGTTCGTCTCACGTGTCGGAAAACACGGCCCGAACGGCGATACCGGGTCGTAAGCTCCCAGCATGCAGGTGATCCAGTCGACCAAGCTCGCCAATGTCTGTTACGAGATCCGGGGCCCGGTGCTCGAGGAGGCGATGCGGCTGGAAGCGGCCGGTCACCGCATCCTCAAGCTGAACACGGGCAACCCGGCCGCGTTCGGGTTCGAGTGCCCGCCCGAGATCCTGGAGGACGTCCTCCGCAACGTGTCGTCGGCGCACGGCTACGGCGACGCCAAGGGCCTGCTGGCCGCGCGCCGGGCCGTGGTCATGCACAACCAGACCCTCGGCATCGAGACCGACGTGGAGCACGTCTTCATCGGCAACGGCGTCTCCGAGCTGATCGTGATGGCGATGCAGGGGCTGCTGGACGACGGCGACGAGGTGCTGGTCCCGGCCCCCGACTATCCGCTGTGGACGGCGGCCGTCTCGCTGTCCGGCGGTACGGCGGTGCACTACCGCTGCGACGAGCAGTCGGACTGGATGCCCGACCTCGCCGACGTGGAGCGCAAGGTCACCGACCGCACCAAGGCGATCGTCATCATCAACCCGAACAACCCGACCGGCGCCGTCTACGACGAGGCGGTGGTCAAGGGCCTGACGGACATCGCCCGCCGCCACAACCTGCTGGTCTGCTCGGACGAGATCTACGACAAGATCCTCTACGACGACGCGCGGCACGTCCCCACCGCCTCCGTCGCCCCGGATCTGCTCACGCTCACCTTCAACGGCATGTCGAAGGCGTACCGGGTGGCGGGCTACCGGGTGGGCTGGATGTCGATCTCGGGGCCGCGCGCGCACGCCGACTCCTACATCGAGGGCCTGACGATCCTGGCGAACATGCGCCTGTGCGCGAACATGCCGGGCCAGCACGGCGTGGTCGCCGCGCTCAGCGGACGCCAGTCGATCAACGACCTGGTACTGCCGGGCGGGCGGCTGCGCGAGCAGCGGGACGTGGCGTACGAGCTGCTGACGCAGATCCCGGGAGTGAGCTGTGTGAAGCCGAAGGGCGCGCTCTACCTGTTCCCGCGCCTCGACCCGGACGTCTTCAAGATCAAGGACGACCGGCGGATGGTCCTGGACCTGCTCCGCCGCGAGAAGATCATGGTCGTGCAGGGCACCGGATTCAACTGGCCGGAGCCGGACCACTTCCGGGTCGTCACCCTGCCGTCGGTCACCGACCTGCGGGACGCGGTGGGCCGGATCGCCCGCTTCCTGGACGGCTACAGCCAGCCCTGAGCTTTTTAAGACCGGCTCAACTTTAGACGGAATCCAAGCTAGGATGGTTTCCTGTCAGCACCCAGGAGGCCATCCCATGTACGAGCCGATCCGCAGCAAGTCGGTCCACAGCACGATGGCCGGCACCTCCCACGACTTCCCGCACCGGACCCGCGAGGAAGAGCTGGACATCCAGCTCGCGGGTCATCTGGCCGCGCTGCTCGCCGTCACCGACGAGCTGCGCGCCGCGGCCCCGACGGCCGACCTGGACGCCGCGGCCGAACGGCTCGCCGAGCAGGTCACGCGCCTGCGGGGAGGACATGCGCCGGCCCGCGCGTCGGTGACCACGACGGGCCGCGAGCCGAACGCGCAGGCGCTGCACCGCCGGGCGCACACCCTCGCGGGCCGTGCCCTGGTCGTCGCCGCCTCCCGCGCCGACACGGCGGCCGCGATCCTGGCCGCCGAGCGGATGGACGCGCACACCGCGGCGCTCCGGCCGCGCGAGCTCGCGCCCCGCTGAGCCCTCACCGGGCTCCCTCGGTCGGCCCCGGTCCGCGTGCACCCGCAGCGACGCGCGGACCGGGCGCCACACACCACCGACGGGGCGCCCCGGGCAGCACGCCCGGGGTGCCCCGTCGCCGTGTGCGCGGTCAGCGGGTGACGTCGACCGTCGCCGACGCCGTGGACCCCTCGTGCAGGGCGTCGCCGGGCCAGCTGACCGTGTAGGTCGTCTCGCGCCGGGTGCGCGGCAGGTCGTCGACGGTGAAGGTGCCGTCCGCGGCGACCGTCACCGACGACAGGGTGCCGGTGCCGAGCCGGTCGGTGCGCTGCACCGTCAGCGTGGCCCGCTCGGGCAGCGCCTTGCCGTGCGCGGTGAACGTGCCGGTGATGCGGACACCGGTGCTCATCGACGCCTGCGCGGGCGCGGTGAGCGCGATCGCGCTGGCCGCCTTGCCGACGTACACGGTGTGGGTGACGTCGGTGGCGGGGCGGTGCGTCAGGTCGCCGAGGAACGACACCGTGTACGTGGCCTCGCCGACCAGGTCCGGCTCGTCGAGCACGGTGAACGTGCCGTCGGCCCGGACGGCGGTGGTGCCGAGCTCGTGCGTGCCGTTCGCGTCGGTGCGGGTCGCCGTGACCTTCGGCGGCTCGGCCGGGGCCGGGCCGTCCAGCTCCAGCTTGCCGCGCACCGCCAGCGGCTCACCGGCGACCGCCTCGGCGGGGCCGTGCGTCAGCCCGCCGGTGAAGCGGGCGTCGTACTGGGCGGCCGGCGGCTGGACGACGTGCAGCCAGTACTGGTTGCCGGCGGTGTTGGTGGTGACCGCGAACAGCCGGGAGCCGTCGGCGGACCACTCCAGGCCGCGGGGCGCGACCCGGTCGCCGTCGAGGCTGCCCTCGAAGGCGAACTCCAGCGGCGCGGTCGCGTCGCCCGGGTCGGCGGGCGAGAGCAGCAGGTCGGGCGTCGAGCCGGACGCCGAGGCGCCGCGCGCCAGGTACTTCCCGTCGCCGCTGAAGGCGACGGCGGAGGCGGCGGAGCCGGCGGGCAGCGCCGGGTGGGCGGTCCCGGCGTCGGACAGGTCGGCGGTGTTCAGCAGCCGCGTACCGGCGGCCGCGTCGGCGACGGCGACCTTGGTGCCGTCCGGCGAGAACGCCATGTCCTTGAGGTTCAGCGCGCCCTTGCCGTCGCTGTCGGCGAAACGGCGGCCGGCGGTGCGCACCAGCGTCTCGCCGCTCGCGTCGAACACCGCGAGGAACGGGTCACCGGCCTTGGCGTTGACCGGCTGCCCCATCAGCAGCCGGTCACCGGGGCCGGCCTCCAGCTGCAGCTTGCCGCTGTCCTGCCAGCCGGTGCGCTGCCAGGTGTTGTCGGCCTGGTGGTTGTCCAGGTAGGTGAGCGTCGTGTCGCAGTCCGACATGTAGTTCGCGTACGTCGTCGTGTGGTACGGCTTGCCGCCCGCGAAGGCCATGCTGCGCCCGCAGGTGTCCGTGCCGGCGGTCCCCGAGGCCAGCGGCTGGTACGTGGCGGTGTCGTACCGCAGGATCCCCTCGCGGCCGCCCGCGTACAGGACGCTGCCGTCGGCGTTCAGCGCGAGGCCGGAGATGTGGCGGGTGGTGGTGAGGGTGGTGATCCGCTCGCCGGAGAAGTCGTAGACGGCGATGAGGCCCTTGTTGTCGTAGTAGCCGAGATTGCTGTCGGCGACGTACACGCGCTGGTGCGCGGAGTCGACGGTGAGCGCCGAGAACGAGGTGATCGGCAGCTTGGCCACCAGGGCGGAGGCCGCGGCGTGCGCGGCGGGCGCGGCGGCGACGGTCAGGCCGCCGCCGGTGAGCGCAGCGGCCAGCAGTGCGGCCGCGAGGCGTCTGGTGCGTCGTGCTGTCTTCAACTGTGCCCCCCACAGGATGAGTTGTGTACCCGTGCACCACGGCCGTCCCCCAACCCCCAGTCGGGGAACAGCCGTTCGGATCATGCAAGGTCAGTGAGCGTACATCGATATGCCCGCTGTACGGCGGATTTCCGGAAGTGCGGCGTAGAGCGTCGCGCCCGGGCAGAGCGTGGCGTAGCCGTCGCGGTGCCCGGAGATCGTGTCGAGCGTCGCCTGCTCACCGGTCCGGTAGACGCCGGTGTCGCCCGCGGCGGTGAGCGTCACCTTCGCCTCCGGGTCGACGCCGTGCAGACCGAGCTTCCAGGCGGAGAGGTCGGCGATCGCCTGCTGCGCCGCGGCGGTCGGGGTGCCGCCGTTCTCGTAGTCGCCGAGGAGCGAGACGCCGGAGGAGTAGCCGTTGAAGCCGTAGGTGTGGGCGCCGCGGACCGGCTTGTCGACGCCGCCGGCGCGGCCCTCGAAGACGGTGCCGCACTTGTCGACGAAGAAGTTGTAGCCGGTGTCGCTCCAGCCGTTGGTCTGCACGTGGTACGTGAGGATGGCCCGGATGACGGCGGGCGACTCGGCGCAGTCGTAGTCGTTGGTACCGGCGGTGTGGTGGACGAAGACGGCGTCGACCTTGTCCAGGTAGGACGGCGGGTCGGTGACCAGCGACTCGTCGGCACCCCATTCGGCGCGGCTGACGATGGCCGGTGCGGCGGGCGCGGACGGCGACGCGGAACCGGTCGGTTCCGGCTGGGCGCTCGGCTCCGTCGTGGGTTCGGTGGCCGGGGCCGCGGTGGGCTCCGCGGTCGGCTCCTCGCTCGGCGCGGGGCCGGCGGGGCCTTCCGTCGGCTCCTGCGTCGGGTCGGGCGAGGGCGTCGGTGCCGTGGGCTCCTCGCTCGGGCCGGCGGGCTCGGAGGCCGGCGCCTCGCTCGGGGCCGGGGCGCCGGCATCGGCCGTCGGTTCCTGGGTCGGCTCCTCGGAGGGGGTCGGGTCGTCGGAGGGGGTCGGCTGCTCGGCGGCCGGGGCGTCCGTGGGTTCCGGTGCCGGCTCGGCGGACTGCTCGGGGGCGGTGGTCGGCTCGGCGTCCCCGCCGACGGTCGGGGCACTGGCGGTGGCGCTCTCGCCGGCGGCGGGCCCGGCGGAGGGCTTGCCCTTGCCGTTGCCGTTCCCGTTGGCACTGCCGCCCTTGCCGCCGCTCCTGTCCTGCCCCGTGCCGCCCTTCTCGTCACCCGGGTCGATCATGTCGAGCCGCAGCGCGTCCGGCACGGCCGTCTCCTCGCCGTCGGCCACCACCCGGGCCTCGACCGCGTCCGACGGCCCCACCCACAGCGGCTCCGACGCACCCCGGACCGCCGAGGCGTCGCCCTCCTCCGTCTCCGGTGCGCGGATGCCGAAGTCGAGGTCGCGCCAGTCGGTCCAGGTGCCGCTGTCCGCGCTGCGCGTACGGATCTGCGCGGTGCCCTCGAAGTCGTCGGCGCTGTCCTCCCAGGAGACGCCGACGAGGGAGAACGACTGCGTGTCCGTGCGCGGCAGTTCGCGCTTCTTCGGGTCCTTGCCGTCCAGCGCGAGCGTGTGCGCCCGCGCTGGACGGGAGGTGTCGTCGGCGCCGGTGACCCCGGAGCCGCCGGTCACGGACACCGCCGTCGCCCCGGTACCCGCCAGGACGGCGACGCCGACCGCCAGCCACATCGTGCGCTGCGACGCCCTCGAACGCCGCGCGCGGATTCCCCTCGGACTCATGCCCACCCCTCGTGCAGTGTGTACGTCGTGATCAGTTGTGGCGCGCTGCGGCCGGCCCGGCCGTCGCCCGCGGTGTGCGTGCCGTTCCGCGCGTCGTCCTGTACGCCGCCCTGTGCGCCGTTCTCTGTGCCTCCCGAGAATGCCAAGGGCTGACATGAAAAGGGCTCAGCTTTCGACGACCCGGGTCAATGCGGCATACAACTGGCGTGCATCCGGGCGGTTGTACACCACCGGGAGTGCACCGCGCGAGCGCGCAGACATAAAGGGACGAAGCGACGACGCTTCACCCTTCAAATGCACCTGAATGTCCGCCTGCTTGACAGGCCACCAGACAGATGATCCATAATTCCGCCGCCGCGCCCGCGACCGGTGTTTCGCCTGTTCGCGCGGGTGCTGCACAGCCATGCATCACGCCACCTCCCGCCTGGAGGGCGCGAAGATCGCGGGCACGCCATTGCCGCACGCCGCTTGCGCGGCCCCGTCATCGGAGCCCGAAAGGAGTGGCCGAGCGGTCCCACCGGCCGGAGAGGTTTTTCCATGTGGGTTCAGCGGCTGATCGAGTTGACCAGCTGGGAGCCGTTGAGGCTCTCCGTCGACTGGGAGTCGGTCGAGGGGGAGTTGCAGGCTCCGCTGCCGGCGGACTACAAGTTACTCTTCGAGACGTTCGGTGGCGGCGTCTTCAGTGAGTCCGTCTACTTCTTCGGGCCTTCGGGACCTCCCGCCTTCGACTTTCTCACGCAGTGGCGGGCCTCCCTTTCGGCCGGTGGAGACGATGACGCATACCCTTTCTACTCTCCCGGAGAAAAGGGTGTCATCGTGTGGGCGGCAGCCGAATGGGCCGATGAATACGCCTGGCTTGTGGACGCGCGGAACCCTGGCGCGTATTCCGTTCTCGTCCGAGGTGACGTCGGCGAGTGGCGCACCTATGACATGTCGACTGCTGAATTCCTCTACCGGGTCCTTGCGGATGAGGATTTCAAGCCTTTCGGAATCGCGCAGTGCGACCTTGACCCGACGTTCGAGCCGGGCCGCCCGGTCCACGGCAGTTAGCAGAACAGGCAGCATCAGACAGATCAGATGGATCGGAAACGAGGAGCGTTCGTGACGTCGCGACGTGCGGGCCGCGGACTCAGAGTCGCCGCCTGGGTGCTGGTTCCGCTGGGGTTGGTGCTGTTGCTGGGAGCCGCTGCTGGGATCGTGGGCACCGGTGTCCTGGACCGGGAGCGGATCACCGTCGGAGGTGATGCGATGCGGCCCACCTATCGTCCGGGCGATCGGTTGACCATTGAGCGCGTCGACGAAGCCGGGATACGCCGCGGCGATGTCGTCCTCGTCAGTGTGCCGGGGCGGTACGGGGGTGCGCCGGTCCTGCAGCGGGTGATCGGACTGGGCGGCGACCATGTGGAGTCCCGCGACGGTGCGCAGGTCGTGGTGAACGGCAAGCGGATCGACGAGCCGTACGTGATGCGCGACGAACTCGGCACGACCGGCGCACCGTTCGACGTGACCGTGCCGGACGGGCGGCTGTTCCTTCTCGGCGACAACCGGCCCAACGCGAACGACTCGCGCTACTTCCTCGATGAGCAGTCGGGCAGCGTCGCGGCCTCGGGGGTGCGCGGCCGTGTGCCGCAGGAGGAGCGGGCCGTCTCCGTGGCGCCGCTGGCCCTGGGGGCCTTCGGAGCCGTGCTGACGCTCGTCGGGGTCGGGCTGGGCATCGGGGGGTTCATGGCCGGGCGGCGCACCGGCTACGGCTACGGCTACGGCTCCTGAGGTGCCGGCACGTGACCCGGCGTCCGCTGTCCGAGCGTGAGCATCGCCCCGGTCACGGCGTCGATCGCCGCATCGGGGATCGCCGTGGCGGCGTCCTCGAGGACGAGCAGCCGTGCCCCGGGGATCTCGCGGGCGATCGCCTCGGCGTTGCCGACGGGGAAGAAGCGGTTGCGGCGGCCGTGGACGACGAGCGTGGGCACCTTGATCTCGGGCAGGCGCTCGCGCCAGCGGGGTGTGCAGTCGAGCCGGGAGAACACCATGCCCAGGTGGTTGGCCATCCGGACCGCCGGTGCGGCGCCGGGCGTGCGGTCCCAGATGCGCGCGGCGACCGCGCGTGCGGCGACCGGGTCGTCGCCGAGGATCTCCGCGCCGGCGGCGGCGAAGTCCGCGACCGCCTCGCGGTCGGTCCAGTCGGGCATCGCGTGCGTGAACAGCCGGCCCATCGTCGCCCGGTCGTGGTCGGGCAGGTCGTCGTCGGTCGGGCCGGGCGCGACCGAGCGGGTGCCGACCAGCGTGAGCGCCGAGAACGCGTCCGGATGGTCGAGTGCGGCGACCTGGGCGACCATCCCGCCGACGCCGATCCCGGCGAGGTGCGCGGGCCGGCCGCCGAGCGCGTCGGCGAGGGCCGCCGCGTCGGCGGCGAGGTCGCGCAGGGTGTAGGCGGGCGCCTCCGGGTCCCTGGTCGTCGACTGCCCGCTGTCCCGCAGGTCGTAGCGCACCACGCGGCGCCCGCCGGCGGCGAGGCGTTCGCACAGCGCGTCGGGCCAGGAGAGCATCGTCGTCCCGCCCGCGAGCAGGACGAGCGGCGCGTCGTCGTCGCCGAAGGACTCGATGCCCAAGGTGATCCCATGGACGTTGACAGTGGTGGTGAGGTGAGTCATGCCGGGGCAGACCCGTCCCGCCGCCGGAACTCATCGCTCGCGTGCCGGCCGGTCGGCGCCCCCGTCCGGGTCGGCGCCGCCTGCTGTCGGTGGGCGGCCCCGACCGGTGAGCGAGGACGGACTGCCCAAGGGGTGGGCGCCGCCGTCCCGGTCGGTGAACCAGCGCCGATGCCGGTGGTCTCCGGGGCCGGCGCCCCGAGACCACCGGACGGGGATCAGCCGCCCAGGACGGAGCCGAACTCGGCGTTCGGGTAGGTGAGGCCGAAGGACGCCGCGCCGAAGGAGGTCGCGCCGGCCGCCGTCAGGCCGTCGGCCGTGCCGCGCAGCACCCAGTCGGCGCCGTCGCGCGCCGTGCCGTCGCCGGTGTCCTCGCCCTTCGCCGCGACCGTGAGGTCCGCCTTGCCGTCACCGTCCACGTCGGTGAGGGCCACCGCGGAGCCGAACCAGTCGTCCGCCGCCCCGGTGCCGGGCACGCCGTCGGTGTCCTGGTGGAACACCTGGGCGCCGGTGTCGGTCAGGCCGGTGGCCGAGCCCTTGAGCAGGACCGTCGCGCCGGTTCCCGGCACGCCCCGGAGCGTCGCGCCCGGCGCCCCGGCCGCCACGTCGGCGTAACCGTCGCCCGTGACGTCGCCGACCGCGACGGACGCGCCGAAGTTGTCACCGGACCGGCTTCCGCCCGGCGCCTCCAGCGTGCCGGTGCGCTGGGCGCCCAGGCCCTGCGCGCTGCCGTAGCGGACGTGGACGAAGCCCGCCGCGTCCGCGTACTCGCCGGAGGTCGTCGCCGACGCGGGCACGTGGCCGGTGACGAGGTCGGCGAAGCCGTCGCCGTCGATGTCACCGGCGGCCGTCGAAACGGTCGGCGCCTCGTTCGCACCGGTGGCGTCCGCGCCCGGGTCGGACAGCCAGACCTCCTGCAACCCGCTGTCGCTCCACGTGTAGACGCCGGTGAACTGGCAGCCGCCCTCCGTGCCGCAGTTCTCCGGCCCGGTGACGACGAGCTGGGCGCCCGCGGTGCCGGTGAAGCGGCCCGCGGTGAGGGTGCGCGGCTGGACGTAGGCGTTGTAGTTCTCGAAGTGCCGTACGTCGGTGGGCGCCGTGCGGCCCGCCAGGTCGTCGTACACCCACAGGTTGGTGCGGCTGAGCGTGGCGATCTGCGGGACGCCGTCGCCGTCCAGGTCGGCGACGACGACCTTCTTGCCGTAGTCCTTCTCGGAGGACCACTCGCTGGTGGCGTACGGGCTGGCCAGCGAGATGCCGTCGCCGGTCAGGCCGCTCGGGCCGCCCCACAGCACGCTGACCGTGCCGTAGGAGCTGCTGTACGGCACCGAGTCGCCCGGCGTGCCGACGACGAGGTCGGTGTAGCCGTCGGCGTCCAGGTCACCGGCGGCGTGGGTGGCGCCGAACAGGTCGTGCGAGCGGACGTCACCGGGGACGCCCGCGGAACTCTGGGTGAGGGTGGTCGAGCGGGCGGGCGCGACGCCGTCCGCGGAGCCGTAGAGGACGGTGACCGAACCCGCGTTGACGTGTCCGTCGACGGGAGCGTTGGGAGTGGCGACGACGAGGTCGGCGACACCGTCGCCGTTGAAGTCGTCGGTCGCGGAGGTGGCCGCGCTCGCCGTGGGGGCGAGGGTGAGGGACAGGCCCGCGGCCGCCGAGGCGACCGCCAGGGCGACGGCCAAGGTGCGTGTGCGCAAGATGGCTCCAGTTCGGAGAACAGGTGAGGCGTGGGGGGCCACTTGCACGACGGGCACGGTCGATCAAGGGTTGTACCCGGTCACAAACGACCCCGGTTCGTTCACCTGTGCTTCACAACCGAAGCGCGGAGCAGGACGCGGACGTCAGTCCGTGCGCACTGACTTCAGGGACGCGACGAACGACGTCCACGCCGGCGCGGCCACGGTCAGCACCGGGCCGTGCGGCACCTTGGAGTCACGGACGGGGACGACGGCGGTGTGTGCGTCGCACACTTCGAGGCAGTCGCCGCCGTCGCCGTTGCTGTAGGTGCTCTTGCGCCAGGCCGCCGCGCCGGGGAAAGCCTCGGCGACCTCGACGCAGTTGCCGCCGGTGCCGTTGCTGTAGCTGCTCTTACGCCAGACGGCTGCGCTCAAGTCAACTGCGTAGCTTGCCATTTCTGCCATCCTCAGCCGCTTGCTCGATCAGGGCGAGGGACGCCTCCGGAGGCAGCGCGGCGGCCCTGAGCAGATCGTAGGACCTGCGGTAATCCTCAACGAGGGCTGGATCTTCGATTGTGTCCCCGCTGTGCTGCGACTCCAAGTAGACCAGCGGCGGGGCGTCAGGGAAAGCCATAATCGTGGCCGCACCCATCATGAGGGGGTGTGGCCCACAGTCCCACGGAAGGATCTGCGGCACGATCCGGCGCCGCCGCGCCATCTCAGCGATGTGCTGCCATTGTTCCGCCGACCGCTCAGGCGGAAGGATCGGCTGCCGCAACAGCACTTCCGGCAGGATTGCCCAGTACATGGGGGTCCTGTGGTTCTCCTCGAAGAGCTGAGCTCGCGCCAGCCGCGCGCTGACCTTCTCCTCCACCTCCTCGTCCGGAGCCAGGGGCATGGCGGCCCGGACCAGCGCCCGAGCGTAGGCATCCGTCTGGAGCAGGCCTGGAATCAAGGTCGGGCACCACTCCTCAATGGACTTGGCGTGCTTCTCCGCCTCCAGCACCCGCTCGAAATAGCTGGCGTGCCCGCGCCGCTTCGCCCGTCGCACGTCCTCGCACCGGCGTCGGAAGAAGCCGTCCGTGCCGAGGACCTTGTCCACGTGCTCGGCCAGTTCCGCCGGCATGCGGCGCGTGCCGCGTTCGATCTCGCTGAGGTGGCTCGGGCCGTAGAAGCTGCCCTCGACCAGTTGCTGGAGGGTCAGTCCGGCTTCCTCGCGTTTCCACCGCAACTCGCTGCCGTAGAACGTCGGGACGCTCGTCGAGCCGTCGATGTCCTTGCGCTGCCCCATGGTTCACCGTCCTTGGTGTGCCGTTGCCGCCCGCTTCCCGGCCGCTACCAACTGCCCCGCGCATCCGTGCAGTTCGGAGCCGGGAGCCCGAACCCCTGTCACGCTACGCACACCGGCGGCACAGTGTGAACGGTTCGTCACACAGCGCACCGGAAGGTATGAACCCCACATGCACGACCACTCCCCCGAGGCGGCCGACGCCTGCGTCGAGGAACTGCGGGCCGCGCTCGCCGCCCACGGCATCCGCCTGCCGTCCCTCGGCGTCGACGTCCCGACGTTCGCCTCGCGGTACCCGGCCCGGCCGCTGATCGCGCTCGGCAACTGCAACCTGCTCACCGCGCGGGCCCTGACCGCCGCACTGCGCCGGGACGGCGCGTGATGCGCGCGCCGCTGACGCTGGGGCTGCTCGCCACTCCGGCGGCCGTGGCCGGTGTGCGGCGGGCCCTGGCCGACTACGGCACCGACGTCCAGCTGTGTGCGAGCGAGCTGGTCACCAACGTGGTGGTGCACCTCGGCGAGGGCGTGCCCGTGACCGTCCGCGTGTTCCGTGACGGCGGCCGTACGCGCCTGGAGGTCACCGACCCCGACCCGTGCGCGCTGCCCGTCCGGCGCCCGGCGGTCGGCGCCGACGAGGAGTCGGGGCGGGGACTGGCGCTGCTCGACGCGCTGGCGCTGGACTGGGGCGTGACGCAGGGGTCCGGTGAGAAGACCGTGTGGTGCGAGCTGGTGGCGGAGCCGCCGGAAGGCCGCGTCCTGCCGGGACGCGGGGCGATGTCGGTGGCGTCGGTTTGAATGGCGGCCATGGACGTGGTGGAGGAGTTGCTGTCGAGCATCCACCGGCTGACCGCTCAGCGGGCGGGCACGCCGGTGTGCGGGCGGCACGGGCAGGCGCCGGGGCACGTGTGCCTGGTGCCGACGGCGGAGACCGGTCTCGCGGAGATCGGTCTCGCGGAGCTCGAGGAGGCGATCGGTTCGCGGTTCGGTGAGCCGCGCAGCCTCGCCAGGCGCGGCGCCGTCGACCCGGCCGTGAGCGCGCGGACCGGTCTGCCGCTCCTGGCGCCGTTCGGTGAGCGGACCGTCGAGATGCGGGCGTGGGCGTACGGGGACCGGTGGATCGGCTGCGGTACGGCGCGCGACGACGACGGTGACGGTGACGTCCGGGTCGTGGTGCTCGTCGCCGAACGGCCCGGCCCGGCGGAGGGTCCGGCGGAGCCGGCGTCCTGGGTGGACCGGATCGTCGCCGTCACCGGGTGGGACACGACGCGGACGCGCACGGTGGACTGGGCGGCGGTCGAGGACCGGCTCGGCACGCGGCTGCCCGGCGACTACAAACGGCTCGTCGAGATCTTCGGCGGGTCGGGCGCCTTCGACGGGTACCTGCAACTCCAAGTCCCCGACGCGTACGACAGGAGCACCGACATCGTCCGGCACACCGAGTGGCTGGCCGAGTGGACCCGTGCGCGGGGCAGCCGCCTGTGGGATCCGTACCCGGTGTACCCGGCTGCGGGCGGGGTGCTGCAATGGGCGAGCACGGAACAGGCCGACGGCTTCTACTGGCTCACCGGGGACCCCGACCCGGACACGTGGCCCGTGCTGGCGCAGGAGGAGATACCCGACTCCTGGCAGCGGTCCGAGGCCACGACCGGTGAGTTCCTGTACCGGCTGCTCACCGACCCGGACCACCCGTTCTCCACGGCCCGGCACTTCGACGTCCACTGGTTCCAGAGCTACGGCGCCGACGAGCCACCGGCGGAAGGGAACTGACGGCGGGCGGAGCGCCCGGAGACCGAGTGACGCGGCCGACGACGACACGCGACGGGAAGGGAGCGGGGTCCCCGGCCGTGGTCCGATGTCGGTGGCGTCGGTTTGAATGGCGGCCATGGACGTCATGGAGAAGCCGGGTGCGGCGGACGGCAGCGGGACGGGGAGCCGGCCATGAGCGGAGCACCCGACGCGCGGGACACGGCCCGGAGGCTGCGCGCGATCCGCGACGAGTTGTCGGAGCGGTTCTACGAGCGGGCCGACGTCGTACGGACGCTGGTGGTGGCGTTGCTCGCCGGGCAGCACTCGCTGGTGCTCGGGCCGCCGGGCACCGCGAAGTCGGAGCTGGCGCGGGAGCTGACGGGCCGGATCGAGGGGGCCGCGTACTGGGAGATCCTGCTGTCGAAGTTCACCGCGCCGACGCGGATGTTCGGCCCCATCGACGTCGCCGCGCTGGCCCGGGGCGAGTACCGGCAGGTGTACGACGGGCGGGCCACGACCGCGCACGTCGCGTTCATCGACGAGATCTTCAAGTGCTCCACGGCGGCCCTGAACGAGACGCTGGGCTACCTCAACGAGCGGATCTACCACCCCGAGAACGGCGGCGCCCCGATCCGCTGCCCCCTGATCGCGGCCATCACCGCGAGCAACGAACTCCCCAGCGGGGAGGACTCCGCCGCGATCTACGACCGGCTGCTGGTGCGGATCGAGGTCGGATATCTGGAGGACCCGTCGAACTTCGCCGCGCTGGTGCGTTCCGCCGTCGGCCGCCCGGCGGCACCGGCGCCTCCGACCACCGTCGAGCTGGCCGCGTTGCAGCACGCCGTGACCGGGGCCGTCCCGGCCGTGGACGTGCCCGACACGATCGTGGACGCGATGGTGACGCTGCGGGCCGCCCTGCGCCGCAAGGAGCTCGTCGCCTCCGACCGCCGCTGGCGGCAGGCGGTGCGGCTGCTCCAGGCGTCCGCGTACCTCGACGGGCGTACGGCGGTCACGGAGACCGACCTGTCGGTGCTGACCCATGTGCTGTGGGACTCCCCCGCCCAGCGCCCGGTCGTCGAACGGGAAGTGCTGCACCTGGTGAACCCGGACGCCAAGGAGGCGCTCGACCTGGCCGATGTCATCGACGAGCTGGAGGCGCAGCTCGACGCCATGGCCGGGCAGTCCCGGGAGGCGCTGAGCGAATGGGTGATCAAAAAGGCGCACAACCAGCTCGCCATGGCGGGCAAGCGGCTGGAGAAGCTGCGGGAGGAGGCGGCGGGCGCCGGGCGGTCCACCGCCGCGATCGACCGGGTCACCGGCCGCCAGCGCGCCGTCCGCGCCCGCGTCCTCACCGAGGCCCTCGGCATGGACGCGAGCATGGTGCAGGCCCAGCTCTGAGACGCCGCGATGGGTGAACAGCGCAGCAGCATCGACGCGTTGGCGGTCCGGTCCGGGCCGTGGCTGGCCCGGACCGCCACCGCCGCCGAACGCAACACGACGGCCGTCGTCGCGGGCCCGTTCGACCGGGTCGTGTGGCGGGAGGTGTACGAGCAGTCGGCCGGGCTGCGGGAACTGGCGGCCGAGCTCGGCTCCCGCCACGCCCACACCGACGACCTCCTGACGGACGTGTTCCTGGCCGCCTACCAGGCCGCCCCGCGACTGCGGGAGGCCACGGCGATGGCGCCCTCCCGTCTGGTCAACCACCAGGTCGTCACCTCGCTGGTACGGTCACCGGACTTCGCCGGACTGCACCGGGAGACGGCCGGCGACGCCTACGCCGCCGCCCTGGCCGTGCTCGCCCAGTCCTCCGTGCTGCGCGGGCTCCTGGAGCGCTCCCAGGACGCCCGGGACCGGGCCGGGCAGGCCGAGGCGGCCTGGCAGAACGCCGTCGCGGCGGCCACCGCGGTGAGCGAGGCGGTCCGCCGGGCAGCCGACGAGGCCGGGACGGACGGCACCGTGCCGGCCCCGGCCGCCGACGCCGTACGCCGGGCGATCCAGGCCGCCGAAGCCGCCGAGGCCACCGCCCGGCAGGAGACCCGTGCCGCCGCGCAGGCCCTCGCGGCGGCGCTCCCCGGTATCCGTGCCGCCGCCCGGAACGCGACGGCGTCGGCCGCCGAAGCGGTCCGGCAGGAGGCCGCGCTGATGCGCGCGTGGGGCGTCGGAGCCGGCGAACTGGAGCGGATGCCGTTCGACGAGCGGGCCCGGCTCGCCGAACGGCTGCGCTCCGGACGGCTCGCGCGGTGGGCCGAACTGATCGGCCGATTCCGGCAGATGGCGGGCGGAGAGCGGGCCCGCAAGGTGGAGAACGCCACCGGGGAACTGGTCGGCGTCACCCTCGGCGACGACCTCTCCCGGGTCGTCCCCTCCGAGCTGGCGGTCCTCGGCCTGCCCGCGCTGCGGGCGGTGTTCGCCGCCCGCTACGCCGCCGGGGAGCTGATGCTGTACGACAGCCGGGGCGAGCAGACGACCGGCCAGGGCGCCGTCATCGCCTGCGTGGACACCTCGCACTCCATGTACGCGGAGGGACCCGGCGGGATCACCCGGGAGGCGTGGTCCAAGGCGTGCGCACTCGCCCTGCTGGACCAGGCCCGGCACGCGGGGCGGGACTTCGTCGGCATCCTGTTCTCCGCCGCCGACAAGATCCGCGTCTTCCGCTTTCCCGGCGACCGGCCCGCCGGTGTCACCGAGGTCCTGGACTTCGCGGAGACCTTCCTCGGCGGCGGCACCGACTTCCAGCGTCCGCTGGGCACGGCCGCCGCACTGCTGGAGGAGGAGTTCGACGACACGGCCCGCAGACGCGGCGACATCGTGCTGATCACCGACGACGCGTGCGAGGTCACGGAGCAGTGGGTGCGCGGCTGGAACGACGCCAAGCGGCGCCTGGGCTTCCGCCTGTTCGGCGTGGCGATCACCGGCCCCGACGCCACCGGGACCGGTTCGGTCCTGGAAGCCCTGTGCGACAACCTGCGCACCATCGACGACCTGACGGACGTCCACGCCACCGCCGACCTGTTCCGCGTCATCTGAGCCCACGTTCGGAGTGGCCGGTTCCCGTTGCGTACCGGTATCGGGCGGCCACCGCCCGTTCACCGGGCCCGCCGGGGAACGTTGGATTCCGGCGGGATGCTCCGCACGTGAGACGCATCGTGGGAATCGTCCTCGCGGTCCTGTTGATCGGTGGCGTGGCGGCCGCCGTCGTCGCGGGCCGGGACAGCGAGGAGACGGGCACGGCAACGAAGACCGTGCGCATGGTCATCGGATCGGAGAAGGCCGCGTTCTTCGCCGATCCGGACGTGGTGGAGGCCCTGGCCGCCCAGGGCTACACCGTCGAGGCCGAGACCTCCGGGTCCTGGGCCATGGAAGGGCTGGACCTCTACGGGTACGACCTGGCGTTCCCGTCCAGCCGGGCGCCCGCCGCCGAACTGGCCCAGAAGCACGGAGTGCGCGGGATCCTGCCGCGCCCCTTCTACTCTCCGCTCGTCGTCGTCTCCCGCCGTGGCGCCGCCGAGGTGCTCGCCGCGAACGGGCTGGCCACGCCCGTCGGCAGGACCCCGGGCACGCTGAAGATGGACGCCTACCTCGACGCGGCCCGGCGCGAACGCACCTGGCAGCAGCTCAAGGGCTCCGAGCGGTACGGCGAGCTGACCGGCACCCTGTTCATCTCCAGCACCGACCCGCAGACGTCCAACTCCGGCGCCCTCTACCTGGCCGCCGCCTCCTACGTCGCCAACGGCGGCAAGGTGGTCGCGAGCGACGCCGAGGTGGAGCGCACCGCCCCGCTGATGCGCACGCTGGTCAGCGTCCAGGGCGCCCAGCAGTCCAGCACCGACGCCGCGTTCCGGGACTTCGTCAGCGGGGCCGGCAACCCGCTCGTCCTCGTCTACGAGTCGCAGGTCGCCGCGCTCCTCGACGAGCAGCAGAACGCCGACGACCTCGTCGTCCTCTACCCGGACACCACGGTCAACAGCGACCACACCGTCGTCCCGCTCACCGACGACGGCCGGAAACTCGCCGAACTCCTGGGCAGCGACCCGACCTTGCGGAAGCTGGCCGTCCGGCACGGTTTCCGGCCGCAGGGCGCCATCACTGAGTTCACGGCGGCCACGGTGGGCCGCACCGCCTACCTCAAGCAGCAACTGACCGGCGTCCGCCAGGCGCCCGTGCCCACCTCCGCGGTGCTGCGCGAACTGGCGCGACGGGCGCGCGGATAAAGGGGGGACCCGCAAGTGAGCAGCACCGACAGAGACGTCACCCTCACACCGCCCGAGCCCGTGGCCCCCGTGCCGCGGGAGCGGGCCGGCGGACTCGTGCCGGTCGACGGGGCGGTCCGCGCCGGCCTGGCCGCCAGGGCCGCCGCCTACGTCGAAGGGCCGGCCGCGCCGGACGCCCGCTCGCCCGAGTTCGCCGGGAAGGTCGGCGACATCACCGCGCTCGGCGCCGGCGGGATGCGCCCCGCGACCGCGCAGTCCCACCGCATGCCGGACCGCGGCCGGGCGCAGGACGCGCCGGAAGGGGGCCTCGCATGAGACGGCCGTCACCCGCGGCGGCGCGCCGGCACCTGGCCGTCCTGCTCGCCGCCGGCGCCCTGCTCACCGCCTGCACATCCGGAGCCGAGCCGCGTGAGGACACCGACCCGCACACCGCCGAACCCGGCACCCTGCGGGTCCTGGCGTCCAGCGAACTCAGCGACATGACCCCGGTGTTCGAGCGGATCGAGAAGGACACCGGCGTCACCCTGCGGCCCACCTACATCGGCACCCTCGACGCCGTGGACATCCTGGCCACCGGCAAGGCCGACGGCCGGTACGACGCCGTGTGGCTGTCCTCCAACGACTACCTGCGGCTGCGCCCGGCCGCCGCGGACAAGGTGGTCTCCGAGACGCCCGTGATGTCCAGCCCGGTGGCCATCGGCGTGAAGACGGCGACGGTGGAACGGCTCGGCTGGAAACCCGAGGAGGTCACCTGGTCCGCGGTCGAGAAGGCCGTACGGGACGGGCGGCTCACCTACGGCATGACCGACCCGGCCCGCTCCAACTCCGGTTTCTCCACGCTGGTCGCGGTCGCCTCCGCGCTGTCCGGCGCGCAGTCCGCGCTCACCGACGCGGACGTGGCGAAGGCCGGGCCGCGGATGGAGGAGTTCTTCCGCGGGCAGCGGCTGACGTCGGGCTCCTCGGGCTGGCTCGCGAGCGCGTTCGCCCGGCGCGGCGACGTGGACGCGCTGCTCAACTACGAATCCGTGCTCGAAGGGTTCAAGAACCTGACGGTGATCCGCCCGAAGGACGGCGTCGTCACCGCCGACTATCCGCTCTCCTCCCTCGCCGCGACCGGCCCGGCCACCCGCGAGGACGTGCGCCGGGTCGCCGAGGCGCTGCGCACGGACGCCGTGCAGCGGCTGATCACCGAGCACACGCACCGCCGCCCGGTCGTCGCCTCGGTGCCGCCCGCCGCCGGCCTCGACCCGTCCCGGCGGCGCGAACTGCCCTTCCCGGGCAGCCGGTCGGTCGCCGACGGCCTGCTCGACGCGTACGAGAACGAACTGCGCCGGCCCTCCCGGACCGTGTACGTCCTCGACACCTCCGGCTCCATGGAGGGCGAGCGCCTCAGCCGGCTGAAGCAGGCCCTCACCAGGCTGACCAGCGACTTCCGGGACCGCGAAGAGGTCACCCTGATGCCGTTCGGCTCGGCGGTGAAGAGCGTGCGCACCCACGTGGTGCGGCCCGAGGACCCGGAGACGGGACTGTCCGCGATCCGCGCCGACACCGCGCGGCTGAGGGCCGAGGGCGAGACCGCGATCTACACGTCGCTGCGCACCGCGTACGACCATCTCGGCGGCGACCGGGACACGTTCACGTCGATCGTGCTGATGACGGACGGCGAGAACACCGCCGGCGACGACGCCGACGGTTTCGCCTCCTTCCACCGGGGCCTGACCGGCGAACGGCGGGACATCCCCGTCTTCCCGATCCTGTTCGGCGACTCCGACCGCACGGAACTGGAGCACATCGCGGAACTGACCGGTGGCCGGCTCTTCGACGGGCGGGGCTCGCTCGACGGCGCCTTCGAGGAGATCCGCGGCTACCAGTAGGGCGACGGCGTGGCTCCGGCACCTCCCCCCGGACGCCACCTCGTCCGCCACCTCGTCCGCCGGCTCGGCCTCCTGCGGGCGGAAGCCGAACGGCTCGCCGGGACGCTGCGCGAGGCGGAAGCCGAACGGCTCGCCGGGACGCCGCGCGAGGCGGAGGCCCGCCGGCAGGAGTCGCACACCCGCTACCTGGAGGACCGGGACCCGGCCGCGGGCGGCCTCGGCGACGCCTGACCCGCGCCCCGCACGGCGCCGCGGGTCAGTACGGCTGGACCAGGACCTGGGCGGCGCCCGGCACGCCGACCTTCAGCAGCTCGTCCTCCTCGGGCGTCGTCTCCCCGCCCGTCTCCTGCTTCAGCACCGCCCGCGACAGGGCCTGCACCCACAGCGCGCGGGGCCGGCGCCGCTCCTCCCACGCCGCGAGCGCCGCCGGCACACCGTCGTACGCGTCCAGCGACTCGGCGAGCACGATCGCGTCCTCGACGGCCATCGCCGCGCCCTGCGCCAGCTGCGGGGCGCTCGCGTGGGCGGCGTCACCGGCCAGCGCCACCCGGCCCACGTGCCACGGCGCGTCCACCGTCACCTGAGAGATCCTGGAGTAGACGACGGCCGCGGGGTCGGTGGCGGAGGCGAGCGCCTCGGCGATCGGCCCGGAGAACATCGTCAGCCGCCCGGCGAGCTGTTCGTGGGCGCGCTCCGGGTCCGGCCGGAAGTCCGGGTCCTCCGCGAACACCGCGCCCAGGTACATCGAGTCGGGGGTGATCGGCGTGAGCAGCGCCTTCGCCTCGTGCCCGGCGGTCGCCATCACCACGCCCCGCACCTCGGGCAGCCGCGGCAGCGTGACCCGCCAGTTGGCGAAGCCGGTGTACTCGGGCGTGAACCGGTCGCCGTAGAGGCGGCTGCGCAGCGGGGAGCCGATGCCGTCGAAGCCGACCACGAGGTCCCAGCGGCCGGACGAGCCGTCCGAGAGCGTGACGTCGACGCCCGCGCCGTCGTCGGTGAGGTCCGTGACGGTGGCGGAGAAGCGGATCTTCGCGCCGGCCGCGGCCGCGGCGGCACCGAGGACGCGTGCGAGCGCGGGCCGCGGGATGCCGTTGGTCGCGGGGGCGTCGCCCATGCGGGGCTGCGGGATGCGGGCCAGGGTGTTGCCGGCCGGGTCGGCGATGGTGAGGACCTCCCATGCGAACCCGGCGGCGAGGCAGTCGTCGAGCACGCCGATCTCCCGCATGACGTGCAGCGCGTTGGAGGGCTGGATGATGCCCACGCCCAGCGCCTCCAGTTCCCCGCGCAGCTCGGCCACCTCCACGGTGTGGCCGCGCCGGGCCAGCGCCGTGGCGAGGGTGAGTCCGCCGATGCCGCCGCCGTGGACGAGTACGCGCAGTCGTGAGGCCATGTCGGTGTCTCCGGGAGAGAGTCGGGAAGAGGTGCGTGCGGGTCAGGCGGCCGGCGCGTTCAGGCGGTCCAGGTGGTCGACCAGGGCGAGCAGCGTCTCCTTGCCGTAGGAGCGCTCGCGGACGTCACCGATCAGCAGCGGCACGTACGGGTCGAGGTCGAGGGCCGCCCTGATCTCGTCGGCGGTGCGGGTGTTGCGGCCGTGGAAGCAGTTGATGGCCACCACGAACGGTATGCGCCGGCTCTCGAAGAAGTCGATGGAGGCGAAACTGCTGTCCAGGCGCCGGGTGTCGGCGATGACCACACCGCCGAGCGCACCATGGACCAGGTCGTTCCACATGAACCAGAAACGTTCCTGTCCCGGTGTGCCGAAGAGGTACACGACCAGGTCCGAGTTGATCGTGATGCGTCCGAAGTCCAGCGCGACGGTGGTGGTTTCCTTCTCACCGACGCCGGCGAGATCGTCCACGCCGACACTGGCCCGCGTCATGTACTCCTCGGTGTGCAGCGGCGCGACCTCGCTGACCGCGCCCACCAGAGTGGTCTTGCCGACGCCGAAACCGCCCGCGACGAGGATCTTGAGGGCGGCGGGCGCCGCCTGACTGGTGTTCATGGTTCCTACAGTCTCCGGAGTCCGTCACGCACGGCGGCCAGCAGGCTCGGGTCGACGCCGCCCGCGGCCCAGGCCACCGTGATCGGCGCCCGCGCGGCGAGCAGGCCCTGGCCGACGAGGTCGGCCAGCAGGATCTTCGTCACCGACACGGCGAGGTCGAGGTCGGCGGCGACCTCGGCGACGGCCGCCGGCCGGCGGCAGCGCTCCAGGATCCGGCGGTGCTCCGGCTGGAGCCTGCCCGGCCGCACCGGCGCCCCGTGCTCGTCGCGCGGGTCCTCCACGGTCGTGAGCACGGTGATGAGGGTGAGGTCGTCCCGTGCGGGAGCGGTGCGACCCCGCGTGATGGTGTACGGGCGCACCATGCTCTCCGCGCCGTCCTCACCGTCCTCGCCCGGATCGTCCCAGGCCGGGTCGTCCCGCGCCCACGCCGTGGCGTCCGGTGCCCACGCCGGCTCGTCGTGCTCCCGTCCCGGGTTCACGCTCCGCTGCCCTGCCCCGTGCCGAAGGCGTCGAAGCCGCTGCGGGCCGGCGTGCCGAGCTTCTGCCCGACCTGCTGCACCAGGTTGTGCATGGCGAGCGACATCACCTCCGCGTCGACCTCCTGGGAGGCGACCACCGCCAGGTGGGTGCCCTGTCCGGCCGCGATGATGAAGAGCCACAGGTCGGCGAGTTCGACGATGACCTGGTGGACCACACCGCCGTCGAAGAGCTGCCCCACACCGCGGGCCAGGCTCTGCTGGCCGGTGCAGATGGCCGCCAGACGCTCGGCGTCCGCGCGGGCGATGCTCTGCGAATGGCTCACGACCAGGCCGTCGTCGGAGAGCAGGACCGCGTTCCTGGTCTCGGCGACCGAGTCCACGAGGCCGTCCAGCAGCCAGTCCAGGTCCTGGTGGGTCGCGGTGCTACGTGTCATGGTTCTTCTTCTTTCATCGGGTGGCGAGGAACGCTGGGTCGGGGCGGTGTCGGAGTCCTCCCCTCACGGGCGGCGCGCGACCGGCGCTGGAACGCGCCGATCGTCGCCCCGGCGCGACGCGGTGCGGGGCGCAGCATCGGATCGTCCTGCCAGCGGGGCGGCCGGGGCTGCGGGGGTCCGGCCGTGGGGTCGACGCGCAGTTCGTCGACCAGGCTGGCCTGGCGCACCCGCCGCGGCAGCGGGGCCTCGTCACCGGTCAGGGCGGGGGCGCCGGGGGCTGCGGGTCCGGCCGGGTGGGGCGGGTGGGCGGTGCCGTGGGGGGCTTCGCCGGTGTTCTGGGCGGACGGGGTCGTCCCGTACGGGGTGTCGGTCGTTTCCGGGGTGTACGCGGCCGGTTGGTACGAGGTTTCGGGGGGCGGCTGGGGCGTTCCGTACGGGGTGTCGGTCGTGCGCGATCCGTACGGGGCTTCGCCGGTGTCCGGAGCGGACCGGGTCGTCCCGTACGGGGTGTCGGTCGTTTCCGGGGTGTGCGGGGCCGGCTCGTACGGGGTGCCGGGGGTCGGCTGGGGCGTTCCGTACGGGGTGGGGTGGCCGGTGTCCTGCGCGGGGGCGGGGTCGGTGGGCCAGGGGGTCGGCGCGCGGTGCGGGTCGGAGGGCCGCGAGGCCTCCGGTTGCCGGGATCCGGCCGGGATCAGCGCCGTGACCTCGGCCATCGCCCGGCCCTGGACCCGTGCGGGCAGCGGCTCCTGCGCGCCGTGCGCGGGAGCGGCCGGGCCCTGCGCGGGCTCGGGGTCCGGGACGGGCGAGGGCACCGCCACCGGGCCCTGCGGCGGTGCCGGGACGGTGAGTTCGGCGGGGACGAGGACGACCACGCGCGTACCGCCGAACGCGGACGGGCGGAACTCCACCCGCAGCCCGTACTGGTGCGTCAGGCGGGCGACCACGTGCAGGCCCAGACGGATGTCGTCGGAGTGCGCCAGCACGTCGAGCCGGGGCGGACGGGCCATCAGCTCGTTGGCCGCGGCCAGCGCGTCCTCCTCCATGCCGAGGCCACGGTCCTCGATCTCGATGACCAGACCGCGGCCCACCTCGGCCGCCCGCACCTCGACCGGGGTCGGCGGACGCGAGAAGGCGAGCCCGTTCTCCACGAGTTCGGCGAGCACGTGCGTGACCGGACCGACGGCCCGGGCCGCGAGCCACGGCCCGCCCTCCACGTCCAGCACCACCCGCCGGTAGTCCTGCACCTCACCCTGCGCCGAACGCAGCACGTCCAGCAGCGCGACCGGCTTGCGCCACCGCCGGTGCGGGGTGCCGCCGGCGAGGATGACCAGGTTCTCCTCGTAGCGCCGCAGCCGGGCGGTGAGGTGGTCGAGGTCGAAGAGGCCGTCGAGGACCTCGGAGTCCTCGTGCCGGCGCTCCATCTCGTCCAGCTTCTTCAGCTGCTGCCCGATCAACTGCTGCGTGCGGCGGGCGACGCGCTGCAGCAGCCGCTCGAACCCGCGGTGCTGGTCGGCCTGTTTGACCGCGGCCTGCAGGGCGCTGGTGCGGGCGAGGTTGAGCGCCGCGCCCAGCCGGGTCAGCTCGTCGTCGGCGCGGCCGACGGCGTCCGGGATGGCCTTCGCCTCGGCCTCGACGTCGATCCGCTCGCCCCGCGCCAGCCGCTCCACGACGTCGGGCAGCGCCGCCTGCAGCATCTCCGCCTGCTCGTGGAGGCTGCCGATGCGCTGGCGCAGGCTGCGGGTGAGGCGCCACGTCGTCCACATCACGGCGACGACGGCGGCGAGGCCGACGAGGGTGGTGAGCACCATCCTGAACAGCAGCGCCATCACACTGTTCTTGCCCTGCTCGCCCACCAGCGCGGTCCGGTGCTCGAGGAGTTCCTCGAGGTCCGGGGTGAGGTCGTCCATCGCGGCACGCCAGGTGGCGCGGTCGGCGTCCAGGGTGACCCGGCCGCCCGCGTCGGACGCGCCCGCGGCGAGTACCGCCTCCTCCACGCCGGTCTTGCTCTTCCACGCAGCGCTGCCGGTGATCCGCTGCCACATGGCGCGTTCGTCGGCGGGCAGCCTGGGCGCGACCTTCACGGCGCCCAGGAACGACTGGGCCTCGACCGCCTCGCGGACCTGCCGCAGCTCCCCGGTGGTCAGCGCGCCCGCGCCCCAGCCGCGGGCCAGCAGCGCGTCCGAGCGGGAGATCATCTCCTTGGTCCAGAACAGGTCGACCAGCGGCTGGGAGAGCACGGTGATCCGGCCGTTGTCCACCTGGCTGAGCGACGTGAACAGTTCCAGGTCGACGGCGATCAGGTCGGTGTAGTACCGGTACACCGCCGCCTGCTGGTCCTCGTCACCGCTGTCGACCAGGGAGCGCTGCGCGGGCAGCCGGTCGATCGCCTCGCGTGCCGCACCGACCGCCTCACGGACCTGGCGGGGTGCGGCCCCGGCCGACGACAGGTCGTCCGACAGGGTCCGGAAGACGTCCACCGCCTCGTCGGTCTCGGCCCGTTGCCGTGCCAGCGCCTCGGCCGCACCGCTCTGACCGGCGAGCACCTCGGCGCTGAGGCGCCGTTCCTCCTGGAGGTTGTAGTAGACGATGTTCGACGGGTTTCCGGCCTTCTCGGCCAACAGGCCCTGGTCCGCCTGCCGCTGGAAGTCGAGATAGGTCTGGCCGCTGGTGACGGCCCACAGCGCGATCAGTGCGATCCCGGGGACGAAGGCCAGGACGAGGAGTGCCGTCCGCAACGACAGGCTCGTCGAGATGGGCTGTCTTGCACGCGAACGCAGGGGAACTCCCTCGGGCGGACCGGCTTCACAACCGGATGGTTTCGATTCGGACATGATGACGCGCGCATATTAGCCACACCGTACGTTCGACCACCCGGGTGGGGACGACGTCAGAGAGCGTCCGGCACGGGGCACTTCGGGCATCACCGAACGGAACGATCCGCTCTGCGGCATTCCGACACCGGCCGGGCACCGCCCGTTCACGTCACCGCCCGGCCGACGGCCGGTCACGGACGCGGCCCGGTGACGCACTCCGACCGGGCGGTACACACCGGCCGCCGGGCGACGCGCACCGGCCTGGGCGACGTGCACCGGCCACCGAGGGGGCGCGCACCGGCCGCCGAAGGGCGTGCACCGGCCGCCGTGGGGCGCCGGAAACGGCCGCTGTGGGCGCCGCAAACGGCCGCTGTGGGCGCCGGAAACGGCCGAGCGCTCCAGCCGGCCCGTTTCGGCCGTCCGGAGCGCTCGGTCACCCCGTTGACCCGTTCGTGAGAGCCCGCCGAGGCGGGCCGGGCCGGGGAGGCGGGCCGGTGTGCGTCACCGCGGGTGTCCGTCGGGGCGGACGGAGGGCGGTGACGGGTCCGCACCCGCACGCCGTTGTGCGGGCTCCCGCCGGTGTGTTCCGCGGCCGGTCGTGACGATCGCTGGTCAGGGCATCCCATCCCAACCGGCCGCGGAGTCCGTGCCGGGCGTTCAGCCCAGGCGCTTCACCAGTGCGTGGTACTGGTCCCACAGCTCCTTGGGCGTGTGGTCGCCGAAGGTGTTGAGGTGCTCGGGGACCAGGGCGGCCTCCTCGCGCCACACGTCCTTGTCGACGGTGAGCAGGAAGTCCAGGTCGGCGTCGGACAGGTCCAGGCCGTCGGTGTCCAGCGAGCCCTTGGCCGGGAGCACGCCGATCGGCGTCTCCACGCCCTCCGCGCGGCCCTCCAGACGCTCCACGATCCACTTCAGGACGCGGGCGTTCTCACCGAAGCCCGGCCAGACGAACCGGCCCTCGTCGTCCTTGCGGAACCAGTTGACGTAGTAGATCTTCGGCAGCTTGGACTGGTCCTTGTCCTTGGCCACGTCGATCCAGTGCGCCATGTAGTCGCCCATGTTGTAGCCGCAGAACGGCAGCATGGCGAACGGGTCGCGGCGCAGCTCGCCCACCTTGCCCTCGGCGGCGGCGGTCTTCTCGGAGGCCACGTTCGCGCCCAGGAAGACGCCGTGATTCCAGTCGAAGGACTCCGTCACCAGCGGTACGGCGCTGGCGCGGCGCCCGCCGAAGAGGATCGCGGAGATCGGCACGCCCTTGGGGTCCTCCCACTCCGGCGCGATGATCGGGCACTGGGCGGCGGGGGTGGTGAAGCGGGCGTTGGGGTGGGCGGCGGGCGTACCGGACTCGGGCGTCCAGTCGTTGCCCTTCCAGTCGGTGAGGTGGGCCGGGACCTCCTCGGTCATGCCCTCCCACCAGACGTCGCCGTCGTCGGTGAGCGCCACGTTGGTGAAGACCGAGTTGCCCCACAGGGTCTTCATGGCGTTGGCGTTGGTGTGCTCGCCGGTGCCGGGGGCGACGCCGAAGAAGCCGGCCTCGGGGTTGATGGCGTACAGGCGGCCGTCCTCGCCGAAGCGCATCCAGGCGATGTCGTCGCCGATCGTCTCGACCGTCCAGCCGGAGATCGTCGGCTCCAGCATGGCCAGGTTGGTCTTGCCGCAGGCGGACGGGAAGGCGGCGGCGACGTACTTGGGCTCACCGGTGGGCGGGGTCAGCTTCAGCACGAGCATGTGCTCGGCGAGCCAGCCCTCGTCGCGGGCCATGACGGAGGCGATGCGCAGCGCGTAGCACTTCTTGCCGAGCAGGGCGTTGCCGCCGTAGCCGGAGCCGTAGGACCAGATCTCGCGGTCCTCGGGGAAGTGCGAGATGTACTTGGTGCTGTTGCACGGCCACGGGACGTCCTCCTGGCCGGGCTCCAGCGGGGCGCCGACGGAGTGGACGGCCTTGACGAAGAAGCCGTCGGAGCCCAGCTCGTCCAGGACCGGCCGGCCCATGCGGGTCATGGTGCGCATGGAGACGGCGACGTACGCCGAGTCGGTGATCTCGACGCCGATGGCGGACAGCGGCGAGCCGAGCGGGCCCATGCAGAAGGGCACCACGTACATGGTGCGGCCCTTCATGGAGCCGCGGAAGACGCCCTGCTCGCCGCGGAAGATCTCCCGCATCTCCGCGGGGGCCTTCCAGTGGTTGGTCGGGCCGGCGTCCTCCTCCTTCTCGGAGCAGATGAAGGTCCGGTCCTCGACGCGGGCGACGTCGGTGGGGTCGGACGCGGCGTAGTAGGAGTTGGGGCGCTTGATCGGGTCGAGTTTCCGGAAGGTGCCCTTGGCGACGAGCTCCTCGCACAGGCGCTCGTACTCGGCCTCCGAGCCGTCGCACCAGACCACGTTGTCCGGCTGGGTCAGCTCTGCGATCTCGTTGACCCAGGAGATCAGCCCCTGGTGAGTGGTGGGGACGCCGGGTTCCGCGATGTCGCGCGCCACGATTGCTCCTAAATGAGGGTTTTTTGTCTGTGGAGGCCCCGTGGGGGCTGCGACCCGGATGCTTCACGGTTCAACTTCTGGCGCTCATCCGGTGTCGACCGCACTCATTTGATCATCCGACGAGAGCGCCCATCTGTCCAGAGGGCCGCACAGGTGAGCAACGTGACGATGACCACGGTTGACGCCGTCGCTTTACGTGCACGTTGCGTACACCTTGCGGTTTCTTTGCGTAACAACCGGAAATGCCGACGTCGGGCGGGCGTGAGACGATGGCCACTTCCCGGCCCCCAATTCGTCACCGATATCCGTAACTTACGGCTCCGTAGGTACGATGCGGACATGACTGCGCTCGTCCCCGACGCGTCCACCGAGCCGCCGGCCGAAGGCCGCGGCCCGGTCGAGACCTCCCTGCCGCACCCCGTCAAGCCCAAGCTCCGCGGCTGGCTGCACCTCGGCATGTTCCCCGCCGCCCTCGTGGCCGGGCTGGTGCTGACCGCCTTCGCCGACTCCCCCCGCGGTCGCCTGGCCTGCGCCGTCTACGCGCTGACCGCCTGCCTGCTGTTCGGCGTGAGCGCGCTGTACCACCGGGGCAACTGGAGCCCCCGCATGGACGGGGTGCTGCGCCGCCTCGACCACGCCAACATCTTCCTGATCATCGCGGGCACCTACACCCCGCTGACCATCCTGCTGCTGCCGCACTCCAAGGGCCGGTGGCTGCTGTGGGGCATCTGGGCGGCGGCCGCCGCCGGGATAGTCTTCCGGGTCTTCTGGGTCGGCGCGCCCCGCTGGCTCTACACGCCCTGCTACATCGCGATGGGCTGGGCCGCCGTCTTCTTCCTCCCCGACTTCCTGCGCACCGGCGGCATCGCCGTCCTCGTCCTGGTGGTCGTCGGCGGGCTGCTCTACAGCGCCGGCGGAGTGATCTACGGCATCAAGAAGCCCAACCCCTCCCCCCGCTGGTTCGGCTTCCACGAGGTCTTCCACTCGTTCACCCTGGCCGCCTTCGTCGCCCACTACGTCGGCATCTCCCTGGTCGCCTACCAGCACGCGTGAGAACCCCCGGCCCGCGCGGGAGCACCGGCCCGCGCGGTGGCCGACAATGATCGTCATGAAGGCCGCACGCCCCCCGCAAGCCCCCGCCCGACCGCCCCGCCCCGGGCTGCGCGAGCGGAAGAAGACCAAGACCCGCGAGGCGATCCGCGAGGCGGCCTTCGCACTGATCGCCGACCAGGGCTACGAGGCCACCACGATCGAGCAGATCGCCGGGCGCGCCGAGGTGTCGCCGTCCACCGTCTCCCGGTACTTCCCCGCCAAGGAGGACATCGTCCTCGGCTACGGATACGACCGGCCCCTGCTCGCGGAACTCTCCACCCGGCCCGCCGACGAGCCCTGGCCCGCCTCCGTCCGGCACGTGCTGCGCACGGCCGTCGGACGCGCGCTGGCCGAGCAGCCGGACCTGACGGCCCTGCGGGCCCGGCTGATGCTGGAGGTGCCCGCGGTGCGCTCCCGCATGCTGGAGAGCATGGCGGCCGTCGGCCGCGTCCTCGGCGAGACGGTCGCCGCCCGCACCGGTCTGGAGGCCGACGGCCTGGAGGTGCGGGTCTGCACGGCGGCGCTCACGGCCGGCCTGCTGGAGACCACGCGGTACTGGGCCGAGCACGGCCACGGCGACGACCTCACCGCCCTCGTCGACCGGACCCTCGACGTGTTCGAACACGGTCTGCCCGCACCGGCGCGGCCCGCCGGACCCGCCGGAAATCCCCCGGTCGGCACCACCCCGGCATGACATCCTTGGCCGCGTGAACGGTCCCGAGATCCACCTCGAGTTCGCCCCCGAACTGCTGCTCTTCGTCCCCCGGGCCAGGCCCACGGGCAGGACGAAGGCGGCCACCGACGGCGTCTCCAGCCTCGGCCACGTCGTGGAGTCCCTCGGCGTGCCGCTGACCGAGGTCGGCGCGCTGCTCGTGGACGGCCACGAGGTGTCCGCCGGCCACGTCCCGGCCGCGGGCGAGTCGGTGACCGTACGCGCCGTCGCACACCCCCAGCGGGTACCGGGCGCGCCCCTGCGGTTCCTGCTCGACGTGCACCTCGGCACGCTGGCCCGCCGGCTGCGGCTGCTGGGCGTGGACACGGCGTACGAGTCGACGGACATCGGCGACCCGGCGCTGGCCGCCCGCTCCGCCGCCGAGCGGCGCGTCATGCTCAGCCGCGACCGCGGCCTGCTGCGCCGACGGGAGCTGTGGGCGGGCGCCTTCGTGTACAGCACCCGGCCCGAGGAGCAGCTCGGCTACGTACTGGACCGGTTCCGGCCCGAGCTGCGTCCCTGGACCCGCTGCACCGCCTGCAACGGCCTGCTGCGCCGGGTCACCAAGGACGACGTCGCCGACCAGCTCAAGGGCGGCACCCACCGCACGTACGACGTGTTCGCGCAGTGCTCCGCGTGCGGCCGCGCCTACTGGAAGGGCGCGCACCACGAGCAGCTGGAGGCCATCGTGCAGCGCGCCGTGGCCGGCACCGGCCGGGACGGCCGGCCGTAGGGCCTGCCGTGCGGGTCGACCCGGGTCTCGGGGCCCGGCCCGGGCTGTCGAAAGGCACCGCACGGCACGACCGGGCGGCACCGGACAGCAGGCCCCGGCGGCCACGGCGACCGTGCAGGTCGGCCCGGATCTCGGAGCCCGGCCCGGGCGGTCGAAAGGCACCGCACGGCACGACCGGGCGGCACCGGACGGCAGGCCCCCGCGGCCGCGGCGACCGCGCAGGTCGGCCCGAGTCTCACGGCCCGGCCCGGGCGATCGAAAGGCACCGCACGGCACGACCGGGCGGCACCGCACGGCAGGCCCCCGCGGCCGCGGCGACCGCGCAGGTCGGCCCGGATCTCGGGGCCCGGCCCGGGCGATCGAAAGGCACCACACGGCACGACCGGGCGGCACCGCACGGCAGGCCCCCGCGGCCGCGGCTCAGCCGCTCAGCCGCTCAGCGCCGTACGCAGCCGGTCCGGGTCGGTCGTCGGCGCGTCGCAGGTGAAGTTGCGGCACACATAGGCGGCCGGCTCGCCCCCGACCAGCCCTCGCCCGTCGAGCAGCGGGAACTCGTCGCTGCCCGCGGTGCCCGCCGCGACCACCGCGCCGGGCGCCGTGCCCAGCAGCGCCGTACGGTGCAGGGCCGCCGTCGCCGGGTCGTCGAGCGAGGGGCCGACGACGGCGACCTCCCGCGGACCGTCCAGCACCGCCTCGGCGACCGCCAGACCCCAGCCGATGAACCGCGGCACCCGCGGACCGAGCGCCTTCACCACACCCAGCGCCCGCTCGGCGGCGGTGCGGTGCGGCTCGGACCCGGTGTGCGCGGCATACCCGAGCAGCGCGCCCGCGGCGGCCGTCCAGCCCGACGGGGCGGCGTTGTCGGTCGGGTCCTGGGGACGCCGGATGAGCCGTTCCGCGTCGGACGCCGTGTCGTACAGGGCACCCGACTCCGGGTCGGCGAACCGGGCCAGCACATGATCGAGCAGCAGCCCCGCGAACTCCAGCCACACCCCCTCCCCCGTCACCGACGCCAGCGCCAGGAAGCCCTCGGCGACATCCGCGTAGTCCTCCAGCACCCCCGCGTTCGCCCCGACGTGGCCGTCCTTGCTGGTGCGGGCGATCCGGGCCTGGTCGTCCATGTGCAGCCGGACCAGCAGGTCACCGGCGGCGACGGCGGCCTCGACCAGGTCCGGCCGGTCGAAACAGGCGCCCGTCTCGGCGAGCGCGGCGATCGCGAGCCCGTTCCACGCGGCGACCACCTTGTCGTCCCGGCCGGGCGCGGGCCGTCCGGCGCGCGCCGCGAGCAGCCGCTGCCTGACGGCGTCGATCCGGTCGGCGTCGAACACCTCGTCGCGCTGCGGCAGTTGCAGCACCGAGGCGCCCTCCTCGAAGGTGCCCTCCTCGGTCACCCCGAAGTACCGGGCGGCGAGTTCGGCGTCCGCCTCCCCCAGCACCTCCCGCAGCTGCGCCGGCGTCCACACGTAGTACGCGCCCTCGACGTGCCGGCCGCTGCCGTCGTCGCTGTCGGCGTCCAGCGCGGACGCGAACGCACCCTCGGGCGTGCGCAGTTCACGGACCATGAAGTCGGCGGTCTCCAGCGCCACCCGGCGCGCGAGCCCGGAGCCGGTGGCCCGCCACAGATGCGTGTAGACCCGGCACAGCAGCGCGTTGTCGTACAGCATCTTCTCGAAGTGCGGCACCACCCAGTCCCGGTCCACCGAGTAGCGGGCGAAGCCGCCGCCGAGCTGGTCGTAGATCCCGCCGCGCGCCATCCGCTCACAGGTGTCCCGCGCCATCTGCAGCGCGCCCTCGGCACCGGTGCGTGCGTGGTGCCGCAGCAGGAACTCGATCACCATGGACGGCGGGAACTTCGGCGCGCCGCCGAACCCGCCGCGCTGCGGGTCGTACTCCCTGGTCAGCCCGAGCAGCGCCTGCGCGAGCTGCTCCTCGCCGGGCACCTGGTCGTCGCCGTAGGCGATCTCCCGTCCGGCCAGGTCCCGGGTGATCTTCCCGGCGACCTCGTCGACCTCGCCGCGCCGCTCGGACCACGCCTGGTGGACGCCCTGCAGCACCTGCCGGAACGACGGCATGCCGTGCCGGGGCGCGGGCGGGAAGTACGTACCGAAGTAGAACGGCTCGGCGTCCGGTGTGAGGAACACCGTCATCGGCCAGCCGCCCTGCCCGGTCGCCGCCTGCACCGCCTCCATGTAGACGGCGTCGACGTCCGGACGCTCCTCGCGGTCCACCTTCACGCTGACGAAGTGCGCGTTCAACTCCTCGGCGGTGGCCGGGTCCTCGAACGACTCGTGCGCCATGACGTGGCACCAGTGGCAGCTGGAGTAGCCGACGCTCAGCAGCACCGGCACCTGCCGTCGCCGTGCCTCCGCGAAGGCCTCCTCGGACCACGGCCACCAGTCGACCGGGTTGTCGGCGTGCTGGAGGAGGTAGGGGGACGTCTCGTGCGCCAGTCGGTTCGGCATGCCGCCATCTTCCCGCACCCGGTGGCGGTCCGCGTGACGGGCGGCCCGGCCCTCGCGTGTTGTGCGCCGGAACCGGGCAGAGGATCCGGCGGCCGACCATCCACGGACGACGGGGGAAGACATGCCGAACGGGTTCCTGCGCGGCCTGCGGAAGCGGGCCCCGCGCGAGCTGCTGGTGATCGGCGCCGGCGGCAT
The DNA here is from genome assembly GCF_006782915.1 of Streptomyces calvus. Lineage (GTDB taxonomy): Bacteria > Actinomycetota > Actinomycetes > Streptomycetales > Streptomycetaceae > Streptomyces > Streptomyces calvus. The sequence continues at coordinate 33,614 of NZ_VCNP01000029.1, forward strand.
GGGGCGGGCGATCGCCTCCCTGTGCGCGCGGGAGACCGACGCGGCGGGGCGGCCGGTGTGGAACGTGCTGGGCTTCGTCGACGAGGACCCGCGCCTGCACGGCGCGGCCGTCGACGGCCTGCCCGTCCTCGGCGGCCTGCCGGTCGTCGCCCGCCACCCCGGCGCGCGGCTGGTCGTCTCCATCTGCCACGTCGACTTCCACGGCGCGCGCCGCAGGATCGTCGAGACGCTGGGACTGCCCGCCCACCGGTACGCGACGATCGTCCACCCCACGGCCGTGATCGACCCGAGCTGCACCGTCGGACCCGGCGCCGTCGTGATGCCGCAGGTGTGCGCACTGCCCGGCGGCACCGTCGGCGCCCACGCCGTCGTCCGGCCGCAGACCGTGATGGCGGCCGACGTCACCGTGCGGGACTACGCCACCGTCGCCGCGCAGGTGTTCCTCGGGCGTGGCGTCGTCGTGGAGGAGGAGGCGTACGTCGGGGCCGGCACCAAGGTGCGCGAGCGCGCCGTGGTGGGACCCCGGGCCGTCGTCGGGATGGGGTCCCTCGTGCTCGGGCCGGTCCCCGGACACGAGGTGTGGGCGGGCAGCCCGCTGCGGCGCCTCGGACCTGCCGTCTAGATCACCCGGGGACGCGGGGCCCGGCACGCGCATCCGGACCCCGCCCGGGCCGGCCGGCAAGGCGCCGCGCCTCACGGCCGGGCTGATCCGGACGACAGACCCCGGGCCCGGTCAGGGCCTGGGGACGACAGACCCCGGGCCCGGTCAGGGCCTGGGGACGACAGACACCGGGCCCGGTCAGGGCCTGCGGGCCTCGATGACCCGCTGCTCGGCCGCCTCGACCTGGAAGCGGGCGGCGGGGTCGCCGCCCGCGGCCCGTACGGCGCCGCGCACCAGGGCGAGGTAGAACAGCGCCGGGGCGCACGGCGTCCACAGCTCCGGCGGCTGGTCGGCGATGAAGCCCAGCACCGATTCGGGGTCGGCGGGCACGAACTCGAAGCGGTCGTGCTCCCACTTGTCGGTGACGCCGCGGCTCCAGCGCAGCCGCAGGGTCTCCTCGTCCAGATCCGGCAGCACCGCCCGGAAGAAGCCCGCCCACTGGTGGTTGTCCAGGTCCAGACCGAAGCCGAGCATCTCCAGGTCGAGGGTGTCGGTGGCGTGGACGGCCAGCTCCTCGTACAGGGCCCGCCGGGCCACCGCGTACAGGCTGACCGGGCTGCCGTCCTCGGGGAGGTCGTGCCGGCGGGCCAGGCCCTCGTTGGCGGAGGAGTTCCACCGCGAGCTGTTCGGCCCGGCCACGTGGGCGCTGCGCCGCGAGAACAGCATCCGGCCGTCCCGGCCGGTCTCCAGCGCCACGTTGACGCCGAAGCTGCAGTTCATCCACGCGGGCGCGTGCGCCGGGTCCTCGCCCTCCAGGTACTGCTGACGCAGGGTCAGGCCGTTGCTCTGCTTGCGCTCCAGGTTGAGGGAGGTGGTGAGGAAGTCGTAGTAGTCGGCGTCCTGAAGGGTGAGCGTGACCACCGGTTCCTCGGCGAGGTGGGTGCGGGTCACCACCACCCGCTCCACGGCGAAACGCTGGTTGTTCCAGCGGTGCGGCAGACCGAGGGCCTCCTTGCGCCGCTCCTCCTCCTGGATGGCGTGCCGCCAGCCGGCGATCTCCTCCGGGAACTCCACCCGCCGGGGCCGGTACTTGACACGCATCTCCTCCTCCAGGACGGGACGCGTCCCGTCGCCTTCGAAGATGTGACAGCCCGTCTCCCGGCCGACCACGGTGAACCTGTCCCGACGCATCGTCAACACCCTCTTCAGTAAGCTGCGTTCAGCAGGAAGCCGCAGGCCCAAGACCTCGTCATGATACGGAGCCGCATGGGCGATCACCTGGCACTGGTCAAATCCGAACGGCGCTCCTCGTCCCTGGTGGGCACCGTGGCGGTGGCCGACTACGCCCACCCGGACGAGGACAGGCGGCAGCAGCTGAGGCTGCGCAACGTCACCGCCGTACGCGACCGTTTCACCCGCATCGCCCGCTCCTCGCTCGGATTCGGCGAGAGCATCCGCGTCGACGGGGCCGGAGCCGGCCGCCGGAACCTGTGGGACGGCCTGGAGAACTTCCTCGCCCACGGCGCCCGGCGGAAGATCCTCTACTGGACGGGCCACGGCGTGCAGCACGGCGACCGGGGCTACTACCTCGCCTGCGCCGACTCCTGGCAGGACGGCGCCTTCGACCCGGAGCGGGCGCTGGCGCTGACGGACCTCGTGGACCGGCTGCTGCGGCCCGAGTGCGAGAGCGACACCCTGCTCGTCGTCGACGCCTGCTCCTCCCACGGCCACCACCTCACCACGGCCCTGGGCCACGCCCTGCACCTGGAGCGGACCAGCGTCGACCGGGCACGGCGGACCCGGCGGGCCGGGTTCGTCGTCGTCGGGACCTCGGGGTTCGAGGCGGAGGTTCCCGAGGGCCGCTGGGTGCGATGGCTGGAGGAGGCCCTCGCCAAGCCCGACTTCGTCGCGCCCGACCACGCCCGCCCCTTCGAACCGTCCGCCCTGTACCTGCCGCTGCCGTACCTGCTGGACGGGGTGGACGCGGCGGCCGCGGCCTCCGGGCTCGACGAGCCCGCGCAGCGCCCCTCCCGCACCGAGGTCCGCTCGCTGCCCAACAGCTTCCTCGACAACCCCTACTTCCAGGACGGCGAGCGGCGCGTGTACACGCCCGCGGTGCTGACGGGACGCGAGCCATGGTCCGCCGCCGGGCAGTTCGACCTGGAGGAGGGCAGCCACCTCAGCCGCCACTTCGCGGGCCGGCAGCGGGCCCTGGGCCGGGTGGTGCGCTGGATGGACACCCACCCCAACGGGCTCCTCGCGGTGACCGGCCTCGCCGGGACGGGCAAGACGGCCCTGCTCGGCCGCCTGGCCCTCACCTCGCTGCCGGAGTGGCGCGAGACCCTCGGTCCCGGCGTCGACCCCTCGGCGCTGCCCCGCCTCGGCACCGTGCACGCCGCCCTGAGCTGCCGGGGGCAGTCCGTGCACTCGCTGATCACGGCGCTGTGGGGCGTGCTGTCGTCGTTCGACGGCATGGACCCGCTGCCCGCGGGCCCGGTCACACCGGAGCAGTGCCGCACGGCCGTGGACGGTCTCGTCTCCCGGGCCGGCTCCCTGAACCTGCTGTTCGACGCCCTCGACGAGGCGCTGCCCGACCAGGCGCACGACATCGCCCGCCACCTGCTCAACCCGCTGTCGGGGCTGCGCGGCGTGCGCGTCGTCGTCGGGACGCGGCCCCAGCCGCGCAGACGCACCGCGGCGCCCGCCGAGGAGGAGTCGCTGCTGGACACCCTGGACCAGAGCGTCGACCCCGTGGTGCTGGGGGACGACGAGGACGCCCGCCGCAGCATCGAGGCGATGGCCCTGTCCGTGCTCGGCGCGGAGGGCTCCCCGTACCACGGGCGGGCGCGGGACGCAGACCGCGAGTGGACGGCCCGGCTCATCGCCTCCGGCAGCCGCGGCTCGTTCCTGGTGGCCCGGCTCGCCGCGACGGAACTCGCCCGCCGGCAGCGGCCCGGAACCGAGGCGGACCTCACCGAGTGGATGCGCTCCGGCGGCATGGACCTGCGCAAGCGGCTCACCGAGGAAGTCGACCACCTCACCTCCCAGCAGGGGGCCGAGCGGGCGCACGAGGTGCTGCGTCCGCTGGCCGTGGTGCAGGGGCGCGGGCTGCCTCCGGGCCGGACCTGGCTGGCCCTCGCCAACGCGCTGCGCGACCCGGACAGCCCCGAACTCACCTCCGGTGACGTGCAGTTCGTGTGCCGCAGCGCCAACGGCGGCATCGTCGCCTCGCAGTCCGCGGCCCACGACGAGGACATCACGTACCACCTGGCCCATCCCAGCTACGGCGAGTTCTTCCTCACCGGTGCCGGGCTGAGCGCCCGGGCCGCCCACCGCAAGGTGGTGGCCGTGCTCCGCGCGCAGTCCCGGGCGGGCTGGGCCGGCGCGGACCCTTACCCCCTCGACTACCTGGGCGCGCACGCCGCGCAGGTCGGGCCGGAGGAGCTGACGGCGCTCTTCCGGGACGTGGACTTCCTGCTGTGCACCAACCCCGACGTGATGCTGCCCCCGGCCTCCGCCCTGGCCCGGGACTGCGACGGGGCGGCCCTGTACGGGCGCGTCGGCGGCTCCTTCCGCAACGCCTCCTCGCCCCTGGCCCGCAAGGCCCTGCTGCGGGCCACCGCGTTCGTCAGCCACCGGGAGGCGACCTACCGGGCGCTGACGGGCGACGGGTTCCTGCCGTGGCAGGAGTACTGGACCGACATGCCGCCGGACCCCCTGGAGTGGCGCCGGGCCGCGCCGCTGGGCGGGGCGAGGACGCTGAGCTGGCGCGCCGGCACGGGCGCGGCGGAGGCGGTGCTCGGGGACACGCTGACCGCCGGCGGGCGCGGCGAGATCCTGGTGCTGAACCCGGAGTCGGGCAAGCGGCTGCTGACCCGGCGCACCCGGGAGGCGTCCGGCGAGCACGGGGGCGCGCTGACCGAGGTGCGGGAGGTGGGCAGCGGGCCGCACTGGACCACCGTCGCCCGCGACGACCGGGCCGTGTACTTCTGGCGCGCCGGCTCCCGCATGCCCGACCACGTCTACCGCTGGGGCGGTGCCGTGGGCGCGCTGGCCGCGGCGGAACGGGCCTCGGAGACCGTCGTGCTGGCGGCCGACGGGCAGCGGCTGTGGATGTGGTCCTGGAAGGGCGGGATGCGCGGGCGCGGCACCCATCTGACGGACATCCGCATGACGGACGCCGAACGGCTCGCCGCACTCCCCATGGGCCCCCGCCTGTTCGCGCTGGTCGCCGGCGACCGGGCCGAGCTGCTGGAGGTCGACCGGGGCACGAGGGGCTCCGGCGGTCTCCTCCCGGAGGGCATCCACCTCGCCGACCTCCAGGCGCCCGCGCTGGCCGCCGCGGCGACCTCCGCGCCGGTGCGGGACGGCGGGAGGCTGCGCGGCTGGATCGCGGCCGCCGACGGGAGCCGGGTGTGGATCTGGCGCTGCGAGACCGACGACGCGGCGCCCGTCGCACCGCCCGCCGTGCACCTGGTCCGGCAGCTCGACTCCCCGGCGCGCGGGCTGGTCTTCGGCCGGCACGGCGACGAACTGCTGCTCGCCGGGTACGAGGCGGTCACCGTGCGGGTGTGGTCGGTCGAGGACCCCGGGCGCGAGGCGGCGTTCCAGATGACCGCGCCACGCGACCGGGCCATGGCCTTCGAGCCCGGCGGGCAGGGACTGCTCGCCATGGCGGACGGGCCCGACATCCGGGTGATCGACGTGGCGCCCGCGCTCGCGGCCCGGCACGGCACCCGGCGCCGGCCCAGCGACCAGCGGCCGGCCGTCGCGCTGGCCGGCGCCCCGGACGGGCCGCCGCTGCTGTGCCGCACCTGGGGCGACCGGGTGCGGGTGTCCCGGCCGGAACCCGGCGCACCGGCCGACGCGCCGGTCGTCGAGCTGGTCCATGTGACGCAGGTGACGACGGTGGACGCGGTGCGGGTGGCGGACGCGTGGATCGTGGTCGCGGCGGCGGGACGCACCGTGCGGCTGTGGCGGCTGCGGGAGGACCTGTCCGTGGAGGCCCGGCACGACCTCGCGCTCGGCCGGGACGCCGGCGAACAGGTGCCCTCGCTCGGCGTCGCCGTCGACCGCACCGCCGGGCGGCTGCGGGTCCATGTGCCGGACGGAGGTCGCGTCGTGCACGCGGAGCTGCCCGTCGACGCCTCCACCGGCTGGCGCGCGGGAACGCCGACGCCGGCGGGGCCGAGCTGCTGCGGCGTCGCCGCCCGGGGCATGCGGGACGGGACGGCCTGGCTGGCCGCCGACCTCGGCGACGAACTGCTGCTGTGGCAGGACACCGAGGAGCCCGCCCGGAACCGGCACCGGCACCGGGTCGACGACGTACGGGCCGCGCACCTGGCGCTGGGAGAGCTGTACGACCCGGAGGACGAGGAGTCGTTCCCGCTGCTGGCCTGGGTGGACGGCGGCGTCTTCGTGAAGGACCTGTCGGCCGGGGACGCCAAACCGGCCCGGCGGCTCCCGGGCGAGTTCACCGGGGTGACGTCCCTGGTGTTCGCGGGCCCGGCGGAGCGGCCGGTGCTGCTGGTCTGCGACAGCTGGACGGCACCGCGGGTGTGGGACGTGCGCGGCAGGACGTGGCTCCACGGGGAGGGCGTGCCCTGGCGCGGGTACGCCGTGCACGCCGCGGCCGCGGCCCCGGATCCGCAGGGCGTGGTGGTGGCGCTCCAGGGCAACGACCGGTGCGACCTGATCCGGCTGCCCCACACGTTCTTCGAGCCGGGCGCCGACGGGTGAACCGGCGACGGACACCGGCAGGCACACCGGCAGCGGGGACCGGGCGGCCGACACCGGGGCGCCCCGGCAGCGGACACCGGCGCGTCCCAGGCGGCCGACACCGGCAGGCACGCCGGAACCGGGAGCGGGGCGGCCGACGTCGGCAGGGACCGGGGCGGCCGACACCGGCAGGCACGCCGGAAAGCGGGAGCCGGGCGGCCGACGTCGGCAGGGATGGGGGCGGCCGACGTCGGCAGGCGACCTGGCGGCGGACACCGGCAGGCACGCCGACAGCGGGGGTCCGGCAGGGACCGCGCAGGCGACCGGCGAGGACCGGGCAGCCGACACCGGCGCTGTCCCAGGCGACCGACACCGGCAGGGACCGGGGCGGCCGACACCGGCACGTGACCCGGCGGCCGGGTCCCGGGCCGGTCACGGGGCCGGTCAACGGCCCCGGGCAGGTCCGCGCGGCCGGGCGGCAGGGAGCAGTGCAGGACAGGACACCACGGTGACGGACGCACCGTGTGACACGGGAGGGCGCAGTGGAGCACGACCTCGTGGTCTTCGTACCGGGATTCCTCGGCAGCAGGCTGACCCGGGACGGCAGGGACGTGTGGGCCGAGTGCAGCGACGCGCTGCTCAGGTCCCGGCCCTCGGCGCGGGCCCTGGCGGATGTCGCCCTGCCGCCGGGCCTCGGTGACGAGCCGCCCGAGGACCGGTTCCGGCTGACGGCCGACGCGTTGACCACGGAGCCGGACTCGATGCCCGGGCTGCTCTCCTGCATGGGCTACTCGGGCATCCGTGCGGCGCTCGGCGACCCGGTCGACGGCCAGTACGTGCCCTTCGCCCACGACTGGCGGCTGTCCCACCGGTTCCTCGCCGAGGAGTTGAGGGCCCGGGTGCAGCGTGAGCTGGACCGGTGGAGCGAGCAGGTCGACGCGTACTACCCGGACCGGCCCGACGACCCGAAGGTCCTCCTGGTGTGCCACTCGACGGGCGGTCTGATCGGGCGGCACTACCTGGAGTGCCTGGGCGGCCGGACGACGGCCAGGGCCCTGGTCACGCTCGGCACCCCGCACCAGGGCGTGGCCCGGGCCGCCCGGCTGCTGGCCGGGCACGCGGTCGCGGACGGCGGAGGCCCGGCGGCGTCCGCGCTCAACGCCGTCCTGCGCGAACTCGCCCTCACCCTGCCGTCCGTGGGGCAGCTGCTGCCGGTCGTCGACGACGCCGTCCGGGTCGCCGGCCGGAGCCGCCCGCGCGCCCTCACCGACCGCCGCTACCCCGTCCCCGGCCTGCCCGCCGGCCTCGTCGAGGACGCCTTCGCCTTCCACCGCGAGTTCTCGCAGGCGCGCGAGGCGCACCGCCGTACCGACGCCGGCGGCCGGCTGCCGTACGAGGTGTACTGCATGGCGAGCACGGCCCGTCCGACGGTGCGCGGCATCGGGCTGTCGGCCGACGGGCTGCACCTGGAGGACGGCGGGGACGGTCTCCTCGGGCCCGGTGACGGGACGGTGCCGCGCGAGTCCGCCGTCCCGGAGTGGACGCTTCCGGACCGGGTGGAGGTGCTGTGGACCGGTGTCCCGCACGGCGCCATGGCGACTGCCACGGCCCTCGGCGAGCGGCTTGCCGCCATCCGCAAGGGCCTGCCGGTGACCGGCATGCTCGCCGGTCACGACCACATCACCCTGCACGCGCCGTCGGAGGCCGTCGCCGGCCGGCCGTTCGTCGCCCAGGTCCTCGGCGTCAATCTGCACGCGCGGAGACCGCGGGCCGTGATGCGGCGCGTGGGAGCCCGCACGCGGGAGGAGATCGCCTTCGCTCCGGACCCGGCGGGCCGCTTCCGGGCGGAGCTGAGAGGAGGCCCGGGCCGGTGGGTGGTGGAGGCGGTGGTGGAACAGCCGAACGGCGCGGACCACAAGGTCGTCACCCTGTACAGCGCCTGAGCACCGGTCACCGCACCGCGCCCGTCCCGTCGAGACCCGCGGACGTCCCCGACGCCCGCCCGCACCCCAGGAGTACGGCCATCGTCCCGCCGCCCGGCACCACCGCGTCCGAAGCCCCCGACTGGCCGCAGTGCGCCCACGGTTCCGGCGCCGACCGCTGCCGCGGCCGCCGGGTCGACCCGCACCCGGCGTGCCTGGCGCACCTCGGCTCCGCCGAACGCGCCGGCCACCTGGCCGGCCTGCGTCCCGGTGCCGCGCTCGACCACCGGGGCACGCCGTTCACGCCGGACCTGCTGGACGAGCTGCTCGCCGCGCTCGACGACCCGGCGACGGGCCGCCGCGTCCTGGGACCCGCCGAGTTCGACGAGGCGCACTTCAGCGGTGAGGCCATGTTCGAGCGGGTGGACTTCACGGGTGACGTGTCCTTCGGCGGGTCCCGGTTCGGCGGCGCGCACTTCACCGGGAGCCGGTTCGGCGGCGGCATCGGCTTCGGGGAGGCCGAGGTGGCCCGCGACGCCTGGTTCGACGACGTGCAGGTCGACGCCGACGCCTGGTTCTACGGGGCCAGGATCGGCGGCGCGCTGCGGTTCCCGTCCGCGCGGATCGGCGGGAGCGCCGTCTTCAACGGGCTGGTCGCCGGCGGTGACGTGACGTTCGGCGCGGCCGCGTTCGACGGGACGGCCCTGTTCACCGGGGCGGAGATCGCGGGGGAGGCGTGGTTCGACGGGGCCCGGTTCGCGGACGACGCCTCGTTCGACCGCCTGCGGACCGGCCGCCCGGCGCTGTTCGACGGGGCGCTGTTCCACGGCGAGGCGTGCTTCGACCTGGCGGTGATCGGCGACGACATCTCGTTCCGGGACACCGAGTTCCGCCGGGGCGCCGGGTTCTCCGGGGCGACGTTCGGCGGCGGCGTGGCACTGCGCGGCTGTGGCACCGGCGGCGACATCACCTTCCGCGGGGCGACCTTCCAGCGCACGACGGTGCTGGGCCCGCTGGCGCTGCCCGGCCTGCTGGACCTGTCGGACGCGGTGTTCCAGTCGGCGGTGACGGTCGAGGCGGCGGCCCGCGACCTGCGCTGCCGGCGCACCCGCTGGGCCTCGACCGCGGCGCTCCGGCTGCGTCACGCCAGGGTCGACGTCCGCGACGCCGTCCTGGAGTTCCCGGTGAGCATCGCCTCCCGTTCCCGCCGGTTCGTCGCGGACGACGGCCGGGAGATCGACGAGCCGGGCCTGACCGACGCCCGGGTGCGGGTGGTGTCCCTCAGCGGCGCCGACGCCGCCCATCTGGTGCTGACCGACGTGGATCTGACGGACTGTCTGTTCGCGGAGACCGTGCACCTGGACCAGTTGCGGCTGGGCGGGCGGTGTCCGCTCGCGCTGCCTCCGTCCGGGATCCGCTGGACCCGCCGGCGGACCCTGATCGAGGAGCACCACTGGCGTGCCGAACGGCACGGCGGGCCCGGCTGGACGCCCGCGCCGCCGGGCACGGACGTCCGCGCACCGGCCGTACTGGCGCCGGTCTACCGGCAGTTGCGCAAGGCCCTGGAGGACGGCAGGAACGAGCCGGGGGCCGCCGACTTCTACTACGGCGAGATGGAGATGCGCCGCCACGACCCCGAGACGCCCCGGGGTGAGCGGGTGCTGCTCGGGCTGTACTGGGCGGTGTCCGGGTACGGCCTGCGGGCGACGCGGGCGCTCGGCTGGCTGCTGCTCGCCGTCGTCGCCACCGTGCTGGCGATGACCCTGTGGGGCCTGCCCCAGGACGACCCCCGGCAGACCAGCACCGGCAGGGTCAGCGGCGGCGGCATCACGCTGACCACCGAGAAGCCGGACCCGGTCAACCCGCAGGGCCCGTACGCGCGGCGGCTGTCGGGCAAGCGGGCCGAGAAGGCGCTGCGGACGGTCGTCAACTCCGTGGTGTTCCGGTCCTCCGGGCAGGAACTGACCACCGCCGGCACCTACATCGAGATGACCTCGCGGGTCGTCGAGCCCGCCCTGCTCGGGCTCGCGGTCCTCGCCGTCCGCAGCCGCGTGAAGAGATGAGCTTCCTCCGCGCCGGGCGCGCACCGCTGATCGTGCCCCCTCGCGCCGGCGCCGCGTCCGCAGCACACTCGTAGGCGAAGACGTTGCCGCCGGAGGGGGACATGACATGCGGGACGGTCATCGGGCGGATGCCGAGAGGCTGTTGGCGCGCGCCGTGGAGGAGGAAGTGCGCCGGTCGGGCGGGCGCACGGACGGCAGAGTGCTGCTGTCGCGGGCGCGCGGATCGCTGGAGGCGATCGCGGCGACGGCCGCCGAGGAGTACGAGGCGTACACGCGCGCCCTGGACGAGGCCGAGGCCGGGCAGCTCACCTTCCGGCAGCGCTACGCCCGCGACGGCGCCGGGACGCCGCTGCTGGTGGCCGGGGTGGCGGGCGTCGCGGCCGTGGTCGCCGACATGGCGCTCGGCACGGACACCGGGACTGCGCTGGGCGCCGGCGTGGCCGTCGGTGTCGTCGGCGCGGCGGCCACCGTGGTGAAGGTGGCCGGCTCGCACGTGCCCGCCGCCCACCACCGGGCCGGCGCGGTGAGCCAGCCGGGCGGGCCGGAGCAGTTGCGGCTGCAGTGGCTGACGGCGCTGGAGGTGCGCGGCATCCGCCCGTTCCTGGACCAGCAGCGGGTGCTCGCCGCGTCCACCGGCCCGAAGAAGACGGGGCCGCGGCTGCGCGGCACGGACAAGAGCGCGGCGGCCCGCGGGCGCAGCGTCCTGGAGCAGTCGTTCGCCCAACTGCCCGAGCCGCTGGGCCCGTTCGCCGGTCGGCGGCAGGAGATGGCGCGGATCCTGCAGTGGGTGCAGGCGGCCCGCGCGAGCACCGAGACCCAGCCGACGGTGGTGGTGCTGCACGGGCCGTCCGGCAGCGGCCGCACGGCGCTCGCGGTGCGCGCGGCCCACGAGCTGAAGGACTACTTCCGCGGTGCCTGCGTGGTGGACCTGCGCGGCGACAGCCCCGGCGAGCCGCCGCTGTCCACCCGGGACGCGCTGCTGCACCTGCTGAACCGGCTCGGCGCACCCCGCGAGCAGCTGCTGTTCCGTGAGCGGTCCTCCCCGGACCAGCAGGTCAGGCGGCTGAGCGAGCTGTACCACCAGCATGTGACGGGCATGCCGGTCACCGTCGTCCTGGACGACGCCTGCGACCCGCAGCAGGTGCGCACCCTGATCCCGGAACGCTCCGACAGCCTGGTCCTGGTCACCGCCCGCTCGCCGCTCGGCCTGCCCGACGACCTGCCCGCGCGGATCCACCAGCTGCCGGTGCGGCCGCTGGACGCGGCGGGAGCGGAGGAACTGCTGGCGGCCACCGCGCAGGACGCCTCGGGTCCCTATGACGCCGAGTCCGCCGACCGGGTGCGGGAGCTGTGCGGCGGCCTGCCGCTGGCGCTGCGCATCGCCGGCGCGGCCCTCGGCCCGCGCTCGCCGCTGGCCCTCGCCACCGACCTGGGCGCCTACGGTCCGGTCGAACCGGTCGAGCGGGCCCTGTGGCTGCGCTACACCGACCAGCCGGAGACCGTACGGCGGCTGCTGCGCCGGCTGGCCCTGGCCGGCCGGGCCTCGCTGGGCGCGGCGGCCGCGGCGGCGCTGCTGGCCACCGACGAGGCGGAGGCGACCCGGCACCTGGAGGCGCTGTCCCGCGCCGGCCTGATCGACCGCGTGCGGCACGGCCGCTACCGGCTGCACGACCTGGTGCGCGCCTTCGCCCTGGCCCGCCTCCTCGACGAGGAGGACCCGGCCGAGCGCACGGCGGCGCAGGAACGGCTGATCGTGAACTACGCCGAGCTGGCCGACTCGGTGCTGCGGCTGGTCGACGGCAACATGTCGACCCGCTCGGACCGGTTCGGCCCGTACGGCTTCACCTCGCTGGACGAGGCGCTGCGCTGGCTGGACGACGAGTCGAGCTTCATCACGGCGGCGCTGCGGCACGCGGAGGGCGTGGACCGGGCGGCGGTGCTGAACCTGCTCGGCGCGCTGTGCGACTACTGCCTGCTCCGCGGCGACCTGTACCGGCTCGGGGAGATCAACGAGCTGGCGCAGGCCGTGGACGGGGGGCTGCTGGTCCGTTCGGTGCAGTGGCGCACCGGCATCGCGGCCCGCCAGCTGGGCGAGCTGGACAAGGCGCGCACCACGCTGGCCTCGGTGGTCGACCTGTACCGGGAGGCGCACCACGACGCGGGCGCGGCCCGGGCGCTGACGTCGCTCGGCATCACGCTGCACCACCAGGGCAACCTGACGGAGGCGTCGGCGAAGCTGCGGGAGGCGATGGCGCTGCAGGCCGCGCCGGAGCTGGCGACGGACCGCGCCTGGACGATGCACGCGCTGGCGGCGGTGGAACGCGACCGGGCCCGCCTGGCGGAGGCGCTGGACCTGCTGACGGAGTCGCTGGTGCTGCACCGGGCCGGCGAGTCCGTGCACGGCCAGGCGTGGGCGCACTACCAGCTCGGCCAGCTGCACCTGCGCGCCGGCGACGTGCCGCGCGCCGAGAGCGAGCTGCGCGCGGCCCTGGAGCTGTACGGCCGCACCCGCGACGCCCGCGGTGAGGCCTGGGCGCTGACCCAGCTGGCCCGGGCGCGGCTGGTGGACGGCGACGCCTCGCCGGCGGTGGAGGAGCTGCGCGGGGCCGCCGCCCGGCACCGGGACAACGAGGACGCGCGCGGCGAAGCGTGGACGCTGTACTACCTGGGCCAGGCGCTGGAGGAGACCGGTGACCTGGACCGTGCGGTGCGCGAGCTGGAACGCGCCCGCACGATGTTCTCCCGGATGCGGGACGTCTACGGCCTGGCCTGCGCCCGGCACCACTCGGCGCGGGTGACGCGCGACCAGCGGGCGGCGCAGACGGGTTCGCTGCGCAACTCCGGTTTCGCCCGCCAGCTCCTCGTGGACGCGCGCGCCGACTTCCAGCGCATCGGCGTGGCCCACGGCGAGGCGTGGACCTGCCTGGAACTGGCGGTCGTCGACGCGGGCAACGCCCGCACCCAGCAGGCGCTGGCCCTGTGCGACGAGGCGGTGTCCCTGTTCGGCTCGTACGGCGACCGGCGCGGCGAGGACTGGGCGCGCTTCCTGCGCTGCACGCTGCTGCCGTACGCGGCACCGGGCGGCACGGAGGTCGGCACGGCCGTGGCCCAGGAGGAGCTGTCCCGGCTCGCCCGCGCCACCCATCCGGCCCGTGACGGAAAGCTCGGCGACTGCGTGGAGGCCTACCGGCTGCTGCTGGAGCGGGGCGTCAGCCTCGACGCGGGCTGGCAGGCCTGGCACCTCGGCCTGGTCCCGGCCCGCCACGCCCGGGAGGTCATGGGCGTGGAGGTGGGGCCGACGGCGTGACGGCACGACCGCGCGACCCTCCGGGTGGTCCGGAGGGCCGCGGCGGGCCCGGCCTAGGCCTGCTTCCTGCCGCCCTCGGCCACGGCGTGCTCGGAGTCGGCCCCCGGCTCGCCGGCCTCGGTGAAGTTCACCCGGCCCATGTGGCGGTTCATCGACTTCATCAGGGCCCACACGGCCAGGGCCATCACCGCGAAGACGATGAAGCCGAGGACGCCGGGGGTGACCTTGTCCTCGTCGAGTTCCTTGGCGAGGGGGACCAGGTGGGTCATTGCCAGGCTTGCGCTTGCGCTCATGTCAGGCATTGTCCCGGATGCCCGCGAAGAGGTCGTCCTCGGGGAGGGAGGTGTCCACGAGGGACTTGGCGAGCTCGTACTCCTCCGTGGGCCAGACCTCCTTCTGGAGGTCCATCGGCACCCGGAACCAGCCGCCGTCGGGGTCGATCTGCGTGGCGTGCGCGATCAGGGCCTTGTCGCGGATCTCGAAGAAGTCGGCGCACGGCACGTAGGTGGTGAGCGTGCGCTCCTTGCGCTCGAACTCGCTCCACCGCTTCAGCCAGTCCCCGTACGGCGACTCCAGGCCCCGGTCCAGCATGGCCTGGTGCAGCGCCTCGGTGCGGGGACGGTTGAAGCCCTGGTTGTAGTACACCTTCAGCGGCTGGTAGGCCGGGCCGAACTCGTCCTCCGGGTACTTCGCGGTGTCCGCCGCGCCCTCGAACGCCACCATCGTGATCTTGTGGGTCATGATGTGGTCGGGGTGCGGGTAGCCGCCGTTCTCATCGTAGGTGGTGATCACCTGGGGGCGGAAGGAGCGGATCCTGCGGACCAGCTCACCGGCCGCCTTGTCGACGTCCTCCAGGGCGAAGCAGCCCTCCGGCAGCGGCGGCAGCGGGTCGCCCTCGGGCAGGCCCGAGTCGACGAAGCCGAGCCACTCCTGCTTCACGCCGAGGATCTCCCGGGCCTCGTCCATCTCCTTCTTGCGCACCTCGTGGATGTGCTCCTCGATGTACGCGTCACCTTGCAGTTTCGGGTTGAGGATGGAGCCGCGCTCCCCGCCGGTGCAGGTCACCACCAGCACGTCCACCCCCTCGGACACGTACTTCGCCATGGTGGCCGCGCCCTTGCTCGACTCGTCGTCGGGGTGGGCGTGGACGGCCATCAGTCGCAGCTGGTCAGTCAAGACTCAATCCTCAAGTCGTAAGGCGCCCTGTGTGCGGCGGCGCAGTCGCAGGCTTCTATAGTGACCGAATCGGGGGACGAATAATTCCGGGGCTGCGTTCCGGGACGAGCCAGGGGGCGCCCTCCCCCTCCTGCCGAGGAGACGATCATGAGTACGCCGAGCACGCGGCTGCCCGAGGGCCGTTACGGCCGCTCCTCGGACGAGCGTGCCGACCGCACCCTGAAGGTCGTCGGCGCGGTGCTGGGGGCGCTGCTGCTCGCGCTGGTCGGCTGGTTCGGCTACCACTACGTCGCCCAGAACGAGATCAGCGGCGAGCTGATCGGCTTCGAGGCCGGCGACGACGCGGTCAAGGTGCACCTGGAGGTGCGCAAGGACGCGGGGACCTCCGGCTACTGCACGGTGCGCTCGCAGGCCGAGAACGGCGCCGAGGTGGGCCGCGCCGACTTCCGCTTCGACACCGACGACACCCGCATCGACCGGGTCGTCACCCTGCGCACGACCTCCCGGGGCACCACGGCCGAGCTCGTCGGCTGCCACGCCGACTGACCCCGACCGGCGCGGCCGGTACCCACCGGCACGGTCCGGCACAGGCGGGTGCGGCAGGGAATACCTGGCCGTTGACCTGCGCTGACATGAGTCTGGTGGCTTATGTCCTCCCCTTGCGGGCCCTGAATTGTTAGGCTCGTGGTTTCGCCCATCCCTGGTGGAACATGCTTCCTGGGAGGGCGATGCTTTGTATTCCCAGTACCTACGAGGAGCACCTGTGACCCAGACCAGCGAGAACGTCACCTGGCTGACCCAGGAGGCGTACAACAAGCTCAAGGACGAGCTTGCGTACCTTACTGGTCCCGCGCGCACGGAGATCGCCGCCAAGATCGCCGCAGCGCGCGAGGAGGGCGACCTGCGGGAGAACGGCGGGTACCACGCGGCCAAGGAGGAGCAGGGCAAGCAGGAGCTCCGTGTGCGCCAGCTCACCCAGCTCCTCGAGAACGCGAAGGTCGGCGAGGCTCCGGCGGCCGACGGCGCGGTGGCGCCCGGCATGGTCGTGACGATCGCCTTCGACGGCGACGAGGACGACACGCTGACGTTCCTGCTCGCCTCGCGCGAGTACGCGAGTTCCGAGATCGAGACCTACTCGCCGCAGTCCCCGCTGGGCTCCGGCGTCATCGGCCACAAGGTCGGCGAGGACGCGGAGTACGAGCTGCCCAACGGCAAGAAGGCCTCGGTGAAGATCCTCAAGGCCGAGCCGTACAGCGGCTGAGCCCGCATCCCAGTTGAGTCCGCGCACGGGCTGAGCCCGAGCAGGCGGCCGACCCGCCCCGCGAGTCCCCACGAGACCCCCGGCGCCCATCGACGGCGCCGGGGGTCTCGTCCTGCTCGCACGACGCCCGCGCCGGCCGGGACGCGGCGAGGAGGGCGGCGCC
The DNA here is from genome assembly GCF_006782915.1 of Streptomyces calvus. Classification (GTDB taxonomy): domain Bacteria; phylum Actinomycetota; class Actinomycetes; order Streptomycetales; family Streptomycetaceae; genus Streptomyces; species Streptomyces calvus. Next base: position 49,825 of record NZ_VCNP01000029.1, read on the forward strand.
CGCCCGGGTTCAGCCGATCACCGTGTACCCGGCGTCCCGCAGCGCCTGGCCGACCTCCGTGCAGTGCGCCGGCCCCTTGGTCTCCAGGTGCAGCTCCACCTCCGCCTCGGTCAGCCCGAGCCGCGGATCGGTCCGTACGTGGCTGACGTCGAGGACGTTGGCGTCCGCCGCGGACAGGGTCCCCAGCAGCGAGGCGAGCGCGCCCGGCCGGTCCGTCAGCCGCAGCCGGACGGCCAGGTAGCGGCCCTGCGCCGCCATGCCGTGCCGCAGCACCCGCTCCATCAGCACCGGGTCCACGTTGCCGCCGGACAGCACCGCCACGACCGGCCCCTCGAACGCGCCGGGCCGGCTCAGCAGCGCCGCGACCGGGCTCGCCCCGGCCGGCTCCACGACCAGCTTGGCCCGCTCCAGGCACAGCAGCAGCGCGGCCGACAGCTCGTCCTCGGTGACCGTGCACACCTCGTCCACCAGCTCGCCGACGATCCCGAACGGCACGTCGCCGGGCCGGCCCACCTTGATGCCGTCGGCCATCGTCGCCGGATTGCGCACCGACACCGGGTGCCCGGCCGCCAGCGAGGGCGGATACGCCGCCGCGCCCGCCGCCTGCACCCCGACGATCCGCACGTCGGGCCGCAGCGCCTTCACCGCGACCGCGATCCCCGCGGCCAGCCCGCCGCCGCCGACCCCGACGACGATCGTGCGCACCTCCGGGCACTGCTCCAGGATCTCCAGCCCCACCGTGCCCTGGCCCGCGATGACGTCCGGGTGGTCGAAGGGGTGGATGAACACCGCGCCCGTCTCGTGCGCGTAGTCCATCGCCGCGGCCAGCGTCTCGTCGACCACCTGGCCGTGCAGGCGCACCTCGGCGCCGTACTCCCGGGTCGCGCTGATCTTCGGCAGCGGTGCGCCCTTCGGCATGAACACCGTGGACCGCACCCCGAGCAGCGACGACGCCAGCGCGACGCCCTGCGCGTGGTTGCCGGCGCTCGCCGCGACCACACCGGCGGCCCGCTCCTCCGGCAGCAGCCCCGCGATCCGCACATACGCGCCGCGCAGCTTGAACGATCCCGTCCGCTGGAGGTTCTCGCACTTCAGGTGCACCGGCGCCGCGACCGCCCGGGACAGGTGCCTGCTGCCCTCCATGGCGGTCATCCGGGCCACTCCGGAGAGCATCTTCCGGGCACCGCGGACATCGTCGAGGGTGACGGTCCGCAGTGCCTGGGCCGTGCTGTAGCTCATGACTCCAGCATCGCAGTTCACACGCGTCGGCGGCCGGTGTGACCAACCCGCGGACTCCGCTTTGCGCAGCGCCGGTACGGGCCGCCTCCCGGCCGCGTACCCTGTCCCCCAATTAGCAGCCCTCCACGAAGTGAGCCCCCGGCCATGCCCACAACACCTGAAATGTCGATGGACATGACGACGGACCTGACGGCCGTCGGTGACACCGGTCTTCTCGACACGCTGCAGCACGAGGTGGCGTTGTTCGCCCGCCGCGCCGAACAGACGCGGCTCGGCGGGGTCGGCCAGGTGCGCAACTCGATGGACCGCGCCGCGTACCTGCTGCTCAACCGTCTCGACAAGGAAGGCCCCATGGGCGTCAAGGCGCTCGCCGCGAGCATGGGCATCGACTCCTCGACGGTCACCCGTCAGGTCGCCCCGCTGGTGGACACCGGCCTGGTCAAGCGGACCTCCCACCCCGAGGACGGCCGCGCGGTGGTGCTCCAGCTGTCCCCGCGCGGCAAGTCGCGCCTGGAGGAAGTGCGCTCCTCACGGCGTCAGTTGATGGCCGAGCTGACACACGACTGGGCGCCGGAGGAGCGCGAGCAGTTCTGCGCGCTCCTGACGCGCTTCAACGGCGCCCTGTCCGCGCGGATGTCGGTGCAGCCGGAGGACCGGCCGGCCTCCTGAGCACGCGCCGCACCGGCCGCCGCGAGGCGGCGGGGAAGCGGAGTCCGCCCGGTCCGTGCGCGGCTCTTGACCGCGGGGTGCGCCCTGGCCTGATATGAGACCGGGGTCCCCGTCGTACGCGCCCGCCGAGGCCGTACGCGGCCGGGACCGCTCTCTCAGGGGTGGCGGGAGGCGCGGGTGCGACCACGGCATGCGTCCCGGGACGCGCTCCGGGCCCGCGAGTTCGAGGCGTACGTCGCGGGCGCGGGCGGACGGCTGCTGCACACCGCGACGCTGCTCACCGCCGAGGCCCCGGACGACAATCCGCGCGCCCGGCACCTGCTGACCCTGGCGCTGGCCCGGACGTACGCGTGCTGGGACGGGCTGCGCGGCGACGACCCCTACGACCGCACCCGCCAGTACCTGGCGTCCGGCTTCGCGCGCGGCGCCTGGCACCGGCACGGCCGGCTGCTCCGCCGGCGCCCCCACCCCGGCAGCCCGCTGGCCCGGCTCTCCCCGCGGGAGCGCCTGGTCCTGGTGCTGCGGCTGTACGAGGGCGTCGCCGAGGAGCAGACGGCGGCGCTGCTCGGGCTGCCCGCGGAGCGCGTGCGCGCCGTGTACCACCGGGCGATGGCGGTCGTGCTGAGCCCGCCGCGGCGTCCGGCCGGCGCGGTCCGCGACGTGCAGGCGGCGCGGTCGTGAGGCGGGGGCGGGCATGGCGCGGATGAACCGGGAGGCGACCGTACGGCGGCTGCTGGCGCAGTCGCCGCCGCCCGTGCCGCCCGAGCTCCACGCGGAGGCGGTGCGCCGCGGGACGCGCATGCTGCGCCGCCGGGAACTCGCCCGCCGGACGATGTGGCTGCTGTTGCTGGTGGCGGCCGTGGTGTTCGTGGTGTGGGCGCTGACGGTGCGTGCCTGGGTGGAGCCGCCGCCGGGGACGGCCCCACCGCTGACGGGCCGGTGAGGCCGGGGCCCTACCGGCCGAGCGCCTGCTGGAGGTCCTCCAGCAGGTCGTCGACGTTCTCGATGCCGACGGACAGGCGCACCAGGTCGGCGGGGACCTCGAGCGCGGAACCGGCCGTGGACGCGTGCGTCATCCGCCCCGGGTGCTCGATCAGCGACTCCACGCCGCCGAGCGACTCGCCGAGCGTGAACACCCTGGCCCGGTTGCAGACCTCGACGGCCGCCTCCTCGCCGCCCTCCACGCGGAAGGAGACCATGCCGCCGAAGGCCCGCATCTGCTTGGCGGCGACCTCGTGGCCCGGGTGGTCCGGCAGCCCCGGGTACAGGACGCCCGTCACCCGCGCGTGACGGGTCAGCATGTCGGCGATCTTCGTCGCGTTCTCGCTGTGCCGGTCCATGCGGACCGAAAGCGTCTTGGTGCCGCGCAGCACCAGCCAGGAGTCGAAGGGCCCGGCGACCGCGCCCATCGCGTTCTGGTGGAACGCCAGCTCCTCGCCGAGCTCCGCGTCCGCGGTGATCAGCGCGCCGCCGACGACGTCGGAGTGGCCGCCCATGTACTTGGTCAGGGAGTGCACGACGACGTCCGCGCCCAGCGCCAGCGGCTGCTGCAGGTAGGGCGTGGCGAAGGTGTTGTCGACGACGAGGCGGGCGCCCGCGTCCCGGGCGACCTGGGCGACGGCGGCGATGTCGGTGACGCCGAGCAGCGGGTTGGAGGGCGTCTCCACCCAGACGACCTTGGTGTTCGGGGTGAGGGCGGCCCGGACGGCGGCCGGGTCGGAGGTGTCGGCCACCGACCACTCGACGCCCCAGCGGGCGACGACCTTGGCGAAGAGGCGGAACGTGCCGCCGTACGCGTCGTTCGGGATGACCACGTGGTCGCCCGGCGCGAGCAGCGTGCGCAGCAGGCAGTCCTCGGCCGCCAGCCCGGACGCGAACGCGAGGCCGCGGCGGCCGCCCTCCAGGGCGGCGAGGTTCTCCTCCAGCGCGGTCCTGGTCGGATTGGCGCTGCGGCTGTACTCGTAGCCGCCGCGCAGGCCGCCGACGCCGTCCTGCTTGTAGGTGGACACCTGGTAGATCGGCGGGACGACCGCGCCCGTCAGGGGGTCGGCGGTGTTGCCCGCGTGGATCGCGAGCGTCTCGAAGTGCTGACTGATGTGCCTGTCGCTCATGGGGACCGAGCGTAGTCCGCCGGGGCCGCCGATGCCGGACACGGCGTTCTCCACAGGTTCGGGGACCGGGTTGGCCAAGTGTCGGCGCGGTCTGGTTCGCTGGTGGCATGGAGATTCTGTGGGTGCTGATCGCGCTCGTCATGCTCTGCTTCGTGGTGCTGCCGTTCCTCAGGCGTTCGCGCGGCGCGGTGGGCCTGGTGCCGCCCGGCCACCCGGACGCGGCGGACCCGGCGAACTACGGCTTCGCCCGCGAGGAGGAGCTGGACGTGCGCATGCCCGGCCCCGACCAGGACCTGCTGGACGTGCTGGACCTGGTGCAGCGCACGCAGGACTACCGGGCGGCGCAGCAGTTGCTGGCCGGCACCGACGCCGGGGGCGAGCTGCGCTGGCAGCGCGTCCAGGCCTTCGCGGGCGCGGCCTCCCTCGAGCTGAACCAGCGGCCCGGCGGGGTGGGCGAGGCGCCGGGCGGGCAGTGGCTGCGGGTGTGGCGGACCGAGATGCCCAAGGACGCGGCCGGAGCGGCGGTGCACGCCGAGTTCCTGGTGCAGCAGGCGTGGCGTACGGCGGCGGCCGGGACGGACGAGTTCCGGATCATCATGGAGGAGGCGAAGGCGGCGTGCGGCGAGGCGGCGCTGCTGGCCCCCGGTGACCCGGTCCCGTACATCGTCGAGCTGTCGGTGGCCCGCGGACTCGGTTACTCCCAGCAGGACTTCGAGCAGCTGTGGCTGAAGATCCTGGACCGGGCGCCGAACCACATGGGCGCCCACCTGGCCGCGCTGCACTACTGGTGCGAGAAGTGGCACGGCTCGCGGGAGCAGGCGTACTCCTTCGCGGAGGCCGCGGCCGCCCGCGCGCCGCAGGGCTCGCTGCTGGCGGCGATGCCGCTCTTCGCGGTCTTCGAGCACCTGCCCGAGGTGAACCTGGTCAGCGGCTTCTACCAGGGCGAGGTCGTCGGCAAGGCGATCCACGGCGCGCTGCACGCGGTGCACTCGGCCCGCCCGGACGACCCGATGCTGGCGCACGTGCGGCACCTGCTGGTCTTCTTCCTGGTCCGTGCCGAGCGCTGGGCGGAGGCCATGAGCCAGCTGATACACGTCGACGGCCACGTCGGCGCCCTGCCCTGGACACTGTCCCCCGACCCCGCCGCCGAGTTCGCCGTCTACCGGGCACTGGCCGTGGCCGGCTACGAGGCCAACGGCGGAAGCCCGGCGACCCTGCCGCACTGACGCGGGCGGGGGCCGCCGGGCCGGACGCCGGGATACCTCAGATCGTCGCCGTGTCGATCACGAAGCGGTAGCGGACGTCGCTGTTCTGGACGCGCTCGTACGCCTCGTTGATCTCCGCGGCGCCGATCAGCTCGATCTCCGCGCCGATGCCGTGACCGGCGCAGAAGTCCAGCATCTCCTGGGTCTCGGCGATGCCGCCGATCATCGAACCGGCGAGGGTCTTGCCGCCGCCGATCACCGAGAAGAGGTTGAGGGAGACCGGCTCCTCGGGGGCGCCGACGTTCACCAGCGCGCCCTCCGTCTTCAGCAGGGACAGGTAGGCGTTGAAGTCCAGCGGCGCCGACACCGTCGACACGATCAGGTCGAAGCTGCCCTGCAGCTCCTCGAAGGTCTTCGGGTCGGCGGTGGCGTAGTAGTGGTCGGCGCCCAGCTTGAGGCCGTCGTCCTTCTTGCGCAGGGACTGCGACAGCACGGTCACCTCCGCGCCCAGCGCGTGCGCGATCTTGACGCCCATGTGGCCGAGGCCGCCCATGCCGAGGATCGCGACCTTCTTGCCGGGGCCGGCGCCCCAGCGCTTCAGCGGGGAGTACACGGTGATGCCGGCGCACAGCAGCGGCGCGGCGGCGTCGAGGGGCAGGCCGTCGGGGATGCGGACGACGTAGTTCTCGTCGACGACGATCTTCTGCGAGTAGCCGCCGTAGGTCGGCTCGCCGTTCTTGTCGAGCGCGTTGTACGTGCCGACCATGCCGCTGCCGGTGCAGTACTGCTCACGCCCGGCACGGCAGTTGTCGCACTCGCGGCAGGAGTCGACCATGCAGCCGACGCCCACCCGGTCACCGACCCGGAACGTCGTGACACCGGAGCCGACCTCGGACACCACACCGGCGATCTCGTGACCGGGGACCATGGGGAAGATCGCCCCGCCCCAGCCCTCACGGACCTGGTGGATGTCGGAGTGGCAGATGCCGGCGAACTTGATGTCGATCAGGATGTCGTGCTCGCCCACCTCGCGCCGCTCGATGGTGGTCCGCTCCAGCGGAGCCTTGGCGGCGGGTGCGGCGTACGCGGCAACAGTGGTCATGCCGGGGTTCTCTCCTCGGGAAGTCGTGCGGCCGGCTGCCTTCCGTCCGGCCGGGCACGGGCTCCAGCCTGCGTCATCGGCCGCGTCCCACCCAGTCCACGGCTCTGCCTACGTTGGCTGTGCGTACCACTGGCGGGGACAGGATGGTGTGCGTACGACCGGGAATACTGGAGGGCATGGACGAGCGGCACACCGACCGGGCCGGCCCCACCGGGGGCGGCCTCGACCCGCGCGCGGAGCTGAGCGAGTTCCTGCGCACCCGGCGTGCCCGGCTGAAGCCGCAGGACGTGGGCCTGCCGGACTTCGGCCGGCACCGCAGGGTGCCGGGCCTGCGCCGCGAGGAGCTGGCGCAGCTCGCCGGGGTGTCGGTGGCGTACTACACGCGCCTGGAGCAGGGCAACGGGCAGAACGTGTCCGCGGAGGTCCTGGACTCGATCGCGCGCGCCCTGCGCCTCACCGACGCCGAGCGGGCCCATCTGACGCACCTGGCGAAGCCGAAGCGGCTGCGGAGGAAGCAGCCGGCCCGGGCGCAGCAGCCGCGCCTCGCGCTGCGCCAGCTGCTGGAGTCGATGGACACGGTGCCGGCGTACGTCGTGGGCCGGCGTTCGGAGATCCTCGCCTGGAACCGGATGGCGGCGGCCCTCTTCGGCGACTGGGGCCGGCTGCCGGTGGCGGAGCGGAACTGGGCGCGGCTGGTGTTCCTCGACCCCGAGTACCGGGAGCTGTTCGCGGAGTGGGACCAGAAGGCGTCCGACATGGTCGCCTACCTGCGCATGGACGCCGGCCGGCATCCCGACGACCCGCAGCTGTCCGCGCTGGTGGGCGAGCTGTCGGTGAAGAGCGAGGAGTTCCGGCGGCTGTGGGCGGCGCACGACGTCAAGGAGAAGACGCACGGCCGCAAGCGGGTCCGGCATCCGCTGGTCGGCGAGCTGGACCTGTTCTTCGAGTCGTTCTCCCCGGCCGGTGACACCGAGCAGTCGCTGGTGACGTACTTCGCCGAGCCGGGCTCGCCGTCGGCGGAGGCGCTGCGGCTGCTGGCCAGCTGGGGTGCGGACGCGCACCGGTCCGGCACGTCGGCGCCCACGGCCTGAGACGCACGGACGGCCCGGCGGAAGCAGCGCTTCCGACGGGCCGTGCGCGGTCGGGACCTACTTGCCGTAGTAGGCGTTGTAGATCGAGATCGTCGACTTGTTGCCCTTCTTGTCGGCGATCTTGGCGTGGAAGGAGATGGCCTTCCCCTTCGCCGGGTTCTTGACGGAGATGCTGCCCTTCTTCACGGTGACCTTCTTCCAGGTCTTGCCGTAGTCGTAGGACACGTACACCGACAGGGACTTGAGGTTCTTGCCCTTGGCGGCGCCCTCCACGGTGACCGGGATCTTGACCGTCTTGCCGGCCGTCACCTTGCTGTCCAGGCCGGTGGCCGCGAGGAAGCGGGCCGTGGAGGCGGGCAGCTGCTTGAGGTCACTGGTCTTCTTGGAGCGGAAGGACCAGCTCGCGTCGATCCGCGTGGAGGCGGCGGCGACCTTGGCGCTGCGCTTGACCGAGGTGGTCAGCTTGTACGCGGCGTCGCCGGACGGGACCTTGAACTCCTTCTCGCCGAACAGCGGGTCGTCGTGCGAGCCGACCTTCTTGCCGTTGCGGTAGAGGGTGGTGGTGGCCGAGGTGAGGTCCGAGGACCCGATGTGGCCCTTGCCGTCGGCGAACAGCGGGATGAGGCCCGAGATGCTGTTGCCGTCGCGGAACAGACCGTATTCCGAGGTCAGACGCGGCTGGAAGACGGCCGTGTTCACGGTCTCGGAGTACTTCTTGCCGGCCTTGAAGGTCTTGCCGTAGCCGATGGTGTAACCGGCGTCGACGATCGGCCAGCCGTCCTCGTCGACCCCGCCCTCCTGCGCGAAGTCGAGGTCCCACTTGACCCCGTTCGACGTGGACAGGTGCAGGGTGCGGGTGCCGGGCAGGGTCTGCGGGATGCCGATGGAGGAGGCGCCGCTGCTCGTCGGCAGCCAGCCCATCGCGCCGACCGAGCCCTTCTTGCCGCTCGCCGCCGCGCCGAGGCCGACCTTCACCGTGGCCAGGTCGCCGGCCTTGTAGGCGCGGTTGTAGCCGGTGGCGAGCTGCTTGACCTTGCCGCCGGCGACGACGTCGTACTGCTCCTTGGCGCCCTTGCTCCAGTGGGCGTCCCACTGCTGGCTCAGCGAGCCGTCGGTGATCTGCGGACCGAGGTGGGCGGAGCGGAAGTTGGTGTACGACTCCAGCCACCAGCCGAAGGCCTGCGCGGTGTTCTTCGTCTCGACGGTGTAGTCGGCCGAGGCGAACTCCGGCTTGACGCCCTTGGCCGGCACGGTGATGTTCACCGGCTTGGCCTTGCGGGCGTCCAGCGTGACCGTCGTGTTCTTGGTGACGTTCAGCTTCGGCTGGGCCAGCCAGTCCGCGCCCTGGTACTGCTCCGGGTCGGAGCCGACGAGGATGCCGGTGTCCAGGATGTAACCGCCCTTGGGCACCCGGACGGTGACGGTGCCGTCGGAGTCGTAGGGCTGGTACCACTTGCCGGCGGCGAGCCCGGAGACGCCGGAGAGATTCGCGACGTAGTTGCCGGCCGCCTGGCCCGCGCGGTCCAGGAACTTCAGCGTCACGTCGTACGACTCGACCTCGCGCTGCACCGCGGCGGCCGTGCGCACGCTCTGCCCGCCGCCGGTGGCGACCACGTACGCGGAGTACGCGCCGTCGACGGTGCCGCCGAGCCGGGTGTCCACGGTGAGGTCCACGGAGGCCTTGCCGCCCGCCGGGACGGTGACCGTGGTGGCACCGAGCTTGAAGAAGCCGGCCGGGGCCGCCTTGCCCTTGGGGTCGGTGGCGGTCGACGCCAGCTTCAGCGTGACGTCCTCGGTGCCGAGGTTGCGGTAGGTGAGCTGCTTGGTGACCGGCTTGTCGTCGGTGTGCGGCCACTGCTGCACACCGAAGCTCAGCGACACCGGGTCGGCGATCACCGTCTGCTTGACGGCCTTGTCGACCTGGATGCGGCCCGAACCCTGCTCGAACGGCGTGTACTTGCCGCCCTTGGTGGAGCCGGTGAGGGCGCCCTTCAGCTCCGCGTACGTCCACTCCGGGTGCTGCTGCTTCAGGATCGCCGCCGCGCCCGCCACGTGCGGGGTCGCCATCGACGTACCGGAGATGGTCATGTAGCCGGCCGGCTTCTCGCCGACCTCCTTGGCTATGTCGTTGCCCTTGGCGGAGGCCGCGGTGATGTCCACGCCGGGCGCGGTGACGTCCGGCTTGATGGCGCCGTCGCCGAGGCGGGGGCCGGTGGAGGAGAAGTCGGCGAGCGCGTCCTTGTCGTCGACGGCGCCGACGGTGAGCGCGGCGTCCGCGCTGCCCGGCGAACCGATCGACTGCGGGCCGTCGTTGCCGGCCGCGATGGCGAACAGCACGCCCTTCTCGGCGGACAGCTTGTTGACCGCCGCCTCCAGCGGGTCCACCTCGGCGGTGTCCATGCCGCCCAGGCTCATGTTGACGACGTCGGCGCCCTGCGCGGCCGCCCACTCCATGCCGGCCAGGATGCCGGAGTCGTCACCGAAGCCGGAGTCGTCGAGGACCTTGCCGTTGAGGACCTTCGCGCCGGGCGCGACGCCCTTGTACTTCCCGCCCGACTTGGCGCCCGTACCGGCCGCGATGGACGCGACGTGGGTGCCGTGGCCGACCACGTCGCCGGTGCCGGACGCGGAGGTGAAGTTCTTCGACGCGGTCACCTGGCCCTTGAGGTCCGGGTGGGTGGCGTCGACACCGGTGTCCAGCACGGCGATGGTGACGCCCTTGCCGTCGTAGCCGGCTTCCCACGCCTTGGGGGTGCCGATCTGTCCGACGGAGGTGTCGAGGCTGGCCTTGCGGACCCCGTCGAGCCAGACGTGGGCGACACCGGAGGCGGTCCGGTCGCCGTTGGTGACGGCGTCCCACAGCTCGGGCGCGTCCTCGTGCGGGGTCTGCACGGCGTCCGCGTTCAGGGACTTCAGGGTCCGGCGGAGCGTGCCCGCGTCGCGCACCTCGGCCTTGGCCCCGGCCGCGCTGCCCTTGTAGCCGACGATGACCTTCAGGCCCCGCTTCTGCGAGCCGCGGGTCGTGGCCTTGTTGAGTTCGGTGATGTCGAAGAGCCGCTCGTCCAGCTTGCCGCTCGCGATCAGCCGGGCGGCGTCCACCGGCACCACGAACGTGTGCCCGTCGGCCCGGCGGACCTGGAAGGGTACGTCCTCCCGGCCCTTCGCCCGGTCCAGGCCGACCACACGGCCCTTGGCGTCCACGGCGACCCGGTCACCGGTGATCAGCGTGATGTGGTGCTTGGCCTTGAGCGCGGACGCCTTCGAGGACGTCTGCGCCCCGGCGGTCGTGCGCCCCCCGTCCGCCGCCGCCGGAACGGCCATGCCCGCCGCGAGCGCCACGGCAGCCGCCGTGGCGACCGTGGCCGCGCACGCTCTTTTCACTTGTCTGCGCAAGGTTCCCCCTAGCGAAGTCGCCGGGCGAAGAAGCATCACCCGGCCGGGGGTGGTCTCGTACGCGTGTGCGCACCCCCCGGATCACGCAGTATGCCGAGGGGTGATCAAGTGCCTCAAGGGCATTTGGACGGTCCGGGCGAAAGGTGCGGAAGTCGACGGGTTGCTGTAACCCGGCTGCCGTAACTCCGTTACGAAACCGCGCGGTTGGGACTCGGCGGACAGTCGGGGCCGTGCGTCCTCCGGCACCGCGGTCCGCCTCGTGCGGACGGCGCCGCCACACGCGGCGCGCGGTTCTTCCGTCGACGCCGCGTGGGCCGGCCGCGCAACCGGCGCCGCGGGAACGACGAAAGCCGCCGCCCGCTCCTGCAGGGAGCGGACGGCGGCTTCGGTGCGGTGGGTGAGGTTCTCTGCGGGGCCGGGAGGCGTCAGACCGCCGAGCCCGCCTTCCACTGCTCCCAGCTCATGTTCCAGCCGTTGAGGCCGTTGTCCGGGGCGATGGTCTTGTCACCGGTGTTCTGGACGACGACCACGTCACCGACGATCGAGTTGTTGTAGAACCAGGCGCCGGGCGTGTTCGGGTCGTTGGCGCCCTTGGTGTCGGCCAGGCCCACGCAGCCGTGGCTGGTGTTGGCGCTGCCGAAGATGGACTTGGCGCCCCAGTAGTTGCCGTGGATGAAGGTGCCGGAGGTGCTCAGACGCATGGCGTGCGGCACGTCCTTGATGTCGTACTCGCCCTTGCCGTCGTCGTCGGTGAAGCCGACCGTCGCGCCGTTCATCCGGGTCTCCTTGAACTTCTCGGAGATCACCATCTGGCCCTCGTACGTCTTGTTGTCGGGCGACCCGGCGGAGATCGGGATGGTGCGGATGGTCTTGCCGTCCTGCGTGACCTTCATCTGCTTGGTCTTGGCGTCGACGTAGGAGACCTGGTTGCGGCCGATCTTGAAGGTGACCGTCTTCTGCTGGACGCCGTAGACGCCCTCGGCGCCCTCGACCCCGTCGAGCGCCAGCTTCAGCGTGACGGTGGACCCCTCCTGCCAGTAGTCGTCCGGCCGGCAGTCCATGCGGTTGGCGTTGAACCAGTGGCAGGCGACCTCCTGGCCGCTGGTGGTGGAGACGGTGATCCCCTTCTGCACCTCTGCCTTGTTGGTGATCGCCTTGTCGAAGTTGAGCGACACCGGCATGCCGACGCCGACGGTGGTGCCGTCGTCCGGGGTGAAGGTGCCGATGAAGCTGTTGTCCGGGGCGACCGTGGTGAACGAGGCGTTCTCGTGGGCGGCGCGGCCCTCGGAGTCCTCGGCGGTCGCCGTCACCCGGTACGTGGTGGCCCGCTCCAGCTGGACGCTGGGCTTCCAGCTCTTCTTGTCGGCGGATATCTCACCCTCGACGGCGGTGCCGTCGGTGGTGGTCATCTTCACCTCGGTGAGCGTGCCCTTGCTCACCGTGACGGCGGCGGAGTTGTTGATGGAGGCGTTGTTCGAGCCGTCCTTGGGCGTGATCTTGATCTGCGCCTCGGAGGACTTCTTGGCCGCCGCCTCGTCGACCTGTGCCTGCGAGGTGCCGTTGCCGCTGTCGGCGGCGCTCTCGTCACCGCCGGAACAGGCCGAGAGCACCAGCACTCCGCCGAGCAGAGCGGACGCGGCCGCCATACCCCTGCGCCGCTTACCGTCCGTCATCACACGCTTCTCCATCGTCGCCGAATCCCATCCCCACGAGTTCTCGGCCCGAAGCCGAAGACCTCGTCCACAACCTTCAACGCTACGACCGGTTGATCCGGTTCCCCATGGCCCGCGGGTGTGGGGCTCACCACGTCCCCCGGGAAGCACGAGGAGGACGGAGGACGGGGTGGACGTCGGTCGGCGCCCCGCTTGAGACGCCGGGACCCCGGGCCGCGGTTGCCGCCCGGGGTCACCGATTTCCCGGACCGCCTCAGCCGACCCTGCCCGCGCCGTCCTCGGCGCCCTCGACACGGTGGTCGTCCTCGCCCTCGCCGTCCTCGCCTTCGCCGTCCTCGTCCTCGTCCTCGTCGAGGTCCCACTCCGGCGAGTCCGGGTCGTAGTCGATCTGCTCACCGCTCCAGGAGGCCTGCAGCAGCTCCACCCCCGGCACCTCGCCGACCACGGTGAACGGGTCCACGAGGTAGGCGAGCGCCTCCGCCGCGTCCTCCGTCACCGCGCTCTTGGCGTGTACCCGTTCCGCGGCCGGCATATCGCCGTCGTCCGTGATCCTGCGCAACGCGGCCTCGGTCACCGCGTCCCCGTCCTCCACTTCGAGGACGAGCTCCACGCGAAGGCGTACAAAACGTGATGTCTTCGGAGTGCTCATGCCCGGAGCGTACGGCCCCGCCCTCCCGTGACTTTCCTGTGACCCGCGCCTTTCACTAACATCGCCCCACACGGCCAATTCGCCAGCGCCACAAGGGGATCGATATTCCGTGTCATCCGCGCTCCGTCCGCTGCTGACCGCCACCGCCGCGGGCACCCTGCTGTGCGCCCTGTGGTTCGTTCCGTCCGCGAACGCGACCTCGGTGGGAGACACAGCCTCGGTGAGTCCGGCTCCGCAGGTCACGGAGCAGGCAAGAGTGATGTCGAACAGCACGTCGACGACCGTGGACGGCACCGTCCAGGACGTTCGTCTCGCGGACACCGGCAGCTTCGACAGCACGCCGTACGTCGTCGGCGGCACGACCTTCCTGGCGCTCGGCGCCGGGTTCGTCGTCTACTCGGTGCGCCGGGAACGCCTCGGCCCGATCTGACCGCCCGGTGCCCCGCGGACACGTCCGCGGGGCACCGGTGCCTGGTCGGCGGGCGTCCGGAGCCGGGCCCCGGAACCGGTCAGTTCAGTGGTCCGGTGACCGTCTCCGCGGCGGCGACCAGCCGCCCGTCCCGTACGAACGCCTCCGCCGCGGCGAGGTCCGGGGCCAGGTGGCGGTCCGGTCCGGGACCCGCCACACCCGCCTCCCGCGCGGCCTCGACGACGGCCCGGGTGGCGGGCGCCGGGGTCAGGCCCTCACGCAACTCCACCGCGCGGCCCGCGGCGTACAGTTCGATCGCGATCACCCGGGCCAGGTTGTCGACGGCCGTCCGCAGCTTGCGCGCCGCCGACCAGCCCATGGAGACGTGGTCCTCCTGCATCGCGGAGGACGGGATCGAGTCCGCCGACGCCGGTACGGCCAGCCGCTTCAGCTCACTGACCAGGGCGGCCTGGGTGTACTGGGCGATCATCAGCCCGGAGTCGACGCCGGCGTCGTCGGCGAGGAACGGCGGCAGGCCGTGGCTGCGGTTCTTGTCCAGCAGCCGGTCGGTGCGCCGCTCGGCGATCGAGCCGAGGTCGGCGACGGCGACCGCGAGGAAATCCAGCACGTACGCCACCGGCGCACCGTGGAAGTTGCCGTTGGACTCCACCCGGCCGTCCGGCAGCACCACCGGGTTGTCGACGGCGGCGGCCAGTTCCCGCTCGGCGACCAGCCGGGCGTGGGCCAGCGTGTCGCGTCCGGCACCGGCGACCTGCGGGGCGCAGCGCACCGAGTAGGCGTCCTGGACCCGCGGGGCGTCGCCCTGGTGATGGCCCGTCAGTCCCGAACCCTTCAGTACCGCCAGCATGTTGGCGGCGCTGGCGGCCTGTCCCGGGTGCGGGCGGATGGCGTGCAGTTCCGGCGCGAGCACCTTGTCGGTGCCGAGCAGCGCCTCCAGGGTCAGTGCGGCCGTGACGTCGGCGGACTTGTACAGGACGTCCAGGTCGGCCAGGGCCATGATCAGCATGCCGAGCATGCCGTCGGTGCCGTTGAGGAGGGCGAGCCCTTCCTTCTCGCGCAGTTCGACGGGCTCGATGCCGTGCTCGGCGAGCAGTTCGCCGGCCGGCCGCACACTGCCGTCGGGCCCCTCCGCCTCGCCCTCGCCCATCAGGGTGAGCGCACAGTGGGAGAGCGGGGCCAGGTCGCCGGAGCAGCCGAGCGAGCCGTACTCGTGCACGACCGGGGTGATCCCGGCGTTGAGGACGTCGGCCATGGTCTGCGCGACCTCCGGCCGGACGCCGGTGCGCCCGGAGCAGACGGTCTTCAGCCGCAGGAACATCAGGGCCCGGACGACTTCCCGCTCCACCCGGGGGCCCATGCCGGCGGCGTGCGAGCGGACGATGTTGCGCTGCAGCCGGGCGCGCAGCTCCGGGCTGATGTGCCGGGTCGCCAGGGCGCCGAAGCCGGTGCTCACGCCGTAGACGGGGTCCGGCTTGGCCGCCAGGGCGTCCACGATCTCGCGGGACGCCGCGAGGGCGGCCACGGCCTGATCGGACAGTTCGATGCGGGCACCGCCACGCGCCACGGCGAGCACGTCGGACGCGGTCACGCCGGACGTCCCCACCACCACAGTGTGCATATCCATATTCAGGAGCGTACGCAGTGAATTCCCTGATGTCACCCCTGGGGCGGGGGTCCACCCCTTACCGGTACGTCACACCTGCCCCTCGTCCGGCGAGTGCCGCCCGCGGAACCGGCGCCGCTCCCCGCCCGACACCGGAGCCGGCTCGTCCGCCAGCCGCACCACGGGGTCGTCCGGGGCCTCCCGCCCGGCCACCACCGGATGCGCGGCCCGCTCGGCCTTGGCCCGGTACTGCGCCGCGTCGGCCAGCCGGAACAGCCGCCGGGCGGAGCGCACCGGTCCGATGGGGTCCTCGGTGGACGCCACCCCGCAGGCGACGCCGTCGCCGATGCCCAGCTCCACGGCCCGGCGGCACACCTCGTCGGCCGTCTTGACCACCTCGTCCGCGGGCGGCCCCACCGCCAGCAGACAGAACTCGTCGCCGCCCAGCCGCGCCGCCAGGGCGCCCGGCAGCATGGCCCCGCACAGCGACAGCACGGTGCCGAACCGCTCCAGGAGCCGGTCGCCGACGGCATGCCCCAGCGTGTCGTTGACCCGCTTGAGCCCGTTCAGGTCGCACACCACCAGGCTGACGACGGCCCCGTCCGTGCGATGCCGCTCGACCGCCTCGTCGAGCCGCGCGTCCACGGCCCGCCGGTTGGCCAGCCCGGTCAGCGCGTCCGTGTAGGCCAGCCGCCGGGCCTCCTCCAGCCGCTCGGTCTGCGCGATCCCGGCGGCCACGACGGCGGCCAGCACCGTCGCGAAGTCGGCGTCGCCCCGCCCGAAGACGGGCGCACCGGTCGGCCGGGCCACGTACAGCTCGCCCCAGGCCCGCCCGTGCAGCACGACCGGGGCGACGACACAGCACCCGCGCCTGCGCCGCCGCAGCGCCGCGACCCGCTGGTGGCAGTACCCGGGCCGGCCCGCCGCGCGTCCCTCGGCGGTCTCCACCCAGGCGTCGGGCTCGCCCCCGCCGGCCCACTGCTCGTGCAGGAACTCGGTGATCTCGGCGAACTGGTGCACCGGGTAGGACTCGTCGTCCGGGAACTCCTCCTCGCCCTCGGCCAGCTCGCCGACGTTGACCAGCACCCGCAGCCGTCCGAGCTCCCGCTCCCACACCGACAGCGCCGCGAAGCTGCCGCCCAGGGCCCGGCAGGCCCCGACGGCCGCGGCCCGCCACGCCTCCCGCGAACTGTGCGCGGCGGCCATGCCCTGAGCCAGCGCCACCACGGCCGCCAGCCGGCTCTCGTCACCCATCCCCCCAGATTAGGGAGAATTACCGCTAATCGGGACATCGAGATATCGAACGGAGACGGCTCCGCTACTCCCCGGGCCACTCCGGCTTGCGCTTCTCGTTGAAGGCGGCGACGCCCTCCGCCCGGTCACCGGAGAACGCCACCGACCGCCAGGCCGCGTCCTCCACCTCCAGCCCGGCGGCCAGATCCAGCCCGTGCCCGAGCCGCAGCGCCCGCTTGGCCGCGCGCAGGCCGACCGGGGAGTTGGCGGCGATCCGGGCCGCCATGGCCAGGGCCTCCTCACGGTCCCGCCCCTCGTCCACCAGCTCGTCGACGAGCCCCAGCTCCCGGGCCTCGGCGGCCTCCACCCGCCGCGCGGTGAAGATCAGCTCCGCGGCCCGCGCCGCGCCCACCCTCCGGGGCAGCAGCTGCGTACCGCCACCGCCCGGGATCACGCCGACGGACACCTCGGGCAGCCCCATGACCGCCGTACGGTCGGCCACGATCACGTCGCACGACAGCGCCAGCTCGAAGCCGCCGCCCAGGGCGAATCCGTGCACCGCGGCGATCGTGGGCACCGGCAGCTCCAGCACTCCGGTGTACGCGGCGCGCGCCACGGGCCGCTGCCGCACCAGATCGGCGTCACTGAACGCATTGCGCTCCTTGAGGTCGGCCCCCACGCAGAACGCCCGCTCGTGCGAGGAGCTCAGCACCACCACCCGCACCTCCCGGTCCTCCCCCAGCGCCGCACAGGCACCGGCGACGGAGCGGGCCATCTCGGTCGACACGGCGTTCATGGCCTTGGGCCGGTCGAGGACGAGCTCCGCGACATGCCCCCGCTCGTGCCGCCGCACCAGCACGAACTCCCCGAACCGTTCCTCACTCATGACACCCTCCGGTTAACGCGGGTTAACATGCAATCGCTCCGATCATCGCAGCCGACCGCCCGCGGGGAAAAGAGCGCACGCAGGGTTCCCCCGTCACCCCCCGCCCACCCGTTCGAGTGACATCGCGCCGTCTCCGGCCTCCTTCCCGGGGGAAGCGCATAGCGTGCGCACACCGCGGCGCGTAGGGGGCGCGCACGCCAGGGGAGGGATGCGCGATGCAGACACAGGCCGACAGACCGCCGAGCGGCACGCCTTCGCGGGGCCGCCACCGCAAGCCCCGCCCCCGCAAGGCACTGCTGGCCGCGGGCGGCCTGGCCCTGGCGGCCGGCGCGGTCGCCCTGGTCCGGCTGACCGCCGCTCCGGACGGCGGCCCGAGCATCGAGGCGGGCGCCCGCTCCACCCCTCACGCGGAGGAGCCGGCCCCCGTCGCCACCTTCACGACCGACGCGCCCGCACCCCGCACGCACGCCGACCCGACCTCCCCCACGGCACTGGGCGAAGCCAACCCGGTCCCGCTGCCCACCCGGACGCCACCACCGGCCCCGGAGGACATCCCCACCACCGTCCCGGTCACGGTGAACACACCCCCGGCCCCGACACCCCCGCACACACCGGCCGCCACCCCACCGCCCACCACAGAACCGGCCCGCACACCCGAACCGGCCCCGACCCCCACACCGACTCCCACGCCGACTCCCGACCCGGGTCTCTGCGTGCCGATCATCGGCCTCTGCATCGGCGGCGACGGGCCGTACTGATCAGGCGGAAGCGCCGTTGCGGCGAGTGAGCAGCCAGGGCTCCACCACGCCGAGACCACGCACCGGCCGCTGCCACATCGGCTGGAGCGCGAACCGGTACGCCGGCGGCTCCTCGCCCTCCTTCTCCGCGGCGGCCACCGCCTCGGCCGCCGCCGCCTCGGAGGCTGGCGCGTCACCGGTGCGGATCAGCTCCTCGGCGAACGCGGTGTCGACGAGCACGGCGTCCCGGGGAGCTATGGAGGTCAGCCGGGAGGCCAGGTTCACGGTCGTACCGAAGACGTCGCCCATCCGGGTGGTCACCGTGCCGAAGGCCATGCCGACCCGCAGTTCCGGCATGGTCTCGTCGTTCGCCATGGTCTCGATCAGCCGGACGGCGATCTCGGCGGCCGTCCCCGCGTCGTCGGCGGCGTAGAGCACCTCGTCGCCCAGCGTCTTGATCAGCCGCCCGCCCCGCGCGGCCACCAGGTCGGCGGCCGTGGTCTCGAAGGCCTCGACCAGCTCGCCGAGCTCCTCCTCCTCCATCCGCCGGGTCAGCCGCGTGAATCCGACGAGGTCCGCGAAGGCGACGGCCAGCCGCCGGTCGACCATCTCCTCGTCGTCGGCGCCCTGCACCACCCGCCCCGCCGAGGCGGCCAGCTGCCGCCGCCAGACGTACACGAGGAACTCCTCCAGCTCGGGCAGGAGCAGCTCGACGATCGGATAGGTCACCTCGGTACGCGTCATCCCGGGCTCGGGCGGCTCGGTCAGCCCTTCCAGGAACGAGTCGATCTGCCATTCGGCCAGCCGCGCCGTGGTCTGCCCGGTGGACCGCGCCACCTGCACCGCCATGGCCTCGCTCAGCAGCCCCGCCTCGACCAGACCGGCCAGCCGGCGCAGCGCCAGGACGTCCGCCTCGGTCAGGGCCTTGGCCTGGCCGACGTCGGCGAAGCCCATGGCCCGCCAGAACCGCGTGGCCAGTTCCATGGTGACACCGGCGCTGCGGGCGGCCTGGAACGGCGTGTAACGGCGCTCGGCGCCGAGGATGAGCTGCTCGAGGCGCAGAGCAAGCGGATCCTCGCCGGCGCCCTGCGCGTCCGCACCGGAACCCGAGTCGTCGACGGTCACGCGTTGCTGCCCTTCCGATCTGCCACGGCCATGTATCGACCGGCCACAACTCTACGGCAGGTGTGCGCCAGCTCACTCCGTCAGGTTGGGCCGGGGGTGAGCCGGCCGCCCGGCAGCCGGTGCCGACGCAGCCCGGCGCTCACGGTCCGCCGCCCCAGCCGCACGACCGCCCGCAGTGGCGACAGGGACGACGGGCGCGTACGGCGCGGAGGGGACGGGGCGGGGGTGTTCGCCCGCAGTGGCTGGCGCGTCCACACCCTCCCCCTTCCCAACCGACCGATTGCGCGCCAGTCCGAGGACGGACACCCCCGCCCCGGCCCCGACCCACCCACCGGCGCTACGCGCACCCCACCACCCCTCAGACACCCACCCCTCAGACACCCACCGCCCCGCAGACACCCGCCGCCCTCACACACCCACCGCCCCCACATAGAGCCGCAGGCCCCACCGCCACACCCCCGCACCCCTGCACCCCCGCACCCCTGCACGCCCGCACCCCCGCAACACACCCCCACCACCCCGTCACCCAGCCGGCCGCAGATGCACGATGTCCCCCGCCCCCACCGGCTCCTGCACCCCTTCCCGCGTCGCCAGCACCAGCCGCCCGTCCCCGTCCACCGCGACCGCCTCCCCCACCAGCGCCTTGTCCCCCGGCAGCTCGGCCCGCACCACCCGCCCGAGCGTCGCGCACCCCGCCGCGTACGTCTCCTGCAGCCCGCACGCCCCCGCGTCCCCACCGGCGGCCCGCCACCGCCCGTACCACTCCTCCAGCGCCCGCAGCACCCCTCGCAGCAGCGGATCCCGGTCCGTGCTCACCGCGCCGGCCAACGCCAGCGACCCCGCCGTCGGCACCGGCAGCTCCTCCGCGCGCAGGCTCACGTTCACGCCGACGCCGACCACGACCGCGCCCTCACCTGCGCCCTCCGCGAGGATCCCGCCGGCCTTGCGTTCCTCTCCGCCCACCGTCACCAGCACGTCGTTGGGCCATTTCAGCGCCGTGTCGACGCCGGCCGCCCGGGACAGCCCGGTGGCCACCGCGACGCCCGTCAGCAACGGCAGCCACCCCCACCGGTCCACCGGCACTTCCCGGGGCGTCAGCAGCACCGAGAAGAACAGCCCGGACCGGGCGGGCGCGCTCCACTGCCGGTCGAGCCGCCCCCGCCCGGCGGTCTGCTCCTCGGCGACGAGCACGGCCCCCTCGGCCGCCGCCCCGGAGACGGCCCGCGCCACCAGGTCGGAGTTCGTGGACCCGGTCCGCTGCACCACGTCCACCTGCGACCACAGCGACCCCTGCCGCACCAGCCCCCGCCGCAACGCGTTCACGTTGAGCGGCGGGCGCTCCAGGTCGGACCAGCGGTTCCCGTACGGCTCTGATGCATCTCGCGGCGTCATGCAAGCCACCCTAGGTGTGGGAAACGCCGCACTGCCGAAGCGGAGGCCCCCCACTACGCTACGGATGAGTAACCGTCCCCCCTTTTGAGCAGGCAGGGAGCCGCATCCCGATGTCCGAGCCGGAAGAGCAGCAGCCTGACATCCACACCACCGCGGGCAAGCTCGCGGATCTCCAGCGTCGTATCGAAGAGGCGACGCACGCCGGCTCCGCACGCGCCGTCGAAAAGCAGCACGCCAAGGGCAAGCTGACGGCTCGTGAGCGGATCGATCTTCTGCTCGACGAGGGTTCCTTCGTCGAACTGGACGAGTTCGCCCGGCACCGCTCCACCAACTTCGGCCTCGACGCCAACCGCCCCTACGGTGACGGCGTCGTCACCGGCTACGGCACCGTCGACGGCCGCCCGGTCGCCGTGTTCTCGCAGGACTTCACCGTCTTCGGCGGGGCTCTCGGCGAGGTCTACGGCCAGAAGATCGTCAAGGTCATGGACTTCGCGCTGAAGACCGGCTGCCCGGTCATCGGCATCAACGACTCCGGCGGGGCCCGCATCCAGGAGGGCGTGGCCTCGCTGGGCGCGTACGGCGAGATCTTCCGCCGCAACACCCACGCCTCCGGCGTGATCCCGCAGATCAGCCTGGTCGTCGGCCCCTGCGCGG
Organism: Streptomyces calvus; assembly: GCF_006782915.1. GTDB lineage: Bacteria > Actinomycetota > Actinomycetes > Streptomycetales > Streptomycetaceae > Streptomyces > Streptomyces calvus. The sequence goes on from NZ_VCNP01000029.1 coordinate 71,017, forward strand.
GCGGCGCGGTCTACTCGCCCGCCATCACCGACTTCACGATCATGGTCGACCAGACGTCCCACATGTTCATCACCGGCCCGGACGTCATCAAGACGGTCACCGGTGAGGACGTCGGCTTCGAGGAGCTCGGCGGCGCCCGCACGCACAACACCGCCTCGGGCGTGGCCCACCACATGGCCGGCGACGAGAAGGACGCCATCGAGTACGTCAAGCAGCTCCTGTCGTACCTGCCCTCCAACAACCTCTCCGAGCCTCCGGTCTTCCCGGAGGAGGCGGACCTGACGGTCACCGACGAGGACCGCGAGCTCGACACGATCGTCCCGGACTCGGCGAACCAGCCGTACGACATGCACACCGTCATCGAGCACGTCCTCGACGACGGCGAGTTCTTCGAGACGCAGCCGCTGTTCGCGCCGAACATCCTCACCGGCTTCGGCCGGGTCGAGGGCCGCCCGGTCGGCATCGTCGCCAACCAGCCGATGCAGTTCGCCGGCTGTCTGGACATCACCGCGTCCGAGAAGGCGGCCCGCTTCGTCCGCACCTGCGACGCCTTCAACGTCCCGGTGATCACCTTCGTCGACGTCCCCGGCTTCCTGCCCGGCGTGGACCAGGAGCACGACGGCATCATCCGCCGCGGCGCCAAGCTGATCTACGCCTACGCCGAGGCGACCGTCCCGCTGATCACCGTCATCACCCGCAAGGCCTTCGGCGGCGCCTACGACGTGATGGGCTCCAAGCACCTGGGCGCCGACCTCAACCTGGCCTGGCCGACGGCCCAGATCGCGGTGATGGGCGCGCAGGGTGCCGTCAACATCCTGCACCGCCGCACCATCGCCGAGTCGGACGATCCCGAGGAGACCCGCGCCCGGCTGATGCGCGAGTACGAGGACACGCTCCTCAACCCGTACGTCGCGGCCGAGCGCGGCTACGTCGACGCCGTGATCATGCCGTCGGACACCCGCCGGCACATCGTCCGGGGCCTGCGTCAGCTGCGCACCAAGCGGGAATCCCTGCCTCCGAAGAAGCACGGCAACATCCCCCTGTAGGACCTGCCACCCGTGCAAGGGGCCGAAGCACCCCGGTGAACCCGTGCAAGGCCCTGAGAGGACCCGTAAGGAGCCGCTGTGATCAAGGTCGTAAGGGGCAACCCGACCCCGGAGGAGCTGGCCGCCGCACTGGCGGTGGTTCGCGCACGCGCCGCGGCGGCGTCCGCCGTGCCGTCCGGCGCGCCCGCTCCCCGTGACGCCTGGTCCGACCCGTCCCGCATCGCCGCCCACCGCCTGCCCCAGCCGGGGCCGGCGTCCTGGAGCCGCACGTACTGGCCGGGCTGACCGCCTCAAGGGGCGCGGGACCGGGCCCGCCGCGCGGCCCCGCGGCCCCGCGGCGCCGCACACCCGCGCCCCGGCCGCCGCACACCCGCGCCCCAAGTTGAGTACCCGTACTCAGGCACCGTGCCCCGGCCCGGCCGCAGGCTGGGGGCATGCTGTGGTCCGACCCCGAGAACGAGCCGCCCGAGGAACTGCGGGACATGCAGGAGAAGCTGCGGCGGCTCGGCGTTCTCGTGGCACTGGCCATGGTGCTCTCGATGCTGGTGATCGGCGTGAGGTGAGAGGTGAGGCATCCGGGCGACGTCGATACGCTGACCGCATGACAGATCAGCCGCGCCGCCGACTCGTGCTCGCCTCCCAGTCCCCCGCCCGGCTCGGACTGCTCCGCCAGGCGGGCCTCGATCCCGAGGTGATCGTCAGCGGGGTCGACGAGGACGCCGTCACCGCTCCCACGCCCGCCGAACTGGCGCTCGCGCTCGCCGAGGCCAAGGCCTCCGTGGTCGCCGCCAAGCCCGAGGTGAAGGGCGCGCTGGTGATCGGCTGCGACTCGGTCCTGGAACTGGACGGCCAGGCCCTCGGCAAGCCCGCGGACGCCGCGGAGGCCACCGCACGCTGGAAGGCCATGCGCGGCCGCGCGGGCACGCTGCAGACCGGCCACTGCGTCTACGACACCGTCAGCGGCCGCTACGCCTCCGCCACCGCCTCCACGGTCGTCCGCTTCGGCGACCCCACCGACGAGGAGGTCGCCGCGTACGTCTCCTCGGGTGAACCCCTCCATGTCGCCGGGGCGTTCACCCTGGACGGCCGTTCGGCCCCGTTCATCGACGGCATCGACGGCGACCACGGCAACGTCATCGGCATCAGCCTGCCCCTGGTCCGCCGGCTGCTGGCCGAGCTGGGCGTGGGCATCACGGAGCTGTGGGCGCCGCGGGAGGCGTGAGCGGGGAGCCGTCGCCGCCGGGGCCGCCCTCGGGCGCGGTGCCGGCGGGCCCGGCCGGCTCGTCGGAGCGGCCGTCGTACGTCACCAGCAGCAGGACGACGAGCCCCAGCACCGCCACCATGAACAGGAACGCGGCCCGGCCGACCAGCCCCCACACGAACGCGCCCAGCAGCCCGTGCACCACCGCGGCGCTGACCAGCAGCACCCGGCCGAGGCCGGCCGGCGCCCGGTCCCGCAGGGCGACGAGCAGGGCCACCAGGCCGCACAGGGCGAAGTAGAGCCCGAAGACGATCCCGCCGATCTTCGAGGACACGGACATCAGGTGCGGGTCGAGGCCGGCCAGCGACATGTCCTGCCGGTCGACGACCGTGCCCAGGAACCAGTTCAGCGCCGCGACGCCGAGCGCCTCCGCGAAGAGCACCAGCGCCAGCACCCAAGCCACCGGTCTGCGCACCACCGGTCCCCACCCACTTCCGAGCACGACTGTGGTTACCCCGAGTATGTTCGGGCCGACGCGAACGCTACTAACGGGTAAACCTGGGGACAAGGGGCCTGCGGACGGCAAAGAATCATTGGGCCATTCGTAGGGACTCCACAAAGAAACGGAGTGGGCCGCAGCACGCTCTCACAGAGACCTTGACCACATGGGGCGGCTAGGGTTTCCCGGAGGAGTCCTGCGTACCCAGGTACGACAAGGGATTTCCCGGGTCGAGCAAGCCTCGTATCACGCTCCGTGTGGGCAAGCTCACCAGAGGGGACGGGTCGAAGTGCCGTGTCGGCAGTCCCTAAACTCGGCTTGTTTCAAGGAGGGAGCCTCAATCGTGCGCAAGGTGCTCATCGCCAACCGTGGCGAAATCGCTGTCCGCGTGGCCCGGGCCTGCCGGGATGCCGGAATCGCGAGCGTTGCCGTTTACGCCGACCCGGACCGGGACGCTCTGCATGTCCGCGCGGCGGATGAGGCGTTCGCTCTGGGCGGTGACACTCCGGCCACCAGTTACCTCGACATGGAGAAGGTGCTGAAGGCCGCGCGTGAGTCGGGCGCCGACGCCGTCCACCCCGGCTACGGCTTCCTCTCCGAGAACGCCGAGTTCGCGCAGGCGGTGCTGGACGCGGGCCTGATCTGGATCGGCCCGCCGCCGCAGGCCATCCGCGACCTCGGCGACAAGGTCGCCGCCCGGCACATCGCCCAGCGCGCCGGTGCGCCACTGGTGGCCGGTACGCCCGACCCGGTGAGCGGTGCCGACGAGGTCGTCGCCTTCGCCAAGGAGCACGGCCTGCCGATCGCCATCAAGGCGGCGTTCGGTGGTGGCGGCCGTGGCCTGAAGGTGGCCCGGACGCTGGAAGAGGTGCCGGAGCTGTACGACTCGGCGGTGCGTGAGGCCGTCGCCGCCTTCGGGCGCGGCGAGTGCTTCGTCGAGCGTTACCTGGACAAGCCTCGGCACGTGGAGACCCAGTGCCTGGCGGACCAGCACGGCAACGTGGTCGTCGTCTCCACCCGTGACTGCTCGCTGCAGCGGCGGCACCAGAAGCTGGTCGAGGAGGCCCCGGCGCCGTTCCTCTCCGAGGCGCAGGTCGCCGAGCTGTACCGGGCGTCGAAGGCCATCCTGAAGGAGGCCGGCTACGTCGGTGCCGGCACCGTCGAGTTCCTCGTCGGCCTGGACGGGACGATCTCCTTCCTGGAGGTCAACACGCGTCTGCAGGTGGAGCACCCGGTGACCGAGGAGGTCGCGGGCATCGACCTGGTGCGGGAGATGTTCCGCATCGCGGACGGCGAGGAGCTGGGGTACGACGACCCGGTGCTCCGGGGTCACTCGTTCGAGTTCCGCATCAACGGTGAGGACCCGGGACGGAACTTCCTGCCCGCGCCGGGCACGGTGACCAGGTTCGACGCGCCGTCGGGGCCGGGTGTGCGGCTGGACGCGGGCGTGGAGTCGGGCAGCGTGATCGGTCCCGCGTGGGACTCGCTGCTGGCGAAGCTGATCGTCACCGGGCGCACCCGCAAGGAGGCCCTGGAGCGGGCGGCGCGTGCGCTGGCGGAGTTCCAGGTCGAGGGGATGGCCACGGCGATCCCGTTCCACCGCGCGGTGGTGAAGGACCCGGCGTTCGCTCCGGAACTCGGCGGGTCGAGCGAGCCGTTCACGGTGCACACGCGGTGGATCGAGACGGAGTTCGTCAACGACATCAAGCCGTTCGCCGCGGCCGTGGACACGGAGGCGGAGGAGGAGGCCGGCCGGGAGACGGTCGTCGTCGAGGTCGGCGGCAAGCGTCTCGAGGTCTCCCTGCCCGTGTCGCTGGGCATGTCGCTGGCCCGTACGGGGCTGGCGGCGGGCGCGAAGCCGAAGCGGCGGGCGGCGAAGAAGTCCGGTCCGGTGGCTTCCGGTGACACGCTGGCCTCGCCGATGCAGGGCACGATCGTGAAGATCGCCGTGGAGGAGGGGCAGGAGGTCAAGGAGGGCGACCTGGTCGTCGTCCTGGAGGCCATGAAGATGGAGCAGCCCATCAACGCGCACCGGTCGGGCACGATCAAGGGGCTGACCGCGGAGGTGGGGGCGTCGATCACCTCCGGCGCGGCGATCTGCGAGATCAAGGACTGACCCGGGACTGACCGGGTGTGAGGCCCTGGGTGTGGCCGCGGCTCCGATGGGGGTTGCCGGCGCGCCTGGGGCCTCTGTGCGTGCACTGCGGCTCCGGCGGGTCGCCTGCGCGTGACCGCGGCTTCGGTGGGTCGCTGTCGCACCTGGGGGCCGGTGGGTCTGGCTGCGGCCCGGGGCGGGTTGCTGTCGCGCCTGAGGACGGTGGGTCCGGCTGCGGCCCGGGGTGGGTCGCTGTCGCGCCTGAGGACGGTGGGTCTGGCTGCGGCCCGGGGCGGGTTGCTGTCGCGCCTGAGGACGGTGGGTCCGGCTGCGGCCCGGGGCGGGTCGCTGTCGCGCCTGAGGACGGTGGGTCCGGCTGCGGCCCGGGGCGGGTCGCTGTCGCGCCTGAGG
>NZ_VCNP01000003.1 GCF_006782915.1 Streptomyces calvus
CCCCCCCCCCCCCCCCCGCCGCCCCCCCCCCCCCCCCCCCCCGCCGGTGGAGCAGCCCTACCGAGCGCGGCAAGACCCAGGACGCCGAACACCTTTGCCGCCCGGACGTCGGTCCCCTCACCCTCACCCTCGCCTACCAGGTCCTCGACGTACGCGACGCGCCCGGCCGGCAGTTCGTCCACCACGCCGAACCGGGCGGCCCAGTGCCCAGGCGCTGGACCTGCCCCGCTTCCTCCATGTCACCCGGAGCCGCCGCGAGACACGCCGCCAGGATTCACGCCGGCCGGTACCGGCGGCCACCTGCCCCGGGAAACCCGTCCCTGACCGCAGCGTGCCTGCGCCGGAGCGAGCTGGTCCTCTGCCGGCCGGATCGATCGCGGCTCGAACGCAGCCGGCGTTCTCGCAGTTCCGCGGACGTGCGGGGCGGCCTTCCTCCGATCCTGTGCCTCGTCGCAGAGTGGACTGCGCTCGGACGGCGGCGGGCCGGGGCGTCTTCGTCCTCTCACCTCCCGGGCCCGCGCCGGGCCGGGCGACGGGCCATCAAAGCGACCAGGGAGCAGGCCGGATGGGACGGGCCGACCTGCCCGAACCGCTCACGGCCCCGGACGTTGCGCCGCGCCTTCATCACCCGGCCCAGGTGCGCTCGACGCGCCAACGCCACAGGAGGACCACGAACCCCTCGGCGCCCTCGGGCGAGGCTCTTCACGGTGAGGTGCAGGGAGTCGTCCGTCCAGTCGGTGAGCCGGCCCGCAGAGACGAAAGTCCGCCCGACCCGGGTGATCCGCGGCCGGGCTGGGCGGGCGAGCCCACGTGGGACGGTCTCCCGACACGAGGACGCGGCCCAGGCAGAGTGGAGAATGTGGCCCAGGCAGAGTGGAGGATGTGGCCCAGGCAGGGTGCTTGCCGACCGCCTGTTCGTCGATGCAACTGTTCCCGGCCGGGAGGGGACACACGCAGAGCGGTCGCGCCACTGTTTCGCCGGCCAGCGCAAGGCCGGGAGGGGACGTCCGGGATCTCGTCACGGGAGCAGGCCGGCCGGCTCCTGGGACGGGATCGTCGCGGTGCGCCGGTACGCGCTGGGGCTGATGCCGCGGATTCGTTTGAACGCCGCGCTGAACGCGAACGCGTCGGAGTAGCCCACGGCGCGGGCGACCTCCGCGACAGTCATCGTCTCGCGCTCGGTCAGCAGGTCCGCCGCGAGCGTCATGCGCCAGCGGGTGAGGTAGGTCAGCGGCGGTTCGCCGACCAGGTCGGTGAACCGCTTCGCCAGCGTGGCCCGCGACACCCCGGTCCGGCCGGCCAGCGAGGCAACCGTCCAGGGCGCTGCCGGTTCCGAGTGCAGCAGGCGCAGCGCGCCGCCCACCACCGGGTCGCGCCCGGCGGAGTACCAGCCCGGCGCAGTGCCGCCGGGCCGGTCGAAGTACTCGCGCAGCGCGCACACCAGCATCCAGTCCAGCAGCCGGTCGAGAACGACCTGCTGGCCCGGCGTGTCGACGGCGACCTCGGCGGCAAGATGGTCCCACACGGGGTCGGGCCCGCCGCCGGATCCCACGCGCAGCACGACGGGCAGCGCGTCCAGCAGCCTGCGGCTCATCTCGCCGCGCACCGGATAGGCACCGACGACCAGCGTCGTCGTGTCCTTTGCGCCGGTACCGGCGTCGTGCCAGCCGAGCCGGTACCGGGTCCCGCCCTGCTCGGGCGTCGAGCAGAACGCGCCGCACGCGACGGGTTCGGCCCGGGTACCCACCTCGTCGACGAAGAGGAACGGCGCCGGGCCCCGCACGATCACTGTCTCACCGATGCCAAGACGCTCCGGCGGACGGCGCTCCGGCACGATCCAGCCACCTCCGGACAGGACCGTGCACAAGGTCAGCGGCGCGCCGTCCACGAAGTGCAGCGCCCAGGGCGGGGTCAGGGTCGAGCTGCCGAACAACGAACCCTGAGCCCGCACTCCGCGCAGCAGGTCACCGAAAGCATCCACCCGCCAAGGCTAAACGATTCAGACGATCACCCAGGTGATCTGGCTTGTCACCCATGGAACCGTCCGGTTTCATGCCGTTGACTCACTGTCATGAGCAACGACATCACTCTCGTCCTCGGCGCGACGGGCAACACCGGCCGGCGGGTGGCCGCCCGGTTGCGGCTGCGCGACACACCCGTGCGCGCCGCCTCCCGTTCCAGCCGGACCCCGTTCGACTGGTTCCAGCCCGCCGGCTGGGACCAGGTCCTGCAGGGCATCACCGCCGCCTACGTGGTGCCCCCGCCCGTGCCCGGCCCGGTGCACCACTTCGTGGCGCGGGCCGAGGCCGCCGGTGTGCGGAGCCTGGTCCTGCTGTCCGGTCACGGCGCCGACGATTGGGGCGACTCCCCGTTCGGGCTGGACATGCGCTCGGCCGAAGACGCCGTGCGCGGCTCGGCGCTGGAATGGACCGTCCTGCGCGCCTCGAACTTCGCCCAGAACTTCGACGGGCACCCCTTCCGCGCCCCGCTGGCCGCCGGCGAGCTGGCGCTCCCGGCGGGCGCCGTCCCCGAGCCGTTCATCGACCTCGAGGACGTCGCCGACGTAGCGGCCGCGGTACTGACCGAGCCCGGCCGGCACGCCGGCCGCGTCTACGAGCTGACCGGGCCACGCGGGCTGACCTGGGCGGAGGCAGCCGAGATGATCTCCCGGGCATCCGGACTGCCCATCGTCTACCGGCGCATTTCCCCCGCCGAGTACACCGCGGCGCTGGTCCGCGACGGCTGGAACGAAGACGAGGCCCAGCACCTCACCGAGATGTTCGTGCTGCTCGAGCGCGGTACCACCGCCTGGACGACAGACGACGTCGCCACCGTGCTGGGACGCGCGCCGCGGACCTTCGAGGACTTCGTCCTGCGGGCCACGGCAGCGCAAGCCTGGCGGTGCTGAGTCCCGCGAGCCCCTGCCTGGCCTACCACACTGCGGAAGGCCGAGCACCGCACGCCGCCCCGCACACCCACACCACTCGTCAACATCCGTTCTCCATCCGACAGGAGCCGTCAACGCACACCCTGCTGGCCGCCGCCAACCCGGACCCCCAGTCCCTGACGCATCACGTGTTCAGCCCGGTTCCACCGAGACCGCCGACCTCGCCGCGGAGCAGTTCGACCCCCGGTTCACTCCGGCGGATCGTCGGACGTACCGCGAGAAAGGCAACTATCCGACTGACATCGTGGCCGGGCACCGCCGCCTCGAACAGGCCACCGACCTCGTGCTCGTCTTCCCCGTGTACTGGTGGTCGATGCCTGCACTGCTGAAGGGGTGGATCGACCGTGTCTTCGTCAACGGCTGGGCGTTCGAACACTCCCCCGCCTCGGGCCTGCAGCCGAAACTGCACAACCTCACCACCCACATCCTCCCCATCACCGGCGACGACTGCAGCGCATACCAGCGCCACGGATACGAAAGTGCACTGCGGACGCAGATCGAGCACGGAATCACCGACTACTGCGGCAGCCGGCACAGCTCCACAGCGTTCATCTACGAATCCGAACAGCCCACCCCACAGCCACGGTACGAGGTGTCGACCATGCGGTGCGGACCATCAGCCAAGCCATCCATGGCCGCCTGACACCATAAGACAGGCCAGACACCCTCCTCACCAGTCAGACACCACGGCAGCACAGCCAACAGCGCCGACTGCCGCACTCCACAAACACACGACCCCCACCCGGCACCGGGAACAACCCCCACTCCAGCCCCAAAGACCTCCAACCCCGGCGAGGACACCGCCCACCCCAACCAGTCCATGCCGCTGCACAGTTCCCCCGCCGTGGCACCGGCCTCGAACACCATCGCCAAAACCTGCCGGACCCCGTCGCAGACCGGGCCGGCGCCCAAGCAGCCGCAAACCTTCATAGCGACTGAGACCTCGCAGACGCCGCGTCGTTCACCGGCCCAGTCGGCGAATCGAAGCATCCACGCGTGGAGGGCCCGCCCGGACGGCTTGGTGGCCAGCAGGGTCCGCTTACCTTCACGCAAGGGCCGGATCCGGTCCCGGTAGACCTATTCCTCTGCCGTCGAGAGGGCATGGGCGTTGTTACGCCATTTCACCGGCTTCCGTGACCATACGGACGAGAGTTCCGACAAGTTCGTCGGCCGTGGTGTGCCACCTGTCTGTGTCGAGGTGGCCGCTGAGCTCCATGCCCGCGATGCCGTGTGCGCTGGTCAGCAGCAGGGCGCCGTAATGCCGTGCGTTCCGCTCTCCCACGAGGGCGGCGACGATGTCCAGGAACTCGTCCTGAAAGCGTTCGGCCGCGCGGTCTGCCACGGCCGGGTCGCCTTCCGGCCCGCATAGCTGACGCCGGATGCGATCCATCCCGTCACCGAGTTGCCCAGGAAGCTTTGCGCGCCGCCTGAACAACACCTGGTACAGGTGCGGCTGGTTCCGGCTGACGTCGATGAGGGCGCGGAGAGCGCCACGCAGCTTCTCGGAGGCAGACAGGGCCGGGTCGGTCCGAAGGGCATGCACCTGGTCGCCGATCCGTTCCCAGCTTTCGGCCGCGACGGCGGTCAGCAGGCTGTCCTTGCCCGTGAAGTGCCGGTACGGCGCTCCCCGGGTCACGCCTGCCCGCGCGCCCACCTCGCGCAAGGTGACTGCTTCGGGACCGCCGAGGTCGAGGAGCTCGGCAGCCGCGTCGAGCAGAGCACGGCGGGTGGCGGCGGCGGACTCGGCACGGGTGGTCATGACACCCATCATACAGTTGACAGCGTCATCTGAACCGGTACCGTAATCAAAGTGACAACGTCATCTGAAAATCAGAAGTTGATCGTCGTAACCGGAGCCTCCACGGGCATGGGCGCGTCAGCCGCCCGCGAACTGGCTCGCCGGGGATTTCACGTCCTGGCCGGCGTGCGACGCGACCGTGACGCCGACGCCATCCGATCGACCGGCATCGAGCCGGTCATCCTCGACATCACCAAGTCCGAGCAGGTGGAGGCACTCGCCGCGCGGGTCGCCGACGACCCGCGCGCGCTGCACGCGCTCGTCAACAACGCCGGCGTCCAGGTGAACGCCCCGGTCGAAGCCCTGCCGATGACGGAGTGGCGGCGGGTGTTCGAAGTCAACCTCTTCGGTCACATCGCCGTCACTCAAGCGCTCCTACCCGCGCTGCTGCGCAGCAAGGGCCGTGTGATCAACATCAGCTCGGTCGGCGGCAGGTTCGCCATGGCCACCTACGGCGCGTACGCCGGCACGAAGTTCGCCCTGGAGGCGGTCAGCGACTCGCTCCGCCGGGAGGTCGCTCCGCTGGGCGTACAGGTGGTCGTGGTCGAGCCCGGCGGCGTCCGCACGGAGATGGCTGCCCGCGGGGTCGAGACGGCGAACCACTTGGCTGCCCAGATGACGCCGGAGCAGGACGAGCGTTACGGCAGACTGCTCCAGGCGAACAACAAGTTGATGACCTCGGGCACTGCTTCAGGCCTGACCGCCGACGCCGCCGCCCGGGTCATCGCGAGGGCCGTGACGACGCCCAGACCGCGCACCCGCTACACCGCCGGCCGGGATGCCGCCCTGATCATGTGCCTGGGCCCGATGCTGTCCGACCGCACGCTCGACCGCATCCTCGCCGCCAACCTGCGCCGCCACCACCCCAAGGGAGCCGTCGGCCGCCGAGGACTCCGCGAACGGCTCCGTCCCCCGTGGTGCGGCCACCAGTGAGCTCATAGTCAACGGACAACTTGCCCTCCTGCCCAGGACGGAGACTCTCCCGACAGCGCGCCACGGGCTCACTGCACGCGCGTCGCACCGCGGCCGGACCACACACCTGTCCGCCGATCGACAGCATGCCGGGGCACGCGGTCGCCCAGGCCGACACCAAACCGGGTTCCCGGGCGCGGCGGCGAGGCGCTGCGCGGCCGCGCCCGTCTCGGCGGCGGGGCCACGCTTGATGCGCTCCTGTCCGGCCGACCGTGAGGCGTGCCCTTGGCCGTTCGCTCCGGCGCAGTCATGTAGCGCCCCACGGGCGACAGTTCGCGCCGGTCCTTCGCGACCTGCTTGCGACGCTCGGCCAGCGTCATCGCCCTGGGTGGATCGGGCAGATCCTCGGCCGTACGGGCCTTGACCTGAGCGACACCCACCGCAACACCATCCGGCCGGGCCCGGGGAGCAGCCCAGGACGGGGCGACAGCCGATATCGCAAGGAGAATCAAGGCCAGGAAGGCCGTGACGAGTCTTCGCGCCTGTGCCGCATGGTGAATCACCTGTGAGGCAGCGGTGAGCAGAGACTTCGGTGATGTTGGTCAGCGAAGCGTTCGCAGTAACGCGCTGCACGGCATGCGGCTGAATTGCGGCGGCAACGATGAAGTGACGAGAGGGAAAGCGCCCGGTCGCAAGGTGGGTGAGGCGGTCAGGTGCTCAAGTTGGCGTGGACGCGACGATGCGAGCAGACCGGTGCACGTGAACGCGCCGTTGCCCAAGAGGGCTGGGCAGGGAACAGCACTCGAACGGACGGGGCAACCCAGGTCGCGAGGCCGCCACGGACCACGTGCAAGGCGGGCCCGCCGGGTGGCAGCTGAAACCTGCTTGCGCAGTCGCCCGGCGAGCCGATACCCAGCACTTGAAGACAGGGAGGACATGATGACCGCCCTCGGTTCGTTGCACGAGTTCTGCTGGATGGACCTGAAAGTCCGCGACCCGTCCGGCACCGCTGCCTTCCTGTCGGAGGCACTGGGCTGGTGTTTCGCAGTGGATGAGGAGGACTGGCGCCAGGCCACCAAGATAACCATCGGTGGGTATCAGATCGGCAGCGTCAGCGACCTTGCGAACCCGATCTACCCGCCGGACATGCCCGTCCACGTCGCATCTGCCTGGCTGTTGACGACGTCGACCGCCGCGCTGAAGCCGCGACCGTGAACGGCGCGCGTCTTGTCGTGGTCCCTTCGACGCGGGCGATCAGGGCCGTACGGCGACGCTGATCGACCCGGTGGGCGCTGCCTTCTCCCTGTGGCAACCCCATGGGTTCACCGGGTGGAAGTTCCCGCCCCGCTTCGTAGGCGCCCCACACCACATGCTCCTGGCCTGCAACCGACCAGACCGGGCCCGGGACTTCTCCTACCAGTTGACAGGTACTGCCCTGGAGGCTGCCGCATTCATCAAGACGCGTGGCCCCATCGCCACCCCGCAGTGGGAACTCTCCGTCGGGGTCGATGATGTGGATGGCGTCATCTCCCGCGTGCAGGTCGGTGGCCAGATTCCCACTACCTGGATCCGAGAGACCGACCACTCCGCATTGAGACTGCACAGCCCGGAAGGGCTGTCATTACAAGTCCACTCACTGGGGCAATGACGCCGGCACGACTCGCAGTGCCGTCGGACCGCGTTGAGCCGGCGGCACCTCATTTCGTCAGCGGTTCTCAGCCCTCGTCCTCGACGCCTCGTTCTCGGTGCGGTCGCGACTCTTCGCTGAGGACGAGCCGAAGAGACCGGTTCAGCAATCGGGTGGCGGGGCGGGGGTGAGGCGGGTCCAGCCTGCAGGCGGGGCCAGGAGCGTGCGGACGTGGGGTCTGCGGGCGCGGAGCCGCACGTGTCCCCGGTAATCGTGGAGGATGAGGTGGCTGAGGTGTTCGAGGGCCCTGATGGCGAAGCTGTTCGCCGGGCACATGCCCTCGCCTTTGCCGAAGGGGAGGTAGGAGCGCCGTTGCTCATCGGTCGGCTGCTCCCAGCGTGAGGGGCGGAAGTCCAGGGGCCTGTCCCATACGGTCGCCGACCGGTGAATCGCGTGCGTGCCGATCAGGACGTGCTCACCCTCGTGGACCCGGGAGCCGGCTATGGCGTGGTCGGCGGCGGCCACTCTGATGAGGCGCCAGGCGGTCGGGTAGAGACGCAACGCCTCCTTGACCAGCCGATGGACCTGCTCTGGGCGTACCGCCGGGGTGTCGTAGCCGTGCCTGATACCGAGCATCACGACCCATTCGAGGGTCACGCCGGTGAAGCCGACCGTGGACAGGACAAGGCGTTGCAGCAACTGCGCGCGATCGGCCGGGGACAGCTCTCCGGGCAGGCCCAGCACCAGGTCGACAAGGTCCTGCGCGCCCGTTTCGGGTGCCTGCAGTCGGCTGAGTTGTGCGGCGAGCCCGGCCCGGACGGCCGGCACCGTACGGTGCGAGCGTCTCAGCACATGGCCGACGATGTCGTCGGCGACGACGCTGGACGTCACGTAGGCGTCGACGAGCGCGTTGATCTCGGTATGGCGCGGGTGCGCGATGACGGGGGCGAAGTACCGCCGCACCAGTTCGACGCCCCAGCGCTGGTGCCGCAGACGGCCGCGGCCGTCACTCACCTCACCGAGGGCGCAGGCGAGGTCGAACGATGACGCGAGGTCGTGCCGGGACAGGACCCTGAGCAGTTCGCGGGAGGCTTCTCTCCTGACCTTGCGAGGCAGGGATTCGGGTCCCAGGCGAAGAAACCCGGACTGGGACAGGTAGTCACCGGCCGAGTCGACCAGGATGTCTCGGGCCGCGTCGGCGTCGGCCACGAACAGGGTGCCGAAGCGGAGCCTGAACGGACCGTCGCGGCCCGCAGCCTGCTTCTCCCACCGCCGCAGTTGCGGCCACAGGCTCTTTCTGTCCAGGAGCAAGGAGGTCATCCGCCCATCTGACGGGGGACGGGACGCACGGCTGTCTGCCTCGCGTCCCATCCCTTCAGGGAGAGAACGTCAGGCGTTGTGCCCGTACCTGTCGCCGTACCCGTGGCGCCGTGTACGCGCCTCACCGCTGAGCCCGCGAAGGCTTTTGATGATCCATGACACCGCTGCTGCCCTCCTTCACGGTCGGGGCTGTGCCTGGCGGCCGCCGAGCGTCAGTCCTGCTGCCCGTAGCCGACGAAGTACCCGTGCCACCGTGCACGCATCTCACCACTGAGCGCCCGAAGGCTGCTGGTCAACCACGACATCGTGATCCTCCTTGTCGGTCAGTGCTCAATTCGGCTGTGCCGGGCCGTAGGAAGCTCCGGCGGCCCGCCGCAGGGGCGCCCCAACGCTACTCCCCGTGCGGAAACCTGGTGAACTGCCGTAATTCGCCAATAATGTTGTGGCGGTGACGGAAATCCTGTCTATGTGACACCTATCGAGCTTCGCCTCATCTGCGCCCATCGACCGTGTCCCGCGGAGCGGCCGACGGTGACCGAGGGAAGGCGGGAGCGACTGGCAGGCTGGCTGCGCCAGCAGCTCGACGCCTGGACCCAGCAGGAGAGCGGCGCTCGAAGGACCGCGGTGTCTCGCTGACCACAACGTCACACGGGCACGGGGAAGAGCAGACAGCTGCTGGTGGCGTGCGCGAGCAGGCGGTCCGCCGCGTCGACCAACTGGGCCTGGGCGAGGGCGGTTCGGCGACCACTGCTGATCACCGTGCCGATGGCGCGCACCCGGCCCGTGTCCACGGTGACCGGCCGCAGGAACTTCACCGTCAGATCGAGCGAGGTGTACGCCATCCCCTGCGGAAGCGTGGACTGGACCGCACAGCCCGCCGCGGAATCGAGCAGCGTGGCGAAGACGCCGCCGTGCATGCTGCCGATCGGGTTGTAGTGCTCCTCGCCCGGCACCAGGGAGAAGACCGCCCTGCCGTGTTCCACCTCGTCCAGGGCGAAGTCGAGGGTCCGGCCGACGGGCGCCGCGGCAAGCCGCCCCGCCTGCACCTCTCGCAGGAAGTCGAGACCGGCCATGCCCGCAGCGGCCTGCGCCGGGATCGCCGGATCGTCCCAGCTGTACGTACGTGTTCGCCCCACGGCCCAGCGCCTTCCGTCTGATCATCTGGCTTTCCCAAGTGAAGCTAGCTGCGCCTTCCTCTGACTGTCAATGACGAAGCCAGGGGCTCTACGATGACCGGATGGAGTGGCTTGAGGTGAGCACGGAGAACTGTCCAGTCCAGCGCGCGCTGGATGTGGTCGGGGAGAAATGGACGCTGCTGATCCTGCGCGACGCCGTCAACGGGGTGCGCCGCTTCGACGGCTTCCACCGTCACATCGGCCTCTCGGAGGCCGTCCTCAGCGACCGCCTGCGCAAGCTGACCGCAGCCGGCGTGTTGAAGGCTGTCGCCTACCGGGAGCCGGGCCGACGCTCCCGTAACGAGTACCACCTGACCCGTAAGGGATGGGACCTGTGGCCCGTCCTGGTGGCGCTCAGCCAGTGGGGCGAGAGGTACGCCGTCGACCCCGGGAGCCCGGGCCCCGTTCTGGACGTGACCCACACCGAGTGCGGCGCCCCGGTGCACGTCACCGTCCAGTGCTCGGCGGAGCACACCCCCCTGACCCCCGAGGGCGTCACCGTCCGGCTGGGGTCGGGTGCGCGGCGTCTCTCATGAGTCGGCGGTGGTTCCGCCCTTACCGGTCGTACGCCCGCAGGGTGGCAGGCGACAGTGGGCCGGGGACCGCGAGTGCCTGGCGGCGATCGTCTTCGTGGCCATGTCGGCTGCACCGGGCGGCAGTTGCCTCCGGTGTTCGGCCCGGCCTGGCCCACGGTCTACCGGCGCTTCGCCAGTGGAGCGGGGAGCGGGTCCGGGCCCGGCTGCACCAGGGGCATCCTCTACGAACTCGGTGCCCGGGGTGAGCCGGACCGGTCGCGGTGCGCGATCGACTCCGTCAGCGTCCGGGCAGCAAGGGGGCCACCGAACGTCGCCGAGCACTACCGCCGCCACTTCCGGCACGTCCTCGTCGACGACCCACTCGCGCCACCGCAGCGGACGGGCTTGTCCGCTTCGTCCTCGTCTCCTCGGCCGCCTCCTTCGACAGCCACCCACCCGGCCGGTGGCCGGCGCATCGCCCGAGTGTCGATTGGCAACCCGCCGGCCGGAGCAGCCGGGCCCCGGTCAGCCGGGGTCCCGCACGCCCGCGTCCGTCCGGCCGCCACGCCGCGCGGCGCCGACCGCGCCGAGCACCATGCCGACGGCCACGATCACCAGTCCGCGCAACCACACCTCCGCCTCGATCTGCGTGGCCAGCAGGACGCAGGAGGCGATGCCCAGTACCGGCAGTACGGTCGGCGTCCGGAAGTGGTCGGCCTCGCCCGCGTCGCGGCGCAGGACCAGGACCGCCGTGTTGACCATGAGGAAGACGATCAGCAGCAACAGCACCAGGGTGGACGCGAGGGTGGCGACGCTGCCGGTGAGTGCGAGGAGCATCGCCAGCAGCGTGGTGACCGCGATCGCGGCCCACGGCGTACGGCGGCCCGGCAGAACCTCGGTCAGTGCGGCGGGCAGCAGCCCGTCCTTCGCCATGCCGTAGGCCAAGCGGGAGGACATGATGCCGGTGAGCAGCGCCCCGTTTGCGACGGCCACGAGTGCTATGGCGCTGAACAGGCGGGTCGGCACGCCGCCGGCCTCCTTCACGACCTCCAGCAGGGGGCCGCTCGACTCGGCCAGCCGGGCGGTCGGTACCGCGGCGGACGCGGCGATGCCCACCAGGACGTACACGGCCCCGGCGGTGGCGAGGGCGCCGAACAGGGCGCGTGGGTAGGAGCGCCGCGGATTGCGGGTCTCCTCGGCGACGTTCACGGAGGTCTCGAACCCGACGAAGGAGTAGTAGGCCAGTACGGAGCCGCTCAGCACGGCCGCGGCCGCGCCCTTCTCCGGCGTGCCCAGTTGCGTGAGCCGCCCGGCGTCGCCGTCGCCGCGCAGCAGCAGCCACGCGCCGAGGGCGACGACGACGATCAGTCCGCCCACCTCGACGACGGTGGCGACGACGTTGGCGCGGGTCGACTCCTTGATGCCCCGCGCGTTGACCAGGGCGAGCAGGGCCAGGAACAGGACGGCGACGAGCCCTACGGGCAGGGTCACGAAGGCGGACAGGTAGTCGCCGCCGAAGCCGCGGGCGAGTGCGGCCACGGACACGATGCCGGCGGCCAGCATGCAGAAGCCCGCGACGAATCCGGCGAACGGCCCGAACGCGCGGGTGGTGTAGTGGGAGGCTCCGCCGGCCCGCGGATACTTCGTCGCCAGCTCGGCGTACGAGGCGGCGGTCAGCAGCGCCAGCAGCAGCGCGACGACCAGCGGGAGCCAGACCGCTCCCCCGGCGTCGGCCGCGACCTGCCCGACCAGGACGTAGACGCCGGCGCCGAGCACGTCGCCCAGGATGAAGAAGTACAGCAGCGGGGTCGTCAGCGCGCGCTTGAGCGCCGTGCCCTCCGGTGCCGCTCCCCGGCCCGACGATTCCGTCAACACTCTGTTCCCGCCATTTCTCGCCATACCGCCTCGTGTCCCCCGAACCACGGGATGCACGCTCGGCACCTGTTCACCGCGCTGATGGGGCGCGTCACATCGCCGCATGTCACGGCGGAGATGCCGCGCGGATCCTGGTGACGGGTGCGCGCGTGACGTGACGGCGGACGCCTTCGGGCTACGACGTCGTGAACGGCGTGCTCGCCCGGCGGCGGCCGGCCGACCTCGATCGTGCCGCGGAGCGGGCGAGCGCTGATCCACGCCGAGGCGACGCATGGGCGCTGTCGTGCAGGACTCCCCGGATGCCGGGCGCACCGAGTCCTCGGCCGGAAACCGGACGGATGGCCGAGAGTTCCATGATCTGCTCGGGTGGCGGTGAGGCCCACCGGGTCGCATACGCGCCAATGTCATCTTCGGGCGCCGTGGAGACGGTCGGCGTCATCCGGCCCGCCGCAGTGTCTTCGCCCGCGCCGGTCACCTGGGCGATTGCACACCCCGCCAATCCTTCACACTTCCACCACGTTTCCATCACGCCACGCATACTTCCAGCCGAGCACCCCTCACCCCCTGCCCCGCAGGGCAGACGCCGCACCCGGGCCCTGCTTAGCCTCCCTGGCCATGCGATCACCCCTGATGAGACGTTTCGGTCTCGGTGCCGTCCTCGCCCTCTTCCTCGCCGTGTTCGGCCTGGCCCCCAGCGCGAGCGCGGCCGACCCGGCGCCGGCCGAACTGACCTTCGCCACCGACAGCGCCACCACCACGCCCGGCGGCACGGTCAACCTGTCGATGACCCTCACGAACAACAACACCTACGACATCTGGTTCGTGTACCAGACGATCGAGCCGACCTGGCTGACCACGCAGCGCCCCGACCTGAAGTACAGCTTCTCCGGCTGCACCCTGGCCACCGCGAACGGCGCCACGCCCTGTTCGGGGACCGGCCCGGCCAACCTCGGCGGCAACTACGGCACCACCATCCCGCCCGGCCAGAGCCGTACGGTCACCCTGGAGCTGGACATCGCGGCCGACTCCGGCTGCAACGGCAACATCGGTTTCTACTCGTACTTCTACGCCGAGTTCAACGACTCCACGAACGTCAGCGGCGGCCCGGTCTACACCCCCGTGACGCGCGTTCTCTGCGCCTGACGCCCGCTGCGAGAAACCGGGCAACCGTGACCTGAAAGTCGCCCTGCCCCGCTTCTCGCACCGCCTGGAACCCTGTCACGACGACCGGCGGGCCCCAGCGGCCCGCCGGTCCGCGGCACAGGGCCCGGACCAGCAACGAAGCCCTCGCACCCGCCCCGCCCCGGCCCCCGGACGATCCGCGGCGGTTCGATCCGCCCTCCGCAATCACCCCGTTCGACACCTGCACTTTCT
Organism: Streptomyces calvus; assembly: GCF_006782915.1. Lineage (GTDB taxonomy): Bacteria > Actinomycetota > Actinomycetes > Streptomycetales > Streptomycetaceae > Streptomyces > Streptomyces calvus. The sequence continues at coordinate 13,544 of NZ_VCNP01000003.1, forward strand.
CGTCATGTTTCACAACACGACCTCGAAATCCTCACACAGACCCCACTATGTGACGCGACGGATGCGTGACGAACGGGCTTCTGAGGGGGATGCCGGCGGCACGCAAGGGGGTGCGTCCGCTCCGCGGGAGCCGTGCTCACCCCTGCCCGGGAGGGGACATCACCGCATGAAGCGGACCATACGCACCACCGTGGTCACGGTGGGCGCGCTCATCGCCGCACTGGGTCTGCCGGCCGGCGCGGCCCACGCCGATCCCACGCCCCGCATCGACCTGCGGGTGCTGGTGGTGAGCGACGGCGGCCCGTCCACCGACGCGATCGCCGCCGAACTGGCCGCCGCAGGCACGCCGTACACCGAGGTCGACCTCACGCAGTCCGACCGGACCGTGATCGACGCCGGCTTCCTCGCGGACACCGTGGACGGCCGGCCGCGCGCCAAGTTCCAGGCCGTGGTGCTGCCCAACGACAATCCGTTCCCGGCCGGTTCCACCGAGATGGCCGCACTCGCGGCGTACGAGCGGACGTATGACATTCCCCAGGTCGACGCCTACACCTACGCGCGCCCCGAGGCCGGTCTGCAGTACCCGGTCCTCGGAGGCTACGCCGGCAGCCTCGACGGCAAGCAGGCTCAGGTGACGGCCGCGGGCAAGTCGGGTCCCTTCGGCTATCTCGACGGGGCGGTGCCCTTCGAGGACAACGACACGGCCGTCGGCGAGAGTTACGCCTACCTGTCGAAGCCCGTGGCGGGGGCCGACTTCACTCCGTACGTCGAGGCCGCGATCCCGGGGCAGTCCGGCAAGGGCACCCTGGTGGGCGAGTACCGGCACGACGGCCGGCGCGAACTGGTGGTCACGTTCGTCTACAACCGGTACCAGCAGCAGTTCCGGCTCCTGGCCCGCGGCATCGTGGAGTGGATGACCGGCGGCGTGCACCTGGGCGCCTCACGCAACTACTTCTCCGTGCACGTGGACGACGTCTTCGCCGCCGACGACCGGTGGAACAGCACGCTCAACTGCACGCCGGGCGACGTCGACTGCACGGACCCCGACGTGAGGCCCGACCCGATCCGGATGACGGCCGCCGACGTGGACCACGCCGTCGCGTGGCAGGACAGCAAGAACTTCACTCTCGACTTCGCCTACAACGGCGCCGGCAGTGTCGACCACCGCGCGGACAACAACGGCGTCGACGCCCTCGCCGACCGGCTGATCGCACGGCGGGGCGAGTTCCGCTGGATCAACCACACCTACTCGCACCCCTTCCTCGGCTGTGTGCAGGACGTCTCCGTGGTGCCGTGGAAGTGCGCCACCAACGCCGACGGCAGCACCCGGTGGATGAGCCGCAACGACATCTCCGACGAGATCGCCATCAACCGGGTCTGGGGCCTGGTCGCCGGACTGCCGATGAAGAACGACGAGTTGGTCACCGGTGAGCACTCGGGCATGAAGGTCCTCCCGCAGCAGCCCGAGGACAACCCCAACCTGGCTCCCGCCCTGGACGACAACGACATCGCCTGGCTCGGCTCCGACAACTCCCGTGAGCCCGTCCAGCGCCCGGTCGGCACCGCCACGACCGTGCCGCGCTACCCGATGAACGTCTTCTACAACGCCGGCCGGGCGGCCGAGCAGGTCGACGAGTACAACTGGATCTACACCAGCCGCGCCCAGGGAGGCAGCGGCATCTGCGAGGACAACCCGGACACCACCACCTGCCTCCCGGCGCCCCTGGACACCGCCACCGGGTACGCCGACCACATCGTGCCGCTGGAGACCCGGATCGCCCTCGGGCACGTCCTGTCCAACGACCCCAAGCCGCACTTCATCCACCAGTCCAACCTCGCCGAGGACCGCATCGCCTACCCCGTCCTCGACGGCGTACTGGGCGGCTACGCGGCGCTGTTCACCGAGGACACCCCCGTGGTGAACCCGCGGATGCGCGACATCGGCACCGAACTGAAGCGCCGTGCCGACTGGCAGGCCGCACTCCGCGCCGGGGACGTCACCGCGCACCGCATCGGCACCACCGTGCGTGTCGACGCCCCGGCCGGACTGGCGGTCACCGCGACCCTGCCGACCGGCACCACGCTGAACGGCACCGCGTTCGGCGAGGCGTACGCGGGGGCCGTGTCCGGCTGGGTCCCTTCCACGGGTACGCCGCTCGCCTTCACCCTGCCGGCGCCATCCGCGGCTCCGGCCGCCGACGACACCACCGAAGCAGCTCCGGCCACCCGCCCCGCGCCGCCCACCCGTGTCCCGGCGGGCGTCACCGATCCGCGCACCCGTGCCGCCGCGGGCATCACCGAACCGGTGGGCCACACCGCGGACGGCTGAACGGCGCGCACGCGCCGCGCACCGACCGAAGGTCCAGGCCGCCCCCCGGGCGGCGGCCTGGACCGGCTCGAACCACCCCACACCTCAGTCGTGGAGCACACCGATGCCCTTTCCCCAGGGCGCGCGACACACCGGAGTGACGCGCGTCACCCTGCTCACCGAAGGTACCTACCCGCACAGCCACGGCGGTGTCAGCGTCTGGTGCGACCAACTCGTCCAGGGCATGCCCGACCTCACCTTCGACGTCATCGCCGTCACCGGCACCGGACGTGAGCCGGTCGTGTGGGACCTGCCCGCGCACGTGACGAGCGTGCTGTCCGTCCCCATGTGGGGCGCCCCGCCCGAGGGCCGTCCGCCCCGGGGCCGGGCGCGCAACCAACTCGCCGCCGCCTACGAGCGGTTCCTGACGGCGCTGCTCGACCCGCGCGCCGAGGACGGCTTCGCGCCCGCCCTGTACGCGCTGGCACGGGCAGCGTCGGACGGGACGCTCAGCGCCTTCCTGCGCGGGGACCGGGCCGTCACGCTGCTCACTGCGCTCTGGAACCGCCCCGGTCTCGCCGTCCGCGAGGCCCGGCCGACGCTGCACGACGCGCTCACCGCGACCGCGCTGCTCGAGCACGCCCTGCGCCCGCTGGCCGCCCCGGCGCCGGAGAGCGGGGTCGCGCACGCGGTGAGCGGCGGGGTCGCCGTGCTGCCGGGGCTCGCCGCGCTGGAAGGCCACGGCGTTCCCCTGCTGCTGACGGAGCACGGGGTCTACCTGCGCGAGCGCTACCTCGGTTACCGCACCGCGCCCTACCGGTGGCCGGTGAAGGCGGTGATTCTGGGGTTCTTCCGGCTGCTCGCGCGGGAGAGCTACCTCCGGGCCGCCCTGATCACACCGGGCAACCGCTACAACCGGCTGTGGGAGGAGGAGGGCGGCGCCGACCCGCGGTCGATCCGTACGGTCTACAACGGCGTCGACCCCGCCGCGTTCCCGGCGGCCGGGCCGGAACCCGAGGTGCCCACGCTCAGCTGGGCGGGCCGTGTCGACCCCATCAAGGACCTGGAGACGTTGATCCGCGCCTTCGCCCTCGTCCGGGCCCGCCTCCCGCGGACGCGGCTGCGGTTGTTCGGCGGGACACCGCGCGGTGGAGAGGCCTACCGGGAACGCTGCGAGGCCCTGGCCGCGGAACTCGGGCACGCCGACGCCGTCACCTTCGAAGGCCGCGTCGAGGACATCAGGGACGCGTACGCCGCGGGGAACGTGGTGATGCTCTCCAGCATCAGCGAGGGCTTCCCGTTCACGTTGATCGAGGCCATGTCCTGCGGCCGCGCGACCGTCTCCACCGATGTGGGCGGAGTACGCGAGGCCGTCGGCGACACCGGGCTCGTGGTGCCCCCGCGCGATCCGCAGGCGATGGCCGGCGCCGCGCTGGAGCTGCTGGGCGACGCCGCCCGGCGCAGGGCCATGGGCGAGGCGGCGCGGTTGCGGGTCATCGAGCAGTTCACCCTCCGCCGGACCATCGACACGTTCCGCTCCGTCTACCTGGAACTGGCCCACCCCGAACAGGAGTCGACGGTCGTGCCCACCGCGGTCAGGATCTCCGCACCGGCCGTCAACGGCACCGGAAGCCACGCCCTGTGAGCGGGCCGATATCCCTCGAACCCGGGGGCTCCGAGGAGGACACGCTGGCCATCCGGCTGGCCGGCACCCGCCCACTCCGACGCCGTCCCCGCTGGGCCGTCGACGAGGCCACACTCACCGTCCGGCTCCCCCGCAGCGGCCCCGACGAGCGGGCGGTCAGCGAACTCGCCGCCGAACTCGCCGACCGCATAGGCCCTGCCGTTCACCCCTACGAGGTGGCCGCGCTCCTGGAGGCGGAAGGACTGTCCGCCTCCGTGATCAACGAACGGTACGGTCACCCGAACCTGTTCTCGCTCGCCTCCGCGCTGTACGAGCGCGTACCGCGCACCTTCCCCGAACCCGCTCCGGCTGCCGATCCCTGGCGTCCCGACACCGTGCGCTGTCTGCTGCGCGGCGTGCTGTTCGCCCTGCCGGGGCTCGCCTACCTGCTGGCCGCTCCCCTGTGGGACGCGGGCGGGCACGCCGGCGCCCTCGTCGTGGCCGGGGTCGTCTCCTGGGCATGGGGGCAGGCCCTCGGCCACCGCGCCCACCTGCGGATGGCGACCGGACGCCGGGAGGCGGGCCGTACCCTGCTGGCCGGCGCGCCCGCGGGAGCGGCGGTGGCAACGGCGATCGCCGCGCTGCCCGCGCAGGGCGGACCGGTGACGTGGGTGGCTGCGGCGCAGTCCGCCTACCTGGCCGCCGCCGGTGTGCTGCTGGTGCTGGGCCGGGAGCGGCTGCTGCTGGCCGCGCTCAGTCCGCTGCTCGCGGGGGCCGCCGCGCTGCCCTGGTGGGAGCCCGGGCCCGTGCTCCGGAGCGGTCTGCCCGCGCTGGCGCTGCTCGCCACGCTCGCCGTCACCGCACGGGTCCTGCGCGGCACCCTCTCCGTCCCGGCCGTCACCGGTGCGGGCAGGCCGCGTCTGCTGTGGTCGCTTCCGTACGGCCTTTTCGGTTTGGCCGCCGCGGTGCTGGTGCTGCTTCAGGGGCGGGAGGAGCCGTACGCGGTGATCGTGCTGACGCTCACCATGGGGCCCGCGGAATGGCTGCTGTACCGCTACCGCGGACTGTCGGTCGCCGCGCTGCGCGCCACCGCGACGCCCGCCGGATTCCTGCTGCGCTCGGCCGGCATCCTCGGCCTCTGTCTGCTCGTGTATCTCGCCCCGCTGCTGCCCGCGGCCCTGCTCATCGGTGCCGACCCCGTCGGCCTGCTGCTCCTCGCGGCCGTCCTGTGGACCGCTCTGCTGCTGCAGGCCTTCGGAGCGGCCTGGCCGTCGGCCGGTATCTGCCTGGCCGCGGCCGCCGCGGCCGCGGCCGTCGTGCTCTTCCGGCTGCCGCCGGGCACCGCCCTGGCCCTGCCGCTCAGCTGCGGTGCCGCCGCCCTGTGCCTGTCGGCGTGCGCGCTGCGGCTGCTCGGCCGGCCCTCCCCGCACGCCTGATGTCCGGCCCCTGCCCGCTCACCTCCGAAACACCGAAGGGACAACCCAGTTGACCTCCGCACCGCTCGCCGCCGTCACTGGAGCCGAGGGCTTCATCGGCTCGCACCTCACCGAGGCCCTGGTTGCCTCCGGACACCGTGTGAGGGCCATGGCCCAGTACAACTCCTTCTCCTCGTACGGCTGGCTGGAGACCCTGCACCCCGACGTCCTGGACCAGGTGGAGATCGTCCTCGGCGACGTCCGGGACCCCGGCTCCGTCCGCGGCCTCCTCGAAGGCGCCGACAGCGCCTACCACCTGGCCGCCCTCATCGCGATCCCCTACTCGTACCGGGCCCCGCACAGTTACGTGGACACCAACGTCACCGGCACCCTCAACGTGCTGGAGGCCGTACGGGCCCTGGGCACACCCCGGCTGGTGCACACCTCCACCAGCGAGACGTACGGCACCGCGCAGACCGTGCCCATCACCGAGGACCACCCCATCCACACGCAGTCCCCGTACGCCGCCTCGAAGGCCGGTGGCGACCGGCTCGCCGACAGTTACCACGCCAGCTTCGACACCCCGGTCGTCACGCTGCGCCCCTTCAACACCTTCGGGCCGCGCCAGTCGATGCGGGCGGTCATCCCCACCGTCATCGGCCAGGTGGCCGCCGGCGAACGCACCATCACGCTCGGAGACCTGCGTCCCACCCGGGACTTCACCTTCGTCGAGGACACCGCCCGGGCCTTCCTCGCCGTCGGCACCGCGCCGTCCGAGAAGGTCGTGGGCCGCACCTTCAACGCCGGTACCGGCGGCGAGATTTCGGTCGGCGACCTCGTCGCGCTGATCGGCAAGGTGATGGACACGCCGCTCGACGTGCGCGAGGACGAGGCCCGCATCCGCCCGGCCAACTCCGAGGTGATGCGTCTGGTCGCCGACGCGAGCCGGCTCGCCGCCGCGACCGGCTGGCGGCCCGCCCACACCCTGGAGGAGGGCCTCGCCCACACCGTGGAGTTCTTCCGCGACCCGGCCAACCTCGCCCGTTACAAGACCGGCATCTACAACATCTGACCGCGCGGACCTCGTCCGTCCCGTCCGCGCACGTCACGAAGCGTTCCCGAAGGAGGAGCCCACGATGCACGCAGTGATCCTGGCCGGAGGCAAGGGCGTACGGCTGCGGCCCTACACCACGGCGCTGCCCAAACCGCTCGTCCCCATCGGCGACCAGCACGCGATCCTGGAGATCGTGCTGCGCCAGCTCTCCGCCGCCGGCTTCACCAGCTGCACCATCGCGATCGGCCACCTCGGCGAGATCATCCGCGCCTACGTCGGCGACGGTTCGCAATGGGGCCTGGCCGTCGACTACGCCAGCGAGGAGAGCCCGCTGGGCACCATGGGCCCACTGCTCACCCTGCGCGACCGCCTTCCCGAGACGTTCCTGGTGATGAACGGTGACGTCCTCACCGACCTCGACTACGCCGATGTCCTGGCCCGGCACCGCGCCTCCGGCGCGCCGCTGACCATCGCCACCTACGCCCGCAAGGTGCACATCGACTTCGGGGTGCTGACCACGGACGCCAGCAAGGTCGTGGCGTTCACCGAGAAGCCGAGCATGGACTACCGCGTCTCCATGGGGGTCTACGGCCTGTCCCGCTCCACGCTGGACGGTTACATGCCCGGTCTGCCTCTGGGGTTCGACGAGCTGGTCCTCGATCTGCTGAAGTCGGACAACCAGCCGCACGCCTACGAGTTCGACGGCTACTGGCTGGACATCGGCCGCCCCGACGACTACGACCGGGCCAACGCCGAGTTCACCACCCGCAAGTCGCTTCTGCTCAAGGGAGCCTGAGCACCTCATGCGCATTCTCGTCCTGGGTTTCACCGGCTACCTGGGCGCTCACGTCGCCGAGCGGCTGCGCGCCCTGCCGGGCGCGCTGGTCCTCGGCGGTGGCCGGTCACCGGCCGCCGACCTCGACGTGGACCTGGCCCGCGTCCGCCCGGAGCACCTGGCGAAGGCCCTCGCCGCCGCCGCGCCCGACGCCGTGGTCAACTGCGCGGGCGCGACCGGCGGTGACCCCGTCGCCATGGCCGAGGTCAACACCCGCGGCCCCGCGGTGCTGTGCGCCGCTCTGCGTGAGGCGGCCCCCGCGGCCCGGCTGGTGCACCTGGGCTCGGCCGCCGAGTACGGCCCGGGAGCGCCCGGCACCCGGGTCACGGAGTCGGCGGCCACCCGCCCCGTCGGCTCCTACGGCGCGACCAAGCTCGCGGGCACGGTCGCCGTGACCACCTCGGGACTGGACGCGGTGGTGCTGCGTGTGGGCAATCCGGTGGGCACGGGAGCGCCGCCCACCTCGCTGCCCGGCCGGATCGCCGCCCTGCTGCGCGAGGCCGGGCCCGGCCCGGAGGCGGTGCTGCGGCTGGGGGACCTGTCCGCCCACCGCGACTTCGTCGACGTACGGGACGTGGCACGGGCCGCGGTCCTCGCGGCCACGGCCCCGCACCCATTGCCGCCGGTCCTCAACATCAGCGGGGGCCGGGCCGTCCCGGTGCGCGACCTGGTGCGGGGCCTGACGGCCCTGGCCGGCTTCCGGGGCCGGATCGAGGAGTCCACGGCGAGCAGCCCGGCCCGCTCGGCGCGGGTGTCGTGGCAGTGTTCCGACATCACGGCCGCCGTGGAGGGCCTGGGCTGGCGCCCGGCCCACACCCTCGACGACGCACTGACCGCACTGTGGGAAGGTCGCCGTACGTCATGAACCTGCTGATCCCGCTGTACGTCCACCCGGCCGAGGATCCGGGAGCCTGGCACCGGCTCATCACTGCCGCGTCCCGCACCTACGGAGTCGTCCTCAACCCCGCGAGCGGCCCGGGCGAAGCCCCCGACCCGGCCTTCACCGCCGCGGCCGGCGCCCTGCGGGACGCGGGCGCACGCCTGCTGGGCTACGTCGACACGGACTACGGGGTGCGCGCCGCGGAGGACGTCATCGAGGACCTGCGCCGCCACCGGGAGTGGTACGCGGCGGACGGCTGCTTCCTGGACCGCGTGACCGCGAACGCGGACGGGCTCGCGACCTGCCGCCGCCTCGTGCGGACGCTGCGTAGGCTGGGTGCGGGGACGGTCGTCCTCAATCCCGGAGTCCACCCGGAGCCGGGCTACGCCCGACTCGCCGATCTGACCGTCACGTTCGAGGGCCACTGGTCGACGTACGTCTCCGCGTTCGCCCGTCCGGCCTGGGCCGCTCGCCGGCCACCCGGACGACTCTGCCACCTGGTCTACGGCGTGCCCGACGCCCTCGTCCCCCTCGCCGTGCGCACCGCTCACGAACGCGGAGCTGCGGTCTGCGGCCCGGTGACGGGCGAGCCGCCCAATCCCTGGGCCGAGTTGACACCGGCTCTCAGCGGGGCGGAGCGGTGACACGGGCATGGTCCTGCGCCGCGCTGCTGACCGCGCTGGCGGCCACGGCACTGACGGGCTGCTCCGACAATGAGGAGCGGCCTTCCGGCGGGCACGGCACGACACCGGCGGCACCGCACGCGACGACGACCGGAGCACGCTGGAAGCCCCGCCCGGGCCTCACCTGGCAGTGGCAACTCGATGGCAGGGTGGATCCGTCGGCCGACGTGCCCGTCTACGACATCGACGGCTTCGAGAACTCCGCCGCGGACGTGGCCCGGTTGCACCGTGCGGGCCGGAAGGTCATCTGCTACATAAACGTCGGCGCGTGGGAGGAGTTCCGGCCGGACCGGGAGGCGTTCCCGCGCTCCGTGCTCGGCCGGCCCAACGGCTGGAAGGGCGAACGGTGGCTGGACATCCGTCGGCTGGACGTCCTGCGACCGATCATGGAACGCCGCTTCGACATGTGCCGTGACAAGGGCTTCGACGCGGTGGAACCCGATCTCGTGGAGGGCTACGGCAACGACACCGGTTTCCCGCTGACCGCACGTGACCAGCTCAGGTACAACCGCATGATCGCCGCCATCGCCCACGAGCGAGGGCTGTCGGTGGGACTCAAGAACGACCTTCCTCAGATCCCCCAGCTCGTGGACCACTTCGACTTCGCGGTCAACGAGGAGTGCGCCCAGTACGACGAGTGCGGTGAACTCTCCCCGTTCGTCGAGGCCGGCAAGGCGGTGTTCCACGTGGAGTACACGGAGCCGCGGAGCAGCTTCTGCGCCGAGTCCCGGCGGCTGGGACTGTCGTCCATGGTGAAGGAGCCGGCCCTCGGGGTGTGGCGCAGCCCTTGCTGAACCGAGCCGGTGATCCGCTGGACGCGGTTCCCGGGTTCGGCGGTACCGCCGACCGCAGGAGACGAAAACGGCGTACTGACCGATCAACCCCTCTCGGGGCGATGTCGTTGCGGCCCGGCTGACCGGCACGCTCGATCGGCGGGCCGCCCCGATGTGCTGCGGCGGCCCCGCCCGGGCCGGCCGCACCGGCGCCGCCGCACGACAGCACGTCCGAGGCCGCCGACGTACGCCTTCCTTGACCACCGGTACGCGGTCGGGTGCGACAGAGGCCAGTACAGGAACTGCGTGCCCCGCCTCGCTCCGCCGTACCGGCGCCGGTGGCGACTCGTACGGGGCATCATTCCGACCGGTCGGAGGACGGCCGATCACCGCCGCGACCGGCCGTTTTCCGGCAGTCGGGGGACCGCCGCGGCGTGCCCTCCCGATGTCGCCGTCGCACATGTTGCCGTCGCACATGTCGCCGTCTGCGCACGTGCCGGAATCCGTGTCGGGCGCATCCTCGCCCAGCGCGGCCCGCGCAGCGTCACGGCCATCGGCTCCGCGCCGGGTGTCATCGCCCGCTGATCGCGGACGGCGCGGCACAGTGAGTGGCGGGTGGACGCGCGCGGGATGAAACTGGAGGTGACCGGCGCCCGAGAAGCTTCTGACCGCCGCGGCCACCAGCCGGAACGCGGTGCCCGGCCGCTGCGCCGCACATCCGCAACAAGCTAGACATCCGCATCGCCTGCCTCGCGCCGGACGGGGCCACGGCGACAGGGTCGGGACGCGCGCGACGACTGCCTGAACCGCGCCGTCCGCGGGCCATCCGTGACCGGCCGCGTCAGTCGCCGCGCAGCCCCGTGGCCTGACCGCACGAGGCAGGACACGTACGCCTTCGGGGTGACTCGAAGTGCTCGAAGCGGGAACCGGAAGACAAGCTGACGCACGAAGGGAGACCGGGTGCCCGGACGCCCGGCTCCCTCACCCGAGGAGAGGCCACGATGGCGCACGAAGACGACGCCCGGCAGGCCGTGCCGAACATGCCGGGGACGCGCACGGACGGCGTCGCGCGCCGCCGTCCGCTGCGGGAGCAGCACGTCGAGGAGACGGTGCGGGTCGCGGTGCCGGTACGGACGGCGTACAACCAGTGGACGCAGTTCAAGACCTTTCCGCGTTTCTCGGCCGTGGTGCGCGGCGTGGAGCAGCCCAGGCCCACCGTGACCGTCTGGACCATCGGCTACGGCCCGCTTCGCCACCGCTTCGCGGCCGAGATCGTCGAGCAGGACCCGGACGCCTACCTGGCCTGGCGCGGTCTGGAGCAGTACCCCTCTCACCAGGGCGAGGTCGAGTTCCGGCCGACGGAGTCCGGCGGCACCGCGATCACCGTCCGCATGCTCCTGGAGCCGCAGGGAGGTGCGCGGATCCTCGCCGCCTCGTCCAGGGCGGCCCGCCTGACCGCCCGGCTGACCGCTCGGCTGGTGCGCGGCGAACTCATGCACTTCAAGCGGTTCATCGAGGGACTGGGGCAGGAGAGCGGCGCCTGGCGCGGCACCATCCGCAACGGCCGCGTGCAGTACGAGCACCCGGAACCGCCCAGGAGCCGCGTGGCTCGGTGGCCCGTCGGCTGACCGGCGTGCCGGACACGGCAAGAGAAAGGCGAACCCATGCACAACCCGCCCGGCGAGGAGCCGGAGACCACCCTCTCCGTGACACCGCCGAAGAAGTGGGCGGCCGGCCTCCCGGCGGTCGTGCACGCGCTGGAGTACTCCCTGGAGCAGACCTCCCCGCGCAAGACCGGGGTGGACCTGCTGGCCATGAACCAGGTCGGCGGAATCGACTGCCCCGGCTGCGCGTGGGCGGATCCGGCTCCGGGCCGGCGCCACCGCAACGAGTACTGCGAGAACGGCGCCAAGCACATCAACGACGAAGCCACCACGCGCCGGATCACCGCCGACTTCTTCCGTGAGCACAGCGTCGCCGACCTCGCCGCCCGCTCGGACATGTGGCTCAACCAGCAGGGCCGGCTCACCGAACCGATGATCAAGCGGCCCGGCTCCGAGCACTACGAGCCCATCGGCTGGAACGACGCCCTGGGCGTCCTCGCGCAGGAACTCACAGCGCTGGCCTCACCCGACGAGGCCGTCTTCTACACCTCCGGCCGCGCCAGCAACGAGGCCGCCTTCGTCCTGCAGCTCTTCGCCCGCGCCTTCGGCACCAACAACCTTCCCGACTGCAGCAACATGTGTCACGAGTCGAGCGGCTTCGCCCTGAGCGAGACCCTGGGCACCGGCAAGGGCACCGTCAGCCTCGACGACCTCCACCACGCCGACCTGATCTTCCTGGTCGGACAGAACCCCGGCAGCAACCATCCGCGCCAGCTCTCCGCCTTGGAGGAGGCCAAACGCAACGGCGGCCGGATCGTTGCGGTCAACCCACTGCCGGAGGCCGGGCTGCGGCGTTTCAAGAACCCGCAGAAACCACGCGGGATCGCCGGGCGCGGCACTCAGATCGCCGACCGCTTCCTGCACATCAAACCCGGCGGTGACCTCGCCCTCTTCCAGGGCCTCAACCGTCTGCTCCTGGAGGCGGAGGACGCCCGGCCCGGCACCGTCCTGGACCACGACTTCATCAACGCCCACACCTCCGGCTTCGAGGATTTCGCCCGGCACGCCAGGACCGTCGAGTGGGACGACGTGCGCGCAGCGACCGGACTCACTCTCGAAGAGATCGAGAAGGTCCGCGACGAGGTCCTCGAGAGCGAACGCGTCATCGTCTGCTGGGCCATGGGCATCACTCAGCACAAGCACGGCGTGCCCACCGTCCGGGAGATCGTCAACTTCCTCATGCTGCGCGGCAATCTGGGACGCGCCGGGACCGGTGCCTGTCCGGTGCGCGGCCACAGCAATGTCCAGGGCGACCGCACCATGGGCATCTGGGAGCAGATGCCGGACAGCTTTCTCGACGCCCTGCAGCAGGAGTTCGGCTTCGACCCGCCGCGCCGGCACGGCCTGGACTCGGTGAACTCGATCAAGGCGATGCGTGAGGGCCGCGTCAAGGTCTTCCTCGCCCTGGCCGGCAACTTCGTCCGCGCCGCTCCCGACAGCGAGGTCACCGAGCAGGCGATGCGCTCCTGCCGGCTCACCGCCCACATCTCGACCAAACTCAACCGCTCGCACACCGTCTGCGGTGAGACCGCGCTGATCCTGCCCACCCTCGGCCGCACGGAGCGCGACAGGCAGGCCGACGGCGAACAGTTCGTCACCGTCGAGAACTCCATGAGCGAGGTGCACACCTCCCAGGGCCGCCTGGAGCCCGCGTCCCCGCTGCTGCTCAGCGAAGTAGCCATCCTGTGCCGCCTCGCCCGCCGCACCCTGGACGGCAAGGCGGACATCGCGTGGGACACGTTCGAGGGCGACTACGGCACCATCCGCGACCACATCTCGCGCGTCGTGCCCGGCTTCCACGACTTCAATGCGCGCGTGGCCCGCCCCGGAGGCATCCGGCTGCCCAATCCCGTCAACGAAGGCGTCTTCAACACCAAGGCCGGCAAAGCCCTGTTCACCTGCAACGAGCGGGTCGTTCCGCGGGCGCCCGAGGGTCACCTGCTGCTGCAGACTCTGCGCTCGCACGACCAGTGGAACACCGTCCCCTACACCAACAACGACCGCTATCGAGGCATCCACGGCAGCCGTCACGTCGTACTCGTCAACCCGGCCGACCTCACCGAACTCGGTCTGGCCCGGGGCGACCGCGTCGACCTCGTGAGCGTTTGGGCGGACGGCACCGAGCGGCGGGCCGCGAACTTCGAGGTCGTGCCCTACCCGGCTGCCAAAGGCTCGGCCGCCGCCTACTACCCCGAGACGAACGTCCTCGTACCGCTGGACAGCGTCGCCGACATCAGCAACCAACCCACGTCCAAGGGCATCGTCGTCCGCCTCGAACCCTCCCCCGACCGGGCGCGCCCCACGCCCTCCTGACGAGCGGCACCATTCGGGCGGGGCCCGCGGCAACGCGGGCCCCGCTCCGCAGGTACGGGCAGCGCAGGCACGGGCGGTGCGGCGCAGCAGACCCGGGAGCCAACCGCGTAGCCACGGCGGCGAGCACCACCCGAACGGCAGACCGCAGCGGCGAATCCCTCTCCGTCCGGCTGCCGGCCTTCCTTACGGGTGATTCCGGTGCTTCCGAACTGCGGTGGTCCGGCGGCGGGCCCAGTCTCGCGCGGAGGCGAGCGTCAGGAGATGCGGCCGGAGCAGCCTGCCACGATGGTGGAAGCCTCGACGTATCACTGTCATTGAAGAGGCGAGGGAAGCGTTCACGTGGACAAGTCGCAGCTCACCGAGATGACCGCTCGCCGTGCCGTCGACGGACCGGAGGGCCGGCAGCTCACCGCGGACGACATCGGCCGGATCCTCGACGTGCTCTTCGGCACCGTCGAGCAGGCGGGCACCATCGCCGAGGCGCTCAAGGCCCGGGAGTCCGTCACCCTCGGCAGTTTTGGAAGCTTCGAGGCCGCTGACGGCGTGGCCACGTTCCGGCCGGGCGTGGCCCTCACCGAGTACCTGCAGGAGCAGACCCGGTGACCACCTGTGTGGATACGGTCACCGTCGCGCAGCGTCCACTCTCGACGAAAGCCGTCCGAGGAAGGGCCTTGGGTCGCTGCTGCAGGCAGTGACGTTCCTGTCGTGTCTCGCGGCGGCGCCTTGGGCCATCGAGCCGGTCGGGGCAGCGCTCGATGGTGCGGCAGCGGGTCTGTCGGCCGAAACGTGGCCTGCGGCCTCAGGGTCCACGGCTCAGCCGGTGGTGAGCTGCCGCCGCGCATCGAGCCGGATGTTCGGCGGGCGGTCACGCCGGCCGGTCCCCGCCCGGTTGGCGGGGACTGCGCCGAGGCGTCCCACCGGCGGCGCCGTACAGGGGGTGCACCGGAAGGCGCGTGCGGCGGATGGGCCGGGCGGACGTCAGCGTGCCGGCGTCAGCTCCCCGGTGAGCGGGACCTGTGGATGTGCGCGATTGCTGACGACAGCGAGCCGGGGGCCCTCCGCACCTTGGTGCCACTGCCCGCCGACCAGGGGCAGCAGGGCGATGTTGGGCGTCGGTCCCCGGCTCCAGTCGAGGTGTCCGGCGATGGTGTCGAGACGGGTTTCCGCGAGGGCCTCTGCGACGGAGGTCCGGTCGGTGGGGTCGCCCGCAGTGGCGAGAGCGTGGTGCGCCGTCTCCAAGAGGGCGTGGGCCAGGCCGAGGGGCTGGAGCCATGCCGCGCCGGTGTCCTGCTGGTAGGCGTGGGCGAGTTCGGTGCACGTGGTGCCGTCCAGGCTGGAGCGGTACGGGTGGCCGGGGCTCCAGTAGACCAGGGTGGCGATGCCCGCGTCGGCGAGTTCACCGTGGATGTCGGGGGCAGGGGTGGTGTGGGTGTGCGGGTAGGTCAGCCAGCGCGAGCAGGTGATCAGCCGCGGGCGCAGCCCGGCCTCACGGGCCTGGCGGTGGAAGAGGGCGAGATCGGTGGCGGTGGCGGCGCTGGTGACGAGGTCGGTGCCGTGCTCCCGCAGGCGGCCGACCTGCGCGTGGAAGCTGTCGGAGGGTTCCCGGTAGGCGCCCAGGTCGACCAGGGCGTGCCCGCGCAGGAGCGTCACCGGGGCAAAGCCGTACCGGTCGTGACGGAGCAGGGCGCCCTGCAGGTCGTCGTTCCAGAGGCACCCGACGGCACCCCGCCCCTCGACGCGCTCCCACAGGTCGGCGAAGACGGCCGCGATGTCGTCCAGTCCCCACGCGAAGTGGTACGTCCACCGGAATCGGCCCCCGAGCCCGGCACCGCGTGTGTGGACGTAGGCCTGCCAGGGGAACGTCGTCGACACACAGGGCACCCCGGCCTCCTCGCAGGCGTCCGTGACGGCGGGCAGGACGCGGGTGCCGGCCATGGTGAGCACAACGTGCGCGCCGTCGACGTCGGCCAGATCGCGCACGGCCTGCCGGGCCACGGCAGGATCCGAACGGCTGTCGCGCACGGCAACGGTCACGTCGTGGCGGCGGCCGCCGTTGCGGACGTGCGCGAGCCGGGGTGCGAGTCTGCGCAGCACGTAGGACAGCGGAGCCCCGAGAGGGGCCAGTCGCCCCGTCAAGGGCGCTACTACACCCACACACAGGGAAGTCGACGACATCGTGGCCCCTCTCCTTGCTCAAACGGTGTGGCTACTCAGTGACCGGAGCGGTCCACGGTGACGCAGGTGGTCTTGCTGAACACGGCCACCGTCTCGTTGCCGCAGTTGTTGCTGTGCCCCGAGGCATTGCGGGCGAAGAGCAGGTTGGACAGGACGCCGCCGCTGGGGCCCGCCTGGTCGCCGCCTCCCTTGCCGTCGTCCTCGGCCACACAGGTGCGCTCCTTGAAGAGCGCCACCTTGCCGGTGCCGCAGAGGTTGGCATGACCGGAGGAGTTGCGGCCGGAGAGGTTGGACAGCACACCGCCCGCCCCTGCGTCACCGTCACCGGCATGGGCCGTAGCCATGCCCGCGGGAAGAGCCATGAGCATCCCCACGATCGAGGTCACTACCGCCATGCGCCGCGTGCCGTACATCAGTGTCGGTTTCCTTCCGTTGGACCGTGAACCGGCCGTCCTGGCCGGAGCGCTATGACTAACGACCCATCCGACGATCGACACGGCCCGGGAGGGGTGAATGATCTGCAAGGCTGTTGATCAGGTCCTCCGAAGGGATACCGAAGACGCGGGCATTGACACATCAGGGAAGAGGTCGATCCCTTGGCTCGACGCGTTGAGCGGGTAGTGGACGGCTGCCGGTAGGTGGGCCGGCCTCGGCGCATGCCTCGATCTGGTGGCGGTGGGCGGCCGTGGCGAGATCCGCCCGGGTCGGGAAAGTGGCGATGGATGGTGGCCATCCCACTCCCGCTCGGGCCGCGATCTGGCGGATGGGGGCGTCGGCGCCGGAGGTGACCACCACGTCGGCGGCGGCAGCGCACACCGTTTGCCGGTTGCGTTGCGCGCGCTTGCCTTGCGGTGGTCGGCGACGGTGTCCGGGCAGGAGGCCGCCACGGTGTGACGCCACCCGGACCGGGCCGGGGTGCGTCAGCCGGAGGTGTCGGCGGTTCCGGAGTCCGGGCGGTTGCCTGCGCCGAGTACGCGGCGGGCGGCCGAGGGCCTGGCACCAGAGGTTCCGAGTACTCCCCTGGCCCGCAGTTCAGCCAGGTCGGGCAGTCGGACGCCGGGGAGGTCGTGCTGCAGGTCGGCCTGGGCCGCGCCGATGGGCGCGGAGCTGTCGGGGCCGGAGCCGAGTACGCGGCGGGCGGTCACGTGATCATCGTACGGGCACTGCTGTCCCGCCGTGCCCGGCACGCGGAAGCAGTGGTTGCTGCACCGGCGGGGCGCGCGGTTGTCGGGCCGGTTCAGGACACGCGGCGGGTGGCGGCGGGGCCGATCACGCCGGGGCCGAACTTGTCGCGGATGCGGTCCATGGCCGCTTCGGTGACCAGGCGGGCCTCGCGGGCGGAATCCAGACTGATCTGCTGGGCGACCTGGTCGGCGTCGACGAGGTCCTCGCCCTTGAGAGCGATGCCGGTGAGGCGGCCGCGCTGCAGGCCGGCGGCGTCCATCAGCTGGTAGGCGAGGGTGCGGAGGTCCTCGTCGTGTGCGGACGGCTCGGTGAGGCGGCGGGTCTTCTCCCAGGTGGTCCCGCCCGCGAAGCGCAGGGTGAGGGTCAGCGCGCGGGCTGCCTGGCCGCGGCGGCGCAGGAGTCGCCCGAGTTTCACGACCAGGTCGAGGAGGGCGGCGCGGACGGTGGCGCCGTCCAGGGTGTGCTGGTCGAAGCCGCGGCGCACGGCCGCGGAGGAGGGCAGTGCGCGGGGGACGACGGGGCGGGGGTCGATGCCGCGGGCCCGGTCGCTGGCGGCGCGGCCGGCGGTGCCGCCGAGCAGGCGCTGCACCGTCGCCGGTGCGACGGCGGCGAGCAGGCCGACGGTGTGGATGCCGTACTGGTGCAGTGCGTCGGCCTGGCGCGGGCCGATGCCGTGCAGTGCCTGGACGGGCAGTGGCGCGAGCCAGTCGGCGGCCTGGCCGGAGGGGACGGCGAGGACGCCTCCCGGTTCGGGGACCTGGGCGGAGGCGGTGGCCGCCACGGTGACGGTCGGGCCGATGCCGACGCGGAGGTCGACGCCGAGGCGGGAGATCGTGCGCACGCGGAGCATCTCGCCCAGCCGTCGGGTGTCGGGGCCGTGGTAGCGCAGGGCGCCTTTCAGTTCCACCAGCGCGGCCGACGGCGGCAGGGCCTGCACCACGGGTGACAGGTCCGCCAGCTGCTCGAGGACCTGGCGGTAGGTCTCCTCCGGCAGGCGGGCCGGGCAGCGCACATGCATCACCGTCGGCACCTCCCGCGCCGGCTCCGGCCCTGCGGTCATCACTGCCACCTCCCACCCTCACTATATCGAACGCAAAATCGAACACGCGAGGAACGGCTCATCGACCCCGACACCTACGGCCGACAACCTCGCGGCCGCCCGCCGCCAGGGCCGTACGGTCCTGGAGACCGTCCCCGGCGCGCTCGGCAAGGAGCCCCTCGTCCGCGACGAGGACGTCCAGGTCCTCCACGGTTTCCGGGCCGTGGCCGACGCGCGGGCGCACCTGGCCGGCGAGTTGTTCACCCGCGACGTCGTCGGCGGCCTGTCCCCGCTGCTGAAGGCCGCCCACGACGTGCGCGTCCACGACACCGTCCGTGGTCGAGGTCCTGCACGAGTCACGGGGCTGCTGCACGCATACGGCCGTGCCCGCGCCTTCGCGGTGGCGTCGGCCACCTGAGATCCCCGTTCGTGGAAGACCCCGGGCCGACCGACCGCCGCTGTCACCGAGCTCACGATCAGCTCGCCGCTCCCGCACAGGCGGAAACAGCGCGACGCGTGCCCGGGGCCCGCGCAGAACTGCGGGGTCCCGGGGCGCGACGCGGCTGCCCCACCTGTGGCTCGGCGACGCGCTCTCAGCCGTCCCGTCGCGCTTCCGCCAGCATCCTGCGCTGTACGCGTCTGCCTTTGGCGACCATCAGGGGCAGAGCGCGCAGGCCGAGGGCCGGGAGGGCGCCGGCCAGGCGGGCCTGGAGGCCACGCCGGCCGGGCACCGCGGTGACCGGACGGGGACGGTCGAGTACCTTGCGTACCGCCGCCACGACGTCGGCCGGCCGGAGGAGCCGGCCCGAGAAGGAGAGCGCCGACGCGGGGTCGTCGAGCTTGTCGTGAAGCATCGGCGTCCAGATCCCGTCCGGACAGACGCAGGAGATGTCGATGTCCTTCGTCCCGGCCAGGCGCAGGTCTGCCAGGGTGCTGACGCTGAACCCGATCGCCGCGTGCTTGGACGCGGCGTACACGGCCTCACCCGGGACCGCGGTCAGCCCCGCGAGGGAAACGATGTTGACGATGTGTCCGCCCGTGCCGCGCATCGCCTCGATCGCGGCGACCGTGCCGTTGATCGTGCCCAGCGTGTTGACCTCCAGCATCAGCCGCCGCGCGGCCGGCGACTGATCCCAGGCAGGACCGGTCAGGAGCACGCCGGCGTTGTTCACCCACACGCCGAGACCTCCGGTCTCCGCCACGGCACGGTCCCGGACAGCGGCGACCGCCTCCTCGTCGCGTACGTCCAGGGCCGCCCACAGGACGTCGGGTCCGAGCTCTTCGGCCGTGGCGCGGGCCGCCGCCGCGTCGATGTCCGTGACCAGCACGCGGTGTCCGCGTTCGGCGAGCAGCGCCGCGATCAGGCGCCCGAGCCCGCGGCCGGCTCCGGTGACGACCGCGCCTTCGAGGGATCCGCTCACCGTCGCCCACCCCTGATCTCGCCGTATGCGATGCCGCCGTGCGCGTAGGTGGGTACCACCGGCCAGAACCGTTTCCACGGGGCGGTTTCCGTGGAAGGCAGGGTCTGGAGCCCGTGCGGGTCTCTCCGGCAGGGCTCGGCGAGCGTCCTCTCCTTGACCACCGCGTGGACCTGTCCCCGCGCCGTGGAGCGCGCCTTGTACGCAGCCGCGGCGCGCCGCACCGCCGTCAGCCGCTCACCGCGCGGCCACACGTCGTGGACGTCGTCGAACTCGGGGATCGGACGGGCGCCGATCGCTGCGGGATCCGGGCCGGATCGATGTGCCTGCTGCACCATGGGGTCCTTTCCTGCCGGGGCGTTCGCCCCCTCAGAGTGCAGCCGAGTCCTCTCCGGGACTTGTTTCAGCGCGACACATCGGGTCCACCGGTGCCGCCACCCCGCCGCGCCGCTCGGCGCAGCTCGCGGGCACTGGCACCGAACCAGCGCCGTACGGCGTGGCTCAGCGTGGACTGCTCGGTGAAGCCGACGAGTGCTGTCACCGCTCCCAGCGGGAGGTCGGTCGTGGTGATGTACCGGTGCGCCGCCTCACGCCGTACCTCGTCGAGGACCGCCTCGAACGAGGTGCCCTCGGCGGCCAGCTGCCGCTGGAGCGTCCGAGGGTGTACGGCCAGCAGCCGTGCGACACGCGTGATCACCGGCCGGCCGGTGCCCAGGTTCCCGGCGACGGCACGCCGGACGTGTGTCGACACCTTGCGCGCGGGGTCCGGGTAGCGGCCCGCGAGGTGCTGGACGGCCAGGTGCCGGATCGTGTCGTCGGCGGTGCCGAACTGCATGTCGAGGAGCCGTCGCTCGACCCGGAGAGCGGCGGCCGGCCGGCCGAACTTCACGTCCGCGCCGAAGAAACCGGTGTAGCGGCGGATCGGGGAGAGGGGCTGGTGCGCGATCTCGACGGACCGCAGCCCCGCCGTGTCGCCGGTCAGCGCGACCACGATGCGGTGGAAGAGTCCGAGTCCGAGCTCCATCGCCTGGGGCGAGTACGGGGACTCGTGCAGGTCCTTCCGATAGGTCAGGGCGACCACCTCGCGGCGCCCCCAGGGGTCGGCCTCGACGCCGATGCTGAGTGCGGGACTGTGGACGAACATGAACCTCGACGCGAGGGTCAGTGCCTCGGAGACCGTCGACGACGATTCGACGGCCACCGCCAGCGGACCGAGGATCGTCAGGTCCTGTGCCTCTGCCAGGCGCAGGCCGAGATCGGGGCAGCCGAGTTCGGCCGCCGCACCGTCGAGCAGGAGGTCATTGACGGTAATCGGGATGAGGGCCTCGTCCGACTCCAGTACGGACGGCGCGACCCCGAACCGGGCGAGCAGCCGGTCCGCGTCGCCCCCGAGCTGCTCGACAAGAGGAACGAAACCGCGCAGGCCGGCGGCGCGGATCATCGGGGTCACGGAAGAAGGCTACCGAGCCACCCCGGGCCGGCTTCCGGTCGGATTCTGGGCGACGCGGCGGGCCCGTCACCGGCCGGACACATGATCCGCGCGGCGCGACACACGGTGTGCCGCATCCGCGCGGCGCGACACACGGCGTGCCGGGCGGCATCGGCCAGGCAGCGTCGGCCGGGATGAGTGGTCGCAGCGCTGCGACGGCTCGGGGCGGCTGTCTTCGGACTTCGCTCGTGAAGGTGCCTCAACGCGATCTGCCGGGCCTGGCCGATGCAGCGGACCCGATCCGGGCAGTGCCGGCCGCAGAGGCTGTCGACGGCGACCACGCCGGAACGTCACCGCCGGTCATGCCGGTGAGCCGGCCCGCAAACGGGCCCTCCGGTCACCGGTCCCGGGGCCGGTAGCGGTCGAGGGTGTCGCGGAGGTGGTGTCCGGGGCCGCGCAGGAACAGGGCGTCCAGTTCGTTGACGGGGACGGTGAGGGGGCGGCCGTCCTCGTCGGGGTCGTCGTCGGCCGGCGGGTACGCGTCGGCGCGGGCGAAGGGGATGGTGACGTAAGGCTCATCGTTGCCGAGGCCCTGGGGATCGGGTTCGGGCTGGCACTGCCACTGCGCTCCGTGGTGGCGGACGTGGACCTCGCCGAGGTACCAGGCGGCGACGCCGACGAGCTCGGTGCCATGTGCCGCGGTGATGTCCTCGTAGGAGGTGAACCGGCGGCGCAGCAGGTCCTCGAGGCGGTCGAGGGATTCGATGCTGAAATCCCATCCGCCCCGGTCGAACGGGGAGCACGTTTCGAATGCGGCGGCTTGTGCGGCGGTCCACGCGTTCAGCCGTGGGTTGTCCGCCCACTCCTTCTCGTTCATGCGCTGCTGTTCCTCCATGCGGGTGACCCTAGCGCGGTACCGGATCCGGCTTGTAATGGCCGTGTGTACATGCCGAGATGACGCGCGACACTCGGCTTTTCCCTTGTGAGTGGCGGAAGTTGAGCCCCTATGGTGGTGCACTCTGTGTGCCGCCCATGACTACGGGGGCCCTGGCGGCGCACGGGACCCGACCCCAGTGGGCCCTTGGGGAAGACCTGCTTCACGTGAAGTATCAGACAAGAACCGGCCGGCTGCGCGTCCTGACCAGGAGCACCGTCGCGTTCGTGTGCACCGTTGTCCTCGCCACCGGGGCGCTGCCCGCGCTGAACGGCACTGCCGTGGCGAAGGAGAAGCCGCTGTCACCGGGCAAGCGGTGCGACGAGCTGTACGGGCTGAGGGACGTGCGCCCCGGCCGTCTCCCGAGCGGTGACAGCAGCCGTCCGAAGTCGCAGTGGGACGAGTTCGACTACACCAACCCCGGCAAGCAGTACGACGGTCTGGAGCTGCCCGCCGACCCGGCCGAACGCGCCGCGTTCCTGAAGAAGGTCGGCACCGACCCCGAGGCCTACGGCAAGGGCGACCCGCGGCGCGTGTACGCGTACTACGCCAAGGAGATCGCCAAGCCGGGCAGCAAGTGGAAGACGGACTGGGAGGGCTGGCGGGACGGCAAGTACATTCCGCAGTCCGGCCACGACCCGCGGGGCAAGGCGTTCGAGGCGAAGGTCGTCAAGGACTTCGGCCTGGTGGGACCCGACTGGATCTGCCAGAAGGAGATCAAGGTCCGGGACCCGCAGACCGGCAAGGTCCACCGCCGGATCCTGGACGCGATCAACAAGAAGACCCGCGAAATCGTGGAGATCAAGTCCAACAACAAGCCGGAGGAAAGCCAGAAGCCCAAGGACCTGGCCCTGTCCAGGAACAAGAACTGGCAGAAGTCCGGCTACCGGATACGGTTCGTCTTCGCCGAGGAACGCGGCGGCAACGGCCAGAAGTTCTTCAACGAGATGCGCCAGAACCTGGGCAAGGACACCCTCGGCCGCGAACGGGTCACGATCCACGAGCACCGCTCCAACGCCATCGAGAAGGCGCCGGCGCAGGCCAACAACAGCCCTCACCGGTACAACGCCCCCTACATGAACGCCGATCCGTCGAAGAACAACGGGTCCCGTGGCGGCGCGGTGGACCAGATCAAGCAGTCCAAGCCGACCCCGAAGGACATGGCCGACTTCCTCAACCGGCGTGAACAGGCGTCCGGCGGCCGCTTCCCCAAGGGGCCGGGAGGCATCGACTTCACCTCGCTGGACCTGAAGTACGTCGGAAAGCCCGTCAAGGGTGAGGGTCTGGACTACGCGTTCTCCGCGAAGAAGGCCCCGGGCGAGTCCGGCGGCTGGGGCGGCAAGGAGAAGGCGCAGATGATCTCCGACGCCTTCTTCACCTGGCTGGCCCTCACCCCGGACAAGTTCTGGGTGAACCTCAACCCGGACACCCCCGGCACGATCATGGACGACAAGTTCGCCTCGACCGACGCCGGCCGCGTCCTGCTGGAAGCCGACCTGCGGCTCAAGCACGACTTCTACAAGGCGCTGGACCCCAAGACCGATGTCGGCAAGGCCGCCTGGAACGGCCTCGCCAAGGTCAACGGCTGGCCGTGCCTGCACTCCGGACGCAACTGGATCGAGCCGAAGACCGCGAAGGTGCGTGAGCAGGACGGCGGAATCTACATCCTCGACGCGCCCCTCAAGCTCCAGTCCGAGTACGCCGAGGTCAACACCCCCGGCCCGGGCGGCGGGGAGTCCTGCCAGGACCAGCTGAGCAAGGAGGAGATCGAGCACAACGAACGCGTGCTCAGGAGCACCGTCGTCCCCGAGGTCGAGAACTGGATCAACACCAGGCCCGAGTACGCCGACCTGCGCCGCGTCTACACCGCCCGCGTCGCCGCGGAATGGATCCGGCAGCAGGACGCCCGGCAGCCCACCGACTACCGCAAGATCATCAACAGCAACAACGTCAAGCGGTGGCCGCTGCGCGCACCCCACCAGGACTGG
Organism: Streptomyces calvus; assembly: GCF_006782915.1. Classification (GTDB taxonomy): domain Bacteria; phylum Actinomycetota; class Actinomycetes; order Streptomycetales; family Streptomycetaceae; genus Streptomyces; species Streptomyces calvus. Next base: position 37,261 of record NZ_VCNP01000003.1, read on the forward strand.
AAGAAGACCGACGTCTTCAACAGGTACGTCAAGATCTTCAAGGAAGGCGAGTTCACGTACGAGCTGACCAAGGGCGAAGAGGTCTGGGTCATCACCGTCGGCGGAGTCGACTTCTCCAAGCAGCCCAAGCGCAACATCTCGCGTGCGCAGTTCCGTGCGGAGAACCCCTACGCACCGCGCACGAAGGACACGGCGGTCAAGGCCGCGACCGACGACGCCGACCACGACGGCATGCTCATGCTCGGCGGGAACAGCGCGGGCAAGAGCGACGACGACGGCGACACGCCCACGCCCACTCCGACGCCCACCCCGACGCCGACCGGCGGGGACGAGCCGACACCGACCGACACCCCGTCAACGCCGGCACCCAGCCCCTCCCAGACCGGCGGCGCCAACAAGCCCCCCGCCGACCCTGACGGCGACCTCGCCGACACCGGATCCAGCACGCCCGTCGGCCTGATCGCCGGCATCGCCGCCGCAGCGCTCGCCGCCGGCGCAGCCATGGTGTGGTGGATGCGACGGCGACGCACCGGCAGCAACTAGCCCGATCCCGCGCTCACGACAGCGCGTGAGCAACCGACGGCCCCGCGCCCCCACCACCGGGGGTGCGGGGCCGTGCGGCCGCTGCCGCCGCGCGGCGGCTGCCTTCCCGGCACCTACGCGGCGTCTTCCTTCCCGACCTCGCCCGGCTCCCCCGTCGGCCGGGTCAGCCCGTCATCCGGGATCGCACGCCGGCCGGGCTCGGTCTGGTCCAGCTCCCAGTGATGCCGGCACTCCTCACACCGCGGTCCGTCCACGACGGCGTCCTCCCCGTTCGGGCAGTCCGCGCCGTCCCCGCGTCCCGCACACGCTTCACCGGTATGCCCCATGCGTTCGACCGTGCGCCGCACCGGACCACGTCGGGGAGAGGGCCCGCGGGGCGCACAGGCGCTCGTTCCCGGCACCGCACCCCAGCAGCCGCCACCAGCCCCGCCTCTTCACCGGACCGGCGCTTTCCGGCCTGATGCCGACCGAATGTCCTGAGTGCATTGACACGCACCCCTCCATCTCCATAGCTTCGGCAATCATCGGAATCACAGATGATTTGGAAGCTAGATCATCAGGACTCGGGGGAATCATGTCCGACCGAACGACGCGGACGCCGCAACAGGCCGCCGGCCACGCCGCCGCGGCCGAGAGCGGCGGGCGGGGATGGACGCTGGCCGTCGTGTGTGTGGCCACGTTCATGCTGCTGCTCGACCTGACCGTGGTGAACGTCGCGCTGCCGGACATCCGGCAGGCCTTCGACGCGAGTTTCACCTCACTTCAGTGGGTCCTCGACGCGTACGCGCTCGGCCTCGCCGCGGTGCTGCTGACCGCCGGATCGCTGGCTGACCGACTGGGCCGCAAGCGCGTCTTCAACTTCGGCTTCGTCGTCTTCCTGGTGGCCTCGCTCGCGTGCGGCCTCGCGAACGACGTGGTCGTCCTCTCCGTCGCCCGTGGCATCCAGGGCCTGGGCGGCGCCGTCCTCTTCGCCATCGGCCCCGCGCTGATCGGGCAGGAGTACCGGGGCAAGGACCGCGGAACGGCCTTCGGCGTCTTCGGCGGTGTCGTCGGCCTGTCCATCGCCTTCGGGCCGCTGATCGGCGGCGCTCTCACAGACGGGCTCAGCTGGCGCTGGATCTTCCTGGTCAACGTTCCGGTCGGTCTCCTCGCACTGGCCGTCAGCCTGCTCCGGATGCGCGAGTCCCGCGAGGAGTCGGCACCGGCCGTCGACTGGTGGGGACTGGTCCTCTTCTCCGGCGCGCTGACCCTGCTCGTGCTGGGACTGCTGCGCGGCGAGGCCGACGGGTGGTCCAGCGCTCCGATCGTCGCCATGTTCACCGGATCCGCCCTCCTCCTCGCGGTGTTCGGCGTCGTCGAGAGGCGACTTGGCGAACGGGCCATGCTGCAGCTGTCGTTGTTCAGGAACGTCACGTTCAACGGGGTGTCGATGGTGACGCTGCTGTGCGCCGCCGCCACCATGTCGGCGATCTTCCTGCTGGTCTCCTACGTGCAGAACGTGCTGGCGTTCTCCCCCTGGGAGACCGGCCTGCGGTTCCTCCCGCTGACGCTGACCCTGTTCGTTGCCGCCGCGGTCGCCGGCTCGCTGACGACGCGGGTGCCGCAGCGGCTGCTGATGGGAGCCTCCCTCACCCTCATCGCGATCGGACTGGTCCTCGTCTCACTCACCGGCCCGGACACCACCTGGACCGCGCTGCTGCCGAGCATGCTCGGGATCGGCCTGGGCATGGGGCTGTTCAACCCGCCCCGCGCCTCGCTGTCCATCGCCGTCGTGGAACCGTCCAAGGCGGGCATGGCCTCGGGCATCAGCGAGACGTTCCAGCAGGTGGGTGTCGCCATCGGCATCGCCGGCTTCGGCGCCGTGTTCCAGAGCCGTGTGACGGACCTGTTCACCGCATCCGAGGCGGGTCGGCAACTGGGCCCGGCCGCGCACGAGTTCGGTGAGGCGGTCGCGGCGGGCGGCGGTGCCGAAGCCGTGAGCCGTGCACCTCGGGAACTGGCACCCGCGCTCGACGCGGCGGCGCGCACCGCCTTCGTCGACGGCCTGACCGACGTCATGCTCGTCTGTGCCGCCGTCGCCGCGATCGGTGCGGTGGTGGGATTCGCCTTCATCCGCAACCGCGACCTCCACGAGAGCGCCCGCATGGACACACCGGACGACGACGGCCGGCTCGCGGGCACCTCGGGCGTCAAGGACACCGGCGGCGCCGACGTGACCGCCGGACACACCACGAACCACGGTCAGGTGCCGGCCGGCGGAGCACGCTGAGGCCGGACGGGCCGGACGCCTCACGGGCGGCCACAGCGGCGGTGACCTTGGCCGCACCGGCCTTGGAGGCCGGCACCACCGCCGGGTACCCTCGGAACAACCGACGATCGGCACCAACGACGCTCGGCGTCACCGAGGGCCCGGCGGCCCGGGACCGGTCACTCAGCGACAAGGGAGCGGCCCGGATGACACAGGCGACGCCCAGCCCGGCCGAGCCCGCCGGGCTCGACTTCCCGCTGATCCGCAGGACCGGGTACCTGCTCAACAAAGCCGGCCTCCTCCTGATGGAGGAGGCCGAGCGGGCGCTCACGGCGCAGGGCATGCGCTTGCGCTACTTCTACGTCCTGGCGGCCCTGGACAGTGACCTCACCCTGTCCCAACAGGACCTGAGCCGACTGCTCAACCTGGACCCCACCACCATGGTGGCCCTCATCGACGAGATGGAGGGCGCGGGCCACGTCGAGCGCCGCCGCAATCCGTCGGACCGCAGGAGGTACATCCTGCGCCTCACCGACGACGGCCGCGCGGCCCTCCGGCGCGCAGGGCGCGCCGTCGACCAGGTGGAGGAGGACTTCCTCTCCACCGTGCCCGCGGCCGACCGCGAGCGCCTGCGGACGCTGCTCGGCGAACTGCTCGCCGATCGCTGGCCGCGTGTGATCGCCTGCGAGTGATCCTCTCGCGGTCCCGATGCACGGATTCCGCTTTTCCATTTTAATGGAATTCCGCACTCCGAGCATCCGTCATGGATCTTTCCATGGAATTACGGAATCCACTTTATGGACGTCTTTTTCGTGACCTTGTGGAGGACGTCACACATTTCCTTGATCTCTTACTCGAAGCAACTCCGCCGTGTTAATATTTCACGCCCGGGGCCACTCGAACCAGAGCGGTTCCGGCGAGCGGACCCAGTCCGCGACACGGGGGAAGGTAACGGGGAATGAACAGCAAGGATTTATTCTACGGATCTCTGGAGAGCTGCCTCGGTCCCGGCAGCACACGCTTTTTCGGGAGCGGGTACAAGCGCGTCGTCCAGGACCTGAGGAACATCACCACCGACGGCTCGGCCGAGCCGGGCGCACGCGCCACCGCACGGGGCACGCTGACGTATCCGCAGGACTGGTCCCGCAAGTCGGACGCCGGCGAGCTGCGGCCTCATCTCAGCAGCATCGACGCGCTGGTACTCGCCGCGACCCTGGCCGAAGTGCACGTCGGCCGGGCCTTCGGACTCACAGTCGCGCAACAGCGCCGCACCTGGCTGCGGCACGCCGACGTACGCGCCGGGAGCAGTCCGCACGAGGACCTCGCGGACTTTCCGGTGCAGGGCCGGCTCCTCGCGGTCGACCACCCGGATCCGCAGCAGCCCGTGCTCACCAGCACCTACGACTGCCGCATCGGCGGGCTGCGCGTGCGCTGCACACTCGCGCACGAGCGTGGCGCCGGGCCCCAGGGCCCCGTCACGTACGCCGACGCCGCACAGGCGCTCGGACCGGCGCGGGCCCGGCACTACGGCGAGGGCTACAAGCACCGCGCCCAGTACGCGGACCAGGTCCACGTCGACCTCGACCGGCAGCGAGTCAGCGGACGGCAGCGCGTCGTCGCCACCGACAGGGACGCGGAGACGCACGGGGCGGAAGCGGCCTACGGCCCCTCCGTCTCGCTGGTCGACGCGCTGGTGGGGGTGGCCCAGCTGGCCCAGGCCCTGCTCTACGCACAGGACCGGCTGTCCCGGGGCAGCAGCGACACACTCTGGATGAGGCGCTTCGTCATCGGCACACAGACGCCGGTACGGCCCCTCGGCCGTAGCTTCGACGCGACCGTACACACCGCCAGGACCCGGCTCCTCCACTTGGGCGGGGAGACCTGGCGCACGGCGGAACTGACCGTCGACGACTACGCGGGGATCGGCGGCCGGTGCTCTCTCGCACACCGGCTGCCCTCTGCCGCCTAGACGCCACGCACTCACCGGACGAGCGGACCCTTCCGACGCCGCACGCCGCACGCCGCACATTTTGGCGCCGGTACATCTTCACGGGCATGCCATTACGGGTGAATGCCGAATTCCATCCATTCACACGTCGTGCCGTCCCATGGGAGAAAACGACTGCGGCGGTCCGGCACACCCGAGGGTGCGCCATCATCGCAATTGCAGTGAAACAACGGGGGAAATCAATCATGCGCTTTTCACCGACGTTGCGCTTCGGAGAAGTGCTCGTCGTACTGGAAGGACCGGCCCGCGTGCGCTGGAAGCAGCCCGCTCCGCCACGTGCAGGTCACTGGACACCCACCGGCATCTGGCCCGACGAGGGGCAGCTGGCCATGGTGCGCGAGCACCTGGAGAACGGAGGACCGCTGCTCGTCCTGCTGGACGAGGCCCGCAACCCCGTCCCGATGCTGCGGGAGGAATGGCAGGCCGCACCCTGCCGACTGATCGAGGACCTGACCGGCCCCTGCCCAGGAGACCTCCTGGACGACGAGGTCGTCGAGGTGCGGCTGCCGTTCCTCGACTGGCTGCCCGCCGCCCACCGGGACCGCGCCGCCCGCTTCCTCGCCGACAGCGACACGGCACTGTCCCGTACACCCCTGGCGCTCCTGCCGCCACTGATGGTCGAGAAGAAGCACGACGGGGTGCCGCCGAGCCCGCGTTTCGCCCGGCGGCTCGTGCCGAACGCATTGACAGCCGGCCGACTCACCGCCGCCGTCGAGCACCTGTTCGCCACCGGTCCGCAGGAGTGCACGGCCCGAAGCCACCCGGGCGATGTGATCCGGTGAGGACCACACGACACACAGGGCGTCCCGGCCCCGGCACCCGGTCCGCACCGGAGCCCGGCCCGCGCACCGCTTCCGACGCCCACCCCGACCACGGCCACGACGACCGGCACGAGGACACGACCGGCGGCCCGTTCGCCGGCTTCCCGAGCGGCTCCTGCCAGGTGCCCAGCCACGGGGAGATCAGCTCGTTGATCGCCGTGACCGCGGCCGCGAACCTGGTGCTCGCCACCCGGAGGGTCGTCGATCGCCGCCGCGCGGGGCACGAAGAAGGTCCCACCGACCGAAGGAGCCACTGATGGGACGTTCGGTCATGGTCACCGGCGGCAGTCGCGGCATCGGACTCGCCGTGGCGCGCGCCCTGGCCGCCGACGGGGACCGCGTCGCCGTCACGCACCGCGACACCGCACCGCCCGACGGGCTGTTCGCCGTACGCGCCGAGATGACGGACCCGAAGAGCATCGACACCGCGTTCGACGAGGTGGAGGCGGCGCACGGGCCGGTGGAGGTACTGGTCGTCAACGCGGGCATCACCCGCGACACGTTGTTCCTGCGCATGGACGAGCGGGACTTCACGGACGTCGTCGACGTCAACCTGCACGGCGCCTTCCGTACCGTGCGGCGCGCCGTGCGCGGCATGGTCCGTGCCCGCTGGGGCCGGATCGTCCTGATGTCCTCGATGACCTACGCCTACGGGGCACCGGGACAGGTCAACTACGGCGCCGCCAAAGCCGGAATGCTCGGCATGGCCCGCTCCCTCGCCTGGGAACTCGGTCCCCGCAACATCACGGTCAACGTCGTCGCGCCGGGACTCATCGACACCGACATGAGCCGTGAGATCACCGACCGACGGCGCGAGCACCTGCTGAACATCACCCCACTGGGCCGCGCGGGAGAGGTGGAGGACGTCGCCGCGGCAGTGCGCTACCTGACCGGCGACTCGGGCCGCTTCGTGACCGGCGCGGTCCTGCCGGTCAGCGGCGGCCTGGGCCTGGGCGGCTGACCCGGCACCGCTCGGCGGCCCGCGGAGCGGTGCCGCCGGCGCCACGGCCGGCGACCACCGGCACCACCCGACATCCCGGCTCCGGCCGGAACACCCACGACGAGAAGAGAACACACCATGGGCAACTCAGGCACCCCGACAGGTCGGGCCGGCTCGCCGCCTGCCGCCTCCACCGGGGAGCGCGGTCTTCACCTCGCCATCTCCGGCACGTACTCCAGCGGCAAGAGCACCACGACCGAGGCACTGTCGATAGCGACCGGCATCCCGCGCACACACGCCATGACCTCCCGCGAGATCCTCATGGACCTCGTCCCGGGCAAACAGGTCCAGGAGCTCAGCGCGTCGGAGCTGACGATGCTCGGACTGCGGCGGCTCGAGGAGCGCATCCACCACGAGGCAGGCCAGGGACCGTTCATCTCGGACGGCTCGGTGATCCACGAGTGGGTCTACGGCGAGGCACGGATGCGGGTCGGCATCAACCCGGGTGCCAACTTCCTCCTGAAGACGGTGAAGAACATCGCCGGGCTGCCGGTGAAACGGTTCTACCGGCAGTACATGCACGCGTACGGGGCCGTCACCAAGGCCCGTGCCAAGCGCATCTACGACGCCTACGTGCACCTCCCGGTCGAGTTCACGATGAAGACCGACGGCCACCGGCCGGTCTCCGAGAAGTTCCGGAAGCTGTCCGACGACCTTCTCATCGAGACCCTCGAGGAGTTGGAGATCCCGTACCACGTCGTGGGCGGCAGTGTCCGTGAACGCGTGGAGCGGATCGTCGAGATCTTCGACCTGCCCCTGGTGATGCCGCTGGACGAAGCCATCGACCGGGCCGACGTCCGAGTGCGGCAGGCGATCGAAGTCCTGGAACAGGACGACCGGTTCCACGAGGCACAGCGCACCAAATCCCTGCGCCGACGCATCTCGTACGCGCTGCGCTTCTGACCACGCGCGGGTGAACGATCCCGTGGACCCGCCGTCCACGTGACCACACCCGTGGTGCGTGGACGGCGGGCCGGAGGCCGTTCATGGGCTCGGCCGCCACGGCCGACCCCGCGCGCGGCCGCGCGGGGTCAGCGGGCGGCGGTGGCGGGGCCGACCGGAGTGTCCCCGCGCAGCGTGATGCGGTGCATGACGCGGTGCCGGTCACCGTAGTCGCGGTTGGCGTAGTGGGCGGTGCTGCGGTTGTCCCACAGCGCGACGTCGCCCGGCTGCCAGCGGTGCCGCACGACGTGCTCGGGCTTGGTGAGGTGGGCGTACAGGATGTCGAGGATGCCGCGGCTCTCGTGCTCCGAGACTCCCACGATGTGCGAGGTGAAGCCGGGGTTCACGAACAGGCCCTTGCGTCCGCTCTCGGGGTGCACCCGCACCACCGGATGCTCCACCGGCGTCAGCTGGGTGAACACCTCGCCCTCCCACAGGTTGCCGCGGCCCTGCCGGCGCTGGGCCAGGTAGTAGCCGAACTCGCGGGTGCCGTCGTGGACGGCGGTCAGCGTGTCGACGTACGCCCGCAGGCCCGGCGACAACGACTCGTAGGCGAGCTGGCTGTCGGCCCAGTTGGTGTCGCCGCCGTTGGGCGGCAGCACCACGGCCCGCAGCACGGAGATCGCCGGGGGCGTGCGCACGAACGTCACGTCCGTGTGCCACACGTCGGCGAACCCGTTGTCCTGGCTGTCCAGGGAGTACACCTCGGGTGCCACGTCACCGGAGTCGTGGACGGGATGCCCGACGGTGACCTCGCCCAGGCGCCTGCCGAAGTCGATCTGCGCGGCGTCGTCGAGACCGTGCTGGCCGCGCACGAACAGCACCTTGTACCTGACGAGTGCTTCGCGCACGGCGAGGACCTGGTCGTCGTCGAGGCGGCCGAGGTCGATGCCGTGGATCTCGGCGCCGAAGTGCGGGCCGAGTTCGGTGACCGGCAGGGTCGTCGCGGTGGGCCGATCGCTGAGGATGCTCATCCGTTGGTGTCCTTCCGTGTGATACGGGATCAGGCCGCCGCTGCGGCCTTGACGGCGTGGGAGACGTGCGTGCGCAGCTCGGCGAACTCCGGGGAGCCGCGCAGCTCTTCGGCGCCGATGTCGCCGCGGGGCAGGGTGATCGGCAGGTCGAGGGCGACGGTGCCCGGGCTCCTCGTCAGCACGACGATGCGGGAGCCGAGGAAGACCGCCTCGTCTGCCGAGTGCGTCACGAACACCGTGGTCCGTCCGGTGCGGTCGGTCACCCGGCGGACGTCCTCCTGCAGCCGCTCCCGGGTCAGCGCGTCCAGCGCCGCGAACGGTTCGTCGAGGAGGAGGAGCGGGTTCTCGGCGGCGAGCGCCCGGGCGATGGCGACGCGTTGCTGCTGGCCGCCGGAGATCTCCCAGACACGCCGCTTCTCGGTGCCCTCCAGGCCGACCCGGCCCAGCAGTTCCGCGCGGCACCGCGGCCACAGCGCGCGGTCCACGCCCGCGTACCGCAGTGCCAGGTCGATGTTGCCGCGCACGGTCCGCCACGGGAACAACCGCGGTGTCTGGAACACCACTCCGGCCGTCCTGCCGGGTCGTGGCCCGGTCCCGGAGACCCGCACCGAGCCGTGAGTGGGCTGCTCGAACCCGGCGATCAGCCGCAACAGGGTGCTCTTGCCGCAGCCGGAGGCGCCGACCAGCACCAGGAACTCCCCCGCCGGCACGGTCAGGTCGACCGGGCCGACGGCGGTGAGCGCCTCGCCGCCCCGGCCGTACCGGTGGGTGACGTGGTCGAGTCGGACGGCCCCGGCACCGGCGGCGTCCGCCTCGTCCCGGGAGGCGGTGAGCTCATGCGACGGCACGGGACAACCCCTTGAGGTAGAAGGCCTTGCGGACGACGTCCTCGGACGGTGCGACGTCGATCTGCCGCTGGTCGGCGAGGAACCGGCCGGTGTCGGTGACGTAGGTGAGGAGCTTGCCCGGGCGGCCGTCGGTGCCGAGCCAGTCGGCGGAGGCCACCTGCTCCGGGCTGAGGAACACGCCCTGCTTCAGCTGTGCCCTGGCGTCCGCGGTGCTGATGCCCAGTTCGGCCGCGACGGCCTCGACGGATCCTTCGGGGTCGGACGTGAGCAGGCGCAGGGCTTCGGCCTCCGCCTTGCGCCAGGCGTCGATGGCTCCCGGGTCCTTTGCGATCAGGTCGTCCGAGACGACGGCGAGGTCGAGGGTGGGTCTGCCCGCTCCGCCGGTCTCCTTGCTGCTGGTGAGCTGGGTGCCGGTCCGGCGCAGTTCGTCCAGGGTCGGCAGCCAGACGTAGGCGGCGTCGATGTCGCCGCGCTGCCAGGCGGCGAGGACGGCCTGCGGCTGCAGGTCGACGAGCTTCACGTCGGCCGGCTCGAGCCCGGCGATCTCCAGTGCGGCCAGCAGGCTGTAGTGCGAGGTGGAGGCGAACGGCGTGCCGATCGTTCTGCCCTTGAGTCCGGCGACGTCGGAGACACCGGTGTCCTTGCGCACCACCAGGGCCTCGTTCTCCCCCGCGACGTCGAGGATCCAGGCGACCTTGTACGGGATCGGCGAACTGCCGGACACTCCGCGGGCGAACGGACTGGAGCCGAGGGCGGCGATGTCGAGGGATCTGCCGAGGAACGCCTGGTTGACGCCGGCACCGGAGTCGAACTTGATCCAGGTGATCGTGTGGTCGGGCAGGGCCTTCTCCAGCAGCCTCTTGTTCTTCACCAGCAAGTCGCCGCTGGGGAAGGCGAAATAGCCGATGCGCAACCGCTTCGCACCGCCGGACGGGGAGGTTCCGGTGTCGGAGGAGCAGCCGGTGACGGCCGCTGAGGCGGCGGCCAGGGCGCCGGCGAGAAGGAGACGGCGGGACGGGCTGTGCGGGAGACGGGTCATGGCGGAGCCGTTTCTGTTCGCAGGGAGGTGAGGGTTCTACGCGCGACCGCGCCAGGGGACGACGGCGCGTTCGAGCCGCAGGAGCAGGCCGTCGATGATCAGGCCGGAGACACCGATGGTGAAGATACCGACCAGTACGACGGGCGTGTTGTTGTAGTTGGCGGCGTCCTTGACCATGCCGCCGATGCCGGGCAGGCCGTTGACCAACTCGGCCGCGACGAGGGAGGAGTAGGCCACGCCGACGGCGAGCCGGACCCCGGTGAGCGTCTCCGGCAGGGCGGACGGCACGACGACGTCCCTGACGACGTCCCACCGTGACCCGCCGAGTGCCCGGGCCGCCTCGATCAGGCTCTTGGGCACGGCCGCGACGGCGGTGGTGGTGGAGACCGCGACGGGCGGGAACGCCGCCACCGCCAGCAGGGTGACCTTCGGTTCCTCGTTGATGCCCAGCCAGATGACGAGCAGCGAGAAGTACGCCAGCGGCGGCAGCGTCCGCAGGAAGGTGATCCAGGGTTCGAACAGTGCGCGCAGCCGGCCGACGGTGCCCATGAGCAGCCCGAACAGCACTCCGAGTGCGATGCCGATGCCGCCTCCGATCGCGATGCGGCGCAGGCTGATGCCCAGGTGCTCGACGAGGGTGGTGCCGTTGTAGCCGCGTACGCCGTCACGGGTGGTGGACACGGTGACGAAGGCGTCCCACACCTTGGCCGGTGGCGGAACGAGTGTGTCGCTCCACGTACCGCTCGCGGCCAGCAGCTGCCACGCGACGAGGAACAGCAGCAGCGAGCCGAGCGGCAGCGCGGCATGGCGCACACGCGCCCACGTCCTCCCCGCCGGGAGAGGGCGTTCGGGCGGGACGTCGGCGCGTGCGGCCGGGGCATCGGGCCTGGACGGACGAGAGGTTGTGGACATGGGGCGTCCTCCGTGGGGCGCCGGGACATGAGCAGCTGCCGTCGACGGGCAGGGACGGCCGGCCCCGAGCAGAAGTGAGGGCGAACGAAGCGAGAGGGGCACCCTGCGTCGGGGTGCGCGAACGGCCCCCGCCGGGTGACATCACCGGACGACGGGGCGCGTGGGGATCAGAAAGACTCGATCAACAACAGGACGAGCCCGCGCGTCGGCACAGGTCGATGACCAGGCGTCGCACCAGGGGCTCGGAAATCATGGGGCCATTTCTACAGCAGCCCCGGCTCCGCACCAAGATGGCGTCCACTTACTGGAACGGAGTGTCCACGGGAAGGTGATCGGTGCCCGGGCATGTCCCCACTCAACGGTTGATCTCGGTGGTCGCGCGGGTCGGTTGCTGCTCGGGGTGAGGTGACCGTCGAAGGTGTACGGCATTCGGCGGCGGCCCGGTCCTCGGGCCCGTCGGCGCGGACCGCCGCGAGCGCCTCTGGCCGGCGGGAACGAGGTTGCGTTCCGACCGGCCAGAGGCACTTTCCGCGCGGCCGGCCGTCCGCCGGACGGCCCGCCTCGTGACAGCGCGGGGCTAGGACCCCGTACCGGTCGACTGCTCGTCGTCGGGCCGGAGTTCGGGTGCGGGACGGCGGAATCCCTTGGTGATGACGGCGAGGTAGACGATGCCGATGGCGATCCAGCCGAGTCCGAGTTCGGTCGCGGTGGTGCCGAGTTGGGTGATCAGGTAGATGTCGACGGTGGCGCCGGCCAGGGGCAGGAGCACGAAGCCGAGGAGTGCGGGGCGGCTGCCGGAGCGGTACTGCCGTACGGCGTGGGCGATGACGCAGACGTTGACCACGGTGAAGCCCAGGAAGGCGCCGAAGTTGATGAACGAGGTGGCGTCGGCGAGGGTCAGGTTGGTCGCCAGGAGCGCGATCGCGGCCACGATGAGCACGTTCGGCACCGGGGTGAGCAGTTTGCTGTGCAGACGCCCGAAGACGGGGCGGGGAAGGACGTTGTCACGGCCCATGACGAACATCAGGCGGCTGGTGCTGGCCTGAATGGCCACGCAGGAGGCGAAACCGCCGAGCATGGTGATGATGTTCGCGATGTCGGCGAAGCCCTGGCCGCCGACGAGTGTGGAGACGGCGTACCCGGCCGACGACTCGTCGGCGAAGGTGCCGCCGGGGTGGGCCCACTGCATCACGAAGGAGAGCGCCACGAAGATCACGCCTCCCGCGAGCACGGTGAGGACGATGCCGTGCGGGATGGTGCGCTGCGGGTCCCGGGCCTCTTCGCTGAGTGTGCTGACGGCGTCGAAGCCGAGGAAGGCGTAGGCGGCGACGGCGGCGGCCGCGGTGACGGCGGAGATGCTGGTGCTGCCGTTCCAGAGCGCGTGTCCGGCCGTTGTGGCTCCGCCGTGGCCGAGGCCGTAGTGGACGCACAGGACGAGAAGCACCAGCAGGCAGCCGGTGACGGCGATCAGCAGGGTCTTGTTGACCTTGTCGGCCACCTTGAGGCCTATGACGTTGACGGCGGTGGCCAGCACGATGTTGATCACCAGCCAGAGCCACTGCGGCACGGACGGGTACTGCGCGTGCAGGTAGATCGACTGCACCAGGAAGGCCACCATGGGCAGGAACAAGTAGTCCAGGAGCATGGCCCAGCCGGCCAGGAAGCCGAACCGTGAGTCGAGCATGCGCCGGGCGTAGGTGTAGACGGACCCGGAGGACGGGATGATCCGGGCCATCTTGGCGTAGCTGAGGCCGGTGAGCAGCATCGCGCCGGTGGCGACGAGGTAGGCGGTGGGGGCGGCGCCTTCGCTGGTTGCGGCGATGACGCCGAAGGTCGAGGTGACGACGGCCGGGGCCATGTAGGCGAGGCCGAACAGGACGATGGAGAGGAGACCGAGGTTGCCTCTCATGCGGGTGGGCTGATCGGTCATGGTGTGCTCTTTGCCGGGGAGGGGACAGAACCGGAACGGGTGCGGCCGCTCCAGGTGGCGGGGTCGATACGGCCCTGGTAGAGGGGCAGGTCGAGGGGGACGTCGTCGGGCCGGAACTGCTGCCAGGGGCGGTTCAGTGCCGCGGTGCCGAACTGCCGGATGTTGCTCACCTCGTCGAGGTCGATGACGTCGGTGAGGGTCGTGTCACCGTCGGCCGGAGCCTGCGAGCGGACGGTACCGGAGGGGTCGACCAGCAGGCTGCGTCCGGCGCCCAGGGGGGCGGCGCAGTTGACGCTGGCGGTGAACACCTGGTTGACGATGGAGTTGGCCTGGGCGAGGACGATTTCCTGCGCCCGGTCGCTGGTCCCGGTCTCGACGAAGTTGAGCACCAGTTCCGCCCCCATCCACGCAAGGTGGCGGGTCGTCTCGGGAAACCAGGCGTCGTAGCAGATCGACAGGCCGATCCGGCCGACGCCGGGCATGTCGAAGACGGTGAACCCGGCGCCGGGAACCGTGGTCTCGTAGGGACGCCAGGGGAAGACCTTGCGGTAGGAGGCGACCCGCTCGCCGCGCGGCGAGTACACGACGGCGGTGTTGTGGACACGGCCGTCGTCTCCGCGTTCGTAGACGCTGCCCGGGGCGAGCCACACCCCGAGGTCGGCGGCGATCCGCGCGAGCGCGGCGTCGCGCGGGCCGTCCAGCGGTTCGGCGGTGGCCTCCGGGAGGTCCGCGGGATCCAGCGGGGAGCCGCCCGGCGCACCGCACAGGTGCAGCTCGGGATAGACGACCAGTGACTGTGCGGGCAGGTCCCGCGTACGCCGGGCGACATCGGCGGCGAAGCCGTCCAGGTCGTCGGCGGGGCGCCGGGGGGCCTGGACCAGAGCGAGGGGAAGGGGACGCGACATGGGGCACCAGGTGTGTGAGCGGATTAATTAAACGAAATTTAGTTAATGAATCTGCCGGGCGTCAATGGTCGGGGCCGGAAGAAGGGACCGCGTGTGCGAGCATGTGGACCATGCCCCGACCGAGGAACCAGGCGGAGCGGCGCGCCCAGCTGATCGACGCGGCCGCACGGGCCGTCATGAGCATCGGGGCGACAGCGGTCAAGCTGCGGGACGTGGCCGCAGAAGCGGACGTCACCCCGGCCTCCGTCCTCTACTACTACTCCGACCTGCAAGAGCTCTTCTCAGCGGTCTTCGACCACGCCGCCGCGACCTACTTGGTCATCCGCAAGGATGCGATGGCGGCGGCCGAGGGGCCGGTGGAGCAGCTGCGGGCGTGCATCCACAGCGGGGTGCCCTGGCCGGGCAAGGGCGAGGAGAGCACTCGGCTGCTGTTCGAGCTCTTCCCCGTCGCACTGCGGAACGAAGCGGTCGCCCAGGCGCACCGGCTCTTCTTCGGCCGGCAGACCGAGCTGTACCGCCAGGTCCTCGCACACGGCCGGGACACCGGCGAGTTCGCGCTCACCGCGGAGCCCTTGGCGCTGGGCCGGTCCTTCGTCGCGCTGGAGGACGGCTACGCGATGGACCTGCTGGTGGGCACCGCGACAGCCGAGGAGATCGAGGCACGGCTGTCCGCCCACGCCCGTGTGGTGACCGGTCACCCGGCCTTCGGCTAGCCAGGCGGTGTCCGGCGGATCATGCCGTGGTTGAGGCCGTCGAGACCCAGCTGACCCCAATAGAATCGCGGTGTGTTCGAGTACCACGGCTGGATCGCTGTCAGGGAGACCGCAGTCGGTGACGACGATGACCTCCGACTGCGGCAGGTCGTCGATGAGCTTCGGCTTCGCATCGCGAAGATGGCCAGTCCCTACCTCCTTGATCTCAGGTGGATGAACGGTGAGCCGTTCATCCACGTGGGAGGCAATTCCAATCACCGCTCGTCGTCAGACGTGGTCGGGCTGTTCGAACATGTCGCGAAGGTCGCTCCCGGCTCCTACGGCCTCCTGCATGTGCGCGATGACGAGGACCCGGGCCATGAGAACGAGGTACGCGTACTCAGGCTCGCTCGGGGCACGGTCACGCATCACACGGAGGCGCTGCTGTCTCCTTGCATCCCGACGCTGGAAGACCCCTTCACTGTTTAGTTCTGTCTGGCTGGTCACGGCCGGAGCCACAGACGGATCGCCGCGGCCATGACGGTGGCGTGAAAGACGAAGGCTCTCCTGTCGTGGCGCGTAGCTGCGGCTCGGGAGTTCTTGAGCCGATTGATCGCCCGCTCGACCTCGTTGCGGCGCTTGCAGATGTCGCTGTCGAAACCGGTGGGCAGGCCGCCCTTGCTGCCGCGTCGTTTGCGGTTGGCCCGCTGGTCCTTCGGCTCGGGGATGGTGTGCTCGATCCGGCGTCTTCGCAGGTAGCGACGATTGCGGCGTGAGCTGTATGAGGGCGGTGGCCTTGCGGTCAGTTCACGAGGGCGCGGTGGCGAGCTTCCCGGACGACGCGGTCGGCGGTCTCCTCGGGAGTGAGGGCCGAGGTGTCGAACCACCAGCCGAGATCGCCGAGTTCGCGTTTCATGTCGGCGTCGAGGTCTTCGTAGCCGTCGAAGTGGAATTGCTCCTGTGGATCGCGGAGGGTGTTGCGGTACCGGCACGCCTCGATGCCCGGTGCGAGAACGACGAAGAGGACCTGACGGGCCGCAAGGAGTGAGACGAAGAAGTCCAGTTGCGCGCGGTCGGGGATCACCCAGTCGATCACGGGTGTGAACCCGGCGTCGGAGAAGTTGTTCGCCAGCGTGCACAGATTGCGGTTGCACAGCTCCACTTGTCGTGCCGCCTCGTCGGCGGGCTCGCCCAGGGCCCCGACGCGACCGCTGACGACCAGACGGCTGACGAAGTCGCCGTCGAGCCGGGCGGAGCGTGGCAGGCGCTCGGCGACGAGCCTGGTCACCGTCGACTTGCCGGCCCCCGGCATCCCGGTCACGATCAGGCAGTCCGCCGTCCCAGCAGTGATCACACCCCCGATCCTGTCAGCGTGCCCGGACGTCGGCAATCGCATATCGAGGCGCGGTCCTCCGGAGCTGTCGGCCCCGCCCACGGTCCGGCCCCGGGCGCTGCCGCACCGCGTCTGCCGTACCCAACACACGCCACGCAAGCCCTGGTTCACCCTTTCGAGAGACGTCCCGGGCGCCCCGGAGGCTAACGGCGCTTTCCGTGGCGCGGCCGGGAGCGCGTGCCGCGGGTGAAGGCGCAGAGGAGGCCGATGGCTTGCACCACGGCGCAGGCGGTGATCACCGTGCGGATGGCCGCGGGGTCGACGACCGCCATGAGGATGCCGGCGAGCGGGTAGGGCAGGAGCAGGATCAGCACGGTCACGGACAGGGTGCTGCCGAACACCTCGGCGGGGATGAGGTGGGAGCGCAGGGTGCGCAGTACGACGGCCAGCATGCTGTCGCCTGCCATGAAGACGGCGGCCAGCACGAGGTACGCCGGGTAGGAGTCGGCGTGGGCGATGAGGAAGCACGGCACGGCCGTCACCAGCGCGGCCCAGCGGCCCACCCCGGACAGTCCCCACCGGTCGATGGCGACGCGGCAGACGGCGACCGCCAGCAGCGAGGCGGCGGCCGCGCAGGACCAGACCACGCCGACCGAGGCGCTGGACCGGCCGAGTTCCTTCACCACGATCACCGGGGTCGCCGCCTCCAGGAACCCGAGGGTCAGATTGGACAGCGCCAGCCCGCCGACCAGCCACGCCAGCGGCGGCAACGCGCGCAGGGTGGACCAGCCGGTGCGCCAGCCCTGCGGCGCGGGCCCGTTCCCCGCTGTGGGTCCGGGCATGTGACGCGCACTCGGGGCGATGGCGGCCGACAGCAGCGACAGTCCGCTGATCACGGCGAGCATGCCGCTGGAGCCGGCCCATTGCAGAAGGAGGCCGCCTGCTGCGGGGCCGGCCAGAGCGGCTGCCTGGTCGATGCTCAGCAGGACCGACTGGACGCGGTGCGCCGCACCGTCGGCCTCCCGGCTGGCCGCCCCGCCGATGCTTTCGGCCGCGATGAAGCTGAACTGGGTCAGGCACCCCGCGCATGCCGCCAGGAGCATCACCAGGCTGGCGGCCACTTCGGCGCCGGTCATGGCCAGGGCGGGCACCGCGAGTCCCGCGACCAGTGCACGGGCCGCGGCGGCCAGCCGGAAGACCCGGGCGGGTCCGAACCGGTCCACCGCCGTGCCCGCCAGGGCGAACGTGCACAGTCGCGGCGCCCACGCCAGCACGAAGGCGACGCCGGTCAACGAGGACGAGTTCGTCGTTCCCAGCACCAGCAGGGGTATGCCGTAGGTGGTCATGGAGGACGCGGCAGCATCCGCGAGGCGCGGCAGATAGACACCGCGTGCCCGGCTGTGGGTCACCGGGCGGGCGTGCCGGGGCGGGGACGACCGGACTTTCGCAGATATCAAGGGGACGTGCACTTTCTGTGAACCATGGAACCGTCGGCGGTGGGTCAGCCTGAACGAACGAGACACAAGGTGACAAAGCGTCACCTAACGGGCGTACTCCCTTCCCTGCAGGGCGTCAGGCCGCATTCCGGACCATGGTTGTGAAGCGGTGTCGGTACCGGACAAGCCGGGAGGGACACCGGGAACCGCGGCTTCCCCAACCCGGTTGGGAACGCCGCGACATGACACCGGTGATCACCGACACTCAGTACAGCGTGATCGTCTCACCAAACGTTACGTGGGGTAAGCCGAGGTCAGGCCAGTCGCTGAGGGAGTGGGAAGGCACCCACCCGAAGGGGACGGGTCATCGCAGATCCACCCGCGACCACCGTTCTCCTGCCAACACGCTCCACATTGATCACCCGCGCACGGCCACGGCTTGCGCCGGTCGCGTGTGATCGCCTCGCGGCGCGGGTCGTGGGCCATGCCGGCGGCACTCAGCGCCACGAGCTGCCGCACGAGACCGTGGGCGGCCGGGATCTGACAGCTGATCAGGCCTCGCGTACGGACTCCGCCCGGCTCGAGGTCGGCGTCCGCGGGCGTGCGGGGCGTCGGCGCCTGGATCCGGGGTGGCGAGTCGGTACCTCAAACGGCAGCCGTCGTTGGCGCGCAGACCTCTTGACAACGATGTCAGGCGCGTGATCTAGTCCGCTTCCATCCAGCCAGGGCCGCCGACTGCACCGATTCCACGGGCCCACTCCGTCCGTCGCTCAGAAGATCACCTCTCATGTCGCGCCGCACATGACGGGTGAGGAACAGGAGACCCCTTCCATGCACAGACCCCTCCGCCGATGGCGCAACCGCGCCTCGACGGTCCTCGCCGCACTGCTCGTCGCCGGCGGTGCCCTGGGCCCGGCGCCGGCCGTCGCCCAGTCCCCGGCGGCCGCCGACCGTCTCACCTCCCTGGTCAACCCGTTCATCGGCACGCAGAACTTCGGCAACACCTTCCCCGGCGCGAGCGCCCCCTTCGGCATGGTCCAGGTCAGCCCGGACACCGGCGGCCAGGGAGGGTACGACTACCAGCAGGACAAGATCCACGGGTTCAGCCAGACCCACCTCTCCGGCGTCGGCTGCTCCGTCATGGGCGAGCTGCCGCTCATGCCGACGACCGGAGCGGTCGACACCGTCGACCCCGATGCCTACCGCTCGACCTACTCGCACGACGACGAGGACGCCGAACCCGGCTACTACCGCGTCGGGTTGAAGACGTACGACATCGACGCCGAGCTGACCGCCACGGCCCGCACGGGCTGGCAGCGCTACACCTTCCCCTCGACCGACCGTGCCAACGTCCTGTTCAACACGGGCAAGGCCAACCAGCGGGTGTACAGCTCGGAGGTCCACGTCGTCGGCGACCGGACGGTCGAGGGCCGTGTCGAGGCGGGGAACTTCTGCGCGGGCAAGGACCGGCACACCGTCTACTTCACGGCGACCTTCGACAGGCCGTTCGCCTCGCACGGCACCTGGCGCGGCAACACCCCCGCTCCCGGTGAGCGGGACGCGGCCGGCGAGGGCGGGAACGGCGCCTGGGTGACCTTCGACGCCGGCTCCGACCGTGACGTCGTCGTCAAGGTGGGACTCTCCTACACGGGCCTCGAGGGTGCCCGGAAGAACCTGAAGGCGGAGACGGACGACTCGTACGACTTCGACGCCACCCGCGCGGCGCTGCGGGCGACCTGGGAGCGGCAGCTCGCCGCCGTCCGGATCGACGGCGGGTCGACCGAGCGGCGACGCGCGTTCTACTCGGCCCTCTACCACGCGCAACTGCACCCGAACCTCGCCGGAGACGTCGACGGCCGGTACGCGGGCTTCGACGGGAAGACGCATACCGCGTCCGGGTTCACGCCCTACCAGAACCTGTCGCTGTGGGACACCCACCGGCCGCAGAACCAACTGCTGCAGATGCTGCAACCGCAGGTCGCCCGCGATGTCGCGCTGTCGGTCGTCGCGATCGGACGGGACGGCGGCTGGCTGCCGCGCTGGTCGCTCGCCAACAGCGAGACCAACATCATGACCGGCGACCCGGTGACTCCGTTCCTCGTCGAGGCGTGGTCCAAGGGCCTGCTCGCGGGCCACGAGAAGGAGGCGTACGCCCTCCTCAGGAAGAACGCCCTGAGCACGCCGCCGGACGACTCCCCCTACAACGGCCGTGCCGGAATCGACGCCTACCAGGAACGCGGCTACGTCCCGAGCGGTCTGGAACCGGGGAAGGACTGTCCGGACAAGGGCGGCGACAACGACTGCCGTCACCCCGCCTCGGCGACCCTGGAGTACGCGGCGGCGGACGCGTCGCTGGCCCTGATGGCGAAAGGGCTGGGGCACACCGCGGACGCCCGCATGTTCGCGGCACGCGGCCAGTGGTACCGCAACCTGTGGGACTCCTCCATCCAGCAGTTCCGGCCGCGCACGACCGACGGCACCTGGCTGACGCCGTACGACCCCGTCGAAGCGGGCCACCAGTTCCATGAGGGCGGCGCCTACCAGTACCAGTGGCTCGTGCCCCAGGACCCGGCCGGGCTGGTGTCCCTGATGGGCGGCAAGCGGGAGACCGAGAAGCGGCTCGACGCCTTCTTCGCGTACGACGAACTCCTCACGGACCCCGCCGGAACCGCTCGCGAGGACTGGATCTCGGCACCGTACGACTACTACGGGAAGCCGACCTACAACCCGAACAACGAGCCCGACCTGCACTCCCCCTACATGTACCTGTGGGCCGGTGCACCCGCCAAGACCGCCACCGTGGTCCGCGCCGCGATGACGCTCTTCACGGACGGGCCCGACGGCATGACCGGCAACGACGACCTGGGCACCATGTCGGCCTGGTACGTCTTCTCCTCCCTCGGCCTGTACCCGACGACGAACGGCGGCGACTTCCTCGCCGTCTCCAGCCCGCAGTTCCCGTCGGCGGTCATCCGCATCGGCGCCCACGGCGACGAGCAGGGCGGCACCCTGACCGTCGAGGCACCGGGTACGAGCGACACCCGACGCTACGTGAAGCGGGCGGAGTTCGGCGGGAAGGACCTGCGCGCCACCTGGCTCGACTGGGACGCGGTCGCCAAGGGTGGACACCTGGCCTTCGAGATGGCGGACGAGCCGTCGGCGTGGGGCACGGGCAGGGGCGCGGAGCCGCCGTCCGTGAACCGCGCGGCTGCCGATTCCCGCCGGCACCTCGACGCGTCGCTGCGCACCGGTTCCGACGTCCTGCCGACGGCCGACAGCGCGCAGGACGTCCGTCTGCGGCTGGACGTGCTGGGCCAGTCCCCCGGCACCCTGCGGGTGGACGTCGGCGCCAAGGCTCCCGGCGGCTGGACCGTGAAGACCTCCGAGCCCTTCTCGCTCGCCTCCCACCGGCTTCCGGTCCAGCGGACCGCGACGGTCGACGTGACCGTGCCGGCCGGAACCGCTCCGGGTTCGTACACCGTGCGGATCACCGCGGCCGCGAAGGGTGTGAAGAGCGTGGAACGGACCGCGACCATCGAGGTGCGCGCCGCGGCCCGCTGCGCGGCGGACGCCGGCGAGCAGTGTGCCGTGGACCTCGGCAAGGAGGCGAACCACGACGGCACCGCGACCGTCGCAGCCTCCGGCGAGGGCGACTTCGACGGAGCGGGCTGGAGCTACGACGGTGATCTGCTGCCCGCGGCGGGTCCCGTCGTCTGGGACGGCGTGACCTACGCCGCTCCCGATCCGTCCGGCACGGCCGCGAACTTCGTCGAGGCGCGCGGTCAGGCCATGCTGCTGCCGGCCGGGTCGTACAGCGCGCTGCGCCTGGTCGGCGCGGCCCACCACGGGCCGGTGACGACCATGCTCACCGTCCGCTACACCGACGGAACCACCGCCGAAGTGCCGGTCCCGGTCGGCGACTGGGCGGGAGCGGAGCCGCAGGGCAGCTCCGTCGCACTGGAGATGCCCCACCGGATCAAGCGCGGGCAGGGTGTGGACGGCCCGCCGGTGCGGCTGTTCGGTGCCTCCGCGGACCTCGACGCGTCGAAGACGGTGCGTTCGGTCGGTCTGCAGAACGACCCTCGGGTGCAGATCTACGCGATCACCCTCGCGTAGCACTCCGTACGCCCGCCGGCCCCCGCCGTCCTCCGGTCGGGAGGTCGGTCGGTGGCGGCGTGACCGTCACGGTCACGCCGCCACTCGCGCAGCGCCGATCCGTCAGCAACCGGCGCCGCCCCCGACCGCCTGACGGCCGTGACGTGCTGCCGGACCTGCGGTGATCGACTCGACCGGTAGAGGCTCCGGCACGGATCAACCTTCGCAACCGCCGGGCGGTCCTACCGGGTTGCCGAGCAGTACACGGTTGTCCGAGCGCTTGGGTGGGTGAGGATGGGGATGACGGGTCTCGTCACCGAGGTGACCTGGGTTGACGTACGCGAGGAACTGCCGCAGGACGGTTTACCGGTCGCAGCGGCGATCACCGGCCGGTATCCGGCCGACGGTGCCGAGTCCGGTACGGCGTCGGGTGAGGAATTCTGGCTGGTGAGGCCGATGTACTTCACGACTCGGCACTTCGGCGAGGACGGATCCGAACACCGCGACTGCTTCGTCGACTCCGACGGGATCATCCGCAGGCCCTACGACCCGGCCGACGACGACACCGTGACCCACTGGGCCTACCTGCCCACCCTGCCGGGCAGAACGACGCACCTGGTTCTCGGGGAAGAGGTGCAGCCGGCTCTCCGCAACGCGTGGAACGCTCGTCCCGCCACCTGATCCAGGGTCCGTCGGCTCGGTGCAACGCGTGGAACGCTCGTCCCGCCACCTGATCCAGGGTCCGTCGGCTCGGTGCTCCTGGTGACGGAGGCCCTGCGCCGCGCCTGCCGGGGTCGCACCACGGGAGCGGCGGGCCCGGTCGGAACACCGGTCGGGCCCGCCGCGCTGGAGTGGGACGGGGTCATGTGTTCTTGCCGGCACGCCCGAGCCGGAGAGCGGAGATGAGGAAGAAGATCCCTCCGAGGAAGGCGTAGCCGGCCAGGTTGCGCAGGGAGGCGTCCTCTGTGCCCGCTTGGGCGAAGAAGGAGGCGCCGGCGACGGTGGAGATGGCACCGCTGGCGATCATCGCCCACTGTCCTCCCAGTCGGCGCCGGACGGCACCGACGACGAGCTGGACGAGACCCGCGGTGACGGCCCAGACGCCCCAGACCCGCAGGACCGCCGGAATGCCGGACGTGGCGGCGACGGCGAGACCGACGCCGGTGAGGGCACTGAGCGTGATGTTCAGGTACAGGTGGCGCACCGGGCCGTCGTTCGCCTTGGCGGACCGGGCGTCGACGACGGCGCACGCCACGTCGAACAACGGATAGATCACCAGGAGCGTCGCGCTCAGTGGCCCCAGTGTGTCGGCGGTCGCGAACAGCAAGGCGGCCCACACGGCGGCGAAGGCGAAGCGCGTGAGGTACAGCTTCCGCAGGGCCGCGGGAACGCCGGTCGGTGTCGTGTCGAGGAGGGTGTCCACGGGGTGCCTTTCAGTGACGGTGTGCGGGAGTCGGACGACTGGTCGTCGGGTGGCACGGCCACGGCCGAGGAAGGCCGGAAAGCCTGAGGGAGAACGTTCGGTCTCTTTGAGAGCATCCAAGAGGGCAGCCGTGGCTCCTGTCAAGACCGAACGTTCTCCCTCGCGTCTTTGGTAGCCTCGGCCCCATGAGTCGGGGCACAGGAGTCGGCAGCACGTCCGAGGCACGGGCCAGGCTGCTCAGTACGGCGACGAAGATCTTCTACGCCGAGGGGATCCACTCCGTCGGAGTCGACCGGATCATCGCGGAGGCGCAGGTGACCCGGGCGACGCTCTACCGGCACTTCTCGGGCAAGGAGGAACTCGTCCTGGCCTATCTCGACCAGGCCGACCGGGGTATCCGGGCGCAGACCGCGGCCGCCGAGGCGAGCAGCGAGTCGGCGCCCGACAAGGTCCGGGCCGTCAGCCGGTCCATCGCCGAAGGCATCCGGTCGCCCGGATTCCGCGGGTGCGCCTTCCTCAACGCGGTGGCCGAGTATCCCGACCCGGCGCACCCCATCCACCAGGCCGTGCTGGCCCACCGGCAATGGTTCCTCGACACCGTCACGGAGTTGCTGGCACGGGCCGGCTGCGAGCCCGCCGACGCGGCCGGCCGGCACCTCGTCATGCTCCGCGACGGCGCCATGGCAGCCGGCTGTCTCTTCGACCCGCAACTGGTCTGTGACACCTTCCTGCAGGGCGTGGAGGGTCTCCTGCAAGCGCGCACTGCCTCAGCGCCCGCGCCGAGCACCACCGCGTTCCCGCCGCGGGCCTGACCGCCCGAGCGCGGCCAACGCTCCGTGCTGCCGGACGTTGCCGAAGATCGGCAGCGTTGCACAGCAACGCTGCGGCAACAGGCCGGCTGTCGCGGTGCTGACCGGCCAGGACTGCGCCGTGAACGGCATGGCGCACACGCAACACGCGGTCGGAATGGCTCCGCTTCGCGGATCATGGACTGCAACACCTGTGGCTTCATCCATCCTGGTCTCTCCGTCCGCACCTGGACGGAAAGGGGACAAGTCCCGGCGGCCTACGGCGGGTTGGATGAATGGAGATCTGGATGGACCGTCCTCTGCTGTCACTGCGATCAGCCCTGATATTCCTGCTTGCCCTGCTCACCGGTGGGGCGGCGAGCGGGCTGACCGCCGTCGCCGGGGAAGGCACCGCGCGCAGTCTGCTCGCGGGTCTCGCCGCAACGGGACTGGCTGTGCCGTTCTTCAACCGCCTCATCGCCGCCGAGGACGACGCCGTACGGTCACGGACCGCCGTGGGCGCCGGCACGGTCGAGGAGGAGAGCCATGGGTGAACTGCGGCCCCTGGGCGACGACCTCAACGATGCGTCCCGGGCCCTGGCCGAGGCGTTGCGCGAGCTCTTCGAGAGCCTTCACCTGTCCGTCCGCAGGTATGCCGCACGACGCCGCCTCGATCCCGGAACGGTCTCCCGCTACCTGAACGGCACCCGGTTACCTCCGTGGCAGGTCATCAGTGACCTCTTCACCGATGTCGCCGAGCATCGCGGGACCGCCGTCACGACCGAGGCCATCGAACTGGTACGGGGCCTGTACGGAACGGCCGTGGACGCCGCCTCCTCCCCCAAGCACGCGGTGGAGATCCTGGAACAGCAGCTCGCGGACGCGGACCACGTCTCCCGGCGGTCCAGCGTCCGCGGCGACGTGCTGGGCGACGCGCTCCTGGACCGGACGCAGCGCATCGCCGACCTGGAGACGCGGCTCAACCAGCTGGAGGCCGACCGCATCGCGGAGCGGAAACGCGCGGACGAACTCGCGGAGGCCCATCCGGATGTCTCCGGTCTCCTCCGTGAACGCAACGCGCTCCAGCAGGAAGTGGAGCGGCTCGGGGAGGCCCTGCACGAGGCACAGGTTCAGCGCGCTGCGGCGGAGGGCCGCTGCGATCTGCTCGAACGCCAGCTGGAGGCTGTCGAGCAGGCTGCGGCCACCGCGCTGCCGACAGGGCAGCAGAGCATGCCCAAGATCCTCGTCGTGGACGACCAGCCGGACAACCTGCTGGCGATGACCGCGGTTCTGGCGACGCTCGAGCAGGATCTCGTCACGGTCTCCTCCGGCCGGGAGGCTCTCAAGGCCCTGCTCGACCACGACGACTTCGCCGTCATCATCATGGACGTGCAGATGCCGGAGATGGACGGTTATGAAACCTGCGCTCACATCAAACGCCGCCCGAGGACCCGGGACGTCCCCATCATCTTCCTGACCGCGATGGGCACGGGGTCGGAACACTCCGCCCGCGGGTACGCGGCGGGCGCCGTCGACTACATCAGCAAGCCCTTCGATCCGTGGGTCCTGCGGGCGAAGGTCGCCGTGTTCACGTCCATCTACCTGGAGCGGCACAAGTAGGCCCCTTCCAGGCGCGCGGCACCGCCCGGCCCCGTACCCGAAGGACGCGGGCCGGGCGGGCGCCCGGGGCCGCTGCGCCCCGGGTCGGGCCGGAGAGGGACGGTTGGTTCCTCCAGACGCGTCCGCATCAGCGGGAGCAGATGGAGGCCGCCTACAGGTCGAACTCGACGTGTTCGA
Source organism: Streptomyces calvus (assembly GCF_006782915.1). Lineage (GTDB taxonomy): Bacteria > Actinomycetota > Actinomycetes > Streptomycetales > Streptomycetaceae > Streptomyces > Streptomyces calvus. Next base: position 62,995 of record NZ_VCNP01000003.1, read on the forward strand.
TGTCGGTGAAGCGGATTTCCTCCAGGTCTCCGGCGCGGCGGCCGTCGTCCTGGAAGTACACCTCCTTGAGCGCTTCGGCGGCGATCCGCTGCATCTGCTGCTCGTCGGCGCCGGTCTGCCGGGCGTCGAAGAGACGGGCCGCGTACCGCGGTGGGAGCGCCACGGTCAGGTGCCGCAGGCGGGCGTCGTCGGTCGAGCCGATCGGCGCGGTGTAGCCGATCCGGGCGCGGGTGTCGATGACGATGCCGTCGGTGGTGGCCGCCCTCTGCCGGGCCCTGGCCCGGATCTGCGGCTGCCACCGCTTCTTCACCTCGGCGTCCAGGCGGGCGGCGAGGTCCGGACGCGGCTTCTTGATCTGGTCCTTTACGTACCGCTCGACGGTGCGCTGGGAGATGCGCAGCATCCGGGCGACCGCCCTGGTGCTCTTGAGCTGCTTGACCAGGTAGCGCATCTGCGCGGGCGCGCTCTTGGGCGCCGGGCGCGTGAACGCCTTCTGCACCGCCTTGTCGAGACCGTCCCCGAACGTGCTCATACCTGCCTACTCCCCGTTGTCGGCGTCGGTGACGGTGCCGTCCTTGATGTACCGGGCGAGGTTGAGCTCCGGCGCGCCGAACCGGTCGCGGACCTCCTCGCCCCACAGCACGGACTGGGTGCCCTCGTGTTTGACCAATCCCGGGTTGACGCCGAGCTTGAACCCGCCGGGCAGCGGCTTGCCGTCCCGGTAGGGCAGGAAGTCCAGCGGTGAGGTGCCGTCGGCCGCGTAGACGACGCAGTCGGACAGGATCGCCACCGGGTACTGGCCGGTGAACGCCGCATGCTTGACGATCTTGCGGTGCAGGTTGATCCGGGTGCGGGAGATGACGGCCGCGCGGATGTCCGGCCGCCACGTCGGCCGGGACAGTGCCCGCCACGGCTCGCCGGGCCGCCAGCCCTCCCCGCGCGGGCGCTCGCGCAGCTTGCCCAGACCGCCCTTCACCGTCGCCTTGACCGCGGAGACGACGATCGCCAGCTCCGGGTCGCGTTCCTTGCAGCCGTCCATCGCCGCCAGGAACGCCTCCGGCGTCATGTCGGCGTGCACCCCCAGGTCGGCCATCGTGGCCAGGTAGGCGTCCCGGAGCCGGTTGTACCAGCCGTCCAGGTAGCGGCCGTTCTCGTACCGCACCCACGCCTCGATCGGGCGCACCTCGTAACCGAGCTCCACCGCGTACGCCACGGTGGGCGTGGCGTACCAGGCCGGACCGTCGGGCCGCTCGCCCTTCGGTGTGAACGGGCTGGGCAGCAGGCCGGCGTCCAGGTCCGCCCACCTGTCCTTGCCGACCTTCACCCGGGACAGGTCGACGTGGGACAGGTCCACCAGCCACGAGCCGGGCAACTTCGGGTCGAACACCGGCCGTTCGACGCGGGTGGGCGCGCCGAGGCCGACGACCAGGCCGTTGGCGCCGGCCGCGAAGGCCATGTTCACGTCGATGCCGACCAGGTGGCGGCGCATGCACTCGTCGTCGGTGAGCGGCCGCGCCCAGTCGTACGCCTCCTCGAACAGCTTCTCCGCCGGGCCGCGGACGTGGAACCGCGGCAGGTAGTTGAGCAGCGGATGGCCGTCCGGGGCCTCGCACGGCGCGCAGTCCACCGGGTCCGTGCCCAGCGAGCCGGGGTTGTGCTCGGAGTGCCGCTTGCCCTCGGCGTCGGGCTCGGAGGCGCGGGTCGGCGGGTGCAGCGCGGTCATCAACTCCAGGCCGGTCACGGCGGTGGAGCCGCGCGGTGTCATCACGCGGGAGGCGTACACGCCCAGCACACGGGCGAGTTCCGCGGCCGGCAGCTGAGCCGCCTCGCCCCAGTGGCGGGCGTCCAGCGCGTGCCAGGAGGGAATGCACAGCTGGACGCAGGTGCGTTCCGCGCCGGTGGCGGGGCGGTAGATCCGGGCCCACGGGCCGAAACCGCGTCGGGTGAGTTTCCAGTCGGCGCGCGCCAGTTGCCTGACGACCTTGTGGTTCTCCGGCAGCCGCCCGGCGATCCGCTCCTCCTCCGTGAGGGCGACCGGGAGGCCGTAGCGCTTCAGCGCGGCCTCGGTGAGCACGAGCAGCGGGTCGGCGTCCTTGCCCGGGCCGGACAGTCTCGGCTGCCCGAGTTTCGCCTCCTTCAACGTCCATTCCACCAGGGCCGGAAGGGACTTGGCGGGCACGTCCAGGACCAGGCCGCCGGTGCAGTACGCCAGGACCCGGCCGTCGGCATCGACGTCGACGACCGCGAGCGGTCCGTTCTCGAACCGCGGAGCGGGGCCGCCCGCCGGGATGCCGGCCGGGGCCGCGTTCCGTGCGGCCGGGCGGCGTGACGCCGGTGCGCCGCGAGCGGTGCGCGTCGGACGCGGCACGACAGGTTCGGCAACGGCCGTGGAGGCGGGGACAGCCGGGGTGTCGGCGTCTGCGGGCGTGCGGGCGGCAGCGGAGCCAGGGGCTGCGGGCGGAGCGGTGGACGCGGTGCGCTCCGCCGGGGCGTGCCGGTCCGCGGAGGGGGCCGACGCCGGGTCCGGGGCGGCGACGGGCGTCGGTTCGGGGGCGGCGACGGGCGTCGGGTTTGGGGCGGCGGCAGGCGCCGGGTAGAGTGCCGCGAGCTTGTTCAACAGCCGTGCGTACGCCTCGCGTTCCGGACCGCGCGGCTCGGTCGTCTTCTTGACCGACTCCCAGCCCGACACGGTCGCCCGGCGCACCTTCAGCGCGGTGGCCACGTCGTCCAGCGTCAGCCCGTGGGCCTGGCGGAGCCGCTTGCGCTCCTGCGCCGGCGGCAGCGGTGCGCGGGACGCGACCAGCGCGTCGACCGCGTCGAACAACTCGGACATGCAACACCTCCGGCACCACACCCTACCCGTGAACCGTACGGTTGGCGTGCATTCCCCGTATGCATCGCGTACGCGGCGTACCGTGCGGGCGGTTCGCCGCGCGCCATGAAGAGCTTGCCCGGTGCGGTGGGCCGGGCGGTGGTCGTCTCCGTCTCGACGACGCAGGTCTCGTCCTCAGTTCTCCGCAGGCGGGGACTGCCTCCCGCCACCACCGAGGGCCCGGACGGGCCGGGCGCGTCGCGGCGAACCGGTGGATCGCATCCGGGACGGTGTCAGGAACGCAGGAAGCCCCGCCGGGGGCAGGGTGACCACATGGGTCCCCTGCCCCGACGGGGCTCGGTCGGCCGGGCGGCGGGTTACCGGCGCCCGGCAGAGGCCGGTGCCGTGTGCGGCGCTTGCCGGCTCAGCCGAAGTTCACATCGCTGCACCACATGTAGGCCTGGTCGAGGTGCGAGGCCTGCCAGATCACGAACAGGATGTGGTGTCCGGTGTAGCCGGAGGTCTGGACGGGGAACGTGATGTCCTGCGCGGGGGCGAAGCGGCCGGTCTGCGTGATGAAGTCGAGGTTGCCCCAGCCCAGGGTCTGGGTCTTGGGGTTGAAGCCCTGCTTGCTCACGTAGACCTTGAAGTAGTCGGCACCGTGGGACGCCTGGTCGTACAGGCGGACCGAGAAGTTGTTGCTGACGTTGGTGGTCTTCCACTGCCCGGGCTTGTTCAGGCTGGCGTTCCTCGAGAGGTTGTTGCTGCAGAGCGTCCCGTCGGGGGTCCGCGCCTGGAACTGGCCACCGAGCCCGTCGCGGAGCGCGCTCATCCAGTTCCACATGGTGTCGGGGTTGGCCTGGAAGGCCTGCCAGCACATGGGGTCTTCGGTCTGCATGGCCGGGTTCGTGTGGTTGCTGCCCCACGTCTTCCAGCACTGGTACGCGCGGGAGGCGGGGTCGACGATGGTGCCGTGAGCCTGGGCGGGGGTCGACCAGGTCAGTGCGCCGACAACCACGGCGAACAGCATGACGAGCACCTGGAGAGGCCGGCGGAGGGACGACCGCGAACGCCCGGTTAACGGACTCTGTTTGCGCATGTGGGGGTACTCCTTCCAGTTTGCAAGGCTGCGATGGGAGCGCTCCCAACGGTAGGTCCTCCGAGTGAAATGTCAATGCAACAAACAAAGTTGATTACAGGGGTGGCCGGGGAGCAGGGAATCTGCCGTGATCCGGGAGTCGGGACCGTTGCCGGGACGTGGCGGACCTTGCCTCGGCGGCACCGGGTTCCTGCCCGACCGAAAATCCCAACCGTCGCATCCGGAGGGACTTCGGCCTACCATGACGCCGCGTCAGTTCGCGGTCTTGCGGATCCGGACCAGCAGGGGAGACTGCCTTCACGACCGGGTCCGCCCGGTCCCCGGCAGCACCACGCCCAGCACGTCGGTCCACCGTCACTCCACCGAGATGAGGTCTCGTGAGTCGTAACCGAGCCGCCGTCAGCGCGGTCGCCGTGACCCTGTTCACCGCCGGCCTCGTCGGCGGCCTCGCCGTCGGCCCGGCAGCCGCTGCCACCACCACCGCCACCACCGAGGCGAAGGCCCGCGTCGGAGCCGACTGGGCAACTCAGTCGATCGTCTTCACCGCCGCTGCAGGTCAGACCAACGACCTCCACATATTCTCCATGTACACCAGCGACGGAATCCGGCGAATCGGCTTCAGCGACGTGGTCCCGCTCGAACCGGGCGACCACTGTGCGTACTCCAGAGCCGAGGACACCACCTCCGTCGTCTGCGAACTGCCCGCCGACAGCCCGCGGCCCGACAGGATCGACGTCGTCCTCGGCGACGGCAACGACACGATCGCCGCCTTCACCCCCGGGATCGGCACCGTCAGCGGCGGCCCCGGCGACGACGAACTGCACGCCCACACCGCACGCACGGTGCTGGGCGGCGCGGGGAACGACATGGTCATGGGACCCGCCGCCCTGCACGGCGGCGACGGCATGGACCACCTGATGGGTGACAGCAGCAACCAGCGGATGTGGGGCGGCCGGGGCGACGACATGATCGAGGGCTACGGCGGCGACGACACCGTGCACGCCGGCCCCGGCGACGACCACGCCATGGGCGGGGACGGCCGCGACATCCTCCTCGGCGGCTCCGGCAACGACACACTGGACGGCGAAGGCGGCGACGACCTCGTCTGCGGTGGCACCGGAAAGGACACCCTCGAAGGCGGACCCGGCCGCAACATCGTCCTCCCGTGAGTGCGTCTCGAACCCGTCGGTCGGCGCGGGCGCGAGTTCCCACGTCGCTCGGCCCACCCGATCCCGTGGAGACCCGGCAGGCGGACCAGCAGGGGTTCATCGCGGTGGGCCGCTGCGTCAACCTGACCGGGGACCCGACCCGGTGAACCTGTGCGGTCACCGCACTAGGCCTCCGGCAGCACTTCGCGCCCTGCGTCGACGGTGTCCGGTGTCCGGCCGGCGGGACCGGCCACCGGTCGTGGCGACACGGGTGGTCTCGCGGTGACGGAGCCCAGGAGACGCAGGGCGTCGTGCGCGGGTGTGCCGGGCGCGGCGGTCAGGGCGATGAGCTGCTGGTCCGGGTCGGAGGTGTCGGTCAGGGTGGACCAGTCGAGGGCGAGTTCGCCGACGACCGGATGACGGAGGGCCTTGGTGCCCGAGGTCCGCACGGCCACGCGGTGGTCGCCCCACCAGGTCCGGAAGTCCGGGTCCCGCACCGACAGTTCCCCCACCAGCGTCGTCAGGCGCGGATCTTGCGGATCACGGGCCGCCTCCATCCGCAGCTGCGCCACACAGGCCCGCGCCATGTAGTCCCAGTCGACGTACAGGGCCCGTACGGTCGGGTCGCAGAACACCAGGCGTACGAAGTTGCGTGCGTGCTGCGGGAGGAGCGCGAAGTCGGTGAACAGCGCGGCGGCCGGCTCGTTCCACGCCAGGATGTCGGTGCACCGGCCGAGGACGAGGGCCGGGGTGTTAGTGAGGTCGTCGAGCAGGCGCCGCAGCTGCGGCTGAACCCGCTGGGTGGGCCGGCGGCCCGGTCGGCCGGCGTCCTTGCCCGAGAGCTCGAAGAGATAGGCACGCTCGTCCTCGTTGAGCCGCAGCGCCCGTGCGAGCGCGTGCAGGACCGGCTCGGAGGCCCGGCGGCGTCCCTGTTCCAGACGGGTGTAGTAGTCGGGGCTGATGGATGCCAGCAGGGCGACCTCGTCCCGGCGCAGACCCGGGACCCGTCGTCGCCCGTCGTCGGGGAGGCCGGCCGCCGCGGGGCTCAGCTCCCCGCGCCGTGCCTTGAGGAAGTCACCCAGTTCGCTGCTCATGCGGTCGAGTCTCGCACCGGGCCGCCGGCCGGTGAGGGGGCCGGTTCTGTCCCCTTATCCGGGCGCGGGGCGGCTGCGAGGGTCGGGGTCATGAAGACAGACGTCACCTTCCTCAGCAGTGGTCTCACGCTCGCCGGCATCCTCTTCCTGCCCGACACGCCCACCGCGGGCCGGCTCGCGGCGGTCGTCGTCTCCCATCCGGGCGGCGGCGTGAAGGAGCAGACCGCGAGCGTCTACGCCGAGCGCCTGGCCCGTGAGGGCTTCGCCGCGCTGGCCTTCGACGCCGCGTACCAGGGCGAGAGCGAGGGCGAGCCGCGCGGTCTGGAGGACCCGTTCCAGCGTGCCGAGGACATCAAGTCCGCGGTGAGTTTCCTGACCACCCGCGACGAGATCGACCCCGACCGGATCGGCGCCCTGGGCATCTGCGCCTCCGGCGGCTACGTTCCCTACGCGGCCCAGACCGACGTGCGCATCAAGGCCGTGGCCACGGTCAATGCGACCGACATGGGATCGGTGATGCGCGACGGCCTCGGCCGCACCCAGGACCCGCAGCTCCTGCGCGCGATGCTGGAGTCCGCCGCAGCCGCACGCACCGCGGAGGCCCGTGGCGAGGCCGTTCCGCGGCAGGAATGGATCACCGAGGCCGTGGACGCCGAGACCTACGCGTACTACCGCACCCCGCGCGGCCACCATCCGCGCGCGGTCCGGCCCTGGCCCGTCCGCAGCCTCGACCGGATCATCCAGTACGACTCGTACGCCTCGATCCACCTCATCGCGCCCCGGCCCTTGTTGATGATCGTCGGATCCGACGCGAACACGGCGTACTTCAGTCGTGAGGCCGTGGCCAGGGCGGCCGGGCCGAAGGAGCTGTTCGTCGTCGAGGGCGCCACCCACATCTCCCTCTACGACAAGGACGAGCACGTCACCCCTGCCGTCGCCAGGCTCGGCGCCTTCTACACCACCCACCTCGCTGCCGTTGAAGGGCAGTCGTGACACGGCCGGTCCCGCGCCACCCGCCGACGCGGAACCCGTGTGTACGACACGAGAGGCGGCCGCCGGTTCGGCGGGGACCGGTCGCCACTCCCCCACGCGCCCGCGGACGGCGGCGTCAGGCCTCAGCGCCGCGCCACGGCGCGTCCGGCCTGGTGGCGCGGGCGCCGGAGACGAGCCGGAGCGCGTACACAGGACGGGTCGCGGGGTCGTCGTGTACGGGGCCGAGGTAGTGGTGGCCGGTCAGGTGGCACCAGGCGGGAAGGTCGAGCGGTGCGGCGGCGTCGGTGGCGATCACGTGGACGACGGTCCCCGGCGCCGCGCCGTCGATCTCCTTGCGCAGACGGAGCAGCAGGGTGATGCAGAGCAGGAGCGGTGCCGTCGACGGTGATGTCCGGACCGGCGGTGCCGGGGACGGCGGGCGTCGTCGGCGACGGGCGGTGTCCGGGGTTCGTGAACCTCATCTGCGGTAGGCGGTGGCGGCGACGGGCGGTGTCCGCGCTTCGTGGGCGTCATCTGCGGTAGGCGGTGGCGGCGACGGGCGGTGTCCGCGCTTCGTGGGCGTCATCTGCGGTAGGCGGTGGCGGCGACGGCGGGCAGGAGGGCGAGGGAGAGGATGCCGCCGGTGAGGGCGAGAGCGGGGTAGCTGGTGGCGGCGACCACGAGGCCGGAGGCCATGCCGCCGGTGGCTCCGGCGACGGCGATGGAGACGTCGACCAGGCCCTGGGTCTTGGCGCGGGTGGCGAGCGGAACGGTGTCGGTGATGATCGCGGTGCCCGCCACGAGGCCGGAGTTCCAGCCCGGTCCGAGCTCTCCGTCCCTCTTCGTTCCGTCCCTCCGGCCCGGGGCGGGCGCTGCCCGGGGCCGGACGGTGGGTGTGAACCGCTCGGGGGCGGATCACTCGGAACGGGACACGGGACGACGTCGGTGCGGAAGGGAGCCGATCATGACGGGCACACCGGCCGAGGGCACGGCGGAGATCCTCTTCATCGGAAACGCCACCTTGCTGATCCGCTACGGAGAGCTGACGCTCCTCACCGATCCGAACTTCCTCCACCGCGGGCAGTTCGCCCACCTCGGCTACGGACTGGTGTCGCGCCGGCGCACCGAACCGGCCCTGGACGTCACGGAGTTGCCGCACGAGGACCTGGACGCCGTGGTGCTGTCCCATCTGCACGGCGACCACTTCGACCGAGTGGCCCGGCGCGGACTCGACCGCGGACTGCCGTTCGTGACCACCCCGCACGCCGGCCGCATGCTGAAAGGGCTGTACGGCTTCCGTCACGCCACGGGCCTGCGCACCTGGCAGAGCCGCACCGTGCGGCACGGCGACTCCTTTGTGCGCATCACCTCACTGCCCGGCCGTCACGGACCCGGCCCCGCGCGGATGCTGCTCCCGCCGGTGATGGGCAGCCTGCTGCAGTTCGGCGACCGCTCGGGCGAAACCCGTCTCGTCGTCTACCTCTCCGGCGACACCTTGATCTACGACGGTCTGCGGGAGATTCCCCGGCGGTACCCGGACATCCACCTGGCGGTTCTGCATCTGGGCGGCACGACCCTGCCGGGCGGGCTGCTGGTCACCATGGACGCCGGACAGGGCGCCGACCTGCTCGACCTGGTGCGGCCGCGCCGGGCCCTGCCCGTTCACTACGACGACTACACGGTGTTCACGTCCCCGCTGGACGACTTCCTCGCCGAGGCCCGGCGCCGCGGCCACGGCGCGCGTCTCCTGCGGTGCGCTCCGGGCGAGCGGGTGACCGTCGGCGTCCATGCCGCTCACTGACGCGCACCGGCTCCTGCGGCGATCGGCACAGTCCCGGCCGACGACGTGCGGGCGGCGGAGGTGACGTCGCGGCGCTGCTCCGCCCGCCGTTGCCGCCCGACCGGGTCACCGTCTCCGTGCCGCCCCACCGCCCCACCGGACTGTGCGGGCCCGCCCTGAAGGGCGGGCCCGTCGTGCCGGGCGCGGCGAGGTCAGTGCCGGCCTGTCGGGTTCAGCAGGATGGTGCCGGAGTCGTTCGCCGGATTGCCCTCGTTCGGCATCGTGTACGCGAAGAACGCCCGGCCGGCGGCGTTCTTGACGACCTCGTCGACGCGCAGGCCGAAGGTGAAGGTGGCGGAGGCGTCCTCCAGGACCGGCGTGTCGACGAAGCAGACGTAGTCGCCCTCGGAGCCCTCCCAGCCGGGTTGGCAGGCCTCGGGCACGGCGGTGGCCGTGGTGCCCGGCGGCAGGTCGACCCAGAAGCTGATCGGTTCGCCGCCCGAGCGGAGGGAGGCCAGCCAGGCGGGGCCGTGGTTGGCGAAACCGATGTCGACCGACACCGTGCTGCCCTGGCGGGCCCGCAGCCGCTCACCACTCAGGTCGAGGTCGAAGGTGTTCGCCGTGGGGAAGTCCATCTCGGCGTAGCGGGTGTAACCGGCCGGATCGGTGTCCGGCACGCGGACCAGTTCCAGCGGCGCCCCCGTACCTGCCTGGTAGTCGCCGTCGGCCAGCATCTCCCGCGCCTGATCGGCGGGCACGGCGCTGAAGCTGTAGGAGAGCGCGTCGTAGAGGGCGAAGCCGGCCGTCTCGACCGGGAAGGGCGCGCTCAGCCCGTACGCGGCCTCACCGGCGAATTCGCTGTCGAAGACGCAGAGCGCCGTGGATCTGCCGAGCAGGTCGTCGGGGTCACGCGGGTCGTACCAGCAGTTCTCGAACGCGCCGGGGAAGGACAGTCCCCTGCTGCCGGAGATCCGCAGCACGACGCCGTCGCCGCCCAGTCCGCCCGCGTTGCGGAAGCCCAGCGGCGCCTGGAAGGTGTCACCGGCCTGGAAGCCCGCGGGCTCGGACAGCTGCTTCATCAGCAGCTCCGGGCCGCCCACGAGGACGTCCACCGTGTGCCCGGTGAAGGCCAGGCCGTCGCCCACGGCCGTGATCTCGATGGAGCCGGTGTCTCCGGCGGCGCTCTCGTCGGTCACGTCGAGGCCGATGCCGCCGAGGTCGTTGTAGTCCTCGCCGGCGTAGATCTCGGAGCCGCCGCAGGTGGCGACGAGCCCGTCGACGGAGCAGCCCTGCCACCCGCCGAGCCCGGAGAAGTCCACCGCGGCGACGCCGGCGAGGGAGCTCGCGTCCACGGTGACCGTGTAATCGCCGGTGTGGATCGGCCAGATGACGCCGTCGTCGTCCGGTACCGGCTCGCCGGGTGCCCGCAGACCCAGCTCGATCTCGGGCTCACCCGGCTCGTTCGGGTCCGGGTGCAGGGAGAGGTTCACGCTGTCGGGGCCGGTGACCGCGACCGGCAGCGGTTCCTCCTGGGCCCGGGCGGGAACGACGGACGCGGTGCCGGCCAGCGCGGCCAGCACGACTGCGGAAACGGTACGCCGCACGGCGGCGAAGGGCGTCATGAAACCCCCGTGGAAGTAGGACAGCGGGCGCACCGGATCGGTGACGCGTATGCATGACTCACGAGCGGGCCGGGAGGTTGTCCGGGAAACCGGGGAACTCCGGGGAACACCAGGGAAAGGCGGGGGGCCGGGGTGAGGGGGCATGGGGCGGCGTGTTCGGGCGGGGACGGGGCATCCGGTAGCACACGGGCCGGCCGGCCCGTGTTCGCGTGTAGGACTTCGGAGGCTTCCATGATGGTCGTCGGCATCGTTGCCGTGTGCGTGGTGATCGCTGTGCTCGCCTTTCTCCTGCCGCGTCTCTCCCGGCACCCGCAGAACGGGGCGCAACGCTCTCTCGGCGTCGGCTCCCGGGCCGGTTCCAAGGCTCCGGGCCCGCTGGGACGCCTGCTGAGCAAGCCCTTCCGTTCCGGCTCGCGCGCGGTCGGACGCAGTGGCTCCGCGGGTCGGCGGATGCGGGGGCGGCTGCCGTTCTGACGTACCGGCGAGGCGCGTTGAGGAGTGCGGAAAGGGGCGATTCCGCCGGGCGGCGGCGGTGTGCCTCGACTCGGCGCAGACGCCAAGCGGCACCGCCAGGAGCGTCAAGGGTTCTCACAGGACGCCACGAAACGCAGCAAGTGCCCGCTGACGTGCGGGACTTGTCCGTACGCGGGCATGCCGCTGTGCGGACGGGCGTGTGCACCGTCCGCACATCGGATGTGTCGGGGCCGGGCGACCCCGGCGGCGGGAAGAGGGGTTTGAAACGTTCAATCAGAGGGTGGACTGGGCGTACGGCACCAGACGGACCGGGCCCACGAGTCCGTGGTCCTGGCGGGCGACCGAGCCGAAGACCTCCGGACGGGTCGTCCGCAGACGGTTCACCAGCGGTGTCGCCACTTCGATCTCGATGGTGTTCTCGCCCCGCCGCAGCAGCGGGCCCACGTCCACGACGGGGCGCATGCGGTCCGCGGGGCCCGTGTCCCTGCCGTTGACCGTCACGCGGAAGGTGTCGCTGACCTGCCCCAGGTCCAGCAGGGCGCCGTGGGCGGGGCTCCAGTGGTCCGGGAGCACCACGGTGGTGCGGTACCTGCCGACGCCGGCCGAGTCCGCCAGTCCGGGAATGCGCGACCAGGGCAGTAGTGCGTCCAGCACCAGGGTCCGGCGTACCGTCTCGGTCCGGGTCGCGTCCGGGCCGGGGAACCAGTCGTCGACCTCCAGGTGCCACCGGCCGGGTTCGATCGCGGCGGGCACGGCCGGGAGGGTGGTGGTGACCGTGCGGCCCTGCGACAGGCGCGTTCGGTACGTGCCGCCCGCGGCGGCCCGCACGGCGAGTCCGTCAGCGGTGAACAGCACCTCGTCGGCGTCCGAGGAGACGGCGTGCGGGCGGTTGCCGTTCCGGTCGCCGAAGAGGCCCGGCCGGCCGAGCGCCACGATCGCCGTCTGGCCCGGTCGCAGCGCGAGGCGCAGGGTGACCTCGTCGCCCCGCCGCGTGTACCGTCCGGCCCGCTCGGCCCGGCCCGTCCACGGGTCCAGCAGGTAGGGCACGAACTCCCGTCCGCGGGTGCAGCGCAGGGTGACGTCGTGGTCGATCGCGGCGACGGGCGGCTTGACGGTCTCGGCGTGCTTGCCGTTGCACAGGTAGTAGAAGTCCGCCTCCTCGGTCACGCGGTGGGCGTTGAGGAGCGTCGAGGCGGAGGAGTGGCGGACGTCCGGAGTGACGCCGAGGGCCGTGAGCGCGTCGCCGACCGCCGCCTTGTCGGTGACCCGCACCACGGTGGGCAGGGCGAGCAGACGGTCCAGGACGTCCCGCAGCCGCTCGGTCTCCCCGGGCGCCGACACGCCCGGTGTGAGCGCCTGGTCGAATCCGCCCAGGAGCACCGTGGGCAGTCCGGCCTCGGCGAAGCGGAGCAGCTTGCGGGCGTCGTCCAGGGCGAGGGTCGGGGTGGAGCCGTGGAAGAAGTCGCCCTCGACGAACAGGGCCTTGTAGGCGGGGCCGTCCGGTGCCAGCCGGCCGCCCGCCACCCGGGCGTTCGGCAGGTCCAGCAGCGGGCCGCTGAGGAACTGGTGGGTCCAGCCGAGCGGGACACCGGTCGAGGTGAACCAGGACGCGCCGATGCCGGTCGCGCTGTAGCCGGTCTGCCGGAACACGGCGACGTCGACGCGGACCGTGCCGGCCTGGAGGACCTGGTGGACGCGGCCGAGGTAGCCGGCGACGTCCTCGGCGTGCCGCCAGGTCGGCTGCCGGGGGCCCCAGGACTCGCTGTAGCCGGGCGTGCCGTTGTACGGGCTGAAGGCGGCGAAGCCGGGCCACTGCGACTCCGGGGCCTTGGCGTAGGAGAAGCCGTGCAGGACGGTCTGGTTGACGCCCGCCGCGTAGGCGCCGCCCATGGTGCGCAGCACCCGGTCCCAGGTCGTGCTGTAGGCCGCGCCGTTGTAGGCGCCCGACTCGCAGGAGAGCACCGTGCGGCCCGCCATGTCCCGGCCGCCGGCCAGGCAGCGGTAGTCGTCGAGGTTCTTGAAGCCTAGGGACTCCCCCTCGGCGATGTCGAGCAGCGCGGCGGAGGCGATGGAGTCGGTCTGCAGTCCGTACGGCTGGGCGCGCAGGGTCATGCCGAGGGTGTGCGCCCAGTCCCTCAGGGCGCGCACGTGGTGGCGGTTGAACAGGTCGGACACGGTGGCCCAGAAGTCGTGCCTGATCTGCCGGGTGAGCTGGGCGTCGAAGGCGAACACCTGGTTGCTGTCGTCGACGACGACCGCGGGCAGGAGGGGCAGCAGGGCGCGGCCGGTGCGCTTCTCGAACTCTTCCGGCAGCCGCCGCGTCCAGACCAGTCCCTCGGTCTCCAGTTCCACGGAGTCCTCGAAGAAGGCGCCGCCCGCCGCTCGCAGCAGGCGCCGCAGGGAGCCGGTGAGGATCCGGTGCTCCCAGAAGTCCGTGACGGCGCTGGTGCCGGCCGCGCTGAGGTGGTCGACCACGTAGGCGGCGGGGGCGGTGTGCGGTCCCGACTCCGGCTGCTGCCCCGAGCCCCGCTGCCAGTACGAGATCAGCACCCAGTCGCCCTCGGCGGGCGCCGTCCAGGTCAGGGTGTTGCCGGTGACCGTGCCGGTCAGGTCGCGGACGCTGTCCAGGGCGAGCCCGGTCTCCTTGCGCGTGGAGTGGGCGGTCTCCACGCGGGCCGCCTGGACGGCGAGGAGCCGCTCACCGGTGACGCCGGAGGCGGCCCGGTGCGCGGGCGGGGGCACCGGGCCCCGGTAGGTGGCGCCGCCGGCCAACGAGACCCGGCCGTAGGCGAGTTCCTGGGCAGCGGCGTCGTCGTCGGGGGTGACGCCGGGGACGGCCGTGGGCCAGCTCGGGCCGAGGCTGATGTCCACGGTGAGGCCGCGCCGGGCCGCCCGGCGCAGTGCCGCCTCGACACCGTCGCGCCAGGGACCGCTGCCCCAGCCGTACCGGGCGGTGTCCAGCAGTGACTTGTCCCGGATGCTGTGGTGCACCGCGGCGATCTCGGCGCCGCCGAAGCCCGCGTCCGCGATCTGGTCGATCTCGCGGGCGATCTCGTCGGGGTCCACGAGCCCGTCCGGCCACCACCACCGGAACTTCGGGCGCACCGACCGGCCGGGTGCGGCGAACCAGTCGGCGGTGTGCCCCGCGGCATCGGCCCGGTCGGGTGCGGCGCCGGCCCGGTCGAGCGCGGCGGCGGGCGCGGTGGCGCCGAGGGCGGCCGCGGCTCCCACGGTGACCGCCGTTGCGAGGACCGTGCGTCTGGACATCCCGCCACGCTGCGAGACGAATTCGTGCATGAGTACACCCCAGGGGAGTTCGGGTTGCGCATCCGGGAGATTGAATCGTTTCAATTCGTGTCGAACGCGGGAACGTTAAACCGCGCGGTTCAGGCCGGTCAAGGTGTGGAACAGCAGGCTTTTCCTGACGCCTCGTCAGGGATGCGGGGTGCCGCTGACGAGGGCTGACGGCTCCGGGGCGCGCGCACAGGCCTCGTTGTGCCTTCCCGGGCGCGGGCCTGAAAGCGGCGGTCGCGGGGCGCGGGCGCCGGGACCGAGAGCGGCGGTCGCGGGGCTCGGGCGCCTGGCCGCGGCGTCGCCTCAGCCTGGTCGGCCGCAGCGGGCCGCCGTCCACACCGACGTCGGCATCGGCGTCGACGGCCCGCCCGTCCGGCCGCGAGGCGTCCTAGGCTCTGGAGGCGCGCGCCGCCCGGGCGCGTCGGGCCGGTGCCCGCAGGCCGTACGAAAGGAGCGCCACGCCGTGACGCACGCCCAGGAGGACGACGTCCGTGCCCGGATCGCCAAGGGGCTCGTCTACACCGAGTCGGAGGCGGCCTTCCAGGCCCCGCGCCGCCGCACCCGCCAGATCTTCGAGTACAACCACACCCCGCCGGACGACACGGAGAAGCGCCGCTCGCTGCTCCTCGCGATCTTCGGGTCCGTCGGTGAACGCACCGTCCTGCTGCCGCCGTTCCACGCGGGGTTCGGCAGCAACGTCCACATCGGGGACGACTTCTTCGGCAACGTGAATCTCACCTTCGTCGACGACGTCGACATCCGCATAGGCGACGGAGTCATGATCGCCCCGAGCGTGACGCTGACCACGACCGGCCATCCGGTGCACCCTTCGCGGCGCGCCGACTTCGGGCGCTTCTCGGAGCCGATCGTGATCGAGGACAAGGTGTGGATCGGCAGCAACGCCGTCGTCCTGCCCGGCGTCCGCATCGGCTACGGGTCCGTCATCGGCGCCGGGAGCGTCGTCAGCCGCAGCATCCCGCCGATGAGCGTCGCGTTCGGCACGCCGTGCCGGGTCGTCCGCCCGATCACCGACGAGGACCTGCACCCCCGCTCGGCCGGGCAGGAGCCCTTGTCCTGACGAACCGTCAGGAACGGTCAGGCCCGTGGCCGTACGTCATGGTGAGACTGTCGGGTTTGACCGTGACCACCGCCTGCGGTCGGGGCGGGCGGGAGACGAGTTCCATGCGGGGCCAGTGCTGGAGCACCGTCGCGAGGATGATCTGCATCTCGCTCCATGCGAAGTTCTCGCCGATGCACTTGCGGCGGCCGTCCCCGAAGGCGAGGAAGGCACCGCGGGCCGCCTGCGGGCGGTCGGGGTCCCAGCGGTCGGGGTCGAACACGTCCGGGTCGGGGAAGTACGACGGGTCGTGCTGGTGCAGGTACGGGCTCCACACCACGTCGGCGCCCTCGGGGATGCGGTGGCCTCCCAGTTCGACGTCGCGGGTGGCGGTGCGGGTGACCATCCAGGCCGGACCGTATGCGCGGATGGCTTCCTGCAGCACCTGCCGGGCGTAGGGGAGCCGTTCGAGATCCAAGTGGCGCAGGGGCCGGTCGCCGCAGACGGTGGCGACCTCGTCGCGCAGGCGCCGCTCGATGTCGGGGTGCCGGCTGATCTCGTAGAGGGTCCAGGCCAGGGTGGTGCCGGTGGTTTCGATGGCACCGGTGAGCAGGGTGATGGCCTCGTCCTGCAGTTGGCGGCGCGTCAGCGGCCGGTCCGCGGTGAGGAGGGTGGTGAACAGTCCCGCTCGCGCCGGTGCGGCGTGGGGGCAGGCCTGGCCGGTGCCCGCGTCGGTGGAGGACGCGCCCGTCGGGGCGGTGTCGTGGTGGTCGATGACCAGGTCGATCAGGGTGCGCAGTCGTGCCACGCGTTCGGCGTGCGCGCGGTTGGCGGGCAGCGGGAGCCGGGTGGCCCAGCCGGGCAGGACGGTCTGCCGGATGGTGCCCTTCATGACGGCCGGCATCAGGGCGGTGAACTCGGCCTGGAGGGTTTCGGGCAGGTCCGTGCCGAAGAGGGCGACGAGGAACGCGGCCAGCGCGAGGTCGTTCATGTCGGCGAAGACGTCCCGCCTCTCGTTCGCCGGCCACGCGCCGACCATGGAGCCGATCCGGTCGGTCATGGCGTCGACGCGGGTGGCGATGTGCGCCTTGTTGAACATGGGCTGCATCAGGCGCCTGTTGCGCAGGTGGGTGTCGCCGTCGGCGACGGTGGCCAGGCCGTCGCCGAAGAAGACGCGTAACGCGTCGATGATCCTGCCGCCCTTGGCGAAGTGGGCGGCCTCGGTGACCAGGACCCTGCGGGTGAGGTCGGGATCGGTGACGACGAAGGCGGCGGTGGGACCGATGCGGATGCGGACGACGCTGCCGTGCCGGCGGAGCGAGGTGATGAACGGGAGCGGGTCGCGTGCGAGCCGGTGGGCGTGCCCCAGGAGGGGCAGGGCGCCGGGCGCGGTCGGTGTGCGGGGGGATATGACGGGCGAGGCGGTCACGGCCGTGGTGCTCCTCGGGTGAGGCGGCTGGGGCGGCTGATGCCTGCCCAAGATCACCTCGGGGGATGCGGCGGGTCCGTGCAGGGTGCGTCACACGGCGGGTCCCGGCCGGACCGGGTCGTAGGCCTGTCATGCGGTGGCCGTCAAGAGGCCGTTGGCCCGTCGCGGCTCGCCTGTGGAGGAGGCCGCGGCGGCGCTTCACGCAGGGCCGATCCGACGGGGCCGCGTCGGCACCTGGGACGTCAACAGCGCGCCGGCCCGTGTCGGCCACCCGTCCGGACGGTGTGCCGGTCCACCGTGGCGGCACCGTGGGAACCGGCGCGAGGGGGACATCGTCCGGTTCGGTGGTGGGGCTGCCCCTGGTGCTGCGTCCCGGCTCACGGTTTCACGGCCGTACGGGCCGGTCGTGCGGCGGCGTAGGCTGCTCCCGGTACGGACACGGCTGGGGTGGGGAGCGCATGACGGCTGGGACGGCCCAGAGGTGGGCGTCGGCACTCGATTCGGTGGTGGTGTACGCGCAGGGCGCGCTCTGCCGCCGCCTCGCCCGGGGCCGGGTGCCGGCGGACGGACGCGTGCGGGTCACCGGCCTGCCCCGCTCGATGGACCGGGGCTCGCTCCGGGCGCGCGTCGTGGGCACACCCGACGTGCGGGTGGTCGAGGCCCGGGTGGGGATCGAGGCCGAGCCGGCCGGCCTCGAGCCCTCCGAGAGCCTGCGGCGCGAGGTGGAGCGGCTGCGGGAAGCCTGCGCGGCGGCACGGGGACGCCGGGACCGGCAGGCGGCACTGGTCGAGGAGGTCGCGGCGCTGCGTCCGGTGCCGCCACCGCGCCGGCGCGCCGACCCGCACCGCCGCACCCCGGTCGACGCATGGCTGGAACTCTCCGATTTCGTCGATGAACGCTTGACCGGACTGCACGACGGACTCCGCGAACGCGAGGAGGAGGTGCGCCACGCCGAGCACGACCTCGCCGTCGCCCTCGACCGGTTGTCCCGGGCCTCCACGGCCGCGCCGCCGGACGGTGTGGAGACGTCGTGGAGCGCCGTGCTGACCCTCGACGGGGCGCGCGACACGGACGTCGAGGTGGAGGTGGAGGTCGAGTACGGGGTGCCCGGCGCCGTCTGGGTGCCCGCCTACCACCTGACCTACCGTCAAGGTGCCGCGGAGGGACGGCTGTTGCTGCGTGCGTCGGTCGCCCAGCGCACCGGTGAGGACTGGACCGGTGTGCGCATCGCCCTGGCCACCGCCGACCTGCGCCGTCGCACCGACGTGCCGCGACTGCGCTCCCTGCGGATCGGACGCCGCCAGGCCGCCCCCGCCCCGTCCGGCTGGCGCGAACCCCCGGCGGGCCTGAACGACCTCTTCGCCGGCTACGACGCGGCCGGCCCCCGCCCCGGCGCGCACGCCGCACCCGCGGCGGCCGGGGCACGCACCACGGGCGCGGCCTTCGCAGCCGCTTCGCCGCCCACTCCCCCACCGCCACCACCCGCACCGGCCGGCTACGGAGCGCCGCCCGCCGCACCGCCGGTTCCCGGCGGCGCTCCGGCGCCCGCCCCGCAGGCATTCGGCGCCGCCCCGGGCGCACAGGCGCTCACGCGCGGCCGGCCGCGTACCGGGAGCAGGGCCGCAGCGCCGGCGCCCGCGGCACCCGGCCGGCCCGCACCGCCCGCCGCGGCCGGGGCCGCCGCCGGGTCCGCGCCCACGCCGCCGCCCGCCGGGCCGCCGCGGCCGAGCGGCGACGAACTCGACTACACCGACCTCGTCCTGCACGGGCCGCAGGAGCAGCACGGCCGCAGGGGCCGGCTGTTCCCCGGCTCCTCCGTCGACCCGGTGACCGCCGAGCACCGCCGCCGTGCCGGCGAGGTGGCCGCGCTTCCGCTGCCCGGACACGCCGTACGGCCACGCGAGTCGGCCGGCTCCTTCGACCACCGGTTCGATGCCGTCGCGCCCGCCGACGTGCCCTCGGACGGCACCTGGCACACCGTCACCATCGGCGAGGTCCCGGTCGGCCTGCGCACCGAGTACGTGTGCGTACCGTCCGTGGAGCAGACCGTGTACGCGACCCTGGTGCTGTCCAACGTCACCGATCAGGCGCTGCTGGCCGGCCCGGTGGACGTCACCGTGGACGAGGCGTTCCTGCTGACCGCCGCGCTGCCCACCCTCGCACCCGGCGGGGTGCGCCGGGTGGGCCTCGGCCCGGCCGAGGCCATCGAGGTCACCCGCCGTACCAACCTGCACGAGTCGACCGCGGGGCTGCGCAACAACACCACCGTCCTCGACCACCGGGTGCACGTCGAGTTGGCCAACCGGCTCCCGGTCCCCGTCCGCGTCGAGGTGCGCGAGCGGGTGCCCGTCGGCTCCGACGCGGACGTCCGGATCGAGGAACGGGCCGACTGGACGGCACCGGAGGGCGACACGGGCCCGGACGAGCACGCGCCGGGCACGCGGGTGTGGCGGATGGAACTGCCCGCGGGCGGCACCGCCGCCCTCGACGGCGGCTACGAGATCCGGATTCCGGCCGGCAAGGCCCTGACCGGCGGCAACCGCAGGAGCTGACACATTCATGTCCATGTCCCCAGAGCCCTCGGAGACTTCGCAGTCCTCGGAGGCCTCGGAATCTCCCGAGCTGATTCCGCTCCCGGTCACCGCCGTCACCTGCACGGAGGACCGCGCGCACGTCGAGCGCACCGCCGTGCTCGATCTCGAGGCCGGCACCCGGCGGCTGCGGCTCGGGCCGGTCGGCGCCACGGCCGTCGACCGCACCCTGCACGCCGAACTGTCCACCGACCTCCCGGCGACCGTGCTCGACGTGCGGATCGTCCGCACGTGGACGCCGCGCGGGCCGCGCCCCGCCGAGGACGACTCCGCCCTGCGCCGGCACATCACCGCCCTGGAGGACGAGCGGACGGCCCTGGAGCAGCGGTGCGACCGGCTCCGCGTCCGTCTCGACCTCCTCGGGCGTCTCGCCGCCGACCTGCTGCGGGAGATCGCGCAGGGCGCCGGCTGCGGGGAGACCGACAGGGCCCGCTGGGCGCGGGAGCTGGACCGGGTGGACGGCGAACGCGACGTGCGCGGCGAGGAGCTGCGCGCGGCGGAGGCCAGGACGGCCGCCGTCACCGCCGAACTCGCCGAGGCCGAACGGGCCATGGGCCTCGCCGAGACGGAACCCGCCGAACTGGTCGGCCACATCGAGCTCACCGTCCGCGCCGAGGCCGCCGGGCGGGCCGTGCTGCGCCTGAGCCACCTCACACCGTGCGCCCTGTGGCGGCCGGCCTACCGGGCCGTCCTCGACGGCGACTCCCTCACCCTGGACACGGACGCGATCGTCTGGCAGCGCACCGGCGAGGACTGGACGGACGTACGGCTGACCCTGTCGACGGCCCGCTCCGCACGGGCCACGGAGCCGCCCCGGCTCGCCGAGGACCGGCTCACCCTCGAGGACCGCCCCGCCGCCGATCGCCGTACGGTCCACGTGGACCTGCGCGAGGAGGAGGTCGCGGAGCCGGGCCCGGCCCCGGTGACCGGGCTGCCGGGAGTGGACGACGGCGGGCAGGTGCGCGTGCTGCACTCCCCCTCGCCCGTCTCCGTGCCCGCCGACGGCCGCGCCCACCGTGTTCCGCTGTCGTCCTTCACCTCGACCGCGAGGAGCGAGTACACCTGCTCGCCCGAACTGTCGCCCCTGGTCGGCCAGGTGGTGCGGTTCGACAACCTGTCCGGCCACGCCCTGCTCGCCGGACCCGTCGACCTCGTCCGGGGAAGCGGATTCAGCGGACGCGGCACCCTCTCCTTCACCGCACCCGGCGCCGCCGTCGACCTCGCGTTCGGCAGCCGGGACGACCACCGGGTGCTGCGGCACACCGAGGAGACCCGGGACACCTCCGCGCTCACCCAGCGGACCGTCGTCACCCGGACCGTCCGGCTGCACCTGTCCCGCTTCTCCGGCCCCGCCGAACACCGGGACGAGACGGTCGTGGTGCGCGAACGCGTCCCGGTCTCCGAGGTGTCGGCCGTCGAGGTGCGGCTGCGCCGGGACGCCTGCTCACCCGCGCCCGACGCGATCGACGAGGACGGCATCGTCCGCTGGAACGTCCCCCTTGCTCCCGGCGGCCGGCGGACCGTCACCCTCGTCTACGAGATGTCGGCGAGCGGCAAGGTCAGCGGCCTGTGACCGTACGGGGTGCGACTGGGCGGTGAATGCGGCACAACCATGTGCACGGTCCGCGAGTCACACCAGACAGGAGCAACCGCTCCAAGAGTCGCAAAGGGGGAAATATGACGTTCCGTCGTTCCGTCCTGGCCGCCTCGGCGCTGGCCGCACTGTCGGTGGGGGCCACGACCGCCCTGGCCGCACCGGCCTCGGCAGCGCCCAACACCACTCCGCAGAAGGTGTGCGGAAGCAGCTACAAGACCGTCAACTCGGCGTCCGTCGGGTCGCTGGGCACCGTCTACCTCACCTACAACGCCGGCAACGGCCAGAACTGCGTGGCGACGATCCGCAACAACCCGGGCACCGCCCTCAGCATGTCCGCGTGGATCTACGTGCCGGACACCGAGATGGGCGACCAGGACGACGGCTGGTACACGTCGTACGCGGGTCCGACCTACGTCTACGGCAAGGGTCACTGCGTCGACTGGGGCGGCAGCATCGACAACGTGTACGTGCAGGTCTACGGCTCCAACTGCGGTGCGCTGAAGGAGAAGCGGGTCACCTTCACCCGCTGAACCGCACTGCACCGCGCTGAACCCCGCTGATCACCACTGATCCGGCCGCTCCGGCCGGCCGTGCGTCCGCCCCCCCCCCCACCCGCCGGGC
>NZ_VCNP01000030.1 GCF_006782915.1 Streptomyces calvus
CCTCGGACCGGCGCGGAATAGGGGGCTTCAGTGGCGGGGGCGTGGACGCGCCAGTCGCTGCGGGCGGACACCCCCACCCCACCCCCTCCGCACCGTGCGCGACCGTCCCGTCGGGCGATCGGGCAGTCTCCGCGCGGTGCGCGATCGTCCCGTCGGGCGATCGGGCAGCCTCCGCACCGTGGGCGATCGTTCCGTCGGCCGATCGGGCCCCTCCGCGCGGTGCGCGACCGTCCCGTCGGGCGATCGGGCGCCCTCCGCGCCGTGGGCGATCGTTCCGCCGGTCGATCGGGCACTCTCCGCCCACCGTGCGCGATCGTTCCGTCGGCCGATCGGGCACCTCCGCGCCGTGGGCGATCGTTCCGTTGGGCGCTCGCTCTCGCCGGTCGGGTGTTATCTGCGGCGCAGGTCCGCCACCCGGGCGGATCGCTGCTGTTCGGGGGCCTGGCCCTGCTCGCCGGCGGGTCCCAGTGCTACGGCCGTACGCAGGCCCTGTCGGCGTGGGCCCGGGAGCGGTACGTCACGGCGCTGGCGGACCCCGGCCGGACCGCCGCCCTCATTTCCCGCGGCCCCGGCTACGGCGATCTGTACGCCCTGGTCGGCCAGCGCCTGCAACTCCGTACCGGCCCGGTCGTCGTGCGCGGGTGGTTCGTCCGTCACCAGACGTGTGATCAGGTCCGTCGGCACCGTCTGGAACATGGTGTCCGTTCCGAGCTTGGTGTGGTCGGCGAGGACGACCACCTCGGCCGCGGCCTGCACCAGTGCCCGGTCGACCGACGCCGACAGCATGTTGGACGTGGACAGCCCCCGTTCGGCGGTCAGGCCGCTTCCGGAGAGGAACGCCCTGGACACCCGCAGGCCCTGGAGGGACTGCTCGGCTCCGCTGCCGACGAGGGCGTAGTTCGAACCGCGGAGCGTACCGCCGGTCATCACGACCTCGACCCGGTTGGCGTGGGCCAAGGCCTGGGCGACCAGGAGGGAGTTGGTGACCACGGTCAGCCCGGGGACCCGGGCCAGCCGGCGGGCCAGCTCCTGCGTGGTGGTACCCGCGCCGACCACGATCGCCTCGCCCTCTTCCACGAAGCTCGCGGCGAGGTCGGCGATGGCGGTCTTCTCGGCGGTCGCGAGATGTGACTTCTGCGGAAAGCCGGACTCCCGCGTGAAACCGCCCGGCAGTACCGCACCGCCGTGCCGGCGGTCGAGGAGTCCTTCTGCCTCCAGCGCGCGCACGTCCCGCCGTACGGTCACTTCGGAGGTCTGGACGACGCGGGCGAGTTCACGGAGCGACACGGCCCCGTTCGCTCGCACCATTTCGAGGATCAATTGGCGACGTTCTGCAGCGAACACGAAACTGACAGTAACGCCAGCGACCGTCTGCTTTCAGCAGTTTGCGCTGAATAGCAGAAGTTGTTCGCACCCGCCCGCACCAAGTGGTATAAGCCCTCGACGAGCTGCCGTCAGGCCTCCGCGCCGGTCTTGCGCGTGTGCAACTGCCGTGCCACCTCGGCGATCGAGCCGGACAGCGACGGGTACACGGTGAAGGCGTTGGCGATCTGTTCGACGGTCAGATTGTTGTCGACCGCGATCGAGATCGGGTGGATGAGTTCCGAGGCGCGCGGCGCCACGACCACACCGCCGACGACGATGCCCGTGCCCGGCCGGCAGAAGATCTTGACGAAGCCGTCGCGGATGCCCTGCATCTTCGCCCGCGGGTTCCGCAGCAGCGGCAGCTTCACGACCCGCGCGTCGATCTTGCCCGCGTCGACGTCGGCCTGGGAGTAGCCGACGGTGGCGATCTCGGGGTCGGTGAACACGTTGGACGAGACGGTCTTCAGGTTCAGCGGGGCCACCGCGTCGCCGAGGAAGTGGTACATGGCGATGCGGCCCTGCATGGCGGCCACGGAGGCGAGGGCGAAGACACCGGTCACGTCACCGGCGGCGTACACGCCGGGCGCCGTGGTGCGCGAGACCTTGTCCGTCCAGATGTGGCCCGACTCCCGCAGCCGGACACCGGCCTCCTCCAGACCCATGCCCTCGGAGTTCGGGATGGCGCCGACGGCCATCAGGCAGTGCGAGCCGGTGATGACCCGGCCGTCGGCCAGCGTCACCTCCACCCGGTCCCCGACCCGCTTCGCGGACTGCGCCCGGGACCGTGCCATGACGTTCATGCCGCGCCGCCGGAAGACGTCCTCCAGGACCGCGGCGGCGTCCGGGTCCTCGCCGGGCAGCACCCGGTCGCGGGACGACACGAGCGTCACCTTCGACCCCAGCGCCTGGTAGGCGCCGGCGAACTCGGCGCCGGTGACGCCGGAACCGACCACGATCAGCTCCTCGGGGAGCTCGTCGAGGTCGTACACCTGGGTCCAGTTCAGGATGCGCTCGCCGTCGGGGCGGGCGTCCGGCAGCTCGCGCGGGTGTCCGCCGGTGGCGATCAGCACGGCGTCCGCGGTGAGCGTCTCCTCGCTGCCGTCCGCGGCGCGCACCACGACCTTGCGCGACCCGTCGAGCGCCTGCATGCCCTCGAGCCGGCCGCGTCCGCGCATCACCCGGGCGCCCGCGCGCGTCACGGACGCGGTGATGTCGTGCGACTGGGCCAGCGCCAGCCGCTTCACGCGCCGGTTCACCTTGCCCAGGTCGACGCCGACCACCCGGGCGGCCTGCTCCATGGGCGGGGTGTCGTCGGCGACGATGATGCCGAGTTCCTCGTACGAGGAGTCGAAGGTGGTCATCACCTCGGCCGTGGCGATCAGGGTCTTGGACGGCACGCAGTCGGTCAGCACCGACGCCCCGCCCAGGCCGTCGCAGTCGACGACGGTCACCTCCGCGCCGAGCTGCGCGGCGACCAGCGCCGCTTCGTATCCGCCGGGTCCGCCACCGATGATCACGATCCGAGTCACGTACTCCATTGTCCCGCACACTTCACCGTGCGACCGCCCGGGGGCCCCGGCCGTGGCCCCGCCGTTACCGGAGGTGCCCGCCCGCCGCTGCCGTACCCTTCCCCCATGTCGCTCTACGCCGCGTACGCCGGCAACCTCGACGCGCGGCTCATGTCCCGCCGCGCACCGCACTCGCCGCTGCGCGCCACCGGCTGGCTGAACGGGTGGCGGCTGACGTTCGGGGGCGAGAGCCTGTGGCAGGGCCGGGAGGGTGCGCTGGCCACGCTCGTCGAGGACCCGATCTCGCAGGTGTTCGTGGCCCTCTACGACATCGCCCCGATGGACGAGGAGCCCCTGGACCGCTGGGAGGGCGCGGGCGACCTGGACCTCTACCGCCGCACCCGGGTCCGCGTGCACACCCTGGACGGCGAGGAGCCGGCCTGGACGTACGTCCTGAACTCCTACGAGGGCGGCCTGCCCTCCGCCCGCTACCTGGGCGAGATCGCCGACGCCGCCGAGTCCGCGGGCGCGCCCCACGACTACGTGATGGAGCTGCGCAAGCGCCCCTGCTGAGGCCGCTCGGTCGGAAACGACAAGACAACGATCGGCAACCCGTGCACTCCGGCATCTACGCGCGTAGGCGAATACCGGCTACCCTCGTCGCGTGAACGCTTCTCTTCTTCCGGACGACATCCAGGGCGACCCCTACGCCGCAGCCGACGCCGCCGCCGCGCGCCTGCGCGAACTCACGGGCGCCGAGACCCACGACGTCGCCCTCGTGATGGGCTCCGGCTGGGCTCCGGCCGTGGACGCCCTCGGTGCCCCCGAGGCCGAGTTCCGGGTCACGGAGCTGCCCGGCTTCCCGCCGCCGGCGGTCGAGGGCCACGGAGGCACGGTCCGCTCGTACCGGATCGGCGCCAAGCGCGCCCTGGTCTTCCTGGGCCGCACCCACTACTACGAGGGCCGCGGCGTGGCCGCCGTCGCCCACGGCGTGCGCACCGCGGTGGCGGCGGGCGCGAAGACGGTCGTGCTGACGAACGGCTGCGGCGGCCTGCGCGAGGGCATGCGCCCCGGCCAGCCGGTCCTCATCAGCGACCACATCAACCTCACGGCCACCTCCCCCATCGTCGGCGCCAACTTCGTCGACCTCACCGACCTCTACTCCCCCCGCCTGCGCGCCCTGTGCAAGGAGATCGACGCCACCCTGGAGGAGGGCGTCTACGCCCAGTTCCCGGGCCCGCACTACGAGACCCCGGCCGAGATCCGCATGGCCCGCGTCATCGGCGCGGACCTCGTCGGCATGTCCACGGTCCTGGAGGCCATCGCCGCACGCGAGGCGGGCGCGGAGGTCCTGGGCATCTCGCTGGTCACCAACCTGGCCGCGGGCATGACGGGCGAGCCCCTCAACCACGAGGAGGTCCTCCAGGCAGGCCGCGACTCCGCCACCCGCATGGGCTCCCTGCTGGCCCAGGTCCTCGGCCGCCTGTAAACCAGGGACGTACGCCGCCCCTCAACTACCAGGGACGGCGACACAGACACGTACGGCGGCAATCGTCCCCCCGGGGAACACGATCCCCCACCGGGGACGGCGGCACGGACGCGTACGGCGGGAAGGGGCCGGGGCGGGGGTGTCCGCCCGCAGCGACTGGCGCGTCAACGCCCCCACCCCCTCCCACACCCCATTCCGCGCCGGTCCGAGGACGGACACCCCCGCCCCGGCCCCGACCCACCACCGACCCCAGGCACTACCCCAGCCCCCACCGAACAGCCCTCCGCGCCGCAGGCACCCACCCCGCACCCCCACCGACCCGCACCCCTGACGATCGACGAACGAGAGAGGCCGATCACCCAGTGCAACACGACGCCCTCATCGCACAGGCCCAGGCGTGGCTGGCCGAGGACCCCGACCCGGACACCCGCGAGGAACTCGCCCGCCTCATCGACGCCGGGGACCACGCCGAGCTCGCCGCCCGCTTCGCCGGCACCCTCCAGTTCGGCACCGCCGGCCTCCGCGGCGAACTGGGCGCGGGCCCGATGCGCATGAACCGCTCCGTCGTCATCCGCGCCGCCGCCGGCCTCGCCGCGTACCTCAGGAAGCACAGCCCCACCGGGGCGGACGGCACGCCCGGCCTCGTCGTCATCGGCTACGACGCCCGCCACAAGTCGGCCGACTTCGCCCGCGACACCGCCGCCGTCATGACCGGCGCGGGCCTCAGGGCAGCCGTCCTGGACCGCCCCCTCCCGACTCCCGTCCTCGCCTTCGCCATACGGCATCTCGGCGCCGTCGCGGGCGTGGAGGTCACCGCCAGCCACAACCCGCCCCGCGACAACGGCTACAAGGTGTACCTCGGCGACGGCTCGCAGATCGTCCCTCCGGCGGACGCCGAGATCGCCGCCGAGATCGCGGCCGTCCCCGCCCTCAGCACGGTCGACCGCCCCACCGAGGGCTGGGAGGTCCTCGACGACACCGTCCTGGACGCCTATCTGGCCCGCACGGACGCCGTCCTCGCCGAGGGCTCGCCCCGCACCGCCCGTACCGTCTACACGGCGATGCACGGCGTCGGCAAGGACGTCCTGCTCGCCGCCTTCGCCCGCGCCGGCTTCCCCGCCCCGGTCCTCGTGGCCGAGCAGGCCGAGCCCGACCCGGAGTTCCCCACCGTCGCGTTCCCCAACCCGGAGGAGCCCGGCGCGATGGACCTGGCGTTCGCGAAGGCCCGTGAGACGGATCCCGACCTGGTCATCGCCAACGACCCGGACGCCGACCGGTGCGCCGCCGCCGTGAAGGACGGCGCCGACTGGCGCATGCTGCGCGGCGACGAGGTCGGTGCGCTGCTCGCCGCGCACCTGGTCCGCCGTGGAGCGACCGGCACGTTCGCCGAGTCGATCGTGTCGTCCAGCCTGCTCGGCCGCATCGCCGAGAAGGCCGGCCTGCCGTACGAGGAGACGCTGACCGGCTTCAAGTGGATCGCCAGGGTCGAGGGCCTGCGCTACGGCTACGAGGAGGCCCTCGGCTACTGCGTCGACCCGGACGGCGTGCGCGACAAGGACGGCATCACGGCGGCGCTGCTCCTCACCGAGCTGGCCTCGGAACTGAAGGCGGAGGGCCGCACGCTTCTCGACCTCCTGGACGACCTGGCCGTGGAGCACGGTCTGCACGCCACCGACCAGCTGTCGGTCCGCGTGCAGGACCTCTCGCTGATCGCGTCGGCGATGCGCCGCCTGCGCGAGCAGCCGCCCACCGAGCTGGCGGGCCTGCGTGTCACCGGCGCCGAGGACCTGACGGAGGGCACGGACGCGCTGCCGCCCACCGACGGTCTGCGCTACACCTTGGACGGCGCCCGGGTCGTGGTCCGTCCGAGCGGCACGGAGCCGAAGCTGAAGTGCTACCTGGAGGTGGTGGTCCCGGTGGCCTCGCGGGAGGACCTGCCCGGTGCCCGCTCGACGGCGACGGCGCTCCTGGAGAGGCTCAAGCAGGACCTGTCCGTAGCAGCCGGCATCTGACGAACCCCGGGGTGGGCGGAGACCACACGACCTCCGCCCACCCCGCCGCTCTCAACCCACCGCCAACAGCACCCCGCGCACAGCCCACCGCGCCGGCAGAACCCCACTCCCAGCCCACCGGGCCGACAAACCCACTCTCAGCCCACCGGGCCGGCAGAACCCCACTCCCAGCCCACCGGGCCGGAAGCCCTCCGCTCTCAGCCCACCGCCAGCAACACAGCCAGCAGCACCGCTCCCGCCACTGCCGGCGCCGCGATCTCGTACGCCCAGCGCACGGTCACCTCGCCCTGCGCGGCCTCCGCCTCCTGCCGCCGTTCGTGCAGTTCGCGCATCTCGTCCATCGCCCGGTCGCTCTCGGCCCGCCGGGGCCCGTCGGGCACGCTTCCGGGTCCGTACGCGCCGGCGCCGCCCCGGCCCCGCCCGCCCTGGTCGCCGCGGGCGGCCTGCGCCGCTGCCCGTGCTTCCTGCCGGGCGGCCCTGTTGCGTGCGC
This sequence comes from Streptomyces calvus, assembly GCF_006782915.1. GTDB lineage: Bacteria > Actinomycetota > Actinomycetes > Streptomycetales > Streptomycetaceae > Streptomyces > Streptomyces calvus. The sequence continues at coordinate 6,865 of NZ_VCNP01000030.1, forward strand.
GCAGCGAGACGGGGAGCGCCCAGAGCTGGTACTTGGCGCCGGATTCGGTGAGGACCTCGTTGGAGAACCCGGACCTGAGCGAGGCGACCCGGCCCCAGGGCAGCACGATCACGCGGAACGGGTTGCGGATGCGCAGCCGGTCGTCGTTCACGTACACGGCGGGGCGCAGGGTGTAGGCGACGACGAGGGGGACGAGGAGCAGCATCACGGCGAGGGCCAGCCACGGGGTGCGGCCCTGGCCGGAGACGACGGCGTCGATGCCGAGCCAGGCGATGACGGCGAGCAGCAGCGCACCGCCGGCGAGGCCCGCGGGCGAGCGGTAGATCCGGTCCTGGTACTGGGGTGCCGTGGGGCCGGAGGGCTTCGTGGGCTCCGGCTCCGGCGGCTGCTGCTCGGGGGTCGTCATGCCCCCGATTCTGCACGACGCCTCGCGGGGCCCCGTACGCAGTGGAGGCCGGGCGGGATCCGGGCGTGGGGCCGGGCGGGATCCGGGCGTAGGGCCGGGCGGGATCCGGGCGTAGGGCCCGGCAGGATCCGGGCGTGGGGCCCGGCCGGATCCGCTGCGGGGGCTGTACAGCCGCTACGCGCGTAGATATGCTCGTCTGGTGACCATGCCCACCACTGCACCACACGCTCTCAGCGACGTCACCGCGTCCGACAGCACGCTGCGCCGTTTCCTCCACGGGCTGCCCGGCGTCGACGCGGTCGGCCTGGAGGCGCGTGCCGCCTCCCTCGGCACCCGCTCGATCAAGACGACCGCGAAGGCGTACGCCATCGACCTCGCCATCTCGATGGTCGACCTGACGACGCTGGAAGGCGCGGACACCCCGGGCAAGGTCCGGGCGCTCGGCGCGAAGGCGGTCCATCCCGACCCGACCGACCGTGCGACGCCCGCCACGGCCGCGGTCTGCGTCTATCCCGACATGGTGGCCACGGCCAAGGAGGCCGTCGCGGGCTCCACCGTCAAGGTCGCCTCGGTCGCCACCGCGTTCCCGGCCGGCCGCGCCCCGCTGGCGGTCAAGCTGGCGGACGTCCGCGAGGCCGTCGCCGCCGGTGCGGACGAGATCGACATGGTCATCGACCGCGGGGCGTTCCTCGCCGGGAACTACCGGAAGGTGTACGACGAGATCACCGCGGTGAAGGAGGCCTGCGGGACGAGCGCCCGCCTGAAGGTCATCTTCGAGACGGGCGAGCTGTCGACGTACGACAACATCCGCCGGGCGAGCTGGCTCGGCATGCTCGCGGGTGCGGACTTCATCAAGACCTCGACCGGAAAGGTCGCCGTCAACGCGACCCCGGCCAACACCCTGCTCATGCTGGAGGCCGTGCGCGACTTCCGTGCGCAGACCGGCGTCCAGGTCGGTGTGAAGCCGGCCGGCGGCATCCGCACCAGCAAGGACGCGATCAAGTTCCTGGTGCTGGTGAACGAGACGGTGGGTGAGGACTGGCTGGACAACCACTGGTTCCGCTTCGGCGCCTCCTCGCTGCTGAACGATCTGCTGATGCAGCGCCAGAAGCTGGCCACCGGCCGTTACTCCGGCCCCGACTACGTGACGGTGGACTGATCACCATGGCATCGGTATTCGCATACGCCCCGGCCCCCGAGTCCCGCTCGGTCGTCGACATCGCGCCGTCGTACGGCCTGTTCGTCGACGGCGAGTTCGTGGAGGCGGCCGACGGCAAGGTCTTCAAGACCGTCTCCCCGTCCACCGAGGAGGTCCTCTCCGAGGTCGCGCAGGCGGGCGAGGCGGACGTGGAGCGCGCGGTGAAGGCGGCCCGCAAGGCGTTCGAGAAGTGGTCGGCGCTGCCCGGCTCCGAGCGCGCGAAGTACCTGTTCCGCATCGCGCGGATCATCCAGGAGCGCAGCCGCGAGCTCGCCGTCCTCGAGACCCTCGACAACGGCAAGCCGATCAGGGAGACCCGCGACGCGGACCTCCCGCTGGTCGCCGCGCACTTCTTCTACTACGCGGGCTGGGCCGACAAGCTGGACCACGCCGGTTTCGGCGCGAACCCGCGTCCGCTCGGCGTGGCGGGCCAGGTCATCCCCTGGAACTTCCCGCTGCTGATGCTGGCGTGGAAGATCGCCCCGGCGCTCGCGACGGGCAACACGGTGGTCCTCAAGCCCGCCGAGACGACCCCGCTCTCCGCCCTGTTCTTCGCGGACATCTGCCGTCAGGCGGGCCTGCCGAAGGGCGTCGTCAACATCCTTCCCGGCTACGGCGACACGGGCGCCGCGATCGTCGCGCACCCGGACGTGAACAAGGTGGCCTTCACCGGCTCCACCGCCGTCGGCAAGGAGATCGCGCGTACGGTCGCGGGCACCCGCAAGAAGCTGACGCTGGAACTGGGCGGCAAGGGCGCCAACATCGTCTTCGACGACGCCCCGATCGACCAGGCCGTCGAGGGCATCGTCAACGGCATCTTCTTCAACCAGGGCCAGGTCTGCTGCGCGGGCTCCCGCCTGCTCGTCCAGGAGTCGATCCACGACGAGCTGCTGGACTCCCTCAAGCGCCGCCTGTCCACCCTGCGTCTCGGTGACCCGCTGGACAAGAACACCGACATCGGCGCGATCAACTCCGCCGAGCAGCTGGCCCGGATCACCGCGCTGGCCGACCGGGGCGAGGCGGAGGGCGCCGAGCGCTGGTCCCCGGCCTGCGAACTCCCCTCCTCCGGCTACTGGTTCGCCCCGACGCTCTTCACGAACGTCACCCAGGCGCACACCGTCGCCCGCGACGAGATCTTCGGCCCGGTCCTGTCCGTCCTCACCTTCCGCACGCCGGACGAGGCGGTCGCCAAGGCCAACAACACCCCGTACGGCCTGTCGGCGGGCATCTGGACGGAGAAGGGTTCGCGCATCCTGGCGGTCGCGAACAAGCTCCGCGCGGGCGTCGTCTGGTCCAACACGTTCAACAAGTTCGACCCGACCTCGCCGTTCGGCGGGTACAAGGAGTCGGGCTTCGGCCGCGAGGGCGGCCGCCACGGCCTGGAGGCGTACCTCGATGTCTGACGCGCGACTGAGTGTCTTCAAGACCTACAAGCTGTACGTCGGCGGGAAGTTCCCGCGTTCCGAGAGCGGCCGGGTGTACGAGGTGACGGACTCGAAGGGCAAGTGGCTGGCGAACGCGCCGCTCTCCTCCCGCAAGGACGCCCGGGACGCGGTGGTCGCCGCCCGCAAGGCGTTCGGCGCCTGGTCCGGCGCGACGGCGTACAACCGCGGCCAGATCCTGTACCGGGTCGCGGAGATGCTGGAGGGCCGCCGCGACCAGTACGTCGCGGAGGTCGCCGACGCCGAGGGGCTGTCGAAGTCGAAGGCGGCGGCACAGGTGGACGCGGCGATCGACCGCTGGGTCTGGTACGCGGGCTGGACCGACAAGATCGCGCAGGTGGTCGGCGGCGGCAACCCGGTCGCGGGCCCGTTCTTCAACCTCTCCTCGCCCGAACCGACGGGCGTGGTGGCCGTGCTGGCTCCGCAGGAGTCGTCGCTGCTGGGTCTGGTCTCGGTGGTCGCCCCGGTGATCGCGACGGGCAACACGGCGGTCGTGGTGGCCTCCGAGAAGGCGCCGCTGCCCGCCCTGTCCCTGGGCGAGGTGCTGGCCACGTCCGACCTTCCGGGCGGCGTGGTCAACGTGCTGTCCGGCCGGACGGCGGAGATCGCCGCTCCGCTCGCCGCGCACCAGGACGTCAACGCGATCGACCTGGCCGGCGCCGACGAGGCGCTGGCGAAGGAGCTGGAGATCGCGGCGGCGGACAACCTCAAGCGCGTCCTGCGTCCACAGCCTGTGGACAACTGGTCGGCGGATCCCGGAACGGACCGCATGACGGCGTTCCTGGAGACCAAGACGGTCTGGCACCCGACGGGTTCCCTGGGCGCCTCCGGCTCCGCGTACTGACGGCCGCCCCACGAACCGGAGCGCCGCACCCCGCCTCCGTCCGGGCGGGTTGCGGCGCTCCGCCGTGTACCGGACGTCAGCGGGCCGGCAGGGCCGACGCCGGTCCGACCACCGGAATGCTGCCGACCGACGGCGCCTGCGCCACCGGCCCGGTCACCGCCCGCGAGTCCACCGGCCGGAAGTCCGCGACCTGGGTGCCGACGCCGTTGTCGAGCGGGTCCACGCCCGTGCCGGCCAGCGGGTTGGGCTTCAGCCCCGCCACCGTGCCCGCGACGGGTCCGGCGACCGGTCCCGCGACCGTGCCCGCCACCGTGCTCGCAGCGGGTCCCGCGACCCGACCGGCGTCACCGAGCAGCGGTCCGGAGTCCGCGGCCGAGGCGGTCGCCGCGCCGGCGCCGAGCGCCACTGAGGCGGTCGCGAGGACGGCCAGGGCGCGTCGGGCGGCCGGTGTCCTGGGTGCCTTGTGTCGGGCCATCGTTCTGCCACCTATCGCCTTCGCGGAGTAATCGGGTCGGTGCGCAGCGTAGTTGAGGTGTGACGCGTGCTTCAAAGCCGTACCGCGGGGTCGTACACCGACCGAACGATGCCTCACACTGGTGTCCCGTGAGTTCCCAGTCGCCCATATCCGCGCGAGTCGTGCTGCTCTGCGGCCCCTCCGGCTCCGGCAAGTCCCTCCTCGCGGCCCGCTCCGGCCTGCCGGTGCTGCGCCTCGACGACTTCTACAAGGAGGGCGACGACCCCACGCTGCCGCTGATGGCGGGCACCTCCGACATCGACTGGGACCACCCCGCCTCCTGGGACGCGGACACCGCGGTCGCCGCGATCGAACGGCTGTGCCGCACACGTCGTACGCAGGTGCCGGTGTACGACATCGCGCTCAGCGCGCGCACCGGCGAGGCGACCGTCGACATCGCGGGGACACCGCTGTTCATCGCCGAGGGCGTGTTCGCCGCGGAGATCGTCTCCCGCTGCCGCGAGGCCGGGCTGCTGGCGGACGCGCTGTGTCTGAGCCGGGGTCCGGTGCGCACCTTCCGCCGGCGCTTCCTGCGGGACCTGAGGGAGGGCCGCAAGTCGGTGCCGTTCCTGCTGCGCCGCGGCTGGCGGCTGATGCGGCAGGAGCGGTCGATCATCGCCCGCCAGACGGCGCTGGGCGCGTACGCCTGTGACCGGGACGAGGCACTGGGCCGGCTGGCCTCGGCGGCGGTCGCCGGACGTACGGCGACCGGGACGACGAGCACGGCGGCGTGACCGCGACGCCCCGCACCGGGCGTGCCGGCGGCGGGACGCGGACCGTGGCAGCCTGACGCGGCCCGCACGCCGGGCGGGACGCGGACCGCGGTGGCCCGAGGCGACCCCCGCGGGCGCGCCGGGCGCGGACTGTGGCGGTCCGGCGTCGGCGCCCGCTCCGGGCGGAGGGGGCGCGGGCCGTGACGGCGGGCGGCGGCGGGACGCGGTGACGTGTGCGGGCGGGGCGAGGGCGCGAGCGCGCGAAAGGCGGGACTGGACGGGCCCCCCAGCCCAACCAGTCCCGCTGTTTCGCATCCCCCGTGCGGTCCCCCGTTCCCCCTCCCTCGTTTCCCCCTTGCTCCCCCTGGCTCCCCCGTGATCCCCCCGGATCCCAGAGGCCCCGTGCCCCCTTGTACTCCCCCTCGGGACTCCCCGTTGTGCTCCCCCTCGGGACTCCCCGTTGTGCTCCCCCTCGGGACTCCCCCTTGCTTCCCCCGCTTCCCGCGGCAACGCCCCCCGGCGTCCCCGCGGTCCCCCTCCGCCTCAGGCGACCAGTTCGCCGAAGGCGTCCTCCTCGTCACGGCCGAAGCTGAGGACCTCGTCCTCGCGCAGCCGGCGGAGCGACCGCCAGATGCTGGACTTCACCGTGCCGACACTGATGCCGAGGATGTCCGCGATCTCCGGGTCCGTGCGGCCCTCGTAGTAGCGCAGGACCAGCATGGTGCGCTGGAGTTCCGGCAGCCGGGCCAGCGCCTGCCACAGGACCGCGCGCAGTTCGGTGCCGCGCATCGCGTCCGTGTCGCCGGGCGTCTCCGGCAGTTCCTCGGTCGGGTACTCGTTCAGCTTGCGGCGGCGCCACGCGCTGATGTGCAGGTTGGTCATCGTCCGCCGCAGGTAACCCCCGACGGCCGCCTTGTCGCTGATCCGGTCCCACGCGCGGTAGGTCGAGAACAGTGCGCTCTGCAGCAGGTCCTCGGCCTCGAAGCGGTCACCGGTCAGGTGGTAGGCGGTGGCGTACAGGGAGGCGCGGCGCTCCTGGACGTAGGCGGTGAACGCCGCCTCGGCGTCCGCCTGCCGCGCCTGACGGCGCTCCCCCGAGCCCTCCCCGTACGTGTTTCCCCCGTGCGTCTCCCCCGTGGGGGCGTCAACCACCGTCATGATCGCGGTGTGCTGACGCCCGGTGCCGCGAGCGCACCCCCGCCCGCTCACGGCACCGGACTTCTCGGAACCCCGGTGCACGTCGTGCAGACGCGTGACCACTGCGCTGGTCATGGTGCCGTGCAGCGTGTTCATCTCGCGCCCCCCGTCGTGGACTTCCGGTGTTCGGCCCTGCTGTTGTGCTTGTGCCGAAAAGCTTGCCGGGGGACCTTCATGGCCGTGTCCGCCGACTGTCACAGACCTGTCACAGGGGTCGGTCACGGCGGGAACACAGATCCTTCACAGGAATCGGTGCACGTAGCGGCACGTATGCGGGCCCAATGGGCATCTGTCGTCCACGGGTCGAACAGGCAGCCCTCCATGGGCCAGAATGAGCCCGTGCCTTCCCTGTTGCTGATCGAGGACGACGACGCCATCCGTACGGCCCTGGAGCTCTCCCTGACGCGCCAGGGACACCGGGTGGCGACCGCTGCCAGCGGTGAGGACGGTCTGAAGCTGCTGCGTGAGCAGCGGCCGGATCTGATCGTGCTGGACGTGATGCTGCCCGGCATCGACGGGTTCGAGGTGTGCCGGCGCATCCGGCGCACGGACCAGTTGCCGATCATCCTGCTGACCGCGCGCAGCGACGACATCGACGTCGTGGTCGGCCTGGAGTCCGGCGCCGACGACTACGTCGTCAAGCCGGTGCAGGGGCGGGTGCTGGACGCCCGGATCCGGGCGGTGCTGCGGCGCGGGGAGCGCGAGTCCAGCGACTCGGCGACCTTCGGCAGCCTGGTCATCGACCGTGCGGCGATGACCGTGACGAAGAACGGCGAGGACCTCCAGCTGACGCCGACCGAGCTGCGGCTGCTGCTGGAGCTGAGCCGGCGGCCGGGCCAGGCGCTGTCCCGGCAGCAGTTGCTGCGGCTGGTGTGGGAGCACGACTACCTGGGCGACTCGCGTCTGGTGGACGCGTGTGTCCAGCGGCTGCGCGCCAAGGTCGAAGACGTGCCGTCGTCCCCGACGCTGATCCGTACCGTGCGCGGTGTCGGCTACCGGCTGGATCCGCCTCAGTGACCGAGGAACACCAAGGGGGGAGCCGCGGCTGGTCCGCGGCACGCAAGGGGATCTGGTCACGGCTGCGCTTCACCAGCCTGCGGCTGCGGCTGGTCGTGGTGTTCGGGCTGGTCGCGCTCACCGCCGCGGTGTCCGCATCGGGCATCGCGTACTGGCTGAACCGCGAGTCCGTGCTGACCCGTACGCAGGACGCGGTGCTGCGGGACTTCGAGCAGGAGATGCAGAACCGGGCGGGCGCACTGCCCGAGCACCCGACGCAGGACGAACTGCAGCGCACCGCCGGTCAGATGGCCAACACCGGCCAGGGATTCACGGTGCTGCTGGTCGCCGAGAACCCCGACGGGCGGACCGTGTACGGCAGTTCGGGCGGGCTGAACGGCTTCTCGCTGCAGGACGTGCCGGCCTCGCTGCGCGAGGCGGTGACCGAGCGGCAGAAGGTCACCGCGACCAACAAGTACCCGCACCGCCTGTACTGGCAGCGGACCGTGGAGAGCGACGTCCCGTACCTGGTGGCGGGGACCCGGGTGATCGGCGGCGGTCCGACGGGCTACATGCTGAAGTCGCTGGAGCCCGAGGCCAAGGACCTCAACTCGCTCGCCTGGTCGCTGGGGATCGCCACGGGTCTCGCGTTGATAGGGTCCGCGCTGCTCGCGCACGCCGCCGCCACGACGGTGCTGAAGCCGGTGCAGCGGCTCGGGGTGGCCGCCCGGCGGCTCGGCGAGGGCAAGCTGGACACCCGGCTCAGGGTGTCGGGGACGGACGAACTGGCCGATCTGTCCCGGACGTTCAACAAGGCGGCCGAGGCGCTGGAGAAGCGGGTCGCCGACATGGCCGCGCGCGACGAGGCGTCCCGGCGGTTCGTGGCGGACATGAGTCACGAGCTGCGCACCCCGCTGACCGCGATCACGGCGGTGACCGAGGTGCTGGAGGAGGAGCTGGAGTTCGAGGGCGGCGGCATCGACCCGATGATCGAGCCCGCGGTGCGGCTGGTGGTCAGCGAGACGCGCCGGCTGAACGACCTGGTGGAGAACCTGATGGAGGTCACCCGCTTCGACGCGGGCACCGCCCGCCTGGTCCTCGACGACGTCGACATCGCCGACCAGATCACCGCCTGCATCGACGCGCGGGCCTGGCTGGACGCGGTCGAGCTGGACGCCGAGCGCGGCATCCACGCCCGGATCGACCCGCGCCGGCTGGACGTGATCCTGGCCAACCTCATCGGCAACGCGCTCAAGCACGGCGGTTCGCCGGTGCGGGTGGCGGTGCGGGAGGAGACCGCGGCCGGGCCGGAGGGCGCCGCGGACGAGGGTGTGGTGGTCATCGAGGTGCGGGACCACGGGCCGGGCATCCCGGAGGAGGTCCTGCCGCACGTCTTCGACCGCTTCTACAAGGCCAGCGCCTCCCGGCCGCGCTCCGAGGGCAGCGGTCTGGGCCTGTCCATCGCCCTGGAGAACGCGCACATCCACGGCGGTGAGATCACCGCGGCCAACTCCCCCGAGGGCGGTGCCGTGTTCACCCTGCGGCTGCCGCGGGACGTGTCGGCGCAGAGCCCCTCGGAGCAGGCCGGCGACACCAAGGACGAAGGCGCTGAGGGGGACGCCTGAATGGACGTACGACGCGGGACCGTACGCCGGCTGCCGGTGCTGCTGGCCCTCGGCGTGCTCGGTGGCGCGCTCGCCGGGTGCGGGATCCGGGCCACGGAGGTGCCGACCGACTTCGGGCCCGCACCCTCGCGGGTGAGCTGTTCGCTGGCCGAGCCGGAGGTGACCACGCAGGCCGTGCGGGGGCTGCCGGTGCGGGTGTTCCTGCTGTGCGGGTCGTCGCTGGTGTCCGTCGACCGGACGGTGCGGGTGCCGGACGGGGCGGCGGACTCGCGGCGGGTGACGGTGGCGCAGGGGCTGCTGGACGAGCTGTCCCGGCAGCCGACGGCGGCCGAGCAGGAAGCCGGGTACACGACGCGCGTACGGGGCGGGACGACCGTGAGCGGTCCGCGGCCCGGCGACCCGGAGGACACGCTGCGGCTGAGCACCGCGCCGGGGAGCCTGTCCGCGGCGGGGCTCGCGCAGATCGTGTGCACCTTCTCCGACTCGGCGGCGGCCGAGGGCGACGGCTCGGTGGTCCTCGGCGGTCCCGACGACGGGCGGCCGCGCCGCTACGAGTGCACGGACGAGGTCCGTGCCCGTCCCGACGCCGGGCAGCCGCCGTCGTCGGAGACCACCGGGAACTGAGCCGCGCGGCGGCACCGCGCCGGCGGCGTCCGCACTGTGGCGCATGCCTCACCCGGTGAACGGGTGACATCCCGGAACCGACCGTGCGGAACGCCGCGTCTTGGGGGGCGTGCAGCGTCAAGGCTTCGTCGGCGGCAGCGCCGCGTTCCGTTTCCGTGTGTCAGGAGGGCTCCTCCTGGCCGCGTATCTCGCGTTCGTCGCCTGGTTCACGCTGCGCCCGCTGGACGTGCCGTGGGTGATGCCCGCCAACTGGCGGCCGCTCGACGGGATCCGGGCCGACTTCGCGCTGGGCTGGGTGGAGGGCGTCCGCCGGGTCGGCGAAGGGCTGGCGCTGCTCGCGCCGCTCGGGGTGCTGCTGCCGGTGGCGGGGGGCCGGCTGTGCGTCTCGGGGCTGGGTTCACTGATCCGCGCGATGGCCGCGACCGCTCTGGTGTCGCTGGCCGTCGAGATGCTGCAGACCGCGGTGCCGGGCCAGGTCGTGGACATCGACTCGCTGCTGCTGAACACGGTCGGCGCGGGGCTCGCGCATGCGGCCGTGGTGCCCGCGGGCCGCTCCTGGCTGCGCCGCCGGGCGGGTCTGCCGTCCGGCACCGCCCTTCCCGCGGAGGAGCCGGCTCAGGGTAGGACCCCGACGATTCCCAGGGTCGGGATCGCCCCGTGGAGCGACGCTTTGCCCCCTTCGTCTCCGTAACGTGGAGTGCATGGAGGCAGCCGACCGGGAAGCCTCGCACCGCTCACGAAGGAGTCGTCCATGAGCCGCCTCGCCCGCCCCACCAACGACCGCATGATCGGCGGCGTGTGCGCCGCGCTGGCCCGGCGCTTCGGCACCTCCGCCACCACGATGCGCGTGATCTTCCTGATCTCGTGTCTGCTTCCGGGGCCGCAGTTCCTGCTGTACATAGCGCTGTGGATCCTGTTGCCCTCGGAGGAGAAGACGCGGACGGCCTGGTAGCGCAAGCAGTGCCGTCTCCCTGAGCGCCGCGCAGGGCCGTCCGTCCGAGTACGCCGATGGGGCGCACCCCGAGTCCGGGTGCGCCCCATCGGCGGTGATGCGCCGGAGTGGGTCAGCCGCCGAGCGGGAGACCGTTGACGGCGAGGCCCTGGGTGGGCACCCCCTGCACCGGCAGGCCGCCGAGGAGACCGGCGGCGGGCACCTGGGGGGCCAGCCGACCGACGGCCGGCTGCACGGCCGCCGTGCCCCGGCCGACCAGCTCCTGGCCCGTCGCCAGAACCTGCCCGGAGCCCGGCAGCGCGCCGGACAGCTGCTCCGCCGGGGCGGCCTGGGTGACGGTGTCCAGCGAGGGGGCGTCCGGGAGGGCCGGGGCCGCGTTGGCGGCGCCCGCACCGGCGGCGGCGAAGGCGGCACCGAGGGCGGCGACACCGAGGGTCTTGGCAGCAGACTGCTTCATGAAATGCGTCCTCGAAATGGGATACGGGGATGTGAGCGGTGTCGTGACCGTAAACACGCGAGCCCTTCCGCCGCAAACATCGAAATGCGGACGGATGGTGAACGACCTTTGTATTCCCGATGTGCGCGGACCCCCCCGTCAGCTCTACTTTCCGGTGAAACCGCTGGTGGAGGCCGTCTGCCGGAACAGCCATTCGGATTTCAGTTCGGCGTATCCCGGCTTGATGACGTCATTGATCATGGCCAGACGTTCATCGAAAGGAATGAAGGCCGACTTCATAGCATTGACGGAAAACCATTGGAGGTCGTCGAGCGTGTAACCGAATGCGTCGACCAGGTGCTCGAATTCGCGGCTCATGCTCGTGTGGGACATCAGACGGTTGTCCGTGTTGACCGTGGCCCGGAAGTGCAGCTGCCGCAGGAGTCCGATGGGGTGCTCGGCGTAGGAGGGGGCCGCGCCGGTCTGGAGGTTGGAGCTCGGGCACAGCTCCAGCGGGATGCGCTTGTCCCGGACGTAGGAGGCGAGCCGGCCGAGCTCGACCGTGCCGTCGTCGCGGACGTGGATGTCGTCGATGATGCGCACCCCGTGCCCGAGCCGGTCCGCGCCGCACCACTGCAGCGCCTGCCAGATGGACGGCAGTCCGAACGCCTCGCCGGCGTGGATGGTGAAGTGGTTGTTCGCCCGCTTCAGGTACTCGAAGGCGTCGAGGTGCCGGGTGGGCGGGTAGCCGGCCTCGGCGCCCGCGATGTCGAAGCCGACGACTCCCAGGTCCCGGTAGCGGTTGGCGAGTTCGGCGATCTCCAGGGCGCGGGCGGCGTGCCGCATCGCGGTGAGCAGGGCGCCGACCCGGATGCGGTGGCCGTTCTCCCTGGCGCGCCGCTCGCCCTGCCGGAAGCCCTCGTTGACCGCCTCGACGACCTCTTCGAGGGTGAGTCCGCCGTCCAGGTGCTGCTCGGGGGCGTAGCGCACCTCGGCGTAGACGACACCGTCCTCCGCGAGGTCCTCGGCGCACTCGGCGGCGACCCGGACGAGCGCGTCGCGGGTCTGCATGACGCCGACGGTGTGCGAGAAGGTCTCCAGGTAGCGCTCCAGGGAGCCGGAGTCGGCGGCCTGGTGGAACCAGAGGGCCAGCTTGTCGGGGTCGGTCTCGGGCAGACCGGTGTAGCCGGTCTCCAGGGCCAGCTCGGCGACGGTGCCGGGGCGCAGTCCGCCGTCGAGGTGGTCGTGCAGCAGAACCTTGGGAGCCCGGCGGATACGGTCCGGATCCGGGGTGTTCGCGATGGTTTGGCTCGTCATTTCCGCACCCTAACGCCTACGCGCGTAGATCGCTTGGCGTGATCCGGTGGTCGATACCCAACGGTGACCGCACGGACGGGTGGCGTACACCCGCGCTTCTGACACTGTTCTGTCATGGCACAGGAAGCGACGCCGGTTCGCAGGGCCCGGCTGGGGAGGGCGCTCGGCCCGGAACCGACGGCGGTGAGCGGCGTGGTGCTGCTGCTCCCCGGCGGCGAGGAGGTCTCCAGCCGCAGACCCTCCCCCATGGTGGCCGCGGCCTCCGTCCACGGACTCGGACGGCGTCTCACCCGCGCGGCACGGGACCGGAGCCTGGCGGCCCATGTCGTCCACTACCGCTACCGCGGCTGGAACGGCAGCGAGGCGCACCTCGCACGCGACGCCGCGTGGGCCGCCGACGAGGCCGTACGGCGCTACGGGGACGTCCCCGTGTGCCTCGCCGGTCTCGGCATGGGCGGCCGGGCCGCGCTGCGCGCGGGCGGGCACGAGGCCGTCAACTCGGTGCTGGCGCTGGCACCCTGGCTGCCCGAGGAGGACGTCGCGGCGCCACCCGAACCGGTGAAACAGCTCGCCGGGCGGCAGGTGCTGATCGTGCACGGCACCAACGACGCGCGGACCGACCCGGAGTTGTCGTTCCGGCTCGCGGCGCGGGCGAAGAAGGCGAACCGGGAGGTGTGCCGGTTCGAAGTGCATTCCGACGGGCACGGTTTGAGCCAGTATCGGGACGAAGTGCTGGCGCTGGCCGAGGACTTCGTGATGGGCGCGCTGTTCGGGCGGGCGTTCTCTCGGCCCGTGCAGGACGCCCTGGCGGCGCCTCCTCCGCTGGGTCTGCGGATGCCGCTGGCCGCGGGATTCGGGCGGTCGTTGCGACGGTAGCGTCGCCGGGGCGACGGTCGCGGGCGGCGAGTGCGGGTGCGGCGAGGCTGGTCGCGCGGTGAGTGCGGGTACGTCACGGCGGGCGCGCGGCGACGCAGGTTCGGCGAGGGCGGGCGCGCGGCGTCCTCGGGCGCGTCAAGGCCGTCGCGGGCGGGGAGTGCAGGTACGGCGAGGGCGGTCGCGCGGTGAGGGCGGGTACGTCGCGGCGGTCGCGCGGCGACGCAGGGTCGGCGAGGGCGGTCGCGCGGCGTCCTCGGGCGCGTCAAGGCCGTCGCGGGCGGGGAGTGCAGGTACGGCGAGGGCGGTCGCGCGGTGAGGGCGGGTACGTCGCGGCGGTCGCGCGGCGACGCAGGGTCGGCGAGGGCGGTCGCGCGGCGTCCTCGGGCGCGTCAAGGCCGTCGCGGGCGGGGAGTGCAGGTACGGCGAGGGCGGTCGCGCGGTGAGGGCGGGTACGTCGCGGCGGTCGCGCGGCGACGCAGGGTCGGCGAGGGCGGTCGCGCGGCGTCCTCGGGCGCGTCAAGGCCGTCGCGGGCGGGGAGTGCAGGTACGGCGAGGGCGGTCGCGCGGTGAGGGCGGGTACGTCGCGGCGGTCGCGCGGCGACGCAGGGTCGGCGAGGGCGGTCGCGCGGCGTCCTCGGGCGCGTCAAGGCCGTCGCGGGCGGTGAGTCCCAGTACGTCACGGCTGGTCGCGCGGTGAGTTCGGGTACGTCGCGGTCGGTCGCGTGGTTTCCTGCGTGCCGGTTCCCCCGGTCCCGTTCCCCGCGCCGGCACTCGGCTTCCCGGCTCCCCGGTTCCGCGCGTCCGGGCGGGGCGGCGCTCAGGTCGGCAGGAGGCTGCCCCGCTTGGAGAGCAGGAACTTCTTGAAGGCCGCCACCGGCGGTGTGTCCGGGCGGCCCGCCAGCCAGGCCACGCCGATCTCCCGGGCCGCCTTCGGGGCGGTGACCGTCAGTTCCACCACGCCCGGGCGCGGGAAGGCCGGCGGGGGCAGCAGGGCGACGCCGAGGCCGGCGGCGACCAGGCCGCGCAGGGTCTCCGCCTCCTCGCCCTCGAACGCGATCCGGGGCCGGAAACCGGCCTGCGCGCACAGGTCGTCCGTGATGCGGCGCAGCCCGTAGCCGGGTTCCAGGGTCACGAAGGTCTCGTCGGCCGCCTCGGCCAGACGGATGCGGCGGCGGCCGGCGAGGCGGTGGTCCGGGGGCACGACCAGGCGCAGCTTCTGCTCGTCGAGGCGGCGGGCCACCAGGTCGGGGGCGTCGGGCACCGGCGAGGTCAGGCACAGGTCGAGCTCGCCCGCGCGCAGCCGCTCCAGCATGGCCTCGCCGTAGTTCTGGACGAGGCTGAAGCGGATGCGCGGGTGGTCGGCGCGGAAGGCGTGCAGCAGCCCGGGCACGGTCTCGGCGCCCATGGTGTGCAGGAAGCCGAAGGCGACCTTGCCGGTGGCCGGGTCGGCGTCGGCGCGTACCTCCTCGGCGGCGCGTTCGATCTCGGCGAGGGCGCGCTCGACGGAGGCGAGGAAGGTGCGGCCGGCGGGGGTCAGGGAGACGGTGCGGCCGTGGCGGGCGAACAGGTCGACGCCAAGGTCCTGTTCGAGGCGGACCATGGCCCGGGACAGGGTGGACTGCGGGACCTGCATCTCCTGGGCGGCCCGCGTGACGTGCTCGGTGCGGGCCACTCCGGCGAAGTGGGCGAGGCGCGGCGCCAGCAGCCGCGACATGTCCGCCGTGTCTCGTGTGTCACTGGTCTGTGACAGCCGACCGTGTGACCTCTGCTCATGCGCCATGGGAACGATTATGGCGATTCCGTGCATTGGACGGATGAGCGGGGCCGTACGTAGCTTCGAGGCATGACTCCCGCCAGTACCGGGGCGTCCACCACCGTGGGCGCCGTCGCATCCGTTCCCTCCGTCCCCTCCTCCTCCGAGTCCCGGATGTCGCCGGGCGGTCCCGGTTACCGCCGGATGAGTCTCGCCCTGTTCCTCGCCGGCGTCGCGACCTTCGCGCTGCTGTACTCCACCCAGGCCCTGCTGCCGCTGATCTCGGCCGACTTCGCGGTGAGCGCGGGCGACGCGAGCTGGACGGTGGCGGCGGCCACCGGTGGCCTCGCGGTGTTCGTCCTGCCGATGAGCGCGCTGTCGGAGCGCTACGGGCGGCGCACGGTCATGACGGCGTCCCTGGCCGTCGCGGTGACCGTGGGGCTGCTGGTGCCGTTCGCGCCGTCGCTGGGCGCGCTGGTGGCGCTGCGCGCGCTGCAGGGTGCCGCGCTGGCCGGGCTGCCCGCGTCGGCGACGGCGTATCTGGCGGAGGAGGTCACGCCCAAGGCGCTGGTGACCGCGATCGGGCTGTTCGTGGCCGGCAACAGCGTCGGCGGGATGAGCGGCCGGGTGATCACCGGCTGGGTCGCGCAGGAGTGGGGCTGGCGGGTCGCCGTCGGCGTGATCGGCGCGGTCGCGGTGGCGTGCGCGGTGGCCTTCCGGCTGCTGCTGCCGGCGCCGCGGCACTTCCGGCCGGGCTCGCTGCGTCCGCGGGTGCTGGCCCGCACGGTCCGCGGCCACCTCGCCAACCCGCTGCTGCGCCGCCTGTACGCGATCGGCGCGCTGTTCATGACGGTGTTCGGCGGTGTGTACACGGTCATCGGCTACCGGCTGACCGAGGCGCCGTTCTCGCTGCCGCAGGGCATCGTCGGCTCGATCTTCCTGGTCTACCTGGTGGGCACGGTGTCGGCGTCGGCGGCCGGACGGCTGGTGGGCCGGCTGGGCCGCCGGGGCGCGCTGTACGCGGCGGGCGGCACCACCGCGGCGGGGCTGCTGCTGTCCCTGGCGGATGCGCTGCCGCTGGTGCTGCTGGGTCTGGTGCTGATCACCGGGGGCTTCTTCGCGGGGCACGCGGTGGCGTCCTCGGCGGTCGGCCGGACCGCCACCGAGGGGCGCGCGCAGGCCTCCGCGCTGTACCAGTCGGCGTACTACGTCGGCTCCAGCGCGGGCAGCACGGCCGGCGCGCTCGCCTTCCACTCGGGCGGCTGGGCCGGGACGGTGGGCGTCGGTCTGGTGGCGGTGGCCGGTGTCGCGGCGATCACGCTGGCGGGCACGCGGGCGGCGCGGGCGGAGCGGCGTCCCGCGACCGCGTGACGCGGGCCGGGTTCGGGGCCGGGCGGTGTGACGGCGTCGGAGCGCACCGCCTCTCACCTGCGCTTTCGTTCACTCGGGGGGCCGTTGTCAGTGGGCTGCGGTAGCTTCCGAAGTGCCGGGTGCGATGGTGCGCCCCGAAGACGCCACATGGGGTGGGTGGACGATGACGAACGGCACGGCGACGACAGACCTGGACGCCAGGCTGGAGGCGCACCGCGTCGAGCTGACCGGGTACTGCTACCGGATGCTCGGCTCCTCCTTCGAGGCGGAGGACGCGGTGCAGGACACGATGGTCCGCGCCTGGCGCAGCTACGACAAGTTCGAGGGCCGCTCCAGTCTGCGTTCGTGGCTCTACCGCATCGCGACCAACGTCTGCCTGGACATGCTGTCGGCGGGCAACAAGCGCGCCCGTCCGATGGACCTGACGGAGTCCACACCGCTGGCGCGGGCGGCCCTGTCGCCCCGTCCCGACCACACCTGGCTGGAGCCGATGCCGGACGCGCGCGTGCTGCCCACGCCCACCGACCCGGCGGAGGCCGCGGTCGCCAAGGAGTCGGTGCGGCTCGCCTTCATGGCCGCGCTCCAGCAACTGCCCGCCAAGCAGCGGGCGGTGCTGATCCTGCGCGAGGTGCTGGCGTGGAAGGCGAGCGAGGTCGCCGAGCTGCTGGACACGTCGGTCGCGTCGGTCAACAGCGCGCTGCAGCGGGCCCGGGCGACGCTGGCGGAGCGTCAGCAGCCGGGCGCCGACGCGGCGGTGTCCGACCCGCTCGACGAGGAGCAGCAGAAGCTGCTCGAACGCTATGTGGCGGCGTTCGAGGGATACGACATGTCGGCGCTGACCGCGCTGCTGCACGAGGACGCCATCATGACGATGCCGCCGTTCGACCTGTGGCTCACCGGCCCCGAGGACATCACGGGCTTCATGACGACGCTGGGTGCCGCCTGCGCGAGTTCGCGGCTGATCCCGGTGGAGGTCAACGGCCTGCCCGGGTTCGCGCAGTACAAGCCCGACCCGGAGGCCGGCGGTTTCGTCCCGTGGGCGGTGCAGGCGCTGGAGATCTCAGGGGACCGGATCTCCGGGTTCCACTGCTTCCTGGACACGCAGCGGTGGTTCCCGCTGTTCGGGCTGCCCCTCCGTCTCGAAGCGGAGTCCGACCAGGTCGAGCAGGGCGCGCAGGGCCGGTGAGGGATCGCGCAGCCTGATCCGGCCTCCGGCCCGGTGGGCCGTGAGCTGGAGCCGCGCGAGGAGGTTCACCGTGGCGAGCCCGGGCGGGCCGAGACCGCCGACGTCGCAGACGACCACCCCGCCCGAGCCGCCGCCACCGCTGTCCAGCAGTGCCCGCAGCGCGTCGCAGGGCCCGCTCACCTCATCCGGGGCGAGGGGGCCGCTGAGCACGAGTACGGGTGGTGTCTTGGCGTCCACGATCGGTAGACCGGCCGTGCGCGCGTAACTCATCGCGGCGGGCCGGCTCGGGTGCGTGGCGGCGGGCCGCCGCCGCAAGGATCACATTGACCTGGGCATGCCCTTCCCCGGAGGGTTGGGTGTATGCGCCATAGATCATCCCCGCCCACGGTGTCCGAGGCCCTTCGCCCGCGCGAGGAGCCACCGTGCAGGGGGTGCTGAGCGGGTTCCTGGTGATCGCCGTCGTCATCGGCGTCGGCTATGCCATCGGCCGCCGGGGAGATCTCGGCGAGCAGGGCCGGGAGGTCCTGACGAAGCTGGCGTTCCACGTGGCGTCCCCGGCCCTGCTGTTCACCACGCTCGCCGGGGCCGACCTGTCGGTGATCTTCTCCAGCCGGCTGCTGGTCACCGCGCTGAGCACGGCGGCGGTGGCGGGCGTCTTCGTCGCGGTCGGTGTGGCGCGCGGCTGGGGCGTGGGCCGCACCACGATCGGCGCCCTGTGCTCCAGCTACGTCAACTCCGGCAACCTGGGCATCCCGATCGCCGTGTACGTCCTCGGCGACGCCTCCCTGGTGGCGCCGGTGCTGCTGTTCCAGCTGGTCGGTGTCACACCCGTGGCGCTGACGATCCTCGACCTGTCCACCGCCGGTGAGAAGGGCCCGCTGTGGCGGCGGCTGCTCACGCCGCTGCGCAATCCGATCGCGATCGGGTCACTGGCCGGAGTGGCGGTGTCGGCCACCGGCGTTCGCATACCGGGCCCGGTCATGGATCCGGTCACCCTGATCGGCAACATGGCGGTCCCGGCCGTGCTGCTCGCCTTCGGCATCTCGCTGCGCGGCAGCACCCTGCCGCTGCGGACCGGCGAGCGCGGTCCGGTGCTGCTCGCCGTGGCACTGAAGGCGGTGGGTCAGCCGCTGGTCGCCTGGGCGCTGGCGGTCGGCGTGTTCGGGCTGCGCGGCGCGCACCTGCTGGACGTGGTGGTGACGTCGGCGCTGCCCGCCGCGCAGAACCTCTTCACCTACGCGAGCAGCTACCGCGTCGGCGAGACCCTGGCCCGGGAGGCGATCCTCGTCTCGACGGTGGTGTCGGTGCCGGTGCTGGTGGTGGTCGCGGCGCTGCTGGGGTGACCCGCGTCCCGGGAGACCCGCCGGTGTCCGCGGTGAGCGCGCCCGCGGCGGCCCGCCATCGGTGCGTCACCGGGTCCGCAATGCCGAACGGGACCGGTGGAGTTCACCGGTCCCGTTCACGCCCGATCAGGGAAACCGCAGGTCAGGCGATGCGTTCCAGCACCACCGGAGTGGCCGCGAAGGGCGTGCCGGGGGCGGCGATGTCGTAGGAGCCCTCCACCGCCTGGAGCGCGTACGCGAAGCGCTCCGGGGTGTCGGTGTGGAGGGTCAGCAGGGGCTGGCCCTCGGTGACCGTGTCGCCGGGCTTGGCGTGCATCTCGATGCCCGCGCCCGCCTGCACCGGGTCCTCCTTGCGGGCGCGGCCCGCGCCGAGGCGCCAGGCGGCGACGCCGATGTCGTAGGCGTCGAGGCGGGTCAGGACGCCGGTGGCGGGCGCCTTCACCACGTGCTGCTCGCGCGCCGTCGGCAGCGCGGCGTCCGGGTCGCCGCCCTGGGCCGCGATCATGCGGCGCCAGACGTCCATCGCGGAGCCGTCGGCGAGGGCCTTCGCCGGGTCGGCGTCCTTCAGGCCCGCCGCGTCGAGCATCTCGCGGGCCAGGGCGAGGGTCAGCTCCACGACGTCCGCCGGGCCGCCGCCCGCGAGGACCTCGACCGACTCGCGGACCTCCAGGGCGTTGCCCGCGGTCAGGCCGAGCGGGGTGGCCATGTCGGTGAGGAGCGCGACCGTGCGCACACCGGAGTCGGTGCCCAGACCGACCATCGTGGACGCCAGTTCGCGGGCGTCGTCGATCGTCTTCATGAAGGCGCCGCTGCCGACCTTCACGTCCAGCACCAGCGAACCGGTGCCCTCCGCGATCTTCTTGGACATGATCGAGGAGGCGATGAGCGGGATCGCCTCGACCGTGCCCGTGACGTCCCGGAGCGCGTACAGCTTCTTGTCCGCCGGGGCCAGTCCGTCGCCGGCCGCGCAGATCACCGCGCCGGTGGTGTCCAGGACGTTCAGCATCTCCTCGTTGGAGAGCAGGGCGCGCCAGCCGGGGATCGACTCCAGCTTGTCGAGGGTGCCGCCGGTGTGGCCGAGGCCGCGGCCGGACAACTGCGGGACGGCCGCGCCGCAGGCCGCGACCAGCGGGGCCAGCGGCAGGGTGATCTTGTCGCCGACGCCGCCGGTGGAGTGCTTGTCGGCGGTCGGGCGGGACAGCGAGGAGAAGTCCATGCGCTCGCCGGAGGCGATCATCGCGGCCGTCCAGCGGGCGATCTCCCGCCGGTTCATGCCGTTGAGCAGGATCGCCATGGCGAGGGCCGACATCTGCTCGTCGGCCACCTCGCCACGGGTGTACGCGTCGATGACCCAGTCGATCTGCTCGTCGCCGAGTTCGCCGCGGTCCCGCTTGGTGCGGATGACGGAGATGGCGTCCATGGCCATGGCTGGCGTTCCTTCCGGGAGGTGCGAAGGGTGCGGCCCCTCCGGTCGACGGTAACGGCTGTCGCCCGGAGGGGCCGCGGAGGAGTTACTTGGTGAGGTGCTGCGGGCCGAAGGCCTGGGGCAGCATCTCCGACAGCGGCAGGATGCCGGCCGGGGTCTCCAGCAGCAGTCCGGGGCCGCCGAACTCGTACAGCAGCTGGCGGCAGCGGCCGCACGGGACGAGGATCTCGCCCTCGCCGTCCACGCAGGTGAAGTGCGTGAGCCGGCCGCCCCCGGTGCGCTGCAGCTCGGAGACGAGTCCGCACTCGGCGCACAGGCCGAGGCCGTACGAGGCGTTCTCGACGTTGCAGCCGGAGACCGTGCGTCCGTCGTCGACCAGGGCGGCGACGCCGACCGGGTAGCCCGAGTAGGGGGCGTAGGCGTGGGACATGGCGTCCCGCGCGGCGGCGCGCAGCGCCTCCCAGTCGACGTCGTGCGCGGTCACTTGCCCTGCCCCTTCCGGTACGGCATGCCGTCCGCCTTCGGCATGCGCAGCCGCTGGGCGGAGAGGGCGAGGACGACCAGGGTGATGACGTACGGCGTGGCGGAGACGACCTGGTTCGGGACCTCGTTGGTGCCGGCGTACCAGGCGAACACGAGGGCGCCGACGACCAGGGTGATCACCGCGTGGACGTACTTCTTGCGGACGACCAGCCAGATCGCGCCGATCAGCAGCAGCAGCGCGCCGAGCAGCAGCAGGGCGTGCACGTTGGCGGAGCCGCCGCGCAGGTTGAGGCTGTCGGTGTAGCCGAAGAGTCCGGCGCCGATGGCGAGGCCGCCCGGCATCCAGTTGCCGAAGATCATCGCGGCGAGGCCGATGTAGCCGCGGCCGCTGGTCTGGCCCTCCAGGTAGAACGGGTTGGCCACGATGGAGAGGAAGACGCCGCCGAGGCCGGCCAGTCCGCCGGAGATGATCACGGCCAGGTACTTGTACTTGTAGACGTTGACGCCGAGGGACTCGGCGGCCACCGGGTTCTCGCCGCAGGAGCGCAGCCGCAGGCCGAAGGCGGTGCGCCACAGGATCCACCAGGTGGCGGGGACGAGTGCGACCGCGATCAGGGTCAGCCAGGAGACTCCGGTGACCAGTCCGCCGAGCAGGCCCGCGATGTCGGAGACGAAGAACCAGCCCTTGTCGTTGAGGTCGCTCAGGGCGTCGGACAGTCCGGGCACGGTGAAGTGGCCGAGCGACTCGACCGCCGGGGACTGCTTGGCGGAGCCGCCCTGGTGGCCCTCGAAGGCGAGCGGTGCGAGGTAGCGGGTGGCGCCGAGGGCGAGGATGTTGAGGGCCACACCGGAGACGATGTGGTTCACGTTGAAGGTGACGGTGACGATCGCGTGCAGCAGTCCGCCGATGGCGCCGCCGAGGATGCCGACCAGGACGCCGGTCCACGGGCCCCACTGGAATCCGGCCCAGGCACCGAACCAGGTGCCGAGGATCATCATGCCTTCGAGGCCGATGTTGACGACGCCCGCGCGCTCGGCCCACAGACCGCCGAGGCCGGCCAGGCCGATCGGCACGGCGAGCTGGAGCGCGGTGGACATCTGGCTGACGTTGGTGATGCCGTCCGCGCCGGTGATCAGGCGGACGATCGAGGTCAGCGCCAGGGCTCCGGCGATGACCAGGAGCAGCACGGGCCAGGACAGACGGCGGCCGGCCTTCGGTGCGTGCTCCAGCGACGGCTGGTTGACGTCGGTCGCTGTGGTCGGTGCGGTCATCGGCCGGCCACCTCCTTCGTGGTGTTGTTGTCGGCGCCCAGGACGTGACCGGCGGCGAGTTCCGCGCCGACCCGGCGCTGCTGGCGGCGCAGGCCCCACTCGCGGACGGCCTCGTAGGAGACGACGACGGAGAGGACGATCAGGCCCTGCATGATGACCGCGATCTCCTTGTCGTAGCCGTGGAAGTCCAGTTCGGGCGAGGCCTTGTCGAGCCAGGCCCACAGCAGGGCGGCGAAGGCGATGCCGACGGGGCTGTTGCGGCCGAGCAGGGCGATGCCGATGCCGAGGAAGCCGATGCCGGTGGGGAAGTTGAGGCTGTAGGTGTGGGTGTCGCCCATCAGGATGGGCAGTCCCGCGAGTCCGGCGAGGGCGCCGGAGAGCAGCATGGCGGTGAGGACCATGCGCTTGGGGGAGACACCGCTGGCCGCGGCGGCGGACTCCGAGGCGCCGGAGGCGCGCAGGTCGAAGCCGAAGCGGGTGCGGTTGAGGACGACCCAGTAGCCGATGCCGAGCAGCACGGCGAGGATGACCAGGCCGTAGATCTCGCCGGCCTCGCCCATGTCGATACCGGGGACCCAGCCGGAGGAGTGCATCTCGCCGGTGGTGTTGTTGTTGCCGACCTTGACGCCGAAGACGGTAGGCAGCCACAGGTAGCCGATGACGGAGGTCGCGATCGCGTTGAGCATGATCGTGGCGACGACCTCGCTGACGCCGCGGGTGACCTTGAGGACACCGGCGATGCCGGACCAGAAGGCGCCGGTGAACACGGCGGTCAGCAGCAGCAGCGGGATCTGCAGGGCGGCCGGGAGGTTCATGTGGGCGCCGACGATCGCGGCCATCATGGCGGCGAGCTGGTACTGGCCGTCGACACCGATGTTGAACAGGTTCATCCGGAAGCCGATGGCCACCGCGAGGGCCGCGATGTAGTACATCGAGGCCTGGTTGATGATCAGAACCTGGATGTCGGAGAACCCGGCCTGCTCGAACATCAGGGCGAACGGCTCGACGGGGTTCTTGCCGGAGGCGATCAGCACGATCGCGCTGAGGGCGAAGGCCACGGCGAGCGCGATGACCGGCCCGGCCACCGCGAGGAGCACGCGCTCCTTGTCGAACTTCTTCATCAGCGGCCCTCGTCTTCCGCACCCCGGCCGCCGTCGGCCGGGGTCTCTTCGTGCTCCAGGTGGCCGGAGGCGGCGCCGGTCATGGCGGTGCCCAGCTCCTCCGGGGTGATGGCGGCGGGATCGGCGTCCGCGACCAGCTTGCCGTCGTAGATCACGCGGAGGGTGTCGGACAGGCCGATGAGCTCGTCCAGGTCGGCGGAGATCAGCAGCACGGCCAGACCCTCGCGGCGGGCCTCGCGGATGTGGTCCCAGATGGCGGCCTGCGCGCCGACGTCCACACCGCGGGTGGGGTGGGCGGCGATCAGGAAGCGCGGCTTGTGGCTCATCTCGCGGCCGACGATCAGCTTCTGCTGGTTGCCGCCGGACAGGGAGGCGGCGGTGACGTCGATGCCGGGGGTGCGGACGTCGTACGCCTGGACGATCCGGCGGGTGTCGTCCTGGGCGGCCTTCGGGTCCAGCCAGACGCCCTTGGCGTTGGGCTTCTCGGTGACGTGACCGAGGATGCGGTTCTCCCAGAGCGGGGCCTCCAGGAGCAGGCCGTGGCGGTGGCGGTCCTCGGGGATGTAGCCGATGCCCTCCTCGCGGCGGCGGCGGGTGGGCCAGGCGGTGATCTCCTCGTCGGCCAGCCGGATGACGCCGGAGTCGGCGTGCCTCAGGCCGATGAGGGCGTCGACCAGCTCGGTCTGGCCGTTGCCCTCCACGCCGGCGATGCCCAGGACCTCGCCCGCGTGGATGGTGAAGCTGATGTCGTCGAGGAGGGCCTTGCCGCCGGGGGTGGTCAGACGCAGCTTGTCGACGGTGAGGACGGGCCGGTCGGTGACCGTGGACTCGGCCGTCTCCGGCGTCGGCAGTTCGCTGCCGACCATCATCTCGGCGAGCTGGCGGGAGGTGGTCTCGGCGGGGACGGCGGTGCCGACCGTGGTGCCGCGGCGGATGACGGTGATCTCGTCGGCGACGGAGAGGACCTCGCCCAGCTTGTGCGAGATGAAGATGACCGACAGGCCCTCGGCCTTCAGCTCGCGCAGGTTGTCGAAGAGCGCGTCGACCTCCTGCGGGACGAGGACGGCGGTGGGCTCGTCGAGGATCAGGGTGGTGGCGCCTCGGTAGAGGACCTTGAGGATCTCCACGCGCTGGCGGGCGGCGACGCCGAGCTCCTCGACCAGGACGTCGGGGCGGACGCCGAGGCCGTAGCGGTCGGAGAGTTCCTTGATCTTGCGGCGGGCCCTGCCGCCGATGCCGTACAGCTTCTCGCTGCCGAGGACGACGTTCTCGAGGACGGTGAGGTTGTCGGCGAGCATGAAGTGCTGGTGCACCATGCCGATGCCGCGGACGATGGCGTCGGCGGGCGACGAGAAGCTCACCTTCTCGCCGTGGACCGCGATGGTGCCCTCGTCCGGCTTCTGCATGCCGTAGAGGATCTTCATCAGGGTCGACTTGCCGGCGCCGTTCTCGCCGACCAGGGCGTGGACGGTGCCCTTGCGGACGGTGAGGTGGATGTCGTGGTTGGCCACGACACCCGGGAAGCGCTTCGTGATCCCGGCGAGCTCGACGGCGGTCACCGATTCGTTGACCGCCGCTCCGGCCGGAGGGCTGCTGGACGCGTTGATGGCGCACTCTCCTGGGGACGGGGGCCGTCTACGCGCGTAGTGCCCCTACGGCATACAAAGGGGCGGCGCACCGAACCGACGGGGTACGAGGAGCCGTGCTCCCCGTACCCCGTCGAGCGGACGCGACCCCGCGGTGGTTCAGGGGGTGTCTCAGCTCGACTTGACCTTGATCTCGCCGCTGATGATCTTCTCCTTGGCCGTCTCGATGGCTTCCTGGAGCTCGGCGTCGTCCGCGAACTTCGGGTTGGAGTTCGACAGGCTCACCTCACCCGTCTTGAGATCGCCCCTGACGATACCGGTCTCCGGCTTGCCGTCCTCGACCGACTTCGCCAGGTTGTACACCGCCTTGGCGACGTCCTTCATCGCCGAGGTGAGGATGTAGTCCTTGTACTTGGCGAGGGCTTCCTGCTGGTACTGGTCGGAGTCGACGCCGATCGCCCACACCTTGTTGGCGGCGGCGGCCTCGATGACACCCTGACCGGACAGACCGGCCGCCGCGTACACGACGTCGGCCTTCTTCTCGATCTGGCCCTCGGCGGCGGTCTTGCCCTTGTCGGGGCTGGAGAAGCCGCCCTCCTCCGCGGTCTGCGTCAGGTACTGCGGGAGCACCTTCACCTTGGGGTCGGTGTCCTTCACGCCCTGCTCGAAGCCGGCCTGGAACTTGTGGATCAGCGGGATGTCCACACCGCCCACGAAGCCGACGGTCTTCGTCTTGGTCGCCTTGGCGGCGGCCACGCCGGCCAGGTACGAGGCCTGCTCCTCGGAGAAGACCAGGTCGGCGACGTTCTCCGCCTCGATGGTGGCGTCGTCCACGATGCCGAAGGTGGTGTCCGGGAACTTCTCCGCGGCACCCTTCACGGCGGCGGCGTAGGCGTAGCCGACACCGATGACCGGGTTGTAGCCCTGCTTCGCGAGCGAGGCCAGGCGCTGCTCCTTGTCGGCGTCGGTCTCGCCCTCGGTGGGCTCGACGTCGGCCGTCTCGTAGCCGAACTCCTTCTTCGCCTTCTCCAGGCCCGCGTACGCGGCGTCGTTGAAGGACTGGTCGCCCTTGCCGCCGACGTCGTAGGCGATGGCGAGACCCTTGTCCCCCTTCGACTCGGAGGAGCTGGAGGTCGAGGTGCCGCCGCAGGCGGACAGGGCGAGGGCCAGGGAGGCGGTCGCTGCGCCTGCGACCGTGATCCGGGAAATCCGGCGCATGAGTGGTGCTCCTAGTCGTACAAGCGCCGGGACGGTTCGGGCTACGGCGCTGGCTCCGCCGCAGATTAACGCGCGTAGACCGGCCTGAAAACCCCTTCTGTCCACCTTGTTATCCGCCCGTGGCCAACCCGGCCCCGAGCCATGGTCACGACATTGCGGTTCGCGAACGGGAGGTGGCGGTGGGTGAGGAAAACGGCGGTGGTGGGGACGGCGGCGGGTGGGGAGCGGCGGCGAGGTGGGGACGGCTGCGGGCGCGGCGCCGGGCGAGGAGAGGCGGTGGGGGCAGCGCGGGTGAGGAGCGGCGGTGGACGGGCGGGCGGGCACGCGCGGTGCCCGACCCGGAGGCGGCGGGCGGGCTGCTCGCGCTCGCCGCAGGAGGACGGCCGGGTACGACGAAGCGGGCGGGCGCCGGAGGGCCGCCCGCCCGCTTCCCGCGGGTCCGTCGCCGGTCGTACGGCGTCGTCCTACTCGGTCCTGACCTTGATGGAGCCGTCGATGATGCCTTCCTTGGCCTTGGCCACGGCGTCCGTCAGGCCGGGGACCTCGGCCATCTTCGGGTTGCTCTCGGACAGGCCGACGCCGTCCTCCTTCAGGTCGAAGACCTGGGTGCCGGTCAGCGGCTTGTCCTCCTGGACGGACTTGGCCAGGGCGTAGACCGCGCCGCCGACGTCCTTCAGGGCGGAGGTGAGGATGTAGTCCTTGTACGCGGCGAGGGCTTCCTGCCGGTACTGGTCGGAGTCGACACCGATCGCCCAGACCTTCGCCTTGGCGGCGGCCTCGATGACGCCCTGCCCGGACAGGCCGGCCGCCTGGTAGACGACGTCGGCCTTCTTCTCGATCTGGCCCTCGGCGGCGGCCTTGCCCTTGTCGGGGCTGGAGAAGCCGCCCTCCTCGGCCGTCTGCGTCAGGTACTGCGGGATCACCTTCACCTTGGCGTCGGTGTCCTTCACGCCCTGCTCGAAGCCGGCCTGGAACTTGTGGATCAGCGGGATGTCCACACCGCCCACGAAGCCGACGGTCTTCGTCTTCGTCGCCTTGGCGGCGGCGACACCGGCCAGGTAGGAGGCCTGCTCCTCGGCGAAGACCAGGGAGGTGACGTTGTCGCCCTCGACCACGGAGTCGACGATGCCGAAGGTGGTGTCCGGGTACTTCGCGGCGACGGCCTTCATCGCGGGGCCGTAGGCGAAGCCGACGCCGATGACCGGGTTGTAGCCCTGGCGGGCCAGGGAGGCCAGGCGCTGTTCCTTGTCCGCGTCGGTCTCGCCCTCGGTGGGCTCGACGTCGGCGGTCTTGTAGCCGAACTCGTCCTTGGCCTTGGCGAGCCCGGCGTAGGCGGCGTCGTTGAAGGACTGGTC
Organism: Streptomyces calvus; assembly: GCF_006782915.1. Lineage (GTDB taxonomy): Bacteria > Actinomycetota > Actinomycetes > Streptomycetales > Streptomycetaceae > Streptomyces > Streptomyces calvus. The sequence continues at coordinate 34,119 of NZ_VCNP01000030.1, forward strand.
GCCCTTGCCGCCGATGTCGTAGGCGATGGCGAGGCCGAGGTCCTCCTTGGAACCGCCGCCGCCGTCGTTCTCACTGCTGGTGCCGCCGCAGGCGGTGGCGGCGAGTGCGAGCGAAGCGACCCCCACCGCGACGCGGGTCAGTTTGGATGTCAGACGCATCTGAAGTTCCCCATTCCTCCAAAGCCCCGCAGCGGGTGCTCGGTTCGGCGCACATTAACGCGCGTAGACACTCCTGGGAACGGGGTACCACGGGGCCGTTATCCATTCGTGCCGATGGCCGGTTACGCCCTTGTGAACCGGGAGACCTCAGGGGATGGAAAGGGGCGGCCGGCGTCACGCGCATGCCTGGAGCGGCACGCGACTTACGCTGCCCCTCCCCCCCCCCCCCCCCCCCCCCCCGGGGGGGGGGGGGGGGCCCTCGGGGCCGGCCGGTGCGGCTAGCGGAGGGCGTCCAGCATGGCCGCGGCGGTGAAGAGCTCCACGCCCACGGTGATGGCGTGCTCGTCGACGTCGAAGTCGCCCTGGTGCAGGTCGCGGACGGTGCGCTCGCCGGGGGTGCGGACACCGAGGCGGGCCATGGCGCCGGGGACGCGCTCCAGGTACCAGGAGAAGTCCTCGCCGCCGAGGCTCTGTTCGGTGCCCTCCACGGCTTCCACTCCGCGCCGGGCGATCATGGCGTCGCGCAGCAGCTCGGTGGCGCCGGCCTCGTTGACGACCGGAGGGACGCCGCGCACGTAGTTGATCTCGGACTTGGCGCGGTGCACATTGGCCACCTCGTCGATGGCCGCGACCACGATGTCCGGGGCCTGCCGCCAGGTCTCCAGGTCCAGGCAGCGCACGGTGCCGGACAGCTCGGCGTGCTGCGGGATCACGTTGGGCGCATGGCCGGACTCGACGCGGCCCCAGGTCACGGCGAGTCCGCTGCGGCTGTCGACGCGGCGGCCGACCAGCGCGGGCACGTCGGTGACGACGCGCGCGGCCGCGGTGACGAGGTCGGTGGTCAGGTGCGGGCGGGCGGTGTGGCCGCCGGGCCCTTCGAGGGCGATCTCCAGCCGGTCGCAGGCGGAGGTGATGGCGCCCTGGCGCAGCCCGATCTTCCCGGCGTCGACGCGCGGGTCGCAGTGCACGGCGATGATCCGGCCGATGCCGTCGAGCGCGCCGTCCTCGATGGCGTCGGCGGCGCCGCCGGGCAGCACCTCCTCGGCGGGCTGGAAGATCAGCCGCACCGGGCGGGGCAGCAGGCCCTGGCGGTGCAGCTCGGCGAGGACCAGGCCGGCCCCGAGGACCACGGTGGTGTGCACGTCGTGGCCGCAGGCGTGGGCGCGGTCGGGCACGGTGGAGCGGTAGGGGCAGCCCGCCTTCATGTCGGGGATGGGCAGGCCGTCGATGTCGGCGCGCATCGCGAGCATCGCCGAGTCGGTGCCGGCCTCGTCGTCCGTCCCGATGTCACAGATCACGCCGGTCCCGCTGGAGAGTACGCGGGGCCGCAGGCCGGCCCGCTCCAGTCGTTCCTTGATCGCGGCGGTGGTGCGGAACTCCTGGTTGCCGAGCTCCGGGTGCATGTGCAGGTCGCGGCGGAACGCGACGAGCTCGGCACGCAGGGCCTCGGGCAACGCGCCGGGGAGCACTGCTCCGCCGGGAAGGTCGACCTCGGACTCCAGTGACATCAGTGGTTTCACCCTTTGAAGAGTAGGGCGCCGGAGCCCTCGACCGACCCTCGATCAAGAAAAATCAGCCCGTTAGGCGAAGAAAAATCGGCGTCCCTACGCATAGCTGTCCATCGTGTTGGGTAAACTCAGCTCCCTTTTGCGAGGGTATCGGCTGATGGCCAGCCAGGCCGTGACGTCGTTCACAGCCCGCGGCATTGTTTCCGGCACCCGTCCACTCCTCACGGTTACCACGTTCGGCCGAAGCCACGCGGACCGGTTCATCCGGCGTACAGGTGCCGCCTCTCGGAGTGCCCCTGAGTGCCCTCGGCGGGCCCTCGGTGCGGCCTCGGTGCGGCCTCGGTGCGGCCTCGGTGCGAGCGGCCGGGGCGGCGGCGTCAACGTGCGGGTGTGCAGGGGGTGCACCACGGCCGGCGGGTCTGCGGTCCGGCGTCGCGCCGCGCTCGGCACCGGAGCGGGCGGCAGCGGCGGGCGCCGGGGCGTCGACGCCGTCGAGAAGGAAGTCCGCTTGCTGCGGCGCGAGTTCGGGTATCCGTCGCCGGCCCACGGGAGTCGGAGGTACGGATCGGTGAGTCGGACGGACCGGCGGGGCTCGGACGGACCGGCCGAGGAGTCGGACGGACCGGCCGAGGAGTCGGTCCGACCGGCCGAGGAGTCGGGCCGACCGGCCGAGGAGTCGGGCCGACCGGCCGAGGAGTCAGACGGACCGGTCGAGAGTCATGCCGACCAGCCGGGCTCGGACGGACCAGCCGCGAGTCGGACGGACCGGCCGCGAGTCCGATTCTCCAGTCGTCCGGCGTCGCGTGCCGCGGTGCGCGGGTCGTGTCGGGAGCGACGGCCTGCGCGCCCGGCCGTCGAACCGCGGCTGCCTCTGTGTCGCCCCGCGGGACGGTGTCACCGCGGCTGCCTCTGTGTCGCCCCGCGGAACGGCGTCACCGCGGCCGGGCGGCAGGCAGGACGGGGGCCGGAGGTTCGGGCACGCGTTTCCGGTCCCGCGGCGACGGGGTGTCCGGCCGGGCGGGTCAGACCGCCGGTGCCGTCCGCAGGTGGTGGGCGTCCCTCGCCGTGTCGGTGACGTTCGCCAGGAAGCCCTGGGCGCGCGGGGAGGCGCTCTTGGTCAGCCAGGCGGGGTCTATGTCGCAGACCGCGACGCGCACGCCGGTGCCGGTCAGCGCGAGGGGCAGGGTGTGGACGACCGTGGAGGGGAAGCTGACGACGGTGCGGCCGATGGGGCCGCGGCGGGCGATCAGCTCCAGCGGGAGGTCGGGGCGGACGATCTCCAGGCCGGTCTCGACGGCCAGCCGGTGGAGTTTCTCCGTGCTCTCACGGCGGTGGGCGAAGTAGCGGCGCGCGCCATAGGTCTTCGCCAGGGAGCGGACGGCCTCCACATAGGCGTCGGCGTCCACCACGCCGGTCTCCACCAGGGACGTGCCCACCATGTCGGCACTCTGGGTGATGCGGGGCGGGCCGAAGCGGTCGCGGGTCCAGGCGAAGGTGTGGGCGCTGACCGTGACACCGGGCGGGGTGGCCTCCATCGGCATGGAGGTGAAGACCTCCACCGTGCGCGGGCCGCCGGGGGTGAGCCGGCGCCGGGCGACGGCGGAGACGGGCGCGAACACCAGGTCGCGGGGGCCGGGGCGGCCGCCCTTGCGGTGCCAGCGCACCAGGCGCTCGCCCCGGGCGAGCTGGCCGACGAACTCCATGGTCGCCGTGCCGTCGTCGACGACGACGATCTCACGGGCCCGGGTGATCGTCAGCAGCAGCTGGACGTACCGCGAGAAGGGGTCGCCGAGGACGACCCGGGAGGCCCGGCGCAGCGGGCCGGCCAGTCCGCCGATCGTCTGCAGCGGGGCGGCGGCGCCGCCGCGCGCCTCCTCCCAGCGGACCTCGTGCCCGTCTTCGCGGGCCAGCTCCGCCATGCGGCGCAGCTGGCCGCGGGTCATCGGATCGACCGGGGACAGCACCACGAGGGTGAGCCCCACGCCGGGCGCATGCGCGTGCGCCCACTCCAGCACGTTGAGCAGTTGTACCGGGCTCTCGACGAAGGCGAGAGTGTGGGGGCCGGGCAGGCCGGCGCGGGGGCTCATCGACGTAGGACCGTTCCCGTCGTCGTCAGGGGGGTGGGTGCGGTGCGTCAGACGGACAGCGGCTCGCCGGCGGCGGTCGCGATCTCCGCCTCGGCGACGACGCCGGTGACGCGGCGCAGCTTCTTCATCGGGCCGAGCTCGGACTCGTAGACCTTCTTCACGCCGTCGCCGAGGGACGCCTCGATGGTGCGGATGTCGCGGACCAGGCGCTGAAGGCCCTGCGGCTCCACGGACGCGGCCTGGTCGGAGCCCCACATGGCGCGGTCGAGGGTGATGTGGCGCTCGACGAAGACGGCGCCGAGGGCGACGGCGGCGAGGGTGGTCTGCAGGCCGGTCTCGTGGCCGGAGTAGCCGATCGGGACGTTCGGGTACTCCTGCTGGAGGGTGTTGATGACCCGCAGGTTCAGCTCCTCCGCCTTCGCCGGGTAGGTGGAGGTGGCGTGGCAGAGCAGGATGTTGTCGCTGCCCAGCACCTCGACCGCGTGGCGGATCTGCTTCGGGGTGGACATGCCGGTGGAGAGGATGATGGTGCGGCCGGTGGCGCGCAGGGCGCGCAGCAGCTCGTCGTCCGTGAGGGAGGCGGAGGCCACCTTGTGGGCCGGCACGTCGAACTTCTCCAGGAAGGCGACGGCCTCGGTGTCCCACGGGGAGGCGAACCAGTCGATGTTCTTCGACTTGCAGTACTCGTCGATCTGGCGGTACTCGTCCTCGCCGAACTCCACGCGGTGGCGGTAGTCGATGTACGTCATCCGGCCCCACGGCGTGGCGCGCTCGATGTCCCACTGGTCGCGCGGGGTGCAGATCTCCGGCGCGCGCTTCTGGAACTTGACCGCGTCGCAGCCCGCCTCGGCGGCGGCGTCGATCAGCTTGAAGGCGTTCTCGAGGTCGCCGTTGTGGTTGATGCCGATCTCGCCGGTGACGTAGACGGGGCGGCCGGGGCCGGCCTCGCGCGAACCGAGGGTGCGGATGCGGGAGTTGCTCATGACAGGGGTTTCCTTACTTGGGGAGGGAATCGAGAGAGGGACCGAGGATCCAGCCGGCGATCTCTCGGATCGCGCCGTCACCACCGGGCAGGGTGGTGACCGCGCGTGCGGCGCCGCGTACGACGTCGTGGGCGCTCGCGACCGCCACGGGCCAGCCGACGAGGGCGAAGCACGGCAGGTCGTTGACGTCGTTGCCGACGTAGAGCACGCGCTCCGGCGCGATGCCCTGCTCCTCGCACCACTGCTTGAGGGCGAGGTCCTTGCGGTCGATGCCGTGCAGCACGGGCAGCTTGAGCTTGCGCGCGCGGGCGGCGACGACCGGGTTCTGTTCCGTGGACAGGATCAGCAGCTTCAGTCCGCTCCTGCGCAGGGCGGCGATGCCGAGGCCGTCGCCGCGGTGCACGGCGACGAACTCCTGTCCGTCGGAGTCGATCAGCACCCGGTCGTCGGTCTGGGTGCCGTCGAAGTCGAGGACGACCGCGTCGATGTCCTGCGCGGTCGGGAGGGCGCCGGGCCGGTCCGCGTCGAAGAGCGGGGCGAGGGCGCGGGCCCGGGCGAGGTCGTGCGGGTCGTCGATCTCCAGCACGCGGGCGGGGTCGGTGCGCACGAGTTCGGTGCGGCCGAAGAAGCGGTGCTTGTGCTCGCGGAATCCCGCCGCGTCCATCGCGTAGGCGGCGCCGGTCTCCAGGAAGTCCTGGGGGCGGTCCTGGCGGCGGGGGCGGAAGGACTTGTCGTGGTTGACGCCGTGGCCGCCGGCCGTCTCGTCGTCGCCGTCGCGCCAGACGAAGCCGTGGAACGGGGCGACGGTGACCGCGGTGTCGGCGCCCTCCGCGACGACCGCGCCGGCCACCGCGTCGACGTCCTCGCGGACCAGGAACGGGCTGGTGCACTGCACGAGCAGGACGACGTCCACCGGGGCGCCGTGCAGGGCCTCGTGGGAGTCCATGGCGTGCAGCACGGCCGCCTCGGAGGTGGCGGTGTCGCCGGCGATGGCGGCGGGCCGCAGTACCACCTCGGCGCCGGCCTGCCGGGCGGCGGCCGCGATGGCCTGGTCGTCGGTGGAGACCACGACGTCCGTGACGTGGCGGGCGGCCCGGCACTCGCGCACGGCGCGCGCCACCAGCGGAATGCCGCCGACCGGGGCGAGGTTCTTCGCGGGCACGCCCTTGGAGCCGCCGCGCGCGGGAATCACCGCGAGCACCCGGCGCACCGGGGAAACCTGGCCCGCTTGCGGGTCGGACATGGGATCAGCTCCTTGAGCGGGGATCGGTGCGGTCACAGCTCGCCCATCCGGCGGATCACCGGGGCCACGCGCTGCACGCCGTGCCGGTAGGCGCCGCGCGCGGCCCGGCGCACGATCTGCCGGACCGGGCCGGGCTCCTTGTCGGCGGCGGGGGCGCCGGGCAGCGGGGTGCCGTCCGGGCCGAGGTGGTGGCGGGCGAGGATGCCGGGCAGATAGCCGGGCGCGGTGACGGGCGTGTAGTACGGGGTCAGCGGGGGCAGTCCACCGGGACGGTCCAGCAGCTTGGCGATGCGTTCGCGGGCCGCGTCGAAGGCCGTGTCGTAGGAGCCGTCGGCGGCGACGCCCTGCCGTGCCACCCACCGCGCGTCGGGCTCGGGGCGGTGTCCGGCGTCGAGCTGGTCCCAGGAGGCGAGGCAGCCGGAGCCGACGAAGTGGTGGTTGCCGAGCGCCTCGCGCACCCCGAGGTCGGTGAGGACCACGGTGGGGATGCGGCGGTGCAGCGACTCCAGGGCGGCCGTGGAGCTGACCGTGACCAGCAGGTCGGTGCGGTCCAGGACCTCGCCCATGTGCCCGTAGACCAGGCGGAAGTTGGGCGGCAGGTCGAGCCGCTGGGACAGCTTCTGGTAGGGCAGTTCCTCGATGTGGGTGGTGTGCTCGCCGGGCTTGGAGCGCAGCTTGAGCAGCACCTCGCGCTCGGGGTGCCGGCGGGCGTGCTCCACCAGCCGGTTCAGCAGGTACGTACGGTCCTTGCGGCTCTCCGGGACGGAGGGCTGGGCGGCGAAGACGACCGTGTAGGGCCTGCTCCCTTGCTCCGCGGACGGGTCGGGCTCGCCGGTGTAGGGGGCGCCGCCGAGGAACGGCAGCGCGACCTCGGTGACCGAGCCGGCGTCGGCGCCCACTCCCTCGTACACGGCGCGGAAACGCTCCGCGTCCTGGCGGGAGTTGGCGAGCACCAGGTCGGCGCCGTGCCGCAGCAGCAGGCCGTCGGCGAGCTTCTCGTAGACGACACCGACGTAGCCGGTGACGACGACGGGCCGCTGAGGCCGGTCCTCCCAGATCCGCTTGAGGCCGTGCAGCATCGCCTGCACGCCGCCGCCGACCAGGGCGAGGACGAGGAGGTCGTAGGACTCCTCGCGCATGGCGCGCAGGAACTCGACCGCCGTGACCTCGCGGAGCGAGTCGGCGGTGACGCCGACCTCGCCGAGCTGACGGGCGGTGGGAGTGGCGCGGCCGCGCAGCAGGTATCCGTCCAGGCGGATGCCTGCGCCGTCGGCCGTGTCCTCCGGGTTTCCGGTGGCGGACGGCGCGATGCGGTTCGCGGTGAGCGCGCCCCATTTCCACCTGGTGTCGGAATCCGCGAGGACCGCCACCCTGAGGGGCTTCGTTGCACTTGCTGGCACGTCGAAGACGCTAGGAAGCGAATTCTAGGTATGGCCCAACCGTGAATCAACGAAAAGTTAACAACACCCCACCGAGAGCCGAACTGGCCTGCGTGGACGGAGGAAGTACACGGGGTGCACCGGACCGACACATGGAGTTCACTCCCTGTACGGGCACCGGAAAGTTGTCGAGTCGGGCGCGCTCCTACTGTTTTGCAGGTGCCAAAGCTTTCCGTGATTGTCCCGTTCTACAACGTGCAGCAATACGCCCCGGACACGCTCGTCAGTCTTCGCGCGAACGCTCGGCCGGACTTTGAGTTCGTTCTGGTCGACGACCATTCGCAGGACGAAACTCCGGCGATTCTCGAGCGCGCCGCCGACGAGCTCTCGGACATCGCCCAGGTGCGCTACATCCGTCACGACCACAATGGCGGACTCGCCACCGCGCGCAACACCGGCCTGGACGCGGCGCGCGGCGAGTACCTGGCCTTCCTGGACGGCGACGACTGGCTCGCGCCGGGCCATCTGTCCGAGCTGGTGGCGGCGATCGAGGGGCTGGGCTGCGACTTCGTGCGCACCGACCATGTGCGGGCCGCCGCCCGCGCCCGGACGGTGCACCGCGTGCCGTTCGGCAGACGGGACGAGGTGCTGAACCCGCGGGAGGCGATCCTGCCGGCCGAACGGACGACGTCGGTGGACTACGCGTACGCGTGGGCCGGCGCCTACCACCGCCGGCTGCTGGACCGCGGGCTGCTGCACTTCACCGACGGGCTGCGCACGGCCGAGGACCGGCCGTGGATCTGGAAGCTGCACCGGGAGGCGGAGTCGTTCGCCGTGGTGAGCCTGCTGGGCGTGTTCTACCGGCGGGGTGTCGCCTCCTCGCTCACCCAGATCGGCGACGTCCGCCAGCTCGACTTCATCCGCGCCTTCGACCAGGTGATCGAGGAGACGGCGGCGGACCGCGACGCGGACCGGCTGCTGCCCAAGGCGGTGCGCACCTACTGCGCGATCATCGCCCACCACCTGTCCGACGAGGGCAAGTTCGAACCGGCCGTGGCCCGGCAGCTGCGGACGATGAGCGCGGCGGCGCTGAAGCGGATGCCGCAGGACGTGCTCGGTGAGGTACTGGAGACCATGGACATGGACCGCTCGGTGACGTTGCGGCGGCTGCGGCGCCGGATCAGCACGGCGAAGGGGGCCGCGTGATGTCCCGCACCACCCAGATCTTCTGCGCCTCGACGCTGTACGGCGTCGCCACGCTGGCGGCCGCGATCGAGTCCGACTGCTTCGCGGAGGCGGAGCGGCGGATCCTGCTCGTGTGCAACAACGCCGCGACCCCGGAGACCACGCCGGCGCTGAGCGAGATGCCGGGCTTCGCGCCGCTGCGCGAGCACTTCGACGACGTGCTGTCCTGGAACGAGACGATCCGGCCCTTCCACCCGGGGGCGTGGACGCCGCGCAACGACGACATCCCGCTCCTCGAGCGTCATCTGCGGCTGCTGTGGGGGCTGGGCGAGGACCGGGTGGAGCTGGTCCTGGAGTCGATCCAGGTGCCGCCCGCGCTGACGGTGGCCCGGCTGTTCACCGGCGCCCCGGTGCACGTCTACGCCGACGGGCTGATGAGCTACGGCCCCACCCGCAACAAGCTCGACCCGCTGGTGGGCACGCGGGTGCGGCAGGTGCTGCACCTGGACCTGGTGCCCGGCCTCACGCCGATGCTGCTGACCGAGTTCGGCGTGCCGGCCCGGGTGGTGCCGACCGGTGCCTTCCTGAAGGCGATGGACGAAGTGGCCGACGCGTCGGGCGAGTTGCCGCCGATTCCGCGGGACGCGGCGCTGCTGCTCGGCCAGTACCTGTCCGCGCTCGGCATCCTCTCCCCCGCGGAGGAGGAGGCCCTGCACGTGCGGATGCTGCGCGGCGCGGTCGAACGCGGCCACCGTCGCGTCGTCTTCAAGCCGCACCCGACCGCCCCGGTCCGCTTCAGCCGCGTGCTGGAGCAGGAGGCGGACCGGCTCGGCGTGGACCTCACCGTGGTGGACGTGGCCGTCCTCGCCGAGGTGGTGTTCGCCAGGGCCCGGCCCGCGCTGGTCGTCGGCTGCTTCTCGACGGCGCTGTTCACGGCGTCCGCGTTCTACGACCTGCCGGTCGCGCGGGTGGGCACCGAGCGGCTGCTGGAGCGGCTGACGCCGTACCAGAACAGCAACCGGGTGCCGGCGGTGCTGGCCGACGCGTTGCTGCCGGACCTGGAGGCCGGCGGCGGCGAGCCGGCGGCCCCGTCCGTCGAGGAGCTGAACGACCTCGTCACCGCGCTCGGTTTCACCATGCAGCCGCAGATCCACCCGCCGCTGCGCCCGGTCGCCGAACGGTATCTCGCCGCCCATCCGGGCCCGCGCACCCGGCGCTACTTCAAGCGCAAGCGGCTCACCGCGCTGGGACTTCCCGGCGGCATCCCGAGGCGGCTGGCGTTCCTGCCGCACAACTCGACCGCGCGCCGGGTGGTGCGGCGGGCGCGGGCGCTGAAGAAGGCCCTGCGGGGCTGACGGCCGTCGGAGCCCCGTTGCCGGGCGACCGCCGCGCGCTCAGCCGTTGGTGGTGGAGTGTTCACCCTCTGTCCACCAGGAGGCCACCGGCGGACCGTCGTGCTGGGGCACTCTCGGCCTCCGATCGGAGGACGGTGGAACGGATGACGAACCCGCTGGCGGGACTGTTCAAGGCACGGCAGAAAGAGGCCGCCAGGCCGGCGCTGTTCGCCCGGGGCATGCGCCTGTGCGGTGAGTATCTCGCGGCGCACGAGGACCGCGGCACCCCGCCGGACGCCCGCATCAGCCGGGCCATCGGCGTCTACGCCGCCTCCCTCGACACCCCGTCCGCCGACTCCTTCGACGCCCTGCTCCAGGTGGGCGAGCGCGCACTGGAGGCCGGCGGCGCCGGCGAACTCGGCCTGGCCCTGGACGTCGCCGAGACCTCGACCCTGATCCGGCAGCGCTCCAAGGGCGCGTGGCGGCTGCACGGCCGGGCACTGGACGGACTCGGCCGCGACGAGGAGGCGCTGGAGAGCTACGGCCGCTACCTCACGCTGGTGCAGAACGGCGACCCGGCCGAGGGCATCGCCCGCAGGATCGACACGCTGCGGCGCCGCCGGGCCTGCCTGGAGGAGGCCGCCGGCCTCTTCCCCGGCCCCGGCGCGGAGCTGCGCGACCTGCCGGCCCGGCCCACCGGGGACGCGGCACCGGAGTTCGCCGCGTTCACCCGGGCGCGGGTGGCCGAGCACGGCATGGGCGACCCCGGCGTGCGCCGGCTGCTGGAGCTGTACGGCACCTACCGGCGGCTCGTCGAGCGGTCCGGCACGGCCGACCCGCTGCTCGGCGGGACCACGCCGGTCGGCGTCAGCGGGCTGCGCGGCCTGCTCGCGGGCCGGACGGTGTGCCTGGTCTCCAACGCCGGCGAGGTCTTCGGGAGCGGGCTCGGCGCGGAGATCGACGACTACGACGTGGTGGTGCGCTGCGACGCCTTCCGGATCCGCGCGGAGGGCACCGGTGGGCGCACCGGCCTGCACGCCGTGACGCTGCGTGGCGGCACCCCGTGGGAGGGGTCGCCGTGGACGCAGCGGACCGGCATCCGGCTGGTGTTCGGGGACCCGGCCGGGGCGTGGCGCCGCGCCACCCGGCAGCGGCTGGTGCCCGGTGCGCAGGAGCACGTCGGGGACGCCTCGCTGCGCCGGCCGCTCGCCGACCCGGCGCTGCTCGGCGAGGACCGCTGGGACGCCGGGACCAGCACCGCGTTCACCGTGCTGCGGCTGCTGGACTTCCTGGACGTCAGCCCCCGACTGGACCTCATCGGCTTCGACAAGCCCGGCCGGCTGCGGCCGCGGGAGGCCGAGTGGGTCATGGACCGTGCGACGCACGTCGACGACAGCAAGATGAGGATCGCCCTGCGATGACCCACTCCTTGGCGGACGACCGGAGCACCGTCACCGGCAGACGCCGGATCGCCTTCGCCGTCCACACCGACACCGACCGTCTGCCCGGCGTGGCCACGCTGATCCGCAGCCTGGCCCTGACCAACCCGGGCGTGTGCGAGGACTTCGTGGTGCTGCACCCCGGGCTGCCGGACTCGGCGTTCGACGGGCTGCGCCGGCTGCACCCGCGCCTCGTGACGCGCCGCGCGGCGGGACGCGGGGACGTCTTCCGGCTGGACGGCTACGACACCGTCGTGGCGCTCGACCCGGCCATGGTGGTGCTGGGCGGCATCGGCGCGCTGCTGCGGCTGCGCCACGGGGTCGGCGCGGTGCGGCAGGTGTGGTGCGACGGCGAGGGCGTCGAGCACCGGGCCGTGCTGCCGGACGGACTGCTGGTGGTGCAGCGCGCCGACGTGGACGACGCCACGGCGGCCCGGCTCGACGGCGACCGCGACCGCGACGGCAACGGCAACGGCGACTGGGACGCGGCCCTCGCGGAGGTCCTGACCCCGCTCGACGCCCGGTACGACTTCCTCACCCGCCGCCTGCACGACGACACACCGGTGCCGGAGCAGGTCGCCGTGCTGCGCTTCACCGGACCGGCCGACGCGCCCGGCTACGGCCCGGCCGTCGCGGCGCGACGCCGGTTCGAGCTGGACGACGAGGCGTTCCGGGCCGCGTACTGCGCCCTGCCCGGCGAGAAGCACCCCGACCTCCTGGCGCACCTCGCGCCGCCGCTGCTGCGGGCGCGGCCCTCCCTCGACCTGGCCCGCACGGTCGCCGACGTGTACCGCAGGCAGGGCCGCTACGACGAGGCCGTCGACGTCCTGGAACCGGTCGTCGGGGACCGGCTGGACGCGCCGCGCTGCCAGGAGACGCTCGGTGTCTGCCTGATGGCGCTGTCCCGCTACGAGGAGGCCGAGGCGCGGCTGCTGCTGGCCGCCGCGTCACCCGACGTGGCGCCGCGCGCCTTCGCCCAGCTCGCCCGGCTGGCCTGGCTGTGCGGCCGGGAGAGCGACGCGCACGCCTACGCCCGGGACGGCCTGGAGGCCGACCCCACCGACTCCGGCTGCCACGCCTGGTACGTCCGCACCCGCCCCGACCGTCCCGGCGAGCGGGCGGAGCCGGCCGACGCCGCGGAGCAGCTGGCGCACGTGGCGCTGTTCGCGGAGGGCCAGGAGAACGCCGGCGACAAGGTGCTGCCCGAGGCGGTGCGGATGTGCTTCGACACCGACACCGGCCCGCGCCGCTGGTACCAGCAGCCGGTGCACCGGCTGGTCGACGAGGCGGTGCTGGAGGAGCTGAACGCGCGGCGCGGCGTCGTCGTCGGCGGTGGCGGGCTGTTCCTGCCCGACACCTCGCCCAACGGCAACAGCCACTGGCAGTGGAACGTCCCGGACCGCCTGCTGGCCCGGCTGACCGCGCCGCTGGCGGTGTTCGCCGTCGGCTACAACGTGTTCGACGGGCAGCTCTACCGGCGCGGCCGGTTCGCCGAGAGCCTGCGGGTCCTGGTGGAGCGGTCGGCGTTCTTCGGGCTGCGCAACCACGGCTCGATCGAGCGGGTCCGCGAACTGCTGCCCGAGGAGCTGCGCGACCGGGTGCGCTACCAACCGTGCCCGACGACGGTGGCCCGCTACCTCGTCCCGGGCTGGGGCGACCCGGTGGAGCGGGCCGACACGGTCCTGGTGAACTGCGCGTACGACCGCGCGGGCCTGCGCTTCGGCCACGACTACGGCCACTTCCTCGCGCAGATGGCGGACGCCCTGCGCGGCCTGCGGGAGCGGACCGACGTACGGTACGCGGCGCACATGCCCGCCGACGAGAAGTTCGTGCACGACCTGCGCCGGGAGCACGGTCTGAGCCTGCCCGTGGAGCAGTTGTACGACATGTCGAACGACGCGATCCGTGACCTGTACCGCCGGTCGCGGCTGGTGATCGGGATGCGCGGGCACGCGGGGATGATCCCGTTCGGCTGCGGCACGCCGATCCTCAGCCTGGTGTCCCATCCGAAGCTCGCGTACTTCCTGTCCGACATCGGCCGGCGGGAGTGGGGGCTGTCCGTGCACGACCGCGACCTCGGCCCCCGGCTGCTGGAGCGGGCGGCGGCGGTGCTCGACGACCATCCGGGGGCCGTGGCGAACGTGCACGCCGCGCAGAAGTTCCTGTGGGAGACCACGCAGGCGAACCTGGAGGAACTCCGGGAGACCTTCGGCCGGGCATGAGCCGTCGGGGATTCACCGCTGTTTTCGAAAGAGAGGCTCACGTGCCCAAACTGTCCGTCGTCGTCCCGATGCACAACGTGGAAGCGTTCGCGGAGAGCACTCTGCGCAGTCTCGCCGGCAACGCGGACCCGGACTTCGAGTTCCTGCTCGTCGACGACTGCTCCACGGACGCCACGTCATGGGTGATCGACCGCTGGGCGGAGAAGCACCCCGGCGTCCGGGTGATCCGGCACGAGAAGAACATGGGCATAGCCCAGGCCCGCAACAGCGGGATCGACGCGGCCGAGGGCGAGTTCATCACCTTCCTCGACGGCGACGACTGGTACGGCCCCGGCCACCTGGCCGAACTGGTGTCCGCGATCGAGGAGCTGGGCTGCGACTTCGCCCGCACCGACCACGTCCAGGTGACCGGCACCGAGCGCGTCGTTCGGCGTCCCCCGGCCCCGCTGCGGGGCGCGGTGATGGACCCGCGGGACGGCATCGCCCCGGCCGACATGGAGACGATGGTCGACTACCCGTTCGTCTGGGCGGGCATCTACCGGCGGCACCTGTTCGCCGACGGCGGCATGCGCTTCGCCACCGAACTGCGCACCGCCGAGGACCGGTTGTGGATCTGGCGGCTGCACCTGAAGGCCCGCACGTACGCCTCCCTCGGGCTGCACGGCGTGTTCTACCGGCGGGGCGTGGCGACCTCGCTCACCCAGATCAAGGACTCCCGCCAGCTGGACTTCATCCCGGCGTACGACGCGCTGCTGCGGGACGTCCAGGAGGACCCGGAGACCGACCGCTTCCTGCTGAAGGCGGTGCGCACCTACTGCGCCATGATCGCCTTCCACATCGGCAAGGCGCACGAGTACGAGTCCTCGGCGGCCCAGCGGCTGCGGCGCGAGGCGCGCGACGCGCTCCACCGCATGCCCCAGCACGCCCTCGAAGAGACCCTGAAAACCATCGACAGCACTCGGAGCAGGTTGCTCAGCCGCCTGCGTGACGGGCGGAAGGCTGCCTGATCCATGCCCCAGACGACCCAGATATTCCAGGTCTCGACGCTCTACGGAGCGGCGACCCTCGCCGCGGCGCTGGACGCGGGACTGTTCGGAGCGCGCGACGGGGCCCGGCGCATCCTGCTGGTGTCCAACAACGCCGCGATACCGGAGACGGCGCTGCGCCTGGACGAGATGCACGGCTACGAGCCGATAGCCGCCCGCTTCGACTCCGTGGTCAGCTGGAACGAGGCGATCAGGCCGTACCACCCGAGCGCCTGGGGCCCGCGCGGCAACGACACGGTGCTGTGGCAGCGGGCGCTCCGGCTGCTGTGGGGCATCGGCGAGCGGGACCACGTCGAACTCGCCGTGGAGTCGATCCAGGTCAACCCGGCCCGCGCGCTGGCGGCGATCTTCTCCGAGGCCTCCGTCGACGTGTACGCCGACGGCCTGATGAGCTACGGACCGACCCGGGAGAAGCTGCCGCTGACCATCGCGCGGCGCATCCGGCGGCTGCTGCACCTCGATCTGATCCCCGGTCTGACGCCGCTGCTGCTGTCGGAGTACGGCGTCGAACCGGTGGTCGTCCCGGACGGGGCGTTCCGTGGGGTGCTGGACGAGATCTCGGCGGACGCGGCGGACGATCCGCGGCTGGCGCCGGTGCTGGCCGAGGAGCCGACGGCCGTGCTGCTCGGCCAGTACCTGGCGGCGATCAACATCCTGAGCGCGAAGGAGGAGGAGGACCTCCACGTCCGGATGCTGACCGGGGCGGTGCGCGCCGGGCACCGGTCCATCGTCTTCAAGCCGCATCCGACGGCCCCGGCCGGCTACTCGGCGGCGCTGAGCAAGGCGGCGGCGGACGCGGGCGTGAAGCTCACCGTGCTGGACGCGCCGCTGCTCGCGGAGACGCTGTACCACCACTGCCGTCCCGCGCTCGTCGCCGGCTGCTTCTCCACGGCGATGGTGACGGCCTCCGCGTACTACGACGTGCCCGTCGCCCGGGTCGGGACCGCGCTGGTGATGGGGCGCCTCAAGCCCTATCCGAACAGCAACCGGGTGCCGCTCGCGGTGATCGACCACATGGTGCCGGACCTGGAGCGCGCCGAGACCCCGGCGCTCGTCGGCCCGGCGCCCGCGACGCTGGCGCCGCTGGTGCGGGCGATCGGCTTCTGCATGCAGCCAAAGACGTACGCGCGGCTGCGGGATTCGACGGCGGACTGGCTGCGCGCCCACCTGGCCGACGCCCCCGGCTACTACTTCCCCGAACTGCGGCTGGCCGAGCTGGGACTGCCCGGCAGCCGTCCGCGCTCGCGCGCCAGGATCCGGGTGGGCCGGGCCAAGCGCCGGGTGGGCCGGGTGGTGCGGCGCGGCCGCAAGGGCTGACGGGCGACGGCCGGTGCGGAAGAGCTGACGGTCCGGAGAAGCTGCCGGTCCGGAGAAGCTGCCGGTCCGGAGAAGCTGACGGTCCGGAAGGCTGCCGGTGCGGAGGGGCTGACGGGCGGCGGCCGGTCCGGAAGAGCTGCCGGTCCGGAGGAGCTGACGGTCCGGAAGGGCTGCCGGTCCGGAAGGGCTGACGGTGCGGAAGGGCTGACGGGCGACGGCCAGTCCGGAGGAGCCGCCGGTGCGGAAGGGCTGCCGGTCCGGAGAAGCTGCCGGTCCGGAGAAGCTGCCGGTCCGGACGGGCTGACGGGCGGCGGCCGGTCCGGAAGGGGTTCCCGGTACGGGGGGCTGCCGGGCGCGGGCGGTGATCGGGTACGGTCGGCGGCCGGGCGGGAGAGCGCGGTCACGCCGGGGCCGGCGATCCGGTACGGTCGGCGACCCACCGCACCCGGCCGCCCCGTCGGCACCACTGCCCCAACCGAGACCCACCGGCCACGGAGGTTCCACCCTTTCTTCAACTCCCGTACACCGAACGGGCTGAGAGTTGCGCGGTGCCGAACGACATCGCCGTACGCCTGCCACAGCAAAAGGGCAGCGCCCCTTCCGGGCAGACCGCCGCGCCGCGGGAACACCGCTTCGACATCGACCTGATGCGGCTGATCTGCTCCGCGACCATCATGCTGGGGCACGTGGGCGCCCAGTTCATCCGCGCCACCGGCAACGACCCGGAGAACGGCGCGGGGGCGTACTGGGCGGGGCACGTGGCCGAGGCGGTCAACCCGTTCGCCGTTCCGATGTACTTCGCCATCGCCGGCTGGGCCGTCCTGGTGGGCGCGCCGCCGCGGGACAGCGCCCGGATGTGGCAGCGGATCGTCCGCAACATCGTCCCGATGTTCGCGTGGACGGCCGTCTACCTGGCGTGGGCCTGGCTGCGGGACCGCAACGAGCGGCCCATGACCGAGCTGGCCGCGGACTCCCTGTTCGGCTCCGTGCAGCCCGCCTACCACCTGTGGTTCATGTACGCCTACATCCCGATCATCGCGCTGCTCGCCTTCGCGATGCTGATCAAGGCGGGGAAGCGGCCGTGGGGACTGGGCGCGGCACTGCTCGGCATCGCGGTCCTGCCCAGCGTCATGACCACGGTCACCGAGGTCACCGGCCGCGACCTGCCCACGGTCGCCTGGGGCTTCGGCACCTACTCGCTGGTGTACGCGGTCGGCGGCGCCCTTTTGTTCGCCCTGCCCGCCGAAGCCGTGCGCCGGCGCCTGCCGCTGATGCTGCTGCCGCTCACCATGGTCGGGGCGCTCTGGTACAACACGCAGATCCATTACGTGATGCCGAACGCGCACCTGTTCGTCGCCGTGATGAGCGTCTGCGTGCTGCTGCTGGTCTCGCGGGTCCGGGTGCCCGAGAAGTGGCGGCCCCGGGTGCGCACGCTGGCCAACGCGGCGCTCGGCGCGTACCTGGTGCACGTGCTGTTCGTGGAGGAGATCGTCACGCGCTTCGTCTCGCCGGACCTGAGCGCTCCGGCGGCGGGGCTGCTGCTGGTGGTCCTGGTCGCCACGGTCATGGTGCTGTCGTTCGCCAGCAGTCTGCTGTGGGGGCGGCTGAACCTGCGGCGGCTGCTCGGCTGACCCGGGAGCGCGCACCCGGAAGCCGTGCGTCCTCCATGCGGAGTTCGCCGGCTGTTCGCACTTCGCTCAACTCCGCATCCCTCCCGCCGCGCCGCCTCCCGCCTAGCCTGTCCTCAACCCGCGAGCCACATCACTCACACCGAGCTCCCGACGGATTGAGGTCTCCGGATCCATGAACACCCGCTCCCTGCTCACCAGTTCGGTCTCCCGGCGGCTGCTGCGGCCGGTCGCCGACCTCATCGACCAGCGCATCGAACGGCGGCTCCGCTCGGTGGCCGCCGCGGACGCGGCGAGCGGCAAGGCACTCCGGGAGACCGCCGAGGCGGTCAAGCGCCAGCAGCTCACCCTCGACCTGCTGCTCGGCCCCGGCGGCCGCGGCCTGTCCAGGATCGTGAGCCCCGGCCCGCTGAGCCGTCTGCAGTCCGAGGTGGCTGAGCTGGCCGGGGACCGGGAGGCGGCCGTCCGCAACGTCGCCTCCGCGTACCGGCTGCTGATCGGGCTGGAGTCGCTCGGGGTCGGCCGGATCGCCGGCGGCACCATGAACATCTGCGGCAAGCTCGGCACCATCCCGCTGCTCGACCCGCCGAACGACGAGATCCTGGAGATCGGCACGCTGTACGGCATGTTCTCCACCGGGCTGATCCGGATGATGGAGCGCGACGGCCGCAGCCCGAACGTGACGATCGTCGACCCGTTCGCCGGTGTGCAGCTCCAGCCCGGCACCCCGCAGCGCTCCGACCCCACGGGCACCCCGGTCGACGAGCGGGCGGTGCGCACCAACCTCGCGCTGGCCGGCCCGGCGGGTGCGGCGGCCCGGATCCAGCGGGGCTTCTCCGAGGACCCGGAGACCCGCGCCGCCGTCTCGGACCGCCGCTACGGCGTGATCGTCGTCGACGGCGACCACTCGGCGGAGGGCGTCGCCAAGGACCTGGAGTGGGCGGAGCAGATCGCCGCCCCGGGCGGGATCGTCGTCCTGGACGACTTCGGCGACCCGAAGTGGCCGGGCATCAAGGAGGCGCTGGACAAGCACCTCACGGGCGACACCCGCTTCACCTACCTCGGCAAGGCGGCGCTGTCGGCGTTCCTGCGGGCCTCCTGACCACACGCGGTACGAAAGACGTGCACAGCAGCATGACCGAGACGACCCTCGGCCCGGCGCAGCCCCCGGCCCCCGCCACGCCGCCCGCAACGCCCACGACGCCCGCAGCGCCGGACGCCGCCGCCCCGCCCCGTTCCGCGGGCGCCGGCGGGCGCCTGCGCGCCCTGGACGGGTTGCGGCTGCTGGCCGCGCTGATGGTGGCGGCGTACCACTACGGCGGTCGCGGCGGCGACGTCAGTGCGGCGTGGGGCAGCTCGCCCGAGCGGCAGTTCCCCACGCTGCACGAGTACTTCGCCTACGGCTGCCTGGGCGTGCAGGTCTTCTTCGTGATCAGCGGGTTCGTGATCTGCATGAGCGGCTGGGGCCGGCCGCTCAGGTCGTTCTTCGCCTCCCGCGCGGCGCGGCTGCTGCCCGCCTACTGGGTGGCGGTGCTGCTGGTGACGGCGGTGTTCGCGCTGCCGGTGGTCGCCTACGACGCGGTGTCGCCGAGCGACGCGCTGGTGAACCTGACGATGCTTCAGCAGCCGCTCGGCGCGGACCGGGTGCTGGGCGTGTGCTGGACGCTGTGGGCGGAGATCCGCTTCTACGCGCTGTTCGCGCTGTGCGTGGTGCTGCCGGGCGCGAACCGCCGGCGCGTGATCCTGTTCTGCGCGCTGTGGACGCTCGCGGCGGCGATCGCGCAGGGCGCCGACGAGCCGCTGCTGGACCTGGTGCTGATGCCCGAGTACGCGCCGTTCTTCGTCGGCGGCATCGGCCTGTACCTCGTCCACCGCGACCGGCGGGACGTCCACGCGTGGGGCATCGTGGGCGTGAGCTTCCTGATCGGCCAGCACCAGGCGGTCCGGGGCCTGTGGCACGCGCCCAGCGCGGACGCCTTCTCGAACCGGACGTCGTTCGGGATCGTGCTTGTGGTGGCGCTGGGCTTCGCCGCGGTCGCCGCGATCGCGCTGGGCCTGCTGCAGTGGGCCGACTGGCGCTGGCTGACGGTGGCGGGCGCGCTGACGTACCCGTTCTACCTGGTCCACGAGCACCTGGGCTGGGTGGTGATCCACGCCCTGCACCGCGGCCTCGGCCTGGCGTCGGCGGAGACCTTCGTCCTGACGGCCGCCGCGATGCTCCTGCTCGCCTGGGTGCTGCACCGCTGGGTCGAAAAGCCCCTGACCCCGAAACTCCGCACCCTGCTCACCACTCCTCGCTGACCGGACCGGGCCGGTCGGCCCGGTCCGGGAGGTGAGCGGAGTCAGGCGGCCAGCGTCAGCTTCGCCGCGAAGCCCAGGAACAGGACGCCCGCCGCCGAGGTGGCCCCCGCCGACAGGCGACGGCGGCGGCGGAAGGCCGCGGCGAGCCGGGTGCCGCCGAAGATCAGCGCGCTGAGGTAGAGCACGCTGGCGATCTGGGCGAGGGTGCCGAGGACGACGAAGGACAGCGCCGGGTAGGCGTAGGCCGGGTCGACGAACTGCACGAAGAAGGCGACGAAGAACAGGATCGCCTTGGGGTTGAGGAGGCTGACGACCAGGGCCCGGCGGTACGGGCGCTCACCGGGCGCGACCTCGGCCACGCCGCCGGCGACGTCCTTCTCCCGCCGGGTCCGCCACATGCTCAAGGCGGCCCGCAGCATGCCGACGGCGAGCCACGTCAGATAGCCGGCGCCCGCGTACTTGACGATCCCGAACAGCACGGCGTTCGCCTGCAGCAGTGAGGCGACGCCGGCCGCCGACAGTGTCATCAGCACGGTGTCGCCGCACAGCACCCCGGCCGCGGCCCGGTACCCGTCGCGCACGCCGCGCCGCGCCGCGACGGACAGGACGTACAGCGAGTTGGGGCCGGGCAGCAGAACGATGAGGACCAGGCCCGCGAGATAGGTGGGAAGGTCGATGACGCCGAACATGACAGGAGTGTCGCACGCGGCGACGCCGCCCGTCCTCGGGGTCCCGACCGGTGGGAGAACGGACCGTCAGAAGGCGTCCGACGGCACGTACGTGCCCCAGACCTCGCGCAGGGCGTTGCAGACCTCGCCGACGGTGGCGCGGGCGCGCAGGGCCTCCTTCATCGGGTAGAGGACGTTGTCCTCGCCCTCGGCGGCCTTCTTCAGCTCGGCCAGGGCCGCGTCGACGGCCGGCTGGTCGCGCTCCGCGCGGAGCCTGGCGAGGCGTTCGGCCTGCTGCGCCTCGATGGCGGGGTCGACGCGCAGGGGCTCGTACGGCTCCTCCTCGTCGAGCTGGAAGCGGTTGACGCCGACCACGACCCGCTCGCCGGAGTCGGTCTCCTGGGCGATGCGGTAGGCGGAGCGCTCGATCTCGTTCTTCTGGAAGCCGTGCTCGATGGCGTTGACGGCGCCGCCGAGGTCCTCGACCTTCCGCATCAGCTCCAGCGCGGCGGCCTCGACGTCGTCGGTCATCTTCTCGATGACGTAGGAGCCCGCGAAGGGGTCGACCGTCGCCGTCACGTCCGTCTCGTAGGCGAGGACCTGCTGGGTGCGCAGGGCGAGCCGGGCGGACTTGTCCGTCGGCAGGGCGATCGCCTCGTCGAAGGAGTTGGTGTGCAGGGACTGGGTGCCGCCGAGGACCGCGGCGAGGCCCTGGACGGCGACGCGGACCAGGTTCACCTCCGGCTGCTGCGCCGTCAGCTGCACGCCGGCCGTCTGCGTGTGGAAGCGCAGCATCAGCGACTTGGGGTTCTTCGCGCCGAACTCCTCCTTCATCACCCGGGCCCAGATCCGGCGCGCGGCACGGAACTTGGCGACCTCCTCGAGGATGGTCGTACGGGCGACGAAGAAGAACGACAGGCGCGGGGCGAAGTCGTCCACGTCCATGCCGGCGGCGACCGCCGTGCGGACGTACTCGATGCCGTCGGCGAGGGTGAAGGCGATCTCCTGCGCGGGCGACGCGCCGGCCTCGGCCATGTGGTAGCCGGAGATCGAGATGGTGTTCCACTTCGGGATCTCGGCGCGGCAGTACTTGAAGATGTCGGCGATCAGCCGCAGCGACGGCTTCGGCGGGAAGATGTACGTGCCGCGGGCGATGTACTCCTTCAGCACGTCGTTCTGGATCGTGCCGGTGAGCTTGTCGGCGGGAACGCCCTGTTCCTCGGCGACCAGTTGGTACAGGAGCAGCAGCAGGGCGGCCGGCGCGTTGATCGTCATCGACGTGGACACCTTGTCCAGCGGGATGCCGCCGAACAGCACCCGCATGTCGTCGATCGAGTCGACGGCCACGCCGACCTTGCCGACCTCGCCGTGCGCGATCGGCGCGTCGGAGTCGTGGCCCATCTGGGTGGGCAGGTCGAACGCGACCGACAGGCCCATGGTGCCGTTGGCGATCAACTGCTTGTAACGGGCGTTGGACTCGGTCGCCGTGCCGAAACCGGCGTACTGCCGCATCGTCCAGGGACGGCCGGTGTACATGGTCGGGTACACGCCTCGTGTGAACGGGTACTGCCCCGGCTCGCCCAGCTTCTGGGCCGGGTCCCAGCCCTCCAGGTCCCCGGGTCCGTAGACCGGTTCGACGGGCAGTCCGGACTCCGACTCGCGCGCCATGGTGTGATGCCTCCCGCTGAGCGGTGTTGCTCGACTCGATCGCCCGTGACCCGTCGCTCACCCACCAGTACCGGCCGATCCTTCGAGGGACTGTATCGGTGCGCGCGGCCCGGTGGAGCGGCGCGGGCTGGGACCTTCCTCACAGCTTCGGTGGGACTCCGCTCACAGCGCCCACCTCGGCGGTCGTCTTCGGTCACTCACCACCTTGCCCCGTTGTTCGGCGGCGGTCACCTCCTGGGTACATCCGAGGTGACGAGCGGACGTGTCCGGTGCGACGAGGGGGCTGGTGTGGGGAGCAGGGTCACGGTGGGGAAGGGTGTCGCCGCTCTGGCGGCGGCCGCGGTCCTGGCGGGCTGCGCGACCGGCTGCAAAGTGCAGCCGGCCGGCGCGGACGGGAGGCCCGGGTCGCCGGTGCGCATCGAGGTGCCGGACCGCACGCCGTCACCGCCGTCCGCGCCGACGTCGCGGGCGCCCGGTGCCGGACGCGGCCCGGCCACCGCGGTCACGCCGCCGGCGCCGCGGCCGGCGCGCGTGCTGTGGTCCCGCGGCGACTCCGGGCGCGACATCCGCGAACTCCAGGCGCGGCTGCGCCAGGTCGCCTGGATCTTCCACGGGCCGACGGGGACGTACGACGAGCTGACGGAGAAGGCGGTCCGCGGCTTCCAGGGCAAGCGCGGGCTGCCGGTGACCGGGAGGACCGACACCGTCACGTGGCAGCGGCTGCTCGGGATGACGCGCGAACCGGGCCGCTGGGAGCTGTATCTGATGGGCGGCCAGCCGGCCGACGCGCCCGACGCGCGCTGCCGGACCGGACGGGTGCTGTGCATCAGCAAGACGAGCCGCACCCTGCGCTGGATGATCGACGGGCGGACGGTGTCGACGATGCCGGTCCGTTTCGGTTCGGAGTTCACACCGACCCGCGAGGGTGTGTTCAAGGTCTACTGGAAGTCCCGGGACCACGTGTCCACGCTCTATGACTCGCCCATGCCGTACGCGATGTTCTTCAGCGGCGGCCAGGCCGTGCACTACTCGGCCGACTTCGCCGCCCGGGGATACGCGGGTGCCTCGCACGGGTGCGTGAACGTGCGGGACGAGGCGGCGATCGCGCGGCTGTTCGAGCAGGTGCGGAACGGCGACAAGGTCGTCGTGCACTGGTGAGGAAGAGCGAGGGAGAAAGGGCGCGGGCGGGACCGGGGGAACGTGTCCCGCCCGCGCCAGGTGCACGAGCCGCGGGTACGGGGGGAACCCCGGCTCCGTGCGACGGCCGATGACCAGTCGGCTCACTGATTACTGCGCCCAGGGCGCCAAAAGTGTCACACCCGTCGGCGAGAAAATTTCAGCGGTCACCAAAAGTGCTGGTCGGAGGCGGGTTCCGGGACGGTTTCAGCCCTCGTTGCCCTGGCTGTCCCGGGTCGCCTGGCTGGTTCGGACGCTCTGGTCGCCCTGGTTGCTCTCACTGCTCTCGCTGCTCTCAGTGCCCTGGGTGCTTCGGGCGGACTGGCCGCTCTCCGTTCCCTGCGCAGCACTCCCGCTGTTCCCGTGGCTCGACCCGCTGCCCCGACCGCCCGGGTTCCCCTCGACACCCTGGTTGCCCGTGGCGCCCTGGTTGCCCGTGGCGCCCTGGTTGCCCGTGGCGCCCCCGCCGCTGCCGCCGTTGGAGCCGCCGCTGTTGCGGCCCCCGCCGTCACCGCCGTCCCGGCCGTCGCCCTTTCCGGCGCCCTCGCCGGCCCCCTCGCCGCCCGTGGACCCGGTGCCGCCCGCACCGTCCGCGGCGAGCACGTCCGCGCAGTAGGCGCCGACGCGGGAGGAGCCGCCCGCCGCGCGCTCGACGAGGCGCCGGCGCTCGTCGTCGGGTTCCCTGCCGTCGCGCAGTGCGCGGCAGGCCGCGGCGATCCGCTCCGCGTCGCGTCCGGACAGCGCCCCCGGTCCGTCCGGGTCCGCGCCGGGCCTGCCCGACGCCTGAGCCCCGTCCCGTCCCGTGCCGGAGGTGCCGCCGTGCGGACCCCCGGACGGGTCGCCCTGCCCGGGCGACGGTGACAGCAGCGGACGTTCGGCGTGCCTACCGGTGGCGGAGGCCGACGGTGAGCTGTCGGACGGGGTGGGCAGCATGCCCGTTCCGGTGAGGGCCGCGGCGCCGCCGACCACGCCGGCCACCAGCGCGGCGGCGAGGCCGACGCTCAGCGGACGCGCGCGACGCGACCCCGCGGCGGTTGCGGAACGCTCACCGCGCGGGCCGCGGACGCGGAGCGCACCGAGGCCGAGGCGCCGCTTCCCGGCACCGGCACCGGCGTCCTCGACGGCTCCCGCGCCCTCGGCGCGCGCCGCGCGGAAGGCGGCCAGCGCGGCCGCCTCGCCGGGGAGTTCCTCGTCGGCCGAGGGCTGGGGTGCGGAGAGCGCGCGGAGTGTTCCGGCGAGCCGTTCGGCCTGGTCACGGGCGGCGGGATCGGCAGCCTCGGGAGGCTCTCCGCTCAGCAAACGCTCCGCCGTCCCGCGGTCCAGCCACCTGTTCTGCTCGTCGGCCATCACATGTCCTTCTGCGTCCGCGCTCGCATCTGCGTCACTCTCGCGGACGTCACCGTACGACGGCGTGGTTCTCTCTGGGACGGTAGTGCGTCGAGCACACCTGCGGATCCGGAACGCGCGTCCGGGTCCTCGCCGAGCAGTTCGGCGAGCCGCTTCAGACCCCGGTGGGCGGCCGTCCGCACGGCGCCCGGCCGCTTGCCGAGCGTCTCGGCGGCGGTCTTGGCGTCGAGGCCCACCACCACACGCAGGACGACGGCCTCCGCCTGGTCCTGCGGCAGCCGGGCGATGAGGGAGAACGCGCTGTCGGTGGCCAGCGCCTCCATGGCCTCGATGGCGGTGTCGGACTCGGCGGCCCGTCCGGTGAGTTCGGTCTCGTCACCGCCGATCGCGGGACGGCGCCCGCGCATGCGGATGTGGTCCAGCGCCCGGTTGCGGGCTATGCGGGCGGCCCAGCCGCGGAAGCGGTCCGCGTCGCCGGTGAACCGCTCCAGGTCCCGGGCTATCTGGAGCCACGCCTCGGAGGCCACGTCCTCCGCGTCGGGCTCGCCGACCAGTGTCCTCACGTATCCCAGCAGCCGCGGGTGCACGGCACGGTACACAGTCCGGAACGCGGTCTCGTCCCCGTCCTGTGCCGCACGCACCGCGGCGGTCAGCTCCGCGTCGTCCCCCAGCACCGCGCGCGCCCTTCTGCGCCTTGCCGGTGCGGTTCTCGCGCACCGGGTTGTTCGCCGTCGTGGTTGCTCAATTGGTGGTTGCGGTCTCTAGGCCGCGGGAGGATGTTGTGGCTGTTTGTCCCGGGCGGCCTGGCGCGAAAGGCACGTTACGACGCGAAACCGCTCGCCGTCCATGTCCGTCCAAGATGCAACTAACCCGTGACACAGGATGGTGTGACAGAAAATGCACCCCTGACGCTGTAGGAAGTACGGGTCGCCGCGCGGCCCGTGCCGCGCGACGGCCGGGGCCTCTCCTGTGGGGGGTGGCGGCCCCGGCCGTTGCCACGGCAGCAGCGCCACGGGCGCGTGCAGCAGCGCGGAGTTCCCCGTCTTCCCCGGCTTCCCCGGTCAAAGGTGTCACAGGGGTACGTTACGGGTTCCTGGCGCCCTGCTTGCCGGCCGTCACTCCGGCGTCCGCGACCGCACCGGCCGCGCTGCCGCCCGCACCGGCGGAGGCGCCCCCGGACCCCGCCGAGGCGCCGCCCGCACCGGCCGAGGCATTGCCCGACACGCCGCCGACGCCGCCGGACACACCGGCCGACGCGCCGGCGGAGGCACCGCCGGCCCCGGCCGAGGCGCTGCCGCCGACCCCGCCCGTGGGACCGCCTTCGGGCCGGCCCGGCTCTCCGGCGCTTTCGGACGGGTGCGTCCCGGTGTTCTCGGGGCTCGGCTCGGCCGTGGCCGTGCCCAGTCGCCCGGCGCAGTAGGCGTCGACCTTCGCCGCGCCGCCCGCCTCCTGGACGAGCCACTGCCAGGCGGTCGCCTCCATCGCCTCGCCGCGCCCTTCGACCTGTTCGTAGGCACGGCAGTGCGCCTCGGTGGCGTCGGCGGCGCCGGGCAGGCGCCCCGGGCCGGCGGACTGGCCGGCGGACTGACCGGCCGACGGCGTGGTGCCGTCCGATGGGACGTGCGTGGGCCTGTCGTCCTCCGCCGGGCCGTCCGAGGAGGAGCCGACGACGCCGATGCCGGCGACGGCGACCCCGCTCAGGGTGAGTCCGGCGAACACCGCGGAGAGGGTCGCCCGCAGCGAGTGGCGTCCGAGCCGGCCCCGGCGGACCCGCCAGTCGTCGCCGCGCCGCGAGCGCGCCCGGTGCGCGCCCGCCTCCCGCGCCTGGACGAACGCGGCGACGGCCCGCTGCTCGGCGTCGGCGTCCACGTCGTGACGGATCAGGGCGGCGGCGAGCAGCGCCTCCAGGTCGGCGGTGTCGACGGCGCGGCGGCCGAGAACGGAGCCCGCCCCGCCGTGCGAGGGCGGGGCGCCCTCAGGGTGCACACGCCGACGGCCGGCCGGCCCGCCGTCGCTCTGCCGTTCACCCATGTCCGTTCACGTCCCTGCTCGATCCACTTGATGCACACGGCCCGCCGCGCCCGCGCGTCCCTCCGCGGGGCGGCTCCGCCCGGACGGACGGATACGTATCGATACGTTCCGCATGTCCGGACTGTTCAGCCACGGGCCCCGAGGGGCCGCCGTGCCTGATCAGCCACGGGCCCCGGAGGGCCGTCGTGGGCCGCCTCGCGCGTCGTCGCGCGGCCCGCCGGGTACGCCGTCCCGGCCGACGTTCACTTCGACTCACCCAGCGTCTGCGACGCCTCATCCGTCACACTCTCGACGCCGAGCTGCTTGGCGAGGCGCTTCAGACCCCGGTACGCGGCCGTCCGTACGGCGCCCGGGCGCTTGCCGAGGACGCGGGCCGCGGCCGGGCCGTCGAGGCCCACGACGACGCGCAGCAGCACGGCCTCGGCCTGGTCGCGCGGGAGTCCGCCGACCAGTTCCAGGGCGTACTCGGTGGACATGGCCTCCATGGCCTGGTCGTGGGTGCTCTGCGGGCCGGGCAGGTCCAGGACGTCCTGCTCCAGCGCGGACGGGCGGGGCCTGACCCGCTGGCGGCGCAGGTGGTCCAGCGCCCGGTGCCGCGCGATGGTCGCCGTCCAGCCCCGGAACCCTGCCCCGTCGCCCTTGAACCGTCCCAGGTCGCGGGCGATCTCCAGCCAGGCGTCCGACATCACGTCCTCGGCGTCGTCCCCGACCAGCCCCCGCACGTAGGCCAGAAGTCCCGGCTGCACGAGCCGGTAGGCCACGGCGAAGGCGGCCTCGTCCCCCTTCTGGGCCCGCGCGACGGCCGCGCCCAGTTCCCCGTCGTACGCCTGTGCGCGGCGGGGTTCCCTTCCGTGGCCCAAGAACTGTCCTCGTCCGTCCGAGCGCCTAGCGCCTCGCTCTCGTCCGGTGCGGGCACGTCCGAACGCCGCCCACACCCCCACGGTCATCAGCGTCCGGCGCCACAAAAGTGTCACAGCTCGTCAGACGCCCCTTGCTGCACAGGAGAAGGGGCCCGGACGGCACTCTCCCGGCGCGGTGATCTTCACACCGTGGGTCCCGTAGGGCCGTCAGACGACGACCCTGCGGGCCCTGCCGTGCAGCACCAGATAGAAGGTCTGGAGCGACTCCTGCGGGCCGCCCGCCAGGAACCGGTTGTGCACCTTGCCGACCGGGTTCCAGATCCGGCCGTCCGGCATCCGGATGCCGACCGGCTGGCCGAAGTAGGCGCGCTGCTCCTCGTCGAAGTCCACCCACGCGCCGCCCGCGCGCCGCACGAGCACCTCGCCGACGTAGGCGCCGAGCCCGAACAGCGTCCCGCGCACCCGCTCGCGGTCCGCGCCGCCCTTGCGCAGCCCGTCGACCAGGGCGTCGACGAGGCGCAGGCTGGCCACGGAGTAGTTGAGGGGAAGCCTGTTGCGGGCGGTCACCCTGGCGACGAAGGCCGCCGCGTACGGCCGCATCTGTCCCGCGTCCGGAAACCGTTCGTCCGCCCCCGTCATCGAAACCGCCCCCTCCGGTTGGTCTGCCGGGAACCGGCACGCGTTCCCCGGCAGACCAAGCGGCTGCCGGACCCGGAACATCACGGGTCACGGACGTGGCGATGACCACACAGGGAAATCACAGCTCCCGTACAACCTTTCGACGTCTCGAACGTCCGTGAAGGCACCTCGGCCGATGCGCGGATCCGGTGACCTTCACCAGTGACGTTTGGCCATCCCTTGGCGCTGAGTGAGTGCCGCCCGTGTGCCGGGCGGCGTCCGTGTTCCTTTTCCAAGGGTGGGGTTGTGAGTCCTCGCAGGACCCGTGCATACAAACCGCTGAGCCTGAGACGGCGGGCGTGGCTGACCGTCGGAGCCGTGGTGCTGAGCGGCGCAGGCGTCGTCACGTACGCGGTGGCCGGGCCGCCGTCCGGGCCGTCCGCCGCCGCGGAGAAGTCCCGCAAGCCGAGCGTGCACACGCTGAAGCTGCAGGACCGCGGCGGTGGCCGCCGCGGCCTGGACCGCCGGACCACCGAACGTTTCAGCGCGGTCCTGCTGACCTGGAACGACCCCGAGGCCGAGGCCAAGGGCACGCCCGAGGTGCGCACCCGGGACCTCAGGACCGGCGAGTGGTCCGACTGGCAGCAGCTGGAGGACGAGGCGAACCAGGCGGACGGCGCGGAGGGCGAGCGCGCGGCGGTGCGCGGCGGCACGGCCTCGGTGTGGACCGGTGACGCCGACGGCGTCGAGGTGCGCCTGGTGAACGCCGACGGCAGCCAGGCGGGCCGCCAGCCGGCCGGGATGGACGTCAGGCTGCTCGACCCGGGCACCGACCCCGAGGGGTCGCCGGCGACGGCCGGCATGGAGCCGGCCGCGTTCACGGCGCAGACCACGGACCCGTCGGCCCCCGCGCCGGCGGAGACGCAGACCACCGACCCGGCGTCGCCGCCCGCGACGGAGACCGCCGCGCCCACCGACCCGGCCACGGACACGGCGTCCCCGACGCCGACCGGAACCCCGTCGGAGACCGCCACGGAGACCGCGTCACCCTCCCCGACGCCCACCGTCCCCGAGCCCCGCCCCTCGACGGTCGTGAAGCCCCCGATCCTCTCCCAGGCCGAGTGGGGCGCCTCCACGGACTACGACGGCACCCCGAGCTACGGCACCGAGATCAAGGCCGCCGTCATCCACCACACCGGCGTCGACAGCGACAACGGCGTGTCCTGCGCCAGTTCGCGCGCCCGGATGCGCTCCATCCAGCAGGAGCACTTCGCGCGCGGCTACTTCGACATCGGCTACAACTTCGTCGTCGACCGCTGCGGCCAGATCTTCGAGGGCCGCAGCGGCGGCATGGACCTGCCGGTGGTCGGCGCGCACGACGTCGGCTTCAACACCGACACCGTCGGCATCTCGTACCTCGGCAACTTCGAGAGCGCCAAGCCGAGCCGGGCCGCGATGGACTCGATCGCCCGGATCGTCGCCTGGAAGTTCGGCATGTACGGCATCGACCCGACCGGCAAGGTCACGATGACCTCCGGCACCGAGGCCGGCGTCAGCGGCAACAAGATCGACAAGGGTGAGTCGGTCACCCTGCCGCGGGTCTTCGGCCACCGCGACACCAACTACACCGCGTGCCCCGGCGCGAACCTGTACCCGCAGCTGTCCCGGATCGCCACGGTCGCCAAGGCCCCGGGCATCTCGCACGCCCTGGCCACCTCCGACCACGACCGGGACGGCCTCGCCGACCTGGTCGCCGGCACCCCGCGGGCGGGCAGCGGCGCCGGCAGCGTCACCGTGATCCCGGGCGGGATCGACGGCCCGGTCACGGCCGCCGCCAGGACCCTCACCCAGAACAGCGCCGGCGTCTCCGGCTCCAGCGAGTCCGGTGACGGCTTCGGCACCTCCACCGCCTGGGGCGACGTCAACGGCGACGGCTACGCCGACCTCGCGATCGGCGTCCCCGGCGAGGACGACACCAGCGGCCACGCCGACCGCGGTTCGGTCGTGGTGATGTACGGCCCGGCGCTGAACACCGGCTTCGGGTACACCACCGGCGGGGTCACGATGACCGGCGCCAAGCTCGGCTCCACCGTCGCCGTCGGCGACTTCAACGGCGACGGCAAGGCGGACGTGTTCTCGGCCGGCACCGGCCGGGGCGGCAACTGGAACGCCCGGCACACCGGCGGCGCCACCAAGTACGGCACGCTGACCGCCTCCACCGGCGCCGTCTCCCACCTGGACGCCGCCAGCGGCGACTTCAACCGGGACGGCTACGCCGACATCGCGCTCAACTACCGTGACAGCGGCAACATCGGCCGCGTCGTCCGCTTCGCGGGCTCGGCGTCCGGCCTGACCAAGGTGGGCGTCATCTCGGTGAAGGGCGGACGCTCCCTCGCCGCCGGCGACTTCAACAACAACGGCTACGACGACATCGTCATCGGCCAGCCCTACGGCTCCGAGTCCGGCAGCACGGTCAAGGGCGGTCAGATCACCATGGTCCTGGGCACCTCGACCGGGTTCACCACGACCGGGATGAGGACCGTCCACCAGGACACCTCCGGCATCCCCGGCGCCAACGAGTCCGGTGACGCGCTGGGCAGTTCGGTGTCGGCCGGCGACTACGACGGCGACGGCCACGCGGACGTCCTGGCCGGCATCCCGCTCGAGGACCTCACCCGCGACGGCACCGGCCGCAAGGACGCGGGCGCCGCGATCCTGCTGCGGGGAACGTCCTCCGGACTGTCCACGTCCGGCGTGCGGTTCGTCTCCCAGGACACCTCCGGCGTCCCCGGCGCCACGGAGTCCGGCGACCGGTTCTCCTCGTCCGTGTCCCTGGCCGACACGTCCGGCTTCGGCCGCGCGGACCTGACGTTCGGCGGCGACGGCGAGGACACCTGGGACGGCATCCTCATCCACGTGCCGAGCAACAGCTCCGGCCTCGGCTACGCCGACTCCTTCGCCGTCAGCAGGAGCACGCTCGGCCTGGCGGCGGACGTACGGCTGGGGCAGACGCTCACGCCGTGACACCGTGACGACGACGGCCGGGGTCCCGCGCACCGCGCGGGGCCCCGGCCGTTTCCCGTCTCGTCGCGGACGGCGCCCGCGTCAGACCTGGCCCGTGCCGCCCTGCGAGGCGTCCCGGCACAGCAGCCGCAGCGACCCGTCGCCCTGGTAGCAGCGCCGCGCCTCGTCGATGGGATCCCACAGGCGGCCGTCGGGAGTGCGGACCCAGTGGTCGCCGCCGGCCGACCACCACTCGCCGCCCGTCTGACGGGCGATCACCTCGCCGGCGTAGGCCCCGAACCCGCGCAGCACCAGCTCCACGGCGGCGTACGGGGCCGATTCTCTGCGTATGTCCTCGATCATCCGGTCGACGCTCCACAGACTGCGTGCCGAGTAGTCGAGGCGCAGCCGTGCCCCTTCGCGCATCGCCGCCACGGCGTCCGCCGCCCAGCGCACCGGCTTCGTCGCGGCGGAGGGCCTGGTCTCCTGCTGTGTCGTCACAGTGGTCACATGTTGAAGAGCGCCCGGACGAAGCGTTTCATCACCCGGAATCGGCGACTCCGCGCAACCGGCGCAGGACCATCGCAGGACAGTCACACGACCCGGGCGGCGGCGCGGGACGTCAGGCGTCCCTGCGGCTGCGGCGGGACACCGCCGCGCGGAGCACCCGCCGGCCCTCCGTGGAGACCTCCAGCGCCCCGCGCAGGCCCGCCGGGCCGTGGGCGGCGAGCAGTTCCAGGACCGCACACTGGCGGCGCAGTTCGGCGGCGAGCAGCGGCGAGGCGCCCTCCGTGCGGCCCTCGCGGCAGGCGTCCTCCAGGTCCGGCCCGCCGTCGGCGGCGGGGCCGTCCAGCAGGCGGTGGATGCGCAGCGCGGCGACCGAGCAGGCGTCCGCCCACTGCCGCAGGCCGTCGGCGGTCCGTTCGGCGGGGGCGTCGGCCAGCATCCGCCGGGCCAGCGCCGCCGCCTCGTCCGCGTCGTCCGGCGCCGTGTCCAGGTCGGCCCGGGTCCGCTCCAGGCGCTCCGCCCAGTCACCGTCGGCGGCGTCCTCGGCGAGGCTCGCCCACAGCGGCCGCAGCGCCTCGTCGTCACCGCCCAGCAGCGGCACGCACCGGTCCAAACAAGCCAATCCGCTGGCCGCCAGCCCGCGTTCATCCGCCTTCGCGATCAGTTCCACCAGGCTCATCCGCGCCTCCCTCTGGGGTCGTCCCAGGCCCCCGACGAGGCCCCCGCCACGGGCCCCGTACCCGACGGAGCCCGCACCCCCCTTACTGCGTGCGCCGGGCCGAAGGTGTCACTCGGGCCCGCACCACGGCGGCCCGGCGGACGGGACGGGTGATTTCCGGCCAGGTGGTGCCGCCGCCCGGCTGAACCGGGAACGGCCGGCCGGCCGCCGCTCCGGGGACCCGGGGCGGCAGCCGGGCCGTCGGCGGTCAGTCCAGCCGGTCGGCCAGGGCGCGGAACTCCGACCAGGACAGCTCCGGCCGGTCCGGGTCCCACAGCTTCTGCACGGTCGCCCGCAGCGGCATCCGTATCCCCGCCGCGACCTGCTCCTCGGTCTGGGAGCGGGGCAGGTCGCACCAGACGGCGAGGGAACCGCCGAGGATCTGCTCGTCGTGGCGTTCGGACACGGCCGTGGTGCCGCGCAGCACCCGCGGGTTCCACTGCTCGTAGATCCGCTGCCCCGTCGGATAGACGAACGTCAGCGGCTCGCCGAGCACGTAGTAGAGGAACTCGTCGTTGTAGTTGACGACCTCGCGGCCCTCGCTCAGGTACTCGGCGGGCTGCCGGGCGCCGATCTCCTTGCCGGTCCAGTAGGCGACGCGGATGTCCTCGTCGGCCTTCACCGAGGTGTCGCGGAAGAAGCCGTCGTTCCAGGCGCGGGGCGTGCGGTCGTGGGCGCGGACGGTGGCGGCCCGGTCGTTGAGCCAGCCGGTGGTCAGGTCCTCCACGGTCGCTCCGGGGCCGTACTTCTCCCGCGCGGCGGCGGCCAGGCCCGGGAAGGATGCCTCGGGGTCGGACACCACCAGTGCCTGGTACTCGTCGCCGCCGAGGTGCCACTGCCCGCCGGGGAAGAGTCCGGCGAACTCGTTCAGCAGGTCGTCGACGATCCGGGCGGACTCGGGCTTGGAGATGTCGATGGCACCGCGCACCGCGCCACCGTCGGCGTTGCGCAGCTGCAGGTCCGGGTGGGCGGCGATGACCGCGCCGAGGTGCCCGGGCGAGTCGATCTCGGGGACGACCGTGATGTGCCGGCTCTCCGCCAGGTCGACGATCTTCTTGACCTGCGCCTTGGTCAGGTGGTCCGGCGACACGATCTCCGGGTGCGAGTCGGACTCGATGCGGAAGCCCTGGTCGTCGGAGAAGTGCAGGCCGATCTCGTTGAACTTCAGGTCGCCGAGTTCGCGGATCCGGTCCTCGATCCAGCCGGCGCTGAAGTGCTTGCGCGCCATGTCCAGCATGAACCCGCGCCGCTGCTTGGCCGGCTCGTCGCGCACCACCCCCTCGGGGGCGCTGCCGGCCCCGCGTATCTCCTGCTTGAGGGTGCGGGTGCCGTAGAACACGCCCGCCTCGCCGGGCGCACTGACGGTCACCCGGCCGCCGCGCACGGTCATCGTGTACGACTCGGGGTTCGCGCCCGCGTCGCGGTTCAGCTCCAGCCGCAGGTCCCCGGCCCGCCGGTCGTCCTTCTCCCCCGCGTACGCCAGCCCCAGCTCGCCCGCTATCAGCCGCCCCTCGTCGGCCAGCGCGGGATCGGCCACGACCACCCGGTGACTCCTCGCGGGACGCCATCCGGGGCCGCGCTCGGCGGTGTGCCCACGGACGGCGGGGATGGTGCGCGGCGCCCGCGACAGCGGGTAGGAGCGCGTGGGGCTCGGACTCGGGCTCCGCCCGGCCGTCCCGGCGGCCTCGTCCGAGCCGCCGGTACGGTCCGCGGAGGACGCCGCCGTCGCCCCCTCGGAGGTGCCGTCGCCGTCCGACGTCGCCCAGATCCCGAGCGCCACGCCGGACGCGGCGACCAGGGCTCCCGCGGCGACCGCCGCGATCAGCATCCGCCGCCGCCTCACCGTCCGCGCCGCCGAGCGGCGCCCGTGCTGTGTGTGCTGCCTGTGCCGACTCACTCCGCCAACGTACGACCCGTTCGGGTGAGGGGCGTCGCCGAGCCGTTCCCAAACTCTGCCGTTCGAGTGAATTCGGGGTACCGATCGGACACGAGTCGGACTCACTCGATAACGTGTCGTCAGAACTCTCACATCATCTTCCACCGACACACACGCGACGCCCACGAGGACCCACGCTGCCTGCGCATCGTCTACCCGACCTTCCCGGCCGAGTCGCCATACCCGCGCAGTCCCGCGGCGCGCCCGGCACCCCGTCCCCGCTGGAGCGGTTCAACACCGCTCCCGCACAGGACGCCGAGCGCGCCCTGCTGGCCTGCCTGCACAGCCTGCGCTGGGCCCTGCGCATCACCGGCCACCGCCCCTACCCCGACCTGGCGGCCCTGCTGGCCGCCGCCGACGAGGCGACCTACGACCTGTCCGCCAAGGAACTCGCCGAGGCCCTGGCCGCGGAGACCCTGCCCGCCCTCCCCGAGGACACCTACTCCGCCGCCCACACGGCCCTGGACGCGGCCCACGCGGCCTACGAGAAGAAGTTCGGCCACGCCTTCGTCCTCTGCCTCGACGGCGTCCCCGAGGCCGAGCACCTCGACCGCATCCTGGACTCGATCCGGTCACGATTGGCGAACGACCCCGACGAGGAGCGCGTGGTGGCGGCGGACGAGCTGCGCCGTCTGGCCCGGGCCAGGCTCACTGACACGCTCGGCTGAGGGCGCCGCGGGGGCCGTGGAGAAGCCCACGAACAGCACCGACGGCTCCGTGACCGGAACGCAACGGGACACACCATCCCGAATGCCGCCTCTCTAGCCCGTAAGCGTGCCAGTTTGATCACATCAACGACCCCGCCGAGGCCCCGCGCCGACGCCTCGCTACGATGCTGGGGGCCGGTGGACCGTACCCGGCCGGGCCCGACCGACAGACAAGCCGGCGCGGCCCCAATCCCCGCTCCCGGAGGAAACTTCCGTGCCGGCTGGAACGCTGTACCGCGGCCGGGAAGGAATGTGGTCCTGGGTGGCTCACCGAGTCACCGGCGTCCTCATTTTCTTCTTCCTGTTCGTTCACGTGCTGGACACCGCTCTCGTGCGGGTGTCCCCTGAGGCCTACGACACCGTCGTGGCCACGTACAAGACGCCGATCGTCGCGCTGCTGGAGTACGGCCTCGTCGCCGCCATCCTCTTCCACGCGCTCAACGGCCTGCGTGTCATCGCCGTCGACTTCTGGGTCAAGGGCGCCCGGTACCAGAAGCAGATGCTCTGGACCGTCGTCGCCCTGTGGGTCGTGCTGATGATCGGGGCGATCTACCCCGTGCTCGGCCACGCCGCTCGTGAACTGTTCGGGAGCTGACGCCAATGTCCACGACTGAAACCACCGCCTCGGGCATCGGCCCCGTCGAGGGCGCCTCCCTCTACTCCGTCGACAACCCGGCGCCGGTCATCGAGCCCCCGCGCAAGCGGACCAAGAAGACCCCGAAGAGCACCCGGGGCAACTTCGAGCTGGCCGCCTGGCTCTTCATGCGCCTGTCCGGCGTCGTGCTGGTCGTCCTCGTCATCGGCCACCTGCTGATCCAGCTGGTGCTGGACGGCGGCGTCTCCAAGATCGGCTTCGCGTTCGTCGCGGGCCGCTGGGCCTCGCCGTTCTGGCAGGTCTGGGACCTGCTGATGCTGTGGCTGGCGATGCTGCACGGCGCGAACGGCCTCCGCACGGTCATCAACGACTACGCGGAGCGCCCGAACACCCGCCTGTGGCTCAAGGGCCTGCTGTACACCGCCACGGTGTTCACCATCCTGCTGGGCACGCTGGTGATCTTCACCTTCGACCCGAACATCCGCTAGGCACGGGGCTGCGAAACTCATGAAGGTACACAAGTACGACACCGTCATCGTCGGCGCCGGTGGCGCCGGTATGCGGGCCGCCATCGAGGCGACCAAGCGCAGCCGCACCGCCGTGCTGACCAAGCTCTACCCCACCCGCTCCCACACGGGCGCCGCGCAGGGCGGCATGGCCGCCGCGCTGGCCAACGTGGAGGAGGACAACTGGGAGTGGCACACCTTCGACACGGTCAAGGGCGGTGACTACCTGGTCGACCAGGACGCCGCCGAGATCCTGGCGAAGGAGGCCATCGACTCCGTCCTCGACCTGGAGAAGATGGGCCTGCCGTTCAACCGGACCCCGAACGGCACCATCGACCAGCGCCGCTTCGGCGGTCACAGCCGCAACCACGGCGAGGCCCCGGTCCGCCGGTCCTGCTACGCGGCCGACCGCACCGGCCACATGATCCTCCAGACGCTGTACCAGAACTGCGTCAAGCACGGCGTGGAGTTCTTCAACGAGTTCTACGTCCTGGACCAGCTGATCACCGAGGTCGACGGCGTCAAGAAGTCCGCCGGTGTGGTGGCCTACGAGCTGGCGACCGGCGAGATCCACGTCTTCCAGGCGAAGTCCGTGATCTACGCGTCCGGCGGCACCGGCAAGTTCTTCAAGGTGACCTCCAACGCGCACACCCTGACCGGTGACGGGCAGGCCGCCGTCTACCGCCGCGGGCTGCCGCTGGAGGACATGGAGTTCTTCCAGTTCCACCCGACCGGCATCTGGCGCATGGGCATCCTGCTCACCGAGGGTGCCCGCGGTGAGGGCGGCATCCTGCGCAACAAGGACGGCGAGCGCTTCATGGAGAAGTACGCGCCGGTCATGAAGGACCTCGCCTCCCGCGACGTCGTCTCCCGCTCCATCTACACGGAGATCCGCGAGGGCCGCGGCTGCGGTCCCGAGGGCGACCACGTCTACCTGGACCTCACCCACCTCCCGCCGGAGCAGCTGGACGCCAAGCTGCCCGACATCACGGAGTTCGCGCGCACCTACCTCGGCATCGAGCCCTACACTGACCCGATCCCGATCCAGCCCACCGCGCACTACGCCATGGGCGGCATCCCGACCAACGTCGAGGGTGAGGTCCTGGCGGACAACACCACCGTCGTGCCGGGCCTGTACGCGGCCGGCGAGGTCGCCTGCGTCTCCGTGCACGGCGCCAACCGCCTGGGCACCAACTCGCTGCTGGACATCAACGTCTTCGGCAAGCGGGCCGGCATCGCGGCGGCGGAGTACGCGCAGAAGGCCGACTTCGTGGAGCTGCCGGAGAACCCGGAGTCCCTCGTCGTCGAGCAGATCGAGCGGCTGCGCACCTCCACCGGCAACGAGCGGGTGGCCCAGCTCCGCAAGGAGCTGCAGGAGACCATGGACGCCAACGTCATGGTGTTCCGCACCGAGCAGACGATCAAGACGGCGGTCGAGAAGATCGCCGAGCTGCGCGAGCGCTACAAGAACGTCGCCATCCAGGACAAGGGCAAGCGGTTCAACACCGACCTGCTGGAGGCCATCGAGCTGGGCAACCTGCTCGACCTGGCCGAGGTCATGGCCGTCTCCGCGCTGGCCCGCAAGGAGTCCCGCGGCGGTCACTACCGCGAGGACTACCCGAACCGCGACGACGTCAACTTCATGCGCCACACGATGGCGTACCGCGAGGTCGGCGCCGACGGCTCCGAGACCGTCCGTCTGGACTACAAGCCGGTCGTCCAGACCCGCTACCAGCCGATGGAGCGTAAGTACTGATGGCTACCCCTGTTCTGGACAAGGCGGACGCGGCCGGTTCCCCCGAGCCCGGTTTCGCCGACTCCCCCTACATCACCGTCACGTTCCGCGTCCGCCGGTTCAACCCGGAGGTCTCGGCGGAGGCGACCTGGGAAGACTTCCAGCTGGAGATCGACCCCAAGGAACGCGTCCTCGACGGTCTGCACAAGATCAAGTGGGACCTGGACGGCACGCTGACGTTCCGCCGCTCCTGCGCGCACGGCATCTGCGGCTCGGACGCCATGCGGATCAACGGCAAGAACCGCCTGGCCTGCAAGACGCTGATCAAGGACATCAACCCCGAGAAGCCCATCACGGTCGAGCCCATCAAGGGCCTCACGGTCCTGAAGGACCTGGTCGTGGACATGGAGCCGTTCTTCCAGGCGTACCGGGACGTGATGCCCTTCCTGATCACGAAGGACACCAACGAGCCGACGCGCGAGCGGCTGCAGTCCGCCGAGGACCGCGAGCGCTTCGACGACACGACCAAGTGCATCCTGTGCGCCGCCTGCACCACGTCGTGCCCGGTGTTCTGGAACGACGGGCAGTACTTCGGCCCGGCGGCCATCGTCAACGCGCACCGCTTCATCTTCGACTCGCGTGACGAGGCCGGCGAGCAGCGCCTGGAGATCCTGAACGACAAGGACGGCGTCTGGCGCTGCCGTACGACCTTCAACTGCACGGACGCCTGCCCGCGCGGTATCGAGGTCACCAAGGCGATCGCCGAGGTGAAGCGTGCGCTGATCACGCGCCGCTTCTGAGACGCACCACCGCACGACCACGAGGGCCCCGTTTCCGCTGGACACGGGGCCCTCTGGCATATGCCACACCATCGGGTGAAGCCGGCCGGGACGGACGCGGACGCGTCCCCGGCCCTACGATGATGCTCTCGACACCCGCCCCTAGGAGGCACGCGATGTCCGCAGCATCCGCCGAGCGGTCCCACGACGAGCGGTCCCACGACGAGCGTCCGCTGATCGCGGAGGCGAACCGCCTCATGGACCGCCTTCCGGGCTACCGCGTCGAGATCATCGGAGGCCAGCTCCTCGTGACCCCGCCACCGGACGTCCCGCACGCCCGCGCCCTGACCAAGCTCATGCGTCCCTTCATCACTGCGGGACTTGACGACGGCGAGACCGAAGTACTCCAGGGCATCGGCCTCTGGCTGCCCACCGACAGCGAGGACTACGCCATCCCCGACCTCGCCGTGGTGGAAGCCGACATCGACGACCACCTCATCGAGAACAACTCCTACGACCCGGTCTGCTTCCGCCTCGTCCTGGAGGTCACCTCCAGCAACTGGAAGAACGACCTCAAGACCAAGGTCGCCGCCTACGCGGAGGCCAAGGTCCCGGTCTATGTCGTCGTCGACCGCAAGCACCAGCGCGTCCACGTCCTGACCGACCCGTCCGGCGACGACTACGCCACGCACCGCTTCCACTCCCCCGGCCAGCAGGTCACCCTCCCCGACTCCATCGGCGCCAAGGTGACCCTGGACGTGGCCGAGATCCTGGCGGCCGGGCAGGCCCGCGGCGACGACTGAGCGGCGCGGCGGTGCAGGCGCCGCAGGGTCCTGCACCGGGGTCCGGGGCCGTCGGTGGCGGCGTTAGGCTCTGTGCCCGTGCCCGCGAAGAACGACGGCCCCGGCGAAGGGGCCGCACCCAGCAAGTCCGAGCAGACCCGCGCCCTGATCCTGCAGACGGCGATGCGGCTGTTCCAGGAGCGCGGGTACGACAGGACGACCATGCGGGCCATCGCCAAGGAGGCCGGTGTCTCCGTCGGCAACGCGTACTACTACTTCGACGGCAAGGAACACCTGATCCAGGGGTTCTACGACCGGATCGCCGCCGAGCACCAGGTGGCCGTGCGCGAGGTGCTGGACCGGGAGACCGATCTGGAGGCCCGGCTCGCGGGCGTACTGAAGGCGTGGCTGGACATCGCCACGCCGTACCACGAGTTCGCGGTGCAGTTCTTCAAGAACGCCGCCGACCCGGACAGCCCGCTCAGCCCCTTCTCCCCCGAGTCGGAGCACGCGCGCGCGGAGGCGATCAGCGTGCACCGGTCGGTGCTGGCCGGCGCCAAGACCAAGGTGCCGGAGGAACTCCGAGACATCCTGCCCGAGTTGATGTGGCTGTCGCAGATGGGCCTCTGCCTGTACTGGATCTTCGACCGCACCGAGGGCCGTGAGCGCAGCTACCGGCTCGCCGAGCGCGGGGCCCGGCTCACCGCGCGAGGTGTCGCCCTGGCCCGCTTCCGGGTGCTGCGGCCCCTGGTGCGCGACGTGTACGAGCTGTTCACGGAGTTCCTGCCGGGCATGACGAAGGCGCTGCCGGACCCGGCGAAGAGGAAGGCACCCGCCGACGACGGGCGCCCGGCCGGCGTCGGCTGACGGCCGCCCGCTCCCACCGGGCCGCCGTGGCCGCGCGCGTCATGCCTGGCGTGACGCCAGTTCGATCACCGTGATGTCGGACGGGGCGCCCACACGGGTCGGCGGGCCCCACGCGCCGGCGCCGCGGCTGACGTAGAGCTGGGTGTCGCCGTAGCGGTCCAGGCCGGCGAGGGTCGGGTTGGCGGCGCCCGCGATCAGGCTGCCCGGCCAGAGCTGGCCGCCGTGCGTGTGGCCGGACAGCTGGAGGTCGACGCCGTGCTCGACGGCCTCGTGGATCATGACCGGCTGGTGGGCGAGGAGCACGCAGGCGCGGGTCCGGTCGCGGTCGCCGAGCGCCTTCGCGTAGTCGGGGCCCTGGCCCCGGTCCTCGCCGGAGATGTCGTTGACGCCCGCGAGGTCGAAGTACGGCAGTTCCGTGCGGTCGTTCTCCAGCGGGCGCAGGCCGAGCCGGCGCACCTCCTCGACCCACTGCTCGGCGCCGGAGAAGTACTCGTGGTTCCCGGTGACGAAGAAGGAGCCGTGACGGGCCGTCAGCTGGGCCAGCGGTGCGGCGGCCGGGCCGAGGTCCTTCACGCTGCCGTCCACCAGGTCGCCGACGACGGCGATCAGGTCGGGCTGGGTGGCGTTGACCGTGTCGACGACCTTCTGCGCGAAGCCCCGGCCGAGGACCGGGCCCAGGTGAATGTCGCTGACCACGGCGATGCGCAGACCGTGCGCGGCGCGCGGCAGCTTGGCGAGCGGCACGGTGACCCGCTTGACCCGCGGCCCGCGCAGCACGCCGTACGTGCCGTAGCCGACGGTGCCCACGGCCGCCGCCGCGGCGGCCCCGCCGACGACCCGGGACACGAACAGGCGGCGGGACGGGCCGGAGGGGGCGGCGGGTGCCAGGTGGGCGCCGGAGGGGGTGCTGCCGGGGCGGTTCTCGGACGGGCCGACGCCGTCGGACGTGGTGTCGGGTGTCGCCGGTTCGGTGCCCGGCGCCGCGGCCGGTCCCCGGCCCGCGCCCTGCCCGGCCGGTATCGGCTCCGGCCGCGCGGGGACGGTCACCGCCTCCTCCTGTGCCGTCCGCGCCCGCCGCTCCAGGACCCGGCGCAGCACCGGGCGCACCAGCTCACCGGCGAGCACCGCCAGCAGCAGGTACAGCGACAGGGCCAGCCACAGGAAGCCGGGCCAGGCCAGGATCTGCTGGAGCCGGAAGGGAGCCCCGCCGCGCTCGGCGACGAACGCGCCGACGGTCAGCACCCAGCCACCGGCGATCACCACCGCGCCCGTGCGGCGCACCGCGCCCGGGCCCGTCGTGGTGTCCCGGAACAGACGCCGCCACACGTACCAGTTGCCCGTCACCAGGACGGCCAGGACCAGTAGCGCGATGAGTACGAAGACGATGGCCACGGTGCGGAGTTCCCTGCTTCCCGTCAGGACGTGCGTGACGTCCGGCTCAGTGCGCGCAAGCCGCGCAACCCGATGCCCCCGATAACCGTCCCCAGTACGAAGGAGACGACGGCGAGCGTCAGATGAACGAAGAAGTAGGCCGTCGGGTGCCCGTCCTCGAACGCGAGTCCGCTGCTGTCCTTGACCAGGTTCTTGACGAAAGTGATCCAGATGACCCAGCTCCACACCCCGAAAGCGAGCAGGAACCAGGAGATGGGGCGGCTGAGCTTCATGCGTCCAGTATCACCGGACGGTGTCCGGTTCCCTGCCCGGGGTGGGGCCCGGGACGGGACTTCGCCGGGCCGGGCATGTACGTTTCCGACCGTGCCAGCTCCCAAGAACGTTTTCGGGCGATCGCTGCTGCTCGCTTCCGCCGTCGCGTTGTCCACCGCGCTGACCGCACCCGTCGCGCTCGCGGCGCCCAAGCCGTCGACGAGTCCGTCGGCCGCTCCCCCGGCGAAGATGTCGACGGTGGGCGGTGCCCGGCTCGGCCGGCCGGGCACCCAGGTCAATCTCGCGAGCGGTGTCCCGGTGCTGCCGAAGGACGTCACGGCCCGGTCCTGGATCGTCGCCGACGCCGAGTCCGGCGAGGTGCTCGCCGCGCACAACGCGCACTGGCGGCTGGCCCCGGCGAGCACCCTGAAGATGCTGT
This sequence comes from Streptomyces calvus, assembly GCF_006782915.1. GTDB lineage: Bacteria > Actinomycetota > Actinomycetes > Streptomycetales > Streptomycetaceae > Streptomyces > Streptomyces calvus. The sequence goes on from NZ_VCNP01000030.1 coordinate 76,536, forward strand.
TCGCCGATACGCTGCTGCCGAAGTGGCCCAAGACGACGGAGCACACGGTGCAGCCGTCCGACCTGGCCGGCATCGGCGCCGGTTCCAGCATGGTCGGCATCAAGGAGGACGAGACGTACACCGTCCACGACCTGTGGCTGGGTGTCTTCCTGCGCTCCGGCAACGACGCCGTGCACGTGCTGTCGGCGATGAACGGCGGCGTCAAGAACACCGTCGCGGAGATGAACGAGCACGCCGAGGAGCTCCAGGCCCTCGACACGCACGTGGTCAGCCCCGACGGCTACGACGCCCCGGAGCAGGTCTCCTCCGCCTACGACCTGACCCTGTTCGCCCGCTCCGGGCTGCAGAAGAAGGACTTCCGCGAGTACTGCTCGACCGTCCGGGCCAAGTTCCCCGGCGAGACGAAGAAGAACAAGAAGGGCAAGGAGGTCCGCGAGACCTTCGAGATCCAGAACACCAACCGGCTGCTGGCCGGCGACTCCGACGTGCCCGTCTACCAGGGCATCGCCGGGGTGAAGAACGGCAACACCACCAACGCGGGCGCCACCTTCACCGGGGTCGCCGAGCGCAATGGCAAGGTGCTGCTGGTCACCGTGATGAACCCGCAGAAGGACGAGAGCAACGAGGTCTACAAGGAGACCGCGCGGCTCTTCGACTGGGGTTTCCGGGCGGCCGGCAAGGTCCGGCCGGTGGGTGAGCTGGTGCCGCCGAAGAGCGCCGCGCAGGCCAGTGCCCGGCCGGGCCCTACCGCCTCGTCCGGTGAGGCCGGAGGCGCCGCGGACCAGGTCGGCAAGCCCGGCTCGGACGCCGTGGTGAGCGCCGCGGCGGGCGGCGGCACCGACGGCGTCGGGGTCGCGCTGGGCATCGTCGGCGGCGTGCTGGTGCTGCTGGCGGGCGGTGCGTTCCTGGTCAACCGCCGCTGGCCGCTGCCGGACCTGGTGCGCCGCCGCCCGCGTCCGTGACCGCGTCCGGCGCCGCCGCGTCCTCCTGCTGTCTGCTCCGCGTCGCCGTCCAGGCGGCGCAGAACAGGACGAGTTTCACGGTGAAGTTGATCCACAGCAGCAGGGCCACCGGGACACCGAACGCGCCGTACATGCTCTTCGCGGCCACGCCCTGCACATAGCCGCTGAGCAGCAGCTTCAGCAGTTCGAAGCCGACGGCGCCGGTGAGCGCGGCGACGACCAGGCGGTGCCGGGCGGGTTCGACGCCGGGCAGCAGGGTGAGGACGTACAGCAGGAGCAGGAAGTCGGCGCCGACGGCGACGGCGAACGCCGCGACGTGCAGCACGATGCCGCCCCAGCCGCCCTTCTCCAGCCCGATGGCGTCGCTGATGCGGCCCACCAGCGCGGAGGCGACGGTGGAGGCGACCAGCGTGACCAGGACCGCGCCGCCGAGCCCGACGAGGATGCCCGCGTCCTTGGCCTTGCGCAGCAGCGGGTTCTCGTCCTCGTCGGGCAGCTCCCACACCGCGCGCAGGCACTCGCGCAGCGAACCGGCCCAGCTGATGCCGGTGAACAGCAGGGCGGCACCGGCGATCAGGCCGACGGTGCCGGCGTTCTGCACCAGGCCCTCGACGTCCAGCTGTTCGGAGATCCCGGGCACCTGGTCGGCGATCCTGTCCTGGAGCGTGTCCTGCTGTTCCCGGCTGAGCGTGCCGGCGCCGATCGCGGCGGCCACGGTGAGCAGCGGGAACAGCGCGACGAAGCTCGTGAAGGTCATCGCGGCGGCCAGCCGCGTCCAGTGCACGCGGTCCAGACGCTCGTACGACCGCCATGCGTGGGTGAGCATCAGCCGCGCCAGCCACGGCCCGACGACCGGGAGCCTTTTCAGCCAGTCCATGACCCGACTCTGCCCCCGTTGCGGAAGACCAATGTCCGGGTGCCCCAGAAACGGACCGCGGTGGCCAGCACCATGCCGACGCCGGCGCCGGAGATCGTGTCGGCGCGCTGCGAGGTGAGGCCCAGCCCGTAGTGGCTGACGGCGAGGCAGAGCAGTTGTACGGCGGCGCCGGCGAGGTTGACCGCGAAGAAGACGGCGTAGGGGCGCGGGCCGCGCACGCGCGTGTCGCGGTAGGTGACGTGCGCGTTGCCGGCGTAGGCGACGGTGCAGCCGGCGAGGAAGGACAGTGCCTTGGCGGTGAGCGGGCCGAGTCCGGCGGGGCCGCGCAGCCAGGTGAACAGGGCGAGGTCGACGGCGTAGGCGAGCAGGCCGGCGGTGGCGAAGCCGAGCAGCTCACGCCGGTGGCGGAGCAGACGGTCCTTCACCAGTCCGCCACCGCCAGGGCGTACATCGTCGCCCAGAGCAGGCCGATGAGGGCGAGTGCGCGGTCGCCGAGCACCACGTCCTCCGGTTCGCCCGCGGTGCCGCGGTCGGCGAAGACGGCGTACCGCAGGACGGCGAGGACGAACGCGACCACGGACAGCTGCCGCCAGGGCAGCACGCTGGTGTGCGGGACGCCGCCCTCCTCCAGGGCCCACAGGCAGTAGCCGAGGACGGCGACACCGGCCGCGAGCTGCCAGACGAACCGCAGGTAGCCGGTGCTGTACTCGGTGAGCAGCGCGCGGGTCGCGCCCTGCTTCCCGGCCATCTGCACGGCCTCGGAGTAGCGCTTGGCGGCGACCATGAACAGCGCGCCGAACCCGGTGGTGATCAGGAACCAGCGCGAGAGCGGGATGTCGAGGGCGAGCCCGCCGATCGCCGCCCGCATCAGGAACCCGGTGGTGACGACGACGAGATCGACGACCAGCACGTGCTTGAGGCTGAGGCAGTACGCCAGTTGCATGCCGAGGTAGGCGGCCAGCAGCGCGGCGACCTCGGGCGGGCAGAGCCGGACGGCGGCGACGGGTGCGAGGACGCCGAGGGCGATGCCGGTGGCGTAGGCGACGGGTACGGGGACCTGGCCGGCGGCGACCGGGCGGCGGCACTTGGCGGGGTGAGCGCGGTCGGCCTCGGCGTCGCGGGCGTCGTTGACCAGGTAGACGGCGGCGGCGCAGGCCGTGAACAGCACGAAGACCAGCGTGAGCCGGGTCAGCGCGGCTACCGAGAACAGTTCGCCGGCGGCGGCCGGGGCGGCGATCACCAGCAGGTTCTTGATCCACTGCTTGGGCCGTGCGGTCAGCAGCAGGCCCTTGAGGAGTCCGCCTGCGCCGGACGGTGCGCTCTGTCGTCGGCCGGGGCGCTCGCGCAGCAGGGTCACGCCGGGCCTCCCGTCATCCAGCGGGCGCCGAGCCGGGCCGTCAGCGCGCCCAGGGCGGCGCCGGCCGCCACGTCCGAGGGGTAGTGGACGCCGGCCACCAGGCGGGACAGGCACACGGCCGCGGCGAGCGGCGGCACCGCGCGCGACCCCAGGGCGCCGAAGGCGACGGCGGCGGCCGCCGCTGAGGTGGCGTGCGAGCTGGGGAAGGAGTGCCGGCCGACGGTGCCGACGAGGGGTTCGACATGGGCCGGGCGCGGGCGGCGCACGACGCGCTTCACGCCCATGCTGACGGCGTGGGCGCCCGCGGTGAGCACGGTGCCGCGCAGCCAGGCGCCGCGCCGCGGGCGGTCCACGACGGCTCCGGCGAGTCCCGCCGCGAGCCACAGCGCCCCGTGTTCGCCCGCCCAGGACAGCACGCGGGCGGCACCGGCCACGCGCGGGTCGCCGCCGCACGCCCTGAGGGCGGTGACGATCCGGTGGTCCATGCGGTGGAGACCGCGGGGCCGGCGGAGGTCGTGGTGGTCGTCCATGTGGACTCACTGTCCACGCCCGGCGGGCCGGAACTCGGCCACTCGTGGGCGACATCCCATTAATCACCCGTTTCGGGGATGGGATTGACGTTTCAGAACTATTCGCTCACATACGGGCGTTACGGTCACCGTCATGCCTGCCGACACCGTTTCCGTCACGGGGTGGGGCCGCACCGCTCCCACCACCGCCCGGCTGATCCGCCCGCGGACGTACGAGGAGGCCGCGCTGGCGGTCCGGGACTGCGGGGCCCGCGGGGGCATCGCGCGCGGCCTGGGGCGGGCGTACGGGGACGCGGCGCAGAACGCGGGCGGTGCCGTGCTCGACATGACGGGCCTGGACCGCGTCCATGCGATCGACGCCGACGGCGGCACCGTGCTGTGCGACGCGGGCGTCTCGCTGCACCGGCTGATGGAGGTGCTGCTGCCGCTCGGCTGGTTCGTGCCGGTGACGCCCGGCACCCGGTACGTGACGGTCGGCGGGGCGATCGGCGCCGACATCCACGGCAAGAACCACCACGTCTCCGGCTCCTTCTCGCGCCATGTGCTGTCGCTGGAGCTGCTCACCGCCGACGGGCAGGTGCGCACGGTCGTGCCGGGCACGCCGCTGTTCGACGCGACCGCGGGCGGCATGGGCCTGACCGGGGTGATCCTCACCGCGACGATCCGGCTGCTGCCGGTCGAGACGTCGCTGATGCGGGTCGACACCGAGCGGGCGGGCGACCTGGACGACCTGATGGCCCGGCTGGCCGCCACCGACCACCACTACCGCTACTCGGTCGCCTGGATCGACCTGCTGGCCCGCGGCACGGCCACCGGCCGCGCGGTGCTCACCCGCGGCGACCACGCGCCCCTGGCCGCGCTGCCCCGGCGCTCCCGCGCGCGCCGGGAGCCGCTGTCCTTCCGCACCGCGCGCCTCCCGGCCGCCCCCGCCTTCGTCCCCGAGGGCCTGCTGAGCCGCACCACCGTGGGCCTGTTCAACGAGCTCTGGTACCGCAAGGCGCCCCGCGCGCGGACCGGTCAGCTCCAGCGGATCTCCACGTTCTTCCACCCGCTGGACGGGGTGCCGCACTGGAACCGCGTCTACGGCCGCAGCGGCTTCGTGCAGTACCAGTTCGTCGTGGGCCACGGGCAGGAGGACGCCCTGCGCCGGATCGTGCGCCGGATCTCCGAGCGCCGCTGCCCTTCCTTCCTGGCCGTCCTCAAGCGCTTCGGCGAGGCCGACCCGGGCTGGCTGTCCTTCCCCGTGCCCGGCTGGACCCTGGCCCTGGACATCCCGGCCGCGCTGCCCGGCCTCGGCGGCTTCCTCGACGAGCTGGACGAGGAGGTCGCCGGCGCCGGCGGGCGCGTCTACCTCGCCAAGGACTCCCGGCTGCGCCCGGAGCTGCTCGCCGCCATGTACCCGCGCCTGGACGACTTCCGCGCGCTGCGCGCCGAACTGGACCCGCGCGGGGTGTTCACCTCCGACCTGTCCCGCCGGCTCCACCTGTGACCCGTCGACCCCCTCCCAAGGAGCTGCCGTGAAGGACGCCTTCGGCCTGCCCCAGTCCCTGCTCGTGCTCGGCGGTACGTCCGAGATCGCGCTGGCCACCGCGCGCCGGCTGATCGCGCGCCGCACCCGCACGGTGTGGCTGGCCGGCCGCCCCTCCCCCGATCTGGACCGGGCCGCGGAGGAGTTGCGCGGCCTCGGCGCCGAGGTGCGCACCGTCGCCTTCGACGCGCTCGACCCGGCCGCCCACGAGGAGGCCCTCGGCAAGGTCTTCGCCGAGGGCGACGTCGACATGGTGCTGCTGGCCTTCGGCACCCTGGGCGACCAGGCGCACGACGAACGGGACCCGCGGGCCGCGGTGCGGGTCGCGCAGACCAACTACACCGGCGCCGTCTCCTCGGGTCTGGTGTGCGCGGGCGCGCTCCAGGCGCAGGGTCACGGTTCGCTGGTGGTGCTGTCCTCGGTCGCCGGTGAGCGGGCCCGCCGCGCGAACTTCATCTACGGCTCCAGCAAGGCCGGCCTGGACGCCTTCGCCCAGGGCCTGGGCGACGCCCTGTACGGCACGGGCGTGCACGTCATGGTCGTGCGTCCCGGGTTCGTGCGGACGCGGATGACGGCCGGGCTGCCCGAGGCGCCGTTGGCGACCACGCCGGAGGCGGTCGCGGTCGCCGTGGAGCTGGGGCTGCGGCGGCGTTCGGAGACGGTGTGGGTTCCGGGCGCGCTGCGCGTGGTGATGTCGGCGCTGCGGCATCTGCCGCGGGCGGTGTTCCGGCGGCTGCCGGTCTGAGGCCGGTAAGGGGCCGGCGGGCCGGCCGGCGCGGTTCAGTGGGCGGAGACGGATCCCCGGTCCACGTGCCCGGCCTGCGGGGGCACCACGACGGAGCCGAACGGGAACTCCCGGAGCTTGCGCCACACGCCGTCGGCGCCCTGCTCGTAGAGCGCGAAGCCGGTGCAGGGCCACTCGGCCTCGTAGTCGGCGAGCTCCTCGAAGGCGCGGTCCATGGCCGCCTCCTCGATGCCGTGCGCCACGGTGACGTGCGGGTGGTACGGGAACTGCAGTTCACGCGGGACGGGGCCGGAGGCGTCGCGGACCTGCTGCTGGAGCCGGGTGCAGGCGTCGCCGCCCTCGACGACGCGGACGAAGACCACCGGTGACAGCGGCCGGAAGGTGCCGGTGCCGGACAGCCGCATCGGGAAGGGCCGGCCGGCCGCGGCGACCTCGGCGAGGTGCGCCTCGACGGTCGGCAGGGCGGCCGCGTCGACCTCCGTCGGCGGGAGCAGGGTGACGTGCGTGGGGATGCCGTGCGCCGCGGCGTCACCGAAGCCCGCACGCAGCTGCTGAAGCCGGCTGCCGTGGGGCTCCGGGACCGCGATCGACACGCCGATCGTTACGGTCCCCACGTCGTCTCCTGTCGTTGTGGTGGTGAAACGCGGTGGTGAAGCAGGTGGTCCGCCGGCGCCCCGGGCAGGTGGTCCGGTGACGCCCCGGTGAGCACCGGGTGACCGCCGGAACGGTCACCCGGTTATCGACTGTACGACCACGACCCGGATGCGGGCAGGCGCAACGGGAGTGATGTGCAGCGCGGTGCGGTGGTACGGGTCCGCGCCGTGGGCCGGCGCGGTGCGCCGGTTCAGTGCTTGGCGGGCAGGAAGCCGACCCGGTCGTACGCCTGGGAGAGGGTCTCCGCGGCGACGGCACGCGCCTTCTCCGCGCCCTTGGCCAGGACGGAGTCCAGCGTCTCGGGGTCGTCCAGGTACTGCTGGGTGCGCTCCTTGAACGGCGTCACGAACTCGACCATGACCTCGGCCAGGTCGGTCTTCAGGGCGCCGTAGCCCTTGCCGGCGTACCGTTCCTCCAGCTCGGGGATGTCCGTGCCGGTGAGCGTCGAGTAGATCGTCAGGAGATTGCTCACACCGGGCTTCTCCACGACGTCGTAGCGGATCACCGTGTCGGTGTCGGTGACCGCGCTCTTCACCTTCTTGGCGGTGGTCTTCGGCTCGTCGAGGAGGTTGATGAGGCCCTTCGGCGTGGACGCCGACTTGCTCATCTTGATCGCCGGGTCCTGGAGGTCGTAGATCTTCGCCGTCTCCTTGAGGATGTACGGCTTGGGGACGGTGAAGGTCTCGCCGAACCGGCCGTTGAAGCGCTCGGCGAGGTCGCGGGTCAGCTCGATGTGCTGGCGCTGGTCCTCGCCGACGGGGACCTCGTGGGCCTGGTAGAGCAGGATGTCCGCGACCTGGAGGATCGGGTAGGTGAACAGTCCGACGGAGGCCCGGTCGGCGCCCTGCTTGGCGGACTTGTCCTTGAACTGGGTCATGCGGGAGGCCTCGCCGAAGCCGGTGAGGCAGTTCATGATCCAGGCGAGCTGGGCGTGCTCGGGCACGTGGCTCTGGACGAAGAGGGTGCAGCGGTCCGGGTCGAGGCCGGCGGCCAGCAGCTGGGCGGCGGCCAGCCGGGTGTTGGCGCGCAGCTCCTGCGGGTCCTGCGGAATGGTGATCGCGTGCAGGTCGACGACCATGTAGAACGCGTCGTGGGTCTCCTGCAGGGCCACCCACTGACGGACGGCGCCGAGGTAGTTGCCGAGGTGGAACGAGCCTGCTGTGGGCTGGATTCCGGAGAGCACGCGAGGACGATGCTGCATGGCGAAGCCATTCCCCTGAGGGTGGTGGGAGACGGGCGGGCGGTCAGGAGCCATGCCCCCCATTCTCTCAGAGAGATCGGGGGGCTTACGTGCGTGGGGGAACCGCGGACCGCGCGGGCATGCGGCGGTCCGCGGTTCTCCGGGCGGCCGGCCGGTCCGGCTCAGCCGAGGTCGACCTCGGGGTAGAGCGGGAAGCCCGCCACCAGGTCGGTGGCGCGGCGGGAGATCTCGTCGGCGATCTTGGCGTCGAGGACGTGGGCGGCCTTGGAGGGGGCGCCGGACTTGGTGGTGCCCGGCTCGGTGCCGGTGAGGACGCGGTCGATCAGGCCCGCCACCTCGTCCATCTCGGCGGTGCCCAGACCGCGCGTGGTCAGCGCGGGGGTGCCGATGCGGATGCCGGAGGTGTACCAGGCGCCGTTGGGGTCGGCGGGGATGGCGTTGCGGTTGGTGACGATGCCGGAGTCGAGCAGGGCGGCCTCGGCCTGGCGGCCGGTGAGGCCGTAGGAGGTGGCGACGTCGATCAGGTTGAGGTGGTTGTCGGTGCCGCCGGTGACCAGGGTGGCGCCGCGGCGCATCAGGCCCTCGGCGAGCGCCCGGGAGTTGTCGACGATGCGCCGGGCGTAGTCGCGGAAGGAGTCCTGGCGGGCCTCCGCGAGAGCGACCGCCTTGGCGGCCATGACGTGCGGGAGCGGGCCGCCGAGGACCATCGGGCAGCCGCGGTCGACCTGGTCCTTCAGCGAGTCGTCGCACAGGACCATGCCGCCGCGCGGGCCGCGCAGCGACTTGTGGGTGGTGGTGGTGACGATCTGGGCGTGCGGGACCGGGTCGAAGTCGCCGGTGAGGACCTTGCCGGCGACGAGACCGGCGAAGTGCGCCATGTCGACCATGAGCGTGGCGCCGACCTCGTCGGCGATCTCGCGCATGATCCGGAAGTTCACCAGGCGGGGGTAGGCGGAGTAGCCGGCGACGATGATCAGCGGCTTGAACTCGCGGGCCTGGGCGCGCAGCGCGTCGTAGTCGATGAGGCCGGTGGCCGGGTCGGTGCCGTAGGAGCGCTGGTCGAACATCTTGCCGGAGATGTTCGGGCGGAAGCCGTGGGTGAGGTGGCCGCCGGCGTCCAGGGACATGCCGAGCATGCGCTGGTTGCCGAAGGCCTGGCGCAGCTCGGCCCAGTCGGCGTCGGACAGGTCGTTGACCTGGCGGACGCCCGTCTTCTCCAGGAACGGTGCCTCGACGCGGTCGGCGAGGACGGCCCAGAAGGCGACCAGGTTGGCGTCGATGCCGGAGTGCGGCTGGACGTAGGCGTGGCGGGCGCCGAACAGCTCGCGGGCGTGCTCGGCGGCGAGCGACTCGACGGTGTCGACGTTGCGGCAGCCGGCGTAGAAGCGGCGGCCGACGGTGCCCTCGGCGTACTTGTCGCTGAACCAGTTGCCCATCGCGAGGAGGGTGGCCGGGGAGGCGTAGTTCTCCGAGGCGATCAGCTTGAGCATCTCGCGCTGGTCGGCGACCTCCTGGCCGATGGCGTCGGCGACGCGCGGCTCGACGGCGCGGATCACGTCGAGGGCGGAGCGGAAGGCGGTGGAAGCGGTGGAGAGGGGCTGCTCGGCTGACACGGGGACCTCCGGACGTGGCGTTCGGCGTTCACGGTACGGCCCAGGCGCACGGCACATGTTCCGGACCCGCGGGGTCCGGGGGCCGCTTCCCGATGGTCGGTCCCATCCCAGCACGCCAGTCACGGCCCGTGGCCAGAGTACCGGGCGGCACGGAGTGCCGCGGTGCGGCGTCCACCATGCGAGCGGTGCCGGTCAGAGGATCACGTGCGGCAGGAAGCGGGCGTATTCGTCGGTCACCAGGCCGGAGGACTCGCGGATGCCGAGGCCGGCGGACTCGCTCTCCACGACCCAGGCGCCGAGGACGACGTGGTTGCCGTCGAAGGCGGGCAGCGGGGCGAGCTGCTGGTAGCAGCAGGGCTCGTCGCGCAGGACGGGCGGGCTTCCCGGCTCGTGGATGGTGACACCGGCGCCCTCGCGGCCCAGCAGCGGCTTGGCGACCCAGCCGGCGGTGCTGGCCAGGTCGCGGGGGCCGTCGAGGTACGCGGGCAGGAGGTTGGGGTGGCCGGGGTACAGCTCCCACAGGACGGCCAGCAGTGCCTTGTTGCTGAGGAGCATCTTCCAGGCGGGCTCGATCCACAGCGTGGAGCCGGTGCCGCCGCCGTTGTCGAGGGTGTCGAGGACGTGGCCGGCGAACCGGTCGGTGGTGAGCCACTCCCAGGGGTACAGCTTGAAGATGCTGCGGATGAACCGCAGCTTGGTGTCGACGAAGCGGCCGGACAGGCGGTCCCAGCCGATCTCCTCCACGGAGATCCAGTCGGTGTCGAGGCCGGCCTGCTCGGCGGTCTCCTTGAGGTAGGCGACGGTCATGAGGTCCTCGCCGAGGTCGTCGGCGGAGGAGTGCGCGAAGTACAGCGGGCTGCCCGGCGGGAGCAGCGCCGCCTGCTTCTTCCAGGCGTCGACGAGGCGTTCGTGGAGGGAGTTCCACTGGTCGGCGCCGGGGAAGCGCTCCTCCATCCAGAACCACTGGGGCGAGGCCGCCTCCACCAGCGAGGTCGGGGTGTCGGCGTTGTACTCCAGCAGCTTCGCCGGGCCGGTGCCGTCGTAGCGGAGGTCGAAACGGCCGTAGACGGACGGGAGTTCGGCGCGGCGCTGCCAGGCCTCGGCGACCGCGCGGGCCACCCGCGGGTCGGTGATGCCGAGGTCGGCGAAGCGGTCGGCGGTGACGATGTGCTCGGCGGCGGCGAGGCACATGCGGTGCAGTTCCTCGACGACCTCCTCCAGCGCCTCGACCTCCTCCAGGGAGAACACGTAGTAGGCGCTCTCGTCCCAGTACGGCACCCAGGCGTCGTCGGGGATGGGCTCGCCCGCGGCCCGGGCCGGTTCGAGGGCCTTGGGGAGGGGGAGGGGATAGATGAGTCCCTGCTCCTCGACGGTCTGCTGCCAGTCGGGGCGGGGTGTGATCGTGCGGCGTTCCACGTAGGTGTCCTTCGCCGGTCCGCGCCGCTCAGCCGCCGCCGGAGCCCGAGCAGCCGAAGCCGCCCCGGTCGACGGCCTCGCTGCGGCTGAAGGTGCCGTAGTCGGCGTAGCCGCCGCTGACGTCGGCGTCGTAGTACCAGTCGCCGTCGCCGCTGCTCCTCTTGCAGTTCTTGTCGGCGACGACGCGGTAGCCGTTGATGTAGTCGTAGCTGTCCCGGTCCACGCAGCGCCGGTCCGGGTCCGAACCGCACGCGGACAGCGCCGTCGCGAGGACGCCCATGCCGCCGAGCACCACCGTGCTGGACCGCAGCCGCCGCCTCTTCTCCGCCATGTTCTCCGCTCCCCCATTGTCCGACTGCCGCTCACCGCGCGGCCGTTGCTTCGCGGCTCGCGGCGGCCAGCCTAGAGACAGGCCGTGCGGCGCCTGCGCAGGCCCCCTGCCGATAACGCTTCCCCGCCGTCCTTTTGTGACCCTTGGCGCCGTATGCCGATTCCGGACGTCCGGGGAGGCGCCGTTCCGGACGTTCAGGGGAGGGCTTTGCACAGCGCTTCGAGGGTGCCCGTCCAGGCGTGGTCCGGCGGGGTGGCGTAGCCGACGACCAGGGCGTCGGCCGGGGGGACGTCGGCGGCGGGGTGGCGGAAGCGGGACAGGCCGTGGACGGCGAGGCCCTGCCAGGTGGCGGCGCGGACCACGGACTGCTCGGTGCCGGGCGGCAGCCGCAGCACGGCGTGCAGGCCCGCCGCGATGCCGGTGACCCGCACCTCGGGTGCCCTGGCGGTGACGGCGGCGACGAGGGCGTCGCGGCGGCGCCGGTAGCGCAGGCGGGCGGCGCGGACGTGGCGGTCGTAGGCGCCGGAGGTGAGGAACTCGGCGAGGGTGAGCTGTTCGAGGACGCCGACGGACCGGCCCGCGCCCTGGGCGAGGACGTCCGGCAGCAGGCGTTCGGGCAGCACCATCCAGCCGAGGCGCAGTCCCGGGGCGAGGGACTTGCTGGCCGTGCCGAGGTAGACCACGTGGTCGGGGCCGAGGTCCTGGAGCGCGCCGACGGCCTGGCGGTCGTAGCGGAACTCGCCGTCGTAGTCGTCCTCCAGGATCAGTCCGCCGGTGCGGCGCGCCCAGTCGACCGCCTCGGCGCGGCGTTCCGGGATCAGGGCGCCGCCCAGCGGGAACTGGTGCGCCGGGTTGAGCAGTACCGCGTCGGCGTCGCCGGCGTTCCCGGGACGCGGGCCGGCGTCGTCGAAGGGGAGCGGTGCGGTGCGCAGTCCGGTGCGTTCGACCAGGTCCCAGTGGACGTCGAGGCCGTAGGGCTCCACGGCGAGGGTGCGGGCGCCGCGGGCGTGCAGGGCCGTGCAGAGCAGGCGCAGGCCCTCGGCGAACCCGGCGCAGACGACGAGCCGTTCCGGGTCGGCGCGCACGCCCCGCACCCGGGCGAGGTAGGCGGCGAGGGCCGTGCGCAGTTCGGGCCGGCCGCGTGGATCGCCGTAGCCGAACGCGTCGTTGGGGGCGGCGGTCAGGGCGCGGCGGGCGGCTTTCAGCCATGCGGCGCGGGGGAAGGAGGCAAGGTCGGGAGTGCCGGGGACGAGGTCGTACGGCAGTCGGCCGGGGGCGCGCGGCGGTGCGGCGGGGCGGGCCGGCGGCTGGGGCACCGTGCGGTCGGCGACGCGGGTGCGGGAGCCCTGCCGGGCGGTGAGCCAGCCCTCGGCGACCAGGTCGGCGTAGGCGTCGGCGACGGTGTTGCGGGCGATGCCGAGGTCGGCGGCGAGGGAGCGGGAGGAGGGCAGCGGTGTGCCCGGGGTGAGCCGGCCGGTGCGGACGGCCTCGCGCAGGGCGTCGGTCAGGCCGCGGCGCAGGCCGGGGCCGGTCGGTTCCAGGTGCAGGTCGATGCCGAAAGTGGCCCAGCGTTCCGCCATGGAAGTGGACCATACCGCTGGGCTGCTTCGCTCCTAGGGTCGAGTCCATGACGACGAACGTGGAAACGACCGAGGAATACGCCCCCGAGCTGCCGGTCCGGCTGGAGTGGGCCGAGCACGCCCCGGAGGTGTTCAAGGCGATGGTCCGGCTGGACGCCGCGGCCCGGAAGGGCCTCGATGCCAGGCTGCTGGAACTGGTGAAGATCCGCGCCTCCCAGATCAACCACTGCGCGTTCTGCCTGGACATGCACACCAAGGACGCGCTCGCGGCGGGCGAGAGCGTCGAGCGTCTGGTGCAGCTCAGCGCCTGGGAGGAGTCGCGGCACTTCTACACGGCCAAGGAGCTCGCGGCGCTCGAACTGACGGAGGCCGTCACCGTGCTGACCGACGGCTTCGTGCCCGACGAGGTGTACGAGCGGGCGGCGAAGCACTTCGAGGAGGCGGAGCTGGCGCAGCTGATCGCCTCGATCACGGTGATCAACGCCTGGAACCGGTTCGGTGTGACCTGCCGGAAGACTCCGGGCCACTACCGTCCGGGACAGCACGCGTGACGGCCCGCACGACCCGTCTGGACGACGGGGTCCGCGCGGCGCTGCGGGCGGCGGGCGCCGCGGCCAAGAAGGGCCTCGCCGATCCGGGGCTCGCCGAGCTGGTGCAGATCCGCGCCTCGCAGCTCAACCACTGCGCGTTCTGCCTCGACATGCACCTGGCGATCGCGCGGAAGGACGGGGTGGTGAGCGAGGCGCAGCTCGACCTGCTGGACGCCTGGGAGGAGGCCGGGGACGTCTTCGACGCGCGGGAGCGGGCGGCGCTGGAGCTGACCGAGGCGGTGACCGTCCTGACGGGGGGCACCTCCCGGGCCTGCGGCTCCGGGGGAGGGTTCGTGCCGGACGAGGTGTACGAGCGGGCCGCCCGGCACTTCGACGCGGCCGTACTCGCCCATCTCATCGGTCTGATCATCGTCATCAACAGCTGGAACCGGCTGATGGTCGGCCGGCGGATTCCTCCCGGGAGCACCGAGTGGTGAACAAGGCCGACGTCTTTGGCGCACTGCACCGCAACCGCCTCCCCGGCGATCCCCTGGTCCTGCCCGGCCCGTGGGACGCCGCGAGCGCCCGGGTGTTCGCCGAGGCCGGGTTCCCGGCGCTCGCGACCCCGAGCGCCGGGGTGGCGGCCGCTCTGGGCCACGAGGACGGGCACACCCCGGCGGACGAGATGTTCGCGGCGGTCGCGCGGATCGTGCGGGCGGTGGACGTGCCGGTGTCGGCGGACGTCGAGGGAGGGTACGGGCTGGCGCCGAAGGAGCTGGTGGAACGGCTGCTGGAGGCGGGCGCCGTGGGCTGCAACCTGGAGGACTCCGCGGACGGCGTGCTCAAGGACCCGCGCGAGCACGCGGAGTGGCTGGCCGAGGTGCGGGCGGCGGCCGGCGACCGGCTCTTCCTCAACGCCCGGGTCGACACCTTCGTGCGGGGCGTCACCGACCCGGAACGCGCCATCGAGCGGGCCGCGTTGTACGTGGCCGCGGGCGCCGACTGCGTGTATCCGATCGGCGCCCCGGCCGGCGTACTGCCGCTGCTGCGCTCAGGGATCGAGGGTCCGCTGAACGTGCACGCGCTGCCCGGGGAGGGCCCCTCGCCCGCCGAACTGGGCGAACTCGGGGCCACCCGGATCACGTTCGGGCCCGGACTCCAGCAGCGGGCCACGGCGGCGCTGCGGGAGATCGCGGCCGGACTCCGGACCGGGTGAGGGTCAGGGCAGCCACGCCCGCCAGACGGACTCGTGGCTGTCCACCCACTTCTTCGCCGCCTCCTCGGGCCGCAGCTTCTGCTCGGCGATCATCAGCGAAACCTCGTTCTGGTCCTCCGTCGTCCACCGGAAGTTCTCCAGGAACCGTGCCGCCTTGCCGCCGTCCTTCGCGAAGTCGGCGTTGAGGTACTTCTGCAGCGGGGTGACGGGGTAGGCGCAGGCGACCTTCTCCGGGTCGGCGTCGCACCCTTCCTCGTACGGAGGCAGCTTCACCTCCGTCATGGGGACCTTCTCGAACAGCCACTGGGGTGTGTACCAGTAGGTGAGGAAGGGCTTCTTCTCCTTGGCGAACTGCTTGATCTGGGTGATCTGCGCGGCCTCGGAGCCGGCGAACACCACCCGGTAGTCCAGCTTCAGGTTCTTCACCAGCGCCTTGTCGTTGGTGACGTAGGACGGTGAGCCGTCCATCAGCTGGCCCTTGCCGCCGCTCTCCGGGGTGCGGAACCGCTCGGCGTACTTGTCGAGGTTCTTCCAGTCGGTGACGTCGGGGTGCTCCTTGGCGAAGTACGTCGGCACGAACCAGCCGATGTGCCCGGTGACGCCGAGGTCGCCGCCGCGCGCGATCGTCTTCTTGTCCTCGACGTAGCGCTGCTCCTGCTCGGGGTGGCCCCAGTCCTCCAGGATGGCGTCGACCCGGCCCTGGCTGAGCGCGTCCCAGGCGGGCACCTCGTCGACCTGGACGGTGTCGACGCGGTAGCCGAGTTCGTGCTCCAGCAGGTACTGGGCGACGGCCACGTTGGCCTGCGCGCCCACCCAGGACTGCACGGACAGGGTGACGGTCTTCGCGCCGCGGGCGTTCGCGAACGGTGACGCCTGCTGCGTCATGTCGGCGGCTCCGCAGCCGGTGAGCAGCGCGAGCGCGGACACGCCCGTCACCACCATGGTCGTACGACGTCGCATGTCACGCTCCCTTCTTGGTGCGGCGTCCGGTCGGCTGGGTCACCCGGTCGAGCATCAGGCCCAGGCAGACGATCGCGGCGCCGGCGACCAGGCCGGTCGCCAGGTCGCCCTGGGCCAGGCCGAAGACGACGTCGTAGCCGAGCGCGCCGCCGCCGACCAGGCCGCCGATGATGACGACCGCGAGGACCAGGACGACGCCCTGGTTGACGGCGAGCAGCAGGGCCGGGCGGGCCAGCGGGAGCTGGACCTGGCGCAGTTGCTGGCCGCTGGTGGCGCCGAGCGAGCGGGCGGACTCCAGGGCGGCCGCGTCGACCTGGCGCAGTCCCTGCGCGGTGATGCGGACGACGGCGGGCAGCGCGTAGACGACCGCGGCGGCGACGGCCGGGGCGCGGCCGACGCCGAACAGGGCGACGACCGGGATCAGGTACACGAACTGCGGCATCGTCTGGAACACGTCCAGGACGGGGCGCAGCAGCCGTTCGAAGCGGTCGCTGCGGGCGGCCGCGATGCCGGTGGCGAAGCCGGCGACGAGGGTGACGGCGACGGCGGCGAGGACCTGCGACAGCGTGTCCAGCGACGGCTTCCACACGCCGAGCACACCGATCGCGGCCATGGCGAGGACGGCGGTGAGCGCGGTGCGCCAGGTGCCGATCAGCCAGGCCAGGGCGGCGACCGCCAGCAACACCGACCACCAGGGCAGCCACTGCAGGCCGTCGCGGAGCGGGTCGAGCACCCAGGTGGTGAAGCGGCCCGCCCAGTCGGCGGTGCCGCCGACGACGGGCACGCCGGAGTACAGGTGGGCGGTCATCCAGTCGACGGCCCGGTTCACCGGCTCCGCGATGCCGAGGACCCACCCGTCGGGCCACTCCAGGCGGCCCGCGAACCGTCCGGCGACCGCCACGGCCGCGGTGGCGACGAGGGCGTACGCCCACAGCGCGCGGGCGTTCGGCGCGGGCTCCTGTCCGAGTCGCGCGCCGGCCGCGCCGGTCACCCGGTCGAGGACCACGGCGAGCAGCACGATGGGGATTCCGGCGGCGAGCGCGGCGCCCACGTCGACGGAGGCGAGCGCCTGGTAGACGCGGTCGCCGAGGCCGCCGGCGCCGATCACGGAGGCGATCACGGCCATGGACAGCGCCATCATGATCGTCTGGTTGAGGCCGAGGAGGAGTTCCTTGCGGGCCAGCGGGAGGCGTGCGGTCAGCAGGCGCTGGCGTGCGGTGGCGCCGAGCGACTCGACGGCCTCCAGCACCTCCTTGTCGGCGCCGCGCAGCCCGAGCGCGGTGAGGCGGGCCATGGGCGGGGCGGCGTAGACGACCGTGGCGAGGACGGCGGCGGGTACGCCGATGCCGAAGACCAGGACGACGGGCAGGAGGTAGGCGAAGGCCGGGAGCACCTGCATGGTGTCCAGGACCGGGCGCAGCGCGCGGTCGGTGCGGTCGGACAGTCCGGCGGCCAGCCCGAGCAGCGCGCCGACGACGACGGACGCGGCGACGGCGACGGCCATCAGCGCGAGCGTCTGCATGGTCGGCACCCACATGCCGAGCAGTCCGCAGGCGAGGAACGCGGCGGCGGTCCCGAGGGCGAGCCGGAGGCCGGCGACGCGCCAGGCGACGAGCCCGGCGACCGCGGTCACTCCCGCCCAGCCGACGGCGAGGAGGGCGAGGTAGACGGCGCGTACGGCGACGACGACGGCGTTGCTGACGTGGCCGAAGAAGTACAGGAACAGCGGGTGGCTGTCGCGGTTGTCGATGATCCAGTCGCTGGCCCGGCCGAGGGGCTCGGAGAGGTCGACGGTGAGGGCGGCCGGCCAGGTGCCGCCGCCCCAGCGGGTGACGGCGAGCGGGACGAGGACGGCGGCGATCAGGGCGAGGGCCGCGAGCTTGCGTACGGCCGGACTGGCCGACAGGCCCGGCGGAAACGCCTTTCGGGTGGGGGCCGTGAGCGTTGCCATCACACCGGCTCCTCGCTGGTGGTGGGGGTCTGAGGGGCCGGCTCGCGGCGCCGGGCGGGCACCCCGCCGGCCGGTTCCTCCCCGGCGGCACGGCGGTCCGCGCCAATGTCGGCCACGACCGACAGCAGCCCGTCCGAGTCGACCACGCCCAGGCAGCGGCCGTCGTCCAGGACCCGCGCGGACGTGCCGGCGCGGGCGACCGCCTCGATGGCCTCGGAGACGGTGGCGTCCGGGCGGACGGCCGGGCCTCGGCCGGCCTCCTCGGCGGAGGCGGCCGGGCGCATCGCCGTGCGGACGGTCATGACCTGCTCGCGCGGGACGTCCCGGACGAACGCGCGGACGTAGTCGTCGGCGGGCGAGCCCACGATCTCCTCCGGCGTGCCCAGCTGCACCACGCGGCCGTCGCGCATCAGGGCGATGCGGTCGCCCAGTTTCAGGGCTTCCTGGAGGTCGTGGGTGATGAACACCATCGTGCGGCCCTCCTCGCGGTGCAGCCGCACGACCTCCTCCTGCATGTCGCGCCGGATGAGCGGGTCGAGCGCGCTGAACGGCTCGTCGAAGAGCAGCACCTCGGGGTCGACGGCCAGGGCGCGGGCCAGTCCGACGCGCTGGCGCTGGCCGCCGGAGAGCTGGGCGGGCCTGCGCTGCTCCATGCCCTCCAGGCCGACCTTGGCGACGACCTCGGCGGCCCGCTCGCGCCGCTCGGACCTGCCCATGCCCTGGATCTCCAGGCCGTAGGCGACGTTGTCGAGGACGGTGCGGTGCGGCAGCAGGCCGAAGTGCTGGAAGACCATGGCGGCGCGGTGGCGGCGCAGGGCGCGCAGCCGGGACCGGTCCATGGCGCGGACGTCCTCGCCGTCGATGGCGATGGCGCCGGCGGTCGGCTCGATCAGCCGGGTCAGACAGCGCACCAGCGTGGACTTGCCGGAGCCGGACAGTCCCATGACGACGAAGACCTCGCCCTTGCGCACGTCGAAGGAGACGTCCCGGACGGCGGCCGTGCAGCCGGTGCGGGCGCGCAGCGCGGCCGGGTCGAGGGCGCTCAGTTCGGGGTCGCCGGGCACGCGGTGGGCCTTCGGCCCGAAGACCTTCCACAGGCCGTCGACGGAGAAGACGGGCGCACCGTCCCGGGTTCCGGTGGTGGTGGCGGTGTCGTTGACGGTGCTCATCACGCATCACCGCCGATCAGGTCGACGGCGCGTTCGCCGACCATCAGGACGCCGATCATCGGGTTCACGGCGGTCATGGTCGGGAAGACGGAGGCGTCCGCGATCCGGATGCCCTCCAGGCCGCGGATGCGCAACTGCGGGTCCACGACGGCCTGTTCGTCGTCGGCGGCGCCCATCCGGCAGGTGCCCGCCGGGTGGTAGACGGTGTGCGCGACCTTGCGGGCGTACTCGCCGAGCTCCTCGTCGCCGGTGACGTGCGGGCCGGGGGCCACCTCGCGCTTGAGCCAGCCGGCCAGCGGTTCGGTCCTGGCGATCTCGCGGGCGATGCGGATGCCGTCCACGAGGGTGCGGCCGTCGTAGTCGTCCTCGTCGGTGAAGTAGCGGAAGTCGAGGGCGGGCTTCACGGACGGGTCGGCGCTGGTGAGGTAGAGCCGGCCGCGGGACTTGGGCTTGGGGATGTTCGGGGTCATGGAGACGCCGAACTCGGGCCGTTCGTAGCCCAGTCGCTCCGGATTGTCCGTGAACGGGATCTGGTAGAAGTGGAACATCAGGTCGGGGCCCGCGTGTGCGGGGTCGCGGCGCACGAACAAACCGGCGTCGGAGTCCATCGCGGAGTTCTCCGGGATGGGTCCGTTCGTCTCCCAGACGATCACCGACTCGGGGTGGTCGAGGAGGTTCTCGCCGACGCCCGGGAGGTCGTGCGCGACGGGTATGCCGAGCGCCTCCAGGTCGGCGCGGGGACCGATGCCGGAGTGCAGCAGCAGCCGGGGCGAGTCGACGGCGCCGGCGCACAGCACGACCTCGTTGCGGGCGCGGACGAGGATCTCCTCGCCGTCCTTGGTGCGCACGTGGACGCCCTCGGCGCGGGTGCCGTTCAGCTCCAGCCGGTACGCCCAGGTCTCCAGCAGGATCGTCAGGTTGGGCCGCTCGTCCATCACCGGGTGCAGATACGCCACCGAGGCCGAGGAGCGCTTGTTGTCCTCCGGGTGGTAGGCGAGGTCGAAGAAGCCGACGCCCTCGGTGAACGGCTTCCTGTTGAAGCCCTCCACGCGCGGCACGCCCAGCGCGGCCTGCGCGGAGTCCACGAAGTCACGGGCGATGGCGTTCCGGTCCTTCTCGTCGACCGGGACGATGTTGTTCTTCAGACGGGCGTAGTACGCCTCCATCTGCACCGCGCCCCAGCCCTTGGCGCCGGCCTGCTCCCACTCGTCCCAGTCGGACGGCAGCGGCTTGAAGGCGATGAGCGTGTTGTGGGACGAGCAGCCGCCCAGGACGCGGGCGCGGCTGTGCCGGATGTGCGAGTTGCCGCGCGGCTGCTCGGTGGTCGGGTAGTCGTAGTCGAGTTCACCGCCGAGCAGGCCCATCCAGCGGCGCAGCGTGAGCACGTCGTCGCGGCCGACGTCACTGGGGCCTCCCTCGATGACGGCGACCGTGACGTCCGGGTTCTCCGTCAGCCGGGAGGCGATGACGGAGCCGGCGGTTCCGCCGCCGATGACGACGTAGTCGTAGACGTGTGCGGGGTCCGGTGCGGGTACGTGGGTGTGATCCGGCATGGGGGTGGTACTCCTCCGGGGGACTGGAGACAGGTGCGGGGTGGAGCGGTTGCGGTGCGACGTCGGTACGGCGGTGGGGGCCGCCCGGCGGTCCGACGGGCCGGCACGCCCGGGACGTTCCGGTGCTCTCGGCGCTTCGGCGACTCCGAGGTGCCCGGTACGCCCGGAAGTGCCCGGCGTGCGGGGCGCGTTCGCTGGCGCGTGGTGCGTGGTGCGTGCGGTGGCGCGTGCGGTGGCGCGTGGTGCCTTCGGTGGCGCGTGGCGGGTTCGGTGGGCGCTCAGCCCGCGAACCAGCGCACCGGCTTCGGCGCCAGGTTCTGGTACACGTGCTTGGTCTCCCGGTACTCGGCGAGCCCGGCCGGGCCGAGTTCGCGGCCCACTCCGCTCTTTCCGAAACCGCCCCACTCCGCCTGCGGAAGGTAGGGGTGGAAGTCGTTGATCCACACGGTGCCGTGGCGCAGCCGTCCGGCCCCCCGCCGGGCACGGCCCGCGTCGGCGGTCCACACCGCGCCGGCCAGTCCGTACTCGGTGTCGTTGGCGAGGGCGACGGCCTCGTCCTCGGTGCGGAAGGTCTCGACGGTGAGGACCGGCCCGAAGACCTCCTCGCGCACCACCCGCATCTCGCGGTGGCAGCGGTCCAGGACGGTCGGCTCGTAGAAGTAGCCGGACTCCGGGCGCTCGGCGGACGGCTCGGGCCGCTTGCCGCCGGAGCGCAGCACCGCGCCCTCCTTGAGCGCGGACTCGACGTACGCCTCGACCTTGGCGCGCTGCTGCTCGGAGACCAGCGGCCCGCACTCGACGCCCGGTTCGGTGCCCCGGCCGAGCCTGATCCGCTCGGCGCGGCGGGCGAGTTCGGCGACGAAACGGTCGCGGACCGACTCCTCGACGATCAGCCGGGCACCCGCCGAGCAGACCTGGCCGCTGTGGATGAAGGCCGCGTTGAGGGCCTGGTCGACGGCGGTGTCGAAGCCCTCCTCGGTGGCGCAGGCGTCGGCGAAGACGACATTGGGGTTCTTGCCGCCCAGTTCGAGGGCGACCTTCTTGACGGTGGCGGCGGCCGCCCGGGCGACCTTGGTACCGCTGGCCAGGCCACCGGTGAAGGAGACCAGGTCGACGGCGGGGTGCTCGGCGAGCCGGGCGCCGACGGTGTGGCCGGGGCCGGTGACGATGTTCGCGACGCCTGCGGGCAGGCCCGCCTCGGTCAGCAGGTGGACCAGCGCGACCGTGGTGAGCGGGGTGATCTCGCTGGGCTTGATCACGAAGGTGTTGCCGGCCGCGAGCGCGGGCGCGATCTTCCAGCTGGCCTGGAGGAGCGGGTAGTTCCAGGGCGTGATCATCGCGCAGACGCCGACCGGCTCGTGCACGACGACACTGTGGATGTCGGGGGAACCGGCGTCGACGACCCGTCCGGGGGCCTCGCCGGCGACCAGGTCCGCGAAGTAGCGGAAGGCGTCGGCGACGCAGTCGATGTCGACGCGGCCCTCCTCGACGGTCTTGCCCGCGTCCCGGCTCTCCAGCAGACCGAGCTCCTCCCGGTCCCGTACGAGCAGGTCGGCGACGCGGCGCAGCAGCGCGGCCCGCTCGGCGACCGGGGTGTGCCGCCACGGGCCCTCGTCGAAGGCGCGCCGGGCGGCGGCCACCGCGAGGTCGGTGTCCTTCTCGTCACCCTCGGCGACCACGGCGAACGGCAGGGCGTCCGCGGGGTCGAGGATCTCGCGCGTGG
This sequence comes from Streptomyces calvus, assembly GCF_006782915.1. GTDB lineage: Bacteria > Actinomycetota > Actinomycetes > Streptomycetales > Streptomycetaceae > Streptomyces > Streptomyces calvus. The sequence continues at coordinate 98,432 of NZ_VCNP01000030.1, forward strand.
CCCCCGAGACGGCCGCCCGCCACTCGCCCCCTGCGTGGATGGTGTCGCGCGCCCTGAGTTCCGTACTGTCCGCCATGATCGGTTACTGCCTTCCGTTCCTGTTCGGCGCCCGTGAGTCACACGGGTGTCGCCCACGGGACCGGGTGCGCCTGCCCTTCGCCTCCGAATGCATGCGCAATCCATGGCCGAAAGTGCGCTGCGTCACGGAACATGAGGGCGAAAGGGAGAAATGACCCGGCGTTCCATGGCGCGAACAGGACCCCGTGCCCCGGGCTCCGTGTTCCGGGCTCCGTGTTCCGGGCTCCGTGTTCCGGGCTCCGTGGCGGGAACGGGACTCCGCGGCCCATGACGGACGGGCCGACTGCCGGACGGGCCGCTCGGTGGAACGCGAAGGGCCCCGCGCCGGACGAACCGGTGCGGGGCCCTCGAAGCCCGGGCGGGCAGGTCAGATGAGGCCGAGGCCGCGGACCGCCTCGCGCTCCTCCTCGAGCTCCTTGACGGAGGCGTCGATGCGGGCGCGGGAGAACTCGTTGATCTCCAGGCCCTGGACGATCTCGTACGCGCCGTCCTTCACGGTGACCGGGAAGGAGGAGATGAGGCCCTCCGGGACGCCGTAGGAGCCGTCCGACGGGATACCCATGGAGACCCAGTCGCCCTCGTCGGTGCCGTTGACCCAGGAGTAGACGTGGTCGATGGCGGCGTTGGCGGCGGAGGCGGCCGACGAGGCGCCGCGGGCCTCGATGATGGCGGCGCCGCGCTTGGCGACGGTCGGGATGAAGTCCTCGGCCAGCCACTTCTCGTCGTTGACGACCTCGGCGGCGTTCTTGCCGGCGACGGTGGCGTGGAAGATGTCCGGGTACTGGGTGGCGGAGTGGTTGCCCCAGATCGTCAGCTTCTTGATCTCGGAGACCGGGACACCGGTCTTCTTCGACAGCTGGGTCAGCGCGCGGTTGTGGTCCAGGCGGGTCATGGCGGTGAACCGCTCGGCGGGCACGTCCGGGGCGGCGGCCTGGGCGATCAGGGCGTTGGTGTTGGCAGGGTTGCCGACGACCAGGACGCGGATGTCGTCCGCGGCGTGGGCGTTGATGGCCTGACCCTGCGGCTTGAAGATGCCGCCGTTGGCCTCGAGGAGGTCACCGCGCTCCATGCCCTTGGTGCGGGGGCGGGCGCCGACCAGCAGGGCGACGTTCGCGCCGTCGAAGGCCACGTTCGGGTCGTCGGTGATGTCGATGCCCTGCAGAAGCGGGAACGCGCAGTCGTCCAGCTCCATGGCCGTGCCCTCGGCGGCCTTCAGCGCCGGGGTGATCTCCAGCAGGCGCAGCTTGACCGGCACGTCCGCGCCGAGCAGCTGGCCGGAGGCGATGCGGAAGAGCAGGGCGTAACCGATCTGGCCGGCCGCGCCGGTGACGGTGACGTTCACGGGAGTGCGGGTCATGGCGTTCTCCGTATGACAGCTGGCGGTGGGGCGGTCCCTGCCCCGGGTTGCGGGATCCCGCCGCGATGATCGATCACAGGTTTCGATGATCGATCTCTTGGCGTCAAGAGAGATCCAGCGGTCAGGCTATCGCGCATCCCGGATCGCGGACGTCCGGGCTCCCTGTGGCCCGCCCCACAGAGTGACGGCCCCGGTACGCGGGTACGGGGGCGTTCGCACACAGGGGCGGCCGCTCCGTCCGGGAGAGGTAGGGGCGGGGCGGCCGCCGTCGGGGCCGACCGCGCCGGACTCCCGTGGGGGTACTGTCCGGGTGCCCGCCTTTCGGCCCTGCATGCACATCACCACGATTTCCCCACATATATGAGTCCAAATGGCCCTATATGGGATCAGATGCCTGTCGGTGGCCTGTCGGTGCGGTGGGGACGGACTCCCGCGCGGACGCGGGACGTACCGGACGCGGGACCGGCGCGCGGAGGCGGGACGTACCGGACGCGGGACCGGCGCGCGGAGGCGGGACGGGCCGGACGCGGGACCGGCGCGCGGAGGCGGGACGGGCCGGAGGTGGGCGCGGGGAGGTCCGCGCCCCGGGTCTAGTCCGTGCAGCCCTTCTCGCCGGAGGCGGCCAGGACCGCGCAGGCCTGCACCTCGGTCACCCCGGCCTTGTCACCGACCGGCACCATCGGCGTGTACGCGACCGTGTCACCGGCCGCCGTGACCGTGTCGTTCTGCTTCGCCGCGCCCGCGGTGATCTCGACCGTGTCGCCCTGCGCGGCCTGGGTGATGCGCCCCCACGCCGCACCGCAGGTCTCGCTGTAGCGGATCTCCACCGTGGTGGCGCCGACGGTCGCCGTCCGCGTCGTGGTCACGAGGTCGCCGCTGCAGCCCATGACCTCCGCGTCCTTGCCGTTGCAGCTCTCGCCGCTGCACTTCACGCCCGGCGGCAGGTTCGCGTCGGTGGTGGCGGTGGACGAGGGGGACGTGCGGGCGTCGTCCCGCTTCCTGTCGTCCTCCGTCCCGGTGACGTAGAGGGCGGCGGCGATCACCACCAGCGCGCCCAGCGCCCCGGCGACGAACGTCCACGTCCGCCGCCCGCCTCCGGCCCCGCCCGAGCGGCCCCGCCCGGACGCCCCCCGGGACGGCTCGCCGTACTCCCCCGGCACCGGCCCGCCCCCGGCCGGACTCCAGGAGTCCGCCCCGGCCGCGCCGCCGTGCCCCGCACGCACGGCACCGGAGGCGTCGCGCACCTCCGAGGCGGTCGGCTGCGGCGGCACGCTCGGCGACACCCCGGCCGGCCCCGCGACGCCCGGACGGATCCCGGCTCCTCCCTTACGGGTCCCGCCGCCCCCGCCCGACGGGGGCCCGGCGAGTTCGCTGAGCGCGGCGCGCGCCTGCGAGATCCGGATCGCCTCCATCGTCATGTCGTGCCGCATCTCCGAGCGGCTCCAGGCGCGCTCGGCCAGCTCCCACATGGTGGTGAGGTGCATCGGGTTGGTCCCGGTGACCTCGGCCAGGGCCACGATCGCGCCCTTGGGCGCGAGCAGCCGGCCGTTCAGATACCGCTCCCAGGACGTCTTGCTGTAGCCGGTGCGGTCGGCGACCGACGCGACGCTCAGGCCGCTGCGGTCCACGACCCGCCTGAGCTGACTGGTGAACTCCCTGATCTGCGGATCGAGTTCATCCGGCAAGGCCTTCCAACGAGGCATTGCTTCCCCCCTCTTCCCCCCGGTTCGTGCCGGTTCTTCCCTCGCGCCTTGCGTCCTGTTGCCGTCCCCGTCTCGGGCTACCCACAGGGATGCCGCCGGGAATGGTCTCAGTTCCCGCGGTAGGGGCGCACAGGATGCATCGGGGCGGCGGGCGTGCGCCCTCGCGCGCGCCCGGTCGTCGCGGCCCAGTGTCCCATCGGTCACCCCGTCGGCCGAACGGAGCCCGGCGCCGGTGACAGCGGAACGCCCCGGACCGTCCCCCGGAGCGACCGGCCTGCGATTCCCTACTTGGCCGCACGGCCGGCGCCCTTGTCAACACGTCGACACAGGCCGGTGGCCGGGACGTACGCACGGGCCCGGTGGCCGCGTCCACGCCGCGGCGGACCCCATTGGAGAGCCGCGCGCACCACGCGGAACCCGTGCGGGCACCGTGCGGGCACGCCGTGGGCGCGATCCGGGCAGCTCACGGGCCCGCGGCGGGGATCGGGCCGGCCGGGCGCGGACTCATATCGCAAGGATGTACGGGGATTGCGGAGGACGTAGCGGAACGGTCACTTCCGTGCCACAGCGGCAGGACAGCCGTTGAACAGGCACTTCACCGTGCAGGAGGGTTGATCCCGGCGACGGCCCGTCCGCTCACGGGGGTGTGGACGAGCCGTCGCCGCCCCGGGCGTCCGTCACGGCGTGAACGGCCCGGACGGAGCGAACGGCGGTCTAGCTGCTCACGGTGAAGTGCAGGGTGTCCTTCAGGAACGGGAGCTCCAGCCACGGATCGGGCTGCATCATCAGCGCGAGCAGCGTGATCGCCAGGCCCAGCCCGCCGTAGGTGACGATGTCCGTGAAGCGGGAGCGCACCGCGAGCATGCCGACGTCCGGCACCAGCCAGCGCAGCACCGCCCCGGCCAGCAGGGCCGCACCGATCAGCACCGTGCCCAGCCGGAACAGGTCCAGCGCGGTCAGCAGCAGTCCCAGTCCCACCGTGAGCAGCACGGCGAGGATCGGCCACTGCCGGGCGGGCGCGGGAGCGTCGCCGGAGGCCGCACGGCCGCCGCCCTCCGGGCGCGCGGTGTCCCGGGTGAACAGCGGGAACCGGCGGGTGGTGCGGCGCGGCCGGCCGTCGGCGTCGGGCGCGCTGACGGGGTCGGCGACCGTGATGTCCTCGGCCCGCTGCCGGGCGTCATGCTCAGCCGACACTGCGCTCCGCCGCCTCGACCACGTTGACCAGCAGCTGCGCCCGGGTCATCGGGCCGACACCGCCGGGGTTGGGGGCGACCCAGCCGGCCACCTCGGCCACGCCCGGGTGCACGTCGCCCACGATCTTGCCCTCGGCGCTGCGGGAGACACCGACGTCGAGGACGGCCGCGCCCGGCTTGACGTCCTCGGGGCGGATCAGGTGGGCCGAACCGGCGGCGGCGACGATGATGTCCGCGCGCCTGAGGTGGGCCGACAGGTCACGGGTGCCGGTGTGGCACTGGGTCACGGTGGCGTTCTCGCTGCGCCGGGTCAGCAGCAGCGGCATCGGGCGGCCGATGGTCACACCACGGCCGACGACCACGACCTCGGCACCCTTGATCTCCACGCCGTGGCGGCGCAGCAGGGTGATGATGCCGTTGGGGGTGCAGGGCAGCGGGGCCGGCTCGTTGAGGACGAGGCGGCCGAGGTTCATCGGGTGCAGGCCGTCGGCGTCCTTGCCCGGGTCCATCAGTTCGAGGATGCGGTTCTCGTCGATGCCCTTGGGGAGCGGCAGCTGCACGATGTAGCCGGTGCAGGACGGGTCCTCGTTCAGCTCGCGGACGACCGCCTCGATCTCCTCCTGCGTGGCGGTGCCGGGCAGTTCGCGCTGGATGGAGGCGATGCCGACCTGGGCGCAGTCGCGGTGCTTGCCGGCGACGTACTTCTGGCTGCCGGGGTCCTCCCCGACGAGGACGGTGCCGAGGCCGGGCGTGACGCCCTTCTCCTTCAGCGCCGCCACGCGGGCGGTCAGATCGGACTTGATCTCGGCTGCGGTGGCCTTGCCATCGAGAATCTGGGCGGTCATGGCACCCATCCTCGCCGATGAGCGGTCCCCGGTTCCAATCAGCCCGCATTCCGGGCGGCCACGGCGTTCCGCTCCGCCCGACCGGTCCCATCCGGTCGAATCCGACCAAGATCAGTGATGTTGCACTTGCACAACACATACGGCTCACGGCTGGACAAGCAACAGAACGGTCAAGAACGATGAGTGGCACAGTGCCGCGGGCAGAACCGGGGGGACGCACCGCACTTGTAGACATTCCTCCGCGCCGTGCCTCGCGTCGTCCCCGCACCCGATGCACAGACGGAGGAAGAACCGCCATGAGTTTCGGCGACCCGAACAACCCCTACGGGCAGCCGCCCCAGCAGCCCCCGGCCGGACCCGGCTACGGCTACCCCCAGCAGCCCGGCGCCCCGCAGCAGGGATACGGCTACCCCGCCGCCCCGCCGGTCTCCCAGCCGTACGGCGGCGGCTACGTCCCCACCCAGATGCCCGGCATCACGCGCGCCGCGCAGATCCTGCTCGCGGTGATCGCCGTGGCGCACGTCCTCATCGCGGCCGCGTACGGCAAGGCGCTGGCGGAGTGGGACGAGACGATGCTGGAGGCGGGCATCACCGGTGACGCCGAGGTCGAGCGGTACGCCGACCTGGGCAAGGGCGTCGTCGTCTTCTTCCTGGGCCTGGCCGCCGTCTTCGCGATCCTCGGCCTGGTACTGGTGCTCCAGTACGCCAAGGGCGGCAACGGCGTCCGCGTCTGCTCGATCGTGTACGCCTCGTTCGCGATCGTCAGCGGCATCTTCTCGCTGGCGCTGTACGGCCTCGGCCTGCTCATCATGATCGTCTCGATCCTGGTGATCGTCTTCGCGGCGAGGCGGCCCAGCGCCGAGTGGTTCAGGCGGCCGCGGTACTGACCGCCCCTCCGGCCCGGGCCACTCCCACGAGGAGCCCCGGGTGCACAACGGCCCGCACCCGTCCGTGGCTTCCGGCCACTCCGCCCGCCCCTGACCGGTAACCTCACGTCAGCTGGAGTGACACACCAGCACTTTTCGGACGTATGGACGGTCGGGGGACTTCATCCATGACAGACCAGCGGCCCGGGACGCCGTACACGCCGGCGTCCGGACAAGCCGCGGTGCGGCAGGCCGGGGCGGTGCCGTTGCAGTCCGGGGATCCCGCGCGGATCGGGCCGTACGCGCCACTCGGACGGCTGGGCAGCGGCGGCATGGGCCGGGTCTATCTGGCCCGGCCGCTCGACGGCCGTCCCGGGCTGGCCGCGGTGAAGGTGATCCGGCCGGAGTACGCGGAGGATCCCGAGTTCCGGCGGCGGTTCGAACGCGAGGCCGCCATGCACACCCGGGTCCGGGCGCCGTACACGCCTCGGCTGCTCGGCACCGGGTTCGCGGACTCGCTGCTGTGGATGGCCACCGAGTACCTGCCCGGCCTCAACCTCGCCGACGCCGTCCGCGACTGCGGGCCGCTGGACGCGGCCGGGGTGTGGTGGCTCACCGGTGAACTAGGGCGGGCCCTGTCGGCGCTGGCCGACGCCGGGATCGTCCACCGGGACCTCAAACCGTCCAACGTGATCCTCACCCTGCACGGCGTCCACGTCATCGACTTCGGCATCGCGCGCGCCGCGGACAGCAGCGCGATCACCGTGACCGGCTCCCGGGTCGGCACGCCCGCCTACATGTCCCCCGAGTATCTGCGCGAGGGCCGCTGCGACGCCGCCTCCGACATGTTCTCGCTGGCCGGCACGCTCGTCCACGCCGCCACCGGCAGGGCGCCGTTCGGCGACGGGACGGGCATGGACGTGATGCACCGCGTCGCCTACGAGGAGCCGAACCCGGAGATCATGGCGGACCTCGACGCCGCCGACCCCGCGCTGGCCGCGCTGCTGTCCGCCTGCCTCACCAAGGACCCCGCCGGCCGTCCCACCCCGCGCCGGCTGACCGACGCGGCCGCGGGCCGGGGCGGCGGCGGCCCCTCCTGGCCGGAACCCCTCGGCGCCCGACTGCGCGCACGGCGGCAGGCGTACGACGTCCTGGCCGGCGCCTCGGCCGGACAGGACGGCCCGGTACGCACGCCGACCGAGCGGGTCAACGCGCCGGTGCCCGGCCCCGGTTTCGGCCCGGCGACGCCTCCGGACGGGTCCGCGGCGCCGACCGTGCAGAACCACCCGCCCGGCCCGCCGCGCCGACGCCGCTTCGCCGTCGTCGCGGGTCTCGCCGTGTGCGCCGTGGCGGTCGGCGCCTCTCTGCTCGTCGGCCTGCCGCACGACGACACCCCCTCCCCCACGGATTCCGGCGTCAGCACCGCCGACGACGCCCTGGCCCCGCCGTTGCCGCTGCCCTCCGCGTCACGGCCCGGCCCCGGCGAGGAGGAGGGCGACGACGGCAGGGCGGCGGAGGACACCGCGCCGACGCGCTCGCGGGACACGGACGGGGAGAACGGGGACGATTCGGGTCCGCCGGACGACGCGGCGGACACCGCGGGCCCTGCTCCCGGCCGGTCGGCGACCCGGCCCGCCACGCCTCCGTGGCTCTCGCACTGCACGCACTACTCCGGCACCGAACTCACCGTCGCGGGCGACCGGGGAAAGCGGGTGGTGCAGGTGCAGTGCATGCTCACCAAGCGCGGGTACAGCGTCGGACGGGCAGGCGTCGACGGACAGTTCGGCGAGGACACCGTCGCGGCGGTCAGGCTGTTCCAGAGCGACAAGGGGCTGGACGTCGACGGCGACGTGGGGCCCAAAACCTGGGCGGCGCTGCGCAGTTCCACCTGACCGTCCTGTGCGTCACCGGCAAGGAAGCGGCCGTCGGAACTGCCCGGATCAGGCAGTGATCTTCCGCCCTTGCGGTGAGAGAGTCCCGGGGACGGCAACCGCCGTCCGCCATGACTCCCTCACCCACGAGGCAGGTTCACGAATGAGACCGACCCGCAGTGCTCTGCTGGTGGCCGTCACGGCTCTCGCACCGGCCCTCCTTCTCACCGCTCCCGCCGTCGCCGCGGACACGGCGCCGGCGTCCGTCGCGGTGACGTCGGCGTCGGCGTCGAGCACGGACGACCCCGGCACTCCGGTGGACGAGATGACGGAGGAGGAGCTGCGCCTGGCCATCTTCCGCATCCTCGCCGACCCGGACTCCGGCAAGGGCGTCACCAGGGAGGCAGGCGAGGCCCTCGACGGCACCGCGGACGACATGCGCGCCTTCCTGAAGACCGGCTACCGCCTGGCCCAGTTCGAGGACGACCAGGTCGCCATCTTCCGCATCCTCGCCGACCCCGACTCCGGCAAGGCCGTCGTCCGCGAGGCAAGCGAGGCCCTGGACGCCCACAGCCCCGAAGCCGCCCGCGCCTTCCTGGAGACCGGCTACCGCCTGGCCCAGGCCGAGGACGACCGCGTGACCGTCGCCCGCATGCTCGCCGACCCGTCCATCAGCGACGCGCTCCGCGCGGCCGCCGAGGAGGTCATCGACGGCACGCCCGAGGAGCTGCGGTACTTCCTGGAGGTCGGCCAGTACGAGATCGACGGCTGAGACGCCGTCCGCCCGGCCGCCCGCGGGTGCGGGCGGCCGGGCGGAGCGACCGGACCGTCAGTGGAAGAAGTGCCGCGTACCGGTGAAGTACATCGTCACGCCGGCCTTCTTCGCGGCCTCGACGACCTGCTCGTCGCGGACCGAACCGCCGGGCTGGACCACGGCCTTGACGCCGGCCGCGGTGAGGATCTCCAGGCCGTCGGGGAAGGGGAAGAACGCGTCGGAGGCCGCGAAGGAACCGGCCGCCCGCTCGGCGCCCGCCCGCTCCACCGCCAGCTTCGCGGAGTCGACGCGGTTGACCTGGCCCATGCCGACGCCGACGGAGGCGCCGTCCTTGGCGAGCAGGATCGCGTTGGACTTCACCGCGCGGCACGCCTTCCAGGCGAACGCCAGGTCGGCCAGCTCCGCCTCGGAGAGGGCCTCGCCGGTGGCGAGCGTCCAGGTGGCCGGGTCGTCGCCCTCGGCCTGGAGGCGGTCGGTGACCTGGAGGAGGGCACCGCCGTCGATCGGCTTGACCTCGACCGGGGCGGACGGGGCCTCGGGGGCGCGCAGCACCCGGATGTTCTTCTTCCTGGTGAGGGCCTCCAGCGCGCCCTCCTCGTAGTCCGGGGCGACGATGACCTCGGTGAAGATCTCCGCGACCTGCTCGGCCATCTCCTTGGACACCGGGCGGTTCACGGCGATCACACCGCCGAACGCGGACAGCGGGTCGCAGGCGTGCGCCTTGCGGTGCGCCTCGGCGACGTCCGCGCCGACGGCGATGCCGCACGGGTTGGCGTGCTTGATGATCGCGACGGCGGGCGCGTCGTGGTCGTAGGCGGCGCGCAGGGCGGCGTCGGTGTCCGTGTAGTTGTTGTAGGACATCTCCTTTCCGTGCAGCTGCTCGGCCTCGGCGAGGCCGCCGGTGCCGGAGACGTACAGCGCGGCGGGCTGGTGCGGGTTCTCGCCGTAGCGCAGGGTGTTCTTGCGCTCCCAGGTGGCGCCGAGGAAGTCGGGGAACTGCGAGTCGTCGACGGGCGCGTAGGACGAGGCGAACCAGGAGGCCACGGCCACGTCGTAGGCGGCGGTGTGCTGGAAGGCCTCGGCGGCGAGCCGCTTGCGGGTGGCGAGGTCGAAGCCGCCGTCCTGGACCGCGGCGAGGACGTCGGCGTAGCGGGCGGGGCTGGTGACGACGGCGACCGAGGGGTGGTTCTTGGCGGCGGCGCGCACCATGGACGGGCCGCCGATGTCGATCTGCTCCACGCACTCGTCGGGCGTCGCGCCGGAGGCGACGGTCTCGCGGAACGGGTAGAGGTTCACGACGACCAGGTCGAACGGCTCCACGCCCAGCTCGGTGAGCTGGTTGCGGTGGTCCTCCAGGCGCAGGTCGGCGAGGATGCCGGCGTGGACCTTCGGGTGCAGGGTCTTGACGCGGCCGTCCAGGCACTCGGGGAAGCCGGTGAGTTCCTCGACCTTGGTGACCGGGACGCCGGCGGCGGCGATCTTCGCGGCGGTGGACCCGGTGGAGACGAGCTCCACGCCGGCCCCGTGCAGGCCGCGCGCGAGGTCCTCGAGGCCGGTCTTGTCGTAGACGCTGACGAGCGCCCGTCGGATGGCCCGCTTGTTGCTCTCGGCGGTCACTGGATAACTACCTTTCGTCCCTCAATGCGATAGCCGTTGCGGGCGAGCCGCCCCACGACCTCGACGAGCAGCCTTCGCTCGACTTCCTTGATGCGCTCGTGCAGAGCGCTCTCGTCGTCCTCGTCCCGGACCTCCACCACGCCCTGCGCGATGATCGGCCCGGTGTCGACGCCGTCGTCGACGAAGTGGACGGTGCAGCCGGTGACCTTGGCGCCGTACGCGAGCGCGTCCCGTACACCGTGGGCTCCCGGGAAACTGGGCAGCAGCGCGGGGTGGGTGTTGACGAACCGGCCGCCGAAGCGCGCGAGGAACTCCTTCCCCACGATCTTCATGAACCCGGCGGACACCACGAGGTCCGGCTCGTGGGCGGCGACGGCCTCGGCGAGCGCCGCGTCCCACTCCTCGCGGGTCGCGTGGTCCTTGACCCGGCAGACGAAGGTCGGCAGCCCGGCGCGCTCGGCGCGGGCAAGACCCTCGATGCCCTCGCGGTCGGCACCGACGGCCACGACCTCGGCTCCGTACGCCTCGACGCCGGTGGCGGCGATCTCGTCGAGGAGCGCCTGCAGATTGGTGCCGGATCCGGAGACCAGCACGACGAGACGCCTGGCGCGCTCGGCCACGGGCTTGGCGGCCACGGTGGGGCCCTTTCTCGGGGAGCGTCCGTGCGGTCGGCGACACAGCGCTTTGTACATTCATACGAATGCTTCGCGCCCCTGGATACGGGGAAGCCTACGAAGCGGCCGACCGTCAGCAACGATACCGGCACACCGGGCGGCCCCCACGGGACGGGGGCATGGCCGGAAGGTAGCGTCTGGGACGAGCCGGTACGGGAAGGTTCCTGATGCCCGGGGAACGCCATCCGTGCGCCGGGCGTTCACACCCTGACGGACCCGGGCTCCCGGGCCGACGGGACGCGCCGGCTCAACCAGCTCAGTCGTAGTCGCTACGTCGTGCGAGGCGGTCGCGCCGAACCACAACGTGCTTCATTAAGGGGAAGACGCTCACTTGATGCCGGACCGCAGCCTGCGATTCCTCACGTTCCCCCAGCAGTCGGCCCAGGGAGGGGAGCGTGGCGCCGTGCTGCTGCGGGAGCGCCCCGCCTCGCCGCCCGACGCGCCCCAGGGCGGGGGCAGCGGCTCCGGAGGTGGCGAGGGCTCGTCCCAGGACACCCATGGCTCACGGGACTCCCGTGGCTCGCGGGGTTCCCAGGAGGACAACCCGTTCGCGCCGCCGCCGGAGGGCACCCCCGACCGGCCGTGGCAGCCCCGGCATCCGTCCGGCGGGGACGGCGGACGTTCCCCGTGGGGCCGCAACTGGAGCGACCGGCAGCCCGGCCGTTCCTCCGGCGGTTTCGGCGAGCGCCCGCGCGGCCCGGAGGGCCAGGGCGGCGGCGGCCCGCAGGGGCCCGGCATGCGCTGGGACCCCACGGACCCGGCCCAGCGCCGGGCGCGCTACGCCCTGCTGTGCGGCATGTGGGCCTTCTTCTTCGCCCTGTTCAGCTGGCCGTACGTCGCGCTGCTGCTGGGCGCGCTGGCCCTGTACTGGGGCGTCAGCGCCCTGCGCGCCAAGCCCCGCACCCCGGACCCCGACTCGCCGGCGCCCGAGCAGACCGGCCGCCCGCAGACCACGGCCGCGGTGAGCGGCCTGGTCACGGCGTCGCTGGCGCTCGCGCTGGTCGCCGCGTCCTTCACGGCACAGCTCGTCTACCGGGACTACTACACCTGCACCACCGACGCCCTCACCCAGGAGGCCCGCCAGTCCTGCAGCGAACTCCTCCCGGAGGAACTGCGCGGCCTGCTGGGCACCGGCGACTGACGCACCGGCGGGCGCGGTGGCACACGTCCCGCGGGACGCCCGGCGGCCCGGCGACGGTGAGGCCGTGTGAGGCAGGCCCGGCGGTCGCGAGGCCGTGTGAGGCAGGCCCGGCGGCCGCGAGGTGGTGTGGCGCGGCTCCGGCGGCCGTCGGTCGTGGGACGGGCCCGGCTGCCGACGTCATCCGTCGCCGGGCCGGTACCGCGGTCACGCCGATGCGGGACCGTCGGCCGAAAGGCCTCGGCCCGAGGGCGGGGAGTCGTCGCTGAACACGTCGTCGTACACGTCGCCGTACACGTCGTCGGAGCGGGACCCTCCGGCCGAGCCGGCCGAGCCGGCCGAGGACACGAAGGGCGGCGGCGTCGGAACGTCCAGGGCGTCACGGTCCTCGTCATCGGGCCGGGACGGACGTGACGCCGCGGGCCCGTCCTGCGAGGGCTCGCGGGACCGGCCGCCGGACGGCACGAAATCGTCGTACGAACCGCCGAGCCCGGCCGAGGGGGCACGGTCGGACGGCAGGAAGTCGTAGAGGGTGTCGCCGGGGGTGGCCGGCAGATCGTCGCCGGTGGGCCGGCGCCGGGGGAACCAGCGGGGCGGGACGGGCAGGCGGAGCCGTCGGCCCGTGGCGGGGGCGGGCCGAGGGGGTCCCGGGAGCGGTCGGGCCGGTGCGGCGGGCGTGCGGCGGCGCCAGGCGCGTACCGCCAGCGACGTGGCGGTCGCGACCAGCCCGAGCCAGGCCAGGGTCGCGGCACCGACCTGCCACCACACCGGGCCGAACCGGGAGAGCTGCGCCACGCCCATCGGACCGCCCGCGAGCGCCGCGAGCGCGGACAGCAGGCCGGCGCACAGTCCGGCCGCCAGCACCGCCGCACCGGCCGTCCGGCCGGCCGTCCAGGCCGCCGCGTCCGGGTGTCCGCCCGTCGTCGTGACCCGGCCGACGCACCAGCCCACCACCGCGCCCGCGGTCACCGGCACCACCGCGGCCGCCCAGTTCACCACCGTGCCCGCCCCCGCGTCCGGGACCGCCGCGAGCAGCGGGAACGGCGGCAGCAGCGGCGTGGGCGCGGCGGCCAGCGGGGTCACCGTGGCGTCCGTGCCGAGGAGGAAGCCGGGGCCCAGCGCGTACGCCGCCGCCCACACCGCGGCGTTCGGCAGCAGCGTGAGGCAGAGCAGCAGCACGGTCAGCCAGCCCGACCAGCCCTCCGTCAGCCGCACGAACGCCCCGCGGGTCTCCCCGCCGTGCCGCACCAGCGACACCGCCAGCAGCAGCGCCCCGCCGCCGGTCAGCACCGCCGTCCCGGCCGCCGCCGCCCGCGCGGCCGCACCGGGCCGGCCGTCCGGGCCGAGGATCAGATGGCGCACGCCCCGCGGCAGCACCGCGCCCAGCCCCCGCTCCCAGGGCCCGCTCGGGCGGCCGTACGCCGTCCACACTCCTGCCCCGGCGGCGGCCACGGCGACCAGCGGCACGGACACCGCGGTCGACGGCCAGGCGGGCCGCAGCGCTCCGCCGGCGGCGTACAGCGCGGTCGGCGCGGCGACGGCGAGGTAGCCGAGGACGACGCCCGACCACGCGGTGCGGCCGGGCACCAGCGGTGCCTCGTCGCCCGCCTCCCCGTCCGCGGCGTCGCGGGCCGCGCGGCGCAGCAGCCACACCGGCAGCGCGAGCAGCAGCAGCGGCGGGACGCCGATCGGGGCGGGGACACCGGTGAGCGTGTCGGTGCGGAGCAGTTCGCCGCCGTGCGCCAGCAGCCACACCGACGCGGCGACGTGCAGCGCGCCGCCGGGTCCGCTGTCCGGGTAGGGCGAGCTGATCCACAGCAGCGTCACCAGCACGGTGAGGGCGGCGAGTCCGAGCACGGCCGCGAGGGCACCGCCGAGGAGGGCGGCGCCCATCCCGGGCGAGCGGTCGCGCACCCGGGTGAGCAGGGCGTCCGGGGTCGAACGGCGAGCGGTCGTCTGGGTCACGCCCGCCATGCTCCCAACGACACGCGCTTTCCCGGTGTAACGGGCGAAGCACCGCTGTGTCGCTCAATATACGTTTATGTACTTTTTCGTACGGAGGGGCGTCCGGTGACGAGGAGCCGCCCTACCACCCCACTCCCCCCGCCCAAGGAACGCCGACGCCTGCGCGAGGCGAGTGCGCTGACGCGGGCTCAGCTCGCCGAGCGGGTCGGCGTCCGGCCCGAGACGGTGCGCGCGTGGGAGTCCGGGCGCAGCGCACCGCGCGGCCGGAAGGGGGAGGCGTACGCGAAACTGCTGGCCGGTCTGGCCGCGTCGGCGGACGGGACCGGCGCCGGGAACGGCACCGGGAGCGGTGACCGTGCCGGTGGCGGTGCCGACGCCGGGGCGTCGTCCGGGCCGGGGCGTCAGGAGGCGGCGGGTCCGGCGGTCGTGACGGTGCGTCTGGAGGAGAAGGGGCCCGGACGCCGGGGCACCGGAACGGTCGCGCCGGAGCCCTCGGCGTTCGTCCGGACGCCCCCACCGCCGTCGGCGCGGCCCACCGCCGACCCGGCACCCTCGACGGCCCCGGAATCCTCCACGGCCCTGCAACCCACCACGAACCCGCCACCCTCCGCGGATCCAGAACCCGCCACGGCCGCCGAGCCCTTGACGGACCCGGGCCCCTCCACCGCCCCGAACCCGTTCACGGACCCGGACCCCTCCACGGACCCGGACCCCTCCACGGGCCCAGACCCCTCCACGGCCCCGGAAGCCTCCACGGCCCCGGCCACTTCCGCGGACGCCCCGGAACCCGCCACGGACCCCGAACGCTCCGCCGGCCTGACGCCCGCTCAAGCCTTCGACGCCCTCTACTCCTTCTGCGCTCCCGCGCTCGTGCGGCAGACCTATCTGCTCACCGGCCGCCGCGACCTGGCCCGCGAGTCCGTCGAGCGTGCCTTCCAGCGGGCCTGGGACCGCTGGCCCGAGGTGGCCCGCGACCCGGATCCGGCCGGCTGGGTGCGGGCGGCGGCGTACGAGTGGGCGCTCTCCCCGTGGCACCGCTTCCGCCGCCACCGGCAGCCCGAGCCGCCGCCGCCCGACGCCTCGGACCGTGCGCTCCTCCAGGCCCTGCTGGACCTGCCGCCGCCGTACCGCCGCACGCTGCTGCTGTACGACGGCGTCGGCCTCGACCTGCCCGACACGGCGGCGGAGACGGAGGCCAGCACGGTGGCGACGGCCGGCCGGCTGCTGCACGCGCGCGAGGCCGTCGCCGCGCTCCTGCCGGACCTGGCCGATCCGCACCTGCTGTACCGGCGGCTGGCCGAGCTGGCCTCCACCGCGCGGCTGCGGGCCGCCGAGCCGCCGGCGGTGCGCGGCGGCAGCGAACGCCGGGCCCGCTTCTGGACCCGGGCCGCCATCGCCTTCACCGTCGCCCTGATCGGCACCACGGCGCTCACCCTGCGCACGGCCCCGACCGAGTACGTACCGCCGGTGCCGCCGGGCGAGACGGTCCGGGGCGTGCCGCCGCGTGTGGCACCCGGACCCCTGTCGGAGGACGAGCGGGAGCTGCGCGCCCGGCTGCGCGAGCAGTTCGCACGCGGTCCGGAGCGGCTGGCCCCGCAGGCCCGCTGACGGCACCGGCCCGAGCCCCGTCCGCAAACGACGGTGGGCCCGTCCCCCCTCGCGGGGAACGGGCCCACCCGTGCCGTACTGCGTGCCGGTGACTCAGCCGGCGAGGATCGCGCGCGCCAGCTTGGCCGTCTCGGTCGGCGTCTTGCCGACCTTGACGCCGGCGGCCTCGAGGGCCTCCTTCTTGGCGGCGGCCGTGCCGGAGGAGCCGGAGACGATGGCGCCGGCGTGGCCCATGGTCTTGCCCTCGGGCGCGGTGAAGCCCGCGACGTAGCCGACGACCGGCTTCTTCACGTTCTCCTTGATGTAGGCCGCGGCCCGCTCCTCGGCGTCGCCGCCGATCTCACCGATCATCACGATCAGGTCGGTGTCGGGGTCGGCCTCGAACGCGGCGAGCGCGTCGATGTGCGTGGTGCCGATGACCGGGTCGCCACCGATGCCGACGGCCGAGGAGAAGCCGATGTCACGCAGCTCGTACATCATCTGGTACGTCAGCGTGCCGGACTTCGAGACCAGGCCGATGCGGCCCGGCTTGGTGATGTCGCCGGGGATGATGCCGGCGTTCGACTGGCCGGGGCTGATCAGGCCCGGGCAGTTCGGGCCGATGATCCGGGTCTTGTTGCCCTTCTCCACGGCGTACGCGTAGAACGCGGCGGAGTCGTGCACCGCGATGCCCTCGGTGATGACGACCGCGAGCGGGATCTCGGCGTCGATCGCCTCGACGACGGCGGCCTTGGCGAAGGCCGGCGGGACGAAGAGGACGGACACGTTGGCGCCGGTCTTCTCCATGGCCTCGGCGACCGTGCCGAAGACGGGGATCTCGGTGCCGTCGATGTCGACGGAGGTGCCCGCCTTGCGCGGGTTCACGCCGCCGACGATGTTCGTGCCGTCGCCCAGCATGAGCTTGGTGTGCTTCATGCCCGTGGCACCGGTCATGCCCTGGACGATGACCTTGCTGTCCTTGTTGAGGAAGATAGCCATGGCTGTTTAGTCCCTCGTCCCTTACTTCGCAGCCGCGAGCTCGGCGGCCTTGTCGGCCGCGCCGTCCATGGTGTCCACGCGCTGGACCAGCGGGTGGTTGGCGTCGGAGAGGATCTTGCGACCCAGCTCGGCGTTGTTGCCGTCGAGGCGGACGACCAGCGGCTTGGTGACTTCCTCACCGCGGTCCGCGAGCAGCTGCAGCGCCTGCACGATGCCGTTGGCGACCTCGTCGCAGGCGGTGATGCCGCCGAAGACGTTGACGAAGACGGACTTGACGTCCGGGTCGCCGAGGATGATCTCCAGGCCGTTCGCCATCACGGCGGCGGAGGCGCCACCGCCGATGTCGAGGAAGTTGGCGGGCTTGACGCCGCCGTGGGCCTCACCGGCGTAGGCGACGACGTCCAGGGTGCTCATGACGAGACCCGCGCCGTTGCCGATGATGCCGACCTCGCCGTCGAGCTTGACGTAGTTGAGGTTCTTCTCCTTGGCGGCGGCCTCCAGCGGGTTGGCCGCGGCCTTGTCCTGGAGGGCCTCGTGCTCCGGGTGACGGAACTCGGCGTTGTCGTCCAGGGTCACCTTGCCGTCGAGGGCGATGACGTCACCGGAGGCGACCTTGGCCAGCGGGTTGACCTCGACGAGGAGGGCGTCCTCGTCGACGAAGGTCTTCCACAGGGTGACCAGGACGTCGGCGACCTTGTCGGCGACCTCGGCCGGGAAGTTCGCGGCCTCGACGATCTCGCGGGCCTTGGCCGGGGTCACACCCTCGTTGGCGTCGATCGGGGTCTTGGCGACGGCCTCGGGGCGGGTGGCCGCCACCTCCTCGATGTCCATGCCGCCCTCGACGGAGGCGATGGAGAGGAAGGTGCGGTTGGCACGGTCCAGGAGGAAGGAGACGTAGTACTCCTCGAGGATCTCCGGAGCGGTCTCGGCGATCATCACCTTGTGGACCGTGTGGCCCTTGATGTCCATGCCGAGGATGTCCGTCGCGCGGGCGACGGCCTCGTCCGGGGTGGCGGCGAGCTTCACGCCACCGGCCTTGCCGCGGCCACCGACCTTCACCTGGGCCTTGACGACGGACTTGCCACCGAGACGCTCGGTGGCTGCGCGGGCCGCCTCAGGCGTGTCGATGACTTCACCGGCCAGCACCGGTACATCGTGCTTGGCGAAGAGGTCCCTCGCCTGGTACTCGAACAGGTCCACGCGCTTCCGTCCCTATCAGTGATCTTGCGGTTCGTTGGATGCGTGGGCGTGCCGCGAAGGGCAACGTGACGTCCGCTGTGTCACAAGGGAGGCGCACACGGTGTCCGAGCGCGCGGCATGTCCGTCTCGCAGGTTATCGCCGCTTGGGGGGCCTCTCTAAATCGCGAGTCACACGTGAGCGGTGATACCTGTCACATGATGCCGCGATCTCTGGCACGGCGTGCCGGAAGTGAGAGGCCTCACCGGGCTGGGGCTGGCCCGGTGAGGCCCTGTGGAACAACCCGGACGGGCGGCGAAGGCCCTGCTCTCCGGGTGTGGCGCGGCCGGCCCCCACCCCTTCGGGGGCCGTTCGCTCCTCCGCCGGGTTGCGACGGGACCGGCCGACGGCTTTCGGCGGTCCCGTGCCCGAGACCCTGCGGAGTCGTTTTATTACCCGCGAGTTCTACCCGTGAGTCACGTCGGGGGTGACGGGTGGAACGGGTGCGTCGCCCGGCGTACCGGGCCACGGGGTCAGACGTTGTACGTCGTGCCGTACGCGCCCTGCACGTAGCCCGGGGTGACGGACTCGGCGACGCCCTCGGTCCCGGTGACCGCGTGACCGGCGAGCAGGTCCGCCTCGGCCCGGACGGTGCCGGACAGGTCCTGCGCGAACGGCGCCGCCTGCCCCGCCACGCCGTACGCGAACGGCGCGGCCTCGTCCGCCACCCCGCCCGCGAACGGCTGGACGTCCGCGGCGACGCCGTACGCCAGCGCGGAGGCGCTGCCGCCGACGCCCTCGGCGAGGTGCCCGGCCGTTCCGGTGACGGTGTCCACGACCGGCTGGACCGTGCCGGTGACCCCGGCCGCGAACGGCGGCACCTCCTCCACGACGCCCTGCGCGAACGGGTCC
Source organism: Streptomyces calvus (assembly GCF_006782915.1). GTDB lineage: Bacteria > Actinomycetota > Actinomycetes > Streptomycetales > Streptomycetaceae > Streptomyces > Streptomyces calvus. The sequence continues at coordinate 117,189 of NZ_VCNP01000030.1, forward strand.
ACGTGCCCGGTCACGCCGTACGCCAGCGGCGGCACCTGCGCGGCGGTACCGCCGGCGAAGGCGTGCACGTCGCCGGAGACGCCGTACGCCAGGCCGCCCGCGTCCGCGACGGCCTGCCCGGCGACGGGCAGCACGCCGTCCACCGCGGCGTCGGCGACCGGAGGCAGCACCGCGCCCGTGGTGTCGGCGACGGCCCACCCGGCCAGACCGGTGGCGTACGGCGGCACGTCGGCGGCGACGCCACCGGCGGCGTACCGGGCGTCGGCGACGGCGCCGGTCACGACCGGCGTCGCACCGGCGGCCGTGCCGTCGGCCACCGCCCGCACCTCGGTGACCGCGCCGGCCGCCACCGGCGGCACGTTCCGCGCCACGCCGTCCGCGACCGGCCGGACGTCCCCGACCAGGCCGTACGCCACGGCGGTCGCGGCGTCGACCGCGTGCCCGGCCGCCTGCGCGGTGCCGTCGACGGCGTATCCGGCGACCGGGGCCGTCCCGTACGCCGCGTGCACGGCGGTCGCGGCGGCACCGTCCACGGCGGCACCGGCGACCGGCGTCGCGTCCCCGACGGTCTGCTGGGCGACGGGCACCGCTCCGGCCACGGCCTGCCCGGCCAACGGCAGGGCCCCGGCAACGGCCGCCCCGGCGACCGGCGGCACGACGGCCCGCACGGTCTCGTCGGCGACGACGGCGGCCACGTCGGTGGCGGTACCGGCCGCGGCGGTGACCGTGCCGGTGACGGTACCTGTGGCGGTCGTGACGGTGCCGGTCAGGTGCGCCGGAACGCCGGAGACGGCGGCGTGTGCGGCGTCGGTGACGGCGGCGGTGTGGCGGTCGGCCGTACCCGCGACGGTCGTAGCGGCGCCGGTCAGGTGGGCCGGAACGCCGGAGACGGTGGCGTGTGCGGCGTCGGTGACGGCGGCGGTGTGGCGGTCGGCCGTACCCGCGACGGTCGTAGCGGCGCCGGTGAGGTGCGCCGGAACACCGGAGACGGCGGCGTGTGCGGCGTCGGTGACGGCGGTGGTGTGGCGGTCGGCTGTGCCCGCGACGGTGCCCGCCGCGGTCGTTGCCGTGCCGGTGACGTGGCCGGGGACGTTCCAGGCGGCGGCGCGGGTGGCGTCGACGACGGCCGTCGCCTCGCCCGCGGCCGTACCCGCGACAGTCGTGACGGTGCCGGTCAGGTGCGCCGGAACGCCGGAGACGGCGGCGTGTGCGGCGTCGGTGACGGCGGTCGCCTCGGCCCCGGCCGTGCCCGCGGCACGGGTCGCGGCGGTGGAGGCGGTGCCGGTGACGCGGGCGGGGACGCCCCAGACCGCGGCACGCGCGGCGTCGGTGACGGCCCCGGCCTCGCCCTCTGCCGTGCCGGTGGCGTCGGCCGCGTGGTCCTGCACGCCGTCGCCGGTGCCCTCGACCACCGCGAGGACGTGCCGCTCGAGCTCGGGGGCGAAGGCGGCGAGAGGGCCGAAGAGGTAGTCGACCGTGTCCTGCGCGGCGACGGCGGCGGCCAGGTCGGACACGGCCGTACCGGCGGTCGCCTCGGCCTGCCCGGCCACGTCGCCGGCCGCGCGCTGCGCGTCCTGCGCGGCCCGCGCGGCCTTGGCGCCCTCGAAGGCGGCAGCGCCCTTGAGCCCGGACACGCGCGGGGTGGTGACGTCGGGGGTCGTCGCCCGGGCAGTGGCCCCGGCGTCTGCGGCCGTGTCGCTCGCCGTGCCGTTCGCCGTGCCGACGGTGTCGGTCACCGCGCCGGTGACGGACTCGACGACCGTGCCGAGCATGTCGGTGACGCCGCCGGTGTCCGCCTTGACGGCGGTGTCCGCGGCGTCGCTGGAGTCCGTGGCGTCGACACCGATGCCTATGTCGGCGCCCGCGTCCGGGGCCGAGACGGAGAGCAGGGGCAGTTCGTCGGCGCTCGCGGAGGCCGAGCCGAGGGCCCAGGCCCCGGTGACACCGGCGGCGATGACGATGGAACGGCGGATGTTCTTGTTCATCTGTACGTCAGATCCTTGGATCTTGAGGTTCCGAAGGAGCCCGGTCGCGTGCGAGCGGGTTCGGAAGCGGGGGACATGTCCGGCCGCCGGGTGTGGTCCACGAGGTGGGTCCGGCGGCTTCCGTCCGGGACGCCGAGGGGGGTCCGGGCGGGCAGGCGCGCTGCGTCCTCGCGCGCGACACGGTCGCGGCGAGTCAGGACATGCCCCTATGCAGGCGAGACCGGAACGTCCCGGTAGCGGTCCCGCGTGCCCGTGGCCTCGACGCGCGCGAGGGCGCCGGGCACGAGCCGCAGCGGGGGCCGGTGGAAGGCGGTGACGGCCTGCGCGTCACCGTGTCGCGGCGAGCCGTTGTCCGCGGCCGGGCGCTGGCCCGCGGTGCCGTCCGGGTGGTCGGCGGGAGCGTGCGGGGCGGGAACCGGCTCGGTGGGAGCGGCACCGGGCGCGGCCCGGTGCCCGTCGTCGCCGTGGGTCGCGCCGCCGGCGGCCGCCGGGCCCTGGGCCACGGGTTCCGTGGTGTCGGTCCGGCTGCCCGGGGCCGGCGTGTCGGTCCACGGGGGCGTCGGCGTTTCCGGCTGCGGGCCGGGCGCGTACGGCTGCGGCAGGGGGTGTGCGGGGACGGTCGGCAGCCCCGGGAAGCCCGGAAGCGGAGCGGGGTGCTCCAGGCCGGGGAGCACGGGCAGAGCAGGCGCAGCAGGCAGCGCGGGCAGCGTGGGCAGCTCCTCCGGCGGTCCGTTCAGGCCGCCCGTCGCCACGTCGGCCAGTTCTCCGAGCGGACCCGTGACCCGTTCCCCGACGACCCGGACCACGCCCCCGTCCGGCGAACCGACGGAGACCGCAGGACCCACGGCACCGCCGGGACCGGCGGGACCAAGAGGACCGGCGAGACCGGCGGGACCAAGAGGACCGGCGGCGTCGGATGCCGTGTGCGCGGCGTACGAACCGTGCGCGGCGTACGAACCGTGCGCGGCGTACGAACCGTGCGCGGGGTCCGCTCCGTACGCGCCGTACGGCGCGTCGTGGGCGGCCTGGTCCGCGTCGTCCGCCTCGAGGAGGGACGGCTCACCGGCGTCACCGGCCCGTCCCCGGCCGTCCGGCTCGCGCGGTGCGCCCGGATCGGCCGGCGCCGTCGCCGTGCCGGAGGTCGAACTGCGGGAGACGGAGACGGTGGACGCCTCCTCCACCGACGCGCCGTCCGCCGCCTGCGCCCGCTCACCGCACAGCACGCCGAGCACGAACACCCCGCCCACGAGCAGGGCGACCTGGACCGCACGCCGGCCGACCACCGCGCGCATCGCGCGCACGGCGGCACCGGACACGGCTGCTGACCAGGTCAAGGCGGGCAGTTCCTCCCGGGCGGCGGGACGAGTGGGGACGCATCGTGCGCGTCGGGCGGGGCCGAGGAAGCCTCACGCGTCGGAATCGAACGGCGCCGATCCTCGCACGCGCCTCCCGAGGTTGCGCAAGCCCGTCGTTACCGATGGGTAGTCATGTCCGTTTTTGCCGGCGCAAGTCGGACGCCGACGGGTCGACAAATCATCACCGGCCCGCACCGGTCGGCCCCGCTCACACGCCCTCGGGTATCGGCAGCGGCCGCTTCTCGATCGCCGCCGCCATCACCTCCGGGAACAGATCGGGTGTGCAGGCGAACGCCGGTGCCCCCAGCGCGGCGAGCGCCGCCGCGTGCTCCCGGTCGTAGGCGGGCGCGCCCTCGTCGGACAGCGCGAGCAGCGTCACGAACTGCACGCCGGACGCCTTCATCGCCGCGACCCGCTTGAGCATCTCGTCGCGTATTCCTCCTTCGTAGAGGTCGCTGATCAGTACAACGACCGTGTCCGCGGGCCGGGTGATCCGCGACTGGCAGTACGCCAGCGCCCGGTTGATGTCCGTGCCGCCGCCGAGCCGGGTGCCGAAGAGCACGTCGACGGGGTCGTCGAGCTGGTCGGTGAGGTCGGCGACCGCCGTGTCGAAGACGACGAGCCGTGTGCTGACCGTCCGCATGGACGCGAGCACCGCCCCGAACACCGACGCGTACACCACGGACGCAGCCATCGATCCCGACTGGTCGACGCAGAGGACGACCTCCTTGCGCACCGACCGCGAGGCCCGCCCGTAGCCGATGAGCCGCTCGGGCACGACCGTCCGGTGCTCGGGCAGGTAGTGCTTGAGGTTGGCCGCGATCGTGCGGTTCCAGTCGATGTCGTGGTGGCGCGGCCGGCTGACGCGGGCGCTGCGGTCGAGGGCGCCGGTGAGGGTGGCGCGGGTGCGGGTGGCGAGCCGCCGCTCCAGGTCCTCGACGACCTTGCGCACGACCGCCCGGGCGGTCTCCTTCGTCGTCTCCGGCATGGCCTTGTTCAGCGACAGCAGTGTGCCGACGAGGTGGACGTCGGCCTCGACGGCCTCCAGCATCTCCGGCTCCAGCAGGAGCGTGGCGAGCCCGAGCCGGTCGATGGCGTCGCGCTGCATGACCTGGACGACGGAGGACGGGAAGTAGGTCCGGATGTCCCCGAGCCAGCGGGCCACCGACGGCGCCGACGCCCCGAGCCCCGCCGAACGGTCCCGTCGCGCCTGCGGCTTGTCCCCCTTCCCGTAGAGCGCGCCGAGCGCACCGTCCATCGCGGCGTCCCGCCCGGACGGCGCGTATCCGGTCCCGTCGGCCGCGTCCCCGCCGAGTACGAGCCGCCATCTGCGCAGCCGTTCCCGCGCCGGGTCCGCCGCCGTCCCCGCCTCCACCGTCGTCTCTGCTCCCGCCGTCCCCGCCACCACCGTCCCCGCATCCGCCGTCCCCGCCTCCGTCATCCCCGCCTCCCCTGTCGTCGCGCGTCCTCGGCTCTCGCCGCCCGTCCTCCGTCGCGCCGCGCCCGCTTGCCGACGCGTGTCCCGTGTCCCCGGTGGGGCCGCGCCTCCGTCATCCCGCCACTCCCACGAGACCGGCGCTCGTCTCCCGGTCGTCCCCGTCGGTCCCGAGCAGCAGTCGTACGACCGGCAGCACGGCGTCCGCGCGCGCCGTGTCGAGCCCGGGCCCGAAACCGGGTGCGCCGGCCGCGGCGGTGGTCGTGCCTCCGCGGCTCCCCGGCCCGCGCCGGACCAGTTCGCCGAGCGTGCGCCGCACCCCGGGCTCGTACGCGGAGAACGTCCGCCGCAGCAGCGGCAGTACGTCCGCGAACGCCTCCGCCGGCACGCCCGTCAGCCATGCGTCGACCAGTCCCAGCAGCCGCTCGTCGTGGACCAGGAGCAGACCGCCTCCGGAGCCGCCGCCCACGAAGCCCTCGATCCACGCGGCCGCGTCCGCCGGCGGGGTCCCCGGGGACAGCACGAGCCCCATGAGCCGCGCGGCCTCCTCCCGCGCCAGCTCTCCGTCGTCCAGCAGCAGCCGCACGGACCGGCCGCGCAGGACACCGGGCACGGCGTCGCGGGCGCACAGCGTCCGCAGGACGGACTGCCAGCGGGCGCGCAGCCGGCCGTGTCCGGGCGCGGGGGCGTCGCCGAGCAGCCCCACCGCGCCGTGCACCGCGTCGACATGGCCGCGCATCTCCTCGGCGGCGTCCGCGTCCAGTCCCACGCAGGCCGGGGGCAGTCCGACGAAGACCCGTTCGGCGAGTCCGGCGGCGACCTCGGCGAGCGCCGCGGTGTCCGTGCCGCGCACGTCGCCGTAGCGCAGCGAGCGGATCAGGGCGGGCAGCGCCTGGGCGAGGTGGCCGACGTCCGTGTCGAGGGCGGCGCGGTCGGCGAGGCTCCGCATCACCGAGGGCAGGGCGTCGGACAGTCCGGCCCGCAGACAGTCCTCGGCGAGCCCGGTGACGTCGGCGAGGCTCCGCGCGGCGTCGGCGTCCGCCTCGGCCCTGGCCGTGGCGGCGGCGAGCACCGTGGTCCCCCACACCCCGGCCTCGGCGACCCGCACGGACAACTCCGGCTCCCAGCGCAGCCGCCAGGTCTCCCGGAAGGTTCCCGTGCTGCCGCGCGAGGCCGCCGGCGCTCCCCAGCCGATGCCGAGCAGCCGCAGCCGGTGCAGCAGTCTGCTGCGTTCCGCGTCGGTCTCCCCGCGCAGGTCGAGTTCCACCTCCCGCTCCGCCGCCTCGGGTCTCAGCCGCAGCCGGCGCTGGAGCCGCGTGAGGTCCCGCTGCAACGGCACGGCGGGCGCCGCGGCCGGCACCTCCCCCAGCACGTCGCCGACGACCAGCCGGTCGTGCACCAGCGCCAGTGGCACGTCGGATCCGTCGCACATCACCGCCCGTACCGCGTCGGTCGTCTCGCCCAGGCCGGGCAGCGGGCGCCCACGCATCGCGGCGAGCGTCTCCGCCAGCCGGACGGCCTCGATGACGTGCGCGGACGAGACGATGCGGTCCTCGGCCCGCAGCAGCCCCGCCACCTTCGTCAGCCACCGCTCGACCGGCCGGTCCGGTGCGGCGAACAGGTGCCCGTACCAGCCCGGGGAGTCGATGCCCGCGCCGTAGCCGCTCGCCCGGGCGAGCCGCCGGTTGGTCCAGGGCACCCAGGTCATGTCCGTCTTCACCTTGGGCAGCCCCTTCAGCAGGGCCCGGTCGGCGGCCACGGTGGTCCTCCGCCGCAGCGCCGGCACGTGCCAGGCGCCGCACACCACGGCGACGCCGCCCTCGAACTCCCGCTGCGCCGCCCGTATCCGCAGCCGCATGTGCGCCTCGCGCACCGGGTCCCGCTCGCGTCCCCCGTCCCCGTACTCCTCGCGCAGCGCGGTCATGGCCTCCTCGAGCGCGGTGAACGGCGCGAGCGCGTCGCCCTTCCCCACGCCCCGGTGCTCCACGACGTCCTCCCACCACCGCTCGGCGTCGTCGTACCCGGCGGCCTCGGCCAGCACCCGCAGCGGATCGACCCGCACGTCGGTGTCCGCCGCCGCCCCACGGTCACCGTCCGCCCCGGCGCCGCCCCCGTTGCCATCGCTGTCCCCGTTCCCGTTCCCGTCCCAGGCCAGGGTGTGGGTGGCCGGCAGGTCGATGAAGCGGGCCGGGACGCCGTGGTGCAGGGCCCAGGTGAGGGCGACCCACTCCGGGGAGAACTCGGCCAGCGGCCAGAAGGCCGAGCGGCCCGGCTCGTCCACGGCGTGGGCGAGCAGCGCGACCGGCGGGCGCATGTCCTCCGCGGCGGCGAGCGGGATCAGCGGATCCGCCTCCGGCGGGCCCTCGATCAGCACGACGCCCGGCCGGGCCTCCTCCAGCGCGGCCCGCACGGCCCGCGCCGACCCGGGCCCGTGGTGCCGCACCCCGAGCAGCAGCGGCTTTGCCGTGCCGGTCCCCGTGCCGTTCACTCGGTGACCTCCCGGCAGGCGCGGTAGAAGTCCTGCCAGCCGTCGCGTTCGCGGACGACGGTCTCCAGGTACTCCTGCCAGACGACCCGGTCCGCCGCCGGGTCGCGCACGACCGCGCCGAGGATGCCCACGGCGACGTCCCCGGCCCGCAGCACGCCGTCGCCGAAGTGGGCGGCGAGCGCCAGCCCGTTGGTGACGACGGAGATCGCCTCGGCGGTCGACAGCGTGCCGCTGGGCGACTTGAGCTTCGTACGGCCGTCGGCCGTGACCCCGTCGCGCAGTTCACGGAAGACGGTGACGACACGGCGGATCTCGTCGACGCCCTCCGGTACGGCCGGCAGGTCGAGGGACCGGCCGATCTGGTCCACGCGGCGGGCGACGATCTCGACCTCCGCCTCCGGTGTCTCCGGCAGCGGCAGCACCACGGTGTTGAAACGGCGGCGCAGGGCGCTGGACAGCTCGTTGACCCCCCGGTCGCGGTCGTTGGCCGTGGCGATCAGGTTGAAACCGCGGACCGCCTGCACCTCCTCGCCCAACTCCGGTATCGGCAGGGTCTTCTCCGACAGGATCGTGATGAGCGAGTCCTGGACGTCGGCCGGGATGCGGGTCAGCTCCTCGACGCGGGCGGTCCTGCCCTCGGCCATGGCCCGCATCACCGGGCTGGGCACGAGGGCGTCGCGGCTGGGGCCGTGGGCGAGCAGCCGGGCGTAGTTCCAGCCGTAGCGGAAGGCCTCCTCCGGTGTGCCGGCCGTGCCCTGCACCAGCAGCGTGGAGTCGCCGCTGACCGCCGCGGCCAGGTGCTCGGAGAGCCAGGTCTTCGCGGTGCCGGGCACGCCGAGGAGCAGCAGGGCGCGGTCGGTGGCGAGGGTGGTCACGGCGACCTCGACGATGCGGCGCGGGCCCACGTACTTCGGTGTGATCACCGTGCCGTCCGGGAGGGTGCCGCCGAGCAGGTAGAGCGCGACGGCCCACGGCGACAGCCGCCAACGGGCGGGACGCGGGCGGTCGTCCTGCGCGGCCAGCGCGGCGAGTTCGGCGGCGAAGGCGTCCTCGGCGTGCGGGCGCAGCGTCTGCGCCGCCGGGACGTCCGAGGGTGCGGAGCCGTCCCGCCCCGGTTCCACGGACGCATCAACGGAGGTCGCCTCGACGGAGGCCGCTTCAACGGGCGTCGGGCCGACGGACGTCGGTTCAACGGTCGCAGGCATGGCTGAGTCCCCCTCCAGCTCGGCCGGTTCGGATCTGTCACCAACCGTGCACCACGCCACTGACAATCGCTGTGAAATGCGCTCGCCGGGGTCATTGTCAGTGCTGGGTTCTAGGTTCGGTGGCATGACTGAGCAGGGGGTGCGCTGGACCGTGGACCAGGTGCTGGCACTGGCGCCTGACTCCGCGTCACGGACGGCGGGGAGCAGGCTCGGTGCGGCCGGGTCGTGGTCCGGCGCGGGCAGGTGCGGCGAGGGGACGGTGTGGGGGCTGTGCGAGGGCGGTGGGAGCGGTCCGTACCGGACGGTCGTCGACGTCGCGGACCCCTCCGGGCCCGCCTACCGCTGCAGTTGCCCGAGTCGCAAGGTCCCGTGCAAGCACGCGCTGGGCCTGCTGCTGCTCCGGGCGGGCGCGGAGGAGGCGGTGCCGCGGGCCCGGGCGCCCGAGTGGGTGCGGGAATGGATCAGCGGCCGGCGCGCCACGGAGCGGCGACGGACCGGGGACGCCGCGCATCCCGCGCCGGGGCCCGCGGACCCGGAGGCGGCGCGGCGGCGGGCGGAGCGCAGGGCCGAGCGGGTCACCGCGGGCGCGCTGGAGCTGGAGCAGCGGCTGGCGGACCTGCTGCGCGGCGGCCTGGCGGCGGCCGGGGAGTCGGGGTACGGGCTGTGGGAGGAGACCGCGGCCCGCATGGTCGACGCGCAGGCGCAGGGGCTGGCCGGGCGGGTGCGGGAGTTGGGGGCGCTCGCGGGCACCGGACCGGGCGGGCCGGTACGGCTGCTGGAGGAGTGCGCGCTGCTGCATCTCCTCGGGCAGGGCTGGCTGCGCCGGGAGCGGCTGCCGGAGGGCCTCGCCGCGACGGTCCGCTCCCGGGTCGGCCTGCCCGCGTCGGCGGACGGCCCGCCGGTGCGGGACCACTGGCTGGTCCTGGCCCAGTACGACACCGGGGACAGCCGGCTGACGACCCGCCGCGTCTGGCTGTACGGCACGGATTCGGGGCGCACGGCACTGCTCCTGTCGTACGGCGCGGCGGGCCGCGCGCCCGATGTCGCGCTGCCGGTCGGGACGGCCCTGGACGCGGAGCTGTCCGCGTACCCGGGCGCGGGGCAGCCGCGCGCGGCGCTCGGTGAGCAGTTCGCGCCGCCCGCGCCGACGGCAGTGCGGCCACCGGGCACGACGACGGCCCGGGCGCTCGTCCGCTACGGCGAGGCCCTGCGCGACGACCCGTGGCTGGAGTCGGTCCCGGTGACCCTGGAGCGGGTCGTACCCGTCCCGGACGGCGACGGGTGGCAGGTGGCCGACGCCGACCAGGACACGGCCCTGCCGCTCGCCCCGGCGGCGCGGTCCCGGCCCGGCCTGTGGCGGCTGGTCGCCGTGTCGGGCGGCGCACCGGTCCGGGTGTTCGGCGAGTGCGGCCACCAGGGGTTCACCCCATTGGCGGTATGGCCGGAAGGCCCCGGTGAGGTGGTGCCGCTGTGCTGAGCGGCATGCCCGTTCCCGTCCGCCCCGTGAATCCTCCGTGCATGAATCTTTCGGGCGTCTGCGGACACTCGGCACAGGTGAGTCGCCGACCGCTCCGGGCCGCCCGTCGGAAAGGAAGCTCATGAGCAGGACCGCCGACACGGACGCACCGCTCCCGGACACCTGGGAGGAGCTGGTCACCACGGCGCTGCTGGGCACGGACCGGCGCACCCCGGCGGGCTCCGTCCCGGGGCCCAGGGCGCCGCACGACCTGCTGGACGCGGCGGCCCTCGCGACCGTACGGCGGCGGGCCGGGCTGCGGCCCGCCCGGGCCGCGAGGCGTCCCGCGCCCGCGCCCGCGGACCCGCGTCCGGCGCTGCCGCCGGCCGCGGCCCGCCGGCTCACGCTGCTGCTCACCGACCGCCCCGGCACCTCCGGCGGCGGCCGCCGGGGCACGGCACCGGATCTGATGGAGCTGTTGCCGCAGTGGCTGGCGGCGGCGAACGCCCACGGTTACGCGGCGCCTCCGGAGGCGCTGCCCGCCCTGCTCGACGCCGCGCGGGGTCGCACGGACCTGCGCCCGGCTGCACTGCGGTTCGCGGGCCCGCGCGCCCTGTGGCTGGCCCGGCTCAACCCGGACTGGCGGTTCGCCCTGCGCGCCACACACGGCGGCGGCGCGTCCGCGTCCGCGCCCGACGACCCGGACCGCACACGGCGGCTCTGGCAGGAGGGCCTCTTCGCCGAACGGGTCGCCCTCCTGACGGCCCTGCGCTCCCGCGCACCGGCCGCCGCGCGTGCACTCCTCGCGGCGACCTGGGCGACGGAGCGGGCCGAGGACCGGCTGATGTTCCTGGACTCGCTGCGCGCCGGGCTCGGCCCGGACGACGAGCCGTTCCTGGAGCAGGCCCTGGCCGACCGCAGCCGCAACGTACGGGCCACGGCGGCGGAGCTGCTGTCGGCGCTGCCCGACTCGGCGCTGGCGGGACGGATGGCGCTCAGAGCCGCGGCGTGCGTGGCCGTGGACCGCACCCGGGACGTCCCGATGATCGTCGTGGAGGCGCCGCACGAGTGCGACGCGGGCATGGAACGCGACGGTGTGGTGGCCAAGGCCCCGGCGGGCCGGGGCGAACGGTCGTGGTGGCTCGGCCAGTTGGTGGAGGCGGCACCGCTCGGCTGCTGGTCGCGGCGGCTCGGCGGGCGTACGCCGCGGGAGATCGTGGCCCTGCCGGTGGCGGACGGCTGGCAGGGCGAACTGCATGCGGCGTGGTGCCGGGCGGCGGTGCGGCAGCGGAACGCGGCGTGGTCGCGGGCGCTGCTCGGCGAGCCCTCCGCGCCGGAGGCCGGCGGACCGGGGGCGGTGTCGCTGGCCGAACGGGCCCAGCTGCTCGGCACGTTGCCGGCCGCCGAACGGGCGGAGTGGGTGGCCGGGTTCATCGAGACGCACGGCCTGTCCGAGGCGTTCCAACTGCTCGGGGTGTGTGCCGTGCCCTGGGCCGCGCCGGTCGGGCGGGCGGTGGTCGACGCGCTCAACATCGCCCGGGACGCAGGGAGTTATCCATGGAGTTTCAGCGGAGTCATGGGCTTGGCCGAGCGCTGTCTCGACCCGTCCGAGGCCGGCCGTCTCGACGCGCTCCTGGCGGTGCCGGACGAGCCGGAGGACGCCTCGCCCGGCGCCGGGAGCTACTGGGCCGAAGCCTTCCAGCGTCTGGTCACCACACTGCGCCTACGGGCCACCCTCCTCACGGAGCTGGCCCCGCCGACCCCGCCCGCAGCGGAACCCGCTCCAGCCGGTTCCGTGGAGCCCACGGCACCGGGCCCCGCACGGCGATGACCCACGCGCGGAGGGCCGACGGCACCGGGCGACCGGGCCCGAGGGCCCGCCACCGCGGGCCCCTGGACGCGAGGACCGACCGCCGAGGCTTCCAGGACGCGAGCCGGGCGGCGGCCGGCCCCGGGGACGACATCCGTCCCGCCCCCGGCCCGCCCCCGCCCGCGCACGCGCGTACCGACGCCGGGCGGGACGTCCCGCCCGGGACGGCGGCCGTCCTGAACGGTCGGCTAGGCCTGCGCGGGCTGTCGTACGTTGGCGCGCACCCAGTCGACGATCGACGCCGTGGTGGCACCCGGCGTGAAGATCTCCGCGACGCCCTTCTCCTTGAGCGGGGCGATGTCCGCCTCGGGGATGATCCCGCCGCCGAAGACCAGGATGTCCGCGGCGTCCCGCTTCTCCAGCAGCTCGATCACCGCGGCGAAGAGCGTGTTGTGCGCGCCGGAGAGGATGGAGAGGCCGATCGCGTCGGCGTCCTCCTGGATCGCGGTGTCGACGATCTGCTCGGGGGTCTGGTGGAGCCCGGTGTAGATCACCTCCATACCGGCGTCGCGCAGCGCCCGCGCGATCACCTTGGCCCCGCGATCGTGGCCGTCGAGCCCCGGCTTGGCCACCACCACGCGGATCGGACCGGCTGCCACACCCATCACTGCCTCCATGAAGCGACTACTTCCATCCGTACCGACAAGTACCGCACACATCCGCGGTGCCGTACACCTCGCACGGAGTCCCGTGCCCGGACCGGCCGAGGAAGTGAACGAACGTTATCTCCAGCATCCCGCAACCGGCAGTTTCACGGTGCACAGCGAGGGGCAAATCACACGGTGGGACACGTTCATCGCGCAGCGTTCCCGGGCCCCGCGGCCCTTGCACCGCGTGCCCGTGCAGCACTCGGGCATCGGTGGGAACATGCGCACAAGGGATTCGCACCGAGGCCGCCGCACCACCGCGCCCCCTCCAGCCGTCGTACGCGCGCACCGGCGACCGCTGTCACAGCGATTCCCCATGAGGGCACACGGGGGACGAGGCTGTCCTTGCGCGTGCCGACAGGAGGTCGGCCATGAAGGTCACCCAGGCAGCTCTCCCCTTCCTACCGCTCTGCCGGCGTCTCGTGCCGACCCGGCTGGCGGATCTCTCCCTGACCCTGCTGAAGGCGACCGCCCTGGAACTGGCGATCCTGGCGGGCCACCTCCTGCTGTATCCGGCCGGCATCGTCCAGGAGCGCCGGGGCCCGGCGGCCGCGCTGCCCGCGCCGGGCGGCGCCGCACAGCTGCCGAATCAGGCCAAGCCTCCGGTCGTACTGCTGCACGGCTTCATCGACAACCGCTCGGTCTTCGTCCTGCTGCGCCGCAGCCTGGCCCAGCACGGCAGGCAGCAGATCGAGTCGCTCAACTACTCGCCCCTGACCTGCGACATCCGTATAGCCGCCGAGCTGCTCGGCCGGCACATCGAGCAGGTGTGCGAGCGCACGGGCAGCCGCCAGGTGGACGTGGTGGGGCACAGCCTCGGAGGTCTGATCGCGCGGTACTACGTGCAGCGACTGGGCGGCGACACCCGCGTACGGACGCTCGTCACGCTCGGCACGCCGCACTCCGGCACCCGCGTCGCGCCGCTGGCCAACGCGCACCCCATCGTGCGCCAGATGCGCCCCGGCTCACCGGTGCTCGAGGAGCTCACTCAGCCCGCGCCCGGCTGCCGTACGCGTTTCGTCTCCTTCTGGAGCGACCTCGACCACATCATGGACCCGCTCGAGACGGCGTGCATCGAGCACCCGGACCTGTCGGTGCTGAACGTCCGGGTGAGCGGCGTCGGCCATCTCGCCCTGCCCGTGCACCCGGCCGTGGCCACCCGCATACGGGAGGCCCTGGACACCGCGCACCCCGGGGAGCCCTCCGCCGGCCGCTCCGGGGGGCTGACGGTGGCCTGACGGCGCCACGACCGGCGCGCGGGCGACACGCCCGGGCCCGGCACACTCCGTGACAGGAGCGCCACGGCGTCGTATCCGAACAACAGCGGCCCCGGACAGCCGACTTGCCGCCACCGCAGCGCACTCGACCTCGAACAGGCCTCGAACAAAGAGCCAAGTCCGCGCCCGTCGTCCCCCAAAAGACGACCGAATGCCCGTTTCCTTCAGGCGCGAAACCTGCGGAAGATTGTCGTGCCCGCGTACCGCCGGGTACAGTCGCCGCACTGCTCTGGCAGCCCCTGTTGTCGAGGCGAAAGAGAAGTTGGTGAACGACCGTCACCCGTCGGGGACCATGCCCCCGGCCGCGGCTTCCGATGCCTCTTCGGCGCCCTACGCGTCGTACGGCACCCAGGAAGCCCAGTACGGCGACTTCACCACGTACGGCGGTTACGACGCCACCGGTTTTGCCGCCACCCACTTCGGCACCGGCGGCCACCCCACCGGAACCTTCGACGCCGACCCCCTGTTCGGCGACCTCCCGGGCAGCGGCCACGACACCGGCGCGTACGACACCGGGCACTGGCAGACGGCCGGCCAGGACACCGGGCACTACGACGCGTACGCGGCCCAGCAGCCCGCCGGATACGACACGGGCGGCTACGACAGCACCGCCTGGACCACCGGCCACCAGCCGGTGGCCGTGATCCCGCAGCAGACCGGCTCGCCCGAGGGGAGCGGCCAGTGGGACGCCAGCGCCTGGGTCCAGCCCGACCAGACCGGCAACCCCGCCGACCAGACCCAGCAGTGGGACTGGGGCACGCAGACCTTCGAGAGCGGCGTCTACGACGCCACCCAGTGGAACTCCGCCGGCGGCGACCCCGCCCAGCCGGCCGCGCAGGACGCGTACGAGCCGCAGGCCGAGTCCTTCGACGCGGGCGCCTACGAGGACGCCGCCACCCGGACCGGCTACGAGGACCACGAGCAGGCGGGCTACGAGGCCGCCGCGCAGGACGCCTACGAGGATCCCACCGCCCAGCCGGACCCCGCCGACGCCGCGGACCCGACCGCGGTGCACCTGCTCGACGAGCAGGAGGAGACCGTCCCCGCCCGCCCGCCGCGCGCCGCCTCACGCGCCGGGTCGCGCTCCCGCCGCCGTACGCCCCCCAAGCGCTCCGCGCTGCTGACGGTGGCCGTGCCCTCGGCGTGCGTGATGGGCGTCGCCGGTATCGCCGCCGCCTCGGTCGGCGACCTGACCGACGACGGCGGCCAGGACACGTCGACGACCGCGACGGACGCCCAGCCGGTGAAGCCGTCCGCCGCCAACAACAAGCTGGACACCCAGCTGGAGAGCCTCGCCGCCGGCGCCGACGACTTCGCCGACCGGGCCAGCCGCACCCAGGAGCGCATCGACCTCAAGGCGCAGCAGGAGGCCGAGCGCAGGCGGGCGGCCGAGGAGGCGGCCCGCAAGGAGCGGCTGCGCCCGAAGTTCGCGCTGCCCGTCGCGCAGCACGGCCTCAGCGCCTACTACGGCCAGTCCGGCATCAACTGGATGTCCGTCCACTCCGGCATCGACTTCCCCGTCTCGTACGGCGCCACGGTGATGGCCGCGACCGACGGCACGGTGCGCACGCAGTACAACACCGCCTACGGCAACATGATGATCGTGACCGCGAAGGACGGCACGGAGACGTGGTACTGCCACCTCTCCAGCTACCAGGTCCCCTCCGGCACGACCGTGAAGGCGGGCGACCCGATCGCGTTCTCCGGCAACTCCGGCAACTCGACCGGCCCGCACCTGCACTTCGAGGTGCGCCCGGGCGGCGGCTCGGCGATCGACCCGCTGGCGTGGCTGCGCAGCCACGGCCTCGACCCGACGTAACCCCGGGACCGGCACAGCCCCGCGCGTGGTGCGCGGGGCCCGGCCTGCTCATCCGCTACAGCTTCTCCACCGGCGCGTACCGCAGCAGCAGACGCTTGGGCTTGGCATCCCCGAAGTCGATCGTCGCCTCCGCGTTGGCGCCCGTGCCCTTGACCGCTACCACGGTGCCGAGACCGAACTGGTCGTGCGTGACCCGGTCGCCCACGGCCAGCGACACCACCGGCGCATCCGCCGTCGTACGGCGCGTGGCGAAGCCGGAGGCGCCGGAGGCCGACGAGCGGGAACGGGTCGACGACAGGGAGGCCGCCACACCCGACACGGGACCGGAGGAGACGGGCGAACTCGCCCCCGTCCGCTTCCACTCCAGATGGGCGGCCGGGATCTCCTCCAGGAAGCGGGAGGGCGGATTGTAGGAGGGCTGGCCCCAGGCGCTGCGCAGCGTGGACCTGGTGAGGTACAGCCGCTCACGCGCGCGCGTGATGCCGACGTAGGCCAGGCGCCGCTCCTCCTCCAGCTCCTTGGTCTGGCCGAGGGCGCGCATGTGCGGGAAGACGCCGTCCTCCATGCCGGTGAGGAAGACGACCGGGAACTCCAGGCCCTTGGCGGTGTGCAGGGTCATCAGGGTGATGACGCCGGAGCCGTCCTCGTCCTCGTCGGGGATCTGATCGGAGTCGGCGACCAGGGCGACCTGCTCCAGGAAGTCGGCCAGCGTACCGGCCTCGCCCTCGCTGCGCTCCTGCTCGAACTCCAGGGCCACGGCGGCGAGTTCCTGGAGGTTCTCGATCCGGGTCTCGTCCTGCGGGTCGGTGGAGGCCTGCAACTCGGCCAGGTAGCCGGTGCGTTCGAGGATCGCCTCCAGGACCGTCGCCGGGCCGGCGCCGGACTCGACGATCGTACGGAGTTCCTCCATCAGCACGTTGAACCGCTTGACGGCGTTCGCCGACCGGGCGGCCATGCCGTACGCCTCGTCGACGCGCTTGAGCGCCTGCGGGAAGCTGATCTTCTCGCGCTGGGCGAGGGCGTCGATCATGGCCTCCGCGCGGTCGCCGATGCCCCGCTTGGGCACGTTGAGGATGCGGCGCAGCGGCACCGAGTCCTCGGGGTTGGCGAGCACCCGCAGGTAGGCGAGGACGTCCCGGACCTCCTTGCGCTCGTAGAAGCGGACACCGCCGACGACCTTGTAGGGCAGGCCGACCCGGATGAAGATCTCCTCGAAGACACGGGACTGGGCGTTGGTGCGGTAGAAGACGGCGACGTCACCGGCCTTCGCCTCGCCCGCGTCGACCAGGCGGTCTATCTCGTCGGCGACGAACTGCGCCTCGTCGTGCTCGGTGTCCGCGACGTACCCGGTGATCCGCGCGCCGGTGCCGGCGTTGGTCCACAGGTTCTTCGGGCGGCGCGACTCGTTGCGCTCGATGACGGCGTTGGCGGCGCTCAGGATGGTCTGCGTGGAGCGGTAGTTCTGCTCCAGGAGGATCGTCGTCGCGTCCGGGTAGTCCTCCTCGAACTGGAGGATGTTGCGGATCGTCGCGCCGCGGAAGGCGTAGATCGACTGGTCGGCGTCGCCCACCACGCACAGCTCGGCGGGCGGGACCTCGGCCTCCGGCGGTACGTCGACCGGGTGCTCGCTGGTGCCGACGAGCTCCCTGACCAGGGCGTACTGGGCGTGGTTGGTGTCCTGGTACTCGTCGACGAGGACGTGCCGGAAGCGGCGGCGGTAGTGCTCGGCGACGTCCGGGAAGGCGCGGAGCAGATGGACCGTCGTCATGATCAGGTCGTCGAAGTCGAGGGCGTTCGCCTCGCGCAGCCGGGACTGGTAGAGGGCGTAGGCCTGGGCGAGGGTCTTCTCGAAGCCGTCGGCGGCCTGGGCGGCGAAGTCCTCCTCGTCGATCAGCTCGTTCTTCAGGTTGCTGATCTTGGCGCTGAAGGACTTCGGCGGGAAGCGCTTGGGGTCGAGGTCCAGGTCGCGGCAGACCAGGGCCATCAGGCGCTTGGAGTCGGCGGCGTCGTAGATCGAGAAGGACGACGTGAAGCCGAGCTTCTTGCTCTCGCGGCGCAGGATGCGCACGCACGCGCTGTGGAAGGTCATCACCCACATCGCGTTCGCGCGCGGGCCGACGAGCTGCTCCACGCGCTCCTTCATCTCGCCGGCGGCCTTGTTGGTGAAGGTGATCGCGAGGATCTGGCCGGGGTGGACGCCGCGGTCGGCGAGCAGGTGGGCGATGCGGTGGGTGAGCACACGCGTCTTGCCGGAGCCTGCGCCGGCCACGATGAGCAGCGGTGAGCCGGAGTGCACGACGGCGGCGCGCTGGTTGTCGTTCAGCCCCTCCAGCAGCGCGGCGGCGTCGACCGGCGGGCGCGGGGCGCCGTCGCGGTAGTAGGCGTCCCGGTCCGGCGGCACGTCGAACTTCCCGCCGAACAGATCGTCCGGAACGGGCTCCGGAGCATGATCGTCCTCGGGCGGCGGCGGGGGCTCGTCCGCGGGGCCCCGCTGGGCCTGGAGGTCCGCCAGGAAGCTGTCGTCAAAGAGGCTGCTCATCGCTCTCCGAGTCTAGGGCGCCCCACCGACAACCCGGGCCCGCCCCGGAACATCGCCGGGATTCCCGGCCCGCCCGGGCACCCCGCGCAACCGTGCACGGTCCAGCAACAGCCCTTCACCCTGCGTCACCCGGGCCCCAAGGTCACGAAAATGTATCGGGCATATCACCCACCAACCTTCACAGGCACCACACGAGTTGGCTACGGTGCGGACGGGCCGCTCGACCCCCACCGGCGAACCCCGCCGGGCCGCGCGGCCTCCGCCGAATCCGTCACTGCCCACCCGGCAGCCGGAGCCGGGGACCCGTCGAACCCCTGGGGTGAATCGGCCCACTCCCTCGCGGAGCGGCCGTAGGGCAACCCTTCCGAGCAGCCGCCCGTACCCTCCCCCAGTGCCTGAACGGCCTGGGAGGGACTCCCACCGCTGACCCGGCAGGCGGAGCAGTGGAAGGAGTCGCCTCCCTTGGCGTCGCACCGCAAGTCGCGCACCCCCGGCCCGCGCGTGGCAGGCATACGGACCCCGGCCCTGGCCACGGCCGCGCTGACCTCCGTGGCCCTGCTCTCCCAGACCGCCAACGCCGCCCCCACGGACGACGACAAGCCGAGCCTGGAGGAGGTCGAGAGGAAGGTCGACGATCTCTACCGGCAGGCGGAGTCGGCGACCGAGAAGTACAACGCGGCCAAGGAGCGGACCGCCAAGCAGCGCAAGCGCGTCGACACGCTCCTCGACGACGTGGCCAAGCGCACCCAGAGGCTCAACGAGGCGCGGGAGGAACTGGGTTCCTTCGCCGCCGCCCAGTACCGGACCGGCGCCGGCATCCCCGACACGGCGACCTTCCTGCTCGCGGACTCCCCGCAGGACGTCTTCGACCAGCGGCAGCTGATGGACCGGATGACCGGCCGCCAGAATGAAGCGGTCGACGACTACGTCACGCAGCAGTCCGAGACGATGAGGACGCGGCAGGAGGCCACCAAGAGCCTCGAGACGCTCACCGAGTCCCAGGGCGACCTGAAGACGGCCAAGGCCACCGTCCAGAGGAAGCTCACCGACGCGCGTGAGCTGATGGCGAAGCTGACCGCCGAGGAGAAGGCGCGGCTCGCGGCGATCGAGAAGGAGAAGCGGGAGGAGGCCGCCCGCAAGGCCGCCGAGCTGGCCAGGCAGCAGCAGGCGCAGCGCGAGGCCGCGCAGCAGGACAGCGGTGCCGGGACGCAGGACACGTCGGGATCCGGATCCTCCGGTTCTTCCGGTTCGACCACCGCTCCCCCGGCCGACGCCTCGTACGCGACCAAGGCCGAGAAGGCCCTCGCCTTCGCCCGCGCGCAGATCGGCAAGCCGTACGTCTGGGGCGCCACCGGCCCCGACTCCTACGACTGCTCCGGCCTCACCCAGGGCGCCTGGAAGTCCGCCGGCGTCACCCTGCCGCGCACGACCTACGACCAGGTCGACGCCGGCACCACGGTCCCCGTCTCCCAGGCCCAGCCCGGTGACCTGGTCTTCTTCTACGACGACGTCACCCACGTGGGCATCTACATCGGCAACGGCAAGATGATCCACGCCCCGAAGCCCGGCACGTACGTCCGCGAGGAGTCGATCTTCTACGACGGGGAGTCCTCCATCCACAGCGTGGTACGCCCGGCCTGACCCGCCCGGTCTTCGTCAGCTGCGCTAAGCGGTCAGGTCCAGAGCACCGCGATGAAGACGTTCGCCGTGGTCAGCAGGCCGACCAGGCCGAACAGGCCCTTCTCCGCCTTCTCCTCGTCCCGCTTCACATAGACCAGGCCGAGGATCACGATCAGCAGGGCCAGCTTCACGCCGATCTTGATGTTGTCGACGGGCTGGTCGTCGGCCTGGTTGAGGCCGACCAGGATCACACCGGTGACCAGCATCGTCAGCGCGCCGTGCAGCATCGCGGGGCTGAAGCGGGCGGTGCCCTCGCCCATCGCCTTCATCTGGGTGAGGAAGCCGCCGAGCAGCGACGCGATGCCGATGATGTGCAGGCCGACGAAGAGGTGGATGAGTACGTCCATGAGGCCGGAGCCTAGCCACACCCGCCCCATAGCACTCCGGTGCCCTCCCCGTTCCCTCCTTCGCCGCTTCGGTCATCGCCCTGGGTGAAGGCGACGGAGCCGGGGCCCGATCACGGTCACTTACGGTCACCAGCGGTCCGCACGGGCCAGTTCCGCACAACCCGTCACCGGCGCCGCGGGCCCGGACCTAGCGTCCTCCACCAGGTGACCGGCTCTCACCACCGCCGCCCGGGCCAGGGGCTGCGGCCGGCCACCACCGCCGGGACGGCCCGGTGGCGGACGGCTCCCCCGTGCCCACGCCGCCGGACCACCGGACACCAGTCCGCCCTCGCGCGGTCGTCGGAAAGGACGGGAGTCCAGGTGGCAGCGCACCGCAGGTCCCCACAGCGCCCGGCGGGCGGCGCCACGGCCCGCGCGGCCGCCGCCGTCGCCCTCGCCGGTGCGGCCGCCGCGACCGGCTTCGACGGACCGGCGCACGCCGAACCGCAGCGGACCCCGGATGAGGTCAGGGCCGAGGTGGCCAGGCTGTACCGGGAGGCGGAGGCCGCCACCGAGAAGTACAACGGCGCGAAGGAGAAGGCGGAGTCGGCGCGGCGGCGGCTGCGCGCACTGCAGGACGAGCGGGCCCGCCGGGAGGACCGGCTGAACTCCGCTCGCGCCGCCCTGGGTTCGGCCGCGGCGGCGCAGTACCGCGCGGGCGGCATGGACCCGGCCCTGCGACTCCTCCTGTCCGAGGACCCGGACGGCTATCTGGAGGGCGCCGCGCTCACCGAACGCGCGGACGACCGCCGGCGGGCCGCGGTGGAACGCCTCCGCGGACAGCTGCGGGAGATCGAGCAGTTGCGGGGAGCCGCACGCATCGAGGTGACGTCGCTGACGTCCCGCCGCGCCGAACTGGACCGGCACACGAAGACGATCACCGGCAAGCTGACCGCCGCCCGCCGGCTGCTGTCGCGGCTGCCGCCGGAGCACCGGGCCGACCTCACCGACGGCACCGACCGCTCCGCACGCTCCTCGGCGGACCTCCGCGACGGCCCGACCGTCCCCGGCGCCGTCACCGCCGCGGCGCCCGGCCCCCGCGCGGCGCAGGCCGTTGCCTACGCCTACCGGAAACTCGGCAGCCCTTATGTGTGGGGCGCGACCGGTCCCGACGCCTTCGACTGCTCGGGGCTCGTCCAGGCCGCCTACCGCTCCGCCGGCGTCTCGCTGCCCCGCACCACCTACGCCCAGATCGACGCCGGACGCCGGATCCCGCGGTCCCAACTGCTCCCCGGCGACCTGGTGTTCTTCTACTCCGGCATCAGTCACGTCGGCATCTACGTCGGCAACGGCCGGATGATCCACGCCCCGAACCCCTCGGCCCCGGTGCGGAAGGCCCCGATCGACGCGATGCCGTTCGCGGGAGCGACGCGCGTGACCTGAACGGCCCGGCGGGCCGGGCCCCGGCTCACACCAGCCGGCGTGCCGTCGCCCAGCGGGTCAGTTCGTGGCGGTTGGACAGCTGGAGCTTGCGCAGCACCGCGGAGACATGGGACTCGACCGTCTTCACCGAGATGAACAGCTGCTTGGCGATCTCCTTGTACGCATAGCCGCGGGCGATCAGCCGCAGTACCTCGCGCTCACGCTGGGTAAGACGGTCGAGGTCCTCGTCGACCGGCGGGGCGTCGGTGGAGGCGAAGGCGTCCAGCACGAACCCGGCCAGCCGCGGCGAGAAGACCGCGTCGCCCTCCTGGACCCGGAAGATGGAGTCGACCAGGTCGGTGCCGGTGATGGTCTTGGTCACGTATCCGCGGGCACCGCCCCGGATCACGCCGATGACGTCCTCCGCCGCGTCCGACACGGACAGCGCCAGGAAGCGGACCGGCTGCTCGGCGTCCGCCATCAACGGGGCGCACCGGCGCAGCACTTCCACGCCGCCGCCACCGGGCAGGTGCACGTCGAGGAGGACCACCTCGGGGCGGGTCGCGGTGATGACCGTGACCGCCTGGTCGACGTCGGCGGCCTCGCCGACCACCTCGACTCCCGTCCGGTCGGTCTGCCCGATCTCGGCCTGGACTCCGGTGCGGAACATACGGTGGTCGTCGACGAGGACGACGCGTACACGACGCCCGGCGCCGTCGGCCGGTTCCCCGGTCTCGGCCGCCCCCGCCGGTCCCGCCGTTCCGTTCGCCTCGGTCGGCTCGCTCATGACGTCTTCTCCGCCCTCTCCATCTCCAGCTCGACCTCCGTGCCGCCGTCGGGCACCGCGCGCAGTCGCGCCGTGCCGCCGTTGCGCTCCATGCGGCCGATGATCGATTCTCTGACGCCCATGCGGTCGGCGGGTATCGAGTCGAGGTCGAAGCCCGGGCCGCGGTCCCGTACGGACACGAAGACCGTGCTCCCCTCGACTTCGGCGTAGACCTGCACCGCACCTCCCTCGCCACCGTACTTGGCGGCGTTGACCATCGCTTCGCGCGCCGCCTGCATCTGTGCGCCGATTCTCTCGTCGAGCGGGCAGTCGCCCACGACGACGACCTCGATGGGGACCCCGTGCTTGTCCTCCACCTCGGCGGCGTTGCGCTTCACGGCCTCGGCGAGGGTCGTGGGTTCGTCGTCCTCGTCCTTTCCGTTGCCCTCCGGTCTGTAGAGCCAGGCGCGCAGGTCGCGTTCCTGGGCCCGGGCCAGACGGCGCACTTCGCCCGGGTTGTCGGCGTTGCGCTGTATCAGGGTCAGGGTGTGCAGCACCGAGTCGTGGACGTGGGCGGCGACCTCCGCCCGTTCCTGGGCGCGGATGCGCATCAGGCGCTCCTCGGACAGGTCCTGCGTCATGCGCACCAGGTAGGGGCCGGCGAGGAGCGTTATGCCGACGAGGACGGCGAGGGCTGCCTGGAGCACCGAGCCGAGGTGGCTGCCGGAGCCCCGCAGGACGAAGATGCCGGAGGCGCCGGCCGTCACCAGCAGCACACCGGCCACGGCCCGCAGCAGTGTGACGGTGCGGCGGCGCCGGCCGACCTCCATCCAGCGTGCCCGGCGCGCGTTGTCCGCCTGCCGCCAGACCAGGGCGACACCCGCGCCGACCAGCACGGTCGGCCACAGATAGGCCCTGGCGCCGCTGCTCAGGTTCACATTGCCGACGAAGATCATGGCCACCACGACCATGAGGAGCAGGGCGACGATCTGGCCCTTGTCGGGTCGGCGGGCGACCAGCCGGCGTCTGCCGTCCGGGGAGGTCTCGGCCGTCACCGGCGAGGGCGGCTTCTGCGCCTCCACGCCTCCGACGCCCAGCGGTACGAAGAACCAGAACGCGGCGTACAGCAGCGCGCCCAGACCGTCGGCCATGAACAGGCCGACGAAGACGAGGCGCACCCAGATCACGGGCAGCCCGAGGTGCCCGGCGAGCCCCCGTGCCGCACCACCGAGCCAGCGTCCGTCACTGCTGCGGTAGAGCTTGCGCGGCGGCCGCGGATCGGTGACTGGCGCTGCTGCGGCTTCCGACATGCCAATGATGGTCACACGCGCGAAGTGCCGGAGCATCAGGGTCGGCCCCCGAGACTCCCCTGATCTCCGCCTCCCCGGCCCGTCGAACGCTCCCCGGTCGCCGGTCAGGGGCCGATATCAGGGTCCGGCCAGGGTCGTACCGACTGCCGCGGCGGCGACCCGCCCGTCACCATGGACTCATGACCGATCACCAGCACGCCGCGACGGGTCCGGGACCCGGCTCCGGCCCGCGCGCCTCCGAGGGCGCCGGGCCGCAGGATGCCGCGCCCGCCGCGGACCAGTCCCGCGCGCACGGCCGCACGGGCGCGCAGCAGGAGGGAGCGACGGCGCCTCCCCCGAAACCGTCCGCCGGGGCCGATCCGGCGGACGCCGGCCACCGCTTCCGGCGCGACCGCCGGCACCGGATGCTCGGCGGGGTGTGCGCCGGGCTCGGCCGGCAGTGCGACATGGACCCGGTGATCTTCCGCATCACGCTCGCTGTCCTGTCCGCGACCGGCGGCTTCGGCCTCATCTTCTACGGGTTCGCCTGGCTTTTCGTCCCGTACGACGACGAGGAGGAGAACGGGATCCGCAGGCTGCTGACCGGTCGGGTCGACGGCCACACCCTGACGGCCGTGCTGTTCGCGCTGGTCGGCTGCGGCGTCTTCCTCACCATGCTGAGCAACGACGGCGTGCTGAGCTTCGCCGTCATACTGTCGCTGCTGCTGGCCGGTGCCGGGTACTGGTCCCGTCGGCGCGGCACCCCCAGCCCCGATCACCTGGCCTCGCAGGCCGTCGCCGACGCACCGCCGGAGCCGCAGGCACCGCCGGTTCCCGCAGCCTTCTCCTCCTGGTGGCGCGAGCCCATCGTCAAGGACGGCACCCACGTCGGCGGCACGGGCTATCTGTGGGGCCCCCGGGACTCGCACGACATGGACGTCGCGGCAGCCGTCAACATCAGCCTCGGCACCTACACCCGCACCGGCGACCGCGCCCGAGCGCCACGTCCCGCGCCGATGCCGCGCGGACCCCGCGGCATCGGTGGCCGGATCTTCCTGCTCGCGCTGCTCGCGGGCAGCCTCGGCACCGGACTGACCTGGGACGAGCAGTCGCTCGGCACCAGCCTGCAGACCGGACTGGCGTGCGCGCTCGCCGTGTTCGGCATCGGCGTGGCCGTCAGCTCGTTCCTCGGCCGCACCGGGGCGGGGTCGATCGTCCTGGCGGTCGTCACGGCGGGCCTGCTCGCCGGCTCCGCCGCCCTTCCCAAGGACATCGGCACCGACTGGAGGCGCACCACCTGGGAGCCCGCCTCGGTCGCGCAGATACGCCCGGCGTACGAGGTGGGCACGGGCAACGGCCTCCTCGACCTGTCCTCGATACGCGTCCCCGAGGGCAGCACGGTCACGACCCGGGCCGATGTGGGACTGGGACGGATCCATGTGATCGTGCCCAGGGACGTGACCGTGAGGCTGAGCATCGACGTCGGGGTGGGCGACATCCAGTTGCCGGGCGAGAGGCAGAAGGACGTGGACGTGGCACCGGGCCGACACGAGGAGCTGACCCTGTCCCCACCGGACGGTGTCGGGAAGGCGGGCACCGTGGACCTGGAACTCCAGGTCGGGGCGGGACAGGCGGAGGTCAGCCGTGCGTCATGAGTTCCAGCCCGGCAGGCTGGTCGCCGGCGTCTTCCTCGCCCTCGCCGCGGTGATCTACGCGGGAGACGCGGGCGGCGCCTGGGAGACCCCGTGGTTCGTGGTGATCCCGGTCGTCGTGGGAGGCCTCTGCCTGGCCGGTGTGGTCGGCATGTTCTCGGGCCTCATACGTCACCGCAGAGGCCGGGCGGGCGCTCGGGAGACCGAGGCGGACACGCCGCTCTGACACCGCCTACCGGTACGTCCGGGCCCGCCGTCGTGCGTGAAGGGCGGCGTCCACGGAGAGCAGCGGGGCCCCGGCCAGCATCAGTGGGATCCAGGCCATGAGGTAGGGCAGGTCGTTGCCGTAGTAGTAGGGATCGGCCGCCCAGCTCACGGTCAGCCACAGGCTGAGGGAGATCAGGGCTCCGCCGAGGGCGGCGAGCCGGGTGAGCAGGCCGAGCAGGGTGCCGATCCCGACGGCCAACTCGCCGAAGGCGATGGCGTAGCCGAACCCGACCGGGTTCTCCAGGGCCAGGTCGACCAGTGCGGGGACGGCGGAGGAATCGCGTACGCCGCGCATCATGTCGCCGATCGATCCCGCTCCGGCGTCCTGCATGAAGGTGCTGTCCGTGAGCTTGTCGAGGCCGGCGTAGATGAAGGTGATTGCGAGGAAGAGCCGCAACGGCAGGAGGGCGTAGCGGGTGGCGGAGTCGCGCCAGCCCCTGTCGCCGTCGGGCTGTGCGGAGTACGTGTCCGCGCGCATACCGTGAGTCATCGCTGCCTGCCGCCTCTCACTGCCGTACCGGCCTCCCTCGACAGACCATACGTACGGCAATCGGCGGCGGCTCAACCCTGATCACCGGCTTTTTCTCCGCGAGGCGGGACACACGCCGGGGGCGGGCCCGGATGGTCGCGGCAGCCCGGCGCCGGCCGGGGCAGGTCACGCCCGCTCGCTCGCCGGACCGCCGGCGTCAGTCCGTCACGTCGATCGCGTACCGGTTCGTCTCCACGCCCGCCGCGGTGACGACCTGTACCTCCACCCGGCCCGGCTCCACATCCGCCGGCACGGGCACCGTCAGCAGCACGTCCGTGGGGTTGTCGAACCCACCCGTCACAGGAACCAACGGCACATGCACGTTCACCGCCCCCACCCGCACGACCATCCGCGACAGCCGGTCGGCCCCCTGCGCGCCCACGGGCACGAACCCGGCCCCGCGGATCTCGATGTCGTCCCCGGTCCGGATGGGCGCGTCCAGGTCACCGGCCTCCCGCGCCCGTACCACCGACAGGATCACCGGACGTCCGCCCTCGGCGTACTTCCCCGCGAGGTACGTCGCCGCCGACACCAGCACCACCACCGCGAGCCCCCACGGCAGGTCCGGCAGCTGGTCCGGCCGCCGGGCCAGCCGCACCGCCGCGAACACCAGGGCGACGCCGCTGATCACGACGTACTGGATGTCGGCGAAATTGCCCCGCCCGGCGTCGTCCGTCAGCAGGTCGGCCGCCCTGGGCCGGTACGCGCGGACCTTCTGCAGCCGCTGCCCCTGCACCCGCAGCCCGACGACCCGCCGCACCAGCACGGCGATCCCGCACACCACGGCCAGCACGGTCACCACACCGGCGCCGCGGGCGAGTTCGAGCCCGGCGATCAGGGCGTCGCGCTGCTCATGCCCGGAGGCGGCGGCCAGCTGCCCCACCAGCACGAGCACCGCGTACGCCACGAGGAGGACCCACGCGGCGGCCACGGCGCGGGAGGTGGAGAGGCGGTTGTCCTCCCCGATCACCGGAGCCAGCGCACCACCGCGCGCCCGGTGGAACCACGACGCGGCGGTCAGCGCGCCGGCCACCACCAGCGCGGCCAGCAGCCCGGCGGAGCGCGCGGCGTTCCATCCCGCGCCGATCGCGGTGAGCGCCTGCCCGAGGAGCAGCAGCACGACCCCCGCCCATGCGACGAACGCGGTCCTGCGCCACAGCCGCGCCAGCCATGCCGCGCCCTCGGCCCGTCCCCGCTCGGCGACGGCTTCCGCGGCCTGCGTCAGCTCCTCCGACACCCACTGGCGGGAGGCGGAGGCCGAGTGGGCCACGGCGGCCGGCACTCCCTGCCCGGCCGCGAACTCGTCCCGCTTCAGCAGGAACGCGGCGACCGCGCGCCGATGCCCCTCACGCGCCCCGTGCGGACAGTCCCCGCAGGTACAGCCGCCCTCGTGCGCGCCCGCATCCGCGCTGCCCTGCCTCGCTTCCTGCACCGCCACGCCCGAAGCCCGCCTTCCGCACCATCACACATCCGCGACCACCGCCAACGGCCACGCAACTGCCGCGTGACGACAGCGAATTGTGCCCTACCACGGGCCCCTGCCGACCGGCAGGCCCGGTCAGTACGAGTGAATCCCGAGGCGTGATGTTGACCCGACTCCACCGGCCCGGGCGGAGCCGCCCGTCGGCCGTACCGGCTGCGGGCCGGTGCTCCGGCCCGCGGCTAGCTCAGCAGATCCGGTTCGCTCCGGCTGATGTCCTGCCACATCGGCTGGTAGTTGATCCACGCCACCAGGTCCCCGCCCAGTTGCTCCCGCGTGGCCACGGCCTGCCGGTGGTCGATGAGGACGGGCCGGCCCGCGGCCTTCGCGGTGAGCTGCACCTGGCTGGACCGTTCCATGGTCACGAACCACCAGGCCGCCGCGTCCACCGAATCACCGACGGTCAGCAGACCGTGGTTGCGCAGGACCAGCGCCTTGCGGGACCCGAGCGCGGCCGCGATGCGCCGCCCTTCCTCCGCGTCGACGGTGACACCGCTGTAGGCGTCGTAGAGGGCGTGGTCCTCGTAGAACGCACAGCTCTCCTGGGTGATGGGGTCGAGCAGGTCACCGAGGGCGGCGAGGGCGCGGCCGTGCACCGAGTGGCAGTGGGCGACGGCGACGACGTCGGGCCGGGCCGCGTGCACCTGGGCGTGCACGGTGAACGCGGCCTGGTTGGCGTGGTGGCCGCCCTCGACGACCTGGCCGTCCCGGTTGACGAGAACCAGGTCGCTCACGGTGACGTGCCGGAACGGCATGCCGAACGGGTTGACCCAGAAGCAGTCGCTGAACTCCGGGTCGCGTGCGGTGATGTGCCCCGAGACACCGTCCTCGAAGCCGAGCCGTCCGAACAGCCGCAGCGCGCCCGCGAGCCGCTCCTTGCGGTGCCGGCGCTCGTCCTCGACCGACTCGTGCATGGGCGGCATGGCGAAGCGGAGCTTGTCGGTGGGCAGCGGCAGGGGCGGCGTGGGCCCGTGCATGAGTCCTCCCGCGGGGGGTTTGCGTACGGGGCGGAAGTTACCGGTGGGGCGCCCCGGGCGACAGCTGTCTTCGGTAAAGAAAGACGCCCGCTCCCCTCCACTCTCACGGTCCCCGCGCGTGCTCCGTCCGGAGGACACCCCCGATACGCGACAGAAGATGTCCGGTTTCCGCGCCACACTCGGCGTCATGAGCACAGACACGGGCACGAACTGGGCGGCCTTCACCGCGGCCGAGCCGACGTTCGCGAAGACCGTCGAGGAGCGGTTCGCGGCGTACACCCACCACGTTCTCGCGACCCTGCGCAAGGACGGTTCACCGCGCACCACCGGCCTGGAGGTGCGGTTCCTGGACGGCGAGTTGTGGCTCGGCATGATGCCGAACTCGCTCAAGGCGCTCGACCTGCGCCGCGACCCGCGCTTCGCGCTCCAGGCGAACCCGGGCGAGGGGACGGGCATGGGCGGCGGCGACGTGCGGATCGGTGGGCGGGCGATCGAGGTCGAGGACGCGGGGACCAGGAGCAGGTACGCCGAAGAGGTGGAACCGCCGGAGCCGTTCCACCTCTTCCGCACCGAGCTGACGGAGGTCGTGCGGACCTACGTCGAGGACGACGCGTACCTCGTCGTCCAGGTCTGGAAGCCCGGAGAGCCGGTGCGCACTCTCAAGCGGACGTGACCGCCGGGACTACTCCCACTCGATGGTGCCCGGCGGCTTGGAGGTGACGTCGAGGACGACGCGGTTGACGTCGCGCACCTCGTTGGTGATGCGGGTCGAGATCTTCGCGAGGACGTCGTACGGCAGCCGCGACCAGTCGGCGGTCATGGCGTCCTCGCTGGAGACCGGGCGCAGCACGATCGGGTGACCGTAGGTGCGGCCGTCGCCCTGGACACCGACCGAGCGCACGTCCGCGAGCAGGACGACCGGGCACTGCCAGATGTCCCGGTCGAGGCCGGCCGCGGTCAGTTCCTCACGGGCGATGGCGTCGGCCTCGCGGAGCAGGTCGAGCCGCTCCTTGGTCACCTCGCCGACGATGCGGATGCCGAGGCCCGGTCCGGGGAACGGCTGGCGCTGGACGATCTCCTCCGGCAGGCCGAGCTCCTGGCCGACCATGCGGACCTCGTCCTTGAACAGCTTGCGCAGCGGCTCGATCAGCTTGAACTCGAGGTCCTCGGGGAGGCCGCCCACGTTGTGGTGCGACTTGATGTTGGCGGTGCCGGTGCCGCCGCCGGACTCGACGACGTCCGGGTACAGGGTGCCCTGCACCAGGAACTCCACCGCCGGGCCCTCGTCCGCGATGATCTCGGCCTGGGCCTGCTCGAAGACCCGGATGAACTCGCGGCCGATGATCTTCCGCTTCTCCTCGGGGTCGGAGACGCCCTGGAGCGCGTTGAGGAACCGCTCGCTCGCGTCCACGACCTTCAGCTGGACGCCGGTCGCGGCCACGAAGTCCTTCTCGACCTGCTCGGTCTCACCCTTGCGCATCAGGCCGTGGTCGACGTAGACGCAGGTCAGCTGCGAGCCGATGGCCTTCTGGACGAGGGCGGCGGCGACGGCGGAGTCCACGCCGCCGGACAGACCGCAGATGGCGCGCTTGTCGCCGACCTGCTCGCGGATCGCCTCGACCTGCTCCTCGATCACGTTGCCCGTGGTCCAGGTCGGGGACAGGCCCGCGCCCCGGTACAGGAAGTGCTCCAGCACCTGCTGCCCGTGCGTGGAGTGCATCACCTCGGGGTGGTACTGGACGCCGTAGAGCTTCTTGTCGTCGTTCTCGAAGGCGGCGACCGGCACGACGTCCGTGGAGGCGGTGACGGTGAAGCCCTCCGGGGCGGCGGAGCAGGCGTCGCCGTGCGACATCCAGACGGCCTGCTCGCCCGGGGTGCCCTCGAAGAGGGTGGAGGACGTCTTGGAGACGTGCAGGTCCGTACGGCCGTACTCACGGGCGCCGGTGTTGTCCACCTGGCCGCCCAGGCTCTGGGCCATGAGCTGGAAGCCGTAGCACATGCCGAAGACGGGGACGCCGGCCTCGAAGATCTGGCGGTCGAGGCTGGGGGCGCCCTCCTCGTACACGGACGAGGGGCCGCCGGACAGGATGATCGCCGCGGGGTTCTTGGCGAGCATCTCGGCGACCGGCATGGTGCTCGGCACGATCTCGCTGTAGACCCGTGCCTCGCGGACGCGACGGGCGATGAGCTGGGCGTACTGTGCGCCGAAGTCGACGACCAGAACGGTGTCGGGCGCGTGGGCAGCGGGAGTCGCTGATGACACGAGGTGCCTTCCGGCGGTGGGGCGGGGGTCTTGTGCCTCCCGATTCTACCGAGAGGGTGACAGCACCCGTCCCGGCCGCGGCAGGCACCGGGCGGACGAGCCGGGGACCGCGCGGAACGAGAGGCGAGGAACCGAGCAGGGCCGGGGCTGGTGGCGGGGGCGGAGGCCTTGGGAATCCGGGGCCGTCGGAGGGCGGCGGAGATTTTCGTCTCACCATGTGAGCGGTGTTGGAGAGCCCCGGGCCTCGGGGCATACTGACGGCATGCTCACGCACCCGACCTTCCTCTTTACCTATGGCAACCGGCCCACCGGCTGCCATGGTCGTGCTGCTTGAGCAACTGACAAGCGACTTCCCAGGCGCCCCGGGCCGACAAGGTCCGGGGCGCCTGCCGTTTCTTCCGGACCGTGCCGCTCCGGGGCCCCGCACCCATCACCCACCGAGGAGCCCCGACATGACCGCCACCACGACGGAGTCGACCGAGAAGACCGGCGCCCGCACCACCGAGGCCGCCGAACTGATCACCGGCGCCCGCGAACGCATCGACGCGCTCGACGACCGGATCATCGGCCTGGTGCAGGAACGGATGGCCGTGTCGGCCGTGATCCAGAAGGAACGGATCGCCTCCGGTGGCCGCCGCGTGAACCTCTCCCGCGAGATGGAGGTCCTCGGCCACTACAGGGACGCGCTGGGCAAGCCGGGCACGACGCTCGCGATGACCCTGCTGGAGCTGTGCCGGGGCAAGATCTGAGCTTGCGTTCGCAGGACAGACGTACGCATCCCTCTCACCCGTTCCGGCGCGTGACCGGCACCGTGGTCGCTTCGTTGGTACCGGTGTCCGTGCCAGCCAGGGGCGGGCCCGAGAGAACCACGCGTGGCTCGCCGGAGCGATGAGACGTACGGATCGTCCCGTGCGTCGTGGGACCTCGCTCCGGACAAGTGACCGGACGGCAGGGGACAGCAGCCCGGTCACCCAGAACGGCCGGCTCCGGGGACGCCCGGAGCCGGCCGGCGGAACACCGCAGGAGCGGGTCGAACCGACAGACCGGCGGCGCTACCCCCCGGCGCCGCTCCCAGGCACCGACGCTTCCCTGACGTCGGTGCTGACGAGAGAAGGGCCCCGCGGCTCAGCCCGCGGGGCCCTTCGCCTGCCACCACTCGCCTGCCGGCCGCCGCCACGCGGGAGGCCACCGCCTCGCCGGACGGACGCTGTCCCGCCGGAGGGCCACCGTCCCGCCGGAGGGCCACCGCCTCGACGGACGGGCACCTCACCGGATGGCCACCACCTCGCCGGACGGACGCCGTCCCGCCGGAGGGCCACCGTCCCGCCGGAGGGGCCGCTGCCTTACCGGACGGCCGCCGTCTCGTCGGACGGGCACCGTCGCGCCGGACGGCCGGGGCTGCCGGACGGCCACAGCCTCCCGGGGGGTTAAGGGCCGCCCGGCGGGGCCGTTTTCAGAGGCGGGTCACGACCCCGCACTCGTCGTCGTCCCGGGCGCCGGTGAGTTCCCTGCTGCGGTCGTAGGGGTCGCGGGCCTCACCGGACGTTCCGGCGCCGTTCTGCCGGTCGGCGAGGAACTGCGGGCGGATCACGCCGTCGCCGTCGCGGCAGTCGTCGTTGGATATCTCGCTGCGGGTGGAGACGATCCGGATGTGCCCCTCCGCCGCCCGGAAGCGGGCCGGGTCCACGGCTTCCACCTCGATCGACCGGCGCACGACGGTCCGGGTCACCTCGTCGCCGCCGCCGGTGCGGGCCACCGGGTAGACGAAGGTGTAGTCGGCCTTGATCACGGCCGTTCCGGGGCTTCCGTCCCCGGCCTCGACCGTCATGTGGCCACGGACCCGCGCCTCGCTGACGACCTCGATCTCGTCGGGGTCGAAGCGGGTGATCGTCCCCACCGGGTCGTTGTCCGCCGTGGGCTTGCGCAGCCCGGCGTTCAGTTCGGCGAGGTAGTCCCGCTGCGCCGGATCCACCAGGGCCAGTGCCTTCTCCGGCCGGGCGCCCTCGAGCACGGCGGGGTCGAGGTTGGCGGCGACCAGGAAGTCCTTCGTCCCCTTCAGCGCGGCCGCCATCCGAGCGGCGGGGACCCCGTTGACGGGCTTGGCCACGGGCAGCCGGATGGCGTCCGCCCCGGATTCCCACCGCGCGGCCGGGGACCCGGCGAACGGTTTGTCGCGGGTGGGGACATCGGTGGGAGCGGCGGGCGGCGCGGTGCCGGGACGGGCGGTCTCCGGGGCCAGCGGCGTCCCGGACGCCGACTGCGCCCCGTCCGAGGCCCCGGACCCCTCGCCGAAACCGCCGGGCAGCCAGGACAGGGCGGCGGACGGATTCACGGCCACCACGGCCAGTGCCACCGCCACCACCACGCCCACCGCGCTCCACACCCGGCGCCTGCGCGAGGTGCCGCCGATGTCCTGTACGGGCGGTCCCGTACGCCATCCCTCGGGCCGGGCGGGCGGGACAGGTGCGTTCTTCCTGCCCCAGCGGCGCTTCCCGCCGCCTCCCGCCCGGGCCGCCTGCGCCTCGTCCATGGCCCGCAGCCGCTCGGTCACCATGCGCGCCCGGGCGGACGGCTCCTTGGGGGCGGAGGCCCGGATGTCGCGCTCGCTGTCCCGGACGAACTTCTCCCAGACGTCGTCAGGAATGGACGACTCCGGCACGGACTCCGGACCCGCCGTCGGCGCGGGCTTCGGACTCGGTCCCGCCGTCGGCACGGACTCCGGACCCGACGTCGGCGCGGGCTCCGGGCTCGGTCCCGCCGCCGGCGCGGGATCCGGTCTCGATGCCGGCGTCGCGGACTCCGGTCCCGGTTCTTCGGACGGCTGCTCTGCCACTGTGTCGCGGGCTTTCTCTCAGGGACGGCTGTTCTGTTCGGCGGCTGAGCGTACGGCAGAGATCAACGCACCTCACAAGTGACCCAGCTCACATAAGGATTCCGTGAAATCGAGGACAACCATTCACAGGCTTCGCTGATCAAACCCACCAGAACCACGGGCCACACCCGCGCCCCACACGCGGAGGCCTCTTCGCACTCGTACGTGCCGCACCCGCGCGGCACTCCGGACTCTCCGAGGTCTTCATGAAGCTTCGCCGCGCCATGGCAGCAGCGGCCGCGACGGCAGTGATCGCCCCCGTCGCCCTTCTCGCGGCCCCCGCCGCGTACGCGACCGACACCGTGCCCGCGACGAGCACCTCCACGGACGCTCCGGCCACGGGCACGCCCGGCCCGTCCGGCTCTCCGTCCGCGCCCGAGTCGACGGAGTCGACGGACGCGCCCGCCCCGGGCGGCGAGGACCAGTCGAGCGCTCCGTCGACCGGCGCGCCCACCACCTCGGCGCCGGCTCCGTCCACGTCGGCCCCGTCGTCGTCCGCGCCCGCGCCGACCACGTCGGCGCCGGAGGACGAGGACACCGAGTCCCCGGTCCCGATGCCGCCGCTGTGCGAGGACCTCAAGGTCGACGTCAGCGTCGACGGCCTGCCCGGCAAGATCTCCGCCGACGGCAAGTGGCGCGAGTTCTCGCTGAACGTGCTGAACAACTCCGACTCCGTCCTGAAGGACCTGGACTTCCTCGCCGGCGCCTCTGCCGACGCGGACGGCTGGGAGCTCTTCGAGATGGAGGAGATCAAGCTCCAGGCCTACGACCCCGACGCCAAGGCGTGGGACACCCTCGACGAGGGTGGGGAGGCGCTGGGCTACGTCGGCTACACGCCCGAGCTGGAGCCGGACTACGAGGTCAGCATCCCCATGCGGATCATGGTGACGAAGGCCGCTCCGATCGGCGCCGGGTTCTCGTTCGGCGCGACGGTCTACAGCGACGCCGAGTCGGACTGCCTCGGCTACGGCTACGGGTCGTACAAGTTCCAGATCGTGGCCCCCGGCACCAAGACGGACGGCACCAAGCCGCAGGAAGGCGGCAAGGCCCCCGTCACGGACAAGAAGCCGAGCGCCAACACCCCCGAGGTGACCGGCAGCCTCGCCGAGACCGGTTCCAACTCCGCCCTGCCGATGATCGGCATGGTCGGTGCCGCCGCCGTCGTGGCCGGTGCCGGTGCGGTGTTCGTGGTGCGCCGCCGCAAGGCCGGTGCCGAGGCGTAACCACGCCTGACCGCGCCCGGCGCGCGGCAGCACGAGGACAAGAGAAAGGACCTGAGCTCGGAGGGGGGCACAGGTCCTTTTCTCTTGTCCGCTTCTTCGACGGCACCGTCCGTCCCGTCTACTTCTTCGGCGGCACCGCCGGCATTCCGAGGAACGGCAGCTTCAGCGCGCCGAACGCGTCCGCCGGGACCGCCGGCGCCTTCGGCTCGACCGGCTTCAGACGCCGGTAGTCCGCTCCCTGCTCCGGGCGCGGATCGGCCTCGCCCTTGTTGGGCCAGTACGACATCGCCCGTTCGGCCTGCGCCGTGATGGTCAGGGACGGGTTGACCCCGAGGTTCGCCGAGACGGCGGCGCCGTCCACGACGGATATGCCGGGGTGGCCGTAGAGGCGGTGGTACGGGTCGATCACGCCGGTCTCGCGGGAGGAGCCGATCGGGCAGCCGCCCAGGAAGTGCGCGGTCAGCGGCATGCCCGCCAGCTCACCGAT
Organism: Streptomyces calvus; assembly: GCF_006782915.1. Classification (GTDB taxonomy): domain Bacteria; phylum Actinomycetota; class Actinomycetes; order Streptomycetales; family Streptomycetaceae; genus Streptomyces; species Streptomyces calvus. The sequence goes on from NZ_VCNP01000030.1 coordinate 152,498, forward strand.
GTTGGATCCGGCGAAACCGTTGATCTCGGCCGCCAGTGCCGAGGCGCCGTCCGTGGCCGCCTTGATCTGCTTGGGGTTGGGGGTGCCGTGGCCCTGCCGGGCGGTGAGCAGCCCCCGGCCGACACCGGACGGCTTGAGGTACGTCGTCAGGGAGTTGTCCAGCGACTGCATGACCAGGCCGATGATGGTCCGCTCCGACCAGCGCCGGTTGGAGAGGGACCGGAGCAGCAGCCAGGGGTGCCGTGCCGCGTTGCCGAGCCAGCCCAGTACCCGGGCCGCACCCGAACCGCCGCCCGCGTACGGCACCTGGAGGATGGACAGCCCGCCCATCGAGTTGGAGCCCTTGCCGTAGCGGACGGGTTCGATGTGGGTGTTCTCGTCCGGGTGGATGGAGGACGTGATGGCGACACCGCGCGTGAAGTCGGCCCTCGGCGCACCGGTGGCCTTGCGGTAGCGGCGGTTGTCGGTCTGGGCGCCGACGAGGGCTTCGGAGTTGGTGCGGGTCAGCTCGCCCAGCCGCTCCGAGAGGTGCGGCAGTTGGCCGCCGGCCCGCATGCGGTGCAGCAGCGTCTGGGTGCCGTACGTGCCGGCGGCCAGCACCACCCGGCGGGCGCGGAACGTGCGGCCCCCGCCCTTGCGCCGGTTGCCGGTGGGCAGCGTGGCGACGGCGTAGCCGCCCTGTGAGTCCTCCGTCACCGACACCACCGTCGTCATGGGGTGGACGACGGCGCCCGCCTTCTCGGCGAGGTGGAGGTAGTTCTCGTTGAGGGTGTTCTTCGCGCCGTGCCGGCAGCCGGTCATGCACTCGCCGCACTCGGCACAGGCCCGGCGGGCGGGCCCGGCCCCGCCGAAGTAGGGGTCGGGCACCTCCTGCCCGGGCTTCGCCTTCACCGAGCCGTCGGCGTCCTCGCCGTCGCCGAAGAAGACACCGACCGGGGCCAGGTGGAACGTGTCACCCACGCCCATCCGCTCGGCCACCGCCTTCAGGTGCACGTCCGACGGGGTCATCGTCGGGTTGAGCCGTACGCCGAGCATGCGCCGCGCCTGGTCGTAGTAGGGCGCCAGCTCGTCCTGCCAGTCGGTGATGTGCCCCCACTGCGGGTCCTCGAAGAACGGCTTGGGCGGTACGTAGAGGGTGTTGGCGTAGTTGAGGGAGCCGCCGCCGACGCCCGCGCCCGCCAGGACCATGACGTTGCCGAGCAGATGGATGCGCTGGATGCCGTACATGCCGAGCCTGGGCGCCCACAGGTAGTTCTTCAGGTCCCAGGAGTTCTTCGGCAGGGTCTCGCGGGTGAAGCGGCGGCCCGCCTCCAGGACGCCGACGCGGTAGCCCTTCTCGGTCAGCCGGAGCGCCGAGACGGAGCCGCCGAAGCCGGAGCCGACGACGATGACGTCGTAGTCGTATGCGGAATCGTCGTCCGGTTCGGGGACGGAGTTCTCCTGTGACACGTGCTCTCCTCGTCGAAAGCTGTGGGTCCGGTGCCGGGTCGGCGCTGTCTCAGCGGAAACGGAATGCCTTCATCAGGCGCAGGCTCCGGCTCATGAACGCCGCGTACGTCGCGTCGTCCATGCCGAGCGAGGGAGCCATCGGCAGCAGCCGCTGGTGGGCGACCGTCTGTGCCTCGGTGTACTTGAGGATGCCCTCGGCGCCGTGCCGGCGGCCGAGACCGGAGTCCTTCATGCCGCCCATCGGCGACTGGACACTGCCGTACGCGGGCGCGTACCCCTCGTTGATGTTGACCGTTCCGGTGCGCAGCCGGGCGGCGAGGGCGCGGCCGCGCCGGGCGTCCTTCGTCCAGACCGAGGAGTTCAGGCCGTACGGGGTGGAGTTGGCGCGCTCCACGACCTCGTCGTCGGACGAGAACCGGTAGACGGACACGACCGGGCCGAACGTCTCCTCCGAGCAGACGCTCATCGGCGCCTCGACACCGTCGAGGATGGTCGGCTCGTAGAAGTAGGGGCCGATGTCCGGGCGGGCGGTGCCGCCGGCGAGCACCTTGGCGCCCTTGGCGACGGCGTCCTCCACGTGCCGGGTGACGGCGGTCAGCTGGCGTTCGCCGACCAGTGAGCCCATGTCGGCGCCGTAGGCCAGGGACGCGCCGAGGCGGATCGCCTTCGTGCGGGCGGTGAAGCGCTCCAGGAAGGCGTCCGCGACCGCTTCGTGGACGTACAGCCGCTCGATGGAGATGCACAGCTGGCCCGCGGAGGAGAAGCAGGCGCGGACCGCACCCGCGGCGGCCTTGTCCAGGTCGGCGTCCTCCAGCACCAGCATGGCGTTCTTGCCGCCGAGTTCCAGGGAGACGCCGACCAGCCGGGCCGCGGCACCCTGGGCGACCTCCCGGCCGGTGCGGGTGGAACCGGTGAAGGAGACGTAGTCGGCGTGCTTGACGACCTCGGGGCCGACCACCGGGCCCTCGCCGAGGACGATCTGGAAGACGTCGGCGGGCAGCCCTGCCTCGATGAGCAGGTCACGGGCCCACAGCGCGGTCAGGCAGGTCTCCGTGTCCGGCTTCATCACGACGGCGTTGCCCGCGACGAACGCGGGGAGCGCGTCACCGACGGACAGTTCGAGGGGGTAGTTCCAGGGGGCGATCTGGCCGACGACACCGCGCGGGTGGCGCAGTTCGGTGACCTTCGTCAGGGTCGGCATGGCGCCCGCGTGCCGCTTGGGTCCCAGGTAGGCGGCGGCCCGGCGGCCGTAGTGACGGGCGGCGACGGCGACGGCCTGCACCTCCTCGTGGGCGTGCAGCCGGGCCTTGCCCGTCTCCAGCTGGATCAGGTCCAGGACCTCGGCCTGGCGCTCCAGCACCAGGTCGTGGAAGCGGAGCAGTACGGCGGCGCGCCGGCGCACCGGGATCTGCGCCCACACGGTCTGGGCGGCACGGGCAGTCTCGAAGGCCCGCGCCACGTCCTCGGGCGTCGACTCGGGCAGGTCGGCCAGCTTCTCACCGGTGAACGGCGTGTGGTTGGCGGTCCGTCCGGAGCCGACCACGCCCTTGGTGAGCTGCGCGACCAGCTCCGGCGTGACCACGTCGGCGGCGGTACGGGCACCCGCCGGGGCGGGGGCGAGAGGGTTGGTGCCGGTCGTTTGCCGGGTCTGCGCGTCCGTCATGAGGCGCAGAGTATGACGGGGCGGGAACTTTGTGTACCCGTCGGTAACAGATTCACGCAGCGCTCACACATCGCCAGTGAACGCTGGCAACAAACCGCCTGATCAGCGCGTTGACGGACGACGGGCGGCCGTTCGCTACGTTCCGATCTCGAGCCGGTCACGAGCGCCCTTGAACACCGTCGTGCCCTGTTTCTCCAGCGGCGTGCCCTTCGGCATGTCGACGCGCAGTTCGTACATCGCGCCGTCGTCGGTGCGGATCATCAGCTGCATGACCCGGGTGGGTGTGCCGTCCATGCCCCAGGTGGTGTCGGCCAGCACGGCGTCGTGGCCGCGGAAGCTGGTGGGGGTGTACTGCGTGCGCGCGTCCCCGTCGTAGCCGTCCCAGGTCTCGTGCGCCGCCCGCGCCCGGCCCATCGGAGTACCGGGGGCCGTGTCCCACTGGGTCAGGCGGACGCTGACGCCGCCGTCGGACTCGTAGACCACCAGCCGGGAGGCGTCCTTCGCGCCGCCCTGCCGGGCGAACTCCTCGTATCCGGGCGGGAGGGAGAGGACGGCATCCAGGGCGGGTTCGCGGTGCGCGGCCCAGGTGGTCGATGCGGACGGGCCGGACGGCCCGGACGAGGCGGACGGCCCGGACGATGCGGACGGCCCGGACGATGCGGTGCCGTTGGCGGTGGGCGGCGCGGTGGCGGTTGGGGCAGGAGCGGTCTTCCCCTCGTCCGGCTCTGCCCGGTGGTCCGTCCCGCCGACGGCGGTGGCGGACCAGATGCCGCCCGCGACGACGAGGGCGCTCAGGGCAGCCAGGGGGACGGGGCGGCGGAGGAGGCGGTGCGTAAGCGGGGCGACCGGCTCACGCACCGGTACCGGTTCCTGTTCCGGTTCCGGTGCCGGTTTCTGTTCCGGTGCCGGTTTCTGTTCCGGTTCCGGTGCCGGCTCCTGTTCTTGTTCTGGCCTTGGCTCCAGCACCGGTCCCGGTTCTGACCTCGGCTCTCGGTCCGTCTCCGGCTTCGGCTCCGGCACCAGCACCGGAACCGTCTCCGACTTCGACTTCGACTCCGGCTGCGGCTCCGGCTGCGGCTGCGGCTGCTGCGGCTCCGAAGCCGGTTCCGTATCCGACGCACGTTGCAGTCCCGGTATGGGTGCGCGGTCGGGCTCACCGGCGGAGTGCAGCCGCACCGTACCGGCGTCCTCCGCCACCTCCCGCAGACGGGAGGTGTCCTGGCGCTCCGCCGCCGCTTCCTCCTCACCCGCGGCCGGCCACCGCCCCGCCGCCACCGCTTCCGTGGTCGTGACCGCTGCCGTGGCCGTGACCGCTGCCGTGGCCGCTGCCATCGCTTCCAGGGCGGTCGCCGTCTCCTCGGCGTCCGGGCGTTCGTCGGGGTTCTTGGCCAGCAGCCGCAGGACCAACGGCCCGAGCGGCCCCGCCTTCTCCGGTGCGGGCGGGTCCGCGGTGACGATCGCGGCGAGGGTGGACTCCGGCGTCGTACGGCGGAACGGTGACCGGCCCTCGACGGCGGCGTACAGCAGGACGCCGAGGGACCACAGGTCGGAGGCGGGTCCGGCGGTACGTCCCGACATCCGCTCGGGCGCGACGAACTCCAGCGACCCGACGAACTCCCCGGTGACCGTGCGGGATTCCTCGCCCTGGACATGGGCGATGCCGAAGTCCGTGAGGACCACCCGCCGGTGCGGCCCGAGCAGCACGTTGGCGGGTTTCACGTCACGGTGCACGATGCCCACGGCGTGCGCGGCGCGCAGGGCGCCGAGGACCGCGAGCCCGATACGGGCCGCTTCCGCGGGCGGCAGGGGGCCGCGGCGCAGCACCTCGTGCAGGGACTCGCCGCGGACGAGCTCCATGACGATCCACGGCAGTCCGCTCGTGCCGTCCGCGCCCTCCGCCGCGTCCGGTCCGTCCACCCGGACCGCTCCGTCCTCCTCCTCGACGACCACGTCGTGGATGGACACGGCGGACGGGTGGTCGACGCGGGCGGCGGCGCGGGCCTCGCGGTAGAGCCGGTGGGCGGCCCGCCGGTGGCTAGCGTCACCCGGTTCGCCCGGTAACCGGGGCTCCTTGACCGCGACTTCGCGCTCCACCCGCTCGTCGAGGGCCCGCCAGACGGTGCCCATGCCGCCGGCGCCGATGCGCTCGACCAGCCGGTAGCGTCCACCGACCAGCCGCCCCTGGGCGCCCCTTGGGCCACCGTCGTAGCTCATGACCCATGAGTACCGTGCGGGCCGCGCCGTTGTCGACGCGTATCCCCGTGCCGACATCGCCGGTTCAGAGCTTGTGGACGTCCCACGTCTCGAAGACCGTACGGGCGATGTCGCGGCCGTCCTCCGCGAAGTAGCCCTTGCCCGGGTACACGACCCAGAGCCGGTACATGTCGCCGTCCTTGTTCCGGTAGTACCTGACCTGCGCCTCGCGCACCAGCGGTGTCGGCCCGTCGCTCGTCGTGTAGACGATGGTGTTGGTGGCGGCCTCGCGGTCCTTGTACGTGGTCTCGCGGGGGCGGCCCTTGGGCGCCGGCGTGTCGGCGATGCCCCAGCTGTACTCGCCGTCCCGGAGCTCTTCCCACTCCGCGAAGGCGCGTTCGGTCGCCGAGGCCTCGATCTCGCCGTCCACGTCCTCGGCCTTGAGGTCGCGGTCGGCCTCGATCCGCACCATGCCGCTCGGGTCGGTGAAGGACACGACGGTGCCGTCCGAGTCCTCGGCGGGCCCGTCCTTCACGAAGCCCTCCGGCACCGCGAGGGCCACACCCACCCGGTCTCCGAGGTCGTGCTTCGTCCAGCCCCCCGGCAGCGGCCCGGCGAACGGGTCCGCGATCGTCAGGTACGCCGCCACCGCCCCCGCGACCACCGCCGCGCCCAGCCCGATCAGCGTTCTGCGGCCGAGCCGGACGCCCTTGCCGCCGGCGCCGTGGACGGGAAGCGGGCCGGCCTGCGTGGGCTGCGGGACGGGCGGGTTCGCGGCCGCCTCCAGCGCGGCGCGGGTCTGCGCGGCGTTCGGACGGCGCGCCGGGTCCTTCTGCAGCAGACCGGTGATGAGGTCGGCCAGCGGTCCCTGCGCGGAGGCGGGCGGTGCCGGCACGGAGTTGAGGACGGACTGCAGGGTGGCGGGTGTGTTGCTGCGGCGGAACGGCGAGACGCCCTCCGTCGCCGCGTACAGCACCACACCGAGCGACCACAGGTCGGAGGCGGGGCCGGGGCGCTGGCCAAGCACCCGTTCCGGAGCGATGTATTCGGGCGAGCCGACGAAGCCGCCGGTGTCGGTGAGGTTGGTCTCGCCCTCGATCTGGGCGATGCCGAAGTCGGTGAGGACGACCCGGTCGTGGCGGCCGAGCAGCACGTTGTCCGGTTTCACGTCCCGGTGCAGGATGCCCGCCGCGTGCGCGGCCTCCAGCGCGCCGAGCACCTCCAGGCCGACCCTGGCCGCTTCGCGCGCGGACAGCGTGCCCTCCTCCTGGAGTACGGCGCCCAGCGGACGGCCCCGCACCAGCTCCATCACGATCCACGGCCGGCCGTCCACCACCGCGACGTCGTGGACGTTGACCACCGCGGGATGGTCGAGCCGGGCGGCGGCACGGGCCTCGCGGCGCATTCGCTCGAAGACGTTGGAACGTTCGCGATCGGGAAGATGCTCCGGGACGCGAGGCTCCTTGACGGCGACCTCGCGGTCCACCGTCTCGTCCTGGGCCCGCCACACCGTGCCCATGCCGCCGTGCCCGAGCCTGGCGATCAGCCGGTACCGTCCGGCGATCAGCCGCCCGGCGCCGGGGTCGGCATCCGGGGCCTGCACCTCGTAGCCGTCCGGACCGGCATGGGCCTGGGGCCGGTGCGGGTCGGCATGCGTCCGGGGCCTGTTCGGGTCGGCATGCGCCCGGGGCCTGTTCGGGTCGGTCTGCGGCGGGTGCGGGGATGGGTGCGGTGGCTGCGACGGGACCGCCCGGGTCGGCGTCGCGTACGGGTTTCCGGGGTGCGGGACGGCCGCGGGCGGATTCGGGTTCGGTGGTTGCAGGCCGAAACTTGTTGGCTCGTCGGCCCCGTTGTGGGCTCCCCCGTTGCTGCTCATGGTTCATCCATATCGCGACCGGCCCTCAGGCAGCCACCTCGGGCGCCGACCGGTCACAGACCCGTGACCCACGCCGGGACTTTCCTCCCGTTTGTCGGCTGTGCAGCGGCGGCGCGAAGGCGGAGGCGATGGTGGTGTGGCGGCCGTGGCGCCGGCCGTGGCAGCGCTCGGGATACGGGTTACGGGTCACGGGTTACCGGGCTTTCGGGCCGGTCGGGGTGGGAGTGGGGCCGGTGGGGGTGGTCGCCGAGGGGCCGGCCGGCGCGGGGTCGGTGACGGAGGTGCCGGTCGGGCGGGCTCCGGTTGCGGATGCGCCGGTCGGGCGGGCTCCGGTCGCGGATGCGCCCGTGGCGGGCGAGTCGGTCACGGCGGTCCCGCTCCCCGCGGGCGACTGGCTCGCGGGCGCCTCGCTTCCGGGTGCCTGGCTTCCGGGTGCCTCGCTTCCGGGTGCGTCACTCTCGGGCGCGTCGCTTCCGGGCGCGTCGCTCTCGGGCGAGTCGGTGACCGGCGTGTCCGGCGCCGTGCTCGACGGCGTGCCGCCCCCGTCGCCGCCGTCCCGGTCCTGGACCAGCAGCACCGCCGCCGACACGCCCGCACCCGCCATCGCGGCGACCGCCAGCGCGGCCAGGAGCGCACCCTTCGAGGGCGGCCGGCGGACGGGACGCCCGCCGAGGGAATTGGGCGGCCGGCCGTCGGCCTCCTCACGCCGCGCCGAAGGCCGCCGACGGGGCGGCTCCCGGTCCGGCAGCAGGTCGAGGGGTGCCGTCTCCGGTGTGCGGCCCGTCTCGCGGAACGCCCTCAGCATCCGTTCGGCCCGGTCCGCGTCCAGCCTGCGGTCGGGGTCGCGTTCCAGCAGGCCGCGCACCACCGGCAGGATCGGCTCGGCCTGCGCGGGCGGCCGGATCTCGTCGACCACGACGGCGTGCAGCACCCCGCCGAGCGAGTCGCGCCGGAACGGCGACTCGCCGCTGAGCGCCGTGCACAGCAAGGCGCCCAGCGACCACAGGTCGGACTCGGGTCCGGTCCGGGCGCCGGACATCCGCTCCGGCGCGGTGTACTCGGGTGAGCCGACGAAACTGCCGGTCTCGGTCAGCGTGGTGGAACCGGAGACCTGGGCGATGCCGAAGTCGGTCAGCACGACCCGGTCGGTTCCGTCCTCCAGCAGGACGTTGGCCGGCTTGAGGTCCCGGTGCAGCACACCGGACGCATGGGCGGCACGCAGGGCGCCGAGCAGGTCGATGCCGATCCTGGCGGCCTCCGCGGCGTCCACCGGGCCCTGTTCGGCGATGCGGTCGGCGAGTGACGGCCCCTCGATCAGCTCCAGGACGATGTACGGGCGCTCGTCGTCCTCGACCACGTCGTGGACCACGATGATGTGCGGATGGCTCAACTGGGCGAGGGCACGCGCCTCGCGCAGGGTGCGGTCCCGCTGCCGCCGGGCCTCCGCGGCGGAGAGCGTCTCGTCGACCGGGAGCTCCTTGACGGCGACGCCGCGGCCGAGCAGTTGGTCGGTGGCCCGCCAGACCACGCCCATGCCGCCCCGCCCGAGCCTCGCCTCCAGACGGTAACGGCCCGCGATGACACGGGCGTTGTGCCGTGCGGCCCCGTTCTCGGGTTCCCCCTCGGTCACCATGGGCCCATCATGCCCCACTGGATGTGTTCGCTCCGGTACGGCGATTCGGCCAAGCGGCGCCCCACCTGCGCACGACCAGCGCACGAACGGCGCACTCGGGCGCACGCCGGATGCGTCAGCGCTCGCACCGGACCGGTCAGACCCGTCAGGGCTCGCACCGGACCCGTCAGACCCTTCAGGGCCCGCACCGGACCCGTCAGGGGCCGCGCAGGCCACATCAGAGTTCGCACCGGACGCGGAAGGGCTCGCGCAGCCCACATCAGGGTTCGCGCCGGACGCGGAAGGGCTCGCGCGGGCCGCATCAGGGGTCGCGCCGGGACGCGTCAGGGTTCGCGCCAGCCCTGCAGCACTGTCTCGAACTGTTCGCGTGTGGTGGCCCAGTCGGCGGCCGGTGAGGCCATGTAGATGGCGTACTCGACGCCGTCCCGCGAGATGTACATCTGGTCGATCGCCCGGTACGGCCCCGGGAACTCCGTGTCCTTGGCCAGCGCCGTCCAGCTGTACTCCAGCCGCGCGCTGTCGCGGTCGCGGTAGACGCGGCGTTCCAGGCCCACCCGCCGGTAGTCGACCAGCCGCTGCCCGATCTGCTGGTCGATGTCGCTCAGGTGCTCGTACGGGTCGTCGAAGTCGGGCGAGTCGTCGGCGGCGACGCGGATGAAGTGCTTGCCGCCGTCCGGCGTGTAGTCGACCTGCCGGGTCGCCTCGTCGAAGACCACGCGCTGCCAGTTCTCCCCGGGCAGCACGATGGTGAACCCGTAGGGGTCGGTACGGCGCACCCAGCCCTCGGGCAGGCCGCCGGCCGCGTCGGTCCCGTCCGTCCTCGTGGGGCCGGTCGTGGGTGTGGTCGTGGGTGTCGGTGAGGGGCCGACCGTGGTGCCGCCGTCCTGGTCCCACTGGTGGAGGACGACCGCGGTTCCCCCGCCGATGAGCGCGGCCAGGACGGTGACCAGCGCGATCATCCGCCCGCGCGTGCGGCGGCGGACCGGTCCGGAAGGCGGCCCGTACGGCGTCTGCACGGCCGTCGGACCGCTGCTCTGCGGATATCCGTGGTGCGCGGCGGCCGTCGGAGGGCTCTGCGGCCCGGTCTCGCGCGGCAATGGCACGTGCGCGTCGACGGCCTGGGTCGGCACGTACTCCTGTGCGGCGGGCGGACGGCGGCCCTCCGCCGCCTCGGCGAGCATCTGCTCGGTCCGCTCGGCGTCGGGCCGGGTGGCGGGATCCTTGCGCAGGAGCGCGCTGATGACGGGCGCGAGCGGGCCGGCGTGCCGCGGTTCCTCGGCCTCCTCCTCGACGACCGCCTGCATGGTGGTCAGGGGCGAGGTGCGGCGGAACGGCGATCTGCCCTCGACCGCCGTGTACAGCGTCGCGCCGAGCGCCCACAGGTCGGAGGACGGGCCGGGGTCGTGGCCGCGGACCCGCTCGGGCGCGAGGTAGTCGACCGAGCCGACCACCTCTCCGGTGCGGGTGATGGCGGTGTCGCCGTCGATCTGCGCGATGCCGAAGTCGGTGAGCAGCACCCGGCCGTCCCGGCCGAGGAGAACGTTGCCGGGCTTGACGTCCCGGTGCAGTACGCCGGCGGCGTGGGCGGCGCGCAGCGCGCGCAGCACCCACAGGCCGATGCGGGCGGCCTCGCGGGGGTCGACGCGTTCCTGCTCGCGCACCGCGTCGGCCAGCGAACGGCCCTCGACCAGTTCCATCACGATCCACGGCCGGCCGTCGTGCTCCAGCACGTCGTGCACGGTGACGACGGCGGAGTGGTTGATCCGCGCGGCCGCGCGCGCCTCGGCGCGGGTGCGCGCCAGCAGCGTGGCCTGTTCGCTGTCGGAGACGTAGAGCGCCGCGGTCAGTTCCTTGATCGCGACGGCCCGGTGCAGCACTTCATCGTGCGCACGCCACACACGGCCCATGCCACCGCTGCCGATGGAGTCCCCGAGCCGGTAGCGGCCCGCGACGAGCGAGCCCTGCATCTGATTCACGTTGCCCCGCAATGGTCTTGACAGGGTCAGCGTAAGTATCCCGGCCGTTCCTGGGAACCGAGGGCGTGCCATGGAGACCGCACTGTGATGGTTGTCGCTGTACGCGGCGCGAGGCAACCACAACGCCTGCGATCGCGTGGTGCCGACGAGCCGCCAGGCGTTCCGGAGGCCGGCAAGGCCGGTGGTACGCACTCCGGTTGAACCAGCCGTACGGCGTCCGGCTGGAACGGAGGAACGGCGTCCGGTCCGGACGGAGGCACAGCATCCGGATCGGACGGAGAAACAGCATCCGGTCCGGACGGAGGAACTGCATCCGGTTCAGTCGGAGGCGGGGCGTCCGGTTCAGCCCGTGTACTGGTAGGTAGCCGACGCCTGCTCGAACAGCCGGGAGACCCGGTCCCGTTCGGATTCCGGTCCGCGTACCTGCACGACGTGGTAGCGGCCGTCGATCAGCGCCGCGAGGTTGCGGACGTACAGCTCGCCAGCGTCGCCGGTCCAGGTGAACTGGCCCTCGGCCATGGAGCGTCCGCCCACCTCGATGGTCTTCAGGCCGGTGGACGTGGCCCAGCTGGAGTCGCGGTAGGGCTGCAACTCGCGCTCGGCGTCCCGCTGGTAGGCCATGGGGTCGCTGCCGTAGCGCTGCGCGCTGTCGCGGCCGGGGACGACGATGAGCTCGAAGTCGCCGTCGGCGTACACGACCTGGCCGCTGCCGTTCTTCGCGGTGCGCTGCCAGCCCTCGGCGACGGCGATCCGGAAGCCCTCGGGGTCCTTGCGCAGGGTGAAGCCGTCGGCGACCTCGGGGACGGTGGTCTGGGTCTCGGTGGACGCCGCCGACTCCTCGGGGCTGCCGTCGGTGTGCGGCGGGTTCTGCCCGCCGTCCGGCTCACCGCCGGTGTCCGGCGGGGCCGGTGCCTCGCTGACCTCGCCGGCGGATCCGGTCCGGTCGGCGGAACCGGCCGTCCCGGAGGTCTCCTCGCCGGCCTTCGGCATGAACAGCACCGCGTAGGCGATGGCCGCCGCCATGGCGAGCAGCACCAGCAGGAGCAGGGATCGGCCCAGTCGGCGCGGGGATTCCGTTTCCTTCCGGGCCCGCTTGTGCCGCCCGTGGTGGGCGGGCAGCCCGGCCCGCCGCCTGCGCACCAGCTCGCCCCGGCGTCGTATGACGGGCAGTCGGCCGGCGTCGACGGGCGGTGCCGCTATCACGTGCACGCCCGCCTCGGGTTCGGGCGCCGACCGCACCAGGGAACGCAGCCAGCCGCGCAGCTCCTCGAAGTCCGGGCGTTCGGTGGGGTCCTGGCGCAGCAGCGACTCCACGACCGGCCGGAGCGGCCCGCACTCCTCGGCGAACGCGGGCGGCTCGGCGCACACCATCTGCACCAGCTCGGCCGTCGACTCCTCCGGGTAGGGCGCGTGGCCCTGGACGGCCCGGAACAGCAGCGCGCCCAGCGCCCAGAGGTCGGTGGCGGGGCCGATCGGCGCGGCCAGCTGCCAGTTCTCGTGCACGGGTCCGGCCTGCTCCGGCGCCCAGCGCTCGGTCACGGGGCCGACGACGGCCATGCGTGCCTGCCGCGCCCGCTCCGCGGCCAACGCGGTGGTCGGTCCGCGCCGCGCCGGCGCGTGCGCCACGAGGTCGTCCCAACGCGCCCGCGGGACGGCCTGGTGCGCGGCACCGTGCGCTTCGAGCGCCCCGCGCGCTCCTGCTCCTCCGGGACCCTCGGGGCCGGTGGCGTCGGCACGCCCGCCGGTCCCGGCTCCCGTGCCGGCACCGTGGTACCCGGCGGCGCCCACCCCGTAGGGGTCGGCCACCCGTCCCGGCGGTACCGGTCCGGCTCCGGTGCCCGCCGCGCCGTCGCCCTCGGGTGCGGGCCGTGCGCCGGGCAGGGCGGTACGGCCGCTCTGCTGCGCCTCCTGCACGCGGGCCGCGGCACGGGCGCCCGCCCGGTACGCCGCGATCGCGCCCGCCCGGGCCGCCCGCACGTCCCCCGCGCTGTCGAGGGCGCGCGGGGCCGCCGCGGGCGTGAGGCCGCCGGGTGCGCCCGCCGCGCCGCCGGGCAGCCGGCCGGCGCGTGCCTCGATGGCGGCCCGCCGGGCGGCATCGGGATCGGAGTCCGCGGTGAAGCCGGGCGGCCAGGAGGGCCCGTGGCCGTCGTCCATGGAACCCGGGGCCGGCCCGGCCGGGCTCAGCGGCTCGAGCGCACCGGCCGCCGCTCCGCCCGGCCCCGGATCCTGCGCCGGTGCCTGGCCCGGTCCCTGGCCCGGCTCCTCGTCCGGGGCCGGTACCGGGTCGTAGCCGCACAGGGCCTCTTCCGCCGCGCCCACCGCGAGCCCGGTCAGCATCACCCGGCCGTCGTCGCAGACGAGGACCGTGCGGGCGGTGATGTTGCGGTGCACCCAGCCGTAGGAGTGCAGGACCCGCAGCGCCGTCAGGACGTCGGCGGCGACCTCCGCCGCCCGGTACGGGGAGAGCGGCTCCTCGGCGAGCAGGGCGGCCAGCGGCCGGGCGGCGACGAGTTCACTGACGATCCACAGCGAACCGCCGTCCGCGAACACGTCGAAGACCTGGTCCAGACGCGGATGGTCGGGAATGGCGGCCGCCGCCTGCGCTGCCTCGACCGCGCGCCGCACGACCGGGTCGGCGGGCCGCCGGGTGCCTCCGCGCGCGGACGCCGCTCCGTAACCGCCCCGCCGGGCGCTGCCGTCGCGGGCGGTGAAGCCGTCGGGCAGCCCTTCGGCGTCGAGCACCTCGGCCTCGACGACCTCCGGCAACGGAACCTGCCGGATCAGCACTTCCTGCCCGCTGTAGGTGTCGAAGGCGCGGCTCTCGGTGAGTTCGTACTCGTCGGAGGGCGGGAGGGGCAGGCGGTAGCGGTCGGCGAGAACCCGTCCCGCGTAGTCGTCCACGTTGCCTCCCCCGGCACTACGGTCGGTCAGTTCCGTTCGTCCAGCGGGCCGTTCCGGCTGCGCACGGTCCGCACATACTCACGATACGTGCCGGAGGCAACCCGCAGAGAGGGGATGCCACTTTCCACTCCCCATTCCTGGGGCCGGTCATGCTCAGGACTTCGGCTCGAACGTCTTCGTCAGCGTCCGCCAGGTGTCCTTGCGCTGCTCACCGCCCCATGCGGCGGCCTTGGCCGTGTACATCAGCCCGTACCCGAGGCGGTCGTTGACCACCGTGCCCCGGTCGATGGACCGGTACTTGGTCCCGCTTTCCACGTAGGTGAACTCCCAGTCGGCCGTGTTCCAGCCGCGGTATTCCACCGCCTCGATGCGGATCCGCTCGTACTGCGAACGCACCATGGAGCGTTCCTGGTTCTTCCAGTCCGCGACCGGGTCGTCCTTCGGCGTGGTCGTCCAGCCGATGAGCAGCTTCTGCCCGTTGGGCCCGGTGAACCGGTCACCTGCGGCGCCCGTCGACCGGTACTTCCACCCCTTGGGCAGCCCGATCGAGTATCCCTGGCCGCCCTTGTGGGTCTTCGCCACCGCGGCACCGCCGTCCTGCGCGGCGTCGTCCCCGGCGGAGTCGTCCGGGGCCGAGTCCTCCGAGCCGTCGGTGCCCGCGCCCGGGCCGGCCGGGGCCGATCCGGTTGCCGTGCCGGCGTCGGCCGGTGCGCTCGCCGTGCCGTCGGCGCGGGTGCCGTCGTTCTCGTCGTTCCTGGTGTCGGCACTCGCGGTCCGGCCGGTGGCGGTCCGCTCACCGCCGCCCTTGGCCCCGTTGGTGTCCCCGTCGTCACCGAGCGCGAGGGCCAACACGGTGCCGAGCACGGCGAGCACCACGATCACGGCGATGGCGATCAGCGTCCGGCGGGGCACCACGTCCGTCAGCGGCGCCCGCGGCGCGGGCCGCGGCGGCAGGTCCGGCGGTGTCATCACCGGCCACCCCGAACTGCGCCCGCCCGAAGCCGCGTTCCGGCCCGCGGCCCCGGCACCCGTCCGCGGGTGGGCGCCGTTCGCCGGCGCGGAGGCCGGTGCCGCGCCCGTCCGCGCGCCGGAGGGTGTCGCCGCAGTCCGGGAGGTTCCGGCGGCCGTTCCGGGCTCCGGAGCGTTTGTGGTGTTGCCGGACTTGGTGCGGGCCGCGGCGCCGGCCGCGCCGGCGGCCGCTGCCGCCTTCCGCACGGAACGCAACGCTCCGCGCAGCCTCTCCCCGGCCTCCTCGCCCCGTCGGCCTCCGGGCTGCTCGGGCAGCGGCACGACCTTCGTGGCGTCCGCCGGCTCGTGCCCGCCCGCCCCCTCGGGCGCGTGGAGGACGGCGTTCAGCATGGCCCGGGCGCCGGCGTCGTCGAGCCGCTGGGCGGGGTCCTTGGTGAGCAGCCCGTGGATGACGTCCCTGAGCGGTCCCGCGTTCTTCGGCTCCTCCAGCGGTTCGGTCATCACCGCGGTGAGCGTGGCGATCGCGGACCCCTTGTCGTACGGCGGTGTGCCCTCCACCGCCGCGTACAGCAGCCCGCCGAGCGACCACAGGTCGGCCGCGGGTCCCGGCTTGTGGCCGCGGGCCCGTTCGGGGGAGATGTAGGAGGGGGCGCCGACGAGCATGCCGGTCGAGGTGATGGAGGGGTCGCCCTCGACCTGGGCGATGCCGAAGTCGGTGAGCACGACCCGGCCGTCCTCGGCGATCAGCACGTTCGACGGCTTCACGTCGCGGTGGAGGATGCCCTCCCGGTGCGCGGAGCGCAGCACGTCGAGCACGGCGAGGCCCACCTCGGCGGCGCGCCGCGGCTCCAGCAGTCCGTCCTCGCGGATGACCTCGGCGAGCGACTTGCCCTCGACGAGTTCCATCACGATCCAGGGCCGGTCGTCCTCCTGCACGACGTCGAAGACGGTCACGGCGCTGTTGTTGCGGATCCGCGCGATGGCCTTGGCCTCGCGCAGCGTCCGAGTGATCAGGCGCCGCTTCTCGTCCTCGTCGATGCTGGACGGGAAGCGGAGCTCCTTGACGGCGACGGTCCGTCCGAGGGTTTCGTCCTCGGCGCGCCACACCGTCCCCATGCCGCCGCGGCCGAGCACATCTCCCAGCCGGTAGCGCCCGGCGAGGAGACGTGCGCTCTTGTCCTGACGGGATGTCCCCGCCCGCTCCGCCTCCGACATGCGTCCCCTCATGCAACCCGCCCTGACAGAGCCTTCATTGTCCCTCACCCGACAAGTGCTCCACGCCCAGGGTGCCTCAGGCGGCCCGGCCCGGCGCACACGGAGCCCGGATGAGGCGCTGCCCGACCCGCCCTGCATCATGGGCCCCTCGACACGGGAGGAGCAGGGATGCCGCCACTTCGGACACTACTGGCCATTCCCCTCTCTCTCGCTCTGCTCGGGCTGTCCCCGACCGCTTCCTCGGCGCCGGCCGCCCCGTCCGCGGACGCCCTCCTTCCGCTGCTGGTGACGCGTGGTGGTGCTCCCGCCGCGGCGCTGCTGGCGGTGGAGGAGGCCGGCGTCCGCTACGCCCAGGCCGGTCCGGGCATCGCGCGCGCCGACCACTTCCGCGCCGGCAGCATCACCAAGACGTTCGTCGCGACGGTCGTCCTCCAACTGGCCGACGAGGGCCGCCTGTCGCTCGACGACACCGTGGAGGAGCATCTGCCGGGTCTGGTGCGGGGAGCGGGCAACGACGGGCGCGCGCTGACCCTGCGTTCCCTGCTGACCCACACCAGCGGCCTTCGTGACTTCTCCGCGGACACCAAGGGCACCCTCCCGGTCACTCCGCTTCAGGCCCTGAACATCGCCCTCACCCACTCCCCGGCCCCACGCGGCCGCTTCCTCTACTCGAACACCAACTACGTACTGCTCGGCATGGTCGTCGAGCAGGTCACCGGCCGCTCGTACGCCGACGAGGCCGAGCGGCGCATCATCGATCCGCTGCGTCTCGCGCACACCTCCTTCCCCGGCTCCCGCACTCGGCTGCCCCGGCCGCACGGCCGCTCCTACGCCGCCGACGGGACCGACGTCACCCGGCTCGACCCGCGGGTGGCCGGCGCCGCGGGCGAGTTGGTGACGACGCTCGCCGACCTGGACCGCTTCTACGCGGCCCTGCTCGGCGGCGAACTGCTGCCCCCGCGCCGGATGCGCGAGATGCTCGGCACCCGTACCGCACACGGCTCGTACGGCATGGGCCTGTTCCCCGTGGAGCTTCCGTGCGGCACCACGGTGTGGGGGCACAACGGTCGCATCGCCGGCAGCTACGTGCGCACCGCAGCCACCGTCGACGGCCGGCATGTCCTCACCTTCCGGGTGAACACGGACGCGATTGCGGATCCCGGTCTCGAATCCGCGGTGCTCGCCGCCGAGTTCTGCCCTCGCACTGCGTAGAACGACCGGGTTCCGAACACAGATCCCACTGTCCGCCACTCGTTCGAGTGATTCGCCGTGGTGCTCGTTCCTGGCGGGGCCTCGGGCCGTGGCGGCTACCGCGGCACGATGTCCGGCGCCCCGAGCCGTGCCGCGTCCGCCGTCAGGTCGTCGGGCTGCCGCTGGGACTCGCGCTCGGCCTCCACCCGCTTCTCGTAGTGCTGCACCTCGCGCTTTATCCGGTCCTCGTCCCAGCCCAGCACCGGCGCCATCAGCTCGGCGGCCTCCCGGGCGCTGCGCGTGCCCCGGTCGAACGTCTCGATGGAGATGCGGGTGCGCCGGGTCAGCACGTCGTCCAGGTGCCGCGCCCCCTCGTGGGAGGCGGCGTAGGTGATCTCGGCGCGCAGGTAGTCGTCGGCGGCCTGCAGCGGTTCGCCGAGCGAGGGGTCTGCGGCGATGAGGTCCAGGACCTCCTCGGCCATCGCGCCGTACCGGTGCAGCAGGTGCTCCACGCGTGCCGTGTGCAGTCCGGTGCGCGCGGCGGTGCGCGCCCGCCCGTTCCACAGCGCCCAGTAGCCCTCGGCACCCACCAGCGGCGTGTCCTCGGTGACGCAGTCGGCGACGCGCAGGTCGAGTCCGTGGACGGCCGCGTCCACCGCGTCCTTGGCCATCACCCGGTACGTCGTGTACTTGCCGCCCGCCACCACGACGAGGCCGGGCACGGGATGCGCCACGGTGTGCTCGCGGGACAGCTTGCTCGTGGCGTCCGACTCGCCGGCGAGCAGCGGCCGCAGGCCGGCGTAGACGCCCTCGACGTCGTCCCTGGTCAGCGGCACCGCGAGCACCGAGTTGACGTGTTCCAGCAGATAGTCGATGTCCGCGCTGGAGGCGGCCGGGTGCGCCTTGTCGAGGTCCCAGTCGGTGTCCGTGGTGCCGACGATCCAGTGCCGGCCCCAGGGGATGACGAACAGTACGGACTTCTCGGTGCGCAGGATGAGCCCGGTCGTGGAGTGGATGCGGTCCTTGGGGACGACGAGGTGGATGCCCTTCGAGGCCCGTACGTGGAACCGGCCCCGCTCGCCGACCATCGCCTGGGTGTCGTCGGTCCACACACCGGTGGCGTTGACGACCTGTTTGGCGCGCACCTCGTACTCGCCGCCGCCCTCGACGTCCTGCACGCGGGCGCCGACCACGCGTTCGCCCTCGCGCAGGAAACCCGTCACCCGCGCACGGTTGGCGACCCGCGCGCCGTACGCCGCGGCCGTGCGCACGAGGGTGGCGACGAACCGGGCGTCGTCCATCTGGGCGTCGTAGTACTGCAGGGCCCCGACCAGCGCGTCCTTCTTCAGGCACGGGGCCACGCGCAGGGCGTGACGGCGGCTCAGGTGCCGGTGCACGGGCAGGCCCCGCCCGTGTCCGCGGGCCATCGCCATGGCGTCGTAGAGCGCGACGCCCGCTCCGGCGTAGAGCCGCTCCCAGCCCTGGTGCTGCAACGGGTACAGGAACGGCACCGGCCGGACCAGGTGGGGCGCGAGCCTTTCCAGCAGCAGGCCGCGCTCCTTCAACGCCTCTCGGACCAGGGCGAAGTCGAGCATCTCCAGATAGCGCAGGCCGCCGTGGATCAGTTTGCTGGACCGGCTGGACGTGCCCGACGCCCAGTCCCGCGCCTCGACCAGCCCCGTGGACAGGCCGCGCGTGACGGCGTCGAGCGCGGTGCCCGCGCCGACGACGCCGCCGCCCACGACCAGCACGTCGAGTTCGTGCTCGGCCATGGACGCGAGTGCTTCGGCACGCTGCGCCGGCCCCAGTGTCGCTGTCCTCACCGCTGCCTCCCGCTCATCGGTCGCGTCGGCCGCACCCGTCGGGCGTAGCCCGGTCCCCCACCCTCATGCCCAAATTCTGACCGGGTTGCCCGACTTCAGCCACCACGCGCTCCCAGCCTGTGGACAACTCCCCGGTACGACTCACCGAAACTCAACCGATCAATCCCGCATATCGGTCATATTTACTCCTAGTCTGACATTGCGCTCGCCTGTCCAGTCCACAGCGCTTGCGCACCTGTCGCACTCCGGTTAATGGGAAGGACGGCCCACGCCATGCCCGCAGATCTCGCCGTCATCGGACTCGGCCCGTACGGACTGCCCCTGGCCCAGGCCGCCGTCGCCGCCGGCATCCCGACCATCGGCTACCGGACCGGCCCCGAGGCGGGCTCGCTCAGCGCCGCCGAGCAGCGCCGCATGCTCGCGCAGGGCTTCCGTACGACCGCCCATCCCGCCGAGCTCGGCCGGGTGCGCACCGCCGTCATCTGCGCCCCGACCCCACGCGCCGCGGACGGAGGGCTCGATCTCGGCCTGGTGGAGACGGCCGCCCGCACCCTCGCCGCGCAGCTGCGCCCGCACACCACGGTGATCCTCGAGTCCCCGGCGCCCCCGGGGACGACGGAGGGCCCGCTGCTGCGCCTGCTCGAGTCGGGATCCGGCCTGCGCGCGGGCCGCGATTTCCACCTCGCCTACTCCCCCAGTCGCGTCGACCCCGGCAACCGTGACTTCACCCCGGCCAACACCCCGAAGGTCATCGGCGGCCTCACCTCCGCC
Source organism: Streptomyces calvus (assembly GCF_006782915.1). GTDB lineage: Bacteria > Actinomycetota > Actinomycetes > Streptomycetales > Streptomycetaceae > Streptomyces > Streptomyces calvus. Next base: position 172,158 of record NZ_VCNP01000030.1, read on the forward strand.
TGCACCGAGTCGGCCGCCGCCTTCTACGGGCGCATCACCGACAAGGTCGTCCGCGCGCGCGGCCCGCGTGAGGCGGAGACCGTACAGCTCCTGGAGGCCAACTTCCGGCACGTCAACATCGCTCTCGTCAACGAGATGGCCGCCCTCTGCCACGACCTGGGCATCGACCTGTGGGACGTCATCCGCTGCGCGGAGACCAAACCCTTCGGCTTCCAGGCGTTCCGCCCCGGCCCCGGCGTCGGCGGCCACTCCGTCCCCCAGGACCTGACCGCCCACGCGGGCCGCACCCTGCGCATGGCGGAACTCGCCCAGCAGGTCAACGGCCGGATGCCGCACTACGTCGTCCAGCGCGCCGCGGCCCTCCTCAACGAGCACGGCAAGTCGGCGCGCGGCGCACGCGTCCTCCTCCTCGGCGTCACCTACAAGGCCGACCTGGCCGACGAGCAGGGCAGCCCCGCGCACGAGGTGGCGATCCGGCTGATGGAGCTGGGGGCGTCCGTCAGCTACCACGACCCGCACGTACCGACCTGGCACGTCCTCGACCGTCCCGTTCCGCGCGCGGACTCCCTCTACGAGGCCGCCGCCGACGCCGACCTGACGATCCTGCTCCAGCAGCACCGCACGTACGACCTCCAGGGCCTGTCGGTGAAGGCCCAGCTGCTGCTGGACACGCGAGGGGCTACTCCTACGGGGGCGGCGCACCGGTTGTGAGGGGGCGCGCGGCGGGCCGCCGTGGCACGGGGGTTGGTGGTGGCGGAAGGACCGCGCCAGTACGGCAGGGGCCAGGAGGAGCCCACCGCAGGGGCCACTGCGGCAGGCTCCACGATGGTGCACGGGTGTCCGCGCCTGGTCTTCGTGGGGGCGGCCGCTCACCATCCGAGAATCCGCAAGATCCACCTCCTCCGGCACTTCACCGTCCACAGACGGATCCGATCCCAGCGAGTGGGCCTGCGGTGGCGTCCCATGGGCGCCCCCTTCCACGACACCGCCCAGCAGCCCGGTGGACGGTCCGTCGGAATCGGGCCGGGCCCCGAGGGCGGGGTCCGGACCGTGTCCTCGGAAGGGGGCCCAAGAACTGGGGCGCTGACCAGGACACGAGCGGCCTCACACGGGTGGACCAGCGCGGATCGGGCCCCAGGACAACCGCGCGCCCCCCGACTGCCACGGGCGCCCCTCCGCGCCCCCGGACACGCGAAAGGGGCCGGTCACCTCACCAGGTGACCGGCCCCTTTGTGTCGTGTCGAAGCCCGCGCAGTCCCTATCGCCGGTGCTGCGAGTCGGCGACCGTCACCTCGACGCGCTGGAACTCCTTCAGCTCGCTGTAGCCGGTGGTGGCCATCGCGCGGCGCAGGGCGCCGAAGAGGTTCATCGAGCCGTCGGGGGTGTGGGACGGGCCGGTGAGGATCTCCTCCAGCGTGCCCACCGTGCCGAGGTCGACCTTCTGGCCGCGCGGCAGCTCCTCGTTGACGGCCTCCATGCCCCAGTGGTTGCCCTTGCCGGGACCGTCGGTCGCGCGGGCGAGCGGCGAGCCCATCATCACGGCGTCGGCGCCGCACGCGATCGCCTTGGGCAGGTCGCCGGACCAGCCGACACCGCCGTCCGCGATGACGTGCACGTATCGGCCGCCGGACTCGTCCATGTAGTCGCGGCGGGCGGCGGCCACGTCGGCGACCGCGGTGGCCATCGGGACCTGGATGCCCAGCACGTTGCGCGTGGTGTGCGCGGCGCCGCCGCCGAAGCCGACCAGCACACCGGCCGCGCCGGTGCGCATCAGGTGCAGGGCGGCGGTGTAGGTGGCGCAGCCGCCGACGATCACCGGGACGTCGAGTTCGTAGATGAACTGCTTCAGGTTCAGCGGCTCGTGCGCACTGGAGACGTGCTCGGCCGAGACCGTCGTACCGCGGATGACGAAGATGTCCACGCCCGCGTCGACGACGGCCTTGGAGAACTGGGCGGTGCGCTGCGGGGAGAGCGCGGCGGCGGTGACCACGCCCGAGTCGCGCACCTCCTTGATGCGCTGCCCGATCAGCTCCTCCTTGATGGGAGCGGCGTAGATCTCCTGGAGGCGCCGGGTGGCCGCCTCGGCGGGCAGGCCGACGATCTCGTCCAGCAGCGGCTGCGGGTCCTCGTGGCGGGTCCACAGGCCTTCGAGGTTCAGCACGCCGAGGCCGCCGAGCTCGCCGATGCGGATCGCGGTGGCCGGCGAGACGACCGAGTCCATGGGGGCGGCCAGGAACGGCAGCTCGAAGCGGTAGGCGTCGATCTGCCAGGCGATCGAGACCTCCTTCGGGTCCCGCGTACGGCGGCTGGGGACGACGGCGATGTCGTCGAAGGCGTACGCCCGGCGGCCGCGCTTGCCGCGCCCGATCTCGATCTCAGTCACGTCTGTGGCCTTTCCCTGATGCGTTGCAGCGCCTTCCAGTATCCCCGACGGCCGCGGCGGGTACCGCCCCGGACGTACGGCGAGGGCGGCCCCGGATGCCCGGGAAGCCGCCCTCGGGAAGCCCGCCGTCTACTTGCGGCTGTAGTTCGGCGCCTCGACCGTCATCTGGATGTCGTGCGGGTGGCTCTCCTTCAGACCCGCGGAGGTGATCCGTACGAAGCGCCCGTTGTCCTGGAGCTCGGGCACGGTGCGGCCGCCGACGTAGAACATCGACTGGCGCAGGCCGCCGACCAGCTGGTGGACGACCGAGGAGAGCGGGCCGCGGTAGGGCACCTGGCCCTCGATGCCCTCGGGGACGAGCTGCTCGTCGGAGGCGACGCCCTCCTGGAAGTAGCGGTCCTTGGAGAACGACTTGCGGTCGCCGCGGGTCTGCATGGCGCCGAGCGACCCCATGCCGCGGTACGACTTGAACTGCTTGCCGTTGATGAACATCAGCTCGCCCGGGGACTCCTCGCAGCCCGCGAGCAGCGAGCCGAGCATCACCGTGTCGGCGCCTGCGACCAGCGCCTTGGCGATGTCGCCGGAGTACTGCAGACCGCCGTCGCCGATGACCGGGACACCGGCCTCCTTGGCGGCGAGGGCGGCTTCGTAGATCGCGGTGACCTGCGGGACGCCGACGCCGGCGACGACGCGCGTGGTGCAGATGGAGCCGGGGCCGACACCGACCTTGATGCCGTCGCAGCCCGCGTCGACCAGGGCCTTGGCGCCGTCGCGCGTGGCGACGTTGCCGCCGATGACGTCGACGCCGGACGAGTTCGACTTGATCTTGGCGACCATGTCGCCGACCAGCCGGGAGTGGCCGTGCGCGGTGTCGACGACGATGAAGTCGACGCCCGCCTCGATCAGTGCCTGGGCGCGCTCGAAGGCGTCACCGGCGACACCGACCGCGGCACCGACGAGCAGCCGGCCCTCGGCGTCCTTGGCGGCGTTCGGGTACTTCTCGGCCTTCACGAAGTCCTTGACCGTGATCAGGCCCTTGAGGACGCCGTGGTCGTCGACCAGCGGAAGCTTCTCGATCTTGTGGCGGCGCAGCAGCTCCATGGCCTCCGCGCCGGAGATGCCGACCTTGCCGGTGACGAGCGGCATCGGCGTCATGACCTCGCGCACCTGACGCGTGCGGTCGGTCTCGAAGGCCATGTCGCGGTTGGTGACGATGCCGAGCAGCTTCTTGTTGCCGTCGGTGACCGGGACGCCGCTGATGCGGAACTTGGCGCACAGGGCGTCGGCCTCGGCGAGCGTGGCGTCCGGGTGGATGGTGATGGGGTCGGTGACCATGCCGGACTCGGAGCGCTTCACCAGGTCGACCTGGTTGGCCTGGTCCTCGATCGACAGGTTGCGGTGCAGGACACCGACGCCGCCCTGGCGGGCCATCGCGATCGCCATGCGCGACTCGGTGACCTTGTCCATGGCGGCGGACAGCAGCGGGATGTTGACCCGGACGTTCTTGGAGACGTACGAGGCGGTGTCGATCTCGTCGGGCGCCATGTCCGACGGGCCCGGCAGCAGCAGCACGTCGTCGTAGGTCAGCCCGAGTGTCGCGAATTTACCGGGCACTCCGTCGACGTTGGCAGTCATGACACCTTCCCCAAATGGCCTTGATCGGTGCGGATGTCCATGCTAACGGGAAGCGCGGGTGTCTCATTCCACGGTTTCGCACGGCTCCGGGCTTCGTATGTTCGTACGGGAACGGCTGAGTGGCCGTTCCTCCGCCGAAGGGGCGGCGGTGCGGCGGGCGTTACTGCTCCGCCAGGGCGCGCAGTCGGCTGAGCGCGCGGTGCTGCGCCACTCGGACGGCGCCGGGTGACATTCCCAACATCTGTCCAGTCTCCTCCGCGGTGAGGCCCACGGCGATGCGGAGCAGGATCAGCTCGCGCTGGTTCTCGGGCAGGCTGGCGAGGAGTTTCTTGGCCCATTCGGCGTCGCTGCTGAGCAGGGCGCGCTCCTCGGGGCCGAGGGAGTCGTCGGGCCGCTCGGGCATCTCGTCGGAGGGCACGGCGGTGGAGCCGGGGTGGCGCATCGCCGCGCGCTGCAGGTCGGCGACCTTGTGGGAGGCGATGGCGAAGATGAACGCCTCGAAGGGCCGGCCGGTGTCCTTGTAGCGGGGCAGGGCGAGGAGCACGGCGACGCAGACCTCCTGGGCGAGGTCCTCGACGAAGTGCCGGGCGTCGCCGGGGAGCCGGGACAGCCGGGTGCGGCAGTAGCGCAGGGCGAGGGGGTGGACGTGGGCGAGCAGATCGTGCGTGGCCTGCTCGTCTCCGTCGACGGCGCGATGGACGAGCGCACCGATCGCCCCTTGGGCAGTGCCCGCCTCGTCGTCGCGCATCGGTCCATGGTGCCCTGCGGACGTCGGGTCCGCGGCACCGTGTCCCTGGTTGTGCACCGAAGCGTTATGAGCAGGTGCGCCGGAACTCATCCCCTGCGCCCTCCCCTTCCGCTCGACCGACTCGTCCCCGAGGAACTCCACACCTCAAGGATGCGGCATCCGCGACGAAACGAGCAGCGGGCACCTGTCGACGGCCGCCGACACGCCGGTGACCGGGGGTTTCCACGCCCCGGGCGCGGCGGATGCCGGGTTTTTGCATCCCGGATCACCGGCGGTCCGCCCTTCCGGTCCGCGCGCGGTCGCGCCGGCCGACCGCACGCCCCGCCGGTTCGCGGATCTCGCAGCCGCGCCGGCCGTGCGGGTACGCGGCGTCGGCGGTCGTGCCCGGGGTTGCGTACGTGCGCGGCTGTGGGCCGCCCGGCGGAGGAGTTCGCGGGCCCTCGCTCGTCGGTCGGCTCGTGATGCCGATGCGTCGGGGCGAGGGCGGCGGTCCGTCGTGGAACGCACCCGAAGCCTGCCGTTCGGACCGGGCCGAACCCGCAGGTCCGGTTCCGTGCCGGGCCGCCGGCCGCCGGTGCAGCTCGGACCGGGCCGGGCCCGCAGATCCGGCTCCGTGCCGGGCCGCCGGGCGCCGGGCGCCGGTGGGGGTTTCCGGGGCTGTGCCCCGGCTCCCGCCGCCGTCCCGCGATGCGGGAACACCGGCCCCTGCTCGTCACCCGGCGTGATCCGGCATGATCCGGGCGTACGGCCCTAGCGCACGAGGCCCCAGCGGAAGCCGAGCGCCACCGCGTGGGCCCGGTCCGACGCGCCGAGTTTCTTGAACAGCCGCCGCGCGTGCGTCTTGACGGTGTCCTCGGAGAGGAACAGCTCGCGGCCGATCTCGGCGTTGGAGCGTCCGTGGCTCATGCCCTCGAGGACCTGGATCTCACGCGCGGTGAGCGTCGGCGCGGCCCCCATCTCGGCGGAGCGCAGCCGGCGCGGGGCGAGCCGCCAGGTCGGGTCGGCGAGCGCCTGCGTCACCGTGGCCCGCAGCTCCGCGCGGGAGGCGTCCTTGTGCAGGTAGCCACGGGCACCGGCGGCCACCGCGAGCGCCACGCCGTCGAGGTCCTCGGCGACGGTGAGCATGATGATGCGCGCACCGGGGTCGGCGGACAGCAGTCGCCGGACCGTCTCGACGCCGCCCAGGCCGGGCATGCGTACGTCCATCAGAATCAGGTCCGAGCGGTCGGCTCCCCAGCGGCGGAGGACTTCCTCGCCGTTGGCAGCCGTCGTCACGCGCTCGACGCCGGGCACGGTCGCGACCGCGCGGCGGAGCGCCTCTCGGGCAAGCGGGGAGTCGTCGCAGACGAGGACGGAAGTCATGGCCGCCCTCCGCAGCTGATGCGCGTCACCTTGAGCCTCCAGGCTGGTACGAAATCGTCACCTGTGCGGTCGACCGTCTCGGACGCCCGCCCGAGCGCTGGTTCCTTCAACCGCCTCGCACTCTCAACGACGGTCACTCGAAAGAGTTACGGGGCCGTCTGCCATCTTCGGCACTCTACGTGAGGAGACGGACACGGTGCAGACATGCACCGCGGACCCCCGAACTTTCATCACAACCCATGCCCCATTCAGCCCCTTTTCTTCCCCTTTGTTGGTGTCCGGGGCTAGATTCGCAATGAGTCATATTTTCATCTCCTTGGATCGTAGTTGTACGGTCGTGGACACCGGATCCGCCCAGAACGGCTACAAGGGGTCACGCAATGGCAGATTTCTCCCGCCTTCCCGGACCGAACGCGGACCTGTGGGACTGGCAGCTCCTGGCTGCCTGCCGCGGGGTGGACAGCTCCCTCTTCTTCCACCCCGAGGGCGAGCGTGGTGCGGCTCGGAGTGCTCGCGAGAACTCGGCCAAAGAGGTCTGCATGAGGTGCCCGGTGCGCGCCGAGTGCGCCGCACACGCGCTGGCGGTACGTGAGCCGTACGGCGTGTGGGGCGGACTGACCGAGGACGAGCGCGAAGAGCTGATGGGGCGGGCGCGCCACCGGCTGGTGTCGGCGTCAGCCGGCGCCGGGCACGCCGCCTCGAACAACTGAAGGAACGTTTCTTCACGGAGTGAGGGCACGCACAGGGGCGCGCGCGGGCACGGGCCGCGCGCCCTGCGGTGCGCGGGTGCGCGCCAGAAGGCGCGTCAGACAGGCCCCCGACATCCCGGCCACCGGCCGCCCGGCAGGCCGACGCCCGGCACGGCCGCGCACCGGCAGACCACCGCCGAGCAGCCCGCCCTCTCGACCGAACACCCCCGAGCAGCCCACCCTCTCGACAGACCACCGCCGAGCAGCCCACCCTCCCGACGGACCACCGCCGAGCAGCCCACCCTCCCGACGGACCACCGCCGAGCAGGTCACCCCTCGACAGACCACCCCCGAGCAGTCCACCCCCTCGACAGACCGTCGCCGGGCAGTCCACCCCTCGACAGACCACCGCCGAGCAGGTCACCGGCCCCGGCAGCTCACCGTCCGGCAGTTGTGGCGAGCTTCTCCAGCGTCGCGCTGACCGCGGGCACCTGCGCGAGGTCGGGGAGGGTGAGCGCGACGATCTCCCGCCGTACCGCCGGCTCCAGTGCCACCGTGCGCACGCCCCGGGGCCGTACCGACTCGACGGCCAGCTGGGGCAGGACCGCGACCCCCAGGCCGGCGCCGACCAGTCCGACGACCGCCGGATAGTCGTCGGTGGCGAAGTCGATGCGCGGGGTGAAGCCGGCCGTTTCGCACACCTCGACCAACTGGCCGCGGCAGCGCGGGCAGCCCGCGATCCACGGCTCTTCCGCGAGTTCACCGATGGCCACGGACTCCGCGCGCGCGAGCCGGTGCCGCTCCGGCACCAGCCCCACCAGCCGGTCCGTCAGCAGCGGCCGTACGACGAGGTCGTCCCACTCCTCGGCGCCCGCCGCCCCCTCATAACGGAACGCGAGGGCCACGTCGCAGTCGCCCTCGCGCAGCATCTCCACGGAGCGGGGCGGCTCGGCCTCCTCCAGGGAGACCTGGGTGCCCGGGTGGGCCTCGCGCAGTGCGGCGAGGGCCGTCGGGACGAGGGTGGAGCTGCCGCTGGGGAAGGAGACGAGGCGGACCCGGCCCGCGCGCAGCCCGGCGATGGCGGCGACCTCCTCCTCGGCGGCGGTCAGTCCGGCGAGGATTCCCGTGGCGTGCCGGACCAGGGCCTCTCCGGCCTGGGTCAGGCGCATCTCGCGGCCGCTGCGGATGAGCAGGGGCGTGCCGACGGACGCCTCCAGCGCCTTCATCTGCTGGCTGACGGCGGGCTGGGTGCAGCCCAGTTCGCGGGCGGCCGCGGAGAAGGAACCGGTGGTGGCCACGGCGCGCAGCACGCGGAGATGACGGGCTTCGATCACACACGCAAGGATAAGCCGTCCTTTGACCGGGTGGCGAATAATGCGTCGACGCTTTGATCTCCATCGCCTACCGTGCGAGGCATGAAGCTTCTGTCTGTGAACCTGGGGAGCGCCCGGGCCGTGCCGTACACGGACCATCGCGACGGTGTGAGCGGGATCGACAAGCGGCCGGTGGACGGTCCGGTGCGGGTGGCGGCGCCGGGGCCCAAGGGGTTCGGTGCGAGCGGGCTGGAGGGGGACGCCGTGTGCGAGACGCGGCACCACGGCGGCGACGAGCAGGCGGTGTACGCCATGGCGCGCGAGGACCTCGACGAGTGGGAGCGCACGCTGGGGCGGACGCTGGCGAACGGCTCGTTCGGCGAGAACCTCACCACCACGGGGATCGACGTGTCCGGCGCGTTGATCGGTGAGCGCTGGGCCGTCGGGGACGAGGTGCTGCTGGAGATCACCTCCGGGCGCATCCCGTGTCGCACGTTCCAGGGCCACATGGGTGAGAAGGGCTGGGTGAAGCGGTTCACGCAGCGGGCCGCGCCGGGGGCGTATCTGCGGGTGATCCGGCCCGGGGCGATACGCGCGGGGGATCCGGTGCGGATCGTGCACCGGCCGGACCACGAGGTGACGGTCGCGCTGCAGTTCCGCGCGGTGACGACGGAGCGGACGCTGCTGCCCCGGTTGCTGGAGGCGGGCGAGGCGCTGCATTCGGAGGCGCTGGCGGTGGCACGGGCGTACGTGGAGAAGTACGGGACGGGCTCGGCGGTCTGACGGCCCGGTACGCAGGCCGGAGCCTCTGGTCCGGGTAACTACTCTTGCGCCATGACAACGGCTCTGATTACGGGATCGACGGCTGGGATCGGTGCCGCGTTCGCGCGGCGGCTGGCGGCCGACGGACACGACCTGGTGCTGGTGGCCCGCGACACCGGCCGGCTGCGCGAACAGGCCACCGAGCTGCACGACCGCCACGGCATCGAGGCGGAGGTGCTGACCGCCGACCTGGCCGACGACAAGGGCATCGAGTCGGTGGCCGAACGGCTCGGTGACCGCAAGAACCCCGTCGACCTGCTGGTCAACAACGCCGGCTTCGGCAACAAGGGCCGTTACCTCGACGTCTCCATGGCCGACGAGCTGAGGATGCTCAAGGTGCACTGCGAGGCGGTGCTCCGGCTGACGTCGGCGGCGGCCGAGGCGATGCGGGAACGCGGCCGCGGAGGTGTCGTGAACGTCGCCTCGGTGGCGGCGTTCGTGCCGCGCGGCACGTACGGGGCGTCCAAGGCGTGGGTCGTGCAGTTCACGCAGGGCGCGGCCCGGGACCTCGCGGACAGCGGCGTACGGCTGATGGCGCTGTGCCCCGGCTTCGTGCGCACGGAGTTCCACCAGCGGGCCGGGATGGGGACGGACAACATCCCGAAGTGGATGTGGCTCGACGCGGACAAGGTCGCGGCGGAGGCGCTCGCGGACCTGGCCCGGGGCAAGTCGGTGTCGATCCCGGATCCCCGCTACAAGGCGCTGATGGGCGCGGCGAAGCTGGTCCCGCGGGGGCTGCTGGGCGGGCTCTCCTCACGTACGGGACGCAAGTACGGGCCGCAGTGACGGTGTGAGGGCGGCCCCGGGCCCACAGCGGGCCGGAGCCCGCGCCGCGGAGGAAAATGGGTGCTGACAGGACCCGGACCAGGGGGGCCGGAGGTGGCGTCATGACCTTCGTACAGCTCATCGACTGCAGGACCAGCCGGTTCGAGGAAATGGACCGGCTCATGGACCAGTGGGTCGAGCAGACCAGGGGGAAGCGGACGGCGACGCACGCGGTGGTCGGCAAGGACCGCTCGGACGCGGCGCACGTCGTGGAGATCGTGGAGTTCCCGTCGTACGAGGAGGCGATGCGCAACTCGCAGCTCCCGGAGACCGACCGGATCTTCCGGCAGATGGTGGCGCTCTGCGACGAGATGCCCACCTTCACCGACCTGGACGTGGCGCGGGACGCCCAGCTGAACACGGACGCCGCGCGGCGGTTCTTCGAGGTGCTGGCCACCGAGGACGATCTGTCGCCGATGACGGGCCTGGTCGAGGAGCACTACCACGACCACGATCCGGCGAACGAGCAGGACGTCATCGGACTCGACCACCTGCGGCGCGAGATGGACGTGTGGCGCGGCGGCTTCGACTTCTCGGTCCGCATCGAGGACCAGATCGCCCAGGGGGACCGGGTGTGCACCCGGTGGAGCTGGGAGGGGACCCACAAGGGCGACTTCCTCGGCATCCCGCCGACGGGCAGGAAGGTCTCCATGACCGGCACGACCATCTTCCGCTTCGGCACCAACGGCAAGATCGTCGAGGGCTGGTGGCAGTACGACCGCCTCGGCCTGATGACCCAACTGGGCGCACTGGAACCGACGGAACTCTGAACCGGCGCCGGGCGCGACGAGAAGGACCTTGACTGCGCTCCAAACAGGCTTATACCAGACATATGAGCCAAAGGAGCACACCATGGCAAGGCACGGTGTCATTGCCGCCCTGACGGCAGTGATTGCGGTCGGCGGCCTGGCCCTCGGCGGTTGCACCACCGAGGACGACAGCTCCCCCTCGGCCCCGACCGAGGACACACGCGTCGAAGAGCGGCAGCAGACGGACGACGCAACCGAGCGGCAGCAGGAAAAACGGACCGAAGCGGAGGGTGACGAACGCGACGACCTCGTCAGCTTCAAGATCGATGACCGTTCACAGGCCGGCTTCGAGGACATCTGGGTCACCTGGACCATCAAGAACCAGAGTTCGGAGAAGTCCGACTACACGTGGGAGTGGGAGGCTGTCGGAGCCGACGGCACCCGCCTGTACAACTCCACCGAGCTCGCCACCAACGTGCAGCCCGGGCAGATCGCGACGGGCGAGTCCCCCACCACCCTCAAGACGGCCGACGTGAAGATCAACATCACGGATTTCGAGCGCACGAAGGCATGGTGAGGTCGGGGGTGTCTCTCCGGCTCAGGTGTGCCGGAGAGGCGCCTGCGTCCAGCGGTTGAGTGTGTCGGTCGTGTCGTCGTACGTGAGCCAGGTTCCGTCGCCGAGGGGGCGGACGTAGCTGTCGACGGGGCCCGCCGGGTAGGTCACCGTCCCGCGTATGCGCAGGGTGTCGGCGTCGAGCAGCCAGTGGCGGGCGTGTTCCAGGTCCTCGTCGGAGTCGACCGTGGTGGCGATGACGGTGTCGGCGTCGACGAAGCCGCAGGAGTAGTCCCAGCAGGGCGGGTCCTCGTCGTCGGCCGGCTCGGGCTCCTGTTCGGCGATCACGGTGCCGTCGAGGGCGTGCAGGCGCAGGTCCGCTCCGTAGTGTTCGACCGTCAGGAAGCCGGGGCGGTCCTCGTGGACGTCCACGAGGATGCGGTCCAGGCCCTCGTTCAGGTCCCAGCTCGTCAGCTTCTCGCCGTCCCAGCGTGCCCAGTGCAGCAGGATGCCGTCCTGGCCCATGCCGATGCTCAGCCCCATGTGGACGCCGTCCGGGTGGGAGAGGTGGTGCGAACCGGCCGCCGCGCTGTCCAGCGGCAGCCACGCCACCTCCCTTCCGTTCCGGGCGTCCAGGACGACCCAGCGTTCCTGCCAGCCGCCCGGCTCCGGTTCGGCCACGACGTGCGCCCACACGAGCCGGCCGTCGTCCGAGACCCGGCAGGATCCGTGCTCCAGACCGCGGCACACTTCCTGCTCGTCCCCCGTGTGCGGGTGGTCCAGCTCGGGGCCCCAGCAGCCGTGCCGGTACTCCCAGAGCGTCTCCCCGCCCGCGCTCATGGCCCGTACCGAGCGCTGTCCGGAGAACACCGCGAACGTGCCGTCGGGGCTCACCGAGTGGACACCGTGCTCCCACCGGGGCCAGGGAAGGGGGAAGACGGCCGTCGGCGCGCGTTCCCCCGCGAACAGCTCGCGCAGGTCGTAGACCTCCAGCTCGTGGCCGTTGCGCAGGAGGGCGCGGCGCGGGCCGTCCCCTCGGCCCTCGAACGCGAAGCCGTTGACCAGCGCGCCCCCACCCGGCAGCGTCACCGAGTCGCGCAGTTGTGCGGTGATCGACATGCCCCGAAGGTAAAGGACGCCACTGACATCGCGGAGGCGGTGGCCCTCGTGACCAATACAGCTAGCCGTTGATCTCGTACTGGCCGACCGACAGGAACCAGCGCATCTCCTCGGGGTCGCCGGTTCGCAGGGTCCGGTAGGCGGCCTCGCGCACCTCGGGAGTCGTCTCGGGCCTGGACATGAGCTGGACGAGGGCGACGCGGTCGTCCTGGGCCTGCGCGAGGCGGTAGCCGGTGTCGAGGAACGCGCGCATGTCGTCGACGGTGCCGTTCAGGGCCTCCCGGCCCTTGGTCTTCACTTCCGAACCGGCGTACGGCAGGGACATGAGCTGGACGATGGCGACCCTGAGGTCGCTCGGGTCGTCCGTGGCCCAGGCCGTGGACGCGGAGGAGGCGGTGGAGGCCGAGGCGGTGGCCCGCTCGGCGGCCAGGGCGGGTGCGGCCAGGGCGGGTGCGGCGAGGGCGAGGGTGGTGGCGGCGATCACGGCCACGGCCAGCGCCGTGCGAGGCGTTCTCATCGCGAACTCCCTTTGCTGGATGATCATTTGAGGCGTTCCGACGGTAGGTCGGCTTTGGGGCCGTGTCACCCGCTTTTCCTGGCGCAGGCAGGACTGTGGGTCCCGGGCAGCGCGACGGTCCGCCCGGGCCGCGGTGCGCCGCCTAGTCGCCGCCGCCTCCCCCGCCGCCGCCTCCGTCGCCGCCACCCCCGTCGCCGCCGCCACCGCCACCGCCGCCGTCGCCGGCGTCCCCGCCGTCGCTGCCCCAGCCGTCGCCGCCGCCGGGCTCGTTGTCGTCGCGGCCGGTGCCGAGGTTGCTGAACCAGGGGCCGTCCCAGGGCTCCGTCTCGCGGGAGCGGCGGGCGGTGCGGAACCTGGCCAGGCCGGTGGTGTCGCCGAGACCGAAGGAGACGGCGACCGCGTGGGCCATGACGGCGTCCAGCGGGTCGGGGCTCTCGTGACGCACGGCCGCCAGCGGCAGCAGCAGGGTGCCGGGCGCGGGCGTCGAGCGCCGCGGCGGACGGGTCAGATGCGCGACCCGTCGGTCGTCGCGGAGCAGCCACGAGCTCATCGCGGTGTCGCGCCGCAGCGTCCACTGCCGGTCGGGCAGGTGTATCTCGACGCTGCTCTTGGACTTGCGGAGCTTCTTCTGCAGGACGAGCCGCGCGGTGACGTCACCGACGGTCATGAGCAGGCCCTGGTCCGGGGCGGTGGAGTCGTCCCGGAGGCCGTACGGCGCCCTGAGCCGCACGGCGGGGGCGTGCGGACCCCAGACGTCCACGCGCACCAGGCGCCGGTCCACGGCGACGGCCACCGGTCCGGCGGGGCCCGGCGCGTACCGGCGCGCCATCCACAGCGGTACGCCCTCGGCGTGCGCCCGCGCGGCGAGGGCGGCGACCTGGTCGGGCCCGCCGCACCGGCGTACCGCCAGTTCGCCCAGTGCGCGGGCGAAGTCGGCGGCCCGGCGCGCCTTCAGGGGCACGGTGCTGCCGGTCACGCGGGTGACCGGGACGATGCCGGGGCCCTGCGGCAGCCGGTCCAGGGGGCGTTCGGTGCCGCCGCCGCCGAGCCAGCAGCCGCGCAGGTAGGCATCGGCCATGGCGCCGAGGTTCAGCTCGTCGAGCGGTGTGGTCCGGCCGCCTCTGCGCAGCCGGCCCTCGCTGAGTTCCACGGTCCGCGCCAACGGGTTGCGTGACCGTTCCCCGTAGAGCACCTGGCTCATCGCCGTCCCCCTTTCCATGCCGTTCGGTTCTCATGGAAAGGTCGCGCGCACCGGTGCCGGCGGTTCCGCGACCGGCCGATGTGCCGCGGTGGACGGCGGCGGGTACGGCGAAGGGCCCGGGCCCCCCCCCCGGGGGGGGGGCGCG
>NZ_VCNP01000031.1 GCF_006782915.1 Streptomyces calvus
AGTGGGCGTGGCCGTGGCCGTGGCCCGCGGCGGCGGCCGGCTCTTCCTCTTCCTTCTTCTCGACGACCAGGGTCTCGGTCGTCAGGAGGAGGGAGGCGATGGAGGCGGCGTTCTCCAGGGCGGAGCGGGTGACCTTGACCGGGTCGATGACGCCGGCCTTGATCAGGTCGCCGTACTCGCCGGTGGCGGCGTTGTAGCCGCTGCCCTTCTCCAGCTCGGCGACCTTGGAGACGATGACGTAGCCCTCGAGGCCGGCGTTCTCGGCGATCCAGCGCAGCGGCTCGACGGCGGCCTTGCGGACCACGGAGACACCGGTGGCCTCGTCGCCGGTCTTGTCGAGGTTGCCCTCGAGGACCTTGACGGCGTGGACCAGCGCGGAGCCACCACCGGAGACGATGCCCTCCTCGACCGCGGCGCGGGTCGCGGAGATGGCGTCCTCCAGACGGTGCTTCTTCTCCTTCAGCTCCACCTCGGTGGCGGCGCCGACCTTGATGACGCACACGCCGCCGGCCAGCTTCGCGAGGCGCTCCTGGAGCTTCTCGCGGTCCCAGTCGGAGTCGGTGGTCTCGATCTCGGCCTTGATCTGGCCGACGCGACCCTCGACGTCCTCCTTCTTGCCGCCGCCGTCGACGATCGTGGTGTCGTCCTTGGTGACGGTGACGCGGCGGGCGGAGCCGAGGACGTCCAGGCCGACCTGGTCGAGCTTGAGGCCGACCTCCTCGGAGACGACCGTGGCGCCGGTGAGGACCGCCATGTCCTGCAGCATCGCCTTGCGGCGGTCGCCGAAGCCGGGGGCCTTCACCGCGACGGCGTTGAAGGTGCCGCGGATCTTGTTGACGACCAGGGTCGACAGGGCCTCGCCCTCGACGTCCTCGGCGATGATCAGCAGCGGCTTGGAGGAGTTGGCCTGGATGACCTTCTCCAGCAGCGGCAGCAGGTCGGCGATCGCGGAGATCTTGCCCTGCGTGATGAGGATGTACGGGTCGTCGAGGACGGCCTCCATGCGCTCCTGGTCCGTCACGAAGTACGGCGACAGGTAGCCCTTGTCGAAGGCCATGCCCTCGGTGAAGTCCAGCTCCAGGCCGAAGGTGTTGGACTCCTCGACGGTGATGACACCGTCCTTGCCGACCTTGTCCATCGCCTCGGCGATGAGCTCGCCGACCTGCTGGTCCTGGGCGGACAGCGCGGCGACGGCGGCGATGTCGGACTTCTCGTCGATCGGGCGGGCCGAGGCGAGCAGGTCCTCGGAGACCGCGGCGACGGCGGCGTCGATGCCCTTCTTCAGGGCGGCCGGGGAGGCGCCGGCGGCGACGTTCTTCAGGCCCTCGCGCACCAGGGCCTGCGCCAGGACGGTGGCGGTGGTGGTGCCGTCACCAGCGATGTCGTTGGTCTTGGTCGCCACCTCCTTCACCAGCTGCGCGCCGAGGTTCTCGTACGGGTCCTCGATCTCGACCTCGCGGGCGATCGTGACACCGTCGTTGGTGATGGTGGGGGCGCCGAACTTCTTGTCGATGACGACGTTGCGGCCCTTGGGGCCGATCGTCACCTTGACCGTGTCGGCAAGCTTGTTGACGCCGCGCTCGAGGGCGCGACGGGCGTCCTCGTCGAACTTCAGGATCTTCGCCATGGCAGCGGGAGCCCTCTCGGAAATCTGGGTGAAATCACTGCGCCCCGGGCGCCCGGCTTCTTGATCGGATGCTGGGGCCAGGGGCGCAGTTCGAGCAAAAGTGCTTCGAGGTGTGGGTTTCGGGGGTGTCCCCGTAGCCCTTACTTCTCGACGATCGCGAGGACGTCGCGGGCCGAGAGGACGAGGTACTCCTCGCCGTTGTACTTCACCTCGGTGCCGCCGTACTTGCTGTACAGAACGACGTCGCCGACCTTCACGTCGAGTTCGACGCGCTTGCCGTCCTCGAAGCGGCCCGGACCGATGGCCAGGACGACGCCCTCCTGGGGCTTCTCCTTGGCGGTGTCCGGAATGACCAGGCCCGAAGCCGTGGTCTGCTCGGCGTCGAGCGGCTGGACCACGATGCGGTCCTCGAGCGGCTTGATGGCAACCTTGGAGCTGGCGGTCGTCACGATCCGACCTCCCCCTTCGGAGATCTCACGGGGTTAACTGTCTGAGGTGGCGACCAGGTGGATCCGTCGTCGCGGGTGCCGGACCTGCCCGTCGCGTGTTTGGCACTCTCCAGGGGGGAGTGCCAGACCTGAGACTATGACCGCGATTAGCACTCGGTCAAGCGGAGTGCCAATTGCCCGCCGCGCGTCGCGTGCTGGGGGCGGGTCGTTCGTACGGTTCCGGTGCAGTCGGCGGTGGCGCAGCGAGACGCATCCCCGGCGCTGCCGCACCAGGCCGAACGCCCGGACGGGCCGGCGGTGAGCCGCTCGCCGGTGACCGCCGGCCGGGGCTCACCGGTGTCCGACGTAGTCCTCCAGCCTCCCCACCCTCAGCCCCCGCTCCGCCATCTCGTCCAGCAGCCCCGCGGTCCGTTCGGCCAGGGACATCGTCGGCGCCTCGCCCGACGGGACGGAGACGATGTCGCCGGGGGTCAGGTGGTGGGGGCCGCGGGCGTAGGTGAGGTGGCCGTCCGCCTCCAGGGTCACGCGCCAGAGCACCACCGCCGCGATGCCGCAGTCGGCGGCGGCGCGCAGGGTCGTGGTGTCGTACGCGCCGTAGGGCGGGCGGAAGAGGCGGGGGCGGACGCCGAAGCGGGAGGTGAGCTTGCGCTGCTGGCCGCAGATCTCGGCGCGCTGGCCGGCGTAGGGCAGGCCGCGCAGGGCGGGGTGGTCGAGGGTGTGGTTCTGCAGGCTCGCGCCGACCGAGCGCAGGCGGGCGAAGTGCGCGTAGCCGGGGCCGACCACGCTGTCGGTGAGGAACATGCTGACGGGCAGGCGGCGTTCGCGGACCAGGTCGATGAAGCGGGGGTCGCGTTCGGCGCCGTCGTCGTAGGTGAGGAAGACGACCCGGTCGTCGGTGGGGACGTGGTCGACGACGGGCGGCGTGCCGCGGCCCGCCCGCGGCCGGTCCGCGGGTGACGGGCCCGCGCCGTCCACGGCGTCCTTCTCCCCGGCGGGCACGGCGGGCCGTGCGGCGGTCCCGGTCCCCGGTGCCGCCGGGCCGCAGCCGGCGAGCGCGGCCAGCAGGGCGGCGGCGGTGAGGAGCGCGGCCCGGGGTGCCGGCCGGCGGCGCCTCACAGGTAGTCCTCCAGCCGCGCCACCGCGTACCCCTCCGCCGTGACCTTGTCCAGGAAGCGGCGGATCATGTCCGGCATGCTGCCGTTCCAGTCCTCGCGGCCGCGGAAGTGGGTGAGGACGATGTCGCCGGGGTGCAGCGAACGGTCCCATTCGCGGTAGTCCCAGTGGTCGGCGAAGACCTCCGCGTTCCACAGCGGTACGTACGCGATGCCGCAGGATTTCGCCGCCCGCAGAGTGTCCTTGTTGTAGTTGCCGTAGGGCGGGCGGAACAGGGCGGGGCGCTCGCCGTAGCGCTTCTCCATGACCTTCTGCATGCCGCAGATCTCGCGCTTCTGGCGGGCGTACGACAGGCCCGGCAGGTACGGGTGGCGGAGGGTGTGGTTGTGCAGGCCGGCGCCGCTGTCCCGCATCTTCTCGAAGTACGCGTAGTCCTCCTCGACGAGGTAGTCGCTGAGGAAGGCGCTGTACGGGACGCGCAGTTCGTTCATCATCCGCAGGAACGCCGGGTCCTTCTCGGCGCCGTCGTCGATGGTGAGGAAGACGACCTTCCGCTCGGTCGGGACGGTGGTGAACACCGGCGGCAGGCCCAGCCGCCGGTGGCCGTCGACCTCGAAGCCGTCACGGGTGGTGATCCTCGGCTTCTTCGCGGGTGGCGGTGGAGCGGTCAGCGGGAGCCGTTTCAGTCCCCAGTGCCGTGCGGCGGCGACCCGGGCGGTGTGCGCCGCGCGCAGTTTGGTGGCGTAGGCGTCCAGCGCGCGGGCCGGGGGCGCCTTGAGGGGCTGCCTGCGGCCGGCGGACGCGGCCTCGGGGTCGGCCGGTCCGCAGCTCGGGGCGAGGGTGGCGAGGACGAGTGCGGCGAGGCCGATCCGTACACGACGCAGCGGCCACTTTTTATCATTTTGTCCTACTGTTCCCATGAGGCCGGATCCTCGCAGTCCACCGCCGGTAACCCGGCCCGACACCGCGGCCGGAGGCGCACGGTCCGCCGACTGGCCCACAATGTCCCGGTGAACGACCTCGCCCCGCTCCTCACTCCCGAAGGCCGCGCCCTCCTCGACGAGGTGCGCGACACCGACCCGGCGCACGAACTCGCCGTCGCGACCCGGCTGCGCCGCGAGCACCCCGCCGACCTGGTGTCGGCGGCGCTGGGCCAGGCGCGGCTGCGGCAGCGGGCGGCGGCGAAGTTCGGCGCGCAGGACGCCGGGCGGATGTTCTTCACCCCGAACGGCGTGGAGCAGTCGACCCGGGCCAGCGTGGCGGCGTACCGGGCGCGGCGGTTCCGGGAGCTGGGCGTGACGTCCGTGGCCGACCTGTGCTGCGGCATCGGCGGGGACGCGATCGCGCTGGCCCGCGCCGGCATCCGGGTGCTGGCGGTGGACCGGGACCCGCTGACCGCGGCGGCGGCGCGGGCGAACGCCGAGGCGCTGGGGCTCGCCGACCTCATCGAGGTGCGCCGGACGGACGTGACGGAGGTGGACACCAGCGGCTGGGACGCCGTCTTCGTCGACCCGGCCCGGCGCGGCGGCCGGGGCCGGATCTTCGACCCCGAGGCGTACTCGCCCCCGCTGTCCTGGGCGGTCGGCGCCGCCCGCACCGCGCCCCGCGCGGCCGCCCTGAAGGTGGCGCCGGGCATCCCGCACGAGGCCGTGCCGGACGACGCGGAGGCCGAGTGGATCTCGGACGGCGGGGACGTGAAGGAGGCGGTGCTGTGGTTCGGCGCCGGGCGGGACGCCGCCCCGGGCGCCGTCCGCGCGACCCTCCTCCCCGGGCCGCGCACGCTCCACTCCCGCGGCCTGCCCGACCCGGCGGTCCGCCCGCCCGGCCGGTACCTGTACGAGCCGGACGGCGCCGTCATCCGGGCCCATCTGGTCGCCGAGGTCGCCGAACAGCTCGACGGCGGGCTCATCGACGCGACCATCGCCTACGTGACCGCGGACGAGCACCGTCCGACGCCGTACGCCACCGCCTACGAGATCACCGACCGGCTGCCCTTCAACGCCAAGAAGCTGAAGGCGCTGCTGCGCGAGCGGCAGGTCGGCACGCTGACC
This sequence comes from Streptomyces calvus, assembly GCF_006782915.1. Taxonomy (GTDB): domain Bacteria; phylum Actinomycetota; class Actinomycetes; order Streptomycetales; family Streptomycetaceae; genus Streptomyces; species Streptomyces calvus. Next base: position 5,241 of record NZ_VCNP01000031.1, read on the forward strand.
GTCAAGAAGCGCGGCTCGGCGGTGGAACCGGAGGAACTGCGGCGCAAGGTCCTGCCCAAACCGCACGGTTCGGCGTCCGTCACCGTGTTCCTGACCCGGGTCGACGGCGCACCGGCCATGCTGCTGGGGCACCCGGTGCGGTGATCAGGGGCCGGTGTCCGCGGCACGCCGCCGCAGCATCTCCCGTTCGCGTTCGTTGCGGGTGAGCGCGGCCGCCCGCTCGAACTCCGACCGCGCCTCCGCGGTACGGCCGAGCCGCGCCAGCAGATCACCGCGGACGCTCGGCAGCAGGTGGTACTCCCGCAGCGCCGGTACGCCGGTGAGGGCGTCGACGATCGGGAGCGCGGCGGCGGGACCCTCGGCCATGGAGACGGCGACCGCGCGGTTGAGTTCCACGACCGGGGAGGGCGCGCGGGCGGCGAGCAGGGCGTACAGGGTGGCGATGCGCGGCCAGTCGGTCTCCTCGTAGCGGTGGGCGCGCGCGTGGCAGGCGGCGATGGCGGCCTGGAGGACGTACGGTCCCGGGGCGCCGACGGCGTCGGCACGGGTCAGGGCGGCGGCGCCGCGGGCCATGAGCATGCGGTTCCAGCGGGCCCGGTTCTGGTCCTTCAGCAGGACCGGCTCGCCGTCCGGACCGGTGCGGGCCGCGGCGCGGGACGCCTGGAACTCCAGCAGCGCCGTCAGTCCGTGCACCTCGGGCTCCTTCGGCATCAGAGCGGACAGCACGCGGGCGAGCCGCAGCGCGTCCTCGCACAGGGCGGGACGCAGCAAGTCGTCGCCGGCGGTGGCGGCGTACCCCTCGTTGAAGATCAGGTAGATGACGTCGAGGACCGAGCCGAGGCGGGCCTCGCGGTCGGGGCCGTAGGGCACTTCGAAGGCGACGTTCCTCGTCGCCAGGGTGCGCTTGGCGCGCACGATGCGCTGGGCGACGGTGGCCTCGGGGACGAGGAAGGCGCGGGCGATCTCGACCGTCGTGAGGCCGCCGAGCAGCCGCAGGGTGAGGGCGGTGCGGGCCTCGGCGGACAGCACCGGGTGGCAGGCGGTGAACACCAGCCGGAGCAGGTCGTCGTCGATGTCGTCCGGGTCGGCGGGCTCCTGCGGGAGGACGGCCGCCGTGGACTGGTCCCGGCCGATCTCGGCGAGCTTGCGGGCGTAGTTCTCGCGTCGGCGCACCAGGTCGACGGCACGGTGGCGGGCGGTGGCCATGAGCCAGGCGCCCGGATTGTCGGGCACACCGTCCCTCGGCCACTGCTCCAGCGCGGCGACCAGCGCGTCCTGCGCGAGGTCCTCGGCGATGCCGACGTCCCGGACGATCCGGGTCACGCCGGCGATCACCCGCGGGGACTCCATGCGGAAGACGGTCTCGGCCGTCGCGGCGGCGGACTCGGGCGCCGCGCCGTGCGGGCCGGCGGGGCGGCCGTGCGGGCCGGCGGTGGGCTGCGGTGTCACAGCTCACCATCAGACACCCGTACGGCGGCACCGCCAAGCAGGGTCCTCCGGCGCGGCCCGGTCAGCCCTCCTCGATCTCCCGCACCTCGCAGGTCACCGTCCAGTGCGCCTCGTGCACCTTCAGGAACCGCTTGGTCCACTCGACGGCCTCGGCCATGTCCTTGGCCTGCACGATCGCGTATCCGCCGACGACCTCCTTGGACTCGGTGAACGGCCCGTCGGTCACGGACAGTTCACCGCCCTCGTAGCGCACCCGGACGCCCTGGGCGGTCGGCTTCAGACCGGCGGTGTCCAGCATGACCCCGGCCTTGGTCATCTCCTCGATCAGCTCGCCCATCCGCTGCATCAGCTCCGGGCTCGGGCCTTCGGCGGGCGCGTTGTTCTCGTCGATCCGGATCATGGAGAGATAGCGCGGCACGGTGACTCCTCGGGTGGTACGGGCCGGGTCCTTCCCGGCCTCTCACCCCTGCGTCGATCGGGAGACACCGGAATCGACATCCGCGCCCGACTTTTTTCGCCGTTCTTCCGTCCGGCCCCGCGCCTCACTTCAGCGAGGCCCACGGCTCCGCCGCGTCCGGCTCCTTCGCCACCACGCGGTGGGGGTCGCCGGGCGCGGGCAGCACCGGCATGGTCAGCGTCGTCACGGCCGGCCGATTTCTTGTCACATTCTCCGACTTCCGCCCGGTAGGCCCTGGGGACATCCACCGGCCGAAACTTTCGGCCGGTTCACGCCCCCGGCGGCGGTGCCGTGCTGCTGCGCACCACCAGGCTCGTGGCCAGCTCCACCCGGGTCGCCGCCGGCGAGTCCTCGTTCTTGCCGAGGTCGAGGACCAGCTTGGCCGCCGCCTCGGCCATCTCCGTCAACGGCTGCCGTACGGTCGTCAGCGGCGGACCCACCCAGCGGGCCACCGGCAGGTCGTCGAACCCGACGACGCTCAGGTCCTCCGGGATCCGCAGCCCCAGCTCCCGCGCGGCCTCGTACAGGCCGAGCGCCTGGAGGTCGTTGCCCGCGAAGACCGCGGTGGGCCGGTCCTCACGGCCCAGCAGGGCGAGCCCCTGCCGGTAGCCGGCCTCGTGGTGGAAGTCGCCGGTCATGATCAGTCCCGGGTCCACCGGCAGCCCGGCGGTCTCCAGGGCGGCCCGGTAGCCGTCGACGCGGGCACGGCTGCACATCATCTGCGTGGGCCCGCTGATCGCGCCGATCCGGGTGTGGCCGAGCTCGACCAGGTGACGCGTGGCGGCGAGCCCGCCCTGCCAGTTGGTCGCGCCGATGGACGGCACGTCGGTACCGGGGTCGCCGGCCGGGTCCATCACCACGAACGGGATGGAACGGCTGGTCAGCAGCGCACGCCCGGACTCGTCGAGGCCGGACAGCACGAGGATCACACCGTGCGGACGGCGCGCGGCGACCTGGTCGGCCCAGGTCCGGCCCGGCGTCAGCCGCCCCGCGCTCTCGGAGAGCACGACGCTCAGTCCCGCGTCCCGGGCGACGTTCTCCACGCCCCGGATGACCTCCATCGCCCAGGCGCTCTCCAGTTCGTGGAAGACCAGGTCGATCAGCGGCGAGCGGGTGGCCTCGGCACGGCGGCGCCGGTAACCGTGGGCGCGCAGCAACTGCTCGACCCGGCTGCGGGTGGCGGGAGCGACGTCGGCACGACCGTTGAGGACCTTCGAAACAGTCGGTGCGGAGACGCCGGCCTCACGGGCGATCTCGGCGAGGGTCGCGGTCTGCGCGCTCCGCCCTTGCGTCCGGGTTTCAGCGGGCTGCGGGGAAGTCATGGCGGCGATCGTAACCCTGTCAGCCTCGGCGAAGTAGCCCTGCGGAGTTCTGCCAGTGTCGAAACATTCGATATATAATGCGAAACGTTCCCCCGAGTGACTGGCACAGAGCCGTCCGCCCACCCGACCCCTCCGCCACTCAACGAGACCAGCGACCAGCTGGCCCGCCAGTCACGCATCAAGTCGAACGAACGTCCATCGCTTCCCCTGCCTCCTCCGTCGCCGGCGCCCCTCACTGCGCACCATCACAGTCCCGCAAATGCGTTCTGCGACGATCATTTGCAACGCAACACACCGGGCGGGGATTACTTCATGTAACGCTATCGACTCACCGCTTACCTGTCCAATTCACGGCCTGTCACCCTGCAAAAACAGGATGGAGCCAGACTGAAACCAGATCGCCGGTTTCGATGCCGAAGACAATGCCACCCGCCATTTGCACGAACTTGGCGTCGCCAGCACCCTCTTCCCGGGATTCGATATCGACCTCGAGCTGCAGCGTGCCGATCAGCACGCTCATACCCCCTCCGAGCCGAGCCTCTCACTCAGCGACTCCGCGCTCCGCGCAGTAAAAGAGAACCCGTACTCGGACTCGTCGTAGGTGAGTAGGCTCTCAAGGGGAGAACCGTCTTGGACAGAAACTTCACTTCGATGGCTAACCTTGTGCACTCTTGAAGAGGAAGTGGAAAATCCTGTTCGAGTTTGCGTCGATGTTGAGTTCCCAGATCCCGTTACTTCGTTTCATTGCTCCCGGCGCCCTCCACTCGACAACTCCAGCAGCGCCGCGGGAATCAATCCTGGGAGTAGACCCGCCATAATTTCCCGTAAGAGCTGCCCATTGTTGCCATTCATGTAGGGGCGCGCAGCCTTGCCAAAGTTGAGAGCCTCGACGTCTCGGGTACCTGCGATGTCCCAGGTGTGATTTTTCGACGGTCTTGGTCATCGAAATATTTTCGACATCGATCTTCGACGCCAAGTCCGAGACATCACAGTTGTTGTTGTGAACGAATACCGGCGCAGCCCCCGCCAGCGCATAGTACGTGTGCGCGCTGGGCGGGCGTCACCTGCATTTTCGCTGGTCAGCGGATTCCGGCCGGTCCGTACGTGTGCGTGGAAGTGTCGTGCTGTGCGCCTCGGTTGCCGTCGGCGTTGCCGCCAGACGGCTACCTCACGTAAGGGCGGTGGAGTGGGCTTCGGCCGGTGTCCTGGCCAGGTTGGGGTCGGGCATGGCCTTGCCCGACGCGGGCCCCGGCCCGGAGAGGTGGGTAAAGCCCACGAAGCCGACCGGCCCCACCTCCGGGCCTCCGCCCCGGCCAACTCCCCGCCGTCGCCTCGCCCTCGGCCTGGCATTCGCCGTACTGGCGCGTCCGGCTTCCTCCGCGCTCCTAGTCGTCCGCTGTGCTGTTTCTGCGCGGCCTGGTCGCTGGCCGGCCCGCGGTGGCGGAGCCGAGAGCGGGCCGGGTGGGCGGCCGTGCCGCGCGCGACCCGCGTCAGCGGGTCGCCTTGAACAGGGCGTCGACCTCATCGTCATCGAGGAGCTGTTGGGCCACGCCCACATCGGCGTCACCGCCGCCGGCTACGCCCACGTGAGACTCCGACTCCAACGCCAAGCCATCGACACGCCCTGGGCAACGCACTCGATGCGACCGATGACGGCACTGGCGACCCACCCGCCGTAACCGCCGTCCGCTGACGTTGCCGTCACCGTTGCCGTCAAACACGCCAGAAGCCCCGCCGGAATGAACTTGGGTTCTAATGATCGTCGCAACACCTGACGTCCGGGTGGGCGATGAAGAGCAAGAGCAGTACTGCCGGGGGACGCCCTAACTGTGCTGTCCCGGGACGTTGGTGACACGCGTGCTGGGTGCTTGAACAGGTGAGGGCCTTCTGGGTTCGGTGTGGATTGCGACATCTACGCCCGACCGCAGGAGGCCCTCGTGTCCCACCGTAACGCCCCGCTGACTCCGACCGGACGGCTTCGCCTGGCCCGGTGTGTCGTGGACGAAGGCTGGCCGCTGCGGCGGGCCGCGGACCGCTTCCAGGTCAGCCACACCACCGCCGCTCGCTGGGCGGGCCGCTACCGGCGACTGGGCCCGGCCGGGATGCTCGACCGCCCCAGCCGCCCCCCCCACAGCCCGCGCCAGACGCCCGCCCCGGTCGAACAGCAGGTGGTGCGGCTGCGACGCGAACGCCGGATCGGTCCGGTGCGGCTGGCCGCCCGTTGCGGCATCGCCGCTTCCACCGCCCACCGCGTCCTCGTCCGGCACGGCCTGCCCGCGCTCGCCGCCTGCGACCGGGCCACCGGCGAACCCGTCCGCCGCTACGAGCGTGCCCGGCCCGGCGAACTGGTCCACATCGACGTCAAGAAGCTCGGCCGCATCCCCGACGGCGGCGGCCACCAGGTCCTCGGCCGGGCAGCCGGCCGGGCCAACCAGGACCGCCGCAACGGCACCGGATACGCCTACCTGCACACCGCCCTGGACGACCACACCCGCCTCGCCTACACCGAGGACCTGCCCGATGAGAAGGCCGCCACCTGCGCAGCCTTCCTGCGACGGGCAACTGCCTGGTTCGCCCAGCAAGGCGTCACCGTCGAGCGCGTGCTGACCGACAACGCCTGGGCCTGCACCAAGAACACCTGGCGCCAGCCCTGCCACGAGCTGGGCATCAGCCCCCGCTGGACGAGGCCCTGGCGGCCGCAGACCAACGGCAAAGGCGAACGCTTCCACCGCACCCTGCTCGAGGAGAGGGCCTACCAGCGGCCCTACACCTCAGACCGCGAACGCCAGGCCACGTTTCCCGACTGGCTGGACTGGTACAACTACCACCGACCCCACACCGGCATCGACGGCCAGACACCCGCCAGCCGCGTCACCAACCTGTCCGGACAGCACACCTAACGGCAAGAGGGTGTCCCCCGAGGTGAAACAGCGGTTTCTCGAACTGATACACGAAGGTGTGAGCATCAGAGAAGCCAGCCGCGTCGTCGGGATCAACCGCAGGACCGGCCAAGAGTGGCTGAACGGCCGTGCCGAGCGGGTAACGGCCAAAGCCGGCAGGAGCAAGTCGATCCGCGCCGCGGTCCAACCGCTCGTTGGTGCTCCACGCACGTTCCCTCTCAACCCGCGCAAGGGCGGGCTGAGGGCCCCCGCGCTCGCCATTTCGACCCGGTACCTGTCCGAAGAGGAGCGCATCCGCATCGCTGACCTGCGACGGGCGAAGAAGTCCATCCGGTCGATCGCGGCCGCGCTGGGCCGAAGCCCGTCGACCATCAGCCGTGAGATCCGACGCAACTGCAACCCCAACGTCGGGCCCGCCCATCCCTCGTACTACCGACCGTTCGCCGCTCAGTAACGAGCAGAGTCACGGCGGCCGCGCCCCAAGACGAGACGAGTAGAAACATGCCCTGAGCTGCAAGCTTTCGTTCAGGCGCGCCTCGACGAGAAATGGAGCCCCGAGCAGATCGCGAACATCCTGCGCCTGGAGTTCCCCGACCGACCAGAGATGTACGCGAGCCACGAGACGATCTACCGAGCCTTGTACGCCCAGCCCAGAGGCGACCTATGGCGTGAGATCAGCCGCCGCTTGCGGACCGGCCGGAGCCTGCGGAAGCGGCGTCGGCGCCCTCGTGGAGCGCAGCACCCGCTACACGCTGCTCGTGCACCTGCCACACGGCCATAGCCCCGGAGCCATGCAAACCGCTCTCCTGGAGGCCTTCAGGGGCCTACCGGCTGCCTTGAAGCGGTCTCTGACCTGGGACCAAGGCGCCGAGATGGCGCACCACCATGCCTTCTCGAAGGCATCCGGGATGCCGGTGTACTTCTGTGATCCTCACAGCCCCTGGCAGCGAGGATCGAACGAGAACACCAACGGTCTGCTGCGGCAGTACTTCCCGAAGGGCGCGAATCTGTCGAAGTACTCCAGGGAGGACCTGGACGCCGTAGCGGCTGAGCTGAACGCCAGGCCCCGGAAGGCGCTCGGCTGGGCCGGCCCAGCCGAGCGCTTCTCCGAGCTGCTGAAGAACGACCCCAACACTCCCTGTGTTGCGACGATTTGTTGAATCCGCCTGAAATCCGGCGGGGCTCCTCGTGAACCCGATTAACGATCAGAATCCGGCAATCCGAGCCCGTCGCGATGCGCCCTGGCAAGGGCACCCTCTTCGATGCCGATTTTCCCTTCACCGGCAACACGAAGGAGCGCAACTCTCATGGACGAATAATCAACGTGCGGCGGCACATCGATTGCCCACAAGTAACCCGTCGTATCGATCTCCCAGGAACAATCAAAGCTGCGGAGCATGGCGTCAATCACGTCCCTCGCGTCGTCATCTTTGACGATGACGCGGACCGTCGAATGCCCGGCTTCCGACACGAACTCCTCGAACACGAACTCTCTGCGCTCGTGGTCAACTCTGACTCGCACAATGTCCCCGAGGGCGATTCCCTTCACATAGAAAGGAGTGTTGCGAACCTGGACCTCCATCTGTACGGATGTCTTCCCAGTCCAGAGCCGTTCCGAAGAGGCACGGGCCCAATCGGCTGTCTCGTCCGGGAGGTCGAATGCCACCTTGTACAGCCTCTCAGGCTTACCCGCTGGCACCGACTCGCCGCCGCTAGGGGCCGAGGAAGTCTCTGAGCTCATCGTCCCACTCTTCCATGGTCTTGGTGGACTTGTCCCTGTTGCATCTACGGCAGGCAACGGCACCATTATGCGCGCCACCATGACCGCCATCGGCTCTCGGCTCTATGTGATCGATCTGGGCATCGTCAGGCCTTCCCGGGACAGGGTTCCCATTGGCATCTCGCGATCCCCGCCGCTCCACCTTCTGCCCACAGTAGTCGCATTTGTACTCACCGCCATTCTTCGCGGCGTTGGCGTCGTAAACCTTCTGCCGCTCAGCATCAGTGAAATCCAAGCCGGCTCTATTGCAGTTGTGGACCAGGACCGGCGCAGCCCCCGCCAGCACATAGTACGTATGGATGCCGGCCACGGTGAGGTCGTTGGTGCGCTGGCGCTGTTCGAAGTGGTGGAGGGCGGCGAGGGTGGCGGTTTTGCCGTCCGGGGTGCGGAGGGTCATGCCCGGCTCGAGGTCACCGGCGTCGATCCACTCCCCTTCGGACTCCACCCAGAAGGGGTGGGTCGTGGTGGAGATCAGGGCCGCGGCGCCGTCCTCCGTGGCGATGGTGAGATCGACGAAGTGCTTGTCGTCCTCGGTGACGATGGTGCCGACGACCTCGCGGACCGTGGTTTCGCCCGTCTCCGGGTCGGTGACGACGACTTCGTCACCGAGCGCCACGTCCTTGATCGGCTTGCTCGTGCCGTCGGCGAGAAGGACCTCGGTATCGGGCAGGAAGCTGTGTTTGGCCGGACAGCTCCCGCCCCCGTCCTCCTTGCCCTTGCCTCTGTTCCGCTCCGCCTTCTTCTTGGCAGCAGCCAGGGCGTCGTCAGCCTTGTCGAGGGCCCGTGACTCCTTCCACGTCCGCCTTGCCCCGCCAACCAGGTCGTCGAGGAGTCCCCAGACCCGCTTGGCCAGTGCGGCGCCCTTCTTCCAGTCCCAGGGAGCGCCGTACTTGACCAGGAGCTTGCCCACCACACCGCCGGCGAAGGAGCCTGCGACGTTCAGCGCCGTCTCCCCGCACGAGCCCAGGTCGCCGCTGGAGAAGCAGTCCAGCGCGGCGTCGATGCCGAGCTCGTCCTTGGCTATCTTGGCGAGTTCCTTGGCAGCCTGCTTGGTCTGCTGCTTCGCGGTGTTGTACCGCCGCTCCGCGCTGTACCTCTTCTGCTGGGCCGCCTTCACCGCGTGGTAGGAGTCGCCGTACCTGGCGCGGGAGATCTGGTCGAACGCCCATCTGACGGCCTTGATCAGGCCGTAGAAGCCGACGAACTCGCCCGACGGGTCGGAAAGGGTGACCGGGCTGTTGTTGGCGTAGGCGTAGCCGTTGATCTGCTGGGGCTGGGTGAAGTCGATGACCGGGTCGACCGAGATGAACTTGCCCAGCTCCGGGTCGTACTCGCGTGCTCCGATGCTCGTCAGACCGGTCTGGGCGTCGATCGCGCCTCCGACGAAGCCCTTCTCCCCCGGCCAGTTGCCGGCCGCCTTGCCCCGCTCCAGGCCGTAGGGGTCGAAACGGCGCTGCCCGGCGACCGCGCCGGTGGCGGCATCGATGGCCAGTTCGCCCGTGCCGTGGTGGTCGGCGGCCAGCCAGGACAGCTTGCCGTCGTCGGTGCGGACGGCGACGGTCTGGTCCGCGAAGGAGTAGTAGCGGGTGGCCTCCGCCTTGCTGCCGCCCTCGGGCAGGCGCAGTTCCATGCCCGGCAGGTAGACCGTGGTGGCGGTGGCGTCCTTGCGCATGACGCGGTTGCCGGAGGCGTCGTAGACATAGGTGGCCTCACGGCCGTCCGCCTCGACCGTCCGCGTCAACTGGCCTTCGGCGTCCCAGTTCAGCTTCTGGGTGTCGCCACCCAGTACCCGCTCGGTGGTGTTGCCGGAGGCGTCGTAACCGTAGGTGGACTGCCGGTCACCGGTCGGGGTCTTCTCCACGACCTTCGTGACGGCGTGCGGTCCAGCACCGTTCTCGCCGTAGGTGTAGGTGCGGGTGACGTCCTTGGTGGCGTCCAGACCCGTGTCGTGGACGACCTCCTGAAGACGGTTGCCGAGGGCGTCGACGGTGTACGACTTCCAGTACGGTGCCGGGCCGCCCAGTGCGCTCGCACCCGGTGCCGCGCCGCATGCGGCCGGGGCCGAGCCGCCCGGTCCGCCGCCGACCGTCCCGGAGCCAGTGGCCTGCTCTGCGGAGGCCGCCGGGGTCCAGGCCTCGGCCAGCCGCTGGCCCGTGTCGTAGGCGAAGCACTGCACGTCCGGAGACGTGCCGGCCGTGTCGGAGATGGACCGTACGTTGCCGGCCTGGTCGTAGGAGTAGTGCGCCTCCTTCAGAGGACCGGTGGCGCCCTCGGTTCTGACCGCCGACCGGGTCAGACGGTCGGTGCCCTTCTCGTGGTCGAAGTTCTGCCAGACCTTCTTGCCGCTGCCGTTGGAGAGTTCGATCTGCTGGAGCAGGCTCGTGGTCGAGTAGCGGGTGCCGGTGACGTACGTGGAGAGGGTGCTCTTCATCGAGACCGGACGCTGCAGTGCGTCGTAGTCGATCTCGAACGTCTCCGCGGCGAGGCCGCCCGCGGCGGGCATGCCCATGCCCTGGAGGGTGCCGTCCTGGTTGTAAGTGGCGGTGAAGACGTAGAGGCCGGCGAGGTCCCCGGTCGAGGACGGCACGGAGTAGGCCGTCTTCAGCGGCTGGTAGAACTCGTCCATGGCCTGGGTGACCGTGGCGAAGTACTGGCCGTCGTCGGTGTACCGGTAGGAGGCGTAGGCGTGGCCCAGCCAGCCTGCCTTGTCGTACTTGGTCGCGGTGAGCTTTGTGCCGGTGTCCGGCTCGCCCTCCCAGGTGGTGGTGACGCGCCCCAGCTTGTCGTAGACGGTGGAGAGAGTCTTGCCTCGCTCGTCCGTCGTCCGTACTGGACGGTCGACGACGTCGTAGGCCGTGGTCGTGGTGCCGGCGTCCGGGTCGACGGCCCTGACTTGGCGGCCCCTCTGGTCGTACTCGTAGCGCCAGGTGTTGCCCTTGGCGTCGGTGACCGTCTTCGTCTGACCGGCCGGCGTGTAGGTGTACTTGGTGGCGTCATAGCCGTTGCCGGGGCCGGCGGCGCCGTCCGGGTTCGGTGCCTCGCCCTGGTAGTGGCGCAGCTCGGTCAGCCGCCCGGCCGCGTCGGTGATCGTCGTGACCGGAACCCCGCCCTTGGGCGGGTCGATGTGGGTGCGGTCACCCTCGTGGACGGTGGTGGTGCGCCACCACTCCACGCCCGCCACCGCGAAGATCTCCGCCGTGACACGGCTCAGGCCGTCGTACTCGTACAGCGTCTGCGCGCCTACCTCGCCGTTGGCGACGGTCAGCAGCTCGTCCGACGGTGTGCCTACGGCGTTGTACGTCGCGTTGGTCTTCCTGATGTCACCGGTGCCGTCGTAGAAGGTGTCGGCGACCATGCGGGAGCCGTCCGGCCCCTCGGTCTGCTTCTGGCGTGGGCGCAGCAGACTGTCGTAGAGCTCGTACTCGACGCCGTAGGTGCCGCCGATCTCGATCTTCTCGGTGCTGACCGCGACCGTCTTGTCCTTGCGGACGTTGTAGGAGTACTTGATGCTCGGCGTCTGGGACTTCCGCCGGTCGGGCAGCCAGACCGATACCAGCCGCCCCAGCGCGTCATGCGCCAGGTCGGTGCGCCGGCCGTTGGGGTCGGTCTGTCCCGTCGCCTGACCGCGGGCGGGGTCGTGGTCGGTGACGGTGCCGTGACCGAGCGGGTTGGTGACCTTGGTCCGGGAGATCAGCCCGTTGACGTCGGTGTACTCGGTCCTGGTCGTCGCGCCGGCCGCGTCGGTCTGCAGGGTGGGGCGGCCGAAGGCGTCGTACTCGGTGGTGCCCGTGACCTGATAGGTGCCCTGGGTGCCGTCGTGGGAGGCCAGCCGCTCGGTCCTGGTGGCGTCGCCCCTGGTGGGCGCGTCTCCGAAGGTCCCGCCGTCGTAGGAGGTGCGTTCGTCGGCGATGACCTGTGTCCTGCGGTCGGGGGCGGCGACACAGTCGACGGAGACGGACTCACTGCGGGAGGGCAGCTCGTGGATGTTCTTCGCCGGGTTGTCCGCGTACCACAGGCGGACGCAACGGTCGTCGTCGTCCGTGGCCAGGTCGCCGAGTTCTTCGGTCCTCAGTAACCGGCCGGTGGTGGTGGCGGTGTCGTACGTGGACTCCGACCTGGTTCTCCGCCAGGTGCCGTCGGAGAGCAGCTCGTAGCCGCGGGTGGTCTTGAGCTGGACGACAGTGGCCTTGGTGGTGGCCCAGGACTTGGTCTGGGTGGCGGTGTCGTGCTTCCAGGGTTCGGTGACGACTCTGGAGACGACCTTGCCGCCCACCCCCTTGTCATAGGTGGCGGCCTCCAGTTCAAAGCCGGTGTACTCCTTGTGATCGGTGTACTCGACCCCCGTGGAGTCGGTGACCTTCACCGAACGGGTGCCGCCGTCCGCGTCCTTATCGCCGTGCATGCCCTGCAGATACGTGTAGTCGACGCGGGTCTCGGTGACTTCGCCGTTGCCGGAGGTGACGGTGACCTTGCCGTAGCCCTGCCACTGGCCCCACGTGTGGTACTTCTCGTCGGTGATGCCGTCGGGCTCGGCGTGCCGCCAGGCCGCCGGTCCCTTGTACTCGTAGCGGGTGACAAGGTCCTCGCCGCCGCCGGTGCGGTCGGTCTGGGTGATCTGATCGACGACGTACTTGTGGAACCAGTCGGTGATCGGGTCGATGTGGCCCGGCGGTGCCCACTTCACCGGATAGCAGCGCTTGGTGGACTTGCCCGGCTCGGGCAGCGCGTCGGCGGTGCACTCGGTGGGGGCGTAGGTGATGTCGAGCTGGGCGCCGGTCTCGCTCAGGACCGAGGTCAGGCGGTAGCGGTGGAAGGCGTCGATGTTGTCGCCGTCCTCGTCCACCCGGTTTGCCAGTTGGACGCCCTGGAGGTCGACCGAGGGCAGCGTGATGTGGTTGTCTCCGTCCCGGCCCTCGTGCTGGATCTTCGACAACCACAGCGTCTTGGAGTCGTCGCCGTTGTCGAGGAAACGGTGGGTGAGGGTCCAGGCGTCGACGTCGTCGTAGGTGCTCGCGCCGGTGCGCATCTGCGTGGTGATTCCGGTCAGCCGCTTGGTGGTCCAGAACGAGGGCGCCACCTGCCCGGTCTTGCAGCGGGTGCCGGCCTTGCACTCCAGATCGACGGGGACGTCGGGCCAGTGGCCGGCGTTGGCCGTGGTGCGCTTGTCCTCGCCGCAGTTGAAGGAGTCGGTGGGCAGGCAGCGTTCGGCGACGGTGAATTTCACCCGGGCGGGGGCTTCGGTGGCGTAGACCTGCTCGTGGCGCTGGCCGTAGTCGACGCGCTCGAGGTGGCCGCCCCGGTGGTACGCGGTGCCGTTCACGTCCGTCTTGCCGTTCAGGGCGTAGTGGTTGGCCTCCGCCTCGTAGAAGTACGACATGACGTTGCCGTGGGTGTCCTTGACGTAGTCGAGGTTCCACCGCCAGGCCTGGTCGCAGTGCGCCGCGGTGAACGTGGCGTCGTAGCAGGGCTCGCCGGAGTCGTCGCCGAAGACGGGGACGGTCCAGGCCGATTCGGTCTCCTCCTTGCCGGAGGTCCAGCCGGGCAGCCGGTCGAGGCCGAAGTAGTACTCGGTGCCGTCGGTGGTGGTCACCTTCCAGTGCTCACCGTTGTCGTCGCCGTTGGCGGCACCGGTGAGCTTGTCGATCCTGGCGCCGCTCTCCCCGGTCATGTGCCACTTGCCGGTCTCGTCGTCCTTGATGAGCTGGGCGGAGCTGCCCTCGAGGAGGATGGTGGCGTTGTCGTGTGCCCAGCACTGCTCGGCGGAGTCCTTGTGGCCGTCGTAGGCGCAGGGCTTGTAGGCGCGCTCGATGTATCCGGGCTCGAAGCCGAAGCCGTCACCGATCCAGGAGCCCTGGTTGTTGGTGACCGCGGTACGGCCGTCGGCCGTCTGGGAGGAGTAGCCCAGCCCGATCACCGGCGTCAGGCCTCCCGGAGTCGGCACCGTGCGGAGCGGGTAGTTCCAGGAGAACCCACCGGAGGAGTTGGCCACCGACCAACTGGCCGACGGCGCCAGGGAGGTCGCCGTGTAGTCGCCCTTGGCGGACTCGGCCCCCGAGACGAGGGCGATCAGGGTGGCTGCCTCGCCGTCCTGGGCGGACAGGCCGACCTCCCCCGGCTCGGCGGTGACCTGGGCGGTGACCGTCCGCTCTGCGGTGTCGTTCCGCGTGGCCAGCGGTACGGGCAGCTCGGGGCACTCCTTGCTACCCGGCTCGGCGGTGGCGGCGCATCCGGGCAGCCGCACCATGCGCAGTCGGGCGCCGTAATCGCCGCCGAAGCCCTCGGCGAACGCCGAGTAGTCGACGGACAGTTCAACTGTACCGGGCTCGTCCGCGTCGTCGTCCCGGCTGATCCCCAGCACCGCGGCGCTGTCCAGTTGCAGGGCCCGCTGCCGGTCCAGTGAGGTGACGCGTACCGCCGCGGGAGCGGTCCTGGCCCTCTCCGCCTTCCCGGAACCGCCCTTCGCCTTCTCCGCCGTCTTCTGCGGCTCGACCTGGGTGACCGTCACCGGTAATCCGCCGACCTCGGTCTTCTTGCTCTTCCCCGGCGGGCCGACCGCGACCTCGGCGCTGCCCCCCGTCGGCCAGCTCGCCTCGTCGAGAGTTCTGACCGCTGCCTTCGCGTTGAGGTCCGCCGGCCGTGGGGCGGCCTTGGCGTCACGGCCCTCGGCAGGGTCTGCGGACTTCTGGACGCCCGGTCGGCCTCCTCCAGCGGTGTCGTCGACCGGCACGGCCTCGGCCGTCGTGGCAACCAGGGCCAGACTCAGGCTCAGCGCGACGATGCCGACGGCTCGTTGGGGCGTGCGGTGGCTGAGCAAGCGGCCTCTGAAGGGATTCACCGGGGTTCTCTCCGCAGGTCCGAAGGCGGGTTCAGGTCGGAAGGCTCGGGAGAGGGGCACCGGCGGCCGGGCCGGTGGCCGGTGCCCCTCGGGGCTGCTACAGGTCCGGGACGGCGGTGAGCTGCCTCATCAGCCGGACGCCGGACGCGTCGACCGCGCCGGTGTACGCGCGCACCTCGTCGAGAGCGCCGGCGAAGTACTCGCTGCCGCCGCCCCGGGCGGAGCGGCCGACCTGGAGTCCTCCGGTGGCCGGCCACAGGGTGTCGTCCCGGCCGTACGCGGTGGCGGCCAGCTGTCCCTCGACGTAGAGACGCAGTTCGTTGGCGAAGGCGTCGTAGACGACGGCCAGGTGCTGGCCCGCACCACCGCTGACCGGCAGTTCCTGGTCATCGGTGTAGACGACGACGGGTGCTTCGGCCGCGTCCTGCCGTGCCACCTCCAGCTCCCACTGACCGGTCGACGCCTGGTAGCGCACAGCGACGCGGTCGGTGTTCTTGCCGGGCAGGGAGAAGACAGTCTGCGACTGCTCCGAGTACTCGTTGGTGAGCTGGGCGCGGGCGCTGATCGTGAAGCTGCCGCTGCCGGTCGCCGGAGGCGCGGTCGTGGCCGCCCAGTCGCCGTCGCCGTCCAGCACCAGGTGACCGTCGCCGACCAGGGCGGGGGCATCCTCCAGCGGGTCGGCCGGCCGGTAGACGGACGCGTCGCCGTTCAGGGCCAGTGGCTGTCCGCCCGGCTGGACGTTGGCGGAGCTGGCGTCGGTGACGTCGTCCAGCGGCCAGTAGCCCTTGCGGTCAGGCTTGACCGTGATCAGCTCGGCGACCTGCGCCGTCGGCAGTACCCGGTCGAAGACCCGGATGTCGGCGAGGTCGCCGGCGAAGTGGTCGCGATAGCCCGACTTGGCCGTGGCGCGCCCGATCTGGAGCGTGCCGTGGGCAGTCCACTCCGAGCCGCGCTTGACGGTCTTCTTCAGCTGCTGGTTGACGTAGATGCTCAGCTGCGGACCGCCGGAGGCGTGCGCGTCGTAGACGCCGGTGAGCAGCACCCACTGGTCCTTGAGGACCGTCACGCCCGCCGAGGCCTTCCAGTGGCCGAGCGTGGAGACGTCGCTCACCGGCATCGAAAAGGCCCACGATCCGGCCGCCGCGTCATATCCGAGCGTGAAGCCGGCCTCACCGGTACCGTCCTGGCTGACCACGACCATGTCCCGGTCGAGCGCGGTGGGCCGGACCCAGGCGCTGACGCTGAAGCTGCTCCTCGTGTCCAGCACCGTGGCCCGGGAGTCCAGGTAGGCGTTCTCGCTGCCGTCGAGCCTGGCGGCGGTGTCGGCCCTGCCACCGGGGCCGGCCACGCCGAACTGCACGGCGGAGCCCGCGGCCGCCGGGTAGCGGCCCGACTCGTCATGGCCCTCGGCGGTGCCGGCCTCGTCCGCGAGGTTCCACTGCGCGGTGACCGGACGGCCGTCGGTGACCAGGAACTCGTAATGCGCGGGCACGCTGGAGTTTTCCGCACGGTCGTACGCCTCGACGGTCACCCAGTGGGGCCCGTCGGACATCGGTGTGAAGGGCACCGACACGGGGCCTCCCGGGCTGTCGGCCGCGACCGGCTTCATGGGCTGGCCGTCGAAGCCGTAGCGGTACTCCACGATGTCGCTGTCGGCGATGTCGTCGTCCGTGTTGGGGGCGAAGGTGAAGGTGCCCGCCGTGCCCACGCCGTGGTGCCACACCCCGTCGTCCGGGTACTGCTCGGAGGTCACCGCGGGGGCGCCGGGCCGGTTCGGGTCGTAGACGATCTCGCAGCGCTGCGCGTCGCCGTCATGGCTCCAGCCGCCCCAGTCGTCGCCGTCGTAGGCCCGGGCAGACCAGTAGATCACCGAGTTCGGACTGATGTCCTTGGCGACGTCGGCCTTCATGAGGTGGTCGAAGGAGGTGCCTACGTTGGGCGCCTTGTAGCCGGTGTCGGAGGTGTAGGAGCGGGACGTGCCGTCCTTGGCCGTCCAGTCCACCTTGAACTGCACCTTCACCGTGTCCGTGCGGGACGAGGTGTGGTCCGGGTCGCGCGCCTCGGTGCGCAGCAGGGGCATGCTGTCGGTGTAGGGCCGGTTCGCTCCCCAGACGCACTTGCCGCCGATGCTGGACGACATGTGACCGGTATTGATCTGCTGGGGCGGGTTGTTGTAGCCGATCCTCAGATAGGCGTTGCCGCAGACGCGCTTCCAACCACCGAACGCACCCTCGTCCTTCGCCCGCAGGCCCAGCGTCATCGACGTCCAGCCGTCGGAGGCGGCCGCGCTCACCTCGTCGACCAGTTCGCCGCCCTCGAAGTGCAGGTTGGCCTGGCTGGAGCACTTGGTCGGGGAGATCTTCTTGTCCACCGTCAGCAGGAAGTCGTTCCAGTCGTCCTTGGTGTTCGACCAGTCGCTGCCGGAGTTGACCGAGTAGTTCTTGCCGCCGATCCGGTAGAGATCGACAGGTTCCGCTCGGGCATCGGCCCAGTAAACGTGCTCCACCCGGGCGGAGAAGCCGGCGCTCTTGATCTTCTTGTTCTTGTAGAACGACATGGGCATCGTGAACAGCAGTCGCCGCACGCCGACGCCGTTGCAGGAGACCGGGTTGTAGTCCGTGGGGCACTTGCCCACGCCCGCACTGCCCTCGTACTTCCAGTCCTGCTCGCCCGGGATGCCGGACATCACGCCGGTCCAGGCGCTGCGGGAGGTGGTGCGCTGGATCGGATCGATGACCACCGGATAGACGGTTTCCTCGCCCGTCAGCAGCTCTTGGTCCGGAATGAGGGTGAGCCTGTCCCCGGTCACCTCGACGTCGACCGGCGCGGTGCGGCCGCCGGCGCCCGGTCCCTCGGCAGCCGCATCGGCGGACGCCTCGTCGGCGGCGCGGTCGGCGGCAACGGTGAAGGCGGTACGGTCGGCCCGTTCCGGAACGGCGAACCGTTCATGTTCCGTGCCCGTCGTGCCGGCGCCGCCGGTGTCACCTGCCAGGTCTGCGGAGTCCCACATGACCGGTTTCCCGGCCTCGAAGACAGCGCCGCCGACCTCGGAGTCCACCGCCTGAAGCGAGCCGTTCGCGCTCTCACGGACCTCCAGCCCTTCGGTCCGCAGGGCGAACTCGATGCTCCGCAGCTGCGGGTTGGCGGCCGCTTCGGCTGTCTTGACGACCAGCAGGTGCGCCAGGCCGTCCACCTCGGCACGGGCCACCAGGTCCACTCCTGGCAGCACGTCGGGGTAGGTGGCGGAACCGCCCTCGACCCGCGGTTCGGGCAACCCTGTGCCGGGCCAGCTCAGGGCGTACTCACGGCCCGCCTTGCGCATCCGGGCGAACGGCCCGTCGCCACCGCCGGAGAACACCACCTCGACGGTGGCGGCTTTGGGCGACCATGTGCCGTCCGCGCGCCGCACCAGAGTGGTGTCGACGTCGACCCACTCGCCGCCGCGGACGGCGTGGACCGGCTCGGTGTACTCGTAGGCGGGGAAGGAGCCGTCGGGCAGGGCGAACACCTCCCGTCGCTCCTGCCGCAGCCCGGCCACCTCCACCGGCTCACCGTTCTCCTCGGCGGCGGCCTGGGCGAGGTCCTCGGTCTGCTGGATCCGGGCGTACGCCCCGGTGGGCGTCTTCACGGGGGTGGCGAACGCCGCCCGCGCCGGGGCCCGGACGTCCCCGTCAGAACCGGTAGCCGGTGGCACGGTGGCACCGGTCACCAGCAGCGCGGTGAGCGCGCCGACGACGGTCGCGGTGCGGCGGCGCCCACGACGCCTCGACGGTCTCTCGATCACGTTCCTGTCCTCGGCTCTCTCGGATCCGCCGGTTCCGGCCGGCACCGGCCGCCCACCTCGTCGCTCGGTCACCGGACCACCGCTCCGAAGGCGCGTCCGCCGGCGGGTACACCGTCCTGGCCTGGACGCACGGTGCTCACCGTGTCCGGCAGGCCGGAGAGCAGGCTCGTCCACAGGACGCCGTAGACACCCCGCTCACTGCCCGGCCCGTACGGCACACCCAGGTGGAGACGTTGCCGGTCGGCCGTCAGGCCGACGCCCAGGTACTCCTGCGGTCCCGGCTGCCCGGGCAGTCCGAGCCGGCCCTTCTCCAGCCAGACGTCCCCGCTGCCCGGTTCACCGACCATCGGGAAGATCTGCACCGCGCCCGCGTCCCGGGCATCGGCGGTCTCGGTGTCCTCACCCGGGGCGCCCACGGCCAGCAGGACGGTCTGGGCCGTACCGGTCGATCCCGGCGCGGTGTTCACGGCGGTGAGGTGCTGTCCGAAGTAGTCGCCGTCCTCGCCCACGTCGTCGATGGCGGCGTAGGACTGGTTGATGTCGGCCGTCTGGGTCACGTCGCCGGAGCCGGTGACCCGCAGGGTGACGACCCGCCCGGCGTCCTCTCCGGTGGCGAGGTCCTCGCCGGGGACGCCCACGGCGAACAGTGTCTCGTTGGCGGACGAGGCTCCCGAGGGGCGGTACGGGACGGCTGCGAGCGCCGTGCCCAGCTGGTCACCGGTCTCGGCCGCGCCGTTGATCCCGGGGCTGTCCTGCTCGACACCTGCCAACGGCGTGGGGATACCCCCGGAGTTGAGCGCGTGCTCGAGGAACTGCAGGCCTCCGGAGAAGGTGCGGTCCTCGATGGCCTCACCCGGGCTTCCGACCCCTATGTGGTTCGGTGAGGCGGCCACGGCGTAGCCGAACCGGTCGTTCTCCTCCGCATCGCCGGACACACCGGCGGTGTTCTGGGTGAACCCGGCGTTCGTACTGCCCCGCAGGTAGTGGGCCATGCCGCTGTCCACGACGGCCCCGACGTCCTCACCCGGCACGCCGATCACCAGGTACGGCTCACCGGACGAGGTCGCCCCGGCGGCCACGGCGTGACCGAACCAGTCGCCGGCCTCTGCGGCGGTACTTCCGATGTTGCCCTCGCCCTTGCCCTGGAGGAACTCGAGTACGGCGGGCCCGGTGGTCAGTCCGCCGGGCGCCCCGTACAGGATTTGGACCAGACCCGCGTCGGCCTTGTCCTCGATGTCCTCGTAAGGGATTCCGACCACCAGATCGGTGCAGCCGTCCTTGTTGTGGTCGTAGGTCGCCAGGGTGTGGCCGTAGCGGTCGCCCTTCTCGGCAGCGCCCGGGATATCCGGCGTGTCCTGGGAGATCGAGGTCACGCCCTTGCCACCGCCGTAGACGATGTGAACCACTCCGGCCTCACCCAGGCCGGAGACGGCCGCCTCCGGGTCCGCTACGGCGATGTCCCGTACCCCGTCGCCGTTGAAGTCCGTCTCCTGACCCACGGTGCATCCGGCCGCGGCTGCCACCGGCGTTGCGGCGAGAGGAGACACACCGCCCGGCAACGACACCGCGGCCAGTAGAGCCAGTCCGATCACGCCCGTGCGTGCGCGCACACCAGTCCCCCACCCCTTGTGAAGATCGCTTGAAGCCGGTGAAGCCCCGGTGATCTTTCGTGGAGGGAGTCATGGCGGTCAAGGACCTGATAAGCAGAGGTCCGAAAGTGATCGCCAATCGGCCTGCTGTGATTGCCTGCCGCAACCGCGATGCCAGCGGACCGGCCGTGAAGAGCCGTGCGTTCCGGAAGTCAGCCGGTCCCCAGCGACTCGAACCGCCACCGGTGCACCGCCCGCGTGATCAACTCGCCGTCTGGTTCCGGCAGTTCGGGGAGGTCCGCGTCGTACGGGGCGTCCCACCAGGTGATGACCAGGACCCGGTCCTGCGGGGCGCGGAAGGTCTCGTGGCGCAGGGGCTGCCCGGGGAGTTCCCGGAGGTGTTCCTGCGCCCAGGCCAGCAGGTCCGCGCCCCGGCCGGGGACCGCGCGGGCCTCCCACATCAGGGCGACCGTCATGAGTACAGGTTCTCCGCGGCGCTCTCGTGCACGTGGTCGTGGGTGTGGGCGGTGCCCGGGACGTGCGGGTCGGTCACCGGCAGCGAGGAGTCCGCCGACAGGTCCCAGTCGGAGGCCGGACGGTTCCGGGCGACCATCTCCGCGCCCAGCGCCGCCACCATCGCGCCGTTGTCCGTGCACAGCTTGGGGCGCGGCACGCGCAGCCGGATGCCTGCGGCCTCGCAGCGCTCCTGGGCCAGCGCCCGCAGGCGGGAGTTGGCGGCCACGCCGCCGCCGATCATGAGGTGGTCGACGCCCTCGTCCTTGCAGGCCCGCACGGCCTTGCGGGTGAGTACGTCCACGACCGCCTCCTGGAAGGAGGCCGCCACGTCCCGCACCGGCACCTCCTCCCCCGCCGCGCGCTTCGCCTCGATCCAGCGGGCGACCGCCGTCTTCAGCCCGGAGAAGGAGAAGTCGTAGGCCGGGTCGCGCGGGCCGGTCAGGCCGCGCGGGAAGGCGATGGCGTCCGGGTCGCCCTCGCGTGCGTACCGGTCGATGACCGGGCCGCCGGGGAAGCCCAGGTTCAGCACGCGGGCGATCTTGTCGAAGGCCTCGCCGGCCGCGTCGTCGATGGTGGCGCCCATGGGCCGCACGTCGGAGGTGATGTCGCTGGACAGCAGCAGCGAGGAGTGGCCGCCGGAGACCAGCAGCGCCATCGTCGGCTCGGGCAGCGCGCCGTGCTCCAGCTGGTCGACGCAGATGTGCGAGGCCAGGTGGTTGACGCCGTACAGGGGCTTGCCGAGCGCGTAGGCGTACGCCTTGGCCGCGGAGACGCCGACCAGCAGCGCGCCGGCGAGTCCGGGACCGGCGGTGACGGCGATGCCGTCCAGGTCGCGGGCGCTCACGCCCGCCTCCTTCAGCGCGCGGTCGATGGTCGGCACCATCGCTTCCAGGTGCGCCCGGGAGGCGACCTCGGGGACGACGCCGCCGAAACGGGCGTGTTCGTCGACGCTGGAGGCGACGGCGTCGGCCAGCAGCGTGGTGCCGCGGACGATGCCGACGCCGGTCTCGTCGCAGGAGGTCTCGATCCCCAGTACCAGGGGTTCGTCAGCCATGGATCTCGGTTCCTTGTACGCCGTTGTCGTTGCCGCCGCCGGGGTTCGCCGGGCTCACGGTGGTGGACGGATCGGTCAGTCGCATCACCAGGGCGTCCACGTTGCCCGGCTGGTAGTAGCCGCGCCGGACGCCGATGATTTCGAAGCCGAAGCGCTCGTAGAGCTTCTGGGCGCGGACGTTGTCGACCCGGCACTCCAGCATCACTTCGGCGCATTCGAAGGCGGTCGCCGCCTTCAGCAGTTCGGTCAGCAGCCGCGAGCCGAGACCGGTGCCCCAGTGGTCCCGGGTGACGGCGATGGTCTGGACGTCGGCGACCGGGCCGGCTTCGCCGTCGGACTCCGCGCCGGCGGCGGCGAGGCCCGCGTAGCCGACGATCCGGTCGCCGTCGCGTTCCTGGGCGACGAGGTAGCGGCGGGTCGCCCCCGGCCCGCGCGCGTGGGCCAGCTCGGACCAGAACATGCCCCGCGACCAGGCGTCCTCGGGGAACAGGTCGCGTTCCAGCTCCAGTACGGAGTCGATGTCCCACCAGCGCATCTCGCGCAGCACCGCAGTGTCGGTTCCGGTCACTTGGGGGTGACCACCTTGTAGTTCTTGGGGACCTGGGCGTCGGGCCGGCGCAGGTACAGCGGCCGGGGCGCGGGCAGTTCCTCGCCGGCGGCGAGGCGTTCCGCGGCCAGCCGGGCCAGGGCGGCGGCCGACACGTGCTCGGGCTCGTGCGCCCGGGGGAAGGTGTCCGGGTACAG
This sequence comes from Streptomyces calvus, assembly GCF_006782915.1. GTDB lineage: Bacteria > Actinomycetota > Actinomycetes > Streptomycetales > Streptomycetaceae > Streptomyces > Streptomyces calvus. Next base: position 27,671 of record NZ_VCNP01000031.1, read on the forward strand.
CAGGGCACCGGCGCCGACCGCGGGCAGGCCCTCGACCTGCTCGGCGATGTCGGCGGGCCGGTCCACGGCGGGCTCGGTCAGGCGGGTGCGGGAGTCGGCGTAGCGCGCCCAGTAGACCTCCTTGCGCCGGGCGTCGGTCGCCACGACGAAGGGGCCGGGGAGGTCGGCCGCGTAGGCGAGGCCGTCCAGCGTGCACACACCGTGCACGGGCACGCCGAGGGCGAGTCCGAAGGTGTCGGCGGTCATCAGGCCGACGCGCAGTCCGGTGTACGGGCCGGGTCCCGTGCCGGCCACGATTGCGGTGACGGCGTCCAGTTTCAGGCCTGCCTCGGCGAGGACCCGGTCGATCGCCGGGAGCAGCAGTTCGCCGTGCCGGCGGGCGTCCACCTGGCTCGACGAGGCGATGACGTCGTCGCCGTCGTGCAGCGCGACGGTGACGGCGGGGGTGGCGGTATCCAGAGCGAGCAAGAGCACGCAAACAGCCTACGGCTCCTGCGGCCCGGCCACGGCCGCGCCGGTCGGGCGGTCACGTACTGCTACGGTCACGTCGACGTGCGTACATATCCGCTTCGATCGGGACAGAGGTGATGAAGGTGGCGAGCAGTAGCTCGGCGGTCGTGGCGGGGCTGACCGCGGCGGCCCTCGCGACGATCGGTTTCCTCGGCCACCGCGCGGCGGCGAACGTCCCGCCGGACCTGCGGCGTCCGGGCGCCGACGCCGCGCCCGCCGTCCGCGAGGCGGCCCCCGGCAAGGACCACCCGGCCGCCCTGCCCACGGGTTCGGGACGGGGCACCCGGGTGGTGTACTCGCTGGCCGACGACCGGGTGTGGCTGGTGGAGGACGGCGGGAAGGTGCGGCGGACGTTCGGGGTCAGCCCGAGCACCGTGGACCCGGCGCCGGGCACGTACCGGGTCACGTCCCGGTCCGGGTCGGTCACGGGGTCGGACGGCGTCCCGGTGGAGCACGTGGTGCGCTTCGCGAACGTCGACGGCACGGTGATCGGGTTCAGTGCGGCGGTCGACGGCTCGGCGCCGGAACTCGACCCGGCGGAGCGGACGGGCGGCATCCGGGAGACCCGCGCGGACGGCGCGGCGATGTGGAAGTTCGCGACGATCGGCCGGAAGGTCGTCGTCGTTCCCTGACCGGGCCCCTCCGGCCCGAGCGCACCCGGCCGTCCCCCGTCCCCACGACCGCCTCCCTAGGTGTGCTGTCCGGACAGGTTGGTGACGCGGCTGGCGGGTGTCTGGCCGTCGATGCCGGTGTGGGGTCGGTGGTAGTTGTACCAGTCCAGCCAGTCGGGAAACGTGGCCTGGCGTTCGCGGTCTGAGGTGTAGGGCCGCTGGTAGGCCCACTCCGCGAGCAGGGTGCGGTGGAAGCGTTCGACTTTGCCGTTGGTCTGCGGCCGCCAGGGCCTCGTCCAGCGGGGGCTGATGCCCAGCTCGTGGCAGGTCTGGCGCCAGGTGTTCTTGGTGCAGGCCCAGGCGTTGTCGGTCAGCACGCGCTCGACGGTGACGCCTTGCTGGGCGAACCAGGCAGTTGCCCGTCGCAGGAAGGCTGCGCAGGTGGCGGCCTTCTCATCGGGCAGGTCCTCGGTGTAGGCGAGGCGGGTGTGGTCGTCCAGGGCGGTGTGCAGGTAGGCGTATCCGGTGCCGTTGCGGCGGTCCTGGTTGGCCCGGCCGGCTGCCCGGCCGAGGACCTTGTGGCCGCCGCCGTCGGGGATGCGGCCGAGCTTCTTGACGTCGATGTGGACCAGTTCGCCGGGCCGGGCACGCTCGTAGCGGCGGACGGGGTCGCCGGTGGCCCGGTCGCAGGCGGCGAGCGCGGGCAGGCCGTGCCGGACGAGGACGCGGTGGGCGGTGGAAGCGGCGATGCCGCAACGGGCGGCCAGCCGCACCGGACCGATCCGGTGTTCGCGTCGCAGCCGCACCACCTGCTGTTCGACCGGGGCGGGCGTCTGGCGCGGGCTGTGGTGGGGGCGGCTGGAGCGGTCGAGCATCCCGGCCGGGCCCAGTTGCCGGTAGCGGCCCGCCCAGCGTGCGGCGGTGGTGTGGCTGACCTGGAAGCGTTCCGCGGCCCGCCGCAGCGGCCAGCCTTCGTCCACGACACACCGGGCCAGGCGAAGCCGTCCGGTCGGAGTCAGCGGGGCGTTACGGTGGGACACGCGGGCCTCCTGCGGCCGGGCGTAGATGTCGCAATCCACACCGAACCCAGAAGGCCCTCACCTGTTCAAGCACCCAGCACGCGTGTCACCAACGTCCCGGGACAGCACACCTAGGGCCTGTCGTTTGGATCATGTCGGTTTCGCGGGGCGTGGCACGCACATCTGCTGCGTTGTCGTCGGTTGTCGACGCTCCGCGTCGCCGCCCTCCTCCGCCTTGCAGCTGCACGCACCACGCCCCGCTCGGGTGGGCTGAGAAGCGCTGCGTCTCCCCAGCCGACCTGATCTAAACGACAGACCCTAGGCGGCCTCGCGGTGCTGCCCTTCGACCGGCTCGCAGCGGCGGGGTTCGGGGGCGCGGGGCGGGGTGGAGACCGCCGCGGCCGCGGCGCAGGCGGCGAGCAGATCACGCATGGGCACCGGCGGCTGGGGCCGCGCCGTGACGTCACGAGCGCTGTGGTCGGCCGGCATGGACGCCTCCTCTGGTCGGGGGCGGGCGTAGTTAGGTAGACCTAACTACGAACTGGATACCATGTGACCACGGCCGGAAGGCCGAACGCAACACTTTGCCGACGTCTTGTCGGAACGTACCGGCGGGTGCGGTGCCTGCCGGATCAGGCCGACAGCCCGCTCAGGCCGCTGCCGGCCCAGCGCTCGCCGAGGCCGGTCACGGTCACGTGCCGCACCTCGTCCGTGGTGTCGCCGACCGCGCGGTGGATGACCAGGTGGAGGCGGTCCTCGGTCAGTTCCTCGACCTTGCCCTCGCCCCACTCCACGACGATCACCGACTCGGGCAGTGAGACGTCCAGGTCGAGGTCCTCCATCTCGTCCAGCCCGCCGGACAGGCGGTAGGCGTCGACGTGGACCAGCGGCGGGCCGTCGCCCAGCGAGGGGTGCACGCGGGCGATGACGAACGTCGGAGAGGTGACCGCGCCCCGGACGCCCAGCCCTTCGCCGAGCCCGCGGGTCAGCGTCGTCTTGCCGGCGCCGAGTTCGCCCGAGAGCAGGACGAGGTCGCCGGCCCGCAGCAGCTTGGCGAGCCGGCGTCCCAGCTCGCGCATCTGCTCGGGGGAGGTGACGGTCAGCTCGATGCCGGCGGACGGTTCAGCCGGGTTGTGCGGTGCTGCTGCTTCCATAGCCACCCACGGTAGCCCCTGCCGGCACCGCTCCCGCGCGGGTGAGCAGGTCGGCGAGGCGGTCGGTGACCGCCTCCGGGTGCTCCAGCATCACCAGGTGCCCGGCGTCCGGCACCAGCACCAGTTCCGCGTCCGGCAGCAGGTCGGCGATGGCCTCGCTGTGCTCGCTCGGGGTGACCAGGTCCTGCACGCCGGCCAGCACGAGCACGGGCAGGCCGGCGAAGTGGGCGAGCGCCTCGGTCTTGTCGTGCTCGCCGAACGCCGGGTAGTACTCGGCGACCACGTCGATCGGCGTGCCCTCGATCATCCGCTCGGCGAAGCGGGCGACGGCCGGGTCGACGTCCCGGGTCGCGAACGAGTACCGCTTGATGATCCCGGCGAACAGGTCCGCGGTGGCCCGGCGGCCCTTCTCCACCAGTTCGGCCCGCTGCCCGAGCGCCTTGAGCACGCCCGGCAGGACCCGCCGCACCGCGTTGACCCCGGCCACCGGCAGCCCGAAGTTGACCTCGCCGAGCCGTCCCGACGACGTGCCGACGAGGGCGACCGCGACAACCCGCTCGCGGACCAGCTCCGGGTACTGGTCGGCGAGCGCCATCACGGTCATCCCGCCCATGGAGTGACCGACGAGCACGATCGGCCCTTCGGGCGCGGCCGCGTCGAGGACGGCCTTCAGGTCGTGTCCCAGCTGGTCGATGGTGACCGGCTCACCCCGCTCCACCTGCGCCGCGCCCCGCGCCGAACGGCCGTGGCTGCGCTGGTCCCAGTGCACGGTCCGTACGACGCCCCGCAGCGCGGCCCGCTGGAAGTGCCAGGAGTCCTGGCTGAGGCAGTAGCCGTGGCAGAAGACCACGGTCACCGGGGCCGGGGTCCGGCGGCCGAACAGCCGGCGGCGGCGCGCGGGGGTGGCGGGGTCGGGGTCGACGTCGTCGACCTCGTAGTACAGCTCGGTGCCGTCGTCGGCGTACGCCTTGCCGGGCGTGCCGCGCAGGGTGCCGTAGGGGCCCGTGGAGTCGAGGGCGAGCCTGGCCTTGCGGCGCATGCCCCGGCCGACCGTCATGCGTTCTATGGCGACGCCCGCGGCGGCCCCGGTGGCGAGCACGCCTATCGCGACGCCCGCGACGCCGGTGGCGCGCCGCCAGCCGCCGCCGGACGCGCCGCCGACGGCCCCCGCGCTGGTCTCGCTCACGTACCGCTCCTCTTCACCGGGGTTGTGTCCCTACGGCATCTACCCGCGCCGTTCCTCATTCACCTGACGCGTTGACGTAGACGCGCGGCACACGGCTCCCGATCCGGGTCACGATCTCGTACGCGATGGTCCCGGCGGCCTGCGCCCAGTCCTCGGCGGTGGGCTCACCGTGGTCGCCGGGCCCGAACAGGACGGCCTCGGCGCCCGGCCCGGGCTCGTCACCGCCGAGGTCGACGACGAACTGGTCCATCGCGACGCGCCCCGCGACGGTGCGCCATTTGCCCTCCACCAGCACCGGGCCGGCGGAGGAGGCGTGCCGCGGGATCCCGTCGGCGTATCCGAGCGGGACCAAGCCGAGCGTGGTGGCGCCCGGGGTGACGTAGTGGTGGCCGTAGCTGACGCCGTGGCCGCCGGGGACGTGCTTCACCAGGGCCAGCGCGGCGGTCAGGGTCATCACGGGACGCAGTCCGAAGTCGGCGGGCGTGCCGATCTCGGGGCTGGGCGAGACGCCGTACATTGCGATGCCGGGGCGCACCAGGTCGAAGTGGCTCTCGGGCAGGGTGAGCGTGGCGGGCGAGTTGGCGATGTGCCGCACCTCGGGCTCGACGCCCCGCGTCTCCGCGTACGCCACCATCTCCCGGAACCGGGCCAGCTGGGCGGCGACGGAGGGGTGTCCGGGCTCGTCGGCGCAGGCGAAGTGCGACCACAGGCCGGTGATCCGCAGCAGCCCTTCGGCCTGCGCGCGCAGCGCCTCCGTGACCAGTTCCGTCCAGTCGTCACCGGGCTGGCACCCGCCGCGCCCGAGCCCGGTGTCGGCCTTGAGCTGCACGCGCGCGGGCCTTCCGGCGAGCCGGGCCGCCGCGATGACCTCGCGCAGCGCCCACATGCCGCTCAGGGAGACGTCGACGTCGGCCTCGATCGCCTGCCGCCAGGGCCCGCCCGGCGTCCACAGCCAGCACATGATCCGCACGTCGGCCGGCAGTCCGGCGGCGCGCAGCGCGAGCGCCTCCTGCGGGGTGGCGGTGCCCAGCCAGGTCGCCCCCGCCTCGACGGCCGCCCGCGCACAGGCGACCGCGCCGTGCCCGTACCCGTCGGCCTTCACGACGGCCATCAGGGCGGCGCCGGGCGCCCGCTCGCGCAGGGCCCGCACATTGGCCCGCACGGCGGCCAGGTCGATCTCGGCACGGGCCCGCAGCTCCGCGCCTTCCGGGGCAACTGTCTCGTTCATCCCGCCCAGTCTCTCAGAGCCCCCACCCACCCCCACGGACGCGTGGACACGAGGCCCGCGGCGGACGCCTACGGCACAAACGGACACCACCCGACGAACGCCCACGGCACAAACGGACACCACCCGACGAACGCCCACGGCGGGAAGAGGCACCGCCCGGCGGACGCGTACGGCGGGAAGGGCCGGGGCGGGGGTGTCCGCCCGTAGCGACTGGCGCGTCAACGCCCTCACCCCCTCCGACACCCCATTCCGCGCCGGTCCGAGGACGGATACCCCCGCCCCGGCCCCGACCCACCACCGCCCCCAGGCGCTACCCCAGCCCTCCACCGAACAGCCCTCTGCGCCGCAGGCACCCACGTCCACGCCCACCCCCACCGACCCGCAGACACCCACCCCGCACCCCACCACCCGCAGACACCCACCGACCCGCAGTCACCCCCACCCCGCACCCCCACCGACCCGCACCTCACCCCCGCACGACACTCCGCCACGCCCCCGGAATCCCCTCCGCCACGTCATGCGCCCCCACCGGCGCCCCGTCCGCCGCGAACCGCCCCGCAAGCCCGTGGACGTACGCCGCCGCACTCGCCGCGTCCACCGCCCGGAGCCCCGCCGCCAGCAACGACCCGGCGAGCCCCGACAGCACGTCCCCGCTCCCCGCCGTGGCCAGCCACGAGGTGCCCGTCGGATTGACCCGCACCGGCCCTCCGCCCGGTTCCGCGACCAGGGTCGTGGACCCTTTCAGCAGCACCGTCGCCCCGTACCGCCGCGCCAGCTCCCGTACCGCCGCCAGCCGTCCGCCCTCGACCTGCTCCCGTTCGACGCCGAGCAGCGCGGCCGCCTCCCCGGCGTGCGGCGTCATCAGCGTCGGCGCCCGCCGGGCCCGTACCGCCGAGGCGTCCGCCAGCCGCAGCCCGTCCGCGTCGATCAGCACGGGCACCTCCGCCGCCAGCACCTCCGCGACCGTCGCCGCGTCGTCCCCGGCGCCGGGCCCGACCACCCACGCCTGCACCCGTCCCGCGTGCCGCGGCCCGCGGTCCGACACGAGCGTCTCGGGGTAGCGGGCGATCACGGACGGCCCGGCGGGCCCGACGTACCGTACGGCCCCGGCGCCGCCCCGCAGCGCGCCCGCCACGGCGAGGACGGCCGCGCCGGGGTAGCGGGCGGAGCCGGCCGCGATGCCGACGACGCCCCGCCGGTACTTGTCGCTCTCGGCGGCCGGCACCGGCAGCAGCCGGGCCACGTCCGCGTGCTGCAGTGCCTGCAGTTGGGGTTCGGCCGGCAGGTCGAGGCCGATGTCGACCAGCCGCACCGACCCGGCGTACTCCCGTGCCGGGTCGATGAGCAGGCCGGGTTTGTGGGTGCCGAAGGTGACGGTGAGGTCGGCCCGCACGGCCGCGCCCCGCACCTCCCCGGTGTCGGCGTCGACGCCGCTCGGCAGGTCGACGGCGACGACCGCGGCCCGGGCCCGTTCGGCCGCGTCGGCCAGTGGCACCGCTTCGGGCCGGAGTCCGCCCTTGCCGCCGATCCCGACGATGCCGTCCACGACGAGGTCGGCGTTCCCGATCAGCCCGGCGGCTCCGTCCGTGCCCGCCGTCCGGCCGCCTGCCCGGCGCAGCGCCGCGAGTCCTGCGGCGTGGGCGCGTTCCGGCGCGAGCAGCACCGCGGTGACGCCCGCGCCGCGCCGGGCCAGCCGGGCTCCGGCGTAGAGGGCGTCGCCGCCGTTGTCGCCGCTGCCGACGAGCAGGACGACCCGGCTCCCGTACACCCGCCCGAGCAGGTCCGCGCAGGCCGCGGCGAGTCCGGCGGCGGCGCGCTGCATCAGCGCCCCCTCCGGCAGCCGCGCCATCAGTTCCCGTTCCGCCGCCCTGACCGTCTCCACGCTGTACGCAGTCCGCATGCGTCCGAGTGTCCCGTACGGGGTGTGCCAACTCCCGTACCGGTGAACCCTGTCACCGCTTGACGCCTTGCCATGCCCTTGCCAAACTCTCCGGCCCCCACAGGATGAATCGATTCAGTCGAATCGATTCGACACGGAAGCAGAGGATCCATGGGACGCAGAGCCGCACTCCTCGCCGCAGCCGGCGCCACCGCACTCCTCACCGCCACCGGCATGCTGACCGCCCCCGCCACAGCAGCCACCACCCCCACCACACCCACCGCAACCGCACCCACCACCGCCGCTACACCCCCCGTCACCACCCCCGCATCCCCCACCCCCACTCCCGCCCCGGCCCGCGCCGCGGCCTGCGGTGACGGCTCCTACCAGGCCGAGGCGGTGCAGAGCGGCAGCACCTGGACCGCCCGCCGCGGCAGCAGCACCGTGTACACCGGCACCGACATGCGCGCGGCGGTGCAAGCGGCGATCGGCAGCCTGACCTCCGGCCGCACCAGCAAGGAACGGGTCGTGGTGCGCGGCTCGGGCTCCGTCTCCGCCGGTTCCCGCATCTCCCTGCCGAGCTACACGGTCCTCGACGTCTGCGGCACCATCAACGTCACCGGCAGCGGCTCCGGCGACCAGGCCCCGGTCTACTCCCGCGGCACCCGCGACATCGAGGTGCAGCACCTCAACGTCACCGGCGCTCCGCTGTACGGAATCTTCCTGCGCAACGTGCAGAACGTGGTCCTCGGCCAGATCGACATGCGCCTGTCGAGCGGGCTCGGCGTCCGCATCGACAACCGCGGCGACACCAGCCAGTGGACGCGCAACGTGCGCATCGACAACGTCTACGTCTCCGGCGCCTCCAGCCACGCCGTGGAGACGTACGGCGTCGACGGCCTCACCGTCGGCACGGTGACCGCCCGTAACGTCGGCGAGTCGGGCCTGCTGCTGAACCAGACGATCAACGCCACCGTCTCCAGGGTGGACGCGGAGAACGCGGGCACCGGCACCGGGTACGCCGCCTTCCGGATGGCCAACCGCAACGGCCGTATCGGCAGCTCCTACTCCACCAACATCCGGGTGGGCGAGGTGATCGCCCGCGGCGGCGGACGGGGCGTGTTCTGCGTCTCGGAGAGCGGCGGCGCGACGATCGACCGGATCACGCTGTCGAACACCGGCAACAACGCGATCCTGATCGAGAACTGCTACAACGTGAACCTCGCCGCCCAGAGCGGCACGGTCACCGGCGGCGGCGAGATCCGTCTGGCGGCGCGCTCGGAGTTCCCGAACAACAGGGACATCACCATCCAGAACCTGACGGTGACGGACTCCTCGATCCGGGAGAGCCCCTGCGGTGAGAACACGACGTTCCGCAACAACCGCCTGGTGAACAGCAGCCAGTCGATCTGCTGACGGACCGAACGACGCGAGGGGTGCGGCGCCCCAGCACCGCACCCCTCCCGCACCCGGCCGACAGCCGGCCCGCACTCAGCGACCCGCCACCCGGCCGACAACCTCAGCCCGTACTAAGCGACCCCGGCCGCACCCGACCGACAACCCAGCCCGCACTCAGCGACCCCGGCCGCACCCGACCGACAGCCTCAGCTCGTGCTCAGCATCCCCGCCCGCAGCCGCTTCAGCGTGCGCGACAGCAGCCGCGAGACATGCATCTGGGAGCAGCCGAGCCGCTCGCCGATCTCCGCCTGCGTCAGCTCCTCGACGAACCGCCAGTGGACGATCTTGCGTTCCCGCTCGTCCAGCTCGGCGATCATCGGGGCGAGGGCGTGGAAGTCCTCGACCAGTTCCAGCGCGGCGTCCTCGGAGCCGATGAAGTCCGCGAGCACGCTCTCGCCGTCTGGTTCGCTGCCGATGGTGGCGTCCAGCGAGGAGGAGTTGTAGCCGTTCGCGGCGATCCGCGCCTCGTTGACCTCTTCCTCGGTCAGGCTCATCAGCTGCGCGAGCTCGGCGGTCGTGGGCGTACGGCCCAGTCGGCTGCGCAGTTCCTCGGTGGCGCGGGCGAGCTGCACCCGGGCCTCCTGCAGTCGGCGCGGGACGTGCACGGACCAGGAGGTGTCCCGGAAGAACCGCTTGATCTCACCGACGATGTAGGGGATCGCGAAGGAGGTGAACTCCACCTCGCGCGACAGCTCGAACCGGTCGATGGCCTTGATCAGACCGATCATGCCGACCTGGACGATGTCCTCCATCTCCTCCGGCCCGCGGCTGCGGAACCGGCCGGCCGCGTAGCGGACCAGGGACATGTTCATCTCGATCAGCGTGTTGCGCGCGTACTGGTACTCGGGCGTGCCCTCTTCCAGCTCGGCAAGCCGGCGGAAGAACTGCCTGGACAGCTCCCGGGCGTCCTGCGGCGCGACCTGGCCGGGCTCGGCGACCTCCGGCAGCTCGGTCACGCTCTGAGCTCGGTCGGTCCGTGCCATCGTCGACGTCACTGTTCGCCCTCCCTGTTCGATCGGCCCGTTCCGGGCACCGGCTCCACGCGTCTACCCCCGTCCAAGCGAATCACGCACCCCGTATCAACGACGGCGGCCGCGCAGCAGTCGTACGAGGGTGAACACCACGGTCAGCACGGCGCCGACGACGAGGAATGCCTCGGCCCACACCGGCAGGTCCGCCGCGACGCCGGGGAACGCCGTCGGCATCGTCATCCTTCCGCGATCACGACGGCCGAGGCCACCCCGGCGTCGTGGCTGAGCGACACGTGCCAGGACCGCACGCCCAGTTCCGCGGCCCGGGCGGCCACCGTGCCCGTCACCCGCAGCCGCGGCTGTCCGCTGTCCTCGCACCACACCTCGGCGTCGGTCCAGTACAGCCCGGCCGGCGCGCCGAGCGCCTTGGCCAGCGCCTCCTTGGCGGCGAACCGCGCGGCCAGCGAGGCGACGCCGCGCCGCTGCCCGCCGGCCAGCAGCAGTTCGCTCTCCAGGAACAGCCGCTGCGCCAGTCCGGGCGTACGTTCCAGGGACGCCGCGAACCGATCGATCTCGGCGACGTCGATCCCCACTCCGATGATGCTCATGCGGGAACCCTAAAACCTGTCCCGGCCTGTCCCGGCCCGTCTCGGCCCATGCCGCCCTGTCCCGGCCTGTTCCGGCCCGTCTCGGCCCATGCCGCCCTGTCCCGGCCCTACTCGACCGTCACCGACTTGGCGAGGTTCCGCGGCTGGTCCACCTCGTTGCCGCGCGCCGTCGCCAGCTCGCACGCGAACACCTGCAGCGGCACGGTGGCGACCAGCGGCTGGAGCAGCGTCGGCGTGACCGGGACGCGGATCAGGTGGTCGGCGTACGGGACGACCGCCTCGTCACCCTCCTCCGCGATGACGATGGTCCGCGCACCGCGCGCCCGGATCTCCTGGATGTTGGAGACGAGCTTGTCGTGGAGGACGGACCGCCCGCGCGGCGACGGCACGACCACGACCACCGGCAGGTCGTCCTCGACCAGCGCGATCGGCCCGTGCTTCAGCTCGCCCGCCGCGAACCCCTCGGCGTGCATGTAGGCGAGCTCCTTCAGCTTGAGCGCGCCTTCCAGCGCCACCGGGTAGCCGACGTGCCGGCCGAGGAACAGCACCGTGTTCTTGTCGGCGAGGGAGCGGGCCAGCTCCCGTACCGGCTCCATCGTCTCCAGGACCCGCTCCACCGCACCGCCGATCGACGACAGGTCGCGGACCACCGCGCGGATCTCGTCGGCCCACTGGGTGCCCCGCACCTGGCCGAGGTACAGCGCGACCAGGTAGCAGGCGACCAGCTGGGTCAGGAACGCCTTGGTGGAGGCGACCGCGACCTCCGGCCCGGCGTGCGTGTACAGCACCGCGTCGGACTCGCGGGGGATGGTGGAGCCGTTGGTGTTGCAGATCGCGAGGACCTTCGCGCCCTGTTCGCGGGCGTGCCGCAGCGCCATCAGGGTGTCCATGGTCTCGCCGGACTGGGAGATGGCGACGACGAGGGTCTGCTGGTCGAGGATGGGGTCGCGGTAGCGGAACTCGCTCGCCAGTTCCACCTCGCAGGGGATCCTCGTCCAGTGCTCGATGGCGTACTTGGCGATCAGACCGGCGTGGAAGGCCGTGCCGCAGGCCACGATGACGACCTTGTCGACCTCGCGGAGCACGTTCGCCGGGATGCGGACCTCGTCCAGGACCAGCGAACCGGAGCCGTCGATGCGTCCGAGCAGCGTGTCGGCGACGGCCTTCGGCTGCTCGGCGATCTCCTTGAGCATGAAGGAGGCGTAGCCGTCCTTCTCGGCTGCGGAGGCGTCCCAGTCGACGTGGTACGAGCGGACGTCGGCCGGGCTGCCGTCGAAGCCGGTGACGGTGACCGCGTCCCGGCGCAGTTCGACCACCTGGTCCTGGCCCAGCTCGATCGCGGAGCGGGTGTGCGCGATGAACGCGGCGACGTCGGAGGCGAGGAACGCCTCGCCGTCGCCGACCCCCACCACCAGCGGCGAGTTGCGGCGCGCCCCGACCACCACGTCCGCTTCGTCCGCGTGCACGGCGACCAGGGTGAACGCGCCTTCCAGGCGCCGGCACACCAGCCGCATCGCCTCGGCGAGGTCCGCGCAGGCGGAGTACTCCTCGGCGAGCAGGTGGGCGACGACCTCGGTGTCCGTCTCGGAGACCAGGTCGTGGCCGCGTTCGGCCAACTCCTCGCGCAGTGCGGCGAAGTTCTCGATGATGCCGTTGTGCACGACGGCGACCCGGCCCGCGTTGTCGAGGTGCGGGTGGGCGTTGGCGTCGGTCGGGCCGCCGTGGGTGGCCCAGCGGGTGTGGCCGATGCCGGTGGTGCCGGCCGGGAGCGGGCGGTCGGCCAGCTCCTTCTCCAGGTTGACCAGCTTCCCGGCCTTCTTCGCCGTGGCCAGGCCGCCGTCGGCCTGCACGGCGACGCCCGCCGAGTCGTAGCCCCGGTACTCCAGCCGCTTCAGTCCGGCCGTCACGACGTCCAGCGCCGACTGCTGCCCCACGTATCCCACGATTCCGCACATGCCCGGCAGCCTACGGTCCGTCAGCCGCCCGAAACGGCCTCCGCGTGCCCGAAATCGGAAATTCCCACCGGTGCACGAGCGGGCCGGCCGGGCCGGGCGTGACACAGCACACCTGCCGCACCGTTCAAATCCCGTTAACAATGGACTGTGATCTCTCCGGTCTCCTCGATGCCCCGGAGCGCCCACCGGCAGCGGCCGGAGGCGACTCCTTACGTCGACCTCACCCGTGCCGAGTGGAGCGCGTTGCGCGACAAGACTCCGCTGCCGCTGTCGGCCGCGGAGGTCGAGCAGCTGCGCGGCCTCGGCGACGTCATCGACCTCGACGAGGTGCGGGACATCTACCTGCCGCTGTCCCGGCTGCTCAACCTCTACGTCGGCGCCACGGACGGGCTGCGCGGCGCGCTGAACACCTTCCTCGGCGAGCAGGGCTCCCAGTCGGGCACACCGTTCGTCATAGGGGTCGCCGGTTCGGTCGCGGTCGGCAAGTCCACCGTCGCCCGCCTGCTCCAGGCGCTGCTGTCCCGCTGGCCCGAGCACCCGCGCGTGGAGCTGGTCACCACGGACGGCTTCCTGCTGCCGACCCGGGAACTCCAGGCCCGCGGCCTGATGTCCCGCAAGGGCTTCCCCGAGTCGTACGACCGCCGCGCCCTGACGCGTTTCGTCGCCGACATCAAGGCGGGCAAGAGCGAGGTCACCGCGCCGGTGTACTCGCACCTCATCTACGACATCGTCCCCGGCGAGCGGCTCACCGTGCGCCGCCCGGACATCCTGATCGTGGAAGGGCTCAACGTCCTGCAGCCGGCGCTGCCCGGCAAGGACGGCCGCACCCGCGTCGGTCTCGCCGACTACTTCGACTTCAGCGTGTACGTGGACGCCCGCGCCGAGGACATCGAACGCTGGTACCTCAACCGTTTCAAGCGGCTGCGCGAGACCGCGTTCCAGGACCCGTCGTCGTACTTCCGCAAGTACACCCAGGTCTCCGAGGAGGAGGCCCTCGACTACGCCCGCACGATGTGGCGCACCATCAACAAGCCGAACCTCGTGGAGAACATCGCGCCCACGCGCGGCCGGGCCACGCTGGTGGTGCGCAAGGGCCAGGACCACAAGGTCCAGCGGCTCAGCCTGCGGAAACTGTGACCGCTACGCTGCCGCCATGCTGCACCTGCGTTTGATCACACCGGCCGAGAAGACCGATGCCGCGGTCCGCCTGATCGACGGCACGATCGGCACCACGCATCTGTGTGTGCTGCCGGGCGCGGCCCGCAATCCCAGCGGGGACGTCGTGCTGTGCGACGTGGCCCGGGAGGCGGCCGACGACCTGCTCAGCGGGCTGCAGCGGCTGGGCCTGGACACGACGGGCTCCATCGCCGTGGAGAACATCGACCTGTCGCTGTCGGAGCGGGCGGACAAGGCCGAGAAGGAGGCGCCCGGCGAGAGCGCGGACGCCGTGCTGTGGGAGCACCTCAGCGAGGCGACCCACGAGGAGTCGACCCTCTCCGTCACCTACCTGGCATTCATCACGCTGGCCACCATGATCGCGGCCTGCGGTGTGGTGCTGGACAACGCGATCCTGATCGTGGGCGCGATGGCGGTGGGCCCGGAGTTCGGCCCGCTGGCCGGCATCTCCACCGCCGCGGTGCAGCGCCGGCCCCGCCTCGCGCTGCGCTCGCTGATCGCCCTGCTGGTGGGCTTCGCCGTGGCGATGGCGGTGACGGTCCTGTTCAGCCTCTTCATGGACGCGGTCGGCCTGTTCAGCCAGGAACAACTGGACGCCGACCGACCGCAGACCGGTTTCGTCTACGCCCCCGACTGGTTCTCCTTCGTGGTGGCGGTCCTGGCCGGCGCGGCCGGCACGCTGTCGCTGACGTCCGCCAAGTCCGGCGCCCTGGTCGGTGTCGCCATCTCGGTGACGACGGTCCCGGCCGCCGCCAACGCCGCCGTGGCCCTGAGCTACGGCGACACCGTGCAGACGTGGGGCTCCAGCGAGCAGCTGCTGCTCAACCTGGTCGGCATCATCATCGCCGGCACCCTCACCCTACTGATCCAGAAGTCCCTCTGGTCCAAGCAGCACGAACGCCTGCGCCGCCGCGCCACGACCTGACGCCCACAACCGCACACGTACGGGGCAGAAGTACCAAGCCCGGAGGGCCCGCACTCCCCGCGCCGCACACGGCTCGAAGCCACCGGACAGAACCCCGACACCCGGAACGGACAGCCGGACCCCGGACGGCGCAGAAGAACCAAGCCCGAAGGGTCCGCGTTCCCCGCGGCCGCGTACGGCGGGAAGGGGCCGGGGCGGGGGTGCCCGCCCGCAGCGACTGGCGCGTCAACACCCCACGCTTTTCAGGCACCCCATTCCGCGCCGGTCCGAGGACGGACACCTCCGCCCCGGCCCCGCCCCACGTACCCCCGCAGGCGCTACCCGAGCCCTCACCGAAGGGACCCCTGCGCCGCAGGCATCGCACGCCCGCCCCCACCGGACCGCAGACCCCCACCAACCGCAGCCCCCGGAGCCGACCACCCCTAGCCGAGCACCCCTACCCGACCGCCGCTACCCGAGCGCCGACTTCACCGCGTCCGCCAGCCGCCCCGCCACCGACCGGGCCTGGTCGATGTCGGCGGCCTCCACCATCACCCGCACCAGCGGCTCCGTACCCGAGGGCCGCAGCAGCACGCGCCCCGTCTCCCCCAGCTCCCGCTCGGCTTCGGTGACGGCCGCGGCGAGTTCCGCGGAGGTCTTGACCCGGGACTTGTCCACGTCCGGCACGTTGATCAGCACCTGCGGCAGCCGCTCCATCACCGACGCCAGCTCCCGCAGCGGACGCCCGGCCTGGGCGACCCGCGCCGCGAGCAGCAGACCGGTGAGCGTGCCGTCGCCGGTGGTGGCGTGGTCGAGGATGATGACGTGGCCGGACTGTTCGCCGCCGAGGGCGTAGTCCTTCTCCTTCATCTCCTCCAGGACGTACCGGTCGCCGACGGCGGTCTGCACGAGCCGGATGCCTTCGCGTTCCATGGCGAGCTTGAAGCCGAGGTTGGACATCACGGTCGCGACGACGGCTTCGGAGCGCAGCTCGGACCGCTCCCGCATGGCCAGCGCGAGCACGGCGAGGATCTGGTCGCCGTCGACTTCCTCACCGGTGTGGTCCACGGCCAGGCACCGGTCGGCGTCGCCGTCGTGCGCGATGCCCAGGTCGGCCCCGTGCGCGACGACGGCGGCCTTGAGCTGGTCCAGGTGGGTCGAGCCGCAGCCGTCGTTGATGTTGAGCCCGTCCGGTTCGGCACCGATGGTGACGACGTCGGCGCCGGCCCGGGTGAATGCCTCCGGCGAGACCGCGGCGGCGGCGCCGTGCGCCTCGTCGAGGACGATCCGCAGGCCGTCGAGGCGGTTCGGGAGGGCGCCGAGGAGGTGGGTGACGTACTTGTCGAGCCCTTCGTCGTAGTCCCGGACCCGGCCGACGCCGGAGCCGGTCGGGCGGTCCCAGGGGGCACCGGTGCGGTGCTCCTCGTACACGGCCTCGATCCGGTCCTCCAGCTCGTCGGCGAGTTTGTGACCGCCGCGGGCGAAGAACTTGATGCCGTTGTCCGGCATGGCGTTGTGGCTCGCGGAGAGCATCACGCCGAGGTCGGCCCCGAGCTCGCCGGTGAGGTACGCCACGGCGGGCGTCGGCAGCACACCGACGCGCAGGACGTCCACGCCGGCGCTGGCCAGGCCGGCGACCACGGCGGCTTCGAGGAACTCCCCGGACGCACGGGGGTCGCGTCCGACCACGGCGGTGGGCCGGTGCCCTTCGAACGTGCCCGCCTCGGCCAGTACGTGCGCCGCGGCGACGGACAGGCCGAGGGCCATCTCCGCCGTCAGGTCCGCGTTGGCGACACCGCGCACGCCGTCCGTGCCGAAGAGTCGTCCCACTTGTCCTCCTGAGGAAGCATCAGTATCGAAAGCGGTGCCGGGCCCCCGGCCGAGGTCGCGCCGGGGCTCCGGGCCCGCCCGGCCGGCCGACGGTCGTGCCGCTGACGAAGCCGGTGAGTGTTCGACGGCCGCGATGCGCGTGCGGCTCCGCATCGGCGCACATACAGCGCCCGACCATCCGATCACATTAGCCTTTGAGCACCTTGTGCCGTTATACGCCCACGGCAATGAGAAAACGAACGCCCCGGCAGCACTGTGGCGTGCCGCCGGGGCGTTCGGAGTACGCGCGAGCGCCCTGCGATTAGCGCTTGCTGTACTGCGGGGCCTTGCGGGCCTTCTTCAGACCGGCCTTCTTCCGCTCGACCGCGCGGTCGTCGCGGCGCAGGAAGCCGGCCTTCTTCAGCGGGCCGCGGTTGTTGTCGACGTCCGCCTCGTTCAGCGCACGGGCGACACCGAGACGGAGCGCACCGGCCTGACCGGAGACACCGCCACCCGCGATGCGGGCGATGACGTCGTAACGGCCCTCGAGCTCGAGCACCTTGAAGGGCTCGTTGACTTCCTGCTGGTGCACCTTGTTCGGGAAGTAGTCCTCGAGGGTGCGACCGTTGATCTTCCACTTGCCGGAGCCCGGGACGATCCGGACGCGGGCGATGGCGTTCTTGCGGCGGCCCAGGCCGGCGGCCGGCTGGGGCTCGCCGAAGCGGGAGGCCATGGACTCCGAGGTGTACTCGCCCTCGACGGGCACCTCGGACTCGGTGGTGTAGCTGTCGATGTCAAGCTCTTCGAGCGGCTGCTCGGCAGTGGTCTCGGCCACGATTCTCCTCAGATTCTCTTCAGTCTTAGGGGTGGCCGGACTTACTGCGCGACCTGGGTGATCTCGAACGGCACCGGCTGCTGAGCGGCGTGCGGGTGCTGGTCGCCCGAGTAGACCTTCAGCTTCGAGAGCATCTGACGGCCCAGGGTGTTCTTGGGGAGCATGCCCTTGACGGCCTTCTCGATGGCCTTCTCGGGGTTCTTCGCGAGCAGCTCGTCGTAGCGGACGGAGCGCAGACCACCCGGGTAGCCCGAGTGGCGGTAGGCCATCTTCTGGGTCCGCTTGTTGCCGGACAGGTGCACCTTGTCGGCGTTGATGATGATGACGAAGTCACCGGTGTCGACGTGGGGCGCGTAGATGGGCTTGTGCTTGCCGCGCAGGATGGAGGCCGCAGTGGAGGCCAGACGGCCCAGGACGACGTCCTGAGCGTCGATGACGTGCCACTGGCGCGTCACATCGCCGGGCTTGGGGCTGTACGTACGCACGGTTCGTAGCCTTCGCTTCTTCAGTGAATGGTCCTGACAAGGTCACCGAAGACGATCACGACAGCCCTGACCGCACAGCGGTGACGCAAACCGCGTGCTGGTCGCTGGTCATCGGCCCGGTGGACCGGTGTAAGGGCCCCTCACGTGAGAATGAGTAAGCCACTACACACAACGAACATGCAGGATACCCACGCTCGGCCGGACGGGTCAAAACGAGCCCGTCCCCGGTGGGCTACACCGATTCTACGGGTTCTACGGGTGCGCGCCCCGGATCGGGCGCCCCGCGCGGCCCGTCCGCCTCCCTCGTCCCCCGCAGGCAGTGCCGCGCCACCGTCACGGCCAGCACGCACAGCGTGACGGCGTCCCGGAAGGCCCGCCGGCGCACCGACTCCAGCCACGGCCACGGCACGCCCGGCAGCTGCGGAACCAGCGAGAGCCAGAACCAGGGCCGCCGGGCCACCGCACCGGGGTGCGGCGCTCCGGCGAGCAGCAGCGGCAGGACCACCAACAGGTAGTGGTTGTAGGAGGGGCGGGAGACCAGGAACGCCGACAGCATCAGCGCCGCGGAGGTCTCCGCGAGGCGCGCCGGCAGCGGCCCCGGCCCGCACCAGCGCCGGTACGCGCACACCACTCCCGCGGCCGCCCCGAGCACGCCGAGCAGCGCGGCCGGGGCGCCGGGCACGCCGAGCCGGGGCAGCACCGCCGCCGGGGACGCCTCGTAGAGCCGTACGAAGGCGTCGTCGCCGCGCAGCAGGAAGGGCAGGGTGCGGGTGAGGAAGCCCGCCGGGTCCGGCATCAGCAGCGCCGCCGCGACCGACGCCGCCGACGGCACGAGCACCAGCACACCCAGCGCCCGCCACCGGCGCGCGAAGCAGAACAGCAGCGCCATCGGCGCGAGCAGCGGCTTGAACGCCACGGCCACCCCGACGACCGCGCCCGCCGCCACCCACCGGCCCCGGCTCGCCAGCAGCAGGCACAGCGGCAGCGCCAGCACGGCCGTCACCGTCCAGTTCCCGAGTCGCACCAGCTGCCCGAACGGCGCGAATCCGGCCGCGAGCCCCAG
The DNA here is from genome assembly GCF_006782915.1 of Streptomyces calvus. GTDB lineage: Bacteria > Actinomycetota > Actinomycetes > Streptomycetales > Streptomycetaceae > Streptomyces > Streptomyces calvus. The sequence goes on from NZ_VCNP01000031.1 coordinate 46,522, forward strand.
CAGCCCGAGGGCGGCGAGCCTGCTGTGCAGCGGTACGCGGTGCAGCCGCAGGGCGCAGGCCCAGCCCAGCGCGAGCGCGCCGGTCACCGCCGGGGGCACCAGCACGTCGAGCACGGACCGCGGCAGCAGCGCCTGCGGTACGGCGGCGAGGACCGCGCTCGGGAAGTAGAGGAAGTGCGGATCGTCATAGGGCGAACCACCGGCCAGCCAAGTCCGCGCGGCGTCCACGACGATCGCGTTGTCCATCCCTCCGCCCGAGGTCACCAGCACCGTATGGGTCGTCAGCGCCCCCAGCACGACCGCGAGCGCGGACCACAGCGGCCCGCCCGCAGGCCGCACCAACCACCCGGAGATGTCGCTTTTGCCCGTCACCATGCGGGCAACGCTAGGCCCTGCGAGGCCCGTTGGGACGGACCAGCACACCCCTTGCCCCGTCTAAGATGCGCCCCATGAGCTTTGGGCAGGGGGGACCTCAACAGCAGTGGGATCCCTGGAAACCGAATTCCCAGCAGCCGTGGAACAGCGGCGGCGCCGACCAGTCACCCGACTGGGCGGCGCTCGCCGAAGCCTCCGAGGCGCGCGCGAAGCGGCGTCGGCTGCTGTTCATCGGCGGCGGCGCCCTGGCAACCGTCGCGATAGGCGCGGCCGTGGCGGTGGCGGTCGTCTCGGCGAACGGCGGCAACGAGGCCTCGCCGGGCCCTTCCACCCAGCTGCCCGGCACCGCTGACATACCGAGCGCCACGGGCACCGTCCCGTCGTTCGCCCCGACCAGCGCCCCGCCCCCGCTGGACCCGAAGGACTTCATCGCCAGCGCGAAGAAGGACAAGGCTCCGCTGAGCCCCGACATCCTCTTCCCGGGCACCCAGCTGACCATGGGTGAGACGGTCTACAAGAAGGGCCCCACCGCCGACACCGAGAAGTGCGCGTCGGCCGCCAAGGCCACGCTGCCCAAGGTCCTCGACGACAACGGCTGCACCCGCCTGATCCGCGTCACCTACACCAAGGACGACGTGGCGGTCACGGTCGGCGTGGCCCTGTTCGACACCGAGGCGCAGGCGACCAGGGCCAAGCAGCAGGCCGACGACAAGAGCATCGTCAAGTCCCTGTCGGGCGGCGGCGTCAAGGACTTCTGCGTCGGCGCGGTCTGCCGCTCCACCACCAACTCCTACGGCCGCTACGCCTACTTCACCCTGGCCGGCTTCACCGACGGCAAGGACGTGACGACCAAGGACACGGCCGTCTTCGCCACCGGCGACGACCTTCAGGAGTTCACGTTCCGTCAGATCCGGCGCAGGGGCGAGGCGCAGGCCTCGGCGGCGGCGAACGAGTGACGCCGCCGCCGGCGGGCCGGGTTCAGCAGCAGCCCGCCGTCGGCAGGCTGCGCTTGTTGCGGGCCTCCTTGCTGCGGGCCGCGAGGAGTTCGTCGGCCGGGTAGCCGACCTCCTCCAGGGTCAGGCCGTGGGGGCGTACGACGTGGACGGCCGAGTCGCGGACGCCCGCGGCGAGGACCTGGCCCGGCCAGTCCGGCGGGCGGTGGCCGTCGCCGACGAACAGCAGCGCGCCGATCAGCGAGCGCACCATGTTGTGGCAGAAGGCGTCCGCCCGGACGGTCGCCGTGATGATGCCGTCCTCGCCCCGCACCAGGCTCAGTTCCTGGAGCGTGCGGATCGTCGTCGCGCCCTCCCGGCGCTTGCAGTACGCGGCGAAGTCGTGCTCGCCGAGCAGCGCGCGGGCGGCCTCGTTCATCGCGTCGACGTCGAGCGGCCAGTCGTGCCACAGCACGTGTCCGCGCAGCAGCGGGTCGACGCCGCCGGGGTTGTCGGTGACGCGGTAGGCGTAGCGCCGCCAGATCGCGGCGAACCGGGCGTTGAATCCGGGCGGCGCCTCCCGCAGGGCCCAGACCCGTACGTCCTTGGGCAGCCGGCCGGCGAGCCGCTTGAGCAGCTTCTCCTTGTGCTCCGCCCACACTCCGGCGGGCAGGTCCACGTGCGCCACCTGGCCCCGTGCGTGCACCCCGGCATCGGTCCGTCCGGCCACGGTCAGCTCGTACGTCGTCGTCCCGGACCGGGTCACGGTCCGCAGGGCGTCCTCGATCTCCCCCTGCACGGTCCGCCGGCCCCCGGCCTGCTTGGCCCAGCCCGAGAACTCGGTGCCGTCGTAGGAAAGGTCCAGCCGCACCCGTACGAACCCGGGCTGTACTTCGTCGCTCACCCAGAGATCCTCTCACCCACACGAAAGCGGGCCCGTTCCTGGAAGGGAACGGGCCCGCGACGCCCTGAAGGGGCGCGGAGAACTACGCGGCCGGCCGCGGCGAGCCGCGGCCGCCGGTCGACAGCTCTCGGCAGAACGCTTACGCGTCCTTCGACTCCTCGGCCGGGGCCTCGGCAGCCTCGTCGGCCTTGGCCTCGACGGCCTCGTCCTTCTTGAGGGCGTCTTCCTTGACCGCGCGCTTGGTGGCGGCCTCGGCCTCGCCGGTCGCCTCCTGAGCCACCGTCAGCGCCTCGACCAGCTCGATGACGGCCATGGGCGCGTTGTCGCCACGGCGGTTACCGATCTTGGTGATGCGGGTGTAGCCACCGGGACGGTTCTCGTAGCGCGGGCCGATCTCGGTGAAGAGCGTGTGGACGACGCTCTTGTCCGTGATGACCTGGAGCACCTGACGGCGGTTGTGAAGGTCGCCCTTCTTCGCCTTGGTGACCAGACGCTCGGCGTACGGACGCAGCTTGCGCGCCTTCGCCTCGGTGGTGGTGATGCGGCCGTGCTCGAAGAGCGACTTCGCGAGGTTCGCGAGCATCAGCTTCTCGTGCGCGGCACTGCCGCCCAGACGGGCACCCTTGGTGGGCTTCGGCATGGTTCTTCTCCTGTGTGTCTGCCCCGGCCGTGTCAGGTACCGGGGTCAGTATCCGAGCAGACGGTTGCCTGTCGGAGATCCGGTCGCCTTCTCAAGCGCCGGAAGGGCCCGCGCCCCGTAAGGGGCGCGGCGCACTGCGCGACCAGCCACAACGGACCGGCGGCCGAATCAGTACTGCTCGGTCTCCACGAAACCGGCGTCGGCGTCGTCATCGGCGCCGAAGGCGTCGGCGGCGGTCGGGTCGAATCCGGGCGGGCTGTCCTTGAGGGCCAGGCCCATGCCGGCCAGCTTCGCCTTGACCTCGTCGATCGACTTCGCACCGAAGTTGCGGATGTCGAGCAGGTCGGCCTCGGAACGCGCGACGAGCTCACCCACGGAGTGGATGCCCTCACGCTTGAGGCAGTTGTACGACCGAACGGTGAGCTCCAGCTCCTCGATCGGCAGCGCCAGGTCGGCGGCGAGGGCGGCGTCCGTCGGGGACGGGCCCATGTCGATGCCCTCGGCGTCGATGTTGAGCTCGCGCGCCAGACCGAACAGCTCGACCAGGGTCTTGCCGGCCGACGCCATGGCGTCACGGGGACGCATGGCCTGCTTGGTCTCGACGTCGACGATCAGCTTGTCGAAGTCGGTGCGCTGCTCGACACGGGTCGCCTCGACCTTGTAGGTGACCTTGAGGACCGGCGAGTAGATCGAGTCGACCGGAATCCGGCCGATCTCCTGGCCCACCTGCTTGTTCTGCACGGCGGAGACGTAACCGCGGCCGCGCTCGACCGTCAGCTCCATCTCCAGCTTGCCCTTGCCGTTGAGCGTGGCGAGGACGAGGTCGGGGTTGTGCACCTCGACACCGGCCGGCGGGGCGATGTCGGCGGCGGTGACCAGACCCGGGCCCTGCTTGCGCAGGTACATCACGACCGGCTCGTCGTGCTCCGAGGAGACGACCAGCTGCTTGATGTTGAGGATCAGGTCGGTGACGTCCTCCTTGACGCCCGGCACGGTGGTGAACTCGTGCAGGACGCCGTCGATGCGGATGCTGGTGACAGCGGCACCGGGGATCGACGACAGGAGGGTGCGGCGGAGCGAGTTGCCGAGGGTGTAGCCGAAGCCCGGCTCCAGCGGCTCGATCACGAACCGGGAGCGGAATTCGTCGACGACCTCTTCGGTCAACGAGGGACGCTGAGCGATCAGCATGTGTGGATCAGATCCTTCTTTCGTGGACGCCCGCTATTTGACGTCCGACGGAAACCGCACCCGGTGAAAAGTGCGGGTACTGCAAGGGTACGGGCGATACGGCGCTTACGTGCCGTACCGCCCGGAACCCGAAGCCGATCGAAGCGGCCGTGCGTCAGACGCGGCGGCGCTTCGGCGGGCGGCAGCCGTGCTGTGACATTGCGGGGGACGACCCCCGCACCCCCAGCAGGGCGCCGACCGACCGAGCCGGTGCGTCAGACGCGGCGGCGCTTCGGCGGGCGGCAGCCGTTGTGCGGGGTCGGGGTGACGTCCTGGATGGAGCCGACCTCGAGGCCCGTGGCCTGCAGGGAGCGGATCGCGGTCTCACGACCGGAGCCCGGGCCCTTGACGAACACGTCGACCTTGCGCATGCCGTGCTCCTGGGCGCGGCGGGCGGCCGACTCGGCGGCCATCTGCGCGGCGAACGGCGTGGACTTCCGGGAGCCCTTGAAGCCGACGTGGCCGGCGGAGGCCCAGGAGATCACGTTGCCGGACGGGTCCGTGATCGAGACGATCGTGTTGTTGAACGTGCTCTTGATGTGCGCGTGGCCGTGAGCGACGTTCTTCTTTTCCTTGCGGCGCACCTTCTTGGCAGCGCCCTGACGACCCTTGGGGGGCATCTGTAACTCCTACGGGAGGTGGTCGGTCCTACAGCGAAGACCGTGGACAGAGGTCCGCTGCGGACTACTTCTTGCCCGGCTTCTTCTTGCCGGCGATGGCGCGACGCGGGCCCTTGCGGGTACGCGCGTTGGTGCTGGTGCGCTGACCGCGGACGGGCAGACCGCGACGGTGACGCAGACCCTGGTAGGTGCCGATCTCGACCTTGCGGCGGATGTCGGCCTGGATCTCGCGACGGAGGTCACCCTCGGTCTTGATGTTGTTGTCGACGTACTCGCGGATCGCGACGAGCTGCTCCTCGGAGAGGTCGCGAACGCGGGTGTTCGGGTCGACGCCGGTGGCGGCCAGCGTCTGCTGCGAAAGGGTCCGGCCGATGCCGAACACGTAGGTGAGGGCGATCTCCACGCGCTTTTCGCGCGGGATGTCAACACCGGAAACGCGTGCCATTCAATGGCTCCAGTTGATTGTCGGAGGTCTTCCACAGGACCGGCTCCCAGCCGCCGTACCAGGTACGAACTGGGTCCCCAGCCTCCGAGCCGGGGGTGTCGAGCCGTACGGCTCGGGCCCTGCGTATGAACATGTTGCTCGCGTCGCGCGAAGTTCTGCGGAAGTCGCAGAGGGTCGATCGTGCTGCGGTCAGCCCTGGCGCTGCTTGTGGCGCGGGTTCTCGCAGATGATCATGACCCGGCCGTGACGGCGGATCACCCTGCACTTGTCGCAGATCTTCTTGACGCTCGGCTTGACCTTCATGGGATGTGAGGTTCTCCGGGTCAGTGCCACCGCCCCGGCGAGCCGGGGCGCGGGCAAGATCTACTTGTACCGGTAGACGATCCGGCCACGCGTCAGGTCGTACGGAGAGAGCTCCACCACGACCCGGTCGTCAGGGAGGATGCGGATGTAGTGCATGCGCATCTTGCCGCTGATGTGTGCCAGGACCTGGTGGCCGTTCTGGAGCTCGACCTTGAACATGGCGTTCGGAAGAGACTCGACGACAGTGCCCTCGATCTCGATGGCACCTTGCTTCTTGGCCACGCTTCGCCCTTCGAATCGACTACCTTGATCGACTCCGCGCGTGCACCGTGTTGAGTACATGCAGGCATGCGGGTGCACAAGAGCCGACGAGTCAGTCTACGTCAGCGCACCCGGAAAGACGAATCGGGGAAGTCTGCCCCACCCGGCTGATCCTTAACCGAGCGGATCCGGCGCCGCCGTGACGCCCAGCTCGGCCAGCTTGGCCCTGCCGCCGTCGGGAGCCGTGAGGACCAGCGGGCCCTGCTCGGTCAGGGCGACGGAGTGCTCCCAGTGGGAGGACCAGGTGCCGTCGGTGGTGACGACCGTCCAGTCGTCCTCCAGGACCTCGGTGCGCGGGGTGCCCAGCGAGACCATCGGCTCGATGGCCAGGCAGAAGCCCGGAACCAGCTTGGGGCCCTTGCCGCGGCGGCGGTCGACGTAGTTCAGCAGGTGCGGGTCCATGTGCATCTCGGTGCCGATGCCGTGGCCGCCGTAGTCCTCGATGATCCCGTACTTGCCGCCGCCCGGCTTCGGCTGGCGGCGGATGTACGTCTCGATGGCACGGGAGACGTCCACGAGCCGGTTGCCCTGCTTCATGGCCGCGATGCCGGCCCACATCGACTCCTCGGTCACCCGGGACAGCTCGACCAGCTCCGGGGAGTGACCGGACCCCACGAACGCGGTGTAGGCGGCGTCGCCGTGCCAGCCGTCGACGATCGCGCCGCAGTCGATGGAGATGACGTCGCCGTCCTTGAGGACCACGTCGTCGGAGGGGATGCCGTGGACGACGACCTCGTTCACGGAGGTGCAGATGGTGGCCGGGAAACCGCCGTAGCCGAGGAAGTTCGGCTTGGCGTTGTGCTCGGCGAGCACCTTGCGGGCCACCTGGTCCAGGTCCTTCGTCGTGGCCCCGGGCACTGCGGCCTCACGGGTGGCCGCGTGGATGGCGGCGACGACCAGCCCCGCCTCACGCATCTTGGCGATCTGCTCGGGGCTCTTGATCTGCACCATGGGGACGACGGCCTTTCTTGGACCGGAGAACGGAAACGAACGCTTCCCACGATACGGGCCGGAGCCGGGCCCGCCGCGGGCGGACGTGCTCCCCCTGCCGTGAGGGCCCGGGAGACACCCGGGACGGCGCGGGCGCACGCGGCGACGGCGACGCCTCGTCGGCGCCGGGCCGCGCGACACACCCCCGCCACGCCGCAGCCGCGGCCCCCCGAAAGGAGCCGCGGCTGCCGTCACGTAGACCTACTGCTCGCGCTTCAGCGCCTCCAGCGCCCGCCCGGTGACCTCGTCGACGGCGCCCATCGCGGAGATGGTGACGACCAGGCCCTGCGCCTTGTAGTAGTCGATGATCGGCTCGGTCTGCGTGTGGTAGACCTCCAGCCGCGTCCGGACGGTCTCCTCGGAGTCGTCGTCGCGCTGGTACAGCTCACCGCCGCAGATGTCGCAGACACCGTCCTGCTTCGGCGGGCTGTACGTCGCGTGGAAGACGTGCGCGGAGTCCTTGCGGCAGATCCGCCGACCGGCGATCCGCTTGACGACCTCTTCCTCGGGGGCTTCCAGGTCGAGGACCGCGTCCAGCGTGATGCCCTCGGTCGTCAGCAGCTCGTCCAGCGCCTCGGCCTGCGACACGTTGCGCGGGAAACCGTCCAGCAGGAAGCCGCCCTCGGCGTCGGGCTGCTCCATGCGGTCCTTGGCCATGGCGATGGTGACCTCGTCCGGAACCAGGTTGCCGGCGTCCATGTAGGACTTGGCGAGCTTCCCGAGCTCGGTCTGCCGGCTGATGTTGGCGCGGAACAGGTCGCCCGTGGAGATGTGCGGGATGCGCAGTTTCTCGGCAAGGCGGGTGGCCTGTGTGCCCTTCCCAGCACCCGGCGGCCCGACGAGGACGATTCGCATCAGCGGAGGAACCCTTCGTAATTGCGCTGCTGGAGCTGGCTCTCGATCTGCTTCACCGTCTCGAGGCCCACACCCACGATGATCAGGATGCTGGTGCCGCCGAAGGGGAAGTTCTGGTTTGCCCCGAAACCAACCAACGCCATCGTCGGTACGAGAGCGATCAGACCCAAGTACAGCGAACCCGGCCAGGTGATCCGGTTGAGCACGTAGCTCAGGTACTCAGCGGTCGGTCGGCCAGCCCGGATGCCCGGGATGAAGCCACCATACTTCTTCATGTTGTCGGCGACTTCCTCGGGGTTGAAGGAGATCGCCACGTAGAAGAACGCGAAGAAAACGATGAGCAAGAAGTACAAGCTGACGTAAATCGGGTGGTCGCCCTTCACCAGGTGCGCCTCGATCCAGGTCTTCCAACCCGAGGTGCCGCTGGAGAACTGCGCGATGAGGGCCGGGATGTAGAGCAGCGACGAGGCGAAGATGACGGGAATCACACCCGCCTGGTTCACCTTGAGCGGGATGTACGTGGACGTACCGCCGTAGGAACGACGGCCGATCATGCGCTTCGCGTACTGGACGGGGATCCTGCGCTGCGCCTGCTCGACGAAGACGACCAGGCCGACCATGACCAGGCCCACGGCGATGACGGTGCCGAACTCGATCCAGCCGTCCGCGAGGCTGCCCTGCTCCTTGATGGCCCACAGGGCGGAGGGGAAGGTCGCGGCGATCGAGATGAACATCAGGATCGACATGCCGTTGCCGATGCCGCGGTCGGTGATGAGCTCACCGAGCCACATGACGACGGCCGTACCGGCGGTCATGGTGATGACCATGGTGATGGTCACGAAGATCGACTGGTCCGGGACGATCTGGCTCGCGACCGGGCAGCCCTGGAAGAGGGCGCCGCTGCGGGCGGTGGCCACCAGGCCGGTACCCTGCAGGATGGCGAGCGCGACCGTCAGGTAACGGGTGTACTGCGTGATCTTCGCCGTGCCGGCCTGGCCCTCCTTCTTGAGGGCTTCCAGGCGCGGAATCACCACGGTCAGCAGCTGCAGAATGATGCTCGCCGTGATGTAGGGCATGATGCCCAGCGCGAAGACCGTGATCTGGAGCAGCGCGCCGCCACTGAACATGTTCACCAGACCGAAGAGGCCCTGGTTCGCCTGGGCCGCGTCGATACAGGTCTGGACGTTCCGGTAGTCGACACCCGGGATCGGGATGTGCGTACCGACCCGGTACACCACGATGATGCCGAGCGTGAAGAGCAGCTTCTTGCGCAGGTCGGGCGTCTTGAACGCCCGGGCGAACGCGGTGAGCACGGTGCCTCCTGCGACCCCCCGCGCAACTGCGTCAAGGGTGACGGTCTTGAGATTCCGACTAAGGACGATTACGTAACGGTCAACTGCCGCCCTGAGTGCCCCGCGTGGGGCGCCCGAGGTAATCGGGCAGCGCAGGCCACCTTACCGGCGAGACTGCCGCCCTAGGAACGACCAACCGGGGATACCCCATTTGTGGGGTATCCCCGGTCGGGATCGCTCTACGTCATCGAGACACCTGACGGGGTCAGACGAGCTCGGTGACGGTACCGCCGGCGGCGGTGATCTTCTCCTTGGCGGAGCCGGAGACGGCGTCGACCGTCACCTGCAGCGCCACGGAGATCTCGCCCTGGCCCAGGACCTTGACGAGGCTGTTCTTGCGCACGGCACCCTTGGCGACCAGGTCCTCGACCGTGACCTCTCCGCCCTCGGGGTAGAGGGAGGCGAGCTTGTCCAGGTTGACGACCTGGTACTCGGTCTTGAACGGGTTCTTGAAGCCCTTCAGCTTCGGGAGGCGCATGTGCAGCGGCATCTGGCCACCCTCGAAGCGCTCCGGAACCTGGTAACGGGCCTTGGTGCCCTTCGTACCACGACCGGCCGTCTTACCCTTCGACGCCTCACCACGACCGACACGGGTCTTGGCGGTCTTGGCGCCCGGGGCGGGACGGAGGTTGTGGATCTTGAGCGGGTTGTTCTCCGCCATGATCAGTCGACCTCCTCGACCGTCACGAGGTGGCGGACGGTGTGCACCATGCCGCGGAACTCGGGGCGGTCCTCCTTGACGACCACGTCGTTGACCTTCTTCAGGCCAAGCGAACGCAGGGTGTCACGGTGGTTCTGCTTGCTGCCGATGTAGGACTTGACCTGCGTGATCTTGAGCTGCGCCATGATCACACACCCGCCCCGGCACGCGCACGGAGAAGAGCCGCGGGGGCGACGTCCTCGAGCGGCAGACCACGGCGGGCCGCGATCTCCTCGGGACGCTGCAGGCCCTTGAGGGCCTCCACGGTCGCGTGCACGATGTTGATGGCGTTGTCGGAGCCGAGCGACTTCGACAGCACGTCGTGGATACCGGCGCACTCGAGCACGGCGCGCACCGGACCACCGGCGATCACACCGGTACCGGGCGACGCGGGCTTGAGCAGCACGACGCCGGCAGCCTTCTCACCCTGGATCGGGTGCGGGATGGTGCCCTGGATACGCGGGACCTTGAAGAAGTGCTTCTTGGCCTCCTCAACGCCCTTGGCGATGGCGGCCGGCACCTCCTTGGCCTTGCCGTATCCGACACCCACGGTGCCGTCACCGTCGCCCACCACGACCAGCGCGGTGAAGCTGAAGCGACGACCACCCTTCACAACCTTGGCGACGCGGTTGATCGCGACGACGCGCTCAACGTACGCGGTCTTCTCGGCGGCAGCTGCGCCGCCGTCACGGCCCTTCCGGTCCCGCCGCTCGCCGCCACCGGCACCGCCACCGCGGCGCTGGGGTCCAGCCATTGGAATTACCTCTCTCTGTTTCCGCTAGCTACGGAACCGGCTCAGAACTTCAGACCGGCTTCGCGGGCGGCGTCCGCCAGAGCGGCGATGCGCCCGGCGTACTGGTTGCCACCACGGTCGAACACGACGGCCTCGACACCGGCGGCCTTGGCGCGCTCGGCGACCAGGGCGCCGACCTGCTTGGCCTGCGTGGACTTGTCGCCCTCGCCGCCGCGGATCGACGCGTCCAGGGTGGACGCCGACGCCACGGTGTGGCCCTTCAGGTCGTCGATCACCTGCGCCACGATGTGGCGGTTGGAACGAGTCACGACCAGGCGAGGACGCTCGGCGGTGCCGGCGACCTTCTTGCGGATCCGGATGTGACGACGCTTGATCGCAGCACGCTTGTAGGCGTCGCCCTTGAGGATCTTCTGCCCGTATGCCATGGCTTACTTACCCGCCTTTCCGACCTTGCGGCGGATGACTTCGCCCTCGTACTTGACGCCCTTGGCCTTGTACGGGTCGGGCTTGCGCAGCTTGCGGATGTTGGCCGCAACCTCGCCGACCTTCTGCTTGTCGATGCCCTCGACCGAGAAGCGGGTGGGGCTCTCCACCTTGAAGGTGATGCCCTCGGGCGCCTCGACCGTGATCGGGTGGCTGTAGCCGAGGGAGAACTCCAGGTTCGAACCCTTGGCGACAACGCGGTAACCGACACCGCTGATCTCGAGCTTCTTCACGTAACCCTGGGTCACGCCGGTGATCATGTTCGCCACCAGCGTGCGGGACAGGCCGTGCAGGGCCTTGTTCTGACGCTCGTCGTTGGGGCGGGTGACGTTCAGAACGCCGTCCTCACCCTTGGCGATCTCGATCGGCGCCACGACGGTGTGGGTCAGCGAGCCCTTGGGGCCCTTGACCGCGACCGTACGGCCGTCGATGGTGACGTCCACGCCGGCGGGAACCGCGATGGGGAGCTTGCCGATGCGCGACATAGCTGTTTCCTCCGTTCCCTTCCGCTACCAGACGTAGGCGAGGACTTCCCCACCCACGCCCTTCTTGCCGGCCTGCTTGTCGGTGAGGAGCCCGTGCGACGTGGAGATGATCGCCACGCCGAGGCCGCCGAGCACCTTCGGCAGGTTGGTGGACTTCGCGTACACCCGGAGACCGGGCTTGGAGATCCGCTTGATGCCCGCGATGGAGCGCTCACGGTTGGGGCCGAACTTCAGCTCCAGGACGAGGTTCTTGCCGACCTCGGCGTCCTCGACCTTCCAGCCCGTGATGAAGCCCTCCTGCTGGAGGATCTCCGCGATGTGCGACTTGATCTTCGAGTGCGGCATCGCCACGGAGTCGTGGTACGCCGAGTTCGCGTTCCGCAGACGCGTAAGCATGTCTGCGATCGGATCAGTCATGGTCATGAATTGGCCTTCGGCCTCTCTCGCCGGGGTTTCCTGGTGCGCCATCCCTCTCCCCGATCCGAGACGGGACGGGTGCGGCGCGGTGGACCTACGGCGTAGTAAGTCGTACGGGCACGGCAGGTGCCCAACCCCGCAAGCCTAAGCCATGCGGAGCGGGCCTCCCGCCGTTCCCATTGCTTACCGAGAGCCCTGGGAGTCCGGAATTACCCGGATTACCAGGAGCTCTTGGTCACGCCCGGCAGCTCGCCACGGTGAGCCATCTCACGAAGGCACACGCGGCACAGGCCGAACTTGCGGTACACGGAGTGCGGACGACCGCAGCGCTGGCAGCGGGTGTAGCCACGCACACCGAACTTGGGCTTGCGAGCAGCCTTCGCGATGAGAGCCTTCTTCGCCATCTCGCTCACGCCTCCTTGAACGGGAAGCCGAGGTGACGGAGAAGGGCGCGGCCCTCTTCGTCGTTGGTCGCCGTGGTGACCACGGTGATGTCCATACCCCGGACACGGTCGATCTTGTCCTGGTCGATCTCGTGGAACATGACCTGCTCCGTGAGACCGAAGGTGTAGTTGCCACGGCCGTCGAACTGCTTGGGGGACAGGCCGCGGAAGTCGCGGATGCGCGGCAGCGCGAGCGACAGGGTGCGGTCCAGGAACTCCCACATGCGGTCGCCACGGAGCGTGACGTGGGCACCGATCGGCTGGCCCTCACGCAGCTTGAACTGCGCGATGGACTTGCGGGCCTTGGTGACGGCCGGCTTCTGACCGGTGATCGTGGTGAGGTCGCGGATGGCGCCCTCGATCAGCTTGGAGTCGCGGGCGGCGTCGCCCACACCCATGTTGACCACGATCTTGACGAGGCCGGGAACCTGCATGACGTTCTCGTAGGAGAACTCCTCACGCAGCTTGCCCGCGATCTCCTCGCGGTACTTCGTCTTCAGACGCGGAGTGGTGGTGGTCGTCATCAGATGTCCTCACCCGTCCGCTTGGCAACGCGGATCTTGTTGCCTTCGTCGTCGAAGCGGTAACCGACGCGGGTCACGACCTTCTGGCCGTCCTTCTCCACGACGAGCTGAACGTTGCTCACGTGGATCGGGGCCTCGGTGGTCACGATGCCGCCGGCCTGCGAACCGCGAGCGGTCGGACCGGCCTTCGTGTGCTTCTTGACCCGGTTGACACCCTCGACCAGGACACGGTCCTCGCGGGGGAAGGCCGCGATGACCTTGCCCTGCTTGCCCTTGTCCTTACCGGTGATGACCTGGACCAGGTCGCCCTTCTTGATCTTCATGCTCACAGCACCTCCGGCGCGAGGGAGATGATCTTCATGAACTTCTTCTCGCGCAGCTCACGGCCCACGGGGCCGAAGATACGGGTGCCACGAGGGTCGCCGTCGTTCTTCAGAATGACGGCGGCGTTCTCGTCGAAGCGGATGTACGAGCCGTCCGGACGGCGGCGCTCCTTGACGGTGCGAACGATGACCGCCTTGACGACGTCACCCTTCTTCACGTTGCCACCGGGGATCGCGTCCTTGACGGTGGCGACGATGACGTCACCGATGCCCGCGTAGCGGCGACCGGAGCCACCGAGCACACGGATGCAAAGGATTTCCTTCGCACCAGTGTTGTCGGCGACACGCAGTCGCGACTCCTGCTGGATCACGTCTATCTCCTGTTTGTCTGCCGGTTCCCCGGGGGCCGCTCATCTGCTTGAGCGAACGGCCCCCGGAGCCTGGCGGAACTGTCCTGCGAGGGATGCCCCGCAGGCGTACTTGTTGGAATTCCCTTGCGGGAATTGCCTACTTGGCCTTCTCGAGGATCTCGACGACGCGCCAGTGCTTCGTCGCGGACAGCGGCCGGGTCTCCATCAGGAGGACGCGGTCGCCGACGCCGGCGGCGTTCTGCTCGTCGTGGGCCTTGAGCTTGCTCGTGCTGCGGATGACCTTGCCGTACAGCGCGTGCTTCTTGCGGTCCTCGACAGCGACGACGACGGTCTTGTCCATCTTGTCGCTGACGACGATGCCCTCACGGGTCTTGCGGAAGCCCCGAGCCTCAGTGTTCGTCTCAGTCACGTTGTTCTCGCTCATCAGGCGTTCTCCACCGTTTCGATGCCCAGCTCACGCTCGCGCATCAGGGTGTAGATCCGCGCGATGTCCTTGCGGACCGCCTTCAGACGGCCATGGTTCTCGAGCTGACCGGTCGCCGCCTGGAAGCGGAGGTTGAACAGCTCTTCCTTGGCCTCGCGAAGCTTCGCCAGAAGCTCCTCGTTGCCCAGCTCGCGCAGCTCGGACGCCTTGGTACCGGCCGACATCACGCTTCACCTGCCTCGCGCTTGACGATCCGGCACTTCATCGGCAGCTTGTGGGCCGCACGGGTCAGCGCCTCACGGGCGATCTTCTCGTTGGGGTACGACAGCTCGAACATGACGCGTCCGGGCTTGACGTTGGCCACCCACCACTCCGGAGAACCCTTACCGGAACCCATGCGGGTCTCGGCGGGCTTCTTGGTGAGCGGGCGGTCCGGGTAGATGTTGATCCAGACCTTGCCGCCACGCTTGATGTGACGGGTCATCGCGATACGAGCCGCCTCGATCTGGCGGTTCGTGACGTACGCCGGGGTCATCGCCTGGATGCCGTACTCGCCGAACGCAACCTGCGTGCCACCCTTGGACATGCCGTTGCGCTTGGGGTGGTGCTGCTTGCGGTGCTTGACCCTACGGGGGATCAGCATGTCGGTCAGGCCTCCGTTCCGGTGCTCTCAGCCGGAGCGGCAGCCGGAGCCTCGGCCTTGGGGGCCTCGGCAGCGGGAGCCTGCTGCGGCTTGCGACCGCGACCGCCACGCTCGCCACCGCGGCCACCACGGGCCGGGCGGTCAGCGCCACCACGGGCCGGGCGGTTGCCGGCGCGGGCGGCGGCGTTCTCGGCGCGGACCTCGGCGATGTTCTTGACGTCGCCCTTGTAGATCCAGACCTTCACACCGATGCGGCCGAAGGTCGTCTTGGCCTCGAAGAAGCCGTAGTCCACGTTCGCGCGGAGCGTGTGCAGGGGCACACGGCCCTCGCGGTAGAACTCCGAGCGGGACATCTCGGCGCCGCCGAGGCGGCCACCGCACTGGATCTTGATGCCCTTGGCGCCCGCCTTCATCGCCGACTGCATGCTCTTGCGCATGGCGCGGCGGAAGGAGACGCGGGAGGAGAGCTGCTCGGCGACGGCCTGGGCCACGAGCTGAGCGTCGGTCTCGGGGTTCTTGACCTCGAGGATGTTCAGCTGGACCTGCTTGCCGGTGAGCTTCTCGAGGTCGCCGCGGATGCGGTCGGCCTCGGCGCCACGGCGGCCGATGACGATGCCCGGACGCGCGGTGTGGATGTCCACACGCACACGGTCACGGGTGCGCTCGATCTCGACCTTGGAGATGCCGGCGCGCTCCATGCCGGACGTCATCATCCGACGGATGGCGACGTCTTCCTTGACGTAGTCCTTGTACAGCTTGTCGGCGTACCAACGCGACTTGAAGTCGGTCGTGACACCGAGCCGGAACCCGTGCGGGTTTACCTTCTGGCCCATTACCGGGTTCCTTCCTTGCTGCTGACGACCACGGTGATGTGGCTGGTCCGCTTGCGGATCCGGTAGGCGCGGCCCTGGGCGCGCGGCCGGAACCGCTTCAGGGTCGGGCCCTCGTCGACGTAGGCCTCGGAAATGAAGAGGCTGTCGACATCGGTGTGGTCGTAGTTGTGCGCGGCGTTGGCAATGGCGCTGTCCAGCACCTTGCCGACCGGCACGCTCGCGGCCTGCGGGGCGAAACGCAGGACCGCCTGAGCCTCCGTGGCGTCCATGCCACGGATGAGGTCCACCACGCGGCGGGCCTTCATGGGCGTGACGCGGATGTACCGCGCCTGGGCCCTGGCTTCCATGGTTGTCCCTTCAGTGTCTGTCATTGGTCGTTTGCACCCCGCCTGCTAGCGGCGCTTCGACTTCCGGTCTTCCTTGACGTGGCCCCGGAAGGTGCGGGTCGGCGAGAACTCGCCGAGCTTGTGGCCGACCATCGACTCGGTGACAAACACCGGGATGTGGGTCTTGCCGTTGTGCACCGCGATCGTGTGGCCCAGCATCGCCGGGACGATCATCGAGCGGCGGGACCAGGTCTTGATGACGTTCTTGGTACCGGCTTCGTTCTGCGCGTCCACCTTCTTCATCAGGTGGTCGTCGACGAAGGGTCCCTTCTTCAAGCTACGAGGCATCTCAACCCGTCCTTAGCGCTTCTTGTTCGTCTTGCGGCGGCGGACGATGTACTTGTTCGACGCCTTCTTGGGCGAACGAGTACGGCCTTCCTTCTTGCCCCACGGGGACACGGGGTGACGACCACCGGAGGTCCGGCCCTCACCACCACCGTGCGGGTGGTCAACCGGGTTCATGACGACACCACGGACGGTCGGGCGGACGCCCAGCCACCGCTTACGGCCGGCCTTGCCCCAGTTGATGTTGCTCTGCTCGGCGTTGCCGACCTCGCCGACGGTGGCGCGGCAGCGGACGTCGACCAGGCGGATCTCGCCGGACGGCATGCGCAGGTGGGCCATCTGGCCCTCCTTCGCGAGCAGCTGCACCGAGGCGCCGGCGGAGCGGGCGAACTTCGCGCCGCCGCCGGGACGCAGCTCGATGGCGTGCAGCGTCGTACCGACCGGGATGTTGCGCAGGGCGAGGTTGTTGCCCGGCTTGATGTCGGCCCCGGGACCGTTCTCGACGCGGTCGCCCTGGTTCAGGCCACGCGGCGCGAGGATGTAGCGCTTCTCGCCGTCCGCGTAGTGCAGGAGCGCGATGCGCGCGGTGCGGTTGGGGTCGTACTCGATGTGCGCGACCTTCGCCGGCACGCCGTCCTTGTCGTGACGACGGAAGTCGATCACTCGGTAGGCGCGCTTGTGGCCACCGCCCTGGTGGCGGACGGTCACACGACCGGAATTGTTACGGCCGCCCTTGCTGTGCAGGGGACGGACCAGCGACTTCTCCGGCGTGGACCGCGTGACCTCGACGAAGTCGGCGACGCTGGAGCCACGACGGCCCGGAGTCGTCGGCTTGTACTTGCGGATACCCATTTCTCAGTCCTCGTCCGATATCGAACGATCCTGACCGCTTACGCGGTCGGACCGCCGAAGATGTCGATACGGTCGCCCTCGGCGAGGGTCACGATCGCGCGCTTGGTCGCCGCACGCTGGCCGAAGCCGGTGCGGGTCCGCTTGCGCTTGCCGATGCGGTTGATCGTGTTGACCCCGGTGACCTTGACCGAGAAGACCGACTGCACGGCCTCCTTGATCTGGGTCTTGTTGGAGCCCGGCGCGACGATGAACGTGTACTTGTTCTCGTCGATGAGCGCGTAGCTCTTCTCGGACACGACCGGCTTGATCAGGACGTCACGGGGGTCCGTGAACGCCTTGCTCGCCGGGGTGACGACGGTGTTCTTGCCCTCGGTGGCGTGGCGGCGGGCCTTCTTGAGGCGCGCCTCCTTCGCCTTCTTGGCCGCCTTGGAGGCGATGGAGGGGTGACGGGCAGCCATCAGGCCTCGCTCCCTTCGTTGTCGTTGGCCTTGTTCGGGCCGGCGACGAAGGACTCGAAAGCGGCCTTGGTGAAGACCACGTCGTCCGAGACGAGAACGTCGTACGTGTTCAGCTGGCCCGGCTCCAGGATGTGGACCTGGGGCAGGTTGCGGGCGGACAGCCACGCGGCCTCGTCGGCGCGGTCGACGACCAGGAGCAGGTTCTTGCGCTCGCTGATCTTGCCGAACAGGCTCTTGGCGGCCTTCGTGGACGGCGTCTCACCCTCGACCACGCCGGTGACGACGTGGATGCGGTTGTGGCGCGCCCGGTCGGTGAGGGCGTGACGCAGAGCGGCAGCCTTCATCTTCTTCGGGGTGCGCTGCGAGTAGTCGCGCGGCACGGGACCGTGCACGACGCCACCACCGGCGAACTGCGGCGCGCGGGTCGAACCCTGACGGGCGCGACCGGTGCCCTTCTGGCGGTACGGCTTCTTGCCACCACCACGGACCTCGCCACGCGTCTTCGTCTTGTGGGTGCCCTGGCGGGCAGCGGCCAGCTGTGCGACGACGACCTGGTGGATCAGCGGAACGCTGACCTTCTCGACGTCGAAGATCTCCGCGGGGAGCTCGACGGTACCGGCCTTGTCGCCCGCCGGCGAAAGGATGTCAACAGTGCTCATCGGTTACCTCAGGCCCCCTTGGCCGCGGTGCGGACCAGGACGAGGCCGCCGTTCGGACCGGGAACCGCGCCCTTGATGAGCAGCAGACCCTTCTCCGCGTCAACGGCGTGGACGGTCAGGTTCTGGGTGGTGACCCGCTCGTTGCCCATGCGACCCGCCATGCGGAGGCCCTTGAACACACGACCCGGGGTGGCGCAGCCACCGATGGAACCGGGCGAGCGGTGCTTGCGCTGGGTGCCGTGCCCGGCGCCGAGGCCACGGAAGTTGTGGCGCTTCATGACACCGGCGAAGCCCTTGCCCTTGCTCTTGCCGGTCACGTCGACCTTGACGCCGGCCTCGAACACCTCAGCGGTGATCTCCTGGCCGAGCGTGTACTCGGAGGCGTCCGCGGTGCGGATCTCGACGAGGTGGCGACGGGGGGTGACGTCGGCCTTGGCGAAGTGGCCCTTGAGGGGCTTGTTCACCTTGCGCGGGTCGATCTCGCCGAAGGCGATCTGGACGGACTCGTAGCCGTCGACGTCGTTCGTGCGGACCTGGGTGACGACGTTCGGCCCGGCCTTGACGACGGTGACGGGAACAACACGGTTGTTCTCGTCCCACACCTGCGTCATACCGAGCTTCTCGCCCAGGATGCCCTTGATCTGCTTGGTCATCTTCAGATCACCGGCCTCAGAGCTTGATCTCGATGTCGACACCGGCCGGGAGGTCGAGTCGCATCAGAGAGTCAACGGTCTTGGGGGTCGGGTCGAGGATGTCGATCAGGCGCTTGTGCGTGCGCATCTCGAAGTGCTCGCGCGAGTCCTTGTACTTGTGCGGCGACTTGATGACGCAGTACACGTTCTTCTCAGTGGGCAGCGGCACCGGGCCCGCGACCGACGCACCAGTGCGGGTCACCGTCTCGACGATCTTCTTCGCCGAGCTGTCGATGACCTCGTGGTCGTAGGCCTTGAGCCGGATGCGGATCTTCTGTCCCGCCATGGCTACTTCGTAGTCCTGTCTCTCTTTACGCTCCGGAACCCGGTGAGGATCCCCTTCGCTCCGACCCACGCGGTCGGGCGTGTCGCACTCCCGTTGACATGAATGTCCCTTGTTCGAACATCCCTGCGGGATTGACACGGCCCTACCAGAACCGCGGACCGGGGGCGAAAGGCCCACCGGGTGCCTGGCCGGCGCCGCGCAGACGCTTCCCGGAAGATTCCCGTACGTCCGTCCCTGATCAGGGACGACGAGTACTGTGGGACTCGCTTCCGGTCCTCCCGGCGGGAGGCGCGCAGCATCAACACTCGACCGAGCAACTCGGACAGTCTGCCACAGAGGGCGGGCGGCTGGCCAATCGAGCGGAAGAGAGTACCCCGGGGGCGACCGGAATCAAACGCGGCACCGCACCGACGGTCGGCCCGCCTCTGCGTCGGGGCCGCGCGGGACGCCGGAACAAGGGCCGGTGACGATGCTGCCCCGGATGTACGTGCCCGGTCCCCGATCCCCTCCCACCACGGCCCGTCAGCCTCCTCGGGAACACCGCCGGCGCAGGGCCCGCCGGGCGTCGTCGATCGCGCAGGCGGCCACCAGCCGCCAGTTCTCCAGCTTGTCCAGCACCTTCGACACGACCTTCCACCGCTTGAGCCACGGCGGCAGATCCCCGAAGGGCACAAAGGTCAGCGTGTCGGCCACGGCGTTCACGGCGATGCTCCTGCGCCCGGGGCCTTCCGCCCGCAGCGCCGCGTACAGCTCCGGCGTCAGTCTCCCGTGCAGCCGGGCCGCGGTGCCCACCGCCGTGAACGCGAACCCCCGCTGAGCGACGTCCGGCAACCGCGTCGCCCGGACGATCCGTGGCGAGGCCTCCTCCAGCGAACAGTTGAAGGCCAAGCCGATCGCCGCCGTCCCGAGGTGCTTCTCACCGCGCTCGAACGCGGCGTCCCAGTCCGCGGGGTCGTCGATGCCCAGCAGCCCCTCGCCGGTTTCCCAGTCCCATCCGGACACGGTGCTCACCCGGCCTCACCGCGCGGGCCGGGTTCGGTCGCGAGGATGTGCAGGACCTGCCGACGAGCTTCCTCCCAGCGGGCACGGCGGGCGACGAGCCGCTCCTTCGCTTCCGGCAGCCGGGGCGGGACTTCGCCGGGATCGATCGATTCGCGAGCCGCCTCGACGTACTCCAGGCACGCGGCCAGTACGGGCTCCGCGATCTCGTTCCGCTCGATGTCCGGCACGTGTTGCGCGAAGTCCAGCGCCAGATGAGCCGCCCGCGTCCGGTCGACCTGGTCGACCTGGTCGGGCCCGTCGTTCGCCAGTCCCGGACAAACGATCACGTTCAGCCCCCTGCCCCATTCGCCACGACCGCGACTGAGGATGCCCAGCAACTTCCGTGTCACCCGTGGCGATGGCGAACCCGCTCGACCGGATACCCGCGTTCTCCGCGGCACGAGCCGCGTCCGTGCACTGGTTTCCGTTGATGACCTTGTCGACGTTCATCGTATGGTCGACCACCCACCCGCCCCGATCCCTCTTACGGCGAGGATCCGTTGGTGTCGAGTCAGGTCAGGGGATTGTGGACGTACGTGTCCGGGTTGGTGGCCGCGGTCAGGGCCCGGGGATCCGGACTTAGGCACCGGCCCGTCTCGGGGGCGCAGGGGCCGGTGTCCGGGGAAACGCGGGGGCGTGTACGCCGTCGCGTCGGGGTTCTACGTGGTCCCCCGTGCGGGGCGGGACGACGTACGGGTCAAGGCCCGGGCGGGGCGGCGTGGTTCGGGGCCGGACCAGCCCGGGCGGGGGCGCGGTGGCGTGGTCAGATGACGCCCTGGGCGAGCATCGCGTCCGCCACCCGCTCGAAGCCGGCGATGTTCGCGCCGGTCACGTAGTCGCCGGGGGCGTTGTAGCGTTCTGCGGTTTCGGCGCAGGTCGTGTGGATGTCGGTCATGATGCGGGCCAGTTCGTTCTCGACCTGTTCGGCCTTCCACGACGTGCGCGAGGCGTTCTGCGTCATCTCCAGCGCGCTGACGGCGACGCCGCCCGCGTTGGCCGCCTTGCCGGGGCCGAAGGCGACGCCCGCCTGCTGGAGCAGGTCGACGGCCTCGGGCGTGGTCGGCATGTTGGCACCCTCGGAGACCGCCTTCACGCCGTTGCGGATGAGGGTCGCGGCGTCGGCGGCGTTCAGCTCGTTCTGCGTGGCCGAGGGGAGGGCCACGTCCGCCGGGACCTCCCAGACGCGTCCGCCGGGCACGTACCGCGCGGAGGCGCCGCGGCGCTCGGCGTAGGCGCTGACCCGGCCGCGCTCGACCTCCTTGATCTGGCGCAGCAGTTCCAGGTCGATGCCCTTCTCGTCGACGACGTAGCCGCCGGAGTCGGAGCAGGTCACCGGGTTGGCGCCGAGGGCGGCCAGCTTCTCGATGGTGAAGATGGCGACGTTGCCGGAGCCGGAGACGACGGCCGTCTGCCCCTCCAGGTCCTCGCCGCGCACGCGCAGCATCGCCTCCGCGAACAGCACGTTGCCGTATCCGGTCGCCTCGGGACGGATCAGCGAGCCGCCCCACCCGGCGCTCTTGCCGGTGAGGACGCCGCCTTCCCAGCGGTTGGTGATCCGCCGGTACTGGCCGAAGAGGTAGCCGATCTCGCGGGCGCCGACGCCGATGTCACCGGCCGGTACGTCGGTGTACTCGCCGATGTGCCGGTGCAGCTCGGTCATGAAGGACTGGCAGAACCGCATGACTTCCGCGTCGCTGCGGCCCTGCGGGTCGAAGTCG
The DNA here is from genome assembly GCF_006782915.1 of Streptomyces calvus. Classification (GTDB taxonomy): domain Bacteria; phylum Actinomycetota; class Actinomycetes; order Streptomycetales; family Streptomycetaceae; genus Streptomyces; species Streptomyces calvus. The sequence goes on from NZ_VCNP01000031.1 coordinate 68,263, forward strand.
CTGCCGCCCTTGCCGCCGCCGATGCCGAGCCCGGTCAGCGCGTTCTTGAAGATCTGCTCGAAGCCGAGGAACTTGATGATGCCGAGGTTCACGGAGGGGTGGAAGCGCAGGCCGCCCTTGTACGGGCCGAGGGCGCTGTTGTATTCGATCCGGAAGCCCCGGTTGACGTGGACCCGGCCGTTGTCGTCCTGCCACGGCACCCGGAAGATGATCTGCCGCTCGGGCTCGACCAGGCGTTCGACCAGCCCGGGCTCCGCGTACTCGGGACGCGCCGCGAGCACCGGTCCGAGCGTGTCCAGCACTTCGCGTGCGGCCTGGTGGAACTCCGGTTCGGCGGGGTTGCGCCGCTCGATCTCGGTGCGCAGCCGGTCGAGGGTGGAGTGCGTGTCGGGTCGTGTGGTCACGGGGGCCCTTTCTGGCGCGGCTGACACCGGCCAGGGGCCGGTGATGGGCGCTCGGCCCCATTGCCGCGCGCAGGACAGCGGCCGCTCCGGGTCGTACGCGGCGGAACGGCCGACCCTTCAGTGTTACTCCTGTGTAAACACGGACGCCATGGCTCGCTCCCAATCTTCCGCTATGTGAGACATGGAGTGCGCAATCCGGGACGGCTTCGGGCCACGGGTCGCGGCCCTCAGCCGTCCTCGGCAGCCTTCGGACGTTCTCGGCAGTCCTCGGCCGATCTCGGCAGCTCTCAGACGTCGTCGGCAGTCCTCAGACGTATGCGGCAGTACCTCAGCCGACCTCGGCAGTCCTCAGACGTCCTCGGCAGTCGTCAGCGGTCACTCGGCCCTCGTCAGCGGTTCTCGGCCTTCTTGGCCGCCTTCAAGGTGTCCCGCAGGGCGTAGAAGGCGGGCTTGCGGTCGAAGTCGTCGGTCATGACGTTCGCGAAGCCCTCGCCCTCGAAGAACACCGGCACCCACGAGTACTTGTCGGTGAAGCCCCAGATGGTGAAGGAGTTGCAGCCGTCGACGGCCAGGCACGCCTCCAGTGCGCGCCGGTAGTAGTCGGCCTGCTTCCGCTCCTGCTCCGCCGTCGGCACGCCGCTCTCCGGCAGGTCCATGCGGACGTCCAGCTCGGTGACGGCGGTCTCCAGGCCGAGCGCGTCGAACCGGCGCAGGTTGTCCTTCAGATCGCCGGGGAAGCCGTAGCGGGTGCTCAGGTGGGCCTGGACGGAGAAGCCGTCCACGGGCACGCCCTGCGCGAGCAGGTCCTGCACGAGGGCGTGGTAGGCGTTGCTCTTCGCGTTGACGCTCTCGACGTTGTAGTCGTTGAAGAACAGCTTCGCCGCGGGGTCGGCCTCGTGGGCCCAGCGGAAGGCGTCGGCGACGATGCCGGGGCCCAGTTCGCGGATCCAGATGTTGTCCTGGGTACGCAGCCGGCCCTGGTCGTCGAAGATCTCGTTGGCGACGTCCCACTGCTGGATCCGGCCCGCGTAGCGGCCGACGACGGTGGTGATGTGCTCGCGCAGGATGGCGCGCAGTTCCTCCTTGGAGAAGCCGCCCTTCTCCAGCCACTCGGGATTCTGGCTGTGCCAGAGCAGGGTGTGGCCGCGTACGACCTGGTCGTGGCGCTCGGCGAACTCCACGATGGCGTCGGCCTGGGCGAAGTCGTAGCGGTCCCGCTCGGGGTGGATGTAGTCCCACTTCATCTGGTTCTCGGGGGAGACCGAGCTGAACTGGCGCGCCAGGATCTTCCGGTACTCCCTGTCGTACGTGAACGGGTCCGGGTAGTCCTGCGACAGGTGGTGGCCGCCGCCGGCCACGGCGGTGCCCACGACGAAGCCCTCGGGAGCGGCCGCGCGCAGCCGGTCGAACGTGGCGTTGGAGTGCGGTGCGGCCGCCCGGTCGGGCGACGGGTCGGCGGTGGCCACACCCGTCATGAGCGGCAGGGCCAGGGCTGCGACGGCCAGGGACGCGGTGGCGAAGCGAAGGGGTCTCATGCGGAGAGTCTCATCCCGTCATCCGATCTCGAATGTTTCGAAACACAGTCCGAAACATTTGGGGTTGACGGAAGCTAAAGGCCCACGGAGCACGAGGTCAATACCCGTGCACCGGATCGCACGCAAAGCACCCCGCCTCCGGCCCGTGACCGGGGACGAGGCGCGTGGGTGCGGGGAGGAGACGTCGGCCCTCGGCGGCATACGTCGGGCCGACCCGGCAGCCCTGTCGGCGCCGGGCGGTTCCCCACGCCCCCACCGAGGCACTGCTCGCGGCGGGCACCTGCGGCCGCACCGAGCGACGTACGCCGGACCGGCCGAACTCGCGGCATCGGTACGGCAGTTCATTGCGGCACCGCTGCCCCGCGCGGCGCCCGCCGCCCGGCCGCCGACCGCCGAACCGTGGTGAACTGGCCGCGATCACCGGAGGATCGAGAGAGCCGAGGAGAGGCATGACGGCCGGCGAACGGGTCGACGGAATTCCCGAGGACGTCCAGGAACTGCTGCGCGGCGCGCGGCGTCTGGAGATGGCGGCCGCCCTGTGGGCGGTGGTGGCGCTCGGCCTGTGGGCCTGGTGGTTCGCGTCCTTCAAACCCTTCACCCCGCCGCATCCGCTGGACGACGTACCTCTGCCCAAGGGACCGATCGGCGTCCTCGCCCTGGCCGTCGTGCCGACCGTCGCCACTGCCGCGACCTTCGTCTACTCCAGTGTGCTGTTCCGCCTGGCTCATCTGGAGTTGGGGCGGTTCGGGCGGAGTGGGTAGCCGCCCGTCGGCTTAAGCCCGCCTTAAGCCGGCCTTAAGCGCGGTCCCGGGGTTGAACGGGCAGTTGGTTGCTGCATGAACCGTCCGTAGCATCCTCACGTTCGACCATGCTCGACCATCACACTCGACCAACCCCCCACAAACAGAGGTGTGTTCAGCCATGGCTGCTCATCGCGCACGCCGGCGATCGCTCGGCGGGCTCGCGTTCCTGGTCGCCGCCGCCGTCACCGGCGCCCTCGTCCTCACCGGCACCGGACCGGGCGCCGACCGGGCCGACGCCGCCACCACCGCCACCACCGACACGGTCACCCCCACGGCCGTCACGTGGTCCGACGAGTTCGACGGCGCCGCCGGGACCGCCCCCGACCCGGCCAAGTGGACCCTGGAAACCGGCGGCACCGGCAACGGCAACAACGAGTTGCAGTACTACACGAACAGCACCGACAACGCCGCCCTCGACGGCAACGGCAACCTCGTCATCACCGCCCGCAAGAACTCCGACTCCGCGCTCCAGTGCTGGTACGGGCCGTGCCAGTACACCTCGGCGCGGCTCAACACCGCGAACACCTTCACGCAGGCGTACGGCCACTTCGAGGCGCGCATCAAGATCCCGCGCGGTCAGGGCATCTGGCCGGCGTTCTGGATGCTCGGCAACGACCTGGGCAGCGTCGGATGGCCCAACAGCGGTGAGATCGACATCATGGAGAACGTCGGCAACGAGCCGAACACCGTCCACGGCACCCTGCACGGCCCCGGCTACTCCGGCAGCGGCGGCATCGGCGCCCCGTACAGCCTCCCGGACGGACGGGCCTTCGCCGACGACTTCCACGTCTTCGCGGTCGACTGGAGCCCCGAGAAGATCACCTGGTCCGTCGACGGCCAGACCTACCAGACCCGCACACCCGCCGACCTCGGCGGCAACAAGTGGGTCTACGACCACCCGTTCTTCCTGATCCTCAACCTCGCGGTCGGCGGCAACTGGCCCGGCAGCCCCGACGGAAGCACCCAGTTCCCGCAGACGATGACCATCGACTACGTACGGGTGTCCGCGGCCGACAGCGCCGCCGCCAAGGGCTGAACCCGAGCGCCCCGCGTCACGCCGCCCGCCGATGCGCCCCGCGGCGGCCGTCTCCGGACGGCCGCTCCGGGACGTGTGGCGGTGCGCGTACCGCGGGGCGCTCCGAGGTTTCCGGCGGCGCGGGCGAAGAGGCCCGGGTCCTGCTGGAGGATCCGGTGCAGGGCCTCATGGGATGAGCTGACCGTGAGGCGAAGCCACGGGTGGAATGGCATGTGCCGACGGCGCATGCCATTTCCGCGTTGTTCGCGGGATCGGGTGACTCCGGAGGCGCCGGATTGACGTGCCGGTGGAAGGTTCCCGGAACGGCGAAAGGGCCCGCACGACCGAAGTCGTGCGGGCCCCTTCCTGTGCCAGGTGCTCGCGAGCGAGCTACCAGGTCAGATCAGCAAGCTCACTTGTTGATCTTGGTGACCTGGCCGGCGCCCACGGTCCGGCCACCCTCACGGATGGCGAACTTCAGGCCCTCTTCCATGGCGACGGGCTGGATGAGCTCCACCTTCATCTCGGTGTTGTCACCCGGCATGACCATCTCGGTGCCCTCGGGGAGGGTCACGACGCCGGTCACGTCCGTCGTACGGAAGTAGAACTGCGGGCGGTAGTTGTTGAAGAACGGGGTGTGACGGCCACCCTCGTCCTTCGACAGGATGTAGGCCTGGGCCTCGAACTCGGTGTGCGGGGTGACCGAGCCCGGCTTGATGATGACCTGGCCGCGCTCGACGTCCTCGCGCTTGATGCCGCGGAGCAGCAGACCGACGTTCTCACCGGCCTGGCCCTCGTCGAGCAGCTTGCGGAACATCTCGATGCCGGTGACCGTGGTGGAGGTCTTCTCCGGCTTGATGCCGATGATGTCGACGGTCTCGTTGACCTTGAGGACACCACGCTCGATGCGGCCGGTGACGACCGTACCGCGACCGGTGATGGTGAAGACGTCCTCGATCGGCATCAGGAACGGCTTGTCGACGTCACGCTCGGGCTCCGGGATGGACTCGTCCACGGCCTTCATGAGCTCGAGGACGGAGTTGCCCCACTCCTTGTCGCCCTCGAGGGCCTTCAGGGCGGAGACCTTGACGACCGGAACGTCGTCGCCCGGGAACTCGTACTCGGAGAGGAGCTCACGGACCTCGAGCTCGACGAGCTCCAGGATCTCCTCGTCGTCCACCATGTCGGCCTTGTTCAGGGCGACGACGATGTACGGAACGCCGACCTGGCGGGCCAGGAGCACGTGCTCCTTGGTCTGCGGCATCGGGCCGTCGGTGGCGGCGACCACGAGGATGGCGCCGTCCATCTGCGCCGCACCCGTGATCATGTTCTTGATGTAGTCCGCGTGACCGGGGCAGTCGACGTGGGCGTAGTGACGCGTCTCGGTCTGGTACTCGACGTGCGCGATGGAGATGGTGATACCGCGCTGGCGCTCTTCGGGAGCCTTGTCGATCTGGTCGAAGGCCGAGGCCTCGTTCAGGTCCGGGTACGCGTCGTGCAGCACCTTGGTAATGGCGGCCGTGAGGGTCGTCTTACCGTGGTCGATGTGACCGATGGTGCCGATGTTGACGTGCGGCTTAGTCCGCTCGAACTTCGCCTTCGCCACTGGGGTCCTCCTGTGGAGTGGTTCTGTACGCCTTACTCATCGGCGCCAGGTGATCTTTGCTGGGAAACCCGGGCCCGGGGCATTCCGCCGGGTTGGCGACGGAATGCCCACTTGCAGGCTCCGGGGTCAAGCCTAAAGCGTGTGAACGGGGTCCGTTAAACGGAGTCCCTTACTCGCCCTTGGCCTTCGCGATGATCTCCTCGGCGACGTTCCGCGGAACCTCGGCGTAGGAGTCGAACTGCATGGAGTAGCTGGCCCGGCCGGACGTCTTGCTGCGCAGGTCGCCGACGTAACCGAACATCTCCGAGAGGGGCACGAGACCCTTCACGACGCGGGCACCGGCCCGCTCCTCCATGGCCTGGATCTGGCCACGGCGGGAGTTGATGTCGCCGATGACGTCACCCATGTAGTCCTCGGGCGTGGTGACCTCGACGGCCATCATCGGCTCCAGGAGCACGGGCGAAGCCTTGCGCGCGGCCTCCTTGAAGGCCTGCGAGCCGGCGATCTTGAACGCGAGCTCGGAGGAGTCGACCTCGTGGTAGGCACCGTCGAGCAGCGTCACGCGGACACCGGTCATCTCGTAACCGGCGAGGATGCCGAACTGCATGGCCTCCTGCGCACCGGCGTCGACCGAAGGGATGTACTCCTTCGGCACGCGGCCACCGGTCACCTTGTTGACGAACTCGTACGAGGCGTCGCCGCCCTCGATCGGCTCGATCGCGATGATGACGCGGGCGAACTGGCCGGTACCACCCGTCTGCTTCTTGTGGGTGTACTCGACCTTCTCGACCGACTTGCGGATGGTCTCGCGGTACGCGACCTGCGGCTTGCCGACGTTGGCCTCGACCTTGAACTCACGGCGCATACGGTCGACCAGCACCTCGAGGTGCAGCTCGCCCATGCCGCCGATGATGGTCTGGCCGGTCTCCTCGTCCGAGTGGACCTGGAAGGACGGGTCCTCCTCGGCCAGGCGCTGGATCGCGACGCCGAGCTTCTCCTGGTCGCCCTTCGACTTGGGCTCGATGGCGACCTGGATGACCGGGGCCGGGAAGTCCATGGACTCCAGGATCACCGGGCTCTTGTCGTCGGACAGCGTCTCACCGGTGGTGGTCTGCTTCAGGCCCATGACGGCGACGATGTCGCCGGCGCCCACCGACTCGATCTCCTCACGCTTGTTGGCGTGCATGCGGTAGATCTTGCCGATGCGCTCCTTCTTGCCCTTCACGGAGTTCAGCACCTGGGTGCCGGACTCCAGACGGCCGGAGTACACGCGGACGAAGGTGAGCTTGCCGAGGTGCGGGTCGCTCATGATCTTGAACGCGAGCGCGGCGAGGGGCTCCTCGTCCGACGGCTTGCGGGAGACGACCGTCTCCGCGTCCTTCGGGTCGTGGCCCTCGATGGCCTCGACGTCGAGCGGCGAGGGCAGGTAGCGCACGACCGCGTCGAGCAGGGGCTGGACGCCCTTGTTCTTGAAGGCGGTGCCGCAGAACACGGGGGTGACGGTGGTGCCGCCGCCCTTGCCGGAGGCGATGGTGATCCGACGGATCGCCGCGTAGAGCTGCTCCTCGGAGGGCTCGGTGCCCTCGAGGTACAGCTCCATGAGCTCCTCGTCGTTCTCCGCGACGGCCTCGAGCAGCTTGCCGCGCCACTCCTCGGCGGCCTCGGTGTGCGTGGCCGGGATGTCGACGACGTCGTACATCTCGCCCTTGGCGGCCTCGGCGGACCACACGAGCGCCTTCATGCGGACCAGGTCCACGACGCCCTTGAAGTCGGCCTCGGCACCGATCGGCAGCTGCATGACCAGCGGCTGCGCACCCAGGCGGTCGGTGATCATGTCGACGCAGCGGTGGAACTCGGCACCGGTGCGGTCGAGCTTGTTGACGAAGCAGATACGCGGAACGCCGTAGCGGTCCGCCTGACGCCACACCGTCTCGGACTGGGGCTCGACGCCGGCGACGCCGTCGAACACCGTCACGGCACCGTCGAGCACGCGCAGCGAACGCTCCACCTCGACGGTGAAGTCGACGTGGCCCGGCGTGTCGATGATGTTGATGGTGTGGTCGACGTCTTCCAGCGGCCAGTGGCAGGTGGTGGCAGCAGAGGTGATCGTGATGCCACGCTCCTGCTCCTGCTCCATCCAGTCCATGGTGGCAGCGCCGTCGTGGACCTCACCGATCTTGTAGGAGACGCCGGTGTAGAACAGGATCCGCTCGGTGGTGGTCGTCTTGCCCGCGTCGATGTGGGCCATGATCCCGATGTTGCGGACCCTGGCCAGGTCAAGCGAAGTGGTAGCCATAAGGCTTCAGTCTTCTCTCGGTCTCGATGGGGTCTGCGACTACCAGCGGTAGTGCGCGAAGGCCTTGTTGGACTCGGCCATCTTGTGCGTGTCCTCGCGCTTCTTCACAGCGGCGCCGAGGCCGTTGCTGGCGTCGAGGAGCTCGTTGAGCAGACGCTCGGTCATGGTCTTCTCGCGACGGGCGCGGGAGTAACCGACCAGCCAGCGCAGCGCCAGCGTGTTGGCACGGCCGGGCTTGACCTCGACCGGGACCTGGTAGGTGGCACCACCGACACGGCGGGACTTGACCTCGAGGGTCGGCTTGATGTTCTCGAGAGCGCGCTTCAGCGTGATGACCGGGTCGTTGCCGGTCTTCTCGCGCAGGCCCTCCATGGCGCCGTAGACGATGCGCTCGGCGGTGGAGCGCTTGCCGTTCAGCAGCACCTTGTTGATCAGGGAGGTCACCAGAGGAGAACCGTAGACCGGGTCGATGATGACCGGGCGCTTCGGGGCGGGGCCCTTACGAGGCATTCTTACTTCTCCTTCTTGGCGCCGTAACGGCTGCGAGCCTGCTTGCGGTTCTTGACACCCTGGGTGTCGAGGGAACCGCGGATGATCTTGTAGCGAACACCCGGCAGGTCCTTCACACGGCCGCCGCGCACGAGCACGATGGAGTGCTCCTGCAGGTTGTGTCCCTCACCCGGAATGTAGGCGGTGACCTCGATCCCGCTGGTCAGACGCACACGCGCGACCTTACGCAGGGCCGAGTTCGGCTTCTTCGGGGTGGTCGTGAACACACGCGTGCAGACGCCACGACGCTGAGGGGAACCCTCGAGTGCGGGCGTCTTGTTCTTCTCGACCTTGTCCTGCCGGCCCTTGCGGACCAGCTGCTGGATCGTAGGCACTACTTCTCCGGTTTCTGTGTGCCGATGGGTACAGCTAACCTGGAACGTCGCCGACCCACGCGGTCGGGTGTGTCGAATACCGCGGACTCCTACCGGAAGGCAGAAGGAAGCGCGGATTGCGGTGGCCGTTTGTCGACCTCCGGTGCGGTGTGATGGCACGCACGAAGGCCAGGGCACACCCCAGGCACAAGGTCTGAGCGTACCTACCGCACGGACTTCGGTCAAAACAAATGGAGCCCGGCCCCCTGCGCCGGACTTGTCGGCTCTGTCCTCGGCGTTTCCGTGACCGGCCGGAGTCCCGCCCGTCGCCCGGACGAGGGTACGCACCCGGGGCCGCGGCACGGCGCGCGGCAGGCCGGTCGCGCTGGCCGGATCGCACCCTTTACAGCGGGGACGCTCAGTACTTTGATCCGTCCGCTGCGAAGAACGGGGGTTCAGTGTGATGAGGTCGGCGCCGTACGCACCGGACGACGGGGGCCTGGAGGACCGGGTGCCCTTCCTCGCGCGGCTGGAGGGCCCGGACCGCACGGCGCTGCTCTCGCTCGGCCGCGAGTTGCGCTTCGCTCCCCGGGTGGTCCTGCTCCACCAGCGCGAGCCGTCGTCGCACGTGCTGTTCCTGGTGCAGGGCTGGACGAAGGTCACGGCCTCGTCGGCCAACGGATACGAGGCGCTGCTGGCGCTGCGCGGGCCGGGTGACGTGGTCGGCGAGTCGTCGGCGCTGACCGGCCGGCCGCGGTCGGCGACGGTGACGGCGCTGGAGCCGGTCCGTGCGGTGGCGGTGGAGCACGAGTTGTTCACGGACTTCCTGGGCCGCTCCCCCTCGGCCGCGTTCGCCCTGCTGGGGCTGACGGCGGACCGCACGCGGGCGGCCGACCGGCGGCGGCTGGAGTTCGCCTCCATGAACGTGCGGCAGCGGTTCGCCGTGCTGCTGCTGGACCTGGCCCGCAGCCACGGCCGCCGCACGGCCGAGGGCATCGAACTGGCCGTCCCGCTCAGCAAGCAGGAGCTGGCGGGCTCGGTCGGTGCCTCCCGCGAGATGGTGCAGCGCCTGCTGCGCGAGCTGCGGGAGAAGGACGCGGTGTCGACGGGCCGCCGCACGCTGCTGATCCTGCGGCCCGACGTCCTGCGCCGTATCGCCGCCGCGGACCCGCCGGCGCCGGGCATTCCCTCCCCGGCACGGCCGCGCGACGACGAGTAGCGCCGGCCGACCGGTCGACCTCACCGCACCGGGCGGCCCGCCCGCTCGCGACCTGCTCGGCCCCACGCCGACCCGTGCCCTTCTGCCTGCTGCCTTCTGTCTTCTGCCTTCTCCTGCTGCCTGCTGCCTGCTGCCTGCCGCCTTCCTACTCCGCCTCCTGCCTCCCGCCTTCCGCCTTCTGTACACACGGTCACACTTCTACTGCGTCATCTGCCCTCACACCCCGCGGCCCGCTCCCGTCACTCTGCTGCCCTGCACGGCCACCCCCCACCGTTCGAAGGGCGATCATGACCGACCCCGTGAGCCGCACGATCCTGCTGCTGGACATCGAGAGGTTCAGCGACCGTGACGACATCGAGCAGGCGTATCTGCGGCGCATGCTCTACGACGTCACCGACCGCGTCCTGGAGCGCGCGGGCATCGAGGAGACGCAGCGGATGCGGGCGGACCGCGGGGACTCCGTGATGGAGCTCATCGACGCCAACGCCCCGGTCACGGCGCTGCTGCGGACGCTGCTCAGCGAGGTGCCGACGGAACTGCGGGCCGTCAACCGCATGGCCTCGCGCTCGGCCCAGATGCGGCTGCGCGGCGTGGTGGCGACGGGTTACGTGGCCGTCGACCGGCACGACGGCTGGGTCGGCTCCGATCTGAACCACGCCTGCCGGCTGCTGGACGCCGGGCTGCTGCGCGCGGCGCTGCGGGAACGCGCCGACGACTTCGCGCTGTGCGTCTCGGACGCCCTGTACGCCGGTGTCGTACGGCACGACCACCCCGGTGTCCCGGCGGCGGACTTCCACCCGGTGACGGTGGACAGCAAGAACGGCACGCTGCGGGCCTGGCTGCACGGGCCGGTGCCGCGCGGCCACGACGACCACGGTGAAACGGGGGAGGTTCCGGCACCGGGTGCCGATTCGGGGGAGCACCCGGTGCCGGGACCGAAGACGCCGCCGACGCCCGCGGAGGGGCCGGCACCGAAGACGCCGCCGGTGCCCGCGGCGGGGCCGGAACCGAAGACGCCGCCGCCCGCGGCGGAGCCGGCCGCATCGCCCGGCGGTGTCGTCTTCCAGTTCAACGGCGGCTCGCCCAGCTTCGGCGGCAGCCTCGTCGGCGGTGACCAGCACGGTGTCTCCGGCGGCCGGGTCGCGGGCGACGTGCACCTGGGCGGTTCCGGGGGTGGGTCGGCGTGACGGCGCTCCCGGCGCAGACGCCCTCCGCCGACGGCGCGCCGCCCCACGATCCGCGGCCGGACGACGAGGCCGCCGCCCTCCCCGAGGAGGAGCAGGAGCGCACCGAGGAGGCGCGCGCGGCGCAGCGCGAACTCGTCGCGCACACCCCGGGGTTCATCCTCAACCAGGCCGCGTCCATCGGCGGCAGCCTGGTGGGCGGCGCCCAGCACGGTGTCTCCGGCGGTGTCGCCCGTGACGTGTTCATGGGCCGTACGGAGATCCACCACCACGGTCCGGCGGCGCCCGCGGTGCACGCCTCCGGGGAGATCCCGGGCGCGCTGCTGGACGAGCTGGCAGCGGTCTTCGTCGACGGCCCCGCCTTCGCCGCCGCGCTGGAACGCCTGCGCGAGGAACGCGTCCTGGTCCTCGCGGGCGCCCACGCCACCGGCCGGCACACCGCCGCGCTGATGCTGCTGCACCGTCTGGGCGTCCCCGCGGTGTACTCGCTCTCCGCCGAGACGAGCCCCGCCGAACTGGCCGGCCGGCTCACCTCGCCCGGCGGCCACGTCCTGCGCGACCTGCCGCTCAGCCGCAACCGGCCGCTGCGCGAGACGCATCTGTACGCGGCCCGCGACCAGTTGCGCAAGGTGGACGGGTATCTGGTGGTGACCGTCGAGAACTCGCCGTTCCTGCTCGGGGCGACACCGTCGGAGTGGGTGCCGCCGGACCCGGCCGCCGTGCTGCGCGCCCATCTGACCGGCCGGCGCGACGCGGACGCGGAGGACCTCCTCGCGCTCTCCCCGGTGCGGGACTTCCTGGCGCGCGGCGCCCACCGGCCGGCCGAGACCGCCGCGTTCGCGAAGCTGCTGGCCGCGCACGACGGGAGCGACGACGCCACGGCGCGGCTCGTGGACTTCGGGCAGGCCGCGGTCGAGCAGCAGTGCCGGGAGTGGCTGAGCGATCCCGACACCTCGCTGCGGGACAAGGCGTTCCTGATCTCCCTCGCCGTGTTCGACCGGGCGCCGTACGTGCTGGCCGCCGAACTCGCGGACCGGCTCTTCGTGCACTTCCAGCGGCTGCAGCATCCCGAACAGCCGCCGGAGATCCCGGTGTTCGGGCTGTCCGCCGACACCCGGCTGGACCGGGCGCGGGCCGTCGGCGAGATCCGGGACGAGGACACCGAGTGGGGGCCGGTGCCGCAGTTCACGGCGTACTTCCGCAAGGAGGGCACGCCCGGGGTGCTGCTCACCGAGGTGTGGACGGGCCATCCGTCCGCCCGTCCCGCGCTGGTCGCCTGGCTCCGGGAGCTGGCCCGCGACGGGCGTCCGGTGGTGCGGACCCGGGCCGCGGCGGCCGCCGCGCTGCTCGCGCGGGCCGACCTGCCGTCGGCGGTGGCCCTGCTGATCAACGGCTGGGCCGTCTCCAAGTCCTTCGGTCCCCGGGTCACCGCCGCCAACGCCCTCACCCTGGCCCAGCTCCTCGAGGCGCCCGTGGTGCTGCGGCTGCTCACCCAGTGGTGCACGGACGGCCACTGGGCCCGCCGCTGGACCGCGATCCGCGCCCTGGGCCTGCTCGCGCCGCTCCGCCCCGACCTGGCCAGCCCGGCGCTGAGCGCGCTGGCCGCCCGCGCCCGCACCGGCAGCAGCGGCAAGGCGGAGGCCGACAACCTGGTGGAGTCCACGGCGCTGCTGCTCTCCGTCGGACAGCGCCGCGGCGAGATGCTCGCGGAGTTGGTGCGGCTGCTGCACCACGACACGGCGCCGGTCCGCGCCCTGGCGCTGGCCGCCTTCGTCCGGGCCTGCGACAACGCGGAGGAGGGCGCGCTCGTCGGCTGGTACGCCGAATCCGGCATGTACGAGGCGGACGCGGCCCGTGACCTCGCCACCCTGTGGCGCACCGCCCTCGGCGACCGTGCGCACACCCGGGCCGCGCTGGACGCCCTGCACACCTGGGTGCGGGTCGCCGCGCGCCGCGCGGACGCGGCCCAGGCCCTGGAACTGCTGCTGCCGGCGCTGGTCGTGACCGCCGACGACCACAAGCGGCTGCGCCACGAACTGCACACGCTGCGGGCTCCGGACGGCGGGCCGCGCCCGCCGGTCGCCGACCGGCTGCTCGACGTACTCACCCGCACCACCGAAACCGCCCCACGGAGCCATTGAGGAGCAGAACCATGGCGGACTTCCGCCGTCCGCCGGAGTGGCAGCAGGACGCCCACCGGCACAGCACGCTGATCGACCCGGTCCTGACCGTGCGGCCCATCTCGCGGTTCGACTACACGGGCCGCCGCTCGGTCACGGCGATCGACCACGCCCTGGTGTTCGTCACCGCGAAGGGCTCGTACGACGTCTTCGTCCCGCCGCACCGGCCGAGCCGCACCGATGCCTCGTCCCGCAGGTACACGTCGGTCTACGAGGTCGACATGGGCAGCCACCCGGTCCAGCTGGAACTGACGCTGCCCAGTGACGACGACGCGTTCTCCTTCGGCGCGACGGCGGACCTGACCTGGCGGGTCACGGACCCGGTCGCGTACGTGGCGAGCGGCGAGCGGGACGTGCCGACGCGGCTGACGAGCGAGCTCCAGCAGTTCGCGCGGCCGGTCAGCCGCCGCTTCGCCATCGAGGACAGTCCGGCCGCGGAGAGCGCGGTCCAGCAGGCGGTCGCGGCGGGCGGGCTCGCCGCGGGCATCGGCCTCGCCGTGACCTGTGCCGTACGGCTGCGGCTCGACGACGAGGCGATCGCGCACCGGCGGCGGCTGCGCCACCTGCGCTACGAGTCGGAGGCGCTCGGTCCGGAACACCAGCTCCGGCTGCAGCAGGCCCGGCAGGAGTACGAGCTGGAGGCGCTGCGCCAGCAGCAGTCGCACGCGCTGATGACCGAGAAGATCCACTTCTACCGGTCCTGGCTCCAGTACGGCGGGGCCGGCGCCTGGGCCCTGCACCTGGCCCAGCACCCGGAGGACACGCGACTGGCCGTCGGCTCGCTGCAGAAGGAGCAGTTGTCCGCCATCAGGAGCGAGCTGGAGCTGATCGCCGGTGACGCGCTGGAGGACTACCAGCGTGCGGAGGCCGCCCGTTCGACCCTGCGCGCGGTCAACGAGCTGATCGAGCAGCAGGCGCCACCGCCGCCGGACCAGCCGGCCCTCGACCCGGGCTCCGGCCGGCCCCACATCCCGCCGGGGCCGCCGCACGCGGAGCACCCGGAGCACCCGGGGCACCTGGGGCACCCGGGGCACCCACCGTCGGCCGGCCAACCGCCGCACCACCCGGGTCCGGGCCCGGCACCGTACACGGGTGCGCCGCAGCCGCCCGCGGCCCCCCACGGCCGCCCGGCCGACCCGCAGCCGCCCCGGGACGATCCGCACCGCTCCTTCCCGGCCCCGCCCCAGGCGGCGGCCGACCCGTCCCCGGCCGGCCCGTCCCCGGCCGTACCCGCACCGCCCGCACCCGCAGCACCGCCCGCACCCGCGGTGCCGCCCTCGCCCGTGCCGCCGGCTCCGGCCACGCCGCCCACGCCGGCCGTGCCCGACGGCCGTACGTCATGAGCACCCCGGGTTTCCTCCCGCCCGGCACGCCCACGCCGACGCCGCCCACGCCGACGCCCGCCGCACCGGCCGCCGAGCGCCTGCTGGGCGAGCTGCGCAGCGAGATAGCCCGGGCCGACAGCAAGGCGGCCGTGCTGGTCGCGGCGCTCGGCATGACGGCCGGGGTGTTCAGCGGCCTGCTGGCCGGACGGGAGTGGACGCCGTCGGCGCTGTCCGGCGCCGGGACCGCCCTGTGGTGGGCCGGGGCCTCGGCGCTGGCCCTCTCGCTGTTCGCGCTGCTCTTCGCCGTCCTGCCCCGCTTCCGCAGCGGCTCCTGGGTGCCGGGCACGCCGCTGTGCTACTTCGGCGACATCCAGCAGGCGGTCCGTGCGGGCCGGCTCGCCGACGCGCTCGCCGCCACCGACCACGATCCCGCCGCCGCCTTCATGGCGGCCCTCACCGAGACCAGCCGCATCGCGACCCGCAAGCACCAGTGGATCCGCGCCGGCCTCATCGCCTTCTGCACCGGTACCGCCCTGCTGCCCACCGCGCTGCTCGCCGGCTGACGTCCCCCGTACCCGAAGGAGAACCACCCGTCATGGCCCAGCCGCCAGGCCCCGCACACCCGGAGCCGCCCACCCACCCGGCGCCCCCGTACCCGGGCACCACCACCCCCTCCGCTCCCCCACCCCCGTACCCGGGCGGCACCACCACCCCACCGCCCCGTCCGCAGCCGCCCCACCCGCACACCGCGCCACCGCCCGCCGGCCAGGCGCCACCGCCGTACCCGACGACCGCCCCCTCACACGCGACCCCGACACCACCACCGCCGTACCCGTCACCCCCGCCGTACCCGACCGCGCCCGCACACCCCACCACCCCGCCGCCCGCACCCACCCCACCGCACGCCACGGCACCGCAGTACCCACACCCACACCCACACCCACACCCGACCGTTCCGCCCTACGCGACCGCCGGGCCCTCCACAGCGGCTCCGCCGCACACGACGCCCCCTGCGTACCCCACACCCACACCCCCGCCTCATCCCTCCGCCCCCCCACCCCCCCCCGTACCCGGGCCCCTCCCCGCAGCACCCGGGAGCCGCCCTCCCCCACCAGCCCCCCGGCGCTCCCCCGCAGCCCGCTCCGTTCATGCCGCATCCCGTCGTCGCGCCGGACGACCTCGACTACCGCCACCAGGGCTCCCGGATCCACGTGGCCCACCACCAGCGGGGCGCGGACGCCACCGCCATAGGCCAGCTCGCGACGCAGGTCCCGAGCTTCCTGGTGAGCCTCGGCGTGGTCGCGGCCGTCTCCTTCGCGATGTTCGGCACGGTCCTCGGCTGGCTGGCCCTGCTGGCCTGGCTGGCGTCCGGCGCCCTGGTCTTCCACCGGCCCACCGAACTGCTCTTCGCGCGCCGGGTGCTCAAGCTGCGGGCGCCGCTGGCCGAGGAGCGGGCCCGCCTGGAACCCATCTGGCGCGAGGTCACCGCCCGCGCCGGCATCGAGGGCGACACGTACGAGCTGATGATCGAGAACAGCACCGAGCTGAACGCGAGCGCGGCGGCCGGTCACGTCGTCAGCGTCACCACGTACGCCCTGAACCGGATCCCGAGCAGCAACCTCGCCGCCGTGCTCGCCCACGAGCTGGGCCACCACACCGGCGGGCACGCCTGGGCCGGACTGCTCGGTTACTGGTACTCGCTGCCCGGCCGCATCGCCTGGGCGCTGACCCGGTGGGTCGTCCGGATCGCGCTCGCCGTCTCCCAGGTCTTCTCGTTCCTGGCGACCGGCCTGCTGATCCTCTTCATGGGGATGGTCGTGGTGGCCGGTTTCCTCGTCGCCTGGTACATCACCATTCCCCTGGTGGTCGCGCCCTACCTGCTCGCCTACGCGGGCCGGCAGGGCGAGCTGCGCGCCGACCAGGCCGCCGCGGCCCTCGGTTTCGCGCCCGAACTCACCCAGGTGCTGCACCACTTCCAGGCCGAGGAGGACGCGGCGAAGGCGTACGCGGCCGCGCAGGGCAAGCGGCTGAAGGAGCCCGGTGGACTGGCGAAGCTGCTCTCCTCCCACCCGGACAACTACACGCGCCTGCGCGCCCTGGAGCCGTACCTGCGGCCGGCCCGCTGACGTCCCGCCGGACGCGGGGCCCGCGTGCCCTTAAGGAAGCCGGTCCGCGCACGCCGAAGGGCGGCCACCCCGTACGGAGTGGCCGCCCTTCAGTGCGTCATGCTGCCCGCCTACTGGTTGTACGGACCGTAGTCGTAGTCCTCCAGCGGAACGGCCTGGCCGGAGCCCGTGCCGAACGGCGAGTAGTCGATGTCGTCGTAGCCGACGGCCGAGTACATCGCGGCCTTGGCCTCCTCGGTCGGCTCGACCCGGATGTTGCGGTAGCGGGACAGACCCGTACCGGCCGGGATGAGCTTACCGATGATGACGTTCTCCTTGAGGCCGATGAGGCTGTCGGACTTGGCGTTGATCGCCGCGTCCGTCAGGACTCGGGTCGTCTCCTGGAAGGAGGCGGCCGACAGCCAGGACTCCGTCGCCAGCGAGGCCTTGGTGATACCCATCAGCTGCGGACGACCGGAGGCCGGGTGACCGCCCTCCTGGACCACACGACGGTTCTCGGTCTCGAACTTCGAGCGCTCGACCAGCTCGCCGGGCAGCAGCTCCGCGTCGCCCGACTCGATGATCGTCACACGGCGGAGCATCTGCCGGATGATGATCTCGATGTGCTTGTCGTGGATCGACACACCCTGCGAGTTGTAGACCTTCTGGACCTCGCCGACCAGGTGGACCTGGACGGCACGCTGACCCAGGATGCGCAGCACGTCGTGCGGGTTGGTGGCACCCACGGTGAGCTGCTGGCCCACCTCGACGTGCTCGCCCTCGGAGACCAGGACCTTGGCGCGCTTGGAGATCGGGTACGCCGTCTCGTCGCTGCCGTCGTCCGGAGTGACGACGATCTTCTTCGTCTTCTCGGTCTCCTCGATCCGCACGCGGCCGGAGGCCTCGGAGATCGGGGCGACACCCTTCGGGGTACGGGCCTCGAAGAGCTCGACGACACGCGGCAGACCCTGGGTGATGTCGTCACCGGCCACACCACCGGTGTGGAAGGTACGCATCGTCAGCTGGGTACCGGGCTCACCGATGGACTGGGCGGCGATGATGCCGACCGCCTCACCGATGTCGACCAGCTTGCCGGTGGCCAGCGAACGGCCGTAGCACATCGCGCAGGTGCCGACGGCGGACTCGCAGGTCAGGACCGAGCGGGTCTTGACCTCCTCGACGCCGCGGGAGACGAGCTCCTCGATGAGGACGTCGCCCAGGTCGGTACCGGCCGGGGCCAGCACCTGACCGTCGACCACGATGTCCTCGGCGAGGCAGCGCGCGTACACCGACGTCTCGACGTCGCCTTCCTTGCGCAGCACGCCGTCCGCGTCGCGGCTGGCGATCTTGAGGCGCAGACCGCGGTCGGTGCCGCAGTCCTCCTCGCGGATGATGACGTCCTGGGAGACGTCGACCAGACGACGGGTGAGGTAACCCGAGTCGGCGGTACGCAGAGCGGTGTCCGCCAGACCCTTACGGGCACCGTGCGTGGAGATGAAGTACTCCAGCACGGACAGACCCTCACGGAACGACGCCTTGATCGGACGCGGGATCGTCTCGTTCTTCGCGTTCGACACCAGACCACGCATACCGGCGATCTGACGCATCTGCATCATGTTGCCTCGTGCACCCGAGTTCACCATCATGAAGATCGGGTTGGTCTTCGGGAAGTTGTCGTTCATCGCCTCGGCGACCTCGTTGGTCGCCTTGGTCCAGATCGCGATGAGCTCCTGCGTGCGCTCGTCCTTGGTGATCAGACCGCGCTCGTACTGCTTCTGGACCTTCTCGTCCTGCGCCTCGTAGCCGCGGACGATCTCCTTCTTCGCCTCGGGAACGACGACGTCGGAGATGGCGACGGTGACGCCGGAACGGGTGGCCCAGTAGAAGCCGGACGCCTTCAGGTTGTCGAGCGTCGCCGCCACGATGACCTTCGGGTAGCGCTCGGCGAGGTCGTTGACGATCTCCGAGAGCTGCTTCTTGCCGACCTCGTAGTCGACGAACGGGTAGTCCTCGGGCAGCAGCTCGTTGAAGAGCGCACGGCCCAGGGTGGTGTTCAGCCGGAAGCTGTCACCCTGCTGCCACGCCCGCTCCCCGACGCCGTCGTCCCCTTCCTCGCGCGCCGGCGGGGTCCAGCCGCGCGGCGGGATGGTGCCGACCGGGAAGCGGATGTCGATCTTCGACTGGAGCGACAGCTCGCCCGCGTCGAAGGCCATGATCGCCTCGGCGACCGAGGCGAAGGAACGGCCCTCGCCCTTGAGGTCGCGCATCTCGCCGTCGGTGGTGAGGAAGAACAGACCGAGGACCATGTCCTGGGTCGGCATCGTCACCGGACGGCCGTCGGCCGGCTTGAGGATGTTGTTCGAGGACAGCATCAGGATGCGGGCCTCGGCCTGCGCCTCCGCGGACAGCGGCAGGTGCACGGCCATCTGGTCACCGTCGAAGTCCGCGTTGAACGCGGTGCAGACGAGCGGGTGGATCTGAATGGCCTTGCCCTCGACCAGCTGCGGCTCGAAGGCCTGGATGCCGAGGCGGTGCAGCGTGGGCGCACGGTTCAGCAGAACCGGGTGCTCCGCGATGACCTCTTCCAGCACGTCGTACACGACCGTGCGGCCGCGCTCGACCATGCGCTTGGCGCTCTTGATGTTCTGCGCGTGGTTCAGGTCGACCAGGCGCTTCATCACGAACGGCTTGAACAGCTCCAGCGCCATCGCCTTCGGCAGACCGCACTGGTGCAGCTTCAGCTGCGGACCGACGACGATCACGGAACGCGCGGAGTAGTCCACGCGCTTGCCGAGCAGGTTCTGACGGAAGCGGCCCTGCTTGCCCTTGAGCATGTCGGACAGCGACTTCAGCGGACGGTTGCCGGGGCCCGTCACCGGGCGGCCGCGGCGGCCGTTGTCGAAGAGCGCGTCGACGGCCTCCTGGAGCATGCGCTTCTCGTTGTTCACGATGATCTCGGGCGCGCCGAGGTCGAGAAGCCGCTTCAGGCGGTTGTTGCGGTTGATGACACGGCGGTACAGGTCGTTCAGGTCGGAGGTCGCGAAGCGGCCACCGTCCAGCTGCACCATCGGACGCAGGTCCGGCGGGATGACCGGCACGCAGTCGAGGACCATGCCCTTGGGGCTGTTGGACGTCTGCAGGAACGCGGAGACGACCTTCAGCCGCTTGAGCGCACGGGTCTTCTTCTGGCCCTTGCCGGTGCGGATGATCTCGCGGAGCTTCTCGGCCTCCTCCTCGAGGTCGAAGGACTCCAGGCGCTTCTGCAGCGCCGCGGCACCCATCGAGCCGTCGAAGTACGTGCCGAAGCGGTCGCGCAGCTCGCGGTAGAGCAGCTCGTCGCCCTCCAGGTCCTGGACCTTGAGGTTCTTGAACCGGTTCCACACCTCGTCGAGACGGTCGATCTCGCGCTGCGCACGGTCGCGCAGCTGCTTCATCTCACGCTCGGCACCCTCGCGCACCTTGCGGCGCACGTCGGCCTTGGCGCCCTCGGCCTCCAGCTCGGCCAGGTCGGTCTCGAGCTTCTTGGCGCGGGCCTCGAGGTCGGCGTCGCGGCGGTTCTCGATCTGCTGGCGCTCGACGGAGACGTGGGCCTCCAGCGAGGGCAGGTCGCGGGTGCGGCGCTCCTCGTCGACGTACGTGATCATGTACGCCGCGAAGTAGATGACCTTCTCCAGGTCCTTCGGGGCGAGGTCGAGCAGGTAGCCCAGACGCGACGGAACGCCCTTGAAGTACCAAATGTGGGTGACGGGCGCGGCGAGCTCGATGTGGCCCATCCGCTCACGGCGCACCTTGGCGCGCGTGACCTCGACGCCACAGCGCTCGCAGATGATGCCCTTGAAGCGGACGCGCTTGTACTTGCCGCAGTAGCACTCCCAGTCCCGGGTCGGACCGAAGATCTTCTCGCAGAAGAGTCCGTCCTTTTCGGGCTTGAGCGTGCGGTAGTTGATCGTCTCGGGCTTCTTGACCTCGCCGTGGCTCCACTGACGGATGTCGTCAGCGGTGGCCAGACCGATCCGGAGCTCGTCGAAGAAGTTGACGTCGAGCACTATGCGTCAATCCCTCTCAGGGTTGTAAGTCATGGGGTCTGATACGGGGGTCCTGGGGCCGGCGGCCTTCATGAGGAAGGCCGCCGGACTCCCGTCAGACCTCTTCGACGCTGCTCGGCTCGCGCCGGGACAGGTCGATGCCAAGCTCCTCCGCAGCGCGGAAGACGTCCTCGTCGGTGTCGCGCATCTCGATGGACATACCGTCGCTGGACAGCACCTCCACGTTCAGGCACAGGGACTGCATCTCCTTGATGAGCACCTTGAAGGACTCGGGGATGCCGGGCTCGGGGATGTTCTCGCCCTTGACGATGGCCTCGTAGACCTTCACGCGGCCGGTGACGTCGTCGGACTTGATGGTCAGCAGCTCCTGGAGCGCGTAGGCGGCGCCGTACGCCTCGAGTGCCCACACCTCCATCTCGCCGAACCGCTGGCCACCGAACTGAGCCTTACCACCCAGCGGCTGCTGGGTGATCATGGAGTACGGACCGGTCGAACGGGCGTGCAGCTTGTCGTCGACCAGGTGGTGCAGCTTGAGGATGTACATGTAGCCGACGGAGATCGGGTCCGGGAACGGCTCACCCGAGCGACCGTCGAACAGCCGCGCCTTGCCGGACGGGAGGACCATGCGGTCGCCGTCGCGGTTGGGGATGGTGTGCTCCAGCAGGCCGGCGAGCTCGTCCTCGCGGGCGCCGTCGAAGACCGGGGTGGCCACGTTGGTACGGGGCTCGACCCGGTCCGCGCCGATCGCCTGGAGGCGCTGCGCCCACTCGTCGGCGAGGCCGGAGACGTCCCAGCCCTGGCTGGCGAGCCAGCCGAGGTGGATCTCCAGGACCTGTCCCGGGTTCATTCGGGACGGCACACCCAGCGGGTTGAGGATGATGTCGACCGGGGTGCCGTCCTCCAGGAACGGCATGTCCTCGATCGGCAGGATCTTGGAGATGACGCCCTTGTTGCCGTGACGGCCGGCGAGCTTGTCACCGTCGGTGATCTTGCGCTTCTGCGCGACGTAGACGCGGACCAGCTGGTTCACGCCCGGCGGCAGCTCGTCGCCCTCCTCGCGGTCGAAGACGCGGACGCCGATGACCTTGCCGGTCTCGCCGTGCGGCACCTTCAGCGAGGTGTCACGGACCTCACGGGCCTTCTCACCGAAGATCGCGCGCAGCAGGCGCTCCTCGGGGGTCAGCTCGGTCTCACCCTTCGGGGTCACCTTGCCGACGAGGATGTCGCCGGCGATGACCTCGGCACCGATGCGGATGATGCCGCGCTCGTCGAGGTCGGCGAGGACCTCCTCGGAGACGTTCGGGATGTCCCGGGTGATCTCCTCGGGGCCGAGCTTGGTGTCACGGGCGTCGACCTCGTGCTCCTCGATGTGGATCGAGGAGAGGACGTCGTCCTGCACGAGGCGCTGCGACAGGATGATCGCGTCCTCGTAGTTGTGACCCTCCCACGGCATGAACGCGACCAGCAGGTTCTTGCCCAGCGCCATCTCGCCGTTCTGGGTGGCCGGACCGTCGGCGAGGACCTGGCCCTCGATGACGCGGTCGCCCTCGTTGACGATGACCTTCTGGTTGACCGAGGTGCCCTGGTTGGAGCGGGCGAACTTGGCCAGGCGGTACGTGATGTACGTGCCGTCGTCGTTGGCGGTGGTGATGTAGTCCGCGGAGACCTCCTGGACCACACCCGCCTTCTCGGCCTTGACCACGTCGCCGGCGTCGACGGCGGAGCGGTACTCCATGCCGGTGCCGACGAGCGGGGACTCGGAGCGGATCAGCGGCACGGCCTGACGCATCATGTTCGCGCCCATGAGGGCACGGTTGGCGTCGTCGTGCTCGAGGAACGGGATCATGGCGGTCGCGACCGACACCATCTGGCGCGGCGAGACGTCCATGTAGTCGACGTCGTCGCCGGGGACGTAGTCGACCTCGCCGCCGCGGCGGCGGACCAGGATGCGGTTCTCGACGAAGCGCATCTCGTCGTTGAGCGTGGCGTTGGCCTGCGCGATGACGAAGCGGTCCTCTTCGTCGGCGGTCAGGTAGTCGACCTCGTCGGTGACCTGGCCGTCGACGACCTTGCGGTACGGCGTCTCGATGAAGCCGAACGGGTTGATCCGGCCGTACGAGGCGAGCGAGCCGATCAGACCGATGTTCGGGCCTTCGGGTGTCTCGATCGGGCACATGCGGCCGTAGTGCGAGGGGTGCACGTCACGGACCTCGAAGCCGGCCCGCTCACGGGAGAGACCACCCGGGCCGAGCGCGTTGAGACGACGCTTGTGCGTCAGACCCGACAGCGGGTTGTTCTGGTCCATGAACTGCGACAGCTGGCTGGTGCCGAAGAACTCCTTGATGGAGGCGACGACCGGCCGGATGTTGATCAGGGTCTGCGGCGTGATCGCCTCGACGTCCTGGGTGGTCATGCGCTCGCGCACGACGCGCTCCATACGGGCGAGACCCGTACGGACCTGGTTCTGGATCAGCTCGCCGACGTTGCGGATGCGGCGGTTGCCGAAGTGGTCGATGTCGTCGGTCTCGACCATGATCGAGCGACCGGACTCGCCGACCGTCTCGGTCTCACCGGCGTGCAGCTTCACCAGGTACTTGATGGTGGCGATGATGTCGTCGGTGGTGAGCACGCCGGCGTCCAGCGGCTCGTCCCCGCCGAGCTTCTTGTTCACCTTGTAGCGGCCGACCTTGGCGAGGTCGTAGCGCTTGGGGTTGAAGTACAGGTTCTCGAGCAGCGTCTGCGCGGCCTCGCGGGTGGGCGGCTCGCCCGGACGCAGCTTGCGGTAGATGTCGAGCAGCGCGTCGTCCTGGCCCTGGGTGTGGTCCTTCTCCAGGGTGGCGCGCATGGACTCGTACTCGCCGAACTCCTCGAGGATCTGCTCGGTGGTCCAGCCGAGCGCCTTCAGGAGGACGGTGACGGACTGCTTGCGCTTGCGGTCGATGCGGACGCCGACCATGTCGCGCTTGTCGATCTCCATCTCCAGCCAGGCACCCCGGGACGGGATGATCTTGGCGGAGAAGATGTCCTTGTCGGACGTCTTGTCGATGCTGGAGTCGAAGTAGACGCCCGGCGAGCGCACCAGCTGGGAGACGACGACACGCTCGGTGCCGTTGATGACGAAGGTGCCCTTGTTCGTCATGAGCGGGAAGTCGCCCATGAAGACGGTCTGGGACTTGATCTCGCCGGTCTCGTTGTTGGTGAACTCGGCGGTGACGAAGAGCGGGGCGGCGTACGTGAAGTCGCGCTCCTTGCACTCGTCGATGGAGTTCTTAGGCGGCTCGAAGCGGTGGTCGCGGAAGGTCAGCGACATCGACCCGGAGAAGTCCTCGATCGGGGAGATCTCTTCGAAGATCTCCTCCAGACCGGACTTGGTGGGGACGTCCTGCCCGTTCTCGAGAGCCTCCTCGACGCGAGCCTTCCACGCGTCGTTGCCGAGCAGCCAGTCAAAGCTCTCGGTCTGCAGCGCGAGAAGGTTCGGAACCTCGAGGGGCTCCTTGATCTTTGCAAAGGAGATGCGCAGCGGGGCGGTGCTGGCGCCGTTGTTCGTATTCGCGGTCGAGGCGTTGCGCGAGGCGGCCAAGAGGGGGTCCTTCCGAGGGCTCGGACTCACTACGCGCGTACCGGCCCCCCACTGTGCACGGGGACAGACCCTTTGATGTGGCCCAAAAAGCCAGGTCAGAGATGGTCTGGTCGTCCATGCTCGAGCGAGGGCATGCCCCTGGTGACGGGCAGGGGACAGCTAACAGGCAGCGCAAAGGGTCAGTGTAGCCACTTGGCACACTGATGTCCAGTGCGGTGTACGAGACCGGGTGGAGGCCCTCGTTGTTCTCAACTCCTGCGACAAGGCGCTGCCCTCAACGCACGTTGATACTGCCCTCTTTGCCGTCGATCCATGCCTCGGATTCGGATCCTTGTGACGACGCGTCCTGAGAATTGCGCGCTGCGTGCGGTTCGTCAAGGCCCCCCTTGCCCGAACCGCCTGCCACCAGGCGAATCCTCGCGGCCGGTGGGAGACACAACGAAGATCACCCTACCTCCCGCCGTCCCGGGTGCAAGGCAGCCGCCGCCGGTGCCCCCGTACGCCGAAGAGCGACCACCCGGATGGATGATCGCTCTTCGGTGCTTACGCGTTACACGCCCCGGAGGACGCGTGACGGGCCCTGGGGGACCCGGAAGGTCTTACTTGACCTCGACGGAGGCGCCGGCGCCCTTGAGGGACTCGGCGGCCTTGTCGGCGGTCTCCTTGTTGACCTTCTCGAGGACCGGCTTCGGGGTGCCGTCGACGAGGTCCTTGGCCTCCTTCAGACCCAGGGAGGTCAGCTCACGCACGACCTTGATGACCTGGATCTTCTTGTCGCCGGCGCCGGTGAGGATGACGTCGAACTCGTCCTTCTCCTCGGGGGCCTCGGCGCCACCGGCGGCGGCACCGCCACCGGCCACGACGACCGGGGCGGCCGCGGCGGCGGTGACGTCGAACTTCTCCTCGAAGGCCTTCACGAACTCGGAGAGCTCGATGAGGGTCATCTCCTCGAACTGCGCGAGCAGGTCTTCCTGGCTGAGCTTCGCCATGATGGCGGTCCTTCCACTAAATCGGCAGGTGCCGGATGTACGGGGTGAGGCGGGCGTACGTCGGGCCCGCATCGACCCTCACCTCGTGCGGTTCACGCGGCGAGGATCGGAAAGCGAGCCGAATTACTCGGCACCGCCCTGCTCGTCCTGCTTGGCACGGAGCGCGTCCACGGTGCGGACGAGCTTCGACGGCAGCGCCTGGAAGACAGAGGCAGCCTGGGACTGCTTGCCCTTCATGGCACCGGCCAGCTTCGAGAGCAGAACCTCGCGGGACTCGAGGTCCGCAAGCTTCTTGATCTCGTCGGCGGACAGCGCCTTGCCGTCAAGGACACCGCCCTTGATGACGAGATTCGGGTTGTCCTTGGCGAAGTCACGAAGACCCTTCGCCGACTCCACCGGGTCACCGGTGACGAAGGCAACCGCCGTCGGGCCAGCGAAGAGCTGGTCGTCGAGCGTGATCCCGGCCTCGTTGGCCGCAATCTTGGTCAGCGTGTTCTTCACCACGGCGTACTGGGCGTTCTCACCGAGCGAACGGCGCAGCGTCTTGAGCTGCGCCACGGTGAGACCGCGGTACTCGGTCAGCACGGCGGCGTTGGAGCTGCGGAACTTGTCCGTCAGCTCGGCAACCGCGGCAGCCTTGTCGGGCCTCGCCATAGAGCCTCGGCCTCCTTCCGGGTGATTCGGACCGCGCGGACCCGAAGGAGGACTGGGGAAAACGAAACGCCCCGGGCGCAGGCGCACGGGGCGTAGCTCAACCGGTTGCTCGCGCACTCGCGGCGGCGAACTCCGGGAACTCTTCCACTGTCACCTGCGCGGGTCGTCCGCAGTTCAGCGGATCCTTCGGCCACCGCGAGCTCTGACGAGCGCACGGCAACGACCAGCGGTCTTTGGCTTCTGTGGAAGAGTACGCGAAGGGTTCGGCGTCAAGCAAATCGGCCGGACGGAGGACTCAGAGGCCGGACTCGGAGCCGGCGCCCGCCTCCTGCAGCATCTCCATGAGGTCGAGCGTCTGGCCGGCGGGCGGCGCCTGGACATCGGCCTTGGCCCCGTAGTCGGAGTAGTTGGCCGTCATGTTCATCGTGCCCTGCGGCATCTTCATGCCGACGACCATCTTCACCGGGTAGTTGTCCTCGTTGACCCAGACCTCGGTGTCGTAGCCCTTGAGGCCGGACTTCTTGACGTTGGCGGTGAGCTCCTCGCGCTCCTTCTCGGAGAGCATCTCGAACGACTTGTTGGCGTCGATCATCTCTTCGAAGCTCAGCGTGCCCTTGTAGTGCTGCGTCTGGACGCCGTCGACCTTCTCCGGGCCGACGTGCTTCAGGTTCGGCGACTCGAGCAGCAGGGCGAGCTGCTGTGCCGGGTCCTGGTTCATGTTCTCCAGGCCGCCGGTCATCTGCTTCTGCGCCTCGGCGTCGCCGGAGGCCTCGGCGATGGCGGCGAAGTCCATCTTCATCCAGCGCTTGCCGTCCATCTCGGCGGCCTGCTCCGCGCCCATGTCCATGTACATGACGTTGTCGAGCATGATCATGCGGACCTGCTCGGGCGCGTTCGGGTCGCTCTCGGTGAGCGCGGAGCCCTTCATGGTGACGTCCATCACGGCCGGGTCCCAGCCCTGCACGCCGGAGATCTCCATGGTGCCGCCGCCGTCCACGCCGGCCGGCATCGTCATGGTCATCCGGACCTTGGAGGACTTGGCCTCCGAGGTCTTCTTGAAGGCGGCCTGGAGGACCTCCGTCATCTCGTTCTGCGACTGCGCCCCGGACTGCGCGGAGTCGGCGGCCTTCTTCTTCCCGCCCCCGTCGTCGCTCTGACAGCCCGCGACACCCGCGACCACGGCCGCGGCCGTCAGACAGACCCCCGCGCGCTTCCATGCGGACATGCCCATGAATCCCACCCCTGGCTTTTCTGTTCGACAGCTGTGAAGTCACCAGAACGGTAACCCACCGCACTGACACTGTCGTACGAAAAAGCCCGCCCCCGCGCCTTGTACGGCGCGGGGGCGGGCGTCACGCGGTGCGGAGCCGGTCGTCCGGCTCACCCGGCTCAGACGGCGGCCGGGTCCTCCTCGACGAGGAGGTTGCGGGTGCGGTTCGGGTCGAGCGGAATGCCGGGGCCCATCGTGGTGGTGATGGCGGCCTTCTTGATGTAGCGACCCTTGGCGGCGGACGGCTTCAGACGGAGGATCTCCTCCAGCGCGGCGCCGTAGTTCTCCACCAGCTTGGCGTCGTCGAAGGACGTCTTGCCGATGATGAAGTGCAGGTTCGCGTGCTTGTCGACACGGAACTCGATCTTGCCGCCCTTGATGTCGTTGACGGCCTTGGCGACGTCCGGGGTCACGGTGCCGGTCTTCGGGTTCGGCATCAGACCACGGGGACCGAGCACGCGGCCGAGGCGGCCGACCTTGCCCATGAGGTCCGGGGTGGCGACGACGGCGTCGAAGTCCAGACGGCCCTTCGACACCTCGTCGATCAGCTCGTCGGCGCCGACGATGTCGGCGCCCGCGGCACGCGCGGCCTCGGCACGGTCACCGGTCGCGAAGACCAGGACCCGGGCGGTCTTACCGGTGCCGTGCGGGAGGTTCACGGTGCCACGGACCATCTGGTCGGCCTTGCGCGGGTCGACACCCAGACGGAAGGCGACCTCGACGGTGCCGTCGAACTTGGTCGTGGACGTCTCCTTGGCGAGACGGACGGCCTCGAGCGGGGCGTACAGCTTCTCCCGGTCGATCTTGGCGTCCGCAGCGCGGAGAGACTTGCTGCGCTTGCTCACTGAAAGCTCCTGTGGATATCGGAGTCGTGGTCCGGGCCGAGCAGGCCCTTCCACTTCTGCTGGCTTGACGGGGGTGGAGGTCAGCCCTCGACCGTGACGCCCATGGAACGGGCGGTGCCGGCGATGATCTTCTCGGCGGCGTCCAGGTCGTTGGCGTTGAGGTCGGGCATCTTGGTGGTGGCGATCTCGCGGACCTGCTCGCGGGTGATCTTCGCGACCTTGGTCTTGTGCGGCTCGCCGGAGCCCTTCTCCACACCCGCGGCCTTGAGGATCATCTTGGCGGCCGGCGGGGTCTTGGTGATGAAGGTGAAGGAACGGTCCTCGTAGACCGTGATCTCCACCGGGATGACCCAGCCACGCTGCGACTCGGTCGCGGCGTTGTAGGCCTTGCAGAACTCCATGATGTTGACGCCGTGCTGGCCCAGCGCGGGGCCGACCGGCGGGGCCGGGTTGGCGGCACCGGCCTGGATCTGGAGCTTGATGAGCCCCGTGACCTTCTTCTTCTTGGGAGGCATGGCTCTCCGGGTCCTTTCGATTCGGGTCCTGCCCGCGTCCCGGGGACCACCCGGACGCAGGCATACCGCACAACGATAACGGGTATGGATGCGCGGCCAAAAACCGAGCAGGTCAGCCGAGTGCGCGAGCGCTCGCCTGACCTGCGCGGAAGCTGTGTGCCAGAAGGGGTTAGTTCTTCTGGATCTGGTCGAAGGAGAGCTCGACCGGCGTCTCGCGGCCGAAGATCTCCACCAGGCCCTTGACCTTCTTGGAGTCGGCGTTGATCTCGTTGATGGTCGCCTGCAGCGTGGCGAACGGGCCGTCGGTGACGGTGACCGAGTCGCCGACCTCGAAGTCCAGCACCTGGACCTCGACCTTGCGCTGCGGAGCCGGCTTGCCCTCGGCCTCGGCGGCCTCGCGGGCGGCCTTCTCCTCGGCCTCCGGGGCGAGCATCTTGACGATCTCGTCCAGCGTCAGCGGGTACGGGTCGTAGGCGTTGCCCACGAAGCCGGTGACACCGGGGGTGTTGCGGACGACGCCCCAGGACTCGTTCGTCAGGTCCATGCGGACCAGGACGTAACCCGGGAGCTTGTTCTGCTTGATCGTCTTGCGGTCGCCGTTCTTGATCTGGACGACCTCTTCCTGCGGCACCTCGGCCTGGAAGATGTAGTCCTCGACGTTCAGCGAGACGGCACGCTGCTCCAGGTTGGTCTTCACCCGGTTCTCGTAGCCGGCGTAGGTGTGGATGACGTACCACTCGCCGGGCAGCGTCCGCAGTTCCTCGCGGAGCTTCTCGACGGGGTCCCGGTCGTCCTCCGGCTCCTCGGCGGCTTCCTCGGCCTCGGCGGTCTCGTCACCGGCCTCGGCGGCCTCGTCGGCCTCGTCCTCGTCCGCGGTGGTGTCGGCAGCCTCGGCCTCGGCGGGGGCCTCGGTGTCCTCGACGTCCGCGCCCTCGACGGCGTCGAGCGCCTCCTCGGCGGACTCGGCCCCTTCGCCGCGAGGCTCAACGGCGTCGTTCACGTTCGGGTCAGACACGGTGGCTGCTTCTTCCTGGATACATAGGGGTGGAACATGCGAAAGGAGCGCCGAGTACCTCGGCGCTCTTCGCTCTCGGCTCAGCCGAAGACGTACTTGGCGGCGTTGCTGAGGCCATAGTCGATCAGGGTGATCAGGCCGATCATCAGGACGACGAAGACGATCACGGCGGTCGTGTACGACGTCAGCTGGTTCCGGGTCGGCCAGACGACCTTGCGGAGCTCCGCGACGATCTGACGGTAGAAGAGCGCCAGGCGCTTCAGCGGGCCCTTCTTGGCCCGCTTGCCGCCCTTGCGGGTCTTCTTCTGGGAGTCAGGCGCCTCGTCCTGGGCATCAGGCATGTCGATGGAGCCCACGGCGTCCGTCACTCGTCCTCACCTGATTCCGGGTCGTGGCCGTGCCGCGCCCGGTCTGAGCCGCACGGCGGTGCATTGCTGTACGTACATGCGCACACATCCTGGCGAAGGTGTGTGTAGCAGGGCCGGAGGGACTTGAACCCCCAACCGCTGGTTTTGGAGACCAGTGCTCTACCAATTGAGCTACGACCCTTTGTGTGTCCCCCAACGTACCGCATCCGACCGCATGCGTGGTGTGCACCGGCTGAGTGCGGGCCGCTGAAGGCCAACGAGTGGAGAGTGTACGTGTTCCCGGGCCGGGCGTCGAACAGAAAGTGCCTGGGAAGGGGCCCTCCGGCCGGGAAACGGCGGAAGATCGTCCTGTCCGGGCGGCCGCGGGACGGTCGATCCGGACTGTTGTTCAGCGGTTTGCCCGGTCCTGTTCAGTCTGTGAAACCCCCGTGCCGCGTGGGTTTCCGGTCTGAAACGATGGGCCCCATGAGCGCTGCAACCCCTCCCACCGAGCGCCGGGTCTCCGCCCGAGTCGGCGCGATCTCCGAGTCCGCCACCCTCGCCGTGGACGCCAAGGCCAAGGCCCTCAAGGCCGCCGGGCGACCGGTGATCGGCTTCGGCGCAGGTGAGCCCGACTTCCCGACGCCGGACTACATCGTCGAGGCCGCGATCGAGGCCTGCAAGAACCCCAAGTTCCACCGGTACACGCCGGCCGGCGGTCTGCCCGAGCTGAAGTCCGCGATCGCCGCGAAGACGCTGCGCGACTCCGGTTACGAGGTGGACCCCTCCCAGATCCTCGTCACCAACGGCGGCAAGCAGGCCATCTACGAGGCGTTCGCCGCGATCCTCGACCCGGGTGACGAGGTCATCGTCCCGGCGCCGTACTGGACGACGTACCCGGAGTCGATCCGGCTGGCCGGCGGCGTCCCGGTCGAGGTCGTCGCCGACGAGACCACCGGCTACCGCGTGAGCGTGGAGCAGCTGGAGGCGGCCCGCACGGAGAAGACGAAGGTCGTCCTCTTCGTCTCCCCGTCGAACCCGACCGGCGCGGTCTACAGCGAGACGGAGACCGAGGCGATCGGCCGCTGGGCCGTCGAGCACGGTCTGTGGGTGCTCACCGACGAGATCTACGAGCACCTGGTCTACGGCGACGCCGCGTCCGTGTCCCTGCCCGCGCTCCTGCCCGAGCTGCGCGACAAGTGCATCGTGGTCAACGGTGTCGCGAAGACGTACGCGATGACGGGCTGGCGGGTCGGCTGGATCGTCGGCCCGAAGGACGTGGTGAAGGCCGCGACCAACCTCCAGTCGCACGCCACCTCGAACGTCTCCAACGTCGCCCAGGTGGCCGCCCTGGCCGCCGTCTCCGGCGACCTGGACGCGGTCGCGACGATGCGTGAGGCCTTCGACCGGCGGCGCAGGACCATCGTGCGGATGCTGAACGAGATCGACGGCGTGGTCTGCCCCGAGCCCGAGGGCGCGTTCTACGCCTACCCGTCGGTGAAGGCCCTGATCGGCAAGGAGATCCGGGGCAAGCGCCCGCAGAACTCCGTCGAGCTGGCCGCGCTGATCCTGGAGGAGGCCGAGGTCGCGGTGGTGCCGGGTGAGGCGTTCGGCACTCCGGGGTACCTGCGGCTGTCGTACGCGCTCGGCGACGAGGACCTCGTCGAGGGCGTGAGCCGCATCCAGAAGCTGCTGGCGGAGGCGCGGGACTGACGTCCCGGCCGTTCGCCGCGGGGGCGCCCGGATGTTCCGGGCGCCCCTGTTCGTTTGTGCGAGCAAGACCACGAAAGGCGAAAGCGCTACCGGGACGGGCGTGGCGTACGGCAGGATCGGCGAATGGAGCGTGTACGTGATGTCTCTGAGCTGCCGAAAGCCCATCTGCACCTGCACTTCACCGGGTCCATGCGACCCGCCACCCTGCTGGAGCTGGCCGACAAGTACGGGGTGCGCCTGCCCGAGGCGCTGACCGAAGCACTGACCGGCGGGGAGCCGCCGAGACTGCGCGCCACGGACGAGCGGGGCTGGTTCCGCTTCCAGCGGCTGTACGACGCGGCGCGCTCGTGCCTGCGCGAGCCCGAGGACATCCAGCGCCTGGTGCGGGAGGCGGCCGAGGAGGAGCTGCGGGACGGCTCCGGCTGGCTGGAGATCCAGGTGGACCCGACGTCGTACGCGCCCCGGCTGGGCGGGCTGATCCCGGCGCTCGAGGTCATCCTGGACGCGGTGGACTCGGCGCAGCGCGACACCGGTCTCGGCATGCGCGTGCTGGTGGCCGCCAACCGGATGAAGCACCCCCTGGACGCGCGCACGCTGGCCCGGCTGGCGGTGCGCTACGCGGACCGGGGCGTCGTCGGGTTCGGGCTCTCCAACGACGAGCGGCGCGGGATGGCCCGGGACTTCGACCGGGCGTTCGCGATCGCCAGGGACGGCGGGCTGCTGTCCGCGCCGCACGGCGGCGAGCTGTCGGGTCCGGCGTCGGTGCGGGACTGCCTGGACGACCTGGGTGCGGACCGCATCGGGCACGGAGTGCGGGCGGCGGAGGACCCGCGGCTGCTGCGCAGGCTCGTCGACCGCCAGATCACCTGCGAGGTGTGCCCGGCGTCGAACGTGGCGCTGGGCGTGTACGAGAAACCGGAGGACGTGCCGCTGCGGACGCTGTTCGAGGCGGGCGTGCCGCTGGCGCTGGGCGCGGACGACCCGCTGCTGTTCGGCTCGCGGCTGGCGGCGCAGTACGAGATCGCGCGGGTGCACCACGGGTTCTCGGACGCCGAACTGGCGGAGCTGGCCCGCCAGTCGGTGCGCGGCTCGGCGGCGCCGGCGGAGGTGAAGGAGAAGCTGCTGGCCGGGGTGGACGCGTGGCTGGTGGCGCCGGTGGAGTGAGCGGCCGTGCCCTGGCCGGTCAGGGCGCGATGCCGGCCAGGAGGGTGCGGGCCAGCCCTGCCGCGAAGGCGTCCACCGGCGGGCGTCCGGCGTCGGACATGTCGTAGGCGAACGCCCGCTGGGCGCAGGCGCCGAGCAGCAGGGACGCGGCGGCGTAGGTGTCGGCGTCTGGGGAGAGCCGGCCGAGGTCGCGCTCGGCGCGGAGGTAGGCCGCCAGGGACTCGATGGGCAGGTGCGGTCCGGACTCCATGTGCCGCATGGCGTCGTCGTGTCGACGCTTGAGCTGCGTCTCGGCGTACAGGGACGCGGCGATCGGGAAGCTCTGCTCGTAGAAGAGCGCGGCCTGGCGGGCGATCTCGGTGAGGTTGTCCTCCAGGGTGCCGCGGCCGGGCTCGGCCGCGAGGCCGCTCAGCAGCGGGTTCAGGCGCGGCAGCCGTTCCATGAGGACCCGGATGAACAGCTCCTCCTTGCCGGAGAAGTGCTTGTAGAGGGCGGCCTCGGAGCAGCCGGCCGCCTTGGCGATCTCCTTGGTGGTGGCGCGGGCGAGCCCCACGGTGAGCATGAGCCGGTGGGCTGCGTCGAGGATGCGTTCGCGGGCGGGGCCCGTGGGCGGCGGCGCGCCGGGCTCTTCGTGCTGCATGGCGCCCAAGGATGCCATGGCCTCCTTATGCACTTGACGGGTGGGTGAGTACTTACTCACCCTGGAGGTCTCCGAGGTGAGTAAGTACTCACCCACCCCTGTCGAGGACGGGAGCCCGGCATGAACCTCACAGTTTTCGGTGCCACCGGAGGCATCGGCCAGGAGATCGTGCGCCAGGCGCTGGCCGCGGGACACCGGGTCACCGCGGTCGTACGGGACCCCGCGCGGCTGCCCGTCACCGGTGACGCGCTGGAGGTGTTCCGCGCGGACCTGAGCGATCCGGAGGCGGTGCGCCCGGCGGTCGCCGGCCGGGACGCCGTGCTGTCCGGGCTCGGCGCCCGCAGCCGCAGGGACGCCGGGGTGGCGACCGCGCTGACCCGGACGGTGCTGGCCGCGATGGAGGCGGAGGCCGCGCGGCGGCTGCTCGTGGTGAGCGCCGCCCCGATCGGTCCGGAGCCGGCCGGTGCGGGACTGCTGGACCGGGGGGTGCGCGGGATCGTCTCGGCGGTGTTCCGCGACGTCTACGCCGATCTGCGCCGGATGGAGGCGGAGGTGGCCCGCAGCGCCACGGACTGGACGGTCGTCCGGCCGCCCCGTCTCCAGGACAAGCCGGTCAGCGGCGTGTACCGGACGGTCGTCGGAGGGACGCCGGCCAGGGGCAACTTCGTGGGCCGGGCCGATGTGGCGCACGCGATGCTGGCCATGGTCGACGATCCGGCGACCGTGAAGCAGGGCGTGGGCGTGGCTTATTGAGCCCGGGCCGTCGGCCGGTCGGAGCCGTGCGGGGCAGGGGCCGACGGAGCGGTCCGGGGTCGACGGCCGGGGCGGTTCGGTGCGGTGCTCGGGGCACCTGGAGGCTGGTGCCGACGATCGGTGCGGCCGCGGGCGGTCAGAGGCTGACGCCGACGGTCACCGGCTCGTTGACCAGGGTGATGCCGAAGGCCTCGCGCACGCCGGCGACGACCTCGCGGGCGAGCGCGAGCAGGTCCTCGGTGGTCGCCTCGCCGCGGTTGGTGAGGGCGAGGGTGTGCTTGGTGGAGATGCGGGCCGGGCCGTGGCCGTAGCCCTTGGTGAATCCGGCCTTGTCGATCAGCCAGGCGGCGGATGTCTTGGTGCGGCCCTCTCCTGCCGGGTAGGCGGGGGGTTCCATGCCGTCGCCGAGCCGCTCGCGCACCCGTGCGCGGAAGGCCGCGAACTGTGCGTCGGTGAGGATCGGGTTGGTGAAGAAGGAGCCGGCCGACCAGGTGTCGTGGTCCTCGGGGTCGAGGACCATGCCCTTGCCGGCGCGGAGCTTCAGCACCGTCTCGCGGGCCGTGGCCAGCGGCACCCGGTCGCCGGGCGCGACACCGAGGACGCGGGCCGTCTCGGCGTACCGGACGGGACCGGAGAGGCCGCCCGCGTCCTCCAGTTCGAAGCGCACGCGCAGCACGACGTAGCGCTCGGGGTCGGCCTTGAAGCGGCTGTGGCGGTAGGAGAACGCGCACTCCTCGTTGGTGAGGGTGACGGTCTCGTGGGTCCGGCGGTCGTAGGCGACGACTTCCGTGATGGTGGAGGAGACCTCCTGCCCGTACGCCCCGACGTTCTGGATCGGGGTGGCGCCGGCCGAGCCGGGGATGCCGGCCAGGCACTCGATGCCGGCCAGTCCCGCCTCCACCGTGCGCCGGACGGCGTCGGTCCACACCTCTCCGGCCGCCAGTTCCAGACGGGTCCCGTCCAGGTGGAAGCCGCGGGTGGCGACGACGAGGGCGGTGCCGTCGAACCCCTTGTCGCCGATGACCAGGTTGGAGCCGCCGCCGATGATCAGCAGCGGGGTGCCGCTGTCGTCGGCCTCGCGGACGACAGCGATCACCTCGTCGTCGGTGCCGGCGGTGACCAGCCGGGTCGCGGGGCCGCCCAGCCGGAAGGTGGTCAGCGGGGCGAGGGGGGCGTCGTGGAGTTCCTGCACGGGCTCAAGACTACGAGACGGCACCGACAGCCCCGCCCCTCGGCGGTGGCGGCCCCGGACGCCGCTCAGGCCAGCCGGACGACGGCCCGCGACACGCCGAGCACCTTCTGTCCGGCGCTGGTCGCGGCGAGGTCCACGCGGACCGTGTGGTCGTCGAGCTTGGCCGCGACCTTGCCGCTGACCTCGATGACGGCGCCCTTGTCGTCGTCGGGGACGACGACCGGCCTGGTGAAGCGGACGCCGTACTCGACGACCGCTCCCGGGTCGCCCACCCAGTCGGTCACGACGCGGATCGCCTCGGCCATGGTGAACATGCCGTGGGCGATGACGTCGGGCAGGCCGACCTCCTTGGCGAACCTCTCGTTCCAGTGGATGGGGTTGAAGTCGCCGGAGGCGCCCGCGTACTGGACGAGGGTGGCCCGGGTCACGGGGAACGTCTGGGCGGGCAGTTCGGTGCCGACCTCGACGTCGGCGTAGGAGATCTTCGCCGTCATGGTGTTGCTCACGCCTCCTCGGCCGCGCGGGCCACCAGCTTGGTCCAGGCGGTCACGACGTGCTCGCCGTCCTGGTCGTGCACCTCGCCGCGGATGTCCAGTACCTCGTTGCCCGCCATGGACCGGATCTTCTCGATGGTCGAGGTGACGGTGAGCCGGTCACCGGCGCGCACCGGCCGGTTGTAGGCGAACTTCTGGTCGCCGTGCACCACGCGGCTGTAGTCGAGGCCGAGCTGGGGGTCGGCGACGACCTGGCCGGCGGCCTTGAAGGTGATCGCGAACACGAAGGTCGGCGGGGCGATCACATCGGGGTGGCCGAGCGCCTGGGCGGCCTCCGCGTCCGTGTACGCCGGGTTGGCGTCCCCCACTGCCTCGGCGAACTCACGGATCTTCTCCCGGCCCACCTCGTAGGGCTCGGTGGGCGGATAGGTCCGCCCCACGAAGGACTGGTCGAGCGCCATGCGCGCGGCACCTCCTGTGTCTGGACTGCGGTCGGCCGGCCCTGACCGTGGCCGGCCGGTGGAGAAACGACACGAGGCCGCCCCCCGAGTGGGGGGACGGCCTCGTGTACGAGCCTGATTTATCGCGTTTCGCGGTGCGCGGTGTGCGCGTTGCAACGCGGGCAGTGCTTCTTCATCTCAAGACGGTCCGGGTTGTTACGCCGGTTCTTCTTGGTGATGTAGTTCCGCTCCTTGCACTCCACGCAGGCCAGCGTGATCTTCGGGCGGACGTCGGTGGCAGCCACGTGAGTGCTCCTAAGACGAACGGATGGACTGTTTAACGCAAGAAGAGTAGCCGATCGAAGGACCGACCCCGCAATCGGCTACTGAGAGTAGCGGTGACCGGACTTGAACCGGTGACACAGCGATTATGAGCCGCTTGCTCTACCGACTGAGCTACACCGCTTTGATGCGATCGGGCCCCGCCTTGCGGCGGGAACCTCTCACACCAGAGCCCCAAAACGGAATCGAACCGTTGACCTTCTCCTTACCATGGAGACGCTCTGCCGACTGAGCTATTGGGGCGAGCGATGAAGACATTACACGGTCCGCCGCCGTTCGCCCAAATCCGTTTCGAGCCCCCCGTCCCCTCCCGCGACCGCCCCCTCCGGGCGGGCCACGCCGGTACGACTATTGCGCTCCTCCCGGCGAGCGGCGGGCGGTCAT
Organism: Streptomyces calvus; assembly: GCF_006782915.1. Lineage (GTDB taxonomy): Bacteria > Actinomycetota > Actinomycetes > Streptomycetales > Streptomycetaceae > Streptomyces > Streptomyces calvus. The sequence goes on from NZ_VCNP01000031.1 coordinate 105,181, forward strand.
CCTAGGCTCGACTCACTCTGCGTGATCTTGTCTCCGTGTGACGTGCGTCCTCGTGCGCAGCCCGAGCCCCAGGAGCGCGATGCCCGACAGCCGGCCGCAGCCACCGTTCCCCCCGTGGTCGTCCTCGGGTCCGGGTGCGACCGCCCCGGCCCCTCTCCTGTTGTGCGGGGCGCGGCTGACCGACGGCCGGATCGTGGACGTACGGCTGGGCGGCGGGCGCATCGAGGCGGTCGGTACGGCAGGCAGCCTCGCGGCGGACGGCACGCGTGCGTGCGGCCACCGCATCGACCTCGGCGGCTACCTGCTGCTGCCGGCGCCCGCAGAGCCGCACGCCCACGCGGACACCGCCCTGTCCGCCGACGACGAGGGCCCCGTCTCGTACGACCCCGGCGACGTCGAGCGTCGCGCGACCGAGGCGGCCCTGCTGCAGCTCGGGCACGGCACGACGGCGCTGCGGGCGCATGTGCGGGTGGGTGACATGGAGGGCCTGCGGACGCTGTCCGCGGTGCTGCGGGCGGGGCGCTCGCTGCGCGGGCTGGCCGAGCTGACGACGGTGGCGATGCCCAGGGTGCTGACCGGTCCGGCCGGTGCGGACGGGCTGGCGGTGCTGCGGGACGCGGTGGGGATGGGCGCGTCCGTGGTGGGCGGCTGTCCGGACCTCGACCCGGATCCCACGGGGTATGTGGAGGCGGTCCTGGAGGTCGCCGCCGAGCACGGCCGCCCCGTCGACCTGCACACGGACGCCGCCGATCCCGCCCGGCTGGCCCGGTTCGCCGCCATGGCGGGCGGTCTGCGGCCCGGGGTGACCCTCGGCCCGTGCGGCGGTCTGGCCCGGCTGCCCGCGGAGGTGGCCGCGCGGACCGCGGACCGCCTCGCGGCGGCCGGGGTGACGGTGGTCTGCCTGCCGCAGGGCGGGTGCGGCGCCGTGGACGGGCCGGGCGTGGCGCCGGTACGGCTGCTGCGCTCGGCGGGTGTGCGGGTGGCTGCCGGGAGCGGTGCGCTGCGGGACGTGTCGAATCCGGTGGGCCGCGGGGATCCGCTGGAGGCGGCGTACCTGCTGGCGTCGAGGCACGGGCTGTCGCCGGACGACGCCTACGCCGCGGTGAGCACCACCGCGCGGGCGGCCCTGGGACTGCCCGAGGTGCGCGTGGAGGCCGGTTTCCCCGCCGACCTGCTGGCGGTGCGCGGCGACAGTCTCCCGGCGGCCCTGTCGCTGGCGTACAGCCGTGTGGTGGTGCACGGGGGGCGTGTGGTGGCGCGGACCAGCGCGGTGCGGGAGTACTGCGGTTCGGCGGCGGCCGCGGAGCCGGGGCTGCCGCGGCAGGGGCGGGGCGGGGCGCCCTGAGGGGTGCGGGGCGACGGCGTGGCGGGCGGTCAGGGCGGAGGTGCAGGTGCCGGTGCGGGCGTCGTGGGGCGGTTGCCGCCGGCCCGGCGTACGGTCGGAGACATGCGCATTGTCATCGCTGGTGGTCATGGTCAGATCGCACTGCGGCTGGAGCGGTTGCTCGCCGCGCGCGGCGACGAGGCGGCGGGCCTCATCCGCAAGCCCGAACAGGCCGACGAGCTGCGGCAGTTGGGTGCCGAGCCGATCGTGCTCGACCTGGAGTCGGCGTCGGTGGAGGAGGTCGCGCAGCGACTGGAGGGCGCGGACGCGGCCGTGTTCGCGGCGGGCGCGGGACCGGGCAGCGGGGTGGACCGGAAGGAGACGGTGGACAAGGCGGCGGCGGTCCGCTTCGCCGACGCGGCCGTCCGCGCGGGCGTACGGCGTTTCGTGATCGTGTCGTCGATGGGCGCGGACCCGGCGCACGAGGGCGACGAGGTCTTCGACGTGTATCTGCGCGCCAAGGGCGAGGCCGACGCGTACGTGCGTGGCCTGGGCGCCCTGGACTGGACGATCCTGCGGCCGGGTCAGCTCACCAACGACGCCGGCACCGGTCTGGTCCGCCTGGAGGCCCACACGGGCCGCGGCCCGGTCCCGCGCGACGACGTGGCCGCCGTACTGGCCGAGTTGGTGGACACGCCGGCGACGGCGGGTCTGACGCTGGAGCTGATCAGCGGCAACGCGCCGGTGTCGGTCGCCGTGAAGTCGGTGGCCGGCAACTGAGCGGGCTTCGGCCCGGCGCGGCAGGTCAGAACAGCGGCATCTGCCCCGGGAACTCCGGCACCACATAGCCGTCGAGCGAGGGCTGCTGCGTCCCGTGCGGGGCGGGCCTGCGCGAGCCGGGGCACGAGGTGAGTTCGCCGCTCCCGCGGGCGCCGGGCGGATCGTGCCGCGCGTACCGCCCGGCGACGACGGCGATCTCGCGACGGCACTCGGGGCAGGGGCGGCGACGGGAGGACATGGAGCCAGTGTGCCCCGGCGCTCCCACCCGCGAACAGGACGCCCCGCAAGCCCTCGCAAGCATGAAGAGACCCCCTCCGCTCTGCGTTTCCGCAGTTCGGAGGGGGTCGTCCCCAGTGTGGCGGCGCCAGGATTCGAACCTGGGAAGGCTGAGCCGGCAGATTTACAGTCTGCTCCCTTTGGCCGCTCGGGCACACCGCCGGGGTTGCTGCCTCTCGAACCGCCTTTCGGCGGTGCTCCGTGGCAACGACGTAAACAATACCCGATGGACAGGGGTGCTTCGCCACCCGATTGATCGCCACCGGGAGGCCGGGGGGATGACTAGGCTGGTCCGGATGCGGCCCGGGACCGACGGCGGGCCCGGGGGCCGCGTCACGTACGCCGGTACGCATCCGGCGCGCAGCCCGATACGCACCCCGATGCAAGGAGCCACAGGACATGGCCGACTCCAGTTTCGACATCGTCTCGAAGGTCGAGCGGCAGGAGGTCGACAACGCCCTCAACCAGACCGCCAAGGAGATCTCGCAGCGCTACGACTTCAAGGGCGTGGGGGCCTCGATCTCGTGGTCCGGGGAGAAGATCCTCATGGAGGCGAACTCCGAGGACCGGGTGAAGGCTGTCCTCGACGTCTTCCAGTCCAAGCTGATCAAGCGGGGCATCTCCCTGAAGGCCCTGGACGCGGGTGAGCCCCAGCTCTCGGGCAAGGAGTACAAGATCTTCGCGTCGATCGAGGAGGGCATCTCCCAGGAGAACGCGAAGAAGGTGGCGAAGATCATCCGCGATGAGGGTCCGAAGGGCGTGAAGGCCCAGGTGCAGGGTGACGAGCTGCGGGTCAGCTCGAAGAGCCGCGACGATCTTCAGGCCGTCATCGCCCTGCTCAAGGGCAAGGACTTCGACTTCGCTCTGCAGTTCGTGAACTACCGGTAGGCGGGCCTACGGGGCCGTGACCCGGTGGCGTTCGCGCGCCGCACGGACGTGAGGAGGGGCGGGGGCCCCCCGGGGG
>NZ_VCNP01000032.1 GCF_006782915.1 Streptomyces calvus
GTGGTGCAGTTCGCGGTGGGCCGGTTCGTGGCGGGGTGGTTCTCGGTGGACCGGTTCGTGGCGGGCCGGTTCGTGGTGGGGCGGTTCGTCAGTCGCGCGAGTGGCCGAACAGGAGTCGGTAGGCGATCAGCAGGACCAGCGAGCCACCGATCGCGGCGACCCAGGTGGTGCCGTCGTAGAAGTCCTTGGTGATCGGGTGGTCGAGCCAACGGGCCGATATCCAGCCGCCGATGAACGCCCCGGCGACACCGATCAGGGTCGTGCCGACGAGGCCGCCCGGGTCGCGGCCGGGCAGCAGGAACTTCGCGATCGCTCCGGCCAACAGTCCCAGGATGATCCAGCTGATGATCGTCATGCGGTGTACCTGCCCTTTCCGGCCGTGCTCGCACCATGAGGGACGTCACGCGTGCGCGGGGTGGTTGCGGTGATCCGTCAGACGGGCGCCGGGTGGTCGGCGCCGTTCGTCCCGCGTCCGGGGAGTCCGGTCCAGAGGACGAGGTCCATTCCGTCGTTCTCCTCCTCGTACCAGCCCGCGCCCCGGAGCCAGGTGTGCAGCCACTGGGTGAGGCCGGGGGCGTCGAGGTACCAGGCGAGGTCGGGGTCGCCCGGGTTGGGTTCGAAGAGCAGGACGGGGGCCTCGGGGGTACGGCAGTCCACGCACGCGTACATGCCGCAGCCCCAGTGGGATATCGGCAGCACCCCCTCGGGCCAGGGCCAGTCGGGGTCCTCGCGGCCGCCGGCGCGGTTGGCGAGGTACTGGGGCACGGCGGCGGGTTCGCCGGAGGGCGCGCTGTCCAGGAGGGGCAGCAGGCCGTACGCGGGGCCGAAGCCGCCGTCCGCTATCCGCAGGTAGAGCCCGGCGAGCAGCGGCGGCAGGGGGAAGCCGAGGGCGGCTTCGGCGCGGGCCAGTGTGGCCGCGTCGACGGGGTCGGGGAGTGAAGGCCAGCCCCACGGGCGGGTGTTGCGGGCTTTGTCCGCCACCTGTGTCAGCAACTGCTCGTGCTCGGTCATGGGTTCATCATGCGGGCCGGCACTGACAGTCGTGCGGGCCTGTGGACAACCCCGGGCCTGTGGACAACCCGGCCTGCGGACATTCCCCGGATTGTGGACAACCGTCGCGGCGTGCGGCGGTGTCCGTGTGAGGTCGGTGATTGGTGTGAGGTCGGGGACCGCGCAGGGCCCCCGGTGCCTCGTCAGCGGGACGTGAACGGGCGGTCGGTCGGGACGATCTCACGGCCCAGCGGGAGCAGGGCCACCGGGATCAGCTTGAAGTTGGCGATGCCGAGCGGGATTCCGATGATCGTGACGCACAGGAGCAGGCCGGTGACGACGTGGCCGAGCGCCAGCCACCAGCCCCCGAGCAGCAGCCACAGCACGTTGCCGATGCAGGAGGGCGCGCCCGCTCCCTGGCGTTCCACGGTGGTGCGGCCGAAGGGCCACAGGGCGTACACGCCGATGCGGAACGCTGCGATACCGAAGGGGATGCCGATGATCGTGACGCACAGGAGCAGGCCGGCGACCATGTAGCCGAGGAAAAGCCAGAATCCGCTGAAGACGAGCCATATGAGGTTGAGGAGGGTCTTCATCCCTGGTGACCTGCCATCCTTTCGAGTCGGGTGATGCGTTCCGCCATCGGCGGGTGCGTGGAGAACATCTTCGACAGGCCCTGGCCCGGCCGGAACGGGTTCGCGATCATCATGTGGCTGGCCGTCTCGATGCGCGGTTCCGGGGGCAGCGGCAGCTGTTTGGTGCCGCGCTCCAGTTTGCGCAGGGCGTTGGCGAGGGCGAGGGGGTCTCCGGTGAGCTGGGCTCCGGAGGCGTCGGCCTCGTACTCCCGGGAGCGGCTGATGGCGAGTTGGATGAGGGACGCGGCGAGCGGTCCGAGGATCATGATGAGCAGCATGCCCAGCAGACCGGGTCCGTCATCGTCGTCGGAGCGGCCGATCGGGATCAGCCAGGCGAAGTTGACCAGGAACATGATCACGGAGGCGAGGGCGCCGGCGACCGAGGAGATCAGGATGTCGCGGTTGTAGACATGGCTGAGCTCGTGGCCGATGACGCCGCGCAGTTCCCGCTCGTCGAGGAGGCGCAGGATGCCTTCCGTGCAGCACACCGCGGCGTTGCGCGGGTTGCGGCCGGTGGCGAAGGCGTTGGGCGCCTCCGTCGGCGAGATGTACAGGCGGGGCATGGGCTGGCGGGCCTGGGTGGAGAGTTCGCGGACCATGCGGTACAGCCCGGGCGCCTCGAACTCGCTCACCGGGCGGGCACGCATCGCGCGTAGCGCCAGCTTGTCGCTGTTCCAGTACGCGTAGGCGTTGGTGCCCAGGGCGACCAGGACGGCGACGACGAGACCCGCGCGGCCGAAGAAGCTGCCGATGACGATGATGACTGCGGACAGTCCCCCGAGGAGGACCGCTGTCCTGAGCCCGTTGTGCCGGCGGTGCACGGTACGCCCTCCAAATCGTGCGGCAGGGGGACCCTCGCTTGCTGATCTTCCTTCTGACCTGCGCTGCCCACTGGTCTTGTGGTGGCAACGTCCAGTGGACCCTCCCTGATCGGTCAACGCCAGGCGAGGGGCACTAGTTCCCTTGTGCGCGCGGCGGCGGGTGCCACCCGTCCGGGTGACGGGTGGCCGACCGGGTCGACGGACCGCACGCGCGTGTGCCCGGGAGGGCCGTCACGCGGGTGCGGGACGCGGCGGCGCGGTGCTCAGAAGAGAGCGGTGTCGGTGAAGCGGAGGACGAGCTGGGGCGCGCCGGACAGGGCGATGCCGAGGACTCCGGTGAGGGCGATCGCGACGGTGAGCGGGGCGGTGAAGCGGTGCCGGACCGGCTCGCCCTCGGGGGCGCGGAACAGCAGGGCCGTCCACTGGAGGTAGTAGACCAGCGCGATGACGACGTTGACGGCCATGACGACGGCGAGCCAGCCCAGTCCGGCGTCGACGGCCGCGGAGAACACGGTGACCTTGGCGAACAGGCCGATGATGCCCGGCGGGAGTCCGGCCAGGCAGAGCAGGAAGAAGCCCATCAGGAGCGCGGTGAGCGGACTGGCGGCGTACAGGCCGCGGTAGTCGGCGACGCGGTTGCGGCGGTGCGTGCGGCCCACCACGGCGGCCACGGCGAACGCGCCGAGGTTCACGGCGCCGTACATGAGGGCGTAGGCGAGGGTGGAGCCGATCGCCTGCTCGGCGTCGTCGGTGTACGCGGCGGCGGCGATCGGGACGAGGAGGTAGCCGGCCTGGCCGACGGAGGACCAGGCGAGCAGGCGTACCGCGCTGTACGCGCGCGCGGCCTGCTGCCGCAGCGCACCGACGTTGCCGACGGTCATGGTGAGCGCGGCCAGCACGGCGAGTGCCGGGCCCCAGACGTCGGCGTACGACGGGAGGGCGACGACGGTGACGAGGATCAGGCCGGAGAAGCCGACCGCCTTGCCGATGACCGACAGGTACGCGGCGATCGGCAGCGGGGCGCCCACATAGGTGTCGGGCACCCAGAAGTGGAAGGGGACGGCGGCGGTCTTGAAGGCGAAGCCGACGAGGGTGAGGACGACTCCGGCCTGGGCGAGGGTGTGGAGCTGTCCGTCGACGTCCTGGATGCGCTCGGCGACCAGGGTGAGGTGGAGGGTGCCGGTGGCGGCGTAGACGAAGCTGATGCCCAGCAGGCTGACCGCGGTGGCGGTGACCGAGGACAGGAAGAACTTCAGGGCCGCCTCGGAGGACTTCCGGTCGCCGTGGCGCAGGCCGACCAGGGCGAAGGCGGGCAGCGAGGCGACCTCCAGGGCGACGATCAGGGTCGCGAGGTCGCGGGAGGCGGGCAGGAGGGCGGCGCCGGCCGCGGAGGACAGGAACAGGAACCAGTACTCGCCCTCGGGGAGCCGCTTGTTCTCGTCCTTGAGGGCGGTGACCGACAGCAGGGCGGCCAGGAGGGCGCCGCCGAGCACCAGGAACTGGATGACGAGGGTGAAGCGGTCCGCGGTGTAGCTGCACACGCCGGTGTCGCCGACCAGGCAGAAGGTGCTGCGGTCGGCGTCGAGGAGGGGCAGCAGCATGAGCGCGGCCGCGGCGAGTCCGGCGACCGAGAGCCAGCCGAGGAGCGGTTTGCGGTGCTCGCCGACGAAGAGGTCGGCGACGAGGACGACGAGTCCGACGACCGCCGCGATGGTGGGCGGCGCGATGGCCAGCCAGTCGACGGACTGGACGAGGGAGCTCATCGGGTGCCTCCTGCGAGGAGCTGCTGCACGGCCGGGTCGGTCAGCCCGAGGAGGGCCTTGGGCCACAGCCCGGCGACGACGGTGAGGACGACGAGCGGGGTCCAGGCCGCGTACTCGTAGCCGCGCACGTCGGTGAGGTGCGGCGCGTCCTGCGGTACGGCGCCCATGCAGACCCTGCGGACCACGACCAGCAGGTAGGCGGCGGTCAGCAGGGTGCCGAACGCGCCGATCGCCATGAAGGTGAGGAAGGCGGGGCGGCTGAGCCCGTCGGCGGGGTCGAACGCGCCGAACAGGGCGAGCATCTCGCCCCAGAAGCCGGCGAGGCCGGGCAGGCCGAGGGAGGCGACGGCGCCGAAGGCGAGCAGGCCGCCGAGGCGCGGTGCCCGGCCGTAGAGGGCGGCGCCGGTCTGCTCGGCGAGCGCGTCGAGGTCGGTGCTGCCGGTGCGTTCCTTGAGGGCGCCGACGAGGAAGAACAGCAGGCCGGTGATGAGACCGTGGGCGATGTTGGCGAACAGGGCGCCGTTGACGCCGGTCGGCGTCATGGTCGCGATGCCGAGCAGGACGAAGCCCATGTGGCCGACGGAGGAGTAGGCGATGAGGCGCTTGAGGTCGCCCTTCGCGCCCCGCTGGGCGAGGGCCAGACAGGCGAGCGATCCGTAGACGATGCCGACGACGGCGAAGGCGGCCAGGTAGGGCGCGAAGGTGCGCAGGCCGTCCGGCGCTGCGGGCAGCAGGACCCGGACGAACCCGTACGTGCCCATCTTCAGCAGGACGCCGGCCAGCAGGACCGAGCCGACGGTCGGCGCGGCGGTGTGGGCGTCGGGCAGCCAGCTGTGCAGCGGCCACATCGGGGTCTTCACCGCGAGCCCGATCCCGACCGCCAGAACGGCGATGACCTGCACGGACGTGGTCAGTGACCGGCCGTTGTCAGTGGCGAGTGCCACCATGTCGAACGTGCCCGCGCTGATGCCGATCAGCAGCAGGCCGAGCAGCATGACCACGGAGCCGAGCAGCGTGTAGAGGATGAACCTCCAGGCGGCCTCGGCCCGTCCCTCGCCGCCCCAGCGGGCGATGAGGAAGTACATCGGGACGAGGACCATCTCGAAGGCGAGGAAGAACAGGATCAGGTCGAGGACGGCGAAGGTCGCCAGGGTGCCGGACTCGAGGACGAGCAGCAGGGCGACGAAGGCCTTCGGGGAGGGGCCCGCGGGCGGCTTGAAGTACGAGTAGAGGGCGCTGAGGAAGGTCAGCAGCGCGGTCAGGACCAGAAGGGGGAGGGAAATGCCGTCGGTGCCGAGGTGGATCCGCACGTCGAGTGCGGGGATCCAGCTGATGTCGGTCGTGGCCTGCATCTTCGACGGCTGGTCGTGGTCGAAGCCGAGCGCGAGGACGACCGCCGCGACAAGGACCGCACCGGTGACGGTGACGCCGTGGCGGAGCACGGCCTGCTCGGGTGACCTCCCCTTCAGTCCGGGCGGGGCCGGCAGGAGAGCGGCGGCGGCGCCGAGGAGCGGGCCGACGACGAGGAACGCCAGAAGGAACTGCATCACGGACTCGTTGATATCGATCACGCCTGCTCACGCTCCCGTGGCGACGAGGACGGCGGCGACCGCGAGGACGACGGTGCCGGCGAGCAGCGCGCTCACATAGGTCTGCAGATTGCCGGTCTGGGCCCGGCGTACGGCGGCGCCCAGCCAGCGGGGCAGCGTGCCGGCGCCGCGTACGTAGGTCTCGACGACCTCGCGGTCGAGGAACCGGACGAGGCGCGCGCCGGCCCGGACCGGGCGGACGAACAGGGCCGAGTACACGGCGTCCAGGTGGAAGCCGGCGGCTGCGGGCCGGTGCAGCGGGCCGAGGAGCAGCCGCCCGGGGTCGGACGGGTCGGGCGCGTAGGCGATGTCTCCGTAGGCCGGTTCGTGGCCGGCGATGGCCTCCGCCTCGACCTGCCCGGCGTCGCCGCCGGGGTGGGCGGCGACGGCACCGAGCGGGACGCGGGCGGCGTGCGCGGTGGTGTGCCGCCAGGCGCCGTAGGTGACGAGGCCGCCGGCCAGGGCCACGCCCGTGCCGAGTACGGAGGTGGTGAGGGTCGGGGTCAGGTCGTGGCCGTCGAACCAGTCGGGCAGGACGCGGAACGCGAAGCCGCCGAGCGCCAGTGACGGCACGGCGAGCACCCACAGCACGGCGGTCATCGTCAGCGGCTGCCTGCCGTGGTCCGGGGCCTCGGTGCCGTGGCCGCGGAAGGCCAGCAGCCACAGGCGCGTGGCGTAGGCCGCGGTGAGCAGGGCGGTGAGCAGTCCGGCGAGGAGGACGATCCAGCCGGCCGCGGCCGGGGCGTGCTCGGTGTGGCCGGTGACGACGTGCTCGGCGACGCCGAGGACGGCCTCCTTGGAGAAGAATCCGCTGAACGGCGGGATCGCGGCGAGCGCGAGGAGCGCCACGGTCATCGTCCAGTAGGCGTCGGGGACGCGGTCGCGCAGGCGGCCCATGCGGGACATGGCGGCCAGCGAGTTGGTGCCGGCGGCGTGGATGATCACGCCGGCGGCGAGGAACAGCAGCGCCTTGAAGGCGCCGTGGGACAGGAGGTGGAAGACGGCGGCGCCGCGGTCGGCGACGGCGAGGGCGCCGGTCATGTAGCCGAGCTGGCCGATCGTCGAGTAGGCGAGGACGCGTTTGATGTCGTCCTGGGCGAGTGCGGCGAGCGCGGAGCCGGCCATGGTGACGGCGGCCATGACGGCGAGGACGACCATCGCGGCCTGCGAGGCCTCGAAGAGCGGGAGGAGACGGGCGATGAAGTAGACGCCGGCGGCGACCATCGTCGCGGCGTGGATCAGCGCGGAGACGGGCGTCGGGCCCGCCATCGCGTCGGGGAGCCAGGTGTGCAGCGGGAACTGCGCCGACTTTCCGGCCACGCCCGCCAGGAGCAGCAGGGCGATGAGTGTGGGGTGTTCGATGCCGCCGTTCGCGACGGCGCCGAGGATGCGGGTGATGCGGAAGGACCCGGCGTCGCCGGCGAGGGCGAACAGGCCGATGAGGAAGGGGACGTCGCCGAGCTTGGTGACCAGGAAGGCCTTGAGGGAGGCGGCGCGGGCCTCCCGGGTCTCCCAGTAGTGGCCGACGAGGAAGTACGAGCAGATGCCCATGACTTCCCAGCCGACCAGCAGGACCATCAGGTCGCCGGAGTAGACGACCAGGAGCATCGCGGAGGTGAACAGGGAGACGAGGGCCGCGTAGGAGGGGTAGCGCGGGTCGTCGCGCAGGTAGCCCGTCGAGTAGATCTGCACGCAGGTGGCGACGGTGGCGACGAGTACGGCGGTGAGGGCCGCGAAGCCGTCGATGTGCAGGGCGAGTTCGATGGGGACGGAGCCGGTGGGGGTGAGCTCGGTGGCCGCGTCCACGGCGTTGTCGCCGCCCTGGCGTGCGGCGACCACGGCCGCCAGCACGAGGGAGGCGAGCGTCGGCAGGACGGCGAGCGGGCGGACGAACCCGGGGGCCGTGCGGCCCAGGAGCAGTCCGGTGAGCGCGCCGAGGAACGGCAGGACGGGGACGAGGACGGCGAGGGTGGTCGTGGTCACGCGGTGGCCTCAGCCTTCTCGGCGGCCGCCTTGGTCGCGGAGGCGTCGCTGTCGGTCGCGTCGCCGTCGGGGTGATCGGGGTCGTGCCCCTCGGCGGTGTCGCGGAGCTTGTCGATGTCCGAGGTGCCGCGGTTGCGGTACACGGCGAGGACGATCGCCAGGCCGATGCCGATCTCGGCGGCGGCGATGGCGATGGTGAACAGGGTCAGGGCCTGGCCGGAGTGCAGGGTCTCCTCGGCGGTCCGGCTGAGCCAGACGTCGAAGGCGACCAGGTTCAGGTTGACGGCGTTGAGCATCAGCTCGACCGACATCAGGACCAGGATCGCGTTGCGGCGGGCGAGGACGCCGTACAGGCCGGTGCAGAAGAGGAGGGCGGACAGGACGGCGGGGTAGGCGAGGTGCATCAGCGGGCCCCTTCCGTGTCGCGCCGGGTGTCGGTTCCGCCGGGGGTGTCCGGGGCGGTGGAGGCCGGGGCGGTGGCCGCGGCATCGGCTTCGGGCCGGGCCTCGGCTTTGGCCTTGCGGGACAGGACGATCGCGCCGACGAGGGCGGCGAGGAGGAGGACGGACAGGGCCTCGAAGGGAAGGACCCAGTGCTGGAACAGGCTCGCGCCGGTCACCTCGGTGGAGCCGGCGGGGGCGCCGTCCAGGTCGATCCAGGTGGTGCGGAAGGCGTCGACGACCACCCACACCAGGGCAGCGGCGGCGACGACGGCCACGGCGAGGGCGACCGGGCGGTTGCCGGAGTCGGCGTCCGGTGAACGGCCGATGGGGGCCCTGGTGAGCATCAGCCCGAACAGGAGGAGGACGACGACGGAACCGACGTAGATGAGGACCTGCACCCAGGCGATGAACTCGGCCGTGAGCAGCAGGTATTCGACGGCCAGGCCGCCGAGGGCCACCACCAGCCACAGGGCGGCGTGCACCAGCTGCCGGGTGGTGACGGTGATGACGGCGGCGCCGAAGGTGACCAGGCCGACGAGGAGGAAGGCGATCTCGACGCCGGTCGGGGAGAGGAAACCGCGGGACTCGGCCGCCAGGTGCGCGGTGCCGGTCACCAGGTTCGTGGTGCGAGTCACCAGGTTCGTGGTGCCCGTCGCGAGATCCGTGGTGCCGGTCGTGAGATGCGTGGTGCCGGTCGTGAGGCTGCCGACGGTCGCTGCGAGGGTCATTCCCGGCCCTCCTGCCGTGGCTGGTCCGTCTGCTGCTTCGACTCGCCCGCCGGACGAGTGGGGGACTCGGCGGCGCGGGCCTGCTCGTCGGCGTGCGGCTCACTGCCGGCCGAGGACGCCGGGGGCGGGGCCGCCGTGTCCGTGGCCTGGGTGGCGGCCAGTTTCTCGGCCGTCTTGCGGGCTGCGGCGAGTTCCTTCGGTTCCTCGGCGCCGGGGTCGAGGGCGGGCGGCGCCGGAACGGTCCACATCCACTCGCGGAGCTTGTCGCGCTCGTGGGTGAGGTCGCGGATGTCGGTCTCGGCGTACTCGAACTCCGGTGACCAGAACAGCGCGTCGAAAGGACAGACCTCGATGCAGATACCGCAGTACATGCACAGGGAGAAGTCGATGGCGAAGCGGTCGAGGACGTTGCGGCTGCGTTCGCGTCCGCCGGGGGTCGCCGCCGGGACCGTCTCCTTGTGGGAGTCGATGTAGATGCACCAGTCGGGGCACTCGCGGGCGCACAGCATGCAGACCGTGCAGTTCTCCTCGAACAGGCCGATCACTCCGCGGGTGCGGGGCGGAAGGTCGGGCTGGGTGTCCGGGTACTGGTCGGTGACGGACTTCTTCGTCATCGTCCGCAGGGTGACGGCCAGGCCCTTGGCCAGGCCGGAGCCGGGGATCGGGGCCATTACAGGAACACCACCTTGACGACGCCGGTGAGGGCGATCTGGGCGAGGGAGAGGGGGACGAGGAGGGTCCAGGAGAGCTTCTGCAGCTGGTCCTCGCGCAGGCGCGGGTAGGTGACGCGGAGCCAGATGACGACGAAGGCGAGGACCGCGGTCTTCAGCAGGGTCCACACCCAGCCGAGTCCGTCGGCACCCCAGGGGCCGTGCCAGCCGCCCAGGAACAGGACGGTGGTCAGACCGCACAGGACGACGATGCCGGCGTACTCGGCGAGGAGGAACAGCGCGAAGCGCAGACCGGTGTACTCGGTGTACGCGCCGAAGATGATTTCCGAGTCGGCGACGGGCATGTCGAAGGGCGGGCGCTGGAGTTCGGCGAGCCCGGCGACGAAGAACACGAGGGCACCGGTGATCTGCCAGGGCAGCCACCACCACTCGAAGGCGTCGAGGATGCCGACGAGCGAGACGGTGCCGGCCGCCATCGCCACCGAGGCGGCGGTCAGCAGCATCGGCAGCTCGTAGGCGAGGAGCTGGGCGGCGGTGCGCAGGCCGCCGAGGAGGGAGAACTTGTTGGCGGAGGCCCAGCCGGCCATGAGCGAGCCGAGCACGCCGACGCCCATGACCGCCAGGACGAAGAACACACCGGCGTCGATGACCTGCCCGACGGCTCCCTCGTCGGGCCCGATCGGGATGGCGAGCAGGACGAGGAGGTACGGCAGCAGGGCGACGGCGGGGGCGAGCTGGAAGATACGGCGGTCCGCGCCGGCCGGGACCACGTCCTCCTTCTGCGCGAACTTCACGCCGTCGGCGATGAGCTGGGCCCAGCCGTGGAAGCCGCCGGCGTACATGGGGCCGAGGCGGCCCTGCATGTGGGCCATCACCTTGTGCTCGGTCTGGCCCACGATCAGGGGGAAGGTGAGGAAGACGACGAACACGACCAGGAGTCGCAGGGCGACGTCGAGCACGTCGTTCACCGCGGGCCTCCTGTGGGATTTGTGGGACCGGTGGGATCTGTGGGGCCGGTGGGATCTGTATCGGTGGGATCCGTGGGACTGGTGGGACCGGTGGGGTCGTCGGGGTTGGTCGTGGGCTTCCGGTCGTCTTCCTCCGGAGCCGGGCTCTCCCGGGTTTCCGGGTTCTCCGGGCTGTCCGGGTTCTCCGGGCTCTCCGGATTCTCCGAGGAGCCGGAGGTCTCCGGGCTCTCCGAGGAGCCGGAGGTCTCTGGGCTCTCCGAGGGGCCGGAGGTCTCCGGGGGCTCGTGCGGCTCCCGGTCGGCAGACGGCTCGGGGGCCGGCAACGGCGCGGCCTCGGGCGACGGTTCGGGGTGCGATTCGTCGAAGGCCGGGCGGGCGTGGTGCCAGGGGGCGTCCGCACTGCGCGGAGTGCGCGAAGCGGTGCCCGACTGGCGGTCAGTGCCGCTGTCCGCGCCGCTGCCTCCGCGGTCGGATGCGGCGCGTTGGCTCGCGCTGCCCTCCGACGCACTGCGCGCCCTGCGAGGCCCGGCAGGCCTGTCGGACGGTGTCCGCTGCGACGCCGAGCCTTCACTCACGCTCCGCGCGCGGCGCGGCCCCGCCGACGGGGTCGCGGCCCCGGCCTCAGCGGTCGGAGCGCCGGAATCAGTAGTCGAGGTGCCGGAATCAGTAGTCGAGGGGCCGGCCTCCGCGGTCGGCGCCTCCGGCCTGGTGTCCCCGACCGCGGCCTGGCTCGCCGAGCCCTCCGCCGCCGTACGGGCGCGACGCGGCGCAGTCGCGGACGGCGTGCCCTCGTCACCGGCCACGGCTTGGCTCGCCGAGCCCTCCGCCGCGGAACGCGTCCGCCGTACCGGGCGCTCGCCCGCCGGGCGGGCCGCGCGGGTCGGGCGGTCGCCCGCTGCGCGTGCCGCGCCGCGGGCCGGGCGGGCGGGGGCCGGCGGGAGTTCGCCCTTCAGCGGGCCCCACTCGTTCGGGTCGGGGACGCCGGGCGGGAGCATCTGGCGGCGCTTGGGGCCGCCGTGTTCCGACTCGCCGGGTTCCTTCGCGCCGGGCCAGGCCTTGGCGACCCGGGCGGCGAGGACGAAGTCCTTGCGCAGCGGGTGGCCCTCGAAGCCGTCGGGCAGGAGCAGGGGGTCCAGGGCCGGGTGGCCCGTGAAGTCGACGCCGAACATCTCGTGCGTCTCGCGTTCGTGCCAGGCGGCGCCCGCGTAGACGCGCACGGCGGACGGCAGCGCCGGCGCCTCGTGCGGGACGGTGGTGCGCAGCAGCAGGCGCCGTACCGGAGCGAGGGCGGCGACGTGCGCGGTGACGCGGAACCCGGTGCCGGGTTCGTCGACCGCGCTCAGCCAGTCGAAGAAGGTGCAGCCGAGGCGGTCGCGCGCGGCCTCCAGCGCGGGGATCCAGGAGTCGGGCGGTACGTCGACGGTGAGGACGCCGTACGACTCCTCCGCCGTGGCGTCCGGACCGAACAGTTCCTCGGCGTCGGCGGGCAGCCAGCCGACCGCGGTCATCGGCCCGCCTCCTCACCGGAAGCCGCACCGCCGGTCTCAGCGGACTCACCGGCACCACCGGTCGTCCCGGCGGCACCACCGGCACCACCGGATTCCGCGGCACCCGGCGGGCGGACCAGGCCGCTCTGCAGTGCCGCGGCCGACGGGCGTCCCGCCGCGGTGGCGGTCCCGGTGCCGGATCCGTACCGCTCGCCCAGCGACTCGCGGGCGATCTTCTCCTGGAGCTTGAGGATCCCCTGGAGGAGCGCCTCGGGCCGGGGCGGGCAGCCGGGGACGTAGACGTCGACCGGGATGATCTGGTCCACGCCCTTGGTGACGGAGTAGGAGTCCCAGTACGGGCCGCCGCAGTTGCTGCACGCGCCGAAGGAGATGACGTACTTCGGTTCGGGCATCTGCTCGTAGAGACGCTTGACCGCGGGCGCCATCTTGTCCGTGACCGTGCCGGAGACGACCATCAGGTCGGCCTGGCGCGGGCCCGGCGCGAAGGGGATGACGCCGAGGCGAATGAAGTCGTGCCGGGCCATCGACGCGGCGATGAACTCGATCGCGCAGCAGGCCAGGCCGAAGTTGAAGACCCACAGGGAGTAGCGGCGGCCCCAGTTGAGGACGACCTTCATCGGCTCGGGGGCCAGCCGGGCGAGCGCGCCGAGCCGCTTGGGCTCCGGCAGCGGGACCGGCCCGGTGCCCGACGGGACGACGGCCGAGGAACTCGACGGGGTCACGGGGGTCGACTGGGTCACGGGGGTCGAGCGGGTCACGTCCATGTCAGGACGCCCTTCTTGTATGCGTACAGCAGTCCCACGGCGAGGAAGCCGAGGAAGATGAACATCTCCACGAGGGTGGTCGCGCCGTAGCCGTCGGCGGCGAAGACGGTCGCCCAGGGGAAGAGGAAGATCGAGTCGACGGCGAAGATCACGTAGAGGAAGGCGTAGACGTAGTAGCGGACCTGGGTGTGGGCCCAGCCCTCGCCGACGGGGTCGACTCCGCACTCGTACGTCATGAGTTTCTCGGGGGTGGGGACCACGGGCCGCAGCAGGCGTCCCGCGCCGAAGGCGACCGCGACGAACAGCAGGCCGACGACGCCCAGCAGTCCGACGACGGAGTAGGACTCGAAGTAGTCCGCCGCGACGACGACGGTCGCATCGACGACGGTCGGTTCCCGCACGTCCGCCCCTCACTCCCTGGCCGATGTCCTCGATCGTTGGTCTGATCCGTGCCAGTGAACGCCACTGTTCGACGACCTGTACGCAGGCGAGTCTAGGCCCTGATAAAGGCACGGTAAGCAGCCCGTCACCGCACGGCACGCGGGGTGGGGTTTTCCCCAGTGTCTCCGTGCGGCCGACTTCATGGCGCGGGCCCCCGGTTCGCGGCACCCTGAGGCACATGACCGAACCATTCCCGCCGCCGGGCCCGCCCGCGACGGCCGTTCCGGAGCCGGCCGGGCCGGACGACCGCCCGCCGCCCGCCCGTTTCGCCTACGACGCGCACACCTGGAAGGAGATCGCCCATCTCCTGGCGAACCTCCCGGTGTCGCTGATCGGCTTCGTCTACGTGGTGACCACGCTGTTCACCGGCTTGGGGCTGACGGTGACGGTGATCGGGTTCCCGGTGCTGGCGGCCGCCCTGACGGGTGCGCGGCTGCTGGGCCGGCTGGAGCGGGCGCGGGCCAGAAAGCTGCTCGGGGTCCGGGTGGACGAGCCGAGCCGGCTGCCGTCGCGCGGTGCGGACGGCTTCTGGCCGCGGCTGTGGATGGCGGTCAAGGACCCGGTGGCCTGGCGGACGGTCCTCTACCAGCTGATACGGCTGCCGTGGGGCGTGCTCACCTTCACGGTCGCGCTGACCGGTCTGTTCGTGCTGTGGCCGGTGCTGCCGTTCGTCGTGCGGGGCCTGGCCAACGCCGACCGGGCGATGGTGCGGGGCCTGCTGTCGCCGTCGGACGAACTGGAGCGGCGCATCGCGGAGCTGGAGTCCGACCGGGGCGTGGTGGTGGACACGGCGGCGGCGGACCTGCGGCGCATCGAACGCGACCTGCACGACGGGGCGCAGGCGCGGCTGGTCAATCTGGCGATGGGGCTCGGCCTGGCCAAGGAGAAACTGCTGGAGGACCCGGACGTCGCGGCGACGATGGTCGAGGAGGCGCACGGCGAGGTGAAGCTGGCGTTGCAGGAGCTGCGCGACCTGGCCCGCGGCATCCATCCGGCGGTCCTCACGGACCGGGGCCTGGACGCGGCGCTGTCCTCGGTCGCCTCGCGCTGCACGGTGCCGGTGAAGGTGACGGTCGACCTGGACGAGCGGCCGGCCGCCGCCATCGAGGGCATCGCCTACTTCACCGTCTCGGAGCTGCTGCAGAACGTCAGCAAGCACAGCGGTGCGCGGACGGCCGCGGTGGACGTGTGGCGGTCGGAGGACCGGCTGTTCATGCAGGTGTGGGACGACGGGGGCGGGGGCGCGAGCCTGGACGGCGGGTCGGGCATGCGGGGTCTCGCCGACCGGCTGGGCGCGGTGGACGGGCTGTTCGTCGTGGACTCGCCGGAGGGCGGTCCGACGACGGTGACGGCGGAGCTGCCGTGGCGGGACCGTTCCGACGCGCCGGACGGGGCCGGGCCGGCGCAGGGGGCGTCCGTCCGCGGCCGGGGGTGGGGATAACCCCCCGTCCGAGACTGCGACGGACTCCATGGTCCTCCGACCTGCGGCGGAGCAGGCTGACGGTACGACAGCACAGCCGCCGGACGAGAAGAGGGACGACGCCGATGGCCACGGACTACGGACAGGGCTACGGGCTCGACACCGCGCCCGGACATCCCGGGGGCGCCGCCGGGGAGCGGCGGCACCGGATGCCGGCCGCGCTGCGGGCACCGGTCGAGGGGCGCACCTGGCGGGAGCTGGCCTTCGTGCTGCTGAGCCTGCCGATCAGCGTGCTGCTGTTCGTGTATGCGGTCACGATGGTGTCGCTGGGGGCGGGCCTGCTGGTGACGTTCCTCGGCGTCCCGGTGCTGGCGGCGGCGCTCGCGGGCTGCCGCGGCTTCGGCGCCCTGGAGCGGGCGCGGGCGCGCGGGCTGCTGGGCCTGGAGGTCGGCGATCCGGAGCCGTTGCGGATGAAGCGGCAGGGCCTCATGGGGTGGGTCGGCGCGGTGCTCAAGAGCGGCGCCTCCTGGCGGGCCCTGCTGTACGCGGTGCTGCACCTGCCGTGGGCGGTGCTGTCCTTCGTCGTCACGGTCAACCTGTGGCTGCTGGGCTGGTCGCTGCTGACGTACCCGCTGTGGTTCTGGGTCTTCCCGGTGTACGCCGGGCAGGACGGCCTGCAGCTGTACGGCGACGGCCGGCACAGCATCTACCTGGACAACCCGTTCGAGATCACGGTGACGGCGCTGGTGGGGCTGTTGTTCACGCTGGCCGTGCCGTGGATCGTACGGGCGCTGACGACGGTGGACCGGCTGATGGTGCACGGGCTGCTGGGGCCGTCCCGGCTGGCGACGCGGGTGGTGGAGCTGGAGTCGGACCGCGGGGTCGTGGTGGACACGGCGGCGGCGGACCTGCGGCGCATCGAGCGCGACCTGCACGACGGGGCGCAGGCGCGGCTGGTGGCGCTGGCGATGGACCTGGGCCTGGCGAAGGAGAAGCTGCGGGAGAACCCGCAGGCCGCGGCGCGGATGGTGGACGAGGCGCACGGCGAGGTGAAGACCGCGCTGCAGGAGTTGCGGGACCTGGCACGCGGCATCCATCCGGCGGTCCTGACCGACCGGGGCCTGGACGCGGCGCTGTCCTCGGTCGCCTCCCGGTGCACGGTGCCGGTGCAGGTGGAGGTGGACCTGGCGGAGCGGCCCGCGCCGGCCATCGAGGGCATCGCCTACTTCACCGTCTCGGAACTGCTGCAGAACGTCAGCAAGCACGCGCGGGCGACCTGGGCGGCCGTGGAGGTGTGGCGCACGGAGAACCGGCTGATGCTGCAGGTCGTGGACAACGGCGTGGGCGGCGCCGAGGTCACGGCGGGTTCCGGGCTGGCGGGCCTGACGGAGCGGCTGGACGCGGTGGACGGGATCCTGGTGGTGGACTCACCGGCCGGCGGCCCGACCCGGGTGACCGCCGAGCTGCCGTGGCGCGCCGAGCGGGCCCGCTGACGGCGGACCGCGCACGTCCGGCGGCCCTCGCACGCACGGCGGCCCTCACACGCACGGCGGCCCTCACACGTACGGCGGACCGAGACCGCACGGCGGACCGAGACCGCCGGATGCCGGATGCCGGATGCCGGATGCGGGATGCCGCAAGCCGCATGCCGGACCGAGACCGCCGGACGGCGGGCCGAGCACCCGACGCCGACCGTGACCGGCGTCCGCCGGCCCGCACCCCGCACCCCGCACCCCGCACCCCACGGAACGCGGAACGCGGAACGCGGAACGCGGAACGCGGAACGCACCCCACGGAACGCGGAACGCTGCCGGTACCGGCACATCCTCCCCCGCCGTCCCCGATCACCCCTCGTGATCGCGTCGCCCGGCCCGCATCCCCCACCGGATGCTGGAATGCTGGACCCGACGAGCGGGCCCGCCACGAGGGCGGGTTCGACGCGACAGGGGCATGGGGGGCCGAGGGACGTGGAGGACAGGGTGCGCGTGGTCATCGCCGAGGATTCGGTGCTGCTGCGGGAGGGCCTGACCCGGCTGCTGACCGACCGGGGGCACGAGGTGGTGGCCGGTGTCGGCGACGGTGACGCTCTGATCAAGACAATCACGGAACTGGACGGTCAGGACCTGTTGCCGGACGTGGTGGTCGCCGACGTGCGGATGCCGCCGACGCACACGGACGAGGGCGTGCGGGCGGCCGTGCAGCTGCGCAAGGCCCATCCGGGGGTCGGGGTGCTGGTGCTGTCGCAGTACGTGGAGGAGCGGTACGCCACGGAACTGCTCGCCGGTTCCAGCCGTGGCGTCGGCTATCTGCTGAAGGACCGGGTGGCCGATGTGCGGGAGTTCGTGGACGCGGTGGTGCGCGTGGCCCGGGGCGGTACGGCGCTGGATCCGGAGGTGGTCGCCCAGCTGCTGGGGCGCAGCCGCAAGCAGGACGTGCTCGCGGGGCTCACACCGCGGGAGCGGGAGGTTCTGGGGCTGATGGCGGAGGGACGGACGAACTCGGCGATCGCCCGGCAGCTGGTGGTCAGTGACGGTGCCGTGGAGAAGCACGTCAGCAACATCTTCATGAAGCTGGGGCTGTCCCCGAGCGACGGCGACCACCGGCGTGTGCTGGCCGTTCTCACCTATCTCAACTCCTGACCGGCGGGCGTTCCGCGTCCTGGCCGCCGTCCCGGCCGGCTGTCAGGACGTCTTGAAGTCGTGTCCAACATGCGAATCACTCGAGGAAGGGCACCCTTACGGTCGTAGGGTTGATCCAGGGAAGGCCTGCGGGAAGGCCGTCCCGGACAGCCGCCTCGAGGAGGTCCAGTTCAGTGACCAGCCAGGTCAGCAGCCCAGCGGAGCAGGCCGACGGAGCAGTCGTAGGAGAGCAGCGCAAAGCGGCGGGAGAGAAGGACGTCCGCCGGCTCGACCGGGTGATCATCAGGTGCGCGGGGGACTCGGGTGACGGTATGCAGCTCACCGGTGACCGTTTCACCTCGGAGACAGCGTCGTTCGGCAACGCCCTGTCGCCGCTGCCGAACTTCCCGGCCGAGATCCGTGCCCCTGCCGGAACGCTGCCGGGTGTGTCGTCCTTCCAGCTCCCCTTCGCCGATCACGACATCCTCACGCCCGGTGACGCGCCGAACGTGCTGGTGGCGATGAACCCCGCCGCGCTCAAGGCCAACATCGGCGACCTGCCGCGCGGCGCGGAGATCATCGTCACCACCGACGAGTGCACCAAGCGGGCGATGCAGAAGGTCGGCTCCGACAGCAGCCCGCTGGACGACGGCTCGCTGGACGGCTACCACCTGCACCCGGTGCCGCTGACCACGCTGACCGTGGAGGCACTGAAGGACTTCGACCTCAGCCGCAAGGAGGCCGAACGCAGCAAGAACATGTTCGCCCTCGGCCTGCTGTCGTGGATGTACCACCGGCCCACCGAGGGCACCGAGAAGTTCCTGAAGTCGAAGTTCGCGAAGAAGCCGGACATCGCCGCCGCCAACATCGCCGCGTTCCGGGCGGGCTGGAACTTCGGCGAGACGACGGAGGACTTCGCGGTCTCCTACGAGGTGGCCCCGGCGGCGAAGGCGTTCCCGCCCGGTGTGTACCGGAACATCTCGGGGAACCTGGCGCTGTCGTACGGGCTGATCGCCGCCTCGCGTCAGGCGGACCTGCCGCTCTACCTGGGCTCCTACCCGATCACGCCCGCCTCGGACATCCTGCACGAACTCAGCCGGCACAAGAACTTCGGCGTGCGCACCTTCCAGGCCGAGGACGAGATCGCCGGTATCGGCGCCGCGCTCGGCGCGGCCTTCGGCGGCTCCCTCGCCGTCACCACCACCTCCGGCCCCGGCGTGGCCCTGAAGTCCGAGACCATCGGACTGGCCGTCTCGCTGGAGCTGCCGCTGCTGATCGTGGACATCCAGCGCGGCGGCCCCTCCACCGGCCTGCCCACCAAGACCGAGCAGGCCGACCTGCTCCAGGCCATGTACGGCCGCAACGGCGAGGCCCCCGTCCCCGTCGTCGCGCCCCGCACCCCCGCCGACTGCTTCGACGCCGCCCTGGAAGCCGCCCGCATCGCCCTGACCTACCGCACCCCGGTCTTCCTGCTGTCCGACGGCTACCTCGCCAACGGCAGCGAACCCTGGCGCATCCCCGACCCCGACGAACTGCCCGACCTGACCGTGCAGTTCGCCCAGGGCCCCAACCACACCCTGGACGACGGCACCGAAACCTTCTGGCCCTACAAGCGCGACCCGCAGACCCTGGCCCGCCCCTGGGCCCTGCCCGGCACCCCCGGCCTGGAACACCGCATCGGCGGCATCGAGAAACAGGACGGCACCGGCAACATCTCCTACGACCCCGCCAACCACGACTTCATGGTCCGCACCCGCCAGGCCAAGATCGACGGCATCGACGTCCCGGACATCGAGGTCGACGACCCGGACAACGCCCGCACCCTGGTCCTGGGCTGGGGCTCCACCTACGGACCCATCACCGCCGCCGTGCGCCGCCTGCGCGCCGCCGGGGAGTCGATCGCACAGGCCCACCTGCGCCACCTCAACCCCTTCCCCCACAACCTCGGCACGGTCCTGAAGGCATACGACAAGGTGGTGGTCCCGGAAATGAACCTCGGGCAGCTCGCCACCCTGATCCGGGCGAAGTACCTGGTCGACGCCCGCTCCTACAACCAGGTCAACGGCATGCCGTTCAAGGCGCAGCAGCTCGCCACGGCGCTGAAGGAGGCCATCGATGACTGACACGAACGCGCTTCTGCAGCTGGTGCCGAAGGCCGAGGGCCGGCAGTCGATGCGGGACTTCAAGTCGGACCAGGAAGTGCGCTGGTGCCCCGGCTGCGGTGACTACGCCGTCCTCGCCGCCGTCCAGGGCTTCATGCCCGAACTCGGCCTGGCCCGCGAGAACATCGTCTTCGTCTCCGGCATCGGCTGCTCCTCCCGCTTCCCGTACTACATGAACACCTACGGGATGCACTCCATCCACGGCCGCGCCCCCGCCATCGCCACCGGCCTGGCCACCTCACGCCGCGACCTGTCCGTCTGGGTCGTCACCGGCGACGGCGACGCCCTCTCCATCGGCGGCAACCACCTCATCCACGCCCTGCGCCGCAACGTCAACCTCAAAATCCTCCTCTTCAACAACCGCATCTACGGCCTCACCAAGGGCCAGTACTCCCCCACCTCCGAACTCGGCAAAATCACCAAGTCGACACCGATGGGCTCCCTCGACGCCCCGTTCAACCCGGTCTCCCTGGCCCTGGGCGCCGAAGCCTCCTTCGTCGCCCGCACCGTCGACTCCGACCGCAAACACCTCACCGAGGTCCTGCGCCAGGCCGCCGACCACCCCGGCACCGCCCTCGTCGAGATCTACCAGAACTGCAACATCTTCAACGACGGCGCCTTCGAAGTCCTCAAGGACCGGCAGCAGGCCGAGGAAGCCGTCATCCGCCTCGAACACGGCCAACCCATCCGCTTCGGCACCGACCAGACCAAGGGCGTCGTCCGCGACCCGGCCACCGGCGACCTGAAGATCGTCCCCGTCACCCCCGACAACGAGGCCGACATCCTCGTCCACGACGCCCACAGCACCTCGCCCACCACCGCGTTCGCCCTGTCCCGCCTCGCCGACCCCGACACCCTCCACAACACCCCCATCGGCGTCTTCCGCTCCGTCGACCGGCCCGTCTACGACACCCTCATGGCCGACCAGCTCGACACCGCCGTCGAACAACACGGCAAGGGCGACCTCGCCGCCCTCATGACCGGCGGCGACACCTGGACCGTCGTCGGCTGACGTCCGGCCGCAGGCCGTACGGGGCCCGGGCGCGTCACCGCGTCCGGGCCCCGTCGTATGCCTGCCGGGCGGCGAGCACGTCGTCCATGCGCTGCCGTGTCCACAGCGCGAGGCCGCGCACCTGCTCGGCGGCCTCGCGGCCGAGCGCGGTGAGGGAGTAGTCGACGCGCGGCGGGATGACCGGCTTGGCGTCGCGGTGGACCAGGCCGTCGCGCTCCAGGGTCTGCAATGTCTGGGTGAGCATCTTCTCGCTGACCCTGCCGATCGCCCGGCGCAGTTCGCTGAAGCGGTACGGGCGCTCCAGGAGCTGGATCAGCACGAGCACGCCCCAGCGGCTGGTCACGTGTTCCAGGACCAGGCGGTGCGGACACAGCGCCTCGGCCTCGCTCCGGCGTCCTCCATCACTTACTGCCATGGAAGTACCTTACTTTGAAGTGGGTACTTTCCGATAGTTAGCGCACCTCCTATGGTTAGTGGCCTACCCACCCCACAAGGAGTCTGTGAACCATGGGCATCATCGTCACCGGAGCCACCGGAAAGCTCGGCCGTCTCGTCGTGGAGCAGCTGCTGGAGAAGGTCCCGGCCGAGCAGGTCACCGCCGTCGTCCGCAGCGCCGGGAAGGCGGCGGACCTCGCGGAGCGCGGCGCGCGGATCGCGGTCGCCGACTACAACGCGCCCGAGACCTTCGACGGGCTCTTCGCGGCCGGCGACAAGGTGCTGCTGATCTCCGGCAACGAGGTCGCCCACGACCGGGTCGCCCAGCACCGGGTCGTCATCGACGCGGCGAAGGCCGCCGGTGTCGCCCTGCTCGCCTACACCAGCGCCCCCGGCACGCTGAGCGCCGCCCTCGCCGACGACCACCGCGGCACCGAGGAGGCGCTGCGCGACTCGGGCGTGCCGTACGTGCTGCTGCGCAACGGCTGGTACCACGAGAACTACACCGAGAACCTCGCCCCGGTCCTCGCCCACCACGCCGTCGTCGCGGCCGCCGGTGAGGGCCGCGTCTCCTCCGCCTCCCGGGCCGACTACGCGGCCGCCGCCGTCGCCGTACTGACCGGCGAGGGGCACGCGAACACGACGTACGAGCTCGGTGGCGACGTGGCGTGGAGCTTCGCCGAGTACGCGGCGGAGCTGAGCCGGCAGACCGGCGAGACGATCGCCTACCGCCGGGTCACCGTGGAGGAGCTGACCGGGATCCTCACCGGGGCCGGGATCCCGGAGCCGGTGGCCGCCGTCCTCGCGGGCGTGGACACCTCCATCGAGAAGGGCGAACTCGTCGTGGACAGCGGTGACCTGTCCCGCCTGATCGGCCGCCCGACCACCCCGCTCGCCGAGGCCGTCGCCGCCGCGCTCGCGAACTGACCGGAGCGCCGCCCGCGACAACCCGCCGCCGGAGCCGTCCCGGAAGGGACCGTCGCACCGGCCCGCCCCCCGTTGGTCATGACCGTATGCCGGTACGGACATGACACGCGGGGGCGTCCGGCGTTACCGTCGTGCGGCGAGCATCGCGCGCGCGTGGGGCGAGCGTCGCGGGAAACAGGGCACGCGTCAGGCACGAAGGAGGACCCGTGACCGGGAAGTCGGCCGCAGAGGGGCGCATAGGACTGCTGAACGGCTTCGCCGCCTACGGGATGTGGGGGCTCGTACCGCTGTTCTGGCCCCTGCTGAAGCCCTCGGGAGCGGTGGAGATCCTGGCCCACCGGATGGTCTGGTCCCTGCTCTTCGTCGCCGCCGCCCTGCTCGTCGTGCGCCGCTGGGCGTGGCTGGGCGAGCTGCTGCGGCAGCCGCGCAGGCTGGCGCTGGTCGCGGTCGCCGCAGCGGTCATCACCGTCAACTGGGGCGTCTACATCTGGTCGGTGAACTCCGGGCACGTCGTCGAGGCCTCCCTCGGCTACTTCATCAACCCGCTGGTGACCATCGCGATGGGCGTGCTCCTGCTGAAGGAGCGGCTGCGGCCCGTGCAGTGGGCGGCCGTCGGGGTCGGCGCCTCGGCGGTGGTCGTCCTCACCGTCGGCTACGGCCGCCCGCCGTGGATCTCCCTCTGCCTCGCCTTCTCCTTCGCCACCTACGGGCTGGTGAAGAAGAAGGTCAACCTCGGCGGCGTCGAGTCGCTGGCCGCGGAAACCGCCATCCAGTTCCTGCCCGCCCTCGGCTACCTGCTGTGGCTCGGCGCACAGGGCGAGTCGACCTTCGCCGTCGAGGGCACCGGGCACGCGCTGCTGCTCGCCGCGACCGGCATCGTCACCGCACTCCCCCTGGTCTGCTTCGGCGCCGCCGCGATCCGTGTGCCGCTGTCCACGCTCGGTCTGCTGCAGTACCTGGCGCCGGTCTTCCAGTTCCTGCTCGGCATCCTCTACTTCAAGGAGGCCATGCCGCCCGAGCGGTGGGCCGGGTTCGCGCTGGTGTGGCTGGCGCTCGTCCTCCTCACCTGGGACGCCCTGCGCACCGCCCGCAGGACCGCCCGCACGCTCGCCGGCACCTCCCGGAACGGCACGACCGGTGTCGTCGCCGGCTCCGGCGGCCCGGTCGCCGCCGGGACGGCCGTTGCGTCGCGCCCTTCCGAGCCGGTGGCCGCCGCTGCCGAGGCGGACCCGCTGGAGGCCCGGCCCTGACGGCCGTCCGCGGCGGCCGGTGCGCCGGACGGGGCCGTTGTCAGTGCCGCGGCCTATAACTGGTCCCATGACGCAGACGCCCACCCCGCCCACGCCGGTGCACTGGAAGATCGTCATCGACTCCGCCGACCCGCACGCCCAGGCCGACTTCTGGGCCGCGGCCCTGCGGTACGTGGTCGAGGACAACAGCGTGCTGATCGGGAAGCTGCTCGCCGCCGGTGCCGTCCCGGCCGACCTGACCGTCGAGTCGCACGGCCGCCACGCCTGGCGCGACCTCGCCGCGGTACGGCACCCCGACGACCCGTACGACGAGGAGACCGGCACCGGGCGGGGACGGCGGCTGCTGTTCCAGCGGGTGCCGGAGGCGAAGACGGTGAAGAACCGGCTCCACCTCGATCTGCATCCCGGTGCGGGACGCCGCGAGGAGGAGCTGGCGCGGCTGGAGCGGCTCGGCGCGCGGATGCTGCGGCGGGTCGAGGAGCCGTCCGGAGGCTGGCTGGTGATGGCCGACCCCGAGGGCAACGAGTTCTGCCTGCACTGAGGACGGCGGAACGCCGGACGGCCGGGGCGGGGGCCGGCTCAGGGCTGCCGGGGGCCCGCCCGTTCGGTCAGCCGTCCCATGCGGGCGCGGGCGGACTCCAGTTCCTCGATCTCGTCGGCGGCCGGTCCGGCCTCGGTGGCGAGCTCGGTCCACAGCGCGATCAGCTCGTGCCCGAGTTCCAGTCCGAGCCCCGGGTCGCGTACGGCGCGCCAGGCGGTGGCGGCGCTGCGGACGTTGCCGTACGCGGCCTCCGCGTCCCCGGCGCGCCGGCAGATCAGGGCGAGGTCGACGGAGAGGCGGTAGGCGCGCAGCGGCTCACCGGCGAGGTAGGCGATGTAGGCGGTGAGTTCGCGCAGCCGCAGCACCTCCGGGTGCTCCGGTCCGAGCGTGCCGGACGCCTCCGCGACGGTCTCCTCGGCCAGCCGGGCCGCGGTGTCGATCCGGCCGGCCCGGACGGCGTCGTTGACCCGTGCCATGGGTTCGGCGAGGTGCTTCTCGCCGTCGGCGGCGAGCGGTTCGTCGCCGAGCACGGCTTCCGCCACGGCGTCGAAGCCGCGCGGCGGGGTCGGCTTGGGATCGGGGTCGAGCAGCGGCTCGGAGACGAGGTCGGGAGCCGGGGCGGGGGCCCGGCCTGGGGTGCGGGGCGGGGCGGCGGCCGGCTGCGGTCCGGTGTCCATGGCCGGCGGCGGGCCGAACTCGCCCGTCGGCGGCGCGACCGTCCCCGGCGGCGTCGCCTCCGCCGGCTCGGGCAGGGCCCGCAGCCGGAACGTCGGTACGGCGTCCCGGGGCGACCCGGATCCGGGCAGGGGACGGAGCTTGAAGGTGGGCGTGCTGTCACTCACCGGAGGCGGCGGCGCCGACTCCGCCACGGGCTCGGACGAGATCGCGGGGTTGGGCGGGGTCGCGGAGTTGGGCGGCGTAGCGGACGCGGGCGAGGTCGCGGGCGCGGGCGGCGTCGCGGGCGCGGGCCTGGGCGGGGTCGCGGGGCCGGGTGCGCGTACGGGCTCGGAGGCGCGTACGGGCTCCGGTGCACGTACGGGCTCGGGACGGCCCACGGGCTCCGGTGCGCGTACGGGCTCGGGGCGGCCCACGGGCTCGGGTGCGCGTACGGATCCGGGCGAGGCGACCGACCCGGGCCGGGCCACGGGCTGCTCGGGCCGGGCCGCGGGCTCGGACGGGGTCATGGGCTCGGGCGCGAACCCGGACTCGGGTCGGGCGACCGGCCCCATGGGTGCCGGCGGCTCGGGGACCGGGCGCAGCAGGTGCGTCGGCCGGTCGGCGCCGGACGTCCGCGCGGGCTCCCCGCTCCACGCCGGCCGCCGGTCCCTGGGCTCCTCCGCGTCCTGGCCGCGCTCGCGCTCCCCGGTCCGCTCCGCCGTCGGCGCGTTCGGTCCCATCGGCGCCGGCTGCGCCGTGAAGTGGCTGGAGCCGTCCGGGTCGACCCGGAGCGGGACGACACAGCCGAGGCGTTCGTCGTGGACGGTGGCGAGAACGGCGTGGCCGGAGGCGATGGCGATGCGGTGGAGGCGGTCCAGCACCGCCTGCTGGATCTCCTCGCCGGGCCCCGCGATGACGGGCACTCCGCCGACCGACGCCGTGCACGCAACCTCTCCGCCGATGGGGACACGGACGTCGATCGGCGCTGCCGCAAGGTTCGCCGCATGCGCGGCCCGCTGCTGTTCCCGCTTCTTCTCGCGGCTGAGTCGAGACATCGTTCCCTCATTCGGGGTCGTACACCTACCGTCGAGTCTGTCCGCTCGCCCGCGCTTCTCACGTCACCGCGATGTCACAGCCTCGTCCCAACGACCGGCCCCGGTGCCTTACTCCCCGCCCGGCGGCATGAAGATCGAGGAGGGCGAGCAGGAGAGGGGGCATGCGGACAGGCATGCGACAGGGACCCGAGATCTGGATCCGAGGGCCGGTGGCCGTGCCGGAAACGGCGCCGCCGGAGCCCGCCCACCCGCGGGCCACCGCCCGGGCCTTCTCCTGGGTCGGGCTGCACGGCGGCGCGGGCGTCTCCACACTCGCCGCGGTCTACGGCGGCCACGACAGCGGCCGCGCCTGGCCGGGCCCCGCCGATCCGCGGTCCGTGCTGCTCGTCGCCCGCACCCACGCGGCCGGGCTGGACGCGGTGGTGCCGGCCGTGGAGGTGTTCCGGCGCGGCGAGGCACCGCACGGGCTGGACCTGAACGCCGTGGTGCTGGTGGCGGACGCGCCGGGACGTCTGCCGCGTCCGCTCGTGCAGCGGCTGCGGACCGTCGAGGCGCTGATCGACGTGTACCGGGTGCCGTGGGTGCCCGAGTGGCGGCTGGGCGACCTGACCGGCCGTCCGCCCCGCGAGACGGAACCACTGGCCCGCCTGACGGGCGGGCCGCGCTGAGCACGGACCTGCCGGGCGTCCGACGGCGCGGGCGCTACGGGGCCGCGTCGGCCGAGGAGATCGCGGCCGCCGTGCGGGAGCGGCGACTGCGGGCCGTGGACGTGGTCGCGGAGGCGCTGGAGCGGATCGGTCGGGCCGATCCGGTGCTGTGCGCGTTCCTCGAGGTGTGGGGCGACCAGGCGCTGCGGCGGGCCGGTGAGTTGGACGCGCGGGTCGCGGGTGGCGCGGCGGAGGGCGGCGCGCTGCCGCTGGCCGGGGTGCCGGTCGCCGTCAAGGGGCGGGCCGGGCTGCGGGCGGCGGGCCCGCTGCTCGCGGCCGGCTGTGTCGCCGTGGGCGCCACGTCGGTGCCGGGTCCCGGGACGCCCTGGCAGACCTGGGGGCTCGGGCAGCACGGCGTCACCGTCAATCCGTGGCGGGCGGACCGCACACCGGGCGGCTCCTCGGCCGGGGCGGCGGTGGCGGTGGCGGCCGGGCTGGTGCCGTTGGCGACGGGCAGCGACGGGGCGGGGTCGGTGCGGATCCCGGCGGCGTGGTGCGGGGTCGTCGGCCTGAAGGTGACCGCCGGGCGGCTGCCCTCGCCCGACCGTACGGGCCTCGCGACGCCCGGTGTCCTCACCCGCACGGCGGCGGACGCGGCCGCCTGGTGGCGGGTCGTGACGCGGCAGCCGGTCGACGACGCGGCCCCGGTCACCTTCCCCGTGACCGCCGTCTGGTCCCCCGACCTCGGCTTCGCGGACCCCGACCCGGAGCCCGTCGCTCTGGCCCGCGCGGCGGCCGACCGGCTCGTCGACGCCGGCGTGGTACGGCTCGTACGGCCTCCGGCGCCGCCGCTGCTGCTGGACCCGGCTCCGGCCTGGCTCGCGCTGCGCACTCCCGGTGCCGATCTCGCCGAGGCCCGGCGCATCCGGGCGGAGAACGACCGGCGTCTGGACCGGCTCTTCTCGGGCGCCGACCTGCTGCTCACCCCCACCACCCCCACCCCACCGCACGGCCACGACGGTCCGGGGGACGTCTACTCCACCGCGCTGACCTGGGCGTTCAACGTCAGCGGGCATCCGGCGCTGAGCATGCCGGCCGGGTTCGGCGCGGACGGCTGCCCCGCCGGGCTCCAACTGGTGGCCGGACCCGGGCGGGAGGCGCTGTTGCTGGCCGCGGCGCAGGAGGCGGAGCTCCGCACGGCCGCCGCCTGAGCCGCGCCGCCTGCTCCGCCGGTCCTCGTCGACGGCGCCCGCCCGCACCCCGCCGGTCCTCTGCGACCGCGCCTCCGGCACCCTGCCGATCCTCTGCGACCGCGCCTCCGGCACCCGTCGGCCTCCGGGCCGCGCCACCCACGCCTCAGACGTTCCGGAACCGCACCGCCCGAGCGGCACCCCTTGGCGATGTAGTTGCATGCGCATATGATGCACGTGCTCCTAATTGATGCACGCCGACTATCTGGGGGATGACCATGACCCGCCGTTTCCTCTTCGTCCTGGGCAGCGCCCGCGCCGACGGCAACACCGAACTGCTGGCCCGCCGGGCCGCCGAGCAGTTGCCCCCGGAGGTCGAGCAGCAGTGGATCGACCTCACCGCCGACCCCCTGCCCGACTTCGAGGACCTCCGCCACGACAGCGACCACGTCCGCCCGACCGAGGGCCCCGTGGCACACGTGCTGGACGCGACCCTCGCGGCGACGGACGTCGTCATCGCCTCGCCGCTGTACTGGTACTCGGTGTCCGCGCACACCAAGCGCTACCTCGACCACTGGTCGGGCTGGCTGCGCACCCCCGGCCTGGACTTCAAGGCGACCATGGCCGGACGCACCCTGTGGGGCGTGACCGCGCTCGCCCACGAGGAGCAGGAGGTCGCCGATCCCCTGATCGGCACGCTCAACAACTCGGCCGCCTACATGGGCATGCGCTTCGGCGGCGTCCTGCTCGGCAACGGCAGCAAGCCCGGTGACGTGCTGAGGGACACGGAGGCGCTGGCGCGGGCCAAGACGTTCTTCGCGCAGGACGCGCCCCTGGCCCGCTTCCCCTACGAGGCCGGCTGACCCGGCACCGCCTCACCAGCCGAGCTGCTCCTCGCCCAGGACCTCGCTGCCGATGTGGGCGGCGAGTTTCTGGGCGCGCTCGGGATCGCCGTACTTGGTCACGTGGACGAAGACGGTGTGGTCCTCGGTCCAGGTGTCGCCGTACTGGGCCTCGTCGCCGTGGAACACGATCTGGACGCCGTCGTGGTTCCAGTGCCCGAGCGAGTCGATCTCGGGGTCGTCGGGCCAGCGGCCGTTCCATTCCATGGCCGCCACGCCCTCGCCGAGAGCGGCCAGGAACCGCTCCTCCACCGTCCCGTCCCCGCGCACGACGTCCTCTGTGAAGGACAGCGGCAGGTGCGTCGCCAGTTCGGCGTCGTCCAGCGTCGTCACGTCGAGGTCGAAGCGGAGGAGGTCACCCGTCGCGGGATCCGTGCGGAAGTCGTCGTACTCGAAGGACCCCTCGGGGACGAGCCCGGCCATGGCCCTGACCTCGCTGGGCGTCCGCATCACCGCGAAGAGCCAGGTGGCGTCGTCGATGTGTTCCAGCAGCGCGCACAGCCGCTTGGCCTGCCGGTACGCCTCCGCCGCGTCGGTGGTGCGGAAGACGGGGTACGCCCTCGAGTTGCCCATGGGCCGAACGGTCACACAGGCCCGCGGCCCCGGGCCAACGCTTTTCCTAGGCGGTGATGTCCCTGGCCGTGAACCGCGCCCAGGCGGCCGAGCCGAACACCGCCGCGTACAGGGCCTGGAGGCCGAGGTTCTTCGTCAGGTCGTCCCAGTAGACCGGTTCGCGCATCAGGTCGGCGAAGGACAGCCAGTGGTGCGAGAAGAGGTAGGGGTGCAGGGCGTGCAACTGCGGGAGCTGGTCGAGGATCTGCACCGTGGTCAGCAGTCCGACCGTGGTCGCCATCGCCGCGATGCCGCTGTTGGTCAGCGTCGAGACGAACAGGCCGAGGGCCGCCACCCCGATCAGTGACAGGGCGACGACCAGGGCGATCAGCAGGGCTCTGACCAGGCCCTCGGCGAAGCCGATGCGGGTGCCGGAGATGGTCGTCGGATCGCCCAGCGGGAACAGCAGCGCGCCGGTGATCAGCGCGGAGAGGGCGACCACGAGCGTGGCGACCAGGCAGAAGGCCATGACCGTCGCGTACTTGGTGAGCAGCAGCCGGCTGCGTCCGGCGGGGGCGACCAGGAGGTAGCGCAGGGTGCCGGCGTTCGCCTCGCCCGCGACGGCGTCACCCGCGACCACTCCGACCGCCATCGGCAGGAAGAACGGCAGGGTGACGGCGAGTGCGGTGAAGACGAGGAACAGGCCGTTGTTGGTGATCTGCGAGATGAACGCCGGCCCTCCCCCGCCACCCCCGCCCGCCGAGCCGTCGCCGCCGGTCTCGATCCGCACGGCGACGCCGACCAGCACCGGCACGGCGGCCAGCACCCCGAGCAGGGCGAGGGTGCGCCAGCGGCGGAAGGTGGTGAGCAGTTCGCTGCGGAACAGCCCGAACGTCCACAGCGGGCTCACCCTGCCCGCCGTCTCAGCCCGCGACATCGAAGCCCTCCCCGGTCAGCGCCACGAACGCGTCCTCCAGCGAGGCCCGTTCCACTCCGAAGCCGCGCACCCGGACGCCGGCCGCGACCAGCGCCGCGTTCACCTCGGCGAGGTCCCGCTCGGGCACCTCTCCGCTCACCCGCTCCTCCGCCACGACGACATCCGCGACCCCCTGCTCCTTCAGCACCCGGGCCGCGTCCGCCGCGTCCGGCGTGGTCACCGCCAGCCGGCCCCGGGCGCCCGCGGACAGTTCGGCGACCGGGCCCTGGGTGAGCAGCCGGCCGCGGGCCATCACGGCGGCGTGCGTGCACACCTGCTCGATCTCGTCGAGCAGGTGGGAGGAGAGGAAGACGGTGGTGCCGTCGGAGGCCAGCTCGCGGACGAGCGTGCGGATCTCCCGCATGCCCTGCGGGTCGAGGCCGTTGGTCGGCTCGTCCAGCACGAGCAACCGGCGCGGCCGGAGCAGGGCCGCCGCGAGGCCGAGGCGCTGCTTCATGCCGAGCGAGTACGCCTTCGCCTTCTTGCCGGCGGCGGCCGTCAGGCCCACCCGGTCCAGGGCGGCGGCGACGCGTGCGTGCCGGGTGCGGGGGTCGGCGGTCGGGTCGGCGGCGTCGTAGCGCAGCAGGTTGTCCCGGCCGGAGAGGAAGCCGTACAGGGCCGGGCCCTCGATGAGGGCGCCGACGTGCGGCAGTACGGCTCGCGCGGAGCGCGGCATGGGGCGCCCCAGGACGTGCGCCGTGCCGGAGGTCGGTTCGATCAGGCCCATCAGCATGCGGATGGTGGTGGTCTTGCCGGACCCGTTGGGGCCGAGGAAGCCGAAGACGCTGCCCGCCGGGACGGTCAGGTGCAGACCGTCCACGGCGAGCTGTCCGCCGCGGTAGCGCTTGGTGAGCGCGCGGGTGACGATGACACCGCCACCGTCACCGTCGCCGCCACCGGCGTCCGCGACCGGCCCCGCGTGCGGACCGTCCGGTCGCGTGCCGTCCGGTCGCGTGCCGTCCGGTCGCGTGCCGTCCCGCTCGGTGGCGGACGCCTCGCCCATCGGCTCCCTCGTTCCCCTCACATGTCACGGATCCGCGGGGACTACTTGCCCGCGTCGGCCGCCTTCACCAGCGCGTCCTTGGTGACGGCGCCCACGTAGACCGTGCCGTCGTCGGTGATCAGGGCGTTGATCAGGCGGGTGCTGAACACGGTGCCCGTGCCGAAGTCGCCCTTGACCTGGTCGCCGAGCGAGCCGAGGAAGCCATCGAGGTCGCCGCCCGCCTCACCGGTGGGCAGGCCGCCCTCGCTGCCGCTGTCGAAGGTGGCGACGGAGTTCCAGCCCTCGCCGAGCATCTTCAGGCCGTCCAGGCCCTTGGCCAGGTCCTCCTGCGACTTCGGCGCCTTCTCCGGCTTCGCGGAGTGCTTCCGGCCGTGCTCCGGCGCGCTGTCCTCGGTCACCTCGGCGCCCTTGGGCGGGGTGAACTCGAACGTCGACGCGGCCGGCTTGTCGAAGCTCACCTCGGTGAAGCCGACGTCCACGACGGCCGCGCCGCCGCTCGCCGGGGTGAGCGTGAACTTCAGCGGCATGCCGGTCCTGTGGTCGACGGCGATGCTGATCGCGCCGACCGTGGAGCCGGACTGCCTGGGCTTGACGACCAGCTTGTACGCGTCCCGGCCGGCCACCTGCGCGGTGCCGTCGACGGTGACGGACGTGGTGTCGTCGACCGCCTTCAGCGCCTCCTCGGCGAAGTCCTTCGGAGTGGCCGGGGGCTGGTGCTCCCGGTCCTTCGCGGACTCCTCGACGGTGCTGTGGTGGACGGCGTTGGACTTGCTGTCGTAG
This sequence comes from Streptomyces calvus, assembly GCF_006782915.1. Taxonomy (GTDB): domain Bacteria; phylum Actinomycetota; class Actinomycetes; order Streptomycetales; family Streptomycetaceae; genus Streptomyces; species Streptomyces calvus. The sequence goes on from NZ_VCNP01000032.1 coordinate 31,432, forward strand.
CCCCAGACGTCCTTGCCGTTGTGGATCAGGCTGTACTCGGCGGCGTTCTCCAGGAGCGACAGCTTCTGCCGGTCCGGGCCGTCGGCGGCGACGCGCAGGGTGTGCGTGCCGGAGGCCAGTTCGGTGAGCTTGGCCGACGGGTCGGCCGAGGAGCCGTCCTCGCCCGCGCCGCTTCCCGCCGCGCCGGAAGCGAGGCTGTCCTCCAGGCCGCCGAGGTCCGGCAGACCGAGGTCCGTGGTGATCTTCACCGTGCCGGACAGCTGCTCGACGTCCGATGCGGCGATCTTCTCGATGAGCTGCGCGGCGGTGATCTCCGGCAGGTCCGGGTCGCCCGAGTCGGCGAGGGCGGGGACGAGCCCGATGGTCGCGGCCGCCACTCCCATCACCGTGACCGGGACGACGTACCGCGCGGCCCTGCGCCGCCTCGAGCGCGGCTCGTCGGCCTCCCCTGCGGTCGTCATGTCGTCGGATTCGTACGGTGCCATGTGTGCCCTACCTCCGTGGTCGGCGGCGGCTTCCGTCGCGTGTCCTCGCACCCGTCCCACTCCGAGCCGCCATTCTCACCCGAACCGGTGAGAAGTGGTGTTGTCCGTCGTGGTCCATCTGACCAAACGCACGGCGCGGAATCGTCAGACCCCGGACGCAACTGCGTGTACTGCTGCGGTATGACACGGCGGGTGGTTTCCTCCCCCGACCAGTAGGGGTCGAGGAGGAGTTGGGGAGGCGGCCGGGTCAGCCCGCGCGGTGCACGACCGCGTCGCACAGCTGCACGAGCGCCGCCTTCGCGTCGCATTCGCGCAGCGGGGCGAGCGCGGCCCGCGCCTCCTCGGCGTAGCGCACGGTGTCCCGGCGGGCCTGCTCCAGCGCGGGGTGGACCCGCAGCCGCCGCAGCGCCTCGGCGTGCCGGGTGTCGTCGGTGAGGTCGGAGTCCAGCAGCTCGCACAGGGCGAGGTCGTCGGCCCGCCCCAGCCGGTCCGCCCGCTCGCGCAGCCGCAGCACGGGCAGGGTGGCGATGCCCTCGCGCAGGTCCGTGCCGGGGGTCTTGCCGGACTCGTGGGAGTCGGAGGCGATGTCCAGGACGTCGTCGGCGAGCTGGAAGGCGACGCCGAGTCGCTCGCCGTACTGGGTCAGTACGTGCACCACCGTCTCGTCGGCGCCGGACATCATCGCGCCGAAGCGGCAGGCGACGGCGACCAGCGAGCCGGTCTTGCCGCCGAGGACGTCCAGGTAGTGCTCGACCGGGTCGCGGCCGTCCTGCGGCCCCGCTGTCTCCAGGATCTGCCCGGTGACCAGCCGTTCGAACGCCTCGGCCTGCACCCGTACCGCCTCGGGACCGAGGTCGGCCAGGATGTGCGAGGCCCGCGCGAAGAGGAAGTCGCCGGTGAGGACCGCGACGGAGTTGCCCCAGCGGGTGTTCGCGCTGGGCACGCCGCGACGCACGTCGGCCTCGTCCATCACGTCGTCGTGGTACAGCGTGGCCAGGTGGGTCAGCTCCACGACCACGGCGGACGGTACGACGCCGGGGGCGTAGGGGTCGCCGAACTGGGCGGCGAGCATCACGAGCAGCGGGCGGAACCTCTTGCCGCCGGCCCGCACCAGGTGCTGGGCGGCCTCCGTGATGAAGGGCACCTCGCTCTTGGTGGCCTCGAGCAGTCCCTCCTCGACAGCCGTCAATCCGGCCTGGACATCGGCTTGAAGAGCCTGGTCCCGCACGCTCAGCCCGAACGGCCCGACGACGGTCACGAGGGGTCTCCTGTCTGCTGGTGTCTACCGGCGCTTACACGGTTTGTCGATAGGTCGCTGCCTTCACTCAAGTCAGCGTATCCGGTCACGTTTCGATCACCGCCAGCGCCCGGGGTTACCAGGAGGGCGCCGCGAGATCAGGAACGGAGCGATTTTGATCGGTTGATAACAAGGGACATTCTTCGACTTTCCCGGACACAGCGATCCACTCCCCGGGCCGCACCCGAGCCGTTCCGCGACACGGACCATCCTGCCCGCCCGGCAGCCCGATTTGCCGCAATTAGCAGACGGAATCCGCTTGGTGAGCAATGCTCCCACGACCGGTGGTCAGTGAGGTCCGTCACGCGCACAGGGCGCGCCCGCCCCTCCCCGGCCCACGCCTCCTCCCTTCCCGCGGCACCGAGTTGACGCTTGGCGACAGCAAAGGATCAAGTGCCACAAACCCCCCGTCCCGCGATCGGACGGCATGTCGCGTGACGCCCGCACTTGTTCCCGCCGTGTGCTCTCGCATACGTTCCCGGCCTGCCGGGCGGACGCCGAGTCCTGCCGCCGTCCGGCCACACCCACCGACGAACTCATCCACGGCAGGAGCGGGGGACCCAGGTAAGTCGCCGTGCCGGTCACCGCACCGGAACGGCTGGGGGTGAAGCCGCGCCCGCAGGGGCGCGGCCGGGCACTCTCCCGCCCGAACCCGACAGCTCACCTCGCAGGCGCAGGAGAGGAACCCAGACATGCCCGCACACGGTCAGCACCGCCGCGCCCGCAACCGCCGCCTCGCCCGCTCCCTCGCCGTCGCCGGCACCGGCGTCGCCGTGGTCGCACTGCCGCTGTTCGGCGCGACCAGCGCCTCCGCGAACACCACGGCGTCCACCACCGCCCCGACCGCCTACCCGGACAACCTCGACGGCTGGATCCGCGAGGCCCTGTCCGTCATGGCCCAGCACGGCATCCCGGGCAGCTACGAGGGCATCCACCGCAACATCATGCGCGAGTCCTCCGGCAACCCGGCCGCCATCAACCTCTGGGACTCCAACGCCGTCGCCGGCACCCCGTCCAAGGGCCTGCTCCAGGTGATCGACCCGACCTTCCAGGCGTACCACGTGCCCGGCACCCCCTTCGACCCGTACGACCCGGTCGCGAACATCACGGCGGCCTGCAACTACGCCGCCGACCGCTACGGCTCGATCGACAACGTCTTCGGCGCGTACTGAGCCGACCGCTGCCGGCCGAGCACGGCCGGCCCGCCGAACAGCCGCTCGAGGACGACGGCCACGCCGTCGTCCTCGTTCGACGTGGTGACCTCGTCGGCCACGGCCTTCAGCTCGGGATGCGCGTTGGCCATGGCGACGCCGCGGGCCGCCCAGTCGAACATGGGGATGTCGTTCGGCATGTCACCGAAGGCGATCGCGCCCTTCGGGCTCAGCCCCAGGTGTTCGGCGGCCAGCGCCAGCCCGGTCGCCTTGGTGACCCCGCACGGCTGCAACTCCACGGTGCCCGGCCCCGACATGGTGACGGTGGCCAGCGAGCCGACCACCTCCCGGGCGGCCGCCGCCAGCGCGTCGTCGGACAGCCGCGGATGACGCAGCAGCACCTTGCTGATCGGCCGCTCCCACAGGTCCCGGCGCCGCTCGACCCGTACGGCGGGCAGCGTCGGGTGCGGCATCAGATAGCCCGGTTCGATCAGCGTCAGCCCGTCCACGCCGTCCTGGTCGACCGCCGCGTACACCTCCCCCACCTCGGCCTCGATCTTGCCGAGCGCGGTCTCCGCCAGTTCCCGGTCGAGGGTGACGGACCACAGCAGCCGGTTCGCGCCGGCGTCGTACACCTGCGCGCCCTGTCCGCACACCGCGAGCCCCGTGCTGCCGAGGTCGTCCAGGAGGGGCCGCACCCTGGGCGCCGGACGGCCCGTCACCACGAGGTGCCGGGCACCGGCCCGGGCGGCCCGCGCGAGCGCGGCGAGGGACCGGTCGGAGAGGGTGTCGTCGCCGCGCAGCAGCGTCCCGTCCAGGTCGGTGGCAATGAGTGAATATGCGGTGGGTGCGGCCATGATCAGAGAATACGGACAACGCGGCGGTCCGATTCACCATGCCCGGAACCGCTTGCGCGACCGCGTCCACTCGCGCTAGAGGGCCGCCCGCCCGCGCGCACCGCCCGGACGACCACCGGCCGCGGTCGGACGGCACCTCCGCCCGAACCTCCGCCCGACGATCACCCGAAGACCGTCCGGGGTCCTCCGGGGACCGTTGAGGACCGGTTGGCGACCGTCCGGAGACCGGTTGGTGCCGCTTTCCCCGTTTGGCAAGAACTTGCTCCGCTATCTACCGTCCACCCGGTCCCGGGCGGTACCTTCCCTGTGTCCAGGGGGGACTTGATCGGGGGGTCAGGTGAGCGGTGGACGCGTGCGCGTGCTGAGGCCCGAGGAACTCGGCGAGAGGGAACGGGAGCGCTGGCGGGAACTGCGCGCCGCGGCCGACGCGCCGCGCAGCCCCTTCATGGAGCCGGAGTTCGCCGTCGCCGTAGGCCGGGTGCGGCCCCCGGCGCGGGTCGCGGTGCTGTACGAGGGGGCGGAGCCGGCGGGTTTCCTGCCGTACGAGCGGGGCCCGCTGGGGCAGGGCCGGGCGATCGGGCTCGGGGTGTCGGACTGCCAGGGAGCGGTCCTCGGCCCCGGCACCGCACCGGAGACCGGCGGACTGCTGCGGGCCTGCTCGGTGTCGAGCTTCGCCTTCGACAACCTGGAGGCCGGCCAGGACCTGTTCGTGCCCCACGCGGCGGAGGAGCACGCCACCTACGTCATCGACGTGGAGAAGGGCTACGAGACCTACGAGTCGGTGCTGCGCACCCAGTCGCCGAAGTTCCTGAAGACCACCCTGGCCAAGGAGCGCCGGCTGGACCGCCGGGCCGGGCCCGTGCGGTTCGTCTTCGACGAGCGCGACCCGGCCGCGCTGCGCGCGCTCATGGAGTGGAAGTCCGCGCAGTACCGCAGGACCGGGCGCCAGGACCGGTTCGCGCGGGAGTGGATCGCCCGTCTCGTGGGCCGGCTCGCCGAGACGCGGGCGCCCCAGTGCACGGGCACGCTGTCGGTGCTGTACGCCGGTGGGCGCCCCGTCGCCGCGCACTTCGGTCTGCGCTCGGCCTCCGTGCTGGCCTGCTGGTTCCCGGCGTACGACCCGGAGTTCGCGAAGTACTCGCCCGGTCTGGTGCTGCATCTGCGGATGGCGGAGGCGGCGGCGGCCGAGGGCATCGGCCTGCTCGACCTGGGGCGTGGGCCGGCCGAGTACAAGGACGCGTTGAAGACCGGCGAACTCGCCGTCTACGAAGGGGCGGTGACCCGGCCGGGCGTGGGCGCCGCGCTGCACTGGCTGAGCCGCGAGCCGGTGCGCCGCGCGCACGGCTTCGTCCGCGCCCGCCCGCGCCTGGCGTCGCTGGCGTCGCGGACCTTGAAGGGCGCGGCGCGGCTGCGCCGGCCGTGAGGAGGAGGGGGAGGGCCATGGTCCACGAGGGTGGGGACGCGCGTACGCGGGAGGAGATCCGGCGGTTCCTGGCGATCGGGTCGGTGCAGGTCGCCGAGATCGACCTGGACGGCGACGAGGCGGCGCTCAGACCCGGGCCGGGCAGCCCGCCGGTCACGCACGGCGAGGTGTTCCTGCTGGTCAGACGGGCGGGTCGACCGGTGGGGACACTGCTGGCGCGGGTGCCGGAGGGCGCGGATCCACGGGCGGTGCTGACGGCGGCGGCAGCCGGGACCGCGGGGACTTCCGCCGGGACCGTGACGGCTCCCGACGAGGGCGTGGAGGCTTCCGACGGGACCGTGGCGGCTCCCGACGAGGGCGTGGAGGCTTCCGACGGGACCGTGGTGGCTTCCGACGGGCGTGTGGGGGCTTGTGCCGGGGCCGTGGGGGCTCGTGCCGGGGCCGTGGGGGCGGGCGGGGGTGCGGGGTTGCCGTTCGCCTCGGTCGTGGTCGCCACCCGGGAGCGGACCGCGCAGCTCGGGCGGGCCCTGGACTCGCTGCTCGCGCAGGAGCACCCGCGCTTCGAGATCGTCGTCGTCGACAACGCGCCCCTGACCGGCGGGACGCGCGAGCTGGTGGAGCGGAAGTACGGCGAGCGGGTGCGGTACGTGTGCGAGCCGGTGCCCGGACTGGCGGTCGCGCACAACACAGGGCTGGCCGAGGTCCGCGGCGAGGTGGTCGCGTTCACCGACGACGACGTGGTCGCCGATCCGCGCTGGCTGGCCGAGCTGACCGCGCCCTTCGCCGCCGACCGCCGGCTCGGCTGCGCCACCGGCCTGATCCTGCCGGCCCGGCTGCGCACCCCGGCCCAGGTGCTGCTGGAGAGCCACGGCGGTTTCGCCAAGGGGTTCACGCCGACGACGTACGACCCGGCGGACCCGCCCCGCGACGAGCCGCTGTTCCCCTTCACCGCGGGCCGCTTCGGCTCCGGCGCCAACATGGCCTTCCGCACCGGGACGCTGCGTTCCGTCGGCGGCTTCGACCCGGCCACCGGCGCCGGGACACCCGCCCGCGGCGGCGACGACCTGTACGGCTTCGTCCGCGTCCTCGCCCAGGGGCACCGGCTGCACTACACGCCGTACGCGCTGGTGTGGCACCACCACCGCGAGACCTGGGCCGACCTGGAGACCCAGGCGTACGGCTACGGCGCCGGCCTCACCGCCTACCTCACCGCGGTCCTGGTCAACCGGCCCGCGCTGCTGCCGGCGTTCCTCGCCCGGCTGCCGCGCGGCCTGGCCCACGCCCGCGCGCTGACCGCCGTGCGCGCGGCGGACAGCGGCGGCGCGGCACCGGGCTCGCACGCCACCCGCACGCACCCGTGGCCCCGCCGGCTGTCGCGACTGCAGCGCAGAGGAATGCTGTACGGGCCGGTCGGCTACCTGCGGGCCCGGCGCGCTCTGGCGAACCGCACGGACAGTGCGGGGAGCGCGGGGAACGCGGGGAACGCGGGGAACGCGGGGAACGCGGGAAGCGCGGGGAACGCGGGAAGCGCGGGAAGCGCGGGGAACGCGGGAATCGCGGGAAGCGCGGGGAACGCGGGGAACGCGGGAAGCGCGGGAAGCGCGGGGAACGCGGGAAGCGCGGGAAGCGCGGGGAACGCGGGAAGCGCGGGAAGCGCGGGGAACGCGGGAAGCGCGGGGAACGCGGGAAGCGCGGGAAGCGCGGGGAGGGGGACGAGATGAGTCCGGCCGTGCCCGTGTTCCTCTACCACGCCGTGATGGACGAACCGCCGGCGTGGATCGCCGAATTCACCGTCACACCACGGGCGTTCGCCTCCCATCTCGACGCGGTCGTCGACAGCGGCCGCACCCCCGTCACCATCAGCGCCTTCGCCGACCACCTGGCCGGGCGGGCGCCCCTGCCGCCCCGGCCGGTGCTGCTCACCTTCGACGACGGCTTCGCCGACCTGCCCGGCCCCACCGCCGACGCCCTGGCCGCGCGCGGGCTGCCCGCCACCGCGTACCTCACCACCGGCGCCATCGCCGCCGGCGGCCGCAGTCTGCTGCCGCCCGCCCCGATGATGAGCCTGGACCGGGTCGCCGAGCTGGAACGTTCCGGCATGGAGATCGGCAGCCACACGGTCACCCACGCCCAGCTCGACACGCTCACCGACCGGCAGCTGCGCGCCGAACTCCACGACTCCAAGGCCGTGTTGGAGGACACCCTCGGCCACCCGGTGCCCCATCTCGCCTACCCGCACGGCTACAACAGCCCTCGCGTGCGCGCCACGGCCGCCCGCGCCGGATACGAGACGGCGACCGCCGTCCGGCACGCGCTCAGCTCGGAACAGGACGAGCGCTACCGCATCGCCCGGCTGATCGTCCGCCGCAGCCACACCGTCGCCGACGTCGAGACCTGGCTCGCGGGCGACGGCGCGCGCATCGCCCCGTACCGGGACGGGCCGAAGACGATCGCCTGGCGCTGGTACCGGCGGGCGCGCACCGCCCTGCACGGACCGGCCTTCGCCGGGTGAGCCGGGGCGGGCCCGCGCCGCGCGGGCGGCGGGAGGGCGGCGCACGGGGCCGCGGTCCCACCGGTCACGAGTCCGACGAATTTGATGTGAAAAACGAGGGTAATTCCTATACTCGGTCCGGGGGAGGGGAGTCTCGGCGTGCAGCAACATGTGCCCGTACCGACCGCTGAGAGCAGCGCGCTGCCCACCTCCGAGGCCGTCGCCGAGGCGGGGGACGCGGGGCGGTCCGCCGACGGCGGCCGCAGACCCCGGCGGGTCCGGTGGCGTCTGCCGGACGCCGGCCTGGTGTCGCTGCTGCTGGCCGCCGCGCTGTGGTGCTACGCGCTGCCCCGCATCGGCTTCCGGGAGATGGGCGACTACGGTCTGCTGGACCGCCTGCCGGTCGCCTACCACCTGTCCCTGCTGGTCCTGACGGCCGGTTTCGTGCTCACGCTGCGGCGGGCGGGCACCGCGCCCTGGTGGCCGGCCGCGCACTGTGCCGCGCTGCTGTTCGCGCTGAAGGCACCGCCGGCGGTGCTGTACGACGCCGTGCGCTACCCGTGGGCGTCCAAGCACGACGCCGTCGTCGACACGCTGCTCGCCAACGGTGAACTGCGGCCCGGCGCCGCACTGTCCGGCAACATGTCCGCGTACGACCAGTGGCCGGGCTTCTTCACGCTCAACGCCGGGCTGGTGCGCGCCTTCGGCGTGGAGAGCGCCGCCACGTACGCCAACTGGGCACCGATCGTCCTCGGCCTGCTGATGATGCCGGTGCTCGTGCTGATCTACCGCACCTTCTGCCAGGACTGGCGGCTGGTGTGGACCGCCGTGTGGATCTTCCAGCTCGCCAACTGGGTGGGACAGGACTACTTCGCGCCGCAGGGGCTCGCCTACCTGCTGCACCTGACGGTCATCGCGGTGGTGCTGCGGCACTTCGTGCGACCCGGCTCCGCCGGGCGGCTGCGCGACCGCACCTTCCTCGACCCGGCCGCCGCCACCGTGCCGCCGCCCACGGGGAACCGGCAGCGCGCGGTGTGCGTGGTGGTCCTCGCGCCGCTGATCGCCGCCGTCAACGCCACGCACCAGCTCACCCCGGTGATGCTCTGCATCTGCCTGTTCGCGCTCACCCTGACGCGCCGCTACCGCAACTACGGGCTGCTGGCCGTCGCCGCGCTGCTGATGCTCGTCTGGGACCTGACCATGGGGCGGCCGCTGTTCGTCGAGACGCTCTCCACCCTCAAGGAGTCGATCGGCGACCTCACGCAGAACTCCCGCGCCGGATACGCCGGCCAGCTCACCGGTCCCGGGCCCGAACTTGCCGGGACGGCCAACGTGCTGATGGTGCTGGCGGTCGCCGCGCTCGCCGGGGTCGCGCTGCTGCTGCGGCGCCGGCTGGTCCGCAGCGCGCTGCCGCTGCTGCTGGTGTCCGCCGCCCCGGTCCCGCTGTTCGCCGTGAACGACTACGGCGGCGAAATGCTCTTCCGCGTCTACCTGTTCGGGCTGCCCGGCGCGGCCTTCTTCGCCGCGGCCGCACTGGTGCCCGCCGCCGCGGGAAAACGCCGCGGCCGGGCCCCGGTGGCGCGGCGCCGGGTCGCGGCCGTCGCCCTGCCGGCCGTGCTGCTGGTGCTGCTGACCGGCTTCCTGCCGTCGTACTACGGCAAGGAGACGATGTACTACACGCCGCCCGAGGAGACCGCGCTGGTCGTCCGGGCCCTGGACAACGCGCCCGACGGCTCGCTGATCCTCGCCACCAGCGGTTCCTTCCCCGAGGCCCTGCACCGGTACGACCGTCTGGAGCACTGGTTCTTCGCCGAGCAGGAACTGCCCGAGAACGAGAGGATGCTGAAGGACCCGGCCGGTTACCTCGCCGACGGGATTCCGCCCGGAACCCGGGCCTACGTGATCCTCACCCGCACCCAGGACGTCTACACCGCCGGAGAGGGCCTGCTGCCCGCCGACGGATTCGAGACCCTGCGCACCGCACTGTCCGCCTCACCGCTCTTCCGGACCGTCGAAAGCCACTCCTACGGCGTCGTCCTGGAGTACCGCCCGGCCGCCCGAGGAACGACCACAAGGTGATCAAGTGACGTTGAAGGCCCGCCCGTTGTGTCCGGTCCGTCAGATCCGTCAGATCCATCAGGTCCGTCAGGTCCGTCAGATCCGTCCGGTCCATCAGGTCCGTCAGGTCCGTCAGGTCCGTCAGGTCCGCCGATGAACACCACCGACTCCGCGCGCTCCAGCCGCAGCCGACAGGGCGCTGCCGCCGCCGGTGCGGTCCGCGTCACGAAAGGCGTCCCGACGACCGGGACGTACCTGAGAGTCCTCGTCGCTGCGTCGGGCTGGCTCGCGCTCGCCGCGACCGCCCTGCCCGGCCCGTCACCGCTGCGCTGGATCCCGGTGCTGCTCTTCACCCTGTTCGGTCCGGGCTGCGCGGCGCTGTATCCGCAGCCGGGCGGGCTGGCCGCCGGCGCCCGACTGGAGGCCGTCGCGCTCGCCGCGCCGGTCAGTCTGTCGCTCGGTGTCCTCACCGCCACCTCGCTGTTCCTGGTGGAGGGGTTCTCGACGACCGCGTTCCTCGTCGCGCTCGCCGTGTTCACCACCGTCGTCGCGGCCCTGCCGGGACTGCCGCTGCCCGCGGCCCGGCGCGGCGCGGTGGAACGCACCCGACGCGGGCCCGGCGACGGCGGTGACGCATGACGGGCCCGCGCCGGCGGAGCGAGCCGGGCGGACGGGCCGGACGGCGCGGCCGCACGGCGGCGCTGCTGGTGACGGTCGCCGCGCTGCTCGCCGGGCTCGGCTTCTGGGCCGGGCGTTCCGGCGACGCGGGGCCCTCCGGCCGGGGCCTGCCCGCGAACGCGGCCTCCGGAGAGGTGCCCACCGGCCCCTGCGCGCCCACCGGAACCCTGGTTCCGCCGTGCGGCGCGTGGTGGGGCGCGTATGTGCCGTACGCGGCGAACGGCTCGCTCAAGGACGCCGTGCTCGGCTTCGAGAAGAAGATCGGCCGCAAGCTCGATCTCGTCTACAACTACCACGACATGTCGGGCACCGAGCTCGACGGGCAGCTGCTCACCCCCGACGAGCAGGAACTCGGCAGGGACCGGCTGCTCATGCTGGCCTGGGAGTCCACGATCTGGACCGAGCCGCACCACGAGAACTGGACGGAGACCCAGCTGGGCTGGCGGAACATCGCCTCCGGGAAGCACGACGAGGAGATCCTCGACCCGCAGATCCGACGCATCAAGGCCTACGGCAAACGCGTCTTCCTCTCCTTCGACCAGGAGACCGACGCCCGCATCAAGGAAGGCGCCGGCACGCCCGAGGAGTTCGTCGCGGCGTACCGGCACCTGCACGACCGGTTCCGGGAACTGGGGGCCGACAACGTCGTGTGGGTGTGGACCGTCTCCGGCTACCTCGGCAGCGCGAAGGAGATGAAGGCCCTCTACCCCGGCGACGAGTACGTCGACTGGATCGCCATGGACCAGTACAACTACTACGGCTGTCACGACACCACCGACTGGAAGGACTTCCTGCGCAGCCAGCAGCCCAGCTACGAGTGGCTGCGCGCGAACGTCTCCGACAGCAAGCCGGTGATGCTCGCCGAGTTCGCCACCGCGCCCGACGCCGACGATCCGCGGCGCCAGCGCGACTGGTACGCGCAGATCCCCGACGTCGTGGAGCAGCTCCCGGAGGTGAAGGCCCTGGTCCACTGGAACCGGCCGACCTCCGAGGACCCCGCGTGCGATCTGACCGTCAACGACGGGCCGGGGCTGGAGGGTTACCGGGAGGCGGGCAAGGACGGGTACTTCCAGCAGCCGGTGCCGCCGCGGTAGGGGGCGTGAGGGTGCTCTCGCCGGGTCGCAGGCCGCACCCCTTCGACCCGGCGGGAACCGCCCGGATCGCCCAGTGACCGGGGGCGCTCAGTCACCCGGACGCCAGTGACCTGGGCGGTCAGTGGCGGGACGCCAGTGACCTGGGACGCCGGGTGCCCGGGCGGTCAGTGACCGGGAGGCAGAGACCCGGGCGGGCGGTCGGTGACCGGTTCGCCAGCGGCCCGGGACGCCAGTGGGCGGGGACTCCAGTGGGCGGGGACTCCAGCGGCCCGCGGCCCCAGCGGCCCGGGACTCCAGTGGGCCGGGACGCCAGCGGCCCGCGGCCCACAGCGGCCCCAGCGGCCCGGGACGCCACTGGGCCGGGACGCCAGTGGCCCGGCGCGCCAGTGGGCCGGGACGCCGGGTGCCCGGGCGGTCAGTGGCCGGGTGGGTCGTCGCGTGCGCCGTGGCGTGCGGGCGTGGGCCACAGCGCCGGTATCGCCCGGCTGAGCAGCAGCACCCCCAGGAGCGCCACCAACAGCGGCGGCGCGACCGGCGCGAGCGCCTGCCGGAACACCCAGCCGGCCACCGCGACGAGATAGAGCACGCCCCAGCGGACCGGCGGCGTCAGACGCCCGGCCGCGCGGGCGAGCAGCAGCCACAGCGGTACGAGGCACAGCAGGTGGCACAGCACGGGGATCCAGCGCAGGACAGGGCCCGGATCGGACAGTCCCACGGTCTCCGTGAGGAGGCGGGCCGCGCCGGAGTACAGCGCCCCGTCCACCGTTCCCGGCCGCCACCCGAGGACGGCCGGCGCGGCGTGCAGGGCGACCAGGGCGGAGGCCAGCGCCGTACCGGGGAGCCAGGGCACCGGGCGTGCGCACAACGTCACCGAGGCGACGAAGATGAGGAGCAGCGCACCGCCCGCGATCAGTGCGGACAGCGGCAGGCCGTCGAGCAGCAGACGTCCCGCGGGCTCGCCGTCGCCGGCACCGGGCTCCCGGGACCGTCCGCGCAACGAGAACCAGAAGCCGACGGTCGCGAGGCCGAGCAGCGCCCACAGGACCCGCGCTCCGTACGGTTCGCGGTCCGGGGCCGGGCTCGGGGACAGGGACAGGGACAGGGCCGGGGCCGGGGCCTCCGGGATCGGGTCAGGGTGCCGGTTCGAGATCGGGCTCGGCTCCGGGTCCGGCTCCGGGTCCGACTTCGGGGCCGGGTCCGACTTCGGGGCCGGCTCCGGGACCACGGGTGCCCCCTGCGGCCCCTCCCTGCCGTCGTCCTCCCCCTGCCCTTCCCGGACCGCCCGTTCGTCCGACCCGTCCCGCCGGTCCAGCCCTTCCCGGACCGCCCGTTCGTCCGGCCCGTCCGGGTCCTGTGGACGCACGATGAACGCCACCGTGTCCGCGTGGAGCGCCTCCGGTTCGTAGCCGGGACGGCCGATGAACAACGTGACGGTGTCCCCGTCACCGTCCCTGTCCCCGTCCTCCGTGTCCTCGTGACCGTCCCCGCCTTCCCGGTCCCGGCGCTCGTACGCCGCCCGGCGTGCCCATCCCGTGCCGTACCCCGCGGTGCCGTTCGACCGGGCCCAGCGGGTGCCGTAGTCGGACGCGGCGGCGGAGGGACGGTCCACGGGTCCGCCGGTGCGGTCGCGCAGCGCCGAGCGCAGCCCGAACACCGAGACGGCGGCGACCAGCGTCATGCTGATCAGCACCGCCCAGCCGGCGCCCGCGATGCCCGCCGGCGTGAACAGGACGGCCGCGCTGCCCAGCACCAGCACGCACATCGTCCCCTGGAGTGCCGCGAGCACACCGGTGCGCCCCTGTACGCGCAGCACGCCGATGTACAGCTCCACCACCACCCGGGGCAGCGCCCCGAGGGCCAGCAGTCGCAGTACGGCCGAGCCGTGCTCGGCGTAGTCCGCGCTGAACGGCGTGAGGATCTGCGGGGCGAAGACGACCAGCACCGCGACGACCGGCACCAGCAGCAGCGTCATCCGGCGCAGCGCCCCCCGCACCCCGTCGGCGAGCTGCCGCGGGTCGTGCGAGGCGTGGGCGGTGAGCGAGGAGGCCATGTTGATGGCCATGAACTCCATCGTGCCGCCGACGGTGTACGCGACGTAGAAGTAGCCGTTCTCCGCGGCGGAGAAGCGGACGGCGACCATCACCGGCAGCAGGTTGATCATCGCCAGGCTGAACAGGGCGCCGAGCGAGTCGCCCGCCAGGAAGCGGCCCATGCTGCGCAGGCCGGGCGGTTCCACGTCGCGGTCGGCGGCGGCCTGGCGCGGGATGAGCCGGCGGAAGATCAGCCAGCCGAGCGGGAGCGTGGAGAACGCGATGGCCACGGCCCAGGACACGAAGATGCCCAGCACCGGCAGCGCGCTCGCGAATACGGCCAGCAGGGCCAGCTTGCCGAGGGAGAACACCGCGTTGCCGGCCGGCACCCACTCGGCCTTGCGCAGTCCGGTGAGCACCCCGTCCTGGAGCGTCAGCAGCGCCCAGGCCACGCACGCCGCGACGAACAGCGCCCCGGCCAGCGGTGTGCCGAGCGGTTCGTAGGAGGCGCCCCACTGGTCGAGGGTGAGCAGGAAGACGCCCGCGGCCAGGGCGACGACCAGCGAACTCGCCCCGTACACGCCCCACACCAGGCGCGCCGTCTCGCGGCCGGCGCGCGGCACGAAGCGGACCACGGCGCCGATCATGGTGGTGGCGGTGATGCTGGCGAGGAGGCGCATCGCGGCGATCGCGGCGGAGCCCTGGCCGACGGCGTCCTCGGAGTAGTAGCGGGCGGCCACCAGCCAGAAGCCCAGGCCCAGGACGGCGGAGACACCCGTGCTGAGCATCAGGAAGTAGGCGTTCTTGAACAGCGAGTCGTGGCCCGGGGTGTTCTTCTCGGGGCGGGGCCCGTCGGCGGCGCGTGCCCGGGCGGGCTCCTGCACCTGGATGTCAGTCACGGGACGGCCCCGGTCCGTTCGCCGTCGCGCCGGGCCGGGCGAGGCCCCGCGGCAGGTCGGCGGGCCGTGCGCCGGAGCGCTCCAGCACCTCCACGGCCTCCCGCGCCCGCAGCGGGTCGACCGGCAGCGCGTGCCGCGCGAACCAGCGGGCCGCCTCGGGTGCGGGCGACGGGTCGGTGAACTCCTCGCCCGCGTAGTCGTCCAGCGGCGGGTCGTAGAGGTAGCCGACGACGATGCCGCGCCGGGCCAGGGCCGCGATCGCCGCGTCCCGGTCGGCCACCAGCAGCGGCACCCGGAACAGCGGCTGTGCCCGGCCGTGCTCCGGCGGCCGTGCCCACCGGGTGGACCACAGCAGTTCGGTGCCTTCCCGGGACGCCTCCAGCACCTCGTCCAGCCGTCCGAGGCAGCGGCGGACGCGGCGCAGCCGCAGCGGTCCCGAGGTCTGGCGGTAGGTGTGCATGTCGACGCGGACCCAGGGGTCGTGCGCGGTCAGGTCCGGTGCCGCGCGCACGGCTCCGGCCAGCGCCTCGGGTCTCAGCGGCATCCTGATCCCGTCGCGCTCCGCCAGCCCCAGCAGTCCCAGCGTGGCCCAGGCGGCCCGTCTGAGGCCCAGCCGCCGCACGGCCGCCTCGGCGTACGGGCGTACCGCGTGGGCGAGTTCGGATGCCGTGCGGCTCGGGGTGAGCAGGGCGTCGCGGGTGTCGCGCAGCGTCTCGCGCAGCTCCGGGTCGGCGACGGACAGAATGCCTCCCGTCTGGGCGCCGACGTGCTTGGAAAGGCTGAAAACCGATGCGTCGCCCCAGGCTCCGACCGGCCGCCCGCCGACCTCGCTGCCGATGGCGTGCGCCGCGTCCTCGAACAGCGGGATGCCCAACGCGTCGCAGCGGGCCCGCAGTTCGGGCGCCGGGTCGGGGTTGCCGTACAGGTTGGTGGTCAGTACGGCGGAGAGCGTGCCCCAGGTCTCCTCGGGCACGGCGGCGACGTCGATGGACGCGTCGAGCGGGTTCAGCGGCGCCTGCACCGGGCGCAGGCCGGCCGCCAGCACCACGAAGAAGATGACGTCGTCGTTGACCGGCGACATCAGGACTCTGCCGCCCGGCGGGCACCAGTGGCGCAGCGCCACGAACAGCCCCAGCCTGCACGACGGTACGTACACGCATTCCCGGCCGAGCCGGCCGCGCATGGTCTCCTCCAGCCCGTTCGGCTGTGACCCGCGGCGTGCCGAACCCGAACCGGCCTCCCCCATGACCATCCGCCCCCCTGTGTGCCATCGGAACGCCACCTCCCCGAGGCCTTCCGGCACCCGCCCAGAGTCGCCCTGTTCGCACCGCTCCGTCAAGATTGCACGGCGTCCTGTGGATAACTTCCGGTACGCAAGGGGAAGTGGCGCATGTCGCCCGCGCGCCCGGGTGTGCGCCGCCCACGGGCCACCTGCCGCCACCGCGCCGCCGGTCCGGCTCTGCACAAGACGGCCATGTCACCCGTAACGTGTGGCACGGCCACGAACACGTGGAACACCCGCGAGCACCTGCGCACCCGAAAGCGAGGCAGCACCCGATGCCCCCCTTCGATGTCCCCGAGGGCGATCCCTTCGGCCCGCACAACCTGCCGTACGGCGTGTTCTCGCCCCCCGGCTCGTCGGAGCGGACCGTGGGCGTCCGGCTCGGCGACCACGTCCTCGACGCCGGTGCGGCGGCGCACGCCCTGGGCTCCCCGTACGCCTCCCTGCTCGCCCGCCCGAGCCTCGACGCGCTGCTGGCCGCGGGCCGTACGGCGTGGTCGGACGTGCGGCGCGCGCTCACGGCGTGGGTGACGGTCCCGGCGCACCGGGAGACCGTCGAGCCGCTGTTCCACCCGCTGTCCGAGGTGACCCTGCACCTGCCTTTCGCGGTGGCGGACTACGTCGACTTCTACGCCTCGGAGAACCACGCCCGCAACGTCGGCCGGATGTTCCGCCCCGACGCGCCCGACTCCCTGACGCCCAACTGGAAGCACCTGCCGATCGGTTACCACGGCCGCTCCGGCACGGTCGTGGTGTCCGGCACCGACGTGGTGCGCCCCTCGGGCCAGCGCAAGGCGCCCGCGGACCCGGCGCCGGTGTTCGGGCCGTCGGTGCGGCTGGACATCGAGGCGGAGGTCGGCTTCGTGGTCGGTGTGCCGTCCGAGCTGGGCCGGCCGGTGCCGCTGGGCAGCTTCCGCGACCACGTGTTCGGTCTCTGCCTCCTCAACGACTGGTCCGCGCGCGACGTCCAGGCCTGGGAGTACGTGCCCCTCGGCCCGTTCCTCGGCAAGTCCTTCGCCACCTCGGTGTCGGCGTGGATCACGCCGCTGGACGCCCTGGACGAGGCGCGCGTGGCACCGCCGGAGCGCACCCACGAACTGCTGCCGTACCTGGACGACACGGGTGAGGAGCCCGGCGGCTACGACCTGCGGATCAGCGTCGCCGTCAACGGCCACGTCGTCTCCGAGCCGCCCTTCTCCACCATGTACTGGACGGCCGCCCAGCAACTCGCCCACATGACCGTCAACGGTGCCTCGCTGCGCACCGGCGACCTGTACGGCTCCGGCACGGTGAGCGGCCCCACGGAGCGGGAGCGCGGCTCGCTGCTCGAACTGACCTGGAACGGCCGCGACCCGCTGGAACTCCCGGACGGCAAGCGGACGTTCCTGGAGGACGGCGACGTGGTGACGCTGTCCGCCTGGGCTCCGGGCCCGGACGGGGTGCGCGTCGGACTCGGCGAGGTCACGGGACGGGTGGTCCCCGCGCCCTGACCGCTTCAGCCCGGTCCCGGCCGACCGCTGACTCGCACCGCCCTTCGCCGTCATACTTGGCGTCGGGCGGTGCGTGCGTTCGCGCCGCGCGCCCCCAGCACCTCACGCACGCCCCAGCACGACCCCGAGCCTGACCTCTTCCGAGAAGATCCGGAGCCCGTGGCATGACCGTCTGCCTGCTCCTGCTGAGCGTCGTCGCCGTGACGGCCGCCGTGCCCGTCCCCCGTGCGCTGACCCGCGCGAAGTGGCCCGAGCGTGAGCCCGTCGTGGGGCTGTGGGTGTGGCAGTGCCTGGTGGCCACCGTCCTGCTGTGCTGTCTGACGGCGCTCGCCCTGGGGGCCGCCGCCGTCTTCGGCACCGTCCGCGCCCAGTTGTTCGCCCCGGCACCGCCCGCGGTCACCGCCGCGTACGACCTGTCCGCCGCGCCCGCCTGGGCGACCGCCCTGACCGTGCTGCTGGCCTGCGGGGCGGCCTGGACGACGGCGATGCTCGGGCGGGAGCTGGTCGAGGCCCGCCGCCGGCGCGCCCAGGCCCGGGCGCACCTGCGGGAGCGCGCCCCCGAGCTGCCCGCCGGGCTCCCCTCGGGCCGCGGCCCCCTGCTGGTGCTGGAGGACGAGTACCCCGACGCCTGGTGGATGCCGGGCAGCCCGCCCCAGCTGATCGTCACCACCGGCGCGCTGCAGCGCCTCACCGACCACCAGCTGGACGCCGTCCTGACGCACGAGCGCGGTCACGCCCGCGCCCGCCACGACTGGCTGCTCCACCTCTCCACGGCCCTGGCCACCGGTTTTCCGCGGATCCCGCTGTTCGCCCACTTCTGCGACCAGACCCACCGCCTGGTCGAGCTGTCCGCCGACGACACCGCCTCCCGTCGCTGCGGCCACCTGACGACGGCCCTGGCGCTGATCGAGCTCAACCAGCACCGGGGCGTGCTGTCCTGCGCGTCCAGCCATCGGCTGCTCGGCGAACGCGTCGACCGCCTCCTGGAGCCGCCGCCGCGCCTCGGCTTCCACCACCGCGCCCTGACGACGACGGCCGCGGCACTCGTCCCGCTGCTGCCGCTGCTGATCACGTTCGCGCCGGGACTGACGGCGTTGCCGTGACCGCCGCGCGGCACCGGCCGGACGGCCGCGCGGGCCCGCCCCAACGTGGCTTTGATCATGCTGTCCAGTGATGATCATCAAAGGTAGCTTGTGCGTCTGTGAACGACACTCAGCTCTCTCCCCCACACGCCGTGCCGGACGAACTCGCCACCGCGCTGTTCGGTGGCGGCGCCGCTGAACTCCACCACCCCTGGAAGCGGTTGTTCGGCTCCGAACCCTTCGCCTACCAGGAGGGACTCGCCCACGAGGAACGCATCCGGCTGTCCTACGAGCGTCTGCGTCTGATCAATCGCGCCGTCGACGACCCGCTGGCCTTCGCCTGCGAACCCGCCGCGCTGAGCGCGATGCACGAGTGGGCCGGCGTCGTCGACGCCGGCATGGCGACCTGCGCCAGCATCCACTACAACTTATTCCTCGGCAGCCTCCTCGATCACGACCACGAGGATCGGGATCTGGCCGCGTACGCGCGGATGTCCCGCGTCGGCACCTTCCTGTGCACCGAACTCGCCCACGGCAACGACGCCGCCCAGATGGAGACCACCTGCACCTTCGACCGGGCCACCGGAGGTTTCGTCCTCCACACCCCCCGCCCCGAGGCCTGTAAGTGGATGCCCAACACCAGTCCCGTCGGCGGGCCCAAGGACGCCGTGGTCGCCGCCCGCCTCCTCGTCGACGACCGCGACCTGGGCGTGTTCCTGTTCCTCACGCCCTTGCACGACGCCGACGGCACGCCGCTGCCCGGCAGAGAGATACGCCGGCTGGCCCGGACCGCCAGCAGCCCCGTCGACCACTGCGCCACCAGCTTCCACCAGGTCCCGCTGCCCTACACCGCGCTGCTCCAGGGCGACCACGGACGCCTCACCCGTGACGGGCACTTCACCAGCAGCCTCGGCAGCCCCCGCAAGCGGTTCCTGCGCTCCATCAGCCGCGTCACCATGGGCAAGCTCTGCATGAGCGCCTACAGCCTCGGCACCACCCGCCACGCGCTGACCGTCGCCGTCCGGCACGCCCACAACCGCCACACCTCCGGCATGACCGGCGGGCAGAAGGTGCCGCTGTTCGCGCACCGCAGCCACCACGCGCCGCTGCTGGAGGCCACCGCCACCGCCTACGCCGCCACGCTCCTGCAGCGCGGCGTCACCCAGCAGTGGGCCGACGCCACCGACGACGACATGGAGGACCGCGAGCGGCTCGTCGCCGTCGCCAAGGGGTGGATCACCTGGCAGGCCCGCGCCATCATGACCGAGTGCCGCGAACGCTGCGGCGCCCAGGGCCTGATCCTGGCCAACGGGATCGCCGGCCAGCTCGCCGCCAACGAAGGCACCATCACCGCCGAGGGCGACAACAAGGTGATCTGGGTCAAGGCAGCGGGCGAGATGCTGCTCGGCGGCCTCGCGCTCAAGCCGCCCAGCGAGATCCCGCCCGAGCAGCGCCCGCTGACCGACCCGCAGCACCTCCAGGACCTGCTCGCGGACATCGAGCGGATCTGGCACGAGCGGGCCCGCACCCGGCTCCGCACCGGGCGGGCCCCCTCACCCCTGGCGCGGTGGAACGCGACCGTCACCCCCGCGCTCGAACTCGTCGACGCACACGCCCACCGCCTGGCCGGCCAGGCGCTGTCCGACGCGGCCGACCGGGCGGTCGCCGCGCAGGCCCGGCACCTCCTCACCGATCTGCACCGGCTGTTCGCGCTGCGCCGGGTCGCCGCGCACAGCGGTGACCTGCTGGCCCAGGGGCGGATCACCGCGGACCAGGTCCAGCAGCTGCCCGAGGCCGTTGACAACGTAGTCACGGCGCTGGAGCCCCACGCGCTGACGCTGGTCGAAGGGTTCGACGTGCCGGAGGAACTGCTGCACAGCCACCCCGTGCTGCACGCCGCGAGCGCCTGAGCACCCGAACACCCCGCCTCCCGAACGGTGTTGTGCACGTCCCGGTGCCGCCCGCCGCCTCCTGGCCGGTCAGTGGTACAGGGCACGGTGGCAGGTGTGACCGAACCCCTGGCCGGCGCTGAGGACGTGCACGATGCGGCCGCAGAAGTCGCGGTAGTCGGCCCGCTGGGCCTCATCGAGGGTCAGGACGGTGACCGGTCCGGCGGGCGAGGCCCGCTGGACGACGCTCAACAGGCGCCTGGGGGCGCTGAGTTCCATCACCTCCAGTGCGCGCCGGAAGCCGTCGACGAGGTCCGGCCCCTGGGCGGCCAGCTCGTCGAGAGCCTCCGCCAACGGGCCGTCGGTACTGCGCTGCGCTTCGCACAGCATCGTGCAGCAGGCCCGCAGGGTGCGCAGATGACCGAGGGGCAGGTGCATGGTGTACAGGCTGGGCAGCTCACCGCCGTGGGGGTCGTGGAGGACGTAGCCCGCGGTGGTGTGCTGCCCGGGGCGGGCCGTCGCGGTCGTCTCCGGCCACCGCAGGGGCGGTGGCAGGCACTGCCGGATGCGGTCCCAGCTGTCGTAGGCGGTGCGGATGAGCTTGGCCTGGGCCCTGTCGAGGTCGTACAGGTAGAAGTAGTACAGGTGGTGCAGCAAGGGCTGCTCGATCGCAGTGAACCTGCTGAGGAACACCGGGTCGTCGGGTACCAGGATCTGCATCGCGCATCCTTCTGCTCATCAACGGTGCAGGTGGTCGGGCGCCGGGTTCGAACAGGGTGGTGAGGACGACGGCTCCGGGGACGGGGCCGGCGGGATCCGGCTTCCGTCCTCGCGCGGGGGCGCGGTGAGTGGGTGGTGTCGTCCGTACCGTGGTGGGGCTCAGTGATCCGCCGCAGGCACACCTCGCGCACGGCAGCCGTCCGGAGGCGACGCACCGGACTGCCGTGCGGGTGGCGACAGAGTGCCAGATCCATTTCCGGCCGGCGACGGGACCCCTCCGGTTCCGGCTCGGCGGCGCCCGCCGGGCCGTTCCGGCGCGCGGGTGTCGTCCGTGCGGGCGGCGACGACGGCCGCCGCTGCCGTACCGGCGCGGGCCCGTGAGCGCACGGCGGACGTGCCGCACCGGCCGGCGCGGCACGGAACGCGTCCTGGCACCGGACGGCCGCCCGGTCACCACGAACGCCGTGGACGAGGCCCTCGCGCGCACCGGCGCTTCGGCTTGATCAAGTCCGGTTCGTGTCACCGTCGCTCGTGATCGCTGCCTAGCTCCAGTCGGGCTCCGGCTCCTCCGTGGGCCAGTGGTCCTCACCGGGGTGGCCGGCAGCGGCATCCGAATGACCGGCAGCGCTTTCCGGGTGGCCGGCAGCAGTGTCCGGGTGGCCGGCAGCAGTGTCCGGGTGGCCGGCAGCGGTGGCCGACGGTCCGTCCAGTCCGGCGAGCACCGCCACCACGCCCTCGCCGTACGTGGCCAGCTTCTTCTCGCCGACTCCGCTGATCCCGCCCAGCTCGGCCACCGACGTGGGCCACACCGTGGCGATCTCCCTGAGCGTGGCGTCGTGGAAGATGACGTACGCCGGGACGCCCTGTTCCCGCGCCTGCTCGGCACGCCAGGCGCGCAGCGCCTCGAAGGCGGGCAGGAGCGCGGCGGGCAGCTCGGCCGCGGCGGCCTTGGCCCTGCGGTCCCCTCGGCTGCTCGTGCCCCGGACCGGCTCCGGCTTCTTCGGCTCCTTGCGCAGCGGCACCTCCCGCTCCCGCCGCAGCACCGCGCCACTGGCGTCGGTGAGCACCAGCGTGCCGTACTCCCCCTCCACGGCGAGCAGGCCCTGCGCGAGCAACTGGCGGACCACGCCCCGCCATTCGGCCTCGGACAGCTCCTCGCCGATGCCGAACACGGAGAGCTGGTCGTGGTCGAACTGGATGACCTTGGCGGTGCGCCGGCCCAGCAGGATGTCCACGATCTGCCCCGCGCCGAACTTCTGCCCGCGCTCCCGCTGCAACCGCACCACCGTCGACAGCACCTTCTGCGCCGCGACGGTCCCGTCCCAGGTCTCCGGCGGGCTGAGGCAGGTGTCGCAGTTGCCGCAGGCGTCCTGTCCCGCTTCCTGGCCGAAGTAGGCGAGGAGCTGGCCGCGGCGGCACCGGACCGTCTCGCACAGCGCGAGCATCGCGTCCAGGTGCTGGTTGGCGCGCCGCCGGAACGCCTCGTCGCCCTCCCCCGACTGGATCAGCTTGCGCTGCTGCACGACGTCGTTGAGCCCGTACGTCATCCAGGCCGTGGACGGCAGCCCGTCCCGCCCCGCGCGGCCCGTCTCCTGGTAGTAGCCCTCGACGGACTTGGGCAGGTCGAGGTGGGCGACGAAGCGGACGTCCGGCTTGTCGATGCCCATGCCGAAGGCGATGGTCGCCACCACGACCAGGCCGTCCTCCCGCAGGAACCGGGACTGGTGCGCCGCGCGCGTCCCCGCGTCGAGGCCCGCGTGGTACGGCACCGCCTCCACGCCGTTGCGCGAGAGGAACTCGGCGGTCTTCTCGACGGAGTTGCGCGAGAGGCAGTAGACGATGCCCGCGTCCCCGGCGTGCTCCTCGCGCAGGAAGGTCAGCAGCTGCTTCTTCGGGTCGGCCTTCGGGACGATCCGGTACTGGATGTTCGGCCGGTCGAAGCTCGCCACGAAGTGCCGGGCCGTCGGCATGTTCAGCCGCTCGGTGATCTCCCGGTGCGTGGCGTGCGTGGCCGTCGCGGTGAGCGCGATGCGGGGGACGTCGGGCCAGCGCTCGCCGAGCACGGACAGGGTCAGGTAGTCCGGCCGGAAGTCGTGTCCCCACTGGGACACGCAGTGCGCCTCGTCGATGGCGAAGACGGAGATCTTGCCCCGCGACAGCAGGTCCAGGCTGCTGTCCAGCCGCAGCCGCTCCGGAGCGAGGTACAGCAGGTCCAGCTCGCCGGCGAGGAACTCGGCCTCGACGACCCGCCGCTCGTCGAAGTCCTGCGTGGAGTTGATGAACCCGGCGCGCACGCCCAGCGCCCGCAGCGCGTCCACCTGGTCCTGCATGAGGGCGATGAGCGGCGAGACGACGACTCCCGTACCCGGTCTGACCAGGGCCGGGATCTGGTAGCACAGCGACTTTCCGCCGCCGGTCGGCATGAGCACGACCGCGTCGCCGCCGGCGACCACGTGCTCGACGACCGCTTCCTGCTCGCCCCGGAAGGCCTCGTAGCCGAACACCCGGTGCAGGGTGGCCAGCGCCTCCCTATCCGTCACTGTCATCCCGGCGGTACCGCCCGTCCCCTGCATCGTCCCGTCCCCCGTGCGTCGTCCCTCGACCACTGCGTCCACGATAGGCGCCCGCACCGACAGTGCCGGAGTTGTCCACAGGGTCCGGCCGAAAGGCGGCGGCCCGGCACCCCTGTCACGGGGGTGCCGGGCCGTCCGGTCGTCCGACGGGGCGGGGTCAGCGCACGAACACTCCCGCGTCGCCCGCCAGCTGCAGGAAGTACTGCGGTGCCACACCGAGCACCACCGTGACCGCCACGCCGACCCCGATCGCCGTCATCGTCAGCGGTGACGGCACCGCGACGGTCGGGCCCTCGGGGCGCGGCTCGCTGAAGAACATCAGGACGATGACGCGGATGTAGAAGAACGCCGCGATGGCCGACGAGACCACACCGACCACGACCAGCGGTGCCGCCCCGCCCTCCGCCGCCGCCTTGAACACGGCGAACTTCCCGGCGAAGCCGGAGGTCAGCGGGATGCCGGCGAACGCCAGCAGGAACACCGCGAACACCGCCGCCACCAGCGGGGACCGCCGACCGAGGCCCGCCCACTTGGACAGGTGCGTCGCCTCGCCGCCCGCGTCCCTGACCAGGGTGACCACCGCGAAGGCGCCGATCGTCACGAACGAGTACGCCGCCAGGTAGAACAGGACGGACGACACACCGCTCGGCGTGGCCGCGATGACACCCGCGAGGATGAAGCCCGCGTGCGCGATCGACGAGTAGGCCAGCAGCCGCTTGATGTCGGTCTGCGTGATCGCGACGACCGCGCCGGCCAGCATGGTGACGATCGCGACGGCCCACATCACCGGCCGCCAGTCCCAGCGCAGGCCCGGCAGCACCACGTACAGCACCCGCAGCAGCGCGCCGAACGCCGCGACCTTGGTCGCCGCCGCCATGAAGCCGGTGACCGGCGTGGGCGCGCCCTGGTACACGTCGGGCGTCCACATGTGGAAGGGCACGGCGCCGACCTTGAACAGCAGGCCCATGACCAGCAGCGCGGCGCCGACCAGCAGCAGCGCGTCGTTGCCCATGGTGTCGGCGAGCGCCGGGGTGACGTCCGGCACCGTGCCGTCGACGACCTGCGCGATCGTCGCGTACGACATCGAGCCGGAGTAGCCGTACAGCAGGGCGATGCCGAACAGCGTGAACGCGGAGGCGAACGCGCCGAGCAGGAAGTACTTGACCGCTGCCTCCTGCGACATCAGCCGCTTGCGGCGGGCCAGCGCGCACAGCAGGTACAGCGGCAGCGAGAAGACCTCCAGCGCGACGAACAGCGTCAGCAGGTCGTTGGCGGCCGGGAAGATCAGCATGCCGGCCACCGCGAAGAGCAGCAGCGGGAACACCTCGGTGGTGGTGAACCCGGCCTTGACCGCCTTCTTCTCGCTGTCGCTGCCCGGCACGGAGGCGGCCTGCGCGGCGAAGGAGTCGACGCGGTTGCCGTGTGCCTCCGGGTCGAGCCGGCGCTCGGCGAAGGTGAACAGGCCGACCAGGGCGGTCAGCAGGATGGTGCCCTGGAGGAACAGGGCGGGACCGTCGACGGCGATGGCGCCCATCGCCGCGATGCCCGCCTTGGTGGTGCCGTAGCCGTCGGCGGCGAGCGCCACGACCGCGGCGAAGGCGGCGGCGAGCGCCACCACGGCGACGAACATCTGCGCGTAGTAGCGGGTCCTGCGCGGTACGAACGCCTCGACCAGCACCCCGAGGACCGCCGCGCCGACGACGATCAGGGTGGGCGCGAGCTGCCCGTACTCGATCTTCGGCGCGTCGATCTTCGAGATCGGGTCGGCCGCGGTGGCCGCCGTTGTCCACAGGCTGTGGACGGCTGCTGTCGCACTCACTTGGCCGCCTCCACCTCGGGCTGGGGGTCCTTCTTCTGTACGTCGGACATGGTCTGCTCCACCGCCGGGTTCACGACGTCCGTGACGGGCTTCGGGTAGACGCCCAGGAAGATCAGCAGCACGACCAGCGGCGCCACCACCGCGATCTCCCGCACCCGCAGGTCGGGCATCTCGGCGACCTCGGGCTTCACCGGGCCCGTCATCGTCCGCTGGTAGAGGACGAGGGTGTAGAGCGCGGCGAGGACGATGCCGAAGGTGGCGATGATGCCGATCACCGGATAGCGCGTGAACGTGCCGACCAGGACCAGGAACTCACTGACGAAGGGCGCGAGCCCGGGCAGCGAGAGGGTGGCCAGGCCGCCGATGAGGAACGTGCCGGCGAGTACCGGGGCGACCTTCTGCACACCGCCGTAGTCGGCGATGAGCCGCGAGCCGCGCCGCGAGATCAGGAAGCCGGCCACCAGCATCAGCGCGGCGGTCGAGATGCCGTGGTTGACCATGTAGAGCGTCGCGCCGGACTGGCCCTGGCTGGTCATCGCGAAGATGCCCATGATGATGAAGCCGAAGTGGGAGATCGACGCGTAGGCGATCAGCCGCTTGATGTCGCGCTGGCCGACCGCGAGCAGCGCGCCGTAGATGATGCTGATGAGCGCCAGGACGAGGATCACCGGCGTCGCCCACTTGCTGGCCTCCGGGAAGAGCTGGAGGCAGAAGCGGAGCATCGCGAAGGTGCCGACCTTGTCGACGACCGCCGTGATCAGTACGGCGACCGGCGCGGTGGACTCCTGCATGGCGTTGGGCAGCCAGGTGTGCAGCGGCCACAGCGGCGCCTTCACCGCGAAGGCGAAGAAGAAGCCGAGGAACAGCCAGCGTTCGGTGCTCGTCGCCATGTCGAGCGAGCCGTTGGCCCGCGCCTCGGCGATCTCGGTGAGCGAGAAGTTCCCGGCGACCACGTACAGGCCGATCACCGCGGCCAGCATGATCAGACCGCCGGCCAGGTTGTAGAGCAGGAACTTCACGGCCGCGTACGAGCGTTGTGTCGCCGCCGCCTGCTCGCCGTGCTCGTGGGCACGGTCCCCGAAGCCGCCGATGAGGAAGTACATCGGAATCAGCATGGCTTCGAAGAAGATGTAGAAGAGGAAGACGTCGGTGGCCTCGAAGGAGAGGATCACCATCGCCTCGACGGCCAGGATCAGGGCGAAGAAGCCCTGCGTCGGCCGCCACCGCCTGCTACCGGTTTCCAGCGGGTCGGCGTCGTGCCAGCCCGCGAGGACGATGAACGGGATCAGCAGCGCGGTCAGCGCGATCAGCGCCACCGCGATGCCGTCCACGCCCAGTTCGTAGCGGACGCCGAAGTCCGCGATCCAGGCGTGGGACTCGGTGAGCTGGTAGCGGTCGCCGTCCGGGTCGAACCGCACCAGGACGACGATCGCCAGGACGAGCGTGGCGAGCGAGAACAGCAGGGCCAGCCACTTGGCGGCCGTGCGCTTCGCGGCCGGTACGGCGGCCGTGGCGATCGCCCCGATGGCCGGGAGCGCCGCCGTCGCTGTCAGCAGAGGAAAGGACATCGGTATCAGACCGCCCTCATCAGCAGGGTCGCGGCGACGAGGACGGCCGCGCCGCCGAACATCGAGACCGCGTAGGACCGCGCGAAGCCGTTCTGCAGCCTGCGCATCCGCCCGGACAGGCCGCCCATGGAGGCCGCCGTGCCGTTGACGACCCCGTCGACCAGCGTGTGGTCGACGTACACCAGCGAGCGCGTGAGGTGTTCGCCGCCGCGCACCAGGACCACGTGGTTGAAGTCGTCCTGGAGCAGGTCGCGCCGGGCGGCCCGGGTGAGCAGCGATCCGCGCGGGGCGACGGCCGGGACCGGCCGGCGCCCGTACTGGGCCCAGGCGACCGCCACGCCGATGACCATCACGGCGACCGTGGCGGCGGTCACCGTCAGGGCGCTGATCGGGGCGTGCCCGTGGTCGTGTCCGGTGACGGGCTCCAGCCAGTGCAGGAAGCGGTCCCCGATGCTGAAGAACGCGCCGCCCGCGACCGATCCGACGGCCAGCACGATCATCGGGACCGTCATGACCTTCGGCGACTCGTGCGGATGGGGCGGCTCGTACTCGCCACCTGTCTTGGCTGCGGGCTCCACGCCGGGAGGGGCCGGCGACGGCGTCGGCGCGTGGCGCCAGCGCTCCTCGCCGAAGAACGTCATCAGCATCACGCGCGTCATGTAGTACGCGGTGATGGCCGCGCCCAGCAGGGCGCAGGCGCCGAGGATCCAGCCCTCGGTGCCGCCCTTGGCGAACGCCGCCTCGATGATCTTGTCCTTGGAGAAGAAGCCGGACAGGCCCGGGAAGCCGATGATCGCGAGGTAGCCGAGGCCGAAGGTGACGAAGGTGACCGGCATGTACTTCCTGAGGCCGCCGTAGCGGCGCATGTCGACCTCGTCGTTCATGCCGTGCATGACGGAACCGGCGCCGAGGAACAGCCCGGCCTTGAAGAAGCCGTGCGTCACCAGGTGCATGATCGCGAAGACGTAGCCGATCGGGCCGAGGCCCGCGGCCAGCACCATGTAGCCGATCTGCGACATGGTCGAGCCGGCCAGCGCCTTCTTGATGTCGTCCTTCGCGCAACCGACGATCGCACCGAACAGCAGCGTGACCGCGCCGACGATGGTGACGACGAGCTGTGCGTCCGGCGCGCCGTTGAAGATGGCTCCGGAGCGGACGATCAGATAGACGCCCGCCGTCACCATGGTCGCGGCGTGGATCAGCGCGGAGACCGGGGTCGGGCCCTCCATCGCGTCGCCGAGCCAGGACTGCAGCGGCACCTGGGCGGACTTGCCGCACGCGGCGAGCAGCAGCATCAGCGCGATCGCGGTGAGCTTGTCCTCACCGGCGGCGCCGGCGAGTCCGGCCTCCCCGTGCGTGCCGAGCACCGGCTCGAAGGCGAAGGTGCCGAACCACAGGAACATCAGCATGATCGCGATGGACAGGCCCATGTCGCCGACCCGGTTGACCAGGAAGGCCTTCTTGGCGGCCGTGGCCGCGCTGGGCTTGTGCTGCCAGAAGCCGATCAGCAGGTAGGAGGCGAGACCGACGCCCTCCCAGCCGACGTACAGCAGCAGGTAGTTGTCGGCGAGGACGAGGATCAGCATCGCCGCGAGGAACAGGTTCAGATAGCCGAAGAAGCGGCGGCGCCGCTCGTCGTGCTCCATGTACCCGACGGAGTACAGGTGGATCAGCGAGCCGACGCCGGTGATCAGCAGGACGAACGTCATCGACAGCTGGTCGAGCCGGAAGGCGACGTCGGCCTGGAAGCCCTCCACCGGGATCCAGCTGAACAGGTGCTGTGTGACGGTGCGTTCGTCGGCGCCCTTGCCCAGCAGGTCGGTGAACAGCACCAGGCCGAGCGCGAAGGAGACGGCGGCGAGCACCGTGCCGATCCAGTGGCCGACGGCGTCCAGCCGGCGTCCGCCGCACAGCAGGACCGCCGCTCCGAGCAGGGGCGCCGCCACCAGCAGCGCAATCAGGTTCTCCACGATTCAGCAGCCCCTCACAGCTTCATCAGGCTGGCGTCGTCGACCGAGGCCGAGTGGCGGGAACGGAACAGGGACACGATGATCGCCAGTCCGACCACGACCTCCGCGGCGGCGACGACCATCGTGAAGAACGCGATGATCTGGCCGTCGAGGTTGCCGTGCATCCGGGAGAAGGCGACGAAGGCGAGGTTGCAGGCGTTGAGCATCAGCTCGACGCACATGAACACGACGATCGCGTTGCGCCTGATCAGCACGCCGGTGGCGCCGATCGTGAACAACAGGGCCGCCAGATACAGGTAGTTGACCGGGTTCACTTCGACGCCTCCTCGGCCCGCTTGAACGTCGGCGCGTCGATGGCGCGGCGCTCCAGGCGCTCCTCCGCGCGCTGCTCCATCGCCCGCAGGTCGTTGATCGCCTCCCGGGAGACGTCACGGACCTGGCCGCGCTCGCGCAGCGTCTTGCTGACGGTGAGGTCGGACGTGGTGCCGTCGGGCAGCAGGCCCGCGATGTCCACGGCGTTGTGCCGGGCGTACACGCCGGGCGCCGGGAGCGGCGGCAGGTACCTGCCCTCGCGGACGCGCTGCTCGGCCAGCTCCCGCTGGGTCCTGGCGCGCTCGGTGCGCTCCCGGTGGGTGAGCACCATGGCGCCGACGGCGGCCGTGATGAGCAGGGCGCCGGTGATCTCGAAGGCGAAGACGTACTTGGTGAAGATGAGGGCCGCGAGGCCCTCCACGTTGCCGCCCGCGTTCGCGTCGCCGATGCCGTTGAACTCGCTGAGCGAGGCGTTGCCGATGCCGCCGATCAGCAGGATGCCGAAGCCGAGACCGCACAGCAGGGCCAGCCAGCGCTGCCCCTTGATGGTCTCCTTCAGGGAGTCCGCCGCGGTGACGCCGACCAGCATCACCACGAACAGGAACAGCATCATGATCGCGCCGGTGTAGACGACGATCTGCACGACGCCCAGGAAGTAGGCGCCGTTGGCCAGGTAGAACACCGCCAGGATGATCATGGTGCCGGCGAGGCAGAGCGCGCTGTGCACGGCCCGCTTCATGAAGACGGTGCACAGGGCGCCGATCACCGCGACGGTGCCGAGGACCCAGAACTGCAGGGCCTCTCCGGTGGAGGTGGAGTAGGCGGCGAGCTGCTCGGTCATCGCCCGATCACCTTCTCCGACGCCGGTTCCTCCGGACCGAAGGTCGACTCGGCCTCCTGCACCACCTCGCCCTTGGAGTGGGCGACCTGCCGCTCCGTACCGGGCGCGGCCTCGGTGACCAGGCCCCGGTAGTAGTCCTGTTCGTCGGTGCCCGGGTACATGGCGTGCGGGGAGTCGACCATGCCCTCCTCCAGACCGGCGAGCAGCTGCTCCTTGGTGTAGATGAGGTTGGCACGGCTGGAGTCGGCCAGCTCGAACTCGTTGGTCATCGTCAGCGCGCGCGTGGGGCACGCCTCGATGCACAGGCCGCACAGGATGCAGCGGGCGTAGTTGATCTGGTAGACGCGGCCGTACCGCTCGCCGGGCGAGTAGCGCTCCTCGTCGGTGTTGTCCGCGCCCTCGACGTAGATCGCGTCGGCGGGGCAGGCCCAGGCGCACAGTTCGCAGCCGACGCACTTCTCCAGGCCGTCCGGATGGCGGTTGAGCTGGTGCCGTCCGTGGAAGCGGGGAGCGGTGGTCTTCTGCTGCTCCGGGTACTGCTCGGTCAGCCGCTTCTTGAACATGGCCTTGAAGGTCACGCCGAAGCCGGCCACGGGGTTCAGGAAACCGGGCTTGGTCTCCTTGGGCTCCTCAGCCATCGTGCGCCTCCTTTCCCTCCGTGGACCCACCCAGCGGTCCGTCACTCTGAGTATCGGGCCCACCACTGACAATCAGCTCGCGCTCACGGCGCGGCCGGCGGCGCGGCACCGGTGGCAATTCCTGCCCCGGCAGCGGCGGTACGGGGAACCCGCCCGCCATGGGGTCGAAGCCGGGCGTGCCCTCGGCGGGCTGCTCGGCCTCCTTCGACTTGGCCCGGAAGATGTCGGCCACGAAGGAGAGCAGCAGCAGGGCGAGGACGACGCCGCCGATGTAGAGCGCGATGTCGGCGAAGTCGTAGTTCTCGTTCCGCAGGGCCCGCACGGTGGCGACGAGCATCAGCCACACCAGGGAGACCGGGATGAGGACCTTCCAGCCGAGCTTCATCAGCTGGTCGTAGCGCACGCGCGGGAGCGTGCCGCGCAGCCAGACGAAGCCGAACAGCAGCGTCAACAGCTTGCCGGTGAACCAGAGCATCGGCCACCAGCCGTGGTTCGCGCCCTCCCAGAAGGTGCTGATCGGGTACGGGGCCCGCCAGCCGCCCAGGAAGAGCGTCACGGCGACGGCCGAGACGGTCACCATGTTGATGTACTCGGCGAGCATGAACATCGCGAACTTGATCGACGAGTACTCGGTGTTGAACCCGCCGACCAGGTCGCCCTCGGACTCCGGCATGTCGAACGGGGCGCGGTTGGTCTCACCGACCATGGTGACGATGTAGATGATGAAGGAGACCGGCAGCAGCAGCACGTACCAGCGGTCGGTCTGCTGCTCGACGATCGTGGACGTCGACATCGACCCCGAGTAGAGGAACACGGAGGCGAAGGCGGCACCCATGGCGATCTCGTAGGAGATCATTTGCGCGCAGGAGCGCAGGCCGCCGAGGAGCGGGTACGTCGACCCCGAGCTCCAGCCGGCGAGGACGATGCCGTAGATGCCGACCGAGGCGACCGCGAGGATGTAGAGCACCGCGATCGGCAGGTCGGTGAGCTGCATCGTGGTGCGGTGGCCGAAGATCGAGATTTCGTTGCCGGCCGGGCCGAAGGGGATCACCGCGATCGCCATGAAGGCCGGGATGGCCGCGACGATCGGCGCGAGGACGTACACCGCCTTGTCCGCGCGTTTGACGACGACGTCCTCCTTGAGCATCAGCTTCACGCCGTCGGCGAGCGACTGGAGCATGCCCCAGGGGCCGTGCCGGTTGGGGCCGATGCGCAGCTGCATCCAGGCGACGACCTTGCGCTCCATCACGATGGAGATCAGCACGGTCACCATCAGGAAGGCGAAGCAGAACACCGCCTTGACGACGACCAGCCACCAGGGGTCGCGGCCGAACATCGAGAGGTCTTCAGCGGCGAGGTACGGGCTCATGCCTCCACCTCCTTGGGGGCCTCGGCGGCGAGCGTCGCCGGTCCGATGCGGACGAGGGATCCGGGCCGTTCCCCGGTGTCGGAGGCGACGCCGCCGCCGGTGGAGTTCAGCGGGAGCCACACCACGCGGTCGGGCATCTCGGTGATCTCCACGGGCAGTTGCACCGTGCCGGCGGTGCCGGTCACCGCGAGCAGGTCGCCGTCCTTGACGCCGACCTCGGCGGCCGTGGCGGCCGACACGCGCGCGTGCGCGGCGTGCCGGGTCCCGGCCAGCGCCTCGTCGCCGACCTGCAGCAGGCCCTGGTCGAGCAGCAGCCGGTGTCCGGCGAGGACCGCCTCTCCGGCGGCCGGCCGGGGCAGCGCGCCCGCGGTCTCCAGCGGGTCGGTGGCCGGCGGGCCGCTCCAGGCGCCGAGCCGGTCGAGTTCCGCGCGGACCGTGCGCAGGTCCGGCAGCCCCAGGTGGACGTCCATGGCGTCGGCCAGCATCTGCAGCACGCGCGCGTCGGTGGGCGCGAGACGCCGGGTCATCTGGTCGGGCTTGAGCGCCGCCTCGAACAGGCGGACCCTGCCTTCCCAGTTGAGGAAGGTGCCGGCCTTCTCGGCGACCGCGGCGACCGGCAGGACGACGTCGGCGAGCGCGGTGACCTCGCTGGGCCGCAGCTCCAGCGAGACCACGAACCCGGCCTCGGCGAGTGCCGCACGCGCGCGGGCCGGGTCGGGCAGGTCGGCGACCTCCACGCCCGCGACCAGCAGCGCCTGGAGTTCACCGCGCGCCGCCGCCTCGATGATCTGGCCGGTGTCGCGGCCGTAGCGGTGCGGCAGGTCGGCGACGCCCCAGACGGCGGCGACCTCCTCCCGTGCGCGCGGGTCGGTCGCCGGGCGGCCGCCCGGCAGCAGCGACGGCAGCGCGCCCGCCTCCACCGCGCCCCGCTCCCCGGCCCGGCGCGGGATCCACACCAGCCGGGCACCGGTCGCGGTGGCCGTTCGTACGGCCGCGGTCAGACCGCCGCGTACGGCCGCGAGCCGCTCGCCGACGACGATCACCGCGCCGTCGGCCCGCAGCGCCTCGGCCGCGGCGGCCCCGTCGCCCTCCAGGCCGACGCCGCTGGCGAGCGCGTCCAGCCACTCGGTCTCGGTGCCGGGCGCGGCCGGCAGCAGCGTGCCGCCGGCCTTCGTCAGGCCGCGGGTGGCGTGCGTGGCCAGGGCGAAGGTCCGCTGCCCGTGCCCGCGCCAGGCCTTGCGCAGCCGCAGGAAGACGCCGGGCGCCTCCTCCTCGGACTCGAACCCGACCAGCAGGACGGCCGGCGCCTTCTCCAGCACGGTGTACGTGACGCCCGTGCCCGCGAGGTCGCGGCCGCGGCCCGCCACCCGGGCGGCGAGGAAGTCGGCCTCCTCGGCGCTGTGCACGCGCGCGCGGAAGTCGATGTCGTTGGTGTCGAGCGCCACCCGCGCGAACTTGCTGTACGCGTAGGCGTCCTCGACGGTGAGCCGGCCGCCGGTGAGGACACCGGTGCGGCCCCGCGAGGCCAGCAGTCCCTGCGCCGCGATCTGCAGCGCGTCGGGCCAGGACGCCGGCTCCAGCTCGCCCTCCGCGTTGCGCACCAGCGGCGTCTGGAGCCGGTCCCGCTGCTGCGCGTACCGGAACGCGAAGCGTCCCTTGTCGCAGATCCACTCCTCGTTGACCTCGGGGTCGTGGGCGGCGAGCCGCCGCATGACCTTGCCGCGCCGGTGGTCGGTGCGGGTGGCGCAGCCGCCGGAGCAGTGCTCGCACACCGACGGCGAGGAGATCAGGTCGAAGGGACGGGAGCGGAACCGGTAGGCGGCCGAGGTGAGCGCGCCGACCGGGCAGATCTGGATGGTGTTGCCGGAGAAGTACGACTCGAACGGGTCGCCCTCGCCGGTGCCGACCTGCTGCAGCGCGCCCCGCTCGACCAGCTCGATCATCGGGTCGCCGGCGATCTGGTTGGAGAAGCGGGTGCAGCGGGCGCACAGCACGCACCGCTCGCGGTCGAGCAGCACCTGGGTGGAGATCGGTACGGGCTTTTCGTAGGTGCGCTTCTTGCCCTCGAAGCGGGACTCGGCGTTGCCGTGCGACATCGCCTGGTTCTGCAGCGGGCACTCGCCGCCCTTGTCGCAGACCGGGCAGTCCAGCGGGTGGTTGATGAGCAGCAGCTCCATCACACCCTTCTGGGCCTTCTCCGCGACCGGCGAGGTGAGGTGGGTCTTCACCACCATTCCGTCGGTGCAGGTGATGGTGCAGGACGCCATGGGCTTGCGCTGGCCCTCGACCTCGACGATGCACTGGCGGCAGGCGCCGGCCGGGTCGAGGAGCGGGTGGTCGCAGAACCGGGGGATCTCGATGCCCAGTTGCTCGGCGGCCCGGATGACCAGGGTGCCCTTGGGCACGCTGATCTCGGCGCCGTCGATCGTCAGCGTGACGAGGTCCTCGGGCGGGACCGCCGCCTCTCCCCCGCCGGAGGGAGCGCTGGTGGTCACAGTCATGCGTTCACCTCCGTGCGGTGGTCGGCCCAGGCCGTCGACTTCGCGGGGTCGAAGGGGCAGCCGCGGCCCGTGATGTGCTCCTCGTACTCCTCGCGGAAGTACTTGAGCGAGGAGAAGATCGGCGAGGCGGCGCCGTCGCCGAGGGCGCAGAAGGACTTGCCGTTGATGTTGTCGGCGATGTCGTTCAGCTTGTCGAGGTCGGACATCCGGCCCTTGCCGGCCTCGATGTCGCGCAGCAGCTGCACCAGCCAGTACGTGCCCTCGCGGCAGGGCGTGCACTTGCCGCAGGACTCGTGGGCGTAGAACTCGGTCCAGCGGGTGACGGCGCGCACCACGCAGGTCGTCTCGTCGAAGCACTGCAGGGCCTTGGTGCCGAGCATGGATCCGGCGGCGCCCACGCCCTCGTAGTCGAGCGGGACGTCGAGGTGCTCGTCGGTGAACATCGGCGTGGAGGAGCCGCCCGGCGTCCAGAACTTCAGCCGGTGGCCCGGCCGCATCCCGCCGCTCATCTCCAGCAGCTGGCGCAGGGTGATGCCGAGGGGCGCCTCGTACTGGCCGGGGCTGGCGACGTGGCCGCTGAGGGAGTAGAGCGTGAAGCCCGGGGACTTCTCGCTGCCCATCGAGCGGAACCATTCCTTGCCCCGGTGCATGATCGCGGGAACCGACGCGATCGACTCGACGTTGTTCACCACGGTCGGGCACGCGTAGAGGCCCGCGACGGCGGGGAAGGGGGGACGCAGCCGCGGCTGGCCCCGGCGGCCTTCGAGCGAGTCGAGCAGTGCGGTCTCCTCACCGCAGATGTACGCGCCCGCGCCCGCGTGCACGGTGAGTTCGAGGTCGAGTCCGCTGCCCAGGATGTTCTCGCCGAGGAAGCCGGCCTCGTAGGCCTCGCGCACCGCCGTGTGCAGTCGCCGCAGTACGGGGACGACCTCGCCGCGGAGGTAGATGAAGGCGTGCGACGACCGGATCGCGTGGCACGCGATGACGATGCCCTCGATGAGGCTGTGCGGGTTGGCGAAGAGGAGCGGGATGTCCTTGCAGGTTCCCGGCTCCGACTCGTCGGCGTTGACCACGAGGTAGTGGGGCTTGCCGTCGCCCTGCGGGATGAACTGCCACTTCATCCCGGTCGGGAAGCCGGCGCCGCCGCGCCCGCGCAGACCGGACTCCTTGACGTAGGCGATGACGTCGTCCGGGGACATCGCGAGCGCCTTGCGCAGCCCCTCGTACCCGTCGTGCCTGCGGTAGACGTCCAGCGTCCAGGACTCGTCCTCGTCCCAGAAGGCCGACAGCACCGGCGCGAGCAGCTTCTCCGGGCTGGTGTCCTTGAGTTCGGGTGCCAAGGTCATCACTCCCCCTCCTCGGCAGTGGGCCCGGCCGGGTCGGAGGGGCGAGGCGCGGCCTCTCCTTCACGGGCGGTGGTGGGCGACGGGTGGGAGGGATCGGAGGCCGCTGTGTCCTGCGGCGCGTCGTGCGAGCTGAGGTGCTCCGCCGGGGACGGCTCGTGCGGCGCGGTGTCCCGCGGGGCCTCACCGCGCGGGTGGACCACACGCGCGGGTGCCTCGCCCTTGGCCAGCTTCAGGCCGACCAGGGAGGCGGGCCCGGCGCTGCCGGTCGCCTCGACGGCGCCCTCCCGCTCGTCGGGGAAGCCGGCCAGGATCCGGGCGGTCTCCTTGAAGGTGCACAGGGGCGCACCGCGGGTCGGCGACACCGGGCGGCCGGCGCGCAGGTCGTCGACCATGCGCTTGGCGCTCTCGGGGGTCTGGTTGTCGAAGAACTCCCAGTTGACCATCACCACGGGCGCGAAGTCGCAGGCCGCGTTGCACTCGATGTGCTCCAGGGTGACCTTGCCGTCGTCGGTGGTCTCGCCGTTGCCGACGCCGAGGTGCTCCTGGAGCTCCTCGAAGATCGCGTCGCCGCCCATGACGGCGCACAGCGTGTTGGTGCACACCCCGACCTGGTAGTCGCCGCTCGGCCGGCGCCGGTACATGGTGTAGAAGGTGGCGACCGCCGTCACCTCGGCCGTGGTGAGGCCGAGCACGTCCGCGCAGAACTGCATGCCGGTGCGCGTGACGTGGCCCTCCTCCGACTGCACGAGGTGCAGCAGCGGCAGGAGGGCGGACCGGGAGTCCGGGTAGCGGGCGATGATCTCGCGCGCGTCGGTCTCCAGCCGGGCCCGGACGTCGTCCGGGTAGGCGGGCGCGGGCAGTTCGGGCATGCCCAGGCTGACGCCCCGCTCCGAAGAAGAGGTGGTCACCGGTCGACGCCTCCCATCACGGGGTCGATGGACGCGACGGCGACGATGACGTCGGCGACCTGGCCGCCCTCGCACATCGCCGCCATGGCCTGAAGGTTGGTGAAGGACGGGTCGCGGAAGTGGACCCGGTAGGGGCGGGTGCCGCCGTCGGAGACGACGTGCGCGCCGAGCTCGCCCTTGGGTGACTCGACCGCCGCGTACGCCTGTCCCGGCGGGACGCGGAAACCCTCGGTGACCAGCTTGAAGTGGTGGATCAGGGCCTCCATGGAGGTGCCCATGATCTTCTTGATGTGGTCGAGGGAGTTGCCCAGTCCGTCCGGTCCCAGGGCGAGCTGGGCGGGCCAGGCGATCTTCTTGTCGGCGACCATGACCGGTCCGGGCTCCAGCCGGTCCAGGCACTGCTCGACGATGCGCAGCGACTGGCGCATCTCCTCCAGGCGGATCAGGAAGCGGCCGTAGGCGTCGCAGCTGTCGGCGGTCGGGACCTCGAAGTCGTAGGTCTCGTAGCCGCAGTACGGCTGGGCCTTGCGCAGGTCGTGCGGCAGGCCGGTGGAGCGCAGGATCGGGCCGGTGGCGCCGAGGGCCATGCAGCCGGCCAGGTCGAGGTAGCCGACGTCCTGCATGCGGGCCTTGAAGATGGGGTTCCCGGTGGCGAGCTTGTCGTACTCCGGGAGGTTCTTCTTCATCTTCTTCACGAACTCGCGGATCCGGTCCACCGCGCCGGGCGGCAGGTCCTGGGCGAGTCCGCCGGGGCGGATGTAGGCGTGGTTCATCCTCAGGCCGGTGATCAGCTCGTAGATGTCGAGGATCAGTTCCCGGTCCCGGAATCCGTAGATCATGATCGTGGTGGCGCCGAGCTCCATGCCGCCGGTGGCGATGCACACCAGGTGGGAGGAGAGCCGGTTCAGCTCCATCAGGAGCACGCGGATGACCGAGGCGCGGTCGGGCACCTGGTCCTCGATGCCGAGGAGCTTCTCCACGCCGAGGCAGTACGCCGTCTCGTTGAAGAACGACGTCAGGTAGTCCATGCGCGTCACGAACGTGGTGCCCTGGGTCCACGTCCGGTACTCGAGGTTCTTCTCGATGCCGGTGTGGAGGTAGCCGATGCCGCAGCGGGCCTCGGTGACCGTCTCGCCGTCGATCTCCAGGATCAGGCGGAGCACTCCGTGGGTGGACGGGTGCTGCGGCCCCATGTTGACGACGATGCGCTCGTCGTCGGCGCGGGCCGCGGTCTCGACGACCTCGTCCCAGTCGCCACCGGTGACCGTGTAGACGGTGCCCTCGGTGGTCTCGCGTGCTGATGCCGACTGTGTGCTCACGAGTACGACCTCCGCTGGTCCGGAGCCGGGATCTGGGCGCCCTTGTATTCGACGGGGATGCCGCCGAGGGGGTAGTCCTTGCGCTGCGGGAAGCCCTGCCAGTCGTCCGGCATCATGATCCGCGTCAGCGCCGGGTGACCGTCGAAGACGATGCCGAAGAAGTCGTACGTCTCGCGCTCGTGCCAGTCGTTCGTGGGATAGACCGGGAACAGCGACGGGATGTGCGGGTCGCTGTCGGGCGCGCTGACCTCCAGGCGGATCAGCCGGTTGTGGGTGATCGAGCGCAGGTGGTAGACGGCGTGCAGCTCGCGGCCCTTGTCGTTCGGGTAGTGCACGCCGCTGACGCCGGTGCACAGCTCGAAGCGGAGTGCGGGGTCGTCGCGCAGGGTCTTCGCGACGCGCACCAGGTGCTCGCGGGCGATGTGGAAGGTGAGCTCGCCGCGGTCGACGACGGTCTTCTCGATGGCGTTGTCGGGCAGCAGGTCCTGCTCCTCCAGGGCGCCCTCGAGTTCGTCGGCGACCTCGTCGAACCAGCCGCCGTAGGGGCGGGCCGCCGGTCCCGGGAGCCGGACCGAGCGGACCAGTCCGCCGTAGCCCGAGGTGTCGCCGCCGCCCGCGGCGCCGAACATGCCGCGCTGGACGCGGATCTCCTCGCCGCCCTGGCCGCGCTGGCCCGGGAGGTTCTCCGCGGAGAGCTCCTTCTCCGGGTTGGTGCCGTTGCCGTTCGCGTCGCTCATCGCAGCAGCCCCTTCATCTCGATCGTGGGCAGGGCCTTGAGCGCCGCCTCCTCCGCCTCGCGGGCCGCCTCCTCGGCGTTCACGCCGAGCTTGGAGCCCTGGATCTTCTGGTGGAGCTTGAGAATGGCGTCCATCAGCATCTCGGGGCGGGGCGGACAACCCGGGAGGTAGATGTCGACCGGGACGACGTGGTCGACGCCCTGGACGATCGCGTAGTTGTTGAACATGCCGCCCGAGGAGGCGCAGACCCCCATGGAGATCACCCACTTCGGGTTCGGCATCTGGTCGTAGACCTGCCGCAGCACCGGCGCCATCTTCTGGCTGACCCGCCCGGCGACGATCATGAGGTCCGCCTGCCGCGGCGAGCCGCGGAAGACCTCCATGCCGAAGCGCGCCAGGTCGTAACGGCCGGCGCCGGTGGTCATCATCTCGATGGCACAGCAGGCGAGGCCGAACGTGGCGGGGAAGACGGACGACTTGCGCACCCAGCCCGCGGCCTGCTCGACGGTGGTCAGCAGGAATCCGCTCGGCAGCTTTTCTTCGAGTCCCATGGCTAAAGGCCCCTCAGTCCCATTCCAGGCCGCCGCGCCGCCATACGTACGCGTACGCGACGAAGACGGTGAGCACGAAGAGCAGCATCTCCACGAGCCCGAAAAGCCCCAGGGCGTCGAAGGTGACGGCCCAGGGGTAGAGGAAGACGATCTCGATGTCGAAGACGATGAAGAGCATCGCCGTCAGGTAGTACTTGATGGGGAAGCGCCCGCCGCCGGCCGGCGTGGGGGTCGGCTCGATACCGCACTCGTAGGCTTCGAGCTTGGCGCGGTTGTACCGCTTCGGACCGATCAGCGTGGCCATGACCACGGAGAAGATCGCAAAGCCTGCCCCGAGGGCTCCCAGTACGAGGATGGGCGCATACGCGTTCACCGCTCCTCGCTCCTCTCAGTCGGCACTGACTGCTGGCGGTTTGCGTCGGGCTCACGTCCGCCTCGCCAGTCCCCCGAACCCCGCCCGCCCCGGCGAAGATCGAGAACATGTGAAGCAGGTCACAAGCCCAACCGCTCCGCATCTTATGCCCGCGAGTCTGTGATCTGCGACACGGGGTATTGCACAAGCTTTGTGATCTCCACCACCTGACGAACGATCATGAAGTCGGATGAGCGGAGATCTTCACACGCGAAGCGTTCGCGTGATCACCAACCGTGACATTTTACCTCGTCATTGCAGCTCAGAAGGCCCGTCTCAATATCAAGATGGTTCCCTTGCATGCAAATTGGTGCTGGACCGGATCTCTTGATAGAGGGCGCGTTCACACATCAGGGGGACGCGAGGCGCGGTGTGGACGTGTGCACGCGTTCACGAAGTCGTGGCGTCACGTTCCGGCCATCGATCACCACCGTCGACCGGGGCGCGGCCGGGGCGGGGGACGTGGGGGCAGGGGTAATCGTTCCGTGACCTCCGCCACATTCATGAGAGCCGCATGAGAGGAGGGATTGGCCAATCGGTCCAACCGGTGGTAAGCGGAGGGCAATTCGGACGTAACGATGAAAGTGCGTGATCACGGGCCGATCACGGGCGCCCGCAATGTCCGTTACGGCGTCAATAAAGAACGACACGCCCGGGATTCGGAGCCCCGATTGAACAACTGTGGCGCAGCACACGTTTCTTGAAGATATGAAGCAGCCCCTGATACCGGTTGTTCCCATGTCCCACACCGCTCACATACGCAGCCACCGGAAGCCCCGCCGTACCGCGTCGTCCACGATCGCGATGCGGGCCGGAGTTGCCGGTGGCGTCCTCAGCACCCTGGCAGTGGCCGGGGCGTCGGGTTCGGCGAACGCGGCCGAGCCCGTGACGCAGACCCTCGAACTGCCCACCCTGACGGCCGACCTGGCCGCCCAGGTCGCCCAGTCCGCGGACGCCACCCAGCAGGCCGCCGCGAGCTACCAGCTGCAGGCCGAGCGTGACGCGGCCGCCGCCCAGGCCGCCAAGGAGGCCAAGGCGGACCTCGCCGAGGCCAAGAAGAAGGCCGAGGCGAAGAAGAAGGCCGCCGAGGAGGCCCGCAGGGCCGCCGCCGAGCGCGCCGCGCGCGACGCCGAGCGCGCCACCCTCTCCGCCACCACCACCACGACGACCGCCTCCGCGCCGGCCAGCGGCAGCGTCGCGGCGGTCGTCGCCTTCCTGCGGGCGCAGGTGGGCGACGCCTACGTCATGGGCGCCACCGGCCCCAACGCCTGGGACTGCTCCAGCCTGGTCCAGGCCGCGTTCCGCCAGGTCGGCGTCGACCTGCCGCGCGTCTCGCAGGACCAGTCGATGGTCGGCACCGACATCCCGCTGTCGCAGATCCAGGTCGGCGACATCCTGTACTGGGGCGGCAAGGGCTCCGCCTACCACGTGGGTGTCTACATCGGCAACGGCCAGTACCTGGACGCCGCCAACTCCGCCAAGGGCGTCGTG
Source organism: Streptomyces calvus (assembly GCF_006782915.1). Taxonomy (GTDB): domain Bacteria; phylum Actinomycetota; class Actinomycetes; order Streptomycetales; family Streptomycetaceae; genus Streptomyces; species Streptomyces calvus. The sequence goes on from NZ_VCNP01000032.1 coordinate 72,713, forward strand.
ATCCAGGACCTCTCCGGCTACCCGGCGTCGGGCGCCGTGCGCGTGCTCTGAGCCGCGCCCTCACGGGCTGAAGGGCCGCTGCCGTCCGGGCAGCGGCCCTCCCTCGTTCACCACGGGCAAGATCTCCCGATTGCCCGAATCATCCCTCGCCGGGCGTGTGTTGCGCGTGCCGGACGGCACCGCCGCCACGCCGTGCTGCCCTCTGGCGGCCCCTCACGCCGCCTCGCCGCCCACGCAGACGGCCGAGGTCCGTCCCCCGGACCCCGGCCGCCCACAGCGCCGCTCACGGCGGCCGGGGTCACGCCTTCGGCGCCACCTTGCTCAGACCGTTGATGATGCGGTCCATCGCGTCGCCGCCCGTCGGGTCGGTCAGGTTGGCGAGCAGCTTGAGCGTGAACTTCATCAGCAGCGGGTGCGTCAGGCCGCGCTGGGCCGCGATCTGCATGATCTTCGGGTTGCCGATGAGCTTCACGAAGGCACGGCCGAGCGTGTAGTAGCCGCCGTAGGTGTCCTTCAGCACGCGCGGGTAGCGCTGCAGGGCGATCTCCCGCTGGGCCGGCGTGGCCCGCGCCTGGGCCTGCACGATCACGTCGGCCGCGATCTGACCGGACTCCATCGCGTAGGCGATGCCCTCGCCGTTGAACGGGTTCACCAGGCCGCCCGCGTCACCGACGAGCAGCAGCCCGCGCGTGTAGTGCGGCTGGCGGTTGAAGGCCATGGGGAGCGCGGCGCCGCGGATCGGGCCGGTCATGTTGTCCGGGGTGTAGCCCCAGTCCTCGGGCATCGAGGCGCACCAGGCCTTGAGGACCTCCCGCCAGTCCAGCTCCTTGAAGGCCTCCGAGGTGTTGAGCACGCCGAGGCCGACGTTGCTCGTGCCGTCGCCCATGCCGAAGATCCAGCCGTAGCCGGGCAGCAGCCGGTCCTGCGGGCCGCGGCGGTCCCACAGCTCCAGCCAGGACTCCAGGTAGTCGTCGTCGTGGCGCGGCGAGGTGAAGTACGTACGGACCGCGACGCCCATCGGGCGGTCCTCGCGGCGGTGCAGCCCCATCGCCAGGGACAGCCGGGTGGAGTTGCCGTCGGCGGCCACCACCAGCGGGGCGTGGAAGGTGACTTCCCGCTTCTCCTCGCCGAGCTTGGCCCGCACACCGGTGATGCGGCCGGTGCGGTCGTCGATGATCGGCGCGCCCACGTTGCAGCGCTCGTACAGCCGGGCGCCGGCCTTCTGGGCCTGCCGGGCGAGCTGCTCGTCGAAGTCGTCGCGCTTGCGGACCAGGCCGTAGTCGGGGAAGGAGGCGAGATCCGGCCAGTCCAGCTGGAGGCGGACCCCGCCGCCGATGATGCGCAGACCCTTGTTGCGCAGCCAGCCGGCCTCCTCGGAGATGTCGATGCCCATGGACACCAGCTGCTTCACGGCACGCGGGGTGAGGCCGTCGCCGCAGACCTTCTCGCGCGGGAACTCGGTCTTCTCCAGCAGGAGCACGTCGAGTCCGGACCGGGCCAGGTGGTACGCGGTGGTGGAGCCGGCTGGCCCCGCGCCCACGACGATCACATCGGCGGTGTTGTCGGAGAGGGGCTCGGTCACGGCGGGATCTCCCCAAGTTCGAAATCTGCGTGCCGACGGGCACTGGACACGGGCAGTCTATTCAGCAGAATTGATCACCCGGCTGAAGGGCTGCCCCGTGAACCGAGCTCTCCCCGCTGTACGGCTGCGTGTGCCCACGCACGAGGACGCGGTCGCCTGGCACCGGATCTTCGCCGACCCGGAGGTCATGGAGTTCCACGGCGGCGCCCCGGCGGAGCTGTCGGTCTACGAGGAACTCACCGCCCGCCAGCGCCGGCACGACGCCGAACTGGGCTTCTGCCTGTGGAGCATGCTCGACGAGTCGGGGCGGGTCATCGGCTTCACCGGCGCCCAGCCGTGGGAGCGCGACTGGGGCCCGACGGGCGAGATCGAGATCGGCTGGCGGCTGGCGCGCGAGCACTGGGGCAAGGGGTACGTCACCGCGGCGGCCGTCGAGACGCTGGAGCGGGTGCGCGCGACGGGCCTGAACGGCGTGGTGGCGATGGTGGACGCCCGCAACGCCCGCTCCATAGCGGTCACCCGGCGGCTCGGGATGCGGCTCGCCGAGACGTTCACGCTCCCGCCCGACCCGCGGGTGGCCCACTGCTACCGGCTGGACCTCTGACACCCGCACGTTCCGTCACTCACCGTAATCGATTGTCACGGAAAGCCACTTGGTGCTTCCGGCGGCCCCCGCACGGGGCTACTCTGCCGGTACCGCTGGGGGTGACATCCGTGCACATGACGCCCGATGGACGCCAGACGCCCGACGTGCGCGTGCCGCGCCTGGTCGGTCTGATGGCCGTGGACGCGCGCGAGTCCGCCCGCGCGCGGGGCCTGTTCGTCCACGCGCCCGACCGGCCGGACTTCCCTCTCGTCGTCGTCGACCACGTCGTACGCCAGTACCCGCAGCCCGGCGCCGAGGTGCCGCGGGACTCCGTGGTCCACGTGTGGTTCGACTTCGGGGAGGGCGAGGGCGGCGGAGGAGTGCGCGAGCCGCGCGGGCCACGTCCGCCCACGGGCGGGCTCGGGCGGGAACTGGAGGAACCGCGCACCGCCCCGGCGGTGCTCCTCAGCTCTCCTTGAAGCCCCGGTGCAGCGCCACCACGCCGCCCGTCAGGTCGCGCCACGCCACCTTCGACCAGCCGGCGCCCTTCAGCCGCTCGGCCAGCGCGGGCTGGTCGGGCCAGGCGCGGATCGACTCGGCGAGGTAGACGTAGGCGTCCGGGCTGGACGACACCGCCCGGGCGACCGGCGGCAGCGCGCGCATCAGGTACTCGGTGTAGACGGTGCGGAACGGCGCCCACGTCGGATGCGAGAACTCGCAGATGACGATCCGCCCGCCGGGCCGGGTCACCCGGTGCATCTCGCGCAGCGCCGCGTCGGTGTCCTGCACGTTGCGCAGCCCGAAGGAGATGGTGACGGCGTCGAACACGTCGTCCCGGAACGGCAGCCGTGTCGCGTCGCCCGCCGTGAACGGCAGCCAGCCGTGCCGGCTCTTGCCGACCCGGAGCATGCCCAGCGAGAAGTCGCACGGGACGACGTAGGCGCCGGTGCGGGCGTACGGCAGGGAGGAGGTCGCCGTTCCGGCGGCCAGGTCGAGGACCTTCTGCGCGGGCCGCGCGTCGAGCGCCTTCGCGACCTCCTTGCGCCACAGCCGCGCCTGCCCCAGGGACAGCACGTCGTTGGTCAGGTCGTACCGTTCCGCGACGTCGTCGAACATCGAGGCGACTTCGTGCGGCTGCTTGTCCAGGGATGCGCGGGTCACCCGCCCATTCTTGCAGCCCCCGCCCGCGGCAGGAGCGCCGGCTTCCGACGCGCGGCACGTCGACGTGCCCGTCGCGGCCGGACGGATCCGGCCGTCCGCGGTGCCTGGCCATCAGCACGTCCCCGCCGGCATCCCGACCTCGCCGGTCCGTTTCAGCCTCTGCCGGCGCAGCCGGCCGCCGGTCAGGGCGGTGACGCAGGAGTGGATGAGGGCGAGGTGCAGCATCCGCCGGTGGGCGAGCTGCGGCACCGGCGTCATCAGCAGGTACCGGTACCTCTCCCCGTCCAGCCGGAAGGCGTACGCGGCGCACGCGAGCTGCACGCCGAGCACGGCGCACCAGGACGGCAGGGACGCCCGGGAGTCGACGAAGACCATCGAGTACACGGTGAACACGTCGATGAGCGGCGCGCACACCGGCGTCACCACCTGCTAGCGCACCACCAGCGGCATGCCGCCCCGCCGCCCCGCGCACACGATGCCGAGGAGGACACCGATCCGGCGCAGCGCCCTGGCCGGCGTCCGGAGGAGTCGACGAAGACGGGCCCGTCGGCGGCCCCTCCCGGGGCCCATTGCGGCGTGTGCGGCGACGGCCGCGCGCGGCGGCGTGGCGGCGTGGAACCGGCGGCGGGTGGGCCGGGACGCTCAGCGGCGGCGGTGCACGAGCCGGCCCGCGCACACCGTCGCCAGGCAGGCGCCGCCGTCGTCGAACACCGCCAGGTCGGCGCGGCCTGCGACGACCACGGCCGCCGGGCGGGAACGGTCCAGGACGAGCACGTCGTTGCGCGCGGCGGCGGACCGGAGTTCGGGGGTGCCGGCGTGCTGCGTCAGCACCGCCACCGCGCCGGTCTTCAGCACGGCGTGGACGCGTTCGCGCGGGCTCGGCGCGTCCGGCAGCGGACCCTCGTGGACCCGCCCGGGCCCGAGCACACCGGGCCACTGCCGCACCCGCGCCGCCGGGAACCGCTCCCGTACCTCGGCCAGTGTGCCCACGGCGGCGATCCGGTCGCCCTCGACGGCGACGGCACCGCCGTCGAGGAGCGTCGCGTCGTCCAGGCGGAGCCGGTCCGCCGCGTGAATCGTCAGCACGGGCCGGTCAGTTGGAGGTGAGGAGCTTCAGCTCCGGGTGGGCGGTGCCGCCCTCGATGGCCGTGGAGGAGATGTGGGAGACCACACGGTCGTCGACCGGGTCGTTCGCCGGGTCGTCGTGCACGACCAGGTGCTCGTACGTCGTCGACCGCTGGGCCGGGACCCGTCCGGCCTTGCGGATCAGGTCGATGATCTCCAGCCGGTTGGAGCGGTGCCTGGCACCGGCGGAGGACACCACGTTCTCCTCCAGCATGATCGAGCCGAGGTCGTCCGCGCCGTAGTGCAGGGACAGCTGGCCGATCTCCTTGCCGGTGGTCAGCCAGGAGCCCTGGATGTGCGCCACGTTGTCGAGGAAGATCCGGGCGATGGCGATCATCCGCAGGTACTCGAAGATCGTGGCCTGCGTGCGGCCCTTCAGGTGGTTGTTCTCCGGCTGGTAGGTGTACGGGATGAAGGCGCGGAAGCCGCCCGTGCGGTCCTGTACGTCGCGGATCATCCGCAGGTGCTCGATCCGCTCGGCGTTGGTCTCGCCGGTGCCCATCAGCATGGTCGACGTGGACTCGACGCCGAGGTTGTGCGCGATCTCCATGATCTCCAGCCAGCGCTCGCCGGACTCCTTCAGCGGAGCGATCGCCTTGCGCGGCCGGGCGGGCAGGAGTTCGGCGCCGGCGCCGGCGAAGGAGTCCAGACCGGCCGCGTGGATGCGGGAGATGGCCTCCTCGACGCCCACCTTGCTGATCCGCGCCATGTGCTCGACCTCGCTCGCCCCCAGGCTGTGGATGACGAGCTGCGGGAACTCCTTCTTGATGGCGGCGAAGTGCTTCTCGTAGTACTCGACGCCGTAGTCCGGGTGGTGGCCGCCCTGGAACATGATCTGCGTGCCGCCCAGTTCGACGGTCTCCGCGCACCGGCGCAGGATGTCGTCGAGGTCGCGGGTCCAGCCCTTCGCCGTGTCCTTCGGCGCCGCGTAGAAGGCGCAGAACTTGCACGCCGTGACGCACACGTTGGTGTAGTTGATGTTCCGCTCGATGATGTACGTCGCGATGTGCTCGGTCCCGGCGTACTTCCGCCGGCGCACGGCGTCGGCGGCGGCGCCCAGCGCGTGCAGCGGCGCGTCGCGGTAGAGGTCGAGGGCCTCTTCGGGAGTGATCCGCCCACCGGCGGCGGCGCGGTCGAGGACGGGCTGAAGGTCGGCCTTCTCGGTCACCGGTGTCCCTTTCGTAAGGGTGTGGACGGACCGGTCCAGCCTACGCCAGGGCCTGCGAACGGCCGACGTCAGGCCGCGTAGGCGCCGATCAGCAGGCCGGTGAGGGCGCCGCCGATCAGGAACGGCCCGAACGGGATGGCGGTCTTGCGGCCCGCCCGGCGGGCGACGACGAGGGCACCGCCGTACAGCGCGCCGAACAGGAACCCGGCGAAGGTGCCGAGCATCACGGTCGGCCAGCCGTACCAGCCGAGGACGGCGCCAGCGCCGAGGGCCAGCTTCACGTCGCCGAAGCCCATGCCGGCCGGGTTGATGAGGAACAGCACGAAGTAGCCGGCGCCGAGGGCGAGCGCGCCCAGCAGGGCGGTCGTCCACTCCCCCGCGTGCTCGGGGGCCAGCGCGGCCAGGCCGAGCAGGACGAGCGCGGTCGCCGCGAACGGCAGCGTCAGCGGGTCGGGCAGCCGCTGCACCCGCAGGTCGACCACCGCGAGCAGCACGCCGACGGGCGCCAGCAGCAGCCACACGCCCAGCTCCGGCCGGGTTCCGGTGGCGGCGGCGAGCGCGCCGCAGACCAGGGCGGTGACGACGACGCAGGCCGCGCCCGGTCCGTACGACGGGCCCGCGCAGGACCCGCACCTGGCCCGTCCGAGCCAGCCGGTCACCGGATGCCCCGCCGGGCAGGCCGTCCGCCACTCCTGCCCGGCCGGTGCGGAGAACCGGTACGCCGCGCGCGGCAGCACCGCGCCGGCCGCCGCGCCCCACAGCGCGGCCGCGGCGACCAGCGCCGCGTACAGGCCGTCGCTCATCCCGCCGGGCCGCTCATCCGGCCGCCGCGACCGCGTCGCGCCAGGCGGGCAGCAACTCGTCGAGCAGCGCCTCGGTGCGCGGCGGCAGCCCGCGCGCGCCGCTGCGGGCGACGAGGTCGGCGGCGAGGGCGGTGAGGCGGGCGGGGTCGTCGAGGGCGTGGGTGGCGCGCAGCAGCTCGTTCCACAGCCGCTCGTCGGCCGGGGCGGTGCGCAGCGCGGCCTCGATCGCCTCGATGGCCTTCGGCGCGCGGTTCTTCTCCATGTGGAACGCGGACAGCGCCAGTCCGGTGTCGGCGACGAGCAGCGGCAGCTGGGCGTCGACGATCTCGTGGGTGAGCCAGCGGTAGCGGCCCTCGGGCCGGTCGGCGAGCAGCGGGCCGCGCACCAGCACCAGCGCGTCGGTGAGCAGCCGGCCGCGCACGGCCCGGCTGTCGACGCCGCGGCCCTGGGTGGCCTCGTGGTACAGCGACCGCAGCACGTCCAGGTCGGAGACGACGGACTTGGCGAGGGTGAGCCGGCCGGTGGCGTCCGTGCCGAGGCGGGGCGTGCCGTCGGGGTCGGTGCCCAGCCAGGAACGCAGCCGCTCGATCAGCGCCTCGCGCACGTCGTCGGTGACGCCGCGCGGCCACAGCGCGGACGACAGCACCCGCGGGTGCACGCCCTCGCGGTGCAGGAGCAGCAGCGCCAGCGCCTCGTGGAGCAGCGCACTGCGCTCGTCGTCCGGGCTGTCCAGCCCGATGATCTCGTACGGGCCGACCAGCCGCGCGTACACGGCCGGGCGTCCCTGCTCGCTGATGTCGACGAGGAACGGCGGGGTGTTGGCGGGCCCGTCGGGGCCGCGATCGGGGTCGGCGTCCACGAACAGCTCGACCACGGCGCGCTGTTGGGCGGCGGGCAGGAGCTGGGCGTCCAGTTCGAGGCCGAGCAGCGGCGCGAGCAGTTTGCCCTCGCCGGTGATCTCCATCTCCCAGGCGGCGCCGGGCAGATCACCGCTGTCGGTGCCGACGAGGTAGCCGATGCCCAGACGGCTCGCGTCGGCGGCGAGTTCGGCGAGCGTGACGGCGTCCTCGGCGGACGGCTCGGCGGCGAGCAGCACCAGGTGCGGGGCCCAACGGGTGTGCTGGGCGGGGCCGGTGCGCCCGGTGAGCACGGAGTCGTGCCCGGCGGCGCCGAGCGCGCCGCGCCGCTGCCGCGTCTCGGCCTCCATGGTCTCGATCAGCGCCTCGATGTCGTCGAGGTGCCGCAGCCGGTTGGGGGCGAGCGGGGTGAGGTCCTCGCCGAACCCGACGAGCGTGATGGTCATCCGGTCCGACCAGCCGTTGGTGGCCAGCTCGGCGGCGACGGAGGCGAACACGGCGGCCCGGTCGGCCTCGCTGCCGCTCAGCGAGACGATGCCGGGGACGGCCTCCAGGTTGAGCAGCAGCCGCGAGTCGTCCATGGTGCCGAGGCTGACCAGGCCCGGGTAGGGGGCGGCGGTGTCGGCGTCCTCGTACCGGCCGGCGTCGTCCTTGGCGAGCATCCAGAACGTCTGGTCCTGGCCGAGCTGCCAGGGCGCGGGCGGCTTGCCGGACGGCTGGGCGAGCTGGAGGTGCAGGTCGCCGTTGCTGAGCCAGGCCGCGTAGACGGTGGGCAGCGGACGGGACTCGGCGGCCAGGTCGGCGGCGAGCCCGCGCAGCGACCGGTCCAGCAGCCGTACGCCCTCGGGGTCGGCGCCGACGAGCAGCGCGTCCTGGGCGTCCTGGGCGTCACCGGTCGGCGTGGGCGGCTCCATGCCGCGCCGGCCGCCGACCCCGCCGAACGCCGACTGCCACAGCGCCTGCCGGCGGCGGTGCCCGAGGGCACCGAGAAGACCGGCGGCGAGCAGCGGAGCGGCGAGGAGGGCCTCGGGCAGGCCGAAGGAGGACGACTCCTGGGCGGGCGTGGCGTGCTGCCGGTCCGGCTGCTGCTGGTGTCCGGCGTGGCCCGGGTCGGGGGCGGGCCGCTGCTCGGGCACGGAGACCTGCGCGGCACCGCTGCCGCCACCGCCCTGGGCGTGGTCCCCGCCCTGGCCGGTCCTGGCGTAGTCGTGGATCTGCTGCTGCACCTCGGGCGAGACCTGGGGCGCTTCGTCCGGCATCTCGACGAGGTCGCCGCCGCGGGCGTCGCCGGGCATCTCCATGATCCAGCCGGGCCGGATCAGGCTGGCCTCGGACAGCTTCGAACCGTCGGGCTGGGTACGGTCCTTGTTGAGTTCGAAGATCTCCTTGTAGCGGCGACCGTCACCGAGGTGCCGCTCGGCGATCTCCCACAGGGAGTCGTGGTGGCGGCCCTCGGGCGGCTGGATCCGGTAGAACTTCGTGTCGCCCTCCTGCCGGGCGCTGCTGCCGCTCGCCGCTTCGGCGTGCGAGGCCTGCTCGGCGAGGGCGGCGGCGGCCCCGGCGGCCTGCTCCTGCTGCTGGGCGAAGAAGCCGGGCGTCTGCTGGGCGGCGGCCACGGTGGGCCGCTGGTTGCCGTCCAGGCCCTGCCCGAGCTGGCTGAGTCCCGGCGTGAAGCTGGCCGCGGTGGCGCCGACGAGCAGCAGCGCGGCGACGAGCTGCCGGGCGAGCAGCTGGCTGGGCCCGGCGCCGGGCACCCGCCCGGGCACGCCGACGCCCGACAGCGCGGCCTTCATCTCCACGAGCACGCACGCGGTGAACTGCGCCCAGGCCAGCCAGACGACGAACGTCAGGATGCCGAGGAACGTCTGGACGGAGATGTCCTGCCGGAGCCACTCCATCGGCTCGAACGTGTCCGGGAACGGCCAGCCGGCCGTCATCGCCAGCGCGAGCGGCACCCCGACGAGCAGCACGAGCAGCGCCACGAAGGCGAGGAACGCCTTGACGAAGTCGCCGAAGGTCCGCCGCCGCACCCGCACCGGCTGCGGCGTCCGGTTCCTCGGAGCCGTCGAGCTTGACGAGCTTGCACTGCGGCGTCGCGGCATGGCGGGAGTCCTGGGTGTCGGAAGGAGGGTCTGTTGAGCCTACAGAGATCTTATTGACTCGTACGGACGCAGTCGAAGCCCCGAGCCGTTCCGTCCCGCACGCGTCCGTCCCGCACCCGCGACCCCCTCTCCCCCTCGCAGCATCTCCGCCGTCCGCTGCGCCGACGGCACACTCCTCACCTTCCCCACACAATCCGCCGCTACCTCACAAGTGCCCCTGACCTGCCCCTGATAGCTTCGTTCTCCGTTGCAGACAGTTGCAGACAGCCGACACAGGGGGAAGTCCGTGGCCCGCAGAGCCCTGCCCATCACCGCAGCCGCCCTCACCACGACGGCGGCCCTGCTGCTGACCGCCTGCGGCGGAAGCGGGGAAGAGTCGTCGTCCGACGACATCAAGGGAGCGGACACCGGGTCGAGCAGCCCGTCGGCCTCGGCGTCGGCGTCGTCCTCGCCCGACGTCAAGCGCCCGGAGATCGCCCTCCCCAGCACTTTCCAGCTCACCTTCGAGAACTGGAAGAGCAGCGACCCGGACGAGCAGGCCGTCCTCAACGACGGCAAGGAGGAGTTGCGCTCCGGCTACGCAGCGATCATCGAGAACGACCCCGACAGCGAGGCCCTCGCCTTCTACCACACCGAGGGAGGCCTCTCGCAGGCTCGGGAGTGGATCAGAAGCTACACGGACAAGAACGTCACGGTCATCGGGAAGCTGCCCGTCTTCGACCCCGAGGTCACCATCGGCGACGGCAAGAAGAACGCTTCGCTGTCGTACTGCACGGACGAGACCGATGCCGCGACGAAGAATCGCAACACCGGCAAAGTGGTTGGAAATCCGGCCGGCACGGATCCCGAGGTCTTCTACGTGATCTCACTGACCAGGAACTCCCAGGGGGTGTGGCAAACCGTGTCCGCCCGTTCCGAGAGGGGCGGTTGCTCGCGATGAAACAGCGCGCGGCCCTGCCACTGACCATCGCGTCCCTCGTCACCGTGCTTCTGGCTCCCACGCCCGCCCACGCCATCGGTGAGGGCGATACCTTCGGTGACACCAAGGGCAACGAACTGACCGCCTCGGTCAGCACTTCCCGGATCAAAGTCACTCAGGTGAGCGGCCCCACCGACGGCAAGGGCAGTCTGTCCGCGGTGGACCCGAACTGGGAGCCACCCCCCTGCTGGTACGAACCCGTCTTCACTCCGGAACAGTTGAAGAATTTTTCGGAGAAGGACGGCAACGGCGATGTGAGCGTGCGGCAGGCATGGTTCGGTGAAGGGCTCTGGACCGACCACTACAGGGACGAGAAGGACGCCACCAACTACTTCGGCACTCCCTCCTCCGTGAAGGGGTACAAGAACTACAACCTCGGCAAGGACGGTTACTTCTGGCGCGGTGTCGCGCCGGACCTGACCAACCTCGACACCTCGCTGTGCAACCGGCTGATGTTCTGGGTGGAGGCGGGCGAAATCCCCGATGAGCCGGAGGCACCCACCCCGGAGACCCTGGCCGAGTACGCCTATGACAAGGTGAAGGTTCCCGAGACCGAGATCGAACTGAAGCCCGAAGCCAGGTCCACGGTGAATCTTGCGACCTGGGTCTGGCTCGACAAGGCGACCTTCACGGACATCACGGTCCGCGCCGAGCTCCCCGGTACCGGGCTGTGGGCGGAGACCACCGCCAAGCCGGTCGCCCTGCACCTCGAGCCGGGCACGGACGACGCGGAGACCTTCCCGGCCTCCGGCGACTGCGAGATCAACAACGACGGCTCCATCGGCACCCCGTACACGAAGGGCAGCGCCGACAAGACCCCGCCGTGCGGCATCAGGTACCTGCGGGCGAGCGCCGGCGACCCGTACGAGCTGACGGCGTCGATCACCTGGCAGATCTCCTGGGAGGGCAGCGGCGGAGCCCGCGGCGACCTCCCCGACGGCACCTTCGAGACCACCCAGGACATGACGGTCCAGGAAATCCAGTCGATCAACCGCTGACCGCGCCCCCTCACCCGCCCGCCCCGTGACGGCCGTCAGGCCGGACCGGGGCGCGGGTCGATGGTCCAGTGGTTGGTGTGCAGGAGGCGGTCGGCGAACGTCACGGTGCGTTGGCCGGCGAGGGTGAAGCCGAGGGTGCGGCAGATGCCGTTGGAGGCCGCGTTGCCGACCGCGGGGAAGGCGTGGACGAGGCCCCAGCGGCCGTCCTCGGCGGCCAGGTCCAGCAGGGCGCGCACGGCCCGCTTGCCGTGGCCCCGGCCCTGGTGGGCGGGCAGCACCATCCAGCCGATCTCGGAGATGCGCTGCCCGCCGTCGTCGTGGGACCACAGGGTCACGGTTCCGGCGACGGTGCCGGGGTCGGCCGGGTCGGGGACGATCATTTTCGTCCAGGCGGTGTCCCGGACGGCGTCACGGACGTCGCGCTCGACCTTCTCCCGCATGCCCTCGCGCGGCAGCGGGCCGCCGAGGTCCCGCATCATGACCGGGTCGCAGCGCATCCGCACGTACGCGTCGAGGTCGTCGGGTGTCACATCGCGCAGCAGCATGTGAGGAACCTCCTGTGCGTGGGCGGGTGTTCAGTGTGCGCGAGCGGGGCCGCGTACGGTCGGGTGCTCCACGGGTGGAACGAGGCATGGGCAACGGCAAGAGCGATCTCGCGCTTCCGCTGAGCGATCTCGAGGACTACGGGCGGCGACTGCGGTCGCTCAAGACGCGGATGAACCACACCAAAAAACTCTTCGAGTCCCACAAGGACGACATCGGGGACGGAAGCGTATGACGCGTTGTCCGACTTCGAGTCCAACTGGGAGGACGGACGTGAGGACATCACCCAGCAACTCGACGCGCTCGCCGGTATGTCGGATGCCGTGGTGCGTGAATTCAAGAAGCTGGAGGACGAACTCACCAAGCAGGTCGACGAGAAGATGAAGGTCGAGGACAAGCGGGGGAACAAATGGGAAAAGGGCGGGAAGTGAGCCGCCCTCACGAAATGACGACGACGGGCCCCGGACGGGGAATGTCCGGGGCCCGCCGTTCAGGCGCTGTCAGTGAATGTCAGCGGCGCTGCTCAGGCAGACGTGGTGTGCACGTGGCCGTCGCCCGCGATGCCACCCGGGGTCACCGAACCGCCCAGACCGGCGCACACGGAGAGCGGGCCCACCTCGGCGTACGCACCGACACCGGCGGAGCCACCGGCGGTGGTGACGGCCACGGCGGCGTCGACGCCGGCGGCGATCGCGTGACCGCCGGAGACGTTGTCCAGGTCGGCGTCGGAGATCTCGGCCGTTTCGACCTGCGAGGCGAAGTTCATGGCTGGCCTTTCCATTCGTAGCAAGGAATGCAGCGGCGGGGAGTTCGCCGGAAGCCCGGAATCGGGACTCACTCCGACGAGCCGTGCCCACTGATCAAAGCACGCATGCGAACAGCCGACCAGTGGCGCGGAGTTGATCGACGCTGCCTCAGCGTCACCGAATTCATTGTTGTGGCAATCCGGTCACGAATCGGGTCGGCGCCTTCACGCTACCCACCGGTTCACGAAGGCACCGGCCACCGCCGGGCGGCTTTCCGGGCCGCCGCTCACCGCACGCCGTGACTTCCTCCCGATTTCCCTCCCTTTCCGTACGACCTCCCGGTGAACGGTGTGCAGGTCCGAGGGATTTTTTCGGGACGGTGCAACTGTGACACTCCCGGGGGCGTCAGCCCACCTCGTTCTCCGCGACGGCCTGCCCGCGGACCGCCACGTCGCCGCCGTAGAACATGCCCGTGAAGACGGGCGCGTATGTCAACTGGACCTCGACTTCCACGGCTTGGGCGTTCGCGGCGACGCAGTGGGTCGCCGCGACGTCCGGGCCGGACATGTCCATCTCACGGGCGAACGCCTTCACCCGGGCGTCACAGTTCTGGTAGTTGATCGGCGCGGGGCCGCCCTCGTTGTCGTAGAGGGCCTCGCGGTCGATGTCCTGGGCGGCATAACGGGCCGCCTGCTCAGCGATGTCGGCCGCCCGCTCCCGCTTGGAGATGGACATGCCGCCGTCGATGACGAAGGCCGACAGGGAGAGGAAGACCAGCGCGAAGATGATGACGGCGCCGGCGCCCGAGCCGCGGTCGTCCAGGCGGGTGCGGCGGTGGGCCGCCCAGCTGCGGATGCGGGCGCTCACGCCGTCCTCCGGTAGGGGTCCAGCGGGGAGCTGAAGCTCGAGGTCAGGGTCGTCGGGATGTCCAGGCCCAGCATGGCGAGGCCCCGCACCTCGCAGCTCACCTCAACGGTGAAGATGGTGTCGGGTTCGAAGCCCTGGCTGGTCTGCACGACGCTGACCGGGCCCGAGCAGACGTCGGTCAGGTTCGCCTCCGCCGCGGCCCGTGCCTCGGCCATCGCGGTGGCGTGGTCCTTCTGGATGGAGCCGGCGCGCGCCGCGTCCCGCGCGGCGCCGTCCAGCGCGCCGCGCCCGTCGACCAGTTGACCGAAGCCGACCAGCACCAGGATGAACAGGATCATCACCGGCGCGAGGATGACCACCTCGACGGTGGACAACCCCCGGTCCCGGTCCCGGTCCCGGCCCCGGTCCTGGTCCCGGTCGCGGCCACGGTCGCGGTCCCAGTCCCGGTCCCGGTCGCGGCTCCCGTCCCGGCCCGGTGCGCCGTCCGCCGGCCTCCGTGCGCCGCGGAAGACGGAGAGGTCCATCTAGTTCTCCCCCTCCTGCACGAACCGCTCCACCGGTCCCATCGACTGCGCGTGCACCGTCAGGTCCAGCCCCGGGAACACGGTCGGGATGCGTGCCGTGATCTCCACGCCCACCGTGTCCTGCTCCGGCTGGAGCATCCGCACATCGGGCCCCAGCACCAGCTGCGGTCCCAGCTGCCGGATGTAGCTGTCCACCACGTCCTGCGCCTCGCCGCGCCAGCCGCCCGGCTGGTCGTAGGCCGTCGCCCGCGCCTTGCGCGCACCCGCCTGCGCCGCCGCCTGCGCGACGTGATCGGCGAAGAAGTACAGCGCGAACTGCACCGTCGCGAAGATCATGAAGAACAGGACGGGCGTGAGCAGTACGAACTCGATCGCGGTCATGCCGGAATCGCCGCGGGCGGAGGCGGCCTCCACCCGTCGGCGTACCCAGCGACGTACGCGCACCGACATCCCCGTAGCAGCAGTGACCGCGGTCAGCAGGTCTTGCCCGCGTCCGCGCCCTTGATGCAGTCGCCGACCTTGTTGGCGCCCTCGCTCAGCGCGGCGTTGATGATGGCGGCCACGACACCGACGATCGCCACGACGACCGCCGAGATGATGACCCACTCCACCGCGGAGGCACCGCGGTCCAGTTCGCCGGAGCGGGCGCGCTCCACGCGGGCCCGCATGAAGGTGACCAGGAAGTCCACGGCGGGAATGCCGGTGTGGAAGGTACGTCCGTTCATGACGCGTTGTCCTCTCGAATTCGGTTCACGGAAGTTGTGACGTACGGCTCACGGTTGACGGTTCGCGATACACCGGTCATGGATGTCACACCTGGAACACCCGCATCGCCGCCGGGAAGATCAGGAACACGAGGAACCCCGCGCACAGCAGCAGCTGCGCCACGAGCATCGACTGGGACTTCTCGCCCGCGCTGCCCTCGATCTCGGCGAGTTCGCGGTGCCGCATGGTCTCGGCGCGGGAGGCGAGGGACTCGCGCACCTTGGCACCGTCGTCGGCGACGAGGGCCAGCGAGGCGGAGAGGTCCTTCAGTTCCTCCACGCCCAGCTCCTCCCCGAGCTGTCCCAGCGCCTGCCACTGGCTGATGCCGGTGATGCGGGCGTCGGCGAGGGCGTTGCGGATGCGGTGGGTCGCCCAGCCGTCGGACACCTCGGCCGCCGCCATCAGCGCCTCCGGCAGGCCCCGGCCGCCGGCCAGGGACATCGACACCAGGTCCAGGTAGGCGCCGATGACCCGGCGCAGGTCGCGCCGCTTCTCGGCGGCGTCCCTGCGCACCTCCAGGTCGGGCAGGAAGAAGAACAGCGCGGCGCAGGCCAGGGCGAGCCAGACCGGGATGACGGGGCTGTCGGCGAGGGCGAGCGTCCAGACGATGGCGAACAGGAACGGCCCGAAGAACAGGCCGGCCACCGCCAGCAGCACCTTCGTCGCCAGGAACTTCTCCCAGCTGCGGTCCAGCACCGCGAGGTCCGCGCGCAGCGACCGCTGCTCCCAGCCCTGCTGCAGGTAGAACTCGGCGACGCGGGCGCCCACTTGGGCGCGCAGGGTGCCGAAGCGGCCGCTGTCCTTCGCGGTGCGCGCCGACTCGTACGCCGTGCCGCGGGCCCGCATCGCGTCGATCCGGGCGACCTGCGCGATCGCGCTGCGCTTGGTGGGCATCAGCGCGCGGACGAGGACGTAGATCCCCAGTCCGATGACCGCGCCGACGACCATCGGCATCGTCAGGTCGTCACTCACCGGCGTACCCCCTCGTCCTGCTGGATCGGCGCCTGCTGCGGCGCGCCGCTGCCGGGTGTGCGCGGCCGGACGAACTGGACCGCCGACTCGTCGCGCACCAGGAAGCGTTCGGGCGTCTCGATGGTGGACAGCTTGCGCAGCCACCAGAAGCCGAGGGCGAACAGGCCGCAGACACAGGCGAGGACGAGCTGCCCGACGGGCGTGCCGTACGGCTCGACGAAGTCGCGGTTGAAGATGGACAGGCCGAGCACGAACGCGATCGACACGGCGACGACGATCTGCACCGAGCGGCGGGTCGAGGCGCGCTGCGCCATCACGCGCTGTCGCATGTCCACTTCCTCGCGCGCCGACTTGGCGAGCGCGCCGAGGACCTGCCGCAGACCGGGGCCGCGCAGCCGCGCGTTGAGGATGAGCGCGGCGACGATGATGTCGGCGGAGGCGTCGTCGATCTCGTCGGCGAGCTGCTGGAGTGCTTCGGGCAGCGGGGTGCGGGCGCGCAGCCGGTCGACGAGCGCGTCGAGGTGCGGGCGCAGGACCGGCGCGGCGGCGCGGGCGGAGGCCGGGATGGCCTGTTCCAGGCCGACGGCGCCGGCGATGGTGTCGCGCAGCGACTCGGTCCAGGAGGCGAGCGCCTCCACGCGCCGCATCGCGGCCCGTTCCTCGGCGGCGCCGCCGAACAGCCGGTCCCAGAAGAACACCAGCACGGCGGCGGCGACACCGGCGACCGCCCAGCGGGTCAGCAGCAGCACGACGAGGCCGACGATCGCGGCGAGCGAACCGCGGCGTCCGGCGAACCGGATCAGCTCGCCCGCCCGCTCGCCCGCCTTCTGCTTCTCGTGCGCGGGCTTGGCGGGCAGTCCGCGTACGGCGACGGCGAGCAGCGCGATGCCGCCGCCGACGGCGACGCCGGAGGCGAGCGCGTACAGGACGGTGGTGGAGAACAGGCCGCCCATGGAGCCCAGGGAGCCGAGCGCGGCGAGGTCGGTGGTCGCGGCCGTGTTCACGGCCACGTCCGGGGTCGTGGTCGTCGGGGTGGTCACCGGCTCACCCCCACGTTCCGCTGGGCCGGTAGCCGTACGCCATCAGTTCCTCCAGGCAGGCTATGGGGGCGTGCGCGACGACGCGGCCGTCGGGGGCCTCGGCGAACACCTCGCTGGACAGCACGCGTCCGTCGACGCCGTTGACCTCGCGGACGGAGGTGACCATGCGCTGGAGGCGGCCGCCGCTCTGGTAGTCGTTGCGCCGCTGGATGAAGACGACGAAGTTCACCGCGCCGGCGATGAGCATCTGGCTGGCCTCGATGGGCAGTCGTTCCGTCGCCTGCAGGGCGTAGGTGGAGATGCGGTTGAAGACCTCGCTGGAGCTGTTGGCGTGGATCGTGGACAGCGAACCGTCGTTGCCCTGCGACATCGCGTTCAGCATGGTCACGATCTCGTCGCCGAGCACCTCACCCACGATGACCCGGGAAGGGTTCATGCGCAGCGAGCGGCGCACCAGCTCCGCCATCGAAATGGCGCCCTGTCCCTCGGAGTTCGGCAGTCGTTCCTCGAACGCCACCACGTTGGGGTGCAGGTCGGGGAAGGTGTCGAGGCCGAGCTCCAGCGCCCGTTCGACGGTGATGAGCCGCTCGTGCGGCGGGATCTCGTTGGCGAGGGCGCGCAGCAGCGTGGTCTTTCCGGCGTTGGTCGCGCCCGCGATCATGATGTTCTTGCGGGCGCGGACGGCGCAGGCGAGGAAGTGCCCGAGTTCCGGCGTCAGCGTCCCGTTGCCGACCAGGTCGGAGATGAACACCTTGCCCATCCGCGCTCGGCGGATGGACAGCGCGGGCCGCCGCGCGACGTCCATGACGGCCGACAGACGCGAACCGTCCGGCAGCCGCAGGTCCAGCTGGGGGTTGGCGGAGTCGAAGGGCCGCGACGACAGACCCGAGTAGGCGCCCAGCACCTGGATCAGCTCGATGAGCTCCTCGTCGGTCTCGGCGACGGGCTCGCCGCGCACCTCGCGGCCGTCGGAGTAGCCGACGAACACCTGGTCGCAGCCGTTGATGTCGATGTTCTCGACCTCGGGGTCGTCGAGCAGCGGCTGGAGCCGGCCGACACCGAACAGCGCGGCGTGCACGGCGGCCGCGTACTGCTCCTCGGTCTCCGCGTCGAGCGGCGTACGGCCCGCGTTGATCTCCGCGCGGGCGTACTCCTCGAGTATCTGGGCGATGACGGCGCGCGCGTACTGCCGCTCGTCCTCGGTGGACATCGGCGTGACGCCGTTGACCTGGTCGAGGCGGCGCTGTTCGGCGATCCGGTCGCCGGCGTCCTGACGGAACCGCTTGACCAGCTGGTGGTCGACAGCGGTCATCGCCCGGCTCCGCGGGCCTGCTGCGCCTGCTGGGCCTGCACCTGGGCGTGCTGGGCCTGCGCGGACGCGGCCCAGGCGGCGCCGTACTGCTGGTAGACGTCGGCCGTCACCTTGCGGGCGGAGCGGATCAGCAGCGACTTGTCGAGGCGCCCGCGCCTGCGGCCGGCCAGCTGCTCCGCGCCGGCCGGGTCGTCGGCGAGCGTGCCGACGACGCGGGCCCCGGTCTGGGCGTGCACGAGCATGTCGTTGACCTGGGAGGCCAGTTTGGCGGCGTCGCCCGTGTCGGCGATCAGGACGACGCCGATCACCGGGTTGCCGAGGGTGGCGGCGCCGCGCGGGCCGCCGTGCAGCCGGCCGGCGAGCGCGGCGGCACGGTCCCGCACGCGCGCCAGCGCCTCCGGTTCGGTGCGCGAGACGAGCAGCACCAGCGAGGCGTGGGCGAACAGTTCCAGGGCGGGGGTGTCGCCGCTGATGCGTCCGCAGTCGGCGATGACGTCGGCGGGCGCGTGCGGGGAGTCGCCGAGCGCGGCGAAGGCGTGCCCGAGCGTCGGCCACAGTCCGGCGAGCCCGGCGGCCTGTTCGGCGATGCCGAGCCCCACGAGCACTTCCAGGCCGCCGCTCAACGGCTGTACGTGGTCCCACAGTTGGTCGGGCACGAGTCCGCGGCGGGCGGTGGCCGCGATGGACAGCATGCCGGTGTTGGGGTTGAGCGGGCCGCCGTGCGCGGCGGCGCTGCGGTAGACGAGGTCGCCGCCCGCCGGGTCGGTCTCGGCGAGCAGGACACGCCGCGGCCAGACCGCCGCGAGGGCGACGGCCGCGGTGGTGACGCCGGGGGAACCCTTGTCGGCGGCGAGGGCGATGAGGGCCATGGGTGGGGTGCCGCCTTCTCAGTTGCCGGGGACGTGCACGATGGCGACCTCACCCGCGGCCGCCGCCGAGGCGAGCGCTGCCGCGTCGGCCTGGTCGACGAGGAGGGTGAGCGTCTTGCTGCCCGTACTCACGGTGGAGTCGCTGTCGTCCGCGACGGTGTTCACCCGGGCGCCGTCGACGAGGGCACCGGAGGACGAACCGCTCGCGCCGGAGTCGGTGTCGTCGGAGTCGTTCGAGCTTGAACCGGCACCGCCGACCCGGTAGGCCGCGACGATGTCGCCGGGCTTGATGTCCGCCGGGTACTGGCCCTCCTTGAGGGCGAGGCCCACGGAGGCCTTGCCTTCGGGCAGGCTGCTCTTCGCGGAGAACATCTGGCCCTGCACGACCGTGTCGGCGTAGATCGTGGTCTTCGCCTTCATGGTCTTGAGCGTGTCCAGCTGCTCCCACCGGATGTAGTTGATGCCCGCGTCCTCGGCGACCATCACGGAGGTCACGTCCGCGTCGGTGACGGACGCCCCGGCCGGGATCTCCTTCTCGACCTTGATGACCTCGATGCGGTCACCGGCCTGCAGCACCAGCATCGTCGCGCCGAGCGCGCCGACGAGGATCAGCAGCACGGCGAGCGCGGCCAGGGCCGGCTTGCGCTCGCGCGGCGGAGTGGGAAGCCGGTCACCGACCGATGCTTGAGCCGGAGCCGCGGAACGACCCGCGCCCGCCCCCGTACGCTCCTGGATCTTCACGCAACCGCTCCCCGTACACCCAAGAAATAGTCTGCCAAGTTCCCTGAAATCCCGGACACTTCCCCCTCGTCCACCCGTGCACAGACATGCGGGACGCGTCGGACCTACCCGCCCGACCTGGGCGAATAACCAACGCGAGGGTGAGTGTCAAGCCATCGCACCGTATCAGCCACACATAAGCCCCTCAAGGCGGAGCCCGCCCCGCCCGCACGGCCCCGCACACCGTTATTCATCTGCAATTTCACCTTTGAACAACCCAGTTGGGACCGGCCCCGCGAACCCCCGCCCCCTGTGCGCGAGCGAACCCCCGCCCCGCCCCGGCGGCCACGCAGTACGTACGATTCATCACCCACCGCTCATGAGGCCTGCACGGTTCACTCACGGGGGCACCGACCGTCCGTGCCATGATCTTCGACCGGGCAAGGTGACGGGACGTAAGTACGGGGACACGGGGACAGATGAGTCCGCAGGCGCGCCG
This sequence comes from Streptomyces calvus, assembly GCF_006782915.1. Taxonomy (GTDB): domain Bacteria; phylum Actinomycetota; class Actinomycetes; order Streptomycetales; family Streptomycetaceae; genus Streptomyces; species Streptomyces calvus. The sequence goes on from NZ_VCNP01000032.1 coordinate 92,931, forward strand.
CGCGCTCGTTCCCGCTCGCCGCAGGACTCGACCGACCACCAAGGAGCCATCCATGAAGCGCGTCGCCATGCTCGCGGCCGCCTCCGCCTTCTCCGCCCTCTCCCTCGCCGCGCTCACCGCCTGCGGCTCGGGCACGGAGTCGGACGGCACGACCGGTGAGCCCCGGCCCTCCGCGACCGAGACGAAGCCGCCGACCCCGGCCGAGCGGCTCCACGGGCTCATGGTCACGTCCGCCGACGTCGACGGCTACCGGGTGGAACCGCACTCGGACGCATACCGCTTCGCCGAGTCGCCCGAGGACGTCACCCTCGACAAGCAGGTCTGCGCGCCGCTGGCCCACGCCGTCAACCAGCTTCCGCTCGGCGACCCGCAGGCCCACCTCGTCCGGGTGCTGTCGAAGGACGCCGGCGCGCACACGTACGTCACCCTTGCCACCTACACCGCCGGCGGCGCCGGGACCGCCATGGACGACCTGAAGAAGGCGGTGGCGTCCTGCGGCGACGGCTTCACCGCCAAGGCGAGCGGCGGCACCAGCACGTACGACTCCGTCACCGCGGAGAAGGTCGCACCGGCCGGCGACGACTCCCTCGGCTTCACCACCACGATGACCTTCCGCGGCGCCTCCCACACCCACCACACCCAGGTCGTCCGCAGCGGCGACGTCATCGGCGTCTACTTCGCCGTCGACGGCAGGGCCATCGCGGAAACCCGGCCGAGCGACGCGAAGCTGCCGGTGACGGTGGTGAAGGCCCAGAACGCCAAGCTGAAGTGACCACCATGCCCCTGACCATCCGCCGCCTGGCGACCCGCCTGCTCCCGGCCCTCTGCGTCGTCGCCCTCTGCGTCGTCGTGACGGCGTTGACGACCGCGCCCGCGGCCCAGGCCCAGCCCGAGCCCCGTACCCGGTCCACCTCCCCGTTCTCCACCCAGGCCGCCCATCTCGCCGACCGCCTGCGCGACCACCCGGTCCATGTCACCGACCAGCTGCCGCGCGCGGTCCCGCGCTCCCTGGCCCCGGACTTCGCCCGCCTGGCCGAGCGCACCGGCGTACCGACGTACGTGCTGGTCCTGCCCGCTCCGTACACCGACGGTGACGAGCTGCTCGGCGCGGTGCACGAACGGCTGGGCCGTGACGGCCTGTACGTGCTGGTGGACGACTCGGAGGTCATCGCGGCCAGGTCCTTCGGTGTGCGCGCCCCCGCCGAGGCCGCCGCGCGGGCGGCACGCTTCGAACTCCCCTACGACGCCGGCGCGCTGCGCAGCTTCGAGCGCTTCGTGGAGATCGTCTCCGACGACGCGGAGAACGCCGAGGCGCGGGCGTCCGCGGCGTCCGCCGCATACCGGGACGGCGCACCGGAGCAGATGTACATCGGCCCGTCCGACCGCCGGAACCAGTCGTTCCTCACGGGCATCGCGCTCACCGGCGTGCCCCTGTCGATCCTGCTGCTGGTCCCGTACGCACGCCGCCGCCTGAGCGCCGGGCCGCCCGCGGCCGCCAGGAAGAAAAAGAAGAGCAAGTCCTCCGCCCCCGCACCCGCGCGCCCTCTCCTCCACCGGCTCGCCCTGCCCGCCGCCGCCCTGGCCACGGCCGTAGCGATCGGTGCCGGCGCGCCCCTGCTCTTCGACGAGACCCGCAGCAGCGCGGCCCCCACGCCCACCCCGGCGGACCTCTCCGCCCGCGTCGAGCGGGTCTCCGCCGGCCTCACGCGCGACCCGGTCTACCAGGACCCGGAGAGCCCGCAGCGACTGGACGCCGCGCAACTCGCCCGCCTGCACGAGCGCATCGACCGCTTCCGGCGCTCCGAGGGCGGCGGCCCCGTCTTCGTCACGCTCGTCCCCCACAGCTCGGAGGACGAGTCCGCGGGCGACGAGGAACTGTTCTCGGCGGCCGTCCACGCCCGGCTGGACAAGGACGGCGTGTACGTCGCCGCCGACCCCGTGAGCGGTTTCATCGACGTCTTCAACCACGGCCTCCGCCTGGACAGTTACGACCTCCTCTTCGACCTGCCCGAGTCGATCACGTACGGGAGCGAGAAGGCGTACGACGACGAGGACCACCTCCTTGCCGAACGCCTCGACGCCCTCATGACGTACCTCGACGAGGCGCCCCGCACCGAGGAGCCGAACAGTTCCGGAAGCCCGGCACAGGCCCTCAACCCGGCCAAGGAACACACCCTCCCGCCGCTGTTCGCCACCGACTTCTGGCCGGGCCTGTTCGTCGGCGGCTTCGCGGCCCTGCTGCTGCTGTGCCTGGTGGCCGGAGCGTGGAGGACCGTCAGCGCTGTGAGGCGCCGCCTCGGCCTGACCCTGCTCCCGGTCGAACCCGGCACGGCACCGACGTCCCCGTCGGAGGCGTACCTGCGCCGCACCGCACGGGCGGAACTGCGCGCCGCGCAGTCCGCCGTCCAGGCGGCCGCGCCGTCCCCACCCCGGACCGCCCAGGATCGCTACGAGGCGGCCCTCCTCCTCGCCGGCACCGACTCCGCCCGCCTCCGCGACTCCCGCACACCCACGGCGCACCTGTTGGCGGTCACCGTGCTGGCCCGCGCGACCAGGGCGGCCCTGGAGGGCGACAACACGGCCCGCTGCTGTGCCGTGAACCCTCTCCACGGCGCGGCCGCCACCCGCCGCCACATACGCGTCGCCGACAACGCCGCCACCCGGCGCTTCCTGCCCGTCTGCGCCCTCTGCCGCGACACGGCGACAGCGGCCCCCGGCGACCTCCCCCGCCAGTTCCTCACCCTCCCCCGTCCCTCCGGCACCCGCGTCCGCTACGACGAGCCCGCGGACGGCCTGCTGTCGACCCTGTCGAGCGGCTACGCGGCACTGGTGACGAAGGTCCGGGAGAGCGCGAGCACCGGCTGAACGGAACGGCCACCAACCGGACATGCCCACCGCATCCACCCGCGCCCGCCACGGAGTTCGCTGTGGCGAAACCAGGAACCACACGGATACCGTCATTGTCCTCGACTGCATATCTGTCTCACGGGGAGTCACTGTGAAGCGCCGCTCTTTGCCCGTTGCCGTCGCGTTCGCCACGACGGCGGCCCTGCTCCTGACGGCATGCGGAGGCGGGGACGACAAACCCGACGACAACGACAAGATCGCCGGAGCCGACCAGGGAACGGCGAAGCCGAGCAAGTCGGCAGAGCCCTCGGGAGCACCGGCTGAGGGCAAGCCGGACGGCGTGGACGTCTCCCTGCCCGCTGACATGAACCTGGTCTTCGACTGGCAGAAGCCGAAGGACAAGAACGAGGCGGCCGCCATGGAGGACGCCGCGAACTTCTTCCGGGCCATTTACCGAGGTGTGGACAAGCGCACGACCGAGGACGCGGCTGTCACCGCCTATGCCACCGGTGACGGACTGCACTACGCGGAAACGCAGATCAACGCCTGGATCGACGGAGGCTGGACGGCCACCGGCACACTGCGCCACTACGACGCCACCACTCGGTCCGCTGCGAACGGAAAGTCGGTAGAGGTGGCGTTCTGTGCGGACGCCGGCCAGTTCTACGGCAAGGAAGTCAAAACCGAGAAGGTCCTCAAAACCGAGCCCAGCATCGAGGACTTCGACTACTACAAAATCATCATGGTCAAGTACCCCACGGCTGACGACCTCTGGCAGGCATCCAAGGTGTTCGTCGAGACAAAGGCAGCGAAGTGCCAGTGAGGGGATCACTCCGCGCTTTCATCGGCGCTACGGCACTGACGCTGGCCCTCAGCACCATCATCCTCACCGAGCCTGCCTACGCCGCGAAGCCTGTCGGATCCGACAAAGGGGCCACCACGGAGCAGACCGGCGGCGGCGACGCCACCGGCATCTACGCCGCCGCCCGGATCACGTACTCCGGTTCCGTCGCCGGCGACGGCGGAACCGGCAATGTGACCTCCTCCGACGTCAACTGGACGCCACCGCCCTGCTGGTACGCCCCGTACCTCGGCGCCAAGGACTTCAAGAAGAAGATGTCGAAGGACATCGAGAGCCAGATGAACGCGCCCGGCATGGGCGGCCACGCAGGCGCGGCGCTCAGCGAATTGCAGCGCCACTACGAGGACGAGTACGGCTGGACCGACACCCCCGGCTACAAGGACTACAACGTCGACAAGGACGGCGAGGGCATGTTCTGGGCCGCCGTCGAAAACCCCGACGAACCCGACCTGCTCAAGCGAAGCTCCTGCAACGACCTCCCCTTCTGGGTCGACAACGGCGAGGCCCCGCCGCCCCAGTACGAAGAGGCCATCACGCCGGAGATCCTCGCCGCCCTCGCCTACCAGCACATGCAGCTGCCCGACACCGAGGTCAGCCTCGCCCCGGAAGGCACCACCAAGGTCAACCTGCCGACCTGGGCCTGGCTCGACAAGGCAGTTTTCGACGAGGTCCAGGCCACCGCGGCCATCAACGTCCCCGGCTTCGCCCTCCAGGCCACGACGACCGCCAAGCCGGTGTCGCTCAAGCTCGAGCCCGGCACGGCCGACGCCGAGACCTACCCCGCCTCGGGTGAGTGCACGATCAACGACGACGGCTCCATCGGCGAGCCGTACGCCAAGGGCAAGGCCGACCGGACCCCGCCCTGCGGAATCAAGTACCTCCGCTCCTCCGGCAACGGGACCTACAACCTCCAGGCCACCATCACCTGGGACATCGCATGGACCGGCACCGGCGGCGCGGGCGGCGACCTGCCCGACGGCACGTTCGGCAGTGACCAGGCGGTCACCGTCCAGGAGATCCAGGCCATCAACCGGTGAACAGGCGCGATTCAATGACGAACATGTCCTACGTAGAGAAGACCCCGAAGACCTGGTCGGCCGTGTGCATAGCCGTCTACCTGGCCGGAATCGTCTACATGGGAGTCGACACGATCCCCGACGAGATCGGCCTGTGGCTCGGCCTGTGCGGGCTGTTCCTCCTGCTCCTGCTGCCCTGCCTCGCCGTTCCCCTCTCCAAGTTCGTCTACCACCGCATCCGGATGGACGCGGATACCCTCCGCGTCGGTCGCGAGCGCATCCCGCTCACGGCCATCGACCCGGTCTCCGTCCAGACGGCCTCCCAACAGCCGCTCCCGACCGCCGCTGAGCAGTACGCCGCCTCGCTGAACGCGGTGGACGCGCCGCTGCCCGGACTACGGGCGGGCGATCGCGGCGAACCCCGTCTCGTGGGCGGTGGCTGGTCCGTTCCCATGGGCATGGACAGTGTCGTGATCCGCACGCGCCAGGGAGAGCAGCTCCGCATCGCAACCCGCGACCGCGTGGCCTTTCTCACCGCGCTGGCCCAGGGCACAGCAGGTCTGAACCGGCAACCGTGAACCGCCCGCAGGCCACCCGGTAGGCCGGCTGCGGCGGAGCGGTCTCGTCGTACTTCGCCGGCCGGTCACGCCCGTGGCCCCTGATTCTTCAACGATTTTTCTGGCAGAGGGACCTCAACAATGCCTTCCGTAGACGCAGCCCGACGTAGGCTCCGACTCTCCGACTCCCACATCAGCGTGCTGGGACTCCTCGTGGAGGAGGAGCAGATTCCCGAGGAGCTGTCCGAGGCCCGCTCAGAGCTGCGGGAGTCGGGCATCCTCGACACCGACGAAAAGATCTCGGCCGACCTCTATCCGCTGGTCGCGACGCTCATGGAACCGCGTGTCATCGTGCAAGTGGAAATCAGTGGCTCGCAGGGCGTCACCCGAAGCGGAGCCGTCATCGGCGACGACTTCATCTTCACGCACGAAACCTGGCCCGGCGATACGGAGTCGGAGTATGTCCCCGCGGAACCCGAGACGCTGGTCTGGGCCCTGGCCAGGATGGTGGATCTGCACCGGGACTTCACGGACGAGTTCCAGGGCGACGACGTGATCGTCTCGACCATGGGGGCCTTCGACGACGTGGTCACCCACATCGAAACGGGGCGGTACGAGGAGCCGGGGGCCGTGGCCGAGGCGGCGAACGCGCCGGTGCGGTTGGCGGAGGTGCTGTCCCAACTGAACTGCATGTGGCGCATGACTGTGGCCTGGAAGGACAGGGATGCGCAGGCCGCACCCGGAAACGGGCTGGCCGTGGCGGCGCTCGCCGTCTGGGACTGCGGTATCGAGGGCTACTGGCTCAGGGAACTGCCTGCGGAACCGGTCACCGATGGGCAGGTGGACCGGAGCAGCGAGCTGAGGGTACGGCGCACCACGGCGAGGGAACTCTGGCAGATGATCACGGATCTGCTTCCCGACGGAGCGCAACTCGCTCCCGCACCACAGGCTCAGCCCGCCTCCTGAGGCCCGCACGCGCGTGTCGGCGCGGCGTGAGTCGACCGGGCCGCCCTGTCCTCGCCTTCCGGCACCAGTTTCTGTCCGCATCGCAGACTTGATCACGGGGAAAGATGAGCAACGGTTCCAAGCGCATGGCCAATCCCGAGGACATGGAGCACCTGGCCAAGCTCCTCGACGGCAGGGGCAACCTGCGGGACAAGTTGGACGAAGCCTTCACCCGGGCGGCCCGCCTGGGTGTGACGGGACAGCTGAGCCCTCTCAAACCCATGCAGAGCTGGACCGGCGACACGGCACTCGACCTGCGCCGGCGTGCGGCCATTCTCCGGGCCGAGAACGGCGATCCCAGGGCAGCAGCCCTGTACGCCGGTTTCACTCCCGAGGAACTGAAGGGCGCTAACCTTCCGCCCGACGCCATGCTCATCGCGAATGCCTCCGTGGCGAACGGCGACAAGTTCGACACCAAGTGGCTGGAGCGGCAGAAGGGCGAAACGCTCCAGGACTGGATCGACCGCATCAAGGGCGACGCAGTCGCCAAGGTGACGAACAACGAGAACCTCGGGGAGGTCGTCGGGGACTACATCAACCTGACGGCCATGGTCTCCACGGTGCCGGGTGCCTTCAAGATGACCGCGATGGGCACACTCCATCTGATCAAGTACTTCAAGAGCCTGAAGACACCCGGCAATGTCGACTTCCTGAAGGCGCCCGGCACCACGCTCGCTCAGCTCCTGAAGGGACAGTCGACCTCCCGCTTCATTCCGGCGAGTATCCGCTCGTTGGCTGCAAGCATCGGGTCGCGCACTCCTGCGCCGATCCTTGATGCACTGACCGGAAAAGACAGTTTCGCCGCGCTTTCGGCAAGGCAGTGGGCGTGGGAGGCGAACCTGCTCAAGGTCGGCAAAAACGCCGGCGCTCTGAGCAGGGCAACCGGAGCGAGCCGACTGAGTGCCTTCGCCTCGGGAGCCGGGACGGCGCTGCGCACGGGCGGCTTCTGGCGTACGGCCGGCATCGGCGGCAGCGCCGTCTCCACGGTGATCGGTGCCGTCGACCTCGTGCAGGAAGGCAATCCTGTCGAGGCCTTCAAGCGGGACAAGGCCGGGTATGTGGCGAAGGCTTCCGGGGTGGCCTTCAACGCCTCCCTGACAGCAGCCATGGTCGCGCCCACTCCGATCACGATAGGCGCGGCGGTGGTCACGGGTGCCGTCTACGGTGTCGCGACCATCGTCGACAACTGGGACACCGTCAAGAAGTTTCCCGGCAAGGTCGCCGACGCCGGAGCCTGGGCGGGCAAGAAGATCAGCGAAGGAGCTGGGAAACTCGCCGACGGCGCCAAGGCGCTGGGCAGTGCACTCAACCCCTTTGATTAGTGCTTGACACCGGAAGAGGTCAGGGTCGGAGAATGTCCCAACTTGCGTTCGATCTTCAACGGCACACAAACACCGTCACTTCACGGGAGCAGACCAGGGTCACCTTTTGGCGTGGCACCGTAGGGCAACTGGGCTCCGTTGAACTGATCGTGCCGGCCCTGGAAGTCGTAGCCACGTCCGACCCCAGGGAGCTCATCGGTGCCATGGTGACCGGCGAGAACATTCCGATGTCTTCCTTCAAAGGCATTCGATACGGCGGGCTGCCACGCCTCGCCGAAGGAAAGCTGACTGTGGCCGGTCAGCAGGCGTCCTTCGCTCGGAAGACCTGGCGGACGAGCAGAAGCGCCCGGGCTCTGACGATCCGGGCAGTGGGGCGAGAGTACCGGTACCGGGAGGAAGGGAACCGGCGGCATCACGTGCTGGAACGTCCGGAATCCCGCATTTCCATGACGCGTTCCAGCGGTTCGCATCCGAAGAGCATTTCCGGAACCGCTTACGGGGCTGTGGACTCCGTGGACATCAGCATGGCCATCCTTTTCGAGGCCGTGTACACGCGCAACCTGTCGTTGCGCGGTGCAGTGGTGTCGGCTCCGGGCAGGTTCCTGGATGAGCTGTCCAAGCTTTCCTTGTAGTGATCGGGCCGTGATCGTCCCCTCCGGGGCGCTACTCGCGACGATCAGCGGCGCGGGTGATCTCCTCGTGCGGCAGGGCGTCACTTGTGGTGGTTCTGTGTCACCCATGGAGACGATCGCATCTCATTACGGGTAGATCTCTGCCCCCCGTATGCTGCACCAGCGGTTTCGTGGTCCGCCCTGCGGACCCGGCACGACAGGCAGCCAACGGGGAGAGGAACTGCACATGGGGGCGAAGGACGCGGCCGACGCCGCCGAGCTGAAGAAGCGAGCCGAGCGGTTGCGTGAATGTGCGCGTGAGGCGCGGACCCTGGCCCGCTCGCTGGGCCCGTATCTCGACGGCGCGGTGAAGAAGGCAGCCCCGCGTGCCGGCGACTTCCGTGCGGGCAACGACGCGAACGCGATATGGCAGGGGCCCTTCGCCGACGAGTGCACCGCGAAGCTGCAGCAGCGGCAGCGCACGCTCAACGGCATGGGGGGTGCCCTGCTGGCCGATGCCACACGGTGGGAGAACCAGGCCGACGAACTGGAGCGGCAGGCCAAGGAGAAGGACAAGGCCAAGGCCGGAACGGGCGGCAACTGATGTCGTTCAGGGGATTCGACGCCGCCAAGCTCACCACACTCGCCAACGACCTGGACACCCTCGCCGGCAACGCGGGCAAGCTGCACAGTCAGCTGGCCGCCCTGCTGACCTCCGCCCAGCAGAACCTGCCGTCGGGGCAGAGCGCCTCCCGCGACCCCGACCTGCAGGCACTTGTCGGGGACGTGGTCCCGATTCCGTCGTTCTTCGGTGGACGCCGTCGGCTGCCCGGCTCCCTGACCGGCGAACTCGGCGACATGCAGTCGTCGATGAAGCGCCGGATCAGACAGCTGGAGGGTGTGCAGGAGCTGGCACGCAAGGGCTATCCCGTGGCCGACGGCAGCGTGTTCCTCGACGAGAAGGCGCCCGACGCGAAGAAGATCGACGAGGCCCTGCGTAATCTCCAGGCGCTGCAGGGCAAGGACTTCGGCACCAACGGCAACCGTGACGACCTGGAGAAGATCTCGAAGGAGCTCGACGGGCTCACCGCGGCCGAGATCGACGTCCTCCTGTCCAAGGCGTCCCCGAAGGATCTCGCCTTCTACAACGAGCTGCTCACCGACACGGGCGACTCGGGCTGGAACCCGTTCGACTCCAACGGTCTGCCGGAGGACAAGCGCCGGGACACGCTCAGCCTGATGCTGTCGAAGATCAGCCCGGAGAACCTCCCCAAGTTCCAGGCGGCCTTCCCCGGCATGCAGCCGACGTTCACCAACACCGGCGCCTACGAGGAGGGCGGCAACAACCAGAACGGGCAGACCAACAACGGCATCCACTGGGCGCCGCCGAGCGACCCGCTGTTCCAGAACGGTGTGTCGTCCGACGACGTCAACCAGAACCAGTTCGGTGACTGCTGGTACGTCGCCTCGCTGGCCGGTCTGGCACAGAAGAATCCCCGGTTCATCCAGGAAGGCATCAAGGAGAACCCGAACGGGACGGTCAGCGTCCGGGTCTGGGACAAGGAGGGCAACTACCACTGGGTCACCATGACGCCCGACCTGCCCACCGACCAGAACGGCAACCCGATCAGCACCTACGGCAACGGCGAGTCCTGGCCGGCGTACTACGAGAAGGCCTTCGCGATGGTCTACTCGGACGACGGTGACAACGAGCGCGGCTACGGCGGCATCGAGGGCGACGACCCGAAGAAGTCCGCCCCCTACCTCACCGGCCAGGAGGGCGAGGACCTGACGACGGGTGGCTTCCTCGGCATCGGCGAGCACGAGGACAAGGACCTCGACTCCCTGCGGGAGGCGTTCGAGTCCGGCAAGGTCGTCACCGTCTCCACTCCGGCCGACGAGAGCCTGGACAAGAACCATCCCAAGGAGTGGGGCAGCACCTACCACAGCAATCACGCTTACTACGTCCGCGGTTTCACCGACGACGGCAAGGTCATCCTCGGCAATCCCTGGGGAACCTCCGGCTATCCGCCGATCACCGTGACGCAGGAGCAGTTCAACAAGTACTTCCAGGGGCCCGAGGCCTTCGATGTCCCCTGATGTCCGTGACACCCGGCAGGTGAGTGGAGTGACGACCGACCGTCCGCAGGTGAAGTACCCGTTCGAGTTCGACGGCCGCTGGGTGCTTCGCTACCACGTCCCGTACACCGTCGAACACGACGGCCGTACGCACCGCATCGTGGCGACGATCTTCGCCCAGCCGTCGGTGCACGGCCGGATCCAGGTCAACTGCGAGGGCCTGCTCGTCGCCGAGTACGACGAGTTGGTTCCCGGCAGCCAGGTGGAGATCACCGGTGACGTGTGGCGGGTGACGGAGGTCGAGTACCGGACCCGCGTCGTCCTGGAGCGCGTTCCCGACGACATGAAGGAGGAGACCGGTGCACAGGCCGGTGAGTAGGTACCGCGTCGCGGGCTCTGTCCTGGCGCTGCTCGCGCTGGCCGGTTGCGGATCGTCGTCCGGCGGGGGCGGCGAGGAGCCGACGACCGCGCCCGCGACCACGCAGGCGGCCCGGGACAAGGGCCCGGTGTGTGTGGGCGAGGCGCCGGCGGACGGGCTGCATGTGCTGCGCGGCGGCGGCTTCCGGCTGCCCGGGGACACGGGCGTGCAGTACGCCGGCGCCCGGGCCGACGGCACGACGCGCACGGCGACCCTGCGCGAGGGCGCGCGCCACGAGTCCGGCCAACGTGAGTGGAAGGTGAAGACCGGAGCGGAGGTCACCGTCTCCGGCCACGCCTACACGGTCCGGCAGATCTGCTCCTACCGCGTCGTCCTCGAACCGCAGTCCGCCGAGGACAAGGCCGCGCTCGCTGCGGCGCCCACGTCCATGGAGTCGGCGGGCGGACCCGCGGACGACCCCTTGTGCTTCACCACCAACCGGGACGTCCTCACCGCCGCGGCGGACGGTTTCCCGGCGAAGGGCGAAACGCTGGCCCTCGTCGGCAACGGCGGCGTGCAGCGGTTCCCGACGGGCCTGTCCCTCACCGTCTCGTACCTCGACGCGGACGCCGGAACGGCCGGCGTCGCCGCGAACTGCGCCGCCGTCCCGGTCGCGACCTACGAGGACGTGCGGGTGGGTGACCCGGTGGAGTTCGCGGGTGTGCTGTTCGAGGTCTCGCAGATCACCGAGCGGGCGGTACGGCTCACCCGGACGAGTGCGTGACGGACCGGTCGGCGCTCCCGCTGTTCCTACTTCTTCTTGTCCTGGAGGTCCTTGGCGTCCTTGGTGCACTGCTGTGCCTCGTCACGCAGGGCCTTGGCCACCGTGCCGCACTTCGTCTGCCAGCCCTTCAGCTTGCCCCGGACGTCGTCCGCGTTGGGGCCCGACCAGCTCTTCATGCCGGTCGTGCTGTGGTTCTTGGCGCTGTCGACGAGTGAGTCGATGTGGTCGGCCAGCGAACGCAACTGACTGGCGCGCTGGTTGAGTTCCTGAATGTCAGGATTTGCCATAGCAGCCTCCCCCACTGTCTCGACAGCCAGGATACGGTCACACCCGCCGATGCGTCGCCCGGCCCCCGGCACCCCCTACGGCCAGCCCGGCGCGCTTGAACACGACTTGTTCACCGGACGATCCCAACTTCCCTGGTGCCGGGCAGGAACTGGGCGTGGTGCGATAGCGTCCACTGTTGCAAACGGATAGTCCGCTTGTTCCTGATGACACGGGGAGGATCGCCATGGATCGCGGTGCAGATCTCACACGGCTCCGGGAGTTGTCGAAGCTCTACGCCCGCAAGGCGCACGACCTCCAGGTCCTGATCAAGGACCTGCAGTCGGCGACCGCTGACAGCTCCGGCTACTGGAAGGGCCCGAAGGCCGACCGGTTCCGGGACGACTGGCGTGACGTGAAGCCGACCTTCGAGAAGTGGGTCGACACGCTGAACGAGGCCAGCAAGTCCGCGAACACGAGCGCCGACAACATCGAGCGCGCCACCTGATTCCAGGGCCACGCGGAGCGTGCAGTCGCCCAGGGCGCCGGAAACCGTCACCGCACGGTCCCGGCGCCCTTCGCGCGTACGGCTGTCGGCGATGCCGCGTCCAGCGGGAGGACAACAGTTGGCGACGGTTCTCGTGAGGTGGCCGAGCGATGGGCAAGAAGAGGAACAAGCGCCCTTCCGACCAGTACCGGCTGCCGCCCAAGGTGGTCGCTGCGCAGCGGTCCGCAGCGCGGGTCGCCGCCTTCCGACCGCGTCCCGTGGTTCCGCAGCGGCGCGTCGTACTGGCCCTTGCCGGTCTGTTCCTGGTGTGCGCCGGGCTGACCTCAGTCCTGTGGTTCCCGGCACATTCCTTGCGGGACGATCTGCGATCCGGCGGCACCACCGTCGCCGCCCGGGTCGTCGGTGTCGATGACAAGCCCAAGTCTGTCGAGGTACGCCTCGTCCAGGGTCCCGACGAGGGCACGCGCGTCCGGCTGTCCGAATACGCGGGCATGCTCCCCGACGTCCGTACCGGCGACTCGCTGCTGGTGACGTACGACCCGGAAGAGCCGTCGCGCGTCCTGCCGCGCGGTTGGGTCACCGACCCTCCCGCCAATCTGCCCGCCTACGGCACCGCGGCCATCGCTCTGCTGTGCCTGGCGCTGGCCACAGCCGTGGCGCTCCGCCGTCGTTGGATTCTTCGCACCTGGCCGAGCGAGCCCGCTGCCGCCGCAGACGCCGTGAGCCCCGAACAGCCCCGTACGAAGGGCAAGGGGCTGTCCAAGTCCTAGCCGTGCAGGCCACGGCATGACAGCGGGCCCCTGCCGGCGTGGCAGGGGCCCGTTGTCGTGTCGTACGGGTCGGTCAGCCGTTCATGACCGCCTGGATCGGCATGAAGGAGCCGCCCGCCACGAAGAGCCCGCTCCCCGCCGGGCCGCCGCCGCTGTTGGACGGCAGCCGGATGCCGAAGAGTTCGCCCTCGGAGGGGCTCTGGGGCGTCAGCAGCATGCCGTTCCGGGACTTGCGGGCCTCGACGGCGAAGCCGCGGTACTGGCCGGAGAGACTGTCGGTGGAGCCGGCCGCGATGAGGCCGATCCCGCCGTCCGCCCCCTTGCGGACGACCGCCTCCAGGGCCTCGTCGAGACGGGTGTCGTAGAGGAGTTCGGCGTCGTCCACGACCACGACGTACGAGCCGTCGGGCGCCTTGTCCACCAGCTCCTCCAGGTCGTCCTCCCGACTGTCGGCGTTCAGCAGGCCCAGTACGCCCTCACGGCCCTCCAGGTCCCGCAGCGGCGAACGGCGCGGGGCGACCAGCAGCACCGGAGTGCCCGAGCGCAGCAGTGTCTCGGTGGCGGCCACCAGGAGGGTGGAACGGCCCGACTTGGGCGGTCCGGCGATGACGAAGCCCGGCCCGTTCTCCTCCAGGTCGATGCCGACCGGCTGGAGTTCGTCGCCGCCGACACCGATGAGTGCCCAGAGCGGAGAAGGCGGTGCGAAGTCGGGGTCGAGGGCGAGTGCCTCCGACGCCGTGATGCGCGACGGCAGGGCGTCCACCCGCATCGGGCGTCGCCCGGCCGGCACCCGGCCGTGACGGGCCGCCGCCTCCTCGGCGATCTCGCGCAGCGCCCTCACCTGCGCCTGGCCGGCGGGGTCGGCCGTGAGCAGGCCGATCTGGGTTTCGTCCACGCCCGTGTCCGTGATGCGCAGGGCGCGCCCCGGTGGCATGTTCTTCGGGACCTCGCGGGGCTGGAGCCCTGCCGTCGAATAGTCGTTCGGGTCGGCGAAGCGCAGCACCAGACGGTCGGCGAAGGCGGACGAGACATGGCCGCTCAGGCCGCTGCGGTCGGCGGTCATGACGACCTTGAGCCCCACCGCGGAGCCCTCACGGAAGATGCGCTGAGCGGACTCCAGCAACTGCCCGTAGTTGTAGCTCTCGAAGGTGGAGGCGAAGCCCTCCCAGCTGTCCAGGAGGAGCACCATCCAGGGGAGCCGGTCCTCCGGGGCTGCTGTCGCGCGTTGTTCGGCGGCGCTGGACGCGCCCTCCATGGCGAGCAGTTGCTGCCGGCGGGCGATCTCCGTCAGCAGACGCTCGATGAGACGCCGGACCCGGTCCGGTTCGTCGCGCGTCACCACGGCACCCACGTGCGGCAGCCGCATCAGGGGCAGCAGCGCGTTCGAGCCGCAGTCGATGCCGTAGAGATGCACATCGTGCGGGGACGTGGTGCGGGCCAGCGATCCCGCCAGTGTCCGCAGGGCGGTCGAGCGGCCTGAGCGGGCACCGCCGAGCAGCATGGTGTGCTCGCCGTGGACCAGGTCGAGGGCCAGCGGCGTTCGGGACTGCTTCGCCGGCAGGTCGATGAGGCCGTAGGGGATGGGGGCCACGTCCTGCCGGTCGTCGGCGGAGCCGGCGCCGTAGGCGGCGAGTTCCTCCAGCGTGACCGACTCGGCCAGGGGCGGCAGCCACGGGCTGCGCTGCTCGCCGAAGCCCATGCGCTGGGCGCCGTCCCGCACCGCGTCGACCAGGACGGCGAGGTCGGTGACCATGGTGCCGTCGTCCTCGGCCTCGGCCCGCTTGGGCAACGGGCGACCGTAGGCGGTCCAGGGCAGGGGCAGCAGCGTCGCCTTCGGGCCGGTCCCGCCCGTTGCGGGACGGCGGCCACCGATGCGGGCCGACTGCACGCCGACCAGGGACTGCGCGCCGGAACGGACGTACATGCGGCCCGGTGTGGACTTGGCGATGGCGCCCGAGTCCGGGGCCTCGATCACGTCGATGGACTCCGAGGCGTCCGTCACGCGCAGCGCGATGCGCAGGTTGGTGTTGGCGCGGATGTCCGCGCTGACCACGCCGGCGGGCCGCTGGGTCGCCAGGATCAGGTGGACGCCGAGGGAGCGTCCGCGGCGGGCGATGTCGACCAGACCGGCGATGAAGTCCGGGAGTTCGGCGACCAGGGACGCGAACTCGTCGATGACCAGGACGAGTCGGGGCATCGGCTCCAGTTCGGGGCGGAGCTTGCGGGTGTCGTTGTAGTCCTCGATGTCCTTGGCCGCGGCGTCGAAGAGGATCTTCTCCCGGCGGTGCAGTTCGGCCGCGAGCGAGGCGAGCGCACGCTCGGTGAGGTGGGCGTCGAGGTCACTGACCATGCCGACCGTGTGGGGCAGGCGGGCGCAGTCCATGAAGGCGCTGCCGCCCTTGTAGTCGATCAGGACGTAGTTCAGGGAGTCCGGGCGGTTGGCGACGGCCAGCGAGGCGATGATCGTCTGCAGGAGTTCGGACTTGCCCGCGCCTGTGGTGCCCGCGACCAGCGCGTGCGGCCCGTCCCGGCGGATGTCGAGCTCGAAGGTGCCGTCGGCGGCGATACCGATGGGGGCCGCGGTCGTGGCGCCGCCGGCCTGCCAGATGCGCTCCACGTCGACACCGGTCGGGTCCGGCATGCCGAGCAGGGTCAACAGCCGTGCGGAGGTGGGCAGGGCGCTGCCCGCGTCGTCCCGGCTGACGTCCCGGACGGGTGCGAGGGAGCGGGCGAGCAGTTCGCACCACTCCGGCGTGACCTGGTCGGCCAGGACGTCCCCGGCGGCCTCCAGTCCGTAGCCGCGGATCCGGACGTGGTGCGCGGCGTCGGGTGACCAGGCGACGACCGCCCGGCACTCCTCGGGCAGCAGGCGCTCGTCCTCGTCGATGCACAGGGCGAGGATGCCGTACTGGGGGCCTTCGGCGAGCAGTTGCGGAACTCCGGGGACGCGGCGCAGCAGGCGGGCCCCGTCGAGGATCAGCAGGACGTTGGGGTCCGGGTAGAGCTGTCCCGTCATGTTGTTCTGTTCGCGGGACGCCTTGCGCCGGGCCAGTTCGTTGAGCAGTTCGTTGACCCGTCGGGTGATGCCCTCGGAGTCGAACCCGACCAGAGCGACGCAGTCCTGCCCCTGGTCGGGGCTGGTGTGCGGGAGCCAGTGCACCCACTGCCAGTCGGCACCGGCGTTCGGGGTGGACGCGAGCGAGACGAGGGACAGGTCCCGTGGGCTGTGGAGTACCGCCGCCTGTACGCCGAGCCATCGTGCGGTGGCCAGTGCACGGGCCCGGTCGCCGGCGACGCCGACCACTCCCAGCTCGGTGAAGGGGAGGGTGACGGGCACGTCCGGCAGGACGGGGGGCTCCGGCCGCTCCTCCTCGTAGAGGGAACCGCCGCGGCCCAGGACGAGTTCCACGTCGGAGGGGAGGTTGCCCGAGCCGACCCGCAGGTGCAGGGCGTCCGGGTCGGTGAGCCGGCGCTCCCACAGGCGGCGGCGCGGGCCCGTGGCGAACAGCAGGATCTCGGCGGGGTCGGGGCTGTCGGCGCGCCGGGCGCGCTGCTCCTCCTTGCCGAGGGCGGCGAGTTCGGCCTCGTGGGCGGCGAGGTCCTTCTTGTACTGCTTGACGGACGTCTTGTGCTTCTTCTTGCCCTCGCGGTTCTCGCTGATCCACTGGGCGGCCATCATCAGCGGACTCATCAGGCAGAAGAGCAGCATGTAGATCTGCTTGGTGAGGAAGTACATGCCTATGCCGAACAGCATGGGCATGAACGCCATGATGAACTGGAAGCGGGCCCGGTCCCCCTTGGTCGGCGGTACCGGCACGACCAGGCGCCGCCGGGGCCGCAGCGGGGACAGGCGGGGCGGGCGGTTGTAGGCGAGACCGCCCTCGCTCATCGCCGACAGGTGGGCGTCCGGCTCGCTCACCCGGTCGAGCACGAGCAGCGAGTCACCGGCCCGGACGACGCCGCCGAGTGGCCAGGCCGTGCCGGACGTCACCGTCTCGTCGTCGAGCCGTACATCGGCGCCGCCCTCGGGGGCGAGCGTGACGGCGCCCTTCATGTCGATGGTGATGCGCAGGGCGACCGGCGGCAGTGACGCGTCCGTCAGCGGGAAAGTACAAGTGGGGGCCGAGCCGACGGTGGCCGCGCCGACGCCCAGCCGGATCACCCGGCCGGAGGAGGGGCCGCCCGCCGCTCTCAGCTCGTACTGTCCGACCGGCTCGCCCTTGCGCAGCAGCGGGCCGATCGAGTCGTCCACCGACAGCCGCATGCCGTCCTGCAGGACGGCCGTCGCCGGCGCGGACGGGTCGCACAGCTTGCCGTCGGCCCACAGGGACGGTGTTCCACCGGCCGTCGCCGAGTGGGTGTGCGGCGGCGCCATGCCGGGCATGGCGACCACGTTCGCGGGCATGCCGACGGCACGGCCGGCCTGCCGCAGGGCGGTCGTCAGCGCCTCGGCGACGTCGCCCGCCGTGGCCGTGTCCTCGGTGGTGATGACGACGTCATGCGGCTCACCGCCTTCCAGTACGACCGTGACCCGCGTCTGCATGGCGGTTCTTCCTCCCCGTCGGCCCCTGGGGCCGCGTTCGTCGCTTCAGCTGACGGAGACTACTGACAGTCCCCGATGCGGTCGATGCCTCGTCCGGCTGCCGGCCGTCAGACGGCCGGCAGTGCGTACACCTCGGGCCCGTGGGTGGCCAGCAGGCGGTTGCCCGAGATGGCCACCTGCCACGGTTCGCCGTTGTTCTTGTTGTCGTCGTAGACCCAGCGGACCGTGCCGCTCGCGGCCTCCAGCGCGACGATGCCTCCGCCCAGGCTGCCGGTCGCCCCGTAGAGCGAGGAGCCGACCCGCAGGAAGGTCTCCGGGCCTTCGACCTCCAGGTCGTCGCAGAGCCACTTCCGGCGGCCGGTCCTGGCGTTCACGGCCCAGACGCCGTCGTCGTCGTCGCTGACGTACAGCACGCCGTCGATCGCCGTGGGATTGCGGAAGCCGCGGCGGCCGTCGGGGGACAGGGTCCAGACGGTGTCACCCGTGTCGGCGTCGACGGCCGTCAGTTCCTCGCCCGGCAGGAGGACGAGACCGCCGGCGATCGTGGGCTGCCAACTCCAGTCGTCGCCGATCTTCTTGGTCCACAGTTGTGCGCCGGTCGCGGTGTCCCGCACCGTGAGGTTCTCGTTGCTGTCGGCGTAGACCAGGTACTTGCCGGAGACACTGCCCTGGACGTCGTAGTCCCTGGTGCCCCAGTCCCGCTTCTGCAGCCACACCTTCTTGCCGGTGGTGTGACTGATGGCGGCGACGGCCGTGCGGTACTGCGTGGCGCTCCTGGACTCGCCGTGGTCGTTCGCCGTGACGTAGACGTTCTTGTCGTCGATGGCGATGGTGGACTCGACGGTGACGCCCTTGCCCAGGCGGCTCCGCCAGACCTCCTCGCCGCTCGTGACGTCGAGCGCGACGAGCACGCCGTCGTAGTCGCCGTCCGCCAGGTACACCTTGCCGCCGCGGAAGAGGAGCGGCTCTCCCGGGCGGCAGGCGTCCTTCTTCGACCAGCGTGCCGTACCGGTCTTCACGTCGTAGGCCACCAGCGGGTCGCCGCTGACCAGGAGGAGGCCGTCGTGGGTGAGCAGGGGGACCTGCGGGCTGGTGCCGTCCTCCGCGGCCGTCTTGTGCCACAGGGGCTGGGGCGCGACGCCGGGTGGCGGCGTGGTGAACCGCTCCCCGGCCGGCTCGCCCGTTCCGCCGCGTCCTGCCGCGTCGGACGGGCTGTCGGAGCCGTTTCCGTTCTGCCCGAGCCACCAGGCCGTACCGCCTCCGACGGCGGCGACGCCGGCGGCGGCACCGAGCGCCAGGCCGAGTACGCGGCGGCGGGACCGGCCGGTGGCCGGCTCGCCGAGCCGCACCGTGCCGGACAGGGGCGTGCCCGGTCCGCCGTGAGCGGGGCCGGCCGGGGCGGTCGGGGCGCCCGGCTGGTGGCCGTAACCCGGCGTCGGCGCGCTGCCGTAGCCGGGGGTCGGTGGGCCGCTGGGGTAACCGCCGGGTGTCTGCGCCGCGTTACCCGTCGCGGCGGGTCCTGCCGTGATGGTCGGCGCCGGCCCGAAAGCGGCTGCGGCCGGGGCCGAGTCGGGGGCTTCGAGGTCGAGGATCCCCGCGGCGTGTGTGGCGATGGTCGAAGCGACCGCCGACGGCAGCCAGTCCTGCAGAACCGGCTCGACGCCCTGCGGCGCCAGCGACGCCACGATCTGCGCCGGCGTGGGGCGCTGTGCCGGGTCCTTCATCAGGCAGGCGCGGACCAGGCCCAGCAACGACTGCGGTACGCCCGTCAGATCGGGCTCGCCGTGCACGACCTGGTAGAGCAGCGACGCGTGCGAAGAGGACCCGTCACCGAAGGCTCCGCGGCCGGTCGCCGCGAACGCAATCACTGCCCCCAGGGAGAAGACGTCGCCCGCCGTACCGACGTCGTGGCCCTGCGCCTGTTCCGGCGACATGTAGCCGGGCGACCCGACCACAACTCCCGTCTGCGTCATACGGCTTCCGTCGACGGCGCGGGCGATGCCGAAGTCGATGACGCGGGGGCCGTCGGCGGCCAGCAGCACGTTGGACGGTTTGAGGTCGCGATGGACCAGACCCGCCGCATGGACCTCCTGCAGTGCCGCGGCGAGACCGGCGGCCAGGGCACGGACCGTGCGCTCGGGCAGCGCACCGTGCGCGGCGACGACGTCCGTGAGGTCGGGACCGAGCACGTACGACGTCGCCAGCCAGGGCAGCGCCGCCTCCGGGTCGGCGTCCACGACCGGGGCCGTGAAACGACCGGAGACCGCTTTGGCGATCTCCGCCTCGTGCCGGAAACGGGCCCGGAAGTCGGCGTCCGACGCGAGATCCGGGCGGACCACCTTCACCGCGACGGTGCGACCGCCGGGCGAACGGGCAAGGTAGACACGCCCCATGCCACCGGCGCCGAGCCTGCGCAGCAGACGATAACTGCCCAGTTCGCGAGGATCGTCCGGCTGCAGTGTTTCCATGATGCCCTTCCCCGTGGTGGCACCCGTGAGGCAGGTGCTGACGCCCGGTGCCGTTCGCTGTCGCAGACACATTAGTAAGTGGCGGGCGGCGACGGCCGACCGGCGGTCGTGGGGTCTCAGTCGAGCTTCGACAGGCGGGCCTTGGGGCGGCCGGAGGCCTTGCTGTCGGACTCGTAGAGGAGGTCGTCGCCGACCGGGGTGAGGCGGACGGTGTGGCGTGCCTGGTTGCAGACGTCGCGGTTGCTCTTCGCGCCGACCGAGGTGGTGACGAGCTGTTTCTTCGTGACCTGTTTCAGGGTGAGGACGTCGTCGCAGACGCCGCCGAAGATGTCGGTGTGCCGCAGGGTGCCGATCTTTTCGCCCACCTCGGCCTGTTCGACCGTCACCCGGAACGTGCCGAGCGGGATGGAGATGCCGTCGCGGGAGGCGGCCTGGCCTTCCCAGGTGCCCAGGTACGCGGTGGGTACGGCGGCGGCGGTGGACGGCGCCGCGGGCTGGTGGCCGCCGTCGGAGGCCGACGGGCCGTCCGCGTTGCCGGGCAGCAGGTCGAGTACGAAGGCCGACCCGACGGTGACCGCGGCCAGTGCGCCCGCCACCGCGAGGGCGACGGTGCAGCTCACGCGTCGGCCGCGGCCGTCGCGGCCCGGTGTGGACGCGGCCGCCACGGAGACGGAGAGCCTCCCGGGACCGGGCGCGGAGACGGGTTCGGGTGCGGGTGCGAAGACGGGTTCGGGTGCGGGTGCGGAGCCGGGTTCGGGTGCGGAGACGGGTTCGGGGCGGGGGGCCGCGGGCTGGGTCGGCGGGTGAGGGTACTCCGTTGCGGCGCGCGGGTCGGGAACGAGCGGGGCGCCCGGTCCGCCCGGCACCGGCGTCACCGGCGTCACCGGCGGCCGGAACGGCTCGGCCGACGGCACCCCCTCCCCCACCGAAGGGCTGCTGAAGCCCACCGGTCCCGACGGGCCGTCGGTGGTCGTCTCCAGGTTCAGGAGGCGGACGGCGCTGCGGCTGACCTGTTCCACCAGGGGGCCGGGCAGCCAGCCGCCGGCCACCAGGCGGGAGGCGCCCTCGGGGGCGAGGCGGCGGGCCACGTCGGCGGGGGCCGGGCGGGCGGACGGGTCCTTGTCGAGGCAGGCCTCGGCCAGTTCGCGTATCCCGCCGGTCAGTTCGCCCAGTTCGGGCGGCTCGTGCACGACCTTGTAGAGCAGTGCGGCCGAGGAGTCACCGGGGAACGGCGGCCGGCCCGTCGCCGCGTACGTCAGCACCGCGCCGAGCGAGAAGACGTCCGCCGCGCCCGTCACGCCCTTGCCGAGGATCTGCTCGGGCGACATGTAGCCGGGTGAGCCGATCGAGACGCCGGTGGAGGTCAGGGATGCCGTGCCGTCGGTGGCGCGGGCGATGCCGAAGTCGATCAGGAGCGGGCCGTCGAGGGTGAGGAGGACGTTGGACGGTTTCACGTCCCGGTGCACCAGGCCCAGTTCGTGCACGGCCGCGAGCGCCTCGGCCAGGCCCGCGCCCAGGGTCCGCACGGTGTGGGCGGGCAGTGGGCCGGTGTCGGTGACGGCCGCGGCGAGGGAGGGGCCGGCCGCGTAGGCGGTGGCGACCCAGGGGACGCGTGCGTCGGGGTCGGCGTCCAGGACGGGTGCCGTCCAGGCGCCGCCGACCCGGCGGGCCGCGTCGACCTCGCGCCGGAAGCGGGCGCGGAACTCCTCGTCGAGCGCGAAGTGCGGGTGCACGATCTTCACCGCGACCGTGCGGCCCCCGGCGCTGCGGCCCAGGTAGACGCGGCCCATGCCGCCGGAGCCGAGCCGTCCGAGCAGCCGGTAGGGGCCCACGGCCGTCGGTTCGTCCACGTCGAGCGGCCGCATGGCGTCCACCCCTCCCCCGTCACGCCCGGATGCCGGAACCTTCCAGCAGGGTAGTGGGCGCAGCGCCCGCGCCTCACGGTCGCAGCAGGTCGACCTTCACGTCCGCGGGGAACCCGGTGGTCGGTCCGACCCGGCGGGCGAACTCCGCGACCGCCTCCAGCTGCGGGGCGCCGAAGCTGAAGTCGAGGGTGGTGAAGTACTGGGCGAGGGTCGCCTCGTCGAACGCCTCCCAGCGGGCGGCCTGCTCGGCGACCTTGCCGACCTCGTCGAGGGAGAGGTTGCGGGAGGCGAGGAAGGCCTCGTGCACCTTGCGGGTGATGACCGGCTCGCGCTCGGCGTACTCGCGCCGGGCCGCCCACACCGCGAAGACGAACGGCAGGCCCGTCCACTGCTTCCACAGCGCGCCGAGGTCGTGCACGTCGAGGCCGTAGCGGGGCCCGTCGACCATGTTCGCGCGCAGCGCCGCGTCGCCGATGAGGACGGCCGCGTCGGCCTCCTGCATCATCAGGCTCAGATCGGGCGGGCAGGTGTAGTAGTCGGGCCGGACGCCGTACTTCTCGGCGAGCAGGAGCTGGGCGAGGCGTACGGAGGTGCGGGAGGTCGACCCGAGGGCCACCCGGGCGCCGTCCAGCCGGTCCAGCGGGACCTGCGAGACGATCACGCAGGACATCACCGGGCCGTCGCAGCCGACGGCGATGTCGGGGAAGGCGACCAGTCGGTCGGCGTGCTTGAGGAACTCGACCAGGGTGATCGGACCGATGTCGAGGTCGCCCTGCACCAGCTGCTCACTGAGCTTCTCGGGGGTGTCCTTCGTCAGCTCGAAGTCGAGGAGCGTGCCCGTTCTCGCGAGCCCCCAGTACAGGGGCAGGCAGTTCAGGAACTGGATGTGGCCGACGCGCGGCCGGGTGCGAGGATTGTCCACATCGTGAGGCTAGCCCTCACCCGGAGGGGGACGGGCTCCGGCCCCTTGGTACGACCGGTGGTACGGCCGAACGGCTGGTGTTGCGGGACGGACGGACCGGCCGGACATATGTGACGGGCGGGGTGTTCAAACATTCGGGTGAAGTGATCTTGACCTCTATTGCATTCGGGCGCCCGCGTGCTAGGCTCGTTCGCAAGTTGCAGTTTGGTTTCCCTTGCAGTACAGAGCCTGCGGAGCATGTGACCGCGGGCTCTCGTCGTTCTCAGACGGATGCACTTGTGCGGAATTGGTCTTCACACTTGCTGGTTCTGGAGCAGGGCAACCCTTTGGGCCCAAGGAGGGCTTATGGCTACCGGAACCGTGAAGTGGTTCAACGCCGAAAAGGGCTTTGGTTTCATCGCCCAGGAAGGCGGCGGCCCCGACGTCTTCGTCCACTACTCCGCGATCAACGCGACCGGCTTCCGGTCCCTCGAGGAGAACCAGCAGGTGTCCTTCGACGTCACGCAGGGTCCGAAGGGCCCGCAGGCGGAGAACGTCACCCCGGTCTGATCCTCCGATCCGGGAACGACTAGCAGTACCCAAGGAGCCCCGCGCCGTCCGGCGACGGGGCTCCTGCCTTTCGTGAATCCCCGGCGGCACCGATCGCCGGTGTTGAATCTCCGGCGAATTTCTCTCATACGTGCTGCATGATGAGCACGAATTTCGTGCCCGCCTCCCGGGCCTCGTACGTGTGCGGCACATCTCCGCGATACGACATGTAGTCCCCCGGGCCGAGTTCCACGCTCTCTCCCACGGGCCCGGCCTCCACCCGCCCGGCACTGACCACGATGTGCTCCACGGTCCCCGGAATGTGCGGCTCCGAGGTGCGTACGCTTCCCGGCTCCAGGCCGACGGCGTAGATGTCGCGCCGCGCGCCCGGCGGGCTCGCCGACAGCAGCGTGGCGACGTAGCTGGACTGTTCGGAGTGGACGGTCGGCCCTTCGCCCGCCCTGATGACCTGGACGGCCGGCGCCGGCGGCTCCACCAGGGCGCTGAACGGCACCCCGAGCGCCACCGCCAGCGCCCAGATGGTCTCCATGCTGGGGTTTCCGCTCGCCGCCTCCAATTGGGACAGCGTGGACTTGGCGATTCCGGCGCGTTTGGCCAGTTCCGACAAGGAAAGGCCGACGCGGGTGCGTTCGCGGCGCAGGGCGGCGGCGATCCAGTCGAGGGGGAGGCGGGGCGGAGGGCCTTCGGTCATGTCGTTCGCTCCAGCGGTCTGATCGTTCGTCTTGACGAACGGACGGTCTTCTGTCCATGGTAGAAAACATGCGTTCGGTACAGCGAACACCGGCGTCCACCGCCGTCGCCTCCTCCTGTGATCCCGGGCTGTTCCGGGACGTGTCCCTGGTCTGTCTGGCCGGGGGCGTGGTCGGGGTGTCGTTCGGGGCGATCGCCGTCGCCGGCGGACTGCCGGTGTGGGTGCCGGTGGTCATGTCGCTGCTGGTGTACGCGGGGTCGGCCCAGTTCAGCGCGGTGGGCGTGCTGCTCGCCGGGGGCGGACCGGTCGCGGCGGCGGCCACGGGGCTGCTGCTGAACACGCGCACGGCCGCCTTCAGCCTCGCCGTCGCCGAGCACATCGGCCGGGGACGGCTCGCCCGGCTGGTCGGGGCGCACCTGGTCACCGACGAGACGGTGGCCTTCACGCTCGCGCAGCGGGACCCGGCACGGCGGCGGGCCGCGTTCTGGATCTCGGGGCTCGGGATGTTCGCCGTGTGGAACACCGGAGTGCTGGCGGGTGCGCTGGCCGGCAGCGCGCTGGGCGACACCGCGCGCTACGGGCTGGACGCGGCCTTCCCGGCCGTACTGGTCGCGCTGGTGCTGCCGTCCCTGCGCGGGGACGCGGACATCCGCCGGGCCGCGCTGCCCGGCGCGGCGCTGGCCCTGGCGGTGACCCCGGCGGTGCCGGCGGGGGTGCCGGTGCTGGTGGCGCTGGCGGGGCTGGTGCTGCACGGGCGCGGGCGCCGGCGCGCGGGGAGGCGGTCGGTGTGAGTGCGACGGTGGCCATGATCCTGGTGCTGGCGGCCGGGACGTACGCCTTCCGGCTGGTGGGGCCCGCGCTGCACGGGCGGGTGGAGCTGCCGGTCCGGGTGCAGGAGCTGCTGACCGCGGGTGCGGTGGTGCTGCTGGTGGCGCTGCTGGCCACGGGGGCGCTCACCGAGGGCGGGGGGTTCGCGGGGTGGGCGCGGCCGGCCGGGGTGCTGGTGGGCGGGGTCCTGGCCTGGCGGAAGGCGCCGTTCGTGGTGGTGGTCCTCGGCGCGGCGGCCACGACGGCGGCCCTGCGGGCGGCCGGGATCGCCTGAGGCCCACCGGTCGCTTCCCGCCAGTTGCAGCAGCTCGGGCCGCCCCGCGTTGTCGGTGGACGCGAGGCCCGCCGGCGGCTTCCCGCCCATCACAGCCGGGACCCCCGCGTTGTCGGTGGGCGCGAGGCCCGCCGGCGGCTTTTCCGCCCGTCACAGCCGGGACCGCCCCGGGCTGTCGGTGAGCGCGAGGCCCGCCGGCCGCTTCCCGCCCGTCACAGCCGGGACCGCCCCGGGCTGTCAGTGGGCGCGGCTAAGGTGCCCGCCCATGACCGTGCCCCATGCAGCCACCACCCCGGATCCCGACCGCACCCCGGCCCCCGCCACCACTCCCGAGCCGAGCCACACCCCGGCCCGCGGCACCGCCACCGCGCACGCACCCGCCGCCGCGCACGCGCCCGCGCCCACTCCCGCGCCCACTTCCGTGCCCGATCACATCGCGACCACCCGTTCCTTCTACGACGCCATCGCCGAGGACTACGCCGGTCTCTTCCGTGACCTGCTCGCCGCCATGCCGCTGGACCGGGCGCTGCTGGCCGGGTTCGCCGAACTGGTCGGGCCGGGCGGCCGGGTGGCCGACCTGGGGTGCGGTCCGGGGTCGGTGACCGCGCACCTCGCCTCGCTCGGCCTCTCCGTGTTCGGCGTCGACCTGTCCGAGGGGATGCTCGCGATCGCCCGCCGCGAGAACCCCGGACTGCGGTTCGAGCAGGGCTCAATGCTGGACCTCGACCTCCCCGACGGCTCACTCGCCGGTGCCGTCTCCTACTACTCGACGATCCACCTCCCGGACGAGGAACTGCCCGCCGCCTTCGCCGAGTTCCGCCGGGTGCTGGCGCCCGGCGGGCATCTGGTGGTGGCGTTCCAGGTCGGTGACGAGCCCCGCCACCACCACGAGCCGTTCGGCCACCCGGTCTCCCTCGACTTCCTGCGCCGCCGGCCCGAGCCGGTCGCCGCACTGCTGGAGGCGGCCGGTTTCACGGTGGTCCTGCGCAGCGTGCGCGCGGCCGACGCGGAACTGGGCGAGCCGACCCCGCAGGCGTTCCTGATCGCCCGCGCACCACGCACCGGCACCGACTAGCTGTATTGATCACGAGCGTTGTTAACGCTGGCCGGGCTTGATCATGGCGAAGGCCTCCGTGTGTGGTGGAGGTGGCGAATCTTCACCGCACGGAGGCCTTCGTGTCCCCCCGTAATGCCCGGCTGCCCCTTCACGGCAGGCGGCTGCTGGTTGAACGTGTCCGCACCGGACGCCCTGTCGCCCATGTTGCCGCGGAGATGGGCATCTCCCGCGTCACCGCTCACAAGTGGGTGCGTCGCTGGCGGGCCGAAGGCGAGAAGGGACTGCACGCCCGGTCCAGCCGTCCGCGCACGACGCCGCACCGCACGGCGGGGGCGATCGAGGCCCGGGTGTGCCGTCTTCGCCAGGACCGCAAGCTCGGCCCGGCCCGCATCCGTCCGATCCTGGGCCTGCCGGCCTCGACCGTGCCCCGCGTCCTGGTCCGTCACGGCCTGACCCGCCTGTCCTTCCTGGACCGGCCCACCGGCCAGGTCATCCGACGCTACGAACGCGCCCGCCCCGGCGAGCTGGTCCACGTGGACGTCAAGAAGCTCGGCCGCATCCCCGACGGCGGCGGCCACAGGGTCCTGGGCCGCCAGGCCGGCCGCGCCACACGCAACGGCATGGGCTTCGACTTCATCCACTCTGCGGTCGACGACCACAGCCGCCTCGCCTACAGCGAGGTCCACCCGGATGAGAAAGCCGCCACCTGCGCGGCCTTTCTGCGCCGGGCCGCCGCCTTCTTCGCAGCGTCGGGCATCGACCGCATCGAGCGGGTCCTGACCGACAACGCCTGGCCCTACCGCAAAAGCCTCGCCTGGCAGCAGGCCCTGGCCGACCTGGATGCGGCCGGCAAGCTCACTCGCGCATACCGGCCGCAGACCAATGGCAAGGTCGAGCGCTTCAACCGCACCCTGCTCGACGAAGGGGCCTACCTGCGGCCCTACACCAGCAACACCGAACGCACCGCCGCCCTGGCAGACTTCCTCCACACCTACAACCACCACCGCTGCCACACCGCACTCGGCGGCCAGCCACCCATCAGCCGCGTGAACAACGCTGCGGGTCGATACAACTAGCCCCGCCGGGTACCGCACCGGTGCGCCCGTCGCCTCGCCTCCGGTGCTGGTGCTCCCGCCCGGTGCCGCCCGTCGCCTCCCGTGCTGCTGCTCGTCCGGTCCCGCCCGTCGCCTCGCCTCCGGTGCTGCTGCTCGTCCGGTCCCGTCCGTCGCCTCGCCTCCGGTGCTGGTGCTCCCGTCCGGTCCCGCCCGTCGCCTCCCGTGCTGCTGCTCCCGTCCGTGCCGCTCAGTTCCCGGTGACCCAGCCCGGCCCCGCGTACAGCGCCTCCACCTCCTCCGCGAAGTCGCGCAGGATGCGGTCGCGCCGCAGTTTCATCGACGGGGTGAGGTGGCCGGCCTCCTCGGTGAAGTCGACGGGGAGGACGGTGAAGCGGCGGATGGATTCCGGGCGGGAGAGCATCCGGTTGGCGTCGTCGATCGCGCGCTGGAGGATGGCGTGCAGTTCCTCGTCGTCGGCGAGGAGGCGCGGCGGCACCGGGTGCTTGCCGTTCATGCGGCGCCAGTGGGTGAGGCCGGCCGGGTCGAGGGTGATCAGGGCGGAGACGAAGGGGCGGTTGTCGCCGACCACGATGACCTGCGAGATCAGGGGGTGTGCGCGCAGCCAGTTCTCCAGCGGGGCCGGGGCGACGCTCTTGCCGCCGGCGGTGATGATCAGTTCCTTCTTGCGGCCCGTGATGGTCAGGTAGCCCTCGTCGTCCAGTTCGCCGATGTCGCCGGTGTGCAGCCAGCCGTCGGGGGACGCGGGGACGACGCCGCCGGACTGCGGGTCCCAGTAGCCGCG
Source organism: Streptomyces calvus (assembly GCF_006782915.1). Classification (GTDB taxonomy): domain Bacteria; phylum Actinomycetota; class Actinomycetes; order Streptomycetales; family Streptomycetaceae; genus Streptomyces; species Streptomyces calvus. The sequence goes on from NZ_VCNP01000032.1 coordinate 120,968, forward strand.
CAGCACGTGGTCCCCGGCGACGAGGATCTCGCCGTCCGCCGCGATGCGGATCCGGGTGCCGGGCAGTGGCCAGCCCACCGTGCCCAGGCGGGGTTTGAGCGGCGGTGTCACCGTGGAGGCGCCGGTGGTCTCCGTCAGGCCGTAGCCCTCGAAGATCTCGATGCCGGCGCCGGCGTAGAACGCGGCGAGGCGGCGGCCGAGCGGGGAGCCGCCGCAGATGGCGTAACGGACCCTGCCGCCCATGGCGTTGCGGATCCGGCGGTAGACCAGGGGGTCGTAGAAGGCGCGGGCGGTCTTCAGGGCGCGGGACGGGCCGGGGCCGGTGCCGGCGTGGCGGGCCTCGACGGCCTCGCCGTAGCGGCGGGCCACGGACGCGGCGCGGTCGAAGGTCGTCAGCCGTCCGCCGGCCTCCGCCTTGGCGCGGGCGGCGTTGAAGACCTTCTCCAGCATGTAGGGGATGGCCAGCAGGCAGGTGGGGCGGAAGCTCGCCAGGTCCGGCAGCAGGTCCTCGGAGTTCAGGCTCGGTGCGTGGCCGAGGCGGACCCGGGCGCGGACGCAGGCGACGGCGACCATGCGGCCGAAGACGTGCGACAGGGGCAGGAAGAGCAGGACGGACGCCTCTTCGCTGGTGCGTGCCTTGAAGACCGGGTAGAGCAGTTCGATCGCGTTGTCGACCTCGGCGAAGAAGTTGCCGTGGGTGAGGGCGCAGCCCTTGGGGCGGCCGGTCGTGCCCGAGGTGTAGACCAGGGTGGCGAGGGTGTCGGGGACGAGCATGCCGCGGCGGACCTCCACCTCGGCGTCCGGGAGGTGTGTGCCGGCCTGGGCGAGCGCTTCGACGTGGCCCTTGTCGACGGTCCACACGTGCCGCAGGTCGGGCAGGTGCGGCAGTTCGGGGCCGAGGGCGGCGGCCTGCGCGGCGGTCTCCGTGATCAGGGCGACCGCGCCCGAGTCGTGCAGGATCCAACGGGTCTGGAAGACGGAGGAGGTGGGGTAGACGGGGACGGTGACCAGTCCGGCGGCCCAGGCGGCGAAGTCGAGGACCGTCCACTCGTAGATGGTGCGGGCCATGACGGCTATCCGGTCGCCCGGCATCAGCCCTTCGGCGATCAGCCCCTTGGCCACGGCCATCACCTCGTCGGCGAACCGGGCGGCGGTGACGTCGCGCCAACTGCCGTCCGGTGTCTTGCGGCTGAGGACCACCGTGTCGGGTGCCGCGTTCGCGTTGTCGAACGGCAGGTCGGCGAGCGACCCGCGCCGCACCGGCTTGGCGAACGGCGGCACGAAGGCTTCCCTGACGACTCCGTCCAGACGCCTGGTCTCGGGCTCGACCGGAACGGGCGCTCCGTAGGCGTCGTCGTCGAGGGCGGAGGAATACGCGGTGGACACGGGCGGCTCCTGAGGCGGTGCAGTGGAACTGCTGGGTGCCACGACGTACGTGCCTCGCACGCCGAGGCGCTCACCGGTGGACCCGGGAGGGAAACGCCACCGGTGTCGGGATCGTACGGCGCTCAGGTGAGGGGTCTGTGCGGGTACCGGAAGGTAACCGGACCGGGGATGTGCAGTGTCGGAGGTTACGTGAGGGTTACTCAGGTACGTTCCAGGATCGCCGTGACGCCCTGTCCGCCCGCCGCGCAGATGGAGATCAACCCGCGTGCGGGGGCGTCCCGTTCGGCGAGGAGCTTCGCCAGGGTCGCCACGATGCGGGCGCCGGTGGCGGCGAACGGGTGGCCGGTCGCCAGCGACGAGCCGGCCACGTTCAGCCGGGCGCGGTCGACCGGTGTCAGTCCTCGCTTCTCCCAGGCGGCGAGGGTGGCCAGCACCTGGGAGGCGAACGCCTCGTGCACCTCGACCAGGTCGAAGTCCGCCAGGTCCAGCCCGGTGCGTTCCAGCATCCGCGGGACCGCGTACGCCGGTGCCATCAGCAGGCCGTCCTCGCCGTCGGCGACGTCGCCGTGCACGAAGTCGACGGCGGCCGTCTCGTACGCCGTCAGGTAGGCCAGCGGCTCCAGTCCGCGCTCCTGTGCCCACTCCTCGCTCGCCAGCAGCACCAGTGCCGCGCCGTCGGTGAGGGGCGTGGAGTTGCCCGCCGTCATGGTGGGTTGCGGGTGGTCGAGGCCGAACACCGGCTTGAGGGCGGCGAGTTTCTCCACGGTCGAGCCGGGCCGCAGGTTCTGGTCGCGGGCCAGGCCGCGGAAGGGCACCACCAGGTCCTGGAACAGGCCGCGTTCGTACGCCGCCGCCAGCCGCTGGTGGCTGGTCGCGGCCAGTTCGTCCTGGGCCTCGCGGGTGATGCCCCAGGCGCGGGCGGTGACGGCGGCGTGCTCGCCCATGGACAGGCCGGTGCGCGGTTCGGCGTTGCGCGGGATGTCGGGGACGAGGTGGCCGGGGCGGACCTTCGCCAGGGCCTTGAGGCGGGCGCCGAGGGACGTGGCGCGCCGGGCCTCCAGCAGCACCTTGCGCAGGTCGTCGTTGACGCCGAGGGGCGCGTCGCTCGCGGTGTCGGCGCCGCCGGCGATCGCGGCCTCGGTCTGCCCGAGGGCGATCTTGTTGGCGGCGGCGACGACGGCCTGGAGGCCGGTGCCGCAGGCCTGCTGGATGTCGTAGGCGGGGGTGCGGGCGTCCAGGCGGGAGCCGAGGACGGTCTCGCGGGCGAGGTTGAAGTCGCGGCTGTGCTTGAGCACCGCGCCGGCCACCAACTCGCCGACCGCGCCCGGCTCCTGGAGGTCGTACCGCTCGACGAGGCCGTTCAGGGCGGCGGTGAGCATCTCCTGGTTGGAGGCGGTGGCGTAGGGGCCGTCGGAGCGGGCGAAGGGGACGCGGCTGCCGCCGATGATCGCGACGCGCCGGACGGTCGCCGGCTTCAGGGTGCTCATCTCGACCTGCTCCTCACCGTGACATAGTCTTACCTCCGGTAACCTTACTCCAGAGTCAGTACTGGGGTGAGGGCCGTGCGAGAACACCGTGAGCCCTTCCTCACCCCGCTGGGAGTCCCCCATGGCCGACCGCTACCTGACCTTCACCGGCACCGCACCCGGCCGCTTCCTGACCCGCCGGCTGGGCCTGCCCCAGCCTGCGGAGCTGCGGCGCTGGTCGGCCGAGCGGCCCGGCCTGGACGGCGGCCTGCTCCACCTCACCGCGGGCAAGTCCGACCTCGACCTGCCGCCCGTCCTCGCCCGCGCGGGCCTCGGCGAGGACGAGACGGGACGGCCCGCCGCCGTCGTCGTGGACGCCTCCGGCATCCGGGACGTCGAAGGGCTCGCCGAGGTCCACGCGGCCCTGCACCCCGTCGTCCGGTCGGTCGCGGCGAGCGGCCGGATCGTCGTGCTCGGCGCCCCGCTCGACCCCGCCGACCACCACCAGGCCGCCGCCCAGCAGGCCCTGGAGGGCTTCACCCGCTCCCTCGGCAAGGAGATCGGCCGCGGCAGGACGGTGAACCTGGTGCGCCTCACCGACGCCCGGGCCGCCGAGTCCACCCTCGCCTTCCTGCTCTCCCCCAAGTCCGCCTACGTCAGCGGCCAGGTGATCGAGGTGGGCGGGCACGACCCGGTCGTCCCGGACGACCCGGACCGGCCCCTCGCCGGGCGCACCGCCCTGGTGACCGGGGCCGCGCGCGGCATCGGCGAGGCCGTCGCCGAGACGCTGGCCCGGGACGGCGCTCAGGTCGTCGTCCTCGACGTGCCGGGCGCCGAACAGGACGCGCGGCGCGTCGCGGACCGGCTCGGCGGGACCGCGCTGCCCCTCGACATCACCGCGCCCGACGCGGGCGCGCGGATCGCCGAGGCGCTGCCCGACGGGATCGACGTCCTCGTGCACAACGCGGGCATCACCCGGGACCGGCGGCTGGTCAACATGTCCGCCGAGCGCTGGATCCAGGTGCTGGAGGTGAACCTGGCGAGCGTGCTGCGCACGACCGACGCGCTGCTGTCCTCGGGGTCCCTGAAGCAGGGCGGACGGATCGTGGCGACGGCCTCCATCGCGGGCATCGCCGGGAACGCCGGGCAGACCAACTACGGCGCCAGCAAGGCCGGAGTGACCGGGCTGGTCCGCTGCCTCGCGCCGCGCGCGCTGGCCGAGCACGGTGTGACGGTGAACGCGGTCGCGCCCGGCTTCATCGAGACGAAGATGACCGCCGCCGTTCCGCTGTTCATCCGGGAGGCCGGGCGCCGGATGAACTCCCTGGCGCAGGGCGGGCTTCCGGCGGACGTGGCCGAGACCACCGCCTGGCTCGCCCACCCGGCCTCGGGCGCGGTCAACGGACAGGTCGTGCGGGTCTGCGGCCAGAGCCTGCTGGGGGCGTGAGGCCATGGCGTCCGCACCGCCCCCGGTCGAACTCACCCGCTCCCCCGCCCTCGCCCCGCTCCTCGCCCGCGGCGCCCTGCTGTCGCCGTTCAAACGGCCCCGCCCCGACGCCGGATTCCCCCGCACCCGGCTGGTGCTGCCCGCCCTGCGGATCGATTCCGCCCGGCTGGCGCGGTACGAGCGGGTGTGCGGCTTCCCGACCGGCGAGGAGGCGCTGCCGGTGACGTATCCGCACGTGCTGGGCTTCCCGGCGGCGATGCGGCTGATGAGCGCGCGCGCCTTCCCGCTGCCGCTGCTGGGGCTGGTGCACACGTCGGTCCGGATCACCCGGCACCGGCCGGTGGCGTCCACCGGCGCGTACGCACTGACGGTGTACGTCGACGGCCTGGCCCCGCACCGGCGCGGCACGGAGGCGGCCGTGGTCACCGAGCTGCGGGCCGGCGGGGAGCTGGTCTGGGAGTCACGCAGTACGTTTCTGGCCCGGCACCGCACCGCCGCGCAGCCGGCCGGGACCCGGGAGGACGACGGGCGCCCGGAGCTGCTGCCCGTGGTCGAGGAGTGGCAGCTGGCGGGTGACGTGGGGCGGCGCTACGGCGGCGCGTCCGGCGACCGCAACCCGATCCACCTGCACCCGCTGACCGCCCGCCTGTTCGGCTTCCCGCGCGCCATCGCGCACGGCATGTGGACCGTGGCCCGCTGCCTGGCCGCGCACGGCACCCCGGACGCCGTCGAGGTGCGGGCCGACTTCCGGGCGCCGGTGCTGCTGCCGGGGACGGTGGCGTACGCGGCGAAGGGCGGGCGCTTCCAGCTGCGCGGCGCCGGCGACCGGCTTCACCTGACCGGGGACGTCCGCCCCGCGTGAGCCACCGGGACGCCGGCGGTGTCCGTGGCGCCGTCGGTCGCGGCGGGCTCGCCCGCCTCGTCCGGCGGGGTCCAGTGGCGGCCGGCCATCAGGTCGCCCAGCCCCGCCCACGCGAAGTTCATCAGTGTGGTCGCCGACTGCCGGGCCGTGACGCCCGGGGTGGCGTTGGCCCAGTCGGCGAGCGACTCGGCGGCCCCGACCAGGGCCTCCGCGAGCCCGGCGACCTCGCGTTCGGGAAGGTCGGGGTCGCGGTGCGCCTCGCGGGCGGCGGCCAGGATGAGCTGGGTGACGAACGCCACCAGCTCCGCGCGCACCGCGGCGACCTCGGCGGCGAACACCTCACCGTGCGTACGGGCCTGGAGGTGCAGCACGGCCCAGCCGTCCGGGTTGCGCGCGGTGTGCGTGAAGAACGCCGTCAACCCGGACCAGAGCTGGCGGTCGGCGGGCAGTCCCGGGCGGGCGCCCGCGCGCACCGCCTCGGTGAGGGCCTTCGCCTCGCGCCGGATGCACGCGGTGAACAGGTCTTCCTTGGAGTTCAGGTACAGGTACACCAACGGCTTCGACACGCCCGCCAGTTCGGCGATCTCGTCCATCGACGCGGCCATGTACCCGCGTTGGCCGAAGGTCCGCACGGCGGCGTCCAGCATCTGCTGCTCACGGACCGCACGCGGCATCCGCTTCGTCTTCACGGCACCCATATGACGTAGCGTACGGGCCCCTTGCCGCGCGGTCGGACGGACGACGGCCCGGCGCCGTCCGTCCGCCGGCACGCCGCCGCCCGCGGCGGTCCGGGAGCGGGACCGGCGCGGGCGGCGGGCGGTGCGGGTTTCAGGCGGCCGCGGGGACCCGGTCGGGCTCCTCGACGGGCGAGGCGTGGACCGAGTCGTAGGCGTCACGGTCGAGCAGGTTCTCGCGGGCGGCGACGACGACCGGCACCAGGGCCTGGCCGGCGACGTTGGTCGCGGTGCGGATCATGTCCAGGATCGGGTCGATGGCGAGGAGCAGACCCACGCCCTCCATCGGCAGGCCGAGCGTGGACAGGGTGAGGGTGAGCATGACCGTCGCGCCGGTGAGTCCGGCGGTGGCGGCGGAGCCGACGACCGAGACGAACGCGATCAGCAGGTAGTCGCCGATGCCGAGCTGGATGTCGAAGATCTGCGCGACGAAGATCGCGGCGATGGCCGGGTAGATCGCGGCGCAGCCGTCCATCTTGGTGGTGGCGCCGAACGGGACGGCGAAGGAGGCGTACTCCTTGGGCACGCCGAGGCGTTCGGTGACCTTCTGGGTCAGCGGCATGGTGCCGACGGAGGAGCGGGAGACGAAGGCCAGCTGGATCGCGGGCCAGGCGCCCTTGAAGAACTGCACGGGGCTGACCTTGGCGACGGTCGCGAGCAGCGCCGGGTAGACGCCGAAGAGGACGATCGCGCAGCCGATGTAGATGTCGGCGGTGAAGGTGGCGTACTTGCCGATGAGGTCCCAGCCGTAAGTGGCGATGGCGTTGCCGATGAGACCGACCGTGCCGAGCGGGGCCAGGCGGATGACCCACCACAGGGCCTTCTGGAGGAGTTCGAGGACGGACTCGCTCAGGGTGAGGATCGGCTGCGCCTTCTCGCCGAGCTGGAGGGCGGCGATGCCGGCGACGGCGGCCATGAAGACGATCTGCAGCACGTTCAGCTCGGTGAACGGGGTGATCACGTCGGTCGGCACGATGCCGGTGAGGAAGTCGATCCAGGAGCCGGTGCGCTCGGGCGCGGCGCCGTCGGCGGGGGTGAGGCCGGTACCGGCGCCGGGGTTGGTGACCAGGCCGATGACGAGGCCGATGGCGACCGCGATCAGCGAGGTGATCATGAACCAGAGGAGGGTCCGCGAGGCCAGCCGGGCCGCGTTGTTGACCTTCCGCAGGTTGGTGATGGAGACCAGGATCGCGAAGAAGACGAGCGGGGCGACGGCGAGCTTCAGCAGGCCGATGAAGGTACCGCCGACCTTCTCCAGGGTGGTGACCAGCCAGGAGACGTCCTGGCTGCGGGCGAGCCAGCCGAGCAGGACGCCGAGGACGAGGCCGGCGAGTATCTGGGCCCAGAAGGGCGCGCGTATGGGCAGCCGAGAGGACTTCGTGTTCGTGGACACGGACATGCTCCGTTGGATCCTTGAAGGGGACGCGGGGGAAGGTGACGTGGACTCGGGTGGCGGAACGTCAGTGACGACAGTTCGCCGAGGTGACCCGGCAGAGGTCCACGTGCAGGCGCGCCACGAGCGGAACACTCCGGGGCGTGGGGAACACGGCTGCTGACTTCACCCGGAGACCGTAACACCTGAACTTTGAGAACCTCAAAGCCTTACTTTGACAGGCGAGGACGCAAAGGCGCCCATACAACGCAAAGCGCCCCGGTTCCAAGGAGGTTGGAGTCCGGGGCGCCCGACGTACGGTGCGCGGATGTGACGGAGGTTACGAGGTCTGGCCCTGCGCCTGCGCGCGGGCGGCGTCGTCGGCCACGTCCTCCTGGTTGCGGTTGGCCTCGAGGTTGGCCTTGACCCGGTCCACGCGCTGCACGATCCGCTCGGAGGCCCGGTCCCGCTCCTTGCGCAGCACGACCAGGCTGATCGGTGCCGAGATCAGCAGCGCGAGCAGCACGATCCACAGGCCGTTGGAGTCACCGAGGCCGCGCGGGGCGAGGCCGGAGTAGACGAGGCCCCAGACGACCACGAGGCAGCCCACGAAGATCCCGAGGCGCATCAGCGTGTAGCGGAGCATCTCATCCACTCTTCCTACGTACGGCCAGAACTTCCCACCAGAACATCCCAAAGGGACATCCTCCAGTGAAGCACGCCCCTGCCACCGGTCCCGCAGGGGGGTGCGGGCCTCAGGTCAGGGGCAGCAGCATGATGATGTCGTCGCGCTCGTCGCCCGGGGCGACGCGGATCGCGCCGGGGACGCGGCCGACCTCCTTGTAGCCGCAGGAGGCGTAGAAGTGCTCCAGGCCGAGGCCGCCGCGGCAGGTGAGCCGTATCGCCTCGATGCCCTCGAAGCCGCGGGCGGACCGCTCGGCGGCGGCCAGCAGGTCACGGCCGTAGCCCCGGCCCTGGTGACGGGGGTGGACCATCACCGTGTAGAGCCAGATCCAGTGGGTCATCAGGCGGTGGGTGTTGAAGGTGAGGAACGTCGTCGCGGCCACCCGGCCCTCCTCGTCGTGACCCACGAGCAGCCGGGAGCGCTTCTCCTCCATGGCGACCAGTTGCCGCGTCAGCTCGGGACGGATCTGCTCGCGCGTGACGGGCGGCACGAAGCCGACCGCTCCGCCGGCGGCGGTGACGTCGGCCCACAGGTCGAGGATCCCGTCGCGGAGCTCGGGGGTGACGGCGGGGTCGAGAGTGAAGGTAAGGGGCATGGGCCCATCGTAAGCATTACCCGAGGGCGCGTGCCGCCACGTTCAGATCGGCGACGAGGCCCCGGTACGCCGTCTCCCGGTCGTCCGCCCGCAGCACCGCCGACGGATGCACGGTGGGCACCAGCCGTTCGCGGCGTCCGTGGATCTCCTCCTCCAGCACCGTGCCGCGCACCCGGCCGACCCGGAACGAGGAGCCGAGCAGCGCCTTCCCCGCGGTCGCGCCCAGGACGACGATCAGTTCCGGCCGGACGAGGGCCAGCTCGGCCGCGAGCCACGGGCCGCAGGCGGCCGCCTCGCGGAGGGTGGGCGCCTTGTGGATGCGGCGCTTGCGCGGTTCGGCCTGCGTGAACTTGAAGTGCTTGACCGCGTTGGTGACATACGCGTCGCCGGGGTCGATGCCCGCCTCGGTCAGCGCCTTGTCGAGCAGCCTTCCGGCGGGCCCGACGAACGGCCGGCCCTGCCGGTCCTCCTGGTCGCCGGGCTGCTCCCCGACGAGCATGACGCGCGCGTCGGCGCTGCCCGCGCCGAACACGGTCTGTGTCGCGTCCCGGTGCAGCGGACAGCCCCGGCAGCCGGCGGCCGCCTCGCGCAGGGCGGACAGACCGCCGCGCTCCGGCACGAAGGGCTGGGCGGTGTAGCGGTCCTCGGGGGCGGTCGTCCGTGTGCTCACGGACGCCGAGTACCCCGCTTCCCGCCCGGCGAGCACCGGGCGTGGCCCTTTCGCGGAGGCGCCGGGCGGGGCCCGGCGCCCCGGTGCCTCACACCCGCATCGGCTGCGGCGACTCCCGGCGCGCCGGGTCGGGGCCGTCGTACTCGCGGATGATCTCGTAGCGGGTGTTCCGCTCCACCGGGCGGAAGCCGGCGTCGCGGATCAGGTCCAGCAGGTCCTCACGGGTCAGCTTGTTCGGCGTGCCGTAGTTGTCCGCGTCGTGCGTGATCTTGTACTCGACGACCGAGCCGTCCATGTCGTCCGCGCCGTGCTGGAGCGCGAGCTGCGCGGTCTGCACGCCGTGCATCACCCAGAACACCTTGACGTGCGGCACGTTGTCGAACAGCAGCCGCGACACGGCGAACGTCTTCAGCGCCTCCGCGCCGGTCGCCATCTGCGTGCGCGCCTGGAGCCGGTTGCGGACCTTGCCGTCCTTCATGTCCACGAAGTCGTGCTGGTAGCGCAGCGGGATGAAGACCTGGAAGCCGCCGGTCTCGTCCTGCAGCTCACGCAGCCGCAGCACGTGGTCCACGCGGTGGCGGGGCTCCTCGATGTGGCCGTACAGCATGGTGCACGGGGTCTTCAGGCCCTTCTCGTGCGCCAGGCGGTGGATGCGCGACCAGTCCTCCCAGTGGGTGCGGTGGTCGACGATGTGCTGCCGCACCTCCCAGTCGAAGATCTCCGCGCCGCCGCCGGTCAGCGACTCAAGACCGGCGTCGATCAGCTCGTCGAGGATCTCGCTCGCGCTCAGCCCGGAGATGGTCTCGAAGTGGTGGATCTCGGTGGCGGTGAACGCCTTCAGCGAGACGTCCGGCAGCGCGGCCTTCAACTCCCGCAGGGAGCGCGGGTAGTAACGCCACGGCAGGTTCGGGTGGAGCCCGTTGACGATGTGCAGCTCGGTCAGGTTCTCCGACTCCATCGCCTTGGCGAGCTTCACCGCCTCCTCGATGCGCATCGTGTACGCGTCCTTCTCCCCCGGCTTGCGCTGGAAGGAGCAGTAGGCGCAGGAGGCGGTGCACACGTTCGTCATGTTGAGGTGGCGGTTGACGTTGAAGTGCACCACGTCGCCGTTCAGCCGCGTGCGCACCTCGTGCGCCAGCCCGCCCAGCCAGGCCAGGTCGTCCGACTCGTACAGCGCGATGCCGTCCTCACGGGTCAGCCGCACACCCGCCCGGACCTTCTCCTCCAGCTCGCGCTTGAGCCCGACGTCCATGCCGTCCCTCTTTCCCTCGGCTCTTCGATCTCTTCAGGCAGACCCCGTCAACCGTACTCCCCCACCCTTCGGGCGGGGGGACCCCCACAAGGCGCTCCGCGCCTGGTCACTGCACCTCTTCGGGCAGCTCACCGACCCGGTTCTCCCACTTGGTGGAGAGCACGATGGTGGTACGGGTACGGGAGACGCCCTTGGTGCCGGACAGCCGGCGAATGATCTTCTCCAGGCCGTCCACGTCGGTGGCCCGCACCTTCAGCATGAACGAGTCGTCGCCGGCGATGAACCAGCAGTCCTCGATCTCCTTCAGGTCCCGCAGCCGCTGCGCCACGTCCTCGTGGTCGGCGGCGTCGGACAGCGAGATGCCGATCAGCGCGGTGACGCCGAGGCCGAGCGAGGCGGCGTCCACGGTGGCGCGGTAGCCGGTGATGACACCGGCCGCCTCCAGCCGGTTGATGCGGTCGGTGACGCTGGGGCCCGACAGGCCGACGAGGCGTCCCAGCTCCGCGTAGGAGGCCCGGCCGTTCTCCCTGAGGGCCTGGATGAGCTGCCTGTCCACCGCGTCCATCGAATCGAAGCCTTCCACTGAAGAGGTATGAAAGTTCCTGAAAAGCGTGGTGCTGTACGGCCGTGCCGGCGGGCTCAGTCGGTGCGGGACCCACCGCCGAGTTCGCCCTGCCAGCGGCGGTAGAGGCGGTGTTCGACGCCCGCCGCGTCGAGGACCCGCCCGGCGACGAAGTCCACCAGGTCCTGGATGTGCGTCGCGCCCGCGTAGAAGGCCGGGGAGGCGGGCACCACGTGCGCGCCCGCGTCGTCCAGGGTCACCAGGTGCCGCAGCGTCTGGCCGTTCAGCGGGGTCTCCCGCACGGCCACCACCAGCGTGCGTCCCTCCTTCAGGGTCACGCTCGCCGCCCGCTGCAGCAGGTCCTTGGACAGTCCGAGCGCCACCCCGGCCACACAGGCCGTGGAGGCCGGCACGATCAGCATGCCCTTGCTCGGGTACGACCCCGAGGACGGCCCGGCCGCGAGGTCACCGGCGGCCCAGTGCCGTACGCCGTCGAGGTCGACGGTGAAGGTGTCCGGCTTCCCGTCCGCGCCGCGGGACAGCCATTCCCGCAGGTCGTCCCGCCAGTGCGCGTCACGGAAGGAGATGCCGGTCTCATCCAGCAGGGTGAGCCGCGAGGCCCGGCTGACGACGAGGTCCACGCTCTCGCCCGCCGCGAGCAGCGCCCGCAGCACAGCGGCTGCGTAGGGCGTCCCGGATGCCCCGGACACCCCCACGATCCAAGGCTTGCGCGGCGTTTCTCCTGCGTTCACATCTTGAGCCTACCGGTGGACGGTCCGTGTCCGTGCCGAGGACCGGTCGGAGACCCGCGGGGGCGGCTACAGTGCGGTCACAGGGCGAAGAGGGGGGAAACGATGGCCAAGGTGAACGTCAGTCTCGACGCCGAACTCGTGGTGGAGGTGATGGTCCTGGCGGGCGCCGGCTCGCCGCAGGACGCGGTCGAGGCGGTCGTACGGGACTACATCGCCCGCGGCCACCGCACGGAGGCCCGCACGGAACTCCGGGACCAGGGCCTGCGCGAGGTCGACGCCAAGCCGCAGGAGCCGCAGGGCTGAGCCGCCGCACCGCCACCCGCCGCCGTCCGCCGTCCGCCGTCCGGCCGGACGCGGGCACGAGCAGGGCCCGCGGGCCGGCCGGAGTGCGTCACGGCGTCAGGCCGCGTACCAGCAGGTCGAGCAGCGCGCACACGAACAGGGCGATGCCGATGAAGCCGTTGACGCTGAAGAAGGCCCGGTTCAGGCGGCTCAGGTCGTGGGGGCGGACGATGGTGTGCTCGTAGACGAACGCGGCGGCGACGATCAGCAGGCCCAGCCAGAAGAAGACGCCGGCACCGGTGAGGACCGCGTACCAGACGAACAGGGCCGTCGTGACGGCGTGGCAGACCCGCGCGCCGACGATGGCGGCCGGGATGCCGAAGCGGGCCGGGACCGACCTCACGCCGATCTCCCGGTCGGTGTCGACGTCCTGGCAGGCGTAGATCAGGTCGAAGCCGCCGATCCAGATGCCGACCGCGAGACCCAGGACCGCCGCGTCCCAGGACCACGACCCGGTGACCGCCAGCCAGCCGCCGACCGGGCCCATGGCCTGCGCGAGACCGAGGATGGCCTGCGGGAAGTGGGTGAACCGCTTGCCGTACGGATACACCACCATCGGGATCACGGCGACCGGCGCGAGGGCCAGGCAGAGCGGGTTGAGCAGCGCCGCCGCGCCCAGGAAGACGACGAGGGCGATGAGCGCGCCGGTCCAGGCGTGCTTCACCGACACGGCGCCGGTGACCAGTTCGCGGTGCGCGGTGCGCGGATTGCGGGCGTCGATCTCGCGGTCGATGATCCGGTTGGCGGCCATGGCGAAGGTGCGCAGGCCGACCATGGCGAGGGTGACGAGCAGCAGCCGGCCCCAGTGGATGTTGCGGTCCCACTCGTACATCGCGGTGAGCGCGGCGATGTAGGCGAAGGGCAGCGCGAACACCGAGTGCTCGATCATGACCAGGCGGAGGAAGGCCTTCACCTTCCCGGTCGGCCGCGGTGCCGGGCCCGGACCCACGATCCCGTCGGCGGTGGTCATCATGCGAGGCTCCCGAGGAACGTGTCGAGGTCGGCCAGCAGCTCGGCCACGGGCAGCGGGCCCGTCTCCACGGTCAGCGGCGTCCCGGCGTCCGCGGGCGGGGTGAGGTGTGCGGTGAAGGCGTACCGGTCCGTCCCGGCCGGGCGGGCGTCCAGCCGCAGGACCGCGCCGCCGTCGACGGTGAACGGCCCGCTCGCCGCGGCGAGTTCGGCGCGCAGCCGCTCGGCGAAGTCGGCGGGTTCCGCGTCGCGCACACCGGGCAGCTCGAAGCCGTCGCCCTCTCCGCCGTACTCGTAGAGGACCGCCCAGGTGTCACCGGGGCCGGCGAGTTCCTCCGGGGCGACGCCCGCCTGCTCGGCGGCGCGCCGCACGCCCGGGTCGGCGGGGTCGAGTTCGGGGCGCACCAGGGCCACGTAGTCGGTGTCGCCGCCGATGAACAGGGCCGGTCCGGCCACGGCGGGGCTCACAGTCCGTACTCCTTCCAGCGGCGGTCGACGAGGGCGGCCGTCCGCGGGTCGGACTCGACCATGTCGGGCCAGCCGCCGTCGCGCGTGTACCCCTCCTCGGGCCACTTCCTCGTCGCGTCGATGCCCGCCTTGCCGCCCCAGAACTGCTGGTAGGAGGCGTGGTCGAGGTGGTCGACGGGGCCCTCGACGACGGTGAGGTCACGGGCGTAGTCGGTGTTGCCGAGCGCCCGCCAGGCGACCTCGTGCAGGTCGTGCACGTCGCAGTCGGAGTCGACGACCACGATCAGCTTGGTCAGCGACATCATGTGGGCGCCCCAGATGGCGTGCATGACCTTCTGCGCGTGCTTGGGGTACTTCTTGTCGATCGAGACGATCGCGCAGTTGTGGAAGCCGCCGGCCTCGGGCAGGTGGTAGTCCACGATGTCCGGGACGATGATCTTCAGCAGCGGCAGGAAGAAGCGTTCCGTGGCGCGGCCCAGCGGGCCGTCCTCGGTCGGCGGGCGGCCGACCACGATCGACTGGAGCAGCGGACGCTTCCGCATCGTCACGCAGTCGATCTTCAGGGCGGGGAAGGGCTCCTGCGGCGTGTAGAAGCCGGTGTGGTCGCCGAACGGGCCCTCGGGCAGCATCTCGCCCGGCTCAAGCCAGCCCTCCAGGACGACCTCCGCCTGCGCCGGCACCTGGAGCGGGACGGTCTTGCAGTCGACCATCTCGATCCGCTTGCCCTGCACGAACCCGGCGAACAGGTACTCGTCGATGTCACCGGGCAGCGGCGCGGTGGACGCGTACGTCACGGCCGGCGGGCAGCCGAAGGCGATGGCGACGGGCAGCCGCTCACCGCGGCGCGCGGCCACCTGGTAGTGGTTGCGGCTGTCCTTGTGGATCTGCCAGTGCATGCCGATGGTGCGCTTGTCGTGGCGCTGGAGGCGGTACAGGCCGAGGTTGCGGATGCCGGTCTCGGGGTCCTTGGTGTGGGTCAGGCCCAGGTTGAAGAAGGAGCCGCCGTCCTTGGGCCAGGTGAACAGCGCCGGGAGCTCGTCGAGGTCGACGTCCTCGCCGCGCAGCACGACCTCGTGCACGGGCGCGTCCTTGACCTTCTTCGGCGGTACGTGCGTCATCGCGCCGAGCTTGCCGAAGGCCTCGCGCACCCCGACGAAGCCGTGCGGCAGCTCCGGCTTGAGCAGTCCGCCGATCTTGTCGGAGATCTCCGCGTACGACTTCAGCCCCAGCGCCTTCAGCAGGCGGCGGTCGGTGCCGTACACGTTCATCGCCAGGGGCATGCGCGAGCCGCGCACGTTCTCGAAGAGCAGGGCGGGACCGCCGGCCTTCTGCACCCGGTCGACGATCTCACCGACCTCCAGATACGGGTCGACCTCGGCCTTGATGCGCTTGAGGTCGCCCTCGCGCTCCAGCGCCCTGAGCAGGGAGCGAAGATCGTCGTAAGCCATGCGGTCAAGTATCCCCGAGCGGTTACCCTGGCCCTGTACCGCCCACCGCTTTCGCTGGAGAGGCCCATGCTGCGGGTGCTGATGTTCCTCGTGCCGCTGGCCCTGAGCGTGTACGCCTTCATCGACTGCATCAGCACCGAGGAAGACGACATCCGGCACATGCCCAAGCCGCTGTGGGCGATCCTCGTGCTGGTGTTCCCGCTGGTCGGTTCGATCTCCTGGATCATCGCGGGCAAGAAGCGGCACCCGGCGGGCGCGGGCGGCGCGATCGGCTCCGCGTGGAGCCGCGGCGGCGGGCGGCGGCAGTGGGTGGCGCCGGACGACAACCCCGATTTCCTGAAGTCGCTCGACGAGGATCAGGGCAGGGACAAGGACGACAAGCCGGAGGACGGCGGGCGCGACGGGGCCTGACCCGCCGCGCCCCGCGCCTCAGGTTCGCGTCCGGCGTCTCTCCGGCCGGGGAAGCGTCGCGGGCGGCCCTGCGCGCCGCCCCGAGCCGCGGCAGTGGAGGTGCGGCGGGTCACTCCTCGCCGAAGATCTCCTCCGCGACCGGCGCGCTGACGGCACGCGCGAGCCAACGGCGCAGCACCTCCGGATCCTGACACTCCATGATCCGCCCCCGCACCCCCTCCGACACCTCAAGACCCCGCTGCTCCAGGACCAGCAGCACGTCCTCCGCACCACGCTGGGCACAACCCTGCTCACGGCCCTGCTCGCGGCCCTGCTCGCGGCCCTGCTCACGGCCCTCGTCGCGGATTTCCTCGGCGATGTACGACTTGTAGAAGGAAAGGTCCACAGCCACCAGATTCCTCCAGAGGTGCTTGGCCGGGCTCCTCGCCAGGCCCTGTGCGGTGAATTCGATGATGGGGTCCGCGATGGATTCCTGTGTGTCCCGCAACGCGGTGGACAGGGCCTTCAGTATTCCATTGATGACCGGCTCGGCGGCGTGGGTGATGGCCGCCAGGCTGGCCAGGACGAGATCGGCGCGGGCCTCCTCCGGGTCGGTGATGACCGGCATGTTGTGCGGGCCGGCGACCAGGGGGCGAAGGGTGAGCGTGGGCATCTGGGGTGGCCCGCTGCTCACTGGCTGCTGGGCCCATCTGGCGGTGGCGTGGTCCTGGCAGACGACCAGGAGGGCCGTGGGCAGCTTGTACTTCGTCCACAGGTGGGCGGCGTAGTACGCCCAGGCCGCCGGCTTGTCCGGATGCTTCCTGCCCTGTGCCTCGACGGCCAGCAGGAACGCGTCCCGCTCCGCGGTCTCCAGGCGCAGGAGCGTGTCGACACGTCGTTCGACGGGGATGGTTTCCGTCAGGTCGGTCGGCAGCGCGGTCGCTTTGACGGGAGGCGGCATGTCGACGCCGAGGTAGCGGGAGACACGGCTGAAGAGTCCTGGATCGTGTTGGAAGATGCGGTGCATCGCCTCATGGGGCGGGCTGACCATGCGATTCCTGCTTCGTGCATATGACGTGTGAATGTGCGACGAGCGTAAGGGAGGTACGGCAGTCGATATCCGGATTGCCGGTGATGTTCACCCGTGCGAGTGAGCGTGCACGATTCAGGTCATGCTGACCGACTTCGTCGGCCGAAGCCCACAGCTGTGGAACGCGACCGGCCGCCGTGTGCCGCACGACGAAGGCCGGTTCCCGTGACCTGGGTCACGGCAACCGGCCTCGGTGGTACGCGGTCTGTCAGAAGCCCACGGACTGGAGCGCGCCCAGGCCGACGTCGGCGTAGGAGTGCTTGCCGGAGACGAAGATGTTGACGCCGTAGTAGTTGAACAGCCAGCAGCCGAAGGCGAGCAGGGCCAGGTAGGCGGCCTTGCGGCCCTTCCAGCCGGCGGTGGCGCGGGCGTGCAGGTAACCGGCGTAGGCAACCCAGGTGATGAAGGACCAGACCTCCTTGGGGTCCCAGCCCCAGTAGCGGCCCCAGGCGTCGCCGGCCCAGATGGCGCCCGCGATGATCGTGAACGTCCACAGCGGGAAGACGGCCGCGTTGACGCGGTAGGCGAACTTGTCCAGCGAGGCGGAGGCGGGCAGCCGCTCCAGGACGGACGTGGCGAAGGTGCCGGGCCTGCCGCCGTTCGCGAGCTTGTTCTCGTAGGAGTCCTTGAAGAGGTACATGAGCACGCCGAACGCGCCGACGTAGAACACCGCGCCGCACAGGATCGCCGTGGAGACGTGGATGTACAGCCAGTACGAGTGGAGCGCGGGGACCAGCTGGTCGCTCTCGGTGTACAGGACGGTGACGGCGAGACCGAGGTCGAGCAGGACCGTGGTGGTCAGGAACAGTCCGAGCCAGCGCACGTTCTTCTTCAGCGCCAGCAGCAGGAGGTACACGCCGACCGCGGTCGTGGAGAAGGTGATGTTGAACTCGTACATGTTGCCCCACGGCGCCCGCTCCACGGACAGCGCGCGGGTGAGCACCCCGCCGAACGCCAGCGCGAACGCCAGCACGGTGAGGGAGATGGCGATCCGGCCGTAGAGGTCGCCCTGCTCGTCACCGCCGTGCGCGCCGGGCCCGTCCGGCACGTCCCGGGTCCCGCTCGCGGCCCGTACGACGACCTTGGGCCGCTCCAGTACGGCGGTGCCGCCGGCCTGGTTGACGGTGACGGCCGGCACCTTCCTCGGCTCGGCCGCCGGGGTGAGGGCGGACGCGGTGCGGGCGACCTTGCTGCGGCTGCCGAGGAGCCACTCCGCGATGTACGCGAAGAACGCCAGGGTGTAGACCGCCATCGCGGAGTAGATCAGCACATTGCTGATCTCCGCGAGGTTCTCGTTGGTCGCGGCGGCGAGAGTCACTGCTGCTCAGCCCCTTCGGCAGGAACGGCTTCCGGATCGGTGTCGGTGTCGGTGTCGGTGGGGCCGGACGTCGTGTCGTCGTCCGGTCGCGGGTCGGGGGCGCCCGGCGCCCGGTCGTAGATGAGTTCGGCGAGTTCGCCGAGTTCCTCGGGCACCTTGGCGGACTCGCTGCGGCCGAGCCCGGCCATCTCGACGACGGTGACGCCGTCGGGGCCCTCGACGGCGCGCACCCAGACGCGGCGGCGCTGGATGAACAGGGAGGCGGCGAGTCCGGCGATCGCGACGACCGCGCCGGCCAGCGCCCAGCCGCCGCCCGGCTCCTGGACGACCTGGAAGCCGGCCCACTCCTTGATGTCCTTCTCGAAGGTGACCGAGCCGGCGCCGTTCGGGAGGGTCATGGTCTCGCCGGGCATGAGCAGCTTCTTGAACAGCTCGCCCTTGGCGTCCTTGAACTCCTTCATCTTGCTCTTGTCCATCTGGTACACGCTCTGCGGAATGCCGGAGTCGGCCTTCAGGTCGCCGTGGTAGGCGGACAGGGCGAGCACCGGATAGTCCAGCGCCGGGAACTGGGAGAGCATCGTGCCGCTGGCCGAACCGCCGAAGGTGGGCACGAAGAAGGCGTTGAAGCCGAGCTGCTCCTTCTTGCCGTCGGGGTTGCGGTAGCCGTCGAGGACCTTGACGACGCCGGAGGAGGTGACGTTGGCGTCGAGCGGCAGCAGCGGCACCGCGTCCTGGTAGACGATCTTCCCCTTGCCGTCGCGGACGGTGACGACGGGCGCGTAGCCGTGGCTGACCAGGTAGACCTTGGCGTCGCCGATCTCCAGCGGCTTGTTCACCTCGATCAGTGCCGACTTCCGCGCGCCGTCGGCGCCCTCGGTGTAGGTGACCTCGGACTCGTAGGTGCGCGGGGTGCCCTTGTTGGGGCCGCTGCGCTCGTAGGTGCCGGTGAACTCCTTCACGTCGAAGCTGAACGGCACCAGGTCGTCGTTGGTGAAGAGGTTGCCGGACTTGAAGTCGTCGTACTGGGTGAGCGTGTTGGAGAAGCCGTCGCCCTCGACGATCAGCTTGTTGCCCTCGGACTTGAACAACTGGCCCCAGGCGAACGCGATCAGCATCACGATCAGCGCGATGTGGAAGAGCAGGTTGCCGACCTCGCGCAGATAGCCCTTCTCGGCGGCGACGGCGTCACCGACGACATGGGCGCGGAAGCGGCGCTTCTTCAGCAGGTCGAGGGCGGCGGCGCGGACCTGCTCGGGTTCGGCCTCGGTGCGCCAGGTGGTGTGCGCGGGCAGCCGGGTCAGCCGCCGGGGCGCGCCGGGCGGGCGGCCGCGTAGCTGGCCCACGAACTGCCAGGTGCGGGGCACGATGCAGCCGATGAGGGAGACGAACAGCAGGATGTAGATCGCCGAGAACCACACCGAGCTGTAGACGTTGAAGAGGCCGAGCTTGTCGTAGATCGGCGCGAGGATGTCGTGCTGGTCGCGGAAGTCGGCGACCTTGGTCTCGTCGATGCCGGTCTGCGGGATCAGCGAGCCGGGGATCGCGCCGAGCGACAGCAGCAGGAGCAGCAGCAGTGCGACCCGCATGGAGGTGAGCTGCCGCCAGAACCAGCGGGCCCAGCCGACGACGCCGAGGGCGGGCAGGTTCGGCGGCTCTTCCCTGGGGGCGGTGGACAGCTGGGCGCCGGCGGCGCCGAGGTCCTGGTCCTCACCGGTCGCCGGGGTCGTGTCGGTCGTGGTGTCGCTCATCGGGTCAGATCCCCACAGTGAAGCCGTTGGACCAGGTCTGCATCTGCGCCACGAGGCTGTCCCACGCGCCGGTCAGCAGCAGCACACCGGTCACGATCATCATGGTGCCGCCGATCCGCAGCACCCAGACGTAGTGCCGCTTGATCCAGCCGAAGGCGCCGAGCGCCTTGCGGAAGGCCACGGCGGCGAGCACGAAGGGCACGCCCAGCCCCAGACAGTACGCGACGGTCAGGATCGCGCCGCGTCCCGCGCTCTCCTGCTGTGCGGAGAGGGTCAGTACGGAGGCGAGCGTGGGGCCGATGCAGGGGGTCCAGCCGATGCCGAACAGGGCGCCGAGGACGGGGGCGCCGACCAGTCCGGTCGCCGGGCGCTTGTGGAAGCGGAACTCGCGCTGGGTGAGCCAGGGCATCAGGCCCATGAAGAAGACACCCATGAGGATCATCAGGACGCCGAGCACCTTGGACAGCACACCGGACTGCTCCTGCAGCGTCTGTCCGAAGTAGCCGAAGAAGGCGCCGCCGGAGACGAACACGGCGGTGAAGCCGAGCACGAACAGCGAGGCGCCGGCGACCATCCGGCCGCGCCGGGCCTCGGCCAGGTCGGTGCCGGAGACGCCGGTGACGTAGGAGAGGTAGCCGGGGACCAGGGGCAGCACGCAGGGCGAGAAGAAGGAGACGAGCCCGCCGAGGAGCGCGACGGGCAGGGCGACCAGCAGGGCGCCGTTGAGCACCGTGCCGTTGTAGCCCGTCTCGGCGGCGAGCGTGTGCAGGGCCGTCACGTCACTTCTCCGCGACGACCGGGTCGAGCATCTTCAGCAGGCGTTCCTCGCTGAGCGGGGAGAGCGTGCGCGCGGCGATCTTCCCGTCGCGGTCCAGGATCAGGGTGGAGGGGATGGCCTGCGGGTTGAGGGTGCCCTTCTCGAAGCGGAGCATCAGTCGGCCCGTGGGGTCGTACAGGCTCGGGTAGGTGATGCCGAAGTCCTTCTCGAAGGCGAGGGCGGCGCCGGTGCTGGTGTCCCGGGTGTTGATGCCGATGAACTGCACGCCCTTGTCGGCGTACTCCTCGGACACCTTGGCGAAGTACTTGGCCTCCGCGCGGCACGGGTTGCACCAGGAGCCCCAGACGTTGAGGACGACGACCTTGCCCCGGTAGTCGGCGACGTCCAGCTGCTCGCCCTCGAGGGTTTCGCCGGACAGGTCGGGGGCGGCGTCGCGCTCGCCCTTGGCGACCGTGGCGATGCCGTCGCTGCCCGTGACGAAGTTGGTGTCGCCGCCTCCGCCGGACGTTCCGCCCGAGCCGCACGCCGAGACGAGCAGTGCGGCCGCGACGGCACCGGCGGCCAGGGTGGCGCGGCGGCGTACGCGGAGGGCGCGGGTGGTGCGGTTCGAGCGCTGGGGGGCGCGGCTGGCGGCACTCATGTGAAAAGTTTCGCATGCCCGTTCTGGGGATCTTGCGCACCCCCCGTGCGGGCGGAAACCCGCATATCAGGCGGCGTTCGGCGCTTCCGTCCCGGCCGTGGCGCCCCCGGCGCCCCCGTCGTTCAGGAAGTCCTTCCAGCCACCGGCCGGTTCCTGGCCGACGTCCAGGGTGCGCAGCCGGTCGAGCACCTCGGGCCGTTGCGCGTCCAGCCAGTCGGTGAACTGCCGGAAGGAGACGAGCCTCACGTCACCGCCCTTCTCCTTCTCCCGCGCGATGTGCCGGAGCGCCTCCTCGACGGCGTCCATGTAGATGCCGCCGTTCCACTGCTCGAAGTGGTTGCCGACGAAGAACGGCGCCCGGTTCGTCTCGTACGCCCGCCGGAATCCGGATATGTACGCCTGGGCCGCCTGCCGCCGCCAGGCCGGGTGGTTGTGGGCCGGGGCGTTGGTCGAGTTGAGCGACTGGTTGGCGAGCATGTTGTAGTCCATCGACAGGACCTCGAAGGAGCGTCCGGGGAACGGTATCTGCTGGAGCGGAAGGTCCCATATGCCCTGCTTCTTGACCGGCCAGACCTGACGCCCGCCCGGCGAGGAGGCGTCGTAGCGCCAGCCCAGCTCGCGGGCGGCGGGCAGCAGGCCGTCCTGGCCGAGCAGGCACGGCGTGCGTCCGCCGACCAGCTCCTTGTCGTAGTCGAAGGGCAGGGACTCCACGTCGGTCCAGCCGGAGTTGGTCCGCCACTGCTTCACGAACGACTTGGCCTGATCTATCTCGCTGCGCCACTGCTGCGGCGTCCAGTTGCCGACGCTGCCGGTTCCGGCGCAGAAGTGGCCGTTGAAGTGGGTGCCGATCTCGTGCCCGTCGAGCCAGGCGCGGCGCAGGTTCCGCAGCGTGTCCTTGATGTGGTCGTCGGTGAGGTAGCCGATGTCGGAGGCGCCGCGCGGGTTGTTCGGCGGGTCGTAGAGGCGCTTCTTCGACTCGGGCAGCAGATACAGGCCCGAGAGGAAGAACGTCATGTGCGCGCCGTGCTCCCGGGCGAGGTCCAGGAAGCGTGGGAAGAGCCCGTTGCCCACCTCGCCGGCGCCGTCCCAGGAGAAGACCACGAACTGCGGCGGCGCCTGCCCCGGCTCCAGCGGCACCGGAGGGCCGGGCTGGTGGGGCTGCTTGCCGGTGAAGGAGGTGGAGCCGTCGCCGATCGGGCGGGCCGTCTTCGTCGGGGCGGGCTCCGGCGCCCCGGGCCGGCCGTCGCCGTCCGCGCCGGAACCGCCGGCGTGCGCGGCGCCGTCCGGACCAGTGTGGCCGCCGCAGCCGGCCAGTGACACGGCGGCCGCGGCACCCGCGCCGAGCCCGAGCATTCCTCTGCGAGTGAGAGCGCGCATGACAAGTCCGATCGTCACGTCCTCTGGTGGTCACTCACTCAGAGGACGCGACGGAGGCGCGGGTTCCCGCCAATTGCGGAGGTTTCGCGAGGAAGCGTTTGCGGGGCACGGCGCGGGGCCCGGGGATCATGTCCCCGGGCGCGGCGACCGGGCTCACGCCTCGGCGCGGCGACCGGGCTCACGCTCGGCGTGGCGCCCGGAATCACGCCTCGGCATGGCGACCGCGATCACGCTCGGCGTGGCGACCGGGATCACGTCCCGGCGCGGCGACCGGGATCACGCCTCGGCATGGCGACCGCGATCACCCTCGGCGTGGCGACCGCCATCACGCTCCGGTGTGGCGGCCGGCACCCCGCCCGGCGTGGCGACCGGGATCACGCTCGGCGTGGCGCCCGGAATCACGCCGGGGCATGGCGACCGCGATCACCCTCGGCGCGGCGACCGCGATCACGCTCCGAACGCCTTCCCCTTCCCTTTCACCGGCTTGGCGCCGGCCAGCAGGTGCGCGGGGACGAGGTCGCGGGCCGGCTCGCTGTAGCCGACGGAGACGATCCGGTCGCCCTGGTAGGTGAAGGTGGTCAGCGACGCCAGCGTGCACTGCCGCTTGCGCGGGTCGTGCCACAGCCGCCGCTTCTCGACGTAGGAGCGCACGATCCAGATCGGCAGCTGGTGGCTGACTAGCACCGCCTCGTGTCCGCGGGCCGCGTCCTTGGCCGCGTTCAGCGCGCCCATCATGCGGATGACCTGGTCGACGTACGGCTCGCCCCAGGACGGCTTGAACGGGTTGACGACGTGCCGCCAGTTGCCCGGGCGGCGCAGCGCGCCGTCGCCGATGCCGAACGTCTTGCCCTGGAAGACGTTCGCGGCCTCGATCAGCCGGTCGTCGGTGGCGATGTCCAGGCCGTGCGCCTTGGCGATCGGCTCGGCCGTCTCCTGGGCCCGCTCCAGCGGCGAGGCGCCGACGTGCACGATGTCGCGCGGGGCGAGGTGCTCGGCGACCCGGTCGGCCATGCGCCGGCCCAGCTCGGAGAGGTGGTAGCCGGCCAGCCGCCCGTACAGGATGCCGTCGGGGTTCTCCACCTCGCCGTGCCGCATCAGGTGGACGACGGTGACGTCGTCCTTCTTCACGGTGCTCACGCCGTCGCCTCCGCCGCCGCCCGGGCCGCCGCCGGAAGGGCGTCGGCGATCCGTTGAAGGGCCCGCTCGTCGTGCGCGGTGGACACGAACCACGACTCGAAGGACGACGGCGGCAGGTAGACGCCGTTCGCCAGCAGGGAGTGGAAGAAGGCGGTGAAGCGGAACGACTCCTGCGCCTTGGCGTCCTCGTAGTTGCGCACCGGCCGGTCGGTGAAGAACACGGAGAACATGTTGGAGGCGTTCTGCAGCGTGTGCGCCACGCCCTCCTTGGTCAGCGCCTCGGTGACGAGGGACTGGATCCGCGCCGAGACGGCGTTCACCTGCTCGTACGCGGCGTCGTCGAGCAGCCGCAGCTGGGCGAGACCGGCGGCGGTGGCGACCGGGTTCCCGGAGAGGGTGCCGGCCTGGTAGACGGGCCCGGCCGGGGCGAGGTGCGCCATGACGTCGGCCCGCCCGCCGAAGGCCGCGGCCGGGAAGCCGCCGCCCATCACCTTGCCGAAGGTCATCAGGTCGGGCCGCACCCCGTCGACGCCGTACCAGCCGGCGCGGCTGGTACGGAAGCCGGTCATGACCTCGTCGGAGATGTACAGCGCGCCGTTCGCGGCGCACGCGTCCTTCAGCCCCTGGTTGAACCCGGGCTGCGGCGGGACGACGCCCATGTTGCCCGGCGACGCCTCGGTGATCACGCAGGCGATCTCACCCGGGTGCGCGGCGAACGCGGCGTGCACGGCCTCCAGGTCGTTGTACGGCAGCACGATGGTGTCGCCGGCCTGCGCGCCGGTGACACCCGGGGTGTCGGGCAGCGCGAACGTGGCGACACCGGAGCCGGCGGAGGCGAGCAGCGAGTCGACGTGGCCGTGGTAGCAGCCGGCGAACTTGATCACCTTGGTGCGCTGTGTGAACCCGCGGGCGAGCCGGATCGCTGACATGGTGGCCTCGGTCCCGCTGGACACCAGCCGCACCTGCTCCAGCGGCTCGATCCGGGCGACCATCTCCTCCGCGAGCGCGACCTCGCCCTCACCGGGCGTACCGAACGACGTACCGCGCGCGACGGCCTCCTGGACGGCGGCGATTACCTCGGGGTGGGCGTGCCCGAGGATCATCGGCCCCCAGGAACAGACCAGGTCGACGTACTCCCGTCCGTCGGCGTCGGTCAGATACGGACCGCTGCCGGACACCATGAACCGGGGCGTACCGCCGACGGCGCGGAAGGCGCGCACCGGCGAGTTCACGCCTCCGGGAGTGACGGCCGCGGCACGGTCGAACAGCGCCTGCGAGGCGGGGGCTTCGTATGAATATGGCAGTTCGCTCATGACCTGCGACTTCTCCGACCTTCTCCGACGTCCCGGCCGGTGCCGGGCTACGGGTGCGAGTGACGTGTTCAGGGTAGGCCAGGGGCGGCCTCGGGCATCGGGCCCCCGATCCGCCGTGATCTGCGAAACTGGCGTCGAGA
Source organism: Streptomyces calvus (assembly GCF_006782915.1). GTDB lineage: Bacteria > Actinomycetota > Actinomycetes > Streptomycetales > Streptomycetaceae > Streptomyces > Streptomyces calvus. Next base: position 145,909 of record NZ_VCNP01000032.1, read on the forward strand.
CACACAGCTCACACGGCCGGGCCGGCCGGAGGCTGCGAAGATCCCGCGGGCAGATGTTTCACCGCACGTTTCGGCGGGCGGCCGTGGGGGAGGTCACTGACACGATGATCGGGTTGCGCGGCGGGGGCCACGCGTCCTAGAAAAGCAGTCGGGTGGAGATATGCATCGCGGTGGCGGACTGGGCGAGGGGACTGACGACCTGGGTCCTCGACGTGCCCGGCGGGGAAGGCACCGGCGCGAAGCGGAGAACGCTAACGGCACGGACAGTACGGACGAGGCCCGCCAGGCACGCGGCGTCCCGCACGAGTCCGAGCGGATCGACCGGCGGATCGGCCCTCTGCGAGGGGCGGGGAGCAGGAATGGTGGTCGGGTGGGGGTGACGTACAAGTACTTCGGCGCGCCGGACGGCGCCACCGCGGCCCGCGTCCCGATCTCGATGCGCCCCGAGGAACTCGGCGGCGACGAGCTCGGCATGAACGGCATGTTCACCAAGATCAAGCCGGAAACGATGGCCGCGATGGTCCTCACGGGCATCGAGGGCGTCCCCCTGCACAAGGTCCCGCCGCTGGAACTGGTCGTCCTGCACCCGGACTACGCGGTCGTGAAGCTCCCCATGACCGTCGTCGACCCCCTGCGCGGCATAGGCGAGGAAGCGGTCGGCGCGGCGGCGTTCATCTGGTCCACGGTCCCGGACCGCGGCGGCCCGCGCGACGCGTTCAACGTCTACCAACTGCTCCACGAATGGCAGGACTTCAGCCACCGGCTGCACGAGGCGGGGCATCAGGCTTATTGCCTGGTCTGGCCCTGAGCTGGTCCGACCTGAGGGTTCGCGGGATTCGGGCGGGGTCTTCGGACCTCGCCCTTTTGCGTGTCGGCCAGGAGCCGTCGGGCGACCAGGGCACATTGACGGCACATGGGTTGTGCTGGGGTAGCACAGAGGCGTCCGCCCACCCGACCCCTACCGCCGCTGACGCCCGCGGTGGCGGGCGGTCGCCGTCGCCTGTCGCCTGCCACCGTGCCGTCCGGTCCGGCGAGGCGAAACGAGGACACGCTCGCCGACGAGCACGGCGTCTGCCCGCTCCGTTGACCCAGCAGGAGGGAACCGTGCCGCCTGAAGGGTGTGTGCGGTGGCTGGAAAGCGCCCGTCGTGAACAGACTGAGGACCGCGTCTGCGCTCGTCGCCCGAAACGGGGTACCCCAGCGGCGCACGAGTCCCCCTCGTCCTCAGGAGGCACCCTCCATGACGTTCAATCCCCTGGAGCAGCGGGGCATCCCGCTGGACCGTCAGCTCCGCAGTTGGCGTGAGCTGAACGTGGACCCGATCGACCCGGACCACTGCGACCCGTACACCCGGTGCCGGATCATCACGATGAACGGGATCGAGGTGGAGGCGATCCTGTTCAGCCACCAGCTCGCCCGCAACACGGTCGACCCCGAGGTCAAGCGGCAGCTGGCGCGGGTGCGGTACATCGAGGCGCAGCAGCAGAAGGTCGTGAACTGGCTGCTCCCGGGTGTCTCCTCGGTACTGGAGACGACGATCGCCTACGAGCAGGTGGCCGTGGACCTGACGGCGTGGGTGGCACGGATGGAGCCGGACCCGTACCTGAGGCAGGCGTACGAGTTCGGTGTGCTGGAGGACTTCGACCACCTGTACCGGTACGCGAACCTGTACGAGATGATCGAGCACCGCAAGGCGGAGGCGATCGTCGACGACCTGACCGAGGTGATGCCCGGCCGGCCCACCCGGTTCCACCACCGCGACCCGGTCGACAACGTCCGCGACCCGTACGCGAAGGACCGGACCGACCCGCTGTCCAAGCTGCACGCGCTGACGATCATGTCGGCGGAGCAGCAGACCATGAACTTCTACATGAACACCGGTCCGACCTACATGGAGCCGATCGCCCGTCAGCTCTACCAGGAGATCGGGCTGATCGAGGAGGAGCACGTCACGCACTACGAGTCCCTCGTGGACCCGGGCGAGACGTGGTGGGAGCAGCTGGTCAATCACGAGTACAACGAGTGCTACCTGTACTACTCCTTCATGGAGCAGGAGAGCGACCCCAAGGTCAAGGCGATCTGGGAGCTGCACCTGAACATGGAGCTGGAGCACCTGCACGCCGCCTGCGACCTGATGCGCCGGCACGACGGCCGCGATCCCGCCTCGGTGCTGGCCCCCGAGCTGCCCAACGTGCTCACCTTCGAGCCGAACAAGGGCTATCTGCGGGAACTGCTCGACACCCAGATGGACCTGACGACGCTGGGCGCCGGTTACGTGCGCGAGGCGCACGAGCGGTTCGAGAAGATGCAGGAGCAGATCCACGGCGGGGAGGCACCGCCGAGCGACCGGGTCATGGCCGAGCACGACGAGATGTTCGGTCGCGAGTACCGCGTGCAGACCGAGGGCGAGCACCCCGATCCCGCGCAGCGCGAGAAGTAGGAGGCCGGGATGTCCGAGCTGCACACGCCGCACGCCGGGGACGACCGGGCGAAGGACGACGACGTGGTGGCGCTGCTGATGCGCCAGCACGGCGACATCCGCAACCTCTTCGACGAGGTCGAGGCCACCAGCGGTGAGGAACGCCGGGACGCCTTCCGCCGCCTGGTGCGGTTGCTGGCCGTGCACGAGACCGCCGAGGAAGAGGTCGTCCACCCCTTCGCCCGGCAGGGCTTTTCCGGTGGCGAGCAGGTGGTGAAGGACCGTCTCGCGGAGGAGAAGGCGGCCAAGGAGACGCTGGCCGCCCTCGACGAGATGGACACCGACGACCCGCAGTTCATGCCTCAGCTGCTCAGGCTGCGTGCGGACGTCCAGGCCCACGCCCGGGCCGAGGAACGTTACGAGTTCACGCACATCCGCCGCAGCACCGACGTCACCGACCTGGCCGCGATGGCCAAGGCCATCAAGGCCGCCGAGGCCATGGCTCCCACCCGGCCCCACCCGGGCGTCGAGTCCGCGGCGAAGAACATGGCCCTGGGCCCCGTCGCCGCGCTCATGGACCGCACCAAGGACACCGTCCGCAAAGCCATGGGCAAAGGCTGATCCGACCGCGCCCGCACACGGTCGGGCGCAGGCCGGACGGCCGCGCGTTCCAGCGGGGCGGGTGGCATGCGGGAGGGTTCCGCGCACTCGCGCCCACGGTTTGCCCCGGTCGTCACCGTTTCATGCGGATGGCCACGGAAACCCGACGCCCGACGGTGGCCGCCGGGGCACCGGAGCGGAGGGCGTTCGATGAAGAAGCTGTGGTGGGCGGTTCCGGTCGTGGCCGCCGGGGCGGCGGCTGTGCGGCGGTCCCGGTCGGCGCACCGGAGCGACGAGCGGGCGGGCGACCGCTGGCTCACCGTGACCATCAACCGGCCGCCCACGGACGTGGGGTCGGAGGGGAAGCTGCCACCGCCCCTGGACGAGTTGGCGGAACGGATCGACGTGCGGATCCGGCCGGCGCCGGGCGACCGCGGCACGGAACTGGCCGCACGGTTCACCGAGCCCGTGCCTGCCGCGTCCACCTCGGTGCCCGCGCGCCTGGCCGGGCAGGACCCGCGTCAGGAGCTGCGGCGCGCGTTGCGTGACGCCAAGTCCCTGCTGGAGGCCGGTGAGGTGCTGCAGCCCGATGCCCCGCCCACGACCCGCCCCACAGCGGGCGGCCGGCTGGTCGAGGTGTTCACCCGTCGCTCCGGCGGGGAGGGAGTGCTGTGAAGGCGTTGTGCTGGGAAGGCGTGAACAAGCTGTCCGTCGAGCAGGTCCCCGATCCGGAGCTGCGCAACGACCAGGACGTCATCGTGCGGCTGATCGCGGGCACCACCTGCGGCTCCGACCTGCACCTCATCGGCGGCTACATCCCGGCGATGCGCGCCGGTGACGTGATCGGCCACGAGTTCGTCGGCGAGGTCGTGGAGACCGGGTCCGCGGTGCGCAGGCACGCGGTCGGCGACCGGGTCGTAGTCTGCTCCTTCGTCGGCTGCGGACGCTGCTGGTACTGCGCCAACGACCTGTGGTCCCTGTGCGACAACAGCAACACCAACCCCGGTATCGGCCAGGCCCTCTTCGGCTACGAGTCCGCCGGCATCTTCGGCTACTCGCACGCCATGGGCGGACTGCGCGGCAGCCACGCCGAGTACGTCCGCGTGCCCTTCGCCGACTACGGCGCCTTCAAGGTCCCCGAGGGCATCGACGACACCAGCGCCCTGTTCCTCTCCGACTCGGTGCCCACCGGCTGGATGGGCGCCGACCTGGGCGGGGTGAAGCCCGGTGACGTGGTCGCCGTCTGGGGTTGCGGCGCCGTGGGGCAGATGGCCGCCCGGGCGGCGGTCCTGAAGGGCGCCGAGCGGGTCATCTCCATCGACCGCATCCCCGAACGGCTGGCCATGACCGAGCGGTACGTGGGCGCGGAGACCATCGACTACACGACCACCGATGTCGCCGCGGAACTACGCGAACGCACCGGCGGACGCGGCCCCGACGTGTGCATCGAAGCCGTCGGCATGGAAGCCCACAGCGACGGACCGATGCACCTGTACGACCAGGCCAAGCAGCAGCTGCGCCTCCAGACCGACCGGCCCACCGCCGTACGCCAGGCCGTCCACGCCTGCCGCAAGGCCGGCACCGTCTTCGTTCTGGGCGTCTTCGCGGGTGCCGTCGACAAGTTCCCTCTCGGCGCGGTGATCAACAAGGGGCTCACCGTGCGCGGCGCGCAGATGCACGGGCAGCGGTACATCCCCATGCTCCTGGAACGGATGGCCGCCGGCGAGATCAGGACGTCCCACCTGGCGACCCACACCCTTCCGCTCGACCGGGCGCCGACGGCGTACGACATGTTCAAGGAGAAGACCGACGGCTGCGTCCGCGCTGTCATCCGCCCCCAGCCCTGAGGTTCGCATGATCATCAGCCGGGTCGCTCACGGAGTCGCCGAACGCCTGGCCCGGTGGCGGTCGGCACCGGCCCTGCACCCGCACGGGGTGCTGTGCACGGGGACGCTGACCGTTGCCGCCCGCTCGGGCACCGAGTGGGGTGTGCCGTGGCTGGACCGGCCCGGCTCCTACCGGGTGACGGTGCGCTGGTCGCGGGCCCTGGGTCTGCCCCGGGGGCTGCCGGACGGCCTGGGGCTGGCCGTCCGCGTCGAGGATCCCGACGGGCCGGGCAGCGCGCTCGACCTGCTGTTCACGTCCAGCCGTCCCGGCCGGTTCGCCCGCCATCTGCCTCTTCCGCGGCCCGACGCCCTGACGGGCCCGTACTCGACCCTGCTGTCGTACCGGGTGGGTGAACGCGAGCGCGTGCTGGCGGCCTTCCCGGTGCACGGCCTCGACGGGCGCCGGGGCGACGTGCGGCCGACCCTGTGGCAGGAGCTCGCCCGCCGGCCCGTCCGGTTCGAACTGCGGGCGGCCGCCCCGGACGAGCCCTGGCGCACCTTCGCCACCCTGAGCCTGGAGGCCGTGCGCACCGCTCCGGCCTCCCGCACCGTCCCCTTCGACCCGTACGCCCACAACCTGACCGGTCTGCACCCCACCGAGCGGCTGCGCCGCCTCCGCGACTCCGCGTACGCCGGTTCCCGCCACGGACGAACCGGCGACGATCGCACCGAGTGAGGTGAGTGCTCCGGCGGTGGGCTACCGGTGGGTGTCGTGGTGCTTCGACAGTTTCAGCATCAGCAAGGAGATGCCGACGAGCACCATCAGGACGGTCCCCACGGCCACGTCGATCACCTGTGTGCCGTCGAACACCGCTGTCTTCTGGAGACTGAGCGCCCACGGGGCGGCGACCATCCACGCCCCGGCCAGCAGCACGGCGAGATCGGGCCACTTCCCCGGGTACCAGATGAACCGGGCCATCGCGATCATCAGCACGATCACCCCGACGCCCAGCTCGTTCCGGTGGGCGTCCTTGGCAGTGTCGGGGTATCCCGCGATCCAGGGAGCGACGAACAGCACCAGTGCGCTGACGATCAGCAGCAACCCGATGATCTGTTGCCGTTGCGCCCTCATCAACGACCGCCGGGCGTTGAGGCGCCCGGCCCGGGCGGACTCTGACTTGTGCACGGTTGTCATGTCGGCGATTCCCAACTGGCGGAGACAACTGCGCGGCGGGTACCCCGCACCCGCACAGGCATCGCCCGGCACCTGGCGAAAAACGGTCGGTCGACGGCCACGGGTACGGCGCGTGTGAAGGCGGTCCGGGAGGTGCATCCGAGCCCGGGGTCCTGGCGCACCTGGCACTCGGGCCGGGTGTGCGAAAGCTGCTGTTTGCCCGCCGTCCCTGAGGGGACCCTGCGGCCATGAGCAAAAAGCCAGGTCGTCGCCGTGCAGGGCAGAACGTGATGCCGGGGCTGCCGGACGGTCTGGAGTGTGATCCCGGGGCCGATGCGGTGATCGACGCGATGACGAGGGTCGGAGAGGGCAGGGGTCATGGGCACAGCGACTGACGGCCGTTTCGCCGATCGCCTGCGGCGGCGGCTGCGACACACCGAACGCACCTACGCGGCGGGGGAAGAGCGCCCCTTGCGGGGCTATCTGACGGCCATGGCGGCTTTCGGCGTGTACACGGCTTCCTGGGCGACGGTGGTGAAGATGCGCGGGCGTCCGCTGCCGGACCGGCCCGTGCCCTGGGACGTGGCGCTGACCGCGGTGGCGACGTTCCGGCTGAGCCGGCTGGTGAGCAAGGCGTCGGTGACCAGCCCGCTGAGGGCTCCGTTCACCACGTTCCAGGGCCCGCAGGGGCCGGCCGAGCTGCACGAGGAAGCACGGTCCGGGGGTGGCAAGGACACGGTCGGCGAGCTGGTGACCTGCCCGTTCTGCATGAGCGTCTGGGTGGTCTCGACCCTCACCGCCGGGCAGCTGCTCTGGCCGCGCGCCACCCGCACCACCATGGGTGCGCTCACCGCGCTGGCCGGCGCGGACGCCTTGCAGCTGGCCTACGGCGCGCTGGTGGACAAGACGACCGGTGAGTGATCCCGGGCCACGCGCGCCGTGAGGGCGTACGGGACGCAAGGGGCCGTACGCCGGTGAGGTGCCGGCCGGCGGCGGTGGCGTGGCGTGGGTGGTCCGACGCCATCAGGCCTGTTCCCGGGGCAGGGGGCCCACGTCGGCGTGGCGGCCGGGCCGCTTCGCGGCGTGGCGCTGCCCGGGGCCGGGGCCCGAGCGGTCGGCCAGGGCGTCGGCCACGGCGCCGGTGGCGAAGGCGTACACCGTCTTGTGGAGCAGGTCGACGACGAGTTCGCGGCGCGGCCAGGTGGAGGGCGGGGCGCCGACGCCGGTGGCGTTCTCCAGGATCTGGTCGTTGGTGAGCCGGACGACGGCGAACTTCGCCGACGCCCAGGGCCCACGGAGTCCGGCCTGCGACATCACCGACCGGAGCACGCCGAGGAGCGCGCCCTGCCCCACGTGCATGGCCAGGTTCACCGGCACGGACCGGCGGCCGGGATGCTCCGGCAGGCCGGTGAGGCGTTCCAGGGTGCGGGCGGGCACGTGCGAGTCGGGGCGGCCGGTCAGCCGCTGCTCCACCTTCTCGCCCAACGTCATCACCAGCACTCCGGCCGTGCCGGCCACCAGTCCCTGCCACAGCGCGCGCGTCATCATGCCGCGCGAGTACCCGTGCCGCCACGGCTCACCGCCCCGGCTCCTGCCTCCGAGAAGGAGCCGGGGCGGACGGTCACGGAGGGCCGCCGAGGTCAGGTGCGCGCCGGGCGGCGGGCGGTACGGACCGCCAGGACGACCGCGACCGCGGCCGCTGCGGCGCCGCAGGCCAGCAGGGAGGCGCGGCGGGCGGCGGGGCCGCCGCCGGGCACCCGGTCGCGCAGGCGGTCGAAGACGCTGAGGGGGACGCCGCGCAGGGCGTTGCCCGGCGGGCGCCGGGGAACGCCGGGATGGGGACGGGTCGGGGCGGTTGCCCGTACCGCTTCCCAGGCCGCGCCGATGCTCCGCAGCCGGCGGTCGCCGAACGCGGCCCGCAGCCGGGGCAGCAGTTCGTCCTCCTCGTCGCGGATGTCCTGGCGGATGAGCGCGAACGCCTCCTGGATCCACTCGGCGCGGCGGGGGTCGTCGGGCGACTTCTCGACCCGCGCGATCAGGTCGTTGATCGCCTGGTGCTCCGCTTCGACCCGGCCGGTGAGTTCCTCGCCGTGGGGAGCCACACGGCGCAGCACCGGCCACAGGACGGTCTCCTCCGCGAAGGCGTGGCTGAACACCAACTGGACGATGTCCCGCCACAGGGCGTCCCGTTCGTCGTCCGTGGCGCCGCCGTCCGACCAGCGGTTCATCATCGCGTCGAGCCGCGCGTGGTCCCGGCGCTGACGCATGAGGATGCTGCCGCCGCCTCCCAGCGCGGCGGCTCCTCGACGGGAGATCGAGACGGTCACGGTCGCTCCTGCCCTGCGGTGGTGTCCTCGGTGCCCGGACGGTGACTGTTCATGTCGGTTCCTCCTCGGCTCTGTGCCGTCCGAGTCCCCACGAAGCGCGGCGCCCATCACCAACACGCCGCACTCGCACCGCGCTGCTCAGGCAGTGGCGTGGCGGCCACCGGCCGGGAGGCCGGGGACGCGGAGAGCCGGCTGCCCGCGGGACATGACGTACCTCCTGGGGGCGGGGGAAGGGCTGGGGGTGCTGGGGGTCAGCCGCAGCAGCCGCCTGCCGGGGCCTCCTCGGTGGAGCCGCCCGCTGCCGCGGTTGTGCCGAGCGGGACGAGTTGCGGCGCGGGAGTGCAGCAACCGCCGCCGGCCTGCTGGGGGTCGGGTGTGTCGAACAGGCCCGAGCCGCCGCAGACTCCGGTCTCGGGGAGGGTGAGTTCGACGCGGTCGGCCGCCTCGGTGTCGCCGGCGATCGCGGCGACGACGGAGCGGACCTGCTCGTAGCCGGTCATGGCCAGGAACGTCGGGGCGCGGCCGTAGGACTTCATGCCGACCAGGTAGATGCCCTGTTCGGGGTGGGACAGTTCGCGGTGGCCGTGCGGGTAGACGGTGCCGCAGGAGTGCTGGTTGGGGTCGATGAGCGGGGCGAGTTCCACCGGGGCCTGGAGGCGCTCGTCGAGGCGGAGGCGGACCTCGGAGAGGAAGGACAGGTCGGGTCGGAAGCCGGTCAGCACGATCACCTCGTCGACGGCGTCGAGGCGTCGCCCGTCCTCGGCGACCAGCACGAGGCGTCCGTCTCCGTCCCGTTCGATCGCCTCGGTGCGGAATCCCGTGACGGCGTCGGCGTGGCCGTCGTCGACGGCTGCCTTGGCCGCGAGGCCCAGGGCGCCGCGGGCGGGCAGCTGGTCGGCCTCGCCGCCGCCGAAGGTGGAGCCGGAGATGCCGCGGCGCAGCACCCACAGCGCCTGCGTCCCGGCGCCGTCGCCGGCCACGGCGAGTTCGGCGAGCTGGGCGAGCGCGGTGAACGCGGAGGCGCCGGAGCCGATGACGGCGGTGCGCCTGCCCGCGTAACGGGCGCGGACGGCGGGCCGGTCGAGGTCGGGGACGCGGTAGGTGATGCGGTCGGCCGCCGCCTTCTCGCCGAGGGCGGGCAGGCCGCTGCCGCCGGCCGGGGACGGGGTGGTCCAGGTGCCGGAGGCGTCGATCACGGCACGGGCGCGGATGCGGTCCTCGCGGCCGTCGGCGTGCGTGACGTGGACGACGAAGGGCTGGGACTCGCGGTCGGCGTCCACGATCCGGTCGCGGCCGGCCCGGGAGACACCGGTGACCGTGACCCCGGTACGGACCGTGTCGCCGAGGACGTCGGCGAGCGGCTGGAGGTAGTGCTCGGCCCAGTCGCCGCCGGACGGATACGTCGCCGGGTCGGGCCGGGTCCAGCCGGTCGGGGCGAGGAGCTTTTCGGCGGCCGGGTCGACGACCTCGCCCCAGGTGGAGAACAGGCGTACGTGGCTCCACTCGCGGACGGCCGCGCCGGCGGTGTCGCCCGCCTCCAGCACCAGGTGCTCGATGCCGCGTCCGGTCAGGTGGGCGGCGGCGGCGAGTCCGGCGGGGCCGGCTCCGATGACGACGACGGGGAGCTGCTCGGTGCTCATGATGCTCGGTCTCCTCGCATGAGGTTCGGTCTGTTGGGAGGCGAAGGGGTCAGCGCGCGTGGGTGAGGACGGTCGGACGGGTGTGCCGGCGGTGTGCGGCGGCGCGGGTGGCGCTGTCGCTCACCCGGGCGCGGCGGGCGCGGAAGCGGACGCCGGCGCGGTGGCGGGCGGTGCGGCGGGCGCGGGTGGCGGTGAGTGCGGCGCGGAGGGTGGTCGGCACGACGACTCCTTGCTTCGACGTCTGTCGATACAACGGAGCTTGCCACTCGTATAGACGGGTGTCAACATAGACGCATGTCGAAGTCAGAGGTTGTGGAGCTGCGCGTCCTGGAGGAGGGCGGCGTGGTGCCGTGCTGCCCGCCGATCACGGCCGGGGAGCTGTCGCAGGCGGACGCGGAGAAGATGGCCGCGATGTTCAAGGCGCTGTCGGACCCGGTGCGCCTGCGGCTGTTCTCCAAGGTGGCCTCCCATCCGGGCGGGGAGGCCTGCGTGTGCGACATCGCCGATGTCGGCGTCTCCCAGCCGACCGTCTCCCACCATCTGAAGAAGCTGCGCGAGGCCGGCCTGCTGACGTCCGAGCGGCGCGGCACCTGGGTGTACTACCAGGTGGCGCCGTCCGTGGTGGCGGCCATGGCCGCCATGCTCGACCTGCGCGGCTGACCGCCGCCGAGCCGGCCCGTCACCGGGGAGCGGGCCGGAAGCCGGTGCACCAGACCATCGCGTCCGCGTCCGACCGGCCGCCGTCGGACCACTGGACGCCGGTGACGGTGAGCCGACGGAACCTCGGACGAGCCCGCAGGAGTCGGGCAGCGCGGGCGCCGCGGAACCTCGGACGGAGTCGCAGGAATCCGGCTCGGACGGCGCGGAACCTCGGACGGAGTCGCAGGATCCGGCGGCTCGGACGGCGCGAGACCTCGGACGGGCTCGCAGCAGTCCGGCGGCGCAGGCGGTGCGGAACATCGGACGGGCTCGCAGCAGTCCGGCGGCGCGGACCGGCGGGACGGCGGTGACGTCTCCGAGTGGGGCGTCACCGCCGGTGTCGCCGCGGCCTTCGTCGAGGGCGCTACGGGGTCATGACCCGCCCGGCACCGGTTCGGCGTCGAGAACGGTGAAGTCGAGGCCCTTGCGGCGCAGGTGGTGGCCGGCGGCGAGCCCTGCCCGGACGCCGCACGGCCACCATCGCGTCCACGTGCCGGGTCACGGAGTCGTCGGCACCGTGTCGGTGGTGAACTTCTTGCGCCAGGCGAGCGCGACGTAGACCAGGCCGATCAGGACAGGGACTTCGATGAGCGGTCCGACGACGCCGGACAGGGCCTGCCCGGAGGTGACGCCGAAGGTGGCGATGGCGACCGCGATGGCCAGCTCGAAGTTGTTGCCCGCCGCGGTGAACGCCAGCGTCGTGGTCCGGTCGTAGGCGAGCCCGAGGCCCTTGCCGAGGAGGAAGGTGCCGAAGAACATGACCGCGAAGTAGACCAGCAGCGGCAGCGCGATCCGGGCGACGTCCAGCGGCTGCGAGGTGATCGTCCGGCCCTGGAGGGCGAAGAGGATGACGATCGTGAACAGCAGCCCGTACAGCGCCCACGGTCCGATCTTCGGCAGGAAGCGCTGCTCGTAGCCGTCTCGGCCCATCCTCTTCTCGCCGATCCGGCGAGTCAGGAAGCCGGCCAGCAGCGGGACGCCCAGGAAGACGGCCACGTTCAGGGCGATCTCCGCCGTCGAGATGTCCAGGCGCTCCCCGTCGCCCAGGCCCAGCCAGCCGGGCAGCAGGTCGAGGTAGAACCAGCCCAGCAGGCCGAACGCCAGGACCTGGAACACCGAGTTCAGCGCGACGAGCACGGCCGCGGCCTCGCGGTCGCCGCACGCGAGGTCGTTCCAGATGATCACCATGGCGATGCAGCGGGCCAGGCCCACGATGATCAGTCCGGTGCGGTACTCGGGCAGGTCCGGCAGGAAGATCCACGCCAGCGCGAACATGACCGCGGGACCGAGGATCCAGTTGATGACCAGCGAGGAGATCATCAGCTTGCGGTCACCGGTGACGGCGTCCAGCCGGTCGTAGCGGACCTTGGCGAGGACCGGATACATCATGACCAGCAGGCCGAGGGCGATCGGCAGGGAGATCCCGCCGACCTCCACCTTCGCCAGCGCGTCGTTCAGTCCGGGAACCACCCGTCCGAGCCCGAGGCCGACGGCCATGGCGATGAGGATCCACACCGCGAGGTAGCGGTCGAGCGTGGACAGCTTGGCGACGACGGACGCTTCCCGGGCCGTCGCGGGCGCTTCGGTGCGGGTCACGGGCAGGCCCTCTTGTTGTCGGCGGCGGTACGGGCCTGTTCGGCCAGGTCGGCGAACTGCCCGGCGAGCTGGGCGATGACGTCCGCGCGGAGCTTGTAGTAGGTGAAGCGCCCGCACGGCTCGGTCTCCACGACCCCGGCCTCGCGCAGCACCCTCAGGTGGTTGGAGAGGTTGGTCTGCCGGGCACCGGTCTCCTCGACGAGGTGGGTGGTGCACAGGGTCTCGCGGGCGAGCAGGGTCACGATCCGCAGCCTGAGCGGGTCGGCCAGCACCCGGATCAGGTCAGTGTCGACTGACGTCATCATGGGCTGATACTGTCACATCATCCGGCGCTGATACCAGCCGGGGCTGACCCGTGGGCCCGTCGACCTGCTCGCCGGCCGTTCGCCGACCCGTTCGCCGGCTTGCCGAGCACCTGAACACTTGAACCCCGCCGCACCGTCTGCCACCGCTTTCGTGAAGGAAGAACGCATGTCCTCCGCTCCGCTCGCCTCCGTGCTGTTCGTCTGCGTCCACAACGCCGGACGCTCCCAGATGGCCGCCGGATTCCTGCACCACCTCGCGGGCGACCGCATCGAGGTCCGCTCCGCGGGTTCCGTCCCCGGCGACCGGGTCAACCCGGCCGCCGTCGAGGCCATGCAGGAAGTCGGCATCGACATCGCCGACGCCCGGCCGAAGGTCCTCACCACGGAGGCCGTCCAGGCGTCCGATTACGTCATCACCATGGGCTGCGGCGACGCCTGCCCGGTCTTCCCCGGCAAGAAGTACCTGGACTGGGCCCTGGAGGACCCGGCCGGCAAGGGCGTCGAGGCCGTCCGCCCCATCCGCGACGAGATCAGGACCCGCATCGAGGCCCTCGTCGCCGAGATCGACGCACAGCGGCAGGCCTGACCGAACGGCGCCACGCGGCCCGGCGACGGGCTCGCCGGCGGCGCGGCCCGGTCGGCGGCGGCACCCCGCCCGGCGCCCGGCTCGCTCCGTGTCAGGACGGGGCGAGGACGCAGAACTCGTGGCCCTCCGGGTCGGCCAGGCACGTCCACGGCACGTCGCCCTGGCCCAGGTCGATGTCGGTGGCGCCGAGCGCCCGCAGCCGGGCCACCTCCGCCTCCTTGTCGTCACCGGGACACGGCAGCAGGTCGAGGTGGACGCGGTCCGGGACGGTCTTCACGTCGGGCGTACGGAGGAACTCCAGATACGGGCCGGTGCCTTCGGCGGAGCGGAACACCGCACGGTCGTCGGTCACTTCGTGCAGCGTCCAGTCCATCGCCTCGCCCCAGAACCCGGCCATGGCCCGCGGATCCGCGCAGTCGACCACCACCGCGGCGATCGGCCCGGTGTCCCGGTAGGTCTCCCGGGGCTCCAGCACGCAGAACTCGTTGCCCTCGGGATCGGCGAGGACCGTCCACGGCACGTCGCCCTGGCCGACGTCGACGGGCGTCGCGCCGAGCGCGCGCAGCCGCGCGACCAACTCCGCCTGCTGAGCGGCGGACGTGGTGGCGAGGTCGAGGTGCACACGGTTCTTCGTCGCCGTCTTGGGTTCCGGGACGGGAACGACGTCGACGCAGACGAAGACCGGGTCGGGCCAGACGACGTCGTCGCCGGGTCCGACGTAGGTGGTGACACCGGGCCGGAAAACGCTCCAGCCGAGCGCCGCGCCCCAGAAGCGGCCGACCGCCAGGCCGTCGAGGGCCTTGATGTTCACCTGCACGGGTCTCACAGCCATGCCGGGGATCCTATGCACCGTCCACACGACGGCACCCGGTCGCACCACGGCAACCGGTCGCACCACGGCAACCGGTCGCACCACGGCAACCGGTCGCGTCACGGCATCCGGCTCCGCGACGGCATCCGGTCGCGCCGGCGGCATCCGGTCCGCTCAGGGCATCCGGTCGCGTCGGCGGCATCCGGCCCCGCGACGGGCATCCGGCCCCGCGACGGGCATCCCGTCGCGCCGCGGCAACCGGTCGCGCCCGGGTAACCGGTCTCGTCCCGGCATCCGGTCCGCTCACGGCCGTACGGCACTGCCCGGCGCACGGGTCACGCCGTGGAGCCGCCGGCGCCCCGCGGGGAGCGGGCGGCTGTTCTGCCGAAGGCGCGCATGGCCAGGGCGCCGGCGAGAGGGCCGGGCGCGAGCAGGAGGAAGGCGAGGTTCCAGCCGATGGCGTCGGCCAGGAGCGGAATGAGCTGGATGGTGACGACGGTGAGGGCGAACCCGATCGCGGTCTGCCCGGTGAGGGCCGTCCCGATGTAGCGGTGGTCGGCGACCTCGCTCAACGCCGTCGAGAACACCCCCGAGTCCGCGATGACCGCGGCGCCCCACAGCGCGCAGAAGGCGAACAGGAGCGGCGGCGGCGCCTGGAAGAGGAACGGTGAGAGCAGGCAGCACAGGCCGCTGGTGAGGAGCGCCGCCATGGCGGCGGGCGGGCGGCCGAAACGGTCCGCGCCCCAGCCGCCGAGCAGGCAGCCGGCCGCGCCGCCGATCCCCATGGTGAGGAACACCGTGACGGCGACCGAGCCCGGGAGTTCGTCCGCGGCCGGGGCCGCCAGCAGGAAGGCCGGGATCCACGTCCACAGGGCGTAGAGCTCCCACATGTGGCCGAAATAGCCGAGGTTGGCGAGCCGCGGGCCGCGTTCGGTGAACATGGTCAGCGCGTAGCGGGGATTGCGGGCGGGTGCGGTCGGCGCCGCGTGGGGGCCGAGCCTGACCAGCAGCAGCGCGATGACGGCGCCCGCGAGACCGGCCGCCGCCGCGGTGAGCAGCACCCCGCGCCAGGGCAGTGAGCCCAGCCCGGCGATGAGGTGCGGAAGCGTGGAGCCGAGGGTGAGGGCGCCGATGAGGACGCCCATGGTCCGGCCCCGTCCGGCGCTGCCCGCCCAGGAGGCCATGAGCTTCATGCCGGTGGGGTAGACACCGGCGAGGAACACGCCGGTCAGGAAGCGCAGCGGGACGGCGACGGCCGGCCCGTCGGCGCACAGGGCCAGCACCGCGGTGCAGACGGCGGCCGCCGCGGCACTGGCGGCGAGCAGGCGGTGGGCCGGGACGCGGTCCGCCAGGTTCAGGGCCGTCGATGCCACCGCCCCGGCGACGAAGCCGAACTGCACGGAGGCCGTCAGCCACACCGCGCCGCCGGCGGTGAGCCCCCAGTCGGCCCGCAGGCTGGGCACCACCGCCGACATGGAGAACCACACCGCGAGGCCGAACACCTGCACGGCGGCGATCGCACCGCGTTGCGTCCCGACGTTCACCGTTGCGCCCCCTCGGACCGAGTCGTGGCCTGCCCCTACGGCCGTCACCGGCCTCCACCGGCACCGGTCGTCACCGGCCGGCACCGTCACCGGCCGTCCGTGGCCTCCACCGGCACCGGTCGTCCGTGGCCTCCTCCGGCACCGGCTTTCACCGGCCGTCTCCGGTCCGATCCCGGCGCGGCCGAAAGCCGACCTTAGTTGTAGGCGCCATTGAGTGACAGTCGCGTGCGCACGTTCCCGCTCCCTGGAGGCCGGGGTCCAATTAATCACCGGTATAGTATGGCCGGTATAGTAATTGGCTGCATGAGAAGGACGCAGAAGGGCGCCGCATGATCGAGATCCTGAACCCCACCCTGCTGGCCCGGGCGAGAGACACCGGCGCCCTGGTCGCCGACATCCTGGAGACGCTGAGGAGCCGCAGCGCGGTCGGCACGAACCTCCTGGAGATCGACCGGTGGGCCAAGGAGATGATCGTCGAGGCGGGGGCGCAGTCGTGCTACGTCGACTACGAACCGTCCTTCGGACGCGGCCCGTTCGGCCACTACATCTGCACGGCCGTCAACGACGCCGTGCTCCACGGACGGCCGCACGACTACACCCTCGCCGACGGGGACCTGCTGACGCTCGACCTCGCCGTCTCCCTGGACGGAGTCGCCGCGGACGCCGCCATCAGCTTCCTCGTGGGCGACGCCCGGCCGCCGGAGAGCGTCGCGCTGATCAGCGCGACCGAACGCGCGCTGGCCGCCGGGATCGCCGCCGCCGGACCCGGCGCCCGCATCGGCGACATCTCCCACGCCATCGGCACCGTCCTCAGCGAGGCCGGATACCGGATCAACACCGAGTTCGGCGGCCACGGCATCGGATCGACGATGCACCAGGACCCGCACGTCGCGAACACCGGCCGGCCGGGTCGGGGCTACAAACTGCGGCCGGGGCTGCTGCTGGCGCTGGAGCCGTGGGTCATGGCGGACACCGCCCGGCTCGTCACCGACGCCGACGGGTGGACGCTCCGCAGCGCGACGGGCTGCCGGACGGCCCACAGTGAGCACACGATCGCCGTCACCGAGGACGGAGCGGAGATCCTCACCCTCCCGGAACGGGCGCGGCCGTGAGCGGTTGACCGGGCCCGGACGCGCTCCGCCGCCAGAACGGCCACCGCGCCGAGCACCGGCCGCCGAGCCGTACGCGGGCGTGCCCCTACGATGGGCTCGTGACCAGGAGCACCAGCACGACGAGCAGCCGTCCCGCGGGGCGGCTGCTCGTGTTGCTGGTGCTGTCGGTTCTCGCCGGTGTGCTCGGCATGCACGGCCTCGCCCCGGGCGGAGTCCCGACACCGCACTCGAACGGCCCGCACGCCGGTGGCACGTACACCGGTGGCCCGTACGCCGCCGCCACGGACGCCAGTGGCCCGCACGCCGCTGCCACGGACGCCGGTGCAGCTCACGCCGCTGCCGTGCACGCCGGTAGCGCGCACACAGGCCCCGTACACGCCGGCCCCGTACACACCGGCCCCGTGCACTCCGGTGCCGCGCACTCGGTCACGACGCACTCCGGTGGCCCGCACACGTACGGCAGCCACGACAGCGTGGCGCCCGCGCCGGACGGCGTACCGCACGCGAACGGCGGATGCGCGCACACGGACGGCGGCTCGGGGCACCTCGATCACGCCGACGGGGCGTGTGCCGCCGCCGGGACCGGTTCGACGTACACGCCGCCGGCGCAGGCGGGCGCCGTCGTGGACGCACCCGCCGCCGCACCCGCCGTCACGGCGGCCGCGGTCTCCCCTCGTCACGGCCGGGCGCCGCCCGACCTCTCCGAACTGCAACTCCTGCGGATATAGAGCGACCCGCCCGGCACCCCCTGCCCCGGTGACCACCGGTGACGGGTGCCGTGCCCGCGCACGTCCTCAGATCCGCACCGACCGCGCGCCTCACGAACGGCGCGCGGGAGAAGGAGTTGCACCATGATCCGCAAGCGTTCCCTCCTCCGCCGTACCGCCGCCGTCGTCACCGCGGGCGCGGCGGCGCTCGTCCTGGCCGCCTGCGGCGGCGACGGAGACGACACCGGCGCGGCCGGACACGGCGGGCACCACGCCTCCGCGTCCGAGTCCGCCTCCACGCCCGCTTCCCCGTCCGCCTCGCAGGGGCGGCACAACGCCGCGGACGTGGCGTTCGCGCAGGGGATGATCCCGCACCACCGCCAGGCCGTCGAGATGGCCGACCTCGCGCCCGACCGGGCCCGCTCGGCCGAGGTGAAGAAGCTCGCCGCCGACATCAAGAAGGCCCAGGCCCCGGAGATCAGGACGCTCTCCGGCTGGCTGACCTCGTGGGGCGAGGAGGTCCCGGCGGAAGGCGCCCCGAACCACTCCGGGCACGGCGCGCACGGCATGGCCGGAATGATGACGGACGAGGAGATGGGCGAGCTGGAGGGCCTCTCCGGCGAGGCCTTCGACACCGCCTTCATGGAGATGATGATCAAGCACCACGAAGGTGCGGTCGAGATGGCGGAGACCGAGCAGGCCGACGGCGCGCACGCCCCGGCGCGGAAGCTGGCCGCCCGGATCATCGCCTCGCAGAGCGCCGAGATCGAGCAGATGAACGAGTTCCTCGGCAAGGGCTGATCACTCGATCCCCGGATCACCACTCCACCGCGGCCCGGTCGCCGCACGATCGCCCCGGCGCGGGGCGGGTACCCGAGGTGCCCGCCCCGCACGCTGCCGGTACGGCCCCGCACCGCACGCTCCGGTACGCCGCCGACCCCGCTCCGGGTACGTTCCCGACCCCTACCGGAATACCCCTGGGGGGTATACGGTTTCCGTCGTGGGGCCGACAAGGTCCCGCACGGGTCCCACAGAAAAGCCGAATGGGGATGACGGTCATGGACCACAGCACGCACCACTCCGGTGCCGCACACGACCACACGGCGCACGACCGCACGACACGTGACCGCACCACACATGACCGGGCCACACATGACCACGCCACACACGACGGCCCCACACCTGACCACGCCACACATGACCAGGCCACGCACGACCACGCCGCACACACGGCCGGCCACACGCACGGCGCCACGTGGGGCACCGCCGTGAAGGCCACGCTGCACTGCCTCACCGGGTGTGCGATCGGCGAGATCCTCGGCATGGTCATCGGCACCGCCCTGCTGTGGGACAACGTGCCGACGATGGCCCTGGCGATCACGCTCGCCTTCATCTTCGGCTACTCCTTCACCCTCTTCGCGGTGGTCCGCGCCGGGGTGTCCCTGAAGGCGGCGATCAAGGTCGCGCTGGCCGCCGACACCGTTTCCATCGCGGTGATGGAACTGGTCGACAACGCGATCATCGCGCTGACGCCGGGCGCGATGGACGCGCACCTGTCGGACGGGCTGTTCTGGTCGGCGCTGCTCGGCGGCTTCGCCGTGGCGTTCGTGATCACCACACCGGTCAACAAGTGGATGATCGGCCGCGGCAAGGGCCACGCCGTGGTCCACGCCTACCACTGACACCCGCCGACCCCACCGCCCCTCCGGACCGACCCGCCGGAAACAACCCCATCCACCCTCCGAGCCGCTCCACCCGGGAAACGACCCCAACCACCCGTCCGGGCCGACCCACCCGGAACCAGCCCCATTACCCCCCCGGGCCAACCCGCCCGAAAACAACCCCACCGCCCCCGCCGCCGCACCGCCCCACCGCCCCCGCCGCCGAACCGCCCCGCCGCCCCCGTCGGCCCGTCCCGCCCGCGCGTCAGTCCAGTACGTGCCGGAGGTAGGCCGACGGGTCGGTGAGGTAGCGGCGCCAGTGGTCGACCAGGGCCAGGTCGTTCCAGGAGGTGCGGCGGATGCCGTGGTCGCCGACCTCGACGATGTCCGCGCCGGGGAGCGCGGTCAGCAGCGGGGAGTGGGTGGCGCACACGACCTGCGCGCCCGCGCGCGTCAACTGGTCGATGTGGCCGATCAGTTCGAGGCAGGAGGAGAAGGACAGGGCCGCCTCGGGCTCGTCCAGCACATACAGGCCGGGCCGCAGGAACTTGTCCCGGAACGCCGCGAGGAACCCTTCGCCGTGGCTGCGCGCGTCGGGCGCGAGACCTTCCCGGCCGAGGGCGTCCAGTGCCGTCTCGGCGCGCAGGAAGAAGCCCTGCCGGGCGGACCAGGAGGCCATCATCCGGCGGCCGCGCGGGGCCGCGTCGAAGCGGATGCGTTCGCCCAGGACGGACTTGGCGCGGTGGCTCGCGTAGCGCCATTCGTGCGAGCCGCCCCAGGGGTCCAGGCCGAAGCCCTCGGCGAGGGCCTCGACCAGGGTCGACTTGCCCGAGCCGTTCTCCCCGACGACGAACGTCACCGGGGCGGTGAACCGCAGCCCGCCGTCGAGGAGTTGCCGCACGCAGGGAACGGACCAGGGCCACTCCCCCTCGTCGCACCCACCACCGTGCACGTACACACGTTCGATGATCACGGGTCGAGTCTGCCACGGGCCGGCGGCCGTCGCCGGGCGGCCACCGGCACCTTCACTTCGTCCCCACGGTCCGCAGCACCGTCAGCACCAGCGTCCGCGCCGCCTGCGCCACCTCACGCAGGTTCACGTGCTCGCGTTCGCTGTGCGCCACCGCGATGTCGCCGGGCCCGTACTGGAGCGTGGGGATGCCGGCGCCGGCGTAGTGCCGCAGGTCGCTGCCGTACGTCGCCCCGCGCTGCCGGGGCCGTGCGCTGCCCGTCGCGTCGGCGTGCGCGGTCCCGACCACGTCCGCCAGCGGGTGCCCCTCGGGCAGCCGGCCGCTCGCGAACTGTCCGCCCGGCCAGCTCACCGTGGCCGGATGGTCCCGCAGCCACGGGTCGGCGGCGCACGCCCGCGCCACGCACTCCTCGAACGCGGCGCGCGCCTCGGCCGGGTCCTCGCCCAGCCGCACGCCGTACCGGCCCTCGGCGACGAGCAGGTCGGGCACGCTGCTCGCCCAGTCCCCGGCGCGCAGCGTGCCCACCGACAGCCCGTAGGGGATCGGGTACTCGGCGAGCAGCGGGGCCGGGTCCCGGTTGCGTTCGGTCTCCAGCGCGGCCAGCGCCCGGTGCAGCGGCAGATAGGCGTCGACGGCGCTGACGCCCTGCTCGCGCGCACTGCCGTGGGCCGCCCGGCCGGGTACGGCGAGGCGGAAGGTCAGCGCGCCCGCGTTGGCGGTGATCAAAGTGCCCGCGGTGGGTTCGGCGATGACGCAGGCGTCGCCGTGGTGGCCGCGCCGCAGCGTGCCGAAGGCGCCGAGCCCGCCGTCCTCCTCGCCGACGACGCAGTGCACGGCGACGCGGCCGCGCAGCCGTATGCCGGCCGTGCGTATCGCCGCGAGGGCGGCGAGGTGCGCGGCGAGCCCGGCCTTCATGTCGCAGGTGCCGCGCCCGTGCACGAGGTCCCCGGTCACCCGGGGCACGAACGGGTCGCCGTGCCATGCGGCGGGGTCGCCGGGCGGTACGACGTCGACGTGGCCCTGAAGGATCAGGGTCGGGCCGTCACCGCCGTCCGGGGTGGTGCCGACCAGGCCCCATGCCTCCTCGCGGGGCGCCTCGGTGCCCGGGAAGTCCGGGTCGGCGCGCAGCGCGGGCAGGTCCAGCGGCCACAGGTCGACCTCCGTGCCGAGCCGTTCCAGCCGCCCGGCCAGCAGGTGCTGCAGCTCCGACTCGGCGGCACTGCCGGTGACGCTCGGCACCGCGACCAGCTCCAGCAGCGTGCGCCCCAGCGCCGCCTCGTCGACCGCCGCCAGCGCGGCCTGCTCCTCGTCCGTCAGCACGAGCCCTCCCCTCACCGACGGGACGGCACCCCGCCGCCCCCGCACGCATACCTGCGCACCCGGACGGTCCGCTACGCCTCCCCCGGGCCGTCCGTTCCCGCGCCCGCCGCTACCCCTCCGCCGGACTGTCCGTTCCCGCGCCGGCCGCTGCGCCGCCCACCGTGAACCCGGTCACCGTGCCGCCGCCGTCGCGGCGGAAGGCGTACGGGGCGCCGCCGTGGGCGAGGGCGACCTCGCGGACGATGGACAGGCCGAGGCCCGAGCCGGGCAGGGACCGGGCGTCGGCGGCGCGGTAGAAGCGGTCGAAGACGCGGGTGAGGTCGTCGTCGGCGATGCCGGGTCCGCGGTCGCGGACCTCGACCCGCACGGTGCCGGGCCGGGCCGGGCCCGCGACCCGGATCTCGACGGGCGCGCGGCTGTCCCGGTCGAACTTGACGGCGTTCTCGACCAGGTTGGACAGCGCCCGGGTGAGCATCCCGGGCCGCCCGTCGGTCGTGGTGTCGCCGCAGGCGCTGACCACGATCTCGCGGCCGGTGCGGCGCCGGGCCAGTCCCGCCACGTCCTCGGCGATCTCCGCGAGGTCGACCCGCTGCGGCGGCTCGGTGTCGGACTGGCCGGCCGCGAGGTCGACGAGTTCGTTGACGAGGTCGGTGAGTTCGCGGGCCTCCTGGGTGAGGTCGGCGACGAGTTCCTCGCGGGTGCCGGGCGGGAGTTCGTCGATGCGGCGCAGCAGGGAGATGTTGGTGCGCAGGGAGGTCAGGGGCGTGCGCAGTTCGTGGCCGGCGTCCTGGACCAGGCGGCGCTGGTCCTCCTCGGACTGGGCGAGCCGGCCCAGCATGCGGTCGAAGGCGCGGCCGAGCCGGCCCACCTCGTCGTAGCCGGCGACGGGCACCTGGATGCCGAGGCGGCGGGTGCGGGCGACGTCCTCGGCGGCGTTGGTGAGGACGACCAGCCGGCGCGTGATGCGGCGGGCCAGCCACCAGCCGAACAGCCCGGCCCCGACCACGACCGCCGCCATCAGGATGAGCGTGCGGCGCTGCAGGGCCCGCAGCAGGTCCTCGGTGTTGCTGAACTCCTGCGCGATCTGCACCGCGCCCCGGCCGCCACCGAGTGCGACGGTCGCCACCCGGTAGACGTCGTCGCCGACGTCGACGTCCGCGTGCTCGACGACCTGCCCGGCCGTGGCGGCGCCCGCGATCCGGCGGTCGGCGTCCACCACCGGCAGGCCGGGGTCGCCGGGGTCGTAGACGCTGCCGTCCGGTCCGAGCACCTGCACATCGGTGCGTGCGGGCCGCACCAGGTCGTGGCCGGGCGCGGCGGAGGAGAAGTCGACCGGCGCCATCCGGTTCTCCCGCACCTCGGCCCGTACGTCCTGCACGACCTCGTGGAACACGGACAGCTGGTCCACCCGCACCAGCCGGGCGGCCGCGTTGTAGGACAGGATGCCGACGAGGACGGTGACGGTGGCGGTCACGGCGGCGAACGCCACCGCGAAGGTGGTGCCCAGCGACAGCAGCCGCAGCCGCCTGCGCGGGACGGACCGGCCGTGCGCGTGGCCCGGGCCGCCCGCGGCGGCGCGCCGGAACACTCAGCCCTCCCGCAGCACGTAACCCACCCCGCGCACCGTGTGGATCAGCTGGGGCGCGCCGGGCTCGTCCAGTTTGCGGCGCAGGTAGCCGACGTAGACGGCGAGGTTCTTGGAGCCGGGGCCGAAGTCGTAGCCCCAGATGCGGTCGTAGATGGTGGAGTGCTCCAGGACGACGCCGGCGTGGCGGATCAGCAGTTCCAGGAGTTCGAACTCGGTGCGGGTGAGCTCCAGTTCGCGTGCGCCGCGCCAGGCCCGGCGGGCCTGCGGGTCCATGCGCAGCCCGGCCGCCTCCAGGAACCGCCCGGAGGTGTCCGGCTCCGGCTCGGGTGCGGGGGCGGGGGCGGGTTCGGGTGGGGCGGCGCGGCGCAGCAGGGCCCGCAGCCGGGCGAAGACCTCCTCGACGTCGAACGGCTTGACGACGTAGTCGTCGGCGCCCGCGTCCAGTCCCGCGATCCGGTCGGCGGTCTCCACCAGCGCGGTCAGCATCAGCACGGGAGTGCGGTCGCCCTCGGCACGCAGCACCCGGCACACCTGGAGTCCGTCGATGCCGGGCATCATCACGTCCAGCACCAGGACGTCGGGCCGGCTGCGGTGGGCCTGCGCGAGGGCCTCGACGCCGTCGGCGACGGCCGTCACCCGGTATCCCTCCAGGGTCAGGGCACGCTCCAGGGCGTTGCGGATGGCGCGGTCGTCTTCGGCGAGCAGAACGGTGTGGGGCACGCACCCAGTCTGCCAACCGTGCCGCTGCCGGGTCCCGGCGCGGAGCACCGGGGCCCGGCTTCTTACTGCGCTCTCACCCGCCGGGGCGCAGCGCGGCGAGCCGCTGCTCGAACGGCACGACCTCCTCGAAGGAGTCCCGCCGCGGTGCCGGACGGACCGTGGGCGACCCCGCCATCAGCGCCGCCAGCTCCCCGGCCGCGCGTTCGATCCGCCCGTCCAGCCCTTCGGCGCCCCAGTCCTCGGAGGCGGCGTAGACGCCGGTGGGGACGACGACGGCCTTCAGGTAGGAAAAGAGCGGACGCAGCGCGTGGTCCAGGACGAGGGAGTGCCGGGCGGTGCCGCCGGTCGCGGCGATCAGCACGGGCTTGCCGGTGAGGGCGTCGGGGTCGGTGACGCCGAGCGCGTCGAAGAACGACTTGAACAGCCCGCTGTACGAGGCCGAGAACACCGGCGTGACCACGATCAGCCCGTCGGCGCCGGACACCGCGTCGAACGCGTCGGCCAGCGCCGGCGCGGGAAAGCCGTTGGTGAAGGTGTGCGCGATCTCCACGGCGAGATCGCGCAGTTCGATCACCCGGACGTCGGCGGGAGCGGGCTCCGGGGCGGTCGCGGCCGGGGCGGCGGCAGCGGCAGCGGCAGCGGCAGCGGCAGCGGCCAGACGGTCACCGAGCAGCCGGGTCGACGACGGCACGCTCAGTCCGGCGGACACGACGACGAGCCTCATGCCCGCGCTCCTTCCTTCTCCGCCCGCTTGGCGGTGGCCAGCAGCGAGCTGTGGGTGGGGGCGTCCGGCACGTCGGCCGGGCGGTCCTTGGCGAACTCCTTGCGCAGCACCGGCACGACTTCCTCGCCGAGCAGGTCGAGCTGCTCCAGCACGGTCTTCAGCGGCAGTCCGGCGTGGTCCATCAGGAACAGCTGGCGCTGGTAGTCACCGGCGTACTCGCGGAACGACAGCGTCTTGTCGATGACCTGCTGGGGCGAGCCCACGGTCAGCGGGGTCTGCTCGGTGAACTCCTCCAGCGAGGGCCCGTGCCCGTAGACCGGCGCGACGTCGAAGTACGGCCGGAACTCGCGCACCGCGTCCTGGCTGTTCTTCCGCATGAACACCTGCCCGCCGAGGCCGACGATCGCCTGCTCGGGCGTGCCGTGGCCGTAGTGGGCGTAGCGGGCCCGGTACAGCTCGATCATGCGCTTGGTGTGGTCGGCCGGCCAGAAGATGTTGTTGTGGAAGAAGCCGTCGCCGTAGTACGCGGCCTGCTCGGCGATCTCCGGGGAGCGGATGGAGCCGTGCCAGACGAACGGCGGGACGCCGTCCAGCGGGCGGGGCGTGGCGGTGAAGCCCTGCAACGGAGTGCGGAACTTTCCTTCCCAGTTCACCACGTCCTCGCGCCACAGCCGGTGCAGCAGGGCGTAGTTCTCGATGGCGAGGTTGATGCCCTGGCGGATGTCCTGGCCGAACCAGGGGTAGACCGGTCCGGTGTTGCCGCGGCCCATCATCAGGTCCACCCGGCCGTCGGCCAGGTGCTGGAGCATCGCGAAGTCCTCGGCGATCTTCACCGGGTCGTTGGTGGTGATCAGGGTGGTGGAGGTGGAGAGGATCAGCCGCTCGGTGCGGGCCGCGATGTAGCCGAGCATGGTGGTCGGCGAGGACGGCACGAACGGCGGGTTGTGGTGCTCACCGGTCGCGAAGACGTCCAGGCCCACCTCCTCGGCCTTGAGCGCGATGGCGACCATGGCCTTGATCCGCTCGCGCTCGGTCGGCGTACGCCCCGTGGTCGGGTCGGGCGTGACATCCCCGACGCTGAAGATCCCGAACTGCATGGCCGCTCACCCTCCAAGTTGTTGACGCTTCAACTATACCCGTGAACCGTCGGACCGGCCCCGCTATTCCGCGGTACGCCGGCCCGCCCGGCTCTGCCGCTCCGCACGGCGTCCGCACCACCGCCGTCGAGCGGGGTGGACTTCGCCGGAAGTGCTGCCACGGACACGGTGGGTGGCGATACTGGCAGTCGCCGGGGAGGAGCACGGAGGGGCGATGGGACCGGACCGGAGCCGGAACAGGAGCGGCGGAGCCGCCGCGGCCGCCGTGTACGCCGTGCTCGGCGCGTGCGCGCCGGCCGCCGGGGCCGCGCACGCCGTGACCATGCCCGCGCACGACACCGCCTCCGGCCTGGCCGGGCTGGCCGGCTGGCTGGTGCTCGCCGTGGTGACCGCGGGCTGCGCCGAACTGCTGCTCGCCCGCACCGCTCCGCCCGCCTCCCGCGCCCGGCGCCTGCGCGTCACCGGACTGCTCGCCTCCGCCCTGTTCGCGCAGCTGCTGCTGCTCACCGTCCGCTTCGCCCGCGGTCAGGCCGACGGCGCGGCCTGGACGGCCGCCGGCCTGACCGTCGCCCTGAGCACCGCCGCCACCTGGCGCGCCACCCGCATCAGCCACACCTACGGCAACGGACACACGCCGTCGGACAGCGGCCGCACCCGGGCCGCCTTCGGCGTCGCCGTGGTCTGCGGCGGCTGGCTCACCGTGCGCAGCGCCGTGCAGGGCCCGCTGTGGCTCGCGTGGCTCATGGGAGCGCTGGTGGTCGTGGTGGCCGCTGGGTTCTGGATGCTCGACGGGCGCGGCGCCATGGCCGAGTTCGACGGCTTCCAGGTGTTCGGCTTCGCCGCCGCGCTGGGCGTCCTCGGCGTGGCCGCCGGTGCGATCGCCCGCTTGGACGGCATCGTCCTGCTGCCGGTGCCGCACGACCTGCCGTGGCTGTCGGGGCGACAGGTGCTGCGCGGCCTGGCAGGGTTGGCGGCGCTCGTCGCCGCGGTGGTGTTCCTGGTCGGGCGGCGGCTGCGCGGCCGCCAGTGGGACGGGGCGGCTCCGCCGGGAGCGCAGCTCGTGGGACTCGCCGTACCGCTGGGGAGCCTGGTCTGGGCGGGCCGGGACTGGAGCGGCTGGGACTCCGCGCCCCTCGTGCTGCTCGGCGCGAGCGCCGTCGCCGCCGCGGCCGCCGTCCTGCTCGCCGTCCAGGCCGCCGCACTTTCCTGGCTGGACACCACGCCGTCGCGGCCCTGGGTGCAGCACGTCCTGTCCACCGTGCGCGAGGAAGCGGAACGGCACACCCCCGACCCGTACGAGCGGTACGGATCCCCCGGCACCCCGGACCACCGCTACGGCGCCGACGACCGGTACGGCCGCCACCGCGACGACCGGTACGGCCGCCACCGCGACGACCACGCGTACCTACGCGCCCGGAACCGCTTCATGCACTCCGGGGACTTCCCCTACGGGCCCAGGGGCCGGACCGGACCGCTCGCCGTCGTCCTGCGCGTGCTCGCCGCCGCCGGACGCGGCCTCGCCCACCCCCTGCGGTCCGCGGCCGTCACGGAGGTCCACCGGCACACCATGGGGAACACCGGCCTGGCCATCGACGAGATGTGGCCCCGGGTGGCCGAGCTCGCCTCCGACACCGTCAGGCGCCGGGTGCGGCGCACCGAGCGTGCCGTGCTGGCCTGCCGGGTCACCGCCGCGAGCGCCCTGTGCACGGCGGCCGTCTGGCTGCCCGTGGCCGCGCTGGGGGCGGACGACGCGGCGGCCGGCGGCACCCCCGGCGTGCTGCTCGGCACCGGAGCGTCACTCGGGCCGCTGCTGCTGGCCGCGGTCGCGGTGGCGCAGGGGCGGCGGCTGCTCCTCGACGCGTGCCGGGCCAAGGGCGACGCGGTCGACGTCCTGCGCTACGACCTGGCGCGCCGCATGGGACTGGTGCTGCCGAAGGACACCCGGGGCATGATCCTGCTGGCCGGGCCCCTCAGCAGCGACTCCTCCGACCGGCGCCCGGCGCGGCTGCGCCAGGAGTGGGACGGGACGGCTGCCGCCGAGGCCGTGAAGGGCCTGCGCGCGGAGGTGCAGGCGCTCCGCTCGGCCGTCGGCGAGGAGGTCCGCTCCGCCGTACGGGAGGAGATCGGCTCCGCCGTGCGCGCCGAGATCCGCTCCGCCGTACGCGAGGCACGCACCGCCCCCGGAGCACCGGCCGGAAGCGCCGCCGCCACACCGGTCACCCTCGACGAGCAGGCCGTGTCCCGCCTCATGGAGAACATGGCGGGCGCGGCACCGGTCACCCTCGACGAGCAGACCCTGGCCCGGCTCGCCCGGGACGTGGCGCGCAACGCCGCCGAGCCGGTCCGCGCCCGGCTCAGCAGCGACCTCGCGCAGGTGCAGCGCAGCCTCCGCGAGGAACTCGGCGAGGTCGTCCGCGCCTCCGTCGAGGCCACGGTGACCGGTCCGCCGCTGACGAACTTCACCGGCTACCTCGCGATCGAACTGAACCGGCCGCTGCCGGACGACCAGCCGCCGCTGCGGGTCGAGAACGGCACGATCAAGGCCGTCGCGGGCCGCCCGGTGCACCTGCTGCTCCACGTCGTGCGCAAGGCACGGGCCGCCGACGCGGCCTCCCTCCTCAACGACGACGAACGCCAGAACCTCTTCCTGTTCGAGCCGGTGCGCATCGAGGGCGGCCGGGACGCCGCCACCGCGGCCTTCGACGCCGTGGTGGACAGCTCCACGCTCACGCCGGTACCTCACCGCAAGACCCTGAGCGTCACCCGGAGCGACCGGTCGGTCTTCCTCTTCGACGTTCCCGCCCGTCCCGGGATCCACGAGGTGTGGTTCCAGCTGTACCAGGCGGGCCGCCTCATCCAGGTCGCCGCCCTGAAGATCGAGGCCGAGGCGGAGACCGGCACAGGGACCGTGGCCGCGCCGCAGGCGTCCGGACCGGGCGGAGACACGGACCACGCATGAACCGAGCACAACCACCCGACGTCGTCGTACGCGTCGTCACGACCCGCGACGCCGCCACCCTGGAGTTCACCGCCCGCCGCCAGGGCGTGCCGCCGCTGCGCGTCACCCTCGTCGGCGGCGACGCACTGCACAGGGCCCGGCAGGAACTGGACGCGGGACTGACCCGCCTCAAGGACGACCTGCGTTCGCTCGCGGTGGAGGACAAGGACCTGGACCCGGCCTTCCAAAGCCTGCACGGCCTCGGCCGCACCCTGCTGTTCATCCTGTTCGGCGCCCAGCAGCGCGTGCTGAAGGGCCTCCAGGACTTCTGGCGGGCCGCCCTGCCGTGGGCCGCCAACCCCGCGCTGCCCCCGCCGCTCGTCGAATGCGTCGGCCCTCAGGACAGCTTCCTCCCCCTGGAGTTCCTCCCGTTCCTCGGCATCGCCCCGGCACCCGCCGTCGAGAACCGCGACGGCTTCGTCACCGCGTGCCGGACCCTCGTCGGGTTCTCCTGCGTCGTACGGCGCGCCATGCTCCCGGCACCCGTCCGCGGCGGCACCACCCTGCGCACCGGACCGCAGGGCCGGCTGCCCGCCCGCTACCTGTACTACGAGCACCTCGACGGAGCCATGGCGGAACTCGCCTGGTTCACCGGCCCCGCGAGCGCCCACGTCGACCTGGAGGGCCCCTACCCCCACGCGGCCGACACCGGACCGGGACTCGCCGAGCAGATCTTCGACCCGCGTCTCCTCCTCGACGGCGGTCGCCGCGAACTGCCCGACCAGCTCCAGCACTTCGCCTGCCACTGCTACACCCGCTCCGACGACCCGCTCGCCGCGGAGATCGAACTCAGCGGCGCCGGACGCCACTCCCGCACCACGCTGCGCACGCTCGGAGCCGACCTCGTCACGCTCGGCGTCACCCACGACGAACGCGACTTCGACCTGCCCCTGGTCGTGATGAACGCCTGCGGGTCCGGCCGGATGCGCGCCCAGGACGCGCCGTCCTTCCCGTACCTCTTCCTCATGAACGGCAACCGCGGGTTCATCGGCACCGAGACCGAGATCCCGGACGACGTCGCCGCCGCCTTCTCCGAGGCCCTGTACGAGCGTTTCCTCGTCCGGCGCCTCCCGCTCGGCCGGGCCCTGCTGGAGAGCCGGCAGCACCTGCTGCACAGCCTGGGCAACCCGCTCGGCCTGGCCTACGCCGCCTACGCCGACCCCGACCTGCACATCCAGCCGACCACCGAGGAGCAGCCCCATGTCCCTGCCCGCGCAGACCACTCCTGACGCCCCCGAACCGCAGCCGGTCCCGGAGGCCGCCGGCACGGTCTCCGTCCTCGGCCTGGAGGACACCGGCCAGGGCGGCCGCACCGACCGGCTCTCCTTCCGCCGCGCGGAGGAATGGCGGACCGCCCGCGCGGAGATCCCCGCCGAGGAACTCCGCTCCCGCCTGCACGACTTCGTCACCACGATGCACGGCGTGCTGGCCTCGCTGCCGCAGCGGGCCGGGGAGTTCCAGCTCGACGAGGTGTCGTTCAGCGCCGAGGTCAGCGCCAAGGGCACGGTGTCCCTGCTGGGCTCCGGAGGCGAACTCGCCGGGCAGGCGGGCATCACCTTCACCTTCACCCGCCGACCGGACCCCGCACCCTAGGGTCTGTCGTTTGGATCATGTCGGTTTCGCGGGGCGTGGCACGCACATCTGCTGCGTTGTCGTCGGTTGTCGACGCTCCGCGTCGCCGCCCTCCTCCGCCTTGCAGCTGCACGCACCACGCCCCGCTCGGGTGGGCTGAGAAGCGCTGCGTCTCCCAGCCGACCTGATCCAAACGACAGACCCCAGGGCCGGAACCCGGCCGTCAGTACGGCCGTACGGCGCCCGACCGCAGCCGGGCCGCCTGCTCCGCGCCGTACTCCATGGTCTGTCTCATGTGGTCGATGAACAGCGCGTGTTGGGAGTCGTCCAGGTCGTCGAAGAGCGCGACCCAGCCGCCGCCGACGCGGTCCCACACCCGGGTGAACTCGGCGGCCCTCTCCGGCACCGTCGCCACCAGCACCAGGCGCCGGTCGTCCGGGTCGCGCTCCCGCACCACATGGCCCGCCCGCTCCAGCCGGTCCACCAGCCGGGTCGCCGAACCGGTCGTCAGACCCGTCAGCTCGGCGATCCGCCCGGTCGTGACCGGCCCGCCCTCCAGCGTCAGCAGGTTCAGGCACTGCAGATCGGTCGGATGCAGACCCAGCCGGTCGGCGAGGGCCTGGTTGAACAGCGCGTACGAGGCCATGTACCGGCGGGACACCACGGCCAGCTCCGCCAGCAGCGCCTCCCGCGTGCTCGCCGTCATGGGCGCACCTCCTCCTCGTCCGTCCGCCACCGGTCCATCCCTCCCCGGACCGGCCCGCCGGCAGGCGCCGTCCATCAGGTGACGCACGGGCGGCCCCAAGACGCGTGCGAAGCTGCGGGCATGCTGATCCTCCGCTCCGCCGCCCTGTTCGTCCTCGCCGCGCTGCTGGAGATCGGCGGCGCCTGGCTGGTCTGGCAGGGCCTGCGCGAACACCGCGGCTGGATGTGGATGGCCGGCGGCGTCCTCGCCCTCGGCGCCTACGGCTTCGTCGCCACCTTCCAGCCGGACGCCCACTTCGGCCGCGTCCTCGCCGCCTACGGCGGCATCTTCGTCGCCGGTTCGATCCTGTGGGGCGTCGTCGCCGACGGCTACCGCCCGGACCGGTGGGACATCACCGGCGCGCTGGTCTGCCTCGCCGGCATGGCCGTGATCATGTGGGCCCCGCGCAACGGCTGACGCCCGCCACCGCCGCTCCCGGCCGGGCCCGCCTATGCTGACGCGACGGAGCGCTTCGCACCGCCCGCCCGTCCCGCCGCCCGAGGAGCAGCCCATGGCCACCGCCGCACCGTCCGCCGCCGCCCGTATCGCCGTCGTCACGGGTGCGAGCAGCGGCATCGGCGCCGCCACGGCCCGCCGGCTGGCCGAGGCCGGGTACCGCGTCGTCCTCACCGCCCGCCGCAAGGACCGCATCGAGGCGCTGGCCGAGCAGCTCACCGCGGCCGGCCACTCGGCCACCGCCTACCCGCTCGACGTGACCGACCGGGCCGCCGTCGACGAGTTCGCCACCGCCTTCAGGACCGTCGGCGTGCTCGTCAACAACGCCGGCGGCGCGCTCGGCGCCGACCCGGTCGCCACCGGCGACCCGGAGCAGTGGCGCACCATGTACGAGACGAACGTCCTCGGCACCCTCAACGTCACCCAGGCCCTGCTGCCCAAGCTCGACGCGAGCGGCGACGGCACGGTCGTGGTCGTCTCCTCCACCGCCGGCCACGCCACCTACGAGGGCGGCGCGGGCTACGTCGCCGCCAAGCACGCCGAGCACGTCCTCGCCGAGACCCTGCGGCTGGAGATCGTCGGCCGCCCGGTGCGCGTCATCGAGATCGCGCCCGGCATGGTCAGGACGGAGGAGTTCGCCCTCACCCGCTTCGGCGGCGACGAGGAGAAGGCCGCCAAGGTGTACCAGGGCGTCGCCGAACCCCTCACCGCGGACGACGTCGCCGACACCATCACCTGGGCGGTGACCCGCCCCTCGCACGTCAACATCGACCTGCTGGTCGTCCGCCCGCGCGCCCAGGCGTCCAACACGAAGGTGCACCGGGAGTCCTGATGACGGACGGCGAGAAGCACCGCCTGGCCCTGGAGAAGAAACGCGAACGGTACGTCTGGTACTACCTCGCCTACTTCCTCTTCGGCATCCACATCGTCGCGTTCGTCATGATCTACGCGGTGACGCACGCGAAATAGCGGGCCCCCCGGAAGGGGCCCGCCGGGTTCCGCGGTCCGCGCGTCAGCCCTTGACGCAGACGACCTGCTTCAGCTTGGCGACGACCTCGACGAGGTCCCGCTGCTGGTCGATCACCTGCTCGATCGGCTTGTAGGCGGCCGGGATCTCGTCCACGACACCGGAGTCCTTGCGGCACTCCACGCCCCGCGTCTGCTCCTGCAGGTCCTTCGTGGAGAAGCGGCGCTTCGCCGCGTTGCGGCTCATCCGCCGACCCGCGCCGTGCGACGCCGAGTTGAACGACGCGGCGTTCCCGAGGCCCTTGACGATGTACGAGCCCGTGCCCATGGACCCGGGGATGATCCCGTACTCGCCGGAGCCCGCGCGGATCGCGCCCTTGCGGGTCACCAGCAGGTCCATGCCGTCGTAGCGCTCCTCGGCCACGTAGTTGTGGTGGGCGCTGATCTCGGGCTCGAAGACCGGCTTCGCCTTCTTGAACTCCTTGCGGACCACGTCCTTCAGGAGCGCCATCATGATCGAGCGGTTGTACTTGGCGTACTCCTGCGCCCAGAACAGGTCGTTGCGGTACGCCGCCATCTGCGGGGTGTCCGCGACGAAGACGGCGAGGTCGCGGTCGACCAGGCCCTGGTTGTGCGGGAGCTTCTGGGCGACGCCGATGTGGTGCTCGGCGAGTTCCTTGCCGATGTTGCGGGAACCGGAGTGCAGCATCAGCCAGACGGATCCCTCCGTATCGACGCAAACCTCCACGAAGTGATTTCCGCCGCCCAGCGTTCCCATCTGCTTCGTGGCGCGCTCCTCACGGAACTTCACCGCGTCCGCCACGCCGCCGAACCGCGACCAGAAGTCGTCCCAGCCGCCCGTCGGGAAGGCGTGCAGCCGACCCGGGTCGACGGGGTCGTCGTGCATGCCCCGGCCGACCGGGATCACCTGCTCGATCTTCGACCGCAGCCGGGACAGGTCACCGGGGAGGTCGTTCGCCGTCAGTGACGTCCGCACCGCCGACATGCCGCAGCCGATGTCGACGCCCACCGCCGCCGGGCACACCGCGCCGCGCATCGCGATGACCGAGCCGACCGTCGCGCCCTTGCCGTAGTGCACGTCCGGCATCACCGCCAGGCCCTTGATCCACGGCAGGGTGGCGACGTTCCGCAGCTGCTGGAGCGCGCCCTCCTCCACGGTCGCCGGGTCCGTCCACATCCGGATCGGCACCTTCGCGCCCGGCAGCTCCACGTACGACATAACGTCCTCATTCCCCCGGAAAGACAGCAGAAGCCCTGAAACGCAAAACCGGCGCCAAGGTCGACGAAATGGGATGACGGACCGGCGTCCACGGCAGTGCGTGCGATACACATTGTCTGCGGGAGGCGCCCCCCTGCGGCAAGCGATTAACCAGCGGGGACACTGGAACGACCGGCGGGCACCGGCCCGCACCCACCGTCGAGAGGAGTCCGACCGTGCAGCGGAAGGCGTACGTACCCGGCGTCGCCGTGCTCCTGGCGGCCGTACTGGCCGGCTGCACCGGCAGTCCGGACGACGCCGGCCGGGCGGACGACTCCAACCCGGGCAGCGCCGGTACGGCGACCCAGGCGGCCCAGCCCGGCAGGTACGCCACGCTGCCCGAGCCCTGCGGCGTGGTCGAGGACCGCACGCTGCGCGAACTCCTGCCCGGCATCGACGAGTTGGCGGACGAGACGCGGCGCCAGAAGGC
This sequence comes from Streptomyces calvus, assembly GCF_006782915.1. Classification (GTDB taxonomy): domain Bacteria; phylum Actinomycetota; class Actinomycetes; order Streptomycetales; family Streptomycetaceae; genus Streptomyces; species Streptomyces calvus. The sequence goes on from NZ_VCNP01000032.1 coordinate 179,782, forward strand.
GTACGCGGGCGAGGCGACGCTCACCTACGACACCGACCGCACGGTGGGCTGCCGGTGGAAGGTGGAGTCGTCCGAGGCCACCGACCACCTGCTGATCGACCTCGAGCGGATCGTCTCCTACGACAACGCCGTCAGCGACGACGCGCAGGCCGAGCAGCTCTTCGCGGAGAAGCGGACGGCGGCACAACTGCCCGAGCCGAAGGTGACGGAGTCCGGCTCTCCGGACACCGACGCCTCCGCGGAGGCGAGTTCGTCGCCGTCCGGCTCGCCGTCGGCGTCCGCGTCGGGGTCGCCTTCGGGGTCGGCGTCCGCCTCGGACGGGACGGCCTCGCCCTCCGCCGCCCCGTCCGACCTCCAGCCCCGCGTCCTGGACGACCTCGGCGACGAGGCGTTCATCGACGACGAGCTGAGCAGCTCCGGTTCGACCGCCAAGCAGCGCACGGTGACTGTGGCGTTCCGCACGTCCAACGTGATCGTGACCATCGAGTACGCGGAGCAGCCGATGACCGTCGGCGTGGTCCCGGACAGCAAGGAAATGCAGGACAGGGCCCGGAAACTGGCGTCCGAGCTGGCCGATTCGCTGAGCGACTGAGCGCCGTTCACGGCCCCTTCACGCCCTGCGCGGAGCACGCGAAGGACGTCCACACGGGTGACGCACCGCGTACCGTGACCCCTCGGACCCCGTTCCGACCACAGGGAACACGAGCGTCATGAGTGAAGGAACCATGCAGCGACGAGCACAGCGAGACCCGCGAGACCCGCGCGACCGGCGAGCGAAGCGCCTCACCCGCGCCCTTGTCTGCGCGTCCGCCGTCCCCGTGATGCTGATCGCCGCCGGCTGCTCCTCGGACTCCGGCTCCGACGAGGGTGCGGACAAGAAGGCCGACGCCTCCGCGTCGCAGTCCGCGAGCCCCTCCCCGACCGTGCGGGCGGCGGCGTACAAGAAGCTGCCCGAGGCGTGCGAGGTGCTGTCCGAGAAGACCCTGGACGACCTGGCGCCGAAGGCGAAGAAGGGCAAGGAGGGCAGCTCCGACGACATCTCCAGCCGTGCCAGCTGCTCCTGGAGCAGCCTGGAGAACAACGGGGTGGACGGCTCCCAGTTCCGTTGGCTGAACGTGTCGCTGCTGCGCTTCGACTCGGACACGACCCGCGGCCCGGGCGACGAGCTGGCCGGGAAGTACTACGACAAGCAGGTCCGGGACGCGCAGGCGGCCGAGGGCGCGAAGGGCACCGAGACGGAGCCGGTGACCGACACCGGTGACGAGGCGACGGCGGTGCGCTACGACCTGAAGAAGAAGGAAGGCACCTTCAAGCAGCAGACGGTCGTGGTGCGCGTCGAGAACGTGGTCGTGACCCTCGACTACAACGGTGCCGGTCTCGCCGGTGACGAGACGCCGGACGCCGACGACCTGATGAAGGACCTGCGGAAGGCCGCGAAGGAGGCGGTGGCCTCGGTGGCGAAGGCCAACGGCTCGGCCACGGCGAGCGGTTCGCCGTCCGCGTCCGCGTCGAAGTCCGCCTCGGCCTCCGCGTCGAAGTCCGCCTCGGCTTCCGCCTCGAAGTCCGCCTCGGAATCGGCCTCCGAGTCGGCCGCCGAGAAGAGCTGATCCGGGGCATCACGCCGCAGAACCACTGATCCGGGGGCATCGCTCCGCAGAACCAGAACCGGCCACCCGTTCTCCGCACACATGTGCCACCCTGTGGTGCGCAACAACACGCACTGGGAGGGGAGTACGGGTGGCCGGGCCACTGCAGCTGACACGGATGCACCGGGTTCTCATCGGCGTGGTCGTCACCGGTGCCGTCATCATCGCCGGGATCGGCTTCGCGGGTTCCTACGCGGCCGTCCGTGAACTCGCCCTGAAGAAGGGCTTCGGGGACTTCAGTTACGTCTTCCCGATCGGCATCGACGCCGGCATCTGCGTCCTGCTCGCCCTCGATCTCCTGCTGACCTGGATCCGTATCCCGTTCCCGCTGCTGCGGCAGACGGCGTGGCTGCTGACGGCGGCGACGATCGCGTTCAACGGCGCGGCGGCGTGGCCCGACCCGCTGGGCGTGGGCATGCACGGCGTGATCCCGGTGCTGTTCGTGGTGTCGGTGGAGGCGGCCCGGCACGCGATCGGCCGGATCGCCGACATCACCGCCGACAAGCACATGGAAGGGGTCCGCCTCACCCGCTGGATGCTGTCGCCGGTGCCCACCTTCCTGCTGTGGCGCCGGATGAAGCTGTGGGAGCTGCGCTCCTACGAGCAGGTGATCAAGCTGGAGCAGGAGCGCCTGGTCTACCAGGCCCGGCTGCGCTCCCGCTTCGGCCGCGCCTGGCGCCGCAAGGCACCGGTGGAGGCGCTGATGCCGCTGCGCCTGGCCAAGTACGGCGTTCCGCTCGCCGAGACGGCTCCGGCGGGGCTGGCCGCGGCGGGCATAGAGCCGGCGCTGATCCCGCCGCCTCCGGAGGTGGCCGCGGGCGACCGGGCCTCGCATGCGGGGCGGGTGGGTGCGGCGGCGCCTGCCGGCGAGCAGCGTCTGGAGCTGGAGGGCAACCAGGGTGCCGGGTTCGTGCAGGAGCCCTCGCCGGAGCAGAATCCCTGGCTGCACGCCCGTGATCCGCACACGGTGGAGTACCACGGCGGCTACGACCCGACGTACGACCCGGACGAGGAGTACGCCCGCTGGTACGCGGAGCAGCAGCAGGCCGAGCAGTACCAGGACCAGTACCAGGAGGAACCTCCGGTGCAGGAGCCCGCTCCGGAGGAGACGGGCAGTTTCCCCATTCCGGTGGTCCCGGGCGGCCGCACCCGTGAGCTGGGTGAGGGCGGTGGCACGGCGGCCTCCGATCCGGACGAGGAATCGTTCTACCAGGTGTTCCGTCAGTCGATAGACGGCAGCTATCCCACGCCGCGGGTCCTCGGCGACAACATCCAGGCGACCTACGGCACGACGTTGAGCTCGGGTGCCCTGAAGGACCTGGTGGAACGTTTCCAGAAGCGCCACACGGCGGAGCTGGAGGAGGACCACATCGCCTAGTCGACGCGCGGGCACGGCTCGTTCGTCACGCAAGGAGGGGCGCCCGGTGCGGTCACCGGGCGCCCCTCCTTGCGTGGTGTGCGCCTACGCGCCGAGCAGGGACCGCACCCGGTCCTGGCCCACCGCGAGGAGCAGTGTGGGCAGGCGCGGGCCGGTGTCGCGGCCGACCAGCAGGTGGTACAGCAGCGCGAAGAAGGACCGCTGGGCGGTCTTGATCTCCGGCGGCAGTTCCTTGGCGGTGGCGTCGGCGGAGTAGCCGGCCTGGACCTTGGGCACGCCGTAGACGAGGTGGGTGAGCCCGTCGAGGGACCAGTTGTCGGCGAGGCCGTCGAGCAGCAGCCGCAGGGACTGCTGCGCCTGCTCGTCGAGCGACTTCAGCAGCTCGGCGTCGGGCTCGGCGCGGACGATGGTGCGCTGGTCGGCGGGGACGTGGGTGTTGATCCACGCCTCGGCCTTGTCGTAGCGCGGGCGGGCCTCGTCGAGCCCGGCGAGCGGGTTGGCCGGGTCGAGGTCGCTGAGGATGCGCAGCGCCTGGTCCTCGTGGCCGGCGGTGATGTCGGCCACGGAGGCGAGCGTGCGGTACGGCAGCGGCCTGGGCGTCTTCGGCAGGTCCCCGCTCGCGGTGCGCACCGCGCGGGAGTGCGCGGCGGCGTCGGCGGGCAGTGCGGAGCCGTCGGCGACCTTGGCGTCGAGGCGGTCCCACTCGTCGTAGAGGCGCTGGATCTCCTGGTCGAAGGCGATCTTGAAGGACTGGTTGGGGCGGCGGCGGGCGTAGAGCCAGCGCAGCAGCTGAGGTTCCATGATCTTCAGCGCGTCGGCGGGCGTGGGCACGCCGCCCTTGGACGAGGACATCTTGGCCATGCCGCTGATGCCGACGAAGGCGTACATGGGGCCGATGGGCTGCTTGCCGCCGAAGATGCCGACGATCTGCCCGCCGACCTGGAACGACGATCCCGGCGACGAGTGGTCGACGCCGCTCGGCTCGAAGATCACGCCCTCGTAGGCCCACCGCATGGGCCAGTCGACCTTCCAGACCAGCTTGCCGCGGTTGAACTCGTTCAGCCGGACGGTCTCGGGGAAGCCGCACGCCGAGCAGGCGTAGGTCAGTTCGGTGGAGCCGTCGTCGTAGGAGGTGACGGTGGTGAAGTCCTTCTCGCAGTTGCCGCAGTACGGCTTGTACGGGAAGTATCCGGCGGCGCCGGAGCTGCCGTCGTCCTCGGCGGCGGCGCCTGAGCCCTCGGCTGCCTCCAGCTCGGCCTCGTCGACCGGCTTCTGCTGCTGCTTCTTCGCCGGTGCCTTCTTGGTGCGGTACTGGGCGAGGACGGCGTCGATGTCGCCGCGGTGCTTCATGGCGTGCAGGATCTGCTCGCGGTAGACACCGGAGGTGTACTGCTCGGTCTGGCTGATCCCGTCGAACTCCACGCCGAGCTCGGCCAGCGACTCGATCATCGCGGCCTTGAAGTGCTCGGCCCAGTTCGGGTGCGGCGAGCCGGCGGGGGCCGGGACGGAGGTGAGGGGCTTGCCGATGTGCTCGGACCACGTCTCGTCGACGCCGGCGACACCGGCCGGGACCTTGCGGTACCGGTCGTAGTCGTCCCAGGAGATCAGGTGCCGGACCTGGTGGCCGCGGCGGCGGATCTCGTCGGCGACGAGGTGCGGGGTCATGACCTCGCGGAGGTTGCCCAGGTGGATCGGGCCGGACGGTGACAGTCCGGACGCGACGACGACCGGTTTGCCCGGGGCCCGACGCTCCGACTCCTCGATGACCTCATCCGCGAAACGGGAGACCCAGTCGGTGGTCTCGGTGCTCTGAGCCACGATCGGCACGTCCTTCTTTCTGCTCGAACAGCCGGTACGGTCGCACGGCTGACCGCTCCATTCTCCCAGTCCGGCCCGCATCCGCGAAAACCGCTTTTCACCGCGTGGGATACTCGGCTTCGGTAGTAGTCCACGAACCCGAGCAGAACGGCAGCCTCCATGGCCTCGGTCACGTCCCTCACCGACTCCGTCCAGCAGCATCTCGCGTCCGCCCTCTCGGCCACCCGGCCCGAGGCCGCCGGCGCGGACCCGCTGCTGCGACGAAGCGACCGGGCGGACTTCCAGGCCAACGGCATCCTCGCGCTGGCGAAGAAGGCGAAGGCGAACCCGCGGGAGCTGGCCGGCGAGGTCGTCGCGCGGATCACCACCGGCGATCTGATCAAGGACGTCGAGGTGTCCGGGCCGGGCTTCCTCAACATCACGATCGCGGACGCGGCGATCACCGGGAACCTCGCCGCGCGGTACGCGGACGACACGGGCCGCCTCGGTGTGCCGCAGGCCGCGAACCCCGGCACCACGGTGATCGACTACGCGCAGCCGAACGTGGCGAAGGAGATGCACGTCGGTCATCTGCGGTCCGCGGTGATCGGTGACTCGGTGGTGCAGCTGCTGGAGTTCACCGGCGAGAACGTGGTGCGCCGGCACCACATCGGCGACTGGGGCACCCAGTTCGGCATGCTCATCCAGTACCTGGACGAGCACCCGCACGAGCTGGACCACAAGGCCGGCGAGGTGACCGGTGAGGAGGCGATGTCGAACCTCGACCGCCTCTACAAGGCCGCGCGCAAGCTGTTCGACTCCGACGAGGAGTTCAAGACGCGCGCCCGGCGCCGGGTGGTCGACCTCCAGGCCGGGGACCCGGCGACGCTCGCCATGTGGCAGAAGTTCGTCGACGAGTCGAAGATCTACTTCTTCTCCGTGTTCGAGAAGCTGGACATGGAGATCCGCGACGCGGACATCGTCGGCGAGTCCGGCTACAACGACATGCTCGCGGAGACCTGCCGGCTGCTGGAGGAGTCGGGCGTCGCGGTGCGCTCGGAGGGCGCGCTGTGCGTGTTCTTCGAGGACGTCAAGGGCCCGGACGGCAAGCCGGTCCCGCTGATCGTGCAGAAGTCGGACGGCGGTTACGGCTACGCGGCGACCGACCTCTCCGCGATCCGGGACCGCGTCTTCAACCTCAAGGCGAACACGCTGCTGTACGTGGTGGACGCCCGGCAGGCGCTGCACTTCAAGATGGTCTTCGAGACCGCGCGCCGGGCGGGCTGGCTCAACGACGACGTGCACGCGGTGCAGTTGGCGTTCGGCACGGTCCTCGGCAAGGACGGCAAGCCGTTCAAGACGCGTGCGGGCGAGACCGTCCGGCTGGTGGACCTGCTGGACGAGGCGATCGACCGTGCGTCGGCCGTGGTCCGGGAGAAGGCGCAGGACCTGTCCGAGGAGGAGATCGCCGAGCGGGGCGCCCAGGTGGGCATCGGCGCGGTGAAGTACGCGGACCTGTCGACGTCGGCGAACCGGGACTACAAGTTCGACCTGGACCAGATGGTCTCGCTGAACGGCGACACGTCCGTCTACCTCCAGTACGCCTACGCCCGTATCCGCTCGATCCTGCGCAAGGCGCCCGAGGGTGTGCGTCCGGTCGCGCACCCGGAGCTGGAACTGGCCGAGGCGGAGCGGGCGTTGGGCCTGCACCTGGACGGTTTCGCGGAGACGGTCGCGGAGGCGGCCCGCGAGTTCGCCCCGCACAAGCTGGCGGCGTACCTGTACCAGCTGGCTTCGCTGTACACGTCGTTCTACGACAAGTGCCCGGTGCTGAAGGCCGATTCGCCGGTGCAGGTGGAGAACCGCCTGTTCCTGTGCGACGTCACGGCCGCCACGCTGCACCGGGGCATGGCGCTGCTGGGCATCCGGACGCCCGAGCGGCTCTGAGCCGCGCGGCAGCGGCAGGCACGTGCGGGGGCGGGCCGTCCTCTCCCCCGACGGGAGGACGGGCCGCGCCCGTGTGTGCGGCGGACCCGTGTGTGCGGCGGACCCGTGTGTGCGGCGGACCCGTGTGTGCGGCCGGCCGGATCGTCAGCCCAGGAGCAGCACGCCGTCCGGTACGTCGATCTCGAACCGCTCCTCGACCAGGCGCCGTGCGTCCCGCTCGTCGGTCAGCTCCCGTGTGGTGACCGTTCCGTCGGTGTGGGTCTCGGTGAGGCGGTGGCCGTCGAGGAGGAGGTGCCGGTCCGGTGTGAGGTTCTGCAGGTAGGGGCGGCGCCTGAACGGGGAGCGGGGGTGGGCGCCGACGTACCAGTTGGCGACCTCGAAGTCCGACTGCGCGTAGGGCTCCAGGGTGAAGGCGTACTGCGCCTCCCAGCCGTCCGCTCCGTCCGCCCCGTCCGGGCCGTGCGCCTCCAGCACCCACGTCTCCAGCGGCCCGGCGTCGGGCGCGTGCACCAGCCGGTGCCGGCGGCCTTCGGCGTGGAACTCCGCGCCGGTGACCAGCGGCACCGGTTCCAGCAGGGCGCGGATCGTGCCGTAGCCCACGTCCGCGAGGTGGGGCCGCGGGTCGCCGGGGACCTCGACGAGCAGCGTCATGTGCGTGCGCGGGCGGCTCTCGAAGCGGTCGGCGCCGACGACGACCCGCGCGGCCAGCCGCGTCACCCGGAAGCCCAGCGTTTCGAGGACGCCCGCGAACAGCGTGTTGTGCTCGTAGCAGTAGCCGCCGCGGCGGCTGTGGACCAGCTTCGCGGTGATGTCGTCCGGCGCGAGGGAGGGGACCACGCCCCGCACGGGGTCCAGGTTCTCGAACGGGATGGTGCGGGCGTGGGCCGTGTGCAGGCCCCGCAGCGTCGCCGGGTCGGCCCGGCGCTCGCCGTCCCATCCGATCCGTTTCAGATAGGCGTCGGGGTCGAAGGTCGTCGTCCGTTCCGTCTCGGGCATGCCTTCACCGTACGAACACTGCCCTGCGCCCCGCCCGCCCCCGCAGCCGGAACCGGCGTCGTTCCTTGGTCCTAGGTCCTCCGCGACGTCAGGCCCGCAGGCCCGCGGCCAGCCTGCGCAGTCCTTCCGCGATCTCGTCCGGGGTCTGGGTCACGAAGCACAGCCGCAGCGTGGCCCGGTCCGGCTCGCCGGGGTGGAAGGGGGCGCCGGGGACGTAGGCGACGTCGTGCCGGACCACTTCGGGGAGCAGGGCCGTGGTGTCGTATCCGTCCGGCAGGCGGGCCCACAGGAACATGCCGCCCTCGGGGCGGGTCCACGTCGATCCCTCGGGCAGGGCGGCGGGCAGGCCGGCGAGCATCGCGTCGCGGTGTGCGGCGTAGACGCCCGCGACGCGGCGGATGTGGGCGTCGAGGTCGCTGTCGGCCAGGTAGCGGGCGGCGGCGAGCTGGTTGACGGTGGGGGTGTGCAGGTCGGCGGCCTGCTTGGCGACGACGCAGGCGCGGCGCAGTTCCGCGGGCGCCCGCAGCCAGCCGAGGCGCAGTCCGGGCGCCATCACCTTGGAGAAGCTGCCGAGGAGCACGGTGCGGTCCTCGGCGCCGGGCAGGGCGGCGATCCACGGCTGCCGCTCGCCCTCGAAGCGCAGTTCGCCGTACGGGTCGTCCTCGACGATCCACAGTCCGCGCCGGGCGGCGACCTCGGCGACGGCGGCGCGGCGGGCGGCGGGCAGGGTGCGGCCGGTGGGGTTCTGGAAGGTGGGCACGGTGTAGAGGAACGTGGGCCGCTCACGCACCACGAGGTCCTCCAGCGCGGCCGGGTCGAGGCCGTGCTCGTCACCGGGAACGGCGACGACGCGTGCGCCGGCCATGCCGAACACCTGGAGTGCCGCCAGGTAGCAGGGGCTTTCCACCAGGACCGTGTCGCCGGGTTCGAGGAGGGCGGTGGCCAGCAGGGACAGTGCCTGCTGGGAGCCGGTGGTGATCAGCAGGTCGTCCGGGGCGGTGGCCAGGCCGTGTGCGCAGGTGCGGGCGGCGAGCGCGGCCCGCAGCGCGGGTTCGCCCTCGGTGGTGGAGTACTGCAGTGCCTGCGCGGGCGTCTCGGCGAGGACGGCCCGGTACGCCGCCGCTATGCCGGCGGCGTCGAACAGCTCCGGGGCCGGCAGCCCGCCCGCGAAGTTGATCACCTCGGGGCGGGCGGTGACGGCGAGGATGTCCCGTACGGGCGAGCCGCCGATCGACCGGATGCGCGCGGCGAGCGGCGGCGTGGCGGCGGGAGCGGTGGCGTCGGGCGGAAGCTGGGTCACGGTCATGCCGGAAGCCTAGGCATCTACATGCCGCCTACAACTACCTTTCCGTGATGCGGACAGCCGCCCGTCGCCGCGTGCGCTACTCGACCTCCGTCGTGCCCTCCGGAACCCACTTCTCGCCGCCCAGCGGGAACTCGTACGCCGGGCGGCCGTTGTTGCCGCTGGTGTGGAAGGGGCGGCCGTTGTTGTCGACGGTGAGCGTGCCGCTGCGGGAGCCGCTGGACCACTTCAGCTCCAGGTACCAGCTGACGTCGTAGGCGGAGGCGTCGGCGGTGATGTAGTAGACCTCGGGGTCGGACTGGCTCACCTTGAACGGGAAGTCCTGTTGGCCGGACTCCGGCGTGACGGCCGGCCGGGCGGCGTCCAGGGCGACGCTGAAGGCGCGCTTCGGGACGTCGCCGCCGCAGCCGACGCCGGGATAGCCCATGGCGAAGTCGTTCCAGGCGAGCGGCGACCGCTTGCCGGCGATCCGCACGGTGAGCGCGTCCACGACCACCGTGTCCGCGCCGGTGCCCTGCACGGTGAGCCGCACCGACTGCTCGCCGGACGACACCGCGTCGAGCGCGCCGACCCAGCCCGGCGCGTCCTGCTCCGTCGGCGGCGGGGACACCTGGCTCGGCGGCCGGTTGACCAGGTACCGCTGCGAGCAGGGGTCCGGCCAGTCGTACGCCTCGACGCCCACGGTGAGCGGCACACCGCCCGCGCCGGCCGGGGCGCCCGGGGAGGAGGCGCGGGGTGCGGGCGCCGCGCCCCGGTCCTTGTCCCCGCTCCCGGCCGGTGCGGAGCCGGACGGGGACGGGGATCCGGACGCGGACGCCGACGCCGAAGCGGAGGGCGTGGCGGTGAGGGACGGCGAGGGCGCGGTCCGCCCGCCGTCGACGCTCGCGGCTCCGGCCGGCCCGCTCCGGCCGCCGCCCTCCGCCCCGCCGTCCGGCAGGCTCACGGCCAGCGCGACCCCGCCGAGCACGGCGGCCACCGCGATCCCGGCGAGTACGGCGGTACGGGTACGGCGGCGGGAGCGCGGGCGCGGTGCGGGATCGTCGGACCTCGGGATCTCGGGGACTTCGGCGGTCACCGGGACTCCGACGGCCTCCGGGACTCCGGCGGCCTCGCGGGCGTCAGCGGTCTCCGCGACACCAGCGGTCTCCGGAGCGACGGCTGGCCCCACGGCACCAACGGCTCCCGCTCCACCGGCTGATCCCGCTCCACCGGTTGATCCTGCTCCACCGGCTGGTCCCGCTCCACCGGCTGCTGCCGCTGCACCGGCTGGTCCCGCTCCACCGGCTGATCCGGCTGCACCGGCTGCTCCCGCTGTACCGGCTGCTCCTGCTGCACCGACTGTTCGTGCGGCATCGCCGGCCGACGCGGCATCGCCGGTCGGCGCGGTGCCGGTGGTCGGCGCGGCAGCGGTGGCCGCCGAGGCGGCGGCAGTCCCCGCCGCCTCCGCCGTTTCCCCGGCGTCCGTCTCCGCTCCCGTACGCGCCGCGCCCGCCGCCTCCGGCGTCCCCGTAGCCGCCGCTTCCGCCGCCCCCGCCGCCGTCGGCTTGCGTCCTCGCGTCGCGTCCGCCAGGACCCACCGCCGGTGCAGTTCGACCAGTTCCGCAGGGCGTGCCTTGCACAGCCGGGCCAGTCGTTCCACCGGCGCGTAGTCCGTCGGCACCGCGTCCCCGTTGCAGTACCGGTGCAGGGTCGACGTACTCATGTGCAGCCGTTTGGCGAGCACCCCGTAACTCAGCCCGGAGCGCTCCTTCAAGTCCCGCAGCAGCGCGGCGAACTCCCCCGCGGACGTGTCTCCCGACACTGTTCCTCCCACCCCCGTGTCCCATTCCACCGTTCCAGGGAACGGTTGTTTCCCCAGGTCAGAGCGGCGTGAGCGTTCCAGCGTCCCGGATCGCCGGTCGAGTGTGGCGGCCGGGACGACTCACGCCGCAAGCTCTGGTCATCCAAGCACGCCGCTCCCGGGGTTCCGGTCGAGCGGCGGCGCGAAACACTCTTCCAGGACAAGGAATTCACCATGCGCGCTTCCCGTATCCGCCTGCTCGCCGCCGCCGGTATCACCCTCGCCACGCTCTCCCTGACGGCCTGCCAGGACGGCACGGGCACGAAGGACGAGGGCGCGTCCGGGTCCACCGCCTCGGCGACGACCCCCGCGGACACGTCCTCGGACTCCCCGAAGGACAGCACCGGCTCGGACGCCGCACAGGACGACTCCGCCTCCGAGGGCCACTCCCAGGCCGGCGGAAGCAAGGGCACCGGCAGCAACACGGGCAACGGCGAGGGCGGCGACAAGTCGGCCGGATCCGGCACCACTTCGGGCTCCGGCGACGCCGAGACCCGCGTCGCCTGCAACGGCTCCAACACCACCGTCACCGTGCAGCCCGTCAGCCGTCCCCTCAACCACATGCTGATCACCGTCAAGAACACCGGCTCCAAGCCCTGCGACCTGACCTACTACCCGGTGCTCCGCTTCGACGAGATGCAGTGGGTGCCGCAGCCGATCGAGGCCTCGAAGCCGCAGTCGGTGGTCGGTATCGCCCCGGGCGAGTCGGCCTACGCGGGTGCGCTGCTGGCCTCCGCCGACGGCAGCGGCGAAGGCGGCACCACGGGCCACAAGCTGACCGTCGGCTTCCAGGGCCGTACCCCGAACAGCAGCGGCGGCCCGTCCGCGACCCCGTCCCTGCCGGCGAAGGGCGTCTACTACGACAGCAGCATGGCCGTGACGTACTGGCAGCAGTCGATGGACGAGGCCCTGTCCCACTGAACGGACGACGCGCCGCCCCGCCGGGGCGACGCGTCTGTCGCACCGGGACGGACACCCGTCCCGGTGAGCGGTCTACCGTCCGAGCTTCTGGGCCACCTCGGTGGCCCAGTAGGTGAGGACGTTCCGCGCGCCGGCCCGCTTGATGCCGGTCAGCGTCTCCAGGATCGCCCGGTCCCGGTCGATCCAGCCCTTCTCGGCGGCGGCCTCGATCATCGAGTACTCACCGGAGATCTGGTACGCCGCCACCGGCACGTCCACCGCGTCCGCGACCCGGGCCAGGATGTCGAGGTAGGGGCCGGCCGGCTTGACCATCACCATGTCGGCGCCCTCCTCCAGGTCGAGCGCCAGCTCGCGCAGCGACTCGCGGACGTTCGCCGGGTCCTGCTGGTACGTCTTGCGGTCGCCCCGCAGCGAGGAGGCGACGGCCTCCCGGAACGGCCCGTAGAAGGCCGAGGCGTACTTGGCGGTGTAGGCGAGGATGGCGACGTCCTCCCGGCCGATCTGGTCGAGGGCGTCGCGGACGACGCCGATCTGCCCGTCCATCATCCCGCTGGGGCCGACCACATGGGCGCCGGCGTCGGCCTGTACCTGCGCCATCTCGGCGTACCGTTCGAGCGTGGCGTCGTTGTCGACCCGCCCCTGCTCGTCCAGCACCCCGCAGTGCCCGTGGTCCGTCGTCTCGTCGAGGCACAGGTCGGACATGACGAGCAGGTCGTCGCCGACCTCGGCCCGCACGTCGCGCAGGGCGACCTGGAGGATGCCGTCCGGGTCGGTCCCGGGCGTGCCGAGGGCGTCCTTCTTGGACTCCTCGGGCACACCGAACACCATGATCCCGGAGACCCCGGCCGCGACGGCCTCCGCCGCCGCCTTCTTCAGGCTGTCGCGCGTGTGCTGCACGACGCCCGGCATCGACGCGATGGGCACCGGTTCGCTCACGCCCTCGCGGACGAAGGCGGGCAGGATGAGGTCGGCGGGGTGGAGCCGGGTCTCGGCGACCATCCGACGCATCGCGGGGGTGGTGCGCAGACGCCGCGGTCGCGTGCCGGGGAAGGATCCGTACGTCGTCATGGCACCTACGCTACGCCCGCCCCACGCGTGCCTTTGCCGACGCGGAGTCGGCGGGCGGACCCCGCGTGCGGGCCTCCGGCCGGGGGCCCATGCTGGGGGGAGGGACCGGCACGGCCGGCCCCGTACGAGGACGGACCCCGACGACCGCTCGCCTCCCGCCACACGCCGACGCCCGACCAGCAGTCCGCCGCCGTCCCTCCGCTCCGTACGCGCGTCGCGGAGGACGCCATGACCACCACGCACCACACTCCCGACCTGTTCGCCCTCTCGGAGGTCCGCGGCCCGGTCCTGCGCCCCGGCGACGAGGGCTACGCCGAGGAGGTCACCGGTTTCAACCTGGCCGCCCTGCACACGCCCGACGTGGTCGTGGCCGCGACCGGCGCCGACGACGTCGTGACCGCGCTGCGCTGGGCGTCGGCCACGGGCACGCCGGTCGCCGTCCAGGCCACCGGCCACGGCGCCAACTTCCCCATCCCGCACGGCCTGCTGATCAGCACGGCCCGGATGACCGACGTACGGGTGGACCCGCGGCGGCGCACGGCGACGGTGGCCGCGGGCGCGAAGTGGCGGGACGTGCTGGCCGCGTCCGCGTCGCACGGGCTGGCCCCGCTCAACGGCACGTCCACGGACGCGGGCGCGGTCGGCTACACGGTGGGCGGCGGCCTGCCGGTGCTCGGCCGGACCTACGGCTACGCCGCCGACCTGGTCCGCTCCTTCCAGGCCGTCACGCCCGGGGAGCCGCTCCGGGAGACGGATCCCGACCACGAACCGGAGCTGTTCTGGGCGCTGCGCGGCGGCAAGGGCAACGTCGCCGTGGTGACGTCCATGGTCATCGAACTGCTCCCGCTGAGCACGGTGCTCGGCGGCGGCCTCCACTACGCCGGCGAGCACGCCGAGACCGTGCTGAACACCTGGGTGGACTGGACGAGGACCGTCCCCGAGCAGATGAACAGCGCGTTCGCCGTCCTGCGGCTGCCGCCCATCCCGCAGCTGCCCGCGGAACTGCGCGGCGGCTTCTGGGCGCGCGTCGCGGTCACCTGGACCGGTGACCCGGCCGACGGCGAGAAGCTGCTGGAACCGCTCCGGGCCGCCGCGCCGGTGGCCGTCGACCTGGTGCGGGAGATGCCGTACACGGAGGTGGACGGCATCCACATGGAACCGCAGGATCCGCTGCCGGCCCGTGAGTCGTGCTCGCTGCTGCGCGAGCTGACGCCGGAGGCGGTGCGCGCCTTCCTGGACCAGGTGGGTCCCGCCGTCCCCGACTGTCCTCTGCTGGCCGCGCAGATCCGGCACATGGGCGGCGCGCTGTCCCGTCCCGCGCGGACGGAGGACGCGATCTGCGCCCGTGACGCGGGCCACCTGCTGGAGGCCGTCGCCGTCATCCCCGCCCCGCCCGACGCCGAGGCGGTCGAACGCGCCACGACCGCCCTGCACTCCGCGATGGCCCCGTACGGCACGGGCCGCACCATGGTCAACATCCACGGCACTCCGGGCGACGCCGCGGACCGCGCGCGGGCCTGGACCCCTCAGGTGCTCGAGCGGCTGCGCCGCGCCAAGCGGACCTACGACCCGGCGAACCTGCTGCGCTTCGGCCACACCGTGTGATGCCCGCGGGCCGTGCGGCGTGTTTGACTACGGCTCCGCGTCCGTGTCGGCGGCGCGAGGACGAGGGGGACGCACGATGGAGCACGGCACCGGCGGGACCGCCACGGACGGCGGCTGGGCCCACGAGCACCGCTACGACGTGCTGCTGGCCACGCCCGCCGTCCACGAGGCGGTCCGGCGCAACGCCGCCCGGGCCCGCCGGCCGATGAGCGCGCAGGAGTTCCTGTCCCGGGCCGCCTCGCTGACGCCGCTGGTGGGCGCGCCGATGCTCGGCGGGGCCGAGCGCGGCCGGCGCCTCGGGCTCGCGCTGCGGCTGCGGACCGGCAGGACCCGCGAGGCCGAACTGCCGGTGCCCGTGGGCCGGGTCCTCGCCGCCGTCCTGTGCTCGCTGGCGCTGCGCGCGCAGGAGGTGCGCGCGGTGGCGCAGCACGAGGACGGCTGCACCCTGACCGCGGACATCCCCTCCGACGCGAGGACCTTCGGCGGGGTGCTGGAGGTGTGCGTCACCCGTGCCGCCCCGGGCACGACGTCGGTGCGCGCGAAGGCGGAGATCCCCGGCCAGCTCATCGACTGGGGCACCAGCCGGCGGACCCTGGACACCCTCCTCGCCGACCTGAACGCCCCGGACCTCGGGTAGGGCCTGTCCGTCCGCCTTTTCCACGGAGAGGAACACCATGCGGCTGCGCTGTGCCGTGCTCGACGACTTCCAGGACATCGCCACCACGATCGCCGACTGGAGCCCCGTCCGGGACCGGGTGGAGGTCACCTCCTTCACCGGGCACTTCGCCACCGAGGACGAACTGGCCACCGCGCTCGCGGACTTCGACATCGCGGTGACGCTGCGGGAACGCGTGCCGTTCCCGGCGTCGCTGCTCGACCGGCTGCCCCGGCTGAAGCTGCTCGTCGCCTCCGGCATGCGCAACTCGGTCATCGACTACGCGGCGGCCGGACGCAACGGCGTCACCGTCTGCGGCACGCAGAGTTCCGCCGTGCCGCCGGTGGAGCTGACCTGGGCGCTGCTGCTGGGACTGGCCCGCGGCCTCGTCACCGAGCACCACGCGCTGCGCACGGGCGGCCCGTGGCAGTCGACGGTCGGCGCGGACCTGCACGGCAGCCGCCTCGGCCTGATCGGCCTGGGCAGGATCGGCAGCCGGGTCGCGGCGGTGGGGCTCGCGTTCGGCATGGAGGTCACGGCGTGGAGCCCGCACCTCACCAGGGAGCGCACGGACGAGGTGGGCGTGGAACTGGCGTCCTCCAAGGAGGAGTTGCTGCGCACCAGCGACTTCGTGTCGCTGCACCTGGTGCTGGGCGAGAGCACCCGGGGCCTGCTGGGCGCCGCCGAACTGGCCCTGCTGAAGCCGACCGCGTACCTGGTGAACACCTCCCGCGCGGCGCTGGTCGACCAGGAGGCGCTGCTGGCGGCGCTGCGGGAGGGCCGGATCGCGGGCGCCGGTGTCGACGTCTTCGACACCGAGCCGCTGCCGGCCGACCATCCGATGCGCACCGCGCCCCGTCTGCTGGCCACGCCGCACCTCGGTTACGTGTCCCGGGCCAACTACCGCACGTACTACACGCAGGCCGTCGAGGACATCACGGCCTGGCTCGACGGCTCCCCGGTCCGCCGCCTCGGCTGACGCCTGCGGAGCGCGTCGCCGGGGCGGCGGGACCGTGACGGGCAGGGGTCAGAACTCACTGGCGGGGAACACCCGCCACACCTGGGCCAGGTGCACGCCGCCGCCCCACAGGCGGGTCAGGCCCAGCAGTTTGTCGTTGAGCTGGTGGTGGTCGGCGATGGCGAGCGCGAAGCGCGGGTGCACGACGGAGACGATGACGTAGCTGTCGGAGCTGACGTCCTGGCGGACCAGCCGCCAGTTCTGGTGGAGGCTGTCGGTGCGTTCCTGAAGGGTGACGATGTCGGAGTGCTTGGCGCCGACGGTCAGGCAGCGGCGGTTGGCGTACGACTCGATCCGTGCGGTCCCGTCCCCGTTCTCCACGAGGTACCACATGTGGCCGGTGGTGTTCTTCCGGAACGGGAACTCGGCCCAGGTCTGCACGTGGTTGTTGACGCCGTCATGCCAGTCGTTGCACATGAAGTACGTCCCGGTGACGTGGTGGGACATGCCCACCGCGCCGATGGGCAGCGCCGTGATCAGGTCAGGCACGAGTGACTCCTCGTCTCTCGGTCGTGGGCCGAAAAGCCCCGTACACCAAGAGCCTTGACGGGTCGTCAGCTCCTCAACCGGCGGGCCGATTCACGCGGCCGGCCGGTGCGCCCGTCCGCACCCCGGGCGCGGCGGCGTACCCCGCGTGCACACCGGCACACGGCGGACCCCCGTACGCCTCACGTCCCGCCGGTCGTCCCCAGCACCCGCCGCACGAACTCGCCGAGCCGGGCGCGCAGTTCCTCCCGTCCGGTTCCGTGCGTTCCCGCGACGTACTCGACCAGGTCGGCGCGTACGGCGGCGAGCAGGGCGTGTGCGGTGAAGTCGGCGTCGGGCGGGTCGAGGAGGTCGGCCAGGGCGGAGCGCAGCAGGGCGTGCCACCGCTCGTAGTGCTCCGCCCGGTAGGGGCTGTCGCCGCCCGTTCCCTCCAGCGCCAGCGCAAGGTGGCGGTGGTCGAACTTGAAGCAGAGGACGGCGTCGAGCAGCGCGGGCACCCGTTCCAGCGGCGGCGTGCCGGGGCCGAGCGGCGGCGGCCCTTCGGCCACCGCGCGCTCCAGCGGTTCGAGCCGTGCCGCGTACAGCGCGCGGATCAGTGCCGTGCGGTCGCCGAACGCGCGGAACAGCGTGCCCTTGCCGACACCGGCCGCCGCCGCGACGTCGGACATGGTGACGTCCTCGGGGCTCGCGCAGCGGGCGAAGAGGTCGTCCGCCGCGGCGAGCAGCGCCGCCCGGTTGCGCGCCGCGTCCTTGCGGGGCTTGCGCGCGTGCGCGCCGCCGCCCGCTTCCGTCTCCACGGTCACCTTCCGCTCCACCGTCACCTGCCGCCGCCTTCCCGCACTCCCGCCACCTTCCCGCATTGCAAAACGGACCGCCGGTCCGTATCTTCGTCCTTGAAAGCGGACCGCCGGTCCGCATCCTACGGGACGGAGCCCTCTCATGCCCGAACACCCCCACGCCCCCACTCCCTCGTCCGCCCCCTCGTCCGCCCCTTCGTCACCGGAGGCGGTCTACCGCCGGGGCCTGCGCCTGCTGCTGGCCAAGGACGTCCCCGCCTGGGTCGACCTGTGGGCCGAGGACGGCGTCATGGAGTTCCCCTTCGCACCCGAGGGCTGGCCCCGGCGCCTGGAGGGCAAGGAGGCGGTCGCCGCGTACATGCGCGACTACCCCGACCACATCGACCTCCACGACATCCCCGACCTGCGCATCCACCGCACCACCGACCCGGACACGCTGGTCGTCGAGATGCGCGGCGTGGGCCGCGTCGTCGCCACCGGCGCCCCGTACGACATGACGTACATCGCCGTCGTGACCTTCCGGGACGGCCTCATCACCGGCTACCGCGACTACTGGAACCCCCTCGCCGTGCTGGAGCCCGGCGTCGACTTCACCGGGAGCACTCGATGACCTCCGCCGGTACCGTCCTCGTCACCGGCGCCACCGGCACCACCGGCAGCCGTACCGCCGCGCGCCTCGTCGCCGCCGGCCACCGCGTCCGCGCGGCCGGCCGCCGCGGCGCCGCGCTTCCCGGCGCGCAGCCGGTCCGCTTCGACTGGTACGACCCCGCCACCCACGACGCCGCGCTCACCGGCACCGACCGCGTCCACCTGGTCCCGCCCGTCGGCGACCCGGACCCGGCGGCGGTCATGCTGCCCTTCCTGGAACGCGCGCGGGCGCTGGGCGTACGCCGTGCGGTGCTCCTCAGCTCCTCCGCCGTCCCGGCGGGCGGCCCGGCGGTCGGCCAGGTGCACCAGGTGCTCCCGTCCCTCTTCGACGAGTGGGCGGTGCTGCGCCCCTCCTGGTTCATGCAGAACTTCACCGGCGCGCACCTCCACGCCACGACGATCCGCGCGACCGGCACGTTCGCGACGGCCACCGGCGACGGCCGCGTCGCCTACGTCGACGCCGACGACATCGCCGCCGTGGCCCTGCACGCCCTGACCGACACCGACGCCCCGAACACCGACCTCGTTCTGACCGGCCCCGAGGCCCTCACCCACGACGACGTCGCCACGATCCTCACCGAGGTCACCGGCCGCCCCGTCACCCACCACCGCCTGACCGTGGCGGAGGTCCGCCACCGCCTCACCGAGTCGGCGGGCATCCCGCCGCAGTTCGCCGCGCTGCTGGCCGACATGGACCACGCCATCGCCGAAGGCGCCGAGAACCGCACCACCGACACCGTCCACCGCCTCACCGGCCACCCGCCGAACGACCTCCGCACAGCGACGGCCCGCGAGACGGGCCGGGGCCTCTAGAGGAACGGGGCCGCCGGGGCCGGCGGGTGGGGGGTCAGGCTGCGCATGCGGTCCTCCAGCTCCCGCAGCGCGGACGCGATCCGGTCCCGCCCCTCGGGAAAGCGCTCGGCGAGGCTGCGGATGTCGACGGGCGTGCCCTCGGGCACCGACAGGATGTGCGTCGCCAGCCCGATCGTCGTCAGCGACAACTCGCGGTGCTGGGCGAGGTGATTGCCGATCACCACTTTCACCCGGCCAGGTGACGAACGCGAGGTTTGGTTGGTTGGTTTGGTTTTCCCCCGGAGTTATTAGGTCTTTTACCGCCTGCGGCACCGGCGTCCGGGCCGCCGTGTCCCGGTTCTCCCGGCTCCGGTGCCACTGGCCGACGGCCGTGCCGCGCACTGTGTAACAGGGCTGTAGCAGCGGGTTGTTGGGCGAAACGGCGGATGGGCCGGGCGGCTCTTGATGCTCGGAAGCGCTTGCTCGTACCGACGGGCCGGCACCCCGCCCCATACGGAGGAAGACACCATGCGCATCAACAAGCTCACCATCGCCGCCCTGGCCGTCGTCGCGGGCCTCTCGCTCACCGCCTGCCAGAACGACGAGGACACCGCGGGCCCGAGCAGCTCGTCCGCCGCGTCCACCACTCCCTCCACCAGCGAGGGTGCGAGCGACTCGGGCCAGGGCGCCGCGGAGACCAACGCCGGTAAGGGCTCGGGCGAAGAGCAGGGCACGGCCACCGGAACCGGCTCCGACAACAACGGCAAGGTCGGCAAGTGCCGCACCGACGAGCTGGAGGTCACGGCCACGGACAACACCATCGACGGCGACCCGGACGGCACCGTCGCGGTGACGTTCACGAACGGCGGCGGCCGGGACTGCTCGATCTCGGGTTACGCGGGTGTCGACCTGAAGACCAGCGCGGGGTCGCTGTCCGCGAAGCGCACCGGCCAGCAGGCGACCTCAACGGTCCTGAAGGACGGCGAGTCGGTCGCCTTCGGCATCACGTACCCGGTCAACGACTCGGGCGGCTCCGGCGTCCGCATCACGGGCCTGGTGGTGACCCCGCCGGACGAGACGAAGTCGGTCTCCCTCGACTGGCCGGGCGCCGCCACGCTGCCCGTCACGGACGGCTCCGGCACCCCGGTGAAGGTCGGCCCGATCGGCAGCGCCGGCCAGGGCGGCTGACCCGCACCGTCATCACCGAAGCCCGCACCGGATTGCCACCTCCGCCCACACCGTCTTGCACGGCACCGGGCCCCGCACCACACCCCAACGGTCGGCCAACTCCTCGACCAGCAGCAGCCCGTAGCCCGACTCCCCGGGCTCCGGCGCCGCACACCCGGCCACGGGCACGCTCTCGCCCCTGGCATCGGTCACCTCGATCCGCAGCACACCGGGCGCGGTGACCATGAGGGCCAGCCGGAAGTCCCGGCCCGGTACGCGGCCGTGCAGCACCGCGTTCGCGGCCAGTTCGGCGACGATCAGCCGCGCCGGGTCCAACGGCAGCCGCCACGCACGCAGTTGCTCGGCGGCGAGCAACCGGGCCAGCCGGGCACCCCGGCGGGTGGCGGACAGCGGCACGGCGAACTGGTGGAGCGGACTGCGCGGCACAGTGATTTCGTGGTTCACGTCACCCAGCGTGTTGGGTCGCGTTTCCGCTGTGAAGACGGGTGAGTCGTGCGACCGCCGGGTGTCCGTGGCGTGTCCGGTCCCGTCCGGGCTGCCCGGGTGCGTCAGGCGGCACAGGGTCTCGTCCTCTCAGGGCGCCGGCAGCGGCAGGCAGGGCACCTGCGGTTGCCGCAGATGCTGTCCGCCGTCGTGGACGCACAGGGTGAAGGTCTCCGGTCCTGGCCGTCCGGCCGCGTCGTAGACGTCGATGAGGCGCTCGACGTTCTCCCACAGCCGCACCTGCCCGCCCTCCCGCACCCACCAGCCGCCGTCGCCGTCCGGGGCCAGCATGGCGGCCGACCCGGTGACCACGTCGACCAGGTGCACGACGTCGCCGACGGCGGTCAGTTGCGCGTCGGGCACGGCGCTCTGCACGAGGAAGCGCAGGCGGAAGGCTTCCTCGGTCGCGGCGGTGATCCGCTCGGGACCGTGCCGGGCGACCCGTGCCTTCCCCGGCAGCTCCGCCGCCCAGTGGGCGGGGTTGCCGAAGGCCGGCGCCGCGTGCGTACGCGCCGGCATGAAGGAGACCGTGCCGCCCAGCAGCCGCCCCTCGGCGGTGCCGTCCCCGGCGACGGTGAGCAGGACGCGGGCGTACCCGTAGAGCCAACCGGAGAGCGTCAGCAGGATCTTGCCGCCCGGCCGGGTCTGGGCGACCAGGGTCTGGGGCACGGCGCGGAAGGAGCAGGCGGCGACGATCCGGTCGAACGGGGCCTCGGGCCAGCACCCGTACAGCCCGTCCGCGACCGCGAGGGTGGGTGCGTAACCGCAGCCGTGCAGCGCGCTCGCCGCCCGCTCCAGCCGGTGCGGGTCCACCTCGATGCTCGTCACACCGGCCGATCCGAGGCGTTCGCAGGCGAGCGCGGTCGAGTACCCCGTTCCCGTGCCGATCTCCAGCACCGTGTGCCCCTCCCGGACGTCGGCGTCGGCCCACATCCGCACCACGAGCGACGGCAGGGTCGAGGACGAGGTCGGGGCCCCTCCGTGGCGTTCGGCCGGGTGTTCCCAGTCGGGTTCGTCGCCGTCGAACTGTGTGATGAGCGTGGTGTCGGAGTACGCGGCGGCCAGCCAGCGCCCGTGGTCGAGCGCGGCGGTGACCGGCTGCCACACGGTCAGCCCTTGCCCGTTTCGCTCGTCGGCGGGCAGATAGAAGCCGGGCACGAACCGGTGCCGGGGCACCGACTCCACCGCCGCCCGCCAGGCCGGATCGTCCAACACCCCGCGTACGGCGAGGTCCTCCGCCATGAGGGCGCGCAGCCGCGCGGCATCGGTTTCCAGGTCGACGGGCAGCGTCATGAACGGCCCTTCCTTTCCACGGTGAGGAGATCGGCGAACGCCTCGGTGATGTCGTAGGCGTCGGGAAGCCAGCCCCACTGGCCGTTCGGGTTGCACTCGATCGCCGTCCAGTGTTGCGGGTCGTCCCCGTCACCGGTGAGCGCGAAGTCGAAGCAGCCGAAGACCAGCCCGAACGAGGCCAGGTAGGAGTGCAGCGCCGCCTTGACGGGCGGCGGCACGGTGATGGGCGCGTGGAGCAGGGCGCCCCAGTCGCCCCGGCGCCAGTCCAGCGCGCCGTCCGGTGCGGCGATCTGCCGGGCGAAGACACGACGGCCGACCACGGTGACGCGTACGTCACCGGTCTTGGGGATCTCGGCCTGGAACAGGTGGGCGGTCACGGTGAGTGTGTCGTCGAAGGTCTCCGGGTCGACCCGCTGGGTCCAGATCGCTCCGGCCTGTCCGTCGTCGGCGGCGGGCAGGCCGCGGAACGTCTTGCAGACGACGGGACCGTGGACGGCGGCGAACTCCCGTGCCGTCTTACGGTCGTTGGTGATCAGCGTCGGAGGAATCCTCAGCCCGAGTCGGGCGAGCCTGCGGAGCTGGGCGGGCTTGGACTCCGCGCGGGCCACCGCGGCCGGATGGTTGACGTACCGGGCGCCGGACAGGGCGTTCAGGACGCCGCCGAGCCCGTGCCGCGCCTCGGAGGCGGCGAAATCCGCCTGCTGCCGGGGCAGATGCGCGAACCGGGTGCCGTACGGAGTGGGGCGGCGGTAGTACACCGCCGCCACCTCCCCCGGCTCCACCTCCCGGCTCGCCGTACGCAGCCGCCCACTCCACGCCGGACGGTCCGCGTCGATACGGAAGCCGAACGTCAGGGCGGGCCCGATGTCGGCGGGGTCGACTCGGACGACGGGCACCTCTCGCGCGTTCAGCGCAGCGACGACCAGGTCCGCGGTGACGTCCTCCAGCGCGGTGACGACCAGGACGGTGGAGGCCATCAGTCAGTCCGATTCGCAGTCGGTGGTGCTGTCGTCCTGTGTCTGGGGCTGCGGGCCGTTCCCGTCACCGCCTCCGGACACGGAGGCGGTACCGGTCGTCCTCGACGTCCCGTGCTTGCCCATCTCGACCGGCCGCCCGGTGGCATCGGCGTAGCGGGCGATCTGCGTGACGGGGTCGAGCCGGCGGCCCGACCGGCAGCCGGTCGGTGACCAGGCGCAGCGCCCAGGGGGCCTCGGGGGCGAGTGTTGTCATGGGGGTCCCTTCTCTGTCCACGATGCGGAGTTCCAGATTCTCGCCACTCAGTGTGCTCGCACGTGTGCACACTGTGCATACGTGCAGCTCGTACGGCCGACGGCTGTACGCCGGCTGCCCGGTTTCTGCCCGCCCTGCCCGGGGTGACCGGGCGCGGGTGGCCGGAGTTGGTCCGGGGAAGGGCGCGCGACGGGAGGCGGCGAACATGGGCGAGTGGGAAGCGGGGCTGGACGACGAAGAGGCCGGGGCCGTGATGCGTACGGTCACCCGGCAGTTGAAGCTGTGGCGGGAGGCGGCCGGCCTTACGCAGGCGGAGTTCGGGGCAGCCATCGGGTACGGGGAGGAGCTGGTCTCCTGCGTGGAGCGGGGGCGGCGGATTCCCCGGCCGGAGTACTTGGACGCGGCGGACGAGGTCCTGGGCGCGGGCGGCAAGATCTCCGCGATGAAGAAGGACGTGGCGGAGGTCCGGTACCCGAAGAAGGTACGGGACTTGAAGAACCTGGAGGCGGAGGCTGTTGAGCTGTGCGCGTACAACAACTCCGTCGTCCATGGGCTGTTGCAGACCGAGGACTACGCACGGGCCGTGTTCAACGCACATCGACCGGTGCTCACCGAGGAGGAGGTTGAGCAGCAGGTCACGGCACGCTTGGCACGCCAGGAGATCCTTGATCTCATGACTGGGCGGCGCGTCTTCAGCTTTGTGCAGTGCGAGTCGACGCTTCGCAGGCCTATGGGAGGCAGAATGGTGATGCGCCAGCAGCTCGAACGGCTGTTGGAAGTAGCTCGGTTGCGCAACGTGGACCTTCAGGTCCTCCCCCTGGACCGCGAGGTGAACTCCGGGACCGGCGGTTCGTTCCGGCTGCTCAAGCTCAAGGGCGGAACCACAGTCGCTTTCAGTGAATCGCCCCTCAGCAGCAGAGCGACGACTGACCCCAAGGAAACGACGGCCCTCGACATCCGCTATGGAGCTCTGCGCGCCCAGGCTCTCAGCCCGCAGGATTCGTTGCCCCTGATCGAGAAAGCACTGGGAGAGACAAGAACATGACGCTCAATTCCCCTGAAACCGACACCAAGCCGGAATGGATAAAGAGCAGCTACAGCACGTCTGACGGTCCCGACTGCGTCGAGGTGGCCACCGCCCCCGCTCACATCCTCGTCCGCGACTCCAAGAACCCGAACGGCCCCCGCCTCGCCCTCACCCCCGCCACATGGGCGACCTTCCTGCCGTACGCGTCCGAGCGCTGACGCAGCAAATACACGTGACCCGCACCCGGATGTACGGGTGCGGGCCACGTGTACGTGTCAGTCGGCGGCCGGGGCCTCCACCTCCTCCGCCGAGCCCTCCCCCCGAGCCTGCTGCAAGGTCTCCGCGATCGCGGCGAACTCCTCCAGCGCGGCCTGGAGGTCCTCGACGATTTCGGCGGCCAGCACCTCGGGCGCGGGCAGGTTGTCCGCGTCGTCGAGGCTCGGGTCGCGCAGCCAGGTGATGTCGAGGTTGGCCTTGTCGCGGGCGGTCAGCTCCTCGTACGTGTACGCCTTGAAGCGTTCCGTCTCGACCCGTTTGGAGCGGTCGTCGTCCTCGGACCGCAACGCGTGATGGCGGGACGCGCCGCACGGCACACCCCGCCACCACCTCACGCCTACGACCTCACGTTGCCGCCGGACGGCTCAGGTCGTCGACCGGCGTCTCCGCGCGCCCGGCCGCCGCTCGCTCGGCCGCGTCACCGGGTCGCCGGCCTCCAGCGCCGCCATCCGTCGGCGCATACCGAAGTCGGCCAGCGCCTCCGCCAGCTTGTGCACCGACGGCTCGGGAGCCATGACGTCGACGCGCAGGCCGTGCTCCTCGGCCGTCTTCGCCGTCGCCGGGCCGATGCAGGCGATCACCGTGACGTTGTGCGGCTTGCCGGCGATGCCGACCAGGTTCCGCACCGTGGACGACGACGTGAACAGCACCGCGTCGAAGCCACCGCCCTTGATCGCCTCACGGGTCTCCGCCGGAGGCGGCGACGCACGCACCGTCCGGTAGGCGGTCACGTCGTCGACCTCCCAGCCCAGCTCGATCAGCCCGGCGACCAGCGTCTCCGTGGCGATGTCGGCGCGAGGCAGGAAGACGCGGTCGATCGGGTCGAAGACCGGGTCGTACGGCGGCCAGTCCTCCAGCAGACCGGCGGCCGACTGCTCACCGCTCGGCACCAGGTCCGGCTTCACACCGAAGGCGATCAGCGCGTTCGCGGTCTGCTCGCCCACCGCCGCGACCTTGATGCCGGCGAAGGCACGCGCGTCGAGGCCGTACTCCTCGAACTTCTCACGGACCGCCTTGACCGCGTTGACCGAGGTGAACGCGATCCACTCGTAGCGGCCCGTCACCAGGCCCTTGACCGCCCGCTCCATCTGCTGCGGCGTGCGCGGCGGCTCCACGGCGATCGTCGGCACCTCGTGCGGCACGGCACCGTAGGACCGCAACTGGTCGGAGAGCGACGCCGCCTGCTCCTTCGTCCGCGGAACGAGGACCTTCCAGCCGAACAGCGGCTTGGACTCGAACCACGCCAGCCGGTCGCGCTGCGCGGCGGCACTGCGCTCACCGACCACGGCTATCACCGGCCGGCCGCCGTCCGGGGACGGCAGCACCTTCGCCTGCTTCAGCGTCTGCGCGATCGTGCCGAGCGTCGCCTGCCAGGTGCGCTGCCGCGTCGTCGTACCGGCGACGGTCACCGTCAGGGGGGTGTCGGGCTTGCGACCGGCGGACACCAGTTCGCCCGCCGCCGCGGCCACGGAGTCCAGCGTGGTGGAGACGACCACCGTGCCGTCCGACGCACCGACCTCCGTCCAGCACCGGTCGGATGCGGTACGGGCGTCGACGAACCGCACGTCCGCGCCCTGCGCGTCCCGCAGCGGCACACCGGCGTACGCGGGCACACCGACAGCGGTCGCGATACCCGGAACGACCTCGAACGGCACACCGGCCGAGGCGCACGCCAGCATCTCCTCGGCGGCGTACGCGTCGAGCCCGGGGTCACCGGACACCGCACGCACGACCCGCCTGCCGCCCCGCGCGGCCTCCATGACAAGATGTGCGGCATCCCTCACCGCGGGGACAGGGGCGGTTGTTGACGCGCCGTCAACGACCGTCAGCTGGGGCGTGCCCGTGCCCGGAGCCGACGGATCGGCATCCGTGTGCACCTCGGCGACGCCCTGCCGCGCGTGCGTGCGCACCACGTCGAGCACCTCGTGCTCGGCGACGAGGACGTCCGCGTTCGCCAGCGCCTCCACGGCGCGCAGAGTCAGCAGTCCCGGATCCCCGGGTCCGGCACCGAGGAAGGTGACGTGCCCGTGTTCCGGAGGGGCGGGAAGGGTGGTGGGGCTCACTGTGCTCGCTCCCCCATCAGACCGGCCGCGCCCTGCGCGAGCATCTCGGTGGCGAGTTCGCGACCGAGTGCCATCGCCGCCTCGTGCGTCTCGGGCACGGGACCGGTGGTGGACAGCTGCACCATCGTGGAGCCGTCGGTCGTACCGACGACGCCGCGCAGGCGCATTTCCTTGACAATCTGCCTGTCGGCCTGGGGGTCCCCCCGCTCGAGCGGAGCCGAGAGTGGGGGAAGGTCGGCCAACGCACCCACGGGGGCGGAGCAGCCGGCTTCCAGGGCGGCGAGCAGTGACCGCTCCGCCGTCACGGCGACCCGCGTGAACGGGTCGTCGAGCTCGGCGAGCGCCGCGATCAGCGCAGCGTTGTCCGCGGCGCATTCGATCGCCAGTGCCCCCTGGCCGGGGGCGGGCAGGACCGTGTCGACCGACAGGAAGTCGGTCACCTCGTCGCTGCGTCCGATCCGGTTCAGCCCGGCGGCGGCGAGCACCACCGCATCCAGTTCGCCCTTCGTGACGTACCCGATGCGAGTGTCGACGTTGCCCCGGATCGGGACCGTCTCGATGTCCAGGCCGTGGCCGCGCGCGTACGCGTTCAGCTGCGCCATGCGGCGCGGCGAACCCGTACCGATGCGCGCGCCGCGCGGCAGATCGGCCAGCTTCAGCGCGTCCCGCGCCACGATCACGTCGCGCGGGTCCTCGCGCACCGGGACCGCCGCCAGGACCAGTTCGTCGGGCTGCGCGGTCGGCAGGTCCTTCAGCGAGTGCACCGCGAAGTCCACCTCGCCGCGCGCCAGCGCCTCCCGCAGCGCGGCCACGAACACACCCGTGCCGCCGATCTGAGCCAGATGCTCGCGCGAGACGTCGCCGTACGTGGTGATCTCGACGAGCTCGACGGGCCGTCCGGTCACCTGGCTCACGGCATCCGCCACCTGCCCGGACTGGGCCATGGCGAGCTTGCTGCGCCTGGTCCCCAGCCTCAGTGCCTTCTCAGTCATGCCGGCCCTCGGTTCTCTGCGTTCTTCTCGGTGCTTTCCTCGGCTCGGGAGACGGAGGCCACCGTCTCGGGGTCGAGGTCGAACAGGGTGCGCAGCGCGTCCGCGTACCCGGCGCCGCCGGGCTCGGCCGCGAGCTGCTTGACCCGTACCGTCGGCGCGTGCAGCAGCTTGTCGACCACCCGCCGCACGGTCTGCGTGATCTCCGCGCGGTGCTTGTCGTCCAGGCCGGGAAGCCGCCCCTCGAGGCGGGCGATCTCACCGGCCACCACATCGGCCGCCATGGTGCGCAGGGCGACCACGGTCGGCGTGATGCGTGCCGCCCGCTGCGCCGCCCCGAAAGCGGCCACCTCGTCGGAGACGATACGCCTGACCTGGTCCACATCGGCAGCCATCGGAGCGTCCGCGGACGCCTCCGCGAGCGACTCGATGTCGACCAGGCGCACACCGGCCAGGCGGTGCGCGGCCGCGTCGATGTCGCGCGGCATGGCCAGGTCCAGCAGGAAGAGCACCGGCTCGGGGCGCGGCGGCTCGGCCACCGGCTCCGGGCGGCGCCGCTCGGGGATCCGGCCGACCACGGACGCGGTCGCGGCCAGCGCGCCGATCAGTTCCGCGTCGGCCTCGGGACCGGTCCGGACGGTCTCCCGGCGGTCGGTGGTCGCGCCCGCGACCCACGCGGCGTGCTGCTCCAGCGTCGCCGCGTCCATGCCGGCGACGGCCGCCTCTCCCATCACGGAGAAACCGGGCTGCACGGCGGACAGGTCCAGCGGGCAGCCCTCCTCGGGCGCCGCCGCCGAGGCGGTCCCCGCGGCCGGGGCGGCCTCCGTGGCCGGGGCGGGCGCGGCGAGCGCTTCGGCGGGCTGCTGCCCGATCCGCGTCTCGACACCGGCGGCGATCGCGTCGGCCGTCAGGACCAGTCCCGTCGCGCCGGTGCAGGACACCACGACATCTGCACGTGTCAGCTCGAACGGCACCGAGCCCATCGGTACCGCGCGGGCCAGCACGTCCGTGTCGTCGCCGTCGCTCAGTATCTGCGCGAGACGCTCGGCGCGCTCCTGCGTGCGGTTGGCGATCACCACCTCGGCGACACCGGATCGCGCCAGTGTCGCGGCGGCCAGCGAGGACATCGATCCGGCGCCTATGACCAGCGCCTTCTTGTCCCTGGCCCACGCCTCGACGGGCGTACCGAGGGCCAGCTGCTCCAGGCCGAAGGTGACCAGGGACTGTCCGGCACGGTCGATGCCCGTCTCGGAGTGGGCGCGCTTGCCGACCCTGAGCGCCTGCTGGAACAGGTCGTTCAGCAGCCGGCCCGCGGTGTGCAGTTCCTGGGCGCGGGCGAGGGAGTCCTTGATCTGGCCGAGGATCTGGCCCTCGCCCACGACCATCGAGTCCAGCCCGCAGGCCACCGAGAACAGGTGGTGGACGGCCCGGTCCTCGTAGTGCACGTAGAGATAAGGAGTGAGCTCCTCCAGGCCGACGCCGCTGTGCTGGGCGAGCAGCGTGGACAGCTCGGCGACACCGGCGTGGAACTTGTCCACGTCGGCGTACAGCTCGATGCGGTTGCAGGTGGCGAGGACCGCGGCCTCGTCGGCCGGCTCGGCGGCGACAGTGTCCTGCAACAGCTTGACCTGCGCGTCCGCGCTCAGCGAGGCCCGCTCCAGCACGCTGACCGGCGCGCTGCGGTGGCTCAGTCCGACGACGAGGAGACTCATGCCGGCATCACGGCGGGCACGTCCCCGTCGGGTCCCTGGTCGGTGGAGGTCTCCTCACGGGCGGCGGCCTGCACGGCCGCGGCACCGGCCGTGGCCTCCTCGCCGGCCTTGCGCTGCTCGTGGAAGGCGAGGATCTGCAGCTCGATGGAGAGGTCGACCTTGCGCACGTCGACGCCGTCCGGCACGGACAGCACGGTCGGCGCGAAGTTCAGGATGGACGTGACACCGGCGGCCACGAGCCGGTCGCAGACCTGCTGGGCGGCACCGGCGGGCGTCGCGATCACACCGATCGACACGCCGTTGTCCCGGATGATCGACTCCAGCTCGTCGGTGTGCTGCACCGGGATCCCGGCGACGGGCTTCCCGGCCATCGCCGGATCGGCGTCGATCAGCGCGGCGACCCGGAACCCACGGGAGGCGAACCCGCCGTAGTTGGCGAGGGCGGCGCCGAGGTTACCGATTCCCACGATCACAACCGGCCAGTCCTGGGTGAGGCCGAGTTCGCGGGAGATCTGGTACACGAGATACTCGACGTCGTAGCCGACGCCCCTGGTCCCGTAGGAGCCCAAGTAGGAGAAGTCCTTGCGCAGCTTCGCGGAGTTGACCCCGGCGGCGGCCGCCAGCTCCTCCGAGGAGACCGTCGGCACCGAGCGCTCCGAGAGCGCGGTCAGAGCGCGGAGGTACAGCGGAAGACGGGCGACGGTGGCCTCGGGAATCCCTCGGCTACGGGTCGCCGGTCGGTGAGTTCGGCCAGTTGCCACGGTGCTCCTGCGGGTAGAGCGGGGCTTCAGGCGGTCATACGTCCCCGGACCGCCCCGTCGAATGCAGGCTATGCCTTTGTGAACGCGTGCACAAAGATTGTGTCCGATTTGCCCGGCCAACGTGACCGGGGTCACGCGGCCCTGGCGCAGTTGTGAGGAACCGTGGCACGCGCGCCACCGTTCCTTGTCTTCTGGGGGCAAAACCGCACACTCTCCTCTGTGAATCCCGCCCCCGAGACCAAGCCACCATCGATCCTAAGCGACTTTCGGCCCGCTTTGGACTGGCCGGTCAGTCGGCCGGAGTCACCCGGTGAGGGCCCTGCGGAGGCGGTCCTCGTTCACGCGCCAGAAGGTGTGCTGCGCCCCGTCGACCAGCACCACGGGGATCTGCTCCCAGTACTTCTCGTACAGCTCGCGGTCCTCGGTGATGTCCTTCTGCTCCCACCGGACCCCGAGCTCCGCGCACACCTTCTCCACCACCACCTGCGCGTCGTCGCACAGATGGCAGCCGGGCTTGCGCACCAGGGTGACGAGCCGGTCCTGCGAGGCGGGCGGGTCGCTGCGACGGAAGAGAGGGCTCATGTCGGCCATTGTCGCGCGCCTTGTCGCGCGCCTTAACGGCGTGGACCCGTGAAGTTCACGACGCCCGAACCTCTCGGCTCCGGAACGGCCGGACGGAATGGCTATGCTCACGCCATGGCCGCTCTAGGATGGCTCACTCCCCGTAGGCGTTCCGCCACGGCGCGGAGCGTGTTGGCAGGCGAGGCCTCGGCGGAGGCAGCACGCAAATCCACCCGGGACGTTCCCGAACGCGAACCGGAATTCCCGGTACCGGGCGATGAACGGGCCGCCGCGTTCTTCGACCTGGACAACACCGTGATGCAGGGCGCGGCCCTGTTCCACTTCGGGCGGGGCCTGTACAAGCGGAAGTTCTTCGACACCCGCGACCTCGCCCGCTTCGCCTGGCAGCAGGCGTGGTTCCGGCTGGCCGGCGTCGAGGACCCCGAGCACATGCAGGACGCCCGCGACTCGGCCCTCTCCATCGTCCAGGGCCACCGCGTCTCCGAGCTGCAGTCCATCGGCGAGGAGATCTACGACGAGTACATGGCCGAGCGGATCTGGCCCGGGACCCGGGCACTGGCGCAGGCGCACCTCGACGCCGGCCAGCGGGTGTGGCTGGTGACGGCGGCGCCGGTGGAGATCGCCACGGTGATCGCCCGCCGGCTGGGGCTGACCGGAGCGCTGGGCACGGTCGCCGAGTCGGTCGACGGCGTGTACACCGGCAAACTGGTGGGCGAGCCGCTGCACGGCCCCGCGAAGGCGGAGGCGGTCCGCGCGCTGGCCCTGGCGGAGGAGCTGGACCTGGGCCGCTGCGCGGCCTACAGCGACTCGCACAACGACATCCCGATGCTGTCCCTGGTGGGCCACCCCTACGCCATCAACCCGGACGCCAAGCTCCGCAAGCACGCACGCCGCATGGACTGGCGGCTGCGCGACTACCGCACCGGCCGCAAGGCGGCGAAGGTCGGCATCCCCGCGGCGGCGGGCGTCGGCGCGGTCGCCGGCGGCACGGCGGCCGCCATCGCCCTCCACCGCAAACGCCGCTGAGCGCCGGGGCGCACACACCGTCGAGCGCCGGGCACGGGCGCTGCGCCCGGCGCCGCTCCGTCCCCGCCCGGCCGCCCCGCTCCGTCTCCGCCCGGCCGCCCCGCTCCGGCTCCGCTCCCGCTCTGCCCCGGTCCCGCTTCGGCGCCGCTCCGGCGCCGCTCCGGCGCCGCTCCGGCGCCGGTCAACGGGTCAACACGGGCGCCGCGCACACGCGTACGGCCGCACGCTGACCGACACGGACCGAACCGTCCATCCCGCCCGCAAACACGCCCAATCCAACTGCCTTACCCCGCAACCCCCCTGTCCAGTCCCGTTGGCTGGACACGGCCACAACTCGGCCTGGACCAAACCCGGATACGAAACTTATCGATCAACACCCGGTCAACAAACGCAACTTGATCGCACGTCAACCGGTTACAGAAGCGACGTAACCGGTGATTTGAGCAACTCGGTGTAGCAGAGCCTGTACGAAGCGTTATTCTCCTCAGACGCAATCCGGTACCCACCCATCGCTACGACGGGTGAATGGTCCCGCACTGCACGTGATGGAAGCTCTGCCTCTGGGAGTCCCGTGTACCCACACGTCGGGGTTGACGCCTCGGGCCTGGCTACGCTGCGCGCGGCAGTCGCGACAGCCCGAGACATGGTGTGCGGCATCGTCCCCGCCGCGCACACCGTCCCCGCATTCGCCACCGCCCTCGCCGGCCCGTGCCACGCCCCTGCCGGCCCGTGCTACGCCCTCGCCGACGGCACCGCCGCGGTCGCCAGACGAGGGCGCCCCTCCGGTGCCGCCACCGCCGCCCGCCGTCCCGCCGCCGACAGCGACAGCGCCCGGATGATGGACCTCGTCGAGCGCGCCCAGGCCGGCGAGGCCGAAGCCTTCGGACGGCTCTACGACCAGTACAGCGACACCGTGTACCGGTACATCTACTACCGCGTCGGCAGCAAGGCGACCGCCGAGGACCTCACCAGCGAGACCTTCCTGCGGGCGCTGCGCCGTATCGGCACCTTCACCTGGCAGGGCCGCGACTTCGGCGCCTGGCTGGTGACCATCGCCCGCAACCTCGTCGCCGACCACTTCAAGTCCAGCCGCTTCCGCCTGGAGGTCACCACCGGGGAAATGCTCGACGCCAACGAGGTCGAACGCTCCCCCGAGGATTCCGTTCTCGAGTCCCTGTCCAACGCAGCCCTCCTCGATGCCGTACGACGACTCAACCCCCAACAGCAGGAGTGCGTCACGCTCCGATTTCTCCAGGGCCTGTCCGTCGCCGAGACGGCCCGCGTGATGGGCAAGAACGAGGGCGCCATCAAGACCCTCCAGTACCGGGCCGTCCGCACCCTCGCCCGGCTCCTCCCCGAAGACGCCCGCTGAGCCGGTAACGCCCGGCCCGACCGAAGACGCCAACCGATCGCAGCACGCTCCGCGACAGCCAACTCACGGTGCGTGAAACCCGGTTGGCTTCCTCATTCGGTCATACGGCGTCCGTAACCCAAGTGCCGCGCCAGTCGTTGTGCGGGATACAGGCTCCCTGTGGTCACCCCCTGACCGACTTCGATCACTCGATCGTGTGGCTGTGGTCAGGACGGGAACCCTCAGGACCCCCTGGGGAGTCGACCGTCATGACGAGAGGAGGTGCCGCCAGTGATCGCGAACGTATCGGCGCACCGGCGGGCGAACGCCTTCGCCCAGGCCCTGGAGGAACAGTCCGACCGGGGCACGGCGGCCGAGCAGTCCGAAGGAACGGCACCGGCCCCGGCCGCCGCGGAGACCGAGCGGGACAAGCTGCTCTCGCTGGCCTCCGACCTCGGCGCGCTGCCCAAGCCGGAACTGGATCCCGAGGTCAAGGTCGTCCAGCGGGCCCAACTGGTGGCCGCGTTCGAGGCCATGCTCCAGGAGGGCACCGCAGCGGGCGAGGCGATGGATCAGGCCGTACCCGAACAGCGCTCGCGCCGGGCCCGCGGCGCGCACCGCGCGACCCGCCTGAGCAAACTCCGGCCGCGCTCACGGCTGGCCAAAGGGCTCACCGCGGGCGGACTCACCGTCGGAGTCGCCGCCGGCGCCCTCGGCGGAGTCGCCGCCGCCAGCACCGACGCACTGCCCGGCGACTCCCTCTACGGCCTCAAGCGCGGCATCGAGGACGTCAAACTCGGCCTCGCCGACGGCAACGACGAGCGGGGCCGGGTCTACCTCGACAACGCCTCCACCCGCCTCAACGAAGCCCGCCGGCTGATGGAGCGCGGACGCAGCGGCCCCCTCGACCACGAGTCCCTCCACGAGGTCCGCCGCGCCCTGTCCGGGATGCGGCACGACGCCTCCGAGGGCCACCGCCTGCTGCGCCAGGCGTACGAGCGCGACCCCGACTCCCTCGGCCCCATCCAGGCGCTGTCGTCCTTCTCCCACGCACACCGCCAGACCTGGGGCTCCCTGCGCGACAGCCTGCCCGTGCAGCTCGGCGACGTGAGCGAGCAGGTCTCGTCGGTGTTCGACGCCATAGACGAAGACGTCGCCCCGCTGCAGTCCCTGCTCCCCCAGCCCCCGGCCCGCGACGGCGACGACGGCACCGGCGGCAGCGGCGCCGAATCCGCGCCCGGAAACCCGTCCGCCACCGACCCCGCCCAGTCCCCCGGCACCGGCCACTCCGGCGAGAGCAGCACCAGCAGCAGCGGACCGTCCGGCTCCGCCGACCCGGACCAGGCGGACGACGGCCTGCTCGGCGGCAACACCGGCGGCCTGCTCAACCCGCCTGAGGAGGACGGCACCCACACCTCGCCGCCACCCTCCGGCGCCGTCACCCAGCCCCCCGCGCCCGACGTCACCCTCCCGCCGCTCCTGCCCGGACTGCTCCCGGGTCTCGGCATCGACGGCGAGGAAGAGGAGTAGGACGCGAGGACCGGCAAAGCGACAAGAACCTGTGGGCGCCCCTCGGCGAAAGGGGCGCCCACAGCCTCGCCGGACACTGGCCGCCAGTCACCAGTCACCAGCGCTGGTCGCCGGTCACCAGCGCTGGTAGCTGGTAGCTGGTCGCTGGTCGCTAGAAGAACACCGACCGCCGCTGGACCAGCAGCTTGTACAACGTGTGCTGGATCTGCTCCCTGACCTGGTCGGTCAGGTTGAACATCAGCATCGGGTCCTCCGCCGCCTCCGGCGGATAGCCGTCCGTCGGGATCGGCTCACCGAACTGGATCGTCCACTTCGTCGGCAGCGGAACCGCCCCCAGCGGCCCCAGCCACGGAAACGTCGGCGTCAACGGGAAGTACGGAAAGCCCAGCAGCCGCGCCAGCGTCTTCGCGTTGCCGATCATCGGGTAGATCTCCTCGGCCCCGACGATCGAACACGGAATGATCGGCGCCCGCTGCCGCAGCGCCGTGGACACGAACCCGCCCCGCCCGAACCGCTGCAGCTTGTACCGCTCGCCGAACGGCTTCCCGATGCCCTTGAACCCCTCCGGCATCACCCCGACCAGCTCACCCTGACCGAGGAGACGCTCGGCGTCCTCCGCGCAGGCCAGGGTGTGCCCGAGCTTGCGGGCCAGCTCGTTGACGACCGGCAGCATGAACACCAGGTCCGCCGCGAGCAGCCGCAGATGACGCCCGGCCGGATGATGGTCGTGGACCGCCACCTGCATCATCAGGCCGTCCACCGGCACCGTCCCCGAATGGTTGGCGACGATCAGCGCCCCGCCCTCCGACGGGATGTTCTCCATGCCCTTCACCTCGACCCGGAAGTACTTCTCGTACACCGGCCGCAGCAGGGACATCAGGACCTGGTCGGTGAGTTCCTCGTCGTAGCCGAAGTCGTCGACCTCGTAGTCGCCGGTGAGCCGGCGGCGCAGAAACGCCAGACCGCTCGCGACCCGCCGCTCCAGCGTGCCGTCACCGGAACCGGCACCGCCACCGGAGCCCTCGCCGGGCCCGTCACCGGCCCGTTCCCGCGGCTGTTCCGCCGCGGCGGTCACCGGCTCGTCCTCCCGCGCGGACGCCACACCCGGCAGCGGCTGGACGTCCCCCACCGCCGCGGGCTGCGCGCCGCCCTGCCGCCGGCCCCCCGCACCCCGGCGGCGCGCCGGGCGCTGCGCGGCACCGCCGCGGGAGCGGTGGTCGTCGTCGAACGGAATGACCTTGGCGTCCGCCATCGTTGCTGCGCTCCTCAGTTGGCGCTGTGCGTCGGGTGACCGCTGCCCGGCAGGGGCAGCGCGGCGAGCCGGTCGACGGCCCTCTCGAGGGTCTCCGGCGGAAGCAGCCCGGGACCACGACTGCGCACGAACTCCGCAAACGTTTCGGCAGTCGTGTACTTCGGGGTGAAACCCAGCGTCTCCCGCATCTGGTCCGTCGCCACCACCCGCCCGTGAGTGAGCAGCCGGATCTGCTCGGGCGAGAAGTCCGTCATCCCCAGCGTACGCACCACCGACCCCGCCCAGGTGACCGCGGGAAGCAGCAGCGGCACGGTGGGCCGGCCGAGCCGCCGCGAGCACTGGGAGAGCAGCAGCACACCGTCGCCCGCGATGTTGAAGGTGCCGCTGTTGAGCGTGCCGCGCCGCGGCTCGTGCGAGCCGATCCGCAGCACCTCGACCACGTCGTCCTCGTGCACGAACTGCAGCCGCGGGTCGTAGCCGAACACGGTCGGCAGCACCGGCAGCGCGAAGTACGAGGCGAGCGGGCTGTCCGCCGCCGGGCCCAGGATGTTGGCGAACCGCAGCACGCACACCGCGACGTCCGGGCGGCGCCGCGCGAACCCGCGCACATAGCCCTCTACCTCCACCGTGTCCTTCGCGAAGCCGCCGCTGGGCAGGGACTTGGGCGGCGTCGTCTCGGTGAACACCGCGGGGTCACGGGGCGCGGAACCGTAGACGTTCGTACTGGACTTGACGACCAGCCGTCTGATGTTCGGGGACTTCTGGCAGGCACCCAGCAGCTGCATGGTGCCGATGACGTTGGTCTCCTTGAGCGCGGCCCGGCTGCCGCTGCCGAGCGGCGTCCCGGTGACGTCGAGGTGGACGACGGTGTCGGCGCCGGACTCGGCGAGCACGCGGGCGATGGTGGGCTGACGGATGTCCGCCTGGACGAAGTCCGCGCCGCCCAGGTGGTGCTCGGGCGGGACCGCGTCCACGGCGACCACCCGGTCCACCTCGGGATCACGCTGGATCCGCCGGACGAAGCGGCCTCCCAGCTGACGGGCCACTCCGGTCACGAGCACGACCTTTCCCAAGATCAGCGCCTTCCTTCTCGCCCTCGTCCCGACGGCCAACCTATCGGTTCACCGTCGCTCTGTGACATCCACCCGCTGCGGGAAGTGACGACCGTGCCGCGTTGGCGCGCATCACCGACCGACGGTGGCCCCTCCACGCGAGTCACCCCGCGCGCCGCCCGCACACCCCGAACACGGCAGTGGCCCCCCACCGGAATGCGGTGGGGGGCCACTGGACACGCTCTCGCGCTGTCGCTTACTTCTTGTTGCGACGCTGGACGCGCGTGCGCTTGAGCAGCTTGCGGTGCTTCTTCTTGGCCATCCGCTTGCGCCGCTTCTTGATAACAGAGCCCACGACTACCCTCGCTCACTTCTCATCACTCGGTGTTTGGGCGCCATGGGCCCACACGACCTACGAGGGGCTAGCCTACCCGCCCGAGCGCTGAGGTCGTAATCGAGGTGCCCGGGGAGGCCCATGAGTGCCCTGTACGGGTCTCCCCGGGCCGCCGTCAGGCGGTTTCCACCCCCACATAGCTCTCGCGGAGGTACTCGTGAACCGCTTGCTCCGGGACGCGGAAGGACCGCCCCACCCGGATCGCGGGCAGATGACCGCTGTGCACCAGGCGGTACACGGTCATCTTCGACACTCGCATCACCGAGGCGACTTCCGCCACGGTAAGGAACTGAACCTCGTTCAGAGGCCTCTCGCCAGCTGCAGCCATGACACACCTGAACCTTCCGCACTCGACGGCCACCGGCTTCCCCTTCCGGTGACTCTTCGTCGCTGCGTGCTCACTCCCCAATGTAGGGGCGGGTGATGCGAGTGGGGAAGAGGTGCACCCATCAACGGCCTACCGTGACAGACACGCTCGATTGAGTACGTAGCGGGTCAGCGGCAGGTAGTCACCGGCCCGCACCCCGTCGTCAAGCGGAACGACGACGGACACCGCGCCCTCGGCCTGGCCGACAAACGGGGCGGGGTCGTTCACATCGGCCGGCCCGACCGCCTCGAACCCCAGCTGACCTGCACCGCAGAGCCAGCCGTGGTCTCCGATCACCAGCCCGGGAAGCGGCCCGCCGGCCTCGGCCGCGGCGGTGAGCGCGACCCGAACCGGCAGCGGGGAGTGCGTGTGTGCGCCGGGCTCACCACCGGAGCGTTCCGGCCCGGCATCCCGGACGAGGCCGACCCCCCGTACGTAGTCGAGGTTGTACGTGCGTAGACCGAACCGGGTCGTTATGTCGACACAGCGACCATGCGCCGGGGTGAGTACGGCACATCCCGCCGCCGACAAGGCGTCTGCCAGCGCGGCGTAGAAACCGAGCAGCCGGTGCGGGTGACCGGTGCCGAGGAGGACCGGCACCCGACGCCGGGCGGCACTCGCCAGCCGCTCCGCACAGGCGTCCAGCGCAGCCAGGGTCCGCTCGGGGTCGATCACATCATGGCCGGAGACATGCCCAGGGTCGGCCGAAACTCCGCACCTGTCCGCCATCAAAGCGATCAACTTACGCTCTCCCCATACCCATTCGGGGTCCAGCCCGATCAGGACGCGGGGGTCCCGGGCGGCGAACAGCCGGTAGCTGCGCAGGCTCTCCTCCCGGGTGGTGCCCACGACCCCGGCGAGCCGGGCGGTCAGGAGATGCGCGCGGAGGGCGGCGGTGGTCAGCACGGAAGCGATGGTGACGCGACGACGGGCCGGGCCACCGCCGGAACGGGGAACTACCGCACAGTCGGCGTAACAACCGCACACGCGGCCCCACCAGCACCCGGCCCCACAGGCACACAGACGGCCCACCCGCGCCCGCGCCCGCCAGCCGTCCACCGTCAGCCGTCAGCCGTCAGCCGTCAGCCGTCAGCCGTCAGCCGTCAGCGGTACAGGCTGCCCACCCGCTCCCGTGGACCGTACGGACAGCCCCGTCGCGCGGCTACGGCAGCAGTCCCCGCTGCGGGAACACCGCGCGCCGGGTCGCGAGGATCGCCTGGTCCAGCCGGTCCGCCGGGTCGTAGCCCTCGTCCCAGGCGGCCCAGGACACCGGCCACCGTCCGTCGGTCATCCGCCGCGGCGCCGGCTGCCGGGTCCGGGCGTAGACCTCCTGTCGCCAGCCCTCCGGGATCATCGTCGTGGGCTCCACCGGCCGCTCGGCCGCGATGCCGACGAGGTGGGTCCAGGACCGCGGGACGACCTCCACCACCGCGTAACCCCCGCCGCCCAGCGCGACCCACCGCCCGTCGGCGTGCGCGTGCGCCAGTTCGTGACAGGCCACCTGCACCGCCCGCTGCGCGTCCAGCGACACGGCCAGGTGCGCCAGCGGGTCCTCGAAGTGGGTGTCGGCGCCGTGCTGCGTCACCAGCACCTGGGGCCGGAAGTCCGCGATCAGCTCCGGTACGACGGAGTGGAACGCCCGCAGCCATCCGGCGTCCCCGGTCCCGGCCGGCAGGGCCACGTTGACCGCGCCGCCCTCCGCGCCGGGCGCGCCCGTCTCCTCCGGCCAGCCGGTCTGCGGGAACAGGGTGCGCGGATGCTCGTGCAGCGAGATCGTCAGCACCCGCGGGTCCTCCCAGAACGCCGCCTGCACCCCGTCCCCGTGGTGCACGTCGACGTCGATGTACGCGACCCGCTCGGCACCGAGCTCCAGCAGCCGGGCGATGGCCAGCGACGCGTCGTTGTACACGCAGAACCCGGAGGCGGCGCCCGGCATCGCGTGGTGCAGCCCGCCCGCGAAGTTCACGGCGTGCAGCGCGTCCCCCCGCCACACGGCCTCCGCCGCGCCCACCGACTGCCCGGCGATCAGCGCGGACACCTCGTGCATCCCGGCGAACGCCGGATCGTCCACCGTCCCCAGGCCGTACGACTGGTCCGCGGCCGCCGGGTCCGCCGAGGCGGCCTTCACCGCCTCGATGTAGTCCTCCCGGTGGACGAGCCGCAGCGTCGACTCGCCGGCCGCCTTCGCGGCGACCACCTCCACCTCGCGGTCGAGCCCGAGGGCACCGACCAGACTCCGGGTCAGGGCGAGCCGGACCGGGTCCATGGGATGGTCCCGGCCGAAGTCATAGCCCGTTACTGCCTCGTCCCACATCAGCTGTGCGCGGCCGCTCATGAACGCCACCGTATCGGTCCGGTTCACTCTCGAACGACCTGGCGTACACGAGCGTCACCAGCACCAACACCATGGGCACGAGCATGGCCCCGCGGTAGCTCCAGGCGTCGCCGAGCGCCCCGACCAACGGCGAACCGACCAGGAAGCCCACATAGTTGAAGACGTTCAGCCGCGCCACGGCCGCCTCCGCAGCGCCGGGCCGGCCGCTGTCGTGGGCCCGTCGTCCGGCCGCCGCGAAGGTCTGCGGCACCAGCACGCACAGCCCGAGGCCCAGCAGCGTGAACCCCAGCATCCCCACCCACGCGCCGGGCGCCCCGGCCACCACCGCGAACCCCGCCGCCGCGACCACCGACCCGGCCCGCACCACCGCCACGGCCCCGAACCGCCGCACCGCGCCGTCCCCGACCGCCCGCCCCACCAGCGTGGTGACCATGTACACGTTGTAGGGGACGGTCGCCAGCTGCTCCGAACTGCCCAGCACGTCCTGGAGGTACTTCGCGCTCCAGTTGGACACCGTCGAGTCCCCGATGTACGCCACCGTCATCACCAGGCACAGCGGCAGCAGCCACCCGACGGCACCGCCCCTCTCACCCGCCCGCCCGGCCCCTTCCGCGCCGGTGCTCTTGCCGCCGTCCACCGCCGTCGCCCCGTCCCCGTCGACGTACCAGCGGCTCCCGATCAGCGCGGCCGGCAGCAGCACCAGCACCACCGGCAGATACGACACCCACAGCGCCTGCTCCCAGCGCGCCCCCGCCCAGGCCAGCGACGCCCCGACGATCCCGCCCAGGCTGTACGCGGCATGGAAACCAAGCATGATGCTGCGCCCGTACGCCCGTTGCAGGCTCACGCCGAGCATGTTCATCGACGCGTCCAGTGCTCCCACGGCCAGCCCGAACGCGGCCAGCGCCACGGCGAGGACGGCCATGTGCCGCCCGGCGCCGACGCCGAGCAGCGCCAGCAGCACCACCGGCTGCGACCAGCGCAGCACCCGGCTCGGTGGGATCCGCCGCACCAGTCGCTCCGTCGTCAC
Source organism: Streptomyces calvus (assembly GCF_006782915.1). Taxonomy (GTDB): domain Bacteria; phylum Actinomycetota; class Actinomycetes; order Streptomycetales; family Streptomycetaceae; genus Streptomyces; species Streptomyces calvus. Next base: position 220,620 of record NZ_VCNP01000032.1, read on the forward strand.
GCTGCCGATGCCGGCCAGCACGGGGACGGCGGCGAGGAACACGGGCAGCAGCGCGTCGGACACCCCGTACCGGTCCTGGACGGCCGGGATCCGCGTCACGAGCAGGGCGAAGGTGACGCCCTGCACGAGGAAGCCGAACGCCAGCGAGCCCCGGCCGCGCCGCAGCACATCGGTCATGGCGGCGAGCGTAGGGCTCGGGGGTACCGGTGGGTAGATCCGGTCAAAGCTGAATTGTGTTCAGTTCCCGGCGAGGAGTGTGGTCAACTCACGCATGTCGTCGAAGAGTCGTGTGGCCCCGTTGAGTCGCTCGGCGGGGGTCATGGCCGTGAACCCGTACACGTCCATGCCGGCGGCGACCGCCGCCTGCACGCCGAGCGGGCTGTCCTCGACGACCACGCACCGTTCCGGCGCCACGCCCATCCGCCGGGCCGCGTACAGGAACAGGTCCGGTGCTGGCTTGCCCCGTCCCACGTCCTGCGAGCTGAAGATCCGCCCGTCGTCGAACCACCGGTCGAGCCCTGTCGTCCGGTGTCCGACCCGGATCCGCTCATGGCTCCCCGACGACGCCACGCAGTACGGCACCTCGTCCGCGGCCAGTTTCCCGAGTACGTCCATGGCCCCGGCGACCGCCTTCAGCTCCCGCTCGAACGCGGCGAAGACCCGGGCGTGGAACACATCGTCGAAGTCCGCCGGCAGCCGCCGCCCGGTCCGCTCCGCGACCAGGTCGTGCACGCGGTGCATTGCGGAGCCCATGTAGTCGCGAATCGAGTCGTCGTACGACGTCGGGTGGCCCAGCTCGGTGAGATAGGCGGCGAGGAGGCGATTCGAAATCGGTTCGCTGTCGACGAGCACTCCGTCGTTGTCGAAGATGACGAGGTCATAGCGCATGCCTCGACCCTAAACGCAGAAAACCCCGCACCGGCCCGGTGCGGGGTTTTCCACAAAAAATGTTCGGCGGCGTCCTACTCTCCCACAGGGTCCCCCCTGCAGTACCATCGGCGCTGTAAGGCTTAGCTTCCGGGTTCGGAATGTAACCGGGCGTTTCCCCTACGCTATGACCACCGAAACACTATGAAACTGACAACCGCACCATGTGTGGCACATGGGGTTGTTCGTGGTTTCAGAACCAACACAGTGGACGCGAGCAACTGAGGACAAGCCCTCGGCCTATTAGTACCGGTCAACTCCACACGTTACCGTGCTTCCATATCCGGCCTATCAACCCAGTCGTCTACTGGGAGCCTTACCCCATCAAGTGGGTGGGAGTCCTCATCTCGAAGCAGGCTTCCCGCTTAGATGCTTTCAGCGGTTATCCCTCCCGAACGTAGCCAACCAGCCATGCCCTTGGCAGAACAACTGGCACACCAGAGGTTCGTCCGTCCCGGTCCTCTCGTACTAGGGACAGCCCTTCTCAAGACTCCTACGCGCACAGCGGATAGGGACCGAACTGTCTCACGACGTTCTAAACCCAGCTCGCGTACCGCTTTAATGGGCGAACAGCCCAACCCTTGGGACCGACTCCAGCCCCAGGATGCGACGAGCCGACATCGAGGTGCCAAACCATCCCGTCGATATGGACTCTTGGGGAAGATCAGCCTGTTATCCCCGGGGTACCTTTTATCCGTTGAGCGACGGCGCTTCCACAAGCCACCGCCGGATCACTAGTCCCGACTTTCGTCCCTGCTCGACCCGTCGGTCTCACAGTCAAGCTCCCTTGTGCACTTACACTCAACACCTGATTGCCAACCAGGCTGAGGGAACCTTTGGGCGCCTCCGTTACCCTTTAGGAGGCAACCGCCCCAGTTAAACTACCCATCAGACACTGTCCCTGATCCGGATCACGGACCCAGGTTAGACATCCAGCACGACCAGACTGGTATTTCAACGACGACTCCACCCGAACTGGCGTCCGAGCTTCAAAGTCTCCCAGCTATCCTACACAAGCCGAACCGAACACCAATATCAAACTGTAGTAAAGGTCCCGGGGTCTTTCCGTCCTGCTGCGCGAAACGAGCATCTTTACTCGTAGTGCAATTTCACCGGGCCTATGGTTGAGACAGTCGAGAAGTCGTTACGCCATTCGTGCAGGTCGGAACTTACCCGACAAGGAATTTCGCTACCTTAGGATGGTTATAGTTACCACCGCCGTTTACTGGCGCTTAAGTTCTCAGCTTCGCCGGCCCGAAAGCCAGCTAACCGGTCCCCTTAACGTTCCAGCACCGGGCAGGCGTCAGTCCGTATACATCGCCTTACGGCTTCGCACGGACCTGTGTTTTTAGTAAACAGTCGCTTCTCGCTGGTCTCTGCGGCCACCCCCAGCTCAGACCGAAAAGATCATCACCAGGAATGGCCCCCCTTCTCCCGAAGTTACGGGGGCATTTTGCCGAGTTCCTTAACCATAGTTCACCCGAACGCCTCGGTATTCTCTACCTGACCACCTGAGTCGGTTTAGGGTACGGGCCGCCATGAAACTCGCTAGAGGCTTTTCTCGACAGCATAGGATCATCCACTTCACCACAATCGGCTCGGCATCAGGTCTCAGACTATTGCCAGGCGGATTTACCTACCTGACGTCCTACACCCTTACCCCGGGACAACCACCGCCCGGGATGGACTACCTTCCTGCGTCACCCCATCACTCACCTACTACCAGCTCGGGTCACCGGCTCCACCACTCCGACCTCGTCCGAAGACTCAGCCGACGGCTTCACGGGCTTAGCATCACTGGATTCGATGTTTGACGCTTCACAGCGGGTACCGGAATATCAACCGGTTATCCATCGACTACGCCTGTCGGCCTCGCCTTAGGTCCCGACTTACCCTGGGCAGATCAGCTTGACCCAGGAACCCTTAGTCAATCGGCGCAAACGTTTCTCACGTTTGTATCGCTACTCATGCCTGCATTCTCACTCGTGAACCGTCCACAACTACCTTCCGGTGCTGCTTCACCCGGCACACGACGCTCCCCTACCCATCCATACACCCGTTGGGGCTGTTGTATGAATGACACGACTTCGGCGGTACGCTTGAGCCCCGCTACATTGTCGGCGCGGAATCACTAGACCAGTGAGCTATTACGCACTCTTTCAAGGGTGGCTGCTTCTAAGCCAACCTCCTGGTTGTCTCTGCGACTCCACATCCTTTCCCACTTAGCGTACGCTTAGGGGCCTTAGTCGATGCTCTGGGCTGTTTCCCTCTCGACCATGGAGCTTATCCCCCACAGTCTCACTGCCGCGCTCTCACTTACCGGCATTCGGAGTTTGGCTAAGGTCAGTAACCCGGTAGGGCCCATCGCCTATCCAGTGCTCTACCTCCGGCAAGAAACACACGACGCTGCACCTAAATGCATTTCGGGGAGAACCAGCTATCACGGAGTTTGATTGGCCTTTCACCCCTAACCACAGGTCATCCCCCAGGTTTTCAACCCTGGTGGGTTCGGTCCTCCACGAAGTCTTACCTCCGCTTCAACCTGCCCATGGCTAGATCACTCCGCTTCGGGTCTTGAGCGTGCTACTAAAACGCCCTATTCGGACTCGCTTTCGCTACGGCTACCCCACCCGGGTTAACCTCGCAACACACCGCAAACTCGCAGGCTCATTCTTCAAAAGGCACGCAGTCACGAGAACAAGGCAAGCCTTGTCCCGACGCTCCCACGGCTTGTAGGCACACGGTTTCAGGTACTATTTCACTCCCCTCCCGGGGTACTTTTCACCATTCCCTCACGGTACTATCCGCTATCGGTCACCAGGGAATATTTAGGCTTAGCGGGTGGTCCCGCCAGATTCACACGGGATTTCTCGGGCCCCGTGCTACTTGGGTGTCTCTCAAACGAGCCGCTGACGTTTCGACTACGGGGGTCTTACCCTCTACGCCGGACCTTTCGCATGTCCTTCGCCTACATCAACGGTTTCTGACTCGTCTCATGGCCGGCAGACCATGAAAGAGAGATCCCACAACCCCGTACACGCAACCCCTGCCGGGTCTCACACGTATACGGTTTAGCCTCATCCGGTTTCGCTCGCCACTACTCCCGGAATCACGGTTGTTTTCTCTTCCTGCGGGTACTGAGATGTTTCACTTCCCCGCGTTCCCTCCACTTGCCCTATGTGTTCAGGCAAGGGTGACAGCCCATGACGACTGCCGGGTTTCCCCATTCGGACACCCCCGGATCAAAGCCTGGTTGACGACTCCCCGGGGCCTATCGTGGCCTCCCACGTCCTTCATCGGTTCCTGGTGCCAAGGCATCCACCGTGCGCCCTTAAAAACTTGGCCACAGATGCTCGCGTCCACTGTGCAGTTCTCAAACAACGACCAACCACCCATCACCCCGAGCAAACAGCTCGAGTGCACTGGGGCCGGCACTGAAGGCGACCTCACGGCCGAACCCTCAGACACCCAACAGCGTGCCCGACCAGCTTCCGTCCGGAGATCATGCGTTCCACGCTCTGACGAGCAGTACTAGCAGCCTCCGGCCCAGACACCGGCCGAGTAGTCAACGTTCCACCCATGAGCAACCAGCATCAGACGTTCGCTAATGTACTGGCCTCTGACCAACCAGAGGTTGGTAAGAAGTGCTCCTTAGAAAGGAGGTGATCCAGCCGCACCTTCCGGTACGGCTACCTTGTTACGACTTCGTCCCAATCGCCAGTCCCACCTTCGACAGCTCCCTCCCACAAGGGGTTGGGCCACCGGCTTCGGGTGTTACCGACTTTCGTGACGTGACGGGCGGTGTGTACAAGGCCCGGGAACGTATTCACCGCAGCAATGCTGATCTGCGATTACTAGCGACTCCGACTTCATGGGGTCGAGTTGCAGACCCCAATCCGAACTGAGACCGGCTTTTTGAGATTCGCTCCACCTCGCGGTATCGCAGCTCATTGTACCGGCCATTGTAGCACGTGTGCAGCCCAAGACATAAGGGGCATGATGACTTGACGTCGTCCCCACCTTCCTCCGAGTTGACCCCGGCGGTCTCCCGTGAGTCCCCAGCACCACAAGGGCCTGCTGGCAACACGGGACAAGGGTTGCGCTCGTTGCGGGACTTAACCCAACATCTCACGACACGAGCTGACGACAGCCATGCACCACCTGTACACCGACCACAAGGGGGACCCTGTCTCCAGAGTTTTCCGGTGTATGTCAAGCCTTGGTAAGGTTCTTCGCGTTGCGTCGAATTAAGCCACATGCTCCGCCGCTTGTGCGGGCCCCCGTCAATTCCTTTGAGTTTTAGCCTTGCGGCCGTACTCCCCAGGCGGGGCACTTAATGCGTTAGCTGCGGCACGGACAACGTGGAATGTTGCCCACACCTAGTGCCCACCGTTTACGGCGTGGACTACCAGGGTATCTAATCCTGTTCGCTCCCCACGCTTTCGCTCCTCAGCGTCAGTATCGGCCCAGAGATCCGCCTTCGCCACCGGTGTTCCTCCTGATATCTGCGCATTTCACCGCTACACCAGGAATTCCGATCTCCCCTACCGAACTCTAGCCTGCCCGTATCGACTGCAGACCCGGGGTTAAGCCCCGGGCTTTCACAACCGACGCGACAAGCCGCCTACGAGCTCTTTACGCCCAATAATTCCGGACAACGCTCGCGCCCTACGTATTACCGCGGCTGCTGGCACGTAGTTAGCCGGCGCTTCTTCTGCAGGTACCGTCACTTTCGCTTCTTCCCTGCTGAAAGAGGTTTACAACCCGAAGGCCGTCATCCCTCACGCGGCGTCGCTGCATCAGGCTTTCGCCCATTGTGCAATATTCCCCACTGCTGCCTCCCGTAGGAGTCTGGGCCGTGTCTCAGTCCCAGTGTGGCCGGTCGCCCTCTCAGGCCGGCTACCCGTCGTCGCCTTGGTGAGCCGTTACCTCACCAACAAGCTGATAGGCCGCGGGCTCATCCTGCACCGCCGGAGCTTTCCACGCGCATCAGATGCCTGAGCGCGTCGTATCCGGTATTAGACCCCGTTTCCAGGGCTTGTCCCAGAGTGCAGGGCAGATTGCCCACGTGTTACTCACCCGTTCGCCACTAATCCCCACCGAAGTGGTTCATCGTTCGACTTGCATGTGTTAAGCACGCCGCCAGCGTTCGTCCTGAGCCAGGATCAAACTCTCCGTGAATGCTTCCCCGTAATCGGGGCGAACACATCACGAGAGCGGAACCGCAAGGAGGAATAGTCCTCACGGTTCACAGCGTCCTCGCTGTGTTTTTTCAAAGGAACCTCGACCGTCGAAATATTCCGACGGACGGGGTATCAACATATCTGGCGTTGACTTTTGGCACGCTGTTGAGTTCTCAAGGAACGGACGCTTCCTTCGTACTCACCCTTTCGGGCTTTCCTCCGGGCGCTTCCCTTCGGTGTTTCCGACTCTATCAGATCCTTTTCTCGGCCTGACCCCCAGTCAGCGGGGTTTGTCTTCCCGGCCGTTGGGCCGTTCCGACGAGTGAGACTTTAGCGGATTCCCGGCTCCCGAGCTAATCGGGGGCCCTGCTCCCTTTCGGGTGCGGATTCCTCATTTCGCGAATACGCACGCCAATGACATGACAGCAGACAGACGACTGCCGTCGATCAGTGGTGGTACTTGCGGAATGGCTGTCCGGGGACCGACCGGGGTCGGCGCTCACGTCGGACAACTCGGAGAACAGTACGGACGCCACCGAGGCATGTCAACTCGCTGCGAAGCGCCGGCCCGGGGCGTAGCCTTGGGCCCATGACGACGCGTACGTACAGCCAGTTCTGGTGGGCCGCCTGACGGCGGCCGCGCTGACGTATGCACTCAACGGCCGCCGCCTCGGCGGCCGTTTTCGTTTCCCTCCAGGACTCCGGGGGCGGCCGGCCGGGGACGGCGGTCTCGACCGGGAGACGGAGGAGAGATGACAAGGGTCTTCAGCGGGGTCAAGCCGACCGGGCATCTGACGCTGGGGAACTACCTGGGGGCCATGCGGCAGTGGGCCGCAGTGGACCAGCACCGTGCGGAGGCGCTGTTCTGCATCGTCGACCTGCACGCACTGACGGTGGACCACGATCCGGCGCGGGTGCGCAGGCTGAGCCGGCAGGCGGCGACGCTGCTGCTGGCGGCCGGGCTGGATCCACGACTGTGCACGGTGTTCGTGCAGAGCCATGTGGACGAGCACGCGCGGCTGTCGTACCTGCTCGAGTGCGTGGCCACGGACGGCGAGATGCGCCGGATGATCCAGTACAAGGAGAAGGCGGTACGGGAGCAGCGGCGCGGCGGGAGCGTACGGCTGTCGTTGCTGACGTATCCGGTGCTGATGGCGGCGGACATCCTGGCGTACCGGACCGACGAGGTGCCGGTCGGCGACGACCAGGCGCAGCACGTGGAGCTGTCGCGGGATCTGGCGGTGCGCTTCAACCAGCGGTACGGGCACACGTTCACGGTGCCGCGGGCCACGCTGCCGACGGTGGCCGCGCGGGTGATGAACCTCCAGGACCCGACGGCGAAGATGGGCAAGAGCGACGACACGGGGCCGGGGATCGTCTATCTGCTCGATGATCCGGACGTGGTGCGGAAGAAGGTCGTGCGGGCGGTGACCGACAGCGGGCACGACGTCGTGTACGACCGTGCGGCGCGGCCGGGGCTCGCGAACCTGCTGGAGATCCTGGCGGCCTGCGCGGGCGGGGAGCCGGCGGAGCTGGCCGGCGGCTACGACTCGTACGGGGCCCTGAAGAAGGACACCGCGGAGGCCGTGGTGGAGGCGTTGCGGCCGGTGCAGGAGCGGCACCGGGCGTTGTGCGCGGACCCCGGGTACGTGGAGGAGGTGCTGCGGGACGGCGCCGAGCGGGCGCGGGCCATGGCCCGGCCGACCGTGGACGCCGCCTACGGCGCGATCGGGCTGCTGCCGAACGCGGCGCGGTAGGCGCGGGGGCTGGTGGCGAGGCGCGAGGCGAAGTGCTGTCGCATCGTGACCTCGCTGCCGAACCCTGCCCGGCGTGCCACCTCCGGCATCGGCAGGTCGGTGCGCTCCAGGAGTTTCTGGGCGGCGGCGACGCGCTGGTCGAGGAGCCAGCGCAGCGGTGTGGTGCCGGTGGTCGCCGTGAAGTGGCGGGCGAAGGTGCGCGGGGACATGCCGGCGCGGGCGGCCAGGTCGGCGACGGTGAGCGGCTCGTGGAGGTGGCGCAGCGCGTGTTCGCGTACGGCGGCGAGCGCGTCGGCGTCCCGGTCGGTGCGCGGGGTGGGCGGGTCGATGAACTGTGCCTGGGTGCCGGTCCGGAAGGGCGCGGTGACCATCGAGCGGGCGATGACGGCGGCGGCCTCGGCGCCGTGGGCGAGGCGGACCAGGTGGAGGCAGAGGTCGATGCCGGCGGCCGTGCCGGCCGCGGTCCACAGGTTGCCGTCCTCGACGAACAGCGCGTCGGGGACGACGTCGACGCGGGGGTGGCGGGTGCGCAGCAGGTCGGTCAGTCGCCAGTGGGTGATGGCGCGGCGGCCGTCCAGGAGGCCGGCCTGGGCGAGGGTGAAGGCGCCCGCGCACAGGGCGGCGACGGTGGTGCCTCGGGCGTGGGCGCGGCGGAGGGCGGCCAGGACGGGGGCGGGCGCGGGGGTGAGGTGGTCGTCGAGTCCGGGGACCACGACGAGGTCGGCGCGGTCGAGCCAGCGCAGGCTGCGGTCGGGGTGGAGGGCGAGTCCGCCGCGCATCGGGACGGCGGTGGTGCGGTCGGCGGCGGTCCGGCGCAGTTCGAAGGCGGGGGCGCCGCGGTCGGTGCGGTCGGGGCCCCAGATCTCGGTGATGACGGAGACGTCGAAGGCCCGGACGCCCGGGAAGGCGACGAGGGCCACGCGGTAAGGGGCCCGGGTTGCGGTTCCGGTTCCGGTTGCGGTCGCGGTGACGGCGGCGTTTTCGGCGGCGGCTGCCATGCGGGGCATGGGTGGCAGTAAACCATCGATCGATGACTTCGTGGCCTCTGGGACGTGACGGCGCCGGGCGGCACGATCGGGGCATGGACATCGCGGAGAACGCAGCACTGGTGGTCGTGGACGTACAGAAGGGCTTCGAGGAGCTCGACTTCTGGGGCCGGCGCAACAACCCGGCGGCGGACGACAACATCGCCGCACTCCTCGACGTGTGGCAGTCGACCGGGCGGCCGGTCGTGCACGTGCGGCACGACTCGCGGAAGCCCGGGTCGCCGCTGCGGGTGGGGCACGAGGGGAACGGGTCCAAGGAGTACGTGGAGCGGCGGCGGGGGAAGGGGACCGGCGGCGAGCTGCTCGTGACGAAGACCGTGAACTCGGCGTTCCTCGGGACGCCGGACCTGGCTGCCTGGCTGCGGGCGGAGGGGATCTCCCAGCTCGTGCTGACCGGGATCCAGACGAACATGTGCGTGGAGACCACGGCACGGATGGGCGGGAACCTCGGGTTCGAGGTGCTGGTCGCGTTCGACGCGACGTACACCTTCGATCTGGAGGGGCCCTTCGGCTGGCGGCGGACCGCGGACGAGCTGGCACAGGCGACGGCGGTGTCCCTGCACGGCGGCGGGTTCGCCCGGGTGGTGACCACGGACGACGTGGTGTCCGCCGCGCAGTGAGACCGCGCCGGGTCAGTCCTTGGTGCCGGAGGCGAGTTCGCGGCTGCGGTCGCGGGCGGCCTCGAGGGCGGCGATGAGGGCGGCGCGGACGCCGTGGTTCTCCAGTTCGCGGATGGCGTTGATGGTGGTGCCGGCGGGAGAGGTGACGTTCTCCCGCAGTTTGACGGGGTGCTCGCCGCTGTCGCGGAGCATCGTCGCGGCGCCGATCGCGGACTGGACGATCAGGTCGTGGGCCTTGTCGCGGGGCAGGCCGAGCAGGATGCCGGCGTCCGTCATGGCTTCCACCAGGTAGAAGAAGTACGCCGGGCCGGAGCCGGAGAGGGCCGTGCAGGCGTCCTGCTGGGACTCGGGGACGCGCAGGGTCTTGCCGACGGCGCCGAAGATCTCCTCGGCGTGGGCGAGGTGGTCGGCGGTGGCGTGGCTGCCGGCGGAGATGACGGACATGGCCTCGTCGACGAGGGCCGGGGTGTTCGTCATGACGCGGACCACCGGGGTGCCGGGGGCGAGGCGTTCCTCGAAGAAGGCGGTGGGGATGCCGGCGGCGCCGCTGACGATCAGGCGGTCGGCGGGGACGTGCGGGGCGAGTTCGTCCAGGAGGGTGCCCATGTCCTGCGGCTTGACCGTGAGGATCAGGGTGTCGGCGGTCTTGGCGGCCTCCGCGTTGGTGACCGGGGTGACGCCGTAGCGGGTGCGGAGTTCCTCGGCTCGTTCCGGGCGGCGGGCGGTGACCAGGAGGTCGGCGGGGGCCCAGCCGGCGCGGATCATTCCGCTGAGCAGGGCTTCGCCGATCTTGCCGGTGCCGAGGACTGCGACTTTCTGGGTCATGGCTGCGGGTGCCCTCCGGGGTGTGCGTCGTCCTGGTTCATCCTCGCACCCGGGGCAGTGGGGGCGGGGGCGTGTCCGGTGGGCGGGACGCGGCGGTCGGCGGGACGCGGCGGTCGGTGGGACGCGGCGGTCGGTGGGTGGCGGTCACTCCGTCCGGCGGCGGAGGGTGGCGGCGCCGAGGCCGAGGACGAGCAGGGCGGAGCCGGCGACGATCAGGACGTCGCGGACGAAGGCGGTGGTCATGTCGGTGTGGCGCAGGACCTCGTTCATGCCGTCGACGGCGTAGGACATGGGCAGGACGTCGGAGACGGCCTCCAGGACGGGGTGCATGGCGGCGCGCGGGGTGAACAGGCCGCAGAGGAGGAGTTGCGGGAAGATCACGGCCGGCATGAACTGGACCGCCTGGAACTCGGAGGCCGCGAAGGCCGAGACGAACAGGCCGAGGGCCGTGCCGAGGAGCGCGTCGAGCAGGGCCACCAGGAGGAGCAGCCAGGGGCTGCCGGCGACGTCGAGGCCGAGGAACAGGACGGTGAGGCCGGTGGCCAGGGCGGACTGGACGACGGCGAGGGCGCCGAAGGCGAGGGCGTAGCCGGCGATCAGGTCGCCCTTGCCGAGGGGCATGGCGAGGAGGCGTTCCAGGGTGCCGGAGGTGCGTTCGCGCAGGGTGGCGATCGAGGTGACCAGGAACATCGTGATCAGCGGGAAGATGCCGAGGAGCGAGGCGCCGATGCTGTCGAAGGTGCGCGGGCTGCCGTCGAAGACGTAGCGGAGCAGGAGCAGCATCACGCACGGGACGAGGAGCATCAGCGCGATGGTGCGCGGGTCGTGGCCCAGTTGGCGCAGGACCCGGGCGGCGGTGGCGGCGGTGCGGGAGGCGTTGAGCGCCCGGGCGGGGGCGGGTGGGGTGGTCGCCGGGTGGGTGGTGCTCATCGGGTGCTCTCCTTCGTACGGTCCGCGTTCGCACGGCTCTCCTCCGTACGGCTCTCCTCCGTACCGCCCGCGTTCGTACGGTCCGCGGCGGCGGCCTCGTCGACCAGGTGGAGGAAGGCGGCCTCGACGGTGTCGGAGCCGGTGCGGGCGCGCAGGGCGTCGGGGGTGCCGTCGGCGAGGATCTCGCCCGCGCGCATGAGCAGGAGGCTGTGGCAGCGCTCGGCCTCGTCCATGACGTGGGAGGAGACGAGGAGGGTGGCGCCGCGGGAGGCGGCGATGTCGTGGAAGAGCGCCCAGAGGTCGCGGCGCAGCACCGGGTCGAGGCCGACCGTGGGCTCGTCGAGGACGAGGAGTTCGGGGGTGCCGAGGAGGGCCACGGCGAGCGAGACGCGGCTGCGCTGGCCGCCGGAGAGGGCGCCGGCGAGGGCGCCGGCGTGGCTGGTGAGGTCGACGTCGGCGAGGACGCGTTCCACGTCGTCGCGGCGGTCGGCGGCGGCGCGTCCCGGGTCGAGGACCGCGGCGAAGTAGTCGAGGTTCTGGCGGACCGTCAGGTCGTCGTAGACGGACGGGGCCTGGGTGACGTAGCCGATGCGGGTGCGCAGCAAGGGGTGGCCGGCGGGGGCGCCGAGGACGTCCAGGGTGCCGGTGACCTTGGCCTGGGTGCCGACGACGGCCCGCATCAGGGTCGACTTTCCGCAGCCGGAGGGGCCGAGGAGGCCGGTGATGCGGCCGCGCGGGACGGTGAAGCGGAGGCGGTGCAGGACGGTGCGGCGGCCCCGGACGACGGTGAGGTCCCGGGCGTGGACGGCGGGGTCCTCCGAGGACCGGGAGGAGTAATTCACCATGCGATGAATAATCCTCCCGGCCCTCGGTGGCGTCAAGCGTCCGCGGGCCGCGCGGCCAGCAGCAGGACGACGACGTACGTCTCCTCGACCACGCCGTCCGGGAAGAAGGCCAGCCGATGCCGGCGCTCCTCGGCGAGGAAGGCGGCGCCGCGCTCGCGGTCCTGGGTCAGGAAGACGGAATGGCTGCCGAGGTTGGCCAGGTGCGTGTCGAGCGGCACGCGGCGGCTCCAGCGGATCTCGCGGCGCACGAAGTCCAGGCGGCCCGAAGGATCGGCGACACGGGCGTTGACGTCGCGTTTCTCGGCGGCGAGGTCCAGGCCGCAGTGGCGGGCGATGCGGTCGGACGCCTCCGCGATCCAGGGCACGTCGAGCGCGTCGGTGTTCCACCACAGGGCGAGCGCGCCGCCCGGGCGCAGGACGCGGATCGCCTCGGGGACGGCGAGGGCGGGCTCGGTCCAGTGCCAGGCCTGGGCGTAGGTGACCAGGTCGGCGGATCGGTCGGCGAGCGGCAGCGCGTTTCCGCTGCCCCGGACGACCGGTACGCCGGGAAGGGTGCGGCGGAACTCGGCCGCCATGCCGTCACCGGGCTCCACGGCGATGACATCGGCGCCGCGCGCGTGCAGCCGGGCGGTCGCGATGCCCGTACCGGCGCCGACGTCCACGACCCGGCTGCCGGCGAGGGGGCGGCCGGTCAGTTCCTCGACGGTGTCGAAGAGGGCGGGCGGGTAGGAGGGGCGGTTGGCGGCGTACTGGGCCGCGGCGGCGTTGAAGGAACGGGCGCGTGCGGCGCGCGAGGCCGGGTCGGCGTGCGGAGTGGTCCTCGGTGTCGTCGTCATACGGCCATGGTGGCCGGGCGGCAGGGCGGCACCGGGGTATTTACGGAAGGGGCGGGGTCGGGCGGAGCCTGGCGGGAGGGACCGGGACGTGGCGGAGCCTCGCGGGGAGGGGCGGGAGTTTTGCGGGGTTTCGCGGGGAGGGGCCGGGAGTCCTGCGGGGTTCCGCGGGGAGGGGGCGGGAGTCCTGCGGGGTTCCGCGGCAGGGGCCGAGGGTCCGGTGGAGCCTCGCGGAAGGGGCGGGGTCCGCGGGAGGGGCGGGGGGCGCGGGGGGGGGGGGGGGGGCCGGGGGGGGGGGGGGGGCGGGGGGGGGGGCGAGGTGCGCGTCCACCGTTCGGGCTTCTGCGCTCGGCCCGGGATTTCGCGGAACCGGCGTCAGGAGCGGCGGCGCTTCTTCGACGGGTTGCCGGAGCGGCGGGTGGTGCGCTTCTCGTACTGCTCGCGTGCCGTGTCGTACTCGGCGCGGTGGAGCTTCTCGCCCGGGGCCTCGGTGAGGGAGCGGAAGAAGTAGGCGAGGAGCGAGCCGACGAAGCCGACGGCGAGCAGGCCGCGGAGGGAGGCCTGGCGGTCGGGGTCGGGACGGCGGCTGAAGCTCTCCCAGGTGTGGCGGAAGGCCAGCGCGCTGCAGACGGCGAACATCACGACCGTGAGGAGCGTGACGAAGCTGCCGATGTCGGCGATCGCGAGCCCCTGGTAGGCGACGCGCAGGACGAGGCAGGAGACGACCGCGGCGGCGAGGGAGCCGACGGCGACGCCGGCGCGGCGCGCGGTGTACCCGCCGGAGTGGTCGACCCAGGTGGTCCCGAAGAAGCGGATGGGCTCGGGCTGGGGGCCGGCGGGGGTTCCGGTGGAGCCCGCGGTGCTGTCCGGGGTGCCGTTCTCTGCGCTCACGCGTCGATTATGGCTGCGCCGGCACCGCGGGCTCCGGGCGGGATCAGGAGCAGCGCGGGGCGATGTACCCGTCGCTGCCGGTGTGCACGTACGCGTCGGATACGTACTCGCCGCTGTCGATGTTGTCCCAGATGTTCGACGTGCCGTACGGGCCCGTGACCGTGGTGCCCGGCGACTGGCAGAAGATCGGGACCTTCGCCCCCTCCGGCAGGACGCGGACGATGGTGTAGCCGGTGCCGGGACCGCTGCGGACGTTGAGCCGGACGCCGGGTGCGATCGAGTAGTAGCGCACGGCGGCCGTGGTGACGGACTCCGCCGCCCCGGCACTCTCCGCCGCCGCGCTCTCCGCCTGTCCGGTCCGCTCGCTGCTGCCGGTCGTCTCGACACGGTCGACTGACATGGAAACCTCCCCCGTTGTGCACCCCATGCGTGTCATGGGGCCCCGTTCATTCCCCGCATTCCAGCCATGCACACCTGTGCGCACATGGCACGGAAAACGCTAGCAAGCCGCCTGGGTGTCGAACGAGCCATCGACTAGGCTCCGTGCGTCGCGCGCGCGGACGAACAGCACGGGGGTGGTCCCATGGCGCCACAGCGGAACACCGGATCGGACGCGGAAGCGGAACTTCCTGAATACGCCGGCCACTACCGGTTGGAGTCATGTCTCGGCTCCGGCGGCATGGGCGTCGTTCATCTGGCGCGCAGCACCTCGGGACTGAAGCTCGCGGTGAAGGTCGTACACGCGGAGTTCGCGCGGGATCCCGAGTTCAGAGGGCGTTTCCGGCAGGAGGTGGCGGCGGCCCGCAGGGTCAGCGGCGCCTTCACGGCACCCGTCGTGGATGCCGATCCGGAGGCCGAACGGCCGTGGATGGCCACGCTGTTCATTCCCGGCCCGACCCTCGCCGAGCATGTGAAGCGGAACGGCCCCATGCCTCCGGCCCAGCTGCGCCGCCTGATGGCCGGGCTCGCGGAGGCGCTGCGCGACATCCACCGGGTCGGGGTGGTTCACCGGGACCTGAAGCCGAGCAACGTGCTGCTCGCCGGAGACGGTCCGAAAGTCATCGACTTCGGCATCTCCCGGCCGAAGGACAGCGAACTGCGCACCGAGACCGGCAAGTTGATCGGCACGCCGCCCTTCATGGCGCCCGAGCAGTTCCGGCGGCCGCGCGCGGTGGGGCCGGCCGCCGACATCTTCGCCCTCGGGTCCGTGCTGGTGCACGCCGCGACCGGGCGCGGGCCCTTCGACTCCGACAGCCCGTACGTCGTCGCCTACCAGGTGGTGCACGACGAGCCGGATCTCACCGGCGTCCCGGACACGCTCGCCCCGCTGGTGCTGCGCTGCCTGGCGAAGGAACCCGAAGACCGGCCCTCTCCCGACGAGTTGATGCGGGAGCTGCGGTCGGTGGCGGCGTCGTACGACACGCAGGCGTTCATACCTGCGCAGCGGACCTCGGACGGGTCGGGACCGTCGGAATCAGCCGATGGTGCGGATGCATCGGGAGCGTCGGGGCGTGGCGAGGAGCAGCGGCCGGAGGGCGGTGGTGGCCGGTCGCCGGTGGACGGTCCGCCGAGGCACGAAAAGGAGCCGGGGCACGAGCAGGAGCCAGGGCACGAGAAAAAGCCGGGGCCCGAGGCGGCGGCGCGGCGGGCGCCGTGGTGGCGTGGCAGGCGGGCGGCGCTCGCGGCGGGGGCGCTCGGCCTCGCCGTGGCCGGGGCGCTGGTCGCCGTACCGCTGTGGGACGGCGGGGGCGGCGCGCCGGACGGCGGGGCCTCGCCCACCGGACCCGCCGGGTTCCGGGAGTGGCAGACGCTGTCGGGCACATGGGGCGCGCCGCAGTGCTCGTACGGGGCCGGGCGGGTGCTCTGCGCACAGCCCGGGCGGCTGTTCGCGCTCGATCCGGACGACGGGCGGCTGCTGTGGAAGCGCCCCGTGGCGCGGACCGCGCGGAGCGGACCGCCGTTCGTGGCGGGCGGGCTGGTGCAGCCGTCGCTGAACCAGGGCCGCGGACTGGAGGCGCTCGACCCCGCGTCGGGCGAACCCGTGTGGCAGGAGAACACCGCCGAGTACCGCGCGTTCGCGCACGCCGGGAGCACGCTGCTGCTCACGGGCGCCGACGGCCACGTCACCGCGGTGTCCGGCGCCACGGGCCGGACGCTGTGGAGCCACCCGCTGCCGGGACACCGGGCGCCCCGCCTCCACTGGTTCCCGGGCGATCCGCTGGCGTACGCGACGAGCACGCCCGCCGACGGTTCGGGCACGCAGGTCACGGCGATCGACCCGGGAACCGGCCGGGTGCGCTGGGACGCACGGCTGGCCGGGGAGCTGACTCCCGTGGGCAGTTCGGCCAGTTCAGGTAATTCAGGCGGTTCAGACGGTTCGGATGGTGCGGGCGGATCCGTCGTGTTCGTTGCGGTCGACGCGGTCTACCGGGAGGCGAGGGCCGTGGTGCGGTACACGCCGGAGACCCGGACGGAGCGGCGGACGGCGCTGCCCGTCCCGCTCGCCCAGGCGCACGGGACGGTGCGCGGGAACACGGCGTACCTCATCGGCACCGGCGGTCGGCTCGTCGCCGTCGACCTGGAGGGGCTGCGCGAGCGGTGGAGCGTGGAGACCGGTGCGCCCCGCGCCGCTGCTCCGGCCGCCGACGGGCGCCATGTGTACGTCACCGCCCCGGACGGGCGGCTGCTCGCCGTGGACGCCCGCAGCGGGCGGCTGCTCGGCCAGACGGCGCCGCGGCTCGGCGACGCCGGGGACCGGGTCGCCGGTGCGCTGCCCCGGCCGGTCGTCGCGGAGGGCCGCGTCTACGCGTCCGCGCCGGACGGGACGGTGTTCGCCGTGTCCGGCCGGAACCCGGCGGACTGGTGACCGGAAGGGCCGCCCCCGTACGTCACGGAGACGGCCCTCTCAGCACTTCACACCCTTCACGCCCTTCGCACCGTTCGCGCCCTTCACGCCCTTCGACCTCCGGCTACGGGCAGCGGGCAGCGGGCAGCGGGCAGCGGGCCGACGGCGGTACGTCAGCCCAGCTTGCTCACGTCACGCACGGCGCCCTTGTCCGCGCTGGTCGCCATCGCCGCGTACGCCTTCAGCGCGGCCGAGACCTTGCGGTCGCGGTTCTTCGGGACGTACGTGCCGTTCAGTGCCTGCTCGCGGCGGGCCAACTCGGCGTCGTCCACGAGCAGCTCGATGGAGCGGTTCGGGATGTCGATGCGGATGCGGTCGCCGTCCTCGACCAGGGCGATGGTGCCGCCGGCCGCCGCCTCCGGCGAGGCGTGGCCGATGGACAGGCCCGAGGTGCCGCCGGAGAAGCGGCCGTCGGTGACCAGGGCGCAGGCCTTTCCGAGGCCGCGGCTCTTCAGGTACGAGGTCGGGTAGAGCATCTCCTGCATGCCGGGGCCGCCCTTGGGGCCCTCGTAGCGGATGACGACGACGTCGCCCTCCTTGACCTGCTTGGTGAGGATCTTCTCGACGGCCTCCTCCTGCGACTCGCAGACGACGGCCGGGCCCTCGAAGGTCCAGACGGACTCGTCGACGCCGGCGGTCTTCACCACGCAGCCGTCGACGGCCAGGTTGCCGCGCAGCACCGCGAGGCCGCCGTCCTTGGAGTAGGCGTGCTCGACGGAGCGGATGCAGCCGCCCTCGGCGTCCTCGTCCAGGGTGTCCCAGCGCTCGGACTGGGAGAAGGCCTCGGCGGAACGGACGCAGCCGGGCGCCGCGTGCCACAGCTCCACGGCCTCCTGCGACGGGGAGCCGCCGCGGATGTCCCAGGTCTTCAGCCAGTCGGCCAGGGACGGGCTGTGCACGGAGTGCACGTCCTCGTTGAGCAGGCCCCCGCGGTGCAGTTCACCGAGCAGGGCGGGGATGCCGCCCGCGCGGTGCACGTCCTCCATGTAGTACGTGCGGTCCTTGGCGACGTTCGGCGCGACCTTGGCCAGGCACGGGACGCGGCGCGAGAGGGCGTCCATCTCGGTGAGGCCGAAGGGGACCTCCGCCTCCTGGGCGGCGGCCAGCAGGTGCAGGATCGTGTTGGTGGAGCCGCCCATCGCGATGTCGAGCGCCATGGCGTTCTCGAAGGCCGCGGGGGTGGCGATGTTGCGGGGCAGGACCGAGTCGTCGTCCTGCTCGTAGTAGCGGCGGGTCAGGTCCAGCACCGTGCGCGCGGCGTTCTCGTAGAGCGCCTTGCGGGCGGTGTGGGTGGCGAGCACCGAGCCGTTGCCGGGCAGGGAGAGGCCGATGGCCTCGGTCAGGCAGTTCATCGAGTTGGCGGTGAACATGCCGGAACAGGAGCCGCAGGTCGGACAGGCGTTCTCCTCGATGCGGAGCACGTCGGCGTCGGAGACCTTCTCGTTGGCGGCCTCGACCATGGCGTCGACCAGGTCCAGCGTGCGGACCGTGCCGTCGACCAGGGTGGCGCGGCCGGACTCCATGGGGCCGCCGGAGACGAAGACCGTGGGGATGTTCAGCCGCAGCGCGGCGTTCAGCATGCCCGGGGTGATCTTGTCGCAGTTGGAGATGCAGATCAGGGCGTCGGCGCAGTGCGCCTCGACCATGTACTCCACGCTGTCCGCGATCAGGTCGCGGGAGGGCAGGGAGTACAGCATGCCGCCGTGGCCCATCGCGATGCCGTCGTCGACGGCGATGGTGTTGAACTCGCGCGGGATGCCGCCGGCCGCGACGACCGCCTCGCTGACGATCCGGCCGACCGGGGCGAGGTGGGTGTGGCCGGGGACGAACTCCGTGAAGCTGTTCGCGACCGCGATGATCGGCTTGCGGCCGATGTCCGCGCCGGGTACACCGGAGGCGCGCATCAGGGCGCGTGCGCCCGCCATGTTGCGGCCGTGGGTGACTGTGCGGGACCTCAGCTCGGGCATCGTCGCTCGCTCCTTCAGACCTTCAGGGGAGTGTCGGTCAGCGCCACAAGGGACCACTGACTGCATCGAGCGTACGCCGGTCATCCAGAGGGCGGGACGGACTGTCCGGAATTCGGGACGAGTGTCTCAGGGCGGGTGGCTGAGAACGGCGGCTCGGGACGGGTGGCTGAGGACGCGTCTCGGGACGGGTCGCTGAGGACGGGCGTCCCGGGGCGGGTCGCTGACGACGGGCGTCCCGGGGCGGGTCGCTGACGACGGGCGTCCCGGGGCGGGTCGCTGACGACGGGCGTCCCGGGGCGGGTCGCTGACGACGGGCGTCCCGGGGCGGGTCGCTGACGACGGGCGTCCCGGGGCGGGTCGCTGACGACGGGCGTCCCGGGGCGGGTCGCTGACGACGGGCGTCCCGGGGCGGGTCGCTGACGACGGGCGTCCCGGGGCGGGTCGCTGACGACGGGCGTCCCGGGGCGGGTCGCTGAGGACGGGCGTCTCGGGGCGGCTGGCGGAGGACGGTGTCTGCGCGCGTACGCGACGGGCTCGCGGCGTTCAGTCTCCGGTGAGGTGGCCCTGCACCACCGGCGCAAGCCGGCGGATGATCTGCTCGGGGTCCGCCGAGGCCAGCGGCTCCACCTTGATCACGTAGCGGATCATCGCCACGCCGACCAGCTGGGCGGCGGCGAGCTCGGCGCGCAGCTCCGCGTCCGGCCGGCCGATCTGTCCGGCGATCCGGCGCAGCAGCTGGCTGGCGACCAGCCGGCGGAAGACACCGGCCGCGGTCTCGTTGTTCACGGCGGAGCGGACGATCGCCAGCAGCGGGGCCCGGGTCGCCGGGTTCTCCCACAGCCCGATGATCATGCGTGTCATCCGCTCGCCCACCTCGTCGAGCGGGGCGTCGAGCACCGTGTTCCGGGCGGCCAGCACCGGGGCGAAGGCGCCTTCCACGGCGGCCTCGAACACCTGCTCCTTGGTGCCGAAGTAGTGGTGCACCAGCGCGGAGTCCACGCCTGCCGACTTGGCGATCCCGCGCACCGAGGTCTTCTCGTACCCCCGCGCGGAGAACTCCTCGCGGGCCGCGTCGAGGATCCGGTCGCGAGTTCCGGCCGACGCCGTACGGGGCGGACGTCCGCGGCGGCGAGCACCGTTGGACGGGGCGGAGGGGCCGGGGTGGCCGCCCGCCGGGACGGAAGGGCCGGAGCCGCCGGCCGCCGGGCCGGAAGAACCGGGGTCGTCGGCCGCCGGGCCGGAAGAACCGGACTCCTCGCCCGCCGGGCCGGAAGATCCACGGTCGTCGCCTGCCGGGCCGGAAGAACCAGACTCCTCGCCCGCCGGGACGACGGAACCGGGCTCGTCGCCCGTGGTGGGGCCGGTCATCGCCGTGGTGCCCGGGCCGCGGTGGAGGTGGCGGAGGCCAGGTGCAGGCGGGTGAAGGCCAGGGCCTCGGCCAGGTCCGCCTCGCGCTCCGCGCCGGACATGGCGCGCCGGGTGTTGACCTCGATCACGACATGACCGTCGAAGCCGCTCAGCGCGAGCCGCTCCAGCACCTCGGCGCAGGGCTGGTCGCCACGGCCCGGCACCAGGTGCTCGTCCTTGGCGGAGCCGCGGCCGTCGGCCAGGTGGACGTGGCCGAGGCGGTCGCCCATGCGGTCGATCATGTCCAGGGCGTCGGTGCGGGCGGTCGAGGCGTGGCTGAGGTCGATCGTGAAGTGGCGGTAGTCCTCCTTGGTGACGTCCCAGTCGGGGGCGTAGGCGAGCATCTCGCGGTCGCGGTAGCGCCAGGGGTACATGTTCTCCACGGCGAACCGCACGTCCGTCTCGTTCGCCATCCGCCAGATCCCGTCGACGAAGTCACGCGCGTACTGCCGCTGCCAGCGGAAGGGCGGGTGGACGACGACCGTGCCGGCGCCGAGCTTCTCGGCGGCGGCCTGCGCCCGCCGGAGCTTGGTCCACGGGTCGGTGGACCACACCCGCTGCGTGATGAGCAGGCACGGGGCGTGCACGGCCAGGATCGGGATGCGGTGGTAGTCGCTCAGCCGGCGCAGCGCCTCGATGTCCTGGCTGACCGGGTCGGTCCACACCATGACCTCGACGCCGTCGTACCCGAGGCGCGCGGCGATCTCGAAGGCCGTCGCCGTCGACTCCGGGTAGACGGAGGCCGTCGACAGGGCGACCTTCGCATCCGGGATGCGGACTACGTCCCTTGGTTCTGCCACGAGCCTCAGGTTACGGGGTGGGGTCGGGTGGGCGCGGGGTGTCCGTTCGCCGTTGTGGTGTTTGCCATAGGCGCGTGCGGGCGGTCGGAAGGGGTCACCGGCCCCGGCCCTCGCCCTGGCTCATGTGGTCCAGCCTGCGCAGTATCACGCCCTCCCGCAGGGCCCAGGGGCAGATCTCCAGGCGTTCGACGCCGAACAGGTCCATCGCGCCCTCCGCGACCAGCGCCCCGGCGAGCAGCTGGCCGGCGCGGGCCTCGGAGACGCCGGGCAGTTCGGCGCGCTCGGCGGCGGTCATGGCGGCGAGCCGGGGCACCCATGCCTCCAGGGACTCGCGTTTCAGCTCGCGCTGCACGTAGAGGCCCTCGGCGGAGCGGGCGGCGCCCGCGATCCGCGCGAGCTGCTTGAAGGTCTTGGACGTGGCCACCACGTGGTCGGGCCCGCCGAAACGGCTGAACTCGCCGACCGTCCGGGCTATCTCGGTGCGCACATGGCGGCGCAGCGCGCGCACGTCGTCCGGCTCGGGCGGGTCCCCGGGCAGCCGGGCGGCGGTGAGGCGGCCGGCGCCCAGCGGCAGCGACACCGCGGCGTCGGGCTCCTCGTCCATGCCGTAGGCGATCTCCAGGGAGCCGCCGCCGATGTCGAGGACGAGGAGTTTCCCGGCCGACCAGCCGTACCAGCGGCGGGGGGGGGGGGAGGGGGGGCCGGGGTTCT
>NZ_VCNP01000033.1 GCF_006782915.1 Streptomyces calvus
CCCAGCCGTACCAGCGGCGGGCGGCGAGGAAGGTGAGCCGGGCCTCCTCCGCGCCGCTGAGGACCTGGAGCTCGACGCCGGTCTCGTCGCGCACGCGCGCGAGGACGTCGTCGGCGTTGCCCGCCTCGCGCACCGCGGAGGTCGCGAACGGCAGCAGTTCCTCGACCCCTTTGTCCTCGGCGGCCCGGAGCGCCTCGTGGACGACCGAGACCAGCCTGTCGACGCCGTCGGAGTCGATGGCTCCGCTGTCGTCGAGGAGCTGGGCGAGGCGCAGTTCGGCCTTGTGCGAATGTGCGGGCAGCGGGCGCGCGCCGGGGTGCGCGTCCACCACCAGCAGATGCACCGTGTTCGAACCCACGTCGAGGACACCGAGTCTCATGTACGGAACGCTACTGCCCGCCGCGCGGTGTGAAGCCCCCCGTGCGGGGGCCGGGGCGGTCCCGGCAGGGGGCGCGGGCGTCTTACCCTGGACGCGTGCCAAAGACGAAAAAGGCGAAGGACGAAAAGCCGGACAAGAAGGTCAAGAAGGGCAAGAAGGCCGGAGGGGCCGGAGGTTCTTCGGAGATGGCCGGAGGTTCTTCGGAGACGACGGCGCCGCAGGGGCCGGGCCCGGCGCCGGTGGACGACGAGCAGGGCCTGGACTTCGCCCGCGCGTGGGTGGAGTTTCCGGACCCGGCGGACGACGAGCAGGTCTTCCGCTGCGACCTGACCTGGCTGACCTCTCGCTGGAACTGCATCTTCGGCAGCGGCTGCCAGGGCATCCAGGCGGGCCGCGCGGACGACGGCTGCTGCACCCTGGGCGCCCACTTCTCGGACGAGGACGACGAGAAGCGGGTCGCCGAGCACGTGGCGCGGCTCACACCGGACATCTGGCAGCACCACGCGGAGGGCACCCGTAACGGCTGGATCTCCGAGGACGAGGACGGCGACCGCCAGACCCGCCCGTTCCAGGGTTCGTGCATCTTCCAGAACCGGCCGGGCTTCGCGGGCGGCATGGGCTGCTCATTGCACATCCTCGCCCTCATGGAGGGCCGCGAGCCGCTGGAGACCAAGCCGGACGTGTGCTGGCAGCTGCCCGTCCGGCGGACCTACGACTGGATCGACCGGCCCGACGACACGCGCGTGCTGCAGGTGTCGATCGGCGAGTACGACCGGCGCGGCTGGGGTCCGGGCGGCCACGACCTGCACTGGTGGTGCACCTCGGCCACCTCCGCGCACGGCGCCGGCGAGCCGGTGTACGTCTCCTACCGCGCGGAGCTGACCGAGCTGATGGGCAAGGCCGGCTACGACCGGCTGGTCGAACTGTGCGAGCAGCGGCTGGCCGCGCAACTGCCGATGCTGGCACCGCACCCGGCAGACCCGCCCCGCCCCGGTCCGGCCGGGGCGGCCGGGGCGGCCGAGGCGGCCGGGGCGTAGGGCGAGGGGTGGCGGGGCCGCGGGGCCGGACTGAGTCCTGGGGCGGAACCGGGGCCCGCCCGCGGGGCCGGGTGCCTGGGGCGGAACCGGGGCAGGCCCGCGGGGCCGGGTGCCCGGTACGGCCGGTCCACGGTGGGACCGGCCCTTACGGCAGGTCCGGGTTTTTAGGCACGTCCAGTCCTTACGGCGCGTCCGGTCCTTACGGCGCCCGGCCCCTACGGTGCGACCCGTCCTTCCGGCGCCCGGCCCTCTACGACACGTCCAGTCCTTACGGCGCCCGGCCCTTACGGTGTGACCCGTCCCTACGGTGCGTCCGTGGCCGGTTCTCCGCTGCCGTCGGGCGACGTCGAGTCCTGCGGGCCGGACGGCACCGTCTCGGAGGGCGTCGGGCCGGTGGGTGTGGGGCCGCCGGTGCCGGGTTCCGGGTCGGGTGAGGACGGCGGATCGCTCGGCTGGGGCTCCGAGGGCCCGGGTGACGTGGGCGTGGGCTCCGGGTCGGACGACGACGGCGGGGGCCCGCTCGGGGTGCCCGGATGCGAGGTGCCCGGGCTGCCGGGGTGGCCGGAGGACGGGGCCGAGGGGGCGGTGCCGTAGCCGTCGATGGTGACCACGGCACCGGCGGGCGAGATCGCCACAGTGGCGCTCCAGTGCCCGGACGGCTCGCGCAGCTGGTCGACGTACACGCGGATCGTCAGCGACTCGCCGGCGTCGAGCGTGCCCGACGACTGGCTCAGATACAGCCAGGACGCCCCCGTCGACGCGGACCAGCGGACCGGTCCGGAACCGGTCGCGGTCAGGGTGATCAGCGTGGTGTCACCGCTGCGGTCGGCGGTGACCCCCATCACGGCCGCGCCCTTGCGGCCGGCCCCGGCGACGCCGACGACCTCCACGGACACGTCCGCGCCGCCGCCGTCCTCGTCGAAGCGGGAACCGGGCCGGGTGCGGGCGTTCCCGGTGTTCTCGTAGCCGCCGCCCGCCGTCTCGCCGTCGAGGTCGACCGCGCCGCCGTCCTCCCGCGCGGAGGCCGACCGGCCGTCCGGCGCCTCGCCCACGGGGGTGCCCCGGTAGGCGGCCCACAGCGCGAGCACCGGCGCGGCGACGACGGTGGCGACGACCGTCGTCGTGACGGCCCGCGCGCGCAGCCGGTCGCGGCGCGCCGCGCGGTCCTTGGGGTCCACCGGGAAGCCGCGCCGGTCGAAGCGCGGCGCGGCGGCGCGGCCGCGCGGATGGCGCGCCATGAGGGCGTGCAGGGCCGCGCGGGGCGCCGGGAGCACGGGCAGCGCGTCCGGGGTGACGCTGGTGCCGGGCCAGCGGCCGGGAATGGCCCGCTCGGCGGTACGGCGGCAGCGCGGGCAGTCGTCGACGTGCCGGACGAGTTCGCGGCGCAGGGTCGCGCTGAGGACCAGCCTGCGGTCGCCGGTGAGATGCGCCACGCCCGGGCAGGCTCCGGTCTCCACGACGGCGAGCGCCGCACGGGTGCGTTCCACCTCGCAGGCCGCGGCGGCGAGCAGTTCGCGCGCGGCGGCCGGCTCCATGCCGAGGACGGCCGCCACCTCGGGGGCGGCGAGCTGGTGGCGGACGGCGAGTTCGAGCGCCTCGCGCTGCTCCGGGGTGGTGCCGGCGGCCTCCGGCCAGGCCAGCAGGGACAGTTCGCGCCGACGCCGCTCCTGGACCTCCTCGGCGACGGCCGGGGCGGTGGCCGCGCGGGCCGTGCGCCGGCGGTCGCCGCGGTCCACGGCGTGCGTGGCCTGCCGTTTCTGCCGGGCCTCCGCCAGCTTGCGCAGACACGCCCAGCGGGCGAGCGCGTACAGCCAGGCCCTGCGGTCGCCGGGCGCGTCCGGGACGTGCCGGCCGCGGCGGTCCGCGAGCGCCAGGACGTCGGCCAGGGCGGCGGTCGCCGCGTCGTGGTCGCAGAGCACGGACAGGCAGTAGGTGAACAGGCCGTCCAGGAAGGGCTCGTGGCGGGTGGCCGGCCGCTGTGCCAGCGTGCGTGCGGCGCCCCGGTCACGCACCTCCCGGTGCGTCCGGTGTGCTCCGGTCATTCGGGTCGAGGTCTCCGGGCCACTGCTCATCATTCGGCGACCGTAGGCGGCTCGGGGCGGCCCCTTCCGGAGCCATGCGCACTTTTAATCCGTACGGGTGAAACGATCCCTCAATCGAGGACAGGAACCTTTCCCCGCCCGCCGCCGGTGATCCTTTCCTGCCGCTCAGAGGCCCTTTCGGGGCGCGCGGACGGGCCGTTCCGGGGGTGTGCGCAGGGGGCCTTCCGGAGGGCGCGGACGAGCCCGTTCGGAGGTGCAGGCACGGCCCTTCCGAAGCGGACGTACCGGCCCTTTCCGAAGCGGACGGACGGCCCTCCCCGAAGCGTGAGCACGAGACCGTCCCGTACCGCGCACGAGGCCGCCGTCCCGTACCGCGCACGGGGCCGCCCCGTGACCGCCCGCCAGGTCCGCCCGCGGGCGTCGGCGAGGGGCGCCGGGAGGACGGTGGCGGTCCCGGGGAGGGCGGGACGGGACCGTTGTCAGACCGTGCCAGTACCTTTTCCGCATGGCTGCCCGTACCAAGACCACCAAGGACCGCCCGTCCTACCGCTGCACCGAGTGCGGCTGGCAGACGGCCAAGTGGCTCGGCCGCTGCCCCGAGTGCCAGGCCTGGGGGACGGTCGAGGAGTACGGCGCGCCCGCGGTCCGTACGACGACGCCCGGCCGGGTCACCACCTCCGCCGTGCCGATCGGCCAGGTCGACGGCCGCCAGGCCACCGCCCGCTCCACCGGCGTGCCCGAGCTGGACCGGGTGCTCGGCGGCGGACTGGTGCCCGGCGCGGTGGTGCTGGTCGCGGGCGAGCCGGGCGTGGGCAAGTCCACGCTGCTGCTGGACGTGGCGGCCAAGTCGGCGAGCGAGGAGCACCGCACGCTCTACGTCACCGGTGAGGAGTCGGCGAGCCAGGTCCGGCTGCGCGCCGACCGCATCCACGCCATCGACGACCACCTGTACCTGGCCGCCGAGACGGATCTGTCCGCCGTCCTCGGCCACTTGGACGCGGTGAAGCCGTCCCTGCTGATCATGGACTCCGTGCAGACGGTCGCGTCCCCGGAGATCGACGGCGCCCCGGGCGGCATGGCGCAGGTGCGGGAGGTGGCCGGCGCGCTGATCCGGGCCTCCAAGGAGCGCGGGATGTCGACCCTCCTCGTGGGCCACGTCACCAAGGACGGCGCCATCGCGGGGCCGCGCCTGCTGGAGCACCTGGTGGACGTCGTCCTGCACTTCGAAGGCGACCGGCACGCCCGCCTGCGCCTGGTGCGCGGCGTCAAGAACCGCTACGGCACCACGGACGAGGTCGGCTGCTTCGAACTGCACGACGAGGGCATCACCGGCCTCGCCGACCCCAGCGGACTCTTCCTGACCCGGCGTGACGAACCGGTCCCGGGCACCTGCCTGACCGTCACCCTGGAGGGCCGCCGCCCCCTGGTCGCCGAAGTGCAGGCGCTCACCGTCGACTCGCAGATCCCCTCGCCCCGCCGCACCACCTCCGGCCTGGAGACCTCCCGCGTCTCCATGATGCTGGCGGTGCTGGAACAGCGCGGCCGCATCAGCGCCTTGGGCAAACGGGACATTTACTCCGCGACGGTCGGCGGTGTGAAGCTCTCGGAGCCGGCCGCGGACCTGGCCGTCGCGCTCGCGCTGGCCTCGGCCGCGAGCGACACTCCGCTGCCGAAGAACCTGGTCGCGATCGGCGAGGTCGGCCTGGCCGGCGAGGTGAGACGGGTCACGGGCGTCCAGCGCAGGCTCGCCGAGGCGCACCGCCTGGGCTTCACGCACGCGCTGGTACCGGCCGATCCGGGCAAGGTCCCGCCGGGCATGAAGGTCCTGGAAGTGGCGGACATGGGGGACGCGCTGCGGGTCCTTCCGCGCTCCCGTCGCCGAGACGCCCCACGGGACGAGGAGGACCGCCGGTAGACTTTGCCCAGGTCTCGCCCGTCCGTACGAACCGCGGGGGCCCCAGAACCTGCGACCGGAGGAGTGCAGTGGCAGCCAACGACCGGGCAGCAGCTCCCGGAAAGTCCGGTGGGAGTGCCGGTTCCGATGGCCTGATGCGCGCCTCGCTGAGCGCCGTGGCACCCGGCACCACGCTGCGTGACGGCCTGGAGCGCGTGCTCCGCGGCAACACCGGCGGCCTCATCGTGCTGGGCAGCGACAAGACCGTCGAGGCGCTGTGCAGCGGCGGCTTCGTGCTGGACGTCGAGTTCACCGCGACCCGGCTGCGCGAGCTGTGCAAGCTGGACGGCGGCATCGTCCTGTCGTCCGACCTGTCCAAGATCCTGCGCGCGGGCGTCCAGCTGGTGCCGGACCCGACCATCCCCACCGAGGAGACCGGCACCCGGCACCGCACCGCCGACCGCGTCTCCAAGCAGGTCGGCTTCCCGGTGGTCTCGGTCTCCCAGTCGATGCGCCTGATCGCGCTCTACGTCGACGGCCAGCGCCGGGTCCTGGAGGACTCGGCGGCGATCCTGTCCCGCGCCAACCAGGCGCTCGCCACCCTGGAGCGCTACAAGCTCCGCCTCGACGAAGTGGCGGGCACCCTGTCCGCGCTGGAGATCGAGGACCTGGTGACCGTCCGGGACGTCTCGGCGGTCGCACAGCGACTGGAGATGGTGCGCCGCATCGCCACCGAAATCGCCGAATACGTGGTCGAACTGGGCACCGACGGCCGGCTCCTGGCGCTCCAGCTGGACGAGTTGATCGCGGGTGTGGAGCCCGAGCGTGAACTGGTCGTCCGCGACTACGTCCCCGAGCCCACCGCCAAGCGCTCCCGCACGGTCGACGAGGCCCTGCACGAGCTGAACGTGCTCACCCACGCCGAGCTGCTGGAACTGTCGACAGTGGCCCGCGCCCTCGGCTACACGGGTTCACCGGAGACCCTGGACTCGGCGGTCTCGCCGCGCGGCTTCCGGCTGCTGGCCAAGGTGCCGAGGCTGCCGGGCGCGATCATCGACCGTCTGGTGGAGCACTTCGGCGGACTGCAGAAGCTGCTCGCCGCGAGCGTGGACGACCTCCAGACGGTGGACGGCGTCGGCGAGGCGCGCGCCCGCAGTGTCCGCGAGGGCCTGTCCCGGCTGGCCGAGAGCTCGATCCTGGAGCGTTACGTCTGATCCGCCGCGAGCCGGCTCAGTCACGCTCCAGCACGAACGACGTCTGCACCTTCGTGAACCCGGGCGCCTTCGCCTCCACCAGGTAGGTGCCCGCACCGGCCGAGCCCGCCTTCGGCGTGGCGCACTGCGGCGCGCTGGGCTTGCGGTCCCACTTCACGGTGTAGGTGATGCTGTCCTCCGCAGGCACCCGGAACACCAGGCTCCGGGCGCCCTTCGGGCAGTCGTCCGACGCCCAGTACGCGTCGTCGCCGTCCGCCGGAGTGATCGTCAACACCGTGTTGTCCGGGCCGAGATCGACCTTGCAGTCGGTGCCGGAGATGTTCCGGGCGGTCAGCAGGAACGTCGGCGTCCGGTCGGGCGCGTAGGTGTTGCGGGCACTGCGCAGGCTGAACTTGACCGCGCTCGCGGTGCAGTTGGGCAGCGAGGACCCGGATCCCGCCGGGAGCGCGTCGCCCGCGCCGACACCGGCCGACGTACCGCCCTCGGAGCCGCCACCCGCGCTGCCCCCGGTGCCGCCCGATCCGTCGGTGCCGCCGGAGTCCGCGGGGTCGCCGTTGGCGCCGTCGTCGCCGCTGCCGGACGACGAACCGCCGGAACCGCCGGAACCTTCCGCTCCGCCGTCCTCCGACTCGTCGCGCCCGCCCGGCGCCTGACTGATCGCCGGCCCGGAGCCCGACGGTCCCGGTGTGATGGACGGCGCGGGATTCTTGCCGTTGGCGCCGTTCTGGCGGTCGCCGCCGCTCCCGCCGCCCGAGACGACGACCCAGGTGATCAACAACGCCAACAGGGCCAGCACGGACAGCAGTACGGCCCTCCGTCGCCAGTAGATGGAGGAGGGAAGCGGCCCGACCGGATTGCGCAGAGATCCCACGGCGCAAACTGTACGAGAGATCGACCCGTTCGCTTGTCCCACCCGCCGCTCCCGGCGCAACTTTTCCGGATCATCATTCCGGAAACGGCCCGGGCACCCCTGTCTTTCGTCAGGTGCAGCACGCGACGATCGCAGGGTGTGACCGTTCCGGCACCTCGCCTACGGTCCGTGACCATGGGCTTTGTGGACAGCGGGCCCTACCGCGACAGCACCGACCACGCGCAGGACACGCCCACGTGGGTACAGCACACGGCCGAGATCGGAACGGAGGCCGGACTGCTGGTCTTCGTCGCGCTGTTCGTGCCCGCCTGGTGGCGGGCCCGGCGCTCCGACACCCATGCCTTCACGATCGCGGCCCTTGCGCCTCTGGCCACGGCCGTGGCGTACGTGTGCAGTGAGGTGCTCAAGTCCGCGGTCACGGAGGAACGTCCGTGCCGCGCCGTCACCGGCGCCGTCCCGTCCCTCGCCCCGTGCCCGCCGCACGGCGACTGGTCCTTCCCCAGCCACCACGCCACGAATGCGGGCGCCTCCGCCGGAAGCCGGTGGCGCCGCCGCCCAGTGCGCGGGCCACGTAGGAGCGTTCGGAGAACGCGGTGAGCATCGCGACGGCCGTGCCCGGGACGGCGCGGGCGATCTCCTCGGCCGCCGCGAGCCCGTCCAGGCGCGGCATGCAGAGGTCGAGGAGGGCCACGTCGGGACGGTGGGCGCGGGCCGGTTCGACGGCCTCCCGGCCGTCGCCCGCCTCGGCGACCACCTCCGTCTCCCCGCTGCTCCCCAGGACGGCGCGCACCCCGGCACGCACCATCGCCTCGTCGTCGGCCGGCAGAACCCCGATCACGGCGCGAACCCCTCTTGTTCCTCCGGCCCTTCGCGGGACAGTCCGACGCGCGGGACGACGTCCTCGGCCGCGAGCCGCCCCGCGGCGTCGAAGCACAGCCGGAAGTGCCGCCGATCGTCAGGTGCCTCACCACCGCCCGGAGGGCCCGGCCCCGGGCCCCCTCGGCCCCGCGCCTGTCACCCCCAGTCGGGCCCTTCTCGCGCACCCCGGGCCCCGTTCCCCCACTCTCCACGTGGCGGTTCCCCCGTGAGCACCGCCCGGCGTGGCAGGATCGACGGGTCATGACTGCTCCCACGAAGCCCCCGTACGGCACCGCCGCCGACCCCGCGCCCGAACGTGCTCCCGGTGAGCCGCTGCACTCCCCCGTCATCGACTGGTTCGACGAGCACGCCCGGGACCTGCCGTGGCGGCGCCCCGAGGCCGGAGCGTGGGGAGTGATGGTCAGCGAGTTCATGCTCCAGCAGACCCCGGTGAACCGGGTGCTGCCCGTCTACGAGCAGTGGCTGGCCCGCTGGCCGCGGCCCGCCGACCTCGCCGCGGAGGCGCCCGGCGAGGCCGTCCGCGCCTGGGGCCGGCTCGGTTACCCGCGCCGCGCGCTGCGGCTGCACGGCGCCGCCGTCGCCATAACGGAGCGGCACGGCGGCGACGTCCCGGCCGACCACGCCCAGCTGCTCGCGCTGCCCGGCATCGGCGAGTACACGGCCGCGGCCGTGGCGTCGTTCGCGTACGGGCAGCGGCACGCGGTGCTGGACACCAACGTCCGCCGCGTGTTCGCCCGCGCGGTCACCGGAGTGCAGTACCCGCCGAACGCCACCACGGCCGCCGAACGGCGGCTCGCCCGCACGCTGCTGCCCGAGGACGCGGAGACCGCCGCGCGGTGGGCCGCCGCCTCCATGGAACTGGGCGCGCTGGTGTGCACGGCGAAGAACGAGTCGTGCCACCGCTGTCCGATCGCCGCGCAGTGCGCCTGGCGGCTGGCGGGCAAGCCGGCCCACGAAGGTCCGCCGCGCCGCGGCCAGACGTACGCGGGCACCGACCGTCAGGTCCGCGGGCGGCTGCTGGCGGTGCTGCGGGAGGCGCACGGTCCGGTGCCGCAGACCGCGCTGGACCGGGTGTGGCACGAGCCGGTGCAGCGCGCCCGGGCGCTGGACGGCCTGGTCGCCGACGGTCTGGTGGAGCCGCTGCCGGGCGGCCTGTACCGGCTGCCGCTCGCCTGACGCACGCCTGACGCACGGCCGGCGGCGCACCCCCCGACCCGCCTCACCCGGCGCCCCGGCCGTATCGCCGCCCGGCCGCGCGATCTCCCCGCCGCCGTCCCGCCGTGCAATCGCCGCACAACCGCCCCAACCCGCCCATCGTCGCGGCCGCTCCCCGCCTCCGTTACACAACCGACGGACAGCCGCGCGCTGCCCGCAGGCTGCCTCGGACAGTGCCGTGACAACGCCTCCGTAGCTTCGAACACGTGCCGCAGACCGGCACGGCGACCACGGATCACAGGCAGGGCATCCGGCCCGCACGGGCTGGCCGGAAAACGGGGATCGGGAGGCGGTTCACCATGGCGCAGGGCGAGGTGCTCGAGTTCGAGGAATACGTCCGCAGCCGGCAGGAAGCGCTGCTGCGCAGCGCCCGCCGCCTGGTCCCGGACCCGGTGGACGCGCAGGATCTGCTGCAGACCGCGCTGGTACGCACGTACGGCCGCTGGGAGACCATCGAGGACAAGCGGCTGGCCGACGCCTACCTGCGCCGCGTCATGATCAACACGCGGACGGAGTGGTGGCGGGCCCGCAAGCTGGAGGAGGTGCCGACCGAGCAGCTCCCGGAGGCCTGCGTGGACGACTCCACCGAGCAGCACGCCGACCGGGCCCTGCTGATGGACGTCCTCAAGGTGCTCGCCCCGAAACAGCGCAGTGTCGTGGTGCTGCGACACTGGGAGCAGATGTCCACGGACGAGACGGCCGCCGCCCTCGGCATGTCGGCCGGAACGGTCAAGAGCACGCTGCACCGGGCGCTCGCCCGGCTCCGCGAGGAGCTGGAGGCGCGCGAGAGGGACGCACGCGCGCTGGAGCGTGAGGAGCGGGAGCGTTGCGCGGCCTGACCGGCGCGGGGCCCACCCGGGCCCGCACCACCGCCCGGGCGGTGACGACGGCGACGGCCGTGCTCGGCACCGCCGTGCTGTTCGCCGCCGGCTGCGGCACGGGCGGCACCGGGGCGCGTGACGAGGGCCCGGCCCACGCGGACTCGGTGGCCAGCCGGGCCGCACCGTCGGCGACGCCCTCGCGCCGCCCGGAGCGGGTGGACGCGGTCCGGCTGATCAAGGGCGACCCGGAGGTCTCCACGGAGGTCAAACGGGAGCTCAAGCCGTGCGTCGCCGACGAGTACCCGGTCGACGTCAGCTACGGCAACCTCACCGGAGGGTCCGTCGACGACCTCGTCGTCAACGTGCTGACCTGCGGGGACGCGGTGGGGATCGGGTCGTACGTGTACCGGGACCAGGGCGGTTCGTACGTGAACGTGTTCACGGCCGAGGAACCCCCGGTGTACGCGGAGATCGACCGCGGGGACCTGGTGGTGACCAAGCAGGTCTACGACCGGGGCGACCCGGTGTCGAGTCCGTCCGGCGAGAACGTGATCACCTACCGGTGGGCGTCCGGCCGGTTCTCCGAGGAGTACCGCACGCACAACGACTACGGGCAGGTGGCCGGACCGGAGCCGGTGCCGGCGCCCGACGACTAGGGTCTGTCCTCCGGATCGGCCCGGCCGGCCGGTGCGGTGCCGCCGACCGGCCCGGACCCCGCGCGCCGGGACGATCCCGACGACGGACCCCGGGCCCCGCCCGACGGCAGGGCCGAGAAGCACACGCTCGCACCCACGCGAGACGACACGAGGACTGAGAGCACCGGGATGGCAGACCAGACCCACGTCCTGTTCGTCGAGGACGACGACGTCATCCGCGAGGCCACCCAGCTCGCCCTGGAGCGGGACGGTTTCGTGGTCACCGCGATGCCCGACGGCCTGTCCGGCCTGGAGGCGTTCCGCTCCGACCGGCCCGACATCGCGCTGCTGGACGTCATGGTGCCCGGGCTCGACGGGGTCAGCCTGTGCCGGCGCATACGGGACGAGTCGACGGTGCCGGTGATCATGCTGTCGGCGCGCGCCGACTCCATCGACGTGGTGCTCGGTCTGGAGGCCGGCGCCGACGACTACGTGACCAAGCCGTTCGACGGTGCGGTGCTGGTCGCCAGGATCCGCGCGGTGCTGCGCCGCTTCGGGCGGGCTGCCGGCGGACGCGAGGAGCAGACCGCGCAGGACAACGGGGCCGTGCTGGCCTTCGGCGAACTGGAGATCGACACCGAGGGCATGGAGGTGCGCCGGGCCGGGCAGCCGGTGGCGCTCACCCCGACCGAGATGCGGCTGCTGCTGGAGTTCTCCGCGGCCCCCGGCACCGTGCTCTCCCGCGACAAGCTGCTGGAACGGGTGTGGGACTACGGCTGGGGCGGTGACACCCGGGTCGTCGACGTCCATGTGCAGCGGCTGCGGACGAAGATCGGCCAGGACCGGATCGAGACGGTCCGCGGCTTCGGCTACAAGCTGAAGGCCTGAGCGGGCACATGCGGGGGTACTTCCGGCGCCTGGTGGCGGCGTGCGTCGACCGGGTGGGCATAGGTACGGGTCTGCGGTGGAAGCTCAGCGCGGCCATCGCGCTGGTCGGGGCGCTGGTGGCGATCGCGCTGAGCCTGGTCGTGCACAACGCGGCCCGGGTGTCGATGCTGGACAACGCGCGTGACCTCGCCGACGAGCGGATCATGATCGCCCAGCGCAACTACGAGCTGTCCGGGCGGCTGAACTTCCCGAACACGAAGATCGACGACCCGGAGCTGCCGGCCGAGCTGCGGGAGAAGGCGGAGGCGGGCCGGCGGGCGACCTATGTGTCCGACCGGGGCGACGCGCCGGACGTCTGGGCGGCGGTGCCGCTGAAGAACGGGCACGTGATGTCCCTGCACTCCGGTTTCACCGACCGCAGCTCGGACATCCTCAAGGACCTCGACCAGGCCCTGGTGATCGGCTCCATCGCGGTCGTGCTGGGCGGCAGCGCGCTCGGCGTGCTCATCGGCGGGCACCTCTCGCGCCGGCTGCGCAAGGCGGCCAGCGCCGCCAACCGGGTCGCGGGCGGCGAGACGGACGTCCGGGTGCGCGACGCCATCGGCGGGGTGGTGCGGGACGAGACCGACGACCTGGCCAGCGCCGTGGACGCCATGGCGGACGCGCTGCGCCAGCGGCTGGAGGCCGAACGCCGGGTCACCGCCGACATCGCGCACGAGCTGCGCACACCGGTCACCGGGCTGCTGACCGCGGCCGAACTGCTGCCGCCGGGCCGGCCGACGGAGCTGGTGCTGGACCGGGCCAAGGCGATGCGCACCCTGGTCGAGGACGTCCTGGAGGTGGCCCGGCTGGACAGCGCCTCGGAACGGGCCGAACTGCAGGACATCCTGCTGGGCGGGTTCGTCGCCCGGCGGGTGGCCGCGAAGGACCCGGACATCACCGTGCACGTGGTGCACGAGTCGGAGGTCACCACCGACCCGCGGCGCCTGGAGCGGGTGCTGTTCAACCTGCTCGCCAACGCCGCCCGGCACGGCAGGCCGCCCATCGAGGTCACCGTCGAGGGCCGGGTGATCCGGGTCCGCGACCACGGGCCCGGCTTCCCCGAGGACCTGCTCGCCGAGGGGCCGAGCCGCTTCCGCACCGGCAGCAAGGACCGGGCCGGGCGCGGTCACGGCCTGGGGCTGACCATCGCGGCCGGGCAGGCCCGGGTGCTGGGCGCGCGGCTGACCTTCCGCAACGTACGGCCGGCGGGAGCGCCGGAGGGTACGCCGGCCGAGGGCGCGGTCGCCGTGCTGTGGCTGCCGGAGCACGCGCCGACGAACACCGGCAGCTACCCGATGCTGCCGCAGTAGGCGGGCGCGCCGGCGGTGCCAGGGGTGCCGCGGGCACCCGGGTCCTTCAGCAGGACCAGTCCTGGTCCATGTCGAGGCCGCCCTCACGGGGCTGCGTGAAGGAGAACCAGTTGCCCGAGTCGTCGCGGAACAGCGCCTCCGTGCCGTACGGGCGCTCCTGCGGCTCCTGGATGAACTCCACGCCGCGCTCCTTGAGCTTGGCGTAGTCGCCGTGGATGTCGTCGGTGGTCAGCACGCCCGCGCCGAGCGCCCCCTTGGCCACCAGCTTCTTGATCATCTCGGCGGACTCGGGGTCCATGCCGGCGCCGGGCACCATCAGGGTCAGCTCGACGTCGGGCTGGTTCGGCGAGCCGACGGTGAGCCAGCGCATGCCGCCGTCGCCGAGCGTCATGTCGGTGCGGACCTCCAGGCCCAGCTTCTCCGTGTAGAACTCCTTCGCCCGCTGCTGGTCGAGGACCCAGACGGTGGAAATGGCGAGACCCTTGATCATGGCGTGCTCCTGTTCGCGGCCGTTCCTGAACTGCCCTGTCACCGTAGGCAGCGGCGCCCTCAGCCCGCTTCTCCGGAATTGCGCTGTGCCGCCGCCCTGTCCTGCCCGCGTGCGAGCCCGCCGGCCCAGAGCATGGCGTAGCAGCCCGGGATGAGGGCGGCGCCCCGGCCCACGTGCCGGGTCCGGTATGCGCTGGGGGTGAGGCCGGTACGGGTCTTGAACCGCGCCGAGAACGTGCCCAGGCTGCTGAAGCCCACCAGGTGGCAGATCTCCGTCACCGACAGATCGGCGGTGCGCAGCAGGTCCTCGGCGCGCTCGATGCGGCGGTGCGTGAGGTACTGGCCCGGCGTCTCGCCGTACGTCTCCCTGAAGGCGCGTATGAAGTGGTAGCGCGAGTAGCCGGCGTGCGCGGCGACCGCGGCCAGGTCGAGGTCCGGGTCGGCCCAGTCCCGGTCCATCGCGTCCTTGGCCAGCCTCAGCTGACGCGCCTTGTCCATGCGACCGATGGTGGCACGGGGGTCTGACAACGGGCCCGGACGGCGAGAACGGCGGCGAACCGGTGGCGAGAACGGCGGCGAACGGCGGCGAACGGTGGCGCAAAGGGCGGCGAAGGGCGGCGAGAACGGAAGGGCGGATGCGGAAGGGCGGATGCGGAAGGGCGGATACGGAAGGGCGGATACGGAAGGCCCCCGGAGGAACGCGCGCCTCCGGGGGCCTTCGTACCGCTGGTGGGGTCAGACCGGCTCGGCCACCGCCACCGTCGGCGCGCCCCCGTCGCTGTCCTTCGTCTCCGGCTTCTCCGGGCCCGCGCCCTTGAGCGGGACCTCCTTCACGAACACGGCCGCCGCCAGCGACAGCACCGCGACGACCGCGCCCAGCAGGAACGCCGAGTGCGTGCCCGAGGAGACCGCGTACTGGTAGGCCTCCCGCGCCGCCTCCGGCAGCTTCGCCAGGCTCGCCGCGTCCAGCTGCGCGGACTGCTCGGTCACCGCGGAGCCGAGCGAGCCGGCCCGCTCGGCCATGACGTCCTGGACCCGGTTGTTGAACAGCGCGCCCATGATCGCGACGCCGAAGGAGGCGCCGAGGGTGCGGAAGAGGGTGGTGGACGAGGACGCCACGCCCATGTCCTTCATCTCCACGCTGTTCTGCGCGACCAGCATGGTGATCTGCATCAGGCAGCCCATGCCGAGACCGACCACGGCCATGAAGACGCCGGAGGTGAACCGGGAGGTGCCGGTGTCCATCGTGGACAGCAGGTACAGCCCGACGACCATCAGCGCGCTGCCGAGCACCGGGAAGATCTTGTACCGGCCGGTGTCGGTGGTCACCCGGCCCGCGACCATCGAGGTGACGAGCATCGCGCCGAGCATCGGCAGGAGCAGCAGACCGGAGTTGGTGGCGGAGGCGCCCTGCACGGACTGCTGGTACAGCGGCAGGAAGAGCGTCGCGCCGAACATCACGAAGCCGGTGACGAAGCCGATGACGGACATCAGCGTGAAGTTGCGGCTGCGGAAGATGTGCAGCGGCACCACCGGCTCGGCGGCCCTGGTCTGCCAGAACACGAAGCCGACGAGGGAGGCGACACCGAGGCCGATCAGCTCCATGATCCGCGCGGAGGACCAGGCGTACTCCGTGCCGCCCCAGGTGGTGACCAGCACGGTGGCGGTGATGCCGGTGGTCAGCAGCACGATGCCGAGGTAGTCGATCCCGGCCTTGGCCCGCTTCTTCGGCAGGTGCAGCACGGCACCCACGGCGGCCAGCGCGACCACGCCGAGCGGCAGGTTGATGTAGAAGGCCCAGCGCCAGCCCCAGTTGTCGGTGATGGTGCCGCCGACGAGGGGCCCGCCGATCATGGCCAGCGCCATCACGGCGGCCATCATGCCCTGGTACTTGCCGCGCTCCCGCGGCGGGACGAGGTCGCCGATGATCGCCATGACACCGACCATCAGACCGCCGGCGCCCAGGCCCTGCACCGCGCGGAAGCCGATCAGCTCGCCCATGTTCTGGGCCATGCCGCTGAGCGCGGAGCCGATCAGGAAGATCACGATGGACGCCAGGAACGAGCCCTTGCGCCCGTACATGTCGCCGAGCTTGCCCCAGACCGGGGTCGACGCCGCGGTCGCGAGCGTGTAGGCGGTGACCACCCAGGACAGGTGCTCCAGTCCGCCCAGCTCGCCCACGATCGTCGGCATCGCCGTACCGATGATCATGTTGTCGAGCATCGCGAGCATCATCGCGATCATCAGGGCGAGCAGGACCACCCGCACGCTCCTCGGCTGTTTGCCGCCGTCCGTCTGCGCGGCCCCCGCCGCAGGTGTCTCCGCCATACCGCTCACTCCCCCGGCCACTCCCCGTGGCCACCGCTACTTACTTGCCGCCCGGCTAGTTCCTGCTGCGGAAGCTACTCGCGCAACTAGCCGGGCGTCAAGTAAGTTTTTGTCGAGAGCGGTTCGAGTAGGAGGATGGGCGGCACCATGGACGGCACCAGGCAGCGGCGCCGCGGGAACACCCGCCAGCGCATCCAGGACGTGGCGCTGGAACTCTTCGCCGAGCAGGGCTACGAGAAGACCTCACTGCGCGAGATCGCCGAGCGCCTGGAAGTCACCAAGGCGGCGCTGTACTACCACTTCAAGACCAAGGAGGAGATCCTCGTCGGCATCTTCGAGGATCTCTCCCGGCCGATGGAGGAGCTGATCGCCTGGGGGCGCGAGCAGCCGCACACCCTGGAGACCAAGCAGGAGATCATCCGCCGGTACAGCGACGCGCTCATGGGTGCGGCCCCGCTCTTCCGCTTCATGCAGGAGAACCAGGCCACGATCCGCGAGCTGCGCATCGGCGAGATGTTCAAGACCCGCATGCTCGGGCTGCGGGACATCCTCATCGACCCGGACGCCGATCTCGTCGACCAGGTGCGCTGCGTCAGCGCCCTGTTCACCATGCACGCCGGGATGCACGTCCTCCAGGACGTCGAAAGCGACCCCGAGGAACGGCGCAAGGCCGTCCTCGAGGTCGCCATCGATCTGATCACCCGGGCCCACCGGGGAGCCGGGAGCGCCTAGGCGCCGCCGGGTGTCCGGGTCAGACCTGCACGCC
The DNA here is from genome assembly GCF_006782915.1 of Streptomyces calvus. GTDB lineage: Bacteria > Actinomycetota > Actinomycetes > Streptomycetales > Streptomycetaceae > Streptomyces > Streptomyces calvus. Next base: position 16,811 of record NZ_VCNP01000033.1, read on the forward strand.
CTTGGCACGCAGGAACTTGACCGGGTCCACGGCCGAGCCGTAGTTCGGGGTCGTACGGATCTCGAAGTGCAGGTGCGGACCGCTGGAGTTGCCGGTGTTGCCGGACAGGGCGATCTTCTGGCCGGTCTTGACGACCTGGCCGGCCTTCACGTTCACCGACGACAGGTGGGCGTACTGGGAGTACGTCTTGTTGCCGTGCTTGATCACGACGGCGTTGCCGTACGCGGGACCGTCACCGGCGCCGTTGCCGCCGGCCTTGACGACGGTGCCGCCGTGGGTGGCCACGACCGGGGTGCCGGTCGGCACGGCGTAGTCCTGACCGCTGTGCTTGCTCGCCCACATGCCGCCGTTCTGGGCGAAGCTCGCGGAGAGCTTGTAGGTCTTCACCGGGTCGACCCAGGACGCCTTCTTCTTGACGGCGGCCTTGGCGGCCTTCTTGGCCTTGACGGCCTTCGCGGCCTTCGCGGCCTGAGCGGCCTTCTTCGCTTCGGCAGCCTTCTTGACCTGGGCGGCCTGGGCCTTGGCGGCCTTGGCCTGGGCGGCGGCCTGCGCCTCGACGGCGCCGGCGATGCCGGATGCGGCCGTGGTGTCGGCGGCGGCCGCGACCCCGGCCCCCATCACGACCGAGGCCCCCAGGCCGGCGGCCAGCACGGCCGCACGGGTGCGGATCAGGGACGTACGGGAGGAACGGGACGTGACGCGCTGGGACATCTCAACCTCAAGAGGAAGGGGACAGAGGAAAGCCACCGGCGAAACGGGTCCTCGCCTCGGTGGCCACTCCTTGGTAACCCCTCCACCCAGAAACGCACAAAGGTGTGATCTACGACGGAAGTTCGTACTTCTGAGCTGAGATGCACGTCTCTTGACAGACCGCCCGAACGGGACGAAAGCCCCATTTGAGGCCGATCGATCAGAGGTTCGTGCCAAATGTCCGTTTTAGTTTCAACGACTTCGCCACTATTCCGTCTAGTACAGGACGAATCGCCTGTGCCTCATGTCACCGGGGGCACGATTCGGCCTTTCCGTGAATGTGGCGCAGACCTCTAGGCACCTACCGCCCGGTAACCCTACGGTTCACCTCGCGTCACCCTCGTGGACGAACATGCACACGACACGTTGGCAGCGTTACGGACGTGAGAGGACCCCCCACCACATGACGAACAGACGCCCCTGGCTGCGCCGCGCATCGGTCACCGCCGTCTCCGCGGCCGCCCTGGTGGCCCTGGCCGCCCCCGCCGAGGCGGCGACCGCCTCCGCAGCCCCCACGGCCGCCACAGCGGCCACGACGGCCGCCGCCGCAGACGTCGACTACGACACCTGGCAGGCGGACTGCCGGGCGGTCATGGACGAGGCCCTGCCCTATCTGCAGCAGCGGATCGCCGACACCCGGCCGGGCGAGAAGCAGGCGATCGTCCTCGACATCGACAACACCGCCCTGGAGACCGACTTCGGCTTCAGCTACCCGCAGCCCGCGAACAAGCCGGTCCTGGAGGCCGCCCGGTACGCGCAGGAGCACGGGGTCGCCGTGTTCTTCGTGACCGCCCGTCCGGGCATCATCCACGCGCCCACCGAGTACAACCTGGACCGGGTGGGCTACGAGTCGGCCGGCCTGTACGTGCGCGGCTTCTCCGACCTGTTCCGCGACGTGGCCGAGTACAAGACGGCCCAGCGCGTCGACATCGAGTCGAAGGGCTACACGATCATCGCCAACATCGGCAACAGCCCCACCGACCTGTCCGGCGGCCACGCCGAGCGCACCTTCAAGCTGCCGGACTACGACGGTCAGCTGTCCTGAACCTGCCGGTCCGCGCGCCGGACCGGGCCCACCACGAAAAGGGGTCTGCCCCCGGGACGTGTGTCCCGGGGGCAGACCCTTGTCGCGTTCGGCCCGAGCGCGGAGGTCAGGCGTCCTTGCTCAGGTTCGGGCCGGCGCCGCCGGCCGCCTGCTCGATCGGCGGGACGTCGGGCAGGGCCGACTTCTCCTCGCCGCGGAAGGTGAAGGTCTGGGACTCGCCCTCGCCCTCGGTGTCCACGACCACGATGTGACCGGGACGCAGCTCGCCGAAGAGGATCTTCTCCGACAGCGAGTCCTCGATCTCGCGCTGGATGGTCCGGCGCAGCGGCCGGGCGCCCAGCACGGGGTCGTAGCCCTTCCTGGACAGCAGCTCCTTGGCGGACTGGGAGAGCTCGATGCCCATGTCCCGGTCCTTCAGGCGCTCGTCCACCTTGCTGATCATCAGGTCGACGATCCGGAGGATGTCGTTCTGCGTCAGCTGCGGGAAGACCACCACGTCGTCGACGCGGTTGAGGAACTCGGGACGGAAGTGCTGCTTGAGCTCGTCCGACACCTTGTTCTTCATGCGCTCGTAGTTGGTCTTCGTGTCGCCCGCGGCGGCGAAGCCCAGGTTGAAGCCCTTGGAGATGTCCCGGGTGCCGAGGTTGGTCGTCATGATGATGACCGTGTTCTTGAAGTCCACGACCCGGCCCTGGGAGTCGGTCAGGCGACCGTCCTCCAGGATCTGCAGCAGCGAGTTGAAGATGTCCGGGTGGGCCTTCTCGACCTCGTCGAAGAGGACGACGGAGAACGGCTTGCGGCGCACCTTCTCGGTCAGCTGGCCGCCCTCCTCGTAGCCCACGTAGCCGGGGGGCGAACCGAAGAGACGGGAGACCGTGTGCTTCTCGCTGAACTCCGACATGTCGAGGGAGATCAGCGCGTCCTCGTCACCGAAGAGGAACTCCGCGAGCGCCTTGGACAGCTCGGTCTTACCGACACCGGACGGGCCGGCGAAGATGAACGAGCCACCCGGACGCTTCGGGTCCTTCAGACCGGCACGGGTACGGCGGATCGCCTTGGACAGCGCCTTGACGGCGTCGTTCTGGCCGATGACCCGCTTGTGCAGCTCGTCCTCCATGCGGAGCAGACGGCTGGACTCCTCCTCGGTCAGCTTGAAGACCGGGATGCCGGTGGCCGTGGCGAGGACCTCGGCGATCAGATCGCCGTCGACCTCGGCGACGACGTCCATGTCGCCGGCCTTCCACTCCTTCTCCCGCTTGGCCTTGGCGGCCAGGAGCTGCTTCTCCTTGTCGCGCAGGGAGGCGGCCTTCTCGAAGTCCTGCGAGTCGATCGCGGACTCCTTGTCGCGGCGGACGCCGGCGATCTTCTCGTCGAACTCGCGCAGGTCCGGCGGCGCGGTCATCCGGCGGATGCGCATCCGGGAACCGGCCTCGTCGATCAGGTCGATCGCCTTGTCCGGCAGGAAGCGGTCCGAGATGTACCGGTCGGCCAGGGTGGCGGCCTGGACCAGCGCCTCGTCGGTGATGGAGACGCGGTGGTGCGCCTCGTACCGGTCGCGCAGGCCCTTGAGGATCTCGATGGTGTGCGGGAGCGAGGGCTCGGCGACCTGGATGGGCTGGAAGCGGCGCTCGAGGGCCGCGTCTTTCTCCAGGTGCTTGCGGTACTCGTCCAGCGTGGTGGCACCGATGGTCTGCAGCTCACCGCGGGCCAGCATCGGCTTCAGGATCGAAGCGGCGTCGATGGCGCCCTCGGCGGCACCCGCACCGACCAGCGTGTGCAGCTCGTCGATGAACAGGATGATGTCGCCGCGGGTGCGGATCTCCTTGAGCACCTTCTTCAGGCGCTCCTCGAAGTCACCGCGGTAGCGGGAGCCGGCGACCAGGGCGCCGAGGTCCAGGGTGTAGAGGTGCTTGTCCTTGAGGGTCTCGGGCACCTCGCCCTTGACGATGGCCTGGGCGAGGCCCTCGACGACGGCGGTCTTGCCGACGCCGGGCTCACCGATCAGCACCGGGTTGTTCTTGGTACGGCGGGACAGCACCTGCATGACCCGCTCGATCTCCTTCTCGCGCCCGATCACCGGGTCGAGCTTGGACTCACGAGCGGCCTGGGTGAGGTTCCGGCCGAACTGGTCGAGGACCAGGGACGTGGAGGGCGTGCCCTCCGCAGGACCGCCGGCGGTGGCGGTCTCCTTGCCCTGGTAACCGGAGAGCAGCTGGATCACCTGCTGCCGCACGCGGTTGAGGTCTGCGCCCAGCTTGACCAGGACCTGGGCGGCGACGCCCTCGCCCTCGCGGATCAGGCCGAGCAGGATGTGCTCCGTGCCGATGTAGTTGTGGCCCAGCTGAAGGGCCTCGCGGAGCGACAGCTCCAGGACCTTCTTGGCACGGGGGGTGAAGGGGATGTGCCCGGACGGGGCCTGCTGGCCCTGGCCGATGATCTCCTCCACCTGCTGGCGGACCGCCTCGAGCGAAATCCCGAGGCTCTCAAGGGCCTTGGCGGCGACACCCTCACCCTCGTGGATCAGGCCCAGGAGGATGTGCTCGGTGCCGATGTAGTTGTGGTTGAGCATCCGGGCTTCTTCCTGAGCCAGGACGACAACCCGCCGCGCGCGGTCGGTGAACCTCTCGAACATCGTTAATCGCTCCTCAGAGCGGTCAGGCAGTGGGGGGAACTTCCCCTCCCTGTCCTTCCGCAGCTTAGTCCCGCAAGCGGGGACCGCTCATTCCAACTGCCGACACCGTCGATGGCCTCCTGACCCCGCTCACGCCGACATCTGCTCCAACCCGATGGTGCGAGACGATGTTCCCGCAGGCCAGGCAGTTACCCCCATCGCCAGTACGCCCGTGGCGAACGGGAGACGTCCCGCCCTGCGTGTCGCCCCCTCCCACTAGGGATGTCTTACCCGCTGCTACGGACAGTCCATGCCGAGTGCACGGGTTCCCTCCGCTACGGGCGAACAACCTTGCGCCTCCCCGCACCCCCGCGCGCCCCCTTGTTCGACACGCACCGCTTACACAGCGGCACCCAGCGTAACCCGTGGCGCCATCCGGCGGTTGCGCGGGACATGACCCCCACCGCCCCCGCCGGGGTTCCGCACCCCCGCAGGCCGCTCCGCCACGGCCCGCTCCACCACGGCCCGCTCCCCCGCCGTCCGCGCCCCGCGGACCGTGACGAGGTCCGGCGCTGGTACGAGGACGAGCTGGGCTGGCCCACCCTGCCCGGACCGTCGGTGCGCCTGGCGGTGGGGGTGCGCTTCGACGTCCTGGACGTGCCCGAGGAGGCGGGACGCGCGGCGCTGGAACGGCTGCGGGGCCACGGCCGGGAATTCCCGGTGGCCGCGGGGGGCGGCAGGCTGCGGCTGCTGGTGGCCGCGGGCAGCGCGGAGGAGGTGCCGGGGCTGCTGGAGTGGCTGGAATGGGACGGCGTACCGCTGGACCTGACGGCGAGCGGAGCCGGTGCCTCCATGGAGGCGCCCCACGTGGTGGCCGCCGGCGCGGGCGGGGCGGCGGGCGGTTCGTCGCCCGAGGAGTGGGGTGGTGGTTCGCAGGGGGCCGCCGTCTGGCTGCGGCCCCCCGAGCCGGGACGCGAGGTCGAGGCCTCGCTGCCGACGCTGTCGGCGATGGCGACGAGGAGAGCGCTGGGGGACCGTGAGGGCCCCCCGGACCTCGTGCGCCTGGTGAACACCGTGGCAACACAGGTCCACCGTGTTCGGCTGCGGCAGGTGTGCGCCGCCGCCGCGGTCGACAATCAGCCGTTGGCCTTCTCGTAGGCCTCGCGGATCGACGCGGGAACGCGGCCGCGGTCGTTGACCTCGTAACCGTTCTCCTTCGCCCAGGCGCGGATCGCCGCGGTGTCCTGGCTGCCACCGGAAGAAGCGCGCGCCTTTCCACGCCCGCCCGCAGCGCGGCCTCCGGTACGACGGCCGCCCTTCACGTAAGGCTCGAGAAGGCCGCGGAGCTTGTCCGCATTGGCGGTGGTGAGATCGATCTCGTACGTCTTGCCGTCCAACGCGAACGTCACGGTCTCGTCCGCCTCGCCGCCGTCGAGGTCGTCGACAAGAAGGACCTGAACCTTCTGTGCCACCGGATTTCCTTTCATCGATAACTTGAGGGCCGGGGGTGCCGGCGTCCGCCGTATCGCCGCCCCTTGTTATATGCAGTACTGCAGTACTGCGGAAAGCAAACCGCTTTTGCCGTAAAAACACAAACCCCTGGCTGACTCCTCCTCACCGCACCCGCCCGGGAAACATGCGCGTTTCGGACATAGGCCACCCCGGGCAAGCGGCAACGCAACGGCCATGGGGCCGCGCGCGGATTCGGCCGACGATCACAGATGCAGAAGCATCCGGCTGTTGCCCAAGGTGTTCGGTTTCACTCGTTCGAGACCGAGGAACTCCGCGACGCCCTCGTCATAGGAACGCAGCAGCTCCGCGTAGACATCCGTGTCGACCGGGGTCTCACCGATCTCCACGAAGCCGTGCTTGCCGAAGAAGTCCACTTCGAAGGTCAGACAGAAAACGCGGCGAACACCCAGCCAGCGGGCCGTCTCCAGCAACTTCTCCAGCAACCGGTGTCCGACGCCGGCGCCCTTCAGGCCGGGCTTCACCGCGAGAGTGCGGACTTCCGCCAGGTCTTCCCACATCACGTGCAGGGCGCCGCAGCCGACGACCTCCGCGTTGTCGTCGCGTTCCGCGACCCAGAACTCCTGGATGTCCTCGTAAAGCGTCACCGTTGCTTTGTCGAGCAGGATGCCCCCGCGGACGTAGGCGTCAAGGAGACGGCGTACGGCTGGGACATCGCTGGTGCGGGCACGCCGGACCGTGATGGCTTTTGCGGTGACTTCGGGGCTGTCTGCTGACATGAGCGGACGCTATCGTCCGTCGCGGCCGTCCGCCGAGCCGGGGTTCTCGTCATGGGTTTCCGGGAGCTGGACGATGCGCACGGCGTCCGTGAGGGCCTGGCGCTGTTCCTCGCTCATCATGCCGAAGAAGGCGACGAGAGCGGCGGCGGCGTTGTCGCTCTGCGACCACGCTTCGTTCATCAGGGCGGCGGCGTAGGCGGCGCGAGTGGAGACCGCCTCATATCGATAGGCCCGGCCTTCCGCCTCTCGGCGCACCCAGCCCTTCTGATGGAGATTGTCCAAAACGGTCATCACCGTGGTGTACGCGATGGACCGTTCCTTCTGAAGATCTTCCAGGACTTCCCGAACGGTCACCGGGCGGTTCCACTTCCACACCCGCGTCATGACCGCGTCTTCGAGTTCTCCCAATGGGCGAGGCACAACTCAAGACAATAGTGCGGGATCCGGGCAATGGCGTGCCGGACAGGCGTGATCAGTGGCGAACGGGAACAAAAAGGGCGTACGACGTCGAGTCGTACGCCCTGGACCGTACGCCGACCGCGGCCGCGCGACGGGCGCCCGGCGGGCGGGGG
>NZ_VCNP01000034.1 GCF_006782915.1 Streptomyces calvus
GAGGGCCGGGCCCTCTCCGCCCGGGCGAGGGCCGCGTCGACGGCGGCGTCCTCCTTGGTCTTGTTGGCGCCGCCCTGGGTCTTCACGATCACTCGGATCACGCTGATGAAGAGGACGGCCATGACGGCCGGGGGGAGGAGCGCGGAGACGTAGTCCATGGACCCAGGGTAGCCAGGCAAAGGCGTCAGCCCGCGGCCAGGTGCTCGTTCGGCGGGGGCGTGGCGGGTTTGCGGCGCGGGAAGACCTCGCCGGGCGTGGGGATGGGGCGGGTGGGCTTCGGGGTGCCGGGGGACGGGGCGGGCGCCGGGGGGGGGTGCGGAGCCGGGCGGGCCGGAGGGGTGGCCGGGGGCTTGCGCGCGGGCTTCTGGGCCGGCTTCTCCTCCTGCTCCTCGGCGGAGGCGCCACGTCCGCCGGGAAGGGCGAGGAGGTGGGCGCGCCGGCACTGGTGCAGGAGGGCGGCGGCGGTGGGGTTGCCGCGCAGGGCGCGCAGGGCGGCCAGGTCGTCGGGGCGGGGACGGTATCCGGCGCCCAGCGCCTCCTCCAGGAGCGTGAGGTAGCCGGCGGCGGTGCCGGGGAGGGCGGCGCGGTAGCGGCCGAGGTCGGCCACGAGGAAGGCGCGCAGCCGGGCACTCTCCCGCGCGGCCTCGTCGAGGTCACCGGCGAGGCGGAGGCAGTCCTGGAGGTCGTCGGCCGAGGCGGAGGTGGGGTGCAGGGCGAGGGCGAGAGCACGGCGGAGCACGCGCAGCTCCTCAGCGCCGAACGCCATGCCGCCGCGGGATCCGTAGGGCGTGGGCATGCTGCGACGATACGCGCTAATCAGACAAACAGCGCGTATGGGGCGGGTGTGGCGTGGGGTGCCACTCGGGTGGTGGGACGGGTGTGGAGTCGGGGGGCGGTGTGGCATCAGGTGCCACTCGGGTGGTGGGAAGGGTGCCGCTCGTGGTGGGACGGGTGGCGTCAGGTGCCACTCGGGTGGTGGGAGGGGGTGCGCAGTCGGTGGTGGCGTGGGGTGGTGGGACGGGGGTGGCGTGGGGTGCCACTCGGGTGGTGGTTGCGATGGCGCCTGGGGGCGGGGCCGGGGGGGGGGGGGGGGGGGGGTGTCCGTCCTCGGACCGGCGCGGAATCGGTCGGTCGAGAAGCGGTCCGGCGTGGACGCGCCAGTCGCTGCGGGCGAACACCCCCGCCCCGTCCCCTCCGCGCCGTACGCGGCCCTCCGGTGGAATGGCGGGAGATGCCCCACGGGTGGTGGTGCGGTGCCGGGCGCCGCCTACATCCGTGACGCGTTGCGTTCGTACACCAGGCGCAGGCCGATCAGGGTCAGCCACGGCTCGTGCTCGTCGATGACGGAGCTCTCGCCGAGCACCATCGGCGCCAGCCCGCCCGTGGCGATGACCGTCACGTCGTCCGGGTCGTCCGCCAGCTCGCGGGCCATGCGGTTGACCACCCCGTCGACCTGGCCGGCGAAGCCGTAGACGATGCCGGACTGCATCGCCTCCACCGTGTTCTTGCCGATCACGCTGCGCGGGCGCGCCACCTCGATCTTGCGCAGCTGCGCGCCGCGCACGCCGAGTGCCTCGACGGAGATCTCGATGCCGGGCGCGATGACGCCGCCGACGTACTCGCCGCGCGCGCTGACCGCGTCGAACGTCGTCGCCGTGCCGAAGTCGACGACGATGGCCGGGCCGCCGTAGAGGTCGACGGCGGCGACCGCGTTGATGATGCGGTCCGCGCCGACCTCCTTGGGGTGGTCGGTCAGGATCGGGACGCCCGTCTTGACGCCCGGTTCGACGAGTACGGCGGGGACGTCGCCGTAGTAGCGGCGGGTCACCTCGCGCAGTTCGTGCAGGACCGAGGGGACGGTCGCGCAGATGGCGATGCCGTCGATGCCGTCGCCCAGCTCGTCGCCGAGCAGCGGGTGCATGCCCATCAGTCCCTGGAGGAGGACCGCGAGCTCGTCGGCCGTGCGGCGCGCGTCGGTGGAGATGCGCCAGTGCTCGACGATGTCGTCGCCGTCGAAGAGGCCGAGGACGGTGTGCGTGTTTCCCACGTCGATGGTCAGCAGCATGGCCGTTCCCTACTCCGCCGCTCGCAGGTCCAGGCCGATGTCCAGGATCGGCGAGGAGTGGGTGAGGGCGCCGACGGCCAGGTAGTCGACGCCCGTGTCGGCGTACGCCTTGGCGTTGGCGAGGGTCAGGCGGCCGGACGCCTCCAGGGCGGCGCGGCCGTTCACCAGGGCCACCGCCTCCGCGCACTCGCCGGGCGTGAAGTTGTCCAGCAGGATCAGGTCCGCGCCGGCTTCCAGGACCTCGCGGAGCTGGTGCAGGGTGTCGACCTCGACCTCGATGGGCACGTCGGGGAAGCGTTCGCGGACCGCGTTGAAGGCCTCGGCGACGCCGCCCGCGGCCACCACGTGGTTGTCCTTCACCAGGGCCGCGTCCGACAGGGACATGCGGTGGTTGACGCCGCCACCGCAGCGCACCGCGAACTTCTCCAGGCTGCGCAGGCCGGGCGTGGTCTTGCGGGTGTCGCGGACCCTGGCCCCGGTGCCTTCGAGGACGTCCGCCCACGCGCGGGTGGCGGTCGCGATGCCCGACAGGCGGCACAGCAGGTTCAGGGCGCTGCGCTCCGCGGTGAGGATGTCGCGGGTGCGGGTGGTGACGGAGAGGAGCTTCTGGCCCGCTTCCACGCGGTCGCCGTCCTCCGCGTGCCGCTCGACCTCCAGTTCCTCCGCGCAGACCACGGACAGGACCGCCTCGGCGATCCGGAGGCCGGCCACGGTGCCCGCCTCCCGCGCGGTGAAGTCGGCGGTGGCGACGGCGTCCTCCGGGATGGTCGCGACCGTCGTCACGTCCACGCCGTGGGCCAGGTCCTCCTGGAGGGCGACGTTGGCGATGTCCTCGACCTCCACGGGGTCGAGGCCCGCTTCGGTCAGGAGCTGCGCGAGCGCGGGGTCGAGGCCGCACTCCAGGTACGCCTCGTCGGCGTCCGCGCCGCAGCCGCAGCCGTCGCCGCAGCCACCGGAGGGGACGAGAGGAAGGTCGGGGGTGGTCACTGCTGTCACTGCTCCTGGGCCTGGGTGAGGGTAGGGGGGAAGTCTGTGGCGTCGGTGGTGTGCACCGCCAGGGTTCGGTCCGGATTCAGCCGTACGACGATGTGGCGGCGCCAGACGGTGTCGTCGGGCTCGGGACGGTCCTCGCGCCAGTGGCAGCCGCGGGTCTCCTCGCGCCGCCGCGCGGCGGCGACCAGGACGCGGGCCACGCACAGGAGGTTGGTGGCCTCCCAGGTGTCGACGCCCGGCTCGGCGGTCTTGCCGTTCTCGTCGAGGGCGTCGCGCGCCTCGGCGTGCAGGTGGTGGAGGCGCTGCGCGGCCTCGGAGAGGGAGGCCTCGGAGCGCAGGACTCCTGCTCCCCGGGTCATGATCCGCTGGATGGTGAAGCGGGCCTCCGGCGGGAGGAGGGGGTGCGCGGGGCGCTCGGTGGTGGGGAGCGGTTGCGGCACGCGCGCGGGGCGGGTGTGTGCGCTGCGCGCGATGTCGGCGGCGATGCGCTCGGCGTACACCAGGCCCTCCAGGAGGGAGTTGGAGGCCAGGCGGTTGGCGCCGTGCACGCCGGTGCAGGCGACCTCGCCGCAGGCGTACAGACCGGGCACGGTGGTGCGGCCCTGGGAGTCGGTGCGGACGCCGCCGGAGGCGTAGTGGGCGGCCGGGGCGACCGGGACGGGCTCGGTGACCGGGTCGATGCCGTGGGCGCGGCAGGCGGCGAGGATGGTCGGGAAGCGGTGCTCCCACATCTCGGCGCCGAAGTGGCGGGCGTCGAGGTACATGTGCTCGGCGTCCTGCTCGCGCATGCGGCGCAGGATGCCCTTGGCGACGATGTCGCGCGGCGCCAGTTCGGCGAGTTCGTGCTGTCCCTGCATGAAGCGCACGCCGTCGGCGTCGACCAGGTGGGCGCCCTCGCCGCGGACCGCCTCGGAGACCAGGGGCTGCTGGCCCTCCGCGCCCGGGCCGAGGAAGAGCACCGTGGGATGGAACTGCACGAATTCGAGGTCGCTCACCTCCGCGCCGGCGCGCAGGGCCAGGGCCACGCCGTCGCCCGTGGAGACGGCGGGGTTGGTGGTGGCGGAGTACACCTGGCCCATGCCTCCGGTCGCCAGCACCACGGCGGGCGCGTGGACCGCGCCCACGCCGTCGTGCTGGCCCTCCCCCATGACGTGCAGGGTGACGCCGGCCGTGCGTCCTTCGGCGTCCGTGAGGAGGTCCAGGACCAGGGCGTTCTCGATGGTGCGCAGGCCGCGCGCGCGGACCGCCTCGACCAGGGCGCGGGAGATCTCCGCGCCGGTGGCGTCGCCGCCCGCGTGCGCGATGCGGCGCCGGTGGTGGCCGCCCTCCCGGGTGAGTTCCAGGCCGCCGTCGCCCGACTCGTCGAAGTGCGCGCCGGTCGCGATGAGGCGGCGTACGGCGTCGGGGCCCTCCGTGACGAGGATGCGGACCGCCTCCTCGTCGCACAGGCCCGCGCCGGCCACCAGGGTGTCGTCGAGGTGCTGTTCGGGGGTGTCGCCCTCGCCGAGGGCCGCCGCGATGCCGCCCTGCGCCCAGCGGGTGGAGCCGTCGTCCAGGCGGGCCTTGGTGACGACGACCGTCGTCAGCCCGGCCGCCTCGCAGCGCAGGGCCGCGGTGAGGCCGGCGACGCCGGAGCCGACGACCACGACGTCCGCGTCGATGGACCATCCCGGCGCGGGCGCGTGCAGTCGTATGCCGGTGCTGGTCACGAGGCGGCTCCGAAGGTTCCGAAGGTGAGGGGGACGTTGTCGATCAGGCGGGTGGTGCCCACCCGGGCGGCCACGGCGAGGACGGCCTCACCGGTGAAGTCGTCGCCGATCTCGGTGAAGTCGGAGGGGTCGACCAGGGCCAGGTAGTCCAGGGCGAGCGGCGGGTCGAGGCGGACGGCCTCGTCGAGGACGAGGCGGGCCGCGGCGCGGACGGCCGCCGGGCCGCCGGTGGTGGTGGCGACGGCGTGCGCGTCGGCCGCCGCGCGGGACTCGCCTATGGCGCTGAGCGCCTCGGCACGCGCGCGCGTGGCGGGCACCTCACTGGCCCGCGCGCGCAGCGCCTGCTGGGCGGCGTGCCGGTCGCGGCCCGCGAACAGGGCCTGGGACAGGGCGAGGGCGGTGCGCCGCTCGGCGGATGAGAGGTAGCGGTTGCGGCTGGACAGGGCGAGCCCGTCCTCCTCGCGCACGGTGGGAACGCCGACGATCTCGACGCCGAAGTTCAGGTCGCGCACCATGCGGCGGATCAGGGCGAGCTGCTGGGCGTCCTTCTGGCCGTACAGGGCGATGTCCGGGCGGGTGAGGTGCAGCAGTTTGGCGACGACGGTGAGCATGCCGTCGAAGTGGCCGGGCCGCGCGGCGCCCTCCAGGCGTTCGCCCATCGGGCCGGCGCTGATGCGGACCTGCGGTTCGCCGCCGGGGTAGACCTCCTCGACGGCAGGGGCGAAGACGACGTCGGCTCCGGACCGGGCGGCGAGTTCGACGTCGGCGTCCAGGGTGCGCGGGTAGCGGTCCAGGTCCTCGCCCGCGCCGAACTGCAGCGGGTTGACGAAGACGGTTACGACGACCTCGCCGTCCGGGCCGGCGATCTTGCGCGCGGTGCGGATCAGCGTGGCGTGGCCCTCGTGCAGGGCGCCCATGGTCATCACGACGGCGCGGCGGCCCGCACGCGCGCGGGCGTGCAGTTCGGCGGCGGTGCGCAGCAGGGTGGCGGTCATCGGGCGGCTCCGTTCCGGGACGCGCGCGTCGTCGTACGGCGGTGGGGCGCGGGGTGTCGGCGGGGTGCGGGGTGACGGTGGGGTGCGGGGTGGCGGTGGGGGCTGTGGGGGCCGATGGGGCTGGGGGTGCCGTAGGTGCTTCTGGTGCCTCGGCCGCTGCGGGTGCTTCCGGTGCCTCGGCCGCTGCGGGTGCTTTCGGTGCTTCCGGTGCTAGCAGTGCTAGCGGTGCTTTCGGTGCTTCCGGTGCGGCTCATCGGTCGTCTCCCGGGGTGCTTCCGGAGCCGTCGGCGCCACCAGTCCCACCGGGGCCACCGGGGCCACCAGTCCCACCGGCTCCACCGGCTCCACCGGCTCCACCGGCACCGGCGGCTCCGTCGGCGAGTACGCCGAGGAGGTCCTCGGCGAGTTCCGGCTTCAGCAGGCCGTGCGCCAGGGCCCGGTCGGCGGTCGCGCGGGCCATCGCGAGGTAACCGGCGACGGTCGCCGGGGCGTGCCGGCGCAGCTCGGTCACGTGTGCGGCGACGGTGCCCGCGTCGCCGCGCGCGACCGGGCCGGTGAGGGCGGCGTCACCGGAGCGCAGGGCGTTGTCCAGGGCGGCGCCGAGCAGCGGGCCGAGCATCCGGTCCGGGGCGCCGACGCCGGCCGTGCGCAGCAGTTCCAGGGACTGGGCGACCAGGGTGACCAGGTGGTTGGCGCCGAGGGCGAGGGCCGCGTGGTACAGCGGGCGGTTCTCCTCGGCGATCCACTCCGGCTCGCCGCCCATCTCGATCACCAGGGCCTCGGCGGCCAGCCGCAGCTCCTCGGGTGCGGTGACGCCGAACGAACACCCGGCGAGGCGCTGCACGTCGACGGGCGTGCCGGTGAACGTCATCGCGGGGTGCAGGGCCAGCGGCAGCGCACCGGCCCGCAGGGCGGGGTCGAGCACCTTCGCGCCGTACCGCCCGGAGGTGTGCACGAGCAGCTGGCCCGGCCGCACCGCGCCGGTGTCGGCGAGCCCGGAGACCAGCTCGGGCAGCGCGTCGTCCGGGACGGTCAGCAGGACCAGCTCGGAGCGCCGCAGGACGTCGGCGGGCGGCACCACCGGCACGTCCGGGAGCATCTGCTCGGCGCGCCTGCGGGAGGCGTCGGAGACGGCGGAGACGGCCACCGGGCGGTGCCCGGCGAGCTGGAGGGACGCGGCCAGTGCGGGACCCACGCGTCCGGCGCCGACGACGCCGACGGTGAGCCGCGCGGGGCGGTCCCTGGGATCTGGCTGTGGGGTTGTGTTCACGCGACGGCGGCCTTCCCGTTCCAGTCCGCTCGGGGTACCGGACGATTTCTCGTCATGTTAACGCGATCGGTTCCGGGGGCGGTCGGTTGTCCACAGGCTGTGGGTTTCCGTGCGTCCGCGGGGCACACGCGCGTGCGGAAATGGGGGTGCCCGCGCGGACGCGGGCGCGGGATGATCCCGGGCATGAGTGAGACGGCGGACGGCACGAAGGACACGACGGCACGCGACGAGCGGCCGGACGACGAGGGAAGGGCCCCGGGGGACGACGCGGCGGCGCGGCCGTCGCTGCGCGAACGGCGCATCGCCGCCTGGCGCGGCGCACCGCGCGTGCTGGCCCGTCTCGGTTTCCTGGCACCGCTGCGCGAGCGGCTGGCGCTGCTGGAGGCGGCGGGCAGCGTGTACGACCTGGACGAGACGTCCGACATCTACGGCAACGGCGTCGTCGAGGCCCTGGAGCGGCGGGTCGCCGAACTGCTCGGCACCGAGGCCGCCGCGTTCTTCCCGACCGGCACCATGGCCCAGCAGGTGGCGCTGCGCTGCTGGGCCGGCCGCACCGGCAGCCCGACGGTCGCCCTGCACGCGCTGAGCCACCCGGAGGTGCACGAGAGGAACGCGTTCAGCCAGGTCAGCGGTTTGCGTCCGGTGCGGATCAGCAGCGAGCCGCGGCAGCCCACGGCCGCCGAGGTACGCGACTTCGAGGAGCCGTTCGGGACGCTGATGCTGGAACTGCCGCTCCGCGACGCCGGTTTCCTGCTGCCCACGTGGGAGGAGCTGACCGAGGTGGTGGACGCCGCGCGGGAACGCGACGCGGTGGTGCACCTCGACGGGGCCCGGCTGTGGGAGTCCACGGAGCACTTCGGCCGGCCGCTGGAGGAGATCGCGGGCCTCGCGGACAGCGTGTACGTGTCGTTCTACAAGTCCCTCAACGCCTACGGCGGCGCGGCGCTCGCCGGTCCCGGCACGCTGGTGGAGGAGGCGAAGGCCTGGCGGCACCGGTACGGCGGCAACGTCTTCCAGCAGTTCCCCACCGCCCTGTCGGCCCTCATCGGCCTGGACCGGGAACTGCCCCGGCTGCCGGAGTACGTCGGGCACGCGCGCGTGGTGGCGGCCGCCCTGCGCGAGGGCCTGACGGCCGGCGGGCTGCCGTGGTCCCGCGTCCACCCGGAGGTGCCGCACACCTACGACTTCCAGGTGTGGCTGCCGTACGACGCCGAGGTCGTCGCGGAGGCGGCGATCGCCGCGGGCGAGGAGACGGGCGCGATGCTGTTCGCCAACCACTGGGACGCCAAGGGCCCCGGCCTGGCCGCCACGGAGGTCTACGTACGGTCCGAGGCCCTCGCCTGGACGGCCGAGGACGTACGGAGGGCGGCGACGGAGTTCGCACGGCGCCTGGGACGGGAGCGGGCGGCGCGGTAGCCGGTCCCGCCGCTCGGCCACAGCCGGCCGGCCGAGGCCCGACCACACCCGACGCCTCCCGCCGCTCGACCACGGCCGTCGGACGAGGGCCGCGGTGTCGGACGAGGGCCGCGGTGTCAGTGGCCGGGTGCACCATGTGGGCATGAGCGTGAGCATCGACATCGCGGGGCTGCGGCCGGAGAGGGTCGCCGTCGTGCCCTCGCCCCTGGCCGAGCTCGGCATGGCGCTGCACGCGCTGGCCGAGCCGGGCCACCACCCGGGCCTCCAGGCGTGGGTGACGGGCGTGACCGCGCGGCTGGACCCGCATCTGGCGGACCGGATGTGCGAGGCCGACTTCCTGTGGCGGACGACGTTCTCGGACCTGTTCCTGCCGAGCGCCGGCGTCCCGGGCCGCACCACGCTCCCGGGCGCCACGCTCGCCGAGGAGCTGGACCTGCTGGACAAGCTGTCGGACGAACAGTTCGTGGACGCCGCCCTGGAGTTCACCTGCGCCCTCCCCTACGGCCTGCCGGGCCCCGGGCCGCTCGCGGACGAGGGGCTGCGCCGCCGCTCGCTGGAACTGGCCGCCGCGCGGGGGCCGCAGCAGGTGCGGTTCACCGAGCGGCTGCTGGCCGACCCGCCGCGCATCCGGGCCTGGCTGCGGCAGTTCCTCCAGGACTGCGAGGAGGCGTTCTTCGCCGACGCCTGGTCCCGGCTGCGGCACCAGCTCGCCGCCGACACCCGCCTGAAGACCGACCTGCTCCGCCGCAAGGGCCTGGCCGGCGCGCTCGCCGCGGTGTCCCCCGCGGTGACGCTCGACGAGGCCACCGGCCTGATCACCGTCGACAAGCTGGGCGACGGCCGGACCGCCACCGGGGACGGCGGACTGCTGCTGATCCCGACCAGCCTCGGCTGGCCGCACCTGATGGTGCTGCACCGGTACGGCTGGCAGCCGGTGCTGCACTACCCGGTCGGCTCCCCCGAACCGGCCGCCCCGCCGAGCGTGGAGCAGCTGGCCCTGCGGATGACGGCGCTGTCCCACCCGGTCCGTATGCGCATGTGCCGCCATCTCGCCCGCAGCGCGTACACCACCAGCGAACTGGCCCAGGTGCACGGCATGACGGCACCGGAGATATCCCGGCACCTGGGCGTGCTGAAGAAGGCCGGCCTGATCAGCACGCGCCGCCGCGGGCGGTACGTGCTGCACCAGCTGGACGTGACGGTCGTGGCCCGGCTCGGCAGCGACTTCCTGGAGGGGATCCTGCGCTGAGGGCGCGTGCGGCCCGGCCGTCAGTCGAAGCGCACGTGCCGCAGGCCCACGCCCGCCTGCCGCAGCCGGGTCCGCAGCCGGCCCTCGTTGTTGGGCCGCAGGGTCAGCCCGGCCAGCACGGCGATGCGGTCGGCCGTCTTCGGCACCGTCGTGTGGTCGGTCCACAGGTGCTCGGCGAACTCCGGTTCGGCCAGCCGCTCCAGGCAGTGGTCGAGCTTCTCGACCGCCCAGCTCTCCCGGCGCGTCCCGGCGCGGCGGCCCGCGACGGTGCCGAGGAGGTGGCCGGGGCCGCGTTCCCGCAGCCGCCGCAGCACCGTCTCGCGCTCGGCGAGGAGGGTGAAGTGCCGCACGTCGTGGCCCAGTTCACGCAGCCGGCCGACGGTCTCGGCGAAGTGGCCGGGGTCGGTGACGGTCATGGGGGCGATCACCGCGCCGTCGTGCCGGGTGAGGGCGAGGTCGAGGACCTCGACGACGCCCTGCCGCCAGGACGCCAGGTCCTGGAAGTCCCCGCGGAGTTGGGGCGGCATCATGCGGTGCAGGCCGAACCCGGCGTGCTCCGGGTCGCAGACGACGCTGCCCGGCAGGCGGCGCCGTATCTCGTGTGCGGTCTGTGTCTTGCCGCCCCCGAAGGGGCCGTTGATCCACAGGAGCATGCGCAGACCCTACCGGTGCCGCGGCGTCCCCTCAGCCGTGGCCGCCGGCCCGCACCAGACCCGTCTCGTAGGCGAGGACGACGACCTGCACCCGGTCGCGCAGGCCCAGCTTGGTCAGGATGCGGCCCACGTGCGTCTTCACGGTCGCCTCGGAGAGCACCAGCCGGGCCGCGATCTCGCCGTTGGACAGTCCCTGCGCGACCAGCACCATGACCTCCCGCTCGCGCTCGGTGAGCCGTTCCAGCTCCTTGTGCTGGGGCTGCTTGCCCGCGCTGGGCAGCATCGGCGCGAAGCGGTCCAGGAGCCGGCGGGTGGTGGACGGGGCGACCACGGCGTCACCGCTGTGCACCGCGCGGATCGCGGCGAGCAGTTCGCCCGGCGGGACGTCCTTGAGCATGAAGCCGGACGCGCCCGCCTTCAGCCCGGAGAAGGCGTACTCGTCGAGGTCGAAGGTGGTCAGGATCAGCACCTTCGGCGGATCGTCGGCCGCGCAGATCCTGCGGGTCGTCTCCACGCCGTCGAGCTTGGGCATGCGGACGTCCATCAGCACCACGTCGACGGCGGTGGACCGCAGCACCTCAAGGGCCTCGACGCCGTTGCCCGCCTCCGCCACGACCTCCATGTCCGGCTGGGCGGCGAGCACCATCCGGAATCCGGTGCGCAGCAGCACCTGGTCGTCGACGAGCATCACGCGGATCGTCATCGGGGCCTCTTCCGTTCAGCAGATGTCTCAAATGTCGTTACAGGTGTCAGTACAGGACGTGCGTCGACGTCTAATGCGCGGGTTTGAGCGGCAGCAGCACACTGATGCGGAATCCCCCGCCGGGCCGCGGACCGGCGTCCAGGGTGCCGCCCACCATGCCGACCCGCTCCCGCATGCCGATCAGGCCGTGGCCCTGGCCGTCGAAACCGCCCTCCTCGTACAGCTCGTGCGGGGCGCCCTTGCCGTCGTCCTCCACGAGCAGGCCCAGCCCGTCGTCGAAGTACACCAGCCGCACGCTGGCACCCGCGTTGGGCCCCCCGTGCTTGCGGGTGTTGGTGAGCGCCTCCTGCACGATGCGGTACGCGGTGAGCTCGACGCCGCTGGGCAGCGGGCGCGGGGTGCCCTCGATCCGGAAGTCCACCGGCAGCCCGGACCCCCGGCACTGCTCCACGAGGTCCTCGATCTGCTGCACGTCCGGCTGGGGCACGTACTCGCCGGCCTCCTGGTGCTCGCCGGTGCGCAGCACGCCGAGCAGGCGGCGCATCTCGGCGAGGGCCTGGCGGCCGGTGGAGGAGATGGTCTCCAGGGCCTTCTTCGCCTGGTCGGGGGCGGCGTCGAGGACGTAGGCGGCACCGTCGGCCTGCACCACCATCACCGACACGTTGTGCGCGACGACGTCGTGCAGTTCGCGGGCTATCCGGGCGCGCTCGGCGGCGACCGCGACCTTGGCCTGCGCCTCGCGCTCCTTCTCCAGCCGGGCGGCGCGCTCCTCCAGCTGCGCGAAGTACGCGCGGCGGGTGCGGATGGAGTCGCCGAGCACCCAGGCGAGCGCGAAGGGCACGGTCTGGAAGATCATGACGGCGATGTTGCCCGCCGCGCTCGTTTCCTCGTTGGGCCAGCGCAGCTGCGCGAGCGGCGCCGCGCACAGACCGGCCGTCAGCGCGAACCGGGAGGCCCAGCGGGCACCGACCGCCGCGACCGTGTAGACGATCACCAGCAGCGCGAAGTCGGCGGGCAGCGTCGCCACGTCCAGGACCAGCTGGGCCGCGCCCACCGCGACGGCCAGGACCAGCATCCGCTCCGGCATCCGCCGGCGCAGCGCGACGACCAGCGACAGCAGCAGCATGACCGGCACGACGAGGGCCGGCAGATCCGTGCCGCGCGACGCCTCCAGACTCGCTCCGCCGATCACCGAAATCCCGAACAGGACCGCGGCCCAGAAGCCGTCGACCCATGCCGGGTGCCTGCGGAGGAAGTCATAGAGGCGCTGCACGTAACCCAGCGTAGGGAAGCGAAATGAGTGCAGGGGTCAACCGGAGGGCCGATCCCCGGTCGGCGCGCGTACTCCGCAAGGTGGAGGCCCGGCCTGCCGGCCCGCTTAACCTGGGCCCGTGGCAAGGGAGAACGGCCGGCGCGCGCAGCCGGTGACCGCGGGAGCGGCGGACGGCGGATGGCGCGGCTGGCGCGCGGCGGCCGAGGCCGCGCTGTACGGGCCGGGCGGCTTCTACCGCCGGCCCGAGGGCCCGGCCGGCCACTTCCGTACGTCGGTGCACGCCTCCCCGCTGTTCGCCGCCGCCGTGGCGCGGCTGCTGTGCCGGGTCGACGAGGCGCTGGGACGGCCCGCGGAGCTGGCTTTCGTGGACATGGCGGCCGGACGCGGCGAACTGGTCACCGGTGTGCTCGCCGCGCTGCCCGCCGGCGTGGCGGCCCGCACGCGGGCGTACGCGGTCGAGATCGCGGGCCGTCCCGACGGGCTTGACCGGCGGATCGAGTGGCGCGGGGAGCCGCCGGAGCGGATCACGGGGCTGCTCTTCGCCAACGAGTGGCTGGACAACGTGCCCGTCGACGTCGCCGAGGTGGACTCCGCGGGCGTGCCCCGGCTGGTGCTGGTGCGCGAGGACGGCACGGAACGGCTCGGGGAGCCGGTCCCGGCAGCGGAGGCCGCATGGCTGGCGCGGTGGTGGCCGGCCACCGGGCAAGGGCTCCGCATGGAGATCGGGCTGCCGCGCGACCGCGCCTGGGCGGCGGCGGCCGGGACGCTCGCGCGGGGGCTCGCCGTCGCCGTGGACTACGCGCACACGGCGGCCGCACGTCCGCCGTTCGGGACGCTCACGGCCTTCCGGGAGGGGCGGGAGACGCGGCCCGTGCCGGACGGGTCGTGCGACATCACCGCGCACGTCGCCCTGGACGCGTGCGCCGCCGCGCTCCCCGGCGCACGCCTGCTGTCGCAGCGCGAGGCCCTGCACGCCCTGGGTCTCAGCGGCGCACGCCCCCCGCTCGCGCTGGCCTCCACCGATCCCGCCGGGTACGTACGCGCCCTCGCGGACGCCGGAGCTGCCGCGGAACTCACCGCTCCGGGCGGCCTCGGCGACTTCGGCTGGCTGCTGCAACCGGTCGGCATCCCGGACGTCCTCGCGGACGCGCCCGCCGGCTGACCCCGGCCGCGGTCACTTGTCGATGTCCCCCACCACGAAGAACATCGACCCCAGGATCGCCACCATGTCCGCGACCAGCGTCCCCGGCAGCAGCTCGGTCAGCGCCTGGATGTTGTTGTACGACGCCGAGCGCAGCTTCAGCCGGTACGGGGTCTTCTCGCCCTTGCTGACCAGGTAGTAGCCGTTGATGCCGAGCGGGTTCTCGGTCCACGCGTAGGTGTGGCCCTCGGGCGCCTTGAGGACCTTCGGGAGCCGCTGGTTGACCGGCCCAGGGGGCAGCTCGGCGAGCCGGTCGAGGCAGGCGTCGGCGAGGTCGAGGGCGTTGTGGGTCTGCTCGAGGAGGCACTCGAAGCGGGCGAGGCAGTCGCCCTCCTCGCGCGTCACCACCTTCAGCACGTCGCCGAGCTCGCCGTAGGCCAGGTACGGCTCGTCGCGCCGCAGGTCGAAGTCGACACCCGAGGCCCGCCCGATCGGCCCGCTCACCCCGTACGCGTGCACGGCCTCGGCCGACAGCACGCCGACGCCGCGCGTGCGGCCGCGGAAGATCTCGTTGCCGAGCACCAGGTCGTCGAAGCGGTCCATGCGGGAGCGCACGTCGGCGACGGCGGCCCGCGCCCGCGTGGTCCAGCCCGCCGGGAGGTCCTCCTTGAGGCCGCCCACGCGGTTGAACATGTAGTGCATGCGCCCGCCGGAGACCTCCTCCATGACGTGCTGGAGCTCCTCGCGCTCCCGGAAGGCGTAGAAGATCGGGGTGATGCCGCCGAGTTCCAGCGGATAGGAGCCGAGGAACATCAGGTGGTTGAGCACCCGGTTCAGCTCGGCGAGCAGGGTGCGCAGCCACACCGCGCGCTCGGGGACCTCCATGCCGAGCATCCGCTCCACGGCGAGGACCACGCCCAGCTCGTTGGAGAAGGCCGACAGCCAGTCGTGGCGGTTGGCCAGCATGATGATCTGGCGGTAGTCGCGGGCCTCGAACAGCTTCTCCGCGCCCCGGTGCATGTAGCCGATGACGGGCTCCGCGCGGGTGATGCGCTCGCCGTCCAGGACGAGCTTCAGCCGCAGCACGCCGTGCGTCGACGGGTGCTGGGGTCCGATGTTGAGCACCATGTCGGTGCTCTCCGCCGCGCCGCCGATACCGACCATGGTCTCCGTCGTAGGAGTCATGCACACAGTCTCTCCTACGTACGCTGGCCCCATGGAGACGGGGAGCCCGCACGACACGGGGACAGCGGGAACGGACGGGCCCGCGGCAGCGGCCGGGCCGGCGCAGGAGCACGGGCCGGCGGCCGCGGGCGACGGGCCGGTGTGGATCGCGCTGCCGCCGGGACTGCTGAAGGTGCGGCGGCTGATGCTGGTGGTGTGGCTGGGGCTGTCGGCCCTGGCCGCGGGACTGGTGCCGGGGCTGCTGGCCGGACCGGTGTGGTCCGCCTTCGCGGCGCTGCCGCTGGCCCTGCTGGCCTGGGGCTGGGTGCTGCTGGAGCGCAACTGGCGGTCCTGGCGGTACGCGGAGCGCGCCGACGACCTGCTGATCAGCCGGGGCGTGCTGTGGCGCCAGGAGACGGTCGTGCCCTACGGGCGGATGCAGCTGGTGGAGGTCACCTCGGGACCCGTCGAACGGTACTTCGGCCTGGCCAGCGTGCAGTTGCACACGGCCGCCGCCGCGACCGACGCCACCATCCCCGGCCTCGACCCGGCCGAGGCGGAACGACTGCGCGACCGGCTCACGCAGCTCGGCGAGGCCCGATCGGCGGGGCTGTGACGGCCGGCGACGTCCACGACGGCGTACGCGAGCGGCCGCCCGTGCGTGAACGGCGACTGCACCCCGTCACACCGCTCAGACGGGCGTGGGCGCCCGTGGCGGTGCTGATCGGCTGGGCCCTGCACGACCCCGACCAGGCGCAGCGCCAGCTGGCCCGGCTCACCACGACCACCCTGCTGCTCGGCCTGGCCGTGCTCGTCCCGGCCGCCGCCCTGTACGGCTTCCTCACCTGGTGGTTCACCCATTTCGCGGTGACCGACAGCGAACTGCGCATCCGCACCGGACTGCTGTTCCGGCGCACCGCGCACATCCGGCTGGAGCGGATCCAGGCCATCGACGTCACCCAGCCGCTGCTCGCGCGGGTCGCCGGCGTGGCGAAACTCAGACTCGACGTCATAGGCACCGACAAGAAGGACGAACTCGCCTTCCTGGGCGCCGACGAGGCGCGGTCGCTGCGCGCCGAACTCCTCGCGCGGGCCGCGGGTTTCGCGCCGGAGACCGCGCACGAGGTGGGCGAGGCGCCGTCCCGGGAGATGCTGCGGGTGCCGCCGCGCGTCCTCGCCGTGTCCCTGCTGCTGACCGGCGCGACCTGGGGGTGGCTGGTCGTCGCCGCCGTGGTCGTGCCGCTGCTGTGGACGGCCACCCACAGCCTGTGGACAGTGCTCGCGGTGGCCGTGCCGCTGCTCGGCGCGGCGGGCGCGAGCAGCGTCGGCCGGTTCGTCGCCGAGTACGACTGGACCCTCGGCGAGTCGCCGGACGGGCTGCGCATCGACCACGGGCTGCTGGACCGGACGCACGAGACGGTGCCGCCGGGACGCGTGCAGACCGTGCGGCTCGTGGAGCCACTGCTGTGGCGGCGGCGCGGATGGGTGCGCGTGGAACTCGACGTGGCGGGCTCGTCCAACTCCCTGCTGCTGCCGGTCGCTCCGCGCGAGATCGCCGAGTCGGTCGTCGCGCGGGTGCTGCCCGGGGTGAGCGTGCCGCCGCGCGAGGCGCTCGGCCGGCCGCCGCGCCGCGCCCGCTGGTGCGTACCGGTGTGGTGGCGCGGCTACGGACTCGCCGTCACCGACACGGTGTTCGCCACCCGCCGCGGACTGCTGCGCCGCAGCCTCTCCCTGGTGCCGCACGCCAAGGTGCAGAGCGTACGGCTGGTCCAGGGGCCCTGGCAGCGGGCCCGGGGCGTCGCCGACGTCCATGTGGACACCGGCGCGAACAAGTCGGTCACCGCGCGGCTGAGGGACGCCGCCGAGGCGGCGGACCTGCTGCACGCCCAGGCGGAACGCTCCCGCACGGGCCGCCGGGACGCCCGCCCGGACCGCTGGATGGCGTGAGGAACGCCGACGGGGGCCCGCCGTGTTCGTGCGGACCCCCGTCGGTGCGACCGGTGGACGTTCAGGACACCGCGCTGCGCAGGCCCTGGACGTCGATGTGCTCCGTCTCGTCGTGGGCCGTCAGGTCGATGACCTGACCGATGCCGCGCGCGTCCTCGTCGGCGGGCTTGAACCCCGCCTCGGCCTCGGCCTTGTGCAGCGCGAGCGCCTCCTGGCCGACGACGTCGGCGAGATCCTCGTTCTGCACGGTGTCCGCGCCGGAGCGGCCCGTGTCCTTCTTCGTGCCGAAGAAGTCGAACCCGTCGCCGCCGGACACCGGCCGCCGCGCGGGCGCCGTCGGCGGTACGACGGCCACCGCGGTCGGCACCGTGAAGTGCCCGGTGGTCCGGTGCACGGGCTCGGCGGGGGCGGCCGGCGCGGCAGCGGCCGTGCCCTCGTGGTCGCCGGCCGCCGACCGCCCCTCGGAGCCGTCCTCCTGGGCCGGTACGGCCTTCCTGGTGGGCTCGGGGCCGTCGTCCTCGGGCGAACGGCCGCTCGCGGGGGCGGCGTTGGTCCGCGGGGCGGCGTCGGCCTCGGGGGCGGGCGCCGGTGCGGGGACGGTGGCGGCGGCGTCAGCGGGTGCGGTCTCGTCGGCGGAGTCCGTCCGGGCGGTCTCGTCGGTGTGCGGCGCCTCGTCGGCGTCGGTCCGGCCGGCCGGCGCCGCGGCGTCCTGGTCGGCGGGGACGGTGCCGCTGTCGGCGTCCGCGGGCTTCGCCTCGGCGTCGGCGGTGGCCTGCGGGGTCCCGGCGGCCGTCCCGACGCCGCCTGCGGCGGTGTCCTCGGTGCGTGCGCTCGCGGCGCGCCCGGTGACTCCGGCGAGCCGTGCCAGGGCCGCGTCGGCGTGCCGGAACAGGTCGCGGCCCTGCGGCGAGAACACCGCCGGAGCCGTCCGCTCCGCCTCCGCGGTGCGCTCGCTCCCGGCCGCCCCCGCCGTTCCGGTCCCCCGCACCGCCGGTGCCGGCGTCGCGGGCGCCGCCTCCGCGGACGTTGCGGATCCGGCCGGCGACGACGGCCCGGCCGGCAGGGCGCGGGCCGGCACGGCGGCCTCGATCTCCAGCATGCGGCGCTCTTCGAGAACGCTCGCGCGGTCGGCCTCCGCCGCCGCGTACCGCCGCAGCAGCGCGGCGTGTTCGTTGCGCAGTCCGGTGAGTTCCGCGCGCTTGGCACGCAGTCGCTGCTCCAGTTTCATCCGGAGTTCGCGGGACTCCTCGAGGTCCGACTCCAGTTCGGCGACGCGTTCCTCGAAACGCCACTCGTCGCTCGCACGCGCGCGCGTGAGATCGGCGACGCGTTTGCCGGCCTGGGTGTCCCAGTGCCGCATGACGACGGCGCCGACAATCGCCGTGACCGCGGCGGCCGCGGCCAGGACGCGAAGCACCATCGGCTGCGTGAACACCCAGGGCCCCAGGGCACAGACGAGGGAGACGCCTGCGATCGCCGACGGGGGCAGCATCCTGTGCAGGGGCGGGGAATGACGGTGACGTCCACGTGGCATGGCCAGAAACTTACCGCGCGTACGCGAATGATGGTGCCCCGCCCCGTAAAAACAAAGCCACGTCGAGGGATTCACAGGGCATCAGGGAACTGACGCCCGGCGTGAATAGACGCATTGTGCAATTTCATCAAGATCATTTCCCGCGAAGGCCGTGAAGTCCGCGAAGTCGTCGCCGCCACCGCATTCCGCTTCCGCCGCCGCGCCCGGCACCCTGCACCCCGCGCGGGCCCGCCGCCGGACACCCGGCCACCGGCCACGGCGGCCACCGCGCGAGACCACCCCGCCCGGCCCGGGCCGCAGCACACTCCAGTCACTTCCTGGGCATACGCTGAACATATGAGCAACCACAGCGGACGCCGGCACGTCGCGGGCCTTCCTCACTGGGACCGCTGCGCGGTCATGGGAGTCGTGAACGTCACCCCCGACTCCTTCTCCGACGGCGGCCGCTGGTTCGACACGACCAACGCCGTCAAGCACGGCCTCGACCTCGTCGCCCAGGGCGCCGACCTGGTCGACGTCGGCGGCGAGTCCACCCGGCCCGGCGCCACGCGCGTCGACGAGGCCGAGGAACTCAAGCGCGTCATCCCCGTGGTGCGCGGCCTGGCCGCCGAGGGCGTCACCGTCTCCGTCGACACCATGCGCGCCAAGGTCGCCGAACAGTCCCTCGCGGCCGGCGCCGCCCTCGTCAACGACGTCAGCGGCGGCCTCGCCGACCCCGCCATGATCCCCGTGGTCGCCGACGCCGGCGCCCCCTTCGTCGTCATGCACTGGCGCGGCCTCCTGGAGGGCGCCAACGTCAACGGCGTGTACACCGACGTGGTCACGGAGGTCGTCGACGAGCTGCACGCGCGCGTGCAGGCCGTCCTGGAGGGCGGAGTCGCCGCCGACCGCGTGATCGTGGACCCGGGCCTGGGCTTCTCCAAGGGCGCCGACCACGACCTGGACCTCCTCGCCCGGCTCGACCGCCTCCGGTCCCTGGGCCACCCGCTGCTCGTCGCCGCCTCCCGCAAGCGGTTCCTCGGCCGCGTCCTGGCCGGCCCGGACGGCGCGCCGCCGCCGGCGCGGGAGCGCGACGCGGCCACCGCGGCCGTCTCCGCGCTCGCCGCCCGGGCCGGCGCCTGGGCGGTCCGGGTGCACGAGGTACGCGCCACCGCCGACGCCGTGCGCGTCGCGCGCGCCGTGGAGGAAGCGCACGCACGGACGGGCACGGCGGACAGCACGACGCCCGCGCCCGGCACGCACGACGCAGAGGGAGCCCGGTGAGCGCGCCGCACACCGACGTCGAGCAGGTCGAGGCCGCCAACACCGCCTTCTACGAGGCGGTCGAACGCGGTGACTTCGAGGAGGTCGCCTCGATCTGGCTCACCCCGGCCGACCTCGGCGTCGACGAGACGTACCACGACCCGGCGGACACCGGTGTGATCTCCTGCGTGCATCCCGGCTGGCCCGCGCTCACCGGACGCGGCGAGGTCCTGCGGTCGTACGCGCTGATCATGGCGAACACCGACTACATCCAGTTCTTCCTCACCGACGTGCACGTCTCCGTCACCGGTGACACCGCCCTGGTGACCTGCACGGAGAACATCCTCAGCGGCGGACCCGCCCCGGAGGCCGGCGAGGAGCTGGGCCCGCTGGTCGGCCAGCTCGTGGTCGCCACCAACGTGTTCCGCCGCACCCCGGCCGGCTGGAAGCTCTGGTCCCACCACGCCTCTCCGGTCCTCGCCGAGTCCGAGGACGAGGAGGAGGACGACAGCCCGGCCTGACCGCCGCGGCCACCGCCACCGCTGCCGCCGTCCCCGGGGCGTGGCGGGAATCACGGCGGCGCGGGCAGGAGTCGCCACCAACCGGTGAGCCCCTGGTCTCCGCGGGGAAAACTCACAGTGAACCCTCCGGGTACCGGCCCGCGCCCCCACCCCCGCAGTCCCGGCCCTGTCGGTGCCCGCGGGTAGATTCGACATCAGGCCGGAGCGCCGCCCGCACACGGCGCCCACCGGCCGGACCGACGACTGCAGGAGTGATTCGCGTGGATCGTGTCGCGCTGCGCGGCCTGAAGGCCCGAGGGCACCACGGTGTGTTCCCCAAGGAACGCGAGGAGGGCCAGACCTTCATCGTGGACCTCGTGCTCGGCCTGGACACCCGGCCGGCCGCGGCCGACGACGACCTGACGAAGACCGTGCACTACGGCATCGTGGCGGAGGAGGTCGTGGCGGTCGTCGAGGGCGAGCCCGTCGACCTCATCGAGACGCTCGCCGAGCACATCGCCCAGGTCTGTCTGAAACACGACGTGGTGCAGGAGGTCGAGGTGTGCGTCCACAAACCGGACGCGCCGATCACCGTGCCCTTCGACGACGTGACCGTGACCATCCTCCGGAGCCGCGTATGACCAGGCCGTTCGCCCAGGGCCCCACCGACCCGACCGTCCAGCCCGTGCCCGCCTCCGTGGTCGAGCAGGTCGACGCCGCCGACACCACCCTGCACAACCCCAAGCGCGCCGTGGTCTCGCTCGGCGCCAACCTCGGCAACCGCCTGGAGACCCTCCAGGGCGCCGTGGACGCCCTGGAGGACACGCCGGGCATCCGCGTCAAGGCGGTCTCCCCGGTGTACGAGACGGAGCCGTGGGGCGTCGAGCCCGGCAGCCAGCCCTCGTACTTCAACGCCGTCGCTGTCCTGAAGACGACCCTGCCGCCGTCCTCCCTGCTGGAGCGGGCGCACGCGGTCGAGGAGGCCTTCCACCGGGTCCGCGACGAGCGCTGGGGACCGCGCACGCTGGACGTCGACATCGTCGCCTACGCGGACCTGCGCTCCGACGACCCGCAGCTCACGCTGCCGCACCCGCGCGCCCACGAGCGGGCCTTCGTGCTCGCCCCGTGGCACGACGTCGACCCCGAGGCGGAGCTGCCGGGCCGCGGCCCCGTCGCCGACCTGCTCGCCGCGGTCACCCGCGAGGGCGTGACTCCCCGCGCCGACCTGGAACTCCGGCTGCCCGAGTAGCCGTTAAGGTCGACACGACCACTTGCCGGGGCACCGG
Organism: Streptomyces calvus; assembly: GCF_006782915.1. Classification (GTDB taxonomy): domain Bacteria; phylum Actinomycetota; class Actinomycetes; order Streptomycetales; family Streptomycetaceae; genus Streptomyces; species Streptomyces calvus. Next base: position 21,141 of record NZ_VCNP01000034.1, read on the forward strand.
TCCGGGGGAACGCGAAGGGACACCGTGAAAGAGCTGCGCATCAGGGTGCTGGCCGGCGTCTTCGTCGTCGCCGGGATCCTGTCCTGGGCCGGCGCGCGCCTGTGGAACTCCTTGGGGAGCCTCCCGAGCGTGCCCGTGGCCGCGCCCGTCGTCCTCGCCCTGATCGCGGTGGTCCTCGCGGCCACCGCGCTCTCCCTGCGCGCCCGTCTCAAGGCCCAGCGCGAACGGCAGCACGACGCCAAGGGCGTCGACCCGCTGATGGCGGCCCGCGCGGTCGTCTTCGGCCAGGCGAGCGCCCTGGTCGCCGCCCTCGTCGCCGGGATGTACGGCGGCGTGGGCGTGTTCCTGCTGGAGTCCCTCGACGTGCCCGCCCGCCGCGACCAGGCCGTCTACGCCGGCTTCTCGGTACTGGCGGGCATCGCCGTCATAGCGGCCGCGATCTTCCTGGAGCGCGTCTGCAAGCTCCCGGAGGACGACGACAACGGCCCGGGGACGGCCCCGGCCGCGTGAGTCCGGGCGTCAGCGGGCCATGATCAGGCTCATCGCCTCGTTGCGGGTCGCCGCGTCCCGCAGCTGACCCCGCACGGCCGACGTGAGGGTCTTCGCGCCGGGCTTGCGGATGCCGCGGATCGACATGCACATGTGCTCGCACTCCACGACCACGATCACTCCGCGCGGCTCCAGGATCTCCATCAGGGAGTCCGCGATCTGCGTGGTGAGTCGTTCCTGCACCTGCGGGCGGCGGGCGTAGACGTCCACCAGCCGGGCCAGCTTCGACAGGCCGGTGATCTTGCCGCTGGTGGCCGGGATGTACCCGACGTGCGCCACACCGCGGAACGGCACCAGGTGGTGCTCGCAGGTCGAGTACACCTCGATGTCCTTGACCAGCACCATCTCGTCATGACCGATGTCGAACGTCGTCGTCAGCACGTCCTCGGGCTTCTGCCACAGCCCCGCGAAGATCTCCCGGTACGCCCGCGCCACCCGCGCCGGGGTCTCCTGCAGACCCTCCCGGTCCGGGTCCTCGCCGACCGCGATCAGCAGTTCACGAACCGCGTTCTCGGCCCGCTTCTCGTCGAACTCGCCGACGGTGGCTATGCCGTCCAGCGTCACGGGATCGGTCATGGGGTGCCTCGTTCCTGTACTTCGCGCGTGAGGGGCACGCGTTCCGAGTGCGGGTACACAAAATGCCGCGCCCCCCAGGCTAGAACCAGGGGGGCGCGGCATTCCATTCCGGGCCGGATGGGGCGCCGGGAGCCCAGGTCAGCTCTCGGTGCGGTCCTCCGGGGTCCGCTCGGGCGCCGGGGCGGGCTCCGCCGCGGTGCTCTTGGCGGTGGTGATGGCCGGCGTCGCGCCGTTCGCCCCGTTCGTCAGGGCCAGCTCCTTGGGGGAGAGGACCGGCGGGCGGGTCGACGGCGTACGGCGCGAGGAACCGGTCCAGGCGGGCCGGGGCGGGCGCTTGACGATCGGCGCGAAGATCTCGGCGATCTCCTCCTTGCCCAGCGTCTCCCGCTCCAGGAGGGCCAGGACGAGGTTGTCGAGGACGTCGCGGTTCTCGACCAGGATCTCCCACGCCTCGTTGTGCGCGGTCTCGATGAGCTTCTTGACCTCTTCGTCGACCAGCGCGGCGACCTCTTCCGAGTAGTCGCGCTGGTGGGCCATCTCACGGCCGAGGAACGGCTCGGTGTTGTCGCCGCCGAACTTGATGGCGCCGAGCCGCTCAGTCATGCCGTACTGCGTGACCATCGCGCGGGCCAGGCCGGTGGCCTTCTCGATGTCGTTGGCGGCACCGGTGGTCGGGTCGTGGAAGACGAGCTCCTCGGCCGCGCGGCCGCCCAGCATGTAGGCCAGCTGGTCCAGCATCTCGTTGCGCGTGGTCGAGTACTTGTCCTCGTCCGGCAGCACCATCGTGTAGCCCAGGGCGCGCCCGCGGGACAGGATGGTGATCTTGTGGACGGGGTCGGAGTTCGGTGAGGCCGCCGCGACCAGGGCGTGTCCGCCCTCGTGGTACGCGGTGATCTTCTTCTCCTTGTCCGACATGATCCGGGTCCGCTTCTGCGGGCCCGCGACCACACGGTCGATCGCCTCGTCCAGCATCTTGTTGTCGATCAGCTTCTGATCGCTGCGCGCGGTCAGCAGCGCGGCCTCGTTGAGCACGTTGGCCAGGTCGGCACCGGTCATGCCGGGGGTGCGGCGGGCGACGGCCGACAGGTCGACGTCCGGGGCGACCGGCTTGCCCTTCTGGTGCACCTTGAGGATCTCCAGCCGGCCCTGCATGTCCGGGCGGTCGACCGCGATCTGGCGGTCGAAGCGGCCGGGCCGCAGAAGGGCCGGGTCGAGGATGTCGGGCCGGTTCGTCGCGGCGATGAGGATCACGCCGCCCTTGACGTCGAAGCCGTCCATCTCGACGAGAAGCTGGTTCAGGGTCTGCTCGCGCTCGTCGTGACCGCCGCCGAGGCCGGCGCCGCGGTGGCGGCCGACCGCGTCGATCTCGTCGACGAACACGATCGCGGGGGCGTTGGCCTTGGCCTGCTCGAACAGGTCACGGACCCGGGAGGCACCGACACCGACGAACATCTCGACGAAGTCGGAACCGGAGATCGAGTAGAACGGCACGCCCGCCTCGCCCGCGACGGCACGCGCGAGCAGGGTCTTGCCGGTGCCGGGCGGGCCGTAGAGCAGCACGCCCTTGGGGATCTTGGCGCCGACGGCCTGGAACTTGGCCGGCTCCTGCAGGAACTCCTTGATCTCGTGGAGTTCCTCGACGGCCTCGTCCGAGCCGGCGACGTCGGCGAACGTCGTCTTCGGCGTGTCCTTGGTGATGAGCTTCGCCTTGGACTTGCCGAAGTTCATGACGCGGGAGCCGCCGCCCTGCATCTGGTTCATCAGGAACAGGAAGACGACGACGATCAGGACGAACGGCAGCAGCGACAGCAGGATGCTCACGAACGGGTTCTGCTTGGACGGCGAGACCGTGTAGCCGTCCGGGATCTGCTCGTTCTGGAACTTGTCCTGCAGCGTGCTGGCGATGGTGACGCCCTGGTCACCGATGTAACTCGCCTGGATCTTCGAGCTGCCCTCGACCTTTTCGCCGTCCTTGAGCGAGACCTTGATGGTCTGCTCGTCGCCGGTGGTCAGCTTGGCCGACTCGACCTTGTTCTCATTGATCGCCTGGACGACCTGGCCCGTGTCCACCGTCTTGTAGCCGCCGGACGAGCCGACGACCTGCATCAACACGACCACGGCAAGGACGGCCAGCACGATCCACATGACCGGCCCACGGAAGTATCGCTTCACGTCCATCCATACGGAGCGGTGCCGCCCCGTCCCTCCTGCCATAGTGAGTTTGATAAAGGCTGTTCTTCGGACGGTACCCCAGCATTGTCCCCCGAAGCTGCGAGGGACGGCCGGCAATCGCGTCCACGCATGCTCCAACGCCGCGGAGCCCGCCGGGGTTCCCGATCACCGCACGGCGGCTCCGTGCGAAGGCTCAGCCGCCGTAGACGTGGGGCGCGAGCGTACCGACGAACGGGAGGTTGCGGTACTTCTCGGCGTAGTCGAGGCCGTAGCCGACGACGAACTCATTGGGGATGTCGAAACCGACCCACTCCACGTCGATGGCGACCTTGGCGGCCTCGGGCTTGCGCAGCAGCGTGCACACCTTGAGCGAGGCGGGCTCGCGCGAGCCGAGGTTGGAGATCAGCCAGGACAGGGTCAGGCCGGAGTCGATGATGTCCTCGACGATCAGGACGTGCCGGCCCTTGATGTCGGTGTCGAGGTCCTTGAGGATCCGCACCACACCGGAGGACTGGGTGCCCGCGCCGTACGAGGACACGGCCATCCAGTCCATCGTGACGGGGGTGGACAGCGCCCGGGCGAGGTCGGCCATCACCATCACCGCGCCCTTGAGGACGCCGACGATCAGCAGGTCCTTGCCCGCGTACTCCGCGTCGATCTTCGCGGCCAGCTCCACCAGCTTGGCGTCGATCTCTTCCTTGGTGATGAGCACCTTCTCGAGGTCGGCACCCATGTCTTTCGCGTCCACCCGCATCACTTTCGGTCGTCCCACCGGCCGGTCCGGTCCGCCCCGCGACTCGAACGGGTCGGTGGGGTCCGGATTCAGCCCTGCCGAATCACCAGTCTGCCACCCTGCCGACGAGCCACGACTCGGCCGGGGAGATTGATGGCCCCCTGGCCGCGCCAGCCGGTGATCAACCGGTCGACTTCCTCGATGTGGCGGGCGAACAGCGAACCGGCCGGCGCACCGGCCTCGATGGCGGCGCGGCGCAGCACACGGCGGCGCACGGCGGGCGGCAGGGCGTGCAGCCCGGCGCACTCCAGGCGGCCGTCGGCGTCGCGCACGCCGGCCGCGGCGCGGCCGGCCCAGGCGTCGAGGGCGTCGGCGTCGTCGCGGGAGAGCTGGGCCGTACGGGCGAGGGCCTCGACGACGCCCTTGCCGAGGGCCTTCTCCAGGGCGGGCAGGCCTTCTTGGCGGAGCCGGGAGCGGGTGTAGGCGGGGTCGGCGTTGTGCGGGTCGTCCCACACGGGCAGGGACTGGACCATGCAGGCCTTGCGGGCGGTCTGCCGGTCGAGCTGGAGGAAGGGGCGGCGGTAACGGCCGCCGGCCCCCGAGACCGCGGCCATTCCGGACAGGGAGCGGATGCCGGAGCCGCGGGCGAGGCCGAGCAGGACCGTCTCCGCCTGGTCGTCGCGGGTGTGGCCGAGGAGGACGGCGGCGGCGCCGTGGCGTTCGGCGGCGGCGTCCAGGGCGGCGTAGCGGGCGTCCCGGGCGGCGGCCTCGGGTCCGCCTCCGCGGCCGACGGTGACGGCGACGGACTCGGCGGGGTCGAAGCCGAGTTCGCGCAGGCGCAGCACGACTTCTGCGGCGCGCAGGTCGGAGCCGGTCTGGAGGCCGTGGTCGACGGTGATGCCGCCGGCGCGGATGCCGAGCCGGGGGGCTTCGAAGGCGAGGGCCGAGGCGAGGGCCATGGAGTCGGCGCCGCCGGAGCAGGCCACGAGCACGAGCGGTGAGGGGGGCTGCTCGTGCGGGGGGTGGCCGGGGGTTCGGCCGTGGTCGTCGAGGATGTCGTTCAGGACGCGGCGGACCGCCAGGCGTATCGCCGCGACCGCAGGATGGGGACCCATGTCCGGTTCCCTTCATGAAGTTTTCGGGGGGTGAGCCCGAGGATCGGTCACTCAGAGTGTGTAGATGGTGACAGAAACGGGCCGTTCCCCGAGCATCGCACGCCTACCCGGCCCCGACGGTCCCTCGGACGGGTGATTGCGGGGGCGTCTGTCTGCCGTCGGCCGGACTGTGGCGTGACGATGCGCGGTGGTCACGATTCCGTTTTGCGGTGCACCCGTGTGATCCATTCCGCCGGTTTGGCGATCTCCGCCTTGGTGGGGAGCGTGTTGGGCGAGGTCCACACGCGGTTGAAGCCGTCCATGCCCACCTCCTCGACGACGGCGCGCACGAAGCGTTCCCCGTCGCGGTACTGACGGAGTTTCGCGTCCAGGCCGAGCAGCTTGCGCAGGGCGAGGTCCAGGCGGGAGGCGCCCTTGGCGCGGCGCTGCTGGAACTTCTCGCGGATCTCGGCGACGCTCGGCACGACCGCGGGCCCGACGCCGTCCATCACGAAGTCGGCGTGCCCTTCGAGCAGGGACATCACGGCGGTGAGGCGGCCGAGGATCTCGCGCTGCGCCGGGGTCTGCACGATCTCGACGAACGAGCGTCCCTCCTCGCCCTCCTCGCCCTCGGGCCGGCCGCCGGCGAGGGACTGGGCGGCCTCGCGGACGCGTTCCAGGACGGTCATGGGGTCGACGTCGGTCTCCCCGAGGAACGACTGGATCTCGCCCTCCAGGTGGTCCCGGAGCCAGGGCACGGCGGTGAACTGGGTGCGGTGGGTCTCCTCGTGGAGGGTCACCCACAGGCGGAAGTCGTGCGGTTCGACGTCGAGTTCGCGTTCCACGTGGACGATGTTGGGGGCGACGAGCAGCAGTCGGCCGCCGCCGTTCGCACCGGCCGGCAGGTCGCGGGTGGCGGGGGCGAAGGTCTCGTACTGGCCGAGGACGCGGGAGGCGAGGAAGGACAGCAGCATGCCCAGTTCCACGCCGGTGACCTTGCCGCCGACGGCGCCGAGGACCGCGTTGCCGGGGCTGCTGCCGCGCCGCTCCTGCATCTTGTCGAGCAGCGGCTTGAGCAGTTCGCGGAACCCGGCGACATTGGCCCGGACCCAGCCGGGCCGGTCGACGACGAGGAGCGGGGTGTCGTGGGTCTCCGCAGTGCCCATCCGGGTGAAGCCCCGGACGTGCTCCTCCGAGGCCTCGGCGTGCCGGCGCAGTTCCGCGACGACCGCCCTGGCCTCGTCGCGGCTCACGTCGGGGCCGGGCCGCATGAGCCTGGTCGCGGTCGCCACCGCGAGGTTCCAGTCGACCATCCCGGAAGAAGCAGCACCACCGATGCTCGTCATGCGTCAACGGTACGTGAGGCCACCGGCTCCGGGCAGGGCGAAGAGGCAGCCGGGACGGGCCTGCGCGCCCCGCGCCGAGGACGCCGCGTCGACGGCTGCAGGGGCCCGCAGCGGCGAGCGGGAGCCGCCACGGGCGTGTTCACCGGCAGCCGCAGGCCGCCAGTGCCGTGGCCGCCGCGTCCAGGGCGGACTGGGCCGCCACCGGGTTGCCGGTGCCGTTGGCGAGGAACGCGAAGGCCAGCAGCCGGCCGTCCCGGTCGACGACGGTGCCCGCCAGGGTGTTCACACCGGTGAGCGTCCCGGTCTTGGCGCGTACGACGCCGGCCGCGCCGTCGGCGTAGCGGCCGGCCAGGGTGCCGGTGAAGCCGGCCACGGGCAGACCGGTGAGGGCGGGGCGCAGTTCGGGGTGGGCGGGGTCGCCGGCCTTGACGAGGAGCGCGGTGAGGAGGTCGGCGGTGAGCCTGTCGTTCCGGTCGAGGCCGCTGCCGTCCTTGACGACCGTGCCCTGCACGGGCAGGCCGAGCCGCTTCAGCCGGGCGGTGACCGCGGCTCCGGCGCCGGCGAAGTCGGCGCGCTCGCCGGTGGCGAGGGCGGTGTGCCGGGCGAGGGCCTCGGCGAGGTCGTTGTCGCTGTGGGTCAGCATCCGTTCGACGAGCGCGGCGAGCGGCGGCGAGGAGACCGTGGCGAGGGTGGTGGCGCGGGTGGTGGACTTCGACGGGCCGGGAGGCGTGGCCTTGACGCCGTGCTCCCGCAGGAGGTCGCCGAATTTCCGCGCGGCGTCGGCGGCCGGGTCCGGGACGCGCGCCACCGGGCCGCTGGTGGAGTCGTCGGTGCGGCCCTCGTCGGCCATCAGCGGGGTGACGGCGGCGAGGTTCGGGTTGACCCCGATCGGGTGCATTGTGCCGCCCTTGTACAGGGTCGTGTCGTAGGAGAGCGTCACCTCGCGCACGCCGCGGCGGGCGAGGGCGGCGGCGGTCCGCTCGGCGAGGTCGCGCAGGCCGGCGAGCCCCTTGGCGTCCGCGCGGGCGGTGAGCGTGGGGTCGCCGCCGCCGACCAGGACGACTTCCTTGGTGTCGGGTTCGTACACCGCGCGGGTGGTGAGGCGGTGGTCGGGGCCCATCGCGGAGAGCGCGGCGACGGCGGTGGCGATCTTGATGGTGGAGGCGGGCGTGAGGGCGTTCGCTGAGCCGGTGCCGTACAGCCGGTCGCCGGTGGCCACGTCGACCACGGCGGCGGAGCGGCGGCCGAGCGCCGGGGACCTCAGCAGCGGGTCGAGGACGCCGGCGAGGGCCTTGCCGCCGGGCGCCGACCGGGTGGTGGTGGCGGTGCCGCCGAGGCCGGTCAGCACGGAGGCGGCGGGCGGTGCGGCCTGCGGTCCGCGGGGCGGCGTACCGGCGTGGGCGGGGGCGCCGCCGTGATCTGTGCCACGCGCGGCCTCCAGGGCGGCGGCCCGGTGCCGCTCGGCCGTACGCTGACCCGAGGAGTCCCAGGGACCGGCGGCGGTCACCACTCCCGCGGCCAGCGCCAGACCGGCGGTGGCGGCGGTGGCGGCGAACCGCCAGGTCTTCGGCCGCGTGCCCCGCGGGACCCGCGGTGATCCCGGCCGGTCCGGCCGCGCGAACCGTGGCCCGGCGGCCGCGGCGAGGCGCGCCAGACGTGGTCGTACGGTCTCCGCGGCCCGGGCGAGACGTGGCCGTACGGTGCCCGCGATCCGCACCACGTGCGGTCTCGCGGCCCGCCAAGGCCTCAGCTCTGGCACGACCACCAGCCCCTTTCGCGATCACACACCTGCGTGAGGGACACTTAACCACCAGAACTATGTGCTGATCATGGAGGAGCGTCCGGTGGAGTTCGACGTCACGATCGAGATCCCGAAGGGTTCGCGGAACAAGTACGAGGTGGACCACGAGACGGGTCGGATCCGCCTGGACCGTCGGCTCTTCACCTCGACCGCCTACCCGACCGACTACGGCTTCGTGGAGAACACCCTCGGCGAGGACGGCGACCCGCTGGACGCGCTGGTCATCCTCGACGAGCCGACGTTCCCGGGCTGCCTGATCCGCTGCCGCGCGATCGGCATGTTCCGCATGACGGACGAGGCGGGCGGCGACGACAAGCTGCTCTGCGTCCCGTCGACGGACCCGCGCGTGGAGCACCTGCGCGACATCCACCACGTGTCCGAGTTCGACCGCCTGGAGATCCAGCACTTCTTCGAGGTCTACAAGGACCTGGAGCCGGGCAAGTCGGTCGAGGGCGCCAACTGGGTCGGCCGGGTGGACGCCGAGGCCGAGATCGAGCGGTCCTACAAGCGCTTCAAGGAGCAGGGCGGCCACTGAGCCCCCGCCGCGAGCACACCGGGACGGGCCGTACGCGCACGCGTGCGGCCCGTTCTGCTGTGCCTGCGCATACTGAGCCTGTACGGGGCAGGTGTAGGGACGGTGTCGTACAGGGAGAGCTGAGCAGGTGACGGACGCGGAGGACCGCAAGCCGCAGTCGGACGAGGCGCGGAGCACGTTCATGCCTCCCGCCGGTGTGGCGGCACCGGCCGACAGTGAGTCGTCGACGACGTCCGAGTTCGCCGTGCCCGAGGGGCTGGCCGTCCCGAAGACCACCGGTACGGAGTCCGAGACCACCTCGGAGTTCGCCGTTCCGGACGGTTTGGGCGTGGTGGCGCCGCCGCAGGCCGAGCCGGAGGGGTCGGCGTTCAGCCCGCCCAGCACCTACAGCGCGAAGCAGGCGCCGACGGCGTTCACCCCGCCGAGCGGGATTCCGCTGGTCAGCCTGGCCAGGGACGTGCCGTGGCAGGACCGGATGCGCACGATGCTGCGGATGCCGGTGACCGAGCGGCCGGCGCCGGAGCCGGTGCAGCGGCACGACGAGGAGGCGGGGCCGGCCGTGCCGCGCGTCCTCGACCTGACCCTGCGTATCGGCGAGCTGCTGCTGGCGGGCGGCGAGGGCGCCGAGGACGTGGAGGCGGCGATGTTCGCCGTGTGCCGCTCCTACGGCCTGGACCGCTGCGAGCCCAACGTCACCTTCACCCTGCTGTCGATCTCCTACCAGCCGTCCCTGGTCGACGACCCGGTCTCCGCCTCCCGCACGGTGCGCCGCCGCAGCCCCGACTACACGCGGCTGGCGGCCGTGTACCGGCTGGTGGACGACCTCAGCGACGACGAGACCCACGTCTCCCTGGAGGAGGCGTACGGGCGGCTGGCGGAGATCCGCCGCAACCGGCATCCGTATCCCGGCTGGGTGCTGACCGGCGCGAGCGGGCTGCTCGCGGGCGCGGCCTCGGTGCTGGTCGGCGGTAACTACCTGGTGTTCGTCGCCGCCGCGATCGGCGCGATGCTCGGCGACCGGCTGGCCTGGCTGTGCGCGGGGCGCGGGCTGCCGGAGTTCTACCAGTTCACGGTGGCCGCGATGCCGCCGGCCGCGATCGGGGTGACGCTGACGCTGGCGCACGCGGACGTGAAGGCGTCCGCGGTGATCACCGGTGGGCTGTTCGCGCTGCTGCCCGGGCGGGCGCTGGTGGCGGGCGTGCAGGACGGGCTGACGGGCTTCTACATCACGGCGTCGGCGCGTCTGCTGGAGGTGCTGTACTTCTTCGTCGGCATCGTGGCCGGGGTGCTGACGGTGCTGTACTTCGGCGTGCAGCTGGGCGCCAAGCTGAACCCGGACGCGGCGCTCGGCGTCTCCGAGCGCCCGCTGTGGCAGATCGGCGCGTCGATGCTGCTGTCGCTGACGTTCGCGGTGCTGCTCCAGCAGGAGCGGTCCACCGTGGCGATGGTGACCCTCAACGGCGGCGTCGCCTGGGTGGTGTACGGCGCGATGCACTACGCGGGCGACATCTCACCGGTGGCGTCGACGGCCGTGGCGGCCGGTGTGGTGGGTCTGTTCGGACAGTTGCTGTCCCGGTACCGGTTCGCGTCCGCGCTGCCGTACACCACGGCGGCGATCGGCCCGCTGCTGCCCGGTTCCGCCACGTACTTCGGTCTGCTGGGCATCGCCCAGAACGAGGTCGACTCGGGGCTGGTGTACCTCACGCAGGCGGTGGCGCTGGCCATGGCCATCGCGATCGGCGTGAACCTCGGGTCGGAGATCTCGCGGATGTTCCTGCGGATCGGCTCCGCGGAGAAGCGCCGGGCGGCGAAGCGGACGCGGGGCTTCTAGCCGCCCCGCGTCCGCCCCGCGGCCCTTCGCGCGCGGTCAGTAGCCGCCGTTGTACGGCTGCTGCCGGCTCTGGTCGTAGTACGGGTCGTTTCCGTACGGCTGCTGCGGCTGCGGCTGCTGGGGCTGCTGCGGGTAGCCCTGGTCGCCGTAGGGCTGCTGCGGGTAGCCCTGGTGGCCGTACGGCTGCTGGGGTCCCGGCTGGGGGCGGCCCTGGTTGCCGTAGTGCTGCTGCTGGGGCGGCTGCGGGGTGGCCGGGGTGATGCGGCGCAGCTGGGTGGTGGCGTCGTCCATGACGGGCGGCTGCGGGTGCTGCGGCACGGCGGCCGGGGCCTCGTCGGCGGCGCGCTTCTTCTTGCCGCGCTCGCGCAGGTACTCGACGATGATCGGCACCACGGAGATGAGGACGATCAGGACGAGGATCGGCTCGACGTTCTTCTTGATGAACTCGATCTGGCCGAGCCAGTAACCGGCGAGGGTGACACCACAGCCCCAGGCGACACCGCCGATGACGTTGTACGTGAGGAACGTGCGGTACTTCATACGGCCGGCGCCGGCCACGATGGGGGCGAAGGTGCGCACGATCGGGACGAAGCGGGCCAGGACGATCGCCTTGGGGCCGTACTTCTCCATGAACTCGTGGGCCTTCTCCAGGTTCTCCTGCTTGAAGAGTTTGGAGTTGGGCCGGTTGAACAGCTTCGGGCCGAAGAACTTGCCGATCATGTAGCCGACCTGGTCGCCGATGACGGCGGCCAGGACGATCAGCGTGCACACCAGCCACAGCGGCTGACTGATGTAGTTGCCCTCGGCCACGAACAGACCCGCCGTGAACAGCAGGGAGTCGCCGGGCAGGAACGCGAAGAGTCCGGATTCGGCGAAGACGATCAGCAGGATGCCGGGCAGGCTGAACGTCTCGATCAGGTAGTCCGGGCTCAGCCACTCGGGGCCGAGCGCAAGGGTGGTCACGGGATTGTGGCTCCTGCTGCTGGAGGGAGACGGGCTGGGACTGGCAGCCCAAACGTATCAACGCAGCCGTGGGGTTCCAGGTTCCACCGGCCCTCCGGGGTGCACGCAGCGGGTGGCGGTGGTCGTGGCCCGGGAGCGGGACCCGGGCCACGACCACCGCTCAGGAGGTGTGCCGGGCGGCGTTCGCGAGGATCGCGTCGCGCAGGTAGGCGGCGAAGCCCGGCCGGGCCTGGTCGAGGTTCCGCGTGAAACGCTCGTCCGAGACGTACATCTCGCCCAGGCAGGTGTGCATCTCGTACCCGCAGTCGTAGTGGTTGCGGGAGATGCCCTGCCGGTGCGCCTCGGCGGCGTCCATGGCCGCCTCGGAGTCGGCGGGCTCACCGGCCTCCATCAGGGCGACGAAGCGCCGGGTGAGCTCGTCGGTCTCGGCCTGGATGCGCTGCCAGTCCTCCTTCGTGTACGAGGCGGTCCGCTCCCGGGACTGGCGGTAGGCGTCGGTGTCGCCCCAGCGTTCCTGCACCTCCTCCTCGTACTGGTCGGGGTCGAAGTCACCGAAGACCTCGAACTTCTCCTCGGGCGTGAGGTTGATGCCCATGCTGCGTGCCTCCATGGCGTGCTCCACGGCCGCCGCCATCTTCTGCAGTCTCTCGATCCGGGCGGTCAGCAGTTCGTGCTGCCGGCGCAGGTGCGCGCGCGGGTCCGCGGCCGGGTCGTCGAGCAGGACGGCGACCTCGTCGAGCGGGAAGCCGAGCTCCCGGTAGAACAGGATCTGCTGCAGCCGGTCGAGGTCGGCGTCGCTGTAACGCCGGTGGCCCGCGCGGCTGCGCTCGCTGGGTACGAGCAGGCCGATGTCGTCGTAGTGGTGCAGCGTGCGCACCGTGACGCCGGCGAAGCCGGCCACCTGTCCCACCGAATAGCTCACTTCCGCTCCCTTCTGGGTACGCACTCCACCCTGGGCCCTCACGCGACGTGAGGTGCAAGCCGGTGACGGAAGCAGTCGGAGGGACGTGAGCCGGCGGGCGGTCAGGAGGGGAAGCCGCCGCTCCTGACCGCCGCGACGAACGCCGACCACGCGGACGCGGGAACGATCACGGCGGGCCCGTGGGGAGTCTTGGAGTCACGTACGGGGACGCCGGAGGAGAAGTGGTCCAGCACTTCGAGGCAGCTGCCTGCCTCGGGGCCGCTGTACGACGACTTCCGCCAGCCGTCGAGCAGGGCGCCATCCGCTATGAGGGACTCAGTCACCACGTCCGTACTCCTTCGCGATCGCCTGCATCATGGCGGTGGACTCCGCGAGCGGCAGCGCGTCGCTCAGTGCCTGGCTTCCGCTCCCGTCGGGGTACGCACTCCACCCTGGGCCCTCACACGACCTGAGGACAAGCCGTGTACGGAAGCAGACGGAGGCCAGGGGAACGCCTGGACGTGAGCCGGCGGGCGGTCAGGAGGGGAAGCCGCCGCTCCTGACCGCCGCGACGAACGCCGACCACGCGGACGCGGGAACGATCACGGCGGGCCCGTGGGGAGTCTTGGAGTCACGTACGGGGACGCCGGAGGAGAAGTGGTCCAGCACTTCGAGGCAGCTGCCTGCCTCGGGGCCGCTGTACGACGACTTCCGCCAGCCGTCGAGCAGGGCGCCATCCGCTATGAGGGACTCAGTCACCACGTCCGTACTCCTTCGCGATCGCCTGCATCATGGCGGTGGACTCCGCGAGCGGCAGCGCGTCGCTCAGTGCCAGGCTTCCGCTCCCGTCGGGGTACGCACTCCACCCTGGGCCCTCACACGACCTGAGGACAAGCCGCGTACGGAAGCGGACGGAGGCCAGGGGAACGACTGGACGTGAGCCGGTAGGCGGTCAGGAGGGGAAGCCGCCGCTCCTGACCGCCGCGACGAACGCCGACCACGCGGACGCCGGAACGATCACGGCGGGCCCGTGGGGGTTCTTCGAGTCGCGTACGGGAACGCCCCGGCGGTGACCGTCGAGGACTTCGAGGCAACTGCCGCCCTGGTCGTTGCTGTGGGAGGACTTACGCCAGCCGTCGCGCAGGGCGCCATCCGCTATGAGGGACTCAGTCACCACGTCCGTACTCCTTCGCGATCGCCTGCATCATGGCGGTCGGGGGACTCCGCGAGCGGCAGGGCGGCGCTCAGTGCCAGGCTTCCGCTCCCGTCGGGGTACGCACTCCACCCTGGGCCCTCACACGACCTGAGGACAAGCCGCGTACGGAAGCGGACGGAGGCCAGGGGAACGACTGGACGTGAGCCGGTAGGCGGTCAGGAGGGGAAGCCGCCACTCCTGACCGCCGCGACGAACGCCAACCACGCGGACGCCGGAACGATCACGGCGGGCCCGTGGGGGTTCTTGGAGTCACGGACGGGGACGCCCGCAGGGTGACCATCCAGCACTTCGAGACAGCTGCCCTGGTCGGGTCCGCTGTACGACGATGTGCGCCAACCGGTCGCTATGGAGGCATCCGGGATGCTGTGCTCAGTCATGGTGTCCGTAGTCCTTCGCTGTCGCTCTCATGAGGGCCAAAGACTCACGCTGAGGCAGGGCGTCCCCCAGCGCAAGATCGTAGGTGTCGCGGAACCGCTCGACCATCGCTGGGGAGTCATGCACCACGCCCGTGTGCAGACCCTCGACGTACGCCACCGAGGGCTGGTCGTCGAACGCCATGAGCGTCAGCATGTTCTGCAGCAGGGGGTGGGCACCCAGGCCGAAGGGCAACACGTGCACACGAATGCGATTCGCCTCGGCCAAGCGAACAACGTGCATGATCTGCTCCGCCATGACACCCGCCCCGCCGACCGGCCGACGCAGCACGGCCTCATCCAGCAGGGCCCACACTACGGGCGTCACCGGATCCGCCAGGATCTCCGCTCGCTCCAGCCGTGTGACAACGGCCCTGTCACACTCCTCTTCCCTCAGAGGAGGGAAGGCAACACCCAGAACCGCACGCATGTACCTTTCCGTTTGCAGGATGCCCGGCACATAGGACAGAGCGAACTCGCGAATCATCGTGGCTTGTTGCTCGAACGCTCGCGCCGCTTCGAAGTGGTCGGCGACTGCGCGATCGTTGCGCGGCAGAAAGCTGCTCAGCACGTTCCCCGTGCCCAGCGCGTTGTCCAGCCGCCGTGCGTCCTCCCGGGACGGCACCCTGCGGCCCGCCTCGATGTGCGCGATGTGCGTTCGCGTCATGACCGCCGCCTCGGCGAGCTGTTGCTGTGTCAGTCCTGCGGTCTCGCGCCGCTCCCTGAGCCAGTCGCCGTAGTTGGTGCCCACGCGATCAACTCCTCTGTGACAAATGCTCTGTCACCTCGAACCCCCTGGTGAGCCTAGTACGGGCCGTCTCACTCTGTAGGTCGGTCGCTACGGAACGCGACATCGATCACGGAGTCACCTCATGCTCGACCTCATCGCCCGCCTCCTCGAACCGCTGCTCGGCCGCGTCGCCCCCGGTACCGGACGACGCCGGCTCGACGCTGCGGGCGGATACGACCCTCCGCCCGTCGTGGGCCCGGCCCCACGCCAGTTCGGCGCACGCCCGCTGCGCGGCGAGGACCACAGCCTCGTACGCCCCTACGTCCTCGCGCACGAGCGCCGGGAACGGGAGCGGCGCCGACTGGCCCGGCGCCGCTCCCTGCTGATCGCCCCCAAGGGCATCCACCTGCTCCCGTACCCGACTCACCGCCTGGGACTGACCGCATGACCCACCACGCCCTCACCCCCGCCCGCCTCCTGCCCTGGGCGGGCCCCGAAGGCAAGCCCTGCTACCTCCTGAGCGACGGCGGCGGGCGGTTGTCCCGGGCCGCCGACATCGCCGAGGGCGTCCAGCTCGACATGGCGGCCGGTCTGCTCGATCACCTCGCCGACATGCTCCGCGACGACGAGCAGGTGAGCGCCGTCCAGCTCCGTTACCTCTTGGCCCGCATGGGCGAGGCCTTGACCGACGTGTGCCGCATCGCGGAGAGCAGGGGCGCCCGCCTGGCCGTGTACACGGACTTCGACGCCGAATCGGATCCGGGCAGTTGAGGTCGGCTCAGCGGCTGAGTCGCGCGAACCGGCGTACCGCCAGCGGGAAGAACACCGCGAGCAGGGCCAGCGGCCAGGCGACGGCGGCCCACACGTGGCCCGGCTCGCCGCCGGGGCTGCCGAACAGGTCGCGGACGGCCGTGGCGGTCTGGGACATCGGGTTCCACTGGACGAGCGTGCCCAGCCAGTCCGGCATGGACTCGGGCGCCGCGAAGGCGTTGGACAGGAAGCCGACCGGCCAGACCAGGATCTGCACGGCCTGCACCAGTTCCGGTTTCCCGGCCACCAGCGCCAGGTGGATGCCGATCCACAGCATGGCGAACCGGAACAGCAGGAGCAGCCCCACGGCGCCGAGGAAGCCGGCCGCGCCGCCCTGCGGCCGCCAGCCCAGCGCGGCGGCGACGGCGAGGAGCACCGCGAGGCCGAGCGCCGACTGGAGCATGTCGGCGGCGGAACGTCCCACCAGCACCGCTCCGTTGGCCATCGGCATGGAGCGGAAGCGGTCGATGACGCCCTTGTCGAGGTCCTGGGTGACGGCGACCATGGTGCCCTCCAGGCCGAAGGCCATGGTGAGCGCGAGCATGCCGGGCACCAGGAAGTCGAGGTAGTCGCCGCTCACGCCCCGGCCGCCGCCGACCAGGTAGCCGAACATCAGCAGCAGCATCACCGGGAAGACGAGGTTCACCACCACGGTGACGGGCTGCCGCTGCCAGCGGGCGAGTTCGCGTCGGGTCATGGTCCAGGAGTCGGTCAGGGCGTACGCAGGGGTGGTCATGCGGCCTCCTTCACTCGGTCGCCGGATGCGGTCAGCCGCAGGAACACCTCGTCCAGGGTGGGCCTCCGCAGGGCGATGTCCTCGGCCTCGATGCCGGACTCCGACAGCGCGCGGACGACGCCGGCCAGGGCCGCCATGCGGTCGGTGACCGGCGCGCTCAGCAGCCGCCGGTCGGTGTCGACGGTGACCGCGTCCTCGGGTACGGGCAGGAGGGCCGCGGCGGCGGCCAGTTGTCCGGCGTCGCGCAGTACGACGTCGATGCGGTCGCCGCCGACGGCCGCCTTCAGCTCGTCCGGCGTGCCGTCGGCGACGACCCGTCCGGCGTCCACCACGGAGACGTGGTCGGCGAGTTGGTCGGCCTCCTCCAGGTACTGCGTGGTGAGCAGCACCGTCGTGCCGCCGCCGACCAGGGAGCGGACGGAGTCCCACACCTCCGCGCGGCCGCGTGGGTCGAGACCCGTGGTGGGTTCGTCGAGGAAGAGCACCTCCGGTTCGGTGATCAGGGAGGCGGCGAGGTCCAGGCGGCGGCGCATGCCGCCGCTGTACTGCTTCACCGCCTTGTGTCCGGTGCCGGACAGCTCGAAGCGCTCCAGCAGTTCGCCGGCCCGTGCGCGGGCGCTTCGCGCGCCCAGGTGGTGCAGGCGGCCGAACAGCTCCAGGTTCTGCCGGCCGCCGAGTTCCTCGTCGAGTGCCGCGTGCTGGCCGAGCAGGCCGATGCGCAGCCGGACGGCGTACGCCTCGCGCACGACGTCGTGTCCCGCCACCTCGACCCGGCCCGCGTCGGGCCGCAGCAGGGTGGCCAGGATCCGCACCAGGGTGGTCTTGCCCGCGCCGTTCGGTCCGAGTACCGCGTGCACCGTGCCGCGCGCGACCGTGAGGTCGAGCCCGTCCAGTGCGGGTCCGCCGTTCTTCGCTCCGCTGCCGCGGTACGTCTTGCGCGCTTCCTCGACGGTGATCGCCGCGTCCGCTGCCACTGGGACTCCCTTGCTAGTCAAACTTGACTACTGCGCCGACCGTATACCCGTCGACCTCATTGGTCAAACTTGATTACCGGGCGTCCCCGGGATGCCGCTCCCCGGTCGCGTACGGGTTCTCCTCGCCGTCGGCCAGGACACCGACGAACGGCTCGCCCTCACCGGCGAAGGTGTAGGCGCCGCCCTTGATCCGCTCCATGAGCGCGCGCGTCCACTCGGCGCCCGTGTCGGCGGAGTGGACCCAGAAGTCCATGATCTCCCCGATGTGGCCCAGCTGACCGGGGCCGTCCGCGGGCGTGTAGTACTCGGTCACGGCGCTGCGCCACTCCCCGATGGCCCGCAGTCGCCGCTCCAGCAGCTCCAGGGCCTCCTCCCGGCTCAGGTCGACCATGAGGCCCAGCCCCGCCGAGAGCACGTCCGGCTTCTGGTCGTAGGAGGTCAGGGACTCCCGCAGCAGCCGGAAGTACGCCTCGGTGCCCTGCTCGGTGACCTCGTACTCGGTGCGCGGCGGGCCGCCGGCCGTGGACGGGGCGATCTCGTGCGCGTGCAGCAGGCCCTCCTTGGCCATCTGCTTCAGGGCGTGGTAGATCGAGCCGGGCTTGGCGTTGGACCACTCGTGCGCGCCCCAGTACTCCAGGTCGTTGCGCACCTGGTACCCGTGGGCCCGCCCGTGCTGGCGCACCGCGCCGAGCACGAGGAGACGGATCACTGACATGCGCCCAGCCTAGGGCTTTGCCGTTCGGAGCAACCCCGGGGTCACGGGCGTCGCGGTCGCGCCCGGGTTCAGGAGCCCAGCTCGTCGAGCAGGGCGAAGACCAGGCCGTCGAACGGGCGTGTGGTGTCGCTGTAGGTGTTCACCATCATCATCACCGCCGTTCCGTTCTCCCGGTCGAACGCCGCGCAGGTGCTGAACCCGTAGGTGCCGCCGTTGTGCCACGTCACCGTCCGGCCGTCGGACAGCGTTCCGAAGTGCCAGCCGAGCCCGAGCCGCAGGCCCGTGGCGGGGTCGGTGAAGTGGATGCGCTGCGTCAGCTCGATCGCGTCCCGCAGCGGTGAGCGCTCCGGGCGCAGTTGGGCGTCGAGGTAGCGGAGCATGTCGTCGGCGGTGCTGTAGATCGAGGTGCCCGCGCCGCTGAGGACGCGGTCGCGCCAGTCGGGCACGGCCTCGCCCTCCATGTGGCCGACGGCCTTGCGGGACGCCATGTCCGGTCGCAGGGTCGTGGTCGTGTCCCGCAGGCCCAGCGGTGCGGCCACCCGGCGCCGCAGCATCGCGTCCACGCCGTCGAAGGCCAGCGCCTGACCGAGCAGCCCGAAGCCCAGGTTGGAGTACGCGTACGTGCTGCCCGGCTCGTTGTGCAGCGCGGTCCGGGGCAGACCGGCGGCCAGGTCCTCCAGCGTGTAGTGCGCGTACGGGTTGTACGGGTCCGCCCCGTCCAGGAGGTTGGCCGGGAGGCTGGGCAGGCCGGAGGAGTGGGTGGCCAGGTCGCGCAGGGTGATCCGCCGGGTCGTCCCGCGCGGGACGGTGAACCCGGGCGGCAGGCGGAGCGGCGTGTCCAGGCGCACCGTGCCCGCGCCCACCGCGCGCGCCAGCGCGGTGGCGGTGAGCGTCTTGCCGATCGAGCCGAGCTGGAACACGGTTCTGCCGTCGGGTGCGGGGCCGTCCTGGCCGGCACCGGCCACATGCCGCCGGGCGCCGCGGATCACGCCGAACACCGCGCTCGGTGCGCCGGCGGCCAGCGCGCGGTCGAGGTACGGACGCACCCGGGCGGCCAGACCGTCCCCGGCCGCCACGGCCCTGCCCGGTACCAGCGCCGCACCGGCCGCGGCCGCCGCCGTGCCCAGCAGCCTCCGTCGGTCCACCGGCCCCTCCTTCACCGCCCCGTCACCGCCCCGTACCGCCCGCGCGCAGTCGCCGCACTAGAACGGGAAGCGGCTGCGGCCGTACTGCACCGAGATCCACTTCACCGTGGTGAAGGCGTCCAGCATGCTCTCGCCGTTGAGCCGGCCGATACCGGAGTGCTTCTCACCGCCGAAGGGCACGATCGGCTCGTCGTGCACGGTGCCGTCGTTCACGTGGAACATGCCGGTGTCGATCCGCCGGGCGAAGTTCACGCCCCGCTCGATGTCACCGGTGTGCACGGCACCGCTCAGCCCGTACGGGGTGTCGTTGACGATGCGTACGGCCTCCTCCTCGCCGTCGAACGGGACGAGGAAGGCCACGGGCCCGAAGACCTCCTGGCGCAGCAGCGCGGAGTCGGCCGGCAGGCCGGTGAGCACCGACGGCTCGACCAGGTTGTCGGTGCGCCGGCCGTGCACCAGGGCGGTGGCGCCCTCGGCGAGCGCCTGATCCACCACGGCGCACAGGTCGTCCGCCTGACGGGAGTTGATCACCGGGCCGACGACCGTCTCCGGGTCGCGCGGGTCGCCTGCCTTGAGGGACGCGACCTTGGCGACGAACCTGCTCGTGAACTCCTCGGCCACCGAGCGGTCGACCAGCACGCGGTTGGCGGCCATGCAGACCTGGCCCTGGTGGACGTACCGGCTGAAGACGGCCGCGTCCACGGCGTAGTCCAGGTCGGCGTCGTCGAGCACCACCAGGGCGCTGTTGCCGCCGAGTTCGAGGACCGTGCGCTTGAAGTGGGCGGCGCAGACCGTCGCCACATGGCGGCCGACCGCGTCCGAGCCGGTGAAGGAGATGACCTTGGGGACGGGGTGCTCCAGGAAGGAGTCGCCGATCTCCGCGAGGTCGGTGACGACGACGTTCAGCAGCCCGCCGGGCAGTCCCGCGTCCTCGAAGATCTTCGCCACCAGGGTGCCGCCGACGACCGGCGTGTCCTGGTGCGGCTTGAGCACCACGCCGTTGCCGAGCGCGAGCGCGGGCGCGACGGACTTCAGCGACAGCAGGAACGGGAAGTTGAAGGGGCTGATCACGCCGACGACGCCGACGGGCTCCCGGTAGACGCGGTTCTCCTTGCCGTCCACCGGCGAGGCGATGATCCGGCCCTCGGCGCGCAGCGCCAGATGGGCCGCCTCGCGCAGGAACTCCTTGGCGAGGTGCAGTTCGAACGCCGCCTTGAGACGCGTGCCGCCCAGCTCGGCGACGATCGCCTCGGAGATCTCCTCCTCGCGCTCCTCGACCAGCCTCAGCGCCTTCTCCAGCACCGCGCGGCGGGCGTACGGATTGGTCGCCGCCCACTCCTTCTGCACGCGGGCGGCCGCCCGGTAGGCCTGATCGACCTCGTCGACGGTGGCTATGGTGATCGACGCCAGCTTCTCGTCGTCGTACGGGTTGAAATCGATGATGTCCCAGGAGCCGCTGCCCGGGCGCCACTCACCGTCGATGTACTGCTGAGCCAGGTCGGTGAAGTACGACGACATGTGATCCCTCGATCCCTTGCTGCGCCAGCAGAACACTGAGCCGTGGCATGGTCTGATCGCACGTCATCGTACTTGCGTTTCTTACGAGTTGAAGGAGTGCTCTAGGACAGTTGCAGCAGGCCCCGGAGGAGGTCGCGGCTCTCCGCCGGCCCCGGGCTGTCGTGCTGGAGCTCCTTGAGCGCCTTCTCGTACTGGGCCACGTCCTCGGCCTTGTCGAGGTACAGCGCGCTGGTGAGCTGCTCCATGTACACGACGTCGGACAGGTCGGACTCGGGGAAGCTGAGGATGGTGAACGCGCCGGACTCGCCGGAGTGTCCGCCGAGGCTGAACGGCATGACCTGCAACCGCACGTTGGGCCGCTCGGAGATGTCGATCAGGTGCTGGAGCTGGCCGCGCATCACCGCGCGGTCGCCGTACGGCCGGCGCAGGGCGGCCTCGTCGAGGACGACGTGGAACTCGGGGGCGTTCTCCGAGACCAGGTACTTCTGCCGCTCCAGGCGCAGCGCCACCCGGCGCTCGACGTCCTCCTCGCTCGCGCCCTTCATGCCGCGCCGCACCACCGCGCGGGCGTAGTCCTCGGTCTGCAGCAGGCCGTGCACGAACTGCACCTCGTAGGCGCGCAGCAGCGAGGCCGCGCCCTCCAGTCCCACATAGGTGGGGAACCAGCTGGGCAGCACGTCCGAGTAACTGTGCCACCAGCCCGCGACGTTGGCCTCGCGGGCGAGGGAGAGCAGCGAGGTGCGCTCCTGCTCGTCCGTGATGCCGTACAGCGTCAGCAGGTCCTCGACGTCCCTGGTCTTGAAGCTCACCCGGCCCAACTCCATCCGGCTGATCTTCGACTCGGAGGCGCGGATCGAGTAACCCGCCGCCTCACGCGTGATCCCCCGCGCCTCACGCAGTCGCCTGAGTTGTGATCCGAGCAGCATGCGCCGCACCACCGATCCCGGCTCTCCCGCGCTCACGTTCGCCAGCCTCCCCAACGTCTTCAGGGCCCGAAGTCTGCCACTAAAACACTTCGAGCAGTACTCGTGCGATTACGCAAACGGGATCGAGCCGGGGGACAACGAGCAGGAAGGAGCACGGAAGGGGCGTGGGTGAAGCACGGCGGGGAGCCCGGGAGTGGCCGGCAGGGAGCAAGGGGCAGCAAGGCGGAGGCAGGGGACAGCCCGGCGGAGAGGAGAAGATGACGGAAAAATTGGCCAACAAAATCGTACGGGCAGGTCGAATTCGGACAGCTGCACGTGCATCTGCCCTTGCATCTGCTGTAAGCATCCGAAACCATGGTCTCCGCACCACCGCCGCATCGCTACGACCGCGAATCCCGGGAGTGCCTCGCATGGGGACGAATGGATCGACCATGCTCGAGCCGTTACGGCAGGGCCTTCCGCCGCTGAACCTCGCGGCCGCCTCCGACGCCGCCTCCTGCGCCCTCCCCGCCCGCTACGAAGCGGTGCGCGAAGCCCGGCAGTTCACCCGCAAGACCCTCGACCAGTGGGACCTGGGCGACCGCTTCGACGACGTGTGCCTGGTGGTCTCCGAACTGGTCACCAACGCCCTGCGGCACGCCCTGCCCGCCAACACCTCCCGCCTGACGGCCCAGGACCCGCCGGTACGGCTGCACCTGCTGCGCTGGACCGAGCGCCTGGTGTGCGCGGTGCGCGACCCCAGCGACGAGAGTCCCGTGGCCCGCGACTCGGACGACTTCTCCGCCGAGTCGGGACGCGGCCTGTTCCTGGTCGACTCCTTCAGCGACAGCTGGGGCTGGCACCCGATGGCGGGCGCGCTCAGCGGCAAGGTGGTCTGGGCCCTGTTCCGGCTCCAGGGCCCCGCCGGCCGGACCGTTCCCGGCGCCTGACGGAACGCGGGGCTCCTGGCGCCTGACGGAACGCGGCATTCCCGGCGTCGGACGGAGCGCGGCTTCCCGGACGGCGCGGCTTTCCGCGCGACTCCGCCTGCCGCGCGTCTCCGCCTGCCGGGCACCTCCACCTGCCGGGCACCTCCGGCCACTCCGTGCCGTCCGGTCACTCCCGTACCGCACGAGGGGGCGCAACGCGGCACGCCCGGAGCACGGGTGGTCCCGCGCCGAGTGCCGCGGACGGGTCAGCCGGCGACGAGGTGGTCGAACTCGCCGTCCTTCACGCCCAGCAGCATCGCCTCGATCTCCGCGCGGGTGTAGACCAGCGCGGGACCGTCGGGGAAGCGGGAGTTGCGCACGGCCACCTCTCCGCCGGGCAGCCGGGCGAACTCCACGCACGACCCCTGCGAATTGCTGTGCCGGCTCTTCTGCCAGGCCACGCCGTCGAGCCTGGTGGCCGCCATGCCGTTGTACACGCCGGACGCGTCGGCACCCTCGTACCCGTCACCGTCGTACACGTCGTGGTCCACAGGTCGCTCCCCGCTGGTGCACTGGCTGGTGTGGCCATTGATGCAGTGGTCAACTGACCCGGATCATAGCTTTGTTCATGTGCTGATGCATGGGCAGATGCACGTGCACGCGGGGTGTTGTCGCGGTTACAGCGTGGACGGTGCTGCCGCACCCGCTTTGACGGACCTTTGACGAACCCCGCTCTCCATGGAGACGCGCGGAAAGCCCCCCGTGTTCCATCGTGTTTCCCTTTGTCGCCTCCTCATGCCGGGCGGCGGGGGTTTTTCTCCGTCAGGGGGTCGAGTACGGCGTGTTCTCCGTCAGCGGGTCGAGTACGGCAGCAGCGCCATCTCCCGGGCGTTCTTGATCGCCCTCGCCAGCTGCCGCTGCTGCTGGGACGTCACCCGGGTGACGCGGCGGCTGCGGATCTTGCCCCGGTCGGAGATGAACTTCCGCAGCAGATCGGTGTCCTTGTAGTCGATGTACGTGATCCCGGCCTGGTCGAGGGGGTTGGGGCGGGTCTTGGCGGGACGGCGCTCGGACTTGCGGGGCATGACGGTCAGACCTCCAGGAGGGTGTCGAAGGAGTGGGGCAGCCGCTGCCAGGCGTCGGGCCCGGCGGCGTACTCGGCGTCGGTCAGCAGGCAGGACTCCAGGAGCTGTTCGAGCCCGTCGCGGTCGAGGCCGGGTGAGGTGAAGACGAGGTGCTGGCAGCGGTCGCCGTGCTCGGGGTGCCAGTCCAGGGCGGCCGCGGCGCGGCGCACCGGCGGGACCATCTCCCAGGCGGCGTCCGGCAGCGCGCCCAGCCAGGGCCCGGCGCTCTCCACGCACAGGGCGCCGCCGGCCGCGTCCCAGTGGTACAGCGTGTCCGGCTTGTCGGCGAGCCAGAACCGGCCGCGGCTGCGCGCCGCGGCGCAGGTCAGGTCCTCCAGCGCGGCATACAGGCGCTCGGGGTGGAAGGGGCGGCGCCGGTGCCAGACGAGGGTGGCGACACCGTGCGCGTCGGCCTCGGCGGGCAGCAGCGCGCAGGCCGGGTGCTGGGCGGCGGCGGCCGCCTCCACGTCGAAGCCGGCGAGCGCGGCCGCGGCGAGCGGAGCGGAGCCGTCCGCCGGCCGGTCGATCGGGACCCGGCGGGCCGTCGGGTGCAGCTGGGTGAGCAGCTCGTGGTCCTCCTCGTCGGCCTCCGGTGAGTCGGCGACGGCCAGGACGGGGGCGTACTCCAGCTGGCGGGCGAAGGTGTCGGCGACCGTGCGCTGGTCGGACGGCGCGGCGGCGAGGCCGCCGTCGGCGAGGTCGTCGCCGTTGGCCAGGTACGGCAGCAGCAGGGCCGGGTCGACGGCGGTGATCACCGCGGTGACGGTGAAGCCGCCGGCGGCGACGACCTCCGCCATGGCCTTCGGCTCGACGGAGTCCCACAGTTCGACGACGGCGAGCGGAGTGTCCCCGGCGTCCGCGAGCCGTTCCAGCTCGGGCACGAGGTCCTCGCGCAGGGCGCAGCAGGCGCAGTCGTTGACGAGAGGCGCCTCGCCCGCGGACAGCACACCGGTGGCGTCGCGCACGGTCCGTACGACCGTGCCCGCGGTGGCCGTCTCCAGGTCGTGGTGGAGCACGACGCTGCCGGGCACGTCGGCGAGCAGACGCGCCACGGCGGCCCTGCGGGCGTCGGCGTGCAGGCCGCCGACGACGGCCACGGACATTGTCACGCCGCACCTCGCTTGCCGTACCGGCGCTCGAAGCGCTCGACGCGGCCCGCGGTGTCCATGACGCGCGCGGTGCCGGTGTAGAAGGGGTGGCTGACGTTCGAGATCTCGACGTCGACGACCGGGTAGGTGTGGCCGTCCTCCCACTCGATGGTCTTCTCGCTCGTCATGGTGGAGCGGGTGAGGAAGGCGTGCCCGGCGGCGCGGTCGCGGAAGACGACGGGGCCGTAGGCGGGGTGGATTCCCTTGCGCATGGCGGTGTTCAGCGCTCCTCTCGGAAGTCGACGTGCCGTCCGGCGATCGGGTCGTACTTGCGCAGCGTCAGGCGATCGGGGTTGTTGCGGCGGTTCTTGCGGGTCACGTAGGTGAAGCCGGTGCCGGCGGTGGACCGGAGCTTGATGACCGGACGGAGTTCGTTGCGTGCCATGCTGGTACCTTACTGAAAATGATTCCCATTTACATAATGGAGTGGGAACGACGTTCGAGAGAGGTGCATCACCCGTGTCCGCGCACTGCATGCTCACCGGCGCCCAGCCGGGCTTCGGCAACCGGATCTCCCACTCGCACCGGCGCACGTCCCGCCGCTTCGACCCGAACATCCAGACCAAGCGCTACTGGCTGCCCAGCGAGAACCGTCACGTACGGCTGCGGCTGAGCGCGCGGGCCGTCAAGACCGTCGACACCATCGGCGTCGAGGCGGCGGTGGCCCGCATCCGCGCACGCGGCGTGAAGGTCTGACGCACGACACCGGGACGAGGACGGCGACCGAGGAACCGACGGAGAACAGGCATGGCGAAGAAGAGCAAGATCGCGAAGAACGACCGGCGCCAGGAGGTCGTCGCGCGGTACGCCGCGCGACGGGCGGAGCTGAAGGAGATCATCCGGCGGCCGTCCAGCACGGCCGAGGAACGGGCGGAGGCGCAGCGCGAACTGCGCCGTCAGCCGCGCGACGCGAGCGCCACGCGCGTGCGCAACCGCGACCAGGTGGACGGCCGCCCGCGCGGGTACTTCCGCGCGTTCGGACTCTCCCGCGTGAGCCTGCGGGAACAGGCCCACGCGGGATACCTGCCGGGCGTGCGCAAGTCGTCCTGGTAGCCGCCCGCGCAGCGCTTCCCGGCCGGTGCCCGTGCGGGTGCGAAGTGCGTCACGGAGGGCTGGTGGGCCGCCCGGTGGTTCCTGTTAGCTGACTGCGGTCGTCCGGCCGACGGGGCCGGCAACAGCTAGGGGGCTTGCAGTGACTTCGGCTTCGGTGACGAACGCGTCCGCATCGCCGGCACCACGCGGGGTGCGCTCCCGGCGCGTCCGGGCCGCGGCGGCGGCCCTGGGCGTGGCCGGAGCGCTCGCGCTGACGGCGTGCGGCGGGGACGGTTCCGGCGACTCGGACGAGTCCACGGCCGCCCCCGCCCCGTCGGCCACGGACTCCGGTGGCACCGACGGCGGTTCCGGGCCGAGCGGCGCCCCGGCCGGCGAGCTGGAGGGCAGCTGGCTCACCACCGCCGGCGGCAGGGCCGTGGCCCTGATGTTCAACGGAGAGAAGGCGGCCCTGTTCGCCACGGGCGGCACCGTGTGCAGCGGCACCGCACGGCAGAGCGCCGGGACCCACTCGATCCGCCTGAAGTGCTCCGACGGCAACGAGGACCGGACCAACGGCACCGTCGACTCCGTCGGCGGCAGCTCCCTGAAGGTCACCTGGGACGGCCCCCTCGGCACCGAGACCTACACCAAGGCCGACGGCGCCGAGCTGCCGACGGGGCTGCCGACGGCCGGGCTGGGGTCGTAGGGCGGGCCGATGCCCACGACGGGCCCCGGCGGCCGGTTCGGCGACGGAGCGGCGGCGGGTGCGTGATGATGATCCACGGGCACGTCCACGACCCCGGAGGACCACTCATGCGCGCCACGCCGATCGCCGTACCCGCCCTCGCCGCACTCCTCCTGCTGACCGCCTGCGACACCGACGACGGCGGCCGGGCGGACGCCGACGCGAAGCCGCGGAGCACCGCCTGTTCGCCCGGCGCAGTGGACATGGAGGTCGGGCCCGCGAGCGTCGCCCCGGCCGCCGGGGACACCGGCGAGGTTCCCGTGAGCGTCACCAACCGGGGCGCGCCCTGCACCCTGGACGGCTTCCCCGAGGTGCGGCTGGCCGGCCCCGCCGACACCTCCGCCGTCGAGGTGCGGCCCACCGAGGGTGCCAGGGCCCAGAAACTGACGCTGGCGAAGGGCGGCTCCGCGTCCTTCACCCTCACCTACGAACGCGGCACGCCCGGCGACGGCTCCTTCGACGCCGAGCACCTGCGCGTCGGCCTCCCCGGCGACACCGGTGACCCCGGCATCCGCACCTTCCGCTGGTCGTACGGCCCGGTCGCGGCCGAGGTGAGCGGCGGCCACAAGGTCTCCGTGAGCGCGTACCAGCAGGCGGGCGACTAGCACGGTCCCCGGCCGACCCTAGGAGCCCTTGCCCGGCAGGTGGGGCCGGGCCCTGACCTGCGCGTCGTCGGCCGCCCGTGCGCCTTCCTCCCAGCCCGCCGCGTCGCTCACCCCGCGCAGCCGCGTGGTCGTCGTCTCCGGGAACAGCCGGTCCGTGCGGTCGGTGACCGCGACCGCACGGGAGGCGAGCACCGGGAGCAGATCGCCGCTCACCTGCGCTTCGGCGACGGCGGCGAGGCGCGTGCCCACGCGGTGCGCGTAGGAGGCGAGGAAGGACTGCCGGAAGGTCTTCGTCCGCTTCCTTCCGCCGGCCCGCTGCGCGGCTTCCGCCCTGGTCATCGCCGTGGTGGCCTGCACCAGCAGCGAGGTGTAGAGGAGTTCGACCGCCTCCAGGTCACCGGCGAAGCCGACCACGGTGGAGAAGCCGAGCGCCTCGTTCCACACGGCCCGGCAGTGGTTGGCCCCGGCCACCGCGTCCAGCAGCACCGCCTTGGCCTGCTCGTACGGCGGCTCCACGCCGATCCGGCACGCGTCCGGCGTCTCGGCGGCCGGCGTCCGCGCGGCGAGCAGCGCCTCGTCCACGCTGTGCCGCGCCATCAGCTCCTGCGCCTTGGCGCTGAGCGCCTCCGCCTCCTCGGGGAAACCGGTCGCCTCCGCCTTGGCGAGCAGCGCGCGGATGCGGCCGAGCATCCGCGGCTCCGGCCGCCGCTCGCGCGGGCCCGGGTCCACCGCCTCGTCCAGGGGTTCGAGGGCGGGCAGGCGCAGCAGCAGGCGGTACAGCTCCAGCACGGCCGTGGCGTACGAGAAACGGTCACCGCGCGGGGCGGGTTCCGGGTCCAGCGCGTCGAGCTGGGCCTGCCAGCGGGGGCCGCGGGGCCGGTCGTCGCGCGGCGCCTGCGCGCGGATCAGCGCCGAGACGATCCGGACGTGCACCTCGTCCAGTTCGCGCCGGACGATCCGTACGACGTCGGCGGGCTGCCAGCCGCGCCGCCAGGCGGATGCCACGAACTCCTCGCCGCGCCGGGCGAGTTCGGCGTCGGCCGCCGGGTCGGCGGCGAGCAGGGAGGCGCCGGTGTCGAGGGCGGCGTCGGTGGCGTCGTAGAGGGCGGCTTCGAGGGCGCGGTCGACGGTGCTGGACGTGCTCACGGCCCGATCGTGCCATGCCGCGGCCCACCACCCGAAAGTGTCAACCAAGGGTTGACACCCCCCTACTGTCAACTTACGGTTGACACATGTCGACGAACCCAGCCATCACGTCATCCGTACGTCTCGACGACCTCATCGCGGCCATCAAGAAGGTCCACGAGGAACCCCTCGAACAGCTCCAGGACGCGGTGCTCGCCGGCGAGCACCTCGGCGACGTGGCCGACCACCTGATCGGCCACTTCGTGGACCAGGCCCGGCGTTCGGGCGCCTCCTGGACGGACATCGGCCGGAGCATGGGCGTCACCCGGCAGGCCGCCCAGAAGCGTTTCGTACCGAAGGAGGGCACCGACCTCGACCCGGGCCAGGGCTTCAGCCGCTACACTCCCCGCGCCCGCAACACCGTCATGGCCGCGCACAACGAGGCCCGCAAGGCGCGCAACGCCGAGGGCCTCCCCGAGCACCTGGTCCTCGGCCTGCTGGCCGAGCCGCAGGGCCTCGCGGTGCTGGCCCTCACCGAACAGGGCGTCAGCGTGGAGGCGGTCCGCGAGGCCGCGCGCGCCGCGCTCCCGCCGGCCGTCGAGGACGCCCCCGACCTCGTGCCGTACGGCCCGGCGGCCAAGAAGGTCCTGGAACTCACCTTCCGCGAGGCCCTCCGCCTCGGCCACAACTACATCGGCACCGAGCACCTCCTGCTCGCCCTGCTCGAACACGAGAACGGCGAGGGCCTCCTGAGCGGCCTGGGCATCGACAAGGCCGCCATCGAGCGGTACGTCGCCGAGGCGCTCGCCCGGTTCACCGCCGCGCCCACGGAGGAGGCGGCCGGGCCCGGCACGGCATCGGAGGACTGACTGCCGAAGGCGCCTGCGGCCGAAAGGAAGCGCAGGTCGGGACGGATTGTCAGACCCTCCTGCCACACTCGCCGCATGACCGACCGGTGGGCGCTCGCTCCGGCCGAGGACGGTGGCGTGGACGTCGCCCCCCTCGGTCCGGACGGGCTGCCCGCCGGCCCGGTACGGCGGGAGGCGGATCCCGCCGAGGCCGTGCGGAGCCGTCCCGGCGTCACGCGGTGGGTGTGGCGGTCCACCGCCGAGGTCTACCCGCGCCTGCTCGCCACGGGGGTGCGAGTGGAGCGGGCGTACGACATCGAGGCCGCCGAGACGCTCCTGCTCGGCCACGAGGGGCGGTACGGGGAACCCCGTTCGGCCGCGGCCGCGCTGGCCCGGCTGCGCGGCGGCCCCGTACCGCCCGATCCGCCGCAGCGGGCGGCCGAACCGGGCGCCCAGTCGCCGCTGTTCGAGCCCCAGGGCATCCCGCTGCCGCTGACGGACCTCCTCGCGGTCTACGCCGAGCAGCTGCGGCGGACGGACGCGACCGCGCGCCCCGACCGGATGCGGCTGCTGACGGCCGCCGAGTCGGCGGGGATGCTGGTGGCCACCGAGATGAACCGCGCGGGACTGCCCTGGCGGGCGGACGTGCACCGCGCGGTCCTGCACGACCTGCTCGGCGAGCGGTACGCGGGCGGCGGCGAGCCGCGCCGGCTGGCCGAGCTCGCCGAGGAGGGGTCCGCCGCCTTCGGCCGACGGGTGCGGCCCGACCTGCCGGCCGACGTCGTCAAGGCCTTCGCGCAGGCCGGGATCAAGGTCACCTCCACCCGCCGCTGGGAGATCGAGTCCGTCGACCACCCGGCCGTGAAACCGCTGCTGGAGTACAAGAAGCTGTACCGCATCTGGGTCGCCCACGGCTGGTCCTGGCTCCAGGACTGGGTGCGCGAGGGCCGCTTCCGGCCCGAGTTCCTCGCGGGCGGCACCGTGACCGGCCGCTGGGTGACCAACGGCGGTGGCGCCCTGCAGATCCCCAAGGTGATCCGCCGCGCGGCCGTCGCCGACCCGGGCTGGCGGCTCGTCGTCGCCGACGCCGACCAGATGGAGCCGCGGGTCCTGGCGGCGATCTCCCGCGACCCCGGGCTGATGGAGGTGGCCGGCCGGGAGACCGACCTGTACCAGTCGGTGTCCGACCGCGCCTTCTCCGGAGACCGCGCGCAGGCCAAACTCGCCGTCCTCGGCGCGGTCTACGGCCAGACCTCCGGCGACGGCCTGAAGAACCTCGCCGCTCTCAGACGCCGCTTCCCGAAGGCCGTGGCGTTCGTCGACGAGGCCGCCCGGGCGGGCGAGGAGGGCCGGCTCGTACGGACCTGGCTGGGCCGCACCTGCCCGCCGGCCGCGCGTGCGACGGACGACGCGGTCGAGGAGGCGGGCATTCCGGCGGCGTCCGACGAGGACTCCCGCCCCTGGACACCCGGCTACGCCTCGACCGACGCCCGCGCCCGCGGCCGCTTCGCCCGCAACTTCGTGGTCCAGGGCAGCGCGGCCGACTGGGCGCTGCTGCTGCTCGCCGCGCTGCGGCAGACCCTGAACGGCATGGCCGCCGAACTGGTCTTCTTCCAGCACGACGAGGTGATCGTGCACTGTCCCGAGGAGGAGGCGGAGGCAGTGGTGACGGCGATCCGGGAGGCCGCCGACCTCGCCGGCCGGCTGACGTTCGGCGAGACGCCGGTGCGGTTCCCGTTCACGACGGCGGTGGTGGAGTGCTACGCCGACGCCAAGTGATCATCCGGCCGGGCGGTCTCGGTCGGTCAGGTCGAGGGCGTCGCCCCGTCGGCCGGTGAGGAAGTGCCGTCCCGCGAGGTCGCCGAGCGCGTACGCCTCCGCCACCTCGTCCCCGAGCCGCCGCGCCACACGCAACGCGGCCCGCCCCAGCACCTCCGTCTCGGCGACACGGCCCCGGCGCAGCAGATAGGGGTGAAGGCGACAGAACAGCACGGAGACGTGAACGGCTCGGTGGTCGGAAGTACGGGAAGGGCCGGACTGGTCCGGCAGGCGGGGCGGGCCGAACTGGTCCGGCGGGCCGGACGGTTCTGTGTGGCGCTCCACCAGGGTGACGATGTTCTCCAGTTCCCGGTCGCCCCAGGCGAGGGCCGCCGCGGCGTCGGCGAACGGGGCGACGGTGCCGACGTGAGCCGTGTGCTCGGGCGGCTGCAACGGTGTCGGGCGGCGGCGGTCGTCCTGGTCGTGGCCGGGTCCGCCGATCGCGGTGAGCATGCGTGCGGCGACGGCGGCGTACCAGCGCAGGGCGATCACGACGGGTCGCCGCCGGTGCCGTCGGCGTCGGCGTCGGCGTCGGCGTCGGCGTCGGCGTCGGCGTCGGCGTCGGCGTCGGCGTCGGCGTCGGCGGCACGCTCCCGGGCGAAGTCGCGGACCAGGTCGTGCGGGACGTAACGGCCGTACGCGGTCTCCTCCATGAGGGCGACGTCGACCAGCCGGTCCAGCGCGGCCTCGGCCCGGGGCTCGTCGGTGCCGATGAGCCGGGCCAGCAGCGGCACACCGTAGCCGGGCAGGTCCAGGGCGCCGATGCGGCACAGGGCGAGGGCCGCGTCGCGGTCGGCCTCGCGGTCGGAGGCGGCGAGCGCGTCGAGCGCGACGGCCAGCGAACGCCGGACACTGAGGTCGTCGTACTCCAGGTGCGACAACCGGCTGTCGGCGGCGGACAGTTGGCCGGCCAGCACGTCCGGGGTGAGGGCCCGGCGCGCGGCCAGCCGGGCCGCGACGATCCGCAGGGCCAGCGGCAGACGGCCGGTGAGCGCGACCAAGGGGTGCCCGGCGTCCAGCCCGTCCCGTCCGGAAGCCGCGCGCAGCAGGGCGGCGCTCTCCTCGCCGGACAGCGGGCCGAGCGGGAAGCGGGCGGCACCGTCGAGGGCGGCGAGCGGTGAGCGGCTGGTGACGATCACCGCGCAGCCGGTGCCGGCCGGCAGCAGCGGACGTACCTGGGCGGCGTTCACGGCGTCGTCCAGCACCAGCAGCGTGCGGGTCGGCGCGAGCAGGGAGCGCAGCAACGCCGCCGCCGACGCCGGGTGTTCGGGAATGTCGCGGGGCGCGGTTCCGAGGTCGCGGAGGAGTGCGGTGAGCGCCTGGGCCGGGGTGAGGGGCGCCGTGCCGGGGGTCGCGCCGTGCAGGCCGATGTGGAGCTGCCCATCGCTGAAACGTTCCGTCAGCATATGCGCGACATGCAGCGCCAGTGCGCTCTTGCCGACTCCGGCCGTACCGCTGATGACGGCGACGGCGGGCACCGCCGGCCGCGGCCGCCGGGTGAGCACCCGCAGCAGTTCGTCCCGTACGTCGGTACGGCCGGTGAAATGGGCCGGTGGCGGCGGCAGTTGCGCGGGCCGCGGCACGGCGGACACACCCGCGGCCGGCCCGGACCCACCACCTCCGTCCCCCGCAACGCCACCCTCACCCGCACCTCCGGCACCTCCTCGATCTCCCGGACCTCCCGGGCCTCCGGAAACCCCGTCTCCGGGAACCCCGGGTACCCCAGGAACTCCGGCAGCTTCGGAAAGCCCGGCAACTCCGGAGCTGCTGACGGAAACTCCGGGGCCACCGCTGTGGCCTCCGACGCCTGCAAGCCCCTCAGGGCACGCACTCCCTCCCGACCCTTCCGAGCCTCCAGGACGTTCGTCGCACGCCCCCTCGCCGCTCCCCCGCAGCACCTCCACATGGGCCTCGCGTACGGCCCGACCCGGCTCGACGCCGAGTTCCTCCACGAGGCGGGCCCGCAGATCACGGTGGACCACCAGCGCCTCCGCCTGGCGGCCGGTGCGGTGCAGGGCGAGCATCAACTGCCGGTGGTATCCCTCCCTGAGCGGATACTCGGCGGCCAGCGCGGCCAGTTCGGGCACGAGTCCGGCCAGTCGCCCGCCGTCGAGGGCGAGTTCGGCGTCGTACCGCCATTCCAGGAGCAGCAGCCGGGCCTCCCGCAACCGCCGCACCAGGGCGTATCCGCCGACCTCCGCCGGCAGTCCGGCCAGCGGCGTCCCCCGCCACAGCGCGAGCGCGGCCGTGCACTCGCGCACCACCCGCGCCCAGTCCCGTCGGGCGTGCGCGGCGCGCGCGGCGGCGGTGCGGGCGTCGAAGACCTGGACGTCCAGCTCGCCCTCGCCGACCCGCAGCACATACCCGGTGGGCACGGTGACGAGCCGTTCCGGATCGTCGAGCAGTCGTCGCAACCGGGCCACGTGGTTGTGCAGCGAGGGCTGCGCGGAGGCGGGCGGCGCCCCGCCCCACATCGCGTCCTTCAGCGCCTCGACGGAGACGACGCGCCCGGCGTCGAGCAGCAGGGCGGCGAGGAGCGTACGCATCTTGGGACTGCCGATGCTCCGGACGGCCCCCGCGCACCCGTCCTCGCCGGGTCGATCGTCCCCGGGGTCGCCGTCAAAGAGGACCGGCACCCCGAGCAGTCCGAACCGCAGCCCGCGCCGTGTCACGTCGCACCACTGCCTTCCGGGTGCCCGAACGGAGAACCATTGGCCACATGTTAGCGACCCGTTGGCAAGATCTGATGTGATCACTACAACGGATCCGGCCCGGGGGTGCGCGCGTAGAACGCGCAGCTCGGGGGAGTGTCGCTGCCGTGGCCCGATCCGTCCCACGAGGGACCCCCGGTCGCCGGACACGAACGACCGGGCCCCTCGTCCCCTCCCTCTCCCCGTCCACCGCTCCGCACGGCTTCAGCGGCGGCCTTGCCCGCGGGGAAAATCCCGGGCCGCTTCCGGGCAACGGCCGGTCAAGGCCGTCGGTGTCGACGTAGCCGTGTCACCGCAGCTCCTCGATGAGGCGCCGGTACGTGTCGAAGGCCGCCTTGGGTGTGTAGTCGTCGCGCAGGAGACCGAAACCGTGGAAGAGCCCTTCGGCACTGCTGTCGGCGTCCCGCAGCGAGAAGAAGGAGTATCCGTCGATGTTCAGGTCGGCGGCGAGAGCATCCACGGTCCGTACGACGGTTTCGAGTACCGCGGACTGCCGTCGCTCGCTGCGGCCCGGGCCGGTGGGCCAGCCGTTCTCGCAGACGCGGATCGGGACGCTGCCGGGGATGCCGGCCCGCGGCAGGTCGTCGCGCCGGAACGCGGTGAGCACCGCGGTGACCGCATCGGCCAACTGCCCGGCGGCGACGGGACGGAACACGTCCGGGAAGAAGTCCAGGCCGACGTAGTCGAGGCTCCGCCGGAAGCGGTCGTCGGCCAGGGCACCGAGGTCGGACCAGAAGGTGTCGGCCGGGTCGAAGGTCGGCACGGCGTTGAAGCCGACCTCCAGGTCGCTGCCCAGGGCGCGGGCCTCCCGCTTGGCCGCGACCACTCCCTCGACGAGCGCGGTCAGCACATTGGGCGTGCTGCCGTCGAGCACGGGCAGGTCGGCGTTGGGCTCTTCGCAGATCTGGACGGACGCCAGACCCGGCCCGCCGGCGCGGACGGCCTCACGGACGAACTCCGGCCACCCGTCCAACGCCCCGGACGGCTCACGGAACTGCAGCACGAGGTCCAGCGTGCGGCCACGCCGGAGATACGCCGCGGGATCGGCGGGCGCGGGCGGTAACGGCACCGCCGTCGCCGCGAACGAACGGTAGGCGCGCACCGACAGGGTGGCCGCGTCGCCCTGGAGCGCGTCGAGCGCCTCGCTGATGCGGTCGGGCTCATCCGGACGGACCGGATGCACGATGCCCTGCTCGTCGCCCAGGACCCCACCGGGATAGATGCCGAAACGCAAAGTCATGCCCCCTCACCTAATTTTTGGTGTCACTCCAATTTTTCAGTGACACTATCATCCGGGGCATGGGACTTCGAGAGCTGAAGAAGCGGCAGACCCGCACGGCGATCGCCGACGCGGCCCTGCCGCTGTTCCTGGAGCACGGTTTCGACCAGGTCACGGTCGCCGAGGTGGCCCGGCACGCAGGCGTCTCCACGAACACCGTGTTCAACTACTTCCCCACCAAGGAAGACCTCTTCTTCGACCGCCAGGCGGAGGTCGAGGGCCACCTCGCCGCACTGGTACGCGACCGCGCGCCCGGCACCTGCCCGGTGGAGGCCGTCCGCGACGACCTGCTGACCGCCCTGCGGCACGACGACCCCGCACTCGGCTTCCATCCCGAGGCACCCCGGTTCTGGCAGGTCATCCACGACAGCGCCGCACTGCTCGCCCGCGAACGCGAGATCGGCGAACGCGCCGAGGCCGCGTTGGCGACCGCTCTGGCCGCACACCCGCCGACCGCCACCGGACCGAGCAGGGCCGACACCGCGCTGCTCGCCCTCCTCGCAGGCGCCGTCGCCGGCACACACCGGGCCGCCCTGCGCGAACTGCGACAACGCATCCTGTCCGGCGAACCACCGACGGACGCCCGCGACAGCATCGCCGCAGCCGCGGCCCGCGCATTCGACCTCCTCTGCTCCGGCCTCCACACCGCCACCGCCACGGACACCGCCACCACCACGGCCCCCGACCGCACGCCGCAGTGACGCCGACCTCCCGCCCCGGCCGGCACACACCGGCCGGTGCGGCGGTTCCCCGCGTCGGACGGCACGGTCGAGCGCGAACTGCGAAGACGGCTCGAGGAGTTGGTCCTGCGCCACGCCCGGCCCGACGACCGATCGGCCGGCCTCGTCGCACTGCTCCACCGTGCCCAGCTGCACCGCCTGGCCCGCCCCGGCCTGCCGCGCAAGGAGGTCGCGCCACGGATGAAGGAGATTTCCGCAGGGCAGTGGGCGGGTGAGAGTGCGCAGAAGGCGATCCGGGACATGCAGGCGGCGATGACGGCGGTGGCCCTGGTCACCATGCGAAGCCGACCGGCCCACACCGCGTCGGCACACCGGGCGGCCACGGCCTGCACGCGCGGGACGGAGACCGCCCCGCGGCAGGCCCGCCCGTGCGGCGCCTCACGCCCGAGCAACACAAGAGGCCAGACCACGAGCTACGTGATCTGGCCTCTGCCTGGAGCCGCCTTCGGGATTCGAACCCGAGACCTACGCATTACGAGTGCGTTGCTCTGGCCATCTGAGCTAAGGCGGCGCGCTGCGCACCATGGTGCGATCAGCAACGCCGGTAAGTCTACACAGTTTCCGGAGGTGCTTCGTACCAGCCCCGGAGGCGGGCCGGAGTGGCCGCCTCCGGGTGGTCGTACCGACTATGAGCAGCGCTTGCCGTCCGTGGGCGGGGTGCCGTCGAGCAGGTAGGCGTTGATCGCGGAGTCGATGCAGTCGCTGCCGCGGCCGTAGGCGGTGTGGCCGTCGCCCTCGTAGGTGAGCAGGCGGGCCGAGGACAGCTGGCCGGCGAGGGCCTCGGCCCAGCGGTACGGGGTCGCCGGGTCGCGGGTGGTGCCGACGACGACGATCGGGGCGGCGCCCTTCGCCTCGATGCGCTGCGCCTCACCCGTGGCCCGCACCGGCCAGTACGCGCAGTTCAGCGAGGCCCAGGCGAGGCCCTCGCCGAACACCGGGGACGCCTTGCGGAAGTCGGGCAGGGCCCGCCGCACCTCGTCCGGCGAGTCGAAGGCGGGCGGCAGGTCGAGGCAGTTGACGGCCGCGTTGGCGAACATCAGGTTGCTGAAGTCGGCGCCCGCACCGCGTTCGTAGTAGCCGTCGGCGAGGACCAGGAGTCCGGCGCCGTCCTTCTCGCGCATCGCGGCGGTCAGCGCCTCGCGGAGCTGCTGCCAGGCACTCTCGTCGTACAGGGCGGCGATCACGCCCATCGTCGCCAGCGACTCGGTGAGGTTGCGGCCGTCGGCGTCGCCGGTGGGGACCGGCCGGGTGTCGAGGCCGGCGAAGAACGCCTTGAGGCGCTCGCCGACCTGCGCGGGCGTGGTGCCACGGCCGCCGAGCGGGCAGTCGCTCTGCCGGACGCAGTCCTTCGCGAAGGCGGTGAACGCCGTGTCGAAGCCCGCCGTCTGTTCGAGGTTGAGCCGCCGCGCGGGCAGTGAGGGGTCCACGGCGCCGTCCAGGACGAGACGGCCCGCCCGGTGCGGAAACAGTCCGGCGTAGGTCGCGCCGAGGAACGTGCCGTACGAGGCGCCGACGTAGTGCAGCTTCCGGTCGCCCAGCGCGGCCCGCACGATGTCCATGTCGCGGGCCGCCTCGACGGTCGACACATGGCGCAGCAGCTTCGGCGCGTCCGCACCACAGCCCTCGGCGAACTTCTTGTACGCCGCGACCAGCGTGTCGATCTCCCCGGCGTCGTCCGGGGTGACGTCCGTGCGCGTGTACGCGTCCATCGCGGGCCCGTCGAGGCATTCGACGGGTTCGCTGCGGGCCACGCCCCGGGGGTCGACGGCCACCATGTCGTAGCGGGCGCGCACGCCGGCCGGATAGCCGACACCGGCGTACGCCTGGAGGTAGCCGATCGCCGAGCCGCCCGGCCCGCCGGGGTTGACCAGCAGGGAGCCCAGTCGCTTCCCCGGGCCGGTGGCCTTCTTGCGGGCCACGGCGAGGCGGACGTCACCGGCGGACGGTTCGGCGTAGTCGAGCGGGGCCTTCAGCGTGGCGCACTGGAAACCGGGGGCGCCGCAGTCCCGCCAGGCGGGCCTCTGCTCGTAGTACGGCTCGAGGGCCGCGGGAGTGGAGCGGGGCAGCGGGGTGAGGGCGGGCACCTCCTCCGCCGCGGCCGCCGCCGAGCCGACGGGACGCGTCGTGCTCCCGAAGGAGCAGCCGGAGGTCAGCAGCGCGACGGCGGCGAGCAGACAGGCTCCGGTGCGGGTTCTGCGGAGGATGCGCCTTGTGTCCATACAGCGATGGTAACTCTCCGCAATCGCACGAGTACGGTGCGCGCATGCTGTGCCTCGTACGAGTGACGTCGTCAAGCGGGCACCGCGGTCGCGGACGGGAGTGTTCAGCCGGCTCTGAGGGCCATCGTCATCGCCTCCACCGCGAGGAGCGGGGCCACATTGCGGTCGAGGGCCTCACCGCACGCGGCGATCGCCTCGATGCGGCGGAGCGTGGCCTCGGGCGAGCTGCCGCGGGCCAGACGCTCCAGCACGTCCTCGGCGTCCGTGTTGGCGAGCGCGACCCGGGTGCCCAGCTGGAGGGCGAGGACGTCGCGGTAGAAGCTGGTCAGGTCGGTCAGGGCGACGTCGAGGCTGTCGCGCTGGGTGCGCGTCCTGCGGCGCTTCTGCATGTCCTCCAGGTCCTTGACGGCGCCCGCGGTGCCGCGCGGCAGCCGGCCGCCCTGGGCGGCGCCGAGCGCGGCCTTCAGCTCTTCGGTCTCCTTGCTGTCCATCTCCTCGGCGAGCTGCTTGGCGTCCTCCGCGGCGGCGTCGACGAGTTCCTGGGCGGCCTTGAGCGCGCCGCCGATGTCCTCGACCCGCAGCGGCAGCTTCAGCACCGAGGCGCGGCGCTCGCGGGCGGCGGGGTCGGTGGCCAGGCGGCGGGCCCGGTCGACATGGCCCTGGGTGGCGCGGGCGACGGCCGCGGCGACGGCCGGCTCGATGCCCTCGCGTCTGATGAGCATGTCGGCGACGGCGTCCACCGACGGCGTGCTCAGGTTGAGGTGGCGGCAGCGGGAGCGGATCGTCGGCAGGACGTCCTCGATGGACGGTGCGCAGAGCAGCCACACGGTGCGGGGCGCGGGCTCCTCGACGGCCTTGAGGACGGCGTTGGCGGACTTCTCGTTCAGCCGCTCGGCGTCCTCGACGAGGATCACCTGCCAGCGGCCGTTGGCCGGGGAGGTGAACGACTTGCGGACGGTGTCGCGCATGTCCTTGACCAGGATCTCCGAGCCGACGGCGGCGACCGAGCTGACGTCGGCGTGGGTGCCGACCAGGGCGGTGTGGCAGCCGTCGCAGAAGCCGCAGCCGGGGGATCCGCCGAGGGCGCGGTCGGGGCTGACGCACTGCAGCGCGGCGGCGAAGGCGCGCGCCGCCTGGTTGCGGCCCGCGCCGGGCGGGCCCGTGAACAGCC
The DNA here is from genome assembly GCF_006782915.1 of Streptomyces calvus. Taxonomy (GTDB): domain Bacteria; phylum Actinomycetota; class Actinomycetes; order Streptomycetales; family Streptomycetaceae; genus Streptomyces; species Streptomyces calvus. The sequence goes on from NZ_VCNP01000034.1 coordinate 60,298, forward strand.
AGGCGTGCGTCATCTTCGACGCCTCGGGCGGGGGCGCGTCGGACGCCGCCGCGGTGACGAGGGCGTCGGCGTCCCGGGCGGCGGCGGCGAGCTGCTCGCTCACCCGCTCCTGCCCGACGAGGTCGTCCCACACGGTCATGGGTCAGCCCGCCCTTCCGTCACGTCCGCCACGTCCGTCCTACGGCATCCATTGTGCGGGTGGGCACTGACAACGACCGGACCCGGCCACCGTCACCGACGGCGCCGGTCACGGAACGTCCCGGCGCGGACGCCCCTCGGCGCGTACGCCGCCACGCCACGCCGGTGAGCCACGCGGCCGGCCCGAGCCCGTACGTCACCGAAGCCCCGGCAGCACGCACGCCGCCGAAGCCTCGGCCCGCCACGGCCCGTGCACGACCGCCGCCCCGCGCGTGCCGGTGCGGCTCAGCGCCGCCCGCCCCGCCCGCGGCCGCCGCCCTCGTCGCCGTACTCGTCGTCGCGCGGGCCCAGCAGTTCGTCCGCCAGGGACGGCAGGTCGTCCAGCGGGGTCTCCTCGGCCCAGTCGGGCCGCTGCCGGCGCCGGCGGGGCGTGGCCTCCGGGTCGACCTGCGGCAGTTCCCGCGTACGGTCCTCCGGCCCCTCGGGTGCGTGGTGGCCGTCGTAGCCGCCCGCCGGGCGCTCGTCCCGGAAGTAGCCGGGCGGCACCCGGTCCGCGGGCCCCTGCTCGTCCCCGCGGACGGGCGGCAGCACCGCCGTCTCGTCCGCGGCGCCCGGCGGAACCGGCGGCAGCACCGCCGTCTCGTCGGCCGCGCCCGGCGGAACCGGCGGCTTCGGGAGTTCGGTCGTCACCTCGGCGTCGGACACCCGGGAGTCGCCGGACCGCTGCCCGGCGTCCTCGTCCCGCACCCGGGACAGCACCGTGGTCTCGTCGGAGGGGCCGCCCGGGCCGTCCGGCTGCACCACCGGCGTCGGCACGGTCACGGCCTCGTCGACGTCCCGACGGGCCGATGCGGGCCCGGTGGAACGCGGGTCCGCCGGGGCCGTCGTCGTCCTGGGGCCGGCCTCCGCCGCGGCCGCGGCCTGCTCGGCGAGCCGCCTGGCCTCCTCCGCGCGGAGCAGCGCCTCCTCGGCCTTGCGCTGCTTCTCCAGGCGCGCGGCCTCGGCCTCGGCGCGCAGCCGCTCCTCCTCCTCGGCCTGCTTGCGCCGGCGCTCCTCATCGGCCCTGCGGCGCGCCTCCTCCTCGGCGAGCAGCCGCCGGTGCTCCTCCTCCGCGCGGCGGCGCGCCTCCTCGGCCCGCTGCCGGGCCTCCTCCGCCTGCCGCTCGGCCTCGCGCCGCTGCGCCTCCTCCAGCTCGCGCCGCTTGCGCTCCTCCTCCTCGGCGCGCAGCCGCGCCAGCTGCTCCTGGCGCTCGCGCTCCAGGCGCTCCTCCTCGGCCTTGCGGGCCGCCTCTTCCTCCGCCTTGCGGCGGGCCTCCTCCTCGGCCTTGCGGCGCGCCTCCTCACGGGCCTGGATCTCGGCCTCGGACAGCGGCAGCACCTGGTCCAGCCGGTGCCGGATCACCGCACCGACGGCCTCCGGCTCCTGACCGGCGTCGACCACCAGGTAGCGGCCGGGGTCGGCGGCGGCCAGCGTGAGGAAACCGGCCCGCACGCGCGCGTGGAACTCGGCGGGCTCCGACTCCAGCCGGTCCGGGGCCTCGGTGAATCGCTCCCGCGCGGTCTCCGGCGACACGTCGAGGAGGACCGTCAGCTGAGGGACCAGGCCGTTGGTCGCCCAGCGGTTGATGCGGGCGATCTCGGTCGGCGACAGATCCCGCCCGGCGCCCTGGTAGGCCACCGACGAGTCGATGTACCGGTCGGTGATGACGACGGCGCCGCGCTCCAGGGCGGGCCGTACGACGGTGTCGATGTGCTCGGCCCGGTCCGCGGCGTACAGCAGTGCCTCCGCGCGGTGCGACAGGCCGGCGCTGGAGACGTCCAGCAGGATGGAGCGCAGCCGCTTGCCGACCGGTGTCGCGCCGGGTTCGCGGGTGAGGACGACCTCGTGGCCCTTGCCCCTGATCCACTCGGCGAGGGCCTCGGCCTGGGTGGACTTCCCGGCGCCGTCGCCGCCCTCCAGGGCGATGAAGAAGCCGGAGGCGGCGGGCTTCTGCTCGGGGTCGTCGCCGCCGAGCAGCGCGTCGCGCAGGTCCTGCCGCAGCGGCACCCCGGAACGGTCGTCGACCTTGGCCAGCACCAGCGCGGCCACCGGCAGGAGCAGCGCGCCCACCAGCATCAGCGTGAAGGCGGCGCCGCCGTGCGCGAAGACGAAGCGGCCGTTCTCCAGCCGGTGCGGTCCGATGCCCGCGGCCACGGCCGGGGCGATCACCGCGCCGAGCGCCACGAACACCCGGACCACCGCGTGCAGGTGCTCGGTGGTGCGGGCCCGGCGCTGGTCCTCGCTCTCCTGGTCGAGCAGGGTGTGCCCGGTGTTGGCGGCCAGGCCCGCGCCGACGCCGGCCAGCGCCATGATCAGCAGCACGCTGGTGACGTCCGGGACGAGTCCCGCGGCCAGCAGCGCGACGCCGGTGAAGGCGAGGGCGATCGCGAGCAGCCGGCGGCGCGACAGGGCGGGCAGCAGGGCGGGCGCCGTGCGGATGCCGACGACGACGCCGCCGGTCAGGGCGCCGGCCTGGAGGCCGTACAGCACGGGGCCGCCGCCGAGGTCCTTGGCGTGCAGCACCGACACGGCGACCGCGGCCGCCACGGCGCCGGCGACGGAGGCCGACGCGAGCACCAGCAGCGGCATCGCGCCGGTGCGGCCCTTGTCGGGACCGGAGCCGCTCTTGGGGCGGCGCAGGCCCTCCAGCGGCGACCGGGCGCGGGGCGTGCGGGTGCCGGGCAGGTCCAGGAAGGTCAGTACGGACAGCGACGCGGCGAACAGTCCGGCCGCGACGTACGAGGCGAGGGCCGCCTGGTGTTCGGCGAACCAGACGACGCCGGTGCCGAGCAGGTTGTTGAACAGGGACGCGACGACGAGGGTGACGGCCGCGAGCGGTATCGCGAGGAAGCCGGTGCGCAGCGACAGGCGGCGCAGCGCGTCCATGTGGTCGGGCAGCGGCCGCACCGTCGCGCCCTCCGGGGGCGGGGCGGGCAGCAGCGCGGGCGCGGCGCTCTCGCGGCACACCGTCCAGAACCGCTCGGCGACACCGGCCACGAAGGCGGTGACCAGGAGGACGGCGAGGGCGTCCCCGGGCATCCAGTCGATCCACAGCGGCGCCACGATCAGCAGCGCGGCGCGCAGACCGTCCGCGCCGACCATCGTCCAGCGGCGGTCCAGCGGGCCGTCCTGCGAGGTGAGCGAGGTGAGCGGGCCGAGGAGTACGGCACCGAACAGCAGCGTCGCGAGGATGCGCACCCCGAAAACGGTCGCCACTGCGAACGCCGCTCCCCGGTAGCCCCCGCCGAAGGCTCCTTCGGCGACGGCGGCCTGAAGGGCGAGGAGGACCAGGACCAGGAGGGCGAGGACGTCACCGACGCCGCCCACGAGCTGCGCGCTCCACAGCCTTTTCAGCTGCGGCCGGCGCAGCAGGGCGCGGACGGCACGCTCTCGTGAGTCCGCGACAAGGGAGTCGTCGGGGGCCGGTTGAGGGGCCGTTGGCTGCTCGGCTCGCGTCATGCGTTCAGCCTATCGGCCCGCGCCGACAGCCCGGCACGACACTCCTGACATGCACACGCCCCGACACCGAAGTGTTGCCGGAGCGTTCGCATTCCGAACCCTGGGCGAAGACCGCCCAGGGGGCTCGGTCGTCAGTCCTCCGCCGTGTTCGAAGCGGACGCCTTCGTGGCGGCGGCCTTCTTCGCCGTCGTCGTCTTGGCGGCCGTCTTCTTCGCGGTCGTGGTCTTCTTCGCCGCGGTCTTCTTGGCGGCCGCCGTCTTCTTCGCCGGCGCCTTCTTGGCCGTCGTCTTCTTGGCGGTCTTCTTCGCCGTCTTCTTGGCCGGACCCTTCGCCCGCTTCTCGGCGAGCAGCTCGAAGCCGCGCTCCGGTGTGATCGTCTCGACGCTGTCGCCGGAGCGCAGGGTCGCGTTGGTCTCGCCGTCGGTGACGTACGGGCCGAAGCGGCCGTCCTTCACCACGACCGGCTTCTCGCTCACCGGGTCGGTGCCCAGCTCCTTCAGCGGCGGCTTGGCCGCGGCCCGGCCGCGCTGCTTGGGCTGGGCGTAGATCGCCAGCGCCTCTTCCAGCGTGATCGTGAAGAGCTGCTCCTCGGACTGCAGCGACCGCGAGTCGGTGCCCTTCTTCAGATACGGCCCGTAGCGGCCGTTCTGCGCGGTGATCTCCTGGCCCTCGGTGTCGGTGCCGACCACGCGCGGCAGCGACATCAGCTTCAGCGCGTCGTCGAGGGTCACCGTGTCCAGGGACATCGACTTGAAGAGCGAGGCGGTGCGCGGCTTGACCGCGTTCTTCCCGGTCTTCGGCGTGCCCTCGGGCAGGATCTCCGTGACGTACGGGCCGTAGCGGCCGTCCTTGGCGACGATCGCGTGGCCGGTCGCCGGGTCGGTGCCCAGCTCGAAGTCGCCGCTCGGCTTGGCGAGCAGTTCCTCGGCGAGCTCGACGGTCAGCTCGTCGGGCGCCAGGTCGTCCGGGATGTCGGCGCGCTGGTGCTGCTCGGTGTCCTTCTCGCCGCGCTCGATGTACGGGCCGTAGCGGCCGACCCGCAGCACGATGTCGTTGCCCACCGGGAACGACGACACCTCGCGCGCGTCGATCGCGCCCAGGTCGGTGACCAGTTCCTTGAGGCCGCCGAGGTGGTCCCCGTCGCCGTTGCCCGCCTCGGCCGCGTCACCGTTGCTGGTGCCCTCGCCGAAGTAGAAGCGCTTCAGCCACGGCACGGCCCGCGCCTCGCCGCGCGCGATGCGGTCGAGGTCGTCCTCCATCCTGGCGGTGAAGTCGTAGTCGACGAGCCGGCCGAAGTGCTTCTCCAGCAGGTTGACCACGGCGAAGGAGAGGAAGGACGGCACCAGCGCCGTGCCCTTCTTGAACACGTAGCCGCGGTCGAGGATCGTGCCGATGATCGACGCGTACGTCGACGGGCGGCCGATCTCCCGCTCCTCCAGCTCCTTGACCAGCGAGGCCTCGGTGTAGCGGGCCGGGGGCTTGGTGGCGTGCCCGTCGACCGTGATCTCCTCGGCGGTGAGCGCGTCGCCCTCGCCGACCTGCGGCAGCCGGCGCTCGCGGTCGTCGAGCTCGGCGTTCGGGTCGTCGGCGCCCTCGACGTACGCCTTGAGGAAGCCGTGGAAGGTGATCGTCTTGCCGGACGCGCTGAACTCGACGTCCCGGCCGTCGGCCGCGGTGCCGCCGATCTTCACGGTGACGGAGTTGCCGGTCGCGTCCTTCATCTGGGAGGCGACGGTCCGCTTCCAGATCAGCTCGTACAGCTTGAACTGGTCGCCGGTCAGGCCGGTCTCGGCGGGCGTACGGAAACGGTCGCCCGAGGGGCGGATCGCCTCGTGCGCCTCCTGCGCGTTCTTCACCTTGCCCGCGTAGGTGCGCGGCTGCGGCGGGAGGTAGTCGGCGCCGTACAACTGCGTGACCTGGGCGCGGGCGGCGGCGATCGCCGTCTCGCTCAGGGTCGTCGAGTCCGTACGCATGTAAGTGATGTAGCCGTTCTCGTACAGCTTCTGCGCGATCTGCATGGTGGCCTTCGCGCCGAAGCCGAGCTTGCGGCTCGCCTCCTGCTGCAGCGTCGTCGTACGGAACGGCGCGTACGGCGAGCGGCGGTACGGCTTGGACTCGACGGAACGCACGGCGAACCGCGTGTCCTCCAGGGCGGCGGCCAGCGCGCGGGCGTTCGCCTCGTCGAGGTGGAGGGTGTTGGCGCTCTTGAGCTGCCCCAGGGAGTCGAAGTCGCGGCCCTGTGCGACGCGCCGTCCGTCGACCGTCTGGAGGCGGGCGACCAGGGACGACGGGTCGGAGGCGTCACCGGCGCGGCCGGTCGCGAAGGTGCCGGTCAGGTCCCAGTACTCGGCGGAGCGGAACGCCATGCGCTCGCGTTCCCGCTCGACCACGAGCCGGGTCGCGACGGACTGGACGCGGCCGGCGGACAGCCGGGGCATGACCTTCTTCCACAGGACCGGCGAGACCTCGTAGCCGTAGAGGCGGTCGAGGATGCGGCGGGTCTCCTGGGCGTCGACCAGCTTCTGGTTGAGCTGGCGCGGGTTGGCCACGGCCTCGCGGATGGCGTCCTTGGTGATCTCGTGGAACACCATGCGCTTGACCGGGATCTTCGGCTTGAGCACTTCCTGCAGGTGCCAGGCGATGGCCTCGCCCTCGCGGTCCTCATCGGTGGCGAGGAAGAGTTCGTCGGACTCCTTCAGCAGGTCCTTCAGCTTCTTGACCTGGGCCCGCTTATCAGCGTTGACCACATAGATCGGCTGGAAGTCGTGGTCGACGTCCACACCGAGGCGGCGGACTTCACCGGTGTACTTCTCGGGTACCTCGGCAGCGCCGTTGGGAAGGTCGCGAATGTGCCCGACGCTCGCCTCGACGATGTAGCCAGGGCCCAGGTAGCCCTTGATCGTCTTCGCCTTGGCAGGCGACTCGACGATGACGAGTCGGCGGCCGCCCTTCGCGGTCTCGCTGGTCGGGGACAACTTCGCTCTTCTCTCCGGTCGACGCTCGGGCCTCCCCAGGCGGTTCCTCCCGGGGTCGGGTCATGGTGACGCTGCGGAGTGTGACGGTACATCCCGCCCCCGTGTCAAACGGGAAAAGCCCGCAACGGCCACTCGAACGGTAACCCGACTACCACCGTTCCTGCCGCCCGGAGTGTCCAGACTCGGCCCGCCCTTGTGCGGAGCGCGATCCACCGGTCACGGGCAGCGGTTATGCTTCTCCGCTCTTCACAGGCGGGTGAAGCACCATGCGCCGAGGGCCAGGGAGAGCGTCGCGACGACGCCGGCGACGGTGGCGGATGCGACGGGGCTCACACCGTGGGCGACCGGGCGGTGCTGCCGGACGCGCGTCACGGTCCAGGCCAGCAAACTGGCCCCGAACAGGCAGAACACCATTCCCGCGAAGATCGCCGGCCCGCTTTCCATGGCCCCGGCCCTCTCTTTCCCCGTGCGCTGGTACCGCCCCGCGGCGAGGCTGTCACGCCGCGGCGACCCGCACGCGAACCGGAGGTGAACGCGAGGGCTACGGGCGGGGCGCCCCGGGCCGCGAGCGGACCCGGGGCTCCTCGACGGAGTTTTCTGCCCGATGTGAAAAAGGCGGAGCCGCGTCGCCGCGCGCCTGGTGCAGGAGCGGTCAGTGGGAGTGATGTGACTGCCGAGACCGTCTGGGCTCCAGTGGACGGTGCGTCCTCGCGGGGTCAGCGCCCGGTGCCGACCGGCTCCAGGAAACCCTGTTCGACCAGCAGCCGGATCTGGGCCGGCGTACGGTCGCGCAGCACCACCGGGTCCTCGCCCAGGAGCTGGGCGATGGCGTCCAGGATCCGGCCCGCGCTCATGCTGCCGTCGCACACGCCCGCGAAGCCCGCGCCGATCGTGTCCACCCGGGTGGCCCGGCGCATGCCGCGGTTCTGGCGCAGCACGACGTGCTCCGGGTCCTCCGCGCCGGGCAGCCCTACCTGTTCCTGCACGACCTCGTCGGCCAGCCGGAAGTGCGCCTCCAGCAGCGCCGCGTCGTCGTGCGCCCGCAGGTAGTCGAGCCGGTCGAAGTGCGCCCTGACCGTCTCGCCGAGCGGCTGCTCGACCGGGTGCGGCCACTCCTCGACCGTGACCGACGGAACGGCGGAACCCGTCCTGCGCAGGGTGATCCAGCCGAAGCCGACCGCCCGCACCTTGCGCGCCTCGAACTCGTCCAGCCACGCGTCGTACCGCGCCCGGTACGCGGCCGGGTCCCCGCGGTGGTCGCCCGCGTCCCGCAGCCACAGCTCGGCGTACTGGGTGATGTCCTGCACCTCGCGCTGCACGATCCACGCGTCGCAGCCGCGGGGCACCCACGACCTGAGTCTGTCCTGCCAGTCCTCCCCCTCCACGTGCTGCCAGTTGGCGAGGAACTGCGCGAACCCGCCCCGGTTCAGCCGCTCCCCCGCCTCCTGAACGAGCGTCCGGCACAGATCGTCCCCGCCCATCCCGCCGTCGCGGTAGGTGAGCCGCGCCCCGGGTGAGATCACGAACGGCGGGTTGGACACGATCAGGTCGTACGTCTCGTCGTCCCGGACCGGCGTGAACAGCGACCCCTCGCGCAGGTCGGCGGCCGGGACGCCGGACAGTGCCAGCGTCAGCGCGGTGATGTGCAGGGCGCGCGGGTTGACGTCGGTGGCGGTGACGCGGGTGGCGTGCCGGGCGGCGTGCAGCGCCTGGATGCCGGAGCCGGCCCCGACGTCGAGCGCGGAGGCCACGGGCGTACGGACGGTGATGCCGGCCAGGGTGGTGGAGGCGCCGCCGACGCCGAGCACGACGCCCTCGTCCCGGCTGCCGATGCCTCCTGCGCCGCCGACCGCGCACCCGAGGTCGGACACGATGTACCAGTCCTCACCGGCCGGCCCGCCGTACGGCCGTACGTCCACGGTCGCGGCGAGTTCGTCCGCGCCGGCGCGCGTCAGCCACCCGCTGTCCAGGCACACGTCGACGGGCAGCACGTCCGCGAGGCGCGCGTGCGCCACCGGCTGCTGCAGCAGGAACAGCCGTACGAGCAGCTCCGGCGGCGTGTTCCCGCGGGTGGCCCGCAGGGCGGGCACGGTCTCGCTGCGGGCCAGTGCCGCGTAGGCGGGGGCGCCGAGCAGTTCGAGCAGTCCGTCGGCGGTGAAGGAGGCGCGGAGCAGCGCGTCCCGCAGCCGGGCGGCGGCTTCGGGACGGTCGGACGAGGGCAGGGGCGGCAGGCTGGCGTCACTCACGCCCTCCATTGTGGCCGCCGCCCCGGCCCGGCGCGCCCCGCGCCCGCTCGCGGACCGCCCGGCGCCGGCCGGCGGCCCCGCCGCGCGAGCGCTGACGAGGCGTCCGGGACCGCCGACGTGGCGTCCCGGGACCGGCCCCAGGGGCCCGTGAGCCGCTGTGGTGGCGCCCCGTGGTGGCCGTCGGGGCGCCGTCGCGTCGCTGCTGTCGCGGCGTCAGCCCTTCGTGGCCTGCGCCGGCGCGGTGGCGGTCCGGCAGCTCTCCTGCCGGGACATCGCCTCGCCGACCTCGCCCTCCTCCAGGGCGCTGAGGGCGTCGCTGCCGCTCTTGCTGAGCTTCTCCAGCTCGGAGGCGATGTCCTTGAGGCCGTCGGCGAACTTCGCCTGGTCGTCGGTGTCCAGGCCGTCGACCTGCTTCTTCAGCGAGGCGTAGGACGTGGAGATGCTGTTGAGCTCCTTGACCGCGTCCTTCTGCTTCTTCTCGCCGTCCTCGACGTCGGGCGCACCGGCCTTGGTCACGGCGGCACCGATCGCCTTGTAGGCGTCGGACATGTCCTGGAAGGCCTTCGAGTCGGCCTTCTGGACCTCTTCCGGCGTGCTGTTGTCCGAGGTCTCCTTCTGGATGGCGGCGTTGGCCGATCTGATCTTCGCGGCCTGCGGCTGCACCGCGTCGCAGACCTGCTTCGCCCAGGCGTCGAGCTTCTCGTCGCTGTCGTCGCCGCCGCATCCCGTCAGCGCCAGTACCAGTACCGCACCGCCGGACAGTGCGGCCGCGAGCTTCTTGTTCACCGGATTGGTCCCTTCCATGGCTCTCGGCCCCGGAACATACACGCCGGATGGGCTACGCCCACCCGCCGAACGTCCGCTAAGAGACATTTGAAGCCATTTGCACCAAGCGAGAGAAGATTCACGACCGGGGGTGCGCCCACGGAAAGGGCGGGCGGCGCGTCAACGCGCGCCGCC
>NZ_VCNP01000035.1 GCF_006782915.1 Streptomyces calvus
CGCCGGATCGGCCGACTTGGACTCCGGCTCGGCATTGCCCTCGTCGCCCATGGCGATGCCGCGCCGCTTCGACACGTACACGGCGCCGACGATCACGAGCAGCGCCAGGACCGCGACGACCACACGCATGCCGACGCTCTCGTCCGCGCCGTAGGAGAACCTGATGACCGCGGGCGCGATGAGCAGCGCCACCAGGTTCATCACCTTCAACAGGGGGTTGATCGCGGGACCGGCGGTGTCCTTGAAGGGGTCGCCGACGGTGTCGCCGATGACGGTGGCCGCATGCGCCTCGCTGCCCTTGCCGCCGTGGTGGCCGTCCTCGACGAGTTTCTTCGCGTTGTCCCAGGCTCCACCGGAGTTGGCGAGGAACACCGCCATCAGCGTGCCCGCGCCGATCGCGCCCGCGAGGAAGGCGCCCAGGGCGCCGACGCCGAGCGTGAACCCGATGAAGATGGGCGCCATCACGGCGAGCAGACCGGGCGTGGCGAGCTCACGCAGGGCGTCCTTGGTGCAGATGTCGACGACCTTGCCGTACTCCGGTTTCTCGCTGTAGTCCATGATCCCGGGCTTCTCCCGGAACTGCCGCCGCACCTCGAAGACCACCGAACCCGCCGACCGCGACACCGCGTTGATCGCCAGCCCCGAGAACAGGAAGACGACCGCCGCGCCCGCGATGAGACCGACGAGGTTGTTGGGCTGGGAGATGTCCATCATCAGGCTCATCGGCGCGCCCTCGCCGCTGAGCCGCTCGCCCACGTCCCGCGCGCCGGTGGTGATGGCGTCCCGGTACGAGCCGAACAGCGCCGCCGCCGCGAGTACGGCCGTGGCGATCGCGATGCCCTTGGTGATGGCCTTGGTGGTGTTGCCGACCGCGTCCAGGTTGGTGAGCACCTGGGCGCCCGCGCCCTGGACGTCGCCGGACATCTCGGCGATGCCCTGCGCGTTGTCGGAGACCGGGCCGAAGGTGTCCATGGCGACGATCACACCGACCGTGGTGAGCAGTCCGGTGCCGGCCAGCGCCACCGCGAACAGCGCCAGCATGATCGACGTACCGCCGAGCAGGAACGCCCCGTACACGCCGAGTCCGATCAACAGGGCGGTGTAGACGGCGGATTCCAGGCCGATGGAGACGCCGGAGAGGACGACGGTGGCCGGTCCGGTCAGCGAGGTCCTGCCGATGTCCCGCACGGGACGCCGGGTGGTCTCGGTGAAGTAGCCGGTGAGCTGCTGGATCAGCGCGGCCAGCACGATGCCGATGGCCACCGCCACGAGGGCGAAGATCCGCGGGTCGCCGTCCTTGCCCCGGATCGCCGCGTCGGTGACGCCGTCGAGGCCGGCGTACGACGACGGCAGGTACACGAACACGGCGACCGCGACCAGGAGGAGCGAGATCACCGCGGAGACGAAGAAGCCCCGGTTGATGGCGCTCATGCCGCTGCGGTCGGCGCGCCGGGGCGCCACCGCGAAGATGCCGACCATCGCGGTGAGCACGCCGATCGCCGGGACCAGCAGCGGGAAGGCGAGCCCGGCGTCGCCGAACGCCGCCGAGCCGAGGATCAGCGCGGCCACCAGGGTCACCGCGTACGACTCGAAGAGGTCGGCCGCCATGCCCGCGCAGTCGCCGACGTTGTCGCCCACGTTGTCGGCGATGGTCGCGGCATTGCGCGGATCGTCCTCCGGAATGCCCTGCTCGACCTTGCCGACCAGGTCGGCGCCGACGTCGGCGGCCTTGGTGAAGATGCCGCCGCCGACCCGCATGAACATCGCGATCAGCGCGGCCCCGAGACCGAACCCCTCGAGCACCTTCGGCGCGTCCGCCGCGTACACCAGCACCACGCAGGAGGCGCCGAGCAGGCCGAGGCCCACGGTGAACATGCCGACGACGCCGCCCGTACGGAAAGCGATCTTCATCGCTCTGTGCGAAACGGCGGTGAGATCCTTTTCCGGCTCACCGGGAGCCGGAGTGGCTTCGCGCGCCGCCGCGGCGACCCGCACATTACTGCGCACGGCGAGCCACATACCGATATAGCCGGTGGCCGCCGAGAACGCCGCTCCGATCAAGAAGAACACCGAACGTCCGGCACGCTGATTCCAGTCGTCCGCGGGCAGCAGCATGAGCAGGAAGAACACGACCACGGCGAATACACCGAGGGTGCGCAACTGACGGGCCAGATAGGCGTTCGCGCCTTCCTGGACCGCTGCCGCGATCTTCTTCATGCTGTCGGTGCCCTCGCCGGCCGCGAGTACCTGGCGCACCAGGACGCCCGCGAGCACCAGAGCCGCCAGCGCCACGACGCCGATGACCACCACGAGCAGGCGGTTGTCGTCGGTCAGCACGGCGGCTGCGAGGGAGGTGGATCGGCCCGACTCGTAGGGGATGGAAAGCTCCGCCATTCGTCCTCCTTGACGCTTGGGCTGAGCTCACGATGTGGACGGAATTGTAGGTACCGGAACCTGATCAAAACAGGGCACGGGAAATACGAATGACCCGCACGCACTCGCCGTCAATGATCGCCGCACTATCGGCGAGCACGAATAGCTAATGCCTTTGGAGCATTTACCTGATCGCATTGTGGAGGGCACGGTCGGTCGTGAAGGAATTCACGCGATCAACCGCTCGAGACCACTGTAAGCGGGGGCACCGACACCCGCACATGGCGAAGGGCCCCACGAGGGGGCCCTTCGGTGGAACAGTCGCCGTCCGGGTGAACGGGTCAGGCGAGGAGGGTGGCCGGCGGCGTGGTGGGCCACCTCATGCGGATCGATCCGCCGTGCTCCCCTGCGCTGACCTCGACGTCGTCGACGAGGCCGCTGATGACCGCGAGGCCCATCTCGTCCTCCTCGGTCTCCGCGTCGGCTTCGGCGGGCCCGTCACCGGGCACGCGCCCGCCGGGGGCCGCGTGGGGCGCCTCGTCGCCGACCTCGATGGAGAACTGCTTCTCCTCCTCGATCAGCAGCACCTTCACGGGTGCCGAGATGCCGCCGTTCTGATGCAGTCCCACGGCCCGGCTGCACGCCTCGCCGACGGCCAGCCTGACCTCGTCGAGGACGGCCTCGTCCACTCCGGCCCTGCGCGCCACCGCCGCCGCCACCAGTCGGGCGGTCCTGACATGCTCGGGCAGCGCGCTGAAGCGGAGTTCAACGGTGGCCATGCATCCCCCTCGCAACTACGGGCACGGGCGTGCTGTGAAGAGGCCGGGCCACCAACAGCCCGGCCCTCCTCCGGTTTCGCTTCTCCGTCCCGGACGCAGCGGCCCCGGGACGGGGACGGTCAGTCGGTGGCCGCCACCGCTTCCTCGACCGAGGTGTGGATCGGGAACACCTTGGTGAGGCCGGTGATGCGGAAGATCTTGAGAATGCGCTCCTGGTTGCAGACCAGGCGCAGCGAGCCCTCGTGGGCTCGTACCCGCTTCAGGCCGCCGACCAGCACGCCGAGACCGGTGGAGTCGAGGAAGTCCACGCCTTCCATGTCGACGACAAGGTGGAAACTGCCGTCGTTCACCAGCTCGACCAGCTGCTCGCGCAGCTTGGGCGCGGTATATACGTCGATTTCGCCACCGACCCTGACGATCGTGCGATCGCCCACGGTCTCGGTCGACAGGGACAGGTCCACGGATCCTCCAGCACCTAGCTATCGAGCGGTCGCCCTTGGGGCATCTCGGCTCAGCCCCCGGGACGGTTCGCCAGCCGCGATGGCATTCAATCACTTACCGGCAGGCGTGCACGACGCCTTGGCCCCATTGTCCGTCACGCCAGTGACACACTCGGTGCCGATGGCCAAGAATCACCGATCCGATCGACCCCCGGCGGACACGCCGTCCAGGACCCTGCCGGGCACGGTCCTGGACCGGCTCGCGTCCGGACCGAGCCGGGCTTCGCGCGTTACTCATACGGAGCACTTGCCCCCGCGCGCCGGTCGCCATGCCGTCTGGCCGGACCGGATCCGCGCGGAGGTCGTCGCCGCCGTCCGGGCCGCGGGAATCGAGCACCCGTGGGCCCACCAGGCACGCGCCGCCGAGCACGCGCTGGACGGCGATTCCGTCGTGGTCGCCACCGGCACCGCCTCCGGAAAGTCCCTGGCGTACCTCACGCCGGTCCTCTCCACCCTCCTGGACGGTGCCGAGGCCCCGAACGGCCGCGGCGCGACGGCGCTCTACCTCGCCCCCACCAAGGCGCTCGCAGCGGACCAGTGCCGGTCCGTGAAGGAACTTTCACAACCACTGGGCCATTCGGTGCGCGCGGCGGTCTACGACGGCGACACTCCGTTCGAGGAGCGCGAGTGGATCCGCCAGTACGCCAACTACGTCCTGACCAACCCGGACATGCTCCACCGGGGCATCCTGCCCTCCCACGCCCGCTGGTCCTCCTTCCTGAAGTCGCTGAAGTACGTCGTCATCGACGAGTGCCACACCTACCGGGGCGTGTTCGGCTCGCACGTCGCCCAGGTGCTGCGCCGGCTGCGCCGCCTGTGCGCCCGCTACGGCGCCTCGCCGGTGTTCCTGCTGGCGTCCGCGACCGCCGCCGAGCCGGCGGTCGCCGCCCGCCGCCTGACCGGCCTGCCGGTCGTCGAGGTCGCGGACGACGCCTCACCCCGCGGTGAACTGGTGTTCGCCCTGTGGGAGCCGCCCCTCACCGAGCTGCACGGCGAGCGGGGCGCACCGGTCCGCCGCACGGCCACCGCCGAGGCCGCTGACCTGCTGACCGACCTCACGGTGCAGGGCGTCCGCTCGGTCACCTTCGTACGGTCCCGGCGCGGCGCCGAGCTGATCTCCGTGATCGCCCAGGAGCGCCTGGCCGAGGTGGACCGCTCGCTGGCCCGGCGCGTCGCCGCGTACCGGGGCGGTTACCTCCCCGAGGAGCGCCGTGCCCTCGAACGCGCCCTGCACTCCGGCGAACTCCTCGGCCTCGCGGCGACGAACGCCCTGGAACTCGGTGTGGACATCTCCGGCCTGGACGCCGTGGTGATCGCCGGCTATCCGGGCACCCGCGCCTCCCTGTGGCAGCAGGCCGGCCGCGCGGGACGGTCCGGGCAGGGCGCCCTCGCCGTCCTGGTCGCCCGCGACGACCCGCTGGACACGTTCCTCGTCCACCATCCCGAGGCGCTGTTCGACCAGCCGGTGGAGTCCACCGTCCTCGACCCCGACAACCCCTACGTGCTCGCCCCGCACCTGTGCGCGGCCGCCGAGGAACTGCCCCTGACCGAGGAGGACCTGGCCCTCTTCGGCCCGACCACCGAGGAACTCCTTCCGCAGCTGGAGGCCGCGAAGCTGCTGCGCCGCCGGACGAAGGCCTGGCACTGGACGCGGCGGGAGCGGGCAGCCGACCTGGCCGACATCCGGGGCGGGGGCGGCCGGCCGGTGCAGGTCGTCGAGGCCGGCACGGGCAGGCTGCTCGGCACGGTCGACGCCGGCGCCGCGCACACGAGCGTCCACGAGGGCGCTGTGCACCTGCACCAGGGGCTCACCTATCTCGTCCGCTCCCTCGACCTGGAGGACTCCGTCGCCCTGGTCGAGCAGGCGAGACCGACCTACACGACGGTCGCCCGGGACACCACCTCGATCTCCGTCCTGGAGACGGACACCGAGATCCCGTGGGGCGAGGGCCGCCTGTGCTTCGGCTCCGTCGAGGTCACCAACCAGGTGGTGTCCTTCCTGCGGCGGCGCGTCATCACCGGCGAAGTGCTCGGTGAGACGAAACTCGACCTCCCTCCTCGTACGCTGCGCACCCGCGCGGTGTGGTGGACGGTCACCGAGGACCAGCTGGACCGGGCCCGCGTCGACCCGGAGATCCTCGGCGGTGCCCTGCACGCCGCCGAGCACGCGTCGATCGGCATGCTGCCGCTCTTCGCGACCTGCGACCGCTGGGACATCGGCGGCGTCTCGGTCCCGCTGCATCCCGACACCCTGCTGCCCACGGTGTTCGTCTACGACGGCCACCCCGGCGGGGCGGGCTTCGCGGAACGCGCCTTCCACACCGCCCGGGCCTGGCTCACCGCCACCCGTCAGGCGATCGCCTCCTGCGAGTGCGACGCCGGGTGCCCCTCCTGCATCCAGTCCCCCAAGTGCGGCAACGGCAATGACCCTCTGCACAAGCGGGGCGCGGTCCGGCTGCTCACGGTGCTGCTGGAGGGGGCGCCGAAGGAGGAGGCGGCGGTGGCGGAGGCGCCGGTGGAGGAGTCGGTGCGGGACGAGGCGCCGCCGGAAGGAACGCCGGTGGGCGAGACGTCGGCGGGAGGGACGTCGGCGGGCGAGACGTCGGCGGGAGGTACGTCGGCGGGAGCGGAGGCTGCGTCGGGCCGGCCGGGCCCGCCCGGGCCCTGACCTCCACCGTGAAGGGCCCCCGGCCCGATGACACCGACACGTCCGACGCCTCCCCGACGATCACGCACCGCACGAGGCGGGTGCCCTGCGCGCGGGCGACCCGGTCGGCCCGAGCGCAGGCCGCCGTACCGCCCCGCGCCCAGTGGTCCGCCGCCGCGAGCGCCGCGAGGTCCGCGCCTCCGGCCGCGCGGTGCCGGACCACCACGGCGTGTCCGAGGGCCGCGACGGCGCCGAAGACGACACACAGCACGGCGATCGCGCCCACGCTCCACACGGTGGCGGATCCCCGGTCCGACCGGCGGCCGGGCGCCCGGCCGGCGCCCGGCGCCGGCACCGGTTTCCACACCCGCGTCGGCCTCGCCACCGGCCTCTGCCTGCGGACCACTCCGGTCACGCCGCCTCCCCCACTGTCTCCTCCGCCGCCGCTACGGCCTCCTCCCGCAGTTCGAAGGGCAGCCCGTGCAGGACCGGGGGCCGGGCCACGACGACGACCCGGACCCGGTCCGCCTCCCGGTTCACCGTGACCCGCGCGCCGCGCGGTGCCGCCTCGCGGGTCACCTCGACGACCGCGTCCGGCGGGTCCTGGCGGGCTGCCGCACGGGCGCCGGTGCGGGCCGCGTCCACGCACTGGATCTGCGCCGCCACCACCATCAGGCCCCAGACCAGGGCCGTCGCGAACATCACCAGGACGGGCAGCACCAGGGCCGACTCCGCCGTGACGAACCCGCGGTCCGCGCGCCGCTCACATCCGGCCATCGAGCGCCTGCTGCACGATGTTCCGCAGCGCCGTGCTGACCGGCCCGCTGGTGACCACCTTGTAGAGCACCACGGCGAACGCCACCGCCGCCACGATGCCCATCGCGTACTCCGACGTCACCATTCCGGCGTCCCGCCGTGCCGAACGCGCCCTGCACATCAGGGCACGCAGTCGTGCCCGTACCGCCTGATACATCTCAACCCCCATGAGGAAAGGACCTGTTGTCCGGTTTTCTTGTTGGTTCGCCGGCTCGCTTGCTCGCCAGTTCGTTGGTTCGCCGGCTCGTCGGCTCGGTAGTTCGTTAATTCGTTGGGTCGGTAGTTCGTTAATTCGTTGGGTCGGTAGTTCGTTGATGCGTTGGTCGTTGGTTCGTGGGTTCGCGAGTGCGTCGGTCCGCCAGCCCGCCGGTCAGCCGGCCGCGTTGGTGCGTCGGCGCACTGGTCCGTCGCGTCACCCACCGCCTCCCAGCACTCCGCCGGCGAGCCCGATCACCACGGGCAGCACGCCCACCGCGATGAACGCGGGCAGGAAGCACAGCCCCACCGGCGCACTGACCAGGACGGCCGCCTTCCGGGCACGTGCCGTCGACGCGCGGGCCCACTCCGCCCGGGCCTCGGCGGCGAGCCGGGCCATCGGAGCGGCCAGGGGCAGCCCGGACACATCGGCCCGCTCCAGCAGCCGTGCCAGCCGCGCGGCGCCGGGGAGCGCCCCCAACCGGTTCCAGGCAGCGGCCGGTTCGCCGCCGAGCCGCACCTCCGCCGCGCCGCGCGCCAGCGCGTCCCCGACGGGTCCGCCCAGGGTCTCTCCGACGGCCTGCGCGGCCAGTACCGGACCGGCGCCCGCCGCGATGCAGGCGGACAGCAGATCGGCGGCGAGGGGCAGTTGGCGCGCCGCCCCGGTGGTGTCGGGCTCCCGCGCGCCGGAACCGGCCGCCTGTCGCCGGAGCCGTATGCGCCACAGTCCGGCCGCGGCGGCCAGTCCCACCGCCACTCCGGCGGGACCGCCCACCAGCACCCACCCGGCACACGCGACGCCCGCGTACGGCAGCCCGTTCCGCGCGACGCTCAGCCGCGCGAGGGGTGAGGCGGTCGTCGTCGTCCGTGCCGGTGCCAGTGCCCCGGTCAGTCGCCGCCGCACCCGGCGTTCGCACCGCGTCCGGTCGCACCATCCCACCAGCCAGGCGAGTGCCGACACCGTCCCCACGACCGCCCCCAGCCTGTGGACAACGTCCCCGCTCACGCGGTCACCTCCTCGGCGGTCCGCATGATCCGCAGCGCCCACCACAGGCCCAGGCCCTCCAGCACTCCGCCGGCCGCCAGACAGATCAGCCCCGACGACGTGTGCAGCAGGATGTGCAGCGGGTCGGCGCCGAGCGCCGCGCCGAGCGCCAGACCCACGACCGGGAGCCCGGCGAGCAGGACCGCCGTGGCCCGGGCGCCGGCCAACTGGGCGCGCAGGTCGGCCCGCTGGTCCCGTTCGGCACGCAGCGCCGCTTCGAGCCGGTCGACCCCGGCCGCGAGCCCGGCGCCCTGGTCCACCGCCACCCGCCAGCAGGCGGCGAGCCCGCGCAGTCCTTCGGCGCCCGGTTGCCGGGCCGCCGCCGTGAGGGCGTCCGGGACGTCCCCGCCGAACCGCGCCGCCGCCAGCACCGCCGCCTGCATGTCACCGAGCCCACCGGAGTCCCGCGCGGCCGGCAGCAGCGCCTCACCCGGCTGCCGCCCGGCCCGCACCTCCCCGGCCAGGGCCGTGCACAGCGCAATCACGGCGTCGGCGCGCCGCTCCCGCGCCCGGCGCTCCGCCGCCGCCCGGCGCACCCTGCGCAGCACGGGCATCCCGACCACCCCCGCGACGACCGGGAGCACCGACGCGCCCAGCACCGCCAGCACCATGCCGACGGCCGGCGACGACCACTCGGGTCGCAGCCGCCTCCGGACCCGCCCCCACGCGGCCATGACGCGGGACCATCCCGGCGCCGGCCCGCTCCCCGCCGAACCACCGCCGGCCAGCAGCAGCCTCGCCCGCCCGGCCCCGGACCGGCCGCTGCCGCCGCCCAGCAGCCAGGCAGCGGCCCCGAGGCAGGCGGTCGCCGCGCCCATCGACATCTGTGTCGCCCCGTTCACCGCCCGGTCCCTTCGCGCGGTCGTTCACCGTTCGTGCCGCGCAGCAGCTGCCGCAGCCGCTGCCATCCCTGCTCGGGCAGGAACGCCTCCGGTCCCCACCGCAGCGCCGGTACCGTCCGCACCAGCCCGGACGGGTCCCGTTCCAGCACGTGCACCTCCGCGATCCGCCGCCGCCCGCTGCGGTCCCGTACCAGGTGCAGCACCACCGACAAGGCGGCCGCCAACTGGCTGTGCAGCGCGAGGCGATCGAGTCCTGCGGCCGTGCCGAGCGCCTCCAGCCGGGCCGGCACATCGGCGGCGGCATTGGCGTGGACCGTGCACGAGCCGCCTTCGTGGCCGGTGTTGAGGGCGGCCAGGAGGTGCACCACCTCAGGGCCGCGCACCTCGCCGACCACGAGCCGGTCGGGCCGCATCCGCAGTGCCTGCCGCACGAGGTCCTCGAGGGTGACGAGGCCCGCGCCCTCCTGGTTGGCGGGTCTGGTCTCCAGCCGTACCACGTGCGGGTGTTCCGGCCGCAGTTCCGCCGAGTCCTCGGCCAGGACGATGCGTTCGTCCGGTCCAACGAGCCCCAGCAGCGCGCTCAGCAGGGTCGTCTTGCCGCTGCCGGTCCCTCCGCTGACCAGGAACGACAGGCGCGCGTCCAGCAGCGCCCGGAGCACGCGGTCGCCGCCCGGCGGCACCGTCCCGGCCGCCGTCAGTTCGTCGAGCGTGAAGGCTCGTGGCCGGACGACCCGCAGGGACAGGCAGGTGCCGCCCACCGCCACCGGGGGCAGCACCGCGTGCAGCCGGGTCCCGTCGGGCAGTCGCGCGTCGGCCCAGGGGCGGGCGTCGTCCAGACGGCGTCCTGCCACGGCGGCGAGCCGCTGTGCCAGGCGCCGGACGGCCGTCTCGTCCGGGAAGGCGATGTCGGTGAGTTCCAGTCCGCCGCCCCGGTCCACCCAGACCCGGTCCGGCGCCGAGACCAGCACGTCGGTCACCGAGCCGTCGGCCAGGAGCCTCTCCAGCGGCCCGCTGCCGACCAGTTCGGACCGCAACTGCTCGGCCGCCCCGAGCACTTCGGCGTCACCGAGCACCCGGCCCTGGTCCCTCAGCGCCTGTGCCACCCGCGCGGGCGTCGGCTCGGCCCCGCTCTCGGCCAGCCACCGCCGCACCCCGTCGAGCAGCCCGGGAGGCGTGCCCGTCCCGGTCGTCGCAGGTTTCGTCATGCCGTCCTCGCCTCCACCAGCGCCCGCTCCCAGAACTCCTTGCAGAAGCGGGCCAGCGGTCCCCGGCCCGACGCCCCTGGTGGTCGCGCCGCCTCGTTCGGCCGTTGCAGAGCGGGCTCGGCGGGGACGTCTCCGGCGAGGGGCAGCCCGAGCAGCCGGGCGACCTCACGGTCGTCCAGGCCGGGCGCGTACGGGCCGCGTGCCGCCACCCGCAGGTCGCGCAGGACCATGCGCACGGCGGAGGCGACGCGCCCGGCCGCCGCGACGGCGCGCAGCTCGGCGGGGACCACGAGGAGCCCCAGGTCGAGCTGGGCGAGGACTTCGGCGACCCCGTCGTCGACGCGGCGCGGCAGGTCGACCACGACGGTGCCGCCGCCGCGGCGGGCCGCGGCGAGCACCGCGCGTACGGCCTGGGGCGGTACGGCGAGGCAGTCGCCGCGGTCCCAGCTGAGCACCCGCAGCGAGTGCAGTTCCGGCAGTGATTCCTCCAGGGCGCCGCCGCCGACCCGACCGCGGGACGCCGCGAACGCGGGCCAGCGCAGTCCTTTGGCCGTCTCGCCGCCGAGCGCCACGTCGAGCCCGCCGCCCAGCGGGTCCGCGTCGACCAGAAGGGTGCGCAGTCCCTCCCGCGCGGAGGTGACGGCGAGCGCGCAGGCGAGTGTGGAGGCCCCGGCGCCGCCCCGGCCGCCGATGACCCCGACGGTCAGGGCGGGCCGCCCGACGCCCTCGGCCACGTCGGCGATGCGGTCGACCAGCCATTGCTCGCCGTCCGGCAGCATCAGCACGTGGTCGGCGCCGATCTCCACGGCCCGGCGCCAGACCCCGGAGTCGTCCTGGTCGCGGCCGACCAGCACCACCCCGGGCCGGCGCGCCGCCCCGCGCACGCGCCGCGCGGCGTCGTCGCCGACCAGGACGAGCGGTGCGGCCTCCCAGCTGCCTCTCGGTTCCGGCGCCCCGTGCCGGACCTCCGGTGTGGCGCCGGCCGCCGCGCACAGGCGCAGCAGGTCGTCGAGGAGCGCGGGGTCCTCGGTGACGATCAGTGGTGCGCCCGGCCGGCCTCCTCCGGTGCTGGGCTGTGGATCGTGCGTGATGGTTCCGGCCATGTTCGTCCCCCTTTGTTGTGTCGCTCGCGGGGCCGTTGCGGCCCTTCGAATCCCGGACGTGGAAGAACCGGCAGACGGCCTTCCAGTGAACGGCCGACAGAAACCGGCCATACGCGACCACCCGACAATCACGAGCAACCGTGAACTCGCGGCGATCGGGGCGCGTCGGAAACACGGTGCATCGATCCGGAAAAACTTGTGGATCTTGGTGGATAACTGTGGACGAGTCGGCCGCTGTGAATATCGCGGTCACCCATACCGGTGAGCTCCGCCTGCCCTCTGTACGACACCCGCAGAGCAGTCCGACGACTACCGAAGGTAACCAGCCATGTACACAACAAGTCGCCGCCACATGGATGCCGCGACGGCGTTCCAGCCGTGAAGAGGGGAGAGAAAACGCGTCCGGACATGCGACGACCCCCGCCGGGGGGGAGAGCGGGGGTCGTCCCCACGGCCGACTCGGGGGGGGAGGAGTCGGACCGGGTTAGCACGGTCGCGAACGATCCGTGACTTCCATGGTGTACCCGAGAGCCTTCTCAGGCAAACCCACGCGCCCCACCTTACGCCGAATGGGCTGCGCCTATGCTCAAGGGCGTGGAAAACCACTCGTTGCCCCGCACAGCTGCCTTCTTTGACCTGGACAAGACGGTCATTGCGAAGTCGAGCACGCTCACGTTCAGCAAGTCGTTCTACCAAGGCGGCCTGATCAACCGCCGGGCCGTCCTGCGAACCGCCTATGCCCAGTTCGTGTTCCTGGCCGGTGGCGCGGACCACGACCAGATGGAGCGGATGCGCAAGTACCTCTCCGCCTTGTGCCGCGGCTGGAACGTCCAGCAGGTCAAGGAGATCGTCGCCGAGACGCTGCACGACCTGATCGACCCGATCATCTACGACGAGGCCGCCACCCTCATCGAGCAGCACCACACCGCGGGGCGCGACGTCGTGATCGTGTCCACCTCGGGCGCCGAGGTGGTCGAGCCGATCGGCGAACTGCTCGGCGCCGACCGGGTCGTGGCCACCCGCATGGTGGTCGGTGACGACGGCTGCTTCACCGGCGAGGTGGAGTACTACGCGTACGGTCCGACGAAGGCCGAGGCGATCAGGGAACTGGCCGAGTCCGAGGGCTACGACCTGGGCCGTTGCTACGCGTACAGCGATTCGGTGACCGATGTGCCGATGCTGGAGTCGGTGGGCCACCCGCACGCCGTGAACCCCGACCGCGCACTGCGCCGCGAGGCCCTGGCGCGGGGCTGGCCCATCCTCGACTTCCACCGGCCGGTACGGCTCAAGCAGCGCCTCCCCGCGTTCTCCGTGCCGCCGCGCCCCGCCCTGGTCGCGGCGGCCGCCATAGGAGCCGCGGCAGCCACCGCGGGCCTCGTCTGGTACGCCAGCCGGCGCCGCGCGACCGTGGCCTGAACCGCCGCGCGGCGGGGTGCCGGCAAGGGCCGGGCACCCCGCGCCTTTTCTGAGCCGTTCCCTCAAAATCCTTGAACGCAAAAGTAAAGAAGCAGAACCAGGACTTCCGCTTACTTCGAACCCGGAGTACAAAGGACTTGACGGCCCGCGAGACCAAGGACATCCGAGAGGATCTCCTTCACAACGCAATTGGCCCCACGGACCGAGCATGAACACCGCGCACCCACGCGACGTCGACCCGTCGATTACGGGCCAGCCGCACCAGGTGACGGGCGAAGTTCCCGACCTGATGGGCATATATCGAGGACGCCTGGTAACCCGGTGGACATGCCAGCGGCGGTACGAGTACTCGTACCGCCGCATCTCTGTTCGAGCCCTTGGTGCAGCTTCCGGAACCCTTTAAGCCGCCCCGCGCTGAAGCGCCTCGCAGACCGCCGTCGATTCACGCGCCCCCAGCTCGACCGCGCGCCCGCAGTGCGCGATCCAGGCGGCCACGCCCTCGGGAGTGCCGGACACATAACCTTCCAGCGCCGCGAGATAGGCGTCCCGTCCCAGCTCCGCGTGCCCGACCTCGGCAGGACAGACCGACTTCGGGTCGAGCCCGCTGCCGATCAGGACGATGCGCTCGGCCGTGCGGGCGACCAGGCCGTTGTGGGAGGTGAAGGGGCGCAGCGCGAGCAGTTCGCCGTGCACGACGGCGGCCGTCACCAGCGCCGGGGCGGAACCGCCGGCGATGACCAGTTCGGACAGCCCCTCCAGCCGGCCGTGCGCCTCCGCGGCACTCGGCAGCGGCAGCCCGATCGAGGGCTCGTCGACCGGCTCGCCGTCCTGACGGGGCCGCCCGACCTGCTCGGCCTTGTCGGCGGCGGCGACCAGGTGCAGCCGGGCCAGCACCCTCAGGGGAGACTGCCGCCAGATGGACAGCAGTTGACCCGCCTCCGAGGTCAGCCGCAGGGCCGCACCCATGGTGCGCGCCTGCGGGTCACCGCTGAAGTCGCTCCGCCGGCGCACCTCCTCCAGGGCCCAGTCCGCGCCGGACAGCGCCGCCGAGCCGCGGGCGCCGCGCAGCGCGGCCTCCGAGGTGACCTCGTTGCTGCGCCTGCGCATGACCCGGTGCCCGTAGACCCGGTCCACCGCCTTGCGCACGGACTCCACGGAGTCGGCCACGCCGGGCAGCGAGCCCAGGGCCGCCAGGGGATCCCCGCTGCTCGAGCCGTTCCGGGAGCCCGGGGAGGGATCGGCGTTCGCGCCAGTCGTACTCATGGGTACGACACTACGCATCCCGGTCCCGCGCTCCACGATGGAGTGGTCTTCCTCACGCCCGCCTGCCACCTACAGCTATCGACCCGTTACGCTTCGCGACCATGAGAATTGCTTTCGTGGGGAAGGGCGGCAGCGGGAAGACGACCCTGTCCTCCCTCTTCATCCGGCATCTCGCGGCCGGGGGCGCCCCGGTCGTCGCCGTGGACGCCGACATCAACCAGCACCTCGGGGCCGCGCTGGGGCTGGACGAGACCGAGGCGGCCGCCCTGCCCGCGATGGGCGAGCACCTGCCGCTCATCAAGGACTACCTGCGCGGCACCAATCCACGCATCGCGTCGGCCGACACGATGATCAAGACGACACCGCCCGGTGAGGGCTCCCGGTTGATGCGGGTGTGCGAGGACAACCCGGTCTACGACGCCTGCGCCCGGCCGGTGGAACTCGACGGCGGGGCCGTCCGTTTGATGGTCACCGGCCCCTTCACCGACGCCGACGTGGGGGTCACCTGCTACCACTCCAAGACCGGAGCGGTGGAGCTGTGCCTCAACCACCTGGTGGACGGCCCCGGCGAGTACGTCGTGGTCGACATGACGGCCGGCTCGGACTCCTTCGCCTCCGGCCTGTTCACCCGCTTCGACCTCACGTTCCTCGTGGCCGAGCCGACCCGGAAGGGGGTTTCCGTCTACCGCCAGTACAAGGAGTACGCCCGCGACTTCGGCGTCGCCCTGAAGGTCGTCGGCAACAAGGTGCAGGGCCCGGACGACCTCGACTTCCTGTGCGCGGAGGTCGGGGAGGACCTGCTGGTGACGGTGGGGCACTCGGACTGGGTCCGGGCCATGGAGAAGGGCCGGCCGCCCCGGTTCGCACTCCTGGAGGAGCCCAACCGGGACGCCCTGCGCCGGCTGCACACGGCCGCGGACGCCGCGTACGCGCTGCGAGACCGGGAGCGCTACACCCGCCAGATGGTGCACTTCCACCTCAAGAACGCCCAGTCCTGGGGCAACGAGCGCACCGGGACCGACCTGGCGGCCCAGGTCGACCCCGGTTTCGTGCTCGGCGGTCAGGTCACGGCGTCCGTCTGAGGCTCACCGCCGCGCCGCGGGAGCTCCGGGGACCCCCTTGGGGGCCGGGGCCGGCTCGCCGGACAGGTAGGCCTTCCAGCCCTGCTTCGGGGCCTGGCCCACCTTGAGCGCGCGCAGTTTCCTCAGGGTCGCCGGGTCCTGGGCGTCCAGCCAGTCCACGAGTTGCCGGAAGGAGACACAGCGCACGTCGGACTTGTTGCACACCGTCTCGACGACCTCCTCGACGGCCCGCATGTAGGTGCCGCCGTTCCAGGACTCGAAGTGGTTGCCGATGATCAGGGGCGCGCGGTTGCCCTCGTAGGCGCGCTCGAAGCCCTGGAGGAGTCCGTCGCGCATCTGGTCGCCCCACAGTTCGTGCTTGGCGGGGTCGCCCTGGGTGGTGGTGCCGGACTGGTTGACCATGAAGTTGTAGTCCATGGTGAGCTGTTCGAAGGAGTGCCCGGGGAAGGGCACGAGCTGCAGCGGCAGGGCCCACAGCCCGTGCTTCTTCTTCGGCCAGACCTGGTTGCCGACGCCGCTGGTGTCGTAGCGGAAGCCCAGGTCGCGTGCTGCCTTCACGAAGTTCTTCTGCCCCTCCAGGCAGGGGGTGCGGGCGCCGATGAGCTCCTTGTCGTAGTCGAAGGGCAGCGGGGCCGAGTTCCTCATGCCGGTGTTGGTCTTCCAGGTCCTCACGAACTGCTTGGCCTGGGAGATCTCGTCCTTCCAGTCCGCCACCGACCATTCACCGACGCCGCCGCCGCTGCCGCAGAAGTGGCCGTTGAAGTGGGTGCCGATCTCGTTGCCCTCCAGCCAGGCCAGGCGCAACTGCTTCACGGTGTCGGCGATGCCCTGCCGGTCGTTGAAGCCGATGTCCGAGCGGCCCGGGGAGTGCTGGGGCGGGTGGTAGAGGTCCCGCTTCTCCTCCGGGAGGAGGTACACGCCGCTCAGGAAGTACGTCATGGTCGCGTTGTTCTCCTTGGCGAGCTTGCGGAAGTGGGAGAACAGCTTCTGGCCGTCCTCGCCCGCTCCGTCCCAGGAGAAGACCACGAACTGCGGCGGCTTCTCGCCGGGCTTCAGCCGCTCGGGGCGGGGCAGGTGCGGCTGCGCCCCGGTGTACGCGGTGGAGCCGTCGCCGATCAGCCGGACCACGTTCTTCGGCGCGGGGGCCGGTTCGGCCTTCCTCTGGTCCCGTTCCTGCTCGCCGGTGCCGTCGCCGCCGGTCCCGCAGCCGGCGAGCGAGGCGACGCAGACCGCGGCGATGACGCTGCCCGTGGCGATCCTGTGGGTGGCGGCCATCCGCCCACCTTCTTCCTTCTCTCGGGCCGAGCTCGATGAGGGCGCTGTCTGGTGCTGTGCCGGCCCACGCCGACAGCGCCGTCAAAGTCGCACGGAACGAAGAAGGAACTAATACGACAAGCCGACGAAATGGCTAGTTCACCCTCACAGGTGATTGCTTCCTCCATTTGCCCGGAAAGTCTATGCCAGTCCTTTACTCTCAATTACGATTCATTTACTCACAGTGATCTACCCGCCGTTTTGGGGCCGTGCCCCCACGGCCGCGACCGCCCCGTCGTCGAACGGGGCCCACCAGTTCCGCGACCGCCCAGACCCGGAGGAGACGGGAGACCATGTCAGCCTGCGTACCCGCCCGCGCCGCCGACTCGGACCACACCGAGCGCGCCCACCCGCCCCACAGCCCGCCGCCCGGCCGTCGGCGCTTCCGCATCGCGGGCGCCGATGTGTCGGCCTCGATCGCGGTCTTCCTGATCGCCCTTCCCCTGTCCCTCGGCATCGCCCTCGCCACCGGCGCACCACTGCAGGCCGGGCTGGTCGCGGCCGCCGTGGGCGGACTGGTCGCCGGACGGATCGGCGGCTCGCCGCTCCAGGTCAGCGGCCCGGCCGCCGGACTCACCGTCGTCACCGCCGACCTCATCCAGCACTACGGCTGGCGGACGACCTGCGCCATCACCGTCCTGGCCGGACTCGCCCAGCTCGGCCTGGGCTGTCTGCGGGTGGCGCGCGGCGCCCTCGCCGTCAGCCCCGCGATCGTGCACGGCATGCTCGCCGGCATCGGCGTCACCATCGCCGTCGCCCAGCTGCACATCGTCCTCGGCGGCACCCCGCAGAGCTCCGTGCCCGACAACCTCCGTGCGCTGCCCGCCCAGTTGGCCCAGCTGCACCCCGCGGCCCTGTCGGTGAGCGTGCTGACGCTGGCACTGCTGCTGCTCTGGCCCCGGGTGCCCGGCCGCCTCGGGCGCGTCTGCCGGATGGTCCCGGCCGCTCTCGTCGCCGTCGCCGGAGCCACCGCCGCGGCCGCCGCGGCCGGCCTCGTCCTGCCCAAGGTGGACCTGCCGTCCTGGCGCAACCACGCCCTGGCCGGACTGCCCGAAGGGCCCGTGCTCGGCCTCGCCGCCGCCGTGCTCACCACGACGCTGGTGTGCAGCGTGCAGTCGCTGCTCGGCGCGGTGGCCGTGGACAAGCTGGCGTCCGCCCGCCCCGGTCCCGCCCAGGTCTCCCGCTCCGACCTGGACCGCGAACTGCTCGGCCAGGGCGCGGCCAACATCGTCTCCGGCTCGCTCGGCGGGCTGCCCGTGGCCGGGGTCGCGGTCCGCAGCTCCGCGAACGTCCACGCGGGAGCCGTCAGCCGGAACTCCACGATGCTGCACGGCGTTCTCGTAGTGATCGCCGCGCTCCTGCTGGTGCCGCTCCTGGAGCTGATCCCGCTCGCCGCACTCGCCGCCCTGGTGATGGCCGTCGGCATCCAGATGGTGTCCCTGAACCACATCCGCACGGTGACCCGCCACCGCGAAGTCCTGGTCTACGCCGTGACCACCCTCGGCGTCGTGACCTTCGGCGTCCTGGAGGGCGTGGCACTGGGCATCGCCGTGGCCGTCGGCGTCGCCCTGCACCGGCTCACCCGCACCCGTATCACCCACGACGAGCAGGAAGGGGTCCATCACGTACACGTACGAGGGCAGTTGACGTTCCTCGCGGTGCCACGGCTCAGCCGGGCCCTGCACCTCGTGCCCCAGAGCGCCGACGTCGTCGTGGCACTGGACGGGTCCTTCATGGACCACGCGGCGTACGAGACGCTGCACGACTGGCAGAGCACCCACACCGCGCGGGGCGGCACCGTCGAGATCACCGGCCGCCGTGCCGGGGTCCGCATCGCCGAACCCGCGGCCCTCGCCTCCGGGCACCCGGCGGAGAGGCCCGAGGAGACCGGCACCTCCGAGGCCGACTGCCGCTGCCGGCCCTGGACGGCCTGGCGCAACCACCAGTGCGAACGCCCCCAGGAACTGATGCGCGGCATCAGCACCTTCCAGCGCAACACCGCGCCCCTGGTGCGTGCCGAGCTGGCCCGGCTGGCCCGCGAGGGACAGCGCCCCGGGCAGTTGTTCCTGACCTGCGCCGACTCGCGCGTGGTCACCTCCATGATCACGTCGAGTGGTCCGGGGGACCTGTTCGTGGTGCGCAATGTCGGCAACCTCGTGCCGCCGCCCGGCGCGGAGAGCGGCGACGACTCGGTGGCGGCCGCCATCGAGTACGCGGTGGAGGTGCTGGCGGTGCGGTCGATCACGGTGTGCGGCCACTCGGGGTGCGGTGCGATGCAGGCGCTGCTCGACTCCCACCCGGACGGCGCCCGTACGCCGCTGAGACGGTGGCTGCAGCACGCGCGGCCGAGCCTGGAGCGCGTGGGCGGTCCGGGCGGAGAGCCACCGCGGCTGGCCGGGCGGGCGCCCACCGACGCCGCCGAACGGCTCTGCCTGGCGAACGTGGTGCAGCAGTTGGAGCACCTGCGCGCCCACGAGTCGGTGGCCCGGGCCCTGAGGGAAGGGACGCTGGAGCTGCACGGGCTGTACTTCCACGTGGGTGAGGCCCAGGCGTACCTCCTCACCGAGCGGGACGGGGAACAGGTGTTCGAGCGGGTGCGGGCCATGGACCTGGCGATGTGAGGTGACGCGTCCGGGTGTGAGAGGCGTTACACACCTTGAACCGGCTTGCGCCGGGGCCCGTGGGAAGGGGTGACCGACGGACCGACAGGTCAGCGGACCGACGGCCGGGGGATCCTCGGCCGTCGGCACCCCGCCCCGACACCCGCCCCGACACCGCACCGCCCGAGCCGGACCCGCACCACACACCGCGGATCGGACCTCGCACCACCGACCCCCAACAGGTCTAAACCAATTCCCTGTCGGCCCTTGTCAGCGCACCCCCGGGTCTGATGAGCTGTGGCCTGGGACACAACGGACACCCTGGGAAAGGCAGATGCCGTGAGCAATGAAAGCCTGGCCAACCTTCTGAAGGAGGAGCGTCGCTTCACGCCCCCCGCCGACCTGGCCGCGAACGCCAACGTCACGGCGGAGGCGTATGAACAGGCCAAGGCTGACAGGCTCGGCTTCTGGGCCGAGCAGGCCCGCCGGCTGACCTGGGCCAAGGAGCCCACCGAGACCCTCGACTGGTCGAACCCGCCGTTCGCCAAGTGGTTCAAGGACGGCGAGCTCAACGTCGCCTACAACTGCGTGGACCGGCACGTGGAGGCCGGGCACGGCGACCGGGTCGCCATCCACTTCGAGGGCGAGCCGGGCGACAGCCGCTCCCTCACCTACGCCCAGCTCAAGGACGAGGTCTCCAAGGCCGCCAACGCCCTGCTGGAACTGGGCGTACAGAAGGGCGACCGGGTCGCCGTCTACATGCCGATGATCCCCGAGACGGCGATCGCGATGCTGGCCTGCGCCCGCATCGGTGCCGCGCACTCGGTCGTCTTCGGCGGCTTCTCCGCGGACGCGCTCGCGACCCGCATCCAGGACGCCGACGCGCGTGTCGTCATCACCGCCGACGGCGGCTACCGGCGTGGCAAGCCTTCCGCGCTCAAGCCGGCCGTGGACGACGCGGTCGCACGCGTGGAGAACGTCGAGCACGTCCTCGTGGTCCGGCGCACCGGCCAGGACGTCGCCTGGACCGAGGGCCGCGACGTGTGGTGGCACGACGTGGTCGAGCGGCAGAGCGCCGAGCACACCCCGGAGGCGTTCGATGCCGAGCACCCGCTGTTCATCCTGTACACGTCGGGCACGACGGGTAAGCCCAAGGGCATCCTGCACACCTCCGGCGGCTACCTGACCCAGACGTCGTACACGCACTGGGCGGTCTTCGACCTCAAGCCGGAGACGGACGTCTACTGGTGCACGGCCGACGTCGGCTGGGTCACCGGCCACTCGTACATCGTGTACGGCCCGCTCGCCAACGGCGCCACCCAGGTCATGTACGAGGGCACGCCGGACACCCCGCACCAGGGCCGCTTCTGGGAGATCGTGCAGAAGTACGGGGTGACGATCCTCTACACGGCGCCCACCGCGATCCGGACGTTCATGAAGTGGGGCGACGACATCCCCGCGAAGTTCGACCTGTCCTCGCTGCGGGTGCTGGGCTCCGTCGGTGAGCCGATCAACCCCGAGGCGTGGATCTGGTACCGCAAGAACATCGGCGCCGACCGCACCCCGGTGGTCGACACCTGGTGGCAGACGGAGACCGGCGGCATCATGATCTCGCCGCTGCCGGGCGTGACCGCCGCCAAGCCGGGCTCCGCCCAGACCCCGCTGCCCGGCATCTCCGCCACGGTCGTCGACGACGAGGCCAACGAGGTGCCGAACGGCGGCGGTGGCTACCTGGTGCTCACCGAGCCGTGGCC
Organism: Streptomyces calvus; assembly: GCF_006782915.1. Taxonomy (GTDB): domain Bacteria; phylum Actinomycetota; class Actinomycetes; order Streptomycetales; family Streptomycetaceae; genus Streptomyces; species Streptomyces calvus. Next base: position 20,935 of record NZ_VCNP01000035.1, read on the forward strand.
GTCGATGCTGCGCACCATCTGGGGTGACGACCAGCGGTTCATCGACACCTACTGGTCGCGGTTCGAGGGCAAGTACTTCGCCGGTGACGGTGCCAAGAAGGACGACGACGGCGACATCTGGCTGCTGGGCCGGGTCGACGACGTGATGCTCGTCTCCGGGCACAACATCTCCACCACCGAGGTCGAGTCCGCGCTGGTCTCGCACCCCTCGGTCGCCGAGGCGGCCGTGGTCGGCGCGGCGGACGAGACCACCGGCCAGGCCATCGTCGCCTTCGTGATCCTGCGCGGTACGGCGGCCGAGAGCGAGGACCTGGTCGGCGAGCTGCGCAACCACGTGGGCGCCACGCTGGGCCCGATCGCCAAGCCCAAGCGGATCCTGCCGGTGGCCGAGCTGCCGAAGACCCGCTCCGGCAAGATCATGCGGCGTCTGCTGCGGGACGTCGCGGAGAACCGTCAGCTCGGTGACGTCACCACGCTCACCGACTCCACGGTGATGGACCTGATCCAGGCCAAGCTGCCGCAGGCCCCCAGCGAGGACTGAGCAGGTGGGGCATCCGGCGCAGGCGCGCGCCGGATGCCCCGTACACCGAGGCCGGTAGGGGCGCACGGCCGTCGGTGCCCGTACCGCCGGCGGGGCCGTGGTCCGGAGCGTCCTTGTGCCGCGAGAAGGGGGACCGTGCGCGCGGTTGCTGCTGATGCGCGCCTCGAAGCACGTTAGGTAAGCTAAAGACACATCTGCAGTCTCATGGAGCGCCGGGAAGTCTGGTCGGCACGCGATTCGTGCTGCCCGTCGACCAGAGGACTCCCCCGTGACCGCGCCCCGCACCCCCACCCCCCGCAAGGCCTTCGGGCGTCTCTCCCTGCCCGAGCGCACCTACGTGGCGGATGCCCTGCGCACCGAGACCGTCGGCGGCGTCCTGCTGCTCGTCGCCGCCGTCACCGCACTGGTCTGGGCGAACGTACCGGCCCTGCACGACAGCTACGAGAGCGTCAGCCACCTCCACTTCGGTCCCGAGGCCCTCGGGCTGAACCTGTCCGTGGCGCACTGGGCCGCCGACGGACTGCTCGCGGTCTTCTTCTTCGTCGCCGGTATCGAGCTCAAGCGCGAGCTCGTCGCCGGTGATCTGCGCGACCCCAGAGCCGCCGCGCTCCCGGTCGTCGCCGCCCTGTGCGGCATGGCCGCACCGGCCCTGGTCTACACGCTCACCAGCGGCGCGGGCGGCGGCTCCCTGGCGGGCTGGGCCGTGCCCACCGCCACCGACATCGCCTTCGCGCTCGCCGTGCTCGCCGTCATCGGCACCTCCCTGCCGAGCGCGCTGCGCGCCTTCCTGCTCACCCTGGCCGTCGTCGACGACCTGTTCGCCATCCTGATCATCGCGGTCTTCTTCACCGACAGCCTGAACTTCGCGGCGCTCGGCGGCGCGGTCGCGGGCCTGGCCGTCTTCTGGCTGCTGCTGCGCAAGGGTGTACGCGGCTGGTACGTGTACGTTCCGCTGGCGCTGGTCGTCTGGGGCCTGATGTACAACAGCGGCATCCACGCCACCATCGCCGGTGTGGCCATGGGCCTGATGCTGCGCTGCCACCGCCGCGACGGCGAGGAGCACTCCCCCGGCGAGCACATCGAACACCTCGTGCGGCCGCTCTCGGCGGGCCTCGCGGTCCCGCTGTTCGCCCTGTTCAGCGCCGGTGTGACGGTCTCCGGCAGCGCGCTGGCTGACGTGTTCACCCAGCCGGAGACGCTGGGCGTGGTGCTCGGGCTCGTCGCCGGCAAGACGCTCGGCATCTTCGGCGGCACCTGGCTGACGGCGCGTTTCACCCGGGCCTCGCTCAGCGACGATCTGGAGTGGGCGGACGTGTTCGCGGTGGCCACCCTCGCCGGGATCGGTTTCACCGTCTCGCTGCTCATCGGGGAACTCGCCTTCGAGGGCGACGCGGCGATGACGGACAGCGTCAAGGCCGCCGTCCTGGCCGGCTCGCTGATCGCCACGGCCCTGGCGACGGTGCTGCTGAAGATCCGGAACGCCAAGTACCGCAGGCTCACCGAGGAGGAGGAGCGCGACGAGGACAACAACCGGGTCCCGGACGTCTACGAGCAGGACGACCCGGAGTACCACCTGCGCATGGCGGTGGTGCACGAGCGGAAGGCCGCCGAGCACCGGAGGATCGCCCGGGAGAAGGCCGCCGAGCGGGACGCGCTTGCCGACGTGGCGGGCGGGGCAGGCGAGGACCACGACGGTCCGGCATGATCTGACGAGACGGTACAAAAGACTGGGCACCGGCGGTCGGACACGACCCGTCGGAGGCATGCGGTCGGACACGGACCGTCAGACGGCAGACTGAACCGTACGCGCAGGCACAAAGACGTACGCAGGACGTACGCGAAAGAGGGAGACCGCGATGAGCGCACCCGACGGCAGCCCGGTCGGCGCCGAACGCAGTATCGGCCAGCTGTTCGCCTCGGCGACGGCGGACATGTCGGCGCTGGTGCACGACGAGATCGCGCTGGCGAAGGCGCAGCTCAAGCGTGACGTGAAGCGGGGCGCGACCAGCGGCGGCGCGTTCCTGGCGGCCGGAGTGCTGCTGCTGTTCTCCCTGCCGATGCTGAACTTCGCCCTCGCCTACGGCATCCGCACCTGGAGCGACTGGAACCTCGCGATCTGCTTCCTGCTGTCCTTCGCGGCGAACGTGCTGATCGCGCTGTTCCTCGCGTTGATCGGCATCGTCTTCGCGAAGAAGGCGAAGAAGGGCCGGGGACCGCAGAAGGTCGCGGCGTCGATGAAGGAGACCGCGGGCGTGCTGCAGAACGCCAAGCCGCACCCGCGTCCCGAACTGCCCGAGGACCGGGTCCCCCAGGGCATCGAGGCTGTGGCACGCTCGTCCTCATGACGGGCTCCTCCATCCCTCCGGGGCAATCCCCCGCGGCACAACCCGCTTCGGCCGTACGCCTCGACATCCCCGGTGATGCCGCGGTGACGCACCGGGACGTCGCCGCCAACGGTGCCCGCTTCCACATCGCGGAGCTGGGCGACGGGCCGCTGGTGCTGCTGCTGCACGGCTTCCCGCAGTTCTGGTGGACCTGGCGGCACCAGCTGACGGCGCTCGCCGACGCCGGTTTCCGGGCCGTCGCCATGGACCTGCGGGGCGTCGGCGGCAGCGACCGCACGCCGCGCGGTTACGACCCGGCCAACCTCGCGCTGGACATCACCGGCGTGGTGCGCTCCCTCGGCGAGCCGGACGCCGCGCTGGTCGGGCACGACCTGGGCGGATACCTGGCGTGGACGGCGGCGGCGATGCGCCCGAAGCTCGTCCGGCGGCTGGCGGTGGCGTCCATGCCGCATCCGCGGCGCTGGCGGGCGGCGATGCTGGCCGATGCCCGGCAGTCCGCGGCCCTGTCGCACATCTGGGGGTTCCAGCGGCCCTGGATCCCGGAGCGCCGGCTCACCGCGGACGACGGGGCGCTGGTGGGCAAGCTCATCCAGGACTGGTCCGGTCCCCGGCTGCCGGACGACAAGGCGCTGGAGAACTACCGGCGGGCCATGTGCATCCCGTCCACGGCGCACTGCTCGATCGAGCCGTACCGCTGGATGGTGCGCTCCCTGGCCCGCCCGGACGGCATCCAGTTCAACCGCCGGATGAAACGGCCGGTGCGGGTGCCGACGCTCCATCTGCACGGCTCACTGGATCCGGTGATCCGCACGCGCAGCGCCGCGGGCTCCGGCCAGTACGTCGAAGCGCCCTACCGCTGGCGGCTGTTCGACGGGCTCGGGCACTTCCCGCACGAGGAGGACCCGGTCGCTTTCTCCACGGAACTGATCAACTGGCTGAAGGATCCGGAACCGGATCGGTAACCGGTCGAACACTTCCCGTACCTCTTCTGACCCACGCACCTGAACGCTTGTCCGACGAACGCCAATTGCCTGACGCATAGGCCAATTGGAGGCCCCTGAGGCGGTTATCGACCATGGGGCAGGGGCACACGTCGGGGTATGGGCTGGACGCACGACTACAGTGACGCAAGCCGCAATCGCCGCTCGGCGAGCGGTGCGGGATCCCATCAGCGAGGCGGTGCACCACAGATGGCGGCTTCGGATCCCCGGGTGGGAATTCCGCGCATCCTCCGTCGCCGGGCGCGCTGGGTCTCCGTCCGCCTGCGCCATCCGCGCGGCTGACGGCCCGTACGGCACCCTCCGGTCCGACGGCACCGCCCGCCTCCCACAGGCTGACACGGCTCCTGGCTCACACACCGGCACGGCTGCCGTTCCGTACTCCGGCACGGCTGCCGCCGTACACGCCGGCCGGCTCCCGCACCGAGGCGGGGCGGGACGCGTCGCTGCTAGAGCGCGCAGCTGTCGCTGTCCACCTGCTGGTTCGCGCTGCGGCCCTTGGCGATGTCCTCCTGGATTTCGTCCGCGGTGAGCGCGTACCCGGTCTCGGCGTCGTCGAGCGACTTGGCGAACACCACGCCGTAGACCTCGCCCTCGGGCGTGAGCAGCGGGCCGCCGGAGTTGCCCTGACGGACCGTCGCGTACAGGGAGTACACGTCACGGCGGACCGTGCCCCGGTGGTAGATGTCGGGGCCGTTGGCCGTGATGCGTCCGCGCAGCCGCGCGGCGCGCACGTCGTACGCGCCGTTCTCCGGGAAGCCGGCGACGATCGCGCTGTCTCCGCTGCTCGCGTCCTCGCTCGTGAACCGCAGGGCGGGCGCCGTGAGATCGGGCACGTCGAGGACGGCGATGTCGCGCCGCCAGTCGTAGAGGACGACCGTGGCGTCGTACTTCCTGCCCTCGCCGCCTATCTGCACGGTCGGTTCGTCGACGCCGCCGACGACGTGGGCGTTGGTCATGACGCGGCGGTCGGCGAAGACGAAGCCGGTGCCCTCCAGGACCTTGCCGCAGCTCGGCGCGGTGCCCATCACCTTGACGATGGAACGCTGCGCCCGGACGGCGACGGGGCTGCCCGCCAGCGCCGGGTCCGGCGGCCGGACGTCGGTGATCGGCTCGTTGGAGAACGGGCTGAAGACCTGCGGGAAGCCGTTCTGCGCGAGGACGGAGGAGAAGTCGGCGAACCAGGTGTCGGCCCGCTCGGGCAGCGCCCGGGACACCCCGAGCAGCACCTTGGAGCTGCGGACCTCCTTGCCGAGCGTCGGCAGTGTCGTTCCGGCGAGGGCCGAGCCGATCAGCCAGGCGACCAGGAGCATCGCGACGACGTTGACGAGCGCTCCGCCCGTCGCGTCCAGCGCGCGGGCCGGGGACCAGGTGATGTACCGGCGCAGCTTGTTGCCCAGATGGGTGGTCAGGGCCTGGCCGACGGAGGCGCAGACGATGACGACGACGACCGCGACGACGGCGGCCGTGGTGCTGACCTCGGCGCCGTCCGTCAGCGCGTCCCAGATGACGGGCAGCGTGTAGACGGCGGCGAGACCGCCGCCCAGGAAGCCGATGACCGACAGGATGCCGACGACGAAGCCCTGGCGGTAGCCGACGACGGCGAACCACACGGCGGCGACCAGCAACAGGATGTCCAGCACGTTCACCGCTTCACGCCTCGCCTCGTCCTACCCAGCACGGCGCCCACCCTGTCATGCCCTCCAGTCCAGCGGGACCCGCCGGTCCCGATCCCAGGGGCGCTCCCACCCGGCGAAGTGCAGCAGCCGGTCGATGACGCCGGCGGTGAAACCCCACACGAGTGCCGATTCGACCAGGAATGCCGGGCCTTCATGGCCTCTGGGGTGAACGGCGGTCGCGCGGTTGTCCGGATGGGTGAGATCCGCCACGGGCACGGTGAAGACCCGCGCCGTCTCGTTCGGGTCGACCACTCCGACCGGTCCGGGCACGCGCCACCAGCCCAGTACGGGCGTGACGACGAAGCCGCTGACCGGTATGTACAGCTTCGGCAGCACGCCGAAGAGCTGGACGCCGGACGGGTCGACCCCGGTCTCCTCCTGTGCCTCACGCAGCGCGGCCCGCAGCGGGCCGTCGCCCTGCGGGTCGCCGTCCTCGGGGTCGAGGGCGCCACCGGGGAAGGACGGCTGCCCGGCGTGCGAACGCAGCGAACTCGCCCGCTCCATGAGCAGCAACTCCGGTCCGCGCTCGCCCTCGCCGAAGAGGATGAGGACGGCGGACTGCCGCCCCGTGCCGTTCTCCGGGGGCAGGAACCTGCTCAGCTGTCCGGGCGCGACCGTCTCCACCACGCGGACCACCGGGTCCAGCCAGCCGGGCAGCCCTTCCGTGCTGAGCGTCACCGGGCCGCCCTGGGTACCACTCGTCCGTGTCATCGCCACCCCCGTCGTCCGGCCGGGTCCCACGGGAGCAACGCCCGGCGGCCCCGAGATCGTTCCGCGGGCGGCCGCGCACGCCGCCGCCCCGTCATCCGGCCCCCAGCGGCGGGGCCGGCCGCCCGCCCGCGTCCAGGTAGGCCTGCGGCGGCTTCAGGCGCTGGCCCGGCAGGCCGCCCTTCTCGTACTTCAGCAGCTTCTTCGCCTTCTCCGGGTCCGTCTCGCCCTCGCCGTACGCCGGGCAGAGCGGTGCGATGGGGCAGGCCCCGCAGGCGGGCTTGCGGGCGTGGCAGATGCGGCGGCCGTGCCAGATCACATGGTGCGAGAGGTCGGTCCAGTCGCTCTTCGGGAAGAGCGCGCCGACGGCCGCCTCGATCTTGTCGGGGTCGGTCTCCTCGGTCCAGCGCCAACGGCGCACGAGGCGCTGGAAGTGCGTGTCCACGGTGATGCCGGGGCGGCCGAAGGCGTTGCCCAGCACGACGAAGGCGGTCTTGCGGCCGACGCCGGGTAGCTTCACGAGGTCCTCGAGCCGGCCGGGCACCTCGCCGCCGAAGTCCTCCGCCAGCGCCTTGGAGAGCCCTATCACCGACTTGGTCTTGGCCCGGAAGAACCCGGTGGGGCGCAGGATCTCCTCCACCTCCTCGGGGTTGGCGGCGGCCAGGTCCTCGGGGGTGGGGTACTTCGCGAAGAGGGCGGGCGTCGTCTGGTTGACGCGCAGGTCGGTGGTCTGCGCCGACAGCACGGTGGCGACGACGAGTTGAAAGGGGTTCTCGAAGTCCAGCTCCGGGTGGGCGTACGGGTACACCTCGGCGAGCTCGCGGTTGATCCGGCGGGCCCGGCGGACCAGCGCGGTGCGCGACTCGTTCGCGGCCGGCTTCACGACGGTCTTCGCGGGGGCCGCCTTCACGGCCGCGGTGGCCTTCTTGGGGACGACGAGCGGCTTCTTCGCCAGCGGCGCCTTCTTGACGGGAGCGGCGGGCCCGCCGGCCGGAGCCGCCTTCTTCGCTTTCTTCGCCGCGGTCCTCTTCGCCGACGACGTCTCCGTCTTCGCAGCCGCGGTCTTCGCCGCGGTCTTCCCCGCGGCCTTCTTCGCCGGCGTCTTCTTCGCCGCTGCGGTCGTGCCCTCGGAGGACCCGCTCGCGCGGGCCGTCGGTTCCTTCTTCACCGGCGTCCTCTTTGTCGCTCTCGCCGTTTTCCTACCGCCATCGGAGCCCTGTTCGCCCACAGCGGAATCGCGACGTACTGCCACCGCGCAGCCCCCTCGGCCTGTGCTCTCACCGGCGATTTGGACACCCGGCCAGCCTACGACCCGGCACCGACATCCGCCCCGGACCCTGAAGATCGGCGTCCAATTGGACCCCTGCCGCGTACCCCGACCGGCCTGTACGGCATCCTTGTGACAGATCACACTGTTTGGACCGTCCGGCAAAATGGGCACCAAGGTCCCCTGGTACGTAGGGGAGCAAGATCCCCTGAGCAGGTCGACAAGGAGAGAACTCGTGGACGACGTTCTGCGGCGGAACCCGCTCTTCGCGGCGCTCGATGACGAGCAGGCCGCGGAGCTTCGCGCCTCCATGAGTGAGGTGACCCTGGCACGGGGCGACTCCCTGTTCCACGAGGGCGACCCCGGCGACCGCCTCTACGTGGTCACCGAGGGCAGGGTGAAGCTGCACCGCACGTCCCCCGACGGCCGCGAGAACATGCTCGCCGTGGTCGGTCCGGGCGAGCTGATCGGCGAGCTGTCCCTCTTCGACCCGGGCCCGCGCACCGCGACCGCCACGGCGCTCACCGAGGTCAAGCTGCTCGGCCTGGGCCACGGCGACCTCCAGCCCTGGCTGAGCGCCCGCCCCGAGGTGGCCACGGCGCTGCTGCGGGCCGTCGCGCGCCGCCTGCGCAAGACCAACGACGCGATGTCCGACCTGGTCTTCTCGGACGTCCCGGGCCGTGTGGCGCGCGCCCTGCTGGACCTGTCCCGCCGCTTCGGCGTGCAGTCCGAGGAGGGCATCCACGTCGTGCACGACCTCACGCAGGAGGAGCTGGCCCAGCTGGTCGGCGCGTCCCGCGAGACGGTCAACAAGGCCCTGGCGGACTTCGCCCAGCGCGGCTGGCTCCGGCTGGAGGCCCGTGCGGTGATCCTCCTCGACGTCGAGCGCCTCGCGAAGCGTTCCCGCTGACACCCGACCGCCCGGGCGCCTGCGCCCGGGCGTGCGAACAGCCGCCTGCGCCGGGCGTGCGAGAGGCCCGATGCGCCGGGCGTGCGAAACCCGCCTGAACACCCGGCCGGCCGAAGACCGGCGGGCACCTGCCGCCGCGGCCGACCGCCGGTCGCGGTGGCCGGTGGCCGGTGGCCGGTGGCCGGTGGCCGGTGGCCGGTGGCCGGTGGCTAGATGATGCCGTGCTCCTGGAGGTACTCCAGCTGGGCCCGCACCGACAGTTCGGCGGCGGGCCACAGGGAGCGGTCGACGTCCGCGTAGACGTGGGCGACGACCTCGGACGGGGTGCGGTGGCCGTCCTCGACGGCCGTCTCCACCTGGGCGAGACGGTGGGCGCGGTGCGCGAGGTAGTACTCGACGGCGCCCTGCGCGTCCTCCAGGACGGGCCCGTGACCGGGCAGGACCGTGTGGACGCCGTCGTCGACCGTGAGCGACCTGAGCCGGCGCAGCGTGTCCAGGTAGTCGCCGAGGCGGCCGTCCGGATGGGCCACGACGGTCGTGCCGCGCCCGAGGACGGTGTCACCGGTGAGGACCGCCTGATCGGCCGGGATGTGGAAGCACAGCGAGTCGGCGGTGTGGCCGGGGGCCGGTACGACCCTCAGCTCCAGCCCGCCGACGGTGATCACGTCCCCGGCGGCCAGCCCTTCGCCGCCGAGCCGCAGCGCCGGGTCCAGCGCCCGTACGTTCGTGCCGGTCAGCTCGGCGAAACGGGCGGCGCCCTCGGCGTGGTCGGGGTGACCGTGCGTCAGCAGGGTGAGGGCGACGCGCTTGCCCGCCTGCTCGGCGGTGCCGATCACGTGCCGCAGGTGTCCGTCGTCCAGCGGGCCGGGGTCGACCACGACCGCGAGGTCGGAGTCCGGTTCGGAGAGGATCCAGGTGTTGGTGCCGTCCAGGGTCATCGCCGACGGGTTGGGGGCGAGCACGTTGACGGCGCGCCGGGTGGCGGGGCCGGACAGGACGCCGCCCCGCGGCTGGCCGGGAAGGGTGCTTGCGTCCGTCATGCGGGGCCTCCACCGGTCGGGATGTGCTTGGTGAACTCGTCGTGTCCCGGCCAGGACAGCACGATGCGGTCCTCCACCAGGCGCGCGGTGGCCAGCACCGGAGTGAGGTCCCGCGCGGGCGCCGCGTCGAGCGCCTCCGCGGCGCCCTTGTACGCGGTGAGCTGGCGCAGGGTGGCGATGGTCGGGGGCATCATCAGCAGCTCGCCCCGGTCGTAGCCGGCGGCCGCCTCGCGCGGGGTGATCCACACCGTGCGGTCGGCTTCCGTGGAGGCGTTGCGGGTGCGCTGGCCGTCGGGGAGCGCGGCGACGAAGAACCAGGTGTCGTAGCGGCGGGGCTCGAACTCGGGAGTGATCCAGCGGGTCCAGGCGCCGAGCAGGTCGGAACGGAGCACCAGTCCGCGGCGGTCGAGGAACTCCGCGAAGGACGTCTCCCGCGCGACCAGCGCGGCCCGGTCCGCCTCCCAGTCCTCGCCCGTGGTGTCGCCGACCACGGAGTCGGGGGTCGGCCCGGCCAGCAGGACCCCGGCCTCTTCGTACGTCTCCCGTACGGCCGCGCAGACGATCGCCTGGGCCGCCGTCTCGTCCACGCCGAGCCGTTGCGCCCACCACGCGCGCGTGGGGCCCGCCCAGCGCACGTGCCGGTCGTCGTCACGCGGGTCGACGCCGCCGCCGGGGTAGGCGTAGGCGCCGCCCGCGAACGCCATGGACGTACGCCGACGCAGCATGTGCACGGCGGGTCCGTCGCCGGTGTCCTTCAGGAGCATGACGGTGGCCGCGCGCTTCGGCGTCACCGGCGTGAGGGCGCCGTCCGCGAGCGGCCGGATCCGGTCCGGCCACTCCGGCGGGTACCACTGCCCATCAGCCTGCGCATTCGCCATGGCCGGAGGCTATCCCGTGACGGCCGGATGTTCGAGTGCCCGTCGGGGCGGGCGGGGGCACACCACCGCAACGTACGGGCGCCCGCGCCGGTGCACGGAGGACGGTCACCTGGACCGGCCACGCGAGCCACGGAACCGGGCGTATCCGGCCGCGCGGCCTGCCCGGCGGGCGCGCGACTGGGCGCCCGTCCGCCGGGCCCGCCCCCTCCGCCTGCACCTGGACGCGGGCGCTCCATCGACAACCGGACGCAGGCACTCCGCTCCACCACACCTGGACGCAGGCATTCCACCTGCGCCCTGGACGCAGGCGCTCAGCCGACTCCCGGACGTACGCAGGCGCTCCGCCCACACCCGGACGTACGCAGGCGCCCGTGTCGGGGCTTACGCCTCGGTGAGCTCCACCTGGATCTCGACCTCCACCGGTGCGTCCAGCGGCAGTACGGCGACGCCCACCGCGCTGCGCGCGTGCACGCCCTTGTCGCCGAGGACCTTGCCGAGCAGCTCGCTCGCGCCGTTGAGGACGGCGGGCTGGCCGGTGAAGTCGGACGCCGAGGCCACGAAGCCGACGACCTTCACCACGCGCGCCACCCGGTCCAGGTCACCGGCGACGGACTTGACGGCGGCGAGGGCGTTCAGCGCGCAGGTGCGCGCCAGCTCCTTCGCCTCCTCCGGCGTGACCTCCGCGCCGACCTTGCCGGTCAGCGGAAGCTTGCCGTCCACCATGGGCAGCTGGCCCGCGGTGTAGACGTACCGCCCCGACTGGACCGCCGGCTGGTAGGCCGCCAGCGGCGGGACGACCTCCGGCAGGCTCAGGCCCAGTTCGGCCAGCTTCGCCTCGACGGCGCTCATCCCTGCTTCTCCCGCTTCAGGTAGGCCACCAGCTGCTCGGGGTTGTTCGGCCCGGGCACGACCTGGACGAGCTCCCAGCCGTCCTCGCCCCAGGTGTCCAGAATCTGCTTCGTTGCGTGGACGAGCAGCGGCACAGTCGCGTATTCCCACTTGGTCATGCGGCCGACTCTAGCCGCTGCCGCCGCCCGCCCCACCGGCCGACCACGAACCACGACCGCCACGACCGCCAGACCGCCACGACCGGGACGACCGGGACCTCGCCCAGGCCCCGCCCCCGCCCGCCGTGCCGGCCCGGGGCGCGACGCCGGGGAACTGGCACCCGGAGCCGCCGGGGTGCGCGGCGAGGAATTAGGCTCGAAGACGTGAGCAGGCTCCAGGTCGTGAGTGGCAAGGGCGGAACCGGCAAGACCACGGTGGCCGCGGCCCTCGCGCTGGCCCTGGCCACGGAGGGGAAGCGGACGCTCCTCGTCGAGGTCGAGGGCCGGCAGGGCATCGCGCAGCTCTTCGAGACGGAGGCGCTGCCGTACGAGGAGCGGAAGATCGCCGTCGCTCCGGGAGGCGGCGAGGTGTACGCCCTCGCCATCGATCCCGAACTGGCGCTTCTGGACTACCTCCAGATGTTCTACAAGCTCGGCGGCGCCGGCCGGGCCCTGAAGAAGCTCGGCGCGATCGACTTCGCCACCACCATCGCCCCCGGTGTGCGGGACGTCCTGCTGACCGGGAAGGCGTGCGAGGCGGTGCGCCGCAAGGACAGGAGCGGACGGTTCGTCTACGACTACGTCGTGATGGACGCCCCGCCGACCGGCCGCATCACCCGCTTCCTCAATGTGAACGACGAGGTCGCGGGGCTGGCCAGGATCGGCCCGATACACAATCAGGCGCAGGCGGTGATGCGGGTGCTGAAGTCGCCGGAGACGGCCGTGCACCTGGTGACGCTGCTGGAGGAGATGCCGGTCCAGGAGACCGCGGACGGCATCGCGGAGCTGCGTGCGGCGCGGCTGCCGGTGGGGCGGGTCATCGTGAACATGGTGCGGCCGCAGGTGCTGGACGCGGACGGCCTGGAACTCGTGGCGGCGGTCCCTCGTTCCTCTGTCGCGCGGGCACTGTCGTCCGCCGGGCTCGGCGGCGCGCGGCGCGGTGGGCACGCCGAGCGGCTGGTGGACCCGCTGCTCGCGCAGGCGGAGGAGTACGCCGAGCGGTACGCGCTGGAGACCGAGCAGCGGGCCGTGCTGGCGGACCTCGATGTGCCGTCGCACGAGTTGCCGCTGCTCGCGGAGGGCATGGACCTGGCGGGGCTGTACCAACTGGCCCGGGAGCTGCGCGGACAGGGCGTCTCATGACCGAACGTCTCCGGCCCCTCGTCCGCAACCGTCACCGCCGTACCGGCCCCGTCACGAGTCGCAGGCACCGGAAACACCGGAAGCAGGGGATGCAATGAGTCGTCGTCCGGAACCGGCGCAGGCCCACGACCCGGCCCCTCACCACCTCTCCCCCACCCGCACCCTCGACATCGACCCGCTGATCGAGGACCCGGCCACCCGCATCGTGGTGTGCTGCGGCTCGGGCGGGGTCGGCAAGACGACCACGGCGGCGGCGCTGGGACTGCGCGCGGCGGAGCGGGGCCGCAAGGTGGTGGTCCTCACCATCGACCCGGCCCGTCGGCTGGCCCAGTCCATGGGGATCGACTCGCTCGACAACACTCCGCGCCGGGTGAAGGGCATCGACGACTCCGCGGGCGGCGAACTGCACGCGATGATGCTCGACATGAAGCGCACCTTCGACGAGATCGTCGAGGCGCACGCGGATCCCGAGCGGGCCGCCGCGATCCTGGCCAACCCCTTCTACCAGTCGCTCTCTGCGGGCTTCGCGGGCACGCAGGAGTACATGGCGATGGAGAAGCTGGGCCAGCTGCGGTCCCGGGACGAGTGGGACCTGATCGTGGTCGACACGCCGCCGTCGCGCTCCGCGCTGGACTTCCTGGACGCGCCCAAGCGGCTCGGGTCCTTCCTCGACGGCAAGCTCATCCGCGTCCTGCTGGCGCCGGCGAAGGTCGGCGGACGTGCGGGGATGAAGTTCCTGAACGTCGGCATGTCGATGATGACGGGCGCGCTGGGCAAGGTGCTCGGCGGACAGCTGCTGAAGGACGTGCAGACGTTCGTGGCGGCGATGGACTCGATGTTCGGCGGGTTCCGTACGCGCGCGGACGCCACGTACAAGCTGCTCCAGGCGCCCGGTACGGCGTTCCTGGTGGTGGCGGCCCCGGAGCGGGACGCGCTGCGCGAGGCCGCGTACTTCGTGGAGCGGCTGGCCGCGGAGGACATGCCGCTGGCCGGTCTGGTGCTCAACCGGGTCCATGGCAGCGGCGCGGACGGGCTCTCCGCCGAGCGGGCCCTCACGGCCGCGGAAAATCTTGAGGACGCCGGCATTGTGGATCAGGAGGGCGGGAAAGCTGGACTTCGTAACTCTCCCGACACGTACGGCAGTTCAGAACAATCCGTTTCCGGAGCACCGGCTGACGACGCTCCCGACGGAGGCTCCCCCGCCACCGCGGACGACACCGGCACGGACACGGGCACGACTCTTGGTACGGACACATCCCTCGGCACGACCGTAGGCCCTGGTGTGCCCACGGGCGTCGACGGCACCGAGGCACACGCGCACACGGAAGCGAACGCCAACCAGGACCCGGACGCACAAGCACACGCAGAGGCAGACGCAGAGGCAGGGGCAGGCACTGGCGGGAACGTGGACACCGGCGCGGAGGGAGACGTCGACACGGACCCGGCCGCGGACGCGGATGTGACCGTCGGCGCGGACGCGGATGTGACTGCCGGCGCGGACGCGGATGTGACTGCCGGCGCGGGCGCGGAGCGGTCCGTCGACCGGCTCACCGCGGGCCTGCTGAGGCTGCACGCCGAGCGGATGCAGCTGCTCTCACGTGAGCGGCGCACCCGTGACCGTTTCACCGCGCTCCACCCCGAGGTCGCGGTCACCGAGGTGGCCGCACTGCCCGGCGATGTGCACGACCTCGCGGGGTTGCGTGACATCGGCGACCGACTCGCGGCCAACCGGCCGGAGCTGCCCGAAACGCCCTGATACGTCGATGCGGTCCCTCGTCCCGTTGCCGGAGCGCCCGAGAACCGGGCGGTGCCAAGGACCCCCCGAGGGTCCTCAGCTCACCGCCGCGTAGTTCTCGTACACCTCGTCGTCGTCGAGCGGAACGACACCCGTCCCCCGCTCGTACTCCGACCGTGCGGTCTCCAGCAGCCTGCGCCAGGAGGTCACGGTCGGCCGCCGGCGCAGCAGTGCGCGGCGCTCACGCTCCGTCATTCCTCCCCATACGCCGAACTCGACGCGATTGTCGAGCGCGTCGGCCAGGCATTCCGTGCGTACCGGGCATCCGGTGCACACCGCCTTGGCCCTGTTCTGCGCTGCTCCTTGAACGAACAGTTCATCCGGATCGGTAGTGCGGCAGGCAGCCTGCGCACTCCAGTCGGTAACCCAGCCCATACCGGCGCCGTCCTCTCCCGAATCGAGGCTCCCCCACGGCGGCAGCGGCATATTCACCGCCGCCAGTTGAGGACGTTACGGAAGGTGGGCACAGCGCAACACCCCCAGCGGGCCCAATCTTGAATGGTCCGAACGGACTATGGGTAAGCGGCAGATCACCCGGGGGAGTGAGGTGACGACATGCGCGACAATCCAGGCGTTTCAGGTCACTTCAGTCGCGTCACAGCGGGCACCGCATGACACACGAGGCGGATCCGGACACGGACTCAACACCACTCGACGCGGCTCGATCAGAAAGTCGAGAGGATCCGGAACGATTCGGGGTCGCCGGACGTATTGATACGTGGCCTCACTGCTGTGACAGTTGAGAGCAGCTTAGGCCAAGGCATATACGCTTGTCCGGCGAATGAGAACGTAGGCTGCTCCCATGCCAAAGAAGCGCTCGGGCGGTGGTCTGTCGCCAACGCAGCAGGCCGCCAAGTTCCTCGGTGTCAGTGTCCTCGCAGGTGCCGTCATGGCCGGTATCGCACTGCCGGCGGTGGGCGCGCTGGGGTTGGCGGCCAAGGGATCCGTGGAGAGCTTCGACGAACTCCCGGCCAATCTCAAGACGCCGCCGCTGAGTCAGCGCACCACCATCCTCGACGCCGAGGGCGGCCAGATCGCCACGGTCTACTCGCGTGACCGCACGGTGGTCGACCTCAAGGACATCTCGCCGTACATGCAGAAGGCGATCGTCGCGATCGAGGACTCACGCTTCTACGAGCACGGCGCGGTCGACCTGAAGGGCGTCCTGCGCGCCCTCAACAAGAACGCCCGCAGCGGCGGTGTCTCCGAAGGCGCCTCCACCCTCACGCAGCAGTACGTGAAGAACGTCTTCGTGGAAGAGGCGGGCGACGACCCGACGAAGGTCGCCCAGGCCACCCAGCAGACCATCGGCCGCAAGATCCGCGAACTGAAGTACGCGATCCAGGTCGAGGAGGAGCTGGGCAAGAAGAAGATCCTCGAGAACTACCTGAACATCACCTTCTTCGGCCAGCAGGCGTACGGCGTCGAGGCGGCCGCCCAGCGCTACTTCTCCAAGCCCGCCAAGGACCTGAACCTCCAGGAGGCCGCGCTCCTCGCCGGCATCGTCCAGTCACCGAGCCGCTACGACCCGGTCAACGACGAGGCGGAGGCGAAGAAGCGGCGCAACACCGTCATCCGGCGCATGGCCGAGGTCGGCGACATCTCGCAGGAGCAGGCCGACGAGGCGGCGAAGAGCCCGCTCGGCCTGAACGTCAGCCAGCCGAAGAACGGCTGCATCACCGCGGTCGCCGACGCGAGCTTCTTCTGCGACTACGTGCGCGAGGTGTTCCTGAACGACCCGGTCTTCGGCAAGACCCGCGAGGCCCGGGCCAAGATCTGGAACCAGGGCGGTCTGACCATCCGGACCACGCTCAGCCCGCAGGCGCAGGAGTCGGTCCAGGCCTCGCTCGAGAACCACATCGACCAGAGCGACTCGGTCGCGGCGGCGGTCACCCTGGTCGAACCGGGCACCGGCAAGATCCTCGGCATGGGCCAGTCCAAGCCGTACGGCTACGGCAAGAACGAGACCGAGATCAACTACTCGGTCAACCACGCCATGGGCGGATCCAACTACGGCTTCCCGACCGGTTCGACGTTCAAGCCGTTCGTCGCGGCGGCCGCGCTGGAGGAGGGACGGCCGCCCACCCAGGAGTACTCGTCGCCGTACGAGATGCCCTACCCGGATCCCGTGCAGACGTGCAGCGGCAAGCCCTGGATGAACCAGGCGGGCGAGACCGTGCCCAACGAGAGCGAGTCGGAGGTCGGCCCGTACCGGCTGAAGGAGGCGATGGCCCTCTCGGTCAACACCTACTTCGTGCAGATGGTCGCCGACATCGGCCTGTGCCCGGTGATGAAGATGACGGACGGCCTGCACGTGGTGCAGGGCAGCGGC
Source organism: Streptomyces calvus (assembly GCF_006782915.1). Classification (GTDB taxonomy): domain Bacteria; phylum Actinomycetota; class Actinomycetes; order Streptomycetales; family Streptomycetaceae; genus Streptomyces; species Streptomyces calvus. Next base: position 37,617 of record NZ_VCNP01000035.1, read on the forward strand.
GAGAAGCTGCCCGAGGTGCCCGCCGTCTCCCTCGGCTCCAAGGGCGTCGCCCCGCTGACGATGGCGAGCGCGTACGCCGCCTTCGCCGCCCGGGGCATGTACTGCACGCCGGTCGCCATCGAGTCGATCACGCAGAAGATCGGCAACCAGCAGAAGTCGCTCGAGGTGCCCAAGTCGACGTGCTCGCGCGCGATGAGCGAGAAGACCGCGGACACGGTGAACACCCTGCTCCAGGGCGTGGTCGACTCCGGTACGGGCCAGGAGGCGGGCCTCACGGACCGCGCCAACGCCGGCAAGACGGGTACGACCGACGAGCGCAAGAACGCCTGGTTCGTCGGCTACACCCCGAACCTGTCCGGTGCGGTCTGGGTCGGCAGCGCCACCCAGCAGGTCAAGATGGTCGGCATCACCATCGGCGGCGTCCCCCACGACAAGGTCTACGGCGGCTCCGTCCCCGGCCCCATCTGGCGGGACGCCATGACCGGCGCCCTGTCCGGCAAGGACTCCCCGTCCTTCTCCCTCGTCGACATCCCCGACGCCGACCGCGACCGGGACGAGGACGAAGGCGGAGACGGAGGCGACCGTGACGACAACGGCAACGGCGACGGCGGTCTCATCGGCGGCCTGATCGGCGGCGGCGACGGAGGGGGCAACGGCGGCACCGAGCCCGACCCGTCCTTCTCCATCCCGGAGGGCTTCATCCAGGGCAACGGCAACGGCAACGGCCACGGCGGACGCCGCTGACCGACCCGGCCGGACAGCACTCGGCCCCTGCTTTCCCCGCACCTCGTGCAGCGAAAGCAGGGGCCGTTCGTCGTACGCGTACAGCCGCGCGGTCAGCCCGCCAGCAGCTTCTTCACCGCGGCGGCCACCCGGCCGCCCTCCGCCAGCCCCGCCACCTTCGGGTTCACGATCTTCATCACGGCGCCCATGGCCCGCGGCCCCTCGGCACCGGCGGCCCTGGCCTCCTCCACCGCCTGGGCGACGATCGCGTCCAGCTCGTCGTCGGACAGCTGCTTGGGCAGGTACGCGGCCAGCACCTCGCCCTCCGCCTTCTCCCGCTCGGCCTGCTCGGGACGCCCGCCCTGCGCGAAGGCCTCCGCCGCCTCACGGCGCTTCTTCGCCTCGCGGGTGATCACCTTCTGCACCTCGTCGTCGGAGAGCTCGCGCTTCTCCTTGCCCGCGACCTCCTCCTTGGTGATCGCGGCGAGCGTCAGCCGGAGCGTCGAGGAGCGGAGCTCGTCGCGCTCCTTGATCGCGGCGTTGAGGTCATCCTGCAGCTTCGACTTGAGCGTGGTCATGGCTTGATTGTCGCAGGTACCGGGACGAGCACGCCTGCTGATTTAAGGCCCGGTGCGGCAAAGGACGTTGGAGTGATCCACCGGCCGACCTCGGGGCGGTACGGGCATCCCGGGTCTGACACGATGGACGCATGCGCGCGCGATACGGAATCCCCCTGGGAATCACGGCGGCCGGTGCCGCCGGGCTGCTGTACGCGGCGGGCTTCGAGGCCCGCTCCTTCCGCCTGCGGCGGGTCACCGTCCCCGTCCTGCCGTCCGGAATGCGCCCCCTGCGCGTGCTGCAGGTCTCCGACATCCACCTGGTGAGCGGCCAGCGCAAGAAGCAGCGCTGGCTGCGCTCCCTGGCGGGCCTGCGCCCCGACTTCGTGATCAACACCGGCGACAACCTGTCCGACCCCGAGGGCGTACCGGAGGTGCTGGACGCGCTGGGCCCGCTGATGGAGTTCCCCGGCGCCTACGTCTTCGGCTCCAACGACTACTACGGCCCCAAACTGCGCAACCCCGCCCGCTACCTGATCGAGAAGGCCCAGGGCCGGCACGGCCTCAACGGCAACGCCCCGGCGGTCGGCGTGATCCACAACCCGTGGGAGGACCTGCGGGACGGCTTCGACGCGGCGGGCTGGCTCAACCTGACCAACACCCGCGGCACGCTGAAGATCGAGGGCACGACGATCGAGCTGACCGGCCTGGACGACCCGCACATCAAGCGCGACCGGTACGCAGAGGTGTCCGGCGGACCCTCGGACACGGCGGACTTCTCGATGGGCGTCGTCCACGCCCCCTACCTGCGCGTCCTGGACTCCTTCACCGCCGACGGCTACCCGCTGATCCTGGCCGGCCACACCCACGGCGGACAGCTCTGCATCCCCTTCTACGGCGCCCTCGTCACCAACTGCGACCTGGACACGGACCGCGTGAAGGGCCTGTCCACGCACACCTCGCAGGGCCGCACCGCCCACCTCCACGTCTCGGCCGGCTGCGGCACCAACCGCTACACGCCGGTCCGCTTCGCCTGCCCGCCGGAGGCGACCCTGATGACGCTGGTGGGACGGGACTGAGCCGACGCCGGACGCGGACGCCGGCCCGGCAACCCGTTCGGCCCCGTCCGCATGGCCCCGCACGGGCCGCCCCCACACGCTGGGGAGCATGACCGCCCCGATACCCAGGGACATCCCGGACCTCCCCAGGATTCCGGGGACGACGCCCGCGCTGCTGCCCTCCGCCGTCCCCGCCCGGGCCGTCGTACCGCCGGTGCGCCGACCGCTGACCGCGGCGTACCGCCTGGCCCTGGCACTGACGGCGGCCGGCGCGGTGACCGTCCAGCTCCTGGTCGGCGACCCGGCGCGCGTCCTGAGCCACTTCTCCACCCAGAGCACACTGCTGCTGGCGGTGGTCATGCTCGCGTCGGCCCGCCGCGCCTGGAGCGCCCGCCACCCCCTGCCCGGCGCCGTCACGGGCGCCGCCCTGCTGTACGTCGTCATGGCGGCCCTGGTCCAGCACGTCCTCCCGCACGTCTCCACGCCGGGCGACACCACCGGCGTCACCGGCGCCACCGACGCCTCATGGCCGGCCGTCCTCGCCGCCCACACCCTCCACACGGTGCTCCCCCTCGCCGCGGCAGCGGACTGGCTCCTGCTCTCCCCGCCGGCCCGCACCCACCTCCGCCAGGCCGCCACCTGGCTCCTCTACCCCCTGGCCTACCTGGCCTTCACCCTGACCCGGGGCGAACTGCTCCCCGCCACCTCCCCGGACCGCTACCTGCATCCCTTCCTCGACGCCGCCCAGCACGGCTACAAGAGCGTCCTCGCCAACGCCCTCCTCCTCGGCCTCGCCCTCTACGCCCTGGCCGTCCTCCTCGTCGCCCTGGACCACACCCGCCCGAACCCGGTCCGCCGCCGCCCCAAAACCGGATTTCGTCTCCGGCCACCGGTGGGCTAAAGTAAACGTCGTCGCCGCGAGAGCAGCGACAATCGGGGTGTAGCGCAGCTTGGCAGCGCGCTTCGTTCGGGACGAAGAGGTCGTGGGTTCAAATCCCGCCACCCCGACAGCCGAAACACCAGGTGAGGCACCTACTCATACGAGTAGGTGCCTCACCTGTTTCCGCCTGCGTGTCTATCTGCGTGACTACCGCTTCCCGCGTGTCTACGACCGCTGTTCCTGCGCGCCGAAGATGCCGTCCATGACCACGGCACCGGTCTGGATCACGGGCCGGATCTGCTTCCGGTAGACCTCCTCGGTCACGGCCGTCCCGGAGTGCCCGACGAGCCGGGAGATCACTTCCAGCGGTACGCCGCGGTCGGACAGCAGGGACACGAAGCTGTGCCGGAGCTCCCGGGGCGTCCACTCATCGGCGTTGATCCCGTCGATGCCCTTGAGCGCCTGGCGGAAGGCACGGCGGACATTGGCCGCGTCCAGCGGCTTGCCCACGGCCGAGGAGAAGACGAGCCCGTGTTCCTCCCATTTGTCGCCGGCCGCCAGCCGATCCCATCCCTGATCTTCGAACTGCTGCCAGAGCGCTTCGACACAGCGCCCCGGCAGAGCGAGCGTGCGCCGAGACTTCCGGGTCTTGGTGTCCCCGCCCCGCCGGACCGAGCGCCACACCGCGATGTGCGGAGGCTGCGGCGGGTCCGCGTCCGGCTCACCCTTGAGGAAGACGTGGTCCCAGGTGAGCGCCCGCAGCTCCTCGGTACGGGCACCGGTCAGCAGGGCCACGACGATGTACGCGTACATCGAGGTCCCCTCGGCACCCTTGAGCACGGCCTCGGCCTGAGCGAAGGTGAGGGCCTTGGAGGGGCGCCCGGCTTGCCCCTGGGGCACCGAGCACAGCTCGACGACGTTGCGCTTCACCTTGTCCCGGGCCATGGCCCGCTTGACCGCGCGGTTGAGGCACGAGTGGATCGCCTGGAGGGTGCGCGTGCTGAGCGTCTTCGCCTTGGCGGCCAGCCAGCGGTCTACGTCCTCCGCGCTCAGGTCACGGAGCTTCCGGGCGCCGAGCGCCGGAATGACGTGCTTCTGGCTCAGGAGCGTGGTGGTCTCGACGGTGCTCGGGTCAAGGCCCGCCAAGCCGTATGTGAGCCAGTCCGTCACCGCGTCCTTGACCGTGTAGTTGGTGGGCGCGATGGCGAGGCCGTCCTCGTGGTCCCGCAACACCTCCTTGAGCTTGTTCTTCGCCTCCGTCTTGGTCTTGCCACTCCCCCGCTTGACGATCCGCTTGCCGCTCGGATCGAACCCGAGGTTCGCCGTGGCGATCCACCGTTGCCGTCTCTCGTCCCAGTGCAGGCCGCCGTCACCGCGGCTCCGACGCTTGGTCATCAGGCCGCACGCTCCATCTGTTCCGCGATGAAGTCGCCCAGGGCGGAGGCCGGGATACGCCGGCACCGGCCGATGGTGACCGAGGGCAGCCGTCGTGTACGGATCAGGTCGTACACCGTGGACCGGCCGAGCCTGAGACGGGCCATCACCTCGGCGACGGTGAGCAGTTCGTCATTACGCACGGTCGGGTTCTCCTTCCGTTCCGGGGGCGGGTTCGAGGGTTTCGGCGAGCCAGGCTTCGGCGTCGGTGAGGCCGGTTCCGGCGTAGATCCAGTGCGCGAGGACGAGAGTCGTGTTCGGGTCGGTCTCGGCCGCTTCCAGGGCTTGTGCGCGGCGGTATTCGGCGCGGGCGTCGCGGAGGGCGCCAAGGGTGGTGGAGTAGCGGCGGGACTTGGTGGAGAAGTGGCCGCGGAAGCCGAGCATGTGGGCCCAGGCCCGCAGGCGGAGGTGTTCGAGGTTCTTACGCGCGCCGAGGGTCCAGGCGGTGCGGATGAGCCGGCGGGCGTGGTCGCTGATGTCGAGCTGGGCGAGTTCGGCGAGGAACCTCAGCGGCCGGTCCAGAGCTCCCGTCGCGGTCTCGGCGCCCTTGGTGGCGTATTTGGCGATGTACGCGGCGACGGCCCGTTCGGTCAGTTCCTTGCCGCCGTCGAAGTCGGCGGAGCGGATGGTGCGGACGTCGAGTTGGCGGCCGAAGGCGAAGGTGTGGGCTCGGCCGTCGATGACCGGGCCGTCCACGCGGGCGGCGGTGGCGGCAGCGCGGATGGCATCGGTGAGCAGTTCGGCGGTGGCCCAGGCGGGAGGCGGGGTGTCGCCGCCCTCGGGGCCGTCGATGCGGATGACGGCGTGGAAGTGGACGGCGCCGCGCTTCTGGTACTCGGCGACCTTGGCGAAGGACACCCGTGCGTACTCGCGGAAAGCTCGCTGGGTGAGGCCGGCGCGCTTGGCGACCTCCCGGCGCAGGTAGATGGAGAAGCGCCGCCACAGCGGACCGGCGTGCGCGTTCCACAGCACGGCCGCTTCGTAGTCATAGGTATCCGGGTCGAGCGCGGTGCCGAGGGCGGGGTCGTCCTGGTCATGGAGCGCGCCGCAGCGGCAGCGGCGGACCGAACCAGCCGGACCGGTGGGGCGGTTGTGGACCGGGCCGAAGCTCGGTGTGGTGAAGGTGGCGAAGACGCGCGGGTGGGCGGCGACGCGTTCGGGGACGCCCTTGCCGCCACGCAGGCCGGAGGTGATCAGGTGAAAGGTGTCGCGGCGGTACACCTCGGCGCAGGCCGCGCACCGGGTGGTGCGGCGGTTGTTGCAGCGGACCAGGAGGTGACCGGACGGGAGGCTGGAGGAGTCGAGGCGGTGGAGGACGTTGCCGATCTCGCCGGTGCGGGTGTCGACGGCGTACTCGGTGCGGTGGCCATCGAGGCGGATCGGGTGCGTGCAACCGCCGAGGCCGGCGAGCTGACGCAGGAGTGCGGGCATGGTGCCGAGTGCGGCCAGTTCGCCGAGTTCGCGGAGCGGAGGCGGAGTGGCGCGGGTGATGATGGCTTTCTCCTTCTGGTTCGGCTGGAGGGACAGAGCCCCCGGGGCGGCGGATGCTTGGCGGTATCGAGGCCGCCCCGGGGGTGGTGCGGTGCGTCAGCGGCGGTGCTGGTCGCGGAGCATCGACCGCAGGACCACGGCGGCGACGGCCACGGAGACGGCCGTGACGGCGACGGCGGCCAGGAGCGCGGTCAGCACGACGCCGCCGACGAGGACGGCCGCGACCGCTCCGGTGCTGACGGATATCTGAGGGACCGGCCGCCGCACCGGCGCTTGGTCGGCCACGGTGTGGGTGTGCGCGGGCGGCGGTGTCGGGTTGTCGGGGTACTTGGGCAGGAACACAGCGAAGCTCTCCTTACCTACTCGTCTAGTCATGTGAGCCGTTGACGATGTCCACGCCGGAGCGCGTGCCGGACTCGATGACGGGGGCCATGAAGGTGTCCGAGAGCCAGAAGCCGAAGAGGGCGATCAGGACGACGATCCACGTGCGGACACCGAGGAACTTGACCGCTCCCCAGGCGAAGAAGCCGAGGAGGACGACGAGCGGCAGGCTGACGGTCACGGTGTGCGGGTCCTTTCAGCGGACGGGGCAGCGGTGGGTACGGGCGGCCAGTTCGGCGGCGGCACGGCTGTCGTAGTCGGCGGAGAAGCCGCAGCGCGGGGCCGTGCAGGCAGCGGTGTGCTTCTCCCGGCCGCGGCCGTCGTAGTACGTGCCGACCTGGACGGGGCCGATGCGGGTGACGGAGCGGAAGCGGCGGTTGGCGCTCATGTGGGGCTCCTTTCAGAGGTGGGCGGCGATGGCGTCGGCCATGGGCGGCGCGACGCCGAGGCGGGCGCGCAGGGTCGGAGTGTCGATGGCCCTTCCGGTGCGGGCGTGGTGCTCGGCGGCGACTTTGCGGGCGTGCTCGACCAGGGCGGCCGGGACGGCGACCGGCGGCGGGGCCGGAGGTGGAACCGGTGCCGACTCGGCCGCCGGCGGTTCCGGAGCGGGATCGGGCGCGTCCTCCTGGTCCTCGATGTCCTCGGGCGCCTCCTGGCCCACGGCATCACTGGGCTCGTCATGCGTGGTCGGCGACGAGTGGACCAGGAGGGTTCCGCCGAGGAAGGCGACCGCGGGCCAGCCCGCGACGAGGATGCGAAGCCAGGCCGGCACGTGGTCCAGGTCGAGCAGCCCGGCGGTGGCGACGTTCGCGCCCAGCGACGCGGCGAGGGCGATCAGGAACCAGCACCACCCGGCCGCTTTCGCCTCGCCGGACCGCAGACGGCGCCAGGCGGCGACGAGCAGCAGGTCGACGGAGACGGGATAGGCCCACGCCTTCCACCCGTCCTGTCCGACCGCCGAGGCGACGTCGTGCAGGTGGGCGAAGGACAACGCGGCGGCGATGACCGCTTGGACGAGCACCGCATCGACACGGGCCAGGTAGGCACGCATGCTGCGGCTCCTTCCGAATTCGGGCATGAGAGGGGTAGGGACATGGCGTGAGGCGGTCACGCCGACCGGGGATGAGCGGGGACGCGGGTCAGTCGGTCACCGGTCGAGGCCGCAGGACCGGGCTCGGTGTCTCAGCAGGCTGTAGGGGCGCGTCGGGCCGGAAGGGCTTGAGCGCGGGCAGGTCGGGGACCAGGTGGGCCGACTCGCGGCAGGTCTCGGCGGCGTCGCCGAGGGAGAGGTACGGCGTGCGGATGCGGGACCAGCCGCCGGAGGTGTCACCGGCCACGGCGAGGCCGGGCCGTTCGGGGGCGATGGCGCAGGCTGCGGAAACTGCCTCGGGGGCGATGTCGCCGAGTGCCATCTTGGCGGAGGCTTCGTCGTTGACGCGGTGGCAGACGCGGCCGGTCAACTGGGCCCGCAGCATGGTCGCGCCCTTGCCGAGTTCGGCGCCGAAGCGCTGTCCGCAGACCTCCAGGTAGATGCCGGCGGCCCGGCCGAGCTGGGCGAGCCGGATGAGTTGGGTGACCATTTCGTCCCGGCGTTCCTCGTCCTTCCTCGTGGCGACGAGGAAGAGTTCGGCCACCTCGTCGACGAACAGCACGACGGGTACCGGGCGTTCGTGCTCGGGCAGGCCCCAGATGTCGGAGGTGATCTCCTCGTCCGGCGTGTTCGGCGCGATGCCCTGCCGGGCCTTGATCAGGTCGTACCGGTCCTCCATTTCCTTGATGAGCACGGGCAGCAGTTCGGCGGCCTGCTCCGGGTCGGTGGCGAGCGCCGACAGGCGCGGAGCGAAGGGCGCCAGTTCCACGCCCCGCTTGCAGTCGATGCCGACCAGGGCGACGGGCTGACGGGCGAGACCCGCTATGAGGTGACGCAGGTACATGGATTTGCCGGACAGCGTGGCACCGAGGGTGAGTTGGTGCGGAACGGTGCGGTAGTCGCGTACGAACGGAGTGGCGTCCTCGCGCAGCGCGACCGGCACCCGGAGCAGGTCCGGGCGGAGCTTGCGCGGCATGCGCACCCGCCGCAGCACGTCGAAGCCGACGAGCCGTAGTTCGACCACGCCCGGTTTGACCGTGGTCACGTAGACGGCGTGGACGCCCCAGGCGTGCCGCAGTCGTTCGGCGGAGGCGGCCACGTCGGCGGGTTCCTGCCCCGGGGCGAGCCGCAGGCGGACCCGCAGCCCCGTCGTGGTCGGCCGGATGATCCCCCGGCGCGGCGGTACGGGCCGGACCTCACGACGGGTGGTGGCCTTGACGGCCAGGACCCGCAGCCGGGACGGCGCCACCGTCAGCCCGCACGCCTCCATGACGGAGCCGTAGGAGCTGAGCAGCCGGACCGTGGACACCGGTAAGCCGACCGTGGACCAGTAGACGCCGGGGTGTCGCACCCGGGCGTAGGCGGCCCCACCGCCGAGCGCGGCGACGGGACCACCCACCTCCAGAAGGGTTGTCAGATCGGTCATCAGGCCGTGGCCCCCATGGCTGCCGGGAAGGCGGCCGGAGTGACAGCGGCGGCCCGGAAGGCGATGCCGTGCCGCTGCTGGCCGTTGAACACGCTCTCCCACGGCCGCGCGACCAGGCCCGGCAGCGATACCGGGGCGCCGAGGGCGAGCCCTTCCGCTACCCCACTCTCCGGAACGGTCACCTTGATCAGGGACGACTCCCCCTCCTCGATGTACACGACGCCGATCGTCATCAGCGCCTCACCGCTGACGGCGTCCTTCGCGATCTCGCCCGACTGCCGGTCGCGGACCTTGGGCTCGGGCGCCTCGGTCAGCAGGATCGTCGCGGCCGAGGTCTCCACACGGATGGTGCGCAAGACTTCTCCCCATCTACTCGTCTAGACAAGATGCATCCTTCGAACCCGACGACGCCGGGAACGGGGACCACCTTGCCACACAACTTGCCCACTCGTCTATACGAGTATGCATGAGAGGGTGTACGAGTCCGGGGAAGTGGCCTCGCGCACCGCCGATCAGGTCGCCGGGAGCTGGTAGGAGAGAACGTACGCGTCGGCCGCCATCACCGTGTCGCAGACCTCCACAGCCCGCCCCGCGGTATCGAAGGCCGTACGGATGAGGTGAATCACGGGCACACCGGAGGCCAATTGCAGCGTCTTCACCTCGGACGGCGAAGGCATCCGGGCCCGGATCTCCTCCTCGAAGTGGTCGAGCTGGTGGCCCAGTTCCTCGAGGCGGGCGTAGATGCCGCCGGGACCGGGGTTGGGTTCGGCGATCTGCGTACCCCGGGCGATGTCGAGCGGCAGGTACGACGTGGCGAACTCGACCGGTCGGCCGTCGAGCAGGTACCGGCGACGCCGGGCGAGCACGCGCCGCACGGACCCGAGCCGGGTGGAGATGTCCTGACTGGCCTTCTCCTCCTTCACCTCCAGGCTGTCCACGGTGGGGTGACTGCCGACGGCGTCGGCCTCCACGATGAACGCGGACTTCCCCTGCTCACGGTGGCGCCTGGCGAACCGGTCGGAGGCGAGTCGCCGGACCGGAGGCCGGGGCCGGACGAAGACGCCCCGGCCGTGCTCGGCGTGCACCAGGCCCTCGCCCTGGAGGATCGAGAAGGAGTTCCGGACCGTCATCCGGGACACCCCGTAGTGCTCGACCAGCTCAGCCTCGGAGGGCAGCTTCTCCCCCTCCTTGAATCGCCCACGGTCGATGGCCTCGCGCAGCTGGTCGGCGATCTGCCGGAAGACGGCACGATCACTGGTCGGGTCGAGGCCGCCGAGAATGCTCGGTAGAGACGTCACGCGTACTCCTTTAGGTATCTAGACGAGTGGGCGAGTCTTGTTGCTACGGTGGAGAGCCTAGCCAGCCGAGAGGGCCGAGGAACGTGAGCACAGAACGCCCGCACTCCGTGAGCGTCGCCGGGGTCATCGTTGATGACCAAGGCCGGGCCCTGCTGATCAAGCGCCGCGACAACGGCCACTGGGAACCGCCGGGCGGAGTCCTCGAACGCGAGGAAACCGTCCCCGAGGCACTTCAGCGCGAAGTCCTCGAAGAGACCGGCATCAAGATCGAGCTTCCCGCGACCCTGACCGGCGTCTACAAAAACATGACGGGCCTGATCGTCTCCCTCGTCTTCCGCTGCCAGGCGGCCAACGGCATTCCCACCACGGGAGACGAGACCCGCGCACTGCGCTGGGCCACCCGCGAAGAAGTCATCGAACTCGCCGACGAGGCATACGCGATCCGCGTCCTCGACGCACTCGACGCGGCATCCCCGCCGGCCGTCCGCGCCCACGACGGCGTGAAACTCGTCTAGTCCGAACCCGCTGCACATGGCGGCCTACCAGCATGGAGGAACTTGTATGCACGAGTATACGAGTAGCGCCCGGGTCTGGGGGCTCAGTTGCCCAGGTTTTCCGGAAGAGGTCAGCAGGGCCCGCCGCTGGACCCGCGACATCCTGCGGGGATCGCCGTTGGCGGAGGACGCCGAGCTGATCGTCAGCGAGCTGAGCGCGAACGCGATCCTCCACACGGCCAGCGGCCGGACATCGGGCAGCTTCCATCTGGCCCTCGCGGTCTCCCCGCAGGTGATCGCCTTGTCCGTCACGGACGACGGAGGCACCGGCACGGCGCCGAAGGTCGAGCACCAGGACCAGGAGGCGGAGCACGGCCGAGGCCTGGGCATGGTCAGCGCACTCGCTCACCGGGTCGTCGTCCACGGCAGCCACGGCAGCCACACGGTCACTGCGGAACTCTTCACCGATGCCGGCCCGGCAGGAGGGCACCCGTGCTGACATCCGCTCCCCCCACAGCGCCGACCGCAGGCAGCCGGCCCCTCCCCTACCAATGCCGAGCCGCTGCCTACCCGTTGAACGAGATCCGTTCCATCCCCCTGGGATCACACGACGCCACGAGCCCGCGCCTGGCACTGCGCTGGTTACGCGAGCGCACGCAGCACATCACCGACCAGCTCGACGCCGCATACGCACAGCCGGGCATGCACTGGCTGACGGACGAGGCCGAACATGAACGAGCCCTCGCCTACCTGACCAGCGGCACGGGGTACCAACTCACCCTCTACGACGAGACCACCCGCTACGTACTGCTGGCCTACCCGGCGGGAGCGACCCCATGAACGGGCCCACCCGCAGCTACTGGTGCGAATGCTGGACCGAGGAAGTCACCGGCACAGGAGGGCCGGCGCGTCTGGCATCGTTCGACGCGTACTCGGCGCCTCAAGCAGACCGATGGGTCGCCATCGCTCTCCGCACCATCTCACCAGCACTCGACTCCGACGCGTCGGACGAAGCATGGACATGGCTGCACGACGAACGCGCCGAGACCCGCAGAGCCATGCTGCGCTCCGAACCCTGCACGGTGACCATCACCCACGCCAGCACCCGCATCACCTGGACCATCCGCCCAGTGTTCTTCCTGCCGCTTGCACACCGACAGGACGTCGAACTCCCAGCCTGTGCCCACGACTTCAAGCCCCGCACCACAGACTGAGTTACAACTTTCTTTACGGGTTCAAGCCCCGGCTGCGCTCCGCTCCGCCGGGCGCGCTTCCCGGCTCCGCTCCGGGCGCCGCTCCTGCCTTCGGCCCGCTCCGCCCGCGCTGCGCCGACGCGCGCCCACACGTGGATAGGGCCGGAGGCAATGAGTCGATCACCACGCAGGGCGGCCCGCGGTCAAGACAATGCCTCCGGCGGGGGATCGGCCGGCACCGGGATGGAGGGAGCACCGTCGCCGACTGCGGGCCCGTAGGGGCGTGCGCGGGGAGCTCCCATCCCGTCCACCGCCGACCCAGGCAGAGCCGAGCAGACGCGGCTCCTGGCGTCCAGGTCGTTCGTACAGTGGCGCGCTCCACCTGGACGCCAGGAACCACGCCCGCTCCACGGTGTGTGGGTCGACGGCGGACGGGATGGGAGCTGGGGTGGGTGGTGGCTTAGGTGGAGAAGGCCAAGCAGTGGATCCGTACGCGGCGACAAGGGGTTCGACTCCGAGGGCGTCGGCGTCACGTGCAGCCGTGTCGTGGACAATCCTTGCGCTACCGAGTTGAGAAGCGCGGCAAGACGTCATCCGAGCAGGTCAGGCACCCATAGCCTGACGTGCTCGGCAAGTTGGTTTCACGTGAAACGGTGCCCCGTTGGTGTCAAAAGGCGGTGAGCGAAACGGAGTTGGGCCTCTCATTTGTCAGTGCCGTGCCGTAGAAATGGCGAGACCGCACAAGACGCGGGGCGCGCGCCCGAGCACTTTGGCGAGAGGCAGGCGCACGCCCCAGAGAGAACCAGGAGAGACACGACGTGTCCATCCCGACCCCTCGCACCCCACTTCCGAACGGCAGCGGTGGCACTACTGCCACTGTTCCACAGCCCACTGACAATGCCCTATGGGTGATGATCGCTGGCGTCGCCGGTTGCGTCATCAACCCAGATGCCATGGCAGCGACGCTCGACTCAGCCTTCCAATTGATCACTGTGATCATCGTGCTGATTCTCGTGCGGTCGCACCTACGACGGACCAGCTACATGCCAGCCTGGCAACCGTCAAGCGCCCCCTGGGTGTTTGACACCAACGCCTGACACCAACAAGGGCGGACGATCGCGGATTGACGCGACCCCTGGCGACCGCTACGCCGCTGCACGACAGGTGAGCGCCAGCGTCGACGGTCCGTGATGATCGACCTGATAAGGATGAGGCTCGAACATGTCCCAGGCGGGGCGCCACCCTCAATCGGTGGGCGGCGCCCCGTCGGCATGACTCGGCCATTGGGACTCCACCGACCTCGTCCGCTAGCGATGGAAATCACCCCCCTCCCTTCGTACCACCGTTAAGGAGCGGAGCAGCCTCGCGCAGTAGAGTCGCAACGTTGTGGGCTTTGCGGTCCTCAATTGGCGGCGTCTCTCGGCTCGTGCACCGTGAATCAATTTCCCTAAGAATGAGGTACCGAAGAAGCGACCTCAATATGGCGAATGGAACCGGAGCAGAGGACTTGTACCCAGCATACGCACCTACGGCCTGATTGATCGAGTCGACTGATCTTTTACCCGAATGCACAAAACCTGAGCGCGCAGCGTATGACTTTTTGAGCGCTTTTTTAAGGTCATCGATGTTTGAGTTGACCTCTCCTATGCGCGGCCCTGGATTCCAGGATCCGCCCGTGATGCTGCCCCTAGCCCAGTCAATGTTTGGCACCCATGCAGATAGTTCTTGTTCAAAGAACGCTTCGGTGATCCCGCTTGTTGCATAGTCGGCGAATCGCTCACCCAGCCTCATGTGCGCGTTCTTTTCTAGCAGTTTCGACCTGAGCGCTTCCGCCTGCTTATCTGTCAGCGCTTGCGCCTTGATGAATTTTTCCCAGCTTCTAGCCTGGTCCCATACGTCCCAACCGGGGTTAAACTTGTGAAACTCTCCGGCTAGAGTTTCAATTCCCGCGACGACCAACGTGTAAGCCGCTGCGATATCCGTCGCAAAAAGGAGGCAGGCGCCGTAGTGGAGCCTGATGGCCGCATTGAGGACATCCGCTTCTCGACTCTCAAGCGATCGCATACCACCCAAAAGAGCACGGAAATCTTCATCCAGGTCAAGTCCGTCATCGAGTGGGCCCATAAGTCGACGATCAGGAAGATCAGACATGGACAGGAAAACCTTCCGACTGGGCTCTCCCTCCATGGTAAGCGGCTGAGCGGGAACTACCTCTATTCTTCGGTCTGCCACAAGGGTAAGCGCCGCGCCAATGTCGTCGGTTAGCTCGAAAGGATTCCCGTCAGTATCAAGCCACCCCACCACATGGAGGTGTTGGTATGTGGACCCCGGAATGTAGATTTGACTCGCTGGTTCTATCCGCAAAAGACCTTCCGACTCGACTCGATTAGGACCAGGTATAAGGATTTGCCTAAAAGTCTCGCCAAACTTGAATTCCTTCTTGGCGATAGCACTGTCGAGCCGGTTCAACCATCGGGATAGATTCTGCATGAGCAAGATTATGCATACGCGGGGGCCCCATCGCTGCGATTTTCTGCAACGGCTCTTCTTCGGTCCATCAGCTACGCCTCGACGCGCCCCACTACAGCACATGCATTCCACTGCCTCCGGATAGCCGTGAGCTGGCAAGACGAGGAGCGGGAGGCGATGGGGCTGGACCGTCTGTCTAGCCTTGGTCGTCTGCAGTCCCCGATGAATGGCACCGACACTGCTGTCCGGAGGAAGTGGCGTGCCAGATCGTGCGGGGAGCACAGGAAACATCGGGTATCAACCCAACAAGCGGTTGGACGCTGGCAGTGTTCCTGTCCAGGTCAGTCAAGCAACCTCGAGCAGATCACCTGAGCTTCCCAAGCTGAGGGCTCCGGACTCTCGTGAGCAGTTACTCCGGTCGGCCCCCTGCCCGCGCAGGCTCTGCCAGACTCCCTTCATGGGGCATTGCGCTGGGGTGACACGGCAGGGACGAGCGTGCGGAAACCCTGCCGGATGGAACGGCTACTGCCATCTGCACGGTGGTGGAGGCCGACGAAGCCGAAGCCCACGTGTCTCTACTCCTCCCCGACTTCCGCGCATGCCGGCGCGTCCGGAACCACAGCCGCAACGCAGGCGCAGAGGTTGGTTCTGGTGGTTGAGGTGGCTCTTCATGGGTTGGTTCGAGGCGCTGCGTAACGCGGTAAGCCGACGCTCATGACGGTGCTGGCTGGGCCGTCCCTGGGCCGTCCGAGGCTGCTCGGCAGCGACCAATGACGACCAACGACGACCACCAAGCGCACGGACCCGCCGCCCCTGACCAGCAAAAACCCAGCTCACCAAGATCCCCGGCAAGACCCAGGGCAAGAAGACATCTCAGGTTGCGTCGCGTGGCGGATCCGACAGGTTGTGCCACGCGTGACCACATCCGCCGACACAGTGCAGCGCCCGCCTGCGGGAGTCGGCGATGCTGAAGAGGGTGACGAGCAAGCGGAAGGACTTGATTAGTTCGTAGGCCGGAAGTGCTTCCATTCCGAAGCGCCACTTCGTGAGCATCACCGCCGGCGTGTGAGTAGGACGGATACCGGAGCGCGCGATGCTCTCGGGGACGTCCTCTTCGCAGGCGCGGGCCTGCCCGCAGAACAGCACTAGTGCGTGCAGGACCTTGCGTTGGTCACCCTCTGAGAGACCCTTGAACCACTCGACGCCCTCGTCCACAGGTCTGAGCCCCTGTGCGAGTTCGTTCAGGATCACCTCGTGTGCGTACAACACAGACTTCCACCCCCACGGTCCAGACCGACGGTACGCGCACGGCGACCCGTGGACAGCGCGGTTTCCCGCGCCCTGATGGCACAGCCATCTGACACAAGCAGCAGGCTCCTTCGTCGACGCCACGCAGCGCGCCTTCCGGAAGGTCCGCCTTCCGAGTGCGTGTCTAACTGCGTGGCAACGCAGACGAACAGCGGCGGACGACCGCGGACGTCTGCGGACCGTTGCACCAGGTGAGAGCCAGATCAGCCCAAGGCAGTGCCCTCACTCCAGTTGCTTCGGGACGAAGAGGTCGTGGGTTCAAATCCCGCCACCCCGACGCTGGTCAGAGGGCCTGGTGTGTAAGTGTGACACCAGGTCCTCTGTCGTGTTCAGGGGCCGAACACGGGGCCGTGCGATGTTGATCCGGCCACCGCGTCGCCCGCTTCCTGGTCGGCCGCCGTCCGCCTTTCTGATCTTCGGCGAAGATGTGGTCCACCGCTTCGGCACCCTTCGTGATGGCGCGCCGGAGCTGCTTATGCGCGGGGGTGCGCAGCGCACCGGCGAGGGCGAGGGCGGAGCCGAGGACAGGGCGTCGAGTCCGGACGCCGGGGCCGCCGCCGAGCCGCCGGAGGACCCGCCCGACGTGCGACGGTGGTCCCGCGGGTTGTGGTGGTGCCGTAGATCTCGTCGAAGGTGCGCACGCCCTGCAGTCCCACGGGCGCGTTGAATGCCTTCGGCCTGTTCGGCATCGGGCCGACCCGATGGTGCGAGGCAGGTGGCCGGAGGTGCCGGATGCCGGGGCCGGTGGTGTGAGGCGCATCACCGTATGGGGGATTCAGGTTGGGCGTGCACGAGCATGCTCGGAATGGACTCTCGTTTTCTCGGTATCCACGAGTTGGTCGAAGTCGACGTCCCGTCCGTAGCGGTCGTGGTCGACGTCATGCGTGCTTTCACGGTGGCTGCCTGGGCCTTCGGCCAGGGGGCGGAAAAGATCGTTCTTGCCGAGTCGCTGGGCGAAGCCCTGGCGCTCAAGGCGCGCCATCCGGATTGGGTGGCGGTCAAGGACGGGCCCCCGGCGCCCGGGTTCGACACCGTCAACTCGCCGGGTCTGGTGCGGTCGATCGACCTCGGCGGACGGACCGTCGTGCAGAAGACCACCGCGGGGACGGTCGGTGCCCTTGCAGTCAAGGATGCGTCGTTGGTGTTGTGCGCGAGCTTCGTGGTGGCGGAGGCAACGGCTCGGCTCTTGCGGACACGCGGGTGCGACGGTGTCACGTTCGTGGTCACCGGCGAGGACGGGCAGGCCGACGAGGATCTGGCGTGCGCGCAGTACATCGCCCGGAGGACCACCGAAGTCGGAACGGACGCAGCCGAGTTCCTCCGACGCGCCGGCGCGTCGCGCGCCGCGGGTGAGCTGGCGGAGGGCGTGCGTCAAGGAGTTCATCCTGATGACGTGGCGCTCTGCCTCGAGCTCGACCGGTTCCCCTTTGCCATGGTGGCGGCCGTGGAGGACTCGCTCCTGGTCCTGCGCTCGCGCGCCGTGGCGTGACGGCCGGTGAGCGGTGGCGTGTCGGGGACGTGCGGGGGCCGGGTCAGGGGCGGTCGGGGGTCGGGCCGGTGGCCTGGAGGCCGAGGACGAGGAGGCGCAGGCCGTGTTCGAAGCCGGCGTCCTCGTCCAGGCCCAGGAGGTCGGCCGACGCCTGGGCGGTGAGCGGGAAGCGTTCGGCGTCGATGATTCCCGCGAGCCGGTCGGGGGTGTACGGGTTGTCGTCGCCGTAGGCCGCGTTGGTGTGGGCCTGCTGCTCGATGGTGGAGCCGATCGTGTAGTGCAGGACGGCGGGGATGCCGCGGGCCGCGTCGGTGAGGGAGAAGCCCGCGTCCCGTAGGGTCCCCAAGCCCAGTTCCACGGCCCGGTGCACGGCCGGGTGGTTCACGTACGTGCCGGCGAGGACGCGTGCGCCGTCGCGGTGGCTCAGCATCGCGCGGCGCAGGTGGCGGGCCCAGTCGGCGATCCACTCCTGCCAGGAGGTGCCCGCGCCGGGTGGCTGGAGCCGTTCGGCCGCCTCGGCGTAGACGAGGGTGGCCATGGCGTCGAGCAGTTCCTGCTTGTTCTTGATGTGCCAGTAGAGAGTCGGGGCCCGTACGCCGAGTTCCTGCGCGACCAGGCGCATGGTGAGGCCGTCGAGGCCCACGCCGTCCAGCAGGCGGAGCGCCGCTGCGGCGATCACCTCGGAGTTGATGGTGCTCTTCATCGCGCTCCCTCGTCACCGGACACTTGACACTCTAACAGCGTTCGAGGCAGCCTCTAACAGCGTTCGAGTCTCTAACGGCGTTAGAGGCGGGGCGATGGACGGAAGTCGGCAGCTAGCCAGGAGGCTCGGATGAGCGGCATGAGGACGGACACGGACGTACTGATCGCGGGTGCCGGCCCCACCGGCCTGATGCTCGCCTGCGAACTGCGGCTCGCCGGTGTCGACGTACTGGTGGTCGACCGGCTCGCCGGGCGGACCGGTGAGTCACGGGCCGGCGGGATGCACGCACGGACCATGGAGGTGCTCGACCAGCGGGGCGTCCTCGACCGCTTCCTGGCGGCCGGCGAACCGCGCCCGATAGGCCACTTCTCGGGGCTGTGGCTGGACTTCGAGCAGTTCGAGACCAGGCACACCCGCAGCCTGATGCTGCTGCAGTCCCGCATCGAGCGGCTGCTGGAGGAGTGGGCCGAAGAGCTCGGTGTGCGGGTGCGCCGGTCGTCGGAGGTGACCGGGATCCGCCAGGACGACACCGGCGTCGAGGCCGAACTGGGCGCCGCCGGCGCCACGTTGCGCGCCCGCTACCTGGTGGGCTGCGACGGCGGGCGCAGTGCGGTGCGCAAGCTCGCCGGCATCGGTTTCCCGGGTACGGCGGCGACGGTGACCGCGCTGCTCGGCGACGTCGAACTCGCCGAGCCTCCCGCCGAGCCGCTGTTCATGCAGCGGCGGCCGGCCGGCGACTTCTCCGTGATCGCCTTCGAGCCGGGCTGGTACCGGGTGATCACCACGGAGCACGGCCGTGTCGCCGGCGCGGGCGAGCAGGTGACGTTCGACGAACTGCGCGCATCGCTGCTCCGGATCGCCGGCACCGACTTCGGTATGCGCAGCCCGCGCTGGATCTCCCGGTTCGGCGACGCGGCACGGCAGGCCGAGCGGTACCGGGAGGGCAGGGTGCTGTTGGCGGGCGACGCGGCCCACATCCACTTCCCGGCCGGCGGCCAAGGACTCAACCTGGGCGTGCAGGACGCGGTCAACCTCGGCTGGAAGCTCGCCTCCGTCGTGCACGGCCACGCGCCGGACACCCTGCTGGACAGCTACCACGCCGAGCGGCACCCCGTCGCGGAACGGGTGCTGCACAACACCCGGGCACAGTCGGCGCTGTCCCGTCCCGGCCCGCAGACCGACGCCCTGCGCGACGTACTCCGCTCCCTCATCCGGTACGACGACGTCAACCGGCACCTGGGCGGCATGATCACCGCACTGGACATCAGGTACGACATGGGCGACGGCCACCCGCTGACCGGGCGCCGGGTCCCCGACGCCGATCTGGAGACCGCCGACGGCCGCACCCGTGTCCACGCACTGCTGCACGCCGCCCGTCCCGTGCTGCTCGACCTCGGCGGCGGTGGCGAGCCGGGGGCCGTCGCCGAGGGCTGGACCGATCGCGTCGACGTCGTCCGGGCCCGGCCGGTGACCGACCACTGGCCGGTCTGGCCGGACGACGAGGTCCCCGCCCCGGCCGCGCTCCTCGTCCGGCCCGACGGCCATGTCGCCTGGGCCGCGTCCACCGGCACCGCTCCCGACCCCGCGGCGCTCCGCACGGCCCTCACCACCTGGTTCGGGCCGGCCGCGGTGAAGGCGTGACACGCATTGCCGTCGCCGGCCGCGGTCTGGTGTGGTTGGGTTGGTGGGCCACGCCCCGGGAAGGATCGAGACATGATCATTTTTGGTACCAAGGGGTACCTGTACCAGCTGGCGATACTGACCCTGGTGTGCGCCCAGTGCGGCAATCCGGCCGCGCACACGCTCAGGAAGCGGGTCACGAAGTTCACGCTGTTCTTCGTGCCGCTGTTCCCGTTCTCCACGAAGTACTCGACGCAGTGCACGTTCTGCGGCGCCGAGCAGCAGGTGACCGGTGAACAGGCCGAACAGCTCCAGGCGCAGGCCGTCGGCGGCGCACAGGGACACGGGCAGCACTCCCCGCAGCAGCCGTACCAGTCCTAGCCCTCGTACGGGTCGGGTGGCGCCGGCACCGGTCTGGCGTGCGTGACCTCGACGTACGGGACCGGGCCGTCGTTGACGGGGTCCTTCGTGCGGCGCGGGCTGTAGGTGCCGGTGACCTCCAGCCAGGTGTCCGGCCGCAGCACCGGGGGCATCGCACCGGACAGGGCGATCTTTATCGGCTGGGCGTCCGCGGCACAGCAGTTGAGGGTCATACGGACCAGGTACGGGGCACCGGCGCGGTCCAGCGCCACGAAGCCGGTGATGACGACGGTGCGGCCGCGCAGGTGCCGGCCCTCGTCGTACACCGCGCGCGCCGCGTACTCCCCCACTCCCAGGCGCAGCGGGCCGTTCGCGGGCAGGTCCGGGAAGCCGAAGGGCTCCTGCAGGGCCGTACCGGTGTGGGTGGCGCTGTAGGAGCCGAGGGCCGGCGGGGCCACCAGGATCAGCGCGAAGAGGGGCAGGGCGAGGAGCCAGGCGACACGGGGCTCGCCGTGACCGTCGTCGCCGGGCGGGCGGCGCCACTCGTACAGCAGTGTCGCCGCGGCCGTCACGATCAGCACCGCGCCCGACAGCAGGAGCAGCGGGCGCAGGCCCGCCTTGACGTAGCGCAGGTGCAGATCGGTCAGGCCGGCGTGCACAACGGCCGCGCCGAGCAGGAACAGCAGGGCGGCCTGCGTCTGACGGTTCGGGCTCAGGGCGGACGTCACAGCAGGACCGCTCCCGTCAGGGCCGAGAAGAGCACCGCCAGGGCGAGGGTCGCCGGGGCGAAGCGCAGGGCGAAGGCACGGCCGAAGGTGCCCGCCTGCAGGGCGAACAGCTTCAGGTCGACCATGGGCCCCACCACCAGGAAGGCGAGCCGGGCCGTCGGCGAGAACTGCGTCAGCGACGCCGCCACGAACGCGTCCGCCTCCGAGCAGATCGACAGCACGACGGCCAGCGCCGCCAGCACCAGCACCGACAGCACCGGGTGGTCCGCCGCCGCGCTCAGCCACCGCGCCGGGACCAGCGCCTTCAGTGTGGCCGCCGCCGTCGCGCCGACCACCAGGAAGCCGCCCGCGTGCGTCACGTCGTGCCGCACCGAACCCCAGAACGCCGCACCCCCGCCCCGCGCCCCGTACGACGGACGGGAGGGCGGGCGCAGCCGGTCGGCGCGGCCGAGGCACTGCCACAGCCAGCCCATCGCGCACGCCGTCAACAGGCTCGCCACGAAACGGGCGAGGACCATCCCGGGACGGTCCGGGAATGCGACCGCCGTCGCCGTCAGCACGACCGGGTTGACCGCGGGCGCGGACAGCAGGAACGCCAGCGCCGCCGCCGGAGCCACTCCCCTGCGCACCAGCGCGCCCGCCACCGGCACCGACGCGCACTCGCAGCCCGGCAGCACCGCGCCCGCCGCGCCGGCGACCGGCACGGCCAGCGCGGGACGCCGCGGCAGGGCGCGGACGAAGAACGACGGCGGGACGAACACGGCGATCGCCGCCGACAGCAGGACGCCGAGCACCAGGAACGGCAGCGCCTGGACGACCACCGCCACGAACACCGTCATCCAGCTCTGCGCCGCCGGAGAGGCGAGCGCGCCGCGCACCGGGTCCTGGAACATCACGGCCGTGAGCAGCACCAGCGTGAACAGCAGGGCCGGGTCGAGGCGGCGGGAGTCCCCGGGCGGCACCTCCCGTCCGGCGTGGTGGTCCGGCGGTGCGGCGGCTTCGCGCGGGGTGCGTGTGCGGGTGGCCACGGGCCTGGGGCACCTCCGGACGTGGGCGCGGGAGAAGGGGCCCGCCGCTCGGGGCCCCTCCCTCCGTACGGACGACGGGCAGCGGCCGTTCAGACGCGGCCGGTCCGTCTGGAACCACCCGGGACGATGAGGCAGTCTCTTCCCCTGTGGTGAGCCTCCTTCCGAACCCGGCCCTGCCCGACGAACCCTCCACGCACATGGTGGTGTGCGGTGACGACGGCCTGGCGCACCGGCTCGCCGCCGAACTCCGCGGTGTCTACCGCGAACAGGTGACCCTCGTCGTGCCGCCGGCCGGGCGGTGCGTCCGGCAGCCGGTCGTCGGGCGGGCCCGCGCGGCCTCCGCGGCCCTCCTCGACCGGGTCGTGACCGCCGTGAACCGGGGCAACGGCGGCCCCGAAGGGGCCTCGGCCGCCGGAGAGCGGGTCGTGGAGGCCGCCGAACCGACGGAGGCCGTGCTCGCGGCGGTCGGAGTGGAACGGGCCGCCGCGCTGGCGCTGGTGTACGACGACGACGAGACCAACATCCGCGCCGCCCTGACCGCCCGCCGGCTCAACCCCCGGCTGCGGCTGGTGCTGCGCCTCTACAACCGGCGGCTCGGCCAGCACATCGAGGAACTCCTCGACCAGGCGGCCGAGTTGGCGGGCGGCGGAACGGTGCGCGGAGGGCCCGGCGCGGACATCGCCACGACCGTGCTGTCCGACGCGGACACCACCGCGCCGGCGCTGGTCGCCACCGCGCTCGTCGGCACCAGCAAGGTCGTCGACGCGGAAGGACTGCTGCTGCGGGCCGTGGAGCGCCGGCCGCCACGGCCGGGCGAGGTCGCCGACCCGGGACTGTGCACGCTGGCCCTGCTGTCCGCGACGAGCAACGACCCGGCCGGCGCGGAGGGTTCGGAGGACAGCGGCGACCAGGGGCCCCAACTGCTGCCCGACGCCACGGCGGTGGCGGCGGCGACCGGACGCGGCACGGTCGTGCTGGAGCAGGTGTCGTACTCGGGGCCGTCGTTGCCCGGCCGGCGCGGCGGGGTGCCGCCGTTCGCCTCGCTGTTCTCGCGTCGGCTGCGGTGGTCACTGGCCGGGCTGGTGGCGGCGGTGCTCGCGCTGGCGGTCGCGCTGACCCTGGTGACCCGGGACCATCCGCTGCACGCCACGTACGTCACCCTGCTCGACCTGTTCGCGATCAACGAGCCGGCGCACAACGAGACCGCCGGGCGGCAGGTGCTGCAACTGCTGTCCGGACTGGTCGGGTTGCTGCTGCTGCCGGTGCTGCTGGCGGCGGTGCTGGAGGCGCTGGGGACGTTCCGCACGGCGTCGTCGCTGCGGAAGCCGCCGCGCGGGCTGAGCGGACACGTGGTGCTGCTCGGACTCGGCAAGATCGGGACGCGGGTGCTGACGCGACTGCGGGAACTGCACATCCCGGTGGTGTGCGTCGAGGCCGACCCGGAGGCGCGGGGCATGGCCACGGCACGGCGGTTACGGGTGCCGGTGGTGCTGGGGGACGTCACGCAGGAGGGTGTCCTGGAGGCCGCGAAGATTCACCGCGCCGACGCGCTGCTGGCCCTGACCAGCGCGGACACCACGAACCTGGAGGCGGTGCTGTACGCGCGGTCCGTACGTCCCGACCTGCGGGCGGTCCTGCGGCTGTACGACGACGACTTCGCGAAGGCCGTCTACCGGACGCTGCGGACCGCGCACCCGGGCGCCCTGACCCGCAGCCGGAGCGTGTCCCATCTGGCCGCGCCCGCGTTCGCCGGGGCGATGATGGGCCGGCAGATCCTGGGAGCGATCCCGGTCGAACGGCGGGTGCTGCTGTTCGCGGCGGTGTCCGTGGGCGGGCTGGCGCAGTTGGAGGGCCGGACCGTGGGCGAGGCGTTCCGGGCCGGCGCGTGGCGGGTGCTGGCACTGGACACGGCCGGACGGGCGGACACGGCCGGGCGGGCGGACACGGGCGCGGGCGCGGAGGACGCTCCCGGTGCCGGGCTGGTGTGGGACCTGCCCGACACGTATGTGCTGCGCGGCGAGGACCGGGTGGTGCTGGCGGCCACCCGGCGGGGCCTGGCGGAACTGCTGGGGCGGCGCCGGGGCGCGGGCGCGAGCCGCTGACCGCCCGGCCGGCACCGGTGTCCCGCGCCGGCGCCGCCGGGGTGGGCGGTTCCGTCACCGGTGCCGCCCCGGCGGCCCCGCCGTCCGCCGTCAGGTCCTGTCGTTCGGACCGTCCCGGTGTCGCGGTGCCCGGGCCGGTCGGACGGCACCCGCCGCACGGCCGGGCTGGTCCGGACGACCGGCCCTACGGCCTGGGCAGGTGGCGTTCCGCGAAGTCGAGTTCCAGGCGTACCTGCTTGATGCGTTCGTCGACGACGAGGGAGCCGTGGCCGGCGTCGTAGCGGTACACCTCGTGCACCGCGCCGCGGGACTCCAGGCGCTTGACGTAGTTCTCGATCTGGCGGATGGGGCAGCGCGGGTCGTTGACGCCGGCCGAGATGTACACCGGGGCCTTGACGCGGTCGACGTACGTGATCGGGGAGGACGCCTCGAAGCGGTCGGGAACCTCCTCCGGCGTGCCGCCGAGCAGCGTGCGGTCCATCGCCTTCAGCGCCTCCATCTCGTCGTGGTACGCCGTGACGTAGTCGGCGACCGGAACGGCCGCGATGCCCACCGCCCACGCGTCGGGCTGGACGCCGAGGCCGAGCAGGGTGAGGTAGCCGCCCCAGGAGCCGCCGGTGAGGACCAGCCGGTCCGGGTCGGCGAGGCCGGAGCCGATCGCCCACTCGCGGACCGCGGCGATGTCCTCCAGCTCGATCAGACCCACCCGGTGCTTCAGCGCGTCGGTCCAGGCACGGCCGTAGCCGGTGGAGCCGCGGTAGTTGACGCGGACGACCGCGTAACCGTGGTCGACCCAGGCCGCCGGGCCCGCCGCGAAGGAGTCGCTGTCGTGCCAGGTGGGGCCGCCGTGGATGTCGAAGACCGTCGGCAGCGGGCCGGTCGCGCCGGCCGGCTTCTGCACCAGGGCGTGGATCCGGCCGCCGGGGCCCTCCACCCACACGTCCTCCACCGGCACCGAGCCGGGCGACTTCATCCCGGGCGGGTCCAGCACCACACCGCCCGTCGTGGAACGCACCGCCGGCGGTTCCGCCGCCGACGACCACAGGTACTCGACGCTGCCGTCCGGCCGGGCCGTCGCGCCGGAGACCGCGCCGCGCGGGGTGGGGATCTCCACCAGGCGGCGCTCGGCCAGGTCGTAGCGGAACAGCTCGCCGCGCGCCTCGAAGCCGTGCGCGATGAGCAGGGCGGAGCCGTCCGGGTACCACTCGGCGCTCACGTCGCCGGGCAGCTCCAGCGCGAGGTCCGTCTGCTGCCCCGTCGCCACGTCCCACACCATGGGCTCCCAGCGCCCGCGCCGCTGGTGGCCCACGAGCAGCCGGGTGTCACCCTCGACCGGCGCGAAGCCGAGCACCTCCAGGCCGAGTTCCCGCGTGCCGCCCTCGGTGTCGTCGAGCTCGGCGACCGTGGTGCCGTCGGGACGCATCACGCGCAGCGCCGAGTGCATCGCGTCGCCGTGCTCGGTGTGTTCCACGGCGATCAGCGAACCGTCGTGGGACAGGTCGCCGACGCCCGCCGACTCGCGGTGCCGGTACAGCTCCACCGGCGCCTCACCGGTGCGGGCCAGGTGGATCGTCGTACCGTCCTCGTCCGTGGAGCGGCCCACGACCGCCGTACGGCCGTCCCGGCCGAGCGCCAGACCGGCGGGGTAGGACGGGTCCAGGCCCGGCGCGGCGAGTTCGTCCTCGCCGCCCGTGAAGCGCTGGCGGCGCCACACGCCGAACTCGTCGCCGTCCTTGTCGTCGAACCACCAGATCCACTCGCCGTCCGGCGAGAGCACCCCGTCCGTCGTGCCGTTGGGCCGGTCCGTCACCTGGCGCTGCTCGCCCGTGGAGCGGTCCCAGGCGTACAGCTCGTACGTCCCCGTCGCGTTCGACACGAACAGGGAGCGGTCGGGGGCGTCCTCCGCCCAGTCGGGCAGGGACACCCGGGGCGCCCGGAAGCGCTTCTCCCACTCGGGCATGTCCTCGGTCTGGTCCGGCCGGTCCGGCGCGTCGGACCCGTTGCTCTCAGTCATGGCCCCATACTGCCCGTCCCGGCGGACATCGCGCCGCCGAGGTCTCCAGCCTGTGGACAACTTCCACATGATCTTCCACCGGACCGTCCACGGCGCTGTCCACCGCGCCGTCCACCGCACCGTCCGCCCGACGGCCGCCCCGGCCCCGTCGGCCCGGCTCGTCCGGCCCCGTCGGCCCGGCTCGTCCCTGCTCGTCCCGGCCCGTCGCGGGCGGACCCCGCGGGACGGGAACCGGCCGCGGACCCGTACCGTTGAGGGCGTGTACCGGTTTCTGCTGACGCCCCGCTGGTGGGGGATCAACGTCTTCGTGCTGCTCGCCATCCCCTTCTGCATCTTCATGGGGTCGTGGCAGCTCGGCCGGTTCGAGGACCGGGTGGACGACCACCGCGACGCCGAGGCGCGGGTCACCTCCGACAAGCGGGAGGCGGCCAGGCCGCTGGACGAGCTGCTGCCCGTGACCAAGGCCACCTCCGGCAAGCAGACCACCGCGACCGGCCGGTACGACACCCAGCTCCTGGTGCCCGACCGGAAGCTGGACGGCAAGGACGGCTACTACGTGCTGACCCTGCTGCGCACCGACGGCGGCCGGGCGCTCCCCGTCGTGAGGGGCTGGCTGCCCGGCGACCCCGACCCGGCGGAGGTGCCCGCGGCGCCCACCGGCGAGGTCACCGTCACCGGCGCGCTCCAGGCGTCCGAGACCCCGGGCAACAACGGCGTCAGCGCCCGCGGCGGCCTGCCGGCCGGCCAGACGGCCGCGATCAGCGCGGCGTCACTGGTCAACCTGGTGCCGTACGACGTCCACGACGCGTGGGTCACGCTCAACCGCGGGGACGCGGGGATGAAGGCGGTGCCGGCGACCGCGCCCGGCGGCACGGGGCTCGACCTGAAGGCGTTCCAGAACCTGGGCTACACCGCCGAGTGGTTCGCCTTCGTGGGCTTCGTGGTCTTCATGTGGTTCCGGCTGCTGCGCCGCGAGCTGGAGTTCGCCCGCGACGCGGAGCTGGGGCTGCTCCCCGAGGAGGAGCGGGAACGGCCCGAGCGGGAACGGCAGGAACAGCACGAGCGGCGCGAGACGAAGCCGTCGAGCCCTTCCGGGGTCTGAACGTCGAGCCGCTGCGGGCCCGAACGTCGACTTCGCCCGGGGGTCCGAGCGCCGGAGAGGCGACCGGCGGGCGGTCCCCCCGGAGGTCCGAACGCCGGAGAGGCGACCGGCGGGCGGTCCGTCACATCGCCGTCAGCAGTCCCGTCCAGTAGACCGTGCCCGTGCAGGCGTTGCTCACCGTGGTCGTGGCCGAGCTCGACCCCGTGGACGCCGTGTACGTCACCGCCACGCTGCCGTCGGTGGTGCCGTCCTCCCTGACCAGCTGGGTTGTCGTACCGCTGTCCGTGCCGGTGGAGGTACCGCTCGTGGTGGTCGGGGGGTCGCTGGGGGACGGGTCGGACGAGGGGCCTCCGGTGCCGCCGCCCGTCTCCTCGCCCGGGGCGGGACAGGGCTGGGAGGGCACCCAGGCGAACCGCACCTCGTAGGCCGCGCCCGGCTTGAGGACCAGTTGCGCCGCTTCCAGGGACGGGTCGGGCAGCCCGGCCGCCGCGTCGCCCGCCACGTGCCGCATCGATCCCACCGCGGCGGGATCGGCGGCGCCCTGCGGGGTCGCGCCGACGACACCCGGGCCGTCGACGGTACAGCTCGCGCCGGAGACGTTGGTGACGCGGAAGGAGCCGTAGACCGCGCCCGTGGAGTCGGGGGCGGCGGTGCTCGCGGCCGCCGGGCCCAGCTCGGCGGCGGTGCAGGCGGGTACGCCGGACGCGGTGCCGGCCGAGGGGCCGGCGCCCTCGGTCGTCCCCGAGCCGGAAGAGGTGCTTGCGCCCTCCTCCTTGTCCTTGTCCTTCTTGTCGCCCTTGCCGCTGCCCTCGACCTCGTCGGAGGGGCCGCCCGTGGTGCTCTCGCCGCCGTCGGTGCCCTTGCCCGAGCCGGTGCCGCCCTGGGCCTGCGAGGCGTGGCCGACGGCGGACGGGTTGGCGTCGGGGCCGCCGGTGGAGGAGACGTGGACCAGGGCGGGCACGGCGGTGCCGAGGAAGAGCGCGGCGGCGGCCGCGCCGACGAGCGCCTGGCGCTTGCGCGCGCGGCGGGCGGGGACGGCTCTGCGCAGGTAGTCCAGGGTGCCGTCGCTCGGTTCCACCTCGCGCACCGCCTGATGCAGCAGGGTGCGCAGTTCCAGCTCGTCCGGGTCGAGCCCGTCGGGGCTCTGTTCGTCCAGGCCGTGGTTCACAGTTCCGTTCCCAGCGTGCGTGTGCTTCGGCTCCTGCTCGCGCGGCGTCACGAGCGCGTGCAGCCGCGTGCCGTGCGGCCCCGTGCCGTACGGCCGTGCCGGTCCCTCGGGCTCGTCCCCCGACCCGGCGGCGGACGCGCCCCGGGATCCGGGCGCGGGCGAGGCCCCGTCGTGCGCGGACTCCGTCCCGGGCCCGTCCGTGGCCCCCGCCGCCTCTCCCGGCGCGGACGCGGTCCCGCCCTCCCGCGCGGGCCCCGGCGCAGGTGAGGCCCCGCTCTCCGGCTCGAAGCCCGGCGCGGATGGGCCCCCGTACTCGGAACCCGACGCGGACGAGCCCTCGTTCCCCGGCTCGAAGCCCGACGCGGACGAGCCCCCGTTCCCGGAACCCGACGCGGACGAGCCCCCGTTCCCGGAACCCGACGCGGACGAGCCCCCGTTCTCCGGCTCGGAACTCGGCGCAGGCGAGGCCATCGCCCCGCCGCCGGGCTCCCGCGCGGCGTCCGGGGAGCGCGGGCCCTGCGGCTCGCGCTCCTCGCGCCGCGCGTCGTTGCCGTCGCTCATGCCGGGGCCTCCATGGCCAGGCGCAGCGCCGCGATCCCGCGTGAGCCGTACGCCTTCACCGAGCCCAGCGAGATGCCGAGCGTCTCGGCGACCTGGGCCTCGGTCATGTCCGCGAAGTAGCGCAGCACCAGCACCTCGCGCTGCCGGCGCTGGAGCCCTTTCATCGCCTGGATGAGGGAGTCCCGCTCCAGCTGGTCGTAGGCGCCCTCCTCCGCGCTCGCCATGTCGGGCATGGGCTTGGAGAGCAGCTTGAGGCCGAGGATGCGGCGGCGCAGCGCGGAGCGCGAGAGGTTGACGACCGTCTGACGCAGGTACGCCAGGGTCTTCTCGGGGTCGCGGACGCGTTTGCGGGCCGAGTGGACTCGGATGAACGCCTCCTGGACGACGTCCTCGCAGGAGGCGGTGTCGTCGAGGAGGAGCGCCGCGAGGCCCAGCAGCGAGCGGTAGTGCGCGCGGTAGGTCTCGGTGAGGTGGTCGACCGTGGTGCCGGCCGCCACGAGGTCGTCGGCGCCGTCACGCTGACCGGGAATGCGGGCGGGGCGCGCTGCGGGCATGGGCGCGATCACCGGCATGCCGCCGGACGCGCCGGGCATGCGGGGTCGGAGTGCCTGGCGGGGCGGCCGGAGGGCCGGGCCACGCGGCGCTGTGAAGTCGAGTACCTCAGCCACGCCAGTTGGACACGCTTCCCCCGGTAAGGGTTGTACGTGCCGGGCGTCACTTCTGCGGCGGCCGGTGCGACCGGCCGCCCGCCCGCGTCAGGCAGCACCGCCGGCAGCACCTCGTATGCCTTCATGCGTCCCGCTCTTCCCCTGTGTCCCATGTGAACGGGCGTCCCCACGCCCGGCTCCAGGCGTCCCCACGCCCGGAAGGCATCGTCCCCGCGCCCCCAAAGGGTGACCGCAAAGACGCTCCCCGCCCCCCGCTTGGTTGCGGGGGGCGGGGAGGTGAATCCTCGTGCCGTGCTCGTGCTGTGCTCGTTGTCGTGCCCGCGCCCGTGCCATCCTCAGCTGCCGGACCGGCACGTTCAAGCCTCGGTTGCCCGGTCGGCACGTTCGAGCGCGCCCGGAGGAACGGAATCACGACTCCTCCACAGATCCTACAAATGATTCCTTCGTGATCCAGAACTTTTCAGCGCTCGGCCACGAGCAGTTCGGCGATCTGCGCGGTGTTGAGGGCCGCGCCCTTGCGCAGGTTGTCCCCGCACACGAAGAGCTCCAGGGCCGTGGGGTCGTCCAGGGCCCGCCGTACCCGTCCGACCCACGTCGGGTCGGTGCCGACCACGTCGGCCGGGGTGGGGAACTCGCCCGCGGCCGGATTGTCGAACAGCACCACACCGGGGGCGGTGGCGAGGATCTCGCGCGCCTTGTCGACGGTGACCTCGCCCTCGAAGCGGGCGTGCACGGTGAGGGAGTGCGTGGTGACCACGGGGACGCGGACGCAGGTGACCGCCACGGGCAGCGCGGGCAGGCCCAGGATCTTGCGGGACTCGTCCCGGACCTTCATCTCCTCCGAGGACCAGCCGTCCTCGCGCAGCGACCCGGCCCACGGCACGACGTTCAGCGCGACCGGCTCCGGGAACGGCCCGGTGTTGTCGCCGACGGCCCGCCGTACGTCACCGGGGCTGGTCCCCAGTTCCGTACCGGCGACCAGCGACAGCTGCTCGCGCAGGGTGCGCACGCCCGCGTGCCCGGCGCCGCTGACCGCCTGGTACGAGGAGACGACCAGCTCGCGCAGGCCGAACTCGGCGTGCAGCGCACCCAGCGCGACGATCATCGACAGGGTGGTGCAGTTCGGGTTGGCGACGATCCCGCGCGGGCGCGTCCGCACGGCGTGCGGGTTGACCTCGGGAACGACGAGCGGCACGTCCGGGTCCATGCGGAAGGCGCCGGAGTTGTCGACCACCACCGCGCCGCGCGCGGCGGCGAGCGGCGCCCACCGCTCGGCGACCTCGTCGGGGACGTCGAACAGGGCGATGTCGACCCCGTCGAAGGCTTCCTCGGTGAGCGCGACGACCTCGGTCTCCTCACCGCGCACGGCCAGCTTGCGGCCGGCCGAGCGCGGGGAGGCGATCAGTCGGATCTCGCCCCAGACGTCCGCCCGCTGGGACAGGATCTGGAGCATGACCGTGCCGACGGCACCGGTCGCGCCCACGACCGCGAGCGTCGGCCGTCCCGTCCGTCCGGCCTCTGCGGGCCGTGCGGTGTGGGCCATCAGCGGCCGGTGCCTCCGTAGACGACGGCCTCGTCGCTGTCGGAGTCGAGACCGAAGGCGGAGTGCACGGCGCGCACGGCCTCCGGGACGTCGTCCTTGCGGGTGACGACCGAGATGCGGATCTCGGAGGTCGAGATCAGCTCGATGTTCACGCCGGCGTCGCTGAGCGCGGTGAAGAAGTCGGCGGTGACGCCCGGGTTGGTCTTCATACCGGCGCCGACCAGCGAGATCTTGCCGATCTGGTCGTCGTAGCGCAGGGAGTCGAAGCCGATGGCGCCCTTGTTCTTCTCCAGGGCGTCGATGGCCTTGCGGCCCTCGGTCTTCGGCAGCGTGAAGGAGATGTCGGTCAGGCCCGTGGAGGCGGCGGACACGTTCTGCACGACCATGTCGATGTTGATCTCGGCATCGGCGATCGTGCGGAAGATCGCGGCGGCCTCGCCGGGCTTGTCCGGCACTCCGACGACCGTGACCTTGGCCTCGGAGGTGTCGTGCGCGACACCGGAGATGAGAGCCTGCTCCACCTGCTTGTCCCCTTGCTTCATCGGCTCGCTGCTGACCCACGTGCCCTGGAGTCCGCTGAAGGACGAGCGGACGTGGATCGGGATGTTGTACCGGCGGGCGTACTCCACGCAGCGGTGGAGCAGCACCTTGGACCCGGAGGCCGCCAGTTCGAGCATGTCCTCGAACGCGATCCAGTCGATCTTCCGGGCCTTCTTCACCACGCGCGGGTCGGCGGTGAACACACCGTCGACGTCCGTGTAGATCTCGCACACCTCGGCGTCGAGCGCGGCGGCGAGGGCGACGGCGGTGGTGTCGGAGCCGCCGCGGCCGAGC
This sequence comes from Streptomyces calvus, assembly GCF_006782915.1. Lineage (GTDB taxonomy): Bacteria > Actinomycetota > Actinomycetes > Streptomycetales > Streptomycetaceae > Streptomyces > Streptomyces calvus. The sequence goes on from NZ_VCNP01000035.1 coordinate 69,339, forward strand.
GTGGTGATGTCCTTGGTGTCCTGGCTGACGCCCTGGAAACCGGCGACGATGGCGATGTTGCCCTCGTCCACCGAGGCCTTGATCCGGCCCGGCGTGACATCGATGATGCGGGCTTTGTTGTGGACCGAGTCGGTGATGACACCTGCCTGGCTGCCGGTGAAGCTCTGGGCGTTGTGGCCCAGGTTCTTGATCGCCATGGCCAGCAGGGCCATGGAGATCCGCTCTCCGGCGGTCAGCAGCATGTCGAGCTCGCGCCCGGCAGGGATCGGGGAAACCTGCTCGGCGAGATCGATCAGCTCGTCCGTCGTGTCGCCCATCGCGGAAACCACGGCGACCACCTGGTGGCCGTTCTTCTTGGCTTCCACGATCCGCTTGGCGACGCGCTTGATGCCTTCGGCATCGGCTACGGAGGAGCCTCCGTACTTCTGCACGACAAGGCCCACGTGCGCTCCTCGCTCAGTCCGTCGTTTTCCACGGTCCGTACACATGTGTGCAGGGCGTGGTCGGCTGTCAGTCTATCGACCGTCCGAAAATCCCCTTGGTGATATCGCATGGTGAGATCCGGTCGCTCGCGCTGGGGCTCATGCCCATCCAGGCGCCAGGCACTCGGAAAAGCGACCCGTGTCACATTCCCGGGAGTCCTCCGCCGACCGGTCCGCCAACCCCCGCCTGCCTGTTGCGGCACTCCGCTCGCCACGGCCCCGCGATGCGCATGAACATGCCATCGCCACCCCCGCCCCCCGAGAGAGGTGTTGCCCCGTGCGCAGATCGACAGCAGTCCGGCGAGGGCCCGCCGCGACAACAGCGGCCCGGCGACGGCTCGCCGCGGCGGCCTGTGCCCTGGCGGCCGCCGCCGGCATGGTGCTCTCCGGCGCCTCCCCGGCCGCCGCAGCCGACTACTACTACGAACTCCCCTACCCGGCCGGCGAGGCCTACCAGGTCACCCAGGGCCCGGAGGGCACCTACTCGCACACCGGCCCCTACAACGAGTACGCCTGGGACTTCGGCCTCCCCGCGAACTACGAGGTGTCCGCCGCACAGGGCGGCACGATCATCGTCTCCGGCTGGTCCCCGTACTGGCAGAACGGCATCGAGGTGATCATCCGGCACTCCAACGGCCAGTGCACCCACTACGCGCACCTGAACCGCGCGCTCTACAACCCCGGCACCTGGGTCCCGCAGGGCCGGGTCGTCGGCTGGTCGGGCAGCACGGGCGCGTCGACCGGGCCGCACCTGCACTTCCAGGTGATCGACTGCAACAGCCGGGTCGGCATCCCCGCGACGCTTCAGGGCTGGACGCCGCCCACCGGGTCCTGGCCGGTCAGCGTCAACGCGTACGCCTGACACCCGGCGCACGCCTGACACACGCGTGCGCGCCCGCTCCCACGGCCGGGAGCGGGCGCGCACGGACGGCCGCGAGGGCTCAGTGGGCCCGGCGGATGCCGAGCGGCTCCCCGATCTCCTCCGCCATGACCTTGCCGGCCTCGAACTCCAAGGTGTCGTCGCCCATGCCCTGGTCGGTGTCGAGGCCGTCCAGCTCGGCCAGCGGCTGGTTCAGCCGGACGTGCGCGACGACCGACTGCAGGGCGCGCAGGGTGGCCGACGCCGTGGAGCCCCAGTTGGAGAAGTAGGAGAACTGCCACCACCACAGCGCCTCCGAGGTGCGGCCGGCGCGGTAGTGGACCATGCCGTGGCGGAGGTCGGTGATGACGTCGGTGAGGTCGTCGGAGATCCGGGCCGGCACGGGCGCCTTGCGCGGCTCGTAGGGGTCGAAGACCTCGGAGTAGACGTCGACCGGTTCGAGCAGCCGGGCGAGGTTCTCGCGCAGCTGGTCGACGTCGGCCTCCGGGCCCGGGTCGGGCTCGTAGCGCTCGTCGGGCACGATGTCCTCGTGGGCGCCCAGCCGGCCGCCGGCCAGCAGCAGCTGGGAGACCTCCAGGAGGAGGAAGGGGACCGCCGAGTCCGGCTCGTCACCCTTGGCGACCTCCGTGACGGCGACCAGGAAGCTCTCGATCTGATCCGCGATCTGGACCGCGAAGTCGTCGGGGTTCCGGTCGGTCGCGTGCAGCGTGGCGTCAGACATCTAGGAGTCGTCTCCCCTCGAAGGCGCGGCCGAGGGTGACCTCGTCCGCGTATTCCAGATCGCCGCCCACCGGGAGGCCACTGGCCAGGCGGGTGACCTTGAGTCCCATGGGCTTGATCATGCGGGCGAGGTACGTCGCCGTGGCCTCGCCTTCGAGATTCGGGTCCGTGGCCAGGATCAGCTCGGTGACCGTGCCGTCGGCGAGCCGGGCCAGCAGTTCCCTGATGCGCAGGTCGTCGGGGCCGACGCCGTCGATCGGGCTGATCGCGCCGCCCAGCACGTGGTAGCGGCCCCGGAACTCCCGGGTGCGCTCGATGGCCACGACGTCCTTGGGCTCCTCCACGACGCAGATGACCGCGGGGTCGCGGCGGGCGTCGCGGCAGATGCCGCACTGCTCCTCCTGCGCGACGTTGCCGCACGTCGCACAGAAGCGGACCTTCGCCTTGACCTCCATCAGCGCGTGCGCGAGGCGGCGTACGTCCGCCGGTTCCGCCTGAAGGATGTGGAAGGCGATCCGCTGCGCGCTCTTGGGACCGACGCCGGGCAGCCGCCCCAGCTCGTCGATGAGGTCCTGGACCACGCCTTCGTACAACGGACTGCCGTCCTTCCCGGTGTTCCTTCAGTACGTACGGTACGGGGCCGCGGCCCCTGAGAGAAAGGTCAGAAAGGCAGGCCGGGGATGCCGCCGCCGCCCAGCCCCTGGGCCAGCGGGCCGAGCTTCTGCTGCTGGAGCGCCTGGGCGTTCTCGTTGGCCGCCTGGACCGCCGCGACGACCAGGTCGGCGAGGGTCTCGGTGTCCTCCGGGTCGACCGCCTTCGGGTCGATCCGCAGGGCGCGCAGTTCGCCGGAGCCGGTGACGGTGGCCTTCACCAGTCCGCCGCCCGCCTGGCCCTCGACCTCCGTGCGCGCCAGTTCCTCCTGCGCCCTGGCCAGGTCCTGCTGCATCTTCTGGGCCTGCTGGAGCAGTTGCTGCATGTTGGGCTGGCCACCACCGGGGATCACGAATCAAGCTCCTTGGTCGGTCGTTCCGTGGGCCCGCCGGTCCGCGCGCCCGTCGGGGCCTGCGGGTCCGTCGGGTCCGTCGGGTCCGTCGGGTCCGTCGGGTCCGTCGGGTCCGTCGGGTCCGTCGGTCCGGGTTTCCCGTTCGGCACGAGCCTACGTGGTCGGGGCAGCCGTCGCCCCGGCACTCTTTCGAGTGAGTCACGGTGAAGGCCCTATACCTGATCAGCGCCACTTTTCGGGCGAAAAAGAGCGCGAACCCCCGACGCCGCCACCCATTGGGCGGTAGGAAGGGGTCCGGCGCCGGGTACGCGGCGTCACACTTCACGCACGGACAGTCGCCGGGAACAGCAGGGGTCAGTTCAGTAGGGAGATACCGGGTGGGTCAGCCGGAGATGCAGCCCGAGGGTCGGCCTCAGGACGGGCGGGGCGAGGGGGCGGCCGGGCTGCGGCCGGGCGATCCGGCCGGGCGGGAGTTCCCGCTCGGGGACTGGGGCGAGCCGGCGGTCCGGCTGGACGAGTTGTACCGGTGGGTGGAGCGGGGCGCTCTGGACACGGCCGCCTGGTACCTCGCGGACCGGATGTGGAAGCGGCGCTGCGCGTGGGCGCTGCGGACCGGGGCGGCCGTGGGCGTGCTGACCGGGGCGGCGCTGCCGCTGGTCGATCTGACCGGGCTGGCCGACGGGGCGACGCCGTGGGGGTATCTGGCGCTGCTGCTCGCGGCGGCCTGTGTGGCCGGTGACCGGTTCTTCGGGCTGACGTCCGGCTGGATGCGGGACATGGCGACGGCGCAGGCCGTGCACCGGCGGCTCCAGGCGTTCCAGTTCGACTGGGCCTCGGAGTGCGTGCGCGAGGTGCTGGGCCCGGCGGAGGGCACGGCGAGCGAGGCGGCCGAGCGGTGCCTGACGGTGCTGCGGCGGTTCTCCGAGGACGTGACGGAACTGGTGCGGGTCGAGACGGCCGACTGGATGGTGGAGTTCCGCAGCGGGGGCGCGCCGCTGGGTGTGCACACGGCGATGGCGGGCGCCGGGCGTGCCGAGGGCGCACTGCCGCACGGCCGCTTCCCCACCCCGCCGGGACCGGCCCGCCCGAACATGCCGCGCCAGCGCCCACCGGAGCCACGGTGACCCGACACGCCACCGCCGGTCCCGCCCACCGGGGCCGCGCGTAGCGGCCGGTCCCGCGGGGCCGCGTGTAACGGCCGGTCCCGCCCACCGGGGCCGCGGTGAGCCGCGCGTAACAGCCGGTCCCGCCCGCCGGGGCACCGCCCATGACAGCCGGTCCCGCCCACCCAAGCCGTGGTGAGCCGCGCGTAACAGCCGGTCCCGCCCGCCGGGGCACCGCCCATGACAGCCGCTCCCGCCCGGCGAAGCCGCGGTGACTCGCGGGTGACAGCCGGTCCCGCGGGGCCGCGCGTAACGGCCGGTCCCGCCCACCGGGGCCTCGGTGAGCCGTGTGTCACGGCCGGTCGCGGCCGCACAGCCGCTGTCCCGTCGGCGCCCAGCACGGCAGGTGGCCGTGGGTGCGGATCACCTCCTGGCCGGTGCCGCGCGTGAGGTACTCCAGGAAGCTCGACGTCAGCGAGTCGGCCGGCGGCTGACCGTAGGTGTAGGCGTACTCGATCTCCCGGTACGGGTAGGAGCTGCGGCCCTTCTCGATGGCGTCGACGGACGGGGGCTCGCCGTCCAGGTCCAGCCGGTGCAGGCCCTGCGCGCGGGTGGCGAGGTTGTGCTCGCTGTAGCCGATCGCGCCGGGGATCTCGGCGACGGCGTCCAGCACCTGTTCGGTGGAGTCGAGTTCGCAGCGGATGACGGGAGCGGTCGGGTCGTCCTTGTGCAGGCAGTCCACGGAGGAGTGGGCGATCTCGCCGCGGCCCAGCACCCGCCGCTGGAAGACCTGCCGGGTGCCCGAGTTGGCGTCCCGGCTGACCAGGTGCACCGGCAGGTCGGAGCCGCCGAGTTCGCTCCAGTTGGCGATCTCGCCCCGGTACAGCCGCCGTACGTCCGTCGTCGACAGGTTCGTCAGGCCCACCGCCTCGTTCACCACCAGCGAGAACACCGACACCGCCACCCGGGTTTCGCGCAGTCCGGACAGGCCGCTCGGCCGGGGCCCGTCCGACAGGGCCAGCACCGGCGGCGTACCGTCGTCCTCCTCCGCCCCGGCCGCCGCGAGGTCCCGTATCCCGGCCGTCGAACCGTGCGGGTCGACCTCGATGTGCGGGTCGTGCTCCTCGCAGTCCTCCATGTACTGGCCGGCGGCCTGTCTCAGCACCGGTTCGAAGGCCGTGGAGCCGGTGAGGGTCAGGGTGCCGCCGCGGCAGCCGATCGGGGGCCGGTCCTGGAGGACGACGATCACCGCGAGCCCGATCACGCACAGCGTGAGCGTGATGGTGATCAGCCGGGCGGCGCGGCTGAACAGCGGAGCCTTCTCGTCCGGGGTGGCGCTGCGGTTGCGGTGCAGCTCGCCCTCGCTCAGGTCGCCGCTGACCTGGACCTCGTCGTCCCCGTTCCCGCCGGAGAGCAGCACCAGCAGCTTGTAGTAGGCGCCCCGGTTCAGCGGGACGCGCGGCAGGCGCAGGGTGCCGCCGTGGTAGCCGAAGCCGCGTTCCCGGGTGAAGTGTTCGAGGAGGTGGCTGGTGGCGGAGGGCTGGGTGACCGAGACGCCGAGGATGGTGCGGTCGCCGAACTCGACGGTCAGGCCGTGGTTTCCGGGGCCCTGGTAGTCGCCGGGGCCGATGGTCTGCGAGCCGTCGTTCTCGATGCGCAGCAGCACCATGCGGGCGTGCGTCATGCCGGGCGCCGAGTCGAACCAGCCGTCCCGCCGGCTGGTGCGGCTGGTCTGCCGGCCGTCGCCGATCGGCGTGTCCAACTGCACCCGGTAGCCGATCCGTTTGCGGCGCGGGACCCGCCGCTCGTACCAGACCATGACGGCGGAGGCGACGATGCCGAGGAACGCCGTCGCCACGGCCACCAGGTTCTCCGCGCTCAGCCACTGCATGGTGCCCCCGCACGCCCGCACGTTCCGACCGGATGGCCACCGTACGGCTGTACGACGGTGGAATCGGCGGTCGTCCACCGGAGTTCACCGGCGTTCGCCCAACGTTCAACCTTCCAGCGTGCCGAGGAACTTGTCGCCCCTGCGTTGTGGGACTTGGCTGCCCCGGAGGTCAGTCCCGCCGGTACGTGAGCTGTTCGCCGTTGCCGGTGTTCACGCGTTTCAGGGAGCCGTCGGGCAGCAGGGTGATCTCGCTGGCGGAGCCGGGGGTGCAGGCGCTGCGCGGCTGTCCGACCGTGACGGTGGACGGGCCGATCACCAGACGGGTCCCGGATCCGTGGACGGCGGTGAGGTCGGCCTCGAAGACGCAGTGGTAGGTGCCGTTCCCGGTGGGCCCGTCGGCGACCAGGGACAGCACGGTGTCGCCGACCTCGCCCTGCTGGACGGTCAGCCGGCGGCTGTGTTCACCACTGGCGTTGTCGATGGTGGTGGACCAGCTGCCGAGGAAGTCCGCCGGGACCGTCCCGTCGGCCGGCGCGGAACTGTCCGGCCCGCCGGTTTCGGACGGCTGGTCGGTGCCGGGCGCGGCGGGGGCGGTGCTGTGCGGTGTGCCGCTGGGCGACGGGGGTGCGGTGGGGTCGTCGGAGGCCAGGGTGTCGCCGCCGCTCATCAGCGCGTACACGGTGCCGCCCGCGGCGAGCGCCACGACCAGCGCGATCACCACGAGCAGCGCGGTGGACCGGCCGTCCCGGCGCGGCTCGGGCGGCGGCGGGTAACCGGGGGCCGGCCCGAACGGCGGTGGCCCGTACGGCGGCGTCTGCCCGGGGCCGTGGCCGTGGTACGGGTAGCCGTAGGCGGGCGGCTGCGGGTGTCCGTACGGGCCGGGGGCCGGGCCGGGCGGCGGGGCCGGGGTGTTCGGGCCGGCGACCACGGTGGGCAGGTGGTTGGCGCCGGGCTGTCCCGGCGGGGGCGGGGCCGGGGTGCCGGGGGGTGCGGCGGGCGGCGGGGGCGCGGCGGAGTCGTCGGCGGCGCGGGCGTGTTCGGGTGGGGCGGCCGGCGGTGCGCCCGGGGGCGGGGCCGCGGGGGTGGGTGACGGGGCGGTGGGGGTGGGGTGCTGCGGTGTCCGGGGGTCCTCCGTGTCGAGCAACCGCACGGCGTGGCGGCCGAGTTGGGCGACCAGGGCGCCGGGCAGCCAGGGGTCGCGGGAGCGGCCGTCGGCGACGGTGTCCTCCGCGCCGGTACGCTCCAGGACCTGGTCGAGGGTGGGCCGTGCCGCCGGGTCCTTGCGCAGGCAGTCGCGCACGAGGTCGGCGAGGCCCTCGGGCACGCCGTCCAGGACGGGTTCCTCCTGGGCGATGCGGAACATCAGGGCGTGCACCCCGCTGTTGGCCGCGCCGAAGGGCAGCGCGCCGGTCGCCGCGTAGGCGAGGACCGAGCCGAGGCAGAACACGTCGCAGGCGGGCGTGATGCGGTCGCCGCGCACCTGCTCGGGCGCCATGAAGCCGGGCGAGCCGACGAGCGCGCCGGTGCGGGTGAGCCCGCCGTCGGTCACCGTCTCCAGGGCCCGCGCGATCCCGAAGTCGATGACGCGCGGCCCGTCGATGGTGACGAGCACGTTGGACGGCTTGAGGTCCCGGTGGATGATGCCGGCGGCGTGGATGTCCTTGAGCGCGTGCGCCAGACCGGCGGCGAGGATGCGCACGGACCGCTCGGGCAGCGCACCGTGGTCGTGTCCGACGACCTGCTGGAGGCTGGGTCCGGCGACGTAGCCGGTGGCGACCCAGGGCACGGCGGCCTCGGTGTCCGCGTCCAGCACGGGCGCCGTCCAGTCGCCGCCGACCTGCCGTGCGGCCCGCACCTCCTGGCGGAAGCGCGCCCGGAACTCCTCCTGCCGGGCCAGTTCCCCGCGCACCAGCTTCACGGCGACGGTGCGTCCCCGGTCGGACCGGGCGAGGTAGACCTGCCCCATGCCGCCGGCCCCGAGCCGCGCCAGCAGGGTGTACCCGCCGATGCGCGGCGGATCCCCGGCCCCGAGCTTCTCCATCGCCGCGCCGCCTTCCCCCCGCAGTGAGCAACAGATCGAGGATAGTGCGGGGCACGGACAGCGTGAGCTGGGTGTCGTCTACGGTTCCGTAACAGGCGGGCCGAGCGTGTCGAGCACCGCCGACAGGCGCTCCAACGCCTCCACCGCCCGGGCGAGTTCGGCCCGTCCCTCCGCGGTGCCGTACGCCTCCTCGTACGCCCTGGCCAGCCGTTCGGCGAAGGCCGCGTGGCCGGGGTCGATGCGGCTGATCGCGGCGCGGCCCTCGGCGGTCGGGGCGAGGAGTTTGGCGCGGCGGTGCGCGGGGTTGGGCCGGTACTCGGCGAGGCCGCGCCGCACCAGCAGGTCGGCGACGCGCTGCACGCTCTGCCGGGTGATGCCCATGGCCCGGGCGATCCCGGAAACCGGAAGCGGCTCGCGGAGGACCGCGCCGAGCACCTGCCACCAGGCGGCGGTGAGTCCGGCGGGCCGGGCCAGTTCCTCGGCGACCGCGAGGAACCGGCCGTTCAGCCGGAACGCGCCGAGCGCGCCCCGGCTGAGCAGGTCCTGGTGGTCCCGGCTCATCCGGCCACGGCCTTCTCGTACTCGGCGTACGCCTGCGGGTCGGAGTCGTGGAACAGGCGGTACCACGCGTCGTTCGCCCGCTCGTCGTGGACGCCGAGCAGCCGGAAGATCTCGCGGGCGAAGGCGACCGGCTCGGTGGGCCCGGCGGTGACGAGGACGCCGTCGGTGACCGCGTCCGCCTCCACGTAGCGCTCGCCGCCCGCGTAGCCCGTGGCGGCCAGGTGGAAGGAGACGGCGCCGGTGTGCGCGCGGTCGTCGAGGAGGCCCTCGCGGGCCAGGCCCGCGGTGGCGCCGCAGATCGCGGCGACGGGCACCCCGGCGTCGAGGAAGGCGCGGGCGGTGCGGGCGAAGGGGGCGAGGTCGTCGCCGGTGTCCCACAGGTCGGCGCCCGGGAGGATCAGCAGGGAGCTGTCCTCGGGCCGCAGGCCGTCCAGGGCGAGGTCGGGCAGGATCCGCAGGCCGCCGGTGCTGGTGACGGGCGCCGTGGTGGGGCCGACGGTGCGGACCGGGTAGCCGGCGCGGGCCAGGTGGGCGGTCGCGTGGCCGGTCTCCCAGTCGGCCAGCGTGTCGTACACGGCGAGGTGGACGGGCTTGTGCGTCATGACCGCTCCTTGGGATGGGCAGACCGAACCCTTGTGACAGCAGCCTGTCATTTATGCAGCATGCTGTCAATGCTTCGGCGTTGCCGCGGTGAGCAGGCCACCGGCGGGCGCCGGTCGACAACGTGTCGCGGAATGCGGTCGACCGCAGACAGGCCGCCGATGTCGCGGACCCGCCCCCGGGGCCTACCCTCGGCGGCATGACCCCTCAGCCGAACCCCGAGATCGGGGCCGCCGTCAAGGCCGCCGACCGCGCGCACGTGTTCCACTCCTGGTCCGCGCAGGACCTCATCGACCCGCTCGCCGTCGCCGGGGCGGAAGGGTCGTACTTCTGGGACTACGACGGCCGGCGCTACCTCGACTTCACCAGCGGGCTCGTCTACACGAACATCGGCTACCAGCACCCGAAGGTCGTCGCCGCGATCCAGGAGCAGGCGGCGCGGATGACGACGTTCGCGCCCGCGTTCGCCGTCGAGGCGCGCTCGGAGGCGGCCCGGCTGATCGCCGAGCGGACCCCCGGTGACCTGGACAAGATCTTCTTCACCAACGGCGGCGCCGACGCCGTCGAGCACGCGATCCGCATGGCCCGGCTGCACACCGGACGCCCCAAGGTGCTCTCCGCCTACCGCTCGTACCACGGCGGCACCCAGCAGGCGATCAACGTCACCGGCGACCCGCGCCGCTGGGCCTCCGACAGCGGCACGGCCGGTGTCGTGCACTTCTGGGCGCCCTTCCTGTACCGCTCGCGCTTCTACGCCGAGACCGAGGAGCAGGAGTGCGCGCGCGCCCTGGAGCACCTGGAGACGACGATCGCCTTCGAGGGGCCGTCGACCGTCGCCGCGATCGTCCTGGAGACCATCCCGGGAACGGCCGGGATCATGCCGCCGCCGCCCGGCTACCTCGCCGGGGTGCGCGAGCTGTGCGACAAGTACGGGATCCTCTTCGTCCTGGACGAGGTCATGGCCGGGTTCGGGCGGACCGGTGAGTGGTTCGCCGCCGACCTGTACGACGTGGTGCCGGACCTGATGACCTTCGCGAAGGGCGTGAACTCCGGCTATGTGCCGCTGGGCGGTGTCGCCATCTCCGGCGCGGTCGCCGAGACCTTCGGCAAGCGGCCCTACCCGGGCGGCCTCACCTACTCGGGACACCCGCTGGCCTGCGCCGCCGCCGTCGCGACCATCGGCGTGATGGCCGAGGAGGGCGTCGTGGAGCACGCGGCGCGGCTCGGCGCGGACGTCGTCGGGCCCGGGCTGCGCGAGCTGGCCGAACGGCACCCCAGCGTCGGCGAGGTCCGCGGCGTCGGCATGTTCTGGGCGCTGGAGCTGGTGCGGAACCCGGAGACCCGGGAGCCGCTGGTGCCGTACAACGCGGCCGGTGAGGCCAACGCCCCGATGGCCGCGTTCGCCGCCGCGGCCAGGGAGCACGGCGTGTGGCCCTTCGTGAACATGAACCGCACCCATGTGGTGCCGCCGTGCAACGCGAGCGAGGCGGAGCTGAAGGAGGGGCTCGCGGCCCTGGACGCGGCCCTGTCCGTGGCGGACGGCTACGTGGAGTAGCCGCCGGCAGCGACAGCGCGACCGGAGCACCAGGGGCGCGGGCGATGTTTCGCCCGCGCCCCTTCGCACGCCGCGCGCCCCACCTGACCGCGTAAGGTGGCGTGCTTGAAGGCATGTGCGCCATGTGCGTGCACACCACTCGACACGCGACCAGGGAGACGCCCCGACCATGCCCGGCTTCAGCGGCAGCGGCGCCGTGACCCGCAGCACCCTGCGGCAGCAGATCGCCGACGCGCTCCGTGACGAGGTGCTGGCCGGGCGGCTGCAGTCGGGTCAGGAATTCACCGTCAAGGAGATCGCCGAGCAGTACGGCGTGTCCGCGACGCCGGTCCGGGAGGCGCTGGTCGACCTGTCGGCGCAGGGGCTGCTCGACGCCGACCAGCACCGCGGCTTCCGGGTGCACGAGTACTCCGCCGAGGACTTCCGGGACATGGTCGAGGCCCGCAGCCTGGTGACCTCCGGGATCTTCCGCGCACTGGCCGAGGGCCACGGCACGCATGCGGCCGTACCGCCCGGACCGCCCAGGAGCCTCCCGCCGGACGAGTCCCGGGTCGCCGCCGTGCTCGCCGGGGTGCGCCGGCGCGGCGAGGAGGCGCAGCGCGCGGCCGTCGCCGGGGACGTCACCGTGCTGATCGGCTACGACCTGCGCTTCTGGCGCGAACTCGGCGCCCTGTTCGGCAACCCGTACCTCACCGACTTCCTCAACCGGCTCCGCGTCCAGACCTGGGTGTGCGTGGTGCAGCATCTGCGGCGGCTGCCCGATCTGCGGGGGCGCCTGTGGGCGGGGCACACCGATCTGGTCGACGCCTTGGTGCGCCGTGACACCGACGCCGCCCACGCGATGGTCGAGTCGTACAACGCGCACGCACTTCGGCTGATCGAGAGCCTGACGGACGGCGGGATGGGTAAGGGACCTGCACGGGGGGAGCCGCCCGTGCCGGGCGCCGATACCCTTCCCTGACCAGGACCCGTCCCGACGACCGTGCTGTGTGAGGAGCCCTCTTTGGCCTGTGACCTGTGGCTGGTGCCGCTCGTCGACGTGTTGTGCCACACGCCCGACAATCCGTTCGCCGAGGAACTCGCGCAGTACAACGCGGTGCTGGCCGAGTCGGGTCTGCCCCCGGTGCCGGTCCACCCGTACATGCCGGGCCTGTCCGGCGACGTGGCGCCGGTGGCGGGTTTCGACTACGACGCGCTGCACTTCCTGCGCCGGGTGTACCTGCTCCAGGTGTGCGGCCTGCCGGTCACACCGGTCGACGAACTCGGCGGCGACTACGAGCAGTTGCTGGAGATGTTCGAAGCGACGGCGCAGCAGTCGCACCTGGTCTGGCACTACGACCACGCGGGCGCCTACGTCCCCGTCGACTTCCCGCAGCCGCTGTCCAGTGACGAACTCCTCGCGGGCGGCGGCCCGTTGGGCTCCTCGCACGCCCTGCTGCGGGAACTGGAACTGGTCGCCCCGGCCATCGGCATCGACCCGTCGAACCCCCCGGCGGCGCCCGAGCCCCCGCTCGGGCCCACCGAACTGGAGGAGCCGGCCGGGCCGGCCCCGTACGACCCCAGCCCCTTCGCCCGCGAACGCCACGTGTGGCTGGGCCTGCACGCGGCGGCGACACGGAGCCTGGCGCAGGGGTCGATGATCGTCTTCAGCTGAGCGTCAGCGCAGCTGCGACAGTCCCTTCTGCAGGTCCTCCGCGTTCATGATCGGGGTGATCTCGAGGCGGGCGTTCATCTCGGTGAAGAACGGCTCGCCCGTCGGGGGGAGTTGCGAGCTGTCCTGCATGTCGAAGACCAGCAGCATCGTCCGCTGCCCGCCCACCGGGCCGAAGTAGGCGGCTTCCGGCTGGAGCCGGTCGAGAATGCCCTTCACCACCTCGGGCATCCGCCCGCCGTGGATCAGCTCGTTCGCCTTCGCCGTGTCCAGGGTCGCCTTGAGCAACACGCGCATCGGACTCACCTTCTTCCAGTCGATGCACGCACCGAATTTCAGCATATGCCCGTTACGCCATGTTCGTTCCCCCGGCTGTGGATGCGGCGCTTTCGGGCCCGTGCCCGTAGCCGGGCAGACCTCCGACCGGTGCCCGACACGCTCCGGTCGCGGCGGTCAGCCGCTGAGGACCTTCGTCAGCGCCTGCCTGATCACCCTCAGCTTGGCGAGCTGCCGCCCCCGCGCCACGCGCTGTTCGTGCCATGCGCCGATGCGTCTTCCCAGCTCGCGCTGGTCCATGATGCCGGGCAGCTCCATCTCCACGTCCACCAGGCGACCGGGGGAGAGAACCGGGGTGTCCCCCGTCATGGTCCGCGCCACGTCGAAGATCCGGCGCTGGACGTGAGGCAGTCGCAGCCACGCCCACAGGTAATCGGTCGACAACAGTTCCTCACCCGGCCTGAGGCACACGACCTGCGCGCTGAAGGTCGCACGAGCCAGTTGCCCCCGCCACACGGCGACTCGCAGCTTCCGATCGGGTGCTACGGCAGCCAGCAGCACATCACCCGCCCTCAGCAGCGCGTCGGCTCCCACCGGGCCGCCCGCATCGAGCCGGTGCAGGCGGGACGGATCGAGGTCGAGCCCATCCGCCGTGATGTTGGCCATCCGAATCACGGGCGCACCGACGGCCCCCGGGCGTGCGCGATGGGAACCCCCGCCGCGCGCGTGGGTGAGGACTTCGCCCAGCGGGCGTCGTGCCACCCGGTCCGCGCCCCCGCGTATCAGCGCGAGAGTCCCCGCCATCTCGTCGAGGTCCAACTTGGCCAGAGCACCTTCGGCCGCCTTCTCGGCGTCGATCAGTTCGTGTACGGCGGCCAGGAGCTCCCGCCGGCCGGCTGCGGTGCCCGCAGCCCTGGAGGTGAGGTTCCAGGTGCGCCGGGCGGACCAGGGGTTGTTCTGTGCCACGCCGTCCCCGTGGCCGTACAACTGGGCCTCGATCTCGCGGAAGGACAGCAGGTACTTCTCCTGCCACCGCTCGTACACCCGGACCAGCTCGAGGCGCCTTCTGGTCAGCAGTTCCTCGAGCCCGTCGGTGACGCGCTTCTTGAAGGTGCCGAGTACGATCTCCCGCGCCGCAGGCTCCGAGGCCGACGCATCCCGGGCGTTGCTCAGCCGAGGCAGGAAGTCTCCTTCCAGTGAGGTGATCACCTTTCTGGCCGAGGTGCGCCGGCGCCGCAGTTCCCGCACCGTCGCCGCGGCGGCCGCTTCATCAGCCGTCGAGTCGTCCTCCCCATCGGATTCCTCCCCCTGGGTTTCGGCCCTCGCACGGGTCTGGTCCAGGACGGCCTGTGCCTCCTGCAGCTGCGCGGTCAGCCCGGTGAGCTCCGCCTCCGCCGCATGCAGCTCGTGCAGGAAGTCGGGCAGCAGCACCCCGACCACCTCGCGCTCGTACGCCTGCTTCCGCTCCGCCTTCGCGGTAGCAAGCGGTTGATCCGAGAGCGGGTCGGTTCCGCCGGTGAGTGTCGCCTCGACCAGCCGGACCCAGCCGTCGACCACTCCCACGGCACCGTTGGCCGCCAGGGCCTTGAGATCGCTCTTCAGAGCACGCCACCAAGCCGACGCCGCACCCATGAGTTCCAGTCGGTCAAGAAGGCCGACCGCGGACAGGCTCGTCCGGAAGGAATCGACCAGGTCAGCGCGCAGGAGCGAGAGTCGCTGGCCAGAGACGCGTTCCGGACGCTCCCCGGCTTCAGGGGGCGTAACCTGAGTGATTCTGTCGGCCGCCCCACTCCACCACTCCTCGAAGGCGTCCCTCAGCTGCTGCTCCCGCCCGCGCACCATCTCGGCCAGTCGGACACCGTCCGGCCGCTCACGCTCGGGAGGGAAGTCGACGTACGCAGGATCGTCGGGACGTACGACGAAGAGATCGCTCGCCTTCAGCCCGTACGCCTCGAGCAGCGCACGGTTGGTCTCGATCTCCGCGACCGGTACTCCACCCTGCAGATACGCCTTGATGTCCTGCGGCTCGGGCGGCGGTGCGCTGTCGACGTACCGGCGCACGCTGAGGTTGTGATCGCTCTCCGCCAGCTCCGTCAGGGACACCACGCGTGAGAAGCGGTCCGTCTCGGCGAAGTCGTGGAAGGTGGCAACGATCTTCTCCACGTGTTCGTCGAGCAGGACGTTCTGTACCCGTCCGGAGTGGGATTCGCGTTCGGCGTTGATGAACAGCACCTTGCCCCGTCGCTCCGGGGCCTTCCTGCCCTGGGCACGGAGCACGAGGACACACGCCGGGATGCCGGTGCCGTGGAAGAGGTTGGGCGCCAGTCCGATGACGGCTTCCAGCAAGTCGTTGCGGATGAGGTGTTCCCGGACGCTCCGCTCCGCTCCGCCTCGGAACAGCACACCGTGCGGCATGACGGTGAACACCGAGCCGCCACGGTCCCTCACCATGTACAACATGTGCTGGAGGAACATCAGGTCCGCCCTGCCGCGCTCCGAGGTGACGCCGTAGGGCATGCGTTCCGCGGAGTCGGCCACGTGCGCCGCGCTGTAATGCATGGCGAACGGCGGATTACTGAGGACGAGGTCGTACGACTCACCCGCGTGCCGAGGGTTGGTGAGTGTGTCCCCCACCTCGAGGCGGAACCGCCGATGCCCGTGGAAGAGCATGTTCAGCGTGGCCATCGTCCATGACCCGTGGTTGGCATCCTGGCCGTCGAGGGTCAGGCCGGAGGAGTCACCGCCGTGCTCGTCGACGTACTCCTTGGCGTGGAGAAGCATGCCGCCGCTCCCCATGCACGGGTCGTAGACGCGCTGTTCAGGCGCCGGTCGCGCGAGTCGCGCGAGCATACGGGCCACCGCGCGCGGGGTGTAGAACTCGCCGCCCCGCATGCCCGCGGCATCGGCATAGTTCTGCAGCAGGAACTCGTAGGCCGTCCCGATCAGGTCCGGGCTCTCCAAGTCTCCCGTGCCCAACTGGAGACGACCGAAGTGGCCGATGAGCGCGGCCAGTTGCCTGTCCGCGGACGCTCCGGTGCCCCCCGTGCGACGGAAGGTTCCGTACGGGTACAGCCCGCGGAGGTGCTCGTTCGCCTCATGGGATGTCAGCGCGGTCAGGGCCAGCTCGAGGTGGCCGGGACCGATGTCGTCCACAGCGCCTGCAAGACGCGCCCAACGCGCCGGTTCGGGTACGTACACGGCGCCGCGGTCGATGTAGTTCTGGGGCGCCTCGGCCATGCCCCGCGCTGCCTCGACAGAGCAGCCCGTCGCCAGCGCTTCCGCGAGGATCGCTTCCCTGTTCCTCTCGAACTCGTCATTGGCTCGTTTGAGGAAGAGCAGGGACAGGATGAGGTCCCGGTACTCGCTGACGTCCATGGCGCCGCGCAGGATGTCGGCAGCTTTGAGCAGATGGCGTTCCAACTCCGCCAGCGTCGTCTTGGGCACGTGCGGCTCTCCTCGTCTGCTGTGCAACGTCACGGTGTGGAGGTGCCCTAGTAGCCGCTGAGGAGCAGCCCGCACTCCACGAACCGCCAGACGTCCGTGTAGGGGTCCCAGGCATGGGGATGGGGCGAGGAGTGACCGCCGTTGATCTTCTGGGCGTGCTTCCTGGCCGTCCGGTACCGGCTGAGGTCGTCCTCGGCGGCCGGGGTCAGCACCTGTCCCTCACGGACGTGTTTCGACTGCTGCTCGGTGACCGTCCGCACACCGCGTCCGTACGTCGCGGCGAAGCCGGGACGCGTGCGCAGCTTGCTGTTGGCGTCACCGCAGACCCCGCCGAAGGTGGACGTGTAGTTGGTGTAGTGCAGCAGTCGCCACAGTTCGAAGCAGGGGTGCGAGTAGGCGACGCGGACGCCCTCCTTCTCGGCGAGGCGCAGGGCTTCGGGGATGCCCTGATGGTCGTCCCGGTCGAAGAGGACCCACACTTGGGGCCAGTTCCAGTCCTTGCCCTGCCTGAGGCCGGCGTCCTTCGCCTCGCGCTCGACCTCGCGCAGGGTGACCACCGCGTCCTGGACCATCCGCAACGGCTTGCGGTGCTTGCCCTCGGCGTTGGGGTTGGCGATGTGGTGCTGCACCGTCCGTCCCGGTTCGGCCCACGTTCCGTTGCGGACGATGATGTCGATGTACTCGGGCTCGGTCACCTCGCCCTCCGTGTACACGTACACCTGGCGCGCCCGGCTCTCCCGGCCCTTCGCGCCGCCCTTCTTGCGGGAGACGCTGTCCCCTCCCCGTGGCCTCGCCATCAGAGCCCTTCCGCCCCCGTCCGTGCGTCGTCGTCCGCCGGGCCGGTGCCCAGGGCGGCCGTCTCCTGTGTGCGCAGCAACCGTCGGCCGATCTGACCCTCCGACATTTTCGGCACGGCTCCGAAAGACCCGGCCAGGTAGGACGACATCAGGTCCTCCTCCTCCGTCGGCTCCCAGTCCGCGACCGGGGTCAGCGTCGTGGCACCTCGCTCGTCCTTCTCCGTCAGCCAGATCTGCCCCGGCTGCAGCAGCCGTCCGCCGCCCGGAGTCCGCAGGAGGGACAGGTCATGGGCGGTGAAGACGAGTTGAGCGCCGTTACGGTTGAGCCAGGGGGCCTGGAAGAGGCGTACGACCTCGGCGGCGAAGCGCGAGTGGAGGCTGGCGTCGAGCTCGTCGACCAGGAGCACCGCTCCAGTGTCGAGAGCGAGCAGCAGCGGGCCGATCAGGGCGAACCAGGAGCGCGTTCCCCAGGACTCGGCGTCCCAGTCGAGCACGGTACGGTCGCCGCCGGTCTCGTGCACGAGACGCACTGTGGGTCGGCCGGAGGACGTCTGCTCGACCTCCACCCCGACGATGCCCAGGTCGGCCACCTTCAGGAGTTCTTCGGCCCGGCGCCGGAAGCTCTCGTCGCGCAGCAGCCGAAGGGCCGTGTAGTCCTCGCGCTGGGTCCGCTCCGTCTCGGGCGTGACGTCCCAGAAGTTGTTCTTGAACCAGTCGAACACGGGGGTGAGCTGCTCGTGCCCGTCGTTCGCCGCACGGGTCAGCAGCAAGGCGTCCGGGCGGGTGGTGCGCGCCAGCCGGGCACGGTCGCGGAGCCGGTCGCCGGGGAAGTCGAAGTCCTTCTCCCGGGTGGCGTCCCGTTCGAACCAGACCTGGCGGCGGCCCTTGGGATAGGCGTAGAGCCACTCGGCTTCCACACGTCGTTGCCCGAGTTCGAAGCCGTAGCTCCAGCGCACCCCGTCGGCGAGGACGAAGTCGGCCTCGTACAGGGAGGTCTCGGCGGCGGCCTTGGGGTCGAGGGCGAACTCGTCGCGGGGAATGCCGTCGTAGGAGGTCCAGTCGGCGTACGACCGCAGCACGCAGTGGCGCATGTTCCTCAGCGCGGCGATCAGGTTCGACTTGCCGGAGGCGTTGGCGCCGAAGACACCGAGGACGGTGTGGACGGGAAGCCGTCGGCCGTCGGAGAGTTCCGTCTCGCGTGCGGTGGCGCGTTCGTTCTCGTCGTCCTCGGGCGCGACGAACGACAGTTCCTGCTCGTCGCGCAGGGACCGGACGTTGGCCACCCGGAATCTCAGCAGCATTCCGCTTCCTTCACGACGGACACAGTGGTCGCCTCCCCCGAACGGGACGGCTGGCCGGGTTCACCGCACCGGCCATCCCATCAGATCTCCGGGTCCCCGGAGGGAGAACTCAGAGGAACGAGTTGATCTCGATCGTCTCGTCGCGGCCCGGGCCCACGCCGATCGCGGAGATCGGGGCGCCGGACATCTCCTCCAGCGCCTTCACGTACGCCTGGGCGTTCTTCGGCAGGTCGGAGAAGGACTTCGCCTTGCTGATGTCCTCGCTCCAGCCCGGCAGCATCTCGTAGACGGGCTTCGCGTGGTGGAAGTCGGTCTGCGAGTACGGCAGCTCCTCGACGCGCCGGCCGTCGATCTCGTACGCCACGCAGACCGGGATCTGCTCCCAGCCGGTGAGGACGTCGAGCTTGGTGAGGAAGAAGTCGGTCAGGCCGTTGACGCGGGTGGCGTAGCGGGCGATGACCGCGTCGAACCAGCCGCAGCGGCGGTCCCGGCCGGTGGTGACGCCCCGCTCGCCGCCGATGCGGCGCAGCGCCTCGCCGTCCTCGTCGAACAGCTCCGTCGGGAACGGACCGGCGCCGACGCGGGTCGTGTACGCCTTGAGGATGCCGATGACGCGGCTGATCTTCGTCGGGCCGACGCCGGCGCCGGTGCAGGCGCCGCCCGCGGTCGGGTTCGACGAGGTGACGAAGGGGTACGTGCCGTGGTCGATGTCGAGCAGCGTGCCCTGGCCGCCCTCGAAGAGGACCACCTTGTCGTCCTCCAGCGCCCGGTTCAGGACCAGGACGGTGTCGGCGACGTACGGGGCGAGCTTGTCGGCGTAGCCCAGCAGCTCCTCGACCACCTGGTCCACGGCGATGGCGCGCCGGTTGTAGAGCTTGGTGAGGATCTGGTTCTTGACGTCGAGGGCCGCCTCGACCTTCTGGGTGAGGATCGACTCGTCGTACAGGTCCTGGACGCGGATGCCGACGCGGTTGATCTTGTCGGCGTACGTCGGGCCGATGCCGCGGCCGGTGGTCCCGATCTTGCGCTTGCCGAGGAAGCGCTCGGTCACCTTGTCCACCGTCACGTTGTACGGCGTGATGATGTGCGCGTTACCGCTGATCAGGAGCTTGGACGTGTCGACGCCGCGCTCGTTCAGCCCGCTCAGCTCGGAGAGCAGGACCGACGGGTCGACGACGACGCCGTTGCCGATGACCGGCGTGCAGCCGGGGGACAGGATTCCGGAAGGGAGCAGGTGGAGGGCGTACTTCTGGTCGCCCACGACTACCGTGTGGCCGGCGTTGTTGCCGCCCTGGTAGCGCACCACATAGTCGACGGAACCACCGAGCAGGTCCGTCGCCTTTCCCTTGCCTTCGTCACCCCACTGAGCACCGAGCAGCACAAGTGCGGGCACGCGCGTACACCCCTTCCGGGCGGGGCATGTCCAAGGTCAGGGGCGCACACGGAGGATCACCGCCGCGTGCACCGCGACCGCCGTTGGCCGCCAACCGTCGGACCGGATGCCCCGGAATAGACGAAGCCCCTGGCGCAATAGCGCAAGGGGCTCTTGCACACCGATGCTACCCGAGGAAGCGAGGCATGGCCGAGGTGGCGACTTCCGCGACGTCCGATCAGCTCCTGGTGGTCATCGATCCGGTCGCCCGCCGGGCCGACGGCGAGTCCGTCAGAATCGCGAAAGACGTGCTCAACGCGGGTGCGGCCGGGACCAAGCTGTGTCTGCCGGACGGTCCCGAGGAGTTCGTCCGGGCGCTGGTGCGGCGGGGTTCGCGGCGGCCGGTGGTGATCGGCGACGACCGGGCGCTGGTGCGGGCGGTGGCGCTGCTGCACCGGCAGCGGGAGCTGGCCGACTGCGCGCTGTCGCTGGTGCCGGTCGGTGCGGCGCTGTCGCTCGCCCGGTCGCTGGGCGTGCCGACGGGGGCGGTGGCCGCGGCGCGGGCCGTGCTGGACGGGGCGGAGCGGCGGATGGACCTGCTGGTGGACGACAGCGACGGGGTGGTGCTCGGCACGCTGCGGATACCGCCGGTCGGGGGCGTGACATCGGTGCGGGACGCGGACGGCGGGGCGGGCCGTCCCTGGCTGCGGACCTGCCAGTCCCTGGTGCGGACCCTGGTGCCGGCCCGGCCGCCCGGGACGGTGTCCGCGCCGGAGGCGGGACCGGCACGACTGCGGGTGGAGGTCGACGGGCGGACGCTCGTCGACCTCGGGCAGCCGGTGGAGGGCGTCTCGGTCGTGCCCGGTGTCCCGGGGGCGGCCCGGGTGGAGGTACGACCGGCGTCGGTGGGCGCGGAGGCGTCCCCGCTGTCGGCCGAGGGCCGCACGGTGACCGTGTCGGGCGCGCACTTCCGCTACCGGGCGGACGCGGTCGTGTCGGGTCCGGTACGGACGCGCACGTGGGTGGTGCGGGAGGCCGCCTGGGGGCTGGTCCTGCCGGCGAGCTAGGCCGTGTCCCGTCAGGGGGCCGTGAACTCGGCCGTGTCCAGCAGGCAGTCGAAGGGCGCGGGGATCGGCAGCTTCTCGCCGAAGGGCCTGGTGCAGCGGGAGGCGTAGCCCTTGGCGGAGGGCGTCCAGAGGACCGTGGCCTGCTCCTCCTGCATGTCGAGGATCAGGTAGACGGGGACGCCCGCCTTCCCGTAGGTCTCGACCTTGTCGGACAGGTCGTCGTCGCGGGTGGAGGAGGAGGTCAGCTCGGCGACGAAGGTGAGGGCTTCGCCGTCGAGGTGGTTGCTGGTGCTTCGACTGACGCTCCGGTGTCCGGCATGGATGTCGGGCCCGTACGCGCGTTCCACTCCCGGGAACACGTACAGGAAGGGCGCGCTGCTGATCCGGTGTTCCTCCGGGAGGTACGGCCGGAGCTGGTCGCACACCAGCTCCATGACGTCGAGGTAGTACCCCTTCGACCACGGCGACACGACGATGTTCCCCCTGATGATCTCGGCCCTGTAGCCGTCGGGCACGTCCAGTCCGTCGAGGGTGTCGAGCAGGCCCTCGAAGCCGGCGGGCTCGGTGCCGTTTGTCGTCGGTCGCTCTGCCATGACTGTCATGATGCGCCCTCCCCAGGAGACGGACCAGCCGCAACTCAGAGTATCCGATCAACTACGGACCAGGGGTCGTCTTCCCGGTCGGCTCACGCCCGCCCGAACCGTTCTGCGCGGTGGGCTCGCCAGCGTTCCATCATCGCCACGACCTCCCGGTCGATGAACTCGAAGAAGGCCAGGGTCTCCGTCAGCCGGCGGCCCGCCGGGGTGTCCGGGCCGAGGCTGGTGACGCCCTCCCGGAGCGCGTCCTCCCAGCGCTTGATCACGGTCTCGCGGTTGGTGAGCGCCTCGTACCACTGGTCGCC
The DNA here is from genome assembly GCF_006782915.1 of Streptomyces calvus. Lineage (GTDB taxonomy): Bacteria > Actinomycetota > Actinomycetes > Streptomycetales > Streptomycetaceae > Streptomyces > Streptomyces calvus. Next base: position 90,984 of record NZ_VCNP01000035.1, read on the forward strand.
GTGCACCCGGTACCGTTCGCGGCGCGAGCCGGGCTCCCGCTCGCGGGAGACCATGTGCACCTGTGCCAGGTAGCGCACCGCGCCGGAGACCGCGGCGGGTGAGATCTTCAGCGCCTCGCTCAGTTCGGCGGAGGTCAGCACGCCCCGGTCGGAGGCGAGCAGGGCGGCGAAGACGCGGGCCGGCATCCGCTGCAGGCCGGCTTCCACCAGCTGGGCCGCGAAGTGCTCCACGAACCTCGAGACCGCCTCCGGGTCCCGGGCCGGCTCGCTCCGTTCCGCCATGCTCCGCTCATCTCCCCTGCTCGGACGCCGACGATCAGTCTAGCCCGCATTTATACACTTCCTTAACTTCACAAATTTCTGAAAGAAGCGTACGTTCCAAAGCATGACCAAGGCCATCACCGTGTCCGGGCTGCACAAGTCGTTCGGCCGGACCCACGCACTGGACGGGCTCGACCTGAGCGTCGAGTCCGGCGAGGTCCACGGCTTCCTCGGGCCCAACGGCTCCGGGAAGTCCACGACCATCCGCGTTCTGCTCGGACTGCTGCGCGCCGACTCCGGCGCCGCGCAGGTACTGGGCCGCGACCCGTGGACCGACGCCGTGGAGATCCACCGCCGAGTCGCCTACGTCCCCGGCGACGTGACGCTGTGGCGCAACCTCTCCGGCGGGGAGGTCATCGACCTGTACGGCAGGCTCCGCGGCGGCCTCGACACCGCGCGCCGGGCCGAGCTGATCGAACGGTTCGAGCTGGACCCGACGAAGAAGGGCCGCACCTACTCCAAGGGCAACCGGCAGAAGGTCGCGCTGGTCGCCGCCTTCGCCTCCGACGTCGACCTGCTGATCCTGGACGAGCCGACGTCCGGCCTCGACCCGCTGATGGAGGAGGTCTTCCAGCGCTGCGTCGCCGAGGAACGCGAGCGCGGGCGGACCGTGCTGCTGTCCTCGCACATCCTCAGCGAGGTGGAGGAGCTGTGCGACCGGGTCAGCATCATCCGCAGGGGGCGGACCGTGGAGAGCGGCTCGCTCGCCGACCTGCGGCACCTGACCCGCACCAGCGTCACCGCCGAACTCGCCGGGCCGCCCGACGGGCTCGCCGGCCTGCCCGGCGTGCACGACCTCGACGTGCGCGGGCACAGGGTCCGGCTCCAGGTCGACACCGACCGGCTGGACGGAGTGCTGCGCGCACTCAGCGAGACGGGTGTGCGGTCACTGACCTCCACCCCGCCGACGCTGGAGGAACTGTTCCTGCGGCACTACCAGGACGACCGGCACGACACCGGCGGCGTCCCGGACACGGCCGCCGACGCGGAGGTGACCGTCCGATGAGCGCCGCGGCCTTCTCCGTACGGCCCCCGAGCTCCCGCCGGCTCGCGGGCACCGGCACCCTCGTGCGGTTCGCGCTGCGCCGGGACCGGCTGATGATCCCGGTGTGGGTCGGGGTGAACGCGCTGATGGTGCTGTCCATGCCGAACACCCTGAAGGGCCTGTACGGCACCCCGGCCGAACGCGCCGACCTGGTCGGCCGGATGGCCACCAACCCCTCGCTGCGCGCCATGGTCGGCCCGGTCTTCGGCGACTCCCTCGGCGCCCTGACCACCTGGCGGGCCGGCGTGTACGCGGGCGCGCTGGCCGCCGTGGTGAGCCTGCTGGTCGTCGTACGGCACACCCGGGACGAGGAGGAGAGCGGGCGTCAGGAGCTGGTGGCGTCCGGGATGGTGGGCCGCCGCGCGCCGCTGACGGCGGCGCTGCTGGCGGCGGCCGTCGCGAACGGGGTGCTGGCGCTGGTGGTGGCGGCCGGGCTGGCCGGGCACGGCGCGGGCGGCGCGGTGGCGTTCGGGCTGGGGCTCGCCGGTGTGGGCATGCTGTTCGCGACCACGGCGGCGATCGTGGCGCAGCTGACGGAGAGCGCGCGGCTCGCGCGGGGGCTGACCGCCGCGGTGCTCGGCGCCGCGTTCGTGCTGCGCGCGGCGGGCGACTCGGCGACCGACGACGGCTCCTCGCCGCTGACCTGGGCGTCGCCGCTCGGCTGGCTGGAGAACCTGCGGCCCTTCGCCGGTGAGCGGTGGTGGGTGCTGGGCCTGTTCGCGGGTGCCGCGCTGCTCCAGGGCGCGGTGGCGTACGCGCTCGCCGGGCGCCGGGACCTCGGCATGAGCTTCCTGCCGAGCCGGCCCGGACCGGCCGCCGGGCGGCTGGGCGGCGCGGCCGCGCTGGCCTGGCGGTTGCAGCGGGGCGGCGTGCTCGGCTGGAGCACCGGCTTCCTGCTCGCCGGGCTGGTGTACGGCGGCATGGCGGACGGCGCGGCCGAGCTGGTCGGCGACAACGAGGGCGCCCGGGAGATCTTCCAGCGGATGGGCGGGCAGACCGGGCTGACGGACGCGTTCCTCGCCGCGATGGCCGGGATGCTCGGCCTGGTCGCCGCGCTGTTCGTGGTGGCGTCGGTGCTGCGGCTGCACGGCGAGGAGACCTCGGGGCGGGCGGAGCCGGTCCTCGCGGGAGCGGTCGGGCGGCTGCGGTGGGCGGCAGGACACCTGGCGGTGGCGTTCGGCGGCTCGGCGCTGCTGATGCTGCTCGCCGGCGCGGGCCTCGCCCTCGGCCACGGCGAGCGGACCGGCGCGCTCCTCGGGGCGTGCCTGGTGCAGCTCCCGGCGGTGTGGGTGGTCGGCGGCGTGACGGTGCTGCTGCACGGACTGGTGCCGCGGGCGGCGCCGGCCGCCTGGGGCGTGGCGGGTGCGGTGCTGCTGATCGGCTGGGTCGGGCCGGCGCTGGACGTGCCGCAGGCGGTGCTGGACCTCTCGCCCTTCGGCCACCTGCCGAAGCTGCCGGGCGGTGAGATGGCGTGGCCGCCGGTGCTGTTCCTCACGGCGCTCGCGGCGGCCCTGGTGGCGGCGGGACTGGCCGGGCTGCGGCGCCGGGACCTGACGACGTGACGGGCCGCCGTCGGCCGGCCGGTCACCCCACGTCCACGGTCAGCCCTTCCAGGCCCCTGATCACGAAGTTCGGCTTCCGCCGCGGCTCCGCCGCCAGGCGCAGGGTCGGGGCCTTCTCCAGCAGGGCCGTCATCGAGGCGGCCAGTTCGATGCGGGCCAGCGGTGCGCCGATGCAGTAGTGGATGCCGGCGCTGAAGGAGATGTGCGGGTTGTCGGCGCGGGTCAGGTCCAGGCGGGACGGGTCGGTGAAGACCGCCGGGTCGTGGTTGGCGGAGCCGAAGAGCATCGCGATCTCCGCGCCCCTCGGGATCACCTGCCCGTCGATCTCGATCTCGTCCAGCACCCAGCGTTCGAAGAGCTGGAGCGGAGTGTCGTAGCGCATCAGCTCCTCGATCGCCGTGGGCACCAGGGAGTGGTCGGCGCGCAGGGCCGCCAGCTGGTCGGGGTGGCGGAACAGGGCCCACCAGCCGTTGACGGTGGCGTTCACCGTCGCCTCGTGGCCTGCGTTCAGCAGCAGCACGCAGGTGGAGATCATCTCCTGCTCGGTGAGCCGGTCGTCGTCCTCGTCGTGGGCGGCGATCAGGCCCGAGATCAGGTCGTCGCCCGGGTTCCTGCGCCGCTCGGCGATCAGGTCGTGCAGGTAGTCGGAGAACTCCACCGACGCCCGGACCGCCTTGGCGGCCGCCTCCTCGGACGGGTTCAGCTCATACATCCCGCAGATGTCCGCCGACCAGGGGCGCAGCGGGGCCCGGTCGGACTCCGGGATGCCCAGCATCTCGGCGATCACCGCGACCGGCAGCGGCTCGGCGACGTCCTTCAGCAGATCGCCGCCGCCCGCCTCGACCAGCGCCCCGGCCAGGTCGTCGGCGAGGTTGCGGACGTACGGCTTCAGCCGTTCCACCGTGCGCGGCGTGAACGCCTTGGACACCAGGCGCCGGATGCGGGTGTGGTCCGGCGGCTCCAGGTCGAGCATGCCGTGATCGTTGAGGGTGTGGAACGGCTCGTGCTCCGGCGGGGGCGTCGTGCGGCCGAACTCCTCGTGGCTGAAGCGGTGCAGATACGTCCGTCCCAGGCGCCGGTCGCGCAGCAGCGCCGAGACGTCCGCGTGGTGCGCGACCAGCCACTGGTCCGTCGGCTCGAAGTACCGCACCCGGCCCCGCTGCCGCAGCTCGGCGTAGGCGGGGTAGGGGTCGGCGACGAACGCGGGGTCCCACGGGTCGAACGCGAGGTCGTCAGGAGCAGCCATGGACGGACCGTAGCCCGCATCCGGCCCGCCGACCAGGGTCAACCCGGCGTGACCAGCCGGGCCTCGTACGCGAACACCGCCGCCTGCGTGCGGTCCCGCAGGCCCAGCTTCACCAGGATGCGGCTCACATGCGTCTTGATCGTCGACTCGGCGACCACCAGCCGTCCGGCGATCTCGGCGTTCGACAGGCCCTGCGCGATCAGCACCAGCACCTCCGTCTCCCGCTCGGTCAGATCGCCGTACGCCGCCTGCGCGGACGGCATCAGGCGCGGGCCCTCGGACAGTTTGGAGAACTCGGTGATCAGCCGCCTGGTCACCGACGGCGCGAGCAGCGCCTCCCCGGACGCGACGATCCGCACCCCGTCGGCGAGCTGGCGGGCGGAGGCGTCCTTCAGCAGGAAGCCGGAGGCGCCCGCGCGCAGCGCCTGGTAGACGTACTCGTCGAGGTCAAAGGTGGTGAGCACCAGGACCTTCGCCGCACCGTCGGCGGCGGCGATCTCCCGCGTCGCCTCGATGCCGTTCAGCTCGGGCATGCGGATGTCCATCAGCACCACGTCGGGGGCGAGTTCACGGACCCGCTCCACCGCCTGGCGGCCGTTGACGGCCTCGCCGACGACCTCGATGTCCGGCATCGCGTTGAGCAGGACCGAGAAGCCTTCGCGCACCATCATCTGGTCGTCGGCGATCAGGACGCGAATGGTCATGCGTCACCTTCGTTCACTGCGGTGACCGGCAGGAACACCGCGATCTCGTAGCCGCCGTCGTCGGTCGGGCCGGCCGTCATCTCACCGTTCAGCATGGTGACCCGTTCGCGCATGCCGGTGATGCCGTGGCCGGCGCCCAGGGGAGAGGGCGGGCGAAGCGCTCCTTCAGGGGTGGTGGCCGGGTGGCGGGCGGGCTTGACGAGGGTCGGCCGGGGCATCGGGCCGTTCACCACGCGCACGCCGAGGCCGCCGAGGACGTACCCGATCTCCACGCGGGCGCTCGCGCCGGGCGCGTGCCGGAGGCTGTTGCTCAGCGCCTCCTGCACGATCCGGTACGCCGACAGCTCCACGCCCTGCGGCAGTTCGCGCACCGCGCCGGTCACCACCTTCTCCACGTCCAGACCGGCGTCGCGCACATTGACGAGCAGGGCGTCCAGGTCGGCGAGGGTGGGCTGCGGGGAGTCCGGGGCCTCGTAGTCCTCGGCGCGGACCACGCCGAGGATGCGGCGCAGCTCGGTCAGGGCGGCCACCGCGTTCTCGCGGATGGTGGCGAAGGCGCGCTCCAGCTCCGGCGGCGGGTTCTCCACCCGGTAGGGCGCGGCCTCGGCCTGAATGGCGACCACCGACATGTGGTGGGCCACCACATCGTGCAGTTCGCGGGCGATGGTGGTGCGCTCCTCCAGCGCGGTGCGCCGCGAGCGTTCGTGCGCGGTGACCGTCTGCTGGGCGGTCACCTCCTGCTGCGCGGTGTGGCGGACGTGCCAGAGGGAGACCACGAGCAGGGCGAACGCGGACGTCACCATCATGGGCCCGCTGTTGGTGTAGTAGTACGCGCCGCTGAAGACGATGTCCGAGAGGAAGGCGTACGCGGCGGTCAGGACCCACATCCAGGCCGCGGTGCGGGGCCGGGTGCGCAGCGCCACGACGACCAGGACCGCCAGGTGGCAGACGAACGCGCCGGGCATCCACGGCCAGTCGCCGCCGCTTCGGTTGAGGATCGCGACCACCGGGGTCACCGCCAGCGACAGCCAGAACGCGCCGACCGGCCGGATCAGCGTGGCCAGCACCGGCAGCGCGCACATCAGGCCGGAGAGGAGCGCCGGGACGTCCCCGCCGGGCAGGCCGCCTCCCACCGCGCCGGCCAGGCAGGCGATCAGCGCGACCGCCCCCACCACCGCGTGCGGCAGGTGTTCCGCGGCCCGGCGCAGCCGGCCGGGCAGCCGGCGGACGAACGGTCCGTCGGTGTGCCGGCGCGGCAGCGGGCGGTAGGCGAAGGCGTCGTGGAACAGGTCCTGGCGCAGTCCGCTCAGCGCGTCCTGGGCCAGCCGGTACTCCGGGCTGCGCGTCCTGGCGCCGGCCGCGGGCGTCGCGGCCCGGGAGCGCGTGTGGGTCGTCTCGGTCACGCTCACACGGTAGGCCGACCGGGGGACGGCGGTCGTCCCCGGTGAGACGGGTTCCGGAAGGTCCTTCTCAGGTACTACGCGGCCCACGCCGGGCCGCCGTGCGGTATCCGGATCAGTACCCGGAGGGCCGGACCAGCCCGGACTCGTACGCGAACACCGCCGCCTGGGTGCGGTCCCGCAGGCCCAGCTTCACCAGGATGCGGCCGACGTGCGTCTTCACGGTCTGCTCGGCCACCACCAGCCGGACCGCGATCTCCGCGTTCGACAGGCCCTGCGCGATCAGCGCGAGCACCTCCGTCTCCCGCTCGGTGAGGTCCCCGACGCGTTGCCTGAGCGGGGTGCGGGGCCGGGCGTCGAGACGGGAGAACTCGGCGATCAGCCGGCGGGTGATGCCCGGCGCGAGCAGCGCGTCCCCGGCCGCCACCACCCGTACCGCCTCGGCGAGCTGGTCGGCGGAGGCGTCCTTCAGCAGGAAGCCGGACGCCCCGGCGCGCAGCGCCTCGTACACGTACTCGTCGAGGTCGAAGGTGGTCAGGACGAGCACCTTGATGTGCGGGGTGGCGGTGGTGATGCGGGCGGTGGCCTCGATGCCGCCGAGTTCGGGCATGCGGATGTCCATCAGGACGACGTCCGGGGCGAGTTCGGCGACCTGCGCGACCGCGTCGAGTCCGTCCACCGCCTGGCCGACCACCTCGATGTCGGGCTGCGTGTTGAGCAGCACGGTGAAGCCCTGCCGGACCATCTGCTGGTCGTCGGCGACGAGTACGCGGATCATGCGGGTCCGTCCTGGGTGTCGGGAGCGGGGTCGGGTGCCGGGCCGGCGGGCGCGGCGGCCGGGAGGTAGGCCTCGACCCGGTAGCCGCCGGACCAGGGGCCGGCCGTCAGGGTGCCGCCGAGCATCACCGCCCGCTCCCGCATGCCGAGCAGTCCGTGTCCGGCGCCGGGTGACGGGGGCGCCGCGCGGGTCGCGCCGGTGTCGACGACCTCCACCCGCAGCCCGCGCGGATCGTAGGCGAGGGCGACGCGAGCGCTCGCGCCGGGCGCGTGCCGCAGCACGTTGCTCAGCGCCTCCTGCGCGATCCGGTACGCCGACAGTTCCACGCCGGGCGGCAGCGGGCGCCGCGTCCCGGTGATCTCGGTGGTCACGGTCAGTCCGGCGGCACGGGTGTTCTCCACGAGCGCCTCCAGCCGGTCGAGGGTGGGCTGCGGGGCGTGCGGGGCGGTGCCGGGTGCGTCCCGGCGGCCGTCGGCGGCGGGTTGTTCGGAGCGCAGCACGTCCAGTACCCGGCGCAGCTCGGTCAGCGCCTGGACGGCGTTCTGCCGGATCCCGGCGAGGTTGTCCTTCAGCTCCTCGGGCGGGTCCTGGACCAGGTGCGGGGCGACCTGCGCCTGGATGGAGATCACCGACATGTGGTGGGCCACCACGTCGTGCAACTCCCGTGCGATGCGGCTGCGTTCCTCCAGGAGCGTGCGCCGGGCGCGTTCCTCGGCGGTGAGGGTGGTCTGCTGCGCGAGTGCCGTGCGGGCCTCGCGGCGGCTGCGCAGGGCCATGCCGAACATGACGGCGACCGTGAACAGGACGGCGGCGGTCACGCCGGTCGGCTGGAAGTTCCGGGCGCCGATGAGACCTTCGACGACATAGGTGGCGAGGACCGTCAGACCCAGCGTCTCCAGGGACACCCGGGGGCGGACGCGCAGCGCCAGCAGCAGCAGGACGAAGAGGTGCGCGACGAGGCCGGCCGCCGTCCAGGGCCAGGTGAACCTGTGTCCGTCGGCCTCCATCAGGGCCCGTACCGCGGACTGGCCCACGAGCATGGCCGCCATCGACAGCCACCACGCCGGCACCGGCCGCCACAGCGCGAGCACCATGGCCCCGGCCTGGGCGAGCGCGATCAGGAAGGCCGACCCGATGTCGAGCCCACCGCCGTCGGCGAGTTGGGCGGCGTCGCCGAGCAGCACCCCGAACGCGGCCAGGCACACCACTCCGTGCGGCACCCAGCGCAGCCACACCGACGGCGGCAGCGGGTCCGCCCGCCCCGTCCACAGGTCGTCGCGCAGCACCCGCAGGCACCGCCGGACGACCTCCGCCCCCTTGTTCGTCACACGGTTCAGCCTAGACATGGCGCCGGACATGACGTACTCCCTCCGTCGGTCCCCGGTCGGTCGGACGGTGCGCGACGACGACCCGGGACCGTCCGTGCCGTCCGCCGCCGCCCCGCTCCCACGACCGGAACGCCGACCGGCACAGCGCGAGGACGAGGACGAACACGGGCAGCCAGGCCAGGCGGGCGGCGACCCAGTCGAGGCCGTCCGGCACGGTGTGCAGTCCGGGGAGGCGGCCGGCGAGCAGACCGGTGGCGGTGGTCGCCATCAGCGCGGTCTGGTGCCAGAGGAAGACCGTCATCACGGACAGGTTGACCAGCGCCACCGCCGCCCAGGCGACCGGTCGGCGCATCGCGCGGCGCAGCCGCTCCCGCAGCAGCAGCGCGAGCCCGCACTGGGCGATGCCGAAGGTGACGGCGGCCAGCGTCGGCGGGTCGAGGTTGGAGACGGCGGCGCCGGGGACGCCGACCATCGACGCCGGATAGCCGGCCAGGAGAAGCAGCGCCGCCGTGGCCGCCGTGCCGCCGAGCAGCAGGGTCCAGCCGGAGCGGCGGCGTTCCAGCTCGCCCCGCGCCCAGGCGGCGCCCAGGGTGTACGGCACCAGCCAGCCGGCGGCGAGGTTCAGCCAGCCGAGCGCGGCCGGGGCGCCGAAGCCGAAGCGGAGCAGGTCGACGTGGAGGACGACGGCGAGCGGCCACAGCGGGTGCAGTCGGGACAGGAGCGGAGTGGCGGCGGTGAGGGCGGCGAAGACCAGCAGGAACCACAGCGGGGACAGGGCCAGTTTCACCAGCGTGCGGACGGTCGCGTACTCGGCGCCGGACAGCAGCAGCGCGGCCGTGACGGCCGTCCACAGGCCGAGCAGCGCGGTGACCGGCCCGAACAGCCGGGCCAGCCGGCCGCCCAGCCACCTGCGGTACGGGATGCCGCGGGCCCGGGCGGAGGCGTGACCGCGGGTCGCCACGTGGCCGCCGACCAGGAAGAACACGGCGAGGGTCTGGAACGCCCAGGAGAGCGGGGCCAGCCACGGCAGGTGCTGGAGCGGGCTGGCGGTGCGCAGGGTGCGGCCGTCCGCGACGAGGGCGGTGACCAGCCAGTGGCCGAGGACGACACCGAGGACGGCGGCGGCGCGCAGCGCGTCCACGGCGCGGTCGCGGCCCTCGGGGGTGACCGCGTCGACGCGTTCGGCGGCGCGACGGGCGGCGGCCCACGGGCCGGTGCGCGGTGAGGTGCGCGGTGAGGTGCACGGTGAGGTGCGCGACGAGGTGCCCGGCAGGGTGCGCTCGGTGGTGCTCGGGAGGGTGCGCGGGGTGGTGCGCGGGGTGGGCTGTTCAGTCACGGGTCACCGCCTGGGTCCGGCCGAGGACGATCCGGGTGAGGTTGGTCAGGGAGGTGGAGCCGGGTGCGAAGTAGTCGCTGTGCCCGCCGTCGCCGGCCGCGAAGACGCGGGCGCCGAACGCCGGGGAGAGGGGGTCGGTGCCGAAGCCGACGGTGGTGCCGAACAGGCCGGCGCTGAGGTGCGGCACGTGCTCGATCCAGTCGTCGGTGCCGCGTGCGGCCCAGACGCGGGCCCGGGTGCGCAGGCCGGCGACGGTGCGGGCGCCGGTGCCGGGGCTGCCGACGAGGGCGATGTCGTCGACGTCGAGACCGGCGGCGGCGCGGGCGCAGACGACGGAGCCGTAGGAGTGGCACAGGAGCGAGACGCGGGGCCGCGGGCCGACGACGGCGCGCACCTCGCGTACGGCGGCGCGGAGTTCGGGTGCGGCCTCCTCCGCCCGGTCCGTGGTGGCGACGGCGGTGCTGACGGTGCCGGGGGTCTCGTAGCCGAGCCAGGCCACGACCGCCGTACGGGTGCCGGGCGGTGCGTCGTCGGTGAGCCGCCGGTGCAGGGCGAGGGCGGCGGCGCGGAACCGGCCGTAGGTGTCGAGGCCGGTGTCGGAGCCGGGGACGAGGACGGCGATGCGGTCGGCGTGCGCCAGCTCGCCGAACACCTCGGTGACCAGCCCCGGACCGCGCCCGTCGAAGGACAGCAACTGCCGTTTGCTGTCCGCGAGTTGGCGGTCGACGGCGGCCCGCTCCCGGTAGCCGTGCGCGGCGGCCGTGCGGGCCGCGGCCCCGGCGGCGGCGCGGTGGGCCGCGTAGGTGGCGTGGAGGGTCGCCGCGGTCGGCGGCGCGAGCACGGCGGGCGCCGGCGCGGGCACCCGCGGCCGTCCCGCCCCGGCCAGCGGCACGGCCACCGCGCAGGCGACCAGCGCCGCGAGCGCCCCGCGCCGCCATCGCCGCCGTCGCGCACGGTTCCCGCTGTCCGGCCCGCGTCGCCGCCCCATGCCCACCGCACCTCCCGGTCCGCCCGCCGTTCGGGCTGCCGGGAAGGGAAGTTACGGAGCGGCGCGCGTAACCCGCGTCCCGCCGGGGGACTCACCTGCGGGGTAGCTCTCAGGTATGAGGGGTATGACCACCGGGCGCCCGCGCGCCGGAAGTCACCAGCCGCCGGACGACCGCCACAGCCACCCGCCGGGAAGTCACCAACCGCCAGGCGACCTCCACAACCACCCGCCCGACGTCACCAGGCGAGCTGTGCGACCTCCACAACCACCCGCCGGGAAGTCACCAGCCGCCGGGCCTCCTCGCCACCCGCCCGAAATCACCAACCGCCAGGCGACCTCCCCAACCACCCGCCCGACGTCACCAGGCGACCTGGGCGCCCTCCGCAACCACCCGCCGGGAAGTCACCAGCCGCCGGGCCTCCTCGCCACCCGCCCGAAATCACCAACCGCCAGGCGACCTCCCCAACCACCCGCCCGACGTCACCAGGCGACCTGGGCGCCCTCCGCAACCACCCGCCGGGAAGTCACCAGCCGCCGGGCCTCCTCGCCACCCGCCCGAAATCACCAACCGCCAGGCGACCTCCCCAACCACCCGCCCGACGTCACCAGGCGACCTGGGCGCCCTCCGCAACCACCCGCCGGGAAGTCACCAGCCGCCGGGCCTCCTCGCCACCCGCCCGAAATCACCAACCGCCAGGCGACCTCCACAACCACCCGCCCGAAGTCACCAGCCGCCGGGCCACCTCCACAACCACCCGCCCGACGTCACCAGGCGAGCTGTGCGACCTCCACAACCACCCGCCGGGAAGTCACCAGGCGAGCTGGGCGACCTCCACAACCACCCGCCGGGAAGTCACCAGGCGAGCTGGGCGATCTCCTCCGCGACCACCGCGCAGGCGTCCGCCGCCGGGTCGATGAGCGGGAAGTGGCCGACGTCCTCCAGCAGCGTCAGCCCCACCACCTCGCCGGCCTTCGCCGCCGCATCCGCGTACGACTCGGCGACCGCCTGCGGCACATCGGTGTCCGTGCGGCCCTGGACCAGGGTGGTGGCGATGCCGGTGGGCAGCAGCAGCGCCGGGTCGGCGTAGGGCCGGCGCTCAACGAAGTGCTCGCTGCCGCCGAGGAGTTGGCGGGCGGCGCCGTCGCACACGCCCAGTTCGTCGGCGACCGCGAGGTCGGCGATCGGGGCGAGCGCGACCACGCCGCGCAGCGGCGCGGGGCCGTCGGTGCGCCAGGGCGCGTCGGCCGGGAGGAGGTGCCGGGCGGCGGCCCACAGCGCGAGGTGGCCGCCGGCGGAGTGGCCGGTGAGGACGGTGCGGCGCGGGTCGGCCCCCGGCAGGTGCGCCCGGGCCAGCCCGTCCAGCGCGTCCAGCGCGACGGCGACGTCGTCGAGGGTGTCCGGCCACCGGCCGGCGACCGCGTCCCCGCCGCCGCGCTCCCCCGGCCCGCGCCGGTACTCGACGCTGGCCACCGCGAAGCCGCGGCCGGCCAGGAAGGCGGCGAAGGGGCTGATGTGGCGCCGGTCGTAGGGGCCGCGCCAGGCGCCGCCGTGCAGGACGACGACCACGGGTGCCGGGCCGCCGGGCCCGCCGGGTCCGCGCGGCGCGTAGAAGTCGATCAGCTGGTCCGGGTCGTCGCCGTAGGCGGCGGTGGCGTCGGGGGCGACGGGCCGGCGGGTGAGGGCGGACTGCTCCTCGGCTGCGGCCCGGGCGGCTGCGACGTCGTCCGACATGCTCAACCTCTCAGCGATGAAACGTATTTGGCGAACCAGTGAAGTATCCGGCCGTTGGCCGGGACGGTATCAGGACGGTGACGTGCGCCGACATCGGGATATCACGCACCGTGAACCTTTACGGAAGGGGCGGCGGTACGGCCCGCCGCCCCTCCCCGACCCGGGACCGGACCCGGTTACTCCGCCAGTACCTCCGCCAGCACCCGCGCCGCCCGCTCCACGTCACCGAAGCCGACGTACAGCGGGGTGAAGCCGAAGCGCAGCACGTCCGGACGGCGGAAGTCGCCGACGACGCCGCGCCCGATCAGCCGCTCCATCACCACACCGGCGTCCGGGCAGCGCAGCGCGACCTGACTGCCCCGCTCCCCGTGCGCCCGCGGGGTCACGCACTCGACCCGGCCCCCGGGGACGTACTCCTCGACGCACTCCAGGAAGAAGTCCGTCAGCGCCAGCGACTTGGCCCGCACCTCCTCGACCGTGACGCCGTCCCACACCTCCAGCGCCGCCTCCAGCGCCAGCATCGACAGGATGTCCGGGGTGCCGACCCGCCCGCGCACCGCGCCCGCCGCCGGCGCGTAGCCCGGGCGCATCCCGAAGGGCTCCGCGTGCGAGTTCCAGCCCGGCAGCGGCGAGTCGAAGCGGTCCTGCCACTCGGCACGCACGTACAGGTACGCCGGTGAGCCCGGCCCGCCGTTGAGGTACTTGTAGGTGCAGCCGACCGCCAGGTCCACGCCGTGCTCGTCGAGTCCCACCGGCAGCGCGCCCGCGCTGTGGCACAGGTCCCACACCACGAGCGCCCCCGCCGCGTGCACGGCGGCCGTCAGCGACGGCAGGTCGTGCAGCCGACCCGTGCGGTAGTCGACGTGGTTCAGCAGCACCGCCGCCGTACGGTCGCCGAGCGCGCCCGGCACCTCGGCCGGGGTGACCGGGCGCAGGGTGCAGCCCGTCATCCGGGCCGCCGACTCCGCGATGTAGCCGTCCGTGGGGAACGTGGTCGCGTCCACCACGATCTCGTCCCGCCCGGCATCGGCGAGCCGCGCCAGCCGCACCGCGCCCACCAGCGCCTTGAACACGTTGACGCTGGTCGAGTCGCCGACCACGATCTGTCCGGGCGCCGCACCGACCAGCGGCGCGATCCGGTCGCCGATCCGCTCCGGCGCCGTCCACCAGCCGCCCTCCGTCCAGGACCGGATGCGCAGCTCGCCCCACTGCCGGCGCACCACGTCCTCGACCCGGCCGGGAACCGCGACGGGCAGCGCGCCCAGCGAGTTGCCGTCCAGGTACACCACGTCGTCCAGCACGAACTCCGCCCGCTTGGCGGCCAGCACGTCGGAGGCGTCCAGCTTCTCCGCCTTCGTGACCTGCTCAGACATAGGACCTCGCCGTCCACAGCTCGGGAAAGACGCTCTTCTGCGCCCGCTTCTCCAGCCACGCCACGCCGGCCGAACCGCCCGTACCGGTCTTGGCGCCCATCGCGCGCCGGGTGGCGACCAGGTGGTCGTTGCGCCAGCGCCACACCAGCTCGGCAACATCGGTCAGCGCCTCGCCCAGACGGGCGACCTCGTCGCGCTCGTCACTCGAGTAGACGGCCGTCCAGACGGCCTCCACCTGCGGGGACGGCTCGTACCGCTGCGACACGTCGCGCCGCAGCACCTCGTCCGGGACCGGGTGGCCGCGCCGCGCGAGGAACCGCAGCACCTCGTCGTACAGGCTCGGCTCGTGCAGCGCCTTCTCCAGCTCGGCGTGCACGCGCGGCGCACCCCGGTGCGGGACCAGCATGGAAGCGGACTTGTCGCCGAGCAGGAACTCCATCCGCCGGTACATCGCCGACTGGAAGCCGGACCCCTCGCCGAGGGCGCCGCGGTAGGAGTTGAACTGCGCCGGGGTGAGCCCGCTCAGCGGCTTCCAGGAGGCGTTCAGCGCCTCCAGTTCCCGCACGGACCGCTTCAGCGCGTCGACCGCGGTCGGTACGTCGTCCTCCCGCAGCGCCTTCGCCGCGGTCTCCCACTCGTGCACGACGACGGTGAACCACAGCTCCATCACCTGGGTGGTGACCAGGAAGACCATCTCTCCGGGATCGTCGGAGAGGGTGTGCTGGAGGTGGGTGAGGACGTCGGCCTTGACGTAGTCCTCGTAGGGGGTCGTCCCCTGGAAGTCGAGATGCGGGGTCTCGGGCTCGTGAGCCTCGTGGGACATCGCTGTCTCCTGAAATGTACTCCGGGTAGCGGTCCGCCCCTGCCGTTACCGGCACGGGGGCCCCGGTCCCCACGGGGCATCCTCCGCAATCGTCCCCCACAGCCGCAAGGCCCGCCTGCTCACAGGCGGGCCCCGCGGTCACGACCGGCTCAGCCGAGGACCTGCGCCGCCGTCGGCGAGGAGTCCTTCAGGAACTGCGAGCAGCGCTCGTACTCCTCCTGCTCGCCGATCGCCTGGGCGGCGCGGGCGAGGGCGTGCAGCGCCCGCAGGAAGCCGCGGTTGGGCTCGTGCTCCCACGGCACCGGCCCGTGGCCCTTCCAGCCGTTGCGGCGCAGCGCGTCCAGACCGCGGTGGTAGCCCGTACGGGCGTACGCGTACGACTCCACGACGCTGCCCCGCTCGTACGCCTCGTCGGCCAGCCGGGCCCAGGCCAGCGAGGAGGTGGGGTGCTTGGCCGCGACGTCGGTGGCCGAGGTGCCCGAGGCGAGCAGTTCGCGCGGGCCGGGGTCGTCGGGCAGATGGGTCGGGGGCGGTCCCCCGAGGAGGTTCTCGTGAATGGACATGGGTCCAGTCTGGTACATCAGCGCGGCTCGGTGCCGCGCGGCCGCGGGGCGGCCGTCCCGTGTTCCTCGCCGCGTTCCGTCTCCGGCTCCAGCGGCGGCACGGCCACGCTGCCGTGCGTGTGGCACTCCGGGTGCCGGCAGTCGGGTGCCGGGCGGCGCACGGTCGCCCAGGCGACGGCCGCGCCCACCACCAGCACGCCCGCGCACAGCGCCATCGCCCGCCGGAAGGCCGCGTCGAAGGCGTCCGGCAGCCGGTACGCCTCCGGTCCCATCCCGGCGAGCAGCGGCAGCGCGGCCACGGCCACCAGGCCGGCCGCGCGGGCGGCGGCGTTGTTGATGCCGCTGGCCAGACCGGCCCGCGCGGTGTCCACGGAGGCGAGGACCGTCGCGGTCAGCGGCGCCACCAGGGTGACCATGCCGAGGCCCAGCACCAGCAGCGCGGGCAGCACCTCGGCGGCGTACGAGGCGTCCGGTCCGACCCGCAGCATCAGCAGCATCCCGGCGGCGCACAGCAGCGGTCCCACGGTGAGCGGGAGGCGCGGGCCGATCCGGTCGCCGAGTTCACCGGAGCGGGCGGACAGCAGCAGCATCAGCGCGGTCGTGGGCAGCAGCGCGGTGCCGGCGGCGAGCGCGGACCAGCCGACGACGACCTGGAGCTGCAGCGCGGCGAGGAAGAAGAACCCGCCGAACGCCGCGTACACGCACAGCGTGACCACGTTGACGGCGGTGAACTGGCGCGAGGCGAAGATGTCCGGCGGCATCATCGGGCCCGGCCGGCGCTTCTCGACCAGGACGAAGGCGACCGCGGCGACGAGCCCCGCGGCCCCGGTCACCGCGACCGCCCAGGAGCCGTCACCGGCCTCGATCAGCGCGTACGTGACCAGCGCGAGGGCGATCGCGCCGAGCGCGGCACCGAGCACGTCGAACCGGCCCTCGCGCTCCCCGCCCACCGACTCCGGCACGTGCCGGACGGCGACGGGCGCGCACAGCAGGGCGAGCGGCACGTTGAGCCAGAACACCCAGCGCCAGCCCGGCCCGTCCACCAGCCAGCCGCCGACGAACGGGCCGACCGCCGCGCCGATCCCGCCGAAGCCGGACCACAGGCCGACCGCGCGGCCCCGGTCGTCGGGGTGGAAGGTGGCCTGGATGAGGGCGAGGGAGCCGGGGGTGAGCAGCGCGCCGCCGACGCCCTGGAGCGCCCGGGCGGCGATCAGCACCCCGGCGTTCGGGGCGAGGCCGCACAGCAGGGACGCGGCGGCGAACCACAGCACGCCGACGACGAACACCTTCCGCCGCCCGTACCGGTCGCCGAGCGCCCCGCCGAGCAGGATCAGCCCGGCCAGCGTGACCATGTACGCGTTGACGGTCCACTGCAGCGCGGCGAGGTCGGCGTCGAGGTCGCGGCCGATGCGCGGGAGGGCGACGTTGACGACGGTGGAGTCGAGCAGGGCCATGCTGGAGCCGAGCACCGTGGTGAGCAGGATCCACTTGCCCCGCGCGGAGGACAGCCGGACGTCGGGCATGGGGCGAGCATACGGAAGAGCCCGGCACCGCGGGCGGTGCCGGGCTCCCGTGCTGCGGGCCGGTTACTTGATCCGGGTGCCCGTCGAACGCAGGTTCTGGCAGGCCTCGACGACGCGGGCCGACATCGACGCCTCGGCCAGCTTGCCCCAGGTGCGCGGGTCGTAGGTCTTCTTGTTGCCGACCTCGCCGTCGACCTTCAGGACGCCGTCGTAGTTGCGGAGCATGTGGTCGACGACCGGACGCGTGAAGGCGTACTGGGTGTCCGTGTCGATGTTCATCTTCACGACGCCGTTCTCCAGCGCGGTGAGGATCTCCTCCGGGGTGGAGCCGGAGCCGCCGTGGAAGACGAAGTCGAACGGCTGGGAGCCGGCCGGCTTGCCGTACTTGGCGGCGACGCCCTCGTTCAGCTCCTTCAGCAGCTCGGGACGGAGGACGACGTTGCCCGGCTTGTACACGCCGTGCACGTTGCCGAAGGACGCGGCGAGCAGGTAGCGGCCCTTGTCGCCGAGGCCGAGGGCCTCCGCGGTGCGGATCGCGTCGTCGACCGTGGTGTACAGGGAGTCGTTGATCTCGTGGGAGACGCCGTCCTCCTCGCCACCGGTCGGGGTGATCTCGACCTCGAGGATGATCTTCGCGGCGCGGGCGCGCTCCAGCAGCTCCTGCGCGATGGACAGGTTGTCGGCGAGGGTCTCCGCGGAGCCGTCCCACATGTGGGACTGGAACAGCGGGTTGCGGCCGGCCTTGACGCGCTCCTCGGACACCGCGAGCAGCGGACGCACGTACCCGTCGAGCTTGTCCTTCGGGCAGTGGTCGGTGTGCAGGGCGATGCTGACGTCGTACTTCTCGGCGACGATGTGCGCGAACTCGGCGAGCGCGACCGCGCCGGTCACCATGTCCTTGTTGTGCTGGCCGCCCAGGAACTCGGCGCCGCCCGTCGAGATCTGGACGATGCCGTCGCTCTCCGCCTCGGCGAAGCCGCGCAGTGCCGCGTGCAGGGTCTGGGACGAGGTGACGTTGATGGCCGGGTAGGCGAACTTCCCCGCCTTCGCCCGGTCCAGCATCTCGTTGTAGACCTCGGGAGTTGCGATGGGCATCTGTCCGCTCCTTATACGTGCGGGTTGGCGTGCTGCGTACTGACGGCCCTGACCTGGAACCTTGGATGCGACGTCATTGTCGGGCCCAATCTTCCCAGACTTGTCCGGCGGGTCGACCGCGCGGCTCAAGTCGTTATGTCGCGTGACGCCGGGCCGGTGCGGCGCCGGACGGGCCGGACGTCAGTCGAGGCCGAGCTCGTCCTTGGAGTAGGCGAAGAGGTACGGCACCCCGGCGCCCTCCTGGATCTTCTCGGCGGCGCCGGTGGCCCGGTCCACGATGGTCGCCACGGCGACGACCTCCGCGCCGGCCTCGCGGACGGCCTCGACGGCGGTGAGCGGGGAGCCGCCGGTGGTGGAGGTGTCCTCGACGACGAGGACCCGGCGGCCCTTGATGTCCGGGCCCTCGACGCGGCGCTGCAGCCCGTGGGCCTTGGCGGCCTTGCGGACGACGAAGGCGTCCAGCCTGCGGCCGCGCGCGGCGGCGGCGTGCAGCATGGCGGCCGCGACCGGGTCGGCGCCCATGGTCAGGCCGCCGACCGCGTCGAAGTCCAGCTCCGCGGTCAGGTCCAGGAGCACCTGGCCGACCAGCGGGGCGGCCTCGCCGTCGAGGGTGATGCGGCGCAGGTCGACGTAGTAGTCGGCCTCCAGACCGGAGGAGAGGGTCACCTTGCCGTGCACCACGGCCTTGTCCTTGATCTGCTGCAGCAGCGCGCCGCGAACTTCGCTCATGCCAGCCAGCTTAAAGCCGGGTCCAGGTCCAGGTGGTCGAGGCCTCCAGCGGCTCCAGGGGGGTGACCAGGCGCGGGTGGGTGTTCAGCCCGTCGGGCGGCCCGGTCTGCGGCTCGACGCACACGGCCTCGCGCTGCTCGTCGTAGACCACCACCCACTCCTCGCGGCTGGTGACCTTCAGCTCCAGTCGTCCCGGCCAGGTGAGGGTGACGTCGACGCCGCCGGGCATGCCGAAGCAGTCGTCCCACGGTCCGGGCTTCGGGTCGGTCCGGTGGCCGGTGGGCAGGTGGTCCTCGCCGCGCTCCTCCTGCCAGGCGGGCGCGAAGTCGATCCGCACGTCCTCACCGCCGTCGCCGAGGGAGCGGTTGAACCAGGGGTGCCAGCCGATCTGCGCGGGGAAGGACGACTCGTACGTCTCCACGCTCATGGTCAGGGTCAGGGAGTCCGCAGTGAGCGCGATCTGCTGGGTGACGCGCCCGGGGTACGGCCACGGCTCCGTGAGGTCGTAGGTGATCACTGCCTCGTCGGTGCTCGTGCGGGCGGTGCGCCAGGCGGCGTCGCGGGCGGTGCCGTGGATGGCGTGCGGCGGGGCGTTCAGCGGCATCCGGTGGACGGTGGCGCCGTCCCGGAACCGGCCCTCACGGATCCGTCCGCACCAGGGCACCATCGGGAAACAACCGAACCGCTCGCCCTGCCGCAGCAGCTCGACGCCCCCGACCCGCAGTCCTCCGACCCGTCCGCCGTTGCCCGGCAGTACGGTCACCTCCGCGTCACCCGCGGTCAGCGTGATGTCTCCGTTCCTCACGCGACGACCCTACTGGTGCGATCAAGAGGGCGCCGTCACGACGGGGGCGGCGGTCAGCGGCGCCTGCGCAGGGCCCGGAAGGCGACGACCGCCGAGGCGACCGCCAGCGCCGCCGCGGGAGCCGCCCAGCGCATCGGGGCCGGGGTGGCGACCGTCTGGGGGGCGGGGACCGGCGCGTAGCGGCCGCGGGGCGGGGCGTGGTCCACCTCCTCGGCGCTGCGGCCGATCATCGTGCGGCGGGCGTGCGCCGCCTCGGCGACGGAGTCGTCGTCCTCGTCCTGTGCGGCCGCGTCGAGCGACGGGGGCGGGATCTCCGTCTCGAAGACGGAAGGTGCCTCGGGGACGGGAGGCGGTGCGTCGTCCGCCGCGGGGGCCGTGTCCTGCGTCTGCGGGGCGGGCGGCTCGGACGCGGGCGGCGGCGGGGTGTCCTCGGCGTCCGGGGTGGTCTCGAAGTCGGTGGTGGCGCGGGGTTCGAAGTCGCCGGCCGCCAGGAGTTCGGGGGACTCCGGTGCGGGTCCGGGTCCTGCCGCCTCGGCCGCCGCCGTGCCCAGGTTCTCCGCGAAACGGTTCAGCAGGCGGGTCCCGGCCGCGGCCACCGCGTCCTGCGGGAGTTCCGTGAGCCGCCCGTCCGCCGTGGCCGTACCGGCGACGGTCAGGGTCGTGCCGCCGTCCGCGGGCCGCAGGCCCAGCCGGAGTGCCAGCCGCACCGAGCCGCTGCCGCGGGTCTCCGTCGCGTCGCCCTCGACGGTGTAGGAACCGTCGTCCCGCGCGGACACCCGGACGGCACCCCGGTAGGTGACGGAGTGGCTGCCGACGCGGATCTTCAGGCGGCCGGCGACGGGGTCCGCGCCGGCGTCGTGCTGGAGCCCGGGCACCGCCCGGGCGACCCGTGCGGGGTCGTCCAGCACTTCCCTGAGCCGTTCCACCTCGACCGGAACGAACACCTCGTGCTCCATGAGTGCGGAGCCTACCCACGCGGCGCCGGAGTGCACCCCCGTCGTCGGGAAGTCGCGCGCGTCGGCGCGGGACGTAGTAAAGGGCGTCAGCCGGAGTAGCGGGGATGGACCAGGGTGGACGGCGGCAGGCCGGGGACGCGGATGCGTTCGGCGGCCCGGGTGTCCGCCGCGAGGGCGGCGTCGGTGAGGGTGCGCGGGCGGGGTCCGGCCGGGTCGAGGCGCGGCGCGGGTTCGTGCCGGGCGGCCAGTACGAAGCCCCAGTCGCGGTGGGCGTGCGCGGTCCGTGCCTGCCCCCGGTCCGGGCCGGCGGCGTACCCGTCCTGCCGGCCGCGGACGCGGTACGCGACGGTGCGGAATCCGGCGGCGCGCACGGTGGCGTCCACCGTCCAGAAGTCGCGCGGGCGGGAGGCCATCGCGCCGCCGTGCACCACGAGCCGCCCGTCCGCCGCCAGCATCCGCCGGGCCAGGCCGTAGAACTCCTGCGAGTACAGCTTGGTGTTCTCGGTGATGCCGGGGTGCGGCAGGTCCGAGACCACCACGTCGTACACCGCGGCGGGCGCCCGGCGCAGCCAGTCGAAGGCGTCCGCGACGAAGACCCGTACGCGCGGGTCGTCGAGGGCGTGCGCGTTCAGCGCGGACAGTGCCCGGTCCCGGCGCGCCAGCCGCACCACGCCCGCGTCGGCCTCGACGACGTCGACCCGGTGCACGCCGGTGTGCCGCAGCACCTCCCGCACGGCGAGCCCGTCACCGCCGCCGAGGACCAGCACGCGGTGGTGCGGGCCGTTCATCGCGGGGTGCACCAGCGCCTCGTGGTAGCGCCGTTCGTCCCGGCCGCTGACCCGCAGCCGCCCGTCGAGGAACAGGTTGAGGGGCCGGCCGTCCCGTCCGCCGGTCAGCAGCACCTCCTGCACGTCGGTGTGCAGGGCCACCCGTACGTCCGCGCCGTACATGGCGTGCCGGGCGGCCCGTTCGAAGTCGTCGACGAGGACGGCGGCCGTGGCGAGGACGGCCAGCACGCAGATGTTGGCGGCCACGAGCAGCCGGCGGGCGCGCGGGGGGAGGTCCTGCCGGAACAGGCCGAGCACCAGCGCACCGCCGACGACCGCGTTGACGGCGCCGGTGATCAGCGCGCCGGTCAGCTGGCCGAGGAACGGCAGCAGGAGGAAGGGGAAGGCGAGTCCGCCGACGAGGGCGCCCACGTAGTCCGCGGCGGACAGGTCGGCGACCGCGCCGCCCGCGTCCTGCCGGCGGATCCGCTGGATCAGCTCCATCAGCAGCGGCACCTCGGCGCCGATCAGCAGCCCGGTGGCGAGGGAGAAGGCGACGAGCAGACCGCGCGGGCCGCTCGCCCAGACGCCGCCCCAGTCACCCGTCCAGGCGAACACGGCGTACAGGACCATCGCGCTGCACCCGCCGACCAGGGCCAGGCCGGCCTCGACGGCGCCGAACGCGGCGGCCGCGTGCCGCCGCAGGCGTTTCGCGGCGAGGGATCCGATACCCATCGCGAAGACCATCACGGACAGCACGACGGACGCCTGGGTGACCGAGTCGCCCATCAAGTACGTGGCCAGCGCGACCAGTTCGAGTTCGTACACCAGTCCGCAGGCCGCGCAGACGAACACGCCCGCGAGGACCAGGAACCGCCCGGTGCCCTGCCGGACGGGCAGCCGCAGCGCACCGCTGCCGGAGCCGCTCCGTCCGCCCCGGGTCCGGGCGGGACGGGGCGGTGCGGCGGCCTGCGGTTCGATCACCCCAGCGACGTTACGTTACGCCTCAAACGCGCAACGTCACCCACACGCGTGATGTTTGTTTACACTCGCCCGATATTGGTACGAGCAAGCATCCGCACTCCCACCTTGGTCCGCGTCGCCACCAACTGCCCGTCCTGCGGGTAGGCGTGCCAGGTCCGCCAGTGGACCTGCCCCTCGTGGCACTGGGCGAGCATCGCGGTGAACGCGTACGGACTGCCGGGGAAGACCCCGACGAGGCCCTGCGGGTGGTCGGAGACCAGGGCCAGCAGCTCCTGGGCCCGGCCCGCGAAGGAGCCCGGCGCGAGCACCTCCACCCGGGCCGCGAACTCGTACTCCCAGTCGCCGACCCGCTTGGCCACGCCCAGCGGCAGCGGCGTACGACTGCCCGGGATGCACGCCACCGTCTCCGAGCAGAGGCCCCGCTCCTCCTCCACCAGCACCTGGTGGGACGCGCCGAGGAGTCTCAACTGGAGTTTCACACCGGTCAGTTCGAGATCGAGGGTGGCGAGCGCGGGAAGCGGCTCGCGTCCCAGGGCCCAGGCGAGGTCGGCCGCGCGCGTGTCGGAATAGGCGGTGTTCAGGGTCGTGAGCATGGATCGGCTCCGCAAGCACACAAGGAGGGGAGAGGTGGGTCCGCGCACCTCGGTCGCACCGGGGAACTCGGCCCGTCAGCCCGGTCGCCCGGCCGGAAGAAGGGTCCGCGGGGAGTCCGAGGGCTGCGTTGGCGTTTTATAGGGAATCATGAACTGTGGCGCCACCACAGCGTTTTTACCCAAGTTCGTGGGCTTTCCATCCCCTAGGGGGCTCCCGCGATCAACTGTTCAACCTCGGCGTGCGCCCCCGAGTCACGGCTCACCCCCGTGCGCCGTCCCGACGCTCCGCCCGGCCGGAACCGGACCCGCCACCATCGCGGAACCGGACCGGCCACCGCCGTTGCACACCGCAGCGGGGCCCGCCCCAGGTGCGGACCCCGCTGTCACGGATGCGTCGCCCCCGAAGCGGAGGCGGACTGCCGGTATGTACCGGAGTCAGCTGCCACCACCGCCGCATCCGCCGCCTCCGCAGGACGACCCGCCTCCGCAGGACGAGCCTCCGTCGGAGGACGATCCACAGGCGGTTCCGGCGCCTCCGCCGCCGCCCGCCCACCAGCTGCCGTCGCCGCTGCCCGAACCCGAGCGGCTGCGCGCCGGCCGCCGCCCGGCCCTGCGGGACGCACCCACGACGACCGCGACGAACAACGCGAAGAGCACGACCAGGATGATGCCGAAGGTCATGGCGCCATCCTCCTTTCCCCCGTGAGCCGGTCGAGGCGGCCCCCCGTGGGCGCCTCCCTCACGTACGTGACCGGGACATGCCCGGCGCCCGCGCGGGCCAAAGCAGAGTTGAGGAAGTCCAGAGCTTCGGCGCAGGATGGCCGCCATGACCTCCAGCGCGCGCCCCCTTCTGAACCGCCGGCTCGCCGAGTTCGGGACGACGATCTTCGCCGAGATGTCCGCCCTGGCCCTGCGGACCGGATCCATCAACCTGGGCCAGGGCTTCCCCGACACGGACGGCCCCGAGGAGGTCAGGGAGGCCGCCGTGAGGGCTCTGCGCGACGGCCGCGGCAACCAGTCCCCGCCGGGCCCCGGCATCCCCGAGCTGCGCACCGCCGTCGCCGCGCACCAGCAGCGCCGCTACGACCTGTCGTACGACCCGGACACCGAGGTCCTGGTCACCGCGGGCGCCACCGAGGCGATCGCCGCCGCGCTGCTCGCGCTGGTGGAGCCCGGCGACGAGGTGATCGCCCTGGAGCCGTACTACGACTCCTACGCCGCCTGCATCGCCCTGGCCGGCGGCACCCGCGTCCCGGTGACGCTCCGCCCGGCCGACGGCCGCTTCCGCCTCGACCTCGACGAACTGCGCGACGCCGTCACCGACCGCACCCGCCTGCTGCTGCTCAACACCCCGCACAACCCGACCGGCACCGTCCTCACCCGCGAGGAACTGGCGGCGATCGCCGCGCTGGCGGTGGAGCGGGACCTGCTGGTGGTGACCGACGAGGTGTACGAGCACCTGGTCTTCGACGACGCCGGACACGTGCCGCTGGCGTCCTTCCCGGGCATGCGGGAACGCACGGTGACGATCTCCAGCGCGGGGAAGACCTTCTCCTTCACCGGTTGGAAGGTCGGCTGGGTGACGGCGGCGCCGGAGCTGGTGACGGCCGTCCGCTCGGCCAAGCAGTTCCTGACGTACGTCTCGGCGGGCCCGTTCCAGTACGCGGTCGCCGAGGCCCTGGCGCTGCCCGACAGCTACTTCGAGGCGTTCCGCGCGGACCTGCTCGCCAAGCGGGACGTCCTGGCGGCGGGCCTGGAGGAGGCGGGCTTCTCCGTCTACCGGCCCTCGGGCACGTACTTCGTCACCGCCGACATCCGGCCCCTGGGCGAGAGCGACGGCATCGCCTTCTGCCGCGCCCTGCCGGAACGCGCGGGCGTCGTCGCCATCCCCACGGCCGTCTTCTACGACCACCGGGAGATGGGCGCGCCCTTCGTCCGCTTCGCCTTCTGCAAGCAGAAGGCCGTGCTGGAGGAGGCGGCCCGGCGGCTGAAGGCCGCCGGGGCCCGCTGAACACGTCCGCCGGGCACGGACGAGCCTCGCTCCTCCGCGCCCGGGGACGGGCTACTCCTCGTCGGGCTTGTCCGCCTCGTTGATCTCCTGCTCCAGGCCGAGCTGCTCGACCAGCCACTTGTCGAACTCGATCGCGGCCCGCACCCAGCTGACCGTCGAGGAGACGAAGTGCTCCAGGCTGACGCCCATGCCGATGAGCATCTGCGCCTCACCGATGAGACGGACGGTGCCGTCGTCATGGGTGTGGGTGTACACCTTGGGCCACAGGGTGCGCCGGTTCCAGTCGTCGACGGACTCGAGCAGCTGCGGCTTCTCGTCGATCTTGTGCGGACGGTCGTAGAACGTCCGGACGGAGAAGATCTGCTGGTCGCCCTCGCCGCGGAACATGAAGTAGGTGCGGAACTGCTCCCACGGCGCCGCGAGGTCACCCTCTTCGTCGACGACGTACTTGAGCTCCATCTGGTCGAGGAGCTGCTTCACGAGGTCCTGATCCGGGACGACGGGGCCCGCCGGTCCTTGGGGCTGCGGCTCGGGCTGGCCCCCGAAATTCGGAATCGAGGACGGGTCGATGGTCACCGTGAATTTCCCTTCGTACGGATCCCGCCATCCTCCCCCATGCGGGGAGGGGGGTGGCAAGCCCCGACGGGCCTGTCAGCCGAGGGCTGACTCGATCCGGTCAGTGCCGGAGTACCCGGTGCGGGACGGGCCCAACGTCCACGGGGACGCCGGGCCCGGAATCACACGGTCCACTCAGAGTGACTTCCCGGTGGCGGGACCCACGAGGAGGCCGTCCTCGAAGCGGTCCACGCGGACCGTGTCGCCGTCCTTGATCTCGCCGGAGAGGATCTCCCTGGCGAGCCGGTCGCCGATCGCGCTCTGCACCAGCCGGCGCAGCGGGCGGGCGCCGTAGGCCGGGTCCAGGCCCTCCTCGGCCAGCCAGGCCAGGGCCCCGGGCGTGACCTCCAGCGCGAGCCGGCGCTCGGCGAGCCGCTTGCCCAGGCGGTCGATCTGCAGCTGCGCGATGCGCTCCAGCTCGGCCTTGGTGAGGGCGGAGAACACCACCAGGTCGTCCAGGCGGTTGAGGAACTCGGGCTTGAAGGAGGCCCGCACCACCTCCAGGACCTGCTCCTTCTTCTCCGCCTCGGTGGTCATCGGGTCGACCAGGTACTGGCTGCCGAGGTTGGAGGTGAGCACCAGGATGGTGTTGCGGAAGTCCACGGTGCGGCCCTGGCCGTCGGTGAGCCGGCCGTCGTCGAGCACCTGGAGCAGGATGTCGAAGACCTCCGGGTGGGCCTTCTCCACCTCGTCCAGCAGCACCACGCTGTACGGGCGGCGGCGCACGGCCTCGGTGAGCTGGCCGCCCTCCTCGTAGCCGACGTAGCCGGGAGGCGCGCCGACCAGGCGGGCCACGGAGTGCTTCTCGCCGTACTCCGACATGTCGATGC
Source organism: Streptomyces calvus (assembly GCF_006782915.1). GTDB lineage: Bacteria > Actinomycetota > Actinomycetes > Streptomycetales > Streptomycetaceae > Streptomyces > Streptomyces calvus. The sequence continues at coordinate 117,091 of NZ_VCNP01000035.1, forward strand.
GGATCATGGCCCGCTCGTCGTCGAAGAGGAAGTCGGCGAGGGCCTTGGCGAGTTCGGTCTTGCCGACGCCGGTGGGGCCGAGGAAGAGGAAGGAACCGGTGGGGCGGTCGGGGTCGGCGATACCGGCCCGGGAGCGCCGCACGGCGTCCGAGACGGCCCGTACGGCCTCGCCCTGGCCGATGAGCCGCCTGCCGAGCTCGTCCTCCATCCGCAGCAGCTTCTGCGTCTCGCCCTCCATCAGGCGGCCGGCCGGGATGCCGGTCCAGGAGGCGACGACGTCGGCGATGTCGTCGGCGCCGACCTCCTCCTTGACCATGGTGTCCCGCGCGACCTCCTCCTCGGCCTCGGAGGCGGCCTCCAGGTCGCGCTCCACGGCCGGGATCTCGCCGTAGAGCAGCTTGGAGGCGGTGTCGAAGTCGCCGTCGCGCTGGGCGCGTTCGGCCTGGCCGCGCAGCTCGTCCAGCTTCTCCTTCAGCTCGCCGACCCGGTTGAGGGACTGCTTCTCCTTCTCCCAGCGGGCGTTGAGGCCGCGCAGCTCCTCCTCCTTGTCGGCGAGGTCGCGGCGCAGCTTCTCCAGGCGCTCGCGGGAGGCGGCGTCGGTCTCCTTGCCGATGGCCAGCTCCTCCATCTTCAACCGGTCGACGGCGCGCTGGAGTTCGTCGATCTCGACCGGCGAGGAGTCGATCTCCATGCGGAGCCGGCTGGCGGCCTCGTCGACGAGGTCGATGGCCTTGTCGGGCAGGAAGCGGGAGGTGATGTAGCGGTCGGAGAGGGTGGCGGCGGCGACCAGCGCGCTGTCGGCGATCTGGACCTTGTGGTGCGCCTCGTAGCGGCCCTTGAGTCCGCGCAGGATCGCGATGGAGTCCTCGACGGTCGGCTCGGCCACCAGCACCTGCTGGAAGCGCCGCTCCAGCGCCGGGTCCTTCTCGATGCGCTCGCGGTACTCGTCCAGCGTGGTGGCGCCGACCATGCGCAGCTCACCACGGGCGAGCATCGGCTTGAGCATGTTGCCCGCGTCCATCGCCGAGTCGCCGCCGGCGCCCGCGCCGACGACCGTGTGCAGCTCGTCGATGAAGGTGATGATCTGCCCGTCGGAGTCCTTGATCTCGGCGAGGACGGTCTTCAGGCGTTCCTCGAACTCGCCGCGGTACTTGGCGCCGGCGACCATGGCGCCCAGGTCGAGCGCGACGAGCCGCTTGTTCTTCAGCGACTCGGGCACGTCGCCCTTGACGATCCGCTGGGCGAGTCCTTCGACGACGGCGGTCTTGCCGACGCCGGGCTCGCCGATGAGGACGGGGTTGTTCTTGGTGCGGCGGGACAGCACCTGGACGACACGCCGGATCTCCTGGTCGCGTCCGATGACCGGGTCGAGCCTGCCCTCGCGGGCGGCGGCGGTGAAGTCGGTGCCGAACTTCTCCAGGGCCTTGTACTGGCCCTCGGGGTCGGCGGTGGTCACCCGGCGCGCTCCTCTCGTCTCCTGGAAGGCATCCTGCAGCTTCTTCGCGGTGGCGCCCTGCCCGGACAGCACCTCGCCGGCCGCTCCGCCCTTGGCGGCGATGCCGATGAGGAGGTGTTCGGTGGAGAGGTACTCGTCGCCGAGGTCGCGGGCGCGGGCCTGGGCGTCCGCGATGACGGCGAGCAGTTCGCGGTTGGGCTGCGGCGGCGCGACGGTGGACCCGGTCACGCTCGGCAGGCCGGCCAGGACCCGCTCGGCCCCGGAGCGCACGGCGGCCTGGTCGGCGTCGACCGCGGCGAGCAGGTCCGTGATGTTCTCGTTCTCCTGGCCCTGGAGCAGGGCGAGCAGCAGGTGGGCCGGGGTGAGGTCGGGGTGCCCGTCGGTCACGGCGCGGTTGCCGGCGGCGCCCAGCGCGTCCCGGCTCCGGTTGGTCAGCTCGGCGTCCACGTTCGCGTTCTCCTCCTTGGTGACCCTTCAAGCGGCCTTCGCCGCCGACTTTCGGTGCCGACTCGGTGCCGACTGTCGTTGCTGACTCGGCCAACGTACACAAACTTGAGTCTATTCCACTCAAGGTGGTGGGCGGGAGCGTCCGAGGGGCTAAGTTCCGGGCATGGCCACCACGTACTCGGTAGATCCGGGCGATCCGGACGCGTCGTACCTCAGCTTCTGGCGCGAGAAGCACCTGTGCACGCTGACCACCGTCCGTCCGGACGGCACCCCGCACGTCGTGCCGGTGGCGGTGACGTACGACCCGGGGGCGCGGCTGGCCCGGGTGGTCGCGAACCGGTCGAGCGCGAAGGTGCGGCACGTGCTGGCGGCGGGGGCGCAGGGGGCGGCCGTCGCGGTGTGCCAGGTGGACGGGCGGCGGTGGGCGACGCTGGAGGGGCGGGCCGTGGTCCGGGACGAACCGGAACGCGTCGCCGAGGCGGAGCGGCGCTACGCGGAGCGCTACGGGCGGACGCCGCGGCCGAATCCGTCACGCGTGGTCATCGAGATCGCGCTCACCCGCGCGATGGGACGGGGATGAGCCGCACGGGCCGACCCTCACCGAGCGGCCGTTTCCGGCCATAGCGCGATCTGCGCGATACCCGGACATGTCCCGTAAAACTGCAGCGGCGTCACCGTGTTCAGGTCACGGTGACGCCGCTGCGGGGGGAAGCACCTGCGCGATCTTTTACGACGGGGGAATCGCGTCAGGCACTGCGGGGGGTGGCCGAGATGGTCCGGGGGGCCGGGGAGTCGGACTCCGTCTGCCGGCGGTCCCTCTGGTCCAGGTTCACAAAGATCATTCCGTACCGGATGGCACACCGCACGGGCTTCGGCGCTCCCCGGGGCCGCCGCAGACACCGGTACGCCCGTACGTCCCCGTCCTCGTCGCGAGTGACGACGACCGGTTCGCCGAAGACGGTCACCATCAACGAGTCACCGCTGTGGGGGATGGCGGTGACCAGGTCGATGAAGTGCCATCCGGACCGGTAGGCGGTCGCCATCTCCCTGCGGAAGGAGCGGTCGTCGGGTGGAGTGGTCACATCAACGCCCCGAGTCGACGACGATCGACGGCCAGTGGCTGTCGGCCTGTGTCCCGGTCTTCGCGTCGGAGTAACCGCTCAGCGCTCCGAAAGCCGCGACGGCGGAGAGGGCGGCTGCGAGCACCGAGCGAAGCAGTCTCTTGCGCATAGTCGGCTTCGTCCTCACGTGAAAGTCTCCTCGTTCCCCCGTCAGATAAGACGATGGCTCATTCGAACACGTCATGGCCACACAATCGGTGCATCATGTTCCTGCATGTTCAGGACCCTGGGGGGTGGAGATTTCGTGGCAAATCAGACTAAGGCGGAGCATCCCCATGCGGTGACGGAACTGTGCGAGGCAGGCGGCCGACTTTATGCCAACGCGCTCCGTGTGGGGAGACTCGCACGCGAGGAAGCGGAAGCCGCCCCCTGCCTGATCGAACTCGCCCTGCTCCACCCCGACCCGGACGACAAGAACTGGCTGCGCCCGGTGCCGCCGGCCCTCGCCCTCGCCCAGCGCCTGCACCCCATCGAACGCGACATCGCCGAACGCCGGCGGCTGTCCATCCGGCTCGCGGACGCCTTCGAGCCGTTCATGTCGCTCGGCGCCCAGGCCGTCAGCAGCGAGAACTCGATCACCGTGCTGGAGGGCAGCGCGCGCATCAACGCCGCACTCAACCTGGCCGCCACCCAGTGCCGTACCGAGATGCTCACCATCCAGCCCAGCGACGACCGCTTCTCCGAGCGCAGCATCGTGCAGGGACTCGAACGCGACAAACCCCTCATCGAACGCGGCGTGCGGATCCGCACGCTCTACCAGCACACCGCCCGCTACAGCCCGGAGAAACGGGCCTACGTGGAGCAGCTGTCCGCGGGCCGCGTGGAGTACCGGACCATCGACGAGGTGGTGGAACGCCTCATCGTCTGCGACGAGTCCGTCGCCTTCATCCCCCCCCGCGACGACCAGCAGGTCGCCCTGGAGATACGCCAGCCCGGACTGGTCCGCTACCTGATCAAGGTGTTCGAGTTCATGTGGAGCCGGGCGGTGCCGCTGTCCGCCGGCGCGCCCTACGAGACCGCTCCCGGCGGCATCACCGACATCCAGCACTCCATCGCCAAGCTCCTCGTCGAGGGCCACGTCGACGAGGCCATCGCCCGCCGGCTCGGCATGAACGTCCGCACCTGCCGCGCCCACATCGCCAAGCTCGCCGCCACCCTGGGCAGCGGCAGCCGCGCCCAACTGGGCTACCTCATCGCCCAGTCGGGAATCCTGGAGCAGGACCAGTAACCGGGAGCGAGCCACGCATGACCGGCAACGCGCACGACGACGCCCTCAAGGTCCTGGGAGAGGGCGGCCTGGACCTGTACGCCCGCGCCCTGCAGCAGGGCGGCATACCCGCCCCCGCGGCCCCCGAGGCCCCGCGCCTGGTCCGCCTCGGGCTGCTGAACCCCGCCCTGGACGATCCCGACCGCCTGGAGCCCGTCGCCCCGCACATCGCCCTGCACCGGCTGCTGCGGGCCTCCGCCGACCGCGTCGCCGAGGAACGGCGGCGCGAGGAGCGCCTCGTCGAGGCACTCCAGCCGCTGCTGCAGGCCGGCGGCGGCCCGGAACCGGCGACCGCGCTCATCACGCTGCACAGCGACAAGGAACGCATCGGCCAGGTCATCGACGAGGTGATGGCCGAGGCCCGGGAACTCCTGGCCGTCCAGCCCTACAACAGCTACACCAGCGCCGACCCGGCCCTGCACGAGGCCGCGCTGCGGCGGGACCAGGCCCTGCTCGACCGAGGTGGCCGAATCCGTGCGCTCTACCAGCACACGCTGCGTCACGCGCCGCGGCTCGCCGCCCGCTACGAACGCCTCACCGGCGACGTCGAGGCACGCACCCTGGACGAGATCACCGAGCGCCTCATCGTCATCGACCGCACGGTCGCCCTCGTCCCCGCCAACGCCGACCGCAGCTCCGCCCTGGAGGTCCGCCACCCGGCGCTGGTGGGCTACCTCGCCACCACCTTCGACCGGCTGTGGCGGCTGGCCACCCCGATGTATCCGCAGGCCGTCACGCAGCCCACCCTCAACGGCGTCACCCCCCGGCAGCGCGCCATCGCCGCGCTGCTCGTCGAGGGCCACACCGACGCCGTCATCGCCGACCGGCTCGGCATGAACGTGCGCACCGCCCGGGTGCACATCGCCAAGCTCGCCGCGACGCTCGGCAGCCAGAGCCGGGCCCAGCTCGGCTACCTCATCGGACGTTCCGGGATCCTTGATCCGGAAGCGTGAGGGGCACCGGCGCGGGGCGGCGCGGGCCGTCCAGGCCGGCCTGCGCGATCCGGACACCCAGCTGGGTGCGGCTGGCCGCGCCCAGCGTCTCCGACAGCCGGGCGATGTGGGCCCGGCAGGTGCGCACGCTGATGCCCAGCCGTTCCGCGATCACCGCGTCCTGGTGGCCCTCCGCCAGCAGCGCGGCGATGGACTGCTCACGGTGCGAGATGCCCTCGATGCCGGTGTCGGGCAGCGGGGCGGTCAGCGGGATGGCGAGCCGCCACAACCGCTCGAAGACCGTGCCCAGGTACTCCACCAGCGCCGGGTGCCGCAGCTCCAGCGCCATCGAGCGCTCGGCGTTGGCGGGGATGAAGGCGACCGTGCGGTCGAACAGGATCAGCCGCTCGATCACCTCGTCCAGGGTGCGCGCCTCCACCGCGTCGCCCATCAGTTCCAGATAGGTGAGCAGCCCCTGCCCGTGCCGGGCCACGTGCGTGTACAGGTCCCGCATCCGCACCCCGCGGCCGCGCAGCGCCATCGCCCGGTGCAGGCCCTCCGACAGCTCCGCCTCGCGCCGGATGCCGCCCGGCTGCACCGTGAGCACCTCGGTGGTGCACGCCTGGGTGGCCTCGTCCATCGCGGCCTGGATCCGGGCCAGCCCGTCCAGCACCCGGATCGCCGGGCCCTCCGCCGCCGACGGCGACGACGGCACGGGGCGGCCGAGACCGGCGTACCACTCGAAGGCCGCCACGGCCGAGCCGACCCGTCGCTGGCTGGCGCTGATCTCGTCGTACATGCCGCGCAGCAGCCGGGTCATGACCTCCTGCGGGGCGGTCGGCACCAGCCAGTCCATGTCGTCGGGATCCGGGTGCAGCAGCGCCAGCTCCAGCAGGCAGGGCACCGGCTCCGCGTCCCGCCGCGGCAGCCGTCCGCGCCGTACGGCCCGGGAATACACCCGATCCCCGGCCTCGCACAGTCGGTCAGCACCGTGAGGATGCTCGTCCGTCCCGTGCCCGGCCATCGCCCGTTCCACCCCCGGTTCAGCCTCTTCCGCAGCGCAACTATGCGCGGCCGAAACCGGCTGTGCAACACGCTCCCGCCCCGCACCGGCCCGGGGACCGGCCGGGTGGCCGAAAATCGCCGGAGGGTCAGGTCAGGTTGACCGCCGCGCAGGCCGCCTGGAGCCTCGCGGTGCAGATCTCCGACACCTTGTAGATCTTGTCGGCGACGACGGTGTCCCCGATGTTCTCCTTGGTCAGCGCGACCACCGGCACCAGCTGCGCCGGAATGTCCTTGGTGGTGGGGCTGTCCACCCGGTCGCGGGTGAGCGCGTCGAACTGGATGTCACGGCCCTGGACCTTCGCCACCGCCATCTCGGCGGCGCTCTCGGCCTCCTCCGGGTATGACTTGTACACGCTCATGTACTGCTCGCCGGCGAGGATCCGCTGGACCGCCGCGAGCTCCGCGTCCTGGCCGGTGATCGGGGGCATGTCGGTCACACCGGCCGCCTTCAGCGCCTTGACGATGCCGCCCGCCATGCCGTCGTTGGCGGAGTAGACCGCCTCGATGTTCTCCGCGCCGATCGCGTTGATCGCCTCGGTCATGTTGGCCTGGGCGTTCTCCGGCTTCCAGTCCTTGGTGTCGAAGGACTTGGAGATCGTCACCTTGCCCTTGAGCTCGGACATCGCGCCGGCCTTGAACTGCTTGGCGTTCGGGTCGGTCGGCGAGCCGTTCATCATCACGATCTTGTCGGTGATGCTGAGGTCGTCCCCGAGGGACTCCAGCAGCGAGCGGCCCTGCACCTCGCCGACCAGCTCGTTGTCGAAGGAGATGTAGGCGTCGATCGGGCCCTCGGCCAGCCGGTCGTAGGCGATGACCGGGATGCCCGCGTCCTTGGCCTTCTGCACGCCGGGCGCGATGGCGTGGGCGTCGACCGCGTCCAGCACGATGACGTCGACCTTCTTGTCGACCATCGCCTGGAGCTGGCTCGACTGCTTGCCGGCGTCCGCGTCGGCGTTGGCGTACTCGACCCTGCCCTTGTTGTCGGTGAGCGACTCCACCTTCGCCTTGAAGATGGGGTGGTCGAACTCCTCGTAGCGGGTGTTGGCCTTCTCCGGCAGCAGCAGCCCGACGGTGATGTCGTCGCCCTTGGTCGGGCTCGCGTCGTCGCTGCTCCCCGTCGCGTTGAGCACGCCGCAGCCGGCGAGCATGACGGACACGGAGGTGGCGGCCACGGATATGGCGATACGGCGCATGCGAGGGCTCACTTCAGGTGCGTTCCGGACGTGGGCACAGCTTTGTGGCCCATGTGACTGAAAAGACAACGCTTCAGCCCCCACCGTCGTCAAGGGGGACCACTTAACGAGATGGACACAGCACGGTGCGCTGAAATCGTGGAGAACCTGCGGACGGAACGGGGCGGCAGCCTGGACCGGCGCACATACCGCGACCACACATGTGTTCCCGGACAGCGGACGGGCCCGGAGGTTCCATGAACCTCCGGGCCCGGCGCGGTACTTCACGACGCGTCAGTCCGACTGCTGCCGCTTCGGCCTCCACACCACGAGCGCGCTGGTCTGCTGCACTTCCTGGTACGGGACCAGATCGCGGCGGTAGGAAGCGTGCACCGCGGCCTCGCGCTGCCGCATCGCCGCCGCCGCGCCGTCCAGGGCGTCCTCCAGTTCGGCCACGCGGGCCTGGAGGGCGGCGACCTGGTTCTCCAGTTCGATGATGCGCTTGATGCCGGCCAGGTTGATGCCCTCGTCCTGCGACAACTGCTGCACCTGGCGGAGCAGTTCGATGTCGCGGGCCGAGTAGCGGCGCCCGCGGCCGGCGGTACGGTCCGGCGACACGAGTCCCAGCCGGTCGTACTGGCGCAGGGTCTGCGGGTGCAGGCCGGAGAGCTGGGCCGCCACCGAAATGACGTAGACCGGTGTGTCGTGGGTCAGTTCATACGGGTTGCGTCGACGGCCGTCCATCTGACATCAAGCTCCCTTCGCGGCCTGGAACAGCTCCGCCCGCGGATCCTCCTCCGCGGTCGCCTCGCGATACGCCTCCAGCGCGTCACGAGCCTTCCCCGACAGATCCTTGGGAACACTCACCTCGACGGTGACCAGCAGATCGCCCCGGGTGCCGTCCTTGCGGACCGCGCCCTTGCCCCGGGCCCGCATGGTCCGGCCGTTGGGCGTGCCCGGCGGCAGCTTCAGCGTGACCGGCGGACCGCCGAGCGTCGGCACCCGCACCTCGCCGCCGAGGGCCGCCTCGGCGAACGTGACCGGCACGGTGACGGTGAGGTTGTCGTCCTTGCGGCCGAACACCGGGTGGGCGCCGACGTGCACGACGACGTACAGGTCACCGGCGGGACCGCCGCGCTCGCCCGGCGCGCCCTTGCCGCGCAGCCGGATCCGCTGGCCGTCGCTGACGCCCGCGGGGATGCGCACCTGCATGGTCCGCGAGGACTTGGCCCGGCCGCTGCCCTTGCAGACCTCGCAGGGCTCCTCCGCGATCAGGCCCCGGCCCTTGCAGTCCGGGCACGGGTCGGTGAGCGAGAAGCCCCCGCCGGAGCCCCGGGCGACCTGCCCGGTGCCGACGCAGGTCGGGCACACGCGCGGTGTGCCGTTCTTGTCGCCGGTGCCCGAGCAGGCCTTGCAAGGCGCCTGCGACGACATCCGCAGCGGGACGGTCGCGCCCTCGATCGCCTCGGTGAAGCTGAGCGTCACCTCGGACTCGATGTCCTGGCCGCGCCGCGGCTGGGTACGCGTGGTGCCCGCGCCGCCGCGGTTGAACAGGCCCCCGAAGACGTCACCCAGACCGCCGCCGAAGCCGCCCGGCTGGCCGCCGGGCTGCCCGCCGAACAGGTCCCCGAGGTCGAAGTTGAAGGAGCCGCCGCCCGCGCCCGGCCCCGGACGGAAGCCGCCGTTGCCGAAGAGCGCGCGCGCCTCGTCGTACTCCTTGCGCTTCTTGGGGTCGCCGAGGATGTCGTTCGCCTCGGAGATCTCCTTGAACCGCTCCTCCGCCTTGGTGTTGCCCTTGTTGGCGTCCGGGTGGAACTCTCGGGCGAGTTTCCGGTACGCCTTCTTGATCTCGGCCTCGGTGGCGTCCTTGGGGACGCCGAGGACCTTGTAGTAGTCCTTCTCGATGAAGTCCTTGGTGCTCATCCCCGACGTCCCTCCTTCCCTGCGTGAGTGTCGACGTCAGCCCTCCTCCGGGCCACCGCTCTCCTTGTTCTCCGCGTCCGTCTTCGCCTCGGCGCCCTCTTCGGCCGGCTTGGCCGTCTGCGCGCCCGGCTGCGGCTCGGCGACGGCCACCCGCGCGGGGCGGATGGTGCGCTCGCCGATGCGATACCCGGGCTGCAGGATCGCCACGCACGTCGTCTCGGTGACGTCGGGTGCGTAGCTGTGCATCAGCGCCTCGTGGATGGTCGGGTCGAAGGGCTCGCCCTCCTTGCCGAACTGCTGGAGTCCCATCTTGGCGATGACGGTCTCCAGCGACTCCGCGACGGACTTGAATCCGCCCACCAGTTCGCCGTGCTCGCGTGCCCGGCCGATGTCGTCGAGCACGGGCAGCAGCTCGGTCAGGAGGTTCGCGACGGCGATCTCCTTGACCGCGACGCGGTCGCGCTCGACCCGGCGGCGGTAGTTCTGGAACTCGGCCTGGAGGCGCTGGAGGTCGGCGGTGCGCTCGTTGAGCGCCGTGCGCGTCTGGTCCAGCTGGGCCACCAGGGCCGCGTCCTGGCCCGTGTCCCCGGCCGGGGCCGCCCCCTCCTCCGCGGAGGGGGCGGGAGCGGCCTTCGACTCGGCGTCGTCGGAGGGGACGTCGGGCTGCTGCGACTGCTCGTCGAAGCCCGGGGTCTCCTCGGTCACGCCGCACCGTCCTTACGGTCCTCGTCGACGATCTCGGCGTCGACGACGTCGTCGTCGGCCTTGGCCTCGCCGCCGGTGGCGCCGCCGGCCGCCTGGGCGCCCTGGGCGTCCGCGTACATGGCCTGGCCCAGCTTCTGGGAGACGGCCGCGACCTTCTCCGTGGCGGTGCGGATCTCGGCGGTGTCCTCGCCCTTGAGCTTCTCCTTCAGCTCGGCGACGGCGGCCTCGACCTCGGACTTCACGTCACCGGGGACCTTGTCGCCGTTGTCCGCGAGGAACTTCTCCGTCTGGTAGACGAGCTGCTCGCCCTGGTTGCGGGACTCGGCGGCCTCGCGGCGCTTGTGGTCCTCCTCCGCGTAGCGCTCGGCCTCCTCGCGCATGCGGTCGACCTCGTCCTTCGGCAGCGAGGAGCCGCCGGTGACGGTCATCTTCTGCTCCTTGCCCGTGCCCAGGTCCTTGGCGGTCACGTGCATGATGCCGTTGGCGTCGATGTCGAAGGACACCTCGATCTGCGGGACGCCGCGCGGCGCCGGCGGCAGACCGGTCAGCTCGAACATGCCGAGCTTCTTGTTGTACGCCGCGATCTCGCGCTCGCCCTGGTAGACCTGGATCTGCACCGACGGCTGGTTGTCCTCGGCCGTGGTGAAGATCTCGGAGCGCTTCGTCGGGATCGTGGTGTTGCGCTCGATCAGCTTGGTCATGATGCCGCCCTTGGTCTCGATGCCGAGGGACAGCGGGGTGACGTCGAGCAGCAGGACGTCCTTGACCTCGCCCTTGAGGACACCGGCCTGGAGCGAGGCGCCGATGGCGACGACCTCGTCCGGGTTCACACCCTTGTTGGCCTCCTTGCCGCCGGTCAGCTCCTTGACGAGCTCGGCGACGGCGGGCATGCGGGTGGAGCCACCGACGAGGACGACGTGGTCGATCTCGTTGACGGAGATGCCGGCGTCCTTGATGACGTTGTGGAACGGCGTCTTGCAGCGCTCCAGCAGGTCCGCGGTCAGCTGCTGGAACTGGGCGCGGGTGAGCTTCTCGTCGAGGTGCAGGGGACCCTCGGCGGAGGCGGTGATGTAGGGGAGGTTGATCGAGGTCTCGGTGGACGAGGACAGCTCGATCTTCGCCTTCTCGGCGGCCTCGCGCAGACGCTGCAGCGCCATCTTGTCCTTGGACAGGTCCACGCCGTGACCCGACTGGAACTGCTTGACCAGGTAGTCGACGACGCGCTGGTCCCAGTCGTCACCACCGAGGTGGTTGTCACCGTTGGTGGCCTTCACCTCGACGACACCGTCACCGATCTCCAGCAGGGAGACGTCGAAGGTACCGCCACCGAGGTCGAAGACGAGGATGGTCTGGTCGTCCTTGTCGAGGCCGTACGCCAGGGCGGCGGCCGTCGGCTCGTTGACGATGCGCAGCACGTTCAGACCGGCGATCTCGCCGGCCTCCTTCGTGGCCTGGCGCTCGGCGTCGTTGAAGTACGCCGGGACGGTGATGACCGCGTCGGTCACCTTCTCGCCCAGGTACGCCTCGGCGTCGCGCTTCAGCTTCTGCAGCACGAAGGCGCTGATCTGCTGCGGGTTGAAGGGCTTCCCGTCGAGCTCGATCTTCCAGTCGGTGCCCATGTGACGCTTGACCGACCGGATGGTCCTGTCGACGTTGGTCACGGCCTGGCGCTTGGCCACCTCACCGACCAGCACCTCACCGTTCTTGGCGAAGGCGACGACGGAAGGCGTGGTCCTGGCGCCCTCGGCGTTGGTGATGACGGTGGGCTCGCCGCCCTCCAGAACGCTGACGACGGAGTTAGTCGTGCCCAGGTCGATGCCGACCGCACGTGCCATTTCGATTCCTCCAGCTGACTTGAGTGGAACGGACTCAAGCATGCATGACACCCGCCGCAGGGTCAACAGAGCTGAGTCGAGCGGACTCAACTCTTATCCGCTTCTTACACGCAACTGCCCTGTGACCTGCGACGATGCATCGGAAGATCGCTGACGAGGACGGAAAACAAGGGTGACGGGAAGCCGTACGAGCGCCAGTACGACGACGGCGACCACCGCCCCCGTCCACAGCAGCGCCTCCCCGGACACCGCTCCGGTATGCACGCCGACCCCGACGACCGTCCCGCCCAGCGCTCCGGCGCCGAGCAGCATGGTCACCGCACGCGGAGCGAGCCCGAGCCGCCGCAGCCGGTGCCCGAGATGGTCCGGCCGCCCGCGCGTCACCGGCCACCGCGCCAGCCGCCGCCCGAGCACCACCAACGCGGCGTCGGCGCACGCCACCGCGGTCAACGCGAACAACACCCCGGCGCCGGTCCCGATTCCCTGCCCGGCCCGCGCGTACACCGCCGCCGAGGCGACGAGGAACCCCGTGAACAGCGAGCCGCCGGCGCCGAGCCCCGCCCGCGCGGGATGCCAGTTGTGCAGCAGGAACCCGGCGAGCGCGGCGGCCAGCACGCTCAGCAGCACCGCGATCCCCTCCATCAGCTCCACCGCCGCACAGGCCGCCGCCCCGAACGCGGCCACCACCCCCACACCCCCGGCCAGCCCGTCGGCGTGGTCCAGCCCCCGGAAGGCGCCGGCCACCCCGGCGATCCACACCACCGCGAGCGCCCCGCCGGCCACCCCGGTCTCCCCGTACGGCACGACGAGCGCCGCCGCCACCGCCGTACCGGCGAGCGGCACCCACCACCGCAGCCGCCGGACGTCGGCGGCCAGGCCGAGCACCGCGACACAGCCGGCGGCGACCACCGTCTCCACGACCCCGCTGCCGAGCGGCACGACCCCGCTCTCGTCGCCGACGGCCGCGACCAGGCAGGTCACCACCGCGACGGCCACTCCCCCGGACAGCGGCACCGGGCGCCGCCGCCTGCGGTCCACGACGCCCAGGCGCAGGGCGGGGACCCGCAGCAGCGCCGTCAGGACGGCGGACAGCAGCAGGGCAGCGGCAGCGGCGACGATTCCGTAGAGCACGGATATAAGTTAGGGGCATATGGACCGATTTAGCGCGAATAACACGTTCGGATCCCGACCGCCGCCCGGGACGCCCCTCGTGTCGCCGAAACGGGTGGCCGCAACGGCCGCCCGCCGGGACGGACGGCCGGAACGGGCGGCCGAAAACCAGTGGCCGGGACCGAGCGGCCGACAGGAACGGGCGGCCGAGGACCAGTGGCCGGGACCGGACAGTCGGCAGGAACGGGCGGCCGAGGACCGGTGGTCCGGACGGACTCCGTGGCGGCGCGAACCGCCGTGACGGACCCCTCGCTGCACGGACTGCCGGAGTAGGCAACCCTCAGCGACCCAGATCACCCCGTGCCCGGCTACAGTGCGGCAGAAGATGGGGGTAGTCTCGAACGGACTGCATAAGTTACCGCTTAGTAATCACGGGGAAGCCGTTCAGGAGCCCCGACGAATCCCCTCGCAGGCCCGAGGAGCCCCGAAATGCAACTCGCCGCGATCATCGTGTCGATGGTCCTGATGGCAGTCGGCGTCGCCCTGTTCGGCCGTGCCATCCTGCAGATCTTCCGCTTCATGACACTCGGCCAGCCGATCCCGGCCGGATCGCGGACCAACGACCCCGTGCTGCGCACCATCACCGTGGCGAGGGAGTTCCTCGGCCACACCAGGATGAACCGCTGGGGCGTGGTCGGCATCGCGCACTGGTTCGTGGCGATCGGCTTCTACACACTGCTGCTGACCATCGTCAACGCCATCGGCCAGCTGTTCCAGGCCGACTGGGTGCTGCCGATCATCGGCAACTGGGCGCCGTACAACGTCTTCGTCGAGTTCATCGGCACCATGACGATCGTCGGCATCCTGGCGCTGATCGTCATCCGGCAGCTGTCCCGGCCGGGCAAGCCGGGCCGCAAGTCCCGCTTCGCGGGCTCCAACACCGGCCAGGCGTACTTCGTCGAGACCGTCATCCTCATCGTGGGCGTCTGCATCTTCATGCTGCACGCCCTCGAAGGCGCCCAGCACCACGTGGACGGCTACGAGGCGTCGTTCTTCATCTCCTACCCGGTGGTGTCGTGGCTGGAGGGCATGGACGTCTCCACGCTCCAGAACCTCACCTACTTCTTCGCCGGCCTGAAGATCGCGACCTCCTTCATCTGGATGATCACGGTCGCCCTGAAGACCGACATGGGCATCGCCTGGCACCGCTTCCTGGGCTTCCCGAACATCTGGTTCAAGCGCAACGCCAACGGCGACACCTCGCTCGGCGCGCTGCTGCCGATGACCTCCGGCGGCAAGCCGATCGACTTCACCGACCCCGGTGACGACGACGTCTTCGGCGTCTCCCAGGTCGAGCACTTCTCCTGGAAGGGCCTGCTGGACTTCTCCACCTGCACCGAGTGCGGCCGCTGCCAGTCGCAGTGCCCCGCCTGGAACACCGGCAAGCCCCTCTCCCCCAAGCTCCTGATCATGTCCCTGCGCGACCACGCGCACGCCAAGGCCCCGTACCTGCTGGCCGGCGGCGGCAAGACCATGGAGGGCGAGGAGAAGGCGTCCGAGGAGCAGCTGGCCGGGGTGCCCGCGGCGGCGCTGGCCGAGGCCGAGCGCCCGCTGGTCGGCACCGTCGAGGAGAACGGCGTCATCGACCCGGACGTCCTGTGGTCCTGCACCACCTGCGGCGCCTGCGTCGAGCAGTGCCCCGTCGACATCGAGCACGTCGACCACATCGTCGACATGCGCCGCTACCAGGTCATGATCGAGTCCGCGTTCCCGTCCGAGGCGGGCACGATGCTCAAGAACCTGGAGAAGAAGGGCAACCCCTGGGGCCTGGCGAAGAAGCAGCGCCTGGAGTGGACCAAGGAGGTCGACTTCGAGGTCCCGGTCGTCGGCAAGGACATCGAGGACCTCTCCGAGGTCGAGTACCTGTACTGGGTCGGCTGCGCCGGCGCCCTCGAGGACCGCGCGAAGAAGACGACGAAGGCCTTCGCCGAACTCCTCCACATCGCGGGCGTCAAGTTCGCGATCATGGGCGGCGACGAGAAGTGCACCGGTGACTCCGCCCGCCGCCTCGGCAACGAGCCCCTCTTCCAGGAGCTCGGCATGGAGAACGTCATGTCCCTCAACGCCGCCTTCGGCGAGGAGATGGACGACGACGGCAAGGTCACGGCCGAGTCGAAGAAGCCCAAGTCGGCGAAGAAGATCGTCGCCACCTGCCCGCACTGCCTCAACACCCTCGGCAACGAGTACCCGCAGCTCGGCGGCGACTACGAGGTCATCCACCACACCCAGCTGCTCCAGCACCTGGTGGACGAGGGCAAGCTGATCCCGGTCACTCCGGTCGAGGGCCTCATCACCTACCACGACCCGTGCTACCTGGGCCGCCACAACAAGATCTACACGCCGCCGCGCGAGATCATCGGCAAGGTCCCGGGCCTGCGCAACGAGGAGATGCACCGCCACAAGGAGCGCGGCTTCTGCTGCGGCGCCGGCGGCGCCCGGATGTGGATGGAGGAGCGGATCGGCAAGCGCATCAACAACGAGCGCGTCGACGAAGCCCTCTCCCTCAACCCGGACATCGTCTCCACGGCCTGCCCGTTCTGCCTCGTCATGCTGACCGACTCGGTCAACGGCAAGAAGAACGACGGCAAGGCCAAGGAGTCCATCCAGGTCGTCGACGTGGCCCAGCTGCTGCTGGAGTCCGTGAAGACCCCGGCCGACCCGGCGGGCGACGAGGAGAGCGAGAGCGCTCCGGAGCCGGAGCCGGTGAAGTAGCGCTACACCTGAGGCCGGAGGGGCCGTCCGACCGACCGACACCGTCGGTCGACGGGCGGCCCCTCCGCCGTGTCCGGGCCGACTGCTCGACGTCCGCCCCGGCCGGGATGCCCGGCGCCCGCGGCACCCGCCCCGGCGGAATGCCCGCACCCCAGCGGCACCACCCCCACCGTCCCGGCCCCACGTCCGTCTCCGCCACCCCCCTCACCCGCCGTCCCCACTCACCCGCCGCCCCCTCTCACCCGCCGTCCCCCCTCACCCGCCGTCCCCACCGTGACGTCCGTCCTGCGGAGGACCCGACCGCGGCGGCCCCCTACGGCGGACGGAGCCGCGGCCTGACGACCCCTTAGGGGATGTCACAGCTCGGCCGCAATGCCCCTCCCGAAACCCGGGCCCCGGCACGCGACCGCCCGGGACCAGGTACGTTCGAAGGCGTGGCTGGATTCAGGATCGGACGCGGCCGGAACAACAACGGCGCTCCTCACGCGCGACCGCAACACCCCCCGCACGGACAGCAGACGCCGCAGGGGCCGTCGTACGGCTACCCGCAGGCGCCGCAGCCGTACCCGCAGCAGCCGCCGTACGGCAACGGCGGCGGCGCCGGCCCGTGGCCGGCCACGAGCGGCGGCTACGGAGGCCACGGCGGTCCCGGGAGCCACGGCGGTCACGGCGAGCCCGAGTACTTCGGCGACGGCGCCCACCCCGGCGGTCACGGCGCCCCGGGCGTCCCGCACGACCCGTACGCGGCCAACAACCCGGGCCACACCCAGGCGTTCACGATCGGCGAGGACCCCTACAACCAGGGCGACACCTACCGCGCCGGCTCCGCCCCGCCCACCGGCCCGGTCGGCCCCCGCCTGCACTGGAAGGAGCTGCTCAAGGGCATCGTCCTGTCGCCCGCCCAGACGTTCCTGCGGATGCGCGACTACTCGATGTGGGGCCCGGCCCTCGTCGTCGGCCTCCTCTACGGGCTGCTGGCCGTCTTCGGCTTCGACACCGCCCGCGAGGACGCGATCAACGCGACCCTGTCGAACGCCGTCCCGATCGTCCTGACGACGGCCGTCGCGATGGTGCTCAGCTCGTTCGTCCTCGGCGTGGTCACCCACACCCTCGCCCGTCAGCTCGGCGGCGACGGGGCCTGGCAGCCGACGGTCGGCCTCTCCATGCTGATCATGTCCCTCACGGACGCGCCGCGCCTGGTCTTCGCCATGTTCGCCGGCGGCGACGCCCCGTTTGTGCAGATCCTCGGCTGGGCCACCTGGGTGGCGGCCGGTGCCCTGCTCACCGTGATGGTCAGCCGCTCCCACGACCTGCCCTGGCCGAAGGCGCTGGGCGCGTCGGCGATCCAGCTGATCGCACTGCTGTCGATCGTGAAGCTCGGCACGTTCTGACCTGGCGGCCGCCCCCGGACAGGGCTCCCGGTCGACCGGGGGCCCTTTCCTGTGCCCGGGCCCGCCAAGGCGCCAGCGTGCCGTGCCCGTGCGGCGCCCGTCGTCGAAGCGCAACGATGCCTGCGTGACGGCGAGTCGTCCGGGAGACGGGACAGCACGTCGTCCCCCGTGGCGCGGTCGCCCGCCGCGCCGGCATTCCGCGCGCCCTACCTCACGTCGTGGGCGTCCACCAAGCGCGACGGCTGTGCGGAAGCTGCCTGGGAACGGTCGGTCTCGTCCTGCACGAGCAGGGAGAGCAACGAGGCCACGGACAGACCGGCTTCCGCCGGGTGGCGCAGCACCTTGTCCGGC
This sequence comes from Streptomyces calvus, assembly GCF_006782915.1. Taxonomy (GTDB): domain Bacteria; phylum Actinomycetota; class Actinomycetes; order Streptomycetales; family Streptomycetaceae; genus Streptomyces; species Streptomyces calvus. The sequence goes on from NZ_VCNP01000035.1 coordinate 134,638, forward strand.
TCGATGCGATACGTGTTCGTACGCCCGTCGCGGGTGTGGGAAAGATAACCGTCCTGCTCGAGATCGGCGATGATCCGTTGAACGGCACGCTCCGTGAGCCGACAGCGGGCTGCGATGTCACGGATCCGGACGTTCGGGTTGTCGGCGATGGCCGCCAGTACACGCGCGTGATTGGTGACGAACGTCCATCCGCTGTGAGATTCAGGGACTCCGACCATGCACGGCATTTTAGCCGCCCTCCATTGCCGGAACCTCGATACATGACATACTTTTCGCGTAACATCCTTCATGATCCTTCGGGATCATCCCAGGAGGGACCCAAAGGTGTACGTGGACGAGGGCGCCGCACCTGGGCGCAAGAGCAGCGGAGTCGCCCCGCAGATACTCGGTGGGATCGAGGTGTCGCGGTACGAGTGGCGCGGCGCCGGCGTCGTTTCAGCCTGCGGCTCCTGTGACATACAGTCCATCCAGCCGCTGGCGGACGCGCTCAGCGCCGCGGCCAGAGACCACCACAGGGTGATCCTGGACGTCTCCGGCATCGGCTTCGCGGACTCCGCGCTGCTCAATCTGCTGATCCTCGCCCACCAGAAGGTTCAGCTGTACGTGGTCGCGCCGACGCGGCAGCTGCAACGGCTCCTGGAACTCACGGGCATGGACTCCGTCCTCGACATACGGGCGACGGTGGAGGAAGCCGTCGCCTGAAAAGTGCCGTTCCCTGGGGCCACCGACACGTGAACCCCCGGCGGACGCCGGGGGTTCACGTTCACATCCCGCTTCCGCGGGGAAAGCCGTGCGAGGGCTTGTCACACGTCAGAGGGCTTCCCGGTTCGGCCGGGCCGTTCCCTGCGACCTGGACACCGGTGGCAGCACACTCCACGGGAAGTTGATCCACTCGTCGGTCCGCTTCCACACGTACTCGCACTTCACCAGCGACTGCGTCTTCTCGTAGACGACGGCGCTGCGCACCTCGGCGACGGCGTCGAGGCAGAAGTCACGGACGAGCTTCAGCGTCTTGCCGGTGTCGGCGACGTCGTCCGCGATCAGCACCTTCTTGTCGGTGAAGTCGATGGCGTTGGGCACGGGCGCCAGCATGACCGGCATCTCCAGCGTGGTCCCCACGCCCGTGTAGAACTCGACGTTCACCAGGTGGATGTTCTTGCAGTCGAGCGCGTAGGCGAGCCCGCCCGCGACGAACACACCACCGCGCGCGATGCTGAGCACTATGTCGGGCTCGTACCCGTCGTCGGCGATGGCCTGCGCCAGCTCGCGGACGGCCGTGCCGAACTGCTCGTAGCTGAGGTTCTCCCGCATCCCGCTCACACCTGCGTCCGATGGAAGTTGACGTAGGACCGCGAGGCCGTGGGCCCGCGCTGCCCCTGGTACCGGGACCCGTACCGCTCACTGCCGTACGGGTGCTCGGCCGGCGAGCTGAGCCGGAACATGCACAGCTGCCCGATCTTCATCCCCGGCCACAGCTTGATCGGCAGCGTCGCGAGATTGCTCAGCTCCAGCGTCACGTGCCCGGAGAACCCGGGGTCGATGAACCCGGCGGTGGAGTGCGTCACCAGCCCGAGCCGCCCCAGCGAACTCTTCCCCTCCAGCCGCGACGCCAGATCGACGGGCAGCGTGATGACCTCGTACGTACTGGCCAGCACGAACTCACCCGGATGCAGAATGAACGGCTCGTCGCCCTCCGGCTCCACGAGCCGGGTCAGATCCGTCTGCTCGACGGACGGGTCGATGTGGGGATAGCGGTGATTCTCGAACACCCGGAAGTAGCGGTCGAGGCGTACGTCGATGCTGGACGGCTGCACCATGGATTCGTCGTAGGGATCGATCCGCACCCGCCCGGCGTCGATCTCGGCCCGGATGTCCTTGTCTGAGAGAAGCACGCCCCGAGGATACGCAAGGCGCGCGGAGCAGCGACAACCGCCGCCGCGCCGCGCGCCCACGCCCTCTGTCTCTACCGCTCTCCCGTGCCCTTCGCTACCGCTTCTGAAGGGTCACCGGCACGACACTGCGAAGCCGCGCACAGCGCGGACACCGCACGAGCCGGCCGGGGCCGAGTCGCTCGGCCTGCTGCATCGGGAACGAGGCGGCGGTGAACACGTGCCCATCGGCACAGCGGACGACGGTGCGCTCCATCAAGTCCAAGAGTCCCTTCCCCAAGAGCCGCGTCTGGCTAACTGCCCTGACGACAAAAGGCACATTACGGGATCAAAGAGACGCCGCTCCAGGCGGCACCCCGGCACCTGCCCGACCCCTCCACCGTACGCCCCAACGCCTGCCCCCCGCAGCCGCATCCACCCCTGAAACACCGTCAGGCCCCCGGGGCTCGAACACCGGAGGCCTGGCATGAGGTAGAGTGAAGCAGCGTCCAGATCACCGCCCGCGGGCGGACCCTGGATCTTACGCGGGTGTAGTTTAATGGTAGAACATCAGCTTCCCAAGCTGAGAGCGCGAGTTCGATTCTCGTCACCCGCTCCATGTGAAACCCCCAGGTCATTGACCCGGGGGTTGTTTGTTGTCTGGACCAGTGAGCGGGCTGCGCACCACAACCGCACCATAGGGACGCGCTACCCGTCGGCGGTCATCTCGCTGTGGTGCGGGTGGTCGCCGGTGTGGTTCTTCGCACGCTCGGCACGGACCATGTCGTCGAGCCCTGCCGCCACGTCGCGCTGCCGCTCCTCGTCGGAGTGCTGATAGATCAGCGCGGCTTTCTCGGACGACTGGCCGGCGCGGACCATCGTGTCCTTGAGGGTGGCGCCGGAACGGGTCGAGAGCGTGTGCCCGGTGTGACGGAGGTCGTAGAACCGGAAATCGTCAGGAAGCCCGGCGGCCGTGCGCGCCCGTCGCCACTTCCGCCCGAACGAGGTGCGCCGGAAGGGCGCTCCCTTCTCCCCGATGAAGACCAACCCGTCCGGCCCCTTCTCGGCGAACCAGGCGAGATGTTGCCGCACCTCCTTGTGCAGGAAGGCCGGGAGGACGACGGCCCGCACACCCGCACCCGACTTGGTCTCGCCGGGAGCACGCTTGCCGTTAGTCCGTTCCGGCTCTGCGACGCGGACGCGGATCACCATGCGGTCGAGGTCGACGTCCCGGCGGCGGAGGCCGGCCAGCTCCTCGGGGCGCATCGGGCCGTAGGCGCCGAGGTAGACCATGAGGCGCCAGCGGATGCCGATCGCGTCGGCGAGGGCGTCGACCTGGGCGACGGTGGCGATACGCCGTTCAGCGGCCGACTCCTTGCCCGCGCCCTTGATACGGCAGGGGTTGCGGCTGATCAGGTCGTCGTCGACAGCCGTCTCGAGGATGCCCTTGAGGAGGCGGTACGACTTGGCGACGGTCGTCTTGGCCTTGGTGGTGCGCAGACGCTCGGCACGCCACTCGCGCACACGCGGAGCGGTGATCTCGTCCAGGTCGAGGGCGCCGAAGGCCGGGAGGATATGCAGGCGCAGGAGGTGGCGGTACAAGTCCTCTGTACGGACCGCCAGCTCTCGTTCTTCGACCCACTTCTCCGCGTACGTGCCGAAGTTGACCGCGCCGGCGTCGGGTGCGCGCCAGTCCCCGCGGCTGAGGTCGGCTTCGACCTGGGACAGCCAGACCTCTGCGTCCTTCTTCGTCTCGAAGGTCTCTTCCGCACGAATGCGCTCGCCATCGGGACCGAGGTAGGAGGCAGTCCAGCGACCGGAGCGGTACTGACGCACCGCGCCGAAGCGGCGACGCCTTCCCTTCTTGTTGGCCATCAGGCAGCCCTTCCGTAGCGAGAGCGGGATCGCCTGATCGGCTCGACCGTGCGGGCCCGGAGGAACTCGTCGACCGCGCTCTCCGGGATGCGGACGTGCCTGCCCACCTTCACGTACCGGATGCGCCGCTCCTCGATGAGGCGACGGGGGAAGCGGGTTGTGGTGCCGAGCAGTTCGGCGACCTGGTCGACGGAGAGATGGCGCTCAGCCATGGGTGGGCTCCCCTTCGGTTCCGGGGGCGGGTTCGAGGGTTTCGGTGAGCCAGGCTTCGGCGTCGGTGAGGCCGGTACCGGCGTAGACCCAGTGGGCGAGGACGAGCGTGGTCGTCTCCGGGCCGTCCTCGTTCGCGGTTGCGGCTTGGGCGCGGCGGTATTCGGCGCGGGCGGTGCGGAGGGCGCCGAGGGTGGTGGAGTAGCGGCGGGACTTGGTGGAGAAGTGGCCGCGGAAGCCGAGCATGTGGGCCCAGGCGCGCAGGCGGAGGTGTTCGAGGTCTTTGCGGGCGCCGAGGGTCCAGGCTGCGCGGATGAGGCGTCGGGCGTGGTCGGTGATGTCGAGCTGGGCGAGTTCGGCGAGGAACTTCAGCGGGCGGTCGAGAGCGCCGGTCGCGGTTTCGGCGCCCTTGGTGGCGTACTTGGCGATGTACGCGGCCACGGCGCGCTCGGTCAGCTCCTGGCCGCCGCTGAAGTCGGCGGAGCGGATGGTGCGGACGTCGAGCTGACGGCCGAAGGCGAAGGTGTGCGCCCGGCCGTCGATCACGGGGCCGTCGACCCGGGCCGAGGTGGCGGCGGCGCGGATGGCATCAGTGAGCAGCTCGGCGGTGGCCCAGACCGGGGGCGGGGTGTCACCGCCTTCCGGGCCGTCGATGCGAATCACCGCATGGAAGTGGACCGCACCGCGCTTCTGGTACTCGGCGACCTTCGCGAAGGACACACGCGCGTACTCGCGGAAGTCCCGCTGTGTCAGGCCGGCCCGCTTGGCGACCTCCCGGCGGAGGTAGATCGAGAAGCGCCGCCACAGGAGGCCGGCGTGCGCGTTCCACAGGACGGCCGCTTCGTAGTCGTAGGTGTCCGGGTCGAGTGGGGTGCCGAGGACGGGGTCGTCCTGGTCGTGAAGGGTGCCGCAGCGGCAGCGGCGAACGGTCCGTGCCGGACCAGTAGGGCGGTTGTGGACCGGGCCGAAGCCGGGGGCGGTGAACGTGGCGAAGACGCGCGGGTGTGCGGCGACACGTTCGGGGACGCCCTTGCCACCACGCAGGCCCGAGGTGATCAGGTGGAAGGTGTCGCGGCGGTAGACCTCTGCACAGGCCGCACAGCGGGTCGTGCGGCGGTTGTTGCAGCGGACCAGAAGGTGACCGGCCGGGAGGCTGGAGGAGTCGAGGTGGTGGAGGACGTTGCCGATCTCACCGGTGCGGGTGTTCACGTCGTACTCGGTGCGGTGGCCGTCGAGGCGGATCGGGTGGGTGCAACCGCCCAGTCCGGAGAGTTGGTGGGCGAGCTGGGGGAGGTTGCCAAGAGAGGCCAGCTTGGAGAGTTCCGCCAGCGGGGGCGGAGTCTGCCGGGTGATGATGGGGGTTCCTTTCGGCTGTTACGGCGGTTGGGAGGGACGGCCCCGGGGCGGCGGGATGCTTGGCGGCTTGTTGCCGCCCCGGTGGCCGGTCAGCGCTTGGTCGCGCTGGTGACGAGGGAGCGCAGGACGACGGCGGCGACGGCCACCGAGACGGCCGTGACGGCGACCGCCGCCAGGAGCGCGGTGAGGACGACGCCGACGACGACCACGGCGGCGACCGGGCCGACGTACGGGGCGAGGGCGCGGCCGGCGGAGGGCGCCGGGTTGTGGGTGTGGTGGTGGGTGGGAGTGGTAGGGGTCGGGACGTCGGGCAGCTTGGGACGGAACATGGCGGATCTCCTTGTCAGTCGTGGGTGCCGTTGATGACGTCGACCCCGGAGCGGGTCCCGGAGTCGATGAGCGGGGCGAAGACGGTCCGGGAGAGCAGGAAGCCGAAGAGCGCGATCACGACGACGATCCAGACGCGGACGCCGAGGAAGCGGACCGCGCCCCAGGCGATGAGGCCCAGGACCAGGACGAGCGGCAGTGAGACGGTCACGGGGGCTCCCTCAGCGGACGCGGCAGCGGTGGGTACGGGCGGCGAGTTCGGCGGCGGCGCGGCTGTCGTAGTCGGCGGCGAAGCCGCAGCGCGGGGCCGTGCAGGCGGCGGTGTGCTTCTCGCGGCCCCGGTCGTCGTAGTAGGTGGCGACCTGGACGGGGCCGATGCGGACGACGCGGCGGAAGCGTGGGGTGCGGGGCATCAGGGCAGCTCCTTCGGGCTCTCGTGGTGTTCTCCGGTGAAGTCGGTGACGTGGTCGAGGAGCCAGCGCCGGATCTCTTCGCCTTCGTACTCGTCGGCGGTGAGGATCACGGGTTCGGCGATGAGCATCGCTTCGGTGAGGCGGTTCTGACGGGTCAGCTCGGCGGCGCGGTTGAGCGCGCGGAGCGTGGACGGGCGCACGGTCGGAGGTCCTCCGTAGATCAGATGAGGTGTGCGGCAATGGCTTCGGCGAGCGGCATCGGGACGCCGAGCCGGGCGCGAAGGGTCGAGGTGTCGATGGCAGTTCCGGTCCGTGTCCGGTGTTCGTCAGCGACCTTGCGGGCCAGGGCGACGAGTGCCGGCGGGACGGAAGCGGGGGCGGAGGCGGTAGGCAGCTCAGGGGCTGTCGGCGCGGCTGGATCTTCGGTCTCCGGGCACCCGGTCGTCTCCGCTTCCGGTGCCTTCGGTGCTTCGGGGAGCGCCCGTGTTCCGTGGGCGAGCAGCGTTCCTCCGAGGAAGGCGACCGCGGGCCATCCGGCGACGAGGATGCGCAGCCAGGCCGGTACGTCGTTCAGGTCGAGGAGGCCGGCGGTCGCGACGTTGGCGCCGAGGGAGGCGACCAGGGCGACGAGGAACCAGCACCAGGCCGACGCCTTCGCGCCGCCGGTACGGAGCCGGTGCCAGGCGGCGACGAGGAGCAGGTCGACGGAGACCGGGTAGGCCCACGCCTTCCATCCGTCCTGTCCGGCAGCGGCGGCGAGGTCGTGGAGGTGGGCGAAGGACAGGGCTCCGGCGATGGCGGCCTGGACGAGGACCGCGTCCGCGCGCACGGCGGTGAGGCGGGCCATCAGGCCGACTCGTCGGGGAAGAGGCCCGGCGGAGGCTCGGGCAGGGACACGGCCAGCGCCGGGCCCACGACCTCCACGAAGGTCGCGTCAGCGCCAGGCGTCTCGGCGTACGTGGCGAAGTGGCCCAGCAGGAGCACGGTACGGGCGAAGTCCTCGCAATCGGGGCACACGGTGGGTGTCTCCTTTCTTGAGGCATGGCGGGGGTAGGGACTTGGCGCGGGACGGCCGCGCCAGCCGTGGGAGTGGTGCGGGCTACGAGGCCGGGTGCGGCGCGGGCACGGGCCAGGACGACTGCACGGGGACGGCCGGGGTCGACGGCCGGAAGGGGGCGAGGGCCGGTACGTCGGGGGCGAGGAGGGATGTGGCGCGGCAGGTGGCCGCGGCTTCGGCGAGGGTCAGGTGCGGCGTGCGGATGCGGGACCAGCCGCCGGAGGTGTCGCCGACGGCGGCGAGGCCGGGCCGTTCGGCGGGGATGGAGCAGGCCGCGTAGACCGCTTCCGGGGCGATGTCGCCGAGGGCCATCTTGGCGGATGCCTCGTCGTTGACGCGGTGGCAGACGCGGCCGGTGAGCTGGGCGCGGAGCATGGTGGCGCCCTTGCCGAGTTCGGCGCCGAAGCGCTGGCCACAGACCTCCAGGTAGATGCCGGCGGCGCGGCCGAGCTGGGCGAGGCGGATGAGCTGGGTGACCATCTCGTCGCGCCGGTCCTCGTCCTTCCTGCTCGCGACGAGGAAGAGTTCCGCCACCTCGTCGATGAACAGCACGATGGGCGGTGGCCGGTCCTCGTCGGGCAGTCCCCAGATGTCCGAGGTGATCAGTTCGTCGGGGGTGCCGGGGGCGATGCCCTGCCGGGCCTTGATCAGGTCGTAGCGGTCCTCCATCTCGGCCACGAGGACGGGCAGTAGGTCAGCGGCCTGCTGCTGGTCGACGGCGAGAGCGGAGAACCGGTCGGCGAAGGGCGACAGTTCGACACCGCGCTTGCAGTCGATGCCGACCAGGACCACGGGCTGAGTCGCCAGTCCGGCGATGAGGTTGCGCAGGTACATGGACTTGCCGGACAGCGTGGCGCCGAGGACGAGTTCATGCGGTACGGCGCGGTAGTCCCGGACGAACGCGGTGGCGTCCTCCCGCAGCGCCACCGGCACCCGCAGCAGCCCGCCCCGAGCACGCCGGGGCATCCGTACGTCGCGCAGCACGTCGAAACCGACGAGCCGCAGTTCGACGACCCCGGGCTTCACGTCACGTACGTACACGGCGTGGACGCCCCAGGCGTGCCGCAGCCGCTCCGCCGAGGCGGCGATGTCGGCAGGTTCCTGCCCGGGAGCCAGCCGAAGCCGCATCCGCAAGCCGGTCGCGGTGGGCCGGATGAGACCACGGCGGGGCGGGACCGGCCGGATCTCCCGGCGGGTGGTGGCCTTGACCGCCACGGCCCGCCAGCGAGGCGGTTCGACGGTCAGGCCGCAGGCGTCCATGGTCGAGGAGTACGAGGCCAGCAGCCGGACCACCGAGGCCGGGAGCCCGACCGCGGACCAGTAAGCGGCAGGGTGGGCGTGCCGGGCGTAGGCCGCGCCGCCTATCGCAGCGAGCGATCCGCCCACCTCCGCCACCGTCAACCAGTCGGTCATGCCGGTCAGCCCGCCTGAGCCATCGGGAAGGCGCCGGGGGTGACGGCGGTGGCACGGTAGGCGATGCCGTGCCGCTGCTGGCCGTTGAAGACGCTTTCCCACGGACGAGCCACCAGGCCGGGCAGGGAGACGGGCGCACCGACGGTCAGACCGTCCGTGACTCCGCTCTCCGGGATGGTGACCTGGATCAGCGACGACTCGCCCTCGTCGATGTAGACGACGCCGACCGTCATCAGGGCCTCACCGCTCACGGCGTCCTTGGCGATCTCCCCGGTCTTCCGGTCGCGCACCTTCGGCGCCGGCGCTTCGGTGAGGAGGACGGTGGCGGACGAGGCGTCGATACGGATCACACGCACAGATGTCTCCTTGAGCTTCTTGAGAGTCGCAACCTGTCACCTGACAAGTTGACTTAGCAAGTTCGAAGCTAGGGATGACAGGTTGACTTGTCAAGTGACATTCGAGGTGAACGGTCCCGCTTCCGGGGTCAGTTCAGACGGTAGGTGTCTTCCAGTTCCTGCCGGTCGGCAGGCAGGAGCACGTCAGAGACTTGCAGTGCCTGCCCGGAGGCGTCACAGGCGATGACGAGGACACTCAGGACCGGTACGCCGTCCGGCAGGTCCAGCAGCTCACGTTCGGTCGCGTCAGGCAGGCGAGCGGAGACGCGCTCCGTCACGTGGTCGAAGCGGACCTTCTTGCGCGTCTCCAGGTGCGTGCGCGTACCGGACTCCAGCACCTCGGCACTCGCCAGATCGGTACCGTCGACCAGGCCGGCAGGGAAGTAGGAGGAGACCAGTTCGACGGCCTCCCCGTCCTCCTCGACCAGGAGGCGGCGCATGAGAGCCTTGGCACGCTTCGGCAGCCCGAGGACCGAGGCCACCCGGGCCGGTACCGATACTTCGGCGACCTGTACGAGCCGCCCGGCCGTCTGCGACTCATCACGCGTGAGCACGTCACGGCCGCGCCGTTCTCTCTCCTCGGCGCCCGCAGGGCGACCGCGCACGATGGTGCCGTACCCCTGCCGGGACTCCAGCCAGCCGTCACGCTTCAGGAGCTCCAGGGCCCGCACGACCGTGGGCCGGGACATCCCGAACGCCTGGACAAGTTGGTTCTCGCTGGGAACGCGGGTACCGGGCGGGTACGTTCCGTCCTCGATGCGACCTTGCAGGGTCTGCGCGAGGCGCACGTACTTGGGGGCCTCCACCTCATATCCCATGAACGCCGCCCGTCACGATTGGCCAAGTCAACTGGTCAACCAGACTAGCGTTGCGCATCCACAGATGCACCAGGGTGGGGTTGCCGCTCATTCGGGCCAGGCATCAGCCATCACGAAGGAGACCACCGTCCCACCGAAGCGACTGGGTCCGGAGTGCCACGACTCGGCCATGGCGTCGACCAGCAGCAGCCCGCGCCCATGCGCGTCATTCGCGCCCGGCCGGCGCATACGCACGTTCGCCGGGAAGCCGGGGTTGTGCACCTCTACGCGAAGCGAGGTTTCCTCCCGGAACCACTCCACGCGCACACGCCACTCCTCGTCCGCCCGTCCGTACAGGATGGCGTTGGTGACCAGCTCGGAAATCATCAGCGCACAGTCGTCGACCGAGCAGGCCGGGTTGTACGGGGCGATGAACTTCCGGAACCAGCGTCGAGCCCGAGGGACGGACTCCGGAACCGGATGCAGGGTCATTGCCCCGAGCCACGGTGATTCCTCGCTGGGGAAGCGGTTGAACCGGTAGGTCATCCGCGCTCACTCCTTGCCGCTGCCGTCGCAGTCGAGGCAGCGCCGCTTCGATGTGGCACGGATGTGGTCGTTGGCGGTGGCGAGGACCACCGACGTACGCGAAGCGACGCGCTTCCAACCGCGCCCCCGGCATCCCCGGCATGCTGCGCGCGTGCCCTGATCCGGCCGCCGACCTGCCACTCCGTGCCCCCTTCCAGTAAGTGGCCTTAGCCACTTACTGGATAGTGGCATTAGCCACTCGCGTCGCGCAAGCAGTTCACTTAACTGACGCACCGTCATGTCACACCAGTGGATAGCCCTGTTCGAACGCCCAACGGTGCGGCGGATAGGTCGCCTCGGCGAACTCCAACGGCCGGTCCTGCATGTCGTAGACGACGTGGTGAACGATCAGCACGGCCGAGCCTGGTTGCAGCTCCAGGTCAGCGGCCTCTTCCTCGGTGGCGCTCCGAGCACACATCCGGTCCTCGGCGTAACTCCCCTGCCGGCCGGTCATGTTCTCGACGTACATCAGGGTCCCCTCCTGGATCCGCCCGGGGTCCGTGAGCTTGGGCGCCCGCTGCCCGACATCCGGGGCGAACCACGAGGTCGACAAGGTGATCGGACCGTCCTGGTTGTTGGTCACCCGTCGGCGGTGCACGGCCCGGCGGTCCTTCACCAGCCCGAGGGCCTCAGCGACGTGGTCCGGTGCGTCCATCCACCCGGCCGACGTGATCACCGCGTACTCACCGGGCGTGTAGATCTTCCCGGTCTGACGGGCCCGGCCGTACAACTCCCGTGCCCGCCGGTTGACTTCCAGGCTGCGCACATAGGTCCCCGAGCCCTGCCGCTTCTCGACGAGCCCCTGATGACTCAGCGCCTCAAGAGCGCGAGCCGCAGTCGGACGGGACACCTTCCAGTCCGCCGCCAACTGCCGCTCAGACGGCACCTCGTCACCCGCTCGCAGGTCGCCCCGAAGGATCTGATCGCGGATGTGGTGAGCGATCTGAAGATACTTCGGCTGCGCCTCCTCGATCTGCGGCACGTTCCCTCCTCGTCCAAGTGGCTATGGCCTCTAGCCACTATAGGGTGAGTGGTAAATACCAGAGCCCGTAATGTTGACCACATGACGCGGTTGATCGTCGCAGCAGGAGGAGGGGGCGACGCAGTCGCCGCCGCAATGCTTCACGCCGCCCTGTACGGCGACGAGGACCAGGCGGTGATCCTCACGTACGCGTGGGACCGCCTGTTGATCGACCCGGTACCGGGTCCGCGCGGCGCGCATGACTTCACCAGCCTGGAGGCCGTCACCCCGTCCGTGTGGTCAGTGCCGGCGACCGCCCGCCCAGTCGCTCCGGCAGGGTCGACGCTCCCTCGCCTCGCCTCCGAACTTCCACAGACACTCGCCCTGCTGGACCCCTCCCATGGAGTCGAGGGCGTAACACGCCAGCTGGAAGAGTTGCTGGCCCACTTGGCGCCGGAGTCGATCGACCTCCTGGACGTCGGCGGAGACATCCTCGCCCGCGGCGACGAACCGACCCTGAAGAGTCCTCTTGCCGACGCGGTGACGCTTGCAGCGTGCTGCCGAGTGAACGCGCCGGTTCGACTCCTGATCGCCGGCCCCGGTCTCGACGGCGAGCTGTCGGCTGACGATCTCCGTCCATCACTGGGCCCTGCCGTCCACACCCTCACGGCGGAGGACGTAGCCCCAATCAGCAACGTCCTGGAGTGGCACCCGTCCGAGGCCACGGGGATGCTCGCGGCGACGGCCCGGGGGACGCGCGGCATCTGCGAGGTACGCGACGCTGGCCTACCGGTACCGCTCACGGACGAAAGCCCGCGTATCCACGAAGTCGACCTGGACGAGGCGCTGAGCCACAACACCCTTGCCCGAGCCATCATGGCGACGACGACCCTGGACGAGGTCGAAGCCCACAGTCGCGAGGTGTGCGGCTTCTCGGAGATCGACTACGAGCGCAACAAGGCCCTGTGGTTGAAGGACCAGGCGCCGGCGCCACTCGACGCCGATACGGTGCTCCGCCAGATTGACGAGTTCGAGTCGGATGCCCGCGCCCGTGGAGTCACACACACGACGTTCCGCCACCTCACCGAGGTCCTGAACCTCAACGGCTCCCAGCGTAGCGACCTACGCCAACTCCTGCTCACTAGGCGTCCGGAGCAGTACACAGCTCCACTCTGGCGCATCCCAGACGCCACCTGAGTTACAACCTTCTTTACTGGTTCAAGGCGGCTCGCTTCGCTCACCGCGCGCGGCCCGGCCCCCGGCCGGGCCTGCGCTCCTGTCTCCGCCCCGCTCCAGCCCGGCCGGCGCCCGCGCCGCGCTCTACAGCGATCAGCCGCTTGAGACAGAGGAGGGGTACGTCGTGGCTGGGGCGGTCGGCTCCACGGCTTTAACTAGTACCTGTCTGGACGAGGTTGGACCCTGCTATAACGGCCTGCATGGCTTCTGTCACACTGGCCGCCGACTGGGCGGCAGCATTAGGCGCTGTTGCGACCCTGGGAGGGGTGGTTGCCACACTCTGCGCCGGCTGGTGGACGTGGCGGGCGGCGGTGCCTCACCGCAAAGCCACGTACTCGGTCGAGATCACACCCCTGCTGTCCTCTACGCACAGCGGACTGAGCGTCAGCCTGGGCGTGGATCAACTTGCCCACCCGCATACTGTCACCCTTAAAGTGACCAACACGGGTAACAGGGAGATCGTCGCGAGCTCCTTCAATGGGGAGCCGATTGAGTTCCAGATGGGCGCCCGCGTCGTCTCCGTCTTGAGTAAGGACACAACAGGTAACCGGCGAGTGCCGCCCACCAGCATCCACGGCAACGCTCTACATATTGACCCTTACGTGCTTCACAAAAAACAGCAGGTGACGTACAAACTTCTCATAGATGGACCGGCACCAGAACTAAAGATCCGTCATTCACTCAGCGCGAGCCTGAAGCCCGACAACACGCAAGCAATGCGATCCGCGCGTTACCTAGCCATGACGGTTGGTGCCGGTATCGCGGCTGCAATGATCAGCATTTGGATAACGCCACTATTGGGCGATTATGAGAGGACTGCGGAACAAGACTTCATTGAAAACGTGAGGAAAGAGGCCTATCAGGATGCCAGACGAGACCTGGAAAAGGAGCTGAAGGAGAAGGGGGCCGCAGGCGTCAGTGCCACCCCTTCTCCCAGCGCGCCGGCAACGCGCTGACGCTCTAGGCTTCTTTCCCTGCCCGAGGGTTCGAGGCGAAATGGCCGTGCCATTCGCATGCCAGACCTCGCGGGAAACCACGGAGAACAGCGGGAACTCGCCCCGAGTGCAACCAGGACCCCAACACCGCTCCGCCACAGGTCAGCACAGCAACCACCGCCAAGAGGCCCGAGCTTCCCAAGCTGAGGGCTCTGGTCGTCGTCACGGGCCGGCCGTAGCCGCTTACTCTGCTCGACAAAAAGCCCGATAGCGTGGCTGAGGCCCGTAGGGGTGCAGCGAGGCATACGCGCGCCTGGTCGGTCGGCGCGCCCGCCGTCGTGGCTGACTGTCGTCGGCTGAGGTTCGTGCCACTGCCGTGCCAGATGCAGGGGGCAGCCACGGTCAACATCGGTGCCCCGCAGTCGAGTAGCCGCTCACTTCCTCGGCCGGCGAAGCCGCAGATCAGCCCGCAGATCACCCAGCCGCTCTCCTAAAGCGGGTGTCGCGCTTCGGCAAGGCCGACGTCGTCACGATCACCGGAACCGGCGCCAAGAGATCCGCCGCCGAACCATCGAAGTCAGCCAGTTCCACGCACCCCACCAGCCACGCGACTACAACAGCACCAAAGCGGCTGCATCCCGAAGTGGTCGCCATCAACTTGCCGCTTCTGTGGTCCCAACTGCTGTCAGTGCAGCCGTTCACAGAGGATGATGCGTCTCACAACAGCACCATCCCAGGGGGGATCATGAGTACCAACATCACGCCGCCGCCGATGCCGGCTCAGCCGCCTCAGCCCGGCAAGAAGAGCCACACCAACGCCTACATCATCGGCGGCGCGGCCATCATTGCCGCCGCCATCGTCGCCACAGGGATCGTCATCTCTGGCCGCAGCGACGACACAGCAAAGCCACAGCCCACCGTCACCGTGACGGAAACCGTCGTGCCTGAGGCCACAGTCGAAGAGGACATCGCAGCAGCAACCGACCAGAACACAGACGCCAAGGTTGGCGAGCAGGCCCGGAACGGCGGAGCCGTCGTCAAGGTCACCAAGGTGGCAGAGGTCGACACCATCGTGCTCGCCGGAGCCCGCAAATCCGCAGGCGCCGACGCCAAATACGTCGTACTCAAGACCGTCGTCAGCAACGAGGGAAAGGCCAGCATGGACCTGACGTGCTCGCTGCCCATCGTCAATGCGCTCATCGACGATCAGGGCCGACGCTTCGACACGATCGAAGATCTTTACGACGTCGCCGGCAACCCAGGATGCAACGCGCAGCTGCAACCCGGCTTCGACGACGAGATGCAGTTCGTCTATCGCGTTCCAAAGGAAGCGGTGGTCACAACATGGGAGTTCTCCGAGTACGACCTTGAGAACGAAGTGACACCCACCCTCGTCAACCTGACCTGACCAGCCACCATCGGGCCTCCACCCCTCAACCAGGAGTCGGGGGCCTGTCGTGCTGTCAGTACCTGCCAGTACAGACGAGGCGAGCGTGGAGTACTCGTCGATTAGGTGGCCTCCTGCGCACTCATTCGTGTGAGCACCGCACCACAAGCGCACCAGATCGAGCGGGGAACAGCGGGGAGTGGCGGTGAGAACGATCGAGCCCGACGAAGGACGCGCCAACTGTATGCGCAGGTCAGCGCCCTAGGGAGCACAGAGCGCCGCAGCTTCCCAAGCTGAGAGCGCGAGTTCGATTCTCGTCACCCGCTCCGCGCGAAACCCCAGGTCGGCGACCTGGGGTTTGTCCTTTGTCGCTGACTCTTCGGCGCTTTTCGCACCCTCGCGCACTCGAAGATTGGGCACGCGGAGGGCACGGACGCTTAGTTGAGACCGGCCAGTCACTACTTCTCACGCCAGTTCATCCCGCTCACCTGCGGTTCGTTTCAAGCTTTGCAGGACCGAACAGGAAGAGCCCTCAGCCTGCCGTTCCCGAGAAACGCTGCCGAACGGTGCGTCGCCTCACCGCGCGCAAAGCTTTCGGGTCGACTACGCCGCTTCGCTGCCCTGATCACCACTTGCCGGCATCCGCAGTGTGTGATCGCCGAAGTCGGCAATCAAGTCCAACCTGCCGCCGAGCGCTTCGACGTAACGTGCAATGACATCGAGAGTGGCGACCTCGCCATGCTCGATCTGGGACACGCGAGCGATACTCACGCCCATCCGGGCAGCCACGTCCCTCTGGGCCAGTCCATACTGCTTGCGCGCCTCAGCGAGTTGATGACCACGGGCTTCCGCCAGCAGTCGACGTGAACCGGCTTCCACCTCAGCGGGAGCCACACCGGCCGAGTACAGCTCCTGCTCCAGGGTCTCCCAGTCCTGCGGGGTCTTCTTGGGCATGCTTACTCCTCAGTCCTCCGTGTCACTGGTGTAGTCGCGGTAGAGCTGTTCAGCCAGAGGAATGCTGTCGCGGTACCAACGCTCCCAGTTTCCTGCCTTGTCGCCCCCGAGGAGCAGCAGGGCTGAACGAGTCGGATCAAAGGCGAAGATAATTCGCATCTCGGATCGCCCACCTGACCCCGGCCTCAGCTCCTTGAGGTGATGCAGTTCCGATCCCTTCAGCCGGTCCACGAGGGGACGCCCCAGAGTGGGGCCTGCGTCACGCAGAGCGGCAACGGCCTGGGCGACCTGGGAGGCAGAACCGAGATCCTCCTTGATCAGCCGCCTGAACCACTCCGCGTACTCATCGGTGACCTTGATCGCCCAGCTCAAGACGGCTCCCCTCGACACTCACGAGTTTAAGGTTTTCCTTAACTTGCGGCAAGCCGACTGTTTCGACGTTGATCCCACCAACAGCGACCGAGTCCGGCTCGACATCGTGCCCGCCTGAGAACGCACCGTGCTCACCAGTCTTCGCGCCCCGTGCCCATAGCGTTCCCGTAAGAGCGGACAACTTCGGTCAACAGCAACGTGTCCGACCCGCACGACCGGCCGAGCGCATGCCATCTGCACAGGGACATAGGGACCAGTCGAGCGCCGTCGCTTCCCAAGCTGAGAGCGTGAGTTCGATTCTCGTCACCCGCTCCACGAAGAAGGCCCAGGTCGCAGACCCGGGCCTTTTTGCTGTCTCTGGTGTTGTCCGCCGCCGCGTGCCGTCTCGTGCCCGGAGGCGCGGCAGGTGGCTTGCCGATCGCTGTGCTTCGCCTTCCGGACGGTGGTGGCGAGGTCGGCGCGGTTCATCTTCCGTGGCGGAATCTCACAGCCGGCACCGGACGGAAGCCGAATGCGACGTGGTGCCGAGACGTGCGGGTCGTGCCTGTCCCCGGTCGCGTTGAACGCCGACGCTCGGAAGGCCGAGTGGCCGCGCCGGGAACAGCCGGTGTGTCCGGCGCGGTTGCACCTACCGAGGGGCCGGCGCCACACGGCGGAACGCTGAGGCCGCAAGGCCGTCCGCCCTCACCAGGATCCGGGCTGCAGGATCGCGGCACGCCCGCCGCGTACTCGGGCCAGGACTCATATCCGCAGGAGGACTGTTTCATGACCGACCGGCCTTTGACGCTCATGGCAGTACACGCCCACCCCGACGACGAGGCCACAGGAACCGGAGGTGTCCTCGCGCGGTACGCGGCGGAAGGAATCCGCACGGTTCTCGTGACGTGTACCGACGGCGGTTGCGGTGACGGACCGGGGGGTGTCAAGCCGGGCGAGCCGGGGCACGATCCGGCGGCGGTCGCCTCGATGCGTCGTCAGGAACTCGAAGCGAGCTGTGACGTCCTGAAGGTCAGCGATCTGGAGACGCTGGACTATGCCGACTCCGGGATGGCGGGCTGGCCGAGCAACGACGCCCCCGGATCCTTCTGGCGGACCCCCGTGGAGGAAGGCGCGAAGCGCCTCGCGGAACTCATGCGGCACTACCGACCTGATGTGGTCGTCACCTACGACGAGAACGGCTTCTACGGCCACCCCGACCACATCCAGGCCCACCGCATCACGATGGCGGCGCTGGAGATGGTTGCGCTGACACCGAAGGTGTACTGGACCACGATGCCCCGCTCGGGGATGCAGCGGTTCGGTGAGATCATGCGCGAGTTTCATCCGGACATGCCGGAGCCGGACCCTGCCGAGGCCGCCGCGATGGCCGAGATCGGCCTACCCGACGATGAGATCACCACGTGGGTGGACACCACCGCGTTCAGCGGTCAGAAGTTCGACGCGTTGGCCGCGCATGCCAGTCAGGGCGAGAACATCTTCTTCCTCAAGATGGGGAAGGAGAGGTTCGGCGAGCTGATGGGCATGGAGACCTTCGTACGTGTCCGGGACACCACCGGCGCGGCCCTGCCCGAGAACGATCTCTTCGCCGGACTGCGCTGATCCGCCCGTAGGACCGGCCGGGCGAGCGCATCGACCGCACGGCGCGACGGAGCGGGTCGCTTACGGCGCTTCGGCGTTACTTCCCAGGCGGGCTTCCCGCGCCTGCGGTCGCCGACGTGCCCATGGCGTGCCCGTTCGACGTGTCGTCCACGGTCGAGGCGGGTGCGCCGTCGGCGCAGGTGGGCGGCTTGGACTTCGTGGGGCCATGGGAGCTGCCTCCCGGCCACGGGCGACGGCTGTCCCTGCGAGGACCAGGCCCGCCCGGCCGGCCCTCGGGCCGAGGAGCGGGTCCGCGTCGGACGACTCCGGCCGGAGCAGAGACCGGGCCTACGCTGACGTCGGCGCGTGCCTGGGAGGCCGGCTGAACTGCGTCGAGACCTGCGTCCGCAGGCCCACTCAACAGGCCGCCCTTTTGTTCTCGGACCCCCTGCCACACCAACCAGGCCAGTGTGATCCCGATCAGGGCGGCTACGGCGAACAGAGCGACAGAGCGGGCGCCGATCCGTAGGTGCGGCTCTCCACACGGGTTCGCGTCGGCTCGCTACGTCCGCCCTCGGCGCGGCATCTGTGGCGACTTCGCGGCCTCGGCCTCCGCCTTGGCGTCGCTCACCGCGGCGGCGGCCTGTTTCTCGGCCTCGTCGGCAGCCGTGGCGGCGTCGAGGGAGACCGTCGAGCCCGCGTCGAGCTGCGGGACTCGGAGGTCGTCCGACGCGTCGTCGACGCCGGCGGTGGCTTCCTCGTCGGACGGTACGGGCCTGGCAGGGCCTGCCGGCGACTCGTCACCGAACGCACGCGTGACGGTCCGTACTGCCTCGGTCAGCTCCCCCGGGATCACCCAGAACGTGTTGTTGTCGCTGTCCGCCAAGTGCGGCAGTGTCTCCAGGTACTTGTAGGCCAGGACCTTCGGGTCGGCATTGTTGCGATGGACAGCCTGGAAAACGAGTTCCACCGCCTTGGCCTCGCCGTCCGCCCGAAGGATCATGGCCTGCTGCGCGCCCTGGGCCTCCAGAATGTCCTTCTGCCTGGTGCCTTCCGCGGTGAGGATCTTGGCTTGCCGCTCCCCCTCGGCGTGCAGGATGGCCGCACGCTTGTCACGCTCGGCCCGCATCTGCTTCTCCATCGCTTCCTTGATGGTGTGCGGCGGATCGATGGCCTTGATCTCGACGCGGTTGACCCTGATGCCCCACTTGCCGGTGGCGTCGTCGAGGACGGCGCGGAGCCGGGAGTTGATCTCCTCGCGCGAGGTGAGCGTCTCCTCCAGATCCATGCTGCCGATGACGTTGCGCAGCGTCGTCACGGTGAGCTGGTCGATCGCCTGCAGGTAGTCGGCGACCTCGTAGGCCGCCGCCCGCGGGTCCGTGATCTGGTAGTAGAGCACGGTGTCGATGTTCACCACGAGGTTGTCCTCGGTGATCACCGGCCTGGGATCGGACGAGTAGACCTGCTCGCGCACGTCGAGCTTGGTGTTGATCCGGTCCGCCACGGGCAGGACGAGGTTCAGGCCGGGTTGCAGTGTCCGGCGGTAGCGGCCGAACCGCTCGATGTTGTAGCGGCGGGCCTGCGGGACGATCCGCACGGTCGAGGCCACGAGGAAGACGACGACGAGGGCCGCCACGAAAATGGTGATGACCACGGGGTCCACAGTGCCTCCGTTGCTGTGTGTTCAGCGGTTCACGGAAGGAGTTCGCGGGGGTAGACGACGGCCTTGGCGCCGTCGATCTCCATGACATCCACCAGCGCACCCACCGGGATCACCAGGCTCTCGTCGAGGGCGCGGGCGGACCATTCTTCGCCGGAGAGTTTGATCAGGCCACGGGTCGCGGTGACCTCCTGCACGACCTCCGCCCGCTTGCCGATCAGCGCATCGCTGCCTTCGCGCACGAGGGGCTGCTCCGCCAGCCGCAGCGCGACAGGACGAACGATGAGGAGCCCCGCCGCCGCCGCTGCTCCGAGGGCCACGAGCTGTCCGAGCATGCCGATCCCGAAACCGGCGACCACGGCGGCGACCAAGGCAGCGCCCGCCAGCAGGCCGAAGAACAGTGTCAGGGTGAAGAACTCCGCGGCAGCCAGCGCCGCGGCGGTGATCAGCCATACGAACCACGGCATGGAATCAGCCTCCTTCAGGGGGCCCTCTCACCACGCTACCTCCCGGAACACCGGGCAGACGGAGATGGCCGCCGGGTTCTCACGCGGTGAGGAGACGCCCTGATCGGCAGAGGTACGCGGCCGTGTGCGCGGCTTCCGCGGTCGTGAACGTACTGGCGGACGATCGAGGAGGCGCCCGCGGGACCGCTCGTGCTCGATCCGCGCCCGCAGGAGCGGACCACCACGGCCGGCAGCGGTGCGCTCGCGTCGGCGCCCACGGACTTTCGCCGGCAGACGGCGTGCAACAGCCTCCGCGTCGGTGGGTTCCACACCGGTCGGTACAGGTACAGCTCCTGCCCTCGGGGGCTCTCACTCCTGCGCGGCCTTCCCGGCCTTCCTGCTCCTGATCAGCCGGGCGACTGGGTGCGGGCTACGGTGGGTGGCATGTGACGAATGCGCCGGCAAGGGCCGGATCGCACCGGACCATCCGGTAGGCACCGGAGAGGGTTCGTGCCCGTGCCCGTCGCACGGCGGCCCGGAGGTCCTCCCGATGTCTGCTGCCCCGCGCGGGCCGTCCGTCTTCCTCGGGCTCCTGCCCCGGCCGGAACGCGTCCGGGTGGCCCGGGCCCTGCGCACGGAGACGGTCGGTGGCCTGGTGCTGCTGATCGCCGCCCTGGTGGCGCTGGTGTGGGCGAACACCCCGTGGCGCGGCACCTACGAGGCGCTGCGCGACGCCCACTTCGGGGTAGCGGCACTCGGACTGGAACTGTCGGTGCAGCACTGGACCGCCGACGGGCTGCTCACCGTCTTCTTCCTGGTCGCCGGGATCGAGCTCAAACGCGAACTCGTGGCCGGCCGGCTGCGCACCCCGGCCACCGCGGTCCTGCCCGTGGTCGCCGCGGCGTGCGGCATGGTGGTGCCCGCGGGGATCTACCTGGCCACGGCCGCGGTCGGCGGCGGCCGGGCCGACGGCTGGGCGGTGCCGATGGCGACCGACATCGCTTTCGCACTCGCGGTCCTCGCCGTGCTCAGCACCCACCTGCCGACCGCGCTGCGGGCCTTCCTGCTCACGCTTGCGGTCGTGGACGACCTCGGAGCGATCCTGGTCATCGCGGTGTTCTTCACCGGCCGCCTGAACCCGGCAGCCCTCGCAGGGGCTGCCGGCGGGCTGGTCGTCTTCTACCTGCTGCAACGGTTCAGGGTGCGCGGATGGTGGTGGTACGTGCCCTTGGCGGTGGTCGTCTGGACGCTGACGTACAACGGCGGGGGGCACGCCACCGTGGCCGGGGTGGCGATCGGGCTGATCCTTCGCTGCGCCCGCGACCAGGATGCGGGCGAGGACGCCTCGCCCGGGGAGCGCGCCGAACACCTGCTGCGTCCGGTGTCGGCCGGTGTCGCCGTCCCGCTCTTCGCGCTGTTCGCCGCCGGGGTGAGCATCTCCGCTCCCGTGCTGGGCCAGGTGTTCACGCGTCCCGAGCCGCTGGGCGTGGTACTGGGCCTGGTCATCGGGAAGGTTCTGGGGATCTTCGGGGGGACCTACCTCGCCGCCCGCTACACCCGGGCCCGGCTCAACCCCGACCTCGCCTGGGCCGATGTCTTCGCCCTCGCCGTTCTGGCCGGAATCGGCTTCACCGTCGCCCTGCTCATCGGCGAGGCGGCCTTCGCCGACCCGGCGGACACCGAGCGGATCAAGGCCGCCGTGCTGGTCGGCTCACTGCTCGCCGCCGGCATGGCCGCGGTGCTGGTCAAGCGCCGTAACAGCATCTACCGCAGGCTGTGGGACGAGGAGCACCTCGACGCGGACGCCGACGGCATCCCCGACGTCCACCGGCGCGGTACGGCGGGCTGAACCGTGCCCGGCGCCGCCGCTGAAGAAGGCAGCCCGCACACCGGCCGGTGGACGCTGCGGTGGACCGGCGCCGCACATCCGCCGCCCCTGCTGCCGGCTCAGGACGGACGGGCGCAGTACCTCGAAGCCGGGCAGGGACTCCTCCTCGGCGCCGGTCCGGGCACCGGTGGCAGCCGGCCGGACGCCGTGCGGTCGCTGCCGCCGGGTTCCACTTTGCTGCTCCACACCGACGGTGTGATCGAGATCCCCGGCAGCGACCTCGACACCGGACTCGCCCGTCTGCGCCGCCACACCCTCGCGCTCGCCCACGAACCGCTGGACACGCTGTGCGACCACCTGCTCGCCCGCACGCCGCCCGGCGGCACCGACGACGTGGCCCTGCTCGCCCTGCGGCTGCCGCCGCCTGAGAGCCCTGCCGGCGCCGGCCGCGGGACGTGACGCTCAGTCTCCAGGACCAGGACGCGAACCGGCCGAGCGGGGCCGTGTCAGGTGTGTCGCCTTCGGCGCACCTCCACCCCCAGGACGCAGTGCCTCGACGGTCCTGGGCACCGGCCGCGGGGCGTGGCGCACGTCAGGGATGAGGCGGCAGCCAGCCCTGCTGGACGGCGCGTACGCCTGCTTCGAAGCGGCTGCGGGCGCCGAGGCGGTCCATGAGTTCGGAGGCGATGCGGCGGGCGGTGCGGTGGGACACGCCGAGGCGTTTGGCGATGGCCTCGTCGGTGTGGCCCTCGGCGAGGAGGCGCAGGGTGGTGGCCTGCTGGCCGGTGAGGCCGTGCGCGTCGGTGGGGACGACCCGGCCGAGGGGCTGCGCGGACTCCCACGTGGTTTCGAAGAGCGCGCACAGGGCGGTGAGCATGCCCTGTCCGGTCAGCAGGACCGCGCCGGCGGCGGTGTCGTCGCTGCTGACGGAGATCATGGCGATCCGCCGGTCCATGAGGATCATCCGCGTGGGAAGCGAGGCCACCGTGCGGACCTGGCCGCCGAGCCGGGCCAGCCAGTTGGCGTGTTCGACGGTGGGCCGGTTGGTGCGCACGCTGTCCAGGTAGATCGTGCGCATCCGCACGCCACGGCCGAGCAGGTCCTGGTTGAGCGGCCGGGAGGCGGCCATGTTCTCCGAGGTCTGCGGCCCGCCCGGCGCGAACGTCAGTAACTCCTCACGCACCTCGCGGGGGAGCGCGGCCAGCCGGTCGCGGATCCGGTCGAGGCCCACCAGGTGCTCCACACCGGGATGGCTGCCGGCCGGCTGCAGTTCGGTGTACTCGGAGATGAGCTGGGCCGCGGCCGCCCGCGAGGCCTCCAGGCGCTGCCGCTGCGCCGCCAGCCGGGCCTGCTGCCGGGCCACCAGGATCTCCATGCCGATGTCCGGCGAGACCGCCCGCAGCCGTCCCGCGTCCCCGGCGGCGGGGCGCACCAGCGCCAGCTCGCTCAGGGTGTCGAGGGCCTCGCGTATCTCCTCCTCGGGCAGCCCCGCGGCGTGGCCGAGGTCCGCGACGCCGGCGGCCGGGTGTCTGAGCATGGTGCGGTACACCGTCTCCGCGACGGAGTCGAGTCCGAGTGCAGTCAGCACGTGAGCCCCCCGTTTTCTGCACACAACGTCCCCTGTCGAGTCGCGATCTTCGCAGAACGGCAGCGCTTCGGCACAGGGTGAGGACGGAACGGGCCACGGCCGCAATCGGCCATCCGGCGAGTGCGCCCGTCGGCCTCTTCCGTTGAGACGCTGAAGCGCATGTACCTCGTCCACGCGCATCTGGAACTCCCTGCGGGCGCGCATCTGCCGCCAGGTGTGCGCGGGTTGGTGCGCTCGGCCATCGTCGACGGGGACCGTGTCGAGCACGTCGCCGTGCATCCCCGCTCCGCCTCCCGGCTCACTCTGGGCTTCTATCTGCTGGCCGACGGGTTGGAGGAGGCCGAGGAACGGGCCGTCCGCGTCTGCGGCCGACTGGTGGGCGCGGTCCCGCAGTTGGCGGCGGCGCGACTGACGGGTGCGGAGGTTCCGCTGGTGCCTCTGGCGTTCGAGGCGCACCCGGTGGACTGAGGCGGCCCGCGTGGACGCATTCGTCCAAGGCCCTTTCCGTCCACCGGGGAGTCCTTCTCACGGGCCCGGGCGGCGACGAACCTGGGATCACCGGCCAGGACGCGCGTCACCGCGGGACGCGACAGCGGGCCGGACCCGTCACCTCTTCCCGGAAGGAACGGACAGCCATGCCTCGCACCCGTGTCTCCAGGGCCACCGCGGTCGCCTCTCTCGTCGGTGCCCCGGCTCTCGCCGACCCGGCCGACGACGCCGGCTGGCAATAGCCGCCCGCCGCCCCGACGGCCGCCGCCGCGGTCCCACCGCCGGCTCGTGCACCACGCCTGCCCTGCTCGTCCGCACGGGCACCCACCTCAATCACCGCGGGGGGAACAGAAGTGAAGAACAGACGTACCAGCGGCCGCAGATCCGCGGTCCTGCTGACCGCCGCCGCCCTCGGCACCGGACTCCTCACGGTGACCGCCCCCACCGCCGACGCGGCCACCACCTGCTCGGGCGGCGTCAACATCTACGGTGTGCTCGCCGACGGCAGGCTCACGTTCAGCCAGATCAACCCGGCCACCGGCGACCTCGCCAAGGTGCTCGTCGGACCCGACCTCGGCTTCGAGCCGCAGGCGATGGCGACCCTCAACTTCAACACCGTCCTGGTGACTTCCACCACCGGCGCCCTCTACCGCGTCGACATCAGGACCAACAACACCAGCCTCGCCCTGCT
This sequence comes from Streptomyces calvus, assembly GCF_006782915.1. Classification (GTDB taxonomy): domain Bacteria; phylum Actinomycetota; class Actinomycetes; order Streptomycetales; family Streptomycetaceae; genus Streptomyces; species Streptomyces calvus. Next base: position 159,059 of record NZ_VCNP01000035.1, read on the forward strand.
GAACCCGCCGGTACGGATCGCCGACAGCGGCTGGACCCACGACAAGCTCACCTACGACGGTTACGGCCACCTCTACGGCACGACCGCCGCCGGCCTGCTGCTGCGGTACAACGTCACCGAGGACAAGCCCGCCGGCTCCCAGCACATCGGCGTACGCACCGAGATCGACACCGGCTTCGTCCTGAAGACCCTCACCGCGACCGGCGACGACCGGCTCGGCGCCACCACCTCGGACGGGCGGCTGCTCGACTACACCGTCGCCGGTGCCGGTTCCTGGAAGAGCAACACCCTGAAGTCGTCCGGCTGGTCGGGCTTCAACCAGCTCGTCTCGCCGGGCGGCGGTCTGTACTACGGAAGGCTCTCCACCGGAGCCATGTACTGGTACAAGGACGCCAACCCGGCCGACGGCTCCGGCGCGGACATCACGTACCACCTCGACGACCCGGTCAACACCAGCGGCTGGACGCAGAAGCTGCTGTCCGCGCAGCCCCGCACGTACAGCTGCACCACGTCCGTGGACAGCGTCGACCGCAACGACATCGGCGAGGTCAAGGCGGCCGGGCGGCAGCTGATGAACGAGAAGGACGCGGCCTGGGCCAACTCCACGCAGTGGGCCTGCCTGGAGAAGCTGTGGGACCACGAGAGCGGCTGGCGCTGGAACGCCACGAACCCGTCCTCCGGCGCGTACGGCATCCCGCAGGCGCTGCCCGCCTCGAAGATGGACGTCGCGGGCGACGACTGGCACGAGAACCCGCTGACCCAGATCCGGTGGGGTCTGAGCTACATCGACGGCCGCTACGGCTCCCCGTGCAACGCGTGGAACTTCTGGCAGGCGAACAACTGGTACTAGACCGGCGGTACGGGCACGGCGACAGGGCGGTCCTCCCCTCGGTCGAGGGGGAACCGCCCTGTCGCCGTGCCGGTCGCCGTCCGTCAGGCGATCTTGTCGTAGCGCAGGGCGACGTAGGACGAGGCGGCGTGGCTGTCGATGGTGCCGCTGTACACGTTCGCGGTCCTGTAGTTCATGTCCGACTCCGGGCTGCTCTGGGAGTAGTAGTAGAAGGTGCCCGCATCCTGGTCCTTCCAGCCCGCGAAGAGGACCGCGTGACCCTCACTGCTGGAGTTCAGCGCGTCACCCGGCCTCAGGTTGGCCTTGGAGATCTGAGTGCTCGCGCCGGCGAGGGTCTGCGTCGTCAGCGACGTGGTGAGGTGCCAGGCCATGGACACGAAGCCGGAGCAGTCGGTGCGGTAGGAGTCGTCGCCCTCGATGTCGGTGGCGTAGGCACTCTGGCTGTACTGGATGTTGCGGCTGTACCAGTCCTTGGCGCGGGTGATGACCTCGCTGCGATGGATCGTGCCGCCCTGCACGGACTTCGGCGGGGCCGCCGGCACGTAGGCGCAGTTGTCCGCGTAGGCCGACAGCAGGGTCTGCGTCCAACCGGAGGCGTCGACGGGGTCGTTCGGGTGGTACGCGATGTCGCTGCCGTCCGCGTCGGTCGGGTCGGCGTCGTGGTACCAGTACAGGCCGCCGTTGGTCCGGCCGTAGTAGAGGCCGCCGCCGGGCGAGGACAGCGAGTCGACCGCCGACCAGCCGCTCGTCTTCAGCACCGCGCGGTCCCAGTCGTTCACGCCGTTGATCTTGTAGCTGAGCAGGCGTCCGTCCGAGGTGGAGGCGATGATGCGGTCGTCGCCCGCAGCGGCCAGGGTCTTCAGGACGAAGCCCGTGTCGATCACGACGTGCTGACCTATGTGGGCGGACCCGGCGGGCTTGTCCTGCGACACCAGGTACTGGTGGAGCTGTCCGTCGACCGTGCCGTAGAGGTGGCCGGCGCCGTCGTAGACCATCTTGTCGAAGGTCCAGCCGCCGTCCCAGATCTTGACGACCCCGGCGAGGCCGAGGGACGTGTTGTTGGTCTGGACGTCGACGCGGTAGAGGTCGCCGGTGGTCGAGGTGACCAGCACCGTGTTGAAGTTGAGCGTGGCCATCGCCTTCGGTGTGAAGCCGAGGCCGGGGCCGATGAGCGTCTTCAGGCGGTCGCCGGTGTTCGGTGCGATCTGCGTGTACGTCAGCCTGCCGTCCGACAGGGTGCCGTAGATCGACACGTCACCGGTGCACGACGCGACGGCCTGTGCGGTCCCGCCCGTGACGGTGACCAGGCCCAGGGACATCGCTCCGACGGCGAGGACGGCGGACGTACGGCGCACGGCATTGCTCAGCTTCACGGTTTCTCCTGCGGCACGGAAGTCGAGTGGGCGCACGCACGTCCCTGACCCGCGCAGCTGCCCTGCAGGTGCAGCTGAGCGGGATGTTCACGGGAGCGGCGCCCGGTGGCGGGAACCACTCTCGTCGCGCCTCGGGGGTGCCGGAAGAGTGAAGAGCCGGCCGCAAGGGTCCCTGGCCGGTTGCGTCCTGAGGCGTGTCCGCCGGTGGTGGGAGGACGTCCGGCAAGGCGTCCCGCGCGGCCGTGCCCGCTTCTGCTGCGCGGCCACCGCAGGAGCCGGGCATGCCGTCCGGCACCGGCTTGGGTGCGGCCACGTCCCGCTGGGCGCGGCGGCGGCGTGGGGGAGACCGGGCGTTCTACGGTGAGTCGGTGCGACCTGTGCCCAGGTGGGCGTTGCTTTCGTCGGTGTGCGCGCCTGTCCTGTTGATCGCGGGCTGGACGGTCGCGGCGCTTCTCGAAGGGCCCGCCTACGACCCCGTCACCCAGACGATCAGCGTCCTGGCGGCCTACGGGGCGGCGGGGTTCTGGGTGATGACCGGAGCGCTGCTCGCCCTGGGGGTCTGCCATGTGCTGACCGCCTGGGGGCTGCGGGCGGCCGCGTTCGCCGGGCGGGTGGCGTTGGGCGGCGGCGGAGTGGTGGCGTGGGTGGTGGCTCTGCTCCCGCCGCCGAGCAGCGGCGGCTCGCTGCGGCACGGTTCCGTCGCCGTGGTCGGCTTCGTGCTGCTGGCGGTCTGGCCGGTGCTGGCCGCGCACCGCAGTGGGACGGCGCCGTGGGGACTGCGGCCCGTGCCCTCGCTCGCGGCGACCGTCGTGATGGGTGTCGGAGCGGCCTGGTTCCTGATCGAGATGCAGCGTCAGGGTGCCCCCGGGGTCGCCGAACGCCTTGTGACGGCCCTTCAGTCGCTGTGGCCCTTCGTGGTCGTGGTGTCCTGTGTGCGCCACGCCGGCCCGGAGGAGGGTGGAGGTGGTGCGGGTGCGGGGGGCTGACGGGGGGTGGGGACGGTGGTGTGGGAGACGGTTGCCGGTCAGCCGCGTTGGAAGAACTCCACCTCCGCCAGGGCCAGGTGGCGGCCGTCGGACAGGCCGACGGGTGAGCGGAGGACCAGGCGTATCGACGTCACGTCGCTGATGCCGGTGGGGAACGTCTGCGGGCCCGCCTTGTCGGCGAGGGTGAGTTCCTTGTGGTGGCGTTCTCCGTCCTGCGTCGTCACCTCCATGTCCAGTTGGAGCGCGCGGGCCTGACGGTCGTACTGGTCCGGCGACTTGGACACGCCGTTGATGATGCTCAGGTCGATCAGCCGGAACGGTTTGCGGAAGGTGTAGGTCACCGAGGCGCCCGCCGCCGGCGCGCCCCAGTAGCGGTTGCTCAGGCCGTCCGTGGTGTTCGTCGCCGGGTGCCGGGGGATCTCGGCGCTCGCTTCGACGGACACGGGCGTCACGGGCTTCGGCTTGCTCAACTTGTCCCGGGTGTCCTCGACCAGGGCGCGTCCGGCGGGCAGCAGCCAGACGCCGCCGACGCACAGCGCCGCCAGCACGGCCAGGATCACCAGGAGGCGCACCGCGCGGCCCGATCCGGCCCGCACCCGGCGGCGCAGCGGCCACACGGTCCGCCACCACGGCAGCGGAGCGGCCTTCGGGGCGAGGTTCAGCGCGGTCGCGCAGCGCCGGCAGAAGCGGCGGCCCGGCGCGTTGAGCGCGCCGCAGGCGGGACACGGCACGCCCGCCCCTTCGTCCGGCACCGCCGCTGCCGGTCGTACGACGGGACGCGGGGCCACCGGCTTCGCGGGGCGTACGGGCAGCACCGGGTCCGGTGTCGGGGCGGCGGGGGTGCGGGCCGAGGGTGCCGGCGGGGGCCCGGGGGGTCGTGCGCTCGTTCCGGATGCGGCGGCGGGATCGGGGCCGGTGGGGTGTGGGGGCCGGGTGGGGGGAGGTGTTGCGGGGCCGGGGGCAGCGGAGCCGGGTGCGGGGCGGTCGGTGCGGGTGGCGGCCGGGGTGGCCCGGGGCGGGGCGCTCGTGGGGTCGGGGCGGCCGGTGGCGGGTTTCTCGGGGTCGCCGGAGGGTGAGCCGTCGGCGGGCGCGGCGCCTGCCTCACCGGCCTCGGGAGGTGCGGCGGGCGTCGACTCGTCCGCCGGGGTGGGCGTGGAGGGCTGCGGGGGCGTGCTCGGGGCGGGGCTCGAGTCCGACCAGCCGAGGTACGCGCCGCAGTTGCCGCAGAAGTCGTCTGTGGGGTCGTTGGACGCCCCGCACGAGGGACACGCGCGCACGGCGTCACCTCCCTTCGTCGGCGGGCGGGCCGGGCAGGATCTCCACCCGGCAGACGGTGTGCACCGGGCACATGGCGCGGACGATCGCGTGGACCCTGTCCGGGTCGACCCGTGCCTCGCGGCCGGGCCACACGCGGACCACGGGCCCGGTGCTGGACGGTGGTGGCAGGTCGGCGCCGGGGGTGCTCGACCACACCGCGCCGCCGTCCCCGGTCACCTCCGCGTGCACGCCGAGCGCCAGCCGCAGGCCCTCGACCAGGCCGCGGCCGGTGCCGCGCCACCGGTGCAGCTCCACCGCGCGGACGACGGCCTCGCGGCGCAGTTCCACCGGCCGCCGCGGGTCGTCGGCGGCGCCCACCCACGATGCCAGCCAGGCCAGGAAGTCGGCCGGGGTCACCCGCGGGTCGAGGTAGGCGGCCAGGTTGTCCAGGGTCGCGAAGACGGGAGCGAGGACGGTGTCGAGGCCGGCGGTGAACCGCTGCGCGAAGTCGTCGTCGGCGTACACGGCGGGCAGTTGCTCGCCGATCGGGTGCCTGCTCGGCAGGCCGGGCACGGCGGCGCGGCTCATCGTCGTGCCTCCGCTTCCACGGCGGTGTCGGCGACGCTCATCCCCGTACCTCTCCCCCGGTTCCCGGCTCGGTCGCCGTGACGACCACCTGGTGCTGGTAGGAGAAGACCAGCGCGCCCGGCGCCACGTCGATGCGGTCGGTCGGCGCGCCGCGCCGGCCGGTGATCGGGTCGGCGGGGAAGAGGCGGATCTCCTCCACGAGCGCGTTGCCGCCGGCGCGTTGCAGCACCCCGAACACCTCCCCGTACTGCACCGGCCGCCCGAACGGCCAGCCGCGGCCGTCCGGGCCGCCGTGCAGCGGGTTGAGGTGCCGGAACAGCGCGTCGAGCGCCGCCTCGCGCACCGCGTCGGTGTCGCCCGGCGCCGCCAGCAGCCGGGCGACCACGGTGACGCCCTGGTAGACCGGCGGCTCCACCACCACACGGGTGCCGATCAGGCGCCGCTCGTCGAGGCTCGCGGTGATCGCTTCGAGGACCTGGTCCGAGGGGATCAGCTGCTCGAAGCGGAGCCGGTCGTCGCCCTCGTCGGCCACCGCGTCCGGCACCACCAGGACCCGTACCGCGCCCGCGCCGTCCGCGGCGGGCAGGCAGCGGACCCGGCGCACCGAGGGCGCCGCCCGGCGGCTGATGATCTCGTAGTCCTCGGCGGTCACCGCGCGTTCCTGCATCCGCAGCGCCTGCGGGGCCCGCAGCTTGGCGTTCTCGACGGTCTCCCCGGCGACACCCCCGCGCGCCGCCTCCCGGTTGGTGACGCGGGCGACGTACGGGACGGAGCTGCGCAGCACGGAGATCGCGCCGCGGGCGACGTTGCCGGCCGGGCCGCCGCCGGTGCGGTAGCGGGCCACCCGCACCTGTGCGCCCTTGGCCGGGACGGCACCGCACTGCCGCAGGGTGCCGTCCGGTTCGCGCAGCACCGGCGGGAAGGCGAACTCGCCGGTGGTGGCGTCCACGCGGACGTGCCGGTCGTCGGGGCCGGAGCGGCCGAAGTGCTCGACCACCTCCCAGCGTTGCCAGCCGTCGGCGGAGGACACCTCCACCACGGGCGGCTCGCCGTCGAGGAGGACGGGCGGGCGGCCGAGCCGGAACGTCTGTCCCGCGACGCCCTCGGAGGTGCCGAGCGGTACGTCGGTCACGGTCTCGGCGTGCTCCACGGACATGGTGCCGCCCACGGTGAACACCGCCGCCTCGCGCACCGTCGGCGACTCCGAGTAGAACGGCTGGCCCGGCTCCGCCTCGGTGACGCGGCAGCGCAGCCAGCCGGCGCGCGTCCCGCCGATCACCGACGCCGTGTGCCCGGCCGGTACGTACACGACGACCTCGCCGGGACGGTTCAGCCCGCCGGTGGTGTCCTCGCCGGTCTCGCACACCCGCCAACCGCCGCCGTCCCACGCCTCCCAGACGAGCGGCGGCTGGCGCGGGTCCACGCCGACGCCTTCCACCCGGCTGTCCAGGCGCACGGCGACGATGCAGCCGGGCACCGCCGTCGGCAGGCCGAACAGCAGCGCGTCACCCGGCTCCGGCGCCGCCTGGAAGCACGGGATGTCGCGGCCCTCGGCGAGCGTCCCGGTCCGGTCGGTCTGCTCACCGGTGCGGTACGCGGTCACCAGACGCGTCAACTCGGAGGGAAGAATGTCCAGTTGGCGGGTGGTCGCGAACACCACGGTCTCGTCGGTCTCACCGCCCGCGGTGGTCACCTCCGTGCCCGCGGGCAGCGCCACCGTGTCGGGCTGCGGTGCCGACAGCCAGAAGTCGACCTCGGCGCCGGCCGCGGCCGGCGGGAAGAGACGGATGCCCAGCAGGTCGAGGAACGCGGTGTAGTTCTTGTCCGGGACCCGGTTCAGCCGGTACAGCAGCTGGTCCACGAGGTACGCGAACGTCTCGATGAGGGTGACGCCCGGGTCGGAGACGTTGTGGTCGGTCCACTCCGGTGCGCGCTGCTGCACGTACCGCTTCGCCTCGTCGACGAGTTGCTGGAACCGCCGGTCGTCCAGGTTCGGGGAGGGCAGGGCCATCAGTCCGCGCCTCCGTCGTCGGCGCCCGGTTCGGAGGGGATCGTGTAGAAGGGGAAGACCAGGTTGCGCCGGTCGTTGGTGGAGCGCACGGTGTAGTGCACGTCGATGTAGAGGGTGCCGTCCTCGACGGCGTCGAAGGCGACGACCACGTCGTCCACGGCGACGCGCGGCTCCCACCGTTCGAGGGCCTCGCGCACCTGCTGTGCGATGCGTCCGGCGGTGGCACCGTCGCCGGGGGCGAAGACGTAGTCGTGGATGCCGCAGCCGAACTCGGGCCGCATGGGGCGTTCGCCGGGCGCGGTGCCGAGCACCAGGCGGATCGCCTCCTCGATCTCCCGCTCCCGTTCGACCATGGCGATTCCGCCGGTCGGCCCGACCCGCAGCGGGAACGCCCAGCCGCGCCCGATGAACCGCTCGCTCATCACAGGCCCCCGATCAGGACGTTCGGGGCGCCCGTCAGGATCGTCGCGCCGCACGCGGTCCGGTCGCGGGCCCGCGCGGCCGGCAGTCCGCCGATCAGGACGGCCCCGGTGACCGCCGCGGCCGGGTTGGGCAGGATCACGTTGGCCGGGCCGGTGGCGGCGTGCGGCGGCATCGCGCAGGCGTGCTGGCTGCCCGTGACGGCGGCGGGGCGGCCGCCGATGAGCACGCGGGCCACGGCCGCGGCGGCGCCGGGCGGCGGGGTGGCGATCACACCGCCGTGGTCGGTGGGGTCACCGGTACGGGCTGCGGCCGGCATGCGTTGCTCCTCGGAAGAGTCGGGTTCGGTCGATCGGATGAGGCGGGTCGTCGGATGAGGCGGGTCGGATGAGGCGGGTCGTCGGATGAGGCGGGTCGGAGGTGGCGGGTCGTCGGATGAGGCGGGTCGTCGGATGAGGCGGGTCGGATGAGGCGGGTCGGTCGATCCGGCTGGGCTGCGGTCAGTTGATCCGGACGAGCCTGGCCTTCAGGACGCCCAGCAGGCCGCCGTCGACGGTGACGTCCGTGCTGCCGGTGACGCTCACCGAACGGCCGCCGACCTTCACGCCGACCTGGCCCTGGATGTCCACGTTCCGGCCGGACACGCTCACGTCGCCGCGTCCCGCGTCCAGGGTGATGCCCTGTCCGTCGAGCGTGACCGAGGTGAGCGGGCTCCGGCCCTTGGCGTACACCGTCAGTTCGATGCGGTCCCGCCGGTCGTCGAGGAACACTTCGAGGCGTTCGTCGCCGGTGGTGAGCCTGACACCGGACGGGCCCGGCGCCCTCGCGTCCAGCAGCTCCACCCGGTGTCCCGAACGGGACACGACGGAACGGCGGTTGACCCGGCCGGTCGTGCCGTCGATCAGCGGGACGTCGTGCGGCGACGGCTTGTCGACGCCGTTGTAGAGCCCTCCGATGACGTACGGGCTGTCCAGCAGGCCCTGTTCGAAGCCGACCAGGACCTCGTCGTTGACCTCGGGGCTCACCACGCCTCCGCCGCCCTTGCCGCCCCACTGCACGGTGCGCACCCAGTCGGTGGTGTACGTGTCGTCCAGCCAGGGGAACCTCAGCTTCACCGCGCCGCTCTCGGCGCCGCCCGGCTCGCGGACGTCCGTCACCACGCCGATCGCCAGGCCCGGCATGCGCGGCCCGCGGCCCGGCGCGTCGGCGCCGGTCACCAGGCCCGTCAGGGAGCGGTCCGGGTCGGCGCTCACCCACACCGTCGTCCGGTACCCGCGGTGCGGCTCCAGGACGTGCTGCACGGCCGTCGCCGTGTACTTGCCGGAGAACGCCCGCCCGACGTTGCCGAGCGCCACCGGTTTGCCCGCCCGCAGCCGGGGGTTGCCCTCCGCCACCGCTTCCAGCTCTCCGAAGGCCGCGCTCACCTGGGCCGCCGCCGCGTCCGCGACCGCCGTCGTCTCCGCCTGGGTGCGGTACGGGGTGTCCGTGACGGTCAGCTTCGCCGAGCTGCCGAACCGGGCGGCGAACGCCGGGCTCAGGCCCGGCACCACCGTGTCGCTGTCCACGGACGGCTGCCGGGCCACCAGCGGCCGCTTCGTGGTGACGTCCCAGCCGCGCACCTCCACCTGCGACGCGCCGGCCGCGGCCGACAGCGCGGCGCGCAGCGCCAGCAGGTTCCGCCCGTACTCCAGCACCATCGGGTTCCGGGTGGCAGGGGTCGACGGCGCGGGCGCCCCGGACGCCTTCTTCGGCCGGGTGAACTGCAGCAGCCCCTTGTCGTCGACGCGCACCTGCGCACCGCTCTGGGCCGCCAGGTACTGCAGGAAGTCCCAGTCGGACACGTTCGCCTGCGAGAGCTGCTTGTAGGTGACCGGCGCGGCCTCCACGGTCCCGCAGGTCAGCCCGGCGCCGGCGGCGACCTTGCGGACGATCGCCGCCGCCGTCATGTTCCGGTACGCCACCACCTTCCGGCCCCGCTGGAGGCGGTGCGCCTTGGAGTAGGCGCGCACCACCGTGAAGGAGCCCGTGCGGTCCCGGTCCACCTCCAGGGCCGTCACCTCGCCGTCGAAGAGCCGCTCGCGGGCCTGCCCGGACACGGTCACCACCGACACCCTGAGCGGGGTGCCGATGGTGATGCCGGTCGCCGTCAGGAACTCGTGGTCGGGGTCGCGGAAGGTGAGCACCGCCGCGTCGGGCAGGCCCACGTTCTCGTCCACCACGCAGCTCACCAGCTGGGCGGCCCAGACCGGCGGAAGCTCGGCGGGCGCCTCGATGACGGGGTCCGCGGCGAACGACCGGCCGCCCCGCCCCTCGGATGTGGTCACCGCTCCTCCTCACCGCCCGCGTCCCGCAGTCCCGGCACCACCAGTTCGGTGCCGGGCGCGAGCGCCATCGGGTCGTCGACCGCGTTCGCCTCCGCGATGACCCGCCAGGCCGTCGCGTCGCCGTACTCCCGCCAGGCCAGCAGGGCCAGGCTGTCGCCCGCCACCACGGTGTGCGTGCTGCGGGCGGTGCGCGCGCCGGACGTCGGGTTCTGGCCCGGCGGGTCGACGCTGGCCTCCTCGATGGACAGCGCGCAGGTGGCCCGCAGCGGCTTGCCGTCCACGTCGAACAGCGTGTACGTCACCGACAGGCTGGAGAGCACCCCGTCGAACGAGGTCGTCCGCGCGGTGCCCCACTCGAACCGCACCCAGGGGCTGGCCGGCTTCTTGCGGCCCAGGCTGGCCTGGGTGGGCACACAGGCCTTCATCAGCTTCTCCACGGCCTGTTCCACGGAGTTGTCGTGGGTGGCGGTGGCGTCCAGGAACACCTCCAGGCTCAGCTCGCGCGGGCCGCTGCCAACGAACTCGGGCAGCGCCGACTGCTCCGCCATCCGGGAGGGGGAACGCCGCCACTCGGTGGTCTTGCGCAGTTCCAGGGTGGACGGGTTGAACTGCAGGTCGAGCCGCGCGAGCGTCCCGCCGGGCTTCGCGCCGACCGAAGCCGGGGGTTCCTTCAGGGTCAGCTGGGCCCTGGCCCGGCTGGAGCGGACCGCTGGGGACATACCGGGACCTCCTTTGCGAACGGGGACGCGTGGCGGGGCGGCTGGGGCGGGCGGGTCAGGACGGGCGCAGGCCCTCGTGGGCGATCTCCAGGGTCTCCACCGCCGGTTCCGCGCCGGCGGGGTCGAACGACGGCCCCTGCCAGCGCACCGGGACGATCCCGAACACCTGCCAGCTGATGATCCGGGTCAGGTCCGGTTTCAGCGCCACGATCTCGCCGTCCTTGGGCTCCACCCGCTTCAGCGTCTCGTCGAGCCAGCGGCCGATCTTCGCCGTGTCGGCGGTGACGGGCCGGGTGAGCGTGATGTTCGACCAGGTCACGCGCCCGGGCAGCTGCCAGGTGAAGCCGTTGTTGCCGCCCTCGGCGTAGCTCTCCATCTCGACCTCGGCACCCATGCCGGAACAGGTGTGGAAGGCGCCCAGGTCGTTGCCGCCGATCGCGAGCCGGAAGAACACGCTCGTCGCGAAGATGCTGTCCGTCATTGGTCCGTCACCCGTTTCCTGACCTCATTCGTTCCGTGGTCCCAGCGGCCTCGTCCGTGGCCTCGGCCGGGCCTTCGTCGATGGCCTCAGCGGCGTCCGTCGTGGGGGCGGCCCGTGCGGTCCCGGCCGCGCCGCAGTTCGGCGCGGAGCAGCCGGGACACCGGGTCGAGCAGGCGGCGCGCCAGGTCGTCCAGGTCGGGGCCGGGATCCGGTGCCGGCTCGCCGCGCCGGTCCGCGCTCCTGCCGGACGCCGACGCCGTGGCCGACGCGGACGCGAACCCGGGCGTCGACTGCGGGCGGGCGCGCGCCGGTACGGCCTTGGCGGGCACGCCCGGTGGTACGCGGTCGCCGCCGCCGGTGCGCTGCACCGGTGGCGCCTCCCGGCCGGTCGCACCGCCGAGCGCGGCGCTCCGGCGTCGGACCACGGGGACGGCACCCGCCGTGACCGGTGCCGGCGCGACCGGCGGGCGGTCCGCGAGCGGCGGTGCCTGCGGGGCGGTCACCGGCAGCGGCCGTGCCGGTACGGCGGCGGACGGGGCGGCCCCGGGCCCGGATGTTCCCGGGTGGGGCGGTGCGGGCCGGACGACCGGGACACGCTGAACGGAGGCGGCGGGGCCGGTGGTTCGTACGCCCGGGTCCTGCGGTCCGGGGTGGTCGGCCGTGGCCCGCTGGATCCACGGCGTCGCCGGGGCGGCCGCGGGCCGGGCCGGTTCCGGTCGCGCGGGGCGGCGGGTGGGCGGCGCGGGGTCGTTCCGGTTCCGTGGGGTGGCCGGTGCGTCGGGGCGGGTGGTCGTGGGGTGGGGCGGGTCGGTGCGGGTGGCGACCGGGTGGGCGGGCCAGCGCGCCGCGACCACCGGACGGCCGGTGGCGCGCACGGCAGGCGGTGCCGCGCCTTCCGGGGGCCGGGTGCTGAGGGCGAGCGGGCGCGCGGCGAGCAGGGAGAGGGTGCGCGGTGCCGTCGAAGCGGAGTGCGCCCCCGAGCGGGCGACCGTGAGCGGGTCCGGGCCGGCCGGGCCGAAGGGCCGGGCGCCCGAGACGCTTGACGGACCCGACGGACCCGACGTGCCTGACGTGCCTGACGTGCCTGACGTGTCTTCGGTGACGCGCCGGGCGACGACGAGCGGGCCCATGGTGGCGGCGGGGGACCGGTGCCGCTGCCCTTGTGAGCCCGGTCCGCCGCCGGACAGCGTGCCGGTCCGTCGTGCGCCCTCATGGCCTGCGGCGGCGGCCGGTACCGGGCCCTGCGGCGCGGTGGCCGGGGACGGCGTCACCAAGGGCGTCGCGGGCCCGTTCTCGTGGGGCGCGGGGCCGGGCTGCTGCGAGGTGCTCGCGTCGGACGAGCCGATTGCGGGGCGGCGCTGCACGTCCGCCGTCCCCAGCAGCGGTGCGTCCGCACCGCTCCCGCCCGCCGCACGGGACGCGGCCTCGGCGGACGTGCGCCCGCGCTCCGTCGCGGGCGGCACGGGAACGGTGTGGGCTCCGCGGTCCTGTCGTACGGGACCGGCGTCGGCCGGCCGGTCCCGTCGTGCGGGAGCCCGCCGGGCGTTGGGGCCCGAGGCTGCGGGGCCTTGCAGGTCGGCGCTCGGCGGCAGCGCGGGCAGCGGCGCGCCCAGGCCGCCGCGCGCGCGTGCGCCGGTGCGGGCGGAGGTCCGGCGCGGAGTGCCGGGCGGTGCGGCGGGGCCGTCCGGGCTGCCGTGGCCCGTCCCGTGCGTCCCGCCGTCGTACGAGCCCGCGGTGCCGGGTGCGCCGTCCGCACGGCGCTGGACGACGGGGAGCATCGGGCCGGACGCGGCGCCGGGCGGTGTGGACCGCTGGGCGGGGGCGTCGGTGGTCAACGGCGTTGCGGAGGCCGGGAGTTCAGTCAGCGGGGCGCCGAGCGGCGCGCGGGTGGCCGGGCCCGGCGCGGAGGTTGCCGAGCGCTGCACGGCGGTGGTCGAGGCTTGCGCGGCGGTGGTCGAGCCCGCGGTCGGTGCGGTCGGTGCGGGTGTCGAGGAGGGGCCGGCGGGGTTCTGGACGGTGGTGGGGCGCAGGGCGGGGACGCGGCGCACCGGTCCGGCCGGGCGGCGGGCGACGGTCAGGGACGGCCCTGCCGGGCGGAGCCGGGCGGACGGTGGGGACACGTCGGCGCCGGAGGCCCGGGACGCCTCCGGCGGCCCGCCGTCCCGGGAGGGCCGAGGCCCGGTCGTGCCGGCCGCGGTGCGCCGGGTGTCCGGGCCGGAAGGCGTACGCCTCCCGGTACCGGACGGGGGCCGGGAGGCGCGTCCGGAGGCCGGTTCGAGCGGGCCCGACCGCGTGCCTGCGGTGGGCCCGCCGACCGCGGTCCGGTCCGCGGCCGTGCCAGGGACCACCGCCACTCGCCGCACCAGCGGGATCTCCGGTACGGCAGGCGGGCGGCCGGTGCCGGGCTCCACCGCACGCTGGGCGACGGACGGTGAGGAAGAGGTAGAGGGAGAGGGAGAGGCGGACAGTACGGCGGGAGATTCCGCGGACGTGAGGCCACGGCTCCGCGGGACGTCGCCCGAACGTCCCCGCCCCGCAGCACCGTCCCCACCGGGACGCGCCACCACGGGCTCCGAACCGGACGGCACGGCACCGGACGACGCCCTACCGGACGACCGCGTACCGGACGACGCCGCACCGGCGCGCGGCGCACCGCCCTGTGCCCCGTCCGCCTCCTGCGCCCCGTCCGCTCCCGTCGGCCGCAGTGACCGGAGCAGCAGCGGTCCCCCGCTGCTGCGGCCGGCCCGCGGGGTGGCCGGGCGGGTGACGCCGCGCACCAGGCCGGTCGGGGCCGTGGGCAGCAGGGCGTGGCCGAGGCCGGCGTCGAACGACGGGTCCTGCCAGGCGGCGAGCCCCGCCCGGAAGGCGAGGCCGTCGCTGACGCCGAGCGGGGCCCGGGAGACGGTGAGCACCGGCGCCGGGGCACGGCGCCAGCCGCCGTCCCAGTCGGCGGGCACGGAAGGAACCGCAGCGTCGGGCGCGCTCGGGCCGGGGCCGCCGCCGGACGGGCCGTCGCCTCCGCCCGGCCCGCCGGCACCGGGCGTGTCCCGGTGCCGGGCGGCCCGGCGGCGCAGTCTGTCCCGCCATGCCATGCGCTCAGCCACCTTCGTTCACACGGGTGTTGATGCGGGCGATCTCGGCCACCCACTGCCGGCGTTCGTCGTGGGTCAGGTCGAGGATCTCCTCGCGCGGCCAGTGGAAGTGGTAGGCGACGTACGCGATCTCCTCCCGGAGCCGGGGAAGCGCGTACGTCACGATTCCCCCAGGCGCCCACCCGAGAGGTCGACCTCGAAGCCGCCCTCGCAGTGCGGGCAGGTCACCGCCGCCCGGGTGTGGCCCTCGCTGTTGACGCGGCGGTAGAAGTCCTGGAGGAACGCGACGTCGGTGGCGTACATCCGCTCGACGATCCCGGCGTGCACGTCGGTGATGGAGCCGATCCGGGTGATCACCTGGCTCAGCAGCACCACGCTCAGGTACGCCGGGTTCTCCTTCACCCTGAGGTCGATCTGGGGCCGCAGCTCGTCCCGGGCCGTGGCCAGGCGCATCGCGCCGTGCCGGTGCACCGTGCCCGCCTCGTCGACGTACCCGCGCGGCAGCTCGAACTCGAACTCCGTGCGCAGCCCGTGGTCCTCCCGTGCCGGCGGCGCGGCGGCGGCACGGGGTGGTGCCGGCTGCTCGGCCACCGGGGCGGGCGCCGTCGCCTGGAGGATCTCGTCCAGGTTGCCCGCCGTCACCGTTCGGCGCCTCATTCGACGACGATCTCCTCGAACACGATGGTGACGGTCTCGGTGGCCGCGGACGACTCGCCCGCCTGCAGCGACGGCCCCTCCCACTTGGAGGCCCAGCCCTGCATCAGCTGGATGCGGCGCACCGTGTTGCCCTCGGTGTCCTTGATCTCGATGGTGAGGTTCTGGCGCGCGGTGTTCACGGCGCCGTTGTTCAGCGTCTCCTTGATCCAGTTGGTGAACTCGCTGCTCTGGTCGAGTCCCCGGGTGATCGTGATCTCGCCCGCCTGCCGGCCGCCGGGCTGCTTGCGGATGATCCGCTTGCCCTCGGCGGTGACCTGCTTGACCTCGACGACGTCCTCCTCGACGGTCAGCCCGCTGATCTCCTGGATCGATTCGACCAGGTAGCCGCCGAGCTGCACGCCGAAGATATGGGTGGAAAGAGCATCGCCCGTTGCCATGACTGTCCGTCACCTTTCCTTGCCGACCCCGCGGGTCACTCGTCGATGAGGCTGGTGCTGTCGGAGAACTGGGCCAGCCGGAACACCACGAACTCCGCGGGCTTGACCGGCGAGACACCGATCTCGCAGACGACCCGGCCCTGGTCGATGGACTCCTGCGGATTGTTGTCGCGGTCGCACTTCACGTAGAACGCCTCCTCGGCGGTGCGGCCGAACAGCGCGCCCCGGCGCCACTCCTCGGTGAGGAACGCCGTGACGTTGCGCCGGATGCTCGACCAGAGCCGGTCGTCGTTCGGCTCGAAGACCACCCACTGGGTGCCCAGGAGGATCGACTCCTCCAGGTAGTTGAACAGGCGGCGCACGTTCAGGTAGCGCCAGGCCGGGTCGGAGGAGAGGGTGCGGGCGCCCCACACCCGGATGCCCCGGCCGGGGAAAGCCCGTACGCAGTTCACACCGATCGGGTTCAGCAGGTCCTGCTCGCCCTTGCTGAGCCGGATCTCCAGGTCCACCGCACCGCGGATCACCTCGTTGGCGGGCGCCTTGTGCACACCGCGCTCGGCGTCGCTGCGCGCCCACACACCGGCGATGTGGCCGCTCGGCGGGACGGTCGTGTTGCGTCCGGCGGCCGGGTCGAAGACCCGCACCCACGGGTAGTACAGGGCGGCGTACCGCGAGTCGTAGCCCGCCTCGTCGTTGCGCCAGGTACGCGCCTGCTGGGCGGTCAGGCCGGGCGGGGTGTCCAGGACGGCCACGCGGTCGCCCATCTGCTCGCAGTGCGAGATCACCGCCAGCTGCACGGTGCGCACGCCCTCGGCGTCGATGTCGCCGCGCTGGTAGGCGCTCATCAGGTCCGGCACCGCGACCATGGTGATCTCGTCGATGGTCTCCAGACCGCCGAACCCGGTACGCGCCCCGGCGTCACCGACGTACTCGGACGGGTCGAGGCGGGCCACCTCGCCGGAGCCGGGAGCGGCGGGCGCGGCCGGCGCGTCGGCCAGCGTCACCGTCTGGTTGGCGGGCCTGCTCTGCGCGGCGCCCTGCTGCTCGGTGACCTCGATCAGCTTGGAGGCACGGGCCTGGCCGACCAGGTACCCCTTGACGTTCTTGCGGGTGGAGACCTCGTACGTCTCCGCCACCTGGTCGCCCTGGCGGACCACCACCTTGAAGCGGTCCTCCGGCGGGTTCTCGCCGTCCGCGTCGGCGATCTCCACCGACACGCCGGAGACGCCCGGCCGGGCCGCGACCAGGAAGCCGCCCAGCTCCACCGGCTGCGCCGCCCTGGCCCCGCGCCGCCGGCCGGCACCCGCCGCCGGGGCGGAGGCGTCGTCGGCGGAACCGCCGATCCGCACGATGTAGGCGGCGCCGCCGCCGTTGGCGAAGTACCCGTAGACCGCCAGGGGCAGATAGGTGCCCTCGGTGAAGCCACCGAACAGCTGGGTGTACTGGTCCCAGCTGGTCACCAGCGTCGGCGTGTGGAACGGGCCGGTCTCCGCGAAACCGACGAACGCGGCGACGGCGGTGCCGACCCCTTCGATCGGTCGGGCACCGGACTGCACCTCCTCCACGTACACGCCCGGGGTGAGGTACGTCGGCATGCTCGCTCCTTAACGTCCTGGTACGGGTGGGTCACCTGTGTCCAGGCCGAGTCTGCGGGGCGGCTGCGCCGCGACGACAGGGACGGGCGGACAGGGCCGGGGGCAGGAACGCTGCCTTTCCCTGTCCGCGCCGACCGCCCGCAGGCCACCCGACGTTGCCCCCGCTCTGCCCGTACGGACCTGGACGCCCCGTACGCCCGCGTCTTCCACTGGAGGCCGCGCCAGGGGTGTGCGTCGACGAGGAGGCAGCGGATGCGGACGTCCAGGTCGCGCGCCGGGCAGGACGACAACGAGCGGACAGCGGCACACGGCCCCGCGGCCGGCCGGAAGACGGCCCCGGGCTCCGCCGCCGTACCGCCCCCGCTCACCGCCGACGCGCTCCGGGCGGCGCAGCGCGGTGCGGGCAACGCCGCGGTGACCGGCATGATCGCCCGCCGCACCCGCGCCACGCCCGCCCCGGAGCAGCCGGACCCCGGGGTGCACGAGGTGCTGCGCTCGGCCGGGAAACCGCTGGCCGAGCCGGTGCGCCAGGAGATGGAGGCCAGGCTCGGCGCCGACTTCTCCGACGTCCGACTGCACACCGGCGCGACCGCGAGGAGGTCCGCCGCCGGGATCGGCGCCCGCGCCTACACCTCGGGCAGCCACATCGTCATCGGCGACGGCGGAGGCGACAAGCACACCCTCGCCCACGAACTCACCCATGTCATCCAGCAGCGCCGAGGGCCCGTCCTGGGCACGGACAACGGGTCGGGGCTGTCGATCTCCGACCCGTCGGACCGGTTCGAGCACGAGGCGGAGGCGAACGCCCGCCGGGTGCTGTCCGGGCCCGTACCGGTGGCTCGCGCCGTCGACACCGGAGCCACGGCTCCCGGCGCAGGACCGGTGGCATCGCCCGACACCGCCCAGGTCCAGCGGGCCGTCGGCTTCGAATTCGAAGTGACCGACGGATGGAGGTTCTACGAGTACGACGAGGACGAGTCGAGCAAGCACCTGAAGAAGGACACGAAGGAGGCACTCATTCCTTTGGGTGACTCCTACGTGTCCGCCGACAACGGCAACGTCGAATTCGTCACCAAACCGCTGTCCGACATCGCGACGGTGGAGAAAGCCCTGGGTGAAATCGTCGAGTTCCACACCAAGCTGACGTCCTCCAAGAATCACCGCGAGGGCCCCTACGAGATCACCACGGGTAGCCAGGGCAAGGCCAAACCGCAGGCCACCCTGGGAATCAAAATGGAGCACATCGGCACGCTGGTGAAAACACTCCGCGACCGGAGTCGTCAGGCGGACGAGCCGCCGCCGTCGAAGATGGGACGCACGCTTCGATCCAGGGACTCCGGGAGGAAGGAAAGGGTGGAGATCAGCAACCGGGTGACCAACGGACTGTCCAATCTCCCCGTCGCACACGATCGGGCCGAGCAGATCGCCGCCGCCGGTGACGGCTTTGCCTCAATGGAGGCTTCCGTGAAACAGGAGGTGACCGGGTTCCTCGCAGTGATCATGAAGACTCTGGACGACGCCGGTGGACGTGGCAGCGAGCTGGTGGATCCGAAATACTTCTTCTCGATGATGCCGCGCACCGACTTCTTCAGCATGCACCGCAGCATGTCGGAGGAAGCGAAGGAATGGCTGTCGAACCACCGTGACGACGTCTACACCGCCATGGGCACCGTGGGCTTCCCGGTCGACGAACCCGTGTTCGGCAGCCCGTACAAGATGGAGGTCGACCCAGAAGAAGGCCTGGACCCGAGGATGACGCGACGCACCTGGCTGGACCCGGTCCTGGGCGGGCACTCGGCGCGCGTCCCGGACGCCTCCTCGCTCCCGCTCAAGGACACGATGTCGCCGCCGCCCGGGTACCCGCGGCACAAGGGAGAGCGGGCGGACGAGGGACTCGGAGCCATGAGTACCGACCAAGAAGGTCTTTCCCTCTTCGAGCTGCGCGACCTGGGGAAGCATGCGATGCCCAAGGAGCAGTGGACCCCACTTGCCGTCTTCATCGCGCACATGGTCGGTGACGCGACCAACGACGACCGGCTCAAGCCATGACGGCGGACGGGCGCGCTGCCCACCCGTCGCACGGCATCCTCACGCCTCGGCCGCCGCCGCCAGCCACGGACCGAACTCGTTCTCCAGGACCAGTCGGCCGAGTTTGCGGTACTCCTGGGCGACCGCCGTCACGACCTGGCGCATGGTGAGCGGTTCGCCGGATTCCGCCGCGAGGTAGGCCGCGGTGACCGCGCAGGCCCGGATGGAGCCGCCGGCCAGCTCGAAGCGGTCCGCGCAGAAGGCGAGGTCCAGGTCGGCGGCGCGGGGCAGGCGGTCGCCCAGGCACCGTTCCCACAGCGCGAGCCGCCGGCCCGAGTCCGGCATCGGGAAGTCCGCCACCACGTCCAGGCGGCGCGTGAACGCCTCGTCGAGGTTGGCCCGCAGGTTGGTGGTCAGCACCGCGATCCCGTCGAACGACTCCATGCGCTGGAGCAGGTACGCCGACTCGATGTTGGCGTGCCGGTCGTGCGCGTCCTTCACCTCCGAGCGCTTGCCGAAGATCGCGTCGGCCTCGTCGAAGAGCAGCACGGCGTTGACCGCCGACGCCTCGGTGAAGATCCGCTCCAGGTTCTTCTCGGTCTCGCCGACGTACTTGTCGACGACCGTGGACAGGTCCACCACGTACAGGTCCATGCCCAGGTCCGCCGCGACGACCTCGGCGGACATGGTCTTGCCGGTGCCCGACTCGCCCGCGAACAGCGCGATCACGCCGCGCCCCCGCCCGCCGCCGGGCCGCATCCCCCACTGCCCGAGCACCTGCTCGCGGTGGCGGGCGCGCAGCGCGAGTTCGCGCAGCCGCCGGTGGGTGGTGGGCGGGAGCACCAGGTCGTCCCAGCCGACGGCCGGCTCGATCCGGCGGGCGAGCCGG
>NZ_VCNP01000036.1 GCF_006782915.1 Streptomyces calvus
CCCCACTGCCCGAGCACCTGCTCGCGGTGGCGGGCGCGCAGCGCGAGTTCGCGCAGCCGCGGGGGGGTGGTGGGCGGGAGCCCCGGGTCGCCCCAGCCGACGGCCGGCTCGATCCGGCGGGCGAGCCGGTCGAGGCCCGCGCCGTTCTGGGCCCGTACGGCGGTGCGCAGGTCGTCGGCGCGGACCGGGCGGCCCGCGAGGGCGGCCGTGCGCACGGCGACGTCGGCGGCGCGGCGCAGCTGCCCGGAGTCCAGGCGGTGTGCGGCGACGGCACGGGCGAGCGCCTCGACGCCGCCGGTCGCGGAGCCGCCGGCCGAGTCGCTCATCGAGCCGCCGTCCGAGTCGCTGATCGAGCCGTCGGCCGAGTCGCTGATCGAACCGTCGGCCGAGTCGCTGATCGAGCCGTCGAACGGGCCGTCGCCGGCGGCCCGTTCCAGGGCGTGGCGCCAGCGTGCGGCCTGTCGCTCGGGTGAGGGCGCCGGCACGGTCAGGACGACGGGTGTGTCGGTCGCCCAGGCCGGGTCCCAGCCGACGGTGCCGTGCGTCAGCAGCGGGATTCCCCGCAGTGCCGTGCACAACGTGCGCAGCGTGCGGGCCCGTTCGGCGGGTTCCGCGGGCAGCGCCTGAAGCGGGCCGAGGACGATTCCGGCACCGGTCAGGCGGGCTTCGAGCGCGGCCACCCGCGCCAGCTCCGGTACGTCGCCGGGACGCCGGGCGAGCGCCGCCGCGTCCAGGACGAGCGGGCGCCGTCCGGCCGCGCGCAGCGCCGCGGTGGCCAGGCCCTCGGCGTCGCCGCCCCGGGTGCGCAGGTGGACGAGGCCGGTGCCGGCCGCGGCCGCCGTCCGGTGGACGTCCTCGGGCCCGGCGGTCGGGTCGTCGCGGGCCTCGTCGAGTACGCCGGCGAGCCGGGCGTCGGGCCGCGCGTCGCCCAGGAGGTGCGCGGTGACCCGGTCGGGGACCACCAGGACGCGGGAGAGCGGCGGCCGTTCCGGCTCGGTGACCTCCAGCAGGCCGCGCGCGATCAGCGGGGCCCCGGCGGCGAGGCGGAACCGGGCGGGCGACGCGCCGGCGAGCCCGCACAGTTCCAGGGCGAGTCCGACCGTGGGCCGGCGGCGGGTCAGGTCGTCGTTGAGGTAGCCGTAGAGCCGTTCGAAACGAGCGTCCAGGTCGGGCGCGACCGCGACCAGGAGCAGGTCCAGGTCCAGCGGCGTCAGCCCGAACCGTGCGGCGAGTGCGCCGAGGACGGAACCGGCCGGCGGGTGCCACGGTGCGTGGGCGGGCAGGTCGAGGCCGCCCGGCGTGTCCAGGATGCGGGCCACCGCGTCGGGGGTGAGGTACTGGCCGCGGTACGGGTCGTCGGGGTCGGGGTCGGCGGCCCGCCGGACCGCGACCGCGTGCCGGACCCGCCCTTCGACGGCACGGAGACGGATCCACAGAACATCGGCGTCCCCGTGGACGGCTGCGGCGGAGTCGGCAGAGTCGGCGGCTGCGGCGGAGTCGGCGGCTGCGTCGTCCGCGACGGGTTCCGCGGGGTGCGTCATGGCTGGCGGTCTCCCCGGCGGCGTCGCCGGGCGGGCGCGGCGCCTCGTTCACGCGGGGCGGTGAAGCCCTGCGGGCCCGGGTCGCCGGCCCCGGTGTAGCGCAACCGGCGTCCCGGTTCCGCGTCCCCGCTCTCGTGCCGGGCGGTGGCGCGTACGACGAGCCCTTCGGTGACCGGCGGCGCGGCGGCCGTGGCCGCCCCGGCGAGCGGCGCCCGTACCCGCACCGCGAGCGACGCCTTCAGCTCCCCGCCGAGCGCCGACCACACGTCGGCGGCGGCCGGTGCGTCGGACCCGGCCCCGGCGGTGTCCAGCGACACGGTCAGGCCCAGTTCGGCGAGTGTGCCGGTGAGCAGGCGGGCGGGCAGGGTGTCGGTGGCCACCAGGCAGGCGAGCACCTGCGACAGCAGCCGGTGTTCGTCCTGCGGGCGGCTCGCCCACGCCGTGACCAGGTAGGTCAGCTCGAACCAGCGGGGCGGGGTGCGCCGCGCCACGAGGTGCCCGTCCGCGTCGTACACCTCTCCGGCGCCGCTGCCGCGCCGGGCGGTGTCCTCGCGGATGTCGTACAGGAAGGCGCAGACCGTCGGTGCGCTGCGGCGCGCGGCCCAGTCGCGGGTGGGGGCGTCGAAGACCACCTCGACGCCGGACGTCTCCAGGCCGGACTCGCCGAGGAGTCGGCGCAGCGCCTCGTCGACCTCGTGGATCACCGGCGGGTCACCTCGTCGGGTGGCTGCACGGTGCCGCTGACCACCAGGAAGTCGGTCTTCACCGGGGAGAAACCGGGGCCCCTGGCGGTGATGACGCGCGGCCCGGTCTGGTCCTTGGCGAGGATCAGCAGCTGGCCGATGAACGTGCCGTCCGGTTTCGGCACGGTCGGTGCCGCCGCCGCGGTGATCCCCGGCTTCCAGGCGAACCGCACCGGCACGCCCGGCGGGAAGTCCTTGCCGCGTACGGAGGTGACGAAGCCGGGCTTGCCGACCTCCGGCACCGCGACGATGCGCGGCTGCAGGATGCGCAGCCGCTGCCGGGCGGTGTTGTCGCTCCGGTCGGCGTCCGTGCCGGTGGTGGTGAGGTCGCCGGTGACGCGGCCGGTCAGCGCCTTGTCGGGGCTGAGGACGACCCGGACGACGGTGCTCGCGCCCGGTTCCAGGTCCGGCAGCGCGCACCGCCAGGAGGCGTCGCAGCCCGCCGGCGGACCGCTGTTCGGGATGCCGCCGGGTATCCCGATGCGCAGCCGCAGCCCGGTCGCCAGCGCGTTGCGGCCGTTGCGCACGGTGTACGTCACCACCCCCCGGCCGCCGACGTAGCCGGGGTTCGGCTGGGCGCTGACGCGCACGCCGGGCCCGGCGGCGGGAGGGGGCGGTTCCGGCGGCGGGGTGCCGGGCGGCGGGGTGGTGGGCGGCACGGTGGTGGGCGGCGGGCTGGTCGGCGGCTGC
>NZ_VCNP01000037.1 GCF_006782915.1 Streptomyces calvus
ACCCGGCCGCCGACGTAGCCGGGGTTCGGCTGGGCGCTGACGCGCACGCCGGGCCCGGCGGCGGGAGGGGGCGGTTCCGGCGGCGGGGGGCCGGGCGGCGGGGTGGTGGGCGGCACGGTGGTGGGCGGCGGGCTGGTCGGCGGCTGCGCGGCCTCGCGCACCGGCACCACGGTGCGGCCGGCGTTGTCGCTGGGCCGCGGGTCGAGGACGGTGCCGGTGACCGACCAGTCGACCGGCGCGTCGCCGGGGGTGAGGCCGGTGAGGGTGACGTCCACCGGGACGGTGCTGCCGGGCGGCACCACGCCGACGTCGCACTGGAGGGAGGCGGCGTCGCAGGTGCCGTCGGGCGGAGTCAGCCGGGTGACGCGGACGCCGGGCGGCGGTGCGACGGTCAGCCGGGTGCCGGGCGAGGCGGCGGGGCCGTTGTTCACCACGTCGACGCGGACCGTGGTGGAACGGCCGACGGTGACCGGCGCGACGGTGCCGGGCGCCCGGAGCACGAGGTCCGCGGACGGCTGGACGCTCGGCTCCTTCTGCCGGCCCGGGAGGTCGCCGGTGAGCGGGGTGAGGTCGCCGGTCCCGATGTCCAGGACGTTCAGCTTTTCGGGGCTGTTGACCTCGGCTGTGGCGCGGGCGCTGAACACCAGGCCCGTGCCGTCGGCCGTCCAGGCGGCGTCGCGCGGCTGGTGCGGGCCGGTGAGCGAGGTGTCCGGCAGCTGCCGGCGGCAGGCGCCGGGCAGGTCGACGGCGGCGGGCAGCAGCACCCGGCACTCCTCGCCCGACACGGACGTCAGGAGGAGGCCGTTGCGCTCGTCGGTCCCGCCGTCGCCGTTCTCGCGGTTGAACGCGATGCTCCGCCCGTCCGGGGAGAACGCCGGGCTGTCGTCGATGACCTCGCAGGCGCCCGGACAGTTCCTCTCGCTCAGGTCCTCCTGCCGGTCCAGGTCGTTCACGGGCACGGTCCAGATGTGCTTGTTGCCGCCGTCCCCGCCGATCACGTGGTTGCGGGTGAAGGCCAGCATGGTGCCGTCGGGGGACCACGTCGGCTGGGCGTCCTGGCCCCGCAGCTCCCCGGCCGGCGGGGTGATCTCGCCGGTGATCGCGCCGTTGGCCGCGTCGGCGATGAGGATGCGGCTGGGACCCGCTGCGTCGGCGACCCCGCCCGGCGACGTCCGGGTGAAAGCGAGGTACTTGCCGTCCGGCGAGAGCGTCGGGTCGGTGTCCCAGTCCGCCGGGCCGCGTCCCGCGAGCCGCATGGGCGCCGGGTCGGAGCCGTCGGCGTCCACCGTCCAGATCCGCTGGATCCGCCGGCCCTCGGCGTCGGTCTCGAAGCGGGTCACCACGATCCGGCGGCCGTCCGGCGTGTAGTTCTGCCGCTCGGTCCACGGGTCGTAGCCGGCCCTCGGCCGGAACAGCGGGTCCTTGGAGCGGTCGCGGTTGGTGTCGGCCTCCGGGTCCTCGTTGAGGATCGTCAGGCCCAGGTCGCGCGGGTCGGCCCCGTCCGCCCGGACGTCCTGCAGCGTCACCACGTGCGCGCCGGAGAGGCGGTCGTCGGCGGGGTCGGCCGCCGAGGTGCGCTCCACCACCGCACCGCCGCCGGCGAGCGGGCCGAGCCAGGTGGGCGAGAGCACCTCCCGGTCCTCGTCGAGCACCAGCGCCGGAGTCGCGTCGGAGTGCTTCGTCGACCGGAACACGTGGTCGTAGTTGCCCTCGCAGTCACAGGTGATCTCGGGGCTCAGGAACAGCGCCTCGTTCCCGTTGGGCAGCCACGCCGCCCCGTGGGCACGCCATGTCGCGTACGTGCCGCCGAGCAGCGGCCCGTCGGTGGTGCCGTCCGTCAGCCGCAGCCGGCGTACGGTCTGTCCGTCGGCGGTGGTGGTGGTCGCGGTGTACGCGACGAGTTTGCGGTGGGCGTCGTCGCCGACCGGGTTCCACGCCGGTTCGGTGGCCGCGCCGTTCGCGGGGTCGGTGAGCCGCGTGGCGGCGCCGCCGGCCAGGTCCCGTACGTAGATCTGCGGTCCGGCCGCCGGGTCGCTGTCGCTGGAGTACGCCAGGCGCCGCCCGTCGGGCGAGACCGTCGGGCTCTCCTCGTCGTCGGGGGTGTCGGTCAGCCGCGTCAGGCCGGTGCTGTCGGTGCGCACCCGCCACAGGTCGCGCTGCGCCCGGCCGCCCGGTCCGCCGGGTCCGGCCGCGTCGAAGACGACGAACCGGCCGTCCGGCGTCAGCCGGGGGTGCGCCGCGTTCATGCCGCGGGTGAGGCGGTGTACGGATCCGTCGGCGGACCGCAGGTAGATCTGCGGGTTCTTCTCGTCGCGGCGGCTCGCGAAGACCAGCTGGTCGCCCAGGGCGGACGGCTGGATGTCGAAGTGGGCCGGGCCTTTGCCGAACGGGGTGCTGGAGGTGGTGGTGGCGACCTTGCCGAGACTGCGGTGCCGGGTACCGGCGTAGGCGATCCGGGTGTCCGGGGCGTCCCGGGTGTCCGCGGCTTCGGCCGGCCGGGGCGGGGAATCCGCGTCGTCCTGTCCGGCGGCCGCGGTCACCCCGAGCAGCGGGATCAGCAGCAGCCACGCCACGCCGAACCGCCCCAGGCGGTACCGCCCGCCGGGGCCAGCGGTTCTCATCACGGTCCCCCTCGCAGTCTGGTGCGGCACCCGGATGTGCCCCCGCCACCCTGCGGCAGGCCGCGTGCGGCGCGGCAGGGCGGCGGGGCCATACCCGGGGGAAGCGCGCGCTGCGCTTTCGGGCAGCGCGCGTTCCCGGCCGTGACCGGACGGGCCCGTCAGATCAGCCCGTTGCGGAGTGCGTAGCCGACCGCGTGGGCGCGGTTGCGCAGTTGCAGCCGCGTGATGATCTCGTGCAGGACGTTCTTGACGGTCCGTTCGGAGTACGCGGTCTTGCGCGCGATCTCCGCAGTGTCCAGGCCCTCCGACACCATGCGCAGCATGTCCGCCTCCCGCGTGGTCAGCGTGGACAGCGACACGCCCCGCGGGTCCAGGGCCGAGCGCTGGAGGCTGCCCACGTGGGCGAGGAGCGTGCCGAGCAGGTCGCCGGGCAGCACGCCCTCGCCGTTGGCTATCGCCAGGACCAGGCGCAGCAGTTGGTCCTGGTCGGCCTCGGCGCGGCGCAGCACCGCCGCCACACCGCACTCGATGACGCGTTGCAGCGCCCCGGAGCCGAGGGTGGCGACCACGAGGCCGGTACGGGTGTCGGTGTTGTGCCGCAGCCGGTGCAGCAGGACGGCCACGTCGTCGTCGACGTGGTCGACGACGACCAGCGACACCTGTGCCCGTTCGGCGTCGGCGTCGGCGAGCAGGTCGATCTCTGGGCGCTGGCGCAACTGCTGGACGACGCCTAAGCGCAGCACCGGGTCGGCGGCGTGGACGGCCACGGTCACACGCTCGGGGCGTTCGGTACGGGAGGTGGTCGTGTTCATGGTCCCGGCCGGGGTGCGTGCACGTGACGTGGTGGCGGTCATGGCCGGTGCGGCTTTCGCTGTACTGGGCATAAGGGCGTACCTGTCTGAGTGGGAGGCGTGGCGGGGAGCGTGCGGGAGCGGGCGGCGGGTGCCGGACGGCGGCGCACGCGGGTCGGCGGGGCGGGGCAACGGCCCGGTGACGTCGAGGCCGGTGTGTGACCGCCGGGGCACCGCGACTGCCCGGGTGTTGCCCTCGTGCCTGTCGTGGCGGGGCCGGCCCGCTCCTACGGTGGCGGCGTGACGTCTTCTCCAGCCTCTTCCAGTTCCGGTGCGCCCGGCCTCGACCTTCCGGAAGTGACCGTTGCGCCGGGGGACACCGCCACGACCGGTCTGACCGTCCGCAACGACAGCGACATCGTCGAGGCGTACAGCCTGGAGGTCGTCGGGGACTGCGCCTCCTGGACCACCGTGGAACCCGCGCGGATCTCCCTGTATCCCGGCACCTCCGAGACGGTGACGCTCCGGCTGGCGCCACCGCGCTCCCCGGAGGTCCGGGCCGGCGCGAAGCCCCTGGGCGTGCGGGTCCTGCCGACCGAGCACCCCGAGTCGGTCAGAGTGCTCGAAACGACCGTGCACGTCGGGGAGTTCCGCGACCTGCACACCGAGCTGGTCCCGCGGCGCCGTCGCGGCTGGCTGCGCGGCCGCTACCGCCTGGCCGTCCGCAACCAGGGCAACGCGCCGGTGGAGGTGGGCTTCACCGCCGGCCAGGCGGGCGAGGAGCTGGGGTTCGCCTTCACCCCGGCGGAGCGGAAGCTGGAGCCCGGCGAGTCGGCGGAGATCGGCCTGCGGGTCCGCACGGGCAAGCCGGTGTGGTTCGGCGCGCCCGTGGTGTGGCCGTTCACGGTGGACGCGGCGGAATCCGGTGACCGGGAGGAGTCCCGGCCGGACGAGCCGGCCGTGCGGGCGCCGCTGGACGCCGAGTTCGTGCAGATCCCGGTCTTTCCCCGGTGGCTGCTGGTGGTGCTCGCGGCGCTGCTCGCCCTGCTGCTCGCCTGGCTGATGCTGGTCCGTCCCGCGGTGCGCAGCGCCGCCAAGGAGGCCGCCACCGAGGCGGTCCAGCCGCGTCCGACGCCCGCCGGGGAGGAGGGAGCGGGAGGACAGTCCCCGGACGGCGGGAAGGGGACGGGAGACCGTCCCGGCGGCCAGGGGACGGGTGCGCCGTCCGGCTCCGGCGGTGACGGCACCTCGGCCGACGGCAGTGCGGGCGGTGGCCGGCAGAGTTCGGAGACCATCGACGTGCAGACGTCCGCCGGGGAGACGAAGACCGGTACGTACCGGGTGCCGGAGGGCAGTGTGTTCGGGGTGACGGACGTCGTCGTCGCCAACTTCCAGGGCGACGAGGGGCTGTTGACGATCACGTTCGGCGATCGCAAGGTCACGACGATCGCACTGGAGACCTTCCGCAACCAGGACTATCACTGGGTGACCCCCATCAAGATCCCCGAGAACGACACCGTGACCGTCGAAGTGACCTGCGAGAAGCCCGGCACACCGGCGTCCGGTCGTCAGGCACAGGGGTGCCATGAAGTCCTGAATGTGAGTGGTGTACTCAGTCGTGTCGCTCAGTAACTCCAGTTCACTTCCGAACCATTGTCGTTTGAAGTTGCCTGTATCTCCCAATAGTTGGCTCTTGATCCGACCGGAAACCAACACGATGGGACCGAAAAGCTCCACCCCGGCCGTGACCGCCGGCCCGCGCTGACCGGCCCCCGTCACCCGCTCCCGAAGACCCCCGGCTCCAGGTCGCGTCCGCGCGTACGGACACGGCCCGGAGCCGGAGCGGCGTCCGCCCCGGTCAGCCGGTGTGGACCTGCAGGGCGGAGCGGACCGCCGATTCGAGGGCGCCCTCGATCCAGGCGGGTTTGATCGAGGTGTGGTCGCCCGCGAAGTGCAGGGGACCTTCGGACGTGGGGATGTCGGGGAACAGCTCCGTGTGCTGGCCGGGGAAGAGCACGGAGGCCTCGCCGTAGGCGTAGTGGTCCCGCATCCACGACTGGGTGCGGCACTTGCCGGTGAAGAACACCTCGCACCGGCGGCCGAAGACCGCCTGCACGCCGGCGAGGGCGCGCATGTAGCGCTCCTCGTCGGCGTAGGCGTCCCACTTGAGGGCGTCGTCGGACCAGCTGTACGAGGCGAGCACGATGCCGCCGTCGCTGCCCTCCAGGGGAGTGGCGTGCTCGAAGTACATGAACCGGTTGGCGTTGTCGCTGACGGAGCCGCCACCGCGCACGTGCGCGGCCTCGACCTCGCCGTCCATGGCGGGCCGGAAGGCGGCGTAGCAGTGCTTGTAGGCGTCGGGGACCGTCACACCCAGGTCCTTCACGGACGCGTGCGCGCCGAGATACCTGGCGTCGGTGACCTTGCCCGTGCGGTACTTGTCGTAGAGGCCGTCCTCGATGGAGTCGAGGGCCTGCTTCCACTGCGCCTCGGTGAACTCCCACCAGCGCCGGGAGAACTCCAGCAGCACCTTGGTCGCGGCGTCGTAGTGCAGCTCCGTGACGGCCCGGCGCTTGCCGTACGACAGCGGCGGGTCAAAGGTGACGTGCCGCAGCCCGGAGAAGGGGACGGTGACGATCGCCTCGTCGCCCTCGAAGACCTCCGCGGTGCCTCCCTTGCCGGTCTGGCAGTCCTCGGAGACGGTGTGCACCCGCACCTTGCCGCCGGCGCGTTCGATGCGCACGGCCCGCCGGTCGAGCCGCACCTTGCCCTTCACCTGCGCGTACATGGCGTCGACGAGCAGCGCGGTACCACCCTTGATCTCCCAGAACCTGGTCTTCGGGTCGATCAGTGCGGCGGACAGGAAGCTGTGCAGGAAGGACAGGTGCAGCCGCGAGGTGAGGTTCTGGATGGTGCCGACCAGGTCGACGGTCCGGGTGTCGAGGCCCGCGGCCTCGGTGAGGTAGCGGTACATCGACCAGTGCCCGTACCGCTTGAGGACCTCGGTCCACCCGTCGACGAGCGCCGTCCCCTCCTTGCCCCGGACGAGCCGGTGCACGGGTTCGAGGGCGTCGGCGAGGATGGCGGCGGCGGTCTTCTTGCGGTGGGCGCCCGTGACTCCGAAGGTGGCGTTGACCCTCTCCGGGTTCTTCTCGTAGTCGGCGCGGCGCTCATGGATGCCGTTGACGTGGATCCAGGCGCGGTTGGTCTTCGTCGCCGGGTCGTCCGGGTCGACGTCGACCAGGTAGAACTCCTGGCGGGGCAGGTCGAACTTCTTCAGCAGGGCCATGAGCAGCGGGTGGCTGTCGGGCAGCCGCATGGCCCCGCCCTCGGCGTACTGCCGCGGGTCGGCGAACGGCTGGCTGCCGTTCTCGTGGCCGCCCTTGCGGAAGGTCTTGATGCGGCCGCCGACCCGGTTGCCGTTGGCCTCGATCACGAGGACGTCGTGGCCGGCCCGGTTGAGCAGGTCGGCGGCGAGCAGGCCGGCCGGTCCGGCCCCGACGACCAGGACCCGCTTCGTGCCCTTGGCCCGGCCGGCCGGCAGACCGTTGTTGACGGCCTTCACATAGGACGGCACCAGGGGCTTGTCGTGTTCGTCGTGGACGACGACGGCGCGGGCGACCGTCCGGTACGCGTCGGGGTCGGTGCCGGGCGGCGCCGCGGCCGGGGTGATCGCGGGCGCGGTGGCAGGGCTGAGGGCGGTCGCGGAGGCGGCGGAGGCGGCGGTCAGCCCGACGGCGAGCGCCGAGGCGCCGGTCGCGGTGACCACGGACCGCCGCGAGGGCGTGGTGGCACGCGGGGCCGGTGGCCGCGGCGACGGGTCGTGCGGGCCGGGAGCGGACTGCTGCTCCTCGACCTCTGCGCGCGGACGGTTCCCGGACGGCGTGCTGACACCTGAGGTGTTCGCGTTCTGAGTCTTCATCGCGCATCACTGTTGGTGCACGCGCGCCACGGAGGTAGCGCATTCACACGGACGTGGCGCGTAAACCCCTCGAACCGGGCCCGCCGCCTGCTGCCGTGTTCACCCGGGCCCGCGCCCCCACGGCGTGCGGCGTCCCGGGCCGCGCCGTCCCGGGAGGTGTTGTTCACGGCGGCGGACCGGGTGGCCGAACAATCCGTGCCGCGCTGAACTGGTTCCCGCGGTGCCGCAGTCCGGTCCCGCGACGGCAGTGTCACAGCACGAGAGAGGGCGTGGGATGTTCACGAGAGGGAGCGTCGCCGTGGTGGCCGCCGCGCTGGTGCTCGCGGTCGGCGGCTGCGGGAGCGGGAGCGACGAGAAGGCCGACGCGCCGGAGCAGGACTCGGCCGGAGCGACGACGACGCCGGCCCGGCCGCCGTCCGCGGAACTGGTGCGGTGGGTCGGCGACATGTGCGCCTCGACGGCCGCGCTCGGGAACATCAGGAAGGACAGCGCAGCGGACCTGAAGGAGATCCGGAAACCGGACCGGCTCGGTCCGACCGCCGAACTCCTCGCCGTCGGCTACCTCTCCCGCACGCCGACGGCGGTCGAGGACGTGGAGCGCGACCTGGCCGGCCTCGACCCGTCGGGCGTGCCCGCGGCCGACCGGCTGCTCGACGCCTGGCGGAAGAAGCTGAAGCGCGTGGTGTCCGCCCTCGACGAGCTGTCCCCGAGTGCCGGCTTCGACGACGCCGAGGGCAGTGCCGCGGGCGTCGACCGGCACGTCCAGTCCCTCACCCCGCCCGACCCGGACCTGCCCGCGCTGACGAAGAAGGACCCGCGGCTGGCGGCCGCGTACCGGCGTGCGGAGCAGTGCGCGCCCGGTTGGCAGCCCGCCGGGGAGACGGCCTCGCCCGAGGCCACCGGCCCGCTGCCGAAGGCGGCGGACGGCAAGAACACCGACGCCTGCTCGGACGGCGCGTGCGAGGTCCTGGTGACCTCCACGGCGGACATCACGGCGAACGGGGTGGACGTGCACGTCGCCGTGAGCGACGACTACGTCACCTTCCGGACGGCGGGCACGCTGATGCAGCTCGGTGGCGCGGGCGGCGAGGCCGGGTTCGGCGACGAGCTGAAGGCGACCGTCGTGGCGCACAACAAGGACGGCGCCGTCCTGCGGTTCACCACCCCCTGAACGCCCCCGACGGCGGCCCCGGGGTCAGTCGCACACCTCCCGGTACCCGAGCCGCGGCAGGTGCTCCGCCCACTCGGCGCGGGTGAGGACGCCGCCGGTGCGGTCGCAGACGTAGTCCGCCGCGCGGTCCGCGTCCAGGGTCCACACCCGGGCCGTCAGGTCGTAACCGGCGGAGGCGAGGGCGTCGCCGTCCGGGCTGAACGCGACGGAGGTGACGGTGTCGAGATGACCGGTGAGCTGCGTGCCCGTCATCTCGGCACGGGCCGGGTCGGCGACGTCCCACAGGCGGACCGTGTGGTCGCCGCTGCCGGTCGCCAGCGTCGTCCCGTCCGGCGAGAAGGCCACGGACCGGACCGCCCCGCGGTGCCCGGCCAGCTCCTCCCCCAGCGGACGTACGCGGTCCGTCCGTTCCACGTCCCACAGCCGCACCGTACGGTCGTCGCTGCCCGTCGCCAGCGTCGTCCCGTCCGGCGCGAAGGCCACGGCGTTGACCTGCTCGTCGTGCCCGGTGAGGGCCTCGCCCGCGGGCCGGGCCCGCGTCCCGTCGCCGACGTGCCACAGCCGGGCCGTGTCGTCCTCGCCGCCGGTGGCCAGGGTGCGGCCGTCCGGCGCGAACGCCACGCAGGTGACGTCGTCCGCGTGGCCGCGCAGCGGTTCGCCGAGCGGCCGTGCGCGGTCGGGCCGGCGTACGTCCCACAGCCGGGCCGTGTCGTCGTCGCCGCCGGTGGCCAGGGTGCGGCCGTCCGGGGAGAACGCGACGGCGAGGGTGCCGCCGTCGTGCGCGTCGACCGGTTCGCCGAGCGGGGCGGGACGGTGGGGCGCGGACACGTCCCACAGCCGTACGGTGCCGTCCCGGGAGCCACTGGCCACGGTGCGGCCGTCCGGGGAGAACGCGACGGCCAGCACCTCGTCCTCGTGGGTGAGCGTCCGCGGGAGCCGGCGCGGGCGGTCCGGCCGGCGCACGTCCCACAGGCGGATCAGCGCGTCGTCGGTGCTGGCGACGGCGAGCAGCC
This sequence comes from Streptomyces calvus, assembly GCF_006782915.1. Lineage (GTDB taxonomy): Bacteria > Actinomycetota > Actinomycetes > Streptomycetales > Streptomycetaceae > Streptomyces > Streptomyces calvus. The sequence continues at coordinate 9,519 of NZ_VCNP01000037.1, forward strand.
AGCCGTCGGGGCTGTAGGCGACGGCGGTCAGCGGGTTGGTGAAGTCGGTGAGGACGGTCGGCGGCCGGTGCCACAGCAGGACGCTGCCGTCGGCCCCGGTGCTGGCGAGGGTGCGGCCGTCGCGGCTGAACGCCACCTCCCACACGGCCTGGGTGTGACCGGTCAGCGGCTCCCCGAGCCGCTGCGGATACGCGGGGTTGGCGACGTTCCACAGCAGCGGCGCGTCGTCCTCGCCCGCGGTCGCCAGGGTCTCGCCGTCGGGGCTGAAGGCCACCGACATGACGGGCGCGGTGTGCCCGGTGAGCGGTTCGCCCAGCGCCTTCGGGCGGGCCGGGTCGGAGGTGTCCCACAGCCGGACCGTCTCGTCGAAGCCGGCCGTGGCCAGCGTCCGGCCGTCCGGGGCGAAGGCCAGCGTCCAGACGGCGGCGGTGTGCGCGCGCAGCGGCTCGCCGAGCGGTGCGGGCCCGCTCCGGTCGTCCCCGCCGAACCGCCACAGCCGTACGGTCCCGTCATAGCCGGCCGTGGCCAGCGTCCGGCCGTCCGGGGCGAACGCGACGGCGCGCACGCTGCGCGTCCCGGACCCGTCGGCCTCGGCGGGCTGGCCGAGCAGCGTGGGGCGGGCCGGGTCGCTCAGGTCCCACAGCCGTACGGTCCCGTCGTCGCCGGCGGTGGCCAGCGTCCGGCCGTCCGGGGCGAAGGCGACGGAGACGACGTTCTCCTCGTCGTGGCTCACCAGCGGCCGGCCGACGGCTCGGGGCCGTTCCCGGTCGCGTACGTCCCACAGCCGGATGACGCCGCCCTTGCCGGTGGCGGCCAGCAGGTCGCGGCCCGCTGGCGCGAACGCGACCGCGCCGACCGGTCCTCCGCTCATCCGCAGCGGCTCGCCCAGCGGCCTGCCCGGGCCTCCGGGCCCGTCGGCCGAGCCCGGGCGGGCGCCGGTGTCCCACAGCCGGACCGTGCTGTCGTGGCCGCCGCTGGCGAGGGTGCGGCCGTCGGGCGCGTACGCCACGGAGGTGCCGACACCGTCGTGGCCGGGCAGCCGGGTGGCGAGCACCCGGCCCGTGTCCGTGGCCAGCCGGGTGGCGAGGTCCGGTGTCGCGCGCATGCGGTGCGCGGCGACGTCGAGCCGGGCGGCCCGCCCGGCGTCGGTCTCCCGGACACGGTCGGCCTCGGCGGTGAGGCGCCCGAACACCGCCTCGTCCCGTTCGGCCTGCGCGGTGGCGCGCGCCTGGAGGGCGGCGACGGCGGTGCCGGTGGCGAGCAGGACCAGCGCGGCGAGCACGGCCACGACCGTACGGCGCCGTCGCGCGGCACGGCGCCTGCGGCGGATCGACGCGGTGAGGAACTGCCGCTCCAGCGGCGTCAGGTCGTCGCTGCGCCCGTCCTCCTCCGCGGTGCCGTCCGGCGGGAAGGCGTCGCGGGCGGCGTGCAGTCGGGAGCCGGCGTAGAGCGCGGCGTTCTCCCGGCCGAGTGCCTGCCAGGTGCGGGCCGCCTCGGAGAGCGAGCGGTGGACGCGCAGCCGGTCGCGTTCGGCGTCGATCCAGCCGCGCAGGCGGGGCCAGGCGGTGATGAGCGCTTCGTGGGCGAGGTCGACGGTGCCGTCGTCGAAGGTGATGAGGCGGGCCCGGACCAGGCGTTCCAGAACCACTCGGGTGTCGGCGGGGCTGCCGAAGCCGAGTTCGGCGTGCTCGGTGGGGCGGCGTGTGTCCGGTGTGCCTGCCCATCCGGGCGCGACCAGGCGGAGCAGGATGCGGCGGGCCAGTTCGGCCTGGGGCGCGGTGAGTTCGCCGTACACCTGCTCGGCCGTGCGGACGACGGCGCCGTGCAGCCCGCCGGCCGCCTCGTACGCGGTCTCGGTCAGGGCGCGGCCGCTGCGGTGGCGCCAGGTCTCCAGCAGGGCGTGCGACATGAGCGGCAGGGCGCCCGGTTCGCCCTCGACCTCGTCCAGGAGTCGGTCGGTCAGGGAGCGTTCGACGATCAGGCCGTCCGCGGCGGCCGGACGGACGATGGCCTCCCGCAGCTCCGTACGGCTCATCGGCCCGGCGAGCAGCGTGGCGTCCTGCAACGCGGCGGTCAGGCCCGGGTGTTCGGCGCAGCGGCCGAGGAAGTCGGCCCGCACCGCGATGACGACGCGCAGCCGGCTGTCGGCGTCGGTGGCGGCGAGGAGGCGGTCGATGAAGGCGTCCCGGTCGGCCGGGTCGGCGCCCAGGGTGTACAGCTCCTCGAACTGGTCGACGACCAGCCAGGTGTCGGCGTCGGTGCCGGGTACCGGGACGAGCCGGTCGGCGTGCGTGCGCAGCGGGTCCGCGCCGGGCGTGAGGATCCGTACGGCCGCGGGAGCGGCGTCACCGTGCGCGCCGCCGTCGCCGTCGTGCGCCTTCCGCAGCCGGGGGATCAGGCCGGCGCGCAGCAGCGAGGACTTGCCGCTGCCGGAGGGCCCGAAGACGGCGGTGAAGCGGTGCTTGCGGTTCAGTTCGGCCAGCCGCTCCACGAGCCGGTCGCGGCCGAAGAAGAGGTCGGCGTCGCCCGGTTCGAACCGGGTCAGGCCGCGGTACGGCGGCCGGGAGGTGTCGTCGGCGGCCTCGGCGGCCACCTCGGCCGCCGCCTCGCGCCAGCGCCGCTCCCACTCGACCACGTCGCCGCCGCACGCCTTCACATAGGCGAGCGTCACCGCGCGGGTGGGCAGTTGCTTGCCGGCCGCCGCCTGCGACAGCGTGGTCACCCCGTACCGCGCCCGCTGGGCCATCACCCGGTACGTGGGCTTCCCCGCGGACTCCCGCAGTGCCCGCAGCTCCGCGGCGAACCGCGGCACCGGCCCGGCCCCGGGATCCAACTCGCCCTCGGTGCGCCCCGGTCCGGGTTGTTCCGCCACGTGTCCGCCCCCTCGTTCACCCCTGCCGTCACCGGGACATCACCCAGCGCGTCCACCCGGGCGCCCACGGTAGGCAGTCGCACGGACGGCCGCAATCGAACGGTCGTGTACCGGCAGGCCGGACACGGGAGTTCACCCGATCCTCACGCTTCCTCCCGACCGCGCCGTCCGGTTCGGGGCCGCCGCATTGTTCGGTGCCGGGTTGTTCGGTGCCGGGAGAGGACCTGCCGAACAACGGCGCACGGCGGTCGAATACCCGAGGGACGTGGCCGGAACGGGCCGCGGCACGGTCCGAGCCCTGCGAGGGGAGGGCTCGGGTCGTCCCGTCCACGCACCGGACCGGCCCGTTCGACTCCTTCCGGACGTACGGCCCGGCGCAGCGCTGTCCACGCGGTGGCCGGGCCCGGGTCCACGACCTGCCGAACCAACGAAAGCGTGAGGTGATCCGCCATGCAGAGCTCTCCGTACCAGCCCGGTCAGCCCGCTCGGCCCGGTGAGGCCGGGCAGCCCGGTCCGCACGGGGCCGGGCGCATCCCCGGGGTCCTCGTCTTCGTGCTCGTGATCGTCGCCGCGCACGCGCTGGGCACGGTCTTCGGCGGCTGGGCGGTCCTCGACGAGAACTGGAACAAGCAGGAGCACGGCCAGGACCTGCTGATGCCGATGGGCATGGCCTGGTTCGTGGCGCTGTTCTGCTGGGCGCTGGCGGCACTCCTCGTCGTCTGTGTCGTACTGGCCCGCACACGCCGCTCCTGGGTCCGTGTGGTGCTCATCGTGTGCCTGTCCTTCGTGGCGTGCTCGACGGCCGTCGGGTTCCTCGGCTCGCTGGTCGCCGGAGCGCCCAGCCTCGCCGTGTTCGTGATCGCCGGTATCGACGCGGCGGCCCTGTGGACGGTGTGCGGCGAGACCGGCCGCCACTACTTCTCCGTCCGCGGCCCGGCGCCCACCACGGCTCACGGGTGACGGCCGTGAACGACCCGACGTACGGACAGTTCCCGTACCGGCCGGCCGACGTGCCGCCGGAGCCCGCCGAACCGCCCAGAGCCGGGCCCGCCTGCGACCCGGTGGCGGTGGCGCTCGGCAACGCCTCGCTGCTCCCGATCGGCTATCTGCTGCTGGGCCGTTGGCGGCCGGCCGCGGTCTGGGTGGTCGGCACGGTCTGGCTCCTCGCCCTCGTCGCCTCCACCGCCGGGACCCGGTACGAGGTCGTGCTGCTCCTGTGGTGGGCGGCCGGCACCGCCCACGGCTGGTTCCTCGCCCACCGGCGTGCCGAGCGCGGCGTACGGCGCGGGCAGCGCATGGGCGCGCTCGCCGCCGCGGTCGCGGTGCTGCTGACCGCCGTGCTGCTGCGCGTCGACGCGTACGGCATCGAGGACCGGGTGGACGAGGCCCGCGCGAGCGGCGACTGCCGGACGGCCGTGGCCGCGCAGGGCGAGGTGTGGTTCGGCCACCGCCTGGCGGGCGCACCGGTGGTCGGGCCCGGCGACGCGGTGGTGGACGCCTGCCGCCGGCTGGAGCGGGCCGCGTCGACGCTGGCCGACGCGGGACGGGACGGGAACACCGACGACCTTCAGCGGGGTTTCCGCATCCTCACCGACGTCCTGAACGAGCCCGGCAACGAGCGGACCGTCAGGACGGTCCTGGACACCTTCCTCGACGGCCTGCCCACCGGGGACTCCTGCGACACCGCCGACCTCACCGGCTGGCTGCGCGACCGCGAGCCCACCCGGGACGTACTGGACCGGTCGGCCGACACCGCTGCGCGCACCGAACCCGCCGCGCTGGTGGGATGCGGTGACGACCTGATGGCCGAGGACGCCTGGCAGCAGGCGCGGGCCCGCTACCAGCAGCTCCTCGACGCCTACCCGGACCACGCACGTGCGGACGAGGCACGCGGCGGCGTGAAGAAGGCCACGCTCGTCATCGAACTGGACACGGTGCGCCGCCTGGTCGAGGAGACGTCCGGCACGGAGTCCGGCTACTGCGACGCGCCCGCCAAGTACAGCGGCGCCCCGCCGTACCGCAAGGGCTCCAACCGGGCGCTGTTCCTCGGCGACGGCGAGTACACCGACCGGCTCCCCGGCGGCTGGCGCACCGACGACCCGGCCAAGGCCGCGCTCGTGGTCTGCGCGGGCGCGGCGGAGAACGGAACGGCCGTCGAGACGTGCTCCTACGAGAACGAGAAGTCCGCGTACTTCCCCCACCAGGTGACCTTCCACAAGGTCAAGATCCCGCTGGAGGTGTACGAACTGCGCACGGGCAAGCGCGTCGGCCCGCGCCAGGTGCAGATCGGCGGCGGAAGCTGCCCGCGCGTCCTGCACTACGAGTACTACGGCCCGTACGACCTGGGACCGGGCGACCAGCTGGTCTCCACCGCCACGTCCGACGTACGGGACGCCTTCCGTCCGGTCGTCAGGCCCTGACCGTCGTCGGGCCCTCACCACGGCGCGAGCCCCCGGCCCCGACCCCGGCCGCTTCGGTCGCGGGTGAGGGCCGGGGCGGCGGGGCAGCGGGGCGGTCTGCCGTGACCGGCCCGAACGTCAGGGGGAGAGGTCCCGCGGGCCCTCGCCGACGGGTTCCACGGAGGAGCCCAGCGCGAACCATCGGAGCTGGGTGCTCGAGTCGACCACTTCCCAGCTGAAGTACAGCGGCTTCTCGGTCTTGAGGAGCTCGTAGTAGCGGTCGAAGTCGGCATCGGTGGCATGGCACGCCACGATCCGGCCGTCGTAGAACTCGCCGATGTCGGCCGGGCTCCACAGGTCGCGGAAGAAGTAGATGATCGCGGAGATCCGGGGGTCGTCCAGGGCGATGGTGACGTAGCCGTTCTGCGCGCCCACGGACCTGAACTGCACGCAGGAGACCGAGTAGTGCTTGACCTGCAACGTCGGCATATTCGTCGCGCTTTCCGTGGATCAGGGGTGGAGGTCACCCGATCCCGAGACTGACACGCGGCATCACGAGCGGCACTCCGACCGCTTCCGTTCCGGGGAACGTCCGGCAGGCTCCGCCGGCAGGAGCGGTCACATGACCCGGAGTCCGGCAGCAGCCCTCGAGGAGTGCTGGATGCCGGCGGGCGGTGCGGGAGGTGGTCAGCGCTTCACGCGGTGGCGGAGGTGGACCACGCCCGAGGGGAAGGTGCGGGTCTCGACGAGTTCGAGAGGTACCCGGTGCTCGTCACGGGGGAAGAACGGGATGCCGCCGCCCACCAGGAGCGGGTGGACCCTGGTCCGGTACTCGTCGATCAGGCCCGCCGCGGCGGCCTCGGCGGCGAGGGTCGCGCCGCCGATGGCGATGTCGCCCTCGCCCGGTTCGGCCCGCAGTCGGGCGATCTCCTCCGCCAGGGTGCCGGAGGCCAGGCGGGCGCGGCCCTGCACCGTCGACAGCGTGGTGGAGAACACCACCTTCGGGAGCGGTTTCCACAGGGCGGCCCACTCGCGCATCGCGGCGTCCAGCGACGGGTCCTGGTCGGCGGTCTCCCAGTACAGCATCGTCTCGTACAGCCGTCGGCCCAGCAGGTGGACGCCGACCTGCCGCAGCTCGTCGGTGACGAACCGGAAGACCTCGTCGCCGGGTTCCGTCCAGGCGAAGTCGCCGTCCGGTCCGACGATGTAGCCGTCCAGTGAGACGCCCATCGAATAGGTCACGCTGCGCATCAGGGGCCCTCCTCGGTGCCGGGTCGACAGTACGGCCGCCGGACGGGAGGACGTGTCATGCCGGGCCGCGTGTTTCAGCCGTAGACCACCGACCACGGGCGTGGCGGGCCGTCCGGCGGGTGCGGAGCGCGGCGTGCGGTTGCCGTGTGGTCGCGGGCCAGGACGTCGGGCGCCCCGGCCGCGGAG
>NZ_VCNP01000038.1 GCF_006782915.1 Streptomyces calvus
GGTGCGGCCGGTGGGCCAGGCGCCGCCGATGTGCAGGGTGAGCGGGCGCTCGGCCAGCGGGCGCCAGGCGACGCGGGGCTCCTTGCGGGCCAACGGTCCCTGGTCGAAGGCGACTCCGTGGCCGGCGGTCACGAAGGCGAGCAGGAACTCGGGGTTGGAGGCGTGCCGGACGCGGCCGGGTACGAAGCCCGCGGCGCGGCACACGTCGAGGATCCGGTCGTACCAGCCGGGGGCGTGCGCTCTCGGGAAGAGCACCAGGTCGTGGCCCGAGAGTTCACCGAGCGTCACCTCCGGCAGCCGGGCCAGCGGCGAGGTGCGGGGCAGGACGACGCCCAGGTCGAGCGGGACGCCGGGGCCGAGGCACAGGTCGGTGGCGTCGACGGGGTGGTGGACGACGCCGACGTCCAGGCCTCCGGAGGACAGCAGCCGCAGCTGTTCCCCGGTGGTGACCTCCTGGAGGTCGACGGAGAGTCCCGGGGCGTGTTCGGCGCAGGCGGCGAGCAGCGCGGACAGCACGGCGGCCGTGGTGTCGGGCGGTACTCCGGCACGGAGGGTGCCGAGGCCGCCGGCGGCGGCGCGGCGGGCCAGCGCACGCAGCCTTTCCTCCCGGGCGAGGAGTTCGTGGGCCTCCTCCAGCAGTGCCGTCCCGGCGGCGCTCAGCCGGACGCCGCGGCCCGAGCGGTCGAACAGCTCCGCGCCGAGTTCCTTCTCCAGTCTGCGTATCGCCTGGCTGAGCGGCGGCTGTGCCATGCCGAGCCGCTCGGCGGCCCGGCTGAAGTGCAGCTCGTCGGCCACGGTGACGAAGAGACGCAGGTGGCGCAAGAGATCCACAGCCGGGATCGTACGTGAGGCGTCGGCGGGCGGGGGCCCTGCGGGTGGCGTGGCGGGACAGGCCCGCGATCATGTGGGGAGGGGCGTCGAGGTCGAGGGGGAACGGTGGTCGAGGAACGGATCCGGCAGGTCTTCGCCGGTGCGGGTGCCGAGGGCCGGCTGCACGCCGTTCCCGTGCGCGTGGACACGGAGGGCGCCCGGGGTGCGGAGGGCACCGGGGGTGCGGAGGGCGCCGGGGGTGCGGAGCCGGACGGCCGGGAGGTCGCCGTGGACGCCGACACTCCCGTCGTGATCGCCTCGATCTTCAAGGTGCTGCTGGCGCTGGAGTTCGCCCGGCAGGCCGTCGCCGGCCAGCTCGACCCGCGGGAACGGGTGCGGGTGACCGCGGCCGACCGGCTCGGCGGCTGGGGCACCGCCGGCTGTCTGGACGACGTCGAGCTGTCGCTGCGCGACCTGGCCCACTTCGCGATGTCGGTCAGCGACAACACGGCGGCCGACCTGCTGCTGGCCCGGGTCGGCCTGGACACCGTGCAGTTGCTCGCGCGGGAACTCGGACTGGAGCGGACCCGGATCGTGGGCGGCCCGCGCGACCTGCTGGAGTCGATGCTCGCGGAGGTCGGGGTGCGGGACGAGCGGGAGTTCGCCGCCCGCTACCCGGCCCTGCCCGACGACCGCAAGAGACGGCTGGCCGTGCTGGACCCGCGCCACACCACGGCGAGCACACCGCGCGACATCACCCGGCTGCTGCGGCTCGTCTGGACCGACCGCGCCGGCCCGCCGGAGGCGTGCGCGCTCGTCCGGGATCTGATGCACCGGCAGGTGTTCCGGCACCGGCTGGTGTCGGGCTTCCCGGACGACGTCACCGTCGCGGCCAAGACCGGCACGCTGCCGGGGCTGCACATGGAGGCGGGCGTCGTCCGCTACCCCGACGGCGCGCACTACGCGATCGCCGTCTTCGCCCGCACCCGGGACCTGGCCGCCTCCCGTCCCACGGTGGACGCCGCGATCGGCCGGGCCGCCGGGATGGCGGTCGGCCACCTCCGCGCGGACGGCGAGGGCCGGTGACGGCCGCTGACCCGGCCACATATGCGTTCACGTATGCGCGGGGTCGAACGACGGTCTTGGACAGGGCAGTTGGCGTTCTGTTCTGCTGACGCCATGCCTCAGGACAGACGTGTCACCCACGGTTCCACCGCACCCTCCGACCGCCGCTTCGACCGTCGTACGGTGCTGCGCGGCGCCGCGCTCGGCGCGGCCGCCCCGCTCGTCCCGGCGACCGCCGTCGCCGCCGCCGCGACCGGCGGCACCGATGTGACGGCCTCCACCGCTTCGGCCGGCGGCAGCGGCCGGGGACGTGGTGCGGCCGCCGGTTCGGTGTCGTTCCGCTGGCTCGGCACCGCCGGCTGGCGTGTCGACGTGGGTGACCGGACCGTGCTCTTCGATCCGTACCTCACCCGCTTCCCCACCGGGCTGTTCGCGGGGGCCTTCGATCCGCGGACGCCATTGCGGAGCCGGCCGGAAGCCGTGGACCCGCACATCGGCAGCCCCGAACTCGTCCTGGTCAGCCACTCGCACTGGGACCACCTCGCCGACGTGCCGCACATCGCCAGGACCACCGGCGCCCGCGTCGTCGGCACCGAGACCACCTACCACCTGCTGGTCGCCCTCGGAGTCGACGCGGGACAGATTTCCGTGGTGAAGGGCGGCGAGGTGCTGGACTTCGGCGGGATCGTCGTCGAGGTCGTACCGAGTCTGCACAGCCGCAACAAGAAGTGCGCCTACTTCGCCCCGGGCACGCTGAACGCCCCGCCCGCGACGGCCCCGAGCACCATCTCCGACCTGCCCGAGGGCGACACCCTCGCCTTCCAGGTGACGGCCGGGGCGGACGGGCCCTCGGCGTTCCTGATGGGAGCCAGCGACTTCTCCGAGCGTGCCGTACAGGGCCTGCGCCCCGACCTCGCGATGGTCGCCGTGCCCGCCGCCACGGCCACCCACCGCTATGTGCCCCGCCTGCTGCGCGCGCTGGACCACCCCGCGGTGACCGTCCCCGTCCACTGGGACAACTTCGAGGTGCCGCTGGACGGCTCCCCCGAGCGGGATCCGGCGATGGACCTGGACGGGTTCGTCACCCAGGTCGCGCAGGTGTCGCCGACCACGCGGATCGTCGTCCCGGACTACCGCACGGTGTACGACGCCGACATGCGCTCCACGGGGAGCGGGAGCGGTCGGGGTGGCGGGCTGTTCAGATGAGTTCGGGGTGCCGCTGCGGCTCGGGCGACGGGGCGGTTCTCGGTTCCCACGAGGCGGTGAGGCGTACGTAGGCGTGGATGACGGAGAGCATCGCAAGCAGGAGCAGCGGTCCGGCGATCCACGGGTGCTCGGCCATCGTCGACGGCAGGAAGCGGTAGGCGGCCAGGAGCGCGGCGAAGACCGCGGCGCCGTGAGCGACCAGACGGAGGCCGGAGCGGTCCCAGCCGTGGTCGTAGGTGCGCAGGGCCGCCTCGACCGTGAGGACGAAGACCACGCCGGCTATGAGGTCCGCGCCGTAGTGGTAGCCGAAGCCGAGCGTGGCGCAGAGCGTGGCGATCAGCCAGAACGTTCCTGCGTGGCGGAGCAGCCGCGGTGCCGTGCGGGAGTGGAGGAAGATCGCGGTGGCCCAGGCGGTGTGCAGGCTGGGCATGCAGTTGCGCGGGGTGATCTCGTCGAACGGCATCGGGTGCGGGGTGGTGAGCGGCGGGGGCGTCCGCGGCCACAGTTCCGCCGCGGCCCAGGGCGCGCTGGGCGGTGTCTGGGGCGCCCACAGGCTGACCGACGCCCAGTACTCGGTGCCGGTGCCGTAGGCGAACAGCGGTCCGACCACCGGGTAGACCATGTAGACGGCCGGTCCGAGCAGGCCGATCACGAGGAAGGTGCGCACCAGGTGGTGGGCCGGGAAGCGGCGTTCGGCCGCCACGTTGCGCAGTTGGTACAGGGCGACGACGACCGCGGCCACCGCGAGCTGGCCGTAGACGATGTCGAGGAAGTTGAAGCCGATCGGGCCGGTGGCCGTCACCAGCCGGCCCATCAGCCACGACGGGTTGCCGAGCGCCTGGTCGGCGGTCGCCACGTACTGGTCGAGCACGGCCGGGCGGGTCGTGGAGGTGAGGAGCAGCCAGGTGTCGCCGGTCTTGCGGCCGGCCACCAGCAGCAGGCCCAGTCCGACGCCCTTCAGCAGCAGGACGCGTTCCCGGCCGGTGCGGCGGGTGACGGCGAGGACGGCGCAGCCCACGAGGACCCACAGGGCGCCGTTCCCGAAGGGGTGGCCGTCGGTCGGCTGCGCGTCGGCCAGCCGGCGGACCACCCAGAGGGCGATGTCGACGGCCACCGCGGCGCCCAGCGCGGCGAACCGCTGCCGCCAGGTGAGCACCACCGCCATCAGCGCTAGGCCGGCGTAGAGCAGGGGGCCCGACTTGGGCGCGAACACCAGCTCGCGCGCCTGCGTGGTGAGAGGGCCCGGGAGGCCGTAGCGGCGCGCGGTGAACTCCAGCGCGAGGAGGAAACCGAGGGCCACGACGCCCGCCACGGCCCAGAGCGCCGCCGCTCGGGGCCGGCGCCGCACGGCGGGCGGGGCGGTGCCGTCCGCTCGCGGGAAGAGCTGCGCTGCTGTACGTCTCAAGGTTCTGCCGCTTTGCTTTAGTTGGTCATGTCAAGGTGGGTGTCGTTCGTCGTCCCCTCCGGCCGGACGGTCCTCGTCCCCGTGAGGAGCGCCCCGCCGGAGCAAGACGGAAGGATGACGGTCGGGGTTCCGGTGCCTGTCCCACCCGTTACGGGGCGGTGTCACACGCTCCGGCCAGGCCCCGTAAGCGGCCCCGGGGCGCGGCCGCCCGCCCTGCGGCGCGGCGGAGTTCCCCCCGGTCCTCGCACACCGCGCCCTCCCCCTGGTCCACCCCTGTACGCCCCCGTGCCCCCGATGGGCCCCCGGACGGGCCCCGCAGCGCGGCACTCCGCGGTCGACGGCCGGTGCCGCCGGGCCCGACGCCGAGCGAAGCATGGCGAAACTGCGCAGGTCAAGAGAGTTGCGTGGACGTGAACGCGGTGGCGCGGCGGTGGTGGCCGCGGGCGCCCGCGCGCGGATGGCCGCCCCGCCCTCCCCGTGCGGGTGCCGGAAGGGCCCCGGACCGGTGGCCCGGGGCCGACGTGCGGTCAGCGGGTCTGCGCCCACACCGCCAGCAGACCCACCGCGGCCGTGCCCGCCCCGTAGCACGCGCCCCGGAGGAACTGGTCGGCCGCGATGCGCCGGCGTCGTAAGAGCCACCGCCCGACCTCGCAGGTCACCCTGCCGCAGCGCGCCCCGGTGCGGGACAACCGGCGTCCGAGGGCGCCCCGACGGCGCGGGACACCCGTCTTCTCCGAGGAGCACCCTGACCGGGCGCACCGTACTTTCATCGTGGATCGCACCTGCCTTCCTCAGTTGGTGTGGAGCGGGGTTCAGAGACCGCCGGCCAGGACGGGGGCCGGGTGGGCGGACCGGGCGGGGCGCAGCGGCTCGAAGGTGACGCTGCCGTCGGCGGCGACGCGGGCACCGTGGACGGCGGGTTCCGGCAGGCTGTTGTAGTGGAACGGCGTCGAGAAGTAGTAGGCGCCGGTGTCGGGTACGACGACGAGGTCACCGACGTCGAGGAGGGGCAGCGCGCGCTCGCGTGCCAGCAGGTCGCCGGCGAAGCAGCACGGCCCCGCGATGTCCTGCGGCACGGGCCGGCCCTGCTTGGCCCGGCCGAGGTGGTCGTGCGCCTCGATCCGCAGCGGCCACGCGTCGGGCGCGAACACCGTCCGCGTCGCGACCTGCGCGCCGGCGTGGGTGATGGCGATGGGGCGCCCGCCGACGGTCTTGGTGTACTCGACGTACGCGGCCATGAAGCCGTTCTTCGCCAGCACGGAACGGCCGAACTCGGTGACGATCTCGTACGCGCCCGAGAACAGGGCCGGTGCGTGCTCGCGCAGGTGCGCCACGTACGTGTCGAAGCCGGGCGTCGTCTCGTCACTGTCGAAGTTGACCGGCAGCCCGCCGCCGATGTCGATGCCGGTGACCTGGCGGCGGCCGACGTGGGCGTTGACCTCCTCGGCGAACTCCACCGCCTTCGCGACGCCCCGGGCGATCAGGTCCAGCGGGCAGCCCTGCGAACCGACGTGCGTGTGCACCCAGGTGAGCCAGGGACGCTCGCGGTAGGCATCGAGCAGTCGCTGCCGGTTGCCCTCGTCCTCCAGCGGAACACCGAACTTGGAGGTCGCGGTGGCCGTGCTCATGGCGCCGATGGAGCCGGCGCCGACCTGCGGGTTGACGCGCACGCCGAGCCGTGAGGCGGACGGTCCGGCCGCCAGTATCGCGTCCAGCCGGGCCAGTTCCTGGAAGCTGTCCGCGTTCACCGCGACGCCGAGGCTCAGGGCGCGGGTCAGTTCGGCCCGGGTCTTGGCCGGGGAGTCGAAGACGATCTGCTCGGGTGCGAAGCCCGCCTCGAGCGCCTGGTCGAGCTCGCCGGCGCTGGCGACCTCGCAGCCCATGCCGAGCCGGCGCAGCTCCGCGAGCACCGGGACCAGGCAGTTCGCCTTGGCCGCGAACGCGTGCAGCGTGCGGAGGGAGGCGGGGAACGCCCGGTGCAGGGACGTGACGGTCGCCTCGACGCCGTCGAGGTCGACGAAGCCGGCCAGCAGCGCCGTCCCGGGCTCCAGGAGTCCCTGCTGCACGGCCGCCCGCAGGATCTGTTCGCGCCGTCCGGCCGTGTGGGTGCCGGAAACCGTCGTCGTCATGGTGTGCCCTTCCCGAGCGGAGGTCTCACCGCCCACGTCTGCCGTGGGCGGAGCACCAGAGTCCCGTCGCGCGGGTGCGGGTGTCTTCGTCGGGAGTGCCGGTCCTGCGGGGTCCGGTTCTCACCGGACGGCGAAGCGGCGGGCGCGGCACGGCCGCCGTCGTGCCCGGACACGAGGAAGCCGCCCTTCCTTCGTGCCGGCGCCCACCGCGCGCCTCATCCCTCCCGTTTCCGCCCGTCCCGGTCGAGGAGGCGCAGTTGCAGGTGGGCGAGGAGCCGGGCGTCGGGGTTGGCGAGGTCGAGGCCGGACACCTCGGTGAGGCGGCTGACACGGTGCCGCAGGCTGTTCGCGTGGACGCCCAACTCCCGTGCCGTGTCCGGGACATGGCCGAAGTGGTCGAGGTACGCGCGCAGCGTCTGCACCAGGGTGCCACCGCCGTTGCGGGCGTCGTGCGCGACCAGGCGGGCCAGCGGTGTCCCGGGCGCCGGGTCCGGTCCCGGCAGGGCGTCCAGCAGGGCGTCGAGCATCTGGTGGAGGGCGATCGTCTCCGCCAGCTCGCTCGCGAAGGCGACGGTGCGGGTCTCCGACGGCGACAGCAGGGCCCTCAGTGCCAGGTCGGCGGAGCGGCGGGACTCGTGCGAGGCCGCCAGGGTGTCGGCGACCGTGCCGAGGCCGATCCTCGTCTCCGGTCCGAACACGTCGGCCACCTGCCGGACCAGGGACCGGCCCAGCCGCCCGACCTGGTCGACGGCCCGCTCCAGGTCCTGGTGCAGTCCGCCGACCAGGACCAGGGCCCCCTGGTCGGCCGGCACCACCACCGGCACCAGGTCGTCCACGCCGCAGCGGACCGCCAGCAGCGCGCACAGCCGCCCGTTCTCCTCCCCCTTGCCGGAGGTTCCGGGTCGCACCGCCAGGACGGCGCAGTGCCCGTGCGTGGGAATCCCGGTGCGTTCGGCGAGGACGTCGGCGGATCCGCGTCCGTCGAGCAGCGACCGCGCCGCGTCCTCGACCAGGCGGGCGTGAGCACGGTGCGAACGGTGGTGGAGCAGGTGCCCGGCGGCCACCCGCGCCGCCGACCGCAGGGTGTCGGAGGCGTGCGGCGGCAGATCGCCACCGCCGGCGGCCGCCACCCAGATCGACCCCAGGATCTCCCCGCCCGCCCGCACGGCGACCACGAGACGTTCGGGGTTCTCGCCGTGCGCGGGCCGGTGGATGACGTCGCCCGAGCCCCACAGCGCCCGGAAGAACCCGGCCTCCCGCATCGCCGCCACGCGCCACGGGGGCACCCGGCGGCCGAGGATCGTCAGCCGGCGCAGCTCGTCCACGTCCTCCGCGGTCGACGAGTACGCCAGCACCCGGGACTCCACGTCCTCGATGGTGACGGCGCCGCCGACCAGCACCGCCACCGCGTCGGCCAGCCCGTTCAGATCGCCCGGCGCCACGGCCGCCACGGCCGGGTCGGCGGGAACGCCGGACAGCACAAGCCCGGCCCGCAGCGCGCCGACCAGTTCGGTCCAGCCGCACCACGCCGTCCGGAACAGCACCGCCGTACCGGCGTCCTCGGCGGCCGTCCGCAGCGCGTCCGGCGCCCGGCCGTTCCTGCCCGGCCCGAAGACCACCGCGGCCGCCCCGGCACCGGCGGCGTGGCGCACCACGTCGACGGCGGCGGCCGACTGCGGGTCGACGCCCACCGCCAACAGCACCTGCCCGCGCGGCTGTCCGGGCTCCAGCGGGTCGAGGACCGTGACCCCCTCCACCGCGGTGGTCAGGCCGCGCGGCGTGGTGAACGGTTCCAGCACCCCCGCTCCCATGACCGACAGCAGTCTCTCCAGCGTCGGTCCCGCCCCGCCGGGATCCCCCTGCCCGGCCGTTCCGTCCGGCACCATCCGGCCCCCCTAGAGTCGGTGCGTCGCGTGACGCTGAGTGTAGGGCGAGTCACAGGGACGGATGGCGCGGGCGGACGAACCGCTCCCGGCCCGCCACCCCCGCCGTCCTGCCCGCCCAGAACCAACCTGCCTGTCCTGCCCGACCCGGACCGGCCTGCCTGTCCTGCCCGACCTGCCTGTCCTGCCCGTCCTGCCTGTCCCGCCCGACCCGGACCGGCCTGCCCGACCTGTCCGTCCTGCCTGTCCTGCCCGTCATGGGCGCGCCAACTGTTAGGATCCGGCCACTCACCTGGGGGGTGTCCGAAACGTCAGGGGTGCCGTGGGGTCCGCGCCCCTCGGCCCGACGGCGTGCGCAGCAACCTCTCCCAGCCTTCCCCTACCGTCGCCGGAGAGGTCCTGCATGGGCAGACGCGCGTTCGTACGAGGCGCCACCGCCGCCGCTGTTTCCCTCACACTCGCCGTCGGCCTCGGCCCGTTGACGGCCGGCGCCGCGCACGGCGCGACAGCCTCCGCGGAGGTGGTGGTCCCGGCCACCACGTCCCTGCTGCCCGGGACGAGCCTGCTGAGCGCGGGCCCGTCGGGCTTCCTGCGGCACGAGCCGGGGCACGGCCTGCTGTGGACCGGACACGACGGCACCGACACGGTGGTCGACGCGTCCGCCGGGGACCCGTACGGCATCACGGCCACCGGCGCCGGATCGGACGTCGTCGCCCGCCACGACGCCTCCGCCCGGACCGTGACGCTGCGGAACATGGCGTCCGGCGAGGTGGACACGGTCCCGCTGCCCGAGGGCCACGCGTACTTCAGCACCCTCGGCTCCACGGTCGTCACGACCGCCGGCACCCCGGGCACCGACTCCGTGTGGCACCTGCTGGACCTCCGGGACGACGGCTCCGTGGCCGACCGCACGGTGGCGGGCGTCCCCTCCGGCACCTACCTGTGGTCCTCCACACCGCTGGGCGACGCCCGCGGGCAGGTCGTGCGGTACCGCAAGGGCGACGACATGGTCACCGCCTGGCTCGACGTCGCGCAGGGCCGGCTGACGACCCTGCCGTACGAGGTGCAGTCGTGGTACTACCTCGTCGCGCTCACCCCCACCCACCTGGTGTGGTGGTACAACGGCACGCTCCACGTCGCCTCCCGCCAGAACCTGGACGCGCCGCCGCGGACCCTGCCCGTCGCCGACGTCGGGCAGGTGCTGGGCATGGTCGGCGACACGGTCCTCGTCAGCCGCTACGACTCCTCCCTGGGCCGCTACGACATCGGCCTGCCCGCCTGGCGGGTCGACGCCGTGCCACTGGACGGCTCCGCGCCGCGGACGCTGCTGGCCAGGACGTCGCGGCAGGCCGTGCCCACGGTGGACGGCGGACTGCTGGTGCCGGGCGGCGCGGACCCCGGCCAGTGGGGTGTCCACCTGGTCGAGGCGGCCGCGGGCGGCGGCGTCACCGTGCGCCGCGTCGCGGACGCCCACCCCCGCAAGGTCGTGCACCCGGTCTCCCAACTGTCCTTGGATCAGGGCCGGTTGACCACCGTGGAGGAGAACCCGGTGAGCCAGTGGGACCATCTGCACACGCGGGACAACGGCGTCGCCGGGTCCCCGACGGTGGGCGCCCGCACCGATCGCGGCCGCGTCGCGCCGGAGAGCCACGGCGCGAACCGCCTGCGCGTCCTCGACACCGGTGACGGCCGGACCGTCGTCTCCGGCCACGGCACCTCCGCCGCCGAGCAGCCGCGTCTCCTCGGCCCGTCCCAGTCGCTGCCCGGCACCCGGATCGACAGCTCCCGCGTCTACGCCTACGCGGCCGCCGCCCACGGCCGTTTCGCCGCCCTGACCAGGCCGTACGACAGCAACGGCGTGGCCGAGACCCGGGTCGTGGACCTCGACACCGGGCGCACGGTGCACACCACGACGGACACCGTCCGCGCCCTGTGGGGCACCACCCTGTGGGTGATGTCCGGCAACGACACCGTGGTCCCCGTCGACCTGGTGACCGGGCAGCGCGGCGAGCCCGTGTGGTTCGGACGCGGCTGTCTGCTCGACGACTTCCAGGCGGTCGGCCGGTGGCTGCTGTGGACGTGCGTGCTCAACTCGGAGGGCCAGGGCGTCTACGACACCGTCACCAAGCGGAACGTGACGCTCGTGTCGGGGTCCGGCGGGGAGCGGGCGAAGCTCGGTGACGGCTTCGTCGCGACCGTCGAGTCCGGCCGGCTGAAGGTGATCGACGTGCGCGGCGGGACGCCCGTGGCGCACACGGCCGGCGCGTTCGAGTGGAACTCCTGGGACGTCGACCCGTACACCGGCGTCATCGCCCAGCTCCGCTCCGACCACTCCGTCCGCCTGACGCCCAGCGGTGTGCCGGTCTCCGCCCTCGCCCAGCGCGACGCCACCGTCGCCGCCTCGGTGGACGTCAAGGGCGGCACCGTCGCCTGGAACCCGAAGTGGTGGCTGAACAAGCCCGCCGCCTCCTGGAAGCTGACCGTCGCCGACAAGGCCGGCGGCGCGGTCGTCCGCACGCTGTCCGGCGGCACGGCGCGCGGTGTCATCGGCACGTCGTGGAACGGCAAGGACGGCTCCGGCCGGCTGGTGCGCAACGGCACCTACACCTGGACGCTGACCGCCACCCCCGCCGACGGGCAGGGCGCCGCGCTGACCAGGACGGGCACCGTCAGGGTCACCGGCGCGGCGGCCGCGCGGCGCGACTTCGTCGCCTCGGACGGCTTCGGCGAGATGCTGACGCTGAACGGCACGGGCGGTCTGACGTACCACTACGGAACGGGCAAGGGGACGTTCACCGGGAAGCGGTCGGGCTCCGGCTGGCCGACGACGATCAGGGCCGTGCCGTACGGCGACCTGAGCGGCGACCGGTGCAACGACGTGCTCGTACGGTTCAGCAGCGGCGCGCTGCGCGCCTACCGGCCCGGATGCGGCGCGGCACTCACGCCGTCGACGCCGTACACGTCGCTGGGCACCGGCTGGAACCAGTACGACGTCCTCACCTCACCGGGCGACCTCAGCGGCGACGGCCGGCCGGACCTGATCGCCCGCCAGGCCTCGACCGGCGACGTCTACCTCTACAAGGCGACGAGCACGGGCAAGCTGTCGGCACGGGTCAAGATCCGCTCGGCGTGGACGGGTTACAAGAAGGTCCTCGGCGCCGGCGACCTCAACGGCGACGGCCACGGCGACCTGCTCGCGCAGGACAGGTCGAACGAACTGTGGCGCTACGACGGCACGGCCTCGGGCCAGTTCAAGAGCCGGGTGAAGGTCTTCGCCGACTGGGGCGCCTCGTACAACGTGGTCGTGGGCGTGGGTGACATCACCGGTGACGGCAGGGCCGACATCGTCTCCCGCGACACCTCCGGCGCCGTGTGGCGCAACCACGGCAACGGCAAGGGCTCCTTCAGCGGCCGGACGAAGATCACCACCGGCTGGCAGGGGTACAAGGGCGTCTTCTGAGGCGGCTGCGCCACCGCCGCGCGGGCCCGGACGACACGTGCGTCCGGGCCCGTTGCCCGCTGCGGACCGGCCGGCACCGACACCGTCCGCGCGCGGCACAACCATCGGCCGGTTCCGGCCGTCCAACAGCGGAAACGATCACTCCCGTCGGCCGCCGCCGCGGAGTGGACTTGGTACAAACCGGGAGTTGCCATGAGAACCGCCACCGGCCGCAGCAGACGGACCGGCGCCTACGCGCTCGTCACGGCGGCGGTGCTGAGCGCCACCGCGCTCGGCACCACACCGGCCTCCGCCGCGAGCGACGCGCTGTGGGTCCAGTCGCCGGAGGGCGCGACGCTGTCCGTCACACCGGGCTCGTACCAGGAGCTGTCGTTCGGGCTGTACCACGACAACGGCGACTACCACGTCGCCAACGGCGTGCTCGGCCTCGACCTGTCGGAGCTGGCCGGCGTGGCCGAGGTGACGGTGCCGGACCACTGCTTCCTGAACGCCTCCGGCACCGCCGCCACGTGCGACATCTGGGAGGTCGGCGACATCGGCGGCAGCTACACCGGGCCGCAGGTCACCATCGGCCTGCGCACCCTGGAGGGCGCCCCGGCCGGTGCGGAGCTGAGCATCGGCCACCACGGTCAGGCGGAGACCGACGGTCCGGACGGAGTGCTGTACACCCACTGGGGCAGCACACCCGTCACCGTCGAGTCCGTGCCCACGCCGGACCTGGCGCTGACCGAGCCGCAGCCGGTGGGCCCGCTCAGCCCCGGCGACGCGCTGACCGCGCCCGTCACCGTCACCAACAACGGCGACGCGGCCGCGCACGGCTTCCGCCTCAAGCTGTGGACCACGTACGGCCTGGAGGCCGCCGCCACGCCCGCGGGCTGCGTGCGGACGCCGGCCGCCGTGGACGGCGGGGACATGCCGGTCGGGCTGCTGGACTGCACGGTCGACACGGTCGTGGAGCCCGGCGCCACCGTCACCCTGCCGGAGCCGCCGGCGCTCACCGTGGCGTCCCACGCCCTGTTCGAGCGGATCGACGTGAGCGTGCAGCCGCTCGACGGCACGCAGGAGCAGAACCAGGACGACAACTTCACCAGCACGTCGGTCACCGCGCACAACACGGCCGACTTCGCCGTCCAGGGCGACGAGGTCACCGGCGCGGCCGGGGAGACGGTCACCGCGACGATCGGGTTCCGCAACCGCGGTCCCGCCTGGTACGGCAACATCGGCAGCGGCGACGCCGTCGGCACCGTCACCGTGGCGGTGCCCGAGGGCGCCACGGTCGTCTCGGCGCCGGAGACCTGCCGGGCCGAGGGCACCGCCGCCTACCGCTGCGAACTCCCTTATTGGGCAACCCCGGACGACCGGATCCAGTTCCCCTTCGAGCTGCGCGTCGACCGGGTCGTACCGGACGCCACCGGCGCCGTCACGCTCCACACCTCGGACCGCCAGACGGCCCACGACCCGAAGCCGCACAACTCCCACGCCGTCCTGGCCCTCAACCCCACGGACTGACCGCCGACCACCACCGGTGCCCCACGGCCCGGAGGGCCGAAGAGCGCCGCGTCACCCCCGGGACGCACGTCCCTCACGCGTTCCGGTCGCGCACCGGCGGCCGGCCCGGCCAGACGAACGCGTGGGGGCGGGCGGGGTCCGGTGCATCGGCTGAGCCGTACGAAGCGCAGGAGTAGGCGGACGATGCCCGCGTTGCCCCTCGCCCAGCCGGTGCGCGGTTCGAGGTGGCTCGGGGTGGCCCGGTGCTCCACGTTGCACCAGCGGGCGCCGTCGCCGTCCCGGGTCGCGCGGGCGGCGAGGACCCGCGCGAGGTCCGGGGCGTCGCCCTTGTTCCGCGATCCGGTCGCAGGCCGGCGCGCGCACGCCCGCGGTGCCGCAGCAGCGGCCGTTGGTGTCATGGAATCCGGGGCGCGGCCGCCGGGGCAGGCCCGAGGTGGTGACGGTGCCGGCAACGGTCGGCGAGGGCCGACCACGCGGGGTCGGCGGTGACGTCCCGCAGCAGCCTGCGAGGGCTCCGGCCCGCTCGCACGGGCCCGGCCACGCGGCCACGGCGTCAGCCTGGGCCTCGGCACGGTCGAGCGGGCGGTGCGGGCGAGCGGCAGTGCGGGAGGCGTTCCGGTTGTGAAAGGTCCGTACGGACTGCCGTCGGACCGTCTGCACGCCGGCCGCGCCACCACGACGGCGATTGAGGTCCGACCGGGACAAGTCGCCTGTGCGCCGGCGCCGTTCGGGGCGTGACGCCCGGCTCGTCGCCGGGTCGGGGCCGCAAAGGCGTGTGGCAGACTCGCGGGCCGACAACACGCCGTTTCGGGGGAGACACGCATGTACCCAGGCCAGCCGCAAGGCCCGTACCCACCGCAGGCACCACAAGGTGGCCACCCGCCGCAGGGCCCGTACCCGCCCCAGGGGCAGTACCCGCCGCAGCAGTACCCGCCCCAGCATGCCCAGCAGCCCCACCAACCCCAGCCCGGGACCTGGCCTCCGCAGCAGCAACCGCACGTGCCGCACCAGCAGCTGGGCGACATGCAGATGGTGGCCGACCCCGGCCTGACGGTGAACCAGCGCGAGCTGGTCCTCAAGATCCAGACGAGCAGCAAGATGCTCGCCGTCGGCTTCGTGCTGGGCATCCCGCTCACCTTCGGCGGCCTGCACTACGGCATCACCCAGCAGCCCTCCGGCTTCATCGGCGCCCTCGCCGGCCTCGTCCTGCTGGCCGTCGGCGTCGCCGGATACCTCAAGTCGGCCGCGCTGCGGCGCCAGTTGCGGCAGATCACGCCGGACGCCTGGCGGTCCCCGGCCGCGAACCTGCCGGGCGCGCGCAAGGCCGCGACGCAGGCCGCCTACCTCAACGGCCTGCTCGTCGTACTGTCCCTGGGCGCCACCGGCTGGCTGCTGGTCAAGGGCGCCGGCTGGGGCGCCTACGGCAACTCGTTCGGCTTCGGTGCCCTGCTCCTCGGCGCCGCCATCCCGGCCGCGCTCGGCCTGGCGGCGGCGAGCACCGTCCCGCAGCTGCTCCGCGTCATCCCGGCCGGCGCCAAGGTGGGCCGCTCCCTGTACTCCGTGATCATGGCGGTGGGCGTGCTGATGCTGGTCAACGGCGTCAAGAACGGCGAACCCACCGGCCTCGCCGTCGGCGGCACGGTCACCCTCGTCTGCCTGACCGCCATGACCCTCCTGGGCCGCGCCGCCCGCCGCATGCGCGGCGAAACGGTCTGACCCACACCCCGAAAGGCCCGCTGCGACCAGAACAGCGGGCCTTCCGCGTCAGCGGCCCTCCCCGCTGGGCCGGCGGGCTACACGCCGGCCGTGCGCTCGCCGGAGGTCGTCCGTCGCGGCGCCGGGCGGTCCAGGTGGGTCACCACCGTGCCGTAGAACCGGTGCACGGCGTCGTCGACACTGCGGATGAAGCCGGTCTCGGCGTTGCCGCGGCTGCTGCCCATGCCTTTGAAGAGCGACAGCCGGAAGCCGGTGATCTGCGTGCCGTTCTTCGGCAGGAGGTCCGCCGGTTCCGGACGCAGCCGTTCCAGCGTGCCCCGCGGCCCTCCCGCCTCACCTTCCACCAGCGTCTCGATGTGGAGATCCGCGGGAGCCTCGGCAAGGCGCCGCACCAGCCGTTTCGCCCACGTCAGCGGATAACCCTGCTCGGGCGCGGGAATGTCGACGGAGGTGCGCAGCTTGCCGGTGCGCAGGTCCGCGTTGATCGCGAGAATGCCGGGCGTTCCCTCGATGCGCAGCTCCGCCTGGAGTCTTCCTTCGAGGCAGAGCCGGTCGGCCATGAGGCTCCGGCGGGCTCCGGGGTCGGTCCCGCGCCTGGACCGCTGCACGGGCAGTACCTTCTGCCCGAGTTCGCCGCCGAGTCCGAGGCAGACCTGCCGGATGAGGCGCTCCCAGCTCTCCACCACCTCCAGGGCGCGCGGATCTCCCTGGCACAGGGTCTCGTCGTCGATGCCCTTGCGGACGGGCACCCAGGCCGACCCCATGTTCTGGAAGCCGTGGCAGCCGGAGTTCTCGTGCTGGAGGTAGTGCAGCAGTTCCTGCAGCAGCCAGGCGTGCGCCATGTTGCCCACGCCCTCGTGCCGGATGAGCAGTTGCGCCTGATGGACCACTTCGGCCCAGGACAGGTGCCACAGGGCGACCTTGTGCTTGCGCCGCCCGTCGATCCTGACGTCGACCAGCGGACTGCCTTCCAGCGCGACGTCGTTGGAGAGCGTGATGACGGCCTCGTAGCCCCGGCGCGCGGCGATGTCCATGTACGCCTGCACCTGTTCGGCCTTCAGTGCGTTTCCGTTGGTCTTCGTCTCGACCAGCGCCGTCCACAGCTTCCCGGCCCGCTCGACCCGGATGACGCCGTCCGGGCGGCGCGGGGTGTCGCCGTGGGGCAGCGAGACCTCGGTGAACGTCTCCATGCGGCCGGCCGGTGCTCCGAAGGCGGCGGTGAGTCTGCGGCCGAACTCGGGGATCTGCGCCATCACCGACAGCAGCACCGAGGTGGCCCGCGTCTCGCGGTCCCTGTCGCTTTTCAGGACGGAGACCGGGAAGAGCCTGGACTGCTTCCAGGACTCGTTCTCCGCCAGGGACTTGGCCGCCGCCTTGGGCAGGGTGACCTTCTTCTTCGCCGTGCGGGGCCGCGCACGCGTCTTCTTCGGTTGCGTTTCGTCGTCGGACCGCCGGGGCGCCGGAACAGCTTCGAGCGTCGGCTGCGGTGCGGGCTCCGCCGCCGGTTCCGTGACGTGCGGCTGCTCGTCGTCCGGCCCTGCGTCCGGTGCGTCGCCGATTGCCGCGTCGTCGTCGATGTCGACGCCGAAGTCGGTGGCCAGACCGGCCAGTCCGGTGGCGTACCCCTGTCCGACGGCCCGGATCTTCCACTCTCCGCCACGTCGGTACAGCTCGCCGAAGATGAAGGCGCTCACCGAACCGGCGTCGTCGATCGAGAACCGGAGCAAGCTCTCACCCGAGCCGTCGGCCACCGTCATCTGCAGGTCGCCCAGTTCGCAGAAGTGGCCTCCGTCGTAGCGGCTCGCCGCGACCACGATGCGGTCGACACGGTCCGGGATCGCCGTCAGGTCGAAGCTGATCCGGTCCTGGCTGCCGTTGCCCGTGGGCGTCTTGCCCAGCAACTGCACGCTTCCGTCAGCGGCGACCGGGTTGTTGTAGAAGTAGAAATCGGCGTCGCTGCGCACCTTGCCGTCCGCGTCCAGCAGCAGGACGGAGACATCGGCGTCGCCGTCGCCCGTCGGGCTGGTCCAGTCGAGACCGACGATCACCGAGCCGGCGTTCTCGCTCAGAGCCGTCAGGCCGACGTTCGCACCCTTGACCAGTTCGTACATGGGCTCCCCCCCCAATAACAGCGCACGTCGACCTCCGAACGCCGACCCCCCCGGCACTCACTGTGACGCGCGTCTCACTCACTGCACACCGGAACTGTAGTGCCCAACCGGCACAGGGACGTCGCTGTCCGGCGGAAAAGGCGGCCCCGAACGGTCGCCTACCAGGCTCCGGGCCGTCGTGCGCTCACGCGCTCGTGAGAGCGCCACGTCGGGCGGGGTTCCTTCCGGCGAGTGAGGGGTGCAAGCTGGAGGGGAGGCCGCCTCGTCGTCGGGCGCGGGCTCGGGACATGCGGTCTCGCCACTCCGAGTGAGCTCCAGGGCTCGACAAGGAGGGAAGCGAGATGACAGAGCAGGCCACCACCGGTACCCGCTGGCATCTGACCGGCGACTGGTTCGATGTGTGCAAGTGCGCCATACCGTGTCCCTGTACGTTCGCCCAGCCCCCGACCTACGGCGACTGCGAAGGCGTGCTGGTCTGGCACATCAAGGAGGGCAGTTTCGGGGACGTGCGGCTCGACGGCCTCAACGTCCTGATGCTCGGTTCGTTCACCGGCAATCCGTGGGCCGGCACGCACACCGACCCGTACGCCGCGGTCTTCTTCGACGAGCGCGCCGACGAGCGGCAGCGCGGGGCGCTCGGGGCGATCTTCGGTGGTGAGGCGGGCGGCTGGCCGGCGCAGTTCGGGGAGATGTTCCACCCCGAGATGCGCGGCATGGACTACGCCCCGGTCCACGTCGAGATCGACGAGGACCTCGCCACATGGCGGGCCGAGGTGCCCGGCCGTGTCACCGCCACGGCCGAGGCGCTGACCGGGCCCACGACGCCGGACGGCGCGCGCGTCCAGGTCCACAACGCCCCCGGCTCCGAGGTCGGCCCCGGCCAGGTCGCCACCTGGGGACGGGCCACCGCCGACCGCGCCGACGCGTTCGGCTTCACCTGGGAGCGCTCGGGGAAGTCGAGCAAGTACTTCCCGTTCGACTGGAGCGGACCCGACTAGGAGACCTGTCCGCCGGCCCCCGGAGCCCGCAGCGGGAGCGTTGCCGGCCGGGTGCGGTTCGTGCGGGGCGTCACATGTCGTCCATCGGCGGCATCGCGTCCCGCAGTCCCGGCAGCAGCCAGTCCTGGAACGGCGCGAGCACCGCCAGGACGAGGAACACGACGCCCACGACCCGCACCAGCAGCGGACCGCGGGACCACAGCTTCTCCACGAAGATCACCACGGCCAGGGCGGCCATCGCCGCCACGTTCATCATGCCGAGCGGGATCAGGACGACCATCAGGCCCGCGCAGCAGCCGACGCAGTAGACACCGTGGTGGAGGCCCACGCGCAGGTCACGGGCCGGTGGCCGGAACCCGGCGTAGCGCACCAGGTGGCTCATGGGGTCGCGGCAGTGCCGCAGGCAGACGTTCTTGAGCGGGCCGAGCTGATACAGGCCCGCGAGCAGGAAGGCCGCCGAGCCGATCCAGCGGCCGGCGCCCGGACGGTCCTCCACCACGCCGCCGGTGAGGGCCAGCGCCGCGTGGGCGAGCAGCCCGAAGGCCGTCCACACCAGCAGGTACCCGCACACGAACTCCGCGGTGCGCGCGGCCCGCGTCCGGCCCGAGGACTGCCGGCCGATCCCCCGCGCCCAGGTGAGCGCCACCGGGGCCATGGACGGCAGCATCATGGCGGCCGTCATCGTCACCCACAGCAGCAGGAACAGCGGCAACCCCATCCCCATGGTGCCCGGCTCGATCCCCATGTCCCGCGCCTGGCCGATCGTCAGCACCCAGGCGGGCACCGCGATCAGGACGACGACGGACCAGGCGGCCGCGAGTTCCCGCGCGGGCAGCAGCCCGCCTCCCCTTCCGGTCGGCGCTGGTGACCGGGCGGGTACGAAGGCGGGGGCGGAGGCCCGGCTGTGACGCATCGGCGTGTACTCCTGCGGCTGCTTCCAGCACAGCACGTCCGCCCGCCCGGCGCGACCGCGCCGGAGCACGACACCGGAGCGCGACGCAGGTGTACGGCGCAGGAGCGCGACGCAGGTGTACGGCGCAGGAGCGCGACGCAGGTGTACGGCGCCGGAGCGCGACGCAGGTGTACGGCGCCGGTGGACGGCCGGGCTTCGCGTTCGGCGCTTCTGCACGTGCCGGCTCGCTTCGGCACGTGACGACTCGCTTCCCCAGGTGACGACTCATCGGCCCGTTCCGACTCCTCGGTCGGGGCACGTGCCGACGCCTCGTCCGGCGCGGACTCATCGGCCCGGCCGGCCGACGGACCGGCGGGAGACCTTGGACCGCCGAGGCCCACCGGTCGGCCCAGCGGCCCCGGTCGCCGGGCGCCTCCGGACGTCCAAGTCCTCCCGGTCGGCCCAGCGGCCCCGGACGACCGAGCGGCCCCGGACGACCGGGCGCCCCCGGACGGCCGGGGGCGCCCATACGGTCGGGGCGGGCGGGCTCAGGCCGATGCCTCGGCCGTCTCCGCCGGGCCCGGCCGGCCCGCCGCCTGCTCGTGCAGGGCGCGGCGGCGCCGCACCGGCAGGCCGAACGTCGGGTTGGCGGCGCTCCAGGCCGCGCCCTTGCAGATCAGCTCCTTGTAGAGGGCGGCGAACCGTCCCGTCAGCGCCGCGCGGACGGCCCGGTCGTCGGCGGTGACGTACTGGATGAGGCCCTCCTTGCGGCCCAGCGAGATGCACTGGTTGAAGTAGCGGATCGTCCCCTTCGGCGGCTTCCCGCCGGTCAGCCGCGCCGTGATGGCGTCGGCCGCGTGCAGTGCGGTGAAGCCGCCCGAGGCGCACGACATCCGCAGCGGCTTGCCGCCGGCGCCCATGGCCAGCGCCGCGTCGCCGATGGCGTACACGTCCGGGTGCGAGACCGAGCGCATGGTGTGGTCGACCACGACCTGGCCCGTGTCGGTGACCTCCAGCGCGGTCGCCCGGGCGATCGGGTGGACGGCGAAGCCGGTGGTCCACACGGTGACCGCGGCCGGGAGGGAGGCGCCGTCGGCGGTGGTGACGCGGTCGGCGTCGACGCGGGTGACGGTGGTGTGCTCGTGCGCGGTGATGCCGAGCCGGCCGAAGACCTTCCGCAGGTGCCGGCGGCCCTTCGGGGAGAGCCAGTCGCCGAGGCCGCCGCGGGCGGCGAGGGCGACGTCGAGGTCCGGGCGGGACTCGGCGATCTCGGTCGCGGCCTCCAGCCCGGTGAGGCCGCCGCCCACCACGACCACGGACTCCCCGGCGCCCAGGCCGGCCAGGCGCTCGCGCAGCCGGAGCGCGCCGGGCGGGCCGGCGATCTCGTGGGCGTGCTCGGTGGTGCCGGGGACGCCCTGGTCGTTCCAGCCGCTGCCGAGGGCGTACACGAGGGTGTCGTACGCGAGTTCCTCGGCCTCGCCGTCGGGGCCGGTGACGGCGACGGTCCTGCGGTCGACGTCGACGCCGGTGACCTTCGCCTGCCGCAGTTCGACGCCGGTGCCGGCGAACATCGCGGCGAGCGGCCGCGACGTCAGCTCCTGGCCGGTCGCGAGCTGGTGCATCCGGACGCGCTCGACGAAGTCGGGTTCCGCGTTGACGAGGGTGACGGCGACGTCGTCGCGGTGCAGCCGCTTGGCGAGGCGTCCGGCCGCGACGGCTCCGGTGTATCCGGCTCCGAGGACGATGATGCGGTGCTGCATGGCTTGCTCCTGTCGTCAGCGGGTTCGCCCCTTGAACCGGGCGGCCCGCCGATCCCTGACAGGAGGAGCTTGTGATGCGCGTCACATAGTGGTCAGAAGGCGGTGAACAGGGGTTCGCCGTGGTCGGTGGCGGTCCAGTGCCGGGTCACGCGCTCCAGCTTGTCGGGGTTGACCTGGCTGCGGATGGCGGTGATGCCCTCGGCGGTCACCTCCAGGCACATCACGCCGATGACCCGGCCGTCGACCACCACCACGACGGCGGGTTCGCCGTTGGCGGTGGTGGCGTAGAGCCCGGCCTGCCCGCCGAGCAGGGCGCGCTTGGCCTGGCCGGGCTTGAACAGGCCCCGCAGGAACTTCGCGACCGCGACCGCGCCCTCGAACGCCTTGGCGCGGGCCGGGACCTTGCCGCCGCCGTCGCCGATCGCGACGGCGTCCGCGGTGAGCAGCCGCACCAGCGGTTCGGTCCGGCCGCTGGTGGCCGCCGCGAGGAACTCGTCGACGATGCGCCGGGCGGCGGCCTCGTCGATGTCGCTGCGGGCCTTGCCGTCCGCGACGTGCCTCTTGGCGCGGTGCAGGATCTGCTGGCTGGCGGTCTCGGACACGTCGAGGATCTCGGCGATCTCCCGGTGCGTGTAGCCGAACGCCTCCCGCAGGACGTACACGGCCCGCTCGTTGGGCGAGAGCCGTTCCAGCAGGACGAGGACCGCGTACGAGACCGACTCGCGCTGTTCGGCGCTGTCGGCGGGGCCGAGCATCGGGTCGCCGGCGATCAGCGGCTCGGGGAGCCAGGCGCCGACGTAGGTCTCCCGGCGGGCCCGGGCGGAGGTCAGCTGGTTGAGGCACAGGTTGGTGAGCACCTTGGTCAGCCACGCCTCCGGGACCCTGATGTGCTCGGTGTCGGCGTCCTGCCAGCGCAGGAACGTCTCCTGCACGGCGTCCTCGGCCTCGCTCGCGGAGCCGAGGAGACGGTAGGCGATGGCCTCCAGCCGGGGCCTGGAGGCCATGAACCGGTCGACGTCGTGCGCGGTCAGGGCCATGCCACGGATCCTAGCCCGCACACCGCGCACGGGCCGGGCGGATTGGGAGCCCGATCGCTCGGTCACGGCCCGTCGCCGGCGGCCCGCCCGCCGGGCCGGCCGGACCGGCCGGCCGAGGGAGCCCACGCGACGGACTGGCGGTCGGTGCGGTGTGTCAGCGGCGCCGGCCGGTCCGGGACGTCCCTATCGCCAGGTCCGTGCGCGCCGCCTTGTGGAGGTCGTTCAGCGCGTCGATGAGCGCGGGACCCAGCAGCTCACGGTCGGCGTCCGGCGTGTCCTGCGGGCGGCGGGCGCACCTCAGCAGGTCCCAGAGGCACTCGTTGACCGTCGACGCGGCCTGCGAGGCGGTGTTCTCCGCCAGCAGCACGAACCCCTCGAACAGCACGGAGCGCCGGGCCTCGGCCGCCTCCATCTCCAGCAGCGCCTCCGACGGGTCCTCGCCCCGCTCCCGGACGTCCAGCACCCGCCCGGCGAACCGGGCCGTCTCCTTCACGCAGGAGACGTACTCCACGTAGGAGTCGAGTGTGCGCTCGTCCCACCGGGTGGCCATGGCCTGCCGGAACTTGGCCCGCTCGGCCAGGGTCGTGGCGAAGAACGACGTGACCGCGCCCAGCAGGACACCCACCAGAGTGATGATCTGACTCGCCATGTGGATCAAGGTAGCGGCACGCACGGCTCCGCGGGCCGATACCGCGGGTTCGGCGGCACCGGCGGAAGGCTCACCGCGCTCGGCGGGCGGCCGGCCCCCGCCCGTCCGGTTCCGCCGCCGCACGGAGGCGTACGCGGAACCGCGCACCGGACAGGTCGCTCTTCTCCTGTTGTTCACCGCCGCGCCTGCCGGTCCTGGCCGCCGGGTGGGACGATCCGGCTCCGCAGTGGGGCACTCCGCTCCGCAGCGGAGCACACCGGAGGAACGATGCTGCCGAAGAGAACCCACGCCGCGCTCGCGGCCCTGGCCGTGACCGCGGGTGCCCTGGCGGGCGCGGGCACGGCGAGCGCGGACCAGAACGCGGGCGCGGGTGCCGCGCGCGCGGAGCGGCACGCGGGTGCGGAGCGGCACGCGGGTGCGGGCCATGCGCCGCCGCGGCCCGTGGCCTTCGAACGCACCGCCACCTACCCGGTGTTCCACAACCGTCCGGCCGGGGAGGACGCCGCCGCCGAGACCGTCGCCGAGATCTCCGCGACCAGCGAGGACGGCCGCACCCTCGTCCACACCGACGCCGCCGCCCGGCGGATCGGCTTCCTCGACATCGGCGACCCCGGCCGGCCCAAGGGTCTCGGCACGCTGTCGCTGGCCTCGCTGGGCGACGCGGAGGACGAGCCGACCTCGGTGACCGTCGTCGGCGACCACGTGCTGGTCGTGGTGAACACCAGCGCGAGCCACGCGCACCCCTCCGGCCGTCTCGACGTCGTCTCGCTCACCACCCGCGAGCGGGTGGCGAGCCACGACCTCGGTGGCCAGCCCGACTCGATCGCGCTCAGCAAGGACAAGCGGTACGCCGCCGTCGCCGTCGAGAACGAGCGCGACGAGGACGCCGCCCCGGCCGGCGGCGAGAAGGGCGATCTGCCGCAGGCGCCCGCCGGGTTCCTGCAGATCGTGGACCTGAAGGGTGCCTCGCCCGGCGCGTGGGGCCTGCGCAAGGTGCCGCTGACCGGTGCCGACGGCTCCGCGCTGCCCGCGCTCACCGCCGCCGGGATCACCGAACCCACCGATCCCGAGCCGGAGTACGTCTCCGTCAACGGCCGGGGACAGCTCGTCGTGACGCTCCAGGAGAACAACGGCATCGTCCTGGTCGACCTGCGCTCGGGACGCATCACCAAGGCGTTCTCCGCCGGTACGGCGTCGGTGCGCGGCGTCGACACCGTCGAGGACGGCGTGATCGACCAGAGCGGGTCGCTGACCGGCGTGCCGCGCGAGCCGGACGCCGTCGCCTGGCTCGACGACCGCTACCTGGCGACCGCCAACGAGGGCGACTGGAAGGGCGGTTCGCGCGGCTGGAGCGTCTTCGACAGCCGCACCGGCACGGTCGTCTGGGACGCGGGCGCCGGCTTCGAGCACCTGGCCGCGCGCCACGGACTGCTGAACGAGGACCGCTCCGAGAACAAGGGCACCGAGCCGGAGGGCCTGGCCGTCGCCACGTACGACGGTGTGCGCTACGCCTTCGTCGGCTCCGAGCGGAGCAACTTCGTCGCCGTCTACGACGTCAGCCGGCCCGGCAGGCCGGTGTTCCGGCAGGTCCTGCCGACCACCAACGGCCCCGAGGGGCTGCTGCCGATCCCGTCGCGCGGGCTGCTCGCCGTCTCCAGCGAGGAGGACGACGCCGCCGCGGGCGTACGCGCCACGGTCGGCCTGTTCCGGCTGGGCGGCGGCACGCCCGCCTTCCCGTCGGTCGTCTCGGCGTCCGGCTCCGCCGGCACCCCGATCGGCTGGGGCGCGCTCGGCGCGCTGTCGGCGGTCCCGGGCCGTCCCGACGAGCTGTACACCGTCACCGACGCCGCGTACGCCACCACCCGCGTCCTCACCGTCGACACCCGCCGCACGCCGGCCGTGATCAAGCGGGAGCTGACGGTCCGGGACGCCGCGGGCCGGCCGGCCGGCTACGACGCCGAGGGGATCTTCGCCCGTCCACAGGGCGGGTTCTGGCTGGCCGTCGAGGGGAGGACGGGCGCCGGGAACAACTTGGTGCGCCTGGACCGGTCCGGTGTCACGCGGCAGGTCGTGCCGCTTCCCGCGGACGTCGCCGCGGGCCTCGGCGCGCAGGGCTTCGAGGGCGTCACCGCCACCACCGGCGCCGACGGCCGCGAGATCGTGTGGGCCGCCCTGCAGCGCGGCGTCCAGGGCGACCCGGCGGGCGTGGTGCGGCTCGGCCGCTACGACGTCCGGGCCGGCACCTGGAGCTGGTACGGCTACCGGCTCGACACCACCAGTACGCCCGGCGACTGGATCGGCCTGTCGGAGATCACCGCGGTCGGCGGCCGGCTCGCCGTCGTCGAGCGCGACAAGCTGAACGGTCCGGCGGCCAGGATCAAGCGGATCCACGCGGTCGACCTGCCGCGCGGGGCCGCACCGGAGGGCGCGCTCACCGTGCTGCCGAAGCGGCTCGTCCACGACGTGCTGCCCGACCTGCGCGCCACGAAGGGCTGGACGCAGGAGAAGCTGGAAGGGTTCGCCGTGGCGGGCAACGGCCGCGTCTTCGCCGTGACCGACAACGACGGCCTGGACGACTCCACCGGCGAGACGGTCTTCCTCGACCTCGGCAGCCGCCGCGGGATGTTCGGCCGCGACTGACCGGGACGGACCGGCGGGGAGCGGCCCGCGCGCCGGAGGCCGCTCCTCCCCCACCGCGTACTCTTAGGCCAGCCTTGGCTAAGTGATACGGAGAGGGTGGATGTCGGGAGCCGCAAGCCGCCGGGTGGGGTGGATGGCCGTCGGCCTTCTCCTCCTGCTGCTGGCAGTGATGCTGAGTCTGGCGGTGGGCAGTCGCGCCACCGCGCCCTCGGTGGTCTGGGACGCGCTGGTGCACGGCGGGACGAGCCCCGACGCACAGGTCGTACGGTCGTTGCGGGTGCCGCGGACGGTCATCGGCGTGCTGGTCGGAGTCGCCCTCGCCATTGCAGGAACGGTTCTTCAGGGCATCACCCGCAACCCGATCGCCGAACCGGGCATCCTCGGCATCAGCCAGGGCGCCTCACTCGGCGTCGTCTGCGCCATCGCCTTCCTCGGCGTGCACTCGCTGACCGGATACGTCTGGTACGCGTTCGCCGGCGCCGGCGCCGCGGCCGTGTGCATCTACGCCGTCGCCAGCGGCGGCCGGGACGGTGCCTCACCGGTCAAGCTGGCCCTCGCCGGCGCGGCGATGAACGCCTTCCTCGCCTCCCTGGTCGCCGCGATCCTCACCACCGACGCCCGCGCCCTGGACGAGTTCCGCTTCTGGGACGTCGGTTCCCTCAGCGGACGGGACGCGACCATCGCGGGCCAGGTCTGGCCGTTCCTGCTCGCCGGGCTGCTGCTGGTGCTGGCCATGGCGCGCGGCCTGGACGCGCTCGCGCTCGGCGACGACATCGCCCGCGGCCTCGGCCGCAACGTGGCGCTGCTGCGGGCGACCGGCGCGCTGGGCGCGACCGTGCTGACCGGCGCCGCGGTCGCCGCCGCGGGCCCGATCGCCTTCACCGGCCTCGCCGTTCCGCACATCGCCCGCGCGCTGGTGGGGCCCGCGCACCGCTGGCTGCTGCCGATGGCCGCGGTGCTCGGCCCGGTGCTGCTGCTGCTCGCCGACGTGCTCGGCCGGGTGATCGTACGGCCCTCGGAGGTGCCGGTGGCCGTGATGACCGCGCTGGCCGGGGTGCCGTTCCTGGTGGTGCTGGTGCGCAGGAGGACGGTGGCGGCATGACGGACCTGCGTACCGGACGGACCGGCTCCGTCCCGAAGGCCGCGGGGCCCGGACGGCTGCGGCCCGCCGGGCACACCGTGCTGCGGCCCGGGCACGGCGGCAGCTTCCTGCTGCACCGCAGGAGCATGGTGCTGGCCGTCGTCCTCGCCGTCTCGCTGGCGGCCGCCGTGGTGGCGTCGCTGTGCGTCGGCGAGTCCTTCGTCGCACCCGGCGAGGTGGTGCGGGTCCTGCTGGGCCTGCCCAGCCAGAGCGAGCTGGTGGTCGGCACGCTGCGGCTGCCGCGCCTGGTGACCGGGCTGCTGGTGGGCGTCGCGTTCGGGATCTCCGGCGCGCTGATCCAGACCGTCGCCCGCAATCCGCTCGCCAGCCCCGACGTCATCGGCGTGACGCACGGCGCGGGCGCGGCGACGGTCGCCGCGATGACCTTCGGGCTCACCTCGTACGCCGTCCTGCCGTACGTGTCGGTCGCGGGCGGGCTGCTCGCCGCGCTGCTCGTCTATCTGCTCGCCTGGCGGGGCGGGCTCGCCGCGTCCCGGTTCGTACTGATCGGCATCGGCATCTCGGTGGCGCTCGGCGCGCTGACCCGGCTGCTGGTGACCAAGGGCGACTACCTCGTCGCCCAGCAGGCGAAGACCTGGCTCACCGGCTCGCTCAACGGCCGCGGCTACGACCAGGCGGCGCCGCTCGCGACGGTCCTGCTGCTGCTCCTGCCGCTGCTGCTGTGGGCGGCCCGGGCGCAGCGCGGCTCGGCGTTCGACGACGACACGGCCACCGCCCTCGGCATCCGCCTGGACCGGGTGCGCCTCGGGCTGAGCCTGCTCGGTGTCGTCCTCGCGTCCGTGGCGACCGGCGCCGCCGGGCCCGTCGACTTCGTGGCGCTGCTCGCGCCGCAGATCGCCCGCCGGCTCGCCCGCACCCCGCACATCCCGCTGGTGTGCTCCGCGCTGACCGGCGCCCTGATCGTGGTCGTCGCCGATCTGCTGGCGCGCCGGCTGCTGTCGCCGCTGGAGCTTCCGGTCGGCGTGTTCACCGCCCTGGTGGGCGCCCCTTATCTGATGTGGCTGATCGTCCGCACCCGTACCAGCCGTTCCGGAGGAACCGCGTGATGGGCAACCGTCTCACCGCCCAGGAACTCACCCTCGCCTACGAGGACCGCACGGTCGTCGACGGCCTGGACGTGGAGATCCCCGACGGGAAGGTCACCGTCATCGTCGGCCCCAACGCCTGCGGCAAGTCGACGCTGCTGCGCGCCCTGGGCCGGCTGCTGAAGCCCCGCAGCGGCGCGGTGCTCCTCGACGGCACCGACCTGTCCCGGCTGCCCAGCCGGCGCATCGCCCAGGTGATCGGGCTGCTGCCGCAGACGCCGGTGGCCCCGGAGGGGATCACGGTCGCGGACCTGGTCTCGCGCGGACGGCAGCCGCACCAGAAGTGGTGGCAGCAGTGGTCGGAGACGGACGAGACGTCCGTCGCTCAGGCGCTGGAGCGCACGTCCACCGCCGATCTGGCGGAACGTCCGGTCGACGCGCTGTCGGGCGGCCAGCGCCAGCGCGTGTGGATCGCCATGGCCCTCGCCCAGGACACCGACCTGCTGCTGCTGGACGAGCCGACCACCTACCTGGACATCGCCCACCAGGTCGAAGTGCTGGACCTGGTACGGCAGTTGAACCGCGAGCGGGGCCGGACGGTGGTGGCGGTGCTGCACGACCTGAACCAGGCCGCCCGCTACGCCGACCACCTGATCGCCATGAAGGCCGGACGGATCGTGGCGCAGGGGCCGCCCGCCGGGATCGTCACGGCGGAGCTGGTGCAGGAGGTGTTCGGGATGGCGTCGGTGGTGGTGCCGGACCCGGTGACCGGGGATCCGCTGGTGGTGCCCGGACCGCCGCGCCAGGCCGGGCCCCGCACCGGCGAGTGATCGGAACCACACGCTCCGGGTATGGCCGATCCCTAAGATTCTCATAAGGTAAGCCTCGCCTTAGTTTTTCCCGAGTTTTCACCGTACGACGGGAGTCCTCCCATGTCCGTCCGCCGCCGCGGCCTCTCCGCCGCAGCCCTGGCCCTCGCCGCCGCTCTCTCCCTGTCGGCGTGCGGTTCCTCCGGCGGGGAGGGCGCCTCCGCCGAGTCCTCCGCCGGAGCCGGCGACAAGAAGGCCGTGGCCCAGGGCGGGGACGACTTCGCCGACGCGGCCGCCAAGACCGCGGCCATGGGCACCGACGCCGAGCCCGGCGAGTGGCCGCGCACCATCACCCACGCCATGGGCGAGACCGAGCTGAAGGCCCAGCCGCGGCGCGTCGTCGTCCTGGACGTCGGTGAGCTCGACAACGTCGTGTCGCTGGGCATCGAGCCGGTCGGCCTCGCCCCGACCGAGGGCTCTCCCGAACTGCCCTCCTACCTCAAGGACGACGCGGGCAGCCCGAAGAACGTCGGCACCATCAACAACCTCAACCTCGAGGCGATCGCCGCGCTCGAGCCCGACCTGATCCTCGGCAGCCAGCTGCGCGCCGCCGACAAGTACGACGAGCTGTCGCAGATCGCGCCGACCGTGTTCTCCCTGCGTCCGGGCTTCACCTGGAAGGAGAACTACCTCCTCAACGCCGCCGCCCTGGACAGGACCGCGGAGGCGAAGCAGAAGCTCGCGGCCTACGAGAAGAAGGCGAAGGCCCTGGGCGAGCAGCTCGGCGCCGACAAGCCGACCGTCTCGATGGTGCGGTACCTGCCCGACGGCGTCATCCGCCTGTACGCCAACGCCTCGTTCATCGGCACGATCCTGAAGGACGCCGGCATCCCGCGCCCGAAGAACCAGGACATCGACGACCTGGCCGCCGAGATCAGCGCCGAGAACATCGACCAGGCCGACGCCGACTACATCTTCACCGGCGTCTACGGCGACCCGAAGGCCACCGACAAGTCCAAGGCCCAGGGCAACCCGCTGTGGAAGAACCTCGGTGCCGTCAAGGCCGGCCACGCGTTCGACGTCCCGGACGAGACCTGGTACCTCGGTCTCGGCGTGACGGCCGCCGAGGAGGGCCTCGCCGACCTGGAGCAGCGCCTCACCCAGTAGCGTCCCGCCGGCCCGCCCGGCGGCCGATGCCCCCGCGACCCGACCCGCGCGCAACACTTCCGGGGAGGGCGGGGGGGGCATCGGCGTTCCGGGGCCGGCCGCGCTCCGGCACCGATGACCGTTCATGTGCGTGAATCTGATTCAGCGTCACAGGTATTGACGCGCTCACGTCACCGCATCTAGCGTCACCAGCAAGCGCTTTCCCCCCATCCTTCCACGGGACACCCGCACCACCGTCCCGTTCAAGGACGCGAACAGACGCTCATCTCGTCCCACCAGCC
Organism: Streptomyces calvus; assembly: GCF_006782915.1. GTDB lineage: Bacteria > Actinomycetota > Actinomycetes > Streptomycetales > Streptomycetaceae > Streptomyces > Streptomyces calvus. The sequence goes on from NZ_VCNP01000038.1 coordinate 29,715, forward strand.
CCCACGAACTGGAGACGAACGATGCACCTGAGCCACGCCCTCGCCGCCGCCGGTCTGCTGGCCGGCTCGCTCGTCGCGCTGTCCGGCACACCGGCGCAGGCCGCCTCCGAGCTGTACGTGGCGCCCGGCGGCAGCGACAGCGCCTCCGGCACACAGTCCGACCCGACGACGCTGACCTCCGCGATCGAGCGCATCGCCCCCGGCGGCACCATCCACCTGCGCGGCGGCCGCTACGACCACGCGCAGACGGTCACCATCCCCGCGGGCAACAACGGCACCGCGGCCGACCGCACCCAGCTCGTCGCCCACGCCGGTGAGACACCGGTGCTGAACTTCTCCGCGCAGAGCGAGAGTTCGTCCAACCGCGGGCTCGCCGTGAACGGGTCGTACTGGCACATCAAGGGCCTCGTCGTGGAACGCGCCGGGGACAACGGCATCTTCGTCGGCGGCAGCCACAACGTCATCGAACGCACGGTGACGCGCCACAACCGCGACACCGGCCTGCAACTGTCCCGGACGACCTCCGACACCCCGCGCGACCAGTGGCCCTCCCACAACCTGATCCTGAGCGCGGAGTCGCACGACAACGCCGACTCCGACGGCGAGGACGCCGACGGCTTCGCCGCCAAGCTCACCTCCGGGCCCGGCAACGTCTTCCGGTACGCCGTCGCGCACCACAACATCGACGACGGCTGGGACCTCTACACCAAGTCGGAGACCGGCCCGATCGGCGCGGTGACCATCGAGGACTCCCTCGCCCACGGCAACGGCACCCTCTCCGACGGCACCCAGAACTCCAGCGGCGACCGCAACGGCTACAAGCTCGGCGGCGAGGACATCGGGGTCGACCACGTCGTCCGGCGCAGCATCGCCTACGACAACGGCAAGCACGGGTTCACCTACAACCGGAACCCCGGCTCGATGACCGTCTCGGGCAACGTCTCCGTCGACAACGCCGAGCGCAACTTCTCCTTCGACGCCGGGACGTCCGTGTTCCGCGACAACACCTCCTGCCGCGGCGACGACGGTTCGAACGACAAGACCGTCGGCGACGCCGACGGCTCGAACCAGTTCTGGACCGGCTCCAACGGCTCCCGGTGCGCGGACTACTCCGGCGCCCTGGACTGGTCGTTCGCCGCGGACGGCAGCCTGGACGTCACCTTCGGCGGCAACAGGGTGACGCCGTGACCCCGTGACGGCCGCGGCCACCGCGTTCGGCCCGCCCGGAGGTCTCCGGGCGGGCCGTGCGGCGTCACAGCAGGCCGATCTCCGCGCAGGCCGCCGCGTACTTCTCGGTGCAGATCTCCTCGACGGTGTAGACGGCGTCCTGGATCACCGTGTCCTCGATGTTCTCCCTGGTCAGCGCGACCACCGGGACCAGCATCGCCGGGATGTCCCGCTGCGTGGGGCTGTCCACCCGCTCCCGGGCCAGCGCGTCGAACTGGATCGAGCGGTCCTGCACCTTGGCCACCGCCATGTCCGCGGCACCGGTCGCCTCCAGCAGGAAGGACTTGTACACCGTCATGTACTGCGTGCCGGCGACGATCCGCTGCACCGCCGCCAGGTCCGCGTCCTGCCCGGTCACCGGCGGCAGTTCGGTGGCGCCCGCGTCCTGCAGCGCCTCGATGACGGCGCCGGCCATGCCGTCGTTCGCCGAGTAGACGGCGGCGACGTCGCCGAGGCCGACCTCCTTGATCGCCTTGCGCATGTTCTCGGCGGCGACCTCGGGCAGCCACTTGGTGGTGTCGTACGACTTGACGATGTCGACGTGGCCGTCCAGTTCGCTGAGCGCGCCCTTCTTGAACAGGGCCGTGTTCGGGTCGGCGGGCTCGCCGTTCATCATGACGACCTTGCTCTTCTCCGCCGCGTCGCCGAGCGCGTTCACCAGGGCACGGCCCTGCACCTGCCCGACGAGTTCGTTGTCGTGCGAGACGTAGGCGTCGATCGGGCCCTGGGCCAGCCGGTCGTAGGCGATGACGGCTATGCCCGCCTCCTTCGCCCTGCGCACGTCCGGCTCGACGGCCTCCGCGTCGACCGCGTCGACCACGATCGCGTCGACGTCGTCGGCGACCATCTTCCGGAACTGCTCGCTCTGCCGTTTCTCACTGCCCTCGGCGTTGGCGTAGACGACCTTGCCCTGCTTGTTGGTGAGGGAGGAGATCCGCTCCTTGATGAGGGGATAGTCGAACTTCTCGAAGCGTGCCGTGTCCCGGTCGGGCAGCAGCAGGCCGACGGTGATGTCGTAACTCTTGCGGGAGGACGCCGAGTCGGCCCCGTCACCGGATCCGCCGACGACACCGCAGGCGGTGAGCGACAGGGCGGAGAGACCGGCGGTCAGGGCAAGGGTGACACGACGTACACAGTGGGGGGTGGTACGGGGGATCACGTGAGGTGCCTTCCGGGCGATCGTGCAGCGTGGGCGACCAAACGACTGGACGGCCGACGCGGCACCATCCGTGCGGCGTCAAGGCCAACTTCCGTCTCAGGCCCGAACGTTGTTGTGAGCAGTGTGTCCATTGTGCGGTGGTGCGACGGTCATGCTCACGACCCCCACGCGAGCTGTGCAGAGAATGTGCGCAGGAGCAGCACACAGACTGCACACAGTCGGGGGTGGCGCTCGTTAGCGTTGCTGTGCCCTGATCCCGGACCAGCCGCCCCTTGGGGCGTCGGTACGTCACCTGAGGAAGACATGGACTACTGCTCCACGTGCCGCCGACATCTGAACGGCGCCTTGGTCTGCCCCGGCTGCGGTGCCTACGCCCCCGACATCGCGCCCGTCCTCGGCGCCGCCGGGACCGCTGCAACGGCAGCGGCAGCGGCCGGTTCCGCGGACGGTGCGCTCTTCACCGAGGGCGCGGCGGCCGGTGCGGGCACGCCGTCCTCCGACGAGGCGCCGCTCGCTGCGGCCGCGGCCGCCGGCACCGGCCGGGCGGCCCGGCGGCGGCAGCGGGCCCGCTGGAAGAAGACCCAGCGGCGCGCCCTGGTCGCGACGGCCGTGGCCATGGTCGGCGGCGGCATCACCCTCGCCTCGCTGGACCGGGGCACCGGAGACGGCGCCCAGGCCGCCTCGGCACCCGACCTGAAGGGCATGGGCGGCAAGAGCCCTCTGGACCGGTACGGCGACCCGTCCATACCGACGCCCGGACCGGAGCACACCGAGGAGTCGTCCGAGGCGGACGACGAGCGCACCCGTCCCGCCGACGACACCCCTGCGTCCAACGCCCCCTCCGACACCCGCACGGACGGCGCCGCCGCCTCGGGCTCGGCGGTGTCCACCCAGCCCCGCACCACCTCCCCGGACACCGGCTCCGGCGCGCGCCAGAACACGACGACCGGCGGCGACAGCGGCTCGGACAGCAGCGCGGGCAGCGGCTCCGACGGCGGCTCGGCGACCGGCGGTTCGGCCCCGTCCACCCAGCCGTCGACGCCGCCCCCGGCCGCCGACGACAGCACCGGGACCGGCTCGGACAGCGGCGCCGGCCAGGACACCGGCGGCTCCGAGCCCGCCCCCAGCACCCCGCCGGCCACCACCCCGGACTCCGACCGGCTCTGCCTGCTGGTCATCTGCCTCGGCAAGTGAACCGGCGGCGGGCCGACGGCCGCCCGTACCTCAGCCGAGGGCGGCCAGGGTGCGCCGGGTGGCCTCGGCGACCAGCGCATCGCTGGGCTCGGCCGCGCGGTCGGGCCGCTCGCTCATGACCGCCAGCACGATCGGCTCGCCCCGGTCGGGCCACAGCACGGCGACGTCGTTGGCCCGGCCCCAGTCGCCGGTGCCGGTCTTGTCGCCCACCGTCCAGCCCCGGGGCGCGCCCGCCCGGATGCGCCGCCCGCCGGTCTTGTTGCGGACCAGCCAGTCCCTCAGCAGTTCCCGCTTCTCCGCGGGCAGGGCGTCGTCGAGGACGAGGGCCCGGTAGTCGGCGGTCAGGGCCCGCGGGCTGGTGGTGTCGCGCGGATCGCCCGGCGGGTTCCGGTTCAGTTCGGGCTCGTAGTGGTCCAGACGGCTCACGCGGTCGCCGAGACCACGCAGGTGGGTGGTGAGGGCGCGCGGGCCGCCGAGGTGGCGCAGCAGCAGGTTGGCGGCCGTGTTGTCGCTGTACCGGACGGCCGCGTCGCACAGCTGACGGAGCGTCATGCCGGTGTCGACGTGCCGCTCCGTGACGGGTGAGTAGGCGGCGAGGTCGGCCCGGGTGTAGGTGACGCGCCGCTCCAGCCGGTCGAGCGGGCCGCGGTCCAGCACGGCGGCCGCGGCGAGGGTCTTGAAGGTGGAGCAGAACGCGAAGCGTTCGTCGGCGCGGTGGACGACGGTGGCGCCGCTCCCGGTGTCGACGGCGAACACGCCGAGCCGGGCGCCGTACTCGCGCTCCAGGCCGGCCAGGCCCCGCGGGTCGACCGGGGCGGGGGCGCGGCGGCTCGGCGGGGCGGAAGACGCCGAGGACGCCGACGACGCTGCGGGCGCGCCGCGCTCGCGCGCCGGGGTGTCGGCGGCGCATCCGGCCACGGGGGCGAGGGCGGCGGCCAGCAGCAGCGCGCGACGTGAGAGGTGTGCGGACACGGGGGTTTCCCTTTCGGCCGTTCGGTCAGGACTCGGGTACGGCGGACAGCAGTGAATGGAGCACCGGCCCCGCGGAACCGCCTCCGGTGACGCCTTCCTCGACCACGCAGGCCACGGCCACGCCGCCGCGGTGGGCGACCATCCAGCCGTTGTTCTCCTGCTCGTCGGAGACCTCCGCTGTGCCGGTCTTGGCGCCGATGTCGCCGGGCAGGTCGGACAGGACGCGCGCGGTGCCCTCGGTGACGGTCGCCCGCATCAGGGCGCGCAGCTGGGTCACCACCCGCGGCGGCAGCGGTGTGGTGGCGGTGGTGTCGGTGGTGCCGGCGACGAGCGACGGCTGGTGGAAGGTGCCGGACACGGCCGTCGCCGTGACCGACGCCATGATCAGCGGGTTGGCCTGGACGCGGCCCTGCCCGATCATCGAGGCGGCCTTCTCCGTGGCGTCGCGCGGCACCGGCACGGAGCCGTCGTAGGAGGGCACGCCGACGTGCCAGGTCTGGCCGACCCCGAAGTACTTCTTCGCCACCTCGCCGAGTTCACCGTCGCCGAGCTTGCCGCGCAGGCCGATGAAGGCGGTGTTGCACGACTCGGTGAAGTCCTTGCGGAAGGTGGCGCCCGGGTGTTCGGAGCTCTCCACGTTCTGGAACCGCTTGCCCACCGTGAGGTACTTGGGGCAGTCGACGACGTCGTCCGGTGCGACCGCGCCCTTCAGCAGCAGCGCGCTCGTGGTGACGATCTTCCAGGTGGAGCCTGGCGCGTAGGTGCCGGAGACGGCCCGGTTGAAGCCTGTGGCGGGCGCGTTGGCGACGGCGAGGATCTCGCCGTCGTCGATGCGCAGGGCGACGAGTGCGGCGTTTTTGCCGTCCGCCTCGGCGAGGGCGCGCTCGGCGGCCGCCTGCCAGTCGGCGTCGAGGGTGGTGCGGACGGGTCCGTCGTCGCCCTTGGTGGCGGGTTTCCGGCCGAAGGACGCCTCGGTGCGCCGCACCTTCCCGGTGGCCCGGTCGACGAGGTGCACCGCGCCACGCGGCCCGGCGCCGTCCGCGCCGCCGGCGAGCCGGGCCAGCACGGGGCCGAGGGAGGGGTGGGTGGCGCCGGAGAGGGTGTCGCCGTCGCGGTCGAGTGCCTCGACGGGCTTGTCCTTCTCGCGTTCCAGGCGGAACTTCTCGGTGTCGCTGAGCCGCGGATGGACCAGCGACAGCCGCCAGTCGACCTTCCAGCCGCCGTCGGCCTGCTCCCGCAGCGGCAGTTGCGAGGTGTACGTCCAGGTGCCGAGGCCGGTGACGGGCATCCGGGCGGTGAAGGGCACGGTGACGGCGCCGTCTCCGGTCTCCCGCGGTTCCTCGGCGGTGAGCTGCGGCTTCTCGATGTCGAGTCCGGTGGTGAAGCTGCTCAGCACCTGTTCGGCGCGGTCGGGCCTGGTGGTGCGGGCGGCGGCGTCCGGGAGCCGTCCGGCGGACCAGTCGGCGAGGAAGGCGCGGGCGGCGGCCGTGGCCTCCGGGTCGGGTCCGCTCGCGCCGTCGAAGGGCGGCAGTCCGGCCGCGTACGCCCCGCCCGCGGCGACCGCGACCGCCACCGCCACGGCCGTGAGCGTCCTGGCGGTGCGGCGCGGGCGGCGTCCGCCGGCGGCGGGGCGGATGTCGGGGTAGGAGTTCATGCCCCGACCACAGCAGCGGTACGGGCCGTCCGTCCAAGACCGCTATCGATCTCGGATCAATACGTACTCGATATGGTTACTGGTCGTGGACCTGGTGCGGCACCTGGAGTGCTTTGTGGCTGTTGCAGAAGAGTCACACTTCGGGCGTGCCGCGGATCGTCTGGGGATGGCTCAGCCGCCGCTGTCGCAGCGGATCCAGCGGCTGGAGCGGGAGCTGGGCGTGCGGCTGTTCGAGCGGACGAGCCGCCAGGTGCGGATCACGGAGGCGGGGCGGCTGCTGCTGGCCCAGGCCCGTGAGGTCCTCGCCCGTTCGGAGTCGTTCCTGGCGACCGCGCGCCGGGTGCGCGACGGTGAGACGGGGCTGCTGCGGGCGGCGTTGCCTCCGGACCTGTCCGGGGAGACCGTCGCCGCGCTGCTCTCGGACTTCGGACGCCGCCACTCGGGACTGGAGCTGGAACTGCACGAGCTGTCCACGGCGCAGCAGCTGGACCGGCTGGCAGCCCACGAACTGGACGTCGGTGTCGTGCACCATCCGTGTGACGTCACCGGTCTGGAGCTGGGCCCGGTGCTGCGCCGGGAGCTGGGCGTGCTGCTGCCGCGCCGGGCGCGGGCGGCCGCGCTGGAGGAGGTTCCGCCGGCCGCGCTGTCCGGTCACGACCTGATCCTCTTCCCGCGCGCCGCGGCCCCGGCCCTCTACGACGATCTGCTGACGACGTGCGCCCGGGCCGGTTTCACTCCCGCCGCGGTCCGTCACGGCCAGGGCGCCAGTTTCGTGCGCGGTCTGGTGCTGTCCGCCGGGGCCGTCGCCCTGTGCCCGCGCGACGCCCTGCCGTTGTCGGCGGGGGACGGCGACCCGGAGGTCGTGTGGCGTCCGCTGAGCGGGGGAGCGCCGGCGCTGCGGCATTCGGCGGCCTGGCTGCGGGGCCGCGGGAACGCCGCCGTGCACGCCTTCGCCGAGGCGGCCACGCACGCCCTGCGCACCACCGCCGGCGCGACCCCCGACGCACCGCCCCGCCCGCTGCATCTGCGCCCGGCATCGGAGTACTGGCTGTGACCGACGCCCTCGCCCGCATCCACGCGGCCTTCTCCGACGCCGGGGTCACCGGCTGGCTGCACGCCCTGGACATCGACTCCGGGGCGCAGCTCGACGCCGGGGCGGACCAGCCGGTCTGCACGGCGAGTGTCCACAAGCTGTGCGTCCTGGTCACGCTGCACGAGCAGGCCGCGGCGGGCCTGCTGGACCTCACCGAGCAGGTCGAGTGCCCGCCCGAGGGCCGCACTCCGGGGCCCACCGGGACCGCCGCGATGCTGGACGCGGCCCGGCTGTCGCTGCGCGACCTGGCGTACCTGATGATGGCGGTCAGCGACAACGCCGCCGCCGACCTGCTGCTGCGCCGGGTGGGCCTCGACGCGGTCAACGCCACCACGGCCCGGCTGGGTCTGGCGCGTACGCGGGCCGTGCACAGTTTCGGCGACATGCTCGCCACGATGAAGGAGGACGCGGGGCCGGACGGCGCGCGGGCGCTCACCGACCCGCACGTCATCACCCGGCTGCGGGCGCTGGACCCGGCCCGCACCAACCGCAGCACGCCGCGCGACATGACCCGGCTGCTGGGTGCGGTGTGGCGGGACGAGGCGTGCACGCCGGAGCACGGGGCCGCCGTCCGGCGGATCCTGGGGCTTCAGGTGTGGCCGCACCGCCTGGCCTCCGGCTTTCCGTTCGACGATGTGCACGTCGCCGGGAAGACCGGCAGCCTGCCGACCCTGCGCAACGAGGTCGGGGTCGTCGAATATCCGGACGGAGGGCGGTACGCCGTCGCCGTGTTCACCCGTACCGCTCAGACCGCGGCCACCCTTCCGGCGGCCGACGCGGTGATCGGCACGGCGGCGCGGATCGCGGTGGACGCGCTGCGGGCGGAGGCGTTGCGGACACGTTGATCCGCGGAGAAAAGCAAACGAATAAAGACAGGAAAACAAAGAGCAGGGGCCCGCACCGAAGTGCGGGCCCCTGCTCTCAAACCCTGCGTACGGGTCAGGCGGGAACGATGTTCTCCGCCTGCGGGCCCTTCTGGCCCTGGGTGACGTCGAAGGTCACCTTCTGGCCCTCCTGGAGCTCGCGGAAGCCCGAGGTGGCGATGTTCGAGTAGTGGGCGAAGACGTCGGCGCCGCCGCCGTCCTGCTCGATGAAGCCGAAGCCCTTTTCCGAGTTGAACCACTTCACGGTACCGGTGGCCATATCAATCTCCTGAGACAGTGCTGGGACTCGCACCTTACGAATCCCGTCATCGTCGCGATGATCACCTGCCCGGAGAACCGGTAGCAAATTGGCAACCACAACTGCAACTGACGTCAGCCTAGCATGGAACATATCCGCGGCAAGCGAGGAAAATCACGGAGGAAAACACCGGCGGCGGGTTTAAGGAAATAGATTTTGACAGCGGGAGCGGAATTTCTGCTGCGGCGGGAGCAGGTTTTCACCGGGGCCCGGGGGCCGTGCCCGCGCTCCACCGGCGCAGCTCCTCGTGGTCCCGTTCGGCCTGTTCCAGCTGTTCCTCGAGGCTGATGATGCGGCACGCGGCGTCGACCGGCGTTCCCTGGTCGACCAGCTCGCGCGCGCGGGCTGCCAGCCGGAGCTGGTGGCGCGAGTAGCGGCGGTGCCCGCCGTCCGAGCGGGTCGGCGTGATCAGCCGTGCCTCGCCGAGGGCACGGAGGAAAGCGGGTGTCGCTCCGACCAGTTCGGCCGCCCGGCCCATGGTGTAGGCGGGGAAATGGTCGTCGTCGAGCCGGTCGGCGACGGGGGGCCGGTCCTGGTCCGGCTGCCGGCCGTCGACGTTCGGCTGACCTTCCGAGGTCATACGCACCTTTCCGCGGACCACAGTGACACGGTCCGCCACGGGGACGGGTTCCCCGGGGAGGAACTCTAGTCGCCTCGACGGAAAAACTGCCGCGGCCGAGGAAGATGTCCTGTGCCGGTTCGGCCACACCCGCGCGACCGTGTCCTCCGCCGCCTTCCGGTCCGGTCGTCCACCACGCCGGGAACGGTGTGCCGTGAACGGCTCCTACGGCGCCTGCGCCCCGGCACTCCGTCCGTGTGTCCTCGACCGGCCGGGCCCGGCGCGGGCCCATCCCGCCCCGCACGGCGCCGAGTTCGGCCTCGGTGAGGGCGCGGTCGGGGAGGGGGTGCGGCGGGGCGGCGGCCGGGGTGGCGCGGGGACCGTCGAGGACGAGGACGAGGGCGAGGGCGAGGGCGAGGGCGAGGGCGAAGGTCGGCGCCAGGCGTCGGGGGCGGTGGCCGTGGTGAGCGGCGGGACCGCGCGGAGGAGGGCGGCGAGGGCGGCGAGGGCGGACAACAGGTCCTCGGTGGTGACGTCGGGGCGCACGGCGCCCTCCTGCGCGGGCAGGTCCCTCGTGGTGGCGTCGGGGCGCACGGCGCCCTCCTGCGGCGGGCGCGTGTCGGCAGGAGGTGCACCGTGCGGCCCTCACCCGGCGGGCCGGCATCCTGCTCCGGGGCCTGACCGCACTGGTGCGCCTCGGCTCTGACCTGCGCGCCTCCGGCAGGCGCGACCGCGACGCCCACCGTCGCCGGCGCGGACACCGCCGACCGGGGCCGGACGGTGCGCAAAGACGGGGACGGTGCGCGGAGACGGGAAGGCCGGGGCCGGGCCCCGAGCTGCACACGTGGGGACGCGACGGCCCGTCCCGGCCTTCCCTCTGGCCGCAATCTGCCACGCGGGCACTCCGGCCGCCCGCCGGAGCGGGCCGAACGAGGCGCAGGAGGGACGCAGGACGGAGGCAGGAGGGAGGCAGGAGGCGCACGTGCGGGGCGAACGAGGAGCGAAACCGGTGGGACATTCCGGGCGCTTTATCTCATTTCCTCATCCATAATCGGAAGCATGAGCATGGCAGCGTATGAAGTACTGGCCGCAAGCCAGCACGTGTGGAACGTGTTCGCGGCGTTCGTCGGCGGGCTGGTCGTGGCCGGCGCGCTGATCTGGGCCGTACGCATCGGCATGCGGTACATGGACCAGGAGGAGCCCCGCCCCAGGGCCGACGAGCAGCCGAGGCTGCCCGACGGCGGTGCGGTCCACGAGCTGCGGGAGATGCGGGAGCCGGACGAGATTCCGGACATGTCGAAGACCGGATCCCGACGGCTCATGCCCTACGAGCTGCACCACGCGGCGAGCAGGACGGGCAAGGACCAGAACCGCAAACGCTGGCTGCCGGGGTCCAGCGGCGCCTTCGGCAGCGGCGGCCCGGGCCACGTCTGACGCCCCGGGTCACCGTCCCGGGGCCGGCGCGCCCACCGTGATCTGGATCTGCTCGCTGGTGGCGCTCGCCCCGTTCAGGGTGGCGGTCGCCTGGAGCCGGCCAGGGCCCTCGGGCAGGGCCTCGCCGGGCGTGCAGGTCCACCGGCCGTCGGGCCCGGCGACGGCGGTGCACACCGTGCCGTCGTCCGGACCGCGCACGGTGATGCGCGCGCCGGGATGGGCCGTACCGGCCACGACCGGCCGCGCGGTCAGCGGCACACCCGGCTCCGGGCTGGTCAGCTGCGGCTCGGCCAGCCCCACGGTCACCTGACAGCCGCCGGTCGCGCGGGTCGTGCCGGCGGCGTCGGCGAGCCGCAGGGAGCAGCCGCTCAGCCGGGTGCCGGGCACCGCGTCGGCGGGCACCGTCAGCACGAAGGGGAAGGTTCCCGCGCGCCACGGCCGCTCGGCCGAGGTCGCGGTGTACACGGCGGTCCGGCCGTCGGCGCCCACCGCGCCCCGGTAGCCGGGGGCGTCGAGGGGCGTGCCCGTCACCCGGGCCCCGGCGGGCGCGGTCAGGGTCAGGGTGGAGCCGGTGCCGAGGTCCGGGCCGGTCAGGCCCGTGGCCTTGAGGAGTCCGGCCCGTCCGGGCGGGACGGTGACCGTGCCCCAGGACACCCGGGCGCGCGCAGCCGAACCGTGGCCGTCGTCCGAGGTGGCGGGTGCGGCGGCCGACGGCCACGCGCCCGCAAGGATCGCGGCCGCGCTCAGCGCGGCGGCGGCCGTCCTGCTGGATCTGTTCATCGTCGGCGGGCTCCCTGCACGTCCGTCGTACGTCCGTCGTACGCCGTCATACGTCCGTCATACGTCCGTCGCTGACACACCTGGCACCGATTCTCGCGGTCCGTTCCCGCAGGTCGCACGCGGTGCGCGGCCGTCCGGGTGGCCCCGGCGCGGGCATGCGCCCGGTCCGGGGCCGGGAGGGTGTGGCGGTGCCGGGTATTAAGGGGGAAGGTGGGATGAGGGCGACACAGCGGTTGCGGGAGGTGCTCCGTCGTGATCACCGAGCTTGCCGTCGAACGGGTCGAGTTCACCTGCGGTTCGTGCTGGCACCGCTGGAGCGTGGACTACGACGTCCAGCGCAATCTGGACGGCCGCGGGGAGGAGTGGGAGTACTTCTACCGGGACAACACCGCCGTCCCCTCCCCCTACACCCCGGAAGGCGCGCCGCCCTGCGAGCACTGCGGCCGCCACTGGGTCGGGCACCTGGTCGCCCGCCGTCCCGTCCCGCTGCCGGGCACCTCCGACGCGCCGCGCAGCCGCATCCCGCCGGAGGGCCTGCACCGTCCCGAACGCCTCCTGGCGCCGCTGCTGGGGGCCGACGGGCATCCGCAGCCGCCCAGAGACGGCCCGGCGGACCGGCCGACCGCGAACCCCGACACCCGCTGAGGAACCGGCCGCAGGCCTTTTCCGGACGGGCCGCGCTCCCGGCCGGCCGGCGAGGGCCGGCCGGGAGCGCGTGCGGTGCGGTGCCGCGGCTCAGCGGCCGAGCCACGCCGTGGTGTCCGGGCCGAGACGGCCGTCCTCCAGGGGCGCGCTGGTCAGCAGGACCTCGCCGGCCGGGAGGGAGACCGGCTCGGCCGACAGGTTGGTCACACAGCGCCAGCCGTCCCCGCGGTCGAACTGGAGCACCCCGGCCGGTGCCTCCCGCGCCCACGTCAGCGTCTCGCCGGCCAGCAGCTTGCGGCGCAGCCGCAGGGCCGTGCGGTACAGCTCCAGGGTCGAGCCCTCGACACCGTCCTGCGCCTCGACGGCGTACGCGGCGAACGCGGGCGGCTGCGGCAGCCAGGCGCCGGCCGCCCCGAAGCCGTACGAAGGGCCGGTGGTCGTCCACGGCAGCGGCACCCGGCAGCCGTCGCGGCCCTTGCGGACCCGGCCCGTCTGCTCCCAGATCGGGTCCTGGAGGACCTCGGTCGGCAGGTCGGCGACCTCGGGCAGCCCCAGCTCCTCGCCCTGGTAGACGTACGCCGAACCCGGCAGCGCCAGCATCAGCAGGGTGGCGGCGCGGGCCCGGCGCAGCCCGGCCGCGGTGTCGACGGCCGGTGCGCGGCCGCCGGACAGCAGCCAGGCATTCTCGTCGGTGTCCGGGGGCAGCATCAGCCGGGAGGCGTGCCGCACGACGTCGTGGTTGGAGAGCACCCAGGTCGCCGAGGCGCCGGCCGCGTGCGCCGTCGCCAGCGAGTCGCCGATCACCCGGCGCAGCGCGTCCGCGTCCCACGGGGTCTGCAGGTACTCGAAGTTGAAGGCCTGGCCGAGTTCGTCCGGGCGGGCGTACAGGGCGCGGCGGGCGCCCGGGACCCATGCCTCGGCGACCGCCATCCGGGGCGGGGAGTAGGCGTCGAGGATCTTGCGCCAGTCGCGGTAGATCTCGTGCACCTCGTCGCGGTCGTAGAACGGGTGCGTGCCGGGCGCGAACTCGGTGAGGGCTGCCTCGCCGCTCAGCTCGGGCGCGCCCAGGTCGCGCAGCGGCTCGCTCAGGTCCTTGGCGAGCGCGTGCGCCACGTCCACGCGGAAGCCGTCCACGCCCCGGTCGGACCAGAACCGCAGCGTGGTGCGGAAGTCGTCGCGGACGTCCTGGTGGCTCCAGTTGAGGTCGGGCTGTTCGGCGGCGAACAGGTGCAGGTACCACTGCCCGTCCGGCACCCGCTGCCAGGCGCTGCCGCCGAACACGGACTGCCAGTCGGTGGGCGGGAGTTCACCGCTCGGACCGCGGCCGTCGCGGAAGACGTAGCGGTCGCGGGCCGGGGAGCCGGGTCCGGCGCGCAGCGCCTCCTGGAACCAGACGTGCTGGTGGGAGGTGTGGTTGGGGACGATGTCGACGATCACCTTCAGGCCGAGCCGGTGCGCCTCGCGGACCAGGCCGTCGAAGTCGTCGAGGGTGCCGAGGCGGGGGTCGACGTCGCGCGGGTCGGCGACGTCGTAGCCGCCGTCGGCGAGCTCGGAGGGGTAGAACGGGCTCAGCCACAGGGCGTCCACGCCGAGGGCGGCCAGGTGGGTGAGGCGCCGGGTGATGCCGCGCAGGTCGCCGAGTCCGTCGCCGTCGGCGTCGGCGAAGCTGCGGGGGTAGACCTGGTAGACGACGGCCTGCCGCCACCAGTCGGGGTTCTTGGAGGAGAGGTCGGGCGTGGCGTCGGGGGCGGGGTGCGGGGGCCGGGGGTCGGGCGTGGTGGCACGTTCGGTCACGCGGTCTCCTCTGGGTGCGTGCGGGCGGCAGAAGTGAATCTGTCCACACCACCGTAAAAGCGAACACCCGGGCAGCGTGGCGTCATTCCCGCACGGGTGACGACGTGACCGTTTCGCACCCGTCTGACCGACTCGATCCGCGAGCGGTGACTGACCGGCTCGGCCGGTGGAGGTCCGACCACCCTCGGGGCCGGTGGGCGTCCGACCGTCCCGGGCCGATGGGCGTCCGACCGCGCCCGGCCGGTCGAAGTCCGACCTGCTCGGGGCCGGAGGAAACCCGACCGACTCAGGGCAGGCGGAAACCCGACCGGCTCGGGGCCCGTGGAGACCCGACCGGCCCTGCGCGGTCGGACGCCCGACCGACTCGGGACGGTTGGAGACCCAACCGACTCGGGGCCGGAGGACGCCCGACCGACTCGGCCGGAGGAGAACCCGACCGGCCCGGGGCCCGGGGAGACCCGACCGACTCAGGGCCGTGGAAACCCGACCGACCCGGCGCGATCGGACGCCCCACCGGACCGGGGCCCGTGGATACCCGACCGACCCGGCGCGATCGGACGCCCGACCGACTCGGGACCGGCGGAGAGCCGACCGGCCCGGGGCCGGTGGAGACCCGACCGGTCCGGGGCCGGTGGAGGTCTACGCTTCGGTCCGCTCGACCGTCCCCAGGTACAGCCGTACGTAGCGCTCGACGTCCACGTCGAGCCCGACGTCCACCAGCGGCTGCTCGCGCGCGTCTCCGTGGATCTCGGACTCGCCGACGCGCGGGCGGCGGTCGACCACCGTCTGCCCGCGGGTCGGGCCGGGAGCCAGGGACACCTCGACCGGGAGGCGGTGGGTGGTCAGCCCCTCCGGGTCGGCGACCGCGCACAGCGCGCCCGCGTCGCCGAGGCCGCCGGCGTCCTCGGCGGGGTCGTCGGGGCGGCTGCCCGGGGTGGCGGGACGGTGGGCGAGCAGTTCACCGGCCAGCCGGGTGCCCGGTTCGGTGCTCGCGCGCAGCCGGCGCACGTCCGCGCCCGGGACGACGACCCGGGTGAACACGTCCAGGCCGTACATGGTGATCGGCACCCCGGCCGTGAGCAGGATCGCGGCGGCCTCCGGGTCGTGCCAGACGTTGAACTCGGCGACCGCCGTGGCGTTGCCCGCGCCCGCCGCGCCGCCCATGAACACGATCCGCTCGATGTTGCGGGTGACCTCGGGGTGGGTGCGCAGCAGCAGGGCGATGTTGGTCAGCGGAGCGGTGGGCACCAGCGTGACGGGTCGCGGGGAGGCGAGGATCTCGCGGCGCAGCAGCGTGACCGCGTCCACGTCCGCGGGGCTGCGGCGCGGGGCGGGGAGGCCGAGGTCGCCCATGCCGTCGTGGCCGTGGACGTGGCGCGCGGAGCGGGGCGCCTCGATCAGCGGGCGCTCCGCTCCGCGCGCCACCGGGATGTCCGGCGCGCCCGCCTGCTCCAGCACGGTCAGCGTGTTGCGGACCACGCCGGCCACGTCCGTGTTCCCGGCCACGCAGGTCACCGCGCGCAGGTCGAGCCCCGGGTGGCGGACCGCGAACAGCAGGGCCAGGGCGTCGTCGACACCGGTGTCGCAGTCGATGATCACCGGGACGGTCTGTCCGTGCGTCACGTCGGGGGCTCCTTCCGAGCGGGTGGCGGCGCGTCGACCTTACGCGGGGTCCCAGAGCGCGGTGCCACGCCGGGCCGCCCGCTCGGCGACCCTCCGCAGCACCTCCTGAACGGGCAGGGCGCCGGGCCGCCGCCCGTCCCTGAGCCGCACCGCGAGCAGCCCGTCCGCGGCCTCCCGCGCCCCGAGCACCGCCTGGTACGGCACCAGCCGCGCCCGGCGGATCCGCGCCCCCAGGCTGCCCTCGCCGCACCCGGCCACCTCGGCCCGCAGCCCCAGCCCACCGGCGCGCCGTACGACGTCGTACGCGCGTTCCTCCTGGTCCTCGCCGACCGGCAGCACCACCAGCTGCACCGGCGCCAGCCACACCGGGAAGGCGCCGCCGTGCTCCTCCAGCAGGTGCGCGACCGCCCGTTCGACGCTGCCGATGATGCTGCGGTGCACCATGACCGGGCGGTGCCTGGCGCCGTCGGGGCCGGTGTAGTGCAGGTCGAAGCGCTCCGGCTGGTGGAAGTCGATCTGCACGGTGGACAGGGTGGTTTCGCGGCCCGCGGAGTCGGCGATCTGCACGTCGATCTTCGGGCCGTAGAAGGCGGCCTCGCCCTCGACGGCCTCGTAGGCGAGGCCGGAGGCGTCCAGGACCTCGCGCAGCAGCGCGGTGGCCCGTTCCCACAGGGCCGGGTCGGCGACGTACTTGCCGCCGCCGCCCGGCAGGGACAGCCGGTGGCGGGCGGCGCGGATGCCCAGGTCTGCGTAGGCGCGCGAGATGAGCGCGAGCGCGGCGCGGGCCTCCTCGACGGCCTGGTCCGGAGTGCAGAAGATGTGCGCGTCGTTGAGGTGGATGGCCCGTACGCGGGTGAGTCCGCCGAGGACACCGGACAGCTCGGAGCGGTACATGCCTCCCAACTCGGCCATGCGGTACGGCAGTTCGCGGTAGCTGTGGGAGCGGGAGCGGTAGAGGAGGGCGTGGTGGGGGCAGAGGCTGGGGCGCAGCACGACCTGCTCGGAGCCCAGTTCCATCGGCGGGAACATGTCGTCGCTGTAGTGCGCCCAGTGCCCGGAGATCTCGTACAGCTCGCGTTTGCCGAGCACCGGCGAGTACACGTGCCGGTACCCGGCCGCGCGCTCCGCCTCCCGGACGTACTCCTCCAGGGTGTGCCGCACGAGGGCTCCGTCCGGGAGCCAGTACGGCAGTCCCGCGCCGATCAGCGGGTCGGTGTCGAACAGGCCGAGTTCGCGGCCGAGTCGTCGGTGGTCGTGCACGGTGGTCTCCTCTGGTCGTGAGGCGAGCACCACGCGCGACGAAGCCCCGGGGCCGCTCGCCCCGGGGCTTCGTCACTGGTCAGCAGTCAGCGCGCCGGGACACTCTCCGGCGTCGTCGTGAGCGACAGGTCGGCACGCTGCATGGCGGCGACGCTAACAGGCGGCGGGTGGTGGTGCGAGCGGTTTTCCCGCCGGCCGGGGCGGCTCACCCGGACGGGCTCGCCGCGCTGGTGGGCCGGTCGGGCCGGTGGTGGCGTAGGAGCACGTCCGCTCGTGGACGGCCCGGTTCCCCAGGAGGCCCCCGATGACCACCGCCCGCGTCCTCCTCGCCTCCGCGCTGTCGGTGTCCGCCCTGCTGGCCGCGGCGGCCTGTTCCGTCGGCCGCGACGACCCCCGCGCGCTGCCCCTGCCGGAAGGCGTCCCGCAGCCCTCGTCCGCCTCCGCCACCGCGGCCGCCTCCGCCACCGAGCGGCCCGCACCGGCCCCGCCCTCGCTGAGCGAGGCACAACTGCGGGCCGCGCTGGTCACCGAGACCGACCTGGGCGAGCCGTGGATGGCCAGCCGCGGCGCGGCCACCTGGCGGGACGGCCTGCTCAAGGCGGACACGGACCACCCCGACTGCCGGCGGCTGCTCGACAGCCTCTACACGGAGGAACTGTTCGGCGCCCCGTCCGGCCCGCGCGCCACGGCCACCCTCGACGACACCTACAACGACACCCAGCTGCGCCACCAGGTCGCCGCCTACCGGCCCGCCGACGTGGACCGCGTCCTGTCCTGGCTGGCCACGCTGCCGGACACGTGCGAGCGGTTCCGGGCCACCACCACCCGGGCCGGGGCGCAGGTCGTCGAGGTCACGGAACTGCCGCTGCCGGAGGCCGGTGACGCGCGGACGGGCCTGCGGGTCACCATGACCGGGGAGGCGTCCGACGGCATGCCGACGTACCTCACCGTGGACCTGGCGGGGGTCCGCGTCGGCGACGACGCCATCACGCTCACCAACGGCGGCTTCGGCGCCGTCCTGCCCGAGGTCACCCAGGCCGTCGCCCAGCTCGGCGCGGAACGCCTCGCGGAGGTGGCACGCCAGGGGCGGGTACGGGTCTGACGGCCGCTCCGGACGACGAGTGTCAACGCAATGTGGCGATGTGTCAGGACAGGCGGTCGACCGCTTCCTTGGCCTCCAGCAGGTCCGCGCCCGTGATCTCCCGGTACCGCTTGACCGCCTGGACCTTCCTGCCCTCGCGGACGAGGGCGACGACCTCGTCGTGCCCCGGTGTCTCCTCGCGCAGGCCCAGGTGGGCCAGGACCAGGTCGAGCTTGCGCTCGGCGCGGGCGGCACGGCGTTCGGCACGGGCGAGGCGCGTCTGGAGGGTCGTGACGCCGAGCATCACGACGCAGACGAGGAGGAGTACGGCGATGTCCATGGGCGCCAAGGGTAGGGGCGCCGCGACGCTCGGCGCTCCCGGCGGTCAGACCGGGGGCTGGGCCGGGGCCGGGCCGAGGGTCGTGGTGCCCGGGGCCGTGCGGTGGCCGAGGCCCGTGCGGTAGGCGTCCAGGGCCGCCTCCACGCGGCCGGTGCGGCGCAGCAGGTCACCGAGGAGCCGGCACAGGTCGGCCAGGTCACCGGCCGCGCCCGCGCGTTCCAGCAGGCTCATCGCGCGGACGTAGTGCTCCTCGGCCCGCTCGGCGTCGCGGGCGTCCTCGGCGATGATGCCGAGCAGTCGGTGCGCGGCCGCCGCGTGCACCGCGCCCCGCTCCGGTGAGAGCCCGCCGAGCACGTCCTCCAGCAGCGCCGCCGCCTCCGCCGAACTGCCGCGCCGGTGCAGCACGTCGGCCAGCTCGACGGTCACCTGGCTGCTGTAGAGGGAGGCACGCTTGGCCGACAGCATGCTCAGCGCCTCCCGCAACTCGCCCTCGGCACGCTCCAGTTCGCCGTTCTGCGCGTACACGTACCCGCGCATCCAGTGGCAGTTGGCCAGCTCAGTGCGCAGTTGCAGCCCGCGGTACAGCTCGGCCGCCTTGGCCAGTGAGGCGTCGGCCTCGGCGAGACGTCCCTCGGCGAGCAGGGTGCGGGCCACCGACCGGTGCATCCGCGCCACCAGCGCCGGGTCGCCGGACTGCGGCGCGAGCGCCAGTGCGAACTCCGCCGCCTGGGCCGCCCGCGCGTGCGCGCCCATGTCCATGTACGGGCCGATCGCGCTGGCGTAGAGCAGCAGCAGCGCGTCCGGGTCGTGCAGACCGCCCCGGTTCAGCTCGTCGATCGTGGACTCCAGGAGATACACCGCGTACCGCAGCTCCCCGGCCAGGTAGTGGGAGACGGCCCGGCCGCGCAGCGCCGGCACGCGGGCGGGCAGCGGCGCGTCGGCGAGCCGGGCCTCGGCCCGCTCGAAGTACTGCCGGCCCCCGGCCAGCTCGCCGGTCTCCAGCGCGCACTCGCCGAGCCCGAGCAGCGCGGCGGCCTGCTCCTCGACCAGCTGGTGCTCCTCCGCCTCGGCCAGCAGCCCGGCGTACTGCTCCACGGCGGCCTCGGCCTCGCCGACGGCGAGCGTGCGCTGCGCCTCGGTCAGCCGCAGGTGCAGCTCGGTCACGAGACGGGCCGGACGGCCGGTGGCCAGTTCCTCGAACGCGACGCCGAGCCGGTCGGCGAGATGCCGCAGCGCCTCGTCGGAGGGGCGCACGCGGCCCGCTTCCAGGGTGGAGATGTACGCGGGCGTGTACACCGGTTCGGCCAGCTGTCTCTGGGTCAGTCCGCGCTGCACGCGCAACTGCTGCACCCGGCGTCCGATGGTTCTCGGCTCGTCCCGCTCCCCCATGTGCAACTCCCCCTGCGCCCCTTGCCGTTCGCGTCGGCCAGCCCCTAGGTTAAACCGTGAATTAAACGCGCTTAACTCACTGCTGTTGCGAGGTCGCCGTGCTGGAACGCACACGCACCACCGGGCGCTACGCCCGAGGCTTCGCCGCGGCCGTCGCCGCGGTCACGGCACTGGTCCTGGCGGCCAACGCGGGCCCGGCCAGAGCGACCCACTCGCAGCCCGACCGGCAGACCACGGCACCGGCGGAGGCCACGGCCCGGTAGACCGCACGCCGATGGAGCCCATGGACCCCACGCGCACGCACGCGGGTGCCCCGGACACGTGCACACGCCTACGCACGCGGGTGCCCGGACACGTACTGCGGGCGTGCGCGGACGGGTGCGGGGACGCGTGAGTGAGCGGGTGCCCGGACACGTGCTGCGCGGGTGCGGGGACGGGTGCGGGGACGCATGGGTGAGCAGTGCGGGGACGCGTGGCTGCTCGGGTGCCGGGGCGCGTACGGGCTCGTTGCGTGGGTGACGTAAATCATCGCTGCGACGGTCATCCGGCCCGTTGGGCCAGGCTTACGGTGGGACGCATGTCCCCTCTGGCCGAGATCAGCAGCTCGTTCGCGCCGCGTTTCGCGGAGTTCGCGTTCGAGCCCGCTTTCACGGCCGCGGTGGACCAGCACGTGGCGGAGATCAGGGACCGGCTGTCGGCCGGCGGACCCTCGCTGGAGCCGCCGCCCCCGCACCCCGAGGACCTCACCGACTACGCCCTCGGCTTCCTGGACGCCCTCACGGAACTCGACTGGCGCGAGCCCGTCGGACACGACTACGCCGTGTGCCGGCTGACCGCCATCAGCTGGCTGGTCCGCCGGCACGGCCTGCTCGACGGGAACGGCGCGTTCCCGGACGCGTGCGGGGACGGCACCGTCCGGGACGACCACGAGGGCCGGGAGGGCCGGGAGAGCCAGGGGCGCTAGGAACCGCGGCGGTGGCCGGCGAACGCGTCGCCGGCCGTCCGTCCGTCTCCCGGGCGGTCCCGGTCAGAGCCCGGTCCCGCCGCGCATGTCCGTGCCGCCCGGCATGTCCGTGCGCTCACGGGCCGGCTGGTTGCGCATCGCGTCCTCACGGCCGGACTGGTAGGCGCTCGCCCCCGCCTTGGCACGCTGCTGCTCCTGCTCCATCCCGGACAGCGCCCGCTCCCACCGCTGCTGCATCGGCTGGATCATGCCGCCGCCGACACCGACGACCAGGATGCCGGCGACCGTGGCCAGCGCCGCGTACAGCATCGGCCGGGTGATGTCCGTCGCGATGCCCGCCTGGCCCAGCGCCGCGACGACGCCGAGCGCGACGATGGCGGCCCACAGGACCCTGGCCACCGTGCCGCCGTACGGCCGGGACGACAGCGCGCTGGAGACGATGCCGCGCACCGCGTTGGCGATGGCCATCGCGACGACCACCAGGACGACGGCGACGATGGCGCGCGGCAGCCAGGCCACGATGCCGTTGATCATCGCGCTGACCGGATTGGGCCCGAAGACGCCCAGCGCCAGTTGCAGGGTGACCAGCAGCAGCGCGTAGTAGACGATCTTGGAGACGATCCCGGTCAGGTCGTACTTGGAGTTGGCGAGCATCCGCTCGGTGCCGGCCCGCTCCGAGAGGCGCTCCGAACCGACCTTGCGCAGCACACGGTCCAGGACCCGCGCGATCAGCTTGGAGACGAACCAACCGATGGCCAGGATGACCAGGAAGGCGACCAGCTTCGGCACGAACGTGGCGATCTTCGACCAGGCGTCGTCGAGGCCCCCGGTGAAGTCGATGGCGAGAGTGGTGGCCATGAGCGGCCCCTCCTTCGGTCGGTGGCGTCCCCCTCCTCTCGTGGATAGCAGCGGGACACGCACCGGGCCGCCGCAGCGCAGCCAACGGAGTGACGCCCGCCGTCGAGCGGACGCCCGGACATCACACAGCGTCGTCGAAGGTCACGCGGGGCCGGTCGGAGCCGTACGGCGGAGGGCAGGCGATGCTCAGCCCTGGGTCTGCAGCTGGCGCAGCTGCCGGTGCACGTGGTCCAGCGCGCCCTCGCGCCGGCCGGGCACCCGGCCGCGCAGCTCCGCGAGCGCCGCGCCCAGCTCACGGGCCCTGACCGGGTCGCCGACCCGGCCCCACTGGTGGTGCGCCCGGTCCACGGCCGCCTCGACGGCCGGCGCGTCCGGCGCCTGCCCGGCGGCCAGCCGCGCCGTGGCCACCGCCATCCACGCCCCGCAGCTGCGCGCCGCGTCCCCCGCCAGCATCGCCAGGTCCGCCCGCACCTCGGTCCAGTGCAGCGCCTCCTCGGAGGCGGGCCCGTGCGCCAGGGACGCCGCCTGCTCCAGGCGCGCGGCGAGCGCGTCGGCGTCCGCGTGCCGGCCGGAGCGCACGGCGGCGGTGACGGCCGCGTGCGGATCACCCGGGACCGGCCCGCGCTGGACCAGCACCAGGTCGGTGCCCGCGCTCTCCGGCGCGATCCGCGCCAGCGCCTGCTGGTGCAGGTCCTCCTCCGGCGGACGCCACCCGCTGCGCAGGATCGTCGCGACCGCCTTCATGTACGCCGGTGCCGCCACGCCGCGCCGGGACGGCGGCGGCGCGACCCGGCCGTACACCGCGTTGTCCCGGCCGCAGTCCAGCGGCGGCGGGCCGGCCGGCCGCGGCGCGCACAGCGTCTGCCAGGTCTCCGCGTCGGCGTGCAGGTCGAGGATGAGGGTCGTCGCGCCCGCCGGGCGCAGCCGCAGTTCGTCCCGGAACCAGTGCCACGGCAGGGCCGTGTAGCGCATGGTGGACGCGGTCGTACGGGCCAGCGCCAGATGCGGCAGGCGCTGGCGGCGGTCGAGGTGGAGCTGGCCGGTGACGTACACGGTGAGCGGTCCCGGTGCGGCGGCGGCCGCGCGCAGCCGGGTCAGCACGGCCTGCGGCTCCAGCGGGTCGGCGAGTTCCACCACGTTCGCGGTGTCGGAGCCGGACAGCACGGCGGGCGGCACGGCCGCGAGGACCGGGAGCACGGACGCCGCGTCCACCAGCCGCCCGCGGCCCAGCGGCGAGGCCGCCAGCAGCAGCACGGTTCCGGGCATGGTCCCTCCCCTGTCGATCACCTACGCAGCACGGTAACCGCTGCGGCTGCAAAGGGTGACCTCAGGAGACCGAACGTCCCCCTTCGCGGCCTTCGCCCCGGTCCGGGCGGGTCCGCCGCACCGCGAACGCGGTGGTGTCGTCGGCCAGCAGACCCCCGCTGTGCCGCAGCGTCCCGTCCCGTACGACGGCGACCAGCGGGGCCGGCGCGACGACCCGCGGGTCCGCCGCCACCGCCCGGGTCACGTCGTCGCGGAGCCGGTAGAAGCGGCCGTCGCCGTCCCGCGCCTCCGTCACCCCGTCGGTGACCAGCAGCAGCGTCTCGCCGGCGGCCAGCGGCAGCCGCCGCCCCCGCCGCGGGGCCGGGGCC
>NZ_VCNP01000039.1 GCF_006782915.1 Streptomyces calvus
ACCGACGGCCAGCGGGGGTTCGTGACCGAAGACGACGGCGTCCACCACGTCGGTGCGGTCCGCCGGGAAGCCGAGCAGTACGGCGGTGGCGAACCGGTCGCCGTCGTCCCGGCCGAGCGCCCGGACGTAGTCGCGGTGCCGTCCCATCCGGATCTCCAGGCGCTCCGCGACCACCTTCAGGTCCGGCTCGTGGTAGCCGGCCTCGCGGAAGGTGCCGAGCAGCACCGCCGCCGTCTCCACCGCGCCCAGCCCCTTGCCCTGCACGTCGCCGACGAGGACGCGGGTGCCGTGCGGGCCCGGCTGGATGTCGTAGAAGTCGCCGCCGACCCGGGCCTGGGTGTCCGCGGTGAGGTAGACGCCGGCGTGCTCCAGGCCGCCCCAGCCCGGCGGCAGCGGACGCAGCACGGTGCGCCGGACCGTGTCGGTGACGTCCCGCATGTGCAGCGCGCGCCGCTCGTCGCGCACCCGCACCGCGCAGGCCAGTGTGGCGAGGACGCCGCCGACGGTGACGAGGATGAAGTCGGGCAGCCCCGTCTGGAACTGGTGCGGCCAGGCGTTGTCCACGGTGACGTACGCGGCGACCGCCAGCACGGCGAACACGGCCGTGGCCCACACCCCGCAGAGGGCGGCCGCGATGCCCGGAACGAGCACGATCCACGAGATGATCCGGAACTCGCCGGTGGTGTTGTAGTCGGCCACCGTGATGGCAGTGAGCAGCAGCAGCGGCGGCACCCAGGCGACGCTGCGGCCGCCGACCCGGAGCATCTCGTACCGGTGCACGACACCGTACCGGCCGGCCGACGGGTACCGGTCGTGCAGGCCGTGTCCCGCGCTGCCCGGACTCACGGCCCCAGCGAAACACGGGGCACCACGGCCCGCATCCGGTCTCCCGGACCGTTCCGCCCGGCCGACTTGCCGCCGGGCCGCGACAGGTGTGCGCTGGTAGGCGGGGGCCAGGAGAGAGGAGTGCTCCCATGGCGCATGCGGCACCCCGGTCCGGGCGCACGGCCGAGCGGGCCGGCCCGGCCGACCTCTTCGGTCCGCGGGCCCACCGGGCGGCGAAACTGGCGGTCCCCGGCCCCCCCC
>NZ_VCNP01000004.1 GCF_006782915.1 Streptomyces calvus
GCACGGGCGCGCAGAAGCGGACGGCGACCGCCGCGGGTTCGCGGGGCGGCACGCCGGCGCGGGCTCACCGGGGACTCGGTGTGACAGGGTTCGACACCGTGTGACGCGTTCGGGTGCCGTGCGGTGGACGCGAGAGGGCGCCGGGCTGCCGTCGCCGTGATCGTTCCGGGCGGGTCAGCAGGCGGTGTGCGGCGCCGGCACGGTCTTGCGGATGTCCGACTCGGTGATGTCGAGGGCGCCGGCGGCCAGGAGGGCGTCGGTCGTCTGCAGGAGCTCGGTGTGCGGGGCCAGGCCCTGGAGCACGACGACGCCCGCCTCCGCGAGGTCCGTGCCGGCCCGCCAGGAGCCGGCGGGCATCAGCGGTGTCACCGTGTGCAGCGACTGTTCCGGCACCCGGACGGTGATCATGGTGCGGCGTGTTCCGGCGGCGGCCGCGCGCAGCAGCCGGACCACGTTGTGGACCCGTTCGCGTTTGGACGGGTCGGCGAGGGTGTGCGGGCCGGCGATCACCTGCGAGGTGCAGGTGCGGACGGTCCGCAGGACGCGCAGCCCGTTGTGGCGCAGGGAGTCGCCCGTTTCGACGACGTCGATCACGGCGTCGGCCAGCTCGGGGATCTTCGCCTCGGTGGCGCCGTAGGACCGCACGATGTCGGCGTGCAGGCCCGCCTCCTCGAAGAAGCGCCGGCCGATGTTGACGTACTCGGTCGCCACCCGTGTTCCGTCGGGCAGGTCGCGCACGTCGGTGGCCGGGTGGTCCGTGGGGACCGCGAGGACCAGCCGCCACGGGGCGTCGGAGGTCTTGGCGAAGGCGAAGGAGGCGAGCGTGTCGACCTTCGCCTCCGACTCCTCGATCCAGTCCGCGCCGGTCAGGCCGACGTCGAACGCTCCGCTCGCCACCACCGCCGGAATCTCACGCGGTTTGCAGAAGACAACCCGGATCGGGCCGCCGTAGTCGATGGTGGCCCGCTGGGAGCGGGCGGCGGCGCGTCGGATCTCCAGGCCGGCCGTGGCGAACAGGTCCAGCGTGCGCTGCTCCAGGGACGAGCCCTTGGGCAGGACCAGGGAGAGCATGCGTTCTCCTTAGACGTAGAGCAGCCGGTCGATGCCGGTGACCGGTGCCTGGAGCGGGGCCGCGGGCCTGATCTCGATCCGGCCGACGGTCATGTCCGGCGGCAGGTCCACGATCGACGCGACGCACCGGGCGACCGAGTCGACGGTCATCTTGTACGGGGCGTGGTCGCCGTCCAGATTGGCGATGGCACCGGGCTCCACCAGGCATGCGCGGACGCCGTTGGGGCGTTCCTCGATGAGGAGCGTCTCGGTGAAGGCGGCCAGGGCCGCCTTCGTCGCGCTGTAGGCGGCTCCGCCCTCGAAGTAGCGGGTTCCGGCGTGGCTGCCGAGGAACACGAACAGTCCCCGGCTCGCGCGGATCGCCGGCAGCAGCGCCTGGGTGAGGTGCAGGCTGGCGGTGAGGTTGACGGCCAGCATGCGCTCCCACCTCCCGGCGGGCATGGTGGCGATCGGTTCCAGGACGCGGTCGACGGCGTTGGAGACGCAGAGGTCCACACGGCCGCCGGTCTCCTCCAGGACACGGTCGACCGCGCGCGGGACCTCCTCCGGGACGGACAGGTCGCAGGGGACCTCCGTCAGCCAGTCCTCCTTCAGCAGCGTCCGGTTGAGGCCGAAGACTCGGTGGCCGCGCGCCCGCAACTCCTCGGCGATGCTCCGGCCGATTCCGCGGTTGCAGCCGGTGACCACCGCCACGGGAGCGTCAGCGGAGCTCATCGAGGAGCCTCCGCCAGGCGGTCACGATCTCCTGGTGTCCCGCTCCCTTGCGGAAGAGGTCCTTGTCCAGGGAGGAGCCATCCGCGTGGCGCAGGCGCATGCAGTCCTGGGAGACCTCCGAGATGAGGACCGGGGCCCCGTCGGCAGCGGTGCCGAAGATGAGGCAGAAGTCCCACAGTTCGAGCGGGTGCAGCCAGGAGGCGAGGCTGTCGTTCACGGTGCGGGCGAGCCGGGCGAGTTCGTCCACGTCGATCCCGAGCGCCCGCAGGTAGTCCTCCGCGATGGGCTGGTCCTCGGGATCGGTGCGGTAGTCGAACTTCACGACGGGCCGGGGCAGTTTCTCCTCCGGGACGAACAGTCCCGGGTACTTGATGAGCGTCGAACCCACGGCGCGGTTCTTCACCACCACCTCGAAGGGCGGGGCGGGGCAGTAGTCCGCCAGGTAGCAGATGGGTGAGACCTTCCTGACGAACGCCGTGCGGACGCCGTCGGCGGTCAGGCGTGCGGCCGCCCGCTCGTAGAACTCCAGCCGGAGCGGCCCGGTGTCGGTGACGATCTCGTCGCGGTCGTAGGTGAAGCTGCGCAGGCTCGGGATGAGCTCGATCAGGCAGCGGCCGTCGTCGAGCCGCCACAGCTTCTTGCTCTTCCCCACGATGTCGGGTTCCCGGCGCTCACGCAGTGCCAGCAGTTCGTCGTCCGGCAGGCCTTCAGAGGGTGTGTCGGAGGCAACAGAGACCGGCATGGATCCTCCCCGGATCGCAGGCGTCGCACCTGGAATGTCATGGGCTCGAGGAACTCTCGGCCCCGAGCGTAGCCACAAGGGCGACGATGAGCACTCTTGACGATCAGCACCCCGGGGGACGGCCGGCGGGAACGGCACGCGAATGCTCTATGCGCGTTGCAGCGTGGCCTCCGCGCGACTCAACCCGCGGGCGTGGACGGCGAGTTCACCGATCATCCGGGTCACCCGCTCGTCCAGGTCCGCGGGAGCCCAGGAGCCGTGGCCGGCCACGACGGCCGTGGGCACGGTCGTCGCGTGCATCGAGCGGCAGAAGTGGTCCATCGCGGTGATCGCGTTGGCGCCGCCGAGGGGCGTGCCGCCGACCGCCATCAGCGCGGCGGCCTTGCCGGTGAGCCAGGGCCGGTCGTCGCCCGCCAGCGCCTGGAGGTGGTCGACGGCGTTCTTCAGGGCCCCGGCGACGGTGCCGTGGTAGACGGGCGTGCAGAACACGACGGCGTCCGCCCTTCTGACCGCGGCCAGCAGCTCCGCCACGACCGGCGGCGGGTCGAGGAGGAGGGACTCGCGGAACACGGGCACGTCCCGGTGAGCGAGCGCGAACAGCTCCGTGGCCATGCCCTCCCTCCCGGCGGCGTCCAGGGCCGTGCGCAGGAGCCGTTCGGCGGCCGAACCCGCCCGTGTGCTGCCGCCCAGACCGAGCACCGTCAGCGCGCGGTCCGCCGCCGCGGCCCGGCCGGAGGAGCCGTACGCAGGAGCGCGGGAGGGTTCACGGTGCGGATGTTCGAGAGGGGATTTCTCCGGATGAACGGCGGCGGGTGACGGCGGGGCGGCCGAGGGGACGTCGAGGGGAGCGGCGGGGACGGGGTCGTGGGGGGAGCGCGCTTCAGGGTCTGCCCCGAGGGTCATACGGCCTCCGTCCTGAGCACTGACGCGGAACACCCGCTTTTCGTGGTCAGCCTACGAAATACTCATCAGTAGGGAATCCATGCGCCATGAGCACGGCCGGAAAGGGAAATTGCTCCTTCCGCGCCCGCGGCCCTTACGGCCGTTGGGCTTCGCCTCCGTTCACGGCGCGGACCGCCGGAGGCGCGTACGGCCGGACGCTTCCTTTCGCCTTCGCTGTCGCCTTTACTCTCCCTTCGAAGCGAAACCGGTCGGCTCACCCGCTTCACACACCCGCAGGTCAGTGCCCGGCAGCCGGCCGCCGGCGCATCCGCTCGTCCCCTCACTCCCGCGGTCGCCCCGGCGTCCGCGCACCCGCCCGCCCTTCAAACCGATTTGTACGGGACCGGCACTCGATCCCCTTTCCTCACACTTCAGGAGTTCCCTCGTGCTCGCCGCCTATCGCACGTTCTTCGCCCAACCCAAGGTGATACCCCTGTTCGCCGCCAATTTTCTCGGCCGCATGACCGGCGGAATGGCTCCGCTGGGCATCACCCTTTTCCTTCGCTCCCATGACCACGGATTCCGATTCATCGGGCTGGTGCTGGCGGTCTACCAGCTCTCCAGTGCGACCGGCGGGCCGCTGCTGGGGCGGGCCGTCGACCGGTTCGGGCAGGTGCCCGTCCTGTGCGGCAGCGCGCTGGGCGCCGCCGCCGGTTACGTCCTCCTGGTCGGTTCGGGAGGCGACAACCGCCAGGCGGCACTGGCCGCCGTGATGCTCGCCGGGCTCCTGGCGCCGCCACTGGAGCCGTGCCTGCGCAGCCTGTGGCCGAACGTGCTGGCCAAACCGGAACTGGTCGCCACCGCCTACGCGTTGGACGCGTCCCTGCAGGAGATCATCTTCATCGTCGGCCCGCTGCTGATCGTCCTGGCCGGTGAACTGGCCGGACAGGGCACGGCACTGCTGCTCACCGCCGCCCTGATGCTCCTCGGCACGGCGGCGTACGCGCTGCCGCACCGGGCGGTCCGCGCCTGGCGCGGGCTTCCGCACCAGCCCGACTGGGCCGGCCCGCTGCGCTCGACCGTCCTGCGCCGCTTCGTGCTGGCCATGGTCGGGGTCGGGGTGGGGCTCGGCGCACTCAACATCGGCACCGTGGCCTACGAGGAGCACGTCGGGCAGCCGGGGCTGTCCGGTGTCCTCCTGGGCACGTTCGCCGGCAGTTCCCTGGTGGGCGGTCTCGTCTACGGCGTCGTCCGGTGGCGGATCGCTCCGGCGGGCCGGCTGCCCTGGCTGATGTCCGGCAGCTCGCTGGGCTTCGCGCTGATGATCAGCGTTCCCCGGCCGGCCCTCGCGCTGGTCCTGACGGCCGCCGCCGGACTGTTCCTCTCGCCCGTCATGGCCTGCGGCTTCTCACTGATCAGCGAGCACGTCCCGAACGGAACGGCGACCGAGGCGTTCGCCTGGATGGCCACCGCCGTCACCGCCGGCAACGCGCTGGGCGCCTATCTGGCGGGCCTCGCGGTGCAACAGGGCGGCCTGCGCGCGGTGTTCGTGCTGCCGGTGGTGGCGGCCCTGGCCGCGGCCCTCGTCGCGCTGACGCTGGGGCGCGCGGCCCGCGGCGGGCCCCGGCTGCCGGAACCCCGTCCCGTGAGCGAAGCGGTGCGGTGACGGCGGCACGGCACACGGTGGCGGTGGCCGCGCACACGGTGCCCCGAGACGGCGGCACACGGTGTCCGCAAGCAGGGCCGCACGAGTGGGGGTGCTTCGGAGGTGACCGTTCGGCTACCTCCGACGGCCCACCCCATCGCGCACTTGTTGGCCGTTCGAACAGGGGGTGATGATTCGGGGTATCTGACCGGGATCTCCGGGCACCCCACCGCGGCCGCACGCGTGTCGGCGATCGAGCAGAACACACTCCGTCCTTGGGTGGACCAGTTACAGGAGAAGGTGCGATGGTTGTGCAAGCCGTTTCAGAACGTGTTCTCGGCGGCCTGGGGCCACTTGACCTCGAGGCTCTTCTCAGGGGACTGCCGCAGGCGACGAGCGACCGCCAGAAGGACTACAACCTGAGTCTCGTCCGGCGCCTGGGCACGCGGTCCTGCATGTCCGACCTGCTGGCCGGCTATCTGGCCGACGAGGAGGCGCTGCGCCGGATAGCCGACCGCTCCTACCGGCACGTCAATCACTTCGACAAGATCGTCCTGGTGGACTCCGGTGACCCGCGGGGCTACCGGCTCACCCTGCACGCGTGGTGTCCTCCGTACAGCGAGCAGGAGTTACGCGACGAGCTCATCCATGACCACCGGTTCAGTTTCTGGTCCACGATCCTGACGGGCCGTCTGACGTCCGAGAACTTCGCCCGGCCGGAGCCGGACGGCGCCGCCCGCGGCCCGGTGACGGCGTTCCGGCAGTACCGCTACAGCCCGGAGAAGGCCGGCGTGTCCACCCAGGCGAACTTCTACCGGTTCGTGGACGAGGCCGAGCTGGAGATGACCGGCGAGACCGTCGAGGAGCAGGGCAACGCCTACCACTTGGAGTACCACCGCATTCACCGGGTGGTGCTGCCGCGTGAGTCGATGGTCTGCACCCTCGTGCTGCGCGGCCCCCGCGAGCGCGACTTCTCCAACGTGTACAACACCTCCTACCCCTCGACCGACACCCAGTCGGCGAACGTGATGTTCACCGTCGAGGAGCTGGCGGGCAAGCTGCGCAGGCTGCGGCAGGAGCTGCTCACGCCGGGCGATGGCCGGACCGCCTGACGCCGGACAGGAGCCGCCCGACGGGCAGCAGTGGAGTGTGCGCGCCGTCCGGACCGTGACCGAGGACTGGCTGACCCTGGCCGAGTACCGCCTCGGGGCACGGCAGCCGGACGGCCGCACGCGCGGTGCGACACGGGTGAGTGTTCACCGGGGCGACCGGGCCGCGGTGTTGCTGTACTCCCGCCGATACGGCACCGTCGTCCTCACCCGCCAGTTCCGTCTGCCGGTCCTGCTCGACGGACGGGCGGACGGTCAGCTGCTGGAGACCGCGGGCGGGCTGCTGGACGGACAGGAGGCGCACGAGGCCGTCCGCCGCGAGGCGGAGGAGGAGACCGGCTTCCGCGTCGGTGCGGTGACACCCGCGTTCCGTGTCTATCTGGCGCCTCAGCTCAGCCGCGAACGGACGTACCTGTTCACCGCCGAGTACGAACCGGGCGACCGGGTCGGACCCGGCGGCGGCGTCGCGGCCGAGGGCGAGGACATCCAGGTGGTCGAACTGCCCCTGGAACGGGCCATCGAGCTCGTACAGGGCGAGGA
Source organism: Streptomyces calvus (assembly GCF_006782915.1). Classification (GTDB taxonomy): domain Bacteria; phylum Actinomycetota; class Actinomycetes; order Streptomycetales; family Streptomycetaceae; genus Streptomyces; species Streptomyces calvus. The sequence goes on from NZ_VCNP01000004.1 coordinate 6,704, forward strand.
GACCGCGGACGCCAAGACGCTGCTGCTGCTGTTGCACGCCCGCGACCGGGGTCTGTGCTCCCGAGCGGGTCGGTGAGGTGCGCGGCGGCGCACCCGTGGGGACGACACGTCGGAAAGGACACCCGGAGACCATGACCGACCCCTCCATCGGCACACCCGCATCCCGGCCGGCCGCCACGTGCGGCCCGCTCCCACGCGTTCGCGGACGGTACGGGGAGGAGGTGCTGCACGTGTACTGCGCACCGGATCTCGGGTGCGCGGTCGAGCACCACGACCTGGTCGTGCCGAGCGAGATCGACGGCGACGCCGGGGGCCGGGTGACCGATGTCGTGGTCAAGGACCTGCCGGCCGGTGTGCTGGCCAAGCTCGGCCGGCACACCCGCGCGCCGGTCGAGGAGGCCTCGCCCGCCGCGGGCATCTCGCTGGATCCCGACGCCGGCCGGCTGTGGCTGCACCTCGGTGCGGGGCGCCGGGTACGGCGGCGCCAGGTGCGGGCACGGGTCCGGCTCACCTTCGGCGACGGCGTGCTGACCGCCGTGGAACTGGTGGTGCCGGCCGGCGCGGCCGACGGCGGAGCGCAGGACCGCTCCCGGTGAGCCGGCGCTCCCCCGCGCGCCACCGCCCGCCGCACCGCCTCTCCCCCGCACTCCGCTGACCGCCGTAGCCGCACGCCCTGCACTCCACTGACCGCCGCACCGACACTCCCCGCAGTCCACCGGCCGCCACACCGACACTCCCCACAGTCCACCGGCCGCCGCACCGACACTCCCCGCAGTCCACCGGTCGTCACACCGACACTCCCCGCAATTCACCGGTCGTCACACCGACACTCCCCACAGTCCACCGGCCGCCGCACCGACCCCCCCCGCAGTCCCCCGGCCGCCACACAGACACTCCCCACAGTCCACCGGCCGCCACACCGACACTCCCCACAGTCCACCGGCCGCCGCACCGACACTCCCCGCAGTCCACCGGTCGTCACACCGACACTCCCCGCAATTCACCGGTCGTCACACCGACACTCCCCACAGTCCACCGGCCGCCGCACCGACACTCCCCGCAGTCCACCGGCCGCCGTGCCGACACTCCCCGCAGTCCGCCGGCCGCCGTGCCCTGCCGTCCGGCTGACACCGGCGCGGCCGTACGGCACGGGGCCGGTCCGCCGCGACGGCCGGTGGCATCCGAGAACCCTGGAGGAGCATCCTCGATGAACGCAGCCCTCATCGGCACCCGGCGAGGGGCGGTGCACGCGCGCTGGCTGACCGCGGCGCCGGGCTTCACCGTCGTCGGTGTCGCCCACGACCGGGACGAGCGGACCGCCGCCGCGCTCGCCGCCCGCCATCCCGGTGCGCAGGTCACCTCGGACGCCCTGTCCCTGGTCAAACGGCAGGACGTCGACCTGGTCGTGGTGGCCGTGCCGCCGACGGCCTGCGAAGAGGTGGTCGCCCTGGCGCTGCGGCGCGGGGTGCGGGTGGTGTGCGAGATGCCGCTGGCCGCGGACCGGGACACCGCGCTGCGCCTGGCGGAACTGGCCGCGGAGAGCGGGGCGCCGGCCCACGCGTCGTTCCAGTGGCGGTGCAACGAGGCGCTGCGGCAGGCGCGTTCGCGGGTGCTGGGCGGGGAGGTCGGGGAGGTCGTCGCCGTCGACATCACCCTGTACGACGACTCGCACCTCGGGCCGGGCACCCGGTGGCCGTGGCGTCAGCGGGCCGGTGCCGGCGGTGCCCTGCTGGAGCTGGGCACCCACGCCCTCGACCTGGTGCGCTGGACGACGGCCGTGCCGGTCTGGGACGTCGGCTCGGCCTGGACGCACCGGCTCCACGACACGCGGCGCGGTCCGCACGGTCCGGTGCCCGTCGAGGTCGACGACGTCGCGCAGGTGGAGTTGCGGGCCTACGCCCGGGACACCCGGGCGCGGGTGATGGTGTCGCGGGTGGACCCGGAACGCCGCCTCACGGCGGTCTTCACCGGCAGCAGGGGCGTCCTGGAGGTCCGGGTCGACGGCGCGGACGGGTCCGGGGTGGTGACGCTGCGCACCGGTTCCCGCTCGGTGAGCCGGGTGACCGGTCCGGACGACATGAACCCCTACCCGCGGCTCGTCCCGGACACCGCCCTCGACGGCGTGGCCACGTTCGACGACGCGCTGGCCGCGCTCACGTCCGCGCACGCCGCGCTCGCCGTGGCCGCACCCGTCAGTGGGGCCTGAGCGTGCCGGCCACGGCGGGAACGACCGCCCAACTGCTGTGTGCGATCGCGGCGTTGCTGGTGGCAGCGCACGCGATGGGACAGTTGTTCGTCCGGCTGCGTCAGCCGCAGGTGATCGGGGAGATCCTCGGCGGACTGCTGCTCGGCCCGATGGTGCTCGGCATGGCGGCGCCCGGGGTGCAGCGCTGGCTGCTGCCCTCCGACGGTCCCGTGGCGGGGGCGCTGAGCGCCTTCTCCACGCTCGGGCTGCTGCTCCTTGTCCACTTCACCGGCGCGGAATTGCACCGCGGCGCGGGCGGAGCGCGGCGGAACACGATCGTGCTCATCACCGTGATCGGTCTGGTGCTGCCGTTCGCCGTCGGGCTGGGCATGGCGTACCTGGCCGACCTGGACGAGCTGACCGGCCCGCACGGCTCCACCACCACCCTCACCCTGGTCTTCGGCATGGCGATCGCGGTCACCAGCGTGCCGGTGATCTCACGAATCATGCTCGATCTGGGCATCCTGGAGTCGGTGTTCGCGCGGATCGTCCTCGCGGTCGCGGTCGCCGAGGACGTGGTGCTGTACGTCGTCCTCGCGGTGGTGCTCGGTCTCGCGCAGGCCGGCTCGTCCGGAATCCCGCTGTGGCAGCTGGTGTCGCAGGAGGCGCCGCCCGATCTGGTCACCTACACCTACTACGCCGTCGTCCCGGTGCTGTTCCTCGCGGCGGTGTACTGGCTGGGGCCCGGCGTGTACTCGCGAACGGCGGCGGCGCGTGCCAATCTTGTGGCGCGACGCAGTCCGATGGCGTACCGGCTGCTGTTCGTGCTGGTGCTGTGCGCCGCCTGCGCGGGGCTGGGGATCGACCCGATCTTCGGTGCCGTCACGTCCGGGATGTGTGTGGCCCGGGCGGGCGCCGGGCAGCGCGACGACGGTCCCGCGGCCGGCGGCAGCGGGCGCCGGGAGCGGGACGACGGTCTGCGGCCCTTCGCCATGGGCGTGTTCGTGCCCGTGTACTTCGCGCTCGTGGGTGTGCAGCTGGACCTGGCGCACCACTTCGACTTCCTGTTCCTGTGCTGGTTCCTGGCCCTGGCCTGTGCGGCGAAGTCGTTCAGCGTGTGGCTGGGCGCGCGGCTGGCCGGCGAGCGCAACAGCACGGCCGTGAACCTCGCCGTGGCGATGAACGCACGGGGCGGACCCGGCATCGTCCTCGCGTCGGTCACCTACGCCGCCGAGATCATCGACCGGGGGTTCTTCACCACCCTGGTCCTGCTGTCCGTCATCACCTCGCACCTGGCCGGCCAGTGGCTGGGCCGGGCGGTGGCCCGTGGCATCCCGCTCACGGACCAGGACGCACCCGTCCCGCCGCCGCACGGTCCGCGGGAGCCCGGCGCCGGCACATCCGTCGGACAGCGGCCGACGACCGCATCTCACCCGAAGGAGCACCTGAAGTGATCGATCCGAGGATGCCCGAGAGCGACGCCGTCTACCGCAGGGCCGGGGACTTCGTCGTCTTCCAGCAGCTCGCCGTGAAGATCGAGATGGACGAGGTCGACAACGAGGACTACTACCGCTGGCTCGACGACATGACCGCGACCGTCGGCGACCTGGTTCCCGGCGCGCAGATCGCGGAGAAGGAGGGTGCGCGCCACTCTCCGCCGCTCAACACCGCCATCTACTACGACACCGAGGACCTGCGGATCCTGCGGACGGGCGCGCTGCTGCGGACCTCCTGCAACAAGATCACTCACGCGTTCTGCGCCTTCAAGGCCGCCCAGGACGAGCACAACGTCCGCCGCGACCACCGTTATGTGTTCGACGGCGAGGAGAAGGCCACCATCCAGGCGGCGCCCGACTCCCCTGAGGCGGTGGCGATCGTCCAGCGGCTGCTCGCCCGCGACGACATCGACCACCCGGGACTGTTCCTGGAGCGGGAGTACGGCATCCCGCGCACCGAACTGCTGCCCACCGTCCGGCTGGACGACTACCGGTACACGTTCTTCGTCTGGCTCGACGAGCGGGACGCGCTGCGGTGCAGCATCGACCGGGCGTTCGTCAGCAATCTGCGTCTGCCGCCCGAGGAGCGCGTGACCCGGCCCGTCAGCGAGGTGGAACTGGCCATCTACCCGCGGATCTCCGAGGAGATCGCGCAGGACCCGAGGGTCGTGCAGCTGATCAAGGTGCTCTCCAGCGAGCTGTGCGAGCGTTTCGACACCCGCATCACCTCGGACATCAAGTACCAGCGGGCCGCCACCGCGCTGGGCATGCGAGAGAGCTGACCGGTGCCCGAGTCCCCTCCCCCGCGCGGCCCGGGACGGTCCCTGCGGATCTACCTGGTGCGTCACGGGCAGTCCGAGTGGCAGTTGAACCCCGGGGACGACCTGGACATGCCGCTCAGCGCGCTCGGGCACGAACAGGCCGCCCTGCTGGCGGACTGGTGCGCGCGGCGGGCGCCGCTGGACGCGGGTTCCCGGTTCGACGTCGGGCCACTGCGCACCAGCCCGCTGCGGCGGGCCCGGCAGACCGCCGCACCGCTGGCGGCGGCGCTGGGCGCCGGCGTGGACACCCAGCCGAGCCTGAGCGAGGCCCCGTACCGGGTGATCGGTGAACTGCCGCGCGCAGACACACCGTTGACGCCGCCGGTCGGTGAGGTATCGGCGCGCTACCGGGAGTTCCGGCGGCAGGTGCGCGGTGCCCTGGCGGAACTGGTGGAGTCGGCGGACGGCAGCGGCAGGCCGGTGCTCGCCGTCACCCACGGCGGAGTGATCAAGACGGTGCTGCGGGTCGTCGCCGGCACCGACGCCTTCTGCGCCCGGCTGTACAACTGCGGGATCACCGCCCTCGACTGGAAGGAGGGCATCTGGCGGGTCGCGCACGTCAACCTCTGGGACCATCTCCCGCCCGCGCTGCGCACGACGTGACAACGCGGCGCCCCCGCACCGCCCGGACCGTCCCGGCGGTGTCCGGCGGGCGGAGTAGCACCGATCCGGCCACCACGGCCGTCGCCCGGCACGGCGTCCGGGCGGCGGCCGTCGCGCTGTTCACCCGACCACTGCTGCCGGACGCGGGTAGACGAAGGTGATGGGCCAATCAGCCGCCTTCGCCGCAGATTCTGTTGTCATGGCATTTGTGGGGTTACCCTTCGTCCTGGCCCACCCTGGGCACAGCACCGCGCCAGGCCCCCGCACGACCAGGTCCGACCAGCCACCTCACCTGTGCACCCGGCTCACGGACCGCGGGCGTCCGGCAGGGCACAGGGGATCAGAGAAAGGCCAGTGGGTTGACGGATGAGTATCGCTTCGTCCTGTTGGGTGCGGTACGCGCCTACCGCGGCGACACCGAGATCCGGGTCGGCCCACCTCAGCAGCAGGCGGTGCTGTCGATGCTGCTGCTGAACTCCGAGCACGCCGTGTCCATGAACAAGCTGGTCGAGGCGCTCTGGGGCGAGCGGCCGCCGGCCCGCGCCGTGCCCACGGTGCGCACCTACGCCTGGCAGTTACGCAAACTGCTGGAACCGGACTCGGCCGAACCGCGAGTGCTGGTGTCCGTCTCGGGCGGCTACCAGGCGGCGGTGTCGCGGACGGCGTTGGACGTCCGGCGCGCGGAGTCCCTGCTCAACGAGGCGTTACGTGCCCGTGCCGAGGGCCGCGGCAGACAGGCCGACCACCTGCTCCAGACGGCGTTGCGCATGTGGCGGGGCGATCCGCTCACCGGTGTGCCCGGACCGTTCGCCCACCGGCAGCGCGAGCGCCTCGAAGAGCTGCGGCTGGTGATCCTGGAAGAACGCTTCGAACTGGCGATCGAGCACGGTCGGCACCACATGACGATACCGGGGCTCACCGAGCTCACCGCCTCCCACCCCCTGCGGGAACGCCCGCACGGCCTGCTGATGCGGGCGCTGTACGCGGCCGGCCGGCAGAGCGACGCGCTGGCGGTCTTCACCGGGCTGCGCCGCCGCCTGGTGGAGGAGCAGGGCGTCGACCCCGGCGCCGAACTCACCGGCCTGCACCGCCGCATCCTCGGCGCCGACCCCACCCTGCTCCCCGCCCGGTCCACCCCGTCCCCGGCGCCCGCCGTGCATCCCGCGCCCGCCCGCGGGAGCGCTCCCGCACCGGATGCCGTGCCCGTTCCCATGTCCGTCTGCAGCACGGCCGCCGAGGACTGTCCCGGGGCGGCGGAGACGGGCCGCAAGGAACACGCCGGCACCGTCCCGCTGCCCGCCCAACTCCCCCCGGATCTCCCCGACTTCACCGGTCGCGCGGCGCACGCGGCCCTGCTGCACAACCTGCTGACCGCGCGCGGCCGGACCACACCGCCCCTGATCGCCATCACCGGCATGGGCGGCGTGGGGAAGACGGCGCTCGCCCTGCACGCCGCCCACCAGGCGCGGCACGCCTACCCCGACGGCCAGCTCCACGCCGACCTCTACGGCAGCCACGCGAATCCGGCCGACCCGGCCGTCGTCCTCGGCGGTTTCCTGCTGGCCCTCGGTGTGCCGAGCGAAGGGATTCCCGAGCGGCTCGACGAACGCAGCAAGCTGTTCCGGTCGCTCGTCAACAACCGGCGTCTGCTCGTCCTGCTGGACGACGCCCGTAACGCCCGGCAGTTGATGCACCTGCTGCCCGGCTCGGCGGAGTGCGGCGTGGTCGTCACCAGCCGGCACCGGCTGTTCGGTGCTCCGCTCAGCTTCCAGCTCAACCTGGACGTCTTCTCCCCCGAGGAGGCGATGGACCTGTTCGGCACGGTCGTCGGGGAGCGGCGGCTGGCCGCGGAGCGCACGCAGGCGCAGGAACTGGTGCGGGCCTGCGGCTGCCTGCCGCTGGCGATCCGGATCGTCGGGGCGCGGCTGGCCGGACGGCCCCGGTGGTCCATCGCCGCGCTGGCCGGCCGTCTCGCCAACGAGCAGCGCAGGATAGCCGAACTGCACGTCGGCGATGTCGCCATCAGCGCCGTGTTCGAGATGGGCCACCGCCAGCTCACCCCTGCTCAGGCGCGCGCCTTCCGGCTGCTGGCGGTGCTCGGCGCTCCGGACATCCGGCTGCCGACCGCCGCGGCGATGCTCGCCCTGAGCGAGGAACACGCCGAGGACCTCCTCGAATCCCTCGTCGACGCGGCCATGCTGGAGTCCCCCCGTCCGGGTGTCTACCGCTACCACGACCTGATCCGCGTCTTCGCCCAGCAGCGCGCGGCCGAGCCGGGCGAACAGGACGAGCACGACGAACGCGAACGGGCCCTGCACCGCCTGATGCAGTTCCTGCTGAGCACGGCGTACAACGCGTTCGTCCACGCGGTGCCCGGCGACCCGGTGGCCGAGGCGCTCGGCCCCATCACCGCGGCGGGCGTGCGCTTCGCCGACATCCACGCCGCGCGTGACTGGGTGCGCACCGAACTGCCCACGATCACCGCGGCGCTGCGCCTGGTCGAAGGCGCACCGGACACCGACACGCGCTTCCTGCGGATCGCGGTGGACCTGCTCGTGGCGCTCAGCCCGTTCAACCGCGACCTGCCGGGCGGGCGGCTCCGCGAAGCGGCCCTGGCGCTGCTCGAGGCGGCCGAGCCGACCGGGGACCAGCGGATCGTCGGGCGTGCCCGGTTGCTGTGCAGTTCGCTGGCGCTGCAGAGCGGTTCCACGGCCGCGGCGGAGCAGCACGCCCGGGCGTCGGTCGCGGCGGCACGGCAGGCGGGCGACATCGTTATCCTCCGTCAGGCCCTCAACGACCTCGGTCTGGCCGCACAGTACCTGCGCCGCTACGACGAGGCCATCGCCCACTACGACGAGGCGATCGCGCTGGCCCGGCAGCTCGGCCACCGGTCCGGCGAGGCCGCCACCACGGTCAACGCGGCGCTGGTGCATGTGCTCAGCGGCCGGCCCGAACTGGCCGTGCCGTCCTGCGAGGCGATGCTCGACCTGCTGCACCGCATCGACGACCGCGCCGGCTGCGCCTACGCGCTCTACGTGCTGGGCCTGGCCCTGCACGAGCAGCGCCGCTACGACCAGGCCCTCGCGCGGTACCGGCACTGTCTGGTGGTGAGCCGCTCCAACGGGGTGCGGGACCGTGAGGCGTACGCGCTCTACCGGATCGCCGAGACGCTGCGGTGCTCCGGCCGGCTCCAGGAGGCCGCGCACCACGCGGCCCGTGCCGTCGCGCAGTTGGAGGAGCTCGACGCGCGGCGGGATCTGGCGCGGGCGCTGACGGTGTGGGGCAGGACGCTGATCGACCTGGGACACCTCAGTGCCGCCCGCCGTCACCTGCGCAGCGCCCACGAGCTGTTCAGCCAGGAGGAGCTGCCCGAGGCCGAAGAGACCTCCCGGCTGCTGGACGGGCTACAGGACGTGCCGGACGCCGGGCGTGCGGCCCCGGCGGCGGGAGCCGGTGCTGTTCCAGTCGTCGTCCGACGTGATCCCGTGCCGGGCAGCGGCTCGCGCGGACAGCGGGGGTCGTCCCGCTGAACCGGACGCCGCGGGCCCGGAGGTGCGTACGCCGCATTCCTCCGCAACACAATTGCGTCGCATCACCGTCTCCTCGTCGATCGATGGATGTAACGAACCGATGTGCCAGGGGAATTGAATACCACAGGCTCCGCTTTTCACGGCGGTGTTCATTTGCCGGACGTTCATTACCGGCCGATGTGTTTTCCGCCGCGGACGGCGGCCGCCTTCCGGGAGGCACGCCCGCGGACCGGCGGTGCGCAATGAGTGGGCAAAACATTTTTCCGGCCGGATGCGCGCTCTTGTCGCATTTTCCGTGCCCGTGACGCAGGCGCCCGGACGGCGCGCGCCTTCCGTTTCCTGCGCCGCGACCGGGTGCGGAGCCGTCAGGGCCGACCGGGCGTGGCTCGAGCCGGGTCGGCCCGGCCTCGCCCCGGGCGCGCAGGAAGGCGCGCGGCCCGGCCGGGGTGAGCACGGCGGGCCGACGGGACCGGTGCAGGAGAGATCGCGGCCGGGTCCGGGATCACGGCGTCCGGCGCGGCGGCGGGGCCGGGCAGGGGGTCGTCGGGCGGTTCCGCTCCGGCCGGGCCGTTGCGGCCGGCGATGCGGGTCTCGCAGCGGTGGAAGCGAGAGCTGTCCGGATCATCGCCGACGGAAACGGCCTCGGCGAACGCCCGGCGGCCGTCGGCGAGTTCGGCGCGCACGGTGACTCCGGGCGAATGCCCGCCCCACTGGAAGCGGGCCCGCACCACAGCGGGTACGAGCCGGGCGTGGACGTGCTCCCGCACCGTGGCGGGCACCCTTCTCCCACGGCGGACGGTCGTGGGTGGCCGCGGGGCGCGGTGACGCGCGGCGGGCCGGCAGGGCCCGTCGCGCGCCGGCCCGCGGCGTCAGTCGGCGGGAGTGTGCGCGGGTGGCGGGACCGGCGGGCCGGCCGCGTCCGCCGTCACGGACGCGTCGCGGGGCGCGGCACCGGCTCCGGGTGCCGCCGTCGCGGGCCGGTACGGGCGGGCGCCCGCCACCGCGGCCGCCGCGGCCAGCAGGCAGCTCCACAGCACGATCATCGCCGGTGTCGCCGTGCGCTGCTCTCCGGCCAGGGCCGCGGCCAGGAGCGGACCGAAACTCGCGAGGGTGGCTCCGAGCTGGTAGGTGACGGCCAGCGCCGAATAGCGGTGGCCGACGGGGAACATCTCGATCAGCAGGGCGGAGAAGGCGCCGTAGATCAGGGCGTGCCCGACGCCCATGGACAGCACGAACGTCGCCGTGATCAGCACGGGATCGCCCGAGGTCAGCCAGGCCGGGGCGGTCAGGCCCGTCACGGCGCAGACGGTGTACCCGCACAGCATGACCGGGCGGCGTCCGACGCGGTCGGAGAGCCATCCGGCAACCGGCAGCACCACCGCCTCCACCATGGCCCCGACGAGCAACCCGTCCAGTACGGCGGTGCGTTGTCCGGCGTCCGGGCCGGAGGAGGCGTAGGACAGCAGGTAGACCGTGTACACGCTGACGGGCATGGCCAGGCCCAGGGCGGCCAGCACACCGCGCACGACCGGTGCCGGGCCCTGCCGCAGCACGCCGGACAGAGGGATGCGCTCCTGTGCGCCCTTGTCGCGCACCTGGCTGAACTCCGGTGACTCGGCCACGCCGAGGCGGACGAACACACCGACCACCACGAGGACGATCGAGGCCAGGAACGGCAGGCGCCAGCCCCAGCTGAACAACTGCTCCTGCGGCAGGCGGGAGACGAGCTGGAACATGGCGGTGCTGGCGCACAGACCGATCGGGAAGCCCGCGGCGGGGAAACTGGTGAACAGGCCGCGGCGTCCGGCCGGAGCGTGTTCGCCGCTCATCAGGACGGCACCGCCCCACTCGCCGCCGATGCCGATGCCCTGGACGACGCGCAGCACCACCAGCAGGACCGGCGCGAGGACGCCCGCCTGTTCGTAGGTCGGCAGCACGCCGACCAGGAAGGTCGCCACGCCCATGATGAGGAGGGTGGAGACCAGCATCGCCTTGCGGCCGATCCGGTCGCCGAAGTGGCCGAAGACGATGCCGCCGAACGGGCGGGCGACGAAGCCCGCGGCATAGGTGGCGAACGAGGCCAGCGTGCCGGCCGTGGCGGACTGGCTGGGGAAGAACAGGGGGCCGAGCACCAGGGCGGAGGCGGTCGAGTACAGGTAGAAGTCGTACCACTCGATGGCGCTGCCGACCGTGCTGGCCACCAGGACCCGGCGGGACGCCGAACGCCCCGGCGCCGCCTTCCGGTTTCCGGCCGGCGGGCGGGAATTCTCCACGGCCGTCATATACGGACTCCGACGAATTCTCTACGGCTCGTCACAGGAATGTCTTTCCCTTCTCGCCCTCTTTCTCCGGCCTGCTCTTTCGGCTGCGGCGGAGCGGGGGACTCGGCACGTCCGGCGGAATGCCGCCGTGTCACCGGCAAACGTTCTACTCGGCCTGTCGAGCGAACGTCCAGAACGTTCGACGCTCACGTCGGACGAGGTTGCCGGGCCGGTACGCGTGACCCGAAAATCTGCGACGGTAAATGTTCACCGCCGGTGGAGGCAGGCATGGACGACACAACCGGGAACCGGGACGTGTGGACCGACGACGAGGGCCAGGAGGTGGTCCGTCTGCGCCGCTGGAAGGAGACCTGGGCCGCCGACGACCCGCACGCCAACTTCAAGCAGGAGGTGGCCGAGTACGGGCGGCTGGACCCGTTGGTCACCCTGCGCGGCATGTCCCGCAACCTCGACATCCCGGTCGGTGTCATCGCCCGCTACGTCCTGGCCAAGTGGGCCACCGGCGGCAGTGGCGGGCTGCTGGAGGTGGGGCCGGTCATGGTGCCCCGGCTCTGGGCGCCGATCGCCGCCGCGGAGGAGGCCGACAGCGACGAGCAGCGTCTGGCGGCCTACCACCAGCTGCGCCAGATGATCTCCTGGCTCAAGGTGCCGCTGGACAACCCGGAGGTCTACCCCGCCCAGCACGACTGATCCGCCCCGTACGGGGTGTTCAGCCGAGGAGGTTCCCCAGTCGAACACGCCGTCCGCGGCCCCTTTCCGCCGTCCCGACGCATCCGAGGTGAGGACCATGCCCGTGGAGTCGAACGCCCCTTACGATCACGTCGTACTGATCTCCATCGACACCATGCGCAGCGACGCGCTGGCCTGCAATCCGATACCGCTGTGGCCGCACAAGTACCACGACATCCGCCCGGCGCGCACCACGGTGCTGGACGAACTCGCCGCGAGCGGAGCCTACTTCCCCAACGTGATCAGCGCGGCGCCGTACACGGCGGCCGCCCACGGCGCCATCTTCAGCGGGCAGTACCCGCTGCACAACGGGCTGCACGAGTTCTACAACGGCTCGCTGCGCGCCCCGTCGGTCTTCACCTACGGGCGCCGCGCGGGCCGCGACACGGTGCTCAAGACCGACTTCCCCATCATCCTCGGCCCGCAGCTGGGGTTCACCCGCGACATCGACACCTACCTCGTGGAGGAGGACGACGCCTTCATCGACGCCGTCCTGGCACGTGACTCCACCGTCTCCTGCGCCCACTTCGGCGCGGTGCACGCGCCGTACGGCTTCCACAACCTGGCCTTCGGCGGCGACGCCTACCGCGAGAAGGTCGCGGAGCTGACCGCCGAACTGCCCCCGTCGCTGCCCTTCAGCGACCTGCTGGTGGAGAGTTACCGCAGCCCGGAGGACACCGAGCTGCTGGTGAGCTACAAGCGGGCGATCGCCTATCTGCACGCCGAGGGCCAGTACGACCGGCTGTTCCAGATCTACCTCGACGGCGTGCAGCACTTCCTGGAGACCCGCTTCACGGCCTTCCTGGACCGGCTGCGCGAGCGGATGGCCGCGGCCGGACGGCGCATGCTGCTGGTGCTCTTCGCCGACCACGGCGAGGAGTTCGACGAGCGCACCAACGGCCACTTCAACTCCATGGCCGAAGCGGTGCTGCGGGTGCCGCTGATCATCGTCGGTGACGACGTGGCGCCCGGCGTGCACACCAACCGGATCCGGACGGTCGACATCGCGCCCACCGTGCTGGAACTCGCCGGCATCCCGGCGCCCGCCACCGGGGTCTTCGACGGCCGGTCCCTGGCGTCCGTGGCCCGCGGCACGCAGAAGCTGCAGGGTGACGCGCCGGCCGTCGCCGAGGCGTACACGTCGGAGCTGAACGAGTTCGTCGCCTACCAGCAGCGCCAGCTCTCCGGGCAGCAGCCGGGCGCCCTGCGGCACTACCTCATCGGGCACGCCGCCTACCAGGACGACCGGCGCGCGGTCCGGCTGACCCGGCAGTACAGCGAGTGGTTCCAGAACATCCGGCCGACCGAGGCGTCCTGGGTCGAGAAGTTCGACGAGTCGTCGGTGCCCCGGCCGGTGCCGGACGACGACGGGGCCGACCTGCTCGCCACCCTGGACGACTACCGCACGGCGCTGCGCGAGCCGGACCAGGTGCCGTTCACCGACGAGATCCGCGGCCAGCTGCGCGCGCTGGGCTACTCGGTCTGACATGGGCCGGTCCGACACGACACCCCGGGCCGGCCTGCCCACCAGTGACCTCGGCGGGCCGGGCTGGGTCCCGCGCTCCGCCGGGCACCGGGAGGAGGTCGAGGCCGGTGTGCGGTGGAGCAGGTGCGGCTACCGCTCGGAGTGGGCGCCGCTGCGCGAGGTGCTGCTGACCCGCCCCCACGACGGCATCGCCTCGGTCACCGACCCGGCCGCGCAGCTGATGCGCGCGCCGGTCGACCTGGGCCGGATGCGTGAGCAGTTCGCCGCGCTGGCGGAGACGTACCGGACGCTGGGTGTGCGGGTGCACGTCCTCGACCCGCCGCCCACCGCGGGTCCCAACATCGTCTTCGCGCGGGATCTGTTCCTGGCCACCCCGCAGGGTGTGGTCCTGGCGCGCTGCGCGTCGGCGCAGCGCGCCGGCGAGGAACGGCACGCGGCCGCTGCCCTGGCCGCCCTGGGCGTGCCGTTGCTGCGGATCATGACCGGCACGGCCGTGTTCGAGGGCGCGGACGCCCTGTGGGTCGACGAGCGGACCGTGCTGGTGGGGATCGGTCTGCGGACCGACCGGGCGGGCGCGGCGACCGTGCGCGAGGTGCTGCGCGAGCAGGGCGTCGACACCGTCGAGGTGCCGGTGAGCGACGGGGCGCAGCACCTGCTGGGCTCGGTCGTCTTCGTGGACCGCCGGCGTGCCGTGGTCCACACGGCCGCGCTGTCCGCACCGGCGCGCGCCGAACTGGTGCGACGTGACTACGAGTTGGTGGAGCTGCCGCCGGACGACGAGGTGGTGCGGCGGCGGTCGATGAACCTGGTGGCGCTCGGCCCCGGGCGGGTGCTGATGCCCGCCGGCTGTCCGGTGACCCGGCGCCGTCTGGAGGACGCCGGCCTTGAGGTGTTCACCGCGGAGGTCGGCGAGTACGTCAAGGCGGCCGGCGCCCTGGGCTGCCTCACCGGCATCCTGCGCCGCGACGACTCCGACGCGGCGGCGGCGCGGGCCGGTTGACCGGCCGGCGCGGGCCGCGGCTCCGCCGCCGTGGACGGCTGCTCCCCGGCCTGCGGCCGGGGAGCGGACGGCGGCGCCGGGCCCGATGTGACGTGTGACGCCGCAACGCCCGCGCGCCGCCGGAACCGACCGGCGGCGCGCGGGCCGTTGCACCCGGGCGGGGTCAGTGGGGCGGAGCGACGGGGGGCGTGCCGGTGGACAGGGTCTCCCCGTGGTGCTCCGTCGGGTCGGCCCGCAGGTCGTAGCTCTCGACGGTGTCACCGCCTATGTGCCAGATGACCTTCCGGCGCGCGCCCTCCCCCTCGTCCCAGCGCACCGCCGACAGCGGCAGCAGATCGGGGTACTGACCGTCGGCCCGGCGCTCCTCCGGGTAGTAGGTCTCGCTGTAGGCGGGGCGGGAGGCGCCGGCGGGTTCCGGGCGCAGGAACTCGGTCAGGGACGCCCCGTCGGCGTCCTTCTGCTCGAGGCCGAGCAGCTCCAGCACCGTCGGCGCGATGTCGACCAGGCGGACCTGGCTGTCGATCTCCGCGCCGCGCGGCAGTCCCGGGCCCGAGACGATCAGCGGCACGTGCTGGGTGGTGTCGAACAGCAGGCAGCCGTGCCCCTCCTCGTAGGGGTGGCCCAGGTCGCCGGAGTGGTCGTTGGGGTACCAGCCCGCCAGGTCCTCGCCGTGGTCGGAGAAGCACACGATCAGAGTGTCGTCCAGCGCGTGCCCCAGCTCCTCGATGCGTGTGAGCATCCTGCTCACGTAGTGGTCGGAGTAGGCGACCTCCCCCTCGTAAGGATTGGCGGCGGTGGGGCAGAAGTCCTCCGGCGGCTCGTAGGGCCAGTGGGCGTCGAAGAAGTGCGCGAAGAGGAAGAACGGCGACTGCTGCCGGGACAGCCAGTCCATGGCCCGGTCCACCACCAGCGGTGCCCGCTTCAGGGCCAGGCCGCGCATCTTCACGTCGGGCGTGGTCAGCGGGTCGCTGCCGTCGGGCAGCAGCGGGATCTCGTCGTCGTAGAAGTCGAAGCCGCGGTCCATGCCGTACCACTTGTTCAGCCCCGGGCAGGAGACCACCGCTCCGGTGGCGTAGCCGGCCCGCTTCAGGTGCTCGGCCAGCGTGACGGCGTCCGGGGCGAGTTGCTCGCGCAGCAGGTGGCGGATGCCGTGCCGGGCCGGCTGGAGTCCGGTGAAGACGCTGGCGTGGCTGATGGGTGTCAGCGGTGCCGAGGAGACGGCCTGCCGGAAGGTGGTGCCCCGGCGGCGCAGTGATTCGATGCCCGGCATCTTCCCCGAGTAGGCGACATCGGCCCGGACGGTGTCCAGGGAGATCAGCAGCACGTTGGGCATGTCCTGTGTGTCCTTTCGCGGGTTGCTGATGGAGCGTTGATCCCTTACTGATCGCGGGTTTGTACGCTGCCTGACGAATCGCGGATGTTCCGCTGGAGTGTGTTCAGGACGGAGGCCGTATGCCCCTCGGGGAAGACCAGGAAGCGCATCCCCCCCACGACCCGGTCCACCTCGTTCCCCTCGATGCCCTGTCCGCCACCGCGGGTGTGCGCCGCCGCGGTGAGGACCCCGACCACGTGCAGCTGCTGCTGGAGGCCGGCACCGACCTGCCTCCGATCCTCGTCCACCGGCCCACCATGCAGGTGATCGACGGAATGCACCGGTTACGCGTCGCGGCCCTGCGGGGCCGCACCCACATCGCGGTCCGCTTCTACGACGGCGACAGCGCGGACGCCTTCGTCCTGGCCGTCCGGCAGAACATCAGCCACGGGCTGCCGCTGTCCCTCGCCGACCGCACCGCCGCCGCCACCCGCATCACCCGTACCCATCCCCACTGGTCCGACCGGGCCATCGCCCGCGCCAGCGGTCTGTCCCCCAAGACCGTCGCCGCCATCCGCCGCCGTTCGTCCGGGGAAATCCCACCGTCGAACACCCGCGTCGGGCAGGACGGTCGCACCCGGCCGCTCGACGCCACCGAGGGCCGCCGCCGCGCCGGGCACCTCATCGCCGCCCACCCCACCATGCCCTTGCGTCAGGTCGCCGCGGAAGCCGGGATCTCGCTGGGAACGGCTCACGACGTCCGTGAGCGTCTGCGTACCGGCCGCAGTCCCGCCCCCGCCCGCTCGACCGCCCCGTCAGACAGTCACATTCCTCCCGCCGTGGCGCCAGCCCCCCGTGCCCCGCTCGCTCCGGCGCCCGCTCCCGCCCTGGTGCCGGCGCCCGTCCCGGCCGGCACCCGGCCCCGCACCCCCGCCGCGGTCCTGCACGTGCTGCGCAAGGACCCCTCGCTGCGCCTGACCGACACCGGGCGGGCCCTGCTGCGGCTGTTCGACGCCCAGGCTCAACTCATGCCACAGTGGAACCGACTGGTCGACACCTTCCCGCACCACTGCGCCGACATGATCGTCGACCTCGCCGACACGTACGCCACCTACTGGCAGCACGTCGCCACACATCTGCGCACCGCCTCGGCCCAGCCCGACACGGGGCATCGCATGTCCAGCTAGAGAGATCCCGCCGACCGGCATAAGGAGCCGTTCATGGCACCCAAGTCACTCGCCCTGGAGTTATACGCCAACGCCGACGAGCTGGTGGACCGCCAGTTCATGAACCAGATGCGCGAACAGGACATCACCCCGGTCCCCACCGACCCGTCGCTGCCGCGCTTCACGCTGGTCGTGGGGCCGTCCCCGTTCACCATGCCCCGCGGCTGGGAGTTCTTCCTGACCTCCCCGTACGAGGGCGCCAGCTACATCTCCACCGTGCTGCACAACGCCGGCTACCCGGTGCGCATCGTCGACGTCCGCTACGACCTCGACCCGCTGAAGTCGGCCTACGACCAGATCGTCGGGCAGACCGACGTGCTCGGTCTGTGCACCTTCGAGGACAACTTCCCCTTCTGCCGCGAGCTGATGGAGAAGGTCCGCGAGGCGGAGCCGGACGTGCCCATCATCGTGGGCGGTTCGCTGTGCACGTCGGTGCCCCACATCTTCATGGAGCACACGGCCGCCGACATCGTCGTCATCAGCGAGGGCGAACTCACCATCCTGGAGCTGATGGAGAGCTACGCCTCGGGGAACTGGTCCCGCGACCTGCCCAACATCCGCGGCATCTGCTACCGCACACCCGAGGGCGAGGCCAAGCGCACCCGGCCGCGCGGCCAGATGATGGACCTCGACGCGCTGCCGCGCATGCGGCTCGACCTGTGGCCGCAGTACCACAGCCCGATGGGCCTCCAGCCGCAGATCATCTCCTCGTACAGCCGCGGCTGCAAGATGGACTGCTCGTTCTGCTACCGCACGACGCCGCAGGTCAGGGCCAAGTCCCCGGAGAAGATGGACCGGGACATGGCCTGGCTGAAGAGCCAGTACGGCATCGAGTTCTCGTTCTTCGTGGACCTGACGTTCAGCTCGCACCGCAAGCAGACGCTGGAGATCTGCGACGTCATCAAGGACCACGACATCCGCTGGACGTGCCTGACCCGGTGCGCCGACATGGACGAGCCCCGCGTCAACGCGATGCGCGACTCGGGCTGCGACATCATCCTGTACGGCGTGGAGTCGCTGGGCACCGAGGTGCTGCGCGAGGCCCGCAAGGGCAGCAGCGAGAACCTGACCGTGCGGGCCATGCGCACCACCTTCGACGCCGGTGTGCGCTTCGGCTCCCTGCTCATCGTGGGCCTGCCCAACGAGAGCGAGGAGTCCCTCAACCACATGGTGGAGTTCGCCGAGACGTACAACCACGTCACCCGGGTCAAGTACCTGTCGGCGATGCCGGGCACCACGATCTACAAGCAGGCGCTGGCCTCCGGCACCATCCGCTCGGAGATCGACCACCTGAACTGGCTGTCGGTCGAACAGGCCCTGCACGAGGACGAGTTCCTCAACGTCAGCGGCCTGCCGGAGAAGGTGTGCCGGGACGCCTACAAGCGCATCTACGACGCCTACCAGCCCGGCCCGGTGATGGACTTCCGTCACTTCCCCGAGCACATGCAGTACTTCCACCCGCAGCCCGCGGACGGCCTGGAGCGCTCGACCAGCTACGCCGGCACCGGATGGCGCCGGGAGTTCAGCTCCGCCGCCGGCCCGCTGGCGCCGGGCTCGGAGCGCTTCACCCTCGACAAGTGCAGCGAGCCCGAGGTGGCCCGCGCGGGCAGCAGCCTGATGGAGTGCGGCGCGAAGAAAATGACGTCGCCCTCGCTGGCCGGCGTCAACGAGGCATGACAGGCCGACTCGGTCCCGTTCTCATCATCGGGACCGAGCGGTCCGGCTCCAACCTGCTGCGGCTCATCCTCAACGCCCACTCCCGCATCGCCGTCCCGCACCCTCCGCACTTCATGCGGTACCTCGCTCCGCTGGCCGCCTCGTACGACCGCCTCCCGGCCGCGGCCGGGCGCGCCCGCGCCACCGCGGACGCGCTCGGCCTGCTGCGGCGGCACATCCATCCGTGGCCGCACCCGGTCGACGCGGACCGGGTGCTGGCCGCGGCGGAACCGGGGCACGGGCTGTTCGGGATCGTGGCGGCGATCTACGACGAGCACCGGATCGCCGAGGGCAAGGCGCGCTGGGGCTGCAAGAGCACGTTCATGGTGGACCATGTCGCCGACGTCCTCGCGGTCCGTCCGGACGCGCGGTTCGTGTGGCTGGTCAGGGACCCGTGCGACGTGGCCGCCTCGGCCAAGCGCGCGGTGTTCGGCCCCAGTCACCCCTACCGCACCGCGCTGCTGTGGCGGGCCCAGCAGGACCGGGCCCGGGCCGCGCTCGACGCCCACGGTCCCGACGTGGTGCACCTGCTGCGCTACGAGGACCTGGTGTCGAACACGGCGGAGGAGGTCGGCCGGCTCTGCGACTTCCTCGGCGAGGAACTGGAGCCGGCCATGCTCGAGCACCACAGGTCCGCCGACGCCCGCCGGACCGCCGGTCTGGCCCAGGCGTGGCGGCAGGCGGGGCAGCCGGTGACGAACCACCGGGTCGGCACCGGGCGTACGGGGCTGACCACCCGGGAACGCCTGCTGGTGGACAAGGTGACCGGGCCGGTCAAGGAGTCGCTCGGCTACCCGGTCGACCCGGCCGCCGCCGGCACGCCCGATCCCTCGCCGCTCGCGGTGGCACTGGGCTCGGCGTGGCTGCGCGCCCGCATCGAGTGGCGCTCGGCCCGCAACGACGACAACTACCGTGCCCGGATGCGCCGCGACGCCTACGTACGGTTCCTCCGGCTGAGAACGGCCGCGGCGCGCGCGGCCGCTCCGCCCGGGGCCGGCGGGCGGCGCCACCAGGCGCACGGCGGCAGCACCGCCTGACAGCACACGTACAACGACACCATCCGACACGACCTGTACTCCGCACGCCCCGGCGCGGTCCGGCACTGCCCGTGCCGGCGCGACCGGCCGCCGCGCGGGCACCACGTGGACCGTGCCCGCACCGGCGGAGCCTGCGGCCGCACGCGCGGGCACGGCGCGGTGCCGCGCGCGGCACGAGCAGGTTTCCTTCCTCTTCCCGATCCGCCGTCCCCCGCCCCCGGGCGGGGTCCGGCTGCACGGGCCGACCGCGAGGAGTCTTTCCTTGACCATCAGTCGCAAGGACGTGGCCGACCACTTCGGACTGCGCGCGCCCACCTACGACAACTCCAGTTCGTGGTGCACCGACACGGACCTCGGTGAACTGCTGCTGGACCTGGCCCGGCCGGGCCCGCAGGACCGTGTGCTCGACGTGGCCTGCGGCACCGGCCTGGTGTCGCGTCTGTTCACCGGGCGGGTGGCGGAGCTGGTCGGCGTCGACCTCACCGAGGGGATGGCCGAGCAGGCCCGTCCCTACTTGGACCGGCTGGTGCTCACCGCGGCCGAGGACCTGCCCTTCGAGGACGACACCTTCGACATCGTCGTGTGCCGGCAGGGCATCCAGTTCATGGACCTGCCCGCCGCGGTGGAGGAGATGGTCCGTGTGGTCCGGCCCGGCGGGCGGGTCGTGGTGGTGAACCTCTGCGCCTACGACGAACGCGACAGCGAGGAGTACTTCGAGATCCTGCGGCTGCGCAACCCCGTACGGCGTCACTTCTTCCTCCCCTCCGGCCTGGAGGAACTCCTCGCCAAGGCCGGCTGCGAGCAGACGCGGACCCGCTCGTACGTGTCCGTGGAGGACGTCGACGTCTGGTCGGACAACGGCGCCATCGAGGAGGAGCGCCGCGAGGCGATCCGCGAGGTCTACCGCCGGGCCTCCCCCGAGTTCCGCGCGCTGCACGCCGTGCAGGAGGCGGACGGGCGGTTCACCGACCACATGCTGTTCGTCCTGGCGGCCGGGACCAAGCCCGGCCCGGTCGCCCCCGCGCAGTAGAGGAGAACCATGACGCACATCAGTGACCGTCTCGCCGCCGACCTGCGCGCCGCGCTGGCCGCGGAGGCCGCGTCGGCGGTGCGGTACACCTACTTCGCGCACACCGCGGAGATCGAAGGGCACTCCGAGGTCGCGCGGCTGTTCGGCGAACTCGCCGACAGCCTCGTCTGCGCCGCGCACGGCCATCTGGACGTGCTGCGCGACACCGACAGCGAGAACGCCGGCCGGCAGGACGGCGTCGGGGACAGCCGGCTCAACCTGGCCTCGTCGGTGGTGGCGGCGTTGCACGACGCCGGTGACCTCTATCCGCGGCTGACCTCCGCGGCCCTGGAGGAGGGGCAGGCCGACACCGCGAGCTGGCTGAGCACCCTCACCGCCCTGAAGAAGGGGCACACCGCCCGCCTGCAGGCGGCCCTGGACGATCTGACCCGCACGTCCGGCGAACAGCACGATGCCGCCCTCATCCCTGGAGGAGCCGATGAGTGAAAACCTCTCCGCCCCGGCCCCGCCGGCGGCGGCCGGCGGGTACGACGCGGCGTCGATCGTCGTGTTCTCCGGCCTGCAGGCGGTGCGCCGCAACCCGTCGATGTACATCGGCTCCACCACGGCCGAGGGCCTGCACCACCTGGTGCTCGAACTGCTCGACAACGCGGTGGACGAGCACAAGGCCGGCCACTGCTCCACGGTGACGGTGACGCTGCGCGAGGACGGCGCCTGTGTCGTGGCCGACGACGGCCGGGGCATCCCGGTCGGCGTCCACCCGGAGGCGGGCCGGCCCGCCTGCGAGGTCGTCCTGACCACGCTGCACTCCGGCGGCAAGTTCACCGCCGGCACCTATGTGCACTCCGCGGGCCTGCACGGTGTCGGCCTGTCCTGTGTCAACGCCCTCGCCCAGTGGCTGCGCCTGGACGTGCGCCAGGACGGCGTCCACCACAGCCAGGAGTACGCGCGCGGCGAGCCGCGGACCCCGCTGACCGCGCAGGGCCCCACCGACGGGCGGGGCACCACGATCACGTTCCTGCCGGACCCGGACATCTTCGACACCGTCGACTTCTCCGCGAAGGTCCTCGGCGAACGGCTCCAGGAGATAGCGTTCCTGCACCCGGGCCTGGACCTGCGGCTGGAGGACGAACGCACCGGCAGCGTCACCCGCTACGCGTTCACCAGCGGGGTCCGCGGGTTCCTCGACCACCTCAACGCCAAGGCCGCCACCGTCCACCCGGAGCCCGTCGTGGTGACGCTGTCCGGTGACGACACCGTCTCCTTCGACCTCGCCTTCCAGTGGACCGAGGGGTACACGGAGGAGGTCCGCAGCTTCGTCAACGGCGTACGCACCGACCAGGGCGGGTCGCACGTGGACGGCATGCGGGCCGCGCTGTCGGAGGTGATCAACCGGTACGCCGCCGCGCACAACCTGCTCGACTCCCGGACCGCCGAACGCATCACCACCGTCGACGTGCTGGAGGGACTGACCGCGGTGGTCTCCCTGCGCATGGCGGCGCCCCGGTTCGACGGACAGACCAAGAAGCGGCTCACCAACACCGACGCGGGCCGTGTGGTGCACAAGGCGGTCACCGAGGAGTTCACCCGCCGCATCAACAGCGACGACCTGCTGGCGCAGCAGGTGACCCACCGTGTGCTGGACGCCGCGCGGGCCCGGCTCGCCGCCCGGCTGGCCGGCCGCACCGCCCGGCACCAGCGCAAGCAGCTGGACATCGACTACGGCGCCTACCGGCGGCAGTTCGGCATCCGCTCCAAGGACTGGCACGAGTCCTGCTCCTGGCTCACCGACGAGGAGCTGCTGGCCAAGCACGCGGAGCTGTGCCAGGTGGGCGAGGACGCCAGGATGCTGGACGTGTGCTGCGGCAGCGGCGTCGTCGGCGGGTCCTTCCGCGGCCGCGTCAAGGAGATGATCGGCCTCGACCTCACGCCCGAGATGGTCGAGCTGGCCTCCACCCGCCTCGACCGCGTCGACCGCGGCACCGTCTACGACCTGCCCTACGAGGACGGCTCCTTCGACCTGGTCGTCACGCGCGAGGTGCTGCACCTGCTGCCCCAGCCGGAACGCCCGGTGTCGGAGATCTTCCGGGTGCTGCGCCCGGGCGGCCAGTTCATCGTCGGCCAGATCGTGCCCTACTCCGACGCGGACGCCTTCTGGATGTACCGCGTCTTCAAGAAGAAGCAGCCGCTGCTGCACCAGATGTTCCGTGAGGAGGAGTTCCGCGCCCTGCTCACCGGCGCCGGCTTCACCGACGTCACCGTGACGGAGCACCTGCTGTGGGAGTCCATCGACCTGTGGATCGACACCCACGAGACGACGCCCGCGCACCGGCGTGAGATCCAGCAGCTGTTCTACGACGCCCCGCCGGAGGTCCGCGCCGTCCACCCCTTCGAGGTCCTGCCCGACGGGTCCATCCGGGACCAGTGGCGCTGGTGCGTCTACTCGCTCAGGAAGCCCCTGTGACCCGCACCGGCCACCCGCATCCCGCACCGAGCGCGGGCCGCGCGTCCGCCGTCACCGTCCCGCCCGACCCCACGTCGTCGTTGCACGAGCGTCTGGCGGCGCTGCGCGGCGAACGCACCCCGGCCGTGGAGGACTTCACGGCCCGGGTGCGGTCCCTGCTGGTCATCGCGTCCAGTTCGCGGGGCGGTTCGAGCATGCTGGCGGAGACGCTGCGCGCCTCGCCCGACCTCGTGCACCTCCAGGCGGAGATCAACCCGTTCCTGCGTCTGGCGGGCCTCGGCCATCCCGACAGCGGGGCCGGGTCCGACCGGCTCGACGCCGGCCACCTGGAGGCGCTGCCGGCCGCCACGCGCGCCCTCCTCGACGAGGAGCTCGCCCGTGACGCCGGCACCCCCGCCGACCCCGCGGACACCACCGGCAGCGCCGACGCCGGGCAGTTGGCCCTGGACATCGCCTGGCGGCTGACCGTCCAGTGGCCGCACCTGCCCCTCGACCCGCTGGAGCTGGCCCGTCGGGCCCGGGACCTGCTGGCGGCCGCGCCGCCCGGCGGCTCGGCGGCGGTGACCCTGGAACTGCTGCGGCATCTGTACGACCAGGGCCTGCCGGTCAGCCCCTGGTACTACGACCTGCCGCCCGACCTGCTGCGCCGGGACGGTTTCGGCAGCCCGGGTGCGCAGTCCCCCGCGCCATTCCTCGTGGAGGAGCCGCCGTTCGTGCTGGCCCGCCCGTGGCGCCGGGCCGGGCCGGCCGACCTGCGGGAGCGGACCCTGGTCGTCAAGACGCCCAGCAACGCCTACCGGCTGGACTTCCTGCGCGCCCTGTTCCCGAACGCCCGGATCCGTGTCCTGCACCTGACCCGCAATCCGGCCGCCGCGATCAACGGCCTGCTCGACGGCTGGCTGCACCACGGCTTCCACGCCCACCGCATGCCGACGCCGCTGGCCATCACCGACTACGTCGAGCAGTGTCCGGACAACCAGTGGTGGTGGAAGTTCGACCTGCCGCCCGGCTGGCAGGAGTACACCACCGCGCCGCTGCTCAACGTCTGCGCCTTCCAGTGGCGCAGCAGCCACCAGGCCGTACTGGACCACCTGGGCACGGTCCGGACGGACAGCCTGACGCTGCGCTTCGAGGACCTCATCGCCGGGCCCGAGCGCCGCGCCGCGGCGTACCGGCGGCTCACCCACTGGCTCGGCATCCCGCTGGGAGAGGCCCTGCTGCGGTCCATCGAGCACGGCATCGCCCCGGTGGCGGCCACGGCCCGGCCCCGGGCCGGCCGCTGGCAGGCACGGGCCGACCTGATCACCCGCGCACTGGACGCGCCCACCTTCCACCTGGCCGACCGGCTCGGCTACACCGACCCCGCACACTGGATCTGACGGAGCATCCCATGACCGCACCGCACCAGCCGCCGGCCGCCGACCTCGGGCAGCCGGCGGCCGGCCCCGGCGGGCACCTCGCCGGCCACATCCGCGACGTCGTCGACCACCCCCGGCCCGGGGTGACGTTCAAGGACATCACCCCGCTGCTCGCCGATCCGGGGGCGTTCGCCGACACCGTCGACATCCTGTCCGCGATGTGCACCCGGCTCGGCGCCACCCGGATCGCGGGGCTGGAGGCGCGCGGCTTCCTCCTCGCGGCACCGGTGGCCCTGCGCTGCGGCGCCGGGTGCGTGCCGGTCCGCAAGGCCGGCAAACTGCCCGGTGAGACCTTCAGCCGCGCCTACGAACTCGAGTACGGCACCGCCACGCTGGAGATCCAGCGCGACGCCTTCCGGCCGGAGGACCGGGTGGTCGTCGTCGACGACGTCCTCGCGACCGGCGGTACCGCCGAGGCGGCGATCGAACTCGTCCACTCCACCGGCGCCCGGGTGACGGGCGTCGTCGTCCTGATGGAACTCACCTTCCTCCCGGGCCGCGAGCGGCTGGAGCGGCTCGTGAAGAGCGACTGCGTCCAGGCCGCCATCGCGGTGTGAGCAGGCTGCGCCGCCCGGCCGCGGCGCGGGCTCCGGAGACGGTGGTCACCGGCGCGGCGTCGCGGCCCTCACTCCCAGATGCGCAACGCGGCGAGCGCCACCTCGGTCCGGTTGGAGCAGTCGAACTTCAGCATCAGGTTCGACAGGTGGCGCTTGACACCGTGGACCGAGATGCCGAGCGCGCGGGCGATCTGCTGATTGGTCAGTCCCTGCACCAGCAGGCGCAGCACGGACAGTTCCCTGGCGGTGAGCCGGCCGTTGCGGCGTGGCCGGCTCACCGCGTCCGCGGCGTCCGCGCGCAGCGGCGTGGCGACGCCGGCCGTCGGCAGTGCCAGCTGCCGGAAGGTGTCCCGCAGCACGTCCAGCGTGATGCACTGCTCCAGCAGCCAGGCGTCCACGCTGCGTCCGTGCGCCATACCGGGGTGCAGCACCGCCGTGTCCGACAGGGTCAGCACCAGCCGCGCCGCGCCCGTGCGTGCCAGTCTGCCGAGGGACGGGCCGTAGGCGCTCAGGGGCAGCACGCACACGTCGAAGTACCCGCCCGCCAGGTTCTGCTGGGCGGCGGCGGCGTCCGCACACACCACATGACCGGAGACGGAAGGCACCTGGCGGAGCAGCGCCGGAATGCCGTAAAAGGCCAACTCGCTGTGCGCGAGCCACAACACATTCAACTGTCCGCCATCCACGGGGAATGTCTCCCAGCACCTCGGGGCAGCCACAGAAACCAGCGACATTATCGGCCCTTTCGGTCATCTGCCGAAGTCCGCCCTTGAACGCGCGACAGGGTTGATCCAGCCGCGGGAGAGGCCTTGGATGAACTCCGCACCGGGCAGGCAGATATTCCACCCGTGCCGCCCCTTTGCCGTAAGGAGCACAAGATGACCGACCTGCCCCGCGCCGACATCGGCGTCATCGGCGGTTCCGGCCTGTATTCCTTCCTCGACGACGTCACGGAAGTGCCCGTCACCACCCCGTACGGTCCGCCGAGCGACGCCCTGCTCGTCGGGGAGTACGCGGGACGCACGATCGCCTTCCTCCCGCGCCACGGCCGCTCCCACTCGGTGCCGCCGCACCGCATCAACTACCGGGCCAACCTGTGGGCGTTGCGTTCCGTCGGGGTGCGGCGCGTCCTGGCCCCGTGTGCCGTCGGCAGCCTCGACGCGGAGCTGGGCCCGGGCACCCTGGTCGTCCCCGACCAGGTCATCGACCGTACGTACGGGCGGGAGAACACCTACTTCGACGGCCTCCCCCGTGAGGACGGCACGTTCCCGCCCGTCGCGCACGCCCCCATGGCCGACCCGTACTGTTCCACCGGGCGGGAGACGGTCATCGCCACGGCGCGCGAGCAGGGCTGGCCGCCCCACCCGGAGGGCACGCTGGTGGTCATCCAGGGCCCGCGCTTCTCGACCCGCGCCGAGTCGCTGTGGCACCGCGCCGCCGGCGGCACCGTCGTCGGCATGACCGGGCAGCCCGAGGCGGCCCTCGCCCGTGAACTGGGCCTGTGCTACACGTCGATCGCCCTGGTCACGGACCTGGACGCGGGTGCGGAGACCGGTGAGGGCGTCACGCACGAGGAGGTCCTCGCCGTGTTCCGGCAGAACATCGACCGGCTCCGTCCGCTGCTCACCGCGACCATCAAGAACCTGCCCGGCGAGGACGCCTGCGCCTGCCCGGACGCGCCCGACGCCGAGCACGTGTAGGCCCCGCCTCGCCGCCCGGGCGCCCGCCGGACGCCCGCCGGCCCACTCGTCGTCCCGACTGGAGGCAGCATGACGTCACCCGTATCCGCTCCGCGGGGAACCGTGGCAGTGGTGGGCACGGGCGCGGCCGGCACCATGGTCGCCCTCCAACTGTGCGAGACCGCTGTGCGGCGGCGGGTTCCCCTGGTGCTGCTGCTGATCGACCCGGCGCCGGAGGCCGGGCGGGGCCGGGCCTACGCCGGCCGGGAGGCGAGGCACCTGCTCAACGTGCGTGCGGGTGCCATGAGTTGTTACCCGGACGATCCGGCGCACTTCGTGCGCTGGCTGTGCCGTCACGGCCAGCCGACGGTGTCGGCGGACGACTTCGTGCCGCGTCACCGCTACGGCGCCTACCTCGCGGACACGCTGGGGCAGGCCATCATCGCGGCCACCGGCACCGTGCGGGTCCGGCGGCTGCGCACCCTGGTCACCGACTGCCGTGTGGGCGCCGGCGAGCGGGGTGCGGTACGGCTCGAGCTGGCGGACGGTACGACCGCCGACGCCGACGCGGTGGTCCTGGCGAGCGGTCCGACCTCCCCGTCCTCGGCGCGTCCGCCGGCCGCGCTGCGTGCGCACAGCCGTTTCGTGGCCGACCCGTGGGCGCCCGGCGCGCTGGACGCCGCGGCCGCGCCGGAGGACACGGACGACGTGCTGCTGATCGGCACGGGCCTGACCGCCGTGGACGTCGCCCTGCGGCTGGAGCGTACCGGCCGCACGGTGCACGCCGTCTCCCGGGGCGGTCTGCTGCCGCAGCCGCACACGGTGACCGCGCTGCCCCCGGCCGACTGCGAGGACCTGCTCGGTTGCCGGACGCTGCGGCAGATGCGGGCCGCGGTGCACCGGCACGTCGGCCGCGCGCTGCGCACCGAGGGCGACTGGCGTCCCGTCGTGGACGGTCTGCGCCCGCACGTCGCGACGCTGTGGGCCGCGTTGTCGCCGGAGGACCGCGCGGAGTTCCTCGGACGGGACGCCACCGTGTGGAACGTGCACCGCCATCGGATGCCGCCGGCCACCGCGGAGGCCGTGGCCCGGATGCGCCGGGCCGGACGGCTGCGCACCTGGCGGGGCTCGGTCGCCGACGCGCGGGCGCTCGGCGACGGCACGGTGGCCGTGGGGCTCGGGGACGGCCGGGACCTGCGTGTGGGCTGGGTCGTCGACTGCACCGGGCCGGGGCTGCGACTGGCGGACGCGACGGGTCCGCTGTGGCAGAACCTGCGGCGCGGCGGTGTCGCCGTGCCCGGTCCGCTGGGCATCGGGGTGGCCACCGACGGCGGGCGGCTGCGTGACCGGTCCGGGGCGGCGGAGCAGCCGCTGTGGACGCTGGGCGCGCCCCGGCGCGGTGAACTGTGGGAGACCACGGCGGTCCCGGAGATCCGGGTCCAGGCGGCGGAGGTGGCCGAGGCGGTGCTGGCCGTGCCGTCGGTGCGGGCCGCGGTGGCCGCGCCGCCGCACCGCCGCGTCCGCAGACCCTCGGACGGCTCCGGGCTGCCGCTCAGCACCCACTCGTCCGCCGCGGCCGCCTTCCGTACGGGCATCGACCGGGTGCTGAAGGTGCGGGCCGGGGCGGAGCGGGCGTTCCGCCGGGCGACGTCGCTGGATCCCGGTTTCGCCGTGGGCCACGCCGCGCTCGCCCTGATCGGCCACGACAGCGGCGCGGACGTGGACGTCCCGCAGGCGCTGGCGCGGGCGCGGCGGTGTGTGCGGGAGCGTGCCGACGAGCGGGAGCGGGCCTTCGTGGACATGGTCGTCCGGCGGGTCCGGGGCACCACCGCGGAGGGCGACGCGGCGCTGCTGCGCTATCTCGACCGGTATCCCGGTGACCGGCTGGCGCTCGCGGCGGCGGTTCCGACGATCGCCTTCGCCGGGCTGTACGACGCGCACGGCGGGGCGGCCGGGCAGGTGGTGCGCAGGACCGCGCGGGCCCACGGCGGGCACTGGTTCCACACGTCGCTGCTGGCCTTCGTGCACCAGGAGGAGGAGCATTTCGACGAGGCCGGTGTCCTCGCGGAGCGGGCGTTGGCCCAGGAGCCGGACTCCGGTCATGCCATGCACGCGCTGGCCCACGTGCACTACGAGTGCGGTGACCACGAGGCGGGGCGGTCGCGGCTCGACGCGTGGCTGGACGGCCACGGGCGCGGCACCACCCATCGCGCCCACTTCTCCTGGCACGCGGCGCTGCACGAACTGGCCCTGGACGACGCCCCGGCGGTGCGCCGCAGGTGGGCGGCGCAGCTGACGCCGGGCCGGGTGCGCGGGGTGCGTGCGCTCGTCGACTCCGGTTCGCTGCTGTGGCGGGCGCGGCTGACCGGGTCGTGGGAGGGGCGGATGCCGATCGGTGACGTGCTCGACGCGGTCGGTGCGGATTCCCTGGAGCGGCCGTCGACCGCCTTCACCGCCCTGCACGCGGCGGTCGCCCTGATGGCCTCGGGCGATCTGGCGGGGTTGCGGCGGCTGCAAGGGCACGCGCTGGACGCCGACCCGGTGCAGCGGGAGGTCGTCGCGCCGTTGTGCGAGGCCTTCGGGTACGTCGTGGAGGAGTCGTGGGAGCAGGCCGCCGTGCGGCTGGAGCGCCTGCTTCCGAGGCTGCCGGCGGTCGGTGGCAGCGCGGCGCAGCGCGAGGTCGTCGAGGAGACGCTGCTGTACGCGCTGGTGTCGGCGGGCCGTTGCGACGCCGCCCGGGTGCGGCTGGAGCAGCGTCTGGACCGCCGCTCCAGCCCCTACGACCGTCGCCGGCTCGCGACGCTCCCGGCCTGAGGGCCGGCGCGGGCCGGCCCGCACGGGCCCGGGGGGGCGCGGGCCGGCCGTGCGGGCCGTACGGGGTCAGCCGCCGTTCAGGGCGGCGCGGATCTCGTTCACGACGCGCTCCTCACCGTAGTTCGGGTCGCCGAGCGCGTTGTACAGCACGCGCACCGTCCGCTCGTAGTAGTGGAAGTCGACGGGCGTGCCGTTGTTCATCATGTCGTACGCCATCCGGTACATGACGGGCATGAAGCGGCGCACTTCCCGGACGCGCTCGCTGTCGACGCGCCAGCGCTCGGTGAGCAGGTTCCAGGTGTCCTCGTACGGCTTGAGGGCGGCGATGTCGTCGGAGGACACCGTGGTGAGGCTCTGCACGCCGGGGATCCGGTGGACGACGGAGGAGACGCGCGGCTGGTGGGCGATGGTGTAGCCGTGCTTGTGGATCATCCGCAGCCACATGTCCCAGTCCTCCTGGACCATGAGCGTGGGGTCGAACCACACGTCGGCCGCCCGGGGCGAGCGGCACACCACCGCGGTCGGCGGGATGTGGTTGGTCACGTCCAGCAGTTCGCGGTCGCACGGGAAGTCCATGCGGACGAACACTTCCGCCTGGTCGATGGTCGTGCCGGTGACCCGGGTGCGGGCGATGACGACGCTGTTGTAGACGAAGTCGGCGCCGCTCTGCAGGAGCGGCAGGGTGTCCGTCAGGTGGTGCGGGGCGAAGACGTCGTCGTCGTCCAGGAAGGCGACGTACTCGCCCTTGGCGGCCTCCAGTCCGGTGTTGCGCGCGGCGGAGACACCGCCGTTGACGGGCAGGTCGATGAGGCGCACGTCCAGGTCCCGGGCGGCGGCCTCGACGACGTCGTCGACCGGTGTGCCGTTGTCGTTCACCACGATCACTTCGAGCTGTCCGTCGAAGTCCAGCGTCCGCACGCTGTCCAGGGCGGTCTTCAGCCGGTCCGGGCGATTGTGGGTGGGGGTGACGACGCTTACCAGCACGGCACAGTCCTTTCAATGGCACGATTCGGACGCCCGGGGAACCAAGCCGGCAGGGGATCCGATGCGAGGTGGTTTCCGTACCGCCTTTCGGGCCTCCACAGTCTTAGCGGATCGGCCAATGGCGAGCAAGATCGGACGAGGTGGGGAGGGACGGCACGACCGACTTTCGGACATCCGCCGGGCGCCCGGACCGACTTATTGCGCTCCGCATATCAGTGACTCGTCGCCACTTCTCCGAAATCCCCGATCTCTGCCCGTCCGCACACCGATCCCGGATCCCCGATTCCCGACCCCCGACCCCCGATCCCAGGAAAAATTATCCTCAGTTGAACGCTCCCCCGGTTGAAATCGCTTTTCGGTGAGGGGAACGGGCCGCGTGGGGCTCGCGCCCGGTCGTTCCGGTCGGCGGTGTCCATGCAGCCGGTGTTCAGGTCCGCGCAACCGGGCGGCCAGCGCGGGTGAGCAGCATGCGCGCTGACCCCACCCGTCGACCTTTTCGTGGAGCCCTGATGAGCACAGAGGGACAGACCGGTCACCCGCCCGTGCACAGACGCGCGTTGCTGCGCGCCGCGGTGGTGGTGCCGGCCGCCGGCGCCGTGGCCACCGGGCTGGACACCGGAGCGGCGAGCGCCGCCGGAGACGCCGGTGCGGCCGGCGGCCGCTTCGACGCCGAGAGTCCGCGGTTCGCGCTGGCGGTGCTGCCCGACACCCAGTACCTCTTCGACGCCGACAGCGCCGACCCCGCCCCGCTGCGGGCGACGTTCCACTATCTCGCCGCCGAACGGGCGGCGGCCAACATCGCGTTCATGACGCACCTCGGCGACGTCACCGAGCACGGCACGGAGGACGAGATCGGCCTCGCCGCGGACACCTTCCGCGTCCTGCACGGCAGGGTCCCCTACAGCGTCCTGGCCGGCAACCACGACATCAGGTCCTCCACCGACGACCAGCGGGGCGACTCCGCCTATCTCGCCGCGTTCGGGCCGGACCGCTACCGTGCCATGCCCACGTTCGGCGGTGCCTCGCCCGACGGCTACAACAGCTACCACGTGCTGCGCGCGGGCGGCCGCCGCTGGCTGGTCCTCGCCCTGGACTGGCGGGTCTCCGACAAGGGACTGGCGTGGGCGCAGGGCGTGCTCGACGCCCACCGCACCCTGCCGGCGGTGCTCACCACGCACGACATCGCCTGG
This sequence comes from Streptomyces calvus, assembly GCF_006782915.1. Classification (GTDB taxonomy): domain Bacteria; phylum Actinomycetota; class Actinomycetes; order Streptomycetales; family Streptomycetaceae; genus Streptomyces; species Streptomyces calvus. The sequence goes on from NZ_VCNP01000004.1 coordinate 38,263, forward strand.
GCCGACGACGACGGCGGGGCGCGCCTGTCGGATCACGGGCAGCGGCTGTGGGACCGCCTGATCAAGGGCAACGACCAGATCTTCCTGGCCCTGGGCGGCCACTACTGGCCGCCCGGCCGTACGGTCCTCACCAACGACGCCGGCAACGATGTCCACGTCCACATCACCAACTACCAGGACCGCTACTACGGCGGCGCCGGAATGATCCGCACCTACGGCTTCGACCTGGTGCGCAAGGTCATCGACGTCGAGACGTTCTCCCCCTGGTTCCTGGCACGGGACCCGGACCAGCGGTCACCGCTGGCGGCGGAGACCGTCGAACTCACCGGCCCCGCCGACCGGTTCACCCTGCCGGTCGACTTCGACGCCCGGTTCGCCGGCTTCGCCCCCGTCACCCCGCCCGCGCCCCGCCCGGCCCGGTCCGTGATGCCCCGCGGCACCCTCGCCTACTGGCGTTTCGACGGCTCCGGGACCGACGCGGCGGGCACGCCCGGTGCCGCCGTCGCCGACGGCACCGTGGTACGGGACCTCACCGGCAACGGCAACGACCTGACGGTGCGCCGGCTGCACTCCAGCGGCCCCGACGCGCTCACCTGGTCGGCGGACCACCACCGCGGACAGCCGGCACACGCCAGCCTCCGTTTCGACGGCGGCAAGAGCCCCGACCGCGGGGCCGTCCTCACCACCGCCGCCCGTGCCGCCCTGAACAGCGAGAAGTTCCTCAAGGGCTACACCATCGAGACCTTCGTCCGGCTGCCCGAGCCGTTCGAGGGCGACCACAGCTGGATGGGCATCCTCAGCTGGGAGGGACGCAACGCGGAGGCGGGCAAGACGACCGGCTGGTCGCCGCTGGAACCGACGTGCAGTCTCAACCTGTCGCCCGAGCGGTTCCTGCAGTTCGTCGTCTACCCGCACCGGCAGGACGCCGACCCGACGTCGTGGAGCCACGCCGTGCCGGTCGGACGCTGGATGCACATCGCCGTCGTCAACGACGGCCGCCGCACGGTGATGTACGTGGACGGCTCGAGGATCGCCCGCAACCCGGCACAGGCCTCGACCGGCATCGCCACCCTCGGCAAGCCCTTCGTCCTGGGCGGCACCCAGTTCGACGGTGCCTTCGGCCAGGGCTTCTACGGCTGGATCGGCGACACCCGCATCGTCGGACGCCCCCTGCCGGTGCAGGAGTTCCTCACCCCCTCCGACTGAACGACCACCCCAGCCGCCCGGCCCCGGGAGTGCGCGTGGCGCAGTCGCTCCCCGGGCCCCGCGACGCCCCGTCGACCGCCGCCCGCGCCATGAGAGGGTGGCGGCAGTTCCCGCCCCGAGGTCCCGTCGGAACGGCCGTACGGGAGGCGGGACGCGGCTGGAGGCCGATGTGCACGGTCCCGACCTGTCCCGTGGCGCCCGGTTGGCCGCGCACGGTGCCGTCTCGACGTCGCTGGCGCTGTGCAGCGACCGCGGGCTGCGGGAACTCGTGGACGCCGGCACGCCGGTCGGCTCCGGCATCGGCGGACACAGGGTGCTGCTGGACGTCGACGGGACACCGGTCTTCGTCAAACAGGTGCGCCTCACCGATTTGGAGCTGCGGCCGGAGAACGTGCGCTCCACGGCGAACCTGTTCTCCCTGCCGGCCTTCTGCCACTACGGCGTCGGCGCCATCGGCGGCCCGGGGTTCGGCGCCTGGCGGGAACTGGCCGTGCACACCATGACGACGAACTGGGTGATCGCGGGAGACCACGAGGGCTTCCCCCTGCTGCACCACTGGCGGGTCCTTCCCGGCCCCCGCCGGCCGCTGCCCGAGGAGCTGGCCGACGTGGACCGCGCCGTGGCCTACTGGGGAGGCGGAGCGGAAGTACGCCACCGGATCGAGGCCCTCGGGGAGTCCACGGCGGACCTCACGCTGTTCCTGGAATGCATCCCGCAGACCCTGCACGACTGGCTGGGCGGCCGGGTGGCAGCCGGTGACGAGGCGGCCGGGCGGGCCTGCACCCTGGTGGAGGACGCACTCGACGCCGGCCTCTCGTTCATGAACGCCCGTGGGCTGCTGCACTTCGACGCCCACTTCGAGAACATCCTCACCGACGGACGGCGGCTCTACTTCGCCGACTACGGGCTCGCGATCTCCTCCCGCTTCGAACTCGACCCCGAAGAGGCCGACTTCTTCGAACGGCACCGTGCCTACGACCGTGCCTACGCCGTCACGCACCTGGTGAACTGGCTGGCCGCCGCCCTGTTCGGGTACGCACCGCAGGAACGGCGGGAGTTCGTCCGCGCCTGCGCCGAAGGGGCGTCCCCAGGGAACGGCGTTCCGGCGGCTGTCGCGGCGCTCCTCGCCCGGCACGCGCCGCTCGCCGCCGGGATGGGCGACTTCTACCACCGGTTCCGGCAGGAGAGCCGGACCACACCCTGTCCGGTGCGGGAGCACACGCCCGCCGCGGCCACGGCGCCATTGCGCTGAGCGCGGGGCTGCCGCGTCCGCCCCCGCACCCCGTCGGGCGGGGTGCGGGGGCGATCGGTGGGACGGTGGCAGCCCTTCCGTCGGTTCCGGTCAGGCGGCGGGCAGGACGCCCGTGCGGACGACCTCGGAGTACCAGCGGGCGCTGGCCTTGGGGATGCGCCTGCCGGTCGGGTAGTCCACGTAGACGGCGCCGAAGCGCTTGCTGTAGCCGTGGGCCCACTCGAAGTTGTCCAGCAGCGACCACAGGAAGTAGCCGCGCACGTCCGAGCCGTCCGCGATGGCCTGGTGGACGGCGGCCAGGTGGCCCCGCAGGTAGGCGATGCGGGCGGGGTCGTTGACCTGGCCGGCCGGGTCGGCGTAGTCGTCGAACGCGGCGCCGTTCTCCGTGATGACCAGCGGCAGTTCCGGGAAGTCCGTCGACAGCCGGCGCAGCAGTTCGTACAGGCCGCTGGGGTCGACGGCCCAGCCCATGGCGGTGGTCTCGCCCGGCGGCTGGTGGAAGGAGACCTGGTCGGAGCCGGGCCAGGGGCTGTGGGCGCTCCGGCCGTGTCCGTCGGCGTTGTGGGTGCCGGTGCCGTCGGACTCCGAAACCAGCGTGGGGCTGTAGTAGTTGACGCCGAGGAAGTCCAGCGGCTGCTGGATCTGCCGCAGGTCGCCGTCGCGTACGAAGGACCAGTCGGTGAGCGCAGTGGTGTCCTTGAACAGGTCCTCCGGATAGGCGCCGCGCAGCATCGGGCCGGTGAAGACGCGGTTGGCGAGCGCGTCGATGCGGCGGACCGCGTCGGCGTCACCGTCGCTGCCGGTGAGCGGGCGGACGTGGTGGATGTTGAGGGTGACCGAGCACTGGGCGTCGGCGCGGATCCGGTCGCGCAGTGCCTGGACGGCGAGGCCGTGGCCGAGGTTGAGGTGGTGGGCGGCGCGCAGGGCGGCGACCGGGTCGGTGCGGCCGGGGGCGTGCACACCGGAGCCGTAGCCGAGGAAGGCGCTGCACCAGGGCTCGTTCAGGGTGGTCCAGGTCTTCACCCGGTCGCCGAGGGCGTCCGCGGCGAGGGCGGCGTACTCGGCGAAGCGTTCGGCGGTGGCGCGCTCGGGCCAGCCGCCGGCGTCCTCCAGTTCCTGCGGCAGGTCCCAGTGGTAGAGGGTGGCGACGGGCTGGATGCCCTTGTCGAGCAGTTCGTCGACGAGGCGCCGGTAGAAGTCCAGGCCCTTCTGGACGGCGGGGCCGCGGCCGGTGGGCTGGATGCGGGGCCAGGCCAGGGAGAAGCGGTAGGCGCGCAGGCCGAGTTCGGCCATGAGGGCGACGTCCTCGCGCCAGCGGTGGTAGTGGTCGGTGGCGACGTCACCGGTGTCGCCGTTGCGGACCCGGCCGGGGGTGCGGGCGTAGGTGTCCCAGATGGACGGTGTGCGTCCGTCCTCGGCGGCGGCTCCCTCGATCTGGTAGGAGGCGGTCGCTGAGCCCCAGAGGAAGCCCTTGGGGAAGGTGCGGGCGGCGTCCGGGGCGGACGCGGTCTGCTGTGCTGCGGTGACCACGTAAGTCCTTTCGGGGTGGAGGAGTGCGCGGGCGGTGAGGACGGGGAACGGGGCGTGGCGGGTCAGCCCTTGACGGCGCCCGCCATGATGCCGCTGACGATCTGGCGGCCGAAGACGACGAACATCGCCAGCAGCGGCAGCGTGCCGAGCAGCGCGCCCGCCATGATCAGCGACTGGTCGCGGACGTAGCCGGCGCTGAGCTGGGTGAGGGCGACGGGGACGGTCGGGTTGGTCATGTCGAGCACCACGAACGGCCAGAAGAAGTCGTTCCAGGCGTGCACGAACGTGATCATGAACAGGACGGCCATGGCGGGCCGCGCGACGGGCAGCACAATGCTCCAGAAGATCCGCAGCGAGTGCGCGCCGTCCACGCGTCCGGCCTCGACGAGTTCGTCCGGCAGCGCCTCGGACAGGTACTGCCGCATGAAGAACACGCCGACGGCGCTCACCAGCGTGGGGAAGATGACGGCGGGCAGCTGCTGCGACCAGCCCAGCTCCGACATCATCATGAACAGCGGTACGACGCCGAGTTGCGGCGGCACCATCATGGTGCCGATCACCAGCATGAGCAGGACGTTGCGTCCCTTGAACCGCAGCTTGGCGAAGGCGAAGCCGGCCAGGGTCGCGAACATCACCGTGGACAGGGCGATCACCCCGGCCACGATCAGGCTGTTGATCATGGCCTTGCCCATGGCGGCCTCGTCCCAGGCCCGGGCGAGGTTGCTGAACAGGTTGGGGCCGGGCAGGAACGGCGGCGGTGTCTGGCTGACCCGCGTGTTGTCGGTGGAGGCCGCCACCATCGTCCAGTACAGCGGGAAGATCGACAGCACCGCCATGATCACGAGCAGGACGTAGGCGAGCGGGCCGGCGTGGTGCTGGCGGCCGGCGCGCTGGCGCAGCAGCCGGCGGCCGGCCGGCTTCGTGGCGGGGGTGCGGTCCGGGGTGTCCGTCCGGGCCGGGAGGCTGTGGGTGGTCATGACGACTCCAGGTCAGGACGTACGGGAACGCAGGCGCTTGATCAGGCGCTGCACCACGAAGACGAGGACGAGCAGCAGGAACATCGCCCAGGCGACGGTCGCCGAGCGGCCCATCTGGTAGTTCTTCCAGCCCTCCTCGTACAGCAGCAGGCCCAGCGTCTGGTACTGGTTGTCGGCGCCGCCGGTGACGCCGTTGGGTCCCTGGCCGAAGATCAGCGGCTCACCGAAGAGCTGGGTGGCGCCGATGGTGGAGAGCACGATGGTGAAGACGATGGTGGAGCGGATCCCGGGCACGGTGACGTGGGTGAACTGCTTCCAGCGGGAGGCTCCGTCGAGCGAGGCCGCCTCGTAGCGGTCGGCGGGGATCGCCTGCATGGCGGCCAGGTAGAGCAGCGCGTTGTAGCCGGTCCAGCGCCAGATGACGATGGTGGAGATGGCGACCTGTGCGGGCCACTTGTCGGCCTCCCAGTCCACCGGGTCGATCCCGACCGTGCCGAGCGCCCAGTTGATCATGCCGAAGTCGCGTTCGAAGATCATGGTGAAGACGAGCGCGGCGGCGGCGACCGAGGTGGCGTACGGGACCAGTGAGGCGACGCGGAAGAACAGCGAGGCGCGCATCCGGTAGTTGAGCAGGTGCGCCAGGCCGAGTGCCATCAGCAGCTGCGGCACCGTGGAGATGACGCCGATGGTGATGGTGTTGGCCAGCGCGTTCCAGAAGCGTTCGTCGCCCCAGAGCTCGACGTAGTTGTCGAGCGCCACCCACTCCATGACGTCGAGGGTGGCGAGTTCGACCCGGTGCAGGGAGATCCACGAGGTGTAGACGAGGGGGTAGAAGCTGAACGCGGCGAACACGACGAAGAACGGCGCGACGAACGCGTACGGGGCGCCCTTGACGTCCAGGCGGTGCAGCAGTGCGCCGCGCCGCCGGGGGGCGTCCGTCGTGCGGGTCGGGCTCGGCGGCTCCTCGCCGGCCGGGGCCCGGGTGGTGGAGGTGGCCACCGGACTTCCTTCCTGAGAGCGGATGTGTCGGCCGGGCCCCGGGCCCCCCCCGCCGACAGGGCGCGGGCGGACCCGGGGGCCGCGGGGGCGTGCGGTCAGCCGACCGCCTTGTCGATGCGCTCCGCGGTGGTCTTCCACGCGTCGTCCCGCGAGCTGCCCTGCTGCTCGATCAGGGTCAGGCCCTGGGAGAAGGTGTCCTTGATCGTGCCGTCCTTGCGGCCGAGGACCTGCTTGTCCGGGATCTCCTGGGCGGCGGCACCGAAGATCCGGCCGATCGGCGCGTCGTTGAAGTACTCGGAGGTGGCGCTCCTGACCTCGTCGGTCTCCAGCGCCTTCTGCGAGGACGGGATGTTGCCGATCTCCTTGAAGATGTGGGCCTGCTGCTCCGGCGCGGTCAGCCAGGCGACGAGCTTCTTGGCCTCCTCCTTCACCGGGCTCTTCTCGATCACTCCGAGGAAGGAACCGCCCCAGTTGGCGCCCTTGGGAGCCCGGGCGACGTCCCACTTGCCCTTGTTGGCCTCACCGGCCTTCTCGCTGATGTGGCTGAGCATCCAGGCCGGGCACACGGCGGTGGCGAACGTGCCGTTGGCCAGTCCGGGGTCCCAACCGGGCTGGAACTGGCGGAGCTTGGCGGTCAGGCCGGCCTCGGCGGCGTCGGCGGCGAGGTTCCAGGCCTCCTTGACGGCGGGGTTCTTGTCGTAGATCAGCTCGCCGTCGGCGTCGTAGTACTGCTCGGGGTAGCCGTAGACCATGGCGTTGAACAGGCCGCTGGCCGCGTCCATGTAGGCCACGTCCTTGCCCTTGAAGTCCTTCTTGAAGGTACGGCCGACCTCGACGTACTTGCTCCAGTCGCCCTCCCACAGCTTCGCGACCTCTTCGCGGTCGGTGGGCAGGCCGGCCTTCTCGAAGTAGTCCTTGCGGTAGCAGACCGCCATCGGGCCGATGTCGGTGCCCAGGCCCAGCACCTTGCCGTCCGCGGTGCTGATCTGGGACTCCTTCCAGGGCAGGAAGTGGTCGGTGCCCGCCATGCCGGCGAAGTCGGCGAACTTGTCCGACTGGGTCTCGGTGATCTCCTTGGCCCGGCCGATCTCGATGCCCTGGATGTCCTTCAGGCCGTTGCCGGCGGCGAGCCTGGTCTGCAGCGCGGTGTAGTACGTCTGCTCGTCACCGGCGATCTCGGCCTTGATGTCGACGTCGGGGTTCTCCTTCTCGTACTGCTCGAGCAGGCCCGTCTCCTTGATGCCCATGACGCCGTACAGGCCCATGGTGATGACGGTCTTGCCGTCCTTCTTGCCGCCGCCGGTGACCGAGTCGCCGCCACCGCTGCAGCCGACGACGAGTGCCAGCGCGCCGGCGGCCGCGGCTGCCGCCACCGCCTTCGTGCGCAACGAACCGAGAGTGCCCATGGATCTCCTCCTAGCGACGTCGCTGACACATCGGAGTGACGAGTTCTGCGATGACTACAGCGGCTCTGACAGTCGGGTGGGAACGTGCCCATTTCGGGGTGGGCACGTTCCCACCGCGCATCGAAGACTCCTGGGCGGGAGCGGATCTGTCAATAACTTGAAACCAACTCCTCGCCGGGCCGCGCTGCCCGGCACAAGGCCCGCAGGCCCGAGGGGTGCTCCGCCGACGGCGGCATCTGCAACAATTGCCGCTGGTCATCCCCGCGGCCGGCACCGCCGCGGCTGCCGGAGGAGGGGAGCGCATGGCTGGGAATCGCCGGCCCACGATCAAAACGGTCGCCGCCCGTGCCGGTGTCGGCCGCACCACGGTCTCCCGCGTCGTGAACGGCTCAGATCTGGTGAGCGCCGAAGCCCGTTCCCGCGTCCTGGCGGCGATCAAGGAGCTCAACTACGTTCCCAACTCGGTCGCCCGCGGCCTGGTCACCAACCGCACCGACGCAGTCGCGCTGGTGATCCCGGAGTCGGAGAGCCGGCTCGGCTCGGAGCCGTTCTTCGCCGCGCTGATCAGGGGCGTCAGCGGCGCCCTGGCCGAGAGCCGGACGCAGCTGCAGCTCATGCTCGTGCGCGACCAGGCCGAGCGGGACCAGCTCACCGACTCGGTGGCGACGCGCCGCGTGGACGGCGTCCTGCTGGTCTCGGTCCACTCCGAGGACCGGCTGCCCGGCATGCTGGAGGAGATGGGCCTGCCCACCGTGCTGGCGGGCCGCCGGGACGCGGGCGAGCAACTGAGCTACGTCAACGCCGACAACGCCGGTGGGGCCGCGGAAGCGGTCCGGCACCTGCTGGGCAGCGGCAGGACGAGGATCGCCACGATCGCGGGGCCGCAGGACATGGACGTCGGCCGCAGCCGGCTCGCCGGGTGGCGCACGGCCCACGAGGAAGCGGGCCTGCGGGCGGACGAACTGCTGGTCGAGGCGGGCGACTTCACCGAGGAGAGCGGCAGCCGCGCCATGCGTTCGCTTCTTGAACGCGTGCCGGATCTGGACGCCGTCTTCGCCGCCTCGGACCTGATGGCGGTGGGTGCGCTGGCCGAATTGCGACGCCACGAGCGCCGGGTGCCCGACGATGTGGCCGTCGTCGGATTCGAGGACTCCGTCCTCGCCCGGCACACCGCGCCGCCCCTGACGACGGTGCGTCAGCCGGTGGAGGAACTGGGCCGGACCATGGCGCGCATCCTCACCGACATCACCCGGCACGGAGCGCCCCGGCAGCAGATCACCCTGCCGACGGAGCTGGTCGTGCGCGATTCGTCGTAGGGCTCTGGCGGATCACCGCGACGGCCGGGCGCCTCGCCCGCCCGCCACGGGCCCCCAAGCAGGCGCGGGACCCGGACCAAGCGTGCGCGGGAATCCGACCGGGCGGGCGCGGGACTCCGACCGGGCGGGCGCGGGACTCCGAGCAGGCTGCGCGGGCCGCCGCGAGGCGGCGGTCCTCGCGGCGGCCCGTACGCCGGTGCCCGGCCGGGGCTGCCGGCTGGGCGGGCCGATCAGGCGTCCCCACCCGGTCCGTCCGGGTCGAACGCCCGGGCGACGGCGAGGCTGTCCTCGTAGATGTGGTGGCGGGTGATCAGGCCGTCCTCGACCGTCACGTGCAGGGCGAACCGGGCACGGTAGGCGCGTCCGGTGGGCCGGGCCGTCCGATGGATCTCGCCGAGCACGACGGCGTCGTGTCCGTCGACGAGGATCCGCTCGACCTCGGTCGCCGCCCCCTCGGCGGCATGGTAATCGGCCAGCACGCGGTAGTGGGCGACGGCGTCCGCCCGGGTGGAGCGGTGGCAGATCCACGGGGTGGCGGCTCTGCCGTGCTCGTTCTCCGGCCAGTTGATCTTCCAGTCGCTGGTCTCGGCGTACATCTGCGCGATGTGCTCGGGATCGCCCTCGCCGATCCGGCGCAGCAGTTCCTCGACGGTGGCCCGGGTGGCGGCTGGTGCGGCTGTGGTCACGACTCATCACTCCGATCCGGAGGTCCGCGTCCGCCCGGTGCGGTGCGGTACGACGGCCATTCTGGTCGGCGCCCGCCGGCCGTTCCATTAACCTCCCTGGTCATGCTCGCCGGCCGCCGGGACCGAGCCGGCCCCGCAGACGCGCTCCGCCCCCGCGGCGGGGCCGCGGGGGCGGAGCGGAGTGCCGCCGGGTCAGGGCGTCACGCAACCGATCGTTCCTACGGGGAAGTTGTTGCCCGACGAGGTGGCCGTGAAGCCGAACGTGACGGTGCCGTCGGCGGCGATCGTCCGGTTGTGGTCGACGTTCCTCACCGTCACCGTGCCGTCGGACCCGGTGGTCAGGGAGCCGTTCCACGCGCTGCCGATGCGGGTCCCGGTGCCGGGCTTCCACTGCACGGCCCAGCCGTTGAGCGGTTCCGTCCCGTGGTTCATCACCTCGACCGAGCCCTGGAAGCCGCCGTCCCAGGAGTTGACCACGTTGTAGACGGCCATGCAGTTCCCGGTGTGCGTCGGCGGGTCCGTCGGGGTCGGCGTCGGGGTGGGCGTGCTGCCGGAGCCGCGGATGCCGGTCACCTCTCCGTTGCCGCCGTCGAAGACGACGTCGGAGCAGGAGAAGAAGTTCTCCTGGCTGTCCGAACGCACCCACTGCATGAAGATCAGCGCGTCGCCGGAACGGCCGGAGGGCAGCTTCAGGTCCCAGTGGTAGTGGCCGCCGTTGGTGCCGGGCGAGCCCTGCTGGGGCGGGTCGGTGACGGTCTGAATCAGCTCCAGGTCGCCCCAGCCCAGCTGGGACGTGGGCGACCAGCCGGGCTTGGTGATGTACACCCGGAAGTCACCGGGGTGGGCGGCCCAGTTGCTGTACTGCACCTTGACGGTCGCACCCGAGGTCAGGTGCGTGCGCGGCCAGTCCGCGCGGGCCGCGTTGTAGGCGGAGAAGTCGTACGGGGACCGGTCGCCGGCGCTGCAGAGCGTGCCGTCCGGCACATAGCCGGCACCGCGCCCGGCGGCCCTGGAGTCCAGGACGGCGAACCAGTTGTACAGCGCCGAGGAGCCGCTCTTCGCCAGCGCGTCCTTGCAGGCCGGGTTGGTCGGGTCGAGACCGCCGGTGCCGGTGATGGCGTCCAGTTGGCACAGGTACGTGCGCGAGCCGGGCATCATCGCGACGCCGTGCGCCTGGGCGTCCTTCTGCCAGAGGAAGCTCAGTCCGAGCCCTCCGAGCAGCGTGGCGAGCACCGCTGCCAGGGAGAGGAGTCTGCTGCGTAGGGCCATGGGATCTCCAGTTCCGATCGTGAACCTGCGGGGTGTTCGGGGAAGTTGGAGCCCCCGCCCGTCCGGGGAAGGGCGTCGACCGGGCGGGCGGGGGAGTTTCGGGCGGTCCGGGAGGCCGTCCCCTGGAGGGCCGGGCGGTCCGGAGGGTGCGGGCGGTGAGGTTGCGCCCCGGGGCCCGGCCTGTCGGCGCAGGGAGGAAGAACGGGCCCCGGGGCGGGGACGCGGCGGGTGCGGGGTCCGCCGGTCACGTCATGCGGTCGTACAGGCGGTGCCGTTCAGGCTGAAGCCTCCGGGGCGGGTGAAGGTGCCGCTGTAGGTTCCCTGGAAGCCGAAGCTCCGGCCGGCGCCGGACGCGATGCGGGTGCTGCCGTCGAGTCCGCTCGCCGTGACGGCACCCGAGGAGGGGGTGACGGACGCGTTCCAGGCGTGGGTGATCTGCTGCCCGGAGGGCAGGGTGAAGGCGAGCTTCCAGCCGTCGACGGCGGTGGAACCGGTGTTCTTCACCGTGACGTCGGCGGTGAAGCCGCCCTGCCAGACGTTCGTGGCGTACGAGACCGTGCACGCGGCGGGGGTGCCGGGGGCGGGCTGGCCCGGGGTGCTGCCGCCGGTGTTGACGGTCGAGGAGAAGGAGTTCACCGCGAGCCCGGCGCCGTTCTGCCAGGGTTCGAAGCCGGCCTGCACGCTCGTCAGGTACCAGTCGTTCTGCGCCATGCCGCGCGCGACGGTCTCCCGGACGAAGTCCATGACGTCGAAGCTCCAGCTGCCGATGGCGGACGGCGCGACGAACGACAGGACGTCGTTGGAGCCGTTGCTGCCCGACCACACCTGCCAGGTGCGTCCGCCCACGCCGGCCGTGCCGACCTGCGAGCCGATCGGCTGGATCGGGCCGACCTTGTTGAACCAGATCATGATCTCGGTGCGGTTCACGCCGTCGGTGCGGGGCGTCGGGTCCAGCCAGATGTCGTACGAGGCGTTGTAGACGGCGTTGCTGACGTAGCCGTACGAGATGCTACTGGGCGCGGACGAGATGCCGCTGATCCGGGCCGGCAGGTTGGTGCCCGGCGAACAGTTGGTGTAGTGGCAGCCGTTGAAGACCGAGGGGTACGACTTCGGGGCGCCGTTGGTCGGCACCGAGCCGTCGGCCTGGGTGACGCGGAAGCCGCTGTCCGTGGCGGTGACGCACTGGGTGGCGCTGGTGCCCCAGCGGTTGTTCTGGACGACGTAGCGCCCCTGGATGGTGGTCGATCCGTACTGCTCGCACAGCGTGGTGTCGGCCTGGGCGGGCGCCGTCGCGGTCACCAGCGCCGCGACCACGGCGAGAGCCGTGAGCAGCGTCGCGAACAGACCGCGTGGGGTGCGGTTGTGATGCCGTAACCGTCGCATGCGGGGACCTCTCGGAGGGGTGGCGGGGGCAACCGACAGGGAGCGCTCCCTTCTCCCCATGCAATGGGAGCGCTCCCATAACTCGGTTCGCTCGGGACTGTAGAAGCTGCCCATGTCCCTGACAAGACTGTGCGCACGGAAGTGTCGAAGAGATTTCGAAACCGCAGGTCGGCGAGGTGATCCAGAACGGCACTCCGCGACGGGAGCGCTCCCGAAACATTCGACGCCGAACGGGACTTGACGGGTCGTCGGGACGTGGACGACGCCGGGACATCGGAGACGCACGGGGCGGCCGGGCGCGCGGAGCCGGTCCGGCGGAAGGACGGTGGAGCGGGCGCCATGGCCGGGGACGGTGCCACCGTCGGGAAGCGCCCGCGGGCCAGCGGCCGCTCGCGCGGACCGCGCGACACCGGTTCCGTACGGACTCGGTCCTGCCGGCGCCCGGAGTCGTACGGAGGCGGTCCCGTACGGAGACGGCCGGGCCGGCGCCCGGAGTGGTACGGAACCCGGTCCCGTACGGAGACGGACGAGCGGGCCGCTCAGGCCGAGTCGCGCAGCACCAGTTCCGTACGGAGGATGACGTGCCGCCAGGCCACCGCCGAGTCCTCCATCTCCTCCAGCAGCAGCCGCACCATGGTCCGGCCGATCTCCTCCAGCGGCTGACGGACCGTCGTCAGCTGCGGATCGGTGCGCCGGGCGAGCGGGAAGTCGTCGAAGCCGATCACCGCGACGTCCTCCGGCACCCGGCGGCCCGCCGCCCGCAGGGTGTGCAGCGCTGCGGCGGCCATGGTGTCCGACGCGGCGAAGACGGCGTCGATCTCCGGGGACCTCTCGAGGAGTTCGGCCATCGCCCGGTGCCCGCTGTCCTGCGAGAAGTCGCCCTCGGCGACCCAGGAACGCCTGGCCTCGACGCCCGCCCGCTCCATCGCCTCGCGGTATCCGCGCAGCCGGCACTGGGCCACGTACATGTCGAGCGGCCCGGTGATCGTCGCGACGGCACGGCGGCCCCGGTTCAGCAGGTGCGCGACCGCACTGCGGGCTCCGCCGACGTTGTCCGCGTCGACGTAGGTCACGCTCTCGTCGCCCGAGCGCCGTCCCAACAGGACGGTGGGCAGGCCCACTTCGGCCAGCATGTCCGGCAGCGCGTCCCCGGCGTGCACGGACATCAGCATGACGCCGTCGACCCGGCCACCGCGCGCGTACTCCACCAGGCGCTGCCGCTCGGCGTCGGTGCGGACCAGGGTGAGCAGCAACTGCACCTTGGTGTCGGTCAGCGCGTCGCCGACGGACTGCACGATCTCCGAGAAGAACGGCTCACCGAACTGCCGCCAGTCCGGCTCCGTCATGACCAGCGCCACGGCGTCCGCGCGCCGGCCCGCCAGTGAACGGGCCGCCAGGTTCGGGACGTACCCCAGTTCCTCGATGGCCCGCTGCACGGCTCGACGTGTCGAATCCTTCACGCCCGCCGCGTCATTGATGACACGGGAGACGGTTCCCCGTCCCACACCGGCGAGCGCGGCCACCTCCTCCAGCGTCGGTGCGCCGGGACGCTGCCTGCCCATGACCACCCCCCACGAGATCACTAGATCTTACGACCCGGGCCGGTGACGGGGTGGCGAAGGCGCGTTCCCGGCGGAACATCACCCAGGGCTTCCACGAGCCGGCCGGGGCCCGGCGTTCACCGACCACCTGTGGCGCCCGGTGTGATCCGCGCCAACCGCACGGTCCTCCCAGCTGAGTTGCACGGCAGGTCGGCGCGACGAATACTGATGGGGCAGGGGGGCGTTCCCGCAACGCACTGCGCGCGAGGCGATCACCTTGATGCTCCCCCCTCCCCGATTGCGCCTGCTCGGTCAGTTCCGGCTGGAACTCCGCAACGAGCCCGTCGAGCTGTCCCACAACAGTCAGCGGCTGCTGGCGTTCATGGGGCTTCGCGGCCGGGTGTCCCGCTCGGTCCTCGCCGGCACCCTGTGGCCCGACGTCACCGAGGAGCACGCCCGGGGCAGCCTGCGCACCACCCTGTGGAAGGTGCCGCGCGACGATCCTCCGCTGATCCTCTGCAGCGGGGACTCGCTGCAGATCACACCCGCGCTGCGGGTGGACGTCCACGCCCTCACCCGCACGGCGCTCGGCGTGGTCCAGGGCGACGTCCGGACGCTCCGGGTGAGGCCGCCACTGGCCGAACTGACAGGCGAGGACCTGCTGCCGGGATGGGACGAGGACTGGGTGCTGGTCGAGCGTGAACGCCTGCGTCAGCTGCGGCTGCACGCGCTCGACGCGCTCGCCGACGTCCTGACCCGGCAGGGCCGCCCGGCCCTCGCGCTGGAGGCCGCGTGGGCGAGCGTCCGTACCGAGCCCTTGCGGGAAAGCGGGCACCGGGCCGTGGTCGCGGCACATCTCGCGGAGGGCAACGTGCACGAGGCGATCCGCCAGTACCAGGCGTTCCGCCGCCTGTTGCGGGACGAACTGGGCGTCGAGCCGTCCCCCCTGTTCACCCGGATGCTGCCCCGGTACCGGACGGGTGCCGCACCGGCGACGGCCGTGCACCGGTCCGCCCCCGGCGGTGACGTCCCCGGTGACGTCGGGTTGACGGCGGGCTGACGGCGGCTCCGTAACTTCGGACACAGCGATGGGCGCCCGCGACCGCGGGCCCCGCCGTACACGGTCCCGAAGCGGACGGGAGGACGACATGACCGCCACTGCAACCATCGACGAAGTCGTGTGCCTGCGACCGGCGACCTCGACGGACTTCGACCTGGCAGGCGTGATCAACAGCCTGCTGAAGCCCGTCTACGAGCTGCCCGGCGCCGAACTCGTCCACCACCTGAGCGGCATCGGTGACGTGGGCCGGATGATCCAGGACGCGCTCGACGAGGCGCCGGACGATCTCTACGCGACCGGCGTGCCCTCGTCCGGGACGGACCACGCGGTGTGGCCCGTCGGCGGGACCACGGTCGAGGCGGGCGCCGGGGCGCGGCTCGCGGTCGGGATCACCCTGCCCGTTGACGGGTCCCAGGACATCTTCCTGTGGGACCAGGACGCCAGTTCCGACGACCTGCTGGGCTCCGTGACGATCAGCGAGGCCGAGCAGGGGCAGGGTTCCCTGTCGAAGCTCGCCCACTCCGACGAGGAGCACTCCTACTACTACGTCAACTACCACGTCGACTGAGTGCGGCCCGACAGGGCGGCGATCGTGCGGGAGGTCATCATGTCGTGGCGGGTCGCGAACAGTCTGGAGACCCTTCGGCGTCAGCTCGACGCCCGCTTCCCCGGTCGCAGTGTCGCCTCCGACGGCAGCATCGGCGACACGGCGCACCAGGCCCAGGGCCGCAACAGCGACCACAACCCCTGGTACGGACCCGGGATCGTGACCGCCCGGGACTTCACCCACGACCCGGCGCACGGCCTGGACATCCAGCAGGTGGCGGATCAGCTCCTGGACAGCCGCGACCAGCGGATCAAATACGTCATCGCCAACCGCCGGATCGCCACCCACCGCGACTGGCAGTGGGCTCCGTACAACGGTGCCAATCCGCACGAGTCGCACTTCCACCTGTCGGTGGTGGCCGATCCGCGCTGCGACGAGGCCCACGACTGGAACCTCCCGGTCCTGGGCGGGGCTCCGGACGGAGGAGGCGCGGGCCCGGACGGAGCCGGTGACTTCATCACCTGGGGCACGGGCGTCAACGTCCGGGAGGGGCCCCGCCTGAACGCTCCGGTCGTCGCCCGGCTGCCCGGGCCGACGCGGGTGCGGGTGGCCTGCCAGACCCGGGGCGACACGGTCGATGCCGCGGGCCGCCGCAACGACGCGTGGTCGTTCGTTCCCGCGCTCGGCGGATACCTCTCGAACATCTTCATCGACCACCCGGACGCCTGGCTGCCGGGCGTCGACGAGTGCTGACGGCCACGCGGGACGGACCGGCCGTCGGCGAGGAAGGGACGGGGTGTGGCCATGGTGCTGCTGTCCAACGTCCGTTTCGGTGCGCGCAACGAGGACGTGCGCACCGTGCAGAAGGCCCTCATCGCCCGAGGACACCCGATCCCGGACGGGGTCACCGGCCTCTTCGGGGAGCAGACCAGGGCCGCCTACCGGGCCGAGCAGGTCGCCCAGGGCTACAAGGGCGCGGACGCCGACGGCGTCCCGGGCTGCGCCTCGCTGACCGCGCTGGGGCGCAGCGCGGGCTTCGCCGTCGACTGCCGCGGCGCCCCGGCCGCCGGCGGCGGCTCGCCTCGCGGAGGCCGGGTGCCCTCGCCCGTGCCCGGTCACCGGGTCACCTTCGACTTCTTCGCGCGCGGCCCCTACGCGTGGAAGCCGGACGGGGTCGGCCGTCACACGGGGCAGGACTTCGCCGCCAGGACGGGTGTTCCCGTGGTCGCCGTGCGCAGCGGCACGATCACCTGGTCCAACAGCGCGGGAGGCGCGTACGGCCAGTGGATCGGGCTGGCGGCGGACAACGGTCACGTGTACACCTACTGCCACCTCTCGCAGCGGCAGGTGAAGGCGGGCCAGCGGGTCACGGCCGGTCAGCAGCTGGGCAAGGTCGGCAACACGGGCAACTCCACGGGCCCCCACCTCCACTTCGAGATGTCGAAGGGCTCCAGCTGGTCCTACGGCAACGTCGCGAAGCCCGACTGGTGAAGACCGGATGTGTGTCATGGCGGGCAATCGGCTGCAGCGGGCCGCAACGGGACGGCTGCGCGAGTGGTGGCGGGAGCGGCGGTCGTGGGAGCTGAGCGAGGAGGCCCGCGCCAACGTTCGTACCCTCGGTGCGCTGGTGACGGTGCGGGAGGCCGTGCCGTCGCTCACCGACGAGGCGCGCACGATGCTGCAGGGCGCCCGCCGGGAGCTGGAGGCGGCCGACACGGTGCTGCTCTTCGACGAGCACCGCAGGAGCCCTCTCGGCTCGCACGTGACGGCGGCACACCTCCACCTCAACGCCGCTCGGCTGCTGTGGGCCAGGTCGTTCGTCACGTCGCCCCAGGACGTCTCCCCCTATCTGGCCGGTCTGAAGGCGGTGGTCAACGAGCACCTTCCCCCCGGTGACCCGCGCAGGAAGTCCGTCGAACGTCTCCAGGGCATCTCGTCCGCCGACGAACTGGTGCGGCTGACCGAGGCGGTCGAGGCGGCACAGGCGGTCGCCCTGCGTGAGAAGCTGCGCGCCGCCAGCTTCGTACGCATCGTGTGCTGTGTGGCCGGGTTCCTGATGCTGCTGGCGGCCGGGGTCGCGGTACTCACCTCCGTCTGGTCGCAGGCGGTGCCCATGTGCTTCAACCCGAGTCAGTCGATCGGCTCCGTGGCGACGGCACCGGAATCGCCGGTGTCCTACCGGGTGGTCTGCCCCATCGGGAGTGACGACTCGCCACGCTCCCCGGACTTGGACGACAACGTCAAAGCCGTCGCCACGTGGGGCGACTACGTCGTGGTCGAGGTGGTGGGGCTGGTCGCCGCCGGGGTCGCGGCGGCCTCGGCGCTGCGGAAGATCAGGGGAACGTCGACCCCGTATCCGGTCCCGGTCGCCTCGGCGCTGCTGAAGCTGCCCGCCGGCGCGCTCACCGCGGTGCTGGGGCTGCTGCTCATGCGGGGCGGGTTCGTACCGGGGCTGAGCTCCCTGGACTCCTCCGCGCAGATCATCGCCTGGGCGGTCGTCTTCGGCTACTCGCAGGAACTCTTCACCAAGTTCGTGGACCGGCGGGGCCAGATGGTCCTGGACGCGGTGCGCGGCCCGACGAGTCCGCCTCAGGGCACCGCGACCGCTCCGGGACCGGCCGCGGCGTCCGACTCGGCGGGCGTCTGACGGCCCGTGGCCGGATAGCCGGGAAAGGAGGATCGGTGGCGGACGAAGCGCAGGAGGCCCGGTCGGGAGGGCACATTGCAGGACCCTCACCGGATGCCCGGGATGTGCCGTTCACGCGGGCGCACAGTACCGACCGGATCAACACGTACCAGCAACACAACATCTGAGCTTCTCCCTTTGCCTGCCCACACCGCCGCGGCCGACATCGCGCCCCGGACGTCGAAAGGCCCGACGGTGTCGCTCTCAAGGGGAGGGCGGAGAAGGACAGTCGTCATGTCGACCCAGACCGAGCTCCAGGCGAGCGGGGGCGTCACACAGGCGCTCGTCGCCGCGCTGGACCAGATTCACTCAGCCATCACAGCACGCATGGTCGGGCCCGACGGCAAGCCGTCCGGCACGGCCGTCTACATGCACCTGCCGGTGGGGTATCCCATCGACCCGACCATGTACTCCTTCCCGTGGACACCGGCCGGAGGTTCCACCTCCGCCGCCGTGACGAGTGACGGCCGCTTCGCGCCGGCCACTCCGGCCGCGGAGCCCGCGGCGGCGGCCACCACGCCGGCCGCCGCGCTGGCCGCGGTTCCACCGAAGCCCGACCCGCAGTTGCAGCACTCCCTGCAGGCCGCCGCCTTCACCTCGAACCTCGTCGACGAGATGCTGATGGTCACCAAGAACGGCATCGCCGTCGCCTGGCCCAACCGCAAGGTCAGCTTCGCCTACAAGACGGCGCTGGTCGGCATGCAGGCCGAGGAGGTGCCGCCTCCCAGCCCCGAGATACAGGCCCGGATCGACGCCGCCAAGAAGACCCTCTTCACCTTCGACGCCGACGGCAACATGACGGGCTACTCGCGCAAGTACGAGATCTACAACAAGAACAGGAAGGCGTACGAGGACGCGGTCAGCGACTTCGCGAACGCCTTCGCCGCCGCCACCACCGACCCGGTGCAGGGGCAGTCCTGGCCGGTCACCAGCGCCAAGTACAAGGGCGCGGTCGACCGGGCCAGGGCGGACCTCTTCGCGATGGGCGGGCAGGAGGTGGAGGACGCCATCGCCACCACCCAGTCCATCGGGAGCAGCGCGGCAGCCTCGTTCATCGCCCAGGCCCGCACGTTGTTCGACTCCTACCAGCTGGGGCTCGCCGGGGCCGTCGCGGTCAATGTGCCGTACTCCTACATCGATCCCTCCTCCTGGTGGGACCGGAAGAACAAGGACTTCGGCACCGTGGAGGTCCATGTGGAGTCCAGTCGCCTCACCTCGGGCACGGCGGGCGGAAGCACGTCCTTCGGACGGAGTTTCTACGACAACAGCTCCTCCTCGACCTCCGGCAGTGTCGGTTACGGCATCGGCTTCTTCGGTGCCTCCGCCAACGCCTCGCACGCGAAGAGCAGCGCAGTCTCCGGCATGCACACCGACAGCGCCTCCTGGTCCAGCTTCCGTGACGAGACCTCCAACGCCACGGTGGACTTCGAGTGGTTCATGGCCACCATCCGGCGCCCCTGGATGCTGGGCGACCTGTTCCACATGGACGGCTGGCACATCGTCGGCAAGCCCAAGGGCTGCATCAGCGACGGGACGGTCGACGGGCAGCTGCCGCCCGCGGGAACCGACAAGCTCCTGCCCATGGTGCCCAAGGGGTTCGTGGTCATCCGCAACGTGAAGATCTCGGCCGACAACTGGGGTGCCGCCGGTGAATCGTTCCAGAAGGCGGTCGCGGACGCCTCCTCCAACACGAGTTCGAGCTCCACCAGTTTCGGGGGATCGGTCGGTTACATGGGCCTCGGCGGCTCGGTGCAGCACAGTGAGTCCGAGTCGCACGGCGTCTTCGAGTCCAGCAGCAGCAGTGGCCACGGCTGGAACTTCCACCGCGAGGGGCAGCGCGGCACGCTGGAGATCCACGGGTCGCAGATCGTGGGCTGGGTCGGGGAGATCACGCCGCTGGCTCCCAAGGTGGACGCGCCCCAGAGCGAGAAGCCGAAGGACACGTCGGGCGGGCAGGCCGCACCCGCGGCGCCCGCGTCCACGCCCACCCCCGCGCCCGCGCCCGCGGCACCGGCGACCCCGCCCGCGGCCGGTACGCCCTCCGCACCGGCTGCACCGGCCGCCGCACCGGAGCAGCCCGCCGCGGGCACCCCGCCGGCCGCCGGCACGCAGACACCGGCGACTCCCCCCGCCTGACCGAGGTGCCGACATGACCACGTCGGAAGACCTGCCGGTCGCCCTCGGCCAGCAGGTCCTCGACCGGTTGCTCCGGACGTACGTCACGGCCGGCGCGGGACAGTTCGCGCTCGCGGTGCTCCCCGGCCAGGCGGTGGACGACGACATGGTGCAGAACGGCGTGGTCAACCCGCTGGTCGTCTCCGAGTGGCTGCGAACCGACTACGACTTCCCGCTGCTGCTGAGGCTGAGCGACTGCACTCCGATCCCGGCGGCGCTGGGCACCGGGATCTCGGCCTCGTCCATCTACTCGCTGATCGCCCAGTACGGCCGCCCGGCCGCCGCTCCGGACACGGACTCCGGGGTGCGCGTTCGGGACCTGTTCAACCGCGCCAAGCAGGACCTGGGTCCCAACCCGGCGGCCCTCCCGCTGGGGCTCGAACCCGACGACTGGGCGGCCCCCAGCGGGGCGGTGCACTGGCAGACCTTCGACACCACGGTCACGGCGTCCGCGCCGGCGGAGGCAGCCCCGCTGCCGGACGTCAACCCGGCTCTGTGGCGGCTGCGCTCCGAGCACGGGACGCAGGACGTGCCGGACACTCCGCGCAGCACGCTGCTGCGTCTCGATGCCGACCGTACCGACGTGCTGCGGACCGCGGTGGCCGAGGGAAAGGCCGACGTCCTGGCCCCCTCGGAGGTGGTCAGCGCACGGGAGCACGCGGCGTTGACCCGTCCGGCGGCCCGGCTGCTGACCTGCCTGCGCCCGATCGACACCACGGAGCCGCACGACGCGGCCGACCCGACCGCCGAGGCGTCGGTCACCGGCACGCCGACCGACGACGGCAGCCTGCACGTCCACTTCGCGCACAGCCTGGTCCGCATGGTGCGCCGGCACGCGGGCATCCCGTGGTGGCACCCCGAGATGATCGCGGAGCCGGGCTGGTACCTGCCCGGGATGCGCCGCGGCCAGCTGGTGCCGGCCCCGCCCGAGGACGGCACCGCGCACTGCCTCCCCCAGGCCCTGCTCCTCGTGCGGGACGTCCGCATCACCGGCAGCTGGACGGATCAGGCCCACGCCGCGCTCGGCGGCGCGGCGCCCGCCTTCGGCCCGTTCCTGCTGCGGTCGGGCGCAGTTCCGTCCGGCGACGCCCGCACGACGACCGTGCTCGGCCTGGGCACCCAGGTCATCGGCATCCTCGGCACGCCGATGCCCGCGCTGCCGCCCATGGACGACCCGGGACGGCCGCCGCCCCCGGCGTACGTGCCCTTCCCCGGGGCCGCGTGGTTCAAGACCGCGCCGAAGAGCCCGGTCGTCCACGCCATGGGCCGGCGCCTGGTCGAGGAGAACTGTTCCGCCTACCGAGAGGCGCCCGGGCCGCAGTGGACCCAGGCGGACCGCGACTCGTTCGCCAAGTGGCAGCGCAAGCTCGGGTACCGGGGCACGGACGCGGACGGCATTCCGGGCCCGGCCTCCTGGAAGGCCCTGCGCGTGCCGAGCGGGGCATGAGCCGGCGCCGCCGGGCGAACACCATCGACAGGAGACCGAGATGGCCCCACTGACCACGTCGTACTTCTCCTCCGCGGGAGAGGTCGCCGTCTTCGACTGGCCGGCGAACACCGTCGTCGGGCGCCGGCCCCTCACCGACGTCTGGAGCGGGCTGCCGGCCGAGTTCTCGGCCGGCGTGGACGCGGCCGTCGACCTCGGCGCGGGCATGCTGTACGTGTTCCGCGGCCCCGCCTACGTGCGGATTCCCACGGCCACCGACCAGGTCGACGAAGGGTACCCGCTGCCGATCGCGGGCATGTGGCCCGGCGTCGTCTTCGATGCCGTCGACGCAGCCATGAACTGGGGCGACGGCAAGGTCTACTTCTTCCGCGGCGCCCAGTACGCCCGTTACGACATCGCCGCGGACCGGCAGGACCCCGGCTACCCGAAGGACGTGTCCGTGGGCTGGCGCGGCGTCGACCCCGCCTGGGTGGCGGGCGGCATCCACGGGGCCGTCAACACGGGCACCGGGCGCGCCTACCTGTTCCAGGGGGCCGAGTACGTGGCGCTCGACTGGCACGCCAAGGCCCAGTTGCCCGGCTACCCGCTGCCCGTCGCCGACCACTGGCCCGGAGTCATGGGGCCCGTCGAGGCGGCGTGGTCCCACGCGGCCCCCGCGCCCGCCGGCGGCCCCGCCACGGCCGGGGCGGCCGACTTCTACCACCGCTACCACGCATTCGCCGAGCCCGGTGAGGCACACCTCGGAGTCCCGGTCCTGGTCACACTGGGCCAGGCGGCCCTGGAGTCCGACTGGGGCCGCAGCGCCCCCGGCAACAACTTCTTCGGCATCAAGGCCAGGGCGACCGACCCCGAGGAGAGCCGTCAGCTGCTTCGCACCCGCGAGGTGCTGCGCCGCCCCGACGCCACCTTTCCCGAGGTCATCTCCGTGACGCCGCTGCCCGACGGCTCGTTCGAGTACGTGGTGCGGGACTGGTTCCGCCGCTATGCCTCCCCGGAGGAGTCCTTCACCCACCACGCCCGCTTCCTGCGCGACAACTCCCGCTACGCGGCCGCCTTCGACCACAGCGACGACCCCTACGCCTTCGCCCGGGCCGTCGCCGCGGCCGGTTACGCCACCGATCCCCGCTACGCCGACATCCTCACCGGGCGGATGCGTGAGCTGGAGGCGAGCCGCTGACAACTCCCGGGGGCGGGCGCCGCAGCGGACGCGTGGACTCCGTCCCACGGCACGGGCCGGGGAGCGGGCGTGCCGTGCGGGCGCCCTGGCCAGGTGCGGGGCGGGGCTGGAGACTTGGGGGCCGGTGACCGTTCGACCGAGCCCGGGAGGACCCGTCCATGAGGTTCAGCTACGCGCTGTTACCCGACTATCCGCTGCAGGATTCGCTCGCCTCCATCAGACTCGCCGACGAACTGGGCTTCTACGCCTGCTACGCCGCGGACGAGACGTGGCACAAGGACCTGTGGCTGCTGTTCGCCGTGGCCGCGGGCCAGACGCGCACCATCCGGCTGGGCCCCAGCGTCTCGCCGGTCACGCTCCGGGAGCCGACGCTGATCGCGCAGGCGCTGGCCACGCTCGACGAACTGTCCGGCGGACGCGCCGAAGCCGTGCTGTCCAGCGGCAACTTCGGTCTTCTGGCGCAGTACGGCATCGACTGGACGCGCACCCGGCCCCTGTCCCGCGTGAAGGAGGCGCTGCACGTGGTGCGGACGCTGCTGGACGAGGGCGCCATCACCCACCGCGGCGACTTCTACACCTACGACGGGCTGTTCACCTTCGCCCGCCCGGTCCAGGAGCGCGTGCCGCTCAAGCTCGGCGCGATGCGCGGCCCCAAGTCGTTCGAGGCGGCCGGTGAGCTGTCCGACGGATGCCACCACGCGCTGAGCTACACGGCGGAGGCCTACGAGTACGCCGTCCGCCACATCAGGGCGGGCGCGGAGCGGGCGGGCAAGGACTGGCGCTCCCTGGACATCGGCGCGTGGGTGGTGTTCGCCACCGGCCCCGACTCGCGGACGGCGAAGGAGGCGGCCCGCAGCATGGTGGGCATCTACGCCTCCTCCATGCCCGAGGAGCAGCTGCGGCGCAACGGCGTCGACCCCGCCGAGCTGAAACCCGTCATCGAGGCGATCGGCGCGGGCGACCTGGCGCGCGGCATCGAGCTCACCACGCCGGAGGTGGCCGAGCGCCTGTCCGTGGCGGGCACCCCCGAGGAGTGCGCGGAGAAGATCCGCACGCAGATCGCGCCGTCCGGCGTGAACCACATCATCTGCGCCATCACGGACCGGCGGCTGGTGCGGGCCTTCACCGGCCGGGACTTGGACGCGGTGGCGGACACCGACGAGCAACTGCGGCTGATCAGCGAGCAGATCATGCCGGCGATGGCGTGAGCCCTGCGGCCGGCCGCGAGGCCGGCCGCTCCGCCGGTCCGGACCAAACCCTTGACAGGGATTTCCATCACTCCTTAAATCACGGACTGAAGTAAGTGGCGTATCCCCCACGGACGTTCGCCCGCAGGTCCGCGCCGCCTGTGCTCCCGCCCCTCCCTGTGTCCCCGCGCGCACCGGCCGGCCGCGGCCGTGCCTCTCCCCCACCTCTCGAGCCGCCCCGGCGGACAGGAGAACAACGATGCTGAGACCCTCGCGACCACGTCCCGGCGGCCGTTCCGGCCGGGCGCCGGCGCTCCTGGTGCGGCGGCCCTGGACGGCCGTGGTGGTGGCCGCGGCCACCGCCGCCTCCGTCCTCACCGCCGTCCAGCCGGCCGGCGCCTCCGCCTCCTCGGGCCCGGCGGCTGCCGCCGCGCTGCCGACCGGCTGGTCGACGGTGGTGAACAGCGGCAGCGGGAAGTGTCTGGACGCCCGGGCGGCCGGGACGGTCAACGGCACGGCCGTGCAGCAGTACACCTGCAACACGACCACGGCGCAGCAGTGGAGCTTCACGGCGACGAGTGACGGCTACGTGCGCATCGGCAACCGCAACGACGCCCGGCAGGTGGTGGATGTCAGCGATGTGTCCAGTGCGGACAACGCGGCCGTGCACCTGTGGACGTACGGGGGCGGCGCCAACCAGCAGTGGCTGCCGGTCGACGAGGGCGGCGGCGCCTACCACTTCGTCAACCGGCACAGCGGCAAGTGCCTCGACGTGCCGTCCGCCTCGACGGCCGACAGCGTCCAGCTGGTGCAGTACACCTGCAACGGCTCGGCCGCCCAGAGCTTCCGCGTGACGCCCGCGAGCACCGCGCCCGGGGACGTCGACCTCGGCCCCAACGTGGCGGTCTTCGACCCGTCGATGCCGTCGTCGACCATCCAGAGCCGGCTGGACTCGATCTTCCGGCAGCAGGAGACCAACCAGTTCGGCTCCGAGCGGTACGCGGTGCTGTTCAAGCCGGGCACGTACGACAACGACGTCAACGTCGGCTTCTACACCCAGGTCCTGGGCCTGGGCCAGTCGCCCGACTCGGTCACGATCAACGGTGCCGTGCACGTCGAGGCCGACTGGTTCCCGCCGCAGAACGCCACCCACAACTTCTGGCGCGGCGCCGAGAATCTGTCGGTGAACCCGGACGGCGGCACGGACCGGTGGGCGGTGTCGCAGGCCTCCGGCTACCGGCGCATGCATGTCCGGGGCGACCTGGAGCTCAGTGACGGCGGCTGGTCCAGCGGCGGGTTCATGGCCGACAGCAAGATCGACGGCCAGGTGCGCTCCGGCACCCAGCAGCAGTGGCTGACCCGCAACTCCCAGCTGGGCAGCTGGTCCGGCTCCAACTGGAACATGGTCTTCGTCGGCAGCCGGGGCGTCCCCGGCACCACCTTCCCCAACCCGCCGTACACCACGGTCGACCGGACGCCGACGGTGCGGGAGAAGCCCTTCCTGTACGTCGACGCGGCCGGCGCCTACCGGGTCTTCGTCCCGGCGCTGCGGACCGACTCGACGGCGACGTCCTGGGCGGACGGGGCCGCGGCGGGCACGTCGCTCGGCATGGACCGGTTCTTCGTCGTCAAGCCCGGCGCGAGTGCCGCGCAGATCAACGCCGCGCTGGCCGAGGGCAAGAACCTGCTGGTCACTCCGGGTGTCTACCACCTCGACCAGACGCTGCGGGTGACCCGGCCCGACACCGTGGTCCTGGGGCTGGGCCTGGCCACGTTCGTCCCGGACAACGGCGTGACGGCGATGACGGTCGCCGACGTCGACAGTGTGAAGGTCGCGGGTGTCCTCTTCGACGCCGGCACCACCAACTCGCGGACGCTCGTGGAGATCGGCCCGTCCGGCGCGTCGGCCGATCACGCCGCCAACCCCACGTCCCTGCACGACGTGTACTTCCGTGTCGGCGGTGCGCACGCCGGCAAGGCCACCACGAGTCTCGTCGTCAACAGCGACGACGTCATCGGCGACCACATGTGGATCTGGCGCGGCGACCACGGCAACGGCATCGGCTGGAACACCAACACCGCCGACACCGGACTGGTCGTCAACGGCGACGACGTGACGATGTACGGCCTGTTCGTCGAGCACTACCAGAAGCACCAGACGATCTGGAACGGCAACGGCGGGCGGACGTACTTCTACCAGAACGAGATGCCCTACGACCCGCCCAACCAGGCCGCGTGGATGAACGGTTCCACGCAGGGCTACGCGGCCTACAAGGTCGCGGACCACGTGACCAGCCACCAGGCATACGGGCTGGGCAGCTACTGCTTCTTCAACGTCGACCCGAGCGTGACCGCCGAGCGCGCCTTCGAGGTCCCCGACCACCCGGACGTGCGCTTCCGGAACATGGTGACCGTCTCCCTCGGCGGCACCGGAACCATCCGGCACGTCATCAACGACCGAGGAGGCCCCTCCGACTCCGCCACCAATGTGGCGAATTTGGTGAGCCATCCGTGAGGTGACAGCGACCGCGCGCGGCGGGAGCCCCGACCTCTTTCGAGGGGCCGGGGCTCCCGCCGTTCCGTAGCCGTTCCATCGCCGGGGGCCGCACGATGGCGTCCTCCTCCACCGCTGGAGAACCGGGGCGCGTCAGCGTCCGACGGCCGCGTCCGCGGTGCGAGCGGGCTGCGTGGGCGCCGCGGCGCACAGGTAGGGGCGGGCGAGGAGCAGGCCGGTGGTGGTCATGGCGATGCCGAGCCAGACCGGGGCGAGGTGGACGGCGTCGGTGTAGTGGATCGCTCCGTGCACCACCACGGCCGGCAGGAAGCCCGCGGCCGCCGCCGCTGCCAGGGTCCAGAACACCCAGGCCTCGCCGCGCCGCCAGCCCCAGGCGCTGAGCAGCAGGATCGCCACGGCGGCGGACATCAGGGCGCCGCCGAACCCGGCGCGGTCGTGCGCGATGAACGGCACCAGCCGCGGGCTGACGGCCCGGAGCGTTTGCACGTCGGTGTCCAGGAACGCCAGATCGGCGGGGACGAACACACCGGTCAGACCGACGACGGAGATCACCGCTCCGCCGGCGAACAGGCCCACCGCCGTGACGATCAGCAGCAGTTGGCCGGTCAGTGCTCTGCGCCGTTCCGGCTCCGGCCCCTCGGGAACCGGCCGCCACCGCGGTGTGCGCGGGCTCCGGCGGACGGCGGCGACGAACATCGGGAACAGCACCACGGCGGCGGCCGTGTGCAGCGGCTCCACGAAGCCGGTGGCCAGGAAGTAGAACAGGGTGGGGAAGCCGATCGCGCCCGACAGCAGCAGTACCTCGCGCGCCCAGGGCCGGCCGCGCCGGATCCCGCCCGCGGCGAGGCCCGCGTAGAGGACGCCGATCGCCACCATGGTGCCGGCCATGGTGATCCGGTCGTGCTGGAGGAAGTGCACCAGGTGGTGGTTGACGGCGTGCAGGTCGCCCAGCGCCATGCCCAGGTAGGCGCGGTCGTACCAGAGCAGTACGGGTCCGAGGGTGATCGCGGCGGCGCACAGCCCGGCGACCGTCATGCCGAGGCCGAGGAGCAGCGCCCACCACCAGGCGGGCCAGCGGCGCGGATCGCGTCCGATGTCGCGCGGTCCCGGGGCGGGCAGGGTGGGCGTGGCCGCTTCGGTGACCCGTGCGAACCAGCCGGGTCCGGCCGCGACGAGGACACCGGGCCGGGCGAGGAGGACGGCTGCGGGCTCCTCGAGCGCGGCGGCCGCGGCGGTGACCGACGGGTCGGTCACCCGGAGCAGCCGGTGGTCGTCGGCGCCGGTGAATCCGTCGACGTACGGCTCCAGTCCGGTTGCGGTCTCGGCGTCGCAGGCGCCGACGACCACGGGGATCGACCGGCCGGCGGCGGCCTCGCGCACGGTCGGGACGTCGGCCGCGGCAACGGGCGTCACTTCGACGAATCCCGCGCCGAGCGGGGCCATGGCCCGTACCGCCTCGTGAGCGAGTGCGGGCGGGACGGACAGGCCGAGGCGCACGGTCACGGGCGCGCCGCCGACCTCACCGGCGAGGTGCCGCGGCGGATGGCGGTGGCCGAACGCGCGGGCGACGAGTCGCGCGCCGGCGGGGCGGGCTCCGACCGAGGCGAGCAGCCGCAGGGCGGTGCGCTGCGAGCGCCGCTCCCCGAGGAGCGCGGCGGCCGGGCGGCGCAGCGGGTGGTACGTCCAGTCGGGCATCAGCGGTTCCTGTCGTCCGGGACGTCGGCCGGGTCGGCGGGCGGGGTCCAGCCGAGCACGGGTGTCATGGACCGGAGCGTCATCCGCACCGGTGTCAGCCGGGCGGCGGTGTCGCGCAGCAGCACCGCGGGCGGCCAGGACAGTTGGCCGATGGTGCCGAGCCGGGCGGAGCGGCGGGCGACGGCACGGGTGCGTGGGCGGCGCAGCCGGTCGTAGGAGCGCAGCGCGGCGGTCGTGTCCGGGACGGTGTCGAGGCAGTGGGCGAGCGTGACGGCGTCCTCCAGTGCCTGGCAGGCGCCCTGGCCCAGGTTGGGGGTCATGGCGTGGGCCGCGTCGCCCAGCAGCGCGACCCGGCCGCGGACGAAGGAGGGCAGCGGCGGCAGGTCGTACAGGTCGTGCCGGAGCACCGCGTCCTCGGGGACCGCGGCGAGCAGGCGGGGCACGGGATCGGGCCAGGATCCGAACCGGCGCAGCAGTTCGGCGTGTTCGGTGCCGTCGCAGGGTGTGCCCTCCGGCAGCGAGGCGGTGGCGAAGCAGTACATGCGTCCGCCGGGCAGCGCGGTGCAGCCGAACCGCTCGCCGCGCCCCCAGATCACGGCGCCCTCGGCGGGCGGCGCGGCGAGCGGGTCGGTGACCGTGCGCCAGGCGGTGTAGCCGGCGTACCGGGGGCCGGGTGCGTCGGGCCACAGGGAGCGGCGGACCGCGCTGCGCAGTCCGTCGGCGCCGACCACGAGGCCGGGCCGTGAGGTGTGGCCGCGGCGGACGACGACCGGCTGTCCCCCGTCGTCGTGGACGGCGGTCACCTCGCTGCCCGGCAGCAGGCTGTCGGCGGGCAGTGCCCCGGCGAGCGCCCGCAGCAGGTCGGCGCGGTGCAGCACCACCAGGGGATGGCCGAAGCGGCGTTCCAGCTCCGCGTTGTCGGTGCGGGACAGCCGGCGGCCCCTGCGGTCGCGTACCCCTCCCCCGGTCTCGACGGCGCCGAGTGCGCGTACGGTGTCGGCCAGTCCCAGCGTCTTCAGCGCGTGCAGCGCGTTGGGCCACAGGGAGATGCCGGCGCCGATCTCGGTGAACTCGGGGGTGCGTTCCAGCACTTCGACGTGCCAGCCCCGGCGGTGCAGGGCGAGGGCCGCGGCGAGGCCGCCGATCCCGCCGCCGACGACGGTCGCGGCGCGCTGTGGCATGGGTCCTCGTTCCGGGTCCGGGGGCACCGCCCCGTCGTGCCGTCCTGTGACGCGGTGCCCGGACGCGGTGCGGTGCGTGCCCCGGCCGAGCAGCGCCTCATGGCAACACGCCGGGGCACGCCTGTCAACGCGCCGGAGTGCGGGCGGACCGGCGGCCTGTCACCGGAGCGCTTCGTCGGCCCGGCCGCCGGTGAGGGCGGCGCGGAGCGGGTAGGCGACCAGCAGTGTCACCAGGACGAGGAACGCGCTCGTCCACAGCGGCCCGAGTTCCCCCGCCGGGCCACCGAGGGTGGCCCCGGCGGCGAGGGGTCCGACGGCGGCACCGGCGTTGAGTGCCGCGGTCGCGTAGGAGCCGGCCATGGTGGGGGCGCCGGCGGCCTCGTAGAGGACCCGGGTGATGAGGGTGCCGCCCAGCGCGAACGACAGGGCGCCCAGCACGAACACGAGGGCGAGCAGGGCGGGCGGCCGGTCGGCCAGCAGGGCCAGGGCGGGCCAGCCGATGAGCGCCGACGGGCCGCCGACGGCGACGACCAGGTGCGGGCGCCGGTCGGAGAGGCGTCCGGCGAGGGTGACACCGAGGAAGGAACCGGCGCCGAAGAGCACCAGGGCGGCCGGGATCCACAGGTCGTCCAGTCCGGCGGTGTCCGTGACGACGGGTGCGAGGAAGGTGAAGCTCGCGAAGGTCGCGGCGTTCACGAGTGCGCCGAGCAGCATCACCAGGGCCAGGCGCGGCCGTTTGAGCTGCGCCAGTTCGGCCCGCAGGGCCGGCCGGCCCGCGGTGTCGGCGTCGGCGAGCCGGGCGGGCAGGCCCCGGACGACGCCGAGGGCCGCGGGCAGGCAGAGGACGGCGACCGCCCAGAAGGTGGCCCGCCAGCCGGACAGTGCGCCCAGGGCCGCGCCGGCCGGGACACCGGCGACGGTGGCCACCGTCGTGCCGGACAGCAGGACCGCCAGCGCGCGCCCCTTGCGGTCGGGCGGGACGAGCGCGGCGGCCGCGGTCAGGGCCACCGCGAGGAATCCGGCGTTCGCGAGGGCGGCGACGACCCGGGAGGCGAACAGGACCGGGAAGCTGGTGGTGACGGCGCCCACGGCGTGGGCCGCCGCGAACGTGGCGACGAACGCGAGGAGACTGCCCCGTACGGGCCAGTCGCGGGCGAGCGCGGCCACCAGCGGGGCACCGACGATCATTCCGGCGGCGAAGGCCGAGGTGAGGGTGCCTGCCGTCCCGACGGACACGTCGAGGTCGGAGGCGATGTCGGGGACGAGGCCGGCGAGCATGAACTCCGAGGTGCCCATGGCGAACACCGCCACGGCGAGCAGGTACAGCGGGAGAGGCATGGAGGGGCTCCGAGGTGGGAGAGGCACGGTTGAGGCGTCTCGTCACCGCGGTCAGCGCCCCGGGGCGCACTCGTCCGGCCGCGCACCGCGACGGGGCGGCGGGCGGCGGACCGGGAGGTCAGGGACGGTGGTGCAGGGGGCTGACGGCGTGACCGAAAGCCCCCACCTCGTCCGACTCGGGGCTCGACATGTGCCGCACGCTACCCGACAGGGGCGCTTGGGGGCACCTCGGTTGTGCTCACCCGTCCGCCGCGTCGTCGGCGCACCGGAAGCCGAGGTTGCCGTAGGAGGAGTCGGGGTGTGGGAGGAGCGTGCGGCGACCCGGTGGCGGTGGCAGCAGGAGTCGCGGCACGAAGGTGGCGAACCGCGTTGGTGACGGTGGTTGCGTCGATGTGGAACGGTGTGGGACACACCGTGTGGACCGGTGTGTCCCGCCGTCGGCCGGACGCCCTCGCCTCAGGCGTCGCCCACGGCGAACATGCCGCCCGGCAGGCGGTTCTGACCGCTCGTGGAGCGTGCGCGGGAGCCGGGACGGTGGGGCCTGGGTGGGCGGTGTGCCGACGGGGCGCAGCATGAAGTGCGGGGGCCGTGCTCCTTCAGGTGGGCAGTCCGGGTGGTCGACGGTGTTGTGCCGGCCGGGGAGGGCCGGGACGTCGATGCCGTGGTCGGCGGCCGTGCGCCGGGTGCCGTCATGCCGGGAAGGGACGGCAGCGCGGCCTTGCTGGTGGTGGGCGGAGTGCCACGCGCGGTTGCGCGGTGCGGCGAACCCGGGATCGGGCGGAACTCCTCGGCGCGTTCGACGGCGGGGTCGAGTCGATGACGTCGCGGACGCGTCCGGTGCCGGCCGCCATGACGATCACCCGGCCGGCGAGGAACACAGCGTTCCTGGAGCCCGACCCGGGACAGCGCGTCGCAAGCGCCGAAGGGCTCGTCCCTCAGCGGGATCGCCGGGCCGACGGCGTGGACGCGGGAGTGGACCGGCCCGGCCGGCCGGTGGCTGTACGTCGAGCGCCGCAAGGGCCGCACGGCGGCGGCTGACCGCCGACCGCCAACGGCTGACGGCTGACGGCTGACGGCTGACGGCCGTACGGCGCCCCGGCGGGCCCGGTCACCGCGGGAACGTCGGGCGCCGGGCCGACGGAGTGCACCCGCGCGTCGGTGCGGCCGGAGCGCCTGGGCCGGATGCCAGTCGCTGGTCCCCGGTGCAGGGCCGTCCGGGGCTGGGCTGTTCGGGGCTGGGCTGTTCGAGTGGTGACGGGCGGAGGGCGAGCGTACGGTCGAACGGTGGACTCCCGAAGGGGCGACCCCGTATGACCAGCGGTCCTCGATCAGTCCCCGCCTCACAGACCACCGGCCGGACGGGCGGCGGTGGCGGAAACACCATGGCCCTGCTGGTCATCGCGGCGTGCCAGCTGATGGTGGTGCTGGACATCACCATCGTGAACATCGCGCTGCCGCACATCCAGCGCTCCCTGGAGTTCTCCACCACCAGCCTGTCCTGGGTGGTCAACGCCTACACCCTCACCTTCGGCGGCCTGCTGCTGCTCGGCGGCCGGACCGGCGACATCCTGGGCAGACGGCGGGTGTTCATGTTCGGCGTGCTGCTGTTCGTGCTCGCCTCCCTGCTCGGCGGTCTCGCGCAGAACGGCGGCCAACTCCTCGCCGCCCGCGCCCTGCAGGGCATGGGCGGGGCCATCGCCTCCCCGACGGCCCTCGCCCTGATCAGCACGACCTTCCGGGAAGGGCCGGAACGCAACCGGGCGTTCGGCGTGTTCGCCGCCGTGTCGGCGGGAGGCGGCGCGATCGGGCTGCTCGCCGGCGGCGTGCTCGTCGAGTGGCTGAACTGGCGGTGGGTGCTCTTCGTCAATGTGCCGATCGGCATCCTCATCGCCCTGGCCGCACCGCGCTGGATCAAGGAGTCCGAGCGCCGTCCGGGCCGCTTCGACGTCACCGGCGCGGTCGCCTCCACGGCGGGCATGGTCCTGCTGGTGTACGGGTTCATCCGGGCCGCGCAGGACGGCTGGCGGGACGCCCTCACCATCGCCTCGTTCGCCGCGGCCGTCGTCGTCCTGACGGGGTTCGTCCTGATCGAGCGGCGGTCCCGGCAGCCCATCACACCGCTGCACATGTTCGCCGACCGCAACCGCGCGGGCACGTACGGCATCATGCTGTTCCTGGCCGCGGCGATGTTCGGCATGTTCTTCTTCCTGACGCTCTTCGTCCAGAACGTGCTGGACTTCAGCCCACTCCAGGCCGGCCTCGCCTTCCTCCCGGTCAGCGCGGTCATCGCGATCGGCGCGGGGCTGGCCTCCCGGTTCCTGCCCGTGTACGGGCCGAAGCCCTTCATGGTGGCCGGCGGCATCCTGGCCGCGGCGGGCCTGGCCTGGCTGACCCTGACCGACGTCCACTCCACGTACGCCGGCAGTGTGCTCGGCCCGATGCTCGTGTTCAGTCTCGGCATGGGCATGGAGTTCGTGTCGCTGACGCTGATGGCGCTGTCCGACGTCCCCGTCCCGGAGACCGGCGCGGCCTCCGGCCTCCTCAACGCCACCCAACAGGTCGGCGGCTCGCTCGGCCTGTCCATCCTGGTCACGGTGTTCGGCACGGCCAGCGGCAACGAGGCGGACCAGCAGATCGCACGGTTCCTGCGGCAGGCGACACCGGCCGAGCGCGAGCGCTTCCGGCAGAGCGGAGAGCTGCCGCCGCCCTGGGCGGACGAGGTCCTCACCGCCGGCGTCTCGGCCGCCTTCATCACGGCGGCGGTCTTCGCGGTACTCGCCGCGCTGGTCGCCGTGCTGGCCGTCCAGGTGCGCCCCTCGGACCTGCAGCGGCTCCAGGGCGGCCGGGGGCCGGAGCCCGGGTGAGACGTCCGGGTGCGGGGTGCCGGCGGTGGCGTACAGTCCACCGGAATGACAGCGATCACCTACCACGCGCAGGCGTGTGCCCGGGCGGGCCTGCCGGCCCGGATGTGCCCGGAACGCCTGGAGATCCTGGCGGAGCGGCAGCGGCACCTGGGCGTCCGCCTGCCCGAAGCGGTCGTCGAGTGGTACGCGGTCGACGGCGCCGTCGAGTTCCAGGCGTCCCGCACCGACGACCACGTGATGGGCCTGGACGAGCTGGGGCTGCCGTACTGCGACGACGACTACGTCGCCGCGGGCGTGCTGCTGATCTCCAACGAGAACCAGGACTGCTACACGCTCGTGGTGCCGCTCGACGCCGGGCCGAACCCTCCGGTCCAGCTCATGGACCCGTTCGACCTCGAACTGCGGGAGGCGGTCGCCCGGCGCGAACCCTTCGCGGACTCCTTCAGCGACTACGTCCAGGCCTGCGTCCGCGACGCCGCCGGGCGCTGAACCACGTCGGTTACGATCATGGAAGCCCGCCGGGTCCGGCCCCGGGCCCGGCGGGGAGAACGACCGAGGGAGCCCCCGATGATCTTCATCACCGCCAAGTTCCGTGTCCGCCCCGAGTACGCGGACCAGTGGCCGCAGATCTCCGCCGAGTTCACCGCGGCCACCCGTGCCGAGCCGGGCTGCCTGTGGTTCGACTGGTCCCGCAGCCTCGACGACCCGACGGAGTACGTCCTGGTCGAGGCGTTCCGCGACGACGAGGCGGGGGCGGCGCACGTGCAGTCCGAGCACTTCAGGACCGCGCAGCGCACCCTGCCGCCCCATCTCGCGGCCACGCCCCGGATCGTGAACGCGACGGTGCCGCAGGACGACTGGTCGGCGCTGGGCGAGATGAGCGTGCCCGAGCAGGGCTGACCCGCCCGGACACGCTCAGGCGGGCCCCGTTCAGCGACCGCGGCGGTGCAGCAGCAGGTCCGCGACGACCGGACGGTGGTCCGAGGCCGTGCTCGCCACCGTCCGGGCACCGGAGACGGTGACGCCCGGCGAGACGGTCACCAGGTCGATGCGCTTGACCGGGTCGAGCGCCGGGTACGTCCCGCCCCCGCCGGGAGCGGCGTCCCGCAGCTTCGTCCACAGCGGCGCCAGCTCGGGAGCCGTCGGCTCCGCGTTGAAGTCGCCGACCAGGACCTTCGGTCCGCGATCGGCGGCGAGCACGTCCAGCATGTCCGCCACCTGCGCCTCGCGCACCGACGGGTCCGACCGGTAGTCCAGGTGCGTCGAGTACACGTGCACCCGCGCGCCCCGCACGTTGACCACCACTTCGGCGAAGCCGGGCGTCAGGACGGGCACCGGATCGGACGTCTGGGTGGACAGCCGGGTGATCTCGTGGTTCTCGGCGTCGAGCACGGGGTGGCGGCTCAGTACGGCGACCCCGTACTGCCGGCGCTCACCGCCCGGGGTGGCCGGGTCCAGGTCGTAGATGGGCGCGAAGAAGACCCGCATGTCCAGTTTCCCGGCGAGCGCCCGTGCCTCGTCGACGAAGTCGCTGCGCGCGCCCCAGTGCACGTCGACCTCCTGGAGCCCGATCACGTCGGCGTCCAGATCGCGCAGCGCCGCGGCCGTGCGGTCGAGGTCGAAGACCTGGTCCTGGCCGGCGCCCGCATGGATGTTGTACGTCGCCACCCGCAGCGGGACCGCCCGGCCGCGGTCCCCCGGGGTGCCGGCGCCCGCCGCTGTCGCCGGGGCCGCCGTGGCGAGCAGGGCCGCGGCGAGGACCGCGGCGACACGGGTACTGCGGACGGCACGTCCGTATCTGGGCTTCATGCCTTCTCCAGTCAGGTGGAAGTGGACCGGCGCCAGTGCAATCTGTTCCAGGAGACATCCGCGTACTCCCGGCTCCCGGCCAACACGGCGGCCGGGTACGGCCGTTCACGGGCCGTTCGTCCGCGCGACGCCGAAGCCCGTGCGGCGGCCGGGAGTTCGAGGTTCCGTGCCCGCGACGGGCAGTGCCGGCGGGTGCCGCGGTGCCCGGCGGGTGCTGCGGTGCCGACGGACGCCGTACCGGCGGACCGCCGTCCCCGGCGGCGATCGGGGCTGCGGGCCGAGGGCCCGTCAGACCTTCTCGTCGGCCCGTGCCTTCTCGGCGGCCTTCGGGTCCGCCGGGTCCGCGGCCTTCGGGTCCGCCGGGTCCGCGGGCGCGGCGTTGAGCTCGGTGAGCATGGCCTTGGTGAAGCCGAAGTAGTAGGTGGCGAGGAAGCCCGCCGCATAGCCGACGACGAGGCCGGCCGCGTAGACGGCGATCGTCCGTCCCATCCCGTGACTTCCGTCGAGCAGCGGGAAGAGCGCCCAGCCGGAGGGACCGATCGCGGTGGAACCCACGTCCGTGCCCAGCTGGTTGAAGAGACCGACGAACGCGCCGCCGAAGGCTCCGCCCGCGCAGGCCGTGACGAACGGACGGCCCAACGGCAGGGACACGCCGTAGATGAGGGGCTCGCCGACGCCGAGGAGGCCGGGCCAGAGCGCGGACCTGATGGTGGTGCGCACCGAGGTGTTGCGGGAGAGCCGGAAGTAGATGGCGATCGCCGCGCCGACCTGGCCCGCGCCCGCCATCGCGAGGATCGGCAGCAGCACCGTGAAGCCGGCCCCCTCGATCAGCGTGGTGTGAATGGGGATCAGGGCCTGGTGCAGGCCCAGCATCACCAGGGGCAGGAACAGCCCGCCGAGGAGGAATCCGGCGCCCGCGCCACCGTGCGAGAGGAGCCAGTCGGCGGCGTCACCGATCAGGGTGGACACCTCACCGGCGAGGAACATCAGACCGAACAGGGTGGCCAGCCCGGCCACCAGCACGGTGACCGTCGGAGTCACCAGGACGTCGACGGACTCGGGCACCCAGCGGCGGCACCACTTCTCCACGTACACGCCGAGCCATGCGGCGCCCAGCGCGCCCAGCACACCGCCCTGCCCCGGGGAGAGCTGCTGGCCGAACGCCTCGACGTCGGCCACACCGGCGTAGACGATGATCGACGCGACGGCTCCGCCGAGGACCGGCGTGCCGCCGAACTCCTTCGCCGTGTTGAGGCCGACGAACACGGCGATCAGCGCCATGAACCCGGAGGCCATGGCGGCCAGGGCGGGGGTGACGCCCGGGAGCCAGTGCAGGTTGACCAGGAGGCCGTTCAGGCCCGCGATGATGCCGCAGCCGATGAGCGCGGGGATCAGCGGTACGAAGATGTTGGCGATCCGGCGCAGGAAGAGCTTGAACGGTGTGGCGTTCCTCGCCTTCCGTTCCGCCCGGAGCGCGGCGCCCTGCGCGGCCAGCGACTCCGCCGTCACGGCGTCCGAGCCGTGGTCCGGACCGTCCGGCTCGGACCCGGTGTCCGCCGCCCTGACCAGCGCCTCGAACTCCGGGGTGACCCGCGCCACCGTTCCCGGTCCCAGCACGATCTGGTAGGTGTCGTCCTCGACGACGCCCAGGACCGCCGGGAGCGCCTTGAGCCGCTCGTCCTGGACGAGTGATCTGTCGCGCAGCCCCAGTCTCAGCCGGGTCATGCAGTGGGCCACCGACGTCACGTTCCGGGCTCCTCCGACCAGGGGGAGGATCGCGGCGGCGGTGGCGTGGTGCTTGTTCTCTTCGCTCATGGTGCGGTCAGGCCTTGCTGTGAGGTGGGGACTGGCGGGACCCTGCTCGAAATTTTCTTTCGCTTCTCCTCCTTGCGGCTGAAAGATATTTTCGACGCCCGGACACGTCAAGGGTCCGTGGGAGGCGCCGCGGCCACGCGGTTCGGAGGTCGGCACAATGGGCGGGTGGACACAGGTGAACACGGCGCCGAGCGCCCGGAACGAGCCCGCCCCGCCGCGCACGGCCTGACCGGTGTCGGCCTGGCCGTCCTCGACCCCGCCGGCCGCGTGCTGCTCGGCCTCGGCCACGACGGCCGGTGGGAACTGCCCGGCGGCAAGGTGGACGCCGGCGAGGACTTCGAGACGGCCGCGGCGCGGGAGTTGGCGGAGGAGACGGGACTCACGGTGCTTCCGGCCGCCGTACGGGTGCTGGCGGTGCTCGTCGACGGCGTGCACGGCCTGACCCGGGTGACGGCGGCCGCCGTCACCGGGTCGGCGACCGGCGTGCCCCGGGTGACCGAGCCGGACAAGATCGTTCGCTGGGAGTGGTTCACGCGGGAGTCGGTGCCGTCGGCGCTGTTCGCGCCGTCCGCGTCGGTCCTGGACTGCCTGTGGCCGGAGGCGGTCGCGCGCGGGGCGTCCGGGGTGCGTCACTACCGGGTGGACGGGACACCGCCGGGCCCACCGACACGACTTCGGTGACACGGTTCCCGCTGACACCGTGTGAGCCCGCCACGCGGCCGCCCGCGTCCGTCATGTACGCGACGACGGTGACACGTGGCGGCGATAGGATGCGTGCGGTGTGGAGGGGCGGAGGACGAGAGGAACACATGGTTTCCGTATCCCGCGCGGCACATGACGTCGAGATCACCGCGGAGAGCCTGCAGCGGGACCTGGTCCGCCTGGAGACGCAGAAGCAGGCGCTGGAGCGGGAACTGGCCGCCGTCGCGGCCCACTTGAGCTCCGTGAGGCGGGCGCTCGGGGCCTTCGAGGCCCTGATGCGCGTTCCGGCCGCCACCCCGGCGGCCTCCGTACCGGCACCACAGGTGACCGAGCCGCCCGCCACGCCGGCCGGCGGCGTGACCGGGACGGCGGTGCGGGTGCCCCGGCCCGCGGGCCGTCCTGGCGGGCGGGCGCCCGCAGGTGCCGGCGACGGCCCGCGCACCTACGGCAGGCTCACCGAGCAGGTACTGGAGTACCTCGCCACGACGGGCGACACCGATGTGCGGGCCCGTGACGTCGCCGCGGCGCTCGGCCGCGACACCGACAGCGGGTCCATCAACGCG
The DNA here is from genome assembly GCF_006782915.1 of Streptomyces calvus. GTDB lineage: Bacteria > Actinomycetota > Actinomycetes > Streptomycetales > Streptomycetaceae > Streptomyces > Streptomyces calvus. The sequence goes on from NZ_VCNP01000004.1 coordinate 76,589, forward strand.
GTCCGCAGCACCCTGGACCGGCTCGTCGGCACCTCGCGCGTCGACCGGACCGGCCGGGGCCTCTACCGCGCCAAGCGCTCCCGGACCTCCACCGGTTCGCCCCGCAGGTGATTCCCCGAACGGTGCGACGACCGGGCACACCGTACCCCGTGCCGCACCCGGAACCGGCCGGATTCACCGGCACGCACCATGATCTGACGATGTGACAGATACGGTGCGGCTGGTGCACTACGATGCCGTCGGCGCCCCTCCGGCCGCCGGTGACCGATCCTCGTCCGACGACCGCGCGACCGCGCGACCGCACGACAGGCAGTGGGCCGAGCCCCGGCCGCCCCGGCGCACGGGGCCGGTCCGGGTGAGTGTCCGGGCCCCGGGACGCCTTCCAGTTCTCCACCCGAGAGATGCGGATGCGGATGCGGATCACACACGTGAGCACGGTGCTCGCCGGTTCCACCCTGCTCGTCACCCTGGCGGCCACTCCGGCCCTCGCGGACGGCACCTCCCTGCCCACCCCGGACACCGCCGCGGTGCGCGCGGTGCACAGGACGGCGCTGGAACAGGGCGCTCCCGGAGCACTCACCAGGATCGACGAGGGAGGCACCAGCCACCGCGTCGCCACCGGGGAGGCCGACACCGCCGCCCACACGCCCATGGACACCGGCCGCCGGTTCCGCGCGGGCAGCGTCACCAAGACGTTCACCGCGGTGGTGCTGCTCCAGCTCGTCGCCGAGGGACGCGTCGACCTGGACGCGCCGGCCGGCCGGTACCTGCCCCGACCGCTGCCGGACGACCGCATCACGGTGCGGCACCTGCTCAGTCACCGCAGCGGGCTGTACGACTACACCAACGACATGTTCCAGCACACCGTCCCGGGCTTCGAGGCGGTGCGCACCAAGGTCTTCAGCCACCAGGAGCTGATCGACCTGTCCACCGCGCACCCTCTCAACCACGCACCGGGCGCCGCCTACAGCTACTCCAACACCAACTTCGTGGTGCTCGGGCAGCTCATCGAGCACGTCACCGGCACGCCCGTCGCCACGCACTACCGGGAGCGCATCCTCGAGCCCCTGCAGCTGGAGAACACCTCCTACGTCCACCCGCGGACCACCATCACCGGCTCCCACGCCCGCGGTTACCTGCGTCCGGACGACACCACGCTGCCGCTGGTCGACTCCACCGAACAGACCGTCTCCTGGGCGCAGTCCGCAGGAGCGGTCATCTCCGACGCGGCCGACCTGAACCGCTTCTTCTCCGCGCTGCTGTCCGGCGGTCTCCTGCCCGAGCGGCAGTTGCGGGACATGACCACCATGGTCCCGGTCACCGCGGACGGCAAGCAGTCGTACGGACTGGGCCTGCGCGGCAGGCAGCTCTCCTGCGGCACCACCGTCTACGGTCACACCGGCACCGTCCAGGGCTACTACACCTACGCGTTCACCACCCGCGACGGCACCCGCAGCATGACGTCGCTGGCGAACACCTCCAACAACGGGACGGTGAACACCACCCTCGGACGCACTCTGGAGGCCTCCTTCTGCGGCTCCGGTGCGGCTGCCGCCGGCCGTACCGGGTCCGTGCCGTCCGCCACCGAGGACATCGCTCCCGGGATCGCCCGCGACTGACCGCCCGGCTGTGGCCCGGCGGCCCGGTCGGAAGCCGCCGGGCCCGCACCCGGACCGGAGCATGACGGCGGGATGAACGGCAGTCCGCGCGCCCGCCACCTGCCCGTCAGCTGGGCGAACGGGCACGGCAGTTGGTGTATTGCCTGTTGCCCGGCGGGCCCCGTGAGGCCCGGAACGCGCCCGGGTGTGTGGGTCTGGTGAGAGTAGTCAAGTACCTTCGACTCCAGGCGTGTTGCAGCTGACGAGCTGTTAAGATCATCGAACTTTCAGTAGGCTGGCGGCGCGTCATGAACGCGTACGGGGGACAGTCTCTAAGGCCCCATCGCTGAGGAGTTGAGGCTAGGCCCGCCCATGGGTCCGCGCCGCTCGACGGCCGGGCCTGTCCGACGGACAGGCGAACCTTCCGCGCTCCCGGCGCGATGCGACTTGAAGAGAGTCTCATGACGTCATTGATCGGGGATCCACTGTTGTGGATCTTGCTTGTGGTGCTCGTCGCTGCGGTCTTCGCAGTGCTGCGGGCCCGGAGAACCAACCTGGCGCTCCGAAGAACAAAGAAGGACCTGGAGACGGGACTGGCCCAGGCCCAGGGCCGCGTCGACCAACTCCAGGGGCACATCGCCACCCTGGACTCCCAGCACCGCGGTGACCTCGCCGACGTGCGGGCGGACGCCGAGTCGGCCACCAAGGCCGTGCTGAAGTCCGCGATGGGCACCCTCCAGTCGCTCGCCGAGGAGCAGCAGCTGCTGCTGGACGGGCTGCTGAAGAAGTACGGCGACGACACCGAGGTGCTCGCCGACCTGATGTCGGTGGACCACACCGGCAGCCAGTTCAGCCGCCGCGCCAAGGGCATCTCGGTGCTCTGCGGCGGATGGCTGGGCCGGCGCGAGGGCGTCGCCACCGTCTACGACGTGGCGCGCAGTGCGCAGGGCCGCATCAAGGACTTCAACCGGGTGGGCATCCACGCGCAGGTCAGCGTCGCCGTCTCCAGCAAGGCCGTCGAGCCGGTGGCGGTGGTCCTGGCCGAGCTGCTGGACAACGCGACGACGTACAGCGCACCGGGCACACCGGTGGAGGTCAACATCCAGTCCGTGCCGACGGGCGTGTGCTTCATCGTCGACGACGCCGGCCTCGGCATGGACCAGGAGACCAAGGACCGTGCTGCGGCCCTGCTGTCCGCGGACGGCCCGGTCGACATCACCAGTCTGGGCGACCCGCCCCGGTTCGGATTCGCGGTGTGCGGCATGCTCGCGGCGCGCTACGGATTCACCGTCTCCGTCGGCTCGGTGTCCCCCTACGGCGGAGTGCGTGCTGTGATCCGTGTACCGGAAGAGCTCCTGACGGCCGACGCCGTCGCCCCCGTCGAACCGGCCCGGGAACCCGCGGCCCAGGAGCAGGAGAGCACGCCGCACCGGCTGGCTCCCGTACCCGTGGGTCCCTCCCACGTGGTGGGCACGACCACCGGCGGGCTGCCCAAGCGCCGTCGGCGCCAGGGGCCCATCGCGGTGGTGCCGGCCCCGGAGGAGACGACCGGTTTTGACGCGCAGACGACCGAGTCGGCCGGCGAGGTGACCGCGTCGCGCCTCGGTGCGTTCGCGCGCGGCACCCAGCTCGGGCGGACCAACACCACGGAAGGACCTGACCACCAGTGAACACCGACCTGTCGTGGGTGCTGAACGACGTGCTCGAGGTGCGTGGTGCCCGCCACGCGGTCCTCGTGTCGGGTGACGGCCTGCTGCTGCAGCGTTCGGACGACATCTCACGCGACGACGCGGAGACCAACGCCGCCGCGATGAGTTCCATGCAGTCCCTCAGCCGGGCGGTCGCCGGCTTCGTCGGGGCGGGGCACGGCATCTGGAAGCAGACCCTCCTCGAGTACGACGGCGGCTGGATCTTCCTGATCGCCGCCGGACAGGGCGCCTACCTCGCCGTCTCGGCGGCACTGGACGTCGACATGGAGGCCATGTCGTTCCGGATGCAGAAGACGGTGGTCGCGCTGAGCAAGGCGATGAGTGTGGCGCCGCGCTCGGACAACGGTGTCGGCGTATGACCACGCCAGGCGAGGAAGCACCCGTCACCAGTGACTTCGTCCGCTCCTACGTCATCACGGGCGGCCGGAGCCTGCCGTCGTCCGACGAACTGGCGCTGCACACCTTGGTGACCCTGGCTCCCGAGCGGACGCTTCCGCTGGGAGCCGGACCCGAGGTGCGGGCGATCTGGGAGCTGTGCGCGGGTGGCTACCTGTCGGTCGCCGAGGTGGCGGGCCACCTCGGCCTGCCCGTCGGCGTGGCCCGGCTGCTGCTCACCGATTTATCGGAACAGGGGCACCTGCTGCGCCGGGCCGAGCCGCCCCGGGCCCAGAACGTTGACAGAGCGACCCTCGAGAAGGTTCTGCATGGACTCCAATCCCTCATCGGCTGAGACGGCCCAGAAGTCCATCTACGTCTCCAGCGCGGTGACCAACGCCGCCAAGATCCTGGTCGTCGGGCATTTCGCCGTGGGCAAGACGACCTTCATCGGCTCGCTGTCGGAGATCACTCCGCTGCGCACCGAGGAGAAGATGACCCAGGCGTCCGTCCACGTCGACGACCTCCGGGGCGTGGCGGACAAGACCACCACCACGGTCGCCCTGGACTTCGGCCGCCTCACCCTCAGCGACGACCTGGTGCTGTACCTGTTCGGCACCCCGGGACAGCAGCGCTTCATGCAGCTGTGGGAGGACATGGCGCGCGGCGCGCTCGGAGCGCTGCTCCTGGTCGACCCCGCGCGGCTGGAGGAAACCTTCCCCGTCATCGACCTCATCGAGCGTTACGGCCTCGAATACGCCATCGCCGTCAACTGCTTCGACCCCGCTGCCACCTACAGCGAGGCGGAGGTGCGCGAGGCGCTCGACCTGCTCCCGGACACCCCGGTCGTCTACTGCGACGCCCGCGACCAGCAGTCCTCCGCCCGGGCGCTGATCGCCCTGGTGAGACATCTGCTCGAACGTGCGGCCTGACCGCCACGCGCCCCCGGCCCGGGAACGGCCGTTCCCGGATCACTAAGGAAGACTTCATGGATCCTCAACCCACCTCTGCGGCGACCGTCAGCAGATGCCCCATGCACGACGCGACGTTCGCCGCCGACCCGCAGCAGGTCTACGACCGGCTGCGCGCCCACGCCCCGGCCGGTCCCGTCGAACTCGCCCCCGGCGCGGACGCCACGCTGGTCGTGGGGCACGAGACGGCGCTGCGCGTGCTGCAGAACACCGAGCTGTTCGCCCGTGACGCCCGCCGCTGGAAGGCGCTCAACGAGGGCCGCATCGCCATGGACAACCCGGTGCTGCCGATGATGGCGTACCGGCCCAACTGCCTGTTCACCGACGGTGCGGTGCACCTGCGGCTGCGCAAGGCGGTGGTCGACAGTCTGGCCCAGCTCAACATCACCCGGATCCGGCGTGACGTCGAGCCGATCGCCGACTACCTCCTCGACCAGTTCAGCGAGCGGGGCCGCGCCGACCTCCTCAACGACTACGCCAAGCTGCTGCCGCTGCTGCTGTTCAACAAGCTGTTCGGCTGCCCGGCGGACATCGGTGACACGCTCACCACCTCCATGTCGGCGATCTTCGACGGCAAGGACGCGCTGCGCGCGAACGAGGACCTCACCTCCTGCCTCATGGAGCTGATCGCCCTCAAGCGGCGCCAGCCCGGTGACGACGTCACCTCGTGGCTGATCCAGCACCCGGCCGGGCTCACCGACGAGGAGCTCAAGGACCAGCTGGTGATGCTGATGGGCGCGGGCGTGGAGCCCGAGCGCAACCTCATCGGCAACGCCCTGTTGCTGCTGCTGTCCGGCGCGGGCGGCCGGCAGAGCGGCATGCTGATCGAGGAGGCCCTCGATCACGTGCTGTGGAACCAGACGCCGATCGCCAACTACGCCACCCACTACCCGGTGCAGGACGTGGACCTGGGCGGCTACGTGGTGGAGGCCAACACGCCGGTCGTGATCTCCTTCGCGGGAGCCAACAGCGACCCGGCGCTGGCCGAGGCCCGCCGCACCCACAGCAAGGGCGCGCACCTGGCGTGGGGGGCCGGCCCGCACGCCTGCCCCGCCAAGGACCCGGCGCAGGTCATCGCGACCACGGCGATCGAACGGCTGCTCAACGCGTTGCCCGACCTGACCCTGGCCGTGCCCGGGGACCAGCTCGAGTGGCGTCCCGGGCCGTTCCACCGGGCCCTGGTCGCGCTGCCCGTGACCTTCAGCCCCATGCCGGCCACCCGCATGGCCGCGGCGCTGCAGAACCGGGCCGCTGCCGGAGGCGCGCAGCAGCCGCTCCCGGCGGAGGCGGCCACGCCGTCGCGGCAGGAGCCGTCGCGCAAGAAGGGCTTCTGGAGCAGTTTCCTGGACATATTCCGTGTCTGATGCACGGCATGTGACGGGAGCAACACACAGGGGCGCATGACACAGGAGGTGAGAAGGGTAGGTTCCGGCGGTATCGATCGGTAGCGCCCAGTCAAAGGAGCTCTGCGTGACCGCCGTTGGCGACATACGCGGCACCACCACCGACCGCCGAGCCGTCATTGCCCTCCTCCGCCGACTGCGTTCCGGCGAAGGCCACGCCAATCCCCTCCCCGTGTGGGAGGAGATGCGCGCCCTGGGGGACGTCGTACGTGCCCCCTGGGGTGGTTACTTCGTCACCGGGTTCGAGGCATGCAGCCAGGTCCTGCGCGGCAGGAACTGGCTGGTGCCGGACTTCGCCTGGCAGGAGCGCCAGCCGGACCCGGAGCGCTGGCAGGCACCCGCCACCCAGGAGATGACCCGTACCCTGATCCGTCTCAACGCGCCCACCCACACCTGCCAGCGGCGCGCCCTGGGCAATCCGTTCGACCGCGGCACGCTGGAGGCGCTGCGTCCCGGTATCGCCGCCCTGGTCTCGGAGCTCCTTGACGACCTCGCCGAGGAGCTGCGCGACGGCGAGGCCGACTTCGTCCGTACGGTCGGCGAACGGCTCCCGGTGCGGACCGTCGGCCGGTGGCTCGGCCTGCCGCCCGAGGACTACGCGCACATCCTGGACTTCACCCACCGTCAGGTCTACGCGCAGGAACTGCTGCCCACCAAGAGCGAACTCGCCGTGTCGGCGCAGGCCACCCTGGAGATGCGGGCCTACTTCACCGAGCTGATCCGGCACCGGCGGGCCCACCCTGGCAACGATGTCCTCACCGGCTGGATCCACTACTGGGACGCCCAGTACCCCGACGACCGGGCCGCGGCGGACCAGGTGATCTACGACCTGACGATGTTCATCACCATCGCCTCGCTGGAGACCTCGGCGGTACTGCTGACCAACGCCGTGTGGTTCCTCACCCAGGACCCCTCCCGCGCCGCCTGGCTGCGCGCGCACCCGCAGCACATCGACGACGCCGTCGAGGAGACGCTGCGCTACGACCCGCCCGTCTGGCTCAACTCCCGTGTCGCCGCCGAGGACACCGTCCTGGCCGGCACCCCCGTCGCCAAGGACACCACCGTCCACGTGCTGTACGGGGCCGCCGCCCACGACCCGCGCCGCAACCCCGACCCGGAGGTCTTCGACATCCGGCGCGGCGGCGGCCACCTCACCTTCGGCGGCGGCGCCCACTACTGCCTCGGTGCGGCCCTCGCCCGGCTGGAGGCCCGCGAACTGCTCGGCCAGGTGCTGGAACGCTTCCCCACGCTGCGTCCCACCGCGCCCCCCACGTACGACACCTCCCGGGTCGTCTTCCGCCGCATCACCTCCCTGAAGGTCACGACATGAACGCCCTGCGCCTCGCCGAAGCCCCCGAACCCGCCGCCGAGCGAATACTCAAGACCCTGCGCACCCACCGGCAGGGTCCTCTCCTCACCGTCGAGCTGAACGTTCCCGAGCAGGGCAACGCCGTCACCGACGCCATGCTGGACGACCTCCTCACCGTCCTGGACGAGCAGGATCCGCAGGTGCGGGTCCTGGTGCTGTCCGCGGCCGGTGACGACTTCTGTCTCGGCGGCGACCGCGGCGAGTTCGCCGAGCACCTCGCCCACGACCCCACCGGCGGCGGCGTCCGCGCCTCCGGGACCAGGGCACGGCGGGTGTGCGACGCGCTCACCGCCAACCCGGCCGTCACCATCGCCCGCGTCCAGGGCCGCGCCATCGGCGCCGGACTGGCCCTCGCGCTCGCCTGCGATCTGCGGGTGGGCGCCGACACGGCGACGTTCCGCCTGCCCGAACTCGCCCTCGGGCTGCCCACCGCCTGGGGCGGGCTGCTGCCCCGGCTCATCAGCGAGGCCGGTGCCGCGCGGGTGCGCGACATCGTCCTCACCGGACGGGTCTTCGACGCCGAGGAGGCCCGCACCCTGTCGGTCCTGCAGCGGGTCGTGCCCGAGGACGCCCTGGACGCGGCCGTCACCGACTGGGCGAAGCCCGTCCTGCGTCGGCCGGCCGCCGCCCTGCGCGTCACCAAGGCCCTGCTGAACTCCTTCACCGCCTCGACGCGCCTCGCCGACGTCTCCGCTCTGGACCCGGAGTTGATGGCGGCGGTCCTCACCGAGCAGCACCGCGCGCGTACGGCGCGCTGACCACCCGGGCCGGCCGGGGCGTCCGCACCAGCAGGTGCCGGGGCCCCGGCCGGCCCGTGCGTGTCGGGCGGCAGCGGCGCCGGTCAGGTGGCCGTGTGCCCGTCGAGCGTCTCGCGCAGGATGTCGGCGTGGCCCGCGTGCTGGGCGGTCTCGGCGATGACGTGGGTCAGCACCCGGCGGACGCTGTACACGCCGCCCGGCTCGTGCCAGGGTGCCTCCGGCAGCGGCCAGGTGGCGGACAGGTCGGGCACGGCGGCGACGATCTCGTCGGTGCGGGCGGCGACCTCCTCGTAGCGTGCGACGATTCCGGCCAGGGTCTCGCCGGGCTGCATGACGAAGCTGTTCCCGTGGTCGGCTGCCCACTGCGGGATCTCCCGCGCGGTGCCGGCCAGCAGGTCGGCCCAGGTGACGCCGTCGGGCAGGTCGTAGCGCATCGCCGACGGGCCGTCGGTCACGAAGCGCAGCCAGTTGTCCTCGACGGCCGTGACGTGCTTGACCAGCCCGCCCAGGCACAGTGCGCTCACGGTCGGGCGTGCGGCGGCCTGTTCGTCGCTCAGCCCGCGGGTCGCGTCGGTGATGGCCTTGCGCACGGCGGCGAGCGCGGCGAGCAGGTCGGCCCGCTCCTCGTCGAGGACGGGGCGGTCGGTGGTGGTGGTGACGGTCACGGTGATCGGGTCCCTCTGTTCGTAGTCGTTGTCGGACACGGGAGAACCGTCGCAGGGAAGTAGGTCGGATCCTGTCCTCTATCGGCAGGATCGGCGGACCGGCTCGTCCCGGCCCGCCTCAGCCGGTGGGTCCGCCGGCGACAGCGCGGCCGTCGGCTCGCAAGAACTCCGCGATCTTTTCGCGCACTTGGCGGGCGCTGTTGCGCCGGGCCGGCTCCCGCGGGCGGGAAAAGCCGTTGCGCCGCGCGGCCCGTGCCCCGACTCTTGGTCCTCGTGTCCTCCTCACTGCGTCCCGTCGCACTCACCGACGCCCCCGCCGTCACCGACCTGCTCAACCGGGTCGACGAGATCGAGATCGGCCGGCCCGAGACCGATCTGCACACCGTCGAGGCCGACCTCAAGCGTCCCGGGATCGATCTGGACCGTGACTCCTGGCTGATGTCCGACGGCGGCCGGCCGGTGGCGTACGGGCTGCTGTGGGACGAGTCCGGCGGCGAGCGCATCGACATCGACCAGTACGTGCTGCCGGAACACCAGGAGGCCGCCGCCCGGATGCTGGCGGCGATGGAGGACCGGGCGCTGGAGAAGGCCCGGGAGAACGGGGCGGCGCGGGCGGTGGTGCATCTGCACCTCAATGCGGCGCCGACCCTCGACACCGCTGTGCTGTACGCCCGCGACTGGCGGGTGGTGCGCCGCTACCACGTGCTGCACCGCCCCCTGGACCCGGCACGGGACCGACTGCCGGAGGTCCCGGCCGGCGTCACGGTGCGCAGCTGCGCGACGCGGGCGGACCGCTCGCGCGTGCACGAGCTGTACCAGGCCTCCTTCGCCCGGCACTTCGACTTCCAGCCGCGCACCTTCGACGCGTGGCTGCACGACATCGGTGCCGAGGGCCTGGACTGGTCCCTGGTGTGGATCGTCGCCACCGACGACCTGGGTGATGCCGGTTTCCTGCTCGCGCGCGACGACCGCGAGGCCATGGGGTGGATCCGCAGCGTCGGCGTCCTGCCCGCGGCGCGGGGCCGGGGACTGGGCGGCTTCCTGCTGCGGCACGCGTTCGCGGCCTTCGCGGCGCGGGGGCGGGACACCGTCGGGCTCGGCGTGGACACGGAGAACTCCACGGGCGCGCCCCGGCTGTACGAGCGCCACGGGATGACGGTGCACTACGCCGTGGACACCTGGGAGACGGTGGTGAGGTGACGGTGCCGCCGGGACCCGCCCGGGGCCCCTGCGCGGAGCGCTACGGCTTGCGGGCGACCGCCCCGTACATCCCGATGTCCGCGTCGCGGATGCCCTGTTCGCCGGTGCCGTCCGGGTGCCACTTGTGCACCTGGACGATGCCCGGCTCGACCAGCTCCAGACCCTCGAAGAACGCGTGGGCCTCGTCGAGGGTGCGCAGCCGCATCGGCATGTTGCGCGCGGCGTACTCGCGCGCCACCCGCCCGATCTCCTCGGGGGCGAACTCCGCCGTCCCGATGGACATCGCCAGGTGGCTGCCCGGGGGCAGCGGCTCCAGCAGGCGCCGCACGATGCCGACGGCGTCGTCCTCGTCCAGCACGAAGTGGACGATGGCGATGACGGTCAGCGCCACCGGCCGGTCGAGGTCGAGGGTCTCCCGCAGCTCGGGGGCGTCCAGGATGCTCGCCGGGTCACGGAAGTCGGCCTCGATGTACGCCGTCCGGCCCTCGGGTGTGCTGGACAGCAGGCCCTGGGAGAGGGTGAGGACGATCGGGTCGTTGTCGACGTAGACCACGCGGGATTCGGGGGCCACCGACTGGGCGATCTCGTGCAGGTTCGGAGAGGTGGGGATGCCGGTGCCGATGTCGAGGAACTGGCGCATCCCCGCCTCCTCGGCGAGCCAGCGCACCGCCCGGTTCATCCAGTCCCGGTTGGCCCGCATGTGGACGGGCAGCGCGGGCCACTCGCGGGCCATCGCGTCGCCGGCCTCGCGGTCCGCCGGGTAGTAGTCCTTGCCGCCGAGGATGTAGTCGTAGATCCGCGCGGAGTGCGCGTTCTCGGTGTCGATGCGGTCGGCCGACCATCCCGTCTCGGGCACTTCGTGTCTCCTTCGCAGGTCGGGGAGCTGGGTCGGGGCTCGGCGGGTGCGCCGCCCCACCCGGGTCGGGGGCTCGGCGGCGGCCGCCTCAGAGGTCCTTGCGGATCCGTTCGAGAACCGCTTCGGTCCTCCTCGTGGGCGTCGCCTGGGCGCTCACCCGGTCGAGGGTTTCCCGGTACACCACCACGTCGTCGCCCTTGTCGAGGTAGACGGCACCCACCAGGCCGTCGAGGTAGACGACGTCGGGCAGTTCGCGTGCCCGGAAGCGGAAGAGCTGGAAGGCGCCGGCGCGCATCGCCGGGTGCGGGCCGTTGGTGAACGGCATGATCTGCAGCGTCACCTGGGGCAGCCGCTGCACCTCGATGAGGTGGTCGATCTGGGCGCGCATCACGTCCGTGCCGCCGACCGGCCACCGCAGCACCGTCTCGTCCATCACCACCCACACCCGCGGCGGTGTGTCACGGGCGAGCAGTTCCTGCCGGCGCATCCGCAGCGCCACCCGGCGTTCGGTGGCCTCGGCCGGGGCGTGCGGGTTGGCGGCGGTCAGCAGGGCACGCGCGTACTCCCTGGTCTGCAGCAGGCCGTGCACGAACTGGCTCTCGTAGGCGCGGATCTGCAGGGCAGCCTGCTCCAGGCTGAGGTAGGCGGCGAACCAGTCCGGCATGACGTCGCGGTAGGTGTGCCACCAGCCACGCTTGTTGGCCTCGCGGACGGACTTCAGGAAGGTGTCGATCTCCTGCTCGTCCGTCACTCCGTAGACCCGGAGCAGTTTCTCGGCGTCCGCCAGCCGGAGCCGGGCCACCTTGGCGGCCTCCATCCGGCGGATCGTGGAGTGGCTGACGCCGATCGCCGCCCCGGCCTCCTGGTAGGTCAGGCCGGCGCGGCTGCGCAACTCCTCGAGTTGTCTGCCGAGGATCATGCGCAGGACGGAAGGGGCACCGCCCCAGTCGGTCTCCGCGGTCACGCCTCGCTCCCTCGCATCGGGTGTTCCGCGCTCACCGTCTCATGTGTGCACTCGGCACGAACACATGCGATCACTTGTCGTCGCAAGCAGCATGCACGCAGTCGAATGCAATTTTCAACTTGCCGGTTGCGAGCTGCGGTTGACCGGTGCCAGAGTGTTCCCACCGTCCCCCGGTCCCGATCAAGGGCCGCAGAGAACCGGTCGGCTGACCCCGTCCGGTGCACGACGGACCCCCCAGGTGCGCAGGCATGACGAAAGGCCCACGGAGATGGCTCGGCTCCCTTTACCCAGCCCGCTGCACCCCGCCAGGAACGAGCCCTCCCCAAGAACGCCCGGAGGCGAGCGAACGGCTCCACTCCCCCAGCCGGACGGCCTCGGCCGTCTCGCCTCCGGGCCCCCCGTCGCCCACGCGCCGCGTGAGACCCGTGCGTTCGACCTGTCGGCGTCCCCGGCCTCCGTACGCACCGCACGTGACGGTGTGCGGGAACTGCTCGCCGCGCGGGGTGCCGGGACCGACATATGCGACAACGCTGTCATCGTGACCTCGGAACTGGTCACCAACGCGCTCACGCACTCGGCCGGCGACCGGATCGTGTGCCGGGTGCGGGTGACCGCGGACCGGGTGCGCATCGAGGTGGAGGACCAGGCCCGCAGCCCCGAACTGCCCCTGCTGCGCCGGCCCGGCCCCGACGACCAGAACGGCCGCGGACTGCTCCTGGTCGACGCGCTCAGCAGTGACTGGGCGGTCAGCCACACACCGGGCAGACCGGGACGGGTGGTCTGGGCCGAACTCGAACTCAATCCCCCGTCCCGTGGGACCGTGGGCCCACGACGCTGACCATCCCGCCGTGGTCCCACGACACCGACCATCCCACCGTGGTCCCACGACACCGACCGCCCTGTCGTGGTCCCACGGTGTGACCGTTCGTCCGTGGCGCCACGGCGCCGGACGTCCCTCCGCCGCTTCGCGCCGACCGCGCCGGAGCGTCCCCGGCCCGGTGCGGTCGGCCGCGGCGCGGTCGGCGTGCCGGCCGGCCTGGTTCCGGCGCGGCGTGATGACGGCGTCGGGGTGCGCAGGGCGGGCCGACCGGTTCGACGCCTGCCCTGACGGGCAGGGCGTCCGCTTCCGCTGAAGAGGTCCGGGCGGCCCCTGCGGATTCGTGACGCGGGGTTGACGACCGGCCGTGGCGACGGGCCGATCCGCACGGTCCGCGTGGGCTGACCGGGCGGACATCGGCACGGTGGCGCTCGACGCCGGACCGCAGCGTCCTCTCGCCGTCCGCGAGCCGCGGCTTCCTGCACGCGGTCTACGCCGCTTCGGCGTTCTCCCGCTCCAGCGCCGCACGCAGCCAGTCGTCCGCGGCACCCGGGGTCGGCTCCGGCCGGCCGCCCGGCGGCGTGAGCACCACGGCCGTCAGCTCCCAGTACCGGTCCAGCCGCGGCTCGGCCGCGAGCCGCCCGGCCAGCAGGCGGCGGAACTCCCGGCTGTCCGGGGTGCCGTAGGCGCTCGCGTACGCCGCCACGTAGGCGTCCAGCGCCTCACCCGGGTACGGCTCCCGTGCCCGGCGCAGCTGCGGGCCCGCGAGTTCGTACGCCTCGGCGAGGCCCGCGTACAGCAGGGCCGCACCGCGGGCCCCGGCCACCCGGTGCACCTCCGGCTGGGGCTGCCGGCCGGGCGGGCAGGGAGCCGTCGTCATCGCGTGCAGCCGGGCGAAGGCGAGCACCTGCGCCGGGTCCGGCTCGTCGGGCGGTTGCGGAACGGCCACCTCCAGGAACGCCGCCGTCTCCCGGGCCGGCATCCGCGGCGGCAGCCAGGCACGCCAGAACCGGGCCAGCGGTGCCGTGTCCGGCGGGGTGCTCACCGCGCCGAGCAGCCGCAGCCGGTCGGCCCGCTCCGCGGACGGGGACTCCCGCACCAGTCGCAGCGCCGCCTCCCGCCAGCGGAGCGCCCTCAGCTCGCTGCCCAGCTCGCGCAGCCGGCCCGCGACGGCGTCCTCCAGCACACGGCCCGCCGCGTCGTCGTCCTCGAGGACGCGCTGCACCTCGGGCAGTGGCAGGTCGAGGGCGCGCAGGGAGCGGATCAGCCGCAGCTGCTCCAGCGCCTCGGGGCCGTAGCGGCGGTGCCCGCCGCCGGTACGGGACGCCTCGGGCAGCAGGCCCCGGTCGGAGTAGAAGCGGACGCTCTTCACGGTGACACCCGCACGCTCGGCCAGCTCGCCGATGCTCCAGAAGACCTCGCGCGACGTGGACAGTTGAACCTCCCTCCGGGGGAGTTCCTACGGTACCGGCGCACGCGGGCCGGGCCTACGCCCCGGTGCGCGGGCCACGGCGTACGCGACCGGCGCGACGTCGTGCGACGGACCCGAGGAGAGGGCCATGACCGTATTCATCATGGTGGCGGGCGTGTTCACCGGCGCCCATGTGTGGCAGGAGACGGCCGCGCGGCTGACCGCGGCGGGCAGTGAGGTGCACGCGGTCCGGCTCACCGGAGTCGACGCGGGCCGCCCCGCCGCGTCGGCCCGCGTCGATCTGGAGACGCACATCGCGGACGTGATCGCGGCGATCGACGCGGTGGACGCGGTGTCCGGCCGGGGGATCGTGCTCGTCGGCCACGACTACGGCATCCATCCGGTGCTCGGCGCCGCCGACCGGCGTCCGCAGCGCATCGCCCGCGTCGTGTACCTGGACTGCGGGATGCCGCAGAACGGCCTCCCGGCGCTGGCCGCCGTACCGGACCAGGCCGTGCGCGCGCATCTGGCCGAGCGCGCCGACCGGGGTGAGACGGACGGCGAGTTGGCGCCGCCGGATCGTGACGTGTGGCAGCGCTGGGGCAGTACCGCCGGCGTTTCCGACGCGGCGCTGGACCGGCTCACCGCCCTGGCCGCGCCGCAGCCGCTGGGCACCCTGCTCCAGCCGCTGCGGCTGACCGGAGCGGTGGCCGCGGTGCCCACCACCGGGGTGCTGTGCACCGGCAACGGCGTCGGCATCGACCTGGTGCAGCGGCTCGTCGACTTCGGCGACCCCGTGTCGGCGGCCCTGGCCGACCCCCGGGTCACCTTCTTCGAACTGCCCACCGGGCACTGGCCGATGCTGTCGTGCCCCGCCGAACTGGCGGACGTCCTGCTGCGGGCCGCGGCCGGCGAGGGGCACCGTCTGCGGCCGGCCGACGGCGGCGCGCCGCCCGCCCATCTGCGCCCGTTCCCGATCGACGTGCCCGAGCTGCCCAGGGACCGCAGGGCACATGTCGACCTGTACGTCCCCGAAGCGGAGGGCCCGCGGCCGGCCGTGGTGTTCGTGCACGGCGGTCCGGTGCCCGCCGGGGCCCGGCCCACGCCGCGCGACTGGCCGACCCTGGTGGGGTACGCCCGCCTGGCGGCCGCCGCGGGCCTGGTCGGCGTGACCCTCGACCACCGGCTGCACGACGTCGGCGACTACGGGCGCGCCGCCGCGGACGTCACCGCCGCGGTGGAACTGGTGCGGGCCGATCCCCGGGTGGACGCCGACCGGGTCGCCCTGTGGTTCTTCTCCGGTGCCGGCCTGCTCACCGCGGACTGGCTGACGAAGCCCCCGGCCTGGCTGCGCTGCCTGGCCGCCTCCTACCCGATCCTGGCGCCGCTGCCCAACTGGGGGCTGGCCGGCAGCCGGTTCCATCCGGTCCGGGCGGTCGCGCACGCGGGTGCCCTGCCCGTCGTCCTCCTCCGTGCGGGCCGGGAGACAGCCGAGATCGCCGCCACCGTGGAGGCATTCGTGACCGCGGCCGAGGACTGCGGCGCGCGCCTGGAGCTGGTCGACGTCCCGAACGGCCACCACGGCTTCGAGACCCTCGACGCGCCCGAGGAGGTCGGCCCGGCCCTGCGCCACGCGATGCGCTCGGTGGCGACCCACCTGGCGGGCTGAGTCCACCGCGCGCCGTGGCCGAAGCCCCGAGGCCGCCGCCGGACACGGCGGTGGCGGGGTCACGGCTCCGGCGGCACCGTGCTCGACGCGGGCGATCGGCCGGTGCCGGGGGTGATCAGCCACGCGACGAGGGTGCGCCAGCGGTCGGGCCGGCCGGTGTCGCGCGGCCCGACGAGGTAGACCTCCTCGACGAGGTTCTGCGGGCGCAGGCCGTTCCGGGCGGCGAAGGAGCCCACGGCGGCGTAGGTGAGGTCGAGATCGTCGTGGGGGCCGGCGTGGGTGGCGACGGCGGCGGTCCGCTCCGGCAGATGGACCTCGCGCACGGTGGCCGGTGCGTCCGGCGGCAGCGGCGCCTCGGCGGGGAGGTAGACGGTGGCGCGGCCGTGGCCCTCGGTGAACAGTTCGTGCTCGTACCGGCCGCCCGGCGGGAGCACCGGGCGCCGGCCGGCCGCTGCGTCCAGGTCGCGCATCGCGGCGTCGTACCAGCTCAGGTCGGCTCCGTGGGGCACGTCGAGGGACACGGCGAGGACCCGCTGGGGCGGGAGGACCTCGACGCCGACGGTCCGCTCCGCCGCCGGGTCGAGGAGTTCACGGAGCGCCTCGACGGCCCGCTGGGTGCGGCCGAGCCGGTCCTCGAGGCGGCGGAGGTGGCTTGCGACGACCTGTTGCGCCGCGGCGCGGCCCGCCTCGCCACCGCCGGCGGACTCGGCCTGCAGGAAGCGCCGGAGGTCCGCCAGCGGGAGGTCGAGGTCGCGGAACCGTTTGATCGTCAGTGCGGGCCGGACCTGCGCGGGCGCGTAGTAGCGGTAGCCGGTGGCCGGGTCCACCTCCGCGGGGACGAGCAGGTCCTGCTCGTGGTAGCGGCGGAGCGTGCGGATGCTCAGGTGCGTGACGCGGGAGAACTCCCCGATCGTCAGTCGCTCGCTCACGCGGTCCTCCTCGTCGTCGTACGTGTCCGGTCCCGGCCGGGTCACGGTTTCAGGGTGTGATGTCCAGCAGGGTGATCTTCCCCTGTGTGTCGCGTTCGAAGGTGAAGCGGAGGGTGACCGGACTGCCGGGAAAGGCGCCGGAGACCTCCGCGACGGCCTGGCAGGCGGTGGCCGTGCCGGTGACCTCGCGCAGGCCGTAGCGCACGGACGGGACCTCGGCGCGCCAGCGGCGCACCGCCGCGATCCCCTGGTGGCTGCGGCCGTCGTCGTGGACGACGGCACCGTCACCGAACAGCGCGGCGTAGCGCTCCTGGTCGGTGTCCGTCGCCGCGGCGAAGTACTCCTCGGCGAACTCCTGGGCGTTCTTCATGCTCTTCATCCTGTGTCGTGGTGAGGGAAACGTGGCGCAGAGGGCGTGGAGGTTTCAGCGGGTTCAAAGAGTGCGGATGGTGCCGCCGTCGACCACGTGCTCGGCGCCGGTGATCGCGCTCGCCCGGTCCGAGGCCAGGAAGGCGATCACCTCCGCCACCTCTTCCGGCTCCGCGGGCCGTCCCAGCGGGATGCCGCCGAGGACGCGCATCAACTCGTCGAGCGCGGCCTGCCGGGTGATGCCGCCCTCGCTCATCCGGCGTGCGAGGAGGTGTTCGGCACCGTCGGTGCGGATGAAGCCGGGCGCGACCGCGTTGACCCGGACACCGGCGGGCGCGACCTCGTTCGCGAGCCCTTTGCTGTAGGTGGCCAGGGCACTCTTGGCGGCGGCGTACGCCAGTGTCGAGTCGTGCAGCGGCATCCGGCGCTGGACGGAGGTCACGTGCACCACGGCGCCCGACCCGCGGGCCGCCATCGCGGGGACCAGGGCGCGGTCCAGGCGGACCGCGGGGAACAGGTTGAGCGCCAGCTCCCGCGCCCACAGGTCGTCGTCGAGCACCGCGTACCCGCCGGCCGGAGCGCTGGAGCCGCCCACGACGTGCACCAGGATGTCCGGCACGCCGACGAGCCCGGCCACCGCCGCGGCCGCGGACGCGGCGCCCTCGGGGGAGCTCAGGTCGGCGCGGACGAAGAGCGGGTCGGCCGTCTCCGGCGGCGTACGGGCGATGGTGACGACCCGCGCCCCGGCGTCTCGGAGCCGGCTCGCCGTCGCCAGCCCGGTTCCCTTGCTGCCGCCCGCCACCACGGCGAGGCGTCCGTCGAGATCGTTGCTGTTCATGACGCCACCGTGGACTCTCCCCCGGGGAGAGGCTCAAGTCCGCGCGGCCGAACGCATACCGCGACCGTGGAGCCGGGCAACGCCTGGGCGGGTGTCGGTGTGGCCGGGTGGCTCCGTCGGGCCGCGCGGTGCCCGTGCGGGCGGATGGGCGGACCCTGGACGGGCGGCAAATGGTATGCCATTTTTCTGCACACCCCTTGACGGTGCCGTTTCGCGAAAACTACGTTCTGGTTTACGAAATCCCGCTTCCGCATTACGGAACTCCCCACTTCCCCTTCCCCCTTCCCTGCGTCCCGATCCCAGGAGTCCTGCATGACTGCCCTGGAAGACCGCCGCTCGTCCGTCGAGACCGGCGACACCGGCACCAGCGCCGGCCTGTACACGTACGACCTGGCCCCGACGAAGAGAACAGGGCGCCGCTGGGGCGCCTACAACGTCTTCACGCTCTGGGCCAACGACGTGCACAGTCTCGGCAACTATGCGTTCGCCATCGGCCTGTTCGCGCTCGGGCTGAACGTGTGGGGCATCCTGGCCGCCTTCGCGCTCGCGTCCGTCCTGCTCTTCCTCCTGCTGACCCTGTCCGGATTCATGGGGCACAAGACGGGTGTTCCGTTCCCCGTCATGAGCCGCATCGCGTTCGGCATCAAGGGGGCGAAAATACCGGCCGCCGTCCGAGGCATCGTCGCTATCGCCTGGTTTGGTATCCAGACCTATCTCGCCTCGGTGGTCCTGAGCGCCCTCCTGGTGGCCATGTTCCCCGAGCTGAGCGCGCTGGACACGAACTCCGTGCTCGGCCAGTCGACGCTCGGCTGGATCACCTTCATGGTCCTGTGGGCCCTGCAGGTGCTGATCGTCAGCTACGGGATGCAGATGATCCGCCGGTACATGGCCTTCGCCGCACCCACCACCCTGATCACCATGTGCGCCCTCGCGGTGTGGATGTTCGTCCGCGCGGACGGCTCGATCTCCCTGTCCAACGGGGCCCCGCTCACCGGCGGCGCGATGTGGCTGCAGATCCTGCAGGCCGCCGCGCTGTGGGTGGTGATCTACGGGACGTTCGTACTGAACTTCTGCGACTTCACGCGGTCCGCGAAGAGCCGCAGCTCCATCGTCCGCGGCAACGTGATCGGCATTCCGGTGAACATGCTCTTCTTCGCCGGCATCGTGGCGGTCCTCAGCGGAGCCCAGTTCAGCCTCGACGGGCGCGTCATCACCAGTCCCACGGACATCGTCCGGACCATCCCCAACATGTTCCTGCTGACCCTCGCCTCGCTCGCCCTCATAGCGCTGACGGTGGCGGTGAACCTGCTGGCCAACTTCGTGGCACCGATCTACGCCCTGGTCGACCTCTTCCCGCACCGGCTCGACTTCCGCCGTGCGGGTCTGGTCAGCGCGGTCCTGGGCCTGGTGATCACACCCTGGAACCTGTACGACAGCCCGGTCGTCGTGAACTACTTCCTCGGCGGGCTCGGCGCCCTGCTCGGCCCCCTCTTCGGCGTGATCATGGCCGACTACTGGTTGCTGCGGAAGTCCCGCGTGAACGTGCCCGCCCTCTACACCGAGGACACGAACGCGGAGTACCACTACCGCCGCGGCTACAACCCGCGGGCCGTCGCCGCCTTCGTCCCCAGCGCCGCGATCGCCGTCGTCGTCGCTCTGGTGCCCTTCTTCCACGCCGCGGCCGGGTTCTCCTGGTTCATCGGCGCGATCGTCGCCGCCGTGATGTACGCGGCCATCGCCGACCGTGCCGCGCCGGTGCACGACGTGGACGGCGAGGCCATCGCCGTCACCGCGGAATAGCCCGACCCAGCAGGAGACCCCACTTCATGCGCATCCTCGTGGTCAACGTCAACACCACCCAGTCCATCACCGACGCGATCGGCAAGCAGGCGGCCGACGCGGCCTCGCCGGGCACCGAGATCGTCCCGCTGACCCCCCTCTTCGGCGCGGAGTCCGTCGAGGGCAACTACGAGAGCTACCTCGCCGCGGTCGCCGTCATGGAGACCGTCCGCGCCCACTCCGAGCCGTTCGACGCGGTGATCCAGGCCGGATACGGCGAACACGGCCGGGAAGGGCTGCAGGAGCTGCTCGACGTGCCCGTCGTCGACATCACCGAAGCAGCGGCGAGCACCGCCCAGTTCCTCGGCCGCAGCTACTCCGTCGTCACCACGCTCGACCGTACGGTTCCGCTCATCGAGGAACGGCTGGCCGTTGCCGGACTGAGCGCCAGGTGCGCCTCCGTGCGCGCCAGCGGGCTCGCCGTGCTCGAACTGGAACAGGACGAGCAGGCCGCCGTGGACGCCATCACCGAACAGGCCGCCCGGGCGGTGGAGGAGGACCGGGCGGAGGTGATCTGCCTGGGCTGCGGAGGCATGGCCGGCCTCGCCGAACGCGTGGTGGAACGGACGGGCGTTCCCGTCGTCGACGGGGTGGCCGCCGCCGTGACGATCGCCGAGTCCCTGGTCCGCCTCGGCCTGTCCACGTCCAAGGTGCGCACGTACGCGCGACCGCGGCCCAAGCAGATCCTCAACTGGCCTTGGCACACCGGCTGACGCTCTCGCGCGCTCCCTCGCCCCGGTCGGCGGCCGGCCCGGTGGCCGCGCCGGCCGTGGGGTACTCTGACGGACCGCACGACTGCCGTTCCGCACGGCCGCAGCCGACGCGTCGAGGGACGGGAAGAAGGACGAAAAACGGCGATGACTGCGTCAGGCGACTTCATACCCGAGTCCGAGCGGGTGACGCGGCAGCTGCGCGACGAGATCCTCGACGGTGTGCGACGGCCGGGCAGCCGCCTGGTCGAGCGGGAGCTGGCCGATGCGCTCGGTGTGAGCCGGCTTCCCGTCCGCGAGGCTCTCAGAACGCTGGTGTCCGAAGGCCTGGTGACCCCGAGGCCGCGGACCTGGGCCGTGGTACGCGAGTTCACCGCGAGCGACGTCGCCGATCTCGACGAGGTCCGTTCGGGCCTCGAAACCCTGTCGTTCCGGCTCGCCGCGCAACGGCACACGCGCGCCGGACTGGCGGAACTGCGCGCGACGGTGGATGCCGAACTCGACGCGGCCCGCGCCGGCGACGCGGTGCGGGCCCGCCGGGCGGCGGCCGACTTCCACCAGACGGTCATCTCCCTGGCCGCCAACGAGTTGCTGAACGAACTCGAGCGCGTCCTGCGCAGCCGACTGCGCTGGCTCATGGGACAGCACGACGACCTGCTGGGCGTCGCGCTGGAGCACGAGGCTCTCTACCAGGCCATCGCGGAACGCGACGTCGAACGCGTGCAAGTTCTCGTACTGCACCATCTGGCGACCAGCCGCAGCGCGGCCCTGGGCCACCTCGCGCAGGACCAGACGCAGGACCAGAGGCAGGACCGACTACAGGGACACGAACAGGAGGAGGAGCGGGAGCGGGGACGACCGACCCGCTCCGGGGCCGGCGGAAGTCCGACTCCCTGAGGAATCGGTTCACGGTACGTCCGTCCGTCCCTCCCTCGCTCCCCTGTCCTCCGACATCGCCGGCAGCACTCCCCCGGACCCGTGTCGAGGCGCCTGCGTACCGCCGCGTCGCACCGCTCCACCGCCGCCCCGCGGGCCGAGTTCGGCCTGCGTCCTCCTCGAGCCGGTACCGCACACACGACGTGACGTCATCGCGTACCGGCCCCTGCGCGGCTCACGGGTGTGCGTTCTGGTGGACGACCGTGATGTGGCGTTCGGGGCCGGGGTCCGTGCTGCGCCGGGAGCGGGCGCGCGGTGCGCTGCCGCCGGGTGCGACGCGTGTGCAGGCCGCGCGGGTGTGCCATGCGCGCGGCGTGGGCGCGCCGGTGCGGGACGCCGTCGGTGCCGCGCTGCCGTGTGGTGACGGTCCGCCTCCCGACACCGTGCGTGCCCAGGAGCCGGCCTGCGGGCCCGGCGCGCCGGACGGCTGGGACGGTCCGGCCGGGCCGGCGGGGCGCCGGGCCGTCGGTCAGGTCGTCGTCGTGCGGCCGGAGTTCGCGGATGATCCGTCGGGCGCCCGGTCGTGGGAGGAGGGCGCGGCGGTCCTGCCGCCGGCGGGGCACCGCCGCGCTGGTGACGGCCGTGGCGCCGGACGTGCTGCGGTTGCGCCGGCTGCTGGACGCGGCACTGGCGAGTCTGGACCGAGGGCACCCGGCGCGCTCCGGCACGTGATCCGGTGACGCCGGACCTCACCGGACGATCGGAGGCGATCAAGGGCGGAGGCCGGGATTCTTTCGGCATGCACGGATCTTGACCGTCCAGTTTTGCGCTGGATAGCGTTCGGCCACCGAATGTGTGACCCCGTCGGAAGCACGGCCGCACAGGCCGACGCGTTCCCGGGGACGTTTCGACTGTCCTGCCGCCGCGGCCGCTCGGTTCCCCAGTTCCCACGGAGTCACCTTCATGTGCGATGCATGCTGCCCCATTCCTCCCGGCCCCCGCATGGGGCGGGCCCAGTTCCTCAAGCTGATCGGGGCCGGCGCCACCGCGGCGGCCCTGTCGGGCACGGCGTTCGCGGGCACCGCCGCCGCCGCTCCCCGTGGCGCGACGGGCGCCGGAGCCGACGGGCCTCTCCTCGTGGACGGCGTCCGCGGCTACACCGTCGACCGCCGCGGACGGCTGCGCCGCTTCTCCCGCATGCTCGTCACCCCGGGCGGCAAGGTCGCGGCCCTCGACCCCGGTGCGGTACGGGGCGCCCGCCGCCTGGACGGGCGCGGCCGTGTCCTGCTGCCCGGACTGCACGACGCCCACGGTCACCTGTGGGGCATCGGCGCGCTCGCCGTCCAGCTCGACCTCTCCGGCACCAGGTCGTTGCAGAAGGCGCTGGACCGGCTCGCCGCGTACGCCGCCGCGCATCCGGGGCAGACGTGGATCCAGGGCCGCGGCTGGAACGAGGTGGTCTGGGGCCTGGGGCGGCTGCCCACCGCCCAGGACCTGGACTCCGTCGTGTCCGACCGCCCGGTGTGGCTCGTGCGGGTGGACGGGCACGCGGGCGTGGCCAACTCCCAGGCGCTTCAGCTGTCCGGCGTCACGGCCGACACCCCCGACCCGGCGGGCGGCCAGATCGTGCGCGACGCCTCCGGTGCCCCGACGGGCGTCTTCGTCGACGCCGCGCAGACCTTCGTCACCTCACAGCTGCCGGAACCGACCCTCGACGACGTGCGGGACCGGGCCCTGGCCGCGCAGACCCGGCTCAACGCCGCGGGCCTGACGTCCGTGTCCGACGCCGGCACCAGCGCCGACGGCGTCGTCGTCCTGCGCCGGCTCGCCTCCTCCGGTGAACTGACGCTGCGTCTCAACGCCTTCCTGGACTACGCGGCGTTCACCGAGGTCGGCGCGGAGGCACGGACCGACTCGTTCGCCGGGGACATGCTGCGCGTGCGCACCGTCAAGCTGTACGTCGACGGGGCGCTCGGCAGCCACGGGGCGGCGATGATCGAGCCGTACAGCGACAGACCGTCGACCAGAGGGCTGCTCCAGATGGAGCCGGCGGAGCTCAACCGGCGCGTGCAGCGGATCCTGCACGGCGGCTACCAGGCCGCGGTGCACGCGATCGGCGACCTCGGTAACCGGGTCGTCCTCGACGCCTACGAGCAGGCCTTCCGGACCGTCGGCGACCAGGGCCTGCGGCACCGGATCGAGCACGCCCAGGTCATCGCCCTCGACGACATCCCGCGCTTCAAGCGGCTGGGCGTCATCGCCTCGATGCAGCCGGTGCACGCCACCGACGACATGAACATGGCCGAGACCCGGGTGGGGCCGGAGCGCATCAAGGGTGGCTACGCCTGGCGCACCCTGCTCGACCAGGGCACGGTCGTCGCGTCCGGCTCGGACTTCCCCGTCTCGTCCGAGAACCCCTTCGACGGCCTGCACGCGGCCGTCACCCGCACCGACCGGGAGGGCAGGCCGGACGGCGGCTGGTACCCGGAGCAGGCCATGACCCCGGTCGAGGCCCTGCGTTCCTTCACCGTCGACGCCGCGTACGCCGCGCACCAGGAGAAGGTGCTGGGCGGCTTGGAGCCGGGCAAGTGGGCCGACTTCATCCTGGTCGACACGGACCCGTTCGAGCTGCCCGCGGGCCGGGCCCTGTGGCAGACCGGGGTCCTCCAGACCTGGGTGGCAGGTCACCGGGTGGGCGAGTACGGCGTGCTGTGACCCGGACGCGCGGCAGCCCGGGAACGGGAGCCCCGGGGACCGGTCACGGGGCGCGGTCGCAGGGGCGCGGTCGCCCGCGAGGACGACCCGGAGTTGGGCGGGCGGCGGCCACGAACCGGTCGCCACCTGCCCGATTTCGGGTAAATCGGTTGGCCGGGCTCGCACCGCACCCATAACCTCAAGATCACTGCAGCGGTCGGCGTGCGAAAGGCAGTGTCATGAGCGAGGTCACCGTATCCACCGCCCACGGAGTGCTCGTGGGCCGGACCAGCGGTGACGTCTCCGCGTTCCGTGGAATCCCGTACGCGGCCCCGCCGTTCGGGGAGCTGCGGATGCGGCCGCCCCGGCCGCCGGCCTCCTGGGACGGACCGCGCGACGCCACGGAGTACGGCCCGTCCGCTCCCCAGCCGGGTTACGGCCCCGCCATGGCGCACCTCCTCGAGGAGGCCGGCCCGCAGGGCGAGGACTGCCTGCGGCTCAACGTCTGGACGCCGGCTCCCGGCCGGACCGGCGGGAGCCTTCCGGTGATGGTGTTCGTCCACGGCGGGGCCTTCCGCAACGGCGCCGGCTCCCTCGCGCTGTACGACGGCTCCCGGCTCGCCGCCGGCGGAGTCGTCTGCGTCACGCTCAACTACCGGCTCGGCGCGGAGGGTTTCCTGCTGCTGCCCGACGGGACGTCCAACCTCGGGCTGCTGGACCAGATCGCCGCCCTGCGCTGGGTGCGGGAGAACATCGCCGCGTTCGGCGGCGACCCGGACAACGTCACCGTCTTCGGGCAGTCGGCCGGCGCGATCTCCGTCACGGCCCTGATGACCATGCCGGACGCCCGGGGACTCTTCCGCCGGGCGATCACCCAGAGCGGCGCCGGACACCACGTCCACACGCCCGACACCGGCCGTCGGATCACGGAACGCCTCGCCGCCCTCGCCGGGGTGCCGTGCACGACGGACGCGCTGGCCTCGGTCGCGCCGGACGTGCTCGTCGCGGCCGGCGCCGCGCTCGGCCAGGAGATCGCCGCCTCGCGGGAACCCCATCTGTGGGGCGAGTCGGCGGGCGGCGGCACCACCGTGCTGCCCGTCGTCGACGGTGTAACGCTGCCTTCCCGGCCGGTCGACGCCATGGCCGCCGGGGCCGGCGCGGAGATCGACCTCATGACCGGCACGACGACCGACGAGTTCCGGCTCTTCGCCGTGCCGCTCGGCATCACGCACCGCATCGACGACACCGTCCTGAAGGGTTTCCTCGCCGGGTTCGGGCTCCCGGCGGACAGGGCCCACGCGGTCTACACCCGTGCGGCGGCGCCCGACGCCACACCCGGGGACGTCTTCAGCGACGTCATGACGGACCACGGTTACCGGATCCCCGCCATCCGCGTCGCCGAGAACCGCGCACGGCACGGCGCAGAGACCTACGTCTACGCGTTCGCCCGCCCCACCGGGGCCGCCGACGGCGCACTGGGCGCCTGCCACATGGCGGAGCTGCCCTTCGTCTTCGGCACCCTGGACACCTCGCTGGGAGACCGGCGGCCCGACGCGGAGGCGCTCTCGGACCACATCAGGGCCGCCTGGATCTCCTTCGCCCGCGACGGCAGGCCCGCTCCCCCGCACGGCGCGCGGACCTGGCGGCCGTACGCCCCGGACCGGACGGTGCTGAGGATCGACGGTGACACGGCCGCGGAGGTCCACGACCCCGCAGCCGAGCGACGGAATCTGTGGGAGGGACGCCGATGACCGCGCACGACCGTACCCCGGACCTGACCGCCCGGGATCACGCGGAGCCCTCGGAACGGAGAAACACCATGCCCTGCACCCCTCACGTGCGGATCGCGACGCGGGAGGACGTACCCGCCTCGGTCACGACGCTGGCGCGCGCCTTCGCGGACTATCCCTTCACCCGGCACGTCGTCGCCGCCGACGACCACCGCGAACGGGTGCGGCGCTTCCAGGAGTTGTTCCTGACCCGCGTGGCGATGGAGTACGGCCACGTCTGGGTCACCGACGACTGCCGTGCCGTCGCCGCCTGGACCAGTCCCGAACGGGACCCCGAGCCCGCCTTCGCGGAGGTCGGGCCCCTGGCCGCCGAGCTGGCGGGTGACCGGATCGCGGCGTACGAGTCCGCCGAGCGCGCGCTGGCACCGCACCGCCCGAGCGGCCCGGTGTGGTTCCTCGCGACGGTGGGAGTGGACCCGTGGGCGCAGGGCACGGGCCTGGGGACGGCGGTCCTGCGGCCGGGTCTGGAGGCGGCCGCACGCGCGGGCCTGCCCGCCTTCCTGGAGACGTCGGACGCGCGCAACGTGCGCTTCTACGAGCGTCTCGGCTTCACCGTCACGGCCGAGGTGCCCCTGCCCGACGGCGGTCCCCGCACCTGGTGCATGCTCCGCCCGGCGGACCGCTGAGCCCGGCCGGGCGCCACCGCGCGCGCCTGGCCGGGCCCACGTCCTCGCGCTCGACGCGGCCTTCCCAGCGGTTCCAGAAGCTTGACGCGGCCTTCTCCGCGGTTTCAGCAGCTCAACGCGGCCTTCGTCGCGGCTTCAGCGGAACGTTCGGCAGCTCCGGCGCGGGCAGTGGAGCGCCGTCGTAGCCGTGCACCTCACCGAAGCGGGTGCCGTTCATCCAGTCCTCGCGGGCCTGGACGATGTCGTCGTGCGAACGGCCGATGAAGTTCCACCACATAGCGAACTCCATCAGCGTTTCCGCACGTCAGCGGCTTGCCGCAGGCCTGACGGTCAGCAAACTGTCAGCATCGGTCGTGGGAGTCGGTCGGGCATGGGGCGGGATTCGCTGGTTCGTGGGATGGGGTCGTTCTTCAAGGAGTGTGAGCATCCGCGGTCGCGGTGGTCGAAGTGCCCGCACCCCTACAAGATCCGGTACCGGTCGGCGGCCGGGAAGCAGGTGGAGGAGTCGGGGTTCGCGACCCAGGACGATGCCATCGGGCGTTTGACGGATGTCTACAAGGCGAAAAAGGCCGCGCCGCGGGGGCAGGCGAAGGCGGAGCGGCTCGCGCGGTACGGGGCGATGCGATTTTCCGAGTACGCCACCGAGTGGAAGGCCGGCCAGCGTGACCTGGGCCCGGCCTCGGTGCGGCATCTGGACTCCCTGCTGGAGCATCACATGCTGCCGCTGCTGGGCAGCCGGCGGATGAGCACCTTCGACTCCAGGGTCGTCGAGGGCTTCATCCGGTCCATGGAGCGCGCCGGCGTCGGCCTGGCCACCCAGGCCAACGCCTTCGACAAACTCAAGGCCATCCTCCTGGACGCCCACCGCCTCGGCCTCTTCGACGACCACCCCCTCACCGGCGTGAAACCGCCCCAGTACGACCCCAAGCGCGCGGTCATCCCCTCACCCGAACAACTACGGCAGATACGCGAGGCCGGCGACGACCGCTTCCGGCTGATCACCGACCTGATGAGCGGTTGCGGCATGCGCAACGGCGAGGCCGCCGCCGTCAACCTGCGCAACATCGTCGCCGACGACGTCTACCGCATCACCGAACAGGTCAACCAGACCACCGGCCACTACGCCCGTCTCAAACACCGCAAGACCGGCGAATACCGCGACGTCCCCCTGCCCGCCCGCGTCAGGCAGACCATCGAGCGGTACGCCGACACACACGGCACCACCGACGGCTACCTGCTACGCCACCCCCTCGACGCCTCAAAGCCGTTCCCGCACTACTACCTCAACAACCAATGGCAGCGGATCAAGAAAGCCCGCGAGGCCGACATTCCCGAGGGGATGGTGCTCTACAGCTTCCGGCACTTCTTCGCCTCCAACTGCCTCACCCACAACATCCCCATCACCGACGTCGCCGAATGGATGGGCCACAAGAACATCGACGTCACCTTCAAGATCTACCGACACCTCATGCCCGGCACCATCAGCACCGCCGCCACCACCCTCAACCACGACTTGACTTCGCCCGACGCTGCGGGCGTCGCGAACCAGTAGCGTCGACGCTTGATCGCGGGTGACGATGCCGACAAGTCGGTCCTCTTCGTCGAGTGCCGACAGCCGTTCCACGCGTCGCTCGGTCATCGTCCGGGCCGCTCGGAAGCACAGGCCCGGTCGGCGGCCATCCGGGCGGATCGACGGCTCACCGCGAAGAACCTCATGCGCAGGTTCTCCGGTGACATCTTCTCGTAGAGTCCCTCGAGTTGATCGTGGTCACCGGGCCGCACGGGGCGAATGCACACCGTCGTGCCGTCCGTGAGCAGTGCGTGAACGGGCGGTCGGCTGATCACGTCGTCCATCACGGGTCACCTCCGAGCCTCGCGACGCTTCGAGCGTCCAGCACTTCTCCATCGGGTGCCAGGGCTGTCCGGGACCGTCTGAGGGCCGATCGGCCCCAAGCCCCGCTTTGCCCGGATCGCGGGGCCTTCTCGACCAATACTGATGTTCCCCCGCCACGCGGGAGGGATCGACCATGGTCTGGCTGTTCATCGTATTGAGGGTCATGACGGCCTCCACGTCGGGAAAGGCGCGCCGGATCCGCCACAGCGTGCGGACCGGGCACCAGGCCGGTCGGACCTCACGAAGGGCCGGCCAGCCCTCGCGCGGCCGCCGCGCACCGGCTATGCCGGAATGAGGCGAGGGGGCACTTGCTCCTCGGCCTCGGGCCCGATCAACCCGGGCCAGGTAGGTGACCAGGGAGTACAGAATGTCCGAGAAGCAACCACGCCGACGAACGGAAACCGGTCTGCTCCCCTTCGTGACAGCTTCCGCAACGCTGGCGTTCTACACGCTGCAGTGCCGGCCGAGGCTGCTCACCTGGGGTGCGACGCAGGACGAAACCGCTCGCGCGTACCCCGGCGACGAACTGGTGCCCGACCCCGACGGCAGCTCGACGATGGCCACCGACCTTCCGGCACCACCCGAGCAGGTCTGGCCCTGGCTGGCGCAGATGGGGTACGACCGCGGAGGCTGGTACAGCTGGGACTGGCTGGACCGCTATGGGCACCCCAGCGCGGACCGCGTCGCGCCCGAGTGGCGGAAGCTGGAGGAAGGTCAACGCCTCAAGGCATCGCGGGACGGAAGGTTCTGGTTCACCGTGGCGCTGCTGGAGCCGAACCGGACTCTGGTGCTTCGCTCGGACCTGAACCTCTCCGGAGGGCGGTCCTTCGACCCGCGGACCAAGCCCCTGCCACAGGCGCGGCTGGACGGAATCTGGGCCTTCCACCTACGACCGGCCCCCTTCGGTGAGACACGTCTGGTGGTCCGCACGCGCGGTCAAGGCCACCCCCGATGGCTCACCCGGCCTTTCGACCTGGTGTTCGGTGAACCCGCGCACTTCATCATGCAGACCCGCCAGTTCCGCAATCTGCGCGCCCGGGTCGGCGCGGAAGGCATGACCCCGTAGTGCCACGGCCTCGTCCCGGTCCACCAGCACGGCCGGTCGGCCGTTAGTCGATCCACGGCGTCACCGAACCGCGAGAGGACCGCGGACAGCTGCCGCACCGCCACAGGTCCCTGTTACTCGAAGGCGTCCGCCCGCAAGTTCTCCAGATGCCGCAGCAGCGTGCCGTCGACGCTGACGCGCCGCTCCGGACGCACAGCCGCGGACACCGGCTCGGGCAGCAGGACCCGCAGATAACCGACGCGGCTCGTGCCGACGAGCACCCCGTCACGAGGGCACCGGGATCGCCCTCCAGGCCGGAGGAAAGCACGATCGTGTCCACGCACGACTGGACCAGGGCAATGGAGTCGCACGCCTTTCCCCTTGCGCACTCGACGGGCCGGAGCGCTGTTCAGCACTCGATCCACCCGGCGCCGGCCCGCTCCGGAGCAAGGACGAGCGCGACCTCTCCGAAGGATCCGCCTACGCTCCACTGCACGGCCGCGCAGCGACAAGGAGGTGCTCGCGGCACTTCGTACGCTGATCACCGATGCACTCGCCGGCACGGCCGAGGACATGCCGGAGGAGGGCTGTCCACTTCCCGAGGACCTGGGGGCCACGGTCGCTATCGGCTACGACGACCAAGGAGTGCTGCACTCTCTGTACGGGTCACAGGTCCGAGACAGTCGGCGTCGCACGGACCACCACGATCACCACCAGGGAGGCCGCGTCACCCCTCCGTCCCAAGGTCTGCGACACCGGCGTCACGCTCCGACGGCCGCCCGCGCGTGGTCGACGTGACCGCGGCCCCGGCTGGAAACCCGCCGAGGTGCTGCGGCTGGCGGCCACGGTGGACCAGTACTCGCCGCACGTCCCTGGCCCACTCCATCGTCGACGCGGCCCGTGAGCGCGGACTGGAGCCGTCGATGGCGACAGGGGTGTCGGAGGAGGCCGGCCGGGGCGCGTACGGCGTGGTCGAGGGCCGCAGGACGACCGTGGGCCGTCCGGAGCCCGCAGCGGTGGTCCCGGACTGGGCGCGGGCCGCGGAGAACCGGGCGCTGCTGGACGGCGCCGCCGTCGCCTGGCTCACCGTCGGCGGTGTTCCCACGGGAGCCGTCAGGTTTCGGCACGGGGATCACCCCCCGGTGGTTCAGTAGTGGGGTACGACGGCCACGGGGCAGACCGCCTGCTGGATCACGGCGTGGGTCACCGGGCCGGTACGCGCAATCCTCGGGCGGTCGGTGAGCCGGTGTCCGACGACCAGCAATTCCGCGCCGGACGCCGCCTTCAGCAAGGCCCCGGAGGGCTTGCCCTCCACCACCGTCTCGAGAACATCGACGTCGGAGTACTTGTCGCCCCACGGCTGGAGCACGGCGGCGAGGAACCGCAGCCACTCCTCGGCCCGCTCCCGATCGCTCACCAGACCGATCTCGCCGGGACCCAGGGTGAGCAGGTCGGGGGCACGCCAGGCGTGCAGAACCCTCAGCCGCGCGTGGCGCACGCGGGCCGCCTCGAAGGCGAACTCGATCACCTCGTCGCACGGTTCCGTGACGTCGACACCGACAACCACGTCCCGTCGGCCGCCGCCGGCCACTTCCTGCGTCTCACCAGCCGTGCCGTCGGCCCGCACGAGGACGACGGCCCCGGTGGCCCTCGCCACGACCTCGAGAGCGACCGACCCCACGAGCAGTCCGGTGATACCGCCCAGCCCGCGCGAGCCCAGCACCAGCAGCTCGGCGCCGGCCGACGCCTTCACCAGGGCGGCGGACGCCGGCCCCTCGACCTGCTCGTCGTACACCCGCACGTCGGGGCACGCCGTGCGAACGCGTTCCTCCGCCTGTCGCAGGACACACCGGGCCCGGTGCCGCTCAGCCGCGTAGGAGATCTCCGCCCCACCCTGGCGCGGGTGCCAGTTCCGCACATGCAGCAGCCGCAGTGGCCGTCCGCGGCGGACGGCCTCACGAGCCGCCCACTCGGCGGCGGCGAGACTCTCGGGTGAACCGTCGACCCCGACGGCAACAGGTGAAAGCATGACGCGCACCTCCAGAAGACCTCCCCATTCATCAGTGTCACGCGGGGGCGGTGTCCGGGACCGGGCCACCGGGTCCATCCGGAGGGCCATCAGGCCCATGTCTCCGACCGGCTGACGGGACAGCCATTCGGATCGTGCGGTACGACTACCACCGGGCCCTGTGCGCGGTTCGGCAGGGCGTGGCTCGTCCGGCCGGGTTGGAGGCTGAAGCAGCCCCGGTGTTGTCGGGCGCCGACGATCACGAGATCGCCGGCGGCCGACCGGAGCGTGAGCACCTTGCTACCGGGCCTTCGACCATCACGCGACGGACCCGGACACCCGAGTGGGCGGCGATCTCGGGTCGACCGCTGCCGCGAGGACTGTCCGATGGCGGTCGAGCAGTTCGCCGAGGATCGCGGCCGATGGCCTGCGGCATCGGCTCGCCGATGAGGTCACCGTCACGGTCGGCGAACAGGCCGTAGTCCCACAGGGCGGAGACGTCCTCAGCGCGTCGGTTCCGGGGGTGCCGGACAGCTCCTCGACGCGGTGCGGCAGCAGCGGACTGCGCATGGTGGGGTGAAGGACTCCCCCTGCACCTCCGCCCCCGTTGCCGTTGCCGTTGCCGTTGCCGTTGCCGTTGACGACGGTGGAGCGGCCGGCTGTCCCCGCATGCTAGCCAGCCCGGCCGGCGGAAAGGTGGGCATCCACTGTGACGACACCGTCGACACCCTGGCACAGGCCCACGATCACCGGGATGAGACGCGGTTCCGGGACGTGTCCCCGAAGGGTGACGACCCCGTCTCGGGCCTCGATGGCGACGGTGCCCTCATCCAGGCCGAGGATGCGCCCCAGGACCTCCTGCTCGACCTCGCCGCGGATCTCGGCGTCCGAGCGGATGAAGGCGTCGAGCAGGTCGCTGCGGGTGACGATGCCGGTGAGGAGCCCGTCGTCGCCGACCACCGGCAGCTGCTTGACGTGCCTCCTGCGGAGTTCCCGCGCGGCCCGGGGGATCGTCCAGTCGGCGCGGGCGGTGAAGACGGGGCTGCTCATGAGTTCGCCTGCGGTCCGTGCCCGGGCCTTGCTCCAGGCGTGCTCGTCGGTCCCGTCCTGCCCCTGCGGATCAGGCGTGCCGGTCTCGTGCCGCAGCACGTCGGACGCGGACACGACGCCGACAGGGGCGCCGTCGTCGTCGACGACCGGTGCCGCGACGATGTCGTTCGCGTCCAGCAGGGTGGCGGCCTCCTGGAGTGGTGTGGTGGGGCGGAGGGCGACGACCTCCTCGGTCATCACGTCTCCGACCGTGCGGCGGTGCAGCATGACGTCGGTCTCCTCCGCATCACGACGGGGCGTCCGCGGTCGGACCGCCCGGGCGGACCACGTGCGGTGCGTCGACTCGTGCACGCCGTCTTCCCTACCCATGACAACACCGCGCTGCTCAGGCGACCAGTGACGTTCGGCCTGGCAGGGAGGGCCGACGGTCCCGCGGCCAGGAGTGCGACATTGTGCGCGAGACGCTGCCGACGTCGGGCAGTCGCGAACGCCGCACCGGATGCGGCTCATCGCGTGGTGCGTGCGCCCGTGATCTCGCGTCCGGTGACCAGCTCGGACTCGATGCGTACGAAGACCCCGTCACGTACGGGCATCCAGGAATGCGGGCCGGTCCGCGAGAGCCGTTCGTGCTCCGCGGCGTCGGTCACCACGGAGGCCCGGCCGGTGACGATCACGCTCCAGCCGGATCGGGTCGCCGCGGTGAACTCGTCCGCCTCGAAGGCGACCACGACACCGTCGACGGCGCGTACGAGATCGGAGCCGGCCGAGGTGCAGAGCAGAACGGAGGCATCCTCGCCCAGGGAGAAACTGACCGGGAGGACTGCGGGCAGCGCCTGCCGGGTGTACACGACCCGGCCGACCTGCACCTTGGCCAGCAGGCGAAGGCACTCCTGCCGGTCGAGAATGCGAAAGGCGTCGTTCTCGAGCATCAGGCCATCATCAGTGTGGCCGCCCTGTGGTGAGTAGGGCCGGTCGGCCCCACTTCCGTCCACCGCCCGGCAGCAGACGCCCGCAGCCGCCGTTCTGCTGGCCAGTCACGACGAGGGCTGTCCGGGCGGAGGTGGCTTTCATCAGCGCCTGCGCGAACGCACGCCCTACCACGCGGGCATCGACTGCCACCCGCGGGGACGACTCCCGTGTCGCTGCGGTGTCCGCACGTCCGTGCAGCCGGCCATCGGCTGGTCGATCCGAGCAGCAGGCCGGCAGTCCGGTCCAGGCCCAAGAAAGTAGTTGAGGCCTCCGCCGTCCCAGCGGCGCACGCGGCGGCTCACGACGGCACGTTGATTCCGTAAAGGGTGCGCCCGCCGACCAGCTCCCGGCCGGTGACCAGTTCCGGCTCGATGCGCACGAAGACCTCCACGGGCCAGGGCACCCAGGACCGGGGCCCGGTGCGGACCAAGTGCTCGTGCTCGTCGGGGTCGGTCACCACCGAGGCGGAGCCGGTGACGACGACGCTCCAGCCGGAACGCGCCGCGACGTCGACCTCGTCGGCCTCGAAGGCGACCACGGCGCCGTCGACGGCGCGGACAAGCTCCGAGGAGGCCGACGTACGCAGCAGCACGGCACCGCTCTCCTCCAGGAGGAAGTTGACCGGCAGGACGGCGGGCAGGGCGTCGCGCGTGTGCACGATGCGGCCCACGGTCGCCTCGGTCAGCTGGCGCAGGCTCTCCTGCCGGTTCAGTTCGCGGAATCCGTCATTGCGGTACATCAGCCGGTCGTCTTCCCGTGTGTCGTCCGGTGCTGCCTTCCATCTTTCACGCGTGTGGCGGCCGGCAGTGAGGGCCGACCGTCCCCGGTCGGCCGCGGAACGGCCCTCGCCCCGACGGGACTTGGTGCCGTCTTCGGATCGCACCGACCTCGCGCCGTGGTCCGTCCGGCACGGTCTTCATCGCGCCGGTTCCTGCGGCTGACGGCCGACTGGTCCACCGGCCATGTCGCCGAGCGCGCCCCGGCGCCCACGCCCTCGGCTCGTACGCGGTCGTGACCGTGCTCCCGACACCCGGTCTCCCGGTGTCGGGGGCACGGCGAACCGTACCGCGGCACCTGTTCACCGGTGTGACATGGCGCCGAGTTCCCTCGCCACGCCCGCCGCCCAGTTCTCGATCACGGCGAAGTCGCGGAAGTCACCGCCCTTGCCGTTGCGAAGGATCATGCGGGCGATGCGGCCTTGCGCGCCTTCGGTGAGGCAACCGCCGAAGGTGACATGCGCACGGGCGTCGAGCTTGGCCATGGCCCTCTTGACGCCCGGAACGGGAGAAATGTCCCGCTGTGAGGCCGTCGAGTCGAGTGGTCCGGAGCTGAAGAACCACACCGGCCGGTGCGCCAGTGCGCCGCGGTGCCGCCGTACGAAGCGCCTGGCGTCCTTGTGCCAGCGCCCGGCGTACAGGGCACCGCCGACCACCACGGCCTCATAGCGGTCCAGATCCGTCACCGACCGGGCGGACAGCGCCTCGGCCGTGATCCCCGTCGTCCGCAGCACCTCCGCTATGGTCTCGGCGATCTTCTGCGTCGATCCGTTGGCCGACCCGTAGGCGACCAACACCGTCTGCTCCATGGTGCTCCGCCTCCTCTCACAGGCGCCGCAGCCAGTCGTCCGCGACGCCGCCCGGCGCGCGCGTGTCGTCCCGGAACTCGGAGTCGTCGAAGCGGTGGGTGAGCCTGTCCACGACGTCGACGACTCCGTCGGTCCTACGGGTCATGGCCACCGCGATCTCGCTTTCGCTCTTCCGCTCCAGCTGCCCTTCCAGCGTGACGACTCCCTCCGTGACGGTGACGTCGACGCTGCCGTTGACCAGCCACAGTCCGCGTTGCAGCACCTCGCGGATCACTTCCTCGCGGATCTCCGCGTCGGGTCGCAGGAAGGTCTGCAGCAGGTCGTGCCGGGTGACGATGCCGACCAGGCGGTCGTCCTCGTCGAGTACCGGGAGCCGGTTCACCCGGTGCTCGACCATGGTGCGGGCGGCCTCCACGACGGTGTCCTCGGCGTGCACGCTGACGGCGGGCGCCGTCATCAGGCGGCCGGCCGTGCGCGCCCGGGCCTTGGCCGCCCGCCGGCGGGCGCGCGGGGTCAGCCGTGCGAGGCGGAACCGCGGGGTCGGCTCGTAGGCGAGGGGGGTCGCGGCCTGGTGGAGCATCAGGTCCGTCTCGGAGACGACGCCGATGACGTGCTGGTCGTCGTCCACCACGGGCAGTCCGCTGACGCGGTGTTCCACGAGCAGCCTGGCGACGGCCTTGAAGGGGGTGCCGTACTCGGCGCGGATCACCTGGGTGGTCATCACGGAGCCGACCTTCTGGTTCCTCATGTCTGTTCCTCCTCAGCGCAGTCGGCGCAGATAGGGGTCCTGTGGCCGACGGGGCAGCAGGCGTATCCGCGCGTCGAGGACGGTGACCTCGCCGGGTGTGGCGAGGATCGGGTTGAAGTCGGCTTCGGCGAGCTGCGGCAGGTCCATGGCCATCCGGGACAGCTTGTGGAGTACCTGTTCCAGCCCTTCCAGGTCGACGGGGCCGCCGCCTTGCGTGCCGAAGAGCAGGGGGGCGCAGCGCGGGGCGGTGATCAGGTCGTGCACGTCCTGACCGGTGAGTGGGGCGAGGCGGGCGGCGTGGTCGGCGAGCACCTCCGTCGCCGTGCCTCCCAGGCCGAAGACGACGAGCGGGCCGAAGACGCCGTCCTGGACGACGCCGGCGAACAGTTCGGTGCCGCGGGGTGCGAGTGGCTGGACGACGACTCCGGTCATGAGTCCTTCGAAGCGGGCCCGCAGGTCCTGGAAGGCCGTGCGTACCTGGGCCTCGTCGCGCAGGTCGAGGTGGACGGCGTGCTGGAGGCTCTTGTGCACGAGTCCGAGCCAGTGTGCCTTGAGGACCACTCGACCGTCGGTGCCGCGCAGGCGCTCGGCGGCGCGTACGGCGTCGTCCTCGGCCTCGGCCCAGGCCCAGGGCTGCTGGGGGATGCCGTAGCAGGACAGGAGCTCGGCGCAGGCACGCGGGTCCAGCCAGCCTCCGTCCGGTCGCTGGGCGAGGAAGTCGTCCGCCAGGGCCTGCGCACGGGAGGTGTCGATGTCGTCCGGGTCCGGCACGGTGCCGACGGGCCGGGCGAGCCAGGCGGCCCGTCGGGCGGCGTGGGCCAGCGCCCGTGCCGCCGCCTGCGGTTCGGCGTACGAGGGGATCGCCTCGCCGTCGGAGACGGGCAGCAGGGTGACCGGCAGGTCCTGTTCCAGGCGTACGACCATGACGGGCTTGGCCCGGCGGCCGGGCCCCCGGGTGACGGCCCGGACCAGGTCGTCGCCCGTCGCGGCGGCGACCGCGGTGGGGACGAGGGCCACCAGGACCGCGTCGACGGCCGGGTGACCCGCGAGCCGCTCGAGGCAGGTGTGCAACGCGTCCTCGGTCACGGCGGCGGTGGCGTCCACGGGGTTGCCGGCGCTCGCTCCGGCGGGCAGCGCGGCGAGCAGGTCGTCGGCCAGTTCGGGGCTGGGCGGGTTGAGGGTCAGGCCGGCTTCGGCGCAGGCGTCGGCGGCCAGGACTCCCGCGCCACCGGCGTTGGTGATCACGGCGACGCGGGTGCCGGCCGGCAGGGGCTGCGCGTGCAGCAGGGCCGCCGCTTCCAGCAGCTCGCCGACGGAGCGGGTCGCGGTGACGCCGGCCTGGGTGAACAGGGCCTGGCGGGTCATCGTGCCGGTGGCCGCGGCGGCGGTGTGCGAGGCTGCGGCGCGGCGGCCGGCGTCGGTGCGTCCGGCGTCGACGGTCAGCACGGGCATCCGCCGGGTGACGCGCCGGGCGGTGCGGGAGAAGGCCCGCGGATTGCCGAAGGACTCCAGGTGCAGCAGAGCGAGGTCGGTGCGGCCGTCGCTCTCCCACCACTGGAGCAGGTCGTTGCCGCTGACGTCGTACTTGTCGCCGAGCGAGGCGAACGTGGAGACGCCGATGCCCAGCCCAGCCGGGACAGTCCCTCCAGCAGGGCGATGCCGACGCCGCCGGACTGTACGGCGACCCCCGCGGTCCCGGCGCGTGGGTGTGCGGCGGCGAAGGTGGCGTCGAAACGGTACCCGGGGGCGGTGTTGGCCACGCCGAGGCAGTTGGGGCCGACCAGGCGCATCCCGTGGGTCCGGCAGGCGGTGAGCAGGGCCTCGGACTGCTCCGTGTCCAGTCCGGCGGAGACCACGACGAGAGCGCGTACGCCCGCCTTGCCGCACTCCTCGGCGACGGCCGGCACGGTCCCGGCCGGGCTCGCCACGACGACCAGGTCAGGGATGACGGGAAGGGCGCCGACGCAGGGGTAGGACGGTACGCCGAGGAGGGCGGTGGTGGCGGGATTGACCGCGAACAGGCGGCCGGTGAAGCCGTCCTCGTGAAGGTGGTGCAGCAGGGCGCGTCCCACCGAGCCGGGACGGCGGCCGGCCCCGACGACGGCGATGGAGCGCGGCTTCAGCAGCGGCTCCAGGCTGGCCACGTCGGCGGTCCGTCCCCGGGCCTCCGAGGCCGTGAGGTAGGTCTCGTCGACGTGCAGGTCGATGGCGCAGTACACCTCGGGGCCGTCGAACCGCCGGGTCGCGGCGAGGCCGAGGTCGGCGAAGAGCCGCAGTACCTCGTGGTTGTCGCTGAGGACGTCGGCGGTGAAGGCGGTGATGCCGTCGGTCCGGGCGGCCGAGACGAGGTGCTCGACGAGCAGGGTCCCCAAGCCCCGGTGGTGCAGGCCGTCGGCGACCGCGACGGCGAGTTCGGCGGTGTGCGGCGCGTCGTCGGCGGCGTGGTACTCGACGAGGCCGATGACCTGTCCGGCGCGTTCGGCGAGCAGGGCCCGGTGCCCGCGCCGGGCCGGCGCGCACACGGTGTCCGCGGCCAGGCCGGCGGAGCGGGAACCGGCTGAGAAGAAGCGCAGGCGGCGGTTGTCCGGTGACATCTCCGCGTAGAGCCCCTCCAGTTGGTCGTGGTCCCCGGGCTCGACGGCGCGGTACCGGCGGTGGTGCCGTCCGTGAGCAGCGCGTGGACTGCGGGGCGGTGTGGCGTGTCGTCCTTCATGGCGGTTCTCCTTCGAGCCGCTCGGGTCCTTTGGCCTGTCGAGCGTCTGTCACGACGTCGGTCGCGCCCAGGGACCGACCGGGGGTGCCCGCAGGGCCGGTCGGCCCCCGGTCTCCCGCCGGTCGTCCCGCACGGCGGTGGCTCCGGACCGTCACGCCGTGTCGGGTACGACCGCGATCGGGCAGGCGGAGTGGTGCAGGAGCGTGTGGGCGATCCGGCCGAGGCGGTGCCCGAACTGCCCGGGGCGCCGTCGGCCGACGATCAGCAGGTCCGCCTCGTGCGAGGCGGTCAGCAGCACTCGGCGGGCGGGTCCCTCGACCGTGTGCCGGCGCAGGCGCACGTCCGACGGGGCGTCGGCGAGCGCGGCTTCCAGTTCCTTGGCCGCCCGTTCCTCGTGCAGGCGCTCGGGCGTGCCGGTGAGCAGCGGATGGTCGGCCGTGTCGTGCGCGGGGCACCGCCACGCCCGTACCGCGTCCAGGGCGGCACCGCGGCGCCGGGCCTCCTCGTAGGCGAAGCGCACCGCCGCCGTCGGCGCGTCGGCCATGCCGACGACGATGCGGCCGCGCCGGCCTTCGGTGGTCCGGTTGTCGTGGCTGCCCCGGATCACGACGACCGGGCAGTGCGCCTCGGTGGCCACGGTCAGGCTGACGGAGCCGAGCAGGAGGTCGGCCAGTTCGCCGCGCCCGCGGGTGCCCATGATCACGGCCGCAGCGTTGCGCGCCTCGTGCAGGAGGACGTACTCCGGTTCTTCGGCCACCGCTTCGGTGGTGACGGAGAGGTCCGGGTGGTGACGACGGGCGCGGCGGGTGGCGACGACGAGGATGTCGTCGGGGGTGACGTGACCGGACGGCTTGCCGAGCTCTCGGGCGAGCGCGGTGCCCTCATAGCGGTACCAGCGGTAGGCGTGGACGATCCGCAGGGGTGCTCCGTGCAGGGTGGCCTCGTCGGCCGCCCAGTCGACGGCCCGCAGGCTTGACTCGGAGCCGTCGACGCCGACGACCAGGTGAAGACTCATCGTTCTCAGCCTTCCGCGTCGAGGTCGAACACGATGCGGGCCTTGACGTGACCGCTCAGGACCTCGTCGATGCAGTCGTTGACGGCGGCCAGCGGGCGGGTCTCCCGGATGACCTGCGTGCGGCCCTCGGCGTGGAGCTGGAAGACCTCGGCGAGGTCCTGGCGGGTGCCGACGATGGAGCCGATCACCGAGGTGCCGTTGAGCACGGTGTCGAAGATCGGGACCGGGAGGGTGCCGTGCGCCGGCAGGGCCACCATCACGAGCTTCCCGCCGCGCCGCAGACCGGAGTTGACGGCTGCGAAGGCGGCCGGGTTCACGGCGAGGGCGAGGGCCGCGTGCGCGCCGCCGTGCCGCTTCAGCTCGGCGCCGACGTCCTGGGTGCGGGCGTCGATGAGGATGTCCGCACCCAGTTCCCGGGCGAGTGCGAGCTTGTCGTCGGTGACGTCGATCGCGGCGACGGTGGCTCCCGCGATCTTCGCGTACTGCACCGCCAGGTGGCCCAGTCCGCCCACGCCCGAGATCGCGACGAGCTGGGCGGGCCGGACGTCCGCGACCTTCAGCGCCTTGTAGGTGGTGACGCCCGCGCAGGTCAGCGGTGCGGCGTCGAGGGCGCTGACGCCTTCGGGCACCGGCTGGGCGAAGTCGGCCCGGGCGAGCATCTTCTCGGCGTAGCCGCCGTCGCAGCCGTAGCCGGTGTTGATCTGGCTCTCGCAGAGGGTCTCCCAGCCGGACAGGCAGTGCTCGCACCGCCCGCACGCGCTGCCGAGCCACGGCACGGCGACGCGTTGGCCGACGGCGAGGTGGGTCACGCCGTCGCCGAGCTTCTCGACGAGGCCGACGCCTTCGTGGCCGGGCACGAACGGCGGGGTGGGCTTGACGGGCCAGTCGCCGTGCGCGGCGTGGATGTCGGTGTGGCACAGCCCGGACGCCTCGACACGGACGCGGACCTGCCCGGGGCCGGGCTCGGGGTCGGGGCGCTCCTCGATGACCAGGGGTTCGCCGAATTCCCGTACGACCGCTGCCTTCATGATGCCTTCTCCTTCGGTGTCTCTTCGGCCGGCCGCGTCAGTCGTGCGCGACGACGGCGACGGGGGCGGTGGCGTGGTGCATGACCGCGTGGGCGACGGCGCCGATGTGCACACCGAACGGGCTGCGGCGGATGCGGCGGCCGACGACGACGGGGGACGCCTCGTGGGCCGCGTCGACGAGGTGGCCCGCGGGGCTGCCGAGCCGGGACGCTTCGGTCACCTCGACGTCCGGGTACTTCTCCCGCCACGGCAGCAACGCCTCCGTGAGCGCTTCGACCTGCTCGCGGATGATGTCTTCGCGGGGGTCGACGCCGGCAGCCAGGCTGTAGACGTAGTAGGGCGGCAGGTTCCAGCCCTGGACGACGGTCAGCGTGGCCTCTCGGCGCCGGGCTTCCTCGAACGCGAAGGTGATGACGGTCTCGTCGGGGCTGTCGGTGTCCAGGCCCAGGACCACGCGCCGGAAGCCGGTGGCGGCGGACGGTATGCCGGCGGGGTCCTTGACGTGTTCGTCGGCGGCCTGTTCGCCGGCCCGGACGAGAATCACTGGCACCTCGGCGCGGGCGACCACGGACTGGCCGACGGACCCGATCAGGAAGCCCGTGAGGCCGCTCAGGGCACGTGAGCCCAGCACCAGCAGTTCCGCGTCGCGAGCGGCTTCGAGCAGGACCTCGGCCGGGGCCCCGGCCCGCTGCTCGGTGGTCACCTCGACGCCGGGGTGTCGCAGCCTCAGCCCCTCGGCGGCCTCCCGGGGGATCCGCTCGGTCCAGTGCTGGTGCGTCTCGGCGCCGAGGAGCGGGGCCTGGGCCATGGGCTCCGGAACCGGCTGCCACACGTGAAGCAGTCGTACCGGCATCTGGCGCAGCGCGGCTTCGCGGGCCGCCCACTCTGCGGCTGCCCGGCTCTCGGGCGAGCCGTCGAGTCCTACGGTGATCGTGCGGGCCATGCCGGCCACCTCCTGTGTCATTGGTTCTGTTCTCAGCGTCTCTTCGGGCGGTTCCGGGGGGCAGGGGCCTGTGGTCCCGGGGTGGGGCCGACGGTCCCTGTCGGCAGGCTGGTGGGGCGGGTCCTTGGGTGGGCCCGCCCGACCTGTCGTGTTCAGCGCAGCCACGCGTGGTCGCGGACGATCGGGAGCCGGGCCCACCACCGGCCCAGCCCCAGCGCGTCACCGGCCGAGACCGCGGCCAGCGCGATCAGCACCACCGCGTACACCACGTGGTAGTCGGCGAACGGGTTCGTCGACATGCTCGCCGACCCGTCCGACAGGTGCTTGGCCGGCGGCCACTCCGCCACCCACATCAACGCCATCATCACCGTCCCCGCCAGCGCCGCCAGACGCAGCGCCACCCCCGCGGTCAGGGCCAGCCCGATCCCCAGCAGCCCCAGCATGAACAGCCAGTCCGTCCACGCCGCCCCGGCCCACGCATGGAACGTCGACTCCATCGGACCGACCACGACGTGCCCCAGGAAACCCTCCGTGGGCGAACCCCCGTCGACCCAGCCCTTGCCGGACGCGGTGGCGTAACCGAAGCCGAACGTCTTGTCCAGGAACGCCCACAGGAAGACGAACCCCATCAGCACCCGCGCCGAGGCGAAGACACAGGCCCGTGCGGTGAGCGCGCCGGCCTCCACCGACCCGGGCGCGGAAACCGCGCCGTTACGGCGAAACCACGGCAGGGGGAAACCCGAACTACGATGCGTGGGCTGGTGCACGGCCATGACAGTGACCACTTCAGGGAAGATCCGGCTGGTTCCTGACACCACTCACTCTCCCGGCCCCCACCACCGCGCACCCGACGCCGAAGGTCCACACCCCAGGGACTCAACAGCCCTGATCCACAGGGACCTTCGGCCAGGACCAGACGAACAAGGCCGAACGGCGCTGGGTGGTGCCCGCACGGCCCTCACGCGCGCGCCGGCGACGGCCAAGGCTGGAAAGGGTTCACCCACCAGCCCAGCCGGCCTCGGACATGGGCGGGAAGGAGTCCCGATGACCTCGGCAACCCTCGACGCTCCGGCCTTGGAGCGGCTGGTCGCAGCGGCCGTGGCCGCGCCGTCCCTGCACAACACCCAGCCCTGGCGCTTCCGGCTCGATACCGACACCCGCACGGTACGGATCGACGCCGCCGCGGACCGGGCGCTGCGCCACACCGACCCGGTGGGCCGCGCCGTGCACCTGGCCGTGGGCTGCGCGGTCCTCAACCTGCGCGTCGCCGCCGCCCACTTCGGCTGGGAGCCGGTGACCCGGCTGCTTCCGTGCCCGGACCGTCCCGCTCTGCTCGCCACGGTCCGGCTCACCGAATCGGTACGCGGCGCACCGTCGACCGGCTTGTACGAGGCGGTGTGGCGCCGGCACAGCAGCCGTTTCCCCTTCTCCGGGCGACCGCTGCCGGCGGACCTGCTCGCCGAGCTGACCGAGGCGGCCCGTCTGGAGGGTGCGGCCCTGCGTTTCCTGGGGCGTGACGACACCGACCGGGTGCTGAGTGCCACGCGGGAGGCGGAGTGGCGCAACCGGGCGGACACCGACCGCGCAGCGGAGAGCCGTCGGCTGGTCAGTGGCCCGCACTCCCCGTGGCTGGGACTTCCGGCAGCGGTTCTCGGCCCGCAAGACGCCCTGGAGCGCATACCGATGCGGGACTTCGGGGCTCACCGGCACCCGGACGTGCTGCGCGCCCGCGCCTTCGAGACGCGTCCGGTCCTCGCGCTGCTGTCCACGGCACACGACCACTGGCTGCGGGCCGGCCAGGCGCTGGAACGCGTGCTCCTGCTGGCCACCCGGCACGGAGTGCGGGCGTCACTCCTGCACCAGGCCATGGAGTGGCCCGACCTGCGCCGGGCCCTCGACGGTCTCCCGGTCGACGGCCCTCGGGTGCACACGCAGATGGTGATCCGGCTCGGGTACGGCCCCGAGGGACCGGCCTCACCGCGCCGCCCGGTGGAGGAAGTGATGGAGGGCGACGAGTGATCGCGTCCCGCCCGGTCGCGTCGACGACGCGACCGGGCGGTGTCGTCGCCGCGCCGGCCGACGCGGGCACTCGGCGGGCCGGCTGCCGCGCGTATCACCCCACGTCGACGCGCCCGTGCTCCCTGACCTGCGGTATTTCCGCACTCTCCGATTCGCGCCGGACGTGCACCCGCGCCTCGGGAGCGTCGGCCAGTGTGTTGCTCACCGTGCAGTGCGAGACCACCGCGCGCAGCGCGGCCAGCCGATCGGCGGGCAGGGACGGGGCGTGGACGGTCATCGACAGGGAGGCGACCCTTGCGGGGCGGTCGTCGGCCATGCGGAAGTCCGCCCGGACGGTCAGACCGTCCCGGCTGAGGCCATGCCTGTCCAGGTACCGGCCCGCGTAGTGCGCGGTGCAGGAGGCCACAGAAGCGATGAAGAGTTCCACGGGCGTGGGTGCCGTGTCCCTGCCGCCGTCGGTCCGTGGCTGGTCGACGGTCAGGACGTGTCCCCGTACCCGCACTTCGAAGGCGTCGCCGGCGACAGGCGTCACGTCGACGCGTCCGGCCGGCACGTCAGGGCCCGGCTCCACGGCGGCGGCCTGGAAGAGCAGCAGACCGGCCAGGCGCCGCGCCTCCTCGGCGGTCAGCGACAGCCACGGGGCCCGGCTGTCGTGCGGGGCACGGGCAGTGTCCAGGACGACGCGTCCCATGGAAGCCGGGAGATCCTGGGACGCGAGTCGTGTGACGTTGATGGTGCGTCCGCAGCGGCTGGTCATCTTCATGACGTCTCCCGGCCGGGTGCCTTGCCCTCGAGCCCCAAGCGTGCTCGACGCAGCTGCTCCGCCCACCCGAGCAGGGCCGGCGGGCCGGGTCGGCCCCGGTCGTCCGCCTCGGCACCTCCATTCGACCGCGGTCGCGGTCCACCGTCATGGGCCGAGGGGCCCGCGCGCCGTGAGCCGATGGTCCCGGCACAACCGTCCCCACTCGGCAGGGCCCTCAAGGTGCCGCTCGCCCGCCGGCACCGTACGTCACCGAGCAGACCCGCCGCTCTCCGACGTGTCCGGGGACTGCTCCAGCGGAGCGTGCCACACCAGCCGAGTCCCCTTCCCACCGGGGCTTTCCAGCTCCATGCCGCCGCCGAGCTTCTGCGCTCGCTCGGCCATGTTGGTCAGACCGCTGCGGCGGCCTCCGTCCGGGATGCCGACG
This sequence comes from Streptomyces calvus, assembly GCF_006782915.1. Lineage (GTDB taxonomy): Bacteria > Actinomycetota > Actinomycetes > Streptomycetales > Streptomycetaceae > Streptomyces > Streptomyces calvus. The sequence goes on from NZ_VCNP01000004.1 coordinate 121,229, forward strand.
CCGTTGTCCGTGACCGTCAGGCGGACCTGCTTGCCGTCCGTCTCCAGCACGACGTCGGCGCGGTCGGCGCCGGCGTGCCGGGCGACGTTGGTCAGGGACTCGGTGAGGACGGCCAGGACGTGGTCGGCGGTCGCCGCGGGCACGTGCGTGTCGAGCAGGCCCTCCATGCGGACACTGGGGGCGAAGCCCAGCAGCGGTGCGGCCTCGCCGATCGCGCGCACCGCGCGGGAGCGCAGGCCGGGAGCCGCTTCGTCCTCCCGGGAGCGCAGACCGAAGATCGTCGACCTGATGATCTTGATGGTTTCGTCGAGGTCGTCCACCGCCCGCAGGATCCGCTTGGAGGCCACCGGGTCCTGGACGCGGCGGCCGGCGCTCTGCAGGGTCATGCCGGTGGCGAAGAGCCGTTGGATGGCCAGGTCGTGCAGGTCGCGCGCGATCCGGTCGCGGTCCTCCAGCAGGGCGATCTGTTCGGCGTCCTCGCGTCGTTCCGCCAGCTCCATCGCGACGGCGGCCTGCGCGGCGAAGACCTGGAGCGGCTCGGTCTCCTTCCCGGTGAACTCCCGGCCGCCCGACTGCCGGACCAGCAGCACCACACCGCGGGTCTCGTCGCCGGTGCCGATCGGCACGGCGACGGCCGGTCCGAGCCCGTCGAAGCGTGGCGGACCGGCCGAGACCCGGGAGTCGCACGAGACGTCCGGGCTGCTGACCGGCGCTCGCTGGACGAACGCCTGCCCGATGAGCGTGCCTTCCGTAGGCAGGACGATCCCGCGCCATGCGTCGGCCTGCTGGCCGACAGCGAGTTCGACGGCGAGGGTGTCGGTACCGCTCACCGGCATGGCCACCACGCTCAGGGCGGAGGCGGTGATCTCCCTGGCCCGTTCGGCGATCAGCGGCAGCACCCCGCCCTGGTCCGCGCCGGACATCAGGGTGTGGGTGATCTCGGCGTTCACCTGAAGCCAGCGTTCCCGCAGACGGGACTCCTCGTACAGACGGGCGTTGTCGATGGCCACGCCGGCCGCCACGGCCAGGGTGGCCAGCACCGACTCGTCGTCCTCGTCGAACTGCTGCCCGCCGCGTTTCTCCGTCAGGTACAGGTTGCCGAAGACGTGGTCCCGTACCCGGATGGGAACGCCGAGGAAGGTGTTCATCGGCGGGTGGTGGGCCGGGAAGCCATAGGAGGCGGGGTGGTCGGAGAGTTTGGCCAGGCGCAGCGGCTCGGGGTGGCGGATCAGCTCGCCGAGGATGCCGTGGCCCTCCGGGTAGGGGCCGATCCGCGCGATCTGTTCCTCGTCGACGCCCACCGTGTGGAAGGCCGACAGCCGCTCACCGTCGGGGCCGATGACGCCGAGCGCCGCGTACTCCGCGTCGACCAGGGCCGCCGCGGCCTCCACGATGCTGCGTAGTGCCTGCTCCAGGTCCAGTTCGCGGCCGACCGACAGCACGGCCTCCAGCAGGCTGTGCACGCGGTCCCGGGTGCCGCGCGCCGCGTCCAGACGGGCCTGCAGTTCCTCCAGCAGTTCGTCCAGCCGCAGTTGCGGCAGCCGTACCCGTGCCTCACGGGCTTCCTGGGCGTTTGCCACCGCTGATCCTCCAACGCCTCACCGCATGTCGGCAGCCTTACCGTGAACCTGCCATGGTATCGGCTCGAATAGGGAGACGATAAGGGATCAGCGCCGCCGCGTGGCCGACTGGCCGGAACCGTCAGCTCCGGGGCAGTCGGGCCGCGACGTACGAGGTCAGGTCGAGCAGGCGGTTCGTATAGCCCCACTCGTTGTCGTACCAGCCGAAGACCTTGACCAGGTCACCGTGGGTCTGGGTGAGGGGGGCGTCCAGGACGCAGGAGGCGGGGTCGCCGACCACGTCCCGCGAGACGATCGGGGCGTCGGACACCCGCAGAACGTCCTTCAGCGGCCCCTCGGCGGCCTCGCGGTAGGCGGCGTTGATCTCCTCGGCGCTCACCGTCCTCTCGAGGACCACGGTCAGGTCGGTCAGCGAGCCGTCCTCGACCGGGACGCGCACGGCGCTGCCGTCCAGCGTGCCCGCCAGCTCGGGCAGGACCAGGCCGACGGCGCGGGCGGCGCCGGTCGTGGTGGGGATGATGTTGACCGCCGCCGAACGGCCCCGGCGCAGGTCCTTGTGAGGGCCGTCCAGGACCACCTGGTCGTTGGTGTAGCCGTGGATCGTGGTCATCAGTCCTCTGACGACGCCGAAGTGGTCGTCGAGGACCTTGACCATCGGAGCCACGCAGTTGGTGGTGCACGAGGCGTTGGAGATCACGTGGTGGTGCTCCGGGTCGTACGTTCCTTCGTTGACTCCCATGACGATCGTGGCGTCGACGTTCTTGCCGGGCACGGACAGGAGCACTTTGCGCGCGCCGACCGCCAGGTGCAGGCCGGCCTGCTCGCGGGTGCGGAAGCGGCCCGTGGACTCGATCACCACGTCCACGCCGAGGTCTCCCCAGGCCAGCGCGGCCGGGTCGCGCTCGGCGGTCACGGTGATGCGGTGCCCGTCCACGGTCAGCGAGGTCTCGTCGTGCTCGACGGGGCGGTTCAGCCGTCAGTACGTCGAGTCGTACGTCAGCAGGTGCGCGAGCGCTGCCGGGGAGGTGACGTCGTTGACCGCCACCACCTCCAGCGGTGCTGCCGCGGTGCCGGTGCGTTCCAGTACGCAGCGCAGGTAGTTCCGGCCGATCCGGCCGAAACCGTTGATACCCACTCGCACGGTCATGTCTTCCGTCCTCCCCTTGGTGCGGCGATGCCCGGCGGTGTTCCGGGACCGCTCCCGGCCTGCCGCCCGGGTGTCCGTGCGGGTATGGGCCGGGTGGGGGCGGACCGTGGGGACCTTCGGCCCCCGACGGGGGGCCGGGTGCGGGGCCGACCGGCGGGCCCGTCCCGCTACTGGCCTTCGGTGCGCATCCGGTCCCGCGCCTGGGTGGCGATGACGGCGGCCTGGACACGGCGTTCCACGCCGAGCTTGGCGAGCAGCCGGGAGATGTGGTTCTTGACCGTCTTCTCAGCCAGATAGAGCCGCTGGCCGATCTGCCGGTTGGTGAGCCCTTCGCCGATCAGTTCGAGGATCTCGCGTTCCCGGTCGGTGAGACCCGGCAGCATCTCCGGCTCCTCGGCCGGCTGCTGCCCGCCGCCCCGCAGCCGTGCCATCAGCTTGGTCGTGGCGCTGGCATCCAGCAGCGACTGGCCGCGGGCCACCGTGCGCACGGCCGAGACCAGGTCGGAGCCCTGGATCTGCTTGAGGACGTACCCGGCCGCCCCCGCCATGATCGAGTCCAGCAGCGCCTCCTCGTCGTCGAAGGAGGTCAGCATCAGGCAGGCCAGGTCCGGCATCTGCGACCGCAGCTCGCGGCAGACGGTCACGCCGTCGCCGTCGGGCAGGCGCACGTCGAGGACGGCCACGTCGGGACGGAGGGCGGGAACCCGGACCAGCGCCTGTTCCACCGTCGCGGCTTCTCCGACCACGGTGATGTCCGGTTCGTCGTCCAGCAGGTCGTGCACCCCGCGTCGTACCACTTCGTGGTCGTCCAGGAGGAAGACCCTGATCGGGCTTCCCGTGCTGTCGCCCTGCTCGCTGTGCGCCATCGAATGCTCCTCGCGATCCCTCGGTCTGTGTCGGAATCCTTTCTTCCCAGGATGGCCGGGGTCCAAGGCCGGTCGGCCCCGATTTCGCCTGCGTCAGTGGGCCATGAGGCCGCGCTCGCGGAACTGGCCCTGTACCCGGTCCACCAGCGTCTTGTCCGGGACCGGGGCGTCACGCAGGGGAAAGGGGATGCCCAGGGCGTCGTACTTCGCGGCGCCGAGCTTGTGGAACGGCAGGATGTCGACCCGCTCCACGCAGGCGAGGCCGGAGAGGAATCCGGCGAGTCCGTCGACGGCGTCCTCGTCGTCGGTCCAGCCGGGCACCAGGACGTACCTGATCCACACGCGCTTGCCCAGCCGGTCGAGACGGGTGGCGAAGTTCAGGGTGGGGGCGAGGGCGCCGCCGGTCAGCTTCCGGTAGGTCGTGACGTCGAAGGACTTGATGTCCAGCAGCACCAGGTCGGTGTCGGCCAGGAGCGTGTCCGTGGCGCGGGCACCGAGGAATCCGGAGGTGTCGAGGGCGGTGTGCAGGCCGGCCTCCTTGCAGCGGCGCAGGACCGCCGCGGTGAAGGCCGGCTGGAGCAGGGGTTCGCCGCCGGTGAGGGTCACTCCCCCGCCGGCCGTGACGAGGAAGTCCCGGTACTTGTCGATCTCCGCCATCACCTCGTCGACGGCGGCCTCCCGGCCGTCGCGCATGTGCCATGTGTCGGGGTTGGCGCAGTAGAGGCAGCGCAGGGGGCAGCCGCTGGTGAAGAGGACGAACCGGGTCCCGGGACCGTCCACGCCGGTGGACAGGTCCCAGGAGTGGATCCGTCCGGTGGCCGATCCCGGTGCCACGGTCGGAAGCATCGTGCTCACAGCGATCCGTGGAAGGTGCGGCTGATCACGTCGAGCTGCTGCTCGCGGGTCAGGCGGACGAAGTTCACGGCGTAGCCGGAGACCCTGATCGTCAGCTCGGGGTACTTCTCCGGGTGTTCCATCGCGTCCTCCAGCACGGCGCGGTCCAGCACATTGACGTTCATGTGGAAGCCGCCCGCGGACATGTAGGCGTCGAGGATGCCGACCAGGTGACCGGCCCGCTCCTCGGGGACGTGGCCCAGCCCTTCCGGGGTGATCGTGGTGGTCAGGGAGATGCCGTCGCGTGCCGCCTCGTAGGGCAGTTTGGCCACCGAGAGGGCGGAGGCGGCCACGCCGTGCTTGTCGCGGCCGTTCATCGGGTTGGCGCCGGGGGCGAAGGGTTGGCCGGCGCGGCGGCCGTCGGGGGTGTTGCCGGTGTGGGTGCCGTACACGACGTTGGAGGTGATGGTCAGCACCGACTGCGTGTGCTCGGCATCGCGGTAGGTGGGGTGCTCGCGCACCTTCGCCATGAACGACTCCACCAGGCCGACGGCGATCGCGTCGGCGCGGTCGTCGTTGTTGCCGTACGCCGGGAAGTCGCCCTCGGTGTGGAAGTCCACGGCCAGTCCGGTCGCGTCACGGATGACCTTCACGCGGGCGTGCTTGACGGCGGACAGGCTGTCCACAGCGACGGACAGTCCGGCGATGCCGCACGCCATGAACCGGTGCACGGGGTGGTCGTGCAGGGCCATCTCGATGCGCTCGTAGGCGTACTTGTCGTGCATGTAGTGGATGACGTTGAGTGCGTCGACGTAGGTCTGGGCCAGCCAGTCCAGGACCCGGTCGTAGGCGGCCGACAGTTCGTCGTAGTCCAGGTACTCGCCGGTCAGCGGGGGCATCTCGGGGGTGATCTGGTCGCCGGTCATCTCGTCGCGGCCGCCGTTGACGGCGTACAGCAGGGCCTTGGCCAGGTTGACGCGTGCTCCGAAGAACTGCATCTGCCTGCCGACCGCCATCGCGGAGACGCAGCAGGCGATCGCGGTGTCGTCGCCGGTGCGCGGGCGCATCAGGTCGTCCGACTCGTACTGGACGGCGCTGGTGTCGATGGAGACCTGGGCGCAGAACTCCTTGAAGCCCTCCGGGAGCCGGGGCGACCACAGCACGGTCAGGTTGGGCTCGGGGGCCGGGCCGAGGTTGTACAGGGTCTGCAGGAAGCGGAAGGAGGTGCGGGTGACCAGCGTGCGTCCGTCAGTGCCGATGCCGCCGATGGACTCCGTCACCCAGGTGGGGTCGCCGGAGAACAGGGCGTCGTACTCGGGGGTGCGCAGGAACCGCACGATGCGGAGTTTGATCACGAAGTCGTCGATCAGCTCCTGCGCCCGGGACTCGTCGAGGAGCCCTTCGTCCAGATCCCGCTGGAGGTAGACGTCCAGGAAGGTGGAGGTACGGCCCAGCGACATCGCCGCGCCGTTCTGCTCCTTCACCGCGGCCAGGAAACCGAGGTAGAGCCACTGCACCGCCTCGTGCGCGGTGGCGGCGGGACGCGAGACGTCGCAGCCGTACGAGGCGGCCATCTCGGTCAGTTCGCCCAGCGCCCGGATCTGCTCGGCCAGCTCCTCGCGGTCCCGGATGACGTCCGGGCCGGAGGGCCGCGCGTCCAGCAGGGCCCGCTCGGCGCGCTTGGCCTCGATCAGCCGGTCCGTGCCGTACAGCGCGACCCGCCGGTAGTCACCGATGATCCGGCCGCGGCCGTAGGCGTCGGGCAGGCCGGTGATGATGCCGACCTTGCGGGCGGCGCGCATGGCGGGGGTGTAGGCGTCGAAGACGCCCGCGTTGTGGGTCTTGCGGTAGGTGTCGAACACCTTTGTGACGAACGGGTCGGGCTCGTAGCCGTACGCCTTCAGCCCGTTCTCCACCATGCGCAGGCCGCCGTTGGGCATGATCGCCCGCTTCAGCGGGGCGTCGGTCTGCAGGCCGACGATCAGCTCGCGGTCGCGGTCGATGTAGCCGGGGGCGTGCGAGGTGATGGTGGAGGGGGTGGCGGCGTCCACGTCGAGCACGCCCCTGCGCCGCTCCTCCGGGAACAGCGCGCCGACCTTCTCCCAGACCGCGCGGGTGCGGTCCGTGGGGCCGGCCAGGAAGGAGGCGTCGCCCTCGTAGGGCGTGTAGTTGGCCTGGATGAAGTCGCGCACGTCGATGCGCTCACGCCACCCGCTCCCGGCGAACTGCCGCCAGGCGTCGGCGGTCCGGGGGCCGGCTGTCACCGTCGCGGTCATCTCAGGTCCTCTCGTCGTACGGTCTTGTCACTGTCGATGCTCGTCGTACGGGTCCGCGGCGAGCAGTGCCGGACAGGGCACCGGGTGGTCCCGTGCGGCCCCGACCGGCCGGGACCTTCGGCCCCGACCGGCCGCCGTGGTGTCAGCCGTGCGGAACCACGGCGACGGGACATCCGACGTGGTGCAGGACGGCGTGCGTGACCGGCCCCGTGAAGACACCGACCTGGTGATCGACCCCGCGGCGGCCCACCACCAGGAGGCCCGCGTCCTGAGCGGCCCGCACCAGAACCACAGCGGCGCGCCCCTCGGTGACCGTCTCGGTCACCGGGACGGTCGGGTACTTCTCCCGCCAAGGACGCAGCACCGCCGCCACGGTGCGCTCCTGGTCCGCCAGCGCCTGAGCCTGCGGCCAAGGAACGGGAGCCGGGCCCTCCGGGGCCGCGGACCCCAGGGGCACGGACGGAACGGGGGCGGGCCGGAAGGCGGTCCGAAAAGCGTGGACCACTGACAGGCCGGTGCCACGCCGGCGGGCGGCGTCGAAGGCGAACTCGATCAGTTCGTCGCAAGGACGATCCGTCTGCAGCCCCAGGACCACGTGACGGTAGGGCGTCTCCGGTATCTCCTCCGGGGCGATGCCGTCGGTGGCCGGCAGGTGCTCGTCGGCGGCGGACCGTCCCGCGCGGACCAGGACGACCGGGTGGGGGGACCGGCCGACGACTCGCTGGGAGACGGAGCCCGTGAGGAAGCCGCCCAGAGCTCCGAGGCCACGGGAACCGAGGACCAGCAGGTCGGCGTCGGCCGCGGCCTTCAGCAGGCCGGCCACCGTGGCGTCGCACACGAGTCGGCCGGTGATCCGTAGCCCTGGGTGGGCGGCCCGGACACTGCGTACGGCCTCACCCAGGAGATGCTCGGCCCGGTCGCGCTCGGTGCTGTCCATGGGGATGTACGGCGCGGGGCGGGGGTGGCGGTGCCAGACGTGGATCACGCCGAGATCCGTTCCTCGCCGCTGAGCCTCCCGGGCCGCCCAGTGCGCGGCGGCGAGTCCTTCGGTCGATCCGTCGATCCCCACCACGATGTCGTGCGGCATGACGTGTCCCCTCCCGGGTCGATGACTTCCGATGCCTTCGAGCGTCCTCTCGGCCGATCTGGTGGTCCACGGGCCGCACAGCCCCAGCAGGGCGCCGATGGTCCCTCCGGAACGGCAAGGGCTCATCGGGGGCCGACCGGTCCCTCACGCGGGACGGCCGGCACCTCGCGCCGAGCACGCCCCCGTCCGACGCTGAAACCATCACGCCCCAACGCTTGAGGAGCGTAGCGTCATGGTCCGTTACGTGTACGACTTCACCGAGGGCGGCCGTGACATGGCCGGCCTCCTCGGCGGCAAGGGATCGAACCTGGCGGAGATGACCCGGCTCGGGCTCCCCGTGCCACCGGGCTTCACCCTCACCACCGAGGCGTGCCGCGCCTTCCTGGCCACGGGCAGCGAGCCCGCGGGTCTGTGGGGGGAGGTCTCCGCGCACCTGTCGGCCCTCGAGGCGTCCGCCGGCCGGGTGCTGGGGCAGCCGGACGACCCGCTGCTGCTGTCCGTCCGCTCCGGCGCGAAGTTCTCCATGCCCGGCATGATGGAGACGATCCTCGACATCGGTCTGAACGACGGCTCCGTCCTCGGGCTGGCCAAGGTCTCCGGCAGTGAACGCTTCGCCTGGGACTCCTACCGCCGTCTCGTCCAGATGTTCGGCGCCACGGTCATGGGCGTCGACTCCTCCCACTTCGAGCAGGCCCTCACCCTCCTGAAGGACCTGCGCGGCGTCGAGGAGGACACGCACCTGACGGCGTCCGACCTGGCCGAGCTGGTCGAGACGTACAAGAACCTGATCCACCTGGAGACCGGGGATCGCTTCCCGCAGTCCCCCGCCGAGCAGCTGCGCCGGGCGGTCCTGGCCGTGTTCGAGTCCTGGAACGGTGAACGCGCCCGCCTGTACCGGCGGCGCGAGCACATCGCCGACGACCTGGGCACCGCCGTCAACGTGCAGCGCATGGTCTTCGGCAACCTCGGGGCCGACTCCGGCAGCGGCGTCGCCTTCACCCGTGACCCGGCCACCGGGCGCCGGGGCCTGTACGGCGACTACCTGCCCGACGCGCAGGGCGAGGACGTCGTCGCCGGCATCCGCAACACGGTGCCGCTGGCCGAGCTGAGGCGCCTGGACGCCGCGTCCTACGACCGGCTGCGCGCACACATGCGCACTCTGGAACGGCATTACCGGGATCTGTGCGACATCGAGTTCACGATCGAGCGCGGCACCCTGTGGATGCTCCAGACGCGGGTCGGCAAGCGCACCGCCGAGGCCGCCTTCGTTCTCGCCGCCGAGCTGGCCGACGAGGGGCTCATCACCCCGGACGAGGCGCTGGCCCGGGTGAGCGGCGAGGGCCTGGCCCGGCTGATGTTCCCGCGCTTCGACGCCTCCGCCACCGGTACCGCGCTCGCCCGCGGTGTCCCGGCCTCTCCCGGCGCGGCGGTCGGAACCGTGGTCTTCGACTCCGCCCAGGCGGTGCACCGCGCCGCGGTCGGCGAGAAGGTGGTCCTGGTCCGCCAGGAGACCACCCCCGACGACCTGCCCGGCATGATCGCCGCTCAGGCGGTGCTCACCAGCCGGGGTGGCAAGACCAGCCACGCGGCCGTCGTCGCCCGCGGCATGGGCAAGGTCTGCGTGTGCGGCGCCGAGGAACTCACCGTAAACACCGATGCCCGCCGCTTCACCACCGCGGACGGCACCGTCGTCGAGGAGGGCACCGTCGTCTCGGTGGACGGCTCCGCGGGAGCGGTGTACCCGGGATCGGTGCCGCTGGTGGACTCGGCGGTCATCCGGTACCTGGAGGACGGCCCGGGCGACGAAGGCGCGCAGGGCACGGTCGACGCGGTGGCCCGGGCGCTGTCCCGCGCCGATACCGTCCGGCGGCTGGAGGTGCGGGCCAACGCCGACACCCCCGAGGACGCCGCCCGTGCCCGCCGGTTCGGCGCGCAGGGCATCGGCCTGTGCCGCACCGAACACATGTTCCTCGGGGAACGCCGCAAGCTGGTGGAGCAGATGATCCTGGCCGGCACGGACGCCGAGCGCGACCGGGCCCTGGCGGACCTCCTGCCCCTTCAACGGCGGGACTTCGCCGGCATCCTGGAGGCCATGGACGGTCTGCCGGTCACCATCCGGCTCCTCGACCCGCCACTGCACGAGTTTCTGCCCGACCGCACCGAACTGGCGGTGCGGATCGCCACCGCTCAGGCCCGTGGCGAGGAGCCGGACGCGCACGACGTCGAACTGCTCGGCGCGGTGAACCGCATGCACGAGGAGAACCCGATGCTCGGGCTGCGCGGCGTACGCCTGGGCCTGGTCGTGCCCGGCCTGGTCACTATGCAGGTCCGGGCGATCGGTGAGGCCGTGACCGAGCGCCTGTTGGCCGGTGGCGCACCCCAGGCGGAGATCATGGTCCCGCTCGTCGGTGACGTCCGTGAACTACGCCTCGTGCGCGCGGAGGTCCAACGAGTACTGGCCGAGACCTCACGGGCGGCCGGAGTCGTCCTCGACTGCCCGGTCGGCACCATGATCGAGTTGCCCAGGGCCGCCCTGACGGCGGGCCGGATCGCCGAGGAAGCCGAGTTCTTCTCCTTCGGCACCAATGACCTGACCCAGACGACCTGGGGCTTCTCCCGCGACGACGTCGAGGCGGAGTTCTTCTCCGCCTACCTGGACAAGGGTGTCTTCTCCACCTCCCCCTTCGAGACGCTCGACCGCGAGGGAGTCGGCCGGCTGGTGGGCATCGCTGTCGCCGAGGGCCGCGCCACTCGCCCGGACCTCAAGATCGGTGTGTGCGGTGAGCACGGCGGTGACCCCGACTCGGTGCACTTCTTCCACACCGCGGGACTGGACTACGTCTCCTGCTCGCCGTTCCGGGTGCCGGTGGCGCGACTGGAGGCGGGCCGGGCGGCGCTGGCGGAGGCCGAGGGGAGCGACAGCAGGTGAGAGGCGGGGCCGGGCCGCTCGGCCCTCATACCAGGGACCGGCCGCTCCTCCCTCCGGGGCCGGTCGCCCCTGGGACGGGAGCGACCGGCGCAGCAGGCTTGAGGCGACGCAGAACGATCACAGGGAGTGGAACACATGACCGCCAAGGACATCGGTGCCCGTGAGACCACCGCCGCCGTGCTGGTCCGCGCCGACGGCGAGGTGGACGAGGAATCTCTCGCCTACCTCCACGAGAAGGTCGCCGCCGCTCTGGACCGGTCCGGCCTGCCGCCCGTGAACGGTGAGGTGCGCGTACGGCGGGCCTCGGCCCACCACGTCGAACTGCCCTGGTCCGGCCGCACCGACATCCGGGTCGGCAGCGACCTCGTCGTCGTCCACGCACGCGAGGCGAGCGCCCGCGAACTCGCCGACCGGCTCCACGACCGGCTGCGCTCCGCCACCGAACGCGCCGCCCACCGAGGCGACGCCACCCGCCGGACGGCCGCGCCGCCCCCGTGGCGCGGCGGCCCGCAGAAGTAGGCGCCACACGGCGCCCGCCCGACCCGGCGGGGAGCCGGAGCCGACCCGGGCTCCGGCCCTCCCCCGCCCGCGTTCGTGAAAGGAGATCCGCCGTGACCGCTCACATCGTCGGCGAGGTAATGACCAGGGACGTCGTCCACGCCCGCCGGACGACACCGTTCAAAGAGGTCGTCCGGTTGCTCGACCACCACCGGATCAGCGGACTGCCGGTGGTCGACGCCGACGACAAGGTCCTCGGCGTCCTGTCCGGCAGCGACCTCGTACGCAACCAGGCGCACCGGGACGGCCCCGCTCCGCCGCCCTCCGTGACGGCGGGCGACGTGATGTCGAGCCCCGCCATCACCGTGCACCCCGAGCAGACCGTGCCGGACGCCGCTCGGCTCATGGAGCGCCGCAGCATCGAGCGACTGCCCGTGGTCGACGAGGCCGACCGCCTCATCGGCATCGCCACCCGCCGTGACCTGCTACGGGTCTTCCTGCGCGCGGACGACGACATCCGCCGCCAGGTGACCGAGGAGATCGTCGTGACCTCGCTGAACCTGCCGTCCGAAGCGGTCCGCGTCGCTGTCCGCGACGGCGTGGTCACCCTCGACGGCCGGGTGGAAGCGCGTAGCCAGGTGCCGGAGCTCGTGCACGCCGTCTGGCGGCTCGACGGCGTGGTCGGCGTGGTGAACGGCCTGGGCTTCCGCATCGACGACCGCGAGACACCCACCCCGTCCCACCGGACCGGGAGCCCGTGACCTCAGCGGCCGGGGCCGACGGTCCCTGCCGAACCGGGCCGGACGGACGCGAGAGGGGCCCTTCGGCGCCTGCCACGGCATCGGGATCCGTCGGAGAGTGGAGCCAGGGAGGGGCGCCGGTCCCCCGCGGTGTCCCTCCCGTCCCGAGCCGCCGCATGAGCACGGCGGTCCCTGACAACGGAGGCACACCACCATGACCCGACAGAACGTGCGGACCAAGGACCGCGGGGCCGACGCCCCGTCCGACACCGCGGTCGCCATGGACCGTCTGGTCACGGCCGGCCTCAAGGCACTCGCCGACTACGAGAGCCTCACCCAGGAGCAGGTCGACCACATCGTCAAGAAGGCGTCGGTCGCCGCCCTGGACCAGCACACCGCGCTGGCCCTGCTGGCCGTGGAGGAGACCGGACGGGGGGTGTTCGAGGACAAGGCGGCCAAGAACATGTTCGCCTGCGAGCACGTCACGCACAGCATGGGCCACATGAAGACCGTCGGGGTCATCGCCCGCGACGACATCGAGGACATGGTGGAGATCGCCGAACCGGTGGGCGTGGTGGCCGCGGTCACCCCCGTCACCAACCCGACCTCCACGACCATCTTCAAGGCCCTGCTGGCGCTGAAGACCCGCAACCCGGTGATTTTCGCGTTCCACCCGTCCGCCCAGCGGTGCAGCTCCGAAGCGGCCCGCGTCGTGCGGGACGCGGCCATTGCCGCCGGGGCGCCGGAGCACTGCGTGCAGTGGATCGAGGCCCCGTCCGTCGAGGCCACCCGCACGCTCATGCATCACCCGGGCGTCTCGCTGATCCTCGCCACCGGCGGCAACGCCATGGTCAAGGCCGCCTACTCGGCCGGCAAACCCGCCCTCGGCGTCGGCGCCGGCAACGTCCCCGCATACGTGCACAAGAGCGCGAAGCTGCGCCGGGCCGTCAACGACCTGGTGCTGTCCAAGGCGTTCGACAACGGCATGATCTGCGCCTCCGAACAGGCCGTCATCCTGGACACCGACATCTACGACGCGGCGCTCGCCGAGTTCCGCGCCCTCCACGCCCACCTGGCGACCGCCGAGGAGAAGGCGAAGCTGGAGGCCTTCCTGTTCCCCGCCACCGGCGGATCGGGCGCCGGCTGCGAACCCAAGGTCAACGCCGCCGCCGTCGGACAGAGCCCCGCCTGGATCGCCGAGCGGGCCGGATTCTCCGTGCCGGCCGACACCTCGCTCATCCTCGTCGAGGCCGAACGCGTCGGCCCGGACGAGCCGCTGACCCGCGAGAAGCTCTGCCCGGTCCTCGCCGTGCTGCGCGCCGAGGACGAGCGCCACGGCTTCGGCCTGGCCGCCGACATGGTCGCCTTCCACGGCCAGGGCCACAGCGCCGTCATCCACACCGAGGACCCCGCCCTGGCCGAGGCGTACGGCAAGCGGATGAAGACCGTGCGGATCATCGTCAACTCGCCGTCCTCGCAGGGTGCGATCGGCGGCATCTACAACGGTCTGCTGCCCTCGCTCACCCTGGGCTGCGGCTCCTGGGGCAGCACATCAGTGTCGAACAACGTCTCCGCCGCCCAGCTGCTCAACGTCAAGCGGGTCTCCACCCGCCGCAACAACCTGCAGTGGTTCAAGGTCCCGCCGAAGATCTACTTCGAGCCGCAGGCCATCCGCTACCTGACCTCCATGCCGGACGTCCACCGCGTCACGATCGTCACCGACGCCACCATGACCCGTCTCGGCTTCGTCGACCGGATCAGCCGCGTCCTGCAACGACGCCGGGAACCGGTCACCCTCCAGATCATCGACAACGTCCAGCCCGAACCCAGCATTGACTCCGTACAGCACGGTGCCGCCCTCATGCGGGACTTCCGTCCCGACACGATCATGGCGCTCGGCGGTGGCTCGCCCATGGACGCGGCCAAGGTGATGTGGCTGCTGTACGAGCAGCCCGACATCGACTTCGCCGACATGCGGCAGAAGTTCTCCGACATCCGCAAGCGCGCCTTCCGCTTCCCCACCCTGGGCAGGCTGGCCCGCCTGGTGTGCGTGCCCACCACCTCCGGAACCGGCGCCGAGGTCACCCCCTTCGCCGTCATCTCCGACCCCGCCACCGGCAAGAAGTACCCGCTGGCCGACTACGCGCTCACCCCCAGCGTGGCCATCGTCGACCCCCTCCTCACCACCGCCCTGCCCCCGGCGCTCGCTGCCGACAGCGGCTTCGACGCCCTCACCCACGCCATCGAGGCGTACGTCTCCGTCTACGCCAACGACTTCACCGACGGCCTGGCCCTCCACGCCATCCGCCTGATCTTCGGCAACATCGAGGCATCAGTGAACAACCGCGACGGCTCGGCGGAGGCCCGGGAGAAGATGCACAACGCCGGCACCATCGCCGGCATGGCCTTCGGCAACGCCTTCCTCGGCATCGTCCACGCCATGTCCCACACCCTCGGCGCCACCTTCCACATCGCGCACGGCCGCACCAACGCCGTGCTGCTCCCCCACGTCATCCGCTACAACGGCACCGTCCCCACGAAGCTCACCGGCTGGCCCAAGTACGAGAACTACCGCGCCCCCGAACGCTTCCAGGACATCGCCCGCACCCTCGGGCTGCCCGCGGCCACTCCGGCCGAGGGCGTGGAGTCCCTCGCCGCGGCCGTCGAGCGCCTGCGCGACGCCGTCGGCATAGAGCCGACGTTCCAGGCCCTCGGCGTCGACGAGCGCGCCTTCCTCGACGCCCTGCCCCAGCAGGCCCTCAACGCCTACGAGGACCAGTGCGCACCGGCCAACCCGCGCATGCCGATGCTCGACGACATGCAGGAACTCATGCGCACCGCCTACCACGGCTGAACAGGCCGTGCCGGAGGCCGCCGCGCGGGAGCCTGACAGCTTCCGCGCGGCGGCTTCGCCATGCCCGGCGGGGCTGACGTACCGAGGGGTCGCACGGGCCCCTGCGCATGGGCCATCGGACCCTACTGCCCGGCGAGCACCTGGTCTTGGCTGTCCCTATGACGCACGAGCACGCCCGCACCGGCCCGATCCGCTCCGAGTACACCGTCGGCGACACAACCGTCCTGGAACTGCGCGGAGACCTCGACATCGCCGTGACACCGGTCGTCACGGCCCGGCTGGACGCCCTCACCGCATGCCCACACAACGATCTGGTCGTGGACCTCCGCCCTGTGCCCTTCCTGGACTGCGCCGCGCTGGGAGTGCTGTGCAGGGCACGTGCGCGGATCCGTGAGCGGCACGGCAGGCTGCGTCTCGTCTCCGACAGCGACCGCTTACGCGACATCATGCGCCGCACCGGGCTGACGGACGCCTTCGAGATCTACAGGTCGCTGACGGACGCCCTGAGTTTCCAGCCCCGCGAGTACCGACGCGTCGTGCCAGTCTTCGCCGACCGCCCAAGTGGGGGCTTCAGCTGGTCTCGCTGACGGGCGGGCAGTTCTCCGCGGGCACCACCCACTCGTCCAGGGAGCGGACGCAGCAGGGCCCGGACGGCGGATCCGACGTCCGCGGTCCGGGCCCGTCGGCTTCCGTCAGCCGTCCCACGACCAGTCGGCGACCTCGGGCAGGTCGACACCGTGCTCGCGGATGTACGCGTGGTGGCGCAGCCGGGCGTCCTCCATCTCCTGCCGCACGGCCGCCGCGCGCACCGCGAGACCGGGGACGCGGTCGATGACGTCCATGACCAGTCGGTACCGGTCCAGGTCGTTGCGAACCACCATGTCGAACGGTGTGGTGGTGGTGCCCATCTCCTTGTAGCCGCGCACGTGCAGGTGCTGGTGACCGGTGCGGCGGTAGGCCAGTCGGTGGATCAGCCAGGGGTAGCCGTGGTAGGCGAAGACGACCGGCTTGTCGGGGGTGAACAGGCCGTCGTACTCGAAGTCGGTCATGCCGTGGGGATGTTCCTCGGCGGGCAGCAGCCGGGCGATGTCGACGACGTTCACGACCCGGACGGCCAGTTCCGGGAGGTGCGTGCGCAGCAGTTGTGCGGCGGCCAGCACCTCCTGGGTGGGGACGTCACCGGCTGCCGCGAGTACCACGTCCGGTTCCCGCTCGCCGCTGTCGGTGCCGGCCCAGTCCCAGATACCGGCGCCGCGCGCGCAGTGCGCCTTGGCCTGCTCCATGGTCAGCCAGTCGAAGCAGGGCTGCTTTCCGGCGACGATCACGTTGACGTAGTCGCGGCTGCGCAGCGCGTGGTCGGCGACGGAGAGCAGGGTGTTGGCGTCCGGCGGCAGGTAGACCCGCACGGCTTCGGGACTCTTGTTGAGGATGTGGTCGACGAAGCCGGGATCCTGGTGGGAGAAGCCGTTGTGGTCCTGGCGCCACACGTGGGAGGTGAGCAGGTAGTTGAGGGAGGCGATGGGCGCGCGCCAGGGCAGGCGGCGGGTGACGCGCAGCCACTTGATGTGCTGGTTGACCATGGAGTCGACGATGTGCACGAACGCCTCGTAGCAGGAGAACAGCCCGTGCCGGCCGGTGAGGAGGTAGCCCTCCAGCCAACCCTGGCAGGTGTGTTCGGAGAGGATCTCCATCACGCGGCCGTGCCGGTCGAGGTGCTCGTCCACGTCGAGGGTGCCGGCCTGCCATGCCTTGCCGCTGGCCGCGTAGACGGCCTGGAGGCGGTTGGAGGCGGTCTCGTCGGGACCGACCAGGCGGAAGTCCCGCCGGTCGGCGGTCCCGCGCATGACGTCCTCCAGCAGGTCGCCGAGGACGCGGGTGGGCTCGTGCAGGGTGGAACCCGGCTTGTCGACGGGGACGGCGTACCGCTCCAGCGGCGGCAGCGGCAGTTCGCGCAGCAGCAGTCCGCCGTTGGCATGCGGGGTGGACCCCAGCCGACGTGCACCCTCAGGGACGCACGTCAGGACGTCCGGGTGAGGCGCTCCGCGTTCGTCGAACAGCTCCCGCGGCCGGTAGGAGCGCAACCATTCCTCGAGCTGCCGCAGATGGTCCGGGTTGTCCCGGACGGCGGACAGGGGGACCTGATGGGCTCGCCAGGTGCCCTCGACGGGAAGGCCGTCGACCTCTGTGGGGCCGGTCCAGCCCTTCGGGGTGCGCAGCACGATCACCGGCCAGCGGGGCCGCTCGGTCGCCCCGCCCTCGCGGGCGGCGCGCTGGATGCCGGCGATACGGTCCGCGGCGGTGTCCATGGCCCGGGCCATCGCACGGTGGACGGCGGCCGGCCCGTCTCCCGTGACGTGGAGGGGCTCGTGGCCGTATCCCTTGAGGAGTTCGTCGAGTTCGGACTCCGGCAGCCGGGCCAGCACCGTCGGGTTGGCGATCTTGTAGCCGTTGAGGTGCAGGATCGGCAGGACGGCGCCGTCCTGCACGGGGTCCAGGAACTTGTTGGAGTGCCAGGAGGCGGCCAGCGGGCCGGTCTCCGCCTCGCCGTCGCCGATGACACAGGTGACCAGCAGGCCGGGGTTGTCGAAGGCGGCGCCGTAGGCGTGCGAGAGGGCGTAGCCCAGCTCGCCGCCCTCGTGGATGGAGCCGGGCGTCTCCGGGGCCACGTGGCTGGGGACGCCTCCGGGGAAGGAGAACTGCCGGAACAGCCGGGCCATCCCGGCGGCGTCCCGGGTGACGTCCGGATAGGTCTCCGTGTACGACCCCTCCAGCCAGGAATTGGCCACCACGGCGGGGCCCCCGTGACCGGGCCCCCAGATGCAGAGCGCTTCCAGCCCCCGGGCGCGGATGAGCCGGTTGAGGTGCGTGTACACGAGGTTGAGGCCGGGTGAGGTGCCCCAGTGGCCGAGCAGCCGCGGCTTGACGTGCTCCGGGCGCAGCGGCTCCGTGAGCAGAGGATTGGCCATCAGGTAGATCTGGCCGACGGACAGATAGTTCGCGGCACGCCAATGGGCGTCCAGCCTCCTTAGTTCCTCGTCCGAGAGCGGACTGGACACCTGTTGCGAATGGGCGCACATCTTGAGTTCCCTTGCGGATCGATGGTCGGCTCGACGGAGAGCCCTGCGAGGTCTTTCGTCTCACCCTGCCCGGTTCACCGGGTACCCGACAGGGCCGACCGGGCCCTTCTGTACACACCGCTTGCGGCCGCCCAGTGTTCGATCGAGTGGAGGCGAAGAACCCCGCGAACGCCCTCTGATCGAGCCGCAGTCCCCGGATAGCGGGGAGGGGCACAGCCTGTCGGGAGGTCCGTCTCGCGATCGCCGCATGGCATCGTCGCCGCCGGGTACCGGTGGCGTTGTGCCGGCCGGATGGTACGGCGTGGTCCTGGGGAGGTCACGCGCCGTACCATCCGCCGCGAGGTGGACGAGCCCTCGTCCACCAGGCCACTGCGACGGGCTGGACGGAAACGTGCGGGATACGCACCCGGCATCCTTCGACCCAACTCCGAGGCGTGCCTGCGCTGCCATGACCGGCCAATACGACCAATTGAGCCGTTGTTCCCCATGGCCGCTTCCTCCATCCCTGTGCGGACAGACAGCACACCGCAACGTCCGGGAAACGCCTTCTGAGTCCGGGAAGCTCCGCCGCAACCGACGCTCCGCGCGCTTGAGCACTCCAAGGGAGCCGACGTCGCAGGACCAGCAAGGACACGCCTCGGGCCGAGGCTTCGGCGAAGGCGCACTCCATGGCCTCTACAGCCTCTCCGGCCGACGCCGACGCGTCGACGGCCACCAGCACGGGAGCGGTCGAGTCGGCCGTGGCGTCGACCACCAGCATCGGGCAGGCACTGTGGCGCATCAGCCTGCGCACGACCTTGTCGCGGCGTGGATCGCCGGCCTCCTGCCGGTGGCGGCCGAGTACGACGAGCGACGCGTCCCGTGCAGCGGCCTCCAGCACTGCCGCGGGATCACCCAAGAGGACCTCGTGAGTGATTTCGCCTTCGGTGCGACCACATGGGCTCTCTGCGATGCCGCCGGTGGCAGACCGTCCCTCTCGCGCGGTTCGGGCCTGTCCGGGTCCCAGGGCGGCACGCCGGTCGGTATTCCGCCGGTAGGCCATGCGATGGCCTGAGTGAACCGCAGGGCCACTCCTCGCCGATCCACCTCACGCGCCGCGCAGTCCACGACCGCGGGAACCTCACGCGAGCTGTCCAATGCCATCACGACCAGGCCGTCCATGACGATCCCTCCCCTCCCTCGCTTGACGGGACCGGCCGACGGCGCAGCCCCGCTTACTCGACGAAAGGCTGCTGCGGCGCCCCACTCCGGCGTAGGGGCCGAACGGGCCGGCCCTCCGCCGTACGGCCCCGAGGCGCAGTGCCCCCGGTCCGAAGCCGCGCCGCCCGCCGGGACCGGTGTCAGCCGAGTACGTCGGCGAGAGCGCGCCGGGGCAGAGCCCGTACGTGTGGTGCGTGTCCGAGGCGCAGGATCACCTGCGGGAACTGCCCGGCGGTGAGAGCCTGCCGGACACGGGTGCGCAGGTGAGGCACTTCGAGAGGTTGTGTGTGGAAGGCCGCCATGACTCCGTGCCCGGCCGCGTGCAGGAGCAGCCGTTGAAGTGCCTGCCCGGACCGCAGCCAGGTGAGCGGATCGTCCTTGCCCGTGGCGAGGAGCACCACCAATCCGGTCCGGGTGGGCCATCGTCGAGGAGGCGTGGGGAACATGTCCGTCAGCCCCGCATAGTCCCGTCCGACGAGGGCGGTGGAGTCGGGGTGGAGGACGCTGACGTCGGCCGGCACACCGTCGTCTCGTGGCCGGGCGAGCCGCCAGGTCCAGGCGGCCTGTTCGGTGGCGAGCCGTGCGTCGGTGCGATGGGCTTCCTCGCCCACACGGACCAGTTCGGCCAGCAGTCGCCGTTGTGCAACGTCGTCGATGACGTGCAGGTCCGCGCCCTCCCGATGCGTGAGATCGCGCATGTCGTCAACGAGATCTGGGGGCAACGGTTCCGGCAGGAAGGGACCGTGTGCGGTGTGCCGTCGGCCCAGAGCGGTGTACAGACGCTGTTCCTCGTCAGTGGGCCGGGTGTAGGCGCCCCACCCAACAGTGGCGAGGTGCGCCGGGTCCTGCGGATCGGGGAACGTGTGGACGACGGGCCGGAAGCCCAGGTGCAACATGGCCAGCCGCATGTTGAACAAGGCGGCGCCGCAACCGAGCACGAGTTCCCGTCCATGAGGGTCGGCGAGTGGCAGCCCGCGCCCGGTGTCCGCGTGCAGCTCGATCCCCATGTCACCGTCCGCGACGAAACGCCAGGGCTGGGTGTTCAGGAGCGACGGCGCGGTCATCGCCGCACGGACGAGGAAGGTGGACGCGTGGGAGGTGCGCCCGCTGCGGAAGGACATGAGAGTGCCTGCCTTTCATGAGGGGCGGGACGACGGGACAAGACGATCGGCCGTGAGGACCAACAGCGACCGGACACGGGACGTGGTGGGAAGACGCTTCTCTGCCCACCTCCAGCGTCCCGCCGCGCGGCAGTACCGGGCAGAGGCGATCGGCCCGTGGTACGGGCCCACCGGCCCATGTGCCCCGTATGTCGGGTGACGCCAGTTGCCCTGCCTGCGGCCGGGAACGGTCAGCCGGAGCGGACCCCACTGCGCGCCGGGTCCGGAGTAGGTGCAGCTGTGGAAGGCCGGGGCTTGTCGAGCATGCCCGGCGCCCGGTCGAACGCCCTCATGCGCGAGGGCACGCCACGGGTCGGTGCCAGGCGGGCGAGGACGGGACCGCACACTGCCAGAAGGATCACGTAGCAGGTCACCAGGGCCGCAAGGCGGTCCTGTGCGGTAGCGGCCAGTCCGATGACGACGACCGAGAACTCACCGCGGGCGACGAGCGCGGTCCCGGCTCTCAGTCTGCCCCGGCGGCCCGCTCCTTCACGGCCTGCGGCATACCACCCCGTGGCCACCTTGGTGATCGCGGTGATGAGGGCCAGGACCGCTGCGGCCGGCAGCGCGGGCAGCAGATGCCCTGGGTCGGCCGACATGCCGAGAGCGAGGAAGAACACCGCGGCGAACAGGTCGCGCAGCGGGCCCAGTACGGTCCTGGCCCGCTCGGCGGCGGCGCCGGTCAGCGTGAGCCCGACCAGGAAGGCCCCGACCGCGGCGGAGACGTGGACCATCTCGGCCAGCGCGGCGATGACCAGGGTGAAGCCGAGCAACCTGAGCAGTACCTGCTCGGCGTCGGCCGGAGACAGAACTCGGCCGACATGATGTCCCCAGCGGCTCGATGCGCCTACCGCCGCCCCCACCACCGCAGTGGCCGCGAGTACGGCGAGCAACGCTTCCCACCAGCTGCCTCCGGCGGTGACGACCGCCAGGAGAGGGAGGTAGGCGGCCATCGCGAAGTCCTCCAGCACCAGCACCGACAACACCGCGGGCGTCTCACGGTTGCCGAGCCGGCGCAGATCGCCGAGAAGCCGGGCGATGATGCCGGAGGACGATACGTAGGTCGCACCGGCCAGGGCCAGGACACCTGCGGCGTCGAGACCGAACAGCCATCCGGCCACGGCGCCGGGGATGGCGTTGAGAACGAGGTCCACGACCGCGGAGGACCGGTGACGGCGCAGACTGGCCGTGAACTCTCGGGCGGTGAAATCCAGGCCGAGGGTCAGCAGCAGGAGGATCAGTCCGAGCGTGGCGCCGGTGTCGACGAACTCGCGGGCCGCCGGGACCGGCGCGATGCCTCCGTCGCCCAAGGCGAGCCCCGCCAGCAGGTACAGCGGTACGGGCGTCAGGGCGAAGCGTCTGGCGCCCGCGACGATCAGACTCAACGCGGTCAGGATGATGCCCAGTTCCAGCAGCAGGGCGATAGGGGTGCGCACGGCTCAGCCTTGGATGATGCGTTGCACGCCGGTGATGCCCTCACGCGTGCCGATGACGACCAGCACGTCTCCGACGTGCAGGCGCTGGGCAGGCCCGGGTGAGGCGATGACGTCCTCACCTCGGACCACGGCCACGATCGACGCGCCGGTACGGGTCCGGGCCCGGGTTTCGCCCAGTGGCCGTCCGGCGCACGGGCTGCCGGGGCCGACCTCCACTCGTCCGGCGTCCAAGCCGGGGACCTCGCGCGTCAAGTCGGCGAAACGCTCGGCGATGCGCGGGGCGCCGAGGATCTCGGCGAGAGCGTCCGCTTCGCCCCCGGTGAGCCGCAGCACCGGATGGGCCTCGTCGGGGTCGTCCCGCGGGTAGACCACCAACTCGAACTCCCCCGAGCGCTGGGCGACGACACCGATCCGGTGGCCCTCGTGGTTCACGAACTCGTAGCGCAGTCCCACTCCGGGCAGCAGCACCTCGTTGACGTCCATACGCGTTACCTTCCTCGCTGTGACTCATCTGTTCTGTCCGCTCATCGGCGACCACCCGCGTCGACCCGCCGTAGCCGTCCAGAGGCTCCGTGGCACGTGCTGAGGGAGACCGGGCGCGCTCACCCAGCCTCCCTTCCAGACGGACCAAGATCCTGCTCTGGTGCGTGCCCGGGGCCCTCGACGCTCTGCTCGTCATCACGCGCCGGCCGACGGGGGACGGCCCGCGCGGCACACCGGTAGGCCCGCGGACGTGCTGGTGGGGCGGGTCCTTGGGGGGGCCCGCCCGACCTGTCGTGTTCAGCGCAGCCACGCGTGGTCGCGGACGATCGGGAGCCGGGCCCCCCACCGGCCCAGCCCCAGCGCGTCACCGGCCGAGACCGCGGCCAGCGCGATCAGCACCACCGCGTACACCACGTGGTAGTCGGCGAACGGGTTCGTCGACATGCTCGCCGACCCGTCCGACAGGTGCTTGGCCGGCGGCCACTCCGCCACCCACATCAACGCCTTCATCCCCGTCCCCGCCAGCGCCGCCAGACGCAGCGCCCCCCCCGCGGTCAGGGCCAGCCCGATCCCCAGCAGCCCCAGCATGAACAGCCAGTCCGTCCACGCCGCCCCGGCCCACGCGTGGAACGTCGACTCCATCGGACCGACCGCGACGTGCCCCAGGAAACCCTCCGTGGGCGAACCCCCGTCGACCCAGCCCTTGCCGGACGCGGTGGCGTAGCCGAACCCGAACGTCTTGTCGAGGAACGCCCACAGGAAGACGAACCCCATCCGCACCCGCGCCGAGGCGAAGACGTAGGCCCGTGCGGGGAGCGTGCCGGCCTCCACCGACACAGCCGTCTCCGGCGCGGAAACGGCGCGGGGGCTGCGGAACGACGGCAGATGGAAACCCGAACTGCGGTGCGTGGACTGGTGCACGGCCATGACAGTGCCTCCTTCAGGGAAGATCCGGCTGGCTCCTGACACCACTCACTCTCCCGGCCCCCCCCACCGCGCATCCGACGCCGAAGGCCCACACCCAAGGGACTCAACAGCCCCAGTCCACAGGGCCCTTCGGCCACCCCCGGCGATGAAACAGCCCGCCTGTACGCGGCGGGGTCTCACGCATCGCGTACAGGCGGGCTGAGGATCGGACAGGGGGAGGTCTCCCTCGTTGCGTTCGCTGGCCTGGGCAGTCCTTCTCGGTCAGTCGTGCGAGATCACCGCCACCGGAGCGACGGCATGATGCAGCAGTGCCTGGGTCACCGGCCCGATATGAGCGCCGACCGCCGCCCGACGGTTCTGCCTGCCCACCACCACGAGGGCGGCGTCGTAGGAGGCGTCGACCAGGTGGCGCCCGGCACTACCGATCGTGGCCTGCGCGTGAACCTTCACGGCGGGGTACCTGTCCTGCCACGGTCGCAGGACGTCGGACAGTTCGCTCCGTACCTGCTTGACCATGCCGTCGTTCAGGTCGGGCATGAGCGCGCCGCCGTAGTAGTAGGGCGGCAGCGTCCAGCCGTGAATGATCCGTAGGCGTGCGGCGCGCCGTGAAGCCGCGTCGAACGCGAAGTCGATCACCGCGTCATTGGGCTTGTGCAGGTCCAGGCCCAGGACGACGTCACGGTGGCCGGAGACGGCGGAGACCTCGCGTGCCGAGGTCTCCGGCGTCGCCTCTCCTTCGCCGTGCTCGGCAGCACGGACGAGGACGACGGGCCGCTCGCACGAGGCCAGGACGGCATGGGAGACGGAACCGAGCAGGTATCCCGCCGCCTTGCCCAGTCCGCGGGAGCCCAGTACCAGCAGCTCGGCTTCCTCGGCGGCCTTCAGCAGAGCCGGGACGGGCAGACCGGGGATCTCGTCCGTGTCGATCCGCAGCCCGGGGCGGGTCTCGCCGACGCGGGAGCGCGCCTGGGCCAGCAGGTGCTGTGCCGATGCCCGCTGGAGGTCGCTCGGCGGCACCGGCACGCCGATTCCGGTCGCAGGTGCGAAGGCAGGGGCTTGCCACTCCCACGCGGTCACGAGCCTCAGAGGCAGGTCCCTGAGCTGTGCCTCGTGCGCGGCCCAGTCCGCGGCAGCCAGGCTCGCCGGCGAGCCGTCCAGTCCGACGGTGATGGTGCGGGTCATGGAAATCCTCCTTCAGGCTGCTTCGAGTCTTGGTCCCGTCAGGCGGTGACAGCAGGGGCCACTGGTCCTTGGCCAGGAGCCGACCGTCCCGGAATCCGACTCTCCGGTGCGCCGCCTGCTGCTTGTCATCCGATGGGGAGTTCGGGTCGTACGAGCGTCCCCGATGTTCCGTGGGCGATGGCGTACGCGGCGTCGAGGGCTCCGATCGCGGCCAGGCCACCGGTCCGTTCCACGAACCGGGCAGCGGCCTCGGCCTTGGGCTTCATCGAACCCTCGGGGAAGGCGCTGTCCCGAAGTTGCGCGGGGGTCACGTCGAGCACGGGCTGCTGGCGAGGCGTGCCGAAGTCGGCGTACACGTTCGGGACGTCAGTGAGGATGAGCAGGAGATCGGCCTTGAGTTCCTCGGCCAGGAGAGCGGCGGTGAAGTCCTTGTCGACGACGGCTTCGACTCCGGTCAGCGCCCCGGTGTCGTGATCGGCCGTGACGGGGACGCCTCCGCCGCCGGCGCAGACGACCAGTGTGCCGCTGCTCAGCAGTGCGTGGACGGTGTCCGTCTCCACGATGGCCTCGGGCGCTGGGGACGGGACGACGCGGCGCCATCCCGTGGTGTCCTTGGCGATGTGCCAGCCGCGCTTGCGGGCGAGGACGTGCGCCACCTCCCGTGAGTAGACCTGGCCGACGAACTTGGTGGGCCGCGCGAAGGCCGGGTCGCCCGCACGGACCACGGTGTGGGTGACGAGCGCGGCGACCTGCCGTCCGGGGAGGGCGGCGCGCAGTGCCCGCGCGAGCAACGACCCGATCATGCCCTGCGTCTGAGCACCCAGGACGTCCAGCGGGTAGGGAGTGGACAGGGCGGGATCGGCGGCGCTTTCGACGGCCAGTAGGCCGATCTGGGGGCCGTTGCCGTGCGTGATGACGAGTTCGTTGTCACGGGCGAGTGCGGCGAGGGCGGTGACGGCCCTGTCGATGTTGGCCTGCTGCACCGCGGCGTCGGGGCGTTCGCCCCGGTGCAGCAGGGCGTTGCCGCCGAGGGCGACGACGATGCGCATGGTTCAGTCCTCCAGGGTGGCGACGAGTACGGCCTTGATGGTGTGCAGCCGGTTCTCGGCCTGGTCGAAGACAAGGGAGGCGGGCGAGGAGAAGACGTCGTCGGTGACTTCGAGGCCGTCCAGTCCGTAGGTGTCGAAGAGTTGCCTGCCCAGACGGGTGCTGCGGTCGTGGAGTGACGGCAGGCAGTGCATGAACCTGGCGTCCGGGTTGCCGGTGGCCGCCATCGTCCTGTCGTCGACGCGGTAGGGCAGCAGCAACTCGACGCGCTCCCGCCAGGTCTCCGCCGGCTCCCCCATGGACACCCATACGTCGGTGTGGAGGAAGTCGGCGCGGTGGACGGCTTCCTCCACGTCCTGGGTCAGGGTGATGCGGGCCCCGCTGCGGGCGGCGAGGGAGCGGCAGGCCGCGACGAGGCCGGGTTCGGGCCACAGTGCTCCGGGGGCGGCGATCCGTACGTCCATACCGAGCAGGGCTCCCATGGACAGCAGGGAGTTGCCCATGTTGTTGCGGGCGTCCCCGAGGTAGCAGTAGCTGATCTCCGCCAGTGGTTTCGGGCTGTGCTCGCGCATGGTGAAGACGTCGCACAGGCTCTGGGTCGGATGTGCGGTGTCGGTCAGTCCGTTGTACACGGGCACGCCCGCGTGGGCGGCGAGGTCGGTGACGGTCGACTGGGCGGAACCCCGGTATTCGATGCCGTCGAACATGCGGCCGAGGACGCGGGCGGTGTCGGCGACGGACTCCTTGGTGCCGACATGGGTGTCGCCGGGACCAAGGTAGGTGGTGGCGGCGCCCTGGTCGGCGGCGGCGGCCTCGAAGGCGCAGCGGGTGCGGGTGGAGGTCTTCTCGAAGACCAGGGCCAGGTGCTTTCCGGTCAGGCGGGGCCGTTCGGTGCCGGCGCGCCTGGCTTTCTTCAGTTCTTCGGTGAGGTCGAGGAGGTGGTGGATCTGTTCGGCGGTGAAGTTGAGTTCGCTCAGGTAGGAGCGGCCTCGCAGGTCGACGGTCATGACGGTTCCTCGCAGTGGTGCGGTCAGGTGACGGGGTCGCGTTCGATCGGGCAGCTCATGCAGCGCGGTCCGCCCCGGCCGCGGCCGAGTTCGGCACCGGCGATGGTGACGATCTCGATGCCCTGCTTGCGCAGGTAGGTGTTGGTGGTGACGTTGCGCTCGTAGCCGACGACCACCCCGGGGGACAGCGCCAGGAAGTTGCTGCCGTCGTCCCACTGTTCGCGCTCGGCGTTGCGGAGGTCCTGCGGCGCGGACAGCATGCGCACCTTGTCGAGTTCGAGCGCTTCGGCCAGCGCGGTGGCCAGGTCGGAGTTCGGAGTGACGGCGAAGCCGGCCTCGTGCCGTCCACTGGGCATCAGGGTCCACGAGCGCAGGGAGTCGGCGAGACCCGGGTAGAGGACGAAGGTGTCCCGGTCCACCATGGTCAGCACCGTGTCGAGGTGCATGTAGGCCCGCTCGGACGGTAGTTGGACCGCGATCAGCCGACTGGCGGTGTGCTCGGCGAAGAGGCGGGCGGCAAGGTTCTCCACGGCCTGCGCGGTGGTCCGCTCCCCCATGCCGACCATCACGGCGCCGTTGCCGACGACATGGACGTCTCCGCCCTCCAGGGTGCCCACCGGTCCGTCGAGGAGCGGTGCCGGAGCGGCCCCGGCGAACATCGGGTGGAACCGGTAGACGGCCTCGGCGTGCAGGCTCTCGCGCCGCCGGGCGGGCTTGGCCATGGGGTTGACCGACAGCCGGTCGTAGATCCAGCAGGAGTTGTCCCTCGGGAAAAGGTGGTTGGGCAGGGGTGCCAGGGCGAATTCCTCGGTGCCCAACGCGTTCCACATCAGACTGTGCGGAGCGGTGAGCGGGAGGTCGTTCTTGAGCAGTCCGCCGATGAGGTACCCGGCGAGGGTCTCGCCGTCCAGATCGGAGCAGAAGGCGCGGACCGGGTCGGTCAGGGCGGAACCTACGGTGGCCGGGGTGACGATCCGGTCCAGCAGCCAGTCCCGCGCCCCGGGGACGTCGAGGGTGTGCGCCAGCAGATCGGCGAAGTAGTGCACGCGTGCCCCGTGGTCGCGCAGGACCTGGGCGAAGGCGTCGTGCTCCTCGCGGGCCCGCTTGGCCCACAGGATGTCGTCGAAGAGGAGCGCGTCGACGTTGCGCGGGGTCAGGCGGGACAGCTCCAGGCCCGGACGGTGAAGGATCACCTGGCGGAGGCGGCCGGTCTCGGAGTCGACGTGGAAGGTGTTCACGGGATGTCCTTCGGTGGGATGGGCCGCGGTCGGTCAGTCGTGGTGGCGCAGGGGAGCCCTGCCGCGGCTGCGGGGGATGACGGCCCGCCGTCCGGACGGGCTCTGCGGCGTCTCGGGGGCACGCGCGTCAGGCGCCGCGGACCCGGCCGGCCCGGGCCGCGCGGACACGTCGTCGTCGCGCTTGAGCCAGACGTAGACCGGGAGGCCGAGGAGCAGGACGAAGAGCCCGTAGTAGACGGTCTGGTAGCCGCTGCCCTGGATTGACCAGTAGGAGAAGCCCATGGCGAGCACCGCGACGGTGGCGTCCCGGGCCAGTGCCCGCCGGTCCAGGCGTGCGCGGCCGTGCACCAGAAGCCAGTACAGCTGGGCGGCGGCGGAGAACAGGTAGGGGATCACCGCGGTCAGCACGCTCAGCAGCACGATCCTGGTGAAGACGTCGTCGAAGCGGGTGTAGCTGAAGACGGTGATCAGTGAGGCCAGCACGGTCGAGGCCACGATGCCGAACACCGGGACGTCCTTGTCGCCGCGCAGCCTCGCGAAGGCTGCGGGGAAGAGTCCGTCGCGGGCTGCCGCGTAGGGCATCTCCGCGCACAGCATGGTCCAGCCGTTCAGGGCACCGATGCCGGAGACGATGGCGGCCACGGCGACGGCGTCACCGGCCCAGGTGCCACCCATGATGTTGTTCGCGGCGTCGGTGAACGGCGCGGAGGACGTCAGGAGTTCACCATGGGAGACGGTGCCGAACACGGCGAGGGTGCCGAGGAGGTAGATGACGGCGCAGGCGAGCGTGCCGTACACGGTGGCGCGCGGCACGTTGCGGGCGGGCTCGCGGACCCGGCTCGCGACCACGGAGGCGGCCTCCAGGCCGAGGTAGCTGAACAGGGCGATGGCTCCGGCGGCGGAGATCGCGCCTAGCGCGGAGCCGCCACTGGCGTTGAAGGCGCCGAAGTTGTCCGGATCGACGAACAGCAGCCCGAGGGTCGCCATGAAGAGCAGCGGCACGAACTTCAGGACGATGGTGACCACCTGGAAGGCGCCGGTGTTGCGGACTCCGGTGAGGTTGACGGCGGCGGGTATCCACAGCCCTGTGAGCGCGATGAGTACGGAGATCCAGGTCCGGTGGCCGGTGTTGACGAACACCTCGACGTAGCCGACCCAGGCCACCGCGATCGCCGCGTTTCCTGCCCAGGCGGTGATCCAGTACGACCAGGCGTTGAGGAATCCGGCGAACTCCCCGAACGTCTCCCGGGCGTAGACATACGGTCCGCCACTGGCCGGTGTCCGCTTGGACAGCGCCCCGAACGTGCCGGCCAGCGCCAGCGCGCCCAGGGTGACGACGACGAACGCGACGAGCGAGATGGGTCCGTAGGGTGCCAGGGCCGACGGGAGCGCGAAGACGCCTGTGCCGATGATGCTGCCGATCACCAGGGCGGAGGTGGCGGGCAGACCGAGCGCCGCCGAGGGCCCTGCTCTGCCGCTGCTCCGTTTGGTCGAGGACATGGCTGTGCTCCTTGGGCTGGGCGCGGGAGCGCCGCGGAACGCTGGGAACGGGATCGTTCGTCACTGATCTTTCTGGTTGGGGCCGATCAGGGTGAACGGCCGCACGTCCCGTGTTGGGCCCGTTGGTCCCGGCCGCATGTGTCCGTTCGGCCCGGCGTCGTCGGGCGGAACCGTCGTCCGCGTGGCGGCAACGGCCGTACGGGACACCGCCGGTGGTCGCACATCTTCCGGGCCTGTGGGATGAGCCGGACGGCCCCCGGACGTGGCCTCCCCGGCCCATGCCGGCGGACGGTGTCCCGGGGGAGGCTGGCCGTGGAAACAGAAGGCCCGGACGAGGAGGCACGGTGAGCGGTGTGGTGGTCGTCGGCGTGGACGGATCGGCGTCGAGTCTGACGGCGGTGGAGACGGCGGCACGGGAGGCCCGACTGCGCGGGGCGGCGCTGCGCGTGGTGCACGCGTGGATGTGGCCCGCGATGCACGTGCCGCTGGGACCGTCGCCGATGGGCCCGCCGGAGGGCGGTCTGCGCGGCATGGTCGACCGTCTGGTGGCCGAGGCGGTGGAACGGGCGCGTGCGACGGCGCCGGACGTCGACGTCAGTCACGTCGTGGTGACCGGTGAACCGCTGACCGTGCTGGAGGCCCAGTCCCGTGCCGCCGAGCTGGTCGTGGTCGGCTCCCGCGGGATGGGCGGGTTCGTCGGCCTGCTGGTGGGCTCGACGGCGGTCCACCTGGCGGCGCACGGCCGGTGCCCGGTGCTGGTGGTGCGCGAGCAGCCGCAGGACGCCGGTCCGGTGGTGGTGGCCGTCGACGGCTCCACCGCGGGCGACAGGGCGGTGGAGTTCGCCTTCGCCGAGGCCGCGCTGCGCAAGGCGCCCCTTGTGGCGCTGCACGCCTACACGAACTGGAACGCCCCGCTGCCCTCACCGCAGGACCCGTCGGCGCCGGACGCGAACCCTCCGGGTGCGCTGGCCCGGGCCGAGGAGCGGCTGCTGGCCGAAGCGCTCGCCGGTCATCGGGAGCGCTGTCCCGACGTGGTGGTGGAGCACAGGACGGTGCACGGCGGCCCGCGCGAGACGCTGATCGAGGCGAGCCGCTCCGCTCAGCTGATGGTGGTAGGCGCCCGGGGCCGGGGCGGCTTCGCGGGTCTGCTGCTGGGGTCGGTCAGCCAGAGCCTCCTGCACCACGCGCACTGTCCGGTGACGGTGGTGCGGGGAGCGGACGGTTCTCACTGAGCACGCCTCGCCCACCGCCCGGCCGCGTCTTTCGGGGCGGTGCCGGGCGGGCGGGCGCGAGACGCGTGAGGAGGGGGCCGAACACGGCCAGGAGCATCACGTAGGTGGTGACGACGGCTCCGAGCCGGTCCTGCGTCGGGGCGGCGAGCCCGAGGATGACGACCGAGAACTCTCCGCGCGCGATGAGCGCCGTCCCGGCCCGCAGCCGGCCGCGTCGGCCCGCCCCCTCGCGGCGGGCGGCATACCATCCGGTGGCCACCTTGGTCGCGGCCGTGACCACGGCCAGAGCCAGTGCGGCAGGCAGCTCCGGCAGGAGGTCCCCGGGGGCCACGGACATACCGAGTGCCAGGAAGAACACCGCCGCGAACAGATCGCGCAACGGGCCGAGGACGGTCCGGGCCCGGTCGGCGGCGGCGCCCGTCAGCGCGAGGCCGACCAGGAAGGCCCCGACGGCGGCCGAGACATGGACGACCTCCGCCAGCGCGGCGACGATCAGCGTGACCCCGAGCAGCCTGAGCAGCACCTGCTCGGCGTCCGCGTGGGACACGACGCGGCCGACGTGGTGGCCCCAGCGGCCGGATGCGACGATCGCCGCGACCACGACGGCCGTGGCGGCCAGGACCGCCGTGAGCGCCTGCGCCCAGGTACCACCGGCGGTGACGACGACCAGCAGCGGCAGGTAGGCGGCCATGGCGAAGTCCTCCAGCACCAGTACCGACAACACCGCCGGAGTCTCTCGGTTTCCGAGTCTGCGCAGGTCACCGAGGAGGCGGGCGACGATGCCCGAGGAGGAGACGTAGGTGGCGCCCGCCAGCGCCAGGACGCCCGCCGCGTCCAGTCCGAGCAGCAGGCCCGCCCCGGCACCGGGCGCGGCGTTGAGGACGAGGTCGACGACGGCGGAGGACCGGTGCCGGCCGAGGCTGGCGGTGAACTCCCGCACCGTGAAGTCCAGACCGAGCGTCAGCAGCAGGAGGATCACACCGATCGCCGCGCCGGTGTCCACGAACTCGCGGGCGGCCGGCACCGGGGCGAGTCCGCCATCGCCCAGGGCGAGACCCGCCACCAGGTACAGCGGTACGGGTGACAGGGCGAAGCGCCGGGCGACCGCGCCGAGCAGGCTGAGCGCGGTCAGGATGATCCCCAGCTCCAGCAGCAGGGCGACGGGAATGTGCACCGCTCAGCCCTGGATGATGCGCTGGACGCCGGCGATGCCCTCGCGGGTCCCGATGACGACGAGCACGTCTCCTGCTTCCAAGGGCTGGACGGGGCCGGGTGAGGCGATGACGTCCTCGCCCCGGACGACCGCCACGATCGACGCACCGGTGCGCGTCCGGGCCCGCGTGTCCCCGAGCATCCGTCCGGCGAACGGACTGTCGGACCGGACCTCGACCTGCCCCGCGCTCAGTCCGGGCACCTCGCGCGTCAGGTCGGCGAAACGCTCCGCGATGCGCGGGGCACCGAGGATCTCGGCGAGGGCGTCGGCCTCCTCGCTCGTCAGTCTGAGCACCG
The DNA here is from genome assembly GCF_006782915.1 of Streptomyces calvus. Lineage (GTDB taxonomy): Bacteria > Actinomycetota > Actinomycetes > Streptomycetales > Streptomycetaceae > Streptomyces > Streptomyces calvus. Next base: position 153,038 of record NZ_VCNP01000004.1, read on the forward strand.
GGTGGGCCTCGTCGGGATCGTCGCCCGGGTAGACGACCAGCTCGAACTCCCCCGAGCGCTGGGCGACGACGCCCACCCGGTCGCCCTCGTGGTTGACGAACTCGTAGCGCAGCCCCACGCCGGGCAGCAGCACCTCGCTGACGTCCATGCCTCTCACCCTGTCGGCCGTGTCGGGTCCGGATCCGTGCGGGCGGGACCGCGCCCCGTGGCCCCGCCGTACTCGGTTTCTTCGGCACGCGCGACAGGTCACCCGAGTACGGGCGCCCCGGCGTGGTCCGTCCGGGGGAACACGGTCTCCTGGCCTGTCGGCGGGCCGGGTCAGGGCCGAGTGGCCCAGGTCCTGGCCCTGTCGGACCCTGGCCGGGGTGATCGCCCTGCTGGAGGGTGGAACCGAGGGGCCGCGTCCGCGGCCTCCCGAAGAGGGAGAGCCCAGTGAGTGATCCGGTGATCGTGGGGGTGGACGGTTCGGCGTCGAGCCTCACCGCGGTCGATGTCGCGGCCCGCGAGGCCCGCCTGCGCAGCACATCGCTGCGCATCGTCCACGCCATCGGCCGCCCGTCCGCGCATCTGCCGTCCGGCGCGGCGCCGTGGAGTCCGGCCGATCACGGCCTGGAGCCGTTGGTGCACGGACAACTGGCCCGGGCGGAGGAACGGGCGCGCACGGCCGCGCCGGGCGTCGAGATCACTCGCTCGGTGGTGACCGGTGACGCGATCGAGGTCCTGGAGATCGAGTCGCGGTCGGCGGCGCTGACGGTGGTCGGCAGTCGCGGCCTGACGGGCTTCTCCGGGCTGCTGCTCGGCTCGACGGCGGTGCACCTGGCCGCGCACGGCCACGGCCCGCTGATGGTGGTGCGCGGCCGCCCGGACCCGGCCGGACCGGTGCTGCTCGCCGTGGACGGCTCCCCGGCCGGGGAGCCGGCGGTGGAGTTCGCGTTCGCCGAGGCCGCGCTGCGCGGCGTCCCGCTCGTGGCACTGCACGCGTGGAACACCTGGAGCGAACGCGCCTACGAGGGGCCCGGCGATCCGCTGACCGCGGTGGTGGCGGACGCCGACCGGCTGCAGGAGGCCGAACAGCGGCTCCTCGACCGGACCGTGGCCGCCTGGCAGAAGACCTACCCGCAAGTCACCGTCGAGCGGCGCCTGATGCGGTCCCGGATCCGCAACGCGCTGATCGACGCCAGCCGGGAGGCCCAGCTGGTGGTGGTCGGAGCCCGGGGCAGCGGCGGCTTCACCGGCCTGCTCCTGGGATCGGTCAGCCAGGCGCTGCTGCACCACGCCCACTGCCCCGTCACCGTCGTCCGCGGCAAGGAGTGACCGTGTCCCAGCGGACCGCAGTGCCCGCCCCGCCCTCTCTCCACTGCGAGGACGCCTACGGGCGGGAGGCCGCCGAGGTGGCGGACCTGCTCGGCGTCGCCCCGGCCACGGGCCTGACCACGGCCGAAGCCGAACGGCGGGCCGCCGACCACGGAGCCAACGAGCTGGCCGAACCGGCCCGCAGGCCTCAGTGGCTACGCCTGCTGGACCAGTTCCGCAGCTGGCTGATCGGCATCCTGCTCGCCGCCGCCGTCGTCGCCGGCGTCATCGGTGAGATCAAGGACGCGGTCGTCATCACCGTCGTCCTGTTCGTCAACGCCACCATCGGCTATGCGCAGGAACGCCGCGCCGAGCGCAGCCTGGAAGCGCTGCACCGCATGCTCGTCCCCATCGCCCGGGTACGCCGCGACGGCCGGGTACTGAACGTTCCGGCCGGCACCCTCGTACCGGGTGACATCGTCCTGCTGGAAGCCGGCGACCGCGTACCGGCCGACGGGCGGCTGACGGTCGCGGAGTCCGTCGAGTCCGCCGAGGCCGCGCTGACCGGCGAGTCGCACCCGGTCGCGAAGACGACCGCGCCCACCGTCGGGGAAGGCGACGGTGAAGTGCCCGTCGCCGAGCGCACCGCCATGCTCTTCATGAACACGGTGCTGACCCGGGGCCGTGCCGAGATGATCGTCACCGCCACCGGCATGCACACCGCGGTCGGCGCGATCGCCGAGGAACTGCGCACCGGTGGCGACGCGCCCAGTCCGCTGCAGATCCAGATGGACAGTCTCGGCCGACGGCTCGCGCTCGTCAGCGGGGCCGCCGTGAGCGCCTACGCGCTCGTGGCGCTCGTTCGTGGGGAACCGCTCGCCGACCTCGCGCTGCGGGCCGTCGCGTTGGCCGTCGCGGCCATTCCCGAAGGGCTGCCCGCCGTCCTCGCGCTCACCCTCGCCCTGGGCGTCCACCGCATGGCCCGCCGCGGCGCCATCGTCAAGCGTCTGGCGTCCGTGGAGGCACTCGGCTCGGCGACCGTGGTGTGCAGCGACAAGACCGGCACGCTGACGATGAACGAGATGACCACCCGGGCCCTGTGGGTCGCCGGACGCCGGTACGACGTGACCGGTGAGGGCTACGACACCGCCGGGACCGTCCGCGCGGCCGATGGGCGGCCCGTCCCTGACCTTCGGGACGCCGTGCTGCCCTTCGCCGTGTGCAGCGACGCCCGGCTCGGTGCCGAGGGCGTGATCGGCGACCCCACCGAGGCCGCCCTGCTCGTCCTCGCCGCCAAGGCGGGCCTCGACACCGAGCTGCACACCCGGACTCCGCGCGTCGGTGAGATCCCCTTCGACCCCGCCGCGAAGTACATGGCCACCTTCCACCCGGGCCCCCACGGATCCGTCCACGTGCACGCCAAGGGCGCGGTCGACGTCCTGCTGGACCGGTGCACCCACCTGATGACCGACCGGGGTCCCGCTCCCCTCACCGCGGAGCGCCGCCGCGAGGTTCTCGACATCGCGCGGCGCATGGGCGGTGAGGGCCTGCGCGTCCTCGGTGCCGCCACCGTCGTGAGCGAACGGCTCGATGCCGATCAGGTGGCCGGACTGACGCTCACCGCTGTCGCGGGCATCACCGACCCACCGCGTCCCCAGGCGCGCGACGCCGTCGCCCTCGCCCAGGCCGCCGGCGTCACCGTGAAGATGATCACTGGGGACCATGCGGACACCGCCACCGCCATCGCCCGCGAGCTGGGCATCACCGGCGACGTCGTCACCGGTGCCGAGCTGGCCCGGATGAGCGAGCAGGACCTCGCGGACCGCGTCGAGGACATCGGGGTCTTCGCCCGCGTCGCCCCCGAGCACAAGGTCACCATCGTCCGCGCCCTCTCCCGGCGCGGGCACATCGTGGCCATGACCGGCGACGGCGTCAACGACGCGGCCGCCCTGCGCGCCGCCCACATCGGCGTCGCCATGGGCGTCACCGGCACCGATGTCGCCAAGGAAGCCGCCGACATGGTGCTCACGGACGACGACTTCTCCACCATCGTCCGCGCGGTCCGGGAGGGCCGTTCCCTCTACGACAACATCGTCACCTTCGTCCGCTTCCAGTTGTCCACCAACATCGGCGCCATCCTCACCCTGCTCGCCACCGTGCTGGCCGGACTGCCCGCCCCCATGTCGGCGATCCAGCTGCTGTGGGTCAACATCATCATGGACGGACCGCCCGCCATGGCGCTCGGCATCGACCCGCCCCGGGGCAACGTGATGCGGCGTCCGCCCCGCCCGCCCGGCGAACGCATCCTCAACGGCCGACGCCTGATCGCCGTCACCCGCTCCGGCGCGGTCATGGCCGCCGGCACCGTGGCCGTCTTCGCCGCCGCCCGCGCCCTCACCGACGACACCGCGACAGCGACCACGATGGCGTTCACCACGTTCGTACTGTTCCAGCTCTTCAACGCCCTGGCCGTTCGCAGCGAGGACGGCCCCGTCCTGGGGCGCCACCAGCTGCACAACCGCACCCTCTGGATCTGCCTGGCGGCAGTGCTCGTCCTCCAGATCACCGCCGTCCAGGCCCCGTTCGCCCAAGACGTCTTCGACACCGTCGCCCTCAGCGCCGCCCAATGGACCGTCTGCCTGCTCACCGCCTCCGGCGTGCTCCTGGCAGAACACGCCTGGCGCTCCGTGCACTCACGGCACGGCACCACACGTGACGCGGGCGGGGTGAGCCGCCTCGAGAACTGAACGGACGGCCGACGCGGTCACCACCTGCCTGGAGGAGGAGCCGAAGCACGAACCCGCGCAACGGCCACCCCGGCGACCTGTCCGACGACCGCTGGGAGCTGATCGAACCCGTGCTGTCCACCCAGCGGTCCCGGCGCCGCCGGGACGCCCTGGGATCGGCCGCCCGCCCGTGCACGGCCTGCGGCTCATCACGAACACCGTCCTCCACCCGGACCGCACCGCGATCCCCTGGCGCGGTCTGCCCGACTCGTACGGGCTGCTTCGGCAGGAGCCGGGGGCCAGCGGCGCGTGCCCGCACGGCCGCGGCCCGCTCGCGCCGCCTGTCAGCAAGCCCACCGATCACCGTCCATCGCGTCAGGGGGCATAGTGTTCGACGAAGACGGTTCTCCCGGCCCGTTCCTGAAGGTTCTGCTATACGCGGTTCCCGCGCTCGCTATCGGCGAGACGCCGTGGGAGCGGCTCACCGTGGATGTGTGGGGCGCGATGGCCTAGCACCCGTGGTGGACCGCGCTCATCTTGACGGGCACGCTCCTGGCACTCCTTTGCGATGCCCGGAGTCGTGCGGGCTCGGGCGACGCGCTCGTCACACCGTCCGATGAGGAAGTCGAATGGCTTCCGGACCAACGAAGAGGACGACCCCGGTGCCGGGCACCGGGGTCTCGGCAAGGAGCCGTACCAGCTCCTCACATGTGCCTCATCTCGTCGGCGACCCGCGCCGCCCACGTCTCGATCGCGGCGAAGTCACGGAAGTCGCCCCCCTTTCCGTTACGCAGGATCATCCGGGCGACCCAGCCCTTGGCGCCCTCCTCCAGGCATCCGCCGAGGGTGACGTGGTCCCGGGCGTCGAGTGCGACCATGGCCCTCTTCACGCCGGGAACGGGCGGGATGTCGCGCTCCGAGGCCGACGCGTCCAGCGGACCGCTGCTGAACAGCCACAGGGGACGTTCGGCCAAGGCACGGCGATGCCGTCGCAGGAACCGGCGGGCGTCCTTCTGCCAGCGTCCGGCGTACAGTCCGGCGCCGGCCACGACGGCCTCGTACGGCGCCACGCTGTCAACGGACCGGGCCGGCACGACGTCCACCGTGAGCCCGTCCTTGCGCAGGACCTCGGCGATGCTCTCGGCGATCTGCGCGGTGGATCCGTTCGTGCTTCCGTAGGTGACCAACACGGTGCCGGTCATGGCGGTGCACCTCCTCTCACATCCGGCGCAGCCAGTCGTCGGCCACGCCGTGCGGCGCCTGCGGCTCGTTGCCGCGCAGACGCGTGTCGTCCAGTCGGTGAGCGAGGTGGTCGACGACTCCGACCACACCGTCGATCCGGCCGGCCATCGCCAGGGCGATCTCCTTCTCGCTCCTGCGTTCCGTGTGCCTGGTGAGCGTGACGAACCGAGCCGACCTTGTGGTGCATCATGTCCGCTCCTTCCGTCAGTGATCAGCCACTGGCTCTCAGCGGAGCCGACGCAGATAGGGGTCCTGAGGTCTGCACGGCACCAGGCGGATCCGCGCGTCGAGCACGGTGACGCCGTCCGGTGTCGCAAGAACCGGGTTGAAGTCGGCCTCGGCGAGCTGCGGCAGGTCCGCCGCCATGCGGGACAGCCGCAGCAGCAGCTGTTCCAGGCCGCCGAGATCGACGGCGCCGCCGCCGCGTGCGCCAAACAGCAGCGGAGCGCAGCGCGGGGAGGTCATCAGGTCGTGTACGTCGTGGTCGGTGAGAGGGGCGAGGCGAGCGGCGTGGTCGGCGAGGACCTCGGTGGCCGTACCGCCGAGCCCGAACAGCACGAGCGGTCCGAAGACCTGGTCCTGGACGACACCGGCGAACAGCTCGGTGCCGCGGGCGGCGAGGGGTTGCAGGACGACACCGGTCATGAGCCCGGCGAACCGGGTCCTGAGGTCGCGGAACGCGGACCGGATCTGCTGGTCGCCGCGCAGGTCGAGGCGGACGGCGCGCTGTTCGCTCTTGTGCACGAGTCCGGGCCAGTGCGCCTTCATGACCACCCGGCCGTCCACGCCGCGCAGCCGGTCGGCGGCCATCACGGCCTCGTCCTCGGTCCCGGCCCAGGCCCACGGGATCTGCGGGATGCCGTAGCAGGTCAGCAGTCCGGCGCAGGTGCGGGGGTCGAGCCAGGCGTCGTCGGGGTGGGCGGCGAGGTGGTCCGCGACGAGGGTGCGGGCCCGCTCCGTCTCCACGCCGTCGAGGTGGGGCATTGTCCCGGCGGGCCGGGCCAGCCATGCCGCGCGGTGTGCGGCGTGGGCCAACGCCCGTGCGGCGGACTGCGCTTCGGCGTACGAGGGGACGCTGCCGCCTTCGGCGGCGGGCAGCAGCTCGACGGACAGCCCCTGTTCGAGGCGTACCACGGCCACCGGCTTCGGCCTCCGGCCGGCAGCGCCGGTGACGGCCCGCACGAGGTCGTCGCCGGTCGCCGCGGCGACCGCCGTGGGGACCAGCGCCACGAGGACGGCGTCGATTCCGTCGTACCGCATGATCCGTTCCACGCACTCCGTGAGCTGCTGTTCCGTGACAGCGGCGGTGGCGTCGACGGGGTTGCCGACGCCGGCGCCCTCGGGGAGGACGGCGAGCAGGTCGTCGATCAGCCCCGGAGCGGGCGCGGGGAGGGCGAGTCCGGCCTCGGCGCAGGCGTCGGCCGCGAGGACTCCTGCTCCGCCCGCGTTGGTGACGATCGCGACACGGGATCCCGCGGGAAGGGGCTGTGCGTGCAACAGGGCAGCCGTTTCGAGAAGTTCACCGACCGAGCGGGTGGCGGTGATGCCGGCCTGGGTGAACAGCGCGCCGCGCGTCATGGTGCGGGTGGCAGCGGCCGCTGTGTGCGAGGCGGCGGCCTTCCGGCCCGCCTCGGTGCGGCCGGCGTCCACGGTCAGCACCGGCATCCGACGGGTCACCCGCCGGGCGGTGCGGGAGAAGGCGCGCGGGTTACCGAAGGACTCCAGATGCAGCAGCGCGAGATCCGTGCGACCGTCGCTCTCCCACCACTGGAGCATGTCGTTGCCGCTGATGTCGTACTTGTCGCCCAGGGAGGCGAAGGAGGAGACACCGATAGCGAGCCGGGACAGCCCCTCCAGCAGCGCGATGCCGACACCGCCGGACTGCACGGCGACCCCCGCGGTGCCGGGATGCGGATGGCCTGCGGCGAACGTGGCGTCGAGGCCCAGATCCGGGTCGGTGTTGGAGATGCCGAGGCAGTTGGGGCCGACGAGTCGCATGCCGTAGGTGCGGCAGGCGGTCAGGAGCGCCTGGGCGTGGCCGCTGTCGAGGCCCGCGGAGACCACCACCAGGGCCCGTACGCCTGCCCTTCCGCACTCCTCGGCGACCACGGGAACCGCGTGGGCGGGCGTGGCGATCACGGCGAGGTCGGGCGTCCTGGGCAGGGAGGGGACCGAGGGGTACGACGGCACGCCCAGGATGGCGGTGGCGCCGGGGTTCACCGCGAACAGACGGCCGGTGTAGCCACCCGAGTGCAGCTGGTGCAGGATCGCCCGGCCGACCGAGCCGGGTGTGCGTCCGGCACCGACGACCGCCACGGTCCTCGGCCGCAGCAAGGGCCGCAGACTGGCGACGTCGGCGGTCCGGCCGCGTTCCTCGACCGCCGTGAGGTACGCGTCGCTCTGGTCGAGGATGACGGTGCAGCGCACCTCCGGCCCCTCGAAGTGGCGCTCGGTGCGCAGACCGAGGTCGGCGAAGAGTTTCAGAACCTCATGGTTCTCGCTGAGCGCGTCGGCGGTGAAGGCCGTGATCCCGTCGGCGCGGGCGGCGGAGACGAGGTGCTCGATGATCAGCGTACCCACACCGCGGTGGTGCAGTCCGTCGGCGACGGCTATGGCGACCTCGGCCGTGTCCTTCTCGTCGCCGGACTCGTACTCGCCGACGCCGACCACCCGGCCCTGCGTCTCGGCGAGCAGCGCGCGGCAGCCGGGGCCGACCGGTCCGCAGACCCTGTCCGCGGAGAGTCGGGCCGAGCCACGGCAAGGGGAGAAGAACCTCAGCCGCAGGTTCTCCGGGGACATCTCCTCGTACAGCCCCTGGATCTGCTCGTGATCGCCGGGCCGGACCGGACGGATGCAGACGGTGGTGCCGTCCGCGAGCAGGGCGTGGACGGGGGGCCGGTCGGTCACGTCGTGCTGCGTCATCACGGAACTCCTCACGCAACCTGTCTGTCATATCGAGCATCCGGCCGATCGAGCGGGAATCCCATGGGCTGTCCGGGGTGAGGACGGGGCCGGTCGGCCCGAGTCCGTGCCGGTCGGCCCAAGGCGCCGGGGGTATGTGCTTCGGCCCGTGCGCGTGCTCGACCCTGCGTGCGCGAGGGTCGGACATGACGGAGCCCCACGCCCGGAGGCGGTGCGGCGCCCGTTGCCGGTCGGCATGCGGTCAGGCGTCTTGGTGCGGCACCACGGCGACCGGGCGGGCTCGGCACCATCAGCACCGCCGCCACCGTCCTCACCACCGCCTCACCGCACAACCGTCGGCAACCTGGAGGCGGCCTCATCGAGAAGTTGTCGGGCCGGTACGAGGTACCTCCTGACGGGCGACTCTGCCCCGCGAGCGGGGTTGTCGGTTCGGGGCGTGGTAAGTCCCCCTACGGGGCCCTCCATTTTATCGGGAGCAAGGGTGCGGCGCGTTCTCGTCATCGACGGCCATCCGGATGCCGGCAGCTACTGTGCCGCCCTGGCGCACGCCTACGTGGAGGGCGCCAGGGCGGGCGGGCACGAGGTCCGACTGCTCTGTGTCAGGGACATGCGCTTCGATCCGGTCCTCCACGGAGGTTTCACCCACCCGCAGACGCTGGAACCCGATCTCGTCGATGCGCGGGACGCCGTCCGCTGGTGCGAGCACTTCGTGATCGTGACCCCCTGCTGGTGGTGGCACGTCCCGGCGCTGCTGAAGGGATTCATCGATCGGGTCTTCCTGCCGGGCGTCGGAGTGGAGTACCTGAAGCGGCCGCCGTACATCCGCAAGCTCCTGAAGGGGCGCTCGGCACGAGTGATCTATACGCAGAACTCCCCGCAAGCCGTGGCGCTCCTGGCGCGCGAGGATCTGTTCTGGCGGAACATGCGCCGGGCCTTTCTGCGCCACTGCGGATTCCGCCCAGTCCGGCGCACCCTTCTGGCCAATATGCAGTCGGCGAACCGGAAACGGCGTGAGCGGTGGCTGAGGAAGGTCCGCGAGCTGGGGCTCGCAGGCCGCTAGGGAACGCCGTCGATACAGCGTCTTCCTCCGGACGGAATCCCGGTGGCACTCCCTGGGGGAAGGGGGGCGATGCGGTGGTCGATGCTGGTCACAGCGGCCTGCCTCCTCTCGCTCACGAGGGATCAGCCGGTCCGGGCCACGGGCACGAAACACTTTCGGGCTCCGGCGACGTGGTCCGGGCTGCGACCTCGGTCCTGACGCTCCAGCTCCTGTCGTCGGGGCCTTCGATGCCGCTGCCCGCCCGTGTCGGCCGCTCAGGCTGCGGTCCGGTACACCCTCCCCCACGATGAATGCATGGCGTTCATCCGATCCGCTCGCACCTTCGACGCCTTCCGGGCGCTGGCGGACCGGCGTGGGCGGCCGGGAGACAGGCTGATCGAGTCCCTGGCCGAGGCCAGGGCCGGAACATCGGACAGCCCCGAGAGCTGGGCGCCGGCTGTTGCCTCCCGTACCGGCCTGCCTGCTGCCGCCGCGCTGGGACCCGCCAGTTACTACGCGGACCTCTCCGCCCCGCACGGCGACCGTCATGTGCGGGTGTGCACCGCGACGGCGTGCTTCGCCGCAGAGGGCGGAGGGCACCTCGCGGAGGTGGAGCGCGTACTGGGCGTCGCCGCGCACACCGCCTCGCCCCGCGGTGACGTGTCGGTGCAGACCGTCCGCTGCCTGGGCTACTGCTATGCGGGGCCCGCCGCGCTCGACGGCGACACACCGTGTACCGGGGCGACCCTCCCGGCTCAGCTCGCGGGACGGGAGCCGCCGCGGGCGCCGGGGATCCCGGCGGTCGACGACACCGGTGACCCGGTCCTGCTGGGCGGCGTGCTCTCCGGTGAGCCGACGTGGCAGGTGTGGCCGGGGACGGTGTCGTCCGGCACTCCGGAAGAGGTCCGGCGTGAGGTGGCGGCGTCCGGGCTCCGGGGACGCGGCGGTGCCGGATTCCGCGTGGCGGCGAAATGGGAGGCGGCGGGCCGCGCCCCCGGGACCGTGGTGGTCGCCAACGGGGACGAGGGCGATCCGGGTTCGTACGCCGACAGGCTGCTGATGGAGGCCGACCCGGGGCGCGTCCTGGAGGGTCTGGCCCTGGCCTGCTTCGCGTGCGGGGCCCGCCGGGGCGTGGTGCTGGTGCGCTCCGAATACCCGGCCGCACTGGCGCGGATGCGGGAAGCGGTGCGCCGGGCGTACGAGGGCGGGCACCTCGGACCGTCGGTGCACGGGACGGCCACCTCCCTGGACATCCACGTCGTCCAGGGCGCCGGCTCCTACGTCGCCGGTGAGGAGACCGCGCTCATCGCGGGGCTGGAGGGCGGCCGCGGATGCGCCCGGCCCCGCCCGCCGTACCCGACCGAGCACGGCCTGTGGGACGCGCCGACCGTGGTCAACAACGTCGAGACCCTGGCGGCCGTCCCCTGGATCGTCCGGCGCGGCGGCCGGCAGTACGCCCGGCGCGGTACGTCCGACGAGACGGGAACCAAGCTGGTCTGCCTCTCGGAGCGGTTCGCCCGGCCGGGCTGCTACGAGGTCGAGCTCGGCACGCCGGTGCGGCGGATCGTCACCGAGCTGGGAGGCGGTCCGAAGGACGGAGCCGTGCTGACGGCGCTCCAGGTCGGCGGACCGCTGGGCGGCTTCCTCGCCGCCGACGCGCTGGACGTGCCGCTGTCGGAGGCGGGACTGTCAGCCCGGGGCGCCGCCCTCGGGCACGCCGGGCTCGTCGCCTTCGACGAACGCGTGGCACCGGAGGACGTGCTGCGTCACGTATGGGAGTTCGCCGCGGCCGAGAGCTGCGGCGCATGTTCGCCCTGCCGCGTCGGCTCGCAGCTCGGTCTGGAGTGGGCCCTGGCCGGTGCCCCGCCGGACCAGGAGTGGGAGCGGCTGTCGCGGCTCCTCACCGAGGCGAGCCTGTGTGCCTTCGGGCGGCGGATTCCGCCCGCCGTGCACAGCCTCGCCCGCGCCTACGGGAACCGGCCGGCGGGATGGGGGCCATGAACGGATTCATGATCGAGATCGACGGCACCGGCGTTGCGGTACCCGACGGGTCGTCCCTGCTCACGGCGGTGCGGGCGGCCGGTGTCGAGCTGCCCTCACTCTGCTCCGACGACCGGCTCAGTCCCGCCGGGTCGTGCCGTACGTGTCTCGTGAGGGCCGGGGGGCGCATCGTGGCGGCCTGTGTCACTCCGGCCTCCCCCGGCATGCGCGTGGACACCGGGAGCGACGACGTCGTGCGGCTGCGCCGGGACGCGGTGGAGGTCATCGTCTCCGCACTGCCGCCCCGGGCCCTCGCCGACGGCGGTCCCGGCGAACTGGCGCACGTCTGCCGGTCGCTGGGCATCGGCCCCGAGGCGGCACAGGGCGCCGGAGGCCGGGGCGTGGACGACTCCCATCCGTATGTCCACCTGGATCGGGACCTGTGCATCGCGTGCGGCCGGTGCGTGCGGATGTGCTCCGAGGTGCAGGGCACCTTCGCGCTCACCCTGGTCGGCCGGGGCGGTGATACGGTCGTGGCCCCGGGTACCGGCGGGCCCTGGATCGAGTCGGACTGCGTGGCCTGCGGCGGCTGCGTGGACACCTGTCCCACGGGGGCGATCAGCCAGCCTGGACCGGCGCGTGGGCTCACCTCGGCGTTCCACCCGGCGGAGGGCCAAACGCGCACCACGTGCGGCTACTGCGGTGTGGGCTGCGCCCTCGACGTGGTCACACGGGACGGTGAGGTCACGGCGGTGCTGCCCGCCCGGGACGGCTCGGTCAACCGAGGCCACGCGTGCGTGAAGGGTCGCTTCTCCCACGGATTCCGCACCTCCCCGGAACGGCTCACCCGGCCCCTGCTGCGACGCGACGGCGTGCTGGAGCCGGCCGGCTGGGACGAGGCGCTGGCCCACGTCGCCCGGGGACTGCGGGCCGCCGTCGACGCGGGCGGCCCGGACGCCGTGGCGGCGATCTCCTCGGCCCGCGCCACCAACGAGGAGAACTACCTCGTACAGAAGTTCATGCGGGTCGTCATCGGCACCAACAACGTCGACAACTGCTCCCGCCTCTGCCATTCCCCCTCCGCCGCCGGCCTCACCGCTTCCTTCGGGCTCTCCGGCGGCACCGACACCTTCGACGACGTGGAGCGGGCCGACTGCCTGCTGGTGGTCGGGGCCAATCCCGTCGAGGCCCACCCGGTGGTCGGAGCCCGGCTGCTGAGGCAGGTTCTCCGCGGAGCCCGGCTGGTCGTCGCCGATCCACGGGCCGTGGGCCTCGCCCTGCACGCCGACGTGCATCTGCGTCCGCGTCCCGGCACCAACGTGGCGCTCTTCCACGGGCTCGCCCACGTCCTGCTCACCGAAGGGCTGACCGACGAGGAGTTCCTGCGCGAACGCGCCACCGGGCTGCCCGAACTCACCGAACTGCTGGCCGACTACCCGCCCGACCGGGTCGCGGACCTCACCGGTGTACCCGCCGCGGACCTGGTCGCCGCCGCCCGCCTCTACGGCGGGGCCGGGCGGCCGGCCATCGTCTACGGCCTGGGCGTGACCGAGCACCTCCACGGCACCGACGGGGTGCGGTCCCTGGCCAACCTGGCGATCCTGCGCGGCGCCGTGGGCACCGACCGCGGCTACGGGGTCAACCCGCTGCGCGGCCAGAACAACGTGCAGGGCGCCTCCGACATGGGCGCCCTGCCGGACCTCCTGCCCGGATACGGCAAGGTCACCGACGCCGCCGTCCGCTCGCGGGCCGCGGACGTCTGGGGCGTGCCCGTCCCGGCGCGGCCCGGGCTTCGGATCCCGGGCATGTTCGCCGCCGCGCGAGCCGGGGAGCTGCGGGCGCTGTGGATCGTCGGCGAGGACGTCTGCGCGACCGACCCCGACGCCGACCAGGTGGCCCGGGCCCTGGACGCCTGTCCGTTCGTCGTCTGCAACGAGCTGTTCCTGTCCGAGACCGCCCGGCACGCCGATGTCGTCCTGCCCGCCGCGTCCTGGCTGGAGAAGGACGGCACCTTCGTCAACTTCGACCGCCGGTTCCAGCGCGTGCGCCCCGCCGTGCCCCCGCCGGGGCAGGCCCGAACCGACTTCGACATCCTGCGGGCCGTCGCCGAGGCCATGGGAGCCGCTCTGGGCTGCCCGACTCCCGCCGACGCCCTAGCCGAATGCGGTCGGCTCGCGCCCGTCTTCGCCGGACTCTCCCACGACCGCCTGGACCGGGAAGGCTCCGTGCCATGGCCCTGCCGCTCCCCCCACGGCCCCGGAGAGGCCAAGCTGTACTCGGAGCGCTTCGCCACACCGGACGGGCGGGCCCACCTGGCCGCCGCCCCCTACCTCCCGCCCGGCGAACAACCCGACGACGACTATCCGCTGGTCCTGGTCACCGGGCGGCGCTGGGCGCACTACAACTCCGGAAGCATGACGCGGCGCGGCGGCAACCTGGCGCTCGATCCTGTCGACTTCCTGGATCTCCACTCCGACGACGCCGGCCGGTACGGCCTGCGGGACGGCCAGGACGTCACGGTGGAAAGCCGGCACGGACGGGCCCGGCTCGTCGTCCGCGTCGGTGAGCAGACGGCCCCCGGGCAGGTCTTCTGCTCCTTCCACTTCCCCACGAGCGGGGTGAACCGACTCACTTCCGACATCGCGGACACCGTCACGTCCTGCCCCGAGTACAAGGTCACGGCAGTCCGCGTGGCCGCGCCGTGAGAAGGACACCCGCACTGCAAAATATCCCTTTATGCGCAAGTTCTCGCCGACCTGGAGAAGCAGAATGCCCCGAGGCCCCAGGTGCGGCCACACCGCGTACGGGAGGTGAGGGGCCGTGCGTCCCCGGCCCCGGGCCGATTCCGTGTGTCGCCGGTGTTCGATTCGAGGAGAGGGTGAGCCGGTGAGCCGTTCCACGCAGCCGGCGCACATGCTGGCCCTGGCCACGGCCGGGTTCATGGCCGGCTTCTGGGCGTGGGCCCTGCTGGGGCCGCTCGGCCCGACGCTCCGCGAGGACCTGGGTCTCAGTTCGTTCGAGCAGTCACTCGTGGTGGCCGTGCCGGTGCTCGTCGGCTCGCTCGGCCGGATCCCGGTCGGGGCACTGACCGACCGCGTCGGTGCCCGCCGGATGTTTCCTCTCGTCACCGCCCTGACCGTCCTGCCCGTGCTGTACCTGGGTCATCTGGCCGACTCCCTGGCCGAGTTCCTCGTCGGCGGCTTCTTCCTCGGGCTGGGCGGCACCACGTTCGCCGTCGGTGTTCCGTTCGTCAACGCCTGGTACCCGCCCGAACGACGCGGCCTGGCCCTCGGCATCTTCGGCATCGGCACGGGCGGCACCGCCGTCTCGGCCTTCACCACCGTGCAGTTGGCCGACGCCGTCGACCGGAGCTTTCCCTTCACCCTCGTCGCCGTGACCCTGGCCGGCTACGCCGTCACCGCGCACTTCCTCCTGCGCGACCAGCCGGAACGCGCCATCCCGGGCGGCTCCCTGCTCACGCGCACCACCGCCACCCTACGGATGCCCACCGCCTGGCAGCTGGCCTTCCTCTATGCCGTGGCCTTCGGAGGGTTCGTCGCCTTCAGCGTCTACCTGCCCACCTACCTCACCACCGCCTACGGTCTCGGGCGTTCCGACGCCTCCCTGCGCACCGCCGGCTTCGTCGTCCTCGCGGTCGCCGCGCGTCCGGCGGGCGGCTGGCTCTCCGACCGGCTGCACCCGGTCCCCGTGCTCATCGGGGCGTACGCCACCGTCGCCGCACTCGCCCTCCTCGCCTCCCTGGAACTCCCCCTGGTCCCGATCGGCACCCTGGCCTTCCTCGGCATGGCCGCGGCCCTGGGAGCCGGATCGGGCGCCGTGTTCGCCCTCGTCGCCCGCCTCGTACCCGCCGACCGGGTGGGTTCGGTCACCGGTGTCGTCGGCGCCGCCGGCGGACTGGGCGGCTTCTTCCCGCCCCTGGTCATGGGCGCGGTCTACAGCATCGCCGACGACTACACCTGGGGATACCTGCTCCTGGCCCTCACCGCTGCCGCCACCTGTGCCTTCACCGCGACCGTGGTCCGGCATCATGCCGTGCGCCCGGGCGGACACGAGCGAGGTGCCTGACGGTCTCCGGCGGAACCCCGGGGGCCGTCGGAGAACCGACTGCGAGTGGCCGTGACCCCGGCCCGGGGCGGCAGGGCAGGGAGGCGAACCCGGCAGGCGTCCGCCCCGCCGTGTGAGGCGTTCCGAAGGCCGAGGACATGGCTGCCCAGCGCGGAAAGAGCGGGCTCAGCCGGGCTGTTCCGTCCGGGCGGACCGGGAGCTCCGGTCACCCGGAGCGCCGCCTGCCACCGAGGCTGCGCGCGGCTGCCGCTCCGGCCACAGCCGTGCCTGCACACGCATGACCACATGGCCGAGACCGGACAGCGCGCAGGCGATCGCCAGGTCCCCGAGCGACAGCGGCTCCGTGCCCAGCAGGTCCCGGAGAGGGGGCACATACACGCCGGCCGCCTGGAGGCTCAGAGCCGCGCCGACGGCGACCAGCAGGAACGGGTTGGCCAGACTTCCCGGACGAACGCGGGAGCCGAGGGCGACGCCCAGCTGGGTCGCGCCGAGGACCAGGAAGATCATGGACTGCCAGGGGCGACCCGTCTCCCGGGCCCACACCCCGGCCGTCAGGGTCACGGCGGCGACGAAGGCCCCCATGAACAGGACGCGCGGCCACAGGCCGGCACCCAGCACGCTCTCCTCGGGGGGCCGGGGCGGACGGCGCATCGCTTCCGGGGCGACGGGCTCCGCACCGAGCGCGACACCGGGCAGGCCGTGCGTGAGCAGGTTGATCCACAGGATCTGTGCGGGCAGCAGGGGCAGCGGCATTCCCAGGAAGGGGCCGAGGAGCATCACCAGGATCTCCGCCATGCCGCCGGCGAGCCCGTAGAGCAGGAACCGGCGCACGTTGGCGTAGACCCGGCGCCCCTCCTCGACGGCCGACACGATGGTGGCCGGGTTGTCGTCGGCCAGCACCAGGTCGGCCGCCTGGCGGGCCACCTCGGTGCCGCGCCGCCCCATGGCGACACCGATGTCGGCGCGGCGCAGGGCCGGGCCGTCGTTGACCCCGTCCCCCGTCATCGCCACCACCTGCCCGGCCCCGCGCCACGCCTCGACGATGTCCAGCTTCTGTTCGGGAGTGGTCCGTGCGTAGACGCGTACGCCGGTCAGCTCACCCGCCGTGCCTTCCCGGATCCGTTGCCCGGTGGTGATCTCCTCCTCCCGGGAAGCGATGCCGAGGCGCTCCGCCACGGCCCGGGCGGTCAGCGGATGGTCGCCGGTGATGAGCACGGGGACGATGCCGGCGCGTTCACAGGCGGCGATCGTCGACCCGGACGCGCTGCGGGGCGGGTCCAGAATCCCTACGAGGCCGAGCAGCGACAGACCCGACTCCCATGTCCCGGACGGTTGCGACGCTTCCTCGTGGTCGGCCGACGCGACGGCGAGCACCCGGTACCCGTCGCGTGCCAGTGCCTCCGCCCGATCCGCCGCCCGGGCGAGCATGTCCGGGCCGTCGACCAGGACCTGCGGTCGGAGCAGGGACTCCGGCGCTCCCTTGCACGCGACCCGCACTGCTCCGTCCGGCAGGCGGTGGACGGTCGTCATGCGCTTGCGGCCGCTGTCGAACGGGATCTCCTCCATGCGTGGCAGCGCGCGGTCCAGCGCCGCCCGGTCCAGCCCGAGCCGCGCCCCCGCCACGAGCAGGGCGGCCTCGGTGGGGTCGCCCAGCGCGCGCCACTCCGCGGAGTCGTCCGGCGGAGGCTCCAGCGCCGCGTCGTTGCACAGCATGGCGACGCGCAGCAGTGCCGCCAGGTCGGGTGCGTCGTCGGCCGTGACCGCCCGCCCGTCGCGGACGACCCGGCCCCGGGGCTCGTAGCCGGTTCCCAGGACCGTGGCCTCTCCTCGCGGCGTCCACAGCCGTTCGGCGGCCATGCGGCCCTCGGTCAGGGTGCCGGTCTTGTCGGTGGCGATCACCGTGACGGAGCCCAGCGTCTCCACCGCGGGCAGCCTGCGGACGATGGCGTGCCGGTCCGCCATCCGTCGTGCCCCCAGGGCGAGCGCGAGCGTCACGACGGCGGGCAGGGACTCCGGTACGGCGGCGACCGCGAGGCTGATCGCCGCCACGATCATCAGCTCCACGGGCTGCCCGCGCACCAACCCGAGAGCCAGCACCAGGGCGCACAGTGCCACGATGACGGCTGCCAGAACCCGGCCGAAATCCGCCAGCCGGCGCTGCAGCGGGGTCGGACCGGGCGCGGCACCCATCAGGGTCGCGATCCGGCCGAGCGCGCTGTGGGCTCCCGTGGCGGTGACCGCGACGCGTCCGCGGCCGTGCACCACGACCGTGCCCGCCGACACCCTGCCGTGCAAGGGGTCACCGCCGGGCGCCTTCTCCACCGGAACGGACTCGCCCGTCAGCGAGGACTCGTCCGTCAGCAGCGAGGCAGCGGACAGTACGTCCCCGTCGGCGGGCACGATGTCGCCCTCGGCCACCAGGACGATGTCCCCGGGTACCACCTCGGCGGCCGGGAGGGAACGTTCCTCGCCGTCCCGTACGACTCTGGCGGTGGGGGCGCTCATGGCGGACAGGGCCATCACCGCCTGTTCGGCCCGTACCTCCTGCACGACGCCGACCGTGGTGTTCACCGTGATGACGAGCAGGATCACGGAGGCATCGGAGAGATCACCGGTGGCGATCGTCAGGGCGGCGGCCACCAACAGCACCAGGATCAGCGGATCACGCAGCTGTTGCAGCACCCGCCGCCACACGGGGGCGCTCGACTCCTCCGGGATCGCGTTGGGTCCGTGACGCGTCAGCCGGCGCGCGGCCTCGGCCGACGACAGACCGGTCGCGGAAGAAGCGGGGGGTGTCGTCCGGGGTGCGCCGGTGCCCGCGCCGAACCTCCGGGCGCCCCACTGCTCGCTCACGCGCCCGACGGAGTTCTGGACGCGCGTGCGCCACGGACCGCCCGACGGTCGCCGCGCACAACGAAGACACCAAGGCGTGTCGGGGCGAGAGCATCGGGACCGGCCCGCTCACTGTGCGCCATTCACCGAACTCCCGTCACGCGGGGGACCGTGTCCCCGGATACCGGCACTCGCTGTCAGGGTGCCACCGCCGGTGCCGGCAGGCGATGACCGACCACTCGTCGGCGTGGGTGATCCGGCGCTGCGACACCGGTCGTCGGCCTGTCGGTCAGGGCTGCGCGAGGCTGCGCCCGTGGTCGGCGGCGTACGCGGCGAACACTTCCGTCGCCGTGCCACCGGTGTGGAGAAAACGCTGGTCGAGGATGGCTGCGAGGTCCTTCAGCGCTCCGGTGAGCACATCACCCGCCAGGCGCACTTCCGGCCGCCGGGCTGCCTGTCCTCGCCGGGCGAGGGTGACGGCGTAGCCGACCGTGGCCGCCAGCGACGAGTGGTCCTCCCCGTCGTGGAAGTAGTACGCCTCGGCGTACTGGGCGAAATCGACGCGCACACGTGCGATGTCCGTCGCCAGGCTGTCCAGCAGCAGCGCTCCGGCCGTGCAGTCGATCTGCCGCGGTGTCGGGTCCGAGTCGCGCAGCAGTGCCAGCCGGACGGCCAGGACCCTCCTGCGGGTCAACGCCGGGTAGATCTCCAGTACCCAGGAGACGGTGGCCGTCAGAAGGGTGAAGCCGACGAGGGCTTCCAACGGTGAGACCATGCGGAGCCAGCCTTCGCCGGGCGCGATGTCTCCAAGCCCCAGGGTGGCCACCGTGACCAGCGACAGGTACACGGAGTCCAGCAGTGCGGGCTCCTGCGCCGCCTCGGAACCGGGCGAGAAGACGAACGCCCCGGGCATGTGCGGCCAGTAGACGACGGCCCAGCCGAGCACGACGGTGAAGGCCCACATGCCCACCACCGTGACCATGGCGAGCGGTCCGACGAGCCCGACCACCCTCCTGCGCGCGCGAAAGCGCCGGGCCAGGCGCCACAGCGCCGTCATGACGAGGCGACTCAGCCCGCCGTGGCGGGTGGGATGCCAAGGGGTGTGGAAGAGGTCCCGCAGGGTAAGCATGACAAGCCCGGCACCGACCAGCGAGACCAGCCACTTCATCCACGTCTCCCACGGCACCGTCGCCCGAGGCGGAACCCCTCTTTCGGAGCCTATGCCCTGTCCGGTGGATCGTGCCGCGGACGCCGGGGTCGGCTCGCCCGTCCGCGCGGATCACTCCCCCGGGAGCACGAGCGTGCAAGTCTCCCCCGGCGCGATGGTCACGGCCCGGTCGGCCAGCACCACGCGGATGGGTGACTCCTCCGAGTCGGGCACCCTGATCTCCAGCTGTCCGCTCCGGCGCCGTATGCCGATGCCCCAGTGGCCGCGGTAGCGCAGGGAGAATCCGTACTCCGACAGGGCGGGGAGGGGCACCGGGTCCAGGAAGAGGGCGTCCTCACGCGTCTCCAGTCCCGTCAGGCCGCGTTGCACCAGGTCCAGGGTCCCGGCCATGGCTCCGAGGTGGATGCCTTCGCCGGTCGTGCCGCCCTGGATGTCGGCGATGTCCGCCTCCAGGGCCTCGCGGACGTAACTCCACGCCTCGGCCCGTCTGGCCCGGGCGAGGACGAGGCCGTGGACGAGTCCGCTGAGGGTGGAGCCGTGGCTGGTGCGCCGCAGGTAGTAGTCGACGGTCCTGTGCCAGACCTCGTCGTCCACGTCGTACCCGAGACGGTCGAACAGGCTGCGCAGTTCGGCGGCCGAGAAGAGGTATCCGAGCATCAGGACATCGGCCTGTTTCGACGCCTGGTAGCGGTTCACGGAGTCGCCCTCGGCCTCGAGGATGCGGTCCAGCCGCCGGATGCTGGGGTAGTGGGTGCGGTAGGCGTCCCAGTCCAGCTCGGCGAGGTCGCCGTAGCCGTCGAACTGGCTGATGACGCCCCGGTGGAAGGGCACCCGCAACCGCCGGGAGACCTCCTCCCACTTCGGGAGTTCGCCGCTCTCCAGCCCGATGCGTTCGAAGAGCTCCTGCCGGCGCCAGGCCGGGAGGCGCCGCACCAGGTCCAGGGCCCGGCCGAGGACCCAGGCGGCGGTGACGTTGGTGTACGCGTTGTCGTCCAGGCCCGGCCGGTCGGCGTCGGGGTAACGGTCGTGGTATTCGTCGGGGCCGACCACACCACGGATGCGGTACCGGCCGGTGCCGGGGGCCGGCTCCGCGCTGTCCGCCCAGAAGCGGGCGATCTGCAGCAGCATCTCCGCGCCCTTGGTGTGCAGGTACTCGGTGTCGCCGGTCGCTTCGCAGTACTGCCACACGTTGTAGGCGATCGCCGAGCCGACGTGGTGCTGGAGCCGGGAGTCGTCCGGCAGCCACCGGCCCGAACGGGGGTTGAGGTGCAGCCGCTGGGTCTCCTCGCGGCCGTCGCTGCCGGACTGCCACGGATACATCGCCCCGGCCCGGCCCGCCGCGCGGGCCGCGCGGCATGCCTGCGGCAGACGCCGGTGGCGGTAGTCGAGCAGGGCCCGCGAGACCTCCGGGAAATGCAGGTTGAGGTACGGCAGCACGAACAGTTCGTCCCAGAAGACGTGGCCCCGGTACGCCTCGCCGTGCAGCCCGCGGGCCGGCACCCCCACGTCCAGGTCCGCAGTGTGCGGGGACAGCGTCTGCAGCACGTGGAACAGGTGCAGGCGCAGGACACGGCCCGCCTCCCCGGGCACCTGGATGTCCGCGCCCCGCCACAGGCGCGCCCAGGCGGCGGCGTGGGAGTCCAGGAGCGCCGGGAAGTCAGGGGCCGTGGCCACCCGGTCGAGCGCCGCGCCGAGCGGGTCGCTGATCGCCCGGTCCCGGGAGGTGTGCAGGGCGACCGTCCTGTCCACGACGACGGGCCGGCCGGGAGCGACGGGTATCACCAGCCGGTGCACGGCACGGTGGTGGGACGGACGCAGCTCCGACGCCGTGGGCGGCTGCCCGGCGACCGTACGGGCCGCCATGCCGATGCCGATGTCGGAGGTGCTGGTGCGGCAGCTCAGCCACGTCACGTCGGCCGTGGACGCGCCGGTCCGCACGTGGACCAGGTGGTGCCGCTCGAGTGACCGGTAGCGGTGCACGTTGCCGTTGGTGACGTCACCGTCGAGGGCGGACTCCACCTCGATCTGCCCGGACCACTCCTCAGCCGTGACGACGGTCCGCAGCGCGGCCAGGTGAGGGTCCGCCATGTGCACCAGCCAGACCTGCTCCACACCCAGCACGCCCGCCTCGTCGTCCCGGAACCGGAACGTACGCGTCAGGATGGCCCGGCGCAGGTCCAGGCTGTGCCGGTGGTCGAGCGGCCGGTGCGTGTCGGGAGAGAACCACGGTCCCGCCGACCCGTCGGCGAAGCGCGGACGGAACCGCAGGAACAGCCAGTTCGGAAGGTTCACCAGGTCCTCGTTCACCACCCGCCGCCCCGCCACGGCCGACTCCAGGCGGTTGTAGACCCCGGCCGCGTAGGTGGCCGGGTAGTGCACCAGGCCCGCCCTGCTCTCGGGCACGGCGCCCCGTGTGGCGAAGCAGCCGTTGCCGAGTGTGCACAGCGACTCGCGCAGCCGCTCGCCAGCCGGGTCGTACCCCTCGTACTCCCAGGTCCACTCGGACATCCGCCGCGTCCTCTCCTTCTCCCCTCACCACATGTGCAGGAGCACGGGAGGCACGTCCGGGTCAGGTCCGTTGGGGGACGACGGCCACCGGGCACTCGGCGTGATGCAGCAGGGCGTGGGCCACCCTGCCGAGCTGCAGACCGACGTGGCCGTGGCGCCTGCGTGCCCCCACGACCACCAGGTCGGCGTCGGAGGAAGCGTCCAGGAGGGCCTTGTGGGCGGGACCTTCGACCGCCTGACGACGTACTTCGACCTGCGGGTGACTGCGTCCGGCGTCGCGCAGCACGTCGGTGAGGAGGGCGGAGGCGCGCTCCTCCTCGGCACCGGCGGCATCGTCCGCGATCAGGGGGTGGTCCACGTGTTCGTGGGCGGGGCGGCGCCAGGCCCGTACGGCGTGCAGGGCGCAGCCGCGCGCCTGCGCCTCGCGGAAGGCGAACCGCACGGCGGCCGAGCCCTCCGCGGAGTCGCCGAGGCCGACCACCACCCGGCCGAAGGAGCCCTGCCGGTTCCGCTCCCCGCCGCGCACTACGACCACCGGGCACACGGCACGACCGGCCACCGTGAGGCTCACCGATCCCAGCAGCATCCCCGCGATCCTCCCGCGGCCGCGGGCTCCCGTGACCAGGGCGGAGGACTCATGAGCCGCGTGCAGGAGCGCGGACACGGCGTCGTCGGGCAGCACGTCACTCGACGCCTTCACCTCCGGGTCGCGCAGCCGGGCGCGTTCCGCACAGGACGCGGCGATGTGCTCGGCCATGACCTCTTCGGCCGGACGGCCGGTCCTGAAGGACGGGAGAGCCCCCTCGTACCGCTCCCACAAAGAGGCGTGGACGAGCCGCAGGGACAGCCCGAGGCGCGCAGCCTCGTCCACCGCCCAGTCCACGGCCTCCAGACTGGAATCCGATCCGTCGACACCCACGACCAGCGGGAGCTCCACGCTCACCACCGCCTTCCTGCCCTGCCGCTGCCTTGAAGTCCCTGTCAATACCGTCGCACCGCACGGGTTGCGTCGCGACACATGGACCGGCTCGCGGACGGGGACCTCTGCCCGGGTTGCACTGCGCCGATTTGTGACGATCGTGGAGTCATACGGCCGGAGGAAGGGCGAGGTCCCCTCCCTCGCATCGCCGGCACGGCCGCCGCGCGGCGGCCATCGAGACCATCGGTGCCGGGGAACTGCCGGGCCGGGCCTGGCTGCTCCCTCCCCGTCACCACGAGGCGAGACGAGGAGGATCGCGGTGCCCGATACCCCGCACATCGTCAGCGATGTGATGACCCGGACGGTCGTGGCCGTCGGACGCGAGGCGCCCTTCAAGGAGATCGTGCAGACCATGGAGCAGTGGAAGGTCAGCGCGATGCCGGTCCTGGAGGGAGAAGGGCGTGTCGTCGGCGTCGTCTCCGAGGCCGACCTGCTGCCCAAGGAGGAGTTCCGCGACAGCGACCCGAGCCTCTTCGAGCAGCGCCGGCGCCTGTCCGACGTCGCCAAGGCCGGGGCGGTGACGGCGGAGGAGCTCATGAGCACCCCCGCGATCACGGTCCACCCCGACGCCACCCTGGCACAGGCGGCCAGGATCATGGCCGTCCGGCACGTCAAGCGGCTGCCCGTGGTCGACGACATCGGCATGCTCCAGGGCATGGTGAGCCGTGCCGACCTGCTGAAGGTCTTCCTGCGGCCGGACGAGGAGATCGAGGAGGAGGTCCGCCGCACCGTGGTGTCCTACCTCTTCCCCGCCTTCAGCCACGCCATCCACGTGAACGTCCACGAGGGGGTCGTCACCCTCCGCGGACACATCCACGACACCTCGCTCATCTCGGTCGCCGTGCGTCTCGTGCGCGCCGTGGAGGGCGTCGTGGACGTCGAGCCGCAGCTCACCGGCGAGTCGGCGGGCCGGGACGGGACCGGAACGACCCGGTGACCGGGCGCGAGGCCGACCGCCGGCCCGCCGAGTCCCCTCAGGGTCGGATGTCGAGTACGTCCGACACCGGACGGCGCGGTGTGCCGGGTCCTTTCGGGCCGTACCCCAGGCGCAGGAGCATCTGGGTGCAGCCCGTCCCCGACACCGGGTCGCGCAGCGGCCAGCGCAGGTCGGTCCATTCGAGGGGCTGAGCGGCGAAGGAACTGGACAGGCCCTCGAGGGTGGCCAGCAGCAGGACGCGTTCTACGGCCTGGCCCGCGCGGAGCCAGTCCTCCGGGTGGTCGTGGCTCGTGCTGAGGAGGGCCAGCTGAGGGGTGCGCTCGAAGTCGGCGGCGTCACGGCCCGCCACCCTCCGGGAGGCCGCGAAGTCGCGCATGGGGGCTTTGCCCCCGCGCTTGCGCGGGCCGAAGGCGTAGTGCGGGACTCCGTCGTCGGCGCTGCCCGCCGACGGGGCGTCGGTGCGCGTCCACCGCGCCAGGTCCTGGTCGCTGCCGGGGTCGGTGATGTTGCGCGCCTCGGCGTCCTGGACCAGTTCCAGCACCTCCTGCAGGTGCCACGGGGCGGGGAAGGCCAGCGTTGCTCCTTCGGCGCGGGCGGCCGCGCCGAGGGCCTCCCGCACGGGGCCGGGGATCTCCCTCTCCTCGAACGGGTAACGACTGCTGTGCCGCCGGTGTATCGCCGGGTACAGCGCGCCGAGGTCGTTCTCGTCGGTCGTGGGGCCGGTCAGCCGCACGGTCGCCACCAGCGCCGGGTCGGTGGGGTCGGGCAGCAGGAGGGTTTCCGGGCACCAGCCCTCGTGGACCACGGCGACCCTCAGGTTCAGCAGGGCGGCGCCGCAGCCGATGTGCAGGCCGCGGGTGTCGGGGTCGGAGTGCGGCATGGTGCGCTCGAGATCGGCGCGGATCTCGAACGTACGGCTGCGCCGGAAGTAGCTGAAGAGCCAGGGCTGTGCGTTGTGCATGGACGGGGCCGCGGCGGCGGCTCGGACCAGGGCCGTCACCTGCTCGTCGGCCGGTGCTCGTCGGCTCACCGGAACTTCCCCTCTCGGTCGGCGCCCTTCGGGCACCTACTGATCGGCCGGAGTGATGCGCCGGCCCGTGAGACGCGTGGGCCGGATCGACACCCACATCTCGCGTGCGCCGCCCGGCCATGGCTCGGTGTGTGCACGCCGGACGAGCCCGCGCACGGCATCGGGCTCCGTGACGACGCTCGCGGGGCCGACCGCGAGTACGCTCCAGCCCCGGCTCATCGCCTCGTCCACGTGGTCGACCTCGAAGGCGACCTCCGTTCCGACAGCCGCCGCGGGCACGGAGTCGGGCGCGGTCCGGAAGACGATCTCGCCCTCCACGATCTCGTAGTTGACCGGGACGACCGCGGGACGGCCGTCGGACGTCGACACGGCGACGCGTCCCACACCGTGCGTGGACAGCAGGCGGCGGCATTCCTCCGGGCCGAGGTCCCGCAACTGTGGATGCAGCAGTGCGTGGCCCTGACCGGGCGGCAGGTCGACGCCCGCCCCGCGCAGGGCCGTGACGGTGGTGTCCAGCACGGCGGCCAGGCTGAGGAGGGTCGCCATCGTCGGGTCGGCCGGCTGCTCCTCCAGGTACGCCAGGTAGGCCGGCGAGATGCGGGCCCGGCGGGCCGCCTCCTCCCGGCTGAGCCCGTGCCTGCGGCGTTCGACGGCCACGCGCCGGCCGATGTCGCCGGGGTTGGGCGTCCCGGGCGGCGGAGCGGCCTCGGACAAGGCCTGCGCCTCACCCATGTCGGGCCGGGAAGACCCGCGGGGGGTCCCGGGCTGCCCGTGCTCCATGTGCCGGATGTGCGCGTCGGGTCCCGGGAACACGAGCGTCACGTCGTCCGTGTCCGACCAACGCACGTCGTAGGGGGGTGTTCCGTCCTCGTGGTGGAGTCCGACGATCTCACCGTCGCGCCTGGTGGCGCCGGTCGCCGGGCTTTCGACGACGAGCTGGTCGCCGAGGTGAGCTCGCATGATCGCCGCCCTCTCCTCAGAATGGTCCTGTATCCAACGTGCCACGCGCGGCACACCGCCGCACGGCACGACCGGCCCGCATCCGCGGGAACGGGCCGGACCGGGCCGACCGGATGCCGGACGGCCACCATCCGGACGGGAGAGTCGACATGCAGCACCGAACGGTCGCGGAACTCATGACCCGGGACGTCGTCAAGGCACGGCGTGACCTGCCGTTCAAGGAGATCGTCAGGCTGCTGGCGGAGAACGACGTCACCGCCGTGCCCGTGGTAGACGACCTGGGCCGCCCCATGGGCGTGGTGTCCGAGGCGGACCTGCTGCGCAAGAGCTCCGACCGGGCCGACCCGTCGGGCAGGATCCCCGTTCCGCACCTGGAGGCATGGGAGCGGGCCAAGGCCGAGGGTTCCCGCGCCGAGGAACTGATGTCGGCTCCCGCCGTGTGCGCGCGTCCGGAGTGGAGTGTGGTGGAGGCCGCCCGCCTGATGGAGGCCCAGCACGTCAAGCGGCTGCCCGTCGTGGACGAGACGGACCGGCTTCTGGGCATCGTCAGCCGTGGCGACCTGCTGCGGGTCTTCCTGCGCCGTGACGACGCCATCCGCGACGAGATCACCGGGGACGTGCTGCGCCGGACGATGGGGCTGGCTCCCTCGGAGGTGACGGCCGAGGTGCGCGACGGGCGGGTCGATCTCAAGGGCTCGGTCGAGTTCAGGAGTCTGATCCCCGTCATCGAGCGGCTGTGCCGGAGCGTCGACGGCGTGGTCTCGGTCGCCGAGCACCTCGCGTACCGGACCGACGACGCCCGGCGGTCCCCCACCGCTCCATGAGGGGACGGTCGGCGCCGGCGGCCGGAAAACACCCGGGGCCGTGGCCCAGCCGGGGAGGGGAACGGCACGCGTCCGCCGGACCCGGTACGCGGTCCGGCGGACGGCGCCGCCCCGGCTCAGCCGGTGATCTCGATGCGGTGTCCCTTCCCCGTCTCGGTCTTCGGGACGCGCACCGTGAGGACTCCGCTCGTCAGGTCCGCGCTGACGTGCTCGGTGTCGGAGTTCGGCGGCAGGGTCGTGCGGTAGTCGAACCGTCCCATGCGGCGGGTCTGCCTTCGGACCACCCCGGTGTGTTCCTTCTCCTTGATCTCACCGTGGATGTCGAGTTCGCCCTCGGCGACCTCGACGGTGATCTGGTCCTTGTCCACGCCGGGAAGCTCCAGTTCCACCAGGTAGGCGTCCTCGGTGTCCACGATGTCGGCCAGCGGTGCCCACGGCTCGCCCGTGCCGGATTCGGGATAGCCGCCGATGGGGAAGACGGCGTGCATGAGCTGGTCCATCCGGGTACGGAGATCGTCCAGCTCGTGCAGGGTCGCCGAGAGCCCACCCCTGCCGTGTCGTACGGGATGTGTCATGGCTGATTCTCCTGCCTTGTCGTGTCGACCGTCGGTCACGTGGGCCATCCGGTGACCTGTCGGGGGCCGGGTCGCGGCACCCCCATGCCCTCGATGTCGCGCTCGGCGGTGTTCAGCAGCCGCTGGGCGATGTTCTGCAGGGCCCGCCCCGCCGCCAGTTCGTCGCCGATCTCCGGCACGTTCGCGTCCGCCGGATGACAGTGCGCGGTCCCCTGACCGGTGAGCTCCGTGGTGCCGGTGTCCAGCACCACGTGCGCCTTCGTGGTTCCGTCGTCGTCCTCGAAGAGATCGAGTCGAACCCTCCACTCCGTCGTGTGCGGCATCGCTTTCCTCCTCACCTCGGTACGGACCCGGGCGGTCCCGACACGATTCGTTCCGGGACCCGGGGCCGGGCGGAGGCCTCCGTCGTCCGTTCCTCGATGCGGCGCCGGACGCGGGCGGCGAGTGCGCCCAGCCGCTCGGAGGCCGTCGCCCGGGGAGCGACCGGCTCCCGGATCCGGCGGGCGGCCGGCGGCAGGCCCTCCAGGTCCGCCGTGAACCTCTCCCGGCACTCGTCGAGCGTGGGCCTGGCGCCGGTGCGCCGCCCGCCCCGCATCACCGTCTCCAGCAACGGCATGCCACCGTCGGGGGGCTGCTCGTCGGCCAGAGCGATCACGTCGACGCAGCCGGGGCGGCGGAACACCTGCTTGGGACCGGGTGCCGTCACTTTCGCCGACGACAGCTTCATCACCGGCCGGCCGTCGTACTCCACCAGCTTGTAGGCCGAGTCCAGGTACGGCGCGTCGGCCGAGACGCCGACGCGAGTGCCGACGGCGTACGTGTCGATCGGCGCCCCGGAGCGGACCAGTTCGTCCACCGCGTACTCGTCGAGACCACCGCTCGCGATGATCCGTACGTCGGGCAGGCCCGCGTCGTCGAGGAGGGAGCGTGCCCGTACCGCCAGGGCTCCGAGGTCGCCGCTGTCCAGGCGTACCGCCGAGCCGGGCCCGCGGGCCGCGTGGTCGAGCTCCCGCAGCACGCGCGCCGCGACGCGTACGCCCTCCTCGGTGTCGTAGGTGTCCACCAGCAGGGTCACCGGTCCCGGGTGGGACCGCGCGAAGGCGCGGAAGGCGTCCTCCTCCGTGGCGAACGCCTCGACGAAGGAGTGGGCCATCGTGCCGACGGCGGTCAGGCCCAGGGCGGTGGAGGCGGCCACGTTGCTGGTTCCGGCGAAGCCGGTCATCGCGCCGAGGCGGGCGGCCTGGAACCCTGCCTGCGGGCCGTGGGTGCGGCGCAGGGAGAAGTCCACGACCGGACGGCCTGCCGCCGCGAGGACGCACCGTGCGGCCTTCGAGGCTACGGCGGTCTGGTGGCTGAGCTGGTTGAGTACGTACGTTTCGGCCAGCTGTGCCTGCGGCAGAGGCGCGGTCACCTCCAGCAGGGGCTCTCCCGCCAGGACGATCCGTCCCTCCGGAACCGCCCGTACGTCGCCGGTGAACTCCAGGCCGAGCAGGGGGCGCAGGTCACGCGGCGGGCGGTGCAGCGCGGACGCGAAGGCGTCGACGTCCTCCGGGCCGACGTGAAGGCCGGACAGGTGGTCCAGGGCCGACTCCAGCCCCGCCGCGACCAGGAAGCCGCGCTCGGCGGGCAGGTCGCGGACGAAGAGGCTGAACGTCGCGGGGCCGGTCATGCCCTCCCGGAGGTAGGACATGGCCATCGTCACCTCGTACAGGTCGGTGGTCGTCGCGTCGGACATCGGCGTCGCCTCCTCGGTCCTGTCCGGCTCGTCCTCACGTCACCGGCGGAACCGGCCGGCCCACAGGGGCTCCACCCGGTCCCACTCGACGTCCCACTGCGCGTACCTCCTCCGGTCCAGCGCGTGGCGCACGCCCACCCGCGCCGCGAAGACCCCGGCCGCCACGCCGACCCCCGCCGCACCGCCCGCGAACCAGCCGGTGGTCACGGCCTGGTTCTCGGTCATCGGCGGGCTGGTGACGGCCCCCTCGCCGGTCACCCACACCCGCACGGTGGTGCCCTCGGGCGTGTCCGGCGTCACGAGGGTGGTTCCCGTCCGCGCCGTTCCGTCGTCGTCGGTCCAGCGGACCCGCGCCTGCTGTTTCGCGTTCTCGCCGACCTCCTCGGTGATCGACGTCACCCGGGCGTCGACCTGGTGCCGCTCGGCCGACTGCGTCTGCACGGTGCGCATCGACGACTCGTACGCCGTCAGCCCCGCACCGAGCGCGGCCACCGGCAGGCCGAGGACGAGGACGAGCATCAGGAAGCCGCGAAACAAGGACTCGAACCTGTCGGACGGACGTCGCAGAGGGTTCACCCTCTTCGGGGTGCGCTCCCGGCGCGACGGCGGCGGACCGGACGCGTGCGGCGGATTCCATGCAGTCATGACTCGGCCTCCAGCAGGTCGCTGGTCCGTTCCCCCCACCGTCCTGGTCCCATCATGGGACGGCGCGGGCTCCGGTCACAGGGCCGAAGGTCCCTGTGGGGGACGGCTTCCGAGTCCACAAGGACCGGCCGATGACGTGGTCCGTCCCAGCCCGTCCGGTCATATCCGGGGAACGACCGCGACCGGACACGGCGCGTGGTGCAGTACCGCATGGTTGACCAATCCGAGTTGCAGACCCAGGTGTCCTTGTCGTCTGCGGGCGCCGACGACCAGCAGGTCCGCCTCCGCTGCCGCTTCCAGCAGGGCGTGGCGCGCCGGCCCCTCGATCACCCGCCGGTTCACCGGGGCGTCGCGGTACCGCTCCGACGCGCCGCGCAGGGCGTCGTCGAGTACCCGCGCCGGCGAGCGCCGGCGGGTCTCCGGGGTGTACGAGGGCAGGGCTCGTGGTGAGTCGGAAGCATCGAGCGGTGCGCTCCAGGCGTGCACCGCCACCAGTCGGCAGTGCCGCACATGGGCCTCACGGAAGGCGAACTGTACGGCCGTGCCGCTGCCCTTCCCCTCCTCGACACCGACGACGACGCTCCCGAAGCGGGCACAGCGGTGCTCCGCCGCACCGCGCACCACGACGACCGGGCAGTCCGCTCGCGCCGCCACGGCGAGGCTGACCGATCCCAGGAGCATTCCGGCGAGGTCTCCGAACCCTCTGGAACCCAGTACCAGTGCGAAGGCGTTGCGCCCTTTGCCGAGCAGGGCGGCGGTCGCGTCCTCGTGCAGCACCTCGTTCGACAACCTCACCGTGGGAGCACCCTTCCTGACCCGTTCCGAGGCGGCGTCGATCACGTCGGACGCCTCGTGGTCCCGCGCCGCCGCGTGCAGGAGGTGGAGCGGGACGCCGTGCCGGACGGCTTCTCCGGCGGCCCAGTCCACCGCCTCCAGGCTCGCCTCGGACCCGTCGACGCCGACCACCAGGGGAATCGTCACCGCCGCTGTCTCCTCCCGGCCGGATCCCGCGCCTGTCTCCCGCCTCCGGTCCGCATGCGCCGCGGAGGGGATTGGGGTACTCCTCGAACGAGGGAACCCGCCCCGTCCGGCGGGCCGACGGTCTCCCGGCCGTCCGCGTCGTCGGGCTCGGGCACCGTCATCCATCCCTCTTCCAGCTTCTTACGAGACGGAGGGCACCGCCATGCGGCCAGTCGTCACCGTGGGCCTCGACGGCTCACTCGAGAGTTCTGCCGCCGCCGAGGGTGCGTTCCCGCCGGCCGCCTGCCGCCGGGAACGCCGGTACGTCCCAGCGCCGCGTCCGGGCCCCGTGGCCCGGGCAGCCGTCCGTCACGCACGCCGCCCCGTCGCCGCCCTCCCCCATGACTGAGCCGGGCCCCACCGGGAGGACGGCGCCCCCGGCGCCTGCGGCCGACACGTCCCCGCTCCAAACCGGTGGCCGGCACGACGGCGAGCCGCTGCCGCGCGCGCAGGTGTGCGAGACGCACACCGCGATCGTGTTCTTCGCCGGCGACCGCGCCTACAAACTGAAGAAGCCGGTGGATCTGGAGTTCCTGGACTACACGACGGTGGCGGCCCGCCGGGCGGCGTGCGAGCGTGAAGTCGCCCTCAACCGCCGCTTCGCCCCCGACGTCTATCTGGGGCTGGGTGAGCTGCGAAGCCCCGACGCACAGGCGCCGGAGCCGCTCGTGGTGATGCGCCGGATGCCCGCGGACCGCCGGCTTTCCGCCTGGTGCGGGAAGGGGTAGCCGTCGACGACGTCCTGCGGGCCGTCGCCCGGCAGCTCGCGGCGTGGCACGCGGAGGCGCCCCGGAGCCGTGAGGTGGACGAGCAGGGCACGCGGGACGCCCTGTCCTCGCGCTGGGAGGCCGGCTTCCGGCAGGTCCGCGCGTTGGCCGACGACGGCGCCGTACCGGAGGGGGGGGCGGAGGCGGAGCGGCTGGTGCGCCGCTACCTCGCCGGCCGTACGCGTCTGTTCGACTCCCGCATCGAGCAGGGGCGGGTGGTCGACGGCCACGGCGATCTGCTCGCCGAGGACGTCTTCTGCCTCGACGACGGTCCCCGCGTCCTGGACTGCCTGGAGTTCGACGACCACCTGCGTCACGTCGACGGACTCGACGACGCCGCCTTCCTCGCCATGGACCTGGAACAGCTCGGCGCCCCTCAGGCCGCGGCGTACTTCCTCGCCCGGTACGGAGAGTACTCGGGCGATCCGGCACCCCCTTCCCTGTGGCACCACTACGTCGCCTACCGCGCGTTCGTCCGCGCCAAGGTCTCCCTGATCCAGGCACGTCAGGGCGCGCCGGGCGCGGAGGCGGCGTTCCGGCGGCTGGTCTCGACGGCGCTGCGCCACCTGCGTACCTCCGCCGTCGGCCTGACGCTCGTCGGAGGGCTGCCGGGAAGCGGGAAGTCCACCCTCTCCGGAGCTCTGGCGGACCGGCTCGGGGTCACGCTGCTCAGCAGCGACCGTCTCCGCAAGGAGCTGGCGGGAATCCCCGCGGAGCAGTCCGCGGCGGCCGGCTACGGCGAGGGAATCTACACGCCGGAGTGGACGGCCAGGACCTACTCCGCCCTGCTCGACCGCGCGTCCGCCCTGCTGTCCTCGGGGGAATCCGTCGTCCTGGACGCCACCTGGTCCGATGCGGCACAGCGGGAGGCGGCCGTGCGCGTGGCGGAACGCACCAGCGCCGACCTGGTGGCCCTGCACTGCCATGTGCCGGGGGACGTGGCAGCGGCCCGCCTGTGCACCCGTGCCCCCGGAGCGTCCGACGCCGACGCCTCCGTCGCCGCCGTGATGGAGGCCCGGGAACAGCCGTGGCCGGAGGCCGTCTCGGTCGACACCAGCGGCTCCCTCGAGTCCGCGGTCGCCCGGGCGCTGGCTGCCGTACGCCCGTGGGGTACGGGCCAGGCACCGGTCTTCCGCCGCCCCTACATGGAGCCGGGCTAGGTCAGCGGGTGTGCCCGCCGGTGCTCCTCGGGCCCGGTCGTCGGCGGCCGGACCGCGCCACCAGCTCTCGCGGGGCGCGGCGCGTTGCCTCATGGTGGGTTGTACGGGGAACTCTGGCCCGTCCGGCCTAGCGGAGCCCGACGGCGTATGCCCGTCATGGCTCTTCGAAGGAGGCCACCATGGGTGAACAGGGACCACTCGCCCCCGGCGAGGCGTGGCGGGCCGTGGCCGCGTGCTTCCTCACCACCTTCGCGCTGCTCTCGCGGCACCGGATCCACCTGCCGGAAGAGCACGTGGGCAGGCGGCTGGACTTCGCCGACGGCACCGGCGCCCGGGTCTACCGGGAGACCCGCCTCGGCAGCGGCCTGGCGAAGGACCCGTGCACGCTGGTGGTCGTCTTCCGGCTGCGCCTGGTACGCGGACCCGCGCACGCGCTGTTCCGCCGCGAGAGCCTGCTGAACACCCCCCTGTTCGTCGGCTTCCCCGGTTTCACCTCGAAGCTGTGGCTGGCCCACGACGAGCGCGGCCGCTACCGCGGCGTGTACGAGTGGGACGGATCCGACCGCGCCGAGCACTACGCGCGCTCCCTGTGGCGGGTCCTCGCGCTGGTCAGCGAGCCCGGTTCGATCCGGTACGCGATCGTGCCGGGACTGCGCCGCGACGACGTGATCGCGGACCCCCGACTCGTCGAGGACCCGGAGCCGGAGGCCGCCGCGTGGTGGCGCACAGTGGCCGGGACGTGACCACGGCGGTGGACGTCCTGGTCGTCGGGGCCGGTACCACCGGCCTCAGCCTGGCCCTGCAGGCCCACGCCCACGGAGCACGGATCCGGGTCGTCGAGCGGCGCCTCGAGCAGTTCCGGCCCTCCCGCGCCCTCATCCTGCACCCACGCACCCTGGAAGTCCTGCGCCCGCTCGGCGTCACGGACGCCCTGCTGGAGTCGGCGGACACCGCACCGACGGCCCATCTGCATCTCGGCTCCCGCGTCGTCGACACCGGGCTCGCGGACCTCGCGCTGCCCGACACGGCGTTCCCCCACCTGACACTCATGCGGCAGACGGACGTCGAAACGGTGCTGGCGCGGGCACTCGCCGACCGCGGGGTGACGGTCGAACGGGGCACCGAACTGCTCACCGCCCGCGACGACGGGGACGGCGCGCATGCCGTGCTGCGCTCGCGGCACGGCGTCGAGGAGGTCCGCTGCCCCTTCGTCGTCGGCTGCGACGGCCCGGCCAGCGCCGTGCGGACCTGTGCCGGCATCGGGTGGCACGGCAGGCCCTACGCCGAGGAGGTGGTCCTCGCCGATCTGGACCTCGATGGCACGCCCCCCGATGCCGGCGCCCAGGTGTTCGCGGGACGCCGGGGCCTGCTGTTCCTCTTCCCGCTCGGGGAGCGGGCCGCCTGGCGGCTGCTGGCCACCCGGGCGTCCGCCGGCGGGGCCGGACGGGACTTCGGCCAGCCCGGGGCCGCCGTCCCGGAAGCCGAACTCCAGCGCCTCCTGAACGACGCCAGGACGACAGCACGGATCGAGCGCCTCGCCTGGTCGGCGCGGATTCCGCTGCAGTGCGGCCTCGCCCGGCGGTTCCGCCGGGGGCGGCTCTTCCTCGCGGGGGACGCGGCCCACACCTACTCACCGGCCACCGGCCAGGGCATGAACGCCGGCATCCAGGACGCGGTGAACCTCGGCTGGAAGCTCGGCTTCGCGGCGAGCGGTTCCCCGGGCGAGTTCGATGCCGAAGTGCTGCTCGATTCCTACGAAGGGGAGCGCAGAGCGGCTGCCCATCGACGGCTGCTCCTGACGCACACCGCGTTCTGGGCGGAGGCGTCGACGGGCCGGCTCCCCTCGTGGCTGCGCGCGGTGGCCGCTCCGCGCGCGGCTCCCGCCGTTCCCGTGCTCCTCGGCCGGCGACGACTGGTCGCCGAGGCCGTCCGTGTCATCTCCCAACTGCGCGTGAACTACCGGCACAGTCCCCTGTCGGTGGAGGGAACACCGCCCCTGAGGGGGGCTCCTCGCCCGGGAGACCGCCTGCCCGACGCGGCCGTCAGCGTCGGAGGACCTGCCCAGCGGCTGCACGGACTGCTGGCCCGCCCGGGTGTGCACCTGCTGCTGCAACGCGACGCCGCTCCACCGCCGGACATGGCCGACCCTCGGGTGACCGTCCTGCGGCTGTCGAACAGCCCCGGCCGTGGTCTGGTGGCCGTCCGCCCGGACGGGCATGTCGGCTTCCGCTGCGGGGCCGCCGACCCAGCCGGGCTGACCGGCTGGCTCTCCCTGATCGGTGCGGCACCGTTCCCGCCCGTCCGGCCATGAGCACCGGACGACGGAGCCCCTCCTCCCGGTCACAGGGGTCCGACTGCCCTGCGGAGCAGACGGCATGAGGACCCCGGTTGCCCGGGCGTCCGCCCGGGGCGACCGTGGAGGGAGTCGGCCGAGCCGCCAGGGAGTGGGTGACCATGCGAGCCCTCGTCTACCACGGTCCCGGACGGATCTCCTGGGACACCGTCACGGATCCGGCGCTCGAGGATCCCGCCGACGCCGTCGTGCGCGTCGGGACCGCGACCGTCTGCGGCACCGACCTGCACATCCTGCGCGGGGACCTGCCCGAGGTGAAGGCGGGGACGGTCCTCGGCCACGAGGCGGTCGGCGAGGTGGTCGAGGTCGGCCGGGACGTCCACCATCTGCGCCCCGGGAACCAGGTGATCGTCTCGTCCGTCTCGGCCTGCGGCCGCTGCCGGCCGTGCCACGACCGCATGTTCGGGCAGTGCTGCGGGGGCGGTGGATGGATCCTGGGGAATCTGATCGACGGGACCCAGGCGGAGTTCGTGCGGGTGCCCTTCGCCGACCACTCCCCCCCCCGCCTGCCCCCCGCCCTGCCGCTCGACGACGCGGTCCTGCTCGCCGAAGTCCTCCCCACCGCCTACGAAGTCGGCGTGCGGAACGGAGAGGTGGGCCCAGGGGACACCGTCGTCGTGGTGGGCGCCGGTCCGGTCGGCCTCGCCACGGTGGCGATCGCGCGGCTCTACTCACCCCGCCGGGTCATCGCGGTGGACCTGTCGGCCGCCCGGCTGGAGGCCGCCGTCCGCATGGGCGCCGACGCCGCCGAGGTGCCCGGGAGGATGATCGCCGAGCTGTACGACGGGCCCGGCGCCGACGTGGTCGTCGAGGCGTCGGGCGAACCGGAGGGCTTCGTCCTGTGCACACGCGCCGTCCGCACGGGAGGGCACATCGCCGTCATCGGCACGCCCGGCAAACCCGCCACGCTGCACCTCGAGTCCCTGTGGCGCAAGAACGTGACGATCAGCACCGGCCAGGTCGACACATCCTCCACACCCTGGCTGCTGGGGCTGCTGAGGTTCGGACGCCTGCGCGTGTCCCCGCTGGTCACCCACACCTTCGGCCTCGACCGGGTGCTGGACGCCTACGAGCTGTTCTCCCACGGCACGACGTCCGGCGCGCTCAAGGTCGCACTGCGCCGTGGGTGAAGGGCCCGGCACACAGGAGTCCGGAGATGCGGCCGGAGCCGGGCTCGGTGACTCTGGAGATCAGGGGACAGTGCCGGGAGGAGCGCCCATGCGCTGGGAAGCCCTCCTGGAGTTGCGCACCTACCGCTGCCGCGCCCACTCGATTGGCTGCTCCCTGCGGTCCTGGTGCTCAAGGCGGCGGCCCTGGCGGCCCGGGAGGTACCCGAGTTCAACGGCTTCTGGACCGACGACCACTTCGCGGCCGGCGAGGATGTCCACCTCGGCATGGCCGTGGCCTCCTATCCGGCGAAGGACTCGTCACCCCCGCGCTGCACCACGCCGACGCCTTGGCACTTCCCTGGCTGATGAGCGCCCCGAAGGACCTGGTCACTCCGGCCCGGACAGGCGGGCTGCGCGGTCCCGAGGTGTCCCGGGCCACGATCACGGTCACCGACCTGGGGGATCAGGACGTGGAGACGGTCCTCGGCGTCACCCACCCGTCGCAGGTGCCCCTGCTCCTCGCGCCCGACGACGTGTTCCGCAGGGTGCTCGGGACGGACTCGCTGGTCTTCCTGAGCTGTGTAGAGGTCCTCAGCGAGCGGTCCGTCGTCCACATCGAGGACGAAGACGTACCCCGGCTCACCACGCTGTCCGGCAGTGCCGACTTCCTGGTCGCCGCACGCGGTGAGGGAAGGGGTCCCGGGGATCCGGTCAGACCAGCGAGGCCAGAGCGGCGTCCAGCCGGGCCTTGGCTTCGTCGGCGACGGGCTCCAGAGCCGGCAGTCCCGTGAGGGTGACCATGGTGTTCGGGTCCAGGGCCTGGACGGCGGTCCGGTCGTCTTCCCGTCGGACGACGACGTTGCACGGTAGCAGCAGGCCGATGCTGCGGTCGGTCTCCAGAGCCTGATGGGCCAGCGCCGGGTTGCAGGCGCCGAGGATCACGTAGTCCTCCACGTCGGCGCCGAGTTTCTCCTTCAGCGTGGCCTTGACGTCGATCTCGGTGAGGACACCGAAGCCCTGGTCCGCCAGTGCCCGGCGGACGGCGGTGACGGTCGCGTCGAAATCGGTGTCGAGGCGGACGGTGCGGTCGTAGGACACGAGGTCTCCAAGGTCGTACGGACGGGCCGGTTTCCGGTATACCCCGTCGGGTGCCCACGAGGACGACGCGACGCCCGGCAGGTGTCCCTCGGTACCACTCCTGCCGCGCTGACCGGATGACATCCCTCGCCGTCCCGCCGACGCCGCCGGCTCAGTCCGCTGTGCTCTCGTCGACGGCACCGACAATGTCGTCGATGTCCTGCACCGCCGCTGGCAGTTCGGGAACGAGTGCCGTCTCCAGTCGTCCCGTCGGCGTCCCCACACCGTTCTCCACGGTGACACGGACGGCGTGCGGGTCCGGCAGTGTCGATCGGCATCACCGCCCTACCCGCGCGGGAGTGTGTCGGCGTGCCCCACGCCGGCCGTCGGGGCTCGTCACCGCGATCCGGTCGACGGTCGTGGTGGTCCCTCGTCCCCGTGCAGCGGAGCGTGACCGGGGTGAACCTGGACGTGAGAGGTGACGGCGTCGATGTGAGGGAGGCACGGTGAGTGGTCTCGTGGTCGTGGGCGTGGACGGTTCGGCGTCGAGTCTCGCCGCGGTGGAGGCCGCCGCGCGGGAGGCTCGGTTGCGCGGGGCGGGGCTGCGGCTGGTGCACGCGTTCGTCTGGCCCGCGATGCACGCGCCCCTGGGGCCGTCGCCGCTGGGACCACCGGAGGGTGGGCTGCAGAACATGGTGGATCGTCTGGTGGCCGAGGCGGTCGAACAGGCGCGGGCGGTGGCGCCGGAGGTCGAGGTCGGTCATGTCGTGGTGACCGGTGAGCCGTTGACCGTCCTGGAGGCACAGTCGCGGGCCGCGGAGCTGGTGGTGGTCGGATGCCGGGGCATGGGCGGGTTCGTCGGGCTGCTGGTGGGGTCGACGGCGGTGCATCTGGCGGCGCACGGCCGGTGCCCGGTGCTGGTCGTGCGCGAGCAGCCCCTCCTCGACGGTCCGATCGTGCTGGGCGTCGACGGCTCCGCCGCAGGACAGAAGGCCGTGGACTTCGCCTTCTCCGAGGCCGCCCTGCGGAACGCGCCGCTGGTGGCGCTGCACACCTGGACCGCGTGGAACGCGCCGATGCCCGCCCCGCAGGATCCGTCCATGCCGTACGCGAACCCGCCGGGAGCGCTGGCCGAGGAGGAGGAGAGGCTGCTCTCCGAGGCGCTCGCCGGACGTCGGGAGCGCCACCCGGGCGTCGTGGTGGAGCACAGGGTGGTGCACGGCGGGACGCGGGAGGCGTTGATCGAGGCCAGCCGCTCCGCCCAGCTGGTGGTGGTCGGTGCGCGGGGGCGCGGTGGTTTCGCCGGGCTGCTCCTGGGCTCGGTCAGCCAGGCCCTGCTGCATCACGCACACTGCCCGGTCGTGGTGGTGCGGGGAACGGGGGAGCGTCACTGAGGCGCCCGTCGCACGCTCCGGCCCCGGTCCCGCCACAGGGGCGGGCGGCCCGGTGTGCCGGCAGGGGGCGGGTCACTGGAACGCCGCGTGGATCTCGTGTTCGGTCGCGGAGTGCGAGACGAGCAGGAGCTCGTCCCCGGCCCGCAGGGGGACGGCCGGGTCCGGCACGGTGGGCTGTCCGTCACGGACGATCGTGGCGACGACCGTCCCTTCGGGCAGCCGGATGTCGCCCAGAGCCCGGCCCACCGCTCCGGACCGCGGCGTGATGACCGTTTCGATGACGTCGATGCCGGCTTTGCTGAGCCGCAGCAGGGCGACCGTGTCGGTGGCCCCGGTGGCCTCCTCGATGAGGGAGATCAGCGGGGTGGCGGCGGGTACGGCGACGTCGACGCCCCAACGCGCGTCGAACAGCCAGGCGTTGTCGGCGTCGTTGACGCGGGCGGCCACGCGGGGCACCGAGAACCGCCGTTTGGCGAGCAGGCCGATGACGAGGTTGTCCTCGTCGTCACCGGTGGCGGCGACGACCAGGTCGGCGGTCAGCGCACCGGCGTGTTCCAGGAGGGCCGGTTCGCACGCGTCCCCGGTGACGAGCAGCACGCCCGGGAGGCGGCCTTGGAGTTCGGCCACGCGGTCGTCGTCGCTGTCGATCAGCGTGACCTTGTTGCGGGCCGCGGAGAGCACCTGGGCGATCTGGGTACCGAGGCGTCCCGCGCCGGCGATGAGCACGTTCACGTCCCCAGCTCCTTGTCGAGGAAGGCGCGCAGCCTGCCGAGTGCGGTGGCGGCGACGGCGAAGGTGACCAGGTCGCCGGAGCACGCGGGTGTGCTGTGCGTGGGGATGAGGGAGCGGCCCGCACGGGTGACCTCGACGACGCGGATCTCGCCGTCGACCTCGAACTCCGTCAACCGCCGACCGAGGAGGTAGTCGGGCAGATCGGAGCGGACGAGCAGGGTCTCTCCGTTGCCGAAGCTGAGTTCGGGACTCAGGTGGCGGTGCAGCAGCATCCGGTGGATCTGGTGCACGGTCCAGTGGATGCCGGCGATGGTGGGGATGCCGAGTTCCCGGTAGATGTCGGCGCGCCGGGGATCGTGGACGCGGGCGAGGACGATGGGCACCCGGTAGGTCTCCTTCGCGGTCCGCGCGCTGACGATGTTGCTGTTGTCGCTCGAGGTGGCAGCGACGAAGGCGTCGGCGTGCTCGATCCCGGCGGTCCGGAGCACCGCGCGGCTGTAGCCGTTGCCCTCGTGGAAGCGGATGCGCGGGCTGTCGGGCAGCCGCCGGGCCGCCTTGGGCCGCCGGTCGACGACCTGCACGTCGTGCCCTTCGGCGGCGAGCAGACCGGCGAGGGCGGAGCCCACTCGTCCGCAGCCGACGACGATCACCTTCACCGTGGGCCTCCTCTCCGGCGGTCGGCGCGGCGGCGCAGCCACGCCTTGCGGGCTTCGTCCGCGAGCAGGGGCAGGGTGCCGAGACCGGCAAGGACCGCCCAGTCGGTGGCGTCGAGCGGGGCGGTGTTGAAGACGGCCTGCAGGGGCGGCAGATAGCTGATCGCGGCCATGAGCGCGACGCCGAAGCCGCCCGCCGCCAGCAGGGCCGGGTTGGACAGCAGGCCTGCCGTCAGGATGCTCTGGCGATCGGTGCGTACCGCGAGGGAGACGAAGAACTGGCTGAGCACGATCCCGCCCTGGGCCAGCGTGACGGCCTCCCGGTAGACGGGGTGGTCCTCGGTGAAGTCGTCGAACGGGATGCCGGAGGAGTGGATGTGCCAGAAGAACACGGCGCACACGCCGAGCGCCTGGATGCCTCCCAGGAACAGGATGCGTCCCACGACCGCCGCCGAGAACAGCCGTTCGTGCCGGGAGCGCGGCGGGCGGTCCATCACGTCCGGTTCGGGTCGTTCCGCGCCCAGCGCCAGGGCGGGCATCACGTCCGAGCCCAGGTCGATCGCCAGGATCTGCACCGCGCTGACGGGCACCAGGGGAAAACCGGCGAACGTCGCCGCCAGGATCGGGCCGAGCTCGCCGATGTTGCTGCTGAAGACGTAGATCAGGAACTTGCGGATGTTCTGGTACACGGACCTGCCGAGCCGTACCGCCGTCGCGATGGAGGCGAACGAGTCGTCCAGCAGCACCATCGAGGCCGCCTCACGGGCGACGTCGGTGCCCGACGCCCCCATCGCCACGCCGATGTCCGCGTGCTTGAGCGCCGGGGCGTCGTTCGCCCCGTCCCCGGTGACCGCCACCACCCCGCCACGCCGCTGGAAGGCGGTGACCACGCGCATCTTGTGCTCCGGGCTGACCCGGCACAGCAGCAGCTCGGACGGCTCGGCGAGAAGCGAGTCGAGCGTCTCGTCGTCCATCGCGTCGAGCCGGACGCCCGTCACCACGACCGGATCCGGCCGTCGTACGATCCCCACCCGGCGGGCCACGGCCTCCCCGGTCAGCGGGTGGTCGCCGGTGACCATGACGACCCGGATGCCGGCCCGGCGGCAGGCGGCGACCGCGTCGGTGACCTCCGGGCGTGGCGGGTCCAGCATGCCGACCAGTCCCAGCAGCGTCAGCGCCGACTCGGCCTCCTGCTGCGCCGGGCGGGGGCCGTCCAGCGCCCGCCGCGCGACGGCCAGCACCCGCAGCCCCTGCGACGCCAGCTCGTCACCGGCCGCGACGGCCGCCGCCCGGTCCGTCCCGGTCAGTGGTCCACGCCGCCCGTCCCACTCCACGTCGGTGCACCGCGCCAGCAGCTCTCCGGGCGCTCCCTTGACGCACGCCTGGTAGCCCGCGCCCGTCCTGTGCACCGTGGTCATCAGCTTGCGGCCCGAGTCGAAGGGGAATTCCGTCACCCGCGGCGCGGCCGCCTCCTCCGCTCCCGGATCCAGACCGGCCTTGGCCGCGACGACGAGCAGCGCTCCCTCCGTGGTGTCACCGAGCACCCGCCAGTGCTCCCGGGGGCCCGTGGGCGGAACCAGCCGGGCGTTGCAGCACAGGCCCGCCACCCGCAGCAGCTCGCGCACCTCAGCGGCGTCGGCGACCTCGCCGCTCGGCTCGTACCCCACGCCGCTCACCGAGTGCGACGCACCCCCCGTCCACACCTGGGTGACGGTCATCTCCGCCTGGGTGAGCGTCCCGGTCTTGTCCGTGCACACGACGGTGGTCGACCCGAGTGCCTCCACCGCCAGCAGCTGTTTGATCAGGGCGTGGCGACGTGCCATCCGCCGCACCCCGATCGACAGTGACACCGAGAGGGTGGCGGGCAGTCCTTCCGGCACCAGCGCCACCATCACCCCCAGTGCGAACACGAACAGGGTCACCACGGAGTCCCCGGTGGGCAGCCGCACGGCGAACATCAGGGCGCCGATCGCCAGGGCGGCCCCCGCCACCCGACGGGCCATGGAGGCGACCTGGAGCTGCAGCGGGGTCTTCTGCCGCGGGGCGGCCGCGGCCAGTCGGCAGATCCGCCCGAACTCGGTCGCCGCGCCGGTGGCGAAGACCACGGCCCGCCCGCCTCCGGCGACGACGTCGGTTCCCATGAACACGCAGTTGCGGGCCTCCAGCAGCGGCACCGCCGCCACCGGGTCGGCGGTGCGGCCCACGGCGTTGCTCTCCCCGGTCAGCGGCGCGTTGTTCACCGCCAGCTCGTGCGCTTCGACCACCCGGCAGTCCGCCGGCACGGCGTCACCGGCCTCCAGCAGCACCACGTCGCCCGGCACCACGTCCCGGGCCGGCAGCTCCAGCCGTTCGCCGTCGCGCAGCACCCGGCAGGCGTGGGGCACCATCGCCTCCAGCGCCTGGGCCGTCCGCTCCGCCGAGTACTCCTGGGCGAAACCGATCGCGGCGTTCAGCACCACGACGCCCAGGATCGCCACCGCCAACTGCACGGTGCCCGCGTCCCGCGGCTCCTCCAGCGCGTACGCCAGGAAGGTGATCCCCGAAGCGACGATCAACACCACCGCGAAGAGGTCCGTGAACTGCGCCCCCAGCTGCCGCCACACGGCGCGGCGCCCCGCCCGGGGCAGTTCGTTGGCCCCGTACTTCTCCAGCCTGTCCCTGGCCCGTTCCCCCGGCAGCCCGCGCCGTGACGTGTCCAGCGCGGCGAGGACGTCTTCGACGGGGAGTTCCGGTACCGGAGGACGCGGGCCGGAACCGGACGTCCCGTCCTTCCTCCCGCCCAGTGCCAACGATTTCGTGCCGGTGTCCATCAACCACCCCCGTACGGCGTCAGCGTCCTCG
The DNA here is from genome assembly GCF_006782915.1 of Streptomyces calvus. Classification (GTDB taxonomy): domain Bacteria; phylum Actinomycetota; class Actinomycetes; order Streptomycetales; family Streptomycetaceae; genus Streptomyces; species Streptomyces calvus. The sequence goes on from NZ_VCNP01000004.1 coordinate 195,625, forward strand.
TCACCGGCACGGTCGGCCGGGGCGCCCGGAGGGCCTCGGACGAGGGCGCCGTGACGGGCTCCGGGTGACTCGACGGTCGTCCTGCCTGCCCGCCGCCCGCAGTCGGAGGGCGCTCCCTCGTCCGGTGACCGGCCCGACGGGCACGGACAGGGCTGCTCGGGCACGGGCCCGGGGCGGCCGTCCGCCACCTCACGCCGGGACCGTGATGACGGGGCAGTGGGCGTGGTGCAGTACCCCCTGGCTCACCGAGCCCAGCACCATGCCCGTGAAACCTCCGTGCCCCCGGGTCCCCACGACCAGGCCCAGAGCGTGTCGCGAGGCCTCCGTCAGCACCTGCACCGGATGGCCGCGGACGACTTCGTGGTGCAGCTCCACGTCCGGGTGTGCCGCGGCACGGCCCGCGACCGTCTCCGACAGCACGCGGCGGCACTCCCGCACCGCGGCGTCCTCGTCCAGGACACCGAGGAGCGGCGGATGCCACACGTACAGCGCCCGCAGGAGCGCTCCGCGCAGGGCCGCCTCCTCGAACGCCACGTCCACCGCCGCGGCCGCATGCTCACTTCCGTCGACGCCGACCACGACGTACGCGGGCCGCTGAGTGATGTGCTCCGGCTCCGGCACGACCACGACCGGGCAGGAAGCGTGGGCGGTGAGCGGAAGCGCCACGGAGGCGGAGGAGAACATCCCACGCCGTTTGCTCAGGTGCCAGGAACCCACCACGACCAAGGAGGCGCTCCGTGCCTCCTCGTGCAGGACCCACGCCGGCTCCCCTTCCGCCAGCAGCGTCGACGTCTCCACCGTCGGACGCCGGGACTCCACGAAGGAGGCCGCTTCCTTGAGCACCTGATCACCCAGGCCGTGCAGCGCCCGGTTCCATTCCTCCCAGGACGGCCGCACCTCCCCCGACCGGTATCCGCCGGTCGGGGTGCCCTGGGCGTGGACGAGCCGCAGCGGCAGACCACGCCGGTCCGCCTCGTCGGCGGCCCAGGACAGCGCCAGCCGCTTCGAGGGGTCGGGGTCGACGCCCACCACGATCGGCCGCCGTCCGTCCGCACCAGTCATGGCACCTCCAGAAGATCTCCGCACCGTTCGTTCTCTGTCCCTCCAGCCTCGCCTCCGCCGCAGGGTGGCGCCACGCCACGGCTTGTCGGGCACACGGCCGGACACGCACTCACCCGTGGTCCGAGGGCAGACCGGCGGCCGGCCGGCGGCTTCGTGCACCGTTCGGCCCTGGGCCGTGCGGGCCGCCCGACGAACACTGGAAGCAGAACACGCAGTACGACGACCACCCGTGCTCCGCCCCGTGATCGTCACCGGATCCGAAGGGACCGGCCCCATGAGCACGAAACCCTTGACCCCGGCGGTACCTCCCGCCATGTCACCGCCGGCCCATCCCGCGCGGCTGACCGCGGTCCTCGACGCACCGCTGTCCCGCTGGCTGTGGCTGGTGAAGTGGCTGCTGGCGTTCCCCCACTACGTCGTCCTGTGCTTCCTATGGGTGGCGTTCGTGGGAACGAGCGTGGTGGCGTTCTTCGCCATCCTCCTCACCGGCCGCTACCCCCGGCCGCTGTTCGACTTCGGCACGGGCGTGCTGCGGTGGAGCTGGCGCGTGGGCTACTACGCCTACGGCACGCTCGGTACCGACCGCTACCCGCCGTTCACGCTCGCCGACGTCCCCGACTACCCCGCGCACTGGGACCTGGCCTACCCCCAGAAGCTGTCCCGCGGCCTCGTCCTGGTGAAGTGGTGGCTGCTGGCGATCCCGCACTACCTGATCCTGGGCTTCCTCCTCGGAGACGTCCAGGCCACCTGGTTCGCGGGCGGACTCATCGGCCTGCTCACCCTGTGCGCCGGGGTGGCCCTGGCCGCGACCGGCCACTACCCGCGCGGTCTGTTCGACCTGGTGGTCGGGCTGAACCGCTGGGTGCTGCGGGTGGCGGCCTACGCGGCCCTGCTCACCGACGTGTACCCGCCCTTCCGGCTCGACCAGGGCGGCGGGGAACCGGAGGCGGCGCCATGACGGCGGTCCTCGTGCCGGCCCTCCTGTTCCCGCACGGCTCCGTCGACCTGCCGGTGCGGCCGCTGCCGGACGCCGGTGACACCGCCGCCGTCCTGGCGGAGCGACCGCCGTCGCCGTGCCGAACCGCCCCGCGCATCCGTTCGGGAGGGCGCCCTGGCCGAACCCGTGACCGACAGGCGATCGCCGTGGTCACCGACGCACCTGCCCGGGAATCGACCTGGTTCCGGCCGCGCATGTCCACGCCGGTCACCACATCCGCGACCGGGCGAGCGGAACGCACCGTCGACGAGGTGACGTCATGAACGTACTCGTCGGATACGCGACCGCCCACGGTTCCACCCGGGCGATCGCCGAAAGAACAGCCACCGCCCTGCGGCACGCGGGGCTGGCGGCGGAGGCCAGGCCCGTGACCGAGGTCGAGGACGCCGACGCCTACCGGGCGTTCGTCCTCGGCAGCGCCGTGCACGGGCAGAGCTGGTTGCGACCGGCCAAGGACTTCGCGCGGAACCACCTGGACGTGCTCGTCACCCGCCCGGTGTGGATCTTCAGCGTCGGGATGCCGGCGGCGCTGCGCGGACCATGGCGACGCATGGCTCCCAAGGAACTGCCGGTGATCGAGAAGGATCTGCCGCCGGGCCTGGTGTACCGGAGCCACCGCCTGTTCTCCGGCGTCGTCGAACGGGACCAACTACCCCGCACCGGACGTCTGCTGTTCCGCCTGGTGGGCGGACGGTTCGGCGACTTCCGCGACTGGGAGGCCGTCGACGCCTGGGCTGCGGGCATCGCCGGGGAGCTGCGAGCAGGTGGATGACGGCGTCGACGCCGACCGGCCGTCTCCGCACCCGCCTGACCGCCTCCGCTGGCGCGGCGGCGCGGGCCCCGGCAGCGTGGAGGTGCGCGGAGTGACGACTGCTGAGTGAGGTGGCCATGCAATCCTCCGAGGTACCACGGGTGGTCGTGGGCGTGGACGGATCCCCTTCGTCGTACGCCGCCCTGCGGTGGGCGGACCGCTACGCGCGGGGCGTCGGCGGTGCCGTGGAGGCGGTCTGTGTCTGGGACACGCCGTCCTCAAGGGGCTGGAGCGGACCCGCGATCGATCCCGAGTTCGACCTGGGGCAGGCCAGGGAGCGTTTCGCCCAGGAGCTGCACGCGGTCTTCCCCGACGGTCCTCCCGCCGGGCTGACGGAGCACCTCGTCGAGGGCGACCCGTCGGAGGTGCTGATCCGTGCTTCGGAGGGGGCCGCGCTCCTCGTCGTGGGCCGCCGGGGGCGGGGCGGCTTCGCCCGGGCGGTGCTGGGGTCGGTCAGCCAGCGCTGCGCCCAGCACGCGGCCTGCCCCGTCGTCGTGGTCCGCCAGGAGGACGATCCCGCCCGCTGACCCACCTCACCTGAAGGCCGCGTGGCTCTCCCGCCCGCCCGCGGCGTGCGAGACGAGCAGGAGTTCGTCGCCGGGACGCGGGCGCGTGTCGGGGCCGGGCGTGGTGGGGTCGCCGTCGCGGACGGCGATGGCGGCGGGACCGTGTCGCCGAGCGGGCGGCCCGACGCCTCGGAGCCGGCCGTGACGGGGTCCCGACGATGTCGGCACCAGCGCGGCTCGGCCGCGGCAGGGCAACGGTGTCCGAGGACCCGGGGCCGCGGCCGGGGCCGCAGCGCCTTCGCGAGGGGTCGGCCGGCGGGCGGTCAGCCGGGGCTCGCCTGCGGTTCCGGGGTCACCGCGTCGGCGGGGGCGCCGCGGACGTCCAGCTCGATCTCCGGGGCCCGGGCCAGCGTGTTGGTCACCGTGCAGCGCGAGACCACCGCGCGCAGGGCGGACAGCCGCTGCGGCGGCAGGGCCGGGGCCAGGACGGTCAGGGAGAGGGCGGCGACACGGGCGGGCCGGTCGTCGGCCATGCGGAACTCCGCGCGGACGGACAGACCGTCCCGACTGACCCCGTGGCGGTCCAGGAAGCGTCCCGCGTAGTGCGCCGCGCAGGAGGCGACCGCCGTCACGAGGAGCTCCACGGGCGTGGGCGCGGTGTCCTTGCCCCCGTCGGACAGCGGCTGGTCCACCGTCAGGACGTGGCCGCGCACCCGTATCTCGAAGGAGTCACCCGCGATCGGCACCACCTCGGCCGCTCCGGGCCGTCCGGCGGGAACCGGATCGACGGCGGCGGCCTGGAAGAGCAGCAGCCCGGCGAGGCGCCGGGCCTCCTCGGCGGTGAGGGAGGCCCACAGCTCGCCCTCGTCATGGGGCGCGAAGGACGTGTCCATCACGACGCGTCCCATGTGGGCGGGCAGTCCCTGCGGGGCGAAGCGGGTGACGTCGATGGTGCGGCCACAACGCGTTCGGATCTTCATTTTGGCCTCCTGTCGGCTGGTTTCCCCCGCGACGGCCGGACACTTCCAGTTCACCGCCGCAGCACCGGAGATGCCCGGGGCCGAACGGCCCCTGCCGCGTCCCCGAGGTCCCGGTGACCGCGAGGACGTCCGCCGCGGGCGGTCAGGCCCCCTCGGCGGGGGTGATACGACGTCCGGTCAGCCGGTCGACCGCGATCACCACCCACAGCGTGCGCCGGTCCCCGGCCCAGGGTTCGGTGTGGGCACGTTCGTCGAGCCGACGTGCCTCACCGGGTTCCGTGACGGCCCGGGCCCGGCCCACCGCCAGGACGCTCCAGCCCCGGCTCATGGCCTCGTCGACGTGGTCGACCTCGAAGGCCACCTCGCTGCCGGCCGCCGCCGCGGGGGCGGCGTCGGGAGCGGTACGGAAGGCGATCTCCCCGTCGGCCACCTCGTAGTTGACGGGGAACACGGCAGGCCCGTGCGGCGTGGCCAGCGAGATCCGCCCCACGCCGTGTGTCGACAGCAGGGCCCGGCACTCCCGCTCCCCGAGATCCCTCAGGCGGGGGTGGAGCAGCGCCCTCCCCTGTCCCGGTGGCCGTTCCCGGCCACCTCCCTGCAGTTCGAGGAGGGTGGTCCCCAGTGCGTCGGCCAGGCGGACGAGGGTCCCGAAGCCCGGGTCGGACGGGTGCGTCTCGAGGTAGTCGAGGTAGGCCGGTGACATACGGGCCCGGCGGGCGGTCTCCTCCAGGCCGAGGCCCTTCCGCCGGCGTGCGGCCGCCAGCCTCCGCCCGATGTCACCGGGGCCGCCGTCGACGGCTTCGGTGTCCGCGGCCCCGGTGGCAGCCGCGTCGCCCGTCACCGGTGCGTCCGGTGCCTCCCGTTCCGCACCGAGGTGGTGGAGGTGGGCGTCCGGCCCGGGGAAGACCAGCGTGACGTCGCCCGTGTCCGACCAGCGCACGTCGTACGGCGGTGTCCCGTCGTCGTGATGGAGGCCGACGATCTCCCCGTCCCGCCGGACGACACCGGTGGCCGGGCTCTCGACGATCAGCCGGTCGCCAAGGTGGGCGTGCATGACAGCGCCCCCTTTCCTCTGTGTCGATCCCACTCCAGGATCACGCCGGAGCGACGCCCGCACCAGATGGCCGAGGGTCCCCGGCCAGGGCGAGAAGGTCTTTCGTCCCGCGTGAGGGCCTCGAGTCCGCGTGACCAGCACCGGGGGCCGTCGTCACCGAGTCGCCGCCCCTGCCCGTCGGAATCAGCGCGGCGGGCCGGGCATCACGTGCGGGAGGACTCCGGCCCGGACGACGCGGGGCTTTCCTCACGGTGGAGGAAAGCCCCGAGGAGGTCGCCCACGGGGTGGTCGGCCTCGGCGGGGTGGCGCAGGGCCACGGTCGGGTCGATGGTGTAGCGATTGCGGCGGCCCACCCTGGTACGGGTGAGGTATCTGGCGGCCTCGAGGTCGGCGACGATGAGCTGGACGGCACGTTCGGTGATGCCGATGCGCGTGGCGATGTCACGCAGCCGCGTGTCGGGATCGCGGGCGATCTGCAGCAGGACGCGGGCGTGGTTGGTCAGGAAGGTCCACTGATCACCACGAGAGGAAGACACGCTCATGAATCCCCATCATACGAAGCGGGATTCGCGTATCAAGCATACGCGAAGAATGATTGACGAAAAAAAATTCGCGTAATTCTTGACGGGTTCGTCGTGAGCGAGTGACGCTTGAGTCATCCCCCGAAACCGCCCGCACTTCCCGAAGGGGGCCGCTGTGTTCCCTCAGCCCCTGGCTCGTCCCGTGATCCCTGCCGAACGGGTCCCACCGGTTCCTCCGCCACGTCCGGTGACCGCTCTCCTGGCGGACTCCGTCCAGGACATCGCCGTCATCGACACCGCGCTGCGACTGGCCGTCCCGCGTCGGGCGCCTCTGCTGCTCGTCGCCGTCCTGCCCGCGCACGCCCACTCATCCGTCACCGCCGAGGCGGACACGCATGCGGCCCGTGTGGTGATGGGCCGGGTGCTGCCCCGGGTGCGGCAGGCCGGCCTGGACCACATTCCCGTCGTCCACCGCGTCACGCCGCGCGGCACCCGGCTGCGGGCGGCGGGGGCGGTACTGGACGTCGCCGCCCGCCACCTGTCCTCGGTGCTGGTGGCCGCCGCCCGAGGACCGGCCGGACTGGACGCCCACGTCCTGACCGAGGCCTCCGCCCTGCGGTGCGGCCCGTTCGTGCACACCGTCGCGCCGACGGCCTGGACTCCGTTCCCAACTTTCCAGCACTACACCGACTTGAAGGGCCGGCCGACAGCGTCGGGCCCGGCATCCTGATGCACTGCCCGCCGATGTGCGGGGCACCGCTCCTCAGCCCCCGTCCGCGCCACCGCACCGCCCACAGCCGACCACCCGCGAGACCGGGGAGGTGATCGCCCATGTGAACCGGCGGCCCGGACCCGGCTCCCCTCCGTACGCGCCAGGGTCCGGGGACCGTCCCTCCCTTCCCCTCTCCCGCTCGAGAAAGCCGATCGACCATGAATGAGCTTTCGTTCACCGTCCCGCTGTGGGTCTGGGCCGCTGTCACCCTCGTGATCGCCGTCATGCTCGCCGTCGACCTGATCGCCCACCGTGACAACCACGTGATCGGCTTCAAGGAGGCCGCGGTCTGGAGCGGGATCTGGATCGCCATCGGCCTCGCCTTCGGCCTGGTGCTGCTCGTGTGGCAGGGCGGAGAGGTCTCCTCCACCTACTACGCCGGCTACCTGATCGAAAAAGCCCTGTCCATCGACAACGTCTTCGTCTTCGCACTGGTCTTCTCCTTCTTCGCCGTCCCCGACGCCTACCAGCACAAGGTCCTCTTCTGGGGCGTCCTCGGCGCCCTCGCCGCCCGGCTGGTGTTCATCTTCGTCGGCGCCGAACTGCTGCAGCTGTTCTTCTGGACCGCCTACCTGTTCGGCGCGTTCCTGATCTGGACCGGCTACAGGATGGCGGTCTCCAAGGACGAGGAAGTCCACCCCGACCGCAATCCCGTGGTCCGCCTGGTCCAGAAGATCGTCCCCACCGATGCCCGCTTCCACGGCGACCGGTTCTTCACCAGGATCAACGGCCGGCGGGTGGCGACGCTGCTGTTCGTGGCCCTGGTCGCGGTGGAGGCCACCGACCTGATCTTCGCCGTCGACTCCGTCGCCGCGATCCTGGCCATCACCACGAACACCTTCATCGTGTGGACCGCCAACGCCTTCGCCGTCCTCGGCCTGCGCAGCCTGTACTTCTGCCTGGCCGGACTGCTGCGCCGCTTCGCCTACCTCCACTACGGACTCGCGGTGCTGCTGGCCTTCGCGGGCGTCAAGCTCATCCTGTCCGAGACTCCCGTCGGCAAGCTGCCCATCCCCCTCACCCTCGGCGTCATCACCGTGACGATCACCGTCTCCATCGTCTGGTCCCTCATCGCCACTCGCGGCCAGAACACCGGCATCGCACCGGACACCGCGAAGACCGGCGATCCGAGCAGCGTCTCCGCCCCACCGCAGCAACCCGCCGCCCGCCACCGTGGCGACGAGGACGTGTCATGACCGCCCTCAAGTCCTCTCACAGCCGTCCTGCTCGCTACCGCCCCGCACCTCTGTCGGCGGCCCAGAAGCGCGCTTCCATATCCGTGAAGAACTGCCGGATGAACCTGAGGTCATCGCGCGCTTCGAGGAGCTCCTTGCCCCCGAAACGGAATACCTCGTACCCCTTGAGCCGAAGAGCACGGTCCTCCGCGACCATCTCCGAATAGAGGTCCGGCGCCGCCACCCAGCACCCCGAGCCCTTCGGGACCTCCCGCGCATAGTGATGCTTGCCGTCGACTTCGATCACGATGCGCACACCTCCGGGCAGCAGAAGCAGAAAGTCCATCCGCTCCCTCGCAAGCCGCCGCGGTTTGCTGAGGATCTCGCGGTGCCGCCGGGTGAGTGGATCGAAGTGCACGTAGACCTGGGGCAGCAGGGCAGGTTGCGACATGCCATCGGGATCGGCGTAGCGGCTGGCGAAGGCGAAGAACACGAACCTCTCCGCCTCAGAGGCGAGCGACGCGTGCAGCCTCTGGTAGAGCGATCGGGCGACGTCACGCTCGGCCGCGCCGTTCATGCCCGTCTCCGCCCTCCACCAATCAACGAGATCACCCCAAGTGAGGCCGGCGTCCGTCAGCGGGCGGTCGTAGACCAGGCAGCTGTCCGCGTGCTCGACTATCTCGACAGCACCGTCGATGAGGTGGCTCATCACGATCTCCGGCTTGTGACCGGTGGATGCGAAGACGATGTTCTTGAGCCCTCCGTCGACACCCCTGATCCCGCTCGCCTCAGCTCCTGCCGCATCCAACTCGTCGAGCGAGGCCCAGATCGGTGAGAACAACTCGTTCAGATACCCGCGGCGTGCCGCCCAGCTTCCTCCCATGTCATTACGGCTCCAGTAGCCCTGAAAACTGCGGAAGTCCCTGAAGGGAGGGCTGAAGGGTATCCCGAGCCTTCTGAGCACAGCCTTCAAGCTGCGGAGGGCCTCAGCTATCTCGTCCTCTTGCAGTCGGACAGCCTTGCTCGTGCCGTACTCCTCCAGCTCGGCATGCACGAGACGGGTGAGGCCCTGAGCCACGTCGAGGTCGGTCGTGCCGTCGGGTGACGGCCCGTTCCGAAGCCCTACAACCAGCTCGGTATCGAAGTGATCTTTCCAGGACGACCAGGGGTCTCCATTCACGGACCATGCCGGATCCTGCTCCGTCTTGAAGAAGTCGCTCGGCTGCACGGGGGCAGGCTACCGACAGCCGCTGACACTCAGAGCTGCGTCATCACGCAGGGATTCGGACCGGACGCAAGAGATCGTCCCAAGGCCACCCGGCGTCGCCCTCATCTCCTGACCGCCTCCGTCGGGCAGGACCGGCATCCCGCGGGACGGCGGATACCCGGCCGGGTCACAGCCGAAGCCCCGGGAAGTCCCACGTCGAATTGCCGCATCACTGACGGAAGCCACCACACCGACGTCGAAGCCAAGACGACCTACCGAGGTGGGCGGCATCGTCTCGCCCACTGCCAGGGCGCCATCGCCAAGACGGCCGACAGCCTGGACGCGGTCAGCGCCATGGACACCGAGTTCGACACCAGCTTGATCACCCTGACGACCGCCACAGAGCACGACCAGCTGTGGCGCGCCTCGATCCCCTCTCGCGCACCTCTCGCCCCGCATACAGCGGGGCCGCTTCCGTAACATGAGGGACGTGACAGCACGTACGCAGCTCCGCCGTGCGCGATCGTCCTTCGGACGGTGGCGTGCGCTGCTGCTGCTCGGGCTGCTCGCCGGTCTGCTCGGCATGCACGCCCTCGGGCCTGCCGACGCGGTCGCGACAGGCGGCCATTCGCCACACCACTCCCCCGCCGTCACGACACACGCGGGTATGGGGACGGCCGACGAGTTCATCTGTCACGGCGCCGACAGCAGCGGCGGGCACACACAGCACGCCGATGCCACCTGCGCGTCCGGGGCGGTCGGCGCGGGGCCGGTTCTGCCCCCGCTGATGCCCGACCCCGTCGGTCCGGCCCCCTCCAACGATCACCTGCCCGGCGCCTTCACCGCCACACCCTGGGGCGGGCGTGCCCCGCCCACCCTGGCCGAACTGCAAATCCTGCGGATCTAGGACAAGGCCGAGCCGTACCCGCCCCACCGTCAGGGCGGATACAGGGCTCAGCCGTGTCCCGCGCCGATCGGCGCGCCCACCTTCGTACCTCGCAGGAGTACACCCATGACCAGCACCCGTTCCCTCGTCCGCCGTGCCGCCCTGGGCGTCACGGCCGTGACCGCAGCCCTCGTCCTCGCCGCCTGCGGCAACGGCGACGCCCCCTCCGACACCGGCTCCGGCACGCAGACGTCCGCCCCGACGAGCGCCGAGGACACCGCCGGCGCCCACAACGACCAGGACATCGACTTCGCGCAGGGCATGATCCCGCACCACCGGCAGGCCCTCCAGATGGCACAGATGGCACAGAGCCGGGCGTCCTCCGCCGAGGTCAAGGATCTCGCCTCCCGGATCGAGAAGGCCCAGGACCCGGAGATCGAGACCATGTCCGGGTGGCTGGAGACATGGGGTGAGGACGTACCCTCCGACATGCCCGGCATGGACCACGGCGGGCACGGTGACGACTCCTCCGACATGCCCGGAATGATGGGCACCGAGGACATGGACCAGCTCATGGAGGCCTCCGGCCATGACTTCGACACCATGTTCCTGACGATGATGATCGAGCACCACGAGGGCGCCGTGGACATGGCCGCCACCGAGAAGGACAAGGGTCAGTACGGGCCGGCCAAGACCCTGGCCGACGACATCATCACCGCGCAGACCGCCGAGATCGAGGAGATGAACGAACTCCTCGACAAGAACTGACGCTCCGCAGCGGGCGACGGGGCGGGTTCCCTGTTCCGTCGCCCGCTTCCCGCTCCTCGGCGCGTCTTGTGAAGAACCTCAACATGAGGGTTCTTTCCCGCGCAACCGCCGTCGTCACCGCGGTCATTCTCGCGGTCGCACCGGCCACGTGCTCCTCCGCGGCTGGTGCGACGTCCGGTATGACAGCGTGGCGAGCTTCGGCGAAGTGATGTTGGGACGCAGGAACTGTGACACCTTTCGACGCGGACCGGCCAAGGCGAGACGCACTGGTGTCTGTACAGACGTACGACGCACATGGCGCCATACATGCCGCCCCAGAAGGACGGGAGAGCTGCTGGAAAAGCAGCCGGGCAGCCCTCAAGCAGCGGTCTACTGAGTTTTTCGTTATTTCTGTGGTGTTTGGGGATGAATGGTCAGGCCGGTGTGGGTGAGGAAGGACTACGGGAGTTGCTCGCTGGAGCAGACTCGGCGGATGCCGCGTTCGGCGGCGTCAGCGACATCGGCGAGGTGGTCGCCGGCGAGGTTGGCCAGCTCGCGGGTCTTGATGGCCGACCACAGCAGTTCGACCGGGTTGAGCTCGGGTGCGTAGGCCGGCAGCCGCTCGAGGGTGAGCCAGTCCTGCTCGGCCACCCAGGCACGCATGCCCCGGCTCCAGTGGGCGGACAGTCCGTCCCACACCAACACCACCGGCTCACCGGCGTAGAAGGTCTTGATCTGTTCCAGTACCTCGATCAGGGAAGTGGTGTCGTAGCTGCCCGGCTTGAGGTGGAAGCACAACCGCGGGCCGCGTCCACTGTCGGCGGCGTGGTAGCCCAGCGCGGCGGCCATCCCGGCACGTTTCCAGTTCAGCCGGTGCCGCAGAGCAGGGGTGCGCCCGCGGGGCGCGTAGGTGCGACGCACCTCGGGCAGCAGCGACACGCCCGATTCGTCGAAGAACACGATCCAGGCACGTTTCTTCACTGCCCCTTTTTGATGCGCGGCCACTCGTGGGCGACCCATCGGGCGATCTCACACTCGTCCCGCTCGACGGCCTGGCGCCTGGGCCGCTGCAGACTCCACCCCAGCCGCCCGGTCAGCAAGCGCCATACCGAGGCCCGGGCCGACGTCACCCCGGTCACCCGCTCAACCACCACACCGACCCGTTCCAGCGTCCACAGATCCGCCTCGAACCCGGGCGCCCTGTTCATCCCCTGCGAGCGTAAATCGCTACGCGATGAGTTGATAATTGAGGATGGTGGCGGCGGTGCTGATGGTGCCGGGCATAAGGTGTCGGTAAGTCTTGAATGTGACGTCGATGTTCTTGTGGCCCATCCATTCGGCGACGTCGGTGATGGGAATGTTGTGAGTGAGGCAGTTGGAAGCGAAGAAGTGCCGCAGGCTGTAGATCACCATTCCCTCGGGGATATCGGCGTCGCCAGCTTTCTTGATGCGCTGCCATTGGTTGTTGAGGTAGTAGTGCGGGAACGGCCGGGACTGGTCCTGGGGGTGGCGGAGCAGGTAGCCGTCGGTGGTGCCGTGTGTGTCGGCGTACCGCTCGATAGTCTGCTTGACGTGGGCGGGCAGGGGGACGTCGCGGTATTCGCCGGTTTTGCGGTGTTTTAGGCGGGCGTACGTGCCGGTGGTCTGGTTGACCTGTTCGGTGATGCGGTAGACGTCGTCGGCGACGACGTTGCGGAGGTTGACGGCGGCGGCCTCGCCGTTGCGCATGCCGCAACCGCTCATCAGGTCGGTGATCAGCCGGAAACGGTCGTCGCCGGCCTCGCGTATCTGCCGCAGTTGCTGCGGTGAGGGGATGACCGCGCGCTTGGGGTCGTACTGGGGCGGTTTCACGCCCGCCAGGGGGTGGTCGTCGAAGAGGCCGAGGCGGTGGGCGTCCAGCAGGATCGCCTTGACTTTGTCGAAGGCGTTGGCCTGGGTGGCCAGCCCGACACCGGCGCGTTCCATGGACCGTATGAAGCTGTCGACGACCTTGTGGTCGAAGGTGTTCATCCGCCGACTGCCCAGCAGCGGCAGCATGTGGTGCTCCAGGAGGGAGTCCAAGTGCCGTACCGAGGCCGGACCGAGGTCACGCTGGCCGGCCTTCCACTCGGCCGCATACTCAGAGAACCGCATCGCCCCGTAGGCCGAGATCCGCTCCGCCTTTGTCCGGCCCTGAGGGCCAGTCTGCTTCCGAGCGTTGTAGACCTCCGCCAAACGCCCGATGGCCCGCTCCTGGGTCGCAAACCCCGACTCCTCCACCTGTCGCCCCGCTGCCGACCGGTAGCGGATTTTGTAAGAGTGCGGGCACTTCGACCACCGCGACCGCGGATGCTCACACTCCTTGAAAAACGAACCCATCCCACGAACCAACAAACGAGACACAGAAGAGAACGTCCGATCGTGCTGCGACAATGATCTAACGGCAAGTCGAGTCGTTTCCTAGACTCGGAATCCCTTTTGGGGCACGCTGCTGTTTCACCCAGGCATCTACTTCAGACACCTTAAAGCGAATCTTGGCATTTCCCCCTCCCCCAAAGCGATATGGAACGAGCCCCGAGCGGCTAGCGTTTCTGTAAACCCATGAAGCTGACACGTTCAGGTACTCAGCCACTTCCCGCACGCTCATGAACTGCATCAGAAAATATCCTCCTAAACCAGATCGCACACTGCCGCTCTCGTTGCGCTTCGCGGCTCTCATGTGCTGCTGATGCAATTCTCTGGCGGATCGCCGGTTTGGCTAACCGGCGATCTCACGCTATGTTGCCCCCTCCGGAGGCACCCAGACCCAATTGCCCTGTAGTACGGCAAGGAGTGTCGGGCTCGGGGACTGTCACCAGTCGACCTCTTGGGAACCGAACCGACACTGGCCGTACAAGGTGGCGAGGCGGTCCCGGCGGGCCGCCTACCCGCAGCAGGCGACATCGAGCAAAGTCCGTGCTCAGCAGACTCCCGAACGGTGCCGTCCACGTCGACGGCTCGTACCTCATGGGACGGAGCTGGCAACAACCAGAGGTGACACGGAACAGGCCCTCGAGACGATCCAGGCTGCCTATTGAGCGAGCTAGCCACTGGCTTCGCACCCGGCAGCGACTCGCTGGTCGTATGCGAATGTTGCAGCCAGCCCATCGGGGACTGATGGACACCATCGCTTCCGGGGGAAGCCTGCAACTCAAGCGTCCTGACCCAGAAGTCAGGGCTGGGTGCCTACTCGCCCAGCACGCCACTTGTCGGGTTTCCACAAGCGGCCACTCCCCTATACACGTTGATGGCCTCACACGACGGAACCCAACACTCCAGCGCCCGCGTCAGCGCAGAGTCAGGGCGCTGAGAACGCCTTGCGAGGGACACAAGTAGGGAGCGCACCGCGCCAGCCGAACTTGATGACTCGTCAGTAAAGTCAGCAAAAGGTCAGCAAGTGTTCGGCTAGAGCTGCCCACAGACGCCCATACTCTGGGAGTCGCAGGCAGCTTCAGAGGCACGTATGCGGCTGGAGCCGACGCGGGCGCTGCGGGATTCGTGCGTTGCCGGACAGGCGCAGCAGCGATCCTGTCCTATTGGCGTACGGCGCACTGTATCCGCAGGTCAGCGCACCCTTCCTCGCGGCTTCAAGGGTACGTTCGGCAGCTCCGGCGCGGGTAGTGGAGCCCCGTCGTACCCCTGTACCTCGCCGAAACGTGACCCCTTCATCCAGTCCTCGCGGGCCTGTACGATCTCGTCATGTGACCGTCCGATGAAGTTCCACCACATGACGATGTCCTCCTCGAAGGGCGGGCCGCCCAGGAGGATCAGGCGGGCCGGTCCCGTCGCCCGGTTGGCCAGGGTGAGGGTGGTGCGGCCGGGGGGTGCGTAGCCGAGTTCGGCGGGCTTCAGCGGCGTACCGGCGAGGAGGACGTCGCCGCTGTCGACGAGGACGCCGTGTTCGAAGCCGGGGTCGATGTCGAGGGTGACGTCGGCGCCCGGGGTGAGGGTGAGTTCGGCGCCGAGGAGCGGGGTGAAGGTGCGTACGGGTGAGGTGTCACCGGCGAGGGTGCCGAGGAAGACGCGGGCCTCGCCGCCGCCGTCGAGCGCGACCGGTGCGGGCACGTGGTGCTGGAAGTCCCGGCCGGCGTCGCGGTCCCGTTCGGGGAGGGCCACCCACAGCTGCACTCCGTGCAGGATCGTGGTGCGGTCGGTGGAGACCTCGGAGTGGCTGATGCCGCGGCCGCCCGTCATCAGGTTCAGCTCGCCGGGCCGTACGAAGGCGTGGACGCCGTGGCTGTCACGGTGCTCGATCTCGCCGCTGAACAGCCAGCTGACCGTCTGCAGTCCGGTGTGCGGGTGCGGCGGTACGCGCATGCCGCCGGACTCGCCGACGTCGTCGGGACCGTAGTGGTCGGCGAAGCACCAGGCGCCGATGAGGGTTCGGGCCCGCTGGGGCAGGGTGCGGCGCACGCGCATGGCCCGGGGGCCGCCGAGGGGCACGTCCCGGGCGGTGATGACCTCGATGTCCGGTGGCGGCGGTCCGTCGGCGTGCGCCCCGCAGAGGGACTCCGTGGGATGCGTTTCCGTGTTGCTCATGGTCGTCCTTCCACCGCCCGGGCCACCACCCAGGAAAGTTCCATTTTCAACTTAAGGCGATGATAGGACGCCCGGCCGGGGATCGCGCGGGGAACGCCGCCCCCGGACGGCCGGGGCTCAGCGGCGGGCCGCCGGCAGACCGGCCGCGGCCGGTGACCGGCCGTCGGTGTCGTCGGGAGCGGGACGGCGCGGGGCGGCGGGCACCATCAGCGGAGTACCGGTCTCGGGGTCGTCGATGATGCGGCAGGGCAGGCCGAAGACGTCCTGGACCAGCTCCGCGGTCATCACGTCCGCCGGGTTCCCGACGGCCGCGACGGTGCCGCCGGCCCGCATCACCACGAGGTGAGTGGCGTACCGGCAGGCCTGGTTGAGGTCGTGCAGGACCGCGACGACGGTGTGTCCCTGGCGCGCGTGCAGCTCGGCGCACAGGTCCAGCACCTCGATCTGGTGGGCGATGTCCAGGAAGGTGGTGGGTTCGTCCAGCAGCAGGACAGGGGTCTGCTGGGCGAGCACCATGGCGAGCCAGACCCGCTGGCGCTGTCCGCCGGACAGGTCGTCCACGGGCCGGTCGGAGAGGTCGAGCACACCGGTGCGGCGCATCGCCTCGACCACGGCGGTCTCGTCCTCCGCGGACCACTGCTTCAGCAGCCGCTGGTGCGGGTACCGTCCGCGGGCCACCAGGTCGCCCACCGTGATGCCACCGGGAGCGGTCGACGACTGCGGCAGCAGTCCCAGCCGGCGGGCGACCTCACGGGTGCGGTAGGAGGCGATGGCCGCTCCGTCGAGACGGACCTCGCCCGCCTTGGGGCGCAGCATCCGGGCCAAGGCCTTGAGGAGGGTGGACTTGCCGCAGGCGTTCGGTCCGACGATCACCGTGAAGGAGTGGTCGGGAATGTCGACGCCGAGGCCCGTGGCCACGGTCCGCCGGTCGTAGCAGAGGGTCAGGTTGTCGGCCCGCAGGCGGGGTTCGGGGGTGCGGTTTCCTGTCATGCGCGGCTCTTTCGCGACTCGGTGACCAGCAGCCAGATGAGGTACAGCCCGCCGATGGTGCCCGTCGCCGCTCCCACCGGGAGCAGGGCGTCGGTGAACAGCCGCTGCACGGCGAGGTCGCTCGCGGTGAGCAGCACGGCGCCCATGAGGGCGGTGGGCACCAGGGCGGGGGTGGAGGACCGGGTCAGCCGCCGGGCCACCTGGGGGGCGGCCAGCGCGATGAACCAGATGGGTCCGGCGACGGCGGTGGCGAACGCGGCCAGCGCGACGCAGACGACGAGCAGCAGGGTGCGGGTGCGGGCCACGCCGACGCCGAGGGCCGTCGCCGTGAGGTCGCCCATCTCCACCATGGCGAGCCGGCGGGCGAGCAGGAAGGCGACCGGGAGGAGGACGAGGACGGCGATGCCGATGGCGTTGGCCTGGCTCCAGCCGCGGTTGTTCAGGCTGCCGAGGAGCCACGCCTGGGCCTCCAGCGCCTCCTGGAAGGTGGCCCTGGTGATCAGGTACGAGTTGACGGCCAGCAGCAGGGCGCTCACCCCGATGCCGATGACGACCAGCCGGAACCCCTGCAGCCCGCGGCCCGCGATGAGCAGGGTGACGGCGGCGGCGGTGGCGAGACCGCCGATGAGCGCGCCGATCGCGATCTGGGTCATGCTGCCGTGCAGCACGATGATGACGGTCAGGGCGCCGACGGCGGAGCCGTTGGTGAAGCCGATGACGTCGGGGCTGCCGAGCGCGTTGCCGGTGAGGCTCTGCAGGATCCCTCCGCTGACGGCGAGGGCGGCGCCGACGCACACCCCGGTGACCAGGCGCGGCATGCGCAGGGTGTTGACGATGAAGTCCGCGCCGGGTGACCCGCTGCCGGTCAGTGCCTGCACCACCTCGGTCACGGAGAGCTCGAAGTCCCCCGTGGTCAGGCTGACGCCCATGAGCACGATAAGCACCGCGAGGAGTACGGTGCCGACGGCCACGGAGCGGCCGGGGACACGCAGCGACAGCCCGGCTCCCCGGGTGCGCACGACCAGCCCGCTGACCACGCGGGGCGCCGGGGTCTTGCCGGGTGCCGGTGGTGCGGCGGTGACGTCCGCGCGGTGTACGGGGCTCACAGCATGACCAGCTTCCGGCGACGGCACAGCGCGATGAACAGCGGGGCGCCCAGGAACGCGGTGACGATCCCGACCTGGACCTCGCCCGGGGCGCCGATGACACGGCCCAGGACGTCGGCGCCGATCAGCAGGACCGGCGCCAGCAGCATCGAGTACGCCATCACCCACCGCTGGTCGGGTCCGACGACGAACCGGGCCACGTGCGGGACCGCGAGGCCGACGAAGCCGATCGGCCCGGCGGCGGCCGTGGCGGCGCCGCACAGCAGCATGACGGCGACGGCGCCCAGCACGCGGGTGCGCCCGACGTGCACGCCGAGGGCGCGGCCCAACTGGTCGCCCATGGCGAGCGCGTTGAGCGCGGGGGCGAGCGCGAGGGCGAGCAGCACGCCGACGACGACGAACGGCAGGACCGTCAGGAGGACGTCGGAGGTGCGGCCGGCGAGCGAGCCGGCGGTCCAGAAGCGGAACTGGTCGAAGGCGCGCGGACGCAGCAGCAGCACCGCCGAGTTGAAGGCGTACAGGACGGCGGTGACGGCCGCGCCCGCGACGACCAGCCGGTCGGGGGTGGCCACGGCCCGCCCGGCGGAGCCCAGCAGGTGGACCACCAGCGTCGCCGTGACGGCGCCCAGGAGCGCGAACCACACCTGGCCCAGCACCGATCCGACGCCCAGGAAGGCGATGCCCACGACCACTCCGGTGGAGGCGCCCAGATTCACGCCGAGCAGTCCGGGGTCGGCCAGCGGGTTGCGGGTCATGGCCTGCATCAGCGCGCCGGCCAGTCCGAGGGCCGTACCGACCAGGAGGCCGAGGACGGTGCGGGGGATGCGGTAGTCGTGGACGATGACCGAGGTCTCGGAGCCGTCGGGGTTCCACAGCAGGGTCCACGTCGTGGTGAACGGGATGCCCTGGGTGCCCACCCACACGCTGGTCAGGGCGACGAGGACGAGCGCGGTCAGGGCGAGGACGAGGCCGAGGGAGCGCAGGGTGGTGGTGCCGCGGCGCGCTCCGGGAACGGCTGCGGCGGAGGGCCGGCGGGTGGGCACCGCCCGGGTTTCGACCGTCAACGACACTCCCCCTGGCGGTGGTCCGCGAGGCCGGCACGGGATGTACGGAACGGCGTGCACGACCGGCGAGTTCAGCTTAGGCGAGGCTAACCGAAGGAGAAGCCGGTGGTCAACGAGCCGCCCTGCGTGGGGTGTTGGGGCGCGCGGGTGTGACCGCGGGGGCGGGAGCGCGCTCCGCGCCGTGTACCTGGGCGGTCGCGTTCAGAGTAGCCTTGCCTAACCTACTGACCACCGCGGAGGTGCGGCACATGCCGGCTGGAGGACCGACCGGGGGGCACGTCCTCCGTGGCGCGATCAGGGGCCGGCGGCGCAGTGTCGTCGCGGCGTCGCTCCTCGGCATGGGGCACCAGACGTGCGAGGCCCTGGTTCCCGTGATCGTGGGCGTGATCATCGACGAGGCGGTGGCCAAGGGCTCCTCGGGCACGCTGCTGCGACTGCTGGTGCTGCTCGGTGTCGTCTTCCTGGTCCTGTCGACGTGTTACCGCGTGGGCGCCCGGATCACGGAGGCGGCGGGCGAGCAGGCCACGCACCGGCTGCGCCTGGATCTCGGCGCCCGGGTGCTCGACCCGCGCGGTGGCGCCGACGCCGACCGGCTCCCCGGCGCGCTGACCAGCATCGCCACCAACGACGCCCGGCGCGTGGGCGCGGCGGTGACCGTCCTGTCGTACGGCGCGTCGGCGCTCGCCGCGCTCGCGGTGAGCGCGGTGGCGCTGCTGCGGATCTCGGTGCCGCTCGGCCTGCTGGTCCTGCTCGGCATCCCGCCGCTGCTGTGGCTGGGCCATCGCATCAGCGGGCCGCTGGAGCGCCGCAGCGAGACCGAGCAGGAGCGGGCCGCCCACGCCTCGGGCGTCGCGGCGGACCTGGTGGACGGGCTGCGCGTGCTGAAGGGGATGGGCGCCGAGTCGGCGGCCGTGTCGCGGTACCGGCGGACCAGTCAGGACTCGCTGGCGGCGGCGCTGCGCGCCGCGCGGAGCCGGGCCGGGCACGAGGGGGCGGTGCTGGCGCTGACCGGTGTGTTCATCGCGGTGATCGCGGTGGTGGGCGCGTATCTGGCGATGCGTGGCACGATCAGTGTCGGTGAGCTGGTGGCGGCGGTGGGGCTGGCGCAGTTCCTGCTCGGCCCGTTCCAGCTGCTGACCTTCGTCAACGCCGAGTTCGCCCAGGGCCGTGCGTCGGCCCGCCGGATCGCGGAGGTGCTGGCGGCGCCCGCCGCCGTGGAACCGGGCGGCGCCGCACTCCCCGATCCGGTGGCCGGCCGGCTGCGGCTGCGGGGCGTCACGCTCGGCGCGCTGCGGGGCGTCGACCTCGACCTCGCGCCGGGGTCCCTGACCGGCGTCGTGACCGGGGATCCGGCCGCGGCGCAGGACCTGCTGCGCTGTCTGGCCCGGGAGGCGGACCCCGCGGACGGCGTGATCGAACTCGACGGCGTGCCGCTGACGGACCTCCACCCCGACGACGTACGCCGCGCGGTGCTGGTGGCACCGCACGACGCGGACCTGTTCGAGACGAGTCTCCTGGACAACGTGCGCGGGCCGGACACGCCCGCGACCGCCGTGGAGCGGGCGCTCACCGCCTCCGCGGCCGACGAGGTGGCCAGGCTGCTGCCCGACGGTGCGGACGGCGTGCTCACGGAGCGCGGACGCTCGCTCTCCGGCGGGCAGCGGCAGCGGGTCGCGCTGGCCCGGGCGCTCGCCGCCGACCGGCCCGTCCTCGTCCTGCACGACCCGACCACCGCGGTGGACACGGTCACCGAGTCCCGGATCGCGGCCCGGCTGCGGGACCTGCGCCGGGACCGCACCACGGTGCTGGTCACCACCAGCCCCGCGCTGCTCGCGGTGACCGACCGGGTGGTGGTGCTCGACGGCGGCGCGGTGACCGCCGAGGGCCGGCACGCCGACCTCGTCGCCGCCGACCCGGCCTACCGTGCGGCGGTCCTGGCATGAGCCGCAGGGGAACCGGCGCGAGCGACACCGATGAGCGGACCGACGACGCACCGATCGAGGAGACCATGAGCCGCACCGGCCCCGCCGACCGTGCCCTGCTCCCGACCGCCGGCGGCGCCGAGACATGGGCCGCCCTGCGCGAGATGCTGCGCGGCCACCGGCTCGCGACGGTGACGGCGGTGGGCGTGCTGGTCGCCGGAACGGGCATCGGCCTGCTGACGGCGCCCCTGCTGGGGCACGTGGTGGACCTGGTGGTGGAGCGGCGCGGCACGGACGCGCTGGTCGTGCCGATGGTGCTGCTCGTCGCGGTGGCCGTGGCACGCGGTGCGGCCACGGCGGTCGGCAGCGCACTCGTCGCCCGGCTGGGCGAGACCGTGCTCGCCGCGCTGCGCGAACGGTTCGTCGAGCGGGCGCTCGCGCTGCCGTTGGAGCGGGTCGAGGAGGCCGGCTCGGGCGACCTGGTGTCCCGGGTGACGGGCGACGTGTCCGTGATCGCCAAGTCGGTGCGGCAGGCCCTGCCGGAGTTCTCCCGCTCCGCCTTCACCATCGTGCTCACCCTGGTGGGCCTCGCCGTCCTCGACTGGCGGTTCCTGGCCGCCGCGTTGTGGGCGGTGCCCGTGCAGGTGCTGGCCGTGCGCTGGTACCTGCGCCGGGCCGCTCCCGTGTACGCCGAGCACCGGGTGGCCACGGGTGCACTCCAGCACCAGCTGCTGGACAGCGTCGGCGGTGTCCGCACCGTCCGCGCGTTCCGGCTGAACGGGCCTCAGCTGGACCTCATGGAGCAGCGGTCGCGGGCCGCGATGGGCCTGGCGCTGCGCGGCATCCACGTCGTCACCGGGTTCTTCTCCCGGCTCAACCTGGCCGAGTTCATCGGCATGACGTCCGTCCTGGTCACCGGTTTCCTGCTGGTCGACAACGGGGCGGTGAGCATCGGTACGGCGACCGCGGCCGCCCTGTACTTCCACAGTCTGTTCAACCCGGTCAACGCGGCGCTGTTCCTCCTCGACGACGTGCAGTCCGCGGGTGCGAGCCTCGCCCGGCTGGTCGGCGTCTCCGGCCCGGCCGCGGCACCGGAGCCGGACGGCCGGGCCGCGCCCGTGGACGGCTCGGTCAAGGTCTCCTCCCTCGACTACGCCTACGTGCCCGGCCACCCGGTCCTGCAGGACGTCGGCCTGGAGGTGAACGCCGGGGAGCGGGTCGCGCTGGTCGGGTCCAGCGGTGCGGGCAAGACCACCCTCGCCAAGCTGATCGCGGGCGTGCACCGGCCGGCCCGCGGGTCCGTCACGCTGGGCGGGGCCGACGCCCGGGAGCTGGGCCCGTCGGGCGTCCGCAGGGCGGTCACGCTCATCAGCCAGGAGGTCCACGTCTTCGCCGGTCCGCTCGCCGAGGACCTGCGGCTGGCCCGGCCGGACGCCGACGACGAGGCGCTGCGGGCCGCCCTGGCCACGGTGGGCGCGCTGGAGTGGGCCGAGGCGCTGCCCGACGGCCTGGACACGGTCGTCGGCGAGGGCGGGCACCGGCTGACGGTGACCCAGGCGCAGCATCTGGCGCTGGCCCGGCTTGTCCTCGCCGATCCGCCGATCGCCATCCTGGACGAGGCGACGGCCGACGCGGGCAGCGCGGGCGCGCGCGTCCTGGAGACGGCGGCGCTGAAGGCCCTCGAGGGGCGCACGGGCCTGCTGGTGGCGCACCGTCTGCCGCAGGCGGCGACCGCCGACCGGATCGTGGTCCTCGACCGGGGCCGGGTCGTGGAAACCGGCACGCACGGGGAACTGGTCGCGGCGGGCGGCCACTACGCACGCCTGTGGGCCGCCTGGTCGGCCAGCCGACCGGGGACGACCGCGGACGCGGCGGGCGTGGCGGGCGTGGCGGGCGACGAGGGGTAGGTGCCCGGCGAGCGGGTGCGGGCGGTCGGTGGCGAGAGGTGTTCGAGGGACGGGGCGGTCCGCCGGGATCGGGCGGTGAGGGCCTTCGGCCCGTTCTGACCACGAACGCGGGCGGTGGCCGTGGCACCGAACTCACCGAACTCCTCGGTTCCGTGGCGCGCGCGGGCGCCGGCCGGTGAAGTGGAAAGGCGCGGTGCGGGCACGACGGAGTGGAGCGAGCGTCCCCGGCGCCGGTGAAGGCCGGGACGGGCGGGAGGAGGCGGCGGTCGGCGCCGGGCGGCAGGCCGGCGCCGGTCACGGGCACCGCCGCGCCGGTCCCACCGACCGCCGCGCACCCGTGGTCATCGCATCGTAACGGTACTCGACCTGCGGGCCGGCACTCGTGCGGCGGCGGACCCTGCCGTCCCAGATGTGGGCACGGGCTCCCGACGGGGTGCCTCGACCACGTCGCGGAGCTGTGAGCGGGCGGTGATGCCCAGTTTGGGGAACACCCGGTAGAGGTGGGAGCCGACCGTGCGCGGCGAGAGGAACAGCTTCTCTCCGATCTCACGGTTCGTCAGGCCGCGGGCCGCCAGGTGGACGATCTGCTGTTGCTGAGGGCTGAGTTCGGTGAGGGCATGAGGCATCGCCACGGTGGCCTCGACGCCGCCGGCGCGCAGTTCTGCCTGTGCCCGCTCCGCCCACGGCCGCGCGCCCAGCCGCTGGAAGGTCTCCAGGGCGGCGCTCAGCAGCGGACGGGCCTCGGCGATTCGGCGCCGGCGCCGGAGCCACTCCCCGTAGTCGAGCCGGGCCTGCGCCCGTTCGAAGGGCCGCTGCTCACCCGTCGGCTCGGCGAGCGCCGCCCGGAAGTACGGCTCGGCGTGTTCGGGATCCGCCAGCAGGGCGCGGCCCCGGTCGATCAGGGCGGCCACTCGTGCCGACATGCCCGTGCCGAGACGCCGCGCCGATCGTTCCAGCAGTGCGGCGGCGTCCTCCCGCCGGCCTGTGCGGGCGGCTGCCGCGGCGACGTCGGCCAGGACGGTGTAGGAGACGTGGTAGTGAACCGGATCGCCGTCGTCGGTGAAAGCGGACCGGAACTGCGTGTACGCGGTGTCGTGGTCGCCCTCCGCCACCGCCGCCAGGCCCAGGGCCCGACGGGCGAAGACCGCGACGGAGCGGCTTTCCAGCGGATCGACGAGAGCCAGGGCGCGCTCGGCGAGCCGGCGGGCGGTGGCCGTGTCACCGCGCAGGCCGGCCACCGTGGCGTCGACTGCCCGGGCACACGCCTCGGCGTGGTCGAGTCCGGCCGACGACGCCACCGCCGAGATCTCGGCGGCCACTGATCGGGCCTCGGCCCATCGGCCCTGCTCCAGGCGGGTCCAGCCGGCCGCGCATCCCAGTCCGTCCGGGAGCTGTCCACGGGCCTGCCACTGGTCGAATGCCTCGTCGAAGGTCCGGCCGGCGAGGGTCGTCTCGTCCAGCAGCCAGGCGACGACGGCCAGCGCGGTGAGGTGACCGGCGTCGCCCCTGGCCTCGGCGATGAGCCCGGGCAGCACCGGTGCGAGGGCGGCTCCCGCGCTGCCGGGGTCGGAGACGGCACGTACCCAGACGCGCAGGGCCGCTCCGGCGGCATCGTCGGGCAAGCGGCAGAACAGGTCCTGGATCCGGCGCTGTTGGGACTTTTCGCCCGAGTAGTAGCGGACCACCGCCGCCGCGGCCAGCGCGTCGAGCGCGAGGGGCGACCGGGCGTCCGCCGCCTCGTCGGCGACCCGCATGAGCAGCGCGAATGCTGCGGTGTGACGGGGTCCCAGGGACATGAGCCGTCCGGTGGCCAGCGCAGCCCTGCCCAGCAGTGCCTGGTCGTCGGTGCACTCACGGACTGCGGCGGCCAGGTGTTCCACCCAGCCGAGCTGGCCGGTGAAGACGGCGGTGGCGGCGGCTTCGGTCAGAAGCCGCGCCCGGTCCTCGCGGCGCGGGCTGAGTTGCGCGGCGCGCTCCTGGGCCGCGGCGGCGGCCGCGAAGCCACCCCGGCGCCGGGCCCGGTCGGCCGTCCGCTGCAGGGCGGCCGACACGTCCTGGTCGGGGCGTACGGTCGCGGCGGCGAGGTGCCAGGCGCGGCGGTCGGGCTCCTCGCGCAGCAACTCCGCGAGAGCGAGGTGGGCCCGGCGGCGTTCCTCGAACGACGCGGCGTGGTAGACGGCGGAGCGGACGAGCGGGTGACGGAAGGAGGTGCCGGATCCGTCCCGGCGTACGAGGCCGGCCCGTTCCGCGGGTGCCCACGCCCGGTCGTCCGCCTCGGGAAGTCCCACGGCCGCCGCCTGAACGTCCGCCGCGTCGGCTGCCGCGAGCAGGAGCAGGACGCGGCGGGTCGGTTCGGGCAGGTCCGCCGCCTGTCCCGCGAAGATCCGCTCCAGCCGGTCGGTGACCGGCAGCGGGCCCTCCATGCCACCGGCCCCGGGGTGCCGTACCGCGGTGGCGTGGGCGAGTTCCACCAGGGCCAGTGGGTTGCCGGCCGCCTCCTGGAGGATGCGCGCCCGGGTCCGGCCGGTGGGCGGCGCAGGCTGCCGGTCCAACAGCCGGTTGGCCGCCTCGGCCTCCAGTGGGCCGAGTTCGAGGCGCTCGTACCGCCTGTCGAATCCGGGCAGTGCGGCCGCGGTGCGGACTCCGACCAGCAGCGTGACGGGCTCGCTGTCCATGCGTCGCGCCACGAAGGAGAGAACGTCCAGTGATCCACGGTCGATCCACTGCGCGTCGTCGGCCACCACCAGGAGCGGGGCGGTTTCCGCCAGGTCCGACAACAGGGTCAGCACCGCCAGACCGACGAGCATCGCGTCGGGAGGCTGCGCACACTCCTCGAGCCCCAGGACGCCACGGAGCGCGGAGCGCTGCCGCGACGGCAGGCCGTCCGCTGCGCCGAGCACCGGGCGCAGCAACTGGTGAAGACCGGCGAATCCGAGGTGCGCCTCGGATTGGCTCCCCACCGCCCGCAGCACTCGGCCACCCGCATCCCGTGCGCGATCGGCTGCGAGGTCGAGCAGCGTGCTCTTTCCGGCACCGGGGTCACCCGCGACGATCAACACGTCGCTGTGGGACCGATCGGCGGTCACCCGCCGGATGATTTCCGCGGTCTCGGTTTCTCGGCCCACCACCGCCGGACCGGAATTCCGCGTCGAGCGCCGGTCCCCACGAACTCTTCCATCGTTTTCCACGGATGCTCCAAGCGACGAGATCTCCCCGGACGCCGGCGCGGGGAACCGCCACAGCGCCCGCAGGAGCGGTGACCAACCTGCTCGGAGCACCTGAGCGCCGTCCGCGTCCGGGATATTCCGGCCATGGCGTCCACGGAGTTGCAGTCAGCCGTGAAAGTCGGGGCCGGCCACCGCACACGACACGGCCGCCGAGCGGGCCCGGGGATCCGGCTGGCGGCTCGTGAATGCGGCGGTGCAGCCACGTGCGCCGCAGGCACAGGTGCAGTCACCTGACGGATACCGCGCCCGCCGGGGCCACTCGTACCGTTCCGG
This sequence comes from Streptomyces calvus, assembly GCF_006782915.1. Taxonomy (GTDB): domain Bacteria; phylum Actinomycetota; class Actinomycetes; order Streptomycetales; family Streptomycetaceae; genus Streptomyces; species Streptomyces calvus. The sequence continues at coordinate 221,389 of NZ_VCNP01000004.1, forward strand.
AAATGCCTCCCCATTCTCCAGGTGGTTCCATGGAACAGCTCACGCTCGGCAACGTCTCCATCACACGCGTACGGGAATACTACGGTTCCGTCGGGATGGAGCCCCACACCTTCTTCCCGGACAGCTCGCAGGAAGTCTGGAAGGACGGCGTCCACTGGCTGGCCCCGCACTTCCTGGACTCCGCGACCGGGTCGGTGAATTCCGCGATCCAGACCTGGCTGCTGCGCAGCGGCGGCAAGACCGTCCTCGTCGACACCGGCGTGGGTAACCACAAGGAGCGCCCGTACGCGCCGGTCTGGGGTCACCTCAGGACGAACTTCCTGGACAACCTCGCCCGGGCAGGTGTCCGGCCCGAGGACGTGGACATCGTCATCAACACGCATCTCCACGTCGACCACGTCGGCTGGAACACGTACCTGGACGGGCGGCAGTGGGTTCCCACCTTCCCCAACGCCACGTACCTGATGCCGAAGGACGACTTCGACTTCTGGAACCCGGAGAACAACCGCACGTCGGTGTTCGGCCGCGGCAACCAGAACGTGTTCGAGGACAGCGTGGCCCCGGTGCACCGGGCCGGGCAGGCGCTGCTGTGGGAGAACGGCTACCGGATCGACGGTGACCTGCGTCTGGAGCCGGCTCCCGGCCACACCCCCGGCTCCTCCGTGCTGATCCTCGACTCCGGGACGGACCGCGCGGTGTTCGTGGGTGACCTGCTGCACAACCCGGTGCAGATCGTCGAGCCGGACGCCAACAGCTGCTTCTGCGAGGACCCCGCGGGCGCCCGCGCCACCCGCCGCAAGGTCCTGGGCTGGGCGGCCGACAACAACGCGCTCGTCGTCCCCGCGCACCTGGGCGGCCACGGCGCCGCCGAAATCGTGCGGAGGGGCACCACGTTCGACATCAAGGGCTGGGCGCCCTTCACCCCGTACGCCGAGCAGAGCTGACACCCGAGGAAGGGCATCTCCGTGAGCACACGACCCGACGCCGTCGTCACCACCGCGCAGGGAGCCGTCCGCGGCCTGCACAGGGACGACGGCACCGCCACCTTCCTGAACATCCCCTACGCTGCTCCTCCGCTGGGCGCCGGCCGGTTCACCCCGCCGCAGCCGCACGAACCCTGGGACGGCGTACGGGACGCCACCGCGCCCGGCCCCAACGCCCCGCAGTCCCGGCGCAGGCTCGGCCGCATCGACATGGCCCCCTACTTCGGTGCCGGCTGGAGCCGCGGCGAGGACTACCTCACCGTCAACGTCTTCCGGCCCGCGGCCGGTGACCGGGACCTGCCCGTGATGGTGTTCGTCCACGGCGGCGGGTTCGTCGCCGGATCGACTCGGTCCGCGCTGTACGACGGTTCCGCCTTCGCCCGCGACGGCGTCCTCCTGGTCACACTCAACTACCGGCTCGGCATCCTCGGGTTCCTCGACATCCCCGGGGCGCCCGCCAACCGCGGCCTGCTCGACGTCGTCGCCGCACTGCGCTGGGTGCAGGAGAACATCGCCGCCTTCGGCGGTGACCCGGACAACGTCACCCTCTTCGGCCAGTCGGCCGGGGCGACCGTCGTCGGCGGCGTCCTCGCCACTCCTGAGGCCGCGGGCCTGTTCCGTCGGGCGATCGTGCAGAGCGGCAGCGGCCTGGGTGCGTTCACCACCGAACAGGCCGCCCGTGTCACCAGGGCCGCGGCCGAGGAACTGGGCATCGAGCCGCACGTCGGCGCCTTCGCGGACATCTCCGACGAGCGCCTGGTGGCGGCAGCCTCCGAACTCGCGGGCATCGACCTGCGGACCGCCACCCACCACGACCCGCTGATCGGCCTCAGTCCCTTCAGCCTGGTGCTCGACACGCAGCCCGCCGAATCCGTCGCCGCCGGCATGGGCGCCGACGTCGACCTGCTCGTCGGGACCAACACCGAGGAGGGCAACCTCTACCTGGTTCCGGTGGACCTGTACGCCACGTCGACCGCCGGGGACGTCGACGACACCGCGGCGCGCTCGCACCCGAAGCCCGCGCAGCTCGTGGAGACGTACCGCACCACCCGCCCCGGGGCGTCCTTCGGTGAGCTGCGGTCGGCCGTCATGGGCGACGCGCTGTTCGGCGCGGGCAGCTGGGCCCTGGCCGGCGCGCATGCCGCCCACCCCCGGTCCGCCACGTTCAGCTACGAGTTCGCCTGGCGCTCCCATGCCCTGGGCGGAGACCTCGGCGCCACCCACGCGGTGGAGCTCCCCTTCGTCTTCGACATCGCGGGACTCCCGCGGCTGGCGGGTGAGGGCGCCCTGCTGGGCCCCGACAAGCCCCCCGCGGACCTCGCCGCACGCACACACGAGGCCTGGATCCGCTTCGCCAGGACCGGCGACCCCGGCTGGGACCGGTACGACACCACACGCCGGGCCACGATGCGCATCGACGCCGAGTGGACCCAGGTCGACGACCCCCGCAGCAGGGAACGGCAGGCCTGGGCCGGCCCGTCCCGCACGGATCGCTCCGTGCGCCCCTGCGTCGAGGACACTCCGTGACAGGAACGCGATGACGTGTGTGCGGGCGGCCGGGCTCCGGGGGCCGTCGGGGCGGTTCAGTCCCGGCGTGCGGCCAGGCTCGCCGGGCGGAGGTCGGTCCAGTGGGCCTCCACGTAGGCCAGGCAGGCCTCGCGGGTGTCCTCGCCGAAGGCCGTGCGCCAGCCGGCCGGCACCTCCGCGAAGGACGGCCACAGCGAGTGCTGGTTCTCGTCGTTGACCAGCACCAGGTAGCGGCCCTGCGGATCCTCGAAGGGGTTGGTCGTCATGCGCGTTCACTCCTCGTGGGCAGTGCGGTGAACAGGTCGGACAGACGTCGTTCCGGGGCGGCGGCCGCGTCCCGCAGCAGGGCGAGCAGGCCGTCGGCGAGCCGCCGTGCCGTGGCGGTGCCGAGCAGGCCGGTGTCGTGGACGATCGCGCAGTGCACCGGCCCGGCGCCGCGCGGTTCGTGGAAGCCGAGGGTCAGCTCCGCCCGCGCCGAGCCCGTGGGGTGGGCCCGGAGCGAGCCCAGTGACCCCTCCAGCCGTGCCAGGTCGGCCTGTTCGTGGTGGACCACCATGACCTGCGGCCCCTCGGCGGGCAGACCGGTGGCGCGCACCACCGCGTCGAACGGCACGTCCTGCCGGTCCAGCGCGCCGAGCGTCGTCTCCCGTACGCGGGCGAGCAGTTCGCAGTAGGACGGGTCGCCGGTCGTGTCGGTGCGCAGCACGACGGTGTTGAGGAAGCAGCCGACGAGATCGTGGAGCCGGTCGTCGCCGCGGCCGGCGACCATGGTGCCGATGGGCAGGTCGGTGCCCGCGCCGTGGGCGGTGAGCAGGGCCGCGAGGGCCGCGTGCAGCACCATGAACATGCTGGTGCCGGTGGTGCGGGCCAGCCGGTCCACGTCGGCGTGCAGCCGCTCGTCGAGCACGAAGGCGACCTGGCCCGCCTCGCGCCGGGCCGCGGCGGCGGGCCGGGGCCCGTCCGCCGGCAGGTCGAGCACGGCCGGTACGTCCGTCAGCACCCGCCGCCAGTAGGCGAGTTGCCGTCCGCCGCGGCTGTCCGGGTCGGTGAGGTCGCCGAGGGTGTCGTGGGCCCAGCGGGTGTAGTCGGCGTACGTCACCGGCAGCGGCTCCCAGCCGGGTTCGCGGTGTGCGGCGCGGGCGGCGTAGGCGGTGGCCAGGTCGCGGAGCAGCGGCACCACCGACCATTCGTCCGCTGCGAGGTAGTGCAGGGTCAGCAGCAGCGCCTGGCGGCCGTCCGGCGCGGTGAGGAGCCTGGCCCGCAGCGGTGCCTCCCGCGTCGGATCCAAGTCCGCGGAGGCGAGTTCGGCCAGGCGCCGGTCGAGGTCCGCGCAGTCCTCGACGGCCAGGACGGGTGGTTCCACCGCGCGGGGGAACACGCTGCCGTCGCGCTCGGTGAACGCCGTGCGCAGCGGCTGGTGACGGGCCGTCACATCGGCCAGCGCGGCGGCGAGCGCGTCCGCGTCCAGACCGCCCGGGCCGCTCAGCACCAGGGCGTGGTCGGGGCGCGGATCGCGCCGGTGGGCGTCCCACTGCCACCGCTGGACGGGCGCGACGGGCCGGTCGGGGGCCACGGCCGCGCCGTCCCCGGACGGCCGCAGCGCGGGCCGGGCGGCGGCCGCGCCGTCGAGCTTGGTGGCGAGCCCGGCGACGGTCAGCGCGTCGAAGACGTCCCGGATGCCCAGTTCCGCGCCGAACTCGGTGCGGATCCGGCCCAGCAGCCGCATCGCCGCCATCGAATGGCCGCCCAGCGCGAAGAAGTTGTCGTGGACGCCGACCCCGTCCAGCCGGAGGATCTCGCGGAACAGTGCGGCCAGCCGGGCCTGCGTCGGGGTGGCGGGGTCGGCGTCGCCGGTCATGGCGGACCAGTCCGGTGCGGGCAGTGCCCTGCGGTCCAGCTTGCCGTTCGGGGTGAGCGGCAGCGGCCCGTCCAGCGGCACCACGAGCGCCGGGACCATGTACTCGGGGAGCAGCCCGGCGACATGGGCGCGCAGCGCCTGCGGGTCGGGTTCCGCGTCGCCGTCGGGCACCACGTAGCCGACGAGGCGCACGATGTCCCCGTCGCGGTCCGCGGTCACGGTGGCCTGAGCGACGGCCGGGTGTCCGGTGAGCGCGGCCTCGATCTCGCCGAGCTCGATGCGGAACCCGCGGATCTTCACCTGGGTGTCCACCCGGCCGAGGAAGTCGAGGTTGCCGTCGGACCGCCAGCGGGCGCGGTCGCCGGTGCGGTACATCCGGGCGCCGGGCGGTCCGAACGGGTCGGCGACGAACCGTCCGGAGGTCAGCGCGGGCCTGCCGAGGTAGCCGCGGGCGAGGCCCCGCCCGGCCACGTACAGCTCTCCCGCCACGCCCGGCGGGACCGGACGCAGACGCTCGTCGAGCACGTAGCAGCGGGTGTTGGGGTCGGGGCGGCCGATCGGGACCCGGCCGGGCGGGCGGCCGCCGTGCTCGCGGGAGGGCCACAGGGTGGAGTTGACCGTGGCCTCGGTGAGGCCGTAGGCGCAGATCAGGTGGGCGGTGGAGCCGAACCGTTCGAACAGGTCCGGTGGGACCGTCTCGGTGCCGACCAGGACCGTCGAGTCCTCGGGCAGCCGGCAGCCGGGCGGCAGGGCGGAGACCAGGGACGGCGGCAGGATCATGTGGGTGATCCGCTGGTCGGCGAGGAAGTCGGTGAGGGCGGGTCCGGCGACCCGGGCCTCCTCGGGGATCAGGACCAGCCGGCCGCCGTGGCACAGCGCCATCGCCACTTCGAAGACGAACACGTCGAAGCCGGTGGAGGCGAACTGGAGCACCCTGCTGTCGGGGCGCAGGCCCATCCGGTCGACGGCGGTGGCGACCAGGCTCGCGATGCCCTCGTGCGGGACGACGACGCCCTTGGGCCGGCCCGTCGAACCGGAGGTGTAGATGACGTACGCGGCGCGGTCCAGCGGGACGGGCCGGTGCTCCGGCGCGGTGTCGGGCAGCCGGTCGAGTGCGGTGGCGGTCGCGGGCGCGTCGAGCAGCAGTACGGGGACGCCCGGCACGTCGGGGATCTTGCCGGCCACCGGTTCGCTGCCGACGACGAGCGTCGCGCCCGAGTCCTCGATCATGTAGGTGAGCCGGTCGGCCGGGTGCGCGAGGTCCAGCGGCAGGAACGCCGCGCCGAGCCTCAGCACGGCGAGCACGGTCGCGATCATGTCGATCGACCGGGGCACGGCCACGCCGACCACGCTCTCGGTTCCCACGCCGTGGGCGGCGAGGAGCCGTGCGATGCGGTCGGATCGCCGGTCGAGCCCGGCGTACGTCACCGAGCGGGAGCGTTCGACGACGGCGACCGCGTCGGGCCGTTCGGCGAGCCGGCGGGCGAACTGGCCGGGCAGGGAGGTCTCTTCGACGTCCCGGGCGGTGTCGTTGAAGCGTTCCAGGACCAGGCGGCGTTCGTCGGCGGAGAGGATCCCGGCCCGGGAGAGGGGCTGTTCGGGTGCGGCGGTCAGCGCGGTGACGAGGCGGCGCAGCCGCTGTCCGATCGCCTCGGCGGTGTCGTGGTCGTACAGCTCGGTGGCGTACTCCAGGCGGCAGCGCAGCGAGCCCGGCCGGCCGTCGCGGCCCTGGTGCTCGGTGAAGCTGAACACCAGGTCGAACTTGGCGGAGTTGACACGGAAGGGCAGGTGTTCGGCGCTCAGGCCGGGCAGGTCGAGTGCGTCGCCGGTGCGGACGTGGTGGCCGACCATCACCTGGAACAGCGGGTTGCGGGAGAGGGAGCGGGTCGGGTTGATCGCCTCCACCACCGACTCGAACGGCACGTCGGCGTGGGAGAAGGCGGCCAGGTCGCTCTCGCGGATCCGGGCCAGCAGTTCGGTGAACGTGGGATCGCCGCTCAGGTCGGCCCGCAGCACCAGCGTGTTGACGAAGAAGCCCACCAGGTCGTCGAGGGCCTGGTCGCCGCGGCCCGCGATCGGCGCGCCGAGCGGGATGTCCGTTCCGGCGCCCAGGCGGTGCAGCAGCGTGGCGACGGCGGCGTGCACCACCATGAACATGCTGGCGCCGGTGGACCGGGCGAGCCGCCGCAGTCCTTCGTGCACGGCAGTGTCGAAGTCGATGTCGAGGGCGGCCCCGGTGAACGCCGGACGTGCGGGCCGCGGCCGGTCGGCGGGCAGTTCGAGTTCCTCCGGCGCTCCCGCCAACGCGGTGCGCCAGTACGCCAGTTGGCGTGCGGCCGGGCTGTCCGGGTCGGCGGGGTCGCCGAGCAGCCGCCGCTGCCACAGGGCGTAGTCGGCGTACTGGACGGGCAGTGCGGGCCAGTCCGGGGCCGTGCCGGTGAGGCGGGCGCGGTAGGCGGTGGCCAGGTCGCGCAGGAACGGGCGGTCGGACCACTCGTCGGTGGTGATGTGGTGCAGCAGCAGCACGACGACGTGGTCCTCGGGCGTGATCTCCACGAGCGTGGCGCGCAGCGGCAGTTCGCGGGCGAGGTCGAACGGCCGGGCGACGGCGGCGTCGACGATGCCGGGCACCTCGTCCTCGGTCGCGCGGAGGTGCTCCACCGCCGGGCGGGCCTCGTCGGCGGGCAGCACCCGCTGGTACACCCGGCCGTCGCGCTCGGTGAAGACGGTGCGCAGCGCCTCGTGACGGGTCGTCACATCGGTGAGGGCGGCGCTCCACGCCGTCCGGTCGAGCGGTCCGCGCACCCGCATCACCAGGGGGAAGTTGTACGCGGCGGAGGTGCACTCGATCTGCTGGACGACCCACAGCCGCTGCTGGGCGTGGGACAGCGGCAGTTCGGCGGGCCGCTCTGCGGCGGTGAGCGCGGGGCGGGCGGCGGTGTCCGAGCGGGCGGTGCGGCGGGCCAGTTCGGCGACGGTGGGCGCCTCGAAGAGGTCCCGGATGGCGAGTTCGACGTCGAGGGCGGCGCGGGCGCGGCTGACCAGGCGGGTGGCCAGCAGGGAGTGCCCGCCGAGGTCGAAGAAGTCGCTGTCGACGCCGATGCCGTCCGCGGGCAGGCCGAGCACGTCGGCGAACAGGGCGCGCAGGGTCTCCTCGCGCGGGGTGCGCGGCGGGCGGACGGTGCCGGTGGCGGTGAGGTCGGGGGCCGGCAGCGCCCTGACGTCGAGCTTGCCGTTGACGGTCAGCGGCAGGCCGTCCACCGGGACGAGCGCGGAGGGCACCATGTAGTCCGGGAGGCCCGCCTTCAGGTGTTCCCGGAGCCGCTGGAGCAGGTCCTCCCCCGCTGTCGCGCCCGCCTCCGGCACGACGTAGCCGACCAGGCGTTTCGTCCCGGCGGTCTGGGCCACGACCACGGCGGCGTGGGCGACCTCGGGGTGTGCGGACAGGGCGGCGGCGATCTCGGCCGGCTCGATGCGGTAGCCGCGGATCTTCACCTGGTCGTCGGTGCGGCCGAGGAAGTCCAGCAGCCCGTCCGGCCGTTGCCGTACCAGGTCACCGGTGCGGTACATGCGCTCGCCCGGCTCGCCGAACGGGTCGGCGACGAAGCGTTCCGCCGTCAGGCCGGGACGGTCGTGGTAGCCGCGGGCCAGCCCGGTGCCGGAGATGTACAGCTCGCCGGGGCAGCCCGGCGGGACCGGGCGGAGCATCGTGTCGAGGACGTGGGCGCGGGTGCCGCGGATGGGCAGGCCGACGGTCGGGGTGGCGCTGTCCGTGGTGGAGCCGCCCAGGGTGTTGATCGTGTACTCGGTGGGCCCGTACAGGTTGTAGCCGTAGGTGCCCTCCGTGCGGCGCAGCCGGGTCCACACCGTGTCGGACACGGCCTCGCCGCCGAGCAGCACCAGGGCGGGCCGGTGCCTGGCCCCGCTGTCGTCCCGCTCCAGCAGGCCCTCCTCGATGAGCAGTTGGGCGTAGGTCGGGGTGACGTTGACGACGTCGATGCCGTGCCGGTCGCAGTAGGCCACCAGGGCCTCGGCGTCACGGCGCAGTTCCTCGTCGCAGACGTGGACCTCGTGGCCCTCGACGAGCCACAGCAGCTCCTCCCACGACATGTCGAAGGCGAACGACACGGTGTGCGCGATGCGCAGCCTTCGGCCGCCGGCGGAGGCGATGGCCGGGTCGAAGATCTCCCGCTGGTGGTTGAGCTGCATGTTCGTCAGGCCGCGGTAGGGGGTGACGACGCCCTTGGGCCGTCCGGTGGAGCCGGAGGTGTAGATGATGTACGCCGGGTGCTCCAGCCGGTCCGGGAGGCCACGGGCGAACGCGGGCCGTTCGGCGTCGGTGACCGGGCCGTCCGGCAGCGCGGCGAGTTCGGCGGCCACGGCCGGGTCGTCGAGGAGCAGTTCGGGCGCGAGCGCTCCGGTGTCGTCCCGCAGGGCGGGGGCGACGGAGGTGGTGGAGAGCAGGCACAGCGGGCCGGTGTCGGCGACCATCAGGCGCAGCCGTTCGGCGGGGTGGTCGAGGTCGAGCGGCAGGTAGGCGGCGCCGGTGCGCAGCACCGCGAACAGCGCGGCGACCATGTCGAGGGAGCGGGGCAGTGCGAGGGCGACGGCCCGTTCCGGGACCGCGCCGCGGGCCAGCAGCAGCCGGGCCAGCCGGTTGATGCGGGCGTCCAGTTCGGCGTAGGTGAGGGCCTGTTCGCCGAAGACCAGCGCCACCGCGTCGGGGGTGCGGGCGGTCTGGGCGGCGAGCAGGTCGGCGACGGTGTCGTCGGGCACCGGTGCGCGGGAGGTCTCCCGGGCGGCGGCCAGGGCGGCCCGCTCGGCCGGCAGCAGCAGGTCCAGGCCGGCGGTGCGGGCGGCGCCGGCGTCCGCACCGGCGAGGGCTTCGACGAGGCGTTCCAGTACGGCCGTGAAACGCTCCAGGACCGCCGTCGCGGCGTCGGCGTCGAACACGTCGGGCCGGGCGGCCAGGGTCACCCGCAGCCGGGTCTCCGGGGTGACGATCAGGGTGAGCGGGAAGTGGGTGCCGTCCACGTTGGACATGCCGGTGATGCCGTGCCGCTGCCGGAGCGCGGCGGCCCGCTCCTCGCCGTCTGCGGAACGCAGCACGAACAGGGTGTCGAACAGCCGGCGGTGGCCGGTCTCCTGCTGGAGCGTGCCGAGTCCCACGTACTCGTACGGCATGACCGCGGCGCGTTCGGACTGGGCCCTGCGCACCAGGTCGAGCAGGGGTTCACCGGGCCGGAAGGCGATGCGGGCCGGGACGGTGTTGAGGAACATGCCGATGATGCCGGCGGCGTCGGGCACGTCGGCGGGCCGTCCGGCGACCGCGGTGCCGAAGGCGACGTCCGTGCGGCCGGTCAGCGCCGACAGGACCAGTGCCCAGGCCGTGTTCAGCACGGTGTTCGCGGTGAGTCCGTGCCGGCGGGCCGTGTCGCGCAGCCGGTCGCTCAGCTCCCGGCTCAGCGTGGTGTCGAAGTCCGCGGGGATCACCGGGGCGCCGTCGCGTCCGGCCGGGGCGACCAGGGTCGGCTCGTCGAACCCGGCGAGCGCGCCCCGCCACGCCGCGAGCGCCGCGCCGGTGTCCTGCCGGTCCAGCCAGGCCAGGTAGTCCCGGTAGGAGCCGGGGGCGGGCAGTCCGGTGACGTCGCCGGCGCGCTCGTACAGCGTGAACAGTTCTTCCAGGAACAGCCAGGCGGACCAGCCGTCCCACACGATGAGGTGGTGGGTGACGACCAGCCGGTCCCGGCCCTCTGCGAGGTGCAGCAGGAGCAGGCGGGCCAGCGGCGGCGCGGTCAGGTCGAAGCGGCGGCGGCGGTCGGCCGCGAGGAGTTCCTCCGTGCGGGCCCGCTGCTCGTCGTCCGGCAGCCCGGTCAGGTCGTGCTCCACGAGCGGGATCTCGGCGTGTTCCGCGATGAACTGCACCGGGCGGGGCAGGCCGTCGCTGACGAAACCGGCGCGCAGCCCGGTGTTGCGCTCCAGCAGCGACCGGCAGGCGGCGCGCAGCCGGCCGGCGTCCAGGCGGTGGTCGAGGTCGAGGGTCTCCTGGGAGAGGTAGACGTCGAGGGTGTCGCCCGTGTCGTAGGTGGCGTGGAAGTACATGCCCTCCTGGAGCGGCGACAGGGGCCAGATGTCGGCGACTCCGAAGGCGCCGGCGGCGGCCTCGACGCGTGCGGTCTCCTCGGCGTCGAGTGCGGGCCCGGCGGGCGGCTCGGGGGCCGGCGGGGTGCCCGCCGCCGTGGTGAGCTGGGCCAGCAGGGCGCGCAGCGCGGGATCGACGGCGGCGCCCGACCGTTCCTGCTGGGCCAGTACGGCCTCCAGTGCGGCCGCCGCCCGGCCCGCCTCGGCGGCCGGGACGGTCACGGCGGTGGTGTCCGCGCCGGCCGGGTCGTCGTGGCCGGTGGTGACCGGGCGGGCCGCGGCGGCCAGTTGGGCCGGGGTGCGGCGCTCGAACACGTCGCGCGGGCCGAGGACGAGGCCGTGCTCCCTGGCCCGGGTGGCGACGGTGATGGAGGTGAGGCTGTCGCCGCCGAGGGTGAAGAAGTCGTCGTCGGGGCCGATGCCGGGCACCCCGAGCACCTCCGCGAAGACCGTGCACAGGGCCCGCTCCCGCTCGTCGGCGGGGGCGCGTCCTCCGGTCGCGGGGGCGAGGGTCGGGGCGGGCAGCGCGTCGGTGTCGAGCTTGCCGCTCGGGGTCAGCGGGAGCGTGTCGACAATGACGACGGCGCCGGGCACCAGGGCCGCGGGCAGTGTTCCGGTGAGGGCCGCGCGCAGTGCCGCGCCGTCCGGCGGGCCGCTGCCGGGCGCGGGTACGGCGTAGCCGACGAGCATGCCGTCGCGGACGGTCACGGCGGCCCGGGCGACGCCGGGCAGGCCCCGCAGCGCCGCCTCGATCTCGCCCGGTTCGACGCGGTTGCCGCGGATCTTGATCTGCCGGTCGGTGCGCCCGAGGTACTCGACGGTGCCGTCGGCGCGCCGCCGGACCAGGTCACCGGTGCGGTACATCCGCTCGCCGGGCGCCCCGAACGGGTCGGCGACGAACCGCTCGGCGGTCAGTCCCGGACGGTCGTGGTAGGCGCGCGCCAACTGCACGCCCGTGAGGTGGAGTTCGCCGGGGACTCCGTCGGGCACCGGGCGCAGGAAGGGGTCCAGGACGTAGAGCCCGGTGTTCCACACGGGCCGGCCGATCGGCACGGTGACGTCGTCGCCGCCCTCGTAGGCGAAGTACGTCACGTCCACGGCGGCCTCGGTGGGGCCGTAGAGGTTGTGCAGCGGGACCGGGTCCCGTCCCGAGCGGGCCGTGAGCTCGTGCCAGCGGGCCGCGTCCGCGCCGGGGAGCGCCTCGCCGCTGCAGAACACGCGGCGCAGGCTCGCCGCCCAGTCCGGGCCGCCGGCGCCGCTCTCCACGGCCCGCAGGAACGCGGCCAGCATCGACGGCACGAAGTGCAGGGTGGTGATCCGCCGGGTGCGGACGAGTTCGGCGAGCTGGGCCGGGTCGCGGTGGTCGTCGGGCCGGGCGAGGACGAGGCCGGCGCCTTCCAGCAGCGGCCAGAAGAACTCCCACACCGACACGTCGAAGCCGGACGGCGTCTTCTGCAGCACCCGGTCGTCGGCGGTGAGCCGGTAGGTGTCCTGCATCCAGGCGAGGCGGTTGACGACGGCGCGGTGGGTGACGACCACGCCCTTGGGGCGGCCGGTGGAGCCGGAGGTGTAGATGAGGTAGGCGGGGTGGTCGGGTCCGGCGGGCCGGGCCGGGACGTCGGGGACGTCCTCGTCGGCGTCGACCAGCAGGTGCCGCAGGCCCGGTGTCCCGGGGAGGCGTCCGGCGGCCTCGGTGGTGGTGACGACGGTGCGTGCCCCGCTGTCGCCGAGGACGAACGCGACCCGGTCGGCGGGATAGTCGAGGTCGACGGGCAGATAGGCGGCGCCGGACTTGAGGACGCCCAGCAGGGCCACCACCAGCTCCGCCGAGCGGGGCACGGCGACGGCGACGAACCGCTCGGGTCCGGCGCCGCGGGCCCGCAGCCGTCGGGCCAGCGCCTCGGCGCGCCGGTCGAGTTCGGCGTAGGTGAGCGTGACGTCCTCGAAGCAAAGTGCCGTGGCGTCGGGGGTGCGTGCCGCCTGCCGTGCGAACAGTGAGGCGAGGGTGGCGGGTGGCACCGGGTGGACGGTGTCGTCGCGTGCGGTCAGGCGGCGTTGTTCGCGCGGGGACAGCAGGGCGGTGCGGGCGACCGTGCGGCCGGGGTCGTCCACCAGGGTGCGGGCGAGGGCGAGGAAGTGGTCGGCGATGCCGGTCACGGCCGCCCGGCTGAGCCGTGCCGGGTCGTGCTTGAACCGCAGGCGCAGCCCGCCGCGCTCCGGCTCGACGATCAGCGCGAGGGGGTAGTGCACGGTGTCGAACACCTCGACGCCCGTGACGTGCAGGGTGTCCGCGGCGTCTCCGGTCGTGGGGCCGGCGCCGGGCTGGTTCTCGAACACGACGAGCGTGTCGAAGAGTTCGCCGCCGCCCGCGGTGCGCTGGATGTCGGCGAGACCGAGGTGGTGGTGGTCGAGGAGCGCCGCGTGTTCGTCCTGGAGGCGGCGCAGCAGACCGGTGAGGGGCTCGTCGGGCCGCAGGCGGACGCGGGCCGGGACGGTGTTGATGAACAGGCCGACGGCACGGTCCAGGTCGGCCGTCCCGCCGCCCCGGCCGGAGACGGTGCTGCCGAACACCACGTCGCGGCCGCCGGTCAGGCCGCCGAGGAGCACGCCCCACAGGCCGTGGACGACGGTGCTCGTGGTGAGGCCGTGGGCGCGGGCGCAGGCGGTCAGACCGGTGGTGAGGTCGTCGGGCAGCCGCAGGTCGAGGCGCCCGGGCCCGGCCGGCGGCTCCTCGGCGGCCGGCGCGGTGAGGGCGTCGGTGAGCCGGGTCGGTCCGGGCAGTCCGGCCAGCGCCCGGCGCCACGCGTCGCGCGCCGCGTCGCGGTCCCGCCCGGCCAGCCAGGCCAGATGGGGGCGCGGGTCGAACGGCTCGGGCAGCTCCTCGTCGCGGTGGGCGGCGAGCAGTTCGCGCAGCAGGACGGCGAGGGACCAGCCGTCGGCGACGATGTGGTGCAGGGTGAGGAGCAGCCGGTGGCGCCGGCCGTCGCGGATCAGGGTGGCCCGCAGCAGCGGGGGCCGGGCGAGGTCGAACGGCTCGGTACGGTCCGCGGCCAGGACGGCGTCCAGGGTGGTCCCGGTGGTATCGGTCTCCCGCCACGGCAGGGTCAGGTGCTCGGGCAGCCGCTGGACGACGCGTCCGTCGGGCAGTTGGCGGAACGCGGCCCGCAGCAGCGGATGCCGGTCGAGGAGCCGTTGCAGGGTCCGCCGCAGCCGGCCGGCGTCGACCGGACCCGCCAGGTCGATGAGTTGCTGGACGAGGTACGGGTCGGTGGTGCCGGTGTCGTAGCGGGCGTGGAAGAAGAAGCCCTCCTGGAGCGGGGAGACCGGCAGGGCGTCGTCGTCCAGGCGGACCGGCGGCGCGGGCGGTGCGGCGGGCGCGGCCCGGTCGGCGGTGCGGGCCAGCGCGGCCACGGTCCGCTGCCGGAACACGTCCCGGGGCGTGAGGGCCAGTCCGGCCGCACGGGCGCGGTTGACGAGCTGGATGGCGACGATGCTGTCGCCGCCCAGGGCGAAGAAGCTGTCGTGGACACCGACCGAGGGCATGCCGAGGACGTCCGCGAACAGTGCGGCGAGAGTGGTCTCGGCCGGGGTGGCCGGCGCGTCGGTGCCACTCAGCGCGGTCCATTCGGGGGCGGGCAGGGCCCGGCCGTCGAGTTTTCCGTTGGGTGTCAGCGGGAGCGGGCCGTCGATGACGACGACGGCGGACGGCACCATGAAGTCCGGCAGGACGTCGGCGACGCGGGCCCGGGCGGCGGTGACGGCGGCGTCCGTGTCCGCCTCGCCGGCCGCCGGGACGAGGTAGGCGACCAGGCGGGTGACGCCACGGTGGTCCCGGCGCGGCAGGACCGCGGCCTGCGCGATGCCGGGGCAGGCCATGAAGGCGCTCTCGATCTCACCGGGTTCGATCCGGTGGCCGCGGATCTTCAGCTGGCCGTCGGCGCGGCCGAGGAACTCCAGGTTGCCGTCGGCGGCCCAGCGCACCCGGTCGCCGGTGCGGTACATGCGGCTGCCGGGCGCGCCGAACGGGTCGGCGACGAACCGCTCGGAGGTCAGCGCGGGCCTGCCGAGGTAGCCGCGGGCCAGTCCGCGCCCGGCGACGTACAGCTCGCCCTCGGCGCCCACGGGGACCGGGCGCAGCGCCGCGTCCAGCACGTAGGCGCGGGTGTTGGGGTCGGGGCGGCCGATGGGGGCGGGGCCGGGCCGGCCGGGTTCGGCGGTCCAGAGCGTGGAGTTGACGCTGGCCTCGGTCAGGCCGTACGCGACGACGACCTTCAGCCGGCCGGCCCAGCGGGCGATCAGCTCGCCGGGCACCGCCTCGGTGCCGACGACGAGGACGGCGCCCTCGGGCAGTTCGCACTCCGGCGGCAGCGCGGAGACCAGCGACGGCGGCAGGATCATGTGGGTGGCGCGGTGTGCGGCGATGTAGTCGGTGAGGGCGGGCCCGGCGACGCGGCGCTCGGCGGGGACGACGACGATCCGTCCGCCCACGCACAGCGACATGATCAGGTCCCAGACGGTCACGTCGAAGCCGACGGACGCGAACTGCACGACGCGGCTGTCCGGTCCGACGCCGATCCGGTCGGTCGCGGTGGCGATCAGGCTGCCGACGCCGTCGTGGGTGACGACGACGCCCTTGGGGCGGCCGGTGGAGCCGGAGGTGTAGATGACGTACGCGGCCCGGTCGAGCGTGAGGGGCAGTGCGAGGTCCGACGCGTCCTGTGCTGCCTGCTCGGCGGCCGTCTCCGGGTCGTCCAGGAGGACGCGGGTGGCGCGGGTGTCGGGGAGTTCGCCGGCCAGGGCGGTCACGGTGACGACGGTGCGCGCGTCCGCGTCGGACAGCATGTGTGCGATGCGGTCGCGCGGGTGGTCGGCGTCCAGCGGCAGATAGGCGGCGCCGGTCTTGAGCACCGCGAGCAGGCAGACGACGAGTTCGGGCGAGCGCGGCAGGGCCACGGCGACCACGTCCTCGGCCCGTACGCCGCGCGACGTGAGGAGGCGGGCGAGCCGGTTGGCGTCGGCGTTCAGCCCGGCGTACGTCAGGTGCCGGTCCTCGAAGACCAGCGCGACGGCGTCGGGTGTGCTGCGGACCTGCTGTTCGAAGGCGGCGGGCCAGGTGAGTTCGGGCACCTCGCGCGGTGACACGCCGAACTCGTCGAGCAGGGCGCGGCGTTCACCGGCGTCGGTGAGGTCGATGCGTCCGAGGGGCCGGTGGGGGTCCTCGGCCAGGGTGTCGAGCAGGGCGAGGAAGCGGCGCTCGTGGGCGCGCAGTGCGGCCTCGTCGCACATCGCGGCGTCGGCGTCGAGGTGGACGCGGACGCCGTGCCCGTCGGGTGTGTGGGTGAAGGTGAAGGCGAGGTCGCCGGCCGGGCCGAGCCAGAGCGGGTGGAGTTCGGCGGTGAGGCCGGCGAAGGGCAGGGCGGTGGTGCCGGGGAGGATGTTGACGGTCGGGCCGACCAGTTCGGGCAGTCCGTCGGCCAGTCCGAGGTCGCGGGCCAGGTCCTCGGCCCGGTAGCGGCCGTGGTCGACGGCCTCGGCGACGGTGTCCCGTATCCGGGCGGCGAGTTCGGCTCCGGTGGTGCCCGGGCCGACCCGCACCCGCAGGGGCACGACGTTGGACACCATGCCGGGGACGGTTGCCGTCGCGTCGTCGGAACGTGCGGTGACCGGCAGGCCGAGGACGAGGTCCGGTGCGCCGGTGACGCGGTGCAGGTAGGCGGCGACGGCGGTGATCAGCAGGCGGGAGCGCCGGACGCCCGTGCCGCGGGCGGCGGCGTCCAGCCGGGCGGTGGCCCGTGCGTCGAGCAGGGTGGAGCGCCTGACCCGGCGTGTCATCGGCGCGGGTGCGCGTTCCACCAGGCGTACGGGCTCGGGACGGTCGGCCATCCGGTCGAGCCAGTGGGCGCGGTCCGCGCGGTGCCGTCCGGAGGCGCGGTACGCCCGGTCGGCGTCGGTCAGCCGGGCGAGCGTCCAGTCGGCGGCGGGTGGCGGCTGCTCGCCGGCGCCGTAGATCTCGCCGGCGCGGCGGGTGACGAGGGCGACGCCCAGGCCGTCGACGAGGATGTGGTGGTAGCGCTGGTACCAGAGCACGTGGTCGTCGGCGAGCCGCAGGACGGCCTGCGCGTACAGCGGGCCGGCGGTGAGGTCGGCGGGCCGGTCCCGGTCGGCGTCCATCCAGGCGGCGGCCGCCCGGTCCGGGTCCGGCTCGTCCCGCAGGTCCAGGACGGGCACGTCCACGGGGACCCGTGCGATGCGCTGCCGCGGCCCGGTGTCGTCGGCGGTGACCCGGACGTGGAGGGCCTCGGCCTCCTCGACGGCCCGGCGGACCGCGGCGGCCAGCCGCCCGTGGTCGACGTCGCCGCGCAGGTCGAGGACGAAGGCGAGGGTGTAGGCCGAGCTGTCCGGCTCGATCTGCTGAGCGAGCCAGATGCCGGACTGCGCGCCTGTCAGGGGCGTCCCGGCCTCGGTCGTCCGGTCCGACTCGGCGTCAAACATCGTAGGAGAGCCCTTCCCTGATGTGCGTCGGTGAGCAGTCGTGGGACGTGTCGGCGGGCCGGTGGGGCCGGACGGCGGGCGCGCCGCGGCCCGGCCCCGCCGGTGTGCGTCGGGGGCGGTGGCGTGCCGGCCGGCCCGTGGGGGCCGGCGGGCGCCGCGCGGGGCCTACTCGACGGCGGTGATCAGCGGGGTGATCTCGTCGATCGCGTACGGGATCGACAGGACCGTGTTGAAGGAGAACGCCGCGCCGATGTCCGGGTCCTGGTAGGGCACGAACAGGTCCCGCTCGTCCTGGACGACCTTCAGTTTCCGGTACAGCGGCTCCGCCTTGATGCGGTCGTTGGCGTCGGTGCCGGAGGTGACCCAGACCAGGCGGTCGACGTCGAGGACGCTCAGTTTCTCGGCGCTGAGTTCGGCCACGTTCCAGCCGGGCTTGGCCAGCTTGTCGATCTGCGGCTCGAGCTTGAAGCCGAGTTCCTTGAAGAAGATCGCCTTGGGGTCGTTCGTGGTGAACGCCGAGTACTTGCCGGCTTCGAAGCTGTCGGCGACGGCGAGGGTCAGCTCGGCGAACTCGGGGTGCTTGTCGCGGACTTGGCCGAACCGGTCGCCGATGTCCGAGATCAGCTTCTCGGCCTGCTCGTCCTTGCCGAGGGCCTTGCCGATCTGGCGGGTCATCACCTGCCAGGGCGCGCCGTAGTCCGGGTGGTCCTTCGGCTGGGCGACGACCTTGGTGAACCGGGAGAGCGTGTCGTACTGCTCCTTCTTCATGCCCGAGTACTGGGCGATGACCAGGTCGGGCTGGAGCGCGGCGATCTTCTCCATGTTGTACTCGTCGCGCTCGCCGACGATCTCCGGTGTGTCGGAGCCCCAGGGGTCCCTGGTCCAGGGCCACTTGCCGTACGGCTTCTCCTTGAACCAGTCCACGGCGCCGACGGGCTTGGCGCCGAGGGCCAGCACCGCGTCCTGGTCCGACAGGCCGAGCGTGACGATCCGCTTCGGCTCCTCGTCGATGGTGGTGCTGCCGTACTTGTGCGCGACCGTGACCGGGAACGCCCCGGACTGCGCGCCCGCTCCGGCCGAGGACGAGTCGCCCTTGTCCGAGGAGGAGTTGTCGGTCCCGCCCCCACAGGCGGTCAGGGCGAGCGCGGCGACGGCGGCCACCACCGTTCTCGTGACGAGTCCGGCGATCCGCGCGGGTGCGCGGCGTGTTCCAGTGGACACGTTGGTTCCTTTCACGGGATTCCACAGGAGTGCCGCGCCTGCCGGGCGCGACGTCCCGGGCAGTGCGCGGCGGTGTGGGGGGCTGGGACCTCGGAGCGGGCTATCGGGAGGTGCCGATGCCGTCCGTGAGGGGGCGGGCCGTGCCGGAGGCGGCACGGCCCCGGTCGATGATCGAGTCCAGGATCTCGCCGACCCGGATCGCGATGTTCGACAGCAGGGAGGAGGTGATGCCGTGGGTGTGCTCGGTGCCGCCCTGCAGGTAGATGCCGCAGCGCAGTTCGGGTCCGGTCGCCACGCGGTAGTCGCGTCCGACGCGGACGCGTCCCTCCTCGTCGCGGTGGCAGAGGCCGGCGGTCTCGCCGAGCAGGGCCAGGCCGTCGGCGGGCAGGTAGCCGGTGCCGTAGACGACGACGTCGGCGTCGAGGGCGGTGCGTTCGCCGGTGACGAGGGAGACGACGGTGGCGCGGACCTTGTCCGGGGTCTCGGTGACGCCGGTGAGCCGGGACACGTTGTGGAAGTGGAGCCGTTCGGTGCCGAGCACCTTCTCCTGGTACGCGCGCCGGTACAGGTCCTCGATGAGGTCCGTGTCGACCACGGAGTAGTTGGTGTTGCCGTGGTAGTCCATCAGCTTGCGCTTGACGTCCTCGGGCGCGGTGAAGTACTCGTCCACCGCGTCGGGGTCGAAGATGCGGTTGGCGAAGTTGCTGTCGTCGGCGGGGCTGTAGCCGTAGCGGGAGAAGACGGCGTGGACCTCGGCGCCGGGGAAGCGGCGGTGCAGGTAGGCCACGTTCTCCGCGGCGCTCTGGCCGGCGCCGACGACGACGAACCGGGAGGGGTTCGTTCCGTCCAGGGCGTCCACCCTGGCCAGCAGGTCGGAGTTGTGCCAGATGCGTTCCGAGCGTTCGACGCCCTCCGGCATGCGCGGCCGCAGCCCGGTGCCGATGACCAGGTTGCGGGCCCGGTGCACCACGAGTCCGTCCCCGGAGCGTGCCGTGACGTCGAGGTACTCCACCGTTCCGTCGCGCAGGACCGGTTCGACGGCGACGACCTCGTGGCCGTAGGAGACCATGTCGTCGACCTTCGCCGCCGCCCACTCGAAGTAGTCGTGGAACTCCATGCGCAGCGGGAAGAAGTTCTTGTGGTTGACGAAGTCGATCAGGCGTCCCTTGCTCTGCAGATAGCTCAGGAAGCTGTATTCGCTGGTGGGGTTGCGGAGGGTCACCAGGTCTTTGAGGAAGGACACCTGCATCGTCGCGTCGTCGATCAGCATGCCCCGGTGCCAGCCGAAGGCCGGCTGGCGCTCGAAGAAGTGGGCGGTGACCGCCTCTTGCCTGCCGACGCGCGTGTTGTGCTCGCTGAGCGCGATCGCCATGGCCACATTGGACGGCCCGAAGCCGATGCCTATGAGGTCGTGGACCAGTGGTGCGTCGCCAGGAAGAACCTGAGCCATGTCACTCCCATTCGTGCGGGCGGCCGGAGGTCCGGCGTCGGGAATTACGGGAGGAAGGGCGCGCCGAGAGCAGGACAGCGGACCCGCGAAACTTAGGGAAGCCTAAGCTCAGCTTGGCCGACTGTCGACTGGACAAAACAGGACAGTAATCGAGTTCGATCAACTGACGGATCATCAATCACCGTTCACCGACGCCCCGTTGCAGCGTTAGGTAAGCCTTGCTTTACTGTCGGCGGCCAGTCCCTGCCGGAGGAGGAACCACATGCGGGTCGTCATGTTCGGTTATCAGACCTGGGGTCATCGCACCCTGCGGGCCCTGCTGGATTCCGAGCACGACGTGGTGATGGTGGTGACACACCCCCGCAGCGAGCACGCCTACGAGCGGATCTGGAGCGACTCGGTCGCCGAACTCGCCGAGGAGCACGGCATCCCCGTCCTCATCCGCAACCGCCCGGACGACGAGGAACTGTTCGCGCGGCTCAAGGACGCCGACCCGGACATCATCGTCGCGAACAACTGGCGGACGTGGATCCCGCCGCACATCTACGGCCTGCCGCGCCACGGCACGCTCAACGTGCACGACTCGCTGCTGCCGAAGTACGCGGGCTTCTCCCCGCTCATCTGGGCCCTCATCAACGGCGAGCCCGAAGTCGGCGTCACCGCGCACCTGATGGACGAGGTGCTCGACGCCGGGGACATCGTCCTCCAGCGCGCGGTTCCGGTCGGGCCGACGGACACCGCGACCGACCTGTTCCACAAGACCGTCGACCTCATCGCGCCGGTCACCACGGGCGCCCTCGACCTGATCGCCTCCGGGCGGACCGAGTTCACCAAGCAGGACCGTTCCCGGGCGAGCTTCTTCCACAAGCGGTCGCTGGAGGACAGCCGCATCGACTGGAACTGGCCCGCCGAGGACCTGGAGCGCCTGGTCCGGGCACAGTCCGCCCCCTATCCGAGCGCCTTCACCTTCCACAAGGGCCGGCGTCTGGAGGTGCTGTCCGCCGTGGTGTCCCAGGGCCGCTACGGCGGGACGCCCGGCCGCATCTTCTACCGCGAGGGCGACGGCGTGGTGATCGTCGCCGGCGCCGACGCGCGGACCGGCCGCAACCACGGCCTGGCCATCACCCGCGTACGCACCGAGGACGGACGGGAGTTGGGCGCGACCGAGTACTTCACCTCGATGGGCGGCTACCTCACCGGCCGGCCCTGAGACGGCAGCACACGGACGGTGCGCGCGGACGGTGCGCGTGGACGGTGCGCGTGGACGGTGCGCGCGGACGGTGCGCGCGGACGGTGCGCGCGGACGGGCGGCTGCCGGCCCGCGCACACCGCCCGCCGTCCCGCCGTTCGCCGTCTGCCCGTCTGCCCGTCTGCCCGTCTGCCCGTCTGCCCGTCTGCCCGTCTGCGAGAATGAACGCCGATTCATGGGCGCCGCCGACGGTCTGAACCACGTCGCGCAACGCGGTGCTCACCGTCCGGCAGGAGCCCCACACGATGTCACCACAGCAGCAGGCCCCGCGCGGCACGACGGAACGGCCGGGCGGCGAGCGGCTCGGCACGGAGGAGCTGCGGGCCGACTGCGCGAGCTGTTTCGGACTGTGCTGTGTGGCCCTGCCGTTCGCCCGGTCCGCCGACTTCGCCGAAGACAAGCCCGCCGGCCGGCCGTGCGCCAACCTCCGTGCCGACTTCCGCTGCGGCATCCACGCGCGGCTGCGCGACAGCGGCTATCCCGGCTGCACCGTCTTCGACTGCTTCGGCGCCGGCCAGAAGGTCTCCCGGGTCACCTTCGGCGGCACGGACTGGCGCCGGGCACCGGGGACGGCGCGGTCCATGTTCGAGGTCTTCCCCGTCATGCGGCAGCTGCACGAGCTGATGTGGTACGTCACCGAGGCCCTCGACCTCGCACCCGCGCGGCCCGTCCACCGGGAGCTGCGGCGGGCGCTGGCCCGTGTCGACGGCCTGACCCGCGGTGACGCCGCCTCGGTCGTCCGGATCGACGTGAACGCGCTGCGCGCCGAGGTCAACACGTTGCTGCTGCGCGCCAGTGAACTCGTCCGGGCCGAGGTGCCCGGGCGCAGGAGGAACCACCGGGGCGCCGACCTGATCGGCGCGAAGCTGTCCGGCGCCGGGCTGCGGGGAGCGAGCCTGCGCGGCGCCCTGCTGGTCGCCGCCGACCTCAGCGGTGCCGACCTGCGCGTCGCGGACCTGATCGGGGCGGACCTGCGCGACGCCGACCTGAGCGGCGCCGACCTCACCGGTGCCCTGTTCCTCACCCAGGCGCAGCTCAACGCGGCCAGGGGCGACGCGACGACCGTACTGCCCCCGGCCCTGGCCCGGCCCGCTCACTGGTAGTCCGGCCGTGCCCGCGTCGTGAGGTCAGCCGGCGGCGTGGTCCACGCGCAGCCGGACCTGTTCCTCCAGCCGCCGCAGGCTGCCGTCCAGGGCGTCGCCGACCGCCCGCTCGCCCGGGTCGTGGCCCTCGTCGAAGAAGGAGAGGTGCACGGTGACCTCGCTGGCTCCGCTGCCGATGCCGGCGACCTGGAGCCAGCCGGCGTAGGCGCCCTGGTCACGGGTGCCCCATTCGAGCCGCATCTGGTCGCGCCGCGCCCGCAGCAGCGCGGAGGTGTCCTCGTCGGAGCGGTCCTCGTGCACGGTGACCGCGGGCGGTTCCTCGGCGTGCACGTGCAGTTCCGCGGGCAGCCAGTCGGACATCTGGTCGATGTTCGCCGCCTGGTCGAAGACCTGCTCGGGCTGGGCGGGCATCGTGCGTGAACGCTCGTACTCGGTCATGGCGGTGGCGTCTTTCCGTTCGGATCACACGGGGTGTGCCTCGGGCCGGGCCGCCGCGCGCCGCGACGCCGGGGCGTGCCGCGCGGGCGGCCCGGGGCGGAGGGCGCTATTCGTTGCCGAACACCGCCTTCTGCACCTCGTTGGGGCCGTCGAACTGCTCGCTGCCGGCCTGCGTCAGCTTCTCGACGAGGGTGTCGTCGGCGCCGTTGCTCCTGGCCAGCGAGACCAGGTCGTCGCGGCTGGCGGGGTAGTCGGCGCCCTTGAGTGCTTTCTGCAGGTCGATCGGGCTGAGGTCGGCCATGGCAGCCTCCCGTGACGGACGGCGCGGCGAATCCGCGCGAGGACGGTGCGAGTACCCGTCCCGCCGGGAGGTGATTCACCACCGCGGCGCGCCGCCGAGCAGGTACGGGCGCGGCGTCGAGCTGGTGCGTCCGTGCGGTCCGAGTACGCGCACTCAGGCGCGGCGCGCCCGCCGCGCGCGAGGCCGGCCGGCGAGGTTCCCGTCTGCCGGAGAGGACGTACTCTTGCCCAGCCCCGCCGCCGTTCTGCTGCCGTTGTCCGGGCGGCTCACCGTCACCCGTGGCACCATCATGACTCGCCGGCCGATCCCGCCCCCGTGCCGGCCGCCCTGCGCCGGGCCGGGGTGAAGTCGGTGGTGCCGGCGACGGCGGGGGCCGTGGCCCGTGCCCGTGCTGGGACGCGCCCTGGCCAGCGGCGGGCACATCCCGTCCACCGCCGGTCCGCGCACGCGGCGGACGCGCTCGACGCCGCGGCACGGGCGGTGCGGTCGGGCCGTCATGTGCTCATCCACGCCGAGGGCGGCCTGCCGACGCGCAGGGACGCCGCCTGCGCGGCGCCCCTGCCGTAGCCGCACCGGCCCGGCGCGGCTGTCGGCGGCGACGCATCGCCGGTCTGTCCGCCGTGATCGCCGCAGGCGGAGGCGCCGCGGTCGTCGTGCCCGTGGGCCGGGCGGGTGCGCGACCGGCCGGCGCCCGGTTCGTCCGTCAAACAAGCTCGCGGGCGTACCGACCGCGCCGGTGCGGCGGCCGCGGTTCCACGTCCGCATCGGCCGTCCCGTGCGCCTGCCGTCCGGGACGCCCGCCGGTACGACGGCGGCCCACCGCGCGGTCAGCACCGCCCGGCGGCAGGCGACCCGGGCCGTGGGCGAGCCGCCCGCGACGGTCGGCACCGTGCCATGGATGCCGTGAACCGCTGCGGCAGGTCACCACTGGTCCGCTTGGCGCACCTGGTATCCGTCGCCGTCCCCGCCGGTGTCCCCGCCGGTGTCCGCATCCGTGCCGACGCTCTCCACATCGGTGCCGACGCCGGTGTCCACGCCGGTGTCCGTGTCGGTATCGGTGTCCGTGTCGGTATCGGTGTCCGTGTCGGTGTCGGTGTCCGTGCGTCCGACCAGGCGCTCGTAGCGCTGCCGGGCGGCCTGCGGGCTGCGCAGCCCGAGGCCGAAGGCGATCTCCGGCCAGGTCATGCCGCGTCCGCGCGCCATCTGCAGCAGGCCGAGCTCCACCTCGTCCATCTCGGCGCGGGCGCGCGGTACGAGGCTCAGCGCGGCGGTGATGTCCGCGCGGTCCACCTCGGGTTCGCCGTCGTCCAGCAGCGCGGCGCCGCTGAGCAGGAACGACACGAGCCTGACCGCCTCGTGCGGGCTGATCACCCCCGGATGGGTCTGGCGCCGGCGCTGGGCGTCCGTGGCGGCGTGCCGCTCGGCGATGCGGAACAGGGAGGCGTGCACCCGCCGCGCCCGCGCCTCGTCGGAGCTGGGCGGAGTGAAGGGATCGTCGGACCGGGAGGGTTCGGAGGTCGAGGACATGGCACGAGCCTCCCGGATGAACATCTTGTTGTCAACGGAATACAACGTCCCGTGGATGTGCGGTGGGACCGATGACTTCGCGCGCCCGCGCCCGTCCATCCCTACGACGGGCCCGACCGGGCCACAGGACAGGAGCGACACCATGAACACCGGCAGCGGCTTCTCCTACACCCTCACCCGCACGCTCGACGCTCCCGCGGACCGGGTCTGGCGGGCGTGGACCACTCCCGACGAGTACGCCCACTGGGCGTACGCCGCTCCGGGCTCCGTCGAGATGGACGTACGGCCGGGCGGAGCCTGGAAGGCCACCGTGGTCACCCCGGACGGCGACCGGTTCCCGCTGACCGGCTCCTACCTGGAGGTCGCCGAGGACCGGCTGCTGGTGGTGGGAATGGACGTGCCCGGGAAGACCACGATCCGCGTCCGGGGGCCGTCCGGGTCGAGTTCCACGCGCATCGCCGCGGGCTCGGACACAGGACGGCCGCGCCCAGCGCCTCACGTTCTATCAGGTTGGCCTGCGGCAGTCGGCGCAGGGACATCGCCTGCTCGGGGAAGCCGTCGCGCTGCCATAGCGCCCACACGAGGGTGGCTCCGCCGACGGGCACCGCTCCCTCGGCCAGGTACCGCTGTGCTTCGGACAGGGTGGTGGGCAGACGCAACAGCACGACGTTCGACCTGCTTTCCTCGACGGTACGCCGGAACTCGGAACTCGGTCTTGATCAGGGGCACTGCATTCTCGGTACGCGTCCGGGGGCGCGTACAGGGCTCACGGACTCGCCGGCGTGCGCCCGGTTGTGAGCCTTTTGCGCCGGGTCGTTCACGGACCGGCGCGACGGGACGCCACCGGCCGCCCGCCGGGAGCCCGACGCGGACCGGTGGCCGGGGGCCGACCCGGGGCCCTGGGGCGGTGCGCCCGCCGAGGCGGGGTCTCCCGGCCGGTCACAGCAGCCGACGGATCTCACCGCGCACCCGGTAGAAGCCGCCGGCCGCCGGGTGCAGCGCGTCCACCACGTAGCGCGCTCCGGCCGCCCGTATGGCGCGCGGGAACTGCACGTTCCAGGAACCGTCGTAGCCGTCGGAGACGACGTGGACGCGCAGCCGGCCGTTGTCCTGCACGCACTCCACGACGACGGATCCGGACGGGGCCCGGTCGACGGTGGCCACCGCCGTCGCGGTCGTGGCGGGCGCGTAGGTGGGCAGGGCGGCGGCGAGCTTGACGTCCCGCACCGCCGGCACGGTGCCCTGCTGCGCGGCGGTGACGGCGGCCTCGCTCGCGTCCACGCACACCAGCGAGCCGTCCGTGGTCACCAGGTAGAGCCGCTCGTCGCGGTACTGCATCGACAGCGCCGAGCCGCCGCCGGTGCCGAGCTTCCACAGGCGGGTGCCGTCCCGGTCGAAGCAGTAGACGGACGAGGCGGCGTCCCCGGCGAAGACGAACCGGCCACCCGGTGACGTGGCGCAGGAGTACACGGCGCTGTCGCAGGCGTAGGTGGCCTCGACGGTGCCGGTCGCCTTCGACAGCCGCTGCACCACGCGGTGCGCCGTGCCCGCGTAGACGGTGTCGTCCTCCTGCCAGCCGAACAGCACGCCGCCGCGTGTGGGCGTGTGCCACAGCTCGCCGCCGCCGTCGGGCTGGTAGGCCGTCACACCGCGGTGGTGGCCGTGGTAGACGGCGCGGTCGTCGGCGCGGACCATCCAGGCGTGCTCTCCCTGGCTGCGGCGGGTCCACTGGTGTTCGTCCTCGTGGTCGATGACGGTGAGGCGGCCGTCGCGGTCCGAGACGTTCAGCACGCCTTCGTGGATGTCCAGCCAGAAGATGTCGACGTCCGCGGCGATGTCGTAGGCGGCGAACGGGAGTTTGGAGGAGAGGTCGTAGACCCGGCCGTCGTCGCAGCCGGCGTAGATCCAGAAGTCGTCGGCGACCAGGCACTTCACTCCGTCCGGCAGGCTGAAGCGGGCCAGCACCTCACCCTCGTGGTCCAGCGTGAACACGTCGCCCGCCTGGTTGCCGACCCAGCAGCGGTCGTCGTCCACGTGGATGCCGAACGCGGACGACCCGGTGCCGAAGCGCCACAGCACCGGCGCCACGGCACGCGCGGTGGACGGCGCGGAGGCCACCTGCCGCCGCGTCACCGCACGCGGGGCACGCCCGCCGGGCACCGCGGGCGCGTAGCCCTTGCGGACCTTCTCCCCCACCTTCTTCGCGGCCGCGGCCTGGGCCTTGGCCGCCGAGGCGAACGACGTCGTCTGTGTCTGCCCCGCCGCGCCGATCCGGCCGTAGCGCACCGTCACGACCTGTCCGGCGACGGTGACTTCGTAGAACTTGTGCGCGCCGCCGCCTTCCTGCGACAGCTCCAGGTACGTCGTCGTCGGCACCGCGGACCCCGCAGACATGGCAAACCCCTCCCCGGACGGAACCCGGGGCCGTTCCGCCGGGTCCTACTGATCGAAACCGTAGGCGGAGCCACTGACAATGGGTCCTTCGTCACCGCTCACCGCCCCCGCACGAACGAACGGATCCATGAACGCCGCAACGCTGCTGGACGTCCTGCTGGACGCCGCCCGCCGTGCCCCCGACCAGGTCGTCGTCCATGTCCGCGGGGACGGCGGTGAACGGCCCGTGACGTTCCGGCAGTTGCTGGAGGACTCCCTGCGTGTCGCTGGCGGCTTCCGCGGGGCGGGCGTGGCGCCGGGCACCTGTGTACCGGTGCTGGCGGACCACGGTGCGGACTTCCAGCCCCTGTTCTGGGGCGCCCTGGCGGCCGGTCTGGTGCCGGTGCCGCTGGCGCCCGACGCGCGACGGGTGCGTCCCGTGTGGGAGCACCTCGGGCGGCCCCCGGTCGCGGTGGACGAGGCGTGCGCGGAGGTCGCCGGCCGGCTGCCGGACCCGGTGCGCGTGCTGCGGCTGGCGGAGCTGCGGAAGTCCGCCCCGCTCGGCTCCCCCGCCGCTGCCGCCCCGGACGACCTGGCGTTCCTGCAGTTCTCCTCGGGCAGCACCGGCTCGCCCAAGGGCGTGGAACTCACCCACGCGGCCGTCCTGGCCAACCTGCGGCAGCTGACCGAGGCCGCGGCGCTCACGGACCGCGACGTGGTGGTGAGCTGGATGCCGTACTTCCACGACATGGGTCTCATCGGCACCCATCTGGCGCCGATGGCCGCGCGCGCCAAGCAGGTGCGGATCGCCCCCTTGTCGTTCGCGAAGAACCCCCGGCTGTGGTTCGAGGTGGCCTCGGCGCACCGGGCGACCCTGCTGTCGGCGGCCAACTTCGCGCTGGCGCTGGCCGTCCGCCGGGTCCCCGAGGAGGTGTTCGCCGGGCTCGATCTGCGTTCGGTGCGGCTGCTGTTGGTGGGCGCCGAGCCGATCTCACCGGTGGTGTGGCGGGGGGGTGGCGCG
>NZ_VCNP01000040.1 GCF_006782915.1 Streptomyces calvus
GCCGACTTGCCGCCGGGCCGCGACAGGTGTGCGCTGGTAGGCGGGGGCCAGGAGAGAGGAGTGCTCCCATGGCGCATGCGGCCCCCCGGTCCGGGCGCACGGCCGAGCGGGCCGGCCCGGCCGACCTCTTCGGTCCGCGGGCCCACCGGGCGGCGAAACTGGCGGTCCCCGTCCTCGTCGGACTGGTGTTCGGCTACTGGGCGGCGGCCAACCGGCGCGACGCGGGGCCGGTCACCGGCTGGAACCTGCTGTTCGGCTTCCTCACCGCGCTGGTGTTCGCCCTGGTCTTCATGGCGCTGCTCGCCCTGGCCCCGAAGCTGCGGCGCGAGATGCACGCGGTGGCCTGGGCCGCCTTCAGCGGCACCGCGGTCGGTTTCCTGTTCAACCAGGCCGACGGGAGCGTGCTCCGGTCCACGGCCCTGGGGCTGGCCGTCGCGGCGGGCGTCTTCGCCGTGATGTTCTACCGCTTCTACACGCACGAGGACGCGGCGGGCCCCCGCACCGGATGACGCCTCCCGACCGTCCGGGCCGGGCGGTCGTACCGCCCGTTCGGCCCCGCACCGCACCCGTACGCACGCCCAGCGCTGGCGCGCCCGCCGCCCGGCGCCTTGCCTGGAAGCGTGCCCCCGACCGACCTCCCCCGCCGCGCCCGCCTGCGCAACGCCCTGTCAGCGACGCTGGTCGCCCTCGCCTGCCTGCTCGCGCCCTGCGGCGCCCTCGCCGCCTGGGCGGCGTTCGGGCTGGCCGACACCGGGCGGTACGTCAGCACGATGGCGCCGCTGGCCGCCGACCCGGACGTGCGGGACGCGGTCGCCGACACCGTCGGGGACGAGGCCGTACGGGAGCTGGCCCCCGGTGCGGCGCACACCACGGTCGCCCCGTTCGTCCGGGACGCGGTGCGGTCGTTCACCCGGACCGAGGCGTTCCGCACGGCGTGGGAGGCGGGCAACCGGGCCGTCCACGACGCGGTCCTGCGCGCGCTGCGCGACGACGCGGCCGCCCACGGCCCGGTCACCGTCGACCTCGCCCCCGTCGCCGCGCAGGTGCGGCAGCGGCTCACCGCCGACCACGTGCCGTTCGCCGACCGCATCCCCGTCGCGCACACCCGGGTCGCGGTGCTGCCCGCCGACGAGGTGCCCGCGCTCCGGAAGGGCTACCACGTGCTGGACGCCGCCGCGTTCTGGCTGCCGCTCGGGACCGTCGTGCTCGCCGCCGCCGGGATCGCCGTCGCCGCATGCCGCCGCCGCGCGCTGACCGCCACCGGGCTGGGGACGGCGCTGGGCGGCGCGCTGCTCGCCGTCGCGGTCGCCGTCGGACGCCACCTCACCCTCGCCGACCTGTCCGACCGTCTGCACCGCCCGGCGGCGGCAGCCGTCTACGACGCCCTCACCGCCACGCTGCGCACGGCGTCCTGGCTGCTCCTGGCGCTGGGCCTGGCCGTGGCCCTGGCCTCCTGGCTGACCGGCCGCCGCCCGCTCCGCCTCCACCGCACCCCCTCCCCCACGGCCCCCGCGCCCGCCGCGGTCGCCGCGACCCCCGGATCCGGCACCCCCGCACCCGCCCCGCCCGGCACCCGCGCCTGACCCGCACCCCTCCCGACCCGCGGCCCGCGGCCCGCGACCGTCGCAACCCGCCGTCGCCCGGGCTCGTCTTCACCAGCGTGCCCGGGGGAGGATCCGGGCATCACGACGACGAGCGGAGGGCCGCACGGTGGACACCGCCACTGCCGATCCGACGGCCGGCGACGACCGGGCCGGGCGGTCCGGCCGGGGCCGGCGGTCCGGCGTCTGGTGCGCGGCGCTGCTGTTCGCCGGGGTCAGCGCGGTCGTCGGCTGCCGGATCGCCGACACCGACGGCATCACGCCCGTACCGCAGCTGCTGGCCTTCCTGCCCTGGCTGCTGGTGCCCACCGCCGCCGGGCTGCTGTGCACCGTGCTCGCCCGGTGGTGGACCGGCGCCGTGTGGGGCGTGGCCCTGCTCGGCCTGCTGGCCTGGTACATCGAGCCGTACGGCAGGACGGGCGAGCCGGCCGGGCCGCCCGTCGCCGACCTGCGGGTCCTGACCGCCAACGTGGAGTTCGGCCAGGGCACCGGCGCGCTGGTCGACGCCGTCCGCCGCGAGGAACCGGACCTCGTGTTCGTCCAGGAATGCGAGTACAGGTGCGCCGCCACGCTGCGGCGGGAGCTGGCCGGCACCCATCCGCACCGGCAGGCGGTCGAGGGCGGCGGCTCCGCGGGCTCCGTCATCCTCAGCCGCTTCCCGCTCACGGCCCGGGACGCGGTGCCCGGCACCATGGGCATGCCCGGTGCCGTCGCCGACGTCGACGGCCACCCCGTACGGCTCCAGCTCGCCCACCCCATGCCGCCGCTCCCCGACCAGGTGGGCCTGTGGCAGCGGGAACTCGGCCGGCTGCGCGAGGCGGCCGCCGCCGACCGGGACACCCCGACCGTGCTCGCCGGGGACTTCAACGCCTCCCAGGACCACGCCGCCTTCCGCCGCATCCTCGACACCGGGCTGCGCGACGCGGCCCGGCTGGACGGCGCGGACCGGACGCCGACCTGGCCCTCGCGGACCGCCCCGGCGTTCGGCACGCAGATCGACCACGTCCTGGTCAGCGAGGAGTTCGCCGCGCAACGCGCCCGCTTCCTCGACCTGCCCGACACCGACCACCGCGCCCTGGTCGTCGACCTCACCCTGCACGCCGGCGGGTGAGACCGGCACACCCGGACCGGCGACAACAGCCCACCCCGGCAGGCGAGCCGAAACCGGCGTGCGCCGGCCGGACGACGGG
Organism: Streptomyces calvus; assembly: GCF_006782915.1. Taxonomy (GTDB): domain Bacteria; phylum Actinomycetota; class Actinomycetes; order Streptomycetales; family Streptomycetaceae; genus Streptomyces; species Streptomyces calvus. The sequence goes on from NZ_VCNP01000040.1 coordinate 2,792, forward strand.
CGCGCGGAAGCCGGGACGGCACACGCAACGCCCGGGACGCGACGCATACGTGACGCACGGAAGCCGCGACAGACGTGCGGCAGCCGCTGCACGCCCGACGAACGGCGCCGGAACCGGCGTGCGGCGGCCGACGACGGGCGCGCGGCAGCCGGGACGGCACACGCAACGCCCGGGACGCGACACATACGTGACGCACGGCGGCCGGCACAGGAAGCCGGAAGCCGCGACAGACGTGCGGCAGCCGGTGCACGCCCGACGAACGGCGCCGAGACCGGCGTGCGCCGACCGGACGACAGACGAGCGGCAGCCGGGACGGCACACGCAACGCCCGGGACGCGACACATACGTGACGCACGGCGGCCGGCAGTGCACGGTGGCCGGGACGGGCGGGCGAGGGCCGGGGCAGACGTGCGGGCCGCCACCGGACGGTGGCGGCCCGTTGGGTCGGCGCGTGGGACCGGCGGTCAGCGCCCGGACTTCTCCAGCGCCTTCTCCGCCTTGTCCAGCGCGGCGGCGAAGCCGTTCGCCCACAGCTGGTTCACCCGGGACCGCTCGGTGGCGTTCGGGTAGGCGTTGGTGCAGGACGGGCCGGGGCCGCCACCGGACATCAGCTCGCTGCACGGACCCGAGTAGTTGTCCGGCAGGCCGAGCACGTGGCCGGTCTCGTGCGCGGTCACGCGCGTGGAGTCGTAGGTCTGGTTCTGCTGGTAGTCGAGGAATATGTAGCCGTTGCCGTGCCCGTCGGTGGAGGCGTACGAGCCGCGCGAGTCGTTGCCCTCGTAGTACGCGAAGTCGGCGCCCGAGGTGCCCGACTGGAGTCTGACGTTCGACACCGAGCTGTTCCAGATCTGGGTGCTGCGGGCTATCTGCGTGGCGAACGAGGGCGCCCGGGAGGCGTCGTAGACGACGGTGACGGCGGCCGTGCCGGTCGGGTTCGCGGCGCGCTTCTCGGCCGCCGACTTCAGCACCGCCTCGAAGAAGGCGCGGTTGGCCGCGGCCTCCTCCGCGGAACCGGCGTACGCGGCGACCGGGGCCGCCGCGTCGGGGGCGGTCGCCGCGGAGGCGGGAGCGGTGCCGAGGCCGAGGGCCGTCAGGCCGAGACCGGTGGCGGCGAGCACGGACAGGGGTGTGCGCATGCGCATGGATGACTCCTGGTGGTGGGGGTGAGTCATGTCATCGGTGAGTGTCCGCGCCCGTACGGCGGCTGTGATGATGGCAACCGGCGATAGGACCGGCCTATCGCCCCGCTCCGGCCACCCGCTCCGCACGGGCACCGGACGCCCGACTCGGCCCGAACGGGCGGGATTTGTGTCTCTGGTGAAAGCGGAACTTCCGCTTTACGCTCCCAGTGCATGGAACTGGAGGTCAGGCACCTCAGAGCGCTCTGCGCGATCGCCGACACCGGCAGCCTGCACCGGGCCGCGCGCCAACTCGGAGTGGCGCAGCCCTCGTTGAGCACGCAGCTGCGGCGCATCGAACAGGAGCTGGGCGGCACGCTGTTCGTCCGCGCGCGCACCGGCTGCCGCCCCACCCCCCTGGGCCGGCTGGTGCTCAGCCGCGCCCGGCCGCTGGTGACCGAACTGCGCTCCCTGGTCACCGAGGCCCGCGCCGCCGCGGCCGGCGGCCGGCAGCTGCGCATCGGCTCCACCGCCAGCCGCGCCCTGGCGGGCTGGCTGCGGCGGCTGCGCCGGCACTGCCAGGAGCCCACCCTGCACATGGACGTCTCCGCCAACGCCCTGCTGCGGATGGTCGCCGACGGCCAGCTCGACGTGGCCTTCGTGCACGAGGTCGAGGGCTGCCCGCTGCGCGTCCCCGAGGGCCTGAGCATCCGGGTCCTGGTCGAGCGCGAACCGCAGTTCGTCTCCCTGCCGGCCGACCACCCGGCCGCCGCGCACCCGGTCGTCCACCTGTCCGACCTGGCCGGCGACCGCTGGATGATCGACCCCGCGGTCGACGGCGAATGGGACGCCGTACGGCGGGTCCTGCGCGCCGCCGGCATCAACCCGCGCGTGCTGCACGGCGACTACCACACCGCCGCGTCCCTGGTCGCCATCGGCGAGGTCGTCACCGTCTGCCAGCCGACCTCGCTGCCCCGCCCCGAGACCGCGGTGCGCCGGCTGTACGGCGACCCGCTCGGCGTGCGGCTGCTGCTGGCGGCCCGTACGGACACCGAACTGGAGGGCGTCTATCCGGACCTGGTCGAGGCGTACCGGGAGGTGGTGGGCCAGGCTCCGGCGTACCGGGAGTGGCTGGAAAGCGGAGGGCCGGGACTTCCCGTCCCGGCCCTCCCGTGACACCGCTGCGGAAGCGACGCGTCAGACGCCGATGTCCCGGCCGTCCTCGCGCCACACCGCCACCACGGCCGGCCGGACGTAGGTGCCCGGCCCGTCGGGCCAGGTGCTGGCCGGCTGGTCCACCGTCGCGCCGTCCACCTCGCCCGGGTGCTGCACGGCGACGAGCACCCGCCGGTCCTGGATGATCGGACCGCAGGTCTCCGCGCCGTTCGGCACGGTCAGGAACTGCTTCAGCTCACCGCGCCGGTCGCCGCGCGTGGCGACTCCGAAGAGGCCGTCGTGGGAGCCGAGAGCGGCACCGTCGGTGGAGATCCACAGGTTGCCGTGGGCGTCGAAGGCGACGTTGTCCGGGCAGGAGATCGGGCTGACGGACTCCTTCGGGAAACCGGCGAAGTACGTCGCCGGGTCCTCCGGGTCGCCCGCGACCAGGAACAGCGACCAGGCGAACGTGGTGCTCTCCGGCCGGTTCCAGCGCTCGGTCAGCTCCAGCACGTGGCCGTGCTTGTTGAGGTTGCGCGGGTTGGCCTCGTCGGCGGCGGCGTAACCGGCCTTGCCGCGGTTGGAGTTGTTGGTGAGGGCGACGTAGACCTTGCCGGTGACCGGGTTGGGCTCGATGTCCTCGGGGCGGTCCATCTTGGTGGCGCCCACCTTGTCGCCGGCCAGGCGCGTGAAGACGAACACCTCCTCGGCGGTCATGCCCTCGACGTGCGAGACGGCGCCGTCGGCGGTGGCGGTGGCCAGCGGGATCCACTGGCCGCTGCCGTCGAACTCGCCGTCCTTCGGCAGCTTGCCGGTGCCGTCGATCTCGATGGCCGGGGAGTCACCGGTGAGCTTGGCGACGTACAGCGTGCCCTCGTCGAGCAGCGACAGGTTGTGCTCGCGCGCCGAGCGGCTGTTGCCGTGCCGCATCCGCTTGCTGCTGACGAACTTGTAGAAGTAGTCGAAGCGCTCGTCGTCACCGGAGTACACGACCGGACGCCCGTCGTGCGTCAGCCGCACGGTCGCGGCCTCGTGCTTGAACCGGCCGAGCGCGGTGTGCTTGCGCGGCACCGAGTCGGGGTCGTACGGGTCGAGCTCGACGACGTACCCGAACCGGTGCACCTCGTTCGGCTCCTGGGCGACGTCGAACCGCTTGTCGAAACGCTCCCACTTGCGCTCGGTGGCGCCGGTGCCGATGCCGTACCGCTTGTCGGTGGCGCGGCTGCTGTTCGCGAAGTACTGGTTGAAGTTCTCCTCGCCGTGCAGCGTGGTGCCCCACGGGGTGGTGCCGCCGGAGCAGTTGTTGAGCGTGCCGAGGACCTTGGTGCCGCTCGGGTCGGCGGAGGTCTTCACCAGGTCGGAGCCGGCGACCGGCCCGGTGAGCCGGAACTCGGAGGTGGCGGTCAGGCGCCGGTTGAGCTGGTGCCGCGGGACGGGCGTCAGCCTGCCGCTCCTGCGGTCCTCGTCCACCGCGACCACCGAGAAGCCGTGCGCGGCCCAGGCGATCTCCACCTGCTCACGGGTGGGGTTCTCCGGGTCGTAGTCCCGGAACATCAGGACCTCGTCCGTGTACTCGTGGTTGGCGACCAGCAGCTGGCGGCCGCGCTCGCCGCGCAGCGGCAGCAGCGACAGGAAGTCGCAGTTGTAGCCGAACTGGCCGGCCTGCGCCTCGGCGCTCTGCTTCTCCGGGTCGAAGGCCGGCGCACCGCGCAGGATGGGCTCGCCCCAGCGGATCACGACGTCCTGCCGGTAGCCCTCCGGCACGGTCACGGCGTCGGCGGTGTTCGGCGCAACGGGCGTGAACCGCAGGCCGCGGGCGCCCTGCGGCTTGCGCGAGCCGCCCTTGGCGGCGGGCGCGGCCTGCGCCTCGGGCGCGGCGGCGACACCGGCCGCACCGGCGCCGGCCGCGGCGACGGTCACGACGGCGGCGGCGCGCATCATGGAACGGCGGCTGAGGGCACCGGCGATGACGTCACCGACGTACTCGTTGGAGCTGGTGTTGGGCACCTCGTGGAAGCAGGCGTCACCACACCGGAAACGACAGGTCATGGCGGACCGGCCGCCGGGGTGAGAACCGGACGGCGTTCCGATCAACGGCAGCAGCTTTCGCACGTTTTTCTCTCCTTGGGTGCCCGTGGTGTCAGCGCGACCGTAGGGGCACATATGTGCGGTAGCCGGGCGCCCGGGTGAACGGAGAGTGAACCTGCGGCAGCGTTCGGGAAGTTGCGCATGAGAACGGCGGTACGAGCCTCGCCGACCGGTTCGCCCTCTTGACATCTTCGGTCCCGCAAACCCAACCCTGCCCAAGATCACCTTTGCGGGCCGCTAACCTTACGTGTCCGTCCTGGCCAGGGATTGACGGGCATCAACTCACGCGAAGGGTTGCGCACATGGGCATTCTCACTCTCCTGCGGAACGCGTTCGGACGGTCACGCAAAGCGAGGGGCGCCGAAGCGGAGGGTGCGGCGGAGGCCGCCGGGACGACGCGCACGTCCTCGGCATCCTCCGGCCCGGACACCACGCCGTCGCCCGAACCGGCCGCGAAGCCCGCCACGGACTCGGCACCGGCGACCGCGACGGAGACGTCCGCAGCGGCGTCCACGGAGACGGCGGCAGCGACGTCCGCGGCCCCGAAGGTGCCGGCCCCGTCCAGCGAGCCCACCCCGCCGTCCCGCACGGCCTCCGTGCCGGAGCCCCGCGAGGAGCACGACCTCGTCTCCGCGGCCTTCGACAACGTCACGGTCCCGAGGCCCACCACCCCGTCGGACAAGCCCACAGAGCCGACGGCCGAGGCGCCGGAGCCGACGGCAGTGGAGCCGACCGTCGAGGCCGCGGAGCCGACGGCAGTGGAGCCCGCGAAGCCGGAGACGGCACCGGTGGAGGCGGAGGCCGCGGACGCGGAGCCCGCCCAGACCGAGACCCCGCAGGCGGAGGCCGAGGCAACGGAGCCGGAGGCGGCCCCTGAGGCGGAGGCGAAGCCCGAGGCGGAGGCGGAGGCGGAGGCTAAGGCCGAGCCCGAGGCCGAGGTGAAGCCCGAGCCGGAGACAGCCCCGGAGGCGGAGGCCAAGCCCGAGGCCGAAGCCGAGGCGGAGGCCGAGCCGGAGACCAAGCCCGAGCCGGAGCCGGAGCCGGAGGCTGCCCCCGAGCCCGAGCCCGAGCCCGAACCGCAAGCGACGGCTGCCGTGGAGCCCGAGGCGACGCCCGAAGCCGAGCCGACCCCGGAGCCCGAGCCGAGCCCGGCCCCCGAGGCGGAGACGAAGGCGGAGCCCGAGGCGACTCCCGACACCGAAGCCTCGGTGGAAGAGCCCGAGGCGACTCCCGACACCGAAGCTTCCGTGGAAGAGCCCGCGGCGGAGCCGGAAGCGGAGGCGAAGCCCGAAGCCGACACCACGCCGAAGGCCGAGCCGCAGCCCGCAGCCGCTCCCGAGCCGGAGCCGGAGCCCGAGCCCGCAACCGCTCCGGAGCCCGAGCCCGAGCCGGAATCCAAGCCGGAGCCCGAGGCCGCCGCCGAGGAGCCTGCGGCCACCGCCCAGGAGCCCGAGGCCACCCCCGAGGCACCCGAGCTCACCGCCCAGGAGCCCGAGGCGGCCACCACCGCCGCACCCGAGCCCGAGCCCGCCACCAAGGCCACCGAGGCCCGCGAGGCCGCCGAGGCACCCGAGGCACCCGAGGCACCCGAGGCCGCCGACGGCGAGGCCGCCCCACAGGCGGCACCCGCACCCGACGACGCAACCGGCACGGGTGGTGCGGGTGGGAACGACGCCCCGGCCGAAGGCGAAGCCGAGGCCGACAACGCGACCGAGCCCGAGCGCGACCCCGCCCCCACCGCCGACGTCCCGCCCACCCTCACCACCGCCCACCACGCCGCCACCGCCGCCCTCGCCAAGAACGGCCTCACCGGCACCCGCGCCAAGGTCTACCTCGTACTCGACCGCTCCGCCTCCATGCGCCCGTACTACAAGGACGGCTCCGCGCAGGCCCTCGGCGAGCAGACCCTCGCCCTCGCCGCCGCCCTCGACACGGACGCGACCGTCCACGTCGTCTTCTTCTCCACCGAACTCGACGGCACCGGCGAGCTGACCCTCACCGACCACGAGAACAGGATCGACGAGCTGCACGCCGGCCTCGGCCGCATGGGCCGTACCAGCTACCACGCCGCCGTGGAGGCCGTCCTCGCGCGCCACGCGGACGAGCCGGCCGGCACCCCCGCCCTGGTGGTCTTCCAGACCGACGGCGCCCCCGACGCCAAGACCCCCGCCACCCAGGCGCTGAACGACGCGGCGAAGAACCACCCGGCCGTGTTCTTCTCCTTCGTCGCCTTCGGTGAGCACGACAACAAGGCGTTCGACTACCTCCGCAAGCTGAAGACCGGCAACGCGTCGTTCTTCCACGCGGGCCCCACCCCGCGCGAGCTCACCGACCAGGAGCTGTACGAGGGCATCCTCGCCACCTGGCGGCCCTGACCCCGGGCCCGGCCCGGGCCGGCCCGACCCACCGGGGCGGGCGGTGCGCACGTACGGACGGACCGTCCCGTACGCACGCACCGCCCGCCCCGAAACGCGTGTGAGTCGATCTCCACGGGGCCAGTAGGATTTCGACCATGGCGGCCACTGGATCCGAGAAGCAGGGGGCGAAGGCGTACTACGTCTCGACCCCCATCTACTACGTCAACGACGCTCCTCACCTGGGCCACGCCTACACGACCGTCGCAGGGGACGTGCTCACGCGCTGGCACCGTCAGCGCGGCGAGAAGGTGTGGTACCTCACCGGCACGGACGAGCACGGTCAGAAGATCATGCGCACGGCCGAGGCGAACGGGGTCACCCCGCAGGCCTGGGCCGACAAGCTCGTCACCGAGGCCTGGAAGCCCCTGTGGGAGCACCTCGACATCGCGAACGACGACTTCATCCGCACCACGCAGAAGCGGCACACCGACCGCGTCCAGGAGTTCGTCCAGGATCTCTACGACAAGGGCGAGATCTACAAGGGCGGCTACGAGGGCCCGTACTGCGTCGGCTGCGAGGAGTACAAGCTCCCCGGTGAGCTGCTCGACGGCGAGGGCGAGTACGCGGGCCAGAAGCTGTGCCCGATCCACAAGAAGCCGGTGGAGATCCTCAGCGAGGAGAACTACTTCTTCAAGCTGAGCGAGTACGGCGAGAAGCTGCTCGCCCACTACGAAGCCAACCCGGGCTTCATCCAGCCCGAGTCGGCGCGCAACGAGGTCGTGAACTTCGTCCGCCAGGGCCTGCAGGACCTGTCGATCTCCCGCTCGACGTTCGACTGGGGCGTGCCCGTCCCGTGGGACGACAAGCACGTGATCTACGTGTGGGTCGACGCGCTGCTGAACTACGCCACCGCGGTCGGCTACAACGAGAACCCGGAGAAGTTCGAGGCGACGTTCCCCGCCGACGTCCACCTGGTCGGCAAGGACATCCTCCGCTTCCACGCGATCATCTGGCCGGCCATGCTGATGGCGCAGGGCCTGCCGCTGCCCGGGAAGATCGCCGCGAACGGCTGGCTGATGGTCGGCGGCGAGAAGATGAGCAAGTCCAACCTGACCGGCATCAAGCCGCAGGACCTCACCTCGCACTTCGGTGTGGACGCGTACCGCTGGTACTTCCTGCGGGCCATCGCCTTCGGCCAGGACGGCTCCTTCTCCTGGGAGGACTTCTCCGCCCGCTACACCAGCGAGCTGGCGAACGACTACGGCAACCTCGCCTCCCGCGTGGCGGCGATGGTCGGCAAGTACTTCGGCGGCGAGCTGCCGGCGTCGACGGCCGACGGCGACGCGGAGCGGGCGGTCCACGACGGCCTGGCGAAGGCCGTCGCGGAGGCCGACCGGAAGATCGGCGACGAGCTGGACTTCCAGGGCGGCATCCTGGCCGTGTTCGACTTCGTGAAGCAGGTCAACGGCTACATCACCGAGCAGGAGCCCTGGAAGGTCGCCAAGGACACCTCCGACGAGGGCAAGGCCCGCCTGGCGACGATCCTCTACACGGCCGCGGAGTCCCTGCGCGCGGTCGCGGTCCTGCTGAACCCGGTCATGCCGGAGACCTCGCAGAAGCTGTGGGACTCCCTCGGCGCGGAGGCCTCCCTCGGCGCCCTCGCGGACCAGAAGGTCCAGGAGGCCGGCACCTGGGGCCTGCTGCCCGCCGGCTCGACGGTCACCAAGGGCGCGGTCCTCTTCCCGCGTCTCGAGGAGAAGCCGAGCGCGTAACGCACGTGCTACAGCCGGGCCCGGGAGACGATCCGACCTTCTCCCGGGCCCGGTGTTTTGCGAAGATCACGTGAAGGCGTCCGTCCGGCCGCCGGCACTCACGTGGGGGATCTTCCATGGCACTCTTCGGCAACGCGCACACCGTCGACCCGGTGCAGGCCCAGCAGGACTACGCCCGGCTGCTCGGCCACGGCGAGCAGGTGCACGCCGCGTTCCTGCTGATCCGCGACACCATCCTGTTCACCGACCGCCGCCTCATCCTGGTCGACAAGCAGGGCATCACCGGGAAGAAGACGGAGTACCACTCGATTCCCTACCGCAGCATCACGCACTTCGCGGTCGAGACCGCCGGTCACTTCGACCTGGACGCGGAGCTGAAGATCTGGCTCTCGGGAGCCCAGACCCCCATCCAGAAGACCTTCACCAAGGGCGTCGACATCTACGAAGTCCAGGCCATCCTCACCCAGTTCGTCGCCCGCTGACCCGCACGCGCGAAGGCGTCGCAAAAGCGTCGCACGGGCCGGACGCACCGACCGCGAACGCACCGACCGTGAGCGCACCGGTCGTCGTTCACGGTCACCGCACCGCACACCCGGTGCATCGCGTCATCGCTTCACGAAGGTGGTGACGAACCGGGCGCGTTCGGCGACGGGGGCGAGCGGCAGGTGGGTCAGTTCGTAGCCGTAGGCGGTGTAGGCGGCGACCATCGCCTCGTAGGTGCGCTCGGCCTCGGCGAACGACTGCTTGCGCTCACTGTCCTGTTCGTAGATCTCCGGCCAGGGAGGTGCGATGAGTACGCGCCGGTGGTAACGGAACGTTCGCGCGGCGGTGTGGACGTGGTCCGGGACGGGCAGTCCCTCCAGCCGCAGGTATCCCACGATGTCCGGGATGCCGCGGTCGAAGAAGACCGGCCCCGCCTCTTCGGCCGCCATACGGAAGGAGCGCATCTCCCAGCCGAGCATCAGCTCGGCGAAGCGCGCGCGATCGGCCCACGGCAGCGCGGAGCCGCCGATCGCCGTCTGGTCCTGGATGACACCGCGTCCCGCCTCGACGGACCGCACGAAGCCCATCCCCTGCAACTGGTCGATCAGGGTGCTCTTCCCGGACCCCGGCCCTCCCGTGATGACGACGAACCGCTCCGATCCCGCTGTCACGCGGCCGACCTCCAGAATCTGCACGACTGGTCGTTCTCCGACGGCGAAGGGCCCGGAACCATGATGTCGGTTCCGGGCCCTTCCACGCTGCCGGGTTACTTCGGCTGCGGCTTGCGCACCGTCAGGTGCAGTTCCTTCAGGCGGGCCTCGTCCAGCTCCGTCGGGGCGCCCATCATGAGGTCCTGGGCGTTGCCGTTGAGCGGGAAGGCGATGGTCTCGCGGATGTTGGGCTCGTCGGCGAGGAGCATCACGATGCGGTCGACGCCCGGAGCGATGCCGCCGTGCGGCGGGGCGCCGAAGCGGAACGCGCGGAGCATGCCGGCGAACTTCTCCTCGACCGTCTCCCGGTCGTAGCCCGCGATCTCGAACGCCTTCAGCATGATCTCCGGCTCGTGGTTCCGGATCGCGCCGGAGGACAGCTCGACACCGTTGCAGACGATGTCGTACTGCCAGCCCAGGATGTCCAGCGGGTCCTGGGTCTCCAGGGCCTCCAGACCGCCCTGCGGCATCGAGAACGGGTTGTGCGAGAAGTCGATCGCGCCGGTCTCCTCGTCCTTCTCGTACATCGGGAAGTCGACGATCCAGCAGAAGCGGAAGACGTTCTCCTCGAAGTGGCCGGCGCGCTTGGCGGCCTCGACCCGCACCGCGCCCATGATCTTCGAGACCTCGTCGAACTCGCCCGCGCCGAAGAACACCGCGTGGCCCGGGGCCAGCGAGAGCCGCTTGGTCAGCTCGGCGACGTTCTCCTCGGTGAGGAACTTGGCGATCGGGCCGGACAGCGAGCCGTCCTCGGCCACCCGCACCCACGCCAGGCCCTTCGCGCCCTGCGCGACCGCGAAGTCACCGAGCTGGTCGAAGAACTTGCGGGGCTGGCCGGAGACGTCCGGCACCGGCAGCGCCCGCACGTGCTTGCCGGCGAACGCCTTGAACTCCGAGCCCTCGAAGACGTCGGTGATGTCGACGAGCTCCAGCTTGGCGCGCAGGTCCGGCTTGTCCGAGCCGTACTTCAGCATCGCCTCGCGGAACGGGATGCGCGGGAACGGGGACGTCACGTGACGCCCGTTGCCGAACTCCTCGAACAGCTCGGTCATCAGTTTCTCGATCGGCTGGAAGACGTCCTCCTGCTCGACGAAGCTCATCTCCACGTCGAGCTGGTAGAACTCGCCCGGCGAGCGGTCCGCGCGGGCGTCCTCGTCACGGAAGCAGGGCGCGATCTGGAAGTAGCGGTCAAAGCCGGAGATCATCAGCAGCTGCTTGAACTGCTGCGGCGCCTGAGGGAGGGCGTAGAACTTGCCCGGGTTCAGACGGGAGGGGACGACGAAGTCGCGGGCGCCCTCGGGGGAGGTCGCGGACAGGATCGGCGTCGCCATCTCGTTGAAGCCCAGCGCCGTCATCTTGTGCCGGATCGCCGAGATCACCTGCGTGCGCAGCATGACATTGCGGTGCATGCGCTCACGGCGCAGGTCCAGGAAGCGGTACTCCAGGCGCCGCTCCTCGTTGACCCCGTCCTCCGCGTTGATCGTGAAGGGGAGCGGGGCGGCGGCACCCAGCACCTCGACGGTGCCGACCTCGACCTCGACCTCACCGGTCGGCAGCTCGGGGTTGACGTTCTCGGCGCCGCGCGAGACGACCTTGCCGTCGACGCGGACCACCGTCTCCTTGGAGAGCTTGTCCAGCGCCTCGTACGCCTCGGTGCCCGGGCGGGCCACGAGCTGCGTGATGCCGTAGTGATCGCGCAGATCGATGAAGAGGATGCCGCCCAGGTCGCGCCGATTGTGCAGCCAGCCACTCAGCCGGACGTCGGTGCCGACGTCAGAGGCGCGGAGCTCGCCGCAGGTGTGGGACCTGTACCGATGCATCGTCGTTCATCCAGCCTTCGCGGATCGGGGTCGTTGTTTCACGTGAAACTCCCCCCAAGCCTACCGGCCGCCCCAAGATCGCTTCTCCGTCATTCTCCGTCATTGCGGGTCGGGCACCCGACCCGCGCCCGGCCGGCACCCGGTCGGCACCCGGCCGCCTTCGGTGGCAGTTTTCGACACCATCTTCATAAAGTGGTGCAATGCGCACTGGTGAGCCCCTGCCCGCACTGGGGGACGTCCTCGCGGCCCTCGACACCGGTCTGTGGCACTGGGACACCGCGTCCGGGCTGGTCACGGTCGACGCGATGTCGGCACGGCTGCTCGGACTGCCCCCCGAGCAGGCGACGCTCACCGAGGCCCAGATCCGCTCCCGGCTGCACCCCGTCGACTGGAACGAGATCACCGGAGTGGTCCAGCTCGCCGTCGCCGAGGGCACCCTCGCCGAGGTACGGATCCGGATCATGGACGACCGGAACCGGGTCATGAGGGTGGTGCGCAGCCGTCTCAAGCCCTCCTTCGACGACGTGCGCAAGTCCTACGTCCTCACCGGCACCCTCCAGGAGGTCACGGAGCCGACCCCGGGCACGCCGGCGGGCCGCAGCGCGGTCACCGGTGACTGGCGGCGCTCCCGGGAGGCGTTCCTGCTGGACGCGGGCCGGGCGCTGGCCGAGGCACGGTCGACGCAGGAGGTGCTGCGGGTCACCGCCAACCTGTCGATGCCCGGCTTCTCACCGGACGGACTGGCGGTGTTCGGCGTCGAGGGCGACCGGCTCACGATCATCGGCCACCACGGGCACGAGCCCGGCGCCGACAATCCGTTCACCTACATGCCGATCGACACCGACTACCCGGCCGCCGAGGTGGTGCGCACCGGACGCGCGGTGTACCTGTCCTCACCGGAGGAGTACAAGGAGCGCTACCCCCTCACCTGGCCGCTCGCCCAGCGCTTCGGCCGCCGGTCCTGGGCGTTCCTGCCGCTGACCGCCTCGGGCCGCACCATGGGCGCCTGGCTGGCGGCGTTCGCCTACCCGGTCGCGTTCACTCCCGACGAGCGTTCGGTGCTGACCACCGTGGCGCGGATGCTGGCCCAGGCGCTGTCCCGCGCGGGCACCGCCGAGAGCGAGCGGGCGCTGACCGACGGGCTGCAGCGCTCGATGATGCCGAAGCTCGGGCCGCGCATCCCGGGCATGAGCGTCGCCGCCCGCTATGTGCCCACCGGCGGCGGCCTCCAGGTCGGCGGCGACTGGTACGACGTGATCCCGCTGCCGAACGGACGGTTCGCGCTGGTCATCGGAGACGTCCAGGGGCACGACGTGCGGGCCGCCGGGCTGATGGGCCAGCTGCGGATAGCGCTGCGGGCGTACGCCTCGGAGGGCCACCGCCCCGACGCCGTGCTCTCCCGCGCCTCCCGCTTCCTGCACGGCATAGGCGAGGGCGATCCCGCCGAGGCGCGCTTCGCCACCTGCCTGTACGTGGAGGTCGACCCGCCGAGCGGGGTCCTGGAGATAGCCCGCGCCGGGCACCCCGACCCGGTGATCCGGATGGCCGACGCGACCGTGCTGACCCGTCCGACGGCGGGCGGACTGCCCCTGGGCATCGACCCGGACGCCGACTACCCCACCACCCGGCTGCTGCTGGAGCCCGGCGAGACGATGCTGATCTGCACGGACGGGCTGATCGAGACCGGCGGCCACGACCTGGAGACCGGCTGGCAACGGCTGCGCGGCATCCTGGAGGAGCACAAGGGCAATCAGGAGGAACTGGCCGACGCCCTGGTGCAGGCGGTGCACGGCCCCTCCTCGCACCACACCACCGGCCCGCTGGCCGACCGTCGCGAGGACGACATCGCCGTCCTGCTGCTGTGCCGGCAGGGCGAGGGGTGCGGCTGCGGCGCGGACACGGACACGGTCCGGCCGCCGGTGCGCCGCACGATGCTGACGGTGGCGCAGGCCGAGCCCGAGCGCATCGCGTCGGCCCGGCAGCAACTGCGCGAGCTGCTGCACGACTGGTCCTCGGCGGACCAGGTGGACTCCGCGGTGCTGCTGCTGTCGGAGGTGCTCACCAACGTCCTGGTGCACACCGACGCCGACGCCCTGCTGCTCGCCGAGGTGACCGACGGCGGGGACGGCCGCCGGATGCGCATCGAGGTCACCGACTCCGGCGACGACCTGCCGCACGTGCGCAGGCCGGGCGAGCTGGCGTCCTCCGGGCGCGGCCTGCTCATGGTCGAGCTGCTCTCCCACTCCTGGGGCGTCGCCCCGCGCGGTGAGGGCAAGAGCATCTGGTTCGAGCTGTACGAGCAGGAGTCCGAGGCGCACGGGCGGGCGGACGGCCACCACCACTGACGGCGAGCCCCGCCCCGGTCGTGACCGGGACGGGGCTCGCACGCGGACGGACGGCTTCACCGGCGGCCGTCGGGCCGCCGACGGACCGGCGGACTTACTGTCCGTCCTTCGGTCCTTCCGCGGTCATTCCGTGCACGGCCGGGATCGTGCCCAGGCGGCCCTTCTGGAAGTCCTCGAAGGCCTGCTGGAGCTCTTCCCTGGTGTTCATGACGAACGGCCCGTAGTGCGCCATCGGCTCACGGATCGGCCGGCCGCCGAGCAGGACGACCTCCAGGTCCGGCGTGTGCGCGTCCTGCTTCTCGTCCGCGCGGACGGTCAGCGAGGAGCCCGCGCCGAACACGGCGGTCTGGCCCAGGTGGATCGGCCGCCGCTCGGCGCCGACGCTGCCGCGCCCGGCGAGGACGTACGCCAACGCGTTGAAGTCCTCACGCCAGGGCAGCGTGATCTCGGCGCCCGGGGCGAGCGTCGCGTGGATCATCGTGATCGGCGTGTGCGTGATGCCCGGGCCCTCGTGGCCGTCCAGCTCGCCGGCGATGACGCGGAGCAGCGCGCCGCCGTCGGGGGAGGTGAGCAGCTGGACGCTGCCGCTGCGGATGTCCTGGTAGCGCGGGGCCATCATCTTGTCCTTGGCCGGCAGGTTCACCCACAGCTGGAGCCCGTGGAACAGCCCGCCGGAGACGACCAGGTGCTCCGGCGGCGCCTCGATGTGCAGCAGGCCGGCGCCGGCCGTCATCCACTGGGTGTCGCCGTTGGTGATGGTGCCGCCACCGCCGTTGGAGTCCTGGTGGTCGAAGATCCCGTCGATGATGTACGTGACGGTCTCGAAGCCGCGGTGCGGGTGCCAGGGGGTGCCCTTCGGCTCCCCGGGCGCGTACTCCACCTCGCCCATCTGGTCCATCATGATGAACGGGTCGAGATGGCGGTAGTTGATCCCGGCGAACGCCCGGCGCACCGGGAAGCCCTCACCCTCGAAACCGCCCGGAGCGGTCGTGACGGTGAGCACGGGACGTGCCACGGCGTCGGCGGGCGCGGTCACACGGGGCAGCGTCAACGGGTTCTCGACGGTCACTGCAGGCATGTCGGTACCTCCTCGGTTACGCCCACTTTAGTTGAGCGTTGAACTTCCTGCCACCCCGAACCGAGAAAGCCCGGAGGGAATTCCCTCCGGGCCCGAACGACGAGCGGAACCGCCGAACCATGGCGCGGCCACGACCTCACCGCACACGCGACGCCTCGGCGCCTGCGCAGCGAAGGCGCACAGCCCGACAGGCACACAGGCACACAGGCACACAGACACACAGACACACGGCATACAGGCGCACAGGCGCAGCAGGCACAGCAGGCGCACAGGCGCACAGGCGCAGCAGGCGCAGCAGGCGCAGCAGGCGCAGCAGTGACACCTAGCCGTACATGCGGCGCATCGCGAACTCGACCATCTCCTCCACGGCCTTCGCGTCGAACACCATCCGGTGCTCGCCCTCCATGTCCAGGACGAAGCCGTAGCCGGTCGGCAGCAGGTCGATCACCTCGGCGCCGGTGATCACGAAGTACTTGGACTCCTTGCCCGCGTACCGCCGCAGCTCCTTGAGCGAGGTGAACATCGGGATCACCGGCTGCTGGGTGTTGTGCAGGGCGAGGAATCCGGGGTTGTCGCCGCGCGGGCAGTAGACCTTCGACGTGGCGAAGACCTGCTGGAAGTCCTCGGCCGCCATCTGCCCCGTGGTGAACGCGCGCACCGCGTCGGCGAGCGAGGGCGCGGACGGCTCCGGATACAGCGGCGCCTGCTGCCCGTACCCGCCCGGCATCTGCTGCTGCGGCGGGACGTAACCCTGCTGTGCGCCTGCGTTCTGGTCGTAGCCGTACATGCCGCACAGACTACTGACCCCGCGGGAGGGCTGGGTCACAGATGTCCCGATCGGGGTTGCTTCTTATTACCGGCGGGTAGCATCATCGTAGCTACCAGTCGGTACGTGAATCAGTCGCGAGGAGTCAGTGCCTCGCCGATCCCTCTCAAACGGAGCCGTCGCCATGGGGCACTACAAGTCGAATCTCCGCGACATCGAGTTCAACCTCTTCGAAGTACTCGGGCGCGACAAGCTGTACGGCACGGGCCCGTTCGAGGAGATGGACACCGAGACCGCGAAGAGCATCCTCGACGAGCTGACCCGGCTCGCGGAGAACGAGCTCGCCGAGTCCTTCACCGACGCCGACCGCAACCCGCCGGTCTTCGACCCGGAGACCCACACCGCGCCGGTCCCGGCGTCCTTCAAGAAGAGCTACCAGGCCTTCATGGACTCCGAGTACTGGCGCCTGGGCCTGCCCGAGGCCATCGGCGGCACCACCGCGCCGCCGTCGCTGATCTGGGCGTACGCCGAGCTGATCCTGGGCGCCAACCCGGCCGTGTGGATGTACTCCTCCGGCCCGGCCTTCGCCGGGATCCTCTACGACGAGGGCAACGAGACCCAGAAGAAGATCGCGCAGATCGCCGTCGAGAAGCAGTGGGGCTCGACGATGGTCCTCACCGAGCCGGACGCCGGTTCGGACGTGGGCGCCGGCCGCACCAAGGCCGTGCAGCAGGAGGACGGCTCCTGGCACATCGAGGGCGTGAAGCGGTTCATCACCTCCGGTGAGCACGACATGTCGGAGAACATCCTCCACTACGTGCTCGCCCGCCCCGAGGGCGCCGGTCCCGGCACCAAGGGCCTGTCCCTCTTCCTCGTCCCGAAGTACCTCTTCGACGTCGAGACCGGCGAGCTGGGCGAGCGCAACGGCGTCTACGCCACCAACGTCGAGCACAAGATGGGCCTGAAGGCCTCCAACACCTGCGAGATGACCTTCGGCGACCGGCACCCCGCCAAGGGCTGGCTGATCGGCGACAAGCACGACGGCATCCGCCAGATGTTCCGCATCATCGAGTTCGCCCGCATGATGGTCGGCACGAAGGCGATCTCCACGCTGTCCACGGGCTACCTGAACGCGCTGGAGTACGCCAAGGAGCGCGTCCAGGGCCCCGACCTGGCGAACTTCATGGACAAGACCGCGCCCAAGGTCACCATCACCCACCACCCGGACGTGCGCCGCTCGCTCATGACGCAGAAGGCGTACGCGGAGGGCATGCGCGCCCTGGTCCTCCACACCGCCTCCGTCCAGGACGCGATCGCGGTGAAGGAGGCGAACGGCGAGGACGCCTCCGCCGAGCACGCGCTGAACGACCTGCTCCTGCCGATCGTCAAGGGCTACGGCTCCGAGAAGGGCTACGAGCAGCTCGCCCAGTCGCTGCAGACCTTCGGCGGCTCCGGCTTCCTCCAGGAGTACCCGATCGAGCAGTACATCCGGGACTCCAAGATCGACACCCTGTACGAGGGCACGACCGCGATCCAGGGCCAGGACTTCTTCTTCCGGAAGATCGTCCGCAACCAGGGTGCCGCGCTGAACTCGCTGGCCGAGGACATCAAGAAGTTCCTCGCCCTCGACACCGGCGGCGAGGAGCTGGCCGGCGCCCGCGACCACCTGGCGAAGGCGGCCGTCGAGCTGGAGGCGATCGTCGGCCTGATGCTCACCGACCTCGCGGCCACCGAGCAGGACGTCAAGAACATCTACAAGGTGGGCCTGAACACCACCCGCCTGCTGATGGCCTCCGGTGACGTGATCGTCGGCTACCTGCTCCTGCGGGGCGCCGCGGTCGCCGCCGAGAAGCTCCGGACGGCCTCCGCCAAGGACAAGGCGTTCTACACCGGCAAGATCGCCGCGGCGAAGTTCTTCGCGGCCAACGTCCTGCCCGGCGTCACCCTGGCCCGCAAGGTCGCCGAGGGCGTCGAGCTGGACCTGATGGAGCTCGACGAGGCGGCGTTCTAGCCCCTGCTCCGGTCTCCTTCGCGGGCCTGCCCCGACCTGCGGGGACAGACCGTACGAGACCCGGCCGGACCCCGCGAGGGCCCGCTCCCGCACAGGGATGCGGGCCCTCGCGCTCGTTAAGGTGAACCCATGAGCGAACCCTCCCGCCCGTCTCCCGCCGCCACCCCTGCGCGGAGCGCTGCGCGCGCCTCTTTCCGCTTCGACCGCGGCCACACCGACGACCTGATGTCCTTCCTCGCGGCCAGTCCCACGCCGTACCACGCGGTGGCGAACGCGGCCGAGCGGCTGGAGAAGGCGGGCTTCCGGCAGGTCGCGGAGACGGACGCCTGGGACGGGACGGCCGGCGGGAAGTACGTGCTGCGCGGCGGCGCGATCATCGCCTGGTACGTGCCCGAGGGAGCCGCCGCGCACACCCCGTTCCGGATCGTCGGCGCCCACACCGACTCCCCGAACCTGCGGGTGAAGCCGCGGCCCGACAGCGGTGCGCACGGCTGGCGCCAGGTGGCCGTGGAGATCTACGGCGGCCCGCTGCTCAACTCCTGGCTCGACCGCGACCTCGGCCTGGCCGGCCGGCTGACCCTGCGCGACGGCTCCACCCGCCTGGTCGACGTCGACCGGCCGCTCCTGCGGGTCCCGCAGCTCGCCGTCCACCTGGACCGCACGGTCAACTCCGACGGTCTGAAGCTGGACAAGCAGCGGCACATGCAGCCGGTGTGGGGCCTCGGCGACGACATCCGCGACGGCGACCTCATCGCCTTCCTGGAGGAGACCGCCGGCCTGCCCTCCGGCGAGGTCACCGGCTGGGACCTCATGGTGCACTCCGTCGAGCCGCCCGCCTACCTGGGCCGCGACCGCGAGCTGGTGGCCGGCCCGCGCATGGACAACCTGCTGTCCGTGCACGCCGGCACGGCCGCCCTCGCCGCGGTGGCGGGCCGGGGCGCCGACCTCTCCTGCATCCCCGTCCTCGCCGCCTTCGACCACGAGGAGAACGGCTCCCAGTCCGACACCGGCGCGGACGGCCCGCTGCTCGGCGGCGTCCTGGAGCGCTCGGTGTACGCGCGCGGCGGCACGTACGAGGACCGGGCCCGTGCCTTCGCCGGCACCGTCTGCATCTCCTCCGACACCGGTCACGCCGTCCACCCCAACTACGCGGAGCGGCACGACCCGACGCACCACCCGCGCGTCGACGGCGGCCCGCTCCTCAAGGTCAACGTCAACAACCGCTACGCCACGGACGGTTCGGGACGCTCGGTGTTCGCGGCGGCCTGCGACAAGGCGGACGTGCCCTTCCAGTCGTTCGTCTCCAACAACGCGATGCCGTGCGGCACCACCATCGGCCCCATCACGGCGGCCCGGCACGGCATCCGCACCGTCGACATCGGCGTGGCCATCCTGTCCATGCACAGCGCACGCGAACTGTGCGGCGCCAACGACCCGTACCTGCTGGCCAACGCGCTGCTGGCGTTCCTCGACGAGTAGTCAACCCGCCCACGGCGCATGGGAAACGCCCGTCCGGGTACCCGGAGTCGACCGGAACCACCGGACAGGGAGGCGACACCATGGGCCTCGGCGGATGCATCATCCTCATCGCCGTGGGAGCAATCCTCACGTTCGCGACCGACTGGGACATGCAGGGTGTCAACCTTGACCTGGTCGGCGTCATCTTCATGATCGTCGGCTTGATCGGCGTCGCGACCTTCAGCAGCATCGCCCGGCGTCGGCGGGTCGTCGTACCGCCCGCCACGCCGGTCGTCGACGACACGCGCCCGCACCACCACACGCGCGACGGATACAGCGACGGATACGGGGTCTGACAACCCCGGGACCGCCGCCCCGAGCGCCGGTCCTCCATCCCACCGTGACGGCGTCCACGCAGGTCAGGGCTGTCCCGGACAGGCTTCGGCCGTCCCGGACCGTCCCGGACGGGCGTGGGCGTTGCCGCGCCGTGACGCGCACCGGCAGTGTCTGGTCCGCCCCGGCCGATCCGGCCCCGGGCACCACCTGTCACACGACTCGGGAGAGAACGCATGCGTGCACGTCATGCCCTGATGGTCACCGTCGCCGGTGCGGCACTCGTCGCGGGCGGCCTCGCCGCGCCGGCCGCCCAGGCGGCGGCAAGCGGAACGTCGGCGGTCACCTGCGGCAACGCGTACTGGCCGCACACCAACAAGGACAGCGGTTCCGGCAAGGTCACCAAGTCCGGCAGCGCCGCTGTGCACACCGGCCCGTACGGCGCCTGCACCACCGTCGGATACGTCTCGCAGGACACCACCGTCCAGTACGACTGCTACTCCGTGAACGACTACGGCAACCGGTGGACGTGGATCCGGGACGCCAACGGCAGCAGCCTCGGCTGGATCTACGGCGCCTACCTGGACGACGGCGGGGCCACGGCGCGCTGCTGACGGTCCGTCGGCGGTGAGGGGGAGCGGTCCGGCGGGCGGGGTTGCGCCGGACCGGCTCGGCCGTCCGCCGGCCGGGTTCAGTCGTCCGAGGGGCCGATCAGATAGCGCTGGGCCGGTGCGTCGGTGCACGCCCGTACCACGGCCTCGGTCCCCTCGGCCGGTTCCGCGTCGGCGGCGCCCAGGCACCGGCCCGCGTCGACGCGCAGCACGTACTCGTCCGCGTCCGTGTCCGCCCCGTCCCCGTGCACCCGCTCGACGCGGAACCGGGTGCCCGCGGTGCAGTCGTTGCGCGGCTCCAGCAGGTCGCGGGCCGGGGCGGTGGTGAGGACGACCAGACAGCCCGTGCCGTGCTCGGGGTGGTACCAGCTCACCCGGTACGTCCCGTTCCCGGCCGGCACGAGCCGCGTCACCGGCGGTTCGGCGCCGGCGCACGGGCGGTGCACCGCCACCTCGGAGGGGTAGCGGCCGTCCCGGGTGTGGCCGTCGGTCAGGCACAGTCCGGGCGACAGCACCGGCCGGATGCGCACCGGGCCGTCGGCGCCGACGGGTTCGCCCCGCTGCGCCCGGTCGTCGTCGCCGGGGAAGGACAGGGCCAGGACCGCCGCGGTCGCCACGGCCAGGCCGACGGCCGTCATCCCGGTGACCCGGCGCACGCGTCCCGGCCCGGTGAACCAGCGGGCCGCGAGGGCTCCGGCCGTACGGGGGGCGGCCGGAGCCTCCGGGGCGGCGGTGCGCGGGGCGGCCTCCGCCAGCCGGTCCCGGGCCGCGAGCCACCGCTCCACCTGGTCCTCGCCCTCGCAGGCGCGGACGAACGCGGCCACGAGGTCCGGCCGGGGGAGCGCGTGGCGCGCGAGGGCGTTGGCCAGGGTGCTGCGCGCCAGCACGTCCCCGTGCCGCGCCGCCCGCTGCTCCAGCTCCCGGTACGTCAGCCCGGAGCGCTCCTTGGCCCGCCGCATCAGCGCGACGAACTCCGCGGCGTCACCGGCGTCTTCGGGCCGCAGACCCTTCTGGCTTCCCATGTCCGTCAATGTCCCGGCAGCCGGCCGGGAGCGCAATCCATGATCGCGTCATTCCCGTGCGGTACCGGGCCGGGCTCAGCCCGTCGGCCTACCGGCCGCTTCAGCGGGACGCCCGGCGGGGAAGCCCTGGTCCCATGAGATACCTCGTGCGGGACCGGATCCTCGGGATCGGTGACGACTACTGGATCGAGGACGACCGCGGCAACAAGGTCTTCCTCGTCGACGGCAAGGCCATGCGGCTGCGGGACACCTTCGAGCTGAAGGACGCCGGCGGCCGCGTCCTCGTCGACATCCGCCGCAAGATGTTCGCGGTGCGCGACACCATGGTGATCGAGCGGGACGGCGAGCCGCTGGCGACGATCCGCCGCAAGCGGCTGTCCCTGCTGCGCAACCACTACCGGGTGTCCCTGGCGGACGGCAGCACCGAACTGGACGTCAGCGGCCGCATCCTCGACCGCGAGTTCGCCGTGGAGTACGACGGCGAACTGCTCGCCGTGGTCTCCCGGCGGTGGCTGCACGTCCGGGAGACGTACGGCGTCGACGTCGTCCGGGAGGACGCGGACCCGGCGCTGCTGATCGCGGTGGCCGTGTGCGTGATCCACCTGGCGCAGAAGGAACGGGAGGACGGCTAGCCGTTCCGCCCCTGTCCGGCGGACCGGCGGCCGGGGCGGTCCCGGCGGCCGGGACGGGCCCCGGTGATGGGGGCGAGCCCCGGTGGTGAGGGCGAGCCCCGGTGGTGAGGACGGGCCCCGGTGGGTGGCGGGCCCTGGTAGTGGGGTCAGGCCCCGGTGGCGGGGTCAGGCCCCGGTGGTGAAGTGGCCCCGGTAGCGGGGGCTGGCCCCGGTGATGAGGTCAGGCCCCGGCGATGGGGTCGGGACGGTGATGGGGTCGGGACCCGGTGGTGAAGTGGCCCCGGTAGCGGGGGCTGGCCCCGGTGATGAGGTCAGGCCCCAGTGGCGGGGTCAGGTCCCGGTGGTGGGGCGGTCGAGGCCGAGGACGCGGTCCTTGAGGGCCGGGAAGCGGTCCCGGGTGCCGGCCACCGTCGTCGGGTCGAAGTCGACCGTGAGGACCTGCTCGTCGGGGCCCGCCTCCGCCAGGACCTCGCCCCACGGATCGACCACGATCGAGTGACCGGCCTGGGGAACTCCGGCGTGCGTCCCGGCCGTTCCGCACGCGAGGACGAACGCCTGGTTCTCCACCGCCCGCGCCTGCGCCAGCAGCGTCCAGTGGGACCGGCGGCGCTCCGGCCAGCCCGCCGGGATCACGAGGGTCTCGGCGCCGGCGTCGACCAGCCCGCGGAACAGCTCCGGGAAACGGAGGTCGTAGCAGGTCGCCACCCCGAGGACGGTCCCCGGCAGACGCACCGTCACCAGCGTGTCGCCGGCCCCCATCAGCACGGCCTCGCCCTTGTCGAAGCCGAAGCGGTGGATCTTGCGGTAGACGGCGGCCAGTTCACCGGACGGCGAGAAGACGAGGGAGGTGTTGTAGAGGGTGCCGTCCGGGTCGCGCTCCGGGACGGAGCCCGCGTGCAGCCAGACGCCCGCGTCGCGCGCGGCCGCGGCCATCGCGTCGTGGGTCGGCCCCCGGAGCGGTTCCGCCTCGTCGGCGAAGTCCTCGTAGGCGAACGCGCCCGTGGTCCACAGCTCCGGGAGCACCACGAGATCGGCCCCGGCCTGGTCCCGTACCATCCCGGCCACCCGGCTCCGGCGCGATCCGACCGTTTCGTCCTTGTTCACGGCTACTTGGAGCAAAGAGGCGCGCACACTACCACCGTCCTGGCGTTCGGCCCGCCCACACGGGCCTACGATCGTCACACGAAAGCACTGCCGGGGTGCCTCGCAGCAGCGTAACTTAGCTCTCCGAGACGCCCGCCGAGTGCAGCCACCGCCCACTGGCAATGCCGCCACAACCCGCCCGTGTACCGACCGCCGAGGGGTCCCGTTCCGTGAGTCTGCATCCCACCCTCCAGCCCTACGCCGACGCCTGGTCCCACTCCATCGAGGCGATATCCGAGCTGGTGCAGCGGCTCCCGGAAGGCGACTGGAACCTGCGCACCCCGTGCCCGGGCTGGTCGGTCCGCGACGTGGTCTCGCACGTCATCGGCCTGGACTCGGAGATGTACGGCGACCCGCGCCCCATCCACGCGCTGCCGCGCGACCTGTTCCACGTCACCAACGACCACCAGCGGTACATGGAGATGCAGGTCGACGTGCGCCGCCACCACACGGCGCCGGAGATGACCGCCGAGCTGGAACTCATGATCATCCGCCGTAACCGGCAGCTGCGGAACGAGAACCGCGCGCCGGACACCATGGTGCGCGGCCCGCTCGGCTCGGAACTCACGCTGGAGGAGTCGATGCGCCGGCACGCGTTCGACGTGTGGGCGCACGAACAGGACCTGCGCACGGCCCTCGGCCGCCCCGGCAACCTCGACTCCCCCGGCGCGCACGTCGCCTGCGACGTGCTGCTCGCCGAACTGCCGCGCGTGGTGGCCGAGGACGCGCAGGCGCCGCGCAGCTCGGCCGTGGTCATCGACGTGCACGGGCCGGTGGAGTTCCTGCGCACCGTCCGCGTCGACATCCAGGGCCGCGGCACCCTGGAGACGGCCCCGGCACTCGGCCCCGCCGCCACCCTCGCCATGGACTGGGAGACCTACGTCCGCCTGGCCTGCGGCCGGGTGACCCCGGAGGCCGTGGCGGACCGGGTGAAGGCCGAGGGCGACCCGGATCTGACGGCGGCGATCCTGCGGCACTTCGCGGTGACTCCGTAACGGCGGGCGGGGGGGCGGCCCCCCCCCCTGCCGTCCCCGCCGGCCGTCGTGCCGCCGGGCGGCACGGGTGGGCGACCGGAGGGACCGCTCGCGGAGAGCGCTCGGAGCAACCGGAGCGCCGGAGAGAGCGGAGAGCGCTCGGAGCAACCGGAGCGCCGGAGAGCGCAGAGCGTTCGGAGCAACCGGAGAGAGCGGAGAGCGTTCGGAGCGGCCCGGACTGCCGGAGTAAGCGGAGAGCGAGGCAGGCGCCCGCAGTCGCTCGTCACCGTCACCGTCACCGTCCCGTCCGGCCCCGGTGCCGGCCGCGCCGGGCGTGCTACACGGGCACGTGGACCGACGTCACGCGGCTCGCCACCAACCGCTCCCGCTCGGCGCGCGCCGCCCGCCTCCGCAGCCGCAGGATCTGCGTGACCCCCAGCGCCTGCAGCACGAACACCGCCGAGAAGGCGACGGTGTAGTCGTCGCCCGTCGCGTCCAGCAGCACACCGATGGCGAACAGCGTGGTCATGGAGGCGACGAAGCCGCCCATGTTGGTGATCCCGGACGCCGTGCCCTGCCGCTCCGGCGGGTTGGCGGGCCGCGCGAAGTCGAACCCGATCATCGACGCCGGCCCGCAGGCGCCCAGCACCGTGCACAGCACCACCAGCAGCCACATCGGCGCGGTGTCGGCCGGGTAGGCGAGGGTCGCCGCCCACAGCAGTGCCGTCGCGCCCACCGTCCCGAGCGCCAGCGGCAGCCGCGCCCCGTGGTGCCGGGCGACGATCTGGCCGTAGACCAGCCCGACCGCCATGTTGGACAGCACGACGAGGGTGAGCAGTTCACCGGCGACCGCGCGGGACAGGCCCTGCGCCTCGACCAGGAACGGCAGGCCCCACAGCAGCAGGAACACCATCGCCGGGAACTGGGTGGTGAAGTGCACCCACAGCCCGAGCCTGGTCCCCGGCTCCCGCCAGGAGGCGGCGACCTGCCGGCGCACGTAGGCGGCGCCCTGGTGCGGCACGGGTTCCGGTGCGTGGCCCTCGGGGTGGTCCTTCAGGAACAGCACCAGCAGCACGAACACCACCGCGCCGGCGACCGCGCTGCCCGCGAACGCCGCCGTCCAGCCGATGCCGTGCAGCAGCCGCGCGATGACCAGCGTGGAGACGAGGTTGCCCGCCATGCCGACCAGCCCCGCCATCTGCGCGACCAGCGGCCCGCGCCGGGCCGGGAACCACCGGGTGCCCAGCCGCAGCACGCTGATGAACGTCAGCGCGTCCCCGCAGCCCAGCAGCGCCCGCGAGGCCAGCGCCATGCCGTACGACGGGGAGAACGCGAACCCCAGCTGCCCGGCCGTGAACAGCACGGCGCCGATGCCCAGCACCTTCTTGGTGCCGAGCCGGTCCACCAGCAGCCCGACGGGTATCTGCATGCCCGCGTAGACCAGCAGCTGGAGGATGGAGAACGTGGACAGCGCCGAGGCGTTGACGCCGAAGCGGTCGGCCGCGTCCAGCCCGGCCACGCCCAGCGACGTACGGAAGATGACGGCGACGAAGTACACCGAGACGCCGATGCCCCACACGGCCAGCGCGCGCCGCCCGCCGGGAGGATCACCGGGCAGGCCGGCGGACCCTCCGCGCACGTCGCTCATCGCACCTCACCCCGGGCCAGGTGGGAGAACCAGCTGATGTGCCGGTGGACGACGGCGACGGCCGCCTCCGGGTCGCCGGAGCGCAGCGCCTGGAGGATCTCCTCGTGCTCGGCGAGGGTCTTGGCGAGGCGGTCGGGGTGGGAGTGCATCACGGCGACGCCCATGCGCAACTGGCGGTCGCGGAGCTGGTCGTAGAGACGCGAGAGGATCTCGTTGCCGCCGCTGCGGACGATCTCGGCGTGGAAGCACCGGTCGGAGACGGAGGCCCCGGCGAAGTCACCGGCGGCGGCCTGCTCCTTCTGCCGGGCGAGCAGCTCCTCCAGGCGCTCGATGAGTCCGGGCGGCGCGGGGACGACCTTGCGGGCCGTGTGCTCCTCGACGAGCAGCCGGGTCTCCACGACATCGGCGATCTCCTGCGCGGAGACCGGCAGCACCAGGGCGCCCTTCTTCGGATAGAGCTTGATCAGCCCTTCCACCTCGAGACGCAGCAGCGCCTCACGGACCGGGGTGCGCGAGACGCCGACGGCCTCGGCCAGCTCGCCCTCGGTGAGCAGCGTCCCGCCCTCGTAACGGCGGTCCAGGACGCTCTGCTTGACGTGCGCGTAGACGCGGTCGGCGGCAGGGGGTTGCTTCACGGCGGCCAGACTCATGCCGACAGGATAGATACAACACGTACGCGTGGAAGAATTCGTCCACGATGCGGACTGTGCACGCGGACTCCGGCGTGCGGAAACGCCCCGCGTCCCGCGCACAACCATCCGGGTGCGCCGCGAGTCAGAAAGACGCGGCCCCCTTGTCGGCCGCACCTCGGTTCGTCCGCTCTTCCGCACCTCAACTCATCCACACCATCGGGGCTTTCAACACCATCGGGGTACCTCACTTGAACAACGGCATTCAGGGCATCCGCCTCCGCAGAGCCGTCGGCGTCGCCATGACCACCGGCGCCGTGCTCGCGGCCGGAGCCCTCCACGCGGCGCCCGCGCAGGCCGCCACCGCTCCCACGATCGTCGCCAAGGGCGGCTACGTGATGAACAACGGGAACGGAAAGTCGCTTTACACCAAGGCGGCGGACACGCGTCGCTCCACCGGCTCGACGACGAAGATCATGACCGCGAAGGTCGTGCTGGCCCAGAAGAACCTGAACCTGGACGCCAAGGTCACGATCCAGATGGCGTACAGCGACTACATCGTGAAGCACAACGCCTCGTCGGCGCGGCTGATCGTCGGCGACAAGGTGACCGTGCGCCAGCTGCTGTACGGGCTGATGCTGCCCTCCGGCTGCGACGCGGCGTACGCGCTGGCGGACAAGTTCGGCACCGGCAAGACGCGTTCGGCGCGCGTGAAGTCGTTCATCGGCAAGATGAACGCGGAGGCGAAGAAGCTGGGTCTGAAGAACACCAGCTTCGACTCGTTCGACGGCATCGGGAACGGCAAGAACTACTCCACGCCGCGCGATCTGACGAAGATCGCCGGCAGCGCGATGAAGAACTCGACGTTCCGCTCGATCGTGAAGACGAAGAAGTACACGGCGAAGACCGTCACCAAGACGGGCAGCATCCGCACGATGGCGCCGTGGAACAACACGAACACGCTGCTCAGCAGCTACAGCGGCACGATCGGTGTGAAGACCGGCTCGGGTCCGGAGGCCAAGTACTGCCTGGTGTTCGCCGCGACGAGGAACGGCAAGACGGTCATCGGCACGGTCCTCGCCTCGTCCTCCGCCGCCCAGCGCGAGAAGGACGCCAAGAAGCTCCTGTCCTACGGCTTCGGCAGGATCTGAACCGGCGACCCGGCGACCCGGCAATCCGGCGAGCTGGCAATCCGGCGAGCTGGTGACCGGCGCGGACGCGCCACCGGACGTCCGACGGCGGTGGCCCCCACCCACGGGTGGAGGCCACCGCCGTTCCGGTACCAGGACCCGCCGGCCGGCCCGGACGGTCGGGCCCGGACGGGTCGGGCCCAGATGATCAGGCCCAGGTGATCAGCCCAGGTGATCAGCCCAGGTGATCAGCGCAGGTGATCAGCCCAGGTGATCAGGCCCAGGTGATCAGGCGCTTGGGCTGTTCCAGGATCGCGGCCACGTCGGCCAGGACCTTGGAGCCCAGCTCGCCGTCGACCAGGCGGTGGTCGAAGGAGAGCGCCAGCGTGGTGACCTGACGCGGCTTGACCTTGCCCTTGTGGACCCACGGCTGGGGCTTGATCGCACCGACCGCGAGGATCGCGGACTCGCCCGGGTTGAGGATCGGCGTGCCCGTGTCGACGCCGAAGACGCCGACGTTGGTGATCGTCACCGTGCCGCCCTGCATCGCCGCCGGGGAGGTCTTGCCCTCGCGGGCCGTGGACACCAGTTCACCCAGGGACTCGGCCAGTTGCGGCAGCGTCTTGGCGTGGGCGTCCTTGATGTTCGGGACGATCAGGCCGCGCGGAGTGGCCGCCGCGATGCCCAGGTTGACGTAGTGCTTGACCACGATCTCCTGGGCCGCCTCGTCCCAGGAGGCGTTGATGTCGGGATTGCGCCGGATCGCGACCAGCAGAGCCTTGGCGATCAGCAGGAGCGGGTTCACGCGCAGGCCCGCGAACTCCTTGTCCTGCTTCAGCTCCTCGACCAGCTTCATCGTGCGGGTCACGTCGACCGTCACGAACTCCGTGACGTGCGGCGCCGTGAACGCCGAGCCGACCATCGCCGCCGCCGTGGCCTTGCGCACGCCCTTGACCGGGATCCGCGTCTCGCGGGCGGTGTCGGACGGCGCCGGGGCCGCGACGGGCGCGGGGGCGGTCACGGCGGCCGGGGCCGCCGTCTCCGGGGCGGCCTGCGGCGCCGCCGCCACCGCCGCGTGGACGTCCTCGCGGGTGATGATGCCGTCCGGGCCGGTCGGGGTGACCGAGGCCAGGTCGACGCCGAGGTCCTTCGCCAGCTTGCGCACCGGGGGCTTCGCCAGGGGGCGCGGCGCGCCCGCGGCGGGCGCCGCCGGGGCGTGGCCGTTCAGCTCCTGCTGCACGGCCACCGCCGCCTGCTGGGCCGCGGCGTCGGGCGCCGCCGGCTTGCGCGGGCGGCGGCGCGTCGAGGACGTCGCCACGCCGTAGCCGACCAGGACCGGCTGGCGGGCCGCCGGCCCGGCCGCCGGCTCCTCTGGCACCGGCTCCGGCTCGGCGGCCGGTGCGGGTGCCTCCGTCGCCGGAGCCGCGCCGCCGGAGACGTCCACCGCGATGATGGACGTGCCCACGTCGACCGTGGTGCCCTCCGGGAAGTGCAGCGCGCGGACCACGCCGTCGTAGGGGATGGGCAGTTCGACGGCCGCCTTCGCCGTCTCGACCTCGCAGACCACCTGGCCGTCGGTGACCGTGTCACCGGGCTGCACGTACCACTTGAGGATCTCGGCCTCGGTCAGGCCCTCGCCCACGTCCGGCATCTTGAACTCGCGTACGGACGCGTTCGTCATCGTCGTCACGACCCTCTCCTCAGTACGCCAGCGAGCGGTCGACGGCATCGAGCACCCGGTCCAGGTCCGGGAGGTAGGACTCCTCCAGACGGGCCGGCGGGTACGGCGCGTGGTAGCCGCCGACCCGCAGCACGGGGGCCTCCAGGTGGTAGAAGCAGCGCTCCGTGATCCGCGCGGCGATCTCCGCGCCGGAACCGAAGAACACCGGTGCCTCGTGGACGACGACCAGCCGGCGCGTCCTCTCCACCGACGCCTGGATCGAGTCGAAGTCGATCGGGGAGACCGACCGCAGGTCGAGGACCTCCAGGGAGCGGCCCTCCTCGGCCGCCGCGTCGGCGACCTCCCGGCAGAGCTTCACCATCGGGCCGTACGCGGCGAGCGTCAGGTCCGTGCCCTCGCGCACCACGCGCGCGGTGTGCAGCGGGCCGGGGATCGCCTCGGTGTCGACCTCGCCCTTGTCCCAGTAGCGCCGCTTCGGCTCGAAGAAGATCACCGGGTCGTCGCTCTGGACGGCCTGCTGCATCATCCAGTACGCGTCCGACGCGTTGGACGGGCTGACGATCTTCAGGCCCGCGACGTGCGCGAACAGCGACTCCGGGGACTCGGAGTGGTGCTCCACCGCGCCGATGCCGCCGCCGTAGGGGATGCGCACGACGACCGGGAGCTTGACCTTGCCCAGCGAGCGGGCGTGCATCTTCGCCAGCTGCGTGACGATCTGGTCGTACGCCGGGAAGACGAAGCCGTCGAACTGGATCTCCACCACCGGGCGGTAGCCGCGCAGGGCCAGGCCGATCGCCGTGCCGACGATGCCCGACTCGGCGAGCGGGGTGTCGATGACGCGGCTCTCGCCGAAGTCCTTCTGCAGGCCGTCCGTCACCCGGAACACGCCGCCGAGCTTGCCGACGTCCTCACCCATGACGACGACCTTCGGGTCCGCGTCCAGGGCACGCCGCAGCGACTCGTTGATCGCCTTGGCCAGGGCCATGTTCTTGGATGTCACCGTCTCCGCCATGTCACTTACCCCCGTCCTCGTCCGCGAACGACGCCTGGTAGGCGGCGAACTGCGCCCGCTCCTCGTCCACGAGCGCGTGGCCGTCCGCGTACACGTTCTCGAAGATGGCGAAGTGGTCCGGGTCGGGCATGGCACGGACCGCCTCGCGCACTCGTTTGCCCAACGCCTCGCTCTCGGCCTCCAGTTCCGCGAAGAAACCCTCGTCCGCGTGGTTCGAGGCCTCCAGGTAGCGGCGGAGGCGCAGGATCGGGTCCTTGGCCTCCCAGGCCAGCCGCTCCTCGTCGCCGCGGTACCGGGTCGGGTCGTCGGAGGTGGTGTGCGCGCCCATGCGGTACGTGAACGCCTCGACCAGCGTCGGACCCTCACCGGCGCGGGCCCGCTCCAGGGCCCACTTGGTGACGGCCAGGTTCGCCAGCACGTCGTTGCCGTCCACGCGGACGCCCGGGAAGCCGAAGCCCTGCGCGCGCTGGTACAGCGGCACACGGGACTGCTTCTCGGTCGGCTCGGAGATCGCCCACTGGTTGTTCTGGCAGAAGAACACCACCGGGGCGTTGTAGACCGCGGAGAAGGTGAAGGCCTCGGCCACGTCGCCCTGGCTGGAGGCGCCGTCACCGAAGTACGCGATGACCGCGCTGTCCGCGCCGTCCTTGGTGATGCCCATCGCGTAGCCGGTGGCGTGCAGCGTCTGGGAGCCGATGACGATCGTGTAGAGGTGGAAGTTGTTGCCGTTCGGGTCCCAGCCGCCGTTGTTCACGCCGCGGAACATGCCGAGCAGGTTGGTCGGGTCCACCCCGCGGCACCAGGCGACGCCGTGCTCCCGGTAGGTCGGGAAGACGTAGTCGTCGTCCCGCAGGGCCCGGCCGGAACCGATCTGCGCCGCCTCCTGGCCGAGCAGCGAGGCCCACAGGCCCAGCTCGCCCTGGCGCTGCAGGGAGGTGGCCTCGGCGTCGAAGCGTCGGGTGAGCACCATGTCGCGGTACAGGCCGCGCAGCTCCTCGGCGGTGATGCCGTCGACGTAGGGGTCGAACTCGGCGTTCTTGACGCGCTTGCCCTCGGGCGTCAGCAGCTGGACGAGGGCGGGCTCCGTGCTCTTCCCGGTGTTCTTCCGGGCGGCGGTGGCCTTCTTGGTGGTGCTGGTGGTGCGCTTGGTGCCGGTGGTGCCGGCCTTCGTTCCGGCGCTGCGTCGCGGTGTGCGCGCGGCAGTGCTCTCCACGGTCACGTGTGCTCCTCCGTCGGTCCGGCCCCCGGGGTTGCCGGTAGGCCAGTGCGGCTCACCTGTTGCTCGACCACCGGGCACGGGGTGGGTGCCACTCGGCCGGGAACAGGCGTGACAGGTGCCCCGGCGAGCGCCCTGCAATAGGCACGGTACCCAGTGCTGCACATTTCTGTGAAACCCCTCCTGACCTGCGATTTTGCTTGGATTTCCAAGTAAATCGGGGAAGACGGGTCAAGGCGCTGGTCACAGCCTTGCAGGAGGCCGGAGCAACGGCACGTTATCCCGGCCACCCCGGGCACGGGAAGGGCCGAGTTCCGCGACCGGCACGGAAGAACCGGCGCGGAGCAACCGACACGGAGCACGACGCCGGAGGAACCGGCGAGGAGGAACCGGCGCGGAGGAACCGGCGCGGAGCACGACGACGGAACAACCGGCGCCGAGGAAACCGACACGGAGTACGACGACGGAGGAACCGCCGCAAGAGACCGACGCAAAGGACCGACGCAAGGAACCGGCATGGAGCAACCGGCGCGCAGGAACCGAGGCGGAGGACGGGCGGTGGGTCAGCCGCCCACGTTGCCGACGGTGGTCCCGGTGCCGCCGGCGTCCGTACCGCCCGCGTCCGTGCCACCGGCGTCCGTGCCGCCCGCGTCGGTACCGCCGGCGTCCGTGCCGCCCGCGTCCGTGCCGCCGGCGTCCGTGCCGCCCGCGTCGGTGCCGGGGTCGGTGCCGCCGGTGTTCGTGCCGCCCGTGCCGGTGGGCTGCGAGGCGGTCGGCGGGGCGCTCGGCTCCTCCGACTCCGGCTGGGACGGCGTCTCGGACGGCGTGTACGTCTGGTCCCAGTCGCCGCCGGTGCTCGTGCCCGGTTCCGTGCCGGTGCCGGTGCCCGGGTCGGTCGTCTCCTCGGTCGCCTCGTCGCTCGGCGTCTCGCTGGAGGTCTCGTCCTCGGTGGACTGCGAGGTGGTCGGCGAGGTGGTCGGCTCGTCGCCGCCCCCGCCTCCGCCGCCGTTGTTCAGCGCCAGCGCGACACCCGCCGCGATGGCGATCACGGCGAGCACCGCGAGGACCCACAGCTTGCCGCGCCCGCTGCCCTTGTTGCCGTGGCCCTCGAAGCCACCGTCGTCCCGGCCGCCGTACCCGGAGGGCAGTATCGGCTGCGGGATGGCCGCCGTGCTGGAGGCGTCCGGGTGCGGCATCGCGGTCGTGCCCGCGAAGCCCGCCGCGGGAGTGTGCCGGCCCTCGTGCATGTGGACCGGGCCGGTGTTCCAGGTGCCGGTGTGGCCGCCCTGGTCGTACAGCATCTGCAGCGCGTACTGGACCAGGCCGCGCATCTCCTCGGCGGTCTGGAAACGGTCGTCGGGCTCCTTGGCGAGGGAGCGCATGACCAGGCCGTCCAGCTCCGGCGGGCAGCCGTCCGAGGCCTCCGACGGAGGCGTGGGGATGTCCTGGACGTGCTGGTAGACCACCGACAGCGGCGTCTCACCGGTGAACGGGGGCCGCAGCGCCAGCAGCTCGTACATCAGGCAGCCGGTGGCGTACAGGTCGGAGCGGTGGTCGACGGCCTTGCCGAGCGCCTGCTCCGGGGAGAGGTACTGGGGCGTGCCCATGACCATGCCGGTCTGCGTCATCGTCGTGGACGCGCCGTGCAGCGCGCGGGCGATGCCGAAGTCCATCACCTTCACGGCGCCGTTGTGGGTGATGATCACGTTGGCGGGCTTGATGTCGCGGTGCACGATGCCGTGCTGGTGCGAGTAGGCGAGCGCCTCCAGGACACCGGAGACGATGATCAGCGCCTGCTCGGGGCCCGGCGCCTCGGCGTTCATCAACAGGTCGCGGATGGTGCGGCCCTCGACCAGCTCCATCACGATGTACGGCACGGACTGGCCGCCGACGACGTCCTCGCCGGAGTCGTACACGGCGACGATCGCGTGGTGGTTGAGACCGGCCACCGACTGCGCCTCGCGCGTGAAGCGCGCCTTGGAGACGGGGTCCTCGGCGAGGTCGGAGCGGAGCAGCTTGACGGCGACGGTGCGCCCGAGCCGCACGTCCTCGGCGGCGAACACCTCGGCCATGCCGCCCCGGCCGAGCCGGTGGGTCAGCCGGTACCGGCCGTCGCCGACAAGCCCGCCGTTGCCCCAGTTGTCCGGCGCGTCCGAGTTGCCGCCGCCAGTCGCCTCGGGGTCGGACGGGCCCTGAGCGCGCTGCTGCTGTGCCATCAGTCCTCGCCGTCGTTTCTGCCCGCGGTGCGCGCGGTGTTGTTACGGTCTCCGTCGGCCACGCTACAGCCTTCGCGGGGGCCTCCGGTCCGGGACGGCCTGCCCCGACCGGCACGCGACGGACCGGTCATGAAACCCTCACCCCGTACTGTCGTGCAAATTCCGTGTACCGGTCGTACGACCCCTGTAACGCTTCCGCGACGCTTCTTTCGCGTACGGTCACGGAACGGGCACCGCGCTTGACGTGTCAGTGCCCTGGGGCAGACTTGGCCGGGAATAGCACATTGGATCTACGACGAAGCGGTCGACGGGACAGTCACGGACGGCGGCGCCGGAGAGGCTACGGGGGACGGGGAACATGAGCCAGGACGGCGCACAGGGCCAGTACGCGGGGCGGGCGCTCGCCGGCGGACGGTACCAACTGCGTGACCTGCTCGGCCAGGGCGGCATGGCGTCGGTGCACCTCGCCTACGACAGCGTGCTCGACCGCCAGGTCGCGATCAAGACATTGCACACGGAACTCGGCCGGGAACAGGCCTTCCGTGAGCGCTTCCGCCGCGAGGCCCAGTCCGTGGCGAAGCTCACGCACACCAACATCGTCTCCGTCTTCGACACGGGCGAGGACGACGTGGACGGCATGACGACGCCGTACATCGTCATGGAGTACGTCGAGGGCCGCCCGCTGGGCTCCGTGCTCGACGAGGACGTGCGGCAGCAGGGCGCGATGCCCGCCGACAAGGCGCTGAAGATCACCGCGGACGTGCTGGCGGCGCTGGAGATCAGCCACGAGATGGGGCTGGTCCACCGCGACATCAAGCCGGGCAACGTGATGATGACCAAGCGCGGCGTGGTCAAGGTGATGGACTTCGGCATCGCCCGCGCCATGCAGTCCGGTGTGACGTCGATGACGCAGACCGGCATGGTCGTCGGCACCCCGCAGTACCTCTCGCCCGAGCAGGCCCTCGGCCGCGGCGTCGACGCGCGCTCCGACCTGTACTCGGTCGGCATCATGCTCTTCCAACTGGTCACCGGGCGGCTGCCGTTCGACGCGGACTCGCCACTGGCGATCGCCTACGCGCACGTGCAGGAGGAGCCGCCGACCGCGTCCTCCATCAACCGCGCGCTGCCGCCGGCCGTGGACGCGCTGATCACCCGCGCCCTGAAGAAGAACCCCAACGAGCGTTTCCCCAGCGCCGAGGCCATGCGCGGCGAGTGCCTGCGGGTGGCGCAGTCCTTCCAGCCGGCGCCGCCGAGCATCGTCCCCGGCTCGCAGGCGCAGAGCGGCGCCGGCGTCGGCTCCGCGGTGTTCCCGCCGGTCGACCAGACGAACCCGACGCCCGCGGGCAACGTGCACACGCCCTACCAGCCGACGCCGGCCCCGAACCCGTACGGGACCCCGGCGCCGTCCCCGGCGTACGGCTACCCGCAGCAGGGCGGCTACCAGACGGCCGGCCCGGCGGCGTACTCCCCGCAGGGTCCGGCGACACCGCCGCCGTACAACATCACGCCCCAGCAGTCGGCGTCCGGCGGTTCGGGCGGCGGCCGGAACAAGCCGGTGATCATCGGTTCGGTCGTGGTGTCCCTGCTCGCCGTCGGCGGGCTGGTCACGGCGCTGATGATGAACGGCGGCGAAAAGGAGCCGCAGGGCGGCGGGGGCGGCGCCACGGCGACGGCGTCGCCGACCAAGGCGGCGGGCTACCGCGGTCCCGACACCTCCAAGAAGATCGACGCGGAGGAGTGCGAGGAGCCGCAGGAGTCGTACAACGACCCCGAGAAGATCCGGCTGCCCAACTTCAAGTTCAAGTACATCGGCTCGGTGAAGGAGTGCCTGCAGGCCGCCGGCTGGGGCGACTTCAAGATCATCAAGGTGGACGAGAACACCTACGGCGAGGGCTCCGTGCGCGACCAGTTCCCGCCGGCCGGCACGGACGTCGACCCCGAGAACATGCCGGAGATCACCCTCAAGGTCTCGACGGGCAACCCGCCGTCCTGACCCTCCGGCCGCGACCGAGCGGACGACGAAGGGCCCGGCAGCATCTGCCGGGCCCTTCGCGCCGTTCGGTGGACGGTGGGGCTACAGGTACGGGCCGCCGGAGCGCCCGCCGATGTGCGGGTCCTCCTGGCCGTCGCCGACGCCCGGGGGCAGAGCGCGGCGCATCTGCTCCAGCTGGGCGCGCGCGGCCATCTGCTGGGCGAAGAGCGTGGTCTGGATGCCGTGGAAGAGGCCCTCCAGCCAGCCCACCAACTGGGCCTGCGCGATCCTCAGTTCGGCGTCGCTCGGGGTGGCCTCGTCCGTGAAGGGCAGGGAGAGCCGCTCCAGTTCCTCGACCAGCTCCGGGGCCAGACCGTCCTCCAGTTCCTTCACCGAACTGGCGTGGATCTCCTTCAGCCGGGCCCGGCTGGCCTCGTCGAGAGGAGCCGCCCGCACCTCCTCCAGCAGCTGCTTGATCATGCTGCCGATCCGCATGACCTTCGCCGGCTGTTCGACCTGCTCCGTCACCGGGGTCTCGCGGGAGTCCTCGTCTCCGGTGCCGCCGCTGAGCGCCATACCGTCCTGGCCGACGACCAGGATCTGCGGATTCTCCGGCGACCGTTCGTTCCTCGGCATCTCCATGCGGCCATTGTCGCGCACACCCGCGGCGCACTTCGGCGGTGCCCCCGGAAGAGACGGAGACCGCGGTCCGCACGAGCGGGTCGACCTTACGGCGGTATCCGGCATGCCGGGTTCATACGGGAATGCGAGGCTGTTGGGCGTCCATCCGGCCCATCTTGCCGGCGGTGTGACCGAGCACCGGCCGGCGCGGGAGGTCACGGTCGTGACTTCATGGCTGCGTGTAGTGGGGGCGGCGGTAGTGCTGGGGGCGGGGACGGTGGTGGTGCCGCACGGCCCCGGTGCGGCACCCCTCGGCACGGCCGTGGCCCACGGGGCGGAGGAGACCCGTGTGGTCGCCCGGCCCTCGCCCGACAACGCGGACGAGGACGCGGACGAGGACGAGGACGAGAACGACACCTCGGCCTCGCCGTCACCGTCGGCCTCGCCGTCCCGGACGCCGTCCCGGGCCGGGAGCCGGCCGGGGGAGGGCCGGGAGCGGCCCGGGCGGCGCGAGGCGGCCGACGAGGAGTCGCGCGGCGCCGGCCCCCGTGAGCGGCCGGGACGCGACGAGGCGGCCGACGAGGACGCGGACGGCGGCGGCAGGGACGCCGACGGTGCGACCGAGCCGCCGGACGACGGGACCGGCGCGCCGCGCCCGGAGGGCGACGGGGCCGCGTCCCGGGCGCCCGGCGAGGCCGGCACCGTCCCGCAGGCGCCCGCCTCGCAGGAGGCGGTCCCGGTGCCCGGCACGTCCTCGCGGTCGGCCGTGCCGGACCCGGTCGCGGGCGGCGAGCCCGCCGTCGAGCCCGTGCTGCGCATCCTGCCGCTGGGCAGCGGACTGATGCTGATCGGCCTGGGCCTCGGCCTCGCCTTCGTCGCCCTGCGGATGCGCCAGGGCGGCGGCGTGCCCTAGGCGGGCGGCCGGGCCACGGTGTGCGAGCGGGTGCCCACGGTCCCCGGGCCCGGCTGTCCCGGGGAGCGCCGGTACGGGGGGTGCGAGCGGGTGCGCACGGTCCCGGGCCCGGCTGTCCCGGGAAGCGCCGGTACGCGCGGTGCGGCGGTACGCGCGTCGTCCCCGGGCGCTTCGGCCTCAAGGCGCGCGTGGTGCCCACGGTGTTCACAGTGCGTGGTGCCCACGGTGCGCTCGGTGCGCATGGTGTCGACGGTGACCACAGTCCCCGCAGTCCCCGTGGTGCTCGCGGTGCCCGCGGTGCCCGTGTGTCCGTGTGCCCGCAGCGCCCGCAGCGCCCGCAGCGCCCGCAGCGCGCAGGATTCACGGTGTCGGCGGCCGGTGGGACGCGTCGGCCGGCAAGGCGTCGTCCTGCGCCGCGCTTCGGCCGTCACGGCGCGGCGGCGACGGGTGCCGCGACGTCGCCGGGTCGCCGGGGGCCTGCTCCGCTCAGTTCGGTGTCACCAGCAGCACCTTGCCGATGTGGTCGCTGTCCTCCACCACCCGGTGCGCGGCGGCCGCGTCCTGCATGGGGATCTCGCGGTCGATGACCGGGCGGACGTGGCCGGCGGAGACGAGCGGCCAGACGTGCTCCCGTACCGCCGCGACGATCGCGGCCTTCTCCGTCGTGGGCCGGGCGCGCAGCGTGGTCGCGCTGATGGCGGCGCGCTTGCCGAGGAGCGCGCCGATGTTCAGCTCGCCCTTGACGCCGCCCTGCATGCCGATGATCGCGAGCCGGCCGTTGACGGCGAGGGCCCGGACGTTGCGGTCCAGGTACTTGGCGCCCATGTTGTCGAGGATGACGTCCGCGCCGGCGCCGTCGGTGGCGGCCTTCAGCTCCGCGACGAAGTCCTGCTCGCGGTAGTTGATCAGGATGTCCGCGCCCAGTTCGGCGCAGCGCTCCAGCTTCTCCTCGGTGCCCGCCGTGACGGCGACCTTCGCGCCGACGGCCTTGGCGAGCTGGATCGCCATGGTGCCGATGCCGCTGGAGCCGCCGTGCACCAGGAACGTCTCACCGGGACGCAGGTGGGCGATCATGAAGACGTTCGACCAGACCGTGCAGACGACCTCCGGGAGCGCCGCGGCCTGGTCGACGGTCAGCCCCTCGGGCACCGGCAGCAGCTGCCCGGCCGGGACCGCGACCTTCTCGGCGTAACCGCCGCCGGAGAGCAGCGCGCAGACCTCGTCGCCGACGGCCCAGCCGCCCACCCCGGGGCCGAGCGCGGCGATCCGTCCGGAGCATTCGAGACCGGGATAGGGGGACGCGCCGGGCGGCGGGTTGTAGTGGCCCTGCCGCTGGAGGATGTCGGCCCGGTTCACGGCACCGGCCACCACCTCCACCAGCACCTCGCCCTCGCCGGGCACGGGGTCGGGGACCTCGTCCCACACCAGCGCCTCGGGCCCACCGGGTTCGGGAATCGTGATCGCATGCATGAAGGGGACCGTACCCCCGTGACGCCCGGCGTCCCTTGCCGCCGTCGGAAATGCGTGTGCGGGAGCGATGAGTTTGCGCGACCGTGAAAGTCAGTCCATGCGTAGCCCGAGCACGCGGAAGGACCCACATGAGCACGCAGACGTCCGGCCTGGCGATCGAGACAGCGGGCCTGGTCAAGACCTTCGGTGAGACCCGGGCCGTCGACGGGGTCGATCTGGCCGTGCCGACCGGCACGGTGTACGGCGTCCTGGGCCCGAACGGCGCGGGCAAGACCACCACGGTGAAAATGCTCGCCACCCTGCTGCGTCCCGACGGCGGCGAGGCCCACGTCTTCGGTCACGACATCGTGCGCGAGGCCGACGAGGTGCGCGGCCGGGTGAGCCTCACCGGCCAGTACGCGTCCGTGGACGAGGACCTCACCGGCGCCGAGAACCTGGTCCTCCTGGCCCGGCTCCTCGGCCACCGCAAGCCCGCGGCCCGCACCCGCGCCGCCCAGCTCCTGGAGGCCTTCGGGCTCACGGAGGCCGCGGGGAAGCAGGTCAAGCACTACTCGGGCGGCATGCGGCGCCGCATCGACATCGCCGCGTCCATCCTCAACACGCCCGACCTGCTCTTCCTCGACGAGCCCACCACCGGCCTGGACCCGCGCAGCCGCAACCAGGTGTGGGACATCGTGCGCGCGGTCGTCGCCCAGGGCACGACGGTGCTGCTGACCACGCAGTACCTGGACGAGGCCGACCAGCTGGCGTCCCGGATCGCCGTCATCGACCGCGGCAAGGTGATCGCCGAGGGCACCAAGGGCGAGCTGAAGGCGTCCGTCGGCGCCGGATCCGTGCATCTGCGGCTGCGGGACCCGGAGCAGCGGCCGATCGCCGCCGACCTGCTGCGCCGCGCCCTCGACGCGCAGGTGCAGACGGACCCCGACCCGGTGGCGCTGACCGCCCGCCTCGCCGCGGCCGCCAGCCACGACACCGCCGCCGAGCACGCCGCCCGCGCGCTGAACGAACTCGCGCGCGCCGGCATCACCGTCGACAACTTCTCCCTCGGCCAGCCCAGCCTGGACGAGGTGTTCCTGGCCCTCACCGGCCACGACACGCAGCAGCCCCGGCCCGGCCGGGACGACTCCCACGACCCGAAGGACGAGGTGGCGGCATGAGCACCACGACCCCGACCGAGAGCGGCGGGCTCGCCCCGGTGCGCACCGACTCCCTCGCCGAACTGCTGGTCGCCAAGGAGCGCCCGCCCCGGCCCAGCGCCTGGTCCGCCTCCATGACCTTCGGCTGGCGCGCCGTGTTGAAGATCAAGCACGTGCCCGAGCAGCTGTTCGACGTCACGGCGTTCCCGATCATGATGGTGCTGATGTACACGTACCTGTTCGGCGGGGCGCTGGCCGGCTCGCCGAAGGAGTACATCCAGTTCCTGCTGCCGGGCATCCTGGTGATGTCGGTCGTGATGATCACGATGTACACCGGTGTCTCGGTCAACACGGACATCGAGAAGGGTGTCTTCGACCGGTTCCGCAGCCTGCCGATCTGGCGGCCCTCGACGATGGTCGGCTATCTGCTCGGCGACGCCCTGCGCTACACCATCGCGTCGGTGGTGATGCTGACCGTCGGCATGATCCTCGGCTACCGGGCCGACGGCGGCGTGGCCGGTGTGCTCGCGGGGATCGCGCTGCTGGTGCTGTTCTCGTTCGCCTTCTCGTGGATCTGGACGATGTTCGGGCTGATGCTGCGCACCGAGAAGTCGGTGATGGGCGTCAGCATGATGGTGATCTTCCCGCTCACCTTCCTGTCCAACGTCTTCGTCGACCCGCGCACCATGCCGGGCTGGCTCCAGGCGTTCGTCAACAACAGCCCCGTCACCCATCTGGCGTCCGCGGTGCGCGGGCTGATGGCGGGCGACTGGCCGGCCGGCGAGGTCGCCTGGACGCTGGGCTGGTCCGCCCTGTTCGTGCTGGTCTTCGGCCCGGTCACGATGCGGCTGTACAACCGCAAGTAGCCGTGCCGGGACGAGGCCGTGCGGGGCGGCGGAGGCCCCGCACGGCCTCGACTCAACTCCGGGGCAGGGGGCGGATGTCGGGGGCGACCTGCGTGCCCGGCGTCGCCCGCACGATCGTGATCAGCCGGTCCGTCAGCTCCAGCTTCCCGACGTCCGGATCGTCGTAACCGAGCACCCGGTGCCCGCGTACGACGCTCACCACCAGGTCGGCGGTCTCCCGAGGCGTCTTGCCCACCTCGGCCTTTATGACCGGGCGTTCGATGATGTCCATTCCGGACCCCTGCTGGATGAGGTCCTCCATGACCATGCCGGCCGAAGGGCTGAGCACGGAGAGTCCCAGCAGTCGCCCGGCCGCGCTGGCGCTGGTGATGACCGCGTCGGCACCGGACTGCTTTAGCAGCGGGGCGTTCTCCTCCTCCCGCACCGCGGCCACGATCTTCGCGCCCCGGTTGAGCTGCCGTGCCGTCAGGGCCACCAGGACCGCCGTGTCGTCGCGCTGTGTCGCGATGATGATCTGCCGTGCCCGGTGCAGCTCGGCGCGCTTCAGCACCTCGCTGCGTGTGGCGTCCCCTATGACACCGGCGTACCCGTCCGCGGTGGCCGCGTCGATCGCCTTGGAGCTGGGGTCGACCACCACGACCCGCTCCTTCGACAGCCCGGTCGCGCAGACGGTCTTGATCGCGGACCTGCCCTTGGTCCCAAAACCGACGACGACGGTGTGATCGCGCAACGTGGACCTCCAGCGATTCAGTCGCCACTCTTCCCGGGTGCGTTCGGTGAGGGCCTCGAGGGTGGTGCCGACCAGGATGATCAGAAACAGCACGCGCAGCGGCGTGATGACGAAGATGTTGGTGAGCCGGGCGCCGTCGCTGACCGGCGTGATGTCGCCGTACCCGGTGGTGGAGAGGGTGACGGTCGCGTAGTAGAACGCGTCGAGGAGATCGAGGGAGCCGTCGGAGTTGTCGTTGTAGCCCTCCTTGTCGACGTACACGATGAACGCCGTCACCACCAGTACCACCAGTGCCATCGACAGGCGTTTGGCGACCTGGCGGATCGGATGCTCGACCATCTTCCTCGGGAGTTTCACCCGATGGGTCACCAGGTGTTCGTCCGCCTGGCGAGCGATGGCGTCTTGGCCCGGAAGTTTCACGTGAAACACACCCCGATTCCTCCGGACGCCCAGGGCAGGTCGAGCAGTTCCGCCTCCTGACCGGGCTGTGCACCGCCGGGCGGTACGACCGCCAGCGCATCGGCCGCCGCGATCCCGCGCAGCATCGCCGGGCCGTTGTAGAGCAGCGGCAGCGCCCGGCCGCCCCGTACGGAGACCGGGACCAGCCGGGTGTCGTGCGGATGTCCCTGCACGGCGCCCCGCAGCGGGAGCGTGTACGGCTCCGGGGCGGGGCGGGCCGCGAGGGTGCGCAGCAGGGGCTCGGCGAGCGTGAGGAGGCCGGAGACGGCGGCGAGGGGGTTGCCGGGCAGACCGACGAGGTGCTGGTTCTCCCGGGTGCGGGCGAGCAGCATCGGGTGGCCGGGGCGTACGGCGACGCCGTCGACGAGGAGTTCGGCGCCGATGCGGCGCAGCACGGGGTGCACATGGTCGACCGGTCCGGCCGCGGTGCCGCCCGTGGTGACGACGACATGGGCGTCGGACGCCGTGATCGCCTCGTACAGCGCCTGCTCGTCGTCGCC
The DNA here is from genome assembly GCF_006782915.1 of Streptomyces calvus. GTDB lineage: Bacteria > Actinomycetota > Actinomycetes > Streptomycetales > Streptomycetaceae > Streptomyces > Streptomyces calvus. The sequence goes on from NZ_VCNP01000040.1 coordinate 44,867, forward strand.
GACCCGGCGGACGGTGGTGACCTCCGCGCCGAGTGCGCGCAGCCAGGGCGGCAGCAGCGGGCCGAGCGCGTCCCGGATCAGCCCGTCGTGCGGCAGGCCCTCGTTCAGCAGCTCGTCCCCGAGGACGAAGACGTCGGCGCGGGGCCGGGGGACGACGCTGAGCGTGTCGTATCCGGCGGCGGCGGCCATGCCGAGGACGGGCGGGCTCACCGGGGTGCCCACGGGCAGCAACTGGTCGCCGCTGCGGCACTCCTGGCCGCGCGGGCGGATGTCCTGTCCGTGGCTGACGGTGTGCGGCGGCCGGGTGGCGGCGGTGACGTGCAGACGGCCCGAGTCGTCGGTGCGGCCGTGTTCGCTGCGGAGGACGGCGGTGGTGTCCGGGGGGATACGGGCGCCGGTCGCGATGCGCACGGCCTCGCCGTCGGTCAGCGACGGGTGTTCGGCGTGCCCGGCGAGCACACCCTCCTCCCGTACGGTCCAGGGGCCGGGCCCGGAGACCGCCCAGCCGTCCATCGCGGAGGTGTCGAAGGAGGGCAGGTCGGTCAGGGCGGTCAGGGGAGCGGCCAGGGTGAGACCGAGGGCGGAGGCCAGGGGCAGGTCGACCGGGGTCAGGTAACCGGTGCGGCCGGCGGTGCCGTGGCGCGGGGCGCGTGCGGCGAGGGCACGGGCATCGGTCCAGACGGTGGTGTGCGGGTGGCCCTCCGCACCGGGACGGTCGGCCCCCGGGGACCGGTCGTGGGGTGCGGGGGTACGGGCACCGGGGGTGCGGCCGGGAGTGCGGCCGGGGACTTCGTTCACGAGGGCGAGCGCCTCCTCGACGTCGAGGTCGTCGGCGTCCGCGTCGGCCCGGGTGACATGCGCGGTCATCCGGCGTCCGGGCGGGTGTCGGGTGTCGCGTCGGGTGCGACATCACCGGAAGGGGTGTCGGAGGACGCGGTGTCTGTCGACGGGTCGCCGGTGGGCGGCGTGCCGGTGGTCGACCGGTTGTCGGTGGTCGACGGGGTGGCGATGGACGGGTTGGCGGTGGGCGGGGTGGCGGATGCGGTGTCCGCGGGGCGGGCGTCGGGGGAGGTGGTGGTCGGTGCGTCCTCGTCCGCCCAGCGCGCGGCGAGCGCCGCGGCCTTGCGGGCCGCGTCGGCGACGGCCTCCCGGTCACCGCCCGCGCGGGCGGCCGCGTAGCCGACGAGGAACGTGGTCAGCGGCGCGGCGGGCCGGGCCACTCCGTGCGCGGCATCGCGGGCGAGGTCGAGCAGCACGCCGGTGTCGACGTCCAGGTCGATGCCCAGCTCGTCCTTGACTGCGGAGATCCATTCATCCAACACGTGTCCATGCTCCCTGATGCGTGCCCTGGCGGTGGCGATGTCGTCCCAGGTGTCGCAGTCGAAGGACGCCACCGGGTCGGAAAGGCGGGTGAGGTCGAGAGCGGCGGTCAGCCGGCGCAGGGGGAGCCCGGTCAGGCTGCCGTGCCGGTCGGTGAGCGCGGTCAGTTCGCGGCGCAGGGGCGCGGTCCGGTAGGCGGCGACGAGGGGCTGGTCCCGGCCGTCGGAGTCGGTCAGCAGCACTCCGTCGGCCGTGCCGCGGCGCAGCGCCGCCAACAGGGCCTCGACGGTGCGGGGTTCGAGGAAGGGCAGGTCGGCGGAGAGGAGGACGAGGTGGTCGGCGGTGGTCCTGCGGAGCCCGGCGCCGAGCGCGGCCAGCGGTCCGCCGCCCGCAGGCTCTTCCCGGGCCCACACCACCGGCCGTGCGGTGGGCCGGGGAGAGGCGACGACCACCGTGGTCCGGGCACGGGCGCAGGCCGCGAGCACCCGGTCGAGCAGCGCCCGTCCACCCACCCGCACCCCGGGCTTGTCCGCTCCCCCGAGCCGCCGGGCGGCGCCACCGGCGAGCACCACGGCGTCGTACGCGGCGCCGACGCCGTCCGAGGGGTCACCGGCGGAACCACGGGCGGGATCGCCGGGCGGCTGGAACTCGGTCACCCCCCGAGTATGCGTGCCCCCACGATCACAGGGAACGCGGGGGCACGGACACGGTCAGGGAAGGCATCGTCCAGGACGCCGACGAGGACAACGACCAGGGCGGCGAGGACGGACGGTCACTGCAGGCGTGTCGGTACCTCCTCGCACGACGAGGACGACAGGACCACCGAGGGCGACGCCGGACCGGCCACTCACGCGGTCGGCGCCACCGCTCCGCCCTGCGCCTCGTGCCCGGTGCCGACCGCTTCGTCCCGGGCCCCGTGCCCGGCGGCCGTCGGACCGGCGGGCCGGTGTCTCACAGGGTCCGCAGCAGCACCGCCGGCTGCTCCACGCAGTCCGCCACGTACCGCAGGAATCCGCCCGCCGTGCCGCCGTCGCAGACCCGGTGGTCGAAGGTGAGCGAGAGCTGCACGACCTGCCGCACCGCCAGCTCGCCCTCGTGCACCCACGGCTTGGGGACGATGCGGCCGACGCCGAGCATGGCGGCCTCGGGATGGTTGACGATCGGGGTCGAGCCGTCGACGCCGAAGACACCGTAGTTGTTCAACGTGAAGGTGCCGCCGGTGAGTTCCGCGGGCGTCAGCGTGCCGGCCCGGGCCGACTCGGTCAGCCGGGCGAACTCCGCCGTGAGCGATTCCGCGTCCCGCGCGTGCGCGTCCCGGACCACGGGCACGACGAGCCCCCGGTCGGTCTGCGCGGCGAACCCGAGGTGCACGTCGGCGTACTGGACGATCTCCCGCGCCTGTGTGTCCACCGAGGCGTTGAGCTCGGGGAAGCGGGCCAGCGCGGCGGTGCAGATCCGGGCCAGCAGCGCGAGGACGGAGATCTTCGGCCCGCCGGCCGCGTTCATCGCCGCCCGGGCCCGCATCAGTTCCGTCGCGTCGGCGTCCACCCAGCAGGTCGCGTCCGGTATCTCGGAGCGGCTGCGGGACAGCTTGTCGGCGACGGCACCGCGGATGCCCTTGAGGGGGATCCGGGTGACGGCCCGGTCGGCCGGGGCCAGGTCGGTGGCCGGGGCGGCCTGCGTCCGCGGTTCCCCGGCCGTGCCGGTGCCCGTGCGGCCCTGGGCCGCGGCGGCGCGCAGCGCGTACTCCACGTCCGCCCGGAGGATCAGCCCGTCGGGGCCGGATCCGGTCATCTCGCGCAGGTCCAGGCCGTTCTGCCGGGCCAGCCTGCGTACCAGCGGGGAGATCACCGGGACCGGTCCGTCGGCCGCTCCCGCGGTGCGGGACGGGGTGCCGCCGGCTCCGGGCGTACCGGTGCGCTCCGGCTGCTGCGGAGCGTCCGCCGCCCGGGTGTCGCGGGTGTCCCGCGTCTCCACGGTCCTCGGCCGTCCGTTCGCCGACGGAGCCGCGAACGCGGCAGGCGCAGAAGGCCCAGCGGGCGCCGGCTGTGCCGGGCGTATCCGGCGGCGACGGGCCGGCGCCTCGGAGGTGCCGTATCCGACCAGGACATTGCCGGAGCCCTCGGCGGCCGGGCCCTGCCCGCGCGCGGCCTCGCCGTCCGCCGTGCCCGGTCCGGTGGCCGGACGGCCGCCCTCGGCCGTCTCCCCCACCGCCACCGTCAGCAGCGGCGCGCCGACGGGCAGTTCGGTGCCCTCCGCGCCGAAGCGGGCCGTGACCACACCGCCGTAGGGGCAGGGCACCTCCACCATCGCCTTGGCCGTCTCGACCTCGACGACCGGCTGGTCGACGGCGACGACGTCGCCGACCTCGACCAGCCAGCGCACGATCTCCGCCTCGGTGAGTCCCTCACCGAGGTCGGGCAGCTTGAACTCCAGCACCTGTGCCATCAGCTCTCGGCCTCCCACTGCAGACGCCCCACGGCGTCCAGGATCCGGTCCACTCCGGGCAGGTGGTGGCGCTCCAGCATCGGCGGCGGATACGGCAGGTCGAACCCGGCCACACGCAGCACCGGCGCCTCCAGGTGGTGGAAGCAGCGCTCCGTGACCCGGGCCGCGATCTCCCCGCCCGGGCCGCCGAAGCCACCCGACTCGTGGACGACGACCGCGCGTCCCGTCCGCCGCACCGAGGCGCACACCGTCTCGTCGTCGAACGGCACCAGGGAGCGCAGATCGACCACTTCGAGGTCCCAGCCCTCGGCCCGGGCCGCCTCGGCCGCCTCCATGCAGACGGGCAGGGACGGCCCGTACGTGATGAGCGTGGCACTCCGCCCTGAGCGCCTCACCACCGCACGGCCTATGGGTTCAACGGCCGTCGGCTCCTGCGGGTTCCAGGAGTCCTTCGACCAGTACAGCCGCTTGGGCTCCAGGAAGACGACCGGGTCGTCGGAGGCGATGGCGGCGCGCAGCAGGCCGTAGGCGTCCGCGACGGTGGCGGGCGTGACGACGTGGAGCCCCGGAGTCGCCATGTAGTACGCCTCGGAGGAGTCGCTGTGGTGCTCGACGCCGCCGATGCCGCCGCCGTAGGGGACGCGGATCGTGAGGGGCAGCGGCATCTTGCCGCGGGTGCGGTTGCGCATCTTCGCGACGTGCGAGAGCAACTGCTCGAACGCCGGGTAGGCGAACGCGTCGAACTGCATCTCCACGACCGGGCGCAGCCCGTACATGGCCATGCCGACGGCCGTGCCGAGGATCCCGGCCTCGGCCAGCGGCGTGTCCGTGCAGCGGTCCTCGCCGAACTCCTTGGCGAGTCCGTCGGTGACCCGGAAGACACCGCCGAGGGTGCCGACGTCCTCGCCCATGACGTGCACGGACGGGTCGGCGGCCATGGCGTCGCGCAGCGCGCGCGTGAGGGCCTGCGCCATGGTGGCCGGCTTGACGGCGACGGTGGTCATCGCTGCGCCCCTTCCGACTCGGCCTCGGCGGCCAGCTCGGCCCGCAGCTGCTCCCGCTGCTCCAGCAGCTGGGGCGTGGGCTCGGCGTAGACGTGCGCGAAGAGGTCCATGGGGTCGAGCGCGGGGTCCTGGTTCATGTGGGCGCGCAGCGCGGCGGCCATGGTCTCGGCGTCCTGGCGGACGGCTTCGGCGCCGTCCTCGTCGAGCAGTCCGCGTGCGGTGAGCTCCTGCTCCAGCAGCGCGATGGGGTCGTGCCGCTTCCAGGTCTCGACCTCGGCGTCGCCGCGGTAGCGGGTGGCGTCGTCGGCGTTGGTGTGGGCCTCCACGCGGTACGTGATCGCCTCGACCAGGGTCGGGCCGCCGCCGGCGCGGGCGTGCCGCACGGCGTCGGCGAGGACCTCGTGCACGGCGGCGGCGTCGTTGCCGTCGACCAGGCGGCCGGGCATGCCGTAGCCGACGGCCTTGTGGGCCAGCGACGGTGCCGCGGTCTGCTTGGCGAGCGGCACGGAGATCGCGAAGCCGTTGTTCTGGACGAGGAAGACCACCGGGGCCTGCCAGACGGCGGCGAAGTTCAGCGCCTCGTGGAAGTCGCCCTCGCTGGTGCCGCCGTCGCCGACCATGGCGAGCGCGACCACGTCGTCGCCCTTGAGGCGGGCGGCGTGGGCGAGGCCCACGGCGTGCGGCAGCTGGGTGGCCAGCGGCGTGCTCAGGGGCGCGACGCGGTGCTCGTAGGGGTCGTAGCCGGTGTGCCAGTCGCCGCGCAGCAGGGTGAGGGCCTGGACCGGGTCCACACCGCGCGCGACGACCGCGAGGGTGTCGCGGTAGCTCGGGAAGAGCCAGTCGCGCTCCTCGAGGACGAGGGCGGCGGCCACCTCGCAGGCCTCCTGGCCGGTGCTCGAGGGGTAGACCGCCAGACGGCCCTGCTTGGTGAGGGCGGTGGCCTGCGCGTTGTAGCGGCGGCCCTTCACCAGCTCCGCGTACAGCCGGCGCAGCAGCTCCGGGTCGGCCTCGGCGGCCGCCTCGGTGCCCAGGACGCGGTACGGCTCCGCGTCGGGCAGCAGCGGCACGGGGTCGGTACGGGGCTGCCAGGCGGGCGGCGGGGTCGGCCGGTAGGCCCCCCGCTGCTCCATGACCGTCATGACGGCACCTCCTCGTGGGATGTCGGAGGCGCGGCGTCAGTGACACGCCTCACCAACCGATTGTTCGGTCGCCGGCACATTTTGGCTACGGGTGGCGTCAGGCTGTGGACAAACGGTTCTCCACAGCCTGTGATGGATGCAGTACGTCCATGGCGGAGAGGCGGGGGCGGGTGGCATCTGAACAAATGGCCGAGGGCCCGGAGGACAGCGGACCGCTTCCGCCCGCACGCCCCCTGGACGCCATCGACCAGGACATCCTGCGGATGCTCCAGTCGGACGGCCGCGCCTCGATACGCTCCGTCGCCGAACGCGTCCACGTCTCCCGCGCGAACGCCTACGCGCGCATCAACCGGCTCGTCGAGGACGGCGTCATCCGCGGTTTCGGCGCCCGCGTCAACCACGAGCGGGCCGGTCACGGCACATCGGCGTACGTCACCCTGAAGATCGTGCAGAACTCCTGGCGCACGGTCCGCGAGCAGCTCCGACAGCTCCCCGGCGCCTCGCACATCGCCCTGGTGGGCGGCGACTTCGACGTGCTGCTGCTGGTGCACACGCCCGACAACCGGTCACTGCGCGAGCTGGTGCTCACCCGGCTCCAGGCGATCCCCGAGGTGCTCAGCACGCGCACCCTGCTGGTGTTCGAGGAGGAGGACCTGGAACCACAGAGCTGACCGGCCGCACGCGACCGGCAGAGCCGACCGGACCGGACCGCCGGGCCCCGGCCACGGGGCCGAGCGAACGAGCCGGGCCGGTCCCCTCCTCACCCCGTCCTGCGCAGCCCTCCGAAGGCCAGCTGCGCCACCGCGTCGGCCACCTCGCGCTCGTCCATGCCGCGTCCGTCGGGCCGGTACCACTCGACGATCGAGTTGATCATCCCGAAGACCAGCCGGGTCACCAGGCGCACGTCTATGTCCTCGCGCACGTCCCCCTCGGCCGCCGCGTCCTTCAGCAGCGCGGCCACCCGGTGGTCGAACTCGCGCCGCCGCTCCAGCGCCCACCGCTCGGTGTCGGTGTTGCCGCGCACCCGCAGCAGCAGCGTCACGTACGGCAGCTCGGCGATCAGCACCTCGACCATGCGCCGCACCACGTACTCCAGGCGCCCGGCGGCGCGTCCCGCCCGCGCGGGTTCCTCGTCGAGGATGCCGAAGAGGCCGTCCAGCGCCCGGCTCACCGCGCGGCGCAGCAGTTCCTCCTTGCCGGCCACGTGGTGGTAGATCGACGACTTGGAGATGCCCGCGGCCCTGGAGAGGTGCTCCATGGAGGTGCCGTCGTAGCCGCGCTCGTTGAACACCTGGACGGCGACGGACAGCAGCGTCTCCGGGGTGTACGTGTCGCGCCTGGCGGTGGTCATGAGGTGCCCTCCCGCTGGTCCGATGCGTAGGCGTGCCGGTAGAGCGCGAGGGAGGGCGCGTAACGGCCCGACGGCTCGCACTCGTGCAGGTTGTCCAGCAGCGAGCAGGCCCAGCCGCCGCCGAGCCGCCGGCTCCACTCCAGGGGCCCCAGCGGGTAGTTCACACCGAGGCGCATCGCGGTGTCGATGTCGTCCTCGGTGGCCACGCCCTTGGCGACGGCGTCGTGCGCGAGGTCGATGATCCGGGCCACCGTCCGCGCGACGATCATTCCCGGTACGTCCCCGATGACGCTGACCTTCTTGCCGAGGGCCTGGAACAGCCCGGTCGCCTCGGCGACGGTCACCGGGGAGGTGTTCTGGGCGTGGGAGAGGGCCACGCGCGTGGCCTTGCGGTAGTCGAGGGCGAGGTCGAAGTAGACGACGTCGCGGAACTCCACGGAGGTCTGGCCGTCGGCGAGGACCAGTTGGCCGCCGCCGGGCAGGACCAGCCGGGTGCCGTTGTCCTCGTCCTCCTCGCGCACCTCGATGCCCGCCTCGCGGATCATGGCCAGCAGGTCCGAGGCGGGCCCCAGGCCGCCCTCGGCGACGACGTACGCGGGCGGGTCGGCGGGCTCGGCGGTGTGCGGTTCGGGACGCTCGGCGCCGTCGCCGTGGTCGTACCAGCCGTGGCCGGTCTTGCGGCCGAGCCGCCCGGACTCGACCAGGCGGCGCTGGGCGAGCGAGGGGGTGAAGCGCACGTCGTGGAAGAACGCCTGCCACACCGAGTGCGTGACGGACTCGTTGACGTCCTGCCCGATGAGGTCGGTCAGCTCGAAGGCGCCCATGCGGAACCCGCCGGACTCGCACAGGACCGCGTCGATGGTGGCCGGGTCGGCGCCCTGGGACTCGTACACCGCGAAGGCCTCGGCGTAGAAGGGCCGGGCGATGCGGTTGACGATGAAGCCGGGGGTGTCGGCGCAGGCGACCGGCGTCTTGCCCCAGGCGCGCGCCGTCTCGAACGCGCGGGTCGCGTACGTGACGTCGGTGGCGAACCCGGAGACGACCTCGACCAGCGGCAGCAGCGGCGCGGGGTTGAAGAAGTGCAGGCCCACGAAGCGGCCGGGCACGCGCAGGGCGCCGCCGATCGCGGTGACCGACAGGGAGGAGGTGTTGGTGGCGAGCAGGCAGTCGTCGGAGACGATGTCCTCCAGCGCACGGAACAGGTCCTGCTTGACGTCGAGGCGCTCCACGACGGCCTCGACCACCAGGGCGCAGTCGGCGAGGCCGGTCAGCTCGTCGACGGGCCGCAGACGGTCCCGGGCCGCGTCCCGGTCGGCGGCGGTGAGCCGCTCCTTCTCCACCAGCCGGTCGAGTCGGGCGCCGATCGCCTCGGCCGCTTCACGGGCGCGTCCGGGAGCGGCGTCGTACAGCCGGACGGGATGGCCGGCGACCAGCGCGACCTGGGCGATTCCCTGGCCCATGGTGCCGGTGCCGACCACGGCCACGGGACTGCTGAGGTCGAGTGCTGTCATGTGCGCGATCCTCCCGCACGGTGTTTTCCACAGATGCGGCGGACCCCCTTGTCCCGACCGATCGTTCGGTTACTCTAACTCTGACCGCCCGATTCTGACTACGTTTCCGCACAGGTCCATGAGCTCGACGAAGAGTCTCTGAGACGAGGAGTTGGTCCCGCATGGCCGCCGAACTCACGACGCACGAGCTGATCTCCCGGCACCGTCCCACGCTGGACCAGGCGCTGGAAGCGATCCGCACGCGCGCGTACTGGTCCCCGCACCCCGAGCACCCGAAGGCGTACGGCGAGGGCGGCAGTCTGGACATGGCGGCGGGCAAGGCCGCCTTCGACGCGCTGCTCGGCACCCGCCTCGACCTCGGCCAGCCCGGCACGGACGGCTGGGTCGACGGCGAGACCAGTCCGTACGGCATCGAGCTGGGCGTGAGCTACCCGCACGCGGACCTCGACACGCTGCTGCCCGCCATGAAGGCCGGGATGCGTGCCTGGCGGGACGCGGGCGCGGAGGCCCGCGCGGTGGTCTGCCTGGAGATCCTCAAGCGGATCAGCGACCGGACCATGGAGTTCGCCCAGGCGGTGATGCACACCTCCGGGCAGGCCTTCATGATGGCGTTCCAGGCGGGCGGGCCGCACGCGCAGGACCGCGGCCTGGAGGCGGTCGCCTACGCGTACGTGGAGCAGGTCCGCACGCCGGACACCGCGGAGTGGACCAAGCCGCAGGGCAAGCGGGACCCGCTCGCCCTCACCAAGCGGTTCACACCGGTGCCGCGCGGCATCGGCCTGGTCATCGGCTGCAACACCTTCCCGACGTGGAACGGCTATCCGGGCCTGTTCGCCTCGCTCGCCACGGGCAACGCGGTGCTGGTCAAGCCGCACCCGCGGGCGGTGCTGCCGCTCGCGCTCACCGTGCAGGCGGCCCGTCAGGTGCTGACCGAGGCGGGCTTCGACCCGAACCTGGTCGCGCTGGCCGCGGAGCGTCCCGGCGAGGGCATCGCCAAGACGCTCGCCACCCGTCCGGAGATCCGGATCATCGACTACACCGGCTCGACGGAGTTCGGCGACTGGCTGGAGGCCAACGCCCGCCAGGCGCAGGTGTACACCGAGAAGGCCGGCGTCAACACGGTGGTCGTGGAGTCGACCGGCGACTACAAGGGGATGCTGGCCAACCTGGCGTTCTCGCTGTCGCTGTACAGCGGCCAGATGTGCACCACCCCGCAGAACCTGCTCGTCCCGCGCGACGGCATCACCACCGACGAGGGCCCGAAGTCCTTCGACGAGGTCGCCGCCGACCTGGGCGCGGCGGTCGACAAGCTGCTCGGCGACGACGCCCGGGCGAACGCGCTGCTGGGCGCGATCGTCAACCCGGACGTCAAGGCCCGGCTGGAGGCCGCCGCCGGGCTCGGCGAGGTCGCCCTCGCCTCCCGGGAGATCACCCACCCGGAGTTCCCGGGCGCGGTGGTCCGCACGCCGGTGATCGTGAAGCTCGACGGCTCCAAGCCGGACGCCGAGGCCGCCTACATGAGCGAGTGCTTCGGCCCGGTCTCCTTCGCCGTCGCCGTCGACTCGGCCGACCACGCGGCGGACCTGCTGCGGCGCACGGTCCGCGAGAAGGGCGCGATGACGGTCGGCGCGTACACGACCTCCCCGGAGGTCGAGGAGAAGATCCAGGAGGTCTGCCTGGAGGAGGCCGCCCAGCTCTCCCTGAACCTGACCGGCGGGGTCTACGTCAACCAGACGGCCGCCTTCTCCGACTTCCACGGCTCCGGCGGCAACCCGGCGGCCAACGCCGCCCTGTGCGACGGCGCGTTCGTGGCCAACCGCTTCCGGGTGGTCGAGGTGCGCCGGGAGGCGTGAGGCGAAACTCCGGACTCCCGGGACGGGCTCCCGGCGGGCGTTCAGACGGGCGCGCCGCCGGGGGCACCGCCGGTGGCGCTGCTGGGAGAACCGCTGGTGGCGCTCCAGTGGTACAGCGTCATGGCCACGCTGGTCGCGAGGTTGTAGCTGGAGACCTGGGGGCGCATCGGCAGCGCCACGAGGTGGTCGGCCCGCGCCCGCAGTTCGGCGGACAGGCCGCTGCGCTCGGAGCCGAAGGCGAGCAGCGCGTCGTCCGGCAGCTCCAGCGAGCGGATGTCCTCGCCCTCGGGGTCGAGCGCGAAGACCGGACCGGACGGCAGTTCCTCGACCGTCAGCCGTTCCACGGCGGTGGCGAAGTGCAGCCCGGCCCCGCCGCGCACCACGGTGGGGTGCCAGGGATCCAGGGTGCCGGTGGTGACGACGCCGGTCGCGCCGAACCCTGCGGCCAGCCGGATCACCGCCCCCGCGTTGCCGAGGTTGCGCGGGTTGTCCAGGACCACCACGGGCGCGGTGCGCGGGGTGTGCGCCAGCCGGCGGAGGTTGTCCGCGCGGGAAGGTCGTACGGCCAGGGCGGCCACCGCGGTGGGATGCGGCCGCGGCACGAGGGCGGCGTACGTCTTGTGGGGCACCTCGGTCAGCAGCTCCGCCAGCGTGTCCCGTACGTCGCCGGCCAGTTCGTCGGCGAGCGCGAGGACCCCGGCCCGGTCCGCGGTCAGCGCGATCCGCACCCGGGCCCCGAAGCGCACGGCGTGCTTGAGTGCGTGGAAGCCGTCGAGCAGCACGCTGTCACCGGCCTGCCGGTGCCAGGCGGCCGCGACGTCGGACGGTGTGCGGGGACCGGCCGACGCGGAGGGCACGGGGGACACGGGAGGAAGGTCGGAGGCGGGGTCGGTCATGCCGTGCAGCCTACGTGCGCGGCGGCGGCGCCCCTTCCGGTGCGGGAGCCGCATCTCCCGGCTCCTGGGCAGCACCCGGGAAGCCCGTGGCCGCCCGTTTCGCGGTGACGGGTCCGCGACCAACGGATCCTGCGGCACCGGGTCCGCTGCCACCGGGGCAGCCGCCGGGGCTTTTGCCGCCGGATCCGGTGCCACGGGGGCAGCCGCCAGGGCTTTTGCCGCCGGATCCGGTGCCACCGGGGCAGCCGCTGAGTCCTTCGCCGCCGGGTCCGCCTCCCGGCCCGCCGCCGTCGGGTTCTTCACCGTCGGGCCTTCGCCGCCGCGTCCTTCGCCGTCGGGTCCTTCGCCGCCGCGTCCTTCGCCGTCGGGTCCGCGGGCTCCGGGCGGGCGCCCGGGTGGCGTCGGCGTGGGTCGGGTGCCGTTGCCGGGCCGCCGCGCGGGCGCAGGCGGCCGGAGGCGCGCGTCACCAGGCCGCCCAGCCTGCGCAGGAAAGACGTCGGCAGGAAGACCGCGTCGGCCGCGATCATCGCCAGGGAGAAGAACGGCAGCCCGAGCACGACGGCGATCACCGCGTGCTCGAGGATCATGAACGTCAACAGGACGTTCTTGACGCGCCGGTTGAACAGCGTGAACGGGAAGGCGACCTGCACGGCCACCGTCGCGTACGTCACCAGCATGACGACGGTGCCGCTGGCCGACAGCAGGTCCGCCAGGGTCGGCCAGGGGGAGAAGTACTCCAGGTGCAGCGGGTAGTAGACCGCGGTGCCGTCCTGCCAGCGGGAGCCCTGGACCTTGTACCAGCCGGCCGTGGCGTAGATCAGACACGCCTCCGCCATGATCACCAGCAGGGCGCCGTTGTGCACGATGTTGGCGACCGCGTCCAGCAGGATCCGCGGCTGCCACGCGCCCGCGCGGCGCCCGGCCAGCCACCACACGGCCTGCGCGAGCCACACGGTCCACAGCAGCGCGGGTATGAACCAGTCGCCGTCCATCCGGCCGGCCGACGTCACCAGGGCCAGCAGAAGTCCGAGGACACACCACAGCACCGGACCGACCCGGTCCCGCGGCCGTTCCCCGCGCGCGCGGGCCTCGGCGGTGCGGCGCGCCCGCCGCGCGTCCAGCGACCAGACCTGGCCGCACCGGGTGAACACCAGGTAGATCGCCATCAGGTGCAGGACGTTGTCGCCGCCGTCCCCCATGAAGACGCTGCGGTTCTGCAGGCTCAGCACGCCCACCATGAACAGCACCGACATGGTGCGGGTGCGCCAGCCCAGCAGCAGCAGGAGGCTCCACAGCGCGGCGAGCGCGTACACGGCCTCGAACCAGCCCTGCCCGTCCGACCAGAGCAGCGCGGTGAAGGAGCCGTTCGACGCGACCAGTTGCTCGGCGAGGGTCCAGGACCAGGGGCCGTCGGGACCGTACAGCTCCTGGCGGTGGGGGAACTCGCGCAGCAGGAACAGCAGCCAGGTCAGGCTGAAGCCGATGCGGATCACGGCCGACTGGTAGGGGCCGAGCGCGGCATCGGTGACACGGGCCATCGCCCCCGCGAGGGCCTGCGGGAGGCGGTTCACGCGATGCCTCCCCGGGCCTCGTCCTCGGGCAGGGACCACCAGGGGAGCGTGCGGTGGACGGGCGTGGTGGAGATCCGCTCCCCGCTCCACTCCGGCGGCGGCACATTGGCGGTCCGCGAGCGCAGCTGCACGCGCTCGACGACGCCGCCCGGACCGGCCGCGTCCGCCCGGTCGAGGCGCAGCGCCGCGATCCGGCGCACGTACGTCTCGGACAGGGCCCCGCGCAGGCCCACCGGGCGGTTGTCGTTGTCGTGCGTCGAGACGAAGAAGTCCCAGGCGCGGCGCAGTTCGTTCTGCTGGGTGTGGCTGGGCAGCAGGTTGCCGTCGATGGCCCGGCCGTCCTGCGCGGACAGGTCGTACCAGCCGGTGGTCCGCACCTGCCCGTCCGCCGTGCGCACCTGGGCGCGCACCTGGACGGCGATGTTCTGCTGCAGCGGGTTGGGAGCGAACAGCTTCCAGTTCTGCTCGAACTCCGGATAGATCCAGTTCTCGACGGTCTCGCCGTGTTCCTTGCTGACCGTGTTCGACGGAGCGACGTGCAGGAACGTCATCCCGAGGTGCACGCAGACGCCGACCGCGACGGCCACGAGCGCCACCGCGGCGCCGATCCGGTAGCCGAGCGAGAGAGCGGCCACTCCGCTACCGGGTCCGGCCACTCCAGTACTGGGCCCGGGCACTCCGGTACCGGGCCCGGCCACGTCGGTACGGGGCCGGGACAGGTCGGTGGTGACGGGCTCGGGCCCTTCGGTGCGGGGACCGGCCGACGGGACGTGATCGGGTCCGGGGCCGTGGCCGGGGAGCGAGCCCGGGTCGGCGGGCGCGCCCGGACCGGTGCCGGACGGGAGTGCCTCTGGCTCGGCGCCGGATATGCGGGCGTCTCCTTCGGCGCCGGGGACGGCCGGCGGACGCGCCGCGTCCGAACCGTCCGCCGGCCGGCCGGGGCCGCTCGGCGGGGTGCGGGGGCCGGGTCGGCCGTCCGGGGCGTCGACGCGATCCGGCAGGGCGGCGGGCGGATCCGGCCGGTCCCGCCCGGCAGGCCCGTGCCGGGCGTCCGAGCCCTTGTCGTACGCGTCCATTCCGCCCCGTTCCTCGCATCCCGGTCGCTGCCCGCGCCGGGCCGCGGAGACGACTCGCCCGCCCCGCACGACCGCGCAGCGGCGTCGCACGGAACGGTACTCAGCACCGGCCGCCCGGGCACAGTCCCGTCCGGATCCCGTTCCGCGGCCGCCGCACCCGCTCGGCCCGGCACCGTCGTCCACCGGTGCCCACGGCAGGTTATCCACAGCGGTTGACACCTCGCGGCGCCCGTCACACCATGGAACCGCACGAACCGAACGATCGGTCGGGAGCGTGCTCCGGGAACCATCCAGGTCGAGGGGGACCCCATGGCGACAGCAGCCGCCCGCGAAACGGCCGGCAGCCAGGCGTACGACGTACCGGACGGCGCCGGCGACACCACGGACACCACCGGCTATGAACGCGCCTTCGACGCCGCCGTCGCCGCCGACGAGCGGATCGAACCGCGCGACTGGATGCCGGACGCCTACCGGGCCACCCTCGTGCGGCAGATCGCCCAGCACGCGCACTCCGAGATCATCGGCATGCAGCCCGAGGCGAACTGGATCACCCGTGCGCCCTCGCTGCGCCGCAAGGCGATCCTCATGGCCAAGGTGCAGGACGAGGCCGGTCACGGCCTGTACCTCTACAGCGCCGCCGAGACCCTCGGCGTCAGCCGTGACGAGCTGCTCGACAAACTGCACTCCGGCCGCCAGAAGTACTCCTCGATCTTCAACTACCCGACGTTGACCTGGGCCGACGTCGGCGCGATCGGCTGGCTGGTGGACGGCGCCGCGATCACCAACCAGGTCCCCCTGTGCCGGTGCTCCTACGGCCCGTACGCCCGCGCCATGGTCCGCATCTGCAAGGAGGAGTCCTTCCACCAGCGGCAGGGCTACGAGCTGCTGCTCGCCCTCAGCCGGGGCACACCGGAGCAGCACGCGATGGCGCAGGACGCGGTGGACCGCTGGTGGTGGCCGTCGCTGATGATGTTCGGCCCGCCCGACGACGAGTCCCAGCACTCCGCGCAGTCGATGGCCTGGAAGATCAAGCGGCACTCCAACGACGAACTGCGCCAGCGCTTCGTCGACATCTGCGTGCCCCAGGCCGCATCGCTCGGCCTCACCCTCCCCGACCCCGACCTGAAGTGGAACGAGGAGCGCGGGCACTACGACTTCGGTCCGATCGACTGGACGGAGTTCTGGGACGTCCTCAAGGGCAACGGCCCGTGCAACGAACAGCGGCTGACCCGGCGCAGGCAGGCCCACGAGGAGGGCGCCTGGGTCCGGGAGGCGGCAGCGGCCCACGCGGCCAAACACAGCAACGGCGAGACGGGAGCGACCCGAGCATGACCCACACCGACTGGCCCCTGTGGGAGGTCTTCGTGCGCTCGCGCCGCGGACTGTCCCACACCCACGCCGGCAGCCTGCACGCGCCGGACGCGGAGCTCGCCCTGCGCAACGCCCGCGATCTGTACACCCGGCGCGGCGAGGGCGTCTCCATCTGGGTCGTGCCGTCCTCCTCGATCACCGCCTCCTCGCCCGACGAGAAGGACCCGTTCTTCGAACCGGCCGCGGACAAGCCGTACCGGCACCCGACGTTCTACGAGATCCCCGAGGGGGTGCAGCACCTGTGACGACGACACCCGCGAAGGACACCGCCCACACGGCAGCCGCCCTCGCCCTGGGGGACGACGCCCTGGTGCTCTCCCACCGCCTGGGCGAGTGGGCGGGCCACGCACCCGTGCTGGAGGAGGAGGTCGCCCTCGCCAACATCGCGCTGGACCTGCTCGGCCAGGCCCGGGTGCTGCTGTCGATGGCCGGCGACGAGGACGAACTGGCCTATCTGCGCGAGGAACGCGCCTTCCGCAACCTCCAGTTGGTGGAGCAGCCCAACGGCGACTTCGCCCACACCATCGCCCGGCAGCTGTACTTCTCCTCCCACCAGTACCTCCTGTACGGCGAACTGGCCGCCGGTGACGGCCCGTTCGCGCCGCTGGCGGGCAAGGCGGTCAAGGAGATCGCCTACCACCGCGACCACGCCGAGCAGTGGACGCTGCGGCTCGGCGACGGCACGGAGGAGAGCCACACCCGGATGCAGCGCGCCGTGGACGCGCTGTGGCGCTACACCGGCGAGATGTTCCAGCCCGTCGAGGGCCTCGACGTCGACTGGCCCGCCCTGGAGGCGGCCTGGCTGGAGCGCCTCACCGAGGTGCTGGTCCGGGCCACGCTGACCGTGCCCGACGGCCCCCGCACGGGAGCCTGGGCGGCCGGCGCGGGCCGCCAGGGCCTGCACACCGAGCCCTTCGGCCGCGTGCTCGCCGAAATGCAGCACCTGCACCGCAGCCACCCGGGGGCGACATGGTGACCGCCACTCCGCTGGAGGCGGAGCTCCTGGAACTCGCCGGTTCGGTGCCCGACCCCGAACTGCCGGTGCTGACCCTGCGCGAACTCGGAGTGGTGCGCGCGGTGCACGCGCGCGGGACCGGCTCCGTCGAGGTGGAGCTGACGCCGACGTACACCGGCTGCCCGGCCGTCGAGGCGATGAGCCTGGACATAGAGCGCGTGCTGCGCGAGCACGGCGTGCGCGAGGTCACGGTGCGCACGGTGCTCGCACCCGCCTGGTCGACCGACGACATCACGGACGAAGGACGGCGCAAACTCCAGGAGTTCGGCATCGCCCCGCCGCGCGTCGGAGCGGCCTCCGGTCCGGTCCGGGTGGAACTGGGCCCGACACGCACCCGCACCTCCCCGCCGGAGGCCGGCCCCGACCCCGTGCGCTGCCCGCACTGCGGATCCGCCGAGACCCAACTGCTCAGCCGCTTCTCGTCGACCGCGTGCAAGGCGCTGCGCCGCTGCCTGTCCTGCCGTGAACCGTTCGACCACTTCAAGGAGTTGTGATGGCCCGCTTCCACCGGCTCCGGGTGGCCGCGGTCGACCGGCTCACCGACGACTCCGTCGCCCTCACCCTCACCGTCCCCGAGCACCTGCGCGAGGAGTACCGGTACGTCCCCGGCCAGCACCTGGCCCTGCGGCGCAGCGCCGACGGCGAGGAGATACGCCGCACCTACTCCATCTGCTCCCCCGCCCCCGCCGACGGGCCGCCCGACAGCCTCCGGGTCGGTGTGCGGCTGGTCGAGGGCGGCGCCTTCTCCACCTACGCCCTCAAGGAGATCGACCTCGGCGACGAACTGGAGGTGATGACCCCGGCCGGCCGCTTCACCCTCCCGCCCGCGCCGGGCCGGTACGCGGCGATCGTCGGCGGCAGCGGCATCACTCCGGTGCTGTCGATCGTCTCGACGCTCCTCGCCCGAGAGCCCCGGGCCCGGTTCTGTCTGGTCCGCAGCGACCGGACGGCCGCCTCGACGATGTTCCTGGAGGAGGTCGCCGACCTGAAGGACCGCTACCCCGATCGGCTCCAGCTGGTGACGGTGCTCTCCCGGGAGGAGCAGCAGGCGGGACTGCCGTCGGGCCGGCTGGACCAGGAGCGGCTGACCGGGCTGCTGCCGGCGCTGCTGCCCGTGGAGCAGGTGGACGGCTGGTTCCTGTGCGGGCCGTACGGCCTGGTGGAGGGAGCCGAGCGGGCGCTGCGCGGTCTGGGCGTCGCCCGCTCCCGGATCCACGAGGAGATCTTCCACGTGGATGCCGGTGCGGCACCCGCCTCCACGGCATCCGCTCCCGCGCACAGCACGGTCACGGCCCGGCTGGACGGACGCGGCGGCAGCTGGCCCGTCCGGGACGGCGAGTCACTGCTGGAGACGGTGCTGCGCAACCGGCCCGACGCGCCCTACGCCTGCAAGGGTGGAGTGTGCGGCACCTGCCGCGCCTTCCTCGTCTCGGGCGAGGTGCGGATGGACCGCAACTTCGCGCTGGAGGCGGAGGAGACCGAGGCGGGCTATGTCCTCGCCTGTCAGTCGCACCCGGTGACGGAAACGGTGGAGCTGGACTTCGACCGGTAGGCACGGAACCCGGCCGGCCCGGCCCGGCCCTGTCACGGCCAGGCCCGCAAGCCCCATCGGCCCGCACCCACCAATCGGCGCGGATTCGCCCGCCGTCCAACCTGGGGCGGATCCGCCCGCCGTCCGAACTGGGCCCGATCCGCCCACCGCAGTCCCGGACTCGCCCGCCGACCGCTCGCGGTCCTGGGGATCCGCAGCACATCGACCGTCCCGGATCCGCCCGCCGTCCGACCTGGGGCGGATCCACCGCCGCCGACCCGGCCGGGCCCGCCGCTCGCTAGAGGACGTAGCCCTTCTGTCCGTCGTCGGTGACGACGGGGCGGCCGGCCCACTCCCAGGTCTGCATGCCGCCGTCCACGTTCACGGCGTCGATGCCCTGCTGGACCAGGTACATGGTGACCTGGGCCGACCGGCCGCCGGAGCGGCAGATCACATGGATCCGGCCGTCCTGCGGGGCGGCCTCGGTCAGCTCACCGTAGCGGGCCACGAAGTCACTGATGGGGATGTGCAGCGCTCCTTCGGCGTGACCGGCCTGCCACTCGTCGTCCTCACGGACGTCCAGCAGGAAGTCGCCGTCCTTGAGGTCCGTGACCTGGACCGTGGGCACACCAGCTCCAAAACTCATGCCCCCGACGCTACCGGACCGGGCAAGCCCCGGTTTCAGGCCAGCAGTGCCGCCAGTTCCGCCTCGCGCGCCGTCACCTGGGCCCGCAGCCCCTCGGCGATCTCCTCCAGGAGCCGGTCGGGGTCGTCCGGAGCGAGGCGGAGCATGGAGCCGATGGCGCTCTCCTCCAGTTCCCTGGCGACCACCGTGAGCAGTTCCTTGCGCTGGGAGAGCCATTCGAGGCGGGCGTAGAGCTCCTCGCCGGCGCTCGGGAGGCGCTTCAGCTCCGGGCCGGCAGCCCATTCCTCGGCGAGTTCCCGCAGCTCGGCCTCGTTGCCGCGGGCGTAGGCGGCGTTGACGCGGGTGATGAACTCCTCGCGGCGGGCGCGTTCCTTGTCCTCCTGCGCCAGGTCCGGGTGGGCCTTGCGGGCGAGGTCGCGGTAGAGCTTGCGGGCCTCCTCGCTGGGCCGCACCCGCTGCGGGGGCCGGACCGGCTGGTCCGTGAGCATGGCGGTGGCCTCCGGGAAGAGACCGTCCGCGTCCATCCAGCCGTTCATGAGCTCTTCGACGCCGGGGATCGGCATCAGCCGGGCGCGCGCCTCGTCGGCCCGGCGCCGGTCCTCGGGGTCGTCGCTGCGGGCGGCCTTGGCCTCCAGGATCCGGGCGTCCAGTTCCTCGAGGCGGGCGTACATGGGGCCGAGCTTCTGCTCGTGCAGCCGGGAGAAGTTCTCGACCTCCACACGGAAGGTCTCCACGGCGATCTCGAACTCGATCAGCGCCTGCTCGGCCGCGCGTACGGCCTGCTCCAGCCGCTCCTCGGGCCGCGCCGCGCCATCGCCGCCGGGCGTCCGGTCCGCACCGGCGCCGCCACCCTGCTCACCTTCCGAGGTCGTCACCCGGACAGCGTAGGCCACCCGCCCGCGCTCCACCGCCCGCACCGTCGCCGCACCCCGCCACGGGCGAAACACCGGCCCCCGGGGCCTCCGCGCCCGCGCCCCCGAGCCCAGGCCCCGCGCACCCGACCCACCCCGGCCGTCACCCACCACACGCACCCGGAGCCCACCCCGGCCGTCACCGCGCGCCCGCACCCACCCCTCACCGACGCCCGCCGCACGCACCCGAGCCCACCACAGGCAGCGCCCGCCGCACGCACCCCAGCCACCGGCCGTCACCGCGCGCACGCACCCGACTCCACCCCGGCCCGGCACCCGCTACCCCGGGGCTCCGCTTCGCCCCCGTCTCCGCTTCGCCCCCGTCTCCGCTACACCCCCGTCTCCGCTACACCCCCGTCTCCGCCGCGATCCGGCCCGAACGCACCGCGGCCACCAGGTCGGCGTGGTCGGCCTCCGTGCGGTCGGCGTAGGCGACGGCGAACGCGGCGACCGCCGCGTCGAGTTCGTCGTTCTTGCCGCAGTACCCGGCGATCAGCCGGGGATCGGCGCTGTGCGAGTGGGCGCGGGCGAGGAGGGCGCCGGTCATCCGGCCGTAGTCGTCGACCTGGTCGGCGGCCAGCGCCGCCGGGTCGACGCTGCCCTTGCGGTTGCGGAACTGCCGCACCTGGAAGGGACGGCCGTCGACCGTCGTCCAGCCGAGCAGGCTGTCACTCACGACCTGCATCCGCTTCTGGCCGTGGACCACCCGCCTGCCCTCGTGTCCGGCCTCCGGCGCCTCGAACCCGGCCGTCAGCAGGTGCGGCACCAGCGCCGAGGGGCGGGCCTCCTTCACCTGGAGCACCAGCGGCTCGCCCCGGTGGTCGAGGAGCAGCGCGACGTACGAGCGGGTGCCCACGCTGCCGGTGCCGACGACGCGGAACGCCACATCGTGCACCGCGTGCCGGGCCAGCAGCGGGAGCCGGTCGGGAGGGAGCGTGCCGAGGTACTGCTCCAGCGAGGACGCCACCGCGGCGGCCTCCTCGTCCGGTATCCGGCGCAGGACCGGCGGCGCGTCGACGAAGCGCCGCCCGCCGTCCCCGGTCGACTCGGTCGACCTGGCCGCGAACCGGCCGCTGGTGTTGGAGCGGGCCTTCTCGGAGACCCGCTCCAGGGTGCCCAGCAGGTCGTGGGCGTCGGTGTGGGAGACGAGTTCCTCGTCCGCGATGGCGTTCCAGGCGTCCAGCGCCGGCAGCTTGGACAGCAGCCGCATGGTGCGGCGGTAGGCGCCCACCGTGTCGTGGGCCGCCGCCCGGCAGGTGTCCTCGTCCGCGCCGGCCTCCCGTCCGGCGAGCACGAGCGAGGTGGCGAGCCGCTTGAGGTCCCATTCCCAGGGGCCGTGCACCGTCTCGTCGAAGTCGTTCAGGTCGATGACCAGGTCGCCGCGCGCGTCGCCGTAGAGGCCGAAGTTGGCCGCGTGGGCGTCACCGCAGATCTGGGCGCCGATCCGGGTCATGGGCGTACGGGCCAGGTCGTAGGCCATGAGGCCCGCCGATCCGCGCAGGAAGGCGAACGGTGTCGCCGCCATCCGGCCCACCCGGAGCGGGGTCAGTTCGGGCAGCCGGTCCCGGCTGGATTCCTCGACGGCACGCACGGCGTCGGGGCGGACGGCGTCCAGGTCGAGGGTGGCGTGTGCCGCGCGCGGGACGCGCTTGCGCAGGGCCTTGCCCTCGTCCCTCGGGTTGCCGGCGGCGGGCCACTCGGCGAATCCCGGCACCCGCGGCAGCCGCCGGGCCCGGCTCGCGGCACCGTTCGTCCCGCCGGCGCGCGTCCCACCGACACCACCGCCACCGGCACCACCGCCACCGGTCCCGCCGCTCCCAGCGGCGCCACCGCTCCCACCGGCCCGCATGGCCCCCGTGGCCCCGGTGGTCCCGGTCGTCCCGGTCGTCCCGGTCGTCCCGTCAGCGTTCTCGGTCACGGCGACCGCCTCCCCCGTACACATGCGTGCCGTACACGCGTCCATGTCGATCGTGCCGACCGTACAGCCGGTGACCGAACACGCGTCAGGCCCTGTGGACAACTCCCGCCCTGTGGACAGCCGCCCCGCGCGACGACGTCGGGGAAGGCGGACGGCGTCCAGGTCGGGGTCCGCGCCTACCCCGCTTCCGCGACGTCCTCCGCCACCGGCAGCAGCCGTCTCTCGCCGAGTACCCGTTCGGCGCGGTCCGGCGAGATGTCCAGCCGGGCCAGCACCGCCGGCACGGCGACGCCCGGCAGCATGTGGTGGAACAGCAGGACGACCCGGTGCTCCAGGTCCTGCCGCTGGCAGCGCAGCTGGGACAGGAGCTGCACCCCGGAGAAGCTGGCGACGAGCAGTTCCGCCGTCTCCGTGGCGTCCACGTGCGGCAGCAGCTCGCCGCCCGCCTTGGCGTCGGCCAGCGTCCGGGTGGTCTGGTCGATCCACATGCCGAACGCCGGAGTGCGGTCCAGCCCGAGCGCCCCCTGATCCAGGGCCAGTCCGACGCTGGCCCGCACGAGTGGTTCGGTCCGCAGCCGCAGGGCCAGCACGAGCCCGGAGTCGACGAGTTCCTGCAGCCTGCTGGACTGGGGCGGCAGCGAGATCGCCAGCTGCTCCTCGAACACCCCCAGCGCCAGCTCCTCCTTGGAACCGAAGTGGAAGTACAGGGCGCCCTTGGTGACCCCGGCCCGCTCCAGGATCTCCCCGATGGTCGCCGAGGTGTAGCCGCGTTCGTCGAAGACGGCCGCCGCCGCCTCCAGGATGGTCCGCCGGGTGCGGATCGCGCGCTCCTGTCGCGCCATCGGGTGCCTCCTGATCTGGGTGGATCGCTTGGATCTCGTGGTTCGCACCGTGCAGGCACCGTGAAGCGGCAGTGAAGCCACCGTGTGCCTGTCGTGCCGTGCGGGGCGCGTGGGGTCTCTCCGGCGATGTGGATCACCCTTGGAAAAAAACCGTCTCGTCCGTATCTTAGTGCGAACCGACCGGAGCCAGATTGCCGATCCCGGGGGTTCCTCATGCCGCAGCCGGATTCCTTGAGCGCACCCGTGGAGGATCAGACCGGACAGCGGGCCTTACCCGCAAACACCGCCGGCAGGCGCGGCGCGCGCACGCGCGTCACGACGGAACTCGCCCACCGCCCTCGCGTTGAGGACGTCTTCCCGGTCGAGTGGGTGCGGCTCTCCGACGTCCGCTTCCGTGTCACGGCGCACTGGCCCGCCCGGCACAGTTTCTTCGGCCCCGTCGACGACCGCCACCAGGATCCGATGATCGTCGGGGAAACGTTGCGTCAAACCTCGATGGCGCTCGCCCACGCCGAGTTCGGCGTCCCCGCGGACACCCACTTCGTCATGCGGGACCTGGAGATCTCCACCGACCCGGCGCGGCTCCTGCTCGCGGACGCGGCCGAGCCGGTCACCGTGGACGTGGTCTGCTCCGAGGTCCGCCGCCGGGGCCGCGGGCTGAACGGCATGCGGACGACGATGGAGTTCCACCGCGCGGGACGGCTCGTCGCCCGGGGCACCGGAAGCACCGGCTGCACCTCACCGGCCGCCTACCGCCGCCTGCGGGCCCGGCAGCTGTCCGACCGCGGCATCCGCATACCCCCGCCGCCTGCGCCCGTCCCGGCGGAGTCGGTGGGCAGGCACCGCGCGCAGGACGTCGTCCTGTCCGCCACCGACCGGCCCGGCGCCTGGCTGCTGCGCGTGCACACCGGCCACCCGGTGCTGTTCCCCCGGCCCAACGACCACGTGCCCGGCATGGTCCTGTTCGAGGCGGCCCGCCAGGCGGCGACCGCCGCGTCCGGACGGCGCCCCTTCCTGCCCTCGGAGCTGTCCGCCTCCTTCAGCCGCTACGCCGAACTCGACAGCCCCTGCTGGATCGAGACCGAGGTCCTCGACAAGGACGACGACGAGGTGACGGTGCGGGTGACCGGGCACCAGGACGACGAGCCCGTCTTCGCCGCGACCCTCACCTGCGCACCCACCGCCCCGGTGCGGTCCCTGCCGTGACCGTCGACCTCCTGATCACCGGCGCCACCGGCTTCGTCGGCAGCCGGGTCGCGGCGGCGGCCGGGAGCCGCCCCGGTGTCCGCGTCCGCGCGCTGTCCCGCCGTACGCCTGCCGCCCGGCCGGACGCCGGGACGGTGGTGCCCGGTGATCTCCTCGACCCCGCCGGCCTGCGGGGCAGCTGCGCCGGCGTCGACGTCCTGGTCCACTGCGCCTCCCGCGTGGGCGGTGTCCCGGAGTCCGTCGCGGCCGTCAACGACACCGGCACACGGGCCCTGGTGGAGGAGGCGGTGCGCAGCGGGGTGCGCCGGATCGTGTACGTCAGCACTGCCGCCGTCCACGGCCGGGGCCCCTTCCGCGGCGTACGGCCCGGCGAGGCTCCGATCGCGCCCGTCTCGGCCACCAGCCGCACCCGCGCGGCGGCCGAGCGGCACGTCCTGGAGGCGGGCGGTCTGGTGCTGCGCCCGCACCTGGTGTACGGCGAGGGCGACCGCTGGGTGGTTCCCGGGCTGGTGGGGCTGTTGCGGGAGCTGTCCGCGACCGTCACCGGCTGCACGGCGCTCCACTCGATGATCGATGTGGAGACCCTGGGCCGGGCGGTCGTCGCGGCGGCCCTGTCCCCGCATCTGGGGTCCGGCGCCCACTACGTCGGGCATCCCGATCCGGTCCCCGCCTCGGAGCTGCTCGCGGCCGTGTGCGAGCGGGTGGAGCGGCCCGGCGGGGGTGCCGGGGTGGACGTGGCCACCGCCCGTGCCCGTGCCGCCGGGTCTCCGCGCGCGCTGCATCACCTCGGCATGCTCACCGTGGACCACTGGTTCTCGTCCGAGGACTTCTGGAAGGACCTGGACTGCTCTCCGGGCGAGGGCTTCGCCCGCGGCTTCGCCCGCTCGGCGCCCTGGTACCGGTCGCACATCGCGACGGACCACTGACGCACCGGAACTGGAAAGAGACCGCACCGTCGGTTTCACGGGTCGCGGCCGCTCCGAGGAGCCTCTTCACACATCCACGGCCTGTCGGCGAGGGTGAACTCCACCCCACCCGACGGCGAAAAGGATCATGAGATGTTCCTCACACGACATCCTCATGTCGCGCCGCCCCCGGACATGCGAAAGGGCGGCATCCGATGGATGCCGCCCTTTCGACGGTGTGCGCGAGGGGGGAGTTGAACCCCCACGCCCTTGCGGGCACTGGAACCTGAATCCAGCGCGTCTGCCTATTCCGCCACCCGCGCATTGGGTGTTGCCTTCCGGCCCTTGCCCCTTGGGGCCCGGCGCCTTCCGACACCCAGAACATTAGCACGCTGGTCGGGGTGGATTCACATCCCTTCTTTCCCGCCCCCGGCGGCACCCGTCCCGACCGGCGCCGATCCCTCCGGCCCGCCCCGGGCCGGCAACCCGCGGCCGCTTCGGCGGCGACTTCGTAGCGACGGTGACTGATTCACGTATCAACCTCGTACCGGTAGCCCCCGTCTCCCCAGGAGCCGGACGGAGTCCACAGCCGGGTGCGGGACACTGGTCTTCGGCCCCCTCTACGATCCATGGCAGCACGACGCGCACGAGCGCGACCGAAGGAGTTCGAAGGGGAGCGCCGGAGGGAACGTCGTCAGGCGTCGACACCCGTCGACCGGGCGGACAGGGGGAACCAGCCGATCGACCGGCGCGTGGATACGATCAGTAAGCAGTACCAGGTAAGCGGTGCACGGAGGCGTGCACGGGGCAGTACACAGGACGGCGGCTACGGAGGAGGTGCCCCATGGGAGTCCTGAAGAAGTTCGAGCAGCGTCTCGAAGGTCTGGTCAACGGCACCTTCGCCAAGGTGTTCAAGTCCGAGGTGCAGCCCGTGGAGATCGCGGGAGCGCTCCAGCGGGAATGCGACAACAACGCGACCATCTGGAACCGCGACCGGACCGTCGTACCCAATGACTTCATCGTCGAGCTGAGCACCCCCGACTTCGAGCGGCTCAGCCCGTACTCCGGCCAGCTCGGCGACGAGCTCGCCGGCATGGTCCGCGACTACGCCAAGCAGCAGCGGTACACCTTCATGGGCCCCATCAAGGTGCACCTGGAGAAGGCGGACGACCTCGACACCGGCCTCTACCGGGTGCGCAGCCGCACGCTCGCCTCCTCCGCCAGCCAGGCCCCCTCGGCCCCGGGCCCCGCCGGGGCACCGCCCGCCGGCCGTCCCGGCGGATACGGATACCCGCCGGCCGCCCCCGCGGGCGCCCCGCCCATGCCGGCCGCGCCGCCGCCCGGCGGCCGTCCCGGCGGGTACGGCTACCCGCAGCCGTCCGCCGCACCGGCGGGCGGACGCACCCGCTACTGGGTCGAGATCAACGGCACCCGCCACCAGATCTCCCGCGCCACCCTGGTGATGGGCCGCAGCACCGAAGCAGACGTACGGATCGACGACCCCGGCGTCTCCCGCCGGCACTGCGAGATCCGGACCGGTACGCCCTCGACGATCCAGGATCTCGGATCCACCAACGGCATCGTGGTGGACGGGCAGCACACCACCCGCGCTACGCTCCGCGACGGCTCGCGGATCGTCGTGGGCAGCACCACCGTTATCTATAGGCAAGCCGAAGGGTGAAGCGGGGGCAATGTCAGAGCTGACCCTCACGGTCATGCGGCTGGGGTTCCTGGCCGTTCTGTGGCTGTTCGTGATCGTGGCCGTGCAGGTCATCCGGAGTGACCTGTTCGGGACGCGTGTCACACAGCGCGGATCCCGCCGGGACGCCGGCCGGCAGCAGCAGGCCGCCCGGCAGGCGCCACCGCAGCAGCGCCAGCAGACCGGCGGCGGCCGCCGCGGCCGGAACACCCCCACCAAGCTGGTCGTGACCGAAGGAACCCTCACCGGCACCACCGTCGCCCTCCAGGGCCAGACCATCACCCTGGGCCGGGCGCACGACAGCACGATCGTGCTGGACGACGACTACGCCTCCAGCCGCCATGCCAGGATCTACCCGGACCGCGACGGCCAGTGGATCGTCGAGGACCTGGGCTCCACCAACGGCACCTACCTGGACCGGACCCGGCTGACGACCCCCACACCGATTTCGCTGGGCGCACCGATCCGCATCGGCAAGACCGTCATCGAGCTGCGGAAGTAGTGCTACACCAATGAATGAGCGCGAGCGGAGCGAGCACGCAGTGGGGGTCCCCACCCAGGATCCCGGCGCGCTCCCGACCGGAGGGTGGGCAGTGTGGCTCGACACGACCGGCTGTACCCGGAGCCGACAGGCGAGGTGCGCATGAGTCTGTCCCTGCGCTTCGCCGCCGGATCGCACAAGGGCATGATCCGGGAGGGCAACGAGGACTCCGGTTACGCCGGTCCGCGCCTGCTCGCCATCGCCGACGGCATGGGCGGTGCCGCCGCCGGCGAGGTCGCCTCCTCCGAGGCGATCTCCACCATCGTCGCGCTCGACGACGACGTCCCCGGCTCCGACCTGCTCACCTCCCTCGGCTCGGCCGTCCAGCGCGCCAACGACCAGCTGCGCATGATGGTCGAGGAGGACCCCCAGCTCGAAGGCATGGGCACCACCCTGACCGCCCTGCTGTGGACCGGTCAGCGGCTCGGCATGGTGCACGTCGGCGACTCCCGCGCCTACCTCCTGCGCGACGGCGTCCTCACCCAGATCACCCAGGACCACACCTGGGTGCAGCGCCTGGTGGACGAGGGACGGATCACCGAGGAGGAGGCGACCACCCACCCGCAGCGGTCCCTGCTGATGCGGGCCCTCGGCAGCGGCGAGCACGTCGAGCCCGACCTGTCGATCCGCGAGGTGCGGGCCGGCGACCGGTACCTGATCTGCTCCGACGGCCTGTCCGGCGTGGTCTCCCACCAGACCCTCGAGGACGCCCTGGCCAGCTACCAGGGCCCCGAGGAGACGGTGCAGAACCTGATCGAGCTGGCGCTGCGCGGCGGCGGCCCCGACAACATCACCGTGATCGTCGCCGACGTGCTGGACCTGGACACCGGCGACACCCTCGCCGGGCAGCTGTCCGACACCCCGGTCGTGGTGGGCGCCGTCGCCGAGAACCAGCACCAGCTGCACGACAACGGGATCATGCAGACCCCGGCCGGCCGCGCCTCCGGCCTCGGCCGCCGACGCCAGCAGGGCGGCGCCCAGGGCGAGTTCGGTCCGCCCGGCAGCGGCGACATCACCGGCTTCATCCCCACCGACGGCTTCGGCTACTCCGACGAGGACTTCGCCAAGCCCGGCAAGGACCGCAGGTGGCTCAAGAGGTCCGTGTACAGCCTGCTGGCGCTCGCCGTCATCGGCGGCGGCCTGTACGGCGGCTGGCGCTGGACCCAGACGCAGTACTACGTCGGCACCAAGGGCGAGCACGTCGCCCTGTACCGGGGCATCAGCCAGGACCTGGCCTGGGTCTCGCTGTCGAAGGTCGAGAAGGACCACCCCGAGATCGAACTCAAGTACCTGCCGCCCTACCAGCGCAAGCTGGTCGAGGCGACCATCGCCGAAGGCGATCTGTACGGCGCCCGGGAGAAGATCGAGGAACTGGCGGTGCAGGCCTCCGCGTGCAGGAAGCAGGCCGAACGGCGCGCCGCCGAGAGCGAGAGCAACGCGAGGACCGGCGAGGGCGAGGCCGGAGGCACCACCGGAACCACCCCCGCCTCCTTCGCGTCCAAGGTCTCGCCGTCGCCGAACCCGTCCGGCTCGCCGAAGGCCCCGGAGCAGTCCACGCCCCCGTCCACGACCGCACCCACTCCCAGCCCCGGCCCCAGCCTCTCGGAGGAAGAGCAGAAGGTCGTCTCGCTGTGCGGTAAGCAGTAGGCAAGCCGTGAGAGGCCCTGTCACACGATGAGCAGTACTACCAACCCGTCGACGCAGCACACGTCCACGATCGGCGCGATCGGCGCGCCCAGCCGCCGCAACACCGAGCTCGCGCTGCTGGTGTTCGCCGTCGTCATCCCGGTGTTCGCCTACGCCAACGTCGGCCTCGCCCTCGACGGCCAGGTGCCCGCCGGGCTGCTGAGCTACGGCCTGGGCCTCGGCCTGCTGGCGGGCGTCGGGCATCTCGCCGTACGGAAGTTCGCGCCCTACGCGGACCCGCTGCTGCTGCCGCTGGCCACCCTGCTCAACGGGCTCGGGCTGGTCGCCATCTGGCGGCTGGACCAGTCCGAGCTGCTGCAGAGCATCCAGCAGGCCGGCACGGCCGCGCCCCGGCAGCTGATGTACACCGCGATGGGCATCGCCCTGTTCATCGGCGTACTGATCTTCCTCAAGGACCACCGGGTCCTGCAGCGCTACACCTACATCTCCATGGTCGGCGCGCTGTTCCTGCTGCTGCTGCCGCTGGTGCCGGGCCTCGGCAAGAACATCTACGGCGCCAAGATCTGGATCCAGGTCGGCAGCTTCTCCATCCAGCCCGGTGAGTTCGCCAAGATCGTGCTGGCGATCTTCTTCGCCGGCTACCTGATGGTGAAGCGGGACGCGCTCGCGCTGGCCAGCCGCCGCTTCATGGGCCTGTACCTGCCCCGTGGCCGCGACCTCGGCCCCATCCTGGTGGTCTGGATGGTGTCGATCCTCATCCTGGTCTTCGAGACCGACCTCGGCACCTCGCTGCTGTTCTTCGGCATGTTCGTGATCATGCTGTACGTCGCCACCGAGCGGACCAGCTGGATCGTCTTCGGTCTGCTGATGTCCGCGGTCGGCGCCGTCGGCGTGGCCAGCTTCGAACCGCACATCCAGCAGCGTGTCGACGCCTGGCTCGACCCGATGCGCGAGTACACGCTGTCCCGCGAGGGCGTCCTCGGCCACTCCGAGCAGGCCATGCAGGCGCTGTGGGCGTTCGGCTCCGGCGGCACCCTCGGCACCGGCTGGGGCCAGGGCCACTCCGAGCTCATCCGGTTCGCCGCCAACTCCGACTTCATCCTCGCCACCTTCGGCGAGGAGCTGGGCCTGGCCGGCGTCATGGCGCTGCTGCTGCTGTACGCGTTGATCGTGGAGCGCGGCGTGCGCACCGCCCTCGCCGCCCGCGACCCGTTCGGCAAGCTGCTCGCCATCGGCCTGTCCGGCGCCTTCGCGCTGCAGGTCTTCGTCGTCGCCGGCGGTGTCATGGGTCTGATCCCGCTGACCGGTATGACGATGCCGTTCCTGGCGTACGGAGGTTCCTCCGTCATCGCCAACTGGGCGCTGATCGGCATCCTGCTGAGGATCAGCGACACCGCACGGCGCCCGGCCCCCGCACCCGCCGCCAACCCCGACGCCGAGATGACCCAGGTGGTCCGCCCGTGAACAAGCCCCTGCGCCGGATCGCGATCTTCTGTGGCCTGCTCATCCTGACCCTGCTCATCCGGGACAACTGGCTGCAGTACGTCCAGGCCGACGAGCTGCGGACCGACGAGCACAACCGCCGCGTCGCCATCGAGCGGTACGCCTCGCCGCGCGGCGACATCATCGTCGGCGGCGAGCCGATCACCGGGCACACCACCACCAAGGGCGACTTCAAGTACAAGCGCACCTACAAGGACGGCGCCATGTGGGCGCCGGTCACCGGCTTCGTCTCGCAGGCCTTCGGCGCCAACCAGCTGGAGTCCATCGAGGACGGCATCCTCACCGGCAACGACGACCGCCTCTTCTTCCGCAACACCCTCGACATGCTGACGGGGAAGAACAAGGAGGGCGGCAATGTCGTCACCACGCTCAACGCCGCCGCGCAGAAGGCCGCCTACGAGGGCCTGAAGAAGCAGGGCGGCAAGGGTTCCGTCGTGGCGATCGAGCCGTCCACCGGCAAGATCCTCGCGCTGGCCTCCTTCCCGTCGTACGACCCGTCCACGATCGCCGGTGACGGCGCCTCGGACGCCGAGGCGTGGAAGAAGCTCCAGAAGAAGAACAACCCGAACGACCCGATGCTGAACCGGGCGCTGCGCGAGGTCTACCCGCCCGGCTCCACCTTCAAGGTGCTCACCGCGGCGGCCGCGCTGGAGAACGGCCTGTACGAGGACGCGGACCAGAAGACCGAGACGCCGCTGCCGTGGACCATGCCCGGCACCACCACCGAGCTGAAGAACGAGGGCGACCTCCCCTGCAAGGACGCCTCCCTGCGCGAGGCGCTGCGGGTGTCCTGCAACACCGTCTTCGGCAAGATCGGTTCGGACCTCGGCAACGACAAGATGCTGGAGATGGCGAAGAAGTTCGGCTTCACCGAGGAGCAGTTCACGCCGGTGCGCTCCAGCGCCTCCGTGTTCTCCGAGGACATGGCGCCCTCCGAGGTCGCCCTGTCCTCCATCGGCCAGTTCAACACCGCCGCCACTCCGCTGCAGATGGCCATGGTCTCCGCCGCCGTCGCCAACAACGGCACCCTGATGAAGCCGTACATGGTCGACGAGCTCCAGGCGCCGAGCCTCGACACCGTCGAGAAGACGGATCCGGAGGAGATGAGCCGGCCGATGTCGGCGAAGAACGCGCAGATCCTCCAGTCGATGATGGAGACGGTCGTCGAGAAGGGCACCGGAACCAACGCCCGGATCCCGGGCGTCACCGTCGGCGGCAAGACCGGCACCGCGCAGCACGGTGTGGACAACAGCGAGAACCCCTACGCATGGTTCATCTCCTACGCCAAGAACAGCGACGGCAGCTCGCCGGTGGCCGTGGCCGTGGTGATCGAGGACGAGAACGCCGTGCGTGACGACATCTCCGGCGGTGGCCTCGCGGCGCCGATCGCCAAGAGCGTGATGGAGGCCGTCGTCAAGGGCAAGCAGTGACCCCGCTCACGTCTGCTTCACATCGGTGCACGTTGCGGTACCGGTCCTGTATCGGCTGACGTACGTGGCCAGGTCACACACATCGAGCCGGGTACGGTAGGCCCGGACGGCAGCCTCCGGCGGCACGAGTGTGCCGCCCGGGACCGACGGAGAGGGCTGGTAGGTAGCTATGGAAGAGCCGCGTCGCCTCGGCGGCCGGTACGAACTGGGCCAGGTGCTCGGTCGCGGTGGCATGGCGGAGGTCTACCTCGCGCATGACACCCGGCTCGGCCGCACCGTGGCGGTGAAGACGTTGCGCGCCGACCTCGCGCGCGACCCGTCCTTCCAGGCCCGGTTCCGCCGGGAGGCCCAGTCGGCCGCCTCGCTCAACCATCCCGCGATCGTGGCGGTCTACGACACGGGCGAGGACTACATCGACGGGGTCTCCATCCCGTACATCGTCATGGAGTACGTCGACGGCTCCACGCTCCGTGAGCTTCTGCACAGCGGCCGCAAGCTGCTGCCGGAGCGGACGCTGGAGATGACCATCGGCATCCTCCAGGCGCTGGAGTACTCGCACCGGGCCGGCATCGTCCACCGCGACATCAAGCCCGCCAACGTCATGCTGACGCGCAACGGCCAGGTCAAGGTCATGGACTTCGGCATCGCCCGCGCCATGGGCGACGCCGGCATGACGATGACGCAGACCGCGGCCGTCATCGGCACCGCCCAGTACCTCTCGCCCGAGCAGGCCAAGGGCGAGCAGGTCGACGCACGGTCCGACCTGTACTCCACCGGCTGCCTGCTGTACGAGCTGCTGACCGTCCGGCCGCCCTTCGTGGGCGACTCCCCGGTCGCGGTCGCCTACCAGCACGTACGGGAGGAACCGCAGCCGCCGAGCGTCTTCGACCCCGAGATCACGCCCGAGATGGACGCGATCGTGCTGAAGGCGCTGGTCAAGGACCCCGACTACCGGTACCAGTCGGCCGACGAGATGCGCGCCGACATCGAGGCCTGCCTCGACGGCCAGCCCGTGGCCGCGACCGCCGCCCTGGGCGCGGTCGGCTACGGCGGCTACCCGGACGACCAGCCGACGACCGCTCTGCGTTCGGACGCGGGCGCCGGGGCGGCGACCTCGATGCTGCCGCCCATGAACCCCGACGACGGCGGCTACGGCTACGACGAACGCCAGGGCCGTCGGCGCCAGCCGAAGAAGAACAACACCTCGACGATATTGCTGGTCGTGGCGGGTGTCCTGGTCCTCATCGGCGCGATCCTGATCGGCCGGTGGGCCATCAGCGGCAACGGCGTGGGCAACGACGACGTCGCGGCCCCGAACTTCATCGGCGAGACCAAGGCCGACGCGCAGAAACAAGCCGAAAACGTCGATCTGCAGCTCGCCTTCGAAGAGAAACCCTGCGAGAACCAGAGCAAGGGCAACATCTGCTCGCAGAACCCCGCTCCGGGCACCAAGGTCAAGAAGGACTCGACCGTCAACCTGGTGGTCTCGACCGGGGCGCCGAAGGTGGCCGTGCCGAGCGTCGTCGGCGACAGCCTCGAGGAGGCCAAGGCCGAACTCGAGGGCGACAAGTACGAGTTCGTCGTCGAGGTCAAGGAGGAGGTGAACGCCGAGGAACCCGGCACCGTCCTCAAGCAGGACCCCGGTCTCGGCGAAGAGGTGGAGAAGGGCACCACCATCACCCTCACCGTCGCCAAGGCGGAGGCCAAGTCCACCGTCCCGGACGTCATCAACAAGACGTGCGACGAGGCCAAGGCGCAGATGACGGCCAACGAACTCATCGGCAACTGCACCGAGGAGGAGACCGACGACCCGAACCTGGTCGGCAAGGTCATCCGCACCACCCCGGCGGCCAACACGCAGGTCGACAAGAACTCGCAGGTTCAGATCGTCGTCGGCAAGGCCAAGGCGAACGAGACGTTCGCCATGCCGAAGGTCACTCAGATGACCGTCGGCCAGGCCAAGCAGATCCTCGCCCAGGCGGGTCTGCAGCTCGAGAGGGTTCAGGGCGCGGACAACGACAACGCCGTGGTGGTCCAGAGCACTCCGGCGGAGGGCCAACCGGTCAAGAAGGGCGACAAGGTCACCCTGATCGCCATCGGCCAGCAGGGCGGCAACGGCGGAGGCAACAACGGCGGCATCTTCGGCGGCCTCACCGGCGGCGAGGACGACTGACCCGCAGCGGCTCAGCACGACAGGAGCCCCGGCGCCCTCTGCGGAGGGGGCCGGGGCTCCTGTCGTGCGGGACGTCCCGCGTCGGCGTCTAGCGCAGTTCCTTCGGCGGCGTCCGGTCGTCGTCCACCTTCTCGGTGCGGACCAGTTCGCCCCAGACGATGTAGCGGTACGTGCTCGTGTACACCGGCGTGCAGGTGGTCAGCGTGATGTAGTGGCCGGCCTTCTTCTTGCCGGACTCCTTCGGGATCTTCCCGAGGACGTCGACGTTGTACTTCGAGGTCTCGGGAAGGATCGCGTACGTCTTGTAGACGTACCACGTGTCCTTCGTCTCGAAGACGATCGGGTCGCCTTCCTTGATCTTGTGGATGCCGTGGAACTTCGCGCCGTGGCCGTCCCGGTGGGCGGCGAGGGAGAAGTTGCCCTCCTTGCCGGAGGTCGGCAGGGTCGCCTTCACCGGGTCGGTGTAGTAGCCGGCGACGCCGTCGTTGAGGACCTTCATCGACGTGCCCTTCTCGACGAGGATCTCGTCGCCGCTCATCGCGGGCACGTGCAGGAAGCCGATGCCGTTCCTGCTGTCGAAGGACGCGGGACCCTTGCCGTCACCGGACTCCCGCGACCAGGAGTCGCGGACCTTGTCGGCCTGCTTGTCCGCCGCGCGGTCCGCGACGACGTTCGTCCACCACAGCGAGTAGGCGACGAACAGACCGAGCACCAGGCCCGCGGTGATGAGCAGCTCCCCGAAGAAGCCGACGACCATCGCCACCGGGCCGGGGCGGCGGCGCGCCGGCGGCGAGGAGGCGGGCGTGTCGGTGTGTTCTGCGGTGTCGTCGGCGGTCGCTGCCACGTTTCCTCTGCCCTTAACTGACGAGCGCATCCGGCTTGCCCTTGCTGCGCGGCCGTTCCTCGTCCATCTTGCCCCAGACGATCATGCGGTACTTGCTGGTGAACTCCGGTGTGCAGGTGGTCAGCGTGATGTACCGGCCCGGGCCGGTGAAGCCCGAGCCCTTCGGGACCGGGTCCAGGACGCTGATGTTGCTCGGGGAGGTGACCGGCAGGATGGACGCCATCTTGTAGACGTAGTACGTGTCCTGCGTCTCCACGACGATCGGGTCGCCCGGCTCCAGCCGGTTGATGTACCGGAACGGCTCGCCGTGCGTGTTGCGGTGACCCGCCAGCCCGAAGTTCCCCTTCTTCTCGTCGGGCATCGCCGTCTTCAGCGCGCCCTCCGCGTAGTGGCCCACCATGCCCCGGTCGAGGACCCGCTTGCTGTCGATGCCCTCCGCGATCGGCACCACGACGTCCAGCTTGGGGATGTGCAGCAGCGCGAAGCCCTGCCCCGGCTCGAACGCCCCGGGCTTGCGCTCACCGTTCTTCCAGTCGTCCTGGAGGTCGCTGGCCTCCTTGCCGGCCTGCGCGTGCGCCCGCACGTTGGTCCACCACAGCTGGTAGGTGACGAACAGCAGCATCAGCACGCCGGTGGTGATGAACACCTCGCCGATGGCCCGGCTCGCGACGACCGCCGGGCTCGCCTTGCGGGCCCGCGCCTGCCGGCGTGCCTCCACGCGCGAGAGTGGCGCCCGTGAGGCCTCCTCCGCCCCCTCTGTCGCCCCTTCACGGCCCTCTGCCGCCCCAGAGGCCCCGGAGGCCCCGGCGGCCTTGTGGGAGCCCCCACGCCGCCCGTGGCGCTTCCTGGCCGCCTTCCTGCGGGCCGCTCTGCCGGCGCCCGGCACCGGTGCGGGCTGCTCGCGTGCCGTCCGCTCCGGCGGCTCGGGGATGCGCAGCGCCACGGTCTCCTCGTCGACCGGTGGCAGGAAGGCGGTGCTGTCGGAGGCACCGGCGTACGGATCGGGCGCCGAGGCGGTGCCGTCGTACGGGTCGGCCGCCGGCGCCGTGCCGTCGTACCAGCCGTCCCCGTACGCGCCCGGGTCCCCGTACGGCTGACCGCCGTACGAGGTGCCCTGGTCGCCGGCGCCGCCGTAGGCGTCCACGCCGGACTCGCGCTCGGGGCGCAGCGCGGTCACGCCGTGGCCCTGCCCACCACCGGGGCGAGCCCCGCCGACCTCGCCACCGCGGCCTCGTCGCCGCACTCCGCCAGCCAGTTGGCCAGCATCCGGTGCCCGTGCTCGGTCAGCACCGACTCGGGATGGAACTGCACGCCCTCCACCAGGAGTTCACGGTGCCTCAGCCCCATCACGATGCCGTCCGGCGTCCGGGCCGTGACCTCCAGCTCCGGCGGCACCGTGGCCGGCTCGGCGGCCAGCGAGTGGTAGCGGGTCGCCGTGAACGGTGAGGGCAGCCCCGCGAAGACGCCCTTGCCCTCGTGCTCCACCGGCGAGGTCTTGCCGTGCAGCAACTCGGGCGCACGGTCCACGACACCGCCGTACGCCACCTGCATCGACTGCATGCCGAGGCAGACGCCGAAGACCGGCACCCCGGTCGACGCGCAGTGCCGCACCATGTCCACGCAGACACCGGCCTCCTCGGGAGTGCCGGGCCCCGGGGAGAGCAGCACCCCGTCGAAACCGTCCTGGGCGTGCTCGGTCGAGACCTCGTCGTTGCGCAGGACCTCGCACTCGGCGCCCAGCTGGTACAGGTACTGGACCAGGTTGAAGACGAAGCTGTCGTAGTTGTCGACGACGAGAATGCGCGCGCTCACTGGTTGTCCACCGTCACATCATTGAAGGGCAGCAGCGGCTCGGCCCACGGGAAGACGTACTGGAAGAGGATGTAGACCACGGCGATGATCAGCACGAGTGAGATGAGTGCCTTCACCCATGCATTGCCCGGCAGATGCCGCCAGATCCAGCTGTACATGCCGTCCCTTCCGTCGTACCACGGCACCAGACCCACGCCGTACGCCAACAGACTAACGGCGCAACGCCTCCGGTTTCCCGGCCTCCGCGAGGCTCCGTGACGGCCGCGCGGCCGTGGCCGCAGGCTGCGGGCACCCATACGTACGTGGCCTGGGACCGATCGCCTCGACGGCGGGTGGTTGTTCCACGTGAAACACCGCTCCGGCCGCGCGTGCGTGTTCCACGTGAAACAACGACCGGCTACTCGGTGGGCTCGGCGTAGCGGAGATCCACGGTCCCCGAGTAGCCGGGCAGCGTCACCGTTCCGTTGTCCTCGACCTTCCAGCCGAGGCCGTAGACATTGACGTACACCATGTAGTTCTGGATGGCCGGCGAGGCGGAGAGCGCCTTCTTCAGCTTCTCCGGGTCCCCGACCGCAGTGATCTTGTACGGCGGCGAGTAGACGCGGCCCTGGAGGATCAGGGTGTTGCCCACGCAGCGCACGGCACTGGTGGAGATCAGCCGCTGGTCCATGACCTTGATGCCCTCGGCGCCGCCCTGCCACAGCGCGTTCACCACGGCCTGGAGGTCCTGCTGGTGGATGACCAGATAGTCGGGCTGCGGCTCGGGATAGCCGGGCAGCTTGGCGGTGGCGTCCGGCGGGGCGTCGTTGAGGGTGACCGTGATCGCCTCGCCCTTGAGCTTCTGCGTGCCGGCGCGCTCCTCCAGGTCGGCGAGCTTGTCGTCCTCCGCCCCGGTGCCGCCGTCGTCGCCCTCGGCGAAGTTCTCTATCTCCTGGCGCAACGCGCCGTTGGACTCTTCGAGCCGGCCGTTCTTGAGGCTGCGCTCGTGGATCAGGTCGGAGAGCTTCAGCAGCGAGGCGTCCGTACGGATGTCGGTGCCCTTGGCCGTGTCGAAGCTGGTGAAGAAGATCAGTCCCGCGAGCGCGAAGACGGCAGCCGTGAGGATCCGCACGGGCCGGAAACGGCGTCGGCGGGCAGGACTGGATTCCATCCCGGGGAAGTCGGCAGAATTGCTCAACGTACCCTTATCTCCTTCGGCGCCGCGGAAGCACTACGCTAACGGACGCCCGGGGGAGAGCTCAGAGTCCCCTTGTACGCTGCCCCGAGCCCGACCCAGTTCCCTGCGCGGCCACGCAGCGCATCGACAGGAGAGACCCTCGTGCCGAAGTCACGTATCCGCAAGAAGGCCGACTACACGCCGCCGCCGGCGAAGCAGGCGACGGCCCTGAAGCTGACCAACCGTGCCTGGGTCGCGCCGGTGATGCTGGCTCTGTTCCTCATCGGCCTGGCCTGGATCGTCGTCTTCTACGTCACCGACGGCTCGCTGCCCCTCGACGCCCTCGGCAACTGGAACATCGTGGTGGGCTTCGGGTTCATCGCCGCGGGATTCGGCGTCTCCACCCAGTGGAAGTAGCGCTCGCCGCACGGTGAGCACAACTCTGCCCAGGGCTGTCCATCAGCTCTGGGCAGAGTTGTCCCCTGAGTTATCCACAGCCGTTGTCCACATGGGGAAAAGGAAAGACGATCTGTGGATAACCCTTCGAGGGTTGACGCCGGTGTGACAGAAGCACCGGCAACCGAAAGCCTGTTCGCCAACGGCCTGACCTGCGCAAACACGGGCCGGTCACCGAGGGCACAGATGTTCCCGCACACCGTGCACAAGATCCGCCACACGCTGTGGACAACCGCGGTGCTCAGGTGAGCTGTGCCGTCCTCAACAGGGTCAACAGGACGACCGCGGCCAGCACCAGTGCACAGGTCCCGTACTGCACCAGCGTCCGCCGATCGCGCGGGGCGTGGACCATGGCGTACCCGATGACCACACCGGCGACGAGCCCGCCGATGTGGGCCTGCCAGGCGATGTTGCTCCAGCCGAAGGTGAAGATGAGGTTGATCACCAGCAGCGCGATGATCGGCCGCATGTCGTAACGGAGCCGGCGCATCAGTACGGCGGTCGCGCCGAACAGTCCGAAGATGGCACCGGACGCGCCGAGCGAGGCCGTGGTCCCCGAGGCCAGCAGATAGGTCAGCGCGCTGCCCGCCAGGCCGGAGATCAGATAGAGCGCGAGGTAACGAGCCCGGCCCAGCGCCTGCTCCAGTGGTCCGCCGAGCCACCACAGACTGAGCATGTTGAAGGCGATGTGCCAGATCTCCTCGTGCGTGAACATCGAGGTGACCAGGCGGTACCACTCGCCGTCGGCCACTCCCGAGGACGGCAGGAACGGCGCCGGCGGCCACACCCCGATGAGATAGAGATCGCGCAGCAGCGACGGCCGGACCTGGACGGCGAGGAACACCGCGACATTGATCCCGAGCAGGATCTTGGTCAGCAGCCGGGGGTCGGCGGCGACGGTGCCGCCGGCGATCGTGCGCGGCAGGGCGGCCGAGGGCGCGTGCCCCGTGCCCGTGCCGCTGCGCACGCACTCCGGGCACTGGAAACCGACCGAGGCGTCGACCATGCACTCGGGGCAGATCGGGCGCTCGCACCGGGTGCAGCGGACGCCGGTCTCACGGTCCGGGTGGCGATAGCAGACGGGGACGCTCCGGGCGTCCTGCGCGCTGCCGGCGGCCTGGTCGTCCATGGGCACCCCTAGGTCGTGTGGAAAAGCCCCGCCCCGCCCATCCTTACGGATGAGCGGGGCGATTGGTTCCCTTGGAGGGCTTTCGCGCTCCGGGGACGAGGGATCAGCCCTCGCGGATCTCGACGGACTCGATCACCACGTCGTTCACCGGACGGTCGGTGCGCGGGTTGGTCTGCGTGGCGGCGATGGTGTCGACGACCTTCTGGCTGGCGGCGTCGGCGACCTCGCCGAAGATGGTGTGCTTGCGGTTCAGCCACGCCGTCGGAGCGACGGTGATGAAGAACTGCGAGCCGTTGGTGCCCGGGCCGGCGTTGGCCATCGCCAGCAGGTAGGGCTTGTCGAAGCGCAGGTCCGGGTGGAACTCGTCCTCGAACTGGTAGCCGGGACCGCCGGTGCCGTTGCCCAGCGGGTCACCGCCCTGGATCATGAAGCCGCTGATCACCCGGTGGAAGACCGTGCCGTCGTAGAGCTTGTCCGTGGACTTCTTGCCGGTCTGGGGGTGGGTCCACTCCCGCTCGCCCTTGGCGAGCTCGACGAAGTTCTTGACCGTGATGGGCGCCTGGTTCGGGAAGAGCCGGACCTCGATGTCGCCGTGATTGGTCTTCAGGGTGGCGGTGAGCTGCTCAGCCACGATGTGCCTTCCGTTGTCTTTCCGTGACTCCCTGATCCTCGCACGGACGGGGCGCCTAGTCGCCCGGCGCCCGTTCACAGGACGGCAACCGGGCCGTTCCGCTTGCGGAAAAGCAGCCCGCTGGGGCCCGGACGGGGGCGTATGGCGCCGATCCGTGGCATTGTCGACGGCAAGCTCCCGTTACCCGTGGTTCATCCGTTATCACCCTTGATATCGCAATCGATCGACTCCACCCGGCACCCGTATGCCCGACCGCGCATGCCCGACGGTGAGGCGGCAGGCATGATCCGTAAAAGGGTGGAAAGTCGAAATACCGTACGCCACCGAGGAGGAGGAACCGTGACCCGCATCGACAGCGTGCGCGCCGCGACCGGTTCGGCGAAGGACAGCGTGCTGCACGCCGCGGAAGTGGTGGCGCCTTACGCCGACACGGCCAAGGTCAGGGCCGCGCACTACGCACAGGAGGCCCGCGTACGGCTGGCGCCCAAGGTGACGCAGGCCGCCGGACAGGCCCGCGTCCAGTACGGAGCCCATGTGCAGCCGTATCTGGAGCAGGCCCGGACGCATGTGCCGCCGAAGGTCGACAAGGCCGCCCAGCAGGCCGCCGCCCGGACTCGCCAGGCCGCCCGGCAGGCGGCCGACTACTCCCTGCCGAGGATCGAACAGGCGGTGGCCGTCGCCGGTCCCGCGAAGGACGAGGCCGCGGCCCGCAGCGCGGCCGCGCTGGCGGCGCTG
This sequence comes from Streptomyces calvus, assembly GCF_006782915.1. Lineage (GTDB taxonomy): Bacteria > Actinomycetota > Actinomycetes > Streptomycetales > Streptomycetaceae > Streptomyces > Streptomyces calvus. Next base: position 85,137 of record NZ_VCNP01000040.1, read on the forward strand.
CGCGGCCAGGTCTCGGCCCGCCAGATCCAGAAGCTGGTGCGCAAGCAGCAGCGACGGGCGAAGGCCGGCCGCGCCGCGAGGACCGTCCTGATCCTGGGCGCCGTCGCCGGAGGTGCTTTCGCCGTCTGGAAGTGGTGGGACAAGCAGGCCAACCCGGACTGGCTCGTGGAGCCGCCGGCCGCGACGGATGTCTCGGGAGCGACCGAGCTGACGTCGGTGGACGGAACGGACCGGTCGGCCCTCGACCCGGAGGTCGAGGCCAAGGAGGCCGAGGAAGAGGCCGCCCGGCGCGACCAGGCGCCCTGATACGCAGCGATACCAACAGTGCGGTGGGGGCGGGAGACCTGGTCTCCCGCCCCCACCGATCAGCACTGTTTCACGTGAAACAGCGAACCCCTCTCACTGCGTTTCTGCAGGTGAGAGGGGTTTTCTTGTGGAGCCTAGGGGAGTCGAACCCCTGACATCTGCCATGCAAAGACAGCGCTCTACCAACTGAGCTAAGGCCCCGAAGGAAAGCGTCCACCGGGAGATACACATCCGGGTGGGCGCCCGGGACCAGAGTACCGGGTCCCCCCGGGATTTCCGCAAAAGGATTAGGGGTCCCCGTGACCGACCACTCTCCGTAAGATGCTCGGCGTGGTTCGCTACAGCGAACCGCGGTTCATGGGGAAGCGATGGGGAGACGCAATGGACGCCGCACAGCAGGAAGCCACCGCAAGAGCGCGGGAACTGCAGCGGAATTGGTATGGGGAGCCGTTGGGGGCGCTCTTCCGCAGGCTCATAGACGACCTCGGCCTCAACCAGGCTCGTCTCGCGGGGGTACTGGGGCTGTCGGCACCGATGCTGTCCCAGCTGATGAGCGGTCAGCGGGCGAAGATCGGTAATCCCGCGGTGGTGCAGCGGGTGCAGCTGCTGCAGGACCTGGCGGGGCAGGTCGCGGACGGCAGCGTCAGCGCGGCCGAGGCGACCGAGCGCATGGAGGAGATCAAGAAGTCACAGGGCGGCTCGGTCCTCAGCAACACCACCCAGACGACGACCAGTTCGGGGGCGCCGACGGTCAAGCGGGTGGTGCGCGAGATCCAGTCCCTGCTGCGCTCGGTGGCCGCCGCCGGCGACATCATCGAGGCCGCCGACACTCTCGCTCCCACCCATCCCGAGCTGGCGGAGTTCCTGCGGGTCTACGGCGCCGGCCGCACCTCGGACGCGGTCACGCACTACCAGTCCCACCAGAGCTGATCCCCCGCCCGGCGGTCGAAGGGGGTTCGGCCGGCCGGGACGCGCGGGAAACGGGGGGCACGCGAGGGCTCGGGGGAGTCGTATCGCTCGTCGAGGGGGAGGGACAGGGGGACACCGCAGGGGGAGGAGCGACGGACAGTCATGGGTGAGGTCTTCGCCGGCCGGTACGAACTGGTCGATCCGATCGGACGCGGGGGCGTCGGCGCCGTCTGGCGCGCCTGGGACCACCGTCGCCGCCGCTACGTGGCCGCCAAGGTCCTGCTGCAGAGCGACGCCCACTCCCTGCTCCGCTTCGTGCGCGAGCAGGCCCTGCGGATCGATCATCCCCATGTCCTCGCTCCCACCAGCTGGGCCGCCGACGACGACAAGGTCCTGTTCACCATGGACCTGGTCACCGGCGGTTCACTGGTCCACCTGGTCGGCGACTACGGGCCGCTGCCGCCCGTCTTCGTCTGCACCCTGCTCGACCAGCTGCTGGCGGGGCTCGCCGCGGTGCACGCGGAGGACGTCGTCCACCGCGACGTCAAACCCGCCAACGTGCTCCTGGAGGCGACCGGCACGGGCCGGCCGCGGCTGCGCCTGTCCGACTTCGGCATCGCGATGCGACTGGGCGAACCCCGGCTGACCGAGACCAATCTGGTGGTCGGAACGCCCGGCTATCTCGCGCCGGAGCAGATGATGGGGTCCGAACCGGACTTCCCCGCCGACCTGTTCGCCGCGGGACTGGTCGCGCTGTACCTGCTGGAGGGCGCCAAACCGGACGCCAAGGCCCTGATCCAGTACTTCACCGACCACGGCACGCCGGGCGCGCCCCAGGGCATCCCGGAGCCGCTGTGGCAGGTCGTGGCCATGCTTCTCCAGCCGGATCCGCAGGCGAGGTTCCGTACGGCCACGGGGGCGCGCAAGGCGCTGGCCGCGGCCGCGGAACTGCTGCCGGAGCCCGGCCCCGACGACGAGCTGATCGAGATTTTCGACCAACTGGGGCCGCTGCCACCGGGGTTCACGGAGGACGGCCCGTTGAGGAGCGCCTCGGGCGCGCGGCCGGGCGGGAGCGGCACGACGGGCCGCGGCCCCGCGCGGCAGCAGGCCCGGGAGCCGGGCACCGGCGAGGCGGGCCCGCGGACCGGAGGACTGCCCGGCCCTGCCGGGGCGGAGGAGCCTGCCTCCCCGTCCGCCAGGGGCAGGGGCGCCGCGGTCATCCCGGACGGCACGGCAGGGAGCGGCGTACCGGCCGATCCGCGCCAGGGCCCCGTCTCCGCACCGCCACCGACACCGACACCGACACCGACACCGACACCGACACCGACACCGACACCGACAAGCATGTCGGACACCGGAAGCTTCCATCTGCCCCCACCGCAGGCCACCGTCACCTCCGCCCCCGTGCCGCCCGTGCCACCGGCTCCCGCGCACACCCCGCGACCGTCGACTCCGGCCCCGGAACAGGTCCGCTACGGCACCCCGCAGCAGCCACCCGGTGCCACCCCGTACGTCTCCCCTCACGACCCCACGCATCCGCTGCGCTCCCCCGTGCCGCACCCGTCCGCGCGTCCCGACGCCTCCACCGCGGAATACACCGCCCCGGGCCCGCAGAGCCCGCCCCCCGTCGATCCGGTGCCCCGGCGCGCGGCGGGCCCCCGGGGGCATCGCCGTCGCCGCAGCCGCCGCCCGGGTCCGCCGGCCGCAGTGGCCGTCCCGGTCCTGCTGCTGGCCCTGGCCTGCTACGCCGTGGGCTTCTGGGCGCTCGCCCAGATCTGACCACGGGCAGTGGGCGGCCGCCGCCTGTGCCGCCGCCCGTCCGGCCGACGGACCGGTTCCAGCCCGCGGATCCGGTCTACGCGTCGGCCCGCCGTCGTGCGATCAGCGTCCACACGCCGAGCCCGACCAGCAGGGCGCTGCCGGTGCCGATGCCGCCGGCCGCCAGCGCCCGGAAGGCGGTGTCGTCGCCCCCGGCCGCCCCGTCGGCGGCCGCCCCCCTGTCCCCGCCCGTGACGGTGAAGACGTCCGACGGCACGGACTCCCCCGCGTACCCGGGGCCCTCCTGCGCGTCACCGCTCAGCCGCACCCGCAGGGTCAGCGGCACGGGCCCGTCGCCGAAGGTGGTGGCCACCTCCGCCGAGAGGTGCGCGACCAGGTAGTACGAACCGGCGAACCGCATCGCCCCGGTCTGGCGGCCGACGGCGTGCCGATTGACGTACGCGACCGGCGGCAGCGGGGCGAGGCTCTCCGTCTTCTGGCCGCCGTCGTAGCCGACGCCGGCGTCGACGACATGGCCGCGGGCGGGGTTGTAGAGGTCGAGATCCAGCGCGGCCGCGACGTAGCCGCTGCCGCCCGAGGCCGAACTGCCCAGTTCGGCGGTGGCGTGGAGCTGCCGGCCCCAGTCGACGGGAACCTTGTAGAAGAGGGTCTGGCCGGGTCGAATGTCGTCCCGCCACACTCCTTGGCCGATGGGGGTGGCGTGGGCGAACCCCGCTCCGCCCGGGCGTCGTTCGGGCTGCCCGGCGACCGGCCGGGGCGTCGCGGAGTTCCAGTCGCGCGGCGCGCTCGTCGCCCCGGCGCTCTCCACGGGCGGTTCCGACACCGCGGTGAGTTCCATCTCCCAGGGGTCGGGGGAGGAGCCCGGCCCGTCCGGGTCGACGCGTTCGACGGCCACGTAGTACGTGCCGGCCTCCTTGCACAGGGATCTCCTCGGGGAGATCTCCCGCATCGCCGACGCGGCGACCGGGTGCGGGCTGCCGGCGGCGCCGAAGCTGGCCGTGTCGACATCGCAGGAGCGGCCCTCGCCGTCCTCCACGTACACCTTCACGCCGTCGATGACGGAGACGGTGCGGCCGGGCGGGGGGACGGCGGTGGCGGAGGCGTAGACGTTCGTGGCGGCGTCGAGTTCCAGGCGGTAGTAGACCTTGCCGCTCGCCGGCAGTGTGCTCCGGTAGGTGCGGCCGGGGACCAGTTCCGCGGCGTCCGCGGTGCTCGCCGTCCCCTCGATCCTGCGCGCGTCGTCGTCGAAGGCGTAGCCGCCGGGGTCCTGGGGCGCCGACCGGTGGCCGCCGGCGGCAGCGGCCCGGACATCGGCCGTGGCGTGGGCCGCCGGCGGCGCGCCCACCGGACCCAGGACCACCACGGACGCGAGCGCCGCCGCTCCCACGCGTACGGCGTTCGGGAACCGACCGTTCCCGGCCGCCCGGGTGCGCCCCCGCGCCGTACCCCGCCCTGCCCTCACGCGCCACCCCTCGTCGTCGCCCGCACCGTCGCGCCGCCGCTCATCCTGCCCCGCGGACACGGCCCGTCGGCAAGACCCCGCCGGAAACACACAAAACCCCGACCGCGCAGGCGGCCGGGGTCTGTTCAGCGTCGGATGTCGGTACTCACGAACCCGTGGGCACGGAGTCAGTCGCCTCCGTCCACAGATCCTGCTCGGCGCGATCCGCCTGGATCTGGCGGTACACGAGGAGCCCGCCGATGGCGGCCAGTGCGACCAGGAGAAGCTTCTTCACCGCGCGACCTCGTCTTTCCTTGACGTAGGGGACCTCTGCCGCCCGACTATACACACCGGTCGATACCGATCGGTGACCTGTGTCGGCGCCTCCAACTGCCCTTGGCCACCGACCAATAGAAGCGGAGCAGCCCCATCCAACCGGAGGGTGATCACACCTCCACGGACGGTGACTTTCACCCTCCACCTCCCGTTCCTTCTGCTTTTGTACCCTCTTGCGCCCATTCGAGTGGTGTTCATCTGAACATCCACGCGCCACGGGCGCGGATCCACCACTTCGCGGTCCACATACACATCATGAGGAAAGTACGCAAATCGCCCGACCTGAAAGAGAGGGACCCATGGCCAGGAACAAGGTCATGACACTGTGGACCGCCGTCGTCACCGCCTTCCTCGCGCTCTGCACGGCGCTCGGACTCATCACCACGACCGCCTCCGCCGCCGTACCGCAGAGCGAGCCGGTCAGCAACATCGAGAGCCGCCCGACGAGCGTGGCGGAGACGGCGCCGTTCCTCTGGTCCCTCCTCAGCGCCCTGCCGCCCACGATGAAACAGCGCATCCACGCCGAGGCGCACGGCAAGTCCCCCAGTTGCCGCCACCGGATCCTGCCGGATCCCGCGCCCGAACCGGCACCCGAGGGCTGCTCCGACGACACGACGTCTACGACGGAGCCCCAGCAGGCCCAGGCCCCGCTCCGGAACTGATCCGGGACCGCAGCCCCGCCCCGTGCCGTCTCCGGCTTCCAGAAGTTTTCGGCGAACTCGCGTACAGCCCCACGGCACGCGCAGGCCCGGCCCGCTCGCCCAGAGCAGGCCGGGCCTTTCCCATGCCCGCACCACGCCCGACCCGGGCACCACGGCCGGCCGGTACCGCCCCCGGTCATGCCCGACTGCCACCGGCCGAAGAGCCCAAGCACCCAAGGTCCCAGGGCCCAGACCCCAGGCCTCAGACCCCAGGCCTCAGGCCCCAGGCCCCCGGCCCCCGGCCCCCGGCCCCCGGCCCCAGATCACAGGTCGCAGGCCCCAGGTCACAGTCCGAGGATCAAGGTCCAAGAGCCGACAGGCCGGCACTCTCCCGGACGGGAACGCCGAAGACCCCCAACCGAATCGGTTGGGGGTCTTCGTGCTGGTGGGGCTAACAGGATTTGAACCTGTGGCCTCATCCTTATCAGGGATGCGCTCTAACCAACTGAGCTATAGCCCCGCCGCGCTCTGCGGTGTGTGTCCCGCGCGCTGACTCCTGAAGATTAGCGCACGACCGGGGCAGTCCCAAAATCGGTTGTCCGGGGACCGTCAGAGACGGCCTGACAAGCCGTGTGAGCAGCTCACTCGTCCTCGGCCAGCGTCAGCTCCACACCGCCCACGAAACCCGCGGAGAGGTTGTAGATGAACGCGCCGAGCGTCGCCAGGGCCGTCGCCAGGACGACGTCGATGACCGCGATGATCGTCGTGAACATCAGCACGTTGGGCAGCGACAGGAACGACTGCAGGTCGAAGCCGTTCGACTCGTTGGAGCCGGTCGCCTCGGAGATCGTGCCGCCGACGGTCGAGAACACGCCCATGGCGTCCATGACCATCCACAGCACCGCCGCCGCGACGATCGTGCAGATACCGAGCGCGATGGAGAGCAGGAAGCTGACCTTCATCACCGACCAGGGGTCGGCCTTCGCCACCCGCAGGCGTGCCTTGCGCACGCGCGGGACGGTGCGCGCCCCGGTGCGCGGGCGGCGCACCGCGCCGGTCTGGCCGGCCTGCGCGGCTCCTTGCGCCTCGTAGGCCTGCGGCGGGTGGTACGGGCCCGCCTGCTGCTGCGGCTGCCGTTCCCCCGGCAGCGGAGAGGCCGACCTGGCGGCGGAGCCGTGGTCGGGCCCCGCCTGCTGCTGGCCTCGGGTGTCCGCCACAGTTCCCCCCTGGGATCCATGCCTGTCGGACGAGGTCACGTCCTTCACGGGCGCCTTGATCGCTTTCAGATTGGTCGTGTGCGGATCGGACGCCTGCGCGGCGGAGCCACGGCCACCGCCGTCCGATCCCGTACTGGTACCGGCCGGTCCGGCGCCCGTGGCTCCGCTCACGCTGACTCACTCCTCGTGCTACTCGGCCGAGGGCGCCTCACCCTCGTCCGTGCCGGCGGCCGTGACCTCGTCGGCGGTCTCGTCCACGGCCACGTCGCCGTCGACTTCCTCCGCCTCGCGTCCCGCCTCGGCGTTACGGGCGATGCCGACCACGGCATCGCGCTTGCCCAGATTGATCAGTTGGACGCCCATGGTGTCACGGCCGGTTTCCCTGATCTCGTTGACTCGCGTACGAATCACGCCGCCCGACAACGTGATGGCGAGGATCTCGTCGGTCTCCTCGACCACCAGCGCGCCGACGAGGGATCCACGGTCCTCGACGATCTTGGCGGCCTTGATGCCGAGGCCGCCACGCCCCTGGACGCGGTACTCGTCGACGGCGGTCCGCTTCGCGTACCCGCCGTCCGTGGCAGTGAACACGAACGTACCGGGTCGAACAACATTCATCGAGAGCAGCTGGTCTCCCTCACGGAAACTCATGCCCTTGACACCCGAGGTCGCGCGGCCCATGGGACGCAGCGAGTCGTCCGTGGCGGTGAACCTGATCGACTGCGCCTTCTTACTGATCAGCAGCAGATCGTCGTCGGACGAGACGAGTTCGGCTCCGATCAGTTCGTCGTCGGAACCGTCCTCCTGCTCACGCAGGTTGATCGCGATGACACCGCCGGAGCGCGGGGAGTCGTAGTCCTTCAGCGGCGTCTTCTTGACCAGGCCGGCCTTGGTGGCCAGCACCAGGTACGGGGCCGCCTCGTAGTCGCGGATCGCCAGGATCTGCGCGATCGCCTCGTCCGGCTGGAAGGCCAGCAGGTTGGCCACGTGCTGCCCGCGCGCGTCCCGGCCGGCGTCGGGCAGCTCGTACGCCTTCACGCGGTACACGCGGCCCTTGTTGGTGAAGAACAGCAGCCAGTGGTGCGTGGTGGAGACGAAGAAGTGGTCGACGATGTCGTCTTCCTTCAGCTTCGCGCCCCGTACGCCCTTGCCGCCGCGCTTCTGGGCCCGGTAGTCGTCGGTCTTGGTGCGCTTGATGTAACCGCCGCGCGTGACCGTGACGACGATGTCCTCCTCGGCGATCAGGTCCTCGATGGACATGTCGCCCTCGTACGGGATCAGCTTGGTCTTGCGGTCGTCGCCGAACTTCTCGACGAGCGCGGCCAGTTCCTCGCTGACGATGCCGCGCTGGCGGACCGGGGAGGCCAGGATCTCGTTGTACTCGTTGATCTTCGCCTGGAGTTCGTCGTGCTCCTGGACGATCTTCTGGCGCTCCAGGGCGGCCAGTCGGCGCAGCTGCATCTCGAGGATGGCGTTGGCCTGGATGTCGTCGATCTCCAGGAGGTCCATCAGGCCGCCGCGCGCGATCTCCACGGTGTCGCTGCGCCGGATCAGCGCGATGACCTCGTCGATGGCGTCCAGGGCCTTCAGCAGGCCGCGCAGGATGTGCGCGCGCTCCTCGGCCTTGCGCAGCCGGAAGCGCGTACGGCGGACGATGACCTCGATCTGGTGCGTCACCCAGTGGCGGATGAACGCGTCCAGGGACAGCGTGCGCGGCACGCCGTCGACCAGGGCCAGCATGTTGGCGCCGAAGTTGGTCTGCAGGTCGGTGTGCTTGTACAGGTTGTTCAGCACGACCTTGGCGACCGCGTCCCGCTTCAGCACGATGACCAGGCGCTGGCCGGTGCGCGAGGACGTCTCGTCGCGGACGTCGGCGATGCCGCCGATCTTGCCGTCCTTCACCAGGTCGGCGATCTTCTGCGCGAGGTTGTCGGGGTTGGTCTGGTACGGCAGCTCCGTGACCACCAGGCACTGGCGGTTCTGGATCTCCTCGACCTCGACCACCGCGCGCATGGTGATCGAACCGCGACCGGTGCGGTACGCCTCCTCGATGCCCTTGCGGCCGACCACCAGGGCGCCGGTCGGGAAGTCGGGGCCCTTGATGCGCTCGATGAGCGCGTCCAGCAGCTCCTCGTGGGAGGCCTCGGGGTTCTCCAGGTACCACTGGGCACCGGCCGCGACCTCGCGCAGGTTGTGCGGCGGGATGTTGGTCGCCATGCCGACCGCGATGCCGGCCGAGCCGTTGATCAGCAGGTTCGGGAAGCGGGCCGGCAGGACGGTCGGCTCCTGGGAGCGGCCGTCGTAGTTGTCCGTGAAGTCGACGGTCTCCTCGTCGATGTCGCGGACCATCTCCATCGACAGCGGCGCCATCTTGCACTCGGTGTAGCGCATGGCCGCCGCCGGGTCGTTGCCCGGCGAGCCGAAGTTGCCGTTGGAGTCCACCAGCGGCATCCGCATCGACCACGGCTGCGCGAGGCGGACCAGCGCGTCGTAGATCGAGGAGTCGCCGTGCGGGTGGTAGTTGCCCATGACGTCGCCGACGACGCGGGCGCACTTGTAGAAGCCGCGCTCGGGGCGGTAGCCGCCGTCGTACATGGCGTACAGGACGCGGCGGTGGACGGGCTTGAGGCCGTCACGGACGTCCGGCAGCGCACGCGAGACGATGACGGACATCGCGTAGTCGAGGTACGAACGCTGCATCTCCGTCTCGAGCCCGACGGGCTCGACACGCATTCCGGCCGCGTCCGCGTCCTCTACGGGCGTGACGGGAGTGTTCTCGTCGGTCATTGCTGGTGAAGATCCTTCCTGGTGCGGTCAGCTGAGACCGACTCAGATGTCGAGGAAGCGGACGTCCTTGGCGTTGCGCTGGATGAACGCGCGGCGGGCCTCGACGTCCTCGCCCATCAGGACCGAGAACAGGTCGTCGGCCTGGGCGGCGTCGTCCAGGGTGACCTGGCCGAGGACGCGGTGCTCCTGGTCCATCGTGGTGATGCGCAGCTCCTCGGCGTTCATCTCACCGAGGCCCTTGAAGCGCTGGACGGAGTCCTCGCGGATGCGCTTGCCGGCGTTGCGGCCCATCTCGATCAGCGCGTCGCGCTCGCGGTCGGAGTACGCGTACTCGAAGTCGTCCTTGCCCCACTTGATCTTGTAGAGCGGCGGACGGGAGAGGAACACGTGCCCGGCCTCGACCAGCGGCCGCATGAAGCGGAACAGGAACGTCAGGAGCAGGGTGTTGATGTGCTGGCCGTCGACGTCGGCGTCCGCCATCAGGATGATCTTGTGATAGCGGAGCTTCTCGATGTCGAAGTCCTCGTGCACGCCCGTGCCGAACGCGGAGATCATCGCCTGGATTTCCTGGTTCTGCAGGATCCGGTCGATGCGCGCCTTCTCGACATTGAGGATCTTGCCGCGGATCGGGAGGATCGCCTGGTACTGCGGGTTGCGGCCGGACTTGGCCGAGCCGCCGGCGGAGTCACCCTCGACGATGAAGATCTCGCACTTGGTGGGGTCGTTCGACTGGCAGTCGGAGAGCTTGCCCGGCAGAGAGGCGGTCTCCAGCAGGCCCTTGCGGCGGGTGAGGTCGCGCGCCTTGCGGGCCGCCACCCGCGCGGTGGCCGCCGCGATGCCCTTGCGGACGATGTCCGCGGCCTCGTTGGGGTTGCGGTCCAGCCAGTCGTTGAGGTGCTCGTAGACGACCTTCTGCACGAAGGTCTTCACCTCGGTGTTGCCCAGCTTGGTCTTGGTCTGGCCCTCGAACTGCGGCTCGCTCAGCTTGACCGAGATGATCGCGGTCAGCCCCTCGCGGATGTCGTCACCCGTGAGGTTGTCGTCCTTCTCGCGCAGCAGCTTCTTGTCGCGCGCGTACTTGTTGATGAGCGAGGTGAGCGCCGCGCGGAAGCCCTCCTCGTGCGTGCCGCCCTCGTGGGTGTGGATGATGTTGGCGAAGGAGTACACGCCCTCCGTGTAGCCGCCGTTCCACTGCATCGCGACCTCGAGGGACAGGTGCCTGTCCTTGTCCTCGGCCTCCAGGTCGATCACGGTGGGGTGCACCGGGTCGCCCTTGCGGGAGTTGAGGTACTTCACGAAGTCGACGATGCCGCCCTCGTAGTGGTACGAGACGGTCTTGACCTCGTGCTTCTCGTCCTCGCCCGCCTCGTCCGCGCCGGCGGTGGCCTTCGCCGACTCGCGCTCGTCGGTGAGGTTGATCCTCAGGCCCTTGTTGAGGAAGGCCATCTCCTGGAAGCGCCGGGAGAGCGTCTCGAAGGAGTAGTCGGTGGTCTCGAAGATGTCACCGTCGGCCCAGAAGGTGACCGACGTGCCGGTCTCCTCGGTGGCCTCGTGCTTGGCGAGGGGCGCGGTGGGGACACCCAGCTTGTAGTCCTGCGTCCAGCGGTAGCCGTCGGTCTTGACCTCGACGGCGACCCGCGTCGACAGCGCGTTGACCACGGAGACGCCCACGCCGTGCAGACCGCCGGAGACCGCGTAGCCGCCGCCGCCGAACTTGCCGCCCGCGTGCAGCACGGTCAGGACGACCTCGACGGCGGGCTTGCCCTCGGAGGGGACGATGCCCACCGGGATGCCGCGGCCGTTGTCGACGACGCGCACGCCGCCGTCCGCCAGGATCGTGACGTCGATGGTGTCCGCATGGCCGGCCAGCGCCTCGTCGACCGAGTTGTCGACGACCTCCTGCACCAGGTGGTGCAGTCCCCGCTCGCCGGTCGACCCGATGTACATGCCGGGTCGCTTACGGACCGCGTCCAGGCCCTCGAGGACGGTGATGGCGGTGGCGTCGTACGACGTGGCGCCCTCGCCGGTCGAGGTGCTCGCTGCGTCGCCGACGCCGGTGTCGGTGGACGGGATGTTCTCGTTGGGGTTGCCGGAATCGGCCACGAAGCGCCCTTTCTGGCACAGCACGAGCCGGGCTCGTCGGCAGGTTGCCGGAGCGGCTGCGGCATGTTGCGTTGGTAAGCCTTGATCAGCGTTGCTCAGCTTTTCCCGGGCGGTCCCCACGATCGGGGCGGGATTGTCTTCCATTCTACCGGTAGCGCTGACATCGATGGGGGTTTGCGGGCACCTGAGTCCGCATGTGCCGCCCTCAACCGGTCTCGTCCGACTCCCGATATGCGGATGGGGGCTCCAGGAGCCCCACGAGGGCACTCAGCGCTTCCGGCCGTCAACCCTTGGCTACTTAGGAGTCAGCTCCCGGCGCACGCCCGCGCGCAGGGGTACGACGAAACCGCCGACGGGACTCGAAAACACCACGGAGAAGCCGTGATGTGATGTCAGTCACTTGTTGCTGGAGAGGCGGAAAAGGGCCTCCGGTCACCCGTACGTGTCACCGGGACCGGTGCTTCCGGGCGCGCGCAGCGGGCCGAAGCGCCGGGCGGGACCACCGGGGCCGATGACCTTGATCAGCCGCACTCTGCCGTGGCCGAGGTCCTCGTTGAGGCGCGCGACGAGCGTCGGCGCCAGCAGCCGCAGATTGGTCGCCCAGGCCGTGGAGTCGCAGCGCACGACCAGCACCCGCTCGTCCTCGTCGTACCGCTCCGGCTCGCAGTGCTTGGCCACGTCCTCGCCGACGATCTCGGGCCAGCGGCCCATCACGCCGCCCACCGCCGCCGGGGCCTCCCAGCCGCGTTCGGTCAGCAGCCGGTTGATCGCCGCGCCGAGCGCCATCGGGTCGCGCCGGTCGGCGCGCGCGCCGGAGCGCAGGCCCCCGCGCCGGGCCTGTTTGCGCTGCTGCGCCGCGTCACCGCGCGCGCGGGCCGCGTCCTTCGCCGCGCGCAACGCCACGCGCGCGAGATCCACACCGGACGGTTCGGGCGCCTTGCCCGCGCCGTTTCCGGGCGCACCGGCCTCGCTCATACGCGCTCCACCGTCCCCTCGGCCACCGCGAACCGGGCGCCCGCCAGCACATGGGGCACGTCGTCGTCGACGGCCGCGGTCACCAGCACCTGCTCACCGGGCGCGACCAGTTCGGCCAGGCGCTCACGGCGGCGCGCGTCCAGTTCGGCGAAGACGTCGTCGAGCACCAGCACCGGCTCGTTGCCCTCGGCGCGCAGCAGATCGTAGGAGGCAAGGCGCAGCGCCAGCGCGTAGGACCAGGACTCGCCGTGGGAGGCGTAGCCCTTGGCGGGCAGCCGGCCCAGCTTGAGCAGCAGGTCGTCGCGGTGCGGGCCGACCAGGGTGACACCCCGCTCGATCTCCTGCTTGCGGGCCTCGGCGAGCGCCGCCATCAGCTGCTCGAACAGGTCCTCGCGGGTGTGGGCCTCGCCGGGCGCGGACGGCTTGTACTCCAGGGCGACCGGTCCGCCGCCGGGCGCGAGCTGCTCGTACGCCTTGTCGGCCAGCGGCTGGAGCGCGGTGAGCAGGTCGAGGCGCTGGGCGAGGAGTTCGGCGCCGGCACGCGCGAGGTGCTGGTCCCAGACGTCCAGGGTGGACAGGTCCAGGGTGCGTCCGCCGTGCCGGCGGGCCAGGGCGGCGGACTTCAGCAGGGTGTTGCGCTGCTTGAGGACCCGGTCGTAGTCGGAGCGGACGCCGGCCATGCGCGGTGAGCGGGCGGTGATCAGCTCATCCAGGAAGCGGCGCCGCTCACCGGGGTCGCCCTTGACCAGGGCCAGGTCCTCGGGCGCGAACAGCACGGTCCGTACGATGCCCAGCACGTCCCGGGGCCTGACCTGCGAGGACCTGTTGATGCGGGCGCGGTTGGCGCGGCCGGGGTTCAGCTCCAGCTCGATCAGCTGCTGCCGCTCGCCCTGGCGGACCTGGGCCCGGACGATCGCGCGGTCGGCGCCCATGCGGACCAGGGGCGCGTCGGAGGAGACGCGGTGGCTGCCGAGGGTGGCGAGATAGCCGACGGCCTCGACGAGGTTCGTCTTGCCCTGTCCGTTGGGCCCGACGAAGGCCGTCACCCCCGGGTCGAGCGGGACCTCGACCCGGGGGTAGGAGCGGAAGTCGGCCAGCGACAGATGCGTGACGTGCATGCGTGTTTCGCCGACCTCCCCCGGCGTTGCGGGCCGCTCCGCGGCCCTGTGGACGCGTGGCGTGCCCTGTGGATTACTTCTTCTCGACCGCGTGGCCGCCGAACTGGTTCCGCAGCGCCGCGATCATCTTCATCTGCGGCGAGTCCTCCTGGCGGGAGGCGAACCGCGCGAACAGCGAGGCGGTGATCGCCGGCAGCGGGACCGCGTTGTCGATGGCGGCCTCCACAGTCCAGCGTCCCTCACCGGAGTCCTGTGCATAACCCCGGAGCCCGTCCAGGTGCTCGTCCTCGTCGAGGGCGTTCACCGCGAGGTCGAGCAGCCAGGAGCGGATGACGGTGCCCTCCTGCCAGGAGCGGAACACCTCCCGCACGTCGGTCACCGAGTCGACCTTCTCGAGCAGCTCCCAGCCCTCGGCGTAGGCCTGCATCATGGCGTACTCGATGCCGTTGTGGACCATCTTCGCGAAGTGCCCGGCGCCCACCTTGCCCGCGTGCACCGAGCCGAAGTCGCCCTCCGGCTTGAGGGCGTCGAAGATCGGCTGCACCTTGGCGACGTTCTCCTTGTCGCCGCCGTACATCAGCGCGTAGCCGTTCTCCAGGCCCCAGACGCCGCCGGAGACGCCGCAGTCGACGAAGCCGATGCCCTTGGCGGCCAGCTCCTCGGCGTGCTTCTCGTCGTCCGTCCAGCGGGAGTTGCCGCCGTCCACGACGACGTCGCCGGGTTCGAGCAGTTCGGCGAGTTCGTCGATGGTGGTCTGGGTGGGCTCGCCGGCCGGGACCATCACCCAGACCACGCGCGGGCCGCTGAGCTTGCCCACAAGCTCCTGCAGGCTGTGGACATCGGCGAGGTCCGGGTTGCGGTCGTATCCGAAGACGGTGTGGCCCGCGCGGCGGATCCGCTCGCGCATGTTGCCGCCCATCTTGCCGAGGCCGACGAGACCGAGCTCCATCAGTTGTGTTCCTTAGGTATGCGACGTGGCGTGACGGCACTTTCGTACCGGCGTCCGAGCCTAAACCCGGACGCCCGCGCACATCTGTGGGCATACGCGCTCATGCGTACGCCCTCACCTGCGGCTTTGATCGGGCGGGCGGTCAGCCGCTGAGCCGGACCGGCATGATCAGGTACTTGTACGCCTCGTCCGCCTCCGCGTCCACCGCCGGTCGGCCGCTGAGCAGCGCGGGCTTGGTGGACGTGGTGAACGACAGCTGGGCGACCGGGGAGTCGATGGCGCTCAGGCCGTCCAGCAGGAACGTCGGGTTGAAGGCGATCGAGATGTCGTCACCCTCCAGCTGGGCGTCGACCCTTTCCACAGCCTGTGCGTCGTCGCTGGAACCGGCTTCCAGGATGAGCACGCCCTGCTCGAAGCTCAGCCGCACCGGGGTGTTGCGCTCGGCGACCAGGGCGACGCGCTTGACGGCCTCCACGAAGGGGGCGGTCTCGATCACGGCGACGCTGTTGAACTCGGTCGGGAACAGCGTGCGGTACTTCGGGAGGTCGCCCTCCAGCAGGCGCGTGGTGGTGCGGCGGCCGGCGCCCTCGAAACCGATCAGGCCCTCGCCCGCGCCGGAGCCGGACAGCGCCAGGATCACCTGGTCGCCGCTGGTCAGCGCCTTGGCGGTGTCCTGGAGCGTCTTGGCGGGCACCAGGGCGACCGCGGAGACCTCCGGGTTCTCCGGCTTCCACAGGAACTCGCGGACCGCGAAGCGGTAGCGGTCGGTGGAGGCCAGCGTGACCGTGTCGCCCTCGATCTCGATGCGCACACCGGTGAGCACCGGCAGGGTGTCGTCGCGGCCGGCCGCGATGGCGACCTGCTGCACGGCGGAGGCGAAGACCTCGCCGGGGACCGTGCCCGTCGCGTTCGGCATCTGGGGCAGGGCCGGGTACTCCTCCACAGGCAGGGTGTGGAGGGTGAAGCGCGAGGAGCCGCACACCACCGTCGCCCGTACACCGTCTGTGGAAATCTCCACCGGCCGGTTGGGGAGGGCGCGGGAGATGTCGGCGAGCAGGCGGCCGGAGACCAGCACCGTGCCCTCCTCCTCGACCTCCGCCTCCACGGACACCCGCGCCGAGACCTCGTAGTCGAAGCTGGACAGGCTCAGCTGGCCGTCCTCGGCCTTCAGCAGGAGGCCGGCGAGGACAGGGGCCGGCGGACGGGCCGGGAGGCTGCGCGCCGCCCAGGCCACTGCCTCCGCGAGTACGTCGCGTTCCACCCGGATCTTCACTGTTGCCGCCTCCTGCTGTTGCCGGCGCTTCTCGCCCTGCGTGGCTTTCGTCGTCTGACTCGGTGTCGTCGGCCCCTGTGAGGGGAAGGACTCCGGGGACCAGTCTGACGCACCGCACTGACAGTAGGTGCCCCTCGGGGTCAAGTCGTGACGAGTGGCAGTCGGGGCCCGGACAGCGAGTTGTGCACAGGGCCCGCTTCGAAACGAATTCCTCGCTCTCTCTAGTCGGGAGTAGTAGTAGGGCCTGTGGATACCGTGGATAACCTCGTTTTCCCAGCTCAGGGCCCAGATTTTGTCCACGGTGCTTGTGGGCGGAGGCAGTGGACAACCAGGTGTCTCTGTGGAGAACAAAAAGTTCTGCACACCCCGTGCACAGGACGGGGCGAGTTCTCCCCAGCTGCGTCCCCAGCTTTGCGGCTCTTTCCCACAGCCCCCTCCGGCAACGTGATGTGACGCCTTTCACTCGGCCCGGTGAGGGAGCGCGTCGCGTTGCCGAACAGTGGACAGCCATGTGGAGAAGCGGGCGATCACTGGGGACAACCGGCCTCGTCCTGTGGGCAGCCCGTGGACAACTCGGTACACAGCCTGTGGATCACCGCTCTGTCCACAGTCTGTGGAGATCGTTTGTCCACCAATCCACAGCCGGTTGAGCTGGTCTGATGGTCGCTCACCAGGGTGCGCTGTGGACAGGATCGGGACAACTTCACGGTCCCCAGCATGTGGACGGGAAAAAGTCAGCGAATCTGTGGACGGCAGCCGTAACCCCGGGCCGGAATCGAACACCGGGGCGCGGGGCCGCGGCGCCGACGGCGGGCGGATGGTCGTGGGAGAGCGCGGGAGGGCGCTCGTGACGGGCCCGCGAGGATGGGTCGGGGCCGAGATGAGGGGCCGGGGACGGCGGGACGGGGCCTGTGGCGGATGCGGCCGCGGTGGAGGGCCGGTCGGGGCGGCGACTGCGCCGGGCGGTCCGGCACGGCGGCCGCTGCCGGAGACGCCGAGGCCGGGCTGTGGCGGGTGCCTGAAGGCCGGATCAGTTGTGGAGGGTGCCGCGGAGGCCCGGGACGGTTGTGGAGGGCGCCGGAGAAGCCCGGTACGGCTTGAGGCGGGTGCCGGAGAGGCGCGGCGTCGGGGAAGCCGGCACGGGGTGCGGCCGTGCCGCTGCGGCGCACGCACAGGGGCCCACAGCACGACACGCGTGATGACGAGCGGGGCTCAATCGGTACCGGGGCGGCCGACCGGGACATGCACGAGGGGTCTCCGGATCGATCCGGAGACCCCTCGACGCAACGCGGGTCCGAGTGCCCTCAGCCGGCCTTGATCCGGTTGGTGAGCTCGGTGACCTGGTTGTAGATGGAGCGGCGCTCCGCCATCAGATTGCGGATCTTGCGGTCCGCGTGCATCACCGTCGTGTGGTCGCGCCCGCCGAACAGCGCGCCGATCTTCGGCAGCGACAGGTCCGTCAGCTCCCGGCACAGGTACATGGCGATCTGCCGCGCGGTCACCAGCGCGCGTCCGCGCGAGGTGCCGCACAGGTCCTCGACCGTGAGCCCGAAGTAGTCGGCGGTCGCGCCCATGATGGCCGTCGAGGTGATCTCCGGGGCCGAGTCGTCGCCGCCCGGCATCAGATCCTTCAGGACGATCTCGGTCAGCCCGAGGTCGACCGGCTGCCGGTTGAGCGAGGCGAACGCCGTCACCCGGATCAGCGCGCCCTCCAGCTCGCGGATGTTCCGCGAGATCCGGGAGGCGATGAACTCCAGGACCTCCGGCGGGGCGTTGAGCTGCTCCTGCACCGCCTTCTTGCGCAGGATCGCGATACGCGTCTCCAGCTCCGGCGGCTGGACGTCGGTGATCAGGCCCCACTCGAAACGGTTCCGCAGCCGGTCCTCCAGCGTCACCAGCTGCTTCGGCGGCCGGTCGCTGGACAGCACGATCTGCTTGTTGGCGTTGTGGAGCGTGTTGAAGGTGTGGAAGAACTCCTCCTGCGTCGACTCCTTGTCCGCCAGGAACTGGATGTCGTCGACGAGCAGGATGTCCATCTCGCGGTAGCGCTTGCGGAAGCTGTCGCCCTTGCCGTCGCGGATCGAGTTGATGAACTCGTTGGTGAACTCCTCCGAGCTCACGTACCGCACCCGCGTGCCCGGATACAGGCTCCGTGCGTAGTGCCCGATCGCGTGCAGCAGGTGCGTCTTGCCGAGCCCGGACTCCCCGTAGATGAACAGCGGGTTGTACGCCTTCGCCGGTGCCTCGGCGACGGCGACCGCGGCCGCGTGCGCGAAGCGGTTGGACGCGCCGATGACGAACGTGTCGAAGAGGTACTTCGGGTTCAGCCGCGCGGTCGGCTCGCCGGGACCGGTCGCCGGCGCGGGCTGCGCGGCCAGCGGGCCGGGCGCACCCGTGGTCGGCAGGTTCGGGCCCACCGGGCCGCCGCGGTGCACGTGCCCGGAACCGGTCGGCGGATCGGGCAGCTCACGGCGGTGCGGATCGCGCTGGTCGTAGTCACCGCGTGACGTCTCGTAGTCGGAACGCTGCTGGTCGTAGGGCGGCCGGTCCATCGGCTGCGGACGGTAGTCCTGCGCCGGGGAACCGCCGTAGCCGTCCTGCGCGCCGTACGCGTCACCGCCGTACGAGTCCTTGCCGCCGTACGAGTCCGGTGAACCGTAGGTGTCCTGCGAACCGTAGGTGTCCTGCGACGGCGAGGCGTAGGGATCGCGCTCCGGGAAGCCGAGGCGCTGCTGCTGCCAGCCGTACTCGTCCTGCGCCGGCCGCGGCCAGGCGCCGGGCTCGGGGCGCTGGTACTCCGACGGGTAGGCGGGGCGGGCTGTGGGGAGCTGGTCGCCGGCCGGCCCGGAGTGCTGATCGGCACGGCGGCGGCCGTAGCCGTCGTAGCCCTCGTACGGTTCGCGGTCGCGCTCGGCCCGGTCCTGCCGGTCCGGCCGCTCCAGGTGGTCCGGGCGGTCGCCGCGGTCGGGACGGTCCTGGCGGAGGGCCGGAAGCTCCGGCTCCTCGTAACGCGGCTGGGGCCGGGGCGGCGGCGGGGGCGCGGGCTCGCCCGCGGTGTCGTCGACGGTGATCGCGATCCGGATCGGGCGGCCGCACTCGCGGCTCAGGCTCTCGCTGACGACGGGAGCCAGCCGGCCCTCCAGCACACCCTTCGCGAACTCGTTCGGCACCGCGAGCAGCGCGGTGTCGGCGACCAGCGCCAGCGGCTGGCAGCGCCGGATCCAGTGCTCGTCCTTGCCCTCGACCCCCTGGCCGCGGCCCTCACCGAGTAGCTGTTCCAGTACGCGTGGCCACACTGCGGCAAGATCGGCAGGTACGTCAGCCACAGGGCACGCTCTCTCACAGGTCCCTCGATCGTGTGATGCGAAGGACGGGTCGGGATGTAAATCGGGTGGTGGAGGGTCAAGGGAACGAATCGGAGTCCAGTCACGGTAGTCAGGGCGGCCGGTAGGGTTCAAGTTGTTGTCCCCAGCCTGTGGACAAGTGTCTCCCGGCGAGCGCTGGTTTGACCGAATGGCGCAGCCGCGCGTACCGTAACCAGGTCGAGTTGTCGATGGCTGCTGCCGCCTGCCTCCGATGGGCACAGATCGCGCAAGGTGATCGGTCAGCGGTGCACTGGGGCGTAACGCGAGCTACTCGTGGGCGCACGGTGACAGCCAGGACGGCACCCCGCAAACACCGATTTCTTCTGGAGCCCCCGAGTGAGCAAGCGCACCTTCCAGCCGAACAACCGTCGTCGCGCCAAGACCCACGGCTTCCGGCTGCGTATGCGCACCCGTGCCGGCCGCGCGATTCTCGCGTCCCGCCGTAGCAAGGGTCGCGCCCGTCTGTCCGCCTGATCCCGGTCAGGTCATGCCGTCGTGCTGCCCACCGAGAACCGGCTGAGGCGGCGCGAGGACTTCGCGACCGCGGTACGACGAGGACGCCGGGCCGGACGCCAGCACCTCGTCGTCCATCTTCGTAGCGGTGCCACGGACCCGCATGCGCCTGGGGAGAGCGCTCCCCCGTCGCGTGCGGGTTTCGTCGTGAGCAAGGCCGTGGGAGGCGCGGTGGTGCGCAACAAGGTGAAGCGCAGGCTTCGCCATCTGATGCGCGAGCGAGTCGACCGGCTGCCCCCCGGTAGCCTGGTAGTCGTACGAGCGCTGCCCGGAGCGGGCGACGCCGACCATGAACAGCTGGCCCGAGACCTGGACGCCGCACTGCAGCGGCTGCTGGGAGGGGGCGCGCGATGAAGTACCCGCTGCTGGCTCTGATCAAGCTGTACCAGTGGACGATCAGTCCGCTGCTGGGGCCGGTGTGCAAGTACTACCCGTCGTGCTCCCACTACGGCTACACGGCCATCGACCGGCACGGAGCCGTCAAGGGCACAGCACTCACGGCCTGGCGCATCCTGCGGTGCAATCCGTGGTCGCTGGGCGGTGTGGACCATGTCCCGCCGCGCAAGCGTCCGCGGTGGCACGAAATGCTGCGTAACGCCTGGCGTGCACGCAGGGGCGGGACCTCCGCCGCCGAACCGGCCACCGAGGGACGGACCTCCCCCACCAGTCCGACGAGTCCTTCGAGCCCGGCCGCAGAGACCTCGTCCCATGCCCAAGGAGCATGATTAGTGGACACGATTGCCAGCCTCTTCAGCTTCATCACAACACCTGTCTCCTGGGTCATCGTCCAGTTCCACAAGGTGTACGGCGCCCTCTTCGGCCCTGACACCGGGTGGGCCTGGGGCCTGTCCATCGTGTCCCTGGTGATTCTGATCCGTATCTGCCTGATCCCGCTCTTCGTGAAGCAGATCAAGGCGACGCGCGCGATGCAGACGCTCCAGCCGGAGATGAAGAAGATCCAGGAGCGCTACAAGAACGACCGACAGCGTCAGTCCGAAGAGATGATGAAGCTGTACAAGGAGACGGGTACCAACCCGCTCTCCTCGTGCCTTCCCATCCTGGCGCAGTCACCGTTCTTCTTCGCGCTCTACCACGTGCTCAACAGCATCGCGTCGAACGACACCATCGGCGTGATCAACGATCGCCTGCTGGAGAGCGCGCAGAAGGCACACATCTTCGGTGCCCCGCTCGCGGCGAAGTTCACGGACAGCTCGGACAAGGTCGAGGCGCTCAACTCCTCGCTGACCGACGTCCGCGTCGTGACGGCCATCATGATCGTTCTGATGTCGCTGTCGCAGTTCTACACGCAGCGTCAGCTGATGACGAAGAACGTCGACACCACGGTGAAGACGCCCTTCATGCAGCAGCAGAAGATGCTGATGTACATCTTCCCGATCATCTTCGCCGTGTTCGGCATCAACTTCCCGGTCGGTGTCCTCGTCTACTGGCTGACCACCAACGTGTGGACCATGGGCCAGCAGATGTACGTGATCCACAACAACCCGACGCCGGGTTCCAAGGCCCAGGCCTCCTACCTGGAGCGCCTCTCCAAGCACGTCACCCGTCACGGCAAGACCCGCAACCGCCGTGAGCGCGCCATCGTCAAGGCGATCGTCGCCAAGGGCCGGGACCGCAACGAGTACGAGCGCAAGTTCATCAACGGTCTGAACAAGGCCGGCCTCGCGGCCCAGACCGACGGCTCGGTGATCAAGAGCGAGGCCACGGCCGCCGCCCAGGCCGAGGACGGTACGCCGACCACGGGAGCCGCTCCCAAGCGGCAGCAGCCCAAGCGGCAGACCAAGTCCCAGCGCCAGTCCGGCACGGCCAAGGCAGCCGGCGAGCCCACCTCGCTCACCAAGTCCGACGAGCCCGAGGACGCCAAGCCCGCCGCCGGGAAGAAGGGCAACGCCAAGCCTGCCGGCGGTGGCCGCAGCAGGGCCCAGTCCGGACAGCGCAAGGGTCCGCAGCGGCCCAAGTCCCCGTCCAAGAAGTAAGAAGGAGTCCATCCCGTGACGGAAGGCACCACCGCCGCCGCTGCCGAGGGCGCAGACACCCTGACCCGCCTGGAGCAGGAGGGTGAGATCGCGGCGGACTATCTGGAGGGTCTGCTCGACATCGCCGACCTCGACGGCGACATCGACATGGACGTCGAGGCAGACCGCGCCTCCGTCTCGATCATCAGCGACACGGGCAGCCGTGACCTGCAGAAGCTGGTCGGTCGTGACGGTGAGGTGCTCGAGGCACTCCAGGAGCTGACGCGACTGGCCGTGCACCGGGAGACCGGGGACCGCAGCCGCCTCATGCTCGACATCGCCGGGTACCGGGCCAAGAAGCGGACCGAGCTGTCCGAACTGGGCGCGAAGGCCGCCGCCGACGCCAAGAACAGCGGCAAGGCCGTGAGGCTCGACCCCATGACCCCGTTCGAGCGCAAGGTCGTGCACGACGCGGTCAAGGCAGCCGGCCTGCGCAGCGAGTCCGAGGGCGAGGAACCGCAGCGTTTCGTCGTCGTGCTTCCTGCCTGATCGGTTCCACGTTCCACCGGCCCCGTCTGTTGCGCAGACGGGGCCGAACTTTGTCAGCCTGATAGTTCTGGTTCTGGTGTCGGCATCCTCTGCCGGCACGGTACGGAAGGACGGTCCCCCGTGACGGAGGCAGCGGAGCTTCCCCCCGCGCCCGAGCAGGCCCGCGAGGTGTTCGGTGATCGCTTCACGGACGCGGTCCGGTACGCGGAACTGCTCGCCGAGGCCGGCGTGCAGCGTGGCCTGATCGGTCCGCGAGAGGTGCCCCGCCTGTGGGAGCGCCATCTGCTGAACTGCGCGGTGCTCTCGGAGGTCGTGCCGGAGGGGGTGACGGTGTGCGACGTCGGCTCGGGCGCCGGACTGCCGGGCATTCCCCTGGCACTGGTCCGGGACGACCTCAAGATCACACTGCTGGAGCCGCTGCTCCGGCGCACCAACTTCCTCAGTGAGGTCGTGGAGCTACTCGGGCTCGACCATGTGACGGTCGTGCGCGGCCGGGCCGAGGAGGTCATGGGGAAGCTGCCTCCGGTGCATGTGGTGACCGCCCGCGCCGTGGCGCCGCTCGACCGTCTCGCCACCTGGGGCATTCCTCTTCTGCGGCCGTACGGGGAGATGCTCGCGCTCAAGGGCGACACCGCCGAGGAGGAGCTGAAGAACTCCGCCGCGGCGTTGAGCAAGCTGGGTGCCGTGGCGACCTCGATCGTGCATGTGGGCGAGGGCATCGTGGACCCGATGTCCACGGTGGTGCGCGTGGAGGTCGGGGAGAGCCCGGGAGGCGTGCGCTTTGCGGCGAAGCGAGCCAAGGCGGCGCGCACGGGAAGAGCTCGGCGCCGACGCGGGTAGCCGGTGGCCCTGGCGCGACCGTGCGCAGTCGGGGTAAGTGTCGCCCGTCCTGAGAATCAGACGTACTCCACACAAGCTGCCAAACCCCTACATGCCGGAGTGTCGCGGCAGCGCCGCCTCGGCTGCTGTGCATCGTGTTTCACGTGAAACGTCGCTCACTGCTGCACGGCATCATCAGTCGGGGCCGCGCTGCGGCCGAACCCCGTGACCGGAAGCCTCTTGGTGCGCTCGGAGAGGGGACCGTTCCCGACGAGGCACGAGCCCCCTCAGGGGGCACGGAGTTGTCCACAGAGGTGGATTTCTCCACAGAAGGTCAGGCCTCACTGGTTCACGACCCCGAAGGCATGGGAGGCTCTGTTCATTGCGAGCCTGAAGTCGAGGAGAGTGAATCCTTGCGGTCCGACGCCAACATCGCGGGACCGATGACCGATCCGGTCCCCGGTCCCCGTACCGAATCGATGGGGGCGGATGTTTCACGTGAAACACCGCCTCCGATGGACGACACTCCCATCGGTCGTGCTGCCCAACTGGCGGTGGAGGCTCTGGGCCGTGCCGGGGAGGGCCTGCCGCGACCCGAGCAGACCCGTGTCATCGTGGTCGCCAACCAGAAGGGCGGTGTCGGCAAGACGACGACCACCGTCAACCTTGCCGCGTCGCTCGCTCTGCACGGCGCCCGCGTCCTGGTGATCGACCTCGACCCTCAGGGCAACGCGTCCACCGCCCTGGGTATCGACCACCATGCCGAAGTCCCCTCCATCTACGACGTATTGGTGGAGAGCAAGCCGCTCGCGGAAGTGGTCCAGCCGGTCCCCGATGTCGAGGGACTCTTCTGTGCACCCGCCACGATCGATCTCGCCGGTGCGGAGATCGAACTCGTGTCGCTGGTGGCGCGGGAAAGCCGGCTTCAGCGAGCGATCCAGGCCTACGAGCAGCCGCTGGACTACATCCTCATCGACTGCCCGCCCTCGCTCGGCCTGCTGACCGTCAATGCCTTGGTGGCCGGCCAGGAGGTCCTCATCCCGATCCAGTGCGAGTACTACGCGCTGGAAGGCCTGGGACAGTTGCTGCGCAACGTCGACCTGGTGCGGGGCCACCTCAACCCGGCCCTGCACGTATCGACGATCCTGCTCACCATGTACGACGGCCGGACGCGGCTCGCGTCCCAGGTCGCGGACGAGGTGCGCACCCACTTCGGCGACGAGGTGCTGCGGACGAGCATTCCCCGCTCCGTCCGTATCTCGGAGGCGCCGAGCTATGGGCAGACGGTACTGACTTACGATCCTGGATCGAGTGGTGCCCTCTCCTATCTTGAGGCGGCACGAGAGATCGCGCTGAGGGGCGTCGGCGTCAGCTACGACGCATCGCAGGCCCACATCGGCGCACAGCAGAATGATCCGAGCATGGTGGAGGGCGTCCAGTGAGCGATCGACGGAGGGGTCTGGGCCGTGGTCTCGGCGCACTGATCCCTGCTGCCCCGACAGAGAAGACGGTGCCGCCAGCGGCGCTCGGAGGCTCTGCCTCCACGTCTCCCGCGGCGGTTCCGGTACTGCCGACCGACCGCGGGGTGGCCGCTGCGAAGGTCGCCACGCTGCCGGCTGTTTCACGTGAAACGGAAGAGCCCTCGGCGCCGGGTGCCGCAGCGGTGCCGGCGCCACCCATGGGCGCCCACTTCGCCGAGATCCCTCTCGACGCGATCACGCCGAACCCCCGACAGCCCCGTGAGGTCTTCGACGAGGACGCACTGTCCGAGCTCATCACCTCCATCAAGGAGGTCGGTCTCCTCCAGCCGGTCGTCGTACGGCAGGTAGGGCCCGGGCGCTATGAGCTGATCATGGGTGAGCGCCGGTGGCGGGCCTGCCATGAGGCGGGACTCGAGGCCATCCCGGCGATCGTGCGGGCCACGGACGACGAGAAGCTCCTCCTGGACGCACTGCTGGAGAACCTGCACCGGGCTCAGTTGAACCCTCTGGAAGAGGCAGCTGCCTACGACCAGTTGCTGAAGGACTTCAACTGCACGCACGACCAGCTGGCGGACCGCATCGGCCGTTCCCGCCCGCAGGTGTCGAACACCCTGCGTCTGCTGAAGCTCTCGCCGACCGTCCAGCGCAGGGTCGCCGCCGGTGTGTTGTCCGCCGGACACGCCCGTGCGCTGCTGTCCGTCGAGGACTCCGAGGAGCAGGACCGGCTGGCGCACCGGATCGTGGCCGAGGGCCTCTCCGTGCGTGCTGTCGAGGAGATCGTGACCCTGATGGGTTCCCGGCCTCAGAAGGCTCAGCGCTCCAAGGGGCCGCGTGCGGGTGCTCTTGTCTCCCCGGCACTGTCGGATCTGGCGACGCGCCTCTCGGATCGCTTCGAGACCCGGGTGAAGGTGGACCTGGGACAGAAGAAGGGCAAGATCACCGTCGAGTTCGCCTCCATGGAGGACCTTGAGCGCATCCTCGGCACCCTTGCCCCGGGCGAAGGCCCCGTCCTGCAGAAGAGCCTGGTGGACGACGACTCCTCGGAGGACGAGTCCTAGCCGTCGGTTGATCGAAGCCGCTCTGGGCGGACCATGTCCGGTGAGTACCGGAACACGGTCCGCCCTTTGCTTTGCGCCGGTGTCGAGGGAATCGCTTCGTGGATACGATGCGTTCGGATATGGCGAATCCACCCGGCACTACCTTTGAGAGCAAGGCAGGGGCCATGCGAATGACGAGCCGCATCGGATTGCTGAGCGCAGGGCTGGGGGGGGGCGCCGTCAGCGGCTTCGTCGGCAGCCTGCTCAGAGAACGGAGCACTCTGACAGCCGCCCGCGAGGCTGCGGGCGAAGGAAGCGAGGAACAGCCTTCATGGGCCGTCGGCTCGTACCGCTCACGCTGGACAACCTTCAGGACCTCCCCCAGCGCTGCCGTTCGTGCGTCTTCTGGGAGCTCGACCCGGTCAGTGGCGAGGCCGCGGTAAAGGCGGCCACCGCCGCGCTGGAGAAGGAGTCGTGGATCTCAGCTGTTCTCTTGGACTGGGGCTCCTGCGGCAGGGTCGTCTATGTCGACGACGTTCCGGTGGGCTTCGTCCTCTACGCACCGCCTGCCTATGTCCCGCGCTCCATGGCGTTCCCCACGAGCCCGGTGGCGCCGGACGCGGTGCAGCTGATCACCGCGTTCATCCTCCCCGGATACCAGGGACAGGGGCTTGGTCGGGTGATGGTGCAGACGGTGGCGAAGGACCTGCTGCGACGAGGCTTCAAAGCGATCGAAGCCTTCGGTGACGCCCGCTGGAAGGAACCGGCCTGCGTCCTGCCCGCCGACCATCTGCTGGCCGTGGGCTTCAAGACCGTCCGCCAGCACCCCACCTACCCCCGACTCAGGCTGGAGCTGAGGACCACACTCTCCTGGAAGGAAGACGTGGAGATGGCGTTGGACCGGCTACTGGGCGCCGTACAGAAGGAGCCGGCGCTGCGCCCCCTCTGACCCGGGTCATGCGAATGGGCCAGCCCTTGCGGGCTGGCCCATTCGTGTTTCACGTGAAACACGTGCCGCCGGGGAGGCGGTCAGCCGTCACTCGGCGATGAAGTCTTCCAGGTCGCGAACGATCGCGGCCTTCGGCTTGGCGCCGACGATGGTCTTGGCGACCTCGCCACCCTGGTAGACGTTCAGGGTTGGGATGGACATGACGCCGTACTTGGCAGCCGTTCCCGGGTTCTCGTCAATGTTCAGCTTGACGACCTCGATCTTGTCCCCGTACTCGGAGGCGATCGCTTCGAGAGAGGGCGCGATCTGGCGGCACGGGCCGCACCAGGCGGCCCAGAAGTCCACCAGGACGGGCTTGTCGCTCTTGAGGACGTCCTGCTCGAAGGAATCGTCGGTCACGTTCTTCAGGGTGCCGGCCACGGGGGCTCCTTTAACTGGTTGGTGCGTGAGGCGGGTGATGAGGGTCAGACAGCGGTCTTCTCGGGCTCGGCCTGCTCCCCGTCGGCCAGAGCCGCGAGGAAGCGCTCGGAGTCCAGGGCGGCGGAGCAGCCGGTGCCGGCCGCGGTGATCGCCTGCCGGTACGTGTGGTCGACGACATCGCCGGCGGCGAAGACACCGGTGACGTTCGTGCGCGTCGAGGGCGCGTCCACCTTCAGGTAGCCCTCCTCGTCCAGCTCCAGCTGGCCCTTGAAGAGCTCGGTGCGCGGGTCGTGGCCGATCGCGATGAACAGGCCGGTCACCGCCAGGTCCGAGAGCTCACCGGTCTTGACGTTGCGCAGCTTCAGGCCGGAGAGCTTCTGGTCGCCCTGGATTTCGGCGACCTCGCTGTCCCAGACGAACGAGATCTTCGGGTCGGCGAAGGCGCGTTCCTGCATGGCCTTGGAGGCGCGCAGGGTGTCCCGGCGGTGGACGATCGTCACGGACTTGGCGAAGCGCGACAGGAAGGTGGCCTCCTCCATCGCGGTGTCGCCACCGCCGATCACGGCGATGTCCTGGTCCTTGAAGAAGAAGCCGTCACAGGTGGCGCACCACGAGACACCGCGGCCGGACAGGGCGTCCTCGTTCGGCAGGCCGAGCTTGCGGTGCTGCGAGCCGGTGGCGACGATGATGGACTTCGCCTGGTGTACCGTGCCGGCGGTGTCCGTGACGGTCTTGATCTCACCGGTCAGGTCGACGGAGACCACGTCGTCTGGAAGGAGCTCGGCGCCGAAGCGCTCCGCCTGGGCGCGCATGTTGTCCATGAGCTCCGGGCCCATGATGCCGTCCTGGAATCCGGGGAAGTTCTCGACCTCGGTGGTGTTCATCAGCGCGCCGCCTGCGGTGACAGCGCCCTCGAACACCAGGGGCTTCAGCGACGCACGGGCGGTGTAGAGAGCCGCCGTGTAGCCGGCGGGCCCCGAGCCGATGATGATCACGTTACGGACGTCGCTCACGGCTTGATTCCTCGTCTCTGGTCTGCGTCGGTCGACCGGGGGGAGCTTCTTTCAGGACTCTCACCCCACCCAACGGATCCTAAGGGGCGAGCATTCCCGCTGTGCCCGGGCACACGAACAGAGCCCTTGGGGAGCATGGAGAGGCCACACAGCCTACGGGGCACCACTCAGGGACCGTGCGCGAAGCGGTCGGTCTTCAGGAACGGCTGTAGGAGTGCTTCAGCAAGACCTCAGCCGCGGCGTCCGAGGGGTTGTCCACGCAGGTCGCCTCGACGATGTACGCGGTTACGCGGGTGTCGTCCGACACATCGGGAAGGACCACGAGCAGTGCGTCCTTGCCCTGGTACCTGCCCTGCTCGGTGGCGAGCGCGGCGTCATTGCGACCGATGCCCTCACGCACGCACTCCGGCACCGACGGCTGCTTGAGGACCTTGGGGCTCGCGCCGCCGGACTCCGATTCCATCCCGAAGGGGTGGGCGGAGCTGGAGCCCTTCGCCTCCCCTTGGCCCTGTGCGAGGAGATCGGTGACCTGCTTCTCCAGTTTCCCTTCGGAGAAGGTGTCCGAGGCGGATGCCCGGGGCCCCTCTTCGGAACCCGTGTTGTCGTTCAGGGACGACAGCACCACGGATCCGAGCCCCAGCGCGGCGACGGTGAACACCGTCCCCAGAACGGCGACCCGTCGGCGCCCACTGCGCAGGCGGCCCTTGCGCCCCGGTCCGGTCGTCGCGGAGCGGGGACGTCCGGCCGGGCGGTCCGAGGGCATCGATGTTTCACGTGAAACATGTGCCTGATCGTCACCGGACGGACCGGAAGGCGAGACGAGAGGCACCTCGGCGGCGCCCTGGTCCGGCGCCGAGGCATGCAGCAGGGCCTCAGCGGCCAGAGCGGCATCGATGCGGCCGGCCACGTCGGCGGGCATGCGGGGCGGCCCCGGCACCGTGCCGAGCAGCTCGCGGATCTCCTCGAGCGACGCACGGACATCCGCGCAGAGCGCGCACTCGTCCAGGTGCCGACGTACGTCAGCGCTGCGCTCGGGCGGGAGAAGTCCTTCGGTGAGGTCGGAGATCTCCGCGACGTCCGGGTGCTCCGCCCTGTCTGTCGTCGACGTCACGCTCGCCCACCTCCGCCCTTCACTGCAGCCGGGTCATTCGATTCCGCGTCTGGTGGGTCCGTTCGTTGCGGACCCGCTGCGGGTGGGACGGCCGTCCCCGGTTTCCGGTTCCGTGCCTCTCCCCGCTTCCTGCCCTCACCGATGCCCTCCGGCCGTAGATGAGCGAGCAGGGGCAGCAGTCTGGCTCTGCCGCGGGCGCAGCGGCTCTTCACCGTCCCGGTGGGCACATCCAGGATGCGGGCGGCCTCCGCGACCGGGTAGCCCTGCATGTCCACGAGGACCAGTGCCGCCCGCTGATCGGCCGGGAGGGTCCCCATGGCCTCGATGAGCTGCCGGTGCAGATCGTTGCGCTCGGCCGGGGCCGAGGCGGACTCGTGCGGCTCCAGCAGTTGCTCCAGGCGCTCCGTGTCGTCGACCGGGGCGGTCTTCCGGGAGGCGGCCTTACGGGCACGGTCGAGACAGGCGTTCACCGTGATCCGGTGCAGCCACGTCGTGACGGCCGACTGGCCACGGAAGGTATGGGCGGCGCGGTACGCCGAGACGAGGGCGTCCTGCACGGCGTCAGCGGCTTCCTCGCGGTCGCCCAGCGTCCGGAGGGCCACGGCCCAGAGCCGGTCGCGGTGACGCCGTACGAGCTCGCCGAAGGCGTCGTAATCACCTTCGACATGGCGGGTGAGCAGTTCCTGGTCGCTCACTCCGTCATATACGGCGCCTTCCGCCATCGGTTCCCCTCCCTTGAGGCAGACGGCCTCAGCTGGTCACCTTGATGTCTGCGACCCTGCCGCGCCACTTGCCGTCGTCGGCCTGCACCGGCAGTTCGGTCAGCCAGACCAGCAGGTACCGCGAGGTGACCGCCTTCTTCGGCTCGAGGGTGACCGTGCTGCCGGAGCCCTCGGCGACCTTGGTGTAGGCGTCCGGGGTCGTCGGCTGCACCAAGGCGTCGCCCGGGGCGGCGCGGAGCTCGACCGACGTGTTCCCCACGAAGGAGAGGGTGACCTTCCCGACCTGCTGGCTCTTGCCGAGGTCCAGGATGACACCCACGCCCTGCTTCAAACGGCCGAAGTCGGCACTCTCGTAATAGCTCGTCTGCCAGTACGTGCCCGGATCTCCGTCGTAGACCTTGGCCACGTCTTCCGGGTTTTCGGATCCGTCCGAGCCGAGCGGGTCGAAGTCCTGTACACCCGAGATGGCGACGGGCTTGCCGCTCGCCGGCTTCTTCGCGTTCTTGTCGTCGCCGTCCGTCGTCTGGGTCTGGTTGGTGTCGTCCGACGTGCCGCCCTGATCCAGGAGGGCGTCCGCCAGTTGCCAACTGCCCAGTCCCAGTGCGGCGATCAGCAGCGCCGAGACGGCCCACTTCAGCGCCTTGCCTGTACGGCTCTGCAACGGGGGAGGCGGCACCTGGGTCGGCTGGGTGACGCCGGGACGTGGCGCGGGCCGGCCGTAGGTGCCCTGCTGGTACGTGGTGCGCTGGTAGTCCGGCGGAGTGGCGAACGCGGGCTCCGGCGGGCGGATGCGGGGCATCTCGCCGATCGCCTTCACCAGTTCCTCCGGCGTGGTGCACGGGGACTCGTGGCGGGAGGCGGTGGCACCGTCGTTGGCGAGTGCGCGCATCGCCAGTTCGGACAGTCCGCGGTGGACACCGGCCCGCACCTGGTCGGGCGGGATCAGCCCGATGTCCTTCGGCAGGCCGGACAGGCCGTAGGCGTCGCTCTCGTACGGCCAGCGCTGGGTCAGCGCCGCGTACAGCAGGGCGCCGATGGACTCGGTGTCGGTGCGCTGGGGCGTGTCGGAGCTGATGCCGCGCAGGGCCGCGTTCACGGCGAGGCCGCGGATGCGCCACTGACCGGTCGAGGTGCGCAGGACGGCGTTGGGGTTCAGCCGCAGATGAGCGAGGCCCTCACGGTGCGCGGCGGCCATGGCGGCGGCGGTCTGACTCACCATCTGGTAGGCGTCGTACACCTCCAGCGGGCCGGCGGCCAGGAGCGTGGTCAGCTCGGTGGCGTCGGGCAGCCATTCGTGGACCACGTAGACGACGTCGTTCTCCTCGACGGCGTCCAGGACCTGGACGAAGCGCGGGTCGCCCAGCAGCGCGGAGGAGCGGGCCGCGGCCAGGACGGATCGGGCGCGCGAATGATCCGCGGGCAGGATGTGGACGCCGACGGCGCGGCGGAGCTTCTCGTCCACGGCCCGCCAACTGCTGAAGCCGTCCAGACGGGTGACGCACTCCTCCAGGCGGTAGCGCCTGGCGAGCTTGTGGCCGCTGTGCAGTTCGGGCGGCGAGGTCTTCCCGGAGCCGTCGGCCCCGGTGCTCTCCTGTGCCTCGTCCTTGTCCGTGTCCCGCTCCCGGTTGTTGGCCACCCCGTCGGCCGTGGACTGGTCCGCCTGTGCGGTCAGCGACTGCTCGCCGCTGTTGTCTGCCACGTCGACGGCAGCTGTGCTCCGTTCCGCCACCGTCGTTCCCTGCCTCCCCATCCATTGCGCGTCGGCCGGCGTCCGTCGCGCGCCCTCCGACGCCGAAACCAATTGTGCCCACAGTCCGCCGCTATGCACGACACACGGTGGCTGACGATGGTTGTGCGCCTACCCCCTGCCTCAGCGTCCAAGGCGTCCGCGGACCATACCGACCAACGAGTTGACTTCCTCGATCCGCATCCGGCGGGCGGCGACGTAGAAAACGCCGAGCAGAACGGCCCCGCCCGCCAGCAGTGCCGCGAACGATGCCGCGACGCCCTGGCCCAGGGCCTGCACGACTCCGTAGCAGGCCGCGCCGCTGAGCAGCGCGGCCGGGACGGAGGCGATGCACAGTCGCGCGTAGGTGCGCAGGACACGGGCGCCGTCCAGGTCCCCGCCCAGGCGCGACCGCAGTCGGCGCCAGGCGACGCCGACGCCGATCGCGTAGGCCAGGCCGTAGGAGGCGGCCATGCCGACCACGGCCCAGCGGGCCGGCAGCACGAAGAAGCAGACGGCCGAGGCGATCGCGTTGCCCGCGGCCACGATGACCGTGTTGTAGAAGGGGGTTCGGGTGTCCTCGTACGCGTAGAAGGCCCGCAGGACCACGTACTGCACGGAGTAGGGGATCAGACCGAGGCCGAAGGCCATCAGCATGTAGCCCATGTTGGTCGCCGCTCCGGTGCCCGAGGAGCCGAAGATCAGCGTGCACATCGGGACGCCGAGCGCGACGAAGCCGAAGGCGATCGGCACGATCGCGACCGCCGTGGTGCGCAGGCCCTGGGAGATGTCGTCCCGGACGGCGCCGCCGTCGTCCTCGGCCGCCGAGCGGGAGATACGGGGCAGGAGGGCGGCCATGAGGGAAACGGTGATGATGGCCTGGGGCAGGCCCCAGATGAGCTGGGCGTTGGAGTAGGCGCTGAAGCCCGTGCCGGCGATGTCGGTCTCCTTCACCGACGCGGTCGCCAGCTGGGTGACCACCAGTGCGCCCGCCTGGTTGGCGAGGACGAAAAGGATCGTCCACTTGGCGAGCATGGCGGCCTTGCCGAGGCCGTGGCCCTTCCAGTCGAAGCGCAGACGGATGCGGAACCCGGCCTCGCGGAGGTAGGGGATCATCGCGAGGGCCTGGACCACCAGGCCGAGAAGGACGCCCACGCCGAGCAGCCGCTCGCCCTCCGGCGGGATGTTCTGGACGGTCATGCCGGAGTCGGCGGCGGAGCCGTACACCCAGATGAACGTGCCGAGCGTGACGATGATGACGATGTTGTTCAGGACCGGGGTCCACATCATCGCGCCGAAACGGCCGCGCGCGTTGAGGATCTGACCCATCACCACGTGCACGCCCATGAAGAAGATCGAGGGCAGGAAGAAACGCGTGAAGGTCACCGCGACGTCGTTGGCTTCGGGGTCGGTGGCGACCGGGACCGACAGCGCGCGCACCAGGAGCGGGGCGGCGAACCACGCGAGCGCGGTCAACGCCGCCAGCGACACCATCACCAGCGTCAGCAGACGGTTGGCGTACGCCTCGCCGCCGTCCTCGTCGTCCTTCATCGCCCGCACGAGCTGCGGCACGAAGACGGAGTTGAGGCCGCCGCCGACGGTCAGGATGTAGATCATCGTCGGCAGCTGGTAGGCGATCTGGAACGACTCGCCCAGCAGGGCGAGGCCCAGCGCGGAGACGATCATCGCGGAGCGGATGAAGCCCGTGAGGCGCGACACCATCGTGCCCGCGGCCATCACGGCACTGGACTTCAGCAGCCCTCCGGCCCGGCCGCCCTTCTTGGGGGCGGGTGCGGGAGCCGGTTCCGGTGCGGGAGGTTCTGCGGCGGGCGGCGGTGTGGCGCCCGCGTAGTGCCCCGGCGCCGAGGACGGGCCGGGCACCTGCAGCGCCTCGTACGGCTGCCGGCTGCCCTCCTGCTGCGGGCCGGGCTGCCCGGCACGCCCCTGCTCGGGGTATCCGCCGCTGTGCTGCTGGTCCGGGACGGCGCCGCTCTGCTGCTGGTCACGGAAGAGGTGGGCGAAGGCGTCCGGCTCGTGCCGCTGGTCCCCCGCCTGGCCGACCAGATCGTCCACGCCCACGTACTGCGTGGTGCGGGGGTCGTCGCCGTACGGCAGGTACTGCGTCGGACCGTCCGGCTCCGGCGCGGGGGGCGGGGCCCACACCCGCGGATCGGGCGCGTACGGGGACTGGGGCGGCTGCCCGTACAGCTGCTGCTGAGGGGCGTAGGTGCCGGGCGGCGGCGGTGGGGGGTGGGCGGCGCGGTCGTAGAGGGCCTCGGCGACCGGGTCCTGGGCGGAGATGTCCTGGGCCCGGTAGGGATCCTGGTCGTAGGTGTCCTGGAGGTACGGGTCGGTGGGAGGCTGCGGCACCTGGTCGTGCCCGGGCGGCGGACCCTGCTGGGGGTCCGACTCGGGGTAGCCCGAGTTGCCCGCGGCATGGCCGCGGTCACCGTCGTACGGCGCGTTCATGGTTACCCCACCTCATCGTCCCGGGCCCACCGGCCACGACATCCTCAACGGTCCACTCTCTCACCCGTGCCGGACGGGTCGGCGCTTTCCGGTGCGGTGTCCGGTGCCGGGTCACTCGGCTGCTCGGGGGCATCCGCCCGCGAGTCATCCGTGGACTCCTGACGGGGACGTTCCTCGGCTGCGTCCGGGTTCCGCGGGCCGTCGACGTCGTCGCCGCCCGACTCGGCCTCCTGCTCCGCCGCCTCGCGGGCCGCGGCGCGCTTGCGCTGGGTGTACATCCGGAAACCGGCGAGGACGAGGAGCAGCACGCCGCCGCCGATGACCAGCATCACCGTCGCGGTGATCTCGGTGACCTTCACGTCGAACGTGACGGGCTCGCCGTACTTCTGGCCGTCCTGCGTGTACAGCTGGGCGACCACGGTCGCCCGGCCGTTGGCATGGGCGGACGTGGTGAACTTCACGGACTGGCTGTGGCCGCCGGAGACCGTGACGGGCTGCTCCTCGTAGGCGTTCCCGCCGATCTCGAGACGCGTCGGGTTGGTGGAGGAGAGCCGCAGCACCAGGTGCTCGACGCCCTGCACGAGGTTGTTCTGGACCGTCACCGGGATCGTGGCACTGCGGCCGGAGAGCTTCGTCTCCGACTTGTCGATCAGCCGTACCTGGCTGAGGAGGCCGTCAAGGTACGCCTCGACCCCGCTGCGGTAGATGGCTGCCTCGGACTGCCGGCCCCGCCACGACACGGACATCGCCCGGTTCAGGGCCCGCCCGAACGGGGTCACCACCCGGGACTGGTCGGAGAGGATCACCTTGAACTTGTCGAGCTTGGTCTGCGTCCTCGCGATCTGCTCGAACGTCGAGCGCGGGAGTTCCTGCTTGCGCAGCGAGGAGGGGTACGAGGAGGCCGACGGGACCTTGGTGGTGGCGGCCGGGTCCGGCTTGGCCTCGGCGGCCGACGTGAGGTCCTGCGACTCGGACCAGGTCGCGCCCTGCAGGGCCTCGATCGCCTCGGCCATGGTCTGGGCCTGGCTCGCGGTCGGCGTGCGCTGCGGTGCCACCACGACGCTGCGCTGGCGGCTCGTCTGCAGGCCGAGCGTCAGGCTCTGGGCCAGGAACCGCTGCACGGCGAGCGTGGCCGTGGAGGCGCTGGTCATGTCGCCCTGGAAGACCGTGGAGAGCCGGCCGTCGGCGACGACCGCCGTGGTGCCGCCGCCGATGGGACGCGGCGCGGACGGCGTGTAGGACAGGCCGGTCTCTTCGAAGGTGTCGCCGCGGGCGATCACCTTGTCCGCGCCGGCGGAGGTGGCGACCTTCACGATGGAGGGGTCGACGGCCCCGTTGACGGGCCAGGCGAAGTCCGTGGTGGGTTTCACGTGGAGAATCGAGTCCACCGTGCGGGAGGCGACGTCGGTGGCCTCCTTGAGGTGGCTCAGCGAGCCCGTGACGGACGTGCCGGTGTGGGCGAGGGACGCCAGGTCGGGGTCGCCGAACGGCAGCGCCACGACCTCCTTGTCCGCCACCGCCTTCTGCACCTCGGTGAGCCAGCGCTTGGCGACGTCCTGGTGGTCGCCGACGACGGTGTCGTCACCCTCACCGGGAACCTCGTACCGGTCGGTCATCGCCTCGACGGACGCCAGCAGGTCCGGATCGATCACCCAGGTGACGTCGAGGTCCTTGCCCAGCGTGACCATCCGGTCCAGCCGCCCGCCCGGGGCGATCTCCTTGGCGAGCTCGTCGTCGTGGAAGACGGGTGTCTGCTGCTCGTCCGAGCCCGTCTCCGCCGTCATGTGGACCGTGGAGATCAGCGGCCACATGAACGTCGTCCTGGTCTTGGTGTCGGCTTCCTCGGGCTGCCACGGCAGGAACGTCCGCTGCACGCCGAGGGTCTGCTCCCACGGCTGCGTCGACGTCTGCCCGGCGAGGGAGACGGCCAGCTGGTAGACGCCGTCCTGCCCGAGGTCCAGTTCGTCCACCGGAACGGAGAGCGTGAAGGGCTGCGAGACGCCCGGGCTGAGCTGGGAGAACTCCTCGGCGTACTTGTCGCCGGCCTCCTGGCCGAGGGTGCTCTGGAGGTCGTCGCTGTTCTTGGCGACGCTGTCGATCCCCGAGCGGGTGTCCAGGAGCGGTCCGACCCGCAGATCCAGGTGGGCGTCGGTGACGGTCTGCTTGCCCTTGTTGGTCACCGTGCCGGACACGGTCACGGTGTCGCCCTCGGTGGGGGCGCTCGGGGTGAGCGAATTCACGGCGACGGCGACCGAGCCCGCCCCGGAGACGGCCTGCGAGGCGTCCGTCGCGGCGGCGTCCGCGGGGGAGGCGGCGGGCAACTGCATGAGCCCGGCCAGCAGCGGCGCTCCGGCGAGCAGGGCTCCGGTGCGCCGCAGCCAGCGGCGGGCAGGTGAGGCACTCGTCCCCTGGAAGTCTGCCGCCTCGGCCACGCGCTCGCCCGTCCCTCGTCATCGTCAGTGGTCGTCGGAATGTGCGTCCACGCATGGTAACGATGCGCGCTGAGGGGAAGTGCCGCGGACCGGCCCACAAGATCGGAAGGCGCGGTCCTTGTCCCTGTATCGGCGGGGGTGTCCGCGCCGTGTAATCGGTGAGCTTCCGGCCGTTCGGGCCACGTACCCTCTTCTGTTGTGCCGAACGCCAACGAAGAAACCAGTGCCCTGAGCCAGGTGCAGGACCGCGCCGTGAGTGAACTGCTGCGGGTCGCCCCTGTCGCCGATGACCTTGCCCGCCGTTTCCAGGAGGCCGGGTTCTCACTTGCCCTGGTCGGTGGCTCGGTACGCGACGCGCTGCTCGGCCGTCTCGGCAACGACCTGGACTTCACGACCGATGCCCGTCCGCAGGATGTCCTGAAGATCATGCGCCCCTGGGCGGACGCCGTCTGGGACGTCGGGATCGCGTTCGGCACGGTCGGTGCGCAGAAGGACGCCCGCGTCGGGGACGTCGAGCGTAGCTTCCAGATCGAGGTGACCACGTACCGCTCGGAGGCGTACGACCGCACCTCGCGCAAGCCGGAGGTGTCCTACGGCGACTCCATCGGGGAGGATCTGGTCCGCCGTGACTTCACGGTGAACGCGATGGCCGTCGCGCTCCCGGAGAAGCGGTTCATCGATCCGCACGGCGGTCTCCAGGATCTCGCGGCGCGGGTGCTGCGGACACCGGGCACTCCGGAGGAGTCGTTCTCGGACGACCCGCTGCGGATGATGCGGGCCGCCCGCTTCGCCGCCCAGCTCGATTTCGAGGTGGCCCCCGAGGTCGTCACGGCGATGAAGGAGATGGCCGGGCGCATCGAGATCGTCTCCGCCGAGCGGGTGCGGGACGAGCTGAACAAGCTGATCCTCTCCCCGCACCCCCGGAAGGGGCTGTCCCTGCTCGTGGACACCGGGATCGCCGAGTACGTAATCCCGGAACTGCCGGCGCTGCACCTGGAGAGGGACGAGCACCACCGGCACAAGGACGTCTACGAGCACACGTTGATCGTTCTGGAGCAGGCGATGGCCCTGGAGGACGACGGCCCCGATCTCACGCTTCGCCTGGCGGCCCTGCTCCACGACATCGGCAAGCCGCGGACGCGCCGCTTCGAGAAGGACGGCCGTGTCTCGTTCCACCACCACGAAGTGGTCGGGGCGAAGATGACGAAGAAGCGCATGACGGCGCTCAAGTACTCCAACGAGCTGGTGAAGGACGTCTCACGTCTCGTGGAACTGCATCTGCGCTTCCACGGCTACGGCACGGGAGAGTGGACGGACTCCGCCGTCCGTCGCTACGTCCGTGACGCCGGGCCGCTCCTCGGCCGGCTCCACAAGCTGACGCGCTCGGACTGCACCACGCGTAATCGACGCAAGGCCGCGGCGCTCTCGCGTGCGTACGACGGCCTGGAGCACAGGATCGCCCAGTTGCAGGAGCAGGAGGAGCTGGACGCCATCCGTCCGGACCTGGACGGCAACCAGATCATGGAGATCCTCGGCGTCAAGCCGGGACCGGCCGTCGGTCAGGCGTACAAGCACATGCTGGAGCTCCGGCTGGAGAACGGGCCGATGGAGTACGACGCGGCGGTCGCGGCACTCAAGGAGTGGTGGGCCGGGCAGCAGGACTGAGAAGACGAAGCGGGGTCATGTTTCACGTGAAACATGACCCCGCTTCACATGTGCGGAGGGGCGGTGTTTCACGTGAAACACCGCCCCTCCGCATGTGAGGTGCTGTCCTGCTACTTGTAGTCCTTCAGGCAGAGCAGGAAGTCCTTGCCGTCACCGCTCTCGGTGTACGTGTACTGGAAGTCCTTGGCCTCGGCCTCGCACTTGCTCGACGCCAGGGTCTCGGTGAGGAACGAGCCTTCGATCTTGGCCAGCACCTTGTACTGGGCCTTCGCGTTGGAGCACTCCACGACCTCGAGGTCCGGGTTGTTGTCGTCCGTGCTGCCGCGGTGCATGCAGTCACCGACCGAGGCGGTGTTGGCGTCGTCGCGGCTGGAGATGTAACCGCCGATCGCGACGCCGGCGACGATCAGGACGATGACGACGTTCTTGATCAGCTTGAAGCTGACCTTGCGGCCCTGCGGCTGCGGCGGGACGGGAGCGCCCGGCGGGGGGAACCCGGGCTGGCCGGCCTGCTGCGGGAAGCCGCCCTGGGGCGGGTACGGAGCCTGGCCCTGGGGCTGGCCGTAGGGCTGCTGCTGGCCCTGTGCGAACGGGTTGCCCTGGGGCGGCGGAGTGGTCACTTGGGGGTCCCCCTAGAACATAGATGCGTGACGCGAAAGTCGCGTTGATAAGACGCACGTAAGTTACCGGCCTCCACTGACAACTTCGTAGCGCAATAAGCCTCTGTGGCGCTGATGTGACACTTACTGGCGCTCAAAACGTGCCATAGCCGCAGCTACTGCTCCGTAGATAACGGCGATTGTTACGACCAGAGGGATGGACCGGCCGTCCGGCGGCAGCATCAGGGCGGCCACTCCGGCGGCGCCGACGAACGCCACGTTGAACAGGACGTCGTACACGGAGAAGATCCGGCCCCGGAAGCCGTCCTCGACGGCGGACTGGACGATGGTGTCCGTGGCGATCTTCGCGCCCTGGGTGATCAGCCCCAGGACGAATGCACCGGCCAGCAGTGGGCCGGTGGCGAACGGCAGACCGAGCGCGGGCTCCAGCACCGCGGCCGCCAGGGCGCAGACCACGATCCAGCGGCCCGGACCGAGCCGCCCGGCGGCCCAGGGCGTCATCACGGCAGCGGCGAAGAAGCCGGCGCCGGAAGCTCCCAACGCCAGCCCCAGCAGGGCGAGTCCCTCGTCCGTGGTCGAGGTCAACGCGTACCGGCACAGCATCAGCAGCAGGACGAGCATGGCGCCGTAGCAGAACCGCATCAGCGCCATCGCGGTGAGCGCCCAGGTGGCCTCCCGGCGCGGGGGCGAGGCCAGGTGCCGTACCGCCGCTCTCAGGTCGTGAACGGTGCCGGTGAGCGCCGTGGCGAGCCGGGGGTGCACCAACGCACGGTCGGGTCCGAGGAGTTCCTTCGCCATCCGCAGTGACGCCAGGGCCGCGCACAGGTACAGCCCGGCGCCGACGAGCACCACGGCCGCGTCGGAGTCGGAGATGACCAGACGGACGACGAAGGCGACACCACCGCCCGCGGTCGCGGCGAGGGTTCCGGCGGTCGGCGACAGGGAGTTGGCCACGACGAGCCGCTCGGCATCCACCACGCGCGGCAGGGCGGCCGACAGCCCGGCGAGGACGAAGCGGTTGACGCCGGTGACGCAGAGAGCGGCGACGAACAGCAGCCAGTCGGGAACCCGGCCGAGGATCAGCAGGGCGGTCACCGAGGCCATCAGCGCACGCAGCAGATTGCCGTAGAGGAAGACCTGGCGGCGGCGCCAGCGGTCCAGCAGGACGCCGGCGAACGGGCCGACCACGGAGTAGGGGAGCAGCAGAACCGCCATCGCGGAGGCGATCGCCGCGGGCGACGTCTGTTTCTCGGGGGAGAAGACCACGTAGGCGGCGAGCGCGACCTGAAAGACACCGTCGGCGCCCTGGGAGAGCAGCCGGACGGCGAGCAGGCGCCTGAAGCCCTGGAAACGCAGCAGAACGCGCAGGTCACGGACGACGGCCATGGGGCACAGCCTCACATATGAAGAGGGTCTCCGGGCCGTTCGACCCGGAGACCCTCAACTGCCCACAACGGGGAGGTCCTAGCGCTCGACCTCGCCCTTGATGAACTTCTCGACGTTCTCCCGGGCCTCGTCGTCGAAGTACTGCACCGGCGGGGACTTCATGAAGTACGAGGACGCCGAGAGGATCGGGCCGCCGATGCCCCGGTCCTTGGCGATCTTCGCGGCACGCAGGGCGTCGATGATGACACCGGCGGAGTTCGGGGAGTCCCAGACCTCGAGCTTGTACTCCAGGTTCAGCGGGACGTCACCGAAGGCGCGGCCCTCGAGACGGACGTAGGCCCACTTGCGGTCGTCCAGCCAGGCGACGTAGTCGGAGGGACCGATGTGGACGTTCTTCTCGCCGAGCTCCCGGTCGGGGATCTGCGAGGTGACGGCCTGCGTCTTGGAGATCTTCTTGGACTCGAGGCGGTCACGCTCGAGCATGTTCTTGAAGTCCATGTTGCCGCCGACGTTCAACTGCATCGTGCGGTCCAGGACGACACCGCGGTCCTCGAACAGCTTCGCCATGACGCGGTGCGTGATGGTGGCGCCGACCTGGGACTTGATGTCGTCACCGACGATCGGCACGCCGGCCTCGGTGAACTTGTCCGCCCACTCCTTGGTGCCGGCGATGAAGACCGGGAGGGCGTTGACGAAGGCGACCTTGGCGTCGATGGCGCACTGGGCGTAGAACTTCGCCGCGTCCTCGGAGCCGACGGGCAGGTAGCAGACGAGGACGTCGACCTGCTTGTCCTTGAGGACCTGGACGACGTCGACCGGCTCCTCGGCGGACTCCTCGATGGTCTCGCGGTAGTACTTGCCGAGACCGTCGAGGGTGTGGCCGCGCTGGACCGTCACACCGGTGCTGGGGACGTCGCAGATCTTGATGGTGTTGTTCTCGGAGGCGCCGATGGCGTCCGCGAGGTCGAGACCGACCTTCTTGGCGTCCACGTCGAAGGCGGCGACGAACTCGACGTCGCCCACGTGGTAGTCGCCGAACTGGACGTGCATCAGGCCCGGCACCTTGGACGCCGCGTCGGCGTCCTTGTAGTACTCGACTCCCTGTACCAGCGATGCGGCGCAGTTGCCCACACCGACGATGGCTACGCGAACCGAACCCATTCCGGTTGCTCCCTGTGTGTACGAGTGAGGCCGCCCTTCGGCGGGACTCACGTGGCGGTGTCGTCGGGCGTATCCGGCCGGGGTTCGTCCCCGGACCGGGGCAGGCCGCCCGTCGCTCCAGATGTGGTGTCCTGCTGAGCGGACCCTCCGCGGGCGGACCCCTTCAGGTCCCGCCCGGCCCGCTCGCTCTCGATGAGCTCGTTCAGCCAGCGCACTTCGCGCTCCACGGACTCCATCCCGTGGCGCTGGAGCTCAAGCGTGTAGTCGTCGAGGCGCTCCCGGGTCCGGGCCAGGGAGGCGCGCATCTTCTCGAGGCGCTCCTCCAGCCGGCTGCGGCGGCCCTCGAGCACGCGCATGCGTACGTCGCGCGACGTCTGCCCGAAGAAGGCGAAGCGCGCGGCGAAGGTCTCGTCCTCGTACGCGTCCGGTCCCGTCTGGGAGAGCAGCTGCTCGAAGTGCTCCTTACCCTCCGCCGTCAACCGGTAGACGATCTTGGCGCGGCGCCCCGCGAGCGGAGCGGCGAGGGCGTCCTCGGTGGTGTTCCCCGGTTCCTCGATCAACCAGCCGTTTGCGACCAGCGTCTTGAGGCAGGGGTAAAGCGTCCCGTAGCTGAACGCTCGGAACACACCCAGTGACGTGTTGAGCCGCTTGCGCAGCTCGTAGCCGTGCATCGGGGACTCGCGGAGCAGGCCGAGTACGGCGAACTCGAGGATGCCGGAACGCCGGCTCATGGTCGCCTCCTCTCTGCCGCGGTCGTGCCGTGACGGGCTCGTCCCCAGCTCGTCGCCGTCTTTATGCCGAGCTGATGTATCGACTCGATACATCAAGACGATAGATCGGCGTTCCGGGTGCGACAAGAGGGCGGAGGGTGAACGGGATCACATCACCGTTTCATCGAGAGCAAGTTGCCTGATTTGAGGTGAACTTCTGTGCTCGGCGGGTTTTGGCGGTGCGTAGTCTGTGCGCCATGCACACCACCGGGAACCACGTGACGCCTGAGGGCGTCCTTGTCCCCGGTGTAGTACGGGTGAATGCGGATACCGCCGCATCCGTACTTCGGGGGGACCGGAAACCAGCCGCCGTTTCCAGGCGCGCAAGGGTGCGCCTGCCCGAGGAGTAGTCGTTCGATGAGCGAGCACCGTCGCAAACCGCCGCAGCCGCAGGGAGGCGGACGTGCCGCGGCCCGACGCGGCCAGTCCGGCTCGTCCTCCGGCCGCCGCGCGGCTCCGCGAGGCGCCACCGGGTCTCCGTCCCATTCGCCTGGGGCGGGCTCCCGCGGCTCGGGGGGTGAGGAACGCACGTACGGCAGCCGTGCCGAGGCACGGCGCGCGGCACAGAGAGGCGGCGGCCGCAGGGCGGCCGGGCCCGGCCGCGGCCGAGGACGCGCGGCTCCTCCTGGCAAGAAGCGGATCATCGACTATCCGCGCCACGACAAGGACGGGTGGAAGCGCTGGCTGCCGTCCTGGCGGCTCGTGTCCGGGCTGTTCCTGGCGTTCTTCGGCAGCTTGGTCGCCGTGGCCGGCATCGGCTACGCCATGGTGGGCGTGCCCACCGAGGAGAACGCCATGGCGTTGTCCGAGAACAACGTCTACTACTGGGCCGACGGCACGCAGATGGTTGCCACCGGCAGTGGGCAGAACCGGCAGAACGTCACGATCGACCGCATCCCCGAGGCCATGCAGTGGGCGGTGATCTCCGCCGAGAACAAGAGCTTCTACCAGGACTCGGGCATCGACCCCTCGGGCATCGCCCGGGCGCTGGCCAACATGGCACGGGGTGGTGACACACAGGGTGGTTCGACGATCACCCAGCAGTTCGTGAAGAACACCTACCTGAGCCAGGAACAGACGATCGGCCGTAAGTTCAAGGAGATGTTCATCTCGATCAAGGTGGGCACCAAGCTCTCCAAGAAGGATATTCTCCAGGGCTACCTCAACACCTCGTACTACGGCCGGGGCGCCTACGGCATCCAGGCCGCCGCCCAGACCTACTACGGCAGGGACGCGGTCGACCTCACGCCCAGCCAGTGCGCCTTCCTCGCCGCGCTGCTGAAGGGCCCGACGTACTACGACCCCGCGGGCAACCAGAGCCTCGACTCCTCGGCCACGCCCGAGGCGAACCGTGAGCGCTCCGAGGAGCGCTGGGGCTGGATCCTCGAGCAGATGCACAACGACGGGCACCTCTCGAGCGCCGAGTACCAGGAGGCGACCAAGGAGTACCCCATGCCTCAGGGGCGCAAGGCGACCAAGGGCATGACCGGCCAGATCAGCTACCTCGTGGACACGGCCAAGCGGTACGTGCTGAAGAACTCCGACATCACGGAGGCCCAGTTCGACCAGGGCGGCTACCAGATCTACACGACCTTCGAGAAGTCCCAGGTCGAGGCGCTGTCGGCGGCCGTGAAGAAGGTCGAGAAGGAGAAGATCGACCCCGAGAAGCGGGAGCTGGACAAGCACGTCCAGTTCGGTGCCGCGT
The DNA here is from genome assembly GCF_006782915.1 of Streptomyces calvus. Lineage (GTDB taxonomy): Bacteria > Actinomycetota > Actinomycetes > Streptomycetales > Streptomycetaceae > Streptomyces > Streptomyces calvus. The sequence continues at coordinate 128,857 of NZ_VCNP01000040.1, forward strand.
CGGTGCGGCCCAACGACGGCGCGATCGTCGCCCTCTACGGCGGAGCCGGTTACGAGAAGGGCCACTTCAACAACAACGCCGACACCTCGGGTGTCCCCGTCGGTTCGACGTGGAAGCCGTTCGTGCTGGCCGCCGCGATGGAGCACGGCACGTACAAGACCAACGGCGTGGGCGTCTCGCCGATGAGCAAGTACAACGGTGACGACCACCTGAAGATCCGGAACAACGACGGCTCCTACGTCCTCAAGAAGGACAACACGCCCTTCTACCAGGAGAACGAGAGCGACTACCCCTGGGGCTACATCACCCTGCACAAGGCGATGGAGCAGTCCGTCAACACCCCCTTCGTCCAGCTCGGCATGGACGTGGGGATGAGGAACGTGGCGGACGTCGCCGAGAAGTCCGGCATCCTGAAGGACAGCTTCGCCGGACTGAACGCCTCGTTCGCCCTGGGTACGTCGACCCCCAGCGCGATCCGCATGGCGGACGCCTACGCGACCTTCGCGGCGTCCGGCAAGCAGGCCGACCCGTACTCGGTCACCGCGGTCAAGCACAAGGGGTCGGAGCTGCCCGGCTTCGAGAAGCCGCAGGTGAAGCAGGCGATGCCGGAGAACGTGGCGCACAACGTCACCGAGGTCCTCGAGAACGTGATCAAGAACGGTACCGGTAAGAACGCGCTGGAACTGGGACGTACGGCCGCCGGCAAGACGGGTACCACCGACGAGAACAAGTCGGCGTGGTTCGTCGGCTACACCCAGCAGCTCTCGACCTCGGTCGCGATGTTCCGTGAGGACCCCAAGAGCCACAAGCTGCTCTCCATGAACGGCACCGCGGGTGAGGACTCCATCCACGGTGGTGACGTCCCCACGGAGGTGTGGACCGAGTACATGAAGGTCGCGCTGAAGGGCAAGCCGGACCCCGGCTTCCCCGAGGCAGAGGAGATCGGTGAGATCGCGGACGGGATCGGCGTGCCGTCCCCGAGCCCGAGCATCACGGAGACCGAGGAGGCGACTCCGTCGACCTCTCCGACGCCCACCGAGAGCGAGACCACTCCGACGCCCACCGAGAGCACCACCTGTGAGCCGTTCGACTTCGGCTGTGAGGACGGTGAGGAGACGGGTGGCACCGGTCCCGGTGGCGCGGACACCGGTGGCACGGACGGAGGGGCGAGCAGCTCACCGAATCCGACGGAAAGCGGTGACCCCGGCAACAGCAACGGGAACGGCAACGGAGGGATCTTCGGAGGCCCGGGCGGATAGCCGCCCCGCCGCCCGGCTTGGGTGTTTCACGTGAAACATGGGCCGCCGTACCCACGGGTGCGGCGGCCCTCGGCATGTCTCCGGCCATGTACGGCAGGATGTGCGGCATGGCCACTGGAGAATCGACGCGAGCAAGCGTCCATGAGCCGGAGCCGGTGCGGCCGACCCATGAGGACCGGGTCGCCGCGGCCGGCAGCGAGCTGATCGGCGGCCCGCTCGGGCGGCACGCCCTGCTCGGCGCGTCCTGGTGGACGCCGGTGCGAGTGATCGCCCTCGTGGCGATCGGGATGTTCGCCCTCGGCCTGGTCCAGAAGGCGCCCTGCTACAACGGCGCCTGGTTCTTCGGCGCCAGTTCCCAGTACACGCACGCGTGCTACTCGGACATCCCGCACCTGTACCAGGGACGCGGCTTCGCCGACGGTCTGGTGCCCTATTTCGACCGGCTCTCCGGGGACATGGAGTACCTCGAGTACCCGGTGCTGACCGGCCTGTTCATGGAGACCGCCGCCTGGCTCACTCCCGGCAGCGGCACCATCCAGTACCAGGAGCAGTGGTACTGGATGGTCAACGCGGGGATGCTCATGGTGTGCGCGGCCGTCATCGCCGTCTGCGTGACCCGTACGCACGCCAGGCGGCCCTGGGACGGCCTGCTGGTCGCACTGGCGCCGGCCCTGGCGCTCACCGCGACCATCAACTGGGACCTGCTGGCGGTCGCTCTGACGGCCGCCGCGATGCTGATGTGGTCGCGCGGGCGTCCCCTCGCCTTCGGTGTCCTCCTCGGGCTGGCCACGGCCGCGAAGCTCTATCCCGTGCTGCTGCTCGGACCGCTGCTGGTGCTGTGCTGGCGCGCCGGACGGTGGCGCGCGTACGGCAAGGCCCTGGCCGGCGCGGTCGTCGCCTGGCTCGTCGTGAACGGGCCCGTGATGCTGTTCGCGTTCGACGGCTGGTCGAAGTTCTATAGGTTCAGCCAGGAGCGGGGCGTCGACTTCGGATCGTTCTGGCTGATCCTGGCGCAGAACTCGGACGACCCGCTGAGCACCGACACGGTCAACACGTTCGCCACGCTGCTGATGTTGCTGTGCTGTGCGGGCGTCGCGGCGCTCGTGCTGATGGCGCCGCGCCGGCCGCGCTTCGCCCAGCTCGCGTTCCTGATCGTCGCGGCGTTCATCCTCACCAACAAGGTCTACTCACCGCAGTACGTCCTGTGGCTGGTGCCGTTGGCGGTCCTCGCCCGGCCCAGGTGGCGGGACTTCCTCGTCTGGCAGGCCTGCGAGGTGGCGTACTTCCTGGGCATCTGGATGTATCTCGCCTACACGACCAGCGGGGACGCCCACAAGGGCCTGCCCGCCGACGGTTACCACTGGGCCATTGCCGTGCATCTGCTCGGGACGCTCTACCTGTGCGCCGTGGTCGTGCGCGACATCCTGATGCCGGAGCGGGACCCGGTGCGCCAGTCCGGTGACGACGACCCGTCGGGCGGGGTGCTCGACGGAGCCGACGACGTCTTCGTGCTCGGACCCGCGGCTCGTCCCGCGCGCCACGCGGCCCACTTCGAGGGGCCGCGCGTCGAATGGGGCAGGGCGGGGGTCACCGGCGGTTCTCTCTGAGCGAACGCCACGGCGACCGCCGGGACACGGCGGCTTCGGCGCAGCGGAAGGGCCGTACACGGGTCGCCGTGTACGGCCCTTCCGCTGCGCTGTGGGCGCTGCCGGGTGGAGCGAGCGCCGGTGCGGGAGGAGCGGGGCGTCTCAGCCGCTTCCGACGCCGCTCAGCGGTCGACGAGGCGGTCGAACTGCGTGGTGGTGTGCCGGAGGTGGGCCACCAACTCCTCGCCGACCTTCGGCTCCGGCGCGTCCGAGGGCACGAACAGGATCGACACCTGCATGTGCGGAGGCTCGGCGAACCAGCGCTGCTTGCCGCCCCAGACGAACGGCGAGAGGTTCCTGTTCACCGTGGCGAGGCCGGCCCGGGCGACGCCCTTGGCACGCGGCATGACCCCGTGCAGCGCCTTGGGCGCCTCCAGGCCCACTCCGTGCGACGTTCCGCCCGCCACGACCACCAGATAGCCGTCGGAGGCGGCCTTCTGCTGCCGGTAGCCGAACCGCTCCCCCTTGGCGACGCGTGTGACGTCCAGGACCGCGCCCCGGTACTCGGTGGCCTCGTGGTCCCCCAGCCACAGCCGGGTGCCGATCCGGGCGCGGAAACGGGTCTGCGGGAACTGCTGCTGCAGCCGGGCGAGTTCGTCGGCCTTGAGGTGGCTCACGAACATCGTGTGCAGCGGGAGGCGGGCCGCCCGCAGACGGTCCATCCAGCCGATGACCTCCTCGACGGCGTCCGAGCCGTCGGTGCGGTCCAGCGGCAGGTGGATGGCGAAGCCCTCCAGCCGGACGTTCTCTATCGCGGCGTGCAGCTGGGCAAGGTCCTGCTCGCCGATGCCGTGCCGCTTCATCGAGGACATCACCTCGATGACGACGCGGGCACCGACCAGGCCGTACACGCCGTCGACCGACGACACCGAGCGGATGACCCGGTCGGGCAGCGGCACGGGCTCCTCACCGCGCCGGTACGGCGTCAGCACCAGCAGGTCGCCGCCGAACCAGTCCTTGATCCGGGCGGCCTCGTACGTCGTGCCGACCGCGAGGACGTCCGAGCCCAGCCGTGTGGCCTCCTCGGCCAGCCGCTCGTGGCCGAAGCCGTAGCCGTTGCCCTTGCAGACGGGGACGAGTCCCGGGAACTGCTCCTGCACGTGCTTGTGATGCGCCCGCCAGCGCGCGGTGTCGACGTAGAGCGTGAGCGCCATGGCCGGACCTGGAACCTTTCTCGTGGCTGCGGAGTGTCGGAGGTAAGAGAGCTGACGAAGCCGTCGGAACGACGGAGACCGGGCTCAGCGGCGCGACATGTAGATGTCGAGCGCCTTGTGGAGCAGCTTGTTCAGCGGGAAGTCCCACTCGCCGAGGTACTCGGCCGCCTGGCCGCCGGTGCCCACCTTGAACTGGATCAGACCGAAGAGGTGGTCGGTCTCGTCCAGCGAGTCGGAGATGCCGCGCAGGTCGTAGACGGTGGCGCCGAGCGCGTAGGCGTCGCGCAGCATCCGCCACTGCATCGCGTTCGAGGGCCGCACCTCACGGCCGATGTTGTCGGAGGCGCCGTAGGAGTACCAGACGTGCCCGCCGACGATCAGCATCGTCGCCGCGGACAGGTTCACGCCGTTGTGCCGGGCGAAGTACAGCCGCATGCGGTTGGGGTCCTCGGTGTTGAGGGCCGTCCACATGCGCTGGAAGTACGACAGCGGGCGGGGCCGGAAGTGGTCGCGCACGGCCGTGATCTCGTACAGCCGCTGCCACTCGGCCAGGTCCTCGTAACCGCCCTGGACGACCTCGACGCCGGCCTTCTCGGCCTTCTTGATGTTGCGGCGCCACAGCTGGTTGAAGTTCTTGTGGACCTCTTCCAGGGACCGGTTGGCCAGCGGCACCTGGTAGACGTAGCGGGGCTGGACGTCACCGAAGCCGGCGCCGCCGTCCTCACCCTGCTGCCAGCCCATGCGGCGCAGCTTGTCGGCCACCTCGAAGGCGCGGGGCTCGATGAAGTCGGCCTCCAGGTCGCGCAGGCGCTTGACGTCCTGGTCCTGGATGCCCTTCTTGATGGTCGACGCCTCCCAGCGCCGGATGATCACCGGGGGGCCCATCTTCACGGAGAACGCGCCCTGCTGCTTCAGGTGGGCGAGCATCGGCTCGATCCACTCCTGGAGATTCGGCGCGAACCAGTTGATGACCGGGCCCTCGGGCAGGTAGGCGAGGTAGCGCTTGATCTTGGGCAACTGCCGGTAGAGGACGAGCCCGGCGCCGACCAGCTCACCGGTCCGGTCGTCGAACCAGCCGAGGTTCTCCGAGCGCCATTCCGCCTTGACGTCAGCCCAGGCCGGGACCTGCATGTGACTCGCCGACGGCAGGCTCTGGATGTAGGCCAGATGCTGCTCGCGACTGATGGTCCTCAGGGTCAGGCTCATTCGGGGCGCTCCTCGGGCTGGTGTGTCCCCATGGGTTCAGGGGCTCCGGCTCTCGCGCGAAGCCTACTGCGCCGTGGGGCCGCCCCGGTTGGGCGCACGGGACCTTCGCCCCGGCACGTCGCCCGGCCGGGGCGCTCGACGATGTTCGGAAGGGGGTGCCTGACGGTCGGTCGCGGTCAGTCGAAGAGTCCGCCGAAGAGTCCACCGTGCGCCATGCCCAGGAAGAAGCCGACCGCGGAGGCGCCGAGGCCCAGGATGAGGCCGAAGCGCTCGCGCGTCGTCACCGAGACCCACTGGCCGTACGCGCCGGTGATGATTCCCACCAGGCCGGTCCAGGAGCTCAGCAGATGCAGGTGGTGGAACATCGCCGTGATGAAGGACGTCACGCCCAGCACCAGGGTCACCGCGAGCAGGGTGTCCTGGAGCGGATGGGGCTTGCCGTCCGTGGCGAAGAGTCCTCCGGCGGTGTTGGGTCGCAATGCCTGTGCCATGGGGCACCTCCTGCGAAAGGCGGCGGATCGTAGCGCCATACACACCCGATGTGTACAGATTGACGGCCCCTACGGCCGGATTTCAACCGGAAGCCGCTGTGCGGGTAGTCTGTAGCGTCTGCACCGGTGTCTGTTCCGGACAGAGCCAGGCGGGGACAGGGCCCACGGTCCGTCCCGGTCGGCACTGGAGATCGCCGCCCGGCCTCGATTGTCAGTGGCGGCTGTTTTACTGACAGGCATCGTTGCGCAACGCATCACGACCCTCCTGCCACGGAACGACCGTGGCCGCTGAGTCCAAAGGAGGGGGGTTCCACATGCGTCACTACGAGGTGATGGTCATCCTCGACCCCGACATCGAGGAGCGCGCTGTCTCCCCGCTGATCGAGAACTTCCTTTCTGTCGTCCGTGACGGCGGCGGAAAGGTCGAGAAGGTCGACACCTGGGGCCGTCGTCGTCTCTCGTACGAGATCAAGAAGAAGCCCGAGGGCATCTACTCGGTCATCGACCTGCAGGCCGAGCCTGCGGTCGTCAAGGAGCTCGACCGCCAGATGAACCTGAACGAGTCGGTCCTCCGGACCAAGGTCCTCCGTCCCGAGACCCACTGAGCCTTCCGCTCAGCTGATCTCGGGTTCCGAGTAGCAGCACAAAGCAGCCAGCAGCAAACCCGCCGAGAGGTTCCCCCATGGCAGGCGAGACCGTCATCACGGTCGTCGGCAACCTTGTCGATGACCCCGAGCTGCGCTTCACCCCGTCCGGTGCGGCCGTCGCGAAGTTCCGTGTCGCGTCGACTCCGCGCACCTTCGACCGTCAGACGAACGAGTGGAAGGACGGCGAGAGCCTGTTCCTGACCTGCTCGGTCTGGCGTCAGGCGGCGGAGAACGTCGCCGAGTCGCTCCAGCGAGGCATGCGCGTGATTGTGCAGGGCCGGCTGAAGCAGCGGTCCTACGAGGACCGTGAGGGCGTCAAGCGCACGGTCTACGAGCTGGACGTCGAGGAAGTCGGCGCCAGCCTGCGCAACGCCACGGCCAAGGTCACCAAGACCACCGGCCGCGGTGGCCAGGGCGGCTACGGCGGCGGTGGCGGCCAGGGTGGCGGCGGCTGGGGCGGTGGCCCCGGTGGCGGCCAGCAGGGTGGCGGCGCTCCCGCCGACGACCCCTGGGCGACCGGTGCTCCCGCCGGTGGCCAGCAGCAGGGCGGTGGCGGCGGCTGGGGCGGTGGCTCCGGCGGCAGCGGCGGCGGCTACTCGGACGAGCCCCCCTTCTAGGGCGGGCCGTACCCACACTTCTTGATCACACAGGAGAATCACCATGGCGAAGCCGCCTGTGCGCAAGCCGAAGAAGAAGGTCTGCGCATTCTGCAAGGACAAGGTCACGTACGTGGACTACAAGGACACGAACATGCTGCGGAAGTTCATTTCCGACCGCGGCAAGATCCGTGCCCGCCGCGTGACCGGCAACTGCACGCAGCACCAGCGTGACGTCGCCACGGCCGTCAAGAACAGCCGTGAGATGGCGCTGCTGCCCTACACCTCCACCGCGCGATAAGGGAAGGGTGACCGACTCATGAAGATCATCCTCACCCACGAGGTCACCGGCCTCGGTGCCGCGGGCGACGTCGTCGACGTCAAGGACGGTTACGCTCGCAACTACCTGGTCCCGCGCAAGCTCGCGATCCGCTGGACCAAGGGCGGCGAGAAGGACGTCGAGCAGATCCGTCGTGCTCGCAAGATCCACGAGATCCAGACCATCGAGCAGGCCAACCAGGTGAAGGCCCAGCTCGAGGGCGTCAAGGTCCGCCTGGCCGTCCGCTCCGGCGACGCCGGTCGTCTCTTCGGTTCCGTCACCCCGGCCGACATCGCTTCCGCGATCAAGGCCGCCGGTGGTCCCGAGGTCGACAAGCGCCGCATCGAGCTGGGCGCGCCGATCAAGACGCTGGGCGCCCACGAGACGTCCGTGCGTCTGCACCCCGAGGTTGCCGCCAAGGTCAACATCGAGGTTGTCGCTGCCTGAGCGCAGCACTCGCTGAAGCAGTGAGCATGGGGGCCGCACCCTTCGGGGAGCGGCCCCCATGGCCATGTTTCACGTGAAACGGTCAGCGCGCTGCGCCCGTGACGATCCAGCGCCCCGAACGGGTACGGATCCACAGCGTCAGCATGCGCATCGTCATCATGAGGGTCATCGCGGCCCAGAGCGCGGTGAGCCCGCCGCCGAACGTCGGAACCAGCAGGGCGACGGGAGTGAACACGGCGAGGGTCAGCAGCATCGCCCATGCCAGGTACGGTCCGTCGCCGGCGCCCATCAGTACGCCGTCGAGCACGAAGACGATGCCGCAGATCGGCTGGGACAGGGCCACGATCACCAGGGCAGGCAGTGCCGCGTCCTTGACGGTGGCATCGCTGGTGAACAAGGGCAGGAACACCGGCCGGGCGAGGACGACCAGTACACCGAGGACGACACCGACCGCGATCCCCCACTCGACCATGCGTCGGCATGCCTCGCGGGCGCCCTGGGTGTCACCGGCGCCGAGATAGCGCCCGATGATGGCCTGCCCGGCGATGGCGATGGCGTCCAGCGCGAACGCCAGCAGACTCCACAGGGAGAGGATGATCTGGTGGGCTGCGATGTCGGAGTCGCCGAGACGGGCTGCGACAGCCGTCGCGATCATGAGGATGGCCCGGAGTGAGAGGGTGCGCACCAGCAGCGGAACGCCTGCCTGGGCCGAGGCCCTGATCCCGGCGGCGTCGGGGCGCAGCGACGCCCCGTGCTTGCGTGCCCCGCGCACGACCACCGTCAGATAGACGGCGGCCATGCCGCACTGGGCGATGACGGTGCCCCAGGCGGAGCCGGCGATGCCGAGGTCGGCGCCGTAGACCAGCCCGACATTGAGCACGCCGTTGGCGACGAAGCCGGCGATGGCCACGTAGAGGGGTGTCTTCGTGTCCTGGAGCCCGCGCAGCACTCCGGTCGCGGCGAGCACGATCAGCATGGCCGGTATGCCGAGCGAGGAGATCCTCAGGTAGGTGGTCGCGTAGGGAGCCGCCGTGTCCGAGGCACCGAAGAGGTCGACGAGGGCCGGTGCCGTGGGCAGGACGACGGCCATGACCGAGACGCCGAGGAGGATGGCCAGCCAGATGCCGTCCATGCCCTGGCGGATGGCCGACGAAAGGTCGCCGGCCCCGACGCGCCGGGCGACGGCGGCCGTGGTGGCGTACGCAAGGAAGACGAAGACGCTGACGGCGGTCAGCAGCAGGGCCGAGGCGACGCCGAGGCCGGCGAGTTGGGCGGTGCCGAGATGGCCGACGATGGCGCTGTCGGCCATGACGAAGAGGGGCTCGGCGACGAGTGCGCCGAACGCCGGGACGGCGAGCATGACGATCTCTCGGTCGTGCTTCCGTCGGGCGGCTCGGGGGCGCGCGGGGGCCTGTGTCATGTGCACCAATCTAATCGTCCACAGGTAAGAGATGCAAAGGTTTGTTGCCCCTTACTTAGTGGCTCTGGGTGTGGGCTTGCGTACACCTCATGAAGCGATCTTGATCCGACTGGGGAAGTTTTTCTTCTGCACAGCCGGTGGACGGTAAACATGCAGGTCAGACGGGTGGTCGTACGGAAGTTCCGGGCTTGTTCACAGCACTGTCCACCGGCTCGTGCACAGGTTTCGCGGGGTTCTCCACAGCAATGGGGCGGTCATCCACATGGCCTGTGGATAACCAGATTGGCTGACGGTGCCGACGGGCCTACGGTGGTCCGGCGTCTGCTCCGTCCGCTCCCTTTCAAAATCGCCACATTTCCGGCGCGCGACAAACGGAGTCGGGCCTCTTTATTTGTCAGTGCCGTGCCGTAGAACAGAGGGCACGGCGAGGTCCGCTCGGCGGACGGGAGGAGGTGGCTCGGTGAGCATTTCCGAGCCCTTGGACGACCCGTGGGCCGACAGCGGCCCCAGTGATCGTCTGCCCGCCTCCCGCCGGCGCGAGGACCGGGGCCGGGGCCGCGACGAGCAGCACGACCGGGGCCCGGACAGTGGTGCCTGGGACGGTGGGGGCTCGGCGTTCGAGAGGGTGCCGCCGCAGGACCTCGAGGCCGAGCAGTCCGTTCTGGGCGGCATGCTGCTGTCCAAGGACGCCATCGCCGACGTGGTCGAGATCCTCAAGGGCCACGACTTCTACAAGCCGGCCCACGAGACCATCTACACGGCCATCCTCGACGTCTACGCCAAGGGCGAGCCGGCCGACCCCATCACCATCGCCGCCGAGCTGACCAAGCGCGGCGAGATCAACAAGGTCGGCGGGGCCTCCTACCTGCACAACCTCGTCCAGACGGTGCCCACGGCGGCCAATGCGGCGTACTACGCCGAGATCGTGCACGAGCGCGCGGTGCTGCGCCGGCTGGTCGAGGCGGGCACGCGCATCACGCAGATGGGATACGCGGCCGACGACGACGTCGACGAGATCGTCAACCGCGCGCAGGCCGAGATCTACGCGGTCACCGAGCAGCGCACCAGTGAGGACTACCTGCCGCTCGGCGACATCATGGAGGGCGCCCTCGACGAGATCGAGGCGATCGGGTCGCGCAGCGGCGAGATGACCGGGGTGCCCACGGGGTTCACCGACTTCGACTCGCTCACGAACGGCCTGCACCCGGGGCAGATGATCGTCATCGCCGCGCGTCCCGCGATGGGCAAGTCGACGCTCGCCCTGGACTTCGCGCGGGCCGCGTCCATCAAGAACAACCTGCCCAGCGTCATCTTCTCGCTGGAGATGGGGCGCAACGAGATCGCGATGCGTCTGCTGTCCGCCGAGGCCAGGGTCGCCCTGCACCACATGCGCTCGGGCACGATGACGGACGAGGACTGGACGCGTCTGGCCCGCCGGATGCCGGACGTCTCGGCGGCACCGCTCTACATCGACGACTCCCCGAACCTGTCGATGATGGAGATCCGCGCCAAGTGCCGCCGCCTGAAGCAGCGCAACGATCTCAAGCTGGTCGTCATCGACTACCTCCAGCTGATGCAGTCCGGCGGCTCCAAGCGCGCCGAGAGCCGACAGCAGGAGGTATCGGACATGTCCCGTAACCTCAAGCTGCTCGCCAAGGAACTGGAGATCCCGGTCATCGCGCTCTCCCAGCTCAACCGTGGCCCCGAACAGCGCACCGACAAGAAGCCGATGGTCTCCGACCTGCGTGAGTCCGGCTCCATCGAGCAGGACGCCGACATGGTCATCCTGCTGCACCGCGAGGACGCCTACGAGAAGGAGTCCCCGCGCGCCGGGGAGGCGGACCTGATCGTGGCGAAGCACCGAAACGGCCCCACGGCGACGATCACGGTCGCCTTCCAGGGCCACTACTCACGCTTCGTGGACATGGCCCAGACCTGACCCCGGCGGTTGCGCAGTGCCGGCCCGCCACTCGTCTTCGAGGATGCTGAACACGTCGGAGTCTCGCCAACCGTCCCGGATCAGCGCGGTGTGACGGTGACGTCCTTCTCGTGTCATGCCGAGCTTGCCGAGCACCCGTGCCGACCCGAGGTTCCGAGGGTCACAGGTGGCGTAGATGCGGTGAAGCCCGAGATCCTTGAACCCGCGCGCCAGTAGTTCCGTGCCGATGGCCGTTCCCACGCCCTGTCCCCAGACCTCGGGATGCACCGCATAGGTGATCTCTCCCTGACGTTGTCCTCGGTTCCGGACGTGAAGCTCCCCCATGCCGACCGTGTCGCCATCGACACGCGCTACAAAGGCGAACCGCTGTTGAGGTGTGTGGGACCAGGCCTCGACCGCAGTTGCCACGAACGCGCGCGTCTGCTCTTCGGTGTTCGGTCCCCAGGTCTGGTAGCGGCAGACCTGGGCCAGGGAAGCCCAGGAGTGGACAGCTCGCCAGTCTGCGAGCTCGATCCTGCTCAAGTGCACCGAGGGTCGAGCCACAGACCGATCTTGCCAGACACGGTCACACCGACCTACCGGTGCGGAACAGGCACTTGAAGAACATGACAAACGCTGCGGGATTCCAGCAACGACCGCTTCTGGGGCGGCACATGAAACCGTAGGTCACAAAGCTGACGCTGAATCAGATGGAGAGCCTCCAGGCGGTTGCCGGGATCGGCGGTGGCCGCGGAATCGAGTGCGCCGGCACGGGACGTGCTGGACTGAGGGCATGACGACACCTCAGGAAAAACTGCTGCCGGCGACGCGGCGTGCGTTGCTGCACCGGATCGCCGTCGCCCAGGCCGAAGGACGGGCGCCGTCGCTCGTCGCGGCCGTGGTGCGGGACGGGCGGACCGTGTGGACGGGCGCGCGGACCTGCGTGGAGGGGCATGCCCCGGACGAGGACGTGCAGTACCGGATCGGGTCGATCACGAAGACGTTCACCGCCGTGCTGGTGCTTCGGCTGCGCGACGAGGGGGTCCTCGCGCTCTCCGACCCGTTGGAGAAGCACCTGCCGGGCACCGGGGTCGGCGAGGCGACCGTCGCCGAACTGCTCGCGCACAGCGGCGGGCTGGCCGCCGAAACGCCCGGCCCCTGGTGGGAACGGACCCCGGGATCACTGCGGCCCGAGTTGTCCGACGTGCTGGGCGAGCGGCCCCTGGTGCATCCCGCGGGCCGGCGGTTCCACTACTCGAACCCCGGATACGCGTTGCTCGGCGCCCTGGTCGAGAAGCTCCGGAGCGCTCCGTGGGAGGACGTCCTTCGGCGGGACGTGCTCGAACCTCTGTATCTGCGCCGCACGAGCGTGCGTCCTCAGGCGCCGCATGCGGGTGGCTGGGCGGTGCATCCCTGGGCCGATGTGATGATGCCCGAGCCCCTGGAGGACCTCGGGCGGATGGCGCCGGCCGGACAGCTCTGGTCCACGGCAGGTGATTTGGCGCGCTTCGCCGCCTTCCTGGTGCAGGGGGACGAGCGGGTGCTGAGTGCGGAGTCGTTGCGGGAGATGCGGACGCCCGCGGCGCCGGTGGAGGCGGCGGACGTGGCGAGTGGCTATGCGTACGGCCTGGGTATGGAGCTGCGTCATCAGGACGGCCGTGCTCTGGTCGGGCACACCGGGTCCCTGCCGGGGTTCCTCGCCTGCCTCACGATCGGGCTGAGCGACGACGTGAGTGCCGTGGTGCTGGCCAACTGCACCTCCGGTCCCGCTCCGTTCACGGTCGCCGCCGACCTCGTCCGTATCGTCGCCGAGGCGGAACCGCGTGTACCGGCGCCCTGGCGGCCGCTGCGGGAGGCCGATCCCGCGGTGCTGGAGCTGGTGGGGCAGTGGTACTGGGGAACGTACGCCTTCGCTCTGCGGTTCTCCGCCGACGGGCTCCTCTCGCTGGAGCCACTGTCCGGCAACGGCCGCCGCTCGCGGTTCCGTGCGGCAGGAGAGGGCGTCTGGGTGGGGCTGGAGGGTTATTACGCCGGGGAGTTCCTGAAGCCCGTACGGCGGCCGGACGGGACGGTGAGCCACCTCGACCTGGGCTCGTTCGTGTTCACGCGCCAGCCGTACGACCAGGAGGCGCCGGTGCCGGGCGGAGTGGATCCCGAGGGGTGGCGGGGGATCGGCTGACCTGGGGGAGCCGGAGCTGAGTGGGGCGGTGTTTCACGTGAAACACCGCCCCACTCCCGTTGTCACAGCGCCAGCTTGAAGCCGACGTGGGAGGCGGTGAAGCCGAGCCGCTCGTAGAAACGGTGGGCGTCGGTGCGGGAGTTGTCGGAGGTCAGCTGAACCAGTTGGCAGCCCTCGTGGCGGGAGGTGTCGATCGCCCACTGGATGAGCCGGCTTCCCAGGCCGCTGCCGCGCTCGTCCGCGTGGATGCGGACCCCTTCGATGATCGACCTCGTGGAGCCGCGGCGGGACAGCCCGGGAATGATCGTGAGCTGCAGGGTGCCGACCACGCGGCCTTCGCGGACGGCGACGACGAGGTGCTGGTTGGGGTCGGCGCTGAGCCGCTCCAGCGCGGTCAGATAGGGACTGAGGTCGTCCGGCGACTCGCGCTGCGCACCCAGCGGGTCGTCCGCGAGCATGGCGACGATCGCGGGGATGTCCTCGGCGCGGGCGCCGCGTACTTCAAGATCTCCCATGCCCGCACCCTACGCAGGAGCGAGCGACCCCCGCGACCCTTGACGGCGTGACCACGCGCTACGCGGACACGGGCGCATTCAGCGTCTCCACGGCCCGGACGAGCGGGGCAAGCTCCGGGTTCTTCGCCGCCTCGTCGAGGGCTTCGCGCAGGGCGGTGTCGTTCGTCGGCCGCGCCTGTTCCAGGAGTTCGAGGCCGTCCTCGGTGACGTTGGTGTAGATGCCGCGCCGGTCGGTGGGGCAGAGGTAGCGCTCCAGCAGGCCGCGGTCCTCGAGCCGGGTGACCAGACGGGTGGTGGCGCTCTGACTCAGCACGACGGCATCGGCGACCTGCTTCATCTGCAGATGTCCCCCGTCGCCGTCGTGCTGTCGGCTTAGTACGTCGAGCAGGTAGTACTCCCGCACGCTCAGGTCGTGCCGGGCCTGAAGGGCGCGCTCGATATGGGCCTCGATCCTCCCGTGCAGCAGGGAGAGTGCGCACCAGCCCTGAGCGAGGGCGGTGAGCGCGGGGTCCGTGGCGGTCATGGGCGTTTCCTCCGTCCAGGAGCTGCTGACACCAGGGTAGACCAAGAGCGCAATAGACGGCGCTTGCAAGTATCCCGCGTCTGCAATTATTGTGATGACTCGCAAAGCGCTCCTGCAATCGTCTGGGAAGGTCTCTCCCCCATGCCTCTCGCGCTTCTGGCCCTCGCGATCGGGGCCTTCGGGATCGGAACCACAGAGTTCGTGATCATGGGCTTGCTGCCCGAGGTCGCGGGCGACTTCGGCGTCTCCATCCCCACGGCCGGCTACCTGGTGACCGGCTACGCACTGGGCGTCATGTTCGGCGCCCCGCTGATGACCGTGCTCGGCACCAGGATCTCCCGCAAGCGGATGCTGATGCTGCTGATGGGACTGTTCATCGCCGGCAACCTGCTCTCGGCGCTGGCCCCGTCCTTCGGCGTCATGCTGACCGGCCGCGTGGTCGCCTCCCTGGCCCACGGCGCCTTCTTCGGCATCGGCTCCGTGGTCGCGGCCGACCTGGTCGCTCCGGACAAGCGGGCCGGGGCCATCGCCTCGATGTTCACCGGTCTGACCGTCGCCAACGTCGTCGGCGTTCCGCTGGGCACGCTCGTCGGCCAGTCCGTCGGCTGGCGCGTCACCTTCGGCATCGTGGCCGCCCTGGGCGTCGTCGGCCTGGCCGGCATCGCCAGGCTCGTCCCCGACATGCCCAAGCCCGAAGGCGTACGCCTGCGCCACGAACTGGCCGCGCTCAAGAACGTCCAGGTGCTGCTCGCCATGGCGATGACCGTGCTGGGCTTCGGCGGTGTCTTCGCCGCCATCACCTACATCGCGCCGATGATGACGCATGTCGCCGGGTTCGCCGACGGTTCCGTCACCTGGCTGCTGGTGCTCTTCGGTCTCGGCATGGTCGGCGGCAACATCGTCGGCGGCCGCTATGCGGACCGCGCCCTGATGCCCATGCTCTACGTGTCACTGGGCGCCCTCGCTGTCGTCCTCGCCCTCTTCACCCTGACCGCCCACGACAAGATCGCCGCCGCCGTGACCATCGCCCTCATCGGGGCGCTGGGCTTCGCCACGGTGCCGCCGTTGCAGAAGCGCGTCCTCGACCAGGCGCACGGCGCCCCCACCCTGGCCTCGGCGCTCAACATCGGCGCCTTCAACCTCGGCAACGCGCTGTCCGCCTGGCTCGGCGGCCTCGTGATCGCGGCCGGCTTCGGCTACACCGCCCCGAACTGGGTCGGTGCCGTCCTCGCCGCGGCCGCCCTGCTGCTGGCCTTCGTCTCGGCCGCTCTCGAGCGCCGCTCCGACACGCCCGCCACCGTGGCCGCCGGCTCGGTGCCCGCCGAACCGCGCACCGCCGTCACCCACTGACCCGGGGCACCGGCCGCGGCGGGGCCAGGGCCGTCCCCGCTTCGGCCGATCCTCACAGCACCTTCGACATCGCCGGTAACAGGCATCTCTCATCACCCAAGGAGAACCACCTCATGAGCACCACCGCCGTCGCCCCGCTGACCACCGCGGACGCAGAGGCGCTCGTCACCGCCGCACGCCGGGCCGCCGAAGCGGCCGGTGTCACGGTGAGCATCACCGTCCTCGACGCCGGAGGGCATCTGCTCGCCTTCCGCCGGGACGACCGCGCCGTGCTGATCTCCGGGGAGACCAGCACCCGCAAGGCGTACACCGCTCTCCAGCTCGACGCGCCCACCGCCGACCTCGTGGAGGCCGTGCAGCCCGGCGGCCCCTTCCACACCCTGCCGACCGCACTGGACCGGCCCCTGCTGTTCATCGCGGGAGGCGTGCCGGTCCGCCGGGACGGCCGGCTGATCGGTGCGATCGGTGTCGGCGGCGGCGCACCGGAGCAGGACCACGCCTTCGCCACGACTGCCGTGGAGTCCCTCGTCTGACGACGCCGGAACCCACCGGAAGCGGCCGGACACACCGCGACGCCGGTCCCGAGCCCTCGGGACCGGCGTCGTCGTGTCCGCGCGGGTCAGCCGGCCGCGACCGTCAGCGGCGCGAACCGCCGGGTCCAGTCCCCGGGCAGCTCCGTGATGCCGTAGGTCATGACGGAGTTGAACGCGACGGACGCCAGACCGTGCTCCTTGGCCCAGCCCAGCAGCTCCTCGTGCCGCACGTCGATGTCGGTGCGCAGCGGCCGGTCGGTGCCGACGGCGAGGGAGGCGACGAGCGCCTTCGCCGTGTCGGTGTCCCGCGCGATCAGCGGGCCCACGACATGGGTGTCCATATTGGGCCAGGCGGCCGCGTAGCCGATGAGCCGCCCGCCCTCCTCGGCGACGCGCAACCGGTCGGCGAAGGCGGGCAGCCGGGTGATCATGTGCGTGCGGTCGGCCCCGAACACCTCCTCGTCGAGCCGGAGGAGGGTCGGGAGGTCCTCGGCGGTCGCGGCACGGGTGGCGACCCGCTCCGGGGCGCCCGTGGGCACGAAGTGACCGCGCAGCATCTCGGCCCGGCCGGTGACCTTGAACCCCAGCTCCTCGTAGAGCGGCCGGCCGTAGGAGGTCGCGTGCAGGGTCAGGGGCGTGGTGCCCGCGGCCGAGACGATGTGACGCATCAGGCGGCGCCCCACGCCCCGGCGCGCATGCCGTTCGGCGACCAGGACCATGCCGACGGCCGCCAACGCCGGCCGCTCGTGCAGCCCGTACTCGGTGACGACGCAGGCGGCCACCAGACCGCCGTCGGGGTCGTCGATGCCGTAGCCCTTCCCGGCCGCGAGGAGGAGGCTCCACTTGTGTTCCTCCCGTGGCCACCCCCGGTCCTCGGACAAGTCGGCGCAGGCGGTGAGATCGCGGAGCGTCAGACGGCGGATGGGCAGAGCGGCAAGGGAAGGAGTCGGCACGCAGGTCAGGCTGTCCGACGGGAGGCTTCGGCGTCCACCCGTTTCGGAAGACTCGTGCGACCTTTTGGCCATGCCGCAGGCGGCAGCGGAATCCGCGCCCGGTCGGAAGTCAGCCCAGGTCGGGCGCGTGCATGGCGCGTACGCCCTCGATGTTGCCGTCCAGGTAGTGCCGCAGCGACAGCGGCACCAGGTGGACGGAGGCGATCCCGACGCGGGTGAACGGTACGCGGACGATCTCGTACTCGCCGACGGGTTCGTCGATCTCCGGGCCGTGCCGCAGCGACGGGTCCATGGATTCCAGGCGGCAGACGAAGAAGTGCTGAACCTTCACACCGGTGGCGCCACCGTCGTCACCGATGTGCTCCACGGTGTCGACGAAACAGGGCACCACATCGGTGATCTTGGCGCCGAGCTCCTCGTACACCTCGCGGTGCAGGGCGTCGACGACGGTCGGGTCCTTGGGCTCGACCCCGCCGCCGGGAGTGACCCAGTACGGATCCACACCGGGCTTGGTGCGCTTGATCAGGATCAGGTTCTCACCGTCCAGCAGAACGGCTCGGGCGGTGCGCTTGACCACGGGTCGGACGGTCATGGGGGGAATGTGGCCCGCTTGGTTCCACGTGAAACATCGCGCGGCCCGAACCCTGGCCTTCCGGCGGGAGCGCACACGGCTGCGCCTCAGCTCCAGTCGGCGGCCGCCCGCTCCAGCCACTCATGGGCCCGTGCGATGTGCGGCATCGCCAGCGTGCCGGTGCGCACCACCAGGAAGTACGTGCGCAACGGGGGCACCGGCGGTTCGTGCAGGGCGACCACGTCACCCCGCGCCAGGGCGCCCGTGCACAGATAGCGGGGCAGAACGGCCAGCCCGGCACCCGCGGTCGCGCAGGCCAGCACCGCACGCAGATCGGGAACGACGACGGTACCCGGGGCGACCGGGCGGGAGTCGAAGACGGAGGCCCAGTAGCGGGCGACGAGCGGCAGCGACTCGTGCACCTCGATCACCGGTACGTCTTCCAGGACGGACGGGCCGGAGCGGCGCAGTGCGCCGGGGCCGATCCGCTCGGCCCAGTGCGGGGCGGCGACCAGCACGTGTTCCTCGTCGCAGAGCGCAGTCGCCGAGAGCAGGGCGCCGCGCGGCCGGACCGTGCTGATGGCCAGATCGTGATGCCCGGCGGCCAGTCCTTCCAGGGTCTCCTCGGCGGTGCCGAAGGAGGCGCGCAGCGCGAAGGGCTGGCCGTCCTCACCGGTCAGCTCCGTGAGCGCGGGCAACGCCCGCTCGGCCGTGAACTCGGGAGGCCCGGCCAGGTGCAGGGTCCGTAACGCGGAGTCCTCCTCCAGACCGGACTCGGCGATCTCCACCAGCGCGTCGAGATGCGGCGCCGCCTTGTGGGCGAGCTCGTCGCCAATGGTCGTGGGTGTCACCCCGCGCGCCTGGCGCAGGAACAGGGGCCGCCCCAGCTGCCGTTCCAGCGTCCGTATCTGCGAGGTGACGGCCGGCTGGGAGAGGCCGAGCAGGGCGGCGGCGCGGGTGAAGGAGCCGGCCCGGTGCACGGTCACGAAAGTCCGCAGCAAGGCCAGATCCACGGCACACCCTCCCCAGTCAGCCCCCGCTGCCGGCCCGGACGTGCCCAACTATAAATAAGTCGATAGGTCGCTGTCGCTCCTGTGATTGGACACTGACACTGAGTCAACTAGCCTTCTTGAAGCGGTTCTTCGCGCGGAACCGAGGACGGTCCGAGCCACGAGGGGGGAGGCTCGGACCGTCCGCAAGGGTGCGCCGCCCGACCGGCCCGCCTTCGGCCGCCCGACCGGCCCGCCTTCGGCCGCCCGACCGGGCCGCCGGTCAGACGGCCGACTCGTCCAGGGCGCGCAGCACGTCCGCCACCAGGTCCTCGGGGTCCTCGGCGCCCACGGAGAACCGGATGAAGCCCTCCGGCACCGCGTCACCACCCCAGCGGCCGCGCCGCTCCGCCGTGGACCGCACGCCACCGAAGCTCGTCGCGTCGTCCACCAGCCGCAGCGCGCCGAGGAACCGGTCCGCGCGTTCCCGCGAGGGCAGCGTGAACGACACCACGCACCCGAAGCCCCGCATCTGCTGCGAGGCGATCGTGTGCGAAGGGTCGTCGGACAGCCCCGGATAGCGCAGCCCCGTCACCTCGGACCGTTCCCGCAGGGCCCGGGCCAGCGTCAGCGCGGTGGCGTTCTGCCGGTCGACCCGCAGCTGGAGCGTGGCGATGGAGCGGTGGGCCAGCCAGGCCTCCATGGGCCCGGGGATGGCGCCGACGATCTTGCGCCAGCGGCGGACGGCGGCCATGGCCTCGGCGTCGCGGCCGACGACGTAGCCCAGGAGCACGTCGCCGTGTCCGGTGAGCTGCTTGGTGCCGCTGGCCACCGCGAAGTCGGCGCCGAGCTCCAGCGGGCGCTGGCCGAGCGGTGTCGCGAGGGTGTTGTCGACGGCGACCAGGGCGCCGCGCGCGTGTGCCGCCTCGGCGAGCCGCCGCACGTCGCACACGTCGAGCCCCGGGTTCGAAGGCGTCTCGATCCACAGCAGCTTCGCGCCGTCGAGCACCTCGAGCTGGGCGTCGCCGCCCGTCGGCGCGGTGCGCACCTCGATGCCGTACGTCTCCAGCTGGGCGCGGACCAGGGGCAGTGCCTGGTAGCCGTCGTCCGGCAGGACGACCGCGTCCCCGGCGCGCAGCTGGGAGAAGAGCACCGAGGAGATCGCGGCCATGCCCGAGGCGAACACCAGGGTCTCGACGCCGTCCTGCCCGGGCGCCTCCAGCTCGCCGACGGCCCGCTCCAGCAGCGTCCAGGTCGGGTTCTCGTCCCGCCCGTAGGTGTACGGGCCGGTGGGGTCGCCCGGCAGATGGAAGTGCGCCGCGAACACCGGGCCGGGCAGGGTCGGCTCGTGCTTGACCGGTTCGGGCAGCCCGGCCCGCACCGCGCGGGTGCCGTCACCGGCCCCGTCGGGGAGCGCCGGCCCGTGGCCCGTGTCCGTCGTCGATTCGTTCATGCCGCCTGTCCTTCCACCTGCTCGCGTACCGCGGCGAGCAGCCCGGTGCTCGCCGCCTCCACCATCTCAAGGCACTCGTCGAAGCCGTCGGCGCCCCCGTAGTACGGGTCCGGCACGTCGAGGTCGTCGCCGGCGGCGGGGTCGTACGACCGCAGCAGCCGCACCTTGTCCGCGTCCTGCTCCGTCGGGGCCATGCGGCGCAGTGCCCTGAGGTGGCCGGAGTCGAGCGCGACGACGAGATCGAGGCGGGCGAACCAGGACGGGTCGAACTGCCGGGCCGTGTGTCCCGCCTCGTAGCCGTTCTCCCGCAGCACGGTCTCCGTGCGCGGGTCGGCGCCCTCGCCCTCGTGCCAGCCGCCCGTGCCGGCGCTGTCCACCTCGACCAGGCCGGCGAGTCCGGCCTCCGCCACCCGCGCGCGGAAGACGATCTCGGCCATCGGTGAGCGGCAGATGTTGCCGGTGCAGACGAAGCAGACGCGGTAGGTCATCGCGCTCAGTCCTTGTCGGGCAGGACGACGTTGAGCGCCCACGAGACGACGGAGATGATCAGGCCGCCGAGTACGGCCGTCCAGAAGCCCTCCACGTGGAAGCTGAGGTCGAGCCGGTCGGCGAGCCAGGAGGTGAGCAGCAGCATCAGCGCGTTCACGACCAGGGTGAACAGGCCGAGCGTGAGGACGAGCAGGGGCAGGCTGAGCAGCTTCACGACCGGCTTCACCACGAAGTTCACCAGGCCGAAGAGCAGCGCGACGAGGAGCAGGGTGCCGACCTTCTTGCCCGTGCCGTCACCGGTCAGGGTGATCTTGTCGAGCAGCCACACGGCGACGGCGAGGGCGCCGGCGTTGGCGATCGTCTTGACTAGGAAATTCATCATGTGTCTGATCGTGGCAGACACGATCGGGCTTGAGCAGTGAGGCAGGGGCGGGACAAGACGATGAAGGCATTCCGGCTGGACGAACTGGAGGCGGAACGCGCCGCCAACGACGGGGCGTACCTCCAGTTCCTGCGCGAGCGGAACATGTCGGTCGGCCTCTATGCCCTGAACGCGGGGGAGCAGGACCCGCAGCAGCCACACCACCAGGACGAGGTGTACTTCGTCGTCAGCGGCCGCGCGGCGATCACCGTGGGCATGGAGACGACCCAGGTGGCGCGCGGCAGCGTCGTGTACGTACCGGCCGGCGTGGCGCACAAGTTCCACCACATCAGCGAGGACCTGCGGGTTCTGGTGGTGTTCTCTCCCCCCGAGAGCTGAGCCGAGGCCTCGGGGTTCCCTCAGGGTCCGGATCAGGGGAGGACGGGGGATCGCGGGCCTCCACGGGGCCGTCTGCCGCCCTAGCATCGAGTGCGGGACATCATCGACACGACCCGGCACCCGGCGGGCGGAGAGGTAGGGACGAGGGCGATGCGAGAGATCTTCGCGGGACTGCCGTGGTGGGTGAAGTGGATCGCGGTGCCGGTCATCGCCCTCGTCGTGTTCGGCGGGCTGATAGCGAACGTGGTCGGCTTCGTGATCGGAGTGCTCTTCAAGGTGCTGCTCTTCGTGGCGCTGGTCGGCGGACTGATCTACGTCGTACGGAAGTTCACCTCCAGCTCCTCCTCGCGCAGCGACTGGTGAGGCCGACGGGGACCGGTGGGGCGGTAACAGGAATCACCGGTTCCCTCGGGCGGGGGAAGTTTCTCCCGCGGGCCGTCTGCGTGCGGTGACAGCCCGTTAGAGTCCGGAACTCGACGCGGGGACGGTCCCCGCGAGCGGCGACCCCCACCCGTGCTCCGCACGGGCTGCCCCCTCGCGCTACGGGAGTGACCCTTGGCCACGACTGGCACCGCCTCCGCACCTCTGACCGCGGTCCCTGAACAGCCCCACTCGCCGGCGCCCCCCGAACCCGCCCCCTCCGGGACCCTCATCAGCTCCGTGCAGCGCGCCGTGCGCCTGCTGGAGACGGTCGCCGGGCACGGAGCCGGGGCCCCCGCCAAGCAGCTGGCCCGCGAGACCGGGCTGGCGCTGCCCACCACGTACCACCTGCTGGGCACCCTGGTGCACGAGGGCTATCTGCGGCGGGACAAGGGGCTGTTCTTCCTGGGGGAGGCGGCGGAGCGGCTGAGCAGCAGCGGAGCCCAGCAGAAACGTCGCATCACGGTGGCCGACACCCTCGCCCGCTGGCGGGACGCGATCGGCGGCCCCGTGTACTACGCGGTGTACCGCGACGGCGAGATCGAGCTCGTCTGCGTCGCCGACACCCCCGGCCACCCCGCGGTCGCCGAGTGGGCCGACTTCCGGGAGACCGGCCACGCCCACGCCATCGGGCAGTGCCTGCTCTCCCAGCTCGATGAGGACGCCCGCCGGGACCACCTCCACCGCTATCCCGTGCGGCCGGTCACGCCGTACACCGTGCGCGACGAGCACAGCCTGCTGCGGCGACTGGAACGGCTGCGGCGCATGGAGCCGGTGATCGAACGTCAGGAGTACGTCCTGGGCGCGGTGTGCGCGGCGATCCCGGTCACCATCGGCACCACGGCCGCCACGGTGGCCGTCTCGCTGCCCGCACATCAGGCCGACCGGCTCCTCCCGGCGGCACGGCGGCTGCAGGCGGAGATGAGCCGCCTGGTGGGGTCGCTCACGCTGTCTATCAGTATCTGAAAACTCACTCCTTGTGATCTGCTGTGTACGTTCAGCAAGATTCCATCTAATGTCAGGGTCCATGCCCGGCCAGTCCGCGGCGAATGACGGGGTAGGCGATGCGCGAATCCGTACAGGCAGAGGTCATGATGAGCTTTCTCGTGTCGGAGGAGCTGTCCTTCCGCATCCCGGTGGAGCTGCGCTACGACACCTGTGATCCCTACGCCGTGCGGCTGACCTTCCACTTGCCCGGGGACGCCCCCGTGACCTGGGCGTTCGGCCGTGAGCTGCTGATCGACGGCGTCGGCCGGCCCTGCGGCGAGGGCGACGTCCGTGTCGCGCCGGTCGACCCGGACTCCCTCGGCGAGGTGCTGATCCGGCTTCAGGTCGGCAGTGACCAGGCGCTGTTCCGCTCGTCGACCGCGCCTCTGGTGGCCTTCCTCGACCGCACGGACAAGCTGGTGCCGCTCGGCCAGGAGGGGGCGCTCGCCGACTTCGACGCCCACCTCGACGACGCCCTGGACCGGATCCTGGCGGAGCAGAGCGCCGGCTGAAGCGTTACGCCAGTCGGGTGGTCGTTGGCGGAACGCTTCAGCGCTCCGCCAACGAGCCGCGGCGTCAGTGCTTGCGGCGCCTGCCGCGCCCGCCGCGCCCCGCGGCCGGCCGCACCTCGGGCGCCTGCTCGTGCCCCTCCGTCCGGGACCCGGACGGTGCCCGCGACGCCGGCCGGTCGGCCGAGACCACCAGCGCGGCCAGGGCCGTGGTGACCGGCACCGAGGCCACCAGGCCGATCGAGCCGATCAGGGTGCGCACGATCTCCTCCGCGACGACCTCGCTGTTGGCGACCGTTCCCACGCCGCTCTGCGCGATGGAGAACAGCAACAGCAGTGGCAGCGCGGCACCCGCGTAGGCCAGGACCAGCGTGTTGACCACGGAGGCGATGTGGTCGCGGCCGATGCGGATGCCCGCGCGGTACAGCCCGCGCCAGCCGGTCGACGGATTGGCCTCGTGCAGCTCCCAGACCGCGGACGTCTGGGTGACCGTCACGTCGTCGAGGACACCGAGCGAACCGATGATGACGCCGGCCAGCAGCAGACCGCTCATGTCGATCTCGGGATACAGGCCGTGGATCAGGCCGGTGTTGTCGTCGGTGTCGCCGGTCAGCGCGGCCCAGCCGATGAACAGTGAGCCCAGGACGCCGATCAGCAGCAGCGAGATCAGGGTGCCGAGGACGGCGACCGAGGTGCGTGCCGACAGCCCGTGACAGAGGTACAGCGCGATCAGCATGATCGCGCTCGCTCCCACCACCGCCACGACCAGTGGGTTCGAGCCCTGCAGGATGGCGGGCAGGATGAAGAAGTTGAGCACCAGGAAGCTGATCGAGAGCGCGACCAGTGCCATCACGCCCCGCAGTCGTCCCACGGCCACGACGGCGAGCGCGAAGATGCCGGCCAGCAGAGCCAGGGGCAGGCGCCGGTTCACGTCGGTGACCGAGTACTGCAGGTCCTCGGGCGCCGAGGGCTCGTAGGCGACGATGACCTCCTGGCCCTCGCTCAGCTGCCGGGACTGGTCCGGCTGCACGATCTCGTTGAACGTGCGGCCCTTGTCGTCGCCGGTGTCGACGCGGATCGTCGCCTTCTTGCAGGTGCCGTTCGCCTGCTGCTGGGCGGAGGAGCCCTCGGCGGTGGAGGTGTCACCGGTCGGGACACCGCCGGAGGCGTTCACGGACTGGCAGCTCACCTGAGCCACCTCGGTGACCGTGGCGCGCTGCGTCTCACGGTCGAAGCCGACGCCGGTGCGCTCGTGCCCCGGGGCGCCGCCCGGCCACAGCACCGCGAGGCCGATCAGCACCGCCGCGGCGAACGGGATCAGGACCGCCGCGATGACCCTGCGCAGATGCCGGGACACCGGCGCCGCCGGGCCGTGGCCGTGACCGTGGGAGTGCCCGTGAAGGTGACCGTTTCCGTGGCCGTGTCCGCCGCCGGGTCCGTGCGGCGGTTCGGACGGGGGAAACGGAGGCGGCTGATTCGAGGTCACCGACCGATCATCGCAAGAACAAGGGGGGCCCTCTGTTCACCGCGCCAGAAATGACGCTAGCGTGGAGGCACCTTTTGTACACGCGGGAGCTCGGAGCACCGGGCTGAGAGGGCGCTGACCTCCGTCCCAGCGATGTTTCACATGAAACATCACCGATGACGAGTGATGTTTCACACGGAACGTCGGCAGACGGAAACCGCTGCGTCGACCGCCGAACCTGTTACCGGGTAATGCCGGCGTAGGGAGTAGGTCTCATGACCAACAAGGACGCACGCACGCCTGCCTCCACGCAGAACCCGACGGAGACGTCGGCGAACCAGGAGGCCGGGAAGTCCGTCGGCTGGCACAAGGCGTACGTCGAGGGCACGCGCCCCGACCTGCGGGTGCCGGTCCGTCAGGTGCACCTCACCAACGGGCAGTCGGTCACGCTGTACGACACATCCGGCCCGTACACCGATCCACTCGTCGACACCGACGTCCGCCGGGGGCTGGCCCCGCTGCGGGACAACTGGATCATCTCCCGCGGCGACACGGAGGAGTACGCGGGCCGTCCCGTCCGCCCCGAGGACGACGGCATCAAGCACACCTCTCCGCGCGGCGGTCTGCGCAACCTGGACGCGGTCTTCCCCGGCCGGCCGCGACTGCCGCGCCGAGGCCGCTCCGGCCAGGCGGTCACGCAGCTCGCGTACGCGCGCCGGGGCGAGATCACGCCCGAGATGGAGTTCGTGGCGATCCGGGAGAACGTTTCTCCTGAGGTGGTCCGCGAGGAGATCGCGGCCGGGCGGGCGGTGCTGCCCGCCAACGTCAACCACCCGGAGATCGAGCCCATGATCATCGGCAAGCGGTTCCTGGTGAAGGTCAACGCCAACATCGGCAACTCGGCGGTCACGTCCTCCATCGAGGAGGAGGTGGAGAAGATGACCTGGGCGACCCGCTGGGGCGCCGACACGGTCATGGACCTCTCCACCGGCCGCAACATCCACACCACCCGCGAGTGGGTCCTGCGCAACTCCCCCGTGCCCATCGGCACCGTGCCGCTCTACCAGGCCCTGGAGAAGGTCGACGGCCGGGCCGAGGCGCTGACCTGGGAGATCTACAAGGACACGGTCATCGAACAGGCCGAGCAGGGCGTGGACTACATGACGGTCCACGCCGGCGTGCGCCTGGCGTACGTACCGCTCACCGCCAACCGCAAGACCGGCATCGTCTCCCGCGGCGGCTCGATCATGGCCGCCTGGTGCCTGGCGCACCACAAGGAGTCGTTCCTGTACGAGAACTTCGAGGAGCTCTGCGAGATCCTCGCCGCGTACGACGTCACCTACTCGCTCGGCGACGGCCTGCGGCCGGGCTCCATCGCGGACGCCAACGACGAGGCGCAGTTCGCGGAGCTGCGCACGCTCGGGGAACTCAACCGGATCGCGAAGCGTTTCAACGTTCAGACCATGATCGAGGGCCCGGGACATGTCCCGATGCACAAGATCAAGGAGAACATCGACCTTCAGCAGGAGATCTGCGATGAAGCCCCGTTCTATACGCTCGGCCCGCTGACGACGGACGTCGCGCCCGCGTACGACCACATCACCTCCGGCATCGGTGCCGCAATGATCGCCTGGTGGGGCACGGCGATGCTGTGTTACGTGACGCCCAAGGAGCACCTGGGCCTGCCCAACCGCGACGACGTCAGGACCGGTGTCATCACCTACAAGATCGCCGCCCATGCCGCCGACCTGGCCAAGGGCCATCCCGGTGCGCAGGAGTGGGACGACGCGCTGTCCGACGCCCGCTTCGAGTTCCGGTGGGAGGACCAGTTCAACCTGGCCCTCGACCCGGACACGGCACGGGAGTTCCACGACGAGACCCTGCCGGCGGAACCCGCCAAGACGGCCCACTTCTGCTCGATGTGCGGCCCGAAGTTCTGCTCGATGAAGATCTCGCAGGACATCCGCCGGGAGCACGGCGGCAGTCGGGCGGAGATCGAGGAGGGCATGGCGCAGAAGTCGAAGGAGTTCGCGGCGGCGGGCAACCGCGTGTATCTGCCGATCGCGGACTGACGGGCGAGGGACGGCTGGAGGCCGGACCGGTGAGCGATCGGTGCGCCCCGGTCCGGGCTTCGGCTGGCTGTCCGGTGAGGAGTCCGTCCGGGATGGTGAGGAGTCCGTCCGGGACCCCCTCCCTTTCACCGGGCGGGATGGGCAGACTGGCCCCATGACAGCGAGTGCGATGAGCAAGGGTTCCAATCTCCCCGTCGAGGCCCCCGTGGTGCGCGTCGAGCTCGCCTGGGCTCCCGGGCCCGGGGTGCCCGACATCGACGCCTCGGCGCTGCTGCTCACGACGGCGGGACGCGTGCGGGACGACGGTGACTTCGTCTTCTACAACCAGCCGCGTCACCGGTCCGCCGCCGTCACGCACCTGGGCAAGCGGACCGCGCCCGGTGACGCGTCCGACACGGTGGAGGTGGACCTCCGCTCGGTGGAGCCGGCCGTCGAGCGGATCGCGCTGTGCGCCTCGTCCGACGGCGGAACGTTCGGCCAGGTGCCGGGACTGGTCCTCAGGCTGCTCGACGCCGGAACGGGCGGCGAACTCGCCCGGTTCGAGATGGCCGCCGGCACCGAGACCGCGTTCATCGGCGGCGAGTTGTACCGGCGGCAGGGGAAGTGGAAGTTCCGTGCCGTGGGGCAGGGGGACGCCTCCGGGCTCGCCGGGCTGGCCACCGACTTCGGCATCACCGTGGACGAGCCCGCCCCGGCGGCACCCGCGCCCACGCAAGTTCCGCCCACACCCCCCGTCGCGACTCCGCAGCCCCCCGCCGCTCCACAGCTCTCCACCGCTCCACAGCCCTCCGCGCCCCGCCCCGGTGGCGCCCCGCGGCTCACCAAGGGCGAGGAGCGGCTGCCCGTCGACATGCGCAAGCGGCTCTCCCTGCGCAAGGAGCAGGTGGCGGTCAGTCTGCGCAAGCACGGCGCCGCCGATGTCGTCGCGCGCGTCGTTCTCGTACTGGACGCATCCGGTTCCATGTCGTTCCTGTACTCCAAGGGCGTCGTGGCCGACGTGGTCGAACGAATGGCCGCGGTCGCCGCGCAGTTGGACGACGACGGCGAGATGCAGGCCTGGACGTTCGCCTCGAACCCGGCCCGGCTGCCCGACCTGCGGCTCGGGGAGCTGCCGGAGTGGCTGCGCCTGCACGTACGGGTCGGAGAGCTGGGTCTCTTCCGGCGCGGGCGGAAGAAGGGCCTGGACCCGAGCCAGGTCGACATGCGGGACGTCGGCATCCAGAACGAGGAGCAGAAGGTCATCGCCGAGGTGCGCGCCTTCGTCCGCGGCAACCCGGCGCCCGCTCCGACCCTCGTGCTGTTCTTCTCCGACGGCGGCGTCTACCGCAACAAGGAGATCGAACGCGAGCTGCGCGAGGCGGTGGAGGAGCCGGTCTTCTGGCAGTTCGTGGGGCTGGGCAGGTCGAACTACGGCGTGCTGGAGCGGTTCGACACCCTGCCCGGACGCCGCGTGGACAACGTCGGGTTCTTCGCCGTCGACGACATCAGCACCGTGCCGGACCCGGAGCTGTACGACCGCCTGCTGTCCGAGTTCCCGCAGTGGATCACGGCCGCGCGAGGCGCCGGCATCCTCTGACCCGTACGCACCGAGTCCCCGACCTGCATCCGCACCCGCACCCGGGCATCGGCGCCGACCCTGCCGGTCCGTCCCCGCACCCGGGCACCGGCGCCGACCCCGTCGGTCCGTCCCCGCACCCGGGCACCGGCTCCGTGGGCCCGCACCCGCACGCCCGCACCCGCCTGCCCGTCCCGTCCACCCGGCTCGCGCCCCCGGCGCGGAGGCTTCCCGGAAGCTCTCCGCCCGCAGGGGTGCGCAAGCCGACGGACGGGCCGTCCGGCTGTCCTGCCGGTGCTCCGGTCACTCCGGCCGGTGTTCCGGCCCGCCGAAGTCCGGACTCGAGTAGTCCGGGCTGGAGTAGCTCGGCCGGGTGCCCCGGACCGGGCCGTCGTCGGGACTGGTGAATCCCGGCCGGCCGTACCCGAGGTGCGGGATGCGGCCGGCCGGCGGAGGCGGTGCGGTGTGCTGCAGCGCGCTGCCCGTCGCCGGATCGGTGAGTGCTTCCCGCAGGAACGGCAGGATGCCCCGCTGCAGCAGCGCCTCCCGCCAGGCGTCCCTGGCCAGGATCAGCTCTCCGTCGGGCTCGCCGTACGCGCCGCCGAGCGCCGAGGGCTTGTTGCGCAGCGCGGTGATCAGCAGGCCCGCAGCGGCGACGAGGATGGCGATCGCCGTCACCGCGCCGAACACCCAGCCGGTGGTGACCATGGCCCGGGCGAACGCGGCACCGGGATCGAGCATCCGCAGGGCGTAGCCGACGAGCAGGAAGATCGCGGCCGCGGTTCCGGCCAGGACGGGTGCCAGGACGGCGACGACGGCGACGGCGCCCGCGCCGGTGACCTCGGCCGCCTCCCCCATGGTGGCGGCGAGCCCCATCGCGTTCGTGCCCGGCTCGGCGGAGCCGGAGTCACGGACGGACGGGGTGGACGGCGCCGGTGGACGGCGTCGTTCCTCGCGGACCTTCACATAGTGCTGGTATTCGGTCGCCGCGGCCGCCGTGATGAGCGCGGTGGCGTTGAGCGCCATCGTGCGCAGTTGCTCCGAGTTCAGCGGCCGTCCGGCAGTGGACAGTTCCGTGTGCTGTGGCGCGGAGCGCAGCGCCTCATCGAGAATCCGCTCGTATTCCTGGCGGTCCTCGCTCAGCAGGTGCTGCGGAACGCTGTTCATGTGCATCCCCCGATGCTCCGTAGGGCTTGGGGCTCGGCATGCTGACGAGCCGTCGGGCAGAAACGGAGGGGAGCCTGCTACGGATAAGCCGATGGTAGAGCCGTGACGGCGCGCGGTGACAGGGGATTGACTGAATTTGCCGTCGACGGGACGGTGTCCCGAGGGCCGCGACGGCCGCCCGGTGGACCGTCAGACGTCCAACGGAAGCTTCCTGACCAGGAGTTTCCCGGCCATGGTGACTCCGCCGTCCATCGCGATGGCGAGTCCGTCGGCGTAGACGTGCGGTCCGGAGACCGCCGGTCCGGTGTCGTCCTCGCCGTCCTCGGAGCCGACTTCGCCGAGCAGATACGGAATGGGGCTGTGGCCGTGAACGACCCGGGTGCCGCCGTACGTATCCAGCAGGGAACGCACGGCGTCGGCGCCGCCCTCGTCGCGGAAGGAGAACCGCTTGGTGAACTTGCGGAACAGGTCCCAGACCTCGTCGGCGTCGTTGCGGGTGAGCGTTTCGCGGACGGTGTCGTTGACCTCCTCGATGGAGCGGCCGTAGTCGAGGTAGGCGGTGGTGTCGGAGTGGAGCAGCAGGTGGCCGTCGACCTCCTCGACGGCGTCGAGACGGGCCATCCACTGCAGGTGGTGGTCCTGGAGGCGGTCCATGTCGGTCTTCTGGCCGCCGTTGAGCAGCCAGGCCGCCTGGAAGGTGGCGGTGCCGGCGCCGGAGTTGACGGGGGTGTCGCCGAACCGCTTCGCGCCGAGCAGCAGCAGTTCGTGGTTGCCCATGAGCGCCTTGCAGTAGCCACCGGCCGCGGCGGCCTCGGCGGACAGCCGCATCACGAGGTCGATGACGCCGATGCCGTCCGGGCCGCGGTCGGTGAAGTCGCCGAGGAACCACAGCCGCGCGGTGCCGGCGCACCACTGGCCCGCTGAGTCGATCAGGCCCTGCTCCTGCAGGGCGGCCACCAGTTCGTCGAGGTAGCCGTGGACGTCGCCGACCACGTACAGCGGTCCCTGGCCGTTGACGGGCTGGGGGGCGGGCGCGGACGTGGGGTCGACGGTCACCTGAACAGTGTCGCCCCGATTGATGACGGGGAGGTCCCGCTGGGTCGGGGTGTATCCCTCCGGATACGCCTCCTCGGACGGCGGGGCGACGTCACCCGGGTGGGTGCTCTGGGCGTACGGACCGGTCTCGTGGACGTACGCGGGTACCCGGAAGTCGCGCAGCGTCGCCGTCCGCTCCACCTCGGGTCCCTGACCGGCCCCCTGAGTCATCGACCCCTCCACCATCGCGCCGCATCTGCACCGCGTCGGACTGCCTGGTCGCAGCGGCCCGCGGTGTCGTGGGCCCATCATAGGAATGCGGATCGCGCTGTGTGATGACCCAGGGGTGGTGAATCGGAGCAGGACTCCGGGTCGCCGCGGCTTTCGCCCCGTTTGAGCCGGTGTTCGACCGCCCGATGCCTCCTGGTCACGCGTCCGCCGCCGACGGCCGGCCCGCCCTCCTCCGGACGGCCGGCCCGTTTTTCCCCCGCGGAAGCGGTCGGGGCGGGGCCCTCGGGTCCCCCCTCCGGAAGCGAGGGCACCGCCCCGGGCGGGGTCCGCGTACGGACCCCGCCCGCGACCCGGTGTCACGTGCCGTTCGGCGACCTCGGCGGGCTGACCGTCGTACGGGGCGGACGGCGCTGCGAGGAGGTCCGCACGATCAGCTCGGTCGGTATGACCTGCTCCACCGGGTGGTCGGAGTCGACCCCCTCGATCGCGTCGATGAGCAGCTGGACCACCGCCGTGCCGATGCGGCGGGGCTTCAGCGAGAGCGTGGTGATGGGCGGCTCGGTGTTGGCGTAGACGGTGGACTCGCTGCAGCAGACCAGCAGCAGGTCGTCCGGGACGCGCAGGCCGTAGCGCCGGGCGGCGGCGAGCAGGTCGGTGCCGTTGGGGTCGAACAGGCCGTACACGGCGTCGGGGCGGTCCGGGCGGGCGAGCAGCCGGTCGGCGGCGACGGCGCCCGCGCACGGGTCGTGCGCCGGGTAGGCCTCGTAGACGGGTTCCTGGCCGACGCGCTCGCACCAGCGCAGGTACGCGGTGGTCGACAGGTGGGTGTACGTGTCGGTCGTGGTGCCGGTGAGCAGGCCGATGCGGCGGGCGCCGGCGCCGGCGAGGTGGTCGAGGATGCCGAGGACGGCGGCCTCGTGGTCGTTGTCGACCCAGGCCGTGACCGGCAGCGAGCCCGCCGGGCGGCCGTCGGAGACGACGGGTAACCCCTGGCGGACCAGTTCGCTGACGACCGGGTCCTGGTCGGAGGGGTCGATGACGACCGTGCCGTCGAGGGCGACGTTGGACCACACGTCGTGGCGGGAGGGCGCGGGCAGGATGACGAGGGCGTAGCCGCGGGCGAGCGCGGCGGAGGTGGCGGCGCGCGCCATCTCGGCGAAGTACGCGAACTCGGTGAAGGTGAAAGGTTCATCCCCGTACGTGGTCACGGTCAGGCCGATGAGCCCGGACTTCCCGGTGCGGAGCGTACGGGCGGCGGCCGAGGGGCGGTACCCCAGTCTGTCGGCCACCTCGCGGACGTGGCGCCGGGTGGCGTCCGGGAGCCTGCCCTTGCCGTTGAGGGCGTCGGAGACGGTCGTGATGGAGACTCCGGCGGCGGCGGCCACGTCCCTGATGCCCGCCCGACCCGGCCGGCTGCCTCGTCGTGAGGTTTCCGCGCGGCTCACCTGGTGCTTCCCTGCTGCTGTCATGGCGAGCCGATAGTAGGGCTCATGCGGTGGGGTAGGGCGGCCGCATATGCACGCATCGACAGGCACGTTTCTGCAAGATCATTAAAGGTCAACGCCCTTGGAAATAAAGGGTGTTGGCGGTTCCAATGCCAATACCTGGCGTGTCGGCGCATGCGGGCCTGGCGTGGGTGCGATGTTGCGAAGAGGTCTCAACTCACCTGCACGGGGGACGCGCGCCACGGCGCGAACCACCGGCGCGTAGATATATGTGCGGCGCGCCCCCGGGTCGCACGCCATTCGTACACCTTCGAGGGACGTTGCCCTTGTTGTGCATGTGACCGACGAGGCAGGCCGGAGCGGCCGCCGCCCCTATACGCAGCGGCGTCGAATCCTCATAAGGTGAGCAGTATTGGATGTCGGCGGCGGTCATGGCCGCCGGTCTTCGCGAGGAGGACTGCGGTGAGCGAGACGAGCCCCAAGCTGCGCGCCGAGCTGGAGGGGATCCCCACCTACAAGCCGGGCAAGCCGGCGGCGGCCGGTGGGCAGGTGGCCTACAAGCTGTCCTCGAACGAGAACCCGTACCCGCCGCTGCCCGGCGTGATGGAGACCGTGACGGCCGCGGCCTCGTCCTTCAACCGCTACCCGGACATGGCCTGTACGGCCCTGATGGCCGAGCTGTCCGAGCGGTTCGCCGTGCCCGCCTCCCACCTGGCCACCGGCACCGGTTCGGTCGGCGTCGCCCAGCAGCTGCTGCAGGCCACCTCCGGCCCCGGCGACGAGGTGATCTACGCCTGGCGGTCCTTCGAGGCGTACCCGATCATCACGCAGATCAGCGGTGCCACGTCGGTGCAGGTGCCGCTGACGCCGGGTGACGTGCACGACCTGGACGCGATGGCCGACGCGATCACCGACCGGACCCGGCTGATTTTCGTCTGCAACCCCAACAACCCCACCGGCACCGTCGTGCGCCGGGCCGAACTGGAGCGCTTCCTCGACCGGGTGCCGGGCGATGTCCTGGTGGTCCTGGACGAGGCCTACCGGGAGTTCATCCGGGACGCCGAGGTGCCGGACGGCGTCGAGATCTACCGCGAGCGGCCCAACGTCTGCGTGCTGCGGACCTTCTCCAAGGCGTACGGCCTGGCGGGCCTGCGGGTCGGCTTCGCCATCGCCCACGAGCCGGTGGCCGCGGCGCTGCGCAAGACCGCGGTGCCGTTCGGGGTGAGCCAGATCGCGCAGGAAGCGGCGATCGCCTCGCTGCGCGCCGAGGACGAGCTGATCGGCCGGGTCGGCTCGCTGGTGTGCGAGCGCAACCGCGTGATGGACGGGCTGCGCGCCCAGGGCTGGACGGTGCCGGAGACCCAGGCCAACTTCGTGTGGCTGCGGCTGGGGGAGCGCACGGTGCCGTTCGCGCAGGCATGTGAGCGGGCGGGTGTGGTCATCCGGCCGTTCCCCGGTGAGGGTGTGCGGGTCACGGTCGGGGAGGCCGAGGCGAACGACATCTTCCTGAAGGTGGCGGAGGGCTTCCGCAAGGAGCTCTGACCAGCGCTTGCGTCCAGGCGGCCGACGGGATCACCCGTCGGCCGCCGTCGTGTGCGGCCGCAGGTTGCGGCAAAGGGGTTGACGTCACAGGGGACCCCCCTTCCGGGTCTGAAAAGCAGTAGGTCATAATTGCTTGTGAATGTGAACGCGTTCACAAGCGCATCCCGTTTTCCCGAGTTGTGGGGGATGAACGGGAGCAAAACAGCCGCTGCGACCACGGCGATGTAAGGAGCGACGACGTGGACCTGGCTCTGGCGCCGGAGACCCTGGCGCGATGGCAGTTCGGCATCACCACCGTCTACCACTTCCTCTTCGTTCCCCTGACGATCTCCCTCGCCGCCCTGACCGCCGGGCTGCAGACCGCCTGGGTGCGCACGGAGAAGGAGAAGTACCTCCGGGCGACCAAGTTCTGGGGCAAGCTCTTCCTGATCAACATCGCCATGGGCGTGGTCACCGGCATCGTGCAGGAGTTCCAGTTCGGTATGAACTGGTCCGACTACTCGCGGTTCGTCGGTGACGTCTTCGGCGCGCCGCTCGCCTTCGAGGCGCTGATCGCCTTCTTCTTCGAGTCCACCTTCATCGGTCTGTGGATCTTCGGCTGGGACAAGCTCCCCAAGAAGATCCACCTGGCCTGCATCTGGATGGTCTCCATCGGCACGCTGCTCTCGGCGTACTTCATCCTGGCCGCCAACTCCTGGATGCAGCACCCGGTCGGCTACCGGATCAACGAGGAGAAGGGCCGCGCCGAGCTCACCGACTTCTGGCTGGTGCTCACCCAGAACACCGCGCTCAACCAGGTCTTCCACAGCTTCTCGGCGGCCTTCCTGACCGGCGGCGCCTTCATGGTCGGCATCGCGGCCTTCCACCTGATGCGCAAGAAGCACATTCCGGTGATGCGCACCTCGCTGCGGCTCGGCCTGGTCACCCTGGCGGTCGGCGGCATGTTCACCGCCATCAGTGGCGACACGCTCGGCAAGGTCATGTACGAGCAGCAGCCGATGAAGATGGCCGCCGCCGAGGCCCTGTGGGACGGCGAGAAGCCGGCGCCCTTCTCCGTCTTCGCCTACGGAGACGTCGACCAGGGCCACAACAAGGTCGCCCTGGAGATACCCGGCCTGCTGTCCTTCCTCGCCCACAGCGACTTCGAGTCGTACGTGCCCGGCATCAACGACACCAACGAGAAGCTCCGGGAGCAGTTCGGCCCCGGTGACTACAAGCCCATCGTCCCCGTCGCCTACTGGGGCTTCCGCTGGATGATCGGCTTTGGCATGGCGTCCTTCTCGCTCGGCCTGGTCGGACTGTGGCTCACCCGCAAGAAGTTCCTGCTGCCGGCCGCCTGGCGCACCGGTGAGGACGAGGTGCCGCATTTGGTGCTGCTCAAGCAGCCGCTCGGCGCCCGGCTCACCCGGCTCTACTGGCTCCTCGCCCTGTGGACCATGGCGTTTCCGCTGATCGCCAACTCCTGGGGCTGGATCTTCACCGAGATGGGCCGGCAGCCCTGGGTGGTCTACGGCGTGATGCAGACCCGCGACGCGGTCTCCCCCGGTGTCTCCACCGCCGAGGTCGTCATCTCGATGTCCGTGTTCACCCTGCTCTACGCCGTCCTGGCCGTCATCGAGGTCAAGCTGCTCGCCAAGTACGTCAAGGCCGGCCCGCCCGAGCTCAGCGAGTCCGACCTCAACCCGCCCACGAAGCTCGGCGGCGACGTCCGTGACGCCGACAAGCCGATGGCCTTCTCGTACTAGGCCGAGGGAGCTGCACAGTCATGGAACTGCACGACGTCTGGTTCGTTCTGATCGCCGTCCTGTGGACCGGCTACTTCTTCCTGGAGGGCTTCGACTTCGGGGTCGGCATCCTCACCCGGCTGCTCGCCCGCGACCGCGCCGAGAAGCGGGTGCTGATCAACACCATCGGCCCCGTCTGGGACGGCAACGAGGTGTGGCTGCTCACGGCGGGCGGCGCGACCTTCGCCGCCTTCCCCGAGTGGTACGCCACGCTCTTCTCCGGCTTCTACCTGCCACTGCTGCTCATCCTG
Source organism: Streptomyces calvus (assembly GCF_006782915.1). GTDB lineage: Bacteria > Actinomycetota > Actinomycetes > Streptomycetales > Streptomycetaceae > Streptomyces > Streptomyces calvus. The sequence continues at coordinate 164,738 of NZ_VCNP01000040.1, forward strand.
GTGTGCCTGATCATCCGTGGTGTCGCCTTCGAGTACCGGGCGAAGCGGCCGGAGGAGAACTGGCAGCGCAACTGGGAGACGGCGATCTTCTGGACCTCGCTCCTGCCGGCGTTCCTGTGGGGTGTGGCCTTCGGCAACATCGTCCGCGGGGTGAAGATCGACGCCGACTTCGAGTACGTGGGCGGCGTCGCGGACCTGTTCAACCCCTACGCCCTGCTCGGCGGCCTGGTCACCCTGACGCTGTTCACCTTCCACGGCACCGTCTTCACGGCGCTCAAGACGGTCGGTGAGATCCGGGAGCGGGCGCGCGGGCTGGCCCTGCGCGTGGGACTCGTCACCGCCGTTCTGGCGTCGGCCTTCCTGCTGTGGACGCAGGCCGACCGCGGTGACGGCACCAGCCTGGTCGCGCTGGTCGTGGCGGTCGCCGCGCTGGTCGCCGCCCTCGGGGCGAACCAGGCAGGACGTGAGGGCTGGTCGTTCGCCCTGTCCGGGGTCACCATCGTGGCCGCCGTGGCGATGCTCTTCCTGACGCTGTTCCCGAACGTCATGCCGTCGACGCTCGACCCGGCCTGGAGCCTGACCGTCACCAACGCCTCCTCCAGCCCCTACACCCTGAAGATCATGACCTGGCTCGCGGTGATCGCCACGCCGGTCGTGCTGCTCTACCAGGGCTGGACGTACTGGGTCTTCCGCAAGCGGATCGGCACCCAGCACATCGCCGATCCCGTGCACTGAGGGTGTGTTTCACGTGAAACCGATCGACCCGCGTCTGCTCCGGTACGCCCGAGCCACCCGGGGCTTCCTGGTGGCGGTTGTCGCCCTGGGGGCCATCGGCGCGGGACTGGTCATCGCGCAGGCCATGCTCATCGCCGAGGTGGTGGTGGGCGCCTTCCAGGACGGCCTGTCCGCCGGTGAACTCGGCACTCCCCTGCTGCTCCTCGCCGTCGTCGCGGCCGGCCGCGGGCTGGTCGGCTGGCTGACCGAGCTGGCAGCGCACCGGGCCGGCGCTGCGGCCAAGTCGGAGCTGCGCGGGCGGCTGCTGGAGCGGGCGACGGTCCTCGGCCCGCAATGGCTGGACGGACAGCGCACCGGATCACTGGTCGCCCTGGCGACCCGCGGTATCGACGCGCTCGACGGCTACTTCTCGCGCTATCTCCCCCAGCTGGGGCTCGCCGTGGTCGTGCCGGTGGCGGTGCTGGCGCGGATCGTCACCGAGGAGTGGGTCTCGGCGGCGATCATCGTCGGCACCCTGCCGCTCATCCCGGTCTTCATGGTGCTGATCGGCTGGGCCACCCTGTCCCGGATGGACCGCCAGTGGCTGCTGCTGTCCCGGCTGTCCGGACACTTCCTGGACGTCGTCGCCGGGCTGCCGACGCTGAAGGTCTTCGGGCGGGCCAAGGCGCAGGCTGAGTCGATCCGGCGGATCACCGCCGATTACCGCCGGGCCACCCTGCGCACGCTGCGGATCGCCTTCATCTCCTCCTTCGCCCTGGAACTGCTGGCCACGCTGTCGGTGGCGCTGGTCGCCGTGACGATCGGCATGCGACTGGTCCACGGCGACCTGGACCTGTACATCGGCCTGGTCATCCTGATCCTGGCGCCCGAGGCGTATCTGCCGCTGCGGCAGGTCGGGGCGCAGTACCACGCGGCGGCCGAGGGCCTGGCGGCGGCCGAGGAGATCTTCTCGGTGCTGGAGACGCCCGTACCGGCGCGGGGCACCGGCGCGGTGCCGTCGGGAGCCCTGTCCTTCGAGGCGGTGACCGTCCGCCACCCCGGGCGGTCCACGGACGCCGTCTCGGACGTGTCCTTCACCGTCGCGCCCGGCGAGACCGTCGCGCTCGTCGGGCCCAGCGGGGCGGGCAAGTCGACCCTGCTCGACGTGCTGCTCGGGTTCGTCCGGCCCACCGGAGGGCGGGTGTGCGTCGGGGGAGCCGATCTCGCCGGTCTCGACCTCGCCGCGTGGCACCGCCGCGTCGCCTGGGTGCCGCAGCGTCCGCATCTGTACGCCACGACGATCGCGGAGAACGTACGGCTGGCCCGGCCCGACGCGGACGACGACGCCGTACGGCGTGCCCTGCGGGACGCCGGGGCGCTGGAGTTCGTGGACGCGCTCCCCGAAGGCGTCGGCACCGTGCTCGGTGAGGACGGAGCGGGACTGTCGGCCGGGCAGCGGCAGCGGCTCGCGCTGGCCCGGGCGTTCCTCGCGGACCGGCCCGTCCTGCTGCTCGACGAGCCGACGGCCGCGCTGGACGGTGCCACCGAGGCCGAGATCGTGTCGGCGGTGCGACGGCTTGCCGCCGGCCGGACCGTGCTGCTCGTGGTGCACCGGCCGGCGCTGCTGGCCGTCGCGGACCGCGTGGTCCGGCTCGCGGAACCGGCCGCCACGGCCCACGGCGAGTCCGCGCGCAGGGAGGCCGCCGCCGAACCGCTCACCGAACCCGGCCCGCCGCCGGCCGCCGGGCCCACCGGGTCCGACGCCGACACGGTCCCCGGCGGTGTGCTCGCCCGGGTCCGCGCCCTGTCCGCCGCCCGGCGCGGCCGGCTCACCCTGGCGCTGCTGCTCGGCACCCTCGCGCTGGGCAGCGCCGTCGGGCTCATGGCGACCTCGGGATGGCTCATCTCCCGGGCCTCGCAGCAGCCGCCCGTGCTGTATCTGATGGTGGCCGTGACGGCGACCCGCGCCTTCGGCATCGGGCGGGCCGTGTTCCGCTACGCTGAGCGGCTCGTGTCGCACGACGCGGTCCTGCGCATGCTGGCGGACACCCGGGTCGCGGTCTACCGGCGGCTGGAGCGGCTGGCGCCCGCCGGGCTGCGCGGCGCGCGCCGGGGCGATCTGCTCTCCCGGCTGGTCTCCGACGTGGACGCACTCCAGGACTACTGGCTGCGCTGGCTGCTGCCGGCCGGTGCGGCCGTCGTGGTCTCCGCCCTGTCCGTGGGCTTCACCGCCTGGCTGCTGCCGGAGGCCGGGGCCGTGCTCGCGGCCGGGCTGCTGGCGGCGGGCGCCGGTGTGCCCCTGCTGACCGGCGCCGTGGCCCGGCGCGCGGAACGCCGGCTGGCACCGGCCCGGGGCGTCCTCGCCACCCGGGCGACCGATCTGCTCACCGGCACCGCCGAACTGACCGTCGCCGGTGCCCTGCCCGCCCGCGCCGCCGAGGCGCGGCGGGCCGACGGCACCCTCACCCGGATCGCCTCGCGCGCGGCCACCGCCACGGCGCTCGGCGACGGGCTCACCGCGCTGCTCTGCGGCCTGACCGTCGCGGCCGCCGCGCTCGTCGGCGTCCAGGCGGTGGCCGACGGCCGGCTGGACGGTGTGGCGCTGGCGGTGGTGATCCTCACGCCGCTGGCCGCGTTCGAGGCCGTCCTCGGGATGCCGCTTGCCGTGCAGTACCGGCAGCGGGTGCGCCGCAGCGCCGAGCGCGTGTACGAGGTGCTGGACGCCCCTGTGCCCGTACGGGAGCCGCAGTCGCCGCGGCCGGCGCCCGTGTCGCCGTTCCCGCTCGCCGTCCGGGGGCTGGCCGCCCGGTACGCCGGGCAGGACCGGGACGCGCTGGCCGGGCTGGACCTGACACTGGAGAAGGGGCGCCGGATCGCGGTGGTCGGACCGTCCGGCTCCGGCAAGACGACCCTCGCTCAGGTGCTGCTGCGCTTCCTGGACCCCGGCGCGGGCTCGTACACGCTGGCCGGTGCGGACGCCCGTGCCCTGGACGGCGACGACGTACGGCGGCTGGTCGGACTGTGCGCCCAGGACGCGCACCTCTTCAACAGTTCGATCCGGGAGAACCTGCTGCTCGCCAGGAAGGACGCGACCGAGGAGGACCTGCGCGACGCGCTCGCCCGGGTCCGGCTGCTGGAGTGGGCCGACACTCTGCCCGACGGCCTCGACACGTTCGTCGGCGAGCACGGGGCGCGGCTGTCCGGCGGGCAGCGGCAGCGGCTGGCGCTGGCCCGGGCACTGCTCGCGGACTTCCCCGTGCTGGTGCTGGACGAGCCCGCCGAACACCTGGACCTGCCGACCGCCGACGCGCTCACCGCCGATCTGCTGGCCGCCACCGAGGGACGCACCACGCTGCTCATCACGCACCGGCTGGCCGGTCTGGACGCGGTGGACGAGGTGATCGTGCTGGACGGGGGACGCGTGGCGCAGCGCGGCAGGTACGCCGAACTGACCGCCGTGGAGGGCCCGTTGCGCTCCATGGCGCGGCGCGAGGAGGCCACGGAACTCCTCGTGACGGCGCGTTAGCCGACCGCTCGTCGAGCGGCCGGCCATGACAGGACGTCAGACAGGACCGCTAATGCTCCCGTTCGGCGGTGCCGCTGGTCCGTCCGTGGCGGATGGTCCCCCATGTGTACGACGTGAACAGGACCGCGCGCGGGGTCGGGGGCCAGGATCGCAGTCATGCGTTTCACCCGCCGCCATCCGCTGCTCGCCGCCCTGCTGCTGTGCGCACTCGCCGTGCTCGCCGCCCGGCCCACCGACGGCGACGGCCACGCCCCCGGCCACGGCTCCGCGTCCGGCGTCAGTGCCGAGGTGGCGCGGCTGTACGAGGAGGCGGCGGAGGCGACCGAACGGTACGAGGCGGCCCGGCGCGAGGCCGGGAAGCAGCGCGCCAGGGCCCAGCGGCTGGAGGCGCGGCTCGACCGCGAGCGGCAGGCGATGGCGGGGCTGCGCAAGGACCTGGGCCGGATCGCCAGCTCCCAGTACCGGGACGGCGGCGGGCTGCCGCTCACGGCGCACATGATCCTGGCCGACGACCCGGAGGAGATGATGCGCGGTCAGCGGGCGGTGTGGCAGGCGGAGGTGGCGCTCGACCAGGCCATCGGCCGCAGTGAGCGGGCCGAGGCGCGGCTCGCCCGGGACGAGGCGAGGGCCGCGGCGGCCTGGAAGCGGCTGGAGCGGCGGAACGCGGAACTCGCCGCCCTGAAGCAGGGCATCGAGCGCAAGCTCGAAACGGCGCGGTGGAAGCTCCAGGGCCAGGCGGACGCCTCGGTCGCGGCCGGTGCCTGCCGCGGCGCGGTCCGGCTCGACCAGCCGCGGACGCGGTACAGCGTCGACTGGGTGGCGCCGGTGGAGACGTACGTGCTGTCGGCCTCGTACGGCAGCGGGGGCGCGCGGTGGGCGAACCGGCACACCGGGCAGGACTTCGCGGTGCCGATCGGCACACCGGTCAGGGCGGTGGGCGCCGGTGAGGTGGTGAAGGTGTCCTGCGGCGGGGCGTTCGGCATCGAGATCGTGCTCCGCCACGCGGGCGGCTACTACACCCAGTACGCCCACCTCGCGGCCGTCGCCGTCGACCAGGGGGAGCGGGTCGAGACCGGGCAGTGGATCGGGCAGTCCGGCACCAGTGGCAACTCCACGGGGCCGCACCTGCACTTCGAGGTGCGGGTGACGCCGGAGATGGGATCGGCGGTGAACCCGGTGTCGTGGCTGGCCGGGCGCGGGGTGTCGCTGTGAGCCGGACGCGGGGTGCCGCGGTGAGTGGCTAGCGCCGTTCCTCGATCAGCTGCTCGATGATCACGGCCACTCCGTCGTCGTTGTTGGCGACCGTGCGGCCCGAGGCGGCGGCGATCACGTCCGGATGGGCGTTGCCCATGGCGTAGGAGCGGCCGGCCCAGGTCAGCATCTCGACGTCGTTCGGCATGTCCCCGAACGCGACGACCTCCTCGTGGGAGATGCCGCGCTCGGCGCAGCACAGGGCGAGCGTGCTGGCCTTGGACACGTCGGGTCCACTGATCTCCAGCAGGGCGCTGGGGCTGGAGCGGGTGACGGTGGCGCGGTCGCCGATGGCGAGCCGGCCCACGGTGAGGAAGGCGTCGGGGTCCAGCTCGGGGTGGTAGGCGAGGATCTTGAGCACCGGCTGGTCGGCGGTGTGGGAGTCCGGGCCCAGCAGGTCCTCGGCCGGGGAGAGGACGTCCGGGATCTCCAGGTGCAGCTTCGGGTAGGCCGGCTCCTGGTTGAAGGCGTAGGTCTGCTCGACGGCGAACACCGTGCCCGGGGCGGCCTCGCGCAGCAGCCGTACGGCGTCCAGCGCGTTCTCCCGGGCCAGCTCGCGCACCTTCACGAAGCGGTGCGTGCCGGGGCCGCCGTGCAGGTCGACGACGGCGGCGCCGTTGCCGCAGATGGCGAGGCCGTGGCCGTGCACGTGGTCGCTGACGACGTCCATCCAGCGGGCCGGGCGGCCGGTGACGAAGAAGACCTCGATGCCCGCCTCCTCGGCGGCGGCCAGCGCGGCGACGGTGCGCGGGGAGACCGACTTGTCGTCGCGCAGCAGCGTGCCGTCGAGGTCGGTGGCGATGAGCCGGGGCGGAGTGGCGGCGGCCGGGGTCTCGTGCTGTCGGGTCGCTGAGGTCACCCGGCCATTGTCCCGCATATGCCCGCACGGTCGTGCGGGACTCCGCACATCTGAGTGGTTACCACCGTCACAGCCCCGTGCGCCGCCGCCCCGGGCGGAGCGGAGGCCCGCTCAGCGCAGCTGGGCCGGTGCCTCCATGGCGATGCGCTCGAAGACCTTCTGGTCAGCGGCGAAGTCCGAGTCGGGGATGGGCCAGTGGATCACGATCTCGGTGAATCCCAGCTCCGCGTGGCGGCCGGCGAAGTCCACGAAGGCGTCCAGGGACTCCAGGGGGCGGCTGCGGTCCGGGGTGAAGCCGGTGAGCAGGATCCGGTCCAGCTCGGTGGCGTCCCGGCCCAGCTCCGCGCAGGCGTCGGCCAGCTTCTCCGCCTGGCGGCGAATGGCCTGAACCGACTGCTCGGGCGTGCCGTCCTCGAACAGTTTCGGGTCGCCCGTGGTCACCCACGCCTGCCCGTACCGGGCCGCGAGCCGCAGACCGCGCGGTCCGGTGGCCGCCACGGCGAACGGCAGCCGGGGCCGCTGCACACAGCCCGGGATGTTCCGCGCCTCGTGCGCGGCGTAGAAGTCGCCCTCGTAGGACACCGTGTCCTCGGAGAGCAGCCGGTCCAGCAGCGGGACGAACTCGGCGAGGCGGTCGGCGCGCTCGCGGGGCGTCCACGGCTCCTGGCCGAGCGCGGTGGCGTCGAAACCGGTGCCGCCCGCGCCGATCCCGAGCGTGAGGCGCCCGCCGGAGATGTCGTCGAGGGAGATGAGCTCCTTGGCGAGCGTGACCGGGTGCCGGAAGTTCGGAGAGGTCACGAGGGTGCCCAGGCGCATCCGGTCGGTGACGGCCGCCGCGGCGGTGAGGGTCGGGACGGCGCCGAACCACGGTCCGTCCCGGAAGCTGCGCCAGGACAGATGGTCGTAGGTGTAGGCGGCATGGAAGCCGAGTTCCTCGGCGCGCACCCACGTCGCACGGCTGCCTTCGTGCCAGCGGCGATAGGGAAGGATCACGGTGCTCAGACGCAGGCTCATGGCCTTGAGCCTAGGCCCTGTCGTCGCGTTCCCGCCTGCCTCACGACGCCCTGCACGCACTCGCCGCGCCGCGTTTCACGTGAAACGGTCACCGCACTCGCTTTCCGTCATCCCCTCCGTGCGCCGAAGGCGCCGTACCCGTGCCTTCGCGTCATCGCACCCGTCCACTCAGCCAGGGAGTGAGGACGACCATCGGGATGAACTCCTTGTACGTGCGGTCCCCCGGCAGCGGCACGACCAGGAAGTAGCCGGGCGGGAAACGCCGGGCCCTGACATGGGCCAGCCCGTCGAACAGGGACCGCAGGAAGGCCGGAACGTCGTCGCGGGGAATGTCGGGACACTCCACGCCCTCGACGTCGATCAGCGCGTCGTCCTCCGGGTAGAGTCGCACACTCACCCGCGGCAGGCCGCCGAACTCCACATGGGCCTCGGGGGGGAGGGAGCCGTCCGGGTCGGTGGTGACGCCGACACCCGCGGCGGTGCGGCGGGAGGTCTGATCGGCGCCGATGTCGTGGGTCACCTCGATCTCGCGTCCGTACGCCTCGGCGAGTGCCCGGAGGGCGGTGACGGCGGCCTCGGTGCTGGGCAGGTGGTCCATCTCACCGATCATGCTGCCTTCAGTGGCTCCGGGGGAAGCGCAAATACCGGCTGGGCACGGCCCGGGTCAGCCACACGCCGTTGGCGCTCCTGTGGAAGACGTGGCCGTCGCGGTGCATGGCGGCGGCGTCCACGGACAGCACGACCGGGCGGCCCCGGCGGGCACCCACACGGGTCGCCGTCTCGCGGTCGGCGGACAGGTGCACGGCGTGCCGGTTCATCGGCCGGAGCCCCTCGGCGCGGATGGCGTCCAGGGTGCGCGCGACCGTCCCGTGGTACAGGTACGGCGGCGGGGTGGCCGGCGGCAGCCCGAGGTCGACCTCCACGCTGTGGCCCTGGCTGGCGCGGATCCGGGTGCCCTCCACGGCGAAGCGCCGCTTGTCGTTGGTGGCGACGACGTGGTCCAGTTCCTCCCGGGTGAAGCGGAAGCCGTGCGCCGAGGCCGCGTCGATCAGTGTGTCGATCTCGACCCAGCCGCCCTCGTCGAGGGTGAGCCCGATCCTCTCCGGCTGATGACGCAGATGCTTGGCGAGGTACTTCGACACCTTCACGGTGCGTCGTTCGTCCATCCCTCCAGACTGCCGGGAGAGACGCGGATCACGCGATCGATTTCCTTCCGGAGGTTTGATCCACAGCCAAGTGCAGTTATCCACAGGGGAATTGGGGTTCCTTGTGGACAACGAGCCGCTCAAGTGCCGTTTCACACAGGCGGTTTGATGCGCGCGATCCTCCGCAGCACGCCCGGCATCCACCGCGACAGCGCGTACGCTCCCCGCGCCTCCGGCGTGACCGGCACCACCGCCTCGTCGCGCACCACCGCCCGCAGCACCGCGGCGGCGACCTTCTCCGGCGGATAGTTGCGCAGCCCGTAGAGGCGGGCGGCCCGCCGCTGCAGGCGCCGTTCCGTCTCGGGGTCCGTCCCGGCGAACCGGGCGGTGGAGGTGATGCCCGTGTTCACGAACCCCGGGCAGACCGCCGTCACGCCGATCCCCTGCCCGGCCAGCTCCGCGCGCAGGCACTCGCTCAGCATCAGCACCGCCGCCTTGGACGTGCTGTACGCGGGCAGCGCCCGGGACGGCTGGAACGCCGCCGCCGAGGCGATGTTGACGATGTGACCGCCCTGACCGCGCTCGGCCATCCGCCGCCCGAAGAGCCGGCAGCCGTGGATCACACCCCACAGGTTGACGTCGAGGACCCGCTTCCACTCCTCGGTGGTGGTGTCGAAGAACGAGCCGCCGAGCCCGATCCCGGCGTTGTTCACCAGGACGTCCACCACGCCGTACGCGTCGGTGACCCGCTCGGCGAGCCGCTCCATGGCCCGCTCGTCGGAGACGTCCGCACCCTCGGCCCAGGCCGCCGCCGCGCCACGGCGCCGGGCCTCCTCCGCGGTGCGGGCCGCGGCCCCGGCGTCCCGGTCCACCGCCAGCACGCGCGCGCCCGCCTCGGCGAACGCCAGCGCGGTCGCCCGCCCGATGCCGCCGCCCGCACCGGTGACCAGGACCAGTTGCCCGCCGAAGCGCTCGGCGTACCGGCCCGGAGCCGCCGCGCCGGACTGCCCGGCCTCCACGGACGTCACGAAGTCGGCGATCCAGGTGGCCAGGTGGTCGGGCCGGGTGCGCGGCACCCAGTGCCCGGCCGGAAGCGTCCGCCGGGTCAGCCGTGGAGCCCACCGCTCCAGTTCGTCGTGGAGCCGCTCCGAGAGGAACACGTCGTCCAGCGGTGTGATGAGCTGCACCGGCACGTGGGCGAAGGCGTCCGCACGCGGGTTGCGCAGCCGGGCCCGCACGTTGTCCCGGTAGAGCCAGGCTCCGTGGGCCGCGTCCGACGGCAGGGACGAGGTCGGGTAGTCGCCGCCGGGCACCTTCGCCAGGCGCCGCAGGATGTGCGGCCAGCTCCGGCCGAGCGGCCCGCGCCAGGCGAGTTCGGGCAGCACCGGGGTGTGCAGCAGGTACGCGTACCAGGACTTGGCGCCCTGGCCGAGCAGCTGGCCGACGCGGCGCGGGGTGGGCCGTTTCAGGCGGCGGTCGATCCAGTGCCCGAAGTGGTCGAGCGAGGGACCGGACATGGAGGTGAAGGAGGCGATCCGTCCCGCGGTGCGCCCGACCGTGACGAACTCCCAGGACTGCACCGAGCCCCAGTCGTGCCCCACCAGGTGCACCGGCCGGTCCGGACTGACCGCGTCCGCGACGGCCAGGAAGTCGTCGGTCAGCTTCTCCAGGGTGAACCCGCCGCGCAGCGGCCGCGGCGCCGTGGACCGCCCGTGGCCCCGGACGTCGTACGCCACCACATGGAAGCGGCCGGCGAGGCGCGGCGCGACCTCGGACCACACCTCCTTGCTGTCGGGATAGCCGTGCACGAGGACGACCGTCGGCCGCTCCGGGTCGCCCATCTCGGCGACGCACAACTCGACACCGCCCGTGCGCACCCGGCGCTCCCGCGCGCCCCTCAGCCCCGTCATGGCCGCGAATCTGACAGGTGCCGCAGGCCTCGTCAATGGCGCCCCGGGTCCGGCGCGGCCGGTGAACGGCTCCCCGGCGCGCCGTGGTGACCCGGCCGGCAGGCCACCGGACACCCCTCAAGGAGGGTCCCCTACGGGCCCGTACGACTCCAGGGGGACGCCAAGACGGCTCTCCGGTCTGACGACCGTCGTGGTACGGGTCACTAGCGTCGGGGACGTGACTGTGATCGCGACCGAAAGCCTGAGCAAGCGGTTCCCCAGGGTGACCGCTCTTGACCGGCTCTCCGTGGACGTCGGGCCCGGTGTGACCGGACTCGTCGGAGCCAATGGAGCCGGCAAGTCCACACTGATCAAGATCCTGCTGGGTCTGTCCCCCGCCACCGAGGGCCGTGCCGAAGTGCTCGGCCTCGACGTCGCCACCGAGGGCGCCGCCATCCGCGAACGCGTCGGCTACATGCCGGAGCACGACTGCCTGCCGCCGGACGTCTCGGCCACCGAGTTCGTCGTCCACATGGCGCGCATGTCCGGCCTGCCGCCCACCGCCGCGCGCGAGCGCACCGCGGACACGCTGCGCCACGTCGGCCTGTACGAGGAGCGCTACCGCCCCATCGGCGGCTACTCGACCGGCATGAAGCAGCGCGTGAAGCTGGCGCAGGCCCTCGTGCACGACCCGCAGCTGGTCTTCCTCGACGAGCCGACCAACGGCCTCGACCCGGTCGGCCGCGACGAGATGCTCGGCCTGATCCGGCGCATCCACACCGACTTCGGCATCTCCGTCCTGGTCACCTCGCACCTGCTGGGCGAACTGGAACGCACCTGCGACCACGTCGTCGTCGTCGACGGCGGCAAGCTGCTGCGGTCCAGCTCCACCACCGACTTCACGCAGACCACCACCCCCCTCGCCATCGAGGTCACCGACACCGACGAGCACCCGGACGGCACCCGCGCGGTGCGCGAGGCGCTGCACGCGCGCGGGGTGAGCGTCGAGGACGGCAGCGGACTGCCGGGCGCCGGACACATCCTGCTGCTCACCGCGCAGGGCGAGCAGACCTACGACCTGGTCCGCGACGTCATCGCCGACCTCGGCCTCGGCCTGGTGCGCATGGAACAGCGCAGGCACCACATCTCCGAGGTCTTCAGGAACGGCGCGGACAGCGGCGAAGAGCGGAAGGAGGCGGTCGGCCATGGCGGCTGAACAGTCCACCCGGACACCGGTCACCGCATCGGGTGACACTCGTATCCACAACATCGGCTACCGCTCCTACGACGGCGCCCGCCTCGGCCGCGCCTACGCCCGGCGGTCGCTGTACTCGCAGTCCCTGCGCGGCTCCTACGGCCTCGGCCGCTCGGTGAAGTCCAAGGTGCTGCCGATGCTGCTGTTCGTGGTGATGTGCGTGCCCGCCGCCATCATGGTGGCCGTCGCCGTCGCGACGAAGGCCAAGGACCTGCCCGTCGACTACACCCGCTACGCGATCGTCATGCAGGCCGTCATCAGCCTGTACGTCGCCTCGCAGGCACCCCAGTCGGTCTCCCGCGACCTGCGCTTCAAGACCGTACCGCTGTACTTCTCGCGGCCCATCGAGACCGCCGACTACGTGCGCGCCAAGTTCGCCGCGCTCGCCTCGGCCCTCTTCATCCTCACCGCCGCGCCCCTGCTGGTGCTCTACGTCGGCGCGCTGCTGGCCAAGCTCGACTTCTCCGACCAGACCAAGGGATTCGCACAGGGACTCGTCTCCGTGGCACTGCTCTCGCTGCTCTTCGCCGGCATCGGCCTGGTCATCGCGTCGGTCACCCCGCGCCGCGGCTTCGGCATCGCGGCCGTCATCGCCGTCCTGACCATCACCTACGGCGCGGTCTCCACGCTCCAGGCGATCGCGGAGGTGCAGAACAGCGGCGACAGCATCGCCTGGATCGGCCTGTTCTCGCCGATCACCCTCATCGACGGCGTGCAGTCCGCCTTCCTGGGCGCGGCCTCCGCCTTCCCCGGCGGGGTGGGCCCGAGCAACGCCGAGGGCATCGTCTACGTCCTGGTCACCCTCGGCCTGATCGCCGCGAGCTACGGCCTCCTGATGCGCCGCTACAAGAAGGTGGGCCTGTGACCACTCCCACCCGTCTCCTGCCATCACCCTTCTAAGGACCGGGCTGCGCCCATGAGCACTCTTTCCATCGACCACGTCTCCCGCTGGTTCGGCAACGTGGTCGCCGTCAACGACATCACCATGACCATCGGCCCCGGCGTCACCGGCCTGCTCGGCCCCAACGGCGCCGGAAAGTCCACCCTCATCAACATGATGGGCGGCTTCCTCGCCCCCTCCACCGGCACCGTCACCCTCGACGGACAGCAGGTCTGGCGCAACGAGGGCATCTACAAACACATCGGCATCGTCCCCGAGCGCGAGGCGATGTACGACTTCCTCACCGGCCGCGAGTTCGTCCTCGCCAACGCCGAACTGCACGGCCTCGGCGCCAAGGCCGCCCAGCAGGCCCTGGCCACGGTCGAGATGGAGTACGCGCAGGACCGCAAGATCGCCACGTACTCCAAGGGCATGCGGCAGCGCGTGAAGATGGCGTCCGCGCTGGTCCACCAGCCGTCGCTGCTCCTGCTGGACGAGCCGTTCAACGGCATGGACCCGCGCCAGCGCATGCAGCTGATGGACCTGCTGCGGCGCATGGGCGACGAGGGCCGCACCGTGCTGTTCTCCTCCCACATCCTCGAAGAGGTCGAGCAGCTCGCCTGGCACATCGAGGTCGTGGTCGCCGGCCGGCACGCGGCCAGCGGCGACTTCCGCAGGATCCGCCGCCTGATGACGGACCGCCCGCACCGCTACCTGGTGCGCTCCAGCGACGACCGCGCGCTCGCCGCCGCGCTCATCGCCGACCCGTCGACCTCCGGCATCGAGGTCGACCACGCCGAGGGCGCGCTGCGCATCCAGGCCGTCGACTTCGGCCGCTTCACGGCCCTGCTGCCGAAGGTCGCACGCGACCACGGCATCCGGCTGCTGACGGTCTCGCCGTCCGACGAGTCCCTCGAGTCCGTCTTCTCGTACCTGGTCGCGGCGTAGGAGGCCCTGATGTACGACCCCACAGTCGCCCGGCTCACCTACCGGGCCCTGCTCGGCCGCCGCCGGGCCCTCATCCTGGGCGCGCTGCCCCTGCTGCTGATCGCGATCTCCCTGGCGGTGCGCGCCCTCAGCGGCGCCGACGACCAGACCGCGGCGGATGTCCTCGGCGGGTTCGCGCTCGCCACCATGGTGCCGATCATCGGCGTCATCGCGGGCACCGGCGCGATCGGTCCCGAGATCGACGACGGCTCGGTGGTGTACCTGCTGTCCAAGCCGATCAAGCGGTCCACCATCATCTCCACCAAGCTGATCGTCGCGATCGCCGTCACCATGGTGTTCTCGGCCGTGCCCACGCTGATCGCGGGTTTCGTCCTCAACGGCAACGGACAGCAGGTCGCCGTCGCCTACACGGTGGCCGCGCTGGTCGCCTCCATCGCGTACGCGGCGCTGTTCCTGCTGTTCGGCACGGTCTCCCGGCACGCGGTGGTGTTCGGCCTGGTCTACGCGCTGGTCTGGGAGGCGCTGTTCGGCTCCCTGGTGCCCGGCGCGCGCACCCTGAGCATCCAGCAGTGGTCGCTGGCGGTGGCGCAGAAGGTCTCCGGAGGCGACCTGGTCACCTCGGACGTCGGCCTGACGACCGCGACGGTCCTGCTGGCCGCGGTCACCGTCCTGGCCACCTGGTACGCGGGCCAGAAGCTGCGCACGCTGACGCTGGCCGGCGAGGAGTGACACGTGCGGGCCCCTGACGGGGACTCCACTTCTGCCCGGGCACACGGCGAAGGGGGGCGGGGCCCGCTCGGCCCGTCGGCCGGCTGGGCGGCGGGCCTGATCTGCCGGGCGGCGTGCCGGATTTATTCGGTGGCGTCCGACTCGCCCACCCGGCACAGTGGTTGAGTCCGCAGCGCCGGGAAGGTCCGGCGCCCAGGTACCGGGAGAGGAGCAGGACGATGTCCATGCACGGCAGTTCGTCCCGCTCCCGTCGGGGCAGCCCGCGGCGGACTCCGGAGTAATCCCTACTGCTCCGTCGAGTCCGCCCCGCACGGGGAGCTGCCCGGGGCGGCCGCTTCGAGCACGCGCGGTGAGGCGCGTGGGCCGCCCACCCGGAGGATTGGCCGAGTGGTAAGGCACCGGCTTGGCTCAAGCCGAGGTCGGGTCCGAGGGGCCCGCGCACGTTCGATCCGTGCATCCTCCGCCAGAACGGGCGGTCAGCCCAGCAACCGCTCCAGTACGACCGCGATCCCGTCCTCCTCGTTGGAGGACGTCACCTCGTCGGCCACCGCCCGCAGCTCCTCGTGGGCGTTGGCCATGGCCACGCCGTGCGCGGCCCAGCCGAACATCGGTATGTCGTTGGGCATGTCGCCGAAGGCGATCGTCCCGGCGGCCTTCACACCCAGTCGGCGCGCCGCCAGCGACAGACCCGTCGCCTTGGACAGGCCGAGCGGCAGCAGCTCGACGATGCCCTCGCCCGCCATGGTGACCGTGACGAAACCGCCCGCGGTGCGGGTGGCCGCCTCGGCCAGCTCGTCCGAGCTCAGCGTCGGGTGCTGGATGTACAGCTTGTTCAGCGGCGCCGTCCACAGGTCCGACGCGTCGGTGAACGGTGTCGCGGGCAGCCCGCCCACGATCTCGTAACCGGGGCCGACCATCACCTCGCCGTCCAGCCCGTCACGGCTCGCCGCCAGGTGCAGCGGACCGACCTCCGCCTCGATCTTGGCCAGCGCCACCCCGGCCAGCTGCCGGTCCAGCGTCACCGAGGTGAGCAGGCGGTGCTCCCCGGCGTCGTACACCTGGGCGCCCTGGCCGCAGACGGCCAGGCCCCGGTAGCCGAGGTCGTCGAGGATCGGGCGGGTCCAGGGCACCGCACGGCCGGTGACGACGATGTGCGCGGCGCCCGCCGCGGTGGCCGCGGCGAGCGCGTCACGGGTGCGCGCGGAGACCGAGTGGTCGTCGCGCAGCAGCGTGCCGTCGAGATCGGTGGCGACGAGCCGGTAGGGGAAGGCCGCGCTCACTTGGCGACCGGTTCCAGGATCTCCCGCCCGCCCAGGTACGGACGCAGCACCTCCGGCACGCGGACCGAGCCGTCGGCCTGCTGGTGGTTCTCCAGGATGGCGACGATCGTGCGCGGCACGGCGCACAGGGTGCCGTTGAGCGTGGCCAGCGGACGCACCTGCTTGCCGTCACGGACGCGGATCGACAGCCGACGCGACTGGAACTCGGTGCAGTCCGAGGTCGAGGTCAGCTCGCGGTACTTGCCCTGGGTGGGGATCCACGCCTCGCAGTCGTACTTGCGAGCGGCGGACGAACCGAGGTCGCCCGAGGCGACGTCGATCACCCGGAACGGCAGCTCCAGCGAGGTCAACCACTGCTTCTCCCACTCCAGCAGCCGCTGGTGCTCCGCCTGCGAGTCCTCCGGCGCGACGTACGAGAACATCTCGACCTTGTCGAACTGGTGGACGCGGAAGATGCCGCGGGTGTCCTTGCCGTGCGAGCCGGCCTCGCGGCGGAAGCACGGCGAGAAGCCCGCGTACCGCAGCGGCAGCCGGTCCGCGTCGATGATCTCGTCCATGTGGTACGCGGCGAGCGCCACCTCGGACGTGCCGACCAGGTACAGGTCGTCCTTGTCCAGGTGGTAGACGTCCTGGGCGGCCTGGCCGAGGAAGCCGGTGCCCGCCATGGACTGGGGCCGCACCAGCGCCGGGGTCAGCATCGGCGTGAAGCCCGCCGCGGTGGCCTGCGCCATCGCGGCGTTCACCAGGGCGAGTTCGAGGAGCGCGCCGACGCCCGTCAGGAAGTAGAAACGCGAACCGGAGACCTTGGCGCCGCGCTCGACGTCGATGGCGCCGAGGAGCTGGCCGAGCTCCAGGTGGTCCTTGGGCACGAAGCCCTCGGCGCCGAAGTCGCGGACGGTCCCGTGCGTCTCCAGCGTGACGAAGTCCTCCTCGCCGCCCACCGGGACGTCGGGGTGAACCAGGTTGGCCAGCCGGAGCAGCAGCTCCTGCGTCTCGGCGGCGGCGGCGTCCCGGTCGGCGTCGGCCGCCTTGACGTCGGCGGCGAGCCGGCCGGCCTTGTCGAGCAGCTCGGCCTTCTCGTCGCCGGCCGCCTTGGGGATGAGCTTGCCGAGCGACTTCTGCTCGGCGCGCAGCTCGTCGAAGCGGACGCCGGACGACCTGCGCCGCTCGTCGGCAGACAGGAGGGCGTCGACGAGGGCGACGTCCTCTCCACGGGCGCGCTGCGAAGCGCGCACTCGGTCGGGGTCCTCACGAAGCAGGCGAAGGTCAATCACGCGGCCAAGGCTACCGGTGCCCGATGACGGGCCACGACTCACTATTCACAGGAGACCCGCCCACGTTCCGTTATGGGCGAATTGCTCCATGTGTTCATCGAAGTCAATAAATGATCCCCTGCCCCTTGAAAGGGTCAGGTCCGGGGCGTCCTGTTGACTGGAATCCCTTGTGCGGAACGGGACTTGGGCTTCGGTTGTCCACAGGTATCCACAGCGCCGGAAAAGTTATCCACAGGGTGTGGGGAAGATCTGTGGACTTCGGAATTGATCACTCCGAAACGCCTGGTCGAAGCCGAGGATTCCCCGTGCAAACCCGCACTATCTCCACTTTTGAGTGGAAAGCGTTCGCTCCAAAGAGTTGACCAAAGGAAAAGAGTGGACGAAGGGTGAGGTGCGGGACGATGAACTCGATCATGCCCCGTAGGCCGATTTGTCGACGGAATGAGGCTTCGGTGTCGACTTGTCCCCAGGTCGAGAAGCGGACCTGTGGATAACTCCTGTGGACAACGAAAATCAGCAGGTAGGACCGGTCACCGCCGCTGTCGGCTGCGTCCGTCCACGCGCCTCCGACCCGCTCAGAAACGGCCGTCCTGGCACCGCGCCACCCAGTCCGCCGCACCCACGAACTCCTCGTCGGACGTCCCGGGAAACAGCGGGCGCACCTCTCCCGGCTGCATGTCCGCACGCGGATACGACCCGAGGAAGCGCACCTGGAGGCAGATCCGTTTCAGCCCCATCAACGCCTCGGCCATCCGGCGGTCCGAGATGTGGCCCTCGGCGTCGATGCAGAAGCAGTAGTTGCCGATGCCGGCCCCGGTCGGCCGTGACTGGAGCAGCATCAGGTTGATGCCCCGGGTGGCGAACTCGCCCAGCAGGTCGCGCAGGCCGCCGGGGTGGTCGTCGCGCTGCCACAGCACGATCGACGTCTTGTCGGCACCAGTGCGAGCCGCGGGCCGTGCGGGACGACCCACCAGCACGAACCGGGTCTGGGCGTTCTCCGCGTCGTGGATGCCCGTCTCCAGGGCCTCCAGTCCGTACCGGGCCGCCGCGAACTCACCGGCGAACGCGGCGTCGTACCGGCCCTCCTGGACCAGGCGCGCGCCGTCCGCGTTGGAGGCGGCCGACTCCCAGACGGCGTCCGGGAGATGCGTCTTCAGCCAGTTGCGCACCTGCGGCTGGGCGGCCGGGTGGGCGGTGACCGTCTTGATGTCCGACAGCTTGGTGCCGGGACGGACGAGCAGCGCGAAGGTGATGGACAGCAGCACCTCGCGGTAGATCATCAACGGCGTGCCCGCGACCAGTTCGTCGAGGGTGGTGGTGATGCCGCCCTCGACCGAGTTCTCGATCGGGACGAAAGCGGCCTCGGCCTCGCCCACGCGCACCGCGTCGAGCGCGGACTGCACGGAGACGTACGGGATCAGCTCACGGGTGGCCGCCTCGGGAAGCGTGCGCAGGGCGACTTCGGTGAAGGTGCCCTCTGGGCCGAGATACGCGTAGCTCGCTGGCATGACCTCACCCTAATGGCCTCGGGCCGGCACCGGCCTCTCCGTGCTCCCGCAGGGGTGACTTGCTGCAGTTCTCACCCCTCCAGCAGCCGCTGCCCCACATACTCCCCTTCCGCCGCACCGCCCGGGACCGCGAACAGGCCGCTCGCCTCGTGGCGGATGAACGGGGTCAGGGCGTCGCCCCGGTCCAGCTTGCGCTGCACCGGCACGAAGCCGCGCAGCGGGTCGGCCTGCCAGCAGATGAACAGCAGACCCGCGTCCGGCACCCCGTCCGCGTCGATGCCGTCGTGGTACGAGAACGGGCGGCGGAGCATCGCCGCGCCGCCGTTCTGGTCGGGCCGGGTGATCCGGGCGTGCGCGTTGATGGGAACGACCAGGTTGCCGCGGGAGTCCGTCTTCTCCAGGTCCATCTCGGAGGTCTCGCTGCCTCCCGACAGCGGTGCCCCGTCGGACTTGCGGCGCCCGATGACGCCCTCCTGCTCCTCGACGGGCAGCTTCTCCCAGTCGTCCAGCAGCATGCGGATCCGCCGGACGACGACGTAGGAACCGTTCGCCATCCAGGCGGGCTCACCCTGCTCCGGAACGAAGATCCGCTGGTCGAAGTCGGAGTCGGCGGGCTTGGGATTGCGGGTGCCGTCGACCTGGCCCATCAGGTTGCGCGCGGTCATCGGGTGGGCCGTCGCGCCCGGTGAGCGGTTGAAGCCGTTCATCTGCCAGCGCACCCTGGCCGCGGAGCCCGCGTCCTTCTGGACGGCGCGCAGGGCGTGGAAGGCCACGAGCGCGTCGTCGGCGCCGATCTGCACCCACAGGTCGCCGTTGCTGCGCGCCTTGTCGAGCCGGTCGGAGGAGAAGTCGGGCAGCGGGTCCAGGGCGGCGGGGCGCTGCTTCTCCAGTCCGGTGCGCCCGAAGAAGCTGTGTCCGAAGCCGAAGGTCAGGGTCAGCGAGGAGGGGCCTGCGTCACGGGCCACACCGGTGTCGCCCTGAGCGCTCGGCTCACCCGCCATCAGTCGGCGGGCCGTGTCCGACCAGCGGCGCAGCAGTGCGGCCGCCTCCTTCCGTCCGGCGCCGGGCGCCAGGTCGAAGGCGATGAGGTGGCCGCGGGCCTGGAGCGGCTGGGTGATGCCGGGCTGATGTTTCACGTGAAACTCCACCCGGCTCTCGCCCACCGACGTCAGCGGAGTGGCCCCGGCGGGCGCCGCGGCGTATCCCACGGCGCCGCCCGCCGCCCCGAGTGCGAGCCCGGTGGCGCCGGCCGTGCCGAGCAGCCGGCGCCGGGAGATGCCACCCGGTGCGGCCGGGCCGGTGGGCCCCGCCTCGGGGCTCTCCGGGGTCCGGAGCTGGGGAGTGGACTGGTCAGCCATGGTGGTTCAGCCGATCTTCGCGTTCTTCGAGACGGTCACCTGGTCGATGTCGGAGGTCCGCACGGTCACCTCGACCTTCCAGTCGCCCGTCATGGGGATCTGCACTCCGCTCGCCGACCAGTGTCCGGTGGTGACGTGGTCGGGGACGACGGGCAGCGGCCCGATGTCCTTGGCGGAGAGGGTGAAGGCGACCTTCACCTCGGGGATGTCGACGGGACGGCCGTCCGGGTCCTCCACATAGAGGTGCAGGTCGTTGTCGCCCACGCGCGCGGGCTCCAGGTCGATCGTGACGACGCCCTCGCCCTTCTCGCCGCCGGTGTCGAACGGCATGTTCAGCGTCACCGCGCCGGTGCTCTGACCCGTGGACACCGAGGACGAGGCGGCGGCCTTGGCCTCCTGCTCGGTGCGCCCCGGCTCGGTCTGCGTGAGCACGGTGGTGACGGCGAGCACGACCACGGCGATGCCCGCCTCGGCGAGCACCGAGCGGCGCAGGCCGAAGCGGTTCGGGTCGGCGTCGCGCAGCCGCTTCTGCCGGGCGGTCTCCATCGCGGCCCGCTGTCGCGCGAGCTGAGCGGCCCGCGCGGGATCCGCCTCGGCGGCGCCCCCGGTCCCGAAGGCCCCGGCCCCGTCGGCTCCGGCGCCCTCGGCCTCGGCAGCCTCATCGGCTCCCGCCGCCTCCTCGCCGTTCGCCCCGGCCTCAGCAGCTGCCCCGGTCGCGGCCTCAGCCGCCGCTCCGGTCCCGGCCTCAGCCGCCGCTCCGGGCGTCGCGGCCCCGGCGTCGTCGGCCTCCGCCTGACGCACACCGGCACCGACACCGACACCGACCCGCTCCGCGTCGCCCGCGCCCGGTTCCGCGTCGCCTCCGCCCTGCTCCGCCTCGCGGTCACTCCGGCCGCCGCTGTCGACACCGCCCTCGCGGTCCCTGTCCCTGTTCCTGTCCCTGTTGCCGGCGCCGTCGCCGTTGCCGTCGTCGGCGCCGTCGGTGCGTCCGGTTCCGTCCGCCTCCGCCAGCCGCGCCGTCCACCGCCGCGACACGGAGGCGATTCCGACCAGCACCGCCACGAGCCCGATCTTGACGAGCAGCAGCTGTCCGTACCGGGTGTCGGTGAACGCCGACCAGGAGCCGAGCTGCCGCCAGCTCTGATACACCCCGGTGACGACCAGGACCACCACACCGGAGAAGGCGAGCCGGGAGAACCGCCGGACGGCGTCCCGGTCGACCGGGGTGTCCGCGGGCGCCCGGTACAGCGCGACGAGCAGGGCGGTGAGCCCGCCCAGCCAGGCGGCGACGGCGAGCAGGTGCAGCACGTCGACGGGCATCGCGATGCCCGGCTGGAGCCCCTGGGAGGCGTGCTCGGACATCGCCCAGCTCGCGGCGAGCCCGGCCGACACCACCGTCCCGCCGATCGCGAGCCCGAAGGTCAGGTCCCGCTTCTCCTCGTCCTCCTCCGCAACGGTCGGCCGGCGCGCAGCGCCGTCGTCGACGGTGGCGCCGGTCGACGGGCGGGCGTAGGCCCCGAACAGCACCGCGATGAACAGCGCGGCCGCCGCGAGCAGCAGCAGCCGCGACACCAGCGCCGCACCCGTCTTGGTCTGGAGCACCTCGCCGAGCAGCGTCAGGTCGAAGACGTCACCGAGCTCTCCGGAGCGGGTGTAGGAGCCGCGCAGGAGCAGCAGGGCGAGCGTGGCGCCGGTGAGCGCCAGCCACCCGGAGACGACCAGCCGCTGCACCGCCCGCACTCCGGCTCCGCGCCGCCAGCAGGCGAGCACGAAGGCGGCACCGCCGGCCATGACGACGAAGCCCGCGTACGACACGTACCGCCCGAGGCCGTACAGCAGGCCGACCGGACCGTCGTCCGCGGTCTGCGTGGAGACCGACACGGTCGTCTCCGAGGGCGCCCCGATGGAGAAGGTGAAGGCACCGGCGACGGGATGGCTGTCGGCCGACACCACCTGGTAGGCCACCGTGTACGTGCCGTCGGGCAGCCCGCCGAGCAGCCGCACGGTGTACGTCGTTCCGCTCGGGTTGGCCGGGTCGCCCTTGTCGACCCGCTTGCCCTTGGGGTCGAGCACCCGCACGGCGTCGTCGCTCAGCGCGATCTGCTCGGAGAAGGTGAGGGAGACCTGGCCGGGGGCCCGGTCGACCACCGCCCCCTGCGCGGGGTCGCTCCCGGTCAGCGCGGCGTGCGCGGAAACGGGAGCGGCCCCGGCGAGGAGCGCGCCGGTGACGGCCAGGAACAGCAGCACCAGGGTCCGCACGCGGGGGGCGATGGTCTGGGTCACGGGGGTGTCTCCCTCAGTGTCCGGTCTTCGGGACGTAGGTGGCCGATTTCACCGGAAGTTCGACCGTGACGGGGTCGGAGTGCGCGAACCGCAGTTCGACGGAGACCGTCTGACCCTGCTTCGGCTTCTGCTTCAGCTGTTCGAACATCAGGTGGTTACCGCCGCTGGCCAGCACCAGACTGCCGTGGGCCGGGATGTCGAGGGCCTCGACCTCCCGCATGGACCCGTCGACGGTCTCGTGCACGGTGACCTGGCCGGCGGCGTCGCTGCTGACCCCGGTCAGCCGGTCGGCGGTGTCGCCGTCGTTGGTGATGGTGAGGAATCCGGCGGCCATGTCGGAGACCGGCTGCGGCATGTACGCGGAGCCGACGGACAGCTCCGCCGCGCCGGAGCCCGAGCCGTCCGAGCCGCCGCACCCGGCCAGGGCCAGTGTCCCGGTGACGGCCAGGGCCGCGGCCGTCAGCCGCCTCACGGGTTCTCCCCCTTGATGATCTTGGGGAGGTCCTTGGTGTAGTCGTCGACGGTGGCGTCCTCGCCGTAGAGGACGTACCCGCCGTCGGTCTTCGGCGAGAAGGCGATGACCTGGGTGCCGTGGTCGGAGACGACCTTGCCCTGGTCGTCCTTGCGCGGCGGGTCGATCGAGATGCCGAGGGTGCGGGCACCGGCCTGGATGGTGTCGAAGTCGCCGGTCAGGCCGACGACCTGGGAGTCGATGCCCTTGAGCCACTTGCCCAGCGCGGCGGCGGTGTCCCGCTCGGGGTCGGTGGTGACGAACACGATCCGCAGCTCGTCCTGCTGGTCCTGGGGCAGCTGCTTCTTGGCCACCGCGATGTTGTTCATCGTCAGCGGGCAGACGTCGGGGCAGTGCGTGTAGCCGAAGTAGATCAGCGTGGGCCGGCCCGCGGTCTCCTCGCGGAGGTCGTACTTCTTGCCGCTGGTGTCGGTGAGGACGAGGTCCGGCTTCTCGAACGGCTTGTCCAGAACGGTGGCCGCCTGCTGGGAGCCGGCCTCCTCGGACACCACGGCGACGGGGTCGCCGCCGTCGCCGTTGCCGCCGCAGGCGGAGAGGGTCAGGGAGGCGACGGCGAGCAGGGCCGCCGCCGCGAAGGTCTTGGTGCGCATGAATGATCCCGAAGGTGAGTGCTCGGCGCGCACCGGGGGCCACGGGGCCGTGGGCGACCCGGTGCGCGCCGTCGAAAAAGGGGTGAGGGCTCAGGCGGTGGTGCGACGGCGCCCGGCGAGCACGCCGTAGGCGACGCCCGCGGCACCGACCACGATGCCGACGACGCCCAGGACGCGGGCGACGGTGTCCGTGCCGCCGGAGTCGCCCTCGTCGGACCCGGCGGTCGGGGCGGACGCGTTCTCGGCCTCGGCGGCGTCCTCGGCGTGCTCGCTGTCCTTCGCGTCGTCCGCGGCTCCGTGGGAGTGGCCGTCCTCGGCGGCCTCGGACAGGGCGAGCACGGGGGCCGGGTTGTCGGGCTCCTCCTGGCCCTCCTGCGGCACCTCGATCCAGCGGACGACCTCCTTGTTGGAGTACGTCTGCAGCGCCTTGAAGACGAGTTCGTCGGCGTCCTCGGGCAGCGAGCCGACGGACACCGGGAACTTCTGGAAGTAGCCGGGCTCGATGCCCTTGCCCTGGGCGGTCCAGGTGACCTTGGAGACTGCCTCGTTGATCTTCTCGCCGTGCATCTCCAGCGGCTTGTCCAGCTTGGACTTGCTGACCTCGATGTCCCAGCCCTCGACCGGCTGCGGCATCACCGACGCCAGCGGGTGGTCCGTGGGGAACGTCACCTCGAGCTTGGTGGTCGAGGCGTTGTCCCGCTCGTTGGGGACCTTGAAGTCGACGACCGCGTAACCGCCCTTGGCGGCCTCACCCTCCGGCTGCACGGTGACGTGCGCGAAGCAGGGGGTGGACACGGCGAGGACGGCGGCACCGGCGACGGCACCGGCGGCGGCGATACGGGAAGCCTTCATGGCAGAAGCACTCCGCTTCGATTGAGGTTTCACTGACGGTGAGGGACACACGGCGCGCGTGCCCGTACGGCCCTCCCGGCGGGCGGGACCCGGCGCACACACGCATCGGACGCACACGCACATGCCGCACGCCGACGACCCTCCCCGCGGGACCCGGGACGGTCCGGGCAGTGGCGGAGCGGAAGGCCGCCGCGTGTCAGGCGGCGAGCGCGAATGCGGAGGTGACGGCCGGCGGACCCCGGCGGACCACCGTGTGCTGGAGTGCGGTGGCGGGCGGCGCGAGCGGTGCGAGCAGCTCGGTGCGCGCCGCGCGGGGTGTCGGCTCCGGTGCTCCCGGGAGCCCGGCGCGCAGGGCACGCACCAGGGCGAGCGCCGCGCGCAGGGACCGTACGAGGGCGCCTTCGGCGACGCCCTGCGCCGACAGCTCGCTCAGCCGCAGCAGGGCCAGGTCGCCCCGGCGCAGCAGCCAGCCCGCGGCCGTGGCCGCGAGGACGTGGCCGAGCAGCATCGGCAGTGAGGGCAGCAGCGCGGCCGGGGAGAGGCCGGCGGTCGCGGCGGTGTCCGCCGCGTGGCTCTCCGCCCCGGCGGGGTGGATCCGCGCCTCGACGAGGAGCCGCTGGGCCCGCTCGGGGCTGAGTCCCGCCGCGGAGGTCCCGCACAGCAGCCGGGCGGCCCGCTCGATCAGCGCGGCGTCGGAGGCGGCGGACGACACGGCGGGCGTGCCGTGCTGTCCGAGCCCGAACAGTGCGTGCAGCGCCGTCTGGCCGAACGCCAGCAGCGCCACGGTCACCGGCAGCGACCGCACGCGTCCGGCCAGCGGCACGGCGACCGCGGCCGCTCCGAGGAATCCCGCCCCGAGCGTCCACAGCGGGACGGCGTCACAGGAGGCGAGGGTGTGGCCCGCCCCGGCCAGCACGACGCAGACCGCGGCGAACACCGCGGCCCGCAGGGTCCGGACTCCGCGTCCGGGGCACACCGTGCGCGGCTGGGGGGCAGTCATGGCGGGGTCATCATCGCACCAGCCCACCGGCGGGCGTACGGCAGGTCCGCAAGATGACGTACGACCGGAAGATCACCTCTGCGGTGGGCCGCCCCACATACACCGATCGGATCCACGACACACCCGCCATATGGGCGGTGTCACGTCAACTCCACGCTTACCGGAGAGGAGTCAGGGCAATACGTAACGGTATGTCGAGCCGCAGCCAGGAGGCTGGAGCATGAGCATCTGGTGGTCACTCCATCTGCGGCGCGATGCCGCCAGCGTGCCGCTCGCCCGGCGCCTGCTGCTCGGCACCATGGAGACCGCGGGCGTCGACCCGGACATCTCCTACGACCTGTCCGTCGCCCTGAGCGAGGCCTGCGCGAACGCGGTGGAGCACGGCGGGGACGCCGCGCGGGACGGCACCTCGGAGGCGTACCGGGTCACCGCCTATCTCGACGGTGAGAAGTGCCGCATCGAGGTCGCCGACGCGGGCCCGGGCTTTCCCGCCGCGGGCGGGGGCCGCTCGCGTCCCGTGCGCCCCGCGCCGTCCGACGCGGAGAGCGGGCGGGGCCTGTGCCTCATCCAGGAGCTCGCCGACCATGTGCACATCGGCAACAAGCCGGGCCGGGGCGGCGCGGTGGTGAGCTTCGACAAGATCCTCAAGTGGCGCGAGGACGCCCCACTCGTCGCCGTGTAGCGGTACAGGCGGGCAGCGGTACCGCCGTGCGGCTCGTCACAGGTGCGGGCCGGGTGCGTGTGCACCCGGCCCGCACCGCGAGCGTCAGCCCTTCAGGGCCGCCATCCACGCCTCGACCTCGTCCGAGCGCCGGGGCAGCCCGGCGGAGAGGTTCCGGTTGCCGTCCTCGGTGACCAGGATGTCGTCCTCGATGCGGACGCCGATGCCCCGGTACTCCTCGGGCACGGTCAGGTCGTCCGCCTGGAAGTACAGGCCCGGCTCGACCGTGAGCACCATGCCGGGCTCCAGCGTGCCGTCGACGTACGTCTCGGTGCGCGCGGCGGCGCAGTCGTGGACGTCCATGCCGAGCATGTGACCGGTGCCGTGCAGCGTCCAGCGGCGCTGCAGGCCCAGCTCCAGCACCCGCTCCACCGGCCCCTCGACCAGGCCCCACTCCACGAGCCGCTCCGTCAGCACGCGCTGTGCGGCGTCGTGGAAGTCCCGGTACTTGGCGCCCGGCTTCACCGCCGCGATGCCGGCCTCCTGGGCGTCGTACACGGCGTCGTAGATCTTCTTCTGCAGGTCGGTGTACCGGCCGCTGATCGGCAGCGTGCGGGTGACGTCGGCCGTGTAGTACGTGTGCGTCTCCACACCGGCGTCGAGGAGCAGCAGGTCGCCGGAGCGGACCGGGCCGTCGTTGCGCACCCAGTGCAGGGTGGTGGCGTGCGGGCCGGCGGCGCAGATGGAGCCGTAGCCGACGTCGTTGCCCTCCACGCGGGCGCGCAGGAAGAACGTTCCCTCGATGTAGCGCTCGCTGGTCGCCTCGGCCTTGTCGAGGACCTTCACGACGTCCTCGAAGCCGCGCACGGTGGAGTCGACGGCCTTCTGCAGCTCGCCGATCTCGAAGTCGTCCTTGACCAGCCGCAGCTCGGAGAGGAAGACCCGCAGCTCCTCGTCGCGCTCGGCGGTGACCTTGTCGGTCAGCGCCGCCTCGATCCCGGCGTCGTAGCCGCGCACGACCCGCACCGGGCCGGTGGCCTCGCGCAGCGCGTCGGGCAGCGTGCGCACGTCGGCGGCGGGGATGCCGTACAGCTTCTCCGCCTCGCCGAGGGAGTGCCGGCGGCCCACCCACAGCTCGCCCTGGCCGTCCAGCCAGAACTCGCCGTTCTCCCGGTCCGAACGCGGCAGGAGGTAGATCGTCGCCTGGTGGCCGTCGGCCGTGGGCTCCAGGACCAGGACGCCGTCCTCGGTCTGGTTGCCGGTGAGGTGGGCGTACTCGACGGACGCGCGGAACGGGTAGTCGGTGTCGTTCGAGCGGGTCTTCAGGTTGCCCGCGGGGACGACCAGCCGCTCGCCCGGGAAGCGGGCGGACAGCGCCGCACGGCGGGCGGCGGTCTCGGCGGCCTGGGGGATCGGCTCCAGGTCGTGCAGCTCGGTGTCGGCCCAGCCGCCCTTCATGTTCTCGGCCAGCTCGTCGGACACGCCCGGGTACAAGCCGTTCTTGCGCTGCTTGACCGGCTCTTCCTCGGCGGTCTCCTGCTCGGCAGTCTCCGGGGTCTCCGGGAGCTGTTCTGCCACGGCGGTCATCCTCCTCGATACGGCACTGGACCTTCCCCATCGTACGGTCGGGCCCGAAACGGGCGAGAGGTACGAGGGCCTGTTACCGAGGGCGTACGGGGGATGACCGGAGCGCTGCGGCGGCTACACGAAGCGCGCCGCGAGCAGCACCACGTCCTCCGCGTGGTCCACCGTGTCCGCGCCGTCCGGGAGCACCGCGCGCAGGACGTGGTCGGCGACGGCACCGGGGTCGTGGCGCAGGGCCCTGGGCACTCCGGCGGCCGCGGCGTGCAGCCGGGCGAAGGCGCGGTCGGTCGGGTCGCCGGTGCGGTGCAGCAGCCCGTCGGTGTAGAGCAGGACCGTCTCGCCCGGTTCGGTCCGGATCTCCACGCTGGGCGCCTCCCAGCAGGCGAGCATGCCGAGAGGAGCGGAGACCGAGGTCTCCACGAACTCGGTGCGGTGCTCGCCGAGCAGCAGAGGCGGGCTGTGCCCGGCGCCGGCGAGCGTGATGCGGCGCAGCGCGGGCTCGCAGTAGGCGAACAGCGCGGTGGCCGACCGGGCGGGTTCGGTGAGCCGCAGCAGCAGCTCCAGGTCGGACAGGACGGCGACCGGGTCCTCGCCCTCCATCACCGCGTACGCGCGCAGGGAGGCCCGCAGCCGCCCCATCGCGGCGACCGCGCTGGGGCCCGATCCGGTGACCGATCCGACGGCGAGACCGAGCGCCGCGTCCGGCAGCGGCAGCGCGTCGTACCAGTCGCCGCCGCCGTGCGCGGAGGTCTGGTGCCGCGCGGCGAGCTGGACGCCGGCGACCCGGGGCAGCCGGGAGGGCAGCAGTTCCTCGGACATCGTGGCCATGGCCGCGCGGGTCCGTTCGAGTTCGAGGAGCCGGGCCAGGTGCTCGGCGGCGTGCCGGGCGTACAGGCCGACGAGGTGGCGCTGCCGCTCGGACGGCTCGGCGGGCTCGTCGTAGAGCCACACCGCGGCGCCCAGGCGTCCGGCGGCCTCGGTGGTGAGGGGGAGGGAGTAGCTGGCGGCGTAGCCGAGGCGGGCGGCGACCTCGCGGTGGCGCGGGTCGAGCCCTTTCTCGGCGAACAGGTCGGGCTCGGCGATGCCGTCGTCGGCGCCGGGCAGTCCGTCGAGGATCCTGCCGTACGGCAGGGCGCTGCGCGGCACGGTCTCCATGTGGCCGAGATCCGCGCGGCCCAGGCCGAGGCCGAGCGTGGTGGCCGGTCCGAGACCGTCGCCGGGTTCGAGGGCGACCAGGCCGCGGCGCGCGCCCACCAGCGCGGCGCCCGCGCGCAGCAGTTCCTGGAGCGCCTCCTCCAGCGTGCTCGCGCGGACCAGGCGTTCGGTCAGCTCGTGCAGCGTGGTGAGGTCGGAGACCCAGCCGGCGAGGCGGTCCTGGAGCAGCGCGCCCGGCGGGTTTGCCGCAGGACCGGGGGAGGTACCCGTCGCGACGGACGCGACAGTGTGTGCCGGGGCGGGAACTGTTGAATCGATTCCGGCCACTTTCGAAGGGTGCGGGGCGTTCATGGCGTCCGGCTTTCCGACCGGTGCGTACTGCTCAAAAGCATCGCAAACCCCCATGTCATTCTGCGTCGCCGGCAGTGTCTCCACATGTACACGTACTCGTAAGGAGATGTCCAGCATTGTCCTGCTGGGATTCCTGGTGTCCGTGAGGCGTGAGGGAACTGGTGGTAGACCTCTTGCCGAAATATGAAGTTGGCTTGAAACTGCCTCAGGGGGAGGCCTGTTGCGGTCGACTGGCCTTGCTCGACGGAGCGTCACAACGGTCGTGATGGGTACGTACTCGGTGAAGTCCAGGGGTGGTTGGAACCGCCCGGGAACCTGGCGACGGACCCGGGCGTCTTAACCACCGACGACCGTGCCCCATCCTCCCGTGGCGGAGGCGGAGAGAACCACGCGCGACGGCAAACGCCAGACTTCGCCACCCCCACGCCACACCCGTACTTCTGATAGACGCAGTATGGGTGGTACGGCCGCGGAGGCAGCCCTTGCTCGGCCCATAGGGGCACCCCCTGCTCGATGCGGGGGTGTGATGCGCCAACAGGTACGCACAGTGAAGTGATCGACACATGACGTGATGTGGACCACG
The DNA here is from genome assembly GCF_006782915.1 of Streptomyces calvus. Taxonomy (GTDB): domain Bacteria; phylum Actinomycetota; class Actinomycetes; order Streptomycetales; family Streptomycetaceae; genus Streptomyces; species Streptomyces calvus. The sequence continues at coordinate 193,959 of NZ_VCNP01000040.1, forward strand.
GTGTTGCCAGGCGTGCAACGGAAAGGAACGAGCGCTCATGCGCGAGATCCTCGGAAGGCGACGCAGGCTCCTGTCCCGGCGCGGCGGCGGAGGGCCCGATCTGATCGGCGCGGCCCTGACCTTCGCCACGGAATGGCAGTGGCCCGTACTCCCGGGCGTGGCGGCGGACCCGCGGAGCCGGTCCCGCTGCGGCTGCCCCGACCCCGACTGCACGGTGCCGGGAGCCCACCCGTTCGACCCCGGCCTCCTCGCGGCCACCACCGACGCGCGCATGGTGCGCTGGTGGTGGGGCAACCGGCCGACGGCGCCCATCGTCCTGGCCACGGGCGGCAAGGCCCCCTGCGCGGTGTCGCTGCCTGCGCTGCCGGCCGCCGGCGCGCTGGCCGCGCTCGACCGGCGCGGCATGCGGCTCGGCCCGGTCGTCGCCTCGCCGGACCGCTGGTCGATCCTCGTGCAGCCGTACTCCATGGAGCAGCTCGGCGAGCTGCTGTACGCCAAGGACTTCGTCCCCGGCTCGCTGCGCTTCCACGGTGAGGGCGGCTACCTGGCCCTGCCTCCGTCCGAGACCGCGCAGGGCGGGATCCGCTGGGAGCGCGCACCGCTGCCCGGCTCCGCCTCGCCGTGGGTGCCGGACGTCGAGGCCGTGGTGGACGCCGTGGTCGACGCCCTCACCCGTACGGGTGTGAGCGCCCCCGAGATGTAGCGGGCACCGACACGCGTCGCTGGACGCCGCGCCGGGGAGCTGCCTTCCCGGCGCGGCGTCCGTGCCTTGTCCTGCCCGGGTTCGGATGCGTACGGTCCCGCCCTCGCGGCGGAGGTGCGCACCGCCTGCCGCGATCACCGACGAAGGCGCTGGAAGGCGCGCCGGGCCCACGGGGCGGGGCGGCGGCCGACGTTCTGACCCTGGGTCCGCCGTCCGTGCCGGGCCGTGCTGCCGCCGCGCTCCGGGAGCAACACACCGGTGACGACAAGCAGTTGACCGCCGACTGCGTTGCGTGAACGCCGACCGGTACGGAAAGACCCGGTTGCTGGCGACGGGGGATGCACCAGCAACCGGGCTACGGGAACGGTAACAAGAGATCGGCGGTTTACAAATTCGATCTCGGCTTTTCCGGTCACCGATTTGCCTGTCCGCGGAAGGAGTTGCGGAGGGGGCGGGTGCGTCGGGCGGGGCGGTTCCGCCGGTCGGCCGACCGGCGGGACCACCCGGAGCCCGACGGCTCAGCTGAGCGTGACCTGGCGGTTTGTCAGACCACCGCGTGCGCGGCGCTCGTCGGCGGTCAGCGGCGCGTCGGTGGCCAGCGCGGCGGCGAGCCGCTCGGCGAACTCCGCCGCGGGCTTCTCCACATCCTCGGCGCTCATCCCGCTCGGCAGGTCCCAGACCGGGACGGTGAGCCCGTGAGCACGGAAGGAACCCACCAGACGGGTGCCCTCGACGAGGGAGGAGCGGCCCGCCGCGTGCAGCCGCGCGAGAGCGTCCAGAAGCTGCTCCTCGGGGTGCGGCATGACCCACCGCAGATGGTTCTTCTCCGGTGTCTCGCACCAGTACGCGGCGTCGACGCCCGACAGCTTGACGGTCGGGATCGCCGCGGCGTTGGCCCGCTCCAGGGAGGCGGTGACGTCCGCGGTGGCCTGCTCCGGGTCCGGGATCCAGAACTCGAACCCACTGTGCACGACCGGCTCGAAAGCGCCCTCGGGGTCGAGCAGATCCTGCAGCCGGGGCCCGTCGGCGGGGGCGCGCCGGGACTGCACCGGCGTACCCGGGTCGGCGGTGAGCGCGCGCTGCAGGGTGTCGGCGAGATCGCGGCTGATGTCGCCGGAGGCGGTGTCGTTCTGCAGGCCGAGCAGGACCGAGCCGTCGTCGCGGCGCAGGGCGGGCCAGGCCATCGGCAGCACCGTGGCCAGCGTCACCGACGGGACGCCCTCGGGCAGACCGTCCTTGAGCGTCAGCTCGACGGTGGCGGCCGGCACCAGCTCGCGCAGGGCCACCCAGTCGCACTCACCGGGCAGACCTTCGAAGGGGCGGTGCACCAGTTCCGTCGCGGCGTGCGCGGCGGCACGGCCGTGGCAGGCCTTGTAGCGACGGCCGCTGCCGCACGGGCAGGGTTCGCGGGCGCCGACGACCGGAATCTCCCCATCAGCGCGGGCGGCGCGGGCTCCGTCCGTGTGCTGCGGTCGCTTGGCCTTCGTCTGGGGTCGCTTCTTGGCCATCGTGGGTGTCTCCCGGTTACGGCTCGTCTCGTACGGCGGGAGCCTAGCCGTTCACGCCAGTGGCGACCGGATCCTGTGGACAACGTGCCGCCACCGGCGTCGTTCAGCCGAGGTCGTCGAACACGTCCGCGAAGTCCAGGCCCGCCATGCGGGACACCGAGGGCGCCGTCACCCGGGCGGCGAAGTCCTCCCGCCGGTGCGAACTGACCGCGTCCGGGTCGTATACGTCCTCGTGGACGACGACCCACACCGTGACCTCGCCCGGCACCTCGTCGCGTACGCCCCAGTCGTCGGCCAGCGCGGTGATGATGTTCAGCCCGCGGCCGCCGTGCGCCGTGACCGACGGAGTGGCCGGCGCCGGGCGGGTCGGGCCGCCGCCGTCCGTCACCTCGACCACGAGCCGGCCGCGCGGATCCACCCGCCAGGCCGCCCGCACGTCACCGTCACCGGCCAGGGCATCGCCCAACGGCCGGCCGTGCTTGCACGCGTTGCTCAGCAACTCGGACAGGATCAGTACGGCATCGTCGACCACCGCATCCGGCACGCCGCCCTCGCGCAACTGGGCGCGCATGCGGCGCCTCGCCTCCCCCACGCCCGCAGGGCCATGGGGTACGGCCATGCACGACGACGTGGGCACCTCCTGTGCCACCACCAACGCCACCCCCGAGACCTCCTTCGCCCCACGCCACGGTGTGGATGCCCCATTGGCCTGAACCGGAAACCGGCCAATCCATCAGCGGTGACGCACTCGAAACGATCGAATACGTACCGAACGCGCCGGGGCACTCCCTGTAGCCATGTGGCTGGATTTCTTCGGTGTGGCCGAGTTGTGAGGATGAGGCCGTTGTGTGGTCCGGGTCAAGACGTCTGCACAGGACTTCTGGGGCCACGGGGACCGTGTGGGCATCCGCGGACGCGGACGTCGGGGCGGTGCGGGCGTCGGGACCGGCCTCGTCCGCCCGGAACGGGCCGGGTCCAGCAGCGGCCCGCCCATGGCCACCGCCGGTGCCCGCTCCGGCCGTTCGCTCGGGCGGTCGACGGTTCGCCGCGCGGTCGACGTGCCGCGGTCAGCGGCCGAGCCGGTCGAGGACCGCGCGCGGGCGGTTGGTGATGATGGCGTCCACGCCCAGCTCCAGGCAGAGGTCGACGTCCTCCGGCTCGTTGACCGTCCACACGTGCACCTGGTGGCCGGACTGCTTCAGGCGCTCGATGTGGGCCGGGTGGCCGCGCACGATGCGGATCGAGGGACCCGCGATCCGCACGCCGGCCGGCAGCCGCCCGTCGCGCAGCCGCGGCGTGACGAACTGCGTCAGGTACACGGTCGGCAGGGTCGGCGACGCGGCGCGCACGCGGTGCAGCGACCGCGCGGAGAAGCTCATCACGCGCACCTGGGATTCCTCGGCGGAGGCGGGTGCGTCGAGCCCGAACCGCTTGAGCAGGAGCAGCAGCCGTTCCTCCACCTGCCCCGCCCACCGCGTGGGGTGCTTGGTCTCGATCGCCAGCTCCACCCGGCGCCCCGCGTCGGAGACGAGCTCCAGCAGGCGCTCCAGGGTGAGCACGGAGGTCGCCTCCCGGTCCTCCGGGCGGTGCTCCCAGTCGGGCTCCTCCAGGCGCGGCCCGCCGGAGGAGTCGCGGCTCTTCCAGGAACCGAAGTCCAGGGCGGCCAGATCGGAGAGCTCGAGCGCCGAGACGGCGCCGCGGCCGTTGGACGTACGGTTGACGCGGCGGTCGTGAACGCACACGAGATGACCGTCGGCAGTCAGGCGTACATCACATTCGAGCGCGTCCGCGCCGTCCTCGATCGCTTTGCGGTAGGCGGCGAGGGTGTGCTCGGGGGCGTCCTCGGAGGCTCCGCGGTGCGCGACGACTTGGGGTGTGTGCTGTCGTGCGTGGGTCACCGCGTCATGGTGCCACCGCGCGCGGGTAGACGTGCGCTCGGAGTCGCGTGAACGGTGTCGGCGTCCGGTCGGAGGCATCGCGGTGGCGCGCCTTACGTGAGTAATGCCCTATATAAAGAATGGCCCCGGACCCACAGGAACGGCTTATCGTGCTCTGACGGCCCGTGGGAAAAGCTGTCGTCATACAAAGAGACAGGCGCAGCTGCACCGCGACGGACTCGTGGACAGGCGTGAACGAGCCGGACCGAGTGCGACCGGGACAACAGCCGTGGATCGAGGAGAGAAGCTGTGAGCACCGAGAACGAGGGCACCGCGGTACCCCCTGCCCCGTCCGCACCGCCTCCCCCGGTGGACGCTCCCGCTTCCACTGCTGCGGCGCACCAGGGGAACCAGGGGCACCACGTTCCGGGCTCGGGCCCGGCACCGGCTCCGGCCGAGCCGCAGGGAGCGGGCACGGGCACCTCGATCGCGGGCGTTTCGGGCACGGGCGGCGACACGGGCCACGGTCACGGCGCAGGCCCGCAGGCCCCCCAAGGCGGTTACGCGGCCCCCGGCGCCCACAACGCCGCCCCCTCCCACCCGGACCAGCCCCACCACCCGCCCCACGCCTCCTCCGCCCCCGACGCCTCCTGGCCCCCGCCGCCTCCCTCGTCCACGCCGTCGTACGGTGCGCCGTACGGCGGTGGCGGTGCCGGGCACGGAGCCGACGGCTGGGGCTCCTCGTACCAGCAGCCGGCACCGAAGAAGGGCGGCGGACGCGGCCGTATCGTCGCCGCGGTCCTGGCCGCCGCGCTGGTCGCGGGCGGTCTGGGCGGCGGCCTCGGCTACACGCTGGCCAGGGAGAACGACAGCAGCGGCTCGACCACCGTCTCCGCCTCCACCAGCGGCGGCAACGTCAAGCGCGACCCGGGCACCATCGCCGGCGTGGCCGCCAAGGCGCTGCCCAGCACGGTCACCATCGAGGCCGAGAGCAGCAGCGGCGAGGGCGGCACCGGCACCGGCTTCGTCTTCGACACCCAGGGCCACATCGTCACCAACAACCACGTGGTGGCGGACGCCGTCGACGGCGGCAAGCTCTCGGTGACCTTCCCGAACGGCAAGAAGTACGAGGCCGAGGTGGTCGGCAACGCCCAGGGCTACGACGTGGCCGTCATCAAGCTGGCCAACGCCCCCTCGGACCTGAAGCCGCTCACCCTCGGCAACTCCGACGACGTGGCCGTCGGCGACTCGACCATCGCCATCGGCGCGCCCTTCGGCCTGTCCAACACCGTGACGACCGGCATCATCAGCGCGAAGAACCGTCCGGTGGCCTCCAGCGACGGCACCGGCAGCCAGGCCTCGTACATGAGCGCCCTGCAGACCGACGCGTCCATCAACCCGGGCAACTCCGGCGGCCCGCTGCTGGACGCCCAGGGCAACGTCATCGGCATCAACTCCGCGATCCAGTCGACCAGCAACGGCGGCTTCGGCACGGGTCAGTCCGGCTCGATCGGCCTGGGCTTCGCCATCCCGATCAACCAGGCCAAGTACGTCGCCCAGGAACTGATCAAGACGGGCAAGCCGGTGTACGCCAAGATCGGCGCGTCGGTCTCGCTGGAGGACACCTCGGGCGGCGCGAAGATCACCGATCAGGGCGCGGCCGGCTCCGAGGCCGTCGACCCGGGCGGCCCCGCCGACAAGGCCGGCCTCCGGCCCGGCGACGTCATCACCAAGCTCGACGACCGGGTCATCGACTCCGGCCCGACCCTGATCGGCGAGATCTGGACGCACAAGCCGGGCGACGAGGTCACGATCACCTACGAACGCGACGGCAAGGAACGCACCACGGAACTCACGCTGGGCTCCCGCGTCGGCGACAACTGACCCCCACCCGTCGGCACCGACCCGTTACCCTTGTCCCCGCGCCCGCCGATCACCGGCCGGCGCGGGGAGGCGTGCCCGAGCGGCCGAAGGGAACGGTCTTGAAAACCGTCGTGGCAGCGATGTCACCGTGGGTTCAAATCCCACCGCCTCCGCACAGGTCATAGACATTGCAGGTCAGAGGGGTGTCCCGTTCAGTCGGGGCACCCCTTCTGTGTGCCCCGTGTCTCACCCCGACTCGCCGGTATCCCGCCTCTGACCAGCGCGTGCGGCCAATCTGCGGTCGGCCCGAAGGCGGTCGGCCCGAAGGCGGCCCGGCCCGAAGTACGAGGACTGCGCGGACAGGTCCGTGCGGGAGGAAGCGACAAGCAGCGGCTCACCGAGGATGCGGTGCTCTGCGTACGCACCAGTGCCGGGGACATCGCCCGGCTCGCTCTCGCCGCGCCCGGTTCCGACGGAATCGGCGGCGGTGACCGCACCACGTTCGACGTCGCGATCAGGCGCGCGGGGCTGAGCCTGCTGCCTCGGAGTCGTCTCAGGGCGGTTCGGGGAGGGGGCCGAGGTGGTGAGTGAGGCGGTCGCGGAGGAGGAGGTAGTCGTCCCAGCGGCGGGGCAGGGGGCCGGGTGGGCGTTCGACGGGGCGGGCCGCCGTGATGGTCTGGCCCTGGCGGAACTGTTCGCGGGTCAGGTCGAGTTCGAGGCCGCTGGGGAGGCGGTTCCACCAGTGGTAGCCGCGCGGGGAGCCGGCGAGGTGGACGTCGCCGAGCATGAGGTCGCCGCCGAACAGGTCGTTGACGACCAGGGCGGTGATGTCGCAGTGGCCCCGGGCCGGGTTGTCGGGGTGCCACTCGGGCCGGTCGTCCGGTGAACACGTGTCGGCGGCCCAGGCGGCCCGCAGCGCCTTGTCGAGGTCGAGCAGGTTCCAAGGGGGCATGCGGTCAGCTTCGCAGCCGCCACTGACAACGGTCAGGACGCTGCTCGCAGCATGCGCAACTGCCCGATCTCGGCGGCGTTCTTCATCAGTTCGGCGTTGGCCCAGGCGAGCATGTCGGCGACGGTGCGGTCGGGTGCGTCCGGCCAGGGGAAGGGGGCCGGGGCGTCGAGCTCGGTGTCGGTGACGTCGTCCAGGACCGTGAGCCACTGGGTGCGCAGGTCGTACAGCCAGGCGATGGTCGGGGCGCCTTCGCCGGGCCAGGTGACGGAGGTGCGGTCGCGCGGCGGCCGGCCCTGCGCGTGGTCCAGGGTCACGCCCCACCACCAGCCGATGTGCCAGGTCAGCCAGGCGATGGTGGGGACGGGCACGGGGTCGGGCTCGCTGTCCGCCCAGTCCGGTCGCCAGGCTCCGTCGGGGGACCGGCGCACCGTCCAGCAGAGCGGAGCGGGTTCCCACAGGAAGTCGTCCGGGCCGAGGCGCTCCAGGTGGTACTCGAACAGCGACCAGGTGAGGTCGAACTGCCGGCGGAGCAGTGTGGCGGTGGCGGTGGCAGGGGCGGGCATGCGGGGCCTTGTCGGTGGCTGGCGGTCGGTTCAGAGTTCCTCGTCCGTCGCCAGGTGGTCCCAGGACATGTCCCGCAGGGCGGGTTCCGCGTCGCAGCCCGACGGCACGCGCGGGGTCGGCTGGAACCAGACCACGGTGAGGACGGAGCGGTACAGGGCGCGGTCGTGGGCCGGGTCGAGCGCCGCGGAGCGGAAGCTGCCGACGCAGGACACGGCGGGCAGCACCTCCACCGGGCCGAACGCGCCCGCGTACTGGTCCGGGCGGTCGCGCGGAGGCGTGACCAGGTGCACCGGGGTGCCGGGGAAGGCGTGCCGGGCGGAGCGCAGCAGGCCGTCGATGCGGCGGTCGTTGAGCGGCTTGCACGGGTAGCCCTCGAGCAGCCCGCCGTACGTCGACGACATCCGCAGCTCGGCGAGGTCCACCGGGCGGCCGGAGGTGAGGACGACGCGGGCGAGTGCCATGGTCGGCACTCTAAAACGGTGGTGCATCCGGGGTCTTTCGGTTTTCGTGGGGCGTCGAGGGCGTCGAGGGCGTCGAGGGCGCGGGGACGTTGAGGGCGTCGAGTGCTTCGAGGGCGTCGGGGCTTCGAGGGATGCGGAGTGCTTCGAAGGCTTCGAGGGGTCAGGGGTGGTGGCCCGTCATTCGCGCGGCGGATGTGATCGTCGCGCGGGCCTCTCGTTCGGACAGTCCGGTACTGCGGGCCGCGTCGACCAGGGCGTCCACCAGGGCGGGGCCGATGCCGTCCTCGTACGCGCGGCAGGCCGCCCAGAACAGGCGGGTGTTGCGCTGGCCCTCGTGTGCAGAGAGGACGAACTGGACCAGTCCACGGCCGTGTCCGCCGGCCGACGCGGGCGTCGGGTGGTGCGGCCTGGGCGGGGGCAGGAGCAGGCGGAGGAGAGCGGGAGGGCAGGGCGCCGGGGGCAGGTGGGCGGTACCCGGGGCGGTGTCGTACACGCCGTGTTCGGTACGGGATCCGGGGCCGACGAGGTAGCCGCCGGCGCCCCGGATGTCGATGCCGGGGGCGAGGCGGCCCGCGCTGTTCGGTACGACGACGTCCGGCGGGCCGCTCAGCCACAGGTGGCGGCCCCCGCTCGGCGTCACCACGACCACTGTGGCGGGGATCGTGAACAGGTGCCGCAGGGCGAGTTCGCGCAGGGCGGCGGAGGAGTCCGTGCCGGTCTTGGTGTCCAGGTCGACGCCGATGAGGTGGTGCGGCGGCAGTCCGCAGGCGATGCCGTAGCCGGTGGCGCGTGGTGCGGCGGCGAACAGTTCACGGACGCGGGCCGGGTCGGTGGAGGCGTCATACACGCCGTGGCCGAAACGGCCGCACTCGCCGTGACAGGGGGCGAGGTCGGGGGTGTCGCGGTGCGGGGAGCGCAGGGCCGGGAGCTTCGTCCGGGACAGGGGGATGACGGCCAGTCCGCGTTCGGCGGCTGACAGGGCGTGTGCGAGGGCCAGCGTCGTGGCCTGCCGGTCGGTGGTGGCCATGCGTCTAGTTTCGTACACGTGTTCGAGAAAGGGAAGAGGAGGGGTGGGTGCGGTGGGGTGGCGCGCCGGGACGGGGGCGGGCGGAGGGAGGTTTGCGTGGACGTGCGGGGAACTGCGGGAACGCTTCGTCCCTTGCGGGGCTCGGGGAGGTCGGCTGCGGGCCCGGGTGGGGTGGGATTCAGGGGTGTATCAGGGTTTATTCACCTGTGCTCACGCTTGCGTGCGAATCAGGGCTTCTAGGGGCGTTCGGCCGGGGGTCGGTGGGCAACTCTGATCTTGCGACGTCGCGCACAGCGCCAGGGCGGGGGGACAACTTCCCTGGCAACAGCCGTACTTCACGCACAGACGGTCACAAACCGGTGCGTCCTGGGTTCTGGAGGGAACACAACATGGCAAGCATCCGTACCGCCCGCGTCACCGCCGCGGTCTCCGCGTTGCCGCTCGCGACCGCCCTCTTCTGCGGCGTCGCGACAGCGGACAGTGGCGCCCTCGCGGACGACGGATCGATCGCGACGGCCACCAACAGCGAGGCCGACGCCCTCGGCAGCGGTGTCGGCGGCGACAACTTCGGCAACTCCGCCACCACACAGCAGCAGGCGACCGGCTTCGGCGCGGTGAACGAGAGCAACACCGCCCAGGTCAACGGGCCCGCGGTCGTCAACCAGGGGGACGACAACGTGGCCATCGCGTTCACTCCGCTGTGGTGAGCGTGAGCGTGAGTCCGGTGGCGAGGGGGTGGAGGTGATGGAGTCGGCCGGCCTCTGACGGTGTGGTGTGCTTCGTGGGGTTCAAGGCGTCCGTGCGGTGGTGCTCCGGTGCCACCGCGCAGGCGGTGCTCGGGCGGCCGGGCGGCTGCCGTTCGCGCGGCGAGCAGTACCCGTTCCCCTTGCCGGTCCTGTTGGTTCCTGCTTTCCGTCTCCGGCGCCACCGCGCCCGGCCCTCAGGGGTCGACCCGCAGTTCCCCTCATCTCCTCGTCCACCTTCAGGAGGTGCGGCAGACCCCACCCCTACAACCTGAGGGGGAGTCTTCTTCGGGACCTGCGGCCGATCCGCCGGACAGGGCACCGCTCATAGCGTTGAGCCATGACCACACCCGTCTGCACCAGCGCTTCGAACGCCGCTGCCTCGGCGACGCGGACCCTCCCGTACCCGTCCTTCTCGGCGTACATGAAGGCCCGGCAGCCGGTGCTCCTGCGTACCGCCCGGTCGCTGACCGGGAACCCGAGCGACGCGGAGGACCTGCTGCAGACCGCGCTCGCCAAGACGTACGTCGCCTGGGAGCGCATCGAGGACCACCGTGCGCTGGACGGGTATGTGCGCCGGGCGCTGCTGAACACCCGGACGTCGCAGTGGCGCAAGCGCAAGGTCGACGAGTTCGCCTGCGACGAGCTGCCCGAACCGGAACCGGTGCTTGCCGGCGACGACCCGGCCGAGCAGCAGGCGCTGCGCGACGCGATGTGGCGGGCGATCATGCGGCTGCCCGCGCGGCAGCGGGCGATGGTCGTCCTGCGGTACTACGAGGATCTCAGCGAGGTGCAGACGGCGGAGGTGCTCGGTGTGTCGGTGGGCACGGTGAAGTCCGCCGTGTCGCGGGCGCTCGGCAAGCTGCGCGAGGACGCCGAGCTGGGACTCGTCCGCCACTGACCCCGAGCGGGCTCGGGGGTGCCCGGTTGGACAGACCCCAAGGCGTCCGATTGCGCAGGCCCATCGGATGTCCGTTGGGCTAGGCCCTAGGGGTGTCCGATTGGGCAGGCCCCAGGCGTCTGATCGGCCAGGCCCTCAGGTGTCCGGTTGGACAGGCCCCCCGGGCTGTTGTTTGGCCAGGCAGGCCTCCGGGTGTCCCTTTGGGCAGGCCCCAGGGTGTCCGTTGGACAGGCTCAGAGGGCTGGTCGGGCGGCCCAGGGAGCAGGCCGAAACAGGTTTCGGGCGTCCGTTCGGACAGGTTCCAGGGCGTACCCGGCGCGGAGCATCCCTGGGCGCGGCTGATCGATCATCCGCTCTCCTAGTGACATACCACGCGGTATGTGCGCAGAATCAGCGCAACCCGTACCGACGTGTAGGCGATGTCGCCCAGGAGGACGCCGTGCTGAGCACCATGCAGGACGTACCGCTGCTGATCTCGAGGATCCTCAACCACGGGGCGACGATCCACGGCACCTCACTGGTGACCACCTGGACCGGGGACGGGGAGCCGCACCGCCGCAGCTACGCCGAGATCGGCGCCCGCGCCGCCCAGCTGGCGCACGCCCTGCGCGACGACCTCGGGGTCACCGGGGACGACCGGGTCGCCACCCTGATGTGGAACAACGCCGAGCACGTCGAGGCGTACTTCGCGATCCCCTCCATGGGCGCGGTCCTGCACACGCTGAACCTCCGGCTGCCGGCCGAGCAGCTCGCCTGGATCGTCAACCACGCCGCCGACCGGGTGATCCTCGTCAACGGTTCGCTGATCCCGCTCCTCGCGCCCCTGCTGCCGCACCTCCGGACCGTCGAGCACGTGGTCGTCGTCGGCCCCGGTGACCGTTCCGCGCTGGCGGACGCCACCGCGCGGGTGCACGAGTACGAGGAGCTGATCGCCGGGCAGCCCGTCGCCTACGACTGGCCGGAGCTGGACGAGCGGGCCGCCGCCGCCATGTGCTACACCTCCGGCACCACCGGCGACCCCAAGGGTGTGGTCTACAGCCACCGTTCGATCTACCTGCACTCCATGCAGGTCAACATGGCCCAGTCGATGGGCCTGACCGACCAGGACACCTCGCTCGTCGTGGTGCCGCAGTTCCACGTCAACGCCTGGGGCCTGCCGCACGCCACCTTTATGACCGGCGTCAACCTGCTCATGCCGGACCGTTTCCTGCAGCCCGCGCCGCTCGCCGAGATGATCGAGAGCCAGCGGCCGACGCACGCCGCCGCCGTGCCCACCATCTGGCAGGGTCTGCTCGCCGAGCTGACCGCCAAGCCCCGGGACGTCTCCTCCCTCACCCAGGTCACCATCGGCGGCTCGGCCTGTCCGCCGTCGCTCATGGAGGCGTTCGACGAGCTGGGCATGCGGGTCTGCCACGCCTGGGGCATGACGGAGACGTCCCCGCTCGGCACCGTCGCCCGCCCGCCGGCCAAGGCCGTCGGCACCGAGGAGGAGTTCGCCTACCGCCTCACCCAGGGCCGCTTCCCGGCCGGCGTCGAGGCACGCCTCACCGGCCCCGGCGGCGAGCGCCTGCCCTGGGACGGAGAGTCGGCGGGCGAGCTGGAGGTGCGCGGCCCCTGGATCGCCGGCGCCTACTACAACGGCCCCGACGCCGAACCGCTGCGCCCCGGCGACAAGTTCAGCGAGGACGGCTGGCTGAAGACCGGCGACGTGGGCACCATCAGCGCCGACGGCTTCCTGACCCTGACCGACCGGGCCAAGGACGTCATCAAGTCCGGCGGCGAGTGGATCTCCTCGGTCGAGCTGGAGAACGCGCTGATGTCCCACCCGGACGTCGCCGAGGCGGCCGTGGTGGCCGTCCCGGACGACAAGTGGGGCGAGCGGCCGCTGGCCACGGTCGTCCTCAGGGAGGGCGCCACCGTCGACTTCGCCGCCCTGCGTGCCTTCCTCGCCGACGAGGCGAAGATCGCCAAGTGGCAGCTGCCGGAGCGCTGGACACTGATCGAGTCGGTGCCGAAGACGAGCGTGGGCAAGTTCGACAAGAAGGTGCTGCGCAGGCAGTACGCCGACGGAGCGCTGGACGTCTCCCGGCTCTGACGACGCGGTGAACCGCGAGCGCCCGGGCCGCCTTGACGAGGCGGCCCGGGCGCAGCCCTGCTCGGCGAAATCGCTGGTGGAGGGCTCGTATTCACCGGCCGAGGGACTCGGGTGTCCTGCTCGGCGTATTCACTGGTGGAGGGCTCGGTCGCCCTTACCGGCGTATTCACTGGTGGAGGCTCGGTCGCCCTCACCGGCGTACTCACCGGACCTGGCCGGCGTACTCACCGGTGCAGGGACTCGGTTGCCCTTACCGGCGTATTCACCGGTCGAGGACGGTTGCCCTCACCGGCGTCCGCGTCGCGTCGCCGTCAGCCCCCAGCCCAGCGCGAGCCACACCCCCGCGACCGCTGAGACCCCGCCCCAGCCGAAGTGGGTGAAGGCGGTGCCCGCGAGGGCCGACGCCGTGGCGCCGCCGGCGAAGCCGGAGACGACGTAGGCGGTGTTGGCGGTGGCCGGGCTGGAGGTGGTGGTCAGGGCCAGGGTCTGGTTGGCGACGTGGGAGGCGACCAGGGCCGCGTGGATCGCGACCGCGGCGACGAACAGGGCGCCGATGACGTGCCCGCCCACCCAGAACAGCGGTACCGACACGGCCGCGAGCAGATACGCCCCCCGCACGACCCGCGCGGCGCCGAAACGGTCGACCAGCCCGCCCGCCAGCGGCGCGACCGCGCTCGCCGCCAGCCCGAAGAGGCCGAAGAGGCCGGCGGTGGCGGTGGACAGACCGTAGGCCGGGCCGGTCAGCAGCAGCGCCAGCGACGTCCACAGGGCGCTCCACGCGCCGAACATCCCCGCCTGCCGCACCGAGGCGCGCCACAGGTCGGGCGAGCGGCGCAGCAGTCCGGGCAGCGCGGTGAGACCGCCGAACAGCGAGCCGTCGCGGCTCCGCCGCTCGGACGGCAGGGCCAGGGCCGTGGCGAGGCCCAGGCCGAGCGTGAGCAGCGCCGCGCCCGCGAACACCCACCGCCAGCCGAAGGCCTGCCCGGCGAGCCCGCCGACCACCCGGGCCGCGACGATGCCGGTGAACAGGCCGGCGATCACGGCGGCGACATGGCGGGCGCGGCGCGCGGCGGGGGCGCGTGCGGCAACGAGCGGGACGAGGAGCTGCGGTACGACGGTCGCGGCGGAGGCGACGAACACGGCGGCGGCGAGGGCGCCGGTGCCGGGTGCGAGCGCGCTCGCGACCAGGGCGGCGGCGGTGACCACGGTGAGGAGGGTGACCAGGCGGCGCCGGTTGACGGTGTCGCCGAGCGGGGCGAAGAAGAGCAGGCCGGCGGCGTAGCCGAGCTGGGCGACGGAGGCGATCCAGGCCACGGCGGAGGGCGTGGCGCCGAAGTCCCGGGCGATCAGGGAGAGCAGCGGCGCGGCGAGGTAGATGTTGGCGGCCGTCACCGCGGTGCAGACGGCGATGAGCGCCAGGAACGGACCGGAGCGGTGGGACGCCGTGGCCCCGCCGGGTGTCTGCCCGGCCGATGACCTGCCGTCCTGCCGGACGGTGGGGGTGCTGGGCGCTGAGGACATGAGCTGGGTACCCCTTCGAGGCCCTTTGAGCCTGCTCTAACAACTAACTGGTTGGTTGACTGACAGGGGAACAGTCTGGAATGCCGTCGGATTCCCTGTCAACCAAACAGTTGGTTACTTGCCGCGCTACCCTGTCCCCATGGCAGTCAGGGACCCCGAGGCCACCAAGGCCCGGATCTTCGAGGCAGCGGTCACCGAGTTCGCGCGCCACGGCATCGCCGGCGCCCGCATCGACCGCATCGCGGCCGATGCGAAGGCCAACAAGCAGCTCATCTACGCCTACTTCGGTAACAAGGCGGAGCTGTTCGCGATCGTCCTCGAACGGAAGATGCTGGACCTCGCCGAGTCCGTCCCCGTCGACCCGGACGACATCGAGGGCTGGATCGACCGCCTGATGGACTACCACGCGGCCCATCCCGAACTGCTGCGCCTGCTCTTCTGGGAGGGCCTGGAGTACGGCACCGACGAACTGCCCCACGAGACCGGCCGCCGGGAGCACTACGACCGCAAGGTCGCCCTCCTGGAGGACGGCCAGGCGCGCGGCGTCGTCACCGACGCCATCCCCGCCGGCGACCTGCTGATCCTGCTGACCGCGCTGGCCAACTGGACGGCCGTCGTCCCCCAGATGCGGCGCATCCTGGCCGGCGGTGAGGAAGCGGACCACTCCCGGCTGCGCGCGTCGGTGAAGGAGGCGGCCCGCCGCCTGGTGGCCCGCTGACACCACGACGGGGCCCGTCGGCGATCTCGGTCCGATCGTTCACCGAGCGGGTCCCGGTCCGTCCCTACCGTTGGTACCGGTACGTCCGTTCGGCCGCTCGGATGCGTGTCGACACCGATCCCGCTGCGTCCGTCGACGCCGGTCCCGGTGCGTCTGTTGATGCCGGTCCCGGTGCGTCCGTCAGTTGGTGCCGATCCGCGACAGCAGCTCGACGATCCTCTCCTGCACGTCGGCGCTCGTGGACCGCTCCGCGAGGAACAGCACCGTCTCGCCCGAAGCCAGCCGCGGCAGCTCCGCCTGGTCGACGGCGGCCGTGTAGACGACCAGCGGAGTGCGGGTGAGCTGGCCGTTCGCCCGCAGCCAGTCGATGATCCCGGCGTGCCCGGGTCCGCGCCGGTGCATCTGCATCAGGTCCATCACCACGAGGTTCGGCCGGAACTGCCCCGCCAGCGTCACCGCGTCGGCGTCGCTCGCGGCCCGCGCGACCTGCATCCCGCGCCGCTCCAGCGTCGCGGTCAGCGCCAGCGCGATCTCCGCGTGCTCCTCGATCAACAGCACGCGCGGCGGGTGCTGCTCGCTGTCGCGCGGCGCGAGCGCCTTCAGCAGTACGGCGGGATCGGCGCCGTACGCGGCATCGCGCGAGGCCTGTCCGAGCCCGGCCGTGACCAGCACCGGCACCTCGGCGGCCACGGCCGCCTGCCGCAGCGACTGGAGCGCGGTACGGGTGATCGGCCCGGTCAGCGGGTCGACGAACAGCGCGGCGGGGAAGGCCGCGATCTGCGCGTCCACCTCCTCGCGCGAGTGCACGATCACGGGCCGGTAGCCGCGGTCGCTCAGCGCCTGCTGAGTGGAGACGTCCGGCGCGGGCCACACCAGCAGCCGGCGCGGGTTGTCCAGCGGCTCGGGCGGCAGTTCGTCGTCCATCGGCTGCGGACGCGGCGGGTCGGCCACCTCGACGGCTCCGCCCGGACCGTCCAGCGGTTCGGGACCCTCGGCGGCGTCCGCGTCCGGTGCGCCTATCGCGTACGAGCGTCCGGTGCCCTCGGTCCCCGACGCGAGCCGGGGCTGACCGGTGGGCGTGTGCTGCGGCTGGGGCTGCGTCTGGGCGGGAGCCGGAGCGGGTGCACGGTCCGGCTGCGCGGCCGGTGTCCGGTCGGCGGCGGCCGTGGGCTCGGCGGACGGGTTCCGGGTGCCCTGCTCGTTGCCGGCGTCCGGGTCGGGTCGCGTGCCCAGCTTGCGGCGGCGTCCGGAGCCGCCCGGCTGGTGCGGGGGCGGTGTGGCCGACGGCAGCGGCTGCTGCACCTGGGCGGCCTGCCGCGTGAACGGCACACCCTGTCCCAGCGTCCGCACGCTGATCGACCGGCCCTGCGTGGAGTTCGGGTCCACCGGAGCCGCGGCCTCGGCGGGCAACGGCTGAGCTGCGCGCTGCGCCGACGCCGGTGTGCCGCCGGGCGGCAGCGCGGTGCCGGCGGCAGGAGTCGGCTGCGGCGCGGCAGCGGCCGGCGGCAGGGGCGTACCGGCGCCGGAGGTGTCACCGGCGGCGGGCCACTGCTGCGGAGCCGGGGTGCCCTGCGGCGGAGTGCCCTGGCCGGGCGCGGTCTCGGCGGGCAACGGCTGGGCCCCGGGCCGCGCGACCGCTCCGTCACCGTTCCCCTGCGGGGCGACGGGGCCGCCCGCGGGCGCCACGGGGCCACCCTGCGACGGAACCGAAGCAGCGCCCTGGGGCGGGACAGGAGCACCGTGGGGCGGAACCGGAGCACCCTGCGGTGGCACGGCGGCGCCGTGCGGCGGGACAGGAGCGCCAGCTGCGGGCGGCAGCGGCGAGCTGTGCGGCGGGACCGGGTTGCCCTGCGGCGGAACGGGAGCGCTCTGGGGCGGAACGGGCCCGGCGTGCGGCGGAACCGGAGCCTCCTGCGGCGCCACGGGCGCCCCCTGCGCAGGCACCGCGTCCCACGGCACGGAGGCCCCTGGCGCCGGAACGCCAGGCGCCGGAATCCCAGGTGCAGGAGCCCCAGGCGCCTGAACCCCAGGTGCCTGAACCCCAGGCGCCGGAGCTGCCGGTGCCTGACCGGCCACGGCCTGTGGTGCCTGTGCGGCGTGCACGGTTTGTGGGGCCTGCGCCGTTTGTGGGGCCTGTGTGGCTTGTGGTGTCTGGGCGGTCTGGGCGGTCTGGGTGGTCTGTGTGGCCGGAGTCCGGGCCTCCGCCTGTTCGCCCTCCGCCGGTCGCGCGGCCGCGCGCCTGCGGCGGCCCGTCGGCGCGCTCGTAGGGTGCGGCTGCGGCGGGGTGTGGTCGTCGGCGGGGTCGTGCGTCACGGCGTCATGGCGCCCGGTGTCGACCGGCGCGCCACCGGACGCGACCACACCGCCCTCGCCCGCCTGCGCGCCCTGACCGCCGTGCGCGAGTCCATGCGCCGGTCCGCCCTGCCTGGCTCCCAGCGCCTGCGCACCCTGCGCGCCCTGCGCACCCCGCGGGACCTGTGGGGCCGGCCCGGCCTGCTGCGCCGAGGGCACGGCGGCCTGCCCGTTCTGCCCGGACTGCGCGGCCGGGGTGGCCTGCTGGCCCTGGTCCGCCTCGGCCGGCGGCAGCGCGAACACCGTGCGGGGCGCGGCCTCCTGCGCCGCCGCCCGCTCGTTCGCGGCGGCCAGCGCGCGCCGGCGCCGCCCCGTCGCCTGCGGCTGTCCCGGGCCCTGGGCCGGAACATGCACCTGGACCTCGGCCGACGGCGCCTCGGCCGCCCCGTTCCCACCGGACGGCGCGGGCAGCGCCGGCGGCAGCGCGTGCTGTTCGCCGGACCTGGCCGGCACCGGCCGCCCGGCCGACGCGGGCACTCCCTGCGGCGGTACGGTCCCGCCCAGCCCCGTGTTCGACGCGGCAGCGCCCGCCGCGTGCTCGGCGGCAGTGACGACGGCCCCCTCCGACACCCCGGCACCGGCGAGTTCGACGGAGGAGCCCGGCGCGCCACCGGGTGCCGAGCCCTCGGCGGGCCGGCCGCGGCGCCGCCCGGTCCCGCCGGACACGCCCGCGCCCTCGCCGGACGCCTGTGCCGGAAGCTGTGCCTGTGCGGGCTCCGCGGCGGCCGCGCGGCGCCTGCGCCGCCCGGTGGGAGCGGTGTCCGGGGCGTCGTTCGCGCCCGGCACCTCGCTGTCGAGGAAGGCGTCCACGGAGGACCGCCGTGCCCGCCGCCGCCCGCCGCCGGGAGCCGCCTCGGCGGCCTCGGCCGCCTCGACGGACGCGGCCTCCTCACCCGGAGCACCACCGGGAGCACCACCCGCAGCACCACCGGGAGCACCACTCGGAGCAGCGGCCGGAACACCGGCCGGCAGCGCGGCGGGCGCCACGGCCCCCGCTCCGCCGCCGATCGGCACCTCCAGCACGAACGCGCTGCCGCTCATCCCCGGCACCTCGTGCGTCTGCAGCACACCGCCGTGCGCCCGTACGATCCCGCGCACGATCGGCTCGTGCACCGGGTCGCCGCCGCTGTACGGCCCGCGCACCTCGATGCGTACGACCTCGCCGCGCTGCGCCGCCGCGACCACGACCGTGTTGTCCAGGTAACCGCCCGCCGCCACGGGCGTGTTGCCGGTGGCGTCCACGCCCGCGACGTCCGCGACGAGATGCGCGAGGGCCGTCGCGAGCAGCCGGGGGTCGACCTCGGCCTCGATGGGCGGCGCGTGCACCGCGAACTGCACCCGCCCGGGCCCGATCAGCTCCACGGCGCCGTCGACACCGGCGGCGACGACGGCGTCGAGCATCACCTTCGTCCGCGTGACCTGCTCGGTGCCGACGTCGAGCCGCTGGTAGCCGAGGACGTTGTCGATGAGGGTGGTGATCCGGGCGTAGCCGGCCGACAGATGGTGGAGCACCTGGTTGGCCTCGGGCCACAGCTGTCCGGCGTCGTCGGCGGCCAGCGCCGACAGCTCGCGCCGCAGTTCCTCCAGCGGGCCGCGCAGCGACTGCCCGAGCAGGGTGAGCAGCTGCTCGTGCCGGGCGGCGAGGGCCTCGTAACGGTCCTTCTCCCGCTCGCCGAGCGCGGCGTACCGCTCCTCGTTCGCGGCGAGTTCCTCCTCGTGCCGCTCGCGCAGCTCCTCCAGCTCGGCGACGTGGCTCTGGCGCAGGGCGGTGAGTTCGGAGGCGTGTTCCTCGGCGAGCCGCTCCAGTTCCTCGGCGTGCCGCTGCTCGGCCTCCTCCTTCTCCTGAACCAGCGCGTCGAAGGGGCGCCGGTCGGCGAAGGTCATCACGGCGCCGACGAGCTGGTCGCCGTCGCGCACCGGCGCGGTCGTCAGGTCGACCGGCACCTTGTCGCCGCTCTTGGCGTACAGCACCTGCCCGCGCACCCGGTGCTTGCGTCCGGAGCGCAGGGTGTCGGCCAGCGGCGACTCGCCGTACGGGAAGGGGGAGCCGTCGGCGCGGGAGTGCAGGACGAGCGTGTGCAGTTCGCGCCCGCCGAGTTCACCGGCCCGGTAGCCCAGGATCTGGGCGGCGGCCGGGTTGACGAGGACGATCCGCCCGTCGGTGTCGGTGCCCACGACACCCTCGGAGGCGGCGCGCAGGATCATCTCGGTCTGCCGCTGCGACCGCGCGAGCTCCGCCTCGGTGTCGACGGTGCCGGAGAGGTCACGGACCACGAGCATCAGCAGCTCGTCGCCGGTGTAGCCGTAACTGTCGTACGCCTGCTGGCTGTTCTCCAGATTCGCACTGGTGACCTCGACCGGGAACTCGCTCCCGTCGGTCCGCCGGGCGATCATCCGCGTCGGCTTGGTGCGCGCCCGGGGGTCGATGTGGTCGGGCCGCCGCATGGACCCGGGGATGAGCTTGGAGTCGAACTGCGGCAGCAGGTCCAGCAGACCGCGCCCGACCAGCGCCGTGCCCGGGGTCTCGAAGGCCTCCAGGGCGATGGTGTTGGCGTTGACGACCGTTCCGTTGGCGTTGACCAGCACCAACGCGTCGGGAAGCGCGTCCAGTATGGCTGCGAGGCGAGCAGCGCCTCGGGATGGCCTGCTGCTCACGAGACGCTTCCTCCCTGTTACCGCGACGTGCCGACCGCTCGGGCCATCTTGCCAACCTGCCCGCAACGTGTCACGCGAGGGAGTCTAAGGGCTGGGGTTGCGCCCGCGACGCCGGATGCGACGGACGTCGCACTCGAAAGTGACGGTGATGTGACGCCCGGTAGCCCCGGACCCGTGACTGCCTGCGCCGACGCCGTCCGAACGTTCGCGGGACCTTTACGCCCCCTGTGCCCCGACTCGCCGACGCACGCCCCCGCGCGCCCCCGGCCCGCCTCACGGGCGCCCGACGGAGCGCTGCTCGGGCAGCAGGGGGACGAGCCGGTCCCAGCGGGCGATCGCGCACCCGTTCGCCCGGTCGTACGTCGCGTCGACGGGACGGCCCGCCCAGGTGCCGGTGATCCGGGCGGTGGCGGGGCCGCCGTACTGCATGGTGCAGACGGCGTCGCGCGGCACCGGCGCGAAGGCGTTCTGCCCCCACCGCGTGTTCTCCTCGACGGCCGCGCAGGCCCCGGCCGGGTCGGGATGGCTGCCCCCACTGGGCCGGCAGCGCACCTCGTACGTCCCGTCCGCCCCACCGCCCGCCCCGTGCACGGTGACGACGAGTCGGTCCCCGTGCGGCGCCGGCTCCTGCGCGTACGCCACGGGCGGCGCCGCGGCCGTCGCGGCGAGGGCGGCGACGGAGGCGGCGGCACCGGCGAGCAGCCGCCGCAGCGGCGAGGCATTGTGCCGGGAGGCGGACCGGGCGACGGGACGGAGGGCGGAAGGGGAGGCCGGGGAGGCTGGGGACCGGCGGCTGTCCGAAGAGTTGATCCGCGTCATGACCTGCTCAACGCGCCACCGCACGGGACGTTGCGCCACGACCGCCTGTCTACCGGAAGTGCTTTGCCCTGCGGGCTCCCCGCCTAGTACCGTGGGGGGCGATTGGTGACACCCCACACGGTTGTGTCATCATCGGCACGCACCATCCGCTCGCGCTCGCGCGGGAAGATCGTGCAAGGAGGCGTCGCCTAGTCCGGTCTATGGCGCCGCACTGCTAATGCGGTTTGGGCCTTAAAGCCCATCGAGGGTTCAAATCCCTCCGCCTCCGCCCCATGATCAGGGAGTTCGGCTGATGACAGCTGAACTCCCTGAGTCGTTTCCCGGGCACGATCCCGGACCGGGCGATCCCGCCGCCGCGTGTCGGCCACGCGCCACACCGCGCGAAGCCCGGCCTCCGCGGCCGGTGCTCCTGCGCATCCCGTATCCCCGCATCCCGCCGGATCCGACGTTTCCGCAGGTCACAAGGGGTGGGCCTAACGGATTTCACATGACGGCGGCAGTCATGTAATGTTCTTCCTGTCGCCGCGAGCGGGGCCGAAAAAGCCCGGGGAGCGGCGAGAAAACTGAAGAGACAAGCACTCGTAGCTTAACGGATAGAGCATCTGACTACGGATCAGAAGGTTGCAGGTTCGAATCCTGCCGAGTGCACACAGGTGAGAGGCCCCGGAGAGATCCGGGGCCTCTTGCGTTTCAGCGGCGTACAGCAGCGAAGTACAGCAAGCGGCATCGACTGGCCGGTGCCGCTCCCGCCCATCGCCTGGGATCATCCGGAGGCCGGCGCGACGGGCGCGCAGGGCGAACATGCGGGTCGGGTTCCCCGGCTCGATGGGCGCCGGGTACTTCGAGGAGGACCGGGAGTAAGCCTTGCGCGCTAGGAGGCCGAGGCGCCGCGTCGTCCTGGCGGCGTAACAAGGACCGACCGCTAGCGTGACGATCACCTGCCGGAGGTCGACGCATGCTGGAGCCGTGACCACAACAGCCACCGAGTTACCCGTCCCGGTGTGGGCCGAACGCGTCGCTCATGCCATCCCGCTCGTCGCGCTTCCTGTGTGCATATGGCGCCTGCCGGTCATCGGCCACGGCATGGGCGGCGAGCCTCTGGCACCGACGGCGGGCCATATCGCCTACGTCGTCGCACTCAGCGTCCTCTCCGAGCTCGCCGCGCTGCTCAGCTTCGGTCTGGTCCGGGCGTGGGGGGAGAGGATTCCCGCCTGGGTCCCTCGGCTCGGCGGCAGGCGCATCCCGCCCGCCGCCGCGCTGGTCCCCGCCACGATCGGTGGCCTCCTGCTCACTGCGGCCCTGGGCCTCTGGCTGTACAACGCGCTCGCTATCGGAACGGACGCCTGGCCGTACGCCCCGGGCTGGAACATCCTGGCCATGACAGTCAGCGGTCTGATGAACCTATGGGGCCCGATGCTCCTGCTGCTTGCCTACGCTTACTATCACCGCCGCGTCACCGCCGTCAGGATCAAGACGTGAACACCACGGTGAGCGAACCGGCTGAGGCAGTGCGCGCAGCGCGGGGCAGCGACATCGGCCCGGCAGCCGTCCTCCGGAGGCACCCGGCGCGGTACAGCAGCGAAGTACAGCAACGACAGCGACCCACCTCGTCCGGCAGCGCCCCTCCCGGGCCGTAGTGCGGCCGGTACGACCGTTCGTGACCGATCCACATAGAGCTAAGGATCAGAAGGTTGCAGGTTCGAATCCTGCCGAGTGCACAGCAGACCAGAGGCCCCGTGGAGTGATCCACGGGGCCTCCGGCATTGCGTGGAGTCCGGGGAGGGGCAGGGGGAGGGAGTGGAGACGTTCTGAACGGAAGGACGGTCATCCTGACCGCATGTGCCTGCCTGCGGACGGGTTCGGCGCGGTGCGTGAGCGGTGAAGACGGTTCCTCGTCGACGGCGGTCGGCGGCGCAGGCCGCTCCTCATGTCCTGTTCGTACTCCGTGCACGGTGCAGTCGGTCGGGAACGAGGCGCTCCCGGTGCAGGGCGCACCGTCGCGGGCCGTCGTCCGGGCGGTTCCCACGGCGCCCGGTCGGGAGCTGAACTGCCGGACGGGAGGCCGTTGTCAGTGGTGGCCCCTACTCTCGGCAGGGATGGGACGGATCTGGAGGTGCGCGGGGCTGCGCTGGGCGGCGGACGGACCCGTGCTGGTGTGGGACGGTGGCCGGCGCAGTGCGCTGACCTGGGGGAAACGGGTGGCCTTCGGGGTCGAGGAAGGGGGCAGGCGGACCTGCGTGGGGGCGCGGGGGCATGTGTGTCCGCTCGGTGCGGAGGTGCCGGCGCGGAGCGCGGGGGCGCGCTGCGAGGAGTGTGCCCGGCTGGACCGGGCGCACTCGGTGGCCGCCGACACCGTCGCCGACGATCCTCGGCCCTACCGCGTCTATCTGGCGTGGTTCGGGCCGGGCATGGCCAAGGTGGGGATCACCGCGGTGGAACGAGGCCCGGCGCGGCTGCTGGAGCAGGGGGCGGTCTGCTTCAGCTGGCTGGGCAGCGGGCCGCTGATGGCGGCGCGGCGCACCGAGGAACTGCTGCGCGCCGCGCTGGGCGTGCCCGACCGGGTGCCGTACGCCGACAAGCGGGCCGCGCGGGCGGCGCTCCCGGCGTCCGAGGCCGAACGGGCCGCGCAGCTGGCGGAGCTGCACGCGCGGGCGGTCGCGCTGAGCGGGTGGCCGGAGTCGCTCGACCGTGCGCCGTTCCGTCCCGTCGACCATGTCGCGGCGTTCGGGCTGGCGGGGGCGCCGGCGGCCGTGGGGGAGGTCGGGTCACTGGTCGCCGGGGGTGTGGTGAGCGGGGAACTGGTGGCTGCCGCCGGTCCGGATCTGCATCTGGCGACGGGGACGAAAGGGGTCGTGGTGCTGGACACCCGGCTGCTGACGGGGTGGGGGCTGGTTCCGGCCGGTGCGCGGGAGTTCGCGGTGCCGGTCCGGGCGCTCCGGCTCAAGGAGCGGGCGGAGGCGCAGGACGGGTTGTTCTGAGGAAGGGAGAGGGGAAGGAGGGGGCCGGGGTGCGACAGGGGGTGGACCCGACGGGCCGGGGCGGGTGATCGTGTCGGGATGTGCGCTCCGCCGGACAACCATGGGGACACCCGCACGGGCACCCAAAGGGACACCCAAAGGGACACCCAAAGGGACACCCAGATGGACACCCGTACGGGCATGCGCGGCGAAGCCGTCCGTGTGCGGCGGTTCTGGGAAGGGCTCGGGCTGCCCGGGCTGATCGACGTGCACACGCACTTCATGCCGGAGCGGGTGCTCCGCAAGGTGTGGGCCTACTTCGACGCGCTCGGCCCGCTGACCGGCGGCGTCGAGTGGCCGATCACCTACCGCGCGGAGGAGAGGGAACGGGCGGCACTGCTGCGGGAGTTCGGCGTGCGGGCCTTCACCGCCATGCTCTACCCGCACAAGCCCGGCATGGCGCGCTGGCTGAACGGCTGGGCGGCCGACTTCGCCGGACGCACGCCCGACTGCCTGCACACCTCGACGCTCTTTCCCGAGCCGGGCGTCGTGGAGTACGTCCGGGAGGCGGTCGAGGCGGGGGCCCGGGTGTTCAAGGCGCATGTGCAGGTCGGCGCGTACGACCCGGCCGACGAGCGGTTGGACGGGGCCTGGGGGCTGCTCGCCGAGGCGGGCGTGCCGGTGGTGATCCACTGGGGGTCCGGGCCCGCGCCCGGCAGGCACACCGGCCCCGGGCCGGTCGCCCGGGTACTGGCGCGGCACCCCCGGCTGCGGCTGGTCGTGGCGCACCTGGGGATGCCCGAGTACGAGGACTTCCTGGACCTCGCCGAGCGGTACGAGGAGGTGCGGCTGGACACCACCATGGCGTTCACCGACTTCAGCGAGCGCCTGGCGCCGTTCCCGCGGCGGGCGCTGCCCCGGCTGGCCGGCCTCGGCGACCGGATCCTGCTCGGCTCGGACTTCCCGAACATCCCGTACCCCTACCTCCACCAGCTGCACGCGCTGGAACGGCTCGGGCTCGGGCAGGCGTGGCTGCGGGGCGTGTGCCACGACAACGCGGCGCGGCTCTTCCGGCTCCCCGGGTGAGCGGGGCGCGGGCGGCCCGGCCCGGCTGAGCGCGCCCTCTGCGTTTCTCAGGGAAAACACAGGTTGCCGAAAGAGTGCTCTCACAGGCCCCGGACATCGTGTGCGGTATGACCACGATCTCGCCCCAGGGGCGCACCGAACTGCTCAGGCCGGACGGGAGCCCCGTCCGCGTGCTTGTGGTGGACGACGAGCAGTCGATCACCGAGCTGATGTCCATGGCCCTGCGGTACGAGGGCTGGCAGATCCGCAGCGCGAAGGACGGCCAGGACGCCATCCGGACGGCGCGCGAGTTCCGGCCCGACGCCGTCGTCCTGGACATGATGCTGCCGGACATGGACGGGCTGTCCATCCTCGGCCGGCTGCGCCGCGAACTGCCCGACGTGCCCGTGCTGTTCCTGACCGCCAAGGACGCCGTCGAGGACCGGATCGCCGGACTGACCGCCGGCGGGGACGACTACGTCACCAAGCCGTTCAGCCTGGAGGAGGTCGTCGCGCGGCTGCGCGGGCTGATCCGGCGCTCCGGCGCGGCCGACCGCCGGTCGGAGTCGGTGCTGGTCGTCGGCGACCTCACCCTCGACGAGGACAGCCACGAGGTCACCCGCGGCGGTGACGACATCCACCTCACGGCCACCGAGTTCGAGCTGCTGCGCTTCCTCATGCGCAATCCGCGGCGCGTGCTCAGCAAGGCCCAGATCCTCGACCGGGTGTGGTCGTACGACTTCGGCGGGCAGGCGAACGTCGTCGAGCTGTACATCTCGTACCTGCGCCGGAAGATCGACGCCGGACGGGAGCCGATGATCCACACCCGGCGCGGCGCCGGTTACATGATCAAGCCCGCGGTCTCGTGAGCGGACGGCGGCGACCGCGTCCGAGGACCCTGCGGACACGGCTCGTCGTCGCGTCCGTGGTGCTGATCGCGGTGGTGTGCGCGGTGATCGGCACGGTGACCGCACTCGCGTTGCGGTCCCATCTCTACGAGCAGCTGGACGGGCAGCTGCGCGAGGTGGCCATGCGGGCGGCGGGCGGTCCGGCGGACGGCCGGCCGCTCCCCGGGCGGCCGGACCAGGACAACCCGCTCGACTTCGTCGTCAAGGGCCCGCAGGGCTTCGGCACCATCGGCGCGCTCGTCGAGGACGGCCGGGTGACCCGGGGGATCGTCAGCGAGTCGCGGGAGCGGAACGGCGTCACCACCCCGCAGGCCGCCGCGCTCTCCGCCGCCCAGCTGGCCGCGCTCGCCGCCGTACCGCGCGACGGGCAGCCGCACACCGTGGACGTGCCGGAGCTGGGCACCTACCGGGTGACGTACGAGAGCGGCCGCAACGGTGCGTTCTACACGGCGTTGCCGACCGAGGACACCGACGACACCGTCAGCACGCTCATCCTGGTCGAGGTCAGCGTCACCGGCGCCGGACTGGTCGCCGCCGGGATCGCCGGGTACGTCCTGGTCGGCGTCGCCACCCGCCCCCTGCGCAGGGTCGCCGCCACCGCCACCCGCGTCTCCGAACTTCCGCTGCACAGCGGCGAGGTCAACCTCGAGGAACGCGTCCCGGAGTCCGAGTGCGACCCGCACACCGAGGTCGGCCGGGTCGGTGCCGCCCTGAACCGGATGCTCGACCACATCCACGGGGCGCTGCACGCACGCCAGGAGAGCGAGACCCGGGTCCGGCAGTTCGTCGCGGACGCAAGCCACGAACTGCGCACCCCGCTGGCCTCCATCCGCGGCTACGCCGAACTCACCCGGCGCGGCCGGGAGGACGTCGGCCCCGACACCCGGCACGCGCTGCGGCGGATCGAGTCCGAGGCGGGCCGGATGACGCTGCTTGTCGAGGACCTGCTGCTGCTCGCCCGCCTGGACGCCGGCCGGCCGCTGCGGTTCGAGGAGACCGACCTGGTGCCGCTCGTCGTGGACACCGTCAGCGACGCCCGCGCGGCCGGTCAGGACCACGACTGGCGTCTGGAACTGCCCGACGAGCCCGCCACGGTGCTCGCCGACGCCGCACGCCTCCAGCAGGTCCTCGTCAACCTCCTCGGCAACGCCCGCAACCACACCCCGCCGGGCACCACCGTCACCGCCCGGGTGCGCCGCGCCGGGCCCTGGCTCACCGTGGACGTCGTGGACGACGGGCCGGGCGTCCCGCCCGCGCTGCTGCCGTACGTCTTCGAACGGTTCGCGCGCGGCGACTCGGCCCGCACCCGCGCCACCGGCTCGACCGGTCTGGGCCTCGCCATCGTGCAGGCCGTGGCGAGCGCGCACGGCGGTGCCGTGACCGTCGACAGCGTGCCCGGACGGACCGTGTTCACGCTCCATCTGCCGGCCGCGGCACCGCCGTTGGCGTCGGAGCCGTACTCACAGCCGCGGCACAGCCTCACCACACCGGCACGACAGGGCGCCTGAGCAGAGTCGGTTCCATGCGAACCGATTCCTCTCCCGGCACCCTGCCGGCGCGGGACCACCTCCCGGCCGCCGGAGCCGGCCTCCCGGTCCTGGACGTAGTGATCCCCGTCCACAACGAGGAGAAGGACCTCACGCCCTGTGTGCGCCGGCTGCACGAGCACCTCAGCAGCACCTTCCCCTACGCGTTCCGCATCACGATCGCCGACAACGCGTCCACGGACAGCACTCCGCACGTGGCGGCCCGGCTGGCGGAGCGGATGGCCGAGGTCCGGTCCGTCCGCCTGGACCGGAAGGGACGCGGCCGGGCCCTGCACACCGTCTGGGCGGCCTCGGACGCCCCCGTCCTCGCCTACATGGACGTCGACCTGTCCACCGACCTCAACGCGCTGCTGCCGCTGGTCGCCCCGCTGATCTCCGGCCACTCGGACCTCGCCATCGGCTCCCGGCTGAGCCGCAGTTCACGCGTGGTGCGGGGCGCCAAGCGGGAGTTCATCAGCCGCTCCTACAACCTGATCCTGCGCGGCTCGCTGCAGGCCCGGTTCTCCGACGCGCAGTGCGGGTTCAAGGCGATCCGCCGGGACGTCGCCCAGGTGCTGCTGCCGCTCGTGGAGGACACCGGCTGGTTCTTCGACACCGAACTCCTGGTGCTCGCCGAGCGCGCCGGGCTGCGCATCCACGAGGTGCCCGTCGACTGGATCGACGACCCCGACTCCACCGTGCACATCGTGCGGACGGCGACCGAGGACCTCAAGGGCGTCTGGCGGGTCGGCAGGGCCCTGGCCACCGGTTCGCTGCCGCTGGACCGGCTGGCGAGGCCGTTCGGTGACGACCCGCGCGACCGGGACATCGAGGACGTGCCGCAGGGACTGGCCCGCCAACTGGTCGGCTTCTGCGTCGTCGGCGTCCTGTCCACCCTGTTCTACCTGCTGCTCTACAGCGGCTTCCGGGCCTTCACCGGTTCCCAGACCGCCAACGGGCTCGCCCTGCTGGTCTCGGCGGTCGCCAACACCGCCGCCAACCGGCGGCTCACCTTCGGGGTGCGGGGGCGCGGCGGCGCCGTGCGGCACCAGGCGCAGGGGCTCGTGGTGTTCGGCATCGGACTCGCCCTGACCAGCGGCTCGCTCGCCGCGCTCAACGCGGCGACCGGCGACCCCGCCCACTCCACCGAACTGGCGGTCCTCGTCGCCGCCAACCTCGCGGCCACGGTGCTGCGCTTCCTGCTCTTCCGGGCGTGGGTGTTCCCGGACCGGCCGTCCACTCCTTCCGACCACCATGCGAGGAACCTCCGATGACCACGCAGTACGACCGGACGAGTCCCCCGCCGGACCCGGCCGACTGGGCACCCCCCTCCCCGGACGCCCGCCACCGAGCCGCTCCCTCCTCCGGGACCTCCCACCGAGCCGCTTCCGCCTCCTGCCCTGAGGACCCGCGCCCCGCCGCCCCCGCGCCCGGCGCACCGCGGCCGCCGCTGGCCCGCAGGGCATGGCGCGGCCGGCCCGAGGACCCCCGCTGGGTGCGCCCCGCCTTCCTCGGCCTGCTCCTGGTGACCGGCCTGCTCTACCTCTACGACCTGAGTGCCTCCGGATACGCCAACTCCTTCTACTCGGCGGCCGTGCAGGCGGGCAGCCAGTCCTGGAAGGCGTTCTTCTTCGGCTCGCTGGACGCGGCCAACGCCATCACCGTCGACAAGCCCCCGGCCGCGCTGTGGCCGATGGAACTGTCGGTGCGGATCTTCGGCCTGAACCCGTGGGCGATCCTGGTGCCCGAGGTGCTCATGGGTGTCGCCACGGTCGCCGTGGTGTACGCGGGCGTGCGCCGCCGCTTCGGCCCGGCGGCCGGCCTGATCGCGGGCACGGTGCTGGCGCTGACGCCCGTCGCGGCGCTGATGTTCCGCTTCAACAACCCGGATGCGCTGCTGGCGCTGCTGATGTCCGTCGCCTGCTACCTCGTGGTGCGCGCGGTGGAGGACGGCCGGACCAGGTGGCTCGTGTGGGCCGGGGCCGTGATCGGCTTCGCGTTCCTCGCCAAGACCCTCCAGGCGTTCCTGATCCTGCCGGCCCTGGCGCTGGTGTACGGCGTCTGCG
Organism: Streptomyces calvus; assembly: GCF_006782915.1. Lineage (GTDB taxonomy): Bacteria > Actinomycetota > Actinomycetes > Streptomycetales > Streptomycetaceae > Streptomyces > Streptomyces calvus. The sequence continues at coordinate 223,240 of NZ_VCNP01000040.1, forward strand.
CCCCGGTGCGGCTGCGCCGGCGGCTCGGCCAGCTGGCCCTGGCGACCGCGGCGCTGGTGGTGTCCGGCGGCTGGTGGGTGGCGGTCGTCGAGCTGTGGCCGGCGTCCTCGCGGCCGTACGTCGGCGGGTCGCAGCACAACAGCTTCCTGGAGCTGACCTTCGGCTACAACGGTCTGGGCCGGCTGAACGGCGAGGAGACCGGCAGTGTCGGCGGCGGTGGCGGCGGCATGGGCGGCGGCGGGCAGTGGGGCGAGACCGGCTGGGACCGGATGTTCAACTCCGAGATCGGCGGCCAGATCTCCTGGCTGCTGCCCGCCGCGCTGATCCTGCTCGTCGCGGGCCTGGCCGTGACCCGGAGGGCCGCGCGGACCGACGCCGCCCGCGCCTCGTTCCTGGTGTGGGGCGGCTCGCTGCTGATGACCGCGGCCGTCTTCAGCTGCATGGCCGGCATCTTCCACCAGTACTACACGGTGGCCCTCGCCCCGTACCTCGCGGCCGTGGTCGGCATGGGAGCCGCGGCCCTGTGGGAGAGGCGGCACGGCATCGGCGCCTCGCTCGCGCTCGCGGCCGCCGCCACGGCGACCGCGGCCTGGGGCTACGTGCTGCTCGACCGCACGCCGGACTACCTGCCGTGGCTGAAGTGGCCCGTGCTGGTCGGCGGTCTGGTCGCCGCGCTCGGGCTGGTCTTGGCCGGCCGGGCCGGGCGGCGCGTGGCCCTCGCGGCGGCGGGGCTCGGCCTGGTGGCCGCGCTGGCCGGTCCGACGGCGTACACGCTGAGCACGGTGCAGGAGCCGCACACCGGTTCCATCGTCACCGCCGGTCCGGCCGGGGCGGGCATGGGCGGCGGTCCCGGCGGGGGCGGCGGCTTCCCCGGCGGCGGGAACCAGCAGGGCCGGCAGGGCCAGGCCCCGCCCGGCGGCGGCACGGACGGCTTCCCGGGCGGCGGCCCGACGGGCCGGAACAACCAGAACAACCAGAACAACCAGAACAACCAGGGCGGCCAGGGCGGCCAGAACGGTCGGACACTGCCCGTCGCGCCCGGTGGCAGTGCCGAGTCGGGCACGCCCGGGGGCCGCGCGGGCGGCGGCATGGGCGGGCTGCTCGGCGGTGCGAACGTCGACTCCGAGGCGAAGGCGCTGCTGGCGGCCGACGCCGACGACTACACCTGGGCCGCCGCGGCCGTCGGCGCGCAGAACGCGGCGAGTTACCAACTCGCCACCGGTGAGCCGGTGATGGCGATCGGCGGCTTCAACGGCACCGACCCGTCGCCGACGCTCGGCCGGTTCCAGCAGTACGTGACCGAAGGGAAGATCCACTACTTCGTCGCCGGTGGCGGCATGGGCGGTGGCAGGGGCGGCGACTCCGGCACGTCCGCACAGATCGCCTCCTGGGTGGAGGAGAACTTCACGGAGGTGACGGTCGGGTCGGCCACCTTCTACGACCTCACGCAGCCCACGACCGACGGCTGAGGCGCCGGAACGACCCGGGCAGGAACGGGCGGGGAGGGCGGGGAGTCGCGGGAGCCACCGCCCTCACCGTTGTCCGCCCACGCCGTGTTGTACACCGTATGGGAGCTGTTCTACGGTGTACAACATGACGACGTCCCCACAGGAACAGGCCCCCGACCGGTCCCCGGGTCAGGCGGCCGGGCAGCCCCAGGGCCACGCCCGCCGCTGGCTGATCCTCGGAGTCATCTGCCTCGCGCAGCTCACCGTCCTGCTGGACAACACCGTCCTGAACGTGGCGATCCCCTCCCTCACCCGGGAACTGGACGCCTCCACCGCCGACATCCAGTGGATGATCAACGCCTACTCCCTGGTGCAGTCGGGACTGCTGCTCACCGCGGGCAACGCCGCCGACCGCTACGGCCGCAAGCGGATGCTGATCGTCGGCCTGACCCTGTTCGGCGCGGGCTCGCTGGTGGCCGGACTGGCCGGATCCGCCGGTCAGTTGATCGCCGCGCGGGCCGGTATGGGGATCGGCGGCGCGCTGCTGCTGACCACGACCCTCGCCGTCGTGATGCAGATCTTCACGCACGAGGAGCAGCCCCGGGCGATCGGCATCTGGGCCGCCGTCAACTCGCTGGGCTTCGCGGCCGGTCCGCTGGTCGGCGGGTTCATCCTGAACCACTTCTGGTGGGGCGCGATCTTCCTGGTCAACCTGCCGGTCGTGGTCCTCGCCCTGGTGGCCGTCGCCGCCTACGTCCCCGAGTCCCGCAACCGCCAGGGCGACCGGCCCGACGTCGTCGGCGCCGTGCTCTCCACCATCGGCATGGCCTCCCTGGTCTACGCGATCATCTCCGGCCCCGAGCACGGCTGGGCGTCCGTCCGGGTCCTGGGCACCGCGGCCGGGGCCGCGGCGGTGCTCGCCGCCTTCGCGTACTGGGAGAGCCGGATCCCTCACCCCATGCTCGACCCGCAGTTCTTCCGCATCCGCCGCTTCACGGCCTCGGTCGGCGGTCTCGTGCTGATCACCTTCGGCATGGGCGGCGCGCTGTTCCTGCTCACCCAGTACCTCCAGTTCGTCCTCGGCTACGGTCCGCTGGAAGCCGGCCTGCGCACCGCGCCGATGGCGCTGACCGTCGTCGCCCTCAACTTCACGGGCGTGGCCACCAAGTGGTCGGCGCGGATGGGCACCCCGGTCTCCATCGGCCTCGGCATGGGGCTGATGGCGGCCGGACTGGTGTCGATCGCCACACTCACCGCGCACGGCTACGCCGGCACACTGCTCGGCCTGGTCCTGATCGGGACGGGCACGGCCGTCGGCAGCCCGGTCATGTCGCACGCGATCATGAGTTCCATCCCCCGGGACAAGGCGGGCGTCGGCGCCGGGATCAACGGCACCCTCGCCGAGTTCGGCACCGGCCTCGGGGTGGCCGTGCTGGGCGCGGTGCTGAACGCGCGGTTCGCGGCGCTGGTCCCGGTGGCGGCCGGCTCGCTGCCGGTGGCGCTGGCCGCGGCCGGCTCCGACGGCGAGCGGGCCCGGATCACCGACGCGTACTCCTCGGGACTGGAGACGAGTCTGCTGGTCGGCGCGGTGGCCGTGCTGCTCGGCGGGCTGGTCGCCGGGGCCTTGCTGCACCGGGCGGATCGGGCAGACTCGGGGAAGAAGGCCTGACGGACCGGGCCGCCCGCGGGCAGCGGGCGGTCGGCGCGCCCCGTACCGGGGTGCCTAGCATGAACCGGCGTCGGCGAGTCGAGGAAGGTGCGCCATGGTGAGGGCAGCCCAGCGGTCCGAGCGCGGGCCGCGGCCCAGTGTCTGGCTGGAGGGCGGGGCCCGCCGCGGCGGGCGCGGCGGCGGGCAGCCGTCGGGGCTGGACCGGGAGCGCATCACCGAGGCCACGGTCCGGCTGCTGGACGCCGAGGGCCTGGCCAAGTTCTCCATGCGCCGGCTCGCCGCAGAACTGAACGTGACGGCGATGTCCGTCTACTGGTACGTCGACACCAAGGACGACCTGCTCGAACTCGCGCTGGACGCGGCCTTCGGCGAGCCCGCGCTGCCCGATCCGGACGCCGACGAGGACTGGCGCGACCAGCTGCGCGCGCTGGCCCGGGAGTACCGGGCCCTGCTGGTGCGCCACCCCTGGCTGTCGCCGCTGGCCGGGAAGTACCTCAACATCGGGCCCAACGCGCTGGCGTTCTCCCGGGTGATCCAGCAGGTCATCCGGAAGACGGGACTGCCCGCGCACGGGCTGACCGGGGCCATCTCCGCCGTCTTCCAGTTCGTGTACGGCTACGGCACGATCGAGGGCCACTTCCTCGCCCGTGTCGCCGCGACCGGCATGACCGCCGACGAGTACCACCGCGACGCCATGACCGCGGTGACGCGGTCACCGGACGCCGCCGAGGTCATCGGCGAGTCCACGAGGATCATGGAGGCCCGCGGCGGCGACACGGTCGAGGAGATGATGGAGCGGGACTTCGCCTTCGCCCTGGACCTGCTGGTCGCGGGCATGGAGGCGATGGTCGCCCGCAGCCGGGACAACCGTCCGTAGCCGGCACAGACCCCCGCAGCGAGGACTGACCTGCCCATGCCGGGGCCGGCCCTCCCCCCCCGGTAGGCACTGGCCCGCCCGTGGCCGGCACTGACCGCCCGCCGTCCGACCTGACCGTCCGCAGCGGGGACGACGGTTCGCAGCGGGGCCGACCGCCCGCCGTCCGACCTGACCGCCCGCAGCCGGGACGACCGCCCGCAGCCGGGACGACCGCCCGCAGCCGGGACGACCGTCCGCGGCCGGGACGACTGTCCGCACCCGGAGCCGACCCGACCGGCCGGACCGGGCTACTCCCCCTCGACCAGCCGCGCCGGGAAGCCGCCGGTCGCCACCGGGCCCCAACGCTCCGGCGTGATCCGGATGATGGACTTGCCCTGCTTGAGCATCGCCCGGCGGTACTCGTCCCAGTCGGGGTGCTCCCCGGCGATGTTCCGGTAGTACTCCACCAGCGGCTCCATGGACTCGGGCGAGTCCACGACCTCGGCGGTGCCGTCGACCTGCACCCAGGGACCGTTCCAGTCGTCGCTGAGCACGATCAGGCTGACCCGCGGGTCGCGCTTGGCGTTGCGGGTCTTGGCGCGCTCGGGGTAGGTGGAAACGACGATCCGGCCCGAGTCGTCGACCCCGCAGGTCAGCGGGGAGCCCTGAGGGCCGCCGTCCGCCCGCCGGGTCAGCAGGATCGCGCGGTGCCGGGGCCGTACGAAGTCGAGCAGTTCGTCGAGGGAGACGCGGGTGTTCGTCGCGATGTTCGGTGCCATGGCGTCAGACTAGGGGGTGCCGTTCGGACGGGGCCGACGCCACTCGACGGCGCAGATGTGCGTGCCACGCCCCGCGAAACCGACATGATCCAAACGACAGGGCCTAGGCGGCCATCGCCTCGTCGAGGTTGTCGTACACGGGGACGTCGCGGCGCAGGCCGGTCAGCTCCAGCACCCGGCTGGCCACGCTCTCCGGGCGGGCCACCACGTACACCGAGGTGCCGGGGCGCAGCAGATGCCGTACGTCGTTGATGAGGCGGACACCCTGGGAGTCCATGAACCGGGTCGCGGTGAGGTCGAGGACCACGACCCGCGGCCGGCGGCCCTTGGCGGGGCGGGCCTGGGACATGATCAGCGGCAGCAGCCCGTCCGCGTTGGAGAAGTCGACCTCGGGCGGGAACGGCAGCAGGACCCGCTCGGGCGGGGCGCCCGGTTCGGGGGGTGGGGGGAGGAAGGGCACGGTACTCACCTGACAGACATGCGTCCGGGATTCCGGTAAGGCCACTTCCTGACCCGTCCACCCATTGCACCACGTCGGAGCGGATCGGCGAAAGCGGCTAAAGTTTGTACGTCCTGTGCTCGCAGTCGGGAATGTGCTGCGGAGCTCTCCTGCGCACGGCCTTTCGGCCGTGCATGCCGAAGAGGTTCGTGGTGGTTGCGTCCCGGTTTTCTGATTTGCCCCATTTGCCTGCCGGTGTCGAACTGGCGGAAGCGCTTACCACGGCGGCCCGCCGACTGCACGAGACGTCCAGCCCGGCCGGCACCCTCGACACCGCCGTGCGGCTCGCCGTGGACCTGGTGCCCGGAGCCGACCACGCGGGCATCTCCGTGATGGAGCGGAACAACCGGCGCCGCACGCTCGCCTGGACCGACGAGGTGGTGCGCGCCGCCGAGGACGGCCACCCGCGGGACGACGGCCGGCCGTACTGGGACCGGCTGTGGACCGCTCCGGTGGCCGAGGTGACGGACAGTGAGGGCGACGAGGGCGAGGACACGCTGTCCGGACTGGGGCTGCGGTCCGTGCTGTCGCTGCGGTTGCGCGCCGACCGCCGCCGGCTGACCGTGCTCACCGCCTACTCCCGCAAGCCGCGCGCCTTCGACGAGACGGCGCTGCGGATCGGGCGGCTGTTCACCGCGCACGTCGGCATAGCCCTGGACTCCGCGACCGTGCGCGAGCAGCTCACCCAGGCGATGCACACCCGGGACCTGATCGGCCAGGCCACCGGCATCCTCATGGAGCGCCTGGACATCGACGCGGCCGGCGCCTTCGACAGCCTGGTGCGCGCCTCGCAGCGGGAGAACGTGAAGCTGCGCGACCTCGCCCGCCGCATCGTCGACGCGCACAACAACCCCTGACGGGCCGCGTGCGGCGGGCGGTGCACGCCGTCGCCGGCCGCTACGCGGCGGGCAGCGACTCCCCCTGAACCGCCTGGATGTCCAGCTCCACCCGCAGCGTGGTGCCGATGGCCGCGATGCCCGCCTGGAGGACCTGGTTGTAGTTCATCGCGAAGTCCTCGCGCCGCAGTTCGGCCGTGGCGCGGAAGGCCGCCCGGGTGCCGCCCCAGGGGTCCGCGCCGGTGCCCAGGTAGGCCAGGTCCAGGTCGACGGGGCGGACGACCCCGCGCATGGCCAGCTCACCGTGGACGGTCCAGCGGTCGGGACCGGCCTCGGTCAGCCCGGTGGACCGGTAGGTGATCTCCGGGTACCGCTCCACGTCCAGGAAGTCCGCGGACCGCAGATGGGTGTCGCGCATCCCGTTGCCGGTGTCGATGGACGCCGCCCGGATCACCGCCTCCACCCGGGACTTGGCGATGTCGTCCGGCGCGACCTCCACCGAGGCCGCGAACTCGGTGAACCGCCCGCGCACACTGGAGATGCCCAGGTGCTGGGCGACGGCGGCCACGCTGGAGTGCGCCGGGTCGACGGTCCACGGCCCGGGCGGCGGCAGCTCCGCGCCGCCCTGCCGGGCCAGCGTCACCGTCCCGACCTCGGCCCGCCCGCTCGCGGTGACGACGGCGCTCGCGGCGGCCGGCGCGTACCCGACCGCCGTGATGATCACGGTGTACGCCCCGGGTGCCAGCGCCGTGGTGTCCCGGACGGCGCCCTCGGCGTCCGCCTCGGCGCGCAGCACCTGTGTGCCGGTCGCGTCGGTCACCGTGACGACCGCGTGCGACACGGCCCATCCGTCCCGGGTGCGGATCCTCGCGGTCAGTGGCATCCCGTATCTCCCTGCAAAACCTGAAAAACCTGAAGAAAATGGTCGTGACGCGATCGGCCCGCGGCGGGGCGCGTCTCCACTGCGGGACGCGCCCGGGTGCCGCGGGCCGGGGCCGGGCTACTCGCCCGGGTGGGCGAGCGCGATGTCGTGGTCGTCGACTCCGCCGCCGGTGACCGTCAGCGCGGTGGCCACCGGCGGGTAGCCCGTGGCGATGACGGTGTACTCGCCGCCGTCCAGGTCGGTGAAGGCGTACGCCCCGTCCGCGCCGGTCGTCGCCGTGCCGACGACGTTGCCCGCCGCGTCGACCAGCGTCACCCGGGCGTCGGCCAGCGGCCCGTGCGGTGCGCGGACCACGCCCTGCACCTGGGCGCCGGTCTCCAGCTCGACCTCGACCCGGGTCACCCCGGTGCCGCCGACCTCGACGGGCAGCGCCCGCGGCCGGTACCCGGCGGCGTTCACGGCGACGGTCACCGCGCCCGGCACCAGCTCGGCGAAGGTGAACTCGCCCGCCTCACCGGTGGTCCCGGTGGCCAGCAGGTCGCCGCGCACATCGGTGACGATCACCATGGCGTCCTTCACCGGCAGTCCGCTGCCGACGGCGCGCACCGTTCCGCTCAGTCCGCTGGTGCCGCTGAGCAGGATGTCGTAGGCGACCGGTTCGCCGTTCACCACGACCGTGGACGCCTGCGGCTGGTGCCCGTCGGCGGCGGCGATCAGGACGTACGACCCGGTGCCGGGCGCGTCCACCGCGTAGGAGCCGTTGGACTGCGCCACCGACCGGCCCAGCTGACGCCCCGCCAGGGAGATCAGCGTGACGGCCGCCTGCGGCACGGGCGCGCTGTCGGCGCCCCGCACGAAGCCGTGCACCGGGATGCCGCCGCCGGCGGACTCCTCCGGGCGGGCGAGGGTGGCGACGGCGGACAGCGGCTGCGCGGCCGTGGCCTCCGGACCGGCGACCGTCTCGGCCGCGGTCTCGGCGGCGGTGCCGGCCGGCACCTGGCCGGCGGCCGGTGCGGGCGCCTCGGCGGCGGCCTGCGCCGGGGCCGGGGACGTCTCCTCCGCGGCCTGGGCCAGTGCGCCCGAGGTGCGCAGCGGGACCTCCTTGATGAACAGGGTCACCAGGAAGGCGAGCAGGGCGATCGGGGCGACGTAGAGGAAGATGTCGGCGATGCCGTGCCCGTAGGCGCTCTCCAGCCAGGTCCGGATGCCCGGGGGCAGCAGGTCCATGTCGGGTATCGCGCCGCTGCCGGAGGCCTTGGCGGCCGCCGCCTGCTCCTGCGGGCTCAGCTGCCCGATGGTGTCGGACGCGTAGTTGCTGATCCGGGTCGACATGACGGAGCCGAGCACCGAGACGCCCACCGCGCCGCCCAGCGAGCGGAAGAAGGTGACGACGGAGGAGGCCGCGCCCAGGTCGCTCGGGGCCACCTGGTTCTGCGTGCACAGCACCAGGTTCTGCATCATCATGCCGACGCCGAGGCCCATCAGCGCCATGAAGACGGCGATGTGCCAGTACGGGGTGTCGTAGCGCATGGTGCCCAGCAGGCCCAGGCCCGCCGTCAGCAGCACGCCGCCGGCCAGCAGCCAGCCCTTCCAGCGGCCGGTCTTGGTGATGATCATGCCGGAGACCGTGGACGACACGAACAGGCCGCCGATCATCGGGATCGTCATGACGCCGGACATGGTCGGGGACTTGTCGCGGGCCAGCTGGAAGTACTGGCTGAAGTAGACGGTGCCGGCGAACATCGCGATGCCGACGAACAGCGAGGCCAGCGAGGCCAGGGTGATGGTGCGGTTGCGGAACAGGCGCAGCGGGATGATCGGCTCGGCGGCCTTCGACTCGACGAGCAGGAAGATCAGCGTCAGCACGACCGCGCCGCCGACCATGACGCCGGTCTGCCAGGACATCCAGGCGTACTTGTCGTCGGCGAAGGTGACCCAGACGAGCAGCAGGCAGACGGCCGCGGTGACGAAGAAGGCGCCGGCCCAGTCGACCTTGACCTTCCGCTTGACCACGGGCAGGTGCAGCGTCTTCTGCAGCACGATCAGCGCGACGAGCGCGAAGGGCACACCGACGTAGAGGCACCAGCGCCAGCCGAGCCAGCTGGTGTCGGTGATGACACCGCCGAGCAGCGGGCCGCCGACGGTCGCGACGGCGAACGTCGCGCCCAGGTAGCCGGAGTAACGCCCGCGTTCACGCGGGGAGATCATCGCGGCCATGATGATCTGCGCCAGCGCGGCCAGGCCGCCGGCGCCCAGGCCCTGGATGGCGCGGGCGGTGATCAGCATCGCCGGGTTCTGCGCCAGACCGGCGACGACGGAGCCGATGACGTAGATGATCAGGCCTATCTGGACCAGCGCCTTCTTGCTGACCAGGTCGGCGAGCTTGCCCCACAGGGGGGTGGAGGCGGTCATGGCCAGCAGCGAGGCGGTGACGACCCAGGTGTAGGCGCTCTGCCCGCCGCCGAGGTCGTTGACGATCTCCGGCAGGGCGTTGGTGACGATGGTGGAGGACAGGATGGCGGCGAACATGCCGAGCAGCAGCCCGGACAGTGCCTCCATGATCTGCCGGTGGGTCATCGGAGCGTGGCTTTCCAAGGAGCCTCCCCCGTGCTTGGCATGAGCCCGCACACCGGCTGGTGTGGTCGTTGCCATGGGCTTCCTTCTCTTATGTGCTTGCGGGTGTACGGGTGGGTGGTTCGGCGGCGGGAGGCGCCGGCCGGGGCGCGGCCCGGCAGTCGCCGAAGCTGTCCCTGAGCCGTTCCATCAGCTGGGCGAGCCGGCCGACCTCTTCGTCGGACCAGTCGGACAGGCGCTCGGCGAGCAGGTGGGTGGTCCGCCGGAACAGCTCGTCGAGCTGGGTCCGGCCGGCCGGGGTGAGGCGCAGGATGCGCGAGCGCTTGTCGGCGGGGTCGGGGGAGCGCTCGATCCAGCCGCGCTCGGCGAGGTGGGCGACGTGGCGGCTGGTGACCGACATGTCCACCGACAACAGCTCGGCGAGCTTGCTCATGCGCATGTCGCCGTGGCGGCCGAGCAGTGTGAGTACGGCCGCGGAGCCGCTGTGGCAGTCGGCCGGCATGATCCGGTTCATCTCCCGCTTGACCGCGCCGAAGGCGCTGAACTGTCGCACCAGCTCCTCGTACTGCGCGGGCCCGGCCATGGGCACCTCCCGTTTTGTTGCTTAGAGCAACCATAGAATTGATGGTTGCTGCAGGCAAGCAAAAACGGGGTGGTGAGCCCCAAAAACTTGGCAAAGGCAAGTAATCGCGATAGTAAACGCGCAGGTGGCGGGGGTGGCACCGCCCCGCTTGGGCCCGGTGTCGGGGATTCGCTAGGGTCTCGGGCCATGGCTAACACCCAGGGCCCCCAGGGCAACCACGACCCCGCCGGCAGCACCCAGATGTTCCGCGCGTTCGTCGACGAGGCTCCGCAGGGCCGGCAGGCCGCCGCCGCGGGCGGCGGGCCGCGGATCGGCGTGATCGTCGGCGTCGTCGTGGCCGTGGCGGTCGTCGCCGCGGTCGCCTGGCTCGCGCTCAAGTAACGCGCCCGAACACCCGGAACAACGCGGCGGCCGCCGTTGCGCCCGTGTCGGGCGCCCCGGCGGCCACACATCCGGTGCCACGTACGGAGCGTCCGGCCGACGCTCCGCGATCAGGCGTGCCTCAGTCCGAGATGAGGCCTTCCCGCAGCTGCGCGAGCGTGCGGGTGAGCAGCCGGGAGACGTGCATCTGGGAGATGCCGACCTCCTCGCCGATCTGCGACTGCGTCATGTTGGCGAAGAAGCGCAGCATGATGATCCGCCGCTCCCGGGGCGGCAGCTTGGCCAGCAGCGGCTTGAGGGACTCGCGGTACTCCACGCCCTCCAGCGCCGTGTCCTCGTAGCCGAGGCGGTCCGCGAGCGAGCCCTCGCCGCCGTCGTCCTCGGGGGCGGGGGAGTCCAGCGAGGACGCCGTGTACGCGTTGCCGACGGCGAGGCCGTCGACCACGTCCTCCTCCGACACGCCCAGCACGGCGGCGAGTTCGGTGACGGTGGGCGAGCGGTCCAGCTTCTGGGAGAGCTCGTCGCTGGCCTTCGTCAGCGCCAGGCGCAGCTCCTGCAGCCGGCGCGGCACCCGCACCGACCAGGACGTGTCGCGGAAGAACCGCTTGATCTCGCCGACCACCGTCGGCATCGCGAACGTCGGGAACTCCACGCCCCGTTCGCAGTCGAAGCGGTCGATCGCCTTGATCAGCCCGATGGTGCCGACCTGGACGATGTCCTCCATCGGCTCGTTGCGCGAGCGGAACCGGGCCGCCGCGTACCGCACGAGCGGGAGGTTGAGCTCGATCAGGGTGTCCCGGACGTAGGCGCGCTCCGGGCTGTCCTGGTCGAGTGCGGCGAGCCGCAGGAACAGGGAGCGGGACAGGGTGCGGGTGTCGAGGGCCGCCGTCTCCGGGAGTTCCGGAGCGGCCGCGGGGGCCGGGCCTTCGTCGATGGGGCCGAGTGCGTCGAGAGCATGGGGAGCTGTCTCGCTCTCCGCGAGCGTGAGCACCTTCGAGCTGCCCTGTTCTGCGGACATGCCACCCCCTTTGGGTCGCGGGACGGTCGCGGCGGACGCTCCCGTCGGAGGAACGCAGCCTTCACCTGAATACCGGCGCCGAGGCTCCGGCAAACGCGCTTCCCGCAGAATGTCACATGTCGGCAACGCGCTGTAGTGACATGTCGACATCTGAGATGTGAATCAGCCCTGGAAACAAGGGGTCTGACGGCCTGTCGGCGCAAAAAGGAGCAGATGGGCCCGGTGGGGTGATTCGCTCTTTCCGGTTACGCGTCGATCCTGTTTGCGGACCTCAGCCGCTGGAAGCTACGTGCCAGTAGACGGGACACGTGCATCTGCGAGACGCCGAGTTCCGCACTGATCTGCGACTGGGTGAGATTGCTGAAGTAACGCAGCAGCAGGATGCGCTGTTCCCGCTCGGGCAGTTGGACGAGCAGGTGCCGGACCAGGTCGCGGTGCTCGACACCGTCCAGGGCGGGGTCCTCGTAGCCGAGCCGGTCCAGCAGCCCGGGCATGCCGTCGCCCTCCTGTGCGGCCTCCAGCGAGGTGGCGTGGTACGACCGTCCGGCCTCGATGCAGGACAGCACCTCCTCCTCGGAGATGCGCAGCCGCTCGGCGATCTCGGCCGTCGAGGGCGTGCGGCCGAACGCGGTCGTGAGGTCCTCGGTGGCGCTGTTGACCTGCACCCACAGTTCGTGCAGCCGGCGCGGTACGTGGACGGTGCGGACGTTGTCCCGGAAGTACCGCTTGATCTCGCCGACCACCGTCGGCATCGCGAACGTGGGGAACTGCACGCCCCGGTCCGGGTCGAAGCGGTCGATGGCGTTGATCAGCCCGATGGTGCCGACCTGGACGACGTCCTCCATCGGCTCGTTGCGGGAGCGGAAGCGGGCGGCCGCGTAGCGCACGAGCGGGAGGTTCGCCTCGATGAGCGCCGCGCGCACGCGGGAGTGCTCCGGCGTGCCCGGCTCCAGTTCCTTGAGCTGGCCGAAGAGCACCTGGGTGAGGGCCCGGGTGTCGGCGCCGCGCCGCCTGGCCGGGGACTGGGGGGTGGTCGCGGCCTGGAGCGCGTCGGGGGACACCTCGTCCTGGGGTGGCGCAGTACTGGCCGGCACGGTCAACGCCACCTCTTTTTCGTTCAACTCATCCGTCAAAAGCGGTCATAGCATCACAAGACTGACTCACTGTGTGCAAGCACCGCATATTCCGTGTTGAGTGATGAATCTGTGTACATGGCACAGGGAAGCCCCCGCCGTCACGACGAGGGACGGGGCGGGGGCTTCGAGGGGGCCTCGGGGGAACAGGTGGCCGTGAAAGGGGCTGCGAGGGGACTGCGGGGCGGGCGAGGTCAGAACTCGTAGTCGGCGATCACCCACGTGGCGAACTCGCGCCACAGTCCGACGCCGGCCTGGTGCTCCGGGTGCTCCACGTAGCGGCGCAGCGCCTCGGCGTCCTCGAACGCCGAGTTGATGGCGAAGTCGTAGGCGATGGGGCGGTCGCTGATGTTCCAGGCGCACTCCCAGAAGCGGATCTCCGGGATCTTGCCGTCCAGCGACCGGAAGGCCTCCACGCCCTTCACGACCCTCGGGTCGTCGCGCCGGACGCCCTCGTTCAGCCTGAAGAGCACCAGGTGGCGGATCATCACTCTCCTCCGTTGGCGAGCCACGTCATGAAGTCGCCGACGGCCTTGGCGGCGTCCGAGATGCCCTCGAACCCGATCTGGACGTAGTCGGCCGCCTTGGCCGGGTCCGTGATGATCACGTACAGGACGAAGACCACAAGGACGTAGACGGCGGCCTTCTTTGCGTTCACCGCCATCGCGGCCCTCCCCTGTCACTGATGTGCGCTGGCGTCACATGCGTCGGCGGGGCCCATGATCGCACGACGGGCACCGTCTGACGACGGGGCTTTTCCGACCCGTGGCGGCCGTGGAGCGCGGGAGCGGGACGGGCCGGCGGCGGGGTGCGGGGCCGGCGGCGGTGGGACGCGGGGCTGTCCGCTGTCGGGCGCGCGGGACGGTCCGGCGGCAGGACCGCCGGTACGGCCGGGGCAACGGCGTGGCGGACCGGGCCACTTGGCGGTCCCGGCCGTACCCGGCCGGGAGGAGACGCACGAAGGGCCCGGCTCGATGAGCCGGACCCTTCGTCCAAGAGCGGTAGCGGAGGGATTTGAACCCTCGGTGACTTGCGCCACACTCGCTTTCGAGGCGAGCTCCTTCGGCCGCTCGGACACGCTACCGAGGGAGACCTTACAGCACGGTGGGCGGTGGTTCGAAATCGGTATTCACCGGTGGCGGAAGAACTCGGTGAGCAGCCGGGAGCACTCCTCGGCGAGCACTCCTTCGATCACCTCGGGCCGGTGGTTGAGCCGCCGGTCGCGGACCAGATCCCACAGGGAGCCGACCGCGCCGGCCTTGTCGTCCCGGGCGCCGTAGACGATCCGGTCCACCCGGGACTGCTGGAGGGCGCCCGCGCACATGGTGCACGGCTCCAGCGTGACGACCAGGGTGCAGCCGGCCAGCCGCCACTCGCCGAGCCGCGCGGCGGCCCGCCGGACGGCGAGGACCTCCGCGTGCGCGGTGGGGTCGCCGCCGGCCTCGCGCTCGTTGTGCGCGGAGGCCAGCACGGTGGTGCCGTCCGCGGCGAGCACGACGGCGCCGACGGGAACGTCCCCGCCCCGGACGGCCAGCGCGGCCTCGTCCAGGGCGAGTCGCATCGCCGCCCGCCACGGGTCGCGTACCGGGTCCGGGCCGGGTGCGGACGGGGTGGCGGGCACGGTCAGCGGACGGTCTCCAGGACTTCCGAGGCGCCGAGGGCCTCGGCGATCTCGTTGACGGCGTCCTCGGTCATGGTGCGCAACTCCTTCTCGCTCACGCCCAGATCGTCCAGGATCTGCGCGTCGCCGACCGGTCCGTGCGGCACGGCGTCGGCGGAGCCGGCGGACGCGGCGCCGTCGTCGGCGTCCTCGTCGTCCGGTTCGCCGTCCTCCGTGCCGTCGAGGTCGAGGGCGTCCAGGTCGGGGCCGTCGTCCCCGGGCTCGCGGCCGAGCAGTTCGTCGGTGAGCAGGATCTCCCCGTAGCTGCTGCGGGCGGCCGCTGCGGCGTCGGAGACGTAGACCCGAGGATCGTCCTCGCCGTCCACGCGGACGACGCCGAACCAGCCGTCCTCCTGCTCGATCAGCACGAGCACCGTGTCCTCGTCGGGAGAGGCTTCCCGGGCCAGGTCGGCCAGATCCGACAGGGTTTCCACATCGTCGAGCTCTGTGTCGCTCGCTTCCCACCCGTCTTCGGTGCGCGCGAGCAGTGCGGCGAAGTACACCGTGACTCTCCCACTGGTCATAGGTGTGCCGGTTGGAGGTCCCCCCGGCGGAGGTGTGCGGGTGGGGGTCGGCGCTCCGAGCCCCCTCCCACTCGGAATCGTGGCAGAAACAAGGCTGTCAGGGGACGTCTTCGGCTCCCTGTGTCCGGCAGTTTCGATCGCAGTTCGCCGAGTGGGCCCAAAGAGGACTCACCAGCGAACTCCTTGTCGCCACGTGCGGATCGTACGCGGCTTTGCCCGGCTCTTCTGCACACGCTCTTCACGGAACGCCGGTCGGCGCGGCGATCTTCCCGCAACGGCGGTCCCGCCCGGTGGCACGGCAGTTGGGCCGTCCGGCCCTACCAGCGGAAGGTGCGCATGCGCATCGCGTGCCGCAGCCGGGCCGCTTTGGCGCGGCGCGGCTGCACCCGGTCGCGCAGCGCACGCGCCTCGGCGAGCTCGCGCAGGAACCGGGCGCGGCGCCTGCGCCGCTCGGCCTCCGTCTCGTTCTCCGGCCCGGCCGGGCCGGAGGTCTCGTGCGGCGACGGATCATCTCGTCGGTCCTGCTCAGGCAATCGGTTCACCACCCCAGTCCGTCCCTCCCACTTTCCCCCGGACGGGCGGTTTGACGCCAGCGAAGGAGTGACGGGCGCCCGGGGGGCTTGCCGCCGGTGGGGACGCCGAGCCCAACCGGCCCGGTTAATGTTGACGTCATGCGTCTCCACGTCGTCGACCACCCCCTGGTCGCCCACAAGCTCACCACGCTGCGCGACCAGCGCACCGACTCCGCGACCTTCCGCCGCCTCGCCGACGAGCTGGTCACCCTGCTCGCCTACGAGGCCACGCGCGACGTGCGCACCGAACAGGTCGACATCCGGACGCCGGTCGAGGCGACCACGGGCGTCAAGCTGTCCCACCCGCGTCCGCTGGTGGTGCCGATCCTGCGGGCCGGCCTGGGCATGCTGGACGGCATGGTGCGGCTGCTGCCGACCGCCGAGGTGGGCTTCCTCGGCATGATCCGCAACGAGGAGACGCTGCAGGCCTCGACGTACGCCACCCGGATGCCGGAGGACCTCTCCGGGCGCCAGGTGTACGTCCTCGACCCGATGCTCGCGACCGGCGGCACGCTGGTCGCGGCGATCCGGGAGCTGATCGAGCGCGGCGCGGACGACGTGACCGCCGTGGTGCTGCTGGCCGCGCCGGAGGGCGTCGAGGTCATGGAGCGCGAGCTGGCCGGCACCCCGGTGACGGTCGTGACGGCGTCGGTCGACGAGCGCCTCAACGAGCAGGGCTACATCGTGCCGGGCCTCGGTGACGCGGGGGACCGGATGTACGGGGCGGCCGAGTAGGCCGCGCAGGCCATGCAGACCGCGGCGTGCGGGCCGTGGGTGCCCGGGGCCGGTGGTCCTTCCCGGCCGGGGCGGTCGGCGGGACCGTGCGGGATCAGCAGTTCTTCGGGGCGGACGTCGGCTCGGGCCTGGCCAGGGCGGTCAGGGCCCGGTCGGCGTCCGCCTTCGTCGCCAGCTGCTTGAAGGCGTCACCGATGACCAGGTCGACCTCGCTGCCCTTGCGGGCCGCGTCGGTGCGGCGTTCGGCGTCGGCGAGCTGGGTGGCGAGCACCCGCAGCGAGGTGTCCAGGGCCGCGGCGGGCCCGAGCAGCACACCGGTGCCCTTGACCTTCTTGTCGTACTCCTTGGTCGCGTTGGCGACCTCGCCGATCCTGAACCCGCGCTTCTTCAGCTCGTCGGCGGTCTTCTGGGCGAGACCGCTGCGGGTGGTGGCGTTGAGGACGTTGACCGTGATCGCGCCGGGCTCGGGGAGCGGCTTCGCGGAGGCCGTGGGGCTCGGTCCGGCGGCGCAGGCCGCCTTGGTGCCGGTCGCGGAGACGGAGTCGCCGCCGCCGGTGAACACGTCGACGAGCTGCACCGTGCCCCACCCGGCCGCGCCGAGCGCGGCGGCGGAGGCGACGGTCAGGACGACGAGCCTGCCGCGCCGCCGGGGGCGGCGCATCCGCGGGTACTTGTCACCCGTGATTCGGTACTGGCCGCCCATGCCAGGAGGAGTCAGCATGCTCATGGGCGCAGCGTAGTGCGCGCGGGCTGCTCTGCCTACTAGATGATCATTCGACGGTGCGCAGTCCAACCCGAAAGGGCCAAAGCGGTCCGTGGGAGCGGCGTCGGACGGGTGCCGGCGCGGGTGCCGGGAGGGTGTCGGGACGAGGGTCAGTCGAGTTCGAGGACCCGGGCGTGCAGCACCTGGCGCTGCTGGAGCGCCGCCCGCACCGCGCGGTGCAGTCCGTCCTCCAGGTACAGGTCGCCCTGCCACTTCACGACGTGCGCGAACAGGTCGCCGTAGAAGGTGGAGTCCTCGGCGAGCAGGGTCTCGAGGTCGAGCTGCTGTTTGGTCGTCACGAGCTGATCGAGGCGGACCGGGCGCGGCGCGACGTCCGCCCACTGCCGGGTGCTTTCCCGGCCGTGGTCGGGGTACGGCCGGCCGTTTCCGATGCGCTTGAAGATCACACGGAAAGCCTACCGGTCAAGGCGTTCCGGGCGCAGCCATGGCGACGCAGTGCGACGTCGGAAAAATCGCCTGCGATCGGTACGAATCGGGAACGGAGGGATCAGTGGGCCGGGGACGGGGGTCGTGGGCGGGCGCTCGTGCGGCCGTTCCGCGGGCCACCGTTCCCGGGGCGGGGCGGCAGCGCGGCCCGAACTCCCGCGCGGGAGCCGGGATATCGCGCCTGGCGGCTGCCCGGCCGGGTCTCCGGCGCCTGGCCGACGTGGCTGACCTGGCTGACCTGGCTGACGCGGCCCACCTGGCTGACCTGGCCGACGTGGCCCACCTGGCCCACTTGCCTGACCTGGCTGACCTGGCCCACCTGGCCGGTCGCGGATCACGCCCGCCCGCTCCTTGGGCCTACCTGACGGCCGTCGCGGGGCAGGGGTCATCGGGGGCATGGGCGGGCTGGGGGCCTGCGGGCTGCGGGCTGCGGGCCCGTGAGTCTGCGGGGTCTGCTGCACCGTAGGGCTCTGTGGGTTGTGAGTCTGTGGTTCTGTGAAGCTGCGGAGGTTGTGGGGCTTGCTGGTGCGCGGGTGGCTAGCCGGTGGTCTTCTTCGCGGCCTTGGCCGCCTTCGCCGCCGCCTTCATCTCCTGCTTGTGCGCCCGCACCTTGGCCAGCGACTCGGGCCCGGTGATGTCGGCGACGGAGCGGTACGACCTCTCCGCGCCGTACGCGCCCGCGGCCTCCCGCCAGCCCATGGGCCGCACGCCGAGCTGCTTGCCGAGCAGGGCGAGGAAGATCTGCGCCTTCTGCTTGCCGAAGCCGGGCAGCTCCTCCAGCCGCTTCAGCAGCTGCTTGCCGTCGTCGACGCCCCGCCAGACGGCCTCCGCGTCACCGTCGTAGTGCTCGACGAGGTACCGGCACAGCTGCTGGATGCGGCCGGCCATGGAGCCCGGGTAGCGGTGCACGGCCGGCTTGTCGGAGAGCAGCGCGGCGAACGCGTCGGGGTCGTACGCGGCGATCTCGTGCGCGTCCAGGTCGTCCGCGCCGAGCCGCCGGGCGATCGTCGCCGGGCCCTTGAACGCCCACTCCATCGGGATCTGCTGGTCCAGCAGCATCCCGGTCAGCGCGGCGAGCGGGCTGCGGCCGAGCAGCGCGTCGGCGTCGGGGTCCTGGGCGAGGTGAAGAGTGACGTCCATGCCCCGATGATCGCGCGTCGCGGCTCAGCCCGCGCGCCAGTACCCGAGCGCGTGCGTCCGCTGCCGGGGCACACCCAGCTCCTTGCGGACGAACGCCGACAGCGTCCGGGTGGTCGCGGTGTCGCAGGCGATCCAGACGTAGGGGTTGCCGGTGGCGCGCAGCAGCTCGGGCAGGTCCGTGCGCACCCGCTCGACCAGGGCCGCCCCGGAGTCCCGGCGGGGGACCTCGCGCACCTCGTGCCGGCCGGGCTCGGCCCGGCAGGGCAGGCCGTCGAGGGTTCCCTCGAACCAGATGGTCGCGGGCGCCGAACCCAGGGCGTCAAGGAGGGAGTTGAGGGCCGGCAGCGATGCCGGGTCGCCGACCGCGAAGAGGTGCGAGGGGGTGGGGCTGGGCTCCTCGAAGCCCGTGCCCTGCACCGTCGCCTCGATGGTGTCGCCGGGCTTCGCCGACCTGGCCCAGTCGCTGGCGCACCCCTCGTGCAGCGCGAACTCCAGGCCGAAGGTGCCGGCGGCGGGGTCGGGGTCGACCAGGGTGTACGCCCGCTGGTGCGGCCGGCCCGCGTTGTCGAACCACAGCCGCACCCACATCGTGGGGTGCACGCCGGTCGCCGCCAGCATTCCGCCGTCGGTGAAGCGCACCCGCCGGTAGTCCGCGGTGACGTCCTCGGCGTCCGTCACGGTGAGGGAGAAGTCCTTCGCCCGCAGCAGTCTGAGGACCGCCCCTTCCCAGCCCCGCCCCTGCACCATCGCCTCTTCGCCCTTCGCGTACGATTTCGCCACGATCAACTTAGGGCAGCCTAACCTAAAGCGAAACGAGGGTGCAGTGGCCGGCGAGATCTTCCGGGACCCCTGGGGCATCCCGCATCTGCGGGCGGACAGCGCGAGGGACCTCGCGTACGTCCAGGGCCGGGTCACCGCCCTCGACCGGGCCTGGCAACTGGAGGTCGAACGGCACCGCGCCCAGGGCACCTCGGCCGCCTTCCTCGGCCCCGAGGCCCTGTCCTGGGACTGCTTCGTCCGCCGCGCGCGGCTGGCCGACACGGCCCGCCGCTGCTGGTCCGAACTGGAACGGACGGACCCGGAGACGGCGGCGTGGCTACGGGCGTACGTGGACGGGGTCAACGAGGGCCTGGCGTCCGGCCCGGTCCCCACCCCCGACGCGCCCACAGAACCCGCCCCCGCCCCCGAGTTCGCCCGAACGGGGCTGCGTCCCGGGCGTTGGGAGCCCTGGACCCCGCTCGCCGTCTGGCTCGCCACCCACATCCTCTTCGCCGGCTTCCCCGCCAAGCTCTGGCGCGAGCACGCCGTCGCCCACCTCGGCGCCGACGCCGTCGGCCTGTTCGCCACCGACGGCCCCGGCACCGCGGGCAGCAACGGCTGGCTGGTCGCCGGAGGGCGCACGGTCACCGGGCAGGCCCTCATCGCCGGCGACCCGCACCGGTTCATCGAGGACCCCGGCGTCTACCAGCAGATCCGCCTGTCCTGCCCGGAGTTCGACGTCATCGGCCTGGCCGTGCCCGGCGTCCCCGGCATCGCCCACTTCGGCCACACCGGCACCGTCGCCTGGGCGATCACCAACGCCATGGCCGACTACCAGGACCTCTACCGCGAGCGGCTGCGGCGCACCGGTGCGGGAGTGGAGGCGCTCGGCCCGGACGGGACGTGGCGGCGGGCCGCCCGGCACACCGAGACCGTCGAGGTGGCCGGTGAACAGCCGGTCGAGGTCGAGGTCATCGAGACCGACCGCGGCCCCGTCGTCATCGGCGGCCCCGAGGGCCTCGACGGCGGCCTGCCCGAGCCCGGCGCGCCCCCGGTCGCCATCTCCCTGCGCCACCCGCCGCGCGTCACCGGCGACCTCGGCTTCGGCGCCCTGCTGCCGCTGCTGCGCGCCCGCCGGGTCGCCGACGTCGACGCGGCCGTGGACCGCTGGGCCGAACCGGTCAACGTCGTCCTGGCCGCCGACACCGAAGGCGGCACCCTGCACCGGGTGGCCGGCCGCGTCCCCGTACGGTCCGCCGCCAACCGCACCCGGCTCGTCGCCGCGTGGGAACCCGGCCACGCGTGGCAGGGGTGGCACGAGCCGCCGCGCGCCGGCCTGACCGACGGGGTCGCCGTGATGGCGAACCAGCGCGGCCCGGCCACGCCCCTCGGTGTCGAGTTCGCGCCGCCGCACCGCGCCGACCGCATCGCCGCGCTGTTGGCCGGGCGGGAACGCTGGTCCGCCGCCGACCTGTCCGCGATCCACACGGACACCCACCTCGCCTCCGCCGCAGCCCTGCTGGACCGCCTCGCCGCGCTGGACGGGCTGAGCGGCCCGGCCGCCGCCCTGCGCGACCGCCTGCTGCGCTGGGACCGCCGCATGGACGCGGACAGCGCCGACGCGGCGGCCTTCGCGGCGGTGCGCGGCGCGGTCGTACGGCGGCTGGCCGCGCACCCGGCGTTCGCCGCGCTGCGCACCCCGCCGGCGTACCCGGCGGTGTTCCGGCCCTGGCTCGCCCTGGTCCCGCGCATCGGCTACGCCCTCGAACACCTGCTGCGGGCCGAGGAGCTGTACGGCATCGACCGCCCGGCGGAGGTGCGCGCCGCGCTGGAGGAGACCGCCGCCCGGCCGCCCGCCGGCACCTGGGGCGACACCCACCGCCTGGCGCCCTGGCGCGCCCTGCCGCCCGAAACGCCGGGCGAGGAGCCCGGCCTGTCCGGCGACCACGACTGCGTGCTGTGCACCTCGTCGGTTCCGGGCCTGACCGACCTCGCCGCGCGCGGCCCCGCCGCCCGCTACGTCTGGGACCTGGCCCGGCGCGACAACAGCCGCTGGGTGGTCCCGCTGGGCGCCTGCGGCATCCCGGGCTCCGCCCACCACCGCGACCAGCAGCCCCGGTGGCTCGCGGGCGACCTCGTCCCGGTCGTCACCGACTGGACCCGGCTGCGCAAGGAACCGGACCGGCCCCACCGGCCCGCAGCCCCCGCCGGTCCCTCACAACCCACCGTCCCCGCCGGTCCTTCACAACCCACCGACCCCGCCGGTCCCACCGCCGCAGGTCCCACCGACCCCGCAGGTCCCACCGACCTCGCCGGTCCTTGACAACCCACCGACCTCGCCGGTCCTTCACAACCCACCGACCCCGCCGGTCCCTCACGACCCACCGACCTTGCCGGTCCCTCACAACACACCGACCCCACCGATCCTTCGGCCGCCACCGACGCACAACACCCCCCGAGGAGCCCGATGTCCGACCCGTACGCCTCCCGCACCGCCGTCCACGAGCAGCAGGTCGACGGCTTCGGCCGGGTGCGCGTGCTGCCGCTGGACGTCACCGCCGACGTGCCGGTGCTGCACCGCTGGGTGAGCGAGGAACGCGCCGTCTTCTGGGGCATGAACGGCCTCACCGAGCAGCAGGTCGCCGAGATCTACGCCCACATGGACACCCTCGACACCCACCACGCCCACCTCGTCGTCAAGGACGGCGTACCGGTCGCCCTGCTTCAGACCTACGAACCCGCCGCGGACCGCGTCGGCGAGTGCTACCCCGTCCAGCCCGGCGACATCGGCGTCCACCTGCTGCTCGCGCCCGTCGAAGGCGACGCGGCGCGCCCGGGCTGGACGGCCGGGCTGCTGGCCGCGCTCACCTCGTTCCTGCTGCTCGGCCTGGACCGCCGGCGGATCGTGGTCGACCCGGACGTCGCCAACGCGAAGGCGATCGCCCGTTTCCTGAAGCAGGGCTTCACCGCCGGCCCCGAGGTCGTGCTGCCCGAGGTCGACCTGCCCGAGGTGCACATCCCGGAGAAGAAAGCCCAACTCGCTTTCCTCACAAGGGAGGTAGCCTTCGGCGGATGACCCCTGAAGAGATCGTTGCCCATTACGGACTGGAGCCGATCCCCCAGGAGGGAGGGCGGTTCCGGCAGACCTGGGCGGGACCGGAACGGCCGGACGGCAGACCCGAGGGCACGGCCATCGTCGTCCTGCTCACCAGCGCCCCCGGCGACTTCTCCGCCCTGCACCGCCTGCCCACCGACGAGGTCTGGCACCACTACCTCGGCGATCCGCTCGAGTTCCTCCTCCTCGCCCCGGACGGCACCTCCCGCACCCCCGTGCTTGGCCCGGACATCCTCGGCGGCCAGCACGTCCAGCTCACCATCCCCGCCGGCACCTGGATGGCGGCGCGAGTGGTGGCGGGCGGCGACTGGACCCTGTTCGGCTGCACGATGGCGCCCGGCTTCACCTACGGGGGCTACGAGCACGGCGACCCGGTGGAACTCGCGGCACGCTACCCGGACCGGGCGGCGCAGATCGCCGAACTGGGCCGCCCGTGAGCGGCCGGGGCCTGCTCCAGGGCCAGGTCGCCCTGGTCACCGGCGCGGGCGGCGGCATCGGCCGCGGCATCGCGGAGCGGTTCGCCGAGGAGGGCGCGGCCGTCGCACTGCACTGCCGTACGTCCGTGGAGTCCGCGCGGGACACCGCCGACCGCATCCGCGCGGCGGGCGGTGAGGCCGTGGTCCTGCACGCCGACCTCACCGACGAGGACGCCTGCCACCGCCTGGTCGCCGAGGCCGCCGAGTGGGGCGGCGGACGGCTGACCGCGCTCGTCAACAACGCCGGCGTCCAGCCCGTCCAGGAACTCGCCGGAATGACCGCGGCCGAGTGGCGCACCGTCGTGGACACCAACCTCACCGGTGTCTTCGCCTGCACCCAGGCGGCGGCGCGGCTCATGCGGGACGGCGACGGCGGCACCGTCACCCACATCGCCTCCGTCGAGGCCCGCAGCCCGGCCCCGGCGCACGCCCACTACTGCGCCTCCAAGGCGGCGGTGGTGATGCACGCCCGCTCGGCCGCCCAGGAGTACGGCCCGTGGGGCGTACGCGTCAACACGGTCTCACCGGGCCTGATCGACCGGGAGGGCCTGGCCGACGCCTGGCCGGAGGGCGTACGCCGGTGGCAGCAGGCGTCCGCCGTGGGCCGGCTCGGCCGCCCGGAGGACGTCGGCGACGCCTGCGTGTTCCTGGCCTCCCCGCTGGCTTCCTGGATCACCGGCCACGACCTGCTGGTGGACGGAGGCGCCTCGGCCCGCCCCACCTGGTGACGCGCGCGATGAGCACCCCGGGCCCGCCGTCCGTACGTAACCCGGAGCCGGACGGCCGGGAGGCGGGTACGACGTGGAGCGACGGCACAGCGGGGCGGCGGGCGGTGGCGGACGGGGCCGTGCGCGGCGGCGGATCGGGGCCCTGGTGCTGCTGGCCGCCGCCCTGGTCGCGCTGCTCCTCGGCGGCGCGGCCCCGGCACTCGCCCACTCCGCGCTCCGCGACACCGACCCCGCCGACCAGAGCGTCGTCGACACCCCGCCCCGGCACATCACGCTGACCTTCACCGAGTCCGTCGGCCTGCTGGAGGACTCCTTCCGCGTCTACGGCCCCGACAACCGCCGTGTCCCGCTGAGCGAGCCGCGGCACGCGCCGGGCGCCTCCGACACCGCCCGCACCGCACTGCCCGGCGGCCTCGCCGACGGCACGTACACGGTGGCCTGGAGGGTCGTCTCCGCCGACAGCCATCCCGTCTCCGGCGCCTTCACCTTCTCCGTCGGCCGGCCCTCGCCCACCCCGCCCGCCGTCCCCGCGACCGCGGACGAGCACCCGGTCACGGCGAGCCTCTACGACACCGGCCGCCACCTCGCGTACGTCGCCGCCGCCCTGCTGATCGGCACGGCGGCGTTCGCGGCACTGTGCCGTCCGCCGGACACCGCCCCGCTGCGGCCCGCGCTGCTCACCGGCTGGTGGACCCTGCTGACGGCCACGGTCGTCCTCCTCGTCCTGCGCGCCCCCTACGAGGCCGGTACGGCACCCGGCACCGCCCTCGACGCCTCCGCCGCCGCCCGCACCCTCACCGGCCGGCCCGGCCTCGCCCTGCTGGCCCGGCTCGCCCTGCTCCTGCTGACGGCCGCCGCACTCCTGCTGCTGCGCCGGTCCCGGCGAGGCCGCGCACCAGAAACGGACCGCACACCTCCGGCCCACCTGGCGGTGGGCGCCGCCCTGGCCGTCGCGCTCGCCCTGACCTGGGCGGCGGCCGAGCACGCCTCCGCCGGCCTCCAGGTCCCGTCGGCGATGACGTCGTCCGTGCTGCACCTGCTGGCGATGGCGTGCTGGCTCGGCGGTCTGACGGCCCTCCTCCTCACCCTGTACCGCGCGCGGACCCCACCGCCGCCCGCCACGGTCACCCGCTTCTCCCGCCTCGCGTTCCTCTCGGTGACCGTCCTCGTCGTCACCGGCGTCTACCAGTCCTGGCGCGGCCTCGGCTCCTGGAACGCGCTCACCGACTCCTCGTACGGCCGTGTCCTCACCCTGAAACTCCTCGCGACGGCCCTGCTGCTGTCGGCGGCGGCCCTGTCCCGCCACTGGACGACAGCCCTGGCGACGGCCCCGGCGGAGCCGCACCCGCCGACGGGCACGACGACCCCGCCCGCTCCCCTTCCCACCGCCGCCGTGGACGGTCACCGCCGTGCCCTGCGCCGGTCCGTCCTGGCCGAAGCGGCGGTCGCCGTCGTCGTGCTGCTCATCACCACGGTCCTGACCGGCACCCTCCCCGCCCGCGCCGAGTCCGAGGCGGCCGAGTCACCCCGGCCACAGGCGGCGGGACTGCCCGGCGCGTCGGCGTTCACGATCCCCTTCGACGTCGGCACTCCCGACGGCCGCGGCACGGTCCAGATCACCATGGACCCGGGCCGGGTGGGCGAGAACGGCGTCCAGGCGGTCGTCTTCGGCCCCGACGGCGGCCTGACCGCCGTCCCGGAACTCCGCCTCACCTTCACCCTCGCCGCCGAGGACATCGGCCCCCTCGACGCGCAGCTCACCGACCGCGGCGGCTACTGGGCCACCAACGACCTCAACCTGCCCCTCGCCGGCACCTGGACGATGCGACTCACGGTCCGAACCTCCGCACTGGACCAGGTGACCGAGACCCGGCCCATACGCATCACCCGCTGATCGAACCTGCTGGGCGCGGGAGAGACCGCCTGCGTGCATCGAGATCGTCTGGACGCGAACCCGTTACGAGAGCGCAGAGCTCCTGGACGCGAGCTCTCAGCTTGTTCTGCAACCCAGGGCTGTGCCGTGGCGGGTGCTCGTCAGCGCGTTGCGGCTGAGCTCTGCGAGGTGAGCGTCCAGTGGCTGGAGTCGCCCTGGCAAGGACTCTCGAAAGTCCCACCATCGGATGGCCGCGATCTCGTCGTTGGGCCGGAATAGCGGCGAGACGTCAGCGACCTGGCCGGTGAACAGGGCGCCGTATTCGGCACGCTCGTCGGGTGCCAGGGTGAAGCCCGCGAAGCCGACGAAGCAGAGTTGTCCGTGGGGCACGTGACTGGTTTCCTCCAACAACTCGCGCACGGCTGCCTGGCGAGCAGTCTCGCCGGTGTCGATCCGCCCGCCTGGCAGCTCCCACGCCTGCCGGAAGCGGTTGAAGGCCATCAAGACGCGACTGCCGTGCCACAGGGCCACCAGCGCAACCGGCAGAGGTGCATCACCAGGCGGCTTGTCTTCCGCTCCTCGGACGAAGGTGGCCAGGGCGTTGCCGCGGTCGTCAACGGCGAGCGGTGGAGAGTCGGGAGCAACCACCTCGACATGATGCCCGCCTGCTCTGGTGATAGCCCGACTCATGCGTTCTGGTCGAGACCGACTGAGACGGAGAACGTCGAAGGGCCCCACCGCGAACGGTGGGGCCCTTCGACCTCGTGCCCGGCGGGGCACTGGCGGAGGATACGAGATTCGAACTCGTGAGGGGTTGCCCCCAACACGCTTTCCAACTGTCCGCGCCGGCGTACAGGAGCGTTCGTAGCCGTTCATGCAGCAGGTCAGAGCCGCAACGCGAACGCTAGTGAACGGAGCCAGCCGTCAGCGGACTGGACAAGGACCAGGACAACGAAGGGCACCCGCACGTACGCGCCCTCCCGCGTGTCAGTGGCTCGACGTAGCATCCCGGACGCCCTGACTCCGAGGCGTTGGCGTCCTGCAAGCCAGCCAGATGTTGACCTTCGGCATTGAGCCCCCATATGGAAGACTGGAAACCTTCTGGGGAGGGGGCGGTATGCATCGAGACCGAGTCAAGGAACTGCACTACATCACACCGAAGGAAAACCTGCGGTCGATCGGCATGTTCGGGATTCTCAGTCATATCGAAGCGGAGAGATTGGACCACAAGTCAGTTGCCTGGGAGGTGATCCAAGACTTGCGCAAAGGTAAACGTGTGCCGGGCGGGAACCTCTTGCACTCCTATGCGAACCTCTACTTCGATGCGCGTAATCCTATGATGTCGAAGCTCCTGTATGACGGCAAAAGTGGACTGGTGGTTCTTCGTATCCGGCATGAAGTGCTGGATCTTCCTAATGTTGTTATCACAGATGGCAACGCGGCAAGTGGGCCCACGCGGTTCCTCCCGTCACCGCAAGGCCTTGCGTACCTCGACGAGGATCGCGTGTTTGCCGAATATTGGACTCACGCGGACATTATTGAATATCATGAACGCAAGCGTCAGCGCTGTGCCGAGGTGTTGGTGCCAACTCGCGTATTGCCGGAATATATCAATGGTTGCTATACTCTAACGGAATACGATCAGCGGTGGTGTGCTGACCTGCAGCCAGGCTGGAAAGTGGAGGTGAATAAGAGTGTCTACCTCCGGTAGTAACGTACGGATCGTGCAGGGTGACCTTCTGCGTTCGCCAATGCATGGGTTGATCAACACTGTCAACACGGTGGGTGTTATGGGCAAAGGTATTGCCCTCGCCTTCAAAAAGGCGTACCCCGATATGTTTGCAGACTACGTTCAGCGATGCCGTGCGGGAAAACTCGAAATGGGTGAGCCGTACCCGTTTGAGGTTGTAGGGCACTTGGTCATTAATTTTCCGACCAAGGGTCACTGGCGCAGTGTTAGCAAGTTGAGCGACATCGTCGCCGGCCTTGAGTACCTGGAGCGCCACTACCGTGAGTGGGGGCTCAGAAGCCTGGCGGTCCCACCCCTGGGGTGCGGAAACGGGCAGTTGGAATGGTCGGTTGTGAAGCCTACGCTCATCGCACACCTTGAGCGCTTGGACATTCCGGTAGAGTTGTATGCCCCTTTCGGCGAGAAAATTGACGGGCCTGAACAGCTAGACCTCTGGCAGGTGCCGGAAGAGGCTCCCGCTTCGCGCATCGCTCCATGGGAAGTCGGCCTGGTAGAGATTCTGGCGCGACTGGAACGGGAGCCCTACCGGTGGCCGGTTGGGCGAGTAATGTTCCAAAAGATCGCGTATTTCGCCACTGCTGCAGGGATCCCGACGGAACTTGAGTATGAGCGAGCTAGCTATGGGCCGTTCGCATCTCAACTCAAGCCAGCTATCGCCCGACTGCAGAACAATGGAGTCATCACCGAAGTTCAGTCTGGCAGCCGATTCGAAGTGCGCGTTGGTGACACGTTCGGAAACGCACAAAAAGAATTCGGTGACTACCTGGACAAATGGAGTGATGCGATCGACGCGACATGTGATCTGGTTGCTCGGTTCGATACGACTCAAGCGGAAGTTGCCGCAACCGTACATTTCACGACGAAGTTTTTGGCGAGGAAGTATGGGCGGACGCCTACCGCGTCAGAGGTGCTTCGTGCCGTTGAGCTTTGGAAGGTTCAACGGAAGCCTCCCCTGCGCCGAGAGGACATTCTTCGGGCGATCGTGAACCTGGCTACACGACGTTGGATCGAAGTGCAGGCTGATGAGAGCATCCAACCCGCTCTTGAGGAGCTGTCCTCTGTCTGACTCGTTGGCACATAGGCGAATCACATGCAACAACTGGTGTTGAACGAGGGCGCTAGGCAGGGCAATCGGGCGGTTGCAGGTGTCGTGGAAAGCTTGAACCTGTTGGCGCCCACCGGGGCGCCGCCGATGTCAGAAGGGGGGCCACGTGCCGCAGGCCAGTCCGCGCGGAACCTACCTGGTCATCGCAGAGGCTCTGCGAGCTGAGATACAAGAGCGGGAGGGTACCGGCGCTCTGCCGTCGGAAGCCGCCATGATGCGCTCGCACGGGGTCGGCCGCAACACGATCCGCCGCGCCCTCAAGGTGCTCGAAGCTGACGGCGTTGTCGAGTCCGTCCCTGGGATCGGGTGGCGGCCTGTACGGGGCGGCGACCGGCGGTCCCTTGCCGAACGCATGACTGATGTGATCGCGGAAGACTCCCTGTCCGTAGGCGACGCGTACCCGTCAGAGGCCAAGCTGTGTGAGCGGTTCGGCGCATCGCGGACCGCTGTACGGCGCGTTCTTGCGCAGATGGAGGGGAACGGCTTGCTCACCACGGTTCACGGCAAGGGGCGCACGGTGCGCGCCCTCCCGACTTCGACCACGCGGCCGTAGGCTTGGGCGCCATGGGACTGACAGAGTGGGCGTACTCGCTGTCCAAAGCGATGTTGTCCGAACCATTGCCGCGCCGCTGGGCACACTCGCTCGGGGTGGCCAAGTGCGCTCGTTCCCTGCGCCCCATTCTGGGTGACGACGCGGAGCTCCTGGAAGCCGCTGCGGTGCTGCACGACGTCGGGTACTCGCCGGCCATTGCTGCCACCGGCTTCCATCCGCTGGACGGCGCGAGGTTCCTCCGAAACCAGATGGGGGCTGACGAACGCGTCATACGTCTGGTCGCTCATCACTCCTGCGCCCTTTTGGAGGCCGAGGAGCGCGGGCTGAGGGAGGAACTGGAGACCGAGTTCCAGCTTGAGCGTCCGGACCTCGTCGACGCACTGATCTACTGCGACATGACGACGACGCCGGACGGGACACGGACCACGCCAGGCGAACGACTGGACGAGATCGTGAAGCGATACGGCCCGGAAACGATCGTGGGCCGATTCATCCAGCGTGCCGCCCCCGAGATTCACGCAGCCGCAAGGCGCGTAGAGGAGCGTGTGGCGCAGGTCTCCGCCGGCAGTCAGCCGATGTAGGGCTCTCGCCGCGCTTCATCCAGCCCGTGCTGAATTCGCAGCATCATCGACGGATGGATGTCCAATCGGTCGAGGTCCGCTGGGTCGACCCAACGGACCTCTTTCGATTCGCTGCTCGTACGCAGCGCGCCGCCGACGGGGTGGGCGCGGAAGCAGATGGAGAACTGCTGCCGGACCTCTCCGTCGTCGTACGCCAACACGTGCTCGGGGTCGGTGTAGAGCCCGACAATGCTGTCGACCTCCACCTGAATCCCCGTCTCTTCCGAGACCTCCCGAACGACGGTGTCACCGATGCGCTCGCCGAGGTCGTGGCCTCCGCCGGGCAGCGCCCACAGGTTGTTGTCGGTTCTGTGGATGAGCAGGAGTCGTCCCGCGTCGTCCCGGACAATCGCTGTGACCGAGGGCACCACCGAGTTGGCCGCTGGCGCGTTCGGGTTGCGAAAGTAGTCGATACGGGTCATTACTGCGGGCCTTCCCAGTCGACGGGTGAGGAGATCGGGCGGGCAGATTCCCAGACCCTCTCAACGCTTTCAGCGTAGGCGTCGAAGAGTTCGCCACCGGGCACCCGCCGCAAGTGCAGCACTGGGGCCATGTAGGCGCCTACACCGTAGAGGTGGCCGTTCGCCAGCAACTCGTCATCGGCTCGGTAGAGGGAGTTGTACAGGGTGGTCCCGTGCAGCCGGAACTCAACGCCGGGCAGGCCGAAGAGCGGGCCGTAGTTGATGAGGGCGTTGCGGATCTTGCCCGCCATCGCGGTGCCGATCCCCTCGTCTTCTCCGCGGACGGCTACAGCTGCTGACGTGGGCTCTCCCAGCATGAAACGGATGGGGACGCCGTCGGCAGACTTCTCCTTCACGATGCGATGGAACGCCGCGTCTTCCGTGAGCCAAAACCCGGAGTACACCAGCACATCGAACTGACGTGTCGCCTTGGCGTAGAGGCTGGTCCACAGCGATGGTGCCACGACTGACCGATGTGGATACAGCTGCACCAACTCCGCGTTGCCGGACGCCGTGACCTCAGCCGAGGTGCGTTCATCGGGCCACAGGTACGACACCTCGCACTTGAGCAGTGAGGCAGTCGCGTACTGGAAACGACGGTATGGCTTCCGCTCGGGGTCATTGATCCAACGTTCGACCGTCTTTGTAGCGACCCCAAGCCTTTCAGCGACCTCGTCAAGCGTTAGCCCCAGGTCAACGATCGCACCTCGCAGCCGCTCGTTCGCCACGTCAACCTCCGCTTGCCAGGGACGACTTGGTACGACTTCACGCTAGCCAAGAACGACCCAAGTCGTACAGGTGCGGAGTCGAGCGTCGTCGTCGCTGGCGCGAGTCTGTAGGTACGTCGCGGCGAGGGGACCGCCGAACTCCACAAAGTCGAAGGGCTTGACGGGGCGAACCCCTCTCTGAGGAACACGTACTACATGTTCCTCATGCAGTGCCCGGATGGCTTGGCCCGGATTCCGCACTGCGAAGAACTCAACAGAGTGCCGACCCAGCCGCATGAACACGTGCGGTCGATGGGTGCGGGTCACCACCCCGACCGCCCATGTTGGGCCGGGTGACCTGCCCGGTTCCGCCCTTCGGGGCGGTGACTGGCATTGCGTGATCTGACATCCGCAGAACTTTCGCGGCACCTGCCGCGCTTCGAACTCAGCCCTTCCGCCGTGCCGATTGCGGCGGCCGGCTGCCTCTCCTGCCCGTCCGTTCCGCGCTCTGCGTGAGGACGTAGGGGCGGGAGGGCGGGGAGCCGGAACACCCCTTCGCTTCTTTGGAGTCCTGATGGCTGCTGCCGTTGAGATCGTTTCGTTCGGCTACCTGCACGATGAGCCGCCCGCCGCGCACCTCCCCATCGACCTGCGTGAGCACTTCCGTGACCCGCACGTCAGTCCGGAGCTGCGGTACATGCCGGCCCACGACGAGCCCGTCCGCCCCGCCGTGCTGAGCCCCCCCGGGGTCGCGGCGCTGGCGCTGGCGACCGCCGCGGCGGCCGAGGCGTACGCGTCGGGCCCCTCCTGGGGGCTCATCCGGATCGCCGACGGCTGCGCGGCTGGCCGCCACCGCGCGCCGGTCTTCGCCCTCGCGCTCGCCGAGCTGCTGCGCGACGCCGGACACCAGGCCACCGTGCATCACCGCTACCTGGACAAGGACGTCGTCCAGCGCTGACCCGCCCCAACGTTCAACCCGCAGCCGGAACCCCGGCTGCCTCACCAACGGCGCGTGCCCCCGGTGCGGGAACACCGGGGGCACTGGTCGGGCCGTTTCACCTGCTAGGGAGACCACGACCCATGGAACACATCGTCCCCGTTCAGGACCCTGTTACCGCGTTCGCCGACTTCATGGAGCCGACGGCGGCGGAGCTGGACGCGATCGAGCTGGAGATGCCCGTCATCCTGGCGGACGTCGACCTGCTCGACGCGTACATCGTCACGCTGGACCGCACGCCGACCGAGCTGGACGCCCGCCGGATCCGTCGGGCCCGCCGCCGGGCGCTGGCCGCCCGCGTCGCGCTGCTCAACCGCACCACGGCCGCGAGCCTGCCCGGGGGTGCCGCGTGAGCGCCACCGAACGGAACCTGATCGCCGCGCACGCCGAGGTGAAGGCGGAGATCACGCGCACGGACAGCAAGACGGCGCTGCTGCTGGCGTTCGTCGGCGCGGTGCTGGCTGGGGCGTGGACGGTCGCCCGTGACCTGCCGCTGAACTGGCCCGCCGTCGTCGTGGGCGGGGCCGGTATGGCGCTGCTGGTCGCGGCGGCCGGTCTGCTGCTGCGGTCGGTCCGCCCGAACGTCAGCGGCCGGCACGGCTTCCCGCTGTGGGCCACGCTCACGGCGGAGGAGATCAGCGCCGCTGTCTCGTCCGACCTGGCCGCCGACATCGCCGGACTGTCCCGGCTGGCCGTCACCAAGTTCACCTGCCTGCGCCGCGCGGTCGACCTCATCCGCGCCGGCGGGGCCCTGCTCATCCTCGCCGCCCTGCTCACCGCGGGAGGTGCGCTGTGAACCACACCAAACTCACGAAGGTGCAGGTCGGTGTGTTGTCGGCCGCGTTCGTGCCGATGCTCGCCACCGGGGTGCTGGGTGGGATCGGCACGTACAGCAACATCGGCCACTCATACGGCTCCGGCACCGCGCTGGGAGCTCTCGCCGCCGGTGAGGGTGCCACCGCCGTGCTCGCCCTGGTCCTGCTCGGTCTGACGATGCTGGGCCAGTCCTCGCCTCGGATCGTGCGGGCGGGGTTGTGGGTGCTGCCGGCCGCCGCTGCCGTCATGGGTGCCATGGCCGCCCCCGATCCGGGCCGCACCGTCATCTACGCCCTGACCCCGATGGGTATGTCCGTCTCGGCTGAGGGCATGGCGTTCCTCGCCCGGCGGATCGTCGTCCACACCGATGGCCGTGACGCGGAGAACGAGCGGCGCACTGCCGATCTGGTGCAGGCCCTGGCCTACCACCGTGCCCGCGCCACCCAGCACCCCAGCGACCGGGTCAAGAAGTGGTCCGAGCGCAAGTCGTGGCGGCTGGCCCGCAAGGTCGGGGTCGGGGACGTGGCATTGGGATCGAGGCTGCTGGACGTCCAGCGCGACCGCGTCACCGCCGGCGCGGACGCCGCCTTGGCGTCGATGTTCGGCGGCACCCCCGCCGTTCCCGCCCTCGATCCCACACCGGCCGCGAATGCGGAGGAATCTACCGAGACCGTGAGGAAACGGTCTACGGCTGACCTGCCGGAATCGACTCCGGAGCCGGTGGTCACGTTGACCCGGATCACGGTGCCCGATCCGGTCGCGGTCGACCTGGGCAAGTCGGTCCCGCCGCTCAAGCCGCTGCCCGCCCTCACCACCCCGACCACGTCCCCCGCCGGTACGTCCGGGCGGCGGGCCGTGCCGGCGGAATCGACCCCGCCCCGTCGGGCAACCGGTCGTGTCCCCGACGCGGCGAAGTCGACCCGACCCCGGCGTACTCCCGAGCAGTTGCTGAGCGAGGCGCGCACGGCCATGGCCGGTCTGCCGGACGCGAAGGTGACGGCCGAGGGGATCCGCCGCGCCATCCGCACCTCTCCGGCGAACGCCCGCATGCTGCGTGACGCCCTGCTCGCTGAGCGGGCCGATCGGACGGAGGTGCGCGCATGAGCCTCCTGGCACTCACGGCCGCCGCCGCGCTGCCCGCCACAGCCTGGGGTGTCCACGCGGGATGGATGGTCCGCCGTTTACGCGCCGCCCGCCGTGACCCGCTCACCGGTCTGTGGACGCGGGACGCCTTCACTCGCCAGGCCCGCCGTCTGCTGCGCAACCGGCACGCGGTCGTGGTCCTGGCGGACGTGGACCGCTTCAAGCAGGTCAACGACACCCACGGCCACGCCGCCGGGGACGCGCTCCTTGCCGTCACGGCCGCCCGGCTCGCTCACGCGGTGGGCCGCTCCGGTGTGGTGGGCCGGCTGGGCGGGGACGAGTTCGCCGCCGTCCTGGTCGACCGCGACGGCACCGCCGCCGACCAACTCGCCATCCTGGGGCGCATCTTGGCCCGCCCGGTCGACACCGCACCCGACGTGCACACCAGCGTCTCCCTCGGCTGGGTCCGTCGGGCCGACCACCCCGACGAGGACCTGTCGGCGCTGCTGCGGCGCGCGGACGAGGCCATGTACGCGGCCAAGCGGGCACCCGTCCCGGTCCACCGGGCCGCCCTGGACCGTCTGCTCGCCTCCGTCACCGGCCGTCGGCCCGGCCGCCGTCGCACGGCATGAGCACCCTGCCCGTCTACCGGTGGCGCCTTGCCCCGGACGGACTGGCCACCCGTCGCCAGCTGCGCGCTGCCGGTTTGCGGCCGGGTGGGCAGGACGTGGCCGCGCAACTCGAACGGCCCCGCCGCCGGCGGGGCCCGCTGGTCGCCTACCTGTACCGCGTCGACCTCGCGCTGCCGGTGCGGCCGATGACGCCGGCGAGGTGGGCGGCGCTGGCCAAGGCCAATGCCGCCCGCCGCATCTGCCCTGCCTGCCGGCGTGATGCCGGATACGTCATCCCCGCCGCGCTGGGCACGTGCGTGCCCTGCGCCTACCCCGGCCCGAACGGGCCGGAAGGGAGCACCCGTTGAGCAACGCCGACCTGCGTCGCCTGGACCGCGAGATTAAGGCGACCACGAAGAAGCTGGAGGCCGTGCGCCGGGGCGAGTTGTGGCCGCTGAACGGCCGCGAGCGCCGCGCCATGACCCGCGCCATCGCCTCCGGCGCCTACCGCACCGCCCGCGGCCGCAGCACCGGCCGCGCGGAGCAGCAGATCGAGTCCACGAGCAGCGGCGCCGAGATGCGGCTGACCGCGGAACTGGCCGCCCTGTACGGCGAGCGGCAGCGGCTCATCACCGAGGCCGCCCGCGCCAAGGCCAAGAAGAAGTCCTCCGGCTGGTGGTGACCAGCCAACCCCGCACGCCGGGGTGGCCGCTCTTTCCACGGACCCGGCCACCCCGGCTCTCCCCCATCCCGCCCCGCCAGGGGCAGTCAGGAGAACTCCCAGCATGACCGAGAACGTC
The DNA here is from genome assembly GCF_006782915.1 of Streptomyces calvus. Taxonomy (GTDB): domain Bacteria; phylum Actinomycetota; class Actinomycetes; order Streptomycetales; family Streptomycetaceae; genus Streptomyces; species Streptomyces calvus. Next base: position 258,194 of record NZ_VCNP01000040.1, read on the forward strand.
GTCCACCTCCACAAGGCCACCGACCCGCCCGCCGACCCGGCGAACGTGACCACCCTGACCGTGGTGCCCGACGCGCCGCCGGCACCGCCGGTGCCGCTGTGGGTGCGCTCCGGCCGCGCCGTGAAGACCGCCGTCACGCACGAGCGCACCAGGTCGGCCGGCCGCGCCGTAATCCGGCACGGCCTGTACACGTTCAACGGCGGGGGGGGGGGGGGGCGCCCCCCCCC
>NZ_VCNP01000041.1 GCF_006782915.1 Streptomyces calvus
CCCCCCCCCCGCCGCACCTGGGACGGCCGTACCGGCGCCCGCTACGAACGCATGCTGCGGGCGGCGGAAGCCGCGGGGAACCTGGAAGCGGCCGAAGAGTGGGAAGAGCGGCTGCAGCGCTTCCGCGAGGCGCGGCACCGCCGCCGCATGGACCTGCTGCACTCCCCGGTCGACGCCGCCAAGGGTGTGGCCGTCGGCACCGGCATGGGCATCGGCACGCTGGTCGCCCTCGGCATCGTGATGGCCATCAACACCGGCCGCGTCGGCGACGTCATCACCCCCCTGTCCGCGACCATCGACTTCATCGCCCTGATCATCCGCATCGTGCAGGTGGTGTGGGGCCCGGCCCTCACCATCGGCCCGTTCCTCGCCCTGCTCGCCCTGTGGGCCGTCGGCAGCAAGCAACAGGCCGCACCCCAGTGGGCCCTGCCCGCCAACGTCCGCAACGGCGAGGGTGAGCCGATCACGCCGTCCATCGTGGTCAAGGCCCTGCGCGACCTCGGCGTCCCTGCCCTGCGCAACGCCATCAAGGAGATGGGCGACGCCGGCGCGAGCATGCTCGGACCGATCACCATCGCCGGATGCGGCGTGGAAGTCGACGTCACCCTTCCCTCCGGGGTCTCCACGGTGGAAGTGCAGAACCGGCGCCGCAAGCTCGCCGAGAACCTGACCCGGCACGAGCACGAGGTGTTCATCACCATCCCGCAGGCCGCGCGGACCGTGCGGCTGTGGATCGCCGACTCCGGCGCGCTGGACGAGCCGATCGGCCCCTCGCCGCTGGTCACGGACGAGACGATGACCGCCGACTACGCCAAGGGCCGCGCCCCGTGGGGCCAGGACCTGCGCGGGGACGCCGCCGCGCTGTCTCTGTATCAGCGGCACCTGCTCATCACAGGGTTGTCGAACCAGGGCAAGACCGTGGCCCTGCGCTCCCTGGCCCTGTGGCTGTCGCTGGACAAGTCGGTGCAGTTCCTCATGGGCGACCTCAAGGGTGTCGGCGACTGGGCCATGTTCGACGGGCTCGCCACCACCCTGATCCAAGGCCCGACGGATGAGCACGTCATCCAGGTGACCGAGATGGTCGAGAGCGCGGTGGACGAGATGAACCGTCGCATCCAGGCCCCGCCCGGCACGCAGTTCCCGCCCCTGATCGTGCTGGTGGACGAGGCGCAGGTGGCGTTCATGTGCCCCGCCAAGGACGAGGAAAAGCGCCCCTACGGCGGGTCCAAGGCCAACTCCCGGTACTTCATGGCCGTCCGCAAGATCCACAACCAGGGGCGGGCCGTGAATGTGCTGATGTGGCAGGGCACCCAGGACCCGACCAACGAGAACCTTCCCAAGCTCGTGCGCGAGGGCGCCCACACCCGCGCATCCCTCGCCCTGGGCACCGAGTCGCAGGCCCGCATGGCACTCGGGGACAAGGCCGTCGACGGCGGCGCGGCCCCGAACCTGCTGCGACCGGGCCTGGACCGGGGAACCCTGGTCGTCGCCTCCGACGGCATCACCATCCCGGCCGGACAGTCCTCCATCACGGTGCGCACGCACTACATCGATGACGACGCCGCCAAGGCCATCACTGACCGGGCCAAGGCGATGCGCGACGGCGTGACCACCCTCCACGCCATCGACCGCAAAGAGGAGCACGACGCGCTCGCCGACATCGCCGCCGTCATCGGCGACGCGCCCCGCGTCCGCACCAAGGACGTCCTCGCCCGCCTCGCCACCCGCAACCCTGGCGTGTACGGGGAGTGGTCGTTCCTCGACCTCAAGCGCGTCCTGGACGACGCCGGCGCCGGGCCGTACAAGTCCGACGGCGTGATGGTCGTCGCCCGCGACCGCGTGGCCCGCGCCCTTGCCAACCGCGACACCGAAGGTTCCGCTTCCGCCGACTGACGGCAGGGAGCCGACCCCGCACGGGTCAGGGAGGCAGGGAGAACTCCCTCACCCCCTCCCTGACCCGCCTCCCTGGCCCTGACCTGCACGAATGATCGTCCAGGGAGTCAGGGAGGCGCGCAGGTCAGACCCCCGAAACACCCCTCCACACGGCACCCCGAAGGGGGTGCCTCCGCCTCCCTGAACCAGCACCGGAAGGGATTCCGCATGTACCCCGAGAACACCAGCCACGCCCTGGCACACGGGGCCGTGGAAGTCCACCACCCGACCCCGATCACGCCCGCCATCGCCGTGCCGACGCCGGTCGTGCCGGTGCAACCGGGCCACGTTCCGGCAGTGGCGAGCATCGTCCTGCCCGACGGCCGCGTCGTCACCGGCTACGCCATCAACCCCGCCCAGCCCCAGCCGGTCGCGGCAAAGCCGCCCGTCTCCCGCACTGCGGTGAACGTCGCCCTCGGAGGCGTCGGCTTCCTCGCCGTGTGCGGCGGACTGCTGCTGCTCACCTCGTTCATCGCCGCGCTCACCGCGTTCGTCACCCAGCTCATCATCCTGGCCGCCGTCATCTTCGGCGGATGGATCGCCGTCCAGGTGTTCAGTGCGAGCGGCCACCAGGGCGGCACCACCGTGCACATCCGCAAGGCCGTGATCAAGCGCAACCACTTCCACGGCTAGCAACGCCAAGAGCGGCCCGCGTCTCGCCAAAGCCTCGGGCCGCTCTTGTCCACCTGCCAACCATTTGACCTGTGGAGGTCTCCCAGCATGACGCAACCCGCCCCCATCCGGCGAGTGCCCGGTCACCGGCCGCGCCTACTGGATCTCTTCTGCTGCGCCGGCGGCGCCGGGACCGGCTACGCACGCGCCGGGTTCGCCGTGGACGGCTGCGACGTCGCCGACCGGCCCAACTACCCCTTCCCGTACCACCGGGGCGACGCCCTGGCCTACCTCGCCGACCTGATCGACACGGGCGGGATCCGTCGGTACGCGTTCGTGCACGCCTCCCCGCCCTGCCAGCACGGCTGTGCGCTCACGGTGGGCACGAACGCCTCGCAGGGCTGGGGAGGCACGCACGTCGACCTCGTGGCACCCACGCGTGAGCTGCTGGACGCCACCGGCCTGCCCTACGTCATCGAGCAGCCCAACGGCCGCGCGAAGATCCGCAAGGACCTCACGCTGTGCGGCGAGATGTTCGGTCTCGGGGTGATCCGGCACCGCAACTTCGAGTTGGGCGGCTGGACCATTACCCGGCCGGCGCACCGTCCGCACCGGGGCCGCGTGCGCGGCTACCGGCACGGCCGGTACTACGACGGCCCCTACGTCGCCGCGTACGGCAACGGCGGCGGCAAGCCGACCGTCCCGGAGCTGCAAGCGGCGATGGGCATCGACTGGACCGACGTGCGCGAGGAACTGACCGAGGCCATCCCCCCGGCCTACACCGAGCACATCGGCCGCGCCTACCTCGCCGCCCACGCCCCCGCCCTGGAGGTGGCGGCATGAGTGCGACCTCCAATTCCCTGCCCACCGCGCTGAGCCTGACGGCGTCCGGGGTGCCGGTGCTGCCCCTGCGGCGGGGAAAGGTGCCCTTCGGCAACTGCGCAGCGTGCGCGGACAACGCGTGCGGCGGCCGGCCGAACATGAAGACGCCTGGCCCCTGCTGCTGCCCGGCCCCATGCCACGGATGGGCCGCCGCCACCACCGACCCCGCCGTCCTCACCTCCCCGGCCTGGACGGCCGCATGGCGTCGGGCTGTCGCCGTCGCCTACCACCCTGGCGGCGCCGGTCTGACCGTGGTGGACCTGGACGACGCGGAAGCCATCGCCTGGGCCCGTGCCACGCTGCCCGCGACACGGACCGTGCCGACGACGCGCGGTGAGCACTGGATCTACAGGGGCGTCATGGCGTCGTCCAACGGGGTGCGTCCCGGGGTCGACCTCAAGTCGACCATGGCCTACGCCCGCTACCTCGGACCCGGCACCGGCCGCCTGGCCGACCTGCCGGACACGGTCCGCGCCCTGGCCGTCAAGGCGCCGTCCCCGGCCCGGCCGGTGCCGCACACCGTCAGCGTGCCCGCCGGCGGCGGGGAGTGCTGTCACCGCACGCCCGCCTACCTGGAACGCGGGATCGCCATGGCCGAGCAGCGCATCACCGAGGCTCGCAGTGCGGTCCACGCCACGGTGTACCGGACGTTCCTCGCGGTGCTGTCCACGCACGGCCGGTGCGGCTGCCTCACCGACGCGCACATCGGCCGCCTGTTCACCGCCGCGCAGGCCAAGGGCGAGACGCTGCGGCACTGCACGGACGCGTGGGCCAACGCCCGCACCACGTTGGGACTGTGAGCATGTCCGACGACGAAAAGAACCCCGCCCGCCAGATCATCACCGACTACGCGCAAAGCCATTTCCGGTACTTCCGCACCGCTGACGGGACCGTGTACGCGCAGCGCAACGGCCACCCCGTGGCCCGCCCGATCCGCTCGCAGGGCACGACCGGCAGCCACCGGCAGGAACTCATGGTCGGACTGTTCCGCGACGGCATCGGCGTGTTCAACGGCACCGCCATGAAGGAAGCACTCGACTTGATCGAAGCGCTGGCGCTGACCGAGGACGTTCAGCCCGTGCACATCCGCGTCGCCCCCGGATACGACGGGGCCACGTGGCTGGACCTCGGGCGCAGCGACGGGCAGTCCGTGCGTATCCACCCCACCGGCTGGGACATCCGCACCCCCGACCCGAAGGAAGTCTGCTGGCGGCGTACCCAGCTCACCGGGGAACTGCCCCTGCCCGCCAAGGACACCAACGGCAAGGGCATCGATCTGCTGATGCGGCTGTGCAACTTCGCCACCGCCGAGACCGAGTGCCTGGCCATCGCCTGGCTCATCGGCTGTCTCGGCCCGTCGGTTCCCGTCCCGGCCCCGTTCCTCACCGGCCCGCAGGGTGCCGGCAAGTCCACCGGTGGACGGATGCTGGTGAGGATCATCGAGGGCATGACCGGCGACCTGCGCCGCGCACCGAAGGACGAGGAAAACCTGATCGCGGCGGTGGCGGCCGGATGGGTCACGGCGCTGGACAACCTGTCCCACATGACGCCGGACCTGTCCGATGCGATGTGCTGCATCGTCACCGGGGCCGAGAACGTCAAACGCGCTCTGTTCACCGACGGGGACGTCTTCCGCGTCGGCTATCGCCGCCCTCTGCTCCTGACCGGCATCGATGTCGGCGTCATCCGGCCCGACCTCGCCGAACGGCTCCTGCCTCTGCGGCTGGAGCGGCCGAAGGTCCGGCGCACCGAAGACGAGCTGTGGGCGGAGTACGCGGAGGCACTGCCCGTCATCCTCGGCTCGCTCCTGGACCTCACGGTGAAGGTGCGCGCGGCTGAGGCGGAGACCCCGCCCGACCTGCGCATGGCCGACTTCGCCCACCTGTGCGCGCAGCTCGACGCGGCCACCGGACTGGGAGCGCTCGCGGCCTACCGGGCCAGCCTGGACGACCTCAACGACGACGTCATTGAGGGCGACGTGCTGGCGCAGACCGTGCTCAAGCATGCCGCCGGCATCGAGCCGGGCCCCGAGCAGCGGATGACGTCCGCCGAATGGCTGCACTGCCTCACCGGCCTCTACACGGGCGAGGACTTCCGTCCCCTGCCGAAGGGGTGGCCGACCACGGGCAAGGTGCTCTCAGACCGTCTCAAGCGGCTTCAGCCCCCCCTCGCGGCCCGGGGCGTCCTCGTTGACTGGGGCCGTACCAACACGGCCCGCTACATCGAGATCGCGCGGCCGTCCACCGCACCGGTCCCGCCCGAGCAGGAAGCGGCCTTCTAACCGCCGGGACCACGGCGGCCCGGACAAGCAAGAGGAGCACCCGGCCCCGCGTGCTCCTCTTGCTGTTCGGCGGCAACGCCGCCCTGCCATGGACGCGCCGCGAAGCGGCTCCTTCTTCACGCTCTGAGCCGCGCACCACAACAGACACCACCCCCTTCTTGTCCGAAGGAGGAAGACGCTGCGTCACCTGCGTCACCCACGCCCCGTAAACGGCGTGTGACCTGCTGAAACAGCGGTGACGCAGACGGCCGATCCCTGCGTCACCCCGCGTCACCCGCGTCACCAGATGACGCAGGCATGCGTCACCGGTGACACGGCCCCCGGCTACTGCGTCACCGAGAATCCGCAGGTCAGAGCGGCGAATGACGCAGATGACGCAGGTGACGCAGAAATCCGCACCTCGGACACACGTCTACTCCCCATCCAGACACCGCCACGACCGACGAGGACAGTCCCAGAGGAGACCGTTCCATGAGCATCGCCACCGTGGACATCGCACCACTCGCTGAGGCTGGCGACCTGGCCCCCGTTCTGTTGACCGTCGAAGAAGCCGCCCGCTGCCTCCGTATCGGCCGCACGACCTGCTATGCCCTCATCCGCACCGGAGAGCTGGAGTCCCTGACCATCGGCGGGCTCCGACGCGTCCCCGCCGACGCCCCGGCCGCCTACCTCGCCCGCCGCCGCGCCGAGCAGCGCGCCGCCTGACCTCACCCTTCCGGGGCGCCGCCCGACATTCGGGCGGCGCCCCGGTCTGTCTACCTCGCACCAACCGGAGGAACTGCCAATGGCAGAGGAGAAAAAGCGCACTCGCCGAGCCAACGGCGAATCGGCCATCTACCTGGGCCAGGACGGACGCTGGCACGCCCGTGTACCCATGGGCTACAAGGACGACGGAACGCCCTACCGCCGCCACCTGACGCGCCCCACGCGCAAAGAGCTGGTGGACGAAGTCCGGCGCCTGGAAAAGCAGCGGGACGAAGGTTCCGCGCGCCAGCCCGGCAAGCCGTGGACGGTGGCGAAGTGGCTTGAGCACTGGGTCGAGAACATCGCCCGGCCCGTCGTGAGCGAGAACACGTACGCCGGCTACGAGGTGGCAGTCCGGGTGCACCTGGTGCCGGGTATCGGTCGGCACCGCATCGACCGCCTGGAGCCCGAACACCTGGAGAGTTTGTACCGCCGGATGCAGAACGCCGGCAGCAAGGCAGGCACCGCGCATCAGGTTCACCGGACGGCCCGTACGGCTCTGGGGGAAGCGGTGCGGCGCGGCCACGCGGTGAAGAACGCCGCCGCGCTGGCGAAGCCTCCGAGGCTGGAAGAGGACGAGAAGGAGGTAGAGCCGTACTCGGTTGACGAGGTACAGAGCCTCTTGCTTGAGGTGAACAAGCGCCGCAACAGTGCCCGCTGGATGCTGGCACTGGCCCTCGGGCTGCGGCAGGGAGAGACGCTCGGGCTGCGGTGGTCCGACGTGGACCTGGACAACGAGTACCTGAAGCTTCGCCGGAATCGGTTGCGGCCGAAGTACGAGCACGGGTGTGGTGAGGCGGCGCCGTGCGGCCGGAAGGCTGGCTACTGCCCGGCCCGGGTACAGGTGCGGCGCGAGACGAAGAACACCAAGTCACGCGCCGGGCGCCGCGCCGTGCCCCTTCCGGGCCCGCTGGTCGTGATGCTCCGCTCTCACAGGGAGGCGCAGGCCCGGGAGCGCGCGGCGGCCGGGAATCTGTGGACCGAGTCCGAGTACGTCTTCACCAAGCCGTTGGGCGGACCGCTCAGCCCGAACACGGACTACCACGACTGGAAGCGGCTGCTGGAAGACGCCGGCGTCCGGGACGGTCGCCTACACGATGCGCGGCACACTGCGGGCACCGTGCTGATGCTGCTCGGGGTCCCGGACCGCGTCATTGACCAGATCATGGGTTGGGAGCCGGGCGGCGCCGCCCGGATGCGGGCGCGGTACCTGCACGTGACCGATCCCATGCTCAAGGAGGCGGCCCGGAAGATCGAGCGCGCCATCTGGGGAGCCCCAGAAAACCTCGCTGTGGACAAAGACCAGGACAACGAGGCGTAGGGACAACGTCGAAGGGCCCCCTGTTTCCAGGGGGCCCTTCGACATCGTGCCCGGTGAGGCACTGGCGGAGGATACGAGATTCGAACTCGTGAGGGGTTGCCCCCAACACGCTTTCCAAGCGTGCGCCCTAGGCCTCTAGGCGAATCCTCCGCCGGAAACATTACATGACCGAGAGGAGTGCTCGCGAACTCGTTCCCCGCCCGGGACATGCGGTAGCCTCTGCATAGCCCCTCACGCGGCGCTATCTGACTGAACTCCCCCAGGGCCGGAAGGCAGCAAGGGTAGGTTGGCTCTGGCGGGTGCGTGGGGGGCGCTTGCGTTTCCGGCGGGGCGGCCCGGGGGCCGTGGCCTTCCGGCCCGCGCCCGGTCG
>NZ_VCNP01000042.1 GCF_006782915.1 Streptomyces calvus
CCTCCGCCGGAAACATTACATGACCGAGAGGAGTGCTCGCGAACTCGTTCCCCGCCCGGGACATGCGGTAGCCTCTGCATAGCCCCTCACGCGGCGCTATCTGACTGAACTCCCCCAGGGCCGGAAGGCAGCAAGGGTAGGTTGGCTCTGGCGGGTGCGTGGGGGGCGCTTGCGTTTCCGGCGGGGCGGCCCGGGGGCCGTGGCCTTCCGGCCGGCGCCCGGTCGCCGGCCGACAGGTGCTCGACAGGTGCCCGGACGGTGGCCGTCCGGCGGGCGGGTCCGGTTGTCGGTGGGCGCCTATAACCTCGTATGCGTGTCGTCTCTCGCGCTGTACCGCCGCTATCGCCCGGAGTCGTTCGCCGAGGTCATCGGGCAGGAGCATGTCACCGACCCGTTGCAGCAGGCGCTGCGGAACAACCGGGTCAATCACGCGTACCTGTTCAGCGGTCCCCGCGGCTGCGGCAAGACGACCAGCGCGCGCATCCTGGCGCGGTGCCTGAACTGCGAGCAGGGGCCCACGCCGACGCCGTGCGGGGAGTGCCAGTCGTGCCGGGACCTCGCGCGCAACGGGCCCGGCTCGATCGACGTCATCGAGATCGACGCCGCGTCCCACGGTGGTGTGGACGACGCCCGTGACCTGCGCGAGAAGGCTTTCTTCGGGCCCGCCTCCAGCCGTTACAAGATCTACATCATCGACGAGGCCCACATGGTCACGTCGGCCGGTTTCAACGCGCTGCTCAAGGTCGTCGAGGAGCCGCCGGAGCATCTGAAGTTCATCTTCGCGACCACCGAGCCCGAGAAGGTCATCGGGACGATCCGGTCCCGGACCCACCACTACCCGTTCCGGCTGGTGCCGCCGGGCACCCTGCGCGAGTACCTCGGCGAGGTGTGCGCGAAGGAGAACATTCCGGTCGAGGAGGGCGTGCTGCCGCTCGTCGTTCGGGCCGGTGCCGGATCCGTGCGTGACTCGATGTCCGTCATGGACCAGCTGCTCGCCGGTGCCGGCGAGCACGGTGTGACGTACGCCATGGCCACCTCCCTGCTCGGCTACACGGACGGCTCGCTGCTCGACTCCGTCGTGGAGGCGTTCGCGACCGGTGACGGCGCCGCCGCCTTCGAGGTCGTGGACCGGGTGATCGAGGGCGGCAACGACCCGCGCCGGTTCGTCGCCGACCTGCTGGAGCGGCTGCGCGACCTGGTGATCCTCGCCGCGGTGCCGGACGCGGCCGAGAAGGGGCTGATCGACGCCCCGGCGGACGTCATCGAGCGGATGCAGGCGCAGGCCGGCACGTTCGGTGCCGCCGAGCTCAGCCGGGCCGCCGACCTCGTCAACGAGGGGCTCACCGAGATGCGCGGCGCCACCTCGCCCCGCCTCCAGCTGGAACTGATCTGCGCCCGGGTGCTGCTCCCCGCCGCGTACGGCGACGAGCGCTCCGTCATGGCCCGCCTCGACCGGATCGAGCGCGGCGTGAACTTCTCCGCGGGCGCCGGCGGCGCCGGCCTGCCCGCCATGGGATACGTGCCCGGACCGGACGCCCACCAAGGAGCGCCGGCCGGACAGGGCGGCGCCGCCGCGCCGGGCGGTGGCCCCGCAGCGGCCCGGGCCGCCGTACGCGCCCAGGGCCCGGCGCCCACCCCGGCACCGCCCCCCGCACCCCCTGCGCCCGCGCCCACGGCCGCACCCGCACCGGCTCCGGCCGCTCCACCTGCCCAGCCACCGGCTCCGGCCGCCCCGGCGCCCACCGGGAGCCCGGCCGCCGCGCCCGCCGCGCCCGCCGCTCCGGGCGCCTGGCCCACCGCCGCGCCCGCCGGTGGCGGAGGCCGTCGTCCCGGCGGCTGGCCCACGGCCGCCCCGGCGGGCGGCGGGCAGCCGCCGTCCGCGCCCGGGGCTCCCGCGCCGTCCGCGCCGTCCGCACCACAGGCGGCCCCGGCCCCCGCACCCTCGGCTCCCGCGCCGTCCGGCGGCGGTGGCGGTCTCGACCCCCGCATGCTCTGGCCGAACATCCTGGAAACGGTCAAGAACCGTCGTCGCTTCACCTGGATCCTGCTCAGCCAGAACGCGCAGGTGACCGGCTTCGACGGCACGACCCTCCAGATCGGCTTCGTGAACGCCGGTGCGCGGGACAACTTCCTCAGCAGCGGCAGCGAGGACGTGCTGCGCCAGGCACTGGCCGAGCAGTTCAACGTGCAGTGGAAGATCGAAGCGGTCGTGGACCCCTCCGGCGGCGGCGCGGCGCCACTCGCCCCGGCGGCCGGACCGCCAGGCGGCGGATACGGCGGTGGCGGCGGGTACGGCGGTGGCGGCGGGTACGGCGGCTCCGGTGCCGGAGGCGGTCAGCGCCCCTCCGCACCCCCGGCGCCCGCTCCGTCCGGTCCCTCCGGTCCCGCACAGTCGGCGGGCAACTCGGCGAGCGCCGCCCCGGCGTCGTCCGCACCGGCGTCCGGTTCCGCTCCCGCCCCGGCGCCGGCACCCCGCCCCTCCGCCCCCGAACCGCCGCCCCCGGTCTCCCCCGAGGACGACATCCCCGAGGACGACGACCCCGACCTCGACGAGTCCGCCCTCTCCGGGCAGGAACTGCTCGTCCGTGAACTGGGCGCGACGGTCGTCGAGGAGTTCACGAACGACTAGCGCGGCGAGCTGTAGAACTGCGGGAGTCCGGAGCGCGGGGAGAAACTCCGGCCCCGGGAAATCCCGACGGGGCGGCCTGGAAGGCCGACGGCTTGGAGGAACGTACCAACCCTCGCGTCCCACCCCTTCGGAAGCCCGCACAAAGCGAAGCAGGCGTCTCCCGTTAGGCTGACCCCGTGAAGGTCCTCGTCATCGGCAGCGGCGCCCGCGAACACGCCCTGTGCCACTCCCTGTCCCTCGACCCCGATGTCACCGCGCTGCACTGCGCGCCCGGCAACGCCGGCATCGCCGAGGTCGCCGAGCTGCACCCGGTCGACGCCCTCGACGGGGCGGCCGTGTCCGAGCTGGCCCGGCGGCTCGGCGCGGACCTGGTCGTGGTCGGCCCGGAGGCGCCGCTCGTCGCCGGTGTCGCCGACGCCGTGCGCGACGCGGGCATCCCGGTCTTCGGCCCCTCCAAGGAGGCCGCGCGGCTCGAGGGCTCCAAGGCCTTCGCGAAGGAGGTCATGGCGGGGGCCGGGGTGCCCACCGCCCGCTCCTACGTCTGCACGACGCCCGAGGAGGTCGACGCGGCGCTCAACGCGTTCGGCGCCCCGTACGTCGTCAAGGACGACGGGCTCGCGGCCGGCAAGGGCGTCGTCGTCACCGGCGACGTCGAGGCGGCCCGGGCGCACGCCGCCGCCTGCATCGGGGAATCTCCCGCGCCGTCCGGGCAGCAGGGACGCGTGGTGATCGAGGAGTTCCTCGACGGCCCGGAGGTCTCCCTCTTCGCGATCACCGACGGCGAGACGGTCGTCCCGCTCCAGCCCGCCCAGGACTTCAAGCGCGCCCTCGACGGCGACGAGGGCCCGAACACCGGCGGCATGGGCGCGTACTCCCCGCTGCCGTGGGCCGACCCGAAGCTGGTCGACGAGGTCATGGAGACCGTGCTCCAGCCGACCGTGGACGAGCTGCGGCGCCGCGGCACGCCGTTCTCCGGCCTGCTCTACGCCGGTCTCGCGATCACCTCGCGCGGTGTCCGCGTGATCGAGTTCAACGCCCGTTTCGGCGACCCCGAGACGCAGGTGGTCCTGGCCCGGCTGAAGACCCCGCTGGGCGGTGTGCTGATGGCCGCCGCCACCGGCAACCTCGCCCACCTGGAGCCGATGCGCTGGAGCGACGAGGCCGCGGTCACCGTGGTCGTCGCCTCGCACAACTACCCCGGCACCCCGCGCACCGGCGACCCCATCACCGGCCTGGACGAGATCGCCGCCCAGGACGCGCCGCACGCGTACGTGCTGCACGCCGGGACCCGGCGCGAGGGCGACGCCGTCGTCAGCGCGGGCGGGCGCGTGCTGTCCGTCACGGCGACCGGCAAGGACCTCACCGAGGCCCGCGACCGCGCCTACCGCGCGGTCTCCCGCATCGGCCTCGACGGCTCCCAGCACCGCACCGACATCGCGGCGCAGGCGGCGCGGGACGCGTAACGGACGAGGCGGCCGAAAACGCTGCCGGCGCCGATGAACTCCCCGGGCCCCGGATCCGTCTCAGGATTCGGGGCCTGACCCTTGCCGTCCGTCATCCACCTTTCCCCAAAGCCATTCCATCGAGTGAGCGATGCCCTATCCGGCTGACGAGGACCGGGGCCCCAACTAGGGTGCCGCGCAAGCGTTCCGGCACTTGGCCCATCGGCATTGCGATGTCAGTGGCGGGTGCCACAGTGGGGGAGTGAGCAACGCCAGGACAGCGTCAGGACCGCCGTGAGGGGGTGAGGTCGGGCCATGAGCGGAAGCGGAATGGGAGCGGAGGCGGGCGCACGGGCCGCGCGGGCACGCGCGCTGGCCGTCCTGCGCATCCGCAGCCGGGCGCTGGCGGTGGCGCTGCTGCCGGCCGCCGTCGCCGTGGTCCTGCTGGTCGGCGGCTCCACGGGCCGTCTGCCGGGTGCCGGCTGGGACCTGGCCCGCCGGATCGTCGTCCCGGTCGCCGTGCTGGTGCTGCTCGTCGCCGCCGGTGTCGCCCTGGTCGTCGCCCGGGCCCGGCCCGCCGTGAGCCCCACGGTCCCGGTCACCGAGGAGGCGGCCCCCGACCTGTACCGCATGGTGCGTGACCTCGCCGACCGGCTCGAGGTGCCCGCCCCCTCCGCGATAGCGCTCACGCCCGACTGCGACAGCTGGCTGGAGGACCGCACCCACCCGGCCCACGGCCCGCCGCCCGCCGAGGAGTCCGGCGGCAGAGCGGGCGCGGGACCGTCCGCGCGGGTCCGGGTCGATGCCGCGCCCGTGCTGGTGATCGGCTCGCCGTTCCTGTGGTGGATGCGGGTGGGCGAGCTGCGCGCCGTGCTCGCCCCGGTCGTCGCCGGTACGGGACCGTCGGCGCACCCCGACATAGCCGCCGCCCGGCGTTTCGTCCGGGGGCTGGACGCGGCGGTGGCCGAGACCTCGGCGCCGCGCCGCGGGCCGGTGTTCCGCGGTGTGCTGGCGGGCGTCGGCTGGATCGTCCGGCTGCTGCTGCGCGGCTGCCGGGTGCACGCCGCCGAGATGGAGCGCGGGGTCGCCGCGGCGGCCGCCGAGCGGGCCCAGGCCGTGGACTACGGGCTGCGGATCGTCGCCCAGGAGCAGGTGGGACTGGCGTACGCGGGCTGGGACCGGCTGCTCACCCGGGTCGCGCTGCCCGCCTGGCGGATGGGCCGCTGGCCCTCGCGGCTCAACGCGGGAGTGGTGGCCGCCCTCACCGAGCTGTCCCGCCGGGACCGGCTGGCGGAGGGCTTCGCCTCCCGCCTCGGCGAGCGTCCCGCCTGCGACCTGCTGGAGGAGCCCGGCGCGGTGGACGAGGCGGCCTCCCTCCTCGCCGCCCGCCTGTTCCACGGCGGGCCCGCTCAGACCGGCCCCGCCTGGTCGCCGGTCGGCTGGGTCGGCTATCCGGAAGAGGTCGTCGACCGCAAGTGGCGCACGGACGCCGCCCGCCTCCACCGCGTCCTGGACGCCCTGCGCGTACCGCCCGGCGCCGCCGACCCCACGGCCCCCCACGCCCCCACCCTCACCCGCGTCCTCGACCACCTGACCACCACCCCACCGGCCCCGGCCGCGACGCGGACCGGCGCCCAGGCCCCCGCGACCCCTCCGGCCCCCGCCGAGCCGGCGGCACTCGCGGCACCCGCACCCGCGGCTCCGGCCATCGGCGACGAGCCTCCCGCACCCCACGATGGAGCGCTCACTCCCGACGGCGGTCCCCTCACTCCGTACGACGAGGACCTCGTCGGCACCACCGCCCGCAGCGCCGCGCTCGCCGCCCGTCTGAGCGCCGAGCTGGCGCGTGAGGAGGCGGCGGCCTCCGCCACCGCCGGCCCGGGAGCCGGCCCCGACCAGGCTCCCCTCCGGGACGACGAGGCGCTCCCCCTCTTCCCCCTCCAGCCCCCGCGCACCGCCCGCGAACTGCTCGCCGACCACATCACGGCGATGGTCTGCTGCGCGGCGATGGACACCGTCGGCGCCGCCCCCGGGCTCGACTGGCTGGACGGCCCGACGCTCCTCCTGGGCGGTGAACGGGCCGCGGACCTCTCTCCGCAGGTCCTGACCCTGATCGAGGACGGCGACCCCTCCGCCCTCCGCCGGTGGCTGACCCGGCAGGGCATACGCGCCGAGAAGCCGGTACGCCTCGGCTGAGTCCGGACCGCACCACCCGACCCGGAGCCCACCCTTCCTCTTCCGGTCAATTCACAACGAACGTGACGGAGTGCGTGCGAAATGTGATGTGCTTGGACCGTTCACGCTCGTCGGCACAGGCACGCGACATACGACAAGCACATAAGTCGCGCCGGGTCTCATCTGCCAGGCGATTGCCGGACGGCACCAGGCACCGCACCGCACCGGGGGCACAAGGGGAGGGGAGCCATCATGGGTTCGGAGCAGATCCGCCGCTGGGAGTCGGGGGCGCTGGCGCACGCGGTGAACGACCCCTTCGGACAGGGGCCCCTGCCGTGGCTGCGCGGCGGCGAGACCTACTTCGGCGACAGCGGCCAGGTCGTCCCCTGGTACGTCGACCCGGACCCCTACGCGAACCCGCACGCCGACCCGACCACGGACCCCGGCCGGTCCGCCGCCCGCCCCCCGGGGCCCCGCTCACCCGGCCACGGCACCCACGGGATCCGCGCGGCCCGTTCCTCCGGCGGCCCGCGCGCCGCCGACGACGTGCACCGCCAGATCAAGGGCTTCGCCTCCACCGGCGGCGTCGCCCCCGGCGACTCCATCGACTTCCACATCACCGTCGACCCGCCCCAGGAGTTCGGCGTCGACATCTACCGCATCGGCCACTACGGCGGCCACGGCGCCACCCACATCACCTCCAGTCCGCGCCTGTCCGGCATCGTCCAGCCCGCGCCGCTGACCGCCGACCGCACCGTCTCCTGCCACCACTGGTGGCTGTCCTGGCGGCTGCCGGTCCCGTCGTACTGGAGCGTCGGGGCGTATGTCGCCGTGCTCACCACGGCCGACGGCTACCGCTCGCACATCCCGTTCACCGTCCGCGACGACCGCCCGGCGGACCTCCTGCTGGTCCTGCCCGACGTGACCTGGCAGGCGTACAACCTCTATCCGGAGGACGGCCGTACCGGCGCGAGCCTCTACCACGCCTGGGACGAGGAGGGCCGGCTGCTCGGCGAGGCCGACGCCGCCACCACCGTCTCCTTCGACCGCCCGTACGCGGGCGCCGGACTGCCGCTGCACGTCGGCCACGCCTACGACGTCATCCGCTGGGCCGAGCGCTACGGCTACGACCTCGCCTACGCCGACGCGCGCGACCTGCACGCCGGCCGGGTCGACCCCACCCGCTACCGGGGCCTGATCTTCCCCGGCCACGACGAGTACTGGTCGGCCCCGATGCGCACCGCCGCCGAACACGCCCGTGACCACGGCACCTCCCTCGTCTTCCTCTCCGCGAACACCCTGTACTGGCAGGTCGAACTCGCCCCCTCCCCGTCAGGCCCCGACCGCCTGCTGACCTGCCGCAAGCGCCGCGGCCCGGGCAAACCCGTGCTGTGGCGGGAGATCGACCGCGCGGAGCAGCAACTGCTGGGCATCCAGTACGCCGGCCCCGTACCGGAACCGCACCCGCTGATCGTCCGCAACGCCGACCACTGGATGTGGGAGGCGACCGGCGCCCACGAGGGTGACCACATAGCCGGCCTGGTCGCCGGCGAGGCCGACCGCTACTACCCGCGCACCCCGCTGCCCGAGTACGAGGAGCGCGTCCTGCTCGCCCACTCCCCCTACACCGACCGCGACGGCAGCCGGCGCCACCAGGAGACGTCCCTGTACCGGGCGCCCTCCGGGGCGTGGGTCTTTGCCTCGGGCACCTTCGCCTGGTCACCGGCACTGGACCGCCCGGGCCACGTGGACCCGCGCATCCAGCGCGCCACCGCCAATCTCCTCGACCGCATCTGCAAACGCGACTGACCGCCGGGCCGCCCCGACCGCCCCGTGGCCGAGACCGTTCGCCCCATAAGGGAGAATCGGGCCATTGGACAGAACCACGGGGAGGAACCGTGTCCGGATTCGTCGAAAAGCCCGAACCGATCCAGGTTCCGGGTCTGGTGCATCTGCACACCGGGAAGGTGCGCGAGCTGTACCGGAACGAGGCGGGCGACCTCGTGATGGTCGCCAGCGACCGCATCTCCGCCTACGACTGGGTGCTGCCCACCGAGATCCCCGACAAGGGCCGGGTCCTCACCCAGCTGTCCCTGTGGTGGTTCGACCAGCTCGCCGACCTGCTGCCCAACCACGTCCTGAGCACCGACCTGCCGGCCGGCGCGCCCGCCGACTGGGCGGGCCGCACGCTGGTCTGCAAGTCGCTGAACATGGTTCCCGTCGAGTGCGTGGCCCGCGGCTACCTCACCGGCTCGGGCCTGGCCGAGTACAACGAGTCCCGCACGGTCTGCGGCCTCGCCCTCCCCGAGGGCCTGGTGGACGGCTCCGAGCTGCCCGCCCCGATCTTCACCCCGGCCACCAAGGCCGCCGTCGGCGAGCACGACGAGAACGTCTCCTACGAGGAGGTGGCCCGTCAGGTCGGCGCGGAGACCGCCGCACAGCTGCGCCAGGCGACCCTCGCCGCCTACTCCCGGGCCCGTGACATCGCCCGCGAGCGGGGCATCCTCCTCGCCGAC
Organism: Streptomyces calvus; assembly: GCF_006782915.1. GTDB lineage: Bacteria > Actinomycetota > Actinomycetes > Streptomycetales > Streptomycetaceae > Streptomyces > Streptomyces calvus. The sequence goes on from NZ_VCNP01000042.1 coordinate 8,763, forward strand.
ACGAAGTTCGAGTTCGGCTTCGACGGGGAGACGCTGGTCATCGCGGACGAGGTGCTCACCCCGGACTCCTCCCGCTTCTGGCCGGCCGAGCAGTGGGAGCCGGGCCGGGCGCAGCCGTCGTACGACAAGCAGTTCGTGCGGGACTGGCTGACCTCGGCCGAGTCGGGCTGGGACCGCAGGAGCGAGCAGCCCCCGCCGCCGCTGCCGCAGCAGGTCGTGGACGCCACCCGGGCCAAGTACGTGGAGGCGTACGAGCGGCTGACCGGCACCGCCTGGAGCTGAACGCACGCACGACCGTCGGGCCCGGTCACCGGCCGGGCCCGGCGCCCGACGACCGTGGACGCACGGCAAAGGCCCCGGTCGATGACCGGGGCCTTGATCCCTGAGCGGACGACGAGGCTCGAACTCGCGACCTCAACCTTGGCAAGGTTGCGCTCTACCAACTGAGCTACGTCCGCGTTGCGCCGTGGCGCGAGGCCAACTATACCCAACCTCGCTCCCGTGCGAGCCGCACCGCCGCATGCCGGTTTTCCGCCCCGAGCTTCGAGACGGCCGAGGAGAGGTAGTTCCGCACGGTTCCCTGGGACAGCGCCGCCCGTTCCGCGATCTCCGCCACGGGCGCCCCGTCGGCCGCCAGCTCCAGCACCTCGGCCTCCCGCGCGGTCAGCGGGGAGTCGCCGGAGGCGATCGCGTCGGCCGCCAACTCGGGGTCGACGTAACGGTTTCCCTCGTGCACCGTGCGGATGATCTCCGCGAGGCGCTGGGCGCTGACGGTCTTGGGCACGAATCCGCGCACTCCCGCCGCGAGCGCCCGCTTCAGATGTCCGGGCCGCCCGTGACTGGTCACGATCAGCACCCGGCAGCCGGGCAGCTCCGCCCGCAGGGATGTGGCGACCTTCACACCGTCCGCGCCGGGCATCTGCAGGTCCAGTACGGCGACATCGGGGGCGTGCGCCCGCGCCATCGCCAGTGCTTCCGGGCCGGAGGCCGCCTCGGCGACGACCGTCAGATCGTCCTCCAGGGACAGCAGCGCGGCGAGCGCGCCCCGGATCAGGTGCTCGTCGTCGGCCAGCAGCAGCCGGACGGGCCGGGTTGACGTCATGGTGTGGCCTCACTCACGGACAGACGGGTGTGCACGGCGGGGTGGGCCTCGCCGGAGTGCGACGGCAGCGGAATGTCGACGGTCAGCAGGAACGACCCGTCGCCCACGGGCCCGGCCCGCAGCGTGCCCCCGATCTCCGCGAGCCGCTCACGCAGCCCGACCAGCCCGGAGCCGCGGCCGGATCCACCGCTCTGCGGCACTCCGTCGTTCTCCACCGTGAGCACCACACGCCCCTCACGCACCGTCAGCGTCATCGCGCACCGCCGTGCGTCCCCGTGCCGCAGGACGTTCGTGGCCGCCTCCCGCACCACCCAGCCGAGCGCGGACTGGACCGGCGCGGGCAGTCCGCCGGTCGGGCCGGTGACGGTGCAGTCGATGCCGGCGGCGGTCAGCACGCCGTGCGCGCCCGCGAGTTCGCCGGCCAGGTCGGCCTCCCGGTAGCCGCGCACCACCTCGCGCACCTCCCGCTGCGCCTCGTGGGCCAGGCGCTGCACCTCGATCATCTCCGTCACGGCCTCCGGCCGTTCCCGCTGGGCGAGCTGGACGGCCAGCTCGCTCTTGAGCGCGATGACGGCGAGGTTGCGCCCCATCACGTCGTGCAGGTCCCGCCCGAACCTGAGCCGTTCCTCGGCGACGGCGAGCCGCGCGCGGGTTTCGCGGGCCTCGTCCAGTTCGTAGACGGCGTTGAGCAGCCAGACGGAGAACAGGGAGGTGAAGGCGGAGAACCCGCCGCCGGCCAGCACCACCAGCGTGACGAGCAGGGCGACGACGGCGGGCCGGCCGAGGAGCAGGGACACCGTGCCGGCGCCCAGCGCGAATCCGGCCACGGTGAGGAGCACCGACCGCCGGCCGCGGACCCCGAGCGCGAGCACCCCGGTGCCGAAGGCCGTCACGATCGCGAAGACCGCGCCGGCCGCGCCGGCGCCGTCCTTGCCGCCCGGCCCGTGCTCGATCACGAGGAGCGCGACGACGGCCACCACGGCGGTGACGACGCCGAAGAGCCACAGGGTGCGGGAGGGCCGTTCGCGCTGCCCGCGCAGCCAGTCCAGGGCGCGCGAGGCGGTCACCGCGCAGCCCACGCTGTGCACGAGCGTCAGGGCCAGCAGCAGGGCCGCCGACCGTGACGCCGCGTGCTCGATCACCGGCCCGCAGACGACCATGAACTCGATCAGCGCGATCAGGTGGAACGACCACCGCGTGTACGTCTCGACCTTGGCCGGGGTGCTCTTGCGCCCCCACCAGCCGCCCGGCCTGTTCATCGTCCCGCGTCCCCCTGCCCTCACTCCGGTCAGCGCCTCGGCTCCCAGCGGAACCACCGCTGTACAGCAAACACCGCCAGCAGGGTCCAGGCCACCGCCGTCGCCACGGTGCCCAGCGTCTCGTACGCCGACAGGTCGCCGGTCCAGCCGCCGCGCACCAGGGTGACGACCGGGGTCAGCGGCAGCAGTTCGCAGAAGGAGGCCAGCCGGTCGGGGAGGAGTTCCAGCGGGACGAACATGCCGGAGCCGAGCATCGAGACGATCATCAGCGGCATGGGTGTGACCTGCGCGCTCTCGCCGGTACGGGTGAAGCTCGCGGTGACCGCCGCGAGCGCGGCGCACATCGCGATCCCCAGCAGCAGCCCGAGGACGGCCAGGTGCGGGGCGGACGGCGCGGGCAGGTCGAGGAGCGCGGTGCAGCCCGCCGCCAGCAGCAGGCACTGCGCCAGTCCGACGAGGGCGGCCGGCAGCGCGGATCCGCCGAGGATCTCGCCGTCCCGCAGTTCACCGGTGCGCAGCCGTTTGAGCACCAGTTCCTCGCGGCGGACGACGAAGACGCCGACGAGCGCCGAGTACACGGCGAAGAGCAGGGAGAAGCCGACGGCGGCGGGCAGGACGACGGTTCCGGGGGTCAGTCCGGCCTCGGCGAGGTCCATCTCCTCGGCCGCCGACCGCACGCTGAGCGGCAGCACCAGCGGCACGAACAGCGCGGCGAAGAGGGTGCCCTTGCTCCGTCCGAGCAGCGTCAGTTCGGCGCGGGCGAGCGAGGTCATCCGGCTCACGGGTGTGGTCGTGGTGGTGCTCATGCCGCGTACTCCTTCGTCGTGCCGGTCCCGGCCGTCACATCCTTGGCGATCCCGAGGAACGCCTCCTCCAGGGACGCCGACCGCACGTCGAGGCGGCGCAGTTCCACTCCGGCGGTCTGTGCCCACACCAGCAGTCCGGTGGCGGCGCGTTGCAGTTCGCGGGTGCGCAGGCGGACGGTGCGGCCGTCCACCAGGTGGTCGCTGACGCCCAGTTCGCCGAGCGGCGGCAGGTCGCCCACGAAGTAGCCGTGGGGGAGTTCGAAGGTGATGCGGGACGGTTCGGTGGCGGTCACCTCGGCCGGTGTGCCGGTGACGGCGATGCGGCCGTCGTGCATGATCGCGAGCCGGTCGGCGAGGTTCTCGGCCTCCTCCAGGTAGTGGGTGGTGAGGACGACGGTGGTGCCGCCGTCGCGCAGTGCGCTCACCAACTCCCAGGTGTCCCGGCGGCCTTCGGCGTCGAGTCCGGTGGTGGGTTCGTCGAGGAAGAGCACCTCGGGGTCGCCGAGCAGGGCGAGTGCCAGGTCGAGGCGGCGCCGCTGGCCCCCGGACAGCTGCTTGACCCGCACGCCGGCCTTCGCCTCGAGGCCGACCAGGCCGAGGACGTCCGGTACCGGTCGGGCGCCGCTGACGCATCCGGCCCACATCCGTGCGGTCTCGGCGACGGTGAGTTCGGAGGGGAAGCCGCCTTCCTGGAGCATCACGCCGGTGCGGGGCCGTACGGCGGCGCGTTCGGTGTACGGGTCGTGCCCGAGGACCCGGACGCGTCCGCCGGCCGGTGCGGCGAGCCCTTCGAGCAGTTCGACGGTGGAGGTCTTGCCGGCCCCGTTGGTGCCCAGCAGGGCGAAGATCTCTCCGCGTCGTACGGAGAAGTCGATGCCGCGCACCGCTTCGAACCCGCCCCCGTAGACACGCCTCAGGTCGGTGACCTCAATCACGTGTTCGTGTTCGTTCGCTTCCATGCTTCGAGCATTCCGGAGGCACCGGGGGCCGGGCAGTGTGCGCTGTCATCGGGTGACATGACAAATGTCAGAGGGGCCACGACCGTGGAGTGGGCGCATACGAGAAGACCCCGGGCCGAAGGGACCGGGGTCTTCTTCCCGAGCGGACGACGAGGCTCGAACTCGCGACCTCAACCTTGGCAAGGTTGCGCTCTACCAACTGAGCTACGTCCGCATTGCCTCCGACCGGCTCTCACCGATCGGCGCGGGCACCAGCCTACCTGATCCACCACAGTGGTCGGTACGGCGGTGCGGAGCGGGTGACAGGAATTGCACACTGCGCCTTCCCCCTGGAAGGGGGATGTTCTACTACTGAACTACACCCGCATGTACTCCGTGGGCCCGGCTTTTCGGCCTTGCCCCTCGGCGTGCTCCAAACTCTAGCTGATCAGCGGGGGTGCTGCGCAAGTCGGTTGCCGCGAGGGGCGGGTGACCGGCCGTCGGACGGATCACCGGCGACGGCCGCGACGGCCCGGGAGCGGCCGGCCACCGTGCAGGCCGCCGTGCCCGGCCACCGCGGTGCGGCCCGTTCACCGTGCTCGGCCACCCTGCCGGGCCGCCGCGGTGCGGCCGGTTCACCGTGTCCGCGGTGGCCGTCGCGCAGCCGGTTCACTGTGCCGCGGCGAACGCCTCGTAGACCTTCTTGGGGATCCGTCCGCGCGCGGGGACGTCCATCCGGTTCGCCTGTGCCCAGGCGCGCACGGCCGCCGGGTCGGGGGCGACCTCCGTCTGCCGGTACGTCCTGCCGGAGCGCGACCGCTTGCGGCCGGCGTCGACGTAGGGAGCGAGCGCCGTGCGCAGTTTCCTGGCATTGGCTTCGTTGAGGTCGATCTCGTACGACTTGCCGTCCAGTCCGAAGGCGATCGTTTCCGCCGCTTCCGAGCCGTCGATGTCGTCAAAGAGAGTGACCACGACCTTCTGCGCCACGAATATCGGTCCCTTCGTGCGACACCTCTCGTCCGGACGTCCGTGATGACGTGCCGGTACGTCGCCGAGATGTCGGCTGTCCGCCTGTAATCGGGCAAAGTATCTGCTAATGACAATTCATTTGTACAGTGCCCGGCAATGCATTGTGAAGCCCGACTAAATCTGTCCGCGTGTCCGCTGCGCAATAGAGATGAGCGAGCGAACGCGGATCTTTCCCGGATCTTTTCCCAGCCGTCTCCCCGCGATGCCGAATCGTGATCGTGCTCACGTAGATTCCTACAACTCTACTCGCGTAGAAATTTTGTGCGGGTAGTCTGAAGGAACCTGCTCAGCACCACACACCGGGAGTGCCAGTGGCACGCGTCGTAGTCGACGTCATGCTCAAGCCGGAGATCCTCGACCCCCAGGGCCAGGCGGTGCAGCGCGCACTGCCGCGACTGGGTTTCGAAGGGATCTCGGACGTCCGTCAGGGAAAGCGATTCGAACTGGAAGTTGACGGGCCGGTCGACGAGGCCGCGCTCGCCCGTATCAACGATCTTGCCGAATCCTTCCTCGCCAACACCGTGATCGAGGACTTCACCGTCCGGGTCGAGGAAGTCGCGGAGGCCGCGAAGTGACCGCTCGTATTGGCGTCGTCACTTTCCCGGGCAGCCTGGACGACCGGGACACGCAGCGCGCGATCCGCGTCGCCGGCGCCGAACCCGTCGCGCTCTGGCACAAGGACAAGGACCTCAAGCAGGTCGACGCCGTCGTGCTCTGCGGCGGTTTCTCGTACGGCGACTATCTGCGGGCCGGCGCCATCGCGCGCTTCTCGCCCGTGATGGACACCGTCATCGACCAGGCCAAGGCGGGCCTTCCCGTCCTCGGCATCTGCAACGGCTTCCAGATCCTCACCGAGGCGCACCTGCTCCCCGGCGGCATGCTGGGCAACGACCACCTGCACTTCATCTGCCGCGACCAGAAGCTGCGGGTGGAGAACGCGGACACCGCCTGGACCACGGACTACGAGGCCGGCCAGGAGATCCACATTCCGCTGAAGAACATGGACGGCCGCTACGTGGCCGACCAGCGGACGCTGGACGAGCTGGAGGCCGAGGGCCGGGTCGCGTTCCGCTACGTCGACTTCAACCCGAACGGCTCGCTCAACGACATCGCCGGCATCACCAACGAGGCCGGGAACGTCGTCGGCCTGATGCCGCATCCCGAGCACGCCGTCGAGTCGCTGATCGGTACGGGCCGTACCGACGGCCTGCCCTTCTTCACGTCGATCCTCAAGAAGCTGGTCAACGCATGAGCAAGACGCCCCTGGACACGGTCGAGCACGCGGCCGCGACCCCCGACGTCGAGCTGCCCTGGGCCGAACTGGGCCTGAAGAAGGACGAGTACGAGAGGGTCGTGGAGATCCTCGGCCGTCGCCCCACCGGGGCGGAGCTGGCCATGTACTCCGTCATGTGGTCCGAGCACTGCTCGTACAAGTCCTCCAAGGTGCACCTCCGCCAGTTCGGCGAGAAGGCACCCGAGTCCGACGCGATGCTCGTCGGCATCGGCGAGAACGCCGGTGTCGTCGACGTCGGCCAGGGCTACGCGGTCACCTTCAAGGTCGAGTCGCACAACCACCCGTCGTACGTCGAGCCCTACCAGGGCGCGGCCACCGGTGTCGGCGGCATCGTCCGCGACATCATCGCCATGGGCGCCCGCCCGGTCGCCGTCGTGGACCCGCTGCGCTTCGGCGCCGCCGACCACCCGGACACCAAGCGCGTCCTGCCCGGCGTCGTCGCCGGCATCGGCGGCTACGGCAACTGCCTGGGCCTGCCCAACATCGGCGGCGAGGTCGTCTTCGACGCCTGCTACCAGGGCAACCCGCTGGTCAACGCCGGTGCCATCGGCGTCATGCGGCACGAGGACATCCACCTCGCCAAGGCCTCCGGCGCCGGCAACAAGGTCATCCTGTACGGCGCCCGCACCGGCGGCGACGGCATCGGCGGTGCCTCCATCCTGGCCTCCGAGACCTTCGACGACGCCAAGCCGTCGAAGCGTCCGGCCGTCCAGGTCGGCGACCCGTTCCAGGAGAAGCTCCTCATCGAGTGCACCCTGGAGGCGTTCCAGGAGAAGCTCGTCGTCGGCATCCAGGACCTGGGAGCCGCGGGCCTGTCCTGCGCGACCAGCGAGCTGGCCTCCAACGGCTCCGGCGGCATGCGCGTCACCCTGGACGACGTCCCGCTGCGCGACTCCACGCTCTCGCCCGAGGAGATCCTCATGAGCGAGTCGCAGGAGCGCATGTGCGCCGTGGTCGAGCCCGAGAAGGTCGACCGCTTCCTCGAGATCTGCGACAAGTGGGACGTCATCGCCACCGTCATCGGCGAGGTGACCGACGGCGACCGGCTGGAGATCTTCTGGCACGGCGAGAAGATCGTGGACGTCGACCCGCGCACGGTCGCCCACGACGGCCCGGTCTACGAGCGCCCGTACGCCCGCCCGTCCTGGCAGGACGAGCTCCAGGCGGACGACGCGAACAAGCTGCCCCGCCCGGAGACGTCCGAGGAGCTGAAGGACCAGGTCCTGAAGCTGGTCGGCTCGCCCAACCAGGCGTCCAAGCAGTGGATCACCCAGCAGTACGACCACTTCGTGCAGGGCAACACCGTGCTCGCCCAGCCCGAGGACTCCGGCATGATCCGCGTCGACGAGGAGTCCGGCCTCGGCGTCGCCATCGCCACCGACGGCAACGGCCGGTACGCCAAGCTCGACCCGTACACGGGCGCGCAGCTGGCCCTGGCGGAGGCGTACCGGAACGTGGCGACGACCGGCGCCAAGCCGCTGGCCGTCTCCGACTGCCTGAACTTCGGCTCGCCGGAGGACCCGGCCGTCATGTGGCAGTTCGCGGAGGCCGTGCGCGGCCTGGCGGACGGCTGTCAGCAGCTCGGCACCCCGGTGACCGGCGGCAACGTCTCCCTTTACAACCAGACCGGCGAGGCGGCCATCCACCCCACTCCGGTGGTGGCCGTGCTCGGCGTCATCGACGACGTGGCCCGCCGCACCCCGGTCGCCTTCCAGGAGGACGGCCAGCTGCTGTACCTCCTCGGCGACACGCGTGAGGAGTTCGGCGGCTCGGCCTGGTCCCAGGTGATCCACGACCACCTGGGCGGTCTGCCGCCGAAGGTCGACCTGGAGCGGGAACGCCTGCTGGCCGAGATCCTGATCTCCGCCTCCCGCGACGGCATGATCGACTCCGCGCACGACCTGTCCGACGGCGGTCTGATCCAGGCGGTCGTCGAGTCGGCGCTGCTCGGCGGGAAGGGCGCGCGTCTGGTCGTCCCGGACGGCCTGGACGCGTTCACCTTCCTGTTCTCCGAGTCGGCCGGCCGCGCGATCGTCGCCGTGCCGCGCTCGGAGGAGCTCCGCTTCAACGACATGTGCGGCGCCCGCGGCCTGCCGGCCACCCGCATCGGCGTGGTCGACGGCGACACGGTGGAGGTCCAGGGCGAGTTCTCGCTCAGCCTCGCCGAACTCCGCGAGGTCCACGAGCGGACGATCCCGGCGCTGCTGGCGTAGCCGCCGAGGACGTACGGGTCGTCGTCGCGGGCACTCACCGGGTGTCCGCGGCGGCGGCCCGTTTCCGTCCGCGCCGCCCGAGTTTTCCGAAGCGCCCTGATGGGCACGGTGCATGTGCCAACCTGCAGGCGTGTGTGAGGCGGAGGCACTCGGGTGGGGACCGATGAGTGAGCGGTTGCAGATCAGATTCGAGGCGGTGGGACCGGATCACGAGGGGGAACTCCGGTCGTTGCTCGGCTGGCTCGCGGACGACCGGTCGCTGCGCGGCCACGTCCGGCTGGAGCGGATCGCCCCCGTCGGTTCGGGACGGATGAGCCCGGGACTGGAGACGGTCCTGGCGGTGATCTCCACCACGGCAGGCGTGCTGCAACTGCCCCTGTCGTTCCTCGCCTGGCGGCAGAGCCGCGGGCACCGTACGCCACCGGTGACCGTCCAGGTCGTCGGCACGGATCCCGCCGAGGTCGAGGCCGTGCTGCGCAGGCTCCGCGGCGACGCCCCCGAGGACTCCGGGGGCTCCGGGGATTCCAGAGATGCCGAGGACTCCGGGGATTCCGGGGAGGCGGTGTCGTGACCGGCCCCCGTGACCCCGAGACCCCGTTACCGGACGCGGACCTTCCGGCCCGGATCGATCCCCGTCGCTCCGCATGTGTGCTGATCGGCGTGGACGACTACACCGTCCTCGACCCGCTGCGCAGTGTCGGCCACAACCTCGTCGAGCTGCGGGCCGCGCTCACCGACGACGAGATCTGGGGCATCCCGCATGACCGGATCTTCACGGTCCCCAACCCGACCGCGCCGTCCGACCTGGTCGGCCCCATCCGCGAGGCCGGACTCCTCGCCGACGACACGCTGATCGTGTACTACGCGGGCCACGGCCTGCTCGACCGCCACGAGGGACAGCAGCTCCTGCTCACGCTGCCCGGGTCGGTGGAGGACCAGCCGGACACCTGCGTGCGCTCCCGCGACGTGCGCCGGGCCATCCGCGACACGGGTCCCGCGCGGCGCCGCGTCCTGATCCTCGACTGCTGCTTCAGCGGACAGGTGCTCACCGAGATGGCCGGCGCCGACCGCGGGGAGCAGGGCGGCAGCGTGGCGGTGAAGACACTGCGCGAGGTCGAGGGCTCGTACGTCATGACCTCGGCGCCCAAGGATCGGCCCTCGCACGCCCCCGATCCCAAGAGCTGCACGGTCTTCACCGGCGCGCTCGTGGACGTGCTGCGGCAGGGGCTGCCGGACGGGCCCGAGATGCTGGGCCTGCACACGCTGTTCGAGGCGGTGAAGGCGCGGATCGCGGCCATGAAGCCCGAGATGCCGCAGGAGCCCCAGGACGAGGACCGCAACGGCGTCGGCGGACTGGACTTCGTCCGCAACGTGGCGGTCCTCCCGCCCCTGACCCCGCCGCCCGACCCCGCCACCCGGCCCCGCCACAGCCGGACCCGTACGCTCCTGTGGTCCCTGAGCGCCGCGGCGGCCGGCCTCACCCTCGGTCTCGCCGGGCCCTGGGCCGTCGACCAGTGGCAGGCCGCCCACCCCGCGCCCGCGACCGGCGCGTGCGGCGGCCACCCCGCCGACGCCGAGGCGCCCCGCGCGGTCCTCCTCGACCACTCCGACGCGCTGGACAAGCGGAACGTCGACTACGAAGAGGTCAAGGGCCTCTCCGCGCTCGCCCTCGTCTCCGAGGGCCCGGAGGGTGTCGAGGCGCTGGCCCTCACCGACAACGACCCCGCCCTGCTCTTCCCGCTCTCCCTCGGCACCCCCTCCGACCTGCGGCCCGTCGCCGACACCGCACACGCGCTGCGCCGCGCGAACGGCGTGCAGTTCACCGAGTGGTACGACGGCGAGGGCCTGGTCATCGAACGGGGCGGCCGGACGGCGCTGATCGCCTCGGAGACCGGCCCGGCCCTGCGCCGTTTCGACATCGCCAGCGGCAAGCAGATCGGCCCGGACCTGCCCGTCCCGAAGGACCTGCGGTACTGGCCCGACGGCAGCGCGCAGACCGGCCGCAGCATCGAGTCCCTCGCCCTCTCACCGAACGGACGGCACCTCTACGCCGGCTGGGAGGCCCCGCTGGCCAAGGACGGCGACCAGCGCGGCCGGCCGATGATCCGCATCCAGCGCTACACGGGGGAGCCCGGCGGCGCCTACACGCCGGACGCGCAGTACGCCTATCTCGCCGGCGACGGAATGAACCTGGTGGAGCTGGTCGCCCTCGACGACGAGGGCGGACTTCTCGCGCTGGAACGCGAGTACACCGCCGGCCTCGGCACCGCCGTCCGCGTCGTCCAGCTGTCGCTCGCGGGCGCCCGCGACGTGAGCGGGGTCGACTCCCTCTACGACCTGCCCGCGGCCGACTTCGCCGACGACACCCCGGTCCTCGACCTGGCCGCCTGTCCGGACGGCGGCCCCGGAGTGGTCGCCACGCCCGGCTCGAACTCCCGCAACCCCCTCCTGGACAACGCGGAGGGCATGGCCGTGGGCAAGGAGTGGACCAGCGGCGAGTACAAGGGCTGGCGCCCCCTGTACCTGATCTCCGACGACAACGGCAGCGGTGACCAGATCACCCGTCTGTACTCACTGGCGGTGCGCCTGAAGCCGTAGCGGGCCCGCCCGGACCGGTGTTCCCGGCGGGCCCACCGCCCTCCCGCGGCCACCGCCCACCGGCATAAGCTGCACCCCATGTCCCCGGCCAGGAAACGCGCCCGTACCTACGACCCCGCTCGCACCCGCGCCGCCGTGCTGGCGCAGTTCGGGAACGTGCGAGCGGCCGTGCGCACCCTCACCCCCGAGCAGCTCGCGGCGCCCACGCGGCTCGGTGACTGGACGGTGCGGGAACTGGTGGCGCACATCGGGATGGCGCTGACCGCCGTGGAGCGGCTGCTCGACGAGCCCGAGCCCGCGCGGCAGGACGGACGGCTGCTCGACTGGCCGTCCGCGATCGCCGCCGACGCGGACGCCATCGCCGCGACCGCGCACCGGACGGCCGCGGACCACTCCGACCTCGACGCCCACCTGGCCGACGTCGAGCGGCGCTTCACCGCCCGCCTCGACGCGCACCCCGGCGGCCGGCTGCTGCCCACCAGCGCCGGCGCCCTGCCGCTGGCCGACTACGTCGTCACCCGCACCGTGGAACTCGTCGTCCACACCGACGATCTCAACGCCGCCGTGCCCGGCCTCGACGTCCCCCACGACCGTCAGGCCCTCGCCGCCTGCACCCGGCTGCTGGCCGACGCGCTCGCCGCGAAGGCGCCCGGCGGCTCGACCGAGGTGCGGATCCCGCCGTACGCGGTGGTGCAGTGCGTGGAGGGGCCGCGGCACACGCGCGGCACTCCGCCGAACGTCGTCGAGACCGACCCGCTGACCTGGGTGCGGCTGGCCACCGGGCGCACGGCCTGGCCGGACGCCGTGGCCGACGCCCGGGTCAGCGCGAGCGGGGAGCGGGCGGACCTGGGGCCGTACCTGCCGCTGCTGACCTGATCCACCGACCGGACCCGGGCGGTCCCGTGACCGGACCCGGGCGGTCCCGTGACCGGACCCGGGCGGTCCCGTGACCGGACCCGGGCGGTCCCGAGACCGGAACCGAGTGGTCGCGGCCGAAGGGGAACCGCCCGCTCCTGTCTCCCGTCGAACGGGCATGTACAGGCAGAAGCACCAGCAGCGCATGACCCTGATGGCAGTCGCCGTGCTCGTTCCGCTCGCGGCGGCCTGTGGCAACGAACGGGCGGGCGCGGGCGGCGCCGCCGCGGATGTGGACAAACCGGTCACCGGCATACGCTGGAACGTCGACAGCGTCACCGTCGACGGCACCACCCACCGGGCTTCCGGCAGCGCGCACGTCACCCTCGACGACCAGGGCCGGGCCGAGGGCAGCTACGGCTGCAACACCTTCAGCGCCCGGGCCGCCGTCGACGGCGACCGCATCACCCTCAGTGACGCCGTGTCCACCGAGATGGGCTGCGACGACCGGCCCATGGACTTCGAACGGACCCTCTCCCGCACCCTCGCCGACAGCGGCCTGAAGGCCGACGTGAGCGACGACCGCCTCACCCTCACCGCCGACTCCGGTGACACCGTGCGCCTCAGCAAGGCGAAGGACGCCCCGCTGGCCGGCACCAAGTGGACCGTCACCACCCCGTCCACCGACAGCCGGGCCCACCTCACCTTCGACGCGAAGAAGGGCACCGTCTCCGGCAGCCTCGGCTGCAACCAGGTCAACGCCGAAGCCACCGTGCGCGACGGCCATATCACCCTGGGCACGCCCGCCATGACCCGAATGATGTGCGAAGACTCACTCATGGCCGGCGAGAAGGCGCTGACGAAGCTCTTCAACAGCACGCTGGCCTACTCGGTCGATCAGCACACGCTGACGCTGACCAGCGAAAACGGGACCGAGATCCGAGCCGTCGCCAAGAGCTGATCCATGACAGGGGCCGCATCCCGCATTCGGACCAGTGGTCGATCTCGCCTACACTCGAAGACGTGCCACGTGGTGACGGACGACTCAACCACGACCTGCTCCCCGGAGAGAAGGGCCCCCAGGACGCCTGCGGCGTCTTCGGTGTCTGGGCTCCGGGCGAAGAGGTCGCCAAGCTCACGTACTTCGGGCTCTACGCCCTCCAGCATCGGGGCCAGGAATCCGCGGGAATCGCGGTCAGCAACGGCTCCCAGATCCTCGTCTTCAAGGACATGGGCCTGGTTTCCCAGGTCTTCGACGAGACCTCTCTCGGATCGCTCCAGGGTCACATCGCGGTCGGACACGCCCGCTACTCGACCACCGGCGCCTCCGTGTGGGAGAACGCCCAGCCGACGTTCCGTGCGACCGCGCACGGATCCATCGCGCTCGGCCACAACGGCAACCTGGTCAACACGGCGCAGCTCGCCGACATGGTCGCCGAACTCCCCAAGGAGAACGGCCGCTCGCAGAAGGTCGCGGCCACCAACGACACCGACCTGATCACCGCCCTGCTGGCCGGCCAGCGCGCCGCCGACGGCGAGCCGGTGACCGTGGAGCAGGCCGCGCACGTGGTCCTCCCGAAGGTCCGCGGCGCCTTCAGCCTCGTCTTCATGGACGAGAACACCCTCTACGCGGCCAGGGACCCGCAGGGCATCCGTCCGCTGGTCCTCGGCCGCCTGGAGCGCGGCTGGGTCGTCGCCTCCGAGTCCGCCGCCCTCGACATCTGCGGCGCGAGCTACGTGCGGGAGATCGAGCCGGGCGAGTTCGTCGCCATCGACGAGAACGGCCTGCGCACCTCCCGATTCGCAGAAGCGAAGCCCAAGGGCTGCGTCTTCGAGTACGTGTACCTGGCCCGCCCGGACACCGACATCGCCGGCCGGAACGTATACCTCTCGCGCGTCGAGATGGGCCGCAAGCTCGCCGAGGAAGCTCCGGTCGAGGCCGACCTGGTCATACCGACCCCGGAGTCCGGCACCCCGGCCGCCATCGGCTACGCGGAGGCCTCCGGCATCCCGTTCGGCGCCGGCCTGGTCAAGAACGCCTACGTCGGCCGGACGTTCATCCAGCCGTCGCAGACCATCCGGCAGCTCGGCATCCGCCTGAAGCTGAACCCGCTCAAGGAAGTCATCAAGGGCAAGCGCCTGGTCGTCGTCGACGACTCGATCGTGCGCGGCAACACCCAGCGCGCCCTGGTGCGCATGCTCCGCGAGGCGGGCGCCGCCGAGGTCCACATCCGGATCTCCTCGCCGCCCGTGAAGTGGCCGTGCTTCTTCGGCATCGACTTCGCCACCCGCGCCGAGCTCATCGCCAACGGCATGACCATCGACGAGATCGGTACCTCGCTGGGCGCCGACTCCCTGGCGTACATCTCCATCGACGGCATGATCGAGGCGACCACCATCGCCAAGCCGAACCTGTGCCGCGCCTGCTTCGACGGCGAGTACCCGATGGAGCTGCCCGACCCCGAGCTCCTCGGCAAGCAGCTCCTGGAGACCGAACTGGCCGCCGGCACCGCCGCGCCGGCCGCGGTCGATGCGATCCGCCGCCCGTAAGCCCTGACGGACGACACGAAAGCTCTCACAGTCATGTCCCAGAACACTGGTGCCAGCTACGCCGCGGCGGGCGTGGACATCGAAGCGGGCGACCGCGCCGTCGAGCTCATGAAGGAGTGGGTGAAGAAGACCCGGCGCCCCGAGGTCCTCGGTGGCCTCGGCGGCTTCGCCGGCCTCTTCGACGCCTCCGCCCTGAAGAACTACGACCGCCCGCTGCTCGCCTCCGCCACGGACGGCGTCGGCACCAAGGTCGACATCGCCCGGCAGCTGGGCGTCTACGACACCATCGGCCACGACCTGGTCGCCATGGTCATGGACGACATCGTGGTCTGCGGTGCCGAGCCGCTGTTCATGACCGACTACATCTGCGTCGGCAAGGTCCACCCCGAGCGGGTCGCCGCGATCGTCAAGGGCATCGCCGAGGGCTGTGTGCTGGCCGGATGCGCCCTGGTCGGCGGTGAGACGGCCGAACACCCCGGCCTGCTGGGTCCGGACGACTTCGACGTCGCCGGCGCCGGTACGGGCGTCGTGGAGGCCGACCGCGTCCTCGGCGCGGACCGCATCCGTGCGGGTGACGCGGTGATCGCCATGGCGTCCTCGGGCCTGCACTCCAACGGCTACTCGCTCGTCCGGCACGTGCTGCTGGAGCGCGCCGGACTCGCCCTCGACAGCAGGATCGACGAACTGGGCCGCACCCTCGGCGAGGAACTGCTGGAGCCCACCAAGATCTACTCGCTGGACTGCCTGGCCCTGCTGCGCACCACCGAGGTGCACGCGTTCAGCCACGTCACCGGCGGCGGCCTCGCGGCCAACCTCGCCCGCGTGATCCCCGACGGGCTGCACGCGACCGTCGACCGCTCCACCTGGACCCCGGCGCCGGTCTTCGACCTCGTCGGCCGGACCGGCTCGGTGGAGCGGCTGGAGCTGGAGAAGACCCTCAACATGGGCGTGGGCATGATCGCCGTCGTGCCGCAGGAGTCCGTCGAGGTGGCGCTGACGACGCTGGCCGACCGGGGCGTCGACTCCTGGGTCGCCGGTGAGATCACCGACCGTGGTGAGCACACCACGGGCGCGGCACTCGTCGGTGACTACGCGAGCTGAGCACCGGGCCGCTGCCCGCGCGGATCGCGTGCGGGCAGCAGGCCGGGAAGCACAGGCGTGCGGCCCGGCCCGGGTGGTGAGGGCAGCACTAAACCCGGTCGGTGACCGGGGTCACCTACCGGGCTCATGCTCAGCGCAAGGTCAAGCGCCGCGACGATGCCGGGAGGACGGTTCGTCCTCGTCCTGCTCGTCGTCCTCGTAGAGGTCGGCGTACCGTGCGTACAGGTCGTCGTCTTGCTCATCGTCCTCGAAACGGTCACCGTTCGGTGACTGATTCGACGTCGATGCGCCCAGCTCCTCGGCCAGGCGTGAGAGGTCAGTCCCACCGCTGTTGTACTTCAGCTGGCGGGCGACCTTCGTCTGCTTGGCCTTGGCCCGGCCGCGCCCCATGGCTCGACCCCCTCAACGACGGGGCTCGACGGCCCCAGAGTCTTGACACGCGTTCATGGTCCAGAACGGACTCTCCGCGGAAAGTCCGGTCCGTAGGGCTTCCACGGTACCTGAGCCCGCGGCCATACGGTACGTCGCCCGCATGACGTGCCCGCGCCCAGGACCCTCGAGGCGCCCCGTCCTCGCTGGTCAGCCGCGATTTTAACCACTTGTGGCCGGTCGACCCGCCGGGAGAAGTGAGAGTTCTCTCCAAGTGTCCGCCGACGGGTACCGGTCATATGTGCGAGGGCGTCCGCGGTGCGGCGCCCTCGCGGACCTCAGCGCGCCGAGCGTGCCTCCGCCATCCGCTGCTCGGCGATCCGGTCGGCCGCGGCGGCCGGCGGAATACCGTCTTCCTTCGCACGTGCGAATATGGCGAGCGTGGTGTCGAAGATCTTCGCGGCCTTCGTCTTGCACCGGTCGAAGTCGAAACCGTGCAACTCGTCGGCGACCTGGATGACGCCGCCGGCGTTCACCACGTAGTCCGGCGCGTAGAGGATCCCGCGGTCGGCGAGGTCCTTCTCCACACCCGGGTGGGCGAGCTGGTTGTTGGCGGCGCCGCAGACCACCTTGGCGGTCAGCACGGGCACGGTGTCGTCGTTCAGCGCACCGCCGAGCGCGCACGGGGCGTAGATGTCCAGGCCCTCGGTGCGGATCAGCGCCTCGGTGTCGGCGACGGCCGTGACGCCCTCCGGGTGGCGCTCGAGGATCCGCCGCACGGCGTCCTCGCGCACATCCGTGATCACGACCTCGGCGCCCTCCGCGCGCAGGTGCTCCACCAGGTGGTGGCCGACCTTGCCGACGCCCGCGACACCGACCTTGCGGTCCCGCAGCGCCGGGTCGCCCCACAGGTGCTGGGCGGAGGCCCGCATGCCCTGGTAGACGCCGAACGCGGTGAGCACCGAGGAGTCGCCGGCGCCGCCGTTCTCGGGGGAGCGGCCGGTGGTCCAGCGGCACTCGCGGGCCACGACGTCCATGTCGGCGACGTAGGTGCCGACGTCGCAGGCGGTGACGTACCGGCCGCCGAGCGAGGCGACGAACCGGCCGTAGGCCAGCAGCAGCTCCTCGCTCTTGATCCGCTCCGGGTCACCGATGATCACGGCCTTGCCGCCGCCGTGGTCGAGCCCGGCCATGGCGTTCTTGTACGACATCCCGCGCGCGAGGTTCAGCGCGTCGGCGACGGCCTCCTCCTCGGTGGCGTACGGGTAGAAGCGCGTACCGCCGAGCGCGGGGCCCAGGGCGGTGGAGTGGATGGCGATGACGGCCTTGAGGCCGCTGGCGCGGTCCTGGCAGAGCACGACTTGCTCGTGGCCCCCCTGGTCCGAGCGGAACAGGGTGTGCAGGACGCCGTCAGATACGTCGGTCACTGTGGTGACTCCTGAGTAAGTAGCGGCGGGTGGAGTTGGCTCCCCGTACGGGTGGCGGGGGCTGTGAGCACGAGATTAGAGCCTGCGCCGCCCGCTGGGGTCACCGTGTCGTGGATCACCTCCGACCGGAGTACCGCCGTGCGACGATTTGCAGGGGTTTCCCACCGATCGGAGGGGGGATCCGGCAGGTTTTCGCAACGGTCCGCGGGGGAGGGAGCAGGCGTGCCCAAGGTGTCCTCGGTGATCGTCCCCTACGCGACGTACCTGCGCGTGTACGAACCGCTGGCCGCCTTCCCGGAGCCGGAGCGCGGCCACTGGGCCCGTTACGCCCGCCGCCCCGACCGCCCCTCCTGCCAGGACGAACTCCGCCGCTCCCTGGCCGACCTCGCGCCCACCCCGCCGGTGCCGGTGCCGGTGCACGAGAGCCGGGACGCGTTCGTGCTGGAGGCCGACGGCGTGATCTGCGTCTGCCCGTGGCGCACCCGGCTGCGCGGCTGGCAGGCCCTCGGCGAGCTGGCCGAGGAGTACCCGCTGCCGGTCCTGGACGCGCTCCTGCCGCCGGTCGTGCGCCACCAGGCCACCCAGGACTACGAACGCTGGCTCGCCGACCACCCCGACGCCCGCCCGTGGATCCGCACCGCGACCTGGCAGGTGCCGATCAACTGGTTCGTGCTGTTCGGGGACGACGAGCGGGAGTACGACAAGGGCTCCGCCGACGAGGCGCCCGTGCTGCGCTACCGGACCCCCATGGTGCAGGCCCGCCGGCGGGTGGCGCGGGGGCTCCGGGCGCTGCGGGACGCCATGGAGGACAACCTGCTGATCGACGGCCTGGTGGACGTCGGGCGCTGGCTGGAGGAGTTCCATCCGCGGTCGGTGGTGGAGCTGGACTACGGCGGGCTGGTGCACGCGCTGCCGGCCGGCGCGCTGGAGGACGACCACTCGGCGGCGGACGTGGCCGAAGGGCTCGCGGCGCTGCGCCGGGGCGACGAGGAGGGCGCCGGGGCGGCCTACGGGCGCCTCGTGGAGCGCTGGAGGTCGGTGCGCGACCTGCGCTCGGCGAACTGACGTTTGACCAAACGCTCTTCTTGGGGTTTTGTCATCGCACCGAGGTGACTGAGGCTCCGTCAGCGAAGCGTCGGCCGTGGACGTAGGTGCCGATCCGGGCGTTTGTCCCAAGAGTGTCAAGCGTGACGGACCGCACGTACGCGGCCCTTGCGCCGCTTGCCCATCCTCGTGCCAAAATAGGACAAGGAGTCCGGGGAGGGCTCCTCCGTCCTGCTGTGCTGGACTATGGGCGGAATCTCAGCATTGCACGCTTTGGGGGGTGTGGTGACTCCTGAACGCCGCTGTGACTGATCGTCACAGTGGCGTGACTGTCCGCTATGGCACGGTCCATCGGCTTCCGCGGCTGATGAACACCTGGGAGGGCAATTCCATCGGTTTGGCCGACGTCGCTGGACAGATGGTGTAGTTGTAGTGCCGAGGACAAGCCGTTCGTCCTATAACCGACTCGACTCGCGTCCGCCATTTCGGGCAACGCGGGTCAAGGTGCAGAATTTAGAGGAAAGAACCGAGAAGGTTCGGTTCTCCCGAGGAGGCCGCTCATGACCGCTCGCACCCCTGATGCCGAGCCGCTGCTGACCCCGGCTGAGGTCGCCACCATGTTCCGCGTCGACCCGAAGACGGTCACGCGCTGGGCGAAGGCAGGCAAGCTCACGTCGATCCGCACGCTCGGCGGGCACCGCCGCTACCGCGAGGCCGAGGTCCGCGCACTGCTCGCGGGCATTCCGCAGCAGCGCAGCGAGGCCTGAACAACTGAATAAACCGGGCAGAACCGGCTGGTCCCCCACTGGTCGAGACGCCCGGAAACCCTAGCTCCAAGCGACGCGGGGACTGCCCCAACAGGCCCCACGCCCAAGCCGAACCAGAACTCCCAGGCAGCTGCACAAGGGTGCGTCGTCGATCGCGCTGGACTCCGCCGGGTCCAGCGCGATCTTTTTTGTGCGCCGATGGTGGTCCGGGGCCGGTCCGGCCGGCTCCTGGGAGCGGTCGGTGAGCGGCCTTGTCCGACTCTGGGGACGGCTGTGGGATCACCTGTGCGCGCGCCTGCGCGGGCCTCTCCGACTGGTGCAATTGCACATATTAAATTGACCAGTTGTAGGCGGCGCGTAAGTACCGCCCTCCTCAAAACTCATGCGGTGACACCCGTCACATACCAGTCGGCTTGTTGGCTCGTGTCACATGCGCTACTGACAACCGGCACGGGCGCCGGACTGTTCCCCGGCCGGCTCCGAGGCGCGGGGCGGCGAGTCGAGGGCCAGCCGCAACAGGCGGTGGCAGATGGGGCAATGGCGCATCAGATGCCGGTACGACGATGCCGCCGACAGGTGCGCGCGGAGCAGTGCCCGCGTCTCGTGCCTCGCCGATGCCGTCATGCGCCACCCCCAACGGGCCGCACGGGAAGGGGCCCTGCCTCCTGGAGTACCGAGGGAACGAAGGGCCGTCAAGACGGCACAGCGGCCCGGCGGACGCGCCGTCGCCCGGAAGGGAACGGTCCGCGCCACTGAGCCGCACCACCACTGTGCCGTGCCACTGTGCCGCGCCGGAACGCGAAGAAGGCCCGCACCCTCAACGGGCGCGAGCCTTCTCGATCGTGCGGTCCTGACGGGATTTGAACCCGCGGCCTCCACCTTGACAGGGTGGCGAGCACTCCAAACTGCTCCACAGGACCAGGTTTCGCAGCGCCATTTCCTCGTTGCGCTGCGAGAAGGACTCTACAGGAGGGGAAGCCTCCTGGTCGAACTCACCGTGCGTACCGGCTCCGTCACGGCACCGCCGCGTCGATGGCCTTCACGATCCGCTTGTCCGACACCGGGTACGCCGTGCCGAGCGCGTGGGCGAAGTAGCTCACCCGCAGCTCCTCGATCATCCAGCGGATCTCCAGCACCTCCCGCGGCACCGGCCGGCCCTGCGGCATCTGCTCCAGCAGCCACGCGTACTCGTCGCGCATCTCGTGGACCTTCGCCATCCGCGTGGTGTCCCGCTGCACGTTCGTCGGCATCTGCTGCAGACGGCGGTCGGCGGCCACCAGATACCGCATCAGGTCCGGCAGCCGGCGCAGCCCCGCCCCGGTCACGAAACCGGGCCGTACGAGCCCGTCCAGCTGTGCCCGCACGTCCTGGAGGTTCGGCAGCAGCGCGGGGCTCCGTACGCCCTTCAGGCGCCGCTCACAGGCCTGCCAGGCGGCCAGCACCTGCTGCACCTGGCCCACCGCGCGGACCGTCGTGTCGACGATGTCCGCGCGGACCTTGTCGAACAGCTTCCGGTACGACTCCTCGTCCCACACCGGCCCGCCGAAGTCCGCGATCAGTTTGTCCGCCGCGGCCGTCGCGCAGTCGTCGAACAACGCCTGCACGGACCCGTGCGGGTTCGCCGACAGCGCCAGCTTCTGCGCGTTCGTCAGCTTTTCGGAAGCGAACTTCGCGGGGTTGACCGGGATGCCCAGCAGGATCAGCCGGCGCGTGCCCTTCCACATCGCCTCGGCCTGCTCGGCCTCCGTGTCGAACAGCCGCACCGACACCGTGTCACCGTCGTCCACCAGCGCCGGGTACGCCTTCACCGGCTGGCCGGCGCGCCGCGTCTCGAACACCCGGGTGAGCGAGCCGATCGTCCAGTCCGTCAGCCCCTTGCGCTCCAGGGACTCCCCGCCCTGGCGCTGCGCCGTGGCGGCGGCCGCCTGCGACAGCGCCTTGCGGGCCTTCGGCCGCAGGCGCAGCTTCAGCGCCTCCAAGTCCTTGTCCTCGGCCAGCTTGCGGCGCCGCTCGTCGACGATCCGGAAGGTGACCTTCAAGTGGTCCGGGACCCGGGACCAGTCGAAGTCCTCGGCCTCGAACGGAACCCCGACCATCCGCTTCAGCTCGCGCGCCATCGTCACGGTGAGCGGCTCCTGCAACGGCACCGCCCGCTCCAGGAACGCCTTCGCGTAGTTCGGCGCCGGCACGTAGTTGCGGCGGATCGGCTTGGGAAGCGAACGGATCAACTCCGTGACGACCTCTTCCCGCAGGCCCGGGATCTGCCAGTCGAACCCCTCGTCGGTGACCTGGTTCAGCACCTGGAGCGGAATGTGGACCGTCACACCGTCCGCGTCCGCGCCCGGCTCGAACTGGTACGTCACCCGGAACTTCAGCGGTCCCTGCCGCCAGCTGTCCGGGTAGTCGTCCTTGGTGACCGCCTCCGCCGACTCCCGGATGAGCATCTCGCGCTCGAAGTCCAGGAAGTCCGGCTGCTCCTGCCGCTTGCGCTTCCACCACGAGTCGAAGTGCGCCCCCGACACCACGTGCTCGGGGATCCGCTGGTCGTAGAAGTCGAACAGGGTCTCGTCGTCGACCAGGATGTCCCGGCGCCGCGCCCGGTGCTCCAGCTCCTCGACCTCGGTCAGCAGGCGCCGGTTGTCCGCGTAGAACTTGTGGTGCGTCCGCCAGTCGCCCTCGACCAGCGCGTTCCGGATGAACAGCTCCCGGGAGACCTCCGGGTCGATCCGGCCGTAGTTCACCTTGCGCTGCGCCACGATCGGGACGCCGTACAGCGTCACCTTCTCGTACGCCATCACGGCCGCCTGGTCCTTCTCCCAGTGCGGCTCGCTGTACGTGCGCTTCAGCAGGTGCGCGGCGAGCGGCTCCACCCACTCCGGCTCGATCTTCGCGTTGACCCGCGCCCACAGCCGCGAGGTCTCCACCAGCTCCGCCGACATCACGAACCGCGGCGGCTTCTTGAACAGCGCCGACCCCGGGAAGATCGCGAACTTGGCGTTGCGCGCGCCCAGGTACTCGTTGCGCCCGCCGTCCCTGCGGCCCGCCGGGGCGGCGTCCTTGGACTCCTTCACGTCCTTCATGCCGATGTGCGAGAGCAGGCCCGCCAGCAGCGACACATGGATGTGGTCCGCCGGGGCGTCGTCCTCGTTCAGGTGGATGCCCATCTGCTTGGCGACCGTGCGCAGCTGGGTGTAGATGTCCTGCCACTCGCGGATCCGCAGGAAGTTCAGGTACTCCTGCTTGCACATCCGCCGGAACGACGACGAACCGCGCTCCTTCTGCTGCTCACGGATGTAGCGCCACAGATTGAGGTAGGCGAGGAAGTCGCTGGTCTCGTCCCGGAACCGCGCGTGCTGCTGGTCCGCCTGCGTCTGCTTGTCCGCCGGCCGCTCACGCGGGTCCTGGATGGACAGCGCCGCCGCGATCACCATGACCTCACGGACGCAGCCGTTGCGGTCCGCCTCCAGCACCATGCGCGCAAGACGCGGGTCCACCGGAAGCTGCGCCAGCTTGCGTCCGGTCTCCGTCAGCCGCTTGCGCGGATCCTTCTGCGTGGCGTCGAGCGCGCCCAGTTCCTGCAGGAGCTGCACGCCGTCCCGGATGTTGCGGTGGTCCGGCGGGTCGATGAACGGGAACTTCTCGATCTCGCCCAGGCCGGCCGCCGTCATCTGAAGGATCACCGAGGCGAGGTTGGTGCGCAGGATCTCGGCGTCCGTGAACTCCGGCCGCGCCAGGAAGTCGTCCTCGCTGTAGAGACGGATGCAGATGCCGTCCGACGTACGGCCGCAGCGTCCCTTCCGCTGGTTGGCGCTGGCCTGCGACACCGGCTCGATCGGCAGCCGCTGCACCTTCGTGCGATGGCTGTAGCGCGAGATACGGGCGAACCCGGGGTCGATCACGTACTTGATGCCCGGGACGGTCAGGGACGTCTCGGCCACGTTGGTCGCCAGCACGATCCGGCGGCCGCTGTGCTGCTGGAAGACCCGGTGCTGCTCGGCGTGCGACAGCCGTGCGTACAGCGGCAGCACCTCGGTCGACCGGTACCGCTTCTTCGTCAGGGCGTCCGCGGTGTCCCGGATCTCCCGCTCGCCGGAGAGGAACACCAGGATGTCGCCCGGACCCTCCGTCATCAGCTCCTCGACGGCGTCCGTGATCGCCGTGATCTGATCGCGGTCGGCGTCGTCCGAGTCCTCCTCCAGCAGCGGGCGGTAACGGACCTCCACCGGATAGGTGCGCCCGCTGACCTCGATGATCGGCGCGTCGCCGAAGTGCCGGGAGAAGCGCTCCGGGTCGATGGTCGCCGAGGTGATGACCACCTTGAGGTCCGGCCGCTTCGGCAGCAGCTGTGCCAGGTAGCCGAGCAGGAAGTCGATGTTGAGCGACCGCTCGTGTGCCTCGTCGATGATGATCGTGTCGTAGGCGCGCAGCTCACGGTCCGTCTGGATCTCCGCGAGGAGGATGCCGTCGGTCATCAGCTTGATGAACGTGCCCTCCGGATCCACCTGGTCGGTGAACCGGACCTTCCAGCCGACGGCCTCGCCCAGCGGCGTGTCCAGCTCCTCGGCGACCCGCTCGGCCACCGTGCGGGCGGCGATGCGGCGGGGCTGGGTGTGGCCGATCATGCCCCGGACGCCCCGGCCCAGCTCCAGACAGATCTTCGGGATCTGCGTGGTCTTGCCGGACCCGGTCTCACCCGCGACGATCACCACCTGGTGATCGCGGATGGCCTCGGCGATCGCGTCCTTCTTCTGGCTGACGGGCAACTGCTCGGGATACGTGACCGAGGGCACCCGGGCACGCCGACCGGCCATCCGTTCCTCGGACCGGGCGACCTCCGCCTCGATCTCGCCCAGGACGGCGGCGCGAGCCTCGGGTTTCCGGATCTTGCGCGCACCCTCCAGCCTCCGCCCGAGCCGGTGCGCATCGCGCAGCGACAGCTCGGTGAGGCGGGAGGCGAGGGAGCCGAGAGCGGGGGCAGAGTGCGTGGACATACGGACTCCAGGATCTCATCCCGCGGAAAAATGCGGCCAATGGTTTTGTCGAGGCACACAACAAGGCCCCGATCCGAAGATCGGGGCCTTTGCTGTGGCTGGGGCCGGGGTCGAACCGGCGACCTTCCGCTTTTCAGGCGGACGCTCGTACCAACTGAGCTACCCAGCCGCGGTGTTTCACGTGAAACACCAGCGGTCCTGACGGGATTTGAACCCGCGGCCTCCACCTTGACAGGGTGGCGAGCACTCCAAACTGCTCCACAGGACCAAGCGTGTCGTACGACAGTGTCGCACAGGGTGGTGCGTGCCCCCAACGGGATTCGAACCCGTGCTACCGCCTTGAAAGGGCGGCGTCCTAGGCCGCTAGACGATGAGGGCTATCGGCCCGCCTGGGCGCTTCGCAGCGCGTCGGGGACGTGAGAAGCATATGGGATGGGGGGAGGGTTCGCCAAAACGGTTTACGGCGAGGTCGCCGAGGGCGTGGCGGAGGTGGCCGGGGACGGGCTCGGCGAGGGGGTGGCGCCGGGCTGGTTCTCCTCCGGGAGATGGCGGCTGACCTCCGCCGTCGTCAGACCGAGGCCGCCCAGTTCGATCGAGTCCCAGGCCTGCAGGCGCCGCGTGTCGCGGTCGAAGTAGAGGATCGACGTCTCGATCGGGTCGGGGTACTCGCCCTCGATGGCGCGCAGTCCGCTGCCGCCGGTGGAGCCCTCGACGCGCAGCCGGGTGCCGTACCGCATGACCTCCGTCTTCTCGTGGTGGATGTGGCCGGCCAGGACCAGCGGGACGGTGCCGTCGACCTCCCGGGCCGCGGACGGCTCGTGCGCGACGGCCACGTCCACCGGGGTGCCGGCGGTCCTCTGGTCGCGCAGGGCGGAGGCGAGGCGGGCGCCCGCCAGTTCCTGGGACTGCTCGGCTCCGGTCGGCCTGGAGCGGTCGGGGGTGAACTGCGGGTCGCCGATGCCGGCGAAGCGCAGCCCGGCGACGGTCTCGGCCCTGCCGTCGTCCAGGACGTGGACGTTCTTCATGCGTTCCAGGTACCGCTGGGTGACGAGCGAGTCGTGGTTGCCACGGACCCAGACGTAGGGGGCGCCGAGGTCCTCGATCGGGTCGAGGAAGCCGTTCTCGGCGGCGCTGCCGTGGTCCATGGTGTCGCCCGAGTCGACGATCACGTCCACCCGGTACTGCTCCACCAGCGAGGCGATGATCTTCCAGTTGGCCGGGTTGAGGTGGATGTCGGAGACGTGCAGGACGCGGATGGTGGTCGGGTCGGGCCGGTAGGCCGGCAGCGTGGAGGTGGCGTCGTAGAGCTTGGTCACGTTGGTGACGAGACGGGCCAACTCCTTCTGGTAGACGTCGAACTCGGTGACGATGCTGCGCGCGTCGCCGACCAGCGACGGGGCCGAGGAGAGCAGCCCGGAGAACCTGGGTTCCAGGACGGAGTCGGCGTTCCAGGTGGCGTAGGCGGTGCCGCCGGACGCGGCCAGCAGCGTCAGGGCGAGGCCGCCGGCGGCGAGGGCGCGGCGCGGGCGGCGGTAGACGACCAGGCCGAGCGCGGTGGCGCCGGTGACCACGGCGATGCAGGAGCGGACGGCGAGGTCGGCGGTGCCGCGTGTGATGTCGCGGGTCACCTCGTCCTGGAGGCCGGAGAGCCGTTCGGGGTGGTCGACGAGGGCCTGGGAGCGCTCGGGGTCGAGCTGGTCGACGTTGACGTCGAGCCGGACGGGGGCGATGTGGCTGTCGAGCTGGAGGGCACCCAGGGGAGAGATGTTGATCTTCGTGCCGCCGGTGATGGACGGGCGCAGCGTCATGGTGGTGTTCATCGGGCCCACGGGGACACGGACGTTGCCCACGACGAGCAGGCCGAGCCAGGCGCCGAGGACGACCACGGCGACGAGACCGAGGGCGCGGGTCCAGGGGTGCGCCTGCGGGACGAGGGCGACGGCGGTGGGGACGGGCCGGCGGGAGCGGTAGCGGCGGGTGAGGGCCCGCGGGACCCGGCGGATGAGATGCACGGTGTTCATGACGGCGGAGGGGACGCGGGCCATTCGTCCCGTATGCCCAAGCAGCGGTCCCGCTATGCCGGGAGCGCGCGCATCTCGTACGGACGGCCCGTGGTCGACAATGGCTCTGTGCTGGAGATGACGCGCGAGATGTTCGAGGAGCTGGTCGCCGAGGCGCTGGACCGGATCCCTCCGGAGCTGACGCGGTTGATGGACAACGTGGCGGTGTTCGTGGAGGACGAGCCGCCGGCGGACGATCCGGAACTGCTCGGCCTGTACGAGGGGACGCCGTTGACGGAGCGGGGTGAGTGGTACGCCGGGGTGCTGCCGGACCGGATCACCATCTACCGGGGGCCGACGCTGCGGATGTGCGAGTCCCGGGAGGACGTGATCGCCGAGACGGAGATCACGGTGGTGCACGAGATCGCGCACCACTTCGGGATCGACGACGCCCGGCTGCACGCGCTCGGTTACGGATAGGCCGTACGCGTGTCTTCTTGTGGGTGGCGGGAGTTGGGGTTGTTGACTTCTTACTCCCATCGGAGGTGGCTCCGTGCGCCGCTTGCTCGTACCCGTCCGCCTGGCCGCCACGGTCGTGGCCGTGGCTGCCGCCGCCGGCTGTGTGAACGTGGCTGACGAGACAGCGGGCGGAGGTGCCGGTCCCTCGCACTCCGCGGGACGCCCGGGCGGTGCCGAGCCGGACGGCGGCACGGCGTCGGCCGGCGGGGCCGGGTACGGTCCCGCGGCGGCCGGCGGTGAGCGCCCGGCCGGCGAGGGCAAGCGGCGCGACGGCAAGGGGGCGGAGGCGGGGGCGGAGGAGTCGGCGTCGGCCGGGGCGTCCCCGTCCGCGCGGGAGAGCCGGCCCCGGCCGTCCGGGGGCGCGCAGGACGGGCCCGCCCGCCCCACCCCCGACGACCGGCCCGTCCCGCCGGAGCCCTCGCGTTCGCCGGATCCGGAGCCGTCGCCGACGCCGCCCGAGCCGTCGGCCACGCCGGAGCCGACCCAGGCGGAGCCGTCCTCGTCGGCACACCGGCCCCCCGAGACGCAGTTGGCGCAGCGGGAGCCGGCGCCGGAAGCGGGGTCGTCCAGCTGGAGTTGACTCCCTCGCCCACTCACGTGTCCGCCCGCCGGACCGGTCGGCCCGACTGTCGGTGCACCACGCTGACCTGCGGGTTGTTCCGGTAGGCCGATCTCGGTTTGCTTTCGGGGGGTCGGGGTGCGTATGGTGGCAGATCGTTTGATCCTATTTGCCCGGCGCCACTGCAGAGCGCGCCGTGTGGCGCGTACTCTCTCCCTTGCCGTGGTGGACCGCATCGAGGCGGTCGTATTGCGAATCGCGAATCACGGAGTTGACGGGCGCGTGCCGAAGAGACTCCGGAAGGTTTCGCATTCGTATGCCCATCGCCAGTACTGATCACGTCGTCGTGCCCGAGAACCCCGAGAACACGGAGAACTCCGGGAACTTGGCGGACACCGACCTCGACGTCACCACCGAGGTGACGGCCCCCGAGCTCACCTTCGCCGACCTCGGCCTGCCCGAGGGTGTCGTGCGCAAGCTCACGCAGAACGGCGTGACCAGCCCCTTCCCGATCCAGGCCGCGACCATCCCGGACGCCCTGGCCGGCAAGGACATCCTCGGCCGTGGCCGCACCGGCTCCGGCAAGACCCTCTCCTTCGGTCTGCCGACCCTGGCCACGCTGGCCGGCGGCCGCACCGAGAAGCACAAGCCGCGCGCCGTCATCCTGACCCCGACGCGTGAGCTGGCCATGCAGGTCGCCGACGCGCTCCAGCCGTACGGCGACGTCCTCGGCCTGAAGATGAAGGTCGTCTGCGGCGGCACCTCCATGGGCAACCAGATCTACGCCCTGGAGCGCGGCGTCGACGTCCTGGTCGCCACGCCGGGCCGGCTGCGCGACATCATCAACCGCGGCGCCTGCTCGCTGGAGAACGTGGAGATCGCCGTTCTCGACGAGGCCGACCAGATGTCGGACCTGGGCTTCCTGCCCGAGGTGACCGAACTGCTCGACCAGGTTCCGTCGGGCGGTCAGCGCATGCTGTTCTCCGCGACGATGGAGAACGAGATCAAGACCCTCGTCGACCGGTACCTGAACAACCCGGTCAGCCACGAGGTCGACGCGGCGCAGGGCGCGGTGACGACCATGTCGCACCACATCCTCGTCGTGAAGCCCAAGGACAAGGCGCCGGTCACCGCGGCCATCGCCTCCCGCAAGGGCCGCACCATCATCTTCGTCCGCACCCAGCTGGGTGCCGACCGTGTCGCCGAGCAGCTGCGGGACGCCGGTGTGAAGGCCGACGCGCTGCACGGCGGCATGACCCAGGGCGCCCGGACCCGGACGCTGGCGGACTTCAAGGACGGCTACGTCAACGTGCTGGTGGCGACGGACGTCGCGGCCCGCGGCATCCACGTCGACGGCATCGACCTCGTGCTGAACGTCGACCCGGCCGGCGACCACAAGGACTACCTGCACCGCGCGGGCCGCACGGCGCGCGCCGGACGCACCGGCACGGTCGTGTCGCTGTCCCTGCCGCACCAGCGGCGGCAGATCTTCCGGCTGATGGAGGACGCGGGCGTCGACGCCACGCGCCACATCATCCAGGGCGGTGCCGCCTTCGACCCGGAGGTCGCCGAGATCACCGGCGCCCGGTCGATGACCGAAGTACAGGCCGAGTCCGCGGGCAACGCGGCGCAGCAGGCCGAGCGCGAGGTCGCCCAGCTCACCAAGGAACTGGAGCGGGCGCAGCGCCGCGCGGCGGAGCTGCGCGACGAGGCCGACCGGCTGCTGGCCCGGGTCGCGCGCGAGCGCGGCGAGGACCCCGAGACGGTGGTCGCCGAGGCGGCCGTCGCCGCGGCGGCCGAGGCCGAGGTGTCGCTGCCGGAGCAGCCGACCGCGCGGGACGTCGAGCGCACGGAGGCGCCGTACGAGCGGCGTGAGCGGCGCGACGACCGCGGTGACCGCGGCGGGTTCCGCCGTGACGACCGCGGCGACCGTGGTGACCGCGGCGGGCGTTCGTACGAGCGCCGTGACGACCGGGGCGGCTTCAACCGCGACAACCGCGACAACCGTGACCGCGACCGCGGCGGTTTCCGCCGTGACGACCGGGGTGACCGGGGTGACCGGGGTGGGCGTTCCTTCGAGCGCCGCGACGACCGGGGCGGCCGTTCCTTCGAGCGCCGTGACGACCGCGGCGGGTTCCGCCGGGACGACCGTGACGACCGCGGTGGTTTCCGCCGTGACGACCGGGGTGACCGTGGTGGGCGTTCCTTCGAGCGCCGTGACGGCGACCGCGGTGGCCGCTCCTTCGAGCGCCGTGACGACCGGGGCGGCTTCAACCGCGACAACCGCGACCGTGACCGCGGCGGTTTCCGCCGTGACGAGCGCGGCGGTCACCGGGGCAGCGACCGTCCCTTCAACCGCGACCGCCAGGGCGACCGCCCGGGCTTCCGCAGCGGCTCCCACGACCGCCCGTACGGCCGTCGTGACGACCACCGCAGCGGCGGCTCCTTCGGCCGCCGCGAGGACAAGCCGCGCTGGAAGCGCAACGGCTGACGCGGACTCAAACCGCTGACCGGAAGGGCCCGTACGACACCTGTCGTGCGGGCCCTTCCGCGTTCCCATGGGACACGGGACCGTCCGCCTCGCCGATACCCGATCGGAGACCCGGCCGCGTCCGGCTATGCTCGTGGGGGCAACATCGCCATGGGCCCTTAGCTCAATTGGCAGAGCAGTGGACTTTTAATCCATTGGTTGTGGGTTCGAGTCCCACAGGGCCTACGGATGCAGGGGAGGGGACACCCCTTCCGACCTGCTGTGCAGCGCTCGGTCCGGCTTCGGTCGGGTCGGGCGCTGCGTCGTTCTCCCACCACGATGCCCGGCCCCGCGCCGACGGGGCGCGCGGACCGGGCGGTGTGCGGTGTCGTTCAGTCGACGGTGGCCATGGATCAGTCGACGGTGCCCATGGATCAGTCGACGGAGGCCATGAAGGCCAGCATCCGGCGGTTGGTCTCCTGCGCGTGGTCGATCTGCGGGCCGTGGCCGGTTCCGGAGAGGATCTCGGCGCGGGCGCCCGGTATCAGGCGGGGGACGCGCTCCGCCTGACGGCGGGGGTGCAGCAGGAGGCTGCGCTTGCCGAGCACCAGGTAGAGCGGGGTGCGGATGGTGGACAGGTCGGCGTCGGACAGCGGCCGGGGAGCCGGGCGGCGGATGCGGTAGGCGCGGACGGCCGTCCTGATCATGGTGCGCAGTTCCGGCATGACGAGGACCGGCTGTTCCAGCCAGGACGCCAGGCGCGGGCGCAGCGCCTTGGGCGCGAAGGTCGCGAACAGGCTGACGAAGATCCACGCGAAGAAGCGCAGGCCCACCTTCTCCAGGCCGCCCGGGTCGAGCAGGGTGACCGAGGCGAGGCGGTCCGGCCGGCGGTGCGCCTGGTTCAGGGCGAGCCAGCCGCCGTAGGACGTGCCGACCAGGTGGACGCGGTCGAGGCCGAGTCCGGCGAGTGCCTCCTCCAGCCACTGGGCGGCGTCCTCGGGCCGGTGGAGCGGGGCGCGCTGGACGCTGCGCCCGGGGTCGCCGGGGGTGTCGAGGGCGTAGACGGGGCGCTCGGCGCTGAGGTCGGGGGTGTTCGGGTACCACATGGCGGAGCAGGACCCCGCCCCGTGGATCAGGACGACGGGGGTGCGTGACTCGTGCTGGGGATCGGCGGGGCCGTAGCGGTACACGTGGGTGGTGCCGAACGAGGTCTCCACGTCGTGTTCCGCGCGGGCCGGTGCGCCCAGGGCGTAGACCGCGTCGCAGGCTGCGAAGTAGCGCTCGCGCCAGGTGTCGCTCAGGTAGCGGCCGACGTCGGGGCGGGTGGGAGCAGTGGTCTGGGACACGGCCACCTCCGGGGCTCGGTTTCGTGATACGAACGTATCACGATGTTTGGTACGGCTGTATCATCAAAGGCCTCGTGAGGTCGTGAAGTGGAGGACGGACGATGCCCAAGCGCGTTGACCACGCGGAACGGCGTGCCCGGATCGCCGAGGCGCTCGTCCGGGTCGCCGCGCGGCGCGGACTGCACGCCGTGGGGATGCGCGACGTGGCGGCGGAGGCCGGCGTGTCACTGCGGCTCGTGCAGTACTACTTCGAGACGAAGGAGAAACTGCTGCTCTTCGGCCTGGAGCGGCTGGCGCAGGGGTTCGGGGAACGGGTCGCCGCCCGCGTCCGCGCCGCCGGCGACAGCCCCGGTCCGCGCGCGGTGGTCGAGGCGCTGCTGATGGCGGCACTGCCGACCGACGAGGAGAGCCGCACCTTCCACCAGCTCTACACCTCCTACGCCGTCCTCTCCCTGAACGACCCGGCCCTCGCCGCCCAGCCCTTCATCAGGAACCCCGACGCCGCCGAGGACGCCGTGACCGAACTCCTCCGGCAGGCCCAGGCGGCGGACCTGCTCCGACCCGGCCTCGACGCGCGGCGGGAGGCCGTCGGACTGCTCGCCCTGTCCGCGGGCCTGGGCACCAGCATCCTCGTCGGCCAGCGCACCCCGCAGTACGCCACCGAGGTCCTGCACAGCCACCTCGACCGGATCTTCCGCACCCACGGGAACGGCACACCGGCATCCGGCACCCCGGACCCGGTGAACCCGATGGTCCCCGGCATGCCGTGAGCCCGCGGGGCGGCAGTCAGCGGGGCGGGCGGCGGTGCGGCCCGCCGTTGCGCGGGTGCTCCGGGTCGAGGAGCTGGACGCCGATACCGGCCAGGACCAGGCCCGCCGCGATGAGCAGCCCGTCGGCGACCACCACGCCCCCCACCAGCATGGTCACGCCGACGGCCAGCAGCCACCAGGCGCTCGTACGCCGGTACTCGCGCGGGCGGGCCGGGCGCCCGGTGGACAGCGAGCGGGCGAAACGGGGGTCCTCGTGCTCGAGTCGGGCCGCGAGGTCGACGAGGCGCTCGTCGTCGGACTGGGGCACGGCTCCTCCTTCCCAGGGGGTGGCCGCCCGGTGGCACCGTCGGCGGCCTCGCTCCGGACACCGCCGGGCGTCGGCTCCGTGACACCGGGACAGATCGGGCGAACCGTCGGCCTGTCGCCAACTCGGGCCGCTCCCAAGGAGTTTGCCCGCGTGCCGACGCCGTCACCCGCCCGGTACGGAGCCACCAGCGTCGCCCGCCGGCACCCGTCCCGGCCATCGGTCGCGGGCCCCATCCTCGCCACGGGCAGGTGCCTACGGGCGCCCGGGCACGGCGCGCGCCCTTGAGACGAAATGGGGGCTGTCACCGATGGCGCGGAGCCCGCGCGGCGCACAGGCTGGACGGTGACGGCCCGCGCCGCGCCCCCGGCAGGCGGTTCGTCGGGCTCCCGCCGCACCGGGAGCCCTTCCTGAACGGCCCATGGGGAGGAGGCGGTACGGGGTGCCTCTGTTCTGGCGGATCTTCCTGCTGAACGCCGTCGTGCTCATCGTGGCCACGGCCTTCCTGCTCGGCCCGGTCACCGTGTCCACGCCGGTGCTGCTCACCGAGGCCGCGGTGCTCACGGCCGGGCTCGCGGCCATGCTCGTCGCCAACGCGCTGCTGCTCCGGGTCGGCCTGGCACCGCTGCAGCGCCTGACGCGCGCCATGACCACCACCGACCTGCTCCGCCCGGGGCACCGGCCCGAGGTCGGCGGCCGGGGCGAGATCGCCGAGCTGATCACCACGTTCAACACCATGCTCGACCGGCTGGAGGACGAACGCGCCACCAGCAGCGCCCGCGCCCTGTCCGCGCAGGAGGCGGAACGCCGGCGGATCGCCCGCGAACTGCACGACGAGGTCGGCCAGTCCCTCACCGCCGTCCTGCTCCAGCTCAAGCGCGCGGCCGACCACGCGCCGCCCGGACAGGCCGAGGAACTGCGCCAGGTCCAGGAGGCCACCCGGGCCGGTCTGGAGGAGATCCGGCGCATCGCCCGCCGGCTGCGCCCCGGCGTCCTGGACGAACTGGGCCTGGCCAGCGCGCTGAAGGCCCTCGCCGCCGAGTTCGGCGGGCCTGGGCTGAGCGTCCGGCACCGTCTCGCCGGCGACCTGCCGCGGCTGGACCGGGAGGCCGAGCTGGTCCTGTACCGGGTGGCCCAGGAGGCACTCACCAACACCGTCCGCCACGCCCGCGCCCGACGCGCCGAACTCGCCCTGCACCGCACCGCCGACGGGGTCGAACTGCGCGTCCTCGACGACGGCCGGGGCATCGGCGGCGCGCCGGAGGGCGCCGGCGTCCGCGGGATGCGGGAACGCGCCCTGCTCGTCGGCGCCGAGCTGACCGTGGCGCCCGTCGCCGGCGGTGGCACCGTCGTCCGTCTGGCCGTCCCCGTCCCCCTCCGCTCGCCCGCGCACGCCCTCGTCCCCGTACGGGCGTCGGCGCCCGCGCACGCCCCGCCCCCGTGACCGACACTTCCGACCGGAAACGCTGACATGAACGACCCGGCCCCCACCCGCATCCTCCTCGCCGACGACCACGCACTGGTCCGCCGGGGGGTTCGCCTCATCCTGGACGGCGAACCGGATCTGACCGTCGTGGCCGAGGCCGCCGACGGCGCCGAGGCCCTGGAGCAGGCCCGCGCGCACCGCCCCGACCTGGCCGTCCTGGACATCGCCATGCCCCGGCTGACCGGCCTGCAGGCTGCCCGCGAACTCGCCCGCACCCTGCCGGAGACGCGGATCCTCGTCCTGACCATGTACGACAACGAGCAGTTCTTCTTCGAGGCGCTCGCCGCCGGGGCCTCGGGCTACGTCCTGAAGTCCGTCGCCGACCGCGACCTGGTCGAGGCCTGCCGCGCCACCATGCGCGGCGAGCCGTTCCTCTACCCGGGCGCGGTGAACGCCCTCATCCACCACTACCTCGACCTCGTCCGAGAGGGCCGGACGCTGCCGGCCAAGGCCATCACCGACCGGGAGGAGGAGATCCTCAAGCTCGTCGCCGAGGGCCACACCTCGCAGCAGATCGCCGGCCTGCTGGTGATCAGCCCCAAGACGGTGGAGCGGCACCGCGCCAACCTCCTGGCCAAACTCGGCCTCAGGGACCGTCTGGAACTGACCCGGTACGCCATCCGCGTCGGCCTGATCGAGCCCTGAGGCCGCACCGCACCGCACCGGGCACGGCCGCGGGCGCCCGCCGCCCGCGCGGGTTGTCAGACTGGAACCGGGCCGCACCGGCCCGCCCGCCGCGGTCCCGCCGGCCGCCGTTCCCCGCCCGGAGTACGCCGATGCCCCACCCGTACGTCCTGCTGTCCGCCGCCGTCTCCCTGGACGGCTACCTCGACGACACCGGCCCCGGGCGGCTGCTGCTGTCCGGCCCGGACGACTTCGACCGGGTCGACGAGGTGCGGGCCTCGGCGGACGCCGTCCTGGTCGGCGCCGGAACCGTCCGCGCCGACAACCCCCGGCTGCTCGTCAACTCGCCCGAGCGGCGCGCCGCCCGGCTCGCCGCCGGCCGGCCCGAGTACCCGCTCAAGGTCACCGTCAGCGGCACCGGCGACCTGGACCCGGCGGCGCAGTTCTGGCACACCGGCGGCGACAAGGTGCTCTACACCACCGACCGGGGCGCCGAGCGGGCCCGCGCCCTCGGCCTCGCCACCGATGTCGTCCCGCTCGGGCCCGCACTCGACTGGCGGCGCCTGCTGGAGCACCTGCACGCGGTGCGCGGCGTCCGGCGGCTGATGGTCGAGGGCGGCGGCCACATCCACACCCAGCTGCTCACCCAGGGCCTCGCCGACGAACTCCAGCTGGTCCTCGCCCCGTTGTTCGTCGGCGACCCCCGCGCGCCCCGCCTCTTCGGCCCCGGCGCGTACCAGGCGGGCCGGCTGCGGCTGGTCGAGACCCGCCCGGTCGGCGACGTCGTCCTGATGCGCTACGAGCCGACCGCTCCCGGCACCGGCCCGCTGCCCGTCGCCGCCGACCACCACTGGCTGGCGCTCGCCTGCGAACTGGCCGCCGCGTGCCCGCCGTCCCGGACGGCGTTCAGCGTGGGCGCGGTCGTGGTCGCGGCCGACGGCACGGAGCTGGCGCGCGGCCACTCCCGGGAGGGCACCGACCCGGTGGTGCACGCGGAGGAGGCCGCGCTGGCCAAGGTCGATCCCACGGACCCGCGGCTGCCGGGCGCCACGGTCTACTCCAGCCTGGAGCCGTGCGCCCGCCGTGCGTCCCGGCCGGCGCCCTGTGCCCGGCTGATCCTGGACGCGGGGGTGCGGCGGGTGGTCACGGCCTGGCGGGAGCCGGACACCTTCGTGGCGGGTGCCGACGGCAGCGGGGTGCTGGCGGCGGAGGGCGCCACGGTGGTGGTCCTGCCGGAGCACGAGGAGCACGCGAAGGCGCCGAACAGGCATCTGACCGGAGGGTGAAACCGGTGGTGACGGGGGCCGCCGGTAACGGGTGTGCCGAGTGTCCCCCGCATGACGTACACTGGTTCTACCGACGCGGGGTGGAGCAGCTCGGTAGCTCGCTGGGCTCATAACCCAGAGGTCGCAGGTTCAAATCCTGTCCCCGCTACTGAAGGCCGAGAGCCGGAATCCGAAAGGGTTCCGGCCCTCGGCTTTTTCCGTTCGCGCCCTCCGTTCGCGTTCTCCGTTCGTGCCGGAGTCCTTCACCTCGCCCCCACTCGCCGTGTCCTCACTCAGTGTGAGTGGTCCACCCCGCAGCGCATAACAACTGACACACCGTCAGAAATGAGAGCGCGTCAGAAGGGCGGTCAACTCGCCCGTTTTTGGCCATCGATGGCAGTTACGTCCCCCCGGAAATCGTTAATGATCAAGAGGAACAGCTTGGAATACGGCCCTCGCGTCTATTAACGTTCGATAACGCAGCGCGGTCGTCCCAGCCGTCACAGACGTCGGCTCCGTGCGCACGCGCCGAATCCCGCAAGGGAACCGGGGAACCATCACCCTGGGGTGAATCGCGTGGATACCGCCGTGGAGACACGGTTCGTATACGCGCGTAGGAGACCTTCCTGCTCCGAACCCGTCAGCTAACCCGGTAGGCGAGAAGGAAGGAAAGGAGTACGCCCACGTGGCGTCCAACCGGCCTGCCCCCGAGGCTCCGTACCAGCCGAGCGACACCTTCGCCTACGGCGGAATCCGCACCGACGAGGGACCCTTCGAGGAGTGGAACCCCACCGCGGAGTCCGTCCGCCCGGTACGCGGCCGGCACCGAGTCGCCAAGCAGCGCGGCGGCGGACTCGCCCGCAGCTCCACCGTCCTGGGCGTGGGCGTCATCGCGGCCGTCGGCGCGGGCGGCATGGCCAGCGCCCAGACCGGCAAGCCGCCGGTGTCGATCTCCATGCCGGACCTGCCCAACGTGGGCTCCCTGATCTCCGGCGAGGAGACGCCCCAGGGCTCCTCCACTCCGCTCAGCGACCTCGCGACGACGACCGCCGGCACCGAGCAGGGTGCCGCCGACGCCGGTGAGGCGCTGCGCGCCCGGATCATGGCCCAGGTCGCGCAGCAGCAGGACCAGGCCGAGGACAAGGCCCACGCCGAGGCCGCGGCCGCCGCCGAGAAGGCGGCCGCCGAAGCCGCCGCCAAGGCGGAGAAGGAAGCCAAGGCCAAGGCCGCCGCCGCCAAGGAGAAGGCGGAGGAGGAGGCCCGCAAGAAGGCCGAGGCGGAGCGCCTCGCCAAGCTCGCCAAGCAGTACGCGCTCCCCACCTCCTCGTACACCCTCAGCTCCACCTTCGGTCAGGCGGGCGCCTACTGGTCCTCCGGCTACCACACCGGTCTCGACTTCGCCGCACCCACCGGTACCCTCATCAAGGCCGTCCACACCGGCACGATCACCTCCGCCGGCTGGGACGGCTCCTACGGCTACAAGACCGTGCTGACCCTCGACGACGGCACCGAGATCTGGTACGCCCACCAGTCCTCCATCAGCGTCAGCGTCGGCCAGAAGGTCAACACCGGCGACGTGATCGGCCGCGTCGGCTCCACCGGCAACTCCACCGGCGCCCACCTCCACCTGGAGGTCCACCCCGGCGGCTCCACGTCCGGCATCGACCCGCTCGCCTGGCTCCGCGGCAAGGGCCTCACTCCCTGAGACCCGGGTCTCCCACGACCCCCTGTGCGATGCGGCCGCGGCCCGACCCGGGTTCCCGCGGCCGCGCCTCACCCCAGGCTCCCGTGGTCCCGCACGGCCGCACAGCTCGGGAGGCACCCCACCTCCCGAGACCCGGCGTACCCCGCATTCCGGCAGTCCCGACGGCAACCCCCGACGTCAGGGCTGCCGGTCAGGCGTGTGCGGACCCGGGGCGCGGCGGGTGCGGGCCCGTCAGGGCCGGTAGGTGTTCGTGTCGTACGCCGGATACGGATGCCCGTACGGCAGGTGGCCCGACGGCGGATACCCCCGCGGCGGATACCCCTGCGCCCCGTGCACCGGCCACGGCGCCGCGACGACCGGGACGGCGGGCGCGGTGACGCGGGCCGCGTGCTCCAGTGCCGGACGCGCCGCACCCCGCCGGTGCCACAGCTCCAGCAGCAACTCCCGCTCCCGGGTGACGAAGTCCGTCCCCGCCCGCCCCCGCCGGCCCCGGTGCCGCAGGAACGCCAGCGACGTCGCGGACGCCTCGTACTGCGCCACCGCGCGCGCCGCCGGACGGCCGCCGTACCGGCGCGCGTACTGCCGGGCGATGCGCCGCGCCCGCATCGAACCGAGCGCGAACGGCTCCGCGGGCGTCAGCCAGCCGGCCACCGCGTACGCGGGCAGCTCCGCCCGCACCGTCCGCAGCTCCCGCTGGCGCGTCCACACCACCAGCCAGGTCAGCAACCCGAACGTCGGCACCATGAACGCCGCGTACACCGCGAAGAAGCCGTACTGGCCGAGCGTCGAGGACCCGTTCCACAGCGCGTGCATGCCCATCGCCAGGAGCAGCCCGCCCAGCGGCAGCAGGACGCGCCGGATCCGCTGCCGTTCCGTGGACAGCGCGGCGATGCCGAACCCGATGCCGGTGAGCACGGTGAACAGCGGATGCGCGAACGGCGACATGACGATGCGGACGAAGAACGTCGCCGCGGTGACCGACGCCATGCCACTGTCGCCGGTGAGCTGGTCGGTGCCGAAGGCGGTGCCCAGATAGAGGATGTTCTCGGTGAACGCGAAGCCGGTCGCCGTGACCCCGGCTATCACCACCCCGTCGAGGATCCCGGTGAAGTCGCGTCTGCGGAACAGGAACACCAGCAGGACGGCCGCGGCCTTCGCGGACTCCTCCACCACCGGCGCTATGACCGTGGCGCCGAGGGTGTCCGCGCCGGCCGGGTCGGCGGTCGCCGTCGCTATCCACTGCGTGGCGAAACTGTTCGCCACGATCGCTATCAGCGCCGCCGCGCACGCCCCCCAGGCGAAGGAGAACAGCAGGTTCCGCCACGGTCCCGGCTCCACCCGGTCCAGCCAGCGGAACGCGGCCAGCAGCAGCGGCACCGGAAGGACGGCGAGACCGAGCCCCACCAGGAACCCTCGCGTCCCCGTCTGCTCCCGGACCAGGGCGAGGATCACCAGCCCGGACAGCGCCAGCAGCGTGATCAGCGCCCCGTAACGCACCCAGGGCCGCTGCCACCAGTGCGCGTGCCGCAGCGTTCCGCCGAAGGCTTCGCCGGGATGCGTCGGGCGCGGAGGGCTGGAGGCCACGGAATCGACCCTCACGAGGACGGGAAGGGGCAGGTCTACATGCTGTCTCGGGCTCGGTGACCGGCCCGTTCGTCATGCGGTACGCGACGGAAGAGCAGGTCGTTCACCACATGACCCTTGTCCAGCCCCTGTCCCTCGAAACGGGTGACCGGCCGGAACGCGGGACGCGGCGCGAAACCGCCGTCCGCCTGCGTGTTCTCGAAGGCGGGGTGCGCGGTCAGCACCTCGAGCATCTGCTCCGCGTACGGCTCCCAGTCGGTCGCGCAGTGCACGACCGCGCCCG
Source organism: Streptomyces calvus (assembly GCF_006782915.1). Taxonomy (GTDB): domain Bacteria; phylum Actinomycetota; class Actinomycetes; order Streptomycetales; family Streptomycetaceae; genus Streptomyces; species Streptomyces calvus. Next base: position 48,021 of record NZ_VCNP01000042.1, read on the forward strand.
GGCGCAGCCGGGTCGCGGCGAGGGTCAGGAAGTCCGGCTGGATCAGCCGGCGCTTGTGGTGCCGCTTCTTCGGCCACGGGTCCGGGAAGTAGACGCGCAGCCCGTCGAGGGCGTCGGGGGCGAGCATCTCGCGCAGCAGGATGATGGCGTCGCCGTTGCCGACCCGCACATTGTCCAGGCCGAGCCGGTCGGCGAGGTTGAGCAGATGGCCCTGGCCGGGAGTGTGGACGTCCACGGCGAGGATGTTGGTCGCCGGATCCGCGGCAGCCATCGCCGCGGTGGTCTCACCCATGCCGAAGCCGATCTCCAGGACCACCGGACGGTCGTTGCCGAAGAACGCGGCGAGGTCCAGCACCCGCCGCCCGTCCACATCGAAGCCCCAGGCCGGCCACAGCCGCTGCAGAGCATCCGCCTGACCTGCGGTGACCCGGCTGCGGCGCGGCTGGAAGCTGCGGATCCGCCGCTCGAAGTGCGACCCGGCGGGATCCGCCTTCGGCCCGTCCGGGAACCGCGGCTCGCCCTTGGCCCGGGCATGGCGGATCGACACACCGGGCGTGTGTGCCGGGTGCGGGGCTTCGGGGGTGGTGCTCAGGGAGTCAGACACAGTGCTGTCGATTTTACGGGGGTCCGGCGGGCGGAACCCGTCCGCGCCTCCTCACCGGCCCGCGGCCGCCAGCCCGGCCAGCGCACGCCGCGCGACCTCCCGGCCGATCGGCAGGCAGGCCGTGGCGGCGGGCGAGGGCGCGTTCAGCACGTGCACCGCGCGGGCGGTCTCCTCGATCAGGAAGTCGTCGACCAGCGTGCCGTCCCGCAGCACGGCCTGCGCCCGCACCCCGGCCGGCGCCGGCACCAGGTCCTCGGCCCGCACGGCGGGCAGCAGCCGGCGCACCGCCCGCGCGAAGGCCGCACGGGACAGCGAGCGGTGCAGCTCGCCCGCTCCGTACCGCCAGTGGCGGCGGGCCAGCTGCCAGGAGCCCGGCCAGGCGAGCGTCGCGCCCAGCTCGCGCGGGCGTACCGTGCGCCGGTCGTAGCCCTCGCGGGCCAGGGCGGGCACCGCGTTGGGGCCGACGTGGACACCGCCGTCCACGCCGCGGGTCAGATGGACGCCGAGGAACGGGAACGCCGGGTCGGGCACCGGATAGACCAGGCCGCGCACCAGCTCCGGCCGCGCCAGCTCGTAGTACTCGCCGCGGAACGGCACGATGCGGGCGGCCGGCTCGTCGCCGGTCAGCCGGGCGATCTCGTCGCAGTGCAGGCCGGCGCAGTTCACCATGATCCGGCCGCGTACGACGTCGCCGGCGGCGGTGCGCACGGCGACCCCGAGGTCGGGGCGGCGGTCGACCCGCACCACCCGCGCTCCGTAGCGGATCTCCGCGCCGGACGCCTGGGCGAGCCGGCGGGCGACCGCGGCGAAGTCGCAGATGCCGGTGGTGGAGACGTGGATGGCCGCCAGGCCGTCGACCTCCGGCTCGAACTCCGCTATCTGCGCGGCGCCCAGTTCACGGACCGCGATGCCGTTCTCCCGGCCACGCTGCACCAGCGCGTGCAGCCGGGGCAGCTCCTCGCGGGCCGTGGCGACGATCAGCTTGCCCGTCACCGCGTGCTCGACGCCGTACTCCGCGCAGAACTTCACCATCTCCGCGGCGCCCCGCACCGCGTACCGCGCCTTCAGCGAGCCGGGGCGGTAGTAGATGCCGCTGTGGATCACACCGCTGTTGCGGCCCGTCTGGTGCCGGGCGGGTCCGGGTTCCTTCTCCAGCACCGTGACCCGCGTGCCGGGCGCCGCCCGGCTGATCGCGTACGCCGTCGACAGGCCGACGATCCCGCCGCCGACCACCAGCACGTCGCAGTCGTACGCGTGCCCCGCCACCTGCACCACCTCCCGGTTCCGATAGTGCATTGCGCCACTGACAACGCCTTCAAACCCGGGAGGCGGTCCTTCGGCGCGGCCGGGTCACGCCGTGGTCATCAGCAGCGGGCGGGCGCGCTCGCGCAGCTCCACCACGCGCGGCTCGTCACCGTAGGGCTCCAGCCGGTGCAGCAGGTCCTTGACGTACTCGGTGGTGCGGGCGGACGAGATGCGGCCCGCCACCTCCACCGCGCGCACGCCCTGCTCGCAGGCCGCGTCCAGGTTGCCCGACTCCAGTTCGGCGACCGCCGAGACCACCAGCCGCAGCCCGTGCGAGCGCACGAACTCCTCCGTCGGCCTGGACAGCGCCTGCTCGGTGAAGCGCCGCACCTGCCGGGGAGCCTTCAGGTCGCGGTAGCACTCCGCCGCGTCGGCGGCGAACCGGTCGTAGGAGTAGAAGCCGAGCCAGGACGGGTCGCTGTCGCCCGGCCGGGAGCGCTCCAGCCAGCTCTCCGCCGACTTCAGCGCGGCACCGGCCGCCTGGGCGTCGCCCGCGCGTGCGTGCGCCCGGGCCTCGACCAGCCGGAAGAAGCTCAGGGTGCGGGCGGTGGCCAGGCCCCGGTTGCGCTCCAGTGCGGCCTGGGCGAGGTCCACGCCCTCGTCGCCGAAGCCGCGGTAGGTCGCCTGGAGGGACATCGACGCCAGTACGTAGCCGCCGAGCGGGACGTCGGCCGCCGCGCGGGCCAGGCGCAGCGCCTGGATGTAGTAGCGCTGGGCGGCCTCCTGCTGGCCGGTGTCGAAGGCCATCCACCCGGCGAGGCGGGTGAGTTCGGCCGCGGCGCCGAAGAGCGAGCGGCCCACGTCGTCGGAGTAGGAGCCGAGCAGCAGCGGCGCCGCCTCGACCCGCAGGCACTCGGGGACCATCGACGAACGCCAGTCGCCGCCGCCGTACTTGGAGTCCCAGCGCCGGGCGTCCTCGGCGGCCTCGCGCAGTTTCCGCACATCGCTGTGGCCGACTTTGAGCGGTGCGCCGGCGCCGTCGGAGGGACTCGCCTCGCGCGCCACCGAACTGTCGGCCGGGGTTATCAGCCAGCGGGACGCCGGCGTCGCGTACGCGCTCACGGCGAACGACCCGGCGAGCGACTGCCAGATGCCTCCGGAGCCCGCTCTGCGGCCGGCGAGGTCCAGGCGGTACAGCTCCGTCGCGGACTTCACCGCCTGCCCGACGTCACGGGGGAAGGCGAGGCCCACCTCGGGCGCGGGGTCCGCGTCCGCCAGGCCGATCTCGTGGAGCGGCACCGGACGGCCCAGCTTCTGGCCGATGGCGGCGGCGATCAGGTGCGGCGCGGCCCCCTGCGGCACCATGCCCTTCGACACCCAGCGCGCCACCGACGTCTTGTCGTAGCGAAGTGTCAGTCCCCGCTGGGCGCCAAGGTCGTTGACGCGTCGCGCGAGGCCTGCGTTGGAGATTCCCGCGAGGGCGAGAACGGCGCCGAGTTTTTCGTTCGGCCCGCGTTGCTCCCTGGACATGCGCCACCCCTCGACACAGACGGCTGCCGCTCTGGCATAACCGCGCGGCATTCGTAAACCCAGCGTAGTTCGCCGCATCCCAAGCGTTAAGGGGCATTCTTCCGGATGGCGGGAATGTGGTCCGTACTGACGTGCGGGTCAGATACGCGCAGTTGTCGCGTGCACCCGGTGTGTGGCCGTGCGCCCGTGCGTGCGCTCTTCTCCGGCCATCGCGGGAGCGGTTCCATGGTCGGTGCGTGGGTCGGCCCGCTGTACTGGATCCAGTGGGCTGGGGGACACCGCCGCCTTCATCCCCGCGGGCGGTGGAACGGTCCGGGAGGCGCGCCGCGCCTCCCGGACCGCGCGACCGTTCAGTGGTGCGCAGAGCCTGTACGGAGCGTGTTCGAGATTGTTCTCGCCGTTCCGATTTGGCCGAAACTCGACCCTGCCCGTTCCCGGTATATCCCTTGTCTACCACGCTAGTTGACGGCGCGTTGGAGGTTTCAGGGGCGCGCTGAGGGGGCGCATTCGCGTCGCGGCGGCGTGGTCCGTTGCGCGACCCCGTGGAGCGACTCCCTTGTGGCGAACGCCGGTCGGGCCCGGGGGCGACGTATCCGCCGGGGCGCATGGGACGGAGCACATACGGCTCCGGCGCGCCTCCTGAGCGCCTCCTTCATGGCAGCATGGGGAACCGGTTCGTACGGTGCACTGGTTGTCCACAGCCTGTGGAGGCGGCGATGCGGTGGTTGGTGGGTTGGAGCAGCGCCGCCGCCGGAGCGACGGGGTTCGGCCCCAGCGGCTCCGCGGGCGCCACCGGGCTCGACGGCGAGACCGTGCACCCCGTCGGATCCCAACTCCTGTGGGGCGACCCCGACCCGCTGTGGGCCGTCGGCGACTGGCGCCCCGACGAAGTACGCGTGGTCAGGGCCGACGAACAGACCCGGATCGCCGTCCTCGGCACCTGCGGCGCCTCCGACGAACAACTGCGCGTCGCACTGTTCGCCGCCCGCGGCGGCGCACTGCGCCACCTGACCGCCTGGCCCGGCAGCTACACCGCCGTCGTCCAGGTCGGCCGCCGCGTCACCGTCTGCGGCGACCTCGCCGGCGCCCGGCCCGTCTTCCACACCCCCTGGGCGGGCGGCACCGCCTACGCCACCGCCGCCCTGCCGCTCGCCGACCTCATCGAAGCCAACCTCGACTTCGGACACCTCGCCGCGCTGCTCGCCGCGCCCGACGTACCCGCAGCGCTGCACGACTCCACCCCCTACGACGGCGTCAAACGCATCCCGCCGGGCCACGCGCTCGTCCTGCGCGCCGGGGCGCGCGAGATCGCCGGCTACGAACCCGTCGCCTCCCTCGCCGTCGCCGCCCCGCCCGCCGACCCCGACCACGCCGTCGACGCCGTCCGCGACGCCCTCGTCGAGGCCGTACGGACACGGCTGGCCGCACCCCGGCACGTCCCCGGAGCCGCCTTCGACCCCGGGCCGGTGCCCGGCATGGGACCCGCCGAGCGGCGGGCCGGCCGGGGCACACCCGTGCCGGGCATCGGAGCCGACCTGTCCGGCGGGCCGGCGTCCGGAGCGCTGGCCCTGCTGGCCGCGGGACTGCCGGGAATGCCGGGGACCGTCCTGGGACACGGCACCGGAGCAGGCGAACGACTGCTGGCCGTCACCTTCAACGACCTGGCCGTCGGCGCATCCGCGGGCGGGCGCGACGAGGACGAACTGGAACGGGCGGGCGCCCTCGCCGCCAACCCGCGACTGCACCACGTCGTCGTGACCGGCGGCGAGGAGACACTCCCCTACGTCGACCTCGACGTGCCGCTGACCGACGAACCGGGGCCCTCGCTCGTGTCGGCCGCCCGGCACCGGGCGCGGCTGGCCGCCGGCAGCGCCGACCACTTCACCGGGTACGGGGCCAAGCAGGTCCTCGACGCGCACCCGGCGCGCCTCGCCGACCTGCTGATGGACCGCAAACGACGGCACCTGGTGCGTCCCGTGGCCGCGCTCGCCAAGGCGGACGGGTCGGTGATGGTGCCCGCGCGGGTGTACGCGGCGGCCCGGCGGCTGGCGCGCACGCCCTACCGGGCGGGACTGGAGAGCCTCGCCGAGCGGCTGCTGCACCGGAGACTGGACGACGACGGGGCCGCGGGGGCCGCGGACGCCTCGCTCGCGGCGCTCACCTGGGGAAGACCCGGGCCCGCGGCGCGCTGGCTGACGGGTGAGGCACTGGCTGAAGTATCGGTTCGCCTCCAGGCGTCGACCTGGCGGTCGGAGGTGGGGCCCGGACAACGGCCCGGGGACTTCCGGGCACGGGCGGCGCTGGCCCGGCACGCGGCGGACCTGCGGGTGCTGGAACAGGCCGCCGAGATCCGGTTCCAGCGGTTGCACGCGCCGTTCCTCGACAACCAGGTCGTACGGGCGTGCCGGGCGCTGCCGGAGGCACTGCGGGTGCGGCCGGGGGCGCGGGCGTCGATCCTGCAGGCGGTGCTCGAAGGGGCCGGGGTGCGGGACCTGCCGACGGGGTGGGGGACGCCGGGGGCGGCCACCTCGGCGGTCGCGGCACGGGCGGGGCTGCGGGTGGCCGCGGGGTCGCTGATGGCGCTGTTCGACACGCCGCTGCTGGCGGAGGCGGGGCTGGTCGAGGCGCGGGTGGTGCGCAAGGCGCTGCGGGGGGCCGCGGAGGGGGAGCCGCTGCCGCTGGACGGGCTGGCGGATCTGGTGGCGCTGGAGGTGTGGCTGCGGCGGCTGCTGGCGCGGCGGGGGACGTGCTGGACGGGGACGCCGGCTCGGGCGCGGGCGGTGCCGGGTGGGATCGCTCCGCAGCGGGGGGCGTTGGGGGCTGGTGCGGCTGGTGCGGCTGGTGCGGCTGGTGCGGCTGGTGCGGCTGGTGCCGCTGGGGCCGCTGGTGCGGCCGGAGCTGCCGGTGCCGGTGGTTCTGGCGGTGTGGCGCGGTGATGCGCCGGTTGTTGTTGCCGTAGCGCCTGCGGCGCGGTGGGTGGGTCGGGGCCGGGTCGGGGGTGTCCGTCCTCGGACTGGCGCGGAATGGGGTGTCTGGAGGGGCGGGGGTGTGGACGCGCCAGCCACTGCGGGCGAACACCCCCGCCCCGGCCCCTCACGCCGTACGCGGCAGCCGCGCAGTCGTGCGCGCGCCGGTCCGGTCGCGAGCAGTCGTGCGTCCTGCCGGAGGCGGTGGCAGTCGTGCGTCGTTTCGGCGGTGGGGGCGTCGTTCGCCGTTCCGTCGGAGGCCGTCGTGCGTCGTTCCGGAGGCGGTGGCAGTCGTGCGTCGTTCCGGAGGCGGTGGCAGTCGTTCGCCGTTTCCGTCGGTGGCAGTCGTATGGCGTGCCTCTGGGGGCGGCTGTATGCCGTCCCTGCGTGGGCAGTCGTGCTGCTGGGCATGGGTGGGTGCGGCGGGGGCCCGTTGACGCGGGGCTGCGCGACGACCCGGTCCGCCGCAACGCCGGTTGCTCGCGTACGGCCGTACCGACGTACGGCCGTACGACGTGGCGGACTACGCCGGGCGGGAGCGGAGGCCCTCCAGCAGGATGTCGAGCAGGCGTGCCGACGCCGCTGCCTGTTGGGCCGCGTCCGGTAGGGACGGGGCCGCCGTGGCTATGACCAGCAGGACGTCCGAGACGGACACGTCGGGGCGGAGTTCGCCCGCCGCGCGGGCCCGGTCCACCAGCTGTCCCACGACCTCGAGGAGCTCTGCCGCGCCCGCGTCGTCCCCGGGCGCAGCGCTGACCTCGGACACCAGCCGCAGCTCACCCGTCGGCTGCGTCCGCTGCTGCGGCAGGCGTGCGTGGTCGGACAGGCCGTGCTCCTCCGCCACGCCCACCCGCAGCACCTGCGGCGGCAGCAGCCGGCCGGCGCCGGAGGCGACCGAGGTGCGCAGGAAGCGGGACAGCGCCGACCAGGGCTCGTCCTCCTGCCCGAGCGCCGCGCGCGCCTGGTCGGTCAGCCGGGAGGTCTCCTCCTCGGCGATCCGCCGCACCAGTACGTCCTTGCTCGGGAAGCGCCGGTACACCGTGCCCACGCCGACCCGAGCCCGGCGTGCCACGTCCTCCATCGGCGCGCCGTAGCCCAGCTCGCCGAAGACCTCCCGCGCGGCACGCAGGACGTGCTCCAGATTGCGCTGCGCGTCCACCCGCAGTGGCGTCGTGCGCGTGTTGTCGGTGCGTCCGCTGCCGGTCGGAGCGCTCATCGTGGCGCCGGCCGTGACAGCGGAAGACCAATGAGAATCCTGAACATGCATACGTCTTCCCCCGGTAATGACGTCTCCCCCCGGAGACTTCTCCCCGCCATTGATGGCCCGGGGCGTGCGGAACATGCCCGGCCTGTCGGTTCCGCCCGTCGCGGACCCGACGAGCGCATCCCCCTACACCCCGTCGACACACGAACATAGTTGAGAGGAAGTCAATTCAGAAGGGGGAGGTTCCGCACGGAGCGCCCCTCGATCGGAGTACGAGCCGTATACGTCTGGAATGTGACGGTGGCCGAGTGCGCATTCACCCCGGCTGACCTGTGTGTATGGGGGAGGGGTCGGGGAATCGGCCAACCCGGGGCGCGGAAGACGTCCGGTCACACAATTCGTCGGGGCTGTGGACAAACGCAAGCGGCGGGTGCGTCATGGGATGGTGAAGGAACCTGCGCGCATTCTCGTTGTCGGCGGCGGCTACGTCGGGATGTACACGGCCCTGCGTCTGCAGCGGAAGCTGAAACGGGAACTCGGCCGGGGCGACGCCGAGATCACGGTCGTCACCCCGGATCCGTACATGACGTACCAGCCCTTCCTGCCCGAAGCGGCCGCCGGCGCCATCTCCCCCCGCCACGTCGTCGTACCGCTGCGGCGTGTCCTCGACCGGTGCCGCGTCGTCATCGGCGAGGTGACCGCCGTCGACCACGCGGGCCGCACGGCCACCGTCCGCACGCTCGCCACCGGCGAGGAGGGCACCGGCGACCGGCAGGTCACGTACGACGAACTCGTCCTCGCGCCCGGCTCCGTGTCCCGCACGCTGCCCGTCCCCGGCCTCGCCGACCACGGCATCGGCTTCAAGACCGTCGAAGAGGCCATCGGCCTGCGCAACCACGTCCTCGAACAGATGGACATCGCCTCCTCGACCCGGGACCCCGCCGTCCGGGACGCCGCTCTCACCTTCGTCTTCGTCGGCGGCGGCTACGCGGGCGTCGAGGCGCTCGGTGAGCTGGAGGACATGGCCCGGTACGCCGCGCGGTACTACCACAACATCACTCCCGACGACATGAAGTGGATCCTCGTCGAGGCCTCGGACCGCATCCTGCCCGAGGTCGGCGAGGAGATGGGCCGCTACACGGTCACCGAACTGCGCCGGCGCAACATCGACGTACGCCTGGAGACGCGCCTGGAATCCTGCGCCGACCGGGTCGCCGTGCTCAGCGACGGCTCACGCTTTCCCACGCGTACGGTCGTGTGGACGGCGGGCGTCAAACCGCACCCGGTGCTCGCCGCCACCGACCTGCCGCTGAACGGCCGCGGGCGGCTGAAGTGCACCGCCGAACTGGCCGTCGACGGGGCACCGCACGCGTGGGCCGCGGGCGACGCCGCCGCCGTCCCCGACGTCACCGCGCCGGACCCGGGCCGCGAGTGCGCGCCCAACGCGCAGCACGCGCTCCGCCAGGCGCGGGTGCTCGGCGACAACATCGCGCGCTCGCTGCGCGGCGAACCGCTGCAGACCTACGCCCACAAGTACGCCGGTTCCGTCGCCTCCCTGGGGCTGCACAAAGGGGTGGCGCAGGTGTACGGGCGCAAGCTCAAGGGCTATCCCGCCTGGTTCATGCACCGCACTTACCACCTGAGCCGCGTCCCGACCCTCAACCGCAAGGCGCGCGTGGCCGCCGAGTGGACCCTCGCCGGGCTCTTCAAACGGGAGATCGTCTCCCTGGGATCCCTCGAACACCCCCGGGCCGAGTTCGAACTGGCGGCCGGTGGAAAGCCTTCTCAGGAGCCCCCGCACAACCCGAAGGGGTCGTCCTGACCGGACCCAGGAACTCCACCGGCCGGCCCGGCGTCTGACGGATGTCGGCCCGGTCGGCACCCTGCCAGACTGGTCCACCACCGCGGGCGGACCCCTGCCCTCCCCGGTGCGGGCCCGCGGGCCCCGGCCGGTCCCGGCTTCCGGCCGCCGACAACTACACGAGGCAAGGATTCGTGAACTTCACGCGCTGGAGCGCCCGGCTCCCCGGAACGCAGCGCCGCGCCGCAGCGCGGACCGAGCACACGGTCTCCCCGGACCGGCGGGGAGAGGGCTCCGTGCCCGCGGCCCGCGCCGAACAACTCACCGACGACGCGCGGCCCGTGCCCGCCGTGGACGAGCTCGCGGTGCGCGAGGTCCTGGACCGCGTCCCGTCCCTCGTCGCCCTGGTCCACGGCCCCGACCACCGCCTCGCCTACGTCAACGACGCCTACACGGCGGCCTTCGGAGCCCGCCCGCTCGGCGCCCCCGCCCGCGAAGCCCTCCCCGAACTCGACGAACTGGGCCTGCTGCCCCTCCTCGACCAGGTCCTGCGCAGCGGCCGCCCCCGCACGGTGAAGTCCCGCAAGGCCCCCGACGGCCGCTCCTACACGTTCACCTGCACGCCGGTCACCGCCGGCGACGGCCGCGGAGTGCTGGTCTTCGCCACCGACGTCACCGACCACGCCGAAGCGGCCGAACGCCTGCGCGCCAGCGAACGCCGCCAGCGCGAGACCGCCGTCACCCTCCAGCGCTCCCTGCTGCCGCAGGAACTGGAGCAGCCCGACGACCTGCGCATCGCCGCCACCTACCACCCCGGCGGCACCGAGGCCGCCGTCGGCGGCGACTGGTACGACGTGATCACCCTGGGCGGCGGCCGCACCGCCCTCGTCATCGGCGACGTCATGGGGCGCGGGGTGCGCGCCGCCGCCGTCATGGGCCAGCTCCGTACGGCCGTACGCGCGTACGCGCGGCTCGACCTGCCCCCGCACGAGGTGCTCCAGCTCCTCGACGGCCTGGCCATGGAGATCGACGCCAACCAGATCGCCACCTGCGCGTACGCCATCCACGACCCCAACGAGGGCCGCCTGGTGTACGCCTCCGCCGGCCACCTGCCCATCCTCGTCCGCGACGAGAACGGCACCGTCCGCCGCGCCGACGAACCCACCGGCCCGCCGCTCGGCACCGGCGGCTGGATGCACGCCTCCGGCACGGTCCCCCTCGGCCCCGGCTCCACCGCCGTCCTCTACACGGACGGACTGGTCGAGCGGCGCAACGAGGACCTCGACGAGGGCATCGCCGCCCTGGAGCGCGCCCTGTCCGGAGCCACCGGCAGCCCCCAGGTGGTCTGCGACCGCCTGATCCGTTCGGCGGGCGTGGCCCCGGACCACGACGACGACGTGGCCGTGCTGGTCCTCCAGCACCCCGCCCGCAAGGGAGCGGAGAGCGAACTCTTCCGCAACGCCGCGCTGGAGCTGCTCGGCGGTGTCGAAGCGGCGCCCCGCGCCCGTGCCTTCGCCTCCGGCGTGCTCACCAGCTGGCGCTTCCCCGCCGAGCTGCACGACCTGGGCGTCCTGGCCACCAGCGAACTGGTCGCCAACTCCCTCCAGCACGGCACCCCGCCCATGCGGCTGCGGCTGCGCCGCACCGACCGCCGCCTGATCGTCGAGGTCACCGACGGCGACGAGCACCTGCCGAGGCGCCGCCGCGCGGAACCCGGCGACGAGTCGGGGCGGGGCATCGCCATCGTCGCGACGATCGCCTCCAACTGGGGCAGCCGGCGCACTCCGGACGGCGGCAAGGCGGTCTGGTGCGAGTTCGTGCTGCCGCAGAGCGCCGACGCGTGACAGCGCCGCCGGCCGGCGCGTGGCTCAGGCGTGCGCCGGGGCCTGTCCGGCCGCCGCGGGGCCCTGTGCCACCACCCGGCTCCGCGCCGCCGACGGATGGTTCTGCGCCTCCGTGAGCTGCCTGCCCAGCCGCACCGCCAGCACCGTGATGCCCAGCGAGAACAGCAGGAAGACGACGATGTACGGCGCGTGCAGCGAGGCGCCCAGCGGCCCGCCCACCGCCGGCCCCACGGCCAGCGCAAGCTGCTTCACCAGGGCGAACGCCGAGTTGTACTGGCCGGCCATCCCGGTCGGCGCGAGATCGGCGACCAGCGGGGCGAGCGTCGGCGACAGCATCGCCTCCCCGAGCCCGAACAGCGCGTACGTCGAGATGAAGGCGGCGGTCGCCATCGTCTGGCTCCCGTTGCCCAGGCCCGCGTAGCCGGCCACGGCCCACGCCACGGCCCAGATCAGACCGACCGACGCGATCACCCGCGACCGCTTGCGCCGTTCCACGAACCGCAGCACCGCGAACTGCGCGACCACGATCACCAGGGTGTTCGCCGCGAGCGCCGTGCCCAGCGCCGACGTCGAGATCCCGGCGGCCTCGACGCCGTACGCGCTCAGCCCCGACTCGAACTGGCCGTAGCAGGCGAAGAACAGCACGAAGCCCAGGACACACAGCTGCACCATGGCCCGGTTGCCGAGCAGCTGCTTCCAGCTCGCCCCGGCCGACTGCGCCGGAGCGTCCGTGATGCGCGGCGCGTGCGGCAGCCGCACCGTCGCCATCACCACGACCAGCAGCAGGAACATCGCCGCTTCGAGGGAGAACAGAAGGGTGAAGGAGCCCGCTTGCGTCGGGTCCACGAGGTGGCCGCCGATGAGACCGCCGACGCCGAGCCCGAGGTTCTGCAGAAAGAACTGCGTGGCGAAAGCCCCCGACCGGGTCTGCGCGGTCGAGCACTCCACGATCATCGTGGCGAGCGCCGGCTGCATCACCGCCTGCCCGGCGCCGAGCACCGCCGCCGACAGCAGCACCGCCGCCGCGACACCCGACAGTCCCAGGCTCAGCGCGCCGACCGAGGCCGTGACCAGGGCGACGAGCAGCACCGGCAGCGGACCCCGTCGGACGATGGCCCGCCCGGCGAACGGCAGCACGACCAGCGCGGCCACGGCGAAGACGGCGAGGACGAGCCCCGCCGTCATGGCTCCCAGTCCTCGCACCTGCGCCACGTAGACGTACAGATACGGGACCGTGAAGCCCAGCCCGAAAGCGCTGAGTGCGTTGCCCACGTGGATCCGGCGCATCGCTGCGCCCATCGCCCTGGTCACGTTCACCTCTCTCACTAGTTAGGAGTGAAGACTTAGAAGCTAAAGTTCGACGCTAAAGAGTACACAGAGAAGGACTTCAAGGCAAAGAAGGGGCGTGCCATACTGCGCCCATGGGCGACACCTCCGGCCTCGGCGAGCCGACACTCGAAGAGCAGATCGCCGCGTACCAGCGCGAGTTCCAGGACCTCGACCCCCAGGTCGAGAAGATCGTCAACGCGCTGTCCCGCCTGAACCGCCGCATGAACGTCGCCTACGGTCGTCAGACCGCCGAGCTCGGCATCACCAACGCCGACTGGGAGGTCCTCAAGGCCCTGGTGCTGTCCGGGGCCCCGTATCGCATGGGTCCGAGCGACCTCGCGAAGCGTCTGGGCCTGACTCCCGCCGCGATGACCCACCGGATCGACCGCATGGTCGCCGAGCAGCTGGTCACCCGGGAGCGGGACGAGAGCAACCGGGTCCGCGTGATCGTGGAGCTGACACCGGCCGGCCGGGAGAAGTGGCTGGAGGCCATGCGCATGGCGTCGGTGTTCGAGGAGGACCTCCTCCAGGACCTCGACCCGCAGGAGAGGGTGACCCTCGGCGAGGTCCTCACCCGTCTCCTGCGCAGGGTCGAGCACGCCCAGCCGGACGCGGGCGGACGCCTCACCGATCTGGACTGAAAGTTCTCCACCAGGCCGCTTGACAGCCCCCCGGCCGATCCGTAAGGTTCTTCGGGTTGCCACGGAGCCGTAAGGTTCCGGGCAGCGACTTCCGCCGCATCTGCGGCACTCACACCTCAGCACGATCTCCCAGCGGGAACGATTTCGGCATGCCCGAATTCGAATTCGCACTCTCGATTTGGGAAACGCGGAGAGAGTCCGCTAAGGTTTGAGACGTCGGAACGGCCCAACGGCCGGGAAGACAAACCCCGCTGACTGGGGGTCAGGCCGAGAAAAGGATCTGATAGAGTCGGAAACACCGAAGGGAAGCGCCCGGAGGAAAGCCCGAGAGGGTGAGTACGAAGGAAGCGTCCGTTCCTTGAGAACTCAACAGCGTGCCAAAAGTCAACGCCAGATATGTTGATACCCCGTCCGTCGGAATCATTTCGACGGTCGAGGTTCCTTTGAAAAAACACAGCGAGGACGCTGTGAACCGTGAGGACTATTCCTCCTTGCGGTTCCGCTCTCGTGATGTGTTCGCCCCGATCACGGGGAAGCATTCACGGAGAGTTTGATCCTGGCTCAGGACGAACGCTGGCGGCGTGCTTAACACATGCAAGTCGAACGATGAACCACTTCGGTGGGGATTAGTGGCGAACGGGTGAGTAACACGTGGGCAATCTGCCCTGCACTCTGGGACAAGCCCTGGAAACGGGGTCTAATACCGGATACGACGCGCTCAGGCATCTGATGCGCGTGGAAAGCTCCGGCGGTGCAGGATGAGCCCGCGGCCTATCAGCTTGTTGGTGAGGTAACGGCTCACCAAGGCGACGACGGGTAGCCGGCCTGAGAGGGCGACCGGCCACACTGGGACTGAGACACGGCCCAGACTCCTACGGGAGGCAGCAGTGGGGAATATTGCACAATGGGCGAAAGCCTGATGCAGCGACGCCGCGTGAGGGATGACGGCCTTCGGGTTGTAAACCTCTTTCAGCAGGGAAGAAGCGAAAGTGACGGTACCTGCAGAAGAAGCGCCGGCTAACTACGTGCCAGCAGCCGCGGTAATACGTAGGGCGCGAGCGTTGTCCGGAATTATTGGGCGTAAAGAGCTCGTAGGCGGCTTGTCGCGTCGGTTGTGAAAGCCCGGGGCTTAACCCCGGGTCTGCAGTCGATACGGGCAGGCTAGAGTTCGGTAGGGGAGATCGGAATTCCTGGTGTAGCGGTGAAATGCGCAGATATCAGGAGGAACACCGGTGGCGAAGGCGGATCTCTGGGCCGATACTGACGCTGAGGAGCGAAAGCGTGGGGAGCGAACAGGATTAGATACCCTGGTAGTCCACGCCGTAAACGGTGGGCACTAGGTGTGGGCAACATTCCACGTTGTCCGTGCCGCAGCTAACGCATTAAGTGCCCCGCCTGGGGAGTACGGCCGCAAGGCTAAAACTCAAAGGAATTGACGGGGGCCCGCACAAGCGGCGGAGCATGTGGCTTAATTCGACGCAACGCGAAGAACCTTACCAAGGCTTGACATACACCGGAAAACTCTGGAGACAGGGTCCCCCTTGTGGTCGGTGTACAGGTGGTGCATGGCTGTCGTCAGCTCGTGTCGTGAGATGTTGGGTTAAGTCCCGCAACGAGCGCAACCCTTGTCCCGTGTTGCCAGCAGGCCCTTGTGGTGCTGGGGACTCACGGGAGACCGCCGGGGTCAACTCGGAGGAAGGTGGGGACGACGTCAAGTCATCATGCCCCTTATGTCTTGGGCTGCACACGTGCTACAATGGCCGGTACAATGAGCTGCGATACCGCGAGGTGGAGCGAATCTCAAAAAGCCGGTCTCAGTTCGGATTGGGGTCTGCAACTCGACCCCATGAAGTCGGAGTCGCTAGTAATCGCAGATCAGCATTGCTGCGGTGAATACGTTCCCGGGCCTTGTACACACCGCCCGTCACGTCACGAAAGTCGGTAACACCCGAAGCCGGTGGCCCAACCCCTTGTGGGAGGGAGCTGTCGAAGGTGGGACTGGCGATTGGGACGAAGTCGTAACAAGGTAGCCGTACCGGAAGGTGCGGCTGGATCACCTCCTTTCTAAGGAGCACTTCTTACCAACCTCTGGTTGGTCAGAGGCCAGTACATTAGCGAACGTCTGATGCTGGTTGCTCATGGGTGGAACGTTGACTACTCGGCCGGTGTCTGGGCCGGAGGCTGCTAGTACTGCTCGTCAGAGCGTGGAACGCATGATCTCCGGACGGAAGCTGGTCGGGCACGCTGTTGGGTGTCTGAGGGTTCGGCCGTGAGGTCGCCTTCAGTGCCGGCCCCAGTGCACTCGAGCTGTTTGCTCGGGGTGATGGGTGGTTGGTCGTTGTTTGAGAACTGCACAGTGGACGCGAGCATCTGTGGCCAAGTTTTTAAGGGCGCACGGTGGATGCCTTGGCACCAGGAACCGATGAAGGACGTGGGAGGCCACGATAGGCCCCGGGGAGTCGTCAACCAGGCTTTGATCCGGGGGTGTCCGAATGGGGAAACCCGGCAGTCGTCATGGGCTGTCACCCTTGCCTGAACACATAGGGCAAGTGGAGGGAACGCGGGGAAGTGAAACATCTCAGTACCCGCAGGAAGAGAAAACAACCGTGATTCCGGGAGTAGTGGCGAGCGAAACCGGATGAGGCTAAACCGTATACGTGTGAGACCCGGCAGGGGTTGCGTGTACGGGGTTGTGGGATCTCTCTTTCATGGTCTGCCGGCCATGAGACGAGTCAGAAACCGTTGATGTAGGCGAAGGACATGCGAAAGGTCCGGCGTAGAGGGTAAGACCCCCGTAGTCGAAACGTCAGCGGCTCGTTTGAGAGACACCCAAGTAGCACGGGGCCCGAGAAATCCCGTGTGAATCTGGCGGGACCACCCGCTAAGCCTAAATATTCCCTGGTGACCGATAGCGGATAGTACCGTGAGGGAATGGTGAAAAGTACCCCGGGAGGGGAGTGAAATAGTACCTGAAACCGTGTGCCTACAAGCCGTGGGAGCGTCGGGACAAGGCTTGCCTTGTTCTCGTGACTGCGTGCCTTTTGAAGAATGAGCCTGCGAGTTTGCGGTGTGTTGCGAGGTTAACCCGGGTGGGGTAGCCGTAGCGAAAGCGAGTCCGAATAGGGCGTTTTAGTAGCACGCTCAAGACCCGAAGCGGAGTGATCTAGCCATGGGCAGGTTGAAGCGGAGGTAAGACTTCGTGGAGGACCGAACCCACCAGGGTTGAAAACCTGGGGGATGACCTGTGGTTAGGGGTGAAAGGCCAATCAAACTCCGTGATAGCTGGTTCTCCCCGAAATGCATTTAGGTGCAGCGTCGTGTGTTTCTTGCCGGAGGTAGAGCACTGGATAGGCGATGGGCCCTACCGGGTTACTGACCTTAGCCAAACTCCGAATGCCGGTAAGTGAGAGCGCGGCAGTGAGACTGTGGGGGATAAGCTCCATGGTCGAGAGGGAAACAGCCCAGAGCATCGACTAAGGCCCCTAAGCGTACGCTAAGTGGGAAAGGATGTGGAGTCGCAGAGACAACCAGGAGGTTGGCTTAGAAGCAGCCACCCTTGAAAGAGTGCGTAATAGCTCACTGGTCTAGTGATTCCGCGCCGACAATGTAGCGGGGCTCAAGCGTACCGCCGAAGTCGTGTCATTCATACAACAGCCCCAACGGGTGTATGGATGGGTAGGGGAGCGTCGTGTGCCGGGTGAAGCAGCACCGGAAGGTAGTTGTGGACGGTTCACGAGTGAGAATGCAGGCATGAGTAGCGATACAAACGTGAGAAACGTTTGCGCCGATTGACTAAGGGTTCCTGGGTCAAGCTGATCTGCCCAGGGTAAGTCGGGACCTAAGGCGAGGCCGACAGGCGTAGTCGATGGATAACCGGTTGATATTCCGGTACCCGCTGTGAAGCGTCAAACATCGAATCCAGTGATGCTAAGCCCGTGAAGCCGTCGGCTGAGTCTTCGGACGAGGTCGGAGTGGTGGAGCCGGTGACCCGAGCTGGTAGTAGGTGAGTGATGGGGTGACGCAGGAAGGTAGTCCATCCCGGGCGGTGGTTGTCCCGGGGTAAGGGTGTAGGACGTCAGGTAGGTAAATCCGCCTGGCAATAGTCTGAGACCTGATGCCGAGCCGATTGTGGTGAAGTGGATGATCCTATGCTGTCGAGAAAAGCCTCTAGCGAGTTTCATGGCGGCCCGTACCCTAAACCGACTCAGGTGGTCAGGTAGAGAATACCGAGGCGTTCGGGTGAACTATGGTTAAGGAACTCGGCAAAATGCCCCCGTAACTTCGGGAGAAGGGGGGCCATTCCTGGTGATGATCTTTTCGGTCTGAGCTGGGGGTGGCCGCAGAGACCAGCGAGAAGCGACTGTTTACTAAAAACACAGGTCCGTGCGAAGCCGTAAGGCGATGTATACGGACTGACGCCTGCCCGGTGCTGGAACGTTAAGGGGACCGGTTAGCTGGCTTTCGGGCCGGCGAAGCTGAGAACTTAAGCGCCAGTAAACGGCGGTGGTAACTATAACCATCCTAAGGTAGCGAAATTCCTTGTCGGGTAAGTTCCGACCTGCACGAATGGCGTAACGACTTCTCGACTGTCTCAACCATAGGCCCGGTGAAATTGCACTACGAGTAAAGATGCTCGTTTCGCGCAGCAGGACGGAAAGACCCCGGGACCTTTACTACAGTTTGATATTGGTGTTCGGTTCGGCTTGTGTAGGATAGCTGGGAGACTTTGAAGCTCGGACGCCAGTTCGGGTGGAGTCGTCGTTGAAATACCAGTCTGGTCGTGCTGGATGTCTAACCTGGGTCCGTGATCCGGATCAGGGACAGTGTCTGATGGGTAGTTTAACTGGGGCGGTTGCCTCCTAAAGGGTAACGGAGGCGCCCAAAGGTTCCCTCAGCCTGGTTGGCAATCAGGTGTTGAGTGTAAGTGCACAAGGGAGCTTGACTGTGAGACCGACGGGTCGAGCAGGGACGAAAGTCGGGACTAGTGATCCGGCGGTGGCTTGTGGAAGCGCCGTCGCTCAACGGATAAAAGGTACCCCGGGGATAACAGGCTGATCTTCCCCAAGAGTCCATATCGACGGGATGGTTTGGCACCTCGATGTCGGCTCGTCGCATCCTGGGGCTGGAGTCGGTCCCAAGGGTTGGGCTGTTCGCCCATTAAAGCGGTACGCGAGCTGGGTTTAGAACGTCGTGAGACAGTTCGGTCCCTATCCGCTGTGCGCGTAGGAGTCTTGAGAAGGGCTGTCCCTAGTACGAGAGGACCGGGACGGACGAACCTCTGGTGTGCCAGTTGTTCTGCCAAGGGCATGGCTGGTTGGCTACGTTCGGGAGGGATAACCGCTGAAAGCATCTAAGCGGGAAGCCTGCTTCGAGATGAGGACTCCCACCCACTTGATGGGGTAAGGCTCCCAGTAGACGACTGGGTTGATAGGCCGGATATGGAAGCACGGTAACGTGTGGAGTTGACCGGTACTAATAGGCCGAGGGCTTGTCCTCAGTTGCTCGCGTCCACTGTGTTGGTTCTGAAACCACGAACAACCCCATGTGTCACACATGGTGCGGTTGTCAGTTTCATAGTGTTTCGGTGGTCATAGCGTAGGGGAAACGCCCGGTTACATTCCGAACCCGGAAGCTAAGCCTTACAGCGCCGATGGTACTGCAGGGGGGACCCTGTGGGAGAGTAGGACGCCGCCGAACAATTTTTGTGGAAAACCCCGCACCGGGCCGGTGCGGGGTTTTCTTTTTGCCCTTTTGCCTTTGCTGTTTCTCAGGACGGCTCGACCAGTCGTGTGTCGTAGGCCAGGATGACCGCCTGGATACGGTCCCTGGAACCCGTCTTCGCCAGAATGCGGCCCACATGCGTCTTCACCGTCGACTCCGCCAGGTGGAGACGCGTGGCGATCTCCGTGTTCGTCCAGCCCTTGCCGATGACGGTGAGGATCTCCCGTTCCCGATCCGTGAGCGCCGCCAGGCGGGGATCCGGGGCCTCCGAGACCGTCCCGGCCGGCAGATGATGGGCGTACGCGTCGAGGAGGCGGCGCGTCAGGCTGGGCGCCACCACGGCGTCTCCGGTCGCCACCGAGCGGACGCCGGACAGAAGCTCCTCAGGCTGGGCGTCCTTGATGAGGAAACCGGAAGCGCCCGCGCGCAGACCGGCGTGGGCGTACTCGTCCAGGTCGAAGGTCGTGAGGATGAGGACGCGGGTGCGGCCGCCGGTGGCGACGATACGGCGAGTGGCCTCGATGCCGTCCAGGCCGGGCATGCGGATGTCCATCAGGACCACGTCCGGATGCAGTTCCGCCGTCATGCGGATCGCTTCGCTGCCGTTCGACGCCTCGCCCAGGACCGTCATGTCGTCCTGGCTCTCCAGCAGCATGCGGAAGCCGAAGCGCTGGAGCGGCTGGTCGTCGGCAATGAGGACGGTGGTCACTGCGGTGTTTCCTCCGGGAGATACAGGTGGACGCGCCAGCCCCGCTCGGGGTGCGGGCGAGGGCCGGCCTCAAGTGTGCCGCCGTACAGGGCGGTTCGCTCCCGCATGCCGGGCAGGCCGCGGCCCTCGGACGGGGCCGTGGCAGGGACGGTGGTGTCGCCGGTGTCGGTGTCGGTGACGGTGACGGACACGGAGCCCCTGTCCCCGTAGCGGAACGTGATCTCGGCGGTGGCGTTCGGGCCGGCGTGCTTCAGGGTGTTGGTGAGGGCCTCCTGGACGACCCGGTAGACGGTCAGCTGACGTCCCGGCGGAAGAGCGGCCCGGCCCTCGACGGTGGTGTGGACGGGCAGGCCCGCGGCACGCACCCCGTCCACGAGCTGCTCCAGATCGGTGAGACCGGGCTGAGGGGCACGTTCCGCGGGGTGGGCGGTGTCGTCGTCGCGGAGGACGTCCAGGAGACGGCGCAGTTCGGCGAGGGCCTGACGGCTGGTGGTGCCGATGGCGTCCAGGGCCTGGGCAGCGCGCTCCGGCGACTTGCCGGCCGCGTACCTGCCGCCGTCGGCCAGGCCCGTGATGACGGACAGGTTGTGACCGATGATGTCGTGCATCTCCCGGGCGATGCGGGCCCGCTCCGCGGCCGCCGCGATCCGGGCCTGCTGATCGCGTTCGATCTCCAGGCGGCGGGCGCGGTCCTCCAGGGCCTCCGTGTAGTTCTGGCGGGTGCGGACGGTGATGCCGATGAGGACGGCGACGACGACGGACATCAACTGCCCGCCGATCTGCTGGTTCCAGTCGCCCTCCCCGTAGCGGGCGGTGGACACGGCCACCGGGGCGAGGGCCAGGGCCGTCGCCCACCACAGATCGCGCAAGGGGCGGCGCAGGGCGATGTGGTAGATGACGGCGAGTTGGAGCAGCGCCACCTGGAGGGCCGCGCCGGACCAGGCGTTGACCAGGGCGAACGGGGCCATGACGAGCAGCACCGCGGCCGGATGGGTGCGGCGGCGCAGCAGGGGCGCGGACAGGCCGAGGCTCAGGGTCAGCAGGAGCCAGCCCGGGGTGTCGGGGTTGTGGGTGATGTTCCGCCAGCCGCCGCCCATGTAGTCGATGAGGGCGGCCGTCACCCAGAATCCGGTGACGTGCACGTCCCACAGCAGCGGGTGGCGCCGGTCGAAGGCGCGCATCCGCTGGGTGAGGCGTTGCGTGTACTGGGTGAGGGGTTCGGCCGGCCGTTCCGCCGCCGGTGCCCGCTGGTCGTTCGCCACGGGGTTCATGGTGGTGGGTGCGTCGTCCGGGCGGAACAGGGTGGGTGGCACGGGTCAGACGTCCCGGCGGCGCAGCGTGGTGGCGGCCGCGGCGAGGGAGACCGCGGCCCACAGGGCCAGCGCGAGCAGGGCCGCGGTCGGTGAGGCGGCTTCCGGGCCCGTGCGGGCGGCGGTGGCGGACTCCAGGGCCTGGGCGGGGAAGTAGCGGACGGCGTCGTCGACGACGGCGTACGGGAGCATGCGGAGCAGCTCGGGGACGATCATCACCAGGCCGATGTAGACGCCGAGGGAGACGGGCACGGAGCGGGTCACGGCGCCGAGGCCGAGGGCCATGACGGCGAGGAGGGTGAGCGCGGCCGCGTTGCCGACGAGTCCGCGCAGCACGCCCGGGTCGCCGAGGGCGGCGGACTGGTCGGTGTCGGACAGAAAGGCCTGCGCCAGAGGGAACGTGAGCAGGTTGGTCCACAGGCACAGCGGGAAGGCGACCGCGGCCAGGACGGCCGCCTTGGACCACAGGACGGGCAGGCGGCGCGGGACGGCGGTCAGGGTGGCGCGGATCTGGCCCGTGGAGTACTCGCCGGCGGTGGCGAGAACGCCCAGGACGGCGAGGTTGACGGTGGCGAACTGGGTGCCGAGGAGGACGAACATCACCGGGTCGAGGCCGCCCTCCCCGGTGCCGTCGTAGGCCGCGCTGATACCGACGCCCATGCCGACGGTGAGGGCGCCGGTGGCGACGAGGGTGATCCAGGTGGAGCGGAGCGTCCACAGCTTGTGCCACTCGGAGCGCAGGACACGGGCCGGAGTGACCCGGTACGGCTGGACGGCGGTGGTCATGCGGCTGCTCCTTCCGGGGCGGCGGAATAGTCGACGGAATCGCGGGTGAGGTCCATGAACGCCTCCTCCAGGGAGGCCGTGCCCGGGGTGAGTTCGAACAGGGGGATGGCGTGGGCGGCGGCGGTGCGGCCGATGTGCTCGGCGTCCGTGCCGCGCACGGTGAGCCGGCCCGGCGCGTCGGCGGTGACGGTGACGCCCGGTGCGGAGAGGTGGCGTACGAGGGCGGTGGCGTCGGGGGTGACGACCGTGACGGTGCCGGCGCCGCAGTCGCGTACGAAGTCGGTGACCGTGGTGTCGGCGAGGAGCCGGCCGCGGCCGATGATGACCAGGTGGTCGGCGGTGAGGGCCATCTCGCTCATCAGGTGGGAGGACACCAGGACGGTGCGGCCCTCCGCGGCCAGGGACTTCAGCAGGGTGCGGATCCACAGGACGCCCTCGGGATCCAGGCCGTTGACGGGTTCGTCGAGGACCACGGTGGCCGGGTCGCCGAGCAGGGCGGCGGCGATGCCCAGGCGCTGGCCCATGCCGAGGGAGAAGCCCTTGACCCGGCGGTGCGCCACATCGGTCAGGCCGGTGATGCCGAGGACGTGGTCGACGCGGGTGCGCGGGATGCCGTGGGTGTGGGCGAGGGCCCGCAGGTGCTGGTGGGCGGTGCGGCCCGGGTGGACGGAGCGGGCCTCCAGCAGGGCGCCGACCTCCGTGAGCGGCGCGGGATGGTCGGCGTAGGCGCGGCCGCCGACGGTGGCGTGGCCGCGGGTGGGGGTGTCCAGGCCGAGGATCATCCGCATGGTGGTGGACTTGCCGGCGCCGTTGGGGCCGAGGAAGCCGGTGACGGTGCCGGGGCGGACGGTGAAGGTCAGGTCGGTGACGACGGTCCGGTCGCCGTAGCGTTTGGTGAGGTGCTGTGCCGTAATCATGCTTCGATGCTCGTCCGCGCGGGGGCGACGGGCGTCGGACCGGCGACCGTATTCGGATGAGCGGAGTGGTACCCCGGTACTACGGTGGCGGCCATGAGTGCCATGCCCTTCGAGGACTGTGTGATCCGGCCGGTGCGTGCGGACGAGTGGCGTGCGGCGAAGGAGCTGCGGCTCGCCGCGTTGCGGGACCCGGTCGCGCACCTCGCCTTCCTGGAGACGTACGAGGACGCCGTGGCCCGGCCCGACTCGTTCTGGCGGGAGCGGACGGCGAACGGTGCGGAAGGGTCGGACGGGGCGCGGCAGTTCGTCGCCGAGACGGCGGACGGGGACTGGGTCGGCACGGTGGCCGTGCTGATCGAGGAGGCCGGGTCGACGGACTGGGCCGGGTTCCCCGTGGAGCGGCGTCAGGGGCATCTCGTCGCGGTGTACGTGGCGCCGGGGCACCGGGGGAGCGGGCTGGCCAAGGCGTTGTTCGAGGCCGCGCTGGAGTGGGCGTGGACGTGTGACGCGGAGCGGGTGCGGCTCATCGTGCACCCGGGGAACGCGCGGGCGTTGGGCTTCTACCGCAAGGCGGGGTTCGTGGAGAGCGGGGTGACCGTGCCGCTGGCGGGGAAGCCGGACGAGCGGGAAGTGGAGATGGTCGTGGAGCGCTGAGGCGCGCGGAGGGGCCGTGCGGGATGTGGGTGATCAGACCGGTAGGTCGTGGTGCGGCCAGCGGGCGCGGCCCTGTTCGCGGGAGCGGAGCAGGGCGAGGGTGGGCATGCCCCGGTCGGCGCCGTCGGCGAGCAGCTCCGGGAGCTGGGGGAGCGGGGCGACGGCGGCCACGTCGTCCAGGACGAGGGTGAGTGGTGGGTCGAGCCGACCGGAGGATGACCGTTCGGCCATGCGCCGGCCGTGCTCGACCACGTGTGCGGCGAGGGCCGTCAGCAGGGGCATCGCGCCCGGGCTGGTGCGGGGGTCCTCGATGGATTCACCCACGACATAAAGCGTGCCCCCTTCGTGGATGAAGGAATCCAAGGCGAGGGCATCGGTTCGGTTGTGTGTGCATGCCTCGCGCACATTGACGGTCGACAGGGCGGACAGGGCACGGGTGGTCAACTGCTGGGCCATGTCGCGGCGTTCGGGGTGCGCGGTGAGGGCCGCCTCGAGTTCGCCGGCGGCGCCGGGTGCCGCCTTGGGGCTGGTGCGCAGGATGCGTACGGCGTCGTGGACCTGGATGCCCTGGGCCCAGCGGTGGACGTGGCGGACGGTGCGGCCGTCGACGGCGGCGGCGTGCACATAGCTGCGCAGCAGGGTCTCGGCGGTGTCCGCGACGGCCTGGTCGAGGCGGGAGGCGGGGCGGACGGGGCTGAGGAGCGCGGCCGCGCGGGCGGCGGCGGTGTGCTTGTCCTCGCAGCCTGCGGTGGGCGACCAGTGGAGGCGGGCGGGCGTGTCGCAGCGGTGGGTGGGGTCGTAGAGGTGGGTGGGGCCGAGTTTGGCGCGGGCGTCCTTGGTGTCGTGCCACAGGGTGGGGTTCGAGGTGAGGACGAGGGCGGGGCCGTCCGCGTCCCGTACGGCCTGGGCGGCGGTGGTGTGGCGGACGGCCGGGGGGCCGTAGTGGACCACCGTGGTGCCGGCGCGGTGGGGTTCCTCGGCCGGGTGCCCGCCCTTGGACAAGGACGGTGACGAGGCCGGTGACGGTGCCGGTTGTGGGGCCGTCTCCCGTACCGGCTCCGGTGCCGCCCTCGGCAGGGGCACCTCGCGCTGGAGCGGCGCCGGTGGTGCCGCGGACGGTGCCGGTCCGGGTGTCGGTTCCGGGGTGGTGGCCGGTGCCGCCGCCCGTTCGAGGGCCGCGATCCGTGCGGCGCGGCGCCGCGCCCGGCCCGCCCGCCAGCGGGCCACGGTGCCCAGGACGAACACCGTGAGGACGACGAGGATCATCAGCTGACCGATGAACAGGCCCCAGAAGAGGCCGTAGCCGGACAGGTGCGCCGCGGGCGTGTCCGGCCAGGCGCCGGGCAGGTCGTGCGGCTCGGCGACGAGGTGGCGCATGGCCAGCGGAGTGCGGGCGAACGTCACACCGGCCGGCCAGTGGCCGTGCGCGA
This sequence comes from Streptomyces calvus, assembly GCF_006782915.1. Lineage (GTDB taxonomy): Bacteria > Actinomycetota > Actinomycetes > Streptomycetales > Streptomycetaceae > Streptomyces > Streptomyces calvus. Next base: position 72,712 of record NZ_VCNP01000042.1, read on the forward strand.
AGAGGCCCGCGAGTCCCGTCGCCGTCCACACCATGGTGGTCATGCCGAGGAGGAACCCGAGGATGCCGATCAGCAGCCCGTCGGGGATGCCGCCGGACTGCCGACCGGCCGGGTCGTGCTCACGGTGATCGTCCGGTCTCACGCGTCGTCCCCCTACGCCACCGTCGACTCGGAGTCGCCGATGTGCTGCTCCATGAAGGCCGCCGCCCGTTCCTCCGCCTCGCGTTCGGCGGCGTGCAGCGCGTCGTCGGCCAGGTCGGTGGAGGACTCGGTCATCGCGCGGTCGGTGAAGACCAGCGGGCGTTCGGTCTCGGTGACCAGGTGTTTGACGACCTGGACGTTGCCGTTGACGTCCCAGACCGCGATGCCGGGCGTGAGGGTGGGGATGATTTCCACGGCCCAGCGGGGCAGGCCGAGGACGCGTCCGGTCGCCCGCGCCTCGTCGGCCTTCTGGGCGTAGATGGTCCGGGTCGAGGCCATTTTCAGGATGGCCGCCGCCTCCTTCGCGGCCGCTCCGTCCACCACGTCGGACAGGTGGTGGACGACGGCGACGAAGGACAGGCCGAGGCGCCGGCCGAACTTCAGCAGGCGCTGGAACAGCTGGGCCACGAACGGGCTGTTGATGATGTGCCAGGCCTCCTCGACCAGGAAGATGCGCTTCTTCCGGTCGGGGCGGATCCAGGTGTGCTCCAGCCACACGCCGACGATCGCCATGAGGATCGGCATGGCGATGGAGTTGCGGTCGATGTGGGACAGGTCGAAGACGATGAGCGGCGCGTCGAGGTCGATGCCGACGGTCGTCGGGCCGTCGAACATGCCGCGCAGGTCGCCGTCGACCAGGCGGTCCAGGACCAGGGCGACGTCCAGGCCCCAGGCGCGTACGTCGTCTATGGCGACGTTCATCGCCTCCGCCGACTCCGGTTCGGGATGGCGGAGTTGTTCCACGATGTCGGAGAGGACCGGCTGGCGTTCGACGATGGTCTCGTTGACGTAGGCGTGCGCGACCTTGAGGGCGAAGCCGGAGCGTTCGTCCAGGCCGTGGCCCATCGCGACCTCGATGATGGTCCGCAGCAGCGCCAGCTGGCCCGTGGTGGTGATGGACGGGTCGAGCGGGTTGAGGCGGATGCCGTGGTCCAGGGCGGCCATCGGGTCCAGCCGGATGGGGGTGATGCCCAGTTCCTGCGCGATGAGGTTCCACTCGCCGACGCCGTCCTCGCCCTGCGCGTCCAGGACGACGACCTGGCGGTCGCGGAAGCGCAGCTGGCGCAGGACGTACGTCTTCTCCAGGGCCGACTTGCCGTTGCCGGACTCGCCGAGGACCAGCCAGTGCGGGGCGGGCAGTTGCTGGCCGTAGAGCTGGAAGGGGTCGTAGATGTAGCCCTTCCCGGAGTACACCTCGCGGCCGATGATGACGCCGGAGTCGCCGAGGCCCGGCGCGGCGGTGGGCAGGTAGACCGCCTGTGCCTGGCCGGTGGACGTGCGCACCGGCAGCCGGGTCGTCTCCACCTTCCCGAACAGGAAGGACGTGAAGGCGTCGGTGACGACGGTCAGCGGATCCCGCATATCGGCTCAGCCCCTACCTTCGGATGCCGGTGGCGAACGGAAGTGTGTTCACGAAGGCGCGGTGGTGCTCGCGGTCGCACCACTCCAGCTTCAGGTACGACTTTCCGGCCGAGGCCCGTATGGTCCGCTTGTCGCGGGCCAGGGCCTCGGGTGTGCGGGAGGAGACGGTGATGTAGCCGACGAGGTTGACGCCGGCCGCGCCGCTGGCGAGGTCCTCGCCGCGCTGGTCGAGGCGGCTGTGGGCGGCGATGTCGCGCGGGTCGACGGTGCGGTTCATCTTGGCGGCGCGGGAGGCCTCCGCCTCGTCGTTGGTCTTCTCGGTCAGCATGCGTTCGATGGCGATCTCGGTGGGTTCGAGGTCCATCGTGACGGCGACCGTGCGGATCACGTCCGGGGTGTGGACGAGCAGGGGCGCCAGGAAGTTGACGCCGACCGGGGTCATCGGCCACTCCTTCACCCAGGCGGTGGCGTGGCACCAGGGGGCTCGGGTGGCGGACTCGCGGGTCTTGGCCTGGAGGTAGGTGGGCTCCATGGCGTCCAGCTCGGCCGGCCAGGCGTTGCGCTGCGTCATTGCCTGGATGTGGTCGATCGGGTGGTCCGGGTCGTACATGGAGTGGACCAGCGAGGCCAGCCTGCTCTGGCCGAGCGGCTGCCGTACGCGGATGTCGGCCTCCTGGAGCCGGGAGCAGATGTCGGTGAGCTCACGGGCCATGACGACGGCGAGTCCGGCGTCGCGGTCCACCTTGCCGCCGCCCTGGCTGCGCATCGCGCGCGCCATGGTGTTGGCCTCGGCGGCCAGCTCGCGCGTGTAGTGCATGCAGGCGACGAGGTAGGCGCGGTGCTGTTCGCTGCTGGTCGACACCATCGACTGCAGCTGGTCGTACGACTGCTGCAGCCAGGCCGGCGCTCTCTCGTCGCCGCGGACGGCGACGTCCTTGGCGTGGGCGTCGGGGTCGGCGGGCAGGGTGCGGGCGAGCATCTGGATGCGGGTGACGAAGCCGTCGCCGTTGGCCACGTGCTTGAGCAGGGTGCCGAAGCGGTCGACGAGGGCTTCCTGGTCCTCGGAGTCGCGCAGGCCGACGCCGGGGCCCTCGATCTCGATGGCGGCGGTGACGGTCTTGCGGTCGGCGTGCAGCAGCACGGCGATCTCGTCGGGGCCGAAGGGCGCGGACAGCCAGGTGATCCTGCCGATGCCGGGCGGCGGTCCGACCGCGACCTCGCGGCCGTCCAGCCGGGTGCCGGCCTCGATGACTCCGGAGCGGTAGGTGGCGCCGCGGCGCAGGGTGCGCTTGTAGCTGCGGTTGATCTCGAACCACTTGTAGAACGTGCGGTGCTTGTACGGCACGTACACCGCGGCCAGCGCCAGCATGGGCAGTCCGGCGAGGAGGACGATCCGCAGGGACAGGACGGGGACGAGCAGTCCGCACATCATGCCGAGGAACGCGCCCACGACGATCAGCGCGATCTCTCCGGTCTCGCGATTGCGGCCGACGATCGCGTTCGGCCGGGCTCGGCCGATCAGATACGTACGGCGGGGCGTGACCGGATGGGACACGTGGGACTCGGTCGTCAACGCCCTTCACCTCCCGTGCGGTTGGTACTGCTGTTGCGGGTGCTGCTGGCGTGGGGCGTGTTCACCGGGCTGCTCGAGCGGGGCGCGGGGGCGGCGGAGGGGACAGTTCCGCCGCCGTTCGACGTGCGCGAGCTGTGCGCGGCGACTCCGCCGGAGGCGGGGTTGGAGGGGCGGGGGGCGGAGGACTGGCCGCCGCCGTTGTTGTCGGCGCGGGTGCTGTGGGTCTTGATGCCCTGCGCGACCAGGGTCGCCGGGGAGCTCATGACGGCGGCGGCCTTGCCCTCGGCGCCCTGCATGAGGCGGTTGTTGCGGGAGTTGGCGAGTTCGTCGCCGAAGCCGGGGACGAAGCGGTAGATCATGGCGGACGCGAAGATGGCGAGCAGGATGATCGCCAGTCCGGAGACGACGGCGGAGAAGGCGTCCGGGCCCTCTTCGGCGGAGAGCGCGCCGGCGAGGCCGAGCACGATCACGATGACGGGCTTGACCAGGATCACGGCGATCATGATGCCCGCCCAGCGGCGGACGTGGCCCCACAGGTTCTTGTCGACCAGGCCGGCGTAGACGACGGTGCCGAGGAGGGCGCCGACGTAGAGCAGGGCGGCGCGGATGACGAGTTCCAGCCACAGCACGCCGGCGGCGAGGATCGAGACGAGGGAGACGACGATCAGCATGATCGGGCCGCCGCCGATGTTGTCGCCCTTCTCTAGCGCGGCGGCGAAGGTGCCGAAGAAGGTGTCCGTCTGGTCGCCGGTCGCCTTGGCGAGCACCTCGGTGACGCCGTCGGTCGCGGAGACGACGGTGTACAGGATCAGGGGCGTGAACGCCGAGGCGAGCACGGTGAGCCAGAGGAAGCCGATGGCCTCCGACAGAGCGGTGGTGAGGGGCACGCCGCGCACCGCGCGCTTGGCGACCGCGAGCAGCCACAGCAGGAGCGTGAGGATCGTCGACGCGGCGAAGACGACGGCGTACTGCTTGAGGAACGTGTCGTTGGTGAAGTCGACGTCCGCGGTCTCCTCGACGGCGTCGCTCAGCTTCTCGACGGTCCAGGACGCGGCCTCGGCGCAGCCCTTGGCCAGGGAGGCCAGGGGGTCGAGGGTGGTGGTGGGGTCGTCGAGGGTGCTGGAGCGGGCGGAATCGCCGCTTTTGCCTTTTTCGCAGTAGTCCTTGGCGGGGCCGCGGATGAGGTCGCAGGGGTCGTTGCTGTCCGTCGGGGTCGGCGACGGGGTGGGAGCGGCGACGGCTCGGCCGGTGAACAGCACCAGGGCCGCCTGCGCTGTGACGACGGCGGCCGAGACTTTGACGAAGCGGTGGCTAGCGCGCATACGTGAACCCTCCGTACTCCTCGACAGCCTTCGTCATGTCGTCGGCGGTGGAGGCCTTTTGGTCGCGCCCGACCGGGACTGGTCCGTCCTTCTGCTGGAAGTCGATGATCTTCCAGTCGTTGTTGATCCACTTCAGTTGGTACGTGGTGGTGTACCAACTCTCGGTCACCGGGTTGGTCGAGCCCTCGCCCGACAGGCCGAACAGCGACGTGTACCAGACCTCGACGGAGGCATCGCTCGCAGTGAACGCCGTGACCTTCGTGCCCACGGGGATCACTCGGGAGACGAAGGTCTGGCCGGCGGGTGCCGTGCCGTTCTTGTCGAGGCCGATATTGGCCAGGAACTCCGCGTTCGAGTAGGCCCTGTCCAGGTCGGACTGCCGTGCGGCGGCGACGTCGGGGGCGTAGACGGTGTTCACGATCTCGCCGCGCCGGGCCTTGGTGAACATCTCGGCGGAGCCGAGTACCACCGCATAGTTCGCCGCCGCGCTCTGTGCTCCCTCGCGGTCGTGGGTGAAGCCCGCGGGGATGCCGGCGGCCTTGGTGGTGACCGGCTTCTTCCCCGAGGGGGCCGTCGCCGCGGCCTTGGGGGAGTCCGCGGAGGCTGCCCCCTCCTCCGCGGCGGAATCGTCTCCTCCACGGTTCGCGAAGGCGATCGCGGCGATCAGGAGGACCACGACGCCGACCACCGTGACCAGGCTGCGCGAGGAGGACCGGCCGCCTCTGCGCGCGCCGCCGTACGGGTCGCCGTCGCTTCCTTCCGGCAGTCGGATGCGGGTCTGACCCGTGTCGTCTCCGAGGCTCATGCCGCGTACGCCCCCTCAGCGTCGTGCGGGAACAGCTCGTACTCCGTGTACTCCACGTACGACGGTAGCCGTGCTGGCTCCCGCGCGGGCGCGGTGTGGTGACTGGACATCAGGGAAACGCAACCTCAGCCGGTGGGCACGACGGGTGGGTGGGGGTGGAGGGGGCCGGGCGCGCCCGGTCGGGGTCGGTGGAGCGGGGGCCTATACGGCCATGCCGTACACGATGGTGAACAGCGTGCCGAGGGAGCCGATGATGAAGACGCCCGTCAGCCCGGCGATGATGAGGCCCTTGCCCTGTTCGGCGCTGAAGGTGTCCCTCAGTGCGGTGGCGCCGATGCGCTGTTTGGCCGCCCCCCAGATGGCGATGCCGAGGCAGATGAGGATGGCGACCGCCATGACCACCTCGATCATCACCTTGGCTTCGTTGCCCAGGCTGCCGAAGGGGCCCCAATCTGGAGCGATCCCGCCGATAATGGTGTTGATGTCTCCCTCGTCGGCCGCAAAGAGCATGTAAGTCACCGCCCCTGTATGGGTAGTTCCGCTTCCTCTGCGGTAGTGCAGAGGTCAGGCCTCATTGTCGCCGACGATGACGCTGTCGTATGTCGACTTGGCGTCATCTGTTGGCGGGTTTCGTACGAATAGCTTGCCACCGGCGCGCGCCGGTCTCCGGTAGGGGCGCGGCAGGACGGATGAAGAGTCGTATCGTCACTCTGTGTATCACGCTGCGTTACGGCGGGCAATGACGGATGTGGGGCCGAAAGCCGTGCCTGTGATCACTGCCGGGTGACGGGTGTCGCCTCTACACTGACGTTCGGCGGCGGACTGCCGGAAGGTGAGGGGTGGTTGACGGTGCGTAAGGTGTGGGTCGCTTCGTCCCTTGCCGTCGGTTCCGCTCTCGCGTTCGTGATGCTGCTCGTCGTCGGGGTGTACGTGGTCTCCGGGAACCTCATCAACGGGGTCGGCGGCGGGGCGGCGAAGGCGCTCGCCAAGGGCAGCGTGCCGGCCGCCTACCAGCAGCTCGTGCAGAAGTGGGGCAACCTCTGCCCGGCCATCAACCCGGCGCTGCTCGCCGCCCAGCTCTACCAGGAGAGCGGGTTCAACCCGAAGGCCCAGAGTCACGCGGCGGCGCAGGGCATCGCGCAGTTCATCCCGGGCACCTGGGCCACGCACGGCATCGACGGGGACGGCGACGGGGACCGCGACGTGTGGGACCCGAACGACGCGATCCCGTCGGCGGCGCAGTACGACTGCACGCTGGCGTCCTATGTGAAGGACGTCCCCGGGAATCTGACCGAAAACATGCTCGCCTCGTACAACGCGGGGGCGTACGCGGTGATCAAGTACGGGGGTGTCCCGCCGTACGAGGAGACGCGGAACTACGTCAAGAGGATCACCTCGCTGGAGAAGAGCTTCGCCGCCCCGGTCGGCCGGGTCGACCCCTCCAAGCAGGCCGCCGGTGCCATCGCCTTCGCGCAGAAGAAGCTCGGCACGCTGTATCTCTGGGGTGGCAACGGCACGCCTGAGCAGGGCGGACGCTTCGACTGCTCGGGGCTGTCCAAGGCGGCGTACGAGAGCGTGGGGATCACGCTGCCGCGGGTGGCGAACGACCAGTACAACGCGGGGCCGCATCCGAAGCGGGACGAGCTCCTCCCCGGCGATCTGGTGTTCTTCTCGGACGACCTCACCAATTCGCGCGCCATCCGGCATGTGGGGATTTATGTCGGTGGTGGTTATATGATCAATGCGCCCCGTACGGGTGCTGTCATCCGGTTCGACCCGATCGACACGCCTGACTACTTCGGCGCCACGCGGGTCACCGAAGATGGCGCGAAAGCGCTGCCCACAACGGCGTGAGCGGAGCGTTAACCCACCCCCTGAGCTGCGAAGATGCGTCTCGCTTCGATAACGTCTGCGTGATCATTCGGTGGAGTGTGGAACGTATTAACGGGAGCCGTGCGTTCCTGTTGTCGTAGCCGAGCAGACAGCGCTTCTACAACCACGGGGGTGGCAGGAGCGGCGTGCGCACCGTGCGCCGGAACAGATGACGAAGGGGCCGCAGCATCATGGCTGGACTCGCCGATTCCGGGTCGAACCCCGACGTCGACCTGCTCTACGACATCAACGGTCTCGCCAAGGCCGCGCCGCCGTGGTTCGACCGGATCATGGAGTTCGTCGGCGAGTACGGGTTGCTGTTCGCCATGGTCCTGCTGGTGCTGTGGTGCTGGTGGACCGTGCGGCGACGGGGCGGTGAGGACGCGGCGCCCTCGGTCGCGGCGCTGGCGTGGGCACCGCTCGCGGCCGGTGTCGCGGTGCTGGTGAACGTGCCGATCCGGGGCTTCGTGGAGCGGCCACGGCCGTTCAACGACCACGAGGGCCTGGAAGTCCTGGTCGACGGCAAGACCGACTACTCCTTCGTCAGCGACCACGCGACGATCACCATGGCGCTCGCCGTCGGACTGTTCGTCGCCAACCGGAAGTTCGGCCTCGTCGGCCTCGGGATCGCCCTGCTCGAAGGCTTCTGCCGCGTCTACATGGGCGTGCACTACCCGACGGACGTCGTGGGCGGGCTCGCGCTCGGCACGGCCGTCGCGCTGCTGCTGTCGCCGCTCGCCATGGCGCTGCTGACGCCGGTCGCGCGGGCGGTCGAGCGGTCGCCGCGGGCCGGATGGCTGATCAGGGCGCGGGGCCGGCACCACACCGAGGAGAGCCGCGTGGCCACGGGCACCCGCAACGGGGCGCCGGGCGCGGAGGAGCGGGACCTGGCGGCCTGACTCACGGGCCCGGTCCCGCCGTACGGGGCTCGGGCGCGGAACGGGACCTTGGGGCCTGACCCGGGCCCGACCCCGCCGTACCGGGCGGCGGCCTGCTCGACCGCCCGAACCGTGGCGCCGAGCCCGAACCGTGGTGAGAGCCCGGACCGCGGTGCAGAGCCCGAACGTGGCGCAGAGCCCGGACCGCGGTGCAGAGCCCGAGCCGCGTCGCAGTCCGAGCCGCGTCGCTGCCCGCGCCGCGTCGCAGTCCGCGCCGCCTCGTCGTCCGAGTGCGGACCTGTTCTACAGGGCCTGGGGGCCGGTGAAGACGCGGTCCGGGTCGTACCGCCGCTTCAGCCGGGTCAGCCGGTCGGCCGCGTCGCCGTAGTAGGCGCGGCGCCAGCCGGCCAGCGTCGGGTCCGGGTAGTTCTGGTAGGCGGCGCCGGAGGCGTGCGGGCGCAGGGCCCGGTGCGCCGCCGCCAGCCAGGACCCGGCCGCCGCACCGGAGCCGCCCGCCGGCCAGGAGGCGATGTACTGGGCCAGCATGCGGGAGCGGCGGTGGACGAACGCCGTGGCCGTCGGCGCGACCCGGTTGACGGCGCCGCCGAGCGCGGTGAGCGCGATGCTGCCGGAACCGCCGCGCACGGCCTCGACCTGCGCGAGCAGGGTGCGTATCCCGTCGGCGTCGAGCGGGCGGTCGAAGAAGTCGGAGCGGGCGGAGTAGGTCTCGCGGCCCAGGGCGCCCCGCGGGGAGCGGCCCGGGGTGGTGCCGGGCAGGTGGCACTGCGCGTCGTCGGCGAACGCCGAGCAGCCGGCGTACAGCTCCATGGACTCCCGGTAAGAGCGGCGGCGCAGCGAGACGCCGCTCGCCGAGGCGCCGACGCGGTCGGCGAGGCGGTCGACGGCGTTCTGGAGTTCGCCGTGGGTGCCGAGGGAGAAGACGGTGACGGAGACGGTCGGGCTGCCGCCCGGGGTGTTCTCCAGGTGGAGCGCCGACCAGATCTCGTCGGGCTGGTCCGGGCCCCAGTCCTGCCAGGCGGCGACCACGGCGGCGGCTTTCGGCCACGGCCAGGTCAGGTGTCCGGTGACGCTCCGCGGTGCCGGGTGGGTGGTGAAGCGCAGTTCCGTGACGATGCCGAAGTGGGCCTGGCCGGCGCCGCGCAGCGCCCAGAACAGGTCCTTGTTCTCGGTGGCGTTCGCGGTGAGCTGCCTGCCGTCCGCGGTGACCAGGGTGGCCTCGGTGAGGCTGTCGCAGGTCAGGCCGTAGGCGCGGGACGTCATGCCGTGGCCGCCGCCGAGGGCGAGGCCGGATATGCCGACCGTGGGGCAGGAGCCGCCGGGGACGGTCACGCCGTGGGCGGCGAGGGAACGGTAGACGTCGATGAGCTTGGCGCCGGCGCCGATCACCGCCGTGCCGGCACTGGTGCGGACGCGGTCCATCCGGGAGACGTCGATGATCAGGCGGTCGTCGCCCGAGGACGCGCCGGTGTAGGAGTGGCCGCCGTTGCGGACGGCGACGGGGACGGCGTGGGCGCGGGCGTGGGCGCGGGCGTGGGCGAGGGCCGTGCGGATGTCGTCGGCGTGGGCGGGATAGGCGACGGCGGCGGGCCTCAGGCCGTCGAAGCGGGTGTTGTAGAGGCGGTGGGCGGTGGGCCAGTCGGCGTCGCCGGGGCGGACCAGGGAGCCGTCGAGGTCACGGGCGAGGGCGGTCCAGTCGGCGGGGGAGGGCGACCGCGCCGGGGCGGAGGTGCGGGAGGCCGGCGCGCCGGACGCGGGGGTGCGGGAGGTGGGGGTGCGGCGGGGTGGGCCGGTGTCGTCGCGGGCGCAGGCGGTGGTGGCCGTGCCGGCGGTGAGGGCCGCCGCGCCGGTGATGAAGCTACGTCGTTCCATGGCGCCTCCCGGGCTCGTGGAACGAGACGGGCGCGGGGCCGCGCGGGTTCCACGGCGCCGGGTACCCGGCCCCGGGCCCGCTGTCGGTGCCCCCTGCCAGACTGGCCCGCATGACCAGCAGCACGGCAACTCCCGTTCCGTTCCCGGCCGATCACCGCGTCTCCGAGACGTACGTCGACTGGGCGCGCACGCAGGGCCCGGGCGTCGAGGCCGAGGCGCGCGCCGTGCTCGAACGGGTCGGACGGAGGAAGGCGACGGCCTGGGGCAAACCAGGACGGTTCGTGGACGAGGCCGAGCGCATGGCCCGGGACCTGCCCGGCGCCCATCTGCCGTGGTTCTGGGACACCGCCGGCCACTGGCTGCTGGGGCTGCACCGCCGCTCCGCCGCCCGCGCCTACGCCAAGGCCCGCACCGCCGAGCGCACCCACGACCTGCCCGTCGACGCCGGCTGGCGGCGGGCCAACCTCGCGCTGTTCGCCCGGTTCGGCGCGCTGCCCGCCACCGAACTCGGCGGCGCCCCGGCCTGGCTGGCCGAGGTGCTCGGACCGGTCGACGCGCACCGCGAGTTCGTATCGCTGCTGACCGCCTGGGCGGCCTCGCCCGGTGAGCTTCCGGCCGATCTGGCCCGCCGTGTCCGGGACTCCGCGCGGGCCGCCGGGCTCGGCACCGACGAGGAGGCCCGGCTGCTGGGCGAGGTGCTGGCGGCGGCGCACGGGAAGGCCGTACCGGACCGGCTGTTCGACGCCGCGCGCAAACCGCTCTCCGCCCACCCGCCGTCCGACGCCCAGGCCACCGCGCTGCTCGACCTGTTCCCCGAGTCGAAGAACGACGCGGCCGCCTGGCTGCGGCTGCTCCTCGCCTGCGGAGTCGCCGACGCCGCCGCGGCCGGCCGGATCGCCCCGGAGGGCGGACTCGGCGAGTGGCTGCGCCGCTACGCGTCCCGGTACGCGCACCGCACCGTCGCCGGCGGCGGGGTGACACGGCAGGCGGTGCCCGCCGAACTCCTCGACCTGGTCGCCCGGTTCGCGCCGCTGCTGAAGGCGGACGGCACCCCGGTCCGGCTGCACGAGGACCGTTACCGGTGGCCGTACCTCGACGCCGACCTGCTCGACGTCTGCCTCGCCGAGGGCATACCCGTCCACGACCCCGGACCACTGGTCCGGCTGGAGGTCTGGGGCGAGAACTCGCGGCGCGACCTCAGGGCGCTCGCCGCGGACCCCGTGTTCGGGCCACGGCTGGAGAGCGCCGTCCACGACGGGCGGCGGCCCGGTGGCGGCAGCGCCATCAGCCGGCTCCCGCACACTCCGGAGATCGCCGCCGAGGTGCGCGCCAGGATCGGCAAACTGCTGGACGCGCTGCGGGGCGGCGGGCTCGCCGCCGCCGACGAGGCCGTGGACGAACTGCGCGACCTCCTCGACCGGCCCACCGCCCTCGCCCTGCACGGCATCGAGGAGGCCCTCGACGCGCTGGACCTCAGCGGCCCGCTGGCCCGTGCCCTGCGCGCCGGCCTGCCCGAGGAACTGGGCTGGCCCGCGCTGGAAAAGGCCCTCACCGGATTCCGGCCGGACGAGGAGGTGTACGTCACCTGCACCTGGCCGGTGCTCACCGTGTACGGCGACACCCGAGCGGTCGCCGTCGACCACGCGGGCCGGGTCGGCGAGTGCACGCTGCGACTGCCGGACGGCGCCGGACCGCACTCCGTGCACTGGGTGGGCGGACAGTTCCTCGTCGCCTGGGAAGGGACCGGCGACGGCGAGGGCGGGGCGTACTGGTCCGGCAGCCCCGCCGACGTCTTCCGGCCGGACGACTTCTACGCGCTGCGGCCCTACGGCGGCAGCATCCAGCGCGGCCTCGGCTACCAGTTCCGGACACCCGACGGCGGCGGCCGCTTCGACGGGGAGCGCGTCCTGCGTCCCGGCGGACAACCCGGCATCGGCCGCCGCGACTACCAGATGTACGACGGCCGAAACTTCTGGAGCGCGGAGGTGTTCAGTGAGCGCCGCGGCGGATGGGAGCGCCTGGATCCGGCCACCGGCGCACCCACCGGCGACCGCACCCTGCCCGCCTTCCACTCCCCGGACACCGGCCCGGACGGCACACAGCCCTTCCCCGACCACCGCATCCTCGCCGAACTGCCGCCCGGCGCACCCTTGTCGCCGCTCGGCCAGGACGGCCGGCTCACCGGCTGCCGGGTCCTGCACACCGCCTACTCCGGTTACTCGCCGCGCGAGTTCGTGCTGGAGTCCGTCGACGGACGCACCGCGTCCTTCCGCACCCGCACCTGGGGCCGCCGCCCGTGGGGCATCCTCGCCCTGCCGGCCGGCGGGGAGGACGCCGTCGTCACCGGCGGCCCCACCGTCCGCTGCTACTCCGCCGCCGACAACTCCCTGCTCTGGCAGGTCCAGGGCTTTGCCGGGAGCCGCGACCGCACACCGGTCCGCGCCACCCTCGGCGACCAGGCAGGCCCCGTGCCCCCGCCCGCCTTCTGGCACTTCCTCACCCCACGCGACGAGGCCTCCTCCCGTGCGCTGCGCGCCGTCAGCGACACGGACGCACGCGCACTGCTGTCCTCCGGCGACGACGCGGAGCTGCCCGGTGTGACGGAGCCGAGGATCCGGCAGGGGGTGGCCCGTGCCGTGCGGCTCGCCGCCGATGTGCTGCGCCGCCGCCGGGAGCTGTCGCACCGGGTGGCCGTGATGCGCTCCGGACCGGTCGTCGAACTGCCCGACCCGGTGCCCGACACCCTGATCGTCCCGGCCCTGCACGGGCTGTCGAGCCGGAAGAGCCTGTACAACAGGGTTCCTTCGCAGCCCCGGCCCGCCCTGCTCACCTCCGTCGCCGCCGACGGCCGTCATCTGCGCGGCGAGATCGACGACGAGGCGCGGCTGCTCGCCCTGCCCGGACCGGTACCCGAATGGACCGCGCTCGTCGGGAACATCGACGCCGTGGCCTGGCGGGCCGTCGTCGCCGCCACCCCGGACGACCGGCGCGGTGCGATCGGCGCGCTGCTCGAGGTGTGGAGCCGCCAGCCGTTCGCGGAAGCGGGCAGCCGCTGGCGGACCGGCTACGCCCCGGAGGCCCGGCTGGCCGGACTCCGTGCGGCGGGAGCCACGGTGGCCTCCCACCCGGGCCCCCGTGGCCTGGCCTTCTTCGTCCAGCGCGCCGCCGACGCGGCGCCCGCCGACGCCGAGGACTGCGAGGAGCACACCGTCGGCGGTGACGACACCACCCGGCTGCCCCGCCTGCTGGCCCTGCTCGACGAGCACGGCCCGCTGGCGGTGCCCGACGCGGCGGTGGACCTGTTCCGCTGGCGCACGGGTGTCCCGCGAGCGGTCGCCGCGCTCGTCCTCGACGGCTTCGCGGGCAGCGACGGACACTCCGCGGACCTCAAGGTGTGCCGCGCGAAGCCGTACCGGGCGGACCGGCCCACCGTGAGCCGGTACGCCGACCTGCTGTGGCACCTCGGCCCCGCCGGCCGCCGGTCGGTGCTCGCCGCCGCCGTCCCCGCGGACCCCGCCGAACTGTGGGCCCCCGGCGGCATGACGGCCGCCGCGGAGCGGATGGCCACCGCCTGGTCCGGGCTGCTCGACGTCACCCCGTACACCGACGACGGCAGCCACGCCGCCGCGCTGGCCAAGGACCACGGGCTGCCGGCGACCTGGGCCACCGCCCTGCTCACCGGCCGCCCGCAGGAACCCCTCGACGCCGCCGCGACCGGGGCCGCCGTCACCGCCGTCACCTGGGCGCTCGCCGAACGCCCGGTCGGCGACCCGGCCGCCGCGGGCGCCCGCGCACTGATCGACCACCTCACCGGCGCCCCCGCCGAACTGCGCACCGCCCTGCGCGCCTTGGCCGACCGCTCCCTCACCACCCCGGTCCCGCCGGGCCAGTACGAGGCCAACCCGCTCTTCGGCGTCCCGGAACTGGTCGACGAGGTGGCGGCGGCGCTCGGCGTCGGCCGGGACGCGGCGGCCCTCCACCTCCAACTGCACGCCCTGGACCGCCCGGCCGACCGCACGGTGCGCCGCTGGAACGGCTGGACCCTCGACCACCACCGTGCCGTGCGCAGGGAACTCACCGCCGCCAAGGCCCCCCGCCCCGCCCCCGCCACCGCACCGGCGGCCCTCCCGTCACCCGCGCACGAACGGTTCGCCCGCGCCTGGAAGGAGGGCACGGCGGCAGCGCGCGGGAAGCGCCGCGACTGAGCGCCCCGGAACGAGGCGTCGCGTCACTCGCCGGTGTGGTTCCTGGCGTCCGTGCGGGCCTGGCTCCGGGCCCTTCTGGCCGGGCCGCGCCAGCCGCAGGAACAGCGGGCCACGCAGAAAGGGCCCTGTTCGACGGTGGTCGTGCTGTGCCCGCCCGGGTCTGCCTCGTCGTCCTGATGCGCCACCCGTCAACGGTAGCGCTCCGGCGTGTCGGCGTGACGGGGTCACCTACCCGTCGTTAACCGGAACGACAGGCGGCCCGTGTCGGACGGAGCGGGGGTAGCAGGCGATGGTTCGACGGCAGCAGCACAGGCGGGTGCGCGGCGTGGTGGTCGCGGTCGGGGTCGTCGGCTGTCTGGGGGCCGGGGCCGTGGGCTGCGGGCGCGGTGACGCGGTGACCGGCGGCGCTCCCGCCGGGGATCCGGTGCGGGTGCTGCACCGGGCCGCCGACGCACTCGTGCAGGCCGGGACGTCCAAGGCGCGTACGTCCCTGGAGATGGCCACCGGCGGGACCCGGGTCACCGTCCGCGGCCAGGGCGTGTACGACTACCGCAAGCGGATCGGGCGGCTGAAGGTGCTGCTGCCGCAGGACCCGGCGGGGGCCGCCGCGCGGCGTCCCATCACCGAACTGCTCGCGCCCGGTGCGCTGTTCATGAAGAACCGGGGCGCCGGCGTGCCCGACGACAAGTGGGTGCGCGTGGACACCGGGACGCTGTCCGACGGCAACCTCGTCACCGGCGGCGCCACCGACCCGTTCGCCGCCGCCGAGGTGCTGCGCGGGACGCGCGCGGCGACGTTCGTGGGCCGGACCGAGGTGGCGGGGGCGAAGGTGCGCCACTACCGGGGCACGGCCGACCTGGAGCGGGCCGCGCGGGCGGCCTCGGAGGCCAACCGCCAACCGCTGCGCGCGGCGGCGAAAGGGTTCGCCACGGCGCGGGTGCCGTTCGACGTCTACCTCGACGACCAGGGCCGGATCCGCAAGGTCCGGCACCGGTTCAGTTTCGTCAACGGGCGCAAGGACGAGCCCGTCGCGGTCGCCTCGACGACGCTGCTGTACGACTTCGGGGCCCCCGTCGACGTACGGCTGCCCGAGGGCGGGGACATCTACGCGGGCCGGATCGCCGAGGAGTGACCGGCCTGAACTAGCCCTTCCGTGCCATGCGCGGCGTGTCGGCCGCTCCTTACTCTAGGAGTCGGTGACGACGGAGATGAGGTGAGGCGCGTGGCTCTGCTCAGGGGTGGGACGGTTCAGGACCACGTGGCGCTCGCCGAGATCGAACTGTGCGGGGAGCTGATCATCGCCGCCTCCGCCGCCGAGGACCGGCTGAGCCTGGAGAGCATCGACCGGGTGCTCAGGGTGGCCGAGTCCCGGGCGGAGTCCGCCCGGGAGTGAGGCGGGTCAGGTCCGCAGCATGCGGGCGATGGCCTGGGTCGCCTCCTTGACCTTCGCGTCGATCTCGTCGCCGCCCTTGACGGCCGCGTCCGCCACGCAATGGCGCAGGTGCTCCTCCAGGAGTTGCAGGGCGAACGACTGCAGGGCCTTGGTGGAGGCGGACACCTGGGTGAGTATGTCGATGCAGTACACGTCCTCGTCGACCATGCGCTGCAGGCCGCGGATCTGGCCCTCGATGCGGCGCAGGCGTTTGAGGTGTTCCTGCTTCTGCTGGTGGTAGCCGTGGATGCCGCGGTCGTGGTCGGTCACGATTCCGGCCGAGGGGGCCTCCGCCGCGTCCGTGGAGGACGGCGTGTTCGAGCCGGTCCCGGTGGTCGTCATCGCGTCCTCCTGCTGCACGTGCAACCGACATATACCCCTGGTGGGTATATGGTAGCGAACTTTGCTGGGTATAGGCCCTGTGGCCCATGACATGCGCTGCGGCCGGAAACGGACCACGGACCGCCCCCGTGCCCATCACTCTGCCTGATGGGCGACACTGGGGGGCGGCCCGTTACACGTGGCCGGATGATGCGCCTAGCATCAGCCTGACCGAAACCGATGCATACCGAGGACCCCACGTGCGCTTTCGTCTGACCCCCAGGGAGACGAGCTTCTACGACATGTTCGCCGCGTCCGCGGACAACATCGTCACGGGCTCGAAACTCCTGATGGAACTGCTCGGGGCGGACCCCTCCGCCCGGGCCGAGATCGCAGAGCGTATGCGGGCCGCGGAACACGCAGGTGACGACGCCACGCATGCGATCTTCCACCAGCTGAACTCCTCGTTCATCACGCCCTTCGACCGCGAGGACATCTACTCCCTCGCGTCGTCCCTCGACGACATCATGGACTTCATGGAGGAGGCCGTCGACCTGGTCGTCCTCTACAACATCGAGGAACTGCCCAAGGGCGTCGAGCAGCAGATCGAGGTGCTGGCACGGGCCGCGGAGCTGACCGCGGAGGCCATGCCGCACCTGCGCACCATGGAGAACCTCACCGAGTACTGGATCGAGGTCAACCGGCTGGAGAACCAGGCCGACCAGATCCACCGCAAGCTGCTCGCCCACCTCTTCAACGGCAAGTACGACGCGATCGAGGTGCTGAAGCTCAAGCAGATCGTGGACGTCCTGGAAGAAGCGGCCGACGCCTTCGAGCACGTGGCGAACACGGTGGAGACCATCGCCGTCAAGGAGTCCTGAGCCCTTCATGGACACCTTCGCTCTGGTCGTGACCATCGGGGTCGCGCTCTTCTTCACGTACACCAACGGCTTCCACGACTCGGCGAACGCGATCGCCACCTCCGTGTCGACCCGCGCGCTCACCCCCCGGGCGGCGCTCGCGATGGCGGCCGTGATGAACCTGGCCGGCGCGTTCATGGGGTCGGGCGTCGCCAAGACGGTCAGCGAGGGGCTGATCCAGACGCCCGAGGGATCGAAGGGGATGGGCATCCTCTTCGCCGCGCTCGTCGGCGCGATCGTCTGGAACCTGATCACCTGGTACTACGGCCTGCCGTCGTCGTCCTCGCACGCCCTGTTCGGCGGCATGGTGGGCGCGGCGCTGGCCGGCGGGACGACGGTGTACTGGGAGGGCGTCCTCGACAAGATCGTCATCCCGATGTTCGTGTCGCCGGTGGTCGGCCTGCTCGCCGGTTACCTCGTGATGACGGCGATCATGTGGATGTTCCGGCGGTCCAACCCGCACAAGGCCAAGCGGGGCTTCCGCATCGCGCAGACGGTGTCGGCGGCCGGTATGGCCCTCGGGCACGGTCTGCAGGATGCGCAGAAGACGATGGGCATCGTGGTGATGGCGCTGGTCATCGCCGATGTCGAGGACTACGGCGACCCGATCCCGGTGTGGGTGAAGATCGCCTGTGCGGTGATGCTGTCCGCGGGGACGTACGCGGGCGGCTGGCGGATCATGCGGACGCTGGGCCGGAAGATCATCGAGCTGGATCCGCCGCAGGGGTTCGCCGCCGAGACCACGGGCGCCTCGATCATGTTCGGGTCGGCGTTCCTGTTCCACGCGCCGATCTCCACGACCCATGTGATCACCTCGGCGATCATGGGTGTGGGCGCCACCAAGCGGGTCAACGCCGTGCGCTGGGGCGTCGCCAAGAACATCGTGCTGGGCTGGTTCATCACCATGCCGGCGGCGGCCGTGGTGGCCGCCTGCTCGTTCGGGCTGGTGCATCTGGCGTTCCTGTAGCGGCCGCCCGGCCGCCGCCGGCGGCACGACCGCCCGCGGCCGCGTCCCGCCGTGAACGCCGTGAACGGCGTGGACGGTGTGAAGGCCGCGAACGACGCGGACGACGTGAAGGCCGTGAACGAGGCGAACAGCGTGAGGCCGCGAACGACGCGAACGACGTGAAAAAGGGCCCGCCCCCGGGAGCCAGGGGCGGGCCCTTTCGTGCCTCGCGGTGGCACCGCCATGCAGCACCGCGAGGGGATCGGATCAGCCGAAGCGGCCGGAGATGTAGTCCTCCGTGGCCTGGACCGACGGGTTGGAGAAGATGCGCTCCGTGTCGTCGATCTCGATCAGCTTGCCCGGCTGGCCGACGGCCGCCAGGTTGAAGAACGCCGTGCGGTCGGAGACACGCGCCGCCTGCTGCATGTTGTGCGTCACGATGACGATCGTGAAGCGCTCCTTCAGCTCGCCGATCAGGTCCTCGATGGCGAGGGTGGAGATCGGGTCCAGGGCGGAGCAGGGCTCGTCCATCAGCAGGACGTTCGGCTCGACCGCGATGGCGCGGGCGATGCACAGACGCTGCTGCTGACCGCCGGAGAGGCCCGAACCGGGCTTGTTCAGGCGGTCCTTGACCTCGTTCCAGAGGTTGGCGCCCTTGAGGGACTTCTCGACGATGTCGTCCAGCTGGGACTTCTTGTACTTGCCGTTCAGGCGCAGGCCCGCCGCGACGTTGTCGTACACCGACATCGTCGGGAACGGGTTCGGGCGCTGGAAGACCATGCCGACCTCGCGCCGCACGGCGACCGGGTCGATGCCCGCGCCGTACAGGTTCTCGTCGTCGAGCATGACCTTGCCGTCGACCCGGCCGCCCGGCGTCACCTCGTGCATGCGGTTGAGCGTGCGCAGGAAGGTGGACTTGCCGCAGCCGGAGGGGCCGATGAAGGCCGTCACGGAACGGGGTTCGACGGTCATCGAGATGTCCTCGATGGCCAGGAAGGAGCCGTAGTAGGCGTTGAGGCCGCTCACATCGATGCGCTTGGCCATGGGTATCACTGCTTCTTTCGAGTCCGGGTCGCTGACTGTTGTCGCCCTGGCCGCGTCAGCGACCGGTCTTCGGGGCCTTCCAGCGGGCGATGCCGCGGGCCACGAGGTTGAGGATCATGATGAACGCGATGAGCGTCAGGGCCGCCGCCCAGGCACGGTCGTAGGCCGCGCCGGAGCCGCCGCTGTTGGCGTACTGCAGGTAGATGTACATCGGCAGTGACGCCTGCGGGTCGGAGAACGGGTTGGCGTTGATGAAGTTCGTGACCCAGACCAGCAGCAGCACGGGGGCGGTCTCACCGGTGATGCGGGCGATGGCGAGCATGACACCGGTGGTGATGCCGCCGATCGACGTGGGCAGGACCACCTTGAGGATGGTGCGCCACTTCGGCACGCCCAGCGCCAGCGAGGCCTCGCGCAGCTCGTTCGGGACGAGCTTGAGCATCTCCTCCGTGGAGCGGACGACCACCGGGATCATCAGGATGGACAGCGCCATCGAGCCGGCGAAGCCGGAGTAGCCCATGCCCAGGATCAGGATCCACAGGCTGAGGATGAACAGACCGGCGACGATCGACGGGATGCCCGTCATGACGTCGACGAAGAAGGTGACGGCCTTGGCGAGCTTGCCGCGCCCGTACTCGACCAGGTAGATCGCGGTGAGCACGCCGATCGGCACGGAGATCAGGGTGGCGAGGCCGACCTGCTCCAGCGTGCCGAGGATGGCGTGGTAGATGCCGCCGCCGGGTTCGGTGTCGGCGACCACGCCCATCGAGTGGCTGAGGAAGTAGCCGTCGAGGACCTTCACACCGCGCTTGACCGTCTCCCAGATCAGGGAGGCCAGCGGGATGACGGCCATCAGGAAGGCGACCCAGACCAGGCTGGTCGCGGTGCGGTCCTTGGCCTGGCGGCTGCCCTCGATCTTGGCGGAGATGCCGTAGCTGCCGATGACGAAGAGCAGGGCGGCGATCAGGGCCCACTGGATGTCGCTCTGCAGGCCGGCCGCGGCGCTGATGCCGTAGCCCAGGGCGGCGGAGCCCGCGGCGACCGCCCAGGCGAACCACTTGGGCAGGGTCGCGCCGCGCAGCGAGGCGCGCTGGGGGGTGAGGGTTGCGTTGCTCATGCGTTGGCCCCCGAGTACTCCTTGCGGCGGGCGATGATCAGCCGGGCCGCGCCGTTGACCAGCAGCGTGATGACGAACAGGACGAGACCGGAGGCGATCAGCGCGTCGCGGCCCATCTCGGTGGCCTCGTTGAACTTGCTGGCGATGTTCTGCGCGAACGTGCCGCCGCCCGGGTCGAGCAGGCTGGCGCTGATGTCGAAGGACGGCGAGAGCACCATGGCCACGGCCATCGTCTCGCCGAGCGCGCGGCCGAGGCCCAGCATCGAGGCGGAGATGACACCGGAGCGGCCGAAGGGCAGCACCGACATCCGGATGACCTCCCAGCGGGTGGCGCCGAGGGCCAGCGCGGCCTCCTCGTGCATCCGCGGGACCTGCCGGAAGACCTCGCGGCTGACGTTGGTGATGATCGGCAGGATCATCAGCGCGAGCAGGATGCCGACGGTGAACAGCGAGCGCGGGGCGCCGCCGTTCCAGTCGAAGATGCCGGTCCAGCCGAGGTAGTCGTCGAGCCAGCCGTACAGGCCGTCCATGTTCGGCACCAGGACCAGGGCGCCCCACAGGCCGTAGACGATGGACGGGACGGCGGCGAGCAGGTCGATCACGTACGCGATGACACCGCCGAGGCGGCGGGGCGCGTAGTGCGTGATGAACAGGGCGATGCCGACCGAGATCGGGACCGCGATGACCATGGCGATGATCGACGACACGATGGTGCCGAACGCCAGGACCGCGATGCCGAACTCCGGCGGGATGCCGCTGGGGTTCCACTCGAAGGCGGTGAAGAAGTTCGCCTCGTTGTCGCTGATGGCTATGGAGGCGCGGTACGTCAGGAAGGCCGCGATGGCGGCCATGAGGACCAGGACGAAGATGCCGGATCCGCGGGAGAGACCGAGGAAGATGCGGTCACCGGGGCGGGTGGCACCGCGCGCGGCAGCCTTGTCGGCGGGCGCGGACGGTCCGGGTGTGGGGGGAGCGGCTGGTTTCTGTGTGGTGATGTCCATCGGGTTCTCCGGTCTGCGGAGCCGCCGGTCCCGGCGGCTCGGTCGGAGCCGTCCCTGGTGTCGGGGGCTCCTGATGGCGGTGCACCGGACGGTGCGGACCGGCTCCGTGGTCGGGGCCGGTCCGCACTCTCGGGTCAGGCGAGGCTCGAGATGGTCTCGCGGACCTTGGTGATGATCTCCTCGGGCATCGGGGCGTAGCCCGCTTCGGCCAGCAGGGCCTGGCCGTCCTCGGAAGCCATGTAGTTCAGGAAGGACTTGGTGGCGGGCAGGGTCTCCGCCTTGTTGCCCTTGTCGCACACGATCTCGTAGGTGACCAGGACGATCGGGTAGGCGCCCTCGGCGGCCGGCGTGTAGTCGAGCTCCAGCGCGAGGTCCTTGCCGGTGCCGACGACCTTGGCGGCGCCGATGGCGGCCGTGGCGTTCTCGATGGTGGCCTTGACCGGCTCGGCGGCCTCGGTCTTGATGTCGACGGTCTTGATGCCGTCCTTGGCGTAGGAGAGCTCGAAGTACGAGATCGCACCGGAGGTCTGCTTCACCTGCTGGGCCACGCCGGAGGAGCCCTGCGCGGACTGGCCGCCCTTGGCCTCCCACGCCTTGCTGGGCTCGTACGACCAGTCCTTGGGCGCGGCTTCCTTCAGGTACGTGGTGAAGTTGTCCGTGGTGCCGGACTCGTCCGAGCGGTGGAACGCCTGGATCTTCAGGTCGGGAAGCTTGGCGTCGGGGTTGAGCTTGGCGATCGCCTCGTCGTTCCAGTTGGTGATCTTGCTGTCGAAGATCTGGGCGAGGGTCGACGCGTCCAGGACGAGGTTGTCGACGCCCGGGACGTTGAAGCCGACGGCGATCGGGCCGCCGACCATGGGCAGGTCGACGCCCTGGCCGCCCTTGCAGATCTTCTTGGACTGCGCGATCTCCTCGGCCTCCAGCGCGGAGTCCGAGCCGGCGAACGCGGTCTGGCCCTGGAGGAACGCGGTGATGCCGGCGCCCGAACCGGTCGGGTTGTAGTTGACCTGCACGCCCTTGCACGCCGCGGAGTACTGCTTCACCCAGGCGTCGATGGCGTTCTTCTGGGCGGAGGAGCCGGAGGCCTGGAGCTGACCCTGGGCGTCGCCGCAGTCGATGTTGCCGGCCTGCGCGGCGGCGGAGGAGCCGCCACCGTTGCTGTTGCCGCCGGTGTCGTCGGAGCCGCACGCCGTGAGGGCCAGGGCGCCGGAGACGGCGAGAGCACCGAGAGCAAGGGCCCGCCGGTTCTTGCGCTGAAGCTTCACTTGAGTTCCTTCCAGTGGCCGCCGTCCTGAATTCGGCGGCGTGCGAAGTGTCGGAGATGCGCTTGCCTGTGTCTTCGGGCGTTCCGCATCGCGTAAGGCCGAAATTAGGCAGAACAGGTGAAGCCGCTGATGGGCGTAAATGAACGAGGGGTGAACCCCTGTGGTCGGTGCGGTGAGGTCACGGAACGCTCACGTTGAGGACACGGGGGGATACCGGGTGGGAACGGGACACTCCGCTACGTCGTGTGCACCGTGGCGAGCAGGGCGTCCACCAGGTCGGCGTCCCGGGGCTCGGTGAGACGCAGCCGGGCCGCCTCCGGAGGCAGCCACAGGATGCGGTCGACCTCGTCGGTCGGCGTGAAGGCACCGGCGACGGCCTCGGCCGCCCAGTAGCGGACCCGCTTCGGCCGGCCGGCCGCCAGATAGTGCGCGGAGGGCAGCTCGGCGGCCGGGACGGCGGTGTGCCCCGTCTCCTCGGCGACCTCGCGCAGCGCACCGGCCAGCGCGTCCTCACCCCGTTTCAGCTTGCCCTTCGGCCAGGACCAGTCGTCGTACTTCGGCCGGTGGACCAGGCAGAGCTCGAGCTCCCCGGTGACCGGGGAGCGGCGCCACAGCACACAGCCTGCGGCCTGGACGGTGAGGGTGCGGTGTCCGGCGGAGCCAGGTGAACCCACCGTGTGCCTCCCTACGGCATGCCGATCGCTTCCTTCTGCCAGCAGCGCTGGAACGCGTACCGCGCCGCCTCCACCTCATGCCGCTGGTCGGCGTGGAGCACGCCCAGCGCGTACGCCGTGGCCGGCGCGATCCGCGGGGTGCGCGCCGCCTGCGCCGCGGCGCCCGCCGCCTCGGAGGCGTCGCGGTGCCGGTCCAGTGCCTCGCCGGCACCGAGCAGACGGGTGTCGGCGGGCGGCGCCTGGCCGGTTGTCGCGTGCAGCACCTCGCGGGCGTAGCGGTGCAGCCGCAGCAGCAGCCGGACCTGGTGCCAGGGGGCGTCCTGCGGGTGCGGGGACGGGTCCGGGGACAGGCCGTGGATCAGCGCCGCGGCGTTGTACGGGCTGCCCGCGGTGAGCAGCGGCAGCGCGGCCACGGCGTCCACGAGGCGTTCGCGCGCGGCCTCCGCGAGCGGACGCAGATCGGTGTCGGCGGCCGCCGGCGTCAGCGGCACCTCGCTGGCCAGGACGGCGACCTTGTCGGCGATCCCGTGGAAGCGGGAGGAGCCGAGGGCCTGCAGCGCGGTGGAGTGCGCCCGGGTCCGGGCCAGCGTCAGCTGCCGGTCCAGCAGGGCGCCGGCCTTCGCGGCGCCGACGGTGAGGTTGCCCCGGTCCGGAGCGCCGACGGCGCCCGGCGCGGAGACTCCGGCGGCGCGGGTGGCCCGGTCCGTCGCGCCGCCGGTGGCGCGGGCGGCGGTGCGGGTTCCGGCCCGGGCGGGAGCGGCGACCGAGGCGGTCGCCGCGGCGCGCCGGGACGCCCCTCGCAGGCCGTCGTCGGCGGCGACGGCCCGGCCCGGGGCGGTGCCGGCGGCGGGCGCCGGGTCGGCCGGTGCGGTGCCGGCTGCCGTGACGGCGGGTGGGCCGTCGGCGGCGGAGGCGTGGACCGTGGCCGGCCCGGTCGCGCCGGAGGCCGGGGCTTTCGGGGCCGTACCGGGTGCGGTGGTGTGCCGTGCGGCGGACGGTGTGCCGTCCGCAGGGGCGGCCGGGTCCGGGGTGGCGGGCGGGTGCGTACCGACCGCGCGGGCCGGTACGGGCAGCGGGGCGGCACCCGACAGGCGGTGCAGGGCCAGCAGCAGCTGCTCCAGGCGGGCCGCGTACGCGTGCTCCAGGGCCAGCGTGCCGGACACCCAGGCCAGTTCGGGCCGCATGGTCTCGGACCACTCGGGGTCCAGCACCGGCTGGAAGGTGTGGAGGCTGGCGCTGATGCGGCGGGCCGCGCGCCGCAGCGCACGGGCCGCCTCCGCGGACCCCTCCGACGCGGCCGTGCCCGCACCCGTCTCCCGGTGCTGGCGCAGCGCGCGCAGGAACTCGGTCGCCTGGGCCCGCAGATAGCCGGCGAGGGCCTCCGCGGGCACCGGAGCGGCGGTCGGATCAAGGTGTTGCTGTGCCACGCCGGCGCCTCCGGGCGTCTATGAGCATCTCCTGGACGTTGCGCAGGGGCTGGCCGTCCGCGTCCGTCGCGTGCCGGGTCCACTCGCCGTCCTGGCCGAGGTGCCAGGACGCCGTGGCGTCGGACATGCCGGTCTCCAACAGCCGGTTCAGAGCCGCCCGGTGGGCCGGGTCGGTGACCCGTACCAGTGCCTCTATACGGCGGTCGAGGTTGCGGTGCATCATGTCGGCGCTGCCGATCCACACCTCGGGCTCGCCGCCGTTGCCGAAGGCGAAGACGCGGGAGTGTTCGAGGAAGCGGCCGAGGACGGAGCGGACCCGGACGTTCTCCGACAGGCCCGCCACGCCCGGCCGGATCGCGCAGATGCCGCGCACCCAGATGTCGACCGGCACGCCCGCCTGCGACGCCCGGTAGCAGGCGTCGATGACGGCCTCGTCGACCATCGAGTTGACCTTGATGCGGACGAAGGCGGGACGCCCGGCGCGGTGGTGCCGGGCCTCCTTGTCGATCCGGGAGATCAGGCCGTCCCGCAGCGACTTGGGCGCGACCAGCAGCCGCCGGTAGGTCTCCCGGCGGGAGTAGCCGGAGAGGCGGTTGAACAGGTCGGACAGGTCCGCGCCGACCTGCTGGTCGGCGGTGAGCAGGCCGAGGTCCTCGTAGAGGCGGGCCGTCTTCGGGTGGTAGTTGCCGGTGCCGACGTGGCTGTACCGCCGCAGCGTGTCGCCCTCCTGACGGACCACCAGGGACAGCTTGCAGTGCGTCTTGAGGCCGACCAGGCCGTAGACGACGTGGCAGCCGGCCTCCTCCAGCTTGCGCGCCCACTTGATGTTGGCGTGCTCGTCGAAGCGGGCCTTGATCTCGACCAGGACGAGGACCTGCTTGCCGGACTCGGCGGCGTCGATGAGCGCGTCGACGATCGGTGAGTCGCCGGAGGTCCGGTACAGGGTCTGCTTGATGGCGAGGACGTCCGGGTCGGCGGCGGCCTGCTCCAGGAACGCCTGCACGGACGTGGAGAACGAGTCGTACGGGTGGTGCAGCAGCACGTCGCGGCTGCGCAGCGCGGCGAAGATGTCGGGGGCCGACGCGGACTCGACCTCGGCCAGGTCGCGGTGGGTGCCGGCGATGAACTTCGGGTACTTCAGCTCGGGCCGGTCCAGGCTGTGGATGCGGAAGAGGCCGGTGAGGTCGAGCGGGCCCGGCAGCGGGTACACCTCGGCCTCGCTGATCTTCAGCTCGCGCACCAGCAGGTCCAGCACCTCGCGGTCGATGGACTCCTCGACCTCCAGGCGCACCGGCGGCCCGAAGCGGCGCCGCATGAGTTCCTTCTCCAGGGCCTGGAGCAGGTTCTCGGCGTCGTCCTCCTCGACCTCGAGGTCCTCGTTGCGGGTGAGCCGGAAGGCGTGGTGCTCCAGCACCTCCATGCCCGGGAACAGCTCCTCCAGGTGGGCGGCGATGACGTCCTCGATGGGGACGTAGCGGCCGGGGGAGCTCTCCAGGAAGCGGGACAGCAGCGGCGGCACCTTCACGCGGGCGAAGTGCCGGTGGCCGGTGACCGGGTTGCGCACCACGACGGCCAGGTTCAGGGACAGGCCGGATATGTACGGGAAGGGGTGCGCCGGGTCGACCGCCAAGGGCGTGAGGACCGGGAAGATCTGGTGCCGGAAGAGGGTGAACAGGCGGGCCTGCTCCTTCTCCGTCAGCTCGTTCCAGCGGACCAGGTGGATGCCCTCCTCCGCGAGTGCGGGGGCGACGTCCTCGTGGTAGCAGGCGGCGTGCCGGGCCATCAGCTCCCGCGAGCGGGACCAGATCATCTCCAGCACCTCGCGCGGCCGGAGGCCGGAGGCGGAGCGGGTGGCGACGCCGGTGGCGATGCGGCGCTTCAGGCCGGCCACCCGGACCATGAAGAACTCGTCCAGGTTGCTGGCGAAGATCGCGAGGAAGTTCGCCCGCTCCAGCAGCGGGGTCGCGGGGTCCTCGGCGAGCTCCAGGACGCGCTCGTTGAACGCGAGCCAGCTGCGCTCCCGGTCCAGGAACCGGCCCTGCGGCAGCGGGGTGGCGCCGTCCGCCATCGACTCCTCGTAACCGTCGAGGTCGGCGTCGATGTCCGGTTCCAGGTCGGAGACCACCCCGGCCAGGGTGTGGGGGCGGTGCGCGGCGATGGAGCCCACGGAGGGCTGCGGGTGCTGTACCTGTGCCTGGGTGTTGGGCTGGCTCATGGCCCCATTGTTCCGCGCCGACAGCATCACGGGCGCGTCGGAAAG
Organism: Streptomyces calvus; assembly: GCF_006782915.1. Lineage (GTDB taxonomy): Bacteria > Actinomycetota > Actinomycetes > Streptomycetales > Streptomycetaceae > Streptomyces > Streptomyces calvus. The sequence continues at coordinate 99,227 of NZ_VCNP01000042.1, forward strand.
CGCGGGTGGGAGCGGTGGTGGCCCTGAGGCGTTCCCGTTCCCCCCGTTCACCCTTCGGGGCGGTGAAGGCTCTGGCGCGGCGGGATTCATTGGCCGAGCGTCGCAAGCCTGTCTGAATCAATGGTTACGGAGACATGACGTCCGGGATAGCGGGGGGCGGCTCACGGGGTTCGCGTCCGCTCTCCGCCCGCCGGCCGGGCCGCCGGGCCGGTGCGGTGGCGCAGCAGCCGGAAGGAGACGAGCACCAGCACCGCGGCGAGCAGCAGCAGGGCGCCGGAGGCGACCAGATGGAGCGGCCAGTGGTGGGCGGCGGGGTGGAAGTCGCGCCAGTAGCCGACGGCGTCCAGGTCGGCCAGCTCCGCGCGGCACCCGTACGTGGTGTCGCTGCCGCACGGCGCGGCCACCCGGTCCCCGCCGGCGGTCACGACGCCCTCGGCGGTGGGGATGCCGGTGCCCGCCGGGCCGGTGCCCAGGTCGCTGGTCCGGGTGACGCTGGGCCACAGGTGCGGCAGGGCGGTGTGGACGGCCGCCCACAGGCCGCCGAGGGCGACGACGGAGACGGCGAGCGCGGCCAGCGAGCGGCGCAGCAGCAGTCCGGCGAGCGCGCCGACGGCCAGTCCGGCCAGGGCGAGGGCCACGGGGAGGGTGCCGTTGGCGTAGAAGGTGGCGTAGTCGTACCACGGCTTGGCGGTGTCGACGCGGCCGTCGGCGGCCGTCCAGGCGGTCCGGTGCAGCAGGGCCAGCAGGCCGGTCGAAGCGGCGACCAGCAGCGCCGGCACGGTCAGCCGGGAGGCGAGCCAGCGGGCCGGGGAGACGCCCTGGGTCCAGGCGAGGCGGGCGGTGCCGGACTCCATCTCGCGGCCGGTCAGCGCGCCGCCGGCCCAGGCGGCGACCAGGAACGGCGCGACGAGCACGGCGACGTTCGTGTACGTGTACACGTCCTTGTAGCGCAGGATCGCGTCCTGGTCGTAGGCGCAGCGCGGGCTGTAGTCGCAGGCGTTGTACGCCTTCCAGGCGGCCGCCGAGGCGTCGGTGAGCGGGCCGCCGAGCCACAGCAGGGCCGCGCCGGTCAGCAGGACGAACGCGGTCCACACGAGGACCGTCGGGCGGTGCAGCCGCAGCAGCCAGCGCACCTGGCGCGGGGCGCGGCGGGCGGGGACGGGCACGGCGAGGGTGGTCGGGGCGGCGGTCATGCGGCGGTCTCCGTGGTGTCGGGCGGCGGAGCCTGGTCGGGGGCTCCGGGGTTGCGCAGGTAGGACAGGACGAGCTCTTCCAGGGACGGCGCACCGGTGCGCCAGTCGCCGGGCAGTGGTCCGGCGGGGCGGACCAGGGCGGTGAGCTGACGGCCGGTGGTGCGGGACTCGACGACCGTGTGCGGGTCCAGCGGGGTCCGTGCGGGGGCCGTCACCCGGGTGTGGGCGGCCAGCAGGTCGTCGGTGTCGCCGGCCAGGCGGACCCGGCCGCCGCCGATCAGCAGCAGGTGGTCGCAGGTGTCCTCCAGTTCGGCGACGACGTGCGAGGACATCACGATCGTGGTGCCGTGCGCGGCGGCCTGGCCCATCAGCACGCCCATCAGTTCGTGCCGGGCCAGCGGGTCGAGGTCGGCCATCGGCTCGTCCAGGAGCAGCAGCGCGGGCCGCTTGCCGAGGGCGAGGGCGAGGGCCACGCGGGTGCGCTGGCCGCCGGAGAGCGAACGGATCCGCCGGTTCGGGTCGAGGTCGCCGCCGGCCACGACCCGGGCCGCGGTCCGCTCGTCCCAGTGACCCGGATTGAGGTCCGCGCCCATGCGCAGCGTCTCGGCGACGGTGAGCTGCGGGTACAGCGGTTTGTCCTGGTCGACGAAGCCCACCTCGGGGCGGGCGGTCGCCGGGTCCGTGCCGAGGACGGTGACCGTGCCCTCGGTGGGGCCGAGCAGCCCGGCGGCGAGGGCGAGCAGGGTGGACTTGCCGGCGCCGTTGGGTCCGACGACGGCGCAGACGCGGCCGGCGGGCAGCCGGAAGGAACAGTCGCGCAGCGCCCAGGCGGCGCGCCGGCCGAAGCGCTTGCCGAGCGCGTCCGCCTCGATGGCCGGGACGGTCATGACGGGTCTCCCTGAGAGGTCGTGTGAGGTGCCGGGTGGTGCGTTCGTGTCCGGTGCCGCTGTGCCTGTGTCTGCATCTGTGGGTGCGCGGGTGCCGGATAGTGCGTCTCCAGTACGGCGGTGAAGAGCGCGGCCACGTCCTCCCGCTCCAGTCCGGCCTCGCGGGCCCGGGCCGCCCACTGCTCCAGCTCCGCGCGCAGCGGGGAGTCGGCGGGGGCGGCGCCCAGGGAGCGCCGGACGAAGGTGCCGAGGCCGCGCCGGGCCTCGACCAGGCCCTCGCGTTCCAGCTCGCGGTAGGCCTTCAGCACGGTGTTCGGGTTCACGGCGGTGGCCTCGACGACCTCGCGCGCGGTCGGCAGCTTGTCACCGGGGGCCAGCAGGCCGAGGCGCAGCGCCTGCTTGGTCTGCTGCACGATCTGCACATAGGTGGCCACGCCGCTGTGCCGGTCGATGCGGTAGTCGACCACTCGACAACCACCCTTTCACTAATTGAGTAGTGAAAGGGTGGTGCAAGAGGGGTGCGAAAGTCAACCGGAACCGGGCGGCCGGTGCGCACGCCGGTCCGCGAACGCGGGCCGGTGCGCCGGTCCGTACGTCGCTGGGCCAGACGTCCGAGGAGATTCCGGGAAAGTCCGCCCCGAGCGCACAGGGAAGCCCCGCCCCATCCCTACGGAACCGACCCACAGGACGCGTACGCCCGCGCGTCGGCAGTACAGCCAACAGGCCCCGTCATCCACTGGTTCCCGTCGTCCGTCTGCGCGGCGAGCGGCCAGGCGTCACGCCACGGGCGCGCGACGGCCGGGGCACAGCTCACGCCGTGCGCCCGTCCGCCTGTACGAGGTCGGCGAGTTCTGCCGGGGTCGCATCACGGCGTAGTCGCCGAGGTTCCGGCGTCAGCGGCGGTGTCCGGTCTCCTGCGTGTGCCCGCGCTGCCGCTCCTCGACCGGCCCGGGGTCGCTGTGCGTGCCGGACTCCACCCCGCACTCGGTTCCGTCGCCGGACTCGCACCGGGCCTGATGCGCCCGTTCTGCCGTCTGGTCCTGCTCGATGGTGAACGGGACGTGGCGGAACCTGCGACGAGTCATCGCGTGACCCTTCGCCCGCTGTGCGACGAGTCCCTGACGTGCGGGAAGTCCTCTGCCTTCTCGAACTCGCGCGCCACCTCGTCGTACTCCTGCGGGCCGGAGGAGATCATCGAGCGTCACGCCGTGAGCACTGCCCCGGCCTCACCGCTCCTGATGTGCTCGACGGCCCGTCCCGGTCCGTCGCGTCCATGCGGCGACAGCAGCCCCGCGCGTTCCTCGATCACGTCCGTGATCTCCCACCCGGACGCCTCGGCGTCCTCCGCGCACTCCGCTGCTGTGGCCCGACGGCCGGGCGCTGTTCGTCACCCCGGACGACGCGCGGTGGGCGGCGGTCCACCACCGCTGGACGGTGCTGCGAGGCGGCGGGCGTGCCGGGCGGGGCGGAGTCGGTGCGGTCCCGGATGTGCTGCCGGCTCAGGTCTCCGTCCGGTACATCAGGTCCACCTCGTGGGTGACGAAGCCCAGCCGCTCGTAGACGGACACGGCCGCCTTGTTGTCGGCGTCGACGTAGAGCATGGCCGTCGGCAGTCCCTTGGCCGCCAGGTGGCGCAGCCCGATCGTGGTGAGGGACTTGCCGAGGCCGCCGCCCTGCGCGTCGGGGCTCACCCCGAGGACGTACACCTCGCCGAGGCCCTCATCGGCGTGCACCTTGGTCCAGTGGAAGCCGACGATCCGGCCCTCCTCGCCCGCGCGTTCGGCGAGGAAGAAGCCCTCCGGGTCGAACCACGGCTCGGCCTTGCGGTCGTCGAGGTCGCGCTGGGTGAGGGAGCCCTGCTCGGGGTGGTGGGCGAAGGCGGCGGCGTTCACCGCGAGCCAGGCCGCGTCGTCCCGGCCGGGCACGAAGTTCCGCACGGTCACGCCCTCGGGCAGCACCGGATCCGGCAGGTCGAGCCCGGACAAGGGCCGCCGCATCTGCCGCAGTTCCCGGAACAGCGTCAGTCCGAGGACCTGTGCGAGGTGCCGGGCGGCGGAGTGGCCACCGTGCGCCCACACCCGCAGCCGCTTGCCCGACGCGGCGAGCAGCGCCGAACCGAGCGCCCGCCCGTGCCCGTTGCCCCGGTGCGAGGGGTGCACGACGAGTTCCGCGGCCGGCGGCTCCACCGGATCGGTGTCCTCCAGCTGGGCGTAGCCGACGAGTTCGCCGTCGACGGACAGCAGCAGATGGGACACCCCCTCCCGCTCCCCGCCCCGCAGCTGCAACCGCCCCTGCTCGGACACCGCCTGCTGCCCGTCGGTGCGGGCGGCGTCCGCGAGCAGGGCGAGGACCGCCTCGGTCTGCTCCGGGGAGAGCGCCGTGTACGTCTGGAGCGAGCGGGGGCGGCCGGGCTGTGCGATGTCGTCGCTGGTCATGCGTACGAGGGTAAGGGGAGGTGCGGGCGGGGGGCGGGGAAAACGGGCGGGTACGGCGGTGGTGCGGGACGCGCCGGGGCGGCCGGCGAAAGATAAACCAGGATGTAACCAAGCACCCCCTGTCGCGCTACGCGCGTTGACCCTAGGCTGCGCCGGGCGGCCCGCTGTCGTGCACGGCAGCCCGTACCGAACCACGCAGACCCACAGGGGGGCGCATGCCAGCCACATCCCCGGCGCACCACCAGCGCCGCAGACGCCGTACGAACCGTCTTCTCGTCACCGCCGCGGGCCTGGTCGCCGCCGGCGCGCTGGCCGCGGCGGCACTCCCGGGGTCGGCCAGCGCCGGCGAGACCAAGGGCGCGCCGGCCCACTCCGGCCGCTACCAGGACGTCCAGCTGCTGTCCTTCAACGACCTGCACGGCAACCTGGAACCGCCGGCCGGTTCCGCGGGCCGGGTCACCGAACTCCAGCACGACGGCACGACGAAGACGATCGACGCGGGCGGCGTGGAGTACCTCGCCACCCATCTGCGGCAGGCCCGTGAGGGCAACCGGTACTCCGTCACCGCCGCCGGCGGCGACATGGTCGGCGCCTCCCCGCTGCTGTCCGGCCTCTTCCACGACGAGCCGACCATCGAGGCGCTGAACCAGCTCGACCTGGACGTCACCGCGGTCGGCAACCACGAGTTCGACGAGGGCGCGGCGGAGCTGGCCCGCCTCCAGCACGGCGGCTGCCACCCCACCGAGGGCTGCTACACGGACGAGGAGTTCGGCGGCGCCGACTTCCCCTACCTGGCGGCGAACGTCCTGGACGACAGGACCGGCAAGCCGGTCCTCGACCCGTACTGGGTGTGGAAGAAGAACGGCGTCAAGGTCGGCTTCATCGGCGTGACCCTCGAGGCCACCCCGGACATCGTCTCCGCCGAGGGCGTGAAGGGCCTGTCCTTCAAGGACGAGGTCGAGACGATCGACAAGTACGCCAAGGTGCTCCAGCGCAAGGGCGTGAAGTCCATCGTGGCCCTCATCCACGAGGGCGGCTTCCCGGCGTCGTCCGCCTACAACTACGACTGCGACGCCCCGGGCGCCGGCGACGGCATCTCCGGACCGATCGCACAGATCGCCGAGAACGTCAGCCCGCAGGTGGACGCGCTGGTCACCGGCCACACCCACAACGCGTACGTGTGCACCGTCCCGGACCCGGCGGGCAAGCCGCGCATGGTCACCTCGGCCGCGTCCTTCGGCCGCCTCTACACGGACACCACGCTGACGTACGACCGCGCGACCGGCGACATCGCCCGGACGGCCGTGAAGTCCGCCAACCACGTCGTCACCCGGGACGTCCCCAAGGCGCCCGACATGACCGCGCTGATCGACAAGTGGAACACCCTCGCCGCACCCATCGGCAACCGCCCGATCGGCTACATCACCGGCGACATCAACCGCGACGGCACGGAGTCCCCGCTGGGCGACCTCATCGCCGACGCGCAGCTGGAGTACGCCAGGAAGCTGGACGCGGAGACCGACCTGGCGCTGATGAACCCCGGCGGCATCCGGGCGCCGCTGACCTACGCGGCCAAGGCCGGTGAGGGCGACGGCGTGGTGACCTACGCCGAGGGCTTCACCGTCCAGCCGTTCGCCAACACGGTCAACCTCCAGGACTTCACCGGCGCGCAGCTGATCCAGATCCTCAAGGAGCAGGTGAGCGGCGCGAACGAGGCCGCGCCGAAGATCCTCCAGATCTCCTCGGGCCTGACCTACACGCTGGACCTGACGAAGACCGGCGCCGACCGCGTCGTCACGGACTCCATCCGGCTGAACGGTTCCGCGATCGACCCGGCCGCCACCTACCGCGTCGCGGCGAACAGCTTCCTCGCCGGCGGCGGCGACGGCTTCCCGACCCTCGGCCAGGGCGGCAACGACCTGGTCGGCGAGGACGACCTGACGGCCCTGGAGCAGTACCTGACCGCCAACTCCTCCGCGGACAACCCCCTCGCGCCGCCGAAGGCGGACCGCATCACGGTCGTGGACTGACCCACGCGCAGCGACCGGCCGACGGGGCCGGACCACGGCGTCACACCGCCGCGGTCCGGCCCCGCCGCCGTTTTCCCACTGCTCCCGGAAAGCCGCCGCCACCGGATCGCGACGGTCCGCCGAGTGACGGCGTGGTGGCGGGACAACGTTGGAAATCTTCACCGCTTGGTAACGGAATCATGCCTATCTGTAATGACGCCTCGTGATCAACTGTGGTCATGATCACTTCGCCCCAGGAGGCAACCATGGACGTCGTACGGCAGTCGGCTCAGGCAGGCAGGGTGGTGATCTGGGAGGAGTCGGCCCGGGACGGCGCCCAGGCCAAGACACTCATGACCCCGGAGTTCCGGGTGCAGTTGGCCCGCGAGACGGGGCGCGTGTTCGGCGAGGACGGGCCGCGGCACGTGGTGTTCGCCGCCGGCTTCCCCGCGGTGTGCGGCGAGGAGTTCGAGGCGGTGCGCCGGGTCGCGGCCGAGGCCGAGGGAGCGGTCAGCGTGGCCGCGGTGTGCCGGGGCGCGCTCAAGGACGTCGAGCAGGCCGTTGCCTCGGTGCGCGGCAGCCGCCACGCGCGGGTGATGGTGGTGGTGCCCGCCTCCGAGGCGATGTCGCAGGTGATGGTCCACAAGACGGCCGAACAGGCCCTCCAGGGCGGCGTCGACCTGGTCAAGGCGGCCCGTGACCTGGACGAGACGGTGGCGGTGGACATATGCCTGGCCGACGCCTCCCGCGCCGACGCCTCCCTCATGAGCGACTACGCGCAGGCCATGACCGACGCCGGGGCCGGTCTGGTGGTGCTGGCCGACACGGTCGGCGCGCAACTGCCCGCCGCCTGCCGCGACATGTTCGCCGCGGTGCGCGCCGGTGCCGGCGACGACGTGGTGCTCGCCTCCCACCTGCACAACGACCTCGGGCTCGGGCTGGCCAACACGCTGCAGGCGCTGGCCTCCGGTGTGCGGGTGGTGTCCAGCTCGTGGCTGGGCATCGCGGAGCGGGCCGGCATGGTCGCCACCGAGCAGCTGCTGTTCCTCCTCGCGCGGCACGGTCAGGAGTTCCTGAACACCGACGCGACACCCTGGTGGACCGCTCCCGACCTGACCCGACTCCCCACGATCGCGCAGATGGTGGCGGAGGAGACCGAGGTTCCGCTGAGCGTCACCACTCCGATCGTCGGTACGGGCGTGGGCACCATCTCCACCGGTACGCCGTTCGTCCACCCGCAGCTCTTCCAGCCCTACGATCCGACTCAGGTGCTGGGCATCGAGCCGCGGGTCCTGCTGACGCAACTGGCCAGCGCCCGCGTCATCACCGCTGCCGCCACCCGCCTCGGTCACGATCTCGACAGGGAGCAGACCCGCGCGGCGATGACCTGGGTCAAGACCCGTGCCTTCCGCACCGGCAGGGCCGTGGTCGACGACGCCGCCTTCGCCGACTACCTCGACGGGCTCGTCCACACCCACCGGGTCAGCGCATGACCGGCGTCCCGGCCGAGCACGTGGACCGCGCGCCGGTGTCGCTCGCACAGGCCGGACGGGCCCTGCGTGACGGTGAGGCCGTGGTGCTGCCCAATCCGGCGCCGCTCACCCACGTCGTCACGGCGTGTCGGGCCCGGACCGTGAACGAGGCCAAGGGCCGCCCCGGCGACCAGTCGGTCGCCCTGTGGGCCCACCATCCCGACACGCTGCGCGCCCTCGACCAGGTCTGGGCACTGGGCCCGGACCAGAGGACGACGGTCCGGTGGCTCCTGCTGCAGGAACGTTCCACCGTCCTGGTGCCGGTCCGGGACGGCATCGATCTGCCGGACTGGGCGGCCCCGGCGGTCAAGGACGGCTGGATGCTGCTGTTCGGGGCCCGCTGGCAGCCTCTGCGGCCCCTCCTGGACGATCTGCCGCTGCTGTACGTCAGCAGCGCCAACCGCACCGGGCATCGGCCCGCCGCCACCACCGCCGACGCCCTGGCGATGTTCCCCGCCACCGTCGCCGTCCTGGCCGTCCCGGAAGCCGGGGACCCGTCTCCGGCGACGGACGCCACGAAGCGGCAGGCCACGACCACGATCCGCCTCCACCCCGACGGCCGCCTGGAGCTCCACCGGCACGGCGCACAGGACCGGCACCACTCCGATCCCGACGAGTACCTGCGGCACCTGCGGGACCGGTGCGCGCAGGCGGCCCGGCAGCACGGCGCGGGCGGCGCACCGCCGGTCGCGTCACCCGTTCCGGCCGCGCACACGGCCGGCCTCCTCGGCGGTGCGTCCGACTAGGAGGGACCGAACGGGACGGGACGCGGGCAGGCGGCAGCGGCCCGCCCTCGTGAACGAACCGAGGGGTCCGGCGGACACTCCGCCGGACCCCTCGGGCGTGCCGGTGAACGGGCCGACGGGGCACGGACGTTTGGGCACGGGCGACGTGTGGGCCGTGGCAGGGCCCGACGGGAAGCCGGGGCGGGAAGCGGGTCAGGACGCCGAAGGGGTCCAGCCGGCCAGCCAGTCCGTGACCTCCTGGTCGGCGGCCTGGGCGTCCGTCAGGTGCGGGCGGTCGCCGCTCGCCGGGCCGGCGCCGGGCCCGGTGTTCCGGTACTCGGCGAAGCGGTCGTCCTTCCAGGAGAAGCCGCTCATGTCGGTCCACGGCGCGGTGCGGATCGCCGCGCTGAGCGTGGTGTTGCGGACCGTGGTCTGCGGGTCGAGGGAGGCGTCGCCGCCGGCGTGCCAGGGCCGGCCGAGGTGGAAGGTGCGGTCGGAGACGTCGCCGTTCACCGTGGAGTCGGTGATGAGGATGCCCTTGCGGTTCGCGGCCGTGCTCGGGGCCGTGACGTAGCCGGCCGACGTGCCGTCCCAGCGCTTCTTCAGGGTGATGACGGAGCGGTCGATCACCGCGGTCGCCCGGCCGAAGATGAAGTCGACGTTCCCGACGACGTAGGAGCCGGTGACGTACACGCGGCCCAGCCTGTCCTTGGCGGCCGTGTCCAGCAGCAGGGTGTCCTGGTCGCCCTCCACGATCACGCCGTCGAGGAGGACCTTGTCGGCGGCGGTGCGCAGGGCGACGGCCTGGTGGCCGGTCAGGGACTGGTGGGCGCGCTCGTCGAAGTCGTTGGAGATCGTCAGGTTGCGGGCCTGGAAGTCGTCGGCCTCGACGGCGACGGTGGCGCTGCCGGAGGTGCCGTAGGTGCCGGAGCCGTCCGGTTTCGGCGTGCCGGCCGCGTTGTCGAAGACGATCACCGTGTCCTTGCGGCTGCCGCCGGTGCCCTGGAAGGTGACGTGCGGCTTGTTCGACGGGACCTTGACCGTCTCGCGGAACGTGCCCGGCTTGATGGAGATCACCACCCGGGACGGGTTGTTCGCGGGCACGGCGTTCACGGCCGCCTGCACCGTCCGGTACTGGCCGGTGCCGTCCCGGGCGACGGTGAGCGTGCCGGCCGCCGCGGCCTTCGCGGCGGCCGTCGTCGTGCCGATGGAGGAGCGCGGGCCCGCCTGCGCGGTGAGCAGCGCCGGCACGTCCGCCGCCGCGTCGAGCGTGTACGCGTAGTACGACGTCGGGTCGAACGCCGTGCCGCCGCTCTCGTTGCGGCCCGACGTGCCGGAGAACACGTTGCCCCGCTGCACGACCGTCGCCGTCGGGTCCTTGATCACCGGGTTGTTCACGCCGCGGAAGTAGCTGTTCTCCAGCACCATCCGCGTGCCGCCGCGCGCGTAGTTGCCGTACGAGGAGGTGATGTCGGTGCCGGCGACGTCCTCCAGGTAGTTGTTGTACAGGTGCGCGTGGGCGGCGTTGTCCGTGGAGGGGTTGCGCTGCTCGGTCTCGCGGAACCAGTTGTGGTGGATCGTGATGTCCGTCGTGACGTTCTCGGTCCAGCCGATGCCGAAGGTCTTGTTGTTCCGGCTGAGCCTGTTCCAGGAGACCGTCACGTACGTGCTGTCCTTGCGGACGTCGATCAGGCCGTCGGCCATGTTCCGCAGGTCGTTGTGGTCGATCCACACATGGTGGGCGCCGTCCATCTGCACGGCGTCGAAATCGTGCTCCTTGTCGTTCCAGACGCCCTGGTACGCGTCCCGGATCGTCAGATTCCGGATGATCACGTTGTGGACGCCCCGGCCGAGGAAGAAGCCGCCGCCGACGATGTGCCCGGACGTGCCGGCGCCGACGATCGTCTTGTCGGAGGCGACCTCGATCTCCTTGCCGACCGGGTCCATGGTGATCGTCCCGGCCACGACGACGACGTACGGCTCGGCGGCGGTGGCGTACTTCTCCAGGTCGGCCTGCGTCCGCACGGTGACGGTCCGCCCGTCCCGGCCGCCGTACGTGCCGTTCTGGCCGAGCGCGTTCACCGAGGCGAAGCCGTCGGCGGTGGCCGTGGCCCAGGCGGGGGCCGCGGGGGCCGTGACGGCGGCGGCCTGCGCGGTGCCGCCGCCGTCGGAACCGGCGCCGTACACCACCATTCCCGCGGCGGCCAGGGCCAGGGGGAGTCCGGCGGCCAGGAGCTTGCTGCCTCGGCGGTGACGCGCCCTGCTGCGGTGCTCACTCATGCGGCGATCCGTTCCGTGTGGGGGATGCGGGGGAAGGACACGTCGGTCGGTCGCCGCCCGGCACGGAAAGGTTGCCGCCCCGCTACGGAACGTCCGGCGGTGGAGTCGGCGCGCCCGGCAGGCGGATCGTCGCCGTGGTGCCGCCGCCCTCGGCCGGCGTCAGCCGCACCTCGCCGCCCGCCTGCTGCACCGTGCGCGCCACGATGGACAGGCCCAGCCCCGAACCGGGCAGGGCGCGGGCGCTGGGGGAGCGCCAGAAGCGGTCGAAGACGTGCGGGAGTTCGTCGGCGGGGATGCCCGGCCCGTGGTCGCGGACGGTGAGCACACCGTCGGCGAGCCGTACGTCGACCGTGCCGCCCGCCGGGCTGAACTTCACCGCGTTGTCGAGGATGTTGACCACCGCGCGTTCCAGCGCGGACGGCTCCGCCCGCACGTACCAGGGCCGCACGTCCGCCGTGATGGTCAGCTCCGGACCGCGCAGCCGGGCGCGGCGCAGCGCCGACTCCACGACGTCCTGCCACGCCACGATCTCGGTGCGGCCGGCGTGCTGGCCCGGGTCCGGGCGGGACAGCTCCTGCAGGTCGCCGATGAGCGCGGCGAGTTCCGTCATCTGCGCCTTCACGGAGGCGAGCAGCGCCCGGCGGTCCGCGGGCGGCAGCGGGCGGCCGGTCTCCTCGCTGCGGTCGAGCAGTTCGATGTTGGTGCGCAGCGAGGTGAGCGGCGTGCGCAGTTCGTGGCCGGCGTCCGCGATGAGCTGCTGCTGGAGGTCCCGGGAGCTGGCGAGGGCGGACGTCATGGAGTTGAAGGAGCGGGACAGGCGGGCCACCTCGTCCTCCGCGTCGTCCTCCACGGGGATGCGCACGTGCAGGTCCTCGGTGCGGGCCACGTGCTCCACGGCCTCGGTGAGCTTGTCCACGGGGCGCAGACCGGCCCGCGCGACCGCGAGCCCGGCCGCCGACGCACCGAGCACGCCGATGCCGGACACCAGGAGCAGCAGCAGCGCCAGTTCGTTGAGCGTGGACCGGGTGTTGTCGAGGGGCAGCGCCACCACGAAGGCGTAGTCCTGCACCACGGCCCGGCCCAGCGGCCCGGTCTTGACGGTGACGGCCGTCGTCAGCACGCGGACCCGCTCGCCGTCGCTGCCGGTGCCGTCGCGGATGACCCCGGCGTTCGGGTCGGGCCGGGCGGCCACCTCCTTGTCGCCGCCGGTGACGTTCACCGCGGCCGCCGAGTACGGCAGCACGCACACCGTGCCGTCCGAGCGGACCAGTTGCGCGTACTGCGTGCTGCGCGGCGCGATGCCTCCCGTGTCGGCCGGTTCCCGCACGCAGTTGCCGGTGATCTGCTCGAAGTCGCTCTGCTGGAGCGCGATGACCGACGACCGCAGATCGTCGTCGACCTCGTCGTACAGCTTGCCGCGCACGATGAACCAGCACGTCACCGACACCGCCGCCACCGCGAACGCCACCGCCGCCGCGACCAGCAGGGACAGCCGCGCCCGGATCGGCAGCGAGCGGAACCGGCGCACGACTCGCGTCACTCCGCGCCACCCTGCCGCAGCACGTAGCCCACCCCCCGCACCGTGTGCACCAGGCGCGGCTCGCCGCCCGCCTCGGTCTTGCGGCGCAGGTACATGACGTACACGTCGAGGGAGTTGGACGACGGTTCGAAGTCGAAGCCCCAGACCGCCTTCAGGATCTGCTCCCGGGTGAGGACCTGGCGCGGGTGCGCCATGAACATCTCCAGCAGCGTGAACTCGGTACGGGTCAGCTCCACCTGCCGCCCGCCCCGCACGACCTCCCGCGTCGCCAGGTCCATGCGCAGGTCGGCGAAGGAGAGGACGTCGTCCGACTCGGCGGAGGCGGCCACCGCCGCCGCGTACGAGCTGCGGCGCAGCAGCGCGCGGATACGGGCGAACAGCTCGTCCAGCTCGAACGGCTTGACCAGGTAGTCGTCCGCGCCCGCGTCCAGCCCGGTCACCCGGTCGCCGACGGTGTCCCGGGCGGTCAGCATCAGGATGGGCGTGGTGTCGCCGGTGGCGCGGATGCGGCGGGCGGCGGTCAGTCCGTCCATGCGGGGCATCTGGATGTCGAGGACGACCAGATCGGGTCGGTACGCCGCCGCCTTCTCCAGGGCGTCCGCGCCGTCGACGGCGACCTCGGTGTCGTAGCCCTCGAAGGCCAGGCTGCGCTGGAGCGCTTCGCGCACCGCCGGTTCGTCGTCGACGATCAGGATGCGCTGGGGGGCACGGTCGCCTTCTGCGGGGCTCATGGGCTCGGGTTCCTCTGTCGTCTGCAAGGGAAGCGGGGGCGGGCGGGCCCGGCCGCCGGCGGGTCCGCCGCGCCGGGTCCGGGCCCTCAGCGTCGCACGTTTCCCGTGGGGCGGGTCAGGTGGTGGAGCCGGAGCGCAGGGCGTCCAGGTCGGCCTTGAGCGTGTTGACGGGGATGGCGAAGCCGAGTCCCACACTGCCCGCGTCGGACGACGACGAACCGGTGCCGCTCGCCGAGTACATCGCGGAGTTGATGCCGATGATCGCGCCGTTCATGTCGATCAGCGCGCCGCCGGAGTTGCCCGGGTTCAGGGAGGCGTCGGTCTGGATCGCCTTGTAGGTGGTCGTGGAGCCGCCCGTGTCGCCGTTGAACTCCCGGCCGTCGAACTCGAACGGCCAGCCGCCGCCCTGGCCCTGCCGCCGGCCCTGGCTCTCGTCCGTCGAGACGGTCACGTCGCGGTCGAGGGCGGAGACGATGCCGCTGGTCACCGTGCCGGTCAGGCCCTCGGGTGAGCCGATCGCCACGACCTGGTCGCCGACCTGCACATCGTCGGAGTCGCCGAGGGTGGCCGCCTTCAGGCCGGAGGCGTCGTCCAGCTTGATCAGGGCGAGGTCCTTGCTGCTGTCGGTGCCGACGACCTCGGCCGTGTACGACGTGCCGTCGCTGGTGCGCACCTTGATCGAGGAGGCGTCGGCGACCACGTGGTTGTTGGTGACGATCTCGCCGTCGGAGGTGATGATCACGCCGGAGCCGGTGGACGACCCGGCGTCGGAGGTGGCGTTGATCTCGACGATGCTCGGGCTGACCGCCGCGGCGACCCCGGACACCGTGCCCTTCTGGCCGGCCGGCACCACCGTGGTCGAGGACGAGCCCGCCGAGGCGACCGTGTCGCCGCCGGCCAGCTCCTGCAGGCCGTACGCCGTGCCGCCGCCGACGGCCGCCGCGACGATCGCCACCGCGGCGAGCAGGGCGCCCGGACCGCGGGCCCGCCGGCGCCGCGCGGGATGGGCGGGCTCGGCGGGCTGTGCGGGGGCCGGGGCGTGGGCCGGCGGAGGCGGCCACTCGGGGTTCACCCGGTGCCGGCTGCTGTCGTGCTCGCCACCGTCGCCGCCGTCGTGGTGGCCGCTGTCGTACTCGCCGTGGGGGCGCAGGCTCTCGGTCATGACGACGAGCCTCGCGCCCGACGATGAGAGCACCCTGAGTGTGTGCTGAGAAGCCCGACAGAACCTCGTATGCCCGAAATAAAGGCGACGGCGGCCGGGGCGGTGACGAGGGCCGGGGAAGGGCCTCGGGGCGGGTCGGCCGGTTACGCGCAGCCGCAGGACTGGCGGACCACCAGGCGGGACGGGAACACCTTCAGGCGCTCGCGGCGCGAGCCCGCCACCCGCAGGCCGTCGTCGAGGACCAGGTCCACCGCCGCGCGCGCCATCGCCGAGCGGTCGGAGGCGACCGTGGTCAGCGGCGGGTCGGCGAGCGCCGCCTCCTTGATGTCGTCGAACCCGGCGACCGCCAGCTCACCGGGCACGTCGATGCGCAGCTCGCGCGCGGCGCGCAGCACGCCGATCGCCTGGTCGTCGGTGGAGCAGAAGATCGCCGGCGGGCGGTTCGGGCCGGAGAGGATCTCCAGGCCGACGCGGTAGGCGTCGTAGCGGTTGTACGGGGCCTCGAAGAGCCGGCCCTCGGTGGGGATGCCGGCCTCGTCCATCGCGCGCCGCCAGCCCTCGACGTGGTCGGAGACCGGGTCGCCGACGGCGGGCGTCTCCGCGGTGCCGCCGACACAGGCGACGTACTCGTTGCCGTGCTCCAGGAGGTGGCGGACGGCGAGCTGGGCGCCGCCGAGGTCGTCGGTGACGACGGCGACGTCGTCGATCGCCTCCGGGCGCTCGTGCATCAGGACCACCCGGGCGTCCCACGCCTCGATCTCCGCGGCGGCCAGGTCGTTCAGCGCGTGGCTGACCAGGATCAGACCGGACACGCGCATCCCGAGGAAGGCCCGCAGATAGTGGACCTCGCGCTCGCCGATGTAGTCCGTGTTGCCGACCAGGACCATCTTGCCGCGCTCGGACGCGGCCTGTTCGACCGCGTGCGCCATCTCCCCGAAGAAGGGCTGGCGGGCGTCCGGGATGATCAGGCCTATGAGGTCCGTGCGCCGGGACGCCATCGCCTGGGCGACCCGGTCCGGCCGGTACCCCAGCTCCTTGATCGCGGCGAGGACACGCTCGCGCGTGGCCGGGGCGACCGGCCGGGGTCCGTTGTTGATGACGTAGCTGACGACGGCGGTGGAGGTTCCCGCCAGCCGCGCCACATCATCCCTGGTTACCTTGGCCACGCGCGGAGTCTACGCGGATATAACCGGGCCGGGCAGGGCGGGAAAGAGGTTCCGTCCGCCGGGCAAAGGGCTCGGGTGTGCGAACGCAACGCTCATGCGTGCGGCGTTCACGCCTGCGCGCGCACGCCCGCGGCGTCCCGCGCGGCCGTCTCGTCCGTATCCGCCGCCTTTTGCCGGTCGGTCCGCCGGTCGTTCCTGGCCTTGGCCTCTTCGGCGGCACGTTCGACCTTCTCCGGCGTAACGAATCGATAACCGACGTTCCGGACGGTGCCGATCAGCGACTCGTGCTCGGGGCCGAGTTTCGCGCGCAGGCGCCGGACGTGGACGTCGACCGTACGGGTGCCGCCGAAGTAGTCGTAGCCCCACACCTCCTGGAGGAGCTGTGCACGGGTGAACACCCGGCCCGGGTGCTGCGCGAGGTACTTCAGCAGCTCGAACTCCTTGAAGGTGAGGTCGAGGACCCGGCCCTTGAGCTTGGCGGAGTAGGTCGCCTCGTCGACGGAGAGGTCGCCGTTGCGGATCTCCATCGGGGAGTCGTCGTTGACGATCTGCTGGCGGCCCATGGCCAGCCGCAGGCGCGCCTCGACCTCCGCCGGGCCCGCGGTGTCCAGGAGGACGTCGTCGATGCCCCAGTCGGCGGTGACGGCGGCGAGGCCGCCCTCGGTGACCACCAGCACGAGGGGGCAGCCGGGGCCGGTGGAGCGCAGCAGCTGGCACAGGCTGCGGACCTGCGGGAGGTCGCGCCGGCCGTCGACCAGGATGACGTCGGCGCCGGGGGTGTCGACCAGGGCCGGGCCCTCCGCGGGGGCCACCCGCACGTTGTGCAGGAGCAGTCCGAGGGCGGGGAGCACCTCCGTCGACGGCTGGAGCGCGTTGGTCAGGAGCAGCAGTGAGCTCATCGCGCCTCACCTGCCCGCGTCGGGGTCGTCCTGTGTGCGTGCACGGTTCGCTCGCCCATAACGTCTGGTTCCTCCTCGGTCCCTGCGAGGACGTTTACGGCACTGCTGCGTGCGATCGACGGCCCGTACAACCGGCGGGAATCCCGCTTCGTATACAACGCTCCCGAAAGCACAAAAGGACCCGGGGGCTTCGCTGCCCGAGTCCTCTTCGCAGCAGAATAGCCGACATGAGCACCGGTCCGGCAGGTCATGTGGCGCGATCCACCATTCGTCCATATTCCGAGACGCTCGATGTAACGCGGGGCGGGGCGCCTTTGCGGACGTTTTTGCGCACGGCGGACGGGGTGGCGATCGATTCCGTATACGAACCCCGGGAGGTTGTATACGACAGTTCCCGGGCGGATTTCCGGGAACCCGGGAGCGGGGTCGATCTTGTGGCGGGGGAGGGATCGGATTCGGGAGCCGGCGGCGGACAGCGGGCGCCGGCGTTCGTGGTCGCCCACGGGTTCACGGGCCACGTGGACCGGCCGCACGTGCGGCGGGTGGCGCGGGTCCTGGCGCGGTACGGGGCCGTGGTGACGTTCTCCTTCCGGGGGCACGGCGCGTCGGGCGGGCGCTCCACGGTCGGGGACCGGGAGGTGCTGGATCTCGCGGCGGCGGTGGGCTGGGCGCGGGAGCTCGGGCACACGCGGGTGGCGACGGTCGGGTTCTCCATGGGGGGCTCGGTGGTGCTGCGGCACGCCGCGCTGGAGGAACCGGACGGCGGGCGGGTCGACGCCGTCGTCTCCGTCAGCGCGCCCGCACGGTGGTTCTACCGGGGGACGGCCCCCATGCGGCGGCTGCACTGGCTGGTGACCCGGCCCTCCGGGCGGCTGGTGGGGCGGTACGGACTGCGGACGCGCATCCACCACCGGCAGTGGGACCCGGTGCCGCTGTCACCCGTCGAGGCGGTGCCGCGGATCGCGCCGACGCCGCTGCTCATCGTGCACGGGGACCAGGACGGCTACTTCCCGGTCGACCACCCGCGGATGCTGGCGGCGGCCGCCGGAGAGGGCGGGGAGCTGTGGCTGGAGGCGGGCATGGGGCACGCGGAGAACGCGGCACCGGACGGGCTGTTGCGGCGGATCGGGGACTGGGCGGTCACCCGGGCGGGCTAGCCTGACGGTGTTCACCGTCAACCGATTGAGGAACCAGCAGATGGCAAAGGTCACGGTGCGGTACTGGGCCGCCGCCAAGGCCGCGGCCGGGGTGGCCGAGGAGCCGTACGAGGCGGCCACGCTCGCCGAAGCGCTCGACGCGGTGCGCGGGCGGCACCCGGGCGATCTCACGCGCGTGCTGCTGCGGTGCTCGTTCCTCGTCGACGGTGATCCCGTGGGGACCCGCGCGCATGAGACGGTACGGCTGGCCGACGGCGGGACGGTCGAGGTGCTTCCGCCGTTCGCAGGAGGATGAGCGATGACGAACCAGCCGTACGAGCCGTACGAGCCGCACAGACCTTACGGGGCGCAGGAGCCGTACCCGCAGCAGCCGCAGGGCTGGCCGGGGCAGCAGCAGGCGTACGGCGATCCGTACGCGGACCAGCAGCACACGCAGCAGTGGCAGGGGCAGACCTGGGAGACGCAGCTGCAGGCGCCGGTGGTCGCGCCTGCGGAGGAGACGTCGTATCTGCCGCCGGTTCCCGGACCGGAACAGGCGCAGGCGTACGGTGCGCCGGCCGCGGCTCCGGCTCCGGCTCCGATGGCTCCTGACCGGGACGGGCCCGAGTACGGGCCCGCCACGCTGGGCGGGAACGCTCGGGTGACCGATGCGCAGCGGGCGCGGGCGGAGGGGCGTTCGCCGATCATCGAGCCCGGGATCCAGCCGGCGGCGCTCACCGCGCTGCTGGGGCTGCTGATCGCCGGCGGCGCGGTGCTCGGGACGTACGGGCTGCTCGTGCCGCTGGTGGTGCTCCAGGCAGTCACGGCGGCGGGCTGGTTCCGGCTGAACGGCATGTGGCCGGCGCGGCAGGGGATCGCGCTGGGGTTCCTGGGGGCGCTGGCGGCGGACGCGGCACTGCTGGTGTCCGACGGGTCGCCGGCGGCGATCCTCGGGACGCTGGGGGTGTGGGTGCTGCTGTCGCTGGTGCTGCAGCTGCGGTCGCACGCCGATCCCGACGAGCGGATGTACGGCCTGATGGCGACGGTCGCGGCGGCGGCGCTGGCGATCGCGGCGGGCGGATATCTGGCGGCGGACGCCGATGCGGTGACCGTGGGTGCGGTCGCCGTGGCGGCGGCGATGCTGGTGCGGGCGCTGCCCGGGCCGACGGCGGTGTCCGTGGTGGTCGCGCTGGCCGTGGCGGCGGGCGCGGGGTTCGCGACGGGCGTGCTGACGGGGACGGACGGCGTGACGGGGGCGCTGGTGGGCGTGGGGGCGGCGGTGTGCGCGCTGATCGGGCACCGGGTCGCCAGTTACGACTACCCGTCGCGGTTCGTGCACTTCACAGCGGGCGTCGCCCTGCCGCTGGCCCTGGCGGCTCCGGCGGTGTACGTGCTCGGACGGGTCGTCGCGTAGCGGCTGGGTCCGCGACGCGCCGGCCGCGTACGGCGGCAAGGGGGCGGGTCGGGGGTGCCCGCCCGCAGCGACTGGCGCGTCAACACCCCACCCGCTCTCCGACACCCCATTCCGCCCGGTCCGAAGACGGACACCCTCGACCCGCCCTTGACCCACCCACCGCCCCCGACCCCGGGTGACGGCCCGCACCGGACTCACCGCCGGCCGCCGTAGCCCCTGTCACAGGTGATCGACAATTCCGGGGTTGCCGCCCGTGCCGCGGTTACCCTCGCGCTGGGCGGCCGTCCGGTCGTCGGGCGACGCCGTCGTCACAAGCCAGGTGGGGGAACACCGCATGCGCGCACTGCGAATACTGCTCGTCATCGTCGTGGTCCTCGGCGGCATCTTCGTGATCGTCGACCGTGTCGCCGTCAACCTCGCCGAGAGCGAGGCGGCGGACCGCCTGAAGGCCAACGAGGGCCTCCAGGACACCCCCGACGTGTCCATCGAGGGCTTCCCGTTCCTGACGCAGCTCGCCGGCGGCACCCTCGACGAGGTGCGGGTCGGCATCCGGGACTACGAGGCCGGCACCGGTGACGGCACCGGGAAGATCCGCATCGACGACCTCCGGGCCGACATGAAGGGCGTCGACTTCTCCAGCGACTTCAGCTCCGCCGTCGCCGACAGCGCGACCGGTACCGCCACCGTGGCCTACGACGAACTGCTGAAGACCGCCGAGTCCGAGCCGACGCAGGTCGCGCCCGGTGTCAAGGCGAAGATCGTCGGGCTGTCCGACGGGGGCAACGGCAAGATCAAGGTGGCGGTCGAGATCGAGACCGCGCTGGGCAAGCTGCCCGAGCCGGTCTCCGTGCTCAGCTCGGTGCAGGTCGTGGACGGCGACACGGTGCGCGTGCAGGCCGACGCGCTGCCCGAGTTCGGCGGCATCGAGCTCGCCGAGTCGCGGGTGCGGCGGATCACCGACTTCCAGCAGCGGATCGACGGACTGCCCGGCGGTATCCGGCTCGACAAGGTCGAGGCCGCGGAGAACGGCGTGGACATCACGGTGACGGGTTCCGATGTCCGTCTCGTCGGGTAGGGAACGGTTCGGCGGACGAAGGCGTCCGACAGGCGAGACGGGTGAGTCCGCAGGGCAGATGTGAGGGCGGACCGCACGGCGTCGCGGCGTGCTCCCCGGCCGGTCCGGGGGTACAGGCTTCTCACAGTGCGGACGATCGTGTCTCAGTATGCGACACGCCGGTGACACGTGCGGCTGCGCGTCCCTACGATCGGTGCCATGAAGCGACAGGCGGATCTCACGAAGCGGCGGGCAGTAGACCTGTGCCGTGTCGCCGCCATGCTCTGTCGCACCTTCTGAGCGGACCGTCGACGTCCGCATTCCCCCCGCCCCGCTGAGGGCACCCGTGTGCCGGCCCGCCTAGGTCCCGCGCACCCTCTCACCTGCACGCCCCGCCGCATCTGCCCCGGAGGAGAAAGAGCATGAGTCGCAGCGACGTCCTGGTCGACGCCGATTGGCTCCAGGAGCACCTGGACGACCCGACCATCGCCATCGTCGAGGTGGACGAGGACACGTCCGCCTACGAGAAGAACCACATCAAGAACGCCATCCGGATCGACTGGACGCAGGACCTGCAGGACCCGGTCCGCCGTGACTTCGTCGACCAGGCGGGCTTCGAGAAGCTCCTGTCGGAGAAGGGCATCGCCAACGACCACACGGTCGTCCTCTACGGCGGCAACAACAACTGGTTCGCGTCCTACGCCTACTGGTACTTCAAGCTGTACGGCCACGAGAACGTCAAGCTCCTCGACGGCGGCCGCAAGAAGTGGGAGCTGGACGCCCGCGAGCTGGTCCCCGGCGACGAGGTGCCGGAGCGCCCGAAGACCGAGTACAAGGCCAAGGCCCAGGACACCTCCATCCGCGCCTTCCGCGACGACGTCGTGGCCGCCATCGGCACCCAGAACCTGGTCGACGTGCGCTCGCCCGACGAGTTCTCCGGCAAGCTGCTCGCCCCGGCCCACCTGCCGCAGGAGCAGTCGCAGCGTCCGGGCCACGTCCCGACGGCCGCGAACATCCCGTGGTCGAAGAACGCCAACGACGACGGCACCTTCAAGTCGGACGAGGAGCTCAAGGAGCTCTACGCCGCCGAGAACGTCGACCTGGCCAAGGACACCATCGCCTACTGCCGCATCGGTGAGCGCTCCGCGCTGACCTGGTTCGTGCTGCACGAGCTGCTCGGCGTCGAGAACGTCAAGAACTACGACGGCTCCTGGACCGAGTACGGCTCCCTCGTCGGCGTGCCGATCGAGCTCGGCTCCGGCAAGTAACCCCTCCCGACCGACCTTTCCAGACCTTCAGGAGTAAGACATGTGCGGTGCGAAGGCCGGCGGCCCGGACGCCTCGACGATCAAGCCCGGTGAGACCACCATCCAGGGTCAGGTGACCCGCGACGGCGAGCCGGTGACGGGCTACGTCCGTCTGCTGGACTCGACCGGCGAGTTCACCGCGGAGGTCCCGACCTCCGCCACCGGACAGTTCCGCTTCTACGCGGCCGAGGGCACCTGGACCGTCCGTGCCCTGGTGCCCGGCGGCACCGCCGACCGCACGGTCGTCGCCCAGCAGGGCGGTCTGGCCGAGGTCGCGATCGCGGTCTGAGAGCGCGCAACGGCCGGAGGGCCGCACCCCGTGGGTTGGACGCCCGGGTGCGGCCCTTCGGCCTGCCCGCGGACCTACGCTGGAGGTATGTACGCGCGCAGGCGGCACATCTACTTCGCCATGATGGGCACCTGCCTCGGGCTGTTCGTCCTGGCCTGGGCCGTGGTGCGCCTGTGGTCGATGCCGGTGGCCGTGGGCATGTGCCTGGTCGCCATGGTCATCCCGCCGGTCGCCGCGATGATCGCCAACCGGCGCGGCCCCGAGGACCGCTGGTGGGACGACCCCTCCGGCGACCCCCAGTCCGACGAGTGGTGGGACGAGCTGGACGGCAGGAAACGGCCCCGGTAGGCGGGCCGTCAGTAGACGAGCGCCTGCGTCCCGTCCGCCAGGGCCTCCTGCACGAACACCTGCGCGCCGGCGATGCGTACGCCCTCGATGACGTCCTGCTCGGTGATCTCGCGCCGGGCCGCGCACTGGGTGCACAGGGTGATCCGTCCCGCGGCCAGGACCGAGTCGAGCAGGTCGGGGAGCGGGGCGGCGTGCGGGAGCTCGAACTCGGCGGCGCGGCCCGGCAGGGCGAACCACGAGGACTCCCCGGTGAGCCACAGCGACACCTCGACACCGCTGGCCGCGGCCACGGCCGCCACCGTGAACGCCTGCGAGCAGCGTTCGGGGGCGTCGGCCCCCGCGGTCACCTTGATCACAAGCTTCTTCGCCATGACCGCATCGTAAGCGTGACCGGCGGTCGCGACCGGTGACCGGGCGGCGGGCCGCAGGGCCGACCTCGCACGGCGGGGCCGGGACCCGGCCGCGTAAGCTGGGGCCCGGCCCTGTGCACACCACCGCACCCCGCTCAAGGAGCACCCCGTGGAACTCTTCTTCGAAATCCTGTTGGTCCTGGTTGCCGTCGGCGTTCTCGCCTTCGCCGGGCTGACCGTGAAGAAGCTGTACCAGGGCCAGCGCTGACCCGAGGCTGAGGAAGTTCCGCTCATGATCGAGATCCCGTCCGACCTGCACAAGGACCTCGTCCCGCTCGCGTTCCTGCTCGGCAACTGGGCCGGTGCGGGCGTGCACGACTTCCCGGGCGCCGAGAAGTGCAACTTCGGCCAGGAGGTCACCTTCACCCACGACGGCCGGGACTTCCTGGAGTACGGCTCCCGCACCTGGGTGCTGGACGGCGACGGCAACAAGGTCCGCCCGCTGGAGTCCGAGCACGGCTTCTGGCGGATCGACGCCGACCGCAAGGTCGAGGTGACGATGACCCGCGACGACGGCGTCATCGAGATCTGGTACGGCGAGCTGGCCGAGGGCAAGCCGCAGATCGACCTGGTCACGGACGCCGTGGCGCGCACCGCCGCCGCGCGGCCCTACAGCGGCGGCAAGCGGCTGTACGGCTACGTCAAGAGCGACCTGATGTGGGTCGGCGAGAAGCAGACCCCCGAGGTCGAGCTGCGCCCCTACATGTCGGCGCACCTGAAGAAGGTCGTCACGCCGGAGGAGGTCGAGCGCTGGGCCAAGGCCCTGCCCGACGACATGCCGGACGACGGGATCGCCTTCTTCAAGTAGGTAACCACGCTTTCAGACGTCCCCCGGGCTGCCTCTGCCCGGGGGACGTCGTGCGTTCGCCCGCCGCAGCGGTGGTAACCACGTGAGGGGTTAACAAAAAGCATTGCATCGCAATGCGCTTGCGAGTCGGATGTTGGTGTGGCTACAGTTGCAGGGACTTCGGGGAGTGCCTTCAGGGCTTCGCGAAATGCGCGGAGCCCCGGTCGCAATATGCCTGCGACCGGGGCTCCGGAGGCTGTGTTCTGAGTGGCTTGCAATGCAGAGGCGAGCCCAGAACGTTCATCGACGATGCTAGCACAGCGCACTCGGAAGGGTGCTGGGGGAACCATGACCAACCGCCTGCCCGTGTGGATGCTGCGCGATCTGTCCCTGCCGCGACTGAGACGGTACATCCGGGCTGCGCACGGCGATGCTCAGGCTGCGGAGCGTCTCTACTGGTGGAACGTCGAGGTGTCTGCTGCCCTGTTCGGCTCCCTGCATTGCCTCGAGCTCGCCCTGCGCAACGCACTGCACAATGCACTCGCGCGGTATCACGGCAGGCCGGACTGGTGGGCGGTGGCGCCGTTGAACGAACGTGGACACAAGCTCGTGGATGACGCTCGTCGCTCCTGCGGCCGACGCCTGAGGAGAATTACGCCGGACGACGTGGTGGCGGAGCTGTCCTTCGGTTTCTGGGTCTCTCTGCTCAGTCACGGCTCAGGTTACGACCGGCACTTCTGGGTCCCCGTCCTGCATTCGGCGTTCCCGTATTACCGGGGGCGGCGTGACCGCCTGTATCGCGAGCTGAGCTCGCTGGTTCTGTTGCGTAACCGGGTCATGCACCACGAGCCGGTACATCATCGGCACCTTTCCGCCGACCATGACACCATCTGCCGGGTGCTCGGGTACCTGAGTCCTGAGCTGGCCAAGGAGTCCCAGATGATGGACCGGTTCCCGGAGGTGCTCGCCAGCCGGGCGGATGTCCTGGGCGGCGCCCGGCCGCCGCGTTTCTGATGGAGGGAAGCGCCGTGACGGAGTTCGACGCAGGGCGGTCCGGCATGGGTGCTGAAGCAGAGTTCGCCGATGTGCTCGTGACCCGGTCCGACATCGCCCGACTCGCGGGAGTCAAGCGTCCGGCCGTCAGCAACTGGGAGCGCCGGCACGTGGACTTTCCACGGCCCGTGACCGTCGGCGCCGGAAGCGGCGAGGTGGCGGGGGCTGAGGTCGAACGGTTTCGTGCCGACGAGGTCTTCTCCTGGCTCGCCGGTCGCGCCGTTGCCTTGAACTCCCTACGTCCGGGGGAACCCTCGGGTACCACGTACGGAGACCGGTTCCGTGCCGGCCTGACCGGAGGCACGGCTGGAGGGCTGTTCCGGGCGGTGCAGCGACTTGCAGGGCCGGAGGCGGATCGGTTGCGGAACTCGATGCCTATGGACCGCTATCTCCTGTGGCTGCTGTACCTCGTCCACATCAGGGTCGTGGAACCGGATGGCGGACTGGGCGAGGCCGTGGACGACTGGAGCGGCCTCGTACGCCGCTACGACCCTCCGGAGAAGACTGTTCCGCGTGCTCTGCTCGCCGAGCTCTCAGGCCCGCTCGGGCGTATCTCCGCAGGGTCCGAACAGGAGGGCCGGGCAGCCTTCGAGGACGTACTGGTGCGGTGGCGGGCCGCGTACGCACGCGAGGGCGGCGCGTTCTTCACCCCGCCCTCCGTGAGTCGCGTCATGGCCCGAGCGCTGGCCGCCGTACTGCCCGGAGCCACGCGTGTACACGATCCGTACAGCCGCACCGGAGAACTGCTCGTGGCGTACTTGGACGCGGTCGCCGAGCGGAAGGGTGACGCGCCAACCCGGGTCGGAGGTCGGGTGCCCGACGCTCTGGAACGGCATGTGGCCGAAATGAACATGCGGGTGCATCACGGGCGGACCCTGCGGCTCGATGAAGGATCGTTCACCCCGGCACTCTCCCCCTTCGCCGACCCTCCCGGTGCCTTCGACGTAATTCTGACCAACCCGCCCTTCGGCCGGCGCGTGGAGGACGTGGCGCCTCCTCCGTACTGGGTTCACGGCCCCGCACGTCGGACTGAGTTCGACTGGCTGCAGTACGCCGTCTCGCGGCTTGCTCCCGGAGGTCGGGCTGCCGTGCTGATGCCGGCTGGGGCCTCTTTCAACGCAGGTGCTGCCGAGAAGGTGCGGGCGGGGCTGATCGATGCCGGGGCTGTGGAGTGTGTGGTCGGGCTTCCCGCCGGGCTCTTCGCGCTGTCCAGCGTGAAGACGCAGATCTGGTTCCTCCGGGCACCGGGCGTCGAGAAGGAGACGGATGATCCCGAGGTGTTGTTCGTGGCAGGCGAAGGGCTGGGACGACGGCTCTCCCGTACCCAGTGGGCCCTGTCCGACGGCGACATTGTGCGGCTGGTGGGGGAGTACGTGTCCTGGAACGCGGCCAGGGCAACCGGACACCGTTTCTCCGGCACGCCCGGACTGAGTCGGTCGGTGCCGGTGTCGGACATTGGCCGGGGCCACGGTCTGGATCCCCATGTGTACGTCCGGCCGCCCGGCTCGCCTTCGGTTGCTCGTACGGCCGGTCCCACAGAAACCAGGAACCGGCTGGCAGGACTGGCCGACGAGATCGCAACCTTGCACGCGCGGGCGGAAGCGGCCGACGCCGAAGCGGGCAGGTGGCTGAGGAGGTACGGCCTGTGACGACGACCGACGAATTCGTGCCGCCGACAGGCTGGTCGTGCAACCCCCTGCGGGAACTGTGTGCGTCCATCCAGGCAGGGCCGGTCCGACGAGCCGAGGACCAGGGACGTACCTGGGCCGACGGAGGGGCCCCACTCGTGCTGCCCCGCGACCTCCAGGGGCAGCGGATTCTCACCGAGGAAGCCACAGCCGTCCCCGCAATCTCCCCGGATCGGGCGCGGACGCTGGTGAAGTACGAATTGGCTGAAGGAGACATCCTCCTCACTCGTACCGGCACCGTGGGGCGCTGTGCGCTGGTCACCGGAGAGCACGCGGGCTGGCTGTTCCACCCCAACCTGGTCCGGCTCAGGCTGCCCGAGGCGCGGCGGGTGTCGGCCACGTATCTCATCGCCTATCTGAGCGCGACAACCGCACAGGACTGGGTCACGGCTCGCACGGCGGGCTCGGTCATCCCGTCGCTCAGTCTCCGCACACTGGGCGAGCTGCCCGTGCTCGTGCCGCCGACTGAGGAGCAAAAGAGCATCGGCGCCACCCTGGCCGCCCTCGACGC
This sequence comes from Streptomyces calvus, assembly GCF_006782915.1. Classification (GTDB taxonomy): domain Bacteria; phylum Actinomycetota; class Actinomycetes; order Streptomycetales; family Streptomycetaceae; genus Streptomyces; species Streptomyces calvus. The sequence goes on from NZ_VCNP01000042.1 coordinate 125,783, forward strand.
CAAGATCCAGGCACATACCGAGATCGCCCGCGTGACCCGCGACTACCGCAGCTTGCTCGCCGACGCCTTGATGACAGGCGTTCTACCGACCGAGCCGTGAACCGGTCCGCACCGCCTTAGACTCGTGGTGTGGTGAGCACCGACTGGAAGAGCGACCTCAGGCAGCGCGGCTACCGGCTGACCCCGCAGCGGCAGCTGGTGCTCGAAGCCGTCGACACCCTGGAACACGCGACCCCCGACGACATCCTCGGCGAAGTGAGGAAGACGGCGTCGGGGGTCAACATTTCCACCGTGTACCGCACGCTGGAGCTCCTGGAGGAGCTCGGGCTCGTCTCGCACGCCCATCTCGGGCACGGCGCACCGACGTACCACCTCGCGGACCGGCACCACCACATCCACCTGGTCTGCCGGGACTGCACGAACGTGATCGAGGCCGACCTGTCGGTGGCCGCCGAGTTCACCGCCAAGCTGCGCAAGCAGTTCGGCTTCGACACCGACATGAAGCACTTCGCGATCTTCGGCCGGTGCGAGGACTGTTCCCTGAAGGCTTCAACTACCGAGTCGTAGGCTGGTGGTATGAAGAGCCCTCTGCTGACCCTGCCCGGCGCCGTCCCCGCCGAGGGCGTGGACGAAGGCGTGGCCGCCCACTACGGCGACCTGTTCCGCGAGCAGCGCGCCCTCGCCGACGGCACCGGTTTCGTCGACCTGTCCCACCGCGGGGTGGTCACCGTCTCCGGTCCCGAGCGGCTCGGCTGGCTGCACCTGCTGCTCACCCAGCACGTCAGCGAGCTGCCGCCGCACCAGGCCACCGAAGCGCTGATCCTCTCCGCCAACGGCCACATCGAGCACGCGCTCTACCTGGTGGACGACGGGGAGACGGTCTGGGCGCACGTCGAGCCCGGCACGCAGCAGGCGCTGATCGCCTACCTGGAGTCGATGAAGTTCTTCTACCGGGTCGAGGTCGCCGACCGCACCGCCGACACCGCGGTGGTGCACCTGCCGGCCGGTTCGATCGCGGAGGTCCCGGAGGGCGTCGTCGTGCGCGAGACGCCGTACGGACGTGATCTGTTCCTGCCGCGCGCGGAGCTGGAGTCGTACGCCGGGACGGTGGGACCGCCGGCCGGGATCCTCGCGCTGGAGGCGCTGCGCGTCGAGCAGCACCGGCCCCGGCTCGGCTTCGAGACCGACCACCGCACCATCCCGCACGAGCTGGGCTGGATCGGCGGCGCGGTGCACCTGCAGAAGGGCTGCTACCGCGGCCAGGAGACGGTCGCCCGGGTGCAGAACCTGGGCAAGCCGCCGCGCCGGCTGGTCTTCCTGCACCTGGACGGCAGCGAGGTCCACCTGCCCGTGCGGGGCACCGAGGTCCGGCTCGTGGGCGGGGACGCCTCCGGTTCGGGCGAGGCGGGCCCGGAAGGGCGGAAGGTCGGCTTCGTGACGACGTCCGCGCGCCACTTCGAGCTGGGTCCGGTGGCACTGGCGCTGGTGAAGCGGAACGTGCCGGTGGACGCGCGGCTGGTCGCCGGGGAGACCGCGGCGGCGCAGGAGACCGTCGTCGAGCCCTGAGCCGGCTCAGATCTCCAGCAGCACGGTGAACGGGCCGTCGTTGGTCAGCGACACCCGCATCGCCGCTCCGAAGCGGCCCGTCGCCACCGTCGCGCCCAGGGCGCGCAGCTGCGCCACGACCTCGTCGACCAGCGGTTCGGCGAGGTCGCCGGGGGCGGCGGCGTTCCAGGTGGGGCGGCGGCCCTTGCGGGCGTCGCCGTAAAGGGTGAACTGGCTGATCACCAGCAGCGGCGCGCCGATGTCGCTGCACGACTTCTCGTCGTGCAGCATCCGGATCGACCAGAGCTTGCGGGCGAGCTGGGCCGCCTTCTCCGTGGTGTCCTCGTGCGTGACCCCGACGAGGACGCACAGTCCCTCGCCCTCGATCGCGCCCACCGTCTCGCCGTCCACGACGACGCTCGCGCCGTCGACCCTCTGCACCACCGCACGCATACGGCCATCATGCCGGTCGGCGAACAATCGCCCGACGGCGGCCCACGCCGTCCCCCGGTCGGGCTATTTTTACTCCTTAGCGCCCATCTGGGGCGGATCGGGGACACTCGCTCACAATGTGGCCGCTTGGGGTGGCACGATGCTGGCACACGCCGGTCGAGGGGACGGTTGAGGCACATGAGCACAGCGGGAATGGGGCAGCCGCCTGCGGCTGTCCGGTTGACCCAGGCGGGGATCGGGGAGCGCGAGTTCCACCGCCCGCCCACGCAGCGCACGGACAGCCCGGTGCTGCCCGAGGACGGTCCGGCGTCCGATCTGACCGTGCTCAGCCTGCCCGAACTGCGTGCGGTGCGGCGTGACGCGCAGCGCGACGAGGCCGACCTCAGCTACGTGCGGCGGCTGCTCCAGGGGCGGATCGACATCCTGCGGGCGGAGCTGGCCCGCCGGGTCCCGTCGGCCACGCCCTCGGCGGTCGCGGCCCAGGACGCCTCCGTGGTGCAGCGGCTGCCGGAGATCCTGCGGGACGGCCCGGCCCGGCACCGTTCCTCGGCCCGCCATGTGACGCTGGGGACGCCGCGGAGCGAGGAGTACCGGCGGCTGGCGGCCGAGATGCTCGGCGAGGGGGAGCTGTCCGACCTGGCGGCGCGCACGGACGGTGAGCTGAACACCGCGATGGGGCGGCTCGTGCGCTACGAGCAGCAGGTGTCCCGGCGGCGGCAGCGGCTGCAGCGCACGGCCGACGAGTGCAGCGCGGAGATCGCGCGCCGCTACCGGGACGGGGAGGCGCAGGTCGACGACCTGCTCGGCTGAGTGCCGCGGGAGCGCGGGCGCGGAAAAACCGCTTCGACACCCGCCGCACGGCCGACCTACCGTGAGCCCATGACCTCCCGCGCCGACATCGACGTACGCCCGATCGACGAGACCGAGTTCGCCGACTGGCAACGGGCCCTGAACACCGGGTTCCTGAGGGAACCCACGCTCTCCCAGGAGATCCTCGACGCGCGCCGGGCGCAGTTCACGCCCGGCCGGTCGCTGGGGGCGTTCGACGGCGGGCGGTGCGTGGCGACGTTCCGCTCCTTCGCGCAGGAACTCACCGTCGTCGGCGGCGCGACCGTTGCCGCCGACGCCGTCTCCAACGTCACCGTCACCGCCACCCACCGCCGCCGCGGCCTGCTGACCCGCATGATGACGCGGGACCTGGCCGCGGCGCGGGAGCGCGGCGACGTCGTCGCGACGCTGATCGCCGCCGAGTACCCGATCTACGGGCGGTACGGCTTCGGCCCGGCCACCTCGACCACCGAGTGGACGATCGACGTGCCGCGGGCCGGTCTCGACCCGCGCTGGGCGGGGCCGGAGGACGGCGGCCGGGTCGACCTGGTGGACGCGGAGGACGTCCGCAAGCTCGGCCCCGACCTGCACGAGCGGCTGCGGCGGGCGCAGCCGGGCGCGGTCGGCCGGGACGAGCTGTGGTGGAGGATCACCACCGGTGCGGTGCGGTTCCACCCGACGTTCCAGGAGCCGTACTACGTGGTGTACCGCTCGGCGGGCGGCGAGGTCGAGGGGATGGCCGCGTACACGGCGGACGACAACTGGGGTGACGGCAAGCAGCCGTTGAACACGGCGCGGGTCAAGTGGCTGATCGGGGTGACGCCGGCGGCCGAGCGGGCGTTGTGGCGCTACCTGTGCTCGATCGACTGGGTGGTGTGGGTGAAGACGGGCTGGCGGGCCCCGGACGACCTGCTGCCGCACTTCCTGCCGGACCCGCGCGCCGCCGCCGTCACCACGCACGCGGACTGGCTGTGGGTGCGGATCCTGGACGTCGTGCGGGCGCTGGAGGCGCGGACGTACCAGGTGGCGGGGTCGCTGGTGCTGGAGGTGGCCGACGCGGGCGGGCCGGCCGGCGGGCGGTACCGGCTGGAGGCCGCGGCGGACGGTACGGGGTCCTGCGCGCGGACCGCCGAGGACGCCGATCTCGTGCTGGACGTGGCGGACCTGGCGACGCTGTGGCTGGGCGACGAGTCCGCGGTGCGGCTGGCGGCGCTGGGCCGGGTGCGGGAAGAACGAGCGGGCGCCGCCCGTCAGGCCGACGCCCTGCTGCGTACGTCCAGGCGACCGTGGTGCCCGGACCTGTTCTGAGCGCTGTCGCTCTCGCGCCCCTGCTGCCTGCCTCCTTCCGCCGACGACGGGTGAGCACTCATCCGTAGCGAGCTGTTCAGTTGTGGTGGTGCGGGTGGTGCGGCCGGCGGACTCCCGGCTCCCCTCCGGAAGGGAGCCCGGCCGGTGGTCCCAGGGGTGTGCTCCGGCCGGACCGGCGAGAACTTGCTCCTCTCCCGCCGACCCGGTGGCCAACCCCTCAGAAGATCAAGCAGGTTGGCCAAGTTGGTGACCAACTTGTTCTTAGTTCTCTCCACTTGGAAGAGGCTTATAACCACCTACCGCGGAACTGCCTGGAGATGGCGGGAAGTTGTAGTGTGCGGTTGTGGACCCGGAACACGCCTCCGTCAATGGGCGGAAGAAGTCACAGCGGCCACAGAGAACACATCGCGAGGTGGCCGACGAACTGCGCGCGCGGATCAGGTCCGGAGCGCTGCGGCCGGGCCAGCGCATGCCCACCCAGGCCCAGCTCGCCGCCGAGTTCGGCGTGGAGCGCCCCGTGGTGCGCCGGGCACTGCGCATCCTGCGGTCCGAGGAGTTGATCACCAACGTCGCCAGGGGCGCACCGGCGACCGTCGCCGCCGGCCCCGGCATCGCGGCGGGCCCCGCGGCGCCCCCGCAGCCCACCACGGTCGCCCTCGCGCCCCGGATCGCCACCGCCTTCGCGGCCGAGCACGTCGAGATCGACGCCGTCTGCCTGACCCTCATCTCGCTCAACCTCGCCCTGGGCGAGCCGCTGCGGCAGATCCACGCGGGACGGTTGAAACCGGCCAAGGTCGACGTGCGGGTGCTGCTGCCCGGCCGGAACATCGACCTGGCCTTCCCGGCGCCGGTCGGCGGGCGCGATGGCGCCGAGGACCCGGTGCACGAGCGGTGGCTGGCGATGCGCAACGCCCAGGGCCAGGTGCTGCGCCACAACCTGCTCGCCCTGCGCGCCACCCACGGCATCGACGTGCGGGTCTCCTTCCGTGCGCTGCCGTTCACGCCGCCGGTGAAGCTGTACCTGCTCAACGGCGTCGAGGCGCTGTTCGCCTACTACACGGTCTCCCGCCGCGAGGCGCGCATCGACGAGGAGAACCTGCAGATGTACGACACCCAGGGCGTGCGGTCGATGCTGTTCGACTTCGCGCAGGGGACGGGGCTGCGGGACACGACGTTCGTGGAGCAGTCGCACCTGTGGTTCAACGCGCTCTGGGAGACGATCAGTTCGGAGCTGGAGCTCACCAGCTGACGGCCGGCCGCGCCACCAGCAGCGCCAGCAGTACGGCCCCGGCGGAGCTGCACCGCGGGCTGTTGGCCCGGATGCCTATGGTGAGCAGCAGCAGGCCGACGAGGCCGGCCATGCCGTACCGCCACTGGACCAGCTGCTCGATGGTGATCACGACGACGGCGGAGATCAGGGCGAGGACGGGCATGGTGTTCCCCCTTCGGGCCTGCGGTCGCGGCTGCGACGGAATCACAACGTCCGCCAACTTGAGTGAGTTGGCGGCCAACTCTGTTTAAGTTGTCCCCACTTGGCTAGTACTCATAAACAACTTCCAAATAACTCGCCGTAGATGGGTGGGAGTTGTAGCGTTTGGTCGTGACCCAGGAGAACGTGGCAGTGAACGGCAGCAGCAGGCTCTCGCCCCAGGAGATCGCCGACATCCTGCGGGAACGCATCCGGGCCGGTCGGCTGAAGGCGGGCGACCGCCTGCCGACCCAGGCCGAGCTGGCCGAGGAGTTCGGCGTGGAGCGCGGCACCGTGCGCCAGGCCGTGCGCGCGCTCCAGGAGGACGGACTGCTCAGCAACGTCAGCAAGGGCAGCCCGCCGCGGATCGCCGAGCCGGCGCCCGTCCGGGAGGAGCCGCAGCCGACGATGGTGGGCCTCGCGCCGCGCCTGACGGAGGCGTTCGCCCCGGCCCAGGTGCGCATCGACGCGGTCTGCCTGACCGCCGAGAGCTTCATGCTGGCGCTCGGCGAGCCCGTCCGGCACATCCACGAGGGCCGCATCCGCCCGACGTCGGTCGACGTCCGCATCATGCTGCCGTCCCGGGAGATCAACCTCGCCTTCCCCGTCCCCGTCACGGAGGACGACGGCGGGAACAGCGCGGTGCACGACCGCTGGCTGGCGATGCGCAACGCCCAGGCCCGGGGGCTCCAGCACAACCTCCTGGCCCTGCGCGCCACCCACGGCATCGACGTACGGGTGTCGTTCCGTGCGCTGCCGTTCACGCCGCCGGTGAAGCTGTACCTGCTCAACGGCGAGGAGGCGCTGATCGGCTACTACATGCTGACCCGCCGCGAGGAGGAGTGGGAGAGCCGCACCCTGGAGATGTACGACGTGCTGGGCTCCCAGTCGCTGCTGTTCTCCTTCCTCAAGCGGGCCGGCCGGCGGGACCAGGCGTTCGTGGAGGAATCCCAGAAGTGGTTCGACGCCCTCTGGGAAACCATCACCACGGACCTGACACTCTCCTAGTGACTTCTGATGCGACACAGACCGGTCCGGTGACGGAAGTGACCGAGACGGAACCGAACGAACTACGGAACCTGATCAAAGGTGCCCGTGTGGTGCTGTGGGACTTCGACGGGCCCGTCTGCCGCCTGTTCGCCGGGCACTCGGCGGAGCGGGTGGCGAACGACCTGGCGTCCTGGCTGGAGGGGCGCGGCCTGCACGGGCTGCTGACGGAGACCGAACGCGACTCGCTGGACCCGCACGTGGTGCTGCGCGCCGTCGACCGCCGCCACCCGGGCAGCGACCTGGTCGCGGAGCTGGAGGAACGCCTCACCAAGGAGGAGTTGCGGGCCACCGCCACGGCGATGCCCACCCCGTACGCCGACCCGCTGATCCGCACCTGGACCGCGGTGGGCTCCCGGCTGGCCGTCGCCACCAACAACTCCCCGCGCGTGGTCCGCGAGTACCTGGACTCCCGCGGTCTCGTCTCCTGCTTCGCCCCGCACATCTACGGCCGCACCCAGGAGCTGAACCACCTCAAACCCCACCCGCACTGCATCCACCGCGCCCTGAACGCCATGGGCGCCGCCCCGGCGACCGCGCTGATGATCGGCGACACCCCGTCGGACCTGCTCGCCGCCCGCGCGGCCGGCGTGCCGTTCCTCGGCTACGCCCGCAACGAACGCAAGGGCAAGCTGCTGCGGGACGCGGGGGCGGAGATGGTCGTGGACTCGCTGGAGCCGGTGCTGCGGGCGGTCCGTTCCTGACGCCCGGCCCGCCGGTCGTGCCGGTGCGGCAGCCCCTCCGCGCCGTACACGCGCGCGTACGACGTCCTCCGGTGGGGCGACTTCGGCGAACGGGACGAGTCCGATGGGAAGCGCGGCGACGGCGGGAGTAACGTACTGCCACTTCTGTCACCCGCGGAAGGGTCCAGTGCGAGAGAAACGGGCCCATGTCACCCGAAACACCTTCTGCCGCCCGGCGGCACGCGGTCCAGGCGTGCGGGAACGCCAGTGCGGTCGAGGGGCCCCTCCAGGGCTACCACCACGAGACCTACGTCTTCCCCCTGGCCGACGACACTGCCGGCGACCGGACCGACGGCCGGACCGGCGACCGGACCGGCGACCGGACCGGCGACGTGACCGGTGACGTGACCGGTGACGGGTCGGGGACGGCCGCGCCCGCACGGTGGAAGTGCCGGGAGCCGCGCACCGGTCTGCTCTGGTTCGACCGGCGCTGCTTCGACTCCGAGGAGCAGCTGCTCGGCGCGCTGAGCGGACGGATCACGGGCATCCCGCGCATCAGGGAGTTCGGCGGGCTGCGGCTGCAACGTTTCGTCGAGGGGCGGACGCTCGGCGCGCTGCGGACGTCCGGCCGCTCGATCCCGGGCCCGCTGCTCGCGCAGATCGTGCGGCTCTTCCGCGAACTGGCCGCGGTCACACCGGAGACGCTCGTCGTGAAACGGCGCTGCGAGGCACGGGACCGTCCCGAGGACGGTGACACGAACGGGTTCCTGGAACGGCTGGTCTGCTTCACGGAGGACAGCGTCTACCGGGCGAACCTGGACGACTTCGGTGCGCTGTTCGAGGCGGCCGGAGTGGACGGCGACGCCTTCCACCACCTCAGGAAACACGTGTCGGGCCTGACCGGGCGCCCCTTCTGCCTGCTCCACGCCGACCTGCACCGCGAGAACTTCGTCGTGGACCCCGGGCAGCGGCTGTGGACGATCGACTGGGAACTCGCCATGGTCGGCGACCCGCTGTACGACCTGGCCACCCACCTGTACCTGATGCGCTATCCGGAGTGGCAGGCCCGCGTGCTCACCCGGCGGTGGGTGGCCGCCGTCGAGGCGGTGCGGCCGGGCGGTTCGCGGGGCTGGCGGCACGACCTGCCGCTGCTCATCGACTACAAGCGGGCCCAGTCGGTGTTCACCGACCTCATCCGCGCGGCCCTCTCCCTGGGCCCCGAGCACGACACCGGCCGGCGGCAGCTGCTGCGCACGGGCGCCAAGCTGCACCGGATCCTGGCCGGCGCCGCCGTGCCGCTCGGCCTGGACTCGGTGCCGGCCCCGGAGCGGATCGCGGACGCCCTGGCGGACTGGCGGCGCCGCCACGGGCCGACCGGCTGAGGCGTCCCGCGCGGGCCGGGGGGTGAGGTGTCCCGGGCCGGTCGGCTGAGACGTCTCGCGCGGGTCGGGGGGTGAGGTGTCCCGGGCCGGTCGGCTGAGACGTCCCGCGCGGGCCGGGGCTGAGGCGCCACGGGCCGGGCGGCCGAGACGGCCCCGGTGGGTTCCGGAGCGCGGCGGGACATCGGTCCGGGGCCGGGGCTGAGGCGTCGCGGGCCGGTCGGCTGAGGCGTGCCGCGCGGGCCGGGGGGTGAGGCGTCGCGGGCCGGCCGGCTGAGACGGCCCCGGTGGGTTGCGGAGCGCGGTGGGACATCGGTCCGGGGCCGGGGCCGGGACCGTAGGCTCGGCGCATGAGCGAGATCGGGCTGCGCGAGCGCAAGAAGCAGCGGACCTACCGGACCGTGTCGGACACCGCGATCCGGCTGTTCCTCCAGCGGGGCTTCGACGCGGTGTCCGTGGCCGAGGTGGCCGCCGCCGCCGAGATCTCCAAGCCGACGCTCTTCCGGTACTTCCCGGCGAAGGAGGACCTCGTCCTGTACCGGATCGCCGACCACGAGGGCGAGGCCGCGCGGGTGGCGGGCGAGGGGCCGACGCCGGTGGAGGCGCTGCGCCGGCACTTCCTGGAGGGGCTGCGGCGCCGCGACCCGGTCACCGGGCTCAGCGACGATCCCGAGGTGCTGGCCTTCCACTCGCTGCTGTACGGCACTCCGGCGCTGGTCGCGCGACTGTACGGGCATCTGGAGCGGTCCGAGGAGGCACTGGCGGAGGCGCTCGGCGGAGGGCTCGGCGGGCGCCTCGCCGCCGGACAGATCGTCGCCGTACGGCGGATCCTCGCGCAGGAGAACTGGCGCCGGATCGCGGCGGGGGAGCGGGTCGAGGAGGTGCGGGGCGACGCGGTGGCGGCGGCGGAGCGGGCGTTCGGGGTGCTGGCGGAGGCGGTGCCGCGGCTGCTGGGGGAGCGTGCGGCGGCTCGCGGGTGAGGCGCGGTGCGGGTCGGCCGAGCCATCGGGTGTCACGGCAGCGCGGCGCGCCTCCCGCTTGAGGCAGAGTAAAAAATGTAACTCGGTTGCTTTTTCGGTACGCTCGGTGGAATGACGTCACCCGAGCCCGCCCTCCGGCACGCCCTCACCCACGAACGCGCCCACCACGACCGCTGCCGCAGCGCCCTCGCCGCCATGCTGGACGGCGCCCGGGAGGAGGTCGTCACCGGCGAGGACGTCTCCGCCTCCGGCGCCGACGCCGAGGTCCTCGGCCGCCGGCTGCGCAGCCGCGCCGAGGAACTGCGCGAACTGCCTCCGGGCCCGCTCTTCTTCGGCCGCCTAGACTTCACGGACACCGACGACAGCGGCGGCCGCACCGGCACCGGCCACGCCGGGCAGAGCTATCACGTCGGGCGGCTGCGGATCACCGAGCACCCGGCCGCCCCGCCCCTCGTCGTCGACTGGCGGGCGCCCGTCTCCCGCGCCTTCTACCAGGCCTCCGCCCGCGATCCGCAGGGCGTCGCCGTGCGCCGCCGGTTCGGCTGGGCGCCCGGCAGCCGGGGCGACTCCGCCGACCTGACCGGTCTGGAGGACGAGCACCTCGCGCGCGGCGAGGAACGGGTCAGCGGCATCGTCGCCCGGGAGATCGAGCGGCCCCGCGTCGGCCCCATGCGGGACATCGCGGCCACCATCCAGCCCGAACAGGACGACCTGGTCCGCGGGGACCTGGGCGCCTCCGTGTGCGTGCAGGGCGCGCCCGGCACCGGCAAGACCGCCGTCGGCCTGCACCGGGCGGCGTATCTGCTCTACAGCCACCCGGGCCGCATCCGGCGCGGCGGACTGCTCGTCCTCGGACCCAACCGCACCTTCCTGTCGTACATCTCCGAGGTGCTGCCCGCCCTCGGCGAGACCGGCGTGCGGCAGTCGACCCTGGCCGAGGAGATCGCCCGGCAGCCGGTCACCGGGACGGACTCCGGGCCGGCCGCCGTCCTCAAGCACGACGAGCGGATGGCCGAGGTGCTGCGCCGTGCGCTGTACGCGCGGGTGCGCACCGGCCGGGCCGACGCCCTCGCCGTGCCCGACGGCTCCTACCGCTGGCGCGTCGAGCCGGAGGAGACCGCCGCGATCGTCGCCGACGTACGGGCCGAGGAACCGCCGTACGCCGTCGGGCGGGAGCGGGTGCGGGCCCGGATCGTGCGGGTCCTGCGGGAGCGGGCCGAGCGGCGCGGCGGGCCGCGGTCCACCGCCTGGGTCCGCCGGATCGAACGCGCGCGCCCGGTGTCCGCGTACGTCGACGCCGTGTGGCCCCGGGTGCGCGCGGAGGAGGTGCTGGCCGGGCTGCTCGGCGACCCGGAGGCGCTGGCCGCCGCGGCCGACGGCGTGCTGGACGACGTGGAGCAGAAGGCGCTGCTGTGGGCGAGGCCGCCGCGCTCGTGGAAGTCGGCGCGCTGGTCGGCCGCCGACGCGGTGCTGCTGGACGAGATCGCCGGGCTGATCGAGCACCCGGACGGGTACGGCCACGTCGTGGTCGACGAGGCCCAGGACCTCTCCCCGATGGAGTGCCGGGCGGTCGCCCGCCGCGCCGCCTTCGGTTCGCTCACCGTGCTCGGCGACCTGGCGCAGGGCACCACGCCGTGGGCGGCCCGCTCCTGGCCCGCGGTGCTGCGGCACCTGGGGAAGCCGGACGCGGCGGTGGTCCCGCTGACCACCGGATTCCGGGTGCCGCAGGCGGTGGTGGCGCTCGCCAACCGGCTGCTGGAACGGCTGGACGTCGATGTTCCGGCGGCCCGTTCGCTGCGCCGCGACGGCGCGTTGCGCCTGCGGGAGGTCGCCGCGCCGGACGCGCTGCCGGACGCGGTGGTGGCCGCCGTGCGGGACGCGCTGGGGCGCGAGGGCAGCGTCGGGGTCGTCGCGGCGGACGCGCAGGTGCCCCGGCTGCGGGAGGCGCTGGCCGGGGCGGGGGTGGACGCGGCGGGGCCCGAGGAGGTGGGTGCGCGGGTCTCCGTGGTGCCGGCGAGCCTGGTCAAGGGCCTGGAGTACGACCACGTGGTGGCCGTCGAACCGGCCGACGTGGCGGAGGCGGAGGAGCGCGGCCTGCACCGGCTGTACGTGGTGCTGACCCGGGCGGTCTCCCGGTTGGAGGTGGTGCACGCCCGCCCCCTGCCGTTCTGAGACCGCCCGGGCCGGGTCAGCGGCGGGCGAGCAGTTCGGCGACCCGGGTGAACCCGTCCGTGCCGTGTCCGAGCGCGACGACCCGCCGCGCCTGCCCCTCGATCACGCGCATCACGCTCGCGTCGATGCCGTGGGCCTCGGCGGCGTGCACCACGTGGGACATGGTCGACACGGCCGAGGTGATGGGGTTCAGCTCGCCCGAGTACGTGCCGGCGTCGGCGTCGGCAGCGAACTCCGTGAACAGCGGCGGCAGGATCGCGGCGATGCCGCCGGCGAAGGGGGCGAGTTCGGTGGCGGTGACACCCTCGGCGCGGGCCACCGCGAGGGCGTGCGCGTAGCCCGCCATCGCCGTCCAGAAGATGTCGAGCAGCGCGATGTCGTACGCCGCCGCCCGGCCGATGTCCTCCCCGAGGTGGGTCTGGCTGCCGCCCAGCGCCGCCAGCACCGGCCGGTGCTCCCGGTACAGCTCCTCGGGGCCGCTGAGCAGGAACACCGCGTCGTCCGTGCCGATGGTCGGGGTGGGCGTCATGATCGCGCCGTCCAGGTAGCGGATGCCGTGCCGCTCGGCCCACTCGGCGGTGTCCCGGGCGCGGTCGGGCGTGTCGGCGGTCAGGTTCGCGACCGTGCGGCCCTTGAGGACGGCGGCGACGGCGTCCTGGCGCAGCACGGCGTCGGAGGCGTCGTAGTTCACCACGCAGACGACGGTGAGCGGGGACGCGGCGACCGCCGCCTCCGGTGAGGGCGCCGCCGTCGCGCCACGGGCCACCAGGTCGCCGTCCCGGCCCGGGGTGCGGTTCCACACGGTGGTGCGCAGACCGGCGTCCAGGAAGGCGCCGGCCAGCGCGCGGCCCATCGGGCCGAGCCCGAGGACGGTGACGGCGGACTGCTCGGATGACGGGTCGGTGTGCACGGACATGCTCGAACTCCCGTAATATGCAGGGCAATTGATGAGGAAAGGGGCAGGGCATGGCGCAGCGACGGCACGATCCGAACGTCTGCGGAGTGACCGCCGCCATTGCCGTGATCGAGGGCAAGTGGAAGACCACGCTGCTGTGGCAGCTGGAATCCGGTCCGCACCGGCCGGCCGAACTGCGCCGACGGGTGCCGGGCCTCACCGAGAAGGTGCTGACCCAGGCGCTGCGCGAGATGGAGGCGGACGGACTGGTGGACCGGCGGGTGTACGACGTGCTTCCGCTGAAGACCGAGTACTCCCTGACCCCGTTCGGCCGGGATCTCGCCGAGGCCCTCTCCCCCCTTTCCGACTGGGGCCACCGCCGCCTGGACCGACTGGCCCACGACGCGGCAGACACCCGCGAGGCCACCGCCTCCTGACGCCTGCCCGTCCCCTTCAGTCTCGGCCGGGACCGGCGCGCTGCCCAGTACGCACAAAAAAGTGGGTACGTCGGCACGCGCGAGCGAGCGGGTGCGCCCGCGGGCGGGCGGTGCTGCCGGTCAGGTAGGACAGGTGGTGCTGCCGGTCAGACGGTCGTGACGGTCAGGCGGTGGTGTCGTCCTCCTCCACCGGTGGCATCAGCGCGCGCAGCCAGCGTTCCGTCTGGGCGACGTGGGCCTCGGCGGCGCCCGCCGCGGCGCCCGGGTCGCGGTCCGCGATGGCGGTGGCCAGCACCCGGTGGTCGGCGTCGCTCTTGCGCCGCAGCTCCGGCCCCTCGGGCAGGGTGAACACCTGGTACTTGCGGGAGCGGGCGCGGAAGACCGCCAGCAGGGAGGCGAGGGTAGGGTTGCCGGCCGCGCGGGCGATCTCCGCGTGGAAACGGTGGTCGAGGTCCGACGCCTCGGCGGGGTCCTCGGTCGCCTCCATGGCCTCGATCAGCGAGAACAGCGTGTCGACGGTCTCCGGGGTCGCGCGCGCGGCGGCCTGGGCCGCGACATGCGCCTCCAGGACGCGCCGGATCTCGTACACCTCCAGCAGGCCGGGCAGCGGCAGCAGTTGGAGGGTCAGCGAGAGGCTGCCGATGAGGTCCTCCGGCCTCAGCTGGGAGACGTAGGTGCCGGAGCCGTGCCGCGGCTCGATCACGCCGAGGGCCGCCAGCATGCGCACCGCCTCCCGCAACGAGCCGCGCGAGACGCCCAGTTCCTCGCAGAGGTCCGCCTCGGGAGGGATGCGCTGCCCGGCGCCGAGCCGCCCGGTGGCGATCATGTGCCGTAGGCCGTGGAACGCCTTGTCGACTGCGGACATCCGATTCCTCCCCTGCCGGACGGGCGGCGGCGTGCGCCCGCCCCCGGGGGACGCGTCCGCCCCGGCGTGCGCGCCCGTTCCCCGGGTGCACTGTAGCGAGCCCGAGAGATCAGATGTCTTGGATGTATCGACCGTGAGTCATCTGACTTGTCTCGCTGCACAGGTCTTGTCATGGCCGAAATAGGCATGCCACCATCCCGAGTCATCATACGTCTCGGCCCGGAAGTCTGATGTCACGCGCTTTCGGAGCCGTACGAGGTCTTCGAGACGGGAGCCCTGTGAGCGAGACCGAGGTCACCACCGCACCGCGCCCCCTGCTGCTGGCCGACGGCCGTCCGGCGGCGCGGGCGTGGTCGCTGGACCCCGCCCTGCGCCACCTCAACCACGGTTCGTTCGGGGCCGTGCCGCTGGTGGCGCAGGAGCGGCAGCAGGAACTGCGGACGCGGATGGACGGCGCGCCGGTGGTGTGGTTCCCCGAACTGCCGCAGCGGATCGCGGCGGCCCGGGTCGACCTCGCGGCCTTCCTCCGCGTGGACCCCGGTGACCTGGCCCTGGTGCCGAACGCGAGCGCCGGGGTGAGCGTCGTGTTCGCCGGTCTCGGGCACCGGGCCGGTGGCGAGATCGTCGTCACCGACCACGGCTACGGCGCCGTCACGATGGGCGCCGAACGGCTGGCCCGCCGCTGGGGCGGCCGGGTGCGCACCGCCCGGGTGCCGCTGGACGCCGGTGCGGAGCAGGCGTACGAGGCCGTGATGGCCGAGGTCGGTGAAGCCACCGCTCTCCTGGTCGTCGACCAGATCACCTCCGCGACCGCCCGCCGGCTGCCGGTGGACCTGATCGGTGCGCAGGCGCGCCGGCGCGGCATCCCGCTGCTGGTGGACGCCGCGCACGCGCCCGGCCTGATCGAGGCCCCGCTCGACGGCCTGGACTGCGACTTCTGGGCGGGCAACCTGCACAAGTGGGGCTGCGCGCCGCGCGGTACGGCGGCGCTGGTGGCGCGCGGCCCGCTCCGCGACCACCTGTACCCGCTGATCGACTCCTGGGGCGCCGCCGATCCCTTCCCCGACCGCTTCGACCAGCAGGGCACGATCGACGCCACCGGCTACCTCGCCGCCGCGACGGCGCTCGACTTCGTCGACACCACCTGGGGCTGGCCGGCCGCCCGCCGCTACATGGCCGACCTGGCCGGTTACGCCGAGCGGATCGTGGGTGCCGCGTTCGCCGAACTGACCGGTGAGGACGCCTCCGTCGACGTCGGCATGCCCGTGCCGGGCATGCGGCTGGTGCGGCTGCCCGAGGGCCTGGCGGACAGCCGTGTCACGGCCGACGCCCTGCGCGACCGGGCCGCCGCGGAACTCGGCGTCGAGGCGGCGTTCACCAGCTTCGGCGGCGTCGGCTACGTGCGGCTGTCCGCGCATGTCTACAACACCGCCGAGGACTACGAGTACTTCGCCGAGCGCTGCGTTCCCGTCCTCGGCGCCTGGGCCCGCGCGGCGCGCGAGCAGCGGCACCCGCGCTAGCCGGCCGCACACCGTCTCGCGCCGCCGTCACCCCCGTACACCCAAGGAAGAGGTCAGCACGATGAGAAGAAGGACGGCAGCCCTCGCGGCCGGCACCGCCGCCGTGATGGTCCTGACCGGCTGTTCCACCATGAGCCCCGGTGCGGACGGCACGGTCACCCTCAGCATGGTGGAGAGCCTGACCAACCCCGCCCGCACCGACCTGCTCGAAAAGCTGATCGCCGACTTCGAGCAGCAGAACCCCAAGATCAAGGTCAACCTCGTCTCCCCGCCCACCGAGCAGGCCGACCAGAAGATCCAGCAGATGCTGCAGTCCGGCAGCGGTGTGGACGTCCTGGAGGTGCGGGACATCACCGTCGGCCCGTGGTCGAACAACGGCTGGCTGTACGACATGAAGAAGGACCTCGCCGGCTGGAAGGGCTGGGACGCGCTGACCGACAACGCCGTCGCGGCCTCCGAGGACGACAAGGGCCGGACGTACTTCGTCCCCTACGGCTTCTACGGGCTGAGCCTCTTCCACCGCACCGACCTGATCGAGCAGGCCGGCTTCGACGAGCCGCCCGCCACCTGGGACGAGCTGCTGGAGCAGGCCGCGCGGATCCACGACCCGGCGGAACGCCGCTACGGCTACGCCTTCCGCGGCGGCGCCAACGCGCACAGCAACGCCACCGCCGCGATCGAGGCGTACGTCGCCGAGAAGATCGACCCGGCCAACGGCTACCGGCTGAAGGACGGCAGCACCATCTTCTCCGCGCCCGAGGCGCTCGACGCCATGGAGACCTACCTCAAGCTGTTCCGGCAGGCCTCGCCCAAGTCGTCGGTGGCGTGGGGCTATCCGGAGATGGTCGAGGGCTTCTCCAACGGCTCGACCGCCTTCCTGCTCCAGGACCCCGAGGTCATCGCGACCGTCTCGGAGTCCAAGTCGATCGACAAGGACCAGTGGAGCACCGCTCCGCTGATGGCCGGGCCCAGCGGCAAGACCGTGCAGCCGCTGGCCACCGCCGGATGGGGGGTGGCCGACGGCAGCAAGCACAAGGCCGAGGCGGTGAAGCTGGTCGAGTTCCTGTCCGAGGGCGAGGCGTCGACGGCGTTCACCAAGAAGAACAGCCTGGTGCCGATCCTGAAGTCGGCCGCCCAGGACGAGTTCTACCGGACCGGCCCGTGGGCCAGCTACGTCACCATGACGGAGAACCCGGACACATACCTCGTCGTCACCCAGCCGCGCGGCGTCGCCTGGTGGGCCGAGTGGCAGCAGCGGGCCGACACCGACGTGCAGAAGATGGTCCTCGGCAAGCTGTCGCCGAAGGAACTGCTGGCCGGCTGGGACGCCTACTGGACCGAGAAGTGGAAGAAGTAGCCATGTCCACCACGTCCAGGCCGGACGCGCGGACGGCGCCCTCCGTACGGAAGGAGGGCGCCCCGCCCGGCCGCGGCACGGCGGGGGGCCGCCGCAGGCGGGAGTTCACCACCCGGCGCGGTCTGGTGATCGCCGCCTTCATGGCGCCGGCCGCGGTCTTCGTCGCCGTCTTCACCTACTACCCGATGATCGCCGGCAGTCAGATGGCGTTCCGCAACTGGAACCTGACCGACCTGACCGACACCTCGTGGGTGGGCTGGAAGAACTTCACCGAGGTCTTCACCGACCCCGCCTGGAGCACGGTGGTGGACAACACCCTGCTGTGGGTGGTCGGTTCGATCGTGCCGCAGCTGGTGATCGGGTTCGCGATCGCGCTGTGGCTGCGCCGCCGGTTCCGCTTCCGCGGGCTCTACCAGGCGCTGATCTTCTTCCCGTGGGCGATCTCCGGGTTCCTCATCGGCATCCTGTTCCGCTGGCTGTTCAACAGCGAGTTCGGCGTCGTCAACGACCTGCTGCAGAAGGCGGGACTGATCGACGAGCCGGTCGCCTGGCTGGCCGATCCGCAGACGGCGATGACCGCCGTGCTGATCGCCAACGTCTGGTACGGCGTCACCTTCTTCGCGATCATGATCCTGGCGGCGCTCCAGTCGATCCCCGACGAGCTGTACGAGGCGGCGGCGCTGGACGGCGCCGGCAAGGCCCGCACGCTGTTCCGCATCACCATTCCGTACATCCGCGTGACGCTGGCGCTGACCGTGCTGCTGCGCGTCATCTGGATCTTCAACTTCCCGGACCTGATCTTCGGCATGACCGGGGGCGGGCCCAACGACGAGACGCACATCGTGACCACCTGGATGATCAAGATCACGCAGCAGGGCGACTACGGCAAGGCCTCCGCCCTCGGACTGCTGGTGGTCGCCGTCCTCCTGGTCTTCGCGGTGTTCTTCCTGCTGGCCACGCGGGAGCGCCGGGGCGGGCGGGGCACGACGGAGCGAGGGGCGCGCGCATGATCGGCAAGGAAACCGGGGCCGGCCGGGCCACCAAGTTCACCTTCCTCGGCCTGTGGCTGGTCTTCTCCCTCTTCCCGCTGTACTGGATCACGGTCACCAGCCTGAAGGCGCCCGGCGACATCTTCTCCTTCCCGATCTCCTACTGGCCCGAGCGGTTCTCGCTGGAGAACTACCAGGGCCTGTTCGGCAAGGCGGACTTCGGGACGTACCTCGTCAACAGCCTGGTCGTGGCGACCGTCGCCGGCGCGGTGGCCACGGCGATCTCGACGCTGTCGGCGTACGTGCTGGCCCGCTTCGAGTTCCGCAGCAAGTCCGCACTGCTGATGGCGGCCCTGGTCACGCAGATGATCCCGTCGTTCATCGCGCTCGGCCCGCTGTACCTGCTGATGACCGACCTGCGCCTGGTCGACAACCGTCTCGGGCTGGTCCTCGTCTACATCGCCGTGTGCATCCCGTTCTGCACGGTGATGCTGCGCGGCTTCTTCGAGAACGTGCCGGACGCGCTGGAGGAGGCCGCCATGATCGACGGCCTGTCCCGGCTCGGGGCGCTGCTGCGGGTGCTGCTGCCGGTGATGCGGCCGGGCATCGTGGCCGCGTTCATCTTCAACTTCGTCAACTGCTGGAACGAGCTGTTCCTTTCGGTGACCCTGATGAACAGCGACGCCAACAAGACGGTGCCGACGGCCCTGAACGGCTTCATCTCCAGCTTCAACATCGACTGGGGCTCGATGTCCGCGGCGGCCGTCCTCACCATCCTGCCCACCATGGTCCTCTTCGCCTTCGCCAGCCGGCACATCGTCCAGGGCCTCACCTCGGGCGCGGTCAAGGGCTGACGGCAGGCCGCCCGCCCTCCCGCTCCGCCGCCTGCCGGGCCGCGCCCTCCAGGCGCTCCCGGTAGGCCTCCCACCACGCCGGATCGGACGACGGCAGCGCCGTGTTGTCCTCCCGCATTCCCACAGCGCCGTCCATGAGTTCCCGCAGGACGTCGGCGTGGCCGGCGTGCCGCTGGGTGTCGGCGATCACGCGGACCACGGCGTGGTGCAGCGTCACCTCGTCCTTGCCGTCCTGCCACCACGGCACCCGGCCGACGGTCTCCAGCGGCAGCGCCTCGATCGTCGCGTCCGCGTGCGCCCAGGCCCGCCGGTACAGCGCCACGACGGACTCCCGCGACTCGTCGGCGGTCGCCCACATGTCGCCGTTCGGCTCCGCGCCGTCCGCCAGCCAGGGCAGCGGATCGCCGTGCGGCCGGCCGAACACGTCGCCGAGGTAGCCCAGTTCGACACCGGCGGCGTGCTTCACCAGCCCGAGCAGATTGGTCCCGGTGGGCGTCAGCGGACGCCGGACGTCGTACTCCGCCACCCCGTCCAGCTTCCACAGCAGGGCGTCGCGGGCGGACTGGAGGTAGAAACGCAGATCGCTCTTGGTACCGGATGCGGTCATACGCCCCAGTCTCCCGCACACAGGCCCGGCCGGGTCGGACGATCTCCACTCCTCTCCGCTCCCTCCCACCTCCCCGCGCCGACGCCGCTCACCTTCCGTGCGCCGTGCCGGGAGGCGCCGTCCCGGTGGCCGGGGCCGGGACGCCGCGCCGGGTGAACGCCCACAGCAGCAGCCCGAGGCAGCTGAACGCGGCACCCAGTGCGCACACGGCGCCCCAGCCGGCCACCGTGTAGAGGGAGGTGGCGGCAAGGGCGCCGGTGGCGCTGCCGACCGAGTAGAAGACCATGTATCCGCCGATCAGCCGGCTGCCCGCGTCCGGGTGCAGTGCGTGGATCAGCGTCTGATTGGTGACGTGGACCGCCTGCACGGCGAGGTCGAGCAGGACGACCCCGACGCACAGGGCCCAGAGCGAGCTGCGGGTGAAGGCCAGGGGCACCCATGAGGCGGTGAGCAGCGCCAGGGCGACGCCCGTGGTCCGCCCGGAGAGCCCGCGGTCGTTCAGGCGGCCCGCCACGGATGCGGCCAGGGCGCCCGCCACACCGATCAGGCCCAGCGCCCCGATCGCGCTGTGGGACAGGAAGTACGGTGCCTCGCTGAGCGGCAGCGCGACGCTGCTCCACAGGGTGCTGAACGCGGCGAAGACCAGGAGGGCGAACAGGGCCCGGAGCCGCAGCAGCCGTTCCCGCGCGAACAGGGTGATCGTGGAGCGCAGGAGCTGCCCGTAGCGCAGGGGCGTCGGCGGAGTGCCGCCGTGGCGTGGCAGCACGCGGTGCAGGACCAGGGCGAGCAGGGCGGTGAGCGACGCGGACAGCAGGTAGACGGAGCGCCAGCCGGCGAGGTCGGCCACCAGGCCGGACACGGTGCGGGCGAGCAGGATCCCGGTGACCACTCCGCTGGTGACGGCACCGACGACCCGTCCACGCGCGGCGGCAGGGGCCAGTGACGCCGCGAAGGCCACCAGTGTCTGCGTGACGACCGCGAGCAGGCCCGTCGCCGCCATGCCCACGAGCAGCGTCGCCGCCGTGGGAGCGGCGGCCACCACGGTGAGCGCCGCCACCAGCAGCAGCAACTGGGCCACGACGAGCCGTTTGCGGTCGGTCACGTCGCCCAACGGCACGAGGAGGAAGAGGCCCAGCCCGTAGCCGACGTGCGTGAGGGTGACCACGCTGCCGACGAGTGCCGGGCTCATGGCGAGGTCGTGGCCCATGGTCACCAGGAGCGGCTGGGCGAAGTAGACATTGGCCACCGCCGTCCCGCAGGCGACCGCGAACAGGACGACGACGCCGCGGGACAGCACACCGCCCGGCGCCTCTCCGTCGCGGGCCCCGGCCGCCCGCCGTGTCACCGTTCCACCGTCACCGGCCATCGGCATCCCCTCCCGCATTCTGGTTTCAAGTTGCAACCGAAGGAGACGGTAAGGTGAGTCGGTGGCATGTTGCAACCGCTGAGAGTGGGGACGCCATGGTGAGCAGGACGCGCTTCGACGACAGCGAGTGCCCCGTCGCCCGGTCCGTGGACGCGATCGGCGACTGGTGGTCCCTGCTGATCGTGCGGGACGCCTTCGACGGGAGCCGGCGCTTCGGTGAGTTCCAGCGCAGCCTCGGCGTGGCGAAGAACATCCTCACCGCACGCCTGCGGGCCCTGGTCGCCGGCGGCGTCCTCGAAACCGTCCCCGCCTCGGACGGCAGCGCCTACCGCGAGTACGTCCTGACGCCGAAGGGTCAGGCGCTCTTCCCCGTCATCGTGGCGCTGCGGCAGTGGGGCGAACAGAACTTCTTCGACCCCGGCGAACCCCACTCGGAACTGGTCGACCGCAGACAGGGCCGCCGCCTCCGCCCGCTGGAAGTGCTCGCCGAGGACGGCCGACGCCTGAGCCACGACGACACCACCGTCCGCAAGGTGTCACCTTCGGCCGCGACTTCGCGCGAGTCGGGGTGATCACGGCGTCATCACTCCCGACCCCACGAGGGCGTCGGACGCCGGGCGCCTTCGAGGCCGTGGTCCGCCGGTCCGGCGAGTCCGACCGCATGTCTTACGCCGACAGGTGACCCTTGGGCTCAGCCGGCCGTCGTGCGAATGACGCACTCTTGCAAGCAGGTGCTTGCAATTGTTAGCGGAGTGGGGCACGGTGGGGGTATGGCATCGCTCAACGTCGGCAATCTCGGTGAGTACCTGCGCGAGCAGCGGCGCAGCGCGCAGTTGTCGCTGCGGCAGCTCGCCGACGCCGCCGGGGTGTCCAATCCGTACCTGAGCCAGATCGAGCGCGGGCTGCGCAAGCCGAGCGCGGAGGTGCTGCAGCAGGTCGCCAAGGCGCTGCGGATCTCCGCCGAGACGCTGTACGTCCGGGCCGGGATCCTCGATGCCGAGCGGGAGCTCGACGAGGTCGAGACGCGGGCCGTCATCCTCGCCGATCCCACGCTGACCGAGCGTCAGAAGCAGGTACTGCTCCAGATCTACGAGTCCTTCCGCAAGGAGAACGGGTTTGGCGCCGCCGGGGACGGTCAGGTGACGGACGGGGACCGCGAGGTCACCTCGGCCGACGACGTCGCCGGACCCGACGGGGTCTCCGGGACCGCCGACGGGAGCGGCGGCGAGCCCGACGCCCCGGTCGACGGCGCCGCCGTGCGCCGCACCCGTACGGCCGACGGCGGGAGAACCGCCCGGCGCCGCACCCGCGCGGCCGACGGCAGCGACACCGATCCGCCGCGGACGGCCGGCTGAGCCGGACCAGGGCACCGGCCGTCCACAGCGGATCACACACCACCCTCAGCCGAAAACGACATCCGGGAGAACCATCACCATGGCCATCACCGACGACCTGCGCAAGACCTTCAGCGACCCGACCCTGCTCTACTTCGCCGCCGGCACCGCCGACCTCGCGCTGCAGCAGGCCAAGAAGGTCCCGGCCCTGGTGGAGCAGCTGCGCGCCGAGGCCCCGGCCCGTATCGAGGCCGTGCGCAACACCGACCCCAAGGCCGTGCAGGAGCGGGCGACCACCCGGGTGCGGGAGACGCAGGAGACCCTCCAGACGAAGGTCGGCGAGCTCCTCGGCACGCTCGACACCGACCTGAAGAAGCTCGGTGAGACCGCCCAGGACCTCGCGCTGCGCGGGGTGGGTGTCGCCGCCGAGTACGCGGTCAAGGCCCGGGAGACCTACGAGAAGGTCGCCGAGCACGGCGAGCAGGCCGTGCGGACCTGGCGCGGCGACGCCGCCGAGGGCATCGAGGACATCGCCGTCGCCGTCGAGCCGCCCGCCGTGCCGAAGCCCGCCTCCGAGCCGGTCGAGACCGCCGACGGCAAGCAGGCCGACGGCAAGCCCGCCGCGGAGGGCAGGCCGGCCCCCGCCAAGAAGGCCCCGGCTCGCAAGGCCACCACCCAGAAGAAGACGACCCCGCCCGCCAAGTAGGCGCCGGCGGCACGGCGGGCCGGGCACTTACGCGGTGCCCGGCCCGTTGACCGGATAGCCGGACGGTGTATGCGGGTACGGTGACGGCGTTGGACGGACGAGCCGATACAGGTGGTGGACGTTGTGCTGATGCAGGGCTTCAACAGTTTTATGTCGCTGCTGAACCTAGCTCTCGTCGTGTTCAGCGGGTTCGCGCTGATCGACGCCGCCACGCGCCGTGAGGACGCCTACCGGGCGGCAGACAAGCAGACCAAGCCCTTCTGGCTGATCATCCTCGGCATCGCCTTCGTGGTGGCCCTGATCTTCGAAATCTTGTCGTTCCTGCCGATCATCGGCCTGATCGCCACCATCGTGTACATGGTCGACGTGCGTCCTGCGCTGCGCGGTCTGCCCGGCGGCGGCCGCGCCCGCCGGGGCTCCAGCAGCGACGGCCCCTACGGGCCCTGGAACGGCGGCCGGTAGGACGGCGGCGGCTGGAGGACAGCTGCGGCTGGAGGACCGCTGTAGGACGGCTCGCGACGGCACCGGCTCGACGGCAGCCGTGAGACGGCGGCGTACCGCGCGGGTCACGGCTGGTCGGCAGGGGTGAGACGGCGGCGTACCGCGCGGGTCACGCCGTCCGGACGCGGTCCAGCAGCAGGACCGCCACGTCGTCCGTCAGTTCGCCGCCGTTGAGGTGGCGGACCTCGTTGACGGCGGTCCGCAGCAGTTCCTCCCCGCGCAGCCCCTCGTCGAGCTGGCGCCGGATCATGCCGACCATGCCGTCCTGACCGAGCCGCTCACCGGTGTCGCCGACGCGGCCCTCGATCAGGCCGTCGGTGTAGAGCATCAGGCTCCACTCGGCTCCCAGCTCCACCTGCATCCGCGGCCAGCGGGCGCCCGGCAGCAGTCCGAGCGCCGGGCCGTTGTTGTCGTACGGCAGCAGCCGGGCCGGCAGGCCCGGGCGGGCGAGCAGCGGCGACGGGTGGCCGGCCAGGCACAGGCCCGCACGGCGGCCGTCCGGTGCGATGTCCACCGTGCACAGGGTGGCGAAGATCTCGTCGTCCGCCCGCTCGTGCTCCAGCACCTGCTGCAACGTGCTGAGCAGCTGGTCCCCGCACAGCCCGGCCAGGGTCAGCGCGCGCCAGGCGATGCGCAGTTCCACGCCGAGCGCGGCCTCGTCGGGGCCGTGCCCGCAGACGTCGCCGATCATGGCGTGCACGGTGCCGTCCGGGGTGCGGACGACGTCGTAGAAGTCGCCGCCGAGCAGGGCACGCGAGCGGCCGGGCCGGTAGCGGGCGGCGAAGCGCAGCGAGGAGCCCTCCAGCAGCGGCGTCGGCAGCAGGCCGCGCTCCAGACGGCGGTTCTCCTGGGCGCGCAGGCGCCCCTCGGCGAGCCGGCGCTCGGCCGACTCCGACCGCTTGCGCTCCACCGCGTAGCGGATCGCCCGGCCCAGCAGCCGGCCGTCCAGCTCGTCGCGGACGAGGTAGTCCTGGGCGCCCACCCGGACCGCCTCCGCGCCGCGCTCGGTGTCGTCGGCGCCGGTCAGGGCGAGGACGGCGTGCCGGGGCGCGAGCTCCAGGACGTGCTTGAGCACGGCGAGCTCGTCGGCGTCGCCGTCACGGCCCGGAGCGGGCAGGGCGAGGTCCAGCAGGATGCAGTGGACGTCGTCGGTCAGCAGCCGCTCGGCCTCGGTGAGGTTGCGGGCGGTGCGGACGCGGATCGGCTTGCCGGACTGGTCCAGCAGGTCCGGCACGATGGGCGAGCCGCCCGGGTCGTTCTCGATCAGCAGCAGCGTGAGGTTGGTCGGTGTGGCCGTCCCGGCGCGCTCCGGCGTGGTGCCGGTCCGGTCCGGTGACGTGCCGGAGCGGTCCGTGGCGTTGCCGGACGGGTCCGTCGTGTGCGGGTCCGTCGCGTGCGGGACCGCCGTCCGGGCCTCCGAGGAGTCCTGGGCGGGGCCGCCGTCGAGTGAAGCGGCCGGCGCCTGACCACCTTCCGCGGCCGGGATCGCTCTCTGCCGCGGTACGGGTACGGGCATTGTTCCGGGTTCCTTCCCTCCCCCCGAGGGCACGGGCGGGGTCGGGGTCCGTTCCGACGGACCTCGGGCTCTCGGCCCTTTCCCGAGCCCACGCCGTCCGCGTGAGCAGGGGACGCCCCTTCGAACGGGGACCATAGCGGTTGACGGCGCCGCAACGGAATGGTGTGAACCACGTCGCTGCGCCATCCGCCGCTGTCATATGCCGCGATTGCTACCGCAGTTGGACAGGCGGGCGATGTCGCAGGGATGACGAACGTCACGCCATGGGCGGTTTGTCCGCATGATCCACGTGCGCTGCGTCACGTGGCCCAGGTCACCGGGCCGTTGGGTGAGGCGACGGCGCTCCCCGTCGGCCCGGTTCCCGTCGGGTCGGCTTGTATCCGGCTCGGTTCGCATCAGGCTCGGTTGCGGTCCGGCTCGGTTCCGGTCCGGGTCAGTACGTATCCGGCTCGGTTGGGGTCCGGCTCAGTTGGGGTCCGGCTCAGTTCAGGTCCGGCTTGGTTCCAGTCCGGCTCAGTTCGTGTCCGGGTCCGGTCGTACGACCCCGAGGATCGGCATCGACCCGGCGCCCGCGAGCGTCACGTTCCGCCCCGGGCGCGGCGCGTGCACCATGACACCGTCCCCCACGTACATCCCGACGTGGCTGGCGTCGTCGAAGTAGATGATGAGGTCGCCGGGCCGCATGTCCCTGATGTCGACGCGCTCCAGCTGCTTCCACTGCGCCTGCGACGTGCGCGGGATGCCCTGTCCGGCGGACAGCCAGGCCTGCGAGGTCAGTCCGGAGCAGTCGTACGTCCTTGGGCCCTCGGCGCCCCACTGGTACGGCTTGCCGATCTGCGCGGTGGCGTAGGCGACGGCCTCCTTGCCCTGCTTCGTCGCCTTTCCGCTGATCTCGTCCAGGATGCCGGAGCTCAGCCAGGCGCTCTGCGCCCGGTCGGCGGCCTGCTGCTGCAGCCGGGCCAGCCGCTCCTTCTCCTCATCCTCCAGCTGCGACTCGAGCTTCTCGGCGGCCTCGATCCGCTTCTCGATCCGCTGCTGCGCCTTGGCCTTGGCCTTGCGTCCGGCCTGCAGTTTCTTCAACTGGGCGTCGGCATCGCGGGCGTACTGCTCCAGGTCCTGCTGGGTGCGGGTCAGCTCCCCGAGCAGGCCGTTCGTGGCGTGCTGGCCCTGGCGCACCCGGTCGGCGCCGTCGAGGAAGTCCTGCGGGTCGTCGCTCAGCATCAGATGGGCCTCGGGCGGCAGCCCGCCACCGCGGTACTGCGCGGCCGCCGCCGCGCCCGCGCGGGCCCTCAACTCGTCCAGCCGCTCCTGGCCCTTGGCGATCTTCCGGGTCAGCTTGGCCACCTGGGCGGACTGCAGCCGCGCCTTCTCGTCGGCGGCGTTGTACGCGTCGGTCGCCACGGCTGCCGCGCGGTACAGCTCGTCGAGCTTCTCGCGTACGGCTTCGAGGTCCTTGTCGGCCGGAACGCTCACTCCCGGACTCGGGCTCGGGGCCGGCGGGGGAGCGGGTGCCGCGAACGCCGTGCCGGGCACCGCCAGTACGGTGACCGCACAGACCACGGTCACGGCTGCCGTGACCAGCCCGCGCTTGCCCTTCCCCATGACTGCACCCCCACCTGGTTAACCGCCAGTAACTTTGCGTCGCCCGGGGGATGCTGCCATGTCGGCGCGCGAAACGACAGAGGGAGTCCGTCCCGGCCCGTCCCTCCCGGTCACTTCCCGCCGTTCCCGTCCCTTACGCCCCTCCCGGCACGACATCGTCCCGCCCGTGTGACGAACGACATGCGGGGATCGTTCCCGCAACCGGGGCCACACCGGCACCACATCGGCACCACTCCGGCGCCCCGAAGTCGCGTCGGCCCCGGCCCCGGCCCTGTTGGTCGGCAGGCCGCGCCTGGTCCAGCGGCTACCCGGCCGGCAGGCCGTGCTCGGTCCCGAACTCCCGCCGTCCCGGCCACCTCGGCCGGCAGGCCGCACCGGTCCAGCGGTCAACCGGTCGTCAGGCGCGCGCAGCCCGAACTCACGCCGGTCCCGGCCACCTTGAACTCACGCCGGTCCCGGCCACCTTGAACTCACGCCGATACCGGCCACCTTGGCCGACGCACCGCGCCGTGCCCGAAGCCCCGGCCGCCCCGGCCGCCTCGGCCGAAGAACCGTTGAAGAACCGCCGAAGAGCCGCCGAGAAACCGGAGTCGCACCGGCCCTGGACTCACGCCGGTGTCACCCCCGCGGCGCCAACGCCTCCCAGCGCACCGTGACTTCGCCCTGCCGCCACCGGTTCGGCCCGTCCGTCACCGGCCAGTCGGCCGTGAGGTCGCGCACCGTCCGGATCCAGCGCTGCCGGGCGCCGTACGAGGCGTACGGTGCGGCGGCGGCCCAGGCGCGGTCGAAGTCGCGCAGGAAGGCATGCACCGGCTCACCGGGCACATTGCGGTGGATCAGCGCCTTCGGCAGGCGTTCGGCGAGGTCGGAGGGCCGCTCCAGCGAGCCCAGCCGGGTCGCGAAGCTGACCGTGCGCGGCCCTTCCGGCCCGAGCGCCACCCACACGTGCCGGCGTCCGATCTCGTCGCAGGTGCCCTCGACGAGCAGTCCGCCGCGCGAGCCGGTCTCCGGGTCGGCCGGGGCGAGGCGCGCGCACAGTCGCCGCCAGACGGCGGCGACCTCCGTCTCGTCGTACTGGCGCAGCACGTTCGCCGCGCGGATGAGCAGTGGCCGGCCGGGCAGCGGGATCTCGAAGCCGCCGTGCCGGAAGGCCAGCCCCTCGCGTTCGTACGGCCGGGCCGCGGCGACCCGGGCCGGTTCGATCTCGACGCCCGTGACGCGGGTGCGCGGCGCGGTGCTGCGCAGCCGGTGCAGCAGTTCGACCGCCGTCCAGGGCGCCGCGCCGTACCCCAGGTCGACGGCGAGGGGGTCCGCAGCACGGCGGAGTTCCGCGCCGTGCGTGGCCGCGATCCAGCGGTCCATGCGGCGCAGCCGGTTGGGGTTGGTGGTGCCGCGCGTCACCGTGCCCACGACGGCGGCCCCTCCGCCGGAGCGCGTCCGGGAGTGCCGAGGGTGCCCGGGGTGCCCGGGGTGTCCGGAGGGCCCGGGCTGCCCGGGGCGGGCGGTGGAGGCGGCGCGGACGGTCATACGGACGAGGGTAAGGGGGTACCCGCGCGGGGTGGCGTCGAGAGCACCGTGCGCACCACGCACCCCGCTCTCGAACGGTTGAGCGACCCTCGGTAATGATTCTGCAAAAACCCGAACCGGAGACGCGGTCCGGAAATGGGAACGCCTCCGTCCGGTGTTGAGGTCCCCGAGGGCGCCCCGCACACCCTCCGACCGTCATGTCCGCAGCGAGGAGGAACGCCACGTGAGCCAGTACATCGCGAGGCTCGGGCGGCGGTCTCCCGCCGTGCCGCCGCGCCTGCGGATGCACCGCAGGCCCCGCCGGGTGGCGATGCTCTCCGTGCACACCTCCCCGCTCCACCAGCCGGGCACCGGCGACGCGGGCGGCATGAACGTCTACATCGTGGAGCTGGCGCAGCGCCTCGCCGCGATCAACATCGAGGTCGAGATCTTCACGCGCGCGACCTCCGCCTCCCTCCCGCCCACGGTCGACCTCGCTCCGGGCGTCCTCGTCCGGCACGTCGACGCGGGCCCCTACGAGGGCCTCGCCAAGGAGGACCTGCCGGCCCAGCTGTGCGCCTTCACGCACGGGGTGATGCAGGCCTGGGCCGGCCACCGCCCGGGCCACTACGACCTGGTCCACTCCCACTACTGGCTCTCCGGCCACGTCGGCTGGCTCGCCGCCCAGCGCTGGGGCGTGCCGCTGGTGCACGCCATGCACACCATGGCCAAGGTCAAGAACGCCAACCTCGCCGACGGCGACACCCCCGAGCCCGCCGCGCGCGTCATCGGCGAGACGCAGATCGTCGCCGCCGCCGACCGGCTGATCGCCAACACCGCCGAGGAGGCGGACGAACTCGTCCGGCACTACGACGCCGACCCCGGCAAGGTCGCCGTCGTGCACCCCGGTGTGAACCTGTCCCGCTTCCGTCCGGCCGACGGCCGGGCCGCCGCGCGGGCCCGCCTCGGCCTGCCCCGGGACGCCCTGATCCCGCTCTTCGCGGGCCGCATCCAGCCCCTGAAGGCCCCCGACATCCTGCTGCGCGCGGTGGCCGTGCTGCTCGACGAGCGTCCGGAGCTGCGTTCCCGCATCTGCGTGCCGGTGGTCGGCGGTCCCAGCGGCAGCGGCCTCGCCAAGCCGGAAGGGCTGCAGAAGCTCGCCGCGCGGCTCGGCATCGCGGACGTCGTACGGTTCCGGCCGCCCGTCGGGCAGGAGCAGCTCGCGGACTGGTTCCGTGCTGCGTCGGTGCTCGTGATGCCGTCCTACAGCGAGTCGTTCGGCCTGGTCGCCATAGAGGCCCAGGCGGCCGGCACTCCGGTGCTCGCGGCGGCGGTCGGCGGCCTGCCGGTGGCCGTGCGGGACGGGCACACCGGTTTCCTCGTGCAGGGCCACGACCCGGCGGCGTACGCGCGGGTGCTGCGTGACTTCGCCGACCATCCGCACCTGGCCGACCGCATGGGCGAGGCGGCCGCCCGGCACGCCCAGTCCTTCGGCTGGGGCACCGCGGCCGCGGCCACCGCCGACGTGTACACGGCCGCGACCCACGCGCACCGCCGTCACGTACGCTCGCACCATGGCTGACAAGGCAGCGGACGCAGCGGACCCGGGGCAGCGGGCGGCACGCGTCATCGAGGACGTGCTGAAGGACGCCGAGCTGGAGTGGGAGAGCACCGCGCCCGGCAGTTACGTCGTGAAGCTCCCCGGCACCCGCAAGCTGTCCACGACGGTGTCGCTGATCGCCGGCCGGCACACGCTCAGCCTCAACGCCTTCGTCATCCGCCACCCCGACGAGAACGAGGCGGCCGTCCACCGCTGGCTGCTGGAGCGCAACCTGAAGCTGTTCGGGGTGAGTTACGCCGTCGACCCGCTCGGCGACATCTACGTCACCGGCCGGCTGCCGCTGTCGGCCGTCACCGCCGAGGAGGTCGACCGGCTCCTCGGGCAGGTCCTGGAGGCCGCCGACGGCAGCTTCAACACCCTCCTGGAACTCGGTTTCGCCTCCGCGATCCGCAAGGAGTACGCGTGGCGGGTCTCGCGCGGCGAACCGACCCGCAACCTGGACGCGTTCGCGCACCTGCTGGCCCGCCCGTCGGAGCAGGCGGAGGACCCGGCGCGCGACTGACGCGCCGGCCGGCTCACACCGCCCCGGCCCTCTCCGCCTGCAGCCGCGCCGCCTTCTGCGGCAGCTGCCGCAGGATGACGACCAGCAGCGCGAACGACGCGCCCACGCCGACGGTCACCAGGGCGGCGCCGAGCGCGCCGACGACGTCCATGCCGTCGTCGGGGGAGGGGATCTCCGTGACGGCCAGGTGGCCGCCGACGGCCAGGTGTCCGCCGACGACCAGCGCCAGCACCGTCTCCACCACCAGGGCCCCGATCACGGTGTCGACCCACCACAAGGCCCGCGGCGTGAAGATCGCGTCCCGCTCGGCCAGGGTGAGCAGCCGCCACACGGCGACCAGCGCCACCTGCACGCAGCCGACACCGGCGATCGCCGCCGTCCCGTACGGCACCTGGAGCGGGGCGTAGGGCGGGAAGGCGTCGACCTCGCCGGCCGCCGTCGCCGGGACGACCACGATCTGGGCGAAGAGGCCGAGGACGAACGCTGCGACGATGCCGGCGCGGAGCACGGTGACGAGAACCCGAGACATATATCGAGTATCGATCGCTTTCGATCGAATATCAATAGGTCCCGTGGGGGTGGTGGCCGCTGCTGCGGTACCGCCCGGGCGTGATGCCCACCAACTTCCGGAAATGCCGGGTGAGATGGGCCTGGTCGTAGAACCCGGTGGCGACCGCGACGCCGCTCGGCGACCGGCCCTCCAGGAGCAGCCGGCGGGCCCGGCCGACCCGGCGGGACATCAGGTACTGGTGCGGTGCGATGCCGTACGCGGTGCTGAACGCCCGTACCAGATGGGCGGGATGGGCGGACAGCAGCGTGCCGGCCTCCTCCAGGGTGAGGCCCTCGACCACCCGCGCGTCCAGCAGTTCCCGCAGCCGCCGCGCCAGCACGGGATCCCGCCGCGGTACGGCCGTGACGTCCCGCGACCGCAGATGCTCGCGCAGCCGCTCACCGACGAGCGTCAGCCTGCTCTCGGCCTCCAGTTCGTCACCGGGCCGCGCCAGCGCGGAGTGCACCTGCGCCACGCGCCGCCGCAGCAGCGGATCCCGCAGGTCGGGCCGGTCCACGGCGGCCCCGATGAGATCGTCGCCGAGCCGGCTGCCGTCGAGGTAGAGCACCCGCTTGCGGAAACCGTCCGGTGTCGCGGGCGAGCCGTTGTGCGGGACGTGCGGCGGCAGCAGCGACACGGTGTCGTGCGGGGTGCCGTGCTCGTGCCGGTCGAGGTCGTACCGTACGGCGCCGTCGTCCACGATGAGCAGCGTCCAGGCGTCGTGGACGTGCATCGGATAGGCGTACTCGGTGAAATGGGCGTGGAAGACCTCGACGACACCCGGAACGCGGGGCCGCCAGGCGGACACCTTCCCCTGCGACGCCATGCAAACAACGTACAAGACGCCGACCTGCCCGGATCGGCAGGCTCGGGGCCATGAGCACTCGCTTCGACACGAAGATCGCCGTACTGCTGCGCGAGGACCTGGAGACCTGGCAGCGCCTCAACGTCACCGCGTTCCTGGTCAGCGGCCTGGGCACGCAGCTCCCCGAGGTGATCGGCGAACCCTACGAGGACGCGGACCAGGTCCCGTACCTGCCGATGTTCCG
Organism: Streptomyces calvus; assembly: GCF_006782915.1. GTDB lineage: Bacteria > Actinomycetota > Actinomycetes > Streptomycetales > Streptomycetaceae > Streptomyces > Streptomyces calvus. The sequence goes on from NZ_VCNP01000042.1 coordinate 157,423, forward strand.
CCAGCCGGTCCTGGTCTTCCAGGGCACGAAGGAAACCCTGCGGGCGGCCCACACCCGCGCCCTGTCCCGCGCCCTCCCGCGCGCCGTCTTCACCTCCGACCTCTTCGCCACGGGCCACGACGAGGCCAACCGCGCGGCGGTGCGCGCCGTCGGCACGGCCGACCTCGACCTGGTCGGCCTGTCCGTCTACGGCCCGAAGAACGCGGTGGACAAGGTCCTCAAGGGCGCCCACATGCACCCCTGAGCAGGCGGTCCCCGCCCTGTGCGCGCGGCCCGGTCCGGCTGCGGGGCGGAGGTCCGGCGGAGCGGGTGTTCGGCGGCGCGGGTGTCCGGCGGCGCGGGTGTCCGGCGGAGGTGAACCCTCCGCCGACCACGCGCCGCGATGCCGTCACGGCGCGACGTGTCAGCGCGCGCAGACCACGCTGACGAGTGTGAACGACGCGTAGAACGGCGTCTGTTGCAGTCCGGCGAACCAGTCACGGCCGCGGGCCTGGTCGATGTGGCCGCCGTCGATGGCCTTCCGCAGATTGCGGCCGAGGCCCAGGGTGTGGTCCGCCTCCCGGAAGTCGAGGAAGACCGGGGTCACGGCGTCCACGGCCTCGACACGGAAACCGGCTCGTTCGGCGAGGCGGGCAAGGCTCCGGCCGATGGTGGCGTGACGGACCACTTCGGCGGTGGTGTAGCGGGTGAAGGCGCGGCTCGTTTCGAGATCGTCGGAGTCGACGACGAGGGTGTCCCAGTCGGGCTCCGCGAGGCCGATCCGAGCACCGGGCCGGGTGGCGCGACGCAGTTCCGCGAGTACGTCGGCGGGCTCGGCCACGTGCATGAGGACGCGGTCGATCTTGGCGCGGTCCACGCTGTCCGACTCCACGGGCAGCGCATGCGCGTCGCCCTCGCGGAGTTCCACCCGCGGCAGCCCTTCCGTGCGCGCCCGCGCCTGCGCCAGCATGGCCGCATCCCGGTCCACACCGATCACACTGCCCCGGTCACCCACGCGTTCCGCCAGCGCCGCCAGATCCGTGCCCGGCCCGCACCCGACATCCAGGACCGTCTGACCTGCCCGAACGTCCAGCAACTCCAGAAGCCGCCGCTTGTACGCGCGGCCCGCGTCGGTGGCGGCGGCCCGCAGCATGTACGAGGCCTGATCGGGCTGCGGCACACCGAGCGTCGAGGACATGCCGGCCAGTCAACCACGGTGCGGTGCCGCACGGAGGGTGCTCACTTGCCGACTTCGGGGCCGTACCACTGAAGCGCCTGGCCCGTGACGGCGGCGATGCATTCGAAGTCACGGTCGCGGTGCAGCAGCGTCAGCCCTTGCAGTTCGGCCGTGGCGGCCACGACGAGGTCGACGGCCCCTGCACTGCGGTGCTGACCGCGTTGCGTGAGCATCTCCTGAACCTGCCAGGCACGCTCGTAGGCGCGGTCGTCGACCGGAACCCAGCCGAACAGCGAGCGCAGGTCCTCGATACCTTGCGCGCGGTCGGCGGCGGACCGCGCGCTGTAGAAGAACTCCAGCTCGGTGACGGGGCAGGTGGCGATGAGTCCGGCGGCCACCGCCCGGTCCCAGCCGAACTGCTCGGCGTCGCCGCGCAGCAGACGGGCGAGGGCACTCGTGTCGATCAGGAAGAGTGCCGCGTTCACCGGCGGTAGTTCCCCTTGTCCTCGAAGAGATCCAGGTCGAAGGCACCGTCCTCCGCCGCCGCCCGCAGGCGGGTGAGGGCCAGCGCGCGGCGCCGGTACTCCAGGACCTCACGCAGCGCGCTGTTCACGGTCTCCTTCTTGGTGCTGGTGCCGAGCGCCTTGGCCACGTCCGCCACCAGCTCGTCGTCCAGATCGATCACGGTCCGACTCACCGTTTGCACCTCCCCGTATATCATCGATGCTCCTGATGATATCAATCGCTGGATGCCGCTTCCCCGGCCGCACACCCGGCCGTCACCGGGCACCGGCTCATCCCGCCGCACGGAGCCCGTTGCCCGATCGGCAGTCCCGGCACTGTCCCGGCCCCGGTGCGCGGAACGCGCGGTCGCAGCCGTCGCAGGTCTGGAACGGCAGGACGGCCGCCGGGCGTTCCGCACGGGCCGTCGGCAGCGGCATCGGTGGGGCGGGCAGGGGTGTCTCGCGCAGGCGGAAGGCGAGGATGCCGGCCGGACGGGCACGCAACCGGTCGGGAAGGCTTGCGGTCAGCAGCTTGGTGATCTCCACCGCGTCCACACCGGCCGCCAGCCACTGCGAGACGGCCGGTGCCAGCCGCGCGGCCTCCTCGACGGAGAGGACCAGGCGGGGATCGACGCGGCGCAGCGCGGCGAGTACGGCGACTGCCTCGGGTTCGGCATCGGCGAGCGGGACCGGCGTATCCGCCACAGGACTTCTCATGTCCGGGGCCTCGCTCGGGGCCGGGGCCTCGCTCATGTCCGGGCCCTCGCTCGGCGCCGGGGCCTCGACCTGGGCCGCGTCGGTGGTGGTCTCCGGATCCGGGGCGGCCGTCGGGTGCGGGTCCTGGCCGGGGGCCGGGGCCGTGTGCGGGGCGCGGTCCGGTACGTCGTGGAAGTACGTCCGTGTGCGGATCTGCCCGGTCGGCAGTCGGACCCGGCGGCGCTCCAGGTAACCGGCCGCTTCCAGTTCCCTCAGCGCCCGTGAGATCAGGATCTCGCCCTCGGTGAAGTGCTCGCACAGGGCGGCGATGCTCACGGGAGTGCCGTCGGGCAGGGAGAGGACGTAGACGGCCACACCGACGGTGACGGCGCTGCCGCGGCGCTGCGCGAGGGCGTTGGAGATCACCGTGAAGCCGGCGGTGAGCCGGGTGCGTACGTGGATCACGCCGGAGGTCGGAGCTCCGGCGTCGGCGCGCAGGCGCGCGTTAGACTGCGGGTCAGCCATCGGGAAGGGGTTCGCTTCCTGATCGGTCAGGCCCTCGTTCGGGATTGCCGTCCCGGCCGGGGGCCGTATCTGTTTGCGGTTGTCGCGGCGAACGTAACCGTCCGTCTCCTCCACCTGCAAGCCCGTCACTCGCACGGGTGACGTGGGCCTTTGCGGCGGGGAGGGTGGGCGGGTGGGTAGCTCTTTCCCCTGGTTCTTTCGGAGTTCGGCGGCCCACCGGACCCTCGTGAGCAAGGAACCGGCGGACCGGGAGGACGGGACATGACCGGTACCCGGCTGCCTCAGATCCGGTGGTGGCCCGCCTTCAACTCGCCAATGAACGCGGTCCAGGAGGCGCCGTCGAAGTAGAGCGCGGGGCCGTGCGGGGCCTTGCTGTCGCGGACGGGGACGACGTCGGGGAATCCGGCGGCCACTTCCACGCAGTTACCGCCTTCCTGGTTGCTGTAGCTGCTCCTGCGCCACGCGACGTCGTTCACTTCCGTATCGGTCCTTCGCGTCACGGTGGTGCCTCCTTCACGGGTCGGATCGTGTCGTGAGCGTGCGCAGGATGGCTTCGGCGTGTGTCCAGAGCAGGGCACCCGCGGCGTCGGCAAGCAGGTGCCGAGTGGCCTTCGGGATGATCAGGGTGAGCGATTCGCCCAGGTCGGGAGAGTGGACCGGGCTGGTGTCCTGCTGCCCGTACCAGAGGTCGACCGGAACGGTGATGTCCGCGGGGTCGAACGGCCAGCGGCCCATCGCCAGGACGGTGTCGCGGGCATAGCCTGCCGGGCCCTGGCTGAACGCCTCGTCCAACGCACGCCGGAAGGCGGGCTGGAAGTCCGGGTCGGTGTAGACCGCCCGGTCCGCCTCGGGGCTGGTCATGATGATCAGCTCCCACAGCGCGTCGGCGCTGCCGAACTCGGCGAACGACTCCTCGGCGGTGCCCGGGTCGGCCGCGACGGCGTCCACCAGGTCCCTCACCTGCGGGCTCAGCGAGTGGGCGAAGCGCGGATGGGCGAGTTCGTCGCTGCCGGACACCACGGCCACCGCGTTCACCAGACCGTTGGCAGCCAGGGCGAGTGCGAACGGCGCGCCCTGCGAGAACCCCACCACCGACGGCGTTCCCAAGGCCCGCTCCTCGATGAGCTGCCGGATGTCGGTGGCCCAACTCGTCAGGGTCCGGCCGGGGCACGGGTCGGAGGCGCCGAGGCCGGGGCGGTCCACGCTGATGAGCCTGATTCCGGCCGAGTCGACGACGTCACCGCCGAAACCGAGCCACCTGCTGGTGCCCGCGCCGGGGCACACCAGCACCGGGCTGCCGCCGGCCGGTCCCCATTCCGCCCAGCCCAGCAGCCGGCCGTCCGGGAGCCGGGTCCGTCCGAGCCGCGCCGGCTCCCGCACGCCGTAGACCATGATCCGTGCCGTCCCCTTGTCTCCTTGTCCTCCGTCCGGACTCCGGTGTCTCAGATCCGGTGGCGGCCGGCCTTCAACTCGCCGATGAACGCGGTCCAGGAGGCGCTGTCGAAGCAGAGTGCGGGGCCGTGCGGGGCCTTGCTGTCACGGACGGGGACGACGCCGGGGAATCCGTCCGCCACTACCACGCAGTCCCCGCCTTCCTGATTGCTGTAGCTGCTCCTGCGCCACACGACGCCGTTCAGATCGGGACGGAACCTTCGCTCCACGGTGGTTCTCCTCCATCACGGATCCGATCATCTCGAGCGACATGAGCGGGGGCAGCGCTGCCGCCGTCAGTTGATGGTAGGCCAGCGCAAACGTCCTGACCTCGTCCGTTTCCTCGATGAGTTGGCCGTAATGGGCCCCTTCCGTGTAGGCCACGTCGGAGCCGTCCGGGAGCGTGAGAATCGTCAGGGAGCCACCCATCACGTCATGCTCGCCCTGGTCGAAAGGCAGCCCCTGAACCGTGATGTGCCGCTCCGACGCAGCATCGAGCAGCCGCTTCAACTGCGCGCGCATCACCGCAGGCCCACCGACCGGACGTCGCAATACCGCCTCGTCCAGTACGACCCGGAGGACGGGCCTGTCGTCGGACGCGAGCCGAGTCTGCCGTCCCATACGGGCGGAGAGCCGCTCCTCCAGCTGCAGTTCGCTGCTCAGCGTGACTCCGACGCTCAGGACGGCCCGCGCGTACTCCTCTGTCTGCAGCAGACCCTGCCGGGCCGGGTGCGGCAACGAGGAAACGGACCCGTTGCCGGCGTACAACCATTGAGGGTTCGTACGCGTCAAGGTCGCAGTTCAAGCGTCCGCCATCCTCAGGACGCTTCTCGGACCACGGAGAACCATGCGCTCTTCACGTACCGTCCTCGCCGCCGCGGCGGCACTCGCGGCAGCGGTCTGCACACCGCTCCTCACCGCTCCCGCGGCGTCCGCCGCCCCCGCGAAGCTCGCCGAGGACTTCAACGGCGACGGCTACCGCGACCTGGTCCTGCTCGGCGGTACGCACGGCAAGGACGGCCGGGTCACCGTCGTCTACGGCACGTCGACCGGACCCGGCACCCGCGTCCAGACGATCCACCAGGACTCGTCCGGCATACCCGGCGCGGTGGAGGAGGGCGACGACTGGGGGTTCGCCGCGACCAGCGCCGACCTCGACCGCGACGGCTACGCCGACCTGGTCGTCGCCTCGCCGGGTGAGGACGTCGGCGACATCCAGATGCGGGGCGGGCTGACCGTCGTCTGGGGCGGCGCCAAGGGGCTCGGCTCCGGCACCGTCTTCCACTCGCCCGTCGCACCGGAGTACGCCGGCTCCGGCGACAGCTTCGGACTGGACGTCGTGGCCGGTGACTTCGACGGCGACGGCGACCAGGACCTGACGGCGATCAGCCAGAGCCGGGCCGGCGCGATCCTGCTGGAGGGCCCGTTCACCCGCAGCGGCGGCAAGGGCGGCTGGCAGCCCCTCGGCGAGGACTACGGCTACCTCAGCGCCTCCCAGCTCGCCGCGGGCCGGGTCACCGCGGACGCCGCCACGGACCTGTACATTCTCGGCACGGACCTCGGCGGCGACCGCGACATGCACGCCTTCTTCCACCGTGGCGGCGGCGGCTTCGCCCGGTACCCGAGCCAGGTGCACGTGCCGGACGACTCCGGGCATCAGCTCGGCGGCGGTACCGTCACGGCCATCGGCGACTTCGACAAGGACGGCTACGGCGACCTCGCCGTCGGCCGCGGCTACGAGCAGCCGGACAGCGAGCGCGGATACGTCGCCGTCCACTATGGCGGTCCCTCCGGCCCGGACACGGCCCGCAAGCCGGTGACGTTCACGCAGGACACGGCGGGCGTGCCCGGCGGCCGGGAGACGGGCGACCACTTCGGTGCCTCCGTCGCGGCCGGCGACGTCAACGGCGACGGGTACGCCGACCTCGCCGTCGGCGTCTCCGGCGAGGACCTCGCGGGCAAGCGCGACGCCGGCATGGTCACGGTGCTGCTCGGACGAGCGGGCGGCCTGTCCGGCACCGGCGCCAAGGCGTACGACCAGGACACCTCCGGTGTCGCGGGGGCCATCGAGAACGACGACTACGTCGGCTGGGCCGTGATACTCACCGACTACACCCGCGACGGCCGCGCCGACCTGCTCGTCGACACCAACGAGCAACTGGACAACACCCGGCGGGGCCTGGTCCACCTGCTGAAGGGCTCGACGTCCGGCACCACCGGCACCGGCTCGAAGACCTACACGGTGAACACCCTCAAGCTGCCGTACACGACGCTCAGCGGCCCTTTCCCGCACTGACCGGCGGCCCTTTCCCGCACTGACCCGTCGGCCCCGGGCCACCGTCACCACCCACGCACGCCCCCGCGCACGCCCCCACGCCCACCCCGTTGCTCCCACCCGAGGAACCACCTTGCGCAGCAGGACCACGACGCTCACCCTCGCCGCGGCCGTCCTCGGTTGCGGCCTGGCCCCGCTGGCCGTCGCCACCCCGGCCGCGGCCGCCCCCGCCGCGTACGCGGACGACTTCAACGGCGACGGCTACCGCGACTACGCGTACGCCACCAGCGTCACCGACGTCGGCGAGGACGGCTCCGGAACGGTCGGCATCATCTACGGCACCGCCACCGGACCCGACGGGCGCAAGCAGAACATCACCCAGAACAGCACGGGCATCCCCGGCGCCAACGAGTGGGACGACGGCTTCGGCAACGCGATGGCCGGCGCCGACTTCAACCGCGACGGCTACGCCGACCTCGCCGTCGCCGTCTACGGCGAGGACGTCGGCACCGGCCGGGAACAGGGCGCCGTCATGATCGTCTGGGGGTCGGCCTCCGGTCTGTCCGGCGCCACCTCCGTACCCAACAAGGCGTCTCAGAACTGGGGCCAGATGGGCCTCGACCTCGCCGTCGGCGACTTCAACGGCGACGGCAGACCCGACCTGGCCACCCTCAACAACAACACCGCGCACGTGTACGTCGGCTCCTTCACCAAGTCCGGCTTCACCGGCAAGGTCACCAAGCTCACCAACGACGGCATGCACGCCCAGCACCTCACCGCCGGGCGCGTCACCAAGGACGCGGCGTCCGACCTCGTCGTCATCGGCGGGGTCGACGGCTCCGACCACACCCTCACCGGCGCCTGGTTCGTCCGCGGCGGCAGCACGCTCACCCGCGGCGCGACGTACCGGCTCGGCACCGGTGAGGACACCAGCTGGGAGGTCGACGCGCAGATCGCCGACTTCAACAAGGACGGGTACGGCGACATCGCCCTCGGACACCCCAACGCCAACGGCAAGGGCGGCGTCCTCGTCTGGCGCGGCGGCTCCAGCGGCCCCGGCAGCGTCACCCGCCTCAACCAGAACACGTCCGGCGTCGCCGGCGGCATGGAGGTCGGCGACCGCTTCGGCGCCCGGATCTCCGTCGGCGACGTCAACCGCGACGGCTACCCGGACCTCGCCGTCGCCGCCCCCGGCGAGGACCTCGGCGAGCACGCCGACGCCGGCGCCGTCCACATCCTGCGCGGCGGCTCCGCCGGGCTCACCGGCACCAAGTCCCAGTACCTCGACCGCAACAGCTCGGGCGTGCCGGGCGGCCTGGAGGAGAACGCCTCCTTCGGCGGCGACCTGCGCCTGCGCGACTCCGACCGCGACGGCCACGCCGACCTCTTCACCGACTACCTGCGCCTGCCCGGCACCCCCACCGGCATCACCACCTCCGGCCTCCAGTACCCGATCCAGCCCAACTTCGCCCAGTAGCCCACCACCCACCACCCACGCCCCGCCAACCACCAGCCCTCCCGGGTCGGCCGGGCCGGCCCGCAGGTACGCCGGGCCGGACCACTCGTCGTGCGCTGTGCGGCTGCCTGATGCGAACACCACGGCAGCCGCAGACTCCGACGGCCTATCCTGAGCCGCGAGCGGCGAAGGCCAAGCCGGCTAGGGAGGGACGGGGCGAACATGTCGTTTCGCGGGGCGAATCCCGAGGACCTGGAGCAGTTGGCGAAACTCCTGGACGGGCGCGGTGGCGTGGAGGACCGCCTCGACGAGGCCTTCACCCGTGCCGCCGGGCTGGGGGTGAGCGGTCACCTGGCGGCCCTGAAGCCGCTGCGTACCTGGACCCGCGACGAGGCCAAGGACCTGCGCAAACGCGCCGTCCTGCTGCGCCTGGAGAACGGTGACCCGATGGCCGGGCTGCTGTGGGCGGGGTTCACGGCGAAGGACCTGGAGAAGTACCAGGGCGAGGGCATCAAACCGGAGACCCTGCTGCTGGCCAATTCGGTGGCGGCGAGCAACGACCCGAATGCCGACGACCTGGCACGCCGGCCGGGGGAGAAGCTCGGCGACTGGGTCGCACGGCTCGAGGCGCACGCGCTGGCCAAGATTCCGGGTCTGGAGCCGCACGAAGAGACCCTCACCGAGATGATCAAGTTCGGTAGCGACGCGTTCAACGTGGCGGCCGCGGCCCAGGTCTCGCTGGCGAGCGGCTTCTCGGGAACCAAGGTGCTGCTGGGCAACGCCGTGAAGACGGGGAAGCTGGGGCCGATGAAGGCGGCCCTCGCCGAACGGTGGACCGCTGCCGGCAGCAACCCCATCCTGCGCTGGGCGGGCACCAAACTCGGAAATTACAATCCGCCCATCCGTTCCTTGTCCGCCCCCGGCAGCTGGCTTCCGGGGCAGCTCGGCAACATGGCGTCCAGGAGCCAGACGTACCAGAGAGTCGCCAACGTCCCCTTCAGCTCCGGGTTTCTGGGCGACCGTTGGGGCGGTGGATGGGACGTGCTGCGCCGGCGCGGCTTCATGAACGCAAAATTGCTGGGCTTCACACCCAACCAGGCCATCAACTTCTTCGCAGGGTCGGACGACGTGGCCCGCATGTACGGCGGGCTGACCCACTCCGGGCAGGCGGTCACCCGCGCGGGGCAGGCCAGCCTGTGGACGGTCGGAAAGGCCGGTGGATTCAGTGCGGCGGCGAAGACCGCCGGGCTGTGGCGCGGTGCCGGCATCGTCGGCTCCGCGGGCGCTACGGCGTTCTCCGTGGCCAACATCGCCACCATGGACCACGCGAAGGAGTGGGAGAAGAGCAAGGCCGGCTATCTGGCCAACTATGCGGAGGTCGGCTTCAACGCCTCGCTGACCGCCGCCATGGTCGCACCCAACCCGGTCACGATCGGTCTCGCCGTGGGTACCGGCCTCGTCTACGGGGGACTGAAGGTCGTGGAGCACTGGGACGACATCACCGAAGGCGCCGACAAGGCGGCCGAATGGGTCGGCGACAAGGCGAGCGACATCGGGAACGAGATCGCCGACGGCGCCAAGAAGCTCGGCAGTGCCCTCAACCCGTTCGATTAGCAGCCGTAAGAGATGAAAGCGTTGTCGCCATGGATACGAGCAGCCAGTCCGTCACGTTCGAGCTGAGCCCGTACAAGAACACCCCCAAGAAGGAGCTTCCGACGGCCGGACTCACAGGAGAGGTGGGGCACTTCGGGGCCGTCGTCGTGGAGCGCTGCCCGCTCTACCGACCCCTCGACAAGGGAATGGACACCGCTCGGCTGAGCGGTCCCGCCTTCCCGGAGACGGTCTTCAAGGGGAAGCGCCGATCGGGACGGCCTTCCCTGTTCAAGGCCGAACTCACCCTGGACGGTGCCCACGCGGAACTCCGGTTCAACTCCCGGGCGATGCGCAAGGAGGACCGGGCACTGCGCATCGCGTACGAGGGGCGGGAGTACGTCTACTCGGTGGAGGGCTTGGGCAAGGCGAAGGTTCTGGAGCGCGAGGGTGTCCGGGTCACGCTGGAGCCCGGCCAGTTCGTGCCGTCGGCGGAGGGCACATCCGTGACGGGCACGGCCACCGGCCCGGTGGACGCCGTGGACCTCGCCCTCGCCATCGTGCTGGAGGAAGTGGACACCGACGTCCTCACCCTGGCCGGCGCCGCACTGTCCTCGCCCTTCGCCCTGATGCAGCACTTCTCGGACCGCGCGGAGTAGCGGACCAGGCCCTCAGCGCCCCGGGCCCAGCTCGTCCTTCTCCGGCAGGAGACCGGTCAGCCGCCGCCAGATCTCCCCGGCGTCCGAGCGGACCAGGTGCAGCGGGCTGTCCGGCGTGACCTGGCCGGGCAGGATCGGCTCCTCCGGCTGCTCGCGGATCCAGTAACCCCGCCGTCCGCAGTCCCAGACGGCAAGGCTGCGGACCATCGGGGCATGCGCCCTCTCGTGCTCTCCGTCCCAGGCGACGGTGACACGCCAGTACGAGTTGAGGGCGAGGACCAGCTCCGTCAGCGTGGCCGCCATCTCCTCCGAGGTACCGGCGCCCGTCAGCGCCTCGTGCACCGTGCTCCGGTCTTCCTCGATCTCTCCGGACGGTGCGGCCAGCACGGCGAATGCGCCGTCCAGCGCCTTCATCGTCGACTCGACGCGGGCCGCTGCCGGCTGCTCGTCGGCGGCGCGACGCCGCAGATGCACCATGCGGGCGAGCTCGAAGACGAGAGTGCTGGGTTCGACCGGGATGTACTCGGACTCCTCCTCGCCCGGCCAGCCTTCGTGTGCCATCACCGTGTTCGGCCCGACGACGACACCGTGGTGCACGGGACCGGCCTCGCCGGTGATCTCGACACTGATGGTGAGCACGGGGGACTGGAGCGACTCCACCAACTCCCGCAGGAGAGGCGACAGCTCACCCTCTTCGCCGACCAGCCCCAGCTCCTGCAGTTCCCCGAGCGAGGGGAAGAGCTCCGGGCTCGGCGTCTGTCCTGCGGCAAGACGGGCGATCACCCGGACGTGACGGTCGGCCAGTCGCAGCCGTGACCGGGAACTGTCGTAACTGGGCATGACACATCCTCCGCGCGTGGGCTGGCACGAGGCTAACCCAACGCCGGACCGCAGAGACCCGCCGTGAGCCGACCGGCCACTGCGCTGTCAGTGGGCCGGTCCACAATGCGAGGCATGAGCGTGGAGATGCAGCTGCGTGCCGTGCCCGAGTCCGAGATCCGGGAGGACTGGGACTGGCTGGAGCAGTTCATGGGTGCCGCCTGCGAGGACGACCGCCCACGGCCACCGGTCCCGTCGACGCCGTCGATCTCGCCCTCGCCATCGTGCTGGAGGAAGTGGACACCGACGTCCTCACCCTGGCCGGCGCCGCACTGTCCTCACCCTTTGCCCTGATGCAGCACTTCTCGGACCGCGCGGAATAGCGGACCAAGCCCACAGCGCCCCGGCTCAGCTCGCCCGGTAACCCTGCCGTCCCCGAACCCGAACCCGCGCCCGCAAAGGGACTCTGTGCCCGCGGAGGGTTGACGGCCGGTGTGGCGCGTTCATAATCCCTGGCTGGCAGGGCCATGCCACAAGGGGGTGAACTCCCCGTGTGGGGCGGTCCGGTCGCGGGCCCGCACCCCATCGGGCCTTACCCCACTCAGAGGAGCTGCAGTGAGGAACGTGCGTACCCTTGTGGCCGTCGCCGGAGTCCTGGCCGCCACGGCCCTGTCGGTGCCGGGTGCCGGCGCGGCGGAAACGACGACGTACAGCGCGAGCGAGTTGTCCCGGGTGAGCGACGCCGTCCTGAAGGCCGACGTCGGCGGAACCGCCTGGTACGTGGACGAGGCGACCGGCCGCGTGGTCGTGACCGCCGACTCCACCGTCTCCCGCGCCGAGTTGGCCAAGGTCGAGAGAGCGGCGGGTGCCGACGCCGGAGCACTGAGAATCGAGCGGGACGCCGGGGTGTTCACGCCGCTGCTCTCGGCCGGCGACGCCATCTACGGGAGTGGCTACCGCTGTTCGCTCGGTTTCAACGTGCAGAGCGGCGGCACGTACTACTTCCTCACCGCCGGGCACTGCGGCGACGTGGCCAAGCAGTGGTACGCCGACTCCGGCCAGAACACGCTCATCGGCCCGACCGTCGGCTCCAGCTTCCCGGGCAACGACTACGCCCTCGTACGGTACGACAACCAGTCGCTCAGCCACCCCGGCGGCTACTCGGTGAGTGAGGCGTACGTCGGCCAGTCGGTGACACGCACCGGCTCGACGACGGGCACGCACCACGGCACGGTCACCGCGCTGAACGTCACCGTCCACTACAGCGGCGGCGGCACCGTACGCGGCATGATCCAGACCGACGTCTGCGCCGAACCCGGTGACTCCGGCGGCCCGCTGTACGACGGCAGCAAGGCACTCGGCCTCACTTCAGGCGGCAGCGGCGACTGCCGCCGCGGCGGTACGACGTTCTACCAGCCCGTCAAGGAAGCCGCGGACCGCTACAACGCAACCGTCTACTGACCCACCCACCGCCCCGGGACGGACCGCCCGTCCCGGGACGACCAAAGGCCCTGCCTGCGGAGACCCCGCAGGCAGGGGGCCTCTCTTTGCTGGTCAGGGGTAGTGGGCTCGTGCGCCTGGTGGTCGTTGTTGGTGTCCTTGGCCGCTGTTGCGCGACTTCGGACGGCCCAGAGACGGCCCAGTTTTGCCGCGCTCGGCTGATGCCCCGGCACTCTCGCTGCGCCCCGTCCGGACCTCAGCCGACGACAGTCAGCCACGGCGGCGGGGCAGCCGACTGACCACGCGCGCGTGTGTCTCGCTGTACCCCCGCCGGCCTCAGCAACGCTGCCGATGCCGGCGACCAGAGCAAGTCGTGACGGCCGGACCGGGCTTACAGTGCCGAAGCCCTCAGGGCTGTCCAAGTCTGTTGGAGGACAGCGCGTCCGATGTGCAGGGGCGTGCCCTCTGCTTCCTTGGCAGATGCATGTGATGTGGGTACTGCCCGTCAGGTCTTGGAAGTTCCCGTATGCGCCTGACCGAGACATCCCACCTGTTACAGAATGTCAGGGGAGGGAGGGGGTGGCACGCGCAGGGGAAGGGCCGTGAGTGAGTAGCGGGCGGCAAAAGTCGACTAAGGGGATTCACGTCGTGACAACTCAAGCAACCGAGGGATCAGCGCCGCGTCAACACGAACTCCTCGCATTCGTACGCTACCAATTGGGGAAAATGGGGGCGCGAAATGAGCATCACAAATTCGAGGATCTTTGCCGCGCGCTGTCTCGGCAAAGGATCACTAGAAATATCGCCACCGCGACAGGGCCGGTATCTGCAGGTGGAGATCAGGGGCGCGACTTCGAAACATTTATTAGTTACGCCGGAGGTAACCTGCAGGACGTTGGGATCTTTTTCGGGCTTGAAGAGAATGAACCGATTGCCTTTTGCTGCACCCTCCAGTCATCAGGCCTCCCTGCAAAGATTCGATCAGACGTGGAAAAAATCTTTGACAGCCCACACAGAGCACCTTCTGTCATTATCTACTTCACCGTTGCAGATGTCAGCGTGGCAGCACGCCATCGCCTCGCAGGCGAGGTAAGTGAGCGTTGGGGAGCACGGATTGAGGTGATCGACGGTAACTCGCTATCAGAGCTTCTGATGGATCCGGAATGCTTGTGGATGGCAACTGAATACCTAGGTCTTTCCCGTGAACTCTTGGAGCCGGGTAGGACGGCAAGCGCGATCCATGAACTCATGTTAACCGGGGACGTTATTGTGCGCCCCATGGAGAGCCTTGATCCGATTCGAGACCTTGGCCTTCATTCACCTCTCCAGATCGATGTATGGCATGGACTTCCTCCGTACGTAGCCCGTGCCGTTGATGGGCGTCTTGACGAGCTAATGGGGCGAGGCGGGCTCGTCGTAATTGAAGGGAATTCTGCATCCGGTAAGACGCGCACTGCCTATGAGGCTGTCTTGCGGAGCATGGACAAGTTCGGCGAGCGACCGATTGTCATCCCGAAAGACGGCATTTCTCTCCGTAAGCTCATTTCTTCTGGGTACCAGCTTGATGGTAGCGTCATTTGGCTCGATGACCTTGAGCGTTATATCGCCCCGGGCGGCCTAGATGAAGGAATCATCCGTCTGTTCGGATCAGATACGGGTGTGCTCTTTATTGCCACGCTCCGCTCGCGAGCCAAGGCCGCAATGTCTCAGGCCGGCGGCTCAACTGGCCGTTCCCTCGCGTCTGTATTCCAGGCAGTCATGGCTGGCGCCAAGACGGTACGGGTGGATCGCCGACTCAATAAGAAGGAGCGAAATAGAGCCCGTCATTTGGCGGCTGACTTGCGTATTCGTACCGCTCTGGACATGGCTGAATCGACCGGCTTCGCGGAGTACATAGCTGCGGCCCCTAGCTCGCTGGAGCGCTGGCAAGATGGGAAAGACGGAGCCAACGAGATTGGTGCTGCCCTAATCTCAGCGGCGGTGGACTTCAGGAGGGCAGGATACTTGTCCCCCATTCCGCGGGCCTGGTTGGAAGCTACCTTCAAGTCCTATCTCGATGAAAGAATCAGAAATCGAGTTAGGGTGGAGGAAGTGGAAGAGGGTTTCTCTTGGGCCGTTGAGTTGATCCATGGCGCAAGCTCGTGTCTTGAAGTCGTGGGAGACGAGTTGTACGCCCCCTTCGATTACCTGGTTGACCATGCACAGGAGCGAAGTGAGAGGGAGTCCGGGAAGAGGTCGGCATTCCAAAGCCTTGCCAATATCCCGGACGACCTGTGGCATGAGTTGGCGGATCGCATTGAAATCGATGATCCTAGTTTTATGAGTTGCGTCTCCATGGCATCGCTCTCCCCGCATCCTATGCTGACATACGTATATCGCCACGAGGTCCTGAAGGGGGCGACTGTCGTAGACTCCCTGAGTGACTCTGGGACTCTACTTAATTTTGTGCGCTCATGCATGGACGCTCGTATGTGCATTGTTTGCCAAGCGGTGCGACTGAAAGTCGATTTGGTGCCCATACTCAGGGTGCTACTGGCGGGTTTTTCGAGTATACGAGAGGATGATGAGCCGACCGCTGAGCAGATCGATTGTGTTTCCGCCCTGTTCAGTATGGGTGACGGGAGTGATCTGAAGAGCGCGGAATCCCCTCTCCATGCGGCCGCCAGCAACTTCTCGCCTGATGAGTGGCGAGAACTGGGGGAGTTCATGATTCGAAATGACATGGACTTTCCAGGGCGGCAATGGATCGCCTTTGCCGACTCAATGGAAGGGAAGAGGGCGAGTTGGCCTGTGTCGCTAAAGAAGGCAGAGGGTTTCTACATTCGCATGGATGAGGTAACGCGGGAGTAGGTGCTCCCTCCGGGATCGCCTTAGTGTGGTTCTTGCATCACGGGAGCGAGTTTCGGTCGGAGGCGCTTCGTCCCGAATGATCATGAACTCGCATCTCTCTGGCGCAGCGGGCAGTTGTGGACCTAGGTGACAAAGCGCGACGTGGGGGCCGTGATCTTCTTGGCTCGCGCCAAAGTGCCTGAAGTCGGGGAACCGGCTTTCTCCAGCCATGAAGTACTCCGCTTCTGGTCGGCAGCGGCTAATGGCTATGAGTGCGGAACGGTGTAAATACTGCGGCGCATCGGTCGCGGCGCTGGGATCTGGGGCCTGTCCGCTGAGGTCGTGCCAATCCTGCGCGGAAGCTGGTTGAGCCGCACGGAAGCGTCCTTCTGTGGCGACTTGAATGAGGTGGCTCTGGGCTGCGGAAACTAAAGATTTGCCAGAGTTGCGGACTGCGTGACGGAGGAGGCACGCTGCTTTCCGGACGCAATACCGCTTACCACTCCACAGGGGGGTTCCGTGTCTGAGGTAGTCGCGGCTGTGATCGGCGCAGTGGGGGCCGTCATGGCCGCCTGGATCATGCGGCCGATCCGAGCAAAGCAGGTAGCCAACGTCGACCACACCCGCGGTCCAGATCAGGTTTCCGTCGGTCATCAATCAAGGAGGTGACATAAGAGGGCGTCAAGGCGTCAGCCTGCTGTTGAGCGAGCGGACGTACCATCGACGGCCCCACGACGGCCCCGGTGCACCGAAAAGCCCCCTCCCGGCGGAGAAACCGCAGGTAGGGGGCTCATTCGTGGGCGCTTACTTCTTCTTGCCCTGGTTCTTGACCGCCTCGATGGCGGCCGCCGCGGCCTCCGGGTCGAGGTACTTGCCGCCGGGGGTGACCGGCTTGAAGTCGGCGTCGAGCTCGTAGTAGAGCGGGATGCCGGTCGGGATGTTCAGGCCCGCGATGTCGGCGTCCGAGATGCCGTCGAGGTGCTTGACCAGGGCGCGCAGGCTGTTGCCGTGGGCGGCGATCAGGACCGTGCGGCCGGTGAGGAGGTCCGGGACGATGCTGTCGAACCAGTACGGGAGCATGCGGACGACGACGTCCTTCAGGCACTCCGTCTGCGGGCGCAGTTCCGGCGGGAGGGTCGCGTAGCGCGGGTCGGAGAACTGGGAGTACTCGGCGTCGTTGGCGAGCGCGGGCGGCGGGGTGTCGTAGGAGCGGCGCCACAGCATGAACTGCTCCTCGCCGAACTCCGCGAGGGTCTGCGCCTTGTCCTTGCCCTGGAGGGCGCCGTAGTGGCGCTCGTTCAGGCGCCAGCTGCGGTTCACCGGGATCCACAGGCGGTCGGCGGCCTCCAGCGCGAGCTGCGCGGTGCGGATGGCGCGCTTCTGGAGGGACGTGTGGAGCACGTCGGGCAGCAGGCCGGCGTCCTTGAGCAGCTCGCCGCCGCGCGTCGCCTCCTTCTCGCCCTTCGCGGTGAGGTTGACGTCCACCCAGCCGGTGAACAGGTTCTTCTCGTTCCACTCGCTCTCGCCGTGGCGGAGGAGGATCAGCTTGTACGGTGCGTCGGCCATGCGCCCGAGCGTAATCGAAGGGCCGTGCGCGTCGCGCGCCCGCCCGAAGGCCGGACGGTTGACGGGATCTGTTAATCGAGTGGCCGCGCGGAAGCGCTCCTTTGTAAGTTGTGCCTGCCGTTTCAGCCGCTTACATCCGGGGGGTTCCTTCCATGTCGTCCGTCGTCCGTGCGAGACGCGCCGTCCGGGAGACCGTCTCCGGACTTCCCCCGGCGTTCTGGTGGCTGTGGACCAGCACCCTGGTCAACCGGCTCGGCGCCTTCGTCGCCACCTTCATGGCGCTCTACCTCACCCTCGACCGCGGCTACTCGGCCACCTACGCCGGTCTCGTCGCCGCCCTGCACGGGCTGGGCGGGGTGATCTCGTCGCTGGTCGCCGGAGTGATGACGGACCGGCTGGGACGGCGGCCCACGCTGCTCGTCGCGCAGGTGTCCACGGCCGTGTCCGTGGCGGCGCTCGGGTTCGTGCGCGACCCCGTCGCCATCGCCGCCGTCGCCTTCCTCGTCGGCATGGCCTCCAACGCCTCCCGGCCGGCCGTGCAGGCGATGATGGCCGACATCGTGCGGCCCGAGGACCGTATCCGGGCCTTCTCCCTCAACTACTGGGCGATCAACCTGGGGTTCGCGATCTCGTCGATGGCCGCCGGGTTCATCGCCGAGTACAGCTACCTCGCCGGGTTCCTCATCGAGGCCCTGATGACCCTGGTGTGCGCGGTCGTCGTCTTCGTGAAGCTGCCCGAGTCGAAGCCGGTGCGGAGCGCCGGGGCGGCGCCGGAGGACTCCGTGGGCCTGGGGACGGTGCTGCGCGACGGGCGGTTCATGGGCGTCGTCGGCCTGTCGTTCCTCATCGCGCTGATCTTCCAGCAGGCCTCCGTCGGTCTGCCCATCGCGATGGGCGAGGCCGGGTTCACTCCGGCCGACTACGGCCTGGCCGTCGCCGTCAACGGCTTCCTCATCGTCGTGCTGCAGATCCCGGTCACCCGGTTCATCCAGCACCGGGACCCCGGCCGGCTGCTGGTGATCTCCTCGCTGCTCGCCGGGTACGGCCTCGGACTCACCGCCTTCGCCGGCTCGGTCGGTGCCTTCGCCCTCACCGTCTGTGTGTGGACCCTCGCCGAGATCGTCAACGCCCCGACCCAGACCGGACTCGTCGTCCGGCTGTCACCGGTGCAGGGCCGCGGGCGCTACCAGGGCATGTACACCATGTCCTGGGCGGTGGCCGCGCTGGTCGCGCCGCTGATGTCGGGCTTCGTCATCGACCGGTTCGGCGCCGAGTGGCTGTGGGGCACGTGCGCCGTCGTCGGCACGGTGGCCGGTCTCGGGTACGCACTGCTGATGCGGCGCCTGCCCGACCCGGGCAGCTACGAAGAAGGCCGGGAGGAACAGGAAGAACAGGAAGAAGGGGGAGACGGGGGAGATGGGGGAGATGGGGAAGGGGGAAGGCGGGGCGCCACGGGGGCCGTGGTCGAGAAGTCCGGTGCTCGCGGAGGTGCGCCGGAGGTCAGCGCCTCCTGAGAGGCGCCGGCCCCGGCCGGACGCGTCATCGCGCGCCGCGTTGCTGCCGCTCACACCGCCAGCGGCACCTCGTGGATCTCGTCGGCCTTGTGGCCGGTGCGCTCGTGGATGCGCTGGACCGCGTCGGCGGAGGGCGCCTCCGAGAGGCAGTAGACCGTGCCGGACTCCGGGTCCGCCCACGCTTGCCGGAAGTCGACTCCCTCCTCCTGCTGGATCGCGAGGTCGGCGTCGTGGGCCTGCCGCAGCTGGTCCTCGGTGATGCCCCGCATACCGTGGTGGACGTCCATGAACCGGGCCATGGCTCGCACCTCCCGTCGAGTTGCCTACCTTCCGGACACCTCCCATGCTCCGCCCGCGCGCCCCGACCGGCATGCCGAAGCCCCCGGCGCGCAGGACGGCGCCGGGGACTTCGGTTCGTACGGGTCGTGGGTGTGCTGCGTCAGCCGCACTGGCAGGGGTTGCCCGACTGGCACCCGCAGCCGCAGCCCGAGCCGCAGCCGCAGGCGGCGATCAGAGTGAGGTTCCTGATGTCGGCGGGCTGCTCGGTCTCGCGCTCCTGCGCGGGGTCGGGAGTCGTGCGGGGCGATTCGGCCATGGGACCCTCCTCGAGGCTGGTGCCTGTGCCCATTGGACGCCCCGACCGCTGGGCGCATCAACGGCGCATTGAGGCTCGTACGCGCCCGAGGCGGACCCCTTCACGCGGGGCCCGCCTCCGAATCCAGGCCGTCCCGGGGGTCCCGGTCGTCCCGAGGGTCACAGCCGTCCCGGAGGTCCCGATCGTCCCGAGAGTCACAGGGGTCCCGCGGGTCCCGATCGTCCCGTTGGGCACAGTGGTCCCGGGAGTCCCGGCCGTCACGGGCATCCCGGCGGTCCCGGCGGTCTCGCCGTTCCCGGCCATCTCGGTAGTCCCGGTGTCCCGGTAGTCCCGGTGTCCCGTCCCGGCCCGTCCCGTCCCGTCCCGGCCGTCGGGCAAGCTGTGCCGGCCGTCGGGCAAGCTGTGCCGGGCCGTGCGTCAGGTGCCCTCGACGCCCGGCGCCGCCTGGATCTCCGGCTGGATGTCCGTCTGGATCTCGTCCGCGTGCTCACCGGTGACCAGGTAGACCACCCGCTTGGCGACGGAGACCGCGTGGTCGGCGAAACGCTCGTAGTAGCGGCCCAGCAGGGTCACGTCGACGGCCGTCTCGATGCCGTGCTTCCAGCGCTCGTCGATCAGGTGCTGGAACAGGGTGCGGTGCAGCAGGTCCATCGCGTCGTCGTCCTGCTCCAGCTGGAGCGCCAGGTCGACGTCCTTGGTGATGATCACCTCGGCGGCCTTCGCCATCAGGCGCTGCGCCAGCTGGCCCATCTCCAGGATGGTGGCGTGCAGGTCCTGCGGGACCGCGCGCGCCGGGTAGCGCAGCCGGGCCAGCTTCGCCACGTGCTGGGCGAGGTCGCCGGACCGCTCCAGGTCGGCCGACATCCGCAGCGACGTGACCACTATGCGCAGGTCGGTCGCCACCGGCTGCTGGCGGGCCAGCAGGGCGATGGCGCGGGCCTCCAGGTCGTGCTGGAGCTCGTCGACCTTCTGGTCGGCCTCGATCACGCTCTCCGCCAGCTTCAGATCGGCGTCGAGGATGGCGGTCGTGGCGCGCCCGATCGCCGACCCGACCAGCCGGGCCATCTCCACCAGACCGTCGCCGATCGAATCCAGTTCCTCGTGGTACGCGTCCCGCATCAGGGTTCCTCTCGTGCTGCTGTCCTGGCTTCAGGGGCCTGGGCTTCTCCCCACGCTCCCACGGTCGGTGCCGTACGCGACCGATTCCATCACCTCAAATGAACCATCCCTGGCTCCAAGGTGAACTCTGGGCGACGAGTGTTCGAGGTCGCCCGCCGACGGCTGTGGGCACCGGCCGCCCCATGCCTAACCTGGACGCATGGACGTGAACGCGGCAGTCGCCGCAGTGGCAGCGATCGCCGGAGTGCTCACCGGCGTCATCGCCATGCTGGCGTTCCGCTTCAGCGAGCGCGAACAGAGGCGCCCCACCCGCTCCTCCCTGCACACCGATCCGGTGCTCCCGCCGGGCGTGGACACCGTGCTGTCCGTGCTGCGCTCGTCCGCCGTCGTCCTCGACGAGGCCGACGGCGTGGTCAAGGCCAGCTCCGCCGCGTACGCCCTCGGGCTGGTCCGCGGCGGCAAGCTCGCCGTGGAGCCGATGCTGCAGATGGCCCGCGACACCCGGCGCGACGGGGAGATACGCCAGGTCGAACTGGACCTGCCCCGCCGGGGGACCGGACGCGGCGAGGCCCTCGCGGTCTCCGCGCGGGTGGCGCCGCTCGGCTCCCGGCTCGTCCTGCTGCTGGTGGAGGACCTCACCGAGGCCCGCCGCATAGAAGCGGTACGACGCGACTTCGTCGCCAACGTCAGCCACGAGCTCAAGACCCCCGTCGGCGCGCTCTCGCTGCTCTCCGAGGCCGTGATGGACGCGGCCGACGACCCCGAGGCCGTGGAACGTTTCGCCGGCCGCATGCAGGTCGAGGCGACCCGGCTCACCAACCTGGTGCAGGAACTCATCGACCTCTCCCGGGTGCAGAACGACGACCCGCTGGAGGACGCCGAACCCATCCGGGTCGACGAACTGGTCGCCGAGGCCATCGACCGCTGCCGGCACGCGGCGGGCACCAAGGAGATCACCATGGCCGCGGGCGGCACCGCCGACCTGCACGTATGGGGCAACCGCGGACAGCTCGCCGCCGCGCTCGGCAACCTCGTCGAGAACGCCGTCAACTACTCGCCCGCCCGCACCCGCGTCGGCATCGCGGCCCGCACGGTCGCCCAGCCCGGCGGGGACCTGATCGAGATAGCGGTCACCGACCAGGGCATCGGTATCTCCGACAAGGACAAGGAGCGCATCTTCGAGCGCTTCTACCGGGTCGACCCGGCCCGCTCCCGTGCCACCGGCGGCACGGGGCTCGGTCTCGCGATCGTGAAGCACGTGGCCGCCTCGCACGGCGGTGAGGTCACGGTGTGGAGCGCCGAGGGCCAGGGCTCCACCTTCACCCTGCGGCTGCCGGAAGCCGGTGCGGCCCGCGACCGCACGCACCAGATGTCCCACCGGGACGACACCACCGGCCTCGACGCCGAGGCCGGCCGCTCGAATCGGCCATCCCCCCACTCTTCCGATCCATCCGCGTACGAAACGCTTTCCTCCCCGGAGGTCCTTCCGTGACCCGAGTGCTCGTCGTCGAGGACGAGGAGTCCTTCTCCGACGCCCTGTCGTACATGCTCCGCAAGGAGGGCTTCGAGGTCGCCGTCGCGACCACCGGGCCCGACGGACTCGACGAGTTCGAGCGCAACGGCGCCGACCTCGTCCTCCTCGACCTGATGCTGCCCGGCCTGCCGGGCACCGAGGTGTGCCGTCAGCTGCGGGGCCGCTCCAACGTTCCCGTGATCATGGTGACCGCCAAGGACAGCGAGATCGACAAGGTGGTCGGCCTGGAGATAGGGGCCGACGACTACGTCACCAAGCCGTTCTCCTCCCGTGAGCTGGTCGCCCGTATCCGCGCGGTGCTGCGCCGCCGCGGCGAGCCCGAGGAGGTCGCTCCCGCGGCCCTGGAGGCCGGCCCGGTCCGCATGGACGTCGACCGGCACGTGGTCACGGTGGGCGGCACCAAGGTCGACCTGCCGCTGAAGGAGTTCGACCTGCTGGAGATGCTGCTGCGCAACGCCGGTCGGGTACTGACCCGCATGCAGCTCATCGACCGGGTGTGGGGCGCGGACTACGTCGGCGACACCAAGACCCTCGACGTCCACGTCAAGCGGCTGCGCGCCAAGATCGAGCCCGACCCGGGCGCGCCGCGCTACCTGGTGACGGTGCGGGGACTGGGCTACAAGTTCGAGCCGTAGGCCGTTCGAGCCGAGGGCCGTGAGTTGTGGGCCGTTCGAGCCGAGGGCCGTGAGTTGTGGGCCGTTCGAGCCGAGGGCCGTGAGTCGTGGGCCGTAGGCCGTGGGTACGCGGTGAGCTCCGCGCGTGGCGGGGCGTGACACGGTGAAGGGCGGGACCCCTGCGCGGGGTCCCGCCCTTCACCGTGTTCGCGTCGTACGACGGCTCAGTGGCCGGCCTCGTGGCTCGCGGAGGCCGCGTCGGTCGGGGTGACGCCGTCCGACGGGGCGTCGTCCGCGGGGGCGCCGGACTCGGCGGTCTCGCCGGCGCCGGCGGACTCGGTGCCGCCCGGGGTGCCCGAGGCCTCGCCGGAGGCGCCGTCGGCCGGCTCCTCGGAGGACTCCGCGGACGGCTCGCCCGAGGCGCCCGGCGCGGCCGGTACCTCGGTCGGACCCCAGCTGCTGAAGAAGTTCTCGGCCGGGTGGACGAGCGCGCGCAGGCTCACGTCACCGGTCTCGCTGAAGGTGAAGGTGATCTTCTGCGCGTTGCCGTCCTGGACGGCCTCACGGCTGCTCGGCAGGACGGCGGAGGCGTTGCCCTCGCCGCCGAGGATCAGGGAGCCGCCGGCCGGGATGGTGAGGCTGCCGCCCTCGGCGGGCGTCAGCTTCGCGGTCTTGCCGTTGTCGGCGACGGTGACCGACTCCAGCGTCTGGTCGGTGCGGCCCTCGTTGAAGAGCGTCGCGGCGACCACGGCCGGACCGGTGGACTTCAGGTCGGGCTGGGTGATGACCAGCGCGTTCTGGACCTTGATGTCGCCGACGGTCGTCGCGGCGTTGTCCGGCTGGATCTGCAGGGTCTGGGCGTTGTTGCCGGCCGCGCACGCGGAGAGCGAGGCGATCGAGAACGCGATGGCGGCGGCGGCGAGGGCGCCGCGTCGAAGGCTGCTGCTCACGGCGGCGGCAACTCCTTGACTCGAGCGTTGGGGCGACCCGGGTAAAGCCGCCTTAAGTGTCTGTCAGCGGCCTTAGGTTACCGAGCCGTTCCCGCGCGCCCGCACCCGACCCTCCCCGAGACCTCCGGCGTTAGCCCGGGAAGCGGTCCGCCCACCGTGGCGTCACCGGTCACGTCCCCCGTCGCGTCACCGGTCGCGTCCCCGTCACGTCGCTGCTCGCATCACCGTGTCGCGGCCCCCGGCGGCCACGTCGCGGCGGGGCGGCGGCCTTCCACGGCGCCCGGTCAGCTCTCCCCGGTGAGCCTCCCCGCCGAGCCTCCCCCTCCGGTCTTCCGTTCCGGTCTCCCCGTTCCGGTCTCCTCCCAGGTCTCCCCCCGGTCTCCTCCGGCGGTCGGCGGTCGGCGGTCGGCGGTCGGCGGTCGGTCGCCGGTCGGACGCCGGTCGGTCGGCGGTCCGCCGGCGGTTCCCTCGGCAGTCACACGAGTCACAAGTGACTCGTTAGTAAACTTTCGCCACTTGATCCTCCGCACTTCCCGGCCATTCATCTGATCGCGCATTTCTCGTGAACGAATGAGCGGGAGGCTCTGGAATTGATCACCGGACGTCGATCCTCACACCGTGTGATCAATTCCGGAAACGGCCGGAACCCGGCTCCCGGACACCGAACGGAGTAGCGGAACTCGAGCATCTGGAACCGGACATATGGGGATGTTCGGCCGCTCGTGCGCGGGCCCGGATGCGTGTAACGTGCGCGTTTCACTCGCCCCGGAGAGCCGCTCCGACCTGCGAATACCCGCTTCCGCTCGGCGGTCGAAGCACGTTCCTGTTGCTGTTGTCAAGCCCCGAGAATGGCCCTGACCTGCGAAAACGCCATTCAGAAGACGCCGTATCCGTGTTACCCTGGATAGCCACGGAAGGGGTACCTGTCACATGACGTTCAAGGTTGGCGACACCGTGGTCTATCCCCATCACGGGGCCGCGCTGATCGAGGCTATCGAAACTCGCCAGATCAAAGGCGTGGACAAGACCTACTTGGTGCTGAAGGTCGCCCAGGGTGACCTGACGGTACGTGTGCCAGCGGACAATGCGGAGTTCGTCGGCGTGCGTGATGTGGTCGGTCAGGACGGGCTGGACCGGGTCTTCGAGGTGCTGCGCGCGCCGTACGCCGAGGAGCCCACGAACTGGTCCCGTCGTTACAAGGCAAACCTGGAGAAGCTCGCCTCCGGTGATGTCATCAAGGTCGCGGAAGTCGTGCGTGACCTGTGGCGTCGTGAGCGCGAGCGCGGACTCTCCGCCGGTGAGAAGCGCATGCTCGCGAAGGCGCGTCAGATCCTGGTCAGCGAGCTCGCCCTCGCGGAGAACACCAACGAGGACAAGGCCGAGGCTCTGCTCGACGAGGTTCTCGCCTCCTGAGCCGTCCGCTCTGCCCGCCCGGCGCCCGCTCGCCGGCGCCCAGCGGATCCAGGCAGCACGCTCAGCGTCGAAACGCTCAGCACATCGAAATGCCGCGGTGCCCGATGACGTCATGGATGTCGCCGGGCGCTGCGGCATGTCCGGACCCGGACGGCGTCCGTACGCTGCACTTGCGCCATACCGGGGAATGTGTCATCACTCACGTCCCACCCCTGGCGTGCCGGGCCCGGGCGGTCGACTCGACCAGAGTCACGGAAGGGGCTGGTCAAGGCGTCACGCCCGGCACTCCCCCCACCCTGGGGCAGGGGGTACGCCCAGGCCATACCCACGTAGGCCGAGCACACAAACCTGACAGGAACCGATGTCTGACGATCCGCTTCCCACGCCCTCGCCGAACCCCGCCTCCGACCGTACGACAGCCCGCACCGCGGCCGTCATCCCGGCCGCCGGCCGGGGCGTGCGCCTCGGACCGGGCGCACCCAAGGCGCTCCGCACGCTGGGCGGCACGCCCATGCTCGTCCACGCGGTCCGCGCGATGGCCGACTCCCGCGCCGTCTCCCTCGTCGTCGTGGTCGCCCCGCCCGACGGCGCCGCCGAGGTCAAGAGCCTGCTCGACACGCACGCGCTGCCCGAACGCACCGACGTCCTGGTCGTCCCCGGCGGCGAGAGCCGACAGGAGTCCGTGAAACTCGGCCTGGACGCGCTGCCGCCCGGCTACGACATCGTCCTCGTGCACGACGCGGCCCGCCCGCTCGTCCCCGTCGACACCGTCGACGCCGTCATCGAGGCCGTACGCGACGGCGCACCCGCCGTGGTGCCCGTGCTGCCGCTCTCCGACACCGTCAAGCAGGTCGAACCCGCCGCCGCACCGGGCGGGCCCGAGCCGGTGGTCGCCACACCGGACCGGTCACTGCTACGGGCTGTGCAGACCCCGCAGGGCTTCGACCGGGCCACCCTGGAACACGCGCACGCGACCGTGACCGGCAACGTCACCGACGACGCCGGCATGGTCGAACAGCTCGGCACCACCGTCGTCGCCGTACCCGGCCACGAGGAGGCCTTCAAGGTCACCCGCCCCCTCGACCTGGTCCTCGCCGAGGCGGTCCTGGCCCGCAGGAGGCTCAACGATGGCTTCTGACCCGCACCCCCTGCCCCAGGTCGGCATCGGCACCGACATCCACGCCTTCGAGGACGGCCGCGAACTGTGGTGCGCCGGCCTGAAGTGGGAAGGCGAAGGACCCGGCCTCGCCGGACACTCCGACGCCGACGTCGTCGCCCACGCCGCCTGCAACGCCCTGTTCTCCGCCGCCGGCCTCGGCGACCTCGGCCGGCACTTCGGCACCGGCCGCCCCGAATGGTCCGGCGCCTCCGGCGTGACCCTGCTGACGGAGGCCGCGCGCATCGTGCGGGAGGCGGGCTTCCGCATCGGCAACGTCGCGGTGCAGGTCATCGGCCCCCGCCCGAAGATCGGCAAGCGCAGGGACGAAGCCCAGAAGCTCCTCTCCGAGGCGGCCGGCGCCCCGGTCTCCGTCTCCGGCGCCACCACCGACGGCCTGGGCTTCCCCGGCCGCGACGAAGGCCTGATGGCCGTGGCGACGGCACTCGTCGTACGCGAGGGATGAGCGGCCCGGCCCGGACGGAACGCCGGGCCGCGCCGACACACACCGCGCGGGCACGACCGGCCGCACGTGACATACGCCCGTGAAACGGCCGTACGCACCGTGCACGGCCCCGCGCCCACTACCCTTGGACACGTGACTATTCGCCTGTACGACACCAGCGCCCGGCAGATCCGTGACTTCACCCCGCTCCAGCCGGGCTGCGTCTCGATCTACCTGTGTGGTGCCACCGTGCAGGCGGCGCCCCACATCGGACACATCCGCTCGGGCCTGAACTTCGACATCATGCGCCGCTGGTTCGAGTACCGCGGCCTGGAGGTGACGTTCATCCGCAACGTCACCGACATCGACGACAAGATCATCGCCAAGTCCGCCGAGCAGAACCGCCCCTGGTGGTCCATCGGCTACGACAACGAGCGCGCCTTCACCGACGGCTACCGCGCCCTCGGCTGCCTGCCCCCGACCTACGAACCGCGCGCCACCGGCCACATCACCGAGATGGTCGAGATGATGCGCGGCCTCATCGAACGCGGCCACGCCTACGAGGCCGACGGCAACGTCTACTTCGCCGTCACCTCGTTCCCGGAGTACCTGAAGCTGTCCAACCAGGAACTCGACAACCTGCTCCAGCCGTCCGCCGAGGGCGAGACCGGCAAGCGGGACCCGCGCGACTTCGCCATGTGGAAGGCGGCCAAGCCCGGCGAGCCCAGCTGGGAGACACCGTGGGGCCGCGGCCGCCCCGGCTGGCACCTGGAGTGCTCGGCGATGGCGCACAAGTACCTCGGCACCGCCTTCGACATCCACGGCGGCGGCCTCGACCTGATCTTCCCGCACCACGAGAACGAGATCGCCCAGGCCAAGGCCTACGGCGACGAGTTCGCCCGGTACTGGGTGCACAACGCCTGGGTCACCATGAGCGGCGAGAAGATGTCCAAGTCGCTCGGCAACTCGGTGCTCGTCAGCGAGATGGTCAAGCGCTGGCGGCCCATCGTGCTGCGCTACTACCTCGGCACCCCGCACTACCGGTCGATGATCGAGTACAGCGAGGAGGCCCTGCGCGAGGCCGAGTCCGCGTTCGCGCGGATCGAGGGCTTCGTGCAGCGCGCCGCGGAACTCGCCGGACGGCCGGTCGAGCCGTCCGCCGAGGTGCCGCCGGCCTTCGCCGAGGCCATGGACGACGACCTGGGCGTCCCGCAGGCGCTCGCCGTCGTGCACACCACCGTCCGGCAGGGCAACAGCGCACTGGCCGCCGACGACAAGGACGCGGCCGTCGCCCGGCTCGCCGAGGTCCGCGCCATGCTCGGCGTGCTCGGCCTCGACCCGATGGACCCGCACTGGGCCGGCGACACCGACAGCGGCGAGGACCTGCACGGCGTGGTCGACAGCCTCGTACGCCTCGTCCTCGACCAGCGCGAGGCGGCCCGGGCCCGCAAGGACTGGCCCACCGCGGACGCCATCCGCGACCGGCTGGGCCAGGCCGGACTGGTCATCGAGGACAGCGCGCAGGGACCCCGCTGGAGCCTCGGCCCGCGCTGAGGAGCCGGGCCACCGAAGATCCAGTGTGCCGTCCGGGCCTCTCGGACGGCACACTGCACAGGCACACCCCACCACACAGGCACAGACGCACCACCCACGACTTCACGGAGACGGATACCTCATGGCCGCGAACAACCGCCGCATGTCCGGCAAGAAGGGCGCGCAGGTCGGCAGTGGCGGCCAGCGACGCCGGGGCCTGGAAGGCAAGGGCCCCACCCCGCCCGCCGAGATGCGCAAGGGCCACGCCAAGCAGCGCGCCGCCCAGGCGAAGGCGCGCCGCACCCAGGGCCGCCCGCAGCAGCGGCGCGGCGGCGGCCGCTCCACCTCCGAGCTGGTCGTCGGCCGCAACCCGGTCGTCGAGGCGCTGCGCGAGGGCGTCCCCGCCTCCACGCTGTACGTCCAGCAGTTCATCGACAACGACGAGCGGGTCCGCGAGGCGCTGCAGCTCGCGGCCGACCGCGGCGGCATCAACCTCATGGAGGCGCCCCGCCCCGAACTCGACCGCATGACGAACGGCCTCAACCACCAGGGCCTGGTGCTCCAGGTCCCGCCGTACGAGTACGCGCACCCCGAGGACCTGGTCGCCGCCGCCCACGACGAGGGCGAGGACCCGCTGATCGTCGCCCTCGACGGCGTCACCGACCCGCGCAACCTCGGCGCCGTCGTGCGCTCCGTCTCCGCCTTCGGCGGCCACGGCGTGGTCGTGCCCGAGCGGCGCGCCGCCGGCATGACCGCCGGCGCCTGGAAGACGTCCGCCGGCACGGCCGCGCGTACGCCGGTCGCGCGCGCCACCAACCTGACGCGCGCGCTGGAGGCGTACAAGAAGGCCGGCATCGCGGTCGTCGGCCTGGCCGCCGACGGGGAGGCCGAGATCGGTGAGCTGGACGCGCTGGAAGGGCCGGTCGTCATCGTCGTCGGCAGCGAGGGCAAGGGGCTGTCCCGGCTGGTCGGCGAGACCTGCGACTTCCGGGTGCGGATCCCGATGCCCGGCGGCGCCGAGTCGCTCAACGCCGGTGTCGCCGCGGGCATCGTGCTGTACGAGGCGGCGCGCCGCCGGGGCTGAACGGCCGTTCGGCCGCGTCACCCGAACGGAGTGTTCCGGGCGGTCCGGACAAGCTTGACGCGGTCCGGACACATCCGGCGGGTCAAGGCAGTGTCCTAACGCCGCGTCACTCGGTTAGATGAGTGTGGACACCAGAACACCCCGCACACCCACGGGGGACCGCTCGTCGGGACTCGACGACGCTCCCGCGCTGAGCATGGTGAAGGTGCCGAGCGATCCGGCGCAGGTCATCGTCAATCACGCCAGCTTCCGCGTGCAGCTGGGAGCCTCGGCGCGGCACGCCTCGTCGCCGCGGATCGCACGGCACATCAGTGCCGCCGAGGACACCGCCCGCATCCCCGTCGTCACCACCGTCGGCACGGCGGGACCGGCCGCCACCCGCCGCCGTCCCGTCGTCTGGAGCGGCCGCTCCGCCCCCGACGACACCGGCGCCCACCGACTGCTCCAGGCCGTGCGGCGCGGGGGCCTCCGCTACGCC
>NZ_VCNP01000043.1 GCF_006782915.1 Streptomyces calvus
CACACCGGCGGCGGGTACGGCTACGACGACGACCAGGCCACCCAGCCCCTCGACACGCCGTTCGTCGGCGCACCGCGACCCCCCGGCGACGGCCCCCTGCTGCCCCCGATGCGCACGGCCGGCAGCGCCTACGACGAACCCGCCTACGCCCCGGCCCACGACAGCGGCTACGACGACGACCCCGACGACGAGTTCGGGACCACCGACCGGCGCGGCAGGCGCAACGGCGACGACCCGGCCCGGCACGCCTACTACCCCGGTCGCCGGATGAACCTCGGCGTCGTCCTGCTCCCGCTGCGCGTCTTCCTCGGCGGCATCTCCGTCTACGCCGGCATGAGCAAGCTCTGCGACCCGCTCTACTTCGAGGGCGGCGAACGGGGCTCCATGGTCAAGTGGCTGCACACCCTGCACCCGTGGGACATCGCCGAGCCGCTGCGGCAGTTCGCCCTGGAGCACCCCATCGGATCCGGGCTGGCCATCGCGTTCACCCAGGTCGTCGTCGGCGTGCTGACCGTCCTCGGCTGCTGGCAGCGGCTCGCCGCCGTCATCGGCGCGGCCCTCTCGGCGGCCCTGCTGGTCACCGTCAGCTGGAAGAGCGTCCCCGCCTACGAGACGCCCGACATCATCTACCTCGCCGCCTGGTCATCGCTGATCATCGCGGGCGCGCCCGTCTACTCCGTCGACGGCCGCCTCGCGGGCAGCGCCTGGCGCCGCCTCGGCCCCCGCGCCGACCTGTGGGACCTGCGCCGCCACGTGCTGCGCCGCGGCGCCCTGGTGACCGCGGTGGTGTGCGGGCTCACCATGCTCGTCGGCTCGCTGCTCGGCGGCGCCGTCCGCGACGCCGACCGCGTCGTCGTCCCCGGCCCCGGCGAGGGCCCGCGCAACGAACTGCCCGGCTCCCCGCTCCCGGAGGAGTCCGGTGAGAACGGTCGGGAACAGCGCGACCCGTCCGCCTCGACCTCGCCCACCCAGGGTGCCTCGGGCTCGCCGAGCCCGTCCGCCGGCACCACCAGCACACCCGGGGCGACCCAGGGCGCCGGTGCCGTCACGGGCGCCCCCAGCCAGACCCAGGGCAGCACCGGCCAGTCCCCGCCCCAGCAGTCTTCCCCGGGCGGCCAGGCACCGAGCACCACCTCCGGCCCGACCACGGGCGGCGGCGCCTCCGGAAGCGGCACGCCCAGCGAGGACGGCTCCTCCGGCGAACCCGGCCTCGTGGGCGGCCTCCTGGGGTAGGAACGCCTCACGCGTACGACGGTGGGGTCCCGCACGGACGGCGTGCGGGACCCCACGTGCGTGCGCCTGCGCGCCTGCCCGCGCGCGTGCGAGTGCGCAGGTCACGGTGACGGCGCGTGTGGGTGCGTGTGTGGGTGCGCAGGTCACGCGACGGCAGGTGCGGGTGCGCTGGTCACGGTGACGGCGGATGCGCGTGTGCGTGCGCCGGTGACGGGCACGGCGGGTGCGCGGGATGACGAGGCGTCAGCGGCTCTGCGCCGCCAGCTCCTTCGCGGCCTCTGTCAGGTCCTTCGCGGTGTCGATGGCCCGCCAGTAGGAGCCCTGGGGGATCGGGAACCCGGCCAGCCGCCGCTCGCGCGCCAGCCGCGGGAACGTGGTGCGCTCGTGGTCGCCGCGCTCCGGCAGCAGGGCGGCGAACCCGGCGGAGAAGACGTACACACCCGCGTTGATCTCGAACGTCGACGGCGGGGCCTCGATGAAGTCGGTGATGTGGCCGAAGCCGTCCGTGCGCACCGCACCCCACGGGATGCGCGGGCGGGCCAGGGCGAGGGTCGCGACGGCGTCCCGCTCGGTGTGGAAGTCCGCCATGTCGCGCAGCGAGAAACGGGTCCAGATGTCGCCGTTGGTGGCGTACCAGGGCTGGTCCGGGTGCGGGAGCCGGGCGGCGGCGAACTTCAGGCCGCCACCGCGGCCGAGGGGCTCGGGCTCCACGACGGTGGTGACGGAGAGGGGCAGATCGGCGCTCTCCAGCCACTGTTGCAGCACTTCGGCGAGGTGGCCGCAGGAGACCACCACGTCCGTCACGCCTTCCTCGGCGAGCCAGGAGAGCTGATGGCCGATGATCGGCGTTCCCGTGCCCGGGATCTCGACCATCGGCTTGGGCCGGTCGTCGGTGTACGGACGCAGCCGGGAGCCCTGGCCACCGGCCAGGACGACGGCTTGCACGGGGCGGGACGCGGCACGCGGATCGGTCATGCCCGCACTTTACGCGGCGGCCCGGCGCAGGGCGGGGGAGTGGTTCCGCGGCCGGGAGCGGACGCGGGGAGCCCGCGGGCGTGAACGGGCGGGATACGGCCCCCGGTCGGTGCCGGGAGCCGGGGCGGGCCGGGCGGTTGTGTCACATTCCCGCCCGCCTCACGACGGTCTAGCGGGCGGCGGTGACGACGCCCGTGGCGAAGGAGGTGTCGCAGACCGGGCGCGAGAAGGACTGGGCCTTGGTGGGTCCGTAGACGCGGACCGCGGCCTTGCCGAGGGCGCGGGCGATGGACGCGCAGTGCTTCGCCAGGGACGGCCGGTCGTTCACCGCCTGCTGGAGGTGGGTGAGCGCCACACCCGGGTCCTTCTGCTGCAGTTCGACCAGCAGCGCGTCGCGCAGCACCTCGTGCGGGGCGCGGGCGGCGGCCCGGGACGAGGCGCCGGAGGCGGTGGTCTCCGCCGCGGTGAGCACGGGGCTCGACGGGGTCCCCGACCAGTTGACCCGGGCGACGGCGAGGGTCCCGGAGAGCACCAGGACGACGGGCAGGACGAGGGCGAGGGAGCGGCCGATCCGGCGGGCGGGGCCCCGGCCGCGTCGCGTCTGAGGGGGAGTGGAGTGCTTCACGCGAGTGAGGGTAGCGCCCGGTAGTGAGGAGAAAACATTCCGTCACCGTTACGGGGGACGCGGAACGCTGAATTCCTCGCGGCATGTTGACGCGGCCGCCCGAAATGCCGGGTGTGCCGGGGTATTTGTCGACAACGCGAAGGGCCCCGCAGCGATCTGCGGGGCCCCTTCGGAGAACTGCGTCAGTCGGACAGGCGCGCACCGGTCGACGTCGAGAACACGTGGGTCTCACCCGCGCGCGGCACGACGTGCAGCTGGCTGCCCTTCTCCGGGACGTCACGGCCGCCGACACGGACCACCAGGTCCTTCGACTCGCCGCCGACGGTGGCGGTGCCGTAGACGAAGGCGTCGGAGCCGAGCTCCTCGACCACGTTCACGGTGACCGCGACACCCTGGTCGGAGTCGGCGCCGGCCACGTCGAAGTGCTCGGGACGGACACCCACGGTGACCGTCTTGTCGGAGGTGGCGGAGAGCGCGTCACGCTGCACCGGCACCACCGAGTTGCCGAACTTCACACCGCCGTCGGCGATCGGCACCTCGATCAGGTTCATGGCCGGGGAGCCGATGAAGCCGGCGACGAAGAGGTTCGCGGGCTTGTCGTACATGTTGCGCGGCGTGTCGACCTGCTGGAGCAGACCGTCCTTGAGGACCGCGACGCGGTCGCCCATGGTGAGGGCCTCCACCTGGTCGTGCGTGACGTACACGGTGGTGATGCCCAGGCGGCGCTGGAGCGAGGCGATCTGCGTACGCGTCGACACACGGAGCTTGGCGTCCAGGTTGGACAGCGGCTCGTCCATGAGGAACACCTGCGGCTCACGCACGATGGCGCGGCCCATGGCGACACGCTGGCGCTGACCACCGGAGAGCGCCTTCGGCTTGCGGTCCAGGTACTCGGTGAGGTCGAGGATCTTCGCGGCCTCCTCGACCTTCTGCCGGATCTCCGCCTTGTTGACGCCGGCGATCTTGAGCGCGAAGCCCATGTTGTCGGCGACCGTCATGTGCGGGTAGAGCGCGTAGTTCTGGAACACCATGGCGATGTCCCGGTCCTTGGGCGGCAGGTGCGTGACGTCGCGGTCACCGATGCGGATGGCGCCGCCGTTGACGTCCTCGAGCCCCGCGAGCATGCGGAGCGAGGTGGACTTGCCGCAACCGGACGGGCCGACCAGGAC
Source organism: Streptomyces calvus (assembly GCF_006782915.1). Taxonomy (GTDB): domain Bacteria; phylum Actinomycetota; class Actinomycetes; order Streptomycetales; family Streptomycetaceae; genus Streptomyces; species Streptomyces calvus. The sequence goes on from NZ_VCNP01000043.1 coordinate 4,003, forward strand.
GAGGAACTCGCCGTCCGCGATCTCGATGTCCAGGGCGTCGACGGCGGGCTTGGTGGAACCCGGGTAGATCCGGGTCGCCTTGTCGAACGTGACAGTGGCCATGGTGAATGGTCCCCTTCTACCGGCAGGAACGTGCCGGACGATCCGAGTAGGAAGGCGGTGCCACGACGGGTGTTCCGTTGTGGTGTGGTCCACAGGAGTGAACTGGCTCAGGACGGTACCCGGCGTTCACCTGGTTGTCAGTAGTTCCAGGGCTGTGAATTTCGCGGAAACTTTCGACGGCGGAGCGACCCCTCGCCGTCGGCACGGTCAGGATCCCGACGCGTACCGGTCCGCCAGTACCGCCACCGCCGCCGCGACCGCCCGCCGCAGTCCGACCGGTGCGAGCACCTCCGCCTCGACGCCGAGCCGCAGCAGGTCGCCCGTCGCCACCGCCTCGGACTCCACGGGCAGTTCGACCTCCACCCAGCCCTGCGCGTCGGGCGGCCCGGCCTCCGCGAGCGCCCGCGCCCCCGCCGCCCCGAACTGCATCGGCAGCAGCTTCCTGCCGCGCGGCGAGAGCCGCAGCCGGGCGGTGTCCTGCCGCAGCGCCGCCTCCAGCCGCCGGGAGGACTCCGTCCAGTAGGCGGCCAGGTCGAACCCGGCGGGCCGGGTGAACTCCTCACCGGTCTCCGTCACCGACCGGAAACGCGCCACCCGGTAGGTGCGCACCGCGTCGTCCGCGAGTGCCGCGAGGTACCAGATGCCGCCCTTCAGTACGAGCCCCAGCGGACGCAGCTCCCGCCGCACCTCGCCGCGCCAGCGCCGGTAGTCGGTCCGCAGCACCCGCTGCTCCCACACCGCCCGCGCGACCGTCTCCAGGTGCGGCACCGGATCGGCGTCACGGAACCAGGCCGGCGCGTCCAGGTGGAACCGCTCGCGCACCCGCCGCGCCTGCCCGGCCGGTCCGTCCGGCAGGGCGGCCTCCACCTTCAGCTGTGCGCTCGCCAGCACGGCCCCCAGACCCAGGTCCCGGGCCGGCCCCGGCAGTCCGGCCAGGAACAGCGAACCGGCCTCGGCGTCGGTCATCCCGGTCAGCCGGGTGCGGTAGCCCTCCATCAGGCGGTAGCCGCCCTCCGGCCCGCGCTCGGCCCGCACCGGCACCCCGGAGGCGCCGAGCGCCTCGATGTCCCGGTAGACGGTGCGTACCGACACCTCCAGCTCGGCCGCGAGTTCGGGCGCGGTCATCCGGCCGCGGTTCTGCAGCAGCAGGAGCAGGGCGAGGAGCCGGTCGGCGCGCATGCGCGGCATTGTCCCGCGTACCTGACAGGAGGTGTCAGGTACGGCGGAAACGATGGCCGGACCAGGTCGGCGGCGGGACCGTCCGCGCCGACGGCCCGACGTGCCGCACACAAGCGACGAAACGCAAGGAAAGGGGACGCCCGTGCCCGCGATCACCGGTCACTTCACCTTCACCGACTGGAAGGAGAACCCCGTCACCGAGGAGGGCACCGTGCCCCGCCTCGCGCACGCCACGGTGACCAACACCTTCTCGGGCGGCATCGAGGCCGAGTCCACCACCTGCGACTACGCGATCGCCTACCTGACCGGGACGACCGGCGCCTTCACCGGCGCGGAGCTGGTCGGCGGCCGGGTCGACGGCCGCCCGGGCACCTTCGTGCTGGAGGAACGCGGGCGCTTCGAGGCCGACGGGAGCGTGCACTGCTCCTTCGAGGTGGTCGAGGGCTCGGGCACCGGGGAGCTGACGGGACTGCGCGGCAGCGGCGGGTTCACCTACCGGCACGGGCAGACGGAGGTGCCGTACACCTTCACGTACGAGCTGGAGTGAACGGGCGGTGAGCGCCCGGGGGCGACTCCGGTGCGCTCCCACAAGTGCGTGGCTCGGCACGAGCGGCTCTGTGTACAGTGGACCAGCCTTTGCGCGTGCCTCCTTAGCTCAGCCGGCCAGAGCAGGTCACTTGTAATGATCAGGTCGTCGGTTCGAATCCGACAGGGGGCTCCGGTGGATCCCGGGTCGGACCGTTTCCGGCCCGGGATTTCTCATGCCGTGCGGGCGCGCAGGCGGCGGGCGATCTCCAGGTCCGCCTCGTCCAGCGGGCGGCCGTCCTCGATCTCCCACAGGCAGTTCTGCAGCACCCGCCCGTACGTCCACGCGCGGGCCCGCGCGCGGTCGAGGCCGAGGACGTCGGTCATGGCGTCGAAGCGCCAGCCGATGTCGTCGGCGTCGAAGTTGTTGGCCAGGGCGGGCCACAGGTCGAACCCGGGGTCGCCGGCCAGTGGCTTGGGGTCGATGGCGAGCCAGGGTGCGCGGTCGGCGGCGAGGACGTTCTCGTCGTGCAGGTCCCAGTGGAGGAGGCGGTCGCCGGGTTCGTCGGCGACTTCGCGTACGGCGGCGGCGCAGTCGGCGACGAGGCGGCGGGCGGCCGGGTCGGGGATGTGTTCCAGGGCCCGGGGTGTCCGTTCCAGCAGGGCGGCGGCGATGTCGCGCAGGTGGCGCATGCCGGGGGGTGCGGGGGTGGTGTGGAGGTGGGCGAGGAGGCGTGCGATGACCAGGACGCCTTCGTGGACGTCGGGCTGGTGGGCGAGCATCCGGGAGGCGTCGAGGCGTTCCAGGAGCATGGTGCCGGTGGGTTCGTCGTGGTCGAGGAGGCGGACGGCGCCGTCTCCGTTCCACAGGCGCAGTGCGACCGGTTCGCCTTCGCTCTCGTGGTCGCGGATCTGGAGCTTCAGTACGGCGGGTGTGCCGTCCGTGCGGTCGACGGGGAGGACCAGGGCGCTCACGCCGTGCATGGGCGCCCCGGTGACGTGCAGTTCCCAGCGGTCCAGGAAGGTGGCGGCGAGGTCGGGCAGGGCGGCGATGAAGGCGCGGCCCGCTTCCTTGTTGAACTTCTCCTGGGCGGCGGCGAGTTCGGCGGGGATCTCGATCACGTGTCGCACGGTAGCGGGGTGGGGGCGGTCATGGCTCCAGGACGACTTTTCCGATGGTGTTGCGGTTCTGCAGTGCTCGGTGGGCGGCGGCTGCCTCGGCCAGGGGGAAACGGTGCACGGTGGGGGTGAGCCGGCCTTCGGCGGCTTCGGTGAGGGCGCGGAGTTCGAGGGTGCGGAGGGGGTCGGGGCCGCCGGCCTTTTCCAGCATGGCGGGGCCGAGGACGTTGGTGGAGACGCCTTCGACGAGGTGGGGGCGGCTGGTGTCGCGGATGCCCTGGGAGGACCAGCCGAAGACGATGTGGCGGCCGTCGGTGGCGAGGAGGCCGAGGGCCGTGCGGGTGATGTCGCCGCCCACGCCGTCGTAGACGACGGTGATCCGGCCGCGGTGTGCGTCGAGCCGTTCGGTCCAGGCGGGGTCGGTGTAGTCGACGGCGAGGTGGGCGCCGGTGGCGGTGACGTGTGCGGTTTTGGCGGGGCCGCCGGCCAGGCCGATGACGGTGGCGCCGGCGTTCCTGGCGTACTGGACGAGGAGGGTGCCGATGCCGCCGGCGGCGGCGGGGACGAGCACGGTGTCGGTGGGTCCGGGTTCGGCGAACTGCACGATGCCCATGGCGGTGCGGCCGGTGCCGATCATGGCGACGGCTTGGGCGTGGTCCAGGTTGCGGGGGATCTCGTGGAGGCGGGTGGCGTCGGTGACGGCCAGTTCGGCGTAGCCGCCGGGGGTGAATCCGAGGTGGGTGACGACGTGGCGGCCGAGCAGGTGCGGCGGGGCGCCGTCGCCGAGTGCGTCGACGACTCCGGCGACCTCGCGGCCGGGGACGGTCGGGAGGGTGAGCGGGGTGGGGGCCGGGCCCTGGACGCCTTCCCGCAGTGCGGTGTCGAGGAGGTGGACGCCGGCGGCGCGGACGGCGATGCGGACCTGGCCCGGGCCGGGTCGGGGGTCCTCGATCTCTTCGTAGGTGAGGTTCTCGGCCGGGCCGAAGGCGTGGAGTCGGACGGCGTGCATCGGTGGGTCCCCCCGGTGGGCTGTGTGGCCGGGCCGTGTGGCCCGTCGTGGCGTTCACTGTTCGGCCTCAAGCGGACTTGAGGTCAAGTTCGTGGCGGCCGAGGGCGAGGGAGACGGCCGTGAGGGCGCTGTTGAAGGAGACCTCGGAGAGGAGTCCGGGTGCGGCGACCTGGTCACCGGCGAGGTAGACGCCGTCGCCGCGGTCGATGGCGGGGCGGTCGCGCCAGCTGGTGCCGGGGAGGTCGACGGCGCCGGTGCGGCCGTTGGAGAGCGCGTCGCGTCGCCAGGTGAGCCGGTCGCGCCAGCCGTCGAAGGCCAGGTCGAGGAGTTCTTCGGCGCGGGCGGCGCCGTGGGCCTTGGTCTCGTGGGGGGCGATGGGGATCTGGCCCTGGATGAGTTGTTCGCCGGTGGGGGCGAGGGTGCGGTCCTGTGCGGTGAACCGTTCCAGCCAGCCGGGTGCGTCGAGGTCGGAGACGGCGAAGGCGTCGCCGCGGCGGGGGCGTACGGCGAGGTCGATCAGGACGGTGCGGCCGCTGGGCCAGGTCAGGGTGGGGTCGTCGAGGAGGCGGCGGGCCGAGTCGAGTGAGGTGGCGACGACGACGGGGGTGTCGGTGGGCAGGGTGTCGACGCGGGACAGGGTCTCCATGCGTACGCCGAGGTTCCAGGCGCGGGCGGCCATGCGGTCGACGAGTCCGCCCCAGCCGCCGCGCGGGTAGGTGGCTTCCGGGGGGAGCTTGGTGGCGCGGCGGAGGCGTTCCTGTACGAAGGCGGCGGAGAGGGAGCCGGGGTCGTGGTGGAAGAGGGCGACGGCGACGTAGTGGGCGGCGGCCCGTGCGGCTTCCTCGCCGGCGATGCCGGTGGCCCAGGTGCGGAAGTCGGTGTCGACGGGTGCTTCGGTGCCGTTTCGGCGCAGCAGCTTCAGCAGGGCGAGGGGTGGGGTGCGGCGCAGTGTGCCGCGGTGGCGCAGCCGCAGCCGGGCGGCCTCCAGGGGCGGGAGGGGGGCGAGCGGGCCGATGAGGCCGCGCTGTCGGAGCCAGGTCCAGTGCGGGCCGCCGTTGTAGAGGGCGTGGGGTCCGTCGTTGGTCCGGTAGCGGCCCTCGGCGGTGCGGGCGCGGCCGCCGAGGGTGTGGTGGGCCTCGTGGACGGTGACCTTGGCGCCTGCCTCGGCGGCGGTGATGGCCGCGGTGAGTCCGGCGAATCCGCCGCCGATGACGGTGATGCGGTGCATTGCTGGGTCTCCCTTGGTGGGGGTCGCCTTCCGGCTGGTGCCGCTGGGGCTGTGGCCGGCTGTCCGGGGGTATGACGCGGTGCGGCCTCCGGGATGTGACATGCGGGGTGTTTCCGCAGGTCGGGGTGGTTGTCAGTGGTGGGGTGCAGCATGGGGGCATGGTGCGGCGAGCGGTGGGTGGTCCGGGAGTGAGGGGGGCGCGGCGTCCGGAGGTGCGGCTGCCCGTGCTGGAGTGGTTCGAGGGGGGTGGGCTGGAGCCGGACGGGGACTACGACGGGCTGGAGTTCCGGGAGGCGGACCTGTCGGGGCAGGACGGCGGCGGGGCGCGTTTCATGGACTGTGCGCTACGGGGGTGCGCGCTGGACGGGACGCGGTTGTCGCGGGCGCGGGTGCTGGACTCGTCGTGGGCCGGTGTGCGGGGTGTGGGTACGGATCTGGCGGAGGCGACCTGGCGTGACGTGGAGCTGACGGATGCGCGTCTGGGCGGGACGCAGTTGCACGGGGCGGTGCTGGAGCGGGTGCTGGTCCGCGGCGGGAAGATCGACTTTCTGAACCTGCGGGGGGCCCGGCTGAAGGACGTGGTCTTCGAGGGCTGTGTGCTGGTCGAGCCGGACTTCGGCGGGGCGCGGCTGGAGCGGGTGGAGTTCGTCGACTGCGCCGTGAAGGGTGTGGAGTTCTCCGGGGCCGTGCTGAAGGACGTGGACCTGCGCGGTGCCGCCTCGCTGGAGATCGCGGGCGGGGTGGACCGGCTGTCGGGTGCGGTGATCAGCACGGCCCAACTGCTGGATCTGGCGCCGGTTCTGGCGGGGGAGCTGGGGATCAGGGTGGAGGGGTGAGGGGGGTCGGGGCGGGGGCGTCCGAGGTCATGGGCTCTCGTACCAGCCCTCGGCGCCGGCTCCTTCGGACGGGTCGAAGGACTGGTGCAGCGCGACGAGGGCGTTGACGAGTCGGGGGTCGACGGCGGAGGTCAGCAGCCGGAAGTCCTCGGCCACGGCGCGGAAGACCAGGTGGGCCCGGCCGGAGGTGTCGCGCCAGATGATCCGCCGGGGCGGGCGGATGCCGCCGTCGCTCTCGCCCAGGAGGCTGGTGACGAGCCATATGAGGCTGACGGGCAGTCCCAGGGGCCACCAGAGCGCCCACCACATCAGGCGGCCCTGGTATCCGTGGAGGTGCGGGCCGGTGACGGGGTGCACGGTCCACCGGGTGCGGCCGGGCCGGAAGGCGCGGCGGCGGCGCAGCTCGATGCGTCCGACCGGTGCGCCGGAGGGGTCGAGGACCAGGTAGACGGCGGGGCGTCCGCTCAGCCGTGAGCCGAGGGTCTGCTCGGTGACGACGCGGGCGAGCGGGGTGCCGTTCTCGGCGTGGAGGTGGAAGGCGCGTGCCGAGCGGAGGCGGTCGCGGGCGGGGCGGTCGGGGTCGGGGACGAGCCGGACGGCCGGGCCGAGGGCGTCCGGGGGTCCGTCCCGGACCACGGCCGTCGGTGACACCCCGGGGTGCAGCCGGTAGGTCACACGCTCCTGCGTCACTCGTCCTGCCCCCTTGGTCCTGCGCCGCCGGTCCTGCTCCGCCGGTTCTGTGTTCCCGGTCCTGCGCCGCCGGTTTTTGCCGCCGGTCCGTGTCACGGTCCTTCGGTCGGTCCGGTGCCGCCGGTCCTGCGCCGGTTCCCGGTCCTCGTGCCGCCGGTCCTGTGTCGTCGCTCCGGCAGCGATGTTCTCATCGTGGCGGCCGGGTGCCGTCAGGGGGTGCGGGGGAAGCGGGCCTGGAGGGTCCAGATGGCCGGGTTGTCGGCGAGGCCCTCGTGGAGGTCGGTCAGGTCGGCGATGAGGTCGTGCAGGAAGTCGCGGGCCTCGCGGCGGAGTGCGGTGTGCGGGAAGGTCAGCGGGGGTTCGGACGCCGGAAGCCATTCCGCCTCGATGTCCACCCAGCCGAAGCGGCGTTCGAACAGCAGGCGGTCGGTGGACTCGGTGAAGTCCAGCTCCGCCCGCTGGGGGCGGGAGGCGCGGGATCCGGCCGGGTCCCGGTCGATGCGCTCGACGATGTCGCACAGCGCCCACGCGAAGTCGAGCACCGGCACCCATCCCCAGGCTGTGGACAGCTCGCGGTCCGACTCGGTGTCGGCGAGGTACACGTCGCCGCAGAACAGGTCGTGGCGCAGGGCGTGGACGTCCGCGCGGCGGTAGTCGGTCTGCGGGGGGTCCGGGAACCGGTTGGAGAGGGCGTAGCCGATGTCGAGCACGGGGGTGATGGTGTCACGCCGGGACGTTCCGCCGGACCCGGCGTCCGACGTGGGCGGCCCGGCCTGACGACGCGGGCGGCCCCCGGGTGTCACGACGCGGGCGGTCTGGTCTGACGACGCGGGCGGTTCCGGTGTCACGACGTGGGCGACCTGGCCTGACGACGCGGGCGGACCCGCCGACCCGACGCGGGCGGTTCCGGGTGTCACGACATGGGCGGCCCGGCCTGACGACGTGACCGGACCCGCCGTGACGTCGTGGGCGGCCCCGGTGCGTGTCGCCGGGCGCGCCGGAGCCCCCGGCCTGTCCGGTGTGTCGGCGGCCGGGGGCTCCGGTGTGCGGGCGGGCGTCCGTCAGACGTTCACGCCGAAGTCCTGGGCGATGCCCACCAGGCCCGAGGCGTAGCCCTGGCCGACCGCGCGGAACTTCCACTCCGCGCCGTTGCGGTACAGCTCGCCGAAGACCATGGCGGTCTCGGTGGCGGCGTCCTCCGACAGGTCGTAGCGGGCGATCTCGGCGCCGCCGGCCTGGTTGATGATGCGGATGTAGGCGTTGCGCACCTGGCCGAAGTTCTGCGAGCGGTTCTCGGCGTCGTAGATCGACACCGGGAAGACGATCTTGTCGATGTCGGCCGGGAGGGCGGCGAGGTTGACGTTGATCGCCTCGTCGTCGCCGGCGCCCTCACCGGTGCGGTTGTCACCGGTGTGGACGATGGAGTTGTCCGGGGTCTGCTTGTTGTTGAAGAACACGAAGTGGGCGTCGGAGTACACCTTGCCCTGCGTGTTGACCGCGATCGCCGACGCGTCGAGGTCGAAGTCCGTGCCGGTGGTGGTGCGGACGTCCCAGCCGAGGCCCACGGTGACGGCGGTCAGGCCCGGAGCCTCCTTGGTGAGCGAGACGTTGCCACCCTTGGACAGGCTTACAGCCATTGTTGGGAGTCCCTTCCCTCGTTTACGTACGGCTAGAAGCTACAGCTACTCCATTGAACGCGGAGAGGGGTGCAAGAGGTTCCAGGTCTCTTTACTTTCTTTACTCGTGTCCCGGTTCCGGGTTCCGGCTCTGCTTCCGCATGCGGTTCCCGGTTGCCGGATCCGCGATATTCGGATGACGTGGACCGGTCAGAGGCGGGAACATGTACGGCATGTCCGGTCCCTATCCCATCCGCGGTTCCGTCCTCCTGCCCGAGGCCGAGCTCATGTGGCGTTTCTCGCGGTCCTCCGGGCCCGGCGGACAGCATGTGAACACCAGCGACTCCCAGGTCGAGCTGCGCTTCGACCTCGCCCGCACCGAGGCGCTGCCCGAGGTGTGGAAGCAGCGGGCGCTCGAGCGGCTGGCCGGGCGGCTGACGGACGGGGTGGTGACCGTACGGGCCTCCGAGCACCGTTCGCAGTGGCGCAACCGCGAGACCGCCGCCGTACGCCTCGCGGCGCTGCTCGCCGAGGCCACCGCGCCCCCTCCCAAGCCCCGCAGGCCGACCCGCATCCCGCGCGGCATCAACGAACGACGGCTGCGGGAGAAGAAGCAGCGCTCCGAGACGAAGCGGGGGCGGTCCGCGCGCGACTGGGGATGACCCGCGCGCGACTGGGGATGACCCGCGCGTGACTGAGGGTGATCCGCGGCGGGCGGCCGCTCAGGACAGGTCGAGCACGCCGACCGTCTCGTCCTCGACGACCTCGCCGTTCTTCCGGAAGCCCAGGCCCAGGTAGAAGTTCTCGGGGCCGTGGTCGCCGGGATGCCAGGAGACGTAGAGCTCCTTCGTGCCGCGGCGGCGCAGCTCCGCCGCCACCGCCTCCACGGCGAACCGTCCGTACCCCTTGCCCTGCTCGTCCGCCGCGATGTTCAGGCGCCACAGTCCGGAGCGGACGACGCTGCCGCCGTCCTCGTGCCAGTCGATGTCGAGGAACGCCATCAGGAAGCCGACCGCGCGGTCGCCGTCCATGATCAGGCGGGGCCAGGCGGCGTCGCGGTGGACGTACGCCTCGGCGAGGGACTTCACCACCGGCGCGACCGCGAATTCCTGGTCGGGGCGGACCCGTATGCCGAGGGCGGCGTCGAGGTTCTTCGAGGTGATCTCTTCGAGTCGCACAGTCGTGGTCGTCGTCGTCATCCGGGCACCCTAAGCGCGGAAATCACCGCGCGTAAAAGGGATTTCGGGCCCGGCGGCAAAGTCCGCGGGATGTTCAGCCCAACTGGCGGTAACGGCCCCGGAAATACGTGAGCGGACCGCCTTCCGCGCTCGGTACGCGGGCGGTCAGCACGCGGCCGATCACCAGGGTGTGGTCCCCGGCCGGCACCCGCTGTTCGGTGCGGCACTCCAGGGTCGCCAGCGCGCCGCCCACCAGCGGCGCCCCGCTGTACTCGCCGCGGGTGTACGGGATGTCGGCGAACAGCAGCCGGTCGCTGACCCGGCCCCGCATCGCGAAGCGGCCCGCGATGTGCCGCTGGCTCTCGGAGAGCACGGAGACCGCCCACAGCGGCTGTTCGTCCAGCAGTTCGTCCATGCGGGCGCCGGTGCGCAGGCTGACCAGCACCAGCGGCGGGTCCAGGGAGACCGACAGGAACGCGGTCGCGGTCATGCCGACGTCCTCGCCGGCCGGCGCCCCGGGGTCGTCCGGGTCCAGCGGCGGCTCCTGTGCGGTCACCAGGACCACGCCGGCGGCCAGACGGGACATCGCGGCGCGGAACTCGTCGTTGCTCACCCCCTCAGCATGCCGGGCGGCGGACGGAACGGTGATCGCTGACGGGGCGGGTGGAGTGTTCGGCACACCGGAAACGCTAATCTCCGCTCCGCGGCCACCGCATCGGGCCCCGGCCCGATGCGGGACCTAGGACCAGCGCCCGACCCGGGCACGGGTCGCGCACAACCTTCACAAAAAAGCGTTCGGCAAAGGCAGGGGAGAACCGCGGAAAGATCCCGCAATTGTTCACGTTTGCCTGTGACTTGAGTCACAAGGGGCAGTAATTGTTGACCCTGTGTACCGAGTGGGCAGCGCGCTGTGATTCAGTGGCGGGGAAGCTGCTGGGACGATACGCCGAAGAGAACCCTTGATTCGCTGCGAGGTCTCGGGGGGAGGGCGAGGATGGAGACCGAGTCGGAACCCTACGTCCGTCTTGCGTCGCTGCGACAACTGCACCGGGCCATGGCCGACATGAACACGGCCCGCAGCCTTGCGGACACGTTGCAGACGGTCGCCGACGGCGTCGTGGGCGCCCTCGGGTACGAGCTGGCCTGCGTCAACCTCGTACGCCCCGACGGTGACCTGGTGGTCGCCGCCCTGGCCGGCAACACCGCGGCCGAGGCCCTCATCACCGGCCGCGTCGGCTCCCGCGACTCCTGGGACCGGCGCCTGCACATGGGCGAACGCTGGGGCGACCTGGTCTTCATACCGCACACCGAGGGCTGGGTCCTCGACGACGACGACGTCCCGCAGTGGTACACCGACGGGCCCGCGCCGCGCTTCGAGGACGAGTGGCACCCCTCCGACCGCCTCTTCGCCCCGATGTACGCACCCGGCCCGCAGGGCGGCGGCACCTCCGGCGAACTGGTCGGCGTGCTCTCCGTGGACCGCCCGCGCAACGGCCGGCGGCCCGGCGCCTGGGGCCGCGAGGCCCTCCAGATGTACGCCTTCCAGGCCGCCATCGCGATCAGCAACGCCCGGCTGCGCTCCAACATGCAGCGCGCCCTGGTCCGCCTGGAGCGCGAGCAGCAGGCGCTGCGGGCCAGCGAGGAGAGCTTCCGGCAGGCCTTCGAGTACGCCCCCTCCGGCATGGCCATCGCCGAGATGGGCGGCGACCAGCACGGCCGGATCCTGCGCACCAACGACGCCCTGTGCCGGCTGCTCGGCCGCCCCGCCTCCGCGATGCGCCGCTACTCCTTCTCCGACCTGGTCCACCCCGAGGACATAGGCACCCTGCTCCGCACCTCCGCCGAGGGCGGCCGGGCCGAGCTGCGCCTGGGCCGCCGCGACGGCAGCTACGTCTGGGTCAGCCTGCGCAACTCCGTCGTCGCCGACGCCGCCGACGGCCCCCGCTTCCTCCTCACCCACGTCGAGGACATCGAGGAGCGCAAGCGCCGCGAGCTCCAGCTCGCCCACCGCGCCTCGCACGACTCGCTCACCGGACTGCCGAACTCCGCCGAGCTGCGCGCCCGGCTGTCCGCCCGGCTGTGCCGGCAGCCGCCGCACGGCGCGCTGCCCGCCGCCGTCGACTCCATGGCCCCCTACGAGTCCTTCGACTCCCAGGACGCCGCCTACGGCTCGGCCGCCTTCGACCGGGGCCACGACTTCGACTTCCCGCCCGGCAGCGAGGGCTTCGACGGCTACGACCACCACGTGCACACCGTCGCGCCCGCCGCGGACTACGACGACGGCACCAAAGGGCTCGCGGTGCTCTTCTGCGACCTCGACGGCTTCAAGTCGATCAACGACCGGTTCGGGCACAACGCGGGCGACGCGGTGCTCATCGAGGTCGCCCGCCGGCTCAGCAACGGCGTCCGCGACGGCGACACCGTCGCCCGGCTCGGCGGCGACGAGTTCGTGATCCTCGCCGACGGGCTCGGCCGGGCCGACGCCCAGGACCTCGCCGTCCGGCTGCGCAACGAGATCATCCAGCCCATCCGTGCCGAGGGACGGGCCGTCCGGGTCGGCGCCAGCTTCGGCATCGGGTGGGCGCACTGCGGAATGACGGCGGACGAAGTGCTGAAGTCCGCCGACGAGCGGATGTACGTCGAGAAACGATCTCGTCCCAAACAGCACAGACGCGCGGGATGAACCGCAGGTCAGCGAGTTGATGCGGTCTGCGTCACCCAATCGGGGGACGGGAAGCGGGTAGGCTCGCCATCTCACCACTCGTACCGCACCCGATCCGCAGCTAGGAGCACCAAGGGATGACGCCCGGCAACAACGGCGCGAGCACGCCCGAGGACGACGACCCGTTCGGTTACCTCTACGCCGACGGGCAGGCCAACGGGGCCCAGCCGCCGTCCGGTGGCTACGGCTACCCGAACTCGGTCAACCGGGTGCGGCCGGTCGGGTCCCGTCAGTACGGCCAGGCGGGGCCCGCTCCGCAGGCGCCGCAGCAGCAGGGTGTCTACGGCCAGCCGAGCGCGCACTACGCCGCCCCGGAGACGCTGCCCGGCGGCGCCACCACCGTCCAGTCGCACCAGCCCGGTCACAGCGGCGGACGCGGCGGCGGCCGGGGCCGCGGCCCGAACACCAAGGGCCTGCTCATCGGCGCCATCGCGGTGGTCGCGGCGGTCGTGATCGGCATCTCCGTCGCCATGATCGGCGGCGACGACGAGGACAACGGCGACAACCAGGCGGGCCCGACGCCGACCCAGTCCCAGGACACCTCCGAGCCCAGCTCGTCCGCGAGCGACGGCGAGGGCGAGGAGGTGAAGCTGCCGACGATCGACGCGAAGGCACTCCGCCTGGACGGCGGCGCGGTGACGGCCTCCGACATCAAGGGCGCCAAGGCCGACGGCGGCGTCTACGTGGCGGGCTTCAACAAGGTCGGCGCGAAGGTCACCTGGACTGTCAACGGTGTCAAGGAAGGCACCTACCGGCTCTACGTGGGCTACGGCACCCCGGGCGAGGACGCCAACGCCACCGTCGTGGTCAACGGCAAGGCCGAGACCCGTCCGCTGAACATGCAGAACTTCGGCGGCACGCCCAAGGGCGACTGGGAAAAGGGCTGGAAGACCACCTGGGCCAACGTCAACCTGACCGACGGCACCAACACCATCGAGCTGGCCTGCAACGAGGGCAACCAGTGCAACGCCGTCCTCGACCGGTTCTGGCTCGAAGCGGAAACGGGCGCCTGAGGCCTGTCCGGCCCAGGTCGCTAGGCCGCGTTCGCTTCCCGGGTCACCGTGACCTTGGCCAGCAGCTCCTCGTACGTGTCGTGGTCGAACTCGCCGGCCGTCGGGGAGACGACCGTTGCCGTGGACAGGGCGACCGCGCGGGTCAGGCGGTCGGGCCAGGGGCGGTGATCCGTCAGCGCCGACAGCAGGCCCGCGACGGCCGAGTCGCCGGCGCCGGTCGGGTTGCCGCGCAGGCGGGCCGGCGGGGCCGCGCGCCAGCGGCCCTCCGGGGTCACCGCGAGCAGGCCCTCCGCGCCCAGTGAGGCGACCACCGCGCGGGCCCCGCGCCGACGGGCGTCCTGGGTGGCGCGCAACGGCTCGTGGAACCCGGTCAGTTCGGCCAGTTCGTCGGCGTTCGGCTTGATGACGTCGGGCCGCCCGGCCACCCCACGGCGCAGCGCCGCCCCGCTGGTGTCCAGCAGCACCGGCACCCCGGCCGCACGCGCGGTGCGGACCAGCCCGGCGTAGGCGCCCACCGGGACGCCCGGCGGCAGGCTGCCGCACAGGGCCACCGCCGTCACGGACGCCAGCAGGTCCTCGTAGACCTCCTGGAAGGCGGACCACTCGGCGTGGCTGACGGTCGGACCGGGCTCGTTGAGCTGGGTGGTGCCGCCGGAGCGCTCGTCGACCACGGCGACGGTGCGCCGGGTGGTGCCCGATATCGGGACCAGCGCGTCCACCAGGCCCGGCACCTCGGTGAGCCGGTCCCGCAGGATCCGGCCGGTCGTGCCGCCGGTGAAGCCGGTGACCGTCACCTCGTGGCCGAGGGCGGCGAGGACACGGGCCACGTTGACGCCCTTGCCGCCGGGGCGTTCCGTCACCTCGGACACCCGGTGGGAGCCGCCCGGCCGCAGGGACGGCACGCGATAGGTGATGTCGAGAGCGGTGTTCAGCGTCACCGTGAGGATCACCGGGCCGACCTCCCCTTTTGTCTGCGCTCGCCGTGTGCCGCGGGGTCACGATCATGCCAAACGGACGGCGGTCGGCCCACCCCTCGGACCGGCTGCCGTCCGCCGGGCACGGGACGGATCAGCCCAGTTGGGGATCGACCACCCATTCCCCGCGGCGCATGACGCCCTTGAGGGTGAAGTCCTCGTCCAGCACCACCAGGTCGGCGTCCTTGCCGGGCTCCAGCGAGCCGATCCGGTCGTCCAGGCCGAGCAGCCGCGCCGGGTTGGCGGAGATCGCGGCGACGACGTCCTCCACGGGCAGCCCGTCCACCGTCACCGCCCGCTGGAAGGCGCGGTCCAGGGTGAGCGTGGAGCCGGCGATCGCGCCGCCCTCCACCAGCCGGGCCACACCGTCCGCGACCTCGACCTCCATGGGGCCGAGCATGTAGCGGCCGTCGCCGAAGCCGGCCGCGTCCATCGCGTCGGTGATGAAGGCGACCCGGGCGGCGCCCGCGCGGTGGAAGGCGAGCTGGAGCGAGGCCGGGTGCAGGTGCGTGCCGTCGTTGATCAGCTCGACGGTGACCCGCTCGTCCTCCAGCAGGGCGGCGACGGGGCCGGGGGCGCGGTGGCCGAGCGGCGGCATCGCGTTGAACAGGTGCGTGGCGACGGTGGCGCCCGCGTCGATGGCCTGCACCGTCTGCTCGTAGGTGGCGTCGGTGTGGCCGACGGCCGCGATCACGCCGTGCTCGGTGAGCAGCCGCACGGAGGCCAGGCCGCCCGGCAGTTCGGTGGCCAGCGTCATCATCCTGGCGTGGCCGTGCGCGGCGTCGATCAGCTTGCGGACCTCGGCCGGGTCGGGGTCGCGCAGCAGGTCCTCGTTGTGCGCGCCCTTGCGGCAGGGCGAGATGAACGGGCCCTCGAAGTGGATGCCGGCGATGTCGCCCTGCTCGGCCAGCTCCGCGAGCATCGCGGCGTGCCGGGCGAGGAAGTCCAGGTCGCCGGTGACGGCGGAGGCGACCACTGTGGTGGTGCCGTGGGCGCGGTGGGTGCGCACGCCGTGGAGGATGTCCTCGGCGGTGCCGCCCGCGAAGGAGCTGCCGCCGCCGCCGTGGTTGTGGAGGTCGACGAAGCCGGGGACCAGCCAGTGGCCGGACGCGTCGAGCGTTTCGGCGTGCTCGGGGGCCGTGGCGGCGATCCGCGTGCCCTCGACGATCACGCGGCCGTCGGTCACGGTCCCGGTGGGCAGGACCACCCGGGCACCGGTGAGAACCGTGGTGGGGGCCATCAGGTGGTTACCTCCGAGGGGTCGGTGGGATCGATCAGGTCCCAGGCGAGGAGTCCCGCGCCCAGGCATCCGGCGGTGTCCCCGAGCGCGGCGGGGACCAGGGACGGCAGCTTCTGGAAGGTGACCCGCCGCCGGACGGCCTCCCGCAGCGGTGTGAACAAGGTTTCCCCCGCCTCGGCGAGCCCGCCACCGATGATCAGCGTGCGCGGGTCCAGCAGGGTGAGCGCGGTGACCAGCCCGTCGGCCAGGGCGTCGACCGCCTCCTGCCACACCTCGATGGCGCGTGCGTCACCGGACGCGACGGCCTTGGCACAGTCGGCGGCGTCCGCGCCGGGGTCGCCGCAGGCCGCGGCCCACGCCTCGCTCACCGCCGAGGCGGACGCGAACCGCTCCAGGCAGCCGCGCTGACCGCACGGGCAGGGGGCGCCGCCGGGCCGTACGACGATGTGGCCGATCTCGCCCGCGAAGCCGTGCGCGCCCGCCTCGACCCGGCCGTCGATGCCGATGGCGCCCGCGATGCCGGTGCCCAGCGGCACGAACAGGAACCGGTCGGCGCCCCGGCCCGCGCCGATGCGGCCCTCGGCGAGCCCGCCGGCGCGCACGTCGTGGCCGAGGGCGACGGGGATGCCGCCGAGCCGTTCGGCGAGCAGAGCGCGCAGCGGGACGTCCCGCCAGCCGAGGTTGGCCGCGTAGACGGCGACGCCGTCGGCCTCGTCGACGATCCCGGGGACGGCGACGCCGGCGGCGGACGCCGGTTCGCCGTACCGGTCGATGCCGTGGGCGCGCAGGTCGCGGGCGAAGACGAGGATGTCGGCGACCACCGCGTCCGGGCCGCGCTCGCGGCCGGTGGCCCGGCGGGCGCGGTGCAGCAGCTCGCCGTCCGCCCCGACCAGGGCGGCCTTCATCCCGGTGCCGCCCACATCGAGGGCGATGACATGTCTCACGGGAACAGTGTGGCCCGGCCACCCACAAGAGGTCTAGTCCACTCACGTGGTGTAGACCTTAATCCGACTATCGAAAACGTTTCGGATGGCGCGGGTGCGCCGGGGCAGGAGTACGAGCACGTGCAGCGGCGGGTCAGGACAAGGACGATCGCGGTGGTGTCCGCACTGGGACTGATGGGAGTCCTCGGCGGATGCGGCGTCGGCGGCGGCTCGTCGGACGTGACGCTGAAGCTCGTCGCCGCCGACTACGGCGACAGCGCCGCCAACAGCTCCAAGAAGTACTGGGACGAACTGGTCCAGCGGTACGAGTCGGAGCACCCGGACGTGAACATCGACGTCAGCGTCTACTCCTGGACCGACGTCGACCGCGAGGTCAAGGAGATGGTCGACGCGGGCAACCCGCCGGACATGGCGCAGATCGGCGCGTACGCCGACTACGCGGCCGAGGGGAAGCTGTACAAGGTCGGCGACCTGCTCTCCATACCCGTCCAGGCGGACTTCCTCTCGCAGCTCGCCACCGCGGGCGAGGTCAACAGCGTCCAGTACGGCATGCCGTTCGCCTCCTCCACCCGCCTGCTCTTCTACAACAAGAAGCTGTTCCGCGAGGCCGGCCTCACGCCGCCGCAGACCTGGGACGAACTCGCCGCGGCCGCCGAGGCGTTGCAGGACCTGGGCGTGAAGTACCCGTACGCGCTGCCGCTCGGCCCGGAGGAGGCGCAGGCCGAGACCATGCAGTGGCTGCTCAGCGGCGACGGCGGCTACAGCGACATCACGAGCACCTACAGCATCGACTCGGTGCAGAACGTGCAGACCTTCACCTGGCTGAAGGACGAACTGGTCGGCAAGGGCCTCACCGGGCCCGTCGCACCGGGGAAGCTGGACCGGGCCGAGGCGTTCGCCGCGTTCGCCGCCGGCGACGTCGGCATGCTCAACGGCCATCCCTCGCTGATGGAGATCGCCGGGAAGAAGGGCGTGGAGTACGGCATGGTGCCCACACCGGGCGTCGACGGCGAGAGCCCCACCACGCTCGGCGTCGCCGACTGGATGATGGCCTTCAACCACAACGGCCACCGCGACCAGGTCGGCGACTTCCTCGACTTCGTCTACAGCGAGGAGAACGTGCTCGACTTCTCCCGCGACTACAACCTGCTGCCGGTCACCAACTCCGCCTCCCGTGCGATGGCCGCGTCCGCCGAGGACAAGGACCTCAAGCCGTTCCTCGACCAGCTGCCGACCTCCGAGCTCTACCCGGTCGGCAACACCTCCTGGGCCACGGTCAACGCGGCGATCAAGAAGGAGATCGGCAAGGCGGTCGCGCCCAACGGCAGCCCCGAGGGCGTCCTCGGCGGCCTCCAGGCGACGGCGACGCGCGCGGAGAACGCGGAGTAGCCTGCGCACCATGGAGATGGGGGACATGGGGGACGCCGCCGGGGACGCGGGTGACGGCAGGCACGAGGAGCGCGAGTCCGGCCGGCTGGCCCGGCGCGAGCAGGACATCCTCGCGCTGGAACGCCGCGGCTTCGCCGGCCCCGGTGTGAAGGAGCGGGCGATACGCGAGGATCTGGGCCTGGCGCCGGTGCGCTACTACCAGCTCCTCAACGCCCTCCTCGACGACCCGCGCGCCCTCGCCCACGACCCGGTCACCGTCAATCGCCTCCGCCGCGTCCGCGACACCCGCCGCGCCGAACGCTGACGACGATCGCGCCGCGACCGAGCGTCGAGCCCCCTCACGTCGCGAACGCCGAGGTCCGTCCCGCCGCGCGGAACGGGGAACGCGGAGGCGCCGTCGCGCCGTGCGGAACGCGGAGCACTGAGGCCGGTCCCGCCGCGACCGAACGTCGAGGCCCGTCGCGCCGCGCGGAACGCCGAACGCTGAGGCCCGTGGCGCCGCGGCCGAACGCCGAGGTCCGTCCCGCAGCGGCCGAACGCGGAGGCTCGTCCCGCAGCGGCCGAACGCCAGAGGCCATCCCGCCGCGCCGGACGCCGAGGCCCGTCAGTCGAGCCGGTCCGCCAGCGCCCGCAGCAGGCGTACGACCCCGGCGGGGCCGTCGACCACCACGTCGGCGCGGTCCCGCACCTCCGTGACCTCGTCGCTGCCGCTGCACACCAGCAGGCCCGGGGTGCCGGCGGCGCGCAGTTCGTCGACGGCGGTGAAGGCGGGCAGGTCGCCCAGGTCGTCACCGGCGTACAGGACCGACGCGGCGCCGATGTCCCGGGCGTACTCGGTCAGCGCGACGCCCTTGTCCATGCCGGGCGGGCGCAGCTCCAGCACCATGCGGCCGGGCTCCACGATCAGTCCGTGCCGCCCGGCGAGGTCGGCCAGCGGGCCGCCCAGCGCCTCGAAGGCGGCCTGCGGGTCGTCGGCGCGGCGGGTGTGCACCGCCACCGCCCGGCCCTTCTCCTCCACCCAGGTGCCCTGCCCCGCGCCGGACCGGTCCAGCAGCCCCGGCAGCTCGGCGCGCACGGCGGCGACACCGGGGTGCGGGGCGGGCGCGGTGACCGTGCCGGTGGCGGCCTCCCAGCGTTCGGCGCCGTAGTGGCCGAGCACGACGAGGTGCTCGAGACCGGCGACGCCCGCGAAACCGCCGTTGCGCACGGCCACTTCGGCCGGTCGGCCGGTGACGACCGCCACGGAGGCCACCTTCGGCGCGAGCGCGGCGAGCACCGGCACCGCGTCGGGGTGCGCGCGGGCCTGCTCGGGGTCGGCCACGATCGGCGCGATCGTGCCGTCGAAGTCGAACGCGATCAGCGCCTCGCCCGGCCGCGCGAGCAGCGCGTCCAGCCCTTCCCGCCCGGCCCGCGTGCCGGGCACCGGCAGGTCGCCGCCCCCGTCCCGCGTGTCCGTGTCCTTCGGTTCCGTGGAATCCGTGTGGCTGCCCATACCGCCAACCTATCCACGCCCGCCCGTCCGCACGCCTGTGTGAGGGGCCATACCGGTCAGTCCCGCGCGCCGTCCCGCAGCGCGTCGAGCTGGTCCAGGAACCAGCGGGCCGGCGGCAGCGCGGTCGCCGCCGCGGCCAGGCGTTTGGCGCGTTCCGCACGGTCCGCCGGGCTCATCGTCAGCGCCTCGTGGAGGGCGCGGGCGGTCTCGGTGACGTCGTACGGGTTGACCGTGACCGCGTCCTCGCCCAGCTCCTCGTGGGCGCCCGCCTCCCGTGACAGCACCAGCGCGCAGCCCGCCTCGGAGATCACCGGGACCTCCTTGGCGACGAGGTTCATGCCGTCGCGGATCGGGTTGACCAGGGCCACGTCCGCCAGCCGGTACGCGGCCAGCGAGCGCGCGAAGTCGTCCTTGACGTGCAGCACGACCGGGCGCCAGCCGGGCGTGCCGAACCGCTCGTTGATCTCCTCCGCCACCCGCTGCACCTCGGCGGTGTAGTCGCGGTACACGGCGAGGTCCTGCCGGGACGGGTAGGCGAAGGCGACGTGCACCACGCGCTCGCGCCACTCCGGGCGGTCCTCCAGCAGCTGCCGGTACGCCAGCAGTCCGCGCACGATGTTCTTCGACAGCTCGGTGCGGTCCACCCGCACGACCGTCCGGCGGGGCGTGCCGTCGGGAGCCGTGCCGATCTCCTCCCGCAGCGCGACGATCCGCTCCTCGACGTCCGCCTCGTGCGCGCGGGCGCGCAGGAAGTCCGCGTCCGCGCCCAGCCCGTGCACCCCGATCCGGGTGCCGCCGAGCCCGCCCGCGAACCGCTCGCAGCACGCGGTGAACGCGTCCGCCCAGCGGCGGGTGAGGAAGCCCAGCCGGTCCGCGCCCAGCATGCCGCGCAGCACCTGGCCCGCGATGTCGTCCGGCAGCATCCGGAAGTACTCCGGCGGCGCCCACGGCGTGTGCGAGAAGTGACCGATGCGCAGGTCGGGGCGGAGTTCGCGGAGCATGCCGGGGACCAGCGTCAGGTGGTAGTCCTGCACGACCACCGCGGCGCCCTGCGCCGCCTCCTCGGCCAGCGCCTGCGCGAACGCCCGGTTGTAGGTCTCGTACGACGCCCACTGCCGGCGGAACTCCGCGTCGAACACCGGCTCCAGCGGCGTCTGGTACAGCATGTGGTGCACGAACCACAGCACCGAGTTGGCGATGCCGTTGTACGCGTCCGCGTGCACGTCCGCGGGGATGTCCAGCATCCGCACGCCGTCCTCGCCGACGCCGCGGCGCACGGCCTCGCGGTCGCCGTCGGACAGCGCCGAGCACACCCACAGCGCCCCCGTGTCCGGCCCGATCGCCGACAGCCCGGACACCAGTCCGCCACCGCCCCGCTTGGCGCGCAGCGAACCGTCCTCACGCACCTCGTACGACACCGGTCCCCGGTTGGAGGCGACCAGTACCTGAGCAGCACCGAAGCTTGCAGCCATACGCCTCAACCTAGCCCGGCCCCGGAGCACTCAAACGTACCGGCCGACCGGATACGGGGGTCAGGCCACGCGGCGCGCCTGGTACTCCGCGATCTCCGTCATCGGCGGGCGCTCCTCGGTGTCGACGGAGTACGTGCGGGGTTCGAAGGCGTCGCCCGAGCGCTCGAACTGGGTGAGGGACGGCCGGATCAGATGGCCGCGGGCCAGGCGGAGCTGGGCGGTGCGGTAGATCGCGGCGGCCATCCGGCCGAGGGCCTGCCCGTCCTGGTGGCGGTGCCTGCGCACCCCGACGTCCACCTGGGCCAGGGCGTCGAGGCCCACCAGGTGCAGCGCGTCGACCAGCATGCCGAGCTCGACGCCGTACCCGACGGGGAAGGGCAGCTGTTCCAGCAGGGTGCGGCGGGCCGCGTACTCGCCGCCGAGCGGCTGGACGAAGCCGGCCAGCCGGGGCCAGTGCATGTTCAGCAGCGGGCGGGCCATCAGCTCCGTGACCCGGCCGCCCTGGCCGGCCGCCGTGCCGCCGGGACCGTCGGACACCGTGAGCGGGCGGTCGTACATCGCCTTGACCAGGTGCACGTCCGGCTCGGTGAGCAGCGGGCCGACGATGCCGGTGACGAAGTCGGAGGAGAAGTCCCGCAGGTCCGCGTCGACGAAGCAGACGATGTCGCCGGACGTGACCAGCAGCGAACGCCACAACACCTCGCCCTTGCCGGGCACCGCCGGGATGCGCGGCAGGATCGCGTCCCGGTGCACCACCGTCGCGCCCGCCGCCGCCGCGCGCTCCGCGGTGCGGTCGGTGGAGCCGGAGTCGACCACCACGACCTCGTCGACCAGCGGGGCCCCGACCACCAGATCGCGCCGGATGACCGACACGATCTCGCCGACCGTCGCCTCCTCGTTGAGCGCGGGCAGCACCACGCTCACCGTCTGACCCGTGGCCCGTTTCGCGGCCAGGACCCGGTGGAGCGGCCGGTCGGCCACCGACCAGGAACGGTCGGTCAGCCAGCGCTCGACTTCTTCCAGCACGGTCCCCGGCTCCTCACTGGCCTGTGATCCATCTCGCGGTTCGGACGGCTATCTCCACCATGCAGGCCTTCGGTTACAGTCTTGAACAACGCCGATGACCACCGCATGCCGGGGTCGTGGCGCCGACAACTGAACACCGCTCATCCAGAGGGGCAGAGGGACACGGCCCGATGAAGCCCCGGCAACCCTCCAGTCGGTTCTTGTCACACGGACGTGGCGAGGCTCCCGACTAGGGAAGGTGCCAAATCCGTCTCACGGCGAGATGCGTCGTGAGGAAGATGAGGAGAAAGGGCCTCGCCTCACATGGCTGTGCAGACCGTTGCAAGCACCACCGACTCCGCCGCCGGCACCTCCGTCGACCTGGGCCCCGCCGCCGCGCTCTCCTGCCGCGAATGCGGGCACCGCGTCCCCCTCGGCCCCGTCTTCGCCTGCGAGGAGTGTTTCGGCCCGCTGGAGATCGCCTACGACTTCTCGGCCTACGACACCGAGGAGCTCCGCAAGCGGATCGAGGCGGGCCCCGCGAACATCTGGCGCTACGCGCCGCTGCTGCCCGTCCCGGCGGACGTGGCCACCAAGCCGAACCTCAACCCCGGCTGGACCAAGCTCGTCAAGGCCGACAACCTCGCCCGCGAACTCGGCGTCGACGCCGGCAAGCTGTTCGTGAAGGACGACTCCGGCAACCCGACGCACTCCTTCAAGGACCGCGTGGTCGCCCAGGCCCTGGAAGCGGCCCGCGCCTTCGGCTTCACCACCCTGTCCTGCTCCTCCACCGGCAACCTGGCCGGCGCGGTCGGCGCCGCCGCCGCGCGGGCCGGCTTCCGCTCCTGCGTGTTCATCCCGCACGACCTGGAGCAGGGCAAGGTCGTCATGGCCGCCGTCTACGGCGGCGAGCTGGTCGGCATCGAAGGCAACTACGACGACGTGAACCGCTTCTGCTCCGAGCTGATCGGCGACCCGGCCGGCGAGGGCTGGGGCTTCGTCAACGTCAACCTGCGGCCGTACTACGCCGAGGGCTCCAAGACGCTGGCGTACGAGATCTGCGAGCAGCTCGGCTGGCAGCTGCCGGACCAGATTGTCGTCCCGATCGCCTCCGGCTCCCAGCTCACGAAGATCGACAAGGGTCTGCAGGAGCTGATCAAGCTCGGTCTTGTCGAGGACAGGCCGTACAAGATCTTCGGTGCGCAGGCCGAGGGCTGCTCGCCGGTGTCCACCGCGTACAAGGCCGGTCACGACGTCGTGCGCCCGCAGAAGCCGAACACCATCGCCAAGTCGCTGGCGATCGGCAACCCGGCGGACGGGCCGTACGTGCTCGACATCGCGCGGCGCACCGGTGGCGCGGTGGAGGACGTGACGGACGAGCAGGTCGTCGACGCGATCAAGTTGCTCGCCCGGACGGAAGGGATCTTCGCGGAGACCGCGGGCGGTGTCACGGTCGGCGTGACCAGGAAGCTGCTGGAGAGCGGTGCGCTGGACCCGTCGCTGACGACGGTCGTCCTCAACACGGGCGACGGTCTGAAGACGCTGGACGCGGTGGCGGGTACGGGACTCACGGCGACGATCCGTCCCAGCCTCGACTCCTTCCGCGAGGCCGGTCTCGCGTGACCGTCGTCTGTTCGCTCGTCCACGGGCCGGTGGGGCCGGTCGCCCCCCGCGTCCCCGCTGTCTCATCCGACCGGAGGTTCTGAAGTGAGCGTTACTGTCCGCATCCCGACCATCCTGCGCACCTACACCGGTGGGCAGTCCGAGGTGAGCGCCGAGGGCGCCACGCTGGGCGAGGTCATCGAGGACCTGGAGAAGAACCACACCGGGATCGCCGCCCGGGTCCTGGACGACCAGGGCAAGCTGCGCCGGTTCGTCAACGTCTACGTCAACGACGACGACGTCCGCTTCGAGCAGGGCCTGCAGACGGCGACCCCGGACGGCGCCGGTGTCTCCATCATCCCGGCGGTCGCCGGCGGCTGATCATTACCTTCGGTAATGACCGTTACCGAACGTTCGGGGAACTGCCCCCTCCGTGAGAGAAGCGGAGGGGGCAATTCCATGGGATTGAGCACGGTAGAGTTGGGGAACGCGGTCCCGACCCCCTGATCGGGAACCTTGAATTCCTGCCGCCCGTCCGACTGGATGTAGCCAAAGTGTGGGCGTCTTTCGCGGCATTTGTGGCCTTTGTGTGGCCCGACTTGCCCTGAATTCAGGCGAATTCTCGCCATATTCCGGACCGGCGTCGTCCAGATTTCTCGTCCGATTGACCTGTTGCAGACGGCAGTTGGACAGATACATTCGGCCGCGGTCGACGCGTTCCGGCGCACGCCCCCAACCGTTGGGGGGTGAGGTCTGACCCGGATCCGCGAAGTGTGGATCTGTGCAAGGGCCAGTAATAGGGGAGTTAGGCATGGCTCAGGGCACCGTCAAGTGGTTCAACGCGGAGAAGGGGTACGGCTTCATCGCGGTCGACGGTGGTGCGGATGTTTTCGTCCACTACAGTGCGATCCAGATGGACGGCTACCGCACCCTGGAAGAGGGCCAGCGGGTCGAGTTCGAGATCTCGCAGGGCCAGAAGGGCCCGCAGGCCGACATGGTTCGCGTCACCGCCTGAACGCGCTACCAGCCGCAAGGAATCTTTCTGCCGGTGAAGGGCCCGCACCCGAGGGGTGCGGGCCCTTCACCGTGTTCGCGCGCGGCGGAGCGCCCAGGTCGGCCCCCCGGCACCGCCCGGAAACGGCTCCCGCTTCGCGGGCGCGCCTTGCACTCGGGAGGGGCGAGTGCTAATCATTGCGTTAGCACTCTGAAGGTGAGAGTGACAACGTAAGGACCGGGTCGGTGAGGCCCGCGGGCCAGTGGGGCAAGGAACCACAGGGTCCTGCGAGCCGTCCGTCGCGGGCGCGGGCGCGGTCCGAAGGAATCACCCCCAGTCCTGGAGGGACCACTTCACATGGCCAAGATCATCGCGTTCGACGAGGAGGCGCGGCGCGGCCTCGAGCGCGGCATGAACCAGCTCGCGGACGCCGTGAAGGTGACGCTCGGCCCCAAGGGCCGCAACGTCGTCCTCGAGAAGAAGTGGGGCGCCCCCACGATCACCAACGACGGTGTCTCCATCGCCAAGGAGATCGAGCTCGAGGACCCGTACGAGAAGATCGGCGCCGAGCTGGTCAAGGAAGTCGCCAAGAAGACGGACGACGTCGCCGGTGACGGTACGACCACCGCGACCGTTCTCGCCCAGGCCCTGGTCAAGGAGGGCCTGCGCAACGTCGCCGCCGGTGCCAACCCGATGGCTCTGAAGCGCGGTATCGAGAAGGCCGTCGAGGCCGTCTCCGGTGCCCTGCTGGAGCAGGCGAAGGATGTCGAGACCAAGGAGCAGATCGCCTCCACGGCCTCCATCTCCGCCGCCGACACCCAGATCGGCGAGCTCATCGCCGAGGCCATGGACAAGGTCGGCAAGGAAGGCGTCATCACCGTCGAGGAGTCCCAGACCTTCGGTCTGGAGCTGGAGCTCACCGAGGGTATGCGCTTCGACAAGGGCTACATCTCGGCGTACTTCGCCACCGACATGGAGCGTATGGAGGCCGTCCTCGACGACCCGTACATCCTGATCGCGAACTCCAAGATCTCCAACGTCAAGGACCTGCTCCCGCTCCTGGAGAAGGTCATGCAGTCGGGCAAGCCGCTGCTGATCATCGCCGAGGACGTCGAGGGCGAGGCCCTGTCGACCCTGGTCGTCAACAAGATCCGCGGCACCTTCAAGTCCGTCGCCGTCAAGGCCCCGGGCTTCGGCGACCGCCGCAAGGCCATGCTCGGCGACATCGCCATCCTCACCGGCGGCGAGGTCATCTCCGAGGAGGTCGGTCTCAAGCTGGAGAACGCCACCCTCGACCTGCTGGGCAAGGCCCGCAAGGTGGTCATCACCAAGGACGAGACCACCATCGTCGACGGTGCCGGCTCGGCCGACCAGGTCCAGGGCCGTGTGAACCAGATCCGCGCCGAGATCGAGAACAGCGACTCGGACTACGACCGCGAGAAGCTGCAGGAGCGCCTGGCGAAGCTCGCCGGCGGTGTCGCGGTCATCAAGGCCGGTGCCGCCACCGAGGTGGAGCTCAAGGAGCGCAAGCACCGCATCGAGGACGCCGTGCGCAACGCCAAGGCGGCCGTCGAGGAGGGCATCGTCGCCGGTGGTGGCGTGGCCCTGCTCCAGGCCTCCCAGGTGTTCGAGAAGCTGGAGCTCGAGGGTGACGAGGCGACCGGCGCCAACGCCGTGCGCATCGCCCTGGAGGCCCCGCTGAAGCAGATCGCCGTCAACGCCGGCCTCGAGGGCGGTGTCGTGGTGGAGAAGGTGCGCAACCTGACCCCGGGCCACGGCCTGAACGCCGCGACCGGCGAGTACGTCGACCTGGTCAAGGAAGGCATCATCGACCCGGCGAAGGTGACCCGCTCTGCCCTGCAGAACGCCGCCTCCATCGCCGCGCTCTTCCTCACCACCGAGGCCGTCATCGCCGACAAGCCGGAGAAGGCCGCGGCCCCGGCCGGCGGCGGCATGCCGGGCGGTGACATGGACTTCTGATCCTTCCGAGGATCGGATCCGTCCGTCGCGTACCGAGGGCGGCACTCCCTGTTCGACAGGGGGTGCCGCCCTCGGGCGTGTCAGGAGACGCACCAGGGCACGCGGCACACGTGCGGTTCCGCGCCCTCCGGGCACAGGCCGCGCAGCACCGCCTTGCGGACGGCGCGCCAGGTGCGCAGCGAGCACACCAGCCGGACGCGCAGCTCGACCGGTTCGCGCCCGCCGGCGTCGTGGCCCGGGTGCTCCAGGGCCCACTGCTCCGCCAGGTCGTCGTAGAGGTGCGCGGTCGCCGTCGAGCTGCCGGGCAGGACGCGCAGGACGGTCCGCTCCACGAGCCGGGCGCGCCGCGCCGCCACGGCCTCGTCCACGAGCGCACCCGCCCACGCCAGTCCCGCCTCGTCCGCGTACAGGCCGAGGCGCAGGGTGCGGGTCCGGCTCATGCGGTGCCGGTCCGGAGGCGCGCGGCGGTCATGCCGGTCATCGTGCGCCCGATGCGTCCGCCGGTGCCAGAGGTTTTCTTGCGGTGATCGGGATCACACACGGGTGACCGCGGGTCGACGGAATGTCTTCCGCCGCATCCCCGTTGGCGTGGGAGGTGCATTCGATGCATACGCACATACCAATCGGTACCCCCCGATAAGGAGCCCCCACGTGACCGTCACCGCTTCGGACACCGCGGCCCGAGCCGCCGCCATCCTGTCCCGGCCCGCCGTGATCAACGGCCTGACCGTCCCCAACCGCATCGCCATGGCGCCGATGACCCGCATGTTCTCGCCGGGCGGCGTGCCCGGTGAGGACGTCGTGTCGTACTACTCCCGCCGTGCCGCCGCCGGTGTCGGACTGATCGTCACCGAGGGCACGTACGTCGGCCACGAGTCCGCCGGGCAGAGCGACCGGGTGCCGCGGTTCCACGGGGAGGAGCAGCTGGCGGGCTGGGCGAAGGTCGCCGAGGCGGTGCACGCGGCGGGCGGCACGATCGTGCCGCAGCTGTGGCACATCGGCATGGTCCGCGAGCAGGGCCAGGCGCCCTACCCGGACGCCCCGGCGGTCGGCCCGTCCGGTGTGCGCACGGACGGCACCGAGGGCAAGGGCAAGGCGATGACGCAGGGCGACATCGACGCGGTCGTCGCCGCGTTCGCCCAGGCCGCCGCCGACGCCGAGCGCATCGGCTTCGACGGCGTCGAGCTGCACGGCGCCCACGGCTACCTCATCGACCAGTTCCTGTGGGCCGGCACCAACCGCCGCACCGACGCCTACGGCGGCGACCCGGTCGCCCGCGCCACGTTCGCGGCGGAGATCGTCGCGGCCGTGCGCGAGCGGGTCTCGCCGGAGTTCCCCGTGATCTTCCGCTACTCGCAGTGGAAGCAGGACGCCTACGACGCGCGCCTCGCCGAGACGCCCCAGGAGCTGGAGGCGATCCTCGCCCCGCTCGCCGCGGCCGGCGTCGACGCCTTCCACGCCTCCACGCGCCGCTACTGGACCCCCGAGTTCGACGGCTCCGACCTGAACCTGGCCGGCTGGACGAAGAAGCTGACCGGCAAGCCCGCGATCACGGTCGGCTCGGTCGGCCTGAACGGCGAGTTCCTCAAGGCGTTCCAGGGGGAGGGCGCCGAGCTGGGCGACCTCGACAACCTGCTGGACCGCATGGAGCGCGACGAGTTCGACCTCGTCGCCGTGGGCCGCGCGCTGCTCCAGGACCCGCAGTGGGCGGCCAAGGTCCTGGCCGGCCGCTTCGACGAACTGGCGCCGTACGACGCGGCGTCCCTGCAGACCCTGAGCTGACGACCGGGGCCGGGCGCCTCCCGACTCCGGGGGAGCCGCCCGGTGCGCACGGCACGCCGGTGCCGCGGGGCGGGCCGGTCAGGGATCCAGCGGCAGCGCCACCTGCTCCGCGGCCTGTCCCAGGTACGTGTACTCGGTGGCGCGTGCGATGCCGACGGCATCCAGGCGTTGCCTGAACCGAATCCGGAAGTGGACGTTGTCCCCGAGGACCGGGCGCATGCGGATCAGGACTTCGGGGTCCTCGAAGTGGACGTCGTAGGCGGGAGCGTTCTTGGCGGTGCCCGTCTTCACCTTGACCCAGCCGCTCTCCCGCAGTTCCGTGATGCGGCCGGAGACGGTGATCTCCTGGTCGCGGGGCCGGGTGCCACGAAGACGCCCGACGTACTGCCGGCCGCGTTCGCCGAGCCGTGCGCTGCGCATGCCCCCGTTCGCGTCGTACCAGGTCACGTCCAGGTCCAGGGCGTACTTGTCCAGCGCGCGTGCCACGGCGTCCACGGAGTCGAAGAGCCGGGACCACTCGCGGATGTCCTCCTCGGACTCCAGTGCGTCCAGGAGCCTGGTGAAGGTCTGCATGCCGGTGCTCGTGGCAGAGGTGGCGGGAGCGTCCAGCGCCGGCTCGTCCGGTGCGTACGCCGCAGCGACGGGGCGGGCGTGGATCACGGTGCTGCCCGCCGAGAGGCCGGTGAGCTCCAACTGGACCGGGGTCCCTGCCGCGGCCGAGACGGCCTTCTCGACGGGGTCGAGGAGAGCGTCGCCCCACTGGAAGCGCAGGGCGCCGCCCTCGGTGTCCGGGCCGGTGAGCCGGAGTCGTAGTTCCTCGTCCAGGTGGGCGTTCGGCTCGTACTGCCGTGCGGCCGCCAGTCGACTTGCCCGGTGGTCGGCCTCGACCGCGTCGTCGTCCCGCTCTTCCGTCCCCATCTCCTCCAGGAGCCGCTGTGCGCGGGCGGTGGCGTTCGGGTCGTTCCGGAGCAGGGCGCGCCTGCGTTCGCGCCAGCTGTCGCCGGTCGTCACAGTCGCACCTCCAGGTACCCGCGTGCCGGGACGGCACTGGCCTCGGACGGAGAGCGGTCCGCCTGGTCAGGCAGCCGGCACCGCTGCCACCAGTCGTCCCACACCCCTCTGTGCATGAAGTATGTCCGTTCCTCGGCGGTCATGTGCTCCGGCCGGAAGACGTGCCCCACCGGTTGGTATCCGACTCTGACCGGGGAGACACCGTATTTCCGTCTGATGCTGTCCCTGCTCTTGAACGCATCGGTCAGCCACTTCGAGCCCGGCCTGCCGCGGACCGCTCGTTCGGCCCGGACGTCGATCAGGAGGGTGGCGTCGATGTTGCCGGGGTCGACCTTCGTGCTGACGAAGCTGCCGCCGAGCCACAGCCTGTGGATGAGCGGGAGACCCTGGAGGACGTCGTGGTAGGTGTCCTCCAAGGTCAGGAAGCGATCGAGATAGTCGTGCAGTCCGTCCCACAGGCCGGTCCGGGTGGCCGAGTCCGCGAACTCCGGCGCGCTGACCAGTAGCGATTCGGCGTCCCCGAAGGAGACCGAGAAGCGGCCCAGCGGGAGGAAGCCGGTGACGGTGAAGGAGGGCAGCACGTGGATCCTGTGGGCGGTGTGGGTGCGGAAGGGCGGCGGCGGTGAGGGTCGACCCTCAGACAGGCGGGCGGTGGGGCGACTTGAGGTCCCCGCCGGGAGCCCGCGCGCCGACGGCGAGCGAGGGGACGTGGCAGCCGAGGCCTGCCACCGGTGTGGTGACGCGATCGGGTGGGATTGCTGTGTGCGGCTGACCGGGCGCGCGGGGGCGCGCTAGGTTTCGTGCATCCATCGGGAAGGTGCTGCTTCCTTGGTGGTCAGGCCCTCGCACCGGGATTGCAGTCCCGGCGAGGGCCGACGTCTTTGGGGGAGTGAGGTGCGCTGAGCGTAGGCGAGTCGAGGGCGCGCGGATCCTGCGGAGCCGGTGATGTTCACCCGCCCGAGTGATCGCGGGCCTCGGGCGGTCAGGGCCTGCTCGGGAAGGCGCCGAGGCACCGGAGCCTCAGGACGTGGGTTCCGTTGGAGTGAGGCGCAGTTCGGCCCAGACGGTCTTGCGGGGGAAGCGGTCCTCGGCGACGCCCCAGCGGTCCGCGAGCGCGTCCACGAGCAGCAGGCCGCGGCCCGACTCCGCGTCGGCAGTGGGCGGTTGGAGCTCGGGCAGGCGTTCGCTGCGGGTGTCGGTGACCTCGATGCGGAGCGTGCCGTCGATCACGTAGAGCGCGAGACGGAAGTCCCGGCCCGGGACACGGCCGTGGGTGGCGGCGTTGACGGCCAGTTCGGCCACGACCTGGCGCGCGGCCTCCGAGTCGTACCCCCAGTCGCGGAGGTGGGCGTCCGCGAGGAGCCGGGCGAGGCGGGCGCTGCGCGGGGTGGCGGACAGCAACACGCTGAAGTGGGGGAAGGGGCTGGTCGGTTGAGCCGTGACGGCGGCGGTTTCCTGGTGCACGGCACCCAGGGTGGTGGCCGACGTGCGTCGCCGTGCGTGATTGCGGGGGTGCGTACGGCGACTGTCGGTGAGGTGTACGGCGGCGTCGGCGTTGTCGGTGGGGGCTCAGATGTGAGGGGTGTGAGCGGTGCCGAGCGATGCGTTGACGGGCGGTGGGGGAGGGGCCTGGAGGCGGGCGGAGGTCGGGGCCGGTCGGTGATGGCATGGCGCCTCTCGAACGTGTGAATTGTGCGTTCGGCGCCTCCGGTGGTGCCTTCCGCGCTCCAGCATGCTTCGTGACGCGTGACCGTGTGCGGTGACTGTCCGCCGGTTGTCCGGTGCTGTCCGGACGGTCGGGGTGGTTGGTGCCGGTAGGGCGTCGCGGTACGGCGCGGGACGACGGAGGGGCGCGACATGACGGTGGACGGCGAGGCGGTACGGGCCGGGAGCGAGGCGGACGAGCCCGGGTGGGAGGTGGACCCGGACGACGAGTGGGGCATCGCCGTCATCACCACGGTGGGCCGGCAGTTGAAGCTGCGGCGCGAGGCGGTGGGCATGCGGGCCGCCGAGTTCGGGGCGGCGGTGGGGTACGGAGAGGACCTCGTCTACAAGGTCGAGGGCGGAAAGCGGATTCCCCGGCAGGAGTATCTGGACAGGGCGGACGAGGTGTTGGGGGCGGGCGGACTCATCTCGGCGACCTGGGAGGACGTGAAGAGGGTCCGGTATCCGAAGAGCGTGCGGGCACTGGCGGCACTGGAGGCCAAGGCGGTCGAGCTGGGTGTGTACGTCGGGCTCAGTATTCACGGCTTGCTGCAGACACCGGAGCATGCGCGCGCCCTGTTCGAAGCGTGGCTGCCGCCGTACTCGGAAGAGGAGTCGGAGAGCTTGGTTGCTGCCCGTATGGCCCGGAAGTCCATCTTCGAGCGGTCTCCTGCTCCGGCTCTCAGCTTCGTCCTGGAAGAGGCGACTCTGCGTCGGCGCGTTGGAGGCACAATGGTGTGGCGACAGCAGCTCGAACACCTGCTGGAGGTGGGGAAGTTGCGCAACGTCACCTTGCAGGTAATGCCTACCGGCGCGGGGGCTCACCCCGGCCTGGACGGCAGAATCGAGGTGCTGAAGCTCGCCGACGGCACGGCGGCAGGTCGTTCCGACGGTGCATTCAGCGGCCGACCGACTTTCGATCCGAAACAACTGCGGATCCTCGAGCTGCGGTACGGGGCGATCCGGGCCCAGGCTCTCACCCCGCGGGAGTCGCTGGCCTTCATCGAGCAAGTGCTGGGAGAGACATGATCCGCAAGGCTTCTGCCGGGGACGTTCCCGAACTGGTCTGGTTCAAGAGCAGCTACAGCGACGGCCCCGATGGCAACTCCTGCGTGGAAGTGGCGATAGCGCCCGACGCCGTTCACGTCCGCGACTCCAAGGACCTCATGGGTCCTCGACTCGCGCTCGCGCCGGGTGCGTGGGGGAGTTTCGTGGCGTACGCGTCTGAACGCTGACCGCGTAGCGGTACGTGCGCCCCGTGCCCGGGTGGTGTCGGGTGCGGGGCGGACGGTGGTTTGCGGGGCGTGTGGCGGCCGTCTCCGGGCGTCCACTTGCTCAAGTCCGTCCTGCTCATGGACCAGGTCCGGCACTTCGTGCCGGCGTTCCGCGTCATCGGCGCCGGCATCGGCTTCACCTACGGCGCGAATGACCACGCGGTTCGGCTCCCACGTGCTGCCCGGCGAGGACGGCTTCCGTACCGTCCTGGCGCTCGGCGCCGGGGCCGCGCTGGTCGGCTTCGCCATCGCCGCGTTCATCCCGCGGCAGCGTCCGGCCGGCCCCGACGCCCTGCCCGCCGCCGACCCGGCCCGCGCCGCCGAGGCCACCGGGGCGCAGGCGTAGGGTCGTTGACCGATCGGCGGCCGCCGCCCGGATGCGTACCGGGCGGCGGCCGAGGCGGACGGACACGCGTCGCCCGCCCGTCCCACCGGCTCGTAGTGAGGAGACCCCGATGACGACGTCCACGCCCCGACCGCCGGCGGACCCGGCCGGACCCGTGGTGCGCACCGCCTCCGGTGCCGTACGGGGACGCCACGAGCAGGGCCTGTCGGTCTTCCGCGGCATACCGTTCGCCGAACCGCCGGTCGGTGAGGCCCGGTTCGCCGCGCCGCGTCCGCGGCGTGCCTGGGACGGCGTGCGGGAGGCGTACGCGTTCGGCCCGCCGCCCCCGCAGGAACCCGGTTTCGTCCAGGGCCGCACCGTCCCCGCCGTCCCCGCCGGCGACGACTGGCTCACCGTCAACGTCTGGACGCCCGAACCCGTCCCCGCCGCCCGCCGCCCCGTCATGGTGTGGATCTACGGCGGCGCCTACCGGCTCGGCCACGGCGGCAGCCCCGGCTACGACGCCTCGCGCCTCGCACACGACGGCGACCTCGTCGTCGTCACCTTCAACTACCGCGTCGGCATGGAGGGGTTCGCCCACATCGAGGGCGCGCCCGCCAACCGGGGCCTGCTCGACCAGGTGGCCGCCCTGGAGTGGGTGCGGGACAACATCACGGCGTTCGGCGGCGACCCCGGACAGGTCACCGTGTTCGGCGAGTCGGCGGGCGCCGGTTCCGTCGCGGCGCTGCTGGCCATGGACCGCGCGGCCGGACTGTTCCACCGGGCGATCGCGCAGAGCGTGCCCGGCACCTACTTCTCCGACGCCCTCGCCCGGGACATCGGCACCGCGCTCGCCGCCGAGGCGGGACTGCGGCCGACGGTGGCGGAGCTGTCCGCCGTGGACCCGGCCAAGCTGACCGCCGTGGGACAGTCGCTCGGCGCCCGGATGATCCAGTACGCGGACCGCTGGGGGCAGGCCGCGCCCACGGCCACGCCGTACGCGCCGGTCGTCGACGGCGACGTCCTGCCGGTCACGCCCTGGCAGGCGCTCGCGGCCGGGGCGGCCCGCGACGTGGACCTGCTCACCGGGCACAACCGGGACGAGTTCCGCCTGTTCCTGGCGCTGGCCGGCCGCCTCGGACGGATCACCGAGGAGCAGGCCATGGCGGCCCTGCGGATGTACGCGCCCGGCCCGGACGGCGAACGCGCCTACCGCGCCGCCTTCCCCGGCGCGTCCGCCTCCGACCTGTGCGAACGGGTCCAGACGGACTGGCTGTTCGCGATGCCCACCCTGCGGCTGGCCGAGGCGCAGACCGCCGGCGGCGGCCGGGCCCACCTCTACGAGCTGACCTGGCCGGCCCCGGGCGAGAACGGCGCCCTCGGCGCCTGCCACGGCCTGGACATCCCGCTGCTCTTCGGCACCTTCGAGGCGGACCTCGGGCTGCTGCTGTTCGCCGGGGCCGAGCCGACGGACGAGGCCCGCCGGCTGTCGGCGGAGTTCCGCGCCGCCTGGACGGCGTTCGCCCGGACCGGCGACCCAGGCTGGCCCGCGTACGACACCGGCACCCGGCCGGTGCGGGTGCTGGACGCGGAGCCCACCGTGGCGCCGTACCCGGAGGAGGTCTCGCGCCGCCTGTGGGACGGCCACGACTTCGCGCCGCTGCCCCTGCTGTGAGCAGCCGCTGCCGCTGCGGTGAGCAGCCGCTGCCGCTGCGGTGAGCAGCCGCTGCCCGCAGAAGGCCGCGGTCAGGCGTTGCCCATCGGTTCGATGTCGACCCGCACCGGCGTCCCCCACACGCGCAACACCTCGTAGTCGGTGAACTCGTGCACGATCCGGTACGCCATGGCGGGCCGGGGCCCGCGCCGCTGCGCCGCGATGTACAGCTCCGCCTCGCGCCGGTCCCGGCGCGGGGTCCCGCACAGCTGCCACGCCTGGCCGTTCCACAGCTCCGGCAGCCAGCGCTGCTGCGGCTGCGGCCGGTCCCCGCGCACCCCGTACCGGGAGGGGGCGGGGTCGGCGGGCCGGTGCTGCGGGGCCGGGCCGTTGAACTCGGCGCGGCGGGCGGCGCGGCGGCGGGTCTCGCAGAGCAGGCACAGGTCCGGGGCGCTCTCGTCGACCGGTCCCGTGGGGTGCTCGGCGCAGCGGGTGCTGGGCGCGGCCGTGGTGACGCTCTCCTCCAGCAGGTCCAGGGCGCGCCGCAGGTCGTCCTTCACTTCGTGCAGCCGGGCGTCCGGGGTGTCGGCGGACAGCGCCTCGCCGTGCTCACCGAGGACCCGCAGGGCGCGGCCCAGGGCCGTGAGCTGCGCGTGGTTCATGGTGGTCTCCGTGTCGGGTGGGTCCAGTATCCCAGCGTGCACGGGTGCGGGTCCGCGCGGTCAGTCGCGCGTCTGCGCCTTGGCCAGCGCCGCGCGCAGATGACCGGCGGACTCGCCGAGGAGACGGGCGGCCGTCGGGCCGTCCACGCCGGCCAGGATCACCAGGATGGCGTTCTTGACCTCGCCGTCCGTGGCGGCCAGGGCACGCTCGATGGCGTCGTCCTCCGCCCCGGTCACCTGGGCGACGATACGGCGGGAGCGGGCCCGCAGCTTGTCGTTGGAGGCGCGCACGTCGACCATCAGGTTCCCGTACGTCTTGCCCAGCCGGATCATCGTGATCGTCGACAGCATGTTGAGGACGAGTTTCTGCGCCGTACCGGCCTTGAGGCGGGTGGAGCCGGTGAGGAACTCCGGGCCCACCACCACCTCGATGCCGTGCTCGGCGGCCGCCGCCAGCGCGCTGCCCCGGTTGCAGGCCAGGCCCACGGTGAGGGCGCCGCGGGAACGGGCGTACTCGACGGCGCCGATGGCGTAGGGGGTGCGGCCGGAGGCGGAGATGCCGACCACCGTGTCGTCGGCGGTCAGTCCCAGCCCGGCCAGGTCCGCATGGGCCAGCTCGCGGGAGTCCTCGGCGCCCTCCACCGAGGTGACCAGCGCGTCGGGGCCGCCCGCGATCAGGCCGACGACTCTGGACGGGTCGGTGTTGAAGGTCGGCGGGCACTCGGAGGCGTCCAGCACGCCCAGCCGGCCGGCGGTGCCCGCGCCCGCGTAGACCAGCCGGCCGCCCCGGTCCATCCGGTCGGCGATCGCGTCGATCGCGGCGGCGATCCGCGGCAGCTGCTCGGTGACGGCGCCGGCCACCGTGGCGTCCTCGCTGTTCATCAGCCGGGCGATGTCGAGGGTGGGCAGCCGGTCGACGTCCGCCAGTTCGGGGCGGAACGCCTCGGTGGTCATGGTCTCCAGCTGGGAGCGGAGGTCCTCGTTCGGGGGGGTGGCAGTCATGGCGGTGTCTTTCCGGTCTGGGGTGGTCGGCATGTCCTGGGGCGCGGGGCCGTGTCGTGGTACGGCCCCGCCGCGCAGGGGCAGCTCAGTCACGGACACTGCGGATCTCCACGACGACGCGGCGCTACGGTCCCTTGCGCGCCGCCTGGTGCCGGTGCGCCAGCGCCTCGTACGACGCGGCCAGCGCCGGTGCCGCCGACTCGTACGTCCGCTGGGCGACCCCGACGAACAGGCAGTCGACGACCAGCAGTTGGCCGGTGCGGGACGACATGGCGGCCGGGCGCAGCTCGCTCTCGCGGGCCGTGGACGTGGTCAGCACGTGGTCGGCGTACTGCGTGACGGGACTGTCCGGGCGGCCGGTGACCGCCACCGTCGTCGCACCGTGCTCGAACGCCACCCGCAGCGGTTCGATGACGTCACCGGTCGTCCCGGAGTGGGTGATGGCGATCGCCACGTCACCGGAGCGCAGCTGCACCGCGTTGGTGACGGCGAGGTGCGGGTCGCTGTGGGCGTGCGCCAGCAGGCCTATGCGCAGCAGCTTCTGGGTGAGGTCCTGGGCGACCAGACCCGAGGCGCCGACGCCGTACACGTCGGTGCGGCGGGCGCCGGCCAGGGCGGCCACGGCCGCGGTGAGCTGCACGGTGTCCAGGCCGGCCGCGGTGTCGGCGAGGGTCTGCTGCTCGTCGTAGGCGAGCTTGGCCACGACGTCGGCGATGGGGTCGTCGACCGCGATGTCCGTGGTGATGGCGGGCGCCCGGCCGGACTGCTGCTGGGCGGCGAGGCCGGCCAGGGCCAGCCGCAGGTCGCGGTAGCCGGGGTAGCCGAGCAGGCGGGCGGTGCGGACGACGGTGGCCTCGCTGGTGCCGGTGAGCTCGGCGAGGCCGGTGACCGTGAGGGCCGCGCAGCCGGCCGGATCGTCGGCGACGGCCTCGGCGACCCGCTGCATGGAGCGGGTCATCGACGGCGCCAGCGTGCGCACCTTGGCCGCGAGGGCGGCGGGAGCGGGCAGCGCGGCGGGGGAGCCGCCACCCGCGAAAATTTCCTTCACTTCATTGGTCACAGTATGAAAGATATTTTCGGCTCGGCCGTGCGGTCAAGAGTGCGCACAATAGGGGCATGGACCCCCACGGTGGAACGGGCGCCCCTTCGGTCGGCCCGCTGGAGCAGGCGCTGCACGCGGCGCGCGCCCTCGTCCTCGCCGACCTCGTCGCGCGCGAGGTCGCCGAGGCCGACGTGGTGTCCCTGGTGGAGGAGTCCGTCACGCACCGCCGCTGGTGGGTGGAGCAGTGGCCGGAGGGCGCCGGTTTCCTCGCCGGCCTGGTCGCCCAGGACGTGCAGGACGCGCTGCTGGAGCGCTACGGGCGCTGGCCGCTGTGCCCGGTGTGCGGCTCCGGCGATCCGCACGCGCTGGAGGTGCAGCCCGAACTCGGCCCCGATCCGCACTGGGTGTGCCACAAGGCAGGCGTGAAGGTCGCGGCCGTGGGCGCGCTGGGCCGGGCCACGGGCGGAGCGGCCGATTCGTGACCGTCTACATCGACCCGCCCACCTGGCCGGGCCACGGCCGGATGTGGTCCCACCTGGTCAGCGACCTCTCCTACGACGAACTGCACGCCTTCGCCGACCGGCTGGGCGTACCGCGCCGCGCCTTCGAACGCGACCACTACGACATCCCCGAGCACCGGTACGCCGACGTGGTGCGCGCCGGTGCCGTCGAGGTCAGCAGCCGCGAGGTGGTGCGGCTGCTGCACGGGGCGGGGCTGCGGCGGCGCAAGGGCGCGCTTCAGCCGCGCAGTTCGTAGGTGATCTGCCCGTCCTGCCGGGACACCTCGGTGAAACCGGCCCGGGCGACGACGTTCCGCGACGGCACGTTCTCGTCCTCGACGACCGCCCGCACGGTGTGCACACCGTCCTGGTCGAGCGCCCACGCCGACAGGGTGCGCAGGGCCTCGGTGGCGTAGCCGCGGCCGCGGGCGTCCACGGAGAGGTCGTAGCCGATCTCCACCTCGCCCGCCGCGGGCGCGCCGTGGAATCCCATCGCGCCCACCGCGCGGTCGTCCGCACGGCCGACCAGGACGTACATGGCCCACTCCGGCCGGAACACGCCCTCCTCGTACTGCTTGACGAGCATCCCGGCACCCTCGCGCGTGCCCTCGAACGGCCCCGACGCCACCCAGTCGAACCCGCCGTCCCCGCCGAGGGCCAGATCGGCCGCGGCGGCCGGGGTGACGCCCTCCAGGGTGAGCCGCTCGGAGCGCAGCACCGGGTTGTTGCTCCAGCGCCAGCCGGTGACGGGCTCCCGGCCCGGCAGGTCGCCGCGGCCGGTCGCCCACAGCAGGGTCCGCCAGGGAGTGGGGCCGGGGCGGACCTCGGGGAAGATGCGGGTGAGGACGAACGAGGCCAGCTCGGCGGGCGGTTCGTACGGCGTGCCGCCCAGGCCCTCGGTGATGTCGTGGGTGTGCAGCAGCACCTCGGCCACGCCCATCGCGGCGAAGCCCTCGCGGTTGGCGTGCCGGAACGGGTACGGGTGGAAGGCGCGCACGGCGCGCGGCGTGGTGCGGACGGCGGCGGCGAGCAGGGCGCCGGTCGTGCGGAGCACGCGCAACACGCCCGCGTTGTCGGTGCCGTCCACGAAGCGCAGCTCGAACGGCGCGTAGCCCTCGGTGGCGCGTTCGGCCAGCTGGCTCGCGTATCCGATGAGGACCTCGGCCAGGTGCAGGGCCGTCTCCCGGCAGTCCCACTCCAGCCGTCCGGCCCGCACCGCCTCCCAGTCGCGGTCGGCGACCGGCTCCAGCGCCGCCACGCAGTGCGCGACGGCTTCCTCCACCTGTTCCGCTCCCAAGGCATGCATGACGGGCAGGTTAGGCGGGGGCCGGAGGTGCGGTCGACAGGATTTCCAGCTCGCCGCGCAGGTTGTAGCGGGCGGTGGCCTCCCAGTGCTCGCGCCCGTACGGGGTGCGGAACAGGCGCGGCAGCGCGAGGAGTTGGCGCAGCACGTCGGCGCGGCCCGCGCGGAAGGCGTCGTTCGGCACGAAGTGGTACTCCTCGCGGACGGCGGCCGTGTAGGCGGCGTACGCCGACGGCGGCGAGGCGAGGACCGCCAGGTCGGCGTCGCACAGCACCTGGCCGTCGCGGTCGTCGTCGGCGGGGTCGTGCGTGACGGTGAGCCGGACCAGCCGGGCCACCTCGGCGGTCCTGTCCGCGGACACCCCGGCCTCGGTGAGGGCGCGTTCGGCGAGGCGCGCGGAACGCTCCTCGTTCTCGGAGCGGTCGGGCAGGTAGACGGCGTCGTGGAACCAGGCGGCCAGCCGGACCACGTCCGGATCGTCGGCGTACTCCTCCAGCGCGTCGACGTGGTCCAGGACGGCGGTCAGGTGGTCGAGCGTGTGGTAGTGCCGCTGCGGTTCGCGCCAGCGGTCGAGCAGGTTGTCGGCGTACGGCGCGGGGTCGGGGCCGCCGCCGGGGCCGCGGGCGCCTTCCAGGGCGCGGGCGAATCGGGCACGCAGGGCATCGGTGTCGGCCATGGGGCCATTGTCGCCGTGTTCCGCGTGCGTGGCCGCTCCGCGTCCCCGGTGGGGGGAGGGAGGCGGCGGTCGGGGTGCCGGCCCGCCGGCGGGCGCGGCCGGATACGGCGGGCTGGATGCGGGGTGGCTGGATACGGGGTGGCCGGAAACGGGATGGTCCGGAAACGGTGTAGTACGGATGATCTTCCGCTGGGTAGGGTGATCCGCCCGAGCGCGAACCATTCTCCGCACGCCGCCCACCGGGACCTCCCGCCCGGCCGTGGCCCGCGTGCGGCCGACATCAGGGAGACCGGGGCATGCCCAGTCAGGCGCGACCGACGTTCGTCCTCGTCCACGGAGCCTTCGCGAACTCCTTCTCCTTCGCGCCGCTGCAGGCCGAACTCGGCCTCCTCGGGCACCGTTCGGTCGCCGTCGACCTGCCCGGCCACGGCTTCGGTGCCACCTACACCCGCGCCTACCAGGCACCGCAGGACCCCGAAGGGCTCGCCACCGCACCCGGCGCGATCAAGGGGGTCACGCTCGCCGACAACGCCGCGCACCTGATCGGGATCCTGGAGCGGGCCAAGGGGAACGGCCCGGTGATCCTCGTCGCGCACAGCCGCGGCGGCGTCACGGCGACGGCCGCGGCCAACGCGCGGCCGGACCTGATCGACCGGATCGTCTACGTCTCCGCCTGGTGCCCGGTCGCCCTGGACGTCAACGACTACTACGCCGAGCCGGAGATGGCCACGGTCGACGCCGCCTCCCTCGGCCTGGCGATGGCCGGGAACCCGGCCGAACTCGGCCTGCTCCGCGTCAACTTCCGCACCGCGGACCCGGCCGCCCTCGCGGCGTTCAAGGCGGCCTTCCTCGCCGACGGCACCGACGAGGAGTTCCTGACCTTCCTCAACACCTTCCAGCCCGACGAGAACCTGGACGTCGGCACCTCCGCCGACCGGGCGCAGGCCGCGACCTGGGGCCGCGTCCCGAAGACCTTCGTCCGGCTGGCCGACGACGCGAGCATGCCGCTCGCCATGCAGGACCGGCTGATCCGCGAGGGCGACGAGCTGACGCCGGACAACCCGTACGACGTCCGCACCCTCGGCGGCAGCCACCTGAAGTGGCTGGTCGACCCGGCGCCGGCGGCCCGGGTCCTGGGCGACCTCGCCGAGCTGCACTGACGGCGGCGCCGCCCGCCACGCCGGCCCGGACACGGGGCGCGCACGCGCACGGCTCCACGGCCGCACGGACCGCGCGGGCGCCCCGGAGTTAATTGCGTATCCGTAGGCAACAGCTTCCGGATAGTGGGGTTCCCGGGGCGGCCGTAGGTTCCTGCCACCGGTTCGCCGAACGTTCAACCAGTGCACCGCACGCCGTTGCGGGCGCGTTCGGCCGAGACGGTCGTGCTTGCCCGCGGCCCCCCACCAGGTTGCCGAACCTGTTCTCTCCCCCGAGGCAGCCTGCCGGGGCAAGCCCGGGTGTTTGTCATGGACAGAACCACCGCTGGTGCCGCGTGTCCGGCCCCAGCTCGTGAAAGGCAGCCCCACCTTGAACGGTTCCAGACGCCTGCGCATATCCCTGCTGGCGGTGACGACGGCCGCGCTCCTCGGTTCAGGACTGACGGCGGCCGTCGCCGCGCCCGCCGCACAGCCCGCCCCGGCCACCCCGAAGGCCGCCGACGACGCCCCCGTCGAGCGCCTGATCGTCGGCTACGAGAAGAAGGCCGCCGAGGCCAGGTCCGACGCCGAGGCCAGGAAGGACGCCCGGGCCAAGGGCGTGAGGGCCGGCGAGAGCCTCGCCTTCGAACGCCGGCTGGGCACCGGCGCCGCGCTCGTCGACCTCGGTGACGAACTGAAGGGCGGCTCCCTCCAGGACGTCATCGACACCTTCGAGGCCGACGCCGACGTCGCGTACGTCGCCCGCGACACCCGCATGTACGCGATGTCCGGCCCCGACGACACGTACTACTCCAGCCAGTGGGACCTCTTCGAGGCCACCGCCGGCATGAACGTCGAGAACGCCTGGACCGGCGGCGCCTCCGGCCAGGGCGTCACCGTCGCCGTCATCGACACCGGCCACGTCCCGCACTCCGACCTCGACGCCAACGTCGTCGCCGGATACGACTTCATCTCCGACGCCTGGAGCGCCCGCGACGGCGGCGGCCGGGACGGCAACCCCCGCGACGAGGGCGACTGGACGCTCGAGAACGAGTGCTACTCCGGCTCCCGCGCGAGCAACTCCTCCTGGCACGGCACGCACGTCGCCGGCACGGTCGCCGCCGTCGCCGGCAACGGCAAGGGCGTGGCCGGCGTCGCGTTCGACGCGTCCGTCCAGCCCGTCCGCGTCCTCGGCCGGTGCGGCGGCAGCACCGCCGACATCGCCGACGCCATCGTGTGGGCCTCCGGCGGCTCCGTGCCCGGCGTGCCGTCCAACCCCACCCCGGCCGACGTCATCAACCTCAGCCTCGGCGGCTCCGGCTCCTGCCAGACCGTCACCCAGGACGCCATCAACGGCGCCGTGAGCCGCGGCACCACCGTGGTCGTCGCCGCCGGCAACTCCAACACCGACGCCTCCGGCTTCACCCCGGCCAACTGCGGCAACGTCGTCACCGTCGCCGCCGGCGACCGCGAGGGCAACCGCGCGAGTTACTCCAACTACGGCTCGATCGTCGACATCACCGCGCCCGGCGGCGAGACGGCCGCCGGCTCCGCCAACGGCATCCTGTCCACGCTGAACAGCAGCACC
Organism: Streptomyces calvus; assembly: GCF_006782915.1. GTDB lineage: Bacteria > Actinomycetota > Actinomycetes > Streptomycetales > Streptomycetaceae > Streptomyces > Streptomyces calvus. The sequence goes on from NZ_VCNP01000043.1 coordinate 45,971, forward strand.
ACCACGCCCGGCTCCGAGACCTACCGGGCCTACCAGGGCACCAGCATGGCCGCCCCGCACATCGCCGGCCTCGCGGCGCTGATGCACGAGAAGGACCCGGCCCTCACCCCGAGCGCCGTCGAGGCCGCCCTCAAGAACAACGCCCGTGCCCTGCCCGGCTCCTGCTCCGGCGGCTGCGGCCACGGCCTCGCGGACGCCGCGCGCACCCTCGACGCGCTCGGCGGAGGCGGCACCGACCCGGGCGGCCAGGTCTTCACCAACTCCGAGAACTGGAACATCCCGGACGCCGACGGCCGCTACGTCTACTCGAACATCGCGGTGAGCGGCATCAGCGGCCACGCGCCGTCCGACCTCAAGGTCTCCGTGGACATCAAGCACACCTACCGCGGTGACCTGAAGGTCCAGCTCTTCGCGCCCGACGGCACCTCGTGGACGCTGAAGAACACCAGCTCCTCCGACAGCGCCGACCACGTCGTCGCGCTGTACACGGTCAACGCCTCGTCCGTGCCGGCGTCCGGGACCTGGCAGCTGCGGGTGACCGACGTCTACTCGGGCGACACCGGGTACATCGACTCCTGGAGCCTGACCTTCTGACGTACGGCCGGGTGAGAGGACGAGCAGGGCCTGCCGGTGCCGGGGGGCACCGGCAGGCCCTGCGCCGCGCCCCGGGCCCGATCGGCCCGGCAGGCCCTACCGTGGACGGCATGACGACTCCTGCGGATGTGCACGACGTACGGGACCCGGAACTGCCCGGACGGCTGCTGGCCGTCGAGCGGGACGAGCTGGTCCCGCTGCTGCGCGGGCGGGCCGACGCGGACTTCGCGCTGCCGGTGGCCGCCTGTCCGGGCTGGACGGTGCGGGACGTGCTGGCGCACTGCGCGGCCGCGTTCACGCGGGTGCGGGAGCGCCGGTTCGAGGAGGGCGTGTTCTCGCCCGAGGCCAACGACCGGGACATCGCCGAGCGGGCCGAATGGAGCGACCAGCGCGTCGTCGACGAGCTGGAGCGCGGGATGACCGAGGCCGGGCCGCTGATCGCCGGGGCGGGCGGGGCGCTGGACGCCCTCGCGCTCGGCGAGTGGGTGCACGCCGGTGATGTGCGCGAGGCACTCGGGGAGCCGGGCGCGTACGCGGGCGCGGGACTGCCGTACGCGCTCACCCTGCTGGCGCAGGTGACCGGCCGGCGCGGCCACCTCCCGCTCCACGCCGACCTGGACGACGCCGACGAGCCGCTGCGGCTGGGCGACTTCTCGGGTGAGCGGCCTCCGGCGCGCTACATCGGCGACGGGCCGACGCTGGTCAGGCTGTACACGGGACGGCCGGTGCACGCGGCGGCGTACGAACTGGCCGGGGTGGAGGCGCAGGAGCTGAACATCTTCGGCGGGTGAGCCGGGGTGAGGGGCCCGGACGGTCGGGCGTAGGCTTGGATTGGACTAGACCTGTAGAGCCGACCGAGCCCGACGAATGGGGTCCCATGAGCAAGCGTGCAGTCCTGGAGGTGATCGCCCTCGACGTCGAGGACGCGGTCGCTGCCCGGGCCGGAGGTGCGGACCGCCTCGAGCTGGTCGCCGACATGGCGGCGGACGGGCTGACGCCGGCGGCGGCGACCGTCGAGAAGATCCGTGCGGCCGTGGACCTGCCGGTACGGGTGATGGTGCGGCTCGCGGACGGTTTCGCGGCGGGCGACGTCGAGCGTCTGGTGCGGGCGGCGCGCGAGATGCGCGCGGCCGGTGCGCAGGAGTTCGTGCTCGGGTTCCTGGACGCGGACGGGTGCGTGGACCTGGCGGCGGTGGAGCGGGTCGTCGGCGAGCTGGACGGCTGCCGCTGGACCTTCCACCGCGCGATCGACCGGGCCGCCGACCGGGACGCCCTGCGCAAGCGGCTGGACGGGCTGCCGGGGCTGGACACGTACCTCACGGCCGGGGCGGCCGAGGGCGTGGACGCGGGGCTGCCGACGCTGCTCGCCGAGGCGGGGCGGCGTGGGGAGCCGGGGTACGGGCCGCAGTTGCTGGTGGGCGGCGGGCTGCGGCTGGAGCACGTGCCGCAGCTGCTGGCCGCGGGGATCGACGGCTTCCACATCGGCGGTGCGGCCCGGCCCCGAGGATGGGACGGGCCGGTGTCGGCGGAGGCCGTCGCCGCCTGGCGGGACGCGCTGGACGGCTGAGCGGCTGGGCCGCCGCCGTGCAGGTCCGCGCGTGCGGCCCGCCCCGGCGGCATTGCTTCCCGCGACCGCGGCATCCCCTCCCACGGCCGCAGCGGGCCGCGCCGGTCGCCCCGCTGCCGCTACCCCAGCTGCTCCGGCAGCGGCGCGGCGTGGGTGACGACCAAGCCGGAGACCGCTCGGGTCAGGGCCACGTACAGGCGGCGCAGGCCGGTGCGTTCGTCGGGCTCGGCGTCGACGACGGCGCGCGGCTCGTCCAGCACCACGTAGTCGTACTCCAGGCCCTTCGCCAGGGACGCCGGGACCAGGGTGAGACGGGTATCGTGCGTCGTCTCCTCACCGGGGGCGACGAAGGTGATGCCCGCCGCCGCCAGCCGCTCCGCCAGCTCCGGAACGCGGGCGTCCGCCGCGATGAGGCCGGTCGAGCCCTCGTTGCGGAGCAGTTCGCGGCAGGCGTCGACCACCTCGCCGGCGTCTTCGATCCGGCGCACCTCGAAGAAGCCCGGGTTCTCACGGATCGACGCCACCGGGGTCAGACCGGGCGCGATGTGCGGGAGCAGCCGGGAGGCGTAGGCGATGACGTCCGTCGGGACGCGGAAACCGGCCGTCAGCTCCTCGACCACCGCGTCCGGCTTGCCCAGGTGCTCCAGCGCCTCCTGCCAGCTCCGGGTCGCCCACGGCGTGGTGCCTTGCGCCAGGTCGCCGAGGACGGTCGCCGAACCGGTGGTGCAGCGGCGGCCCACCGCCCGGTACTGCATCGGGGAGAGGTCCTGCGCCTCGTCGAGCACCACGTGCCCGAGCGAGTGCGTGCGCTGGATCAGGTCGGCCGCCTCGTCGATCAGCACGGCGTCCGCGGACGACCACTTCGCCGACTTCACCGACCGGGCCGGCCTGGCCCACAGGATCGCCTTGCGTTCCTCCTCGTCGAGCAGCCCTTCGGCGTGCTCGGCCAGGAACTCCGCGTCGCTCAGCAGCCGCAGCACCAGTTTCGCCGGGTCGACGGCCGGCCAGACGGCCTTCACCGCCGCCTTCACCGCGCTGTTGCGGGCCACCGCGTCCTGCACCCGGTCGTCCGGCGCCTCCCCGGCCCGTTCCATCTGCACCAGCACGGCGTGCGCGATGCGCTGCGGCAGTGCGTCGCGGGCGGCGCCGTAGCGGATGTCGCGGTCGAGCAACTGGCGCACGATGTCCTGAAGTTCGTACGCCGCCACGCGCCAGCGGCGTGAGCCGCGCACCACCACGACCGGCTCGGTGGGCATGGTGACGTGCGAGTAGAGCGCCCGGCGCAGCACCTGCGCCATGCGTGCGTCCCCCTTGACGACCGCCGCCGCCGCGTCGTCCGTGCCGCGCACCTCCACGTGCGCCACCAGGTCGTCCACGGTCGCCTGCGCGACGGTCAGTTCGCCCAGCGCGGGCAGCACCTGCTCGATGTAGTGCAGGAAGGACCGGTTCGGGCCGACGACGAGCGTGCCGGTGCGGGCCAGCCGCTCGCGGTGGGCGTAGAGGAGGTAGGCGACCCGGTGCAGGCCGACGGCGGTCTTCCCGGTCCCGGGACCTCCCTGCACGCACACGCTGCCGGACAGGCCGGACCGTACGATCTCGTCCTGCTCGGGCTGGATGGTGGCGACGATGTCCCGCATCGGGCCGACGCGCGGCCGTTCGATCTCCTGCTGGAGCAGTCTGCTGGTGGTGGTCGCCTCCGCCGGGTCGGTGAGGTGCTCGTCCTCGTACGCGGTGAGGTCGCCGCCGGTGTAGCCGAAGCGGCGGCGCAGCGCGACGTCCTGCGGGTCCTTCCGGGACGCCCGGTAGAACGGCTGCGACACCGGCGCGCGCCAGTCGATCACCATCGGATCGCCGTCCGCGTCGTGCACGTGCCGGCGCCCGATGTAGAAGCGTTCGCCCTCCGCGCCCTCGGCCTGTCCGGCGCCGGGTGAGTGCAGGTAGTCGAGGCGGCCGAAGAACAGCGGGGTGTCGCTGAGGTCGGCCAGCGCCTTGATGCGCTCCTCGATCTGGCGTTCCAGCACGGCCGCGTTGACCCAGTTCGCGGTGACGTCGGTGATGTCGAGGGACTCGACGTCCTCGCGCATCGCGCGCAGTGCGGCCCGGGAGGCGGAGAGGTGGGCGCGTTCGCGGGAGAGGGGGTCGTCGGCGGGGTCGTTCACGAAATCGCGCACGGGCGTGGACGCGGACAAGGGGGTGCCTCCGGTGGGCCTGCTGGCTGGTTGCGATGACTCGCTGCTGGGTGCTGCGTCGTGCCGGCCGGTTTCCGTCCGGGCGGCGGCGCTCCGCGAGGGGAGGCGGGGAAGAGCGGAGATTCTAGGGCGGCGGCCCGGCGGTCTCCAAACGATTTACGCGCCACGCGCGTCCCCGGTCGTGTGCGCTCCCCGGATGTGTGCGCTCCCCGGTCGGGTGCGCTCCTCGGTCGGGTGCGCTCCTCGGTCGTGGCGACCCCCGTCGTGTCCGCCTCCCCTAGGGTCTGTCGTTTGGATCAGGTCGGCTGGGAGACGCAGCGCTTCTCAGCCCACCCGAGCGGGGCGTGGTGCGTGCAGCTGCAAGGCGGAGGAGGGCGGCGACGCGGAGCGTCGACAACCGACGACAACGCAGCAGATGTGCGTGCCACGCCCCGCGAAACCGACATGATCCAAACGACAGGCCCTAGGGGACGGGCCCGTCCTGCCTGCGGGGGACGGCTCGTACCGCAGGCGTACCCCGGGGGCCGGCGGACCGGTCCCCGAGGTGGACCACGGGGCCCGGCGGACCGGTCCCTGCGGCCGATGCCCGTTCCGGGGCCGGAGAGCAACCATGGAGACATGAGCGCAGCCACCGTCAACCCAGCCCCGCCGCCGGTCCGGCCGGCCGGCGCGACCGCCGTCCAGGGCAGTCACCCGCACCGTCTCGGTGACGCCCTGCGCGCGGTGAAGGTCTTCCTCGGCGCCGCCTTCGACGTGATCGTCCTCGGCGAGTACGGCGAGGAGGCGGGCGTCCGCCGGAGGTAGCGGCCGCCCGGATGAGTACGGGCGCGCGCCCGGCTGAGTACCCGCGCTGGTGCGCCGGCCGCCGCGGCGCGGCTTCACTGCTCCCATGAGCCCTCACCGCCCCGCCGCCGCACCGTCCGTCCGGCAGTACCGGGCCGAGCGGGACCGCCGCGCCTAGGTGGCCCCCACCGTCGCGACCGTGCTCGGGGCGGTCCTGACCCCGTGGGCGGTGCTGCTCGCAGCGATGTCGGTCATGGCGACCGACGGCTGCGGGCCCGACGACTGCTCGCAGGCGCTGACGACCGCCCTGTCCCTGATCTACGGCACCCTGTTCATCGGCGGAATCCTCACCACGGGCGCCTGGTTCGCCGCCTGGCTGCTGCCGTGGACCCGCCGCTGGTCGGTCCTGCGTGCCTGGCTGGCCGGCTTCTCGCTGCTGCCGCCGGTGCTGGTCCTGGTGATGGTGTTCATGCTGCCGGCAGGGTGACGTTGAGGGCGGCCCGTCACGGCCGTCACGGCCGCCGGTTCACCGCCCGTGCGGCGGCAGCGCGCACGCTGCCGGCCGCGTGACGGGCGGCGCGCCTTCGCTCAGCTCTCGGTGAGCAGTTCGTCCGCGTCCATGATCCGGTACGCGTACCCCTGCTCCGCCAGGAACCGCTGGCGGTGGGCCGCGAAGTCCTGGTCGATGGTGTCCCGGGCGACCACGGAGTAGAAGTGCGCCTGGTGCCCGTCCGCCTTGGGCCGCAGCACCCGGCCGAGCCGCTGCGCCTCCTCCTGCCGCGACCCGAAGGTGCCCGACACCTGGATGGCGACCGTCGCCTCCGGCAGGTCGATCGAGAAGTTCGCGACCTTGGACACCACCAGGACGCTGATCTCCCCCTCACGGAACGCGTCGAACAGCTTCTCCCGCTGCGCGTTCGACGTCTCGCCCTTGATCACCGGCGCGTTCAGGTGCTCGCCCAGCTCGTCCAGCTGGTCGATGTACTGCCCGATGACGAGGATCTGCTGCCCGGCGAACCGCCGGACGATCGCCTCGGTCACCTTCTGCTTGGTCGCCGTCGTCGAGCAGTAGCGGTACTTCTCCTCCTGCTCCGCGGTCGCGTACGCCAGCCGCTCGGAGTCGGTGAGGCTGACCCGCACCTCCACGCAGTCGGCCGGGGCGATGTAGCCCTGCGCCTCGATCTCCTTCCAGGGCGCGTCGAACCGCTTCGGCCCGATCAGCGAGAACACGTCCGACTCGCGGCCGTCCTCCCGCACCAGCGTCGCCGTCAGCCCGAGCCGCCGCCGGGCCTGGAGGTCCGCCGTGAACTTGAAGACGGGCGCGGGCAGCAGGTGCACCTCGTCGTAGAGGATCAGGCCCCAGTCCCGGGAGTCGAACAGCTCCAGGTGCGGGTAGACGCCCTTCCGCCGGGTGGTCAGCACCTGGTACGTGGCGATGGTGACGGGCCGGATCTCCTTCCGCGTCCCGCTGTACTCGCCGATCTCGTCCTCGGTCAGCGAGGTCCGCTTCACCAGCTCGTGCTTCCACTGCCGGGCCGAGACGGTGTTGGTGACGAGGATGAGCGTGGTCGACTTGGCCTGCGCCATGGCCCCGGCGCCGACCAGCGTCTTGCCGGCGCCGCAGGGCAGCACGACCACGCCGGAGCCGCCGTGCCAGAAGTTCTCCACGGCCTGCTTCTGGTACGGCCGCAGCGCCCACCCGTCCTCGCGCAGCTCGATGGCGTGCGCCTCGCCGTCCACGTACCCGGCGAGGTCCTCGGCCGGCCAGCCCAGCTTCAGCAGCACCTGCTTGATCTGGCCGCGCTCCGAGGGGTGCACGACGACCGTGTCCGGGTCGATGCGGGCGCCGACCAGCGGCGTGATCCGCTTGGAGCGCAGCACCTCCTCCAGGACGGGCCGGTCGGTCGTGGTCAGCACGAGGCCGTGCGCCGGGTGCTTGACCAGGCTGAGCCGGCCGTAGCGGTCCATGGTGTCGGCGATGTCCACGAGCAGCGCGTGCGGCACCGGGTAGCGGCTGTACTGCACCAGCGCGTCGACGACCTGCTCGGCGTCGTGCCCGGCCGCGCGCGCGTTCCACAGGCCCAGCGGGGTCACCCGGTAGGTGTGGATGTGCTCCGGGGCCCGCTCCAGTTCGGCGAACGGCGCGATGACCCGACGGCAGTCGTCGGCCTGCTCGTGGTCGACCTCCAGGAGCAGGGTCTTGTCGGACTGGACGATGAGCGGACCATTCACGCGCGGCTGCCTTTCTGCGGCTCGGCGACGGACGCGGCACGGGCACTGCACGAGCACTGCACGGCCAAACGTCCAGTTTGCCTGATCGCTCACCGCAGGTGTCCCGAACGGACCCGGCTACTTCAGCGAGGGCAGCGTGAGGTTGTTCACCAGCGGCCCTTCGACGATCACCCCCTCGGTGAGGAGCGGCTCCACGCCGGCGACCGGGACCGGCAGCGGCAGTGCGGTGGCGGCGGGAGCGAGAACCGTGACGAGCGCGACGGCGGTGAGACAGCCGACGACGGCCCGGGACAGGGAACGCATGGTGCACCTTCCGGTCGACGGGGGCGGGCCGGTCCCGGGGACAGGGACCGGCCCGCGAGAAACGGAGAGAAACGCGAGAAACGGACGAACGCAAGAGAGCACGAGAAACGCGAAACGCTGGATGCGGAACGCTGGACGCGTGACCCGTGACCCGTGACCCGTGACGCGAGACGCGAGACGCGAGACGCGTCAGAGGATCGGGAGATCCCGGGATCGGAGGGTCAGAGGGTCAGGCCCCCGCCGAGGTCGATCCCGACCGCGGCGGCCTCGGCGGCGAACGCTCCGAGCAGGGCGACCGTGGAGGTCAGGACGGCGGCGACACGACGAACGGCACGCATGAAGACTTCCTCTCTGTGGTGCGCGAACGGTCCCCGGTGGTCTCCGGGCCCGTTCAGGACACCCAGTGGCTGCCCCCGCGCCGGCCGCCCGATGCGCGGCGGCCCGCAGGCTCGCTCATCAGGTGGAAGCTCCCGGCGTGGCGTGCATGAAGCCCGTCGTACACCCGAAGGAGTCAGCTCTCGTCGTCCGACAGCTCCGCGACGCCCGTGATCCTGTGGAGCGGATACGTACGCACCTCGTCGGCAGTGTGGTCGTACGCCGTGACGAAGCCGCCCTCGACGCGGACCGGGGCGATGACGCGCTGGCTCGCCGCGCCCTCGGCGTTGACGTAGCCGATCCACAGCGACGCGCCGGTGAGGACGGCGGCCTGCACGGTGGCGAGGGTCTCGGCGGACGTGGTGCGGGGCAGTTCGCCGCGGTCCGGCCCGTCCCCGGCGCCCGGTTTGCGCGGGGCGGTGGAGGCGAGGTCCCCGGCGCGGATGGCCCGGATCGCCGCCGTGAGCAGGGTGTCGTCAGGGACCGGCGGCCCGTCCGGGACCGGCTCGGGCGCGCTGCGCGGCGGGGTGCGGTGGGCGTCGGCGCGGGCGATCAGGACGTCGCCCTCGGCCGACTCGGCGGCCGGCGCGAACCCCATCGCGCGCAGCCCTTCCAGCAGGCCCGCCGGACCGGCCTGCGCGGCCAGCACGGTCGGCGCGAGCCGGCGCAGGCCCAGGCCGGCGGCGCGCTTGTCGGCGAGGATCTCGTTGAGCACCGCGTCGTCGTCGCAGCGGACGTACGCCGAGGCGGCGCCCACCCGCAGGTGCCCGTGCCGCCGGGCCACGTCGTCGATGAGGTACGCGAGCGGCTGCGGCACCGGCGTACGGGAGTGCGCGGCGAGGAAGGCGTGCAGGTCGGCGGCGGTCTGTCCGGCGTCGAGGGCGCGGCGCACGGAGCCGGGCGTGAACCGGTAGACGGTCGCGCCGCCCTTGGACTCCACGTCGGCGAGGACGCTCAGCATGTCGGCGAGCGGCCGCTCCAGCGGGCCCGGCGCGACCGCCGTCAGGTCGGCCTGGAGGAGCACGTGGTCCAAGGGCTCGGGCAGCAGCGGCGCGAGCAGCCGGGCGGCGGTCGCGGCGGCGGTGGCCCGGTCGGCGGGGGAGAGGGGGGCCGGGGGCGGGGTGGGGCGGTGGTGCACGGGCAGCTTGTCGCCCGGACCCTCGGGCTCCGTTTCCGCTTCGGGTTTCCGGGGCGCGGGCGCGCCGATCAGGGCCCGCCCGTGCGCGGAGAGCGCGCCGCGCCCGGTGACGCCCAGCATCTCCGCCTCGGACAGCGCCCACCGGGCCAGCCGCGACCGCAGGTCCTCCTCACCGTCCCCGGCCCGCACACCGCCCACAGTCCCGCGCCCGCCGTCGCCCGCAGCCGCCGACGCCCCGCGTCCGCCCTCCGCCGCCGAGCCACCGGCCGTGCCGGGCCCCGCGCCGCCCCGCCCGCCGCGCGGCGGGCGTTCCCAGCTCAGGCGGGCCAGGACCGACTCGGTCACCGGCGCGGCTCCCTCCGGCAGCCCGGCCAGCAGCGTCAGCACCCGGTGCCGTACCTCCGGCGCCGCCGAGCGGTCCAGTCCCGGGCCCAGCGCCGACAGCGTGCGGTCCTTCGCGTCCCGCCCGCCGACCAGCCCCGCCGTCCGGGTCGCCGCCAGCCAGGCCGACGCCAGCCGCGCCCACCGCTGCGCGGGCGGCTGCTCGCGCCACTCGTCGTACGCGGGGGTCGCCGCGTACCGCTCCTCGGCCTCCCCGTCGGAGGCCAGCAGCCCGGCCGCGTAGGCCAGTTCCACCCAGAACGCGGCCACCGGCTCGGGCACGTCCAGCGCGACGGCGGTCCGCTTCAGGTCCCGCACGCTCAGCCCGCCGGCCCGCAGCACCGCCGGACCTCCCTCGTGCCAGTCCTTCAGCAGCTCCTCGACGGTCGCCAGCGCCGTGTACGCCTGCCCGGCCGCCGTCGCGTCCACCACCTGCGGACGGTGCGCGGCGGCGGCCTCCACGGGCGGCGGCACCGGTTCCGGCGACCGGTGCGCCCGCCCGCCGCGCAGCCGGAGCGCCACCTCGCGCGGCAGCACGACCGTGCCCGGCGCGGTCGGCAGCAGCAGTCCCCGGTCGAGCAGCCAGCGCAGCCGGGGCGCGGGATCGGCGGTGACCTGCCCGTACGGCGGGCCCCACACCAGCCGCTCCAGCACCTCGAGCGACTCGGCCGGCGCCCGGTCGAGCAGGGCGGACATCCGCGCCGGGTCGTTGAACAGCTCGGTCAGGGCGGCCACGGCGGACACCGCGTCGTGCGTGGACGGCAGCCCCGCCGCCGACACGATCTCCTGGATCCGTCCCGGCGACATCCCGGCGGCCGCCTCCCGCACGGTCGGGCCGAGGCCGGTCGGGGACGGGTGCTGCGGCGACGGCGACAGCAGCTCGCGGGCCGTGCGCACCAGCCGCAGCCGGGTGTCGTCGCCCCACACGAGCGCCTGCTCGCGCAGGGTGGCCAGGGCGTGCGGCAGCGCGGCGGAGACCGCCGGGTCGCCGTCGTCGCCGGCCAGCAGCCCGAGCAGTTCCGTGTACGTCGCCGGGTCCGCGGCCACCGCCAGCGCCTGCGCCGTCTGCACCGCGAACCGGTCCAGCCGCTCCAGCGCCCGGACGACCGAGGCGCGGGTGCCGGCCCGGGTGGCGAGCTGGGTCAGGTCGGTGGGGACGGGCGTGATGAGATCCGGGCGGCTGCGCAGGAGCGCGGCCAGGGACACGTCGTCCCGCCCCCGGAGTGCCTCAGCGAGGGATCGGGGGGCCGCCGCGGGCTTCTCCTCGGTGCTCATCCGCCTCACGGTAGCGGGTGGGCACGTCGGTGGCGTGCCGGGAGTTGGGCCGGCCGGCCGGACTCGCGGTACCGTCGGGCGACGGTGCCCCAACGCATCCGCCCCGGAGGGGACTTCGTGGGAATCGAGAGTGACCAGGTCGTCTACGAGTATCTGAGCCGCGTCGGCGACGTGGCGCAGCAGCGGCAGCTGCCGTCGGCGGCGCGCATGCGGCTGGTCGCCGAACTGCGTGACGAGATCGACCGGCGGCGGGCCAGGGCCGTGGTCGACTCGCCCGGCGCCGTCCGCCGCATCATCTCCCGGATCGGCACGCCGACCGAGGTCGTCGCGGCCGCCGAGGACGCCTCCGGCACCCCGGCGAGCGCTCCCGAGCCGCCCGCCGCCGTCCCGGAGCAGCGCGAGCCCGAGCGTCCCGCCGCCCGGGCCGGCCGGCCCAAGGGCGTCCTGCGGCGCGCCGTCCCCCGGCCCCGCCCGGCCGACACCCCGGACCCCGCGCCCGCCCCTGTCCCCGCCACCGCCGACGCGCCGTCCCCGCCGCACCGGGCCGGCACGGACGAACTCGGTGACAGCGCCACCCAGCCCGACTGGTGGCGGGTGGACGACAGCCCGTTCGGCGTCGGCGACGAGGTGCCGGGTTTCGTGGGCGGCGTGGAGATCCCGGAACTGCTCAAGGCTCCACGGACCCGGGACGACGACACGCCCCCGGAACCGGCCGCCGACGCCGCGCCCGCCCCCGCGCCGGAGGACGAGCCCGCCGCCCGCCGCCGCTTCCCGCGCCTGGTGCGCCTGCCGTCCGGCCGCTGGAGCAACCCGCTGCTCCTGCTCGCCGCCGCGCTGCTGGTCGCCGGAGCGGTGATCGGCGACTGGCGCGCCCTGGTCCTCGGCTGGCTCATCGCCTACGCCTCCCGCCGGCTGACCCAGGCCGAGATCAAGTGGGCGGTGGTCATCCTTCCCGGCCTGTCGCTGGCCGGCGGCGTCGTCTGGCTGTGGGGCAGGACCCGGGGACGCTGGGGCGACCCCATCGCCGAGGGCCACATGAACGCGGCGATCTCCGAGACCTGGCCCTGGGTGATCCGGACGGCGGCCGTGGCCACGGCCCTGTTCCTCGTCTGGCGCTCCCAGCGCCGCGGATGACCCGCCCGACTCGGACAACCGAACGCCCCCGCCCCTGGGCCTCGCCGACCCCACGGCCCGCACCACCTCGCCCCGGACCCAGACGCCGGGGCGGCCCGCACCGCCCCGAGCCCGGCCCGGACGACCGGACGGCCCGCACCGCCCGCACCCGGCCCCGACGACCGGACGGCTCGCACCGCAGCCGAGCCCGGCTCGGACGACCGGAGGGCCCGCACCGCAGCCGAGCCCGGCCCGGACGACCGGAGGGCCCGCACCGCAGCCGAGCCCGGCCCGGACGACCGGACGGCCCGCACCGCAGCCGAGCCCGGCCCGGACGACCGGACGGCACACACCCCGCCCCGGGCCCTGACGACCGGACGGCCCGCACCGCGCCCGGCTCGGACGACCGGACGATCGGACGATCGGACGACCGCACGGCCCGCACCCCGCCCCGGGCCCTGACGGCCGCACGGCCCGTACCGCCCCGAGCCCAGCCCTGACGCCCGGACGACCGGAGGGCCCGCACCGCAGCCGAGCCCGGCCCGGACGACCGGACGGCACGCACCCGACCGCGATGCCCCGAGCTGCGGGCCTGTCCGCCAGGCCGCCCGCAGCCGCCCGGAGTCGCCCGTCTGCCCGCCCCGGTGTCTGGGCACAATGGCCCATATGGCCTCCACGACCGCGCCCCAGCCCACCGTCGGCTTCGACCTCGACATGACCCTCATCGACTCCCGGCCCGGCATCCGCGCCTGCTACCAGGCACTCTCGGAGCGGACGGGAACGTACATCGACGCCGATCTCGCGGTCACCCGGCTCGGGCCGCCGCTGGTGGACGAGCTGGCCCACTGGTTCCCGGCCGCGCGGATCGAGGAGACGGCGGACCTGTACCGGGCGATGTACCCGTCGTACGCCATCACCGCCACGCCCGCCCTGCCCGGCGCCCGTGAGGCGATAGCCGCGGTCCGGGAGGCGGGCGGGCGGGCGATCGTCGTCACCGCCAAGTACGAGCCCAACGCCAAGCTGCACCTGGCGCACCTGGGCATCGAGCCGGACGCCGTGATCGGCGACCTGTGGGCCGAGCAGAAGGCGCTGGCGCTGCGCGAGCACGGCGCGTCCGTCTACGTCGGCGACCACGTGGGCGACGTGCGCGGCGCGCGGACCGCCGGCGCGCTGTCGGTCGCCGTCGCCACCGGGCCGTGCGACGAGACGGAACTGCGCACGGCCGGCGCGGACGTCGTCCTCACCGACCTGACCGAATTCCCGCGATGGTTTTCGGACTACCGCACGGACAATCGCACGGACCGACGGGACTACCGCTCCGGCAACTGACCGGCGCGCGCCCGGCGCCGTCCGGCCGCGACGGAACGCATGACGCCCGCACCGGCCATCAGGAATCCGACGGCCATGAGCATGCTCAAGCCGAACATGTACGTCGGAAAGGGCGTCGTTCCCAGGAACAACGGGGCCACCGTGACCAGTGTGGCCACGGCGCCGACGAAGAAGACGAGGGCACCGGCACGGACCAGGCCGTCACCGGGCGCGCTGGAATTCGCTTGGGTTTTGTCACGCACCGGACCAGGGTAGTTCCCGACGCGAAGGAACAAGCCGGTGACGTCTTGTCACCGGCCTGAAGACCATTAGCCTTGGTACCGGCGGGTCGTCAGGCCCGCCCGAGTGCTATCAAGAGCCGTTTTCAGAAGCAGTTTTCCCGACGAGTACGAGGACGAGGACAGACGTGCCTACCGGCAAGGTCAAGTGGTTCAACAGCGAGAAGGGCTTCGGCTTTCTCTCCCGTGACGACGGCGGCGACGTCTTCGTGCATTCCTCGGTCCTCCCCGCCGGAGTCGAGGCCCTCAAGCCGGGCCAGCGCGTCGAGTTCGGTGTGGTCGCCGGGCAGCGCGGTGACCAGGCCCTCTCCCTGACGATCCTGGACCCGACCCCGTCGGTCGCCGCCGCCCAGCGCAAGAAGCCCGACGAGCTGGCCTCCATCGTCCAGGACCTGACGACGCTGCTGGAGAACATCACGCCGCAGCTGGAGCGGGGCCGCTACCCGGACCGCGCGGCCGGCAAGAAGATCGCCGGCCTGCTCCGCGCGGTCGCCGACCAGCTGGACGTGTAGGAATCTCCCGTTCTCAGGGGAACCGCAGCGCATCCGGGCCGAGGGGCGGCACCAGCCCTTCGGCCGCCGCGCGCGTCAGCAGGCCCCGCACGGCCGCGTAGCCGTCCTCGCCCAGGTCGGCGGTGAACTCGTTGACGTACAGCCCGATGTGCTGGTCGGCGACGGCCGGGTCCATCTCCTGGGCGTGCTCCATGACGTACGGCCGCGACGCCTCCGGGTCGTCCCACGCGGCCCGGACGGACGCGCGGATCGAGTCGGCGAGCCGGGTCAGCGCCGCCTCGCCCAGCGACCGCCTGGCGATGATCGCTCCCAGCGGGATCGGCAGCCCCGTGGTCCGCTCCCAGTGCTCACCCATGTCGGCGAGCTTGTGCAGCCCGTAGGTGTGGTAGGTGAAGCGCGCCTCGTGGATGACGAGCCCCGCGTCGACCTTCCCGTCCCGCACGGCCGGCATGATCTCGTGGAACGGCATCACCACGATCTCCCCGACGCCTCCCGCCCGTCGCCCACCACCGCCCTCAACGGAAGGCCCTGCGGGCCCGCCCCTCCGGGTTCCGACGACATCCGCCGCCCACAGCCGGAACAGCAGGTACGCCGTCGACCGCTCGCTCGGCACGGCGACCGTGCGCCCGGCCAGGTCCAGCCCTTCCTCCCGGGTCAGCACCAGCGGCCCGCAGCCCCGCCCCAGCGCACCCCCGCAGGGCAGCAGCGCGTACTGGTCGAGGACGTACGGCAGCACCGCGTACGACACCTTCAGCACGTCGAGCTCGCCGCGCTCGGCCATGCCGTTGGTGATGTCGATGTCGGCGAAGGTCACGTCGACGGCGGGCGCGCCCGGCACGCGGCCGTGGGCGAGGGCGTCGAAGACGAAGGTGTCGTTCGGGCAGGGCGAGTAGGCGATCCGCACCTGCGGCGGCTCACTGGTCATGGCGGTCATGCTGCTTCCAACTCTCCAGGACGGGCGCGAGCTTCCCGAACCCCTCGGTGAGGGCGTCCAGGGCGTCGCCGATGCGCCAGGCGGCGCGGTCGCGCGGGCCGACGGGGTTCGACACCGCCCGCACCTCCAGCACGGGCACGCCGTGCGCGGCGGCGGCCTCGGCCACCCCGAAGCCCTCCATGGCCTCGGCGAGCGCACGCGGGTGGCGCCCGCGCAGCTCGGCGGCGCGCGCGGCGGTCCCGGTCACCGTCGACACGGTGAGCACGGTCCCGGTGAGCGCGTCGGCCGCGGCGGCGGCCGCCCGGACCAGGGCGGCGGGCGGACGGTGGGTGACGGTGCCGAAGCCGAGGTCGGTGACCGGCAGGAAACCGTCGGCCGTCTCCGCGCCCAGGTCGGCTGCGGTGATCTCGTCGGCGACGACGAGGGAGCCGAGCGGCGCGTGCGGCGGGAAACCACCGGCGATGCCGGCGGAGACGACCAGGCCATAGGGCCGGCCGTCGAGGGCGGCGGCGGTGAGCGCGCCGGCCGTGGAGGCGGCGGCGAGCGCCGGACCGACACCGGCGGCCAGCAGGTCGGGCCCGCCGGTCACCTCGTGCACGGTCACCGAGGGCCGGACGGTCTCCCGCACCGGCCCCGGGAACGCCCGGGCCACCGCGTCCCGCTCGACGGGGACCGCGGTGGCCACGAGAACACGGACGGACGACGTGTCAGGCGTCCTTCTTCAGCCGGAAGGACCACAGACCCGTGGTGTCCTCCTCGCCCTCCTTGATCGACACCAGGGTCGAGTCGCCCTGGGCGCCGTACTGGGCGTTGAAGAACACGCTGCCCGGGATGGTGCGGTAGGTCTTGGTGCTGGAGTCGGTCAGCGGCTGACCGTTCATCAGGATGGTCCAGCCCTTGTCGGCGACCTCCGGGTCGACGCCGAAGCGCACGGTCGCGTCGGGGTCGACCGAGATCTCGTCGATGCCCTTGTCCTTCAGGCACGCGTTGAGGTCGGCGGCCTTGAGGGCCTCGCCCTCGCCGCCGCAGGTGGCCTCGGAGCTCACCGTGTCACTGCCCACGGTGATGGTGGCCATCGGCGTCGGCTTGTCACAGGCGGCCAGGACGAGCAGTCCGGCGGATACGGCGCCGGCGGCGGCGACGGCGCGGCGGCGTCGCACAGCGGATTGCAACGTGGTCATGAGGCGAAGGCTATCGGGCGCCCCCGTCGCGCTCCCCACGTGGGGGTACGGCGTGGCCGGAGCGTTACGCCACTCGCGCCCGCCCGGCGTTGCCGTGCCGCGCCGAACGGATCAGGCCCCTCAGAGTGGTCAGCCAGCCCGTGGCGACGATCGCCGCGCCCGCCGCCAGCCCCAGCGTGCCGATCAGCGGCATCGCGATGCCGATCGCGCCGCCCAGCACCCACGACATCTGCAGCAGCGTCTCGGACCGCGCGAACGCCGACGTACGGACCAGCTCGGGCACGTCCCGCTGGATCAGCGCGTCCAGCGACAGCTTGGCCAGCGCCTGCGCGAACCCGGCGACCGCGGCCAGACACGCCACCAGCACCGCGCCGAAGAACAGCGCCGCCAGGACCGCCGCGCCCAGCACACAGGCCACCACCGTCACGATGATGACCTCCGGTGCGCGCGACCTCAGCCACGCCCCGACCGCCGTGCCGAGCGCGTTGCCCGCGCCGGCCGCCACACCCACGATCCCCAGGGACACCGCGGCGCTCTGACCGGTCATCGGGTGCTCGCGCAGCAGGAACGCCAGGAAGAAGATGAGGAAGCCGGTGAGGCAGCGGATGGCGGCGTTGGCGCCGAGCGCGTGGGTGACGGCCGGACCGACCGTGCGCAGCCCCGGACGCTTCAGCGGTCTGCGGTGCGGGCCGTGCAGATGCTGCTCGTCGGCGGCGAGCAGGGCCACGTCCTCACCCTTGGCGGAGTCCACCTTCGGCGGCAGCCGGAAGGACAGGAACATGCCCGCCACGAAGATCACGAACGCCCCGTACAGCGGCCAGCGCGGCCCGATCTGCTGGAGCCCCGCACCGATGGGCGCCGCGATCCCGGTCGCGAGCAGCCCGCCCAGCGTCACCCGCGAGTTGGCCTTCACCAGGGAGAAGGCGGGCGGCAGCAGCCGCGGCACGACCGCGCTGCGCACCACCCCGTACGCCTTCGACGACACCAGCACGCCCAGCGCCGCCGGATACAGCTCGATCCCGCCGGTGACGACCGCGCCGGACAGCACCAGCGCCAGCAGCGCCCGGGCGAGCATCGCGCCCGCCATGGCGGCGCGGCGGCCGTGCGGGAGGCGGTCCAGGAGCGGGCCGACGACCGGGGCGAGGAGCGTGAACGGGGCCATGGTGATGGCGAGGTAGAGGGCGACGCGGCCGCGGGCCTCGTCCGTGGGCACCGAGAAGAACACGGTGGACGCCAGCGCGACCGTGATCATGACGTCGCCGGCGCCGTTCACGCCGTGCAGCTCGATCAGCTTGCCGAGCCCGGACTCGCCGGCGCCGTGCGCGTGGGTGGCCCGGCGGATGCCCCGCGCGGTTCCGCTCACCGGGAAGTGCAGCGCCCGCCCGAACGCACGAAGGCGGCCGCCGGTCCGGCCCGTCCGGACGCGTCGGCCGCTGCCCTTGACTCCTTTGGGCCCACCGGTCCCGGTGGCGCCCTGGGGTGTCCTCGCGGTAGCCACGACGTCATAGTGCCCCGAGATGGCGGTGGGTAGTGCCGTATCGCCGGGGACGCCGCCGGGGTCCCGCTGTACGGCGCAACGCCCGGGCCGGCCGGTCGCCGGAAACCGGCGCGCGGCACCCCAGAACAACCGTCGGTGTAGGCCCAGGGCACGCGAGAAGGTAGCGTGCGTATCTCAGCCATCCCGCAGAATGGATGGAGGCGCGCCCGAGCACGTTGCGGCGTGGCGCGGACGTCGACGCGGTCCTCCGGTCCGCTCCGTCCGCCCCCCGCGCTGGGAGTGGCGCATCGTGAGACGGCGTAGGAGAGAAGCGATACCTGTGAGCGCAGCGACAACGCGAAGCCGCACCCCCGACCGTCTGTGCGCCGAGGCCGTCGACCTCGCCCGCGCCGCAGCCGAGGAGGTCGCCGCGCCCGGGGTGGTGGGGGAGTACGAGGGGCTGGTCTCCGAGGGAGACCGCGTCGTCACCCACTTCTTCGCCTGCCGCGAGGCCGGCTACCGCGGCTGGCGCTGGGCCGTCACCGTCGCCCGTGCCTCCCGTGCCAAGATCGTCACGATCGACGAGGCGGTGCTGCTGCCCGGACCCGACGCGGTGCTCGCGCCGGAGTGGGTGCCGTGGAGCGAGCGGCTGCGGCCCGGCGACATGGGTCCCGGCGACCTGCTGCCGACCGACGCGGAGGACCTGCGCCTGGAGCCGGGCTTCTCCGGCGAGGAGGAACCGCCGCCGAACTCCGCGGTGTCCCAGGACATGGCCGAGCTGGTGGAGGCGGAGGACGCCGAGGTCACCGGGGGCACCCCGGCGCATCTGGCGGTGGCGCCGACCCGTGGTTCGATCGCGGCGGTCGCCGAGGAACTCGGCATGCGCCGCGCCCGCGTCCTGTCCCGCTACGGCCTGCACTCGGCCGCAGACCGCTGGGAGGAGGCGTTCGGCGCGAAGACCCCGATGGCGCAGGCGGCCCCCGCGTCCTGCGTCTCGTGCGGTTTCCTCACCCCCATCGGCGGCTCGCTGGGCCAGGCGTTCGGAGTGTGCGCCAACGAGTTCTCCCCGGCCGACGGCCATGTGGTCTCCCTGGCCTACGGCTGCGGCGGCCACTCCGAGGCCGCGGTCATGCCGAAGCCCCCGCAGCCGGCGCCGCCGGTCATCGACGAGACCCGCGTCGACCCGTTCCCGCTGCGTCCCTCCCCGGACTCCGGCTCGGTCCCGGTGACGGAGGACGAGTCGTCGGCGGAGCTGGGGCACTCCTAGGGCCTGTCGTTTGGATCATGTCGGTTTCGCGGGGCGTGGCACGCACATCTGCAGCGTTGTCGTCGGTTGTCGACGCTCCGCGTCGCCGCCCTCCTCCGCCTTGCAGCTGCACGCACCACGCCCCGCTCGGGTGGGCTGAGAAGCGCTGCGTCTCCCAGCCGACCTGATCCAAACGACAGACCCTAGGCTGAGCCGGGCGCCGGAGGGTTGCTGACGGTGCGCTCGGGCCGTGGCGCGCTCTTCGCCGGTCCGCCGGTCCGCCGGTCCGCCGGTTCGCGGCCGGCGGTCCGTGGCTGCGTTCCGTACGCCTCCTGGGCCCGTGTGCCGTGTCGGTCGTGCGGTTCAGGCGCGCCGGGTCCAGTCGGGGTCGAGGCGGTCGGCCAGGCCGGCGGCGGTGAAGGCGGCCAGCAGCTCGTCGCGGCCCTCGGTGAAGTGGGCCCAGCTGTCGTGGTGGGCGGGGACGACGCGGCGGGCGCCCAGGATGCGGGCGGCCTCGGCGGCCTGGGCGCTGTCCAGGACGAGCGGTTCACCGCCGAAGAGGACGGGGAAGCGCGGGGCGCCGGCGAAGAGGACGGCGGTGTCCACCGGCGCGAAGCGCTCGGCGATCTCCTTCACCGCGTCCAGCGAGGCGTTGTCGCCGCTGACGTAGACCGTGGGCAGGCCTTCGCCGGTGAGGACGAAACCGACGACCTGGCCGGTGAACGGCTCCACCTTCTCGCGCGGACCGGGGCCGTGGACCGCGGGCACGCCGGTGACGGTCACGGTGCCGCCGCCGGGGCGGTCCAGCTCGACGGACTCCCAGTCGGCCAGCCCCTTGGCCTTACCGCCGAGGCGCTCTCCGCCGCCCGGGGTGGTGAGGGTCAGCGGGACGTCGGCCAGCAGCGCGCGGCCGGAGGTGTCGAGGTTGTCGGCGTGCTCGTCGTGCGAGAGCAGGACGACGTCCACGGGGCCGAGGTCGGCGGGGGAGGCGTCGGCGGGGGCGGTCTTGGTCAGGGTCGGGCCGGCCGACGGGTAGTCGCCGGGGCCGTCGAAGGTCGGGTCGGTCAGGAAGCGCAGGCCGCCGTACTCGAGGAGGACGGTGGGGCCGCCGAGGGTGCGGACCGGGAAGGGGGTGGGCGCGGAGGAGGATTCGGGAGACGCCGAAGACGCCGAAGACGCCGAAGACGCGGAAGAGGCGGAAGACGCGGAAGACGCGGAGGAAGACGGCACGGGAGATTCACCTCACGGATGGGTGTGGATTAACCGTGAGATGACTGTAGGTGTTCCTCATGGATAAGGGCAAGCCTTACCATGAGAATCGTGAAGGAGGCCCTGATGGAAGAACCCGCACTGCCGCCTGCCCAGGGCGAGGCGGACCACCTCTCGCTCGCCCTCGTCAACAGCGCGGTCGCGCTGCCCGGCGGGCACACGGCCGATCTCCTGGGGACTCCGGCGCGGGCGAACCACTGGCTGACGGAACGCGGGCTCGCGCCGGTCGACGCCGGCATGCGGGAGATGTGCGCGAGCCAACTGCGTTCGCTGCGCGAGCAGATCAGGTCGCTGTTCGCCTCCCGCGCCGAAGGGCTGCCCGCGCTGCCCGCCGCCCTCGCGGCCGTCAACGACGCGATGACCCGCGTCCCCACGGCTCCGCTGCTCCAGTGGGACGCGAAGACGGGCCCCTACCGGGCGACTCCGCACCCGACCAGCGCGATCGTCGACCACGCCCTGGCGACCCTCGCCGCCGACGCCGCCGACCTGCTCACCTCACCCGCTGCCGAACGCCTCACCGCCTGCGGCTCCGCCCCCTGCAACCGCTACCTGCTGCGTCACGGCCGCCGCCACTGGTGCTCCACCCGCTGCGGCGACCGCGCCCGCGCCGCCCGCGCCTACGCCCGCCGCACCCGACCCGCCACGGACTGAGCCCGCCCCGGCTCTCCGGGCAGGGCGCTCGGCCCGCGGTGGTCTGGGTGCGTGCCTGGCTCTCCGGGCAGGGCGCTCGGCGTGCGGTGGTCTGGGCGCGCCGCCGGCCTTCCCGGCACCGGCAGGGCGCTCGGCCTGCCGGGGATCGAGTGTGCCCCGGCTCTCCGGGCAGGGCGCTCGGCCCGCCGCGGTCTGAGTGTGCCCCAGCTCTTCCGGCAAGGCGCTCGGCCCGCCGCGGACCGAGCGTGCCCCGGCTCTCCCGTCGATCGCGGTGCCGCCCCACGCCCGTCCTGGCGCGCGGTACAACTTCCCGCCCTTGTCCCGCTTTCCCTCGCCGTTCCTGCGCCCGCGCGTACGGGTGGGCCCCCGCCGTTCCTGCGCCCGCGCGTACGGGGTGGGCGCAGGAACGGCGGGGCGCACACCGGCGTGCCGGCCGTCCCGGTGAGGAGCCCTCGCGCGAGACGGTGCGCGGACGGTTCCGATGGAGCGGTACCTTCGGTCTCACGCCGACGAGGGCCGATGAGGAGAGTCAACGTGAGCAAGTTCGTGCGGCCCGCCGCCGAGGGTGCCGACCCGTTCGCCACGGCACGTCTGCGGCGCGGTGTGCTGGACGCCTGGGCCACCAGCCCCGCCCGCTTCCGTGAGGACGCCAACGCCGAGGAGGACCTGGTCCTCGGCGGGTACCGGGACCGTCTCGTCGTCGAACTCGCGCAGAACGCGGCCGACGCCGCCGCCCGCGCCGGCGTCCCGGGGCGGCTGCGGCTCACCCTGCGCGACGGCGTCCTGGTCGCCGCCAACACCGGGGCACCGCTGGACGCGGCCGGCGTCGAGTCGCTGTCGACGCTGCGCGCCTCCGCCAAGCGGGACGAGTCGCAGCGGGCGGTGGGCCGGTTCGGTGTCGGGTTCGCGGCCGTCCTCTCCGTCACCGACGAGCCCGCCGTCGTCGGACGGCACGGCGGCGTGCGCTGGTCGCTCGCCGAGGCCCGCGAGCTCGCCGGTGACACCGCCCGGCACAGCCCCGGCCTCGGTGACGAGATCCGCCGCCGTGACGGGCACGTGCCGCTGCTGCGGCTTCCGTTCGCCGCCGAGGGCACCGCTCCCGGCCCCTACGACACGGCCGTGATCCTGCCGTTGCGCGACGCCGCCGCCGCCGACCTCGCCGAGCGGCTGCTGAACGCCGTCGACGACGCGCTGCTGCTGGCGCTGCCCGGCCTCGACGAGGTCGTGGTCGAGATCGGCGACGCGGCGCCCCGCACCCTGGGCCGCCGTACCGAGGGCGCTCTGATCGTCGTCGAGGACTCCCGTGAGGGGACGACCCGTTGGCGTACCGCCGCCGCGCACGGGCCGCTCACTCCCGACCTGCTCGCCGACCGGCCGGTCGAGGAGCGGCTGCGGCCGCACTGGTCGGTCACCTGGGCCGTCCCGGTGGACGCCGACGGCACGCCCGCCCGCCCCCGCACCAGCCCCGTGGTGCACGCCCCCACCCCCAGCGACGAACCCCTCGGCGTCCCCGCCCTGCTCATCGCCTCCCTCCCGCTGGACTCCACCCGCCGGCACGCCGCGCCCGGCCCGCTCACCGACTTCCTGGTGCAGCGCGCCGCCGACGCCTACGCCGAACTGCTCGCCGACTGGCGCCCGGTGACCGCCGGAATCATCGGCCTCGTGCCGGGCCCGCTCGGCAAGGGCGAGCTGGACGGGGCCCTGCGGCAGGCGATCCTCGAACGGCTGCCCCGCACCTCCTTCCTGCCGCCCGCGGCCGAACGGCGCGAACAGGACGGCGACGAGGAGCTGCCCGAGTCCCTGCGTCCCCGCGACGCCGAGGTGGTCGAGGGGGCGGGCGCGGACACCGTGCGGGTGCTGGCCGAGGTCCTTCCCACGCTGCTGCCCGCCGGTCTGGAACGCCGCGTCGAACTGCG
This sequence comes from Streptomyces calvus, assembly GCF_006782915.1. Taxonomy (GTDB): domain Bacteria; phylum Actinomycetota; class Actinomycetes; order Streptomycetales; family Streptomycetaceae; genus Streptomyces; species Streptomyces calvus. Next base: position 68,714 of record NZ_VCNP01000043.1, read on the forward strand.
CACGCTGGGCGTCGCCCGGGTCCCGCTCACCGATGCGATCGACCGGCTGGCCGGGCTGGAGAAGTCCCCCGACTGGTGGCGGCGGCTGTACGACAGCCTCGCCGGCGTGGACCCGGACCGGCTGTCCGGGCTGCCGGTGCCGCTGGCCGACGGCCGGACCACCATCGGTCCCCGCCAGGTGCTGCTGCCCACCCCCGACTCGGCGTCCCTCGACGCCGAGCTGCTCGCCCGGCTGGGCCTCAAGGTCGCCCACCCGGACGCCGCCCACCCGATCCTGGAGAAGCTCGGCGCCCTCCCCGCGACCCCGCGCGCCGTCCTCACCACCCCGCAGGTGCGTGCCGCCGTGGCCGCCTCGCTCGACGACGAGGGCGGGATGAACTGGGAGGAGGACGCCCCGGACGCGGAGGAACTCGCCGACACCGTGCTGGGCCTGGTGCGCGACGCCGGACTCGAAGCCGGTGACGAGCCGTGGCTGGGCGCCCTCGCCCTGCCCGACGAGGACGGTGAGCTGTCGCCCGCCTGCGAACTCGTCTTCCCGGGAGGACCGTTCGCCCGGGTCATGCGGGAGGGCGAACTCGCCGCCGTGGACGCCGAGCTGGCCGAGCGGTGGGGCGAACAGCCGCTGGCCGCCTGCGGGGTGCTGGTGGACTTCGCACTGATCCGCGCCACGGACGTGGTCCTCGACCCGGACGAACTGGAGCCCCGGGAGGGCGACTTCGCCGAGCCGGACGACGCGGGCCTGCTGGACGCGGTGGACGTGTGGAGCGAGGACATCCTGGACCGCTTCCCGGACAGCCCGGTGCCGCCGGTCGCCACCGAGATCGTCGCCGTGCGGGACCTGGACCTGGTGGACGACGACCGGTGGCCGCAGGCCCTCGCCCTGCTGTCCCGGCCGCCGCTGCGCGACGCGCTCGTCCAGCCCGTGCGCATCCTGCTGCACGACGGCACCCACGAGGTCGTACGGCCGTACACCGCCTGGTGGCTGCGCGGGCACCCGGTGCTCGGCGGGCGCCGCCCGGCCGGACTGCGCGCGGCCGGCGGGGACCCGCTGCTGCGCGGCCTGTACGACGAGGCCGACGCGACCGGGTTCGAGGACGAGCAGGTGCTGCGGGCCCTGGGCGTACGCACCTCGGTGGCGGCCCTCCTCGACGAGCCCGGCGGCGCGGCCGAGCTGCTGGACCGCCTCGCCGACCCCGACCGCCCCGTCACCGCCGCCCAACTGCACGCCCTGTACGGCGCGCTGGCCGAGCTGGACCCCGAGCAGGTGACCCTGCCGGACGAGCTGCGCGCGGTCGTGGACGGCCGGGTGGAGGTGGTGGACGCGGCCGACGCGGTGGTCGTGGACTCGCCGGACCTGCTGCCGTTCACCGGCGGTGTGGCGCTGCTGCCGGTGCGGCCGTCGCGCGCCGCGGAGCTGGCGGAACTGTTCCAGGTGCGGCGGCTGAGCGAGTCCGTCACCGGTGAGGTGCACTCCGAGGGCACGGAGCACGAGGTGCCGGAGCCGGTGCGGGTGCTGCTCGGGGCGCGTACTCCGGCGTCGTACGTGGAGCACGAGGAACTCGTCGTGGACGGCGTGGAGATCGACTGGCGGCTCACCGACGACGGTGTGCTGCACGCGGCCACGCTGGAGGGGGTGGCCGCCGGGCTGGCCTGGGCGGCCGGTCAGTGGCCGCGGCGCTTCGAGGTCGCGGCGCTGCTGGAGGACCCGTCGCGGACCGAGGAACTGGCACGGGACCGCTGGTTCGACTGACGGACCGGGACCACGGGGAGCGGTCGCCGCCGATCCGGCGGCCCTCACCCTCACTTGGCACCGATTGGCGCCGGGTGGCATCACATGGTGCCACCCGGCGCTTGTGTGTGTCGTGGCGTGGGTGACTTCGGTGGGGAGGCGAGTGTCTGCGGCTGCTTGGCGTGCCGTGTTTCCGCAGGTCGGGAGCCGGAGTGCGATGGTCCGGTGGCGTCGGTGCCACGTGCAGTGTCATTGCGGCTTGCGTGTGGCGCCACAGTGGTGCCATGATGGCGTCATCGACCTCGCGCCGCAGGTCGGCAGTCACCGCCGCGAACGCGTGGTGGCCGCAGACAGCGGCGCGCGGAGCCTGACGACCGGCCGGGAGCGCCGACCCCGCACCGGCCCGCCCGCACCACCGGCGCCACCAGCACAACCGGCACAACCGGCGCCACCAGCACGCACCTCACGTCCCCGGCCCGGGGACGGCCCGACGACCCACGAGGACGGACCAGCCATGCCCACGTTCGACACGCCCGCACCCCTCTCCGCCACGGTCCATGTGGACGCCGGTTCCGTGCAGTTCACCGCGGGCGACCGCCGCGACACCGTCGTGGAGGTGCGCCCGCGTGACCCGAAGAAGGAACTGGACGTCCGCACCGCCGACCAGACCCACATCACCTGCGCGAACGGCGTCCTGACCGTCCGCACGCCCAAGCCCGGCCTGTTCGGCCGCACCGGCACCGTCGACATCGCCGTCGCCCTGCCCACCGGCTCCGACGCCGACATCACCGGCGCCTGGACCCAGGTGTTCGGCGAAGGCCGCCTCGGCGAGGTCCACGTCAAGACCTCCGCCGGCGACGTCCGCCTCGATGCCACCGGCCCGCTGAAGCTCACCGCCTCCCACGGCTCCATCAGCGTCCAGCACGTCCACGGCCCCGCCGAGATCACCACCAGCTCCGGCAGCCTGCGCGCCGGCCGGCTCGACGGCCCCGCCGTCCTGAAGAACTCCCACGGCACCACCACCGTCGGCACCGCCACCGGCGAACTGCACGTCAGCGGCGCCAACGGAGACATCGACATCACCCGCGCCGAGGACTCCGTCACCGCCACCACCGCCCACGGCACCCTCCGCGTCGCCGACCTCGCCCGCGGCACCGCCCGCCTGGAAACCTCCCACGGCGCCATCGACATCGGCATCCGCGAAGGCACCGCCGCCTGGCTCGACGCCGACTCCGGCTCCGGCCAGGTCCGCAACACCCTCACCCCCTCCCACGCCCCCCACGACGGCACCGGCGACACCGTCAAGATCCACGCCCGTACCCGCTACGGCAACATCGACATCCGCCGCGCCACCGCCTGACCACCACCGCCGCGAACGGCCCCCTCCCGTACCCCACTTCAGCCCCGAAACGGAGCATCCCATGCCTTCCACTGTCATGCCCACGACTGGACGGGGCGGCGGCGGCCCGGCACCGGCCGCCGTGTCCGCCGTCGGCCTGCGCAAGTCGTACGGCGACAAGACCGTGCTCGACGGCATCGACCTGCGGATCCCGGCCGGGTCCGTGTTCGCGCTGCTCGGACCGAACGGCGCCGGCAAGACCACCGTCGTGAAGATCCTCTCCACGCTGATCGGCGCCGACGGCGGGCAGGCCCAGGTGGCCGGGCACGACCTCGCCACCGAGGCGCAGTCGGTGCGCGCGGCGATCGGCGTCACCGGGCAGTTCTCCGCCGTCGACGGGCTGATCACCGGCGAGGAGAACATGCTCCTGATGGCCGACCTGCACCACCTGCCGCGGAGCGAGGGACGGCGGGTGACCGCCGAGCTGCTGGAGCGGTTCGACCTGGTCGACGCGGCGAAGAAGCCCGCCCAGAGCTACTCCGGCGGCATGAGGCGCCGCCTCGACATCGCCATGACCCTGGTGGGCGGCCCGCGGATCATCTTCCTCGACGAGCCGACCACCGGCCTCGACCCGCGCTCCCGCCACACGATGTGGCAGATCATCCGCGAACTCGTCGCCGGCGGCGTCACCGTCTTCCTCACCACCCAGTACCTGGAGGAGGCCGACCAGCTCGCCGACCGCATCGCCGTGCTCCACGACGGCCGGATCGCCGCCGAGGGCACCGCGGAGGAACTGAAGCGGATCGTCCCCGGCGGGCACGTCCGGCTCCGCTTCACCGCCCCGGCCGCCTACCGGACCGCCGTCGGCGCGCTGCGCGAGGTCACCGCGGAGGCCGACGACGAGGCGCTGGCGCTGCACATCCCCAGCGACGGCACCCAGCGCCAACTGCGGTCGCTGCTCGACCTGCTGGACTCCGCCGGCGTCGAGGCGGACGAGCTGACCGTGCACACCCCCGACCTCGACGACGTGTTCTTCGCCCTGACCGGCGCCGCCACCCAGCCCCACGAGCCCGAGGAGGCCGTCCGATGAACTCCCTGTCCCTCGCCGTGCGCGATTCGTCCACCATGCTGCGCCGCAACCTGCTGCACGCCCGCCGCTACCCGTCCATGACGCTGAACCTGCTGCTGACCCCGGTCGTCCTGCTGCTGCTCTTCGTCTACATCTTCGGTGACGTGATGAGCGCCGGCATCGGCGGCGACGCCGACCGGTCCGCGTACCTCGCCTACCTCGTGCCCGGTGTCCTGCTGCTCACCATCGGCGGCACCACCATCGGCAGCGCGGTGTCCGTCTCCGTCGACATGACCGAGGGCATCATCGCCCGCTTCCGGACGATGGCGATCCACCGCGGGTCGGTGCTCATCGGGCACGTCGTCGGCAGCGTGGTGCAGTGCGTGATGAGCGTGGTGCTCGTCGGGGCGGTCGCGGTGGCGATCGGGTTCCGGTCCACGGACGCCACCGCCCTGGAGTGGCTGCTGGCGCTGGGACTGCTGGTCCTCGTCTCCCTGGCGCTCACCTGGATCGCCGTCGGCATGGGCCTGTCCAGCCCGAACGCGGAGGCGGCGAGCAACAACGCCATGCCGCTGATGATCCTGCCGTTCCTGTCCAGCGCGTTCGTTCCGGTGGAGCAGATGCCGGGCTGGTTCCGGCCGGTCGCCGAGTACCAGCCGTTCACCCCGGCCATCGAGACGCTGCGCGGGCTGCTGCTCGGCAGCGAGATCGGCCACAACGGGTGGCTGGCCGTCGTCTGGTGCGTCGCCCTCGCCGCCCTCGGCCACCTCTGGTCCAGGTCCCTGTTCGCCCGCGACCCGAAGTAGCGGCCCGCGGCCGGCCGGTCCGCTGCGCGCGCGGGTCCCCACGCCCCTCCGAGGGGCACGGGGACCCGCGCGCGACCGCATGTCCGCGCCCGGCCGCCTCCGCGCTACGCCCGCCTCCGCGCTACGCCCGCCTCCGCGCTACGCCCGCCTCCGCGCTACGCCCGAATCCGCGCCGGCGTTACGCCGGAATCCGGCGGTCCCCCCACCGCCACAGGAGCTCCAGCACCGCCGCCGCCCCCGCCGCGATGCCGACCGCGATCCACGGCATCGTCATCCCGACCAGCTTCAGCGCGAAGAACTTCTGCAGCCACGGCACCACCAGCACCAGCAGGAAGCCCCCGGCCATCGTCGCCACCAGCGCCACCCGCCACCACGTGTAGGGCCGGGCGATGATCGCCAGCACCCAGACGGAGATCAGGAACAGCGTCAGTGTCGCCGCGCTGGTCTCCGCCGCCAACTCGCCCTCGCCGCCGTAGTGACTCCGGGCGATCAGGTACGTCGTGAAGGTCGCCAGCGCCGCCAGCACCCCGCCCGGGATCGCGTACCGCATGACCCGGCGCACGAAGTTCGGCCGCGCCCGCTCCTTGTTGGGGGCCAGGGCCAGGAAGAAGGCGGGGACGCCGATGGTGAGCGTGGACAGCAGGGTCAGGTGGCGCGGCAGGAACGGGTACTCCACCTGCGAGCACACCACCAGCACCGCAAGCAGCACCGAGTACACCGTCTTCACCAGGAACAGCGTGGCGACGCGGGTGATGTTGCCGATCACCCGCCGCCCCTCCGCCACCACCGACGGCAGCGTGGCGAAGCTGTTGTTCAGCAGCACGATCTGCGCGACCGCCCGCGTGGCCTCCGAACCGGAGCCCATCGCCACGCCGATGTCCGCGTCCTTCAGCGCCAGCACGTCGTTGACGCCGTCGCCGGTCATCGCGACCGTGTGGCCGTTCGCCTGGAGCGCGCCCACCATGTTCCGCTTCTGCTGCGGGGTGACCCGTCCGAACACCGTGCCCGCGTCCAGCGCCTCGGCCATGGCGTCCCGGTCGGCGGGCAGCCGGCGCGCGTCCACCGTCGTACCGGACAGGCCCAGCTTGGACGCGACCGCGCCGACCGACACCGCGTTGTCGCCGGAGATGACCTTGGCGCGGACGTCCTGCTCGGCGAAGTAGCGCAGGGTGTCGGCGGCGTCGGGACGCAGCCGCTGCTCCAGCACCACCAGCGCGGCCGGACGCACGCCGCGTGCGGCGGCCGGGTCGTCGATGTCCACACCGGGCCGGGCGCGGGCCAGCAGCAGCACCCGCAGGCCCTCCTCGTTCATCCGCGCGGTGTCGGCCAGCGCCGGGTCGTCGGGGTCCAGCAGCACGTCGGGCGCGCCGAGCAGCCAGCCGACGGGCTCCTCGCCCGCCGCCTCCTCGAACGTCGCGCCGCTGTACTTGCGGGCGGAGGAGAAGGGCAGGGTGCCGGTGGTGCGCCAGTCGTCGTCGCGGGGGCAGGCGTCGATGACGGCCCGCAGGGAGGCGTTGGGCCGCGGGTCCGACGCGCCGAGCGCGCCCAGCACGCGGCGCACGTACCGCTCGTCGCCGTCGCCGAGCACCCGCAGCCCGGTGACGTCCATGCCGCCCTCGGTGAGCGTGCCGGTCTTGTCCAGGCACACGGTGTCGACGCGGGCCAGGCCCTCGATCGCGGGCAGCTCCTGCACCAGGCACTGCTTGCGGCCCAGCCGGATCACGCCGACGGCGAAGGCGATGGAGGTGAGCAGTACCAGGCCCTCGGGGACCATCGGGACGATGCCGCCGACCGTGCGGGCCACGGAGTCCTTCAGCTCGTTGTCCTTGACGACCAACTGGCTGATGACCAGGCCGATCGCGGTCGGGATCATCATCCACGTCACGTACTTGAGGATGGTGGAGATGCCGGAGCGCAGCTCGGAGTGGACCAGGGTGAAACGGGACGCCTCCTCGGCGAGCTGCGCCGCGTAGGCCTCGCGCCCCACCCGGGTCGCCTGGAAGGAGCCGCCGCCCGCGACGACGAAGCTGCCCGACATGACCTGGTCGCCGGGCATCTTCGGCACGGGATCGGCCTCGCCGGTGAGCAGCGACTCGTCGATCTCCAGACCGTCCGTCTCCACGCACACGCCGTCGACGACGACCTTGTCGCCCGGCCCGATCTCGATCAGGTCGTCCAGCACGATCTCGGCGGTGCCGATCGCGGCCGGCACGCCGTCCCTGCGCACCGTGGGCCGCACCTCGCCGATCAGCGCGAGGGAGTCGAGGGTCTTCTTCGCCCGCCACTCCTGGACGATGCCGATACCGGTGTTGGCGAGGATCACGAAGCCGAACAGGCTGTCCTGGATGGGCGCGACCGCCAGCATGATCACCCACAGCACGCCGATGATCGCGTTGAACCGGGTGAAGACGTTCGCGCGGACGATCTCCGCCAGGGACCGGCTGCTGCGCACCGGCACGTCGTTGACCTGCCCGCGGGCCACCCGGTCGGCGACTTCCGCGCGTGTCAGCCCGGTCACCGGTGAGGTGGCCGCGGCCGGGCGCACGGCATCGACCTGGGCACCCGCCTCGAGATGCGTCATGCATTCGACGGTACGTGCGGTTTCGGGGGTTCACCCACCGGATGGGCGGAAGATCCGACCCGGGTAGGACGCCCGTAGTGCCGTGGTCGTACGGCGGTGGCACACAAGGCCGTTGACACGGCGGACGAGCCTTGCGGGCGGGTGCGGCGGGGGCGCCGGGGCGGCCGATGGGTGTGGCACGGGGCCGGCCGGGAGGGGCTGGTGAGGCGCCGGCCCCAGGGGTGGCGCGGTCCGGCCGTAAGGAATCGCGCGGGTCCGGCGGGAAGGAATGGCGCGGGTCCGGCGGGAAGGACGGGCGCGCGTCCGGCGGGAAGGAAGGCGTGCGTCCGGCGGGCAAGGAAGGCGTGCGTCCGGCGGGAAGGAATGGCGCGGGTCCGGTGGGAAGGCGATGGCCCGCGGTGGCGCGGGCGCCCGGTCGGCGGGGTGGTGCGGGTCCGGCCGTGGAGGAGCGGCGCGGGTCAGTCGGTCGACGGGCCGGCGCGGTGGCAGCCGGTCGACGGGCCGGCGCGGGGTCAGTCGGTCGACGGGGCGGGGGAGGGGTTCCGCGGCTCGCTCGCGGTGTCGGCCGTTCCGGCCGCCGCGGCAGCCGCCGCCTGCGCCCGCTTGATCGCGGCGTCGCGCTTGCGGACGTACCAGATGCCGATGAAGCCGAGCCCGCCGCCGGCCAGGCAGGTCCACAGCCACCAGGTGTGGCCGTGGTCGTCGAACCAGCCGTAGAACGGCAGCTGGACGAGGAACAGGGCGAACCAGAGGATCGTGCCGCCGATGATGGTGCCGACCACCGGGCCCTCCAGCGGCTCCGGCGCCTCGTGCTTGGTGGGTTCCGAAAAAAGCCCTGTCATGCGGACAGCTTACGAGGGGCGGGCCGAGTGAGGTGCGCCGCACCCGCCCCGCCGGTCTACGCGCGGAGATAGCCTCGACGACGTTATATGTTCATACTGAATCTGTTTGTCTCTGGCCACTTCTGTTCGTAGAAAACACCAAAGGGCTTCGGGGGAGGTCCATCGGTGACGAGGTCCCACACCCATGTCCGACCAGCCGGGGTCCGCCCCCGTCAAGGCCCCCCTGCCCGACCGGCCGGGTTCCGGCCCCGCCTCCGGTGCCCTCGACCGCTACTTCCGGATCACCGAGCGCGGCAGCACCCTGTCCCGTGAGGTCCGCGGCGGTTTCGCCACCTTCTTCGCGATGGCCTACATCATCGTGCTGAACCCGATCATCCTGGGCAGCGCGAAGGACATGTACGGCAACCAGCTGGACAACGGCCAGCTGGTCACCGCGACCGCCCTGACCGCGGCGTTCACCACGCTCCTGATGGGTGTCATCGGCAACGTCCCGATCGCGCTCGCCGCCGGCCTCGGCGTCAACTCGGTCGTCGCGCTCCAGCTCGCGCCGCGCATGTCGTGGCCGGACGCGATGGGCATGGTGGTGCTGGCCGGTTTCGTGGTGATGCTGCTGGTCGCCACCGGTCTGCGCGAGCGTGTGATGAACGCCGTCCCGTACGGCCTGCGCAAGGCCATCGCCATCGGTATCGGCCTGTTCATCATGCTGATCGGCCTGGTCGACTCCGGGTTCGTCACCCGGATGCCGGACGCCGCCGAGACCACCGTGCCGCTCCAGCTGGGCACCGGCGGCCACCTCGACGGCTGGCCGGTCCTCGTCTTCGTCCTCGGCGCGCTGCTCACACTGGCGCTGATCGTGCGCAGGGTGCCCGGCGCGATCCTGCTCTCGATCGTCGTGATGACGGTCGTCGCGGTGGTCATCAACGCCGTGGCGGACGTCCCGTCCTGGGGCCTGACCACCCCGACCTGGCCCGGCAACCCGGTCGCCACGCCCGACTTCGGTCTGATCGGCCAGGTCAGCCTGTTCGGCGGCTTCGCCAAGGTGGGTGTGCTGACCGGCGTCCTGTTCGTCTTCACCGTGCTGCTGTCGTGCTTCTTCGACGCGATGGGCACGATCATGGGCGTCTCGGACGAGGCGAAGCTGACCGACGCGCAGGGTCAGATGCCCGGCATCAACAAGGTGCTGTTCATCGACGGTGTCGCGGTCGCCGCGGGCGGCGCCAGCTCCTCCTCGGCCACCACGGCCTTCGTGGAGTCCACGGCGGGCGTCGGCGAGGGCGCGCGCACCGGCTTCGCCAACGTCGTCACCGGCGGTCTGTTCGCGGTGGCGCTGTTCCTCACGCCGGTCGCCACGATGGTCCCGTCCCAGGCGGCCACTCCCGCGCTGCTCGCGGTGGGCTTCCTGATCCTGGCGGGCTCGGTCAAGGAGATCGACTGGGCGGACCACACGATCGCCGTCCCGGCGTTCGTGACGATGGTGATGATGCCGTTCACCTACTCGATCACCAACGGCATCGGCATGGGCTTCATCACCTTCGCGGTGCTGCGCCTGGCGGCCGGGCGCGGCCGGGAGGTCCCGCCGGCGATGTACGCGGTGGCGGGAGTCTTCGCCTTCTACTACCTGATGCCGGCCCTGGGCCTGACCTGATTTCTGGAGCGGGGCTCAGGTGACCCCGTAGAACTTCTCCGTCTCTTCGACGGCGGTCCGGAACCGCTGGTCGAAGTCATCGCGCATGAGCGTCCGGACGACATAGTCCTGGACGCTCATGCCGCGTTTGGCGGCATGGTCGCGGAGTCGTTCGAGCAGGTCGTGGTCTATCCGCAGGCTGAGCACGTCGGTCCCCATGCGTACGAGCGTTGCCGCACACCTCGGTTCGGTGCGGTGCGTTTCCTGACCGGATCACTCATACGGGTGATCCGGTGTGGCAGTGGCGGGACTCACGACGCTGGATGGACACCCCCGGTGTTCCTTAGCGAGAGTAATGAGTTACGCTAAAGAACATGCCGGACCTCAGCCATGGCGACGACGCAGCCGCCGTGAACGCCCTCCGATCCGCCGTGATGCGGCTGTCCCGTCGGCTCAAGCACCAGCGCGTCGACGAGTCGCTCAGCCCCACCGAGATGTCGGTGCTCGGCACCCTGGCCCGCTGCGGCCGGGCCACTCCGGGCGAGCTCGCCCGCAAGGAGCACGTCCAGCCGCCGTCGATGACCCGCATCGTGGCCCTGCTGGAGGCCAAGGGCCTGGTCCGGCTGGAGCCGCACCCGGACGACCGGCGCCAGAAGGTCGTCACGCAGACCGAGCGGGCCGAGGCGATGCTCGAGGAGAGCCGCCGCAAGCGGAACGCGTTCCTCGCCTCCCTGGTCGAGGAACTCGACGAGGACGAGTGGGCGACGCTCCGCGCCGCCGCGCCCGTGCTGGAGAAACTCGCGCACGTCTGAGCACACAGCCGTCACAAGGAGGCGAACCGTTTTGAGTTCGGGACCCGGAGCAGCTTCCGTCCCCGCACCTGACCCCCACGACACCGCGTCCGCCCCCGACACCGCATCCGCCCACGGCACCTCCGCCACGAAGACCTCGATGTTCTCCTCGCTGAGGATCAGGAACTACCGCCTGTTCTTCCTCGGCCAGGCGGTCTCCAACACGGGCACCTGGATGCAGCGCATCGCCCAGGACTGGCTGGTGCTCAGCCTCACCGGCTCGTCCGCCGCCGTCGGCATCACCACGGCCCTGCAGTTCCTGCCGATGCTGCTGTTCGGCCTGTACGGCGGCGTCCTCGTCGACCGTCTGCGCAAGCGCCCCACCCTGCTGGTCACCCAGACCGCGATGGCCCTCACCGCGCTCGCCCTGGCCGCCCTCACCCTCACCGGCCACGTCGAGGTGTGGCACGTCTACCTCGCCGCCTTCGCCGTCGGCCTCGCGACCGTCGTCGACAACCCGGCCCGCCAGTCCTTCGTCTCCGAACTGGTCGGCCCCGGCCAGCTGCAGAACGCGGTCAGCCTGAACTCCGCCAACTTCCAGTCCGCGCGGCTGGTCGGCCCCGCCGTCGCCGGCCTGCTGATCACGGGCGTCGGCACGGGCTGGGCGTTCCTCCTCAACGGCCTGTCCTTCGTCGCGCCGCTCGCCGGACTGATGCTGATGCGCGCCCGCGACCTGCACGCCGTGGAGCGCGCTCCGCGCGGCAAGGGCCAGCTGCGGGAGGGCCTGCGCTACGTCGCCGGACGGCCCGAGCTGATCTGGCCGATCGTCCTGGTCGGCTTCATAGGGACCTTCGCCTTCAACTTCCCCGTGTACCTGTCGGCCTTCGCCGACGACGTCTTCCACGGCGGCGCGGGCGCCTACAGCCTGTTCAACACGCTGGCGGCGGTCGGCTCCGTGTCCGGTGCCCTGCTCGCCGCCCGGCGCGGCACGGCCCGGCTGCGGCTGCTGATCATCGGCGCGCTGGCCTTCGGCGCGGTGGAGATACTCGCCGCCGTCTCGCCGGCCCTGTGGATGTTCTCCCTGCTGATGATCCCGCTGGGCCTGTTCTCGATGACGGTCAACGTCACCACCAACACCAGCCTCCAGATGGCGACGGACCCGGCGGTGCGTGGCCGCGTGATGGCCCTCTACATGATGGTCTTCCTCGGCGGCTCCCCGGTCGGCGCCCCGATCGTCGGCTGGATCACCGACACCTACGGCGCCCGGGTCGGCTTCGCGACCGGCGGCGCGATCGCCGTCCTCGCCGCGACCGTCATCGGCCTGATCCTCGCCCGGGTCGGCGGCCTGCGCCTCTCGCTCGCCTGGCACCGCGGCCCCCGCGTCCGCTTCGTCCCCCGCGACCGCCAGGAGGCACTGGCCCCGGCGGCATGACGTCCGCCGGCCGGCGTCAGTCCCGGGGGAACTCGTCGGTCCTGAGGACGAGACCGACGGCCGTCCGGGTCAGATCGATCTCCTCGCCGAAACCGAAACTGAGGCTGGCGTGGTAGGTGCCGTCCTTCGGCAGGGTGTGCAGGTGCCACTCGCCGGTGTACGGATCGACGATCAGGTACACCGGCACGCCGGCGCTCGCGTACGTGTCCTTCTTCGGGCCGTAGTCGTTGGCGGCGGTGCGCCGGGAGATCACCTCGGCGATGAACTCCACGTCCTCGCAGCGCCACAACCCTCTGTCGTCCTTGGCGGCGTCCTCGGCCATGAGGGTCAGGTCGGAGGCGAAGCCGTTGAGGTGCCCGGGGTAGTCGATGCGGACGTCGGACTTGACGCGCTTGCGCGGGTACTTCGCCCGCAGCTGGTCGTAGATGTTGGCGATGATCTCCCAGTGGGTGTCCCGCTGCGGCGTCATGAAGATGTGCCCCCCGACGATCTCGGTCTTGTAACCCTCGGGGATGGGCATCTTCTCCAGCCACGCGAACATCATGTCGAGCGTGAGCTCGTCGCCGCTCTCGGCCATCTCGATCCTGTCTTCGAGGACGGTCATCGTGGCGCTCCTCCCCGGCCACCGCTCAATGCGTGCAGCCGCGCGGTACAACGATACGCACGGTGGCCAGGACACGCGGAAGCGTACGTACGTTCCAGGGGGGCCAAGGGAGACTGGACACATGAGACTCTTCGCCGCCGTACTGCCTCCCGACGACGTCGTCCAGGAGCTGGCCGTCGAGGTGGGACGGCTGAGGAGGCTGCCCGGGGCGGACGGGCTGCGGTGGACCGGGCAGCCGGGGTGGCACTTCACACTGGCGTTCTACGGCGAGGTGGACGACGCGCTCCTCCCGGAGCTGACCCGGCGGCTGGCCCGGACCGCGTCCCGTACGGAGCCGTTCGGGCTGGCGCTGCGCGGCGGCGGCCAGTTCGGGCACGGCCGGGCGCTGTGGGCCGGCGCGGACGGGGACCTGCGCACGATGCGGCTGCTGGCGGAGCGGTCCGAGGCCGCCGCCCGGAAGGCGGGCGTGCCGATGGACGGGCACCGCCGGTACACGGCGCACCTGACGGTGGCCCGCAGCCGGGACGCCGTCGACGTGCGGCCCTACCTGGAGGTGCTGGACGGGTTCCGCAGCCGGACCTGGACCGTGGGGGAGCTGGTGCTGGTGCGCAGCAACCTGCCGACCTCGGGCGTACCGGGCGAGCAGCCCCGTTACGAGCCGGTCGCCCGCTGGTCGCTGGGCGCGGCCGGTTAGGCTCGACGGCGTGGACCCGAAGACCCGGAACCGGATCATGGCCGGTGCGCTCGTGCTGATGTTCGTCGTGGTGGCGGTGGCGGCGGCACTCGGCGGTTAGCGGGTGCCGTTCGGATCTCGCCGGGGCCGGAAGGCGCCCGTGCCCGGCGCCGGCGTGATCCGAACGTCACCGCGCGGCGCCGGCGTGATCCGAACGTCACCGCGCGGCGCCGACCTGATCCGAACGACACCGCGCGGCGCCGCCGCCGGCCGTCACGGCGTGCCCGCCGCTACCAGGCGAAGGCCTCCGGGGACGGGCCCGGGCCGGGGAAGATCTCGTCCAGCGACGCCAGCAGTTCCTCGCTCAGCTCCAGTTCCACCGCGCGGAGCGCGGACTCCAGCTGCGCCGCCGTGCGCGGGCCGACGATCGGTCCGGTCACGCCGGGCCGGGTCAGCAGCCAGGCCAGTGCGGCCTCGCCGGGCTCGATGCCGTGCTTGTCGAGCAGGTCCTCGTAGGCCTGGATCCGGGCGCGGCCGGCGGGGTCGGCGAGCGTCTCGGCGGCCCGGCCGGAGGCGCGCCGGCGGCCCTCGACCTCCTTCTTCAGCACACCGCCGAGCAGACCGCCGTGCAGCGGCGACCAGGGGATGACTCCGAGCCCGTAGTCCTGGGCGGCCGGGACGACCTCCATCTCGGCGCGCCGCTCGCAGAGGTTGTACAGGCACTGCTCGCTGACCAGCCCGATGGTGCCGCCGCGGCGGGCGGCGATCTCGTTGGCCTGGGCAATCTTGTAGCCGGGGAAGTTGGAGGAGCCGACGTAGAGGACCTTGCCCTGCTGGACGAGGACGTCGATGGCCTGCCAGATCTCCTCGAACGGGGTGCTGCGGTCGATGTGGTGGAACTGGTACACGTCGATGTGGTCCGTGCCCAGCCGCTTGAGGGAGGCGTCGACGGCCCGCCGGATGTTCACCGCGGACAGCTTGTCGTGGTTGGGCCACGCCTCGCCGTCGGCGGCCATGTTGCCGTACACCTTGGTGGCCAGGACGACCTTGTCGCGCCGCCCGCCGCCCTTGGCGAACCAGCTGCCGATGATGCTCTCGGTGCGGCCCTTGTTCTCGCCCCAGCCGTAGACGTTGGCGGTGTCGAAGAAGTTGATCCCGGCGTCCAGCGCCGCGTCCATGATGGCGTGACTGTCGGCCTCGTCGGTCTGCGGACCGAAGTTCATCGTTCCGAGGACGAGGCGGCTGACCTTGAGTCCGGTGCGTCCGAGCTGCGTGTACTTCATGAACGCCAAGCCAACGGCCTGGAGTGCGCTCTATGCAAGAGGGTCGGCCGGCCGTGCCCGCCGGAACGACCCGGGCCGTCCGCTGCCCGTGGCGGAAGCGATCCCGTCGAAGTCGATCCTGTCGAAGTCGATCCTGTCGGAGTCTCCGTCGTAGTGCAGGACCACGGCACCGCACCGTGGCGCCCGGCAGCCGCCGCGACGATCAGGTCTCAGACGGACAGGGCTTTCCGGTCGCCCTTCCGGATGAGCAGCGTCCGGACCTCGGGCGCCCGGTCCCGCGCTTCGTCCGGATTCGGCGGCCGGTCGGAGCCGCGCATGTCGTCGCGGCTCCGCTCGGCACCCCTACGCCTCGTACGGCCCGCCCAGGTCCCACTCCTGCCACATCGCCTCCGCGAAGGCGGCCGCGATGCGGTGTTCGCCTGTCTCGTTGGGGTGGGTGCCGTCGTAGGTGTCGGTGTGGAAGTCGTACGACGCGGGCGGCGGGACCAGCAGCAGCGGGGAGCGGGGTTCGTCGAGGTCGGCGGCGGTCTTCGCCAGCAGGTCGTTGAAGTGGGCGACCTGTTCGGCGAACGTCGTGTCCGCCGCCACCCGGATGTTCGGCAGCACCGGCAGGACGGCGACGGCGACGCGCGGGTTCGCGGACCGTGCCGCGGCGACGAAGGTGCGCACGTTGTCCGCTGTCTGTTCGGCGTTGGTGTAGAAGCCGAGGTCGATCAGGCCCAGCGAGACCAGCAGCACGTCCGCGCGGCAGGAGCGGACGGCGTCGCCGATCAGCGGGACCATGTGCTGCCAGCCCTCGCCCCAGCCGGCCAGGTGCGCGCGCGGGAAGGCGGGGTCGGCGTACGCGTAGGAGGTGGGGGCGTCCGTCGACGGGTCGTGCAGCGTCTCGCGCGGGCCGACCAGGGTGAAGGGGCCGTCGTACGCCGTGCACAGGTGCCGCCACAGCCGGTAGCGCCAGGTGTGATCACCCGCGCTCCCGATCGTCATGGAGTCACCTACGGGCATGAACCTGAGCACACGCTCATCATGGACGATCGGCCCGGCCGCCGCGATGTGAGCCCGGACACCGCCGTGAACTGCGGCGGGCAATGGCACTCTTGGGTCATGCGCCGACCCCTCGCCCTGCTCGCCGCGGCCCTCCTCACGGGCGCGCTCGCCGTGCCCGCCTCCGCAGCCGACGGTGACGAGGGCTTCGCGATCCGGGACCCGCGCATCACCGAGTCCAGCGGTCTCGCCGCCTCCCGCCTCCACCCGGGCGTCTACTGGACGCACAACGACAGCGACGACGGCCCCTACCTGTACGCCGTCGACGGTGCGACCGGCGAGACCGTCGCCCGTCTGACCCTCACCGGCATCGGTACGCCGCGCGACGTCGAGGCCGTCTCGATCGGGCCCGGGAACCGGATCTTCGTCGGCGACATCGGGGACAACCTCGGCGGCACCTGGCCGTACGTGTGGATCTACGAGCTGCCCGAGCCGAAGGAGCTGAGGGACGCGACCGTGCGGGCCACGCAGTACGTCGTGACGTACGCCGACGGTGCCCGCGACGCCGAGTCGCTCGTCGTGCACCCGAAGACCGGCCGCGTCTACATCGTCGACAAGAAGGAAGACGGCGGACACCTGTACGAGGGGCCGGCGAAACTGTCCGCGTCCGGCAGGAACGTGTTCCGGCCCGTCGCGCCCGTCGACCTGTGGGCCACCGACGCCGCGCTCTCCCCGGACGGCGAACACCTCGCCGTACGCGGCTACTTCGGCGGCATCCACTACGCCTGGAACGGCGGCAGGCTGCAGCGGAAGGGCCGGCTGAGCGTGCCGTTGCAGGGGCAGGGCGAGTCCGTGACCTACTCGGCCGACGGGACGCGGCTGCTGTACGGCAGCGAGGGCGCGGAGAGCCCGGTCGAGGCCCGTCAGGCGCCGGACGCCGGCGGTGACGGCGGCAGCGGCAGCGGGAAGGGCGCCGGCGCGCAGGACGGGAAGAACGCCGGCGGTGACGGGCCGAAGGACGGTGTGGACGCCGGTGTCCTCGTCGCGGCGGCCGCCGTGGTCGCGGTGGTGTTCGGATGGGGACGGCTGCGCCGCCGACGCTGAACGGCCTCCGGCCGGACGGCTATTCGGCCGGCCGGCCCTCCGCGGTCCGCCCGGCGACGAACGTCTCCAGGCCGTCCAGGATGCGCTGGAGCCCGAACTCGAAGTGGTCGAAGTCGGAGCCGAAGGTGTCCTCGGAGAGGCCGGCCAGCACCGGGTAGCGCCCGCTGTTCATGGCCTTCTCCAGGGCCGGCCGCTGCGCCTCCCAGAACTGCGCGTCCGTCAGTCCGGAGCTGCGTTCGGTCTCCTCCTGGTACAGCTGGGTGCGGGCGGCGCCGACGACGTAGCCGTCGATCAGGATGATCGCGGACAGCAGTTCCGGATCGGACAGGCCCATCGGCTTGATGCGGGAGAGCACCTTCTCCATGCCGTCGAGCGCGGACGGGCCGAGGATCGGGCGTGACTGGTTGACCTGGAGCAGCCAGGGGTGCCGGCGGTACAGGGCGAGGGTGGCCCGGCCCAGGGCCTGGAGGGCCGACCGCCAGTCGCCGTCGCCGAGGTCGGCGGGGTTCTCCGAGGGGCGCTGGACCCGGTCCAGCATCAGGTCGAGCAGCTCGGCCTTGCCGGGGACGTAGCGGTACAGGGACATGGTGCCGGTGCCGAGTTCGGTGGCGATCCGCCGCATCGACAGCGCGCCGATGCCCTCCCGGTCGGCGACCTCGATGGCGGCGTCCACGACGCGGTCCAGCGTCAGGCCCGGTTTCGGGCCGCGGCTGGGCCGCGGGCCGGTGTCCCACAGCAGGTCGAGAGTGCGGGCGATGTCGCCGCTGCCGCTGGTCTCCGTACCGCCCTTGCCGCTGGTCATGGGGGCAGTGTAGATCCGCGCGGAAAAACTGGGTACGTCGTACGCGTAATCGGGTACGGTGTACTCGGTTATGTGTGAAGGGGGAAGCATGAACGACGCATACGCGGTCCGGGCCGAGGGCCTGGAGAAGCGCTACGGCGAGAAGCGCGCGCTGGACGGTTTCGACCTCGCCGTCCGCGAGGGCACGGTCCACGGACTGCTGGGACCGAACGGCGCCGGCAAGACCACCGCCGTACGCATCCTGTCGACGCTGGTCCGGCTGGACGGGGGGCGGGCCACGGTGGCCGGGCTCGACGTGGCCCGGCAGGCGCGGCAGGTGCGGGCGCGGATCGGGCTCACCGGGCAGTACGCGGCGCTGGACGAGGTGCTCACCGGGCGGCAGAACCTGGAGATGTTCGGCCGGCTGTTCCACCTGGGAGGCAGGCGGGCCAGGGCGCGGGCCGTGGAACTGCTGGAGCGGTTCGACCTGACCGACGCGGCCGACAAGGGCGTCGGCGGCTACAGCGGCGGCATGCGGCGCCGCCTCGACCTCGCCGCCTCGATGATCCTCGCGCCGGCCGTGCTCTTCCTGGACGAACCGACGACCGGACTCGATCCGCGCAGCCGCGGCGACGTCTGGGACGCGGTGCGGGCGTTGGTGGCCGACGGGACGACCGTGCTGCTCACCACCCAGTACCTGGAGGAAGCCGACAAGCTGGCTTCCCGGATCACCGTCATCGACCAGGGCCGGGCCATCGCCGACGACACGCCCGACGGGCTGAAGAACCTCGTCGGCGGCGACCGCATCGAGGTCGTGGTCGCCGAGCGCGCCGAGATCCCGCGCGTGGTGAAGGCGGTCGCCCGGGTCGCCGACGGCGAACCGGAGACGGACGAGACGGAGTTGCGGGTGCACGCTCCGGTGACCGACCGCGTGGCCGCGCTCACCGACGTGGCGCGCACCCTCCAGGACGAGGGCGTGGGCGTGGAGGACATCGGGCTGCGCAGGCCGAGCCTCGACGACGTCTTCCTGCGCCTGACCGGACACCGCACCGACAAGGAGGCCGCCGCGTGAGCGCCCTCGACCTGACGACCGGGCCGGACGGCCGGGGACGGCTGTACTGGCTGCTGTCCGACGTCGCCAACATCGTCCGCCGCGGCCTGACCCACTACCGGCGCCAGCCCGTCAACATCGCCTGGCAGCTGGGCTTCCCGATCCTGTCCGTCCTGCTGTACGGCTATGTCTTCGGCAGCGCGATGACCGTGCCGGGCGGCGGGGACTACAAGGACTTCCTGATGCCGGGCATGTTCGTGATGACCATGGCGTTCGGCTTCATCAACACCGCGACCGTCGTCGTCCACGACTCGACCAAGGGTGTCATCGACCGGTTCCGCTCCATGCCGATGGCCTCCTCGGCGGTGGTCGCCGGCCGTGGCGTGACCGATCTGGTCGTCGCCTGCGCCGAGTTGGCGATCATGATGCTGACCGCGCTGGCCATGGGCTGGCGGCCGGACGGCGGCTGGGGCTTCCTCGCGGCGTTCGGGCTGCTGCTGTGGCTGCGGTTCGCGCTGATCTGGGTCGGTGTCTGGCTGGGCCTGCTCGTGCCCAACCCGGAGGCCGCGGGCGGGCTGTTCGCGGTCGCCTTCCCGCTCACCATGATCTCCAGCATCTTCGTCGCACCGCAGCTCATGCCGGACTGGCTGGGCTGGGTGGCCGCCTGGAACCCGATCTCCTCCACGGCCGCCGCGGCCCGCGACCTGTTCGGCACACCGGCCGGCGGCGGCGACTCCTGGGTGGAGCAGCACGCGCTGCTGATGGCGGGACTGTGGCCGCTGGTCCTCACCGCGGTCTTCCTGCCGCTCGCGGTCCGCCGCTTCCAGCGCCTCAGCCGCTGAGGCGACCCGCCCGGTACGCTCCCGGCCCGTGCGCGCCCACCGGACACACCAGTTCGGACCGCGCACGGTTCGGGGAACAGGTCACCAGGGCGAGGGAGAGGTACGCGGGGCGCTCCAGATAAAAGCCCAGCGACACGTCCCCACCCGCCCGCAACCGCTCGACGGCGGAGGCGACGTGCCGGCCCGGGCTGCCGGCCCCGCACCCGCTCCCGGCCGTGAGCCGGGGCGCGTACTCGGCCAGCCGCTCCGCGAGCCAGTCCGCCGCGTCCCGCGCCTCGTCCCAGGTGCCGCGCACCAGCGAGGTCGATCCGGCGCGCGCGTCCGTCGGAGCGTCAAGGTCTGAGGACGTACGGCCGGACCACGTCGTCGCCGGTGTCCCAGGAAGGTGACTGCGGACGGCGCGGGACGTGCCAGCACGCCTCCTCTGCCGGGAAGGGCAGGTAGCGGCCCGCCGCACGGCACCGCTTGGACCAGCGGCGCCAGCGCGCGTCGTGCGGGTTCGGCAGCCGCGGGACGTACGGGTCCGGTGTCCGGACCTCGCCCGCCGGGTCCCGGTCGGTCACGCGCACGCTGCGGGAGCGGCGCCGGGCCCACGTCTCAACAAGCCGCCGGAGCATCTGTCCTCGCTGTCTCCGTGAGCGTGAAACGGGCCCACACGCACTTCGCGTACGGCTCCTGCCGATGGCCCCAGTCGTCGGCCAACGCCTGCACGAGCGCGAGTCCGCGCCCGCCCTCCTCGTCCGGGCCGGGGTCGTGGAGCCGGGGGAGCCGGTCCCGGTCGGGGTCGGCGACCTCCAGCACCAACTCCGCTCCGCTCAGCGTGAGCGTGACCCTGACCTGGGCGAAGGAGACACGGCAGTGCGTCACCGCGTTGGTGACGAGTTCGGTCGCCAACAGCGCGACCGTGTCGCCCGGTTCGCCGGTGACGCCCCAGTCGGCGAGAACCTTGCGCACCTGCTGCCGGGCGGTGGGCACGTGCCTTCTGTGCTTGGGGATGCGGAAGGTTGCGGTTGCGGGCATGGGGGGCCTTACCTCCTGACGCGCCGTCAAGACGGGGAAGTGCAGACTTCTAACGCTCATGAGGCTAGAGACGCAGATATAGAAATCGCAATGGAGAGAGGTGCATACATGCTGTTGGAGATATGTTCGATCACGTCATGCTCTACAGTTCTGAGGCGACGGAGAGGGGACTGGCATGCCAGTAGGACGACCGACCGTTCGCAGTCGGCGACTTGGGGCCGCGCTCAAGACGTATCGGCTGGCGGCGAAGATGGACCAGGTTCAGGCCGCCGAGGTGATCGCTGCGCACCAGACCAGGGTGAGCCGCATAGAGACCGGTCACGTGTCCGCCCGCCCGCTCGAGATCCGGGCGATGCTCGATGCATATGGGGTGCATGACCCGGAAGTCCGGCAGAAACTGGAAGACTTGTGCCGCCAGTCGAAGCGACGAGGATGGTGGCTGGAACACGCGGCACACCTGCGAGCGGACTACCTCGACCACATCGCGTTGGAGGACGACGCGACGTACATCCGAGAGTGGCAGCCGGTCATGATGCCGGGGCTTCTGCAGACTCCGGCCTATGCGGAGGCAGTCATCGCGGCCAGTCCTCACTACATCGAGCCGGAAAGGGCCGCCCATCTTGTGAAAGTCCGTATGGGCAGGCAGGTGAAGATCGAAGAGGGAGGGGCCTCATATACGGCCATCCTCTGGGAAGCAGCTCTCACGCAACCGCTGGTGAGCGTCGAGATTCACCGGGAGCAGTTGTCCGCGATCCTCGAAGCCGGGAAGCGGAAGAACGTGACCGTGCAAGTGCTGCCGGTCAGCGCGGGCGTACTGGCTGGTTACTCCTGCGCCTTCTCCGCCTTCAGCTTTGATGATGAGCCAGTGGTCGAAGCGGTCGCCATGGACAACTTGCGAGGCACGTCTGTCCTTGAAGGGGCCGAGGACCTTGCCGCTTACGCCAGTGCTTTCGACCTACTACGATCGTCAGCATTGACACCGGATGCGAGTGCGAAACTCATCCGGGGCGTACTGCGGACCTTGAAGGAAGACACATCGTGACCGAGGTTATAGGCCCCTTCCGGAAGTCGTCCTACTCAGGGGCGGAGAACGCCTGCGTGGAAGTCGCCGATACCGCTGACAACGGCCGGGCCGTCCGCGACAGTAAGCGGCAGGACGGTCCGCTCCTCACTGTCTCCCGCGACAGCTGGCAGGCGTTTGTGCGCCAGTTCGCGTAGACGCGCGCGTGCGAAGGGGCGCCCGGCGGATCACCGCCGGGCGCCCCTTCGGTCACGTGCGGAGTGTCAGAGCTGCTCGATCACGTAGTCGATGCACTTGGTCAGGGCCTCGATGTCGGCCGGGTCGATCGCCGGGAACATCGCGACGCGGAGCTGGTTGCGGCCGAGCTTGCGGTACGGCTCGGTGTCGACGATGCCGTTGGCGCGCAGCACCTTGGCGACGGCGGCGGCGTCCACCTCGTCGGTGAAGTCGATGGTGCCGATGACCTGGGACCGCTTCGCCGGGTCGGTGACGAACGGCGTCGCGAACTTCACGTCCTCCGCCCAGCCGTACAGCGTGCGGGCGGACTGCGCGGTGCGGCCGGTGGTGAAGTCCAGGCCGCCCTGGCCGTTCATCCACTCCAGCTGCTCGTTCAGCAGGAACAGCGTGGCGAGCGCCGGCGTGTTGTACGTCTGGTTCTTGCGGGAGTTGTCGATCGCCGTGGGCAGCGAGAAGAACTCCGGGACGTGGCGGCCGGACGCGTGGATCCGCTCGGCGCGCTCGATCGCGGCCGGGGAGAACACGCCGATCCACAGGCCGCCGTCGGAGGCGAAGGACTTCTGCGGGGCGAAGTAGTAGACGTCGGTCTCGGCGATGTCGACGGGCAGGCCGCCCGCGCCGGAGGTGGCGTCCACCAGGACCAGCGCGCCCTCGTCGGCGCCGGCGACGCGCCGGATCGGCATGGCGACGCCGGTGGAGGTCTCGTTGTGGGTGAACGCGTACACGTCCACGCCCGCCTCGGCCCGCGCCTCGGGGTGCGTGCCCGGGTCGGCGGAGACGACGGTGGGCTCGGCCAGCCACGGGGCGAGCTTGGCGGCCTTGGCGAACTTCGAGCTGAACTCGCCGAAGCTGAGGTGCTGCGACTTGTTCTCGATCAGGCCGTGGGTCGCGACGTCCCAGAACGCGGTGGAGCCGCCGTTGCCGAGGATCACCTCGTAGCCTTCGGGGAGCCGGAACAGCTCGCGAATGCCCTCGCGCACCTTGCCGACCAGGTTCTTCACCGGGGCCTGGCGGTGGGACGTGCCCATCAGGGACGTACCGGTCGCGGCCAGCGCGTCCAGCGCTTCCGTCCGCACCTTGGAGGGACCCGCACCGAAACGACCGTCGGCGGGCTTGATGTCAGCAGGAATCCGGATCTCAGCCACGACGGGAGCCTAGCGGCTGAGTGAAACCCGGGCGAAACGTCGTCCGGCCGCTGAGACGGTCGGTGGACGGACCGGGCGGGTGCGTCCACCGCCGTGCGTCACGCGAGCGTGCCGTTCAGGGCGGGGGTCGGGGTGAAGGTGACCGGCAGTTCGGAC
Organism: Streptomyces calvus; assembly: GCF_006782915.1. GTDB lineage: Bacteria > Actinomycetota > Actinomycetes > Streptomycetales > Streptomycetaceae > Streptomyces > Streptomyces calvus. The sequence continues at coordinate 91,828 of NZ_VCNP01000043.1, forward strand.
AGCCCGCGCATGAACGGCGACGGCCGGCGTGTCAGCGAGGCGGCCGGTACCGCGAGGTCGATGTCCGGCAGCCGGTCCAGGAGCACCCCGATACCGGTGCGGGCGATGACCTCGGCGATCTCCTGGGCCGGGAACGGGCAGCGGTGGTCGCCGTGGCCAAAGGAGAAGTGGGCGTGGTTGCCGCCGGTCAGGGCCGAGCCGTCGGTGCGGACCTGGGGATCGGAGTTGGCGCCTTGGAGGCCGAGCAGCAGCAGGTCGCCGGCGCGGATCAGGCGGCCGCCGAGCCGGGTGTCGCGGGAGGCCCAGCGGCCGGCGACGTTCTGGTTCGGCGTGTCCTCCCACAGCACCTCGTTCATCGCCTCCGCGATGCTGTTGCGGCCGCCGAACAGGGACGCGGCGAACCGGTTGTCGGTCAGCATCAGGCGCAGCGAGTTGCCGATCCAGTCGGCGGTGGGCAGGTGGCCGGCGCCCAGCATCACCGTCAGGTCGTGGACGATCTCCTCGTCGGTGCAACCGGCGGGGTCGGCGAGCATCCGGGACACGACGTCGTCGGCGGGCTCCGCCCGGCGGGCGGCCACCAGCCGCGTCATCGACGTCAGCAGCAGCATCTGGCCCGAACGGTCGTGGTCGCGTCCGTCGGCTATGTCGTTGAGGGCGGTGACCAGGCCCGGCCCGTCCTCGTCGTCGAAGCCGAACAGCCAGGCCAGCACCCGTACCGGCAGCCGCATCGCGAACTCGCCGACGAGGTCGGCGGTGCCGCGCGGGCAGATCGCGTCGATCAGCTCGTCCGCGAACCGCTCCGTGCGGGTCCGCAGGTCGAACGGGTTCACCGCCTCCAGCGCGGCGACCAGCATCGCGGCCCGCCGGTGGTGCTCCTCACCGACCGTGTGCATGATCGACGGCTGTCTGCGGCTGATCATCGCCCGCAGCGGCCAGTCCTCGGGGATGTCGTCCCACTGGTTCCACAGTTCCGGGTCGCGGCTGAACAGCGCCGGGTCGCCGGTGACCTGGTGCAGTTCCCGGTAGCCGAGCACCAGCCAGGCCGGTACGTCGCCGTCGAGGAGGACCGGGACGACGCTGCCGTGCTCGCGCCGCATCTCCCGGTACGCCCTGGCCGGGTCGCTGTGGAGCAGCGGGCCGTTCAGGGGGACGGGGGCGGGATCGGGGGTGGTGCTCACACCAGCTCCTGACGGGTGGCTCGGGCGGGGTCGGCGTACAGGGCCCGGATGTGCTCCACCAGCGTGATCAGGACCAGCTTGCTGGACTCCCGGGACCGCGCGTCGCAGGTGATCAGCGGCACGTGCGGGTCGAGGTCGAGGGCGTCGCGGACCTGCTCCGTGGTGAAGGCGGGGCCGCCGAAGTCGTTGCAGGCGACGACGAACGGCGTGCCGTGCTTCTCCAGGCGGTCGATGGAGTACCAGGAGTCGTCGATGCGGCGGGTGTCGACGAGGACGACCGCGCCGAGGGCGCCGGAGAACAGCCGGTCCCACAGGAACCAGAAACGTTCCTGGCCGGGCGCGCCGAACAGGTACAGCACATTGCGCGCATCGAGCGAGATGCGGCCGAAGTCGAAGGCGACGGTGGTCGCGGTCTTGCCGCGCACCTCGCTGGTGTCGTCGACGTCCTCGCCGGCCCGGGTCATCATCTCCTCGGTGTCGAGGGGACGGATCTCGCTGACGGAGCGGACCATCGTCGTCTTGCCGACGCCGAAGCCGCCGACGACCACGATCTTGAGCCCGTTGTCGGCGGAGGCACGCAGCGGCGTACGCGTGTCAGGGGCCGGCGTGCGCGTCTCAGAGGTTGCGGAGTCCAACGAGCACCTGCTCCAGGATGTCGGGGTCGTAAACGGCGGACGTGCGGGGGTGGCGGGCGCTGACCCGGCCGGCCGCGAGGAGGTCGGAGAGCAGGATCCGGACGATGCTCACGGGCAGCTCCAGCTCGGCCGCGATCTCCACGACCGCCGTGGGGCTTTCGGTGATGCGCAGGATCGCCGCGTGCTCGGACTGCATGCCGGTCACCGGGGCGCATTCGGCGACGACCAGGGTCACCAGGTCGAAGGGGTTGTCGGGACCGGACCGGCTGCGTCCCTGGGTGAGGGTGTAGAGCCGGTCCGGGGCGTCGTCCCTGCCGGGCCTGCTCACGAGGTGCGCGGCGGGGAGGTCAGGTGCTCGCCGAGCTGTTCCACGAGCTCGCTCATGTTGTGGCCGATGAGGCCGGCGTCCGCGTCCTCGGTGGTGACGACGGCCAGGTGCGCGCCCTCGCCGGCCTCCACGATGAACAGGATGCCGCCGTAGAACTCGGTCATCGCCGAGCGCACGCCGCCGCTGCCGTCGCCGAACTCGACCGAGGCGCCGTGCGACAGGGACTGGATGCCGGCGGCGATCGCCGCCAGCTGGTCGGCCTGGTCGGTGGAGAGTTCCCGGGTGCGGCACAGCTTCAGGCCGTCACGGGACAGCACGAGCGCGTGTCGCGCGCCCGGCGTCCGCTCCAGCAGGCCCTCTATCAGCCAGGTGAGCTTCTCGTCGGCGGTCGTCGTGCCGGTCATGAGGTCGTGTCGCCTTCCGGGGTCGTGGGGTTGTTCTGTGCTGCGGGGGGCGTGTCGGTGTCGCGTCCGGCGCGTACGTCGTCCGCGGTGGGCGCGGTGGGCGCGGTGGCGGGGCGTGCGGGTGCGTCGTCCCCGGTGGGCGCCGCGGTGGTGGGGCGGACGGCCCGGCGGAAGCTGCTGAAGCGGGCCGTGCGGGCCCGGGTCTCCTCGGCGGTGGGCGCGGGACGCGGATCGGCGGTGCGGCCGGCGGACCAGGTGCGTTCGGCGTCGGCGAGGGTCCGGCCGCGCCGGCGGCGGGGCAGCACCAGCGGGGGCGCCTCGCCGTCCGGGGCCGCGGACTCGTGCTCGGGCACCGGGTCGTGCCGGTGGTCGGGGGCGGCCGGGGCGGGCTTCGTGCGGCTGCTACGGCGGCGGGGGAGGCCCGCGGACGTCGGCTCGGCCGTCGGCTCGGCGGGCGGTGCGGGGCGGTCGGCGGCCCGGGCGGCGGCGGCTGCCGGCTCCTCGGACGGGATGGCCGGTGCGGTCCGGGCGGCGATGGCGGCCGTGGCGGCGGTGGCGGTCGTGGCGGGTGTGGTGGTCGCTTCACCGGCCGGTGCGGTGGCGGTCGTGGCGGTCGCCTCACCGGCCCGTGCGGTGGTGGCCGACGAGGTGGCGGCCGGTGCGGTGCCGGTGGACTCAGGCGCGGACGCCCCCGTCGTCACGAGGAGTTCCTGCGGTATCAGCATCAGTGCGCTGGTGCCGCCGCGGGCCGAGGGGCGGTAGGAGACCTTGAGGCCGTACCGCCGGGCCAGCCGGCCGACCACGGCCAGGCCGAGCCGGGTGCCGGTGAGGCCGCCGAGATCCGTGGACTCGCCGGAGACGGCGCGTTCGGCGCGGCGCAGCTGGACGTCGCTCATGACGAGTCCGCTGTCCTCGACGGACACGATGATGCCGGACGGGACTTCCTCGACGTAGACGTGGACCTCGGCGGTCGGCGGCGAGAAGTTCGCGGCGTTGTCGAGGAGTTCGGCGAGCGCGTGCATCACGCCCTCGGCGGCGTGTCCGGCGACGGCGGTGTCGCTGGCGGAGTGGGCGCGGACGCGCTGGTAGCCGCCGATCCGGCCCATGGCGCCGCGCAGGATCGACTCCATGGCGATGGGCCGCGCCCAGCGGCGGCCGGAGCGGGCGCCGGTGAGGACGGCGACGGAGTCGGCGAGCCGGCCGGCCTGCGCGGTGCGGTGGTCGAGGTGGAGCAGGTCGGCGAGGACCTCCTCGTCGTGGTGCTTGTCCTCCATGGCGCGCAGGTCGGCGAGCATGCCGGTGGCGAGGGCCTGCATGCGGCCGGCGGCGTTGGCGGTCGCGGACAGCGCGGCGGCACGGGCGCTCTCGGCCTCGCGCAGCCGGGCGTCCAGCCGTGCGACGTGGGCGGCGTGCTCCTCGGTGAGGCGGTCCGTCGTGGCGGTGTGCTCCTCGGTGAGGCGGTCCGTCGTGGCGGTGTGCTCCTCGGTGAGGCGTGCGCGTTCCGCGGTGCGCTCCTCGGTGAGCCGCGCCAGTTCGGCGGTGTGCTCCTCGGTGAGCCGGTTCTGTTCCTTGAGCAGCCGGCCGAGGTCCTCGGTGACGGTGTCCAGGCGGGTCCGTGCCGCGCGCGCCGACGCGACGGCACGGTCGGCCACGGTGACTGCCGCGCACAGCAGCAGGCCGGCGACCGTCCCGGTCACCGCGAGCGCGCCACGCGCGGGCTCCGGCCCGGCGAACACGGCGGCGGCGACCGCGAGCGCGGCGAGTACCGCGGTGAGCAGCGGCACGGTCAGCGGGCTGCGGGGGCCGTCGGTGCGGTCACCGGGGAGGGGAGGGGTCATCGTTCAGGGTCCTCGGTCGGGTCCGCGGGTGTGCACCGTCGTCCGCACGGCGGCCCGCTTGTGTCCATGGGGTTGCCGGAACCGAATCCGGTCGCTTCACGAGCGAGGGCCGACAACTACGCGCAACTCGCGGTCACTATATGTGAGTCACTGATCGACTTGGGAGGGGCTGTGCTTCCGTTTTTTTCCGTGCGCGGATACCGGGGTTTTTCCGCGCGCGGACACCGGCGGCAGGTCACGGCGCGGGCATCCTGAGGACATGACGGATCTCCGGGAACTGCGGGCCGGGCTGCGCGCGGTCGTGCGCGGCGACGTCGACTTCGGTACGACCGCGCGTGCCCTGACCACGATGGACGCCTCCAACTACCGCCGGGTGCCGCTCGGTGTGGTGGCGCCGCGGGACGCCGACGACGTGGCGGCGGCCCTGTCGGTGTGCCGGTCGTACGGCGTGCCCGTGGTTCCGCGCGGCGGCGGTACGTCCATTGCCGGGCAGGCCACCGGCACCGGTGTGGTGCTCGACTTCACCCGCCACATGAACCGTCTGCTGTCCCTCGACCCGGGAGCACGCACGGCCGTCGTGCAGCCCGGTCTCGTCCTCGACCGTCTCCAGGAGGCCGCCGCCCCGCACGGCCTGCGCTTCGGCCCCGATCCGTCCACGCACAGCCGCTGCACCCTCGGCGGCATGATCGGCAACAACTCCTGCGGCTCCCACTCGGTCGCCTGGGGCACCACGGCCGACAGTGTGCGGGAGCTGTCGGTGCTCACCGCGCGCGGGGACCGTCTGCGTCCCGGCCGGGACTGGGCCGGGGCCCCGGCGGGCCTGCGGGAGCTGGTGGACGGCGAACTGGCCCGGCTGCGCACCGGCTTCCCGGACCTGCCGCGCCGCATCTCCGGGTACGCCGTGGACGCGCTGCTGCCGGAGCGGGGCGGCGACGTCGCCCGTTCGTTCTGCGGCTCGGAGGGCACGCTCGGCGTGCTCACGGAGGCGGTCGTGGACCTCGTGCCGGCGCCGCCCGCGCGTGCGCTCGCCGTGCTGGCGTACGCCGACGAGAGCGGGGCCGCCGAAGCGGCGGCGGGCCTGCTCGCGCACGGGCCGCTGACCGTGGAGGGCATGGCGGCGGACCTGGTGCCGTCCGCCGTGGACCTTCCGCGCGGCGGGGCCTGGCTGTTCGTGGAGACCGGCGGCGACACGGCGGCGGAGGCACGCGCGCGGGCGGAGGCGATCGTCCGCGCGGCGGACGTCCTGGACTCGCTCGTGGTCACCGACCCGGCCGGGCAGCGCGCGCTGTGGCGGATCCGGGAGGACGCGAGCGGCACCGCGACCCGGATGCCGGACGGCACGGAGGCCTGGCCCGGCTGGGAGGACTGCGCGGTGCCGCCCGCCCGGCTCGGCGCCTACCTGCGGGACTTCCGCGCGCTGCTCGCCGGCCACGGGCTGCGCGGCACGCCGTACGGGCACTTCGGCGACGGCTGCATCCATGTCCGGATCGACTTCGACCTGTTGACCGGTCCGGGCGTGGCCCGCTTCCGGCGTTTCTCCGAGGAGCTGGCCGACCTGGTCGTCGCCCACGGCGGCTCACTGTCGGGGGAGCACGGCGACGGACAGGCCCGCGCCGAACTGCTGCCGCGCATGTACGGCGCGGAGGCGGTCACGCTCTTCGAACGCGTCAAGGCCCTCTGGGACCCGGACGACCTGCTCAACCCGGGCATGCTGGTCCGTCCGGCGCCCCTGGACGCGAACCTCCGCTTCGCCGTCCTCCCGCGCGAACCCGTGGACGTGACCTTCGGCTATCCGGCCGACGGCGGCGACTTCTCCGCGGCGGTGCGCCGCTGCGTGGGCGTCGCCAAGTGCCGTACGACGTCCGTGGCCGGGCCCGCCGTGATGTGCCCGTCGTTCCGGGCCACCGGCGAGGAGGAGCACTCCACGCGCGGCCGCGCCCGTCTGCTGCACGAGATGCTCGCCGGTGAACTGGTCACCGACGGCTGGCGGTCCACGGAGGTACGGGACGCGCTCGACCTGTGCCTGTCCTGCAAGGGCTGCCGCTCGGACTGCCCGGTCGGGGTCGACATGGCCACGTACAAGGCGGAGTTCCTGCACCACCACTACGCCGGCCGCCTCCGTCCCGCGGCGCACTACGTCATGGGCGGGCTGCCGGTGTGGCTGCGCTGGGTGGCGCGGACCAGGTCGGCGGCGGTCGTCAACGCCCTGGCCGCCGTGCGCGCGCTCGCGGGCCCGGCGAAACGGCTGGGCGGGATCGCCGCCGAGCGGGACGTGCCCCGGGTCGCGCGGGAGCCGTTCACCCGCTGGTGGCGGCGGCGGAGGAGGACCGGCACGCCCGGCCCCGGCGCGCCCCTGGTGGTGCTCTGGCCGGACACCTTCACCGAGCACCTGTCGCCGTCCGTGGGCCGGGCGGCCGTACGGGTGCTGGAGGCGGCGGGGCTGCGCGTGACGTTGCCTCCGACAGTGCGGCCGGGCGGCGGCCGGATCGGCGACGCCCGCTCGCGCTCGCCGCTGTCGCTGCTGGCCGTGCGCAGGGGCCGGGTCTGCTGCGGCCTGACGTACATCTCCACGGGCCGGCTCGACCAGGCCCGAGCGGTGCTGCGCCGCACCCTGGACCTGCTGGAACCCGTCCTGGCCACCGACGCGCCCGTGGTCGTCCTGGAGCCGAGCTGCGCGGCGGCCCTGCGCACGGACGCCCCGGAGCTGCTGCACGACGACCCGCGCGCGGCGCAGCTCGCCGCGCGGGTCCTGACGTTCGCGGAAACCCTGGAGCGGCACGCCCCGGACTGGACACCTCCGCCCCTGAACCGTCCCGTCACCGGCCAGACCCACTGCCACCAGCACGCGGTGCTGGGCGACGGGCCCGACCGCCGGCTGCGCGCGGCGGCGGGCCTCACCGGTGAACTGAGCGGTGGCTGCTGCGGCCTGGCGGGCAACTTCGGTTTCGAGCGGGGCCATTACGAGGTCTCGGCGGCCTGCGCGGAGGACCGGCTCCTGCCGTCGGTACGGGAGGCACCGGGAGACGCGGTCGTCCTGGCCGACGGCTTCTCCTGCCGGACGCAGCTGGACCAGTTGGCGGGCGTACGGGGACGGCATCTGGCGGAGGTGCTGGCGACTGCTCTGGAAGAAGAAGAGTGAGCAGTCACCGCTCTTGTGTCTTCTCGGCGCTCAGTTGAGCCGCTCCAGCCTCCGGCCCCGGCTGTCCGACACGCGCAGCGCGTCGGCGAGGGCTTCGGTGAGGCACTCGGCGAGGTAGCGCAGCTCACCGTGCGGTGTCTCCGGGAGCGGGCCCCGGGCGTGGGCGGGCAGTTCCCGGACCATCCCGAGCTGCACGGCCTCGGTGGTGTCGGCGAGCCGGGACACGATGCCGCCGTCGTCGGTCGTTCGTCGCCAAGCAGCCCGAAGGCGACAGCGGGGCGTAACGCCCGCAGCGGCATCCGTACCGGCGCCCTCAGGGAACCGTCTCGCCCCGCACCAGCACACGGCTCACCGTCTGGACGCCCTCCGGGAGGTCGTCCGGGTGGCACCAGCGGGCCTCCAGGATCTCGGAGGGGTCGAGGCGCAGTTCGCCACCCAGCAGGCGGGCCTCGTAGGCCACCTCCACACGTGTGCGGAGACCACTGCTCAGCATGACCAGGCCGCCCACCTCCACATCGAGGCCGGTCTCCTCCTTGACCTCGCGCACGACGGTCGTCCGGAAGTCCTCGCCCTTGCGGGCGAAGCCGCTCGGCAGGCCCCACTGCCGGCCCGGCGGCCACATCCGGTGCCGGAGCAGCAGGACCCGCCCCTCCTCGTCCCGCACGACCCCGGTCACACCGATCACGAACTTGGCGTTCAGGAACCACATGACGCGGCTCTGAACGGGGCGCAGGAACTGCCAGACGCGGGCAAGGAGTCGTCGCACGGGACCTCGGTGGATGGGGTGGAGCGGCACGGCTGAGCCACGGTGACGGTACCCGCAGCGCGCCCGGCCCCGGCGACCCGCTCCCGGCCCGGAGGCGTCCCGGTGCGTGAGAGCGCGGTCCGGATGACGGAACCGAGTTGACCCGGCGGCACGAGGGACCCATCGTCAGGTACGTCATCCCTTCATGGTCCTGTCAGCAGGACCTGGAGGTCATTACTATGGACTGGACAGTGCATTGTGATGCACGATGTCCGGCAGAGTTGCTCCACTTCGTACCGAGTCCCGAGGAAGTTCCCGTGACCACCCCCAGCGCCGCCACCCCGTCCACCGCACCCGCGACGGGTCAGCCCGGCCCCGCGCCCGCGCCGGACGGTGCGCCGCGCGGACGCGGAGCGCTGGGGTCGGTGGGTCTGGTGCTGGCCGGCGGGATCTCCGTGCAGTTCGGCGGGGCGCTCGCGGTCACGCTGATGCCGCGCGCCGGTGCGCTCGGCGTCGTGACGCTGCGACTGCTGGTGGCCGCCGTCGTCCTGATGGTGCTGTGCCGGCCCCGGCTGCGCGGACACTCGCGCACCGACTGGGGCACGGTGATCGTCTTCGGTGTCGCCATGGCCGCGATGAACGGCCTCTTCTACCAGTCCGTCGCCCGCATCCCGCTCGGCCCCGCGGTCACCCTGGAGGTCCTCGGCCCGCTCGCGCTGTCCGTCCTCGCCTCCCGCCGCGCCGTCAACCTCGTCTGGGCCGCCCTGGCCCTCGCCGGGGTCTTTCTCCTCGGAGGCGGCGGCGGCTTCAGCGGACTGGACCCGCTGGGTGTCGCCTTCGCACTGGGCGCCGGCGCCATGTGGGCGGCGTACATCGTCTTCAGCGCCCGCACGGGCCGCCGCTTCCCGCAGGCCGACGGGCTGGCCCTCGCGATGGCCGTGGCGGCCGTGCTCTTCCTGCCGCTGGGCGTGATCGAGTCCGGCACCAGACTCGTCGAGCCCACGACCCTCGCCCTGGGCGCCGCGGTCGCACTGCTCTCCTCCGTCCTGCCCTACACCCTCGAACTGCTCGCCCTGCGCCGCCTGCCCGCCTCCACCTTCGCGATCCTGATGAGCCTCGAACCGGCCCTGGCCGCCACGGCCGGTTTCCTCATCCTTGACCAGGCCCTGTCCGCCGCCGAGGCCGCCGCCATCGCCCTGGTCATCGCGGCGAGCATGGGCGCGGTGCGCACCCAGGTGGGCCGGGTGCGCCCGAAGGGCCCGAAGGCCGAGCGCCGTTAGCCGTCGTTCGTCGACCGACGTCGGAACGTTCCTCGAACCGGGGCCGCCCACCTGGGCATTCGCCGTGCGTGCGGCCTCGTCCACGGGGCGCCGCGGAATACTGCGAGCAGGGCCGGGGCTGACCTGATCATGGGTGAGATTCTCGTGACGGGCGCGACGGGCAATGTCGGTCGACACGTTGCCGTTCAGCTCCTGGCCGCAGGCACCGCGGTGCGGGCCCTGGTACGTGATCCCGCAACGGCTGCGTTACCGGAGGGAGCCGAGGCGGTCCGCGGCGACCTGGCCGATCCGGACACGCTGGAGCGGGCACTGACGGGATCGGGCACAGTGTTCCTGATCTGGCCGTTCCTGACGACCGAGGGCGCTCCCGCCGTGCTGGAGGCGATGGCACGGCATGCGCGCCGCATCGTCTATCTCTCGTCGTCGGGTGTGAACGAGGACGCCGAACGGCAGACCGATCCCATCAACCAGCTCCACGCCGACATGGAGCGCCTGATCGAGAGGTCCGGCCTGGACTGGACCGTCCTGCGGTCGAGCACCATCGCCTCCAACGCGCGGGGCTGGGCCGAGCAGATCCGCACCACGCACGTCGTTCGCGGGCCCGACATCGCCCCTACGGCGGTGATCCACGAGCGCGACGTCGCGGCCGTGGCGGTACACGCACTGACCGACGACGGGCACGTGGGCGCGAAGCACGTCCTGACCGGCCCGCAGGTGTTGAGCAGAGCCGAGCAGGTACGTGCGATCCAGGAAGCGGTCGGCCGCCCGCTGGCCTTCGAGAAGGTGCCCGTGCAGGTTGCGCGGGAGCAGATGCTCGCCGACGGCAGGCCGCCTGCCCTCGTCGAGGCGCTGTTGGCCAGCGCTGAGACGCGGCCCGCATCGAACGTGATCACCTCCACGGTGGAGGAGATCACGGGAGTGCCCGCACGCACGTTCCGCGCCTGGGCGGAGGAGCATGCGGAGGAATTCCGTCAGGTCCGCCGAGGCCCGGCCTGAAACTGCCTCCGAGTGCGGTGAACGGCAGGCTCAGGGCCTGCCGTTCGGATCATCCCGGCATCCGCTCGACAGCCGCTAGCCGACGGGCCCGGCCGGCGTGAAGTCGTACGCGAGGAAGTCGGTGACGCGGCGGTAGCCGAGGCGCCGGTAGAGGGCGTTGCTGGTGGGGTTGGCCGCGTTGGTGTACAGCACGACCTCCTCGGCGCCGGCCGCCCGCGCGGCCCGGCTCACCTCGACCGTCACGGCCGCCCCGTAGCCGCGTCCGCGCAGGTGGGCCGGGGTGTAGACGGGGTCGATCCGGACCTGGCCGCCGGCCGGCGGGTTCGCGCCCGCCATGGACACGGGCGTGCCGTCCGCGGTCTCCCAGTAGGTGTAGCGCTTCTCGGCGAAACGCGTCCCGACCCACGTGCCGGCGTTGATGGTGACCTCCTCGCCGACGTCCGCGGCGAACGCCCGGCACCAGTCCATGAGGTGCTCGTGCTCCCGCTCGCCCACGAGGCGGCCCCGGCCCTCCGGGAACGGCTCCGGAGGCGTGAGCGTGCCCAGCCGGTACAGGTGGAGCCGGACGCGGACCGTCGGCTCGGCGCCCGTGTGCCGCTGCCAGGCCGCGGCGAACGCGGCAGCCGTCTCGTGGTCCGCGGTGACGCCGGCGAGCGGGCGGCCGAGGCGGGCCCAGAGGGCGGCGAGGGCGTCGGCCTGCTCCGGGGAGAGGGAGGTGAGCATCAGGCGCCGGGAGGCACGCCGGTGGAAGAGGACGGCGCGCACCTCGCCCCGCTCCTCCAGCCGGCCGAGGACACGGGCTTCGGAGCCGGGCGCGTCCGGCCCCTGTGCCCGCCACTTCTCCAGCATCGACAACTGCGTGGTGTGCAGCGCCGGCCGCGAACGCAGGAAGTCCCCGGCCCGGTCGAGGAAGTCCTCGATGTCAGCGGGGTTCTCGGTTTCCTCGGTCAGGTGCCAGTCGTCCGCGCGCATGCGCCCCATGATCCTCGACCGGCCCGGCCGGCGACCGGGAATCCACCGAACACGGCACCGCACCGCACCACGCGCCGCCACCGGAATCACCGCACGTCACCGCTCGTCACCGCACCTCACCGCCCGCACCTCACCGTCCGGCCCCGCCGCGGTCACCGTTGCGCCGCCACAGAAATTAATGCAAGCACGCTTGCTTGTTTCTGGTGGTGCTGCCATGCTCCAGCACAACCGCGCCGCACACCGCCGTGTCCGTGCCCGAGGGGAGCGCCTCGTGTCCGATCCGTCGCCCGTCATCGACGACCTGCGTGAGGAGAGCGAGGAGCTCGACCGGCTGGTGGCCGGGCTGAGCCCGCGCCGGTGGACGCTGCCGACACCCGCACCGGGCTGGACCGTGGCCCACCAGATCGCCCACCTGGTGTGGACCGACCGCTCGGCGCTGCTCGCCGTCACCGACGCCGACGGCTTCCGGGCCCTGACCGACAAGGCCCTCGCCGCACCGCACACCTTCGTCGACGAGGGCGCCGAGGAGTACGCCCGGCTCGCGCCCGCCGATCTGCTCGCCCGGTGGCGCGAGGGGCGCGCCGCGCTGGAGAAGGCACTGCGGAACGGACCGCCCGGCGCCCGCTTCCCCTGGTACGGGCCACCCATGTCCGCCGCCTCCATGGCCACAGCCCGCCTCATGGAGACCTGGGCGCACGGACTCGACGTGGCCGACGCGATCGGTGTGATGCGGCCACCCACCGCACGGCTCAGGCATGTGGCCCGACTCGGTGTGCGTACCCGGGACTTCGCCCACCGGGTGCACGGACTCACCCCGCCCGCCGACCCGTTCCGCGTCGAACTGCGCGCCCCGGACGGCGACCTGTGGACCTACGGCCCCGAGGACGCCGGACAGCGCGTCACCGGACCCGCGCTCGACTTCTGCCTCCTGGTCACCCGACGCGCCCACCGCGCCGACCTCGCGCTCACCGCCGAGGGCCCGGACGCCGACCGCTGGCTGGACGTCGCCCAGGCCTTCGCCGGCCCGCCCGGCGAGGGACGGACACCGAAGGGGGACACCGCGCGGTGACCGCGACGCCCCTGCGCATCGGCAACTTCTCCGGCTTCTACGGCGACCGCCTGGACGCACTGCGCGAGATGCTCACCGGCGGCGGGACCGACGTCCTCACCGGCGACTACCTCGCCGAGCTGACCATGCTGATCCTCGCCCGCGACCGGCTGAAGGACCCCGGCGCCGGATACGCCCGCACCTTCCTGCGGCAACTGGAGGACTGCCTCGGCCTCGCCCACGAGCGCGGGGTCAGACTTGTCACCAACGCGGGCGGGCTGAACCCGGCCGGACTCGCCGACGCGGTACGGCAGCTGGCCGGGCGGCTCGGCATCCCGGTGCGGGTCGCCCACGTCGAGGGCGACGACCTCACCGCGCGGTATCCCGGCAGCCTCGCCGCCCACGCCTACCTCGGCGGTTTCGGGATCGCCGCCTGCCTGCGCGCCGGCGCCGACGTCGTCGTCACCGGGCGGGTCACCGACGCGGCGCTGGTCACCGGGCCCGCCGCCGCCCACTTCGGCTGGTCGGCGACGGATCACGACCGGCTCGCCGGAGCCGTCGTCGCCGGGCACGTGCTGGAGTGCGGCACCCAGGCCACCGGCGGCAACTACGCCTTCTTCCGGGGCGCGGGCGACCTGCGCCGGCCCGGGTTCCCGCTCGCCGAGATCCACGCCGACGGCAGCAGCGTCGTCACCAAGCACCCCGGCACCGGCGGCCTCGTCGACACGGGCACCGTCACCGCGCAACTGCTGTACGAGACGGCCGGCGCCCGGTACGCGGGCCCCGACGTCACCGCCCGGCTGGACACCGTACGGATCGGCCCGGACGGGACCGACCGGGTGCGGATCGAGGGCGTCCGGGGTGAGGCGCCGCCGCCCGGGCTCAAGGTCGGGGTGAACCGGCTCGGCGGGTTCCGGAACGAGGTCGTGTTCGTGCTGACCGGGCTCGACATCGAGGCCAAGGCGGCGCTCGTGCGGGAGCAGATGACGGACGCGCTCGCCAAGTCCCCGCCCGCACAGGCGCGTTGGGAACTGATACGCACCGACCGGCCCGACGCCGCCACCGAGGAGACCGCGAGCGCCCTGCTGCGGCTCGTCGTACGGGACCCGGAGCGGGAGGCGGTCGGGCGGGCGCTGAGCGGTGCCGCCGTCGAACTGGCCCTGGCCAGCTATCCCGGATTCCATGTGCTGGCCCCACCGGGAAAGGGCTCACCGTATGGGGTGTTCGAGGATGCGTACGTCCCCCATGGCGAGGTCGACCATGTGGCCGTCCTCCACGACGGCCGCCGTGTCCCCGTGCCGCCGCCCCAGGACACCGCCGTTCTCACGGACGTACCGGAACCACCGCTGCCGGAGCCGCTGCCTCCGGGACCCGTGCGGAGGGCGCCGCTCGGGCTCGTCGCCGGGGCCCGCAGCGGGGACAAGGGCGGCGACGCCAACGTCGGCGTGTGGGCGCGCGACGACCGCGCCTGGCGGTGGCTCGCGCACGAGCTGACCGCCGAGCGGTTCCGGCAGCTGATCCCCGAGGCCGCCGCCCTGCCCGTCACCCGGCACGTGCTGCCGAACCTGCGCGCCGTGAACTTCGTGGTCGAGGGCATCCTCGGCGAAGGCGTCGCGGCGCAGGCCCGTTTCGACCCCCAGGCCAAGGCGCTCGGCGAATGGCTTCGCTCCCGGCACCTCGACATACCGGAGGCCCTGCTGTGACGGTCCTCGACTCCGCCCTCGACACGACCGGCCCCGAGTACCGCGAGCACCGCGAGGCGATGCTCGCCAAGCTCGCCGCGCTCGACGCCGAACACGCCAAGGCCCTCGCCGGCGGCGGCGAGAAGTACGTGGCACGCCACCGCGGACGCGGCAAGCTGCTCGCCCGCGAACGCATCGAACTGCTCCTCGACCCCGACACGCCGTTCCTGGAGCTGTCCCCGCTGGCCGCCTGGGGCAGCGAGGCCCCCGCATACACCGTCGGGGCCTCCCTCGTCACCGGCATCGGCGTCGTCGAGGGCGTGGAGTGCCTGATCACGGCCAACGACCCGACCGTGCGCGGCGGCGCCAGCAACCCGTGGAGCCTGAAGAAGGCCCTGCGCGCCCACGACATCGCGCTCGCCAACCGGCTGCCCCTGATCAGCCTCGTGGAGTCCGGCGGCGCCGACCTGCCCTCGCAGAAGGAGATCTTCATCCCGGGCGGCGCGATCTTCCGCGACCTGACCCGGCTGTCGGCGGCCGGCATCCCCACCGTCGCCGTCGTGTTCGGCAACTCCACCGCCGGCGGCGCGTACGTCCCCGGCATGTCCGACCACGTGATCATGGTGAAGGAGCGGGCCAAGGTGTTCCTCGGCGGCCCGCCGCTGGTGAAGATGGCCACCGGCGAGGAGAGCGACGACGAGTCCCTCGGCGGCGCCGACATGCACGCGCGGGTGTCGGGCCTCGCCGACCACTTCGCCGTAGACGAGCCGGACGCGCTGCGCCAGGCCCGCCGGGTCGTGGCCCGCCTCAACCACCGCAAGGCGTACCGGGATCCGGGCCCGGCCGCCCCGCCCAAGTACTCCGAGGACGAACTCCTCGGCATCGTCCCCGGCGACCTGAAGACCCCCTTCGACCCGCGCGAGGTCATCGCCCGGATCGTCGACGCCTCCGACTACGACGAGTTCAAACCGCTGTACGGCACCAGCCTGACCACCGGCTGGGCCGGCCTGCACGGCTATCCCGTCGGCATCCTCGCCAACGCCCGGGGGGTGCTGTTCAGCGAGGAGTCCCAGAAGGCCGCCCAGTTCATCCAGCTCGCCAACCAGCGCGACATCCCCCTGCTGTTCCTGCACAACACCACCGGCTACATGGTCGGCCGGGAGTACGAGCAGGGCGGCATCGTCAAACACGGCGCGATGATGATCAACGCGGTCAGCAACTCGAAGGTCCCGCACCTGTCGGTGCTCATGGGCGCGTCGTACGGCGCCGGGCACTACGGCATGTGCGGACGCGCCTACGACCCGCGCTTCCTGTTCGCCTGGCCCAGCGCCAAGTCCGCCGTCATGGGCCCGCAGCAGCTCGCCGGCGTGCTGTCCATCGTCGCCCGCCAGTCGGCGGCGGCCAAGGGACAGCCGTACGACGACGAGGCGGACGCGGGACTGCGCGCCGTGGTGGAGCAGCAGATCGAAGCCGAGTCGCTGCCCATGTTCCTGTCCGGGCGGCTGTACGACGACGGCGTCATCGACCCGCGCGACACCCGCACCGTCCTCGGCCTGTGCCTGTCGGCCATCCACACCGCGCCCTACCAGGGCGCGCGCGGTGGCTTCGGCGTCTTCCGGATGTGAGGCCCGTGATTACTTCCGTTCTGGTGGCGAACCGCGGCGAGATCGCCTGCCGGGTCGCCCGCACCTGCCACGAGCTGGGCATCCGCACGGTCGCCGTGCACTCGGACGCCGACGAGCACGCGCTCCACGCGCGCGTCGCCGACACGGCCGTACGGCTGCCGGGCTCGGCGCCCGCCGACACCTATCTGCGCGGCGACCTGATCGTGAAGGCCGCCCTCGCCGCCGGCGCGGACGCCGTCCACCCCGGCTACGGCTTCCTCTCCGAGAACGCCGCCTTCGCCCGCGCCGTCCGCGACGCCGG
Organism: Streptomyces calvus; assembly: GCF_006782915.1. Lineage (GTDB taxonomy): Bacteria > Actinomycetota > Actinomycetes > Streptomycetales > Streptomycetaceae > Streptomyces > Streptomyces calvus. Next base: position 107,999 of record NZ_VCNP01000043.1, read on the forward strand.
ACTGGTGTGGATCGGCCCGCCGCCGGAGGCGATCGAGGCGATGGCGTCCAAGACGCGCGCCAAGGAACTCATGGGCGTCGAGCCGCTGCGCGAGGTCACCGAGGCCGCCCTGCCGGTGCTGGTGAAGGCCGCGGCGGGCGGCGGCGGCCGCGGCATGCGCGTCGTACGGCGGCTCGCGGACCTCGACGGCGCACTGGCCGCCGCCCGCGCCGAGGCCGCGAGCGCCTTCGGCGACGGCGAGGTGTTCGTGGAGCCGTACCTCGGCGGCGAGGCGGGCGGACGCCACGTCGAGGTACAGGTCCTCGCCGACACCCACGGCACCGTGTGGACGCTCGGCACCCGCGACTGCTCCCTCCAGCGCCGCCACCAGAAGGTGATCGAGGAGGCCCCGGCGCCCGGCCTGTCCCGGCGCCTCACCGACGAACTGCACGCCCTCGCCGTACGGGCCGCCCGCGCCGTCGGCTACACCGGTGCCGGCACCGTCGAGTTCCTCGTCGCCGGCGAGCGGGCGCACTTCCTGGAGATGAACACCCGCCTCCAGGTCGAACACCCCGTCACCGAGGCCGTGTTCGGCGTCGACCTGGTCGCCGAGCAGATCCGCATCGCCGAGGGCCACGCCCTGGACGACACCCCGCCGCCCGCGCGCGGCCACGCCGTCGAGGCCCGCCTCTACGCCGAGGACCCCGCCCGCGACTGGTCCCCGCAGACCGGCCGCCTGCACCGCCTCGCCGTCCCCGGCACCGTCCGCCTGGACACCGGCTACAGCGACGGCGACGACATCGGCGTCCACTACGACCCGCTGCTCGCCAAGGCCGTCGCCCACGCGCCCACCCGCGCCGAGGCGATCCGCAAGCTCGCCTCCGCCCTGGAACGCGCGGTGATCCACGGCCCCGTCACCAACCGCGACCTCCTCGTCCGCTCGCTGAGACACGAGGAGTTCGCGCAGGCCCGCATGGACACCGGCTTCTACGACCGCCACCTGCCCGAGCTGACCGCACCGGCCCCGGACCCGTACGCACCGCTGGCCGCAGCCCTCGCCGACGCCCACGGCCGCTCCCGCTTCGGCGGCTGGCGCAACCTGCCCTCACAGCCGCAGACCAGGCGCTACGCGACGGCCGGCGAGGAGCACGAGGTGCGCTACCGGCACACCCGGGACGGACTCACGGCCGACGGCGTCCACGTGGTCCACGCCGACGCCGCTCTCGTCGTCCTCGACGTGGACGGCGTACGACGCCGCTACGAGGTCAGCCGCTACGGCGACCGCGTGTACGTCGGCGCCACCGCCCTCACCGCCCTGCCCCGCTTCCCCGACCCCACCGTCCAGCACGCCCCCGGCTCCCTGCTCGCCCCCATGCCCGGCACGGTCGTCCGCATCGCCGACGGCCTGGCCGAGGGAGCCGCGGTGGAGGCCGGACAGCCCCTGCTGTGGCTGGAGGCGATGAAGATGCAGCACAGGATCACGGCCCCGGCCACCGGAACCCTCACCGCCCTCCACGCGACACCGGGACAGCAGGTGGAGCCCGGCATGCTGCTCGCGGTGGTGCAGCCGGCCTGAGAGGCGCGGTGACCCGCGCGAGCACCCACGACGAACCGCACCCGCCACCCGCCACACGACCCGAAGCCCCCTCCCCCCAGGAGCGCTCATGCCGGTGATCGAATCAAGTGAGCACACGTCACTCCGCCAAGCGGTCGCCTCCTTCGCGAAGAACCACCCGCGCACACCCGGCACCGACCACAAACAGTTCTGGCAGGAGGCCGCCGAGCTGGGCTACATCGGCGTCAACCTGCCGGAGGCCTACGGCGGCGGCGGTGGCGGCATCACCGAACTCTGCCTCGTCCTGGAGGAGATGGGCGCCGCCGGCAGCCCCCTGCTGATGATGATCGTCTCCCCGGCGATCTGCGGCACCGTCATCTCCCGCTTCGGCACCGAGGCCCAGAAACGGCAGTGGCTGCCCGCGCTCGCCGACGGCAGCCGCCTGATGGCCTTCGGCATCACCGAACCCGACGCCGGCTCCAACTCGCACCGCATCACCACCACCGCACGGCGCGAGACGGACAGCGGCGACTGGATCCTCACCGGCCGCAAGGTGTTCGTCTCCGGCGTCGACATCGCCGACGCCACCCTCGTCGTCGGCCGCACCGAGGACGCCCGCACCGGACGCCTCAAGCCCTGCCTGTTCATCGTCCCGCGCGACACCGAGGGCTTCCGGCGGCGGCCCATCGACATGGAACTCAACGCCACCGAGAAGCAGTTCGAACTGGTCCTCGACGACGTACGGCTGCCCGCCGACGCGCTCGTCGGCGACGAGGACGCGGGCCTGCTCCAACTGTTCGCCGGACTCAACCCCGAACGCATCATGACCGCCGCCTTCGCGATCGGCATGGGACGGTACGCCCTGGCCCGCGCCGTCGCCTACGCGCGGGAACGCACCGTCTGGGACACTCCCATCGGCGCCCACCAGGCGATCGCCCACCCGCTCGCCCAGGCGCACATCGACCTCGAACTCGCCCGCCTGATGATGCAGAAGGCCGCCCACCTGTACGACGCGGGCGACGACACGGGCGCCGGCGAGGCCGCCAACATGGCCAAGTACGCGGCGGCCGAGGCGTGCGTGAAGGCGGTCGACCAGGCGGTGCACACGCTCGGCGGCAACGGCCTCACCCGCGAGTTCGGCCTCGCCTCACTGATCACGGCCGCACGCGTGTCCCGAATCGCGCCGGTCAGCCGGGAGATGATCCTCAACTACGTCTCCCACCAGACCCTGGGTCTGCCCAAGTCGTACTGAGCCGCCGTGTCCGCCTCGGAGGAACCGTGTCCCGCAGTGAGTACGCAGCCGCCGACCCCGCGGACCCGCCCGTCCACGACCCGGTGCCACTGATCGTCCGCACCCGCGCACGGGGCGTCGAGACCCTGAGCCTCGACGCCCCGGAGCGCCGCAACGCCCTGTCCGCCGCCCTCGTCGGTGAGCTGGCCGACGCGCTGACCGACGCCGGCGAGGACACCGCCGTCCGCGCCGTGGTCCTCACCCACACCGGCACCACCTTCAGCGCCGGCGCCGACCTGCGCGACCCTCCTGCACCCGACGCGCTCGTCGCCCTGCTGCGGCAGATCGTCGAGCTGCCCAAGCCGGTCGTCGCACGGGTCACCGGCCACGTCCGCGCGGGCGGCGTCGGCCTGCTCGCCGCCTGCGACATCGCCGCCGCCTCCCACACGGCGACCTTCGCCCTCACCGAGGTCCGCATCGGCGTCGCCCCCGCCGTCGTCTCGCTGCCGCTGCTGCCGCGCACCGACCCGCGCGCCCTGGCCCGCTACTGCCTCACCGGTGAGCGCCTGGACGCCGCCGAGGCCGCCCGCATCGGCCTGCTCACGGCGGCCGGCGACGACGTGGACGAGGTCCTCGCGCCCGTCCTGGACGGCCTGCGCAAAGCCGCACCCGAAGCCCTGGCCGAGACGAAACGGCTGCTCACGGCTAGGGTGCTGGAGACCTTCGACCGGGACGCGGCCGGCCTGACCGCGCTCTCGGCCCGCCTCTTCGCCTCCGCCGCCGCGCGCGAGGGAATGACGGCCTTCCTCGGACGACGGGATCCGGAATGGGTGGTGTGAGCACGGCCGACCGTGCCGAACGAGTCCCCAAGCAGGACCGCAGCCGGGCCACCCGGCAGCGGCTCCTGGAGGCCGCCGTGGCCTGCCTCGCCGAACGCGGCTGGGCCGGCTCCACGGTCTCCGTCGTCGCCGAACGCGCGGGCGTCTCCCGGGGCGCCGCCCAGCACCACTTCCCGACCCGCGAGGACCTGTTCACGGCCGCCGTCGAGTACGTCGCCGAGGAACGCTCCACCGCGCTGCGCGCCCTCTTCCCCGACGGCACGGCGGCCGGTGACCGCCGCGCCGTGGTCGCCGCGCTGGTCGACCTCTACACCGGGCCGCTCTTCCGCGCCGCCCTCCACCTGTGGGTGGCCGCCTCCGACGAGGAGCAGCTGCGCCCGCGCGTGACCGAGCTGGAGTCGCGCGTCGGCCGCGAGACCCACCGCATCGCCGTCGACCTCCTCGGCGCCGACGAGTCCCGCCTCGGCGTCCGCGAAACCGTCCAGGGACTGCTCGACATGGCCCGCGGCCTGGGCCTGGCCAACCTCCTCACGGACGACACGGCCCGCCGGGAACGCGTGGTGGCGCAGTGGGCGGTGCTGCTGGACGAGGCGCTGCGCTGACGGCGTCGTCAGTGGCGGGGCCCAGGGTCTGTCGTTCGGATCAGCGCGGCTGTGAGGTGCGGTGCCCTTTCGACCGGCCCGAGCGGGGTCCGGTGCGTGCAGCTGCACGGCGGAGGAGGGCGACAACGCGGTGGGGGTGCCCCCGCGCGAGCGGAGCCGAGCGTGGGGGAGTCGGCAACCGACGACAACGCCGCAGATGCCCGAGCCGGACCCCACGACCCCGGGATGATCCGAACGACAGGCCCTAAGGTCTCCGCATGGGTGACTACTTCCAGACGATCGTCGACCTCGACGCCGGTGCCGACGAGGCGGCGCGGCTCGCGGACCGCGCGGTGGCGTGGCTGGTGACCGAAGGCATCGTCCTCGCGGAGCGCACCGGCTGCGTCCTCGGTGTGCCGCTGGGGCATCCGCCCGGCCCGGACTGGCACCGCGCCGTGGCGGACGACGACGCCGAGTGGAAGCCGACGGACGGACTGGCCGTGGTGGTCGGGCGCACGGTCTTCGACGGCGGGCAGGGCGAAGCGGAGGCGGTGACCTGCCCGCGGTGTGCGGCCACCACGCCGCTGGTCACGGACCACTGGGACACGATCGACGCCGCCTGGGAGCCGTTCAGGGACGCCATCGAGACCTGGCAGGAGACCGGGCAGGCAGAGGTCGCCTGCCCCGCCTGCGCCGAGTCCGTCCCGCTGCCCGAGTGGAGCTGGGCCGACGACTACTTCACCTTCGCCCACCTCGGCTTCACGTTCTGGAACTGGCCCGAGTTCACGCCCGAGTTCCAGGCCCGGTTCTCCGGCGCCCTCGGCGGCCACCGCACCGGACTCGTGTGGGGCAAGTTGTGAGGCGCCGCGCGACCACGCCTGCTCGCGAGCGCCGCGCACCGCACCGAGGCCGCCGCTGACGTCCTCGGCCGTCACACCGCCGCGCGTGGCGCCGCCGTCACCGCTGCGCGCGTGGCGAGGGCGCGGGCCTCGACCGCCGTCCAGCGCGGCGAAGGGTTTGCGGCTGCACCCGGCGCGCGGGTGTGCTGCCCGTTCACGGACTCAGCCGCTCCACCCGCCAGCTGTCGTCCGGCTCGCGGACGTACCGCAGGCGGTCGTGGAGACGGTTCTCGCGTCCCTGCCAGAACTCCACCGCCGACGGCACCACGCGGAAGCCGCCCCAGTGCGGCGGCACCGGCACCTGCTCGTGCTCCGGGTAGCGGGCCGCCAGCTCGGCGTAGACGGCGTCCAGCTCCGCCCGGCCGGAGATCACCGACGACTGGCCGCTGGCCCACGCGCCGAGCTGGGAGCCGTGCGGCCGGGAGCGGAAGTAGGCCGCCGTCTCGTCCCGGCCGGTGCGCCGCGCCGTGCCGGTGACGATGACCTGCCGGGCCATCGGGTGCCAGGGGAACAGCAGCGAGACGTGCGGGTTCTCGCCGAGGTCGCGGGCCTTGCGGGAGTCGTAGTTCGTGTAGAAGACGAAGCCCTCGTCGTCGAAGTGCTTCAGCAGCACCGTGCGGGAACTGGGCCGGCCCTGCGCGTCCGCCGTCGAGACGACCATCGCGTTCGGCTCGAACAGCCCGCCCTCCGTCGCGGCCTGCCGGAACCAGCGGGCGAACTGCTCGACGGGAGTGGCGGCCAGGTCGGTCTCGGAGAGCCCGTCGGCCCGGTACTGCTTGCGCATCGAGGCGAGATCGAAGGGCACGGCGTCGCGGTCGGTCACGCCGTCATCCTGCCGCATGCGCCGGGCGCCCGGGGCGGCCGTGTCCTACGTCACGCATGGCACTGAGTGCCGCGAACTCTCCCCAAAGATGGCACCCGGGGATATCGTGCTGGCACTGATCCGGTTGGGTGACCGCCAGCCGGGCATCACAGGGGTGACGTCCCGGACCGCGAGTCCCGCCAGACGACCGTGGATCCACCGGACGCCTCGCCCAGCAGCACCTACTTGACCGACACATGGTCGTCCCACCCCACAACACCATCTGTCACCCACCTCACGAGGAGCCGCCTGATGTCCGACTTCGTACCCGGGCTCGAAGGAGTCGTCGCGTTCGAGACGGAGATCGCCGAACCGGACAAGGAGGGCGGCGCCCTGCGGTACCGGGGCGTCGACATCGAGGACCTGGTCGGTCACGTCTCCTTCGGCAACGTCTGGGGGCTGCTGGTCGACGGGGCGTTCAACCCCGGACTGCCGCCCGCCGAGCCGTTCCCGATCCCCGTGCACTCCGGCGACATCCGCGTCGACGTGCAGTCCGCGCTCGCCATGCTGGCGCCCGTGTGGGGCCTGAAACCGCTCCTGGACATCGACGCCGGGCAGGCCCGCGACGACCTCGCCCGCGCCGCCGTCATGGCCCTGTCGTACGTCGCCCAGTCCGCGCGCGGCCAGGGCCGGCCCATGGTGCCGCAGCGCGAGATCGACAAGGCCGAGTCCATCGTCGAGCGGTTCATGATCCGCTGGCGCGGCGAGCCCGACCCGCGGCACGTCAAGGCGGTGGACGCCTACTGGACGTCGGCCGCGGAGCACGGCATGAACGCCTCCACGTTCACCGCCCGGGTCATCGCCTCGACCGGCGCGGACGTCGCGGCCGCCCTCTCCGGTGCCGTCGGCGCCATGTCGGGACCGCTGCACGGCGGCGCCCCCTCCCGAGTGCTGCACATGATCGAGGAGATCGAGCGCACCGGGGACGCCGAGGCGTACGTCAAGCAGGCCCTGGACCGGGGCGAGCGGCTGATGGGCTTCGGGCACCGCGTCTACCGCGCCGAGGACCCCCGGGCCCGCGTCCTGCGCCGCACCGCCCGCGAGCTGGGCGCCCCGCGCTTCGAGGTCGCCGAGGCGCTGGAGAAGGCCGCCCTGGCCGAACTCCACGCCCGCCGCCCCGACCGGGTCCTGGCCACCAACGTCGAGTTCTGGGCCGCCATCGTGCTGGACTTCGCCGAGGTCCCGGCCCCCATGTTCACCTCGATGTTCACCTGCGCCCGCACGGCGGGCTGGTCGGCGCACATCCTGGAGCAGAAGCGCACCGGCCGCCTGGTGCGGCCCTCGGCGCGCTACGTCGGCCCGGGCAGCCGCGACCCGCGCGAGATCGAGGGCTACGCGGACATCGCCCGCTGACCGAGGAGAGGGACGCCGGGCGCAAAGGGCCCGGAAAACGCAGGCGACCCGCGAGTCTGGTTCCTCCCTCGGGGAGGAGCCGGCCGGACGTTACCGGCGACTCGCGGGTCGGGTGACTGCGTTGGATTAGGCCGGCTGCGTGCTGCTCGCGCACGCTGGTCCGGCGCCGAACCGAGTACGACGACGGGCCACTAGCCCGCAGTCACCTCTTCCGTCCGGTGTGTGTACATCTGCCGAACCACCTCCTTTCCGAAGTACCGCCACCTTAAGAAGCGCTTCGGCTCGGATCAACCACTTTTTTCTCCGTCGGCCGGCCGAGGCGGTCCGCCGGGGTCAGATGCCCAGCAGCTGCTTCACCGGGTCGATGGCGAAGTACGCGAGGAAGAGCCCCGCGGTGCCCCAGAGCAGCCAGTGCACCTCGCGGGCCTTGCCCAGGCAGGCCTTGATGACGACGTAGGCGATGAAGCCGGCGCCGATGCCGTTGCTGATGGAGTACGTGAACGGCATGACGACGATCGTCAGGAACGCCGGGACGGCGAGGTCGTAGCGGTTCCAGTCGATGTGCCTGACCTGCGTCATCATCAGGAAGCCCACCGCGATCAGCGCCGGCGAGGCGGCCTGCATCGGCACGATGGTCAGCACCGGCGTGAAGAACAGCGCCAGCGCGAACAGACCACCGGTGACGAGGTTGGCGAAGCCGGTCCGGGCGCCCTCGCCGACACCGGCGGCGGACTCGATGTAGGTGGTGGCCGACGAGGAGGACGCCGCACCGCCCGCGACGGCCGCCGCGCTGTCGATGAGCAGGACCTTGCCCAGGCCGGGGACCTGGCCGCGCTCGTCGAGCAGCCCGGCCTCGGCGGTGACACCGACGACGGTGCCCATGGTGTCGAAGAAGTCCGACAGGATCAGCGTGAAGATCAGCAGCACCGCGGTGAGCACGCTGATCTGGCCGAACGAGCCGAGCAGGTCGAACTGGCCCAGCAGCCCGAAGTCGGGCGCGGCGACCGGGTTGTCCGGCAGCTCCGGCGCCGTCAGACCCCAGGACTTCACGTCGGCCAGCTCGTTGATGACGACGGAGAGCAGGGTCATCGCCACGATGCTGATGAGGATCGCGCCGCGCACCTTGCGGGCCATGAGGACGACCGTCAGCAGCACGCCGAGGCAGAACACCAGCATCGGCCAGCCGGTGAGGCTGCCCGTGCCGAGCTGCACGGGCACGGTGGTGTTGGCCGCGTCGGGGATGCGGGTGACGAACCCGGAGTCCACGAAGCCGATGAACGCGATGAACATGCCGATGCCGACGCTGATGGCCTGCTTGAGCGGCTGCGGGATGGCGTGCATGACGGCCTCGCGCAGACCGGTCAGCACCAGGACGCAGATCAGCAGACCCTCGAGGACCACGAGGCCCATCGCGTCGTCCCAGCTCATCAACGGAGCGATCTGGAACGCGACGACGGCGTTCAGGCCGAGGCCCGCGGCCAGGGCGAGCGGCAGGTTGCCGGCCACACCCATGATGATCGTCATCACGGCGGCGACCAGGGTCGTGGCGGTCGCCAGCTGGGCCGGATCCAGCTTGTCACCGAACTTGTCCTCGGTACTGCCGAGGATGATCGGGTTCAGTACGAGGATGTACGCCATAGTGAAGAACGTTGCGAAACCGCCGCGTATCTCCCGGGCGTACGTCGAGCCGCGTTCACTGATGCGGAAGAATCGGTCGAGCGCGCCGCCGCCTCTGGGGGGTGCGGGGTCGGCCGGGCCGGTCTTCATGGTCTGCATGGGGAATCTCCTGGGCGTGCGCGGGGGACGAATGCACGACGGTGCCGCCGGGGAAACGCGGCAGTCGGTATGCGGTCACACCTGCGGCAGCCTGCGTGCGGATCCTACGGAGCACTGTGCCCACGTCAACACCCCTGCAGGAAGTGGCAGTTGCGAGCGCAATGATCTCCGTTGCTTCCTACAGAATCGGCGGCGACCTTCCCGCCATAACGGGATGCAGGCGACAAGGACCGTGGTGCTCACCCTCCGTCGCTCCCTACTCTCCCACCGTGCATCCTCCACTCCCCTTCAGCGCACGCGCCGCCCGCATCCTGCGCGAGAAAGTCGGGATGGCCCCCGGCCACGTCGCCTACGGCATGCGCGCCTCCTACGGAATGACCCACATCACCCCCGACCACATCACCGCCTGGGAACGCGGCCTCGCCGTGCCGAACGCCCAGGAACTCACCGCCCTGGCCGGTGCCCTGTGGTGCGCGCCCCGCGACCTCATGGGCGCCCCCCGCACCCTGCGGGAGCACCGCATCGCCCGCGGAGTGGCCCCCGAGGACATCGCCCGCGCCACCGGCCTCACCCTCAGCGCCTACCTCGCGATGGAGGAGTCCGGCCGCTGGACCGGCGGACCGCGAGAGTCGTCCCTGCTCGGCGCGGCCCTCGGGCTGCCGCCGCGGGCGCTGCTCGCCATCACCGGCGGCGAGGAGGAACTGGCCCGGCTGCTCACCGAGGCCGTCTCCACCCGCTGGCAGGCGCACATCCGGGAGATCTCCGACCTGCTGTCCATCGAGCGCCGCGAGCTGAAGAGCACGCTGCGCGCCATGCACGACGAGTACCAGACCCTCATGGCCGTCACCCTCAGCCGGGCCGGCGACGTCTCCTCCGGCGAGACCGGGCGGCGCTACCTCGACGAGATCGTCCACCACTTCTGGACCCGGTTCGAGAACCGGTGAACGACCGGTCCCCCGGAGTGGGGGGCGTGGTCGGTCGCACCGGTGAGCGATCTTCGGTCCGGTGCCTTTTCGCACGTGGCCGGGCCCGGCGCGATCAGTCGTACAACGATTCCCTCAATCTTGCGGGAACCCGATGTGCGCTGCGTCACGTTCAAGTTGAATGATTGCAAGTGAGCGAACCGTCGTGCCGTACGCACGGACGCAGCCTGCAGGGGGTCCAGGTGAGTGCTTCCCGGCGTAGTGGGATCACCGACGAGCTGGGGCCGGAGGAGCCCGAGCCCGCGCGGGAGGGCGGTGACGGCTCCGATCTGCTCGCCGCGCTGCTGGACGGCATGGACGCCGCCCTGTGCGCCTTCGACGCGGACGGTGTCGTCACGCACTGGAACCGCGAGGCGGAGCGGATCCTCGGCTGGACCGCCGCCGAGGCGGTGGGCCGGGCCGGTTTCGCCGGGTGGGCCGTGCGCAGCGCGGACGCCGAGGAGGTCGAGGCGCGGCTGATGTCGGCCATGGACGCGCCGGGCCGGCAGGTGAACGAGTTCGCGCTGCTGACCAAGGACGGCGGCCGGGTGCTGGTGCGCACGCAGTCGGCCGCGGTGCACGGGCCGGACGGCAAGCCGGCCGGCGTGTACTGCGCGTTCAGCGAGGTGCACGCGCAGATCGACCTGGAGCGGTCGATCGCCCTGAGCGAGGCGCTGCTGGAGGACGCGAGCTGGGGTGTCGTGCTGGTCGACGCCGACCTGCGGCCCGCCGTGGTGAACGCGCACGCCGCGCGGGCGCTGGGCGCCGGGCGCACGGCCGTGCTGGGGCGTCCGCTGGGGGAGTTGCTGACGCAGGGCGCGGAGGAACTGGAGAGCGCGCTCACACACGTGCTGGCCGAGGGGGCGCCGCCGGCGCCCGCCGAGCTGTGGGTGAGCGTGCGCACGCCGGAGGGCGAGCGGCGGCGGTGCTGGCGCAGCGGGTTCGTGCGGCTGGCGTCACCTCTCGCGGAGGAGCCCGTTCCGCTCGGGGTGGGCTGGATGTTCCAGGACGTGACCGAGGCGCGGCAGGGGGAGCAGGAGGCGTCGCTGCTGCGGTTCCGCGCGCAGCAGCTGCACCGTGCGGCGCGCGCGGCGGCGGAGTGCGAGGACCCTGCGGAGGCGGTGACGGTCCATCTGGACTTCGCGCTCGCCGGGTTCGCCGACCACGCGCTGATCGACCGGGTCGCCGAGGGCACGGCGGACGGGGCCGCGCGGGTGCGGCTGGTGCGGATCGCCGCCACCCCGTCCGGCTCCCCGGGGCCGAGCAGGCTCGCCGGGCAGGCGGGACTGCCGGTGCGCTACGGCGACGGCCACCCGGCGGTGCAGTGCGTGGAGCGGTGCGGCTCGGTCCGGGCGAGCGCGGGGGCCGCCGGCGCCGAGGCGGCGCGGACGTGGGCCCTGTCCCGGCAGTGGCCGGCGGACACGGTGCACGCCCTGTGCGCGGTGCTGCGCAGCCGCGGCCGCACGCTCGGTGCCGTGACGTTTCTGCGCGGTGCCGGCCGCAACCCGTTCGAACGCGCCGACGCCATGTACGCGGAGGACGTGGCCACCCACATCGCCACCGCCCTCGACCTCGCGAACCTCGCCCCGGACGACCACTGACCGGGGCCCGGTCACGACGTCATCAGTACTGGTAGAAGATCCGGTCGCCGTACTCCTCGAAGACGCGGGCGTTCCACTCGTGGCCGCCGTCCACGTTGCCGGAGCGCAGCAGCGGCGGCTCGATGCCGCGGTCGGCGAGGGTGGCGGCGGCGGTGGCCACGACGGCCTGGAGGAGCGCCGAGGTGACGACCGTGGACGCGGGCGCGAAGGGCGCGGGCACGTTGTCGAGAGTGAGCTCCGCGTCACCGACCGCGATGCGGGAGTCCAGCACCAGGTCGCAGTGGTCCTTCAGGAACGTCCCGGAGGAGTGCCGCGACGTCGTACGCGTCGCGTACGCCACCGAGGTCACGCCGATCACCTTCACGCCCATGGCGCGGGCCTTCAGGGCCATCTCCACGGGCAGCGCGTTGCGCCCGGACAGCGAGATGATCAGCAGCGCGTCGCCCGCGCGCAGCGGCGAGCACTCCAGCACGACGCCGGCGAGCCCGTCGACGCGTTCCAGCGCGGAGCCCAGCGTCGCCGGCATCACGTCCACGCCCACCATCCCCGGGACGGTGAGCAGGTTCATCAGGGCCAGTCCGCCCGCGCGGTAGACGAGGTCCTGCGCGGCGAGCGAGGAGTGCCCGGCGCCGAAGGCGAAGAGGCGGCCGCCGTCCGCGACCGTGTCGGCCAGCAGGGTCCCCGCGGCCGTCACCGACGCGTCCTCCTCGTCGCGGATCCGCTGCAGCAGCTCGATCGCGGCGTCGAGGAACCGTCCGGACGGCGTGCGGTCGCTCATGCGGCATCCCTTCGGGAAGGAGTGGTGTGGATCACCGTGCGGTCTGGACCAGTGCCCTGTCAATACGGTGCCCCACGGCACCGTTCCCCGGGCCCGGAACCGCTCGTTTCCAAGGCGCGACCCGGTTGTCGGTCGGATGCGCAAGAATTGAGGCCTGGGCCAGCGCACGCGCCGGTGAGCCGTCCAGCCTCCGGCAGAGCCATCCGCAGATCTCATCGAGGGGCATGTATGTCCGGACTGATCGACACCACGGAGATGTATCTCCGCACCATCCTCGAGCTGGAGGAGGAAGGTGTGGTCCCCATGCGCGCCCGGATCGCCGAGCGGCTCGACCAGAGCGGGCCGACGGTCAGCCAGACGGTGGCGCGGATGGAGCGCGACGGCCTGGTGTCCGTCGCCACCGACCGGCACCTGGAGCTGACGGAGGAGGGCCGTCGGCTGGCGACCCGCGTGATGCGCAAGCACCGCCTCGCCGAGTGCCTGCTGGTCGATGTGATCGGCCTGGAGTGGGAGCAGGTGCACGCCGAGGCGTGCCGCTGGGAGCACGTGATGAGCGAGGCCGTCGAGCGCCGCGTGCTGGAGCTGCTGCGGCACCCGACCGAGTCGCCGTACGGCAACCCGATCCCGGGCCTGGAGGAGCTGGGCGAGAAGGACGGCGCGCACCCGTTCCTCGACGAGGGCATGGTGTCGCTGGCCGATCTCGACCCCGGCGCCGAGGGCAAGACGGTCGTGGTGCGCCGGATCGGCGAACCGATCCAGACGGACGCGCAGCTGATGTACACGCTGCGCCGGGCCGGTGTGCAGCCGGGTTCGGTGGTGAGCGTGACGGAGTCGGCCGGCGGTGTGCTGGTCGGCAGCAGTGGTGAGGCGGCCGAGCTGGAGTCGGACGTCGCCTCGCACGTGTTCGTCGCCAAGCCCTGAGTACCGGCGCGAACGCGCCGTTCCAAGATCCAGTCCGTGGAATCGCAGCGCTCGCCGGGTTCCCGTGCGACGCTGTGGCGTGAGGCATATGACCGGAGGGGTTCTTGGCCGGGGTGACAGCGATGTCATCGGGCCGGGGAGGGGCGGGACGATGTGCCGTGATCACGTGAGGAGCCCCGGCGCCGCGCGGCGCCGGGGCCTGTCCTCCCCTGTGCTGACCCGGAGCCCCGAGCTCTCAGGGTCATTCCCCTCGGACCGTTTTCCCCGAGCGGTCCGCCTCCCGATGAAGGTCTCCCCTGAGCCGCGGCGATCAATCCCCGGAGCGGGTCACTCGAACGAGCGGTGTTGCCGCGCAAGACGGCGTCTTCGAATGCGCATTCGATAACCTGCGGGTACAACCAGTCGGCGGGCAGGCAGCGAGCTTGGGGGTCCAGGCACATGGCGCGACGCATCGACGTGACCGGGGCGGACGGCGTGCGGCTGGCCGCCTGGGAGTTCGGCGACCCGCCGAAGGACGGGTCGGACACCGCCGCACCGGGCGTGCTGTTGCTCCACGGCCTGATGGGCCGCGCCTCGCACTGGGCGCCGACCGCCCGGCGCCTCTCCGCGCGGTACCGTGCGATCGCCCTCGACCAGCGCGGCCACGGCCGCAGCGACAAGCCTCCGCAGGCCGCCTTCACCCGTGACGCCTACGTGAACGACGCCGAGGCCGCCCTGGAACAGCTCGACCTGGGCCCCACCGTCCTCATCGGCCACGCGATGGGCGCGCTGACCGCCTGGCAACTGGCCGCCAAACGCCCGGACCTGGTCCGCGGCCTGATCATCTGCGACATGCGGGCCTCCGCGCTCGGGGCGGCGTCGCAGCGCGTGTGGGCGGAGTGGTTCAAGGCCTGGCCGGTCCCGTTCGCGACACTCGCCGACGTACGCAAGTGGTTCGGCGAGGACGACCCGTGGGTGGAGCGGCCCAACCCGGCCCGCGGCGCGTTCTACGCCGAGGTGATGGCCGAGTCCCCCGACGGCTGGCGTCCGGTGTTCGACCCGGACCAGATGCTCCGCTCCCGCGAGACGTGGGTGTACGACGCGCACTGGGAGGAGCTGGCCCAGGTGCGCTGCCCGGCCCTGGTGGTCCGCGGCCTCGACGGCGAACTGGGCCGCGCGGAGGCCCAGGAGATGGTGCGGGTCCTGCCCCACGGCCAGTACGCGGAGGTCGCCGACGCGGGCCACCTGGTCCACTACGACCAGCCGGAGAAGTGGCTGTCCGTGATCGAGCCCTTCCTGGACACCCTCACCACCGACTGACCCACCGGAGTACTTCCTCCGGAGACCGCACCGGGCCGGCGGGGACTGCCGCGTACGGCGCGGAGGGGGCGGGGCGGGGGTGTCCGCCCGCAGCGACCGGCGCGTCAACGCCCCCACCTCTCCAATGCCCCATTCCGCGCCGGTCCGAGGACGGACACCCCCCCCCCCCCCCCCCCCCCCCCCCCCCCCCCCCCCCCCCCCCCCCCCCCCCCCCCCCCCCCCCCCCCCCCCCCCCCCCCCCCCCCCCCCCCCCCCCCCCCCCCCCCCCCCCCCCCCCCCCCCCCCCCCCCCCCCCCCCCCCCCCCCCCCCCCCCCCCCCCCCCCCCCCCCCCCCCCCCCCCCCCCCCCCCCCCCCCCCCGACCCACCCACCGCCTCGCACGCACCGCACCACCCGCGCACCCGCACCCCGCCCGCGCACCGCACCCCGCCCGCACCGCCCGCGCATCACCGCGCACCGCCCGCATCCCACCGGCGCACCGCACTCCGCACACAGCCCGCGCACCGCACCCGCGCACCGCCCGCACCGCCGGCATCCCACCCGCGCACCACCGCGCACCGCACACAGCCCGCGCACCCGCGCACCGCACTCCGCGCAGCGCCGCCGCGCCCCGCGCTCACCCCTTGCTGACCGCCGTAAGGATCTCCGGCAGCCGACGAGCCGTCAGCGGCGCGGCCAGGCGCAGACCGCCCAGCGCCAGGCCCGCCCCGTACACCGCGCCCACGGGCAGCAGCAGCCACAGTCGCCCGTCCCCGGCCTCGCTCACGTTCAGCCAGATCGTGAGGCCGATGACCGGCGCGCAGAGCACGGCCGCCGTGAGCATCCCGCCGAAGATGGAGATCCACGCCAGCCCGGTCTGCCCCGGCGCGACGTTCTTGTAGCCCTCCTGCGGGATCGAGTACGGGAACCGTGCCGACGTCCACGCACCCGTCGCCAGCATCGCGCCGAGCAGCGCGAAGGACAGGCCCAGCGTCTCCGGCAGCCGCGCCCAGTCGCCGAGCATCGCGGTCGTGAGGACGGTGACGAGCGCCGCGTAGGGCAGGGTGATCAGGAGGAGGGCCAGCGCGCGGGCGCGGAGTTCGACGTAGGCGTCCCGCGGCGAGGAGATCGTCATGGCGACCATCCAGAACGCGGAGGTGTCCTGTCCGAACTGGTTGTACATCTGGATGCCGAGCATCCCGGCGGCGAAGCAGGCGAAGTACACCGATCCGGTGCCCTGCCAGGCGTTGAACACCGGCACGATCAGTCCGACCGCCAGCGAGGTCACCCACGCGGCCTTGGTCTTGGGGTCGCGCCAGACGTACCGCAGGGTGCGCTCCATGGCCGTACCGGTGCGGCCCGGTGGCAGCAGCCGGGCGGGCCCGCTCGTTCCGCGTTCGCGGACCGTGGTGTCGCCGGCCGGCAGGGTGGAGCCGTCGGGCGAGGTCATCAGCCGGGTCAGGGTCCGCGACCACACCACGAGCAGCACCGCCAACGCCGACGCAGTCAGCGCGAGTTGCGCCGCCGCGACGCCGTACGACCCTTCGCCCGCCGAGTGCACCGCGCCGAGCGCCGACGCGGGCGGCAGCCACCGCAGTACGTCCGCCGCCGGCGCGAGCTGCTCCAGTCCGGACGAGCCGAGCCGCTGCGCACCGAAGTTGACCAGTTGCGCGCCGACCGCGATCACCAGCCCGCTGAGCACCGCGAGGTCACGTCCCTTGCGGCTGGTGAGCAGTCGTACGTTGGCGGCGGCGACCGCCCGTGCGAGCGCGACGCACACCAGCAGCGCCAGCGGAACGGCGAGGACACCCACGGCGAACGCCGTCCCGCCGTGTGCGACGGCGATCACGGAACCGGCGAGCAGGCTCACCGTGAACAGCGGCCCGATGCCGACCAGCGAGGCCGCCAGCAGTGCCCGCACCAGCGGACGCGGCCGCAGCGGCAGCATCACCAGCCGGGTCGGGTCGAGGGTCTCGTCACCGCCGGGGAAGAACAGCGGCATCACGGCCCAGCCCAGCCCCAGGACGGCCACGAGGAGCACCACCAGCGACTCGACGTCGTCGAAGCCGCGCAGCGCGATCAGCCCGATGAGCTGGAGCGCGGCGAACAGCAGCGCCACGACCGCGGAGGCGATGTACGCGGCTTTGCGTCCGCCGGACTGCCGTAGCCCGTTGCGCAGGAGGGACAGTTTCAGCCGGACGACGACGGGGGTGATCGCGGGGGCGCTCACCGGGCGCCTCCGCCGAGCCAGTCGAGGTCCGTGCCGGCGTCGCGGCCGTCGGCGCCGACGAGTTCCAGGAACGCCCGCTGGAGTGAGGGCGCGTCGCCGCGCACCTCGGCGAGCGGCCCGTGGGCGCGGATCCGGCCGGCGGCCATCACGGCCACCCAGTCGCACAGCGACTCGACGAGTTCCATGACGTGGGAGGAGAACACGACGGTGGCGCCGGACGCCGTGTACCGCTCCAGGACGCCCCGGATGGTCTGCGCGGAGACCGGGTCGACGCCTTCGAACGGCTCGTCCAGAAAGAGGACTTCGGGGTTGTGCAGGAGTGCGGCGGCGAGGCCGATCTTCTTGCGCATGCCGGTCGAGTAGTCGACGACGAGCTTGTGCTGGGCGCCGGCCAGGTCGAGGACGTCGAGGAGCTGGGTGGCCCGCTTGTCGACCTCGGCGCCGGGCAGTCCGCGCAACCGGCCGGTGTAGGCAAGGAGTTCACGTCCGGACAGCCGCTCGAACAGTCGCAGTCCTTCCGGTAGTACGCCGATCCGGGCCTTGACCTCGACGGGGTCCTGCCACACGTCGTGCCCGACGACCTCGACGGTGCCCTGGTCGGGCCGCAGCAGCCCGGTCACCATGGACAAGGTGGTGGTCTTCCCGGCCCCGTTGGGCCCGACCAGCCCGATGAACCGCCCCGCGGGCAGTTCCAGGTCCACCCCGCCGACGGCCACCTGCTGCCCGAACCGCTTCCAGAGCCCCCGCACGCTGACGGCAACAGTCCCCACGATGTCTCCCTCCGGTCAGCATGAAGCCTACGGCGGGCCGACGAGGCCCCGAAAACCTGAAGCGAACACACGAACCGAAAGACCACAACCGAAAGGAACGCACCCCGAAGGTGCCGCACCCCAAAGGTGCCGCATCCCGAAGGTGCCGCATCCCGAAGGTGCCGCACCGCAAAGGTGCCGCGCCCAAGAAGCCGCGCCCCCCGAAGAGATGGCACCCGTGCCCCGAAGCCGCCTACCCCTACCGGTTCCTACCGACCCCTACAGACCACCCCTACCGATCCTTACCGACCCCTGCCAACCCCTACCGATCCCTCCCGCACGCGTACGCCAGCGGCGACATCAGCTCCTCCGCGTCCGGCAGCCACCGGTTCGCCACGGTCGGCCGGCAGGCCCACTGCACGGCCCCCCGCGACCCCACCCGGGTCGGCGGCGCGGCGACGAAGTCGCCCTCCCCCCGCACCGTCAGGTCCAGCGACGACGGCGCCCACCCGAGCCGCCGCAGCAGGTCCGGCACCTTCGCCGCGGCCCCGGGCAGCACGAAGAACTCCATGCGCCGGTCCGGTGTCAGCGTCACCGGGCCCAGTGTCAGCTCCATCCGCCGCATCCGGGCGAGCGCCAGGAACCCGGCCGTCTCCGGGACGGAGACCGTGTCGAACGTCAGGCCCGTGGGCAGCAGGATCGACGCGGTGGGCCGTTCCTGCCACATGCGGCGGGCGACGGTGGCGCTGCCGGTCGCCTCCGACATCCAGTCCGGGCGGGCCGGGTGCGCGCCGGGTGCCGGGCACGCGGCGTCACCGCACGAGCAGCGGTGCGAGCCGTCGACGGCGTCGAGCCAGGTGCCCGGGACCACGTCCCAGTGTCGTTCCTCGGCGTAGCGAACTGCGGCGTCCAGCAGCGATTCCCCGCGCTGCTTCGGGATCTGTACGGCGTCGGTGCCCGCGATGGTCTCTTCCACGATGAACACAACTACGGCCGTCACCAGGGGTTACGCACGCGCGCATGCGCGGGGGAGGTGCACCGGTTCCGTGTTCGGGGCGCATGGGTGCATCCGTGGGGGCGCGCGGGAGGATCCGCATCCGCTGGTGGGTAACCACGAGGAGGGTCGGCATCAGCCGTAACCCCGGCAATCCTCACATGTCCCGCATTGTCGGCACTTCAGCGGGGCATCGATCTTCACGGCCGGAGCTTTTCGCCGGGACGTGAGAAGTACGGCCGCGGAAGAACGTCAACCCGGTGCGAGGGCAGGCACCGCAGCCTCAGGGGGTACGCCATGGCCGCAAGGCCTCTCGTCGCGCGGCAGCCGAACGAACGGCTGCAGGCGCTCATCCAGGAAGCCGGATGCTCCAACGCCGGTCTGGCCCGCAGGGTCAACATGTGCGGCGCGGAGCACGGCCTCGATCTGCGCTACGACAAGACGTCGGTGGCCCGCTGGCTGCGCGGACAGCAGCCGCGCGGCCGGGCGCCGGCGATCATCGCGGAGGCGCTGGGCCGCAAGCTGGGCCGTACGGTCACGATCGACGAGATCGGGATGGCCAACGGCAAGAACCTCGCCTCGGGTGTCGGTCTCCAGTTCTCGCCGACGGTGCTGGGGGCCATCGAGCAGGTATGCGAGCTGTGGCGCAGCGACGTGGGCCGGCGGGACTTCCTGTCCGGATCGTCCGTCGCCGCCTCCGCGTTGGTGGAGCCGAGCCGCGACTGGCTGATCTCCGCCCCCGACGGGCAGGTGGCGCGCTCCGCCGGGCCGCGCGTGGGGCAGTCCGACGTGGCGGCCGTGCGGGCGATGACGCAGGCGCTGGTCGACCTGGACCACCAGTACGGCAGCGGGCACGTCCGCCCGGTCGTGGTGCACTACCTCAACAGCGTGGTCTCGGGGCTGCTGGCGGGGTCGTACCGCGAGGCGGTGGGGCGTGATCTGTTCGCGGCGGTGGCGCGGTTGACCGAACTGGCCGGGTACATGGCCGTCGACACCGGACAGCCGGGTCTCGCCCAGCGCTACTACATCCAGGCGCTGCGGCTGGCGCAGGCGGCCGGCGACCGCGGCTACGGCGGGTACGTGCTCGCGGCCTCCATGAGTCATCTCGCCGCGCAGCTCGGAAACCCGCGGGAGATCGCGCAGTTGGCGCGGGCGGCGCAGGAGGGCGCGCGCGGGCGGGTCACGCCGCGTGCGGAGGCGATGTTCCACGCGGCGGAGGCGCGCGGGCACGCCCTGCTGGGCGACGCGTTCGCCGCGCAGACGGCGGCCGGGCGCGCGGTGAGCGCCATGGAGGCGGCCGATCCGGCCTCGGGTGACGATCCGGCGTGGATCGCCCACTTCGACGAGGCGTACCTGGCCGACGAGTTGGCGCACTGCCACCGGGACCTCGGCCAGGCGGAGGCCGCCGCCCGGTGCGCCCGGGACTCGCTGAACGGGCATCCGGCGTCGCGGGCGCGGCGGCGGGCGATCGGTTATGTGCTGTTGGCCACCGCGCAGGTGCAGCAACGTGAAATCGAGCAGGCCTGCAGTACGGGTCTGAAGGCGGTGGAACTGCTCGGCGGGCTGCGCTCCAACCGGGGCGCCGAGTATCTGGAGGACCTTCAGCAGCGGCTCGAGCCGTACCGGGAGGAGTCCGTGGTGCGGGAGTTCGGGGCGCGGATGGAGCTTCAGACGGCGGCGTGATGCCGGTGGGGTGAAGCGACGGTGTGGGGGAGGTGACGTAAGCAGCGTGCGGTGACCCGGTTTTGTTACCGCGCTCACAGGGCAGGAGGTCTGGTTCTGTGCTGCGTGGCACCGGGCTCCGGGGACCCGGTAGCGTGAGCCGACGATTCACAAGGTCCCCCATTAGTAGGAGTCCCGGTGACGCAGAGTGGACAGGGCGAGGAGCCCTCGGCGCGCATCGCGCGCGAAGGCATCGTGCTGCCCTCCGACGGTGGTGAACCCCTGCTGCCGGGCATGACGGCCGGACCGGTCGCGCCCGGCGGCGGCGCGGACGGCCGGGGCTCCGGCGGAGAGTTCCCCGCCTCGGCCCCGCCCGGCGGCCAGACGTGGGACACGCCGTGGGGTCCCGACCAGCAGGCGCCGGCCCCGCCGCCCGGCCAGGACTGGCGGTCGCCCGCGGACAACCAGTGGGGCGCGCCGGATCAGGCGTCGTGGGGCGCGCAGGCACCGTCCGTCGGCGGGCAGGGCCCCGGCCCGCTGCCGCCGGAGGGCGCCCGGCCGCCGGCCCTCGGCGGCCCGTACGACGGCGGCGGCACCGCGCAGCAGCCGGGCGCCGGGTACGGCTACCCGGGCCCGCAGGGCGACCCCGGCACCGGGTACGGCGCCGGATCCGCCCCTCTGCCGCCGCAGTTGGACGCGGGACACGGCGCGACGTCCGGGCCCGCCGCGCAGGGCGCCGACGGCGTGTACGGACCGGGTGCGGGCCACGGCGCCGGATCCGGTCCCGTCCCGCAGCCGGGCGCCGCGTACGGCGGCCACCCGGCCCCCGGCGCCCCGCCCGCACCGCACAGCCCGCCGGCACCGCAGGGCCTGCCCGCGCCGCACGGCGCTCCCGGTGCCTACGGGGCGTCCGACGGGAGCGGGTACGGCGGCGCGCCGCTGCCGCCCGCCGCACCCGACGGTTCGGAGGGCGCCACCCAGTTCCTGCCGCCCGTGGCGGCCGGCGGCGCCGACGAGGCGGCGACCCAGTACATACCTCCGGTGGGTCCGGGCGCGCTGCCGCCGGAGATGCCCGCCGCGTCCGCCCACGACCCGGAGACGACCCGCTTCCTGGGCCACCGGGCCCCGCAGGGCGCGCCCGCCGCCGGCCATCCCGACGCCGAGGCCACCCAGTACCTCGCCCCGGTCCCCGACCAGGGCCCCGCGCGGCCCTACGGCGCCCCGCCGCCCGGTGACGGCAACCGGCAGCCGCCCGCCGAGTTCGACAACCTGTTCCGCAGCGACGACGGCCCGGCCGGGTCCACCCAGCAGATGCCGCGCCCGGGTCACGGCCGTCCGCCGGCCGGCCCCGCCGCCCACGTGCCGCCCGGCCCGCCCGGCCCGTCCGCCTCCGGCCGGGGCGGACGCGGCGGGGGCCGCAGCGGGTCGCGGGTGCCGCTCATCGCGGCGGTCGGTGTCGGCATCGTCGTGTTCGGTGTCGGCGCGGGCGCCCTGATGGGCAGCGGGGACGACGACGGCGGCGGCGACAACCAGACCGTGTCCGCCACCGCGCCGGCCGGTGAGGAGACGTCCGCCTCGCCGTCCGCCGACCCGGTCCGCGAGCAGGCCGTCGAGCTGGACAAGCTGCTGGCCGACAGCGGCGACAGCCGCAACGCCGTGATCGCGGCGGTGGGTGACGTCAAGGCCTGCCGCGACCTCGGCCGGGCCGCCCAGTCCCTGCGGGACGCGGCCGAGCAGCGCAACCAGCTGGTGACCGACCTGTCCGCCCTGTCGGTGGACCGGCTGCCCGACCACGAGGCGCTGACCACCGCGCTCACCAAGGCGTGGAAGGCGTCGGCCTCGGCCGACGACCACTACGCGGCCTGGGCCGACCAGGTCGCCGGGAGCAAGGGCAAGTTCTGCAAGAAGGGCCAGGCCCGCACGACCGCCCAGACCCAGGCGGGCAACCGGGCCAGCGGCACCGCGACCACCGAGAAGGCCAAGGCCGCCAAGCTGTGGAACGCCATCGCCCGCGAGTACGGCCTGACCGAGCGCCGGCCGACCCAGCTGTGACCGGGCACCGGTGACCGCACGACCGGTCCGTCCCGCTTCCGCGCCGGACGGACCGGGAGCGGGACGGTGCACCGGGGGTCGGTGCACCGGCCGGCCGGGTCAGGCCAGGTCCGCCTCCCGCAGCGTCTTCGTCATGTCGGTGAATCCCTTGCGGGCGGCGACCAGCCGGCCGTCCCTGACCACGTGAAGGGTCATGTTGGCGTTGACCAGACGCGGGAAGCCGACGGCGGCGAGCTCGTCCTGGAACTTCCACTGCAGGGTGGGCGTGAGCCCGCCCGTGGTGACCTTCAGCCCGCTGTCCAGCGCCTCGCTCACCGTGTCGGCGGTCACCTCGCCGTCGCCGAGCGTCTCCACGACCTGCTGGAACACGGTGTAGGCGATCCAGGTGGTCTGCACCCCGGCGTCGGCGGGGTCGATCCGGTTGTCGCCGAAAGCCTGCTCCTTGATCACCTTCTTCATCGGGTCCCAGCGCGCATCGCTCGACGCCGGGTACCAGCCGGTGACGTACGCGCCCTCGTACGGCCCCGACGCACCGCCGGACGCGTCGATCGTCGACTGGTCGACGCTGCCCAGCACGGTCCCGGTGCGCACCTCCGGGTAGTCGGCGCGGGCGCGCCGGAAGGAGTCCATGAAGGTGTTGGTGCGGTCGCCGAGGGCGGGCACCACACAGCCCTGCCGGGCCGGGTCGGCGGTGGCCTTCTCCAGGGCCCGCTCGGCCTGGTCGTCGTAGGAGGTGGCGTCCTCGGCCGCCCGCTGGTCGCCGGAGAGGGCGTGCCCGCCCGCCTTCAGGCCCGAGTCGAGCAGCGGCGGCAGCTGGTCGCCCGTGATGGTGTCGGGCCGGATGAGGGTGACCGGGCCGCAGGTGTCGGCGAGGGTGCGGCCGAGGCCGGCCAGCAGTGTCGGCTGCCCGCCGTTGACCGGGTAGGACAGGGGGCTGGTGAACTCGTTGGTGGTGATGCCGTAGCCGCCGATGTACGGGATGCCGGCGCCCTCCAGGGTGGGCATGAAGGAGTCGGCGTACTGGCTGTAGGAGCCGACGACCGCGACGGCGTTCTCCTGCACCGCGCGCCGGGCGCACCGCGCGGCGGTCACGGTGTCGTTCTGGTCGTTGCAGGTCAGCACGTTGAGCCGACGGCCGTTGATGCCGCCCTTGGAGTTGACCGAGCGGGCGTAGGCCTGGGCGAAGGCCGGCATTCCGGGCTTGTTGGTGGCGTCGGTGTCCTGCGGCGCCCACGTCATCACGGTGATGGTGTCGTCGTCGGGGCCGCCCGCGGCGCCCGGGACGATTCCGCAGCCGGCGGTGAGCGACGCGCACGCCACGACGGCGCCCGCGGCCAGGACTCCCGCTTTGACGGGTCGGGGGAGGAGGCGGGGGAGGAACGTGCTGCGGGTGTGTCGCCTGCCGGTCATGCTTCCGCACGATTCCGCCACACGGCCAATCCTGGAGTGATCCTCGGTCAACGGCGGGTGACGTGGAGGTGAATTGCGGGGTCCGTTGTGTCCGGCGGGCTGCGGAAACGTACGATCGAGCATCGTGCAAGGTTCGGAGAACTCTTCCCGTCGCGGCCGTCGCTCCTCCACCATGGGCGGCATGCCACTCAACGACATGCCGTGGTGGCGCTGGCGCAGCAATGTGCGCTCCGCGCTGCACATGCTCTCCGACCCCGTGTTCCAGCGGGACGTCTGGCTGGCCGGCGTGCCCGGCTACGGGGACGTCACCGACGCCGTCTACCGGCTGGTCGAGGACACCTGGCTGGACAACTGGTCCGCCGAGAAGTACGTCGGCACGATCTTCCGCGACTCCCAGGAGGCGGCGCTGGTCGACACCGCGGTGCTGCGGGTGCTGCGGATCATGCACCAGGTCGGCCCGGACGCCCCGGTGACCGCCTACCTGGAGGACGAGGGGTGGCCGGAGGCGGTGCGGGCGGCGCGGGACGCGCACGTGCGGATGGCGGCGAGCGACGGCGAGGACCCCGACACCCCGCCGAGCACGCTCGAGGTGCTGCGGATCCTCACCCGGTCCGCCTAGCGGAACGGCCGGGCTGTCGTGACCGCGCGTGTGCGACCCTTTTCAGCATGAGCGAGCAGTCCACCCGACCCGCGGCCCCGGCCGACCAGTACGTCCTCACGCTGTCCTGCCCCGACAAGCAGGGCATCGTGCACGCCGTGTCCAGCTACCTGTTCATGACCGGCTGCAACATCGAGGACAGCCAGCAGTTCGGCGACCACGACACGGGACTGTTCTTCATGCGGGTCCACTTCTCCGCGGACGCCCCGGTGACGGTGGAGAAGCTGCGGGCGAGCTTCGCGGCGATCGGTGACTCCTTCCAGATGGACTGGCAGATCAACCGGGCCGACGAGAAGATGCGCATCCTGCTCATGGTCAGCAGGTTCGGGCACTGCCTGAACGACCTGCTGTTCCGCGCACGCATCGGCGCGCTGCCGGTGGAGATCGCCGGCGTGGTGTCCAATCACACCGACTTCGCCGAGCTGGTGTCCTCGTACAACATTCCCTTCCATCACATTCCGGTGACCCGGGACACCAAGCCCGAGGCCGAGGCGCAGCTGCTGGAGATCGTGCGCGAGCAGGACGTCGAGCTCGTCGTCCTGGCCCGCTACATGCAGGTCCTCTCCGACGACCTGTGCAAGCAGCTCTCCGGGCGGATCATCAACATCCACCACTCGTTCCTGCCGAGCTTCAAGGGCGCGAAGCCGTACCACCAGGCGCACGCGCGGGGCGTGAAGCTCATCGGCGCGACCGCGCACTATGTGACGGCCGACCTCGACGAGGGCCCGATCATCGAGCAGGAGGTCGAGCGGGTGGGGCACGACGTCACGCCGGACCAGCTCGTCGCCATCGGCCGCGACGTGGAGTGCCAGGCGCTGGCGCGGGCGGTCAAGTGGCACGCGGAGCGCCGGATCCTGCTGAACGGCCGGCGCACGGTGGTCTTCGCCTGAGATCCGGGGCCGGGGCCGCCCGCGCACCGTGGTCGGCCCCGCGTCCGGCCGTGGTCAGATCCGGCTCATGCTCGCCGCCGCGAACAGCACGTCCCTGATCGCGTCCCGGTCTCCGACCTGCCCGGCGGCGGCCTCCTGCGGCGGTACGTGTCCGGCGGCCAGCCGGCAGAACTCCGCGCCGTCCAGCGCCACATGGGCCACCTCGTGCTCCGCGGACCCCTTCGCGGCGGGCGAGTCCAGCGGAATCAGCCACTCGCCTCCGCCGGACCCCTCGATCTCCAGCCGCAGACTGCGACCCGGCTCGCCGGCCGCGACCAGGCGCCGCTCGACCGGTGAGGCCAGCCCGTTGAGGCGGCGGTGCTCCAGCACGGCCGGGAGCATCCGCGCGGCCAGGTCGACGATGCGGTGCAGATGCCGTCCGGTGGGCGGGTCGTAGGGGTAGTCCACCGCCTCGGCGATGTCCTCCCCGTGCACCCAGCACTCGAAGGCGCGGTCCAGCATCGCGTCGTGCAGCGGCAGCGTGTAGTCGCCGTACGACACCGGCATCCGGCCCGTGCCGCCGCCCGTGAACGACACCGTCCGCACCAGGTCGTGGCTCTGCTCCCGCCAGGGTGTCCGCACGGCACGGGTGGGCGGGACCCGGGCGGACCGCCAGTACGCCTCGGTGCGGTCCCACGGCGTGGGCCGGGGCGGGGCGGCGTCGCCGAGCGGGTCGTCCAGCCCGAGCGCGATCGCCACCAGCCCGTCCACCGTCATCAGGTGCGCTATGACCCCGGCGACGGTGGTCCGCCGGGTGGTCGCCTCGTCGGACTCGTACCAGCGCAGCCGCACCGGCGCGTGCCACTCGGCGTCGCCGAAGTCCTGCAGCAGCGCGTCCAGCCGCGCGGTCTCGGCGTCGTAGGGCGCGGCCCACTCCGGGACGGGGATGCGTGGCGGGCGACGCTCCAGGCAGGACTGGAGGACGCGGGTGCGCAGGGCGGGGTCCAGGTCGAGGGGCTCGGGCCGCTGGAGCAGGCCGACCGCCTCGCGCAGCCGCAGCGCCTCGTCCGCGCAGGACCCGCAGGAGCCGAGGTGCTCCTCGACGGCCTCCGCCTCCGCGGGCCCGCAGGCGGCCAGGGCCCAGGCGCCCAGCAGCGACTTCAGCACGTGGTGCTCCAGCACGGGAGGCACACCCTCCGGCCCGCTCGCGGGGTGTGACCCGTTCTCGTCGTGGTGGTCGTCCGCGTCATGGCTCCGGACGGTGTCCTCGTGGTGCCGGACGGAGGCTTCGTGGTGCCGGGCGGGGTCCTCGTGGGGAGCGCGCGGGTGCTCGCTCACGCGGCACCTCCGACGCGGGGCGGGGCGCCCGGGGCCTCGGTGTCGTGGGCGGTGGCCAGCAGTTGCAGGCCCAGGCGGAGCCTGCGGCGCGCCTCGTCGTCGGTGACGCCCAGGTGGACGGCGGTCTGGTGGTAGTCCCGGCGCTGGAAGTACGCCAGCTCCAGGGCGGCCCGCAGCGGCGTCGGCATGGACTGGACGATGTAGTCGGCGCGGGCGGCCACCGAGGCGTGGCGCACCTTGCGCTCCAGGTCCTCCGGAGTGCCCGGACCGCCCCGGGCGAGCGCCGCGGTCTCCAGGCTGCGCAGCCGCTGCACGGCCAGCCGGCTGGTCAGCGCCGCGAGCCAGGTGCGCAGCGGCTCCCGCTTCGGGTCGTAGGCGTCCGGGTGCTCCCAGACGTGGGCGAAGACGTCGCGGGTGATGGCGTCGGCGGCGTGCTCGTCGCCGACGACGCGGTGGGCGAGGCCGTGCACGAGGGAGGCGAAGCGGTCGTAGAGCTCGCCGAGCGCGGCCGCCTCCCCGCGCGCGAGCCGCTGCTGCATCTTGCGGTCCCAGCGGGGCGGCACGTCCCGTTGCGCCATGCGGCTGTTCACCCCCTCTTCCTCCCCCAGCGTGCCGGGCCGGTCGGCGCCCGGGGCCGGCGTGCGGCCTGCGACCACCCGAATGTAGTCGGCACCTACGACGACGCACGCCCCTTTGTGGCAATGTGCGCCCCCGTCGGAGCCGCAGGTGGTAAGGGGCCGAGCGGGCACGTCGGACGCCTCCCGGACGGCGTCTACCCCTCACCACGCTGATCGGAACCGATCGAATCGGATCGAAGGCGACTAAAACAAGCCCTTTCCGTTCGGTAACCGTTTCTGGGCCCGTGTTTCAGGGAACGGCCGGTGGGCAGCCGCGCTGCAAGGAAGCGTAGGTACTGCTTCCGTTTCGGCGAGCGAGGGGCGTGGTGGTGACCTTCAAAGTGACCGGCCAAGAGCACGGCGAGTGGGCCGTGCTCCGGGTGTCGGGCGAGCTGGACCTGGTGACGTCCCCGGTGCTGCGCCAACGGGTGCACGACGTGGTGGCCGACGGCGGGCACCGTCTCGTCCTCGATCTCTCCGAGGTGTGGTTCTGCGACTCGAGCGGGGTCGGCGTGCTCATCGCCACCCGCCGGCTGCTGCGCTCCTGCCGGGGCAGCCTGCGGCTGATCCTCCCGGCCCGGGGGGCCGCCGACGGCAGCCACGTCAACAAGGTGCTCGGCGCCCTCGGCGTCCGCCGCCTCTTCGAGATCCACCCCGACGTCCCGTCCGCGGTCGACGAGGACTCCCGCCCGCTGTCCGCGTGAGGACTCCCGCCGCTGTCCCCGTGCGGAGTGCGTTCGCTCACACGTGTCACACGGTTGTCCCGTTCTTCCCCCGGTCTTGGTGCAGCCGCCGCTTTCGGGCCTCCCGACGCCCCTCCACCCCGTACGCTCCCAGCGAGACGACCCACTGACCTAAGGCGGCCTGAGGAAGACATGGTCACCAGCGAGTACGAGCGCAGGATCGCGGACCGTTTTGCCACGTTCGACCAGGACGGCAACGGCTACATCGACCGCGAGGACTTCAGCGGAGCGGCCAAGGCGCTGCTCGCCGAGTTCGGCACCGCGGCCCGCTCCGACCGGGGCCAGGCCCTGTACATCGGCGCCGAGGCGTTCTGGCAGGGCATGGCGGGGATCGCGGACCGGGACGGCGACCAGCGCATCACCCGCGAGGAGTTCGTGAACGGCGCGGTCAAGCGGCTGCGGGACAACCCCGACCGGTTCGCCGAGATCGCCCGCCCCTTCCTGCACGCGGCGCTCGCCGTCGCGGGGCCCGCGCCCGACGGTGCGGCCACGGTCGAGGGCACCGCCCGGGTGCTCGGCGCGCTCGGCGTCCAGGAGGATCTGGCCCGCGCGGCCGCCGCCTCGCTGGACGCGGACGGCGACGGCCGGATCGGCGAGGAAGAGATCGTGCGGGCCTTCGCCCGCTACTTCACCGTCCCGGAATAGCGGAAGCCGCGCGTCCGTGCGAGGCGCGCGTCCGTGCGAGCCGCGCGACCGTGCGAGCCGCATGACCGCACCGAGCCGCGCGACCGTACGAGGCGCGGGTGCGTACGAGCCGCATGACCGCACGAGCCTGGTGGCCGTACGAGCCGCATGGCCGCACGAGTCACGTGACCGTGAGCCGCGCGGCCGCACGAGGCGCGCTGGTTGCGCGACCGCGGGCCGCATGACCGCACGAGCCTGGTGCCCGTACGGACCGCGCGGCCGCGCGGATGTCACGGATCGTGGCATTTCCGTGATCACGGAGCGTTGATACCGGCTTGTGTCCTGTGCGTGACTCGTCACGGCCCGGAGTCGGACGTCCGCTCCGGTACCTTGTGTGGGATGCGAGTCGTTGTGAGCGCGCACCGCGGCGGAGTCGCCCCCGAGGCGACTCCGTCTCCGCTGGTGCCCGCGTCCGCTCGCCGTGCGGCCAGGCAGAACGCCGTCGACTGTTCGACTTCCCGCGACGGGCGTCGCACAGTATGCCGCACATGTACTCCTTCGCGCTGGAATATGCCCGAAGCGCTTGTTGGCGTGACTGTACGTCAACCATGCTGTCCCACCAGGGATTCACGTTCCGTGACTCCCGTCCCGGCCGTTGTTCCGGCCATGCAGGGAATGGCCACGATCGTGGCCCTCATGAGGCGCGAGCCTAAGTGTCCGCCGGTTCGGATGGTGTGAGCGGTGCAGGTGCTTCAAGTGCAGCTGGAGATCCGGCCCGATCCCGCTGAGGTGGGACGGGCCAGGCGGTGGGCCCGCTCGCGTCTGGCGGTGTCCGGTATGCAGGCCGACGAACCCCTCGCCGAGACGCTGATCCTGCTCGTCTCGGAACTCGTCACCAACGCCGTGGTGCACACCGGTCGGCCCGCCGTGCTGCGGCTGTCCCTGCCGGGCGCGGAGGCGCCCGAGGAGGCCATCGTCCGCCTGGAGGTGGCCGACCGCAGCGGCCGGGCGCCGGTGCCGCGCTGCGTGGACGGCGAGGCGACCGGCGGGCGCGGGCTCGCCCTCGTGGACGGACTGGCCGACCGCTGGGGCTGGAGCGCCGAGGGCGTCGGCAAACGCATCTGGTGCGAACTCGACCGCTGCGCGCGGCCGTCCGGGGTCACCGGGGTCTGCAGCGAGGGCACGGGCGCGTACGGCGGACTGGCGTACGAGGCGGTGTGAGCGCGGCCCGGTGACGGCCCGCCCGCCCGGGGCGCGGGCCGGCCGTGCCGGAGCGCGCGCCCGCCGGTGCGGGCGGCCGGACCGGTGCACGGGCGCAGGGCGGGCCGGTGACACGGGGGCGCGCACGAGACGGTGCGCCGGGTGTGCTTCCGTGCGCGGTGCCCGCGAACAGGGCGTATGTCGCATTCCTCGCAATCTCACCCGAACCGGTGTTGACTCGCCGTGACCGTTTGATCACGCTGTTCGTCAGCGATTCGCCGCGAGGGGACGGCGAGGGCTCGGCGACGGGAGTCCTCGGCGAGTGTGGGTCGTGATTCGGTGCCGGTTCCCCCTCAAGGGCCGAGAGGGAACCCGGGTGGGAGCGCCGAAGCCGGAAGGGCGGTGCGGCACTGCCGTGCTCGGGGCGGACAGTGCCGCACCGCCACCGGCCGCTCGACACCGTCCACAGGCTGTGGACGAACGGGCCGTCGGTGTCGGTGAACGGGCTGTGGACGACTGGGCTGGGGATCGCCCGGCCGCACGGGCTGGGGATCGCCCCGGCGAACGGGATGGAGATTGCCCCGGCGAACGGGATGGAGATCACCCCGGGCGGCGGCCCCGCGGGACGGAAACCCGCCGACGTCCCCGCGGGCTCACGCCCCGACCGGAACGGGCGGGCCGGACCCGCGCCGGCCGTCGGCCCGGAAGGTCCGCCGGTAGGCGGTCGGCGTCACGCCCAGCGCCGCCTGGAGGTGCTGCCGCATCGACTGGGCCGTGCCGAAGCCGGCGTCCCGGGCCACCTGGTCCACCGACAGATCGGTGGACTCCAGCAGATGCCGGGCCCGCTCCACCCGCTGCTGCGTCAGCCACTGACCCGGGCTGACACCGGCCTCCTCCCGGAAACGCCGGGTGAACGTGCGCACCGACATCGCCTCCCGCGCGGCCATGTCGCGCAACTGGATCGGCTCGTGCAGCCGGGTCAGCGCCCACGCCCTGGCCGCGCTCGTGGACGCCTGCTGCGGATCGGGCACCGGACGCTCGATGTACTGCGCCTGCCCGCCGTCGCGGTGCGGCGGCACCACCGTGCGCCGGGCCACGTCGTTGGCGACCGCCGCGCCGTGGTCGCGCCGCACCATGTGCAGGCACAGGTCGATGCCGGCCGCGACACCCGCCGACGTGAGGATGTCGCCGTCGTCGACGAACAGCACGTCCGGATCGACCTCCACCCGCGGGAACAGCCGCTGGAAACGCTCCGCGTCCGCCCAGTGGGTGGTCGCCGGGCGGCCGTCGAGACGGCCGGCGGCCGCCAGCACGTACACACCCGTGCAGATGGAGGCCAGCCGGGTGCCCGGGCGGACGCGAGCGAGGGCGGCGGCCAGCTCGTCGGTCAGCTCGCCCCGCTCGTACACCGGGCCCAGCTCGTAGGAGGCCGGGACGATCACCGTGTCGGCGGTGGCGAGCGCCTCCGGGCCGTGCGCGACGTGAACGGCGAAGTCGGCGTCCGTCTCGACCGGCCCCGGCGGCCGCACCGAGCAGGTCACCACCTCGTACAGGTGCCGCCCCCGCGCGTCCCTCGGGCGGCCGAAGATGCGGTGCGGGATGCCCAGTTCGAACGGGAGCAGCCCGTCCAGGGCCAGGACAACGACCCGATGCGGCCGGAAACCGCCGGAAGAAGGAGAGGAAGAGGATGAGGGGGAGGGCGAGGAAGAGGTGGAGGGCGCGACCGGAGCCATGGCCCGATCCTAGCGAATGCTGTCCTTCGGGCCACTCGATGCGGCGTCGTCGACCCCGCAAGCTCTAGGCGTGAACCGGACAAGCGAGACAGCCACCGCCCTGGAGCCGCCCGTGAGCGGCCGCAAGCCGACCCGCGCCCGCGTCCACCGGGCGTGGTTCGTCGCCGCCGTCACCTTCGTAACGATCATCGGCGCCGCCGCCTTCCGCTCCGTACCGGGCCTGTTCATCGACCCGCTGCACGAGGAGTTCGGCTGGTCGCGCGGCACCATCGGCGCGGCGGTCTCCGTCAACCTCGCGCTGTACGGACTCACCGCGCCGTTCGCGGCGGCGCTCATGGACCGCTACGGCATCCGCAAGGTCGTCGCCGTCGCCCTCACCGTGATCGCGCTCGGCTCCGGGCTGACGGTGTGGATGACCGCGGCCTGGCAACTGATGCTGTGCTGGGGCCTGCTGGTGGGCCTCGGCTCCGGCTCCATGGCGCTGGCCTTCGCCGCGACTGTCACCAACCGCTGGTTCACCGAGCGGCGCGGCCTGGTCAGCGGCATCCTCACCGCCGCGTCCGCTTCCGGGCAGCTGATCTTCCTGCCCGTGCTGTCCTGGATCGTCGACACGCACCACTGGCGCCCGGCGGCCGTCACGGTGGCGCTCGCCGCGCTCGCCGTGGTCCCGTTCGTCTGGCTGCTGCTGCACGACCACCCGGCCGACATCGGCCAGAAGCCCTACGGCGCGAAGGAGTTCGTGCCCAAGCCCGAGCCCGTGCCCGGCGCCGCCCGCCGCGCGCTGACGGTGCTGTCCTCCGCGGTGCGCACCGGGCCGTTCTGGCTGCTCGCCGGCACCTTCGCGATCTGCGGTGCCTCCACCAACGGCCTGATCCAGACCCACTTCGTGCCCGCGTCCCACGACCACGGCATGCCGATCACGACCGCCGCGTCCCTGCTGGCCGTCATCGGTGTCTTCGACGTCGTCGGCACGGTCGCCTCCGGCTGGTTCACCGACCGCTTCGACTCCCGCCGCCTGCTCGCCGTCTACTACGCGCTGCGCGGCGTCTCCCTGCTGTTCCTGCCGATCCTGCTGGCGCCCAGCGTCCACCCGCCGATGGTCTTCTTCATCGTCTTCTACGGCCTCGACTGGGTCGCCACCGTCCCGCCCACCCTCGCCCTGTGCCGCGAGCACTACGGCGACGACAGCCCCATCGTCTTCGGCTGGGTCCTCGCGTCCCACCAGGTCGGCGCCGCCCTCGTCGCCTTCCTCGGCGGCGTCGCCCGCGACACCTTCGGCTCCTACGACGTCGTCTGGTACGCCTCCGGGGCGCTGTGCGCCGCGGCGGCCCTGATGGCCCTGGTGATCCGCCGCCGCCCGGTCGCACCGGCGCTCTCGACGGCCTGACCGGCTCCCCGCAGGCACCGCGGCAACCCGGGCGTACGCTGCGCGCATGGGACGGGGGGAAGGCGGCTGCCGGCGGGCCGAGCTGCACACGGCTGCCGAGCTGCACACGGCCGCCGCGCTGGGCGCGGCACAACTGCCGGCGGCCGGGCTGCTGTGGTGGGTCGTCGCCGACAGCGGCACCGACGACTACGGTGCCGGATACGGCGGAGCGTTCGGGCTGCTCTGCCTGTTCCTCTTCGCCCCGCTCGTACTGCCCGTCCTCGGTCTGCTGCACGCGGTCCTGCACCCGCTGCCCGCCCTGGTCCTCGCCCGCCGCGCCGCCCGGCGCGTCCCGGGGCCCGAATGGGCCCGGCACCTCGGCGGCGTGGCGCTGCTCGGGACGGCCTGGGCGGCACCGGTCACCCTCCGGTGGGGCGGGTCCTACCCGGCCACCGCCGTGTCGCTGTCGCTCCTGGGCGTGCTGCCCGTGCTCGGCGTCGCCCGCCTGCGAAGGCGGTACGCCCGGGAGGCACAGGGCACGGGACGGGCGTGGCGGGCCCGGAGCGTCTGGCTCGGCTCGGCGCCGGTCTCCGTGGCCCTGTTCGTGGTGGCCTTCCTCGGCGCGCTGCTGGCCTCCGTCACCGGGCTGCTCACCGCGTACGAGCCGCCGAAGCTGTCCGCCGGGCAACTCGCCGGGGTGTGGCGCGGCGACGACGGCGCGGTCCTGCGGCTGCTGCCCGGCGGCCGGGCGCGGGGCACCGCACTGCCGACCCGGGCCGGGTCCGAAGGGCCGCCGGGCACACGGGACTTCGTGGTGTGCGGCGGAGACGGCACCTGGCGCCTCGACGCGCCGGAGCATGAGGGGGAGCGGGACGGTGTCCTCCTCCGCCTCGACCGGGACTGCGGCCGGGAGACGGTGTGGACGATCGGCGGCACGGCCGACGAGCCCGAACTGTTCGTGCTGTTCGGCGATCCGGACGCGGGCGACGTGCGGATCCTGACCCGGGACTGACGGGCCTGACCCGGGACTGACGGGCCGTCGCGAGCCCTCAGGAGGCTTACCGCGTACGGGCGTCAGACGGGCAGCCGGGAGGGGCGCGCGTCCGAGCGGGAGATCGCCCTGGCGATCCGCTGGGCGTCCAGGGCCAGTTCGCGCAGCGTGCCGCTGAGCGGGGTGGTGAAGCCGGTGAAGTACAGGCCGGGAGTGTCGCGCGGGCAACGGGCGCCCTGGGCCAGGGGCTTGCCGTGGGCGTCGAGCACGCCGAGGTGGCCGACGAGGCCGTGCAGGTCGCGGGTGTACCCGGTGGCGGCGACGACCGCGTCCGGAGCGATGCGTTCACCGTCGGCGAGGACGACCTTGCCGTCCTCGAAGCCCTCCACGGCGGCCACGACCTCCACCGCGCCCCGGCGCACCGCGTCGATCAGGCCGGCGTCCACCACCGGCACGGCCCCCGCGGCGGCCCGTACGGAGAGCCGGGAGTCCGGGCGCGGCAGGCCCTGCTGCGACAGGTCCGGCGTGCTCAGCCCGGCCAGCAGCGGCGCCAGCCGGTCGACCAGGCCGGCCGGCAGCCTCCGGCACACCACGCCCGAGTACTGCGCGGCCCAGCCCGCCGTCGAGCGGCGCAGGATGTGCGGCACGGTGCGCACCGACAGCCGCACCCGGGAGGCACCGCCCTCCACCAGGTCCACGGCGAGTTCGGCGCCGGTGTTGCCGACGCCCACGACGAGCACGTCCCGGCCGGCGAACGGCTCGGCGTCGCGGTAGGCGGAGGCGTGCAGGAACTCGCCGGTGTAGGTGTCCCGGCCGGGCCAGTCCGGGACGTGCGGCGTGTGGTTGTGGCCCGTGGCGACGACGACCGCGGAGCCCGTCAACTCCCGTCCCCCGGTGGCGTGCAGCAGCCAGCCCGCGCCGTCGGGCGAGCGCTCGACCCGGGACACCTCGACCCCGGTGACGATCTCCAGGCGGTGGTGCTCGGCGTACTTCTCCAGGTACCGCACCACGTCGTCCCGGGCCGGCCAGCGCCCGAACCGGCGCGGCATCGGCAGGCCGGGCAGGGCGGACAGGCGCCGGGTGGTGTGCAGCCGCAGCCGGTCGTAGTGCCGCCGCCAGGAGTCGCCGACCCGGGCCGACCGCTCCAGGACGACGGCCCGTATGCCCCGGGAGCGCAGGGCGTACGCGACGGCGAGTCCGCCCGGGCCGCCGCCGATGACGTAGACGGGACGGTCCGCGCGGGTCGGCGCGGGGGTCGGTGCGGAGGCGGCGGAGTCGGTCATGAGCGCGAGCGTAATCCGGCACCAGGTTGATGGGTCTCGGTCAAGACCGGAATTGGTTGCGGATTGATCACGTGTGTGGGGATCGCGCGTTTGAATGTCCCCATGTCCTCCTTGCCCGAGCGCAACCGGCCCCGTCCCCTGCCCGAACTCCGCGGGCACGGTCTGCACCTGCGCCCCTGGAACCCCGAGTCCCGCACCGACGTGGAGGCGTGGCTGCGCGGCCTCACGGACCCGGAGTTCCTGCGCTGGAACACGCCGTTCCGGCCCATCACGGACCTGGCCGGCGCCCGGGCGTCGCTGCGCCGCGCCGTGGGGTACGACGCCGACGGCACAGGGGTGTCCTTCCAGGTCGCCGACGCCGGCAGCGGTACGCCGCTGGGACACGTCGGCGTCAACGAGATCCACCCGGTGCTGCCGCAGGCCCGCATCGGCTACTGGGTACTCCCCGAGGCACGCGGCCGGGGTGTCGCCACCCGGGCGCTGCTGCTCGCCGCGCGCTGGGCGCTGACCGAACGGCGCCTGTACCGCCTGGAGTTGAACCACGCCCTGGGGCACGGGGCGTCCTGCCGGGTCGCCGAGCGGTGCGGGTTCCGCCACGAGGGCACCCTGCGCGGCGCGATCCTGCAGGCGGGCCGCACCGACGCCTTCCGCGACGCCCACCTGCACGCCCGCCTCGCCACCGACCCGTACCCCACCCCACCCGACGGCCCGCCCCCGGCGACTTGGTGACCTCGACCGGCCCGGGACCCGCGCTCCTCCCCGCCCTCACGCCCACTCCCTCACGGCCACAGCAGTTTCCTGCTCCACCCCCGTTCCTCGCGGTCGTAGCGGAGCCGGACGTGACGGCGGGCGGGGTCGCCCTGGAAGAACTCGACTTCGTCCGGGTGCAGCCGGTACAGGGTCCACGACGGTGCCGGTGCGTCCGGCTCTCGCCGTGCCCGTTCCCACGCGGCCTCCGAGGCGCGGGCCAGCTCCTCGGCCGAGCCGAGCACGGCGCTCTGCCGGCCGGTCAGGGCGGCGGCCAGCGCCCCGGTGGAGCGGGCGTGCAGGTCCGCCTGGGCCCGGTCGGCCGGTGCCGTGGTGACCGGCCCGCGGACCCGCACCTGGCGGCCCAGCACCGGCCAGTAGAAGGCCAGCGCGGCGTACGGGCGGCCGTCGAGCTGGCCGCCCTTGCGGCTGTGCGCGTGCGTCGCGAAGGACCAGCCGTCGGCGTCCGCGCCGTGCAGCATCACGATCCGCACGTCCGGCCGGCCCTCGGCGTCCGCGGTGGCCAGCGACATGGTGTGCGGCTCGGTCTGCCCGGCCGCCACCGCCTCGGCGAACCAGCGCGCGAACAGCGGCAGCGGCTCGGCGGGCGCCGTGCCGGGGTCGAACGGCGGCAGGGCGGTGACCGCCGGGTCCCACACCCGCAGGGACCTCAGCAGCTCGGGGAGATCGGGTTCCATGCCCCCGATTGTCGGACGTGCCGCGCGCTCACACCGAGCCGAGGTCGGAGGACACCCACCGCTCCGGCCGCATCCGCACGACGACCTGATCGCCGTGGTTCTTCGACGAGAAGTCGACGTAGCCGTCGACCTTCGCGGCCGGCAGGTAGCGGGCGGCCATCTCCCGCAGCTGCTCCCGGGTGGCCGGGGTGGTGTCGAGGACCGGGCCCTCGACGGAGACGTAGCGGACGGTGGGCTCGGTCCGCTCGACCATGAGCGAGAACCGTCCCGCCGCACTGATCAGCCGGTTCTTGCGCGAGTCGAGGCCGGTCATGATCCACACGTCGCCGCCGGGCGCGTACTGGTACCAGATCGGCACGGTCAGCGGGGCGCGGCCCTCGCCCGCGTCCACCGCGAGGGCGGCGACGTGCGGCTCGGCCAGGAACTGTTCACGCTCTTCGCGGGTCAGGGCCATGTCCGGATCCTCCTGCGCGTCCACGGTCGGGTCGGTGCAGGCACAACACCGGGCACCCGCCGCGGTGTTCCCGTGCGGGGCGTGTCGTCCGGACGGCCCGCGCCGGTTCCGGCGTCCGGCGGCCGCGGTGAGGCGTCTCTCCGCGCAACGCGACGGGCGGCGGTCCACCGGAGTGGACCGCCGCCCGGATGACAGGACTTGGGGTCGCGCGCGGAGTGCGTGCCGCCGGACGGCTACTTCGTCGGCTTCCTGCCGGTGACCCCCAGGTGCACCAACAGGGCCAGCGACGGCTTGAGTTCGGCCTGCTTCACGCCCCAGGAGGAGGCGGCCTTCTGGTGCGAGGCCACGGCCGCGAGCATCGCGACCAGCGCACCGGCGATCGCCGCCGGGTTCACGTCCTTGTCGATCCGCCCCTTGGACTGCAACTCGGCGACGGAGCCGGCCAGCGAGCTGTTCACGGAGTTCAGGATCTTCGTACGGAGCTTGGAGAAACGTTTATCGCCCTCGGCGGCGCCGAGATCGACCACGCGCAGGATGGCGTCGTTCTTCCGCCAGAACTCCAGGAATCCGTCCACGAGTTCCTGCGCCGTCTGCCAGCCCGCCCGGCCCGCCCAGGAGCGGCCCTCCAGCAGCCCGGCCAGCCCGGCGCTCTCGGCGGCCATGCGCTCGGCGATCTCCAGGACGGCGCCCTCGACGTCCGGGAAGTACTGGTAGAAGGTGGCCGGTGACGTCCCCGCGCGGCGGGCCACGTCGATGACTTTGACATCCCGGTACGGGGACGAGCTGAGCATCTCGCTGAGGCAGTCGAGCAGCTTCTGCCGGGTCGCCTGCCCACGCCGACCGGCCACGCGGCCGTCGACGGTACGCACTTGTCCTGTCATGCCGTCAGCTTACCGACGGGTGATCTGAGCGCGATTCGGCCGACTGCAAATGGGGTGTGCGGGTCCACGGAGCCTGGTGTGCCTGGTCTGCGGCCTGCGGGCGACCCGGCTACGTTGGCGGCATGGCCGAAAACAGGGCATCGGAGTACCCGGAGGGCACCCCCTGCTGGGTGGACGCGCAGCTTCCCGACGTGGAGGCCGGCAGGCGCTTCTACGGCGAGCTCTTCGGCTGGACCTTCGAGGACCAGCCGCAGGGGACCGTCCGCGCGCTGAAGGACGGGAAGCCCGTCGCCTCCCTCGCGCACAAGACCGACGGCCGGCTGCCGACCGTGTGGACGGTCTCCTTCACCACCCCGGACGCCGAGGCGCTGTGCCGGCGCATCCGCGCGGCCGGCGGGCAGGTCGTCTCCCCGCCGGCGCCGTTCGGCGACCTGGGCGTCACCGCGCTGGTCACCGACCCCGAGGGCGCCGTCTTCTCGCTCTGGCAGCCCGGCACCACCCCGGGGTTCGGGCGCCGCCACGAGCCGGGCACCTTCGCCTGGGTCCAGCTCTACACGCGCGACACCGACACGGCGAACACCTTCTACGGCGGCCTCTTCCACGACGCCCTGTTCGGTCCGGACACCGACCCCGACTTCGGCCGCGCGCCGGTCTCCGACGTCTTCGCCGCCGAGATGCCGCCGCACTTCCTGGTCCACTTCGCCGTCGAGGACGTCGACGCCGGCCTGCGGGAGGTGACCCGGCTCGGCGGCCGGGTCCAGGTTCCGCCCTTCGAGACGTCGTACGGCACCGCGGCCGTGGTCACGGACAATCAAGGGGCGTCGTTCGCGCTGCTGCACCGCTGAACCCGCACCCCGGCCCGCCCGCGGACCTGCCGGTCCGCCCATTGGGTCGTATGTAAACCTGGACACCCTATTTGTCGGTCGGTTCGCAACCGGGGGCCCGGACAGGAAGAATCGGGGTGCGTGCCGCCACGGCGGTGCGGTGGTGAGACGCTGCACTTCGGTCGCGTGCACAGGTGGTGGCGCGACTCGTACGGGGAGGTGGCAGGCAAGTGGTGGATCAGCTGACGCAGCACGATCCGCGGCGTATCGGGCCGTTCGAGGTGCTGGGACGGCTGGGGGCCGGCGGCATGGGGCTGGTCTATCTCGCGCGCTCGGCGTCCGGCCGGCGCGTGGCGATCAAGACCGTCCGGACCGAACTGGCCGAGGACCAGCTGTTCCGCGTCCGCTTCACACGTGAGGTGGAGGCGGCCCGCGCGGTCTCCGGCTTCTACACGGCGGCCGTCGTGGACGCCGACCCGCGGGCCGCCGTGCCGTGGCTGGCCACCGCGTACGTTCCCGCGCCCTCCCTCGAGGAGATAGTGAACGAGTGCGGGCCGCTGCCGGCCCAGGCCGTGCGCTGGCTGGCGGCGGGCGTCGCGGAGGCGCTCCAGTCGATCCACGGCGCCGGGCTGGTCCACCGCGACCTGAAGCCCTCCAACGTCCTCGTCGTCGAGGACGGCCCCCGGGTGATCGACTTCGGCATCGCCTCCGGGGTGTCGAACACGCGCCTGACGATGACCAACGTCGCGGTCGGCACCCCCGCCTACATGTCGCCGGAGCAGGCGAAGGACTCCCGCAGCGTCACCGGCGCGAGCGACGTGTTCTCGCTGGGCTCGATGCTGGTCTTCGCGGCCACGGGACACCCGCCCTTCCACGGCGCCAACCCCGTGGAGACCGTCTTCATGCTGCTGCGCGAGGGCCCCGACCTGGAGGGCCTGCCGGACGAGCTGCGCCCGCTCATCGAGGCGTGCATGCAGATGGACGCGACGGCCCGGCCCAACCCGGCCGACCTCCAGGCGCAGCTCGCGCCGCACCTCTTCGGCTCGGGCTCCGACGACAGCGGCACGGCCTCGGCCTGGCTGCCGGAGCGGGCGGTGAGCCTGATCGAGGCGCGCCGCGGCGGCCGCCCGGCGGCCAAGCCCGCGCCGTCGGGCCGCAGTGCCGGCGGCGCCCGCCCGCCCGTGCCGCCCCCGCCGCCGCACGACCCCGTCGTCCCGCCGCTCCCGTCCGTGCCCGCGCCGGTCGGCGCCCCCGACACCGGCCCGGTGCGGCTGGCGGGCGGGGCGGTGCCCATCGGGCCCGGCCCGCGCGTCGCCGACACCCGCGCGGCCGCCGTCAAGGCACCCCCGGCGACGGCGGCCCTGGCCGCCACCTGGTCCCGGCCCCGCCCCGGCGTCAACGGCGCCGACCCGGCCGTACCCGCCCCGGCCGCGCCCGCCGCGCCGCCGGAGCAGCCCGGCGGCTGGCGTCCCTGGCGCTTCCGCATGTCCAACGACGTCTGGGGCACCCCCGCCGTCGACGGCGACCTGGTCTACGTCACCTCCTTCGAGGTGCACGCCCTCGACGTCGCCACCGGCCGGCGCCGCTTCAAGACCCGGGACGTCGCCTGGTCGATGGCGGTCGCCGACGGCCGCATCCACGCCTCCGACGGGCCCACCCTGTACGCGCTGGACGCCCGCGAGGGCGGCGACCTGTGGCGGCTGTCCACGGACGCCTGGGTGTACTCCCTGAAGGCCGACCGCGGCACCGTCGTCACCGGCACGCGCGGCGGCGGCGTCCAGGCGTGGGAGGCGTCCACCGGTCAGAAGCTGTGGGAGGTCACCGGCTGCCAGACCGACTTCGAATCCCCGGAGGCCGGCCCGTCCCTGCACGACGGCACCGTCTTCGTCTGGCAGGACGCCCGGCTGCGCGCCCTGGACGCCCGCACCGGCGACGAGCGCTGGTCGTACCCGATCGGTGACGCGGCCTCCTGCGGCGGCGTACCGGTACGGGTGACCCACGCCCCCGACGGCAGCGTCTACGTCTGCGCCGGCACCCGTGTCCTCGCCCTGGACGTCGCCGGCGGCCATGTGCGCTGGCACTTCGAGGCTCCGGCGGTCTTCCTCGCCCCGCCCGCCCACGTCCCCGGCCCGGCCGTCACCGGCGGCGGCGTGTACCTCGCCGACTACCTCGGCACGGTCTACGCCCTCGACGCCACCGACGGCCGCGACCGCTGGCGCATCGCCACCGAGGCCCGTTCCTCCGCCGAACCGGTCCTGGTCGCCGCCGGCCACGTCCACGTGGGCAGCGGCAAGGGCCTGTACACCCTGGACGCGGTCACCGGCACGCCCAAGTGGCGCTTCCAGTCGGGCGGCGACATCGTCGGCGCGCCCGTGGTCGCCGAGGGCCGGATCCACTTCGGCTCCAGCGACCACCTGCTGTACACGCTGAAGGCCGACGACGGCCGTCTGCGCTGGAAGCTGGCGACGGGCGGCGAGATCACCGGCTCCCCGGTGGTGCGGGACGGCGTGGTGTACGCGTGCAGCAAGGACCGCTGTGTGTACGCGCTGGACGCGGAGAAGGGCACGGGCACCTCGCGCACGGCCTAGGGTCTGTTGTTCGGATCAGCGCGGCTGTGAGGTGCGGTGCCCTTTCGACCGGCCCGAGCGGGGTCCGGTGCGTGCAGCTGCAAGGCGGAGGAGGGCGACAACGCGGTGGGGGTGCCCCCGCGCGAGCGGAGCCGAGCGTGGGGGAGTTGGCAACCGACGACAACGCCGCAGATGCGCGTGCCGGACCCCGCGACCCCGGGATGATCCGAACGACAGGCCCCAGGCGGGGTGCGGGACGGCCGTCGTGCCGGTGCACGGAAGGGGTGCCGGACGGCGGCCGCCGCTGCGGGGAGCGGCCCGTTCGCCGCTCTCACCGCCGACGCTACGCCGGGTACGCGACGGTCGCCAGGTAGTGACATGCTCGTGACACAAAGATCGCTAGTCTGTCGCGCATGAATTCCCGGGGGAACGCACTCAAGCTCACAGCGGTGTCGGCACTCGTCGTCCTCACCCTCACCGGTTTCTCGACCGGCCGCGGCGGCAGCAGCAGCGGCGGCGGGGACGGCTCGGGCGGCGGCGGTTGCAGCAGCTCCAGCCAGAACCACGACTCGTCGGGCTCCGGCGGCTCGCACAGCGACTACGACGACGACTACGACGACACCTACGACGACACCGGCAGCGGCGGCGCCGACGTGGACGCCTCGCCGGCCGAGCAGGACGCCACGGTGGAACTGGTCGACTGCGCCTCGCCGACCGCTCCGTACGCGACCGTCGAGGTCACCAACCCCAACGCCGCGTCCGGCTCGTTCACCGTCACCGTGACCTTCCGGGACGCCTCCGGCGCGGAGGTCACCGCCCCGGCGAAGGACGTCCACGTGCCGGGCAACGACACGGTGACGGCCCGGGTGGAGATCGACGACAGCGCGGCCGCCGGCCGGGTCGACGACTGCGACCCGGACCCGTACGCGCCGCCCGCCGTCTGACCCGGGACGACAGAGAGAAGAACCGCGGACACACCTCGGCCGCGGCGGCTCCCCCTCCGCGCCGCCGCGGCCGATCCCCGTGTGGAAGGACGACTACCTGCCGCCGTCGAGGTCCAGGGCCGGCGGGGCCGGCATGCTGTTGTCCAGGGTGGTGACGGCCTCACCCGTGGCCGGTTCGCTCGGCATGCTGTTGTCCAGCGTCGTGGCGTCCCCGTCCGCCGGCGGCGTGGGCATGCTGTTGTCCTGCGTGGTGACGTCCGCGTCCTTCTTCGTGTCGCTCATCGACCTGACTTCCCTGTAGTCGCAACGAGTCGGTCACGCCCGTCCGGTAACTCCCCCGAGGGCCACCGGACGGGCGTTCGGAGCCGCACATTAACCGGTACGGCTCCTGTCCGACCGCCTGCCCCCCGACGCGACGGTCCGACTGCTTCGAGAGTGCCGCGCACCGATAAACGAATGCTGAACGCGCGCGGGCGCCGTGCCGGGACGCCGCCCGCACTCGGCGCGCGTCAGGCCGCGGAGGCGCCGTTCAGCAGGTTCCGGATCTCCGCGGCCTCCGCGGCGCCGCACTGTTCGTACAGGTTGAGGGCCTCCCGCCAGCAGGCGTTCGCCCGGTCCGCCTGGCCGAGTTCGGCCAGCGCCCGGCCCAGCAGGGCCACGACGTTCCCCCGCATCCTGTCCCCGCCGACACAGCCCAGCGCGAGGGCCTGTTCGGCGTGCTGGGCGGCCTGCGCGGGACGGGCCGCACCGAGGTGCACCTCGGCCATCCGGAAGTGGGTGTTGCCCACCCACAGCCGCTGGCGGTGCTCGG
The DNA here is from genome assembly GCF_006782915.1 of Streptomyces calvus. Lineage (GTDB taxonomy): Bacteria > Actinomycetota > Actinomycetes > Streptomycetales > Streptomycetaceae > Streptomyces > Streptomyces calvus. The sequence continues at coordinate 151,058 of NZ_VCNP01000043.1, forward strand.
TGAAGATGTCCTGCGCGTCGACGAACTGGCTCAGCGCCTCCGCGTGCCGGTTGGCCTTGGCCAGCGCCAGACCGAGCGCGAAGTGGGCGCTGGCGCGCCGCATGGGCCGGCCCAGCTCCGAGTGGACGGCGAGCGAGTGCCGGGCGATGGACACGGCCGTGGAGACGTTGCCCAACCCCAGGTAGGCGCGGGAGAGGTTGGCGAGCGTGACGGCCTCACCGAGCCGGTTGCCGGCGGCCCGGTGCCCCTCGATGGCCTGGTTGAAGAAGGACTCGCCGTCCGCGTAGCGGCCCTGGTGCAGGCAGATGAGCCCCCGGTCGTTGGCCACCCAGCTCACCGCGGTCGCGTCCGCCGCCGAGGCCGCCAGGCCCATGGCCCGGTGCGCCTCCTCCTCCGCCTGCTGGATACGGCCGTAGACGAGGAGGACGTTGGTGAGGGTGGTGCGTGCCCGGCCCTCCGCGCGGGCGTCGCCGGCCTCCCGCGCCGCACCGCACATCGACCGGGCCGTCGTCTCGTACTGGTGCGAGTTGGCGCCCGACTCGGTGAGGTCCTTGGCCGCCCACAGCAGGTCCACCGCGCGCCGCAGCCGGCCGGTGCCGGCCGCCTGCCGCACGCACGCCAGCAGGGGAGAGGCCTCGCTGTAGAGCCAGTCCAGGGCCGCGGACCCGGCGGCGAAGCGCAGCCCGGGGTAGTCGGTCGGTTCGAGGTCGTCGACCAGCCGGTCGCCGGGCCGCTCGATGGCGTACACCCCGGCCGCCGTGGCCAGGTAGAAGTCCAGCAGCCGGGACAGCGCGGCCTCCCGCTCGCTCGGCGGCTGCTCGTCGCGTTCCGCGCACGCACGCGCGTAGAGCCGCACCAGGTCGTGGAACCGGTACCGGCCCGGCGCCGCCGACTCCAGCAGCGAGGTGTCCACCAACGACTCCAGCAGGTCCTCGGTGTCCTCCGCCGGCAGGTCGAGGACGGCCGCCGCGGCCGCCAGCGACATGTCCGGGCCGTCCGCCAGCCCGAGCAGCCGGAACGCCCGCGCCTGCGCCGGCTCCAACTGCCCGTAGCCCAGCTCGAACGTCGCCTTCACCGCCAGGTCGCCCGCCTGGAGTTCGTCCAGGCGGCGGCGCTCGTCGGCCAGCTTGGCCGCCAGCACCGACACCGTCCAGGTGCGGCGGGCGGCCAGGCGGGACGCCGCGATGCGGATCGCCAGCGGCAGGAAGCCGCACGCCGCCACCACGTCCAGGGCCGCCTTGCGTTCCGAGCCGACCCGCTCCTCGCCCACGATCTTCGTGAACAGGGCCAGCGCCTCGTCCGGCGACATCACGTCCAGGTCGACCAGGTGCGCGCCGGCCAGGTCCACCATCCGTACCCGGGACGTCACCAGCGCCGCGCAGCCCGCCGTGCCGGGCAGCAGCGGGCGCACCTGCGCCGCGTCCCGCGCGTTGTCCAGCAGCACCAGGACCCGGCGCCCGTCCAGGACGGACCGGTACAGCGCCGCCCGCTCCTCCAGCGAGTCCGGGATCGCGGAGTCCGCCGTGCCGAGGGCGCGCAGGAAGGAGCCGAGGACCGTCTCCGGTTCGGCCGCCCGCGCGCCGGCGCCCTGGAGGTCCACGTACAGCTGGCCGTCGGGGAAGGCGGCGCGGGCCTGGTGGGCCACGTGCACCGCGAGGGTCGTCTTGCCGACGCCGCCGATGCCGGCCAGCGCGGACACCGCCATCACCCGGCCCTCGGAGCCGGACGCCGACGCCAGCACCTCGCTCAGGTCCCGCACGAAGGACGCGCGGCCGGTGAAGTCCGGTACCGACGCCGGGAGTTGGGCGGGACGGACCGGTACCGCCACCGGCTCCGCCATCGGCGCGGAGGGCTCCGCCAGGCCCGGGTCGGCCCGCAGGATGCGCTGCTGGAGGTCCTGCAGGCCCGGACGCGGATCGACGCCCAGCTCGTCGGCGAGCAGACGGCGCGTGTCCGCGTACACGGCGAGCGCCTCGCCCTGGCGGCCGCTGCGGTAGAGCGCCAGCATCAGCAGTTCTCGCAGCCGTTCGCGCAGGGGGTGCGCGGCGGTCAGGGCCGTCAGCTCGGAGACCGCCTCCGCGTGGCAGCCCTGCTCCAGGTCCATGTCGAGCCTGGTCTCCAGGAGTTGCAGCCGCCACTCCTCCAGGCGGACGCGCTGCGCCTCCGCGTACGGGCCGGGCACGCCGGCCAGGGTCTCGCCGTCCCACAGGGCCAGCGCCCGGTTCAGCACCTTCCGCGCATGGCACAGGTCACCGGTGTTGCGTGCCTTCTCCGCCTCCGCCGCCCGCTCCTGCGCGACCGCGAGGTCCAGCGCCCCCTCGCCGAGCCCGCGCACCGCGTAGCCGCCGGACTCGCTGACCAGGACACCGGCGTCGAGCACCTTCCGCAGCCGCGAGGCGTACGTACGGACCGCGGCCAGCGCCTGCGAGGGCGGCTCCTCGCCCCACAACGCGTCGATCAGCTCGCCCGCCGTGGCGGTACGGCCCTCGCGCAGCAGCAGGGCGGCGAGCAGCGCGCGTTGCTGTGGGCTGCCGGTGGCGACCGGTTCGCCGTCGCGCCAGGCACGCACCGGTCCGAGCACGCTGAAGCGCAGCGCCTCCGGCTCCGTCGAGGAGCCGGGACGCCGCTGCTCCGGTACTCGTGGCACACCGTCCATGCAGTCCCCCTATGCATCCTCAGCAACTAGGCCAGTTTGCCTTCTTGAGGGCGGATGCGTCAGCCGTGCGAGACGGCGATCACATGGGGCGCGGCGGGCCACCACCGAGCCCACACAACTTCGTCCCCACGCCTCCCGATCCACCTCGTCCGACGGGTCCCCGGGCCGTCCGCCGCGCTCCCGCACCGGCCGGAAAGTGCGGCCGGCCGGCGCCGGCCCGCGGCCCGTCTCCGGTGCGGGAGTCGTGGCGCGACGAGCCTACCGGCGGCCCAGGAAGATCGGGTTGGTGAAGGCGGCCAACGCCCCGGGCAGCGGCCCCACGGCCGTCTCGTGCCGCAACTCGGCGCGTACGTAGGCGGCGTACGACGCGGTGGTCCGCCACTCCACGGTCCCCGCGCCGGACACCGGCAGCGGGGCGCTGGTGTGCAGCACGCCCTGGTCGGTGACGAACCGGACGGTGCAGCGCGGCGCGCCGGTGACGGCCAGGCGGACGGTGACCGGGGTGTCCCGGTCCACCTCCAGCCGTCCGCCGATGCCCGCGTGCCCGCCGCGCCCGCCGGAGGCCGTGAAGTCGAGGGTGACGGCGGCGGATTCGGCGATGTAGGAGCGTCCCGCGCGGATGCCGTCCTGGATCGCCCGGCGGGTCAGGTCGTCGGCGAGGACCACGGTCTGCGGGCGGCCGACGACGTCCGGGTCGCGGTGGGCGTCGCTGCTGCCCATCGCCGGGATCCAGTCGCGGCCCTCGCGCACGGACGCGACGAGCATGCCGTCCCAGTCGGCGAGCGCCACCTCGTCGTCCGGCGTCCAGGGGCCGTTCCACACCTCGACGGCGTCCGCCTCGCCGAAGCCGAACTTCCAGTTGCAGCCGATGCAGGTGGCGTGCGGATGGGCCGGGACGACCAGGCCGCCGGCCCGGCGGATCTGCCGGGCGAACCGGCCGAAGCGGTTGTCGCGGGCGCGGTAGCGCCAGTCGACGAAGGTGCCGGGGTCCGTGCCGAGCGCCACCACGTGCCCGTTGCGGGTGGTGACCTCCTCGCCGAGCAGCACCAGCAGGTCGTCCCCGGCGGCGTCGGCCCAGTGGGCGTGCGCGGAGTGCGTGTTGTGCTCGGAGCTGTTGATGAAGTCCAGGCCGGCCGCGCGGGCGAGCGCGGCGATCTCGGCCGGGGTGCGGCGGCCGTCGGAGTACCAGGAGTGCAGATGGCAGTCGCCCCGGTACCAGGCCCTTCCGCGCCCCTTGGCCCGCTCCGGCGGATACACCGGCCGCAGTGCCTCACCGGGTTCGCCGTAGGTCAGCGTCACGGTGATCTCGTACGACAGTCCCTGCGGCGCCACGGTGTACGGGCCCAGCGCGATGTGCCAGGTGCCCTCGCGCACGGGGCCGGGGAGGTAGCCGGGGGTGGCGTCGTCGGCGCGCAGGAAGAACTCCGTGCGCGCCCCGCCGGACCAGCCCCGGAAGCCCTGCCCGCCGAGGTCGGTGCCGCGTTCGTCGAAGATGCCGATGTCGAGTGCGTTGCCGGCGGTGCCGGCGGGCACGGCCGGTCTGTCGTAGGTGTAGGCGACCTTGATCTCGCGCACGCCGGCGGGCACGTCGACGGGGACGTACACGAAGTCGGGGGCGCCCGGCGGGAGGGTGCCGCGCACCGTCCTCGTCTCCCGGCCGTCCCGGTCCGCCGCGGCAGCGAAGCTCACGCTTCCCAACGTAAGCGCGGCCGCCGCGCCCGTCAGGAAGACGGCGCGCCGCCCGATCCCGGTGTGGTCGTCCTCGCACATGCTGCTGCTCCCAGGTGTCGGTGATGACGGAACTTCCGGTGGTGCGGGTGGTGCAGGGTGGTGCCGGGTGTGCGGTGCAACCCTTGTATTGAGGGGTGAACTGCCGTGCAAGGGAAGGGAACTTGCAGGCGCCGGCCGTTCCGCGTCCGCGGACGTCGTGTGACGGCTCCCGGTGGCCGGGCCGTCCGCCGGGGTGATGCCGACCGGTCGGTATGGACAGATGGGCCGGGCCCCGGTATTGATGGGGTGCCGCCGGCGCTCCCACCGGGCTCCGGTCGCACAGTGCCGTCGTCCCGCGTACGAAAGGCCCCCCATGCGTATCGCCGCCACGATCTTCCTCACCGACGAGACGATCCGCCCCACCCGGCTCGCCCGTGAGCTGGAGCAGCGGGGCTTCGCCGGGCTCTACCTGCCCGAGCACACGCACATCCCGGTCGAGCGCACCACCCCCTACCCGGCGGGCGGGGACCTGCCCCGCGAGTACGGCCGCACCCTCGACCCCTTCGTCGCGCTCGGGCAGGCCGCCGCCGTCACCGAGCGGCTCGGCGTCGGCACCGGCATCACGCTCGCCGCGCAGCACGACCCGATCGACCTGGCCAAGCGGATCGCGACCCTCGACCACCTCTCCGGCGGCCGGTTCACGCTCGGGCTGGGCTTCGGCTGGAACGTCGAGGAGGCCGCCGACCACGGCGTGCAGTGGCGCACCCGGCGCGAACTGGTCCGCGACCGGATGGGCCTGATGCGGGCCCTGTGGGCGGAGGAACCGACCGCCTACGACGGCGAGTTCGGCAGTGTGCGGGCCAGCTACGCGCACCCCAAGCCGGTGCAGAAGCCGCGCGGCCCGGTCGTCGGCCCGCGCACCCTGGTCGGCGGGGCGGCCGGGCCGAAACTGTTCGCGCACATCTGTGAGTACGCCGACGGCTGGCTGCCCATCGGCGGGCGCGGCCTGTCCGAGTCACTGCCCGCGCTGCGCGCCGCCTGGGCCGACGCGGGCCGTGACCCCGGCGCCCTCCAGGTCGTCCCGTACGCGGTCCGTCCCAGCGCCGGCAAGCTCGCCCACTACGCCGAACTCGGCATCGAGGAGGTCGTGGTGCAGCTGCCGCCCGAGGACGAGGCCGGAGTGCTGCGCGCACTGGACCACTACCAGCCGTTCCTGGACGGGCCGAGCGCCTGACCACCCCGAACGTATGCTCACAGGATGACGACTTCCGCGACCCACGGAACCGGCGGCCCGACCGAGAACGCCCTGCGGCGCGCCCTGAGACGAGCCCGGGACGGCGTCTCCCTGGACGTCGCCGAGGCGGCGGTCCTGCTCCAGGCGCGCGGTGAGCACCTCGAGGACCTCTCCGCGTCGGCCGCCCGGGTCAGGGACGCGGGGCTCGAGGCGGCGGGCCGGCCCGGCGTCATCACGTACTCGAAGAGCGTCTTCGTCCCGCTGACCCGGCTGTGCCGGGACAAGTGCCACTACTGCACGTTCGTCACCGTGCCCGGCAAGCTGCGCCGCGCCGGGCACGGGATGTTCATGTCGCCGGACGAGGTGCTGGACATCGCCCGCAAGGGCGCCGCCCTCGGCTGCAAGGAAGCCCTCATCACCCTCGGCGACAAGCCCGAGGACCGCTGGCCCGAGGCCCGCGAATGGCTCGACGCGCACGGCTACGACGACACCATCGCGTACGTGCGGGCCATCTCGATCCGGATCCTGGAGGAGACCGGACTCCTCCCGCACCTCAACCCGGGCGTCCTGACCTGGACCGACTTCCAGCGCCTCAAGCCCGTCGCCCCGTCCATGGGCATGATGCTGGAGACCACCGCGACCCGCCTGTGGTCCGAGCCCGGCGGCCCGCACCACGGCTCACCGGACAAGGAACCGGCCGTGCGCCTGCGGGTCCTGGAGGACGCGGGCCGCTCCTCCGTCCCCTTCACCTCCGGCCTGCTCATCGGCATCGGCGAGACGTACGAGGAGCGCGCCGAGTCGCTGTTCGCGCTGCGGAAGGTCTCCCGCGCCCACCACGGCATCCAGGAACTGATCATCCAGAACTTCCGCGCCAAGCCGGACACCGCGATGCGCGGCATGCCGGACGCGGAACTCGACGAACTGGTCGCCACGGTCGCCGTCGCCCGGCACGTCCTCGGCCCGTCCGCCTGCCTCCAGGCCCCGCCGAACCTGGTCGACGCGGAGTACGGGCGGCTGATCGCGGCCGGCATCGACGACTGGGGCGGCGTCTCACCACTCACCATCGACCACGTCAATCCCGAGCGCCCCTGGCCGCAGATCGACGAACTCGCCGAGCAGTCCCGGGCGGCAGGCTTCGCACTGCGCGAACGCCTTTGCGTCTACCCGGAGTTCGTGAGGCGCGGCGAGCCATGGCTGGACCCGAGGCTGCGCCCGCACGTCGCCGCCCTCGCCGACCCGGAGACCGGCCTGGCCCGCCCCGACGTCCTGCCGCAGGGCCTGCCGTGGCAGGAGCCGGACGAGGCGTTCACCGCGAGCGGCCGCACCGACCTGCACCGCACCATCGACACCGAGGGCCGCACCGGCGACCGCCGTGCCGACTTCGACGAGGTGTACGGCGACTGGGACGCCCTGCGCGAGGCCGCCGCACCGGGCATGGTCCCGGAACGCATCGACACCGACGTGCGCGAGGCCCTGCGCACCGCGGCCGACGACCCGACGCGGCTCACCGACGCGGAGGCGCTAGCGCTGCTGCACGCCGACGGCCCGGCCCTCGACGCGCTGTGCCGGATCGCCGACGATGTGCGGAAGTCGGCGGTCGGCGACGACGTGACGTACATCGTCACCCGCAACATCAACTTCACCAACGTCTGCTACACCGGCTGCCGTTTCTGCGCCTTCGCGCAGCGCCGCACGGACGCCGACGCGTACACGCTCTCCCTGGACCAGGTGGCCGACCGCGCCCAGCAGGCGTGGGACGTGGGTGCGGTGGAGGTGTGCATGCAGGGCGGCATCCACCCCGACCTGCCCGGCACGGCGTACTTCGACATCGCGCGGGCGGTGAAGGAACGCGTACCCGGCCTGCACGTGCACGCCTTCTCCCCGATGGAGGTGGTGAACGGCGCGACCCGCACCGGGATGTCGATCCGCGAGTGGCTGACGGCGGCGAAGGAAGCGGGCCTGGACACCATCCCCGGCACGGCGGCGGAGATCCTCGACGACGAGGTCCGCTGGATCCTCACCAAGGGCAAACTGCCGGCGGCGACCTGGACCGAGGTGGTGACCACCGCCCACGAGCTGGGCATCCGCTCCTCCTCCACGATGATGTACGGCCACGTCGACCAGCCCCGCCACTGGCTGGGCCACCTGCGGACCCTGGCGGACATCCAGCGCCGTACCGGCGGCTTCACGGAGTTCGTGACCCTGCCCTTCGTGCACACCAACGCGCCCGTGTACCTGGCCGGCATCGCCCGTCCCGGCCCGACCGTCCGCGACAACCGCGCGGTCACGGCGATGGCGCGGCTGCTGCTCCACCCCTGGATCCCGAACATCCAGACGAGCTGGGTCAAACTGGGCGCCGAGGGTGCGGCGGAGATGCTCCGGTCCGGCGCCAACGACCTCGGCGGCACGCTGATGGAGGAGACGATCTCCCGCATGGCGGGCTCCTCCTACGGCTCGTACAAGTCCGTCCGGGACCTCGTCGCGGTGGCGGAGGCGGCGGGCCGCCCGGCGAAGCCGCGCACGACCCTGTACGGCGAGGTCCCCGAGGAACGCCGCCGCGCGGCCGAGGCCTCCGACGGCCACCTGCCGGAGCTGCTGCCGGTGCTGGAGTGAGACGGCCGGGGCGGGGGCGGCACGGGCAGTAGGATGATCCGACCCGCGTTCCATGGGGATGCATGGCCTCCATGGGGACCCGTAGCTGAGGAGATGCGTACCGGTGTCTGCCCGTCTTCCTTCGTGGGCCTGGGTGACCGGGCTGACCACGGGGGCGATAGCCGTGGTGGCCGTGCTGGCCGTCCAGGCGGACGGGGGAGCGAAGCCCACCGCCGCCACGAGCCGGCCGAGCCCGTCGGCGACGGCGGACGCGAAGCCGTCCGCGAAGCCGGAGGAGAAGAAACCGGTGGCGGTGCCGGCCGGCTCCGGCACCGGCCGCCGGATCGTCTACGCGCTCGACCAGAAACGCGTGTGGCTGGTCGACGCCAGCGACACCCCGCGCCGCACCTTCACCGTCTGGCCCGGCACGGTGTCCCCGGACCCCGGCTCCTACACGATCGGCGCCCGCACCGAGGCCACGACCGGCAGCGACGGCGTCGAGGTCGAGCACATCATGTACTTCGCCGCGAAGTCCGGTGTGAACGTGGCCTTCTCCAACGCGGTCGACGGCTCCTCACCCCCGCCCCCGGCCCCCGGCACCCCGACCGGCGGCATCCGCGTCTCCAAGGACGACGGCCGCGCCCTGTGGACGTTCGGCACGGCGGGCACCCCGGTCACGGTCGTCGAGTAGCCGCCCGCGCCCGGTCAGACCTTCGCGGCCACCAGGCGTGGATGGCCGGCGGTGAGCAGGCCGATGTCCTCGACGTCGGAGGTGAGGACGGTCACTCTCCCGGGGAAGTGCAGCGCGGTCGCGCAGAGCATGGCGTCGATGGCGTACTTGTGGCCGTGCAGGCCCGCGGCGCGCAGCAGGGCGGCGGCGGACTGGGCGAGTGCCTGGGTGACCGGTTCCACGCGCAGCCGTGAGAGCGTCCACCGCAGCGCGGCGTTGTTGATCCCCGGATGCACCACCTCGACCAGCACCGCTGCCGAGGTGATCACCGGGAGATCCGCCTCCCGGGCTGCCGACAGCCACTCGTGCACCTCTCGGTCCCGCTGTACTGCCTTGGCGAGCCCTTCGCTGTCCAGAACCAGGGCGCCGCTCACGCAGCGGCCCCCGCGCCGGGGCTCTCCCCGGTGAGCCGGGCGCGCTTGGCCGCCACGGCGTCGGGATCAGCCGGCCCGTGGACCTCATCGAAGGCGGCGATCAGTTCGTCCAGCCGATCCCGCTCGATCTGTCGCTGAGCTGCCTTCTCCAGATAGGCCGAGACACCCCGTTTGCCGACCCGCTCGCGAATGGCCCGCAGGGTGCCGGCGGTGAGGGTGACGGAGACGCCGCTGGTCGGGCCGTCGCCGGGAGGGAATTCGGTGTCGTCGTCAGCCATGAGGCCAGTATGGCATTGCTTATGCCATAACGCGGTGCCGTGTGGTTCCCGGGGTCGGCGTCCTCAGTGGGTCTCGCGTCCCCCGGTGTGGGCCAGCGGCAGGTGGTTCACCAGCAGCACCACGCCGCTGAAGACGAACACGCGAAGGGCCGCGTCCAGGCCGTTCCAGTCCTCCGACTGCCACATCGCGAACCACTCGCCGCCGATCGCCATGAACCCGGCGCCGAACAGGAGCATGGTCATCAGCAGGCCGTAGGTGGAGAAGCGGCGGGCGCGGGCGTGGTCGCGGCGGATCCACAGCCAGGTGCCGTACACCAGGACCAGCGCGGCGGCCGTCTCCCAGGCGATGATCGCGACGTAGGCGGCGTCCTGCACGCCCTCGTTGGTGATCGCCCGCCACATCAGGTCGTCGTCCTTGAACGTGGTGTCCATGGCCAGGACGTGCCGGACGAACTCCTGGTTCGTGCCGAAGTCCGTGATGTTGCCGAAGGCGACCAGCGCCATGTAGAGAGCGACGGAAGCGGTGAGAAGGGTCACGGTCAGCGTGAGCGCGCCGCGCGGGGTGGTGGTGGACATGGCGATTCCTTTCCCCGTACCACCGGCCCCTATCCGCCCGGCGGCCCACGACGCGAACCCGCCCCGCCCCGCGCCGACTTCGCCCCCTCCGCCCGGGCCCGCGGCCCGCCGTCCACCGCTCCCCGCGGCGCCCCGCGGCGACACGGTCCGCAGGGCGTCGGGACGGCCGATAACCGTCCACTTCCGCGCACTCGGGTCACACTCCGCATACCCGTCCGCCCCCTGAACCGACCGCCCTCGTTCGATTAGGGTGCTGGGCGTCGTAGGACGGACGGTGCCTGGGAGGTCGTGGTGACCGGTACTGCCGGGCCCGTGTGGGGGCGCCGTGAGCAGCAGGACTTCCGCAGCCGGGTGCGCGGCACGCTGCTCGGAGTGGCCCTCGGGGACGCGCTGGGCGCGCCCGTGGACGGGGCGGGCATCGACGCGATCCGGCAGGCGCACGGCGCCGAGGGCCTGGTCGACTTCGTCCCCGCCTACGGCCGGCGCGGCGCCGTCACCCACCACACCCAGCTCACCCTCTTCTCCGTGGACGGCCTGATCCGTGCCCAGGTGCGGCGCGACACCGGCGCCTGGCATCCGCCGACCGACCTGCACCGGGCGTATCTGCGCTGGGCGACCACCCAGCGCGACTGGGGCCCGGACGAGCGGCGCACCGAGGACGGGTGGCTGGCCCGGGAGGAGTGGCTGTACGCCCGCCGGGACCCGGCCCGCGTGCTGCTGCTGGGGCTCGGCGACGAGACGATGGGGACACCGGCGGCGCCCAAGAACCCCGGTGCTGCCGGGCCCGAGGCCGCCGCACGGTCCGCGCCGTTCGGGCTGCTCGTCGGCTGGGAGCCGCAGCTCGTCGCCCAGCTCGCCGTGGAGTGCGCGGCGCAGACCCACGGCCACCCGGTCGCCTGCCTCGCGGCGGGCGCGTACGCGGTGATCGTGCACACGCTGGCCCGGGGCGAGAGCCTCGACACGTCGGTGCAGCGGGCGCTGGCGCTGCTGGCCGGGCGGCCGGGACACCAGCCGGTGTCGGACGCGCTGCAGCAGGCGCTGGGCGCCGTCCGGCAGGGCATGCCGACCCCGGAGCGGGTCACCGAGCTGGTCGGGAACGCCACCGCGGAGGGGCTGCTCGCCGCCGCCGTGTACTGCGCGCTGGTGGGGGAGGACGTACGGCACGGGCTGCGGCTGGCGGTCAACCACGACGGGCCCAGTGCCGCCGCCGGGGCGCTGACCGGCGGCCTGCTCGGGGCGCTGCACGGCGAGACGGCCCTCCCGCCGGCCTGGCTGGCCGAGCTGGAGGGCCGTCCCACACTCCTGGAACTCGCCGACGACTTCGCCATGGAGATGACGCAGGGTCCCGCGCTGCACGGACCCGCGGGATCGTCCCCGGCCTGGCTGGCACGCTACCCGCGCGGCCTCTCGGCACCCCTCGGTGCCTAGGGTCCGTCGTTGGGGATGATCCCGGGGGCGGCCGGCCGGAAGGCGCCGCACTCAGTAGCCGGGCTGGTCCGAACGACAGGCCCTGGTCCTCACGGGCGCACGGGCTAGTCCTTCACCGGTGTCCGTGCCGCGCTCGGGGCCTCCTGGGCCGGGGCCGGTACCGCCGCCGCGGCCGCGTCGTCGTCGCCGTCGGTGTTGACGCGCTCGATGATCGCCAGCCGTTCCGGGGTGTCCTCCGGCTTCACCCAGCCGATCAGGACGTACAGGATCAGTGAGACCGCCAGCGGGATGGAGACCTGGTACTCCAGCGGCACACCGCCGTCGACGGCCCAGTGGATCGGGTAGTTCACCAGCCAGAAGGCCAGCAGGCCCGCCGCCCAGCTGGTCATGGCCGCCGTCGGGCCGGAGCGGCGGAAGGGCCGCAGCAGACCCAGCATCATCGGGATGGCGATCGGTCCCATCAGACCGGCCACCCACTTGATGACGACCGTGATGATGTCCTTGAACGCCGGCGAGTTGACCTGGGTGGCGACCGCCATGGACAGGCCGAGGAAGACCACCGTCGTCACGCGGGCCGCGATCAGGCCGGACCGCTCGCCCCACCCGCGGGCCTTCGCCGACAGCACCGGCGCCACGTCCCGGGTGAACACCGCGGCGATGGCGTTGGCGTCGGAGGAGCACATGGCCATGGTGTGGGAGAAGAAGCCGACGATGACCAGGCCCAGCAGGCCGTGCGGCAGCAGCTGTTCGGTCATCAGCGCGTAGGAGTCGGAACCGTCCGCCTTCTGCGACTCCACCAGCAGCGGCGACATCCACATCGGGAAGAACAGCACCAGCGGCCAGACCAGCCACAGGATCGCCGACAGCCGTGCCGAGCGCGCCGCCTCACGGGCGTTGGGGGTGGCCATGTAGCGCTGGGCCTGGTTGAGCATGCCGCCGTTGTACTCGAACAGCTTGATGAACAGGAACGCCAGCAGGAAGACCGTGCCGTACGGTCCGACCAGCGGCTTCTCGTGCCCCTGGAGTTCCGGCTGGTCCCACACGCCGAAGAAGCCGCCGTGGTCGCCGAGTTCCACCAGCACCGCGAAGAACATGGCGAGCCCGGCCAGCAACTGGATGATGAACTGGCCGAGTTCGGTCAGCGCGTCCGCCCACAGGCCGCCGATGGTGCAGTAGATCGCCGTGACCACGCCGGTGATGAGGATGCCCTGGTTGAGCGAGACGCCGGTGAACACCGACAGCAGGGTGGCGATCGCCGCCCACTTCGCGCCCACGTCCACGATCTTCAGCAGCATGCCGGACCAGGCCAGGGCCTGTTGGGTCTTCAGGTCGTAGCGGTTCTTCAGGTACTCCAGCGGCGACGCCACGTGGAGCCGGGAACGCAGCCGGTTGATGCGCGGCGCGAACAGCTTGGACCCGATGGCGATGCCGAGGGCGATGGGGAAGGACCAGGTGACGAAGGACGTCACACCGTAGGTGTAGGCGATGCCGGCGTACCCGGTGAACATCACCGCGCTGTAGCCCGACATGTGGTGGGAGATGCCGGAGAGCCACCACGGCATCTTGCCGCCGGCCGTGAAGAAGTCGCTGACGTTGTCCACCCGCTTGTGGGACCAGACACCGATGCCGACCATCACGGCGAAATAGCCGATGAGCACCGCCCAGTCGAGACTGTTCATGTCCCCCCTTCCAGGGTCCGCCTTGTGAACTCCACTCAGCTGGTTGGCACTTCGCCTGAGCGGGGTAGGGACGAGGACGGACGCGAAGTGCCCGCTCATCGTGGGCGGGATGGCGAGGGCACGACAAGAAAGCGTCAGGTCAAGAGCAGGCAAAATTGTTCGGCTTGCTGACCTCGGTTCACGTTCATGAACGGCATGGGAGGGGTTCCGGCGTGCCGGTCAGCGCAGTTCCTCCGGGCAGGGCGTGCCCCGCTGCCACTGGTAGGGAGCCGCCAGCCGGTACGTCCCCGGCTTCGGCGCGAGCAGCACCGTCCACCTGTCGCCGTTGGCGTCCTCCTCCGTCTCCATCAGGCAGCCGTTGACGTTCTCGTACGTCTTCGGCTCGCCCTCGGGACGGCTCCGGGACGCCTGCGTCTCCTGCGGCGGCTCCACCTTGTCGCCCTCGGCGTCGACGATGCTCAGCCACGGCGAGTAGGGGACGCGGACCAGGATGCGGCCCGCCCGCTCCACCCGCAGCGTCATCTCGCCCTGCTCGGCCCGCTCCACGACCGTGTCCGGCTCCGCCAGCGGCGTCGGCTCGTCCACCGCGAACAGCTGCCAGTTGGCGTCGCCCCAGATCTGCTTCAGGTACGGCAGGCCCCGCTGCACCAGCTCCCGCTCCCGCTGGCCGCCGTCGCCGTCCGGCTCGTCCTTCGGCAGCACCACGAAGTGCACGGCCCAGCGCTTCAGCCACTCGTGGTAGTTCGCCGAGTTGAGTGTGTCGTCGTAGAAGAGCGGGTTGCGCTCCATGTCGGCCTGCCGGTTCCAGCCGCGGGCCAGGTTGACGTACGGGGCGAGCGCCGAGGCCTCGCGGTGCGAGCGGGCCGGCACGACCTCCACCCGTCCCCGCTCGGCCCCGACCTCCTGCAGCTCGTTCACCAGCGGCGCCAGCTCGCGCGCCCAGGACGCGGCCGGCGTGGTGTGCACGACGTCGTCGACCGACTTGAAGCCCACCCAGACCGTGAAGCCGACGAAGGCGACGACGATCGTGTACCACTTGCGGGACCTCGGCACCGCGAACGGCAGCGCGGCCAGCAGCACCACACCGCCGAACAGCATCGCCAGCCGCGTCATGTTCGAGCCGATCTGCGAACTGATCACCCAGACCAGCACCACACCGAGCCCGTACACGGCGGCCGTGATCCGTACGGTCTTCCACTCCCGCGGCACCAGGACGTACACCAGGATCGAGTACAGCAGCGGCAACACCACCGAGCCGATGCCCATCGGCTGGGTCCCGGAGAACGGGAACAGCCACGCCGACACCGCCACCACCGCGCTCGGCGCCAGCCCCAGCGCCCAGGCGCCGGGCCGCCGCTTCTGCAGGAACAGCGCCACCGCCACCAGGCCCACGAACAGTCCCGCGACCGGCGAGGACATGGTGGCCAGCGCGGCCAGCGGGGCCGCGCACAGCGCCTTCGCCCACCGCTTGTACCGCCACCGGTGCGGCCAGCAGAAGACGACGGCGACCGCGCCGAGCCCGAACATGGTGCCGAGCCCGAACGTCACCCGCCCGGACGCCGCGTTGCACAGCAGCGCGAACACCCCGGCGAGCGCCGCCCACAGGGGATTGCGCACCATGGGGGTCCCCCCGCTGGAGCGAAGCCGAGAGTGGGGGAGGCTGCGCATGAGCACCATCGTCAGCAGCCCGGCCGACACCGTCCCGGCGATCATCATCGTGGTCCGCACGCCGAGCAGCGACATCAGGTACGGGGACACCACGCTGTACGACACCGGGTGCATGCCGCCGTACCAGGCGAGGTTGTACGCGGAGTCCGGGTGGCGGCCGACGAACTCGGCCCACGCGTCCTGCGCCGCGAGGTCACCGCCGCTGTTGGCGAACGTGAAGAACCAGACGACGTGCAGCAGACCGGCGAGACCGGTCACGGACAGCACGGGGTGGCGCAGCATGCGGGCGCGCACGGCGAGGACGGCGGACCTGACGGCACCCGGGCCGCCCTCGGGGTCACGCGGCGGGCGCGGTGTCCCGGACACGGGTATTCGCGGACCGGCTCCCGGACCCGGATCGGCGTCGTCGGCGCGTGTCGGCTCCGCTGTGGCCACCTGAAGGCACTCCCCGTGTCCCGTTCCTTGCCCGAATCCTGCCCGTTTCGTGACGCTAGCACGCACCCCGCCGACCGTCCCCCGGGGTGGGGCGGCGGCCGGCGGGGTGCGGTGCGCGTCTGTCGGAGGTACCGGCTCCGGATCAGCCGATGCGCGTCAGCTTGTCCGTGAAGCCGGGCTCCACGAGGTCGTCCTTCAGGGCCACCGGCACCTTGACGGCGCCGCTCGTGCCGTCGCCCACGGTGAGCGTGCCGACCTCGGTCCCGGCCTTCGCGCTGTGCGGCAGGTCCGCCCCGGCGAACGTCAGCTTCACCGACAGGCCCGCCCAGCCGACGGCCTTGACGTCCTCGGTGACGACGACGGGCGTCCGGCCGCCGAGCCCGTCGTCCACGTAGCCGACGACGGTGCCCTTCTCCAGGATCGTCGCCGACTCCAGGGCTCCCTGCGCGGCCCGGATCAGCGCGTCGCCCGCGGTGAGGGCGGCGGACAGGATCGTGTTGTCCGTGCCGCCCGCCGGCTGGCGCACGACGGCACCGACGACGGTCCGCGTCTCCCCGCCGATCTCCTTCTTCGCCGCGAAGACCAGGTTGCCGAGCGCGGAGGTGGTGGTGCCGGTCTTGATGCCGACGACGCCGTTGCTGCCCACCAGCTGGTTCCAGTTCGGGTGGTTGACGCCCTTGTAGTCGTCGTACGACATCATCGCGGCGACCTCACGGAACGCCGGCTGCTTCATCGCGGCCCGGGCCAGCTTCACCTGGTCCACGGCGGTGCTCACGGTGGTGTCGTTCAGACCCGAGGGGTCCGTGTACGTCGTGTTCGTCATGCCGAGGTCCTTCGCGGCCTCGTTCATCTTCTCCACGAACGCCTTCTCGGAGCCCGCGTCCCAGCGGGCGAGGAGCCGCGCCACGTTGTTCGCGGACGCGATCAGGATGGCCTCGATCGCCTCCCGCTGGGAGATCTCGTCGCCCTCGGTGACGGTGACGGTCGACTCCTGGCCGGCGTCGGACTGCTTCTCGGCGAGCGCGTCGATCCCGATCATCGGACCCTCGGCGCCGCTCTTCAGCGGGTGGTCGCGCAGGATCAGATACGCCGTCATGACCTTGGCGACACTGGCGATCGGTACGGGCTTCTGCTCGCCGGAGGAGCCGAACGTGCCGATGCCGTCGACGTCCAGGGCGGCCTGCCCGGCGTCCGGCCACGGGATGTCCGGCTTGCCGCCCTCGAAGGTGTGCCTGTCCTCGGCGGTGAGCTCCAGGGTCGGCGCCGGGAGCGGGCGGAAGTTCTGCACGACCGCGAAGACGATCACCAGGAGCAGGACCAGCGGCGTCCAGATCTTGATCCGCCGCACGGCCGTCCGCAGCGGTGTCTGCGGAGGCGGCGGGGTGTTGGTCAGCTCGGCCAGCAGGTCCAGCGGCGGCTTGGGCGGCAGCGGCTGCTGCGTCGTCCGCTCCGGACCGAGCTGCGGGACGGAGGCGGTGACGTCCGCGCCGCGCGGCGGCTGGCGGACGCCGGGGTCGTCGAGGCCCTTCAGCGCCACGAACTTGCTGGTCCGCTCGGCGTCGGACTCGGAACCGGCGGAGGGCCGGGCGCCGCCCAGCTTGAGCATGGTCGTGGGCTGGTCCACGGCGGGCGCGGAGGGGCGCCCGGTGCGGAAGACGGCGGTGGGCTGGTCCACGGGACCCTTGGGCCGGCCCGCGTCGCCGTCGCCGCTGTCGCTGTCGTCCGCGTCGTCGTCGCTGTCGTCGCTGGTGTCCGTGTCGTCGTCGCTGTCAGCGGCGGCGTCGGGCTTTTGGCGGCCGTCCTCGCCCTTGGGGGCGTCAACGGCGGGCGCGGGCGCGGGGTCGTCGTCGCCGTCCGCGTCGTCGTCCGTGGCCGGGCGCTCGTCCGAGTCCTTGGCCGAGCCCTTGCCCGAGTCCTTGGCCGGGTCCGTGGCCGCGGCGCTCCCGGACTTCGGCTCCGCGCCGTCGCCCGGGACCTTCCCGGAGCCCTGCTGCGGCCTGCCGACGCCCTCGGCGGCCTCCCGCGGGCCGCCCGTGGCTTCGCCGTCACCGTCCTCGCCGTCACCGTCGTCGGCGCGCTCGCCGCTCTCGGTCTTCGCGTCCTCGGTCTTCGCGTCCTCGGCCCGATCCTCGTACCCGGCCTTCGCGGCGCCGGCGGCAACCGCTTCGGAGCCGCCCTGCGCGTCCGTACGCGCCCCGGCCCCGGTGTCCCCGGTCTCCGGCTCCCCGGCGTCGGCGGCGGGCCGCTCCGCGTCGTCCAGCGCGTCCGTACGCGCCTTGGGCTCCGCCCCGGCGGTCCCAGGACGCTCGGCGTCCTCCCGTGCGCCCGTACCGGCCTCCGAGGCCTTCTGCCCGCCGTCCGCGGACGCATCGTCAGCACCGGCACCGTCCGCCGCGCCGGCCCCGGCGGCCCCGGCGTCACGACCGTCCGCCGCGCTCTCGTCGGAGGCGTCCTCGCCCGCGCCGGTCTCTCCGGCCCCGGCCCCGGCCCCGTCCTCGTCCGCGCCCGTGCCGCCCGCGACGGGGCCGTCCTCGGCCGGTTCGGCGGGGCGGACCCACGCCGCCTCCGCCTCGCGCAGCCGGCCGCCGTCGCCGTCCGCGCCGGCGGCAGAATCGTCACGCCCGTCCGGATCGCCGTCCCCGGCCTCCGCCGGGCCCCGCGCCGCGTCCTCCGCCGTCCCGGGCACCGACAGCACCCTGGTGGCCGTGTCGACGCCGCCGCCGGCGGCCGGCGACGCGTCCTCGCGGGTGATCGCCAGACGGGGATCCCGCGTCTCGGGAACCGGACCCGCGCTCCCCGACGTCGGTTCTGCCGACGACTCGCGCTGCTTCGACCTGTCGGGGGACTCGCCCGCCACCGATGCCTCCTCCATGCGCCGCACGCTCCGCGTGCGCCAACCGAACCGTGAACCGCCGCCCGCCACAACGCTCCACAGCGCTGTCCGAACCATGTACCAGTGTCCTGTGTGCGGGCCTGCCCCACGCGGTAGACGAGAACGACATACCTACCGGTTCCCTTACGAACCGGTCACGCACCCTCGACAGACCAATGTGAGAGGGGTCACCCTGTCATTCATCCACGCGGGGAGGCATGGATGGGCAGGAGCCGCAGAACACTTCCGGAGGAGCTTCTGCTGCTGGCACTGGACCCGGCCACGGGTACCACTGCACAGCCGCAGTCGCTCGACCTCGGTCTGGCCGGAGCACAGCTAGTGGAGCTGGCGCTGGCCGGACGGATAGCCCCAGACGGGGATCGTATCGCCGTGGTCGTGCCACGGCCGACTGGAGACCCAACACTGGACTGCGCGTTGGAGTTGCTGCGAAGGCGTGGCGCTCCCGTGCGGGCGGTCCACTGGATCGGCGGGCCGCGTCTCGGGCTCCGCCAGACCTACCTCTCGCATCTGGAGCGGTGCGGCATGGTGCACGCCGTGGCCGGACAGATGTGCGGGGTGCTGCCGACGACTCGCTACCAGGCGACGGACACCGAGATCAGCCGGGAGATCAGGGCCCGGCTGGACTCCGCGATCCGCACCGGCGTTCCGCCGGACCCGCGGACCGCGGCGCTCGCCGCACTGGCGCACGCGGTCGGACTCGGCAAGCACCTGTACCCGGGGAACGAGGGACGCTCCTCGCGTTCCCGGTTGCGGGACCTGATCCGGCACGACCCCATGGGCGGACTCGTCGCACACGCCGTGATGGACGTCCAGAACGGCGTGGCGGCACAGCCGCGCCGCAGCTCCGCGCCGGCGGGCCGACAGGGCCCCGCCGACGTCAGGGGCGCACCGGAACCCGCCCGTGGCGTTCCGGCGCAACCACGCCGCGGATCCATGGCACGTGCCGTGGCCCACTGAGCAGTACGTCCCCCAGGGCCGACGCACGGCGTCCACGGACCACCGGCACCACAGACCCGGTCACGGGAGCCGCTGTCGAGCGGGGCGGAGAGAGCACACGGGCTCTCCCCGCCCCGTTCGGCGTGCCCGGAACCGGCGTCCGGGTCGTCCACACGGCCGTGAACCGGCGTGTACCCGTCGTATCTCCATCATTTCCCAGCGGTGACGCGCGCCTTGGTGGCAGTCTGCTCAGGAGCAGACACACAAAGTGGCAAGTACGAGCCAGGCAGCCGGAGGTGCGCGTCCCGTGGCGTCCAATGTCAATCCCACCGTCCGGCGGCGCCGGCTGGGCCAGGAGCTGCGCAGGCTCCGCGAACTCAAGGGCATGACGGCCGAAGAGGTGGCGGAGCGGCTGCTGGTGTCGCAGTCGAAGATCAGCCGCCTGGAGAACGGCCGGCGCAGCATCAGCCAGCGCGACGTCCGCGACCTGTGCGGCGTCTACGAGGTCGAGGACCAGCGGATCGTCGACTCGCTGATGCAAATGGCCAAGGATTCCCGCCAGCAGGGCTGGTGGCACGCCTTCGGCGACATCCCGTACAGCGTCTACATCGGTCTGGAGACTGACGCGGAGTCGCTGCGGGTCTACGAACCCCAGATCATCACCGGCCTGTTGCAGACCCGGGCGTACGCCGAGGCCATCATTCGCGGCGGTTCGCCGGAGTCGTCGGAGCAGGACAACGACAAGCGGGTCGAGGTCCGGCTGCGCCGGCAGGGCCGGATCACCGCCGAGAAGGACCCGCTGCGCCTGTGGGTGGTGCTGGACGAGGCCTCGCTGCACCGGGTCGTCGGCAGCCGGCAGGTGATGCGCGAACAGCTCGAGCACGTCATGGAGTTGTCCCAGCTGCCGCACGTCACCGTGCAGGTGCTGCCGTTCGAGGTCGGCGCGCACGCCGGGATCAACGGCCAGTACTCGATCCTGGAGTTCGCCGACGCCGCCGACTCCAGCGTGGTGTACATCGAGGGCGTGACCAGCGACCTGTACCTGGAGAAGCCGCACGACGTGCAGAAGTACACGGTGATGTACGAGCACCTGCGGGCCCAGTCGCTGAACGTGGACCAGTCCCGGCAGCTCGTCGAGCGGCTCGCCAAGGACTACGCGCGCTGAGCCGACCTCGCAAGGCGCGGGATGGTACACCGCTGACAAGCCTGACCGGAAGTCACGCCTGGAATATGCCATCCGGTCGAGTGAACGACTCCTCCGGAAGAAGATGTTGGCGAGTAGCGTCGATCACGCCAGCCGCCAGTGGTGGTTGGCGCAATCCGTTCTGCGGATCCATGCCGGAATGCGCAGGCCGGTGACAGCAACTCAGCATCTGGCTACGGAGCGAACATGGCAATTCGTCTGGGCGCCACGGAAACGTGGACGACGTCCTCGTACACCAACAACAACGGCGCGTGCGTGATGGTCAGGTCGACCACCGAGGAAGCGCTGGAACTCGGGGACACCAAGATCCCCGAGGGTCCGAAGCTGGCCTTCCCCGCGGACGCGTGGAGCGCCTTCGTGTCCTCGGTCAAGGGCTGACCGGGCGGACGCCCGTCACCACCGTCGACGGGGCCCTCTCGACCAGTTCGCCGTCCTAGCCGAGAGGGTTCGGCCGTGGCCTCCCGGCTCAGTCCGCCGGGAGCGCCGCCGAAGAACCGGTCGGCAGCGCCGCGGAAGAACCGGTCGGCAGCGCCGCCGAGGAATCCGCCGGGAGTGCCACGGGGAAGGCCACGTCGCACACCGGGTCCTCCGGTCCCGCGGCCGACCAGTCCGCGAAGTACACCTCCCGGCACGGACCCACCGGCGTCAGGCCCTCGGCCGCCATCCACTGCTCCACCGCCTCGAACGCGGCCAGGATCTGCGGATGCGCCACCTGCGCCTTGGTGATCCGGGTGAAGGCCAGCCGCCGGGCCGGCTCCACCCGCACCGCCGTCTCGAAGACCCGGCCCCGCCGCCCGGCCCACGCCCGCGCCGCCGCCTCGTCGGCGACCGGCAGACACGCCTCCGCCGGACCGTCGCTCTCCATCGACACCTCCGCGCGGTAGGCGACGAACGGCGCCCCCGCCGCACCCCCGCACTCCGCTGCCGCCGCCTCCAGCCGACCCAGCGCGGCCCCGATCCACGTCGGCAACTCGTCCGCCAGCACGTGCCGCGACTCGGTGATCAGCACCTGCTCCGGCACGTCCACCGTCTCGACCACGAACTTCCCGTACATCTCGGAACTCCTCCCGGACAACCGGCCACGGAGGTACTCGGCGAGCGTGCGCCGCGCGGCGTGCCGGGACTCGACATCCGCCCAGTAGGCGGTGAGCCGTCCCGCCGCCACCGCGCCGTCGTCCGCGTCCACCACCTCGGCGATCCGGGCGAGCGGCATGTCCAGCTGCCGCAACAGCGCCACCAGACGCGCCCGTTCGACCTGCCCCGGCCGGTAGAACCGGTAACCGGTGGCCTTGTCGACCCGGGCCGGCGACAGCAGTCCCAGCCGGTCGTACAGCCGCAGCGCCTTCGCCGACAGACGCGCCCGCGCCGCGAACGCCCCGATGCCGATCAGTTCCTCGTCCACGCCGACATCCTCCGTCGCCGGGCGGACCGTCCGCCCGGCGACGAACACGCTCGGCCCTGCCCCAGGGGCAAGGTCAACGGTCAGCCGATCGCCTTCTCCACCGCCGCCACGACCTCCGCCGACTCCGGCTCGGTCTGCGGCGAGAAGCGGGCCACGACCGCTCCGTCCCGCCCGATCAGGAACTTCTCGAAGTTCCAGCGGACGTCCCCGCTGTGCCCCTCGGCGTCGGCGAAACCGACCAGCCGCTCGTACAGCGCGTGCCGGCCGTCCCCGTTGACCTCGACCTTCTCCGTCATCGGGAAGGTCACCCCGTACGTCGCCGAACAGAACTCGGCGATCTCCTCGGCGCTGCCCGGCTCCTGCCCGAGGAACTGGTTGCAGGGCACGCCGAGCACGGTGAAGCCCCGCTCCGCGTACCGCTCGTGCAGCCGCTCCAGGCCGGCGTACTGCGGGGTCAGCCCGCACTTGGAGGCCACGTTCACCACGAGCACGGCCCGGCCCGCGTACTGCGCCAGGTCGGCCGGACCGCCGTTCAGCGCGCCGATCCCGACATCGAGGGGAGAAGTGCCGTTGTTCTCAACAGTCGTCATGCTCCGAACCCTAGGCGGTGTCGCGCGGAACCCGCCGAGGGCACGGGGCCGCGCTCACCCCTCGTCAGGATCCGGCTCCGCCGGGGCCGGGGCCGAATCCTCCGGTTCCTCCGGTTCCTCCGGTTCCTCCGGGGCCTCGCCCTCCAGCAGTCGTTCCGCGATGTCGTCCGCCCACGCCTGCGCCCAGCGGCGCAGCTCCTCGACCGCCGGGGCGTCCAGCCCGTGCGCGCGGAACCCGGCGTCGTCCAGCCACTCGGTGCCCGACAGCCGGGACTGGAGCTCGGCGAGGTCGAAGGTGTCCGGGGCGTGCCGGCGCCCCAGCTCCTCCAGCTCCGCCGGGCTCCACCGGCGCGCGGCCGCGTGGACGTCGACGAGATCCTGCGGCAGTCCCCGGTCGGCCAGCGCCCGCACGGTCGTACCGACGAGATCCTCCAGGGACAGCGCCGGACCGGCGTCCGTCACCACCGGCGGACGCCACAGCACCTCCTTGCGCAGATCGACCCGGCACTCCGCGCCGGACGCGGGCTCACAGGCGACCAGCCGCGCGGACAACGGATCCGACATCACGCCCCGCACCGACCAGCCGCGCCCTTCGAGACCGGCCCGCACCGCCTCCGCGATCTCCGCCATGGCCGCCGGATGCTCGGTCGCCAGGTCCACGCCCCGGCTGAGCCGGGCGTCCACCAGCCGGTGCGCCCGCACGGCGTCGCCGCCGGCCAGCACGAGCGCGTACGGAGCACCCGCGGCGAGGGCGTCGCCCGACAGCCGCTCGTGCACGGCGTCCACGCCGACCGGAGGTGAGGTCATGCCCCGATTATCGCCCGCGTCCGCCGCTCAGGCCTTGCGTCCCACCCCGCAGAACGCGTCCACGGTCGCCTCGCCGTCCTCGGCCGCCGCTGCGTCCGGCCGCCACTCCGGCACCCGCACGACACCCGGCTCCACCAGCTCCAGCCCCTCGAAGAAGCCGGCGATCTCCTCGACGGGCCGCACGTGGTACGGCACCGCACCGCTCGCGTTGTACGCCTCGGACGCCGCGATCATGCCCGGGCTGGTGGCGGTGCTGTCGCTGATCACCAGGTAGCTGCCCGGGGCGAGCCCGGCCATCAGCCGGCGCACCAGGTCCCGCGCCTGCCCGTGGTCGGCGACGTGGCCGAGGGTGTTGAGGATCATCAGGGCCACCGGCCGGGACAGGTCGAGCGTCCGGGCGGCGGCCCGCAGCACGGACTCCGGCTCGTACAGGTCGGCGTCCAGGTACGCCGTCGCGCCCTCGGGCGTGCTGGTGAGCAGGGCCTGCGCGTGGGTGAGCACGATCGGGTCGTTGTCGACGTACACGATCCGCGCGTCCGGGGCGACGCGCTGCGCCACCTGGTGCGTGTTGTCGGCCGTCGGCAGCCCGGTGCCGATGTCGAGGAACTGCCGGATGCCCTGCTCACCGGCGAGATGACTGACCGCGCGGCCGAGGAAGCGCCGGCTGGTGAGCGCCACGTCGACGAGCCCGGGGAAGATCCCCTTGATCTCCTCGCCGATCTCCCGGTCGACGGGGTAGTGGTCCTTGCCGCCGACGAAGTAGTTCCAGAAGCGCGCCGAGTGCGGTGTGGTCGTATCGATACGGGCGCGTATCTCGAAACCGGAGCGGTCCTGGGCGATGTCCTCCGACACGGCTGAGCCTCCTGTGACTGTGCGGTACCAGTGCCCCCAACCTAGGCGAACCGGCCGTGCGACACACGGAGTTGAGGACGCCGGTCGGCCGGTGCCCGGCGCGGCGGCCGGGCACCGGCACGGTCACGGCGCGCCCGCGGCCTGCCGTTCCGTCGCGTGCGCCGCCGCCTGGGCCTGCCGGGTGCGGGGGCCGAACACGGCGAGGACGACGGCGCCGGCCAGCCACATGCCGGCGATGAAGAAGAAGACGCTGCGGTAGCCGCTGCTCTGGTAGAGCGCCGCGACGATCAGCGGTCCCGCCGCGTTCGACAGCCGGCCGAGCCCGTAGGAGATGCCGGTGCCCAGGGAGCGGCCGCGGGTGTCGAACAGCTCGGGGGAGTAGGCGTAGGCGAGGGCCGTGTAGCCGCGCTCGAACAGGTTGACCAGGAAACCGAAGACGATGATCAGGAGAGGGTTGAAGGTCAGCCCGTACAGCAGGCCGCACAGCGCGATGACCGTGCCGAAGGCGGCCAGGCTCCACTTGCGTTCGAAACGGTCGGTGACCAGGGAGGCGAGGTAGGAGCCGAGGGGCGCGCCGACCGTGGTCAGCGCCACGTAGAAGACGGACTTCTCGACGCTGAAGCCCTCCTTGGCGAGCAGGGTGGGCGCCCAGCTGGAGAACCCGAAGAAGCCGATGGTCTGCGTCACCCACAGCACCGTGAGCAGCAGCGTCGGATACAGGTACTTCTTCTGCAGCAGCAGCCGCAGCGGAGTGCGGGTCGACGGCGTCTCCTCGATGGGGGGCGCCGGCTCGGGCAGCGGGCCCTTCTCCGCGGCGACGCTCGCCTCGATCTCCCGCAGCACCGCGTCCGCCTTGCCGTGCTCGCCGCGGCTCTCGTACCAGCGCGGCGACTCCTTCAGCCGCCTGGTGAACAGCACCAGCAGGATGCCCAGCGAGCCCCACAGGTAGACCAGCCGCCACGACCAGTCGCTCAGCGGCACCACCGCGCTGGCGATGAGGTTGGTGGCCGGGGTGCCGCAGATGCCGATGACGATGGCGTACGCCTGGTACTTGCCGCGCACGGCGGCCGGATACATCTCGTTGACGTAGATGACCGCGACGACCGTCATCGCGGCCAGCCCGGCCGAGGTCAGCACGCGGAACACGCCGAGCGACACGATGTCCCAGGAGAACACCGACACGAACGAGAACGCGCCGAACCACACGGTGGTCAGCATCAGGGCCCGTTTGCGGCCCCAGCGGTCGGCGATCGCGCCGGCGCACACCGATCCGAAGAACATGCCGACGAACGACAGCGACGTCACGTAGGCGACCTGGTCGATCGTCACGCCCCACAGGCCGATCAGCTTGGGCGCGGTCGTCGCGAAGGTGTTGATGTCCGCGAACTCGAAGAAGTAGGCGAAGGAGACGGCCACCAGGGTGACCTTGTGGAACCGGCCGATCGGCAGCCGGTTCAGCCGGTTCAGCGCGTTGGAGTGCGCCGGGTGCGCGGAGTGCGCCGGTGACTGCTGCATGGGTCAGATCTCCTCGCCGGGCCAGTACAGGTTCATGGGGTTGTCGACCAGCAACTTGCGCTGCTGCTCGGCGGTGACCGCGACGTGCGGCACGTAGTCGACGAGCAGGCCGTCGTCGGGCATGTGGCCGGTGAGGTTGGGGTGCGGCCAGTCGGTGCCCCACAGCACCCGGTCGGGGAACTCCGCCACGACGCGGCGGCCGAACGGCACGACGTCGGCGTACGGGTGCCGCTCGCCGTCCAGCGCGGCGGGGCCGCTCACGCTGAGGCGTTCCGGGCAGGTCACCTTCACCCACACGTCGTGGTGCTCCACGAAGCGCAGGAACCGGCCGAACTCCGGCCCGTCCACCGGCCGGGTCACGTCCGGCCGACCCATGTGGTCCACCACCAGCGGCGTGGGCAGCGACCCGAAGAAGCCCTCCAGGTCCGGCAGGTCGGCGGCCTCGAAGTACAGCACGACGTGCCAGCCCAGCTCCGCGACCTTCTCCGCGATCACCCGCAGGTCGTCCCGGGGCGAGGCGTCCACCAGACGCCGTACGAAGTTGAACCGCACCCCGCGCACGCCCGCCGCGTGCAGCGCGCGCAGCTCGGCCTCGCCGACGTCCGGCCGTACCGTCGCGACGCCGCGCGCCCGGTCACCGGCCGCCCGTACGGCGTCGACCATGGCGGAGTTGTCCGCGCCGTGGCAGGTGGCCTGCACGATCACGGTGCGGGAGACGCCCAGGTGGTCGCGGAGCGCGAACAGCTGCTCCTTGCCGGCGTCGCAGGGCGTGTACTTCCGCTCCGGCGCGAAGGGGAACGCGGCCTGCGGGCCGAAGACGTGGCAGTGCGCGTCGACGGTGCCGGGCGGCAGCCGGAAGGCGGGCCGGGCCGGGTCCGGGTGCCAGTCCAGCCAGCCCGGCGTCGTGGGAGCGACGGGATGAGCGGCGGGCCGGGTGGTGGGCCGGGCAGGGGATGCTGCCGGGTGGGTGGCGGGCTGGGCAGCGGAAGACGCTGCCGGGTGAGCGGCGGCCATGAAGTCTCCTCGGGGGACCGGAACGGTGCGGGGTCCTCGACCGCTGCAGCCTGGCTCCGCCGCCACGGGCCCGGGAGACGGCCCGACGCGAAACTAACCTCGCCTTAACATTCCGGCGCCACCCCCTCCGGCCTGCGGCGAACGACCGTCCGCCGCCCGCCTGGCGGCCCGCCGCGGGTGGTCCGCACGTGGTCTACATTCGAAAGCCGGAGCGGTCGACGCCCGGGACGCGGGTGGAGGGAGGTGAGCGGGATGCAGATACTGCTGGCCGAGGACGACGACGGGGTGGCCGCCGCCCTCGTCGAGGTCCTCTACGACCACGGCCACGACACCCGGCGGGTCCGCAACGGCCGGGACGTGCTGACCTACCACCGCAGCGCCGACCTGCTCCTGCTCGACCTCGGCCTGCCCGACGTCGACGGCCTGGACGTGCTGCGCGGACTGCGCGCGGTCAGCGACGTGTCCGTGCTGATCCTCACGGCGCGCGGCGACGAGCGCTCCGTGGTGCGCGGGCTGCGGCTCGGCGCCGACGACTACCTGGTCAAGCCGGTACGGCTCACCGAACTCCTCGCCCGGATCGAGGCCGTCACCCGCCGCACCGCCGCCGCCCGGGACACCGCCCGCGCACCCGGCGCGCGCACCGTCCGCGTCGGCGACGTCGAGGTGGACCTCGGCGCCCGCCGGGTCCGGGTGGCCGGGGCGGAGGTCGAGCTGACCGCGAAGGAGTTCGACGTCCTCGCCGTCCTGGCCGGCCGCGCCGGAACGGCGGTCAGCCGCGAGCAGCTCCTGGACGAGGTGTGGGGCGACGCCCATCACGCCGTGTCCCGCTCCCTCGACGTCCACCTCACCCAGCTGCGCGCCAAGCTGCGGCGGCCGGGACTGCTGACCACCATCCGCGGTTTCGGCTACCGCCTCGGCGACTGAGGGGCGGGCACGTGCGCACCCGGGTCCAGGCCGTGCTGCTGGTGTTCGGGATCCTCACCGTCGCCGCGTTCGCCGTGCCGCTGCTGCTGTTCACCGCCTCCGACCGCACCCAGCAGCTCGTCCTCGCCCGCAGCTCCTCGCTGGACCGCTTCGCCTCCCTCATGGACCAGGCGGCGGCCACCGGCGACACCTCCGCGGTCACCGCCGAGGCCCGCCGCTACACCGAGCTGTACGGCGAACCGCTCGTCGTCACCGACCTCCGCCGCGTGCCCGTCGTCCAGACCGGCGGCATGCGGGCCTCCGACCCGGCCGTCGCCCGGCTGGTCGACGCGGCCCTGCGCAACCAGACCGCCCACCCCAAGGGGCCGCTGCGCCCCTGGTCCCGCGGGTATCGCGAGTTCGCCGAACCGGCCGGCACGGGCACCCGGGTCACCGGCGCCGTCGTCCTGCGGGCGTCGGTGGAGAACGCGGCGCGGGACATCACCCGGCGCTGGGCCGCCGTACTGGCCGGCACGGCACTGGTCGCCCTCGCCTGCACGGCCCTGGCGCGCGCCGCGACCCGCTGGGTGGTCAGCCCGCTGCGCCGCCTCGACCGCGCGGTGGGGCAGCTCGCGGCGGGACTGCCGCCGGAACAGACCGGCCCCGGCGGCCCGCCGGAGCTGCGGCAGCTGGCCACCGGCTTCAACCGGATGGCGAGCACCGTCACGGCGGCGCTGGAGCAGCAGCGCCGGCTGGTCGCCGACACCTCCCACCAGATGCGCAACCCGATGGCCGCGCTGCGGCTCCGCGTGGACGCCCTGCGCACCCAGCTGCCCGCCTCCGCCGACCGCACCTACAACGGCGTCACCGGCGAACTCGACCGGCTGGAGACCCTGCTCGACGACATGCTGGCCCTCGCCGCGGCGGAGCACCGGGCCGGCGAGCTGACGGTGACCGGCGGCGCGGACGCCCGGTGCGACGCGGCCGAGGTCGTCCGGGCGCAGCACCGCCGGTGGCAGCCGGTCGCCGACCGGGCCGGCGCCCGCCTCACCACGGGGACACCGGGCCCGGTCCCGGCCGCCTGCACGGAACGCGAACTCACCCAGATCACGGACATCCTCCTGGACAACGCGATCAAGTACGCGGGCCCCGGCGCCACGATCACCCTCGACTGCGCCACCGAGGGCACCCGCGCGGTGCTCACGGTGACGGACGACGGCCCCGGCCTCGGTACGGACGAACTCGCGCGTGCCACGACCCGGTTCTGGCGCTCGTCCCGCCAGACCGGCACGCCGGGAACGGGACTGGGCCTGGCCATCGCCGAACAGCTGCTGGCCGGCCGGGGCGGCCACCTGGAACTCCGGCCGGCCCACCCGCACGGCCTGCACGCCACAGCCGCCCTCCCGCGCCCCACCCCCACGGGCGGCACCCCATGACCCGCCCCACAGGCCCCGCTGCCGGTAGCCCGGGCCCCGTCGGTCACGGTGGTGTCGACCGCGATGCCGGGCGCGCCATCGACGGTGGTGTCGGCCGCGACGCCGACCGTGGTGTGGGCCGCGACGCCGACCGTGGTCTGGGCCGCGACGCCGACCGTGGTGTGGGCCGCGACGCCGACCGTGGTGTCGGCCGCCGTACGGTGCTGCGTGCGGCCGTCGGGGTCGGGGTGGTCGCCGGGCTCGGGGGCGTACTCGCCGGTGACGCCTCCCGGCAGGACCCCGGACCCAGCGGCGAGCTGCGCCTGGCGACCGGGGAGCCCACGGCGTTCTACGCGGCCTTCGGCCGGCTCTTCGCCGCCGAGATCGAACGCGCCCATCCCCGCCTGACCTGCCGTGTCCGCACCACCGCGGGCAGCATCGCCAACATCGAGCTGCTGCGCGACGGCCACGCCGACCTGGCGCTCGTCCTCACCGACACCGCCCGCGCCGCGCAGGGCACCGGCCTCTTCCCGCGCCCGGTGCCGCTGCGCGCGCTCGGCCGGCTCTACGAGACGTACCTCCAGTTCGCCGTCCGCGCGGACTCCCCGGTGCGCACCGTCGCCGACCTGGCCGGACGGAAGGTGTCGCTCGGGGCGGTCGGATCGGGTGCGGCGCTCCTCGGGGAGCGCCTCCTGAACGCCGCGGGCCTGACGCCCGGCACCGACGTCCCCGTACGCCATCTGCGGCTGGCGGACGCGGCCGCCGCCGTACGGGACGGATCCGTCGAGGGGCTGCTGGTGGCGGGCGGCGTACCGCTGCCCACCCTCACCGACCTCGACACGGATCCCGGCCTGCGGTTCCTGCCGCTGGCCGGCCTGCTGCCGCGGCTCGGGGGCCGCGACGGGCTGGCCGGCTCGGGGCTGGAGGAGGTGCCGTTCCCGCAGGGCGCCTACCGGGGCGCGGGCGGCGTCTCCACCATCGGTGTGTCCAATCTGCTGGTGTGCCGCCCCGGCCTGCCGTCCGCCGTCGTCGAGGCGCTGACCCGCCTGCTGGTCCTGCGCGCCACCGCCCTCGTGCCCGAGAACGCCGTCGGCGCCCAGTTCCTCGACGTGCGCAGCCTCATCGGCACGGGCAGCGTCCCACTGCACTCCGGCGCGGTGTCGGCGTACCGCGCACTGCACGGCTGAACCGGCCGGAGGCCCACCGGGCGGTGGTCAGCCGTCGTGACCGACCAGCGCGGTCACGCGGATCTCGACCCGCATCCCCGGCGCGCCCAGCGCCGACACCCCGACCTGGGTCCAGATCGGTGCGCGGTCGCCCATGCGGCGCCGGAACTGCTCGACCATGACCCGGTTGTGGTCGTCACCGATGCAGTCGTCGGCGCTCGGGATGTGGTACGAGTTCACGGCGACGACGTCGCGCCACGTGGCGCCGGCCGTGGCGAGGGTCCGCTCGACGTTGTCGAACGCCCGGACGATCTCGTCCTCCAGGCTCTCGGGGAAGCGGAACGCGTCGTCCCATCCGCCCTGCCCCGAGATCTCGACCCGGTCCCCGATGCGCACGGCCTGGCTGTAGCGCAGGTCCGCCAGCAGCGTGTCGCCGTAGCCGGGGGTGACGAAGAACTCGGGCCTGCTCGTGGTGGAAGTACCGCTGGTCATGGGCGTACGCCCCTCTCCTGGTTCCGTAACCGCACAGCGCTCCGTAACTTCAAGCGTGAAGTGAACCTAGCATGCTCTCGCTTCACGCGTGAAGTGAAAGCCGCTTGGTAGGGTGTGCCCATGACCAGCCCTTCGCCCGCCGACACCGGCGGCGGCGCCCCCGACGAGCCGCAGTGGCTCACCCCGGAGGAGAAGGAGGCCTGGACCGGACTGGCCTCACTGGTCCTGCTGCTTCCGGGCCGGCTGGAGGCGCCGCTGCAGCGCGCGGCCGGCCTGACGCTCTTCGAGTACCTGGCCCTCAGCCACATCTCGGAGACCCCGGAACGCCGCCTGCGGATGAGCGAACTGGCCTACCTCGCCAACGGCTCCCTCTCCCGGCTGTCCAACGTCGTCAAGCGGTTCGAGCAGCGCGGCTGGGTCGAGCGCCACCCCGACCCCGACGACGGCCGCTTCACGCTCGCCGCACTCACCGACGCCGGCTACGAGGTGGTCGTCGCCGCGGCACCCGTCCATGTGCGCGCCGTACGCCAACTGGTCCTCGACCCGCTGACCGCGGCGGACCAGCGGGCACTGGCCCGCATCGCCGCCAAACTGCGCACCCGCCCGGCGGACCTCGCCTAGGGCCTGTCGTTTGGATCATGTCGGTTTCGCGGGGCGTGGCACGCACATCTGCTGCGTTGTCGTCGGTTGTCGACGCTCCGCGTCGCCGCCCTCCTCCGCCTTGCAGCTGCACGCACCACGCCCCGCTCGGGTGGGCTGAGAAGCGCTGCGTCTCCCAGCCGACCTGATCCAAACGACAGACCCTAGGACGCGCCGCCGCGCGGGGCACGGCAAGGACCGACGACAGGGGATGGGAGAGATGGAAGGCCTGCCGGCGACGGAACGAGCCGGCCGCACACCGCCGAGGGGACGAACGCGACGCGTCCGCCCCTCCGTCGTGGTGGCCGTCCTCACGACCGCCGCACTGGTGGCGGGCTGCGGCGGCGACGGCCGCGGCGACCCGCCCCCACGCCCGTCAGCCGGCCCGTCGGTCACCACCTGCACGACACCCTCCGGCGGCCTCCGCGCCGACCTGGACGGCAACGGCTCGCCCGACCGCGTCTTCCCGCCCTCCCGAACCGGCGCCGACCTGGTCGTCACCTTCACCGGCGAGGACGGCCACGTCACCACGGCGCGCCCCCGCGACCTCGTCGGCGAACGCGGCGAGGACGCCGAGGACGTCCTGGCCGTCGTGGCCGACTTCGACCGGGACGGCTGGCAGGACCTCTTCATCGCCGCCACCGACGCGTTCAGCGGCGACGACCCCCTGACCTCGGCCGTCTCCGAACTCCGCCTCGGCCCGTTCTCCCCGCGCGGGCGCGGCCAGAGCGACCACCACGTCACGCTGACCGAGCCGCGCGCCCTGGCCGTCGCCGACTACGACCACGACCGCCACCCCGACCTCGCCGCCTACGGCCACCAGGGCGACGGCGTCTACGCGACCACGGCCCGCCTGGGCGGCCCGCACGGCCTCGACCGGCAAGCGGACGAGCGGAACAGGCGGTACCTGGAGGAAGCCGACCGAACCGACCGGCAGACCCCCGAGTCGATGCCGCAGGCCGACCCGGCGACGTTCAACCCTTCCTGCTCACAGGTAGATTGACGCCCCACCCCCCGAACCCCGACCCGGCCTCCCGCCCGGTCACGCATGCCCCTCCCCCCACCTGTCCCTCAAGGAGGAACCTCCCGCATGTCCCGCCCCACGCACCGGCTCCCCCACCTGCGCCGGCTGACCGTGCTCGCCCTCGGTGTCACCACCGCCGTCACCCTCACCGCCTGCGGTGGCGGCTCCGGCGCCGACACCGACGACGCCCCCGCCCGGAGCACGGACGCCGAACCGAAGGGCCTGCTCACCGAGCAGGCGGCCGAAAAGGTGGTCGACACCTACGAGCGGGTGAACAACCGCGCCAACGCCGAGCGGGACCAGAAGCTGCTCAGCACCGTCGAGGCCGGACAGGTCCACGAGCAGTCCAAGGCCGACTACAAGCAGTGGGAGGTCTGGTCGAAGGAGGACCAGAAGGAGTACGCGTCGTCCTTCACCTACGAGGACCGCGACTACCTCATCCCGGCCGCCGACAGCGGCGTCACCTGGTTCGCCGTCAAGACCCGCTCCAGCGCCTCCACCGAGGACGAGGCCGCGCTGATGGTCTTCGACAAGGTCGGCGGCACCTACAAGCTGACGATGGCCGTCTACGCCGACGAGTCCTCGATACCCGAGTTCGCCGTCGACCGGCACGGCCACGTCACCCCGGCCGACCCGTCGAAGAAGGTCGGCGCCCACGCCCCCGACGAACTCGGCGCCCTCTACGAGGACTTCTTCGAAACGGGCGGCAAGGCGAAGGCCGGGAAGACGTTCACGCCGACCGAGACCTCGAAGGACTCCATCGAGGTCCACGAGGAGGGCCCGGACGACGACATGGAGGCCTACGCGACCGAGAAGTACTTCGCCAAGGACCCCGCCCACCCGAAGGTGTACGCCCTGAAGCTCGCCGACGGCGGCACGCTCGCCCTCTTCCCGACCGCGCACACCAGCGAACTGATGCTCAAGCCCCGCTACATGAGCGGCTTCGACATCAATCCCAACGAGAAGGAAGCCCTCTACAACCCCTCCGAGCGGGACATCGTCACCGACGAGTTCCAGGGCCAGGCCCTCGCCGTCCTCGACCCCAGGGCCAAGCCCCGCGTCACCGCCATCGAATACCGCATGGTCGACTCCCGCTGACCCGAAGCTTCCGCACCGGCACGTCCGTCCGTCCGCTCCGCAGCCGCCGGAGCGGACGGACGGACCGCGGAGCCCTCGAGCAGTCCCGCGCCGCCAACAGCCCGCCCGGCCCTCCCCGTTGCCCCGTCAGCCTGGCCCCTCTGTCAGTCCCGTCGCTTAGGGTTTCCGGCATGGCGCTCAGTGACCTCACACGCGGCGAAGTCGAGCAGGCGATGGAAGAGTGCGACCGGCTGGGACGGGACGCCTTCCTCCAGCACTACGGTTTCCGCCGTGCCCGCCGCTACCTCCTGGTGCACCGGGGCAGTCACTACGACACCAAGGCGATCGTCGGTGCCGCACACGGCTTCCTGGCCGGACAACAGCCGCTTGCCGCAAGCGACTTCTCCGGCGGCGCCGAGCACGCCGCCGGACTGCTGCGCGGCCTAGGCTTCGACGTCGTGGACCAGCAGCCGACGGGCACCGTCACCCACGACGAGCTCGTCGACCGGATCACCCGTCTCACGGTGAACCGCTCCTCCGGCCGGCCCGCCCTGTACAAACCCATCACCCTGCTGTGGGCCATGGGCCGGGCCCTGCGCGGCGAGCCCCGGCTCCTCCCGTGGTCCGCCACGGAGGAAGCCCTCGCATCCCTCCTGCGGCAACACGGTCAGAGAGGCGAGCGCCCCCGCCCCGACTACCCCGTCGCCTCCCTGCACCGCGAAGGCTTCTGGGAGTTGCGGGACTGCGCGGACACCGCGCCCACCGCCCACGGCGACGCCGAGCTGCGCCGGTGGTTCACCGACCGGCAGCCCCTGGGCGGCCTGGCAGAGCCGGTGTACGACCTGCTCGGCCACTCCGCGGTGACCCGCCTCGCCGTCCTCGACGAACTCCTGAACACCTACTTCGACGACCTCGACCCCGCACCGCTCCTGGCCGCCGTCGGCCTGGACGACGCGGAAACCGCCGACCTGCCCGAACGCGGGCCGGAGCAGTGGCTCCTCACCGCCGCCGCATACGAACGCGGCTGCCGGCTCGTCGAGCAACGGGAGGAGAGGACACACGGCCGACGCGCCGCCCGCACCACGAACCCACCGATACGCTCGCGCGCCGCCCGGTACCTGGTCCTCAGCCGGAGCGAGGGACGCTGCGAGAACCCGCACTGCACGGGCCAGCCGGCCGACGTGACCGACCGCAACCACCCGATACTCGAGGTCGATCACGTGGTGGACCTCACGCGGGGCGGCCGCGACCACCCCAGCCAGATGGTCGCTCTTTGCCCGAACTGCCACGCCGTCAAGACCCGCGGCAGCACACGGGAATCCCTCCGCCGAACCCTCCAGGAAGTCGCGGCGGAACGCCACCGGTCCATGACCGACGCCGCCCGAATACGCTGACGGCCGGGCCGGCACACCAGACGCGAGCGGATGCCGTCGGCACTGCTGAACTCGCAGTCGCCGCAAGCGAGGTGGGTCCCGGCTCCTGCGAGCCGGGGCTCAGGGGCGGGGCGATCGGCGTGGCCGTTGTCGTCTCCGCCCACACCGCGGCCCCAGTGGAGCGGTCACGTCAGAAGGTGGCGCCAGCGGTTGGCTGACTCGAGCATGTCCAGGGTCACGCGTTCCAGGAACGCGCCGGCCCTGGCCATGCGTTGTCCCGCGGGGTCGTCGAGTCCGACGGTGTCCGCGCCTGCCAGGGCGGCGCGCGCCGATTCGAGTGTCTGCCGTGCGCTGATCACGACCGAGCGGTACCAGGCGTCGTCGTCGACCACGTAGATGTCGCGGCGCCGCTGCGGGTCGCGCTCGCGCCGGACGAAGCCCTGGTCGACCAGGAAGTTCACGGCCACGGAGACGGAGGCCGGGCTGACCTTCAGTCTGCGGGTCAGTTCGGCGGCGGTGCGTCTGCCGTTCTCCGACAGCAACAGGTCGACGTGCACCCGCGCCGTCATCCTCGGCATGCCCGATCTGACCGCCAGTTCGATCATCTCCTCTGCCACCCCGCCTTCCGGCTCTCCGTCCGCGCGCGGTGGTGCCGGGGTGCCGCGCCGGGCCCGTTGTGCCGTCGCCTGGTGTGCCTGGTGGGCCCGGTAGCCGGCGGGGCCGCCGTTGCGGCCGACCTCCCGGCTGATGGTGGAGGTCGGCCGGTCGAGCCGCCTGGCGATCTCCGCGTAGGAGAGGCCGTCGGCGAGGCCGACCGCGATCCGCTGACGCTCCTGCTGGCTCAACCGTCCTCCTGGCATGCCGCCAGTATTGCCTTCACAGTCAGTCATTGCAATGCGTCGTTGCATTCGACGGCAGCGTCATTACATCAATTATGGTGCTGTGAGCTGCGGTTATGTGGTTTTGTTGATTGCCGGGGTGCTGAATGCAACGTAGCTTTCGAGGTGCGTAAAACACATTGTGGTCGCGAGACGAGGAATGGTCATGGGTGAATCCCTGCACACCGTCACGATGTTGCCGACGACGCGCCGACCCGGCTGTCCCTTCGATCCGCCGGAGGAGTTGCTCGAGGCCCGTCGGCACGGGCCCATCAGCCGCCTGATCCATCCCGGCGGGATGCCCGGCTGGCTGATCACCGGCTACGACCTGGTCCGGTCCGTGCTGGCCGACTCACGGTTCAGTGCGCGCAAGGAACTCTTGAACGTGGTCGACTACCAGCTTCCTCCGGCGCCGCCCGGCGAGTTCCTGCTCATGGACGAGCCGCAGCACGGGCGCTACCGCAAGCCGCTGGTGGGCAGGTTCACCGTGCGGCGGATGCGCCTGCTCACCGAGCGCGTGGAGCGGGTCACCGCCGAGTGCCTGGACGCCATGGAGGAGGCCGGGCCGCCGGCGGACCTCGTGACAGCGTTCGCCAAGCCGATCCCCGCCGTCATCATCTGCGAGCTGCTGGGGGTGCCGTACGCGGACCGGGGTTCGTTCCAGGAGCAGATCGACACGTTCATGGGCGGGGAGTCGAATGAGGAGGAGCTGATAGCGGCGTACACCGCGACCCAGGACTACCTCGCGGAGCTGGTGGCCGCCAAGCGCGCGCACCCCACCGACGACGTGCTCAGCGAACTCACCGACAGTGATCTGACCGACGAGGAACTGAAGGGCGTCGCCCTCGTCCTGCTCGCGGGCGGAATCGACACCACCGCGAACATGCTGTCCCTCGGCACCTTCGCCCTGCTGCAGAACCCGTCCCAACTCGCCGCCCTGCGCGCCGATCCCGCGCTCGCCGACCGGACCGTGGAGGAACTGCTGCGGTATCTGAGCGTCGCCAAGTCGTTCATGCGGACGGCGCTGGAGGACGTCGAGGTGGGCGGGCAGATCATCGAGGCCGGCACGACGGTCGTCCTGTCGTACCACACCGCCAACCACGACCCCGGGCGTTTCGCCGACCCCCACGTCCTCGACGTCCGGCGGCAGAGCGTCGGGCACCTGGCCTTCGGCCACGGCATCCACCAGTGCCTGGGCCAGCAACTGGCGCGCGTCGAGCTGCGGGTGGCGCTGCCCGCGCTGTTCCGGCGCTTCCCCACGCTGCGTCTGGCCGTACCGGCGGAGGAGGTCGACCTGCGTCCGGAGACCGCCGACATCTACGGGGTGCGGAGCCTCCCGGTCGCGTGGGACCGGGAGCGGTCATGACGGCGTTCCGCCCGCGCATCGACCGTGAACGCTGCATCGGCGCCGGAATGTGCGCCCTGACCGCGCCGGACGTCTTCGACCAGGACCCCGACGACGGTCGTGTCGTCCTCCTGGACGCCGAACCGTCCGCGGCCCACCGCACCGCCACCCGGCTCGCCGCCGGCGCCTGCCCCTCGGGCGCCATCACGCTCGACGGCCCCGAGGGCAACAAGGACTCCTGACGGCCGTGGCGTGGGCGCGGGCCCGGGGCGGGCCGCGGTGCCCACACCAGCGGCGGGAGTGTCAGGCACCGCACCCGTCTCGCGGCCGTCCCGCACCCGTCCCGCGGCCGTCCCGCACCCGTCCCGTGGCCGTTCCCGGGCCGGGGCCGGCGTCAGCGGCTCGGCTTCACCGCCTGCGAGGTCGCCGCGCGGAACGAGTCCGTCGCCTCGAAGTGCGCACGGAAGTAGCCGCGTTCCGCGTCCGGAATGTCGGCCGAGAAGGCGTGGCCGCTGCCGGACCAGGTGGCCTCCGTGGTGAGGAGGTCCGTCCAGGAGTCGCCGTCGCGCGAGTACTGGATGTGCACCGGGATGGTGGCGGGCGTCCAGCCGTCGGGGAAGTCCATCGCGCCCTCGACGTGCACGCCGCGGTCCTGCGTACGGGTGGCCGTGAACGACGTGAAGACCGAGGCACGCAGCACGGTGATCCGCGCACTGTTCGCGGACGCGGGGGCGATGAACGGGTCGTCGCTGTGCGAGGCGACCCGGAAGCTGCCGGTCTCCCACGGGGCGTGGTTGAAGGCGACCGTGCCGTCCGCACCCGTCGTGAAGTAGCCGACGGTGGCGGACTGA
Source organism: Streptomyces calvus (assembly GCF_006782915.1). Classification (GTDB taxonomy): domain Bacteria; phylum Actinomycetota; class Actinomycetes; order Streptomycetales; family Streptomycetaceae; genus Streptomyces; species Streptomyces calvus. The sequence continues at coordinate 188,794 of NZ_VCNP01000043.1, forward strand.
CCGCCGGATGCGGGCTCGAAGAGCACGCCACCGCTCTGCCCCTCGAAGGGCACCCAGCCCTGCGGGGTCTCGCGCTCCAGCGTCGCCGTGAAGGCGACCTCCTGTCCGAAGTCGATCGTGCGGGCCTCCGCCGGGGCCTTGACGGTCCAGCGCGTGGCCACCTGCCGTACGCCGATCCGCGTCGGCGTGGACTCGCCGTACAGGACGTAGGGGTGCTGCGAGGAGTGCCGGTAGACGGCCTGGACGGGCACGGCGTCGTTCACGGTGACCGTGCCGGAGAAGCGTCCGTCGGCGTCGGTGCGGACGGTGCTCTCCGTCCAGAAGTCCACATCGATGTCCACCGGGTGGTCCGCGAGGGGCTTCAGCTCCCGCGTCCCCGGCCACCGTCCCTTCAGCACGCCCTCGACGCCCACCTGGCGGTCGTCGATCGTGACTTCCGCGCGGTCGGTGCGCACGTCCTCGAACACCGCGGCCACGTAGTACGCGAGGGTGCCCGCGGAGTTGTCGGTGGTGCGGTCGCCGTCGGCGTCCGTGGCCTCGATGCGGACGGTGTAGCTGCCCAGGTCGGGCAGGTTCAGCGGCTGTTCGGTGTGCCAGACGCCGTCCTCCGGCGTGCCGGAGACCAGCGTGAACGCGTCGGTCTCCACGACGGCCACTTCCTGCTGTGTGGCGGCGGAGACGATATGCGCCCTGATCCCGGTGACGGCACTGTCGGAGCCGATGCCCACGGCCAGTGTGCCGAGGTCGTCCGAGACGCTGCTCGCCCACCGCACGTCGGGCGCCTGCCCTTCCACGGCGTTCGCCGCGGGTGCGCCGCTCCACAACAGCCCGACGGCGCCTACGGCGGCCAGGGCCGCCCGTGTTCTGACCATCACATACCCCCCAGGGACGGGTCGAAGGACCACGCCGTGCCCCCCACCGCAGGTCTGCGGCACGCACCGGCGATCGAACGCCCTTTCTACCGCATGACCATGCCATCCGGCTTCCGAGTTGTCCGCGCCGGGCCGGCCGCAGGTACGCGGGGCGAGCCGGGCGCGCGGGCGCCGAGTCCGTTCACCCGGATCCCGGGCGCGGCCCGGGTGCACGACCCGATCGGGCACAGGATGTCGGGTCGGCAGGGGTGTCCGCCTCCTAGCGTGGTGATCGCAGATGAGGAAGGAGACCGGAGTGCTGGAGCGACTCAACCAGGCCCTGGAGTACATCGAGGACCGTCTCGACCAGCAGGTCGACGTGACCGAGCTGGCGCGCATCGCAGCCACCTCGGAGTACCACCTGCGCCGGATGTTCTCCGCGCTCGCGGGCATGCCGCTGTCGGAGTACGTGCGCCGGCGTCGGCTCACCGTCGCCGGCGCCGAGGTGCTCGCCGGGCAGGTGCCCCTGCTGGAGATCGCGGTGCGTTACGGCTACGGCTCGGGCGAGGCGTTCGCCCGGGCGTTCCGCGCCGTGCACGGCATCGGGCCGGGTGAGGCCCGGCGCACCGGTGCCGCGCTCGTGTCCCAGCCCCGGTTGGCCTTCCGCCTCACCGTCGAAGGGAACAGCAGCATGCGATACCGCATCGTGGACAGGCCGGAGTTCAACGTCGTCGGGCTCAAGGCCAGGGTGCCGCTGGTGCACAGCGGACCGAACCAGGCGATCATCGACTTCGTCCGCGGGATCGACCCGCGGACGCTGGAGCGCCTGGAGGAACTGTCGGACCAGGAGCCGCAGGGCATCGTCGCCGTCTGCGACGACCTGGACCCGAGCCGCGCCGAGGGAACGGAGCTCGACTACCACCACGGAGTGATCACGTCGGCGGCCGCGCCCGAGGGCACCACGGCGCTGCCCGTCCCGGCCGGCACCTGGGCGGTCTTCACCACGTCCGGGCCGGCGCCGCAGGCGATCCAGGAGCTGTGGCGGGACGTGTTCACCCAGTGGTTCCCGTCCAACCCGTACCGCAGCCGTCCCGGCCCCGAGATCCTGCGCACCCGCCTGTCCCCGGACGGCACCGAGGCCGACGCCGAACTGTGGCTGCCGGTGGAGCGGGACGGGAGCTAGAACTCGGACCGACCGGCCCGCGCGGACGGGCCGGTGCATAGAATTCGCTCTCATGCCGAAGCCTGACGAGCTGATCGTTGACATCGCCGCCCGTGTGGAGTCCGGGCAGAGCACTCAGATGTCGTTGACCGTGGTCACCGGCGGTGCCGTCATCACCGGTCGCCTGGCGCCCGAAGCCGTGTGGCGGAAGAGGGTGTCGGAGGTTCTGACGGATTCCGCCCACCTGGGCGAGTTCTCCACGGTCTTCGACAGTCCCGCGAAGAAGGACGGGCTGCCCACGCACCTGCACTTCCACGTCGCCCGGATTCTGCAGGGCACGGTGGGGATCCCGGAGACGGGCGGGATGTACCGGGTGGCGATCGAGGACGTCAGTGCCTGGACCGTCGGTGATTTCAGCTACTCCGACCACTGACCCACTGGCACCCCACTGCCCCGATCACACCTCCTGATCCACTGACCCACTGACCCACTGACCCGTTGACCCACTGACCCGCTGACCCGCTGACCCGTTGACCCGCTGCCGCGCCGGGAACGGCGCGGCAGTACGCGGTGAGGGCACGGCCGGTTCGCGACGGTTGGGCCCTCACTGCTTCGTTCGGTCCGTGACCGGCCGGCCGGTCGGGTGGACGGACAGGGGAGAGTGCCCCGTCGCCGAAGCCCGCCGGAACGGGCCTCTCCGCGTGCGGCGGTCGCTGCGGCTGTCGCTGCGATGCGGATGCGGATGTGGCTGGGGCCTCGGCCTCGGCCCGGGGAGGGCACCGTCCGCCGTGCTCCGTGCTCCGTGCGCCGTCCGCCTCCCGCCGTCGTACGGGTGCGAGCAGCCGACGTGTCCGTGCCACGCCGTCAGCTCGGAGCGGCGCCGGCACCGGGACCGGGACCGGGACCGGGGCCGCCGGACGGTTCGTTCGCGGCGCGGCGGTACTCGGCGTTGATGCGCTGTGCCTCCTCGAGCTGGTCCTCGAGGATGACGATGCGGCAGGCAGCCTCGATCGGCGTTCCCCGGTCGACGAGCTCGCGGGCGCGCGCGGCGATCCGCAGTTGGTAGCGCGAGTACCGGCGATGTCCGCCTTCCGAGCGCAGCGGAGTGATGAGACGGGCGTCACCGATGGCCCGGAGGAAGGCCGGGGTGGTGCCGAGCATCTCGGCGGCCCGGCCCATGGTGTACGCGGGGTAGTCGTCGTCGTTCAGACGATCGCTGAGCGGAGTATCTGCTGCCATGTCACCTCGTTGTGCAACGCGTCGAGGGGCCCTGGTGCCGTACGGCACCAGGGCCCCGAAGGAAATGAAACACCATCTGTCGGCCCTAATGCTCTGCCGACCTTCTGTTTCCGCTCCCTGCCCGGCGACGGGAGGGACGCGGGGATCGCGGCTGCGTGACCGGGGACCACCATCCATTCCGGGGTCTTGCGGTACCCGGACCGGGGTTTTTCCGGACCGGGCGATCCTGATGGCGTCTGCTCCTCCGATCTTCCTCTGTTCTTCCAACCACTGGGTGAAGGGGTACTGCGGTACTGCGTCGGTGTTGCTCTTGGCAGCCCCTCGACCTGCGGGCCGCCCAGTGCGGCTCCCAGCCCCGTCGCCGTTGCTGTGAACACTGTGGCTTCGGAACTCCAGAGCTGCACTGACCTGCGAACTTCGGGTACCACTACCCGGCAGTTCGTGTCTGCCGGGTCTCACTTGACCGTGTCAACGAGAAGAAGGTTAACCATGCCAGGAGGCAATGTCTACTCTCACAAGAGTAGATTTTCGCGCTCACCTACCGCAGGTAGCTTGCGGCATGCGGTGACGGGGAGAGCGGCGGTACGACGACCGAAGGCCGGCACCGCAACCGTGCGGGCGGCACAACGACGGCGCGGGCGGCACAACGACGGTGAGGGCGGCACCGCAACGGTGCGGGTGGCACAACGACGGTGAGGGCCCTGCCGACGCGCGTCGGCAGGGCCCTCACCAGTCTTTTCGGCGGTTCTCCGCCCGTTCTCACACCTCCGCGAAGGCGGTCTCCCCGAGCAGCGCCGACGCGGTCCGCGGCGCCGTGCGAACGGTCACCGGCGCGCTGTCGGGGACGTCCCGCAGCCGGATCCGGTCCGTGTAGGCGGGGCTGTCGCGGAGAACGGCGAGCCGGGCCAGGGTGATCAGGCCCGTGCCCTGGTCGTCCCCGTCGCACAGGACGAGGTGATCGACGCGGGCGCCGGCCATGAGGGACAGCGCCACCTCGACCGTCATGTCGTCACGGACCCGAGGTCCGGGCGTGCCCGTGGCGTCGGCCACGGTCGTGGGGGAGCGATCCGCTCCGTGGTGCTGCGGCTGGGCCGACGTCATGGGTGCCTCCTGCGGCGGGGACGAGTGGGTGATCACGGCGGTGCCGGGGCCTGCCGTTCGGATCATCACGGGGTCGCGGGGTCCGGGTCGGTCGAAAGCACCGCACCGCGCAGCCGGGCTGGTCCGAACGACGGACCCTAGGCGGCCGGGCGGAAGCGGCGCCGCGACGGTGCGCTGCGGCCCGCCGTTTCACCGGCCGGCCGGCCCTGTCCGGCGTAGCTGCCCCTGCGGCCCCGACGGCCACGGGACGGGGAGGACGCGCCGCGCGGACGTTCCACGTCCGCCGCGGCGATGACGACCGGCACACCGGAAGGGGCCTGGGCCCCCGTGATGCGGCTCAGCTCCGCCTCGCCCGACCGCACCTGGGCGATCCGCGGGGTGATGCCCGCCGAAGCCATCAGCCGGCTCATGCCGCGACGCTGGTCGGGGGTCACCAGGGTGACGACGCTGCCGGACTCGCCGGCGCGGGCCGTACGACCGCCGCGGTGCAGGTAGTCCTTGTGGTCGGTGGGCGGATCGACGTTGACGACCAGGTCGAGGTTGTCGACGTGGATGCCGCGCGCCGCGACGTTGGTCGCCACCAGTGCCGTCACCTGGCCCTTCTTGAACTGGGCCAGGGTCCGGGTGCGCTGCGGCTGGGACTTGCCGCCGTGCAGGGCCGCGGCGCGGACGCCGTTGCTCAGCAGGTGCTTGGTCAGCCGGTCCACGGCGTGCTTGGTGTCCAGGAACATGATCACCCGGCCGTCCCGTGCCGCGATCTCGGTGGTCGTCCGGTGCTTGTCGGCGTCGTGCACGTGGAGCACGTGGTGCTCCATCGTGGTGACCGCGCCGGCGGAGGGATCGACCGAGTGGACGACGGGATCGTGCAGGTAGGTGCGCACCAGCCGGTCGACGTTGCGGTCCAGGGTGGCGGAGAAGAGCAGCCGCTGCCCGTCGGGACGCACCTGGTCGAGCAGGGCGGTGACCTGGGGCATGAAGCCCATGTCCGCCATCTGGTCGGCCTCGTCGAGGACCGTGACGGCGATGTCGTCGAGCCGGCAGTCGCCCCGGTCGATGAGGTCCTTCAGACGCCCGGGCGTGGCGACGACCACCTCGGCCCCGGTACGCAGCTGACCGGCCTGCCTGCCGATGGACATGCCGCCGACGACGGTGGCCAGCCGCAGACTCACGGAGCGGGCGTACGGGGTGAGCGCGTCGGTGACCTGCTGGGCGAGCTCACGGGTGGGGACGAGCACGAGGGCCAGCGGTCGCCGGGGCTCGGCGCGTCGTCCCGCGGTGCGGTCCAGTACGGCGAGACCGAAGGCGAGCGTCTTGCCGGAGCCGGTGCGGCCGCGGCCCAGCACGTCACGGCCGGCCAGGGAGTTCGGCAGGGTCGCCGCCTGGATCGGGAACGGCACGGTCACGCCTTCGCGGCCGAGCGTGGCCAGCAGCTCCGCGGACATGGCGAGATCGGCGAACGACGCCACGGGGGCCAGCGCCGGCGTGATCGTCTTCGGCAGAGCGAAATCGCCCTGGACGGCCCGTCCGGCCGGTCGATTCCCGTAGCGCCGGGAACGGCGGGGACCACTGGAACGGCTGCCGCCGGTTCCACCTGCGGAACGGTCATGGGTATGGGGAGTGCGGGCACGCTGTGGCATGCGGAACCTTCCTTGATGAGGCACGTGGCAAGGAATTCCCGCAGCAGAGGAGCGGCGCAGAGAATCTCGATACGAGCCGGATTCGATGAGGCGAGTCGGACCGACGGCGGTGTTTCGCCGCGTCGGTGAGATGGCGGAGCCTTTTTGTCGCGCGCCCCGAAAAGCAGCGAGCTGGGGCCCGCACTTCAGAGGTGCGGGCCCCAGCTGCGACGTGTGCGTCAGCGCCGTGGTGTCAGCGCTGCGGTGTCAGCGCCGATGGTGTCAGCGCCGTGGCGTCAGGCAGGAACGATGTTCTCGGCCGTCGGGCCCTTCTGGCCCTGCGCGATGTCGAAGGACACCTTCTGGCCTTCCAGCAGCTCGCGGAAGCCCTGGGCGGCGATGTTCGAGTAGTGGGCGAAGACGTCGGCGCCGCCGCCGTCCTGCTCGATGAAGCCGAAGCCCTTTTCCGCGTTGAACCACTTCACGGTACCAGTAGCCATGTCATTTCTCCTTCGGAGACGGTGTCAGGAATTCACCCTGTGTGAATTCCGTGTCGCCGTGATGATTACCCCGTCGGAAATGAACCTTCTGGCAACCACACCTGCAACTGAGATCGACAGTAGCACGGTGCGACCGGCCCTGCTCGGCCCAGAATTCCGAGCCGGTCGACGGTCCAGGAATACTGGCCGTGCCCGGCGTCTAATTCTCATGTCGCGGAAACAGATATTGCCCTCCGCGGATCCGGATTTTCCTGTCGTGCACTTCCGTCCGCGGCTCTGTGACCTCCACCGAAGGGCGTCGCGCGGCTGTCGTGGCCGTCGGCGGACGCCGCACCACCGAAGACCGCAAAACGCCCTTGCGGCGATGAAGGTCACATCCCCGTTCCCGTCGTCCCCTCCCCGTCCGCTCGCCCACCCCCGTCGCACGCGCCCGGAGGTGCGCCGCGTCTCGCAAGTGCCCGTCATCAGCTATCGGCACTGCGGGCGGGCGGCGGTCCTGGGAAGCGCACCTGTCGCCCACCCTGTCGCCCACCCCGCCCCTCCGCTCCCGCCCCTACCAACGGGTGCCCGGCCACCGCCGGTACTCCTTGTGGGAGTCGGAGAAGAGGACCCGAGCTGGTACGGACTGCCTCACCCGGCCGAGGCCCTCGCCTCTCGTCCCGCCGGTGGATCTGCCCGGACCGTGGTTCATCGTGGACCGGTCGTCATCACGGGTACGGGGACCGGGCGGAAACCGTTGGCCAGTGACTCCGCGCCGGCCACACCGACCAGCGACGCGGCCACGGCGGGCCGCACCGGTACCAGCGGCGGCTCTCCGTGTTCCATCGTGGCCCGGAAAGCGCGCAGTACTCGTACGGTGCCTTCAACCCTGCGTGCCACAGGTTCCCCGGCGAGGGTGAGGGTCGGAGGGGTGCGTTCCTCCTCGCGGGCGTGGCCCTCCGGCGTCGCCCAGCCCTCCGTTCTGACACGGACCGACCAGGCCCGTTCGCCGGCTGCTCGGACGGACTCGGCCAACGCCTTGGTGCCACGTACGGAGATCCAGCTCCAGTGGCTGTCGGGCTCGCCCTGGAGGAACCCGTGCCGAGTGAGGGCCAGCGCTCCGGTGGACAGCCGTACCGCCATGACGACCGCGGCGCGCGGGTCCGCCTCGTCCACCGGGAACGCCGACACCTCGACCGGCCAGGCGTCCGTGAGGGCCAGCACCGGTGAGAGGGTGTGCGTGCAGTACGCCGTGGGAGCGATACGCCCGCGCCAGTGCGCCGGATCACCGATCAGGCCCGCGACCTCGGCCGGGGACATGCCGTGCAGGTAGTCCGCTTCGATCAGGCTGATCCGGCCCAGCTCTCCGGCCTCGATCGCCTGCCGGATGAGACGGACGTGTGGATGGGCCACGTAGTTCTCGGCGAAGGAATAGGTCGCGGACGACCTGTCCGCCGCCGTGATGAGCCGTTCTCCTTCCGCAGCGTCCACGCACGCCGCCGACTCGGACAGCACATGCACCCCACGGTCCAGGAACGCGATGGCCAACGGCGCGTGCTCGTCGAAATCGTTGGCCAGGACGACCCCGTCCAGACGGTGCTCCAGCAGCTCCTCCCACCGCTCCACCAGCACCGCGCCGGACAACTGCGCCCGCGCCACGGCACGGCGTTCGGGGTCGCGGTCACATGCCGCCACGACCTCCATGCCCACCTTGCGGCACCAGTCCGCCAGGTGAAGCCCCATCCTGAGCCCTACCACTCCTACCCGCATACAGACATCGTCTTCCGAACTCCCCTTCCCCGACAGCTGCTTTCCGAGCGAGAGAGCAGGTGGAGGGAGCGGCCGAAGCACACGTCCCGAACACGACGAAGGGCCAGCCTGGAGGAAACCCCTCCTGAGCTGGCCCTTTTCTCTGTGCCCCCGGCAGGATTCGAACCTGCGACACCCGCTTTAGGAGTTTTCCCTGGATGCGTCTTTGACCTGCGGAAATGCTGGCTCCTGGCGTTCTGGCCAGGGAAGCGTGCCTCCGCAGTTCTCACGCCTTCGCCTGGCTTCCCGTGCTGATGTGTGCCGAATCTGGGCTGCTGCCCGTGCTGCCCGTGCTGCCCGTGCTGCCCGTGCTGCCCGAGTGGCCCGTGGCGTCATACCTGTCGTCGTGCGTGCCGGTTCGACCGGCGGTGCACCGTGAAGGCGCAGGCGAGGATGCCGAGGGCCCAGGCGATCAGCAGGGCCCCCCACAGCGGCATGGTCACCATGGGGATGAGGAGGCGGATCTCGACACTCGAACGGTTCTCGAAGATGAAGATGAGAGCGATTGCGGTGATCAGGGTGAAGGGTATGAGGCGGCGGACAGTGGGGCGAGAAAGGAACGACTTGTGCGCTTTGTCTGTAGTTGCCTGAGTCATGGGTGTATCTCCATCTCATTGCCCTCGCCCGGTCGGCGCAGTGCCAGGCGGGCGACGCGCGGCCAGTCGGCCGTCGGTGCAGGGGACCTCGATCTACCGGGCCGGTGGCGCGGCACGCGGACCCGTAGGGCTCCGGGTGTACTACGGCACACCACGGGACAGGGCAGGTCGACGTACTCCCCGTCGATGCCGGCCGGCACGGTGGCGGTACCGGCCTCGACGAGGACCTCGTCGGCGGTGAGCCGGACGAGGCCTCCGGAGCGCGGTCGGCTCGCCAGGCGTGCCGCTTCGGCGGTGCTGGCGACCCGGACGCACGCCACACCGAGGAGTCCCGTGTCCAGCCGTCCCCGGCGCCCCGGGTGCGACACGTCGACGGCCCGGCCGTAGGGGTTGTTGCTGACGAGCAGGGCCTGCAGGCCGGCTATGTGCCGTCCGTTGGCCGTCACGCGCAAGGCGGGGGCGCTGTCGCCGGTGAGCAGCCCGGGCAGGGTCTGCAGGACCGTGTGGGCTTTCGCGTCGCGGTAGGCGGGGTCGTTGACGACGGCCGCGTACGTGCCGAACGAGGCGTTGTTGACGAAGACGCGGTGCGCGGCGTACGCCAGGTCGACGCGGAGTTCCACACCACCCGTCAGGGCTTCCAGCGCCGCCACCGGATCGTCGCGGTCGATGCCGAGGTCGAGGGCGAAGTGGTTGCGGGTTCCGGCCGGGATCACGGCGAACGGCACGTCATGGTGGGCGGCGATGTCGGCGACCAGCGCCTGGGTGCCGTCGCCACCCGCCACCCCCAGCAGGTCCGCTCCGTCGGCGACGGCCTGCCGGGCCAGCGCGGTGACGTCCTGGCCGGGGTCGAGCACGTGCACACGGCAACCCGCGGCCCGTGCCTTGTCCACCAGGTGGAACCGGTCCACCTTGCCGCCGCCGGATCGGCGGTTCATGAGCACCCAGGGGTGGCGGGGCGTTCCGGCGACCTCTTCATGGGGGTGGTGAGCAGGGGCCAGGGCCCAGCGTGCCGCTACGACGGCCAGTACCAAAAGGCCCGACGACAGCAGGGCGGGACCCAGCAGGCCGGCCGCGGCGTAGAGCGCGAGGACGGTGAGCGGCGCGGCCACCGACAGTGTTGTTCCGATGATGCGGGTGACACCGGTACGGGCCAGGGCCCACCACACGCCGACGGCCGCGAGCGCGAGCCCTGCGATGCCGATCGAAGCCCACAGCACGCTGCGGAGCCCGGCGGCGACAAGCGGCACCAGGACGCAGGCCGACAGAGCCAGCAGGGCGATGCGGGCGAGAGCGGTGTCGCCCTCGCCCCCGGGCGCTACGCCCCTTACGCGCCGCCTGCTCGTGTCCGCGCCTCGTGCACCCACGTGTTGCTCCTTCGCTCCGTCACACGTCTAGTCAGGGCTGCGTTCCCCGGACAGGTCGTAGAGGTTGCCGCCGGGCTTGATCACGCTGAGGGCCCAGATGATGAAGCCCGACATGGTGATCATCACGACGGACCACAGCGGGTAGTACGGCATGGAGAGGAAGTTGGCGAGGATCACGAGCGCGGCGATGGCCACGCCGGACACACGCGCCCACGTCGCGATCTTGAGCAGCCCGGCGCTGATGATCACAGCGAGTACGCCCAGGACGAGGTGGATCCAGCCCCAACTGGTGAGGTCGAACTGGAAGACGTAGTCGGGTGTGGTGACGAAGACGTCGTCCTCGGCGATGGCCATGATGCCCCGGAGGATGTCGAGAAGGCCGACGAGCAGGAGCATGACGGCGGCGAAGACGGTCAGGCCGGTCGCCCACGCCTGCCTCGAAGAGTGCGTCGGCCGGGTGTGTGTGGCGGTCATCGTGCGCCTCGATTCGTGGCGTGCGGATGGTCAGCGTGCGGAAGGGCTGGATGTGGTGAGGGCCTGGCCCGCGTGTTCCGCCGGGCCGTGGCCGCTCAGGACCAGCTCCTTCGCCCTGCGGAACTCCTCGTCCGTGATGGCACCCTGTTCGCGAATCTCGGAGAGCCGGGCCAGTTCGTCGACGCTGGAGCGCTGTTCACCGATCGCGGTCTTCCTCATGTAGGCGTCGAACTCCTCTTGGCGGGCGCGGGCGTGTGCCGTCTCCCGGCGGCCCATGTCCTTCCCGCGTGCGATGACGTAGACGAATACGCCGAGGAAGGGCAGGAGGAGGCAGAACACCAGCCAGCCGGCCTTGGCCCAGCCGCTCAGCCGGTCGTCGCGGAAGATGTCGCCGATGATCCGGAAGAGCAGGACGAACCACATGATCCACAGGAAGACCAGAAGCATGGTCCAGAACATGTTGAGCAAGGGGTAGTCGTACGCCAGGTAGGTCTGCGCGTTCATGTCCGTCCTCCGTCCCGGGCGGGCCCGGCCGTCGTTGCGTACCGAACCTCAGAGTGGTCGTGGGGTTCGGCGCCCGGCATCACCCGGCACGGGTGATCTGGCCGCCGGTCCGGCGACTGCCGCCAGGACCGCCATGACGATCAGGGCGGCTGAGGTGATCCCGAGGACGAGCGCCATCGTGGTGACCGTGGGTGGTTCCAGAGCAACAGCGCCAACGCTCCCGCCGCGACGACGGCGCCGGTGGTCCACGTCCGGTGCTTCGCCAGCAGACGTCCCGTGGACCCGGTGTCCACACCGCTTCGGCGCAGGGCCCGGCCGGTGGCCGCCGTGACTCGCGCGGCCGCTCCTCGGGCGGCACGGGCGGCGCGCCCGGGCCCGTACAGGTACGCGGCCAGCGCGGTGACCACCGCGACAACCAGCAGCGGGCGGGTGCTGTCGTGCAGGAACCGGACGAACGTGTCGTAGACGGCCGCCGCCGCGTCGGGCGGCAGCGCCGCGGGCGGTACCGGGTCCAGGTAGGCCCGGTGCACTACCGCCAAGGCCACGAGCAGCAGCGCCGTCATCGCCCCGGCACCGGTCGCGGTGGCCATCAGCATCACACGGTGGGCGGGTGCGGTCCACACGGCGAGCGCGGCCAGGAAGGTGGTCAGTACGGGCAGCCAGACGCCGACGACGTTCAGCTCGTTAAGGCGGTGTCCGACTCGCTCGCTACCACGCTCCGGGAGGGGCGAGCAACAGAGTCAGCAGGAGAAGGACCGAGGAGCCGGCGACGCGGGCCCGCCGGTGGCGTACCGATCCCGCCGGCGCAGAAGCTCGTACTCCGCCCGCTCACCGGCCGAGAGGGCGGGGGAGCGGTCCGCAGGCCCGCCGGAGTCGGGCGATCCGGCCGGGGTGGTCGGGGCCATCGATGTTCCTTCTACCGGCCCGTGGTCAGGTCATGGCAGCGGGCGATCCAGCCTTCGGCGGGCGTGCCCCGCGCAGCGCGGACCGCCACCCCAGGGCGGCCACCGCCTCGGCCAGGCCCAGTAGGACCAGCCACAGGCCGAGAAGTCGGGCCAGGGCACGGGCCGACTCCGCGGGCAGCGCGAGGACGACGATCCCGGCGACGACCGCCAGTACCGCCATCCCTATGACCAGGCCGCGGTGCGGCAGGTTCTCGGTGACCAGGGCGGCGTAGAGGGTGAGGATGCCGGACACCAGCCAGACCATGCCGACGATCAGTGACAGGGCGGCGATGGTCTGCAGCGGGTTGCGCAGACACAGCACCCCGGCCAGCAGGTACAGCACGGCCAGCAGGAGCCCGGGCAGCCGCTCGTGTCCCTCCCGCGCGAAGACGGTCACGAATCGGAACACACCGGTCAGCAGCAGGTACAGGCCGATGAGGACGGCCAGGACATGCAGGGTCGCCTCCGGCCAGACCAGGACCAGGACGCCGGGGACCAGCGTGGCGACGGCCGATCCCATGAGCCAGGTCCAGGACCGGCCGAGCCGGGTGAGGACGTGCGCAGGATCGTCCATGGCTCCTGGAACCGCCCCGCCGGACCCGCCTCCCCGGCCCGGGGGTCCCGCATCTCGGGGCACGGTCATGGCGCCTCCTCGTGGACCGGCCGGTCGCCGCCGGGCCGTCCGGTGGGGACAGTCCGTGAGCTCCGCAGGACTGGTAGGTGTCCGTTCCAGGGTCGGGGCCGGCACCGAGGGCCGGGATCACCCGTCAGGGGTGATCCCGGCCTGACGGCGGGGCAGTGAGGTGGGATTCGGGAACACCTGTCCAACGGGCCCGGACGAGACGAAGAGACGTGAGATGAGCGATACCACCTCAGGAGGCGGCAAGGGCCGCACCTCGTCAGGGCCGCCCCCACGTGGCGGGCTTCGTTCTCGCCGAGCCGCCGGGGCGATCACGGTCGTGCGCGCTGTGTCCGTCGCCGTCGGGCTCGTCATCGCCTACTACCTGCTGCCCCTGGACGAGCGGCTCACGGCCGGTACAGCGGTGCTGCTGGTGTGCGGCCTGCTCGCGGTCCTCCTGGTGTTCTGCTGGGAAGTGCGGGCCATCGCACGTTCCCCTCATCCACGCCTGCGAGCCATCGAGGGCCTGGCCGCGACCCTGGTGCTCTTTCTGGTCCTCTTCGCCGGCTCCTACTACCTGCTGGAGCGCTCCGCGCCCGGCTCGTTCAGCGAGCCGCTGAACAGGACGGACGCGCTGTACTTCACCCTGACCACTTTCGCCACCGTCGGCTTCGGCGACATCACGGCACGCTCCCAGACCGGGCGAGTGCTCACGATGGCCCAGATGACGGGAGGGCTGTTGCTGGTCGGTGTCGCCGCCCGGATCCTGGCGAGCGCGGTGCAGGCAGGACTGAACCGCCAGCGTCGAGGTGCGACGGCTCCGCCGCGTTCCGCAGCCGGGTCCGTGGAAGAACCGGAGGCCGGACCATGACGATACCCAGCGTCTTCACCGCCTTCCTGCCACCGGCCGAGCGAGCCGCATACGGCAGGAAGGCCCGTAAGCGGGCCTCGCGTTCGTGCCACGGCTGGTACGAGACGGGACAGCGACGAGGCGATCCGGTCGACCTGCTGGAACGCCAGTCCGGCGAGCGCGTCCCGGCCCTGGTGCCAATCCGCTACGGCCGCATGCTGGAGTCGCCGTTCCGCTTCTACCGCGGCGCGGCAGCGATCATGGCGGCGGACCTGGCGACCCTGCCCAGCAGCGGACTCCAGGTGCAACTGTGCGGGGACGCACACCCGCTGAACTTCCGGCTTCTGGCCTCACCGGAGCGCCGCCTGGTCTTCGACATCAACGACTTCGACGAGACGCTGCCAGGCCCCTTCGAATGGGATGTCAAACGCCTTGCGGCCGGGTTCGTGATCGCGGCCCGGTCGAACGGCTTCTCGCCCAAGGAACAGGACCGCACCGTACGGGCCTGTGCGCGGGCCTACCGGCAGCGCATGCGGGAATTCGCCAGCATGCCGACCTTGGACATCTGGTACGCCCAGGACGACGCCGACCACGTACGGCAGCTGCTGGCGACGGAGGGTGCGGGGGAAGCGGAGCATCGGCTCAGGAACGCGGCTGTGAAGGCCCGTACACGCACCCACATGCGAGCGTTCGCGAAACTCACTCGCGTCACGGCCGAAGGCCGGCGGCTCTCCCCCGACCCGCCGCTGATCACCCCACTCGCCGATCTGCTCACCGACCCGGCCGAAGCCGGCCGGGAGGAGGAACTGCGGTCCGTCGTGAAGGGCTACGCACGGTCCCTGCCGCCAGAGCGTCGGCACCTGCTGCGTCACTACCGGCTCGTGGACATGGCCCGCAAAGTGGTCGGCGTCGGCAGCGTCGGCACCCGCTGCTGGGTACTGCTCCTGCTCGGCAGGGACGACGACGACCCCCTGCTGCTCCAGGCCAAGGAAGCCTCGGAATCGGTGCTGGCGGCCCACACGGGCGGCGAACGCCACGCGAACCAGGGCTGCCGGGTCGTGACCGGCCAACGTCTGATCCAGACCACCAGCGACATCTTCCTCGGCTGGACGCACGTCACCGGCCTCGACGGGAAGGGCCGGGACTTCTACGTACGCCAACTGTGGGACTGGAAGGGCATCGCGCGAACGGAGACCATGGGGCCCGAACTGCTCTCCCGCTTCGCCCGGCTGTGTGGAACCTGCCTGGCCAGAGCCCACGCCCGCTCCGGCGACCCCATCGCGCTCGCGGCGTACCTGGGTGGCAGCGACCGCTTCGACCGTGCGCTCACCGAGTTCGCCCACGCCTATGCCGACCAGAACGAACGCGACCACGAAGCCCTGACGGCGGCCTGCCGCTCCGGCCGGATCACGGCCGCCCAGGTGTGAGGCCGGCCGTGGAACGACGAGCGGGCCGACCCACACCGTCCGGGGGCGTCATTCCGGTATCTGTCGCATCTCCATGACGTGCAGTCCCAATGACTGGCAGCGGGTGAGCAGCCCGTACAGGTGGGCCTCATCGATCACCGTGCCGAACAGGACGGTCTGGCCGGACATGACGACGTGCTCCAGCTCCGGGAACGCGTTGGCCAGCGTCTCCGACAGGTGTCCCTCGATGCGGATCTCGTAGCGCACGAGCGGTCCCTCCACCGGACGGGGCTCGGGACACCGTCCGGGGCTCCGGGGCGGACGGTGTTCTGTGCGACGATCCTGCGCCTTCTCGCCCTCCGGCGCCCTCACCCGGTACAGGTGACTCTGGCGCAGGGCCCTTGCCCTTCAGTGCGTCACTGCGATCTTGACGACGACGATCGCCAGACCGAGCAGTACGTTGACCGTCGCCGTGGTGGCCATCAGCCGCAGTGGGGCGCCCGCGCGGTGTGCCGCGGCGACGGACCAGCCCACCTGTCCGGTGACGGCGACGGACAGCGCCAGCCACAGGGTGGCCTGGACGTCCAGCCCCAGCACGGGGCTGACGGCGATCGCCGCGGCCGGAGGCACGGCGGCCTTCACGATGGGCCACTCCTCGCGGCACACCCGCAGGATCACCCGCCGGTCCGGAGTGCGCCGCGCCAGACGCGCACCGAACAGCTCGGCGTGGACGTGGGCGATCCAGAACACCAGGCTGGTGAGCAACAGCAGCAGAACCAGTTCGGCGCGGGGGAACGATCCCAGGGTGCCGGCGCCGATCACGACGGAGGCCGCGAGCATGGAGCCGTAGACACCGCCGGTGTAGTCCGCGTGGGCCCGGTGCGCGGCCCGCCGCTCCCGCCGATCCGTGGATCGCCCTCTTCTGGTCTCGCCCGCGGTCACCTGTGTCTCCTTCGAGTCAGCCCGTCGGCCCGGACGGTCCGGCTGTCCGGCTTCCGGCACCGGGTTCGGGTTCGGGTTCGGACGGGCGGCCTGTCCGGGCGGTCGGAAGGCGTGCGGTGACCAGGAAGCTCGCGAGCGCGACGCCGCCCGTGGCCAGGATCGCCGCCTTCAGCCCGTCCAACTGGGCGGAAGCGTAGGAGTCCGTCACGGCGTCGACTTCGGACGGCGGCAGCCCGGCTTCCTCGGCCGCGGAACGCACCTGCTCGGTCGGGACGAAGGTGATGCCGGCTTCCAGACGGACCCCGACCTCGTCCCGGGCGGCCGGGGACAGCCGGGGGTCGTCCGCGACCTGGGTGGTGAAGGCGCCTGCCAGCGCGCCGACCAGGATGGAGCCGATGAGCGCGGTGCCCAGCGACGAGCCCAGATTCTGGGCCGTGAACTGCAGCCCTCCAGCCTCGCTGCGCTCGTCCTCACCGACACCGGACTGCACGACGTTGCCGAGCTGCGAGGCGAGCAGACCGACGCCCACCCCGAGCACGGCCATCGCCCCAGCGAACTGGGCGTCGTCGATGACCGGGTCGATCGTGGCGAGCAGCCACACGACGGCCGCCGCCAGAATCGCCAGGGCCAGCCGCACCACCCGGCGCGGTCCCATCCTGTGCCCCAGCGCGGACCCGCACAGGGAGGTCACCAGCATGGTGGCCGACACCGGCAGCAGGCGCAGCCCAGTCTGGAAGGCGTTGAAGCCCTGCACCACCTGGAGGTAGAGCGGGATGGCGAAGAACAGGCCGAGGAGGATGAGGTTCTGGCTGAGCAGGGTCGTCAGGCAGGCCCGCAGTACGGGCCTGCCCAGCAGGGACAGGTGTACCAGAGGGTCGGTGCCCCGGGCCTCTCGCCGCCGTTCCCAGAACCGGAACAGGGCCAGCACGGCGATTCCGGCACCGATGACGAACAGGGTGGGGGAGAAGCCCAGGACGGTGAAAGGTGGGTTGCGGGGGTCGACCCAGCCCCAGGTGCTGCTTTGCAGCACCCCGAGTACGCCCAGTCCCAGCCCGACGGCGGAGAGCGCCGCGCCGACCCCGTCCAGCCGGGGGCGCTTCGAGGCCGGTATGGGCGTCGCGATCACCCGCCGGCACAGCAGCACGGCCACCACGACGAGTACCTCACCGGCGAAGACCAGCCGCCAGGTGAGGTAGGTCGTCATCCAGCCGCCCAGCAGTGGGCCGACTGCGATCCCGGCGCCGGCGAGCCCTCCGACGACCGCGTAGGCGATGGCGCGGTCCCGTCCGCGGTACGACTCCGCGACCAGGGCGGCCATGGCCGGCAGCACCATAGCCGCCCCGAGCCCCTCGATGACGGACCAGCCCAGCGTGAGCACCCACAGGCTGGGTGCCGCGGCGGTCACGGCCGACCCGACCCCGTAGACGGCCAGTCCCGTCAGGAACATGCGCCGCCGTCCCAGGATGTCCCCGAAGCGGCCGCCGATGAGCATGAAAGCGGCCATGACCAGCGCGTACAGGGTGATGACGGCTTGGATGGCGGTGACCTCCGTGTCGAAGTCCTCGACCAACTGGCTGATCGACACGTTCATCACGGACGTGTCCAGAACCATCAGGAACTGGGCCGTACCGAGGACTGCCAGGGCCCGCCAGTGCTTCACGTCGTCTCACCTCGCCGGGTCGACCGGTGCGCTGCGGCACGTTCCTCCCATCCCACCTCTGCGGCGGCGCCGCGTGCCTCACCCCTCGCGGGGGAGGTCACAGGAGGCCGAGGTCGCGCGCCCGGCGTACGGCGTCGCTGCGCCGGTTCACCGCCAGCTTCCGGTAGGCGCTCTTGAGATGGGTCTTCACCGTGTTGACCGACACGTAGAGGTCGGCGGCGATCTCCTCCGCGGACATCATGCGGGCCAGCCGTTGCAGCACGTCACGTTCGCGTCCGCTCAGTTCCACCGGCACCAGGAGCGCGGGGTCGGCTACGGGCTGCACCGGCTCGCCGTGCGTTTGTCGTCGGCCGGACGGGAGCCAGCCCTCGGCGAGCTCGTGCAGCGGGGCTGCGGCCAACAGCGGCTCGATCCAGCCTCCTGCCTGGAGGAAAGGACGCCGCAGTCGCTCGCGCCGTGCGTCGAGAAGTGCACGTGCGACGAGCCGGCGGGCGGTGATCGTGTCTCCCGACTCCTGCGCCACCCGGGCCCGCACCAGCGCCGCCCCCACGCTCACCGCGGGGCCGGTGCGTCCCTCGGAGCGAACGGCGTCGAGCAGTTCTGCCGCCGCGCGGGGACGCCCCGCGGCGACCTGGATCCCCGCTGCTTCGACGGCGCACACCGGTTGGTCGCCACCGACGCCTTGGAGAAGGCGCACGGCTTCGTCCGGCCGCCCGTCGGTGAGGCAGGCGGCAGAGCGGACGACTGCGGCTTGACTCTCCGCCCAAGGCGACGCCACCGCCGTGGACACGGTCGGCTCCACAGCCTCGGCGGCGGCGTCCGTTTCACCGTCGTCGAGCAGAAGGCGTGAGACGGTCATGGCCCGACCCGCCGTCGGTACCGGGTCGTGCTCCCGCGCCGGAAGCCGTGCCGTCTCCTCGAGCAGGACCCGGGCCAGGCCCAGTTCCTGTCGGTCCACGGCCACCGCGGCCAGGACCAGCCGGCCCAGGCCCGCACCGGGGGGCCGGGGCAGCCCCGCCCGCTCCGCCTCGGCCACCGCGGCCAGAGCCCTGCGTTCCGCCCGGCCGAGCCAACCGTTCAGATAGTCGAGCAGGGCCAGGTGCCCCATCGACTCCACTCGGGGCAGGACGGTGGCGGATCCGCCCGGGGCACCGGCCGCACGGCGCAGCACGGCGCGTGCGTCGTCGAAGCGTCCCTCCCACAGGCGGGCCGAACCCACGTGTGTCATCAGCAGGGCGGTCAGTTCCGGATGCTCGTCCAGCAGGTGGTCAGGCAGGTCCCGGCGCAGTTCCTCGGCCGTCGCGGCGGCCTGCTCGGCCCGCGGAGTGCAGCCGGTGAGCCGGGCGGCGAGTGCCTCGAGCAGGGTGCAGCTCAGCCGGGCTGCCACCGGGCCGGGAGAGTCATCGGTCTCGGAGAGCTGTTCCCGGGCCCGCCGCAGCCGGTCCAGACCGTGGTCGAGGTCGCATCGGGCAAGTGCGCCGGCCGCCCGCACGAGGTCGCTCGCCGGGCTCCCCGCTTCGGGCCCCATGCCGGCGAAGAGCTGGGCCAGAGCGTCCGAGTGCAGGCCGGTGAAAAGCTGCCCGATCGCGAGGTCGTCGACGAGCGCGCCGGCGGCCAGGTCGAAGTCGCCGCCCGCGGCCCCGTGGGCGAGCGTCTCCGGGAGGAAACCGGAACGGCGCAGCCATCGCGCGGCTCGCAGGTGCAGCTCCGCTTCCGCACCGGGCAGGCGTTCACGCAGGTGAGCCCGGAGGATCTCTCGGAACAGCGGGTGCAGTCGGTACCAGGAGTGCCCCAGCCGCTCGATGAACGCGTTCTCCCGGTGCAGCCCGGCGAGGAGGCGTTCGGCGTCGGCCCGCAGCGTCAGGGCGTCGGCCAGGTCCGGGCAGAACCGGTCCAGGACGCTCACCCGCAACAGCAGATCCTGCGTCTCCTCCGTCCTCCCCTTGAGAACCTCCGCCAGCAGGAAGTCCGCGACCGTGCTGTGGTCCGCCTCGAACTCCTTCAGATACCGCTCGGGGTCAGTGCTCTCCCGGGCCGCGAGGGCGGACAGCCGCAGCCCGGCGGCCCAGCCCCGGGTGCGGTCCACCAGGGCGGACGCGGCGGGCTCGGGAAGGTGC
The DNA here is from genome assembly GCF_006782915.1 of Streptomyces calvus. Classification (GTDB taxonomy): domain Bacteria; phylum Actinomycetota; class Actinomycetes; order Streptomycetales; family Streptomycetaceae; genus Streptomyces; species Streptomyces calvus. The sequence continues at coordinate 208,527 of NZ_VCNP01000043.1, forward strand.
AGCCCGTGCAGTCGCAGCAGCGCACCGGCCTCCTCCGGGGTGAAGGACAACTCGGCGCCGCGGATCTCGGTCAGCTCGTCGGCGGCGCGGAAGCGGTGCAGCGGGAGCAGTGGCTCGGTGCGGGTGACAAGCACGAGGCGCAGTCCCTGCCCGGAGTGGCGAAGGACGAACTCCAGCTGCTCCGCAACCTCAGGAACGGCCACCCGGTCGTACTCGTCCAGCACGAGGACCACGGGGCCGTCACGGGCGTTCAGTTCGGCGGCGAGCGATGCCAGCAGACTGCGTCCCACGCCACTCGAGTCCGCCGGCGCCCCGGCAGCGTCAGCTGCCCGCGCCCCGGCAGCGTCAGCTGCCCGCGCCCCGCACACGCGCAGGGACTCGAAGACGTAGGCCCAGAAGACCCCGGGCCGATGGTCTCCGGCCTCTACGGTCAGCCAGGCGACCGGCAGCCGCAGCCCCGCGGCCCAGTCGGCCGTCAGGAGCGTCTTGCCGGCGCCGGCCGACCCGTTGACCAGCGTCAGCGGTGTGCTCAGGGCCTGATCCAGATGCGAGACGAGCCGCTGCCGCCGCAAGAAGGTGGCAGGCCGAGAGGGAAGCGCGAACCGTGTGCGCAGGTACGGATCACCTGACGGGTCGGTGCCCGCGTCGGTCGGTGCCCTAGCCCTGCCGTAGGGCGTGCTCACACTCCTCACCCCCGCGCGCCTGTCCCTTCGGGGTACTCGGGCCTGAAGCGGTGGAGCACGCCCCCGCCCGGCTGGACGACGCCGTAGCTGCTCTCGGGCACTTCGTTCCACGCCCCCGGCAGGTCACCCAGGGGCTCCGACACGACGAGACGGGTCTCGTCGGACAGCTCCCGCAGGAACGACACGTCCGGGTGGAGCGCGCGCAGGGCGTCCACCTTCGTGCTGACGTACAACGATCGCGAACGGCCTTCACTGGAATAACGGAAGGCCCACACGCGCTCGCCGTCGGTCACCGCGACGGTCATCTGCAGGGGGTGACGGGTGCCGTGCGACTGAGCGGTCGTCTCGACAAAACCCGCCATCCGCGCCACCGCACCGGGCGGGTCCTCGGGCAGACCGAAGGTCAGGGCGAGGAAGAACATCACCTCGGAGTCAGTGGAGCCCTCGATGTCGGCGTACAAGGCCGGATCGACGGCCAGGGCAAGATCACGTCGGACCCGGCGGAACTCACTGATCATCCCGTTGTGCATCCACATCCACCGACCGCTCCGGAAGGGATGGCAGTTGCTCTGCTGCACCGCCGACCCCGTCGATGCCCTGATGTGCCCGAAGAACAGCCCCGAGCGCGTGTGGTGGGCGACTTCCTGCAGGTTGCGGTCGTTCCAGGCCGGGCCCACGTCCCGCAGGACCGCCGGATCGGCCATTTCCGTGTCCTGCGGGTACCAGCCGATACCGAAGCCGTCTCCATTGGTCGTCTCTACACCCATACGGGAGTGCAGGCTCTGGTCGATCAGGGAGTGCTCCGGCTGGAACAGAACCTGGCTGAGGAGGACGGGTGTACCCGAGTAGGCGATCCAGCGGCACATCGGGACGCTCCTTCCGGCGGCTGCGAAGGTGCCACCACGGAGACCAGCCACGGCATACCCCGCAGTCCTGGCGCACGGCAAGCGTCATTCCGCAGCTGCTACCAGTGTCGCTCCCGGTAGCCATCAGGGCATGTGGACGGGCAGTCCTGCCCAGGACCCTTCAACAGAACAGATAGAGACGTCGGCTACCGATGTGCCATCGACGCATCAACCGGAAGCCACGTTCAGGGCCGTCCCCAGGCGACACGCTTGACGCTCCGCCTCATGCGCCCGGGCGTCGGCGTCCTGTCATTCGTGCAGCGATTGGCGGCGGTGGGGCACTGACCTGGGGCTTCTCGGTGAAACGTGCGTTGACCTGCGGAAACCCTTCTTGGTAGTTCTCATGGGTCAACGCCGTTTCCCGGGCTCATGTGCCCTGGATGTGCCCTCCGGAGACGTGGCTGGGGAGGCGCGTTCAGGCCCAGCTTTCGCGCCTAGGTGTGCTGTCCCGGGACGTTGGTGACACGCGTGCTGGGTGCTTGAACAGGTGAGGGCAGTGATGCGGAGAAGGATCCCAGTCGGGCAGTGTCCGCGAGGCGTCTTGAGCTGTTTGGCAGGTGTACCCGTACTCATACGGGTTGGATGAACGCGGGGCCGCTGCATGCGGTCGAATCCCAGTGAGGCAGGGTGGGGGCCATGGTGACCTTGGCGAGTTCCCTGACGGGCGGTTCTGTGCGGGAGGCTTCTCGCGCCTTGCTGGAGCCGGGCGGGCAGGCCCGAACTGTCTCTGTCTTCGGGACCGAGGCGCTGTGCTTCTACCGTCTGAACGAGGGCGAGCATGCGCGGCGCGAGGAAGTCTCCGCCGCCAGGGTGGATAAGCTGCCCGACCTTGAGTGCCTGCTGACACTCCCGGTGGACGTTCCTGTTCCGCTGCAATCGCTGGACTCGCCGGCGCGGCGGGCGGTGCGAGGGCTGCCGTCGGGAGCGGTGGAGCGAGACCGGAAGACGGTCACCCGACGTGCCGTGCGGCCCCTGCAGGTGGATCTTGCTGTGGTTCGCGCTTCCGGGTGGCGCCTGGGCCTTGAGCGAGCGGGCCAATTTGCTCCCTTCTGCCGCCGGGCCATGCTGTTGGACCGTCTTCCAGCCCGACTGGATGAGGTCCTCGTCGAGGCCGACTTCTACGGCATCGGCGTGTTCGTCGCCTCCGGAAACGAGGTCGAGCTGGTACTGGAGCCGGAGGACTACAGGCCGCCCCGGCACACCGCTGCGGCCTGGTGGTTCGTCGAGGATGTATATCAGCGCCTACGCTCGGCGGCGGCTGTCTGAGCCGATGTCTTGGCGGCTTCGGGAGCGGTCGACGCCCATCGATCGAGCTGCGCCGGAGACTTGAACGCCTTCGGCTGCCTGATGGACGTGTTGATCAGTTCGTACTGATCGAGAGCTTTACGGCAGCGGTCGAACCACCACTGCTGGCGTGCTGTGCCGGGCTTGACGGAAGTAAGGGCGCGCAGCCACTCCATGAGGACAGCGACGTTGTGGGCCGCCGCTGCGGCAGGAAGCTCGCCGCGGTTGCTTGTGAAGGCGTCCAGCGCGAGCTTGCCGGCGCAGGCCGAGCAGAAGCAGACCGGAGCGTGGGCGCCACCGTAACGCTTGGCGATCGTCTCGCCCAGGAAGAAGGCCATCAGGTCGGGGAAGAGAACGTGCGGTGACTGCACGGGGATGCTCTTGTTGGTCTGCGCTTTTTCGCCGGGGGCGATGATGTGCCGGTAGCGGCTGCTGGCGCCGAAGGCTGTGAAGGCGGCACCGAAGGCCAGGGCGCCGAATGCCGCGAGATCTGTGCGTAGCAGGGAAGCTCTGGGGACTTTTTCGATGACCTGCTTGAGATGACTTACGGCCTTGGCGTAACGGGCCAGGGGGTCCATCTGCCCGCCCAGCATGATGGCCTTCGGCCCCTTGATCATCCGCAGGTAGGCGATGAGCTGGCGGGTCGATTCCTCGTCGCGTAGCCAGGAGACATCAACCGGAGCGGCGAAGATCACCTCTGGATCGTCGAGTTCCAGGACTCGTGTCACGGCGGCCCGGAGGGCATCGGAGTCCTCCCCCCTGATGTAGCCGGTGGGGGTCATAGGGAGCGTTGCTCCGGCGTCCCGCTGCTCGGCCAGAGACAGTTCCAGGGGATCGTCGAGGAAGAGCGTGGGCTCGGCGTCGTAGGGGAAGGGGTTCTCCTCGGTCGCGGCGCTGACCTCGTACACCGCCGGGTCGATCAGGAGCGGAGCGGCGTAGCCGTCCCGGTATCGCAGGGTGCCGGCCTTCTTCACGGCGTCGGTGCCACACAGGATGAGCCCACTGCGTGCCAGGTCGACCTGCCCCTGGACGTAGCTGAGCCGGGCGGTGCTGACCTGGATCAGCATGCGGCCCTGCAGATTGTTCAGGCTGTCCGGCCGGTCTCGCGCACCCACAGCGTCGGGAGGCTCGGTCAGATCGGAGCGTGGACGAGGCAGCGGGGCGGAACGGTCGGTCATGGTCACCTTCGGAAGGCCGGGAATGATGATGAACCGGCGCCCTCGACGTACAGGCGCTGGAAGTCTTCAGGAAGCAGGTGCGCGCAGGCAGCCGCATCCTCCAGAGTCATCTGGCGGTCGGTCAGCAAGGTGTGGACAAGGGCGGCGAGGCGCCGCGGCTGCTCGGGGGGGACATCAACAGGCTCCGCGGTCCGGTAGCCGAGCGCTGACATCTCGATCATCAGGGTGCGGTACTGCCACTCGCTGACAGCGTTGAGCGTTTGGGCACGGCGCAGCAGCGCACTCATGGAAACACCCCAAAGCCGCTTCAGCTCCGTCAGCCTGGCCAGATCGACGCGGTCGGAGAACGCCTGCCGGATATCGGAGGCAGGCATCAAGAACTCGGCAGCGAAGGCGTCGGCCTGCTTCTCCTGTGTTGACCCTGTGCCCGGCTCGTCATGCATCACAAGGTGACCCAGCTCGTGCGCGATGCTGAAGCGACGTCGGTCGCCCGGTGCCCGGGTGTTGACCAGGAGCAGAGGTTGCCCGCCTTCTGCCCACTGGCTTACGGCGTCCAACAGGTCGCTGTCCAGGTCGCGGGTGATTACCAGTGCGCCGGCATGCTCCAGCACCGCGACTATGTTGGGCACCGGACCGGGGGCCATGCACCACTCCCTGCGGACTCGCCGGGCAGCGTCCTTCGGGGTGGTGAGGTCATCCAGCGAGACCCTGAAGAAGTGTTGCGGGACTGGTGGCAATGCCGCTGCGGACGCCAGGCCGTTCAACTGAATCCGTGAGAGCGCCAAATGGGCGTGCACGCGCCGCAGAGCGGAAGCAGACAGAGCTGCTTTCTTGCGGTGGTGGACCAAACCCACTCCGATGCCGCTGACCTGCGGATCCAGGCACAGCAGCTCAGGAGGGTAGCCGAGCGCGGCTGCGTATAGCTCAAGACGCTCGCCAGTGACGACGAGACGACCAGCCTCGGCTCGGCTTACGTAGCCCTGAGAAACCGTAGTGCCACTCAGCGACGCCTTGGTCATAGCCGTGGCGACCTCAGCCTGCGTCAGCCCGCGGGACTCGCGCGCCAGCACGAGCATCCCGGGGTGCGCCCGCAGCTCAGCGATCGCCATACACGACACCACCTCGTATCAGACCTCGAAACAGTAGCACGAAATATTCCACGACTGATTCGAGGCCCTGAGCCCCCTCCGTAAATCTCGACGTGCGGCGGACCCCCCGTGTGCTGCATCCGTTCCCTCCAGGGCCGGGCGGGGGCTTTGGAGATGCCGTCGCGCGTGACACCAGGAGTAGCGTGGGAGCTGCGGAACGGAGTCCCGTCGTCGCACCGGCCCTACAGACGGGTGGTCATCATGACCAGCTCGGATACACCACCTGTTCCCCGGCGCCTGCCCAGTGGCGTCCACGAGGCCGTGCGACCGGGATCTGCGCTTCTCCGGCTGGAGACGACCGAATCACGCAAAGGCGTCCTCGACGGCGCGTGGTGGCCGCGCTCGCGCGACATCGGCGCCGAGCTGCCCGCCCTGTTGAGTGCCCTCGTCGCCCACCTCGGCCCCGTGTCCCGTGTGGGGCTGGATGCCTCCGCCTGGGAGGGTCTCCCGACGCGTATCGTCGTGGACGACCACGTGGTGCACATCGACTCCTTCCCGGTCGGTGACGACACGGTCCTGATCACCCGGGGCGACCGGGACATCTTCTCGCTGCTGGTCGTCCCGCCCGACGCGGCACCGGATGCCGCACGTGCCGCGATGGCCCAGGCGGTCCGGGTGGACAACGTCAGCGACGCGGAACAGATCCTCATCGACACCGGGAGCGGGCGTGGTCCTGTGGGCTGACGGGGCGGCGCGGGGCGCGACCGGCGTACGGCTTGACCGGCGCATCAGCGCTCTCCGTCCGGTGGCCCGTTCCCTGGGGTGCTTCTGTCGACGTCAGGCCCGCTGAGGGCGCGCCCCTCCCGGCCTCATCGGGTAGAGCAGACCGTCGGAGCCCGTGTCCATGAGCAGTCGTTCGGTCTGCGGGGAGGGGTGGTGCAGCAGGAGGAACGCCTGGGCCTCGGCGGCATGCTCCGACACGTCGAGGAAGACGCGCAGGCCGCTGTCGTCACAGCGGTCGACGGTGGTCAGATCGACGTCGATGAGGGTGATCCCGTCCCGCAGACACTGCTCCAGAGCGGCGCGCACCCGGGGCGCGGTGACGGGGTCGATCACACCGGCCAAGGTGACCAGGGCCCGCGCGCCCCGGTCGTGCCGGTAGATGTTCAGCCGCGGAAGAGTCATGACGCCTCGGTTCGGATGCTCGGATCCTCGGGTGCTCCAGAGCCTGCGTCCACGCCCCGTGCTCGCGTCGTCTCGGGCCGGCTGGGCGGTGGGGATGGGCGGCCGGTTGGCCGGTCGGATGCCCGGATGCCGGCCCATGGTGCGGGGTGCGGCTGGGGCGCGCCCCGGCCCCGGCGACCGGGCCGGGGAGTGCTGTACCGGTATGCCGCGATCCTGTCGGCGTGCTGGAGCCCGAGCCGGTGGATCACGTATGCCGCCACTGCGACGAGGACCAGGAAAGCGATGGCCGTCAGGAAGGCGTTCACGGCGGCCACCTCACATACCGATGATCAGCCGGCTGGCCGGCCCTGGCGGACCGGTCTGTTCGGTGACGGCCGCGGCCACCGCCGAGGCGCCGCCCTCGGACTCCCCTGCCTCGTCCGGGTCCAGTGCCTGGCCGGCGGGGTAGACGGCGTGCCGGGCCGCTTCCGCGGCGATGAGCGCGCTCGCGGTCAGGAGCGGGCCGTCGTCGTCGGATACGGCTGCCATCAGACGGGCCGCCGACTGCGCCCCGGTCTCGGGCGGAACAACGAGGAGATCCCAGCGGCTGGTGCCGTAGGAGAGCAGCAGCAGCTTGTGCGGGTCGATCTCCGACGTGAACCAGCCGACCTTGACGATGTGCCCGCTCACCGGAATCTTGCGGGGGATGACCGGCCAGTGCTCCGGGTTGACGGCGATACGGGTGATGTGGCCCCACAGGGGGTCCAACAGGTCGGTGAGCGCCGGCAGTTCACTCAGCAGGTCCCGGGACCGTGGCCACCAGGCTCCGTCCAAAAGCCCGCGGGAGGCGCCGTCGGTCTTCAGCGCGAGACGCGCGGCTGGGGCTGCGACGGGCTCGGGGTGCGGCAGGGTGGGGTACAACTCCTCCCCGCCGCTCTTGTGTTCCTCGACCACTCCGTCGGTGAAGCAGAGGATTCGGTCACCGGGCACCAGCCCCAGTTCGCTCACCCGAGGCTCCGAACCGCCCAGGCCGACGGGAAGGGTCGTCGGGACGACCAGACGCTGTGCGACGCGGTGGTCGCGGACGAGGATCGGCGGCGGGTGCCCGGCGTTGACCCACTGCACCCGCCCCGTCGTCGTGTCCACCTGCAGCATCTGCGCGGTGACGAAATGCTCGGGACCGAACTGCTCGGCCACGGCGCGGTCCATGAACGCGTAGATCTCCGACAGTCCGATGCCGGAGCGGCGGGCATGGCGGTAGGCGCCGATGGCCACGGTGGCCATCGTGGCCGCGTCCAGCCCGTGCCCCATCGCGTCGATCATGACCACGTGGAGGGCATCGCCGTTCAGCGCGTAGTCGAAGCTGTCGCCGCCCACGTCGTAGGCGGGTTCCAGGATCCCGGCCACGGCGACCCGGGGCATGATCATGGCCAGAGGTGGCAGCAGCGACCACTGGATCTCCGCGGCGACGCTCATCCCCTCATCGCGTCGGACGTCGAAGAACAGGTCGGAGTAGCCGTGCTTGGTCACCAGAAGGTCGGCCACCAGGCCGGAGATTCTGAGCAGCAGGCGGCGGTCGTCGTCATCGACGCTGTCCAGCGTCACCGCCATGACCCCCACCTGGTCACCGCCGTCCAGGAGGGGCAGATGGACCCGGATGCCGTCCTGCTCGGGCACCTCCACGGGGACCGCGTCGAGAAAGCAGCGGCCCGCCTCGGAGTCGTCGATCACCTGCGGTTCCCCGCCGCTGAGGCCCTCCCCGGGCAGCGGTACGAGCACCAACTGGCCGTAGTCCTGCAACAGCACCTGCGGACGGCGGCCACCGAGCCGGTCCACCACGTCGGCGACCAGGGGCCCGATGAGATGGGGTGGGAGTTCGTGCGCGCTGTCCAGGATCTTTCCGAGGAGCGCTTCCCCGAAGCTTTCGGACCGGTCCGGGCGCCGTCCTGCCGTCATCCCGTCACCTTCCGCGGTCACGTTTCGGGCGGGGGCGGGCCCGGATGACAAAGGATGTGTCGGTGCCATGGCTCCATCATGCGGTCGTGGATGCCCGTCCCGCCGGTCAGGCGGAGTCGGCCGGGCTGCTCACCTGGGTCCGGCTCCTCCTTCCGACTCCCGTGCGTCCTGTCCGTCGGGGCCGCTCTCGGCGAGTGCCAGCAGGCGCGGAGCCGACAGTGGGTTCGCGGGGTCGGAAGCAGCGGTCAGCAACCGGGTGGCCACTCGGGCCGGCTCGTCCGGGGGGGATCACCAGCAGTTCCCAGCTCCCCACGGTGCCGCAGTCCACGGTGATGGCATGTGCCTCGGCGGCGGAATCGGTCAGCACCACCTCGATCACGTGGCCGGGAGCCATCACCTCCTGCGGGGCATCGGGCCAGGCGGCCGTTTCCACGGTCACGCGGGTGACGGTGCCGATGCCCGGATCCAAGGAGCCGACCAGCGCGGGCAGCTCCAGTTCCAGTGCGTCGCAAAGCGGCCACCATGCGCCGTCCAGCGGGCCATGGCTGACACCTGGCATGAGGCGCAGCCGGGGCATGGGCATCCGGTAGGAGTGTCCGTCATCGGGCACCGCACCTTCGGCGGGCTCTGTGGTGATGTTCATCGTGCGATTCCGTTCCGGGCCGTGCGGTTTCCGGCTGCCCGTGTCTGTCGCTCGCCGGGCACGGCGCCGCCGTCATCGTGCGCCCGGAAGTTCTCGGTATGTCTCAGATTACTCCGGCTGTGGCAGGCGGCGTGGCAGGCGGCCATCGCACTGCCACATCATCGGCGTGCCAAGGGCTGTCCTTCGGCGGACAAGGTCAGCACGCAGGGGGCGAGGGGGCCGGGCAGGCCGATGACCTCACCCATGTTCTGCCAGCCCCAGGACGAGAAGGCGGCTCGTGTTCCCCGGTCGGCAGGATGAAGCAGGGTGACCCCGAGGGAGGTCTGTGAGGAGGCGCTGTTGCAGGCGGTGGGCGATGTCGCGGTGCTGTGCGTGCGGATGGGCCACGACCTGGGTCAGGAGGACGAACCGCGTGCAGGAGGTGAGCCGCTGGATGATCTCCTGGAGTGTTCCGCCGCCCTGTCGGCCGTCGGAACCGTCAGAGCCCACCGGAAAACCGAAGGCGCAACCGACCAGCACCGTCGTCTCGGCGACCAGCAGGGCGAAGCCGGGGCGGTGGGCGGTGGCCGCCAAGCGGTGCAGGAAGTCTCCGCGGTCGTGGTATGCCGCTCCGAAGGTGCCCGCGACGGACTCCGCAGCCAGGTCGGCGATGTCCTCGCGCTTGTCTTCTGCCTGCCAGCGGGTCAGCCGGCGAAGGCGGATACCGGCCCAGAGGACCGGCTGGTCCAGCCGACGAGCGGGGTCCTCGGGCGCCCGCGTCGCGGTACTCATGTGGTCGCTGGATGCGGTGGGCGGCACGGGACTCACGGGGGCCGTAAGGAGCAGTGAAGTCGATCCGGTGGCGTCGAGGAGCCGGGCGATCTGAGCGCACGGATGGTGCAGCCGCAGGCGGGCGTGGACCCGGCCGGCGCGCCGTGCTGCCGACAGGAGGACGTCCAAGCCCCGGGCGTCGCAGGAGCCGACCATGGTCAGGTCGATGTCGATCTCGGTGACGCCGTCCAGCAGACACTGCTCCACTGCGGCCCGTAGCAGCGGCGTCGTGGTCGGCCCGATGTCGCCGACAAGCGTGACGAGCGTTCGCTCTCCTCGGTTTCGCCGATGGATGTCCAGCCGGGAAAAGGCCGTCACGTCTCTCCTCGGCGGGGTTGCGGACCCGCGCGGGTGCTCGGCGCGGTTCCTGCCGTGATGAGCTTGCGCTGAGTTGCTTCGACCGCGGCGGACATGGTGCCGACCCGTCTCCGTGCCGGCCACAGGGGCGGCCCGGATTCACTCGTCTCTCGCCGAGGACGACCCGGCATGCGCCGGAGTACGTGATGCCCTCGGTACTTCAACCGTACGTCGGCCGCAACCGGAAGCGGCTGCGTCGAAGGATGCGCACCTCACAGCCGAGGGTCGGCAGGGTAAGAGCAGGGGCGCCAGCCCATCCCTGCCCTGTCGAGGCAGGTGCGCAGGATGCGCGCCGACTCTGGACCAGCACCGGCCGCGCGCAGCCCCGTGAACACAGCACAGCGCTGCCGCCCGCGTTCGAAGCCGGACGGCAGTGCGGGTGGACGAATCGAATGCCAGCTCATTTCCGAACCCGCACGCGACGCGACCTCCGCTCACCGGGTCTCCGAACCCCTCCGAGCGAAACATCCCACGCCAGAAGGATTTGCTCCCTAACTGGCTCTAACAAAAGCTGCTGATCATGAGGCTGTCGGCCTCTCTGCTCGTATGTCTGGGTATGGGAAATCGTCAGTCGCGGCCGTGGATCGTGTCGGATGAACTGTGGTTGCTGGTCGAGCCGTTGTTGCCGAAGCCGGGTCCGAAGAAGGTCGAGGGTCGGCCGCGGGTGCCGGACCGGCAGGCGCTGTGCGGGATTCTCTTCGTCCTGCACACCGGCATCCAGTGGGAGTACCTGCCCCAGGAGCTGGGCTTCGGCTCGGGGATGACGTGCTGGCGACGCCTGGCGGCATGGAACGAGGCCGGCGTCTGGGACCAGCTCCACCAGCTGCTGCTGAACGAGCTGCGGTCGAAGAACCAGCTGGACTGGGAGCGGGCGGTGATCGACTCCTCGCACGTGCGGGCTGCCCGGCGGGGCCCAAAAGCGGGCCGAGCCCGGTCGACCGTGCACGGCCGGGCAGCAAGCACCACCTCATCGTCGACGGACAGGGCATCCCGCTCGCGGTGTCGCTGACCGGCGGCAACCGCAATGACGTCACCCAGCTGCTGCCCCTCCTCGACAAGATCCCACCCGTCGCGGGCCGGACCGGCAGGCCCCGTCGGCGGCCGGACGCTCTGCTGGCCGACCGCGGCTACGACCACGACATCTACCGGCGCCTGCTCTGGCAGCGCGGCATCCGGCCCGTGATCGCGAGACGGGGCGAGCCCCACGGCACTGGCCTGGGCATCTTCCGCTACGTCGTCGAGCGCACGATCGCCTGGCTCCACGGCTTCCGCCGCCTACGCATCCGCTGGGAGAGGCGCGACGACATCCACGAAGCCTTCCTCGGCCTCGCCGTTTGCCTGATCACCCACCGCCACGTTCGACGCCTTTGTTAGGACCTCTAAGTGAAAGCCAGCTTTCGGAAGGCATTGCGGACGCCGTTCAGCGGTTCGCGGTCACGGGTGTAGTAGAGCTTGTTGGTCAGGAGCACCGCCCAACGGCCCTTGGTGGGAGAGATCCAAATGCCTGTGCCCGTGAAGCCGTAGTGGACCCAGACGTCATCCTCAGTGGTGGTGCCGGGAGCGGGATGCCAGAACAGGCCACGAGCCGGCTGCAGCTCACCGGTCCCGATGATCAGGGAGCGGGTGGTCCACTCGCTGCCGAAACCAGCCCGCACATGGGACGCAGCAGGGTCGAGCATGTACTGGAGGAAGGTGGCGAGGTCGTCGAGGACGGTGAAGACGCCTGCGATGCCGCAGACGCCGCCCAGGAGGCGGGCTGAGAAGTCGTGGGGGACTCCCTTGAGGTGGGTGTCGGTGTCTTGGTCGAGTTCGGTCGGTGCGCAGCGGGCGGCGAGGTCGGCGGGCAGGGGGCCGAAGCGGGTGCTGGTCATGCCCAGTGGGTGCCAGGTGCGGGTGGTGGCCAGTCGGTCCAGGGGCTGGCCGGAGAGGTGTTCGGCGAGGTAGCCGAGGATGAGGGCGGCCCGGTCGGTGTACTCGACGGCTCCTCCGGGTGTCCGGTGAAGTTGTTCTTGGAGGACGCCTCGGCGGATCTCGTGGGGGTTGGTGCCGTAGAGGTTCTTCAGCTGCGCCCGCAGTGGGACGCCGGCGGTGTGTGTCAGCAGCTGCCGGGCGGTGACGGCTCCGAGTGGGTGCCTGGCGACTTCCTGCCAGAAGCTGCCGAGTGGCTGGTCGAGGTCGAGGGCACCGTCCTCCCACAAGGCGCCGATGGAGGACCAGACGGCCAGGATCTTGGTGAGGCTGGCGGCGTCGAAGACGGTGTCGGTGCGCATCGGCACGTCCGGCTCGTCGGGGTCAAGGACGCCTGTTGTGCCCTGGGCGAGGGTGCCGGTTGCGTCGCCGGTGGCCCACACGGCGCCCGGGTACATCTTGTCGCGGACTCCCTGGTCGAGCAGGGCTTCGATGCGGTCGCGGTCGTACGTCATGGTCTCCCTCTTCGACGGGGTGCCCCGTCGGTCAGCGTAGTGACGTTCGCGGAGCGGTCCGGGTAGTGGCGGGGCGGGTCGTCCGGCGGCCGGATTCAGGTGAGCTGTCGGCCGAGTTCGGTCAGGGAGCGCGCGGTCGCCGAAAGAGGGTGGCGAGCCGCGTTTGCGTAACCCGCCTGTCGCAGGGCGGTCAGCAGTCCGGGCGTCGCCCTCAGCCGGTCGAGGTCGCGCGCGAGTGCGGCTGAGTAGGCGAAGTCCGTGGCCGTACCGGATGCCGCGAGCGTTTCGCTGAGACCAGGGATGGGCTGGTAGAGGACGGGTAGTCCGCACGCTTGGGCTTCCAGCGCGACGAGTCCCATGGCCTCCAGGGTGGTGGACGGCACGACCAGCACGTCGTGTTCGGTGAAGGCTTTCCACAGCTGAGGACGGCGGAGCCAGCCGAGGTACCGCACTCGTACGCCTGCTCGTTGCATCAGCGGGGCCAGAGCATGGAACTGGGCTCTGGGCGCCGCAATGCTCAGCTCGACGCCGGGCACGGAAGCCAAGCTCTTGATCAGGGCCTCGACGCCCTTTTCGGTGGTCAGGCGTCCTGCGTACAGCAGCCGCAGGTGGCTGGTGGATGTGCGCACTGGCCGGGGCGGCGGGTCGGTGAGCAGGTGGTCGGGGATGCCCCAGGGGATGTGGGTGATCTTGCGGCGTTCGATCTGCGGGGCGAGCTTGCGGAGGCGGTCGGCCATCGCGTTGGTGGGGACGACGACGGCGTCGGCGGCTCTGGCTGTTTCGCGCAGCACCTGGAGCTGGTCTCGGTGTGTCTCAGCGAAGAGCAGGTCCGTGCCGTGGACGAGGGCGATCCGGGGATGTGTCGGTAGAGCGCGGATGAGAGCAGGAGTGGCGCCGAACGCGAGGTGCTGCAGGTGGAGCACGTCGATCTGCGCGGGATCGACCGCGGCTGTGAGTGCTCTGCGAAGGGCGGCGACGTAGCGGCTGAAGGCCGGTCCTTCCAGGCATTTGCCTGCCACGGGCAGCAGGTTGAGTCCGACGGGCGGTCGGGGAGCGTGACCGGGTGGCGCGAGCATGAAGGCGCGGGCCGGGATGAGGGGCTGCTGGCCGGTGTAGAGGTCGAGGAAGAGCTCGACGCTGCCGCCGGGGCTTCCGGCGGGGAGGTCCAGGAAGGTGGCGGCCATCGGGCCGGTGGCCGAGCGAGCATTCACCGTGTGCCTCCGTCGATCTCCTCGTAGAGGCGCGAGATGCCGATGCCTTCTGTGGAGGCGTACTTGGCGGGCTGTTGCTGGTAGCTGGTCGGTGCGCCGAGGGGGGTGAGGAAGACGAGCTTGCCGAAGGTCATGCCCGGATACACGCGCACCGGTCGCGTGGCGCGGATCTCCAGCGTCCACCGGATCGCATGGCCCTGGTGTCCGAGCGGGGCCGACACGTGGACCCAGATGCCCAGGGAGCCGGTGGTGAGGTCGCCGTTCAGCAGCTGCGCGTACATCTCAGAACCGGTCCGCTCCAGGGTGATGGCCAGGTAGAGCAGGCCAGGGCGCAGCACGAAGCCGGTGTCGGGGATGGACTCCTCGGTGAAGGCGGTGGGGGTTGCAGCGTCGAGGTCGTCGTCGCAGACGCGGATCGTGTCGCCGAGCCGCCAGTCGTAGGCGTTGGGGGAGACGCGGCTGGGCTCGTAGGGGTCGATGATGATCTCGCCGGCCTGGACAGCGGCGGCGATGGCGGGGCCGGTGAGGATCACGGCGCCACCGCCGGGAGCCGGGCGAGGTCTCGCCAGTAGGCGGAGGGCTGCGGTCCTGCGGCGGCCTGGTACTTGCCGCTGTAGAGTTCCACGGCGCCCGTGGAGACGAAGAACATGATCTGCCCGATCTTCATGCCTGCGTACACGCGCAGCGGCCGGGTCGGGGTGAGCATGAGCGTCCACTGCCCATGGAAGCCGATGTCGCCGATGGGCGAGGTGATCTCGACGAACAGGCCAAGACGTCCGACGGAGGAGCGGCCGAACAGCAGCGGCACGAAGGTGTCGGAGCCGACCTCTTCGAGGGTGTGGCCGAGGTAGAGCTCGCCTGGCTGGAGGACATGCCCTTCCGAGCCGATGGTTGTCTTGTAGGTGGGATTGGGCAGGTGGGCGTCCAGGACTGTGCTCGTGTAGGTGATCAGGGTGGGGCCCAGACGGACGTTGTAGCTGTTGGGGTTGACCTGGTCGGCGGCGAACGGGGTGATGCTGAGGCGGCCGTCGTGAGCGGCAGCGGTGATCTCCGGGCCGGTGAGGATCACTGGCTGCCTCCTTCCGCGGTGCCGGGAGCGGTGAGGACGTGCTGGACGGCGTGGTCCAGGCGCAGGCCGGCCTCGTGCGTGCGTCCGCCGAGGTGGGTCTCGGCGAGGTAATCGGTGGTCAGCACGGTGGTGACGGCGTCCGGCAAGGGATCGGGAGCGGTGACGAGCGGGCCGATCTGGGTGGTCAGATGTGAGAGCCATCCGGGGAGGTCGCTGCGCGCTGACTCGGGTACGTGGGCGTGCACCAGCTGGTTGGCGAACGGCTCGATGGAGAGCAGGTCACCGTGGGTGAGGCTGTCGCCGAGTGTTACGGCTCGTAGCGCCGTCTCGTTGAGGATGACCGCGTCTGCGCCGAGCCCCCTTCGCAGACGGGCGGTGAGGTCCAGAAGCAGGCTGCGCCGGTCGAGGGTCCGGTGGCGGTAGACCGCTCCGAGCGGGCAGAGGGTGGCGGCCAGCTGCTGCTTGACGCCGTCGATCTGGGAGCACAGATCCGCAAGCTCCGTCGGAACGACGCTCGGGACCCGATCGGGGAAGGATGTGGTGCCTGCACCCCATCCCCGGCCCACGGGTGCGGCGATTGCGTAGCCTTCGGCGAGTTCCCGGCCCTTGACGACCAGGGTGTCGTCGACTCGGACCGGCCCGTACTGGTCGCTGTGGCAGTGCCCTGCGAAGACCACGTCGAGGAAGGGACAGGCCGCCGCGAGTTCCCGGTCCTCGTCGAAGCCGGAGTGGCTGAGCAGGACCCAGCTGTCCACCTCGTGGACGTGGGCGAGGATCACGTCGCGCAGGGCCTGGAGGGGATCGGTCACGCAGTGGCCGACTCGCTGGGCGGCCGGGATCGAGTGGAAGGCTTGCCGACCGATCACAGCGGTTACGCCGACGCGCCGTCCATCGACGTCGGCGACGTACAGGCGGCGGAAGAGAGCGTCGCCGGTGCTGGCATGAACGACGTTGGCGCAGACAGTGCGCCGGTGAAGGTCGGGTTCGAAGTGGTGGGACCAGCCATGATTGCCGGGAGCCAGCACGTCGTACAGCCCGAGCAGGATCTCCCGCTCGATCGTGCCGCCAGCGAGGCGGTAATACCCGCTGCCTTCGAAGAAGTCGCCGCAGTCCACGATGAGCGAGGTCGGGCGCAGCGCGTGGAGGTGGGTCAGAAACGGTGCGGCGTTGTCGAAGGCGGAGTGGACGTCCGTCGTGGCAACGATCTGGCGCAGGTTCCGGCCTTCGGTGGTCATGGGGTGACCTCGCAGATGTCGGCACCCAGGGCGCGCAGCTTGCCGGACAGGTCGGCGTGGCCGCGGCGCAACTGGTCGAGGCCGCCGATGGTGGTGACGCCTCGGGCCGTGAGGCCGACGACCATGAGGGCGGCGCCGGTGCGGATGTCTGTGGCTTCAACGCCTGCGCCCGTGAGTAGTTGGGGCCCCGTCAGGCGGCATTCGGTGGGGGAGATCTCCTCGATCTCGGCGCCCAGGCGGGCCAGCTGCGGCAGCAGGTTGCCGTGGCGGCCGGGATTGATCGCGTCGGCGAACAGATGCGTCCCGGGCAGTCCCAAGGCGAGTGCCATGAGCGGTGGTTCGAAGTCGGCATCCAGACCGGCCGGGCTCAGGGAAGCGATGGCCCGCAGGGGGCGACCCGTGGGGGCTGCCTCCTGGGCGCGGACGGTAAGGCCATCCAATTCCGCGACGACGGGGATGCCGAGCTGATGAAGGGCAGCCACGAACGGGCCTACGTCCTTGGCCTGCACGCCGTCGATACGGGCAGTACCGCGTGTCGCGGCGATTGCGCAGGCGAGCGTGGCTGCCTCGATCTTGTCTCCGGGAACTGTCCAGGCAGCGGGGGCAGCCGACGACGAGGAAGGCGGTGAGAGAGTGAGTACATGCTCGCTGGCGCGCGTCTCCCAGCCCACCGAACTCAGGGCGTCGAGCACGCTGAGGACTTCGGGTGAGAGGTTGGGCTGACCCAGGCGTAAGGGGCGGCCGGTCGTGAGAGCGCTCAGGGTCGCGGCCACGGTCGCACCGCGAGAACGGAACGGCAGTGCGATGGAGACGGTGCCGGTGTGAGAGCCGAGTGCCTCGATGCCGTAACCGGAGCTGTTCAGTCGGCTCCGGTCGCCGAACGCCTCGTACACCTTGAAGTGCAGCTCCATGCCACGCGCGCCGATTCGGCAGCCACCCGGCCAGGGCAGCTGTGCCTGGCCGTAACGCGCGAGCAGGGCGGGGACGAGGTAGTACGAGGCGCGGATGTGGGCTGCCTGCGCCAGATCGGGCTGCCCGCGAGATGCCCCCGATGGCAGGATCACATAGGTGGTCGGTTCGCCGACGGGCTGCGTGACATGCCAGCCCGCCTGCTGCAGCAGAGCAAGCATGATCTGGACGTCCGTGCTGTCCGGGACGTTGCCCAGCCGGACCGGGCAGCCGAGGGCAGCCGCGGCGGCCAGGAGCGGCAGTGCGGCGTTCTTGGAGCCGTCGACGCTCACGGTGCCGGCGAGCGGCGACCCGGGGCGTACGGCGATCACCTCGGCGGCCACGCCGGGGGCGTGGGTGGTCGTCATCATCAACTCCTCTGGAGAGGAAGGAAACAGGCGACTTCCTGGATGGGCTTGCTGGTCAGGCCGATCTCGGCCCAGCACCGCTTGCCGGTCTCCGTAGGCTCGGAGTGGTACCGGTCGGCGAGAGCGGCGACGAGGAACAGGCCCCGGCCGCCTTCGCTGTCCACGTTGGGCAGAGCTGGCTGGGGCAGTACCGGGCTCGTGTCGCAGACCTCGATCCGCAGGACGGTCGCGTCGAGACAGACCGCGAGCGAGACGGATCCGGCGCCGGCGTACTGGACCGCGTTGGTGATGAGCTCGCTGACCAGCAGTTCGGCTGTCTCCACCACCTCGGCGCCCAGTCCCGAGTCCCAGGCCGCTATCGCGTCCACGACCTGGCGCCGGGCCTCGCTTGCTGCGGCGGGCGTCGCGGGCAGGAAGAGAGCGAGCTGGTGCGCTGCCATGAGCGGCCTCCCGGTGTAGGTGCGGCCACACCAAGCAACCAGCCCGTCGCCGTGAGTGGTGAGCCCTGACGCGGGCGCTGCATGACTTATGCAGGAGCTGCATCACCGCCAACCACGCCTGACCTATGCTCGATTGAGCAGGCAGGATCAGCGACGGCGGAAGGAGCCGTGGCAGATGGCCGACGCGCATGGCGAAGCGAGACGGATCGCAGAACGGATCCGTCGGGCACGGGTGTTACAGCGGCGTTCACAGCATGACGTGGCCGCAGCGCTCGGGTATCACCAGTCCAAGGTGAGCCGTCTGGAGAGCGGTCGTGGCACGGATGACATTCGCGTACTACGCGCCATCGCGCAGGAACTGAACATCCCGCCCGAGGAGTTGGGTCTAGCCCCATCTCAGGACGTCTCCGCCGTCGATCAAGAAGCTGACGACATGCACCGCCGCACTTTCCTCGCCGCGAGCATCGCAGCGCTCGCGGCCCCGGCCGGCTCTATGGCCTCGCACACCGCCCTCGTCCAGGCCCTCCTGCCCGGTCCCGGCCCCGCGGGCACCGGTGGCCCCCAGGACACCGCCGTCCTGTACGAACGCGTCGGATCAGCGCTCAGGCTTTTCCACACCTGCCACTACACAGAGCTGGAGCTCACCCTCCCGAGCCTGATCGCCGACCTGCGACTGGCGGCCGGTGATGCGACGGACAGGGATACGGTGTCCCGCCTCCTGGCCACCGCGTACCAGACGGCGACGAGCCTGCTGCTCAAGCAGCACGACCAGGGCAACGCATGGCTCGCCGTCGGCCGGGCGATGGCAGAAGCCGAACGCTCGGGCGACCCGGTCGTTCTCGCCTCCAGCGTCCGCGTCCAGGCCCACGTCCTGGTCCGCGAGAAGCACGCCACAGAGGCCGTCACCCTGGTACGGCACACCGCGGACCAGCTCACCGGCTCCTACGACCGGCGTTCACCGAAGTACCTCGCCGCCGTCGGACTGCTGCTCCTGCGCGGTGTAACCGCGGCCAGCAGCCGCGGTGATCGCGCGGCCACGAAGGAATTCCTAACCGAGGCCAAGGAAGTCTCCCGGTATGTGACCCTGGACCGGCCCGACGCCTGGGCCACCTTCAGCCCGACCAACGTCGCTCTGCACGAGCTGAGCGCTCTGGTGGCCTTCGGCGACGCCGGCTTCGCCCTTCAGGCGGCCCGGCCCCTCATGCGCCGGCACATCCCGGTGCCTGAACGCCGGGCCGCACTATGGGTCGAAGCGGCCCGCGCCTACAGCCAACAGGGCCGCCTGGCCGACGGCTACCAAGCCCTGCGCATCGCCGAGACCTGCGCCGCCCAGGACATCCGCCGCCCCGACGTCCGCCACCTGGTCGCGGATATGGCAGCCCGCGACCGCCGACGTACTCTGCCGGAACTGCACCACTTCAGTCGTCAACTGGGAGTCCCCGCGTGACCGAACCGACCGCCCCGGACAAGAAGCCCTTCCTGTACGTCGTAGTGTGCGCTGCAGGTGTTGCCCGCGACGTCGGCAAGCTCATCACGGCTGCCCAGGAGTCGAACTGGGACGTCGGCGTCATCGCCACACCACAGGGGCTCGGCTTCATCGATACCAAGGCGATCGAGGCACAGACCGGCTACCCGATCCGCTCCGCCTGGCGTTCACCGGGAGGCCCGCGCCCCCTGCCCCCGGCGGACGCGATCGCCGTGGCTCCCGCCACCTTCAACACGATCAACAAGTGGGCCGCCGGGATCTCCGACACCCTCGCCCTGGGGATCCTGTGCGAGGCGTACGGCATGGGCATCCCGACCGTGGCTTTGCCCTACCTGAACTCCGCCCAGGCTGCCCACCCCGCATACCAGCAGAGCCTGGACCGGCTGCGGGGGATGGGTGTCCTGACCGGTTCCTGCGAACCGCACCGGCCGAGGGCCGGCGGCGCGGCGGAGCGCTTCCGCTGGGAGGAAGCACTCTGCTTGCTGGAGCCTATGGTCAGCACGACGCGGTGACTGTGTCCGTCACTTGGTAAGAAGGTGTATCCCCATGGCTGACGGCCTCGAGACACGAGGCCGTCAGTGCCGGAATTACCGGTGTCGCGTGGGGTCCGCAGGCCCAGGCGGTGACGGGCTCGGTCGTGTCTGGCCGGAGTGTGCCGGTCGTGGTGTCACCCACGTACGGGCTTGGGCGGCTCGTGCTCGATCGCTGGGGGATTGCCGGGCGGCGAGGCGTTGGACACGCCAGGTGAGGGTCATGGCGGTGGAGTGGGCGTCGTCCAGGGTGCGCTGGCGGGCGGCATGCTGGAGGAGCAGCTCGGGGTCGTGGCCGGCGGTCTCGGCTTCGGTCAGGGCGGCGGCCAGAGCCGGCCAGGCGGGGTCGTCGAGGACCTGCTGAGCGTGTTCGGGCACGATCATGAGGATCCGCTGGGCGTGCCTTTCCACGGTGCGGGCCGGTGGTCGACGCTGGGCCAGGGCGGCCAGCGGCTCGGCAGCAGCCTGTTGGTAGGCGGCCTGCAGATGGACAAGGGCCTGGTGGGCGGCCGCGACCTGCTGGTCGTGCCGGCGGGCCTGGTGCCAGCGGGCCGTGGCGATGACGACGAGGACGGCGAGGTCGAGGAACATGGCCAGCCCGGAGCCGTCGCCGGTGACCGGGGCGGTGCGCAGGGCGCGGACGGCGCCCCGGAGGGCGTGGGCCTGGTCCTGCTGGGCGCGGATGCGGGAGCGGGTGGCGCGTTCGAACGCTGTGGCGGCCTGTTGGAGCTGTCGCCGCAGGTGGCCGGGGGCGAGCAGCGGCAGGACATCGATGGCTTCGCCGAAGGCCGCGATGTGGGCCTGGGCGGCTGCCTCGTCGCCGTGGTCGAGGTGGTGGAGGATGCGCTCGGCCGCAGCGGTGGCCTGGTGCCAGGGGCTGGGTCCGCGTCGTCTGCCCGGCTCGGTGACGGGCGTAGCTTCGACGCCGGTGAGGCGTTCGCGGATCTTGGGGTAAGACAGGTCGGGGGCGAGTTTGGCGCCGGAGAACCAGACCGGTTCACCGGCGGCGTTGGTGTCGCGTTCCACGGCGACCTTGTACCCGCGCACGTCGCCGGACGGGAAGCGCTGGACGTCGACGAGGACGCCCTCGACCCCGTCGAGCAGGTGGAGGAACTCCTCCGGGCTGGTGGCGATGGACACCAGCTGGCGGACGGTGGTGCGCAGGTGTTCGCGGGAGGTCTTGGTCTTGCCGGCGCGGCGGGCCTTCTCCGTCTCGGCGCGGGTGGGGCGCTGGGCGGCGGTGCGGTCGCCGCGCACCACCCGCTTCAGGCCGTATTCCTTCTCGATGGCCGCGAGTTCCTTGTCCGCCGTGAGGTAGTCGTTCCAGTGGCGGGCGGTGCGCAGGTCGCCTCGGACCTTGGTGGCGGCGATGTGGATGTGGTCGTCCGCGTGGCGTACGGCGACCCACCGGCACCCGTCGGGATCGCCTTGTGGCGCGATGCCGGTGGCCGCCACAATCCGGTGGGCGATGTCGGCCCACTCGGCGTCGGTGAGGTGCCGGTCGCCGGGGGCGGCACGTACCGAGCAGTGCCACACGTGCCGCTCGGGCGCCCGGCCCAGTCGGCGGGCTTGCTTGACCCGCAGGTCGAGGTCGGCCACGAGCCGCAGCTTTGTGGCGTCGAAGTCGTCGGCGCGGCCGGGATCGGGAGCGAAGCCGTCCCAGGAGGCGACCAGGTGCGGGTCGGTGTGGTCCTTGGCCTTCTTCGTGTCGAACAGATACCGGATCAGGCCGGCGGTGCTCTTGCCGCTGCCGATCTTGGCGATCACCGGGCCGCCCTCGCGGAGACGGCGTGGTTCATGGTCTGCGCGATGTCGCCGATGGCGGCGCGGACGGCGTCCAGGGTGCGCTCGGTCTGGGCGAGGACAGCGGTGTCCACAGGGTGCGGATCGCCTCCGGCGTTGAGGCGGTGGGCGATCTGGTTGACGTTGTTGCCGACGCGGGCGACCTGGGCCCGCAGGGCGTCGAGCTTGTCGAGGCAGTCGTCGAGCTGGGTGCGCTGCCCAGACAGGCCCACGGAGAGGTCGCCGTCGAGATAGGCCATGATGACGGCGCCGACGAGGTGGGCGCCGGCGATGCCCGTCTTGCGGGCACGGGCGAGGATCCGGAACTTCTCGTCGGCGCTGTAGCGGACGTCGACACGCTCTTTGCGCTGGACGCTCTCGCGGGTACGCCGGCGAGCGATACGACGCAGGGTGACTTCGTCGGCGAGCGCGGCGGGGGACTGCTCGGCCGCGCCGGTGGGCGTTTCCTCCTCGGGCACCCCCCGGTGCCCGAGGTCCTCCGCCACCCCCGGGGCGGAGGTGTCCGCGTTGGACCGGCCCTTGGACGGTCCAGCGTCATACCTTGCTGGCTGGGTGACGCTTGTGGTCGTCTCCCGCAGTCCGGGGGGCAGCTCACGTCGGGCTTCGCGCATGGGGGCAGTCCTTGCTAGGGGTCGGCGGACGGGATGTGCCATGGGCGGTCGGCTCCGCCTTCTGTTCACTCGCTGAGCGGCGCGATGACGGGAGGTACCGACCGGTGAGCGCGTTAGGAGACGTGCTCGGGCGTACGGTCGAGTTCGGCCTGCAGGCGGCGTGTGATCTCGGTGAGGCGGTCTTTGCCGACGGGGTGGCCCTGGGCTCGGATCGCCGCTTCGACGTGGCGGCGGGAGATACGTCCTTGGCGGCCCAGGGGCGCGGCGCGGCCGAGAGCCAGGAGCGTTTCCGTGGAAGCGCTGGGCTGCCGACCCTTGATCGGGCTGTGGGGCTGACGCGCCGCCGCCACTTCGGCCGGAGGGTCCGCCACGTCCGCGATGTCCTCCGCCACAACTTCATGCCGTGCTTGTGCCGCGCCCTTCGAGGCATCGGCCGTGTCGCTGTCCGGAGCGGGCCGCAGCAAGTCCTCGACGTGAGTGTGGCGCTGAGCACTGACCGGTTCAGTCGAGTGCCGACCAGTGGGGTGGCGGCGTATGACGAGATCCAGGTGGACGGCTCCGGCGAGCGCGAGCGGGGCGATGGCCGACAGGGCGCCGACGGTGACGTCGTCCAGGTGGAGCCCGGCGGCGTCGCTCTCCTGGTTGAGACGGACGGCGTGCAGGGCGTTCGCCCAGATGCTCGTGATGGTGGCGACGCCGACGAGGGACCAGACGTAGAGGCGGGAGCGCCAGGGGGCGGCCCGCAGGATGAGCAGGGCCGCGACGCCGATGGCGATGAACCCGTCGATCACGAGCGGGAAGGCGTACGTCAGCACTCCGCGGATGTGGATGGCCACTGCCATCTGTCGCAGGGCGTCGTACGAGAGGGCGAAGCCGATCGTGCCGACCAGAGCGACCCCCAGGCGGATCGCGGCGGTCATCATCGGTACTGGGGTCGCGGTGGTGCGTACGGGCAAGCGGGTGCTCCAAGCGGGGAGGATGGTGGACAGCGAGGTGGCGGACCCGTCGCACCCGTCGCACGGCTGGTCAGAGCAGGTACGGGTGTTCGTCGTGGTACGAGACGACTCGTCGCAGCGACGACACCCGTCACGGGGTTGACCTGCGATGCGACGGGTGCGACGAGTCTTTACGGGTGCGGGTCCGGGCCTATCGGGGCGCTCTCGTCACCGTTCTCGGGAGTGGACTCCTCCGGGCAGTACCGCGCCCAGGCGTCGGTGAAGCGGAGCCGGGCGAAGCCCTTGGCCTGCCTGCCGCCCTCGAAGCGGAGGGTGGCGGCCTTGATGTCGAAGTCCTTCAGGAGGAGCCCAAGGTGGCGTGGGCTGAGGCCGGTGGTGCCGTACTCGGCCCACGGAGCCTCCTGGTCCTTGAGTAGCTCCTCCAGCAGGTCCCGGGTGCGCATGATGTCCGGGTCGCCGCAGCGGGCGAAGGCGCGCCGGATGTCCTGCAGCAGGCGGGTTTTGAGGTTGGACTCGTCGTCCTTGTCCGCCTCGGCGGCGCACATGGCCACACAGGCAGCGCGCGCGTCCTCGGGCCAGGTGCCGCCGGCCAGCTCCGCGATGATCACGAGCGGTTCCCAGGTGTCCGCCGCGCGGTCCTGCACCGGCATCCGCGGTACCAGGTCCGCGGCGGTGTCCATGAGCGGACGGATCCAGGCCGCCAGGCGGTCCCGCAGGGTGTGCAGGGCTGGGATGTCGCGGCGGGAGCGGAACTGTTCGACGCGCTCGCCGTCCTTGCGGCGTTGCATGCGGATCACCACCGCCCGGTCCATGACCGTGTCCGGCAGGGCGCCGATGCCGGCGAGCGCGGCCATGGCGAAGGTGGGGAACTTCCGCGTCTTGTGCTCGGGGCCGGAGATCCGCAGGGCGGGCCGGTTGCGCTGGTGGCCGGCGTTGAGCAGGCCGCGCAGTTCCTCGTTCTTCTCGGCGGCCTTGATGCTGCCGAAGATGGTGTCGGCCTCGTCCACCAGCAGAGTGGGCGGGTCGTCACCGATGGCGCGGAAGACGACAGCCGGGCTGGTGTTCACGGTGATCAGCGGGTCGTGCGCCGTCTCCGTGATCACGTCCAGCAGGCGGGACTTGCCGCACCGCTTCGCCGGCCCGACCACCGCCAGGCGCGGAGCGTGCTGCAGTGCCGGCTGGATGTGCGTGGCCGCCACCCACAGCGTGACGGCGGTCAGCGCCTCGCCACTGGGCAGGATCACGTACCGGGCGATCGCTGCGCGCAGCTCGTCCAGCAGGCCGGCGCCCTCGTTGGAGCTGTCGGTCCGATCACGCTCGCTGGATGAGGGATCGGACGCCGGGCCTTGGCCGGGGATGGCCACGGGTGGCCAAGACGGGGTGACGGCGGGTGCGGTGGGGGTGCGAGAGGTCGTAGATTCGTCCACAGGCGTTCCTCCCTGGTGAGCCGGACGGGCAAGGTCCGGACTCACCGAGACAGATCGTTTTCTGGCAAGGGGCGATGGGGGAAGGGGCCGCGCGGCTCCCGGCGGTGGCTCGCCGGGAGCCGTTTCGCTTTCCCGTGGGGTGGTCTCAGACGGCGAGGTCGTACGCGGCCTGGGCGTTCAGCCAGGCGTCCACCTCGGTCCAGCGGTAGCGCAGGTGGCGGCCGACCTTGTGCACGTTCGGGCCGATGCCCCGGTACTTCCACTGGTAGAGCGTCTTGACCGGCACTCCGAGGTACTCGGCGACTTCCGCCGGGGTGGCCAGGGGGCCGCGCCGGTCGGCGTCGGCGGCGGCGTGGGCGGGACGGGGGTAAAGGCTCGGCATAGGGCTCCTTTTTCGGTTTCGGACAACTGCGTGGACAACACAGCCACACCCGAGGCGGAGAAGTCCAGAGTTGGTTCTAGAAGGCTCCAGAAGTTCCCGTTGGTGAGCACGGGAGGCAATACCGTAGGTGTGAATTTGCGGTTGACCAAAAAGTCGGCGCCAAGGTGGCGGGCGGTTCGTAAGCCCAGGTGGCGGCGCATCGTCCAGGGGTGCAGTCAGCTACACTGCGCTTCCTTTCCCGAGGGGGGAGTCAGCAGTGCAGCCTTCCTGCCGCCGTGTGTCAGGCATTAGTCGGTGCGATTGCTGATTCGGCGGGACGCGACTTCTGTAGGGTTTAAGAACCAACTATTGCCAAAAAGGTCGGTCGCACGTTAAAGCTACGTGTTATGGCAACTCGACCCATAGAAATCGGCCCTGCCGGCCTCCACACCGCCCAGGCGATAGAGCGCGCGCGCCTCAACCGCGCCCTCACTCAGCAGCAACTCGCAGCTGGCTGCGCCGCTCTGGGGCGCGCGATGACCAACATCGCGCTCAGCCGTACGGAACGCGCGCGCCGCCGTTGCGACGTCGACGACCTCGTCGTGATCGCTGCCGTGCTCGGAGTCCCTCCGGCGACCCTGCTGCTCCCGTTCGCTTCTTCATCCGGTACCGACCGGGAGGGGCGCTAGTTGGCACGCGTCTGGATCGAGGACCGCATCGGTCACGCGGCCTATATGCGTGCGGTGACCGAAGCCAAGAGAGTGGGGCGCACGCCACCTGGGCGCTACCGGGTTCGCTGGTATGGCCCCGACGGCAAGCCGAAGATGAAGACCTTGGCCCGCAAGGTCGATGCCGACGCCGAGCGATTGAAGGTGGAATCACGTCTCAATGACGGTTCCTACCGCGACCCGGCTGCCGCGCGCGCCAAGTTCGCTGAGGTCGCGGACTCCTGGCTCGCCGCCCAGATTCACCTGAAGCGTTCTACGCGCAACCGGTACCGGGGTGTTCTGGACGTCCATGTGACCCCCAGGTGGGGCACCACGTCCCTCGACCGCATCCATTTCGAGGACATTGCCGAGTGGCTGGCCGACATGCTGTCCGGCCAGGCGACGGGAGGCCGGAAGCTCAGCCCGCGATCGGTCCGCAAGGCGTATGTGGTGCTGAGCCGTGTCCTCGGTTACGCGGTCAAGGCCCGCCGCCTAGCCGTCAATCCCGCCCTCGGGGTGCCCCTGCCGAAGCCGGCTCCGACCGACCACGTGTACCTCGACGACATGCAGGTCGAGGCACTCGCGAACGCGGCAGGTGCCTACCGGGTGTTCATCCAACTCTTGGCCTACACCGGTCTGCGGTGGGGCGAAGCGTCGGCGTTGAAGGTGGGCCGTGTGGACTTGGCCGCCTGCAGGGCCCACATCGTCGAGGCGTACGTCGAGGACAACGGCAAGCTCTACCTCGACACCCCCAAGAACCACGAGCGCCGATCCGTGCCGATCCCGCGCTTCCTTGCCGAGGAGCTGAAGCCCCACGTCGAGAGACGGGGCGATGAGGAGTTGCTCTTCACGGCCCCCCAGGGCGGCCCCCTGCGGGCGCGCAACTTCCGTCAGCGGTTCTTCGCGCCTGCGGTCACTCGGGCGGGGCTGGGGCATCTCAAGGTCACCCCGCACAAGCTGCGCCACACGGCGGCCTCGCTCGCCATCGCCAGCGGCGCGGACGTCAACGTCGTACAGACGATGCTGGGCCACAAGTCCGCGACGCTGACCCTGGACACCTACGGGCACCTCTTTCCCGACCGCCTGGACGAGGTCTCGAAGAAGATGCACAAGCGCCGCTCCAAGCAACTGGCCAAGGCAAAGGCCAAGCTGGAGAAAGCGGAGCGGAAGGCCCGTGAGGCCGCCGAGACCGTGGCCGCCCTGGAGGTAGACGCCGCGTGATGTGTGCCTAACCCGTGCCGGGGCGCCGTAACCGAGGGGGCACCCCACCGCGCTGATGCGGTGGGGTGCCCCCTTGCGTCCTTCTCGGATCAGGTCAGTCGCGGCCGACGGCTTTCCTCCCAGAACCGGTCCATCGCAGCAGCGGCCGCATCCCCAGCCAACCGCTCGATCCTCTCAGGTACCTCGCGCTCGTCGAGGACGAAGAGCCTCCCGCCGACGAGGTGCGTGGTTGTCTTCCAGGCGAGACGCTGTCCCGCCTCCCTGGCGGCACGCCGGACATCCTTGAGCTCGCCCATCTCCGCAAGATCGTCTGCGCCGAGGATCAGCTGCCCGTAGTAGTCCTCGAACTCCGGCTTCAGCGCGGCCCGCATCAGCGACTCAAGCCGGTCGACCAGCTTCTCGTACCGTCGCCGGGCCAGCTCATCCTTCGAGGGCATCTCGCACAGCTCCCCACCTCTGCCCGCAGCCGCATGTGTGCCATATGTGTGCTGCGAGTACGAAGGCCCTCCCGTCCGTCGGACGGAAGGGCCTCTGACCAGGCGTTTTTCTGTGCCCCCGGCAGGATTCGAACCTGCGACACCCGCTTTAGGAGAGCGGTGCTCTATCCCCTGAGCTACGAAGGCGTGGGTTGTGGCCTGCGTGTGCGGCCACAGGCGTCAGCGTACCGGATGGCGGTTGTGGGGGTGTGGGGGTCCGGGTGGGTGGTGTCAGTTGGGGGAGGTGCGGGAGACGCGGACGCGGTGGGTGTTCTCGTCGGCCGCCACCACCGTCACCCGGACTCCGGTGCGGCGGTCGATGAAGCTCTCGCCCGGGGTGAAGGTGGCGTCGGAGAGTTCCGCGTGGACGTTGGGGGTGC
The DNA here is from genome assembly GCF_006782915.1 of Streptomyces calvus. GTDB lineage: Bacteria > Actinomycetota > Actinomycetes > Streptomycetales > Streptomycetaceae > Streptomyces > Streptomyces calvus. The sequence goes on from NZ_VCNP01000043.1 coordinate 236,247, forward strand.
GGGTGCAGCCGCCGCTGTCGCGGCGTGAGTCGTAGACGGTGATGGGGCCCATGCCGGTGTCCACGTTGGCGTCGACGCGGTAGATCAGGATGCCGGGGCGGCACACCGCCTCGTCGTTGCCGGCGCGGGTGCGCAGTTCGACGGCGTAGCCGGAGTGGCGGTTCAGCGGGACGAACACGAGTTTCGGGCCGCCGGTCCGGGCCAGCGGCGTCAGCGTGTACTCCTTGGTTCCGGGGTCGGCCGCGCAGTCGACCTGGTCCGCGTCCAGCCAGCCCAGCTTCCACTTGTGCCAGGCGAGGAGGTCGTTGTTGGCGCCCCAGTCCTCGCTCATGATGTCCCAGTGGCCGACCGCGCCGCCGCCCTCGGCGGTGTAGAGGTCGGGCAGGCCGAAGACGTGGCCGTTCTCGTGCGGCAGGACGCGGTAGCCGGTGCGGTCGTAGGAGCCGGAGCCGTCGTCCTGGCGGGAGTAGACGAAGGAGGCGTTGGCGACGGGGACGCCGTCCGCGGTCGGGGCCTCGGTGTTGCCGGCGAAGGTGACGGACAGGACCGTGTCGAGCGCGGCCGGGCCCGCGTTGGGGGTCACCAGGACGTTCAGCAGGTCGTACGACTGGAAGTCGACCTTGTGGTCGGCCTCGGCCACGATGTCGTCGACCAGTTCGCGGTAGCCGGGATCGAACGGGGCGCCGCGCTCTATGCCGTACTCCCGGAAGGACTTGGGCATGCGCAGCCAGTCGGGGACGGGGATCTCGGGGCGGTAGTCGAGGCGGCCGTAGGAGCTGGTGGCGAACCACTCGCGGGTCTTCGGGAAGAACTCCCGGTAGCGGTCGAGGGCGTCGCCCTCGCCGGGCGCGTCCGAGAAGTCGATCATCAGGGTGAGGGCGCGGACCGTGCCGGTGGAGCGGGTGTAGCCCTGGGCGGTGGGGATGCCCTCGGACATCTGGATGTGGCTGTCGCCGCTGATCATGCAGGGGCCGTGGGCGGAGGTGCGGTACAGGGCGCTGGGGCCGGCGCCGGCGACGGAGGAGCCGGGGGAGAGCCGGCTGTTGCCGGCGGAGGTGCTGACGGCGAGGGTCAGGGCGGTCACGGATGCCAGGGCCGCCAGGCGGCGCGCGGATATCCGGCTGCGGCTCGGCTGCGGCTGCATGGGGGACCTCCCGCTCCACACGGCAGCCGCCGGACTCCGACTGCACCCTCTCGATCACCCTGCGGTGACGGCTGCGCGGGCGCTCGCTGGGAGGGCCGATCGTGGGTCCCGTCCGGAGACGGAGGGCGGTGCCGGCGATGTGAGGCGGGTCACAGGGGAAGTTCGCGAGGAAGGAAATAAGCGGGGATCGTTTCCCCGTTTACACCCGTGTCCGAGCGAAACGGGGATTCACTCCCCGGATCGCGGAGGCACCGAGTGTGAGCCAGAAGAGTCAGAGCGATTGCGACTGAAGGAGGGCACCGTGCAGACCGCCACCCCCGAAGCGCGCAGGATGCCTCGGCCCCGTGCCGACGCCCTGCGCAACCGGGAGCGGATCGTCACCGCCGCCCGGGAGATGTTCGTCGAGTTCGGGCCGGACGTGCCGCTCGACGAGATCGCCCGCCGGGCCGGCGTCGGCAATGCCACGGTGTACCGGAACTTCCCCGACCGTGACGCGCTGGTGCGCGAGGTCGTCTGCTCCGTGATGGACCGTACGGTGCGGGCGGCCGAGCAGGCGCTCAGCGAGACCGGGGACGCCTTCGAGGCGCTGGAGCGCTTCGCGCACGCGGCCGCCGACGAGCGGATCAGCGCGTTGTGCCCGATGGTCTCCAGCACCTTCGACCAGAACCATCCCGACCTGGAGGACGCGCGCCGCCGTGCGGAGAGCCTCGTCGCGCAGCTGATGGACCGCGCCAAGGCGGCCGGTCGGCTCCGTGACGACGTGGAGTACGGCGACCTGATGGTCGGCGTCGCCCAGCTGAGCCGGCCGCCGGCCGGTACCGGCTGTCTGAACGCCGACCGTTTCGTCCACCGCCATCTTCAGCTGTTCCTGGACGGGATGCGGGCACCCGCCCCGACCGTCCTGCCGGGTGCGGCCGTGACCGTGGAGGACCTGCGCCGCTGAGCCATCCCTGACAACGCAGGCCCGACCCGAACCGCCCCGGCCCGATCACGCAGAGATCGGAAAGTCGCGGAGCGAGCGCGTATCGCGCCGGTGCGGGCCCGAACGGCCTGAACGCCTCGTGCAGATCGCGGTCCGATCGCACCGATCACGGGCGTCCGCATACGGCGGCCGTCCCCACCGGGGACGCGTCGTTCCCTGAAGACGCCCGATTTTTCCTTACACAGTCTCGATTTCCGTCACACATTCCGAAGTGGGTACCCCCATGTCTCAAACAGCCTCGACGGCCGGAAAGTCCGTCGGCTCCGGCTCCGGATTCGGTACTGGTCCCGGTGCCGCCGACGCCAACCGCTGGAAAGCGCTCGTCTTCATCGCGCTCGCCCAGCTGATGGTCGTCCTGGACGCCACCATCGTGAACATCGCCCTGCCCTCCGCCCAGCAGGACCTGGGTATTTCGGACGGCAACCGCCAGTGGGTGGTCACCGCCTACGCCCTCGCCTTCGGCGGACTGCTGCTGTTCGGCGGCCGGATAGCCGACCTGTGGGGGCGCAAGCGGGCCTTCGTGCTCGGGCTGGGCGGGTTCGCCGCGGCGTCCGCGCTCGGTGGCGCGGCCACCAATGAGGCCATGATGTTCGGCGCCCGCGCCCTGCAGGGCGTGTTCGGCGCGCTGCTCGCGCCCGCCGCGCTGTCCCTGCTCGCGGTGATGTTCACCGACGGCAAGGAGCGCGCCAAGGCGTTCGGCATCTACGGCGCGATCGCCGGTGGCGGTGGTGCCGTCGGTCTGATCCTCGGCGGTTTCCTCACCGAGTACATGGACTGGCGCTGGACGTTCTTCGTGAACATCCCGTTCGCCGTGGTGGCCGCGGCCGGCGCGTACTTCGTCATCCGTGAGCCCGCGGGCGGCCGCAACCGTTCGCCGCTGGACATCCCCGGCGTGGTCCTGTCCACGGTGGGTCTGGTCGCGCTGGTCTACGGCTTCACCCGCGCGGAGTCCGAGGGCTGGAGCGACTCGCTGACGATCGGCATGTTCGTCGCCTCCGCCGTGCTGCTCGCCGCGTTCGTGGCGGTCGAGGCGAAGGTCAAGGCGCCGCTGCTGCCGCTGCGCGTGATCACCGAGCGCAACCGCGGTGGTGTCTACCTCTCGCTGGGCCTGGCGATCATCGCGATGTTCGGCCTGTTCCTCTTCCTGACGTACTACCTGCAGGTCGTGAAGGGCTACTCGCCGGTGAAGACCGGCTTCGCCTTCCTGCCGATGATCGCGGGCATGATCACGGGTTCCACGCAGATCGGCACCCGGCTGATGACCCGGGTCGCGCCCCGGCTGCTGATGGGCCCCGGCTTCCTGGTCGCCGCGCTCGGCATGCTGCTGCTGACGCAGCTGGAGATCGACACCTCGTACGCGGCCGTCCTGCTGCCCGGCATGCTGCTGCTCGGCCTGGGCATGGGTACGGCGTTCATGCCGGCCATGTCGCTGTCCACGCTGGGTGTCGAGCCGCGTGACTCCGGTGTCGCCTCCGCGATGGTCAACACCTCGCAGCAGGTGGGCGGCGCCATCGGCACGGCCCTGCTGAACACGATCGCCGCCTCGGCCACCACCTCCTACATCGCCGATCACATCGGCGGCGCCACCAGCCGGTCCCAGCAGCAGCTGGTCCAGCTCCAGGGGCAGGTGCAGGGCTACACCAGCGCGATCTGGTTCGCCGTCGGCATCCTGGTGGCGGCCGCGGCCATCGCCGTGACCTTCATCAACGCCGGCCGGCCGGGCGGCACCGCCGTCGCCGGGTCCGCCGACGCCTCAGCCGAGGAGGAACTGGCGGTGCCGGTGGTCGTCCACTAGCCCGTCCTCGGGCACGGCTGCCGCTGCCGGGTACGGCTGCCAGTAGCTGTCGGGTACGGCTTACGGCCGCCTTCGGGTACCGCTTCGGACCACCCGTACGGACGGGGAGGGGACGCCTCGTCCGTACGGCTTCCCGGGACCTGCCCCGGCTTCCGCGTCAGCGGAGCCAGGGCAGGTCCGCACCCGCTTCGCTCGGCTGAAGTCCCTCGGCGATGATCCGCATGATCTCGCCGAGGGACTTCTGCTGTTCCGGGCTGAGCCGGTCGAAGACCGCCTGGCGCACGGCGTCCACATGGCCGGGCGCGTGCCGGCGCAGCACCTCGTAGCCGTCGTCGGTCAGCACCGCGAACTGGCCTCGCTTGTCGGACGGGCAGTCCTCGCGGCGCACCCAGCCGTTCTTCTCCAGACGGGCCACGGCGTGCGAGAGGCGCGAGCGGGTGATCTTCGCGGACATCGCCAGCTCCGTCATGCGCAGCCGCCGTTGCGGGGACTCGGCCAGTTGGACCAGCAGGCCGTAGTAGATGTGCGGCATTCCCGCGTCGCGCTGCAGCTGACGGTCGAGGTGGTCTTCCAGGAGGGTGGAGGCGTCGATGTACGAGCGCCAGACGCGCTGCTCCTCGTCCGTGAGCCAGCGGGGTTCGTCAGCGCGTGCCGATGCGGGTGCCGTCTTCATGTATCCCACTGTACGACCGACCTTCTTGAAGGTTAAACAAAGTAGGCGTAGAGTTCGCGGGTAGAAGTTGAGAGTTCAAGCAAGCCGGGGGTCGCGCCGTGCGCGGCACCCAGGTGGAGGGAACTCGCACCGTCGAAGGGAGTCGCCGTCATGACCGCCGCCGCCCAGGAGCGCATGCCCGCGCTCTACCTCAGTCATGGCGCCCCGCCCCTGGCCGACGACCCCGTCTGGCCCGGCGAGCTGGCCGCCTGGTCGGCCGGCCTGCCCCGCCCGAAGGCGATCCTCGTCGTCTCCGCCCACTGGGAGGAGGCCCCGCTCGCCCTCGGCGCCACCGAGACGGTCCCCCTGGTCTACGACTTCTGGGGCTTCCCCGAGCACTACTACCAGGTCACCTACGGCGCCCCGGGCGCCCCCGCGCTCGCCGACTCGGTGCGCAAACTGCTGCGCGCCCCCGGCATCCCCGTGCAGGACGTCCCCGACCGGGGCCTGGACCACGGCGCCTACGTACCGTTGGTCGAGATGTTCCCGGAGGCCGACGTGCCGGTGCTCCAGGTGTCCATGCCGACGCTGGACCCGGTGAAGCTGATGGAGATCGGGCGCAGGCTCGCACCGCTGCGCGACGAGGGCGTGCTGATCATCGGCTCCGGGTTCTTCACCCACAACCTGGCCGCGCTGCGCCAGGGCGGCATCCCCGCCTGGTCGGCGGAGTTCGACGACTGGGGCCGGCGGGCGCTGGAGACCGGTGACGTGGACGCGCTGCTCGACTTCACCCGCAAGTCGCCGGCGGGCCTGCTCGCCCACCCGCGCACCGAGCACTTCGCCCCGCTCTTCGTCACCATGGGCGCCGCGGACGCCGCCGGCGAGCTCGGGGAACAGAAGTCCGTGATCGACGGGTTCTGGATGGGGCTGGCCAAACGGTCGGTGCAGTTCGGCTGAGTCCCGGACGGCGGGTCCGCTGAGCCCCGAGGTGTGACTCGGACAAGCCCCTAGGTGTGACTCGGACGAGCCCCGAGGTATGACTCGGACGAGCCCCGAAGCGTGACTCGGACGAGCCCCGAGGAGCGAGTCCGCCGATCCCGAGGAGCGGGTCCGCCGAGCCCCGAGGAGCGGGTCGACCGAGCCGCGAGGGGTGAGTTCCGAGGGTTGGGGGGGTGAGTTCCGAGGGTCGGGGGGGGGATTCCGAGGGCGGGGCGGCGGGTCACAGCTCCTTCTCGTACCAGGCCACGTCCCACCAGCGGCCGAACTTGCGGCCCACCTCCCGGTACGTGCCGACGTGCCGGAAGCCGAAGCGCTCGTGCAGCCGCGTCGAGGCGTCGTTCGGCTGGGCGACACCGGCGTACGCGCGGTGCAGGCCCTCGCCGGCCAGGGCCTCGAAGAGCGCCTCGTAGAGCAGGGTGCCGATGCCGCGCCGGCCGACGTCCGGGGCGACGTAGACCGTCGTCTCGACGGAGGTCGCGTAGGCGGGCTTGGCCCGCAACGGGCTGGACGTGGCGTACCCCAGAATCCGCTGTGGACCGGCGCCCGTGGCAACCATCAGGCGGTACGGGCCGTCTTCAGGGTGGGAGAGCAGCCACGGGCGGCGCTCCTCCGGGGTGAAAGGCACGGTGTCGAATGTGATCGCGGTCTCACGTACGTAGTGGTTGTACAGGTCGGTGAGGGTCACCAGATCACCCTCGGTTCCCGGTCTGACCTGGACCTCTGCATGCTCCGACGGCATCGCGCCTCCCCGTGTGGCCGGACAGGGTACTGCATGATCAGAAAAATCGGGGGGCGGGTTGGGAATTCTGTCCGGATTCCAGTCGTTGTTTCCATCGGATGCAGGGCACCCGAGCAGAGTCCCGAGAGACCTGAAGAACGTGCCGAGTGTCCGCAGGACCACCCGCTGACCTCATCTTCGCAAGGGAGCACGCATGGCAACCCGTGCCGTCGCCCGTCGTCAGTCCGCCAACGGCGAGACGGTCGACTCGGCAAGCAGTGTTCGCGCCCATGGCGGCGAGATCGCCGACCGCGACCTGGTCGGCATGTACCTCGACGAGATAGCGCGCACACCGCTGCTCGACGCCGCCAAGGAGGTCGAGCTGTCCCAGATCATCGAGGCGGGTGTGTTCGCGCGGCAGATCCTCGACGGCCTCGAGGAGAACAAGGCCGGGGCCACGCCCGAGGAACTGCAGGCCCTGGTCGACGCGAGCGAGCGGGCCAAGGACGTCTTCATCCGCTCCAACCTGCGCCTTGTCGTCGCCGTGGCCCGCCGGTACCCGCGCAGCGGGCTGCCGCTGCTGGACCTGATCCAGGAGGGCAATGCCGGCCTGGTGCGCGCGGTGGAGAAGTTCGACTACCGCAAGGGCTTCAAGTTCTCGACGTACGCCACCTGGTGGATCCGTCAGGCCATCACCCGTTCCATAGCGGACCAGTCGCGCACCATCCGCCTGCCCGTCCACCTGGTGGAGGAGCTGGGCCGGATCCGGCGCGTGCAGCGCGAGTTCAACCGTGAGCACGGCCGGGACCCGGAGCCCGCCGAGATCGCCGCCGAGCTCGGCTCCACGCCGGAGCGCGTGACCGACGTGCTCGACTGGGCCCGCGACCCGGTCTCGCTGAACATGTCGGTGGACGACGAGGGCGAGACCCAGTTCGGCGACCTTCTGGAGGACACCTCCGCGGTGTCGCCGGAGCAGTCGGTGATGACGCTGCTGCGCAGCGAGGAACTGGACGACCTGATCGGTCGCCTCGACCAGCGCACGGCCTCCATCATCAAGATGCGCTACGGCATCGAGGACGGCCGCGAGCGCACGCTGACCGAGGTCGGCAAGGAGCACGGTCTGACCCGTGAGCGGATCCGCCAGATCGAGAAGCACGCGCTGCTGGAGCTGAAGAAGCTCGCCCGCGACACCGGTTTCGACGCGGCGGCGTGAACTCCCGCCGCCGGGCGGTAGCGTGACGTGCGGTGTCGCCGCCACGGTGACGCGCGCGGGGTCCCGGCACGGTGGTGTGAGCGGGCCGGGGCGCGTACGCCGGGTGGCGAAAGACCGCGCAAAACATGGCTGTTCCGCGCCGCTTCAACCCGCTGGACCCCGGGAACAAGACTTCCGGGCCCGGCAGTTCGGACCCGGACCCGGGCCCGAAGCCACGCCGGGTCCAGTACGGTCCCGTACGGTCCCCCGGACCCCTGAGCCACGTCCCGACGCACAACCCCCCCGGCGCCGGGACTTCCCAGGCCGGGTTCGGCGCCCCTCCCCCCGGGCGCCGGACCCGGCTTCCTCATGTCCGCGGTGCTCGCGGCCGCCCGCGACGCACCCCCGTGCCGTGCCCCGGCCTCCCGCACCCCCCCCCGCCCCCGCGCCGGGGGGGCCCCCGCCAGATGGCAGATTGTGCCACATGGGCATAGCCTGCCGGGCGTGAGCAGCACCACCCCGATGTCGTCGTCCCCTCCTCCGCCTCCCGCGGCCTCGTTGACCGAGCGGCGCAAGGCCGAGACCCGTATGGAGATCGCCCGCGCGGCGGCCGGCCTCTTCGTCCGGCAGGGCCTGCGGGCCACGCGTGCCGAGGAGATCGCGCAGGCCGCGGGCATCGCCCCGCGCACCTTCTACCGGTACTTCGCCACCAAGGAAGAGGCCATCGGCCCGCTCTACGCGGTCGGCGCCCGGCGCTGGGTGGACGCGGTGCGCGCCGCTCCCGCCGAGGTGCCCCTGCCGCAGGCCCTGGAGGACGCCGTGCGTCACACGCTGACGCCCGGCGTCGGAGTGTCCACGGCCTCCTGGAACTGGGTCCGTACCCTCATCCGGCTGGCGGAGGCGAATCCGGCCCTGCGCCGGGTGTGGGCCGAGGTGTGCCGGACGTCGGAGCGGGATCTGACGGAGGCACTGATGGAGCGGCTGACGCACGGTCAGGAGGCGTGCGTCACGAAGAGCCGAGAGCCGTACAGCGCGCGTAGTCGAAAGGCCGGCAGCGCACAGGATCGGGAGGCGTGCGACATACCGGATCGGGATGCGTGGGCCACACCGGATCGGGAGGCGTGCGTCACACCGGATCGGGAGGCGTGTGCCGCACCGGATCGGGAGGCGTGTGCCGCACCGGATCGGGAAGCGGGCAGTTCACTGCGTCAGGAGCCGTCCGGTGCCGGCCGCGACAACGATGCCAGTCGTGCCCGGTCGGCCTTCGCCGCCGCCGTCGCGAGCGCGGCCGTGCGCACGGCCATGGAGAGCTGGGCGGCGGGCGACGGCCCCGCCGAAGGCCCCGCGGGCCCGGCCCAACTGGCCCTGGACAACCTGGCAGCGCTACGGGACTTCCCCTGGGCGGACGTGACACGAGGCGGGTGACGCCACCGGCGGGTGAATGCCGCGCACGCGCACGCCGGTCCACCTCACCCTGCATCCCTCCGCCCCAAGTCACCGACGCAGCAAGCGACTTCACTCCTCACTCGGGGTCGGACCGGCCGGCCCCGACCCCTCACCACCCCCGGCCCGGCTCATTCGCGCCCCCAACTCCCGTACCGCCGCGACGAGTTCCGGCGGTTCGTGCACGGTGAACTCGTGCCCCAGCATGGCCAGTCGTACCGCCATCCAGTCCTTCGCGTCGGCCACCGTCGCGCGCAACCGGCAACGGCCTTCGTCCAGCGGCTCGGGCGGGCCCAGCCAGCCCGGCAGCCGGGCCGCGACCGCCTCGGCCGGCGCGGCGAAGGTGACGACGAGATCGTAGGACTCCTGCGCGCGGTGCATGGACCGGCGCAGGTACTCCGCCGCGCTCCCGGTCGGCAGCTCCCTCGGTGTGAACCGGGCGCCGGTGGCGAAGGGTTCGCTCACCCGGTCGACGCGGAAGGTGCGCCAGTCGGCGCGGTCGAGGTCGTACGCCACGAGGTACCAGCGCCGCCCGGTCGACACCAGCCGGTACGGCTCCGTCACCCGCCGGGACCCGGTGCCGTCGGCGGCGCGGTAGGCGAACCGCAGCCGTTCACGGCCGGCCACCGTGGAGGCCATGACGGTGAGTGTCTCCGGAGCGATCGTCGGGCCGTCGCCGCTGGTCAACGGGGTGGTGGCGGCCTGGAGGGTGCTGACGCGGTGACGCAGCCTGGCCGGCAGCACCTGCTCCAGTTTCGCCAGCGCCCGCACCGACGCCTCGTCCACGCCCTCCAGTGCGTGCCCGGCGCCCGCCCGCAGCCCGACCGCGATGGCCACCGCCTCCTCGTCGTCGAGCACCAGCGGAGGCATGGCCTTGCCGGCGACCAGCCGGTAGCCGCCGTCCGCACCCATGGTCGCCTGCACGGGATAGCCGAGTTCGCGCAGCCGGTCGATGTCCCGCCGGATCGTGCGCCGGGAGACCCCCAGACGGTCGGCCAGCTCGCCGCCCGGCCATTCGCGGGGCGTCTGGAGCAGCGAGAGGAGCTGGAGAAGCCGGGCCGGTGTGTCCGTCGTCATGCCACGAGGATGCCGCACATCTAGGACATGGTCTGACCTACTGCGGTCCTAACGTCGCGACATGACCTTCACCGACACCCCGCCCGCGGCGCGGCCCGCCGCGGGCGACCGCCGCCGCTGGTTCGCCCTGGCGATCGTGATGACCGCGGCCTTCATGGACCTCGTCGACGTCACGATCGTCAACATCGCGATCCCGTCGATCCAGCGCGACGAGGGCGCCACCTTCAGCCAGATCCAGTGGATCACCGCCGGTTACGCGCTGGCCTTCGCCGCCGGTCTCGTCACCGGCGGCCGGCTCGGCGACATCCACGGCCGCAAACGCGTCTTCCTCGTCGGCATCGGAGGCTTCACCGTCGCCTCCGCGCTGTGCGGTCTCGCCGTGAACCCGGAGATGCTGGTCGCCTCCCGCATCCTCCAGGGCGCCATGGCGGCGCTGATGGTGCCGCAGGTGCTGTCGATCGTGCACGCGACCTTCCCGGCGCACGAACGCGGCAAGGTGTTCGGACTGTTCGGCGCGATCGTCGGCCTCGGCGCGGTGTCCGGGCCGCTGCTCGGCGCGCTGCTGACCCAGTGGAACCTGTTCGGCCTCGAATGGCGGCCGATCTTCCTGATCAACCTGCCGGTCGGCATCGCCGGACTGGTCCTCGGCAGCCGCTTCATCAGCGAGTCGAAGGCGCCGCGGGCCCTCAAACTCGACCTCGTGGGCGTCGCGCTGGTGACGCTGGGCCTGCTGATGCTGCTCTACCCGCTCACCCGCGGCCGGGAACTGGGCTGGCCGCTGTGGGGATACGGGTCGATGGCCGGCGCGCTGGTGGTGTTCGCGGCGCTGGTTGCGTACGAGCGGCGCAAGGGCGCGCGGGACGGTTCGCCGCTGATCGAGCTGTCGCTGTTCCGGGTGAAGAGCTTCGCGGCGGGCATCGCGGTGCAGACCGTGTTCGGCGTCGGTCTCGGCGTCTTCTTCCTCGTGTGGACGCTGTACATGCAGGTCGGCCTGGGCTGGAGCGCGCTGCGGGCGGGGCTGACCGGGGTGCCGTTCTCCCTCGCCGTCTCCGCGGCCGCCGGGGCGTCGGTGCAGCTGCTGGTCCCGCGCTTCGGCCGCAAGGTGCTCCAGGCGGGCGCGCTGGTGATGGCGGCCGGAGTGCTCATCTACATCTGGGAGGCCGGACGGTACGGCCTGTCCATCGCCTCCTGGCAGATGGCGCTCCCGCTGGTGGTCATGGGCGTCGGCATGGGCCTGATCGTGGCCCCGCTCACCGACGCGGTGCTGTCCGAGGTGCCGCGCGAGCACGCCGGGTCGGCCTCGGGGCTGATCAACACCGTGCAGCAGATGGGCAACGCGTTGGGGCTCGGCCTGGTGTCCGTGGTGTTCTTCGGCGTCATCGACGAGCGGCTCGCACCGGCCGAGGTGGGCCCGGCCTTCGCGGACGGCTTCCAGCACGCGCTGGGCTGGGTGGCGGCGGTGCTCGGCGCGATCTTCCTGCTGATGTTCGCGCTGCCGAAGCGCCCGGCCCAGCACGTGGAGGGCGCGGGAGCCGAGGACGCACCGGCGCCGGAGAGGGAGCGGGAACTCGTGTCCTGAGGCCCCGCCGCCGTTCGCGGCCGAAGAGGTCTGGCGTCCACGGGATGCCAGACCTCTCCTCATTCCGGAGCAAACCAAGAACAGACCCAAACAGAAGCCCGTTCATGCCCGACCGTGCCCACACCCGTTTACTTTCCGGACATCTGGACGTATCGTCCCAGCGAAACCACACGTTCGGGCATGAACGGACTCGGAGGCAGGCGGAGCATGTACGCACCGGAGCGCCAGCAGGAGATCCTGCGGCTCGCCCGCGACGGCGGACGGGTGGACGTGGTCTCACTGGCCGAGGAGTTCCAGGTCACCGCCGAGACCATCCGCCGGGACCTGAAGGCCCTGGACCGCGCCGGCCTGGTCCGCAGGGTGCACGGCGGCGCCATCCCCGCCGGACGCCTCGACTTCGAACCCGACCTCGCCGAGCGGGAGACGACCGCCGCCGACGAGAAGGACCGCATCGCCCGCGCCGCCCTCGCCGAACTCCCGGCCGACGGCGCCGTGATCGTCGACGCCGGTTCCACGGCCGCGCGGCTCGCCGGATTCCTGCCGGTGGAGGCGTCCCTCACCGTCGTCACCCACAGCCTGCCCATCGCGGCCCGCCTCGCCGACCACCCCGGCATCCAACTCCACCTGGTCGGAGGCCGCGTACGGCACCGTACGCGCGCCGCCGTGGACGCCTGGGCGCTGCGCGCGTACGCCGAGATCCGCGCCGACGTGCTGTTCGTGGCCGCCAACGGCTTCTCCGCCGAGCACGGCCTGACCACCCCCGACCTCGCCGAGGCCGCCGTCAAACGCGCCGCCATCGCCGCGGCCCGCCGCGTGGTGCTGCTCGCCGACTCCTCCAAGCACGGCCAGGAGCACTTCGCCCGCTTCGGCGACCTGGGCGACGTGGACCTGCTGATCACCGACAGCGGGCTGAACCCGCAGGACGCCGCCGCCATCGAGCGCGGCGGTACGGAAGTAGTACGCGCATGATCCTCACCGTCACCCCCAACCCCTCCCTGGACCGCACCTACGAGGTCCCCTCGCTGGACCGCGGCGAGGTCGTCCGGGCCACCGGCGAACGCGTCGACCCCGGAGGCAAGGGCGTCAACGTCTCCCGCGCCGTCGCCGCCGCCGGCCGGCGCACGGTGGCCGTGCTGCCCCTGGGCGGAGCACCGGGCGCCCTGGTCGCCCACCTGCTCGACGCGCAGGGCATCGAGGTCGCTCCGGTGCCCGTCGCCGGCGCCACCCGCTCCAACATCGCGCTCGCCGAGACGGACGGCGTACTGACGAAGATCAACGCGCCGGGCCCGGAACTGACCGCGGCCGAGCAGGAACTGCTCCTCGACACCGTGCGGCGGCAGTCCCGGGACGCCGACTGGATCGCCTGCTGCGGCAGCCTCCCGCGCGGACTCGCGCCCTCCTGGTACGCCGACCTGGTCGCCCGGGCACATGCCGCCGGAGTGCGCATCGCCCTGGACACCTCCGGTCCCGCACTGCTCGCGGCCCTGCGCGAACGGCCCGACGTGGTGAAGCCCAACGCCGAGGAACTCGCCGAAGCCGTCGGCCGGCCCCTGACGACCGTGGGCGACGCGCTGAAGGCGGCCGAGGAGCTGCGGGGGAGCGGCGCCCGCGCCGTCCTCGCCAGCCTCGGCGCCGACGGGCAACTGCTCGTGGACGACGACGGCGCCTGGTTCGGCACCGCCCGGGTGGACGCCGTCCGCAGCAACGTCGGCGCCGGCGACTCCTCCCTCGCCGGTTTCCTCGTCGCCGGCGGACGCGGCCCCCGGGCGCTCGCCTCGGCCGTCGCGCACGGCGCCGCCGCCGTCCGGCTGCCCGGCAGCCTGATGCCGGCCCCCGCCGACCTCGACCCGGCGGCGGTGACCGTCACGGCCGACGTACCCGTCGACCGCGCCCTGCGGGAGCCGACCTCATGAACCACCACTCGGCCCCGGCTCCGCACCACTCACTCGGGTCCCTCCCCTCCGCGAGGTACCTGCGCTCGCTGAGGTATCTGCGCTCGCTGAGGTCCCTCTGCTCCCTGAGGTCTCCGAAGTCTCTGAGGTCCTTGAGGTCCCTGACGTCTTCGAGGTCTCTGAGGTCCCTGACATCTTCGAGGCCCCTGACGTCCCTGACGTCTCCGAGGCCACTGAGGTCTCCGCTCCCCACCCCCGTCCCCTCTCCCGTCCACCCCGCTGCACCGGCGATACGCGTGCGAAGGAGCCCGCGATGAGCGACATGATCACCGCGGAACTGGTCGATCTCGATCTCGACCGGTCCGCCGACACCAAGGAAGCCGCGGCGCGTGCCCTCGCCGAGCGCATGGTGGCCGTGGGCCGGGTGACCGACCTGGAGGGGTTCCTCGCCGACGTCGCTGCCCGCGAGGCCCAGATGCCGACCGGCCTCGACGGCGGCATCGGTATCCCGCACTGCCGCAGCGCGCACGTCACCGAGCCGACGCTGGCTTTCGGACGCAGCGCCGCCGGCATCGACTTCGGTGCGGCGGACGGGCCCGCCGACCTGATCTTCCTGATCGCCGCCCCGGCCGGCGCCGACGACGCCCATCTGACGATCCTGTCGTCGCTGGCCCGGCAGCTGATGAACGCCGACTTCACCACCGCGCTCCGTGCGGTGGACGAGGCGGTGGCAGCCGCGGCGCTCATCCGCGGCGACGAGCCGCGGCCGGCCGAGGACAGCGGCCCCGAGAACTCCGTGGCGGTGCCGGTGGCGGCCTCCGCCGGCACCGCCACGGGCACCGACGAGGCAGAGACGCCCGCGCGCCACGAGGCAGAGACCGCGCCGGTGGTGGCCACCGGCAAGGACGCGGAGGCCCCGGCGGGCTCCGGCGCCGGTGCGGAACGTCCCTTCCGGGTCGTCGCCGTCACCTCCTGCCCCACCGGAATCGCTCACACCTACATGGCGGCCGAGTCGCTGGAGAACGCCGGCCGGGAGGCGGGCGTCGAGGTCGTCGTCGAAACCCAGGGCTCGGCCGGCTTCACCCGGCTCGACCCGGCCGTGATCGCGGCGGCGGACGGTGTGATCTTCGCCCACGACGTCCCCGTACGGGAGAAGGAGCGGTTCGCCGGGAAGCCCACCGTCGACACCGGCGTGAAGGCGGCCATCAACCGCCCCGGCGACCTGATCACCGAGGTCCGCGGCAAGGCCGAACGGGGCGAGGTCACCGGGACCGCCGCCGCGTCCGCCGGTACGCCCGTCGAGCGCGCCGGCGCCGGCGGCGAGGGCTACGGCACCAAGCTGCGCACGTGGCTGATGTCCGGCGTCAGCTACATGGTGCCGTTCGTCGCGGCGGGCGGTCTGCTCATCGCCCTCGGCTTCGCGATCGGCGGCTACGAGATCAACAAGGCGCCGTCGGTGATGGACCACTTCGTGTGGACCCAGGCCGACAGCTGGGGCGCCCTGCTCTTCCAGATCGGCGGCGTCGCCTTCGGCTTCCTCGTCCCGGTCCTGGCCGGCTACATCGCCTACGGCATGGCCGACCGGCCCGGACTCGTGCCCGGCTTCGTCGGCGGCGCGATCTCCCTCACCATCAACGCCGGCTTCCTCGGCGGCCTCGCGGCCGGTCTGATCGCCGGTGCCGTGGTGATCGCCATCCAGAAGGCGCGCATCCCCGCCGCACTGCGCGGCATCATGCCGGTGGTGGTGATCCCGCTGATCTCCGCCGCGGTCGTCGGTTTCCTGATGTTCGTCGTCATCGGCAAGCCCATCGCCGAGGCGCAGAAGGCCATGACCGACTGGCTGAACGGCCTCACCGGCACCAACGCCGTCCTGCTGGGCGCGCTGCTCGGCCTGATGATGTGCTTCGACCTCGGCGGCCCCGTGAACAAGGTCGCCTACACCTTCGCCACCGCCGGCATCGCCGTCGCGAGCCCCAGCGACTCCGCGATGAAGATCATGGCCGCGGTGATGGCCGCCGGCATGGTGCCGCCGCTGGCGATGGCCCTGGCCACCACGGTCCGCGGCAAGCTCTTCAACCGGACCGAACGGGAGAACGGCAAGGCCGCCTGGGTCCTGGGCGCCTCCTTCATCACCGAAGGCGCGATCCCGTTCGCGGCGGCCGACCCGCTGCGCGTGATTCCCGCATCCATGGCGGGCGGCGCCGTCACCGGCGCCCTGTCCATGGCGTTCGACGCCACCCTGCGCGCTCCGCACGGCGGCATCTTCGTGGTCCCGCTCATCGGCAACCCGCTCCTCTACCTGGTCGCCATCGCCGCCGGTGTCGGTGTCACCACCGCCCTGGTGATCGTCCTCAAGGGCCTGCGCAGGCCCGCCCCGGCCGACACGGCCACTGGCCCGGACACCTCCGTGCCGTCGCCGGAGCGCAAGCAGCCGGTGGCCGCGTAACGCCGGGACAATGCGTCCGTTTGGGTAGGTGTGGGCGGTTCATGCCTACTGCGATATAGATCACGCTCCTCACGATCCGGGGTCCACCGCCCCGGATCGTGGTGTCTACTGGGCCGCATGCGTGAGCACGAGACGATCTCGCGGACCGCAGGCGCCACCGTTCTGGTCCTGGTGGCCGCGGTCTGCGCGGCGGGTCTGGCCGACGTCCTGCGGCGGCGCCGCGGACGGACACGCGAACGCCTGCGAGGAGGCTTCGCGCCGGCCCCACCGCACACGCCCCACGGCAGCCCGACCATCCCCCGCCAGCAGCGGACGAGCCCGCAGGAGGAAACGGTGCACCTCACCGCCGCCGAACGCGACGCGTTCGCCGGACTGGTGCGCCGCTTCACCGAAGGGACCTGAACCGACGCCGGTTCCCGTGGGCGGAGGAAGCACTCGCGGTGTCGGGAGACACCGTGGGCGATGGGAACACTTGCGGCGTCGGAGAGAGGCCGTGGGCGGGAAAGGCTTCCGGTGTCGGGAGACACCGTGGGCGGGGAACACTCGCGGTGTCGGGGAGGCGCCGTGGGTGGGAAAGGCTCCCGGTGTCAGGAGACACCGTGGGCGATGGGAACACTCCCGGTGTCAGGCGACGTCGTGGGTGGGGGAGGAGTTCCTGGTGTCGGGAGACATCGTGGGTGGGGGAGAAGCTCGAAGCTCCTGGTGTCAGGAGACCTGTGCCGCCCGGCGTTCCATCGCGTCGCGTGCCGCGTCCTCGCTGAGGTACACCTCGCACATGTGCCGCCCGTCCGGAGTGGCCGTGTGCTCGACCTCCCACAGGGACAACTCCCCGCCGTCCGCGAGCAGGAACGCGTGCTCGTAGAGCGAGAAGCACAGCCCCGAACGCCCGGCGCGGGACGGCCGGCCGAAGGCCTGCGTGATCCGGTGCGCGCAGGCCGCCGACAGCAACGCCGCCGTCTCCGGACCCGGCCGGTCCGCGTTCTCCGCCCGGCGCAGTAAACGACGGGCGTGGTCCGCGGAGTGGTCCGGAACATAGACGTGCCGCAACTCGGGTGCCGGGGGCAGCTGCACCGTCACCGGCAGCTCGAAGTCCGGGGCGTCCGGCGGCAACGGCAACCGGCTCGTCGCCGTGCGCAGTTCCTCCTCGTCCACGTACACCTCGTGCTGCGGCTCCGCCCCCGGCGCGGTGTTGTGCACCAACTCCCACAGGGTGAGCGCGGATCCGTCGGCGAGCAGCCACGTGTGCCGGTACGTCTCCCGGTGCAGGCCCGCGCTGTGGTGCGCGGAGTGCAGGGAACCGTCGTGCGCCAACGCGCAGTCCAGCTGCCGGACCGTCTCGTCCGGCAGCTCGAAGGAGTTCAGGGCGCGGCCCAGCAGGCGCGCGAGGTGCTCGTCCGGAGACTCGGGCGAGTCGGGTGGTTCGTACGCTGCCGTGTCGTACGGAACGCTCAAGGTTTCTCCCGGCGTTGCTGCATGTCACCTTGTGGACGCATACCGTAGCCCCTCGGCCGGACATCATGTCCCGGAACCGAGAAAACAGATGGCGGGAGAACGAGCGGCCCGCGGCGGAAATTCCCGCCCGGCCCGAAGCGGCGGCGACCGGACGGTTCCTTCACCGTTCCCCGTACAACTCACCATGACTCGGCCACGATCCACCCGGTCCGGTCACCGGCCCGGCCGCCCGTACCGCCCGCACGATCGACCGGGTCACCAGGTCCGCGCCGGCCGCGAGCAGCTCGTTCAACGCGAGGGGGTCCGCCGCGTCCAGCGGACGCCGCCCGGTGGCCAGGGTGAACACCGTGTCCCCGTCGCTGAGCAGATGCACCGGCCGTACCGCCCGCGCGATGCCGTCGTGCGCGGCGCCGGCCAGCTTCTGCGCCTGCGCCTTGGACAGGTCGGCGTCGGTCGCGACCACCGCCAGCGTGGTGTTCAGCGGCGGCGGCGCGTTCTCCTCGGCCGACTCCGCGAGCCGGCGCAGCGCCGCCTCGTGCACCTCGGCCCGCGGATAACGCGCCCGGCCCTGGAACAACTCCCCGTAGAGCATGCCCGTTTCCGGATCGAGTACCGAGCCCGCCGCGTTGGCCACCACCAGCGCGGCCACCGTGATGCCCGACTCCAACACCGTGCTCGCGGTGCCGACCCCGCCCTTCATGCGGCCTACCACCGCGCCCGTGCCCGCGCCCACACAGCCCTGCGGCACCGGAGCGCCCGGCTCGCTCGCCGCCGCGGCCTCGACCGCGGCGCGACCGGTGGCCGCGTCCGGCCGGGCCCGGAAGTCACCACCACGGCCCAGGTCGAAGACGCAGGCGGCCGGCACCACCGGCACCACGTGCGCCGGGTCGGGCCCGACCCGCACTCCGCGGCCCCGCTCCTCGAGCCAGGCCATCACCCCGGACGCCGCGTCGAGCCCGTACGCGCTGCCCCCGGTGAGCACGATCGCCTGGATCTTCTGCACCAGGTTGCGCGGATCGAGTGCGTCGGTCTCCTTGGTGCCGGGGCCGCCGCCCCGCACGTCCACCGCGGCCACGGCCCCGTCCTCGGGCGCGAGCACGACCGTCGTGCCCGTGAGCCAACCGCCGCCGGTGCGCGTCGCGTGTCCCACGCGCACCCCGGCCACATCCGTCAGAGCGTCAGCTGTCATGAGGCCAGTCATGCCCGCTGTGCGGGGCCGTACCCTGGGCGTATGAGCGATGCCCCCGATCCCCGGCCGCGCGAGCCCAGGCCCGCGCTGGTCTTCGACGACCCGCTGGACCAGCAGTCCTCGGACGACACGGACCGAGGGTGGGGCGATCGACCGTCCGGCGACAGCGCCTCCGACCTGAAGCGCTTCCTCGACGAGAAGCCGCCCCACCACATCTGAGCCGTCCGCCGACGGGGCGCCGCTACCGCTCGGCGCCGCCCGGACCGCGCTGCGCGACGAGCGAGTCGCGGATCTCCTTGAGCACTTCCAGCTCGGTGATCTCGACGACCTCCTGCGTGCCCTCCTTCTCCTTCCGGCGGGCCTCCACCCGGGCCAGGTACTTCGCCATGGGCAGCACCATCAGGAAGTAGACGACCGCCGCGGTGATCAGGAACTGCAGGGTCGCGCCGAGCACGGAGCCCCACAGGATACGGACGCCGGTCGCCGCGTCGCCGGTCCCCTCGCAGGGGCCCTTCAGACACGAGCTGTAGCTGTCCAGGTTCTTGGTGCCGAACGCACCGACCAGCGGGTTGATGATGCCCTTGACCACCGCGTTGACGATGTTGGTGAAGGCAGCGCCGATCACCACCGCAACGGCCAGGTCGACCACGTTCCCGCGGGTCAGGAAGGCCTTGAAGCCCGCCCACACGGATTCTTTCTTCTCGCTCATGTCGAGCCCCCATCTGAGGTGCGCACTGCGCGGAACCAAACGCTCCGCAACCTACGCCAGCGCTGGGCCGCGATGTCCAATCGGGTCGCTCGAACGAAGGCCCCGGCAGGCGGACCGGGCTCGAAAAGGCACTGTTCACCACACTGTCACCGCCAGTCGTGCCGTGGCTCCCGCGCCGGCCAGACCGGCCGCGGTGGAACGCGGCACCGACAGCACCAGCAGGGCCCCGCCGTCGCCCGCGCCGTCCGTCGGTTCCGGCACCTCGGTCACCCGCGCACCGCGCGCGACCACACGGGCCTCGGACCCGGACGCCGTCTCCTCGGCGGCGATCACATCCACCCGGTCGCCCGGCCGCAGCAGCCGGACCGTGGCGGCGTCGGCGATGCGCACGGCCGCCGTGACCGTCGCGCCGCCCGCGCGCCGCGCCCGTACCGGACGGTCCCCGGCGGACGCGGAGTCCGCGCGGGCGGCGGGGGAGCCGTCGGGATGACCGCGGGAGCGGTCCGCCTCCCGCGGTCCCGCGGCCACGAGCGCCGCCGCCGTGACCGCGAGGCCGACCGCCATGGCCCGCCTGCGGTGCCGGACGAGCCGGACCGGGAGCGGCAGTGCGCCGCGCACCCGCACCGGCGCGAAGTGCGGCACCTCGCACGGAGCGGGCACATCGGTGCCGGGCGGGCGGGGACCGGACGAGGAACGGTGACCGGCAGACGGGCGGGAACCGGCGGACGGGTGGTGACCGGCGGGTGAGTGGTGACCGGCAGGGGAGCCGGGGCCGGTGCGGGGAGGGGAAGGGGGTGACGAGGGGGAGGGGGACAGGGGGGTCCGGAGCGACGTGGGCGCCCGGAGGGCGGAGGGACGCCGGGAGGCGGAGGGCGGACCGGGCGCGTAACCGGATGGAGAAGCGGACGCGGACGGTGAGGAGGGATGGGACGGTGAGGAGGGATGGGACGGTGAGGAGGGATGGGACGGCGAGGAGTGACCGGACGGCGAGGAGTGACGGGACGGAGGGAACGCCATCTGTCGGGACACGGAGACCACCACCTGTGACGAGGGATCGGCTTGCGAGTCCCACGATCGGGGCTTCCGCTGACGCCCGTTGGGCCCTGTGCACGCACCAGCAGCCTGTGGAAAACTCCGCCACCCGAACGAGCGGCTCCGCAGCACCGTCCTCCCGAGCCGTCCTCCCCGAGCCGTCCCTCCCGAGCCCCCCGTGCCGTCCTTCCCGCACCCACGGCCCTCCACGGCACCCCAGGTTTCTTTACGGCTCCCCGACGGTCCTCTCCGGCCCCCGACAGCCTTCTCCGCGTCCCGACGGCCGCCTCTCTGGCGTCCCGACGGCCGCCTTTCCGGCGTCTCCGGCGTCCGGACGGTCGGTCTCTCCGGCCTTTCCGCATCCCGACGGGCGGCCTCTCCGGCGTCCCTGCGGGCGGCCTCTCCGGCGGCCCGACGGTCCTCTACCGCGCCCCGCCCTCCCCTACTACGGCAGCGCGAACCCCGGATCCATGCCTCCCAGCGCCGAGGTGCACAGGCAGTCGCGTTCCGCCGTCGCCGGGAGTGCGGCCACCGCGTCGAAGAGCACTCCGCGGAGCCGGTCCACGTTCTCGGCGAACACCCGCAGCACCTCGTCGTGGGAGACGCCCTCGCCGGTCTCCGCGCCGGCGTCGAGGTCGGTCACCAGGGTCAGCGAGGTGTAGCAGAGCTCCAGCTCCCGGGCGAGCACCGCCTCGGGGTGACCGGTCATGCCGACCACCGACCAGCCCTGCGCCTGGTGCCACAACGATTCCGCACGGGTGGAGAAGCGCGGCCCCTCCACCACGACCAGCGTGCCGCCGTCCACCGGCTCCCAGTCCCGCCCGCGCGCCGCCTTCAGCGCGGCCGCCCGCCCGGTGGGGCAGTAGGGGTCGGCCAGCGACACGTGGACGACGTTCGGCATCGTGCCGTCGGGCAGCGGCACCCCGTCGTAGTACGTCCCCACCCGGGACTTCGTGCGGTCCACGAGCTGGTCCGGCACCAGCAGCGTGCCCGGCCCGTACTCGGGCCGCAGTCCGCCCACCGCGCACGGCCCGAGCACCTGGCGCGCGCCGACCGACCGCAGCGCCCACAGGTTGGCCCGGTAGTTGATGCGGTGCGGCGGCAGATGGTGGCCGCGTCCGTGCCGGGGCAGGAAGGCCACCCGCCGTCCCGCCACCTCGCCGAGGAAGACGGAGTCGCTGGGCGCCCCGTAGGGGGTGTCCACCTGGACCTCGGTCACGTCGTCGAGGAACGAATAGAAACCGGAGCCGCCGATCACGCCGATCTCGGCCTGCGCAGTGTTCGCCATGCTCCGCACCCTAACGGCACCCGGAAACGCCGAAGACCCCGTCGTCGGTGGACGACAGGGTCCCGTGCGAAGTGGGCCCTACGCGGCGGTGGTGCTGGTGGAGCTGCTCGAACCGGAGGAGCCGGACGACGAGCCCGAGCCCGATCCCGAGCCTGATCCCGAGTCCGAGGAGGTGGAGGAGCTCGTCGAGGACGACCCGGAGGACTTGGCCGCCGGGGAGCTGCTGGACGAGGAGCCGCGGCTGTCGTTGCGGTAGAAGCCGGAGCCCTTGAAGACGATGCCGACCGCCGAGAACACCTTCTTCAGGCGTCCCTTGCACTGGGGGCATTCGGTCAGGGCGTCGTCGGTGAACTTCTGCACCGCCTCGAGGCCCTCGCCGCACTCGGTGCACTGGTACTGGTAGGTGGGCACTGTCTTCCTCCTGGCACTCTCACTCGATGAGTGCTAACGACGGTCCATAGTGACGTATTCCGAGGAATCAGTCCACTGCGACGGGCTCGCGGTGACCCACGCCACGCGCCACGGTGCGTCCGCGCGCGTCCGGCACCAGCCGGGAGCGCAGCGCCAACAGAGTCCCGAGGGCGAGGACGGTACCGGCCATCGGCACCAGGAATCCGGCGCCGTCCCAGAGGCGGTCCTCCAGTTGTCCGGCGGCGGTGACGGCCGCGGCCTGGCCGAGCGCGACGGCGCCGGTGAGCCAGGTGAAGGCCTCGGTGCGGGCGCCGGCCGGGACCAGGCTCTCCACCAGGGTGTAGCCGGTGATCAGGGCCGGTGCGATGCACATGCCGACCAGCAGGCCGAGTCCGGCCAGGAGCAGCGCCGACTCGGCCGTCCACAGGGCGGAGGCGGTCAGCGCGAGCGCCGTGTAACCGACGAGCAGGCGCCGCTGCGGGGCGGCCTTCCAGGCGATCGCCCCGCAGGCGATGCCGGAGAGCATGTTGCCCGCGGCGAAGACGCCGTAGAGGACGCCGTTCAGGCCGGGTTCGCCGATGGACTCGGAGAACGCGGCCAGCGAGACCTGCATGCCGCCGAAGACGGCCCCGATGCCCAGGAACGTCACGATCAGCACGCGCACACCGGGGACGCGCAGCGCGGAGACGTGCTCCACGCGCGCGTGCCCGCCGCCGCGTCCCGGCCGGGGCTGCGTGGCCTTCTGCGCGGCGAACAGCAGTCCGCCGACCAGCGTGAGCGCCGCCTCGGTGACCAGTCCGGCGGCCGGGTCGACGGCCGTGCACAGGGCCGTGGCCAGCAGCGGTCCGACGACGAAGGTGAGTTCGTCGGTGACGGACTCGAAGGCCGCCGCGGTGGTCATCAGCGGGGAGCCCTTGAGCTTCACGCCCCAGCGGGCGCGCACCATGGGCCCGATCTGCGGCACCGAGGCGCCCGTGGGCACGGCGGCGGCGAACAGCGCCCACAGGGGTGCGTCGGTCAGTGCCAGCGCGGTGAGCGCCAGCCCGGACAGGGTGTGCGCCAGGACGCCGGGCACCAGGACGGCACGCTGCCCGTGCCGGTCGGCGAGGCGGCCGCTGTAGGGCGCGAACACTGCCATGGAGACACCGGTGACGGCGGCGACGGCACCGGCCGCGCCGTACGAGCCGGTGGTGTGCTGGACCAGCAGCACGATGGAGATGGTGAGCATCGCGAACGGCTGGCGTGCCGCGAAGCCGGGGAGCAGGAACGTCCAGGCGCCGCGGGTGCGCAGCAGCCGGCCGTATCCCGGGCGGGAGGCGGCCGGCGAGTCCTTCGACGTGGTGACCGTGGATGCCACGGCCCGTGCCTTTCTGCTACCTGGTAGCACCGTCCGCGCGGTGTCGTGCGGGCGTGCCGAGAGCTGTCCTCTTGCGCTGACTGCGGTGGATACCGGCGCCACAGCTCAGGGCGTCCCGGCCGCCATACGGTCGCGCCAGCTCTGCGTCAGGCAGAGTTGGTTCGATCTGGTGGTTCGTGTGCATCGTACAGGGATCGATGCCATATGGGCTGTGAGAAGGGCCCCACCCCGGCGGCGGCCGCGCCCTCCGCACCGAGGCCCTCGCGATCCGGGCCGTACCAGACGAGCCGACGGCCCCATGCCTCGCGATCCGGTCCCGTGCCAGGCGGGCGGACGGGCTCAGGCCTCGCGATCCGGTCCCGTGCCAGGCAGGCGGACGGGCCCAACCCGTCGCGCCCCGGCCCGTGCAAGGCGAGCCGACCGACCCAGGCCCGACCGCCCCAGGCCCGACCGCCCCAGCCCCAACCGCCTCAGGCCCGACCGCCTCAGGCCCGACCGCCTCAGGCCCGACCGCCCCAGGCCCGACCGGCCCAGCCCGGGCGGTCCAGGCAGGCCGCCCGACCGGTCCAGGCCCTGGCGATCCGGTCCCGTGCGAGCCCGCGGCCCTCCTGCACGCCGGGACCGTCCGGGCCGGGCGGGCCCTGTGCCCCGCACCCGTGCCGGGCGGGCCGGCGGGCCCAGGCCCTGCGACCCGGCCCCGCGCAAGGCTGGCTCCCTGCGCGCGGGGCCGTGCCGGGTGTCGCGTTCACGTTCCGTTCTGTGTTCCGTCGGTGCCCAGCCAGCCGGCCAGCTTGCCGCCGCGGCCCACCGCGCGCAGCCGCCGCTCGGCGGCGTCCCGCACCGGGTCGGTGGCGACGACGAGGAGTTCGTCGCCGCGCCGCAGCACCGTCGTCGGCAGTGGCACGAAGGAGGTCCCCTCCCGCACGACGAGGGTGACGGCCGCGCCGGCGGGCAGCCGCAGCTCGGCGACCTCCACGCCGTGCATCCTCGACCCGGCCGGGATGGCGACCGACAGCAGATGGCCGCGCAGCCGCTCCAGGGGCGCCGACTCGATACCGAGGTCGGCGGCCTCGGCGTCCTTGCCCAGCCGCAGCTTGCGCGCCAGCCAGGGCAGCGTCGGCCCCTGGACGAGGGTGTAGACGACGACCAGGACGAAGACGATGTTGAAGATCTTCTCGCTGGACTCGACGCCCTGCACCATGGGGATCGTCGCCAGGATGATGGGCACGGCGCCGCGCAGCCCGGCCCACGACATCAGCGTCTGCTCCTGCCACGGCACCCGGAACGGCAGCAGGCTCACCACCACGCTCAGCGGCCGGGCCACCATGGTCAGCGCCAGCCCGATGACCAGGGCGGGCACGATGTCGTCGCCGAGTTCGTGCGGCGTGACCAGCAGGCCGAGCAGGACGAACATGCCGATCTGCGCGATCCAGCCGAGCCCTTCGGCGAATCCGCGGGTGGCCGGCCAGTGCGGCAGCCTGGCGTTGCCCAGCACCATCGAGGCGAGGTAGACGGCGAGGAAGCCGCTGCCGTGAGCGATGGCGCCCGCCGCGTAGGCGGCCACGGCGATGGCCATCACGGCGATCGGGTAGAGGCCGGAGGCGGGCAGCGCCACGTGCCTGAGGCCCCAGGCGCCCAGCCAGCCGACCGCGAGTCCGACGGCGGCGCCGATGGCCAGCTCCAGCGCTATCTCGCCGATCAGCACGTACCAGTGCTCGACCGGTCCGGCCGTGGAGAAGGAGACCACCAGGATGACGACGGGTGCGTCGTTGAAGCCGGACTCGGCCTCCAGGGTGCCGGTCACGCGCGCGGGCAGGGGTATTTTCCGCAGCACCGAGAAGACGGCCGCGGCGTCGGTCGAGGAGACGACCGCGCCGATGATGAGCGCCTGCCGCCACTCCAGCCCGACCAGGAAGTGCGCGGCCGACGCCGTGACGCCGACGCTCACCGCGACGCCGGCCACGGCGAGCGCGGACGCGGCGGGCAGGGCCGGTTTCACCTCCGCCCACTTGGTGCCCAGTCCACCCTCGGCCAGGATCACGACCAGGGCCGCGTACCCGATGACCTGTGTCAGCTCGGCGTTGTCGAAGTGGATGTCGCCGATGCCGTCCTGGCCCATGGCGATGCCGATGCCCAGGTAGACGAGCAGGCTGGGGAGCCCGCTGCGCGAGGAGATCCGGACCGCTGCGACGGCGACGAGCAGGACGATCGAGCAGACGAGCAGGAGCTGGTTGAGGTGGTGGACAGTCAGCGGCCGTTCCCTTCCCTGACTCAGGCGCACTCGCGCGTGAGCTCACGTACATCGCTTGCGATCCACCGCTTTCGCGGCAAACTACTTCGTTACCTTACCTAACTCTTGACGCTTTCTTGACGCGGTTCGCGGCAAGATCGAACGGCCGTCCGGGCTGGTTCCCGACTCCGCGTCAAGTGCCACGGGCCCCTGCGCCTATCGTTGCTCCAGCGCTCAGTTAAAAGCACAGCCCGACCTGCCGCTCGCGTTAGGACAGCAAGGACAGCGATGCCCACCGACACCACCGCCTCCACGGGTCAGCAGGCCGGCAAGTCCGGCAGGAAGAAGGGGCGCAAAGCCCGACTGGTCGTGCTCGTCCTGGTGCTGGCCTTGATCGGCGGTATCGCCTACGGGGGGTACTGGTCGGTCAGCACCGTGCGTGCCTCCTTCCCGCAGACCAAGGGCTCGATCACGCTCCAGGGCCTGACGGGAACCGTCGACGTCAGACGCGACGGCCACGGCATCCCGCAGATCTACGCCTCCTCCGACGAGGACCTGTTCATGGCGCAGGGCTACGTCCAGGCGCAGGACCGGTTCTACGAGATGGACGTGCGCCGGCACATGACCTCCGGCCGCCTGTCGGAGATGTTCGGCAAGAGCCAGATCGACAACGACGAGTTCCTGCGCACCCTGGGCTGGGACCGGGTGGCCAAGGAGGAGTACGACAAGAAGCTCTCGCCCGCCACGAAGAAGTACCTCCAGGCGTACGCCAAGGGGGTCAACGCCTACCTGGAGGGCAAGGAGGGCAAGGAGATCTCCCTGGAGTACGCGGCCCTGGGCTTCACCAACGACTACCGGCCCGAGGAGTGGACCCCGGTCGACTCCGTCGCCTGGCTGAAGGCGATGGCCTGGGACCTGCGCGGCAACATGCAGGACGAGATCGACCGCGCGCTGATGACCAGCCGCCTCGGCCCGAAGCAGATCGCCGACCTGTACCCGGCGTACCCGTACGACCGCAACAAGCCGGTCGTGCAGGAGGGCCAGTACAGCGAGCTCAGCGGGGCCTACGAGCAGAGCGGCGGCACGGGCACGGGCACGGGCACCGGGACGGGGACCGGCACCGGCACCGGAACGGAGACCGGCACCGGAACCGGAACCGGAACGGAGACCGGTACGGGCACCGGCGCGGGTTCCGCCCTGGAGAGCCAGCTCACGGGACTCCAGCGGGTCATGGAGGACCTGCCGACCGCCGTCGGCATCAACGGCGACGGCATCGGCTCCAACTCCTGGGTCGTCGCCGGTGACCACACCATCACCGGTGAGCCGCTGCTCGCCAACGACCCGCACCTGTCGGCCTCGCTGCCGTCCGTCTGGTACCAGATGGGCCTGCACTGCCGCAGCGTCTCCGCGACGTGCCAGTACGACGTCACCGGCTACACCTTCGCGGGCATGCCCGGCGTGATAATCGGCCACAACCAGGACATCGCCTGGGGCCTGACCAACTCCGGCGTGGACGTCACCGACCTCTACCTGGAGAAGATCACCGGCGACGGCTACCAGTACGACGGCAAGGTGGTGCCGTTCGAGACGCGCGAGGAGACCATCGAGGTCGCCGGCGGCTCGGCGCAGAAGATCGTCGTGCGTGAGACGAACAACGGCCCCCTGCTCTCCGACCGTTCCGACGAGCTGGTGAAGACCGGCAAGAAGGCCACCGTCGACAGCGCCGCCCCCGACCGGGGTGACGGCTACGGCGTCGCGCTGCGCTGGACCGCGCTGGAGCCCGGCCGCACCATGGACTCCGTCTTCGCGATGAACCGCGCGAAGAACTGGAGCGACTTCCGTGCGGCGGCCGCCCTCTTCGAGGTCCCCTCGCAGAACCTCGTCTACGCCGACACCGACGGCCACATCGGCTACACGCTGCCCGGCAGGATCCCCACCCGCGCCGAGGGCCACGACGGTTCCGTGCCCGCCCCGGGCTGGAACCCCGACTACGAGTGGACCGGCTGGGTCGAGCAGGACGCGCTGCCCTACGAGTTCGACCCGGAGCGCGGCTACATCGTCACCGCCAACCAGGCCGTCGTCGGCAAGGACTACCCGTACACGCTGACCACGGACTGGGGTTACGGCGCCCGCAGCCAGCGCATCACCGACCTGATCCAGTCGAAGATCAAGGACGGCGGCAAGATCTCCACCGACGACATGCGGCAGATGCAGCTCGACAACTCCAGCTCCATCGCCAAGCTGCTGGTGCCGCACCTGCTCAAGATCGACACCGGTGACGAGGACGTCCGCGAGGCGCAGAAGCTGCTGGAGGGCTGGGACTACACCCAGGACGCCGACTCGGCGGCGGCCGCGTACTTCAACGCGGTGTGGCGCAACATCCTCAAGCTCGCCTTCGGCCACAAGCTGCCCAAGGAGCTGCGGGTCAAGGGCCAGTGCCTGTGGGTCGACCCGGTCAACCCGACCGGGCCCGCCGACGAGGTGAACAAGGTCCGCGAGTGCGGCCAGCGGGAGGCCGACCAGGCGCAGCCGGACGGCGGCGACCGCTGGTTCGAGGTGGTCCGCACGCTGATGGACGACCAGGACAGCGAGTGGTGGTCGACGCCGAAGAGGGGCACCCGACCGGGCGCCGACAACCGTGACGAGCTGTTCAAGCGGGCCATGATCGACGCCACCTGGGAGCTGACGGCCAAGCTCGGCAAGGACATCGACACCTGGAGCTGGGGCCGGCTGCACCGCCTGTTCCTGAAGAACCAGACGCTCGGCACCGACGGCCCCGGCTTCCTGCAGTACGTCCTCAACCGCGGCCCGTGGAAGCTCGGCGGCGGCGAGGCCACGGTCAACGCGACCGGCTGGAACGCCGCCGGCGGCTACGGGGTCGTGTGGGTGCCGTCCATGCGGATGGTGGTCAACCTCGGTGACCTGGACAAGTCCCGGTGGATCAACCTCACCGGCGCCTCCGGCCACGCCTACAGCTCCCACTACGTCGACCAGACCGACAAGTGGGCCGAGGGCGAGCTGCTGCCGTGGGCGTTCACGGACAAGGCGGTCGAGGCCGCCACCAGCGACACCCTGCTGCTCAAGCCCTGACCCCGGCAGGCCCCACCGGAAGCGGTCCCCACGCGCGCGTGGGGACCGCTTCGGCGTTGCGGGGCACGTCCGTCAGGGGTGTCGCGCGGCGGCGGGGCCGAAGCGCCGTACGCCGGACGGGG
The DNA here is from genome assembly GCF_006782915.1 of Streptomyces calvus. Lineage (GTDB taxonomy): Bacteria > Actinomycetota > Actinomycetes > Streptomycetales > Streptomycetaceae > Streptomyces > Streptomyces calvus. The sequence continues at coordinate 265,046 of NZ_VCNP01000043.1, forward strand.
TCACCACCGCCTGCACCGGCCGGTCGTGCGGCTCCTCGGGGACGCGCGCGACGACCTCGGAGTCGTACAGCAGCACCACCAGCGCCGGGTGCGCGTCCGCGCGCTCCAGCCGCGCGAGGACCCGGTCGTACGAGCCCCCGCCGCGCCCCAGCCGCATGCCGCGCGCGTCGACGGCCAGCCCGGGCAGCAGCACGGCGTCCGCCTCGGTGACGGCGTCCGGCCCGAGGCGGTCCCCGGCGGGTTCGAGCAGGGTCATGCGCCCGCCGTGCCGGACCCGCACGAGGGACCCCTCTCCGTCGTACGTCCCCCAGTCGAGGTCGTTGTCGGGCAGCAGCGCGGGCAGCAGAACCCGTACGCCCCGCGCGCGCAACGCGTCCAACAGCGTGAGCGTGCCGGGCTCGCTCCCCACGGAGACGTACGCCGCCACCGTGCGCGCCTGCGCCAGTTCGGGCAGTGCCAGTGCCCTGCGGGCCAGCTCGGTGGCGGACACCCGCACGTCATCCGCCGTCAACCTGTTCCTCGCCGAGCGGATTTCGCGTCGCAACGCTCGCTTGTCAGGCTCGTCCGCGCGATCGTGGTGTCTCAAGGCCGTCCCTGTATCGTTCCGAAGTGCTCATATGAGCAGTTAATAATCGGAGCCACAGATTCCTCACAATGGCACCGGATATGGTGTCGGGCATGTCTCAGTCACACCCTCGGATCAGCAAGGCTGTCATCCCCGCAGCCGGCCTCGGCACCCGGTTCCTGCCGGCGACCAAGGCCACTCCCAAGGAGATGCTGCCGGTCGTCGACAAGCCGGCGATCCAGTACGTGGTCGAAGAGGCCGTCTCCGCCGGTCTCGACGACGTCCTCATGGTGACGGGCCGCAACAAGCGCCCCCTGGAGGACCACTTCGACCGCAACTACGAACTGGAGTCCGCCCTGGGCAAGAAGGGCGACGCCGCGCGCCTCGCCAAGGTCCAGGAGTCCAGTGACCTCGCCACCATGCACTACGTCCGCCAGGGCGACCCCAAGGGCCTCGGCCACGCCGTGCTGTGCGCCGCCCCGCACGTCGGCGACGAGCCCTTCGCCGTCCTCCTCGGCGACGACCTGATCGACCCGCGCGACCCCCTGCTCCAGCGCATGATCGAGGTGCAGCAGGAGCACGGCGGCAGCGTCATCGCGCTCATGGAGGTGGCCCCCGAGCAGATCCACCTCTACGGCTCCGCCGCCGTCGAGGCCACCGCCGACGCCGACGTCGTCAAGGTGAGCGGCCTGGTCGAGAAGCCGACCGCGGAGGAGGCCCCCTCCCACTACGCCGTCATCGGGCGCTACGTCCTCGACCCGGCCGTCTTCGGCATACTGCGCAAGACCGAGCCCGGCCGCGGCGGCGAGATCCAGCTGACCGACGCCCTCCAGCAGCTCGCCGCCGACGAGACGGTCGGCGGCCCGGTGCACGGCGTCGTCTTCAAGGGCCGCCGCTATGACACCGGCGACCGCGGCGACTACCTGCGTGCCATTGTCCGACTCGCGTGCGAACGTGAGGACCTGGGACCGGACTTCCGGGCCTGGCTCCGCCGTTACGTCACCGAGGAGATGCAGCAACGTTGAGCACCGCCGCGCCCCGCACCGCAGGCCCGGACCACCTCTGGTCGGTGGACGAGCACCTGGCCGACATCCTCGCCACCGTCCGGCCCCTCGAACCCATCGAGCTGAACCTCCTCGACGCCCAGGGCTGCGTCCTGGTCGAGGACGTCACGGTGCCGGTGTCCCTGCCCCCGTTCGACAACAGCTCCATGGACGGGTACGCGGTACGGGTCGCGGACGTCGCCGGCGCCAGTGAGCAGTACCCGGCGGCCCTGGAGGTCGTCGGGGACGTCGCGGCCGGCCAGGCCGACCTCCTGCACGTCGGGCCCGGGCAGGCCGCCCGCATCATGACCGGCGCCCCGCTCCCGCCCGGCGCCGAGACGGTCGTCCCCGTCGAGTGGACCGACGGCGGCCTCGGCGAGGGCCCGGCCGACGGGATGCGCGCCCGCAGCCTCGCCCCGGAGGGCGCCACCGGGCAGGTCCTCGTCCACCGTCCCGCCGGGCCGCGCGCGCACGTGCGCGCCAAGGGCAGCGACGTCAGGGCCGGGGACCGGGCCCTGGAGGCGGGCACCGTCCTCGGACCGCCGCAGATCTCCCTGCTCGCCGCGATCGGCCGCGGCACCGTCCGGGTGCGTCCGCGCCCGCGCGTGGTGGTCCTGTCCACCGGCAGCGAACTCGTCCAGCCCGACGAAGAGCTGCGCTCCGGTCAGATCTACGACTCCAACAGCTTCGCGCTCACCGCCGCCGCGCGGGACGCCGGCGCGATCGCCTACCGCGTGGGCGCCGTCGCCGACGACGCCGCGACCCTGCGGGACACCATCGAGGACCAACTGGTCCGCGCCGACCTGGTGGTCACCACCGGCGGCGTGAGCGTCGGCGCGTACGACGTCGTCAAGGAGGCGCTGTCGTACACGGCGGACGAGGACGAGCCCGGCAGCGGCGTCGAGTTCCGCAGGATCGCCATGCAGCCGGGCAAGCCGCAGGGCTTCGGCTCCGTGGGCCCCGACCACACCCCGCTGCTGGCCCTGCCCGGCAACCCGGTCTCCTCCTACGTCTCCTTCGAGTTGTTCGTCCGCCCCGCCATCCGCACCCTGATGGGCCTGACGGACGTCCACCGGCCGAGGGTGCGCGCGCGGCTCACCGCCGACCGGGCACTGACCTCGCCGAAGGGCCGCCGCCAGTTCCTGCGCGGCCGGTACGCCGACGGCACGGTGACCCCCGTCGGCGGCGCGGGCTCCCATCTCGTGGCGGCCCTGGCGCAGGCGAACGCGCTGATCGTCGTCCCCGAGGACGTCGAGTCGGTCGCGCCCGGCACCGAGACCGAGGTGGTCCTGCTCGGCTGAGCGGGAGCGGTTGGAGGTACCGTGTCGCGCACAGCAGGCCCGTGCGCCGCACCGCGACGGGCCAGGACCGGGAGCGCCACACGATCATGACCGTGCCATCCCGGGGGGAGTCCCCCGGTACCTCCGAGCAGCGCCGGCTGACCCACATCGACGAGGCGGGCGCCGCCCGCATGGTCGATGTCTCCGGCAAGGACGTCACCGCCCGCACCGCGCGGGCCACCGGCCGCGTCCTCGTCTCGTCCCGCGTGATCGAACTGCTGCGCGGCGAGGGCGTCCCCAAGGGCGACGCGCTGGCCACCGCACGCATCGCGGGCATCATGGGCGCCAAACGCACCCCCGACCTGATCCCGCTGTGCCACCCGTTGTCGGTGTCCGGTGTGAAACTGGACCTGTCGGTCGCGGACGACGCCGTGGAGATCACCGCCACCGTGAAGACGACGGACCGCACGGGCGTCGAGATGGAGGCGCTCACCGCGGTGTCCGTGGCCGCGCTCACCGTGATCGACATGGTCAAGGCGGTCGACAAGGAGGCGGTCATCACGGACGTGCGGGTCGAGGAGAAGACGGGCGGCAAGTCGGGCGACTGGAGCCGGGCATGACACCCGACGCGCCGGCCGGCGCCGCGCCGTACCGCGCGCTGGTCGTCACCGCCTCCAACCGGGCCGCCGCCGGCGTCTACGAGGACAAGGGCGGCCCGCTGATCGCGGAGGGGCTGCGGCGCTTCGGTTTCGCGGTCGACGGCCCGCAGGTGGTCCCCGACGGCGACCCCGTGGAGGCCGCCCTGCGCGCGGGAGCCGAGGCCGGGTACGACGTCATCGTCACCACCGGCGGCACCGGCATCTCGCCCACCGACCGCACGCCCGAGGCGACCCGCCGGGTCATCGACCACGAGGTCCCCGGCATCGCGGAGGCCATCCGGGCGTACGGCCGGGACAAGGTGCCCACGGCCGCCCTGTCCCGGGGCCTCGCCGGAGTCGCGGGCGGCACGCTGATCGTCAACCTGCCCGGGTCCAGCGGCGGTGTGAAGGACGGCCTGGCGGTCCTGGAACCGCTGCTGAGGCACGCCGTCGACCAGCTGCGCGGCGGGGACCACCCGCGACCGGACGCCAGTGGCGGGGGTGCGAGCTGAACAGCCTACAGTGGCCGGTCGAGCTGGTGGACGGCGACATCGTCCTCCGGCCCATAAAGCTGCGCGACCAGAAGGCCTGGCGCGAGGTCAACCGGCGCAACCGGGACTGGCTGCGGCCCTGGGAGGCGACGATCCCGCCGCCCACGCCCAGCGGCCCGGTCATCCACCGGCCGACCTACCGTCAGATGGTCCGGCACCTGCGCTCCGAGGCGAACGCGGGCCGGATGCTGCCGTTCGTCATCGAGTACCAGGGGCGGCTGGTCGGCCAGTTGACGGTCGCCGGGATCACCTGGGGCTCGATGTGCTCGGGCCACGTCGGCTACTGGGTGGACGAGGCGGTGGCCGGCCGCGGGGTGGTGCCGACGGCCGTGGCGATGGTCGTGGACCACTGTTTCCGCACCGTGGGTCTGCACCGCATCGAGATCTGCATTCGCCCGGAGAACGGGCCGAGCCGCAGGGTCGTGGAGAAACTCGGATTCCGCGAGGAGGGGCTGCGTCCGCGATATCTCCACATCGACGGCGCCTGGCGCGACCATCTCGTCTACGCGCTCACCGCCGAGGAAGTCCCGGACGGTTTGCTCGCCCGGTGGCGCCGGGCACGCTCTCAGGAGCGGCCCGGCCACGAGCTGCCCGGACGCGACCGACGCAACCCGGGAATCCCCCACAGCCCGGGAAATTGAATATACGTTCGAATTTGACCGGCGGGCGACCGTCTACAGGTGCGGAATTCCCGGTTCGAGTGGTCTCTTGATCGCATCGGTCACAAAAAAAGTTCGAAATATCAGCCAGATCGTGCGACACACCGGCTCAATTGGCGGAGCGCGCCGCGCAAACCCCTCTACGGTGTGAGACGTGAGCAGCAGCGGCCTCATCTACGCAGTCATTGTCGGGGCCTGGGCCGCCTACTTGGTGCCGATGTGGCTCCGTAGGCAGGACGAGCTGAACGAGGCCCGTCCAACGGAACGCTTCAGCACCGCCATCCGATTGCTGTCCGGACGGGCGGGCATGGAGCGCCGGTACGCCAAGGACCTGCGGGCGCGCTCCACCGACGAGGGGGAGCAGGACGTCCACGACCCGGACGCGATCACCGACTCGGTGGACGTCCGGGCCTTCGCCGTGTCCCAGACCCGCCCGCACACCCAGGTACCCGTACCGTCCCTCCCCGCGGAGCCGCCGGAACCGGCGGCCGCCAGGCCCGGCCGGCCTCCGCGCGAGGAGGCGGACCGCAGGAGTGCCGGGCCCGGCGCCGCACGGGACCGCGTCCCGGCCGCCCGCCGCGCGCAGGACGCACGGCGTGAGCGGGCGGCGCAGGCGGCCGCCGCGCGCGCCCGGCGCACGAAGGTGCTCGCGCGCCGTCGGCGCACCACCACCCTGCTGTTCGTCGCCTTCACGCTCGGCGCGATCGTCGCGGCGGTCGGTGGGCTCGCGTTCCTGTGGGCGCCCGGCGTCCCGGCCGTCCTGCTGAGCGCCTACATCGCCTACCTGCGCTCCCAGGAGCGCCGCCGGTTCGCCTACCAGATGGACCGCCGCCAGGCCGAGGTCGCGGCGCAGCGGCTGCGGGAACGCGAGCGCCAGCCGCGTCGCCGCCCCACCGTGGACGAGGCCGACCCCGACGAACCGGAGGGACCGGAAGCCGGAGCCGACCCCGACCCCGGCCTCTCCGCGCTCGCCGCGGACCGGCGTGCGCTCGTCGAGCAGACCGACCACGCCGAGTGGGTCGACCAGCAGCGTGAGCGCCGGCGGCCGCCCGGCCAGGGCGGCGACAGCTGGGACCCGGTCCCGGTGCCGCTCCCCACGTACGTGACCGCGCCCGTGGCCCCGCGCGCCGGCAGCGACGTGGACCTCGGCGCCCCGGGCACCTGGAGCTCGGCCCGTTCGAGCGCCGTACCGGCCGAGGAGGCCGCCGACGAGGCGGACCCCGAGCCGGCCGCCACCGACGACCGCCTCGCGGACGACGGCCGCAGCGACGCCCGCCGCGCCGCCTCGGCCCGCCGCTCCCGCGAGCGCGGCCGCACCCCGCTCTTCGACCAGTACGAGGACGGGGACCGCCCGAAGGCCGCCAACGAGTAGCACCGGGCCAACGGATTTCCGAGCACCCCGATCGGGATGCTAAAGTTTCACTCGTTGCAAGGGCCTGTGGCGCAGTCCGGTAGCGCACCTCGTTCGCATCGAGGGGGCCAGGGGTTCAAATCCCCTCAGGTCCACTGCACAGTTGGAAGCCCCCGCCGAGAAATCGGCGGGGGCTTCTTCGTGTTGTCGCGGCAAGACTTCCTCAGCTCTGTGGGGGTCGTCACAGGGCGCCGTGGTCATCGCCGCGCTCTCTGGCAGACGTGGCCGGCAGCACAGGACCGAAGCAGACCCTCTGCAGGGTGCTCCCAGGCGATGAGCAGTTGGAAGACGGCGGCACGGTCGCCGAGCGAGCCGGTGACGCGCATGGCTTTGAACGGTTCGGCCGCGAAGGCGTGAAGATCGAAGTCCGGCAGGCACACCAACCCAGGGGCAGGCGTACGCGATACGCCGACCATGGCATCAGTGCTCATGCCGTCGAAGGGTGGCACTCTGCAGCGCGTCGCCCGGGGGTCTCGCTCTCGTTCTGCGGAATCTTTGCTGGAGGCACTCGGGGCGTACAAAATCGCCCTCGATGGGGGGAGGGTGATGAGCAGCCCTTGCTCGCGCGTCGCGGACGGCTCGGCGGGCGGTGTTGGCGGCGTACTGCTGGCGAGGTCGCGCTCGGCGGGTAGGCATGCACCCGTGCGTCGTGCCGTGCCGGGACCTGCGACGACCGCTGCGCGGTTCCGGTCCACGTCCAGGCCCGCACCGGAGTCATTGCAGAAGCTGCAATGCGGTGTCCGCAGGTCGTAGGTCGTGCCTGCCCGACGTGGACGGGCAGGACGTACGCGGTCTGTCAGTTGTCGGAGGCCTTCCGCTACAGCCCGCCGAGGCCTGCCCCTGGCGGGCGCTGTACTTCATGGCGTGGCAGGAGCATCGGGAACCTGGCTGGTCGCCGACCAGAAATCGGACCGGACGTTCGGGTCCGGGATCGAACCCCCCGCGTAGTTGGGGCCGTGCGTGTCAGTGGTCGGCGGCGAAACAGAGGACTTGGTCACGCACGGCGTGGCCACCTCGAAGAAGGCTTGGCCATTTCCACCGATGAGCAACCGTACGTTGAAATGGTCGGGTGTCTTGAAATACGTGGCAGGGCTCTTGACGCTTCGGTTGACACCGATCTGCTGGAATCCTTGGGATTTCCAGTAGCGTTCCACGACCCCGAGGAAACTACCCCTCCGTTCCGGGGAAATGATGGTCATCACCGCTCGGCGTCGTGATACATCACACCTTCCCTCTGTGGATTCCCCATGGGTCCATTGCACGGCCGGTTTAATGGCTGTGAATGTGTCGTCGAGAATCTTGTCGGCGCGTTCGGCGGCTTCCTGCATGTTCATGTCTGGTCCTTCTTCAGGGGCCTTTCCCGAAGTCCCGCAGCTGGTCATAAGGAGTATCACTCCGGTTGCTGCTGCGACATTGAGTCCCCTCATCGAGGCTGCTCCAGAATAATTTCGTCGGCCTTTCCGACCACAATTTTTGCAATGTTGTCGGCTGACAACTGATCTTTTGCCGGAGTGAAGTACTGAGAGTGTGCGTCAGTTCCCCCCTCGATCAGGGTAGGGCCATCGTCCACCATGAAGCGCGTGGCGCCGAACGACTTGTTCGCCGGGTCGGTGCCGAACCAGATCTGACTCGGATCGGTCTGCTGGTCCTGGGCTGTGTAACCAGCGATGCCGCCGACGGCCGAACCCGCCAAACCGCCGACCACTCCTCCTAGAGGGCCGGCGATGCCCAGCCCCAGAACGAGTCCTGCCGACCCGCCGCCGGCGACTCCGGCTCCTATGCCGCTGGCCTCGTCCTGATTGGGGAGTTTGGTGACGATGTCGTTGTCTGCTGCGCCGACGTAGACGTGACCTTCACCGACATTCAGCTCGTTCGCAGTTTTCGCTCCGGTGCCGGGACTGCCGACGAGGATAATGTCGTCCGCTCCTGGGACCCCGCCCCTCTCCTGTGCCGCCAAACCAACCGTGAGAGAGCCGTAGGAGTGCCCGATGGCCGTGATGTGAGGGTCGGTGTTTTCGTTCGTCGCGGAGATTCCGGCCATGAAGGCGTTATAGGAGACTGCTCCGGCCTCGGCGTTTTCCTTGCGCATGACGTCAGTGTTGGCAGCCAGATCTTGCGGCGAGAGCTGGGGAGCGTCGTAGCCGAGCCAGACGATCGACGCAGTCGAATTGTGAGGATCAGCTTCGGCGGCGCCGAGGGCGGTGTCCTGCGCTCGCTTCAGCGTACCGTCGGCGAACTCCTTGTCCAGCTTGGTGCCGAGGCCCGGCACATAAGCTGAGACGTTGTGTGCCGTATCGGGATTTCCGTAAGAAACGATGGCGCGACCGTTTCCTGCATCTCCAATACCCAGAAGGTACATGGGAGGTACGCTCGGTTTTTCCAATTTTGCCTGGATGCCTTTCAATCCGTCCAACATTGTCTTCGAGTTCTCGTCCTCCTGCCCGGAGAGTTTTCCGATCAGGAGCTGAATGTTATCCCGGTTCGCCTCGTCTCGGATGGTCGCCGGGATTCCGTCCAGATTTCCGATCACGTCCGGATAGACGGCCAGGTACTGGTCCCTTTGCTCTTGAGTGAGGCGGTCCCACCATTCCTTGCGGTCGGCAGGAGACTTGTCGCGGGGGATCCCGTCTTCCAGGTAATTAGCCGCAGATCCGACGGCTGCGGTGTCAGCGGCGGCGTCGGCCCAGGTCTTCTCGTCGACACTAAGTCCTGGGGGAGCCTTGAGTTTGCTGAGCGCCTGCCTGTATCGGTCGTCAATCTCGTGAGCCTCTCGCAGGGCATGGGCAATGCGGTCTGCGATGTCCTGCGCCTTGGCGTGGTGCGGGTTGTGGTTGATCAGGCCAGGCGTCTCCGGGGAATACAGCCCTTTGTCGTTCGGTGGGTGCAGTTCCTTGTTGCCCCCGGTGAGCATGCCGTTGTTGCCCATGACTGTCCCACCAGGAAGCTCTTTCCCGGTCAACTCATTCTTACCGCCGGCGGGGTAACCTATGCTTCCATCCGCGTGTACTGTGTATGAAAGGGCGGCGGCATCCTCCAGTGCATCCTTCAGTCGCTTCTGGGGAGCGGCAAGCTCGGAGGAAAGGCCGCTGACCGAGGCGCGAATCAGGCCACACTCGGTGTGGATGTAGTGGTAATTATTACTCAGGCGTTTCAGTCGCTCGACGGCTGCAGTCGCCGAGTCGCTCTCCTGAGTTTTTGCCAGCCGCCCAGCCATCTCGGCGTCTACACGCTCGCCCGCGGCATCCGCGTGATGCGACACCTTTGCCCAGCCGTCCGCTGCATCATCCAGCTCCGACAGTTTCACGTCCCGCAGTTGCTGCCAGGTCAACGAGGAGGGCACTATTCCCGGCCTCCCGTCGGCACACTCACGGCACGTACTGAGGCGGCGATGGCTCCCTCGCGCTCACCCATTTCCTTGGCGACGGCGCGCAGTTTGGGCTCCAGTGACTCACATTCGTCTCGTACCGCCTCCAGTCGCCGTTCCCAGGAGGTGAGTACAGATTTGAGCACTTCCAGGCTTGCCAGGCCCTCTGCACCCTTCGACACACCTGCGTGCCCGGACAGCAGGTTCTTCTTCGTCGACTCGGTGCTGATCCTCAGATCGCCCGCTGTGCCTGCCGCCCGGGTCCATGGCCCGCCCGAGTGACGAAGAGTGCCCGAGCCGCCGGATTCGGTTTTCGATTCGCCCGTGGACGTACCACCACCCTGATCAGCGGGTAGCTGGTTGAGCTGCATCTGTGCGGTATGCCGCTCGGCCGCTGCGGCCTTCACCTGCTCCCATTCGTCCCACGCCATGCGTGGCCCTCCCCCTGTCGTACCGCCGAGCTGATGCGCGCGTGCGTTGCTGTGTCGCTGTGATCAGTGCGGACGGTAGCGGATCATCGGCGTCTGCCTTATCCGTATCGGCCATCAAGGTGCCTGAGTAGGCGTACTCGGACTGAGTCCGACATCGAACGGTGGGAGTGAGGCGTCCAGGCCCGGTGACGTTCGGGTCTTGGTCCACTGCGTCCCGTACTCGGGTGTCCGTCGGCTGCCGGAATGAATCATGAGTATGTGTGCTCATGAAGGGGCGCAGGACCGGTTCCTACCGTGGCCTGCATGGATGTGGATGTGGTGTCCGATGGTGGCCCGACGGCCAAGGGCTCGACGGGCTTCGCCGGCTGCGCGGTCGCCCTGGTCCTCTTCGTCGTCCTGATGGCCGGGGTCGCCTGGGTGCTGGACGAGCTGGTGAAAGGGCTGGACGGATACGGGCAGTTGGAGCAGACCGGTACCGGTGCCTCCGGCAGCGTGGTGGAGCCTTACGGCCCTGGTGCGAGCGCCCGGTACGAGGACGGCCTGAAGATCACGGTCAGCCGTCCGCACGAGGAGTCCGACGGCACGTACCGCTTCACGGTCACCTATGACAACGACACCGGCCAGGAGTTGCTGCTGGGCGGTGAGCCGACCGGTGGCGCCGATCCTGCTCTCGAGGTCCGCGAGGGCGAGCCCCTGGACGACGACTACTCCCACGACTACTTCCTGACGTGGCTGAACGAGCAGGAGTGCGCCGCTGCGCTCACTGCGCCTCTCGGCGAGGGCGAGACACGCAGCGTCCCGGTGCACGTCGAGCCGAGCAGGAAGGGCATCCCGGTCACCGTGGAGGTCGAACCGGCGGACGACGATTTCCGCGAGACGGCGTACTTCCTGCTCAGCCTGGAGCGACCGGGCCGCTACAGGACCTTCGCGTAGCAGCGGCTGTCCTCGTGGAAGCGGTAGAAGCCGAACTTCTCACAGGGCTCGTAGCCGCTGGAGGTGTACAGGGCGATGGCCTCCGGCTGCTTGGTGCCGGTTTCCAGGACCATGCGGAGACGGCCGGCGGCGCGGGCGTCGGCCTCCAGGGCGGCGAGGATGCGGCGGGCCAGGCCGCGGCCGCGCATCTGCTCGATCACGAACATGCGCTTCAGCTCGGCGTCGCCGTCGAGATTGCCCTCGCCGTTGGCGTCCTGGACGCGCCAGCCGCCGGAGGCCACGGGGGTGCCGGACTCGTCGTACGCGATCAGGTAGATGCCGTTCGGGGGTTCGAAGTCCGCCGGGTGCATGGGGGTGGAGTCGCCGCCGTCGCCGTAGCGGACGTGGTATTCGGCCTGGACCTCGGTGTCCAGCTTCACGGCGTCGGGGTGGTCGTAGGGGACCGGGCGGATGTCCATGCCGAGTACGGTAAAACAGCTCGGGCCCGGCGTGTCGTATCGTGCCCTGATGCTCACTGTGACCTCCGTCAACGTCAATGGACTGCGGGCCGCCGCGAAGAAGGGCTTCGTGGAGTGGCTGGCCGGGACCTCCGCCGATGTGCTGTGTCTGCAGGAGGTACGGGCGGAGGCGCAGCAACTGCCGGAGCAGGTGCGGGAGCCCGAGGGATGGCACGTGGTGCACGCGCCCGCGGCGGCGAAGGGGCGCGCGGGCGTCTCGCTGTACAGCCGGCGTGAGCCGGACCGGGTCCGGGTCGGTTTCGGGTCGGAGGAGTTCGACGGCAGCGGGCGGTACGTGGAGGCCGACCTGCCCGGTGTGACCGTCGCCTCGCTGTACCTGCCGTCCGGGGAGGTCGGCACGGAGCGGCAGGACGAGAAGGGGCGGTTCATGGACGAGTTCCTGACGTACCTCAAGGGGCTGAGGGAGCGGGCCGCCGCCGAGGGGCGGGAGGTCGTGGTCTGCGGGGACTGGAACATCGCCCACGAGAAGGCCGACCTGAAGAACTGGCGCGGCAACACCAAGAACTCCGGGTTCCTGCCGGAGGAGCGCCAGTGGCTCTCGCGCGTCCTCGACCCGGCGGAGGGCGGGTACGTCGACGTCGTACGGGCGCTGCACCCGGACGTGGACGGGCCGTACTCCTGGTGGTCGTACCGGGGGCGGGCGTTCGACAACGACACCGGGTGGCGGATCGACTACCAGATGGCGACGCCGGGGCTCGCGAACCGCGCGGTCAAGGCGTACGTCGAGCGGGCCGCCACGCACGCCGAGCGCTGGTCGGACCACGCGCCGGTGACGGTGGTGTACGAGCGCTAGTCGGTCCGCCGGCCCAGGCGCCGGTCCATGGCCAGGGAGAGTTCCGCGTCGACCACGCTGCGGGCCAGCGGGCGCAGGCGGTGCACGGCTTCCTCCGGGGCGTGGCGGAGGATCAGGGTGGCGAAGAGGTCGGCCAGCGCGTCGGCGTGGACGCGCACCTCCGCGCCGGTGCGCAGCACCTCCGCGAGCGGGATGCCCTCGCGGACCAGGGCCGAGGAGACGTCCAGCAGGCGGCGGCTGATGTGGACGATCTCCTCGCCGTCGACGCCGAGGTAGCCGAGGTCCAGCGCGGCGGCCAGGTTCTCGGGCGTGACCTGTCCGGCGAAGTGGTCGGCGAGTTCCTCGGGGGTGAGGCGGACCGGGGTCTCCTCGGTGGGGGCCTCCATGCCGAGGAGTTCGCCGACGTCCCGGCCGTGGTCGAAGGCCTCGGCGAGTTCCGCTATGCCGTTCAGGGTGTGGCCGCGTTCCAGCAGCGCCGTGATGGTGCGCAGGCGGGCCAGGTGGTGGTCGTCGTACCAGGCGATGCGGCCCTCGCGGCGGGGTGGCGGGATCAGTTTGCGTTCGCGGTAGAAGCGCAGGGTGCGCACCGTGATGCCGGCCAGGCGGGCCAGCTCCTCCATGCGGTACTCGCGCCGCTCGCCGGGTTCTGCGATGTCCTCTGCCACGTCAGAAGCCTAGGCCGTACCGGCGGTAACTTTCCTTGCACACCCCCTACCCATCAGTACGGAGCTGCTCTACTCTCCCCATTGCGCCAGTGTTCACTGGCAGGGTTCTGAGCGATGCGTGGAGGCTTCGGGATGGCCGAGCACGGACATGAGCATGTGCGGGTGGCGGTGGTCGGGTCGGGGTTCGGCGGACTCGGGGCCGCCGTACGGCTGCGGCGTGAGGGAATCACCGACTTCGTCGTCCTGGAACGGGCGGGCAGCGTCGGCGGCACCTGGCGCGACAACAGCTACCCCGGATGCGCGTGCGACGTGCCGTCGCACCTGTACTCCTTCTCCTTCGCGCCCAACCCCGACTGGCCCCGCTCCTTCTCCGGACAGGAGCACATCCGGGCCTACCTGGAGCACGTCACCGACGTCTTCGGACTGCGGCCCCACATCCGCTTCAACTCCGAGGTGAAGCGGATGACGTGGGACACCGAGCGGCTGCGCTGGGACATCGAGACCAGCAGCGGCCACCTCAGCGCCGACGTGGTCGTGTCCGCGACCGGCCCGCTGTCCGACCCGAAGATCCCCGACGTCCCGGGCCTGGACACCTTCCCCGGCAAGGTGTTCCACTCCGCCCGCTGGGACCACGACTACGACCTGCGCGGCAAGCGGGTCGCCATGATCGGCACCGGCGCGTCCGCGATCCAGATCGTGCCCGCCATCCAGCCCGAGGTCGCGCAGCTGACCCTCTTCCAGCGCACGCCCGCCTGGGTGCTGCCCCGCATGGACCGCCCCATCAGCGGCGCCGAGCGCGCCCTGCACCGCGCGCTGCCCTTCACCACCAAGCTGCGCCGCGGACTGCTGTGGGGCGTACGGGAGTTGCAGGTGCAGGCGTTCACCAAGCACCCCGGCGAGCTCGGCTTCGTCGAGCAGCTGGCCAAGCGCAACATGGGCCGGGCGATCAAGGATCCGGCCCTGCGCGCCAAACTCACCCCGGACTACCGCATCGGCTGCAAGCGGATCCTGCTGTCCAGCACCTACTACCCGGCGCTCGCGCAGCCCAACGTGGACGTCGTCGCCGGGCTGAGCGAGGTGCGCGGGTCGACCCTGGTGGCGGCCGACGGCACCGAGACCGAGGTCGACGCGATCGTGTTCGGCACCGGGTTCCACGTGACCGACATGCCCATCGCCGAGCGGGTCGTCGGGGCCGAGGGCAGGACCCTCGCCGAGACCTGGGCGGGCGGGATGCAGGCGCTGCGCGGCGCCTCGGCCGCCGGGTTCCCCAACTGGATGACGATCATCGGGCCCAACACCGGCCTCGGGAACTCCTCCATGATCCTCATGATCGAGTCCCAGCTGAACTACATGGCCGACTACCTCCGCCAGCTCGACGTCCTCGGCGGCCGGGCCGCCCTCGACGCCCGCCCCAGCGCCGTGAGCGCCTGGAACCACCGGGTGCAGGAGCGGATGAAGCGCACCGTGTGGAACACCGGCGGCTGCACCAGCTGGTACCTGGACGCCAGTGGACGCAACACCACCATCTGGCCCGGTACGACGAGCGAGTTCCGGCGTGCGACGCGCAGCGTGGACCTCGCCGAGTACGCGGTGCTGCGGGCGCCGGCCGGAACCGGCGACGCCGACCGGGAGAACGCCGAGGTGACCGCATGAGCCGCCTCACCCACGTCACCTCCGGCCCGTACGCCCCGCCCGCCGCCGCCCGCGAACTCACCGCCCGGTCCGCCGACGGCACCCGGCTGCACGTCGAGGTGCACGGGCCCGCGGAGGCGCCCGCGGTCGTCCTCTCCCACGGCTGGACCTGCTCCACCGCCTTCTGGGCGGCGCAGATCCGCGAACTGGCCGCCGACCACCGGGTCATCGCCTACGACCAGCGCGGCCACGGACGGACGCCCGCGAGCCCCGCGTGCAGCACGGACGCGCTCGCCGACGACCTGGAGGCCGTGCTCTCCGCCACCCTCGCGCCCGGTGAACGGGCCGTGATCGCCGGGCACTCCATGGGCGGGATGACGGTCATGGCCGCCGCCGCCCGGCCCGTCTTCCGCGCGCACGCCGCGGCCGTCCTGCTGTGCAGCACCGGCAGTTCGCGGCTGGTCGCCGAGTCGACCGTGGTGCCGATACGGCCGGGGCGGGCCCGCACCTGGCTGACCCGGCAGATCCTCGGCTCCCGCGTACCGCTCGGGCCGGTCACACCGCTCGCCCGCCGGATCCTCAGGTACGGGACCATGGGCCCGGCGTCGGCACCGGACATGATCGAGGCGTGCGCCCGGATCGTGCACGCCTGCCCGCGCACCGTCCGCCACGCCTGGTCGCACGTGCTCGCCACGCTCGACCTCGGTCACGGCGTACGGGAGTTGCGGGTGCCCACGGAGATCGTCGTCGGCACCGCCGACCGGCTCACCCCGCCCGTGCACGCCCGCGAACTGGCCGCCGCGCTGCCGCAGTGCACCGGCGTCACCGAACTGCCCGGCATCGGCCACATGACACCCGTCGAGGCGCCCGGCACGGTCACCGGCAGGATCCGGGACCTCGTCGCCACCCATGTGACCGCCCACCAGCCCGCCGTACCCGCCGAGGAGAGCGCATGAGCAGGGTCAGTCTCGAAGGAAAGGTCGCCGTCGTCACCGGAGCGGCGCGCGGTGTCGGGGAGTTGCTGGCCCGCAAGCTCTCCGCGCGCGGGGTGCGGGTGGCGCTGGTCGGGCTGGAGCCGGACGCGCTCAAGGACGTCTCCGCGCGGCTGCACAGCGACAGCGACCACTGGTACGCCGACGTCACCGACCACGAGGCGATGGCCCGGGTCGCGGCGGAGGTCAAGGCGCGGTTCGGCAGGGTCGACATCGTCGTCGCCAACGCCGGTGTGGCGACCGGCGGTCCGTTCATCGAGTCCGACCCGGAGGCCTGGCGGCGGGTGATCGAGGTGAACCTGATCGGATCGGCGGTCACCGCGCGGGCGTTCCTGCCGCAGCTCGTCGAGAGCCGCGGCTACCTCCTCCAGATCGCCTCGCTCGCCGCGATCACCCCGGCGCCGATGATGAGCGCGTACTGCGCCTCCAAGTCCGGTGTGGAGGCGTACGCGCACAGCCTGCGGGCCGAGGTCGGGTACCGGGGCGTGAAGGTCGGCGTCGGCTATCTGTCGTGGACCGACACGGACATGGTGCGCGGGGCCGATCAGGACGACGTGATGCGGGAGTTGCGGCAGCGGCTGCCGTGGCCGTCCAACAAGACCTATCCGCTGGGCCCGGCGGTGGACCGGCTGGTGGCCGGGATCGAGCGGCGGTCGGCTCATGTGTACGGGCAGTGGTGGCTGCGCGGCATGCAGGGCGTCCGCGGCTACCTGCCGGCGCTCATCGGGAGCGTGGGCCAGCGGGAGATGCGGCGGTTCGCGGACCGGCTCGCCGACGTCCGCACCGGGCTGGTCGGGGCGGGCGGCAACGCCGACGAGCAGCACCGCGCCACGGTGCGTGACTGATCGACATGCGCAGGGTGACGGCCCGTGTGAATCTGGTCGGGCAAGTTCCCCCACCCCACACGGGAGTGAACCCACATGGGCATGAAGGACCAGTTCCAGGAGAAGTCCGAGCAGTTCCAGCAGCAGGCGAAGCAGCGCGCCCAGCAGGGCAAGGAGCAGCTGCAGAACCGTGGCCGCCGCCGGGACGAGGACATGGACGAGCCGCAGCGCGGGCGCGAGTCCGAGGACCGTCTCGACCAGGACTACGACGCCTGACGCCCGACGCCTGACGTCGTGCGCCGCAGCGGAAGGGGTGCCCTGGCGAAGGGCACCCCTTCTCATGTTCTCGGCGGCAGCTTCGGACGGGAGCGGTCGGGGACGTCGCGGTAGGACGGGGGTGTGGCCGGCGGGTTGGTCTCCAGCAGCTCCAGGGCCAGCCGTACGGCGTCGTCGAGCTGGGCGTAGCGGCCCTCGGCCCAGTCCAGCGGGGTGCGCAGCGCCTCCAGGTCGGGGGCGACGCCCTTGTTCTCCACCGACCAGCCGTACGCGTCGAACCAGGCCGCGTTCATCGGCACCGTGATCACCGTGCCGTCCCCGAGCCGGTGCCGGCCGGTCATGCCGACCACGCCGCCCCAGGTGCGCTGGCCCACCACCGGGCCCAGCCGCAGCAGTTTGAACGCGGCGGTGATCATGTCGCCGTCGGAGCTGGTCGCCTCGTCCGCCAGCGCCACCACCGGCCCGCGCGGGGCGTTGGAGGCGTACGAGACGGGCTGGGCGTCGCGGGTGAGGTCCCAGCCGATGATGGTGCGGGTCAGCTTCTCGACGACGAGTTCGCTGATGTGGCCGCCGGCGTTGCCGCGCACGTCCACGATCAGCGCGGGCCGGGACATCTCCATGCGCAGGTCGCGGTTGAACTGGGCCCAGCCCGAGCCGCCCATGTCGGGGATGTGCAGGTAGCCGCACCGGCCGCCGCTCAACCTCCGTACCACGGCACGGCGTTTGGCCACCCAGTCCTGGTAGCGCAGCGGCGTCTCGTCGACCAGCGGGACGACCGCGACCCGCCGCGGCGGGGCCTCGTCCTGCGGGTCCGAAGCGCCGTCCGCGTGAGGGCCGTTGCGGTCGGCGGCCGGGCGGAAGGTCAGCTCCACCGTCGTACCGCCCGCACCCGCGAGCAGCGGGTACGGGCCGGTGACCGGGTCGACCGGGCGGCCGTCGACATGGGTGAGGACCGCGCCCTCGCGGATGCCGGTGCCGGCCAGCGGTGAGCGGGCCCGGGAGTCGGAGGAGTCGCCGGGCAGGATCCGCTTGACCGTCCAGCCGTCCTCCCGGGGCACGAGGCCGGCGCCGAGCAGGCCCTGCGGGCGCTGGTAGTGCGGCGGGCCCTCGTTGCGGCGGGCGGCGGTGACATAGGCGTGGGAGGTGCCGAGTTCGCCGAGGACCTCGCGCAGCAGATCGGCGAACTCGTCCGGCGTGGCGACCCGTTCGACCAGCGGGCGGTACTGGTCCAGGACCGCGTCCCAGTCGATGCCGCACATGCCGGGCTCCCAGAAGTAGGCGCGGATCAGCCGCCCGGCCTCCGCGTACGCCTGGCGCCACTCGGCCGCCGGGTCCACCTCGTGCAGGATGCGCCGGGAGTCGATCCACACCGTGGAGTCGCTGTCGCCGGGCTCGGTGGCGGGCACCGCGCGCAGCTCGCCCTCGTCGGCCACGACCAGCCGGGTGCCGTCGCCGCTGACCGCGAAGAAGTCCAGGTTGGCGACGAGTTCGGACTTCCGTGCCCGGCCGATGGAGAAGTGCTCCAGGGTGGGCCGGCCGCTGGTGTCGTCCGGGTTGGCGAAGGTCTCGCCGAGCGCGCCGGAGATCGGCCAGCGCAGCCACACCAGCCCGCAGCCCGCGACCGGATACAGCCCCGAGTACTTGGAGGCGGCGACCGGGAACGGCGTGACCCTGCTCTCCAGGCCCTCCGCCTCCACGGTCACCGTGCCGCTCTCGCCGCCCTCCCCGGCGTCCTCGCGCTCCACCGGGTCCAGACCCCCGGCCGCCGGCCGGCCCTCGGGGTTCAGCGCGAACGGCGACGGCGTCGCGGAGGACAGCGGCACCAGGTACGGGCGGCAGCCCAGCGGGAACGACAGGTCGCCGGTGTGCACGTCGTACACCGGGTCGAAGCCGCGCCAGGACAGGAAGGCGAGATAGCGGCCGTCCCGGGTGAAGACCGGATTCTCGTCCTCGAAGCGGCCGTTGGTGACGTCGACGACCAGCCGGTCGGCGATCCGGGCGAGTTTGATCTGCCGCAGCGACCGCCCGATGCCCGGGTGGGACCAGGCCAGCCACGCCCCGTCGGGGGAGAAGGCGAGGTCGCGCACCGGGCCGTTGACCGAGCGGATCAGCTCGGTGACCTCGCCGGCCGGGCCGTCCGCCGACTCGCCGGTACCGACCAGCAGCAGCCGTCCGTCGTGCGCGGCGACGGCCAGCCGGTCCCCGTCCGGGTCGGACACCATCTCCAGCACCCGGCCCAGCCTCCCGGCGGCCAGCCGCCGGGGCGGGCGCTGGCCGCTGGCCCGGGGCAGCGAGGCGATCTCGACGGCGTCCTCGCCCTCGGCGTCCGTCACGTAGGCGACCCGACCGCCGGCGCCGAGCATCTCCGGCAGCCGCACCCGGACGCCCGGGGTGTCGGTGAGGGTGCGGGCGGGGCCGTCGCGGTGGGTGAGCCAGTACAGGCTGCCGCGGACGACGACGGCGCTGGCCCGGCCGGTCTCGTCGACGGAGATGCCGTCGAGGTGCCGGGCGGCCGGCACCTGGTAGCGGCGGCGTCCGGCGCGCGGGCCGCTCAGCGTCACGTCGAGGCGGCGTGGGACGGAACCCGGGGACAGGTCGTCCACCAGCCACAGGTCGCCGGCGCACTGGTAGACGACCCGGATGCCGTCGCCGGAGGCGTGCCGGGCGTAGAAGGCGTCGTGGTCGGTGTGGCGGCGCAGGTCGGAGCCGTCGTACGCGCACGAGTAGAGGTTGCCGACGCCCTCGTGGTCGGAGAGGAAGGCGATCCGGCCGTCGACGAACATCGGCGAGTGCAGATGGCCGCCGAGCCCTTCGAGCAGCCGCCGGCCGTGCAGCCACAGCCTGCCCGTGGCGCCGCCCCGGTAGCGCTTCCAGGAGGCCGGTTCGTGCGGCGGGGTGCCGGTGAGCAGCAGCGATTTGCGCTCCCCGGCGATGTCGGCGACCTGGAGGTCGGAGACCGGGCCCCAGGGCAGCTTGCGGCCGGGGCTGCCGTCGCAGCCGAGCTTGTAGGCCCAGGTGAAGTGGGAGAACGGTTCGCCGTGCGAGGCGACGGCGAGGATCTCGGCGTGACCGTCCTCGTCGGGCGGCGTCCAGCCGCAGACCCGGGTGTCGGCGTTGCCCCAGTAGGTGAGGCGTTCGCCCGGTCCGCCGTCCACCGGGACGAGGTGCACCTCCGGGTCGAGGCTGCGCCAGCTCGTGTACGCGATGTGGCGGCCGTCGGGGGAGAAGCGGGGGTGGCCGAGCCGGGTGCGGTCGACGGTGAGCCGCCAGGCGCGGCCCCGGCCGTCGAGCGGGGCGAGCCAGAGGTCGTCCTCGGCCACGAAGCACAGCAGGTCGTCCTTGAGGTGCGGCAGACGCAGATAGGTCACCCTCCCCATGCTTTTCCCGGGTACGGACCCCGGCAACTTATGAGAAACCGACAACCGTGACGCAGAACACGAACGAAACCGTTTCGTTTCGCTAGCGGCCGGGAGTATCGTCGTACGTGTACGAAACCGTGTCGTTCGGCCCGGCCGGACGACGGAGCGGAAGGTGGGACGGGATGAGTGACGTCGCGACGACACGTCGCAGCCGGATCACCCCCGAGCGCGAGGCCGAGCTGTACGCGGCCGTGCTCGACCTGCTCCGCGAGGTCGGCTACGACGCCGTCACCATGGACGCCGTGGCCGCCCGCACGAGGTCCAGCAAGGCCACCCTCTACCGCCAGTGGGGCGGCAAGGCCGAGCTGGTGGTCAGAGCGATGCGCAGCCAGAAACCCGGCGGCCTCGCCGACATCGACACCGGTTCCCTCCGCGGCGACCTGCACGCCATCGCCGTACGTGAGGACGACTGCGCCATGGAGCAGAACGCCGCCCTGATGCGGGCGCTGGCCATGGCCGTCCACACCAACGACGACCTGCGCCAGGCGTTCAAGGAACTCCTGGTGGAACCGGAGATGGAGGAGTTCCGGCGCATGGTCCGGCGCGCGGTCGACCGGGGCGAGGTCCGCCCCGACAACCCGGCGCTGGAGTACCTGGTGCACATGCTCGTCGGCGCGTTCGCCACCCGGACGCTGATCGACGACCTGCCGCCCACCC
The DNA here is from genome assembly GCF_006782915.1 of Streptomyces calvus. Lineage (GTDB taxonomy): Bacteria > Actinomycetota > Actinomycetes > Streptomycetales > Streptomycetaceae > Streptomyces > Streptomyces calvus. Next base: position 285,697 of record NZ_VCNP01000043.1, read on the forward strand.
GGGACTTCCTGCTCTCGTACATCGACGCCGTGGTCCTCCCCGCCCTCGGCGTGCCCCTCCACTGACCGTCCCCCAGTCAGCCACCACCTGACGTCACCGCTCACGTCGTCGGGCTGATCACACCTGCCCCGAAGCAACCACGACCTGACCGGGAGTACGCCCTCGTGGCCACTTTCCTCTACCGACTCGGCCGGTTCGCCTTCCGGCGACGGCATCTCGTAGCCCTCTTCTGGGTGGCGCTGCTGGCGCTCGCGGGCGTCGGCGCGGCCGGCGCGCCCGCCGCCGGCAACTCCTCCTTCTCCATCCCCGGCACCGAGGCCCAGAAGGCCTTCGACCTGCTGGACGAACGCTTCCCCGGCTCCAGCGCCGACGGGGCGACCGCACGCGTCGTCTTCAAGGCACCGGCCGGCGAGAAGATGACCGACGCCGAGAACAAGAAGGCCGTCCGGAACACCGTCGACGCGCTCGCCGACGGCTCCGAGGTCGCCGTCGTCACCGACCCCTACCAGGCCGGCGGCATCAGCCGGGACGGCACCATCGCCTACGCCTCGGTGAGCTACAAGGTCTCCGGCATGGAGCTGGAGGACTCCTCCCGCGACGCCCTGGAAGGCGCCGCCGAGGACGCCCGCAAGTCCGGGCTGACCGTGGAGATCGGCGGTGACGCCCTCCAGACCGTCCCGCACACCGGGTCCGCCGAGATCATCGGCATCGGTGTCGCCGCGGTCGTCCTGGTCATCACCTTCGGCTCGCTGCTCGCGGCCGGACTGCCGCTGGTCACCGCGATCGTCGGCGTCGGCATCGGCGTCGCGAGCATCACCGCGCTGGCCAGCACCCTGGACCTCGGCTCCACCACCTCCATCCTCGCCTCGATGATCGGCCTCGCCGTCGGCATCGACTACGCGCTCTTCGTCGTCTCCCGCTACCGCGCCGAACTGGCCGAGGGCCGGGACCGCGAGGAGGCGGCCGGCCGGGCCGTCGGCACGGCGGGCTCCGCCGTGGTCTTCGCCGGCCTCACCGTCGTCATCGCCCTGGTCGGTCTCGCCGTCGTCAACATCCCGATGCTGACCAAGATGGGCGTCGCCGCGGCCGGCACCGTCGCCCTCGCCGTCCTCATCGCCCTCACCCTCATCCCGGCGCTGCTCGGCTACGCGGGCCGCCGGGTCCGCCCGGCCGGCGAGAAGAGCAAGCTGCTCGGCGGCGGCCGCGCCGCGAAGAAGCCGCAGCGCCCGAACATGGGCACCCGCTGGGCGAGCTTCGTCGTGCGCCGTCCGCTGGCGGTGCTCCTGCTCGGCGTCATCGGCCTCGGCGCCGCCGCCGTCCCGGCCGCCTCGCTGGAACTGGGCCTGCCCGACGACGGCTCCCAGCCGACCTCCACCACCCAGCGCCGCGCCTACGACCTGCTCTCCGAGGGCTTCGGCCCGGGCTTCAACGGCCCGCTGGTGGTCGTGGTCGACGCCAAGGACAGCGACGACCCGCAGGCCGCCTTCCGGCAGACCGGCGAGGACATCAAGGGCCTCGACAACGTCGTGAACGTCGGCCCGGCCCAGCCCAACAAGGCGGGCGACACCGCGACGATCACCGTGATCCCGGACGCCAAGCCCTCGTCGGTCACGACCGAGGACCTGGTGCACGACATCCGTGACACGGGCGCCGACATCGGCTCCGACACCGGGGCCGACGTCCTCGTCACCGGCGCCACCGCCATGAACATCGACGTGTCGCAGAAGCTCAACGACGCGCTGGCCCCGTACCTGATCCTGGTCGTCGGACTGGCCTTCCTGCTCCTGATCGTGGTGTTCCGCTCGATCCTGGTCCCGCTGAAGGCGGCCCTCGGCTTCCTGCTCTCCGTGATGGCGGCCCTCGGCGCGGTCGTCGCGGTCTACCAGTGGGGCTGGCTGTCCGGCCTGATGGGCGTCGAGGAGACCGGCCCGATCATGTCGATGATGCCGATCTTCATGGTCGGCGTGGTCTTCGGACTGGCCATGGACTACGAGGTCTTCCTCGTCACCCGCATCCGGGAGGCCTACGTCCACGGCGAGAAGCCGGGCCAGGCCGTGGTGACCGGGTTCAGGTACAGCGCCCGGGTGGTCACCGCGGCGGCGGTCATCATGATCGCGGTCTTCTCCGGCTTCATCGGGTCCAGCGACTCGATGGTCAAGATGATCGGCTTCGGTCTCGCGGTCGCCGTCCTCTTCGACGCGTTCGTCGTCCGCATGGCGATCGTCCCGGCCGTCCTCGCCCTGCTCGGCAAGCGGGCCTGGTGGCTGCCGAAGTGGCTGGACCGCGCCCTGCCCAACGTGGACGTCGAGGGCGAGAGCCTGCGCACGGAGGGCGACCCGAAGGACGAGGACCGGGAACTCGTGCGGGCCTGACGGCCCGGCGCGACACCGAACCAGCCGGTGAGGGCTCCGTGGGGACGGGGTGCCCTCACCGGCTTCCTCATGCCGGCGGGACGGAACGGGCCGCATGCGCAGGTACCCGTGCTTCATGCCGGTCCGTTCACTCGCGACGCTCCCGTGTCTCCCGCAGGACGTCCTCGAACGGGACGCCGGCGGCCCGGTTCGTCATGCGCCCATCGACGATCCGGTCGATCTCGCACGCTTCCGGTTCACCGGTCCGCACCGTCAGCTCCGCCCACACCGTCTTGCGCGGGTACGGCCCCCGAGCGACGCCCCAGCGGTCGGCGAGCGCCTCCACGAGCAGCAGGCCCCGGCCGGACTCGGCGTCGGGAGCGGGCGGCGGGGCGAGGTGGGGCAGGCGGTCGGCGCGGGTGTCCGTGACCTCGATGCGCAGGGTGTCCGCGACGACGTGGAGGGCCAGGCGGAAGTCGCGGCCGGTCACGCGGCCGTGCGTGGCCGCGTTGGTGGCCAGCTCGGCGACGATCAGCTCCGCCGGGTCCGACGGGAGTCCCCAGCCGCGGAGGTGCCGCCTCGCGAGGAGCCGGGCGAGGCGGGCACTGCGCGGAGTCGGGGACAGCAGCACGCTGAAGTTGCCGACGTGGTGGGTGAGTTCATGGTCGGGGACACTCATCTCGTGGTTCACGTCACCCAGAGTGGCGGAGCGTGTCTGCCTTGAGCTGCGCTGATGCCAGGGCGTAGGAGAACTGTCTCGCCGTTGTCCCGTGCTGTCCCGGCTGTCTGCGGAGTTGTACGAGTGGACAAGCGCGTTGGAGGTGGATGGCTGTGACCAACCGAGGTGTGGACGAGTCGGGTTGGGATGTCGAGCCCGGGGACGAGATCGAGCCGGTGGTGCAGGCGGTGGGGCATCTGCTCAAGGTCTGCCGAGAAGCGGCGGGAATGCGGGCGGTCGACCTCGGGGAGTCCATGGGCTACGGCGAGGACATGATCCGCAAGATGGAGCGGGGACAACGGATTCCCAGGCCGGAGTTCCTGGACAGGGCGGACACGGTACTGAACGCGCAGGGGCATCTGCGCGCCTTCATGGAGGACATGAGGAAGGCCCGGTATCCGAAGAAGGTGCGGCGGCTGGCCGACATGGAGGCACGAGCGGTCGAGCAGCTGTACTACAACAACCACAACATCCACGGCCTGTTGCAGACGCGTGAGTACGCCAAGGCGCTGTTCGAGATGACGCAGCCCCCGCTCTCGCCGGAAGTGATCGAGCGGGAGGTGGCCGCCCGGACGGATCGTGCGTCGATCTTCGAAAGGGACGACCCGGCTCCAGCGCTCAGCTTCGTCCAGGAACAGGTGACCCTGGAGCGGCCACTTGGAGGGAAGGCGGTAATGCGTCGACAGCTCGAACACCTTCTGGTGGTGGGCCAGTTGCGGAACGTCTCGATCCAGGTCATGCCGACCGACCGCGACGAGCACGCCGGAACGCAGGGACTGATCGAGGTGCTCAAGTTCGACGACGGCACGGCGATCGGTCGTTCCGACGGTGCCTTCAACGGCCGCCCGACCTCAAACCCAAGGGATCTTCGTATCCTTGAATTGCGTTATGGGACGATCCGGGCCCAGGCCCTCCCTCCGAGGGAGTCGTTGATCTTCATCGAGAAAGCGCTGGGGAGACTATGAGCACCACGGAACTCCACTGGTTCAAGAGCAGCTACAGCAGCAGCGGCGAACCCGGCGACTGCGTCGAAGTCGCCATAGCCCCCGCCACCGTCCACATCCGCGACTCCAAGACCGCCGAGGCCCCGCACCTCACGGTCACGCCACGCACCTGGAATTCCTTCGTGGGCCACGTATCCGACCGCTAGCCTGCCGGGCATGACGTCCTCGGAATCACTCGCCCACCCCCGTTTCGCCGAGGCTCTGCGTGAGCTAGGGCTGATCGACCTGCACACCCGGATCCGCCGGTTCCCGGACGCGACCCGTACCGCCGCCGAGGCCGCAGCCGCGCTCGGATGCGAGCTGAGTGAGATCTGCAAGTCACTGGTCTTCGCGGCGGACGGGGAGCCGGTGCTGGTGCTGATGGACGGGGCCTCGCGGGTCGACGTGGAGCTGGTCCGCAAGGAACTCGGCGCCGAGAAGGTGACGCGGGCCAAGGCCGACGTCGTACGGGAGACGACCGGGTACGCCATCGGGGGCGTACCGCCCTTCGGGCACCGTACGAGGACGAGGGTGCTCGCCGACCGGTCGCTGCTCGCGCACGACGTGGTGTGGGCGGCCGCGGGTGACCCGCACACCGTCTTCCCCATGTCGCCCGAGGACCTCGTGGCCCACGCCGGTGCCACGGTGGTGGACGTGCGCGAGCAGCCGCAGACTTCGTGACCCGGCCGGTCACCGCGGCCGTGCTGCTCGCCGCGGTCACCCATGCCGGCCGGCCCGCCGGCGCGCCGCACCGGAGGTAGGGCGGGCGCGGGCGGGAACCGCAGCGCGGGCGGGTGCAGCGCGGCGGGACGAGGAGCACCCTGGAATGAGAGGTGTTCCGGAGGTGATCGTCATGATGCACACCGCAGTGGGCTGGCATGTGGAGCTGGAGTTCATGGAGGACGACCAGCACACGCGCGCGGTCGCGATGGTCCGGCTGCCCGACGGGACCGAGGTGCGGGCGAGCGGGCACGCGAGCCGGCACCGGACCGACGCGAATCAGCCGAGGGTCGGGGAGGAGGTCGCCGGCGCACGGGCGTTGAACGAGCTCGCCATGCAGCTGCTCACCAAGGCGCACAACGAGATCGACGCGGCGTCGGGCCGCACCTCGCACCCGATCCACGTCTAGTCGCGCCCGCCGGGTCCGGGCTCCGCGGCCGTGCGGTGGTCACGGGGGCCGGACCCGAGTCGGCTCACGGCGTGAGCTGCGTGAGCGACTGCCGTACCGCCCGTACCAGTGCCTGGGCCCTGGGGTCCGCCGTCACCGTCCTGCGGAAGCCGTTGGTGACGTAGCCGAAGGCGATGCCGGACTCCGGGTCGGCGAAGCCGAGGGAGCCGCCGCGGCCGGGATGGCCGAACGAGCCCGGGGCCAGGAACGGGGAGGCGCTGCCGTGCAGCATGTAGCCGAGACCGAAACGGGTGCCGACGACCAGGACGCGGTCGGGGCCGGCGGACTCCTCGGCGCGGGCGCGTTCCACGGTGGCCGGGTCGAACAGGCGGGTGCCGTCGACCGGGCCGATCAGTGACGCGTAGAAACGAGCGAGGCCGTCGGCCGTCGCGATGCCATTCGCGGCGGGCAGGGCCGCCGCGCGGAACTCCGGGTCGTTCTGGTCCGGGAACGGGGTGATCGCGGCGAAGGCGCGGCGGGTGAGGGAGGCGGGGTCGGCGTAGGCGTCGGTGACCGACCGCTTCGGGCGGGCGCGCAGCACCCCGGACGGTTCGGGCCCCTCGATCCGGCCGACGGTGCCGACGCGGTGCGCCTGCGCCTGAGGCAGCCCCACCCACAGGTCCAGGCCCAGCGGAGCGGCGATCTCCGACGCGATCCACTGACCGGACCCCCGGCCCGTGACGCGCCGCACCAGCTCGTCGAGGAGCCAGCCGTACGTCAGCGCGTGGTAGCCGTGGTCGGTGCCCGGCTCCCACACGGGGGCCTGCGCGGCGACCGCCTCGGCGGCCCGCCGCGGGTCGGCCGCCTCCCGCGGGGTGAGCGGACGGTCCAGGACGGGCAGTCCGGCGCGGTGGTTCAGCACGTGCCGGACCAGCAGATGTTCCTTGCCGTGCGCCTTGAACTCCGGCCAGTGCTCGGCGACCGGCGCGTCCAGGTCCAGCTCGCCGCGCTGGTGCAGCAGCAGGAGCACGGCGGCGGCGACGCCCTTCGTAGCGGAGCGCACCACCTGCACGGTCTCCTGCCGCCAGGGTTCGCTGCCGTCGACGTCCTTCACTCCGGCCCACAGGTCCACGACCCGGCGGCCGTCCCGGTAGACGGCGACCGCCGCGCCCCGCTCGCCGAGCGTGTCGAAGTTCCGTGCGAACGCCGCCCTCACCGGCTCGAAGCCCTCGGCCACTGTGCCGTGCACGTCCACGTCCGTCGGTCCCTTCCACTCGCCTGCGACGGTGGGTGCAACGGCGGCGGACCGCCTGCGATTCCTGGGCCGCGCCCGCAGCGCAGGATCGTTACGCCGATGTTGCCGCGGGCGCGCCCGGATCAGCGGGCCCGTTCCGCCGCCGCGTCCGCCCGGTGCGCCAGCTGCCACAGCTGCTCCCGCAGCCGGGCCACCTCCGGCCCGGTCAGCTCCGCCACCGACAGCAGCGCGCCCGGCACCACCGCCGCGCGTTCGCGCAGCTCCTCGCCCCGGCCGGTGAGCGCGATGCGCACCGTGCGTTCGTCGTGCGCCGCGCGCTCCCGGCGCACCAGGCCGGCCGCCTCCAGCCGTTTGAGCAGCGGCGACATCGTGCCGTAGTCCAGCCGCAGGGCGGACGCCAGCTCCTTGACGGTCGTCTCGCCGCGGTCCCAGAGCACCAGCAGCACCAGGTACTGCGGATACGTCAGGCCCAGCCCGTCCAGCAGCGGACGGTACGCGGACGTCACCGCGCGCTGGGCGGCGTACAGCGCGAAGCACAGCTGCTCGTCGAGCAGCAGTGAGGCGCTCTCCGCGGTCGGCTTCTCGTTCGTCACGCGCCCATTGTCTACGGACGGCCGGGCGCCGCCGATACCGAACGCGGATCGAAACCGTACGGCAGCTCCAGACGGTGGGCGCGCATCAGCGCCTCGTCGGCGAGGAGGTCCGCCGTCGGGCCGTCCGCCGCGATCACCCCGTCGCTGAGGACCAGGGAGCGCGGGCACAGCTCCAGCGCGTACGGCAGGTCGTGCGTGACCATCAGGACGGTGACGTCCAGGGAGCGCAGGATGTCGGCCAGTTCCCGGCGGGAGGCCGGGTCGAGGTTGGAGGACGGCTCGTCCAGGACCAGGATCTCCGGCTCCATGGCGAGGACGGTCGCCACGGCCACCCGGCGCCGCTGGCCGAAGGAGAGGTGGTGCGGGGGCCGGTCCTTGAACTCCGCCATGCCGACCCGGGCCAGGGCGCGGTCCACGCGCTCCTCCAGCGCGGCGCCCTTCAGCCCGGCCGCCGCCGGGCCGAACGCCACGTCCTCCCGCACGGTCGGCATGAACAGCTGGTCGTCGGGGTCCTGGAAGACGATGCCGACGCGCCGCCTGATCTCCGCCATGTGCCGCTTGCCGACCGGCAGTCCGGCCACCGTGACCGTGCCGGTGCCGCCGGTGAGGATGCCGTTGAGGTGGAGCACGAGCGTGGTCTTGCCGGCGCCGTTCGGGCCGAGCAGCGCGACCCGCTCGCCGCGCGCGAGGGAGAAGTCCACGCCGAACAGGGCCTGGTGGCCGTCGGGGTAGGCGAAGGCGAGGCCGGAGACCTCCAGGGAAGCAGTCACGCCGTCCATCACAGCATCCATTCAGAGCGTCCATCCCAGCAGGCAGACCACGAGGGCGGCACAGGGCAGGGCGAGGGCGTACGACCACTGCGCCCGGGACGCGGTCACCTCGTCGATCACCGGCATGGAACCGGCGTAGCCGCGGCTCAGCATGGCCAGGTGGACGCGCTCGCCGCGCTCGTAGGAACGGATGAACAGCGCGCCCGCCGACTTGGCGAGCACGCCCCAGTGCCGCACCCCGCGCGCCTCGAAGCCGCGGGACTCGCGGGCGATCCGCATGCGCCGCATCTCGTCGGTGATGACGTCGCCGTAGCGGACCATGAAGGAGGCGATCTGCACCAGCAGCGGCGGCAGCTTCAGCCGCTGGAGGCCGAGCAGCAGTGCGCGCAGCTCGGTCGTGGCGGCCAGCAGCACCGAGGCGGCCACGCCCAGCGTGCCCTTGGCCAGTACGTTCCAGGCGCCCCACAGTCCGTTCACGCTCAGCGACAGCCCGAGGACGTCCACCCGCTCGCCCTCCGCCACGAACGGCAGCAGCACGGCGAACGCGACGAACGGCACCTCGATCAGCAGCCGCTTGAGCAGGAACCCGGCCGGGACCCGGGCGGCGTACGCGACGCCGGCGAGCAGCCCGGCGTACACCGCGAACGCCCACATCGCCTCGCGCGGCGTGGAGACCACCACGAGCACGAAGGCGAGGACCGCGGCGAGCTTGGTGTGCGGCGGCAGGGCGTGCACGGGTGAGTGCCCGTGCCGGTACAGCCTGTGGGCTCCCCCACTGCTGAACGCGTGGGAGGTACCCCCATCCGCTCCCATGTCACACGCTCGTGTCGGCGGGAGAGACGGCGTCGGCCGCGTCGCCGGTACGGCGCCTGCGGACCGCCCAGAACACGCCGGTGCCGGCGACGACCGTGACGCCGACGCCGATCACTCCGGCCAGGCCGCCGGAGAGGCGGGCGTCGTCGACGTCCTCGACGCCGTAGTCGGCCAGCGGGGAGTCGGCGATCGCGTGCTCCTCGGCCTTCTGGTCGATGCCGTGGTCGGTGGCGACCTTCTCCAGGCCGTCGGGGTCGGCGGAGGCGTAGAAGCTGACGAAACCGGCGAGGACCAGCGAGGCGGCCAGGCCGGTGATCCACACGGTGCGCGAGGAGCGGGCGGCGGCCGGTGCGGGCTCCGGCGCGGCCTGCGGGGCGTCGACCAGTTCGCCGTTGACCCGCAGCTTGAGCCGCTGCTTCAGCCCGCGCGCCCCGTGCACCAGGTCCGGGCGGACGGCGATGACCGCGCCGACGGTCAGGGCGGTGATCACCGCCTCGCCGATGCCGATGAGGACGTGCACGCCCACCATGGCCGTGGCGACCTTGCCGATCGAGACGTCGGCGGTGCCGCCGACCGCGTAGAGCAGCGTGAAGACGAGCGCGGAGGCCGGGACGGAGACCAGCGCGGCGACGAACGACGCGACGGTCACCGAGCGGCGGGTGCGCGGCAGCACCGTCACCAGGCCCCGGAAGAGCGCGTAGGCGACGACGGTGGTGACGATCGCCATGTCGGTGATGTTCACGCCGAGCGCGGTCAGCCCGCCGTCGGCGAACAGGACGGCCTGCATCAGCAGGACGACGGAGACGCACAGGATCCCGGTGAAGGGGCCCACGAGGATCGCGGCGAGGGCGCCGCCGAGCAGATGGCCGCTGGTTCCCGCAGCGACGGGGAAGTTCAGCATCTGCACGGCGAAGATGAACGCCGCCACCAGTCCGGCCAGCGGTGCCGTCGCCTCGTCGAGCTCGCGGCGCGCGCCGCGCAGGCTCACGGCGATCGCGCCGGCGGCGACCAGTCCGGCCGCGGCGGACACGGGGGCGTTGATGAATCCGTCGGGTGCGTGCACCGTTCGATGATAGGGGGCTGTTGCAAGCCATTCGCAAGAGCGAGGGGCTTGTCTTGACCGGACCCTTATCTCGCATGTGATATGCGCCTCCCGGACGCAGAGATTCCGGAATGGAGGCAGGATGGGACCGGGGGGTGGGTATACGGCTTACATGCCTTTCGGGCATGTTGACGCAGCGTAAGGGGCCCACCGATGTCCGTAGTCGAACAGTACGCGCGAGTCCACGTCCTCACGGACGCGGATCCCCTGCTGGAGGACCGCGGGGCCGTCTCCGTGGTGCTGCGGTACGACCCCGAGACCGACCCCCGGTGCGTGCGCGTGGGCCTGCCCGGCCCGGTGGCCCGCGAATGGACCGTCGAGCGGGACCTGCTGGAGCAGGGCCTGCGCGCCCCCGCGGGCAGCGGCGCGATACGCGTCTGGCCGTGCGGCCGGGTACAGGCCGTGGTGGAGTTCCACACCGGGCACGGCGTGTCCGTGGTGGAGTTCGAGATGAAGACGCTGGCCCGGTTCCTGCGGCGGACGCACGCCGCCGCAGCGGAACCGGTGCCCCACTGACCCCTGCGGCTCAGCCGCCGTTCTTCAGCAGCGCCGCCACGATCGGCCCGGCCGTCGAGCCGCCGTGACCGGCCGCCTGCACCACACCGGCCGCGGCCAGGTCCCCGCGGTACGCGGTGAACCAGCCGTTGGGCTTCTTCTGCCCGTCGACCTCGGCCGACCCGGTCTTCGCGCCGGTCTGACCGCCCACCCCGGCCATCGCCTCCGCGGCCGTGCCGTAGGCCGCCGTGTACGACATCAGCTCCCGCAGCTGCGCGAGCGTGCCGGACGACAGGGTGCGCGAGGCCGTCGCCAGCGTGCGCCCGTCGACCTCCGGCGACACCAGGTACGGCTGGCGGAAGACACCGGACTGGACCGTCGCCGACACCGACGCCATGTTCAGCGGGTTCATCCGCACCCCACCCTGGCCGATCAGCGAGGCCGCCATCGGCGCCGCCGACTGCACCGGCACCGAGCCGTCGAACGTCGGCACGCCGACCTGCCAGTTGTTCATCGACAGCCCGAACACCTGCTGGGCCTGCTTGGTCAGGTCGTCGTTCTTCAGCTCGGGCGCCTGGCTGATGAAGGCCGTGTTGCAGGACCGCGCGAAGCTCGCCTTGAAGGTGCCGTCCTTGATCTCGAACTTGTCGTCGTTCTGGAACTTCCAGCCGCCGTAGCTGAAGTACTTCGGGCACGGGTGCTTCTCGTCCATGGAGGCGAGACCCTTCTCGATCAGCATCGAGGAAGTGATCACCTTCATCGTGGAGCCCGGCGCCAGCGAACCCTGGAACGCGACGTTGAAGCCGTGCGAGGAGTTCGCCACCGCGAGTATCTCGCCGGTCGACGGGCGCACCACCACCACCGACGCCCGCTCCTTGCGGGCCACCTGCTCCTCGGCGGCCGCCTGCAGGGACGGGTTCAGCGTGGTCTTCACCGTGCCCGGCGTGCCCTCGCTCAGCTCCAGCAGCGTCTTGTCGGACAGCTTCGCCTTCTGCGACTCCTTGCCGCGCACCACCCGCAGCTCGACGCCGGCCTCGCCGCCCGCCTTCTCGCCGTACTTCTCCCGCAGCCCGTCCAGCACCGAGCCCAGCGACGGGTACTTCTCGGTGGTCAGCTCGCCGCCGTCCCGGTCCAGCGCCTTGACCGGCGGGGTGCCCGACTCGCCGGTGACCAGCTTGTCGCCGTCCTTCAGGTCGGGGTGCACGACCTGAGGCCGCCAGGCCACCCGCGGCTCGCCGTCCCCGGCCCGGCGCACCACGGTCAGCGCGCTGTCGTACGCCAGCGGCTTGCTGACGTCCTCGTACGACACCGTGCCCTTGACGGAGAACGGCACCTTGCCGCCGGAACGGGCGCCGGCGGTGAGGGTGACGTCCTTCACGCCGGCGTCCTTGGCGTAGGCGGTGAGCAGGGCGGCGGCGGCCTTCGGGTCGTCGGTGACCGCGGCGGCCTCGCTCACCTTCCCGGACTGCCAGGCGGTGAGGAAGCGCTCGGCCGTGCCGGTGACCTCGACGGCGGACAGCGGGCCGGTCCTGACGTCCTCCTCCTGCTGCGCGGAGGTCGTCCGCGTGCCGTCCTCGGCGGCGGCACCGCCACCGCCGAGCAGCGCGTAGGCGCCGAAACCGGCACCGCCGACGACCACGGCGATCACTCCGCCGAGCACGGCGGGTCTCGTCTTCCGCCGCTCACCGGCGTGCCCTCTGTTCCCCACTGCTGTCCGTTCCTCCGCTGATCGCCGGGCCCTCGGATCCCCTCCGGGGCCCTCGTGGCCCCTGGGGCGCGCAGGGCGCCGTGTGCGCAAACGTCGGCACCACCCTAGAGTCCCGCTCCGGACCGGGCGCGATCAGCTGCCCGCTCGTAGCACGGCTGCGACAATCGGACCGGCCGCGTCGCCGCCGTGGCCGCCCTGCTGGGCCATGGCCGCCGCCGCGACATCGTTGCGGAAGCCGGTGAACCAGCTGTCCGAGGTGGCCTTGCCGTCGACCTCCGCACTGCCGGTCTTCGCGCCGATGTCGCCGCTCAGCCCGGTCATGGCGTCCCGGCCGGTGCCCTGCGTGGCGGTGAGCCGCATCATCTGCTTCAGCTGGGCGGCGGTGTCCGCCCGCAGACCGTCGGCCTGCCGCAACTGCCGGCCGTCGAGCTCGGGCGGGACCAGGTAGGGCTGGCGGAAGGCTCCCGTGATGGCGGTGGCCGTCACCGACGCCATGGTGAGCGGGTTCATCTGCACCTGGCCCTGGCCGATCGCGTTCGCCGCGCGGTCCGGGCCGCCGGAGGCCGGAACGCTGCCGTCGAAGGAGGCGATGCCCGTCTTCCAGTCGCCGCGGCCGAGCCCGAACCGCTGCTCGGCCTCCTGGGTGAGCGAGGCGTCGGTGAGCGGCTGCTCGTCGATGAGCTTGATGAAGGCCGTGTTGCAGGAACGCAGGAAGCTGTTGGCGAGGGTGGCGCCCTCGTCCGGCTGCATGCCGGTGAGGTTCTTGAAGGTCTGGCTCTGCCAGGTGGCGGTGGGCGGGCAGGGCGCCGGGCCGTTCATCGAGGTCACGCCGTTGTCGATGAGCATGGCCGCGGTGACGATCTTCATGGTGGAACCGGGGGCGACCTGGCCCTGGAAGGCCGCGTTGAACCCGTCCTCGCGGTGGTTGGCCACCGCCAGCACCTCACCGGTGCTCGGCTTCACCGCCACCACCGACGACTCGGCGAACCGCCGCACCGCCCGCTCCGCCGCGTCCTGCACCGCGGCACCGATCGTGGTGCGCAGCCGGCCCGGCTTCCCCTCGGCGAGGGTCAGCAGCGGCGTGTCGGCGGTCTCGTCCGCGTGCTTGATCACCAGTTCGACACCGGGAGTGCCGCCCGCCTGCTCCCCGTACTTCTCGCGCAGGGTGTCCAGCACCGGGCCGAGCGAGGGGTACTTCTCCTTCGTCAGCACCACGCCGTCGCGGTCCACCGCCTCGATGGGCGGCTGCGCGGACTCCCCGGTGACGAGCGTGTCGCCCTCCTTCAGGTCCGGGTGGACGACGGACGGCTCCCAGTCGACCAGCGCCCGCCCGGTCGTCCGCCCGCGCACCACGGTCAGCTCGCTCGCGTAGCTCAGCGGCTTCGACGTCCCGTCGTAGCGGACGGTCGCCTTCACGGTGAACGGCACGGTCGTGCCGGTGACCTTGCCCGGCGTGATCCGCACCGCCCCGATGCGGGCGTCCTCGCCGTACCCCGTCAGCAGCGCGCCGGCCTCCTGCGCGTTGTCCGTGTACGACGCCGCCCCGGCCCCGTCCCCCTTCTCCCACGCCGCGAAGAACGCCTCGCTGGTCGCGCGGACCTCGTCCGCGCCCGGCGGCCCGGATCTCTTCGTCTCCGCCGCGCCCGCGCCGCCTGACCCGCCACCGCTCACGGCGGAGACGATGTTGTACACCCCGTAGCCAGCGCCGCCCACCATCACGGCGAACACCCCGCCGACGACGGCGACCTTGACCCCCTTGCCCATCGGGCGATCCCCTCCCCGCCGGACCCCCCGCATCTTCTGAACACGTTCAAAAAGTCCGGCGGCTGAGCACTCTATGCGCCGCGTGCGACGACCGGGGAGGCCGTGTCCGTTTGTTGTCCGAAGAGAGACCCTGCTCCGGCGGCCCGGAGAACAGGACGGAACGGCTGGCGCGCCACGTCCGGAGCCTGACTCCGGCCGGGCCTCCGACTGCGAGCCGGGCAGCACCTGTCGCCTGCCCTGCGCCGGAATCGAGACCCCCTACGCCTCTTGGTCGTCCTCCATGGCCAGGAGGTCCATGGTCATGTGAGAAGAGCAGAGACGCCCTGTGAGATCGGAAATGCTGGCGCGCAGATAGGGGTATACGGCTGCGATCGCAGTCGTACGTCCGAACGCGTTCACCGCTTCCGCGCTGAACGCCTCCTCGGCGTTTCCGGCACTCGACACATCGAAGATGACGCCTACCTCGGTGCAAAGGTAGAGGGCGTCTTTGTTGTTCTTCCCCTTGACCGTGAACTCGTGCTTGAAGCGATACATCAAGCTGTCCTCCGTGAGTCCGACGGTCACGGAGGAGTTCAGCTCGTTGATCGGGGTGAGTTCCTCCGCTGCTTCCGCGTCGAGGACTTTGCCGTGAAGCTCCAGGATGCTGATGTCGCTCAGCCGGGCGTAAGTGCCCACCGACGCGGATTGCTCCCGCTCCGCCTTCGAGACCTGGATCACGAATGGCATGGTCAGTCACCTCACCCTGACTTCGAGGACGGAACGGGCTCCCGCTGTACAACCGGACCAGGGACGTTCCAGGACGAAACCCATGCCTCCGTTGCATGGCGCGACCGGCGGCGCGGCTCGCTGTGGATCGCCTCCGAAGCGGTGATCTCGAAGAATTCCGTGCGGACGTGCTGATCGCGCGGCATGGTGGCCCAGCGGAGAATCCACGCGTCCACTACGGCGCACTCGTCCTTGCTCAAGTAGCGCTCGGTGTCACCTTCCCCTGGAAGGTTGATCCTCAGCCATTCGTTCACGGTGCCCCACTCCCAAATACGCTTGCCGTTCGGGGCCCCTGAGGGGGTGGGGAATGCCATTCCTTTGCGTCGCTCACCCGCGATCAGTTGCCGGATGCTCTCCCGGCTGCGGCCGATTCTGCGGGCGATCTCTGCGGCGTCCACCAGGTCGCGGTCCGTTCGGCGGGGCGTGGCACCGACCTTGTCCTTCAGTTCCATTACGGCGCATTGAGCGGCACTGATGCCGTTTCGGTGGCCATCCATGTAGATCGTGACCAGCCAGCGGCCGAACGACTCGGCGAGGAGCCCGTCGAAGTGCTCGTAGAAGGCCGCTTCCAGAGCCTCACGGTCGGTCGGCGGGTCCACCTCGAACCTGAGAGCGTAAGTCGTCATCGGCAACTCCCCCCGCTGTCGATGGAACCTGTTGACAGTCGTCAACGGTACGGTACCCCGTCCGAGAGCCGTCAA
Source organism: Streptomyces calvus (assembly GCF_006782915.1). Classification (GTDB taxonomy): domain Bacteria; phylum Actinomycetota; class Actinomycetes; order Streptomycetales; family Streptomycetaceae; genus Streptomyces; species Streptomyces calvus. Next base: position 300,823 of record NZ_VCNP01000043.1, read on the forward strand.
GCGGGATGTCAGGCGTCCGGGCGCTTGACACTGCGGGGGTCGTCATCGGGCAGTGGGCAGGTACGAGCTTCACGCAGGAGGTCGCGAGCATGTCGCTCCGAGACCCTTGGTGTCCCGTGCACGGAGATGCGGTGGCAGCCGGCGTCACAGGTCAGGAGTCCCCAATGGCCTCCCTTGTACAAGTGCCAGCCGCCGCGTGCCATGATCGCGACCAGGGCTTCCCGGATCACCTTGTCCTTGTGGCTGCCCGGCCGTAGCTCTTCCCCCACCCACCGTCCCCCTGGCGCGCGCAAAAGTTACAAGCTTCGGCTCCAGTATGACGGCCGGCCGCACTGAGCCAACGGCCTTGGCGCTTCGGCCTGTTGACCACCGAATACGCGGGAGAAACGCAGCGGACGGCGGACCCGCCCGGCTACACCCAGGTGTCCAGCCACATCCGTGCCCGCCAGTCGTCCATCGGGATGGGCGTGCCGGTGTAGATGGGCCAGAAGTAGATGAAGTTCCAGGCGATCAGGAGGGTCAGGACGCCCGCGGCCGTCGCGCCCGCGACGCGGCGGGTGTCGGAGGAGCGGGGCGGGCCGACCAGGGCGCCCAGCAGCATCGCCACGGCCAGGCACAGGAACGGCAGGAAGACGATGGCGTAGAAGAAGAAGATCGTCCGTTCCTGGTAGAGGAACCAGGGGGCGTAGCCGGCGGCGATGCCGCAGGCGATGGCGCCGGCCCGCCAGTCGCGGCGGAAGAACCACCGCCACAGGACGTACAGGAGCGCGAAGCACGCCACCCACCACAGCAGCGGCGTGCCGATGGCCAGGACCTCGCGGGCGCACTTCTCGCCCGCGTCGGCGGGACAGCCGTCCGTGCCGGGCGCCGGGGACTCGTAGAAGTAGGAGACCGGGCGGCCGGTGACGATCCAGCTCCACGGGTTGGACTCGTAGGTGTGCGGCGAGGACAGGCCGACGTGGAAGTCGTAGACCTGGTTCTCGTAGTGCCACAGGCTGCGCCACCAGTCGGGGAACAGCCAGGACCAGTCGCTGCTCCGGCCGTCCTTGGTGGCCCAGTCGCGGTAGTAGCCGCCGGTGCCGTCGGAGGCGGAGAGGATCCAGCCGGTCCAGGACGCGAAGTAGGTGACCACCGCCACCGGGACGGTGGACAGGAAGGCCCAGCCCAGGTCCCGCTGCAGCACGGCCAGCCGGGGCCGGCGGGCGCCGGCGACCCGGCGCGAGCCGACGTCCCAGAGCACCGCCATCACACAGAACGCGGCCGTGACGTACAGGCCGTTCCACTTGGTGCCGATCGCCAGGCCCAGCAGCACGCCCGCCGCCAGCCGCCAGGGCCGGAAACCGATCCGGGTGGTCTCCGCGGCGTACGCGTCCGGCCGGGCCCGGCCGTCGGCGTCCACCGGCAGCGCGGCCGCGAGTTTCTCCCGCGCCCGGTCCCGGTCGACCAGCAGGCAGCCGAACGCCGCCAGCACGAAGAACATCAGCACGCCGTCGAGCAGCGAGGTCCGGCTCATCACGAAGTGCAGCCCGTCCACCGCCATCAGCGCGCCCGCCAGGCAGCCGAGGAACGTGGAGCGGAACAGGCGCCGGCCGATGCGGCACAGCAGCAGCACGGACAGCGTGCCGAGCAGGGCCGTCATGAACCGCCAGCCGAACGGGTCGAACCCGAACATCAGCTCGCCCAGCCCGATGACGTACTTGCCGACCGGCGGATGCACCACGTACGCGGCGTCCGTCGGGACGGGCACGTTTCCGCCGGAGGACAGGATCAGGTCGTTGGCGTTCTTGTCCCAGTTGACCTCGAAGCCGCGGTGGACCAGCGCCCACGCGTCCTTGGCGTAGTACGTCTCGTCGAATATCACCGCCTTCGGGCTGCCCAGGTTCCAGAACCGCAGCACCCCGGCCAGCAGCGCGACCAGCAGCGGGCCGCCCCACGCCGACCAGCGGGTGATCCGCCCGGCGAGCCCCGGCGGCACCCCGAGCGTCGCCCACAGCCGGCCCGACGGCTCGGTGTACGGCGGGACCAGACGGTCGCGGACATCGCCCCCGGCGTCCGGCCCTGGGTGGCCGAAACGGCGCAGCCGCCGGTGCCACGCCGGCTGCTGCTCGTGCGGCGGCTGGTCCTTCCGGAGGTCCATGGAGGACGCGGTACTGGTCACCGCGCCATCGTAGGGAACGGCGCTGTGTGAGTCCCGCGCATGGGCGGTATGCCCCGCCTGCGTCCGGTCCCGCCCCGGCTCCGGTCCCGTCCCGGTTCCGGTGGCGCCCCGGCTCCGGGCTGCGGTCGCGTCCCGGTTGCGGTGCCGTCCCGATTCGGGTGGCGCCCCGGCTCCGGTGCCGTCCCGGTTCCGCCCCGGCTCCGGGCTCCGGTCGCGTCCCGGTTCCGGTGCCGTCCCGGCTCCGGTGGCGCCCCGGCTCCGGTGCCGTCCCGATTCGGGTGGCGCCCCGGCTCCGGGCTCCCGTGCCGTCCCGGTCCCGCCCCGGCTCCGGGCTCCGGTCCCGTCCCGGTTGCGGTGCCGTCCCGGCTGAGGTGCCGCCCCGGCTCCCGTCGCGTCCGGGCCGCGCGGCCCTGGGAGGATGGTGGCGTGACCGGAACCCTCGTACTCGCAGGCACCCCCATCGGCGACGTCTCCGACGCCCCGCCCCGGCTCGCCGAGGAACTCGCCGGCGCCGACGTCGTCGCCGCCGAGGACACCCGGCGGCTGCGCCGGCTGACCCAGGCGCTCGGCGTCACGCCCCGGGGACGCGTCGTGTCGTACTTCGAGGGCAACGAGTCCGCCCGCACGCCCGAGCTGGTCGAGGAGCTGGCGGGCGGCGCGCGTGTGCTGCTGGTGACGGACGCCGGGATGCCGTCCGTGTCCGACCCCGGCTACCGGCTGGTCGCCGCGGCCGTCGAGCGGGACATCAAGGTCACCGCGGTGCCCGGACCGTCCGCCGTGCTCACCGCGCTCGCCCTGTCCGGGCTGCCCGTGGACCGGTTCTGCTTCGAGGGCTTCCTGCCCCGCAAGGCCGGGGAACGGCTGGGACGGCTGCGCGAGGTGGCCGAGGAGCGGCGCACCCTCGTCTACTTCGAGGCCCCGCACCGCCTCGACGACACCCTCGCCGCGATGGCCGAGGTCTTCGGCGCCGAACGCCGGGCCGCCGTCTGCCGGGAGCTGACCAAGACGTACGAGGAGGTCCGCCGGGGCCCGCTGGCCGAGCTCGCCGCGTGGGCGGCCGAGGGCGTGCGCGGGGAGATCACCGTGGTGGTCGAGGGCGCGCCGGACAAGGGCCCCGAGGAACTGGACGCCGCGGAACTGGTGCGCCGGGTACGGGTGCGCGAGGAGGCCGGCGAGCGCCGCAAGGAGGCGATCGCCGCGGTGGCCGTGGAGGCCGGCCTGCCCAAGCGGCAGGTGTTCGACGCGGTCGTCGCGGCGAAGAGCGCCGGAACGGGCCCCGTCTAGATTTGCCGCGTTCCGGATCAGCCCGGCGGTGAGGCGCGGTGCCTTCCGACCGGACCGAGCGGGCTCGGATGCGTGCCGGACCCCGCGACGCCGGGATGATCCGAACGACAGGCCCGGGCTTCCTCGGCGCTTCCGTAGGATCGGGACATGCCTTCGAACGCCGCCGACAAGAACGCCGCGCCGCCGCTCCCGGAGCCCCTGCGGGTCCCGGTCGCGGATTCCCACACCCACCTGGACATGCAGTCCGGCACGGTCGAGGAGGCCCTCGCCAAGGCCGCCTCGGTGGGAGTGACGACGGTCGTGCAGGTCGGCTGCGACCTCGCCGGTTCGCGCTGGGCGGCCGAGACGGCGGCGGCGCACGACGCCGTCCACGCCACGGTCGCGCTGCACCCCAACGAGGCCCCGCGGATCGTGCACGGCGACCCCGACGGCTGGTCCCGGCAGGGCGCCCGCGAGCCCGGCGGCGACGCGGGCCTCGACGAGGCGCTCGCCGAGATCGACCGGCTGGCCGCGCTGCCGCAGGTCAGGGGCGTCGGCGAGACCGGCCTCGACTACTTCCGCACCGGGCCCGAGGGCAAGGAGGCGCAGGAGAAGTCCTTCCGCGCCCACATCGAGATCGCCAAGCGGCACGGCAAGACCCTGGTGATCCACGACCGCGACGCCCACGCCGACGTCCTGCGCGTCCTCAAGGAGGAGGGCGCCCCCGAGCGGACCGTCTTCCACTGCTACTCGGGCGACGCCGAGATGGCGGAGATCTGCGCGAGCGCCGGCTACTACATGTCCTTCGCCGGCAACGTCACCTTCAAGAACGCGCAGAACCTGCGGGACGCGCTCGCCGTGGCCCCGGCGGAGCTGCTCCTGGTGGAGACCGATGCGCCGTTCCTCACACCGGCGCCCTACCGGGGACGGCCGAACGCCCCGTACCTGGTGCCGGTCACGGTGCGCGCCATGGCGGCCGTGCGGGGCGTCGACGAGGACACCCTGGCCGCGGCGCTCGGGGCGAACACCGCCCGCGCCTTCGGCTACCCGCAGGCGTGACCTGCAAGGTCCCCGTGCCCCGTACCCTTGTCCCGTGACCAGCCCCACCCCCGACGCCCTGCTGGGCCCTGCCGACGTCCGTGAACTGGCGGCCGCCCTCGGCGTACGGCCCACCAAGCAGCGCGGCCAGAACTTCGTCATCGACGCCAACACCGTCCGCCGTATCGTCCGCACCGCCGAGGTCCGCCCCGACGACACGGTCGTCGAGGTCGGCCCGGGCCTCGGCTCGCTGACGCTGGCGCTGCTGGAGGTCGCCGACCGGGTCACCGCCGTGGAGATCGACGACGTCCTCGCCGCCGCGCTGCCCGCCACCATCGCCGCGCGCATGCCCGGGCGCGCCGACCGGTTCGCGCTGGTCCACTCCGACGCGATGCACGTCACCGAACTGCCGGGACCGGCCCCGACCGCCCTGGTCGCGAACCTCCCCTACAACGTGGCCGTCCCGGTGCTGCTGCACATGCTCGAAAGCTTCCCGAGCATCGAGCGCACCCTCGTCATGGTCCAGTCGGAGGTCGCCGACCGGCTCGCCGCCGCGCCCGGCTCGAAGGTGTACGGCGTGCCCTCGGTCAAGGCCAACTGGTACGCCGAGGTCAAGCGGGCCGGCGCCATCGGGCGGAACGTCTTCTGGCCGGCGCCCAACGTCGACAGCGGACTGGTCTCCCTGGTCCGCCGTACCGAGCCGCTGAAGACCACCGCCTCCCGGCGCGAGGTGTTCGCCGTCGTCGACGCCGCCTTCGCCCAGCGCCGCAAGACCCTGCGGGCCGCGCTCGCCGGCTGGGCCGGCTCCGCCGCGGCGGCCGAGGCCGCTCTGGTCGCGGCCGGGGTGTCGCCGCAGGCCCGGGGCGAGTCCCTGACCGTCGAGGAGTTCGCGCGCATCGCCGAGCACAAGGAGCGCACCGCGTGAGCGTCACCGTCCGCGTCCCCGCCAAGGTCAACGTCCAGCTGGCGGTCGGCGCCGCCCGCCCGGACGGCTTCCACGACCTGGCCAACGTGTTCCTCGCGGTCGGCCTGTACGACGAGGTCACCGTGACGCCCTCCGCCGACGGACTCCGCATCACCTGCGAGGGCCCCGACGCCGGCCAGGTCCCGCTGGACCGCACCAACCTCGCCGCCCGCGCCGCCCTGCTCCTCGCCGACCGGTACGGCCGGAGCGCGGACGTCCACATCCACATCGCCAAGGACATCCCCGTCGCCGGCGGCATGGCGGGCGGCAGCGCGGACGGCGCGGGCGCCCTCCTCGCCTGCGACACCCTGTGGGGAACCGGCGCCTCGCGCGAGGAACTCCTCGACATCTGCGCCGAACTGGGCAGCGACGTGCCGTTCAGCCTGGTCGGCGGGGCCGCCCTCGGCACCGGGCGGGGTGAGCGGCTGACGCCGCTGGAGACCGGCGGCACCTTCCACTGGGTGTTCGCCATGGCCTCGCGCGGCCTGTCCACCCCGGCGGTGTTCCGGGAGTTCGACCGGCTCGCCGAGGGACGGCACGTCCCGGAGCCCGTGGCCTCCCAGGAGCTGATCGCCGCCCTCGCCAAGGGCGACGCCGACGCACTCGCCGCCACCGTCACCAACGACCTCCAGCCCGCCGCCCTCTCCCTCTTCCCGGAACTCGCCGGCACCCTCGCGGCCGGCCGCGAGGCGGGAGCCCTGGCCGCGCTGGTGTCCGGCTCCGGCCCGACCACGGCGTTCCTCGTGCGCGATCCGGAGTCGGCGGCCGCGGTGGAGCGGGCCCTGGCGGCCTCCGGTACCTGCCGGTCCGTACGGACGGCGTCCGGGCCCGCGCCCGGGGCGACGGTCACCGGACGCTGACCGGCGGGACGTCCGGGACGTCCGGGGACGCCCGGGACGACCCGGAGACGCCGGGGGCCGTTCTGCCGAGTGAACGGGAGGCCGCCGGGCCCTCCCGAGCACCCCCGCCGGAGCGGTCCGCCGCCCGACTACCCTGGAGGATCGACCCATCCCCCCTGGCAGGAGAGAAATGGCCGTCAACCTGGTCAATGTCGAGAACGTCAGCAAGGTGTACGGCACCCGTGCCCTGCTCGACGGCATTTCCCTCGGCGTTTCCGAAGGGGACCGGATCGGGGTGGTGGGACGCAACGGAGACGGCAAGACCACGCTCATCCGGATGCTCGCCCGGCTGGAGGAGGCCGACACCGGGCGCGTGACCCACTCCGGCGGGCTGCGGCTCGGCGTGCTCACCCAGCACGACTCCCTCGACCCCGAGGCCACCGTCCGGCACGAGGTCATCGGCGACATGGCCGACCACGAATGGGCGGGCAACGCCAAGGTCAGGGACGTCCTGACCGGACTCTTCGGCGGACTCGACCTGCCCGGATTCCCCAAGGGCCTGGACACCGTCATCGGCCCGCTGTCCGGCGGTGAGCGGCGGCGCATCGCGCTCGCCAAACTGCTCATCGAGGAGCAGGACCTGATCGTCCTCGACGAGCCGACCAACCACCTCGACGTCGAGGGCATCGCCTGGCTCGCCGAGCACCTGCGCAACCGCCGGTCCGCGCTCGTGTGCGTCACCCACGACCGCTGGTTCCTCGACCAGGTCTGCACCCGCATGTGGGACGTGCAGCGCGGCAGCGTCTACGAGTACGAGGGCGGCTACTCCGACTACGTCTTCGCCCGCGCCGAACGGGAACGCATCGCCGCCACCGAGGAGGCCAAGCGGCAGAACCTGGTCCGCAAGGAGCTGGCCTGGCTGCGCCGCGGCGCCCCCGCACGGACGTCCAAGCCGCGCTTCCGCGTCGAAGCCGCCAACGAGCTGATCGCGGACGTACCGCCGCCCCGCGACAGCAGCGAGCTGATGAAGTTCGCGTCGTCCCGGCTCGGCAAGACCGTGTTCGACCTGGAGGACGTCACCGTCCAGGCCGGGCCCAAGGTGCTGCTGAAGCACATCACCTGGCAGCTCGGGCCCGGTGACCGCATCGGTCTCGTCGGCGTCAACGGGGCGGGCAAGACGTCCCTGCTGCGGGCGCTCGCCGACGCCGCCAGGAGCGAGGGCGAGGTCCAGCCCGCGGCCGGGCAGGTCCGCGTCGGCAGGACGGTCAAGCTCGCCTACCTCTCCCAGGAGGTCGCCGAACTCGACCCGGAATGGCGGGTGTTGCAGGCCGTGCAGCAGGTGCGCGAGCGCGTCGACCTCGGCAAGGGGCGCGAGATGACCGCCGGGCAGCTGTGCGAGACGTTCGGGTTCAACAAGGAGAAGCAGTGGACGCCGGTCGGCGACCTCTCCGGCGGTGAGCGGCGCCGGCTCCAGCTGCTGCGCCTGCTCATGGACGAACCCAACGTCCTCTTCCTCGACGAGCCCACCAACGACCTCGACATCGAGACCCTCACCCAGCTCGAGGACCTCCTCGACGGCTGGCCCGGCTCGATGATCGTCATCTCCCACGACCGGTTCTTCGTCGAGCGCACCACCGACCGCGTGTTCGCCCTCCTCGGCGACGGCACCCTGCGGATGCTGCCGCGCGGGATCGACGAGTACCTGGAGCGGCGCAAGCGGATGGAGGAGGCCGCCGCCGCGGCCGCCGTCCCGGCCGCCGCCGCGCAGAGCGCGACGCCGGAGAGGAGCGCCGCCGACCAGCGCGCCGCCAAGAAGGAACTGCAGAAGATCGAACGCCAGCTGGACAAGATCTCCGAGAAGGAGACCAAGCTGCACGCCGCCATCGCCGAGCACGCCACCGACTTCGCGAAGGTCGCCGAACTCGACGCCGAACTGCGGGAGCTGGCCGGCCGGCGTGAGGAACTCGAACTGACCTGGCTGGAACTGGCGGAGGACGCCTGAGCCGCACTCCCGGAAGCGCACCGGGGGCGTGCGTTGCGTGGAGAGGGCGTGAAGGCGCGTAACGGGCTCATCACGGGCCGGTCCTCCCTTGGGAACAGGGCAGGACACGGCCCGGTGGCCTGTCCGCACCGGGTGATAGAAAGAGCCGTCTGAGAACTGTCTGAAGACGACCACGGGTTCATCACGCACCTCAGGGCGTGGCTAAAAATCAGTGAGTAAGGGGGAACGCGCTGATGACTCAGCCGCCCAACCAGCCGCCGCACGGTGGCTTCGGAGCACCTCAGGAACCGCCGCCGGGCGGTGGGTTCGGCGCTCCGCAGACCCCACCGCCCCCGCAGGGCACGCCGCAAGGACCGCCGGCCGGCCCGCCGCAGCCCGGGTACGGCTACCCGCAGCAGCAGCCTCCGCAGCAGCCCGGCCCGTACGCCTCCGGGTCCTACGCCCCCGGCCCCTACGGGCAGCCGCAGCAGCCGGGCCCGTACGGACAGCCGCAGCAGCCCGGCCCGTACGGACAGCCCGGGTACGGCTACCCGCAGCAGCCGCAGTTCCCCGGCGCGCCCGGCACCCCGCCCGGCGGCTCCGGCTCCCGCAACCCCTTCAAGGGCAAGCCCGCCCTGGTCGTCGGTGCCGCGGTGGCCGCGCTGCTGGTGATCGGCGGCACCGTGTGGGCCGTCTCCGGCGACAGCGACAGCGGCAAGGACGACAAACCCGTCGCCCAAGGGTCCGACGACCCCGCACCGAACGGCTCCGGCGCCCCGGTCAACCCTGGCGACGGCAGCGGCGACGGCGGCGAGGACCCCGAGGACCTCAACAAGGGCCGCAAGGCAGGCGAGTCGAAGGTGCTCTGGTACAAGGAGGCGCCCGACGCGCCCGGTTCCGGCGCCGACGCCCCCGGCATGTGGATCACCGACAAGGTGGCGGTGAAGGCGGCCTACAAGGAACTCTCCGCCTACAACGTCACCGACGGCAAGCCCGCCTGGGAGGCCATCGCCTTCCCGCAGAAGATCTGCGCCGTCACCCAGGACAAGACGTCCGACGACAGAATCGTCGTCGCGCACATGAGCGGCAGCAGCGACCGCGCCAAGTGCAACCAGCTCCAGCTCGTCGACCTCAACACCGGCGAGAAGGGCTGGACCCAGGAAGTCGCCGACGGCGCACTGTTCGACTCTGTGCTGTCCATCGAGATGTCCCTCGCCGGCAACACCCTCATGGTGGGCCGCTCGCAGTCCGGCACGGCGTACGACATGCGCACCGGCGACAAGCTGTTCGACTCCCGGAAGTACGGCGACGCCTGCTTCCCCGCCGCCTTCGCCGGCGGGAAGCGGCTGATCCAGGTCGCCTCCTGCGGCGCCGGCGGCAACAACGAGCACGACGAGGTCCGCGAACTCGACCCCGCCACCGGCAAGGTCAAGTGGACCTACGCGTACGAGAAGGGCTGGCGGATCGAGCGGGCCTACTCCGTCGACCCGCTCGTCCTCTACGCCACCAAGGAAGAGGACGGCGACAAGAAGGTCTGGAACATCGCCGCCTTCACCGCCGGCGGCAAGGTGCGCTCGCAGGTCTCCGTCGACGAGAACTTCGCCCCCGGCTGCGGCTGGGCCGTCCTCGCCCGCGACCTCCAGGGCTGCGAGGGCGTCGCCGTCGACGCCAACACCCTCTACCTGCCCACCGAGGCGACCACCGGCGCCAACGAGATCGTCGCGATCAGCCTCGACAACGGCAAGGAGCGCTGGCGCCAGAAGTCCCCGGTGGAGGACTCGATGGTGCCCATGAAGGTCGAGGGCGGCAACCTCATCGCCTACGTGGAGCCCTCGTACGACTCCGGCGGCCAGGTCGTGTCCCTCCCCGTCGGCGGCAGCAGCCACAAGCCGGTCGAGCTGATGCAGAACCCGCAGGGCGTCGCCGACATCGAGAACAGCTTCTTCAGCAGGTCCATCGACTGGGTCGACGGGCGCTTCTACATCTCCACCACCCGGCTCACCGGCAACGACGAGTCGAAGGAGAAGTTGATGCTCGCCTACGGCAAGTGAGGCACCCGGTCCCGCTCCGTCCTCCTCGCTTCCCCGCCGCCCGCCGTCCCTTCTCCGAGGTGCACACGCCATGACTCAGCCGCCACCGCCGCCGAACCAGCCCCCGCAGCAGCCCGGGTTCGGGCCGCCGCAGGACCCCTCCTCCCAGCAGCAGCCGCCCGCCCAGCCGCCCGCCCAGCCGTCCGGGGCCCCGAGCGGGCCCGACCTCAGCAAGAACCCCGAGCCCGGGTACGGCTACCCGCAGGCACCGCAGACCCCTCCGGCCGGGCCGCCGGGGACCCCGCCGCCCGCGGCCGGGCCGTCGGCTCCGCAGGGACCCGGGTACGGGTACCCGCAGCAGCCGCCCACGCCGGCCGCCGGGTACGGATATCCCGGGCAGCAGCCGCAGCAGCAGCCTCAGCCGTCCGGGCCTTATGGGCAGCCGCAGCAGCCGGGTGCGCAGGGGCAGCCCGGGTACGGCCAGCCCGGATACGGTCAGCCCGCATACGGCCAGCCCGGATACGGGCAGCCCGGGTACGGGTATCCGCAGCCGCCGACCATGCCGATGCAACCGCAGCCCGGACAGCCCGGCGGCGGACGGAAGTTCAGCGCGCAGATGGGCATCGTCGTCGCGGCGGTCGTGGCCATCGCCCTGATCGTCGGCGGAGGCGTCTGGTACGCCTCGTCGTCCGGCAAGGACGACGACAAGCAGACCACCGCGGAAACCGGCGGCACCGGCGGCGACACCAAGGGCGGTGACGCCGGCGGCGGTTCCACCGGCGCCAAGGAGAAGGCCCCCGCCGACACCGCCTCCAAGGTGCTGTTCCAGGTACCCGCACCCAAGGTCCCCAAGGGCAGCAGCACCATCTCCACCTCCGGGTCCTGGCTGACCGACACCGTGTACGCCAAGAGCGGCATCGCCGAGATCGTCGGCTACGACCGTGCCAAGGGCACCAAGAAGTGGACGATCGACCTGCCCGGCCCGGTCTGCGAAGCCACCGCCCACGTCACCGACGACAACAAGACGGCCGTCATCTACAAGCCGGCCATGCCGACCAAGGACGACCCCCAGCGCTGCACGAACGTCGCACTGATCGACCTGGCCGCCGGCGAGGAGGTGTGGACCAAGACCGCCAAGTCCGGGACCATGCCGATCAGCTTCAACAACGTCACCATCAGCGGCGGCACGGTCGCCGCGGGCAGCACCAGCGGCGGCGCCGCCTGGGAGGTCGCCTCCGGCAAGCAGCTCTGGGCGCCCAAGACGTCCGACGCCTGCTACGACGCCGGGTACGGCGGCGGCGCGAAACTGGTCGCGGTCCGCAAGTGCGGCACCTACGAGCAGCGCCAGCTGCACATCCAGACCATCGACCCCAAGTCCGGCAAGGTCGTCTCCGAGTACAAGATGGACGAAGGCATCGAGTACGCGGGCATCGTGTCCACCGAACCCCTGGTCGTGGCCGCCGACGTCGGCGACACCGCGGGCGACGGCAGCGGCATCTCGGACTTCTTCTCCATCGACAACAAGACCGGCAAGCTGCGCACGCGCATCTCCGCGCCGGGTGAGGAGTTCGCGGCCCGCTGCGACATCATCACCAGGATCGAGAAGTGCAGCGGACTCGCCGTCGGCAACGACCGGCTGTACATCCCGACCGAGGAGCACGAGGGCACCGGCGAGTACAGCCAGACCAACGAGGTCGTCGCCTTCGACCTGTCGACCGGAAAGCAGACGGGACAGCGCGCCGACGCGGGCGACGGCTACCAGCTCACCCCGCTGCGGATGGACGGCGGCAACGTACTGGCGTACAAGCGTCCGCCCTACGACAAGGGCGGGCAGATCGTGAGCATCGACGGTGCGTCCTTCAAGCAGACGACGCTGATGGAGAACCCGGCGACGGAGGCCGTGCGGAACGTGGAGACGCGGATGCTGCCGGACTACGCCGAGATCCTCTACGCGCAGGGCGGTCTGTACATGTCGGGGGTGTACGCCAGTGACTTCTCCAGTTCGGACGAGGAGTATCTGGTGATCGCTTTCGGTACCGGCTGATCGTTCGTTCGGTATGTGTTGTGTGCGGCCCCGTCCCGGTCAGGGACGGGGCCGCAGGCGTATCGCGACTGCTGTGCCCGGCGCTGCGGAATACGAGAATTTCGGCGATCAGGGGGCGATTCTCGCCGGTAGGGGCAGCGCTACGGCGAAGCAGCGTGTAGCTTCCGTGGGCATCCTCGGGGAGTCGGGACCCGGGGTGCGGCGCACAGGGGGTGCGCGCGGTCTGGGGGGTTGGTTGTTCGATGGGAGTGCGGCTGATGGTGGTCGACGACCACCGACTGCTCGCCGAGGCGTTGGCCTCGGCGCTGAAGCTGCGGGGACACCGGGTGCTGGCCGCGGCCGCGCCGGCGGTGGGGGCGGCGGACCTGGTGATCAGCAGGGCGCCGGAGGTGTGTCTGCTGGGGACGGCGGCGCCGGCGGAGCCGGGGACGTTCGATCCGATCGTGAAGATCAAGCGGGAGCGGCCGCAGGTGGCGGTGGTGGTGCTGGGGCCGGTGCCGTCGCCGCGGGGGATCGCGGCGGCGTTCGCGTCGGGGGCGTCGGGATACGTGCGGCACGACGAACGCATCGAGGGCGTCGAGCGGGCGATCATGAAGGCGCGGGCGGGGGAGGTGGCGGTGGCGCCGCAGTTGTTGCAGGGTGCGTTCGGTGAGCTGCTGAATCCCGTGGCGCAGCCGGACGACGAGGGGCAGCGGCTGCTGCACATGCTGACGCCTCGGGAGGTGGAGGTGCTGGTGCGGGTGGCCGAGGGGGAGGACACGCGGCTGATCGCGGCGGGGATGGGCATCGCGGCGTCGACGGCGCGGACGCATGTGCAGCGGGTGCTGATGAAGCTGGGGGTGGGGTCGCGGTTGGAGGCGGCGGCGCTGGCCGCGCGGACGGGGTTGCTGGATCGGGCGGGTCCGGTCGGCTGACGTCGGTCGGACCCGGGGGCGGTTGGACGGGGACGGTCGGACGGTCGGGGCTCGGGCGGGGAGACCTGCGGTGCCTGCGCGGCTTCGGTGGGGGCGGGCGTGGCGCCTACGGGGGGTGGGTGGGTCGGGGCCGGGTCGGGGGGGTCCGTCCTCGGACTGGCGCGGAATGGGGGGCTTGAGAGGCGGGGGCGGGGGCGCGCCAGCCACTGCGGGCGAACACCCCCGCCCCGACCCCTCCACGCCGTACGCGCCACTGCGGGCGGTCGCCTGACGCCGCCGCTGCGGGCGGTCGTGTCGCTGGGGCGATGGGGGTCCCCCCCCCCGCTCGAGCGAAGCCGAGAGTGGGGGAGGGTGGGCGCGGCGGCAACGCGTGGGCGCTGGGGTGCGCAATTGCCCGCCGGTTCCACCCAGGCGCCGGGCTGCGCAATCCGGTCGGTTCGCACCAGAGCCCGGCACGCCGTGGGTGCCGGGCTGCGGGAACTACTCCTTCCGTTCCTCGGGGATCGCGTCCGGTGGTGGCGGAGCCGTCGGCCTCAGCTTCAGCCAGAGGAGGAACAGCAGGCCGAGGACCAGCATCCCCAGGCCCGTCCACAGGTTGATGTTCACGCCCTCGGCCTTTTTGATGTCGGCGTCGGAGGCGGTGAAGCCGGCGATCGTGACGATCACGCCGTACACGACGAACAGTCCGCCGATGATGCGACGGATGTCGAAGAGGCGGGCGGCCGTCGCCGACTTGGTCTCCAGGTCGGTGATCTCACGCTGGAGGTCGCGCTCGGAGTAGTGCTCTGACATGGTCTCTCCATCCTCCCGCGGTCAGAACGAGAACGGGATGTAGCAGGCGGCGGCCAGGACCACCGCGCCCCAGCCGAGCAGTGCCGGCTTGCGGTACCAGGCGTCGTCGCCCTCCGCGGGCGGCTCGGCCATACCGGGGGAGCGGGTGCCGTAGACCAGGCCCTGGAGTTCGTCGGCGGGTTTGGGGGCGGTGAAGAGGGACACGGCGACCATGACCACCGCGCCCGCGACGAAGCCCGCGATCGCGGACACGAAGTTGGCGCCCTGGTCGGAGGGGATGTCGACGATGCCCTGCTTGTAGATCCAGAAGTAGTTCAGCATCGCCGCCGTGGTGCCCGCGATCAGGCCCCAGAAGCCGGACTTCATCGACGCCCGCTTCCAGAACATGCCGATGATGAAGACCACGAACATCGGGACGTTGAAGAAGGAGAACAGCGTCTGGAGGTAGCTCATGATGTTGGAGAAGGAGCTGGCCAGGAACGCCGTGCCGATGGAGGCGAGCACGCCGATCGCCGTGATCAGGCGGCCGAAGCGGACGTAGTACGCGTCCTCGCGGTGCTTCACCACGTACTTCGCCCAGATGTCGGTGGTGAAGACGGTGTTGAAGGAGGAGACGTTGGCCGCCATGCCCGCCATGAACGCGGCCAGCAGACCGGTCACGGCGATGCCCAGGACACCGTTGGGCAGCAGCTGCTCCATCAGGTACGGGATGGCGTCGTTGTACTGGAGGTCGGAGTCGGCGGTGCCGATCTTGGGCACCAGGACCGCTGCGACCAGGCCCGGGATCATCACCAGGAAGACGATGAAGATCTTCGGGAACGCGGCGATCAGCGGGGTGCGCTGGGCCGCCGAGAGGTTTCTCGCGGACAGGGCGCGCTGCACCTCGGCGAAGTTGGTCGTCCAGTAGCCGAAGGAGAGGACGAAACCGAGACCGAGGACGATGGTCAGCCAGTTGGCGCCGAGCGGGTTGTCACTGCCGATGCCGGTTCCGCCCCACGACGTCATGAAGTCGCCGCCGCGCGAGGCCGTGAGGGAGTCGGACAGGCCGTCCCAGCCGCCGACGCTCTTCAGGCCCAGCACCGTGATCGGGATGAGCGCGGCCAGGATGACGAAGAACTGCAGGACCTCGTTGTAGATCGCCGAGGACAGGCCGCCCAGGGTGATGTAGGCCAGCACGAAGAAGCCGGCGACGACGATCGCCACCCACTGCGGCCAGCCCAGAAGGGCCTCGACGACGATCGCCAGGGCGTACAGGTTGACGCCGGCGATGAGGATGGCGGCGGCCGCGAAGAGGACCGAGCTGAGCAGGTGGGCCGCCTTGTCGAAGCGCAGCAGCAGGAACTCGGGGACCGAGCGGACCTTGCTGCCGTAGTAGAAGGGCATCATCACCAGGCCGAGGAAGACCATCGCCGGGATGGCGCCGATCCAGTACCAGTGCGTGGTGTAGACGCCGTACTGGGCGCTGTTGGCGGCCATGCCGAGGATCTCGGTGGCGCCCAGGTTGGCCGCGATGAACGCCAGACCGGTGACCCAGGCGGGCAGGGAGCGGCCCGAGAGGAAGAAGTCCAGGCTGGTTTTGACCGAGCGGCGGGCGGCGAAGCCGATGCCGAGCACCACGACGAAGTAGATCCCGAGGATCGTGTAGTCCAGCCAGTTGGTGGGGAGTCGAAGCTCTGCAGCTAGATATGTGGGGGTTTGCATAAGCACTCGCTTCGTTCGCGAACTGATCCGGTGCGGAACCTATGCCTCTGTGTTCAGTAATTGAACACTCCTGGTGATGTTCTTTGTTTGATTGTGATCAGAGGCGTTCACTGGTCGGTTGTGGCGTGTTATGTTTGATTGTGTTGGAAGACTGGTGGGTGCAGAGGAGTACGGCAGTGAAGAAGACCTCGACCCGGCTGGCCGACGGTCGCGAGCTCATCTACTACGACCTGGGTGACGACACCGTCCGGGACGCCGTCGACCGCCGTCCGCTGGACGCCACCGTCACCACGTCCGAGATCCGCCGCGACCCGCTGCTGGGCGACTCCGTCGCGATCGCCTCGCACCGCCAGGGCCGCACGTACCATCCGCCGGCCGACGAGTGCCCGCTGTGCCCGTCCGAGGGCGACCGGCTGAGCGAGATCCCCGACTCCTCCTACGACGTGGTCGTCTTCGAGAACCGCTTCCCCTCGCTGGCGGGGGACTCGGGGCGGTGCGAGGTCGTCTGCTTCACCTCCGACCACCACGCCTCCTTCGCCCGGCTGAGCGAACAGCAGGCGCGGCTGGTGCTCGACGCCTGGACGGACCGCACCTCCGAGCTGTCGCATCTGCCCTCCGTCGAACAGGTCTTCTGCTTCGAGAACCGGGGCGCCGAGATCGGCGTCACCCTCCAGCACCCGCACGGGCAGATCTACGCCTACCCCTTCACCACCCCCCGCACCGCCCTGATGCTGCGCCAAGTGGCCGCGCACAAGGAGGCGACCGGTGGGGAGAACCTGTTCGACGCCGTGCTGGAGCGGGAACTGGCGGGCGAGCGGATCGTCCTTGAGGGTGAACACTGGGTGGCCTTCGTGCCGTACGCGGCGCACTGGCCCTACGAGGTCCACCTCTACCCCCGGCGCCGCGTGCCCGACCTGCTCGCGCTGGACGAGGCGGCGCGCACAGAGTTTCCCCAGGTCTATCTGGAACTCTTGAAGCGCTTCGATCGGATCTTCGGCGAAGGTGAGCCTCCGACGCCGTACATCGCGGCCTGGCACCAGGCGCCGTTCGGGCAGCTGGAGGAGTTCGAGGGCGTGACGCGCGACGACTTCGCGCTGCACCTGGAGCTTTTCACCATCCGCCGCACGTCCGGCAAGCTGAAGTTCCTCGCGGGCTCCGAGTCCGGCATGAACGTCTTCATCAACGACGTGCCGCCGGAGCGCGCGGCCGAGCGACTGCGGGAGGTAGCGAGTTCATGAGCGGGAAGTACCTGGTCACCGGGGGCGCGGGATACGTCGGCAGCGTCGTCGCCCAGCACCTGGTCGAGGCCGGTCACGAGGTCGTCGTCCTCGACAACCTCTCCACGGGCTTCCGGGAGGCCGTTCCCGCGGACGCCTCCTTCATCGAGGGCGACATCCGCGACGCCGCCAAATGGCTGGACCCGTCCTTCGACGGCGTGCTGCACTTCGCCGCCTTCTCACAGGTCGGCGAGTCGGTCGTGAAGCCCGAGAAGTACTGGGACAACAACGTCGGCGGCACCATGGCGCTGCTCGGCGCGATGCGCGAGGCGGGCGTGCGCCGGCTGGTGTTCTCCTCCACCGCGGCGACGTACGGAGAGCCGGAGCAGGTGCCGATCCCGGAGTCCGCACCGACCCGTCCCACCAGCCCCTACGGCGCCTCCAAGCTCGCCGTCGACCACATGATCACCGGTGAGGCGGCGGCCCACGGCCTGGGCGCGGTCTCCCTGCGCTACTTCAACGTGGCCGGCGCCTACGGGCGGTACGGCGAGCGCCACGACCCCGAGTCGCACCTCATCCCGCTCGTGCTCCAGGTCGCCCAGGGCCGGCGCGACGCCATCTCCGTCTACGGCGACGACTACCCGACGCCCGACGGCACCTGCGTGCGCGACTACATCCACGTCGCCGACCTGGCCGACGCCCATCTGCTGGCGCTGCGCGCCGCCGCGCCGGGCGAGCACCTGATCTGCAACCTCGGCAACGGCAACGGCTTCTCCGTCCGCGAGGTCGTCGAGACCGTCCGCCGGGTCACCGGGCACCCGATCCCCGAGGTGGTGGCCCCGCGCCGGGGCGGCGACCCGGCGGTCCTGGTGGCGTCCGCCGACACGGCACGCGAGAAGCTGGGCTGGAACCCGTCGCGCGCGGACCTCACGGGGATCGTCGCGGACGCATGGGAGTTCGCGCAGCAGCGCGCCAAGTAGAACGCAACGAAGGGTCAGGGGTCAGGGCATGAGCGAGTCCAGCGAGGTTGTCGCGGAGTCCGTCGCCGAGCGGTTCCAGCAGTTGTACGGGGGCGCGCCGGACGGGGTGTGGGCGGCACCGGGCCGGGTCAACCTCATCGGCGAGCACACCGACTACAACGACGGCTTCGTCATGCCGTTCGCGCTGCCGCACACCGTGGTCGCGGCGGTGTCCCGCCGGACGGACGGCGTACTGCGGCTGCACTCCGCCGACGTGGACGGCCCGGTCGTGGAACTGGCCGTGGACGCCCTCGCCCCCGAGTCCGACAAGAACTGGACCGCCTACCCGTCGGGCGTGGTGTGGGCGCTGCGCGAGGCCGGGCACGCGGTCACCGGCGCGGACATCCACCTCGCCTCGACGGTGCCGTCCGGTGCAGGCCTGTCGTCGTCGGCCGCCCTGGAGGTCGTCGTCGCGCTCGCGATGAACGACCTGTTCGGGCTCGGCCTGCGCGGCTGGCAGCTGGCCCGGCTGTGCCAGCGCGCGGAGAACGTCTACGTCGGCGCCCCCGTCGGCATAATGGACCAGACGGCGTCGGCCTGCTGCGAGGCCGGACACGCCCTGTTCCTCGACACCCGTGACCTCTCCCAGCGGCAGATCCCCTTCGACCTGGCCGCCGAGGGCATGCGGCTGCTCGTCGTCGACACCCGCGTCAAGCACAGCCACAGCGAGGGCGAGTACGGCAAGCGCCGCGCGGGCTGCGAGAAGGGCGCGGCCCTGCTGGGCGTCGACGCCCTGCGCGACGTCCCGTTCGCCGACCTGGACGCGGCGCTGGCGCGGCTGGGCGACGAGGAGGAGGTGCGCCGGCTGGTCCGCCACGTGGTGACGGAGGACGAGCGGGTGGAGCGGGTGGTGTCCCTGCTGGAGGCCGGCGACACCCGCGCCATCGGCCCGGTGCTGGTCGAGGGGCACGCCTCGCTGCGCGACGACTTCCGCATCTCCTGCCCGGAGCTGGACCTGGTCGTCGACACCGCCCTGACGGCCGGCGCGCTGGGCGCCCGGATGACCGGCGGCGGCTTCGGCGGCTCGGCCATCGTCCTGGCGGAGGAGGCGGACGTCCTCGCCGTCACCAAGGCCGTCGAGGAGGCGTTCGCGCAGGCCGGCTTCAAGGCCCCCCGCGTCTTCGAGGCGGTGCCCTCGGCGGGGGCCCGGCGGATGCGCTAGGCAGTCCCGGCCGGTCCCGTCCGTCGGTGGGCGGTCCCGCGGCGCCGGGAAGCGGACGGGAACGGCCGGACAGTCCCGTCGGGCCGCTCAGCCGAGCCGCTTCGTCAGGGTGAACTCCGTGATCCCCGGCGGGTAGTCGGGGATCACGCACACCACCTCGTAGCCGTGTTTGCGGTAGAAGTCCGGGGCCTGGAAGTCCCAGGTCTCCACGCGGGAGGCGGTGCAGGCGCGTTCGCCGGCGGCGACGCGTTCCGCCTGCGCCAGCAGCCGCGATCCGAGGCCGGCGCCCCGGTGGCGGTCGTCGACCCACAGGTAGGTGACGTGCAGCCAGGTCGTCCACGTGTGGCCGACCAGGCCGCCGGCCAGCTCGCCGTTCGCATCCAACGCCCACACGTGCAAAGGCGATTCGCGTTCGTCCGGGGTTCCGCGCAGCGCCCGCAGGTGCGGGGAGGCCGCGGTGTTCGTGTCCCGGAGCCGCCTGCGGAGCAGATCACGTCGGGCCTTGTCGACTTCTGTCTCAAGACGAAACATGCGGCACACCATAAACGCGTAAGGCCGCCAGTTCTGCACATCCCCTTCCGTTCCCGGCCCCCGCCCGTACGCTGAAACACAGCGCCGGTGGGGGCCGGCGCCGTTCAGGGGGCGAGACAGTCGGGTACGGCGTCCGGGGTGGGGTGGTGGCTGTCGCGCGGCGGCGGCCGTGCGGCCGCGACGGCCCGTCCCGCGTTCACCGGATGAGTGGCAGGGGCCTCGGCGCCGTACCCGCGCCGGTGTCGTCCTTTGACGATCGGGGTAAGTCCCCTGCTCCGCGAGGAGTTCGGGGAAGGGGGTTTCGTGGTACGCATTCGTGTCCTGGTCGTCGACGACCACCGCATCTTCGCCGAGTCACTGGCCGCGGCCCTGGCCGCCGAGCCGGACGTCGAAGTGTCGGCGGCCGGCAGCGGCCCGGCCGCGCTGCGCTGCCTGGAACGGGCGGCCGCGGAGGGGCGGCGGTTCGACGTGCTGCTCGTCGACGCCGACCTGGGCGGCACGGCGCCCGGCGGCCGGCCGGCCGTGCCCGTGCAGGCCGGCGACGAGGACGGCCTGGTCGACGGGATCTCGCTGGTCACCGGCGTGCGCTCGGCGTATCCGCAGGTGCGTCTCGTGGTCCTCGCGGAGAAGGACGACGCGGGCCGCGCCGCGGTCGCGCTGCAGGCGGGCGCCTCCGGCTGGGTCGCCAAGGACTGCTCGCTGAGCCGGCTGCTCACCGTCATCCGGGGCGTGCTGCGCGACGAGACGCATCTGCCGCCCGCCCTGCTCACCGGCGTACTGCGCGAACTGACCGCCACCCGCAAGCACCGCACCGAGAGCGAACGGCTCGTGGAGTCCCTCACCCCGCGCGAGCGGGAGGTGCTGCGGTGCATGGTCGCGGGACTGGGGCGCAAGGCCGTCGCCGAGCGCCTGTACCTGTCCCCGCACACCGTGCGCACCCACATGCAGAACGTCCTCGGGAAGCTGGGCGTGCACTCCACGCTGGCCGCGGTGGCCCTGGCCCGGCGGGCGGGCGTCGGGCCCGTCGACCTATCCGGGGATGTTGTCGAACGGGGCGGTCAGCCGGCGTAGCAGCCCGGCCAGTTCGCCGCGCTGCGCGCGGCTCAGCTCGGCGAGGATCGCGCGCTCCTGGTCCAGCAGCCCGGCCAGCGCCTGGTCGGCACGGTCGCGGCCCTCGTCGGTGAGGCGCACCAGGACGCCCCGCCGGTCACTGGGGTCGGGCAGCCGCTCCACCAGGCCCTTCTTGGCGAGGCGGTCGATACGGTTGGTCATCGTGCCCGAGGTGACGAGCGTCTGGGTGAGAAGCTGCCCCGGAGAGAGCTGGTACGGGGTGCCCGCGCGGCGCAGCGCGGTCAGGACGTCGAACTCCCAGGACTCCAGGCCGTGCTCGGCGAAGGCCAGCCGGCGCGCCCGGTCCAGGTGCCGGGCCAGTCTGCTCACCCGGCTGAGCACCTCGAGCGGTTCCACGTCGAGGTCCGGGCGCTCCCGGCGCCACGCTGCGACCAGCCGATCGACCTCGTCCTCCATGGCGATCAGTGTAGTGGTTGTGTCGATGTGAAGTCTCTTGATGTCGAGCATCTTGACGTCGAGATGGTAGGGCGGAGACGCTGGGTACCCGGCACTCCGCACCGCACCGGGAGGCATCCATGTCCGCGGCCGCCACCGACCCCACCTGGGACCCCGCCCAGTACCTGCGTCACGCCGGGCACCGCACCCGGCCCTTCGCCGACCTGCTCGCCCGCGTCCCGCAACTCCCCGGCGACCCGCCCCGCATCGCCGACCTCGGCTGCGGTGCAGGCAACGTCACCGCGCTCCTCGCCGACCGCTGGCCCACCGCCCGGATCACCGGATACGACAACTCGCCCGAGATGCTCGACCGGGCCCGCGCCGACCACGGGACCGGCAGGCTGGACTTCGTCCACGCCGACCTCCGCACCTGGACGCCCGAGGAGCCGTACGACCTGATCGTCAGCAACGCCGCGCTGCACTGGGTGCCGGGGCACGCGCAGCGGTTCCGCGACTGGATCTCCGGGCTCACCCCCGGCGGCACCCTCGCCTTCCAGGTGCCCGGCAACTTCGACGCCCCCAGCCACACCCTGCTGCGCGACCTGGCCGCCTCCCCGCGCCGCCGCGACCGCCTGTCCGGCGTCCTGCGCCACCAGGAGGCGGTGCTCCGCCCGGAGGACTACCTGGAGCGCCTGACCGCGCTCGGCTGCACCACCGACGCCTGGGAGACCACGTACGTCCACCTGCTGACCGGCGAGGACCCGGTCCTGGACTGGGTCGAGGGGACGACCCTGCGGCCCGTGCTGACCGCCCTCGCCGACGACCCCGAGGCGCGGGACGCCTTCCTCGCCGAGTACCGCACCGCCCTGCGGGCCGCCTACCCGGCCGGCCCCCACGGCACCCCGTTCCGCTTCCGCCGGGTCTTCGCGGTCGCCCGCACGCAGGCGGGACGGGGCGCCGCGGAAGGTCAGGACTTCCGGTGACCTATCAGCCGCGGCTTCGGCTCCAGGCCGTCCAGGCCGTGCCAGGCCAGGTTGACCAGGTGCGCCGCCACCTCCGCCTTCTTCGGCTTGCGCACGTCCAGCCACCACTGGCCGGTCAGGGCCACCATCCCCACCAGCGCCTGCGCGTACAGCGGGGCCAGCTTCGGATCGAAGCCGCGGCTCTTGAACTCGCGGCCCAGAATGTCCTCCACCTGGGTGGCGATGTCCGAGATGAGAGACGCGAAGGAACCCGTCGACTGCGGGATCGGGGAGTCACGGACCAGGATGCGGAAACCGTCCGTGTACTCCTCGATGTAGTCCAGCAGCGCGAACGCGGCCTGTTCGCACAGCTCGCGCGGATGGCCGGCGGTCAGCGAGCCGGTCACCATGTCCAGCAGACGACGCATCTCCCGGTCCACCACCACCGCGTACAGGCCCTCCTTGCCGCCGAAATGCTCGTACACCACCGGTTTGGAGACCCCAGCCTTCGCCGCGATCTCCTCCACCGACGTGCCCTCGAAGCCCTTCGCCGCGAACAGGGTCCGGCCGATCTCCAGCAGCTGTTGGCGGCGCTCCGCACCGGTCATCCGGGTGCGACGCGCTCGCCGCGGCTTGTCATTGCTCGGGGTGCTGCTGGAGTCGGTCGCCACGGCGACCATCATGCCGCCTCGACGGACTCCTTCCCCTGCCGGGAGCCGCCTTCCGCGGTGTTGCGGCGGGAATCGATACGGGAGCGTGACGGCCACCGCACGTCGTAGGCCCAGCCCAGCTGTTCGAACCAGCGGATCAGCCGGGCGCTGGAGTCCAGCTGCCACCGCTCCACACCGTGCCGCGCGGACGTCGGGTCGGCGTGGTGCAGGTTGTGCCAGGACTCACCGCAGGACAGCACCGCCAGCCACCACACGTTGCCCGAGCGGTCCCGCGACTTGAACGGACGCTTGCCGACCGCGTGGCAGATCGAGTTGATCGACCACGTCACATGGTGCAGCAGCGCCACCCGCACGAGGGAGCCCCAGAAGAAGCCGGTGAACGCGCCCCACCACGACATGGTGACCAGGCCGCCGATCAGCGCCGGCAGCGCCAGCGACAGCGCCGTCCACAGGACGAACTGCCGGGAGATCGCACGCAGCGCCGGGTCCTTGATCAGATCCGGTGCGTACTTGTCCTGCGGCGTCTGCTCCTCGTCGAACATCCAGCCGATGTGCGCCCACCACAGGCCCTTGATCAGCGCCGGCACCGTCTCCCCGTACTTCCACGGCGAATGCGGGTCGCCTTCGGCGTCGGAGAACTTGTGGTGCTTGCGGTGATCGGCCACCCAGCGCACCAGGGGCCCCTCGACCGCCATGGACCCGGCGATCGCCAGCGCGATCTTCAGCGGCCGCTTCGCCTTGAACGAACCGTGGGTGAAATGCCGGTGGAAGCCGATCGTGATGCCGTGGCATCCCAGGTAGTAGAAGAACACCAGCAGACCGAGGTCCAGCCAGCTCACCCCCCAGCCCCAGGCCAGCGGCACCGCCGCCACCAGCGCGAGGAACGGGACGGTGATGAAGAGCAGCAGTGTGATCTGCTCGATGGAACGCTTGCGCTCACCGCCGAGCGTGGCGGAGGCTACGGCGTCGTCGGACCGGGGTTGCTTCGGCGCTTCGTCGAGCACATCGGAGCGTGAGGTCATGCGTGTCCCCTGTGGGGTATGTGGACTGGGGGTGGTGCCGGGCCGTCGGGACCGCACAGCGTTCCTACGGTTCCGTAACCTACGGCATCGTAAGTATGGCAGTGCGTCGCTCGGCGGCAAGAGCCCGTGAGCCAGCGCGTCCGGGTCGACACCTATCCTTGAAGTCGGTCGGACAGCGCGGTCCGCTCTGATTTCTTCCCGGACGTCCGGCCCGCAGGCGGTGCACGCCGTGCGAGACGCCGTCCGGGTTCCCTCCCAGACGAGCTTCAACACTGCAAGGAGCCGCACCTGTGAGCAGTGCCGACGACCAGACCGTATCCACGGCGACCACGAGCAGCGAGCTGCGTGCCGACATCCGCCGGCTGGGTGACCTCCTGGGCGAGACCCTGGTCAGGCAGGAGGGCCCGGAACTCCTCGACCTCGTCGAAAAGGTCCGCCGACTCACCCGCGAGGACGGCGAGGCCGCCGCCGAGCTGCTGCGCGGTACCGAACTCCAGACCGCCGCGAAGCTGGTCCGCGCCTTCTCCACCTACTTCCACCTGGCCAACGTCACCGAGCAGGTGCACCGCGGCCGGGAACTGCGCGCCCGCCGGGCCGCCGAGGGCGGACTGCTCTCCCGCACCGCCGACCGCCTCAAGGACGCCGACCCCGAACACCTGCGCGAAACCGTCCGCAACCTCACCGTGCGGCCCGTGTTCACCGCCCACCCCACCGAAGCGGCCCGCCGCTCCGTCCTCAACAAGCTCCGCCGCATCGCCGCCCTCCTCGACACCCCCGTCATCGAGGCCGACCGGCGCCGCCTCGACACCCGGCTCGCCGAGAACATCGACCTCGTCTGGCAGACCGACGAACTGCGCGTGGTCCGTCCCGAACCCGCCGACGAGGCCCGCAACGCCATCTACTACCTCGACGAGCTGCACGCCGGCGCCGTCGGCGACGTCCTGGAGGACCTCACCGCCGAACTGGAACGCGTCGGCGTCCACCTCCCCGACGACACCCGCCCCCTCACCTTCGGCACCTGGATCGGCGGCGACCGCGACGGCAACCCCAACGTCACCCCCCAGGTCACCTGGGACGTCCTCATCCTCCAGCACGAACACGGCATCAACGACGCCCTGGAGATGATCGACGAACTGCGCGGCTTCCTCTCCAACTCCATCCGCTACGCAGGCGCCACCGACGAACTCCTCACCTCCCTCCAGGCCGACCTCGACGCCCTGCCCGAGATCAGCCCCCGCTACAAGCGCCTCAACGCCGAGGAGCCCTACCGGCTCAAGGCCACCTGCATCCGGCAGAAGCTGGAGAACACCAAGCTCCGCCTCGCCAAGGGCACCCCGCACGAGCCCGGCCGCGACTACCTCGGCACCGCCGAACTCCTCGCCGACCTGCGCATCATCCAGGCGTCCCTGCGCGAGCACCGCGGCGGCCTCTTCGCCGACGGCCGCCTCGCCCGCACCATCCGCACCCTGGCCGCCTTCGGTCTCCAGCTCGCCACCATGGACGTCCGCGAACACGCCGACGCCCACCACCACGCCCTCGGCCAGCTCTTCGACCGGCTCGGCGAGGAATCCTGGCGCTACGCCGACATGCCCCGCGACTACCGGGCCAAGCTCCTCGCCAAGGAACTCCGCTCCCGCCGCCCCCTCGCCCCCACCCCCGCACCCGTGGACGCGGCCGGCGAGAAGACCCTCGGCGTGTTCCAGACCGTCAAGCGGGCCCTTGAGGTCTTCGGCCCCGAGGTCATCGAGTCGTACATCATCTCCATGTGCCAGGGCGCCGACGACGTCTTCGCCGCCGCCGTCCTCGCCCGCGAGGCCGGCCTCATCGACCTCCACGCCGGCTGGGCCAAGATCGGCATCGTGCCGCTGCTGGAGACCACCGACGAGCTGAAGGCCGCCGACACGATCCTCGAGGACATGCTCGCCGACCCCTCCTACCGGCGCCTCGTCGCACTCCGCGGCGACGTCCAGGAGGTCATGCTCGGCTACTCCGACTCCTCCAAGTTCGGCGGCATCACCACCAGCCAGTGGGAGATCCACCGCGCCCAGCGCCGCCTGCGCGACGTCGCCCACCGCTACGGCGTACGCCTGCGCCTCTTCCACGGCCGCGGCGGCACCGTCGGCCGCGGCGGCGGTCCCACCCACGACGCGATCCTCGCCCAGCCCTGGGGCACCCTCGAAGGCGAGATCAAGGTCACCGAACAGGGCGAGGTCATCTCCGACAAGTACCTCATCCCGGCCCTCGCCCGCGAGAACCTGGAGCTGACCGTCGCGGCCACCCTCCAGGCCTCCGCCCTGCACACCGCCCCCCGCCAGTCCGACGAGGCCCTCGCCCGCTGGGACGCCGCCATGGACGTCGTCTCCGACGCGGCCCACACCGCCTACCGCAAGCTGGTCGAGGACCCCGACCTGCCGACGTACTTCCTGGCCTCCACACCGGTCGACCAGCTCGCCGACCTGCACCTGGGCTCGCGGCCCTCCCGCCGCCCCGGCTCGGGCGTCTCGCTCGACGGACTGCGTGCCATCCCGTGGGTGTTCGGCTGGACCCAGTCCCGGCAGATCGTCCCCGGCTGGTACGGCGTCGGCTCCGGCCTCAAGGCACTGCGCGAGGCCGGACTGGACACCGTGCTCGACGAGATGCACGAGCAGTGGCACTTCTTCCGCAACTTCATCTCCAACGTCGAGATGACCCTCGCCAAGACCGACCTGCGCATCGCCCAGCACTACGTCGACACCCTCGTGCCCGACCACCTCAAGCACGTCTTCGACACCATCCGCGCCGAGCACGAACTGACCGTCGCCGAGGTGCTGCGCGTCACCGGAGAGAAGGAACTCCTCGACGCCACACCGGTCCTGAAGCAGACCTTCACCATCCGCGACGCCTACCTGGACCCCATCTCCTACCTCCAGGTGGCCCTCCTCAAGCGCCAGCGGGACGCCGCGGCCGCCGGAGAACAGCCCGACCCGCTGCTCTCCCGCGCCCTGCTGCTCACCGTCAACGGCGTGGCGGCCGGCCTGCGCAACACCGGCTGACCCACGACGAAAGGGGTGCCCCCGAGCCGCGTACGAGCTCGGGGGCACCCCTGTTGTGCCGTCGGGACCGGCGTCAGGCGGCGGACCTCCGGCGGCGGAACATCAGGAAACCGCCCACGGCGAGCAGCGCGGCCGCCGCACCGGCCAGCAGACCCACCGGGGCACCGCTGCCGGTCTCGGCGAGGTCACCGGAACCGCCCTGCGCGGACGACTCCGCGACCGGGACGGCCGAGGACGAGGCGGACACGGAAGCGGCAGGCTCGGACGCAGCCGGCGCCGACGCGGACGCGGACGCCGAGGCGGACGGCGTGCCGCCCGGCTCCTCGGACTCCTTCCCGCCCTCGCAGTCCGACCAGAACACCTTGTGCTTGGCCGAACCCTTCTCGCCGTCGAAGTTCCAGAACAGCTTGTAGTGGCCGTCCGGCAGCGACAGGTCCTCGGTGCGGCCGTGACCGGACGCGTCCAGGACCAGGCTGTCCGACAGCACCGTCTCACCCTTGGTGCCGGCCGTCGGGGCCCACACCTCGATACGCCAGTCGACCTGCTGACCGGCATCGAAACCGAAGGCGTCCAGGTAGAAGTCGCACACGTGCGGCTCGTTGCGGCGCTGCTCCTCACCGGTCGAGACGTCGTGGATCTTGACCGTGCCGTCGTCACCCGGCGCGGCGTGCGCGGCGGGAGCGGTCAGGGCAACGGCAGAGAGCGCGACGGCGAATACGCCGACGCGAACAGGGGTACGCATGAGGCAGTCCATCTTCGAGTGACGACGGGGAAGATGTGGAGGGGGCGATTCAGCGTCCTGTCTCCCTGACCCCACGTCAAGCACGAACGTGCAACGCACAAATGCTTCACACACCGGGCCGCCGCACACACCCCCCGGCACACCCCCGAAGCATCGGCGAACCCCCTCAGACCACCAGAAAAGCCGCCGTCAGCAGCGCCGTCCCCGACAGCGCCAGCACCCACGCCGGCCGCGTCCGCAACAACCCGCCCGCCACCACCACCGACGCCAGCAGCAGCGCCCCACCCAACGGCACCCAGGCGTGCAGCACCCCGGCAGGACCCGAACGGACCGCCTCCCGGCCACCCGGCTTCAACACCACCGTGTAGGTCCGCCCCTCCTCCACGGCCACCGAGTTCTCCAGCACCACCTCGGCCCGCGGCTGCGACCCCTGCGACAACGGGCTGTACCGCCCCGTACACGCCTCCGCACCGCACCGCGTCACGGCAACCGTGCCGCGCTCACGCCCCTTCGTCAGCATCGCGTGCTGCGCCGTCCCCCACGACGCCCACACGCCCGCGATCAGGATCAGCGCCGTCACCACACCCATCGCCGCGAACCGGCCGAACCGCAGCACGGCGCGCGCACCACCGGAGGAGCTGACCGCAGAAGGCATGGCCGCGATCCTTGGCCATGACCTTGCGATCGGTCAACTCCCACGGGCCGCCACGGGGGACAAGTCAGCCGATGTACACATCACCCCACCACACCCGCCACACCACCAGGCACGCAAGCCACGCCTCAGGAGTTGTACGAACCCTGCGCCCGCTCCAACCCCTCGATCACCAGACACTCCACCGCATCCGCCGCCCGGTCCACGAAGTAGTCCAACTCCTTGCGCTCCGCCGACGAAAAATCCTTCAGCACGAAATCCGCCACCTGCATCCGCCCCGGCGGACGCCCGATTCCGAACCGCACCCGGTGGTACTCCCGCCCGAACGCCTTCGTCAACGACTTCAACCCGTTGTGACCGTTGTCCCCGCCACCCAACTTCAGCCGCAACGTCCCGAAGTCGATGTCCAACTCGTCATGAACCGCCACCACCTGCGCCACCG
Organism: Streptomyces calvus; assembly: GCF_006782915.1. Taxonomy (GTDB): domain Bacteria; phylum Actinomycetota; class Actinomycetes; order Streptomycetales; family Streptomycetaceae; genus Streptomyces; species Streptomyces calvus. Next base: position 329,505 of record NZ_VCNP01000043.1, read on the forward strand.
GAACCTTGTAGAACTCCCGCAACGCATTCACCGGCCCACCCGACAGATTCATGTACGACATCGGCTTGGCCAGCACCACCCGCCGGCTCCCCGGCCCCGCAGGCCCGATCCGACCCTCCACCACCTGCGCCTGAGCCTTGCCCGCACGCTTGAACCGGCCACCGATCCGCTCCGCCAGCAGATCCGCCACCATGAACCCCACGTTGTGCCGGTTCATCGCATACTCCGGCCCCGGATTGCCCAGCCCCACGATCAGCCAGGGCCCCACCGCACCCGCCGCCGCATCCGTCGTCACGTCCATGCCTCCTTCATACGCGCCACCACCGCGCCCCACGCACCCACGCACCCACGCCCACGCACCCACACGCACCCACGCGTCCTCATACACGTCGGCCGCTGCCCCGCACGGGAACAGCGGCCGACGAAACGACGACTACGAGAGGAATCAGGCCTCGGCGGCCGCCTCGCCCTCTTCCTCGGCACCCTCGGCGGGCGCCTCCTCGGCCTGCGCGGCCAGCACCTGCAGCACCACGGCGTCCTCGTCCACCGCCAGCGTCACACCGTTCGGCAGCGCGATGTCCTTGGCGTGGATCGACGCACCGGCCTCCAGGCCCTCCACCGACACCGTCACGCTCTCCGGAATGTGCGTCGCCTCGGCCTCGACCGGCAGCGCGTCCAGAACGTGCTCCAGCAGGTAACCACCCGGAGCCAGCTCACCCTCGGTCTGCACCGGGATCTCGACCTGAACCTTCTCGCCACGCTTGACCAGCAGCAGGTCCACGTGCTCCAGGAAACCCTTCAGCGGGTCACGCTGCACCGACTTCGGAATCGCCAGCTCGCTCGACTTGCCGTCGATGTCCAGCGCGATCAGCACGTTCGGCGTACGCAGCGCCAGCAGCAGCTCGTGGCCCGGGAACGTCAGGTGCAGCGGGTCCGAACCGTGCCCGTACAGCACACCCGGAACCTTGTTGTCACGACGGATACGACGGGCCGCACCCTTGCCGAACTCGCTGCGCGTCTCGGCGGAGATCTTCACCTCGGACATACTCACTCCTCGAAGTCAGAAACGGACGTGGTCACCCGGCCACGAACGGCCTGCTACGAAGAGCGCGTCGATAACGGACCACCGCACCGACTTCCGAAGAAGCAGCACGGCCTCCCTCGCCGAGCAACTGCATCAGTCTACTCGGACCGGGAGGCCGCACCCAAAACGATCACCGGGACCCCACAGGAACCCCGACGCAGAACCCTTACTGCTCGTCGAACAGGCTCGTCACCGAACCGTCCTCGAACACCTCACGCACCGCACGCGCAATCGTCGGCGCGATCGACAACACCTTGATCTTGTCCAGGCTCTCACTCAGCTCACCCGGAGTCGGCAGCGTGTTCGTGAACACGAACTCACTCACCTTCGAATTCTTCAACCGGTCCGCGGCCGGACCCGACAGCACACCGTGCGTCGCCGTCACGATCACGTCCTCCGCACCATGCGCGAACAACGCATCCGCCGCCGCACAGATCGTGCCACCGGTGTCGATCATGTCGTCCACCAGCACACACACGCGGCCCTTCACCTCACCGACCACCTCATGCACGGTGACCTGGTTCGCCACGTCCTTGTCACGCCGCTTGTGCACGATCGCCAACGGCGCACCCAACCGGTCGCACCAACGGTCCGCCACCCGGACACGACCCGCGTCCGGCGACACCACCGTCAGCTTCTCCCGGTCCACCTTCGCGCCCACGTAATCCGCCAGCAGCGGCAACGCGAACAGATGATCCACCGGCCCGTCGAAGAATCCCTGGATCTGATCCGTGTGCAGATCCACCGTGAGCAGACGGTCCGCGCCCGCCGTCTTCATCAGATCCGCGATCAGACGCGCCGAAATCGGTTCACGACCCCGGTGCTTCTTGTCCTGCCGCGCGTAACCGTAGAACGGCACGATGACAGTGATGGACCTGGCCGACGCACGCTTCAACGCATCGATCATGATCAACTGCTCCATGATCCACTTGTTGATCGGAGCAGTGTGGCTCTGGATCAGGAAACAGTCGGCACCACGGGCCGACTCCTGATACCGCACATAGATCTCGCCATTGGCGAAGTCGAAGGCCTTCGTCGGGACGACCCCGACACCCAGCTGGTGGGCGACCTCCTCGGCAAGCTCGGGGTGGGCGCGGCCGGAGAAGAACATCATCTTCTTCTCCCCGGTCGTCTTGATCCCGGTCACAGCACTTTCTCCTCAGAGGTGTCGCAGCAGGTGGGGGTGCGGATGTGCACTTATCACCGTACGCCGTGTCTGACGCAGCGGAATCCGGTCAGCCCTCCCCGGCCGACCCCCGAGAAGCCTCCTCGGCAGCCTTCGCGGCAGCGCTCCCCGGACGCTTCCGAGCCACCCAACCCTCGATATTCCGCTGCTGACCACGGGCCACAGCCAACGAACCCGGCGGCACATCCTTCGTGATCACCGAGCCGGCAGCCGTGTAAGCACCGTCCCCAATGGTGACAGGTGCCACAAACATGTTGTCCGACCCGGTCCGACAGTGCGACCCCACCGTCGTGTGATGCTTGTCCTGTCCGTCGTAGTTCACGAACACGCTCGCCGCACCGATGTTCGAAAACTCCCCGATGGTCGCATCCCCCACATACGACAAATGCGGAACCTTCGTACCCTCACCGATCGACGCGTTCTTCGTCTCCACATACGTACCGATCTTGCCCTTGCGCCCCAAACGCGTCCCCGGACGCAGATACGCATACGGCCCCACCGTCGCCTCGGCACCCACCTCGGCACCCAACGCCACCGTGTTGTCCACCCGCGCACCCGCACCCACCCGCGTATCCGTCAACCGCGAGTTCGGACCCACCTCCGAGCCCTCCGCCAGATGCGTCGCACCATGCAACTGCGTACCCGGATGAACGACCACGTCCTGCTCGAACGTCACCGACACATCCACCCACGTCGTAGCCGGATCAACCACCGTCACACCCGACAACATCGCAGCCGTCAACACCCGATCGTTCAGAATCCGACGCGCCTCGGACAACTGCACCCGGTTGTTGATCCCCGCGATCTCCCGATGATCACCGGCCACCGAAGCACCCACCCGATGCCCCGCCTCACGCAGAATCCCCAGCACATCCGTCAGGTACTCCTCACCCTGACTGTTGTCCGTCCGCACCCGCTTCAACGCATCCGCCAACAACGCCCCGTCGAACGCGAACACACCCGAATTGATCTCCCGGATCGCCCGCTGCTCCTCCGACGCGTCCTTGTGCTCCACGATCGCGATGACGGCACCGCTGTCGTCCCGCACGATCCGCCCGTACCCGGTCGCATCCGGCACCTCGGCCGTCAGCACGGTCACCGCGTTGCCGTCGGCGGAATGCGTGGCCGACAACTGCCGCAGCGTCTCACCGGTCAACAGCGGAGTGTCACCACACACCACCACCACGGTCCCGGACACGGAACCACCCAGCTCCTCCAGACCCATCCGCACGGCGTGCCCGGTGCCGTTCTGCTCCGCCTGCACGGCGGTACGCACTCCCGGGGCGATCTCGGCGAGGTGGGCGGTCACCTTCTCGCGGGCGTGACCCACGACGACGACCAGGTTGTCCGGCTGGAGTTCACCGGCGGCGGCGAGCACATGGCCCACCAGGGAACGGCCACAGATGTCGTGCAGGACCTTCGGTGTGGCCGACTTCATACGGGTGCCCTCACCCGCTGCGAGAACGACGACGGCTGCCGGGCGGTTGGCGCTCACGGGATGCCCTTCGGCTGTAATGGGGTGGGGGTTGACACCCGCAGGATACCGGGGGGCTGGTGGGGGGACATGAGTGCGGGCCCTGACGGAAATGTCAGGGCCCGCACCTGATGGGCTCCCGGGGGAGGACTCGAACCCCCATAAGTGACACCAAAAGACACCGTCTTGCCCTTAGACGACCCGGGATAGCTGTGTCCGGTTCGATGGATCGCCCGGACGGACAGCTCCTACTATGCCGTACCGCCAGCCTTCGATGCGACGGTACAGCTCGGCACCTTGCAGGACACTGATCACGAGGCAACCCCGGTAGCCGTCGCCGACGTTCTTGCGCCGTCGTAGCTCCACTGCCTGTCGGCGCAGGCTTTCGAAGTCGGCGTATCTGCCTGGTGTGTGTCACGTGCATACCGTCCGGGCGGAATGGCGTGTTCCCTGGTCGAACGGTGATCGGTTCAGCAGTTCGAGGGATTTCGAGTCGTACCGCATCCGAATGGTCACGCTTTGTGGTGGCGACTTGTGGGGGAAACTCGCCGGAAAAGCGGTTGGGGGCGCCCGTAGGCTGGACTCATGACCACGACGGGGGAAGACCATGTGACGGCCCGGGGAGGGCCGTGGTGGTGGGAGAGGCGCCGCAGTGCGGTGCTGGACGCGGGGCTTGCGGTGGTGTCCGCCGTGGAGTGCGGGCTGGAGGGGATTCCGTTCGCGCGGGAGGCGGGGATTCCGGAGGCTGCGGGGGTCGTCTTCGGGTTGCTGGCCGGTGTGGTGCTGCTGGTGCGGCGGAAGTGGCCGATCGCGGTGGTGCTGGTGGCGATCGCGGTCACGCCGGCGGCGATGGGCTTTCTGATGGGTGTGGTCGGCCTGTACTCGCTGGCCGCTTCCGAGGTGCCGCGGCGGATCATCGGTTCGTTGGCCGGGATGCAGCTGGTCGGTGTGCTGATCGTGATGTTCGTGCGGATGCGGCAGGACCTGGCGCGGGAGGACCTGGAGGTCGAGGACTGGATCGTGCCGTTCGCGTCGATCACGACGGCGCTCGGGATGACGGCTCCGCCGCTGCTGCTGGGGCTGTATGTGGGGGCGCGGCGGCGGTTGATGGAGAGCTTGCGGGAGCGGGCGGACAGTTTGGAGCGGGAGCTTCAGTTGCTCGCGGAGCGGGCTGAGGAGCGGGCCGAGTGGGCGCGGAACGAGGAGCGGACGCGGATCGCGCGGGAGATGCACGACGTGGTGGCGCATCGGGTGAGTCTGATGGTGGTGCATGCGGCGGCGTTGCAGGCGGTGGCGCGTAAGGATCCGGAGAAGGCGGTGAGGAATGCCGCTTTGGTGGGGGACATGGGGCGGCAGGCGTTGACGGAGTTGCGGGAGATGTTGGGGGTGTTGCGGGCCGGGGCGGACGGTGGGCGGGTGCGGGAGCGGTCGTCGGTGCCGTTGGCGGCGGTGGGGGCGGCGGCTGCGGCCGCGGCGTCTCGTGCGGTGGGTGAGTCCGACGGGGCGGGTGAGGGGCCGTGTTTGTCGGAGATCGGTGAGTTGGTGGGGCAGTCGGCTGCTGCGGGGATGGTGGTGGATCTGTCGGTGGAGGGGGAGAGCCGGGGGTATGCGCCGGAGGTGGAGTCGACGGCGTACCGGGTGGTGCAGGAGGCGTTGACCAACGTGCACAAGCATGCGGCGGGGGCGAAGACGTATGTGCGGCTTGCGCATCGGGTGTCGGAGATTGCGATGCAGGTGGAGAACGAGCCGCCGCCGGAGGTGGGGGCGTCGGCGGGGTTGCCGTCCGGGGGGAACGGGTTGGTGGGGATGAAGGAGCGGGTGTCGGCTTTGGGTGGGGTGTTTGTGTCGGGGCCGACGGAGGCTGGGGGTTTTCGGGTGTCGGCGGTGATTCCGGCGTCGTAGGCGGGTGTGCGGTTCGGGGGCGGGTTCTTCGGGTTGGTTCAGCCTGTGGTGAGGCGGGTGGGTTGGATGCCGGAGATCAGTGTGGTGAGGGCGTGGTCGACGGTGGGGCCGAGGTACCAGTCGCCGGTGTGGTCGAGGGCGTAGACGCGGCCTTGGAGGTCGATGGCGAGGAGGGCCTGGGTGTCGGTTTCGGCGCCGAGTGGGCTGACTTCGGTGTCGAGGGCGCGGCCGAGGTCGCCGAGGGTGCGGGCCATGTGGAGGCCGTGGAGTGGGTCGAGGTGGAGGGTGGCGGGGGCGACCTGGCGTCCGGGGCCGGTGGGGGTGAGGTGGAGTCCGCCGAATTCGGCCCAGGCTTCGACGGCGGCGGGGAAGACGGCGTGTCGATGGCCGGCGGGTGAGGTGTGGTCGCGCAGGGTGTCGGCCCAGATTTCGGCTTGTTTGATGTCCCAGCGTCCGGGTTGCCAGCCGGCGGCGCGGAGGGTGGCGTCGACGGGTACGGCGAAGCGGGGTGGGGTGGCGCCGCCCGGTGTGGGCGGGGTCGGGGAGGGGGCGCGGTCGGTGTGCATCTGCCCTTCGTTCGTCGGGGGCGTTCGGTGGTGCGGTGGTCAGTTGTCGGTGGTGGGGTCGACGAGGCGGACGCCGAAGTGGGCGCTGAGGGCGGTGCAGGCGCGGCAGGGGGTGGCGTAGCGGCCGTGGAGGGGGTCGCCGTCCTCGCGGATGCGGCGGGTGGTGAGTTTGGCGTGTTTGAGTGCTTTGCGGGCTTCGCCGTTGGTCATGGGTTTGCGTGCGGCGCGTTTGCTGCGGGCTGCGTCGGCGGTGGTGATGTGCCGGGAGATGAGGATGGTTTCGGCGCAGCGGCCGGTGAAGCGGTCGCGTTGGTCGCTGGTGAGGGTGTCCAGGAAGTCCTGGACGAGAGGGTGGAGCGCGGGGGGTGTGTCGCCGCGGGCGGGGGTGCCGGTGAGGGTGGCGCCGCGGACGGAGAGGGCGGCGGCGATGGTGGGGAGGATGCCGTCGCGGCGGTGGTGGAGGAGGGGAGTGTGGGGGGCGTCGTTGGTGCTCCAGCCGATGCGGGGGTCGCCGGAGCGGGGGTCGCCGGAGGGGCCGGTGTGCGGCCCTGTCTGCGTGACATTCATGATCATCATCCCCTCCCGAGCATCCCCCCGGAGGTCACAGAGTGCCAAATGCCCGGCCTGATGCGGAAGCTGGGGCGGGTGACACGCCCGGGTTCGGGTGAGCTGTCACGAGAGGGTGACGGGTGGTCACGGAAGCGGAGGGGTGGGTGACCGGTGCCCGGTGACCCGTGCGGTCGTACCGCATAGGCTGTCGGCACCGCGATCCCTGCGGTGATCCGCGCGATTGTGTGTGCGAGGGCTGTGGGGTCGTGGTGGTCAGTAGTCGAGACAGACGTGACAGTCGAATACGTTCCGTAGCGGTCCGATGGTGGGCGGCGCGGGTCGTACAGAGTGCCGCAGGGGGCAACCGCCATGACGACAGGTCGGCTCGGGCTGGGGGTTCCTCCCGGCCGCCAGGCTGGGGGGCACGCCGCGCCGCCGAACGCGGCGTACGCCGGGCAGGTCGTGCACTTCCCGGATCCGGTGCGGGCGGCGCGGCATCCGAGGGGGGTGCGGGTGGACGAGCGTGGTTACCCGGATTTCTCGCCCTATGCGCGTGCGGCCGCGGAGATCGCGGAGCCGCCGGAGGGTTTCGGTGTCGACGAGTTGCGGCTGACGGATTATGTGTCGGCGAACGCGGCGTTGGCGGCCAGTGGGCACGAGTTGTGGGACACGGTTCCGGCGGTGGCGACGCCGCACGGCTGGACGTGGCATCACGTGGTGGGGTCGCGGCGGCTGGAGCTGGTGCCGGTCGAGGTGAAGGCGTTGCTGCGGCATCACGGGGGTGTGGCGACGTCGGCGGTGGATCAGGGGAAGCGGGGGACGCGTCCGTTGCAGGAGACGCGTCCGGCGCATTTCGGGCTGCCGAAGTCGGGTGTGGCGGTGACGGAGTCGCAGGTGCAGGGTGTCGAGGAGGATCTCGGTTACCGGCTGCCGGGTGCGTACCGGTCGTTCCTCAAGGCGGCGGGCGGGTGTGCGCCGGTCGGGACGGCGTTGGACGCGGAGCTGGGTCTGCTGGTCGATCAGCCGTTCTTCACGGTGCGGGACCAGGCGGCGGTCAATGATCTGGTGTACGTCAACAAGTGTCTGCGTGACCATTTGACCAAGGACTTCCTGTGTGTCGGGTTCGTGCAGGGTGGTCTGCTGGCGGTGAAGGTGCGGGGCGAGCGGCAGGGGTCGGTGTGGTTCTGCGCGTACGACGATGCGCGGGATGTCGATCCGTCGTGGCCGCCGGCGGAGCGGGTGGAGCGGTTGCTGCTGCCGTGCGGTGACGATTTCGACGCCTTCCTGTCGCGTCTGGCGGGGTCGCCGCCGGAGTTGGAGACGGTGGCGAATCTGATGGTGGACGGCGGGTTCGCGCGTGCCGTTCCGGTTTCTTCCGCGGGGGAGTGAGCTCGGCGATGGTGACGTTCGCGCAGGCGCAGGAGCGTGCGGAGGAATGGGTCAACGGCGATGTGCCGTCGTACCAGCATCGTGAGGTGCGGGTGCGGGAGTTCGACCTCGGTTTCGTGGTGTGGGCGGAGGACCGTGCCGATGGGCCGCGTTCGGACGGGGGTGCGCAGCGGCTGGTGATCGCCCGGGACAGTGGTGAGGCGACGCTGTGGCCGGCGCTGCCGGTGGGTGAGGTGATCCGCCGGTACGAGGAGGAGTACGGCCGTGACGCGGCGGCGTCGGAGCCGGTGGCGGCGCCGGCGGCGCGGGTGGATCTGAACCAGACGTCGTTCCTGTTGAGTCCGCCGGAGTGGCTGCAGGAGGCGGCCGACCGGTTGGGGATTCCGGATCGGCGGGGGGAGTCGGCGGGGTCGGTTTCGGGGGGCGGGTCCGGGGCCGCTTCGGGGTCGGATGCGGGATCGGTCTCGGGGTCGGGCTCGGGCTCGGGCTCGATTCCTGGGTCGGGTTCCGGTGCTGATCCAGGTGCTGGTTCCGCGGGGTCCTCGGCTTCTTCTGGCTCTTCGGGTTCTTCAAGTTCTTCGGGTTCTTCGGGTTCTTCGGGGGTGGGTGTCGGGGGTGGGACTCCGGCGCCGGGTGTGCCCGCCGGTGCGGGGAGCGGTGCGGCGTGGCCCGCGGCCGGGGGGAGCGACTCCGGTTCGGAGGCGGGTGTGGCCGCGGGGGCGACTCCGTGGGCCGGTACGGACACCAACGCCGACGCCGGTGAGGACCGTTCCGTTCCGCTGCCGGAGACCGTGTTCGCGCCGCAGTTGAGCGTTCCCGGCGACGGCACTCCGCCGCCTCCGGCGACGCCGGAGGCGCAGACGGCGCTGATGGCGGGCGGCAGCGCGCTGCCGCCGACGGCCGTCGCGCCGGCGGTGCAGGAGCCCGGTGCGGGGCAGGGCGCGCCACAGTACGGCTACCCGCAAGGGCCGGGCGGTGCGCCCGGTACTCCTGCGCCGGGTGTGCCGACGCCGCCGCCGGCCGCTCCGGCGCCCGGGGAGCGGCCGCTCGCGCCGCACGCCGGGGACATCGCCGACGCCGCGACCAGCAAGGCGACGCCGCCGCCGCGCCGTGCGCCGGGTTCGGCGACTCCGCCGCCTCCGGGCGCCCCGGGTGTGCCCGGCAGCACGCCGCCGCCTCCGTCGGCGGCGCCGGCGGGGGGGGACGTACCGACGCAGCTGGTGTCGTCGCTCGGCCCGGAAGGGCCCGGCGGTCCGGTGACTCCGCCCCCGCCCGGCACGCCGACGCCTCCGCCCGGTGCTCCGACGCCCCCGCCTCCGCCCGGCGCGCCGACGCCTCCGCCGGGTGTGCCCGGTGCGCCCGGTGGGACGCCGCCCGGTGGTGTCCATCACGCGGCGACGATGCTCGCCGACCCGAGTGCCATGGGGCCGGGCGGGCCCGGCGTGCCCCAGCCTCCGGGCCCGCCCGGGGTGCCCGGTGCCCCGCAGCCGCCGGGACCGCCCGGTGCTCCGGGTGCCCCGCAGCCTCCCGTGCCTCCCGGTGCGCCCGGTGGTCCGGGGACCGCGGGTGGTCGTGGGCCGGTGCACCACGCGGAGACCATGCTGGCCGCGCCGCCGGTCGGCGGCCCCGGCACGCCTCCGCCGCCGGCTCCGCCCGGCATGCCCGGCGGCGCTCCGCCGATGCCGCCCGGCGCGATGCCGCCCGGCACGCCGCCGCCGGGAATGCCGGGTCGGCCGCCCGCGTACGGCTATCCGCAGCAGCCCGCCGGTCAGCCGATCGTCGGCCCCGGCTACCAGGCCGTGCTGCGCTACCGCGCGCAGGACGGCTCCGAGCAGCAGCTGATCCGGCGTTCGGCGCCGGGTACGCCGCACCCGGAGTGGCAGATCTTCCACGAGCTGCGCGCCATGAACGTCCCGCCGGACCAGGTGCTGGAGCTGCACACCGAGCTGGAGTCGTGCGAGCTGCCCGGTGCCTACTGCGCGCGGATGATCCGGGAGCAGTGGCCGCAGGCGCGGATCACGTCGATCGCGCCGTACGGCACGGACCACGCGAGCCGGCAGCAGGGGATGCAGCAACTGCTCGCCCATCAGGGTGAGTTGCACCAGGTGGCGGACGGTCCGGCGCGTCCCGCGCCGGTGCGTGTGCCGGTCCCGCCGGTGCAGCCGGCGCCGCCGGTCCCGCCCGAGGCCGTCGCGCAGGAGCTGGCCGGGGCGTTCGGGCCGGGCGTGTTCCGGTTCGAGCAGGCCGCGGTGTCCCGGCAGGGCGTGCCGCCGGTCGTGGCGCACACGCTGGTGGCGGCCGGGCTGCCGATGGACATGGGGCCGTTCTTCTGGGCGCAGGCCCAGCCGGGCCGTCCGGTGCCGACGCTGGCGGAGCTGGCGGCGGAGCGGGGCGTGCAGCCGGCCTCGGACGCGGGCTCGTACCTGGTGATGGGCAGCGACTTCGGCAAGGCCATCTGTGTGCAGTACGGCACGGCGAACATCGTCGCGGTGCCGGTGGAGGCCGGGCCGGGCGGTGCGCCGGTTCCGCCGCAGTTCGTGAACACCGGTCTGCCGGAGTTCGCGCGCTGTCTGGCGCTGCTCGGCCGGATGTGGCGGCTGCGGTTCGGGCTGAACCAGGAGCAGGCGGGCCGCTGGACCGTCGACTTCCAGGCGCAGTTGGCGGCGCTGGATCCCGCGGCGCTGGGTTCGCCGGAGAGCTGGTGGTCGGTGCTGTTGGAGCAGATGTGGGACGGGTTGCTGTGACCGCCGGTCGCTGAGTCCCGTGTGACGTGAGGAGCCGGGCCCGGTCGTCCAGACGACCGGGCCCGGCTTTTGCGTGCCCTCCTCGCGGAGTGTCGCGTTATGAACACTTCCTTGTGATCCATCAAGATGTGCGCGGTTCGTCCCGTTTCGTGCTCGGTCGTGGTGCTGGGCTACGTGCCGTCGGTGGAGAGGGGTTCGAGGGTGAGCAGCGCATCGGTGTCGTCGCAGGGCTTCGAGGTCGTGCGGGGGCGCGGCTACCGGCCCTTGCAGGTGATCGCGTACGTCGAGGCACTCTCGGACGATCGTGACGCCGCCTGGGAGCGGGCCGCGCGGCTCACCGTGCTCGCCCGGGAGATGGAGGAGGAGCTCGAGCTGCTGCGGGAGCGGGTGGCGGGGCTCGCGCCGCAGACGTACGAGTCGCTCGGTGAGGGCGCCCGGCGGCTGTTCGAGCTGGCGCAGGAGGAGGCGGCGGCCGTGCGGGAGGAGGCGCGGCAGTGGGCCCATGACGTCGTCGACCTGGCGCGGGACGAGGCGTCCGCCGTGCGGGAGGCCGCGCAGGAGTACGCCGGCGTGGTGCGTGCCGACGCCGACGAGGACGCCCGGCAGCGGCTGCTCGCGGCCCGCGCACAGGCGGACGGGATCCGGATCGACGCCCGCGCGGAGGTGAAGGAGAAGCGCGGGGAGCTGCTGGCCGAGTTGAGGGAGAAGCGCGGGCGCACCTCCGAACTGCTCGCCGAGCGGGCCGGGGAGGAGGCGCGGCGGCTGGACGAGGCGGAGCGCGAGGAGGCCGCCCGGGTGGCCGCGCTGGACGCCCGGCACGCGGAGGCGGAGGAACGGGCCGAGGATGCGCTGGCCGAGGCGCGGCGCGTCTACGCCGCCGCGGAGGAGGGGGCCCGGCGCCGCGCCGAGGAGGCGGAGGAGCACGCGGCGCAGGTGCTGGCCGAGGCGCACGCCCGCGCGGAGGGCATCGCGCGGGAGACCGAGCGGGTGCTGCGCGATCACGCCGAGCGGCGGGAGGAGGTGCAGACGCACATGGACCACGTGCGCGCCAGCCTCAGCGCGCTGACCGGCCGGGTGGTGGACTGAGCCGCACGGCCTCCCGGTCACCGGTGTGCGCGGGTTCGCGCCGCTGAGGCCGTTGCGGCCGTCGTGCGGGCGCCGTCACGGCGATGACGGCTCCGGCTGGTCCTCGAGGACCGGGAACCTGCGCGGCGCGAGCACCAGCAGGACGAGGAACGCCAGCGCCGCCGCGCCCGCCGCGCCCAGGTACACGGCGTGCACGGCGTCCGCGACGGCCCGGCGGGTCGCTTCGGGCACCGCGCCCACGTCCAGCGCGTGGGTGACGGAGTCCAGGTCGCCGGCGCCGCCGAGCCGGGCGGCCAGGACGCCGTTGGCGACCGCGCCGAACAGGGCCGCCCCGACGGTCTGGCCGGTCTGCCGGCAGAACAGGATCGACGCGGTCGCCGTGCCCCGCTCCTCCCACGCCACCGACGACTGCACCCCGATGATCAGCGGCAGTTGGAACAGTCCGAGCGCCGCGCCCAGCAGGCACATCAGCAGGGCTGGCTGCCACGCCCGGCCGGGATACGGCAGGAAGGGGAAGGCGAAGAGGACCAGCGCGGCCGCGCCGATGCCGAGCATCGCCGTGTTGCGGAAACCGATACGGCGGTACACGTGCTGGCTGAGGGCGGCCGAGACCGGCCAGGTCAGCGTCCATACGGACAGCACGAATCCGGCCGCCACGGGCGCCAGGCCGAGCACCGACTGCGCGTAGGTGGGCAGGAAGACGGTCGGGGCGACCATCAGCAGACCCAGCGCGCCCAGCGCCAGATTGACCGCGGCGATCGTGCGGCGGCGCCACACCCAGCCCGGGATGATGGGCTCCGCCGCACGGCGTTCCACGACGACCACGACGACGAGCAGCGCGATGCCCGCCCCGAACAGCGCGAGCGACGGCGCCGACAGCCAGGGCCAGGCGACCCCGCCCTGCACGAGGCCGGTCAGGAGGACACCGCCGCAGGCGAAGATCGCGCAGGCGCCCGCCCAGTCGACCCGTGTCCGGCCGCGTGCCTCCCGCTCGGACTCGTGCAGGTGACGGACGATCAGCCACAACGCCACCGCGCCGACGGGCAGGTTGACGAGGAAGATCCAGCGCCAGTCGGCGTAGCCGGCGAGCAGCCCGCCGACGCCGGGACCGGCCACCGCGGAGACCGCCCACACGGTGGACAGCCGGGCCTGGATCTTCGGCCGCTCCTCGAGCGGGTACAGGTCGGCGGCGAGTGTCTGCACCGTGCCCTGCAGCGCGCCGCCGCCCAGCCCCTGCACCACCCGGAACGCCACCAGCGCCGCCATGTTCCAGGCCAGCGCGCACAGCAGCGAGCCCAGCAGGAACAGCGCGGCGCCCGCCACCAGGACCGGTTTGCGGCCGAAGGTGTCGGAGAGCTTGCCGTAGACCGGCAGGGAGACCGTCACGGCGAGGAGATAGCCGGAGAACAGCCAGGAGAAGTAGGAGAACCCGCCGAGGTCGCCGACGATCTGCGGGACCGCCGTGGAGACGATGGTGGAGTCGAGCGCCGCCAGCGCCATCGCCAGCATCAGTGCGGCGACGACGGCCCCGCGCCGCCCGCCCGCCTCGGATCGTCGGCCGTCGCGTGTGACCGGTCTGGTGCTGCCCACCCCTGGAGTCCCTTCCTCGCGGTTTCGTGCCCCCTGCACCTGTCTGCCGCCGCACAGCTTCCCACCCGGCCCGCCCGCCGCCCGACCGCCACCCCTCGACGGCGTGCTTCGCGCGGACCCTTGCGGTCCGGGCGGCGCAAGGGCGGAGGGCGGGTGGACCGTCAGGAGGAGTCGACCCCGAGACGGACTCCACCCGCCGGTGGACTGCCCCTAGGGGTACCTCCGTACTACGGCTCGGGGAGGGTTCGTACCGGCGGAGGACGAGAGGCGCAAGGGCCGGTCCTTAACCTGGCTTTACGCCGTCGGGGGGCGGTAGGCACAGCGCCGGGGGTGGGGTTTTCCTCAGGAGAAGACTGCGTTGAACACCAGGGCGGCCGGCCCCTGACGACCGCAAGACTGAGACACGTCGCACACACACGCATCGAACGGCCACCGGGCACGACCGGAGGGCCGACGGGGCACCTCTCTCTCATCCATTGACCGACATAGGAGACTTACCGTGACATCGGCTGTGACCATTCCCGGGCACGGGGGCGATTCGGAAGGTGCGGCGCGGAGCGCCTCGTTGAGGGGTGGCGGCCGGGTGGCGGGAGGGCGTACGGCCGTTGCCGCGCGGGCGCGGCAGGTCGTGAAGGCGTACGGGTCCGGCGAGACCCGTGTCGTCGCCCTCGACCACGTCGACGTGGACATCGCCCGCGGCCAGTTCACCGCGATCATGGGCCCCTCGGGGTCCGGCAAGTCCACGCTGATGCACTGCTTGGCCGGGCTCGACACCGTCACCAGCGGTCAGATCCACCTCGACGAGACCGAGATCACCGGGCTGAAGGACAAGAAGCTCACCCGGCTGCGCCGGGACCGGATCGGGTTCATCTTCCAGGCGTTCAACCTGCTGCCGACGCTCAACGCGCTCGAGAACATCACGCTGCCCATGGACATAGCCGGCCGCAAGCCCGACAAGGCGTGGCTGGACCGGGTCGTGGAGACCGTCGGGCTGGCCGGGCGGCTGAAGCACCGGCCGACGCAGTTGTCCGGCGGCCAGCAGCAGCGGGTCGCGGTGGCGCGGGCACTGGCGGCCCGGCCGGAGATCATCTTTGGTGACGAGCCGACCGGGAACCTCGACTCGCGGGCCGGTGCCGAAGTGCTCGGCTTCCTGCGCCGCTCGGTGGACGAACTGGGCCAGACCATCGTGATGGTCACCCACGACCCGGTCGCCGCCTCCTACGCGGACCGGGTGCTGTACCTCGCCGACGGCCGCATCGTCGACGAGATGCACCAGCCGACGGCCGAGCAGGTCCTGGACCGCATGAAGGACTTCGACGCCCGGGGGCGCACGTCATGACCGTCCTGAAGACCTCGATGCGCAACTTCCTCGCGCACAAGGGACGCATGGCGCTGTCCGCCGTCGCCGTCCTGCTGTCGGTGGCGTTCGTCTGCGGGACGCTCGTCTTCACCGACACCATGTCCACGACGTTCGACAAGCTGTTCGCGGCCACCTCGTCGGACGTGACGGTGAGCGCCAAGGGCGCCTCCGACACCGGCGAGACGACCTCCGACAACGGCAAGCCGCCGGTGCTGCCGGCCTCCGTCCTCGACGAGGTGCGCGGTGCCGACGGTGTGAAGTCGGCCGAGGGCACGGTGTTCTCCACCTCCGTCACCGTCGTCGACGGCGACAAGGACAGCCTCTCGCCCACCAGCGGCGGCCCGACCATCGTCGGCAGCTGGAACGGCAACGACGCCCGCACCATGAAGATCACCGACGGTGCCGCGCCCAAGGGCCCGGAACAGGTCATGGTCGACGCCGACACCGCCGACAAGCACGACCTGACGCTCGGTGACGAGATCGCCGTGATCAACGTCGTCGGCACCCACACCGCGAAGGTCTCCGGCATCGCCGACTTCACCGTCACCAACCCCGGCGCCGCGATCTTCTACCTGGACACGAAGACCGCCCAGCAGGTCCTGGTCGGCGAGAGCGGCGTCTACACCAACGTCAACGTCACCGCCGCGGCCGGAGTGAGCGACGCGCAGCTGAAGAAGAACGTCGCCGCCGAGCTCGGTGGCGGCTTCAAGGTGCAGACCGCCGAGGAGACCGCGGAGGCCAACCAGAAGGACGTCGAGGGCTTCATGAGCGTCATGAAGTACGCGATGCTCGGCTTCGCCGGGATCGCGTTCCTCGTCGGCATCTTCCTGATCATCAACACGTTCTCCATGCTGGTCGCCCAGCGCACCCGGGAGATCGGCCTGATGCGGGCCATCGGCTCCTCCCGCAAGCAGGTCAACCGCTCGGTGCTCGCCGAGGCGCTGCTGCTCGGCGTGTTCGGCTCGATCCTCGGCGTCGGCGCGGGCATCGGGCTCGCGGTCGGCCTGATGAAGCTCATGGGCAGCATGGGCATGCAGCTGTCCACGGACGACCTGACGGTCGCCTGGACGACGCCGGCGCTCGGACTGCTCCTCGGCGTGGTCGTCACCGTCCTGGCCGCCTACCTGCCCGCCCGCCGGGCCGGCAAGATCTCCCCGATGGCCGCGCTGCGCGACGCCGGCACGCCCGCCGACGTCAAGGCCGGCCGCATCCGGGGCCTGATCGGCCTGGCCCTCACCGGCGCCGGCGGCTTCGCCCTCTACCTGGCGGGCGCCGCCGACAAGGCCGCCGACGGCTCCCTGTGGCTGGGCCTCGGCGTGGTGCTGTCGCTGATCGGCTTCGTCGTCGTCGGCCCGGTCCTGGCGGGCGGCGTGGTCCGGGTCCTCGGCGCGGTCCTGCTGCGGGCCTTCGGTCCCGTCGGCCGCATGGCCGAGCGCAACGCGCTGCGCAACCCGCGCCGCACCGGCGCCACGGGCGCCGCGCTGATGATCGGGCTGGCCCTGGTGGCCTGCCTGTCGGTGGTCGGCTCCTCCATGGTCGCCTCCGCCACCGACGAGCTCGACAAGACCGTCGGCACGGACTTCATCATCCAGTCCGACAGCGGCCAGCTGATCACCCCGCAGGCCGTCCAGGCCGTGAAGTCGGCGCCCGCGGTGGACCGGGTCACCGAGTACAAGTGGACGCAGGCCGACTTCACCACCCCCGACGGCAAGACGCTCAAGGACACCGCGATCACCGCCGCCGACCCGACGTACGCGACCGACCTGCGGGTCGAGACCGTGGCCGGGAAGCTCGGCGACGCCTACCGGCCCGACTCGATGTCCGTCCACGAGGACTTCGCCAAGGACCACGGCATCAGCATCGGCTCGAAGATCGACGTCGCGTTCGAAGGCGGCTCCACGGGCGCGCTGACGGTCCGGGCGATCACCAGCAGCGAGGCCGTCGTCGACGCCGGCGCGATGTACACGTCCATCGACACCCTCGCCACGTACGTGCCGGCCGACAGGATGCCGCTGGACATGCTGCTCTTCGTCTCGGCGAAGGACGGCCAGGTGGACGCCGCGTACACGGCGCTGAAGGACTCCCTGCACGACTACCCGCAGTACACCGTGCGCGACCAGACCGACTACAAGGAGGCGCTGAAGGACCAGATCGGCCAGCTGCTGAACATGATCTACGGCCTGCTGGCCCTGGCGATCGTCGTCGCGATCCTCGGAGTGGTGAACACGCTGGCCCTGTCGGTCGTGGAGCGCACCCGGGAGATCGGACTGATGCGGGCCATCGGCCTCTCCCGCCGGCAGCTGCGCCGCATGATCCGCATGGAGTCGGTCGTGATCGCCCTCTTCGGCGCCCTGCTGGGCCTCGGACTGGGCATGGGCTGGGGCGCCACCGCCCAGCAGCTGCTCGCCCTGGAGGGCCTGAAGGTCCTCGAGATCCCGTGGCCGACGATCACCGGCGTGTTCATCGGCTCGGCCTTCGTGGGCCTGTTCGCCGCCCTGATCCCGGCCTTCCGCGCCGGCCGCATGAACGTCCTGAACGCCATCGCCACCGAATAGCCACCGCACACGGGGGTTGCGGGGGAGCACCCGGCGCCGGAAAGCCTGGAGGGCTTTCCGGCGCCGGTGCGTGTGCGGGTCACTTCCCGCCGAGCCTGGCCCAGAACTCCTCGGTGCCGGGGCGGCTTCCGTCGTCGGCGAGGATCGCGGAGGCGCTGCACTTGAGACGGAGCCGAATCTTGCGCTCGCCGCTGGCCGAGAAGTTCTCGTCAGCGGCCAGCCCCGTGACCAGGAGTTCGTTGACGAACTTCTTCCAGGCGTCCGGACCGTACGCCTGCGCCCACTTCAGCCGGTTGTCCTCCGGCTGGTTGTCGCTGCGGAGGATGACGGACTTCTCCACGCGCCGGGCCATGCTGGTGAGGAAGTGCCGGGCCGCCAGCACTTCGATGGGCGGCAGGTCGTCGTTCCGGCTCTCCGCGTCCACGACCTCCGCCCCGTACCGCTGCAGCGCGGCAAGGATGCCTTCCTTGCGGTCCAGCAGCTCGTTGGGCAGCAGGAGTTCCACCAGGTCGGCGTGGCGCACCCCGTGCAGGTGGCGCAGAGCGTTGGGCGACCCGCTCACCTTGATCTTCTTCACCGTGGTGTTCTCCAGCCGCAGGCTCCAGCCGGGCGTCGCCGGCAGGGTCAGGGAGGACAGTTCGCAGCCGACCAGGCGGGCGTCCACATCCTCCACCTGGGAGAGATCCAGCTCATCGGCGAATATCGCGTTGACGACGGTCTGCCCGGTCAGCGTTCCCGTCTCCCGGACGACCGCGGTCCACAGCGCACCGAGATTGGTGGCGGCGACGGTCGATTCCATCTGGCGTTCCGTGCCGCCGATGCGGGGCGCGAAGTCCGAGACGGCACGGACGGTCAGCTGGGCCCCGGCCGTGCTGACCACGCCCGTGACCGTCGCCGACCGCCAGTGGGACTGCTTCAGCATGGCCTGGAACAGCGCGGGATGGCCCTCCAGCAGGTATCGGCTGGCGGCCCCCGCCAGGAACTGGTCGAAGAACAACTCGTGCTGGAAGCGGAAGCGCGAGGACGACGCGTCGTCCGAGGCGGCGGCGAGACCGCACAGCACCGGCAGCCGCTGCTTCAGATGCCGCCGGCTGGACAACTCGGCCTCTATGGCGTACTCGGCGGCGTCCTCCAGTTCGCTCATGTCCGCCTCGCGTTCGTCATGGCTGGCCATGAACTCCGCGACGTACTCGAACATCCGACGCAGCTCGGCGCTGCTCAGCAGCGCCGCACCGGCTTCCCCGGTCATCAGCTTGCGTTCTTCCCGGGCCACGTACTTGCTGAGTAAACGCTCGGTCAGGGTGTCGCTCTTGATCTCGCTCTCGTTCGGGTCGAGCGTCATCTCCGCGAACACCCGCGCGAAGAACGGCAGGCCCAGCAGCCGCCGGTCGTGCTCCGACAGCCGGTCGAGGCTCCTCCGCGGCACCTCGCACTCGTCCAGGAACGACTCGACGTCCGCGGGCGACCAGCGCTGCACCTCCGCGATGCGATGGCGCACGTAGGGCAGGCCCTGCTCGTTGGCACGCTCGACGCTGAAGCGGTACTGCCCCATGTAGTACGAGGACCGGGCCGAGACCACGACCACGCCCCGCCCGCCGAGGTCGTCGAGCCACGGCCGCAGCGATCCGATGGCGTCGCTGTAGCCGACACCGCCGAGCAGTTCGTCGAAGCCGTCGATGAGCAGCGTCATCAGCCCGTTGCGGCACAGGGCCTTGACGCCCTTGTCGGTGAGGTTCCGGGTCGATGCCACGGCGCTGTCCACCACGGTCCGCAGACTGTCGAGTACCTGCCCGGTGGAGCGCACGTACAGGAAGAGGGCCTGGTGCGACGGTCGTCCCTCCAGCAGCGCCTGCTCGACCTCGCGCGCGCGGCTCTTGGCGGCGTCCAGCATGGCGCGTGTCTTGCCGATGCCGGCCTCGCCGTTGATGAAGACCACCTGGGTCTGGCCGCGGTTGGCCTGCAGATCCTCGTCGACGCCGTCGATCAGCTCGGCGAACGTGCTGGGCGGACCCGCGTGACTGCCGTCCATGTCATGGACGATCACCTTGGCCATCCGCGTGGTACCGCGCTCCCGCGACGCCCATCCCAGCGTCTCGCGTTCCTCGGCGGCGAGCTGGGTCTCCAGCTGGTCCAGCTTCTGACGCAGACGCGTCGCGACGACCTGCCAGTTCGCCAGCTTCCGCAGATAGTCCGAGTACGGCACCCAGCCGGACTCGTCACGCCACTGCCGGGCGTTGTCGGGGCCGAGGCGGAAGTAGTCCCGGCGCGACTGGGTTCCGGTGCCCTCGCCGGTCGCCTTGTCCCAGTAGTACTCGAAGCCGTGATCGTGATCGGCGTAGACCGGTTCGGAGTCGTCGTCGGCGAAACCGCGCAGATCCCGCTCGACGTCCCTGATGAAGTAGTCGAGGGTGCCGTTGTCCGCCTTCTTCGGCTTGAGCAGGGGATGGAGCGCGGACCGTACCGCTTCACCCTTCGGTGTGGCGGTCACCACCGTCCCGCCGAAGCACAGGTAGCTGGGCTGGGCGCCTGCGAACTTGGAGAACAGGTGCCAGGCTCCCGTCCCCGTGACGTACAGGAAGGGCCACAGCGGTACCTCGTCGCCGTCCCAGACGAACACCGGCTGCGACTCTCCCGTCCCGTCGTCCGCCACGGTCCGCAGGCCGGCGTCGGCGAGGCATGCGGCGATGGCGTCGGCGACGGCGTGGACGAGTTCGTCGAGGGTGGTCAGGTCGGTCCGGTCGGTGGGCAGTGCCCCGCCGTGACTGATGTGGTCCCGGAGCCGCTTGAGGTTGCGCAATTCGTGCGGGGCGCCCGGAACACCCCGGTCGTACCGGTCCAGTACCTCGATGACGGCCCGCCCCACCCGCGCCGCGGGCACGGTCGGGCAGTCGTCCAGCTGCTTGCGCACGTGGCGCAGGTACCCGGTCCATTCACCGAGCCCCGGCGAACGGCCCACGCCGGCCGGGGTGTGCCCGGCCGCCCGCACCGTCGCGGCGGCCAGCAGGCTCAGGAAGCGCAGTTCGAAGTCGAGGACCGAGAAGCCCTCGTGGATACTGCGAGGACGGCCGGCCGGCACCGGCGAGTAGGACCTCTCCATGCTGCGGAACACGTCGACGGGCGATTGCGCCCCTGCCTCTTCGACCACCGGTCCCCCCTTGTCGCGCACCGCGCCCCCTCGTGTCGTCGTGCGTTCGGTGTGCGACGCAGAGTATCGATCGGGCCGTGACGTCGTCCGCACTTGTGGAAGCCCGGCGAGGCAGCCGGTGGAAGCGGTCGGCGCGGGGCGGGGAGCGGGGCACTGTCCACAGCCCCCGGCGGACGCGAGCGCGGCGTCGTACGCTGGACACCCCCGGCCCGCAGCGCGCGTCGGGCCCGTCGTGTTGCACACCCCCGGACGGAAAGCGCCCCCGAATGAGCCTGCACGGTCTGCTCGACGCCGTCGTCAAGGACGCCGCCCTCGCGGAAGCGATCACCGCGGCCGCCGACGGCAACCGCATGCACGTCGACCTGGTCGGCCCGCCCGCGGCCCGCCCCTTCGCGGTCGCCGCCCTGGCCCGGGACAGCGGCCGCCCCGTGCTCGCGGTGACGGCGACCGGCCGCGAGGCCGAGGACCTGGCCGCCGCCCTGCGCTCCCTGCTCCCGCCGGAAGGGGTCGTGGAGTACCCGTCCTGGGAGACGCTGCCGCACGAGCGGCTCAGCCCCCGCAGCGACACCGTCGGCCGCCGCCTGGCCGTGCTGCGCCGCCTGGCCCACCCGCGTCCCGACGACCCCGAGACCGGCCCGGTCTCCGTCGTCGTCGCGCCCGTGCGTTCCGTGCTCCAGCCGCAGGTCAAGGGTCTGGGCGACCTGGAGCCGGTCGCCCTGCGGACCGGGCAGAGCGCCGACCTGAACGAGGTCGTCGAAGCCCTCGCCGCCGCCGCGTACGCGCGGGTGGAGCTGGTGGAGAAGCGCGGCGAGTTCGCGGTGCGCGGCGGCATCCTCGACGTGTTCCCGCCCACCGAGGAACACCCGCTGCGCATCGAGTTCTGGGGCGACGACGTCGAGGAGATCCGCTACTTCAAGGTCGCCGACCAGCGCTCCCTGGAGGTCGCCGAGCACGGCCTGTGGGCGCCGCCGTGCCGTGAGCTGCTGCTCACCGACGATGTGCGGGAGCGGGCGCGGGTCCTCGCCGAGCAGCACCCGGAGCTCGGCGAACTGCTCGGGAAGATCGCCGAGGGGATCGCGGTGGAGGGCATGGAGTCCCTGGCTCCGGTCCTCGTCGACGACATGGAGCTGCTGCTGGACGTGCTGCCCAAGGGCGCCATGGCCGTCGTCTGCGACCCGGAGCGGGTGCGGACGCGGGCCGCGGACCTGGTGGCGACGAGCCAGGAGTTCCTGCAGGCATCCTGGGCGGCCACGGCGATGTCCCGTGCGGACGAAGCCCGCTCCGGCGAGGGCGGTGGCGGGCGACGGGCGGGCGGTCAGGCGCCCATCGACGTCGGCGCGGCCTCCCTGTGGTCCATCGCGGACGTCCGGGACCGGGCCCGCGAGCTGGACATGATGTGGTGGTCGGTGTCGCCGTTCGCCGCCGACGAGGAGCTCGACGCGGACACCCTCAAGCTGGGCATGCACGCCCCCGAGTCCTACCGCGGCGACACCGCGCGGGCGCTGGCCGACACCAAGGGCTGGCTCGCCGACGGCTGGCGCACGGTCTACGTCACCGAGGGCCACGGCCCGGCCGCCCGGACCGTGGAGGTGCTGGGCGGCGAGGGCATCGCGGCCCGCCTGGACACCGACCTCGGTGAGATCAGCCCGTCCGTCGTGCACGTCGCCTGCGGCTGCATCGACCTCGGCTTCGTCGACCCGGCGCTCAGGCTCGCCGTCCTCACCGAGACCGACCTGACCGGGCAGAAGGCCGCCGGCCGCGAGGGCGCCCGGATGCCGGCCCGCCGCCGCAAGACCATCGACCCGCTCACCCTGGAGACGGGCGACTACATCGTCCACGAGCAGCACGGCGTCGGCCGCTACATCGAGATGGTGCAGCGCACCGTGCAGGGCGCCACCCGCGAGTACCTGGTCGTGGAGTACGCCCCGGCCAAGCGCGGCCAGCCCGGCGACCGGCTCTACATCCCCACCGACCAGCTGGAGCAGATCACCAAGTACGTCGGCGGCGAGGCACCCACGCTGCACCGGCTCGGCGGCGCCGACTGGACGAAGACGAAGGCCCGCGCGAAGAAGGCCGTGAAGGAGATCGCGGCCGACCTGATCAAGCTGTACAGCGCGCGCATGGCCGCGCCGGGGCACGCCTTCGGCGGTGACACCCCGTGGCAGCGCGAGCTGGAGGACGCCTTCCCGTACGCCGAGACCCCCGACCAGCTGACGACGATCGCCGAGGTCAAGGAGGACATGGAGAAGTCGGTCCCGATGGACCGCCTGATCTGCGGCGACGTCGGCTACGGCAAGACGGAGATCGCGGTGCGCGCGGCCTTCAAGGCCGTCCAGGACGGCAAGCAGGTCGCCGTGCTCGTGCCGACGACGCTGCTGGTGCAGCAGCACTTCGGCACGTTCTCCGAGCGCTACTCGCAGTTCCCGGTGAACGTGCGCGCGCTGTCCCGCTTCCAGACCGACACCGAGGCGAAGGCGGTCCTGGAGGGGCTGCGCGACGGTTCGGTGGACGTCGTCATCGGCACCCACCGGCTGTTCTCGTCCGAGACCAAGTTCAAGGACCTCGGTCTGGTCATCGTCGACGAGGAGCAGCGCTTCGGCGTCGAGCACAAGGAGCAGCTGAAGAAGCTGCGCGCCAACGTCGACGTCCTGACGATGTCCGCGACGCCGATCCCGAGAACGCTGGAGATGGCGGTCACCGGCATCCGCGAGATGTCCACGATCACCACCCCGCCGGAGGAGCGGCACCCGGTCCTCACCTTCGTCGGGCCGTACGAGGAGAAGCAGATCGGCGCGGCGATCCGCCGTGAGCTGCTGCGCGAGGGCCAGGTCTTCTACATCCACAACCGCGTCGAGTCGATCGACCGGGCCGCCGCCCGGCTGCGCGAGATCGTCCCCGAGGCGCGGATCGCCACCGCCCACGGGCAGATGTCGGAGCAGGCGCTGGAGCAGGTCGTCGTCGACTTCTGGGAGAAGAAGTTCGACGTCCTCGTCTCCACGACGATCGTCGAGTCCGGCATCGACATCTCCAACGCCAACACCCTGATCGTCGAGCGCGGCGACAACTTCGGCCTCTCCCAGCTGCACCAGCTGCGCGGCCGTGTCGGCCGGGGCCGTGAGCGCGGCTACGCCTACTTCCTGTACCCGCCGGAGAAGCCGCTCACGGAGACCGCGCACGAACGGCTGGCCACCATCGCCCAGCACACCGAGATGGGCGCGGGCATGTACGTGGCCATGAAGGACCTGGAGATCCGCGGCGCCGGAAACCTGCTGGGCGGCGAGCAGTCCGGCCACATCGCGGGCGTCGGCTTCGACCTGTACGTGCGGATGGTCGGCGAGGCGGTGGCGGACTACCGGCGGCAGCTGGAGACCGGCGGGATCGAGGAGGAGCCGCCGCTCGAGGTCAAGATCGAACTGCCTGTCGACGCGCACGTCCCGCACGACTACGCGCCCGGCGAGCGGCTGCGCCTCCAGGCGTACCGTGCGATCGCCTCGGCCAACACCGAGGACGACATCAAGGCGGTGCGCGAGGAACTGGTCGACCGCTACGGCAAGTTGCCGGAGCCGGTGGAGAACCTGCTGCTGGTGGCGGGCCTGCGGATGCTCGCGCGGGCGTGCGGTGTCGGCGAGATCGTGCTCCAGGGCACGAACGTGCGGTTCGCGCCGGTGGAGTTGCGCGAGTCCCAGGAGCTGCGGCTGAAGCGCCTGTACCCGGGCACGGTCGTCAAGCCGGCCGCCCACCAGGTGCTGGTGCCGCGTCCGAAGACCGCGAAGGTCGGCGGGAAGCCGCTGGTCGGACGGGAACTGCTCGGCTGGGTCGGGGAGTTCCTGACGTCCGTGCTGGGGTCCTGATCCGTGCTGGGGTCCTGACCTGCGCGGTCAGGTACCTGACTGACCTGCGCGGTCAGGTCCCTGACCTCCGCGGTGGGTTCTTGACGCCGTCTGCGCCGGGGGTCTGACGTCCGTGCCGGGTGCTCGATGGCCTCGGCGTCGGGGCCTGGCGCCCGTGCCGGGGGCCAGTCGTCCGGCGCGCGGCGGTTGCGCGCAGCCGTCCACGGCGCGGTGCGCCGTGGACGGTTCGACGGGTGCGTGAGGCCTTACGGCTGGTCGGGACGGTCGCGGTCCATGCCGAGCCGGCGTTCGGCCTGCTGCTGGCCCGTGTCGATGTGCTGCTCGTACTTTCCGCCGGTCCTCTCGTTCAGTTTCCGTTCGGCGGCGTCCGAGGCCTGCTTGGCCTTGTCGCGCGCCGCCTTGTTGCTCTTGAACTTGTCGAGGATGCCCATCCAGAGCTCCTTCCGGAGGTGACTCAAAACAGACGATACGCGCGGATTCGAGCGAATGCCCACAAACCTCGGCTTTGGTCTGGACCATTTCCGGGTGTGCCTCGCTCTTTACGGTGAGTTCCGGCGCCGGAGCGGATCGGTCCGCCCACGCCGGGGCAGAGAGCAGGGGAGCGAGGGAGGGGCGCGTGACGCGACACATGGGGCGGGGCGGGAAGGTCCGGTACGCGGGGGTGGCGGTGGCCGTCGCCGCGGCTCTCCTCGCCGGCTGCGAATCGGTGCCGGACAAGGACCGCCCGGCCGGCGGCGGAGGCGGCAGTGCGGCGCCCGACGGGCGGGCCGTCAGCCCGCTGGACAATCCCGACGGCACCGAACCGGGCCTGGCGCCCGTGGCCGGCGAGGTGGACCGGGCCGAGGCCGTCGACCTGATCGGCAAGGTGACCACCAAGGGCCGCGGACCGAAGACCGGTTACGACCGCGAGGAGTTCGGCTACGCCTGGATGGACACGGCCGACGGCGTGCCGCTCGCCAGGAACGGCTGCGACACCCGTAACGACCTGCTCCGGCGCGACGGCGAGAAGCTGCGCTTCCGGTCCGGCTCCGACTGCGTGGTGATCGCCATGACACTGGCCGACCCGTACACCGGGACGACGATCGAGTGGCGCAAGGAGCAGGCCGCCGAGGTGCAGGTGGACCACGTCGTCCCGCTTTCCTACAGCTGGCAGATGGGCGCCTCGCGCTGGCCCGAGGAGAAGCGGCAGCAACTGGCGAACGATCCGCTGAACCTCATACCGGTCGAGGGCCGCGCCAACTCGGCCAAGGGAGACGCCGGACCGGCCACCTGGCTCCCGCCGGACAAGCGCATCCGCTGCGCCTACGCGGTGCGCTTCGCCCAGGTCGCGGTCAAGTACGAGCTGCCGGTGACGGCACCCGACGAGCGCGCGATGCTGCGGCAGTGCGAGGGCTGAGCGGCTTCTTCCGGCGGCGGTCGGGACGCGGCTGCTGCCGGCTCCCGTCCCTGCCGACCGGCGGTGACGGTCGGTCGACGGCGACGCCAGCCCCGCGGTGACGGTCGCCCCGCGGCGACGCCAGCCCCGCGGTGACGGTCGGTCGACGGCGACGCCAGCCCCGTGGTGACGGTCGCCCCGCGGCGACGCCAGCCCCGCGGTGACGGTCGGTCGACGGCGACGCCAGCCCCGCGGTGACGGTTGCCTCGCGGTGACGCCAGCCCTGCGGTGACGGTCGGTCGGCGGTGACGGTCGGTCGACGGCGACGCCAGTCCCGCGGTGACGGTCGCCTCGCGGTGACAGTCGCCCTGCGGTGACGGTTGGTCGACGGCAGTGGCCGTCCGGTGGCTGGGCCGCGCGTCCCGGGCAGGGGCCGGCCGCGGGATCGACGCAGTGAGCCGGTGCCACGTCGAGCGCGTGGCACCGGCAACCAGGACGGTCCTCGGTCGTCAGCTCAGCGAGTCGAGGTCCAGGACGTTGCCCTTCGGCGCGTCCAGGGGGACCGACTTGCCGTAGTCGCTGAAGGTGATCGAGCCGGGATCGTCGGCGGAGGCGCTGTCGAGGCGCAGCAGGTACGGCTCGCCCTCGGTGGCGACGTACAGCGTGAAGTGGTCCTTGCCGTCCCGCGCCTCCACCGTGACGGCCTGCGCGCCGTCGACGGTCGTCGTCCTGCCGCGGGTGGCGGCCGAGTTGCCCTCCTCGGCGCCGCCGAACACCATGTCGAGGTCGCAGAAGGTCGAGAGGTCCTCGGCGTCCGCGTCGTCGGTGGACATCTTGGCCCACTTCCCGGCGAGCAGCGCCACGGCCGCGTCCACGTCCGCCTGGGGCTCGCCCTTGCTCTGGGCCCGCAGGAACGCCTCGTCGTACTTCAGGTAGAGGACGTCGCCGGTCTTGATCAGCTCGGCCTCGCCCTGCTTGCCGAAGCCCATCGTGCCGGAGCAGTCGCCCGCCTCGTTCAGGGCCATGTCGAGGCGGATGGTGCCGCCGGACTCCTCGTCGGGGACGTCGCCCGACATCCGCAGGGAGGAGGCGCCGGCGGTGGCCTTGAAGGCCTTGTCGGCGATCTCGCCGCCGGTCAGCCCGGCGAACGGCTTCTTCTCCGGCCGGCTCGTGCTGTTCGGTTCCTTCGTCGTGCTGCGGCCGGTCGGATCGTTCGATGAACCGCCGTTCGCCTGGTCCTCGCCGGCGCAGCCGGTGAGAGCGGCGACGGACACGGCGACGAGGCAGAGTCCGGCGAGTGCGGTGCGACGCATGATGGATTCCCTCAGGGGTGAAGTGGAAGGACGGTGGGAGCGGCTCAGAAGTTGCCGGTGCCGAGCAGTTCGCCCTCGGCGTCGTAGACGGTGACGAGGCCGTTGTCGCTCTGCTTCCAGTCGGCGAACGCGGAGGCGATGAGGTTGGCGGGGCCCGTTCCCTCACCCATGAGACCGCCGGTGAAGTCGGTGTAGACGTTGGCCGAGTCGAGGATGTCGTTCTGCTCGTCGGCGCCCTGGACCTTGGTGACGTGCGAGACGGCCTCCTTCTCGGCGGCCGTCCCGTTCTTCTGCACGAACCCCTTGAACTGCTCGGCCTGCGAGGCCTTCTCCGCCCCCTCGTCCTCGGCGTTCCCGTCCGCGCCGCCCTTGTCGTCGGCGGGCTCGGCGTCGGACCGCGTGTCCGCGTTCGTGCCACCGGACTGCTGCTCCGCGGACGCCGAGGAGGAGCCCTGCCCGGCGGATCCCCCGTCCGCATCACCGGAGTTCGCCGAGACGGCACCGATGACGACGATCCCCACGACGGCGCCCAGCGCGATCTTGGTCTTCATGCCCATGTCTGTGTCCCCTCCCCAT
This sequence comes from Streptomyces calvus, assembly GCF_006782915.1. Taxonomy (GTDB): domain Bacteria; phylum Actinomycetota; class Actinomycetes; order Streptomycetales; family Streptomycetaceae; genus Streptomyces; species Streptomyces calvus. The sequence goes on from NZ_VCNP01000043.1 coordinate 357,250, forward strand.
GCGGCACCACCTTCGGCCGGCCCTGCCGCTCGTTCAACGCGGTCAATAAGACCATGCGCTGTGAACCGAGTCAACCAGGTTCACAAGGGTGGCGATGTACACGGCGTGAACTCCTGGGTGTTGCGTGCGTCGGTATGCTCGTCGCCACACAGGGAGCAGCGGGAAGGCAGGGCGGGGTGCCGGGCATGCAGGACAAGGCGACAGAAGTGACCGCCGCCGGGATCGCGCGGCTGGCAGGCGTCGGCCGTGCCGCCGTCAGCAACTGGCGCCGACGGCACGCGGACTTCCCCCGGCCGGTCGGCGGAACCGAGACCAGCCCCTCGTTCGCGCTCCTCGAGGTCGAGAACTGGCTGCGCCGACACGGAAAGCTCGCCGAGGTCCCGCTCAAGGAACGCGTCTGGCAGCAGCTCGCCGGTCACCCCGCCGGGCCGGTCACCGCCCTCCTCCACGCCGGGTGCGTCCTGCTGCTGATCCACGACCGCTCCCCGGTGTGGCTGGAGGTGAGCTCCGGCTCCGACGAACGGCTCGCCGCGATGCTGCCCGAAGCACTGGAGGAGGCGCTCACACCGCGACTCGGCGCGCTGGACGAAAAGCGTGTGAACCGCTCGGGCCGTGTGAACAGCCCGGGTGACGTCAACGGCGAGCCCACGGGGCACACACCTGCGCCGCCGACAGCCCCTTCCACCTCCACACGACCGGCATCCCCACCACCGTCGTCGTCCCCCTCGCCCACTTCCGCCTCACCAACCACACCACCACCAGCCCCCCTCACCCCCGCCCCCTTCCGCCTCCCCACCGCCCCCCAACTCCTCCCCTCCGCCCCCCTCCTGCGCGGTGTGGCCGAACTCGCCGCCGAACAGGGCGCGCGGCACACCTTCGAGTTCCTGCTCGGCCGGCACCTCGACGCCAACCCGCGCCAGTACACGCTCACCCCCGCCGACCTCGCCGGCCTCATGGCCGACGTCGCCGGCCCCGCCCGTACCGTCCTCGACCCGGCCTGCGGCACCGGCGCCCTGCTGCGCCGCGTCACCCCCCGCCCCGGCCAGGAGCTCTACGCCCAGGACGGCGCCCCCGAACTCGCCGCGCTCACCGCGCTCCGCCTCGCCCTGCACACCCGCGCCCCCGTGCACGCCGCCGCCGGTGACACCCTGCGCGCCGACGCCCACCCGGCGGTGCGGGCGGACGCCGTGCTGTGCCACCCGCCGTTCAACGAGCGCAACTGGGGACACGACGAACTCGCCTACGACCCGCGCTGGGAGTACGGCTTCCCGGCCCGCACCGAGTCCGAGCTGGCCTGGGTGCAGCACGCGCTGGCCCGGCTGCGGGACGGCGGCGTCGCCGTCCTGCTGATGCCGCCCGCCGCCGCGTCCCGCCGCTCCGGCCGCCGGATCAGGGCCGACCTGCTGCGCCGCGGCGCCCTGCGCGCCGTCATCGCCCTGCCGGTCGGCGCGGCACCCCCGTACAACATCCCGCTGCACCTGTGGGTGCTGCGCCGGCCCGCACCGGCGCAGCCGGCCCAGGCCCAGCCCGCGCAGCCGGAGGTGCTGCTCGCCGACGCCGGGCAGTTCGCCGGCGAGGGACGCGGCGGCCCCGACTGGCCGGGCGTGCGCGAGACGGTCCTGGACGCCTGGCGCGCCTTCGACCGGGACGGGCGGCTCGGCGAACGGCCCGGACTGGCCCGTTCCGTGCCCGTCATCGAACTCCTCGACGACGACGTCGACCTCGCCCCGGCCCGCCATCTGCCGCCCCCGGCCGCGTCGGACGGCGCCGGCGAACTCACCGACGTACGGGAACGGCTCGGTGAGACGTTGCGGCTGACCGCGGCGCTGACCCCGCCGCCCGTGGCGCCCGAGCCGTCGGCCGCTCCCGGGCGCCTGCCCCTCACCACCGTCGGCGAACTCGCGCGCGGCGGCGCCCTGGTGATGCGTACCGGCGGAATGGGCGGGCCCGCGCGCGTGCCCGTGCTCACCGACCACGACGTACTCGCCGGAACCGCTCCCTCCGGCACGCTTCCGGAGAGCGAGGAGGAGGCGGTGCTCACCGAACCCGGAGACGTCGTCGTCCCCGTGCTCGGCGGCGGCTCCGTCGCGCGCGTCATCGACGAGGAGACCGCCGGTGCCGCCCTGGGCCGCAACCTCGTGCTGCTGCGCCCCGACCCGGCGGCGCTCGACGCCTGGTTCCTCGCCGGTTTCCTGCGCGGCACCGCCAACAACCGCCAGGCCAGCAGCTACGCGTCCACCGCCACCCGGCTCGACGTCCGCCGCCTCCAACTGCCCCGGCTGCCCCCGGCCGAACAGCGGCGCTACGGCGCCCGGTTCCGGGCCCTGGACGAGTTCGAGCGGGCGCTCCGCCAGGCCGGCCGGCTCGGCGAACAGCTCGTGCGCGGGATGTACGACGGCCTGACCGACGGGACGATCGCTCCCGACTGATCCTGCACCGCAACGGTTCGGTACATCCCGGGACCGGTTGTCCCCGTCGGCCTATACGCTCGGACTCTCGAACCGGATTCCCGAACCGGGTTCCCGTCGGATACCAGTCCAGGAGCAGTCATGTACGGCCACGGTGTGGCGCCGCCCACCCGCAGCGCGGCAACGGTCATCGCCCTGCGGGTGCTGTTCGCCGCCGCCGGTTTCCTGTCGTGCGGACTGCTGGCCTGCGTGCCGCTGTTCCGGGTCGCGATCGTGCGGGGACGGGTCCTCGACTGGGTGGCGGCCTGGCTGAGCATCCCGGCCTCGATCGTCTGCCTGGCGGTGGTCGGTTCGCTGCCGGAGACGGACTACCGCACCGACGTCGCCCTGGCCTCGGCCCTGATCCTCGGCGCGGCCGCGAGCGCCTACTTCCTGACCGTGGACATACGCCTGCACCGTCGGCCGGGCCCGTACGGCATCCCGGTGCCGCCGCCGTCGCCCCACGCCACCACGGTGCACTCCGCCACCGCCACGACCCAGCACACCCCGGGCCCGCACGCCCCGGGCGTCCACTCCCCGTACGGCTACCCGCAGCCCGCCTCGCCGTACGCGCCGACGCCCGCCCCGCACCCCCCCCCCCCCCCCCCCCCCCCCCGCCCCCCCCCGCCCCGGGCGTCCCCCCCCCGTCCGGCTCCCCGCAGCCCGCCTCGCCGTACGCGCCGACGCCCGCCCCGCAGCCCCCGGCCCCCCACACCCCCGCCCCCCACACCCCGGCCCAGCACGCCCCCGTACCGCCGCAGCCGCCGCAGCGTCCCGCGCCGGCCCGGATCGACCAGGTGCGTGCCGAGCTCGACGAACTCAGCGACTACCTGCGCCGCCAGGACGGACAGCAGGGCCCGCACGGCAACGACGAAGGCGGAAGGTGAGCGTGACGACGGGACGTGTCGTCGCCGGCCGCTACGAACTGTCCACGCTCATCGGACAGGGCGGCATGGGGCAGGTCTGGACGGCCTACGACAAGCGGCTGGACCGGCGCGTGGCGGTGAAACTGCTGCGCCCCGACAAGGTGGCCGGCCAGGAGGCCGACGAACTGCGCCGCCGCTTCGTGCGCGAGTGCCGGGTGACCGCGCAGGTCGACCACCCCGGCCTGGTCACCGTGCACGACGCGGGCAGCGAGGGCGAGGAGCTGTTCCTCGTCATGCAGTACGTCGACGGCGCCGACCTCGGCGACCACCTCGCCGAACACGACCCGTACCCGTGGCAGTGGGCGGTGGCGGTGGCCGCGCAACTGTGCGCCGTGCTGAGCGCCGTGCACGCCGTGCCGATCGTCCATCGGGACCTCAAGCCGCGCAACGTGATGGTGAAGCAGGACGGCACCGTCACCGTGCTCGACCTCGGTGTCGCCTCCGTCATGGACAGCGACACCACCCGCCTGACCCACACCGGTTCGCCCATCGGCTCGCCCGCCTACATGGCGCCCGAGCAGGCCATGGGCGGCGCCGTCGGCCCGTACACCGACCTGTACGCGCTCGGCGTGCTGCTGCACGAACTGCTCAGCGGCGACGTGCCGTTCGCGGGCTCCACGGCGCTCGGCGTGCTGCACCGGCACCTGTACGAGCCGCCGGTCCCCGTGCGCCGGATACGCCCGGAGGTCCCCGAGGCGCTGGAGGCCCTGGTGCTGCGCCTGCTCGCCAAGGACCCGCAGCACCGCCCGGACTCCGCGCAGGAGGTCTACGAGCACCTGGCGCAGCTGCTCCCCGCGCGGGGAACGCCCACCGGCGCGCCCCTGGACCCCACCCGCCCCTTCCTGCGCCCGCACGCCCCCTGGCCGGACCGCGCCCGCACCCCCGCGCCGCAGCCCGCCCCCGCCGCACCGCCCGCACCGATGGCGGGAACGGCCGACGTCGCCGCCGCGGTGGACGAGGTGAAGCGGCTGCTCGGCGAGGGCCGCATCACCCAGGCCGTCGACATCCTCGGCTCGATCCTGCCCGTCGCCGCCGACCGGCACGGCGAGCACTCCCCGGTCGTACGCACCCTGCGCAAGCAGTACGCGGCCACCCTCCTGGACGACGGCCAGTACCGGCGCGCCCTGCCGGAACTGCGCCGCCTCGCCGACGAGCGCGCCGCCGAGGCCGGCCAGGCCGACCCGCAGTCGCTGCGCTACCGCTACGAGGCCGCCCAGTGCCTGGAACAGCTCGGCGAACCGGCGGCGGCCCTCGCCGAGTACCGGGCGCTGCTGCCGTACTACGAGAACCAGTACGTGGCCGCCGGTGACCCGCAGCTCGCCCACGACGTCCGCCGCCGCATCGGCCACCTGCTGCTCGCCCTCGGCGACCGCGCCGCCGCGCACGACACACTCGTCCGGCTGCTGCACGACGTCGAACGCGCCCACGGCCCCGGCCACCCGCTGGCCGCCGAGATCCGCCGCACCCTGCAGTGGCTGGGACAGGTGCGCGGATAGCCGGACAGCCGCCCCCAAAGGGGCCGCACGGCCGGACGGCGCGGGCGCGGCGGTGCCGGAACTCCCCGTGAATCGTTGGTCGAATGGGTTGGCCAGAGCTTGGCCGATGCCTACCATCGATCACCGCAAGACTTTGTGCACCGCCGCACAAGCTCCCCTCAGGAGGTCTCCTTGCACCGCCGCCGTCGCACCGCGCTCCTCCTCACCGCCGCGATCGCCGCAGCGGCGCCCCTGCTCACCGCCTGCGGGAACGACGCGCACCCGGGCGCCGCCGCCGTCGTCGGCGGAGAGCGGATCACCGTGTCGCAGCTGGAGAACCGGGTCGACGAGGTCCGCGCGGCCCAGCGGGCGGCCGTCCCGGACGAGGCCCAGTACCAGCAGGCCATCGCGCGGACCGGCAGCCTCACCCGCGACACCCTGCACAGCATGGTCCTGGACCGGGTGCTGGAGCGCGCCGCGCGGGACGCGGGCGTGCGCGTCACGCCCCGCGAGGTCCAGGAGATGCGGGGCGGTCTCGAGCAGCAGGCCGGCGGCGCGAAGGCGCTGGAGGCGGCCTGGCTGCAGCAGTACGGCATCCCGCCGCGGCGCCTCGACGACAACCTGCGCCTCCAGCTCCAGGCGCAGAAGCTCGCCCAGCAGCTCGGCACCGACACCAGCCGGCCCGAGTTCTGGAAGGCGCTGTCCTCGGCGAGCAAGGACCTCGGCGTCGACCTCAACCCGCGCTACGGCAGCTGGGACGCCGAGAAGAGCAGCCGCGTCGACGCGAAGACCCCGTGGGTGCGGGACATCACCGCGGCGGGAGCCCCGCCGACCCTCTGACCCGGCCCTGCCCGCGGCCCGTCGGCGAAGGCATTCGCCTGGGGCCTGCGGATGTGGATGCAGGAAGGCCCTGCGGCCGGGGCCCGTGGACGATGGTCCCGGCGGCAGGAGCTTGTGGACGATGGTCCCGGCGGCAGGAGCCTGTGGACAGCGGCCTGTGGACAACTCGGGGCCTGTCGGCGACGTGGGCTAGTTTCGGAACGTGAACGCAATCAGCTCCGTACCGAACCCGGAAGCCGCCGTCGGCCGCATCGTCCTGCTCACCACCAGCCACCGCGTCGCGCCCGGCCTGCTGTCCTGGCCGGCCTGGCAGATCCTGCACGCTGCGGACCGGGTGCTGTGCGCGGACGGCGCCCATCCGCAGCTGCCGTACCTGCGGGAGGCCGGGACAGCCGTCGAGGAGGCGTCGCCGACCGCCGAGGAACTGGTCGACGCCTGCGCCGGCGGGCGCACGGTGGTGGTCGTGGCCACCGGCGAGGGCGAGCCCGCGCTGACCGACGGACTGGCCCGTCTGGCCGGCACCGGCCGGGTCCGGATGCCCGAGCTGGAGCTGCTGCCCGCCTCCTACGACCTGCCGGGCGCCCGCCTGCTCGACCTCGTGCAGGTCATGGACCGCATCCGCGCCGAGTGCCCGTGGTCGTCCCGGCAGACCCACAAGGGCCTGGCCAAGTACGGCATCGAGGAGGCGTACGAGCTTGTCGAGGCCATCGAGGAGGGCGACCGCGACGAACTGCGCGAGGAACTCGGTGACGTGCTGCTCCAGGTCGTCTTCCACGCGCGGATCGCCGAGGAGCACCCCGAGGAGCCGTTCTCCGTGGACGACGTGGCGGGCGGCATCGTCGCCAAGCTGATCCACCGGCACCCGCATGTCTTCGGCGAGGAGACGGCCGCCACCCCGGAGGACGTCAAGGCGCACTGGCTGCGGACCAAGGCGGAGGAGAAGCGCCGCAGCTCGGTGACGGAGGGCGTGCCGCTCGGCCAGCCCGGCCTGGCGCTCGCGGCGAAACTGGCCTCCCGGGCCCGGACCGCCGGACTGGACGTGCCGCTGCCGACCGGGGAGGGCGTGGGCTACGAGCTGCTGGCGCTGGCGGCGCGGGCCGAGGCGTCCGGCGTCGACCCCGAGGCCGCGCTGCGGGCGGCGGCGCGGGTCTACCGGGACGCGATACGCGCGGCGGAGGGGCAGGAGGGCACCTGACGCCGGGGCACGGCGAGGGCTCCCTCGCCCCCGCCACCCCCTTCGCCCCCGTACGTTCCCGCCCCGCGGGGCTCCCGCCCCGGACCCCTGTACCGCGCGGTCCGCCGCGCCCCCGATCGAGGTCGTCCCATGCCTGACCAGTCCACCCCGCCGCCCCCGCCGCCCCAGCCCGGCCCCGTTCCCGAGCTGTTCACCTGGGAGTTCGCCGCCGACCCCTACCCCGCCTACGCCTGGCTGCGCGAGCACGCGCCGGTGCACCGCACGCGGCTGCCCAGCGGTGTCGAGGCCTGGCTGGTCACCCGGTACGCCGACGCCCGGCAGACCCTCGCCGACCCGCGCCTGTCCAAGAACCCCGCTCACCACGACGAGCCCGCGCACGCCAAGGGCAAGACGGGCATCCCGGGGGAGCGCCAGGCGGAGCTGATGACGCACCTGCTCAACATCGACCCGCCGGACCACACCCGGCTGCGGCGCCTGGTCAGCAAGGCGTTCACCCCGCGCCGGGTCGCCGAGTTCGAGCCCCGGGTGCGGGAGCTGACCGACGGACTCATCGACCGGTTCGCGGAGAGCGGCTCCGCCGACCTCATCCACGAGTTCGCCTTCCCCCTGCCCATCTACGCCATCTGCGACCTGCTCGGCGTCCCCCGCGAGGACCAGGACGACTTCCGGGACTGGGCGGGCATGATGATCCGTCACCAGGGCGGGCCGCGGGGCGGCGTCGCCCGGTCCGTGAAGAAGATGCGCGGCTACCTCGCCGAGCTCATCCACCGCAAACGGGAGGAACTGCCCGCGGAACCGGCCCCGGGCGAGGACCTCATCTCCGGTCTGATCCGCGCCTCCGACCACGGCGAGCACCTCACCGAGAACGAGGCCGCCGCCATGGCGTTCATCCTGCTGTTCGCCGGCTTCGAGACGACCGTCAACCTCATCGGCAACGGCACCTACGCCCTGCTCACCCACCCCGGCCAGCGCGAGCGCCTGCAACGGGCCCTCGCCGACGGGGACCGGGGACTGCTGGCGACCGGAGTCGAGGAACTGCTGCGCTACGACGGCCCCGTGGAGCTCGCCACCTGGCGGTTCGCCACCGAGCCGGTCACCATCGGCGGCCGGCACATCGCGGCCGGCGACCCGGTCCTCGTCGTGCTCGCCGCCGCCGACCGCGACCCGGAGCGGTTCGCCGACCCGGACGCGCTCGACCTCGGCCGGCGCGACAACCAGCACCTGGGGTACGGGCACGGCATCCACTACTGCCTCGGCGCGCCGCTGGCCCGCCTGGAAGGACAGACCGCGCTCGCCGCGCTGCTGACCCGGCTGCCGGACCTGAGACTCGCGGTGGAACCGGACGAACTGCGCTGGCGCGGCGGGCTCATCATGCGCGGACTGCGCACGCTGCCAGTGGAGTTCACCCCGTCGCGCCGCTGACCGACGGCCGCCGCGCCCGTGCCCACGAGCCGACCAGCGCAAACATGACATGGCCTCAACTCTGTGATCTTCACGTGATCTGCGCGGCATGAACTTGTGACAAGTGATCCTCTGCGGATACGTTCACCCATCAGCGCGGCACCTCGGTTTGCTCGCCGCGGGTCATTGCTGTCTTGCGAAAGGTCTCCGCATGCTCTCCGGGAACGGTCGGCACCGCCGCCCCCGTCAGGCTCCGGCTCTCCTCGTCGCGGCCGGAGTGACCGGCTCCGCCATCGCGATCCCGCTCCTCGGAGCGGGCAGCGCCAGCGCGGCCGACGGCGCGACCTGGGACCGGGTCGCCGAGTGCGAGAGCGGCGGTTCCTGGAGCCAGAACACCGGCAACGGCTACTACGGCGGCCTGCAGTTGACCCAGGACGACTGGGAGGCCTACGGCGGCCTCGACTACGCGCCGAGCGCCGACCAGGCCAGCCGGGGACAGCAGATAACCGTGGCCGAGCGGATCCTGGCCGACCAGGGCGTCGGCGCGTGGCGCACCTGCGGACTGCTCGCCGGCCTGGAGCAGGACTCGGTGTCGGGCGACATCGACACGGGCGTGGTGGAGGACGCGACACCGGACGCGTCCGAATCGCCGGACTCCGGCGATTCGTCCGCCTCCTCCTCGCCGACGCCCACCTCCGACCCGTCGGCCGACGCGGAGCGGACGGACGGGACGGACGGAACGGACGCCACGCAGAGTCCGCAGAACACGACCGGCGAGTCGGCCGACCCCTCCGCCACCTCCGGCGCCTCCGAGTCCGAGGGCCCGGAAGCGGAAGCCTCGCCCTCGACCACCCCCGGAAGCGACGAGTCGGACAAGTCGGAAAGCGCCGAGGGGTCTTCGGGCTCCGCCGACACCGGGACCTCCGGCGGCGGCCGCCACCGCGGCGAGAGCGCCGACGAGGGCACGACCGAGGACCGTCCGTCCGCGTCGTCCGGCCGGCACGCCTCGCGCGACTCCGACGCCGCGCGCGACGCGGCCGACGGCTCCTACACCGTGCGTACCGGCGACAGCCTCTCGTCCATCGCGGACTCCCTTGGGCTGAGCGGCGGATGGCGGCCCCTCTACGCCGAGAACGAGCAGGTCGTGGGCGCCGACCCGGACCTCATCCTGCCCGGTCAGGAGCTTGCGGTGGGGATCGAGCCGGGCGGGAAGTGACGCGCCGCCGGGGCGAAGGGCGATGCGTCAAGCGGCTTCGCTCCGGCGGAAGTTGGCGTCACGGTTCGCGCTGAATGTCCGGTTTAAAGACTGTGAGAGATAGGTCTCAGAAGCCCTGATCGTCTTTGTCTTTCCGCGGGCCGCGTGTTTACGGTCGTGACCGCTCGCCACCGCGGGCCCCGGCTGCCGCCACGCCTAATCCTGCCAGTGGCAGCACGGGAACAGTCGACGCGTCATGCGCCGTAGGCAGGAGCGGGGGACCCAAGGTAGGCGCCGAGTCCGGGCAGTCGACGGACACGGCTCGGGGTGAAGCCGCGTCCCGTGAGGGACGTGGCCGGGCAACTCAACCGGCCCGAACCCGACAGCTCACCTCGCAGGCGTCGGTGAGGGGATCAATCCATGCTGTTTTCCGGCAAGGGCAAGCACCGCCGTCCGTCCAAGGCCACCCGCGCCATCGCCGTCACCGGTGTCGTCGGCGCCGCCGTCGCCGCCCCGCTGATGGCGGCCGGCAACGCCTCCGCCGCCACCGCCTCCGAGTGGGACGCCGTCGCCCAGTGCGAGTCCGGCGGCAACTGGTCCATCAACACCGGCAACGGTTACTACGGCGGTCTGCAGTTCTCCGCCTCCACCTGGGCCGCGTACGGCGGCACCGCGTACGCCGCCTCCGCCGACCAGGCCACCAAGGCCCAGCAGATCGAGATCGCCGAGAAGGTCCTCGCGGGCCAGGGCAAGGGCGCCTGGCCGGTCTGCGGCACGGGCCTGTCGAGCACCCCGTACAGCGGTGGCGGCTCCACTCAGACCCCGGAGAGCGGCTCCACCGAGTCCCGCGAGACCGAGCAGAAGGCCTCCCGGTCCACCGAGCGCCCGGCCGCCGAGCAGCAGGCGAAGAAGACCGTCACCACTCCGACCGGCAAGAAGGTCGCCAAGGGCGACGGCGAGTACAAGGTCGTCAAGGGCGACACCCTCAGCTCGATCGCCGAGGAGCACGACGTCAAGGGCGGCTGGGCCGAGCTGTTCGAGCTGAACGACGACATCGTCGACGACGCCGACCTCATCTACCCGGGCCAGCAGCTGCACCTGAAGTAAGGGCACGGCCCTCCCGGTCCGCGGCCCTCGGGTCCTCACCCGGCCCCTGGGTCCTTCCCGGCCCCACGGCCGTTCCCCCCGGCCCACGGGCTCCCCGCCCCGGTGCGTTTTCCCCCGTACGCACCGGGGTGGGGCTTTTTCCGGTCCGCCTTTCGCCCGGGTTGCGATCCGGTTTCCGTTCCAGGCTTTGTTCCGTTCGGAAACAATTTACTCTCGGTTCTGTCCATGGGTCGGGCGACCGGCTGGCCGATCGCCCGGAGCCGGTTAGGCTCGGTCTCGCAGAGCCACCGCGGCCCTGCCCACCGCGTCACATCCACGAAGGAGATGCTCGTGCCGTCCATCGACGTCGTCGTAGCCCGGGAAATCCTGGACTCCCGAGGCAACCCCACGGTCGAGGTCGAGGTCGGCCTCGACGACGGCAGCACGGGTCGTGCCGCCGTCCCCTCCGGCGCCTCCACCGGCGCCTTCGAGGCCATCGAACTCCGTGACGGCGATGCCGGCCGTTACCTGGGCAAGGGCGTCGAGAAGGCCGTGCTGGCCGTCATCGAGCAGATCGGCCCGGAGCTCGTCGGTTACGACGCCACCGAGCAGCGCCTGATCGACCAGGCGATGTTCGACCTGGACGCCACCGACAACAAGGGCTCCCTCGGCGCCAACGCCATCCTCGGTGTCTCGCTCGCCGTCGCCCACGCCGCCTCCGAGGCCAGCGACCTGCCGCTGTTCCGCTACCTGGGCGGCCCGAACGCGCACCTGCTGCCGGTGCCGATGATGAACATCCTGAACGGCGGCTCGCACGCCGACTCCAACGTGGACATCCAGGAGTTCATGATCGCCCCGATCGGCGCGGAGTCCTTCTCCGAGGCCCTGCGCTGGGGCGCCGAGGTCTACCACACCCTGAAGAAGGTCCTGAAGAGCAAGGGCCTGGCCACCGGCCTCGGCGACGAGGGCGGCTTCGCCCCGAACCTCGGCTCCAACCGCGAGGCCCTCGACCTCATCCTGGAAGCGATCAAGGAAGCCGGCTACACCCCCGGCGAGCAGATCGCCCTCGCGCTCGACGTCGCCGCCTCCGAGTTCTACAAGGACGGCGTCTACACCTTCGAGGGCAAGGAGCGCAGCGCCGCCGAGATGACCGAGTACTACGCGGAGCTCGTCGACGCGTACCCGCTCGTGTCCATCGAGGACCCGCTGTTCGAGGACGACTGGGAGGGCTGGAAGACCATCACCGCCAAGCTCGGTGACAAGGTCCAGCTCGTCGGCGACGACCTGTTCGTCACCAACCCCGAGCGCCTCGCCCGCGGCATCGAGGAGGGCGCCGCCAACGCCCTGCTGGTGAAGGTCAACCAGATCGGTTCGCTGACCGAGACCCTGGACGCCGTCGAGCTGGCCCAGCGCAGCGGCTTCAAGTGCATGATGTCGCACCGCTCCGGCGAGACCGAGGACGTCACCATCGCCGACCTGGCCGTCGCCACCAACTGCGGCCAGATCAAGACCGGCGCCCCGGCCCGCTCCGAGCGCGTCGCCAAGTACAACCAGCTGCTGCGCATCGAGGAGATCCTCGACGACGCCGCGGTGTACGCCGGCCGCAGCGCGTTCCCGCGCTTCAAGGGCTGACCCGACCCGTAAGTAGCGGCGTCGTACGTACGTCCCCGTACTCGGTCCCGTACCGTGTCCGGGGACGTACGCGCGTATGACGGTGGAACGGGAGGCGGGGAGACATGGCCGTGAAGGACCGGGACCGTTTCTCCACCGCGACCAGGATCCGGCTGATCGGTGAGCAGACCGCGGCCCGGGTCTACCGCTCGCAGACCAAACGGCAGGCCCGCCGCTCCCGGCTCACCGGCCGGGCGGCGCTGCTCGCCCTGGTGGTCTGCTCGCTGATCGTGGCCCTCGCCTACCCGATGCGGCAGTACGTCTCCCAGCGGGCGGAGATCGCCGACCTCCAGCAGGAGCAGGACGAGGCCCGCCAACGCGTCGAACGGCTGCGCGACCTGAAGGCGCGCTGGCAGGACGACGCGTACGCCGAGCAGGAGATCCGCCGGCGCCTGCACTACGTCATGCCCGGCGAGACCGGCTACATCGTCGTCGACCCGGGTCCGGCCGAGCAGTCGCGCACCGACCTCGACGCCGCCGACCGCCCCTGGTACGCGAACGTCTGGGACGGCGTCGACAAGGCCGACGCCGCCGCCCGGTGACCCTTCGCCGAACGCCGCACAGACTTCGCGGAGCCCCGCAGAGATCCACAGAGCCCCGCAGAGATCCGCAAGACCCGCAGAGATCCGCAGAAAGACAGATAAAGGCAGATATGGACACGCCTCCGCCCACGACCCCGCGCACCGAGCCCACCGACGCGGACGTCGAGGCCTTCAAGCAGCAGCTCGGGCGGCCCCCGCGCGGGCTGCGCGCCATCGCGCACCGCTGCCCCTGCGGGCAGCCGGACGTCGTGGAGACCGCGCCGAGGCTGCCCGACGGCACCCCCTTCCCGACGCTGTACTACCTCACCTGTCCGCGGGCCGCCTCGGCGATCGGGACGCTGGAGGCGAACGGCGTGATGAAGGAGATGACGGAGCGGCTGGCCACCGACCCGGAGCTGGCCGCCGCCTACCGCGCGGCGCACGAGGACTACATCCGGCGCCGCGACGAGATCGAGGAGCTGAAGAACTTCCCCAGCGCAGGCGGCATGCCGGACCGGGTGAAGTGCCTGCACGTCCTGGTCGGCCACTCGCTGGCCGCCGGCCCCGGCGTCAACCCGCTGGGTGACGAGGCGCTGGCGATGCTGCCGGAGTGGTGGCGCAAGGGCCCCTGCGTGCCGCTTGCCGAGTCCGCCACGGAGAAGGAGGACGGTCAGTGACCCGGGTCGCCGCCGTCGACTGCGGTACCAACTCCATCCGCCTGTTGGTGGCCGACGTGGAGCCGGCCACCGGTGAACTGGCCGAGCTGGACCGGCGGATGACGATCGTCCGGCTCGGCCAGGGCGTCGACCGGACGGGCCGGCTGGCGCCCGAGGCGCTGGAGCGGACCTTCGCCGCCTGCCGCGAGTACGCGGAGATCATCAAGGAGCACGGCGCGGAACGCCTCCGCTTCGTCGCCACCTCCGCCTCCCGTGACGCCGAGAACCGCGACGAGTTCGTGCGCGGGGTGCTGGACATCCTGGGCGTGGAGCCCGAGGTCATCACCGGCGACCAGGAGGCCGAGTTCTCCTTCACCGGCGCCACCAAGGAGCTGACGGGCCGTTCCGGCCTGCGCCGCCCGTTCCTGGTCGTGGACATCGGCGGCGGCTCGACCGAGTTCGTCGTCGGCGACGACCACGTGCGCGCCGCCCGCTCCGTGGACGTCGGCTGCGTCCGGATGACCGAGCGGCACCTGGTGCGGGACGGGGCCGTGACGGACCCGCCGAGCGAGGAGCAGATCGCGGCGATGCGCGCCGACATCGAGGCCGCCCTCGACCGCGCCGAGGAGACGGTTCCGCTGCGCGAGGCGCACACCCTGGTCGGCCTGGCCGGCTCGGTCACGACGGTGTCGGCCATCGCCCAGGACCTCCCCGAGTACGACTCCGAGGCGATCCACCACTCACGCGTCTCCCGCGACCGGGTCCGCGAGATCACCCACTGGCTGCTGCGCTCCACGCACGCCGAACGCGCGGCCGTGCCCTCGATGCACCCGGGCCGGGTCGACGTCATCGGCGCGGGCGCGCTGGTCCTGCTGTCGATCATGGAGCGGATCGGCGCGCAGGAGGTCGTGGTGTCGGAGCACGACATCCTCGACGGGATCGCTCACAGCTGCGCCGCCGAGGCGCGCTGAGGGGCACTGTCGAACGATCCTGGCACCGGGCGGGGCGTCAGAGGTTGCGGTAGACGTCCCGCCGGTCGCCCACCTTGACCACGAGGACGACGAGTTCACCATCGTTGATCTGGTAGGCGACCCGGTAGCTACCGACCCTGAGCCGGCAGAGGCCCGACGGGCCGGTGAGTTTCTTGACGTCGGCGTCCTGGCGGTACGGGTCGTCACCGAGCGCGGTCAGCGCGGTCAGGATGCGCATGGCGTCGGGGCGGCTGATGGCCCGGAGCTGCCGCTGCGCCGCCGTGGTGAACCGGAAGGCGTACTTCACGCCGCGTCGCCGTTCTGTTCGGTGAACAGGTCCGCCAGCAGTTCCGCCATCGTCACGGTGGGGCCGCCCTCGGCCAGGACCGCTTCGGCCTCGCGCGCCAGCATGACGTCGGCCGCTTCCTCCAGGGCTTCGAAGTCTGCGATCGGGACCACGGCCGCCACCGGGGCGCCGTTGCGCGTGATGACGGTCGGGACACCTTCCTCGGCCCGGTTGATGTGATCGGCGAGGTGCGCGCGGGCTTCCCGTACGGTCACGGTGTTCTCAGTCATGGAGTCAGTGTACGCGCCTGCGTGTACACAACGCAGGCTCAGGGGGGAATCGCGTTCGTGCGCGATCCTCGACGGCATCGCCTGGTCCGTGGCCTGAGTCTCCTTTATTACCGATCGGTAGCACTCTGCTGAGCTGTCGGGATAGCGTTTGAGCGGCCTTCGGAGGGTCGGTGCGGGCCCTGTGGAGGGGGTCCGCCGAGAATGTTCGTGAACTTCTTCACAAGGAATTGGCCCCGGTGGATCGAAGAACTTGATTCTGTTGACCCGTTCGGGGCCCCAACACCCCTTTGAACGCGTTCAGAAGGCGCCGGGAGCGGTGGGCCCGGGAAGGCACGGGTCGACTCGGAGTCCGCCCTCACAACGCCCTCCGGTCGACAGAGAGGCAGCTCACGCGGCATTGACAACGTCCCGTCGGGTGAGCCGGTTCCCGTCACGCGCTGTGATCTGGATCAAAAAGCGCGGGAGTGTAACACAGGGGCTGTCGGACCTTGTGAAGGGGCGCACGAGGTACCCCCTCCGAGCGGGTGGATACTCGATGGCATGAGCACCACGGAGCGTCCCAGGATCCTCGTAGTAGGCGGTGGGTACGTAGGCCTGTACGCAGCTCGGCGCATCCAGAAGAAGATGCGTTACGGCGAGGCGACCGTCACCGTCGTCGACCCGCGGTCGTACATGACCTACCAGCCCTTCCTCCCCGAAGCCGCCGCCGGCAGCATCTCCCCGCGGCATGTCGTCGTCCCGCTGCGACGCGTGCTGCCCAAGGCGGAGGTTCTCACCGGCCGGGTCACCACCATCGACCAGGACCGCAAGGTCGCCACCGTCGCCCCGCTGGTCGGCGACGCGTACGAGCTGCCCTTCGACTACCTGGTGATCGCGCTCGGCGCGGTCTCCCGCACCTTCCCGATCCCCGGCCTCGCCGAGCAGGGCATCGGCATGAAGGGCATCGAGGAGGCCATCGGCCTGCGCAACCACGTCCTCGAACAGCTCGACAAGGCCGACTCCACCACGGACGAGGAGATCCGGCGCAAGGCCCTCACCTTCGTCTTCGTCGGCGGCGGCTTCGCCGGCGCGGAGACCATCGGCGAGGTCGAGGACATGGCCCGCGACGCGGCCAAGTACTACAACAACGTGTCCCGCGAGGACATGCGCTTCATCCTCGTCGACGCCGCGGACAAGATCCTCCCCGAGGTCGGTCCGAAGCTCGGCAAGTACGGCAAGGAGCACCTCGAGGGCCGCGGCGTCGAGGTCTACCTGTCCACGTCGATGGACTCCTGCGTCGACGGCCACGTGGTGCTCAAGAACGGCCTCGAGGTCGACTCCAACACCATCGTGTGGACCGCGGGCGTCAAGCCGAACCCGGCGCTGGCCCGCTTCGGCCTGCCGCTGGGCCCGCGCGGCCACGTCGACACCGAGCCCACCCTCCAGGTCAAGGGCACCGACTACATCTGGGCCGCCGGCGACAACGCCCAGGTCCCGGACCTCGTCGGCCGCAAGGCGGGCAACGAGAACGCCTGGTGCCCGCCGAACGCCCAGCACGCGCTGCGCCAGGCGAAGGTCCTCGGCGACAACGTCGTCTCCGGCATGCGGGGCTTCCCGCAGAAGGAGTACAGCCACGCCAACAAGGGCGCGGTGGCGGGCCTCGGCCTGCACAAGGGCGTCGCGATGATCGTCTTCGGCAAGATGAAGATCAAGCTCAAGGGCCGTCTCGCCTGGTACATGCACCGCGGCTACCACGGCATGGCGATGCCGACCTGGAACCGCAAGATCCGCGTCTTCGCCGACTGGACCCTCGGCATGTTCCTCAAGCGCGAGGTCGTCTCGCTCGGCGCGATCGAGACGCCGCGCGAGGAGTTCTACGAGGCGGCCAAGCCGGCGCCGGCGCCCGCGGCGGCCCAGCAGGAGAAGACCGAGGCCAAGGCCTCCTGACCCTGCCGGTCCACCTCCGGTCACACCTCCCCGAAGGGGCCACCCGCCATCCGTGGTGCGGGCGGCCCCTTCGGCGTTCCCGGACACCCGTACGGCGTCGGCGAGGACGGCCGCCGGCACCGCCGCCGAGGGCTTTTGCCCAGTCATGACGCGTGCCGGGGACTGTCCGGAGCGTGTCGGAGTGTTTACGTGGTGACGACATTCCGGTATTCCCCGTCATGGAGGTGTACCTCATGGCAGACGCAGCCCCGCGGCTGAAGAGCCTGCTCGAACAACTGATCGGCACCCCGCTGCCCGTCCGCGTCCGCACCTGGGACGGGTCGCAGGCCGGCCCCCCGGACGCCCCGATCCTGCTCGTACGCAACCGCCGCGCCGTGCGCCACCTGCTGTGGAAGCCCGGCGAACTCGGCCTGGCCCGCGCCTGGGTGGCCGGCGACCTCGACATCGAGGGCGACCTCTACACCGCCCTGGACCTCCTCGCGGGCCTCGTCTGGGAGCGCGGCGAGGACGCCCCCTCCCTCACCCGCTCCCTGCGCGATCCCGCCTTCCGCTCCGCCGCCCGCGGACTGATCGCCCTCGCCGGCCTCCCGCTGCCGCCCGCCCCGCCCCGCGAGGAGGCCCGCCGCCCCCGCCGCGGACTGCACACCCGGCACACCGACCGCCGCGCCATCAGCCACCACTACGACGTCGGCAACGACTTCTACGAGATCGTCCTCGGCCCGTCCATGGTGTACTCCTGCGCCTACTGGCCCGCCCCGCCCCCGCAGGGCACCCTCGAACAGGCCCAGCACGACAAGCTCGAACTGGTCGCCCGCAAACTCGCCCTGAAGCCCGGTCAGCGCCTGCTGGACGTCGGCTGCGGCTGGGGCTCGATGGCCATCCACGCCGCCCGCGAGCACGGTGTGAACGTCGTCGGCATCACCCTCTCCCAGGAACAGGCCGCCTACGCCCGCAAGCGCATCGCCGACGAGGGACTGACCGACCGCATCGAGATCCGCGTACAGGACTACCGCGACGTCACCGACGGCCCCTACGACGCCGTCTCCTCCATCGGCATGGCCGAGCACGTCGGATCCGAGCGGTACCTGGAGTACGCCACCGTCCTGCACCGCCTCCTCAAGCCCGGCGGCCGGCTGCTGAACCACCAGATCGCGCGCCGCCCGCAGCGCGACGAGACGGCCTACCGCGTGGACCCGTTCATCGACGCCTACGTCTTCCCCGACGGCGAACTCGCCCCGATCGGCACCACCGTGTCCAACCTGGAGCGCGCCGGGTTCGAGGTCCGCGACGTGGAGTCCATCCGCGAGCACTACGCCCTCACCCTGCGCCGCTGGGTGGAGCGGCTGGAGGCCGACTGGGCGCATGCGGCGGCCCTGGCCGGCCCGGGCCGGGCCCGCGTCTGGCGGCTGTACATGGCCGCCTCCGCGCTCGCCTTCGAACGCAACCGCATCGGCGTCAACCAGGTCCTCGCTATCAGGACCCCCGAGTCCGGCGCCTCCGGCCTCCCGCTGCGCACCCGCACCTGGAACTGACCGCGGCGCGAGACGGGCCCCGCTCCCGGAGGAACGGGGCCCGCGCCGTGCGGCAGCCGGACGGCTACTCGGACTTGATCGCCTGGAGCATGTTCAGCCGGGCCGCGCGCCGGGCCGGCCACAGCGCCGCCAGCACGCCCACCACCGCGGCCAGCGCCAGGAAGAGGGCCATCCGGCCCCACGGCAGGACCAGTTCGTACGTCGCCATCGTCGTGCCCAGCAGCTCACCGGCCGCCCAGCCGAAGAACACGCCCAGGCCGATGCCGAGCACCCCGCCGAACAGCGAGATCACCAGGGACTCCAGCCGCACCATCCGCTTGATGCCCGAGCGGTCCAGGCCGATCGCCCGCAGCATGCCGATCTCCTGGGAGCGCTCGAACACCGACATCGCCAGGGTGTTGATGACGCCGAGGACCGCCACGATCACCGCCATCGCCAGCAGGCCGTAGACCATGTTCAGCATCAGGGTGAACATCTGCGCGATCTCGTTGGAGAGGTCCTTCTTGTCCTGGACCTGGATCGCCGGGTTGGTGCCGAGGGCCTTCTCCAGGGTGTCCTTCGCCGCGTCGGAGGCGCCGCCGGAGGTCTTCACCATGACCATCATGTCGGCCGGATCCGGCTCGTGCGGGGCGAGGGTCGCGGTGTCGATCATGATGCCGCGCATCATCTCGTTGGGCTGGTAGACACCGGCGACGGTGAGCTTCTGCCGGGCGCCGTCGCCGTAGGCCACGGTGAACACCGAACCGGCCTTCCAGCCGTACGACGTGGCGGTGTCCGCGTCCACGGCGACCCGCGCGCCGCCGACCTCGAAGGCGCCGTCCTCGACGGGGAACTCGGTCAGCTGCTCGATCGTGGCGCCGTCCACGCCGGTCAGGAACTCCGTCTGCCCGTCGATGCGGGCGTCCGCGTTGCGCATCGGGCTGGTGGCGGTGACGCCGCCGGCCCGCTTCAGCTTCTTCTCGACGTCCGGCGACAGCGCGTTGCCGTTCGCCATGGACACCACGTAGTCCGCCTCGATCGCGGAGGCGGCCATCTTGTCGATGGACTTCTGCAGGCTGCCCGCCATCACCGTCATCCCGGTGATCAGGGTCAGCCCGATCATCAGCGCGGACGCGGTGGCGGCGGTACGGCGCGGGTTGCGCACCGAGTTCTGCCGGGCCAGCTTGCCGGAGACCCCGAAGACGCGCAGCACCGGTGCCGCGGCGGCGATCAGCGGACGGGACAGCAGCGGCGTCAGCACGAACACACCGATGATCAGCAGCACCGCGCCGAAGCCCATGGGCGCCTGGCCGTCGGTGCCGTTCATCGTCGTGGCCGCGAGGACCACCGCGACACCGGCCCCGGACAGCAGCGCGCCCAGCGTGTTGCGCAGCACCAGGGACTTGGTGGTCGCCTTGGCGTGCACCGAGCTCATCGCCGCCACCGGCGGGATCTTCGCCGCCCGGCGGCCCGGCAGCCACGCGGCGAGCATGGTGACCAGGATGCCGACGGCGAACGCGGCGCCGATCGTGCCGGGGCTGACCACCAGCGGACCGTCGGGCACGGGCGCGTCCAGCGTGCCCATCAGCGAGCGCAGCCCGGCGCCGATGCCGATGCCCGCGAGCAGCCCGGCGACGGCGGCGACCGCGCCGACCACGAACGCCTCGATCAGCACCGACCGCGTCACCTGCCGGCGGGAGGCGCCGACGGCGCGCATCAGGGCCAGCTCCTTGGTGCGCTGGGCGACCAGCATGGTGAAGGTGTTGGCGATGATGAACGTGCCGACGAACAGCGCGATGCCGGCGAACACCAGCAGCCCCTGCTTCATGCCGCTCATCGAGGAGGCGATCGCCTCCGCCTGCTCTTCGGCGAGCCGGGTGCCCGTGGTGGTCTCCACGACGTCGGCGGGCAGCGCCTTCTTCAGCTGGGCCTCCAGCGCCGCGTCGCTGACGCCGGCCTTCGCCTTCACGGCGATCTCGTCGAAGGTGCCCGCCTTGCCGAACAGTTCCTGCGCGGTCGCCGTGTCGAACAGGGTGAGGCTGCCGCCGGCCGCGACATTGCCGTCGTCGGTGGTGAAGATGCCGGTGACCACCGGCCGCAGGACCGGGCCGTCGACCGACATCCGCACCGTGTCGCCGACCTCGTAGCCGGTCCGCTTCGCGGTCTCGGAGTCGATGAGGATCTCGCCCTCGCCCTTCGGGGCGCGTCCGGCGGTCAGCGGGTACCGGGGGTCCTCGTCACCCCAGTAGTTGCCGCCCTGCGACCGGAAGCCGTCACCGATCAGCTCGCCGTCCTTGCCGGCGAGGGCGGTGAAGCCCTGGACGGTCCCGATGGCCTGGGCGGCGCCGGGCACCCGGGCGCTGTCCTCGACCAGGTCGGGCGTCAGCTCCCGCAGCTCGCCGACCCGGTCGCCCTCGGCCTCCTTCCAGCGGGGCGTGACGGCGACGTCGACGTGGTCGAAACCCTTGGCGGACTGGTTCTGCAGGGCGTCGGAGAGGGTGTTGGTGAAGACCAGGGTTCCCGACACGAAGGCCACGCCGAGCATCACGGCAAGCACGGTCATCAGGAGCCGGGCCTTGTGCGCGAGCACGTTGCGCAAGGCGGTACGGAACATGGGTGTCTTCTCGAGTCCAGACGTACGAGGCGGAGGAGGGCGGGGGACGGGCGGGTGTCAGCTGGTGCGGCCCTTGGCGTCGAACCGCTTCATGCGGTCGAGCACCGAGTCGGCCGTCGGCGCGTGGACCTCGTCCACGATCCGGCCGTCGGCGAGGAAGACCACCCGGTCCGCGTAGGCGGCGGCCACCGGGTCGTGGGTCACCATGACCACCGTCTGCCCCAGCTCCCGCACGGAGTTGCGCAGGAAGCCCAGCACCTCGGCGCCGGAGCGGGAGTCGAGGTTGCCGGTCGGCTCGTCGCCGAAGACGATGTCGGGCCGGGAGGCGAGCGCGCGGGCCACGGCGACGCGCTGCTGCTGGCCGCCGGACAGCTGGGAGGGCCGGTGCCCCAGCCGGTCGGCCAGGCCGACCATCCGGATCACGGTGTCCAGCCACTGCTTGTCCGGCCTGCGGCCCGCGATGTCCATGGGGAGGGTGATGTTCTCCAGCGCGGACAGCGTCGGGAGCAGGTTGAACGCCTGGAAGATGAAGCCGATCTTGTCCCGGCGCAGCCTGGTCAGCTGCTTGTCCTTGAGCGCGCCCAGTTCCGTGTCACCGATGCGCACGGAACCGGAGGAGAAGGTGTCCAGCCCGGCCACGCAGTGCATCAGCGTGGACTTGCCGGAGCCGGAGGGACCCATGATCGCGGTGAACTCGGCCTGCCGGAAGTCGACGGAGACCCGGTCCAGGGCGACCACCTGGGTCTCGCCCTGGCCATAGATCTTCGAAAGGTCCGTGGCGCGCGCTGCCACGGCGGTGGTCCGGTCGGCCGGGGGTCCCGCCGGGCGGAGCCCGGGGGAGGGTGCGGTGGTCACGGGATGGACACTCCTGTCGGGGCGACGTCTTGGGGGATGCCTCCATCGTTCCGGCGCCCCGCCGCCGTGTAGTCACCCGCTGCTCCGGTTCCGGGGGGCGACTCCGGGCGGACCGGCCGGCGCGGTGTCATACCTGGGGATGACGGCGAACCCTGAGCCGGGGCGCGCCCGGAGCCCGGGTGGGGATGTGCGGTGACCTGGTGTGGGTGCGCGGTCGGGGCTGGGCGGCGGGTGCTCCGTGGACCCTGGGCGGGGGTGCGTGTGGAGGCGGGCGCGGGGGTGCGCCGGGAACGGGTGGAGCGCCCTTGTTCGGACGGTGAAATTCCGTCATTCCGCATGCGTGACGTACCGTCACACGCGAGGCTGTTGGCACGTGCTGAAGGCGAGTTCCAGATGCTGATGCACCCTCAGGCGCCAATAAAATAAGACAAGATCGGTCCATCCCGCCGGTGATCGCGGGAGTGTCACCGATAGGCTCGAGACGCTCGAACGGAGCCCACGGCCTGCCCGGATGGTGGAATGCAGACACGGCGAGCTTAAACCTCGCTGCCCCTCAGCGGGCGTGCCGGTTCAAGTCCGGCTCCGGGCACCACTACGCAGGCCGCGGACGCTCCGCGGCGACGGGCGGTGTCGCCGTCCACCCGCCCCGGCTCCCGCTCCCGGGGCGCAACCCGAGGCTTGGCATGTGCACAGCGTACGTGCGCGGCCGGACCGGCGTGCCGCCCCCACACCGCCCGGATGCCCGTCGCACCGCCCGGACCACCGCGCGGGGGATCGTTGACACCGGGTGGACGCGGCTGGACACTCGCTCGCGGCCCGACCGGTGAACAGCGGCGCACCCGGCGAGCACCTCCGCGCGAAGGGAACCCGCGATGCGAACCACCGTCGGCATCATCGGCGCCGGCCCGGCCGGGCTGCTGCTCGCCCGGCTGCTGCGCGGCGCCGGGATCGACACGGTCGTCCTGGAGGCGCGCGACCGCGCCTACGTCGAACAACGGCAGCGGGCCGGGATCCTCGAACAGGGAACGGTGGACGCGCTGCGGGCGGCCGGCGCCGGAGCCCGGATGGACCGCGAGGGACTGCGGCACGACGGGATCGAACTGCGCTTCGACCGGCGGCGGCACCGCGTCGACTTCCCGGCCCTCACCGGCGGTCGGTCGGTCATGGTCTACGCGCAGACCGAGGTCTGCAAGGACCTCATCGCCCTCCAGCTCGCCGAGGGCGGCCCGCTGCTCTTCGGCGCCGAGGCGCTGGCCGTCGAGGACGCCGACACCGGCCGCCCGCGCGTCCGCTTCCGGCACCGGGGCCGCGAGGACGTCCTGGAGTGCGACTACGTGGCCGGCTGCGACGGCTTCCGGGGGGTGTCGCGGACGGCGGTGCCCGCCGGCGTCGGACAGGTCTTCGAGCGCACGTACCCCTTCGCCTGGCTCGGCATCCTCGCCGACGTACCGCCCTCCCACCACGAACTGGTCTACGCCCGCCACGACCGCGGCTTCGCCCTGCTGTCCATGCGCACCCCGTCGGTCTCCCGCCTCTACCTCCAGGTGCCCGAGGGGACGAAGCCCGAGGAGTGGAGCGACGCGGACATCTGGCGGGAGCTGGAGCGCCGCTTCGAGACCGACGACGACTGGACCCTGCGCCGCGGCCCCGTCACCCGGAAGTCGGTCACCTCCATGCGGTCCCACGTCCACGAGCCGATGCGGTACGGCCGGCTCTTCCTCGCCGGGGACGCCGCCCACATCGTGCCGCCCACCGGCGCCAAGGGACTCAACCTCGCCGTCGGCGACGTTGTCACCCTCGCGCGGGCGCTGGCGCACGAGAAGGAGACCGGCTCCGCCGCGCTCCTCGACGCCTACTCCGCGACCTGCCTGCGCCGGGTCTGGCAGGCCGAACGGTTCTCCCACGACATGACCGGCCTGCTGCACCGCGCCCCGGACGCCACCCCCTTCGAGGACCGCCTCCAGCTCGCCCGCCTGGAACGCCTCACCACCTCCCGGGCCGCCGAGACCGACCTCGCCGAGGCCTACACCGGCTTCCCCCTGGACTGAGCGGCGCCGTGCCGGTTCCCCGTGGTCGCGGACGGGTACCGGGTCGGTCAGGGTTCGGTCCCGACGGCGAGGGGAATCACCGGGCGGCGTAGCGTGTTGCGCAGCACAACGAGGGAAAGATCCTCCCCAAGCATTAGGGTCATTCCTTTGCCTACCTATTACTCTTGAGCCAAGGCCACACTGTGCGGCCATGGAGGAGTGAAATGAGGAGCAGAAACCCGGTCTTCTCGCGACGGGGGTTCAGCCGCGACAACGGCTACGCGGGCTTCAACACCGCGCCGCAGGCCGGGGGTCCCGCTGTCGCCACGCAGGGCAACCCGTACGCGCAGCCCACCGGCAACCCGTACGCGCAGAACCCGTACGCGCAGAACCCTTACGCCCAGCAGGACCAGCAGTACGGCGCACCGCCGCAGGCGCCGGCCGTCGCCGGCCGGATGACCATCGACGACGTCATCATGCGCACGGCGAGCACGCTCGGTGTGCTGGTCCTCACCGCCGCGCTCTCCTGGGCGCTGCTGCCGGTCGACGACGCCAACATCAACCGGTCCTACGGCATCGGTATCGGCGCCGCGCTGATCGGCATGGTGCTGGCGCTCGTGCAGTCCTTCAAGCGCAAGGCCTCGCCGGCGCTGATCCTGACGTACGCGGCGTTCGAGGGTGTCTTCCTCGGCGTCATCTCCAGCATCGTTGACAACCGCATCGCCGACGGTGCGGCCATGCAGGCGGTGCTCGGCACCATGGCGGTCTTCGCCGGTGTGCTGGTGGCGTACAAGGCGGGCTGGATCCGCGTCAACCGCCGCTTCTACGGCTTCGTCATGGCGGCGGCGCTCGGCTTCATCCTGCTGATGGCCGTGAACCTGCTGTTCGCGGTGTTCGGCGGCGGTGACGGCCTCGGCTTCCGCAGCGGAGCGCTCGGCGTCGTCTTCGGCGTCGTCGGCATCATCCTCGGTGCCTGCTTCCTCGCCCTGGACTTCAAGCAGGTCGAGGACGGCATCGCCTACGGTGCCCCGCGCGAGGAGGCCTGGTTCGCCGCCTTCGGCCTCACGCTGACGCTGGTGTGGATCTACCTGGAGTTCCTGCGCCTCATCTCGATCCTCAACAGCAACGACTAGCGGCCGGTCCGGCATCCGCCGCACCGACCAGGGCCCCGGGGTGGTTCACCCCGGGGCCCTTCGTCGTGTCACGGCGCGCCAGCGCCTGTCGTTTGGATCATGTCGGTTTCGCGGGGCGTGGCACGCACATCTGCTGCGTTGTCGTCGGTTGTCGACGCTCCGCGTCGCCGCCCTCCTCCGCCTTGCAGCTGCACGCACCACGCCCCGCTCGGGTGGGCTGAGAAGCGCTGCGTCTCCCAGCCGACCTGATCCAAACGACAGACCCTAGAGAAGCTTGCGCGCGGCCCTCCTCAGGTCGTACTCGTGGACGATCGCCTTGGCATGGCCGTACGCGAGGTCGTACTCGTGACGGAGCCAGCTGACCTTCTCCTCGAAGCGGAAGAGCGACGGGCCCTCTTCGACGGTGCGCAGCCAGTCGGAGATCTCACGACCGGTGCAGTAGGGGATGCGGGCGAGCAGGTTGCGATGGGTCTCTGCGGAGAAGACTTGGGACATCGGCGCCTCCGGACGTATGGGATGTAAGCCGGTCCTTCAGGTCACGGTGCCTGAGCGTTCGCCCGTTGGCAACAGTCCTGCCGCGCCGCGTACGCTCGCCGCGTGGTTGATACGACGCCCTTCACCCGTGCCGTGGATCATTTCGCCGACCGTCTGCGGGCCGCGCCGCAGAGCCGGCTGCAACGGGGCGGAGCAGCCGAGGCGCTGGCGCTGGCCAGGGAGCTGGCCCGGCGCACCCAGCTCGTCGAGGAACCGGGCACCGAGCCGCGGGAGATGCCGGACGCGGGAATGTTCGCCGCCGCCGACCAGATCACCGTCGCCGGCCACGACCTGGCCCTCGTACTGAAGGACGACGACGAGGTGGCGGAAGCGGTACGGCTGGTGGAGCAGGCACGCGAACGCGCCGGGGTCTAGACCCCCGGCGGCCTGCGCGGCCCGCGACGGTGCGGCGTCAGAGGGACGCGATGACGCGGTCCGCCAGGATGTAGACGTTCTCCTCGCCGCAGCAGAAGGTCAGCGTGTACGCGCCCGAGATGCCGGAGCCGCCCAGCAGGAACGGGATCTCGCCCTCGCGCAGGGCGGCCGCCAGCCGCTCCGCGGTCTCGCGGTGGCCCGGCGTCATGCACAGGGTCGTGCCGTCGGCGAAGACGTAGACGTCCAGGGTGCCCAGCGGGCCCGGGCGGACGTCGGTCAGCTCGGTACGGGACTCGGCCAGCTCCTCCAGAGCGGCCACGGTGCGCTCGTGGTCGTTCGCGACCGGCGAGGAGTGGGGCACGAAGTCCGGGTGCGAGGGGTGGCGGCGGCGGGCCGCGGCCAGCTCCGGGGAGTCACCGGCGTAGTCCTCCGGCTCGGCGCCGTACTCGGTGACCGGCTCCAGACCGACGAAATCGGCCTGCCGGGGCAGGAACAGCTCGCTGTCGGCCAGACCCAGCAGGGACGGCGCGTCGGAGGCGTCACGGGCCTCCTGGGCGGCCCAGAAGGCACGCGCCTCGGCGAGCTCGCGCTCCCGTTCCTCGGCGAGGGCCTCCGCGACGGCGGCACGTATCTCGTCGGTGTCGGCGGAGCGGGCGGCCGGCACCCGCGCGGTGGCGCGGCTCCCGGACAGCTCCGTGTGCAGGGCCGCGACCTGTCGGCGCAGCACCACGATGCTGCGCAGCACAGCGACGCCCACGGCGCCGGTGGCGGCCGTGGTGATCAGCAGGGCGATCGGCATGGCGCTCACTGACGTACTCCCGGTTCAAAGTCGACCCCCGACTTCCTACATCAGCTTGAAGGGCGGACTAACCATCTGTCAGTGCGTAACGTCACGAAACGGACAGGGGTTTCCGTGGGGTCGCGCTACAGGTGTGATCCTGACCTGCGTCGATCCCCGGCGAACGAGGGATAGGTCACATCCTGGGCGAGATTGGATCACAAAACGGCCCGGGCCCCCGAGTCTCCGGGGTCCCGGGCCGCCGTGTCACGGACGGTGCCGCACCGGCTACGGCGGGGTGGTCAGCTGAGCCGCTCGATCACCATCGCCATGCCCTGGCCGCCGCCGACGCACATGGTCTCCAGACCGAACTGCTTGTCGTGGAACTGGAGGGAGTTGATGAGCGTGGTGGTGATGCGCGCACCCGTCATGCCGAAGGGGTGGCCGACGGCGATGGCGCCGCCGTTGACGTTCAGCTTCTCCAGCGGGATGCCGAGGTCGCGGTAGGAGGGGATCACCTGCGCGGCGAACGCCTCGTTGATCTCGACCAGGTCGATGTCGTCGATGGTGAGACCGGCACGGCGCAGCGCCTGCTTCGACGCCTCGACCGGGCCGAGGCCCATGATCTCCGGGGAGAGGCCGGAGACGCCGGTGGAGACGATCCGGGCGAGGGGCGTCAGGCCCAGCTCGCGGGCCTTGGTGTCGCTCATGACGACGAGCGCGGCGGCGCCGTCGTTGAGCGGGCAGCAGTTGCCGGCGGTGACCAGGCCGTCGGGGCGGAACACCGGCTTCAGGCCGGCGACGCCCTCCATGGTGACGCCGGCGCGGGGGCCGTCGTCCTTGCTGATCACCGTGCCGTCGGGGAGCGTCACCGGGGTGATCTCGCGCTCCCAGAAGCCGTTCTTGATGGCCTCCTCGGCGAGGTTCTGCGAGCGGACGCCGAACTCGTCCATGTCCTGCCGGGTGACGCCCTTGGCGCGCGCCAGGTTCTCCGCGGTCTGGCCCATCGCGATGTACGGGTCGGGCAGCAGGCCGTCCTCGCGCGGGTCGTGCCAGGAGGCGCCCTCTGACTCGGCGACGGCGGCGGTACGGGCCTCGGCCTCGGCGAACAGCGGGTTGCGCGTGTCCGGGAGGCTGTCGGAGTTGCCCTTGGTGAAGCGGGAGACCGTCTCGACGCCGGCCGAGATGAAGACGTCGCCCTCGCCCGCCTTGATGGCGTGCAGCGCCATGCGGGAGGTCTGCAGCGAGGACGAGCAGTAGCGGGTGACGGTGCAGCCGGGGAGGTGGTCCATGCCCATCTGCACGGCCACGATGCGGCCCAGGTTGTTGCCCTGCTCGCCGCCGGGCAGGCCGCAGCCGAGCATCAGGTCGTCGATGTCCTTCGGGTCCAGCTCGGGGACCTTGGCGAGGGCGGCCTGGATGATCGTGGCGGTCAGGTCGTCCGGACGCAGGTCCTTCAGGGAGCCCTTGAAGGCACGGCCGATGGGGGAGCGGGCGGCAGAGACGATCACGGCTTCGGGCATCACGGCTCCAGAGGGAAGGGGCGGCGCGTAGCGCCTCGCTGGAAGGGGGTGGTGGCATACCGGGTGGTTGGTGCGGGGCTGCTTGGGAAGTTACCCGTACGTATGCGCGCGGTCACGCGTGTCGCGGTGTGACATGGGCCGCAACTGTCTAAGCGCTTGCTTGGTCGGCGGGCGCGCGTCGCGGCCGGTTGCCGTTGCAGGAACCGGCAGCCGGCGGCCGGCAATCCGCGGCTGCGTACGCCGGCCGGCGGGCGGCGCCCGGCCGGCGTCGCTACGTCGGTGGCGCGACCGGCTCCGCCTCCGGGACCCGGCGCCGGCGCCGCCGCTTCAGCAGGGCCCAGGGACCCCACGGCCCCCGCGCGCCCGTCGGCATCGCCGCCGCGACCTCCGTGCCCGCCTCCGACGCCGCCTCCGCCGCCGCCCGCGCCACCGGCAGGAACCCCTCGCGGCGGGCCGCGTCCGGCCGCTCCTCCTCCGCCGGCCACAGCCCCAGCGCCGCGCAGACCGTCGGCAGCACCGCCATCGCGGCCGTCGCGTAGCCCTCGACCGACGGGTGGTAGCTGTCGGGGCCGAACAGTTCGCGCGGGTTCGCGGCGAACTCCGGGCCCAGCAGGTCGCCCAGCGACACCGTGCGCCCGCCCTGCTCGACCACGCCGATGGTCTGGGCCGCCGCCAGCTGCCGGGAGGCGCGGCGGGCCAGCCAGCGCAGCGGCTGGCGCACCGGCTCGATGGTGCCGAGGTCCGGGCAGGTGCCGACGACCACCTCCGCGCCGGCCGTCCGCAGCCGGCGCACCGCCGAGGCCAGATGGCGCACGGAACGGGTGGGCGGCATCCGATGGGTGACGTCGTTGGCGCCGATCATGATCACGCAGATGTCGGGGACCCGGGACGGGTCGGCCAGCGCCAGGGCCACCTGCCGGTCCAGGTCGTCCGAGCGGGCCCCCGGCGCCGCCACCGTGCTCAGCCCCACCGGGCGTTCCGCGACCGCCGCGACGCCCGACGCCAGCAGCGCGCCCGGCGTCTGCCCCGCCCGGTGCACGCCCTGGCCGGCGGCCGTGGAGTCGCCCAGCATGGTCAGCCGCAGCGCCGGCTCGCCGGGCACCGTGTAGGCCGCGCCGTACAGCCCGTCCGCGTTCGGTACGTGCGGTGTCGCGCCGTTGCCCACGCGGCGCCGCGCCAGCCGCGCCTCCGCCAGTAGCAGGCCCACGGTGGCCGCGCCCGCCAGGCCGATGCCCCCGCCGCCGTATGCCGCGCCGGCCGCGATCCGCCGGGCCACCCTCGCCCTCGACATGTTGGTCATGCCCGCCGCCACCTCCTCGAGCCGTACACCCAGTGCTTGCCCCGTACGGACCGTGCTCCAATCCCCACAGCGCGTGAACGGGGCGACGGGGCTCGGCGGGCGAAAGGGCCTAGGCTGGCCTGACCACTAGGACCACACCTTTTGCAAGCATCCGGAGACAACGGTGCAATTCCACGACTCGATGATCAGCCTCGTCGGCAACACCCCGCTGGTGCGGCTCAACAGCGTGACCAAGGGCATCAGGGCGACCGTCCTGGCCAAGGTGGAGTACTTCAACCCGGGCGGCTCCGTGAAGGACCGCATCGCCCTGCGCATGATCGAGGCGGCCGAGCGGAGCGGTGAGCTGAAGCCGGGCGGCACCATCGTCGAGCCGACGAGCGGCAACACCGGGGTCGGGCTCGCGATCGTGGCGCAGCAGAAGGGCTACAAGTGCATCTTCGTGTGCCCGGACAAGGTGTCCACGGACAAGATCAACGTGCTGCGGGCGTACGGCGCCGAGGTCGTCGTCTGCCCGACCGCCGTGGCGCCCGAGCACCCCGACTCCTACTACAACGTCTCCGACCGGCTGGTGCGTGAGACGCCGGGGGCGTGGAAGCCGGACCAGTACTCCAACCCCAACAACCCCCTCTCCCACTACCACTCCACCGGCCCCGAGCTGTGGGAGCAGACGGAGGGGAGGATCACCCACTTCGTGGCCGGCGTCGGCACCGGCGGCACCATCTCCGGGACCGGGCGCTACCTGAAGGAGGCCAGCGACGGCCGGGTGCAGGTCGTCGGCGCCGACCCCGAGGGGTCCGTGTACTCCGGCGGCTCCGGGCGGCCCTACCTCGTGGAGGGCGTCGGCGAGGACTTCTGGCCGACCGCCTACGACCGGACCGTCGCGGACGAGATCGTCGCCGTCTCCGACAAGGACTCCTTCCAGATGACCCGCCGCCTCGCCAAGGAGGAGGGCCTGCTGGTCGGCGGCTCCTGCGGCATGGCGGTCGTGGCGGCGCTGCGGGTGGC
The DNA here is from genome assembly GCF_006782915.1 of Streptomyces calvus. Lineage (GTDB taxonomy): Bacteria > Actinomycetota > Actinomycetes > Streptomycetales > Streptomycetaceae > Streptomyces > Streptomyces calvus. Next base: position 387,791 of record NZ_VCNP01000043.1, read on the forward strand.
CGAACGGCTCGGCGAGGACGACGTCGTGGTGGTGCTGCTGCCGGACAGCGGCCGCGGCTACCTCAGCAAGATCTTCAACGACGAGTGGATGGCCGACTACGGCTTCCTGGAGGACGCGGGCCCCAGCGCGCGCGTCGGCGACGTCCTCCAGGACAAGGCGGGCGGCTCCATGCCGTCCCTCGTCCACATGCACCCCGACGAGACAGTCGGCCAGGCCATCGAGGTGCTGCGCGAGTACGGCGTCTCGCAGATGCCGGTGGTCAAGCCGGGCGCGGGACACCCGGACGTGATGGCCGCCGAGGTCGTCGGCTCCGTGGTGGAGCGGGAACTGCTGGACGCGCTGTTCAGCAGGAGCGCCTCGCTCGACGACCCGCTGGAGAAGCACATGTCCGCGCCGCTGCCGCAGGTCGGCTCCGGCGAGCCCGTGGCCGACCTGATGGCCGTCCTCGGCAAGGCGGACGCGGCGATCGTCCTCGTCGAGGGCAAGCCGACCGGGGTGGTCAGCCGCCAGGACCTGCTGTCCTTCCTGGCCCGCACCGGGAAGTGACGGACCGTCCGGAGGAACCAGAGGTGAACGGGGCCTGAACGCCCGGGTGTCAGGGCGTCCGCGATCTTCGTGATCTTCGTGGACTTCGCGGAAGTGGTACGAGGGTGTCACGTCCGCGCAGCACTCGCTTAACACGGCTCCGGCACATTGGTGGGTGTCGGCAGGGCGGGAGCGGCTCCCCGCCCGGGCCGGCGCCCGAACGGCGTCGAAGGACCTCCGGAGCGGCTCCCGGACCTCCATGGACGCCAGGGACGCGTGGCCCGGCTCCGGCCCGGCCCGCGTCCCCCGCGGGGACCGCCGTCGTCCCGCCCCCCGGCAACGGGGGTGCGGCGGTCCCCGCGCATCACGTCACCGTCGGCCCGGACACGTCGCCCGGATGTCAGTGCGTCCGGCTCGTCGTCGCCCAGCTCCCGAGCAGCGCCAGGCGCTCCGCCGTCTCCGAGTCCGGTTCCGGGGCGTAGACCACGATCGTCTGGTCCGGGGCTGCCGGGACGGTGAGTGTCTCGTACGGCAGGACCAGCAGGCCCGCGACCGGGTGCCGCAGCCGCTTCACACCGTGGTCGCAGGGTCTGACCAGGTGGTCGGCCCACAGGCGGCGGAAGTCACCGCTGGCGCGGGCGAGTTCCGCGACGAGCTTCCCCATGGCGGTGTCGTGCGGGTGGTGGCCGGCGTTCAGGCGGAGGTGGGCCACCGTCTGCTCGGCCACCGCGGCCCAGTCCTGGTAGAGGTCGTGTGCGGCCGGGTCGAGGAAGAGCCGGCGCGGCAGGCTGCGGTCCTCGGGGCCGGTGCCGCCGAAGCCGAGCACGGCGTCCGCGAGGGCGTTCCAGGCGAGGACGTTCATCCGGCGGTCCAGTACGTAGGCCGGGTTGCGGTCCATGCCGTCGAGGATCAGCTGGACACCCGGGCGCACACCGGAGGCGACGGGCCCGCCGTCGCCGCGCCGGTGCGGTCGGGCCACCGCCCGCAAGTACTGCCGCTCGGCCTCGTCCAGCCGCAGCACCCGGGCGACCGCGTCCAGCACGGCGTCCGACACTCCACCGGATCGCGTCCGGGAAGGCCCCCCGGGCCCTCTGCCCTGTTCGAGGCGGATGTAGTAGTCGACGCTCACACCGGCCAGTTGCGCCACCTCCTCGCGGCGCAGTCCCGGGACGCGGCGGCGGCCGTGAGAGGGCAGCCCCACGTCCTCCGGGCGGATCCGGGCACGGCGCGAGCGCAGGAAGTCCCCCAGTTCTCCGTCCATGCCCTTGAGCGTAGGCGGTCCGGGGCCGGCGAACCTGGTACTGCCGGACCCAGGAAAACCGTCGCCCTGCATACGGCGGCCGATGCCGCCGAGGGTGGTGTCCGAAGCCGGGGAGACGCCCCGGCCACCACCGAGGAGATCCCCCATGGCGTACGAGAACCTGGCCGGCCGCACCGCCGTCGTCACCGGAGCCGCGAGCGGCATCGGCGAGGCCGTCGCGGTGCTGCTGGCCGCCGAGGGCGCGCGCGTGGCGCTCCTGGCCCGGCGCGAGGAACGCCTCGCGGCGGTCGCCGGCAAGATCCGGGCGGACGGCGGGCAGGCACTGGCCGTCGCCGCGGACGTCACCGGCGAGACGTCCGTCGCCGACGCCGTCGACCGGATCCACGCCGAGTACGGGCCCGCCGACCTCGTCGTGAACGCCGCCGGCGTGATGCTGCCGCACCCCGTCGACGCCCGGCGCACCGACGAGTGGCAGCGGATGCTCGACACCAACGTCGCCGGCGTGCTGCGGATCACCGGCGCCTTCACCGCCGACCTGGTGGGCGCGGCGCGGGCGGGCCGTGCCGCCGACCTCGTGAACATCTCGTCGATCGCCGGGCACGTCCACTTCCCGAACTACGCGGTGTACGGCGCGACCAAGGCCGCCGTCACCTATCTGTCGGAGTCGTTGCGCGGGGAGTTCGGACCGCGGGACGTCCGGGTCACCAACATCGAGCCCGGGTTCGTCGAGAGCGAGCTGCGCACGCACATCACCGATGCGGAACTGTCCCGGCAGGTGGAGGGCATGCTGGACGAGGTGGGCGCGCTGTCCGCCGAGGAGCTGGCCGACCTGGTGGCCTACGCCGTGAGCCGGCCGCGCCGGGTCAACCTGCGGCAGATCGTGGCCCTGCCGACGCGCCAGGCCTGACCGCCGGCGGCCTCAGTCCTCCCAGTCGCCGTCCCCGGACGACCTGCGCCGGCCGAAGAGGCCCGGGTTGGTGCGGACGGCCTGCACGACGTTGACGCCGACGATGCCGGCCCAGGCGACCAGCAGGCCCGGCAGATGGGCCACACCGCCGCCGATGGCGGACAGCGGCACCGCCAGGACCAGCGAGACGATCCCGAAGCCGAAGCGCTCGCCCCAGGTGTCGGTGACCTTCGGCGCCCGCGCGTCCCGGGCCGCCGTCATCTGGTGCTCGGCGAGATGACGGCGCACCCGGCGCTCCACCGCGCCGTCGATGCGCTGGTCGACCTTCTCCAGGAACGAGTCGACCAGCGCGGATTCGTACTCCTCGCCCAGTTCCCTGCGGGCCCGCAGGGAGGCGTCGAGTTCCTTCTTCAGCTCCGCGTCCCGCGCGTCCATTCCGCTCATGCGGTCCACGGTAGGCAGCCCGCACACCGGCGGCACTGGGGATAGACCCCGTCTCGGCTTCGGGCCCGCAGGGGCCCGGACGCCCGCTTCCGGTGAGGGCGGCTACTCACTTCCGGCGGGCGCGGGCCACGCTTCCGGCGGGCGCGGGCCACGCTTTCGGTGGGGGCGGCAGCTCACTCCGGCGGGCGCGGGCCACGCTTCCGGTGGGGGCGGGCCACGCTTTCGGTGGGGGCGGCTACTCGCTTCCGGCGGGTGCGGGCGCACACTCCGGCGGGCGCGGGCCACGCTTCTGGTGGGCGCGGCAACTCACTCCGGCGGGCGCGGGCCACGCTTCTGGTGGGCGCGGCAACTCACTCCGGCGGGCGCGGGCCACGCTTCTGGTGGGCGCGGCAACTCACTCCGGCGGGCGCGGGCCACGCTTCTGGTGGGCGCGGCAACTCACTCCGGCGGGCGCGGGCCACGCTTCTGGTGGGCGCGGCAACTCACTCCGGCCGGCGCGGGCCACGCTTCCGGCGGGTGCGGCAACTCACTCCGGCGGGCGCGGGCGCGGGCCACGCTTTCGGTGGGGGCGGCAGCTCACTCCGGCGGGCGCGGGCCACGCTTCTGGTGGGGGCGGGCCACGCTGTCGGTGGGGGCGGCTACTCGCTTCCGGCGGGTGCGGGCGCACACTTCGGCGGGCGCGGGCCACGCTTCCGGCGGGCACGGCCGGCTCCGTCGCGTGGCGGCCGCCCGGGGCCGAGGTGGCCGGTACGGCGGGATGCCGCGTTCGCCTGTATAACGGCATGCAGGAATCGCGGTGAGTGAATAGGTCGAGGGGGAGTCACGTCATGAGCGGCACCGAGAGCCCCGCCGCGCGCCTCCAGGCGCTCTTCGAGGGGCACCGGCTGACGCCGACGCAGCGGCGCATCGCGCACAGCATGGTGCGGCGCGCCGCCGACGTGCCGTTCCTGTCCAGCGTGGAACTGGCCGAGCTGGCCGGGGTCAGCCAGCCCTCGGTGACCCGGTTCGCCGTCGCCCTCGGCTTCGACGGCTACCCCGCGCTGCGCCGGCACCTGCGCGAGGTCGCGCCCGCCGAGCCCGCGCCGGAGACCGGCTCGTACAACGAGTACCAGCAGGCCGTGGAGGCCGAGATCGAGAACCTGCGGCACCTCGCGGAGGCGCTGGCCGACCCGGAACCGGTGCAGCGTGCGGGGCGGGTCCTGGCGGGGAGCCGGCCGCTGCCCGTGCTGGGACTGCGGGCCGCGGCGGCCCAGGCGCACGGCTTCGCCTACTTCGCCGCCAAGGTCCACCCGGACGTCCGGCTGCTCAACGAGGGCGGCACGATGCTGCACGACCGCATCGACGCCGCCGCCCGGGCCGGCGCGAGCGCCCTGCTGTGCTTCGCGCTGCCCCGGCACCCCCGCGAGGTCGTCGACGCGCTCACCCGCGCCAAGGAGGCCGGGCTGACCGTCGTCACCGTCGCCGACTCCCCGTTCGCGCCGGTCGCCAAGGTGTCCGACCTGCTGCTGCCCGCGGCCGTCGGCACCGGGCTCGCCTTCGACACGGCGTGCGCGCCGATGCTGCTGGGGCGGGTGCTGCTGGAGGCGATGTGCGACGACCTGCCGGACGCGCAGGCGCGGTTGGAGGAGTTCGACGCGAAGGCGGCGGCGCGCGGGCTGTTCGTGGAGTGACGGCCGGCGCGGCCGGGCCGCGTTCTCAGACTCGTCTCAGGTTCCGCCGCTACCTTCCGTCGCGCAGGACGCGTCCTCGGAGAGGACATCCTCGGACGAAGCGCTGACGTGAGAGACGGGAGGCCGGACGTGACGCGTGGAGGACAGGGACTGGCCCGGGTGGCCGTCGTCGTGCGGGCCGGGGCGGCGCCACTGTGGTGGCCGGGAGTGTGTGCGGCGGGCATCGGACTGCTGGTGCCGGGGCTGACCGGGCGCCGCATCGGCGTCCTGGCGGGCGCCGCGCTGTTCATCGTGGCGGCGGCCGTCGTCGCCCGGTGGCGACGGGGACGGTACCGCGCGCTCGCCCGTACGACGGCCCGTGCGGGCAAGCACGACATCCTCCAGGACCGCGCGGTGACGGCACGCAACTGGCGCCGCGGGCACCGCTGGTGGCTGCTGCTCGCCTTCCTCGCCGCCGTCGGCACGGCGTTCGCGGTACCCGCCGCCGGTGGTCTGCTGCTCGCCGGGTGCGGGGCCGGGCTGTGGCTGAAGGCGGCCTGGATCGGCCGCCTGGAGCAGGCCGACGACGTGCTGCTGTGGGTGCGCGTCGACTGGCTGCGCGGCGGCGCGGGCGCCCCCGCCGGCCGCACGGTCAAGTCCTACCGCACCACGGGCATCGCGGCGGGCGACGCGGCCCCGGGCGGCGCCCGCCGCCGGGGCGCGGCCCCCGGCGCCCGCCGCACCCCGGCCCTGGTCTGACGGCGCGGGTGGGGCCGGCCCCGGCCCGACGGGTCAGGGTGTGGGCCCCGCCGTCAGGGCGTCGCGGTGGGCGCCGCCCGACTCGGTGACGATCTCCTCGACGGTCTGGGCGGGACGGACCAGCGCGAACGCGATCCCTCCCGTCCCGTCCGGCACGAAGCCGTGGACGGCGGGACGGGGCAGCGAGTTGTACCCGTAGTGGTGGGCGAAGTAGTACGCGCCGGTGTCCAGCGCCGCCGCGTGGTCGCCCTGCTCCAGCAGCGGCAGTTCCTGCCCCCGCGCCAGCAGGTCGCCCGCGAAGCAGGCCGGACCCGCGACGTCCTGGACCACCGGCGGACCCTGCTTGGGCCGCCCCTTCGCGTCGTACGCGGCGATCCGGAGCGGCCACGCGGCCGGCGCGTACACCGTCCGCGCCGCCACCTGCACGCCCGCGTGCGTCACCGCGACCGGGCGCCCGCCCGCGCTCTTGGCGTACTCCACGCGCGTGACCACCGTGCCGTGCTTGGCCAGCAGCGACCGCCCGAACTCGGTGACCAGCCCGTACCGCCCGGCGAACAGTCCCGGCACCGCCTCGCGCAGCACCCGCGCGTACCGCCCGTACGTCGGCACGGCCGGCTCGGAGGCGAAGTTCACCGGCAGCCCGCCGCCGATGTCGACGGTGTCGACCTGCCGCCGCCCCGCCCGCCGGTTGATCTCCTCCGCCAGCTCGTACGTCTCCGCCACGCCGCGCGCCATCGTTGCCGGCGCGATGCCCTGGGAGCCGGTGTGCGTGTGCAGCCGGGTCAGCCACGGCCGGTCCAGATACGCCCGCACCACCCACTCCCGCGCCCCCTCGTCGCGCAGCGCCACACCGAACTTCGAGGTCGCCGTGGCCGTGGACAGCGCCTCAATGGAACCACCGCCGACCTGCGGGTTGACCCGGAGACCGAGCGGCGAGCGGACCTCGGTCCCGGCCGTCAGGGCGTCGATGCGGGCCAGCTCCTGCGGGTTGTCCGCGTTGACGGCGATGCCCAGCGCCAGCGCCTCGCGCAGCTCGGCGGTCGTCTTGGCGGGCGAGTCGAGGACGGTCCGCCCCGGCTCGATGCCCGCCGCACGCGCCAGCGCCAGCTCGCCCGGACTCGCGACCTCCGCGCCGATGCCCTCCTCGCGCAGCAGCCGCAGCACCGGCACCAGCGGGGTCGCCTTCACCGCGAAGGCGTGCAGCACCGGTGTGCCGGGCGCGGTCACCGAGGCGAACGCGGCCCGCAGATCGGCCGCCGACTCCCGGATGCCGGTGACATCGAGCAGCGCCACCAGGGGGAGGCCGGAGTCCAGCAGCCCTTGCTCCACCGCTGCCCGTACCGCCGCGTCGCGCCGGGCCGCCCGCCCGGCGGCCCGCGGATCCGTCCCGACCGCCGGGTCAGCCGGATCGGTCCCGTCAGCCGGGCCCGTCCCGTTCATCGCGTCCGTCCAGTCGTCGTACGCCACCGCTTCTCCCGTCCCGCCGGTGTTCAGCGTGTCCGCGCGCCGTGTGTCCGCGCGCCTGTGCCCGCGTTCTGTGTGCTCGCTCTCTGTGTGCCCGGAGGCTGTGTGCCCGCGCTCCATGTGTCCGCGTGCCGTGTGCCCGTGTTCTCCGTGTCCGCGTGCATGTGTCCACCCAAACACCCCTGCCCGGGTGACGACACACCCGCCCTCTTGACTAGAGCTATTCAGAAGATGAGGATGTGAATATCTGTAGTACCCGTGGGGCCGCCCGGCCCACGGAGCAGCCGGGAGCAAGCACCAGGAGGCAGACCATGTCCGGACCCCGCCCCGTCCGAGCGCCGCGCGGCACCGAACCGAGCGCCCTGGGATGGCAGCAGGAGGCCGCCCTGCGGATGCTGCAGAACAACCTCGACCCCGAGGTCGCCGAGCACCCCGACAAGCTGGTCGTCTACGGCGGCACCGGCAAGGCGGCCCGCGACTGGCGCTCCTTCGACGCCATGGTCCGCACGCTGAAGACCCTCAAGCAGGACGAGACCATGCTCGTCCAGTCCGGCCGTCCCGTCGGTGTCATGCAGACCCACGAGTGGGCGCCGCGCGTCCTCATCGCCAACTCCAACCTCGTCGGCGACTGGGCCAACTGGGAGGAGTTCCGTCGTCTGGAGGCCCTCGGCCTGACCATGTACGGGCAGATGACCGCCGGCTCCTGGATCTACATCGGCACGCAGGGCATCCTCCAGGGCACCTACGAGACCTTCGCCGCCGTCGCCGCGAAGAAGTTCGGCGGCACCCTCGCCGGGACCATCACCCTGACCGCCGGACTCGGCGGCATGGGCGGCGCCCAGCCCCTCGCGGTCACCATGAACGACGGCGTCGCGATCTGCATCGACTGCGACCCGCGCGCCATCGACCGCCGCATCGAGCACCGCTACCTCGACGTGCGCGCCGACTCCCTCGACCACGCCCTGCGGCTCGCCACCGAGGCCCGCGACGCCCGCCGCCCGCTGTCCGTCGGCGTCCTCGGCAACGCCGCCGAACTCGTCCCGCAGCTCCTCGCCATGGGCGCCCCCGTCGACATCGTCACCGACCAGACCTCCGCCCACGACCCCCTGGCCTACCTGCCCGTCGGCATCGCCTTCGAGGACATGGCGGACGCCGCCGCCAAGGACCCGGCCGGCTTCACCACCCGCGCCCGCGCGTCCATGGCCCGGCACGTCGAGGCCATGGTCGGCTTCCAGGACGCCGGCGCCGAGGTCTTCGACTACGGCAACTCCATCCGCGGCGAGGCCCAGCTCGCCGGATACGACCGCGCGTTCGCCTTCCCCGGCTTCGTCCCCGCCTACATCCGGCCCCTGTTCTGCGAGGGCAAGGGCCCTTTCCGCTGGGCCGCGCTGTCCGGCGACCCGGCCGACATCGCCCGGACCGACAAGGCGATCCTGGAGCTCTTCCCGGAGAACGAGTCCCTGGCCCGCTGGATCAAGATGGCCGGCGAGCGCGTCCACTTCCAGGGCCTGCCCGCCCGCATCTGCTGGCTCGGCTACGGCGAACGCGACAAGGCCGGCGAGCGGTTCAACGACATGGTCGCGAGCGGCGAGCTGGCCGCGCCGATCGTCATCGGCCGCGACCACCTCGACTGCGGCTCCGTCGCGTCCCCGTACCGCGAGACCGAGGCCATGCTCGACGGCTCCGACGCGATCGCCGACTGGCCGCTGCTGAACGCCATGGTCAACGTGGCCTCCGGCGCCTCCTGGGTGTCGATCCACCACGGCGGCGGCGTCGGCATGGGCCGCTCGATCCACGCCGGCCAGGTCACGGTCGCCGACGGCACGAAGCTCGCCGGCGAGAAGATCCGCCGCGTCCTGACCAACGACCCGGGCATGGGCGTCATCCGGCACGTGGACGCCGGGTACGACATCGCCGAGTCGGTGGCGGACGAGCGGGGCGTGCGGGTGCCGATGCGCGAAGGCCACGAAGGCGGGGCCGCGTGAGCTTCCACAGCATGTGGGCGGAGCTGCTGCCGGTCGGCCGCAGCTCCGCCTCCGGCGGCTACCGCCGCTTCGCCTGGACCGGGGCCGACGCCGACTGCCGGGCCTGGTTCGAGCAGCAGGCCCGCAGCCGCGGCCTGGCCTATGAGACGGACCGCAACGGCAACCAGTGGGCCTGGCTCGGCGACCCGGCACGAGGCGACGCCGTCGTCACCGGCTCGCACCTGGACTCCGTGCCCGACGGCGGCGCCTTCGACGGCCCCCTCGGTGTGGTGTCCGCCTTCGCCGCCCTGGACGAACTGCGCCACCGGGGAGCGCGGTTCACCAGGCCGCTCGGCATCGTCAACTTCGGCGACGAGGAGGGCGCCCGGTTCGGGCTCGCCTGCGTCGGCTCCCGGCTCACCGCCGGGCTGCTCACCGTCGAACAGGCCCACCGCCTGACCGACGCGCAGGGCATCACACTGCCGCAGGCCATGGAGGCCGCCGGCCACGACCCCGGCGCCATCGGCCCCGACCCGGAGCGGCTGGACCGCATCGGCGCCTTCGTCGAACTCCACGTCGAGCAGGGCCGCGCCCTGGACCTGTCCGGCGACCCGGTCGGCGTCGCGAGCGCCATCTGGCCGCACGGCCGCTGGCGCTTCGACTTCCGGGGCGAGGCCAACCACGCCGGCACCACCCGGCTCGCCGACCGGCGCGACCCGATGCTGTCGTACGCCGAGACCGTGCTCGCCGCGCGCCGCGAGGCCGAACTCGCCGGAGCCGTCGCCACCTTCGGCAAGATCGCCGTCGAGCCGAACGGCGTCAACGCGATCCCCTCCCTGGTGCGCGGCTGGCTCGACTCCCGCGCCGCCGACCAGGAGAGCCTCGACGCCGTCGTCGACGGGGTGCGCAGCGCCGCGCGGGAGTACGCCGACGCGCATGGGGTCGAACTCGTCGTAGAGCGCGAGTCCTTCACATCCGTCGTCGAGTTCGACCGGGTGCTGCGCGACGAACTCGCCCGCATCCTGGGCACCGGCACGGACCTCACGGTGCCCGTCCTCGGCACCGGCGCCGGACACGACGCCGGGATCCTCTCCGCGCGTGTCCCGACCGCCATGCTGTTCGTACGCAACCCCACCGGCGTCTCGCATTCCCCGGCCGAGTTCGCGGCCGAGGACGACTGCGTGGCCGGGGTGAGGGCACTCGCCGACGCACTGGAAGGACTGGCCTGCACGTGACTGCCACCCAGCGGACGTACTGGCTGGAGCACGCCTGGCTCGGCGCCCGCGTCGAGCCGGGCGTGACCGTCGCCGTCGCCGACGGCCGCATCACCGCCGTCCACCGGGACACACCCGCCCCGCCGCCCGGCGCCGAGATCCTGCGCGGACTGACCCTCCCGGGGCTGGCGAACGCCCACAGCCACGCCTTCCACCGCGCCCTGCGCTCCGCCGTTCAGGTGGGCTCCGGCACCTTCTGGACCTGGCGCGAGGTCATGTACGCCACGGCCGACCGGCTCACACCGGACACCTACCACGCCCTCGCCCGCGCCGTGTACGCCGAGATGGCGCTGGCCGGCATCACCACCGTCGGCGAGTTCCACTACGTCCACCACGCCCCCGGCGGCACCCCCTACGCCGACCCCAACGCCATGGGCGAGGCGCTCCTCGCGGCCGCCGCCGAAGCCGGCATCCGCATCACCCTTCTCGACACCGCCTACCTCTCCTCCGGCTTCGGCCGGCCGCCCACCAGCCACCAGCTCCGCTTCTCCGACGGTGACGCGGACGCATGGGCCGCTCGCTGTTCACTTCTCAAGGAACGGGATCACGCACGGATCGGCGCGGCGATCCACTCCGTCCGGGCCGTGCCGGCGGAGCAGTTGGCGACGGTGGCGCGGTGGGCCGAGGAACGGCGGGCCCCGCTCCATGTGCACCTGTCCGAGCAGACCGCCGAGAACGAGGCCTGCCAGGAGGCGCACGGCTGCACCCCGACGCAGCTCCTCGCCCTGCACGGCGTCCTCGGACCCCGCACCACGGGCGTCCACAACACCCACCTCACCGCCGAGGACATCGCCCTCATCGGCGGCAGCGGCACCGGCACCTGCATGTGCCCGACCACCGAACGGGACCTCGCGGACGGCATCGGGCCCGCCGTGGCCCTGCAGAACGAGGGCTCCCCGCTCTCGCTCGGCTCCGACAGCCACGCCGTCATCGACCTGTTCGAGGAGGCGCGCGCGATGGAGCTGAACGAGCGCCTGCGCTCGCGCACCCGCGGCCACTGGACGGCCGCCGCCCTGCTGCGGGCCGCCACCGCGGACGGGCACGCCGCCCTCGGCTGGCACGACGCGGGCACCATCGAGCCCGGCGCGCTCGCCGACCTCACCACGATCGCCCTCGACTCGGTCAGAACGGCCGGGCCGCCGCCCGCACTCGGCGCCGAGACGGCCGTATTCGCCGCGACGGCAGCGGACGTACGGCACACGGTCGTGGGCGGCCGGCACGTCGTGCGCGACGGGGCGCACACACGGGTGCCGGACGTGCCTGGAGCCCTCGCGCGGGCGGTCGACGCCCTGCGTGCCCGATGACCACCCACGAGGACACGATGAGCACCGTCATCACCAACATCGCCACGCTGGTCACCAACGACCCCTCCCTCGGTGACAACTCCCCCCTCGGACTGGTCCGGGACGCGGCCGTCGTCATCGACGGCGACCGCATCGCGTGGACCGGTGAATCAAGCAAAGCACCCGCCACTGACAACCGGGTCGACGCCGGCGGCCGGACGGTCCTGCCCGGCTTCGTCGACTCCCACTCCCACCTGGTCTTCGCCGGAGACCGCACGGAAGAGTTCAACGCCCGCATGTCGGGCCGCCGCTACAGCGCCGGCGGCATCCGCACGACCGTCGCCGCCACCCGGGCCGCCACCGACGGGCAACTGGAGGCGAACCTCACGCGTTTCCTCGCCGAGGCGCTCCGCCAGGGCACGACGACCTTCGAGACCAAGTCCGGTTACGGGCTGACCGTCGAGGACGAGGCCCGCGCCCTGCGCGTCGCCGCCGCCCACACCGAGGAGGTCACCTACCTCGGCGCGCACATCGTCGCCCCCGAGTACGCCGAGGACCCGGCAGCCTACGTGGAGCTGGTCACCGGCGAGATGCTCGACGCCTGCGCGCCGCACGCCCGTTGGATCGACGTCTTCTGCGAGAAGGGCGCCTTCGACGGCGACCAGGCCCGTGCGATCCTCACCGCGGGGAAGGCGAGGGGACTGCACCCGCGCATCCACGCCAACCAGCTGTCCCACGGCCCCGGCGTCCAGCTCGCCGTGGAGCTCGACGCCGCCAGCGCCGACCACTGCACCCACCTCACGGACGCCGACGTCGACGCCCTCGCGAACGGCTCGACCGTCGCGACGCTGCTGCCCGGCGCCGAGTTCTCCACCCGCGCCGAATGGCCCGACGCCCGCAGGCTGCTGGACGCGGGCGTCACCGTCGCGCTGTCCACGGACTGCAATCCCGGGTCGTCGTTCACGTCCTCGGTGCCGTTCTGCGTCGCGCTCGCCGTGCGGGACATGGGCATGACGCCGGACGAGGCGGTCTGGTCGGCCACGGCGGGCGGCGCGGCGGCCCTGCGCCGCACCGACATCGGCCGGCTGACGCCGGGTGCCCGGGCCGACCTGACCCTGCTCGACGCCCCGAGCCACGTCCACCTCGCCTACCGCCCCGGCGTCCCGCTGGTCGCCGGCGTCTGGCGCAACGGCACCCGCGTCGTCTGAGACACACGGCCACCACGGCGGCCGGCCGCGGCAGCACGACACCTGCGGTCGGCCCGCCCGCACGATCGGGCGCGTCGGCGCACCACTTGGGGTCCGCGGTCACCTTGCGCCCGGAGTACCACACCGGGCCGGCGCATCACGGCGGCCGGCCGCGGCAGCACGACTCCTGCGGTCGGCCCGCCCGCGCAATCGGGCGCGTCGGCGCACCACTTGGGGTCCGCGGTCACCATGCGCCCGGAGCACCACACCGGGCCCGCACACCACGGCGGTCGGCCGCGGCAGCACGACACCCGGGGTCGGCCCGCCCGCACAATTAGGCGCGCCCGCACACCACTTCAAGCCCCGCGCACGAGATCGCGGCCCCGCACACCGCATCGCGGCCCCGCTCACGACTTCGCACCCCGCACACCGCATCGCGGCCCCGCGCACGACTTCGCACCCCGTACACCGCATCGCGCACCGCGCAACGAGACGCGCCGCCGCGCAACGAGGCGCGCCCCGCGCCCGGCGGGCGCCCGGTGCCCGGGTGGGCATCCGGCGCCGGCAGGGCGCGGGGCGCGGTCACGTCGTCCGGAGTGGCGTCACGACGTGCGACCGTCACCGCCTGCGGGATGACGTCGTGTCACACGGGGCCGTCACTCGTGCACGGCCGTCACCGGGCGGGGTGACGGCACGTCATTCCTCGACGGTCAGCCCCTTGCGCAGTTTCACCAGCGTCCGCGACAGCAGCCGGGAGACGTGCATCTGGGAGATGCCCAGCTCCTCGCCGATCTCCGACTGGGTCATGCCCGCGACGAAGCGCAGGGACAGGATCTTCCGGTCCCGTGCGGGCAGTTCGGCGATCAGCGGCTTCAGCGACTCGACGTACTCGATGCCTTCGAGCCCGTTGTCCTCGTAACCGATCCGGTCCGCCAGCGCGCCCTCGGCGTCGTCCTCCTCCGGCTGGGCGTCCAGCGAGGAGGCGGTGTAGGCGTTGGACGCCGCCATGCCCTCGACGACCTCGTCGTTGCTGATGCCCAGCCGCGCGGCCAGCTCGGGCACGGTCGGCGCCCGGTCCAGCTGCTGGGCCAGCTCGTCACCGGCCTTGGCCAGGTCGAGCCGCAGCTCCTGCAGCCGGCGCGGCACGCGCACGGACCAGGAGGTGTCGCGGAAGAAGCGCTTGATCTCGCCGATGATGGTTGGCATCGCGAAGGTGGGGAACTCCACACCGCGCGACAGTTCGAAGCGGTCGATCGCCTTGATCAGGCCGATGGTGCCGACCTGGATGATGTCCTCCATCGGCTCGCTGCGCGAGCGGAAGCGGGAGGCGGCGAACTTGACCAGGGCGAGGTTGAGCTCGACGAGCGTGTTGCGCACGTACGAGAACTCGTGAGTGCCTTCCTCCAGCGACTCCAGGCGCTCGAAGAGGGTCTTGGAGAGAGCCCGCGCGTCGACCGGGCCCACCTCGTCGTAAGGGGGGATCTCCGGCAGTCCGGCGAGTAGGTCGTCGGGGACGACACCCAGGTCGTCCTGCTCGATGGGATTCAGATGTTCCGGAGGGGGTGTCGACGTCGCTTCGTGGGTAGGCGATGCGTCGAGCCGGGGTGACATGATGTCCTCCATCGTTCTCGGCATAAGGCTGCCGAAGCCGATACGTGCACTGCGGTGTGCGGCGCCTCCAAAGCCGGCCGTGTCGGGTACGTGTTCTTACTAGCCCTACCCGCTTCCCCGAGCCCTCCGCAAGTGCGTTCTGTTTGTATATGTCCGTTTGTGCGTGATTGTTAGAGTGTCGGAGCGTGCCCGGAAGGCGTAATGTTCGAGGGCGTCATCAAGCAGCCACGACGTCGGGAGAGAGAGACGGCATGGACCGCGGGACGGTCGGCAGCGCACAGTCGGGCCGGCTTCTGGTCGAGGTGCGAGAAGAGGGCCCCAGTGCCGTCGTGACTCCGGCGGGTGAGTTGGATCACCACACCGCCGACCTGTTGCGAGAGCCACTGGAGGACTGCCTCGCCAAGGGATTCAAGCGGCTTGTCATCGACTGCTCAAGGCTGGAGTTCTGCGACTCCACGGGGCTGAACGTGCTGCTCGGGGCCCGGCTCAAGGCCGAGGCGGCAGGGGGCGGGGTTCATCTCGCGGGCATGCAGCCCGTGGTCGCGCGCGTCTTCGAGATCACGGGAGCGGACGCGGTGTTCACCGTGCACGACACTCTCGAGGCGGCGCTGGCCGACGATTCGGCGTGACCCGCGCGGGCAGGCCCGGCGGGGCGCGCCCGACGCCCCTGCCGTCGAAGGGGCCGTCGCGCCGCGCCTCCGCGCGCGAGGACACGGGTGTCCGCTCTCCGTGTGAAGACGGGGGTGTCCGCCCGGCGCGCCCGGGCAGGAGACTCCCTGAACGTTCCGGACGCGATGGCCGCGCAAGCGCCGAGAACCGTACGCGTCCCGTGCGCGTGACAGATCGAGTACGGAATTTTGTCAGTCGTGAACTGGTGACACGGTGAGGTGAAGCGCTGATGAGCACCACCCGGCCCTACTCGCCGGGCGACCGCGGTCCGGAGCCCAGCGGCGTTTCCGGGGTGCCCGGGGGCGGCGCGTCGGCGGGGAGTGAGCCCGACGGTGGCGCGACCGCGCCGGTGGCGCCCGAGGGAGCCTCGGGGTCGTCGGGCGGCGGCCAGGTCCGCCGCCTGAGCTTCGACGGCCAGAGCGGCGTCGTACCGCTGGCCCGCGACTTCACCCGCCAGGCGCTGTACGCCTGGGGCTGGCTGCCCGCCGCCACCGCGGACCAGCGGGCCGCCGCCGAGGACGTCCTGCTCGTCGTCTCCGAACTGGTCACCAACGCCTGCCTGCACGCCGAGGGACCCGACCACCTCGCCATCACCTGCGACAACAAGGTGATCCGGCTGGAGGTCACCGACCGGGGCACCGGCCAGCCGGCCCCGCGCACCCCGCACCGGGCCGGCCGGCCCGGCGGCCACGGCATGTTCATCGTGCAGCGGCTCTGCCTGGACTGGGGCGTCGTACGGACGCCGGACGTGGCCGGCAAGACCGTCTGGGCGGAACTGGGCGCCCCCGCGTAGCCCCGCCCGCCGGGCGCACCTCCCGCGCGAACCCGAAGGGCCCCGCATCCAACCGGATGCGGGGCCCTTCGTCGGCTCGGGGACGGCTCAGCGCACGTCGCCCATGAGCGCCTTGACCTTGTTGCGGTACATCCACACCGCGACACCGGCGACCACGGCGAGCGCGGCCTCCATCGCGACGATGCCCGTCTTGTTCAGGTCGACACCCGCGATGGACAGCAGACCGGTCGTGGCGTCACCGGCGGTGACGGCCAGGAACCAGACGCCCATCATCTGCGAGGCGTACTTCGCGGGCGCCATCTTCGTGGTGACCGACAGGCCGACGGGGGAGAGCAGCAGCTCACCGACGGTCTGCGTGAAGTAGATGGCCACCAGCCACAGCGCCGCCGCCTTGTGACCGCCCTCGGCGATGGACAGCGGGGCGAGGAACAGGAAGAAGGACACGCCGACCAGCACCAGACCGGAAGCGAACTTCACGATCGTGCTCGGCTCCTTGCCGCGCCGGTTCAGCGCCAGCCAGATCCAGGCGAAGACCGGGGCCAGCGCCATGATCAGGACCGGGTTGACCGACTGGTACCAGGAGACCGGGAACTCCCAGCCGAGGACCCTGTTGTCGGCCGACGAGTCCGCGAAGATCGACAGGGTCGAGCCGCCCTGGTCGTAGATCATCCAGAAGATCGCGGCGGCGACGAAGAACCAGATGTACGCGGACATCTTCGACTGGTCGTCGCGGTCCAGGTCCTTGTCGCGCTTGATCCGCACCAGCACCATCACGGGGATGATCACGCCGAGCAGCGTCAGCGGGACCAGGACCCAGTTCAGCGTGTAGTGGCCGGACAGGCCGAGGGCGGCGTAGGCGACGACGGCGATGCCCGCCCACAGCGCGGACTTGCGCAGCGTCGAGGACTTCTCCTCGGCCGACAGCGGCTTCGGCACGACGCTGGAGTGCGCGTCCAGGTGGCGGCTGCCCAGCAGGAACTGCGCCAGGCCCAGGCCCATGCCCAGCGCGGCGAGCGCGAAGCCCAGGTGCCAGTTCACGCTCTCGCCGACGGTGCCGATGATCAGCGGCGCGGCGAAGGCACCGAGGTTGATGCCCATGTAGAAGACGGTGAAGCCACCGTCGCGGCGCGGGTCGTCCGGTCCCTTGTAGAGGTGGCCGACCATCGTGGAGATGTTGGCCTTCAGCAGACCCGAACCGATGGCGACCAGGCCGAGACCCGCGTAGAAGGTGCCGGAGGAGGGCAGGGCCAGCGTGAGGTGGCCGAGCATGATGATCGCGCCGGCGACGGCGACGGTCTTGCGGGGACCCCAGACGCGGTCGCCGAACCAGCCGCCCGGCATGGCGAGCAGGTACACCAGCGACACGTACACCGAGTAGATCGCCGTCGCGGTGCCGGCGTTCAGCGCGAGGCCGCCCGGCGCGACGAGGTACAGCGGGAGCAGAGCCCTCATGCCGTAGTAGGAGAAACGCTCCCACATCTCGGTCATGAAGAGAGTGGCCAGTCCGCGGGGGTGGCCGAAGAAGGTCTTCTCGGACCCGGGGGTGCCGGGAGTGACCGAGTCCTTCGTCAGGCTGGACGCCATGGTCGTTCCTTGCTGGTCGGGACGCGTCGCGCGAACGCGTACGCGCCCGGTGGGGGGCGGCCGGCACCGGCGGGTCGTACCGTCCCACCCCACGCCCGGGGGAGGCCGCCCCGGATCGCGGAGCGGCGGACGGCGACCACCGGGATCCACGCCTCCTCCGCGCGCAGACGCGCGGCGAGGCCCGGCCACAGGTCATTCCTTCCGGGGCCGGCTCGGAGCCGGCCCGCACACAAAAGAGACCCTCGGCGTCAAGTGCCGCCAAAGGTCCCCGTGGTGCAACAGGCGTTGGTTCACCATACGGCAGGACAGTGCCGGATATGGAAGGACTTGAGACATGGATCACAGGTTTCACTGGAACTGCGATCACCTATTCGAAGGTCCTCATCAGGATCGCACCCCACACTCTCAGGTCCGTACCGGGCTCCGTGGAGGTGAGAAAACGGTGTGGCGCCGGTAAGAACCGAGCCCGGCGATCACACCCCTGGGGCCGTCGCGCCGGGACTACCATCACTGGCATGACCCGTGTACTGCTCGCCGAGGACGACGCGTCCATCTCTGAGCCGCTGGCCCGCGCACTGCGCCGGGAGGGCTACGAAGTCGAGGTGCGTGAGGACGGACCCAGCGCGCTCGACGCCGGAATGCAGGGCGGCGTCGACCTGGTCGTGCTGGACCTCGGACTGCCCGGCATGGACGGTCTGGAGGTCGCCCGCCGTCTCCGCTCCGAGGGGCACACGGTTCCGCTGCTGATCCTGACCGCGCGTGCCGACGAGGTGGACACCGTCGTCGGCCTGGACGCGGGCGCCGACGACTACGTCACCAAGCCGTTCCGCCTCGCCGAACTGCTCGCCCGGGTGCGGGCGCTGCTGCGGCGCGGCGCCGCGGAGCCGCCGCAGCCGCCGGCCACCCACGGGGTGCGC
This sequence comes from Streptomyces calvus, assembly GCF_006782915.1. GTDB lineage: Bacteria > Actinomycetota > Actinomycetes > Streptomycetales > Streptomycetaceae > Streptomyces > Streptomyces calvus. The sequence goes on from NZ_VCNP01000043.1 coordinate 406,083, forward strand.
ATCGACGTCGAGTCGCACCGGGCGTGGATGGGCGAGGAGGAACTCCAGCTCACCGCCAAGGAGTTCGACCTGCTGCGGGTCCTGGTGCGGGACGCGGGCCGGGTCGTCACCCGGGACCAGCTGATGCGCGAGGTCTGGGACACCACCTGGTGGTCCTCCACCAAGACGCTCGACATGCACATCTCCTGGCTGCGCAAGAAGCTCGGCGACGACGCGGCCAACCCCCGCTACATCGCGACCGTGCGCGGCGTGGGCTTCCGTTTCGAGAAGAGCTGAACCCGCCGGGGTTCGGCAATGGGTAAGAGAACATGCGCCGCCGCCTGATCCAGTCCACCCTCGCCGTGGTGCTCGTCGTGATCGCCGTCTTCGGCGTCTCCCTGGTGATCGTCGAGACCCGCACCATCACCGAGAGCGCCCGGGAGCGCGTGGAGTCCGAGGCGGTGCGGCTGGCCAGCATCGTCGACAGCAGGCTGATCGTCGAGGACCAGGTCACCGCCGAGATCCTCAGCAACCAGGTCACCGAGGACCGGTACGCCGTCATCCGGATCCCCGGCAAGCCGCCCATCGAGGTCGGCACCGAGCCGGACGGCGACGTCATCAGCGCCTCGGCGCCCGGCGAGGAGGGCGAGACGGTCACCGTGCAGGAGCCGCGCTCCTCGGTGACCCGGGAGGTCGGCCGCACGCTGCTGATCATCGGGCTGGTGGCGCTGCTCGCGGTGATCGCGGCGGTGCTGCTGGCGATCCGCCAGGCCAACCGGCTCGCCTCCCCGCTGACCGACCTGGCGGAGACCGCCGAACGCCTCGGCTCCGGCGACCCGCGCCCCCGCCACCGCCGCTACGGAGTCCCCGAGCTGGACCGCGTCGCCGACGTCCTGGACCGCTCCGCCGAGCGCATCGCCCGCATGCTGACCGCCGAGCGGCGGCTGGCCGCCGACGCCTCCCACCAGCTGCGCACCCCGCTGACCGCCCTGTCCATGCGCCTGGAGGAGATCACCCTCACCGACGACCCGGACACGGTGAAGGAGGAGGCGACCATCGCGCTGACGCAGGTGGAACGGCTGACGGACGTGGTGGAGCGGCTGCTGACCAACTCCCGCGACCCGCGCACCGGCTCCGCGGTCACCTTCGACCTCGACGACGTCATCCAGCAGCAGCTCGCCGAGTGGCGCCCCGCCTACCGCAGCGCCGGCCGGGCGATCGTCACCTCGGGCAAGCGGCACCTGCGGGCGGTGGGCACGCCGGGCGCGGTCGCCCAGGTGCTGGCGGCGCTGATCGAGAACTCGCTGATGCACGGCGGCGGCACGGTCGCCCTGCGCACCCGGGTCACCGGCAACCAGGTCGTCGTGGAGGTCACCGACGAGGGTCCGGGCATCCCCGCCGACCTGGGCTCGCGGATCTTCGAACGGGCGATCAGCGGCCACAACTCCACCGGTATCGGTCTCGCCGTCGCCCGGGACCTCGCGGAGGCGGACGGCGGCCGCCTGGAGATGCTCCAGGCCAAGCCGGCCGTGTTCGGCCTGTTCCTGTCCCGGACACCCCCGGACAGGTCCCGCGAGGACGAGGGCCGGCAGACGGTCCGCTGACCGGCGCGCAGCCCGCCCGGAAGAAGGACCGGCGCGGGCCGGCTACGGCACCCGCTGCCTCGGACGGGCGCGCCCGCTCCCGCCGCCCCGCGCGACCGCGCCCGCACCCGGCTCCCTGACCGGCAGCGCGCGGAACACCCAGGTGCGGTACGACCAGAAGCGGAACAGGGTCGCGACGCCGATGCCCAGGAACTTGAAGATGTTGCTCTGCAGCGGGCTGTCCCAGCCGAAGCCGTACGTCGCCGTGTACAGCACGCCGTTCTCGATGACCAGGCCGACCGCGCTGAACAGCAGGAACAGCGTCATCTCCCGGGTGCGCCCGGACTTGTCGCGGTCCCGGTAGGTGAAGTAGCGGAAGCCGACGTAGTTGAAGACGATCGCCACGACGGTCGCGATGACACTGGCCCGCACCACCTGGAGGTCGGTCACCTGCCGGACCAGGTTGAACACGCCCAGGTTGACCAGCACCCCGGCTCCGCCCACCGCGCCGAACTTGGCGATTTCCCGGCAGAGCCGTCGGAGCCTGGACGAACCGCGTTCCATCGCGTGCGGGCTCCCGTCGTCGGTTGTGTCAACCCAGCCATGCTAACCACCCACCCGCGCGATCTTCCTGCGGACGAAGCCGCCGGCCGCACACCGTCCGGTATGGGGCCGGAAAACCGGCCACTGTGGCTCGGCCGATACCCTGGGGGTGTGACATTCCCGGTAGTCGGCATGGTCGGCGGTGGCCAGCTCGCTCGTATGACCCACGAGGCGGGCATCCCGCTCGGCATCAGGTTCAAGCTTCTCAGTGACACTCCGCAGGACTCCGCGGCGCAGGTCGTCGGCGATGTCGTCGTCGGCGACTACCGCGACCTGGACACGCTGCGCGCGTTCGCACGCGGCTGCGACGTGATCACCTTCGATCACGAGCACGTGCCCACCGAGCACCTCAGGGCCCTGGAGGCGGACGGCATCCCCGTCCGCCCGGGCCCCGACGCGCTGGTGCACGCCCAGGACAAGGGCGTGATGCGCGCGCGGCTCGACGCGATCGGCGTGCCGTGCCCACGGCACCGCATCGTCGCCGATCCGCAGGACGTGGCGGCGTTCGCCGCCGAGGGGGACGGCTTCCCGGTCGTCCTCAAGACCGTCCGCGGCGGCTACGACGGCAAGGGCGTGTGGGTGGTGGACTCCGCCGAGGAGGCCGCCGAGCCGTTCAAGGCGGGCGTCCCGGTCCTCGCCGAGGAGAAGGTCGACTACGTCCGTGAGCTGGCCGCCAACGTCGTGCGCTCCCCGCACGGCCAGGCCGTCGCCTACCCGGTCGTGGAGTCCCGCCAGGTGAACGGCGTCTGCGACACGGTCATCGCGCCCGCGCCCGACCTCGACGAGGCCCTCGCCCTGCAGGCCGAGGAGATGGCGCTGAACATCGCCAAGGAACTCGGCGTCGTCGGCCACCTCGCGGTGGAGCTGTTCCAGACCCGCGACGGCCGCATCCTCGTCAACGAGCTCGCCATGCGTCCGCACAACTCCGGGCACTGGTCCATGGACGGCGCGATCACCTCGCAGTTCGCCAACCACGTCCGCGCCGTCCTCGACCTGCCGCTCGGCGACCCGCGCCCGCGCGCGAAGTGGACGGTCATGGTCAACGTCCTCGGCGGCGACTACCCGGACATGTACTCGGCGTACCTGCACTGCATGGCCCGCGACCCCCAGCTGAAGATCCACATGTACGGCAAGGACGTGAAGCCCGGCCGCAAGGTCGGCCACGTCAACACCTACGGCGACGACCTGGACGACGTGCTGGAGCGCGCCCGTCACGCAGCCGGTTACCTGAGAGGCACGATCACCGAATGAGCCCCGCCCACCCGTCGCCCGACCACCACCCCTCGACGAGCGCCGACGCGCGTCCCTTCCCCTCGGTGGGCATCGTCATGGGGTCGGACTCCGACTGGCCCGTCATGGAGGCCGCGGCGAAGGCCCTCGACGAGTTCGAGATCGCCTACGAGGTCGACGTCGTCTCCGCGCACCGCATGCCCCGGGAGATGATCTCCTACGGCGAGCAGGCCGCGGACCGGGGCCTGAAGGTGATCATCGCGGGTGCGGGCGGCGCCGCCCACCTGCCCGGCATGCTCGCCTCCGTCACGCCGCTGCCCGTCATCGGCGTGCCCGTGCCGCTGAAGTACCTCGACGGCATGGACTCCCTGCTGTCCATCGTGCAGATGCCGGCCGGTGTCCCCGTCGCCACCGTCTCCGTCGCCGGGGCGCGCAACGCCGGTCTGCTCGCGGCCCGCATGCTCGCCGCGCACGACGAAGAACTCCTCGGCCGGATGCGGGAGTTCCAGCAGGACCTGAACGACCAGGCCACCGAGAAGGGCAAGCGGCTGCGCTCCAAGGTCGAGGGCTCCGGCGCCGGATTCGGTTTCGCCAAGTGACCGCGGCGACGTCCCTGGAGCGGGCCCGGGAGCTGCTGCGGGAGTACCCGGTCGTCGACGGGCACAACGACCTGCCGTGGGCCCTGCGCGAACAGGTCCGCTACGACCTCGACGCCCGCGACGTCGCCGCCGACCAGACCGCCCACCTGCACACCGACATCCCCCGGCTGCGGGCCGGCGGCGTCGGCGCGCAGTACTGGTCGGTGTACGTCCGCTCGGACCTGCCGGGCGCGGTGACGGCGACGCTGGAGCAGATCGACTGCGTACGGCGGCTGATCGACCGGCACCCCGGCGACCTGCGGGCCGCGCTGACCGCCGCCGACCTGGAGGCGGCGCGCGCCGAGGGCCGGATCGCCTCGCTGATGGGTGCCGAGGGCGGCCACTCCATCGACAACTCCCTCGCCACCCTGCGCGCCCTGTACGCGCTCGGCGTGCGCTACATGACGCTCACCCACAACGACAACGTGGCGTGGGCGGACTCGGCGACCGACGAGCCCGGCGTCGGCGGCCTGTCGGCGTTCGGCCGGGAGGTCGTGCGGGAGATGAACCGCGAGGGCATGCTGGTCGACCTGTCGCACGTGGCGGCGACGACGATGCGCGACGCGCTGGACACCTCCGCCGCGCCGGTGATCTTCTCGCACTCGTCCTCCCGCGCCGTGTGCGACCACCCGCGCAACATCCCCGACGACGTGCTGGAGCGACTGCCGGCCAACGGCGGCATGGCGATGGTGACGTTCGTGCCGAAGTTCGTGCTCCAGGCGGCCGTCGACTGGACGGCCGCGGCCGACGAGAACATGCGCGCCCACGGCTTCCACCACCTCGACACCACCGCCGAGGCGATGAAGGTGCACCGCGCCTTCGAGGAGGCCCACCCGCGCCCGGTCGCCACGGTCGCCACCGTCGCCGACCACCTCGACCACATGCGCGAGGTCGCCGGCATCGACCACCTCGGCATCGGCGGCGACTACGACGGCACCGCGTTCACCCCGGACGGCCTGAACGACGTGTCCGCCTACCCGAACCTCATCGCCGAGCTGCTCGACCGCGGCTGGTCGACGGCCGACCTGGCCAAGCTGACCTGGCAGAACGCGGTGCGGGTGCTGGGCGCGGCGGAGGACGTGGCACGGGACCTCCAGGCCACGCGCGGCCCGTCGAACGCGACGATCGCGGACCTGGACGGCTGACCGCCGGGGACCGGGCGGCCGGCCCGACCGTCCGCCCCGCCCACCGGACACCGGCCCCGCGGCCGCTCCGGCCGCGCACCGGGCGCCCGCCGGCCCGCGCGCCGATCAGGCCCCTTACCCCCGAACGCCGCGTCCACCAGGAAGACTCCCGGGGCGCCGTGCGACGGTGGCCGTACAGCGATCCCGCGGATGCGACCTACCTGCGTGCGGCGCCCGCGCCACGCGGTCGCGCGCCCAGGTCACGACGTACGGAGCCCGTGATGGCCGATCTCCAGGACGACCTGCACCCCGCCACCGAGGTCGGCCGGGCCGACGAGCCCGTCCCGCCGTACCCGCAGGAAGCGGTCGTCGTCGCACCGGAGTCCTACGAGCCCGTCTCCGACCCCGACGACGATCCGATGACCCGCGCCCGTGCCGTCCTCGCCGCCCACCCCGTCGCCGACGGTTACAGCGGGCTGCCGTGGACGCTGCGCCGGCTGCCCTGGTACGACCTCGACCTCGGCGACAGCGCCGTCGACGCGGACCTGCCCCGGCTGCGTCAGGGCCGGGTCGGCGCCGTGTTCTGGTCCCTGCACCTGCCCGAGGGCCCCGGCGGCGACCGGGCCCTGGCCGCCACCCTGGAGCAGCTCGACCTGGCGAAGGCGGTGGTCGCCGACCACGACGCGGGCCTGCGCCCGGCCCGCACCATCGGTGAGATCGCCGACGCCCGCAACCGCGGCCGGGTCGCCGTGCTGTTCGGGCCGGCCGGGGCCGCCGCCCTCGGCGACTCGCTGAGCGTCCTGCGCGCCCTGTACGCGCTCGGCCTGCGCGCGCTCACGCTGACCGACGTGTCCTGGGCGGGCCCCGCCGGGCTGACCCGGTTCGGCGAGGAGGTGGTGCGGGAGATGAACCGGCTCGGCATGATCGCCGACCTCTCCCACGCCTCCACCCCGACGATCGGCCGGGTGCTGACCGTCTCCAAGGCGCCCGTGCTGTTCAGCCGCTCCGCCGCCCGCGCCCTGCGCCCCCACCCGGCCAACCTGCCCGACGACCTGCTCACCGAGGTGGGGCGGGCCCGGGGCCTGTGCATGGTGCCGCTCACCGCCGAACAGGCCGGCCCGACCGTCCGGGACGTCGCCGACCACCTCGACCACATCCGCGCACTCGCCGGACGGGAGTGCGTCGGCCTGTCCGGCACCTACGACACCGGCAGCGCCCACCCCCAGGAACTCGGCGACACCTCCCGCTATCCGCGGCTGGTCGCCGAGCTGCTGCGACGCGGCTGGGACGACTCCGATGTGGGCCTGCTGACCTGGGGCAACGTCCAACGGGTGCTGCGCGGCGTCGACTTCACCGCGCACGCCGTGCAGCAGCGCCGCCCGCCGTCCACGGCGACCATCGCCGACCTGGACCGCTGACCCGCCGGACGGTCACGGCTGCTCGTAACGGCACAGGCAGAAGGGATGCCCGGCCGGATCCGCGTACACCCGGAAGTCCTTCGTCCGGTCGTCCTCGCGGTCCAGCACCCGCGCTCCCAGCGCGAGCACCTTCTCCTCGGCCGCGTCGACCTCCTCCCAGGTGCCCCCGGCGTCGAAGTCCAGGTGGAACTGCTGGGAGTCGTGGTCGGCGCGCGGCCAGTCCGGCGGCGAGTACCCCGGCGCGCGCTGGAAGGCCAGCCGCGGCCCGGCGGGGATCTGGAGGACCACCCAGTCCGGGTTCTCCTCGACGGGCGTTCCCCCGCCCACGGCCGCGTAGAAGACGGCCAGTTCCCGCGGGTCGGGGCAGTCGACGACGACGGAGTGCAGACGGGCCACGGCGGCCATGGGTCCTCCCGGGGTCTCGGCGGCTCGGCCGGTGCGCGAGCGGACGTCTCAGCAGGCGCACAGGCAGAACGGGTGCCCGGCCGGGTCCGCGTAAACCCGGAAGGTCCGCGCGCGGTCGTCCGCGTCCAGCGGCCGGGCGCCGAGCGCCAGCGCCTCCTTCTCGGCGGCGTCCAGGTCGTCGACGGTCAGGTCCAGATGGAACTGCTGGGAGTGGTCGGCGGCCGGCCACCGCGGCGGCACGTACCCCGGCGCCGCCTGGAAGGCGAGGGTCGGGCCGCCGGGGATCCGCAGGTCCACCCAGTCGCCCTCGCCCTCCACCGTGCCGCCCGTGAGGCCGGCGTAGAAACCGGCCAGCGCACGCGGGTCGGGACAGTCCAGGACGACGGCGCCCACCTTGGCCACGGACATGACTTCCTCCTCGAAGTCCGGGTTACCCGTAGGAGCGGGCAACCGGTAACGGTTACCGTATGGTGCCCGACAGGCGGTAACGTCGCAAGGGGAAACCGCAGGAAGAGACGGGGAGGGCGGGAGGTACCGTCCAGGCATGAGTGAGAGATCGGCCCCGCCCGGCGCGCTGGCCCTGGTCCAGGACCTGGTCAACACCCTCGACCTGGGAACGGGCGGCGACGCGCTGGACTCCGCCGAGGGCCGCGCGCCCTTCGGACTCACCGAGGACACCGTCGGCCCCGCGCGTGAACTGCGCGAGTCCCTGCGCGCGACCCTGCTCGCCCACGCGGGCCACCCGCCGCACCGCGCCGTCACCCCGCTCGGCGCACTGCTGGCCCGGGCGCCCCTGGTCGTCACGGTCGACGACACCGACGGCTCCGCCGCTCTCGCACCCGTGGACGAGGGACCCCTGCTGTCCCGCGTGGCCGCCGCCGTCGCGGAGGCGGTCACGGCGGGCACCTGGCAGCGGCTCAAGGCCTGCGAGGCGGCCGACTGCCACTGGGCGTACTACGACCGCAGCCCGGCCGGGCGCGGCCGCTGGTGCTCCATGCAACTGTGCGGCGCCCGCGCGAAGATGCGCCGGTACCGCGCGAAGGGCGCATAGGCCCGCTCCGCCCCGTGCCCGGTGGGGCAGAATGCGGCAGGGACGCCGGTTCGGCCGACTGAGCCTCGGCCGAACCGGCGTCCCGCACGCCGCTCGTGGTGTCCCGTCAGGCGCCGGGGCGCCCCATCGCACGGTAGCGCCACCCGGCCCGGCGCCACGCCTGCGCGTCGAGCGCGTTCCGCCCGTCCAGGACGAGCCGTTCCGTCACGACCTCGCCCAGCTCCGCCGGGTCCAGCTCGCGGAACTCCCGCCACTCCGTCAGGTGCAGGACGACGTCCGCGCCGCGCACCGCCTCGAGCGCCGAGTCGGCGTACCCCAGCGTCGGGAAGATCCGGCGGGCGTTGTCCATGCCCTTCGGGTCGTACACCGTGACCTGGCCGCCCTGGAGGTGGATCTGCCCGGCCACGTTCAGCGCCGGCGAGTCGCGCACGTCGTCCGAGTCCGGCTTGAACGTCGCGCCCAGCACCGCCACCCGCTTGCCCAGGAACGGCCCGCCGCCCAGAGCCTGCCGCGTCAGCTCCACCATCCGGCCGCGCTGGCGCATGTTGATCGAGTCGATCTCCCGCAGGAAGGTCAGCGCCTGGTCCACGCCCAGCTCACCGGCGCGCGCCATGAACGCCCGGATGTCCTTCGGCAGGCAGCCGCCGCCGAATCCGATCCCGGCCCGCAGGAACTTCGCGCCGATCCGGTCGTCGTAGCCGATGGCCTCCGCCAGCTTCGCCACGTCCCCGCCGGTCGCCTCGCACAGCTCCGCCATCGCGTTGATGAACGAGATCTTGGTGGCCAGGAAGGAGTTCGCGGACGTCTTCACCAGCTCCGCGGTCGGGAAGTCGGTCACCACGAACGGCGAGCCCTCCTCGACCGGCGTGGCGTACACCTCCCGCAGCAGCTTCTCCGCCCGCTCGCTGCGCACGCCCACCACGATCCGGTCCGGGTGCAGCGTGTCCTCGACGGCGAAGCCCTCGCGCAGGAACTCCGGGTTCCACGCCAGCTCCGCGTCCCCGCCCGCCGGGGCGTGCTCCGCGAGGTAGGCGGCCAGCCGGTCGGCCGAGCCGACGGGCACCGTCGACTTGCCGACGACCAGCGCCGGGCCCTTCAGGTGCGGCGCGAGCGAGGCGACCGCGGAGTCGACGTACGACATGTCGCAGGCGTACTCGCCGTGCCGCTGCGGGGTGTTCACGCACACGAAGTGCACATCGCCGAACTCACCGACCTCGGCCCAGTCCATGGTGAACCGCAGCCGCCCGGTGGACCCCTCGATCCCGGCGACGTGCCGCCGCAGCAGCTCGTCCAGCCCCGGCTCGTACATCGGCACCTCACCGCGCCGGAGCAGGTCGATCTTCTCCGGTACGACGTCCAGGCCCAGCACCTCGAACCCCAGCTCCGCCATGGCCGCCGCGTGGGTCGCGCCGAGATAACCGGTGCCGATCACGGTGATCTTGAGGGCCATCAGTGCTCCAGGGGGTGTACGGCATGCAGTGCGCGCCCGAGCATATCCGCCGGGCACCGGCGGCCGGACTTCCGGCTGTCGTCAAGCTCACCTATCCACGATCGCGGCCGACGCCTTAAAATTTGAGTTACTTAACGGTAGTTAGCGTGACCAGCATCGCAGCGTTTTGGAGCGTGAGAGACCTTGGCCGGATCGGCTGACTTCGACCTGTACCGCCCGTCCGAGGAGCACGACATGCTCCGCGACGCCGTCCGCGCGCTGGCCGAGGCGAAGATCGCGCCGCACGCCGCCGCCGTGGACGAGGAAGCACGCTTCCCGCGCGAGGCGCTCGACGCCCTCGTCGCCAACGACCTGCACGCCGTCCACGTGCCGGAGGAGTACGGCGGCGCCGGCGCCGACGCGCTCGCCACGGTCATCGTGATCGAGGAGGTGGCCCGCGTCTGCGCCTCCTCCTCCCTCATCCCCGCCGTGAACAAGCTGGGTTCGCTGCCGGTCATCCTCTCCGGCTCCGAGGCGCTGAAGAAGAAGTACATGACCCCGCTCGCCAAGGGCGACGCGATGTTCTCGTACTGCCTGTCCGAGCCGGACGCCGGCTCCGACGCGGCCGGCATGAAGACCCGTGCGGTCCGCGACGGCGACAGCTACGTCCTCAACGGCGTGAAGCGCTGGATCACCAACGCCGGCGAGTCCGAGTACTACACGGTCATGGCCGTCACCGACCCGGAGAAGCGCTCCAAGGGCATCTCCGCCTTCGTCGTGGAGAAGTCCGACGAGGGCGTCTCCTTCGGCGCCCCGGAGAAGAAGCTCGGCATCAAGGGCTCCCCGACCCGCGAGGTCTACCTCGACAACGTGCGCATCCCCGCCGACCGCATGATCGGCGAGGAGGGCACCGGCTTCGCCACGGCGATGAAGACCCTGGACCACACCCGCATCACCATCGCCGCGCAGGCCCTCGGCATCGCCCAGGGCGCCCTGGACTACGCCAAGGGCTACGTCCGCGAGCGCAAGCAGTTCGGCAAGCCGATCGCCGACTTCCAGGGCGTCCAGTTCATGCTCGCCGACATGGCCATGAAGATCGAGGCCGCCCGCCAGCTGACGTACGCGGCCGCCGCCAAGTCCGAGCGCGGTGACAGCGACCTCACGTTCCAGGGCGCCGCCGCCAAGTGCTTCGCCTCCGACGTCGCCATGGAGGTCACCACCGACGCCGTCCAGCTCCTCGGCGGCTACGGCTACACCCGCGACTACCCGGTCGAGCGCATGATGCGCGACGCCAAGATCACGCAGATCTACGAGGGCACCAACCAGGTCCAGCGGATCGTCATGGCCCGCAACCTGCCGTAGCGCACCCCGAACCGTGAGCGAAGGGCGCCCGGATGCCGGGCGCCCTTGCCGTTTCCCGGCCGCCGCGTGCCGTCACAGGAACCGGCGGATCGGGGTGACCGCGGCCTCGGCGAGCCGCAGGGGCAGCGGGCGGCGCCTCCAGCGGGCCGGGTCCACCGGCTCGCTCAGTTTCCGGTCGGCGTCGAAGTCGGCGTCGAGCGCGGCCGTGAAGTCCTCGTCGAGGACGGCCAGCATGACCTCCTCGTCGTGCTCCAGCGAGCGCCGGTTGACGTTGGTCGAGCCGATCAGGGAGCAGACGCCGTCCACCGTGATGACCTTCGTGTGGAGCATCGTCGGCTGGTACTCGCGCACCTCCACGCCCGCGTCGACCAGGGTCTGGTAGTGCTGCCGCCCGGCCAAGCGGCAGACCCGCTGGTCGGTGTGCGGGCCGGGCAGCAGGATCTCGACGCGCACGCCCCGCCGCGCCGCGGCCGCCAGCAGGTCCACGAAGTAGGTGTCCGGGGCGAAGTAGGCCGTGGACAGCCGGAAGCGCTCCTGCGCCGAGGTGATCGCGACGCGCAGCAGCGTCTGCATGTCCTGCCAGCCGAAGCTCGCAGAGCCCCGCACCACCTGGACCGTGGCCCGGCCCGGCTGCTCCTGCGCGGTGAAGCGGTCGTGCTCGTCGTACAGGTCGTCGTGGCACTCGGCCCAGTTCTGGGCGAACGCCGCGGCGATGCCGTCCACGGCGGGTCCCCGGACCCGCACGTGGGTGTCGCGCCACTCGCCGGGGTTGCGGGCGTCGCCGCACCACTCCTGGGCGATGCCGACGCCCCCGGTGAAGGCGGTGTGCTCGTCGGTGACCAGGACCTTGCGGTGGCAGCGGTGGTTCTGCCGCATCGGCGACAGCCGCGCGGGCCTGCGGAACCAGGCCACCTGGACGCCCGCTTCGTCCATGGCGTCCAGCAGGTCCGGCTCTATCTCCTTGGCGCCGAAACCGTCCAGCAGCAGCCGTACCCGCACTCCCGCGCGTGCCCGGTCGGCCAGCGCGGCGGCGAACTCCCGCGCGATGTCGCCGCGCCAGTACACGAAGGTCATCATGTCGACGGTGTGTTCCGCGGCGCGGACGGCGTCCAGCATCGCGGGGAAGATCTCGTCGCCGTTGCGCAGCGGAAGGAGCTCGTTGCCCTCGGTCGCGGCGATGCCGATGAGCCGCTCCAGCCGTCTGCGCAGCCGCTGTCTCTCGCCCGGCGCTTCGGGCTCCGCCGCCCGCCGTCCGGTATCCGCCTGTCCCGTCACGTCCGCTCTCCCTGCCTCCCGGGCCCGCTCGTCCCGTCCGGATTCCCCCCGTCTCCTTGCCGCTGACGGCGGTTCCACGCAGCGGCCGCGTCCGACGTGCCGCACATCACGGAGCGTCCGTTTCGGATGGTTCCGTCCGTCCTGTGGTGGTCTTGGGGTGCGGGGCGTAGGACGGAGGGGCGGGGACCGATCGCCGGTTCCCGCCGTCCCCCGGGAGGAACCATGACCCAGCAGCAGCCCACCACCACCCTGGAACCCCTGAGCAAGGAGATGCAGGACTGCGTCAACGCCTGCATGGCCTGTCACGGGGTGTGCGAGGAGACCATGAGTTCCTGTCTGCAGAAGGGCGGCCAGGCCCAGATGCGGATCATGCGGGCGCTCATGGACTGCGCGGAGATGACCCGCATGTGCGCCGACATGATGATGCGCCGCTCACCGCTGGCGAACGAGATGTGCACGATGTGCGCGCAGGCCTGCGACCTGTGTGCCGAGGCGTGCATGTCGATGCCGGACGACGACCGGATGATGCGCTGCGCCGAGTCCTGTCGCCGCTGCTCCGAGACGTGCCGCGCGATGGCGGGCGCCACGATGTGACGCAGCCGCCGGACACGGCGAAGGGGCGCCCCGTGGCGGGACGCCCCTTCGCCGTCGTCGGGTCTCAGTTGCCGGAGACGGTGACCTTCTCGTCGTTCTTCAGCTGCTCGACCAGCTGCTTCACCTTCGGCATGTCCCACTGCAGGTTGCCGTTGCCGGCGCTGCCCGATATCGGCATGTTCATCGACGTGCCCTCGCCGCCGCTGACACCCTTCATCGCCCAGAACATCCCGGCCAGGTCGAACAGCCCCATGTCCTTGTCGACGACCAGCGAGTCCAGGCCCGCGCCCATCGTCGGGTACAGCTTGAACGGGTTGAGGACGGTGCCCGGCGTGGCCACCTGGTTGGCGAGCGCGGAGAGGAACTTCTGCTGGTTCTTCGTCCGGTCCAGGTCGGAGCCGGCCAGCGCGTACCGGGTGCGGACGAAGGCCAGGGCCTCCTCGCCGTTCAGGGTCTGCTTGCCCTTCTTGAAGTCGGCGCCGGACTTGGTGTCCTTGATGTCCTGCGGGATGTCCATCTCGACGCCGCCGACCGCGTCCACGATGTTGGCGAAGCCGGCGAAGCCGATCTCCACGTAGTGGTCGATGTGCAGGCCGGTGTTGAACTCCACCGTGCGCACCAGCAGCGTCGGGCCGTCGATGGAGTACGCCGCGTTCAGCTTGTTCGCGCCCATGGCGGGCCGGGTCTTGCCCGACTCCGAGCCCTTGAACTCCGGGATCGTGACGTTGGAGTCACGGGGCAGCGAGATCAGCGTGGGCCCGTTGTCGCCGGTGTGCAGGATCATCATCGAGTCCGTGCGCTTGCCCTCGGCGGACCCGGTGTGCAGCTTCTTCTTGTCCTCGTCGGACATGCCCTCGCGGCTGTCGGAGCCGACGATCAGGTAGTTGGTGCCCTCGCCCGGCTCGGGCCGGTCGACGACCGTGGCGAGGTCGACCTCGCGGTTGAGCTTGCCGTCGGCCCAGAAGTACGTGCCGACGGTCGTCACGACCAGCACGGTCACCACGGTGATCGCCGTCCACTTGATGCGGCGGCGCCAGTCGGGCGCCGGCCCGGGACCGTGACCGGGTCCACCGCCGGGGCCGCCGGGGCCACCGGGACCGCCGGCCGGCCTGCCGTAGACCTGGCCCGTGTTGTAGCCGCTGTCGTAGGCCTCGGGCCCGCCGTGGCCGTCCACGTACGACGGCTGCTGCGGGACACCGCCGTACGCGCCCTGCCCGGGCGGGGCCGCCGGGCCGCGGCGGACCTGCCGCATGACACGGGCGCCCTCGGGCTGCGCGCTGCCGCTCCCGCGTCCGTAGCGTCCGCCGCGGTTGTCGTCGGACCTTGCCTCGGGCCAATCAGTCATGGGCAACAGTGTGCAGGCCCCGGCTGTGCGTCATACAAGGGTCGTCGGAAAATCAGGGCACCGCTGTTGCGAAGCTGACACAAATCCCACCGATGTGACCTCGGCATAAGGTGGAGGCCATGACAGACCAGGCCCCAGCCGCACAGACGGAGACTCCGGACATCCCCGGCAAGCCCACCTCGGCGTCCCGTACGACACTCAGCCACATCATGACCCACAACGACACCAACCTCCTGGGCACGGTGCACGGCGGGGTGATCATGAAGCTGGTGGACGACGCGGCGGGGGCCGTCGCCGGGCGGCACTCCGGAGGGCCGGCCGTCACCGCGTCCATGGACGAGATGGCGTTCCTCGAACCGGTCCGCGTCGGCGACCTGGTCCATGTGAAGGCCCAGGTCAACTGGACCGGACGGACCTCGATGGAGGTCGGCGTGCGGGTGCTGGCCGAGCGCTGGAACGAGTCGGCGCCCGCCACCCAGGTCGGCTCGGCCTACCTGGTGTTCGCCGCCGTCGACGCCGACGGCAAGCCGCGCCGGGTGCCGCCGGTGATACCCGAGACCGAGCGCGACGAGCGCCGCTACCAGGAGGCCCAGATCCGCCGCACCCACCGGCTGGCCCGCCGCCGGGCGATCATGGAACTGCGCGAGAAGCGCGCGGCGGAGGGCTTCGAGGACTGACCGGCCCCGGCCCGGCACTCAGGAACAGCCCACCTCGTCGCCCCGCACCACCCCGAACTCGCCCTGCCCCGGGTCCAGCGCCCGGACCTTGCGGACCTTCTCGAAGTCGGCGCCCGCGATCACCTTCAGCGTGGCGCCCTGGCCCTTCACCGCACGCAGTTCACTGCCCGGCAGGGCCGCCGCGAGGGACTTCGCGGAGCGGTCCCACCGCGGGTCGTAGGCGACGACGGTCCGCTTCACGTCCCGGTCGGCCGCGTTGACCGGGGCCCGTGTGGTGCCGAAGCCGATCGCCGCGAGGGCCGCGTCCACGCGCCGCCCCAGACCGGGCGTGCGGGTGCCGTTCTCGACCTGGACCCGGATCTGCCGCGGGTCGACCGGCACCCGCTGCGCCTCGTCGCGCGTGCGGTGCCCGGTCAGCGGCTGGTCGCGGCGCAGCGCCTCGAAGATCCGCTGGGACTTCTCGGTGTCCCACTTCAGCGTGGAGCCGACGCCCTTCACGGTGTGGCCGACCGCCGCGACCGGCACCGTGGTGAACTCCGAGGAGGCGGGTGAGAAGTTCCGCATCGCCCGGCCGAGGTCCAGCAGCTCGTCGGTGCCGAAGCCCTCGTCCGCGCGAACCGAGCCGAGCACGGCACGGGTCACGTCCCGGAACCTCATCGGGTTCAGCAGGATCCCGGAGGACGTGGCCCGGTCCACCAGCGCCGCCATGAAGTGCTGCTGGCGCTTCATCCGGCTGAGGTCGGAGGCGCCGTCGACATGGCGGGCCCGCACGTACTGCAGGGCCTGGCCGCCCTTGAGGGTGTGCCGGCCGGCGGGCAGGTCGAGACCGGTGTGGCTGTCCTTCAGCCGCTGGTCGGTGCAGACCTCCACGCCGCCGACCACGTCCACCGTCTTCATGAAGCTGGCGAAGTCGACCTCCAGATAGTGGTCGATCTTCACCCGGGTCATCTTCTCGACCGTGCGCACGGTCAGCTGCGGCCCGCCCTCCGCGTACGCCGCGTTCAGCTTCAGGGGGTGCTCCCCGTGCCGTTCGCCGCTGACGCGGTCGGTGTGCGGGGGCGTCACCGCGTAGGAGTCGCGGGGCAGGCTGACCACGCTGGCGCGATCCCGGTCCTCCGAGATGTGCACGATCATGATCGTGTCGGTGCAGTGGCAGGGCGCCCCGCCGAGCCGGTACTTCTCCCGCTCCTCCCGGCCGATCTTCTCGCGGCCGTCCGTGCCGACGAGCAGGATGTTCATGCCGTGCCCGGCCTCGGGCCGGTTCTTCATGTCGCGGAACGGGTCGACGCGTTCGATGTCCTCGTCGAGGCTGCTGAGCACCGCGTGTCCGATCCCGGCGGAGGCGAGCACCACGACCGACAGCGTGGTGACGGTGCGCATGACCCAGCGGGGCCTGCGGCGCGCGGGAGCGGGAGCGGGCGCGGGCGGGCGGGCGTCCCGGGCGGACGGCCGCCGGGAGGGCCGGGGTGCGGTGCGGGGCCGGGAGGACCGCGGCGGCGTGGGCAAGGGGGACACCTCCGGACGACGGCCGTGCGAGCGATCGTGAGCACCGTAGGCCGATAGGATCTGCGGCCCGGCGCATCGCCCCCGGCGCGCGCACCGGTATCCCCCGTTCGCGGTAACGTGAGCGCTCTATGAACGCCAATCCCGACGTGCGGCTCCCCGCCGTTTCCGTGATCATGCCCGTCCTCAACGAGGAGAGGCATCTGCGTGGCGCCGTCCGCGCGATCCTCGCCCAGGAGTACGCCGGCGAGATGGAGGTCGTGATCGCCCTCGGTCCCTCCACGGACCGCACGGACGAGATCGCCGCCGAGCTCGTGGCCGAGGACCCGCGGGTGCACACCGTGCCCAACCCGACCGGCCGCACCCCGGCCGCCCTCAACGCGGCGATCAAGGCCTCGCGCCATCCGGTCGTGGTCCGCGTCGACGGGCACGGGATGCTCTCCCCGAACTACATCGCGACCGCCGTGCGGCTCCTGGAGGAGACCGGCGCGCAGAACGTCGGCGGCATCATGCACGCCGAGGGGGAGAACGACTGGGAGCACGCGGTCGCCGCCGCGATGACGTCGAAGATAGGCGTCGGCAACGCCGCCTTCCACACCGGCGGCCAGGCGGGCCCCGCCGAGACCGTGTACCTCGGTGTCTTCCGGCGCGAGGCGCTGGAGCGTCAGGGCGGCTACAACGTGGAGTTCATCCGCGCCCAGGACTGGGAGCTGAACTTCCGCATCCGTGAGGCGGGCGGGCTGATCTGGTTCTCGCCGGAACTGAAGGTGTCCTACCGGCCCCGGCCGAGCGTGCGGGCGCTGGCCAAGCAGTACAAGGACTACGGGCGCTGGCGGCACGTCGTGGCCCGCTACCACTCCGGCTCCATCAACCTGCGCTATCTGGCCCCGCCGACCGCGGTGTGCGCGATCGCGGCCGGGCTCGTGGTGGGCGCGGCGCTCACGCCGTGGGGCTTCGTGGTCCCCGGCGGCTACCTCGCCGCGATCGTGGCGGGCTCGGTACCGGCCGGCAAGGGCCTGCCGCTGAAGGCGCGGCTGCAGATCCCGGTGGCGCTGGCCACCATGCACATGTCGTGGGGCTGGGGCTTCCTGACCAGTCCGCGCGCGCTGGCGAAGAAGGTCATCGCCTCCCGGCGCCCCGCCGTCCACGCGGACGCGCCGGCCGCCTGACGCCACCCGTCGTGAGGGGCCGTGCCGGCCCGTCAGCCGTCGTGAGGGGGCCTCCCCGGCCGGGGAGGCCCCCTCACGTGTCGTCACCAGGTGAAGGCCGGGTTGACGTGCATGCAGGCCTTGTCGTCGGCCCCGTTGAGCGCCTGCGCCGACTCGGGAACGCTGTCGTCCTCCTCGGGCGCCGCGTACTCCGTGCCCTCGCGCCAGTCGGCGCCCACCACGAGCGTGACACCGGACACGTCGGTGGACCGCTCCACCGCGTCCGCCGGGATGCCGAGCGCCTCGGCGACGCGCCGGGCGTCGCCCTCCAGGTCGGCGCTCGGGTAGCGCACCACCGTCCGCTCCTCGCTGAGGGCGCTCGTGGTGTCGGCGCTCGCCTGCGTGAAGCCCTTCTCCCGCAGCACCCCGGCCACCGTGGCGGTCCGTCCGGGCGCGGCCGCCAGGGTGTCGGTGCGGGTGCCGTTGCGGACCTGGACGGCGATCCCGGCGTCGTCGGCGGGTTCGTCGGCGGGCACGTCGGACGGTTCGGCCGAAGCCTTCTTCTCCCCGTCCCGCACGGGCTTCGCGTCCCTGCCGTCGAGGGCGATGTCCTCCCGCACCAGACGGAACAGCTTCTCGGCGTCCTCGGTCGGCTCGACCCGGGCGCCCACGTACCGGTTGGGCATCGTCGTCATGGTGATGCGCTCCGGCTTCACCTTGCGCAGCTCCGCGCTCAGGTCGTAGAGCTTCTTCACCGTGTCGAGGCCGGGGTCCACGGTGAGCGCCTCGGTGGCCTTCTCGGCCAGTCTGCGCAGGTTGTTGGGGCTGCTCAGAGTGGCGTTCTCGCGCAGCTGCCGGGCCAGTGAGTTCATGTACATGTGCTGCGCCTTGGCGCGGGCGAGGTCGCTGCCGTCCTCGAAGCCGTAGCGGGTGCGCAGCCACTGCAGGGCCTGCTCGCCCTTCACCGGGTGGGTGCCCTCGGGCAGTTTCAGCCCGGAGCCGTGGCCCTGGCTGTCCCGCGAGTGGATGTTGGCGTCCACGCACACCGGGACACCGCCGACCGCGTCCGCCATGGACACCACGCCCGCGAAGTCGACCATGACGAAGTGGTCGATGTGGACGCCGGTGAGCTCCTGCCAGGTGGCCACGGTGCAGCCCGGACCGCCGTGCCCGAGGCTCTGGTTGGCCATCGTGCGCCCGTTGCTCGCCGGGTACACGGTGCCGTCGTCCGGGTCGGTGCACTGGGGGATGTGGACCAGGGTGTCGCGCGGCATGCTGATCACGGACATGTTGGACCGGTCGGCGGACAGGTGCACCAGCATCTGGACGTCGGCGAGCGGGGTGGAGCCGAACGTCTCGCGGGCGCCGCCGAGTTGCTGGTTCTCCTCGCTGTCGCGGGCGTCGCTGCCGATGAGCAGGATGTTCAGCGGGGTCTGGCCGGCCGCGTTCGGCGTCGGCGCGGCGACCTTGCTGTCGCCCAGGTTCAGTGGGTCCTTCTTGATGTTGTCGTTCAGCTGCCGGTAGTAGAGGTAACCCGCCCCGGCGGCGCCGAATATGAGCAGTGCCAGCACCGCCGCGAACCACTTGAGCAGCCGGCGCACGCGGCGCCGGCGCGGAGGATCCCCGGCGTCGGACGGGCTCTCGTCCGGGTCCTGTTCGGACTCCTCGTCACGGAGCGTCTCCGGCGCGGCGTTCTGTGTCACTGCACCCGTCCTGCCCACCCCTGGCAACTCCTCGACTCGTCACGTCGGGCCCGTCCCGCGTCCTGTTAGACGCTCGACGCGCCCGTCAGTTGCCCCGCGAACGGCACCGACTTCAACTGTTCACGACCGACCACGAAGGCCGCTTCCGCTCCGGGCGCGGAGGCCGCTCCGGCACCGGGCGCGAAGGCCGCTCCCGCACCGGCCGGAGGCCGCTTCCGCTCCGGCCGCGGAGGCCGCTCCGGCACCGGCCGGAGGCCGCTTCCGCACCGGGTGCGGAGGCCGCTCCGGCACCGGCCGGAGGCCGCTTCCGCTCCGGGCGCGGAGGCCGCTTCTGCACCGGCCGGAGGCCGCTTCCGCTCCGGGCGCGGAGGCCGCTCCGGCACCGGGCGCGAAGGCCGCTCCCGCACCGGCCGGAGGCCGCTTCCGCTCCGGCCGCGGAGGCCGCTCCGGCACCGGCCGGAGGCCGCTTCCGCACCGGGTGCGGAGGCCGCTCCGGCACCGGCCGGAGGCCGCTTCCGCTCCGGGCGCGGAGGCCGCTTCTGCACCGGCCGGAGGCCGCTTCCGCTCCGGGCGCGGAGGCCGCTCCGGCACCGGGCGCGAAGGCCGCTTCTGCACCGGCCGGAGGCCGCTTCCGCACCGGGTGCGGCAAGCGTCGTCCGCACCGGGGCGCGGACCGCTACCAGCGGTACGGGCCGTACACGTCCATGCATGCGGCCGTCTCGGACCCGTTGAGCGCGTCGGCGTCCCGTGGCAGGTCCCCGGAACCGGAGGCCGGCCGCCGCGGATAGGCCGTGCCCTCGCGCCAGTCGGCGCCGACCACCACCGTGACACCGGTGACGCCGGCCGACCGCTCGACCGAACTCGCCGGAACGCCCAGCGACTTGGCGACCCTCAGGGCGTCACCCTCCGACCCGGCGTCCGCATAGCGTACGACGGTCCGCTCCGCGGCCGGTGCGCCGGAGGTGTCCGCCGCGGCGCGGGCGAAGCCCTTCGCCCGCAGCGACCGGGCGATGTCGCCGGCCCGGCCGTTCACCGGGCCGAGCGTCGCGGACCCGGTGGCGTTGCGCACCCGGACGTCGATCTCCGCGTCGGGCGCGGCCGGTCCGGCGGGCTTGGCCCCGTCCCCGCGGTCTTCCTCGTCGCCGTCGGCGGCCTCGCGCGGGGCCGTCGTGGCGCCCGCGCCGTCGAAGGGCACGTCGTCCCGGAGCATGGTCCACATCCGCTCGGCCTCGGCACCGGCCGCGACCAGGTGGTTGCGGTCCTGCGGATCCTCGGTGGTGGGCAGCGTCGTCATGGTGATGCGCTCCGGCGGCACCGTCCTCAGCTGCATCGCCAGGTCGTACAGCTTCCGCACCGAGCCGATCTCCTCCGAGACCGTCAGCGACTTCGTCGCCGCCTCGGCCAGGTCGGTCAGACGGCCGGTGTCGGTGAAGACGTTCTGGTCCCGCAGGGTGCGGATCATCGAGTTCATGTACATGCGCTGGGCGCGGATGCGCAGGACGTCGCTGCCCCAGGCGTGCCGGGTGCGCAGCCACTGCAGCGCCTGCTCGCCCTCGACCCCGTGGGTCCCGGCGGTCATCTTCAGGCCCGAGCCGCCGGGCACGCCGGGCAGCGGACGATCCCACACGTTCTGGCTGACGCAGACCTCGACACCGCCGACGGCGTCGGCCATGGTCACCACGCCCGCGAAGTCGATGGTCATCCAGTGGTCGATGTAGACGCCGGTGAGCTTCTCCCAGGTGGCCAGCGTGCAGCCGGCGCCGCCGCGGGCCAGCGAGGTGTTGATGATGCCGTTGGTCGCCGGGTGGGTCTCTCCGGTGGCCGGGTCGGTGCACCGGGGAATGTCGACCCGGGTGTCGCGGGGGACGCTCACCACGGCCGCGCTCCTGCGGTCGGCGGCCACGTGGATCAGCATCTGCACGTCGCCCAGCGGCGGATTGCCGCGCGTGTCCCGGCCGCCGCCGAGCTCGGCGTTCGCCGCGGACGCCCGGCTGTCGGAGCCGATCAGCAGGATGTTCAGGGGCCGTTGCCCGGCCGCGTTCGCTCCGGACCGGCGCGCCTTGGAGTCGCCGCTGCTGCGCTCGCCCTTCTCGATGTTGCCGTTCAGGTGCTCGGTGTACAGGTAGCCGGCGCCGGACACGGTGAGGATCAGTGAGGCCAGGACCGTCGCCGACCGGCGCAGCGCGTGCCGTACTCTCCGGGGCACCGCT
The DNA here is from genome assembly GCF_006782915.1 of Streptomyces calvus. GTDB lineage: Bacteria > Actinomycetota > Actinomycetes > Streptomycetales > Streptomycetaceae > Streptomyces > Streptomyces calvus. The sequence continues at coordinate 427,360 of NZ_VCNP01000043.1, forward strand.
GTCGGTCGTGTTCCCTGCCCGCGCGCGCCGCTTCGCGTCATCGTCTGCGTCTTCCCGTCCCTCGCCCCGTGGAACGGACCCGTCGCGGGCCCCTGTCGCGCGCCTCGCACGGCAACGGGCCCGCCTCGTGCCGTCGCCGGCGCGGAACGGGCCCGTCAGGTCACTTGGCGCACTCGACCTTGTCCGCCGTGGACTTCTTGATGTCGTCGGGTGCCTTGTCCGGCGGCGTGAGCGAGACTCCGGCACCCTTGAAGTCCTTGCCGAGGGTCAGTGACATCGCGGGCAGGCCCTGGGCGTTGAGGACGCTCTCACCCGGCTTCATCGCCGACCCCGACAGCCCCAGGATGTCGGCCAGGCGGCGCGCCTGGGCGGCCTGGTCGGGGGCGTACTCCAGCGTCGTCTTGTCCAGCTGTGCGGGCGCGTTGCCGGCGTTCTCGGACTTCTCGACGCCCTCCTCGACCTGGAGCCAGCTGAGGGTCTCCTGGGCGCTGCCGCCGGGCGCGCCGCCGTTGAGGATCCGCACGCGGACCTCGGAGGCCGGTGCCTTCTCGCCCTTGAGCCGGGCGGCGACCTCCGCCTTCTCCTTCTTCTTCTGCTGCTTGACCTCGGTGAACGACACGTCGTTGCGGATCAGGTCGAAGACGTCCGGTGCCTTGGACTCGTCGAGGACGACGGTCGTCTTCACCGTCTCCGCCGGGTTGTCCTTCACCGGCACCGTGGTGAACGACAGGTTCTTGACGTTGAGTTTGCCCAGTTCCAGGCCGAGGTCCTTGAGCTTGCCGATGCTGTCCAGCTGGGAGTCGACGGTGAGCGCCTCGGTGCCCGCCTCCGCCAGCTTGATCATCTTGGAGGGGCTGGTGAGGGTGTCGTTCGACTTCAGCTTGCGCATCAGCGAGCTGAGGAACTGCTGCTGGAGCTCGATCCGGCTCAGGTCGCCGCCCATGCCGACCGAGTGCCGGGTGCGCACGAACGCCAGGGCCTGCTCGCCCTCGATGGTGTGCTCGCCCTTGGGCAGCTTCAGATGCGAGTCCGGGTCGTCGATGTCCTTCGCCAGGCACACCTCGACGCCGCCGACCGCGGACGTCAGCGTCTTGACGGCGTTGAAGTCGGCGACCATGAAGTTGTCCGGCTTGATGCCGGTCAGCTCGGTCACGGTCCGCATGGTGCAGCTGGGCGTACGGCCGCTCTGGCCGAGGCTGATGTTGAAGCGGACGCCGGACTCGCCCGGGATCACCTTCTCGCTGCCGTCCTCCTGCTGCGTCGGGCAGTCGGGGATGTCGACTATCAGGTCGCGCGGGATGCTCAGCGCGGTCGCGTTGGAGCGGTCCTTGGAGACGTGCAGCAGGATCGTGGTGTCGGCGTGCCCGGCGCTGCCCGTGTCGCCGTATCCCTCGTTGCCGGAACCGGTGCGCTTGTCGGTGCCGATCAGCAGGATGTTGATCGCCTCGTCCTTCTTGAAGCCGCCGGTGCTGGCGCCGTCGTCGGAGACGGACGAGATGTTGTCGTTCAGGTGCTCCAGATACAGGTAGCCGGCCACGCCGACGGCGAGCACCACGAACGCCATGGTGCCGCCGGTCCACATGAGGACCTTCTTCGCCTTCGGCTTCTTCTTCGCCGGCCGGCGGCCGCGCCGCCCGGCCGGCGGCTCCTCGGCCGTGCCGCCCCGGCGCCTGCGCTGCGGCGGCACCTCCGCGGCGGACGTCTCCCGCGCGGCCGCACGGCCCGAGGACTGCGTCCGGCCGCGCCGAGCGCCCGCGGAGCGGGAGGCACGCGGTCCCGGCACGGTCGGCTGCGGAGCGGAACTGCCCAGTCGCAATTCGTATTCGCCGGTGTCCGGATTGAGCACCCACTGGTCTGCGGGGTCGACGTTCTCCGCCCGCCCACGGCCTTGCGCGTCCACGGTTGCCTGAATCCTCCGTCGGGGCCACGCGGCGCCTTTCCCCTCCCAAGGCGCTCGGGTCTCGTTTGCACAGTGCGGGACCTCAGGGCAGGCCTGAGGGAACGGACGCACCGGAGCGCTCACACTAACGGTCCAGATCGGCCCCGGGCGACGCCGGTGATGAATTGCACGTTCCTACAAGGGGCCAATCCGCCCATTTCCCTGGACGAATGTTCCCGGAGCCGCGTCGCGGGGGTCGCGGACCGCACGGGTTTTGAGGCGGGCTTTACGTGCAGGTGTCCTCGGCGGCGGTGTTTCCCGAGAATGTCGGGGCCGGGGAGGTGTCGCCGGACGGCTTCCCCGATTCCGTTTTCGTGGCCTTTCCGTCACCGTCCGTATCGACCGCAACGGGTGCGTCCTCGCGCAGCCGCTCGAACAATTCCGCCGCGGCGGGCTGGGCGAGCTGGTCGCGATTGACGTCTCCGGAGTACGCCTCCCGCGGAACGGTCAGGAATTGCACATCTTCCGTGGGGATCTGGCGCAGTCCGCGGACGAGTTGGTACAAGCCGCGCAAACTGGCCAGTTCGGGGTCGGTGGTGAGGGACGAGGTGGCCGCGTCCAGGACCGGATACAGCTTCACCGGGTTCAGCAGGACGTCGTTGCTGTGCACCTTGTTGACGAGCGCGCCGAGGAAGCGCTGCTGCCGCTCCATGCGGCTGGTGTCGCTGCCGTCGCCGAGGCTCTTGCGGGCGCGCACGTAACCCAGCGCCTGCTCCCCGCTCAGCGTCACCCGGCCCGCTGGCAGCTTCAGTTCGGCGGCCTCGTCGTCGACGGGCTCGCGCAGGCACACCTCGACACCGTCCACCGCGTCGACCATGTCCTTGAATCCGGCGAAGTCGACGACGACGTGGTGATCGACGCGGATGTCCGTGAGTTTCTCGACGGTGCGAATCGTGCAGGCCGAACCGCCCACTTCGAAAGCGGAGTTGAACAACGTGAACATCGGCTGCGAACGGGATCCGTCCGGACGGCGACAGCCGGGCACGTTCACCATCAGGTCCCGGGGTATGGACACCGCGGTGGCGCTGCGCCGGCCCGCCGACAGATGCAGCAGGATCACGGTGTCGGAGCGCTCCGTCCCCGGGTCCCGTCCGTAACGGCGGTTCTCCTCGCCCGCACGCGAGTCCGACCCGATCAGCAGGATGTTCCGGGCGCCCTGGACGAGCGCGGTGGGCCGCTCCTTCTCGAAGCGCGCCAGTTCGGCCGCCGCCGCCTCGTCCGGCGTGATGTTCCCCTCCAGCTTCATGTACACCGCCCACCCGGCCCCCGCCACCCCGAGCAGCGCGACGGCGGCCACGAGCGCCGTACCGTGCCTCCAGCGCCGTCGCCTGCGCCGCGACCGCCCCCGCCCGCTCGCCGAGGCGCCCGTCCCCGTGCCGGGACCGCGCCTGCCGCCCGGCGGTACGGGGGGCGTGCCTGCGGAGTCGCTCATGACCGTGTCCACCCCTCACTGCGTACGGGACCGTGGCCCGTCGTACGGGAGCGCGGACCGTGGCCCGTCGTACGGGAGCGCGGTGCGCGGCACCTGGCGTGTGCCGTCGCTACGACGATGGCCCGGCAGGATGCCGTGCGGCGGCCGGTGCTGCGCCGAACGGGGGACGGGGCGGGGCGGACGGGTGGTGCGGCGGCCGGGCGGGTTTGGGACGCCGCGGTGCCGGAGGACGGTGGGTCAGCGGGCGATGACCGCCACGCGCTCGCTCTCCACCCGCTTGTCCAGGGCGTCGTCCGCGAGCCGGTCCAGGTGGCGGCAGAGCACCACCGAGCCGCCGGTCGCGAGCGGCCCGTACAGGCCCGCGTGCAGACCCTCCCAGGTGTCGAACGGCAGTCCCGACAGGATCCGCGAGCCCGGCCCGGTCAGTCCGCGCTCCGCCGCCTCCGCGCGGGCCCGCTCGACCACCTCCGCGCCGGTGAACTCCCGTCCGGCCACGATCAGCGCCGGCTCCTCGGGGTCGACGGGCGCGTACGGCACGAACCGGTCGCCCTGGCCCGGCACCTCGACGGCGTAGTCGGCGAAGCCCTCCGGCGGCTGCGGGAAGCGCCCGCCGAGCGGCCGGAGCGCCAGCGCCACCCGGGCGCCCGAGCAGGCCCGTGCCGCCTCCAGCGACTCCGGCTCCGGGCCGCTGACGACCACGTCGGCCGCCGCCGGGTCCCCGGCCACGTCCGCGATCACGCCCACCGACGCGCACGCCAGCAGCCAGACCGCCGTCTGCCAGTGCGCGGGCAGCAGCAGCGCCACCCGGTCGCCGGGTTCGACGGAGAGCTCGTCCTGGAGGAGGTTGGCGGTCTTGGCCACCCAATTGGCGAAGGTGGCCACGGACAATTCGACGCGTTCGCCCGTGGCGTCGTCGTAGAAGGTCACCAGAGGGCGTCCGGGGTCCGCGGACAGCGCGGAACTCAGCAGGTCGGCGGGGGTGCGGTCGGTGGCGTTCACCCGCGCTAGCGTACGCGGGCCCGCCCGCGCGCACCGCCCGTCGGACGCATGCGGCAGACACCGGTTCGGGGGAACGGGCCCCGACGGCCCGTCAAGTCACCGTTGGACAGAATTGTCTGACTATGGACAAGGTCGGTGGTATGCGTGGATTTGTTGCTTCCTCGATCGGTGTCACCTGCGCCGCAGCCCTCGCCCTCCCGCTCGTCCCGCCCGCCACCGCCGCGGACACCCGACCGGCGGCTCCGGCGGAAGCGGCCCCGCGGGCAGGGACGACGGCCCGGCCCGACGTTCCCGGCAGCACCCAGTCGCTGCCCCTGAGACCCCTCACCCGCGACCGCGCCACCGGCGCCGCCGTCCTCGGCCTCGCCCCCCGGACCGTACGGCAGTTCTCCCTCCTCGGCGTCGTCTGGGACGATCCCGCCGCCCACCTCCACGGCCGCGTCCAGGTCCGCACCCGGTCGGCCGCCACTGGTACCTGGTCCGGCTGGCAGGACGTCGAGACCCACTACTCCGACCACGCGGCCGACCCGGGCACCGCGGAAGCCGCCTCGGACGCGGTGCGCGGGGCGACGGCGCCGTTGTGGGTCGGGGAGTCGGACGCCGTGGAGATCCGGGTGCAGCCGGAGCCACAGCCGGAGCCGGAGCCGCAGTCGGGCGAGCCCGGCGGGTCAGTGAGCGGCGACGCGGCAGCCGGCGATGCCGGGGCTGGTCACTCCCACGGCGACGCCGGCCCCGACAGTGACCCCCCGGACGCCCAGGACGCCCAGACCCCCCAGGCCGGTGCCCTCACGGAGCTGCCCTCCGGCCTGCGGCTCGAACTGATCGACCCCGGTGAGACCGCCGCGGCCCCGGCCGGGGCCACGGACGCCTCCCGCACCGGCGCCCTGACCGCCGAGGCGACCGCCGCCTCCGCGGCCAACGCCGCGCTCGCACCGCTCGGCGCCACCGAGATCCCGGCGCTGACCGGCGAACAGACCCGGCAGGAACTCCTCGCCCTGCGCGGGACCGAACTGACCGAGCAGCAGCGGGCCAAGCCGTACATCGGGCCGCGCCCCGCCATCGTCACGCGGCGCGGCTGGGGAGCCAACGAGAGCCTGCGGGAGAAGCAGTTCGTCTACACCGGCAAGGTCAAGGCGGCCTTCGTGCACCACACCGCCTCCGGCAACACGTACTCCTGCTCCCAGGCGCCGTCGCTGATCCGCGGCTTCTACCGCTATCACGTGCGGAGCCTGGGCTGGCGGGACATCGGCTACAACTTCCTCGTCGACAAGTGCGGGCGGATCTACGAGGGCCGGGCCGGGGGAGTGGCGAAGCCCGTCAAGGGCGCCCACACCTTCGGGTTCAACACCAACACGACCGGCATCGCGGTCATCGGCTCCTACGGCTCGAAGAAGCCGTCGTCCTCGGCGGTGAAGGCCGTCGCCCGGCTCACCGCCTGGAAACTCGGCCTGCACGGCATGAATCCGCGCGGCAAGACATATCTGACGTCCGGAGGTGGCAATCTCTACCGAAAAGGTAAGAAGGTACGACTGAACGTGATCTCCGGTCACAGGGACGGGTTCAACACGACCTGTCCCGGGGGGAAGCTGTACCGCAAGCTCGGCACCGCGCGTTCCACGGCGGCCCGTTACCAGGGACGCTGAGGCGGCCGGGGCTCTTTCCTGCCGGAGGCACCGCCGTCGCGAGCGCTGCGGAACGGTCTGCATACACTGGCCGGCCGAAACACAGTTCGGCCGGTCCCGGCAGGAAGCAGAGACGACAGGTGACAGAAGCGATCCTCCTGGTCGGCGGCAAGGGCACGCGGCTGCGCCCGCTCACGGTGCACACGCCCAAGCCCATGGTCCCCGCGGCCGGGGTGCCCTTCCTCACGCACCAGCTGGCGAGAGCGAGAGCCGCGGGCGTCGAGCACATCGTCCTGGCCACGTCCTACCTGGCCGAGGTCTTCGAGCCGTACTTCGGCGACGGGTCGGCCCTGGGGCTGCACATCGAGTACGTGACGGAGGAGGAGCCGCTCGGCACGGGCGGCGCGATCCGCAACGTCGCGTCCCGGCTGCACTCCGGCCCGGACGACCCGGTGCTCGTCTTCAACGGGGACATCCTGACGGGGCTGGACATCCGGGCGCTGGTGCGCACGCACGGGACGACGGGCGCGGACGTCTCGCTGCACCTGACGAAGGTGACGGACCCGCGCGCCTACGGCCTGGTGCCGACGGACGACACCGGCAGGGTGCTGGCGTTCCTGGAGAAGCCGCAGACGCCGGAGGAGATCGTCACCGACCAGATCAACGCGGGGGCGTACGTGTTCCGGCGCTCGGTGATCGACACGATCCCGGCGGGCCGGGTGGTGTCGGTGGAGCGGGAGACGTTCCCGCAGCTGCTGGCGGCGGGCGCCCACCTCCAGGGCATGGTCGACTCCACGTACTGGCTGGACCTCGGCACCCCGGCGGCCTTCGTGCGGGGCTCGGCGGACCTGGTGCTCGGCCGGGCGCCGTCGCCGGCCGTGCCGGGGCACTGCGGCGACCGGCTGGTGCTGCCCACGGCGACCGTGGCGCCCGACGCGAAGCTCGCGGGCGGGACGGTGGTGGGTGAGGGCGCGTTCGTCGCGGAGGGCGCGCGCGTCTTCGGCAGCACGATCCTGCCGGGAGCGGTCATCGAGCCGGGCGCCGTCATCACCGACTCACTGATCGGCAACCGGGCCCGGGTCGGCGAACGGTCGGTCCTCACCGGCACGGTGATAGGCGACGGCGCGGTGATCGGCGCCCGCAACGAACTGCGCGAGGGCGTCCGCGTGTGGTGCGACGCGCGGATTCCGGCGGGAGCGGTTCGTTTCTCCTCGGATCAGTAGGGGGACGGCTTCGGGGCGGCTTTGGGCGCGAGGGTCCGGTCGGTGGAGTGCTGTTGCGTGCCTGCGGCGCAGGGGTCCGGTCGGTGGCTGTGTTGTGTGCGTGCCTGCGGCGCAGGGGTTGGGTCGGCGGGGGTGCTGTTGCGTGCCTGCGGCGCAGTGGTCTGTCCGGTGGGGGTGCGCACGGCGCTTTCGGTGCGGTGGGTGGCGCGGGGACGGGGCGTGGGTGTCCGTGCCCGGTCCGGCGCGGAACCGGCCGGTTGGGACGTGCGGGGTGCGGACGCGCCGGCCGCTGCGGGCACGCACTCCCGCCCCGTCCGCCTCAGCGCCGTACGCGGCCGGGGGCAGGAGGTCTCACAGCCGTCCGATGTCGCCGTGCGGCATGCGCGGTGCCCGGCGTTCCGGTACGCGTCCGCTCAGCAGGATCAGCCGCGCGGCGCGGTGCCGCTGACCGGCGTACGGTTCCAGGAGCGACAGCATCACCGCGTCGTCCGCGTGCCGGTCCCCGGCCAGCGCCCACCCGACGATCCCCGGCAGGTGCAGGTCCCCGACGGTCACCGCGTCCGGCGCCCCGTGACTGCGCTGCACCGTCTCCGCCGACGTCCACGGCCCGATCCCCGGCACCAGTTCCAGCCGCTTCTGCGCCGCCGCAGGCGACATCCCCGCCGCCTCCTCCAGCCGCGCGGCGACCCGCACCGCCCGCAGGACGGTCGAGGCACGCTTGTCGTCCACCCCGGCGCGGTGCCACTCCCAGGACGGGATCAGCGCCCAGGTGCGCGGGGCCGGCATCACCGACATCCGCTCCGGTGCCGGGCCGGGCGCCGGCTCCCCGAACGCGCGGACCAGCAGCCGCCACGCCCGGTACGCCTCACCGGTGGTGACCTTCTGCTCCAGCACCGACGGGATCAGCGACTCCAGCACCAGCCCGGTGCGCGTCAGCCGCAGACCGGGCCGCCGGTGACGGGTGAGGGCGAGGAGTCTGTGCCGGGGGACGAAGGCGGACGGGTCGTCGGCCGCCCCGAGCAGCTCCGGCAGCCGGTCCAGCAGCCACTCGGCGCCCGGCCCCCACGCCTCGCCGCGGACCTCACCGGCCCGCTGCGTCACCCGCAGTGTCCCCGGGCCCGCCGGCGTCAGGCTGGCCCGCCACACGGAGCCGTCCGGCAGCGCGCGGAACGTCGGGTCCCCGGGCCCGCGCCGCAGCGGGCCGAGCACCAGGCCGAGGTCCAGCGGACCGTCCGGCGTCCAGGTCCGCACCCGGGCGGGGGCCGGCGCCTGGCGCGGAACGCCCGCGGGCACGGCGGCACGCCCGCCGCGCACGGTCGTACGCGTCGGGCGGGGAGCGAAACGTCCTGCCACGAGAGATCCCAGGGGTGGAGCGGAAGGGCACCTACGAGGGTAGGGGGCCGCGCGGCCGGCTCACCGCACCTCGATGAACGCGCCCGCGTCCCGCTCCGGCCGCGGACGGGGCTCCTCGGCCGGGTGGCCCACCGCCACCGCGCCCATCGGGTCCCAGTGCGCGGGCAGGTCCAGGACCTCGCGGACCACGTCGCGGCAGAACATCGTCGACGACACCCACGCCGAGCCCAGCCGCTCCCCGGCCAGCGCGACCAGGAAGTTCTGCACACCGGCGCCGGCGGCGACCACGAACATCTCCCGCTCCGCGCCGTCCCGCCGCGCGTCCCCGTAGGCGTGCGCGCCGTCCATGACCAGGCAGGGCACGACCAGACAGGGCGCGTTGCGCAGCACGTCGCCGCGGCGGACGCGCCGGGCGATGGACTCCTCCGTCTTCCCGTCGCGGCGCAGGTCGGCGATCCAGGCGTCGCGCATCGCGTCCAGGAGGCGGGTGCGGGTCCCGGGGGACTCCAGCAGGACGAACCGCCACGGCGTGGTGTGGTGCGGGGCCGGTGCCGTCACCGCCGCCGCCACCGCGCGGCGCACCGCGCCCGGGTCGACCGGCTGGTCCGTGAAGGTCCGCACCGTACGCCGCTGGGTCACCGCCAGGCGCACCGCCTCCGAGGTGCCCAGGCGGAACATGTCGTCGCGTGCGCCGCGCACCAGTGCCCGGGCGCCCTCGCCGTCGCCGGACACCACCAGGTGCGGCAGCCCGCGCACGACGGCCACCGGCAGACCGTTGGCCTTGCCCTTGACCAGGTCGCCCGCCGCGGCCAGTTCGTCGGCCAGGGCGACGACCGTGGCGGCGAGCGGATTGCCGTACGCGTCGGTGCCGCCGCGCAGGTCGTCCAGCACCCGCACGCCCGCCGCGCCGATCGCGACGTCCGTCAGCCCCGAGCGCCAGGGCCGCCCGAAGGTGTCGGTGACGATCACGCCGACCTCGACGCCGAGGGCGTCGCGCAGGCCCGCGCGGATCGCGCGCGCGGAGGCGTCCGGGTCCTCGGGCAGCAGCAGGACCGTGCCAGCGGGGGTGTTGGAGGCGTCGACGCCGGCCGCGGCCATGACCAGGCCCTGCCGGTTCTCGACGATGCGCAGCGAGCCGCGCCGGGCCACCACGCGCACCGTCTCCGCGTCGATCGCCGCCTCCCGGTCGGCCGCCTCGACGACCCGGCCCTCGGCCTTGGAGACGATCTTCGAGGTGACCAGCAGGATGTCGCCGTCGGCCAGCCCCGGCTCGGCGCCCGCGATCAGCTTGGCCAGGTCGTCGCCCGGCCCGACCTCGGGAAGGCCCGGCACGGCGCGGACCCGGAAGCCGTCGGACGGCGGGAGCGCGCCGCTCATGCCGCGCGCACCTCCTCCGCCAGCGCCAGCGCCTCCCGCGCCATCTGCGCGGCCGCGTCGACGTCCGTCATCATCAGCGGCACGGCGCGGCAGCGGATCCCGGCGGCCTCGACCCGCTCCACACAGCCGGCGTCGACGGTGTCGACCAGCCAGCCGTCCAGCAGGCCCGAGCCGTAGTGCTCGGCCACCGCGGGGGCGGTCGACTCCACGCCGACGGCCGCGAGCACCTTGTCGGCCATGCCGCGCACCGGAGCGTCCCCGACGATCGGCGACAGGCCGATCACCGGCACGCCCGCGTCGGCGATCGCCTCCCGGATGCCGGGCACGGCGAGGATGGTGCCGACGGAGACCACCGGGTTGGACGGCGGGAAGAGGATCACGTCGGCCGCCGCGATCGCCTCCAGGACGCCCGGCGCCGGCTTCGCCTGCTCCGCGCCGACCGGCACGACCGCCTCGGCCGGCACCGACGCCCGCAGCCGCACCCAGTACTCCTGGAAGTGGATCGCCCTGCGCTCGCCCTCCAACTCGACGGCCACGTGCGTCTCCACGCGGTCGTCGGTCATCGGGATCAGGCGCACGCCGGGCTGCCAGCGGTCGCACAGCGCCTCGGTCACCGCGCTCAGCGGATAGCCGGCGCCGAGCATTTGGGTCCGCACGATGTGCGTGGCGAAGTCCCGGTCGCCGAGCCCGAACCACTCGGGGCCGACGCCGTACGCCGCCAGCTCCTCCTTGAGGTGGAAGGTCTCGTCGGTCCGTCCCCAGCCCTGCTCCTCGTTGATGCCGCCGCCGAGCGTGTACATCACCGTGTCGAGGTCCGGGCAGACCTTCAGCCCGAAGAGGTGGATGTCGTCCCCGGTGTTGCCGATGACGGTGATGTCCGCGTCCGGCACGGCCCGCTTCAGACCGCGCAGGAAACGGGCACCACCGATGCCGCCTGCCAGAACCACGATGCGCATGGGCCCATCCTCGCAGGCGGCTACGACATCGCGTCAGGCAGTCACCGGACCGGGGGCCGGGCGGGGCTCGCACCGGGGTGCCGTGTGCATCGGCATGTCGGTCAGACCCGGGTAGTAGATGTGCAGGCTGACCGCGGGGTGCAGGGCGTCGTTGACGACCTCGTGCACGTAGCCCGGCGCGAAGACGCGCTGCGCGCCCGCCGTCAACGCGCGCGTGCCGCGGGCGGTGTGCTCGGTCAGCGTGCCGTCCAGGACGGTGAGGACCCCGAAGGAGCGGCCGTGGTCGTGCAGTCCGCTGCCCTGGCCGGGCACCCAGGACAGCAGCCACAGCTCGTAACCGGGTCCTGTGCGCAGTCGGTGGTACCAGCGGCTGGTGGCGTCGTAGCGCACGAGGTGCTCCCACTGGGAGCGGTCGGCGGCGACGGAACGCGCCAGGCCGGCGAACTCGGCGACGGTGGCCGGGTGCTCGCGCGGGGGCTGGAGGAGATGGGGGACTTCGAGGATGTCGCCGGCGATCTGGAGGTCGCTGTCGCTGTTCATGGGGTGCGGAGGTTCCTTGGCGGAGAAGCGGTGGGGGTGAGGGTGTCGCGTCGCGTGCGCCCGGATCGCGGACGGCGGCGAGGGGTGCCCTGGTGGAGCGAAGGAAACAGCGGCCGGGGTGACCCGGCGGGGGCCGGAGCGCGTGGGCTCAACAGCCGGAACAGCGACAGCTACAGCGAGCGCGGGCAGCACCGAGGAACCCGGCGGAGCGGGTCGAGGTGAGTGCCGAATTCGCGAGCATGCCCACAAGGACAGCGGCTCACTCCTCCACTGTCAACTCGACGCCCGGAATGTGGGACATGTTTCACCTCATCCGGTTCATGTCCCAGGCGAAAGGTTTGCTCAGTCGTTTCCCGGGACACAAGCTGCGCACGGCCGGGCGCCACGCGCCGTTGCGATCCCGTGATCCGACTGTGATCCGGTTCGCTTCGACGCGGGTGTCGGAACGAGATCGATCTCCCGGGCGTCCTCCCCGTAGAGGCTCTGCGGAGACTCTGCGTGCGGCCGGAAGCCCTCGGGGGTCCCGTGCGTGTGTCAAGGTTTAGGGTGATTTGAACACTTTCCGCTTGGCCTTGGTTCCGCAGAGTGAATAAGGGGCTCAATAGCAGATCTCGGCTTGACTCGCCCGGAGCAGCACACTTGTAATTTCACTCGTGTCGTTCAGCCGGAATCGGTAACGGCAACATCACGGGGACGCGAAAGACAGACGAGGGGCGCACATGACCGAGCTGGTGCAGCAACTGCTGGTCGACGACGCGGACGAGGAACTCGGCTGGCAGGAGCGCGCGCTGTGCGCCCAGACCGACCCCGAGTCCTTCTTCCCCGAGAAGGGCGGCTCCACCCGCGAGGCCAAGAAGGTCTGCCTCGCCTGCGAAGTCCGCTCCGAGTGCCTCGAGTACGCCCTCGCCAACGACGAGCGCTTCGGCATCTGGGGCGGCCTGTCCGAGCGGGAGCGCCGCCGGCTCAAGAAGGCCGCCGTCTGACGGACGGCCGCCCCACCGCCGGACGCGCATCGCCGTCGTCCGCACGTCGTCTCCGCGCGCGCACCGCGGAACACCTCCGCAGGACACTCGGTACATACGTCACTTAAGGCCCGTCGCAGGTGGGTTGTCCACAGGCGGCGGGCCGAGGTGTTGCCCAGCCGATAGTGTGGTCGCTCGTCCGAGACGCCCCGCTGCCCCCGCCGGGCACGGGCGTCCCCACAGTCCACCGAACCGGGGCCCGTACCTCGATGTCCGTGCACAGCCACACGGCAGCCGCGCAAGACGTCGCTGCCACACCTGAGTTCCCGCGCCACGTGGTGACCGCGGTCCTCGTCTCCCACGACGGCGCCCGCTGGCTGCCCGACGCGCTCGCCGGGCTGCTCGGCCAGGAGCGCCCCGTCCAGTTCGCCATGGCCGCCGACACCGGCAGCGCCGACGACTCCGCCCGGCTGGTCGCCGAGGCCTTCGGTGACGACCGTGTGCTGCACCTCGCCCGCCGCACCGGCTTCGGCCAGGCCGTCGAGGAGTGCCACCGCACCGCCCCGCACCTCACGCCGGACGACCTGCCCTACCTGAAGCGGCCGAGCGGCTGGGACCCGGTCACCCGCAGCTGGCGCGACGACGCCTACGACATGCCGGAACTCCCGCACGGCGAACCCGTCCAGTGGCTGTGGCTGCTGCACGACGACTGCGCCCCCGAACCCGACGCGCTGGCCCAGCTGCTGCGCGTGGTGGAGAACGAGTACGAACTCGGCCGGGACGACGTCGCCGTCGTCGGCCCCAAACTCCGCGGCTGGTACGACCGCAGGCAACTGCTCGAGGTCGGCGTCTCCATCGCCAACTCGGGCCGCCGCTGGACCGGCCTGGACCGCCGCGAGCAGGACCAGGGCCAGCACGACCACGTGCGGCCGGTGCTGTCGGTCTCCACCGCCGGCATGCTGGTCCGCCGCGACGTCTTCGACCGGCTCGGCGGATTCGACCGGCACCTGCCCCTCATGCGCGACGACGTCGACCTGTGCTGGCGCGCGCACTCCGCCGGACACCGCGTCCTGATCGCCCCCGACGCGGTCGTCCGGCACGCCGAGGCCGCCTCCCGGGAACGCCGCACCGTCGACTGCGTCGGCCGCACCTCGGCGTCCCCGCACAAGGTGGACAAGGCCGGCGCCGTCTACACCCTCCTCGTCAACACCCGTACCGCGGCGCTGCCGTGGGTGCTGCTGCGCGTCGTCCTCGGCACGCTGCTGCGCACGCTGGCCTACCTCGTCGGCAAGGCCCCCGGACAGGCCGTCGACGAGATCCGCGGCCTGATCGGCACCCTGCTGCGGCCCGAACGGATCCTCGCCGGACGCCGCCGCCGCGGCAGCCCGCAGACCGGCAAGGAGGAACTGCGGCCGCTGTTCCCGCCGCCCGGCGCCACCGTCCGCGTCACCGTCGAACAGGTCGCCAGCAACCTCGTCGGCCGCTCCGACCCCGAAGCCGCCTCCGGCGCCGGACGGCACGGCAGCGCCGTGGAGTCCGGACCGGGCGGCGACGACGCCGACTTCCTCGAGGTCGAACAGTTCGCCCGCCTCAAGCGCATCGCCCGCAAACCCGGGCCCGTCCTCTTCCTGATGCTGCTGCTCGTCTCCCTGGTGGCCTGCCGCGGACTCCTCGGCGGCGGCGCGCTCGCGGGCGGCGCCCTGCTGCCCGTGCCCGCCGACTCCGGCGAACTGTGGGCGCGTTACACCGACGCCTGGCACGCCGTGGGCGCCGGCGGCACCGGAGCCGCGCCGCCCTACCTCGCCCTCGTGGCGGCCCTCGCCTCGCTCCTGCTCGGCTCCACCGGCCTCGCCGTCACCGTCCTCCTGGTCTGCTCGGTCCCGCTGGCCGGCTTCACCGCGTACTTCGCCTCCCGTCCGCTCGTCGAGTCGCGGCTGCTGCGCGCCTGGGCGGCCGTCGCCTACGCCTTCCTGCCCGCCGCGACCGGCGCCCTGGCCGGCGGCCGCATCGGCACCGCCGTCCTCGCCGTGCTGCTGCCGCTCCTCGCCCGCGCGGGCATCGCCGCGAGCGGCCTGGCGAACACCTCCGGTGCGCGCGGCAGTTGGCGCGCCACCTGGGCGTACGCGCTGCTGCTCACCGTCACCACCGCGTTCACGCCGATCGTGTGGCCCGTGGCCCTGGTCCTCGGCCTCGGCGTGCCGGCGCTGCGCAGGACCGACCTCCCGGCCTACGGGCTGCGCTTCCTGGCCCAACTGGGCACGCCCCTGCTGGTCCTCGCCCCGTGGTCGCTCTCCCTGCTGCCCCTGGGCTTCTTCCGGGAGGCCGGCCTGGAGTACGGCGCGTCCGCCGCCTCCGCCCTCGACCTGCTGGGCGCGAGCCCCGGGGGACCGGGCACCGTGGGCGGCCTGCTGCTCATCGGCCTGGTGCTCGCGGCGCTCGCCGCGCTGCTGCGCTCCGAGCGCCGGCCGGCCATCCTGACCGCCTGGGCGGCGGCCCTGGTGGGCCTCGTCTTCGCGGTCCTGTCGAACAACTCCGCCTGGGCCGGTCCCGCCACCCTCGTCTACGGCATCGCCGTCCTCGCCGCCGCCACGCTCGGCGCCGACGGGGCCCGTGCCCGGGTCGCCGAGCAGAGCTTCGGCTGGCGCCAGCCGGTCGCCGCACTGATCGCCCTCGCCTGCGCCGTCGGCCCGCTGCTCGCCGCCGCCGGCTGGATGATCCGCGGCGCCGACGGGCCGGTGGAGCGGCGCGACCCGGTCCAGGTGCCCGCGTTCGTCGCCGAGGAGAGCGGCACCCGCGACCAGGCCCGCACCCTCGTCCTGGCCAGCGACTCCGCCGCCCACGTCCGCTACGTGCTGGTCCGCGGCTCCGGCGCCCGCATGGGCGACGCCGAGACCGCCGCGGTGGACGGCGAGAACGCCCGGCTCGACAAGGTCGTCGCCAACCTCGTCGCCGGCTCCGGCGCCGACCAGGCCGACCAGCTCGGCGGCTTCGCCGTCCGCTACGTCCTCGTCCACCCCGGTGCGCCCCGCGAGGTCACCCGGGTCCTGGACGCCACGCCCGGCCTGAGCCGGCTCAGCCAGCAGGCGGGCGGCGCTCTGTGGCGGGTCGACCGGCAGGTCTCCCGCGCGAGCATCCTGCCCGCCGGGGACGGCGAGCCGCAGCCCGTCGCCGCCGGCCCGGTCGCGATCCACACCAGGATCCCGGCCGGCGCCGAGGGCCGGACCCTCCGCCTCGCCGACACCGCCGACGACGGCTGGACCGCCACCCTCGACGGCAAGCCGCTGACCCGCACCACGGTCGACGGCTGGGCGCAGGGCTTCGAACTCCCCGCCGCGGGCGGCACCCTGGACGTCACCTACGACGACCCGATCACCCACACCGCCTGGCTGTGGGCGCAGGGCCTGCTCGGCGTCGTCCTCGTCGTGATGGCCCTGCCCGGCCGCCGCCGCGACATCGACGACGACCTCCCCGAGGAACCGGCCGTCCCCGCCGAGGCCCTGGCCGGCGAGGGTCGCCGCGCCCGCCGCCTGCGCGCCCAGGCCGAGGCGGAGGCCACGCCCGAGCCGGCCTCCGAGACGCCGCCGGTCCCCGAAGCACCGCCGGTACCCGAGGCGCCCGCGCCGCCGGTTCCGCAGGTGCCGTCCGTCCCGGCCCAGCCCGACTACACCGACTGGTCCGGCACGCCCGGCCACGACCCGGCGTACACCGGCGGCCAGTACCAGCAGCAGTACCCGACGGACCCGTACCACCAGCAGGAGTACCCGGCCGATCCCTACCAGCAGGGCGGCGCGTACGACCCGTACGGCTACGGCAACCAGCAGCCGTACGACCGGACGACGTACCAGCAGGGCTACGAGCAGAACTACACGCAGGGCTACGACGCGCCGTACGACCCCCACGGCACAGGCAGTGAGCGTCCCGAGGGGAGCCAGCAGTGAACCGCACCACCCTGTCCCTGATCGCGGCCGTCGCCGCGCTCGCCGCCGTCACCGGCGTCGCCGCGGTGTCCGCCCCGGACGCCGCCACGGACGACACGGCGAAGGCGGCGGCCCACCTCCCGGTCGAGCGCACGGGCCTGCTGTGCCCCCGGCCCAGCACCTCCGACCTGGCCGAGACGACGTACACGTCCTTCACCCCGGTCACCGAAGGCGCGGAGAAGGGCGGCGAGGCCGGACTGCGGCCCGCCACGCAGCAGGCGAAGGACGGCGCCGAGCCCGTCCTGGAGCCCGGCGACCCCGGCAAACCGGTCACCGGGGAGGTCTCCGGCGGTGACGCCCCGGCCCTCGTCGGCACCGCCGAGGGCCGCTTCGCGCCCGGCTGGACCGTGCAGCAGACCACCGAGGTCGCCGCGGGCACCGGCCGGGGGCTGCAGGGTGTCGCCTGCACGGCCGCGGACACCGAGTTCTGGTTCCCGGGCGCCGCCACCGGGGACGACCGCACCGACTACGTCCACCTGACGAACCCGGACGACTCGGCGGCGGTCGTGGACATCGAGCTCTACGGCAAGGACGGCGCCCTGGAGACGGTGGTGGGGGAGGGCATCACGGTCAAGCCGCACTCCGCCGAGCCGGTCCTGCTGTCCACGCTGACCGACGAGAAGCAGACCGACGTGACCGTGCACGTGGTGGTCCGCAGCGGCAGGGTCGGTGCGGCCGTGCAGGCCCTGGACACCGAGCTGGGCGGCGACTGGCTGCCCGCCTCGGCCGACCCCGCGGGCCGCCTGGTCGTGCCCGGCATCCCCGAGGACGCCACCGCCGTGCGCCTCGTCGCCTTCACCCCGCGCGACGCCGACGTCGACCTGAAGCTGCGTCTCGCCTCCCCCACCGGCCTGATCACGCCGGCCGGGAACGAGACCCTGCACGTGAAGGGCGGCATGACCTCGGCCGTCGACCTGGGCGACCTCACACGCGGCGAGGCGGGCTCACTGGTCCTCACGGCGTCGGACGACTCCGTCCCGGTCGTCGCGGCGGTACGGGTGCTGCGCGGCAAGGGCGACAAGCAGGAGTCGGCCTTCATCCCGGCCGCCCGCCCGGTCGGCACGCGCGCCACGTCCGTCGGCAACACCGCCGAGGGCACGACGCTCTCGCTGACCGCCCCCGAGGGCACGGCCGAGGTGAAGGTCACCGCATCCGCGGGCACCGAGGGCGGTACGCCGGCGTCCAGGACGTACACGATCAAGTCCGGCACCACGCAGAACATCGAGGCCCCCGTACCCGCGGGCGTGAAGGGCACCTACGCCCTGACGATCGAGCCGCGCTCGGACACCCCCGTCTACGCCTCCCGCACCCTGACCGTCACGGAGGACGGCGTGCCGTTCTTCACCGTCCAGGCGCTCCCGGACGACCGCGGAACGGTCGCGGTACCGCAGTCGGAGGAGGACCTCTCGGTCCTGCAGAAGTAACCGCGGCGCGGGCGCCGACAGGTCCCCGCGCCGACAGGTCCCCGAGCCGACCGGTTCCCGAGCCCGACAGGTCCCCGAGCCCGACAGGTCCCCGCGCCGACCGATTCCTGCGCCGACCGGTTCCCGCGCCCACCGTCCGAGGGGCGCGGGGCCGTTCAGTCCTCCCCGTAGCGGGGGTCCACGG
Organism: Streptomyces calvus; assembly: GCF_006782915.1. Classification (GTDB taxonomy): domain Bacteria; phylum Actinomycetota; class Actinomycetes; order Streptomycetales; family Streptomycetaceae; genus Streptomyces; species Streptomyces calvus. The sequence continues at coordinate 445,348 of NZ_VCNP01000043.1, forward strand.
TCTCCGGCGTCAGCCCCAGCAGGTCCGCCACCTGCTCGACCACCACCTCGTGCACCAGCGCCGCCCGCTCGTCGCGCCCCTTGGTCCGGATCTCGACCGGCCGCCGGTAGATCACCACCCGCGCCGGGCGTCCCGCGCGCGCGGCCACGGTCCCGCCCAGCGGCACCGCCTCGTCGCTCCACGCCGCGTCCGCCGTCCCGTCCAGCCGGGGCACGTCCAGCACGAGGAAGTCGATGTCCGCGAGCTGCGGCCACCGCCGCTCCAGCCGCTCCACGGAGTCCTGCACCAGATCCGCGAACGTCTCCGCGCGGCTGGCGGCGAGCGGTACCTGGGGTGGTGCGATCGGGCCGCGCATGCCCCGGCCGTGGCGATCACGGCGTCGGGGCCCGGGGCCGGCGGCACGGGGCGTCACAGGGCTGTCCATCACTGCGAAGCGTAGTCGCCCCGTAGCCGCACCGCCCGGCCCCACACGTCGTCGGGACCTCTCCGGGCCACCCGCGTGGCATGTCACAACCTGACCATTCCAGCCAAGGTTGGGCTCGATTCCGTATCTCCTCAGGACCGGGTAACTCAAGGCAATTGACGGTGTTTGTACCAACTGGTGACCGGAATCAGAACCGCCGCACCTGACGGACACCTGCGTCGAACCAGGTCAGCGAGGTATGCACAAAGGGGTATGTGGGGCGTTTCACACCACGACACGGTGGAGTGACGTGGTGGAGAGTCGTCGCGGCCCGCTCAAGAGTGCGGTACCGTCCAACGTCGTGAGCCCTGTACGTCGCTGTTCGCGCACCGCTTGCGGCCGTCCCGCCGTCGCGACGCTGACGTACGTCTACGCCGACTCGACCGCGGTCCTCGGCCCCCTCGCCACCTACGCCGAACCCCACTGCTACGACCTGTGCGCCGAGCACTCCGAGCGCCTGACCGCGCCGCGCGGCTGGGAGGTCGTCCGGCTCCTCGACGGCTCCGCCCCCGCGCAGCCCAGCGGGGACGACCTGGAAGCGCTTGCGAACGCCGTGCGCGAGGCCGCCCGCCCCCAGGAGCGCGCGGCCGGAGCCGGGGGCGGATCCCGCGCCGCCGACCCCATGGAGGTCGCGCGCCGCGGCCACCTGCGCGTCCTCCGCTCCCCGGACAACTGACCCCAGGTCCCCGTCCGCCCGGTCGACACCCCTTCGGCGGCGACGCCGTTCCTCACACCCCGCACCCGGCACCCCGCACCCGGCACCCCGCACCCGGCACCCCGCACCCGGCACCCCGCACCCCGCACCCGGCACCCCGCACCCCGCACCCGGCACCCGGCACCCGGCACCCGGCACCCGGCACCCCGCACCCCGTGCCCGTGCCCCGTACGCACGGCACGCCGACGACGCACACCCATTGACGCCCGCTTGTCACGGACACGACCATTCCGTTGACGCGTCGAGAAATCGCTTTCGCATGGCGGAATTCGGGAGTCGCCCGTGTACGTCCAGGAACTGGAGCCCGTCGCCGGCTCGCTCGGCCTCTCCGCCCTCGTGGCGGCCCTGCCCCTCGTCCTCGTCCTGGTGCTGCTCGGCGGCGTCCGCATGAAAGCGCACCTCGCGGGCCTGTCCGGCCTGCTGGCGGCCGTTCTCGTGGCCTGCCTCGCCTACGGCATGCCGCTCGGACAGACGCTCTCCAGCGGCGTCCAGGGAGCCGCCTTCGGCCTCTTCCCCATCATGTGGATCGTCGTCAACGCCCTGTGGGTCTACCGGATGACCGTCCGCACCCGCCACTTCGACATCCTGCGCCGCTCCTTCGGCGGCCTCTCCGACGACCCCCGCATCCAGGCCCTCGTCATCGCCTTCTGCTTCGGCGCCCTCCTGGAGGCCCTCGCCGGATTCGGCGCGCCCGTCGCGATCTCCGCCGTGATGCTGGTGGCCCTCGGCTTCGACCCCGTACGCGCCGCCGTGGTCGCGCTCGTCGCCAACACCGCCCCGGTGGCGTTCGGCGCCATGGGCACACCCGTCGTCACGCTCGCACAGGTCACCGGGCTGCCCCTGGACTCCGTGGCCTCCGTGGTGGGCCGCCAGACCCCGCTGCTGGCGATCGTCGTGCCGCTCGTGCTGGTCTGGCTGGTCGACGGACGCCGCGGCCTGCGCGAGACCTGGGTGCCCGCACTCGTGTGCGGTGTCGCCTTCGCCCTGGCGCAGTTCGTCGCCTCCAATTACGTCTCCGCCCAACTCGCCGACATCGGCGCCGCGCTGGCCGGCGCGGCCGCCCTGGTCGCCGTACCGCAGGCGCGCGTGCCCGCGGCCGAGTCCGTGCGCGCCTCCGTGCTGACCGGCGCACGCAGCGAGGAACTGGACGAGGAGGACCCGCGCGGAGAGGTGGTCCGGGCCTACGCCCCCTACGCACTCATCGTGACGATCTTCTCCGTGGCGCAGATCCCGGCGGTGAAGGACTGGCTCGCCGGCGCGACCCGAACCTTCGACTGGCCCCTCCTGGACGTCGCGGGACCGGACGGCGAGCCGGTCGGCGGCAACGTGTTCACGTGGCCGGTCGTCTCCACCGGCGGCACCCTCGTGCTGTTCGCCGGGGTGTGCACGGCGGCCGTGATCGGGGTGCGCGCGCGTACGGCGGCCAAGGAGTGGCTCGCCACGGTGCACGAACTGCGGTTCGCGATCCTCACCGTGACCTCCGTGCTGGCCCTCGCCTACGTCATGAACCTCTCCGGCCAGGCCGCGACGATCGGCCACTTCGTGGCCGCGGCGGGCGCCGGGCTCGCCTTCCTGTCGCCGGTGCTCGGCTGGTTCGGCGTCGCCGTGTCCGGCTCGGACACCTCCGCCAACGCCCTCTTCGGCGCCCTCCAGGTGACCGCCGCCCGCGAGTCCGGCCTGTCCGCCGAACTCCTCGCCGCCGCCAACAGCTCCGGCGGCGTCCTCGGCAAGATGATCTCGCCGCAGAACCTCACCATCGCCTGCGCGGCCGTCGGACTGGCGGGCCGCGAGGGCGACCTGCTGCGCAAGGTCCTGCCGTGGAGCCTCGGACTGCTGCTCGTGATGTGCCTGATCGTCGTGGGCCAGAGCACGGCGGCACTCGGCTGGATGCTGCCCTGACCGACTGGCCTGACCGACTGCCCTGACCGACTGCCCTGAGCGACTGCCCTGAGCGACTGTCCTGACCGTCTGTCCTGAGCGACTGTCCTGAGCGACTGCCCCGGCCGTCTGTCCTGACCGACTGCCCCGGCCGGCTGTCCTGACCGACGTCTGCGAGCCACGCCTTTCACCGACCGACCGACCGACCGACCGACCGACCGGCCGACCTCGGCCGTTTTCCGTCGGACTGCCCGGTGCCCGCCGCGGAGTGTCACCCTCTACGGGTAGTTTGTGGTGACCGTGAACCGTGAACCGTGTCCGAACCGGACCTCCGGAAAGGCTGGCCGTGGCTGCTGACCTCTCGCAGATCGTCAAGGCGTACGACGTGCGCGGCATCGTCCCCGACCAGTGGGACGAGTCCCTGGCCGAGCTCTTCGGCGCCGCCTTCGCCCGGGTGACCGGCGCGACCGCCGTCGTCACCGGCCACGACATGCGCCCGTCGTCGCCCGGCCTGTCGGGCGCGTTCGCGCGCGGCGCGGCCGCCCAGGGCGTCGACGTGACCGAGATCGGCCTGGCCTCCACGGACCAGCTGTACTACGCCTCGGGCGCGCTGGACCTGCCGGGCGCGATGTTCACCGCCTCGCACAACCCGGCCCGCTACAACGGCATCAAGCTCTGCCGCGCGGGCGCCGCCCCGGTCGGCCTGGACACCGGCCTGGCGGAGATCCGGGAACTCGTCGAGCGGTGGAGCGAGACGGGCGCGCCCGAACCGGCCGGCACCCCGGGCACGGTCACCCGGCGCGACACGCTGGACGACTACGCGACCCACCTGCGCTCGCTCGTCGACCTGACGTCGATCCGCCCGCTGAAGGTCGTCGTCGACGCGGGCAACGGCATGGGCGGGCACACCGTCCCCACGGTCTTCGCCGGTCTGCCGCTCACCCTCGTCCCGATGTACTTCGAGCTCGACGGCACCTTCCCCAACCACGAGGCCAACCCCCTCGACCCGGCCAACCTGGTCGACCTGCAGAAGCGGGTCCGCGAGGAGGGCGCCGACCTCGGCCTCGCCTTCGACGGCGACGCCGACCGCTGCTTCGTCGTCGACGAGCGGGGCGAACCGGTCCCGCCGTCCGCGATCACCGCCCTGGTGGCCTCCCGCGAGCTGGCCCGCAACGGCGGCCGGGGCACGATCATCCACAACCTGATCACGTCCTGGTCGGTCCCCGAGGTCGTCAAGGAGAACGGCGGCACCCCCGCCCGCACCCGCGTGGGCCACTCCTTCATCAAGGCCGAGATGGCCAGGACCGGCGCGATCTTCGGCGGCGAGCACTCCGCGCACTACTACTTCCGCGACTTCTGGAACGCCGACACGGGCATGCTGGCCGCCCTGCACGTCCTCGCCGCCCTCGGCGGACAGGACGGCACCCTCTCCGCCCTCGTCGCCCAGTACGACCGCTACGCCGGCTCCGGCGAGATCAACTCCACCGTCGACGACCAGAGCGCCCGCCTCGCCGCGATCCGCGCCGCCTACGAGGGCCGCGAGGGCATCACCCTGGACGAACTGGACGGCCTCACCGTCGCCTCCGCCGACTGGTGGTTCAACGTCCGCCCGTCCAACACCGAACCGCTCCTCCGCCTCAACGCGGAGGCCCGCGACGAGGCCACCATGACGAAGATCCGCGACGAAGCGCTGGCGATCATCAGGGCGTCGTAGCTTCGATCGGCAGGGCGTCGTAGCGTCGCAGCGGCGGGCCGGGGGACCGACGGATCGGTCGCGGCGGCGCGGGGGAAGGGCGGCGCCGGGTACCGGCCCGCCCAGGGAGCCCGGAGCGTCACCGTCCCCGCCCCGCCCCCACGCCGCAGGCGCCCCACCGGCGGTACCCTGACCAGCACATCCACACAAGCCGCCCCACCGTCCGAAGGGACCCCTCATGCCGCTCGAAGCCGGCCTCCTGGAGATCCTCGCCTGCCCGGCCTGCCACGCCCCCCTCAAGGAGCAGGACACCGAGCTGATCTGCACCGGCCAGGACTGCGGCCTGGCCTACCCGGTCCGCGACGGCATCCCCGTCCTCCTCGTCGACGAGGCCCGCCGCCCCGCGTAACCCACGGTCCGGCGACCCGGCGCATCCGCGACCCGGCGCCCCGCTCACCGACGCCCCGCCGATCGGAGCCTGCCGCCCATGCTCGACGAATCGCTGCTCGACTCACCGGAGGGCCTCGCCGAGGCCGACCGCCGCGCACTGCTCCGCGGCGCCGCCGAAGCCGGCGCCCGGGTCCGCACCGCCGCCCGGCAGGCCGCCGAGGCGGGCGTCGGCGGCCTCGCACCGGACGGCCGCCCGCGCGCCGTCCTCATCGCCGGCCCCGGCGCCGCCGCCACCCAGACCGCCGACCTCCTCGGCACCCTGGCCGGCGCGGGCAGCCCCGTCACCCGCCTCGCGCCCACCGGCGTCGCCCCCGCCGCCGGCGCCCTGCGCTGGGAACTGCCCGGCTGGGCCGGCAGCGTGGACCTCCTCCTCATCGCCACCCCGGACGGCACCGAACCGGGCCTGTCCCTGCTCGCCGAGCAGGCGTACCGCCGCGGCTGCACCGTCGTCGCCGTGGCCCCCGCCCGCACCCCGCTCGCCGAGACGGTCAACGGCTCCCACGGCCTGTTCCTCCCCATGGCCACCGCCCCCTACGACCAGGACGAGCCCCTCGCCGCCTCCGCACCCGGCGTCCTGTGGGCGCTGCTCACCCCGCTGCTCGCGCTGCTGGACCGCACCGGCCTGCTCTCCGCCCCGCCCGACGCCATGGAGAAGGTCGCCGACCGCCTCGACGCCGTCGCCGAACGCTGCGGCCCCGCCATCGCGACGTACAGCAACCCCGCCAAGACCCTCGCCGCCGAACTCGCCGAAGCGCTGCCCCTGGTCTGGACGGAAGGCGTCTCGGCCGGACCGGCGGGCCGCCGGTTCGCCGCCGCGCTCGCCGAACTCTCCGGCACCCCCGCCGTCGTCGCCGAACTGCCCGAGGCGCTCGCCGCGCACAGCGCCCTGCTCGCCGGCCGGCTCGCCGCCGGCGCCGACCCGGACGACTTCTTCCGCGACCGCGTGGAGGACCCGCCCGCCCTGCACGCGCGCGTGGTGCTGCTCCGCGACCGCCCCATCGGCGGCCTCACCGCCGCCCCCGCCGCCCGCGAACTGGCCCTCACCCACGACACACCGGTCAGCGAGCTGGAACCGGAGGAGGGCGGCGAACTGGAGACCCTCGCGGAACTGATCGCCATCACGGATTTCGCCGCCGTTTACCTGGCGCTCGCCTCCGGCGCCTGATCATGCGCGGGAAGCGCTGACGCACCCGCGCGCACGCACCCCCGCGCGCACGCACGAACCGGCAGAAGGAACGCAGAGAACCCCATGGACCGCCTCGACAACACCATCCGCCCCTACGCCTGGGGTTCCACCACCGCCATCCCGCGACTGCTCGGCACCGAACCGACCGGAGAGCCGCAGGCGGAGATGTGGATGGGCGCCCACCCGGGCGCACCCTCGCGCACCGACCGGGGCGCGCTCGACGAGGTCATCGACGCCGACCCGGAAAAGGAACTCGGCATCGACTCGGTCGCCAAGTTCGGCCCGCGCCTGCCCTTCCTGCTGAAGCTGCTCGCCGCCGGCGCCCCGCTCTCCCTCCAGGTCCACCCCGACCTGACGCAGGCCAAGGAGGGCTACGCCGACGAGGAGCGCCGCGGCGTCCCCCGCAACGCCCCGCACCGCAACTACAAGGACGCCAACCACAAGCCCGAACTGATCTGCGCCCTCACCGAGTTCGACGGCCTGTGCGGCTTCCGCGACCCGCTGGCCGCCGCCGCCCTCCTCGACGGCCTCGGTGTGGACTCCCTCAAGCCGTACGTCGACCTGCTGCACGCCCACCCGGAAGAGGCCGCCCTGCGCGAGGTCCTCACCGCGGTCCTCACCGCCGACCCGGAGGCCATGGCCCGCACCGTCAGGGACGCGGCCGCGGCCTGCGACCGTCTCGGCGGCGCCTACGCCCCATACGCCGACATCGCCCACCACTACCCGGGCGACCCCGGCGTCATCGCCGCGATGCTCCTCAACCACGTCCGGCTCCAGCCGGGCGAGGCCCTCTTCCTCGGCGCCGGCGTCCCGCACGCCTACCTGAACGGCCTCGGCGTCGAAATCATGGCCAACTCCGACAACGTCCTGCGCTGCGGCCTCACCCCCAAGCACGTCGACGTGCCCGAACTCCTGCGCATCGTCCGCTTCGAGGCCACCGACCCGGGCGTACTGCGCCCCGAGGCCGGCCCGGACGGCGAAGAGGTCTACGAGACCCCCATCGACGAGTTCCGCCTCTCCCGCTACGTCCTCCCCGAGGGCGGCGCCACCCACGACCTCACCCTGACCAACCCGCAGATCCTGCTCTGCACGGCCGGCACCGTACGGGCGGGCGAGCACCAACTGACCCCGGGCAGGTCCGTGTTCGTCCCGGCAGGTGAGGAGACCGAAGTGTCGGGTACCGGAACCCTGTTCAGGGCCACGGTGGTCGCCTGACCGTCCGGTGACGGCGACCTGACGCGCAGTCGCCGCGGAGGACTGCAACAATGGCCCACCGTCACAGGACGGCACAGTCCCGGGCCGCGTGCGCAGACGCGCGCCCGGGCCCGAAACACGGCGTACGAAGGGACAACGCGAACACATGAGCGCGTCAGGCGGCACCAAGGCGATCGTGGCGGCACTCGTCGCCAACCTCGCGATCGCGGTAGCGAAGTTCGTGGCGTTCCTCTTCAGCGGCTCGTCCTCGATGCTCGCGGAGTCCGTGCACTCGGTCGCCGACTCCGGCAACCAGGCCCTGCTGCTGGTCGGCGGCAAGAAGGCGAAGCGCCAGGCCACCCCGCAGCACCCCTTCGGCTACGGCCGCGAGCGCTACATCTACGCCTTCCTCGTCTCCATCGTGCTGTTCTCGGTCGGTGGCATGTTCGCCCTCTACGAGGGCTACGAGAAGATCAAGCACCCGCACGAGCTGGAGCACTGGTACTGGCCGGTCGGCGTCCTGGTCTTCGCGATCATCGCCGAGTCCTTCTCCTTCCGGACTGCCATCAAGGAGTCCAACGTCCTGCGCGGCAAGCGCTCCTGGAAGGAGTTCGTCCGCCACGCCAAGGCGCCCGAGCTGCCGGTCGTCCTCCTGGAGGACCTCGGCGCGCTGGTCGGTCTGATCCTCGCCCTCGGCGGCGTCGGTCTCGCCCTGCTCACCGGCGACAGCGTCTGGGACGGCATCGGCACCCTCTGCATCGGCATCCTGCTCATCCTGATCGCCCTCGTCCTGGCCGTCGAGACGAAGTCCCTGCTGCTCGGCGAGGCCGCCGGAGCCGAGGAGACGCGGAAGATCGAGGCCGCCGTCGTCGACGGCGACACCGTCACCCGCATCATCCACATGCGCACCCTCCACATCGGCCCGGAGGAACTGCTGGTCGCCGCGAAGATCGCCGTCCGGCACGAGGACACGGCCACGGAGATCGCCGCCGCCATCGACGCCGCCGAGTCCCGCATCCGCGAGGCCGTCCCGATCGCCCGCGTCATCTACCTCGAGCCCGACATCTACAGCGACACCGAGGCCGCCAAGGGCGCCGACCCCGAGGCCACTCCCGGCGGCCCCACGCCGCACGACACCGCTCACTGACCCCACAGGTCACAGGGGCCCCGCCGATCGTCCGGCGGGGCCCTTCGCCGTCCCGGCGCCCGAGATCGGCCTGATGTGTACGCCGGACGGACTGGGGGCGGCGGGGCAGGTCGGTGTAGCTTGGAACGAAGCCAGACGTCGCTGCTGATGGCGGTCGGGCGGTCCCACCGCGGACCGGCCGAGGGAGAGAGGGCCTCCGACGGACTGCGCTGCGCGTACGCGGGCATGCCTGTGTCCTCTTGTGGGCACCCCTGTGTCCGCCGCCGCGCAGACCAGCCGTACCCACCTCGACCCACATCCCGAGGAGCAGCTCGCAATGACGACTGTCGAGAACCGACAGGACTTCAAGGTCGCCGACCTCTCCCTGGCCGAGTTCGGCCGCAAGGAGATCACCCTCGCCGAGCACGAGATGCCCGGCCTGATGGCGATCCGCAAGGAGTACGCCGAGGCGCAGCCCCTGGCCGGCGCCCGCGTCACCGGTTCCCTGCACATGACGGTGCAGACCGCCGTCCTCATCGAGACCCTGGTCGCCCTGGGCGCGCAGGTCCGCTGGGCCTCCTGCAACATCTTCTCCACCCAGGACCACGCCGCGGCCGCCATCGCCGTCGGCCCGAACGGCACGCCCGACAACCCGCAGGGCGTCCCGGTCTTCGCCTGGAAGGGCGAGACCCTCCAGGAGTACTGGTGGTGCACCGAGCAGGCGCTGACCTGGCCGGACAGCCCCACCGGCGGCCCGAACATGATCCTCGACGACGGCGGCGACGCCACCCTCCTCGTCCACAAGGGCGTCGAGTACGAGAAGGACGGCAAGGTCCCCTCGCCGGACACCGCCGAGTCCGAGGAGCACCGCGTCATCCTCGAACTGCTCACCCGCACCCTGGGCGAGAACCCGCAGAAGTGGACCCAGCTCTCCTCCGAGATCCGCGGCGTCACCGAGGAGACCACGACCGGCGTCCACCGCCTGTACGAGATGCAGCGCGACGGCACCCTCCTGTTCCCGGCGATCAACGTCAACGACGCCGTCACCAAGTCGAAGTTCGACAACAAGTACGGCTGCCGCCACTCCCTGGTCGACGGCATCAACCGCGCCACCGACACCCTGATCGGCGGCAAGACCGCCGTCGTGTGCGGCTACGGCGACGTGGGCAAGGGCTGCGCGGAGTCCCTGCGCGGCCAGGGCGCCCGGGTGATCATCACCGAGATCGACCCGATCTGCGCCCTGCAGGCCGCCATGGACGGCTACCAGGTCACCACGCTCGACGAGGTCGTCGACAAGGCCGACATCTTCATCACCACGACCGGCAACAAGGACATCATCATGGCCTCGGACATGGCCAAGATGAAGCACCAGGCCATCGTCGGCAACATCGGCCACTTCGACAACGAGATCGACATGGCCGGCCTCGCCAAGGTCCCCGGCATCGTCAAGGACGAGATCAAGCCGCAGGTCCACACCTGGACCTTCCCCGACGGCAAGAAGATCATCGTCCTCTCCGAGGGCCGCCTGCTGAACCTGGGCAACGCCACCGGCCACCCGTCGTTCGTGATGTCCAACTCCTTCGCGGACCAGACGCTGGCCCAGATCGAGCTGTTCACCAAGCCCGACGAGTACCCGACCGGCGTCTACGTGCTGCCCAAGCACCTCGACGAGAAGGTCGCCCGCCTCCACCTCGACGCGCTCGGCGTGAAGCTGACCACGCTCCGCCCCGAGCAGGCCGAGTACATCGGCGTCCAGGTCGAGGGCCCGTACAAGCCGGACCACTACCGCTACTGAGCCGACGCTCCCGCCGCGGGTGCGCGCCCGTGCACTGACGCGCACCCCAGGCGGCAGGTCCTCCGAGGCAGGCCCCCGCACCCCCGTGCCGGGGGCCTGCCCCTTGGGCGGACCGGCGACCGGCCCCGCACGTCACGACCCAGGACCCCCATGCCCCGCGGCCGCTATTCGCTCCACGATCCGCACGATCACACTCCCCTCGCCCAAGAGCACTTCCACTGCGCCCCCGGCCCGTCCGGCTGGCGCTACGTCTCCCAGCTCACCGCCCCGTCCGGCGATCACCTGGGCTCGGTCGACCTCGCCCTCGACGAGCTGGGCCGCCCCATCCGACTCGAACTGCACGCCGCGAGCTGGCAGGTCCGCGGCGCCGCCCTCGACGGCGTCACCTGGGTCCGTACCGACCCCACCGGGGCCCACGCCACCGAAGGCAATGTGCGCGCCCACGCCTTCACCGGCTCGTCCCCCGCGTTCCTCGTCGCCACCGCCCGTCTGCTGCGCCTCACCCCTTCCTCGTCCGCCACCCGCGTCCGCCTCGTCGCCTTCACGGATCCGGTCCTCGCCCCCCGCACCGTGGACCAGTCCTGGGCGCTGGTGAAAAGAGAAGCACACGCCACTGACAACGGCCCCCTGACCGTGGACGAATACCAGGTCACAGCCCTGGACACGGGCGAACAGCACGCCGTGCACCTCGCCGGCGACGTGGTCCTCGCGGCCCCCGGCATCGAGCTCGAGGACCTCGAATCACCGCCGTCCGTCTTCGGCGACTGACCGGCACTCCCGCGGGCACCCAGGGCCTGTCGTTTGGATCATGTCGGTTTCGCGGGGCGTGGCACGCACATCTGCTGCGTTGTCGTCGGTTGTCGACGCTCCGCGTCGCCGCCCTCCTCCGCCTTGCAGCTGCACGCACCACGCCCCGCTCGGGTGGGCTGAGAAGCGCTGTGTCTCCCAGCCGACCTGATCCAAACGACAGACCCTAGGCCGGCGGCACGAACCCCGTCGAAGGCCGGTCGGCGGCCCCGTTCTCCCGCGGTGCCCGTGACTGCTCGAAGGCAGTGCCCTCCCGCGGCGCACCGCCGAGCCCGGAGGAACCGCTCTCCCGCGGCACCGCACCCGGCGTCCCGGGCACCGCCCACGCACCGGCCGCCGTCCCGGGCCCCGTCCCGGCTGAAGGACCGGCGGCCGTCCCGGCCCGCTCCCCGGCACCCGTCGGCCCCGCGGCACCCGTCGGCCCCGCGGCACCCGCGGCACTCCCATCCACCGCACCGGCGGACCAGCCCGTTCCCGCCTGCCCGCCACTCCCATACGCCCGGCCGCCGAAGGTCCGCCGCGCCTCCCTGGCCTGCCGCTCCTGCACCACCGCCGCCAGATACGCGGCAGGCGGCACCCCCGGCGGCACCGGCGCCCCCGTGCGCTCGGCGAGGTCCGAGGCCAGCCGCTCCGCCATCGACCAGCCGACCTGCGGCTCCAGCTCCCGCATCCGCGTCAGGTACTGGCGGACGGCGAGCCACAGACCGTCCGGCACCGCCGACAGGTCCAGCCCGGAGAAACGCCCGGCCAGCCAGGGCGGAGGCGGCGGCACGAACCCCGCCTGCCCGGCCGGCACCCGCTCCCGCACCACGAGCGTGCCGGCGAACACGTCCCCGAGCCGCCGCCCGCGCGCCGACACCAGCGAGGCGATGCAGGCCACGACCCCGAACGTCATCAGGATCTCGATCACGCCGATCAGGCCCCGCACCAGCGCGTGCCGGAACCGGATCGGCCCCCCGTCGTCCCGCACCACCCGCAGCCCGCACGCCATCTTGCCCAGCGACCGCCCCTGGCTCAGCGTCTCGACCATGATCGGACCGCCCACCAGCACCAGCACGAACAGCGCGATCGATATCGCCGTCTGCGCCGCCTGGTCCAGCGAGGCCGTGGCACTCACCAGAGCGATCGTCACGGCGATGTAGGCGGCCACGGCCACCGCCAGGTCGAGCAGCACGGCCAGTGCCCTGCTGGGCAGCCTCGCGGGGCGCAGTTCCAGCGCCACCGCCTCGCCCGTCACCAGCTCACTCACGCCCGCCGCCCTTCCCTGGCCTGCCCCGAACACCGTCAGTCTGCCAAGCTGATGCCACATCGCACCGCAGTACGACCAGCCGATCACACCGATCATCCGTCCACCGCTCCGGCCGACCGCCGACGAACAGCCGAGGAGCAGGCACCCCGATGGACCTCGACGTCTTCGTCTCCGCCCACCGCGCGGAGTGGGACCGCCTCGACGCCCTGCTCCGGCGCCGCCGCCGGCTCACCGGCGCGGAGACCGACGAACTCGTCGTCCTCTACCAGCGCACGGCCACGCACCTCTCCCTGATCCAGTCGGCCGCTCCCGACCCCCAGCTGACCGGCCGGCTCAGCCAACTCGTGGCCCGCGCGCGCAGCGCCGTGACGGGCACGCGCCGGGCGTCCTGGCAGGACGTCACGCGCTTCCTCACCCACGGCTTCCCGGCCGCCGTCTACCGGTCGCGCCACTGGTGGGTGCCCACGGCACTGCTGTCCACGGCCGTCGCGGCACTGCTCGGCTGGTGGATAGGCACCCACCCCGAAGTCCAGGCCACCATCGCGGCCCCCAGCGAGCTGCGGGAGCTCACCCGCCCCGGCGGCCAGTACGAGACGTACTACTCGAGCAACCCCGCCGCCTCCTTCGCCGCCCAGGTCTGGACGAACAATGCCTGGGCCGCCGCCCTCTGCCTGATCCTGGGCGTCTTCCTGGGCCTGCCGGTCCTGTGGATCCTCTTCCAGAACATGCTCAACCTGGGCATCGGCTTCGGCCTGATGTCCTCCGCCGGCCGCCTCGACACGTTCCTCGGCCTCGTCCTGCCACACGGCCTTCTCGAACTGACCGCAGTCTTCGTCGCCGCCGGAACCGGCCTCCGCCTCGGCTGGACCGTCATCGACCCGGGTCCCCGCACCCGGCGCACGGCCCTCGCGCAGGAGGGCAGGGCCGCCCTCGCCATGGCGATCGGCCTGGCCCTGGTCCTCTTCGTCTCCGGAGCCATCGAAGGCTTCGTCACCCCGTCGGGCCTGCCCACCTGGGCGCGCATCACCATCGGCGTCGTCGCCGAACTGGCCTTCCTGGCGTACGTCTACGTCCTGGGCGGACGCGCCGCGCGCGCCGGCGAGACCGGAGACCTGGAGGCGTCCGAGCGCAGCGCCGACGTGCCCACGGCCGCCTGATGTGCGAGGCGGTCCCTTGGCCTGCTAGTCTCCTCTTCGCCCCGCAGGAGCCGTTGACACGGAGCCGGCGGGGAGGTAGATTCGAACAGTTGCCTGGAGATGGGGTCTCACCCCCGGACGGCAACGGTGAGCATCTGTCAGCTTCCCGGCGGAACATCGATTCCGCGGAAGCACCTCCCGATAAATCGGAAATCGAAGGCCGGTCAGTCCGCCCCGAAACTTCTGATAAAGTCGGATCCGCCGGAAAGGGAAACGCGAAAGCATCGACCTGGAAAGCACCGAGGAAATCGGATCGGAAAGATCTGATAGAGTCGGAAACACCGAAGGGAAGCGCCCGGAGGAAAGCCCGAGAGGGTGAGTACGAAGGAAGCGTCCGTTCCTTGAGAACTCAACAGCGTGCCAAAAGTCAACGCCAGATATGTTGATACCCCGCCCGTCGGAATACTTCGACGGTCGAGGTTCCTTTGAAAAAACACAGCGAGGACGCTGTGGACCGTGAGGACTATTCCTCCTTACGGTTCCGCTCTCGTGATGTGTTCGCCCCGATTACGGGGAAGCATTCACGGAGAGTTTGATCCTGGCTCAGGACGAACGCTGGCGGCGTGCTTAACACATGCAAGTCGAACGATGAACCACTTCGGTGGGGATTAGTGGCGAACGGGTGAGTAACACGTGGGCAATCTGCCCTGCACTC